>NZ_GL877878.1:0-460625 GCF_000194155.1 Saccharopolyspora spinosa NRRL 18395
TTCCGGAAGAAGGGGCCCCTTCCCATTTCTGCATCCCCATTGCGCGTCAATGCGGGTGGTAATGGCCGGCGCGATGACGACCATTACCACCCGCGACTCATGAAGTCAGCTTGCGCCGGAGCAGTTCGAAACACAGCACCGCCGCGGCGCTGGCGACGTTGAGCGATTCCACGCCTCCAGCCATCGGAATGGCCAGCGGCTGCGCGATGCGGGTCTGTACGTCCTCCGAAAGCCCGGCGGTTTCGCTGCCCAGCACGAACACCGCGCGCGACCCGAAGTCGGCGTCGAAGATGCTCTCCGCTGCGGACGCCTCCAGCGCGAACAGCGGATAACCCGCCTCGCTCAGCATTTCCGCTGCCTCGCCGGCCGTCCTGGTCCGCAGCACCGGAGCGTGGAACGCTACGCCGGCCGACGCCTTGATGACCAGCGGATCGAGGCTGGCGACCCCGCGGTGCGGCACCACGATTCCGTCGATCCCGGCCGCGGTCGCGGTGCGCAGGATCATCCCGACATTCGCCGGTGTCGTCAGGCCGTCGAGCAGCAGAATGGTTTGCGGCGCGTGGGCAGGCTCGGCGAGCGCGTCCGAGAGCGGCCGCATCTTCCGCGCCACCACGTCGGCCACCACGCCCTGGTCGTGCCGGCCGTTCCCGGCCAGCACCTTCACCCGGTGCGCGCTCGCCCGCTGGATCTTCACCGCGCGGTCGGCGGCGGCGTCCTTGATCTCCTCGATGATCGGCCCGCGCAGCCCCTCGGCGAGGATCACCTTGTCCACGCGCAGGTCGTAGTCCGCCAACGCCTCCAACACCGGCTTTCGGCCGTATACGGTGACGAATCGATCTTTCGGGGAAACTTCGCTGGTCACGGTTCCAAGTGTCACATGTGCTGCCGCGCCCACCTCGACTGGAACCCCTCGGGATCGGGCCGGTTGTGTGCCAGGATCGCGGTCATGTCCGATCGTCTCTCCGCAGTCGACGCCTCCTTCCTCTACCTGGAGGACTACACGACGCGCGGTGTTCCGGCGGCCGCGCACCGGGTTCGACTACGACAACGTGCTGGCGCTGATCGACCGCCGCCTGGGCTTCGTGCCGCGCTACCGGCAGCGGGTGATGCAGGTTCCGGGTGGGCTCGTCCGCCCGGTGTGGGTGGACGACCAGGATTTCGACATCACCTACCATGTGCGTCGCTCGGCGCTGCCCAAGCCGGGTAACGACGGCCAGCTGCACGACCTGGCGGCCCGGCTGATGTCCCGGAAGCTCGACCACACCCGCCCGCTGTGGGAGATCTACCTGGTTGAGGGCCTGTCCAAGAACCGTGTGGCGGTGATCACCAAGACCCACCAGGCGATGGTCGACGGCATCGGCGCGATCGACATCGGCCAGGTGATCCTGGACGTGGAACGCGACCGGGAGGTCCCGGACGCCGACGAGCTGTGGATGCCGCGTCCAGAGCCGAGCCTGGCCGAGCTGCTGGTCGAGGCGATGACCGATGCGGTGCAGCGGCCCGGTGAAGTGGTGGAGAACGTCCGGTCAGCGGTGGCCGACGCGACCGCGACGGTGCAGAAGGTCACGAGGGCGCTCGGCGGTGTCGCCTCGGCACTGCGGACGGCAGTGGTCCCGGCACCGAGCGGGCCGCTGAACGCGCCGACTTCCACCCAGCGCCGTTTCGCCGTCGCGAGGGCCAAGCTCGACGATCTCCGCGCCGTTCGCCGGGCCCACGGCAGCACGGTCAACGATGTGGTGCTGGCGGTAGTGACCGGTGCCTTGCGGAACTGGCTGTTGTCCCGCGGTGAGGTGGTGACCCCGTCGACGACGGTGCGCGCGATGGTCCCGGTGTCGGTTCGCTCCGACGACGACGAGGCGCGGGCGACGTACCCGGAGACTGGCAGCCTGCCGGTCGGATCGGTCGGCAGCAAGGTGTCGGCTTACCTCGTGGACCTGCCGGTCGGCGAGGGTAACCCCATCGTTCGGCTGCACCAGGTCAGTCATGCGATGCGGGCGCACGCGGAGTCCGGCGAGTCGGTGGCGGCCGGTGCGCTGGTCAAGGTGTCCGGGTTCGCGCCGCCGACCCTGCACGCGTTGGGTGCGCGGGTCGCGAACCAGTTCTCCGACCGGCTGTTCAACGTGTTGGTGACGAACGTTCCGGGACCGCAGGTGCCGTTGTACGCGGCGGGGGCGAGGATGATGGAAATGTTCCCGGTGGTGCCGTTGGCCAAAAACCAGTCGCTGTCGGTTGGCGTTACCTCCTACGACGGCGGCGTGTACTTCGGGTTGAACGCGGATCGGGATGCGATGCCCGATGTGGACGTGCTCGCGGCGATGATCGGAGAAGCAGTGGACGAGATGATCGGGACGGTCGACGCATGAGGGTTTACCTGCCCGCCACGGTGCCGATGTTGCGGCGGTTGGTGGAGGAGAAGCAGTTGCAGCCGTTGGGCGGGACAGCGTTCGCGTTGACACCGGCGCTGCGCGAGTCCTACGCCAGCGGCGACACGGAGGAAATGGAGTACGCGGCGATGCGGGAGGCCGCTCGGGCGTCGCTGCGGTTGATCGCCGGTGACCTGGGCGCGGGCGAGAAGGTGGAGCTCCGGCGGGTGGTGATCTCCGCCGATGTCGAAGACGTGACTCTGCGACCGGACCTGGACCACGCTGTCGTGAAGGTGTCCGGGCCGGTGCAGTGGCGGCAGCTCGCGGCGGTGCACGTGGACGCCACGGAAGCCGAGGAGGCGGTGCGCGCCGCGGCTGAGGTCATCGACGCGGCTGATCTCGGCGACCCGGATGCGGACTTCACCCTCGGCGAGGCCGAGGACCACGAGCTGGCCTGGTACGCGCCTCAGGAAGTGCCGTTCCTGCTGGAACTGATGTAGCCGATTCCACGCGAAAGCGGCGAAGCGTCGCGTTGCGGCGTGGACCGGATGGTGCGGCCCGGGGCGGGGTGCCTCGGGCCGCACCGCGGTGTCACTGCTGCTTTTCCTGGACCTGGTCCGCTGGCGGGATGTTGATCTGAACCGGCTTGCCCCAGTCGCTGTAGCGCACCGTCATGGTCGACTCGGGGATCTGCTGGCCGGCCACGTTGAGGGCGGGTGTGGTCGAGTTGGCCTTGATCGGCAGGCCCTCGGCGTCCAGCCACACGGTCTGCTTGATCTCGGAGACCCCGGCGCCGACCAGGGCCTCGTACGCCGCCTTCTCCTCGGCTTTGGCGCCGACGACGGCCGCCTTGAGGTCGGTCACGATCTCGTAGCGGGTCGCGTCCTGGCCGTCGACCTGCTCCTTGGTGCTGGCGGTGATGGTGGAGCCGGGCGGCAGCATGGCTCCGAAGTCGTTGATCTTGCCCAGCTGTCCGAGCTGCTGCGCCATCGAGTCGTTGGCGGACATCTTCAGCCACGGCTTGCTCGGGTCGCCGGAGAGCTGCGCCAGCTGCGGGCTCTTGATGTACAGGCCGTCGCGGGTGAACACCATCTCGGTCGGTCCGGTGCAGGCCATCTCGGTCTGCGCGATGTCCAGCTGGCACTTCGTGGAGCCGAGGCTCTGGATGGCGCCGGTGCCCTCGAAGGACACCGTCACGGTCTTCTTCTCGCTCATGCTGGACTTCGCGGAGCTGACCAGCGACGAGATGTCCTTGAACGAGGAGCCGGAGTTCTCGGTCTGCTGCTGTCCGGGGTTGTCCGGGGCGGCCGGGGACCCGCCCTGGCTGCAGGCGCCCAGGGTGATTGTTAATGCGGCTGCGGACAGGGCGACTGCGGTGCGGCGCAAGGGAATTCCTCTCTGGACGAAGATTGCGATGCCCAGAACGTAACATTCCGCGTTGCCCTTTTAGGGTGTTTTGTGGAAGCCCGGTCAGCGCGGCGGTTGTTGGGCCTGCCTCGGCAGGTCCTCGAAGACGCCGACCTGTCCGGCCGGCGGGACCGGGATCTCGGTGGGCGCGCCCCAGTCGCGGTAGGTCGAAGTCAGCGACACCTTGCCGGCCTGCGCGACTTCCTGGCTGGCCGCGAACCGCGCTGGCAGGCCGGATTCGTCCAGCCACAGCTGGTATCCGAGTTCCGGTTCCCCGTCTTGGGCGGCCTGCCGGAACTGGGCGCGCTGTTGCGGGTCGGCGGACACGTCGGCGGCCTGCGACGTGATGACCCGCAGTTCGTAGCGGGTGGCCGGCTTGCCGTCGACGGTGTCGGGCGCGCTCTGCTGGATGCGGGTGGCGGTTTCGACGCCGCTGAAGGTGGCGCGCGGGTCGACGGCTTCGTGTAGCTGGTGCAGTGCGGGACTGAGGAGTTTTGCGCCGAAATCTGCGCCGCCGGGGGTGATCTTGAGCCACGGCTTGTCGGGTGCGGGCCGCGTCAACGGGGTCTGCAGGTACCCGACACCGTCCACGATGGACAGCTCGATTTGCTGCGGTTTGTTCCCGGGGGCGCGGGTCTGGCCGCTGAACGCGAGATCGGCCAGCGGGCCCCGGTAGTGGACGGTGCCTTCCGCGGCCAGTTCGCCCACCATGCCGAGGCTTCCGCGAACGCTGCTGCGCACGCTGCCGCGTTCGTTGATCTTGCCGATCACCTGCGACAACATCGTGCTCGCAGCGGGTCGAGGGTCGGGTTGGGTGGCCATCAGCGCCCTGGCCTGCGGGAGTGGTTCGGTGCCGCAGGCGCTGAGTGCGGCGATCAGGGCGAGACCAGCGGACAACACCGCGGTCCTGCTGGCTCGTGGCATCGGGCGAGCTCCTCGGGCCGGTGGCGGCACTGTGCTCGTGCGGTTGTCCGCACGCCATATTGGCCGCGCGGGAGTGAGAACGACCCGCGCAGACCGAATCCCACGCTAGCAACGATGTCGTGAGACCACAGGGGACGATCGCGACTCGTTCGGGGGGATCAGGCTTCGTCGAGTCCGGCGCGGGAGCGCAGCAGGCGGCGCAGCGAGGCGAGTTGTTCGACGCTCCCGCCGTCGGACGCGTAGGTGTCCAGGTGGCAGTCCGGATCGTCGGAACCGCCGAGGTGACCGCAGTTCGGCGGGCATTCCTCAGCCGCTTCGGCGAAGCCCTCGAACGCGGCGATCACGTCGTCCGCGGTGACGTGCGCCAAGCCGAACGAGCGGATGCCCGGGGTGTCCACCACCCAGCCGCCCCGCTCGGGCAGCGGCAGGGCGACCGCCGGGGGGGATGCCGGCCCTTGCCGACCCCGCTGACCTCGCCGGTCGCCCGGTCCGCGGCCGGCACCAGCCGGTTGACCAATGTGGACTTGCCGACCCCGGAGTGGCCGACCAGCGCGGAGACCCGGTCGGTGAGCAGGGCGCGCAGCTCCTCGGGTTCGGCGTCCAGCCGGGTGATCGTGATCGGCATATCCAGCGAGGAGTACGTGTCGATCCACTCGCCGGGGTCGGCGAGGTCGGCTTTGGTCAGGCACAGCACCGGGGTCAGCCCGCCCGCGTAGGCGGCGACCAGGCAGCGGTCGATGAAGCCGGGGCGCGGCGGCGGATCGGCCAGCGCGGTCACGATGACCAGCTGTTCGGCGTTGGCGACCACGACCCGCTCGTAGGGGTCGGTGTCGTCGGCGGTGCGGCGCAGCACGCTGGTGCGGTCGGCGACCCGCACGATGCGAGCCAGCGTGTCGGGTTTGCCGGAGATGTCGCCGACGAGGTCGACCCGGTCCCCGACGACCACCGGTGTGCGGCCGAGTTCGCGGGCCCGCATGGCGGTGACCAGCTGGTCGGGATTGCCCTCCAACGCGCAGGTCCACCGCCCGCGGTCGACCGCGACGACCATCGCGGCCGTGGCGTCGGCGTGCTTGGGGCGTTGCTTGCTGCGCGGACGGCTGCCGCGGCGTCCGGGGCGCACCCGCACATCGGACTCGTCCAGATCCCGCCAACCGCGCTTGCGCATCAGATCGCCGCCCCCGCGCTCACGCCGTTTCCCCGAGCATCGTCGCCCACATCCCCGGGAAGTCGGGGATCGTCTTGGCGGTCGTCGCGATGTCCTCGACGGCCACGCCGGGCACCCTCAGCCCGAGGATCGCGCCAGCCGTGGCCATCCGGTGGTCGGCGTAGGAGTGCCAGTTCCCGCCGGTCAGCGGCCTGGGCTCTATCAGCAGCCCGTCCGCGGTCTGCTCGACCGCGCCGCCCAGCTTGTTGAGCTCGTTCTGCAGCGCGGCGAGCCGGTCGGTCTCGTGGCCGCGCAGGTGCGCGATGCCGCGCAGCTGCGAGCGGCCGGGGGCTAGCGCCGCCAGCGCCGCGACCGTCGGGGTGAGCTCGCCGACGTCGTGCAGGTCGATGTCGATCGGGGTGAGTTCGTCGGGGCCGGTGACGGTCAGACCGGCGTCGGTCCGCTGCACGTGCGCGCCCATCTGGCGGAGGATTTCGCGGATGGCGTCGCCGGCCTGCGTGGTCTGCGCCGGCCAACCGGGCACGGTCACGGTGCCGCCCGTCACCGCTGCGGCGGCGAGGAACGGGGTGGCGTTGGACAGGTCGGGTTCGATGTCGACGTCCAGCGCGTGGATCTTGCCCGGTGCCACCCGCCAGGTGTTCGGTTCCTGGTCGTCGACGTCGACACCGGCGGCGCGCAGCATCGACACCGTCATCTCGATGTGCGGCAGCGACGGGACCGGCTTGCCTTGGTGCAGCACCGTGACGCCCTGCTCGAACCGCGGCGCGGACAGCAGCAGCCCGGAGACGAACTGCGACGACGCGGACGCATCGATGGTGACCGTGCCCCCGGCGAGCTTCCCGGTGCCGTGCACGTCGAACGGCAGGGCGTTGCCGTCGATCTCGGCCCCCAGCTCGCGCAGCGCGTCGAGCACCGTGCCCAGCGGGCGCTGGCGGGCCTGCGGGTCACCGTCGAAGGTGATCCGTCCGACTGCCAGGGCAGCGACCGGCGGGACGAACCGCATGACCGTGCCGGCCAGGCCGCAGCCGACTTCGGCCGGTCCGTGCAGCGTGGACGGGGTGACCAGCCACGAGCCGTCCGGTCCGTCCTGCACCTCGACCCCGAGGGAACGCAGCGCCCCGGCCATCAGCTCGGTGTCCCTGCTGCGCAGCGGGGCGCACAGGGACGACGGGCCCTCGGCGAGCGCGGCGAGCACCAGCGCACGGTTGGTGATGGACTTCGAACCGGGCACCGGGACGGTCGCGCGCACCGCGCCGCGGGCGACCGGAGCAGGCCAGAGCTGGGTCATAGGGCAATGATCCCCCACCCGGCTCCGCGTTTTCAGCGGTGGGGGCCACCCGGTGGTGCATCTGCGCAGGTCGGTTCGCGTGGCGGCGCGAGTTGCGCCAGTGATGGGCGTCGCGGTTCGGGTAGCGATGTCGCTCGCCTGCGGCGATCCGGGCTGCAAGGATGAGGTCGACCGTTCCGCTACGAGGTGACGGAGGTTCGACCAGGCATGTGCGGCAGGTACGCCTCCACGAAGGATCCGGGCAAGCTCGCGGCCGAGTTCGCGGCGTTGGACGCCACCGGCGGGGCAGCCCCGGGCGCGGACTTCAACGTCGCGCCGACCAAGAACGTGTTCAGCGTCGTGCAGCGGCACCCCCGCGACGATGCCGGTGATCGGGACCTCGAACGGACCGAACGCACCATCCGGGTGATGCGGTGGGGCTTGGTGCCGATGTGGGCGAAGGAGAAGACCATCGGCAGCCGGATGATCAATGCCAAGTCGGAGACGGTGACCACCAAACCCGCCTTCCGCAGCTCGATCAAGCGCTACCGGTGCCTGCTGCCCGCCGACGGCTGGTATGAGTGGAAGCGCGAGGGCGGCCGGAAGCAACCGTTCTTCATGACGTCCCCGGACGGGTCCAGCCTGGCGATGGCCGGGATCTACGCGTCCTGGCGCGACCCCCAGGCCGAGGATGCGCCGCCGTTGGTGACCTGCTCGGTGCTCACCACCAGCGCGATCGGGCAGCTGGCCGACGTGCACGACCGGATGCCCCTGTTGCTGCCGGCGACGGCGTGGGAGCAGTGGCTCGACCCGGACCTGCCGGACGTCACCGATCTGCTCGGCCCGCCGCCGCGGGAGCTGGTCGACGGACTGGAGATCCGACCGGTGTCGACTGCGGTCAACAGCGTCCGCAACAACGGCGCGAAGCTCCTGGAGCGCGTGTCGCTCGACGAGCAACCGCAGGCGGTAGGTTTGGATTCGGACATGAAGTGAGCCGGCTCGGGCGCCGGGCGAACGCGGGGTGAGTTCTGATGTGTGGTCGGTACGCCGTCGGGCACGACCCGGCGGCGCTGGCCGAGGAGTTCGCGGCGGCGGATCGCACGGCCGGTGCGGTGGGCGCGGATTTCAACGTGACACCGACCAAGACGGTGCCGATCGTCGTGCAGCGCGGTGCCGAACGCAGCGTCCGGCCGGTGCGCTGGGGCCTGGTGCCGACCTGGGCGAAGGAGCTCGGCAGCGGCCCGCCCATGATCAACGCTCGGGCCGAGTCGATCACCGTCAAGCCGGCCTTCGCGGACTCGGCGCGCCGCCGCCGCTGCCTGATGCCCGCCACCGGCTGGTACGAGTGGCGTCCCGGGGATCGGCGTCGGCAGCCGTACCTGTGCACCCGCGAGAGCGGCACCAGCCTGGCGATGGCCGCGGTGTTCTCCGCCTGGTGGGCGCCGAACTCCACCGATCAGCCGTTGGTGACCTGCGCGGTCGTCACCACCGATGCCGTTGGCGAGCTGGCCGGCATTCACCACCGCATGCCGCTGGTGCTGTCCGAGCACCGCTGGGCCGACTGGCTCGACCCGCAGCGCACCGAGATCGCGGACCTGCTGGAACCCGAGCGGGAGGTGCTCGGCGAACTGGCGATCCACCCCGTCTCCACCGAGGTGAACAGCATGCGCAACAACCATCCAGACCTGCTGGAACGGGTCGAGCCGCTGCCCGAACCCGCCGAACAAGCCGCGCTGTTCGAGTCATGACCAGGGTCGAGGTCGAGACGCCGCACGGCCCGGCCTGGGCCGAACTGCACTGCGCCGAAGAGGGCCGCGCCGCGCTGCTGCTCGGACATGGCGCGGGCGGTGGCATCGCCGCCCCCGACCTGGTGGCGGTGACTCGGGCCGCGACCGAAGCCGGGGTGCACGTGGCGCTGATCGAGCAGCCCTACCGGGTCGCGGGCCGCCGGGCGCCCGCCCCGGCCAAGCAGCTCGACACGGCGTGGCTCGCGGTGGTGGAAGACCTCGGCGAGCGCTGGTTCCCGGATCTGCCGCTGATCTTCGGCGGTAGGTCGTCCGGGGCGCGGGTGGCTTGCCGAACCGCGGAGGCGGGCGCGGCGTCGGCGGTGTTGTGCCTGGCGTTCCCGGTGCATCCGCCGGGCAAGCCGGAGAAGTCGAGGCTCGGTGAGCTCGACGGGGTGGAAGCTCCGGTGCTGGTGGTGCAGGGCGAGCGGGACGCCTTCGGCCAGCCGGAACCGTCGCACAACCGCGAAGTGGTGCTGGTTCCCGGCGACCACTCGCTGAAGGGCGATGTGGACGCGGTCTTCCGCGCGGCCCAGGAGTGGCTCCAACGAGTCCTCCGCCTCCTCGACTGAGTGCTCGGCTCCGGTTCCGGCCGCGATTTCAATGAAGCGTTTTCCAACCTCTTCTTGCGTTGCGTTGCGGGTAGCGGAACCTCAGCGGTCTTCTTGGCGGTGGGATCACGGACTTGTGTATAACCGCGATACGCGGCTGTCCTTGTGGGACTTCCAGCGGCACGGCGGCGGATCGGCCAGGATGGAAAAGGCTCAAAGGCAATCGAATGGCCGATTTCCATTTGAAATTGCGGTAAACGTGGTGTCGGGGTCAGCTGGCGATATCGGCGATGCGGGCGTCGAGCAGCCGGACCAGGTCGTCGGCCGCCAGCTCGATCTCCAGGCCTCGCCGCCCGGCGCTGCAGTAGATCGTTTCGAACCCCGTCGCCGACTTGTCGATCACCACCGGCAGCCGCTTCTTCTGGCCGAGCGGTGAGATCCCGCCCGCGACGTAGCCGGTGGCGCGTTCGGCGTCGGCGACCTCGGCCATTTTCGCCTTCTTCCCGCCGGCGGCAGCGGCGAGCGCCTTCAGGTCGAGCTGCCCGGTGACCGGGACCACGCCGACGGTGAGCTTGCCATCGACCTCCGCCACCAGCGTCTTGAAGATCCGCTCCGGCGGCTGGCCGAGTGCCTCGGCCGCCTCCAGCCCGAACGACTCGGCACGTGGATCGTGCTCGTATGCGTGCACCCGGTGAGAGATGCGTCGCTTGCTCAACAGCGCTGTCGCCGGAGTGCCCTTGCCTGCCATGCGCGTCACTCTAGAAGGCTGGAATAACCCTTGACGCAGACCGCGTTGCACGGTTCGTGACGATGGATTCGACGAACACCTGCGTGCTGGATTGCGCCGAGCGTGCACTGCTGTCAGCACCAGGTATCAGCAGGCGGGCGCGGGTATCCTCGTATATGGACCATGCGAAAGATCGCATGGGTTCGTCGCCTGCAGTCACCTCGTCCAGGCGGCGGGAAAGGAGCCAGGTGCCAAGCACCCCAGAGCACCCGGACGCAACCGGGCGGCCCGGCGATGCCGGGCGGCTCAGCACTGCCGACATTGAGCCGACGGTCGACTCCTCCGAGGTTGACCGCAGCAAGGAGACCGACGAGCAGCGCGCGGCCCGCTTCGAACGGGACGCGATGCCGCTACTGGACCAGCTCTACGGCGCGGCACTTCGGATGACCCGCAACGCGCCGGACGCCGAGGACCTGGTCCAGGAGACCTACCTCAAGGCCTTCTCTGCCTTCAAGTCGTTCGCGCAGGGCACGAACCTCAAGGCCTGGCTGTACCGGATCCTCACGAACACCTACATCAACGGTTACCGCAAGCGGCAGCGGCAGCCCCAGCAGCAGCCGACCGACGAAATCGCCGACTGGCAGCTCGCCCAGGCCGAGAACCACACCTCCAGCGGCCTGCGCTCGGCCGAGGTCGAAGCGCTGGACCGGTTGCCGGACACCGACGTGAAGGCAGCCCTCCAACAGTTGGCCGAAGAGTTCCGCATGGTCGTCTACCTCGCGGACGTGGAAGGCTTTGCTTACAAGGAGATCGCCGAGATCATGGGCACACCGATCGGCACGGTGATGTCGAGGCTGCACCGTGGTCGCCGGCAACTGCGTGAGATGCTCACCGACGTCGCCCGTGATCGCGGCTTCTTGCGGGAGACCAAGCGGGAGGTGAGCACTAAATGAATTGCGGCGGGCCCGACGAAGACTCCTGCGAGGACGTGCTCGCTGAAGTGTGGCTGTTCCTGGACAACGAGTGCGACCAGCAACGGCGCGCGGCGGTGCAACAGCATCTCGACGGCTGTGGTAGCTGCCTAGAACACTTCGGCATCGAAGAGCACATCAAGGCGTTGCTGCATCGCAAGTGCGGCGGTGAGCACGCCCCCACGGAGCTGAAGGACCGGCTTCGGGCCTCCATTCGGGAGGCAGTGCTGCGGAAGGCGGAGGTGACCGTCGAGCGCGGCCCGGAAGGCACCTCGGTGGAGGTGCGGACCAAGCGAACATCGGCGGAATGACCGCAAAACGACGAATGGCCCCGGACCGCCCGGTCCGGGGCCATTCTCGCGTCCGACGGCTGGCGCCGCCGAATTCACGAGCCGTTGGGGCGCTTGCCGTGGTTGGCCTTGTTCTTGCGCCGGTCCTTCTTCTTGCGGGCCCGCTTACCCATGTGGCCTCTCCCTAAAGTTCGCCTGTCCGACCAGTCCGACCGGGGGATGGGCGTTCGCGCGTACCACCCGGTCTCCGCTGGGGTTTCGAGCATCCAGTTTGACATGGCCACCACCTGCCGCTGGCGGGTGGTTCCGGTCGTGGTTTCCTAATCAGGGGCCCCCCGGGCCCACGACGAGGAGGAACGTGATGGCCGAGGAGATCCGCGCCGAGATGGTCGCCAACGTGATGGCGGTGTCGGTCGGCGAGGGCGACTCGGTCGGCGACGGCGACTCGCTGGTGCTGCTGGAGTCCATGAAGATGGAGATCCCGGTGCTCAGCGAGATCGCGGGCACGGTCAGCGCGATGGCGGTCAAGCCCGGCGACGTGGTCCAGGAAGGCGATCTCATCGCGGTCGTGGAATGACGCGGCCGCGCCGACGAAGAGAGGCGGATCTTGTCCACGCTGAGTGATCTGCTCGCCGAGCACACCGGACTGTCCGGCACCGCGGCCGACCACCTGCAGCTCGTGGTCGCCGAATGGCAGCTGCTGTCAGACCTGTCCTTCGCGGACTTCCTGCTCTGGGTCCCGATCGGCCCGCAGGCCGCGCCGGAAAGCCGGTTCCTGTGCGTTGCGCAGGCGCGGCCTACCACGGCGCCCACGGCCCACCCGGAAGACGTCGTCAGCACCGAGGTCACCCAGGAAGAGCACCCGCAGCTGCGGCGCGCCGCCCTGGAGGGCCGGATCTGCCGCGAGGAGGATCCGCGCTGGCACCTGGGCGTGCCGGTGCGCCGGGAGACGATCCCGGTGAAGCTGGGTGACGAGATCGTCGCGGTGCTCAGCCGGGACACCAACCTGGCCGTGCCGCGAGTGCCGTCGCCGCTGGAGATCTCCTACCTGGGCAGCGCGGCCGACCTGTGCCAGATGGTCGCGGACGGGACCTTCCCGACCCCGGAGCCGGCGCCCGATGTGCACACGAGCCCGCGGGTCGGCGACGGTCTAATCCGCCTGGACAGCTCCGGCACGGTGGTGTTCGCCAGCCCCAACGCGCTTTCCGCGTACCACCGGATGGGCCACGCCGCGGATCTGGTGGGGGCGCAGCTCGCCCCGCTGACCCGGTCGCTGCTCAACGATCCGTTCGACGCGGACGAGGTCGCGCAGCGCGTCCGCCGGGCGATGGGCGGACAGCCCAGCATGCGCATCGAGGCCGAGGCGCGGGGTGCGACGGTGCTGTTCCGGGCGTTGCCGCTGCGGCCGCGCGGGCAGCAGGCCGGCGCGTTGGTGCTGGTGCGCGACGTGACCGAGGTCAAGCGCCGGGACCGTGCGCTGATGTCCAAGGACGCGATGATCCGCGAGATCCACCACCGCGTCAAGAACAACCTGCAGACGGTGGCGGCTCTGCTGCGGCTGCAGGCGCGGCGGACCGGGAACAACGAGGCTCGGCTTGCTTTGGACGAGTCGGTCCGGCGGGTCACGTCGATCGCGTTGGTCCACGAGACGCTGTCGATGTCGGTGGACGAGCGGGTGGATCTCGACGACGTGGTCGATCGCGTGATCCCGATGATGAGCGATGTCGCCGCGGCGGAGACCGGGGTCAAGGTGCGCCGTGAGGGTCGCTTCGGGGTGGTGTCGGCGGAGCTGGCCACGCCGTTGGTGATGGTGCTCACCGAATTGGTGCAGAACGCTTTCGAGCACGCATTCCCGGAAGGCCAGGGCGGGGAAGTCGTTGTGCAGGCGGAGCGTTCGGCGCGTTGGCTGGACGTCGTCATCTCCGATGACGGTCGCGGCCTTCCGAAGGGTTTCTCCCTCGAACGCGCCGAACGTCTCGGCCTGCAGATCGTGCGGACCCTCGTGGAATCCGAGCTCCGAGGGTCGTTGAGCTTGCGCGGTCGCGGCCGGCAACCCGGTACTGAGGCGGTGTTGCGGGTGCCTCTGAAGTACCGGCGCTGATGCCGTCCCGTGGGTGGGAGTGCCGCGCTGGTGCGTCGATCTCCGGTGACATGCCGGTTGGGTGGCGTGTCGTGGCCGATCGGGTCGGGTTCCTGGCGGAACTCAGCTCATCGAGCGGAGAGCTTTGCGGTTCCTGCCGGGGCCGACATCGACGCGGATCGGCCGGGTATCTCGTTGGGGTTTGAATTGTCGGGTGCGACGGCCGTTCGTTCGACCGGGGCGAAAACGTGCGGTCGGCCACCGGGGGTGTGACCGACCCGGCACGCTTTCAGCGAGCTTCGCGACTCAGGCGTTGGTGCGGGCCCGGGTGCGAGCGTTGCGCCGCTTGAGCGCGCGCCGCTCGTCTTCGCTCATACCGCCCCATACGCCGGCGTCCTGCCCGCTCTCCAGTGCCCAAGCCAGGCACTCGGAGGCGACCGGACAACGGCGGCAAACGGCCTTCGCCTCGGCGATTTGCAGCACAGCAGGACCACTGTTCCCTACAGGGAAGAACAGCTCCGGGTCCTCGTCACGGCAAACCGCACGGTGGCGCCAGTCCATCGTTCCTTGCTCCTCGCTAGGCGCGCCCACGCGCGCCGCTCGTTTCGTTCGGGGTGTTTGTGAATACTTTCACGAACTGCCGCGATGTCAAGAGTTCGATCTCGTGTGGTGAGGGAACTCACCTGAAAGATCGACAGGGCTTGACCAGGGGTTTCCGTGCGTCATCGATCGCAGATGGGGGTCGCGAGTCGACAACTACGTTCATCCGTTACGAGAAGGTTATACAGCGACGCGGAGAGCATCCGGGACGGAGAAAAACTCGATCGCCGAACGCTGCCCCAGGCAGTCACCGTCGACCTGCAGGCGCAACGGCTCCGTACAGGTTACGCGGAGATGGCCTACGTCCGCACGCTGAATTGAGTTTCTAGGGTGTGGTTTCCCTCTACCGCGTAGCATCGCCGCTACATGTTGTAACACAGGGTAAGCATGCATATTGTGCAATGCGAAAACCCCGAGACCAGTGTCGAAGCTGGTGTCGGGGCTCATGCGCACTGGACGTGACCCGAGATACGTCCACGGATCGGTGTTCGAAACGAACACGCTGTGTAGTTGATGGATCGGTTCTTCGTGACCGATTTGCAAGCTGATCAACGGGGCCTGGCGCGCCATGCGGAAGTAGCAGCTTAACGCGGTGCGCGCGTACAGGGCGGGGGTCACGTGCTGGCTGCGGGAGCGTTGCCGCTCGACCTCGGCGACGACCTCGGCGTCCCAACCGACGCCGGCGTTGAAGGTGAACCACCGGTCGTCGGCCTTGCCGAGCCCGACCATCCGCCCGCTGTCGTCCGCCACCGCGCGCAGCAGCCGGTGGGTGGCCTCGACAGGGTCCCTGGGCAGACCGAGCGCGCGGGCGAACACGTTCGCGGAGCCGCCGGGCACCACGCCCAACGTCGGCATCACCCGATCGCCGAGGTCGGCGGCCGAGAACATGCCGTTGACCACCTCGTTCACCGTGCCGTCGCCGCCGTGCGCGATCACCAAGTCAACGCCGTCCTCGACGGCCGCTCGCGCGGTGTCGGAGGCGTGGCCCCGGTACTGCGTTTCGACGACGTCCAGCTTCAGCTCGCTGGCCAGCGCGTGGGCGATGACATCCCGGCCAGCCGCAGTGGTGGACGTCGCCTGCGGGTTGACAACGAGTACGGCGCGCACAACCGAAGCCTAGGCGAGGCCCGTGCGGGCCGACGCACCGTCCGGTGTTCGGCGTCGCGCCGCGGTTCAGATCTCCAGGTGATCCCCCTTCCGCAGCGGGCCGCACGCGGACCGGCCGGCGCGCCGGGCTGCGGTGGGGTCGGCTGGCTGAGACACCAGGAACGGGTGCGCCGCGCCGTTGACTGCCACCAAGATCCGGCGGAACCCGGATGCGCAACCCCGGAGCGCATCCGACCGTCTTCCGCCGGTACCTGCCCGGCCGACGGCGGATCGCGAGGACACCCCGATATCCCCGACCGCCGCTCCAGCCATGAGTCGATCATTGCGCGTGACAGTGGCGGCAGCCATGCGGCGTTCGGGCGGTATTACCATCGGAGGCGCATACGCAGAGTCACCGATTTTGATCCGGGAAAGGCGACCGTGACCGTGCCGACCGAAGTCGTCCCGCGCACCATCCGCATCGCGGGTGTCCTGACCACCCTGCAGGCGGTGGCCGGGCTGATCTTCGTCGTGGCGCTGCTCGTCCGCAGCACCGCCCCCGACCTCGGGGGAGCGGGGCAGTTCGAGCGCGGCCAGATGTACGGCGAGGCCGGGTACTACACGCTGCTGGCAGGAGGTGTGCTGGCCGCGGGCATCGGCCTGTGGAAGGGCAAGCACTGGGCGCGCACACCCGCCCTGCTGATGCAGCTGCTGCTGCTGGGCACCGCCTGGTACGCGTTCGGGCCGTCCTCGCAGCCGGTGATCGCATTGGTGATCGCGGTGCCGGCGATCGCGGTGGTGTGGTTCCTGTTCAACCGGGAGGGGCGGGCCTGGTCCTTCTCGTCGAGCACCGCGCCCGACGCCGATCGCGACGAATGAGCGGGCGCGTCAGGCGCTGAAGTTGCGCAGCGCGTCGCCGGTGAGGCGGTACGCGGTCCACTCGTCCATCGGGATCGCGCCGACCGCCTTGTAGAAGTTGATCGAAGGCTCGTTCCAGTTCAGCACGGACCACTCCAGCCGGGCGTAGCCGCGCTGGACGCACTCCTGCGCCAGGGTCTGCAGCAGCGCCTTGCCGAGACCGGAGCCGCGGTGCTCGGGGCGGACGTAGAGGTCCTCCAGGTAGATGCCGTGCACGCCTTCCCAGGTGGAGAAGTTCAGGAACCACAGGGAAAGGCCCGCGACCGCACCGTCCACTTCGGCCACGTGGCCGAACAGCGCCGGCGTCGGGGCGAACAGCGCGTCCCGCAGCTGCTGCTCGGTCAGGTGGCACAGCTCCGGCGCCTTCTCGTAGCGCGCGAGTTCGTGCACCAGCTCGACCATTGCGCGTACGTCGGCTCGGGTCGCCCGGCGGATCATCGATACCTCCACATGAGTTGCGTCGCCCCAGGATATTCGGGGGCGCGCACCAGCCGGCGCAACGGATTACCCGGTCAGCCCTGCTGCCAGGGCGGGATGTTCGACCGCTCCACCGTCGGAACGCCGCGCTCGTGGCCGAGCACCGTGATCCCGGCGGGATCCAGCGCGAAGTGCACCCCTGAAGTGGCAGGCAGCCCCAGCCAGCGCGCGATCAGGCAGCGGCTGAAGTGGCCGTGCCCCACCAGGACCACGTCGTAACCGGCGCGCGTGATGCGAGTCAGCAGCTTGTCGGCGCGCGCGGTGACGTCCGCCGCCGTTTCCCCGCCCGGGCAGGGGTGCGTCCACACCGTCCAGTCGGGCACCTGCTCGCGGATCTGCTGGGTGGTCAGGCCTTCGTAGTCGCCGTAATCCCACTCGGCGAGCAGCGGTTCGGTGACCACATCGGCCAGCCCGGCCAACGTCGCCGTGCGCTGGGCGCGCTGCCGGGGGCTCGCGAACACTACGGCCGGCCCGGCCGGGCGCAACGCGGAAAGCGTCTCCCCGGCCTGCCGCGCCCGCAGCTCGCCCTCGACCGTCAGCGGGATGTCGGAACGACTGGTGTGCTGACCGGTCTGGGACCACTCGGTCGTGCCGTGCCGGAGGACGTAAACGCGGTGCTCATCCTGTGCCACGGCTCCGAGCGTAACCGCGCTGAGCGGGGCCTACCGCTCCAGCGCCGTGGCCACCAGCGCGGGACCTGCCTTCTCGGGCGAGCCGGTGTCGAACGGCGGCTGCGGGTCGTACTCCAGCATCAGCTGGATCATCTTCGCGGTGTCCTCGCCCCAGAGTTCGGCGGCCAGCGACAGCGCCATGTCGATGCCCGCGGACACCCCGGCGCCGGTCACGACCTTTCCGTCGAAGACGACCCGCTCGGTTGCGACTTCGGCGCCCAACTCGGCCAGCGCCTCGCGCGTCGTCCAGTGCGTCGTCGCGCGCTTCCCGGCCAGGGCACCGGACTTCGCCAGCAGCAGGGAACCGGTGCACACCGAGGTCGTCCACGTCGTGCTCGGGTGCACCGCGGCGAGCCACGAGACCAGTGCCTCGTCGTCCAGCGCCGCGCGCCAGGCGGGGCTGCCGGGGACGACCACGACGTCGGGCCGGTCGAGTTCGGCGAAGGTCGTCGTCGGCTGGATCGGCAGCCCGGAGTTGCAACGCACGGTGCTGAGGTCCCCCGCGACGAAGTGCGGGGTGACGTCCGGATGCCCGGCCAGGGTCTCGTACGGGCCGATCAGGTCGAGAGCGGTGAACTTGTCGTAGAGCGCGAAAGCGATGTCCACAGTGGATCTCCTTCATCCTGCGGTGCGGAAGCGGTCTCGGTAGGCGCTCGGCGGGACGCCGAGCTGGCGGAGGAACGCCCGCCGCATGGTCTCGGCGCTGCCGAACCCGCAGCGCCTGGCGACGCCGCCCTGACCGGTTTCGAGCATCGCGCGGGCGGCTTCGACGCGCGCCCGCTCGACGTACCGGCCAGGGCTGGTGCCGACCTCCTTGGTGAACAGGCGGGTGAAGTGGCGCGGGCTCCTCGCCAGCCGCGCGGCCATCGCCGGGATGCTGTAGTTGTCCGCCGGGCGCGCCGTGATGTCGCCGAGCAGCTCGCGGAGCGCGCGGTCGGTGACCGCTGGCGCCGAGTTCCACACGCTGAACTGCGATTGCCCGCCCTGGCGTTGCAGGAACACGACCAGGTACTTCGCCAGCTTGCGGGCCAGCTCGGCGCCGTGGTCGTCCTCGACGAGTGCCAGCGCGAGGTCGACGCCGGCGGTCACCCCGGCCGCCGTCACGAGCGGTTCGTCGCGTACGTAGATCGCGTCCGGTTCGACCGTCACAGTCGGGTAGGACACCGCAAGCTCGTCGCACATCGACCAGTGCGTGGTGGCCCGGCGTCCGTCGAGCAGCCCGGCCTCGGCCAGCAGGAACGCGCCGGAGCACACCGAGGTGGTGCGTTCGGCGCGCCCGGCCAACCGGCGGATCTGGCCTATCAGCGCGGCGTCGAACTTCGCGTCGCGGAATCCCCGACCGCCGGCGACGACGAGCGTGCCGATCTCGTCGACCTCTTCGAGGGCCGTGTCGGCGCCGAGCCGGACCCGCGACGACGTCCGCACGTCGCGTCCGCCCGGCGAGGCCAGGCGCACCCGGTAGCCGCCGCCGAGGACCTGCGCCGCGCCGTCGAAGACTTCCAGCGGCCCGGCGGCGTCCAGGAGCTGGATGCCGTCGTAGACCGCGATGACCACTTCGTGCCTGACCACGTGGTCGAGCCTGGCCGCTTTCGCGGGTGTCCTCAAGGACTAGCGCCCCACCGATCAGGACAACCTGTGACGACCGGGAGCGATCCCCGATCCGGCAGCGAATTCGTCGACGTCGTCGGCCCAGTTGCGAAGCGTGCGGCCGGGTTTGGGGGCGGAGGCACCGAAGCCGGGGTGGCCCACCGAGATCAACCGAACTCCCAGCGACGGCGGCGGTGCCGAACCCGAGCTGTCGGCTCGTCGGCGGACGGCGTTGCGGTCCTGCTGTGCGGCGCTCAGCCCTGCTTGGTCTCCCAGAAAGGCCGAGGTAGCCGGGCCACTTGATCGCCTTTGCGAGGCGGGGGTTAGGGGTTCGATTCCCCTCGTCTCCACCGTAAAAGACCAGGTTAAAGTGCCTGGTCTTTTTGCGTGATCATGTACGGGCCACATTCGGGGCCGCCTTTGCGAGGCGGGGGTTAGGGGTTCGATTCCCCTCGTCTCCACCGTAAAAGACCAGGTTAAAGTGCCTGGTCTTTTTGCGTGATCATGTACGGGCCACATTCGGGGCACATACCGCCGCATCCATCCGGTCGGCAATCTCGTTCAACCGGTCTGGGAATAGGTGCCCGTACTGGTCAAGCGTCATCGTCGCCGACTTGTGGCCCAACATCTGCTGGACGATCTTCACGTCCGCCCCAGAGGCGATTGCCAGTGACGCGGCTGTGTGGCGCAGCTCGTGAGGGTGGAACCCGACTGGACCGACTTCGGCAACCGCGCGATTGAACACGGCTCGCCGGAAGTTCCGAACCCGAAGCACGCCGCCTTGCGGCGCAGTGAACACCAGACCTTCAGCGACCTTGTCCACCAGGTGCTTGCCCAGCAGTTCGGCAACGAACCTCGGCAGCGGGACCGACCGACGCTCGTGATTCTTCGGAGTGCCCCAGACCAGCCGTCCACTGACCTCCGTCACCGATTCGGCGACCAGGACGCGACGCCGGTCGAGGTCGACGCGGTGAACGCGAAGTGCGGCCATTTCACCCCAGCGCAGACCGGTGTAGGCCAGGAACAAGACGACCAGACCGTCCATGTCGCAGGCGTCGGCGAGGTCAGCGACCTGCCGGTGAGAGAGGTACCGGTGTTCTGGCGCTACGACGCGCGGGAGGTTGACACCCTCCGCCGGGTTCTTCGCCAGCCGATCATTCCGCACGCCCCAAGCCAAGATCAGCGAGAGCACCCGGTGAACCTTGGCGACCGAAGCGGGCGATAGCGCACGACTCAGTTCGCCCACCCACGACTGCACAGCCGCATGCGTGATGTCTGAAAGCCGAAACTTCCCCCACGTCGGCAGGATATGGGTTCGGACGATGCCGGCCGAACGGTTCAGGGTTGTCGGCTTCACGTGCGCCTGAGCGTCAAGCCACTTCGTCGCCCATTCCTCCACCATGATCTTGCCCGCGTCGGGTGCGATGTAGGTGCCGGAGAGCAGGCCGTGCTCGATGGTCGTGGCGTACTGCTCGGCATCTACCTTGCGGCGGAAGCTCTTCTTGCGCTGCCTACCGTCAGGATCACGCCAGCGGACCAACCACCGCGCGCCGATCCCGTAGCGGTCGGTGCGTTCGGGCTTGCCGTCTGGGCCGGTCCGGTGCCACCGGTCGTCGATGTCAGCCATGCTGACCTCCGTCGATCTCCTTTCGCGCGTCGTATTCGATTCGTTGCGCGTACTGGTGGCGTTCGGACATGGCTTCGGCGAGCTCGCGTTGTGCCGCGTTTCCCCAGCCAATCCCGGTGAAAGTCCAGTCGTTGACGATCCGCACATCGTCGGTGTCGTCGATGCCCAGCGCCGCGAGGTGTTCGGCGCGCTGGTGTTCCGCGCGCACTCCCCGTAGCGCGGTGAAGGTGGTGGAGTAGTACTTGGATTTGGTCAGGAAGTGACCGCCGAAGCCGAGCATGTGCGCCCACCGCCGCAAGCCCAGCCGCCACGCGGTGCGGATCATCCGACGGTGATGCTCGGAGACGTTCAGCTCATCGATTTGGGCTTCGCTGCGGATCCGGGTGTCGGTGCCCTCGGTTGCCCCGGTGCCCTTGGTCGAGTACTTCGCGATGTAGCCCGCCACCCGCTGATCGACCACCACATCCGCCGCATCGTCCGACGCTGACTCGGCAATGGGGTCGATCTGGACCTGACGGCCCCACGTGACCACGGTGGCCGGGTAGGTGTCGGTGGCCTCCACTTCCACCGAGGTCTTCCACACGGCCACCCGAATGAACTCATCCAGCATCTGGGCGGTGACCCCGTCCGGGGCTGGGCTGCCGGGGCCGTCCGGGCCGTCGAGGCGGATCACAGCGTGGAAGTGCACCAGGCCGCGCCGCTGATACTCGGCCACCTTGGAATACGACAGCCGGAAGGTATGCGCAATGTCCTTGGACTTGATCCCCAGTGATGCGGCGACCAGCCGGGCGAGGTAGATGCGGAACCGGTGCCACAGCTGCCCGGCGTGGGCGTTCCAGAGCACCGCACCCGCGTAGTCGTAGGAGTCTGGGTCCACAGCGGACCCGATCCGGGTATCGGCCTGGTGGTGCACCTCTCCGCAGGTGCAGCGACGCACGCGGCCCCGAGTCGTCGTCGCGCGGGTGTGCACCGCCCCAAACGATGGCCCGGTCAGGGTCACGAACAGCCGCAGATGCCTTGCCGCCTCGTCGGGGACACCCTTGCCGCCGGACAGGCCCGCCTTGACGAGCTGGTAGGCGTCCCCGGCATACCGGGCAGCGCACGACGGGCACACCGACTCACGACGGTTGTTGCACGCCACCGCGATCTGCCCGGAATGCTCCTTGACCGGGGTGCCGTCCGACCGCTGCGCCGACCACGAACCGGCCAGCCACACCGGCCGCAGACATCCCCGCACGGAGCGGACCGTCTCCCGGAACTTGGCGAACCCCGACGCCTTGATCGTGTACTTGAGTAGCTCGTCAGCCGTAGGCAGCGCGGATACCAATGCGGCGGTCGTCACGCGGCCACCTCCGGCCGGTGCAGGTGCACGGCCCAGTTGACGCACGTGCAGATCACCGGCGTGCCCAACTCCCCGGTGTAGGAGCCGTCCGTGTCGATCATCACTAGCGACCCGTCGCATTCCGGGCAGAACCCCGAACGGCCCTCACCCCGCCGAGCCAGACGCTGCACGCACGGCAGCGAACGCGGGATCGTGTAGCGGAACGTGCCGGTGAACTCCAGCACCTGGCCCAGTTCCACCAGCACGTTCCACTTCCACGCGCTCAGGTCGATCACGTCTTCGACGATGTCCTGCACGAATTCCGGCAGGTCTCGGAACGCCGACTCGGCGTAGGTCCGGCCCATCTCCGGGTTGGGGTCGGTGAACCGGAACGAGGTCATCGACTCGATCTCCGCGCGGGAAAACACCGGCTGCACGGTGGGGGCGTTGGGTACAGCAGTCACGACTACCTCCGGGAGACCTCTCCAGAGTCACGCAAGCTGACTATTCAGCTTTCCAACGTGTCTAAGCATACTCTAGATTTGAATAAGCAAGAAGGCAAGTAGGTCGCGCAAGATGACCACTTGCTTAAGCAGGTACGCTCCCGGCATGCAGCCAATCGACCTAGACGATCCCCGGAGCCCGTACATCAAGATCGCGGCGAGCATCCGGGCAGCGATCCTGTCCGGCGAGCTCGAACCAGAAGCCCAGTTGCCGACAGGGGATGAGCTAGCCAAGTTCTTCGGAGTAACCCGAGCGACGATCGGGTCTGCAATCCGTACGCTGCGCGACGAGGGCTTCGTGCAAAGCCGCCCCGGAGGTGGCGTGTACGTCACCGGACAGGCGAGCTTGCCTGTGCCAGCCGGGCAGGTGCATCCACTCACCGGACTAGGGGCTTTCCTGCACGAGGCAGGTCACCTGAAGAACCTGCCCCGTTCTGGCTGGCTACTTCTCGGCATCCGGCAGCCTGAAAGCGTCGCTGAACACTCATTTCGCGTTGGCCTTGTTGGCATGGCCCTCGCTGCGATGGAAGGTGCCGACCCCGGCCGAACCGCTGCCCTCTGCCTCATGCATGACGTGCACGAGGCCCGCATTGGTGACGTGCCTTCAGTCGGCCGGGCCTACGTCACCACGGCCGTTCCGCAGGCCGTTACGGCCCACCAAACAGCCGGAATGCCCGACGAGCTGGCCACGGTGTTCCAGGAGATGACCGCCGAATACGAGGAAACGGAAACCCTGGAATCGAAAGTTGCACACGATGCCGACAAGATCGAAACCCTGCTCCAAGCAACGGAGTACGCCACCCAGGGATACGGAAGCGAGCCCTGGCAGGACACCTCGATCCAGGCATTGCGGACCGAATCCGCGAAGCAGCTCGCGCAGGCCATCACCACATCGGATGCGCGAGGCTGGTGGATGAACTTCGCATCGAGCTACCACGAACTCAGGGCCACCACCCGAGCCCGGCAAGGACTCAAGCCCTGAGTCGTGGCGTACGTGTTCAGACTTTCTCTACTGGATCAAGGGCGGCCCCTGCGGGGCCGCCTGCCTGCTGTATGCAAGCCATGACGAGGCCGCCGACCTTGCTGTATGCGAGCCCGGTCAAGCCGCCGATGGCCGGCCGGGCGTGCGGCTCGCTGCGCTCACCGGCCCCTTGATCGCCTTTGCAAGGCGGGGCTTAGGACTCTTTGAGTCGTTTCCACTCCGCGAGGACACGGGCGCTTACGCTCTTCATGGTCGACGCGCTCGCTGCGCCAGTGACCCGCTCTACAAGCGTCTGAGCCACGTCACGCATGTCGGTACCGGTGTCGTGCGACATCCCGGCAAGAAACTCGAGTGCGTCGTGGTCATCGAGTCCGAAGGCCAGCTTCAGCATGCCCTTGGCCTGCTCGATCGCCGGATGGCCCTGAAGTGCCGCGTCGAGGTTGCCGAGGCTGTCGCACGCCCTAGAGCTTCCCCACGGCTGCTGGTCGGAGATGTCGCGAGTTTGCATAGGACCCCACCCGACCTTCCCTGACGTCCAGTATGTCACTGTCTGTGCAAACTGGGCCCGGCAAAACGCAGCGGGCGCTGGGATTGGGGTTGGCGGATCCCGCGACCACGCACCGGACATCGGCCGGGGACATCGGCCGGGCAATGTGGTCATCACCGCGCGCTCCGCGAAAGCCTCCGGGGCTGGGGCCTCGCAGGTGACGTGCCTCTTGCGAACACGTGTTCCCATTATGAGCGGCGCGTACCCCGAACGCACGTGACGGGTCCTGCGGCCAGGCCGAGCAGCGTCCAGGTCTTACCGCAGAGTTCGGCCGGACCAGGGTGAACAGTCCCCATTGGACAGTTCCAGGCCGTGAACAGGCCGTCGGGCCGCCGTCAGGCGGTCGAAGCAGGCCGAAAGACGAAAAAAGACACCGACCAACGAAGAGGTGTTTTCGCTGGTCGGTGTCTTGGTCAAGCTTGTGACCTCAGCCCTGCTTGGTCTCCCAGAAAATCTTGTCGACCTCGGCGATGTAGTCGAGCAGCTGCTGACCGGACTTGGCCTCCATAGAACCCTTGGTCCCGGCCGCGCCCGCGGCCTTGGTGGCCTTGTTGATCAGCTCGTGCAGCTGCGGGTACTTCTCGAAGTGCGGCGGCTTGAAGTAGTCGGTCCACAGCACCCACAGGTGGTGCTTGACCAACTCGGAGCGCTGCTCGGCGATCAGAATCGCGCGAGTGCGGAACTCCGGGTCCTCATTGGCCGCGTACTTCTCCTGGATCGCCTTGATGGACTCAGCTTCGATCCGCGCCTGCGCCGGGTCGTACACGCCGCACGGCAGGTCGCAGTGCGCGGTCGCCTCTAGGCGGGGGCTGAGGATTCGCGACAGGAGTCGCATGATTCCTCCCTGACAGTGAGTGCTCCGACAGGCCCGACCCTACTCTTGAAGATCCTCGACGTCCTACTGGAGGTGGCTGTGAAATCCCTCGGGCGCTGGCCCTGGCGGCGGTTGCTGGTGCGCGGGCCGTCTATGGTTCCCACCCTGCGGGATCGCGACGTGGTGCTGCTGCGGCTTCGGGGTTCCGCCCGGCCGGGGAACGTCGTGCTGGTGCGTTGGGCCCAGCGCCCGGGGCAGTTGTCGGTGAAGCGCGCGCTGCGCCGCGAGGGCGATGGCTGGTACGTCGAGGGCGACAACAACTTCGGCTCGACGGACTCGCGGGAGCTCGGCCCGGCCGAGGTGCTCGGCATTATCCGGTGGCGCCTCTGGCCGAAGCCGGGCCGCTTGCGGTGACCGTTCAGCCGGGGCTGCGCAGGCCTTCGTAGTGGGCGAGGCATGTTTCGTAGTCCGGAAGCAGGCCGTTGTCGGCGGCTTCCGCGAGGCTCGGGGCGGTCCGGTCCTTTTCGGACAGGACCGGTTCACCGTCGAGGTCGGACCACGGCAACGCGAGTTCCGGGTCGAACGGGTCGATGCCGTGCTCGGCGCCCGGGGTGTAGGGCGTCGAGCAGAGGTAGGTCATCACGGTGTCGTCGGTCAGCGCGGCGAACGCGTGCCCGAGTCCTTCGGCTAGGTAGACGGCCCGGTACTCGGTGTCGTCGAGCCGGACCGCCTCCCAGCGGCCGAAGGTCGGGGAACCGACCCGGATGTCGATGACCACGTCGAGCAGCGCGCCCTGCGGGCAGTACACGTACTTCGCTTGGCCCGGCGGCACGTCCGAGAAGTGCACGCCGCGGATGACGTTGCGCGCCGAGACGCTGTGGTTGGTCTGCGCGACTCGCAGCGGGTGCCCCGTGGCGTCGATGAACGCCGCCTCCTGGAACGGGGCCACGAACAGGCCCCGGTGGTCGGGGAAGGCCTTCGGGGTGAACTCGTATGCACCCGTGATGTCAAGTCGACGTACCTGCACGGCCGAAAGCCTATGAGGTTGGTTGGAATGCGGTTCGGTGGGGCGGAGTTGATATGGGTCATGCGAGCCATTGATCGCCATATTCAAAACGGACGTACGTACTGCGAAATGGGGCACTGAAACCGGGTGCACGTACTGCCGCAATCCCGATCCAAAAAGGACGCGCGTACTGCCAAGTGGGATTGACAAATTGTTGAACCTGCTGGTGAGGTTGTGTGATCCCGGTCGCTGACAGTGATCTCGCGGCCTGGCACACTGTTTGAACCGCAGCGTCCGCCGAGCCGCTGTCCGACCAGGGCGGCAGGCCTCGGTCATTTCAGGACGTTCGCCTGTCCAGCACGCAAGGGCAGGCGACGTCGCACGGGTGGCGAAGTGCCACCCGGTCCGCCCGGCCTGGAATGCGTCCGGGCCGCAGGCATGGCTACAGGAGGGACGCCGTGACCACCGTGAACGACAGCACCGCGAGCGGAGTCGGTGCCGAATTGACCAACGAGGAGATCTTCGCGGCGCACGAGGGCGGCAAGCTCGCCGTCGGAGTGACCGCGCCGCTGGATTCCGCGCGGGATCTGTCGATCGCTTACACCCCGGGCGTGGCGCAGGTCAGCCGCGCAATCGCCAGCGACCCGGCGCTGGCCGACCGCTACACCTGGACGCAACGGCTGGTGGCCGTGGTCAGCGACGGCACGGCGGTGCTCGGCCTGGGCGACATCGGGCCGCGGGCCTCGCTGCCGGTGATGGAGGGCAAGTCGGCGCTGTTCAAGACCTTCGCCGGCCTCGACTCGATCCCGCTGGTGCTGGACACCACCGACGTCGACGAGATCGTGGAGACCCTGGTCCGGCTGCGCCCGTCGTTCGGCGCGGTCAACCTGGAGGACATCTCCGCGCCGCGCTGCTTCGAGCTGGAGCGCCGGGTCGCCGAGGCGCTGGACTGCCCGGTCATGCACGACGACCAGCACGGCACCGCAGTGGTCGTGCTGGCCGCGCTGCGCAACGCCGCCAAGGTCGTCGACCGGGAGCTGGGATCGCTGCGAGTGGTGATCTCCGGCGCGGGCGCGGCCGGCGTGGCCTGCGCGAAGATCCTGCACACCGCCGGTGTCGGGGACATCATCGTGCTCGACTCGCGCGGGGTGGTCCACTCCGCGCGGGACGGCCTGACGCCGATCAAGCAGGAACTGGCCGAGTTCACCAACCCGCGCGGCATCACCGGCGGGCCCGCGGAGGCGCTGCGCGGCGCCGACGTGGTGATCGGGGTCTCGGTCGGGCAGCTCGCGGAGGAATTCGTGGCGACGATGTCCGACGACGCCATCGTGTTCGCGCTCTCCAACCCGGACCCGGAGATCCACCCGGACGTCGCCCGGCGGCACGCCAAGGTGGTCGCCACCGGCCGCAGCGACTTCCCGAACCAGATCAACAACGTGCTGGCGTTCCCCGGCATCTTCAAGGGAGCGCTGGACGTCGGGGCTCGCGAGATCACCGACGGCATGAAGGTCGCGGCGGCCGAGGCGATCGCGGCGGTCGCCGCCGACGACCTCAGCGCGGACCACATCGTGCCCAGCCCGCTGGACCCGCGGGTGGCGCCGGAGGTCAGCGCGGCGGTCGCGAAGGCGGCGCGAGCCGACGGCGTCGCAACCGCATGAGCCGTCGAGGCTGTCGTTCCGGGGCGGAACAGCGGTAGGTTCGGCTTGCAGTGGCGGGGCCGGGGGAGCCGGGCAGCGGCTCCCCCGGCCCCGCCGCATCGGCGGCCGACAACCGAATTTCGTCGGTCGGCGTCATCATGTCGGGCGACGGCTGTCACCCCTCCAGGGAATCGGTCCCCGCCCCGGCACCGTGACGTTACTGCCGGTGCGTGGACCGGTAAGGTCAGCTGCACGGTTAGCTGTGTTGCACGTCACTCACCCGGTGGCGTGTCGGGCGTCCGCTGGCGGCGGCCGGGCGGCTGCTACGCAGGAGGGGTGCTGTTGACCGAGCGGAGCGAGAGGAACCGGACGACCTCCGGCGGTCTCGGCCTGGCCGGTGCCCGTGCCGAAGCGTTCGCGCTGGTTCCCCTGCCGACCGCACCGGCCCTGCTCAGCACCGAGGACGGCGTGGTGGTGCGGGCGACGGAGCAGGCCGCGAAGCTCGCCGGCGAAACCAGCCCCGCCACCCTGGTCGGCTGCCGGCTCGCGGATCTGGTGGCGCGCGACGGGCAGGTTTCGCTGCTGCGGGCGCGCTGCGGCCGGGTCCCGGTCCGCCCGCTGAGCTGGCCGCACGCCGACGACGAGCGGCTGCGCGTCACGGTGCTGATCGACGTTTCGGACCTGACCGAGGTCTCGCCGGAGAAGTCCGGGGACTCCGAGAACGAACGGCGTTGGCTGATCGAGGCGCAGCGGATCGCGAAGGTCGGCAGCTGGGTGTTCTACCCGGAAACCGGTGAGCTGTACCAGAGTCCGGTGCTCACGGAATTCCTCGGCGGCTCCGGTGCGGAGGGCGCCACCGACGCCTTGTCGATGATCGCGGCGACCCATCCCGAGGACCAGGACCGCGCCGAGGAGTTCTACACCGAGGTGCTCACCGCCCCCGAAGGCGAACTGCTGGAGGTCGAGCTCCGCGACCTGCCCGGCAAGCGGATCTACCTGTGCACCGGGCGCGCCGAGTACAACCGCTCCGGCCGGGTGGAGCGGGTGCAGGGCACCGTTCAGGACATCACCGAGAACCGAGCGCTGGAGCGCCAATTACGCGACGAGCGGCGCAAGCTGCAGGACGCGCAGCGGATCGCCCGGCTCGGCACGTGGGAGTGGGATCCGCGGACCGACGTCTTCCGGTTGTCGCGGATGCTGCACGAGATCATCGGCAAGCCCACCACCGCGCACACCACCTTCGGCACCTACCTGGAACGGGTGCACCCGGACGACCAGGAATGGGTCCGGCAGGCGTGGCAGCCGCTGAAGGAGCACCACGAGCCGATCGAGGTCGAGCACCGCTACGTGCGCATCGACGGCACGATGCGGATCCTCCGCCTGCACGGCACCGCGATCCGGGACCAGGAAGGCCAGGCCGTCCTGGTCGGCACCGTCCAGGACGTCACCGAGCAGCGCGCCGTGGTGACCCGCATGGAGCGGTCCAGCCAGCGCTTCACCGACCTGGTCAGCATCACGCCGGTCGGGATCGGCCTGTTCGACCGGGCGGAGCGGCTGGTCGACGCAAACGACGCGCTGTGCGACCTGCTCGGCTACCGCCTGGAGCAGCTGCGCGGCATGACGGTCCCGGACATCACGCACCCGGGCGAGCGGGAGACCGGCCTGCCCACGCCCGCCGAGCGGCCGGGCCTCCGGCGCAGGGTGCCGCAGCGGGTGTTGGTGCGCTCCGACGGCGAGCCGGTGTACTGCGAGCTGCACACGTCCTCGTCGGTGCAGGACGACGGCACCCAGTTCTGGCTGGTGGTGTTCCAGGACATCACCGAGCGGCGGCGTGCGTCCGAAGCCCTGCGCTACCAGGCCACCCACGACGACCTGACCGGGTTGCCGAACCGGGCGGCGGTCAAGGATCTGCTCAGCCACCTGCTCGGGCGCGCCGACTCGCACCGCGTCGCGGTGTTGTTCTGCGATATCGACAACTTCAAGCGGGTGAACGACTCGCTGGGCCACGACGCCGGGGACGAGCTGCTGGTCGCGCTGGCGCGGCGGCTGGAAGGCGGACTGCCGGACGGTTGCACGGCCGCCCGGCTTTCGGGCGACGAGTTCGTGATCATCTGCCAGGACATCGACGCGGTCGGCGGCGTCGATTCCCTGGCCACCAGGGTTTCCGGGCTGCTGCGCACCGCGGTACCGGTGCACGGCCAGCTGATCCGGGTATCGGCGTCGATCGGCGCCGCCGTGCCCAACGGGTCGGGTGCCGGCGGCGAGGACCTGTTGCGGTTCGCCGATGCGGCGATGTTCGAGGCGAAGCGCCGCGGCGCCGGCAAGGTTTCGCTGGCCAGCCCCGCGCTGATGGCCTCGGCGGACCGGCAGCTGCACCTGGAGGGGCAGCTGCGGGAAGCGCTGAACAACGACGGCCTCGTCCTGCACTACCAGCCGGTGGTGAATTCCGACGGCGCGGTGGTCACCGCCGAAGCGCTGGTGCGGTGGCCGCATCCCGATCGCGGGATGCTCGCGCCGGACGCGTTCCTGCCGGTCGCGGAGCAGGGCGACCTGTTACGGGAGCTTGATCGCTGGGTGCTGCGGACCGCGCTCCGGGAGGCGGCGACGTGGCCTGCGCGCGGCGGCCGCCAGGTGGGCGTCGCGGTGAACCTGGCGGGTCTGGTGCCGGGTGGGCCGGAGTTCGTCGACGCGGTCGCCGACATCGTCGCCGAGACCGGCATCGCCTGGAACCGGGTGATCCTGGAGCTGGTGGAGACGGCGCTGGTGGACCTGCCGTCGCGGACCCGGCACGAGATGGGCGAGCTGGTCGCGCGCGGCGTGCGGTTCGCGGTCGACGACTTCGGCACCGGCTACTCGTCGCTGGCCCGGCTGAAGGACTTGCCCGCGCAGATCATCAAGGTGGACCGCAGGTTCGTCGCCGGGGTCGGCGGCGACGCCTCGGACTTCGCGGTGGCGCGGGCGGTCGTGGACATGGCCCGCGCGATGGGCCGCCTGTGCGTGGCCGAGGGCGTGGAGACGGCGACGCAGTTCCACGTGCTGTGCGGGGTCGGGGTGGACGCCTACCAGGGGTGGCTGTTCTCCGGAGCGATCCCGGCCCGCGAGTTCCGCGACCTCCTCGAACGAGGCCCGCTGCCCATCCCGGGAACGTGAGAACAGGGCCGTAAGTCCGTTGGGCAGCCGTAGAGGCTGTTTCAAGCTCGTCATGCGTGGCGGTGCGGGTGGCCGGAACCTGAAAAGCCGTCTGGTGTGCGGGATCTCCGACTCGTGTGTGTCCCGGTGCGCCACGCTGCGGCTGTCCTCGCCAGGCGACGCCTGAGAACGCGGCGGTGCCGGTTGCGGGGCGGGCCAAGCGGCTTCGCCGCTTCAAAGGCACTAGCCCGCCCTACCGCAACTCGGACGATCACTTCCGAATCAGCCTCTGCGGCAACCCCACAGGCTCACGGGGCTGCGCTGCGGAAATGGGGCGTTATGCGGTTGTCGAGCGGACGAGTTCGGCGATGCGGTGGCGGGGCAGGTCGATCAGCCGCAGGTCCAGGTCGTCCGCGTTGGGCGCGAGTTCGGCGATGCGGTCCTTGGCCTCGCGCTTGGTCAGGCTCTCGTCGGAGTAGGTGATCAGGCCTTCCCGCCAGATGTTGCCGCCCTTGCCGTGGTTCAGCAGGTAGCGCGCCACCGACGGGGTTTCCACCGCGTCCGCCACCACGACCGCGTGCTTCGAGTCCGGGCTGCTGCGGTGGAACCGCAGCCGGTACTTCGCCGCGACGAGCTCCAACAGGGCGTGCTGCGCGCGCTCGCTGGTGATGTCCGGGTGGTTGTTGTCGACCACGAATCCGGCGCGTTCGGCGTTGCACGCCAACAGCATCCGCAGCAGCCACGGCCCCGGATCGTTGCGCAGGTCGAACACCGGTGCGCCCTGCTGCTGCCGGATCGGCCGGGGCCAGCCGGGATCCCGCAACGTCGCGACCGGGCCGCCGACGCGCTCGCCGATCGCCGCCAGGAACTCCGGCGGCGCCGAGGCCTCCAACGCCTCCACCGACTGGGGGCCGTGCGTGTAGATCCCCGGCGCTTGGCGCAGGGCCAGCTTTCGGGTGTGCGCGGTCGGCTGGCACACGTACAGGTCGCTCGCGCTGCCGATGGCCTGTGCCCCGAAGTACCGGTGGAACCGGGGCAGGATCGCCTCGAACACCATGCCCAGCTGCAGCAACTCCTGCTGCACCTTGTGCCCCAGCGCCGGGGTCCGCGTGCTGTAGCCGTAGGCGATCAGGAGCCGGCTGTTCGGGCCCGCCAGGCATTCGGCGGCCCGCGTGGCGAACAGCCCGACGCCCTCCGGGGTGTAGGGCGGATCGGTGAACACCAGGTCCGCGCAGCCTTCCAGCACCGGCGGCACCCCGAACCGCAGGTCGGCGTGCAGGGTGCGGATGGCGAAGCCCTGTTTGGCCGCGACGGAGTCGATGTGCGCCAGGATCCGCTCGTCGAGGTCCACCACGGTCACCGACGCCGATGGCGCGACCAAGCTCAACGCCAACGACGTCAGGTCGTGATCGCCCAGGCAGAGCAGCTGCGCGCCGCGCAGGTCGTAGTTGTCGCGCAGCCATTCGGCGCGGCGTAGCGCGGTTTCCGGCGTAGCCGTCACGTGGTCGAGCGCTGCGGCGGGCGCCGGGCCGCTCTCGATGAAACCTCGCATCCGCTCCAGCTGTTCGGCCCCAGTGGACGGGGCGGGGCGCAGCTCGTCCAGCGCGAAGCGCTGCCGGTAGCGGTCGCGCGCTTCCGGCGTCAGCCGGTACGTCGCGCCGGTGGCTTCGACGTCGGGCCCGGCGGCGGCGAGCAGGTCTTCGACCGTGCGCCGCGCGACGGCCGTCCTGCGGATCAACTCGTCGAGCGGCAGCGCGACTTCGGCGAGCTGGGCGAGGATCTCGCGCAGCCGTCGGGCGAGGACTCCGGCGTCGGCGAGCACCGCGTGCACGGCGTCGATGGGCTCGGGAGTTGCGGGGTGCTGAGCAGTGTTCATCGGATTCCCAACCTTACGGCGTGCCCTGCGGCGCCGCCGCCGCGCCGGGCTCCCAGTCGGTGGGATGGTGCAGCTGGGACGCCCCGAGAAGATCACGCGTAGATATCGGTCCATCGCACGATTGCGCCGATCGAGTTAGGGTCGGCCAGGTTTGGGGGACCGCGACGATCTACGAGGGGGCTCGGTTGATCGAGTTCCAGGCCGTGCGCAAGCAGTACGACAACGGCACTGTCGCCGTCCACGAGCTGAGTCTGTCGGTGCAGACCGGCACTATCACCGTGCTGGTGGGGCCGTCCGGGTGCGGCAAAACCACCTTGATGCGGATGGTGAACCGGATGATCGAGCCGTCGTCGGGGAAGGTGCTGGTGGGCGGCACTGACGTGCGTGAGCGCGATCCCGCTCAGCTGCGCCGCGGCATCGGCTACGTCATCCAGCAGGCCGGGCTGTTCCCGCACCGCAACGTGCTCGACAACGTGGCGACGGTGCCGCTGCTGCACGGTCGCAGCAAGCAGGAGGCGCGGCGGCGAGCCGGTGAGCTGCTGGAGCTGGTGGGGCTGCCGCAGGAGTTGGGCAAGCGCTACCCGGCCCAGCTCTCCGGTGGTCAGCAGCAGCGCGTCGGGGTGGCCCGGGCATTGGCCGCCGACCCGCCGGTGCTGCTGATGGACGAACCGTTCAGCGCGGTGGACCCGGTGGTGCGGGAGGGCCTGCAGGACGAGCTGCTGCGACTGCAGGACGAGCTGGACAAGACGGTGCTGTTCGTCACCCACGACATCGACGAAGCCGTGAAGCTGGGCGAGAAGGTCGCAGTGCTGCGCCAGGGCGGGCACCTCGCCCAGTACGCCCGGCCCGACGACCTGCTCGCCGACCCGGCGGACGACTTCGTGACCGCCTTCGTCGGCCGGGACCGCGGCTACCGGCGACTGTCCTTCGTGGACCCCGACGGCGTGCGCCCGGAGCCGGTGGCCACGGTCGAGTTGGGCACGAAGGTGCCGCCGGAACCGCGCTGGCGCTTGGCGGTGGACGGAGACGGCCGGCCGCGGGGCTGGCTCCCGCCCGGGTCCAATGTGGATGGTGAGCTCGCCGAGGCGCAGCTCGTCGCCGGTGGGTCGCTCTACACCGAGCACACCCCGCTGCGCGGCGCGCTCGACGCGGCGCTGTCCGCGCCGTCCGGGCAGGGTGTCGTCGTCGACGGCGATGGCCGGTTGGTCGGCGTGATCACCACCGACCACGTGCTCGACGTGATCGCACAGCACCGCCGCGGCGTCGGCGAAGGGCTGCCATGATCGATTTCTTCGAAAGTCCCAGCAACCGGGAAATGGTGCTCAGCCAGCTCGGCCAGCACATCTACCTCGCGCTGGTGCCGCTGCTGCTCGGCGTGCTGGTGGCGCTGCCGCTGGGGCGCCTCGCGCAGCAGGTGCGCTGGCTGCGCGGCTTGTTGCAGGGCGGGGCCAACGTCTTCTACACGATCCCGTCGCTGGCCCTGTTCGTGATCATCCCCGGTCTGGTGGGGACGCCGCTGCTGTCCTCGGTCAACGTGATCATCGCCCTGACGTTCTACACCGCGGCACTGCTGGTGCGGCCGGTCCGGGACGCGCTGGATTCGGTGCCCGCGCACATCGTCACCGCCGCGACGGCGATGGGGTACCGGCCCGGACGGCGGTTCCTCGCCGTGGAGCTGCCGCTGGCGGTGCCGGTTCTGGTCGCCGCGGTCCGGGTTGCGTCGGTCAGCAACATCAGCCTGGTCAGCGTCGGTGCGCTGGTCGGCATCGGCGGTCTGGGCCGGTTGTTCACCGCCGGATTCCAACTGGACTACCCGGAGCAGATCGTCATCGGCATCGTGCTGACCCTGCTGCTGGCCCTGGTGGTCGACCTGCTGCTGGTGGCGTTGTGGCGGCGGTTGACGCCGTGGGCGCGGGCGGGGGTGAGCCGCGCATGATCGGCGAGCTGATCGCCTGGTTGACCGACCCGGCGCACTGGACCGGGCCGGGCGGGATCCTGGCCCAGACTCTGCTTCACCTGTACTACTGCGTGGTCTCCGTCGCCGCCGCATCCGTGGTGGCCGTGCCGCTGGGTGTCTACATCGGACACACCGGGCGTGGCGCGGTTCTCGTGGTGGGGATCAGCAACGCGATGCGGGCGCTGCCGACGTTGGGCGTGGTAACGCTGCTGGTCCTGGGCTTCGGGCTCGGGGAGGGCCCGGCGCTGGCCGGGCTGGTCGTCCTCGCGATCCCGGCGATCCTCTCCGGCACCTACGCGGGGGTCCGCAACGCGCCCGCCGACGCGGTCGATGCGGCCAAGGGCATGGGGATGACGCCCATGCAGCGGTTGTGGCAGGTGGAGCTGCCGACCGCGTTGCCGCTGCTGTTCGGCGGGGTGCGCAGCGCGATGCTGCAGGTTGTCGCCACCGCGGCGGTCGCGGCCTACGTCGGGCTCGGCGGGCTGGGGCGGATCCTGCTGGACGGGTTGAAGATCAGCGACTACGCGCAGATGGCCTCGGCCGCGATCGTCATCGCGGTGCTCGCGGTCCTGCTCGACCTGGTGTTGGCCGGCGCGACCTGGCTGTTGGTGCCGCGCGGTCTGGTGCTGGCCGCCCGACGAGGAGGTAAGGATTGATGAAGCGGTTGCTGGTGTGCGCCGCGGCGGTGGCTCTGCTGCTGACCGGCTGCGGTTCGCAGAACCCGTTGGAGGCCAACCGGAACCAGGGCGGCGCGCTGGTGGTCGGCTCGGCCGACTTCGCCGAAAGCGAGCTGCTGATGAACATCTACGCCGAGGCGCTGAAGACCACCGGCGCCGAGGTGGAGACCCGGCCGCGCATCGGCGCCCGGGAGTTCTACGTGAACGCGGTGCGCAACGGGGAGCTCTCGGTGGTGCCCGAGTACACCGGGAACCTGCTGCAGTACCTGAACCCGCAGGCGTCGGCGACCGAGACCCAGCAGGTCTACGAGCAGCTCAAGCAGGCCGTGCCGGGTGAGATGGAGCTGCTGGAGCAGTCCCCGGCCGAGGACTCCGACGTGCTGACCGTCACCGCCGCCACCGCCGGTACCGGGGTGCGGTCGATGGCTGATCTCGGGCCGCGCTGCGGCGAGTTCGTGCTCGGCGCGCCAGCGGAGTGGAAGTCCCGCTGGGAAGCCAAGATCGCGGAGGACTACGGCTGCCGGTTCAAGGAGATCCGCCCCGTCGAGGCGGGCACCATCACGGTGGACGCGTTGACGTCCGGCCAGATCCAGGTGGCGAACCTGTTCACCACCTCGTCGCAGATCGCGGCGAACAACCTGGTGAAGCTGGCGGACCCGAAGAACATGTTCCCGGCGCAGAACGTGGTTCCGCTGGCGCACAAGGGGAAGCTGACCCCGCAGCAGGCCGAGGCGCTGAACAAGGTGTCCCGCGCCCTCGACACGGAAAAGCTGACGGAACTCAACCGGAAGATCGAGGTCGACAAGGCCAACCCGGCCGATGTCGCCAAGGAGTTCGTCGCCTCGGCCGGCCTCTGATCCCTCGCACGGGCAGCCACCTGCGGGGTCCTGCTTGCCGGTCGCGTGGATCGGCACGCCTGGAGACGTGACGCAGCCTCCTAGGCCGAGCGGCCGCTGATCCTGGTGGTCAGTTCCGCCGCCGTTCGGTGGACCTGGGTGGCCACGTTCGGCCAGGTCTCGGCGCAGGGTTCGCCGCCCGGGGTGTCGCAGAAGTGGCGGAAGGTGACGCTGATCGCCGCGATGGGGCGCGCCCCGTGGTCGAACACCGCGCACGCCACCGAGGCGAAGCCCGCCGTCACGAAACCGTCCTCGACCGCCCAGCCGCGTCGGCGCTCCTCCGCCAGCAACCGGCGCAGTTCGGGCAGGTTCCGCGGGCCCCGGTCGGTCCGCCGCACGAACCGCTCGCTCGACGGCAGCAGGGCCCGCACGTGCGCGGCGGGCAAGTGCGCGAGCAGCGCGCGCCCGGACGCGGTCAGCTGCGCGGGCAGCCGGACGCCGACATCGGTTACCAGCGTCTGCGGCTGGGACGGGCGTTCCTTGATCAGGTAGAGCGACTCGCCACCGTGCAGGACGCCCAGGTGCGCGGTGCGGCCCACCTCGTCCACCAGCCGGCGCAGCAGCGGCCCGGCGAGGCGTTCCAGCGGGTCGTGGCGCAGGTAGGCCGAGCCGAGCTCGAAGGCCGCCATGCCCAGCCCGTAGCGCCGCTCCTCCGGCAGGTGGGTCACGAATCCGGCGGCGACCAGCTCGGCCAGCAGGTGGTAGGTCGTCGACCGGGGCAGGTCCAGGTCGCGGGCGATGACCCCGGCCGACACCGGCCCGGCGCGGCCCGCGAGGACCCGCAGGATGGCCAGCCCGCGTCGCAGCGCCGGAACGTCGCTGCTGCCGCCCATGACCCTCCGATCGGGGATTGGTGTCTGGTACTCCAGACACTCTCACCCTAACCGGGCTTCTGCCGACGGCGCAGTAGCGCTGATATGGAGTTATGCAGGACAACGTGCTCAATGTCGGTCCGGAGCCGCTCGACCGCGACGAGGTCGTCGACGTCGCCCGCGGCGGCACGCGCGTGGAACTGACCCGGCTCGCGGAGCACGGCATAGCCGCGACGCGGAAGCACATCGAAGCGCTGGCCGCCGAGCAGCGCCCCATCTACGGGGTGTCGACCGGGTTCGGTGCGCTAGCCGTGCGGCACATCCCCAGCGACCGGCGCGCCGCCTTGCAGCAGTCCTTCGTGCGCTCGCACGCGGCGGGCGCCGGCCCGGCCGTCGAACCGGAGGTGGTGCGCGCCCAGATGCTGCTGCGCCTGCACACGATCGCGACCGGGCGCACCGGCGTCCGCCCGGAAACCGCGCACGCGCTGGCCGGGATGCTCAACGCCGGCATCGTGCCGGTGGTGCACGAATTCGGTTCGCTCGGTTGCTCCGGAGACCTCGCGCCACTGGCGGCCGTCGCGCTCGCCCTGACCGGCGAAGGCGATGTTTTCGACGCGTCGGGGCGGCTCCGCCCGGCCGCCGAGGCGCTGGCCGAGGCCGGGATCGAGCCCGTGGTGCTCGCGGAGAAGGAAGGCCTGGCGCTGACCAACGGCACCGACGGCATGCTCGGCATGCTGGTGCTCGCGCTGGACGACCTGTCCGCGCTGCTGGACGTGGCCGATGTGACGGCGGCGATGAGCGTGGAGGCGCTGCTGGGCACCGACCGCGTGTTCGCCGCCGACCTGCAGCGCCTGCGCCCGCACCCGGGGCAGGCGGTTTCCGCGGCGCGGATGCTGGCGCTACTGGCGGATTCGCCGATCGTGGCCAGTCACCGCGGGCCCGATTGCACGCGCGTGCAGGACGCGTATTCGCTGCGGTGCGCACCGCAGGTGCACGGCTCGGCCCGGGACGCCGTCGGCTACGCCGAGACCGTGGCGGATCGGGAGCTCGCGGCCGCCATCGACAACCCGGTCGTGCTCGACGACGGCCGGGTGGAGTCCAACGGCAACTTCCACGGCGCCCCGTTGGCCCATGCGCTGGACTTCCTCGCCATTCCGGTGGCGGACGTCGCGAGCATGGCCGATCGCCGCACCGACCGGATGCTCGACGTCGCGCGTTCACACGGGCTGCCCGCGTTCCTCGCCGATGACCCGGGCGTCGATTCCGGGCACATGATCGCGCACTACACGCAGGCAGGGGTGGTCGCCGAGCTGAAGCGGCTCGCGGTCCCGGCGTCGGTCGATTCGATCCCGACGAGCGCGATGCAGGAGGACCACGTGTCGATGGGCTGGTCCGCCGCGCGCAAGCTCCGCCGCGGCATCGACGGCCTGACGACCGTGCTCGCGATCGAGCTGCTGACCGCCGCGCGAGCCCTGGACCTGCGCGCCCCGCTGGAGCCGGGCCCGGCCACCGGCGCGGTGCGGGACCTGCTGCGTACCCGGGTCCAAGGCCCCGGAGCCGACCGCCACATCGCGCCGGAGATCACCGCGGCCGAAGAACTGATCCGTTCCGGCGCGGTGCGCGAAGCCGTTGCCGACGCCACGAATTCCACAGTGGACCGGAGGATGTCATGAGCGAAGCCCGACCCGTGCGCGCCCCGCGCGGGACGACGCTGACCGCGCGCAGCTGGAGCACCGAAGCGCCGCTGCGGATGCTGCAGAACAACCTCGATCCGGAGGTCGCTGAGCGGCCCGGCGACCTCGTCGTCTACGGCGGCACCGGCAAAGCGGCCCGGAACTGGGCTTCGTTCGACGCGATGGTCCGGGAACTGACCACGCTGCGCGAGGACGAGACGCTGCTGGTGCAGTCCGGCAAGCCGGTCGGCGTCCTGCAGACCCACGAGTGGGCGCCGCGGGTGCTCATCGCCAACTCCAACCTGGTCGGCGACTGGGCGAACTGGACGGAGTTCCGCCGCCTCGACGCGCTCGGCCTGATGATGTACGGGCAGATGACCGCCGGGTCGTGGATCTACATCGGCACCCAAGGCATCCTGCAGGGCACCTACGAGACGTTCGCGGCGATCGCGGCCCGCCGCTTCGGCGGCAGCCTCGCGGGCACCCTGACCATCACCGCCGGTCTCGGCGGCATGGGCGGCGCGCAGCCGCTGGCGGTGACGATGAACGACGGCGTCGCCCTGGTCGTCGAGTGCGACCCCGAGCGCGCGCACCGCCGGGTCCGGCACGGCTACCTCGACGAAGTCGCCGACGACCTAGACGCCGCGACCGAGAAGGCCGTCGCCGCGAAGAACGACCGGCGCGCCTACTCGGTCGCCGTGATCGGCAACGCCGCCGAGCTGCTGCCCGAGATGCTGCGGCGCGGCGTGCCCGCAGACATCGTGACCGACCAGACCTCCGCGCACGACCCGCTGTCCTACCTCCCGCTGGGCGTCGACCTGGACGACTGGCACGACTGCGCGGCCAAGAAGCCCGACGAGTTCACCGAGCGGGCGCGCGATTCGATGGCCAAGCACGTCGAGGCGATGGTCGGGTTCCTCGACGGCGGCGCCGAGGTCTTCGACTACGGCAATTCGCTGCGCGGCGAGGCCGAGCTCGGCGGCTACGAGCGGGCCTTCGCCTACCCGGGCTTCGTACCCGCCTACATCCGGCCGCTGTTTTGCGAGGGCAAGGGCCCGTTCCGGTGGGCGGCGCTGTCCGGCGACCCGGCCGACATCGCCAAGACCGACCGGGCGATCCTCGACCTGTTCGGCGACGACGAGCACCTGGCGCGGTGGATCCGGCTGGCCGGCGAGAAGGTTTCGTTCCAAGGGCTGCCCGCGCGGATCTGCTGGCTCGGCTACGGCGAGCGGGCCGAGGCGGGCCTGCGGTTCAACGAGATGGTGGCCTCCGGCGAGCTCGAGGCGCCGCTGGTGCTCGGGCGGGACCACCTGGATTGCGGGTCGGTGGCCTCGCCGTACCGGGAGACCGAGGCGATGGCGGACACCTCGGACGCGGTCGCGGACTGGCCGCTGCTGAACGCCCTGGTCAACACGGCCTCCGGCGCGACGTGGGTGTCGCTGCACCACGGCGGCGGGGTCGGCATGGGGCGGTCGCTGCACGCGGGCCAGGTCACGGTCGCCGACGGCACCGAGCTGGCCGCGCAGAAGCTGGCGCGGGTGCTGACCAACGACCCGGGCATGGGCGTGATCCGGCACGTCGACGCCGGCTACGAGCGAGCGGACGAGATCGCCGCCGAACGCGGCATCCGAACCCCGCTCGTCGGCTGAGCACCCGTGAGCGTTTTGCGCTATAGCAACCAAAACGCTCACGGCCCCGGAAACTGACAGTAGAGCCAGCGTGGGCAGTTCTGCCCGTGACGCGGGTGTTCGGGAAGGAGCGGGCGTGGCGGGACCGAATGAGTTGATGGCGGCCATCGCCGATGTCGGCGAGGACCGGCGCCGGGGTGGGTACTCCCGGCACGTCTTCGACGACGCCGAGCGGCAGTTGCGGGAGTGGTTCGTCGAGCAGGCCGAGGCGCGCGACTTGCGGGTCACCACCGACCGGAACGCCAACATCTGGGCGTGGTGGGGCGAGCCGGGCAATGCCGCGGTGGTGACCGGCAGCCACCTCGACTCGGTGCCCGGCGGCGGGGCGTTCGACGGGCCACTGGGGGTGGTCAGCTCGTTGAGCGCGGTGGACCTGTTGCGGGCCAAGGGTTTCACGCCCCGCAAACCGCTCGCGGTGGTGGTCTTCGCGGAGGAGGAGGGCGGCCGGTTCGGCGTGCCGTGCCTGGGGTCCAGGCTGCTGGCCGGGATCATCGACGCGGACCGGGCCCGCGCGCTCCGCGACCCGAACGGGGTGACGTTCGCCGAGGCCATGAGCTCCTTCGGCGCGGACCCGGCGCGGCTGGGGCGGGACGAGGAGGCGTTGCGGCGCATCGGGCGGTTCGTCGAGCTGCACGTCGAGCAGGGGCGCGGCCTGATCGACCTGGGGCGGCCGGTGGCGGTCGCATCGTCGATCCTGGCGCACGGCAGGTGGCGATTCCGGTTCGGCGGTCAGGGAAACCACGCCGGCGCGACGCTGATCGCCGACCGCCACGACCCGATGCTGCCCGCGTCGCGGCTCGTCCTCGAAGCGCGCCGGATCGCTGAAGGCGTCGACGGCGGACGGGCGACGGTGGGGCGGCTGGTCCCGAACCCCGGCGGCACCAACGTCATCGCATCCACTGTGGACGTATGGTTGGACGCGCGATCGCCGGACGACCGGTCAACGAGGTCCATCGTCGAGGACCTGTCCGGGTCGGCGGCGGAGTTCGCTGCCGCGGAGGGCTGCCAGGTCGAGGTGGTCGAGGAATCCTACGGGGACACGGTGCACTTCGACACCGCGTTCCGCGACCAGCTCAGCGGCCTGCTCGACGACGCACCGGCGTTGCCGACCGGGGCCGGGCACGACGCGGGGATCCTCGCCGCCGAGGTGCCGACCGCGATGCTCTTCGTGCGCAACCCGACCGGCATCAGCCACGCCCCGGAAGAGCACGCGGAGCCCGACGACTGCGATTCCGGTGCACACGCGCTCACCCGGGTCCTGGAAAACCTCGCGGGGTGACGTGGATGGCCACGTACTGGTGCGAATGGGCCTGGCTGCCGTGCGGCCCGGAGCGGGGCGTGCTCTTCGACGTCGATGGCGGCCGCATCAGCGCCGCAAGTTCGGCGCGAACCCCGCCCGAGCATGCCGAACGGCTGCCGGGAATGACGCTGCCCGGGCTCGCGAACGCGCATTCCCACGCCTTCCACCGGGCGCTGCGCGGCTGGCACAACGGCGCACGCGGCACCTTCTGGACCTGGCGCGACCAGATGTACCAGGTAGCGGCGGCGCTGGACCCGGACAGCTACTACCGGCTCGCCCGCGGCGTCTACGCCGAGATGGCACTTGCCGGGATCACCTGCGTCGGCGAGTTCCACTACGTGCACCACGCCGCGAGCGGAACCCGCTACGACGACCCGAACGCGATGGGCCACGCCCTCGTGCAGGCAGCGCAGGACGCGGGGATCAGGCTCACGCTCCTCGACACCTGCTACCTGGCAGGCGGTTTCGGCAGGCCGCCGGACGGCGTGCAGCTGCGCTTCTCGGACGGCGCTGCGACGAGCTGGATCGACCGGATCGATCAGTTCACTGTGGACAACGACCGGGTTCGCCTCGGAGCCGCGCTGCATTCGGTCCGCGCGGTGCCAGCCGAGGAGATCCCGGAGGTGGCGGGCTGGGCTCGCAAGAGCGAGGCACCGTTGCACCTGCACCTTTCCGAGCAGCGCGCCGAGAACGAAGCATGTCTGGCGGCGCATGGCTGCACGCCGACCCAACTGCTGGAATCGTACGGCGCGCTGGGCGCGGATGTGACGGCGGTGCACGCCACCCACCTGGCCGCATCCGATGTGGCGCTGCTGGGCGACAGCGGTACCGGGGTGTGCCTGTGCCCGACGACCGAGGCCGACCTGGCCGACGGGATCGGTCCGGCGGCGGCGTTGCGCGTCGTGGGAAGCCCGCTCGCGATCGGCAGCGACGGGCATTCGGTGATCGACCCGTTCGCGGAAGTCCAGGCCGTCGAGTCGTACACGCGGCTGAACACCGAGACCCGTGGGCACTTCGCGGCCGACGAGTTGCTGGAGATGGCGACCACGGCCGGGCACCGGTCGCTCGGCTGGCCCGATGCGGGCTGGCTCGGCGTCGGCGCCCGCGCCGACTTCGTCGCCGTGGATCTCGGGTCGACCCGGCTGACGGGCGTCGCGCCGGAGGCCGTCCCGGCGGTAGCGCGGGCCGACGACGTGCGGGTCGTGATCGCCGATGGCCGCCGCATCGTGCAGGGCGGCCGGCACCAGGCGATCGACGCGGCGGAAGAACTCCACGACGCGATCAGCGCGCTCCGCGCGTGAGCAATGGGCGATACCAAGAACGGAAAGCAAACAACGATGACAAGCACTGTTATTACTGGAATCGGCGAGCTGACGACGAACGACGACGAGCTCGGCACGCTCACCGACGCCGCGCTGGTCATCGGCGGTGACCGGGTCGTCTGGGCCGGGCCCGCGGCTCGCGCCCCGGACGCTGACGAGCGGTTCGACGCCGCCGGGCGAGCGGTCCTGCCGGGCTGGGTCGACAGCCACACGCACCTGGTGTTCGCCGGGGATCGTACCGCGGAGTTCGCCGCCCGGATGGCCGGAAAACCCTACCAGGCGGGCGGAATCGCGGTGACGGTAGAGGCGACGCGGGGCGCCACCGACGAGGAACTGGCCGCCAACCTGCGCACGCACATCGCCGAAGCGGTGGCGCAGGGCACGACGTGCATAGAGACCAAGACCGGCTACGGGTTGACGGTCGCCGACGAGTTGCGGTCGGCGAAGATCGCCGCCGAAGCCGACGAGGTCACATTCCTCGGCGCGCACCTCGTGCCAGCGGACGAGGACGCCAACGCCTACGTAGACCTGGTGTGCGGGGAAATGCTCGATGCGGTGGCCCCACACGTCGGTTGGTGCGACGTGTTCTGCGAGACGGGCGCATTCGACGTCGACCAGTCCACGCGGATCCTGGAAGCGGCCAAGGAACGCGGGCTGGGCTTGCGCGTGCACGGCAACCAGCTCGCGCCCGGGCCCGGCGCGCGGTTGGCCGTCGAGATGGGTGCCGCGAGCGTGGACCACTGCACCTATCTCGCGGAGTCCGATGTGGACGCACTGGCCGGATCTGAAACCGTGGCGACGCTGCTGCCCGCTTGTGACCTGTCGACGCGGCAGCCGTTGCCGGACGCCCGGGCGCTCATCGACGCCGGCACCACGGTTGCCTTGGCATCCAACTGCAATCCCGGTTCTTCCTACACGTCGTCGATGGCGTTCTGTGTGACGACGGCTGTGCTGCAGATGCGGATGAGCATCGAGGAAGCGGTGCGCGCGGCGACCTGGGGAGGCGCACGTGCGCTGCGCCGGGAGTCCGGCGATGGCGCGGTCGGAGTGCTCCGGCCCGGCGCACGAGCGGACGTCCACATCCTCGACGCCCCGAGCACGACCTGGCTCGCCTACCGCCCCGGCGTCCCCCTCACCCACGCCGTCTGGCGCCGCGGCAACCGGATCCGCTGAACGCTGGCAGAGAACGGTTGCGCCTGTTCAGGACCCCGCGGGCTATGGGGGCCTGTTCGGGATCTCATTGTGCGGCAGCCGTGCGTCCTCGTTGTGTGGTGAGGAGCGAACGGCCCGTTCGCGCCGGTAGGTGGCGTGAACGGTCCGTTCGCTTCATCCGTTCCGCACGGGGTTTGTGCTGTGGCGGTGTGGAGCGAACGGCCCGTTTGTGTCGGTAGGTGGCGTGGATGGTCCGTTCGCTTGGGCGTTAACAAGCGCCCACGCGGAAGGTCCCAAATGATCTCCGCAAGATCCCCGTCGAACACCACGCGGCCTTGGTCCAGCACCGCGACGTGGTCGGCCACCGCAGCCACGTCCTTGGGGAGGTGTGTGCTGACCAGAACCGTCTGACGCCGCGCCAAATCAACGATCACGTCCCGTAGACCAGCACGTTGGCGTGGATCCAACCAAACTGTCGGGTCTGCGAGCAACAAAACTGTAGGTGAGTTCAACAGCGCCCGGGCGATCCCCAAACTGCGTGGCGTGGATGGTCCGTTCGCCTCATCCCTTCCGCACCGGGTTTGTGCTGTGGTGGTGTGGAGCGAACGGCCTGTTTGTGTCGGTTGGTGGCGTGGATGGTCCGTTCGCCTCATTCACGTGGGCCGTTCGTCTCGGCACCACGCCCCGGGCGATCCCTACCGGATCGTGCTGCAACGCCTCGGTGCCGTCGCGGGCGATGCCCTGTTCATCGGCGACACCGCCGGCCGTGTCGCCGCCGCCGAGGAACTCCGTCTGACAGGGCACCACTACACAGGCTCGGCCGACACCATCGCCAGGATCGCCCGATTCCTCATGGCAGACGAATAGATCCGCGTTACCCGCGGCACATCCAGCCAGCGGGTAACACCTCCGTCCACACTGGACCACGGTAAGCGGCCATTCGGCGAAACTTCCTGGTCAACGCGTGCTAGGGGACCGCTTCCTCGCGACGGGCGGTCCCGTGTTCCCTGTTCACCAGCAGCGCATCCAGCACGACGCGGACCAGCGGATGGTCCTCCCGCCCACACTGGACCGCGGCGAAGACGCGGCGGGTCGGCGGCCTGCCCACGACCGGTAGCGCAACCACGCCCTGACCACCAGCGATGGCCGTGCGGGGTACCAGCGCGACACCGGTGCCCGCCGCGACCAGCGCCACCACGGCGTGGAAATCATCGGAAGTGTGCGCGATGTTCGGGACGAAACCCGCGTTCTCGCAGCACACCTGCGCTACCGCCCGGCACGGGTTGCCCGGCAGCGGCGCGATCCAGTCGTCGTCGCGGAGCTCGTCGAGCGCGACGGCGTCCGCTGCGCTGAGCCGATGCTGCGGTGGCAGCACGACGTCGAACGGCTCGGCGTAGAGCGGAAACCGGCTCACCCGCCGGGCATCGGCCTGCAGCGTCGAGGTGTACTCCATCGAGATCGCGATGTCGATCTCCCCGGCCAGCAGCATCATGAGGCTGTTGTGTGCCTCGGCATCGCGTACCAGCACCCGCACATCGGGTGCCTGCTGCCGCAACGCGACGATCGACGGCGCCACGAACTGGGTGATCGCCGACGCGAACGACGCCACCTCCACCGTGCCGACGATGCCCGCCGCGCAGGCCGCCAAGCTCGCCTCCGCTCGCTCCAACTCGGCCAGCACCGCCTTGGCGTGCTCGACCAGCAGCTCACCGGCCGCGGTTAGCCGGACACGACGACCCTGCCGGACCAGCAGAGACTGCCCGACCTCGTTCTCGAACGCGGTGAGCTGCTGCGACACCGCCGACGGCGTCAGGTACAGCTTCTCCGCAGCAGCGCGCACGGTGCCGTGGTCGGCGAGCGCGCGGAGCACCAGAAGCCGCCGCGGGTCAATCACTGGGCGATGGTACCCATCCGTTCGCGGGCCGCGACGAACGCCGAAACCGCGCGTTCCACGTCGTCGGTACGGTGCGCGGCCGACATCTGGGTGCGGATGCGGGCCTTGCCCACGGGCACCACCGGGTAGGAAAAGCCGATGACGTAGACGCCCTCCGCCAGCAGCAAGTCCGCCATCTGCGCGGCCTCGGCAGCGTCGCCGATCATCACCGGAATGATCGGGTGCTCACCCGGCAGCAGGTCGAAGCCCTCCTCCGCCATGCGGCGCCGGAACAGCGCACTGTTGTCCCGCAGCCGCTTCCGCAACTCCGGCTGCGCGGCCACCAAGTCCAGCGCGGCCAGCGAAGCCGCCACGATCGACGGCGCGAGCGAGTTCGAGAACAGGTAAGGCCGGGAGCGCTGCCGCAACAGCTCGACGATCTCGGCCCGCCCGGACACGTAGCCGCCGCTGGCCCCGCCGAGCGCCTTGCCCAGCGTCCCGGTGACGACGTCGACCCGGTCGGAGACGCCGAACAGGTCCGGGGTGCCCGCCCCGGTCGGCCCGGTGAACCCGACCGCGTGCGAATCGTCGACCATCACCAGCGCCCCGTACTTCTCGGCGAGCGCGCAGATTTCGTCCAGCGGCGCCAGGTAGCCGTCCATCGAGAACACGCCATCGGTGACGACGAGCTTGCGCCGCGCGTCGGCGTTCTCCTGCAACAGCCGCTCCAGGTCGGCCATGTCGCGATTCCGGTACCGGCCGCGGCGGGCCTTGGACAGCCGGATGCCGTCGATGATGCTCGCGTGGTTGAGCTCATCGGAGATCACCGCGTCGCGATCGTCGAGCAGGGTCTCGAAAACCCCGCCGTTGGCGTCGAAGCACGAGCTGTACAGGATCGTGTCATCGGTGCCGAGGAACCTCGAGAGCCGCCGCTCCAACTCTTTGTGCGGGGCCTGCGTGCCGCAGATGAATCGCACCGAAGCCATCCCGAAACCCCACTTCGCCAGCGCCTCCTCGGCGGCGGCGAGCAGCGCGGGATGATCCGCCAAGCCCAGGTAGTTGTTGGCGCAGAAGTTCAGCAGCTCGGCGCCGCCGACACTCACTCGCGCGCTTTGCGGCGAATCCAGCACCCGCTCGTCCTTGTACAGCCCGGCGGCCCGGATCTCGGCCAGCTCGGCCCGGACGTCGTCAGCGATCGTGTACATCAGGCGGACCCCTTCGTTGTCCAGTCAAGGATGACCTTGCCGCAGCGACCGCTGCGAGCCGTCTCGAACGCCTCGGCGTGCTCCGTGTACGGGAAGCGGTGCGTGATCACCGGCGTCAGGTCCAGCCCGGACTCCAGCAGCACCGACATCGAGTACCAGGTCTCGAACATCTCGCGCCCGTAGATGCCCTTGACGGTGAGCATCTTGAACACCACCGCGCTCCAGTCCAGCGAGAAGTCCTCGGCCGGCAGCCCCAGCATCGCGATCCGGCCGCCGTGCGCCATGTTCGCCACGACCTCCCGCAACGCCTCGGGCTTCCCGGAAACCTCCATCGCCACGTCGAAGCCCTCGCTCAGCCCGAGCTGTTGCTGCGCGTCGGCGACCCGCGCCTGCGAAACGTCCACGGCAAGATCCACACCGACGCGGCGCGCCAGCTCCAACCGGTGCGCGCTGATGTCGGTGATCACCACGTGCCGCGCGCCCGCGTGCTTGGCCACGCTCGCCGCCATCAACCCGATCGGTCCGGCACCGGTGATCAGCACGTCCTCGCCGACGACCGGGAAGCTGAGCGCGGTGTGCACCGCGTTGCCGAACGGGTCGAAGATCGCCGCCACGTCCGGATCGACCTCGCCGCGATGAACCCAGACGTTCTGCTCCGGCAGCACCGCGAACTCGGCGAACGCGCCGTTGCGGTGCACCCCGAGACCTTCCGCGTGCGCGCACAGATGACGACGGCCGGCGAGGCAGTTGCGGCACATGCCGCACACCAGGTGACCCTCGCCGCTGACGAAGTCGCCGACCGCTGCCCGGGTGACCGCAGCACCGGTGGCCACCACCTCACCGGCGAATTCGTGCCCCACCACAAGCGGGGTCGGCACGGTGCGGGCCGCCCACTCGTCCCACGACGCGATGTGCAGGTCCGTGCCACAGATCCCGGTGCGCATCACCCGCACCACGACCTCGTCCGGGCCGGGCGCCGGGTCGGGGAATTCGGTCAGCTCCAGGCCGGGCGCGGGTGAGGTCTTCACCAGAGCGCGCAAGGTTCCTCCGCTCTCGACGGCTTGTCGCAACGGAGTCTGTCCCGGTGCGGTGGGCAGGTCCATCGCGACTTTCTGCACTGGCTGGTTAGCGGCACTGCACAGCACGACGAGCCCCACCCGCCTTCGACGAGTGGGGCGCGGCGCCGCCGGATGGTCATCCCTTCCAGGACGACCCGCCCTGCAGCGTCTGTGCCTGCTGGGTGGACGACTGGAAGTGCTGCTGCCCGCGCGGGGTGGACGACTGGGTGTGGTGCTGTTGCGTTTTCTGGTGCTTGTGCTGCTCGTTCACGCTCACCTGGCCGTGCTTGGTCGGCCCCTGCGGCCCGTCGACGGCACCGGCGATAGCGGCGAGGATCTGGTCCGGGGTCGACGGCTGCGGGGCGTCGCTGGCCGCGGCCGTTCCGGCAGCCCCCAGCGCGGCGAGACCAGTGAGCAGGGCGCCGGCGAGAAGACGTCGCATGAAAATCCTCCGAAGTGCGTTGGAATTGCCAGCGCCGAGGCGATCACACATCGGCCGTGCTCGCCGCGCACATCACTCCGTAGTGGATCAAGCACCCCGCCCAGCCACCCGGCCAGGGGAGCACCCCTCGACTCATCCGCCGCGCCGGTCCAGAGCAAGGGAACCTTCCCGTCGCCAACGGTCGCGCATGAGCGACGCGAGCAAGGGAACCTTCCTGGCACAGCAAGTCTGCGGAAGCGGCTGTGGGGGAAGGGAACCTTCCTGTCTACGGCCACGGTTCGGGGCGCGGCGGGTTGGAGGAAGGGAACCTTCCTGTCGTGCGCGGCGCCGGTCACGGGTTCTGGGTGGTGGGTGCTGCCGGCGGACCTGCGGCGACGGCGACAGGTGGCCGACGACGCGTGCGGCCAGATCGCGCCCGAGCTCGAGGAATGGGCAGACGAGGCGAGGCCGCAGCCCGCTGGGCAACCCGGGAAACCGGGCCATTCCACGTCGAGCTGCAAAGCGCGCGGGGCGGCATGTGCCGCGCCAACTGGCCGGTCGCACCCGGAGAGCAAACGTCCAGACCGGCAGCCTTCACGAGTGCCTGCTCCGCTTTGCTCCGCCGATGGCCGGCGATCAGCATCAGCGACCAGGCTTCAGGAGCGCGAAAGGCGTGCGGATCTTGTTCCCGCAGGCGGCGCGGCGAGGTGGACGACGTTCTCAGCGCCGAAAACTGCTAGCAGGCCCTCGCGCGCGATCATTCGGATTCGTCCTCGTGGCCGCGGCGCCGAGAGGGGACGAGCCCTGCTGCCACGGGCGTGGTCGGGGCAGGGCTCTTCCAGTTGTGGCTTTCGCCGTCACTCGTCGTCGGCGTCGTCGCGGGCGAGAAAGGTGGCGAGGCGTTCGGTGGCATCCTCGAAATCGGGGTTGAGGTCCACGAAGGCCCGCATCCGGTCGGCGACCCAGGCCAACGTGACCTCGTCGTCACCGCGACGATCTTCGAGTTCCTCAATGCCGCGGTCGGTGAAGTACACCGTGTCCTCCTAATTTTGTTCGTCCGTGACCGGTGCGATCAGGGTTGGCAGAACAGCAGAGTACGAAACGCCTCGATGGACGCAGCACTGGAACCACGAGTGTTCGGTGGAAGGTTCCCGTGCTCCACGGCCGTTTCCGGCCTGTCCGCCGGAGACCGGGAGCCGAACTCTATGCCGCCGCCCCGAACTGCTCCCAGCCGGGGAGCCTGAAGTGAAGATGGAAACCTTCCTGTAACCCACAAGTCGCCGCGGCGCGGGTTCGGCAGTGGCACAGCGCAAAAACGGGCCGCCGGTTCCGGGTGGAACCGGCGGCCCGCTCCAGCCGCGGATCAGGCGAAGGCGTTCTGCACGACCTCGGCCTGCTCGACCTCGTGGACCTTGGCAAGACCGGTGGCCGGGGCGGCCATCGGACGGCGCGAGACCCGCTGCAGCTTGCCGACCAGCTGCGGGAACAGATCCGGCAGGGCCAGGCCCAGGAACGGCCAGGCACCCTGGTTGGCTGGCTCTTCCTGCGTCCACCGGATCGACGTGGCGTTGGAGTACCGCTCGAACAGCGTGCCCAGCTTGCGGTGCGGCAGCGGGTAGAGCTGCTCCAGCCGGACGATCGCGGTGTCGGTGATGCCGTGCTTGTCCCGGTGCGCCGCCAACTCGTAGTACAGCTTGCCGGTGCACAGCACCACGTTTCGCACCGCAGCCGGGTCGGGCTGCGTCGGGTCGTCGATCACCGAGGTGAACTTGCCTTCGGTGAAGTCCTCGACCGGGCTGGTCGCGGCCTTCAACCGCAGCATCGACTTCGGCGTGAACACCACCAGCGGGCGGTGGATGCCGTCCAGCGCGTGACGGCGCAGCAGGTGGAAGTAGTTCGCCGGAGTCGAAGGCATCGCGACCGTCATCGACCCCTCGGCGCACAGCTGCAGCCACCGCTCGATGCGACCGGAAGTGTGGTCCGGGCCCTGGCCCTCGTGCCCGTGCGGCAGCAGCATGACCACGTCGGACCGCTGGCCCCACTTCGCCTCACCGGACGAGATGAACTCGTCGATGATCGACTGGGCGCCGTTGAAGAAGTCGCCGAACTGCGCTTCCCACAGCACCAAGGAGTCGGGGTTGCCGACCGAGTAGCCGTACTCGAAGCCCACGGCCGCGAACTCCGACAGCGCCGAGTCGTAGACCAGGAACTTCGCCTGGTCGTCCGACAGGTTCTGCAACGGAGTGAACTCGGAGTTGTCCTTGCGGTCGATGAGCACCGAGTGCCGCTGGACGAACGTGCCTCGCCGGCTGTCCTGACCCGTCAGGCGGACCTGGCGGCCCTCCATGACCAGCGAGCCGAACGCCAGCAGCTCGCCGAAGGCCCAGTCGATGCCGCCCTCGCGGCCCATCTTCGCGCGCCGCTCCAGCACCGGCTTGACCCGCGGGTGCGGGGTGAAGCCCTCGGGCAGGTTGATGTGCGAATCAGCGATGTGCTCCAAGGTCTCCTGCGGGATCGCGGTCGTCAGTCCACGCGGCACCAGCTGCTCGGACTCAACCGACGGGCTCGGCGCCGGCGGGTGCTTCTCCAACTCGCGGACCTCGTTGAACACGTGCTCCAGCTGAGCGGCGTAGTCCTTCAGAGCCTTCTCGGCCTCTTCGACGGTGATGTCGCCGCGGCCGATCAGAGCCTCGGTGTAGACCTTGCGGACGCTGCGCATCTTGTCGATCGCGTCGTAGATCTTCGGCTGCGTCATCGACGGGTCGTCGCCCTCGTTGTGCCCGCGGCGGCGGTAGCAGACCATGTCGATCACGACGTCCTTGCCGAACGCCTGGCGGTACGCCACGGCCAGCTTGGCGACCCAGACACAGGCCTCCGGGTCGTCACCGTTGACGTGGAACACCGGGGCACCGATCATCTTCGCCACGTCGGTGCAGTACTTGCTGGAGCGCGAGTGCTCCGGCGCAGTGGTGTAACCGACCTGGTTGTTGACGATCACGTGCACCGTGCCACCGGTGCGGTAGCCCCGCAGCAGCGACAGGTTCAGCGTCTCGGCGACCACGCCCTGACCGGCGAACGCGGCGTCACCGTGCAGCAGCACCGGCAAGACGGTGAAGCCCTCCTGGCCCTTGTCCAGGATGTCCTGCTTGGCGCGGACGATGCCCTCGAGCACCGGGTCGACGGCTTCCAGGTGCGACGGGTTCGACGTCAGCGACACCTTCGTCTCGCCGTCGCCGAACATCCGGAAGTACTTGCCCTCGGCACCGAGGTGGTACTTGACGTCGCCGGAACCGTGCGCCTGCCCGGGGTCCAGGTTGCCCTCGAACTCCCGGAAGATCTGCGAGATCGGCTTGCCGACGATGTTGGCCAGCACGTTCAGCCGACCGCGGTGCGGCATGCCGATGACGACCTCGTCGAGCTCGTGCGCCGCCGAGGTGTCCAGCACTGCGTCCAGCAGCGGCACCACGGTCTCGGCGCCTTCCAGCGAGAACCGCTTCTGCCCGACGTACTTGGTCTGCAGGAACGTCTCGAACGCCTCGGCCGCGTTGAGCTTCGACAGGATGTACTTCTGCTCGGACGGCTCGGGCTTGGTGTGCGGCTTCTCGACCCGCTGCTGCAGCCATTCGCGCTCGTCGGGTTCGAGGATGTGCATGTACTCGACGCCGACAGTGCGGCAGTAGGAGTCGCGTAGCACGCCCAGTACGTCGCGGAGCTTCATGTGCTCTTTGCCGGCGAAGCCGCCGACGGCGAACTCCCGGTCCAGGTCCCACAGGGTGAGGCTGTGCGAGAGGACGTCGAGGTCCTCGTGCCGCCGCTGCCGGTAGTTCAGCGGGTCGATGTCGGCCATCAGGTGGCCGCGGGTGCGGTACGCGTCGATCAGCTCAAGCACGCGGGCGGTCTTGTCCACCGCGCCCTCGGGGATGTCCTGCGTCCAGCGCACCGGCTCGTACGGGATGCGCAGCGAGGCGAAGATGTCGTCGAAGAACCCGTCCTCGCCCAGCAGCAGCTGGTGCATCTTGCGGAGGAAGTCGCCGGACTCCGCACCCTGGATGACCCGGTGGTCGTAGGTGGACGTCAGCGTCACGATCTTGCTGATGCCCATGTCGACCAGCGTCTTCTCGCTGGCGCCCTGGAACTCCGCCGGGTAGTCCATCGCGCCGACGCCGATGATCGCGCTCTGACCCTTGGTCAGCCGCGGCACCGAGTGGTTGGTGCCGGACGGGCCGGGGTTGGTCAGCGAGACCGTGGTGCCGGCGAAGTCGTCGGCGGTCAGGGCGTTGCTGCGGGCCTTGCGGATGATGTCCTCGTAGGCCTGCCAGAACTGGTGGAACGTCATGTCCTCGCAGCCCTTGATGGAGGCGACCACGAGGTTGCGAGACCCGTCCTTGGCCGGCATGTCGATCGCCAGGCCCAGGTTGATGTGCTCCGGCGTGACGGCAGCGGGCTTGCCCTTGGCGTCCTCGCCGTAGTGGCGGTTCATGTTCGGGAAGTCCCGGACCGCCCGGATCAGCGCATAGCCGATCAGGTGCGTGAAGGAGACCTTGCCGCCCTTGTTCCGCTTGAGGTGGTTGTTGATGACGATGCGGTTGTCGAACAGCAGCTTGGCCGGCACCGCGCGCACGCTCGTCGCGGTCGGCACGGTCAGCGACTGATCCATGTTCTTGGCGATCGCGGCAGCGGCCCCGCGAAGCGTCTTGACGTCCCCGCCGGCCTGCGGCTCCTTCACCGGAGCGGCCTTGGCAGCCTGCTGCGGCGACGGCTTGGGCGCGGGCTTGCTCGCCGGGGGCGCGGTCGTGGCGGTGGCTGGCGGGGCCTGACCATTGGTCGCACTGGGGCGCGTCGCCGTGGCCGTAGTCGTCGGAGCCGCTGCAGCGGCGGACGCAGCAGCGGTGTTCTCGGTTGCTGCCTGGCCCGGCTTGTAGTCGGCGAAGAATTCGTGCCACGCCGAGTCTACGGAGGTGGGATCGTGGAGGAACTGTTCGTACATCTCCTCGATCAACCACTCGTTGGGGCCGAACTGTGACGCAGGGCTGCTGGACACGGCTGGCGTTCGCCTCGATCCATATGCTCGTGATTTACAGACACACTCAGGTACCAGGCTAGCGGCCCGATTCGCGAGGTTGACACACAGTACGGCCGTTCGTTCGACGAGGTCGGTCACAAAATCGATCAGGAAAGACCAGCTTGCGGGGAATGAGCCCCGGTCCACTCGCGTCAATGATCATCGACCGCACTCGAAATGCCCCACTCGAAGTCGACTTTGCTCGGTACTGCTCCATCTGGGTTTTCGTCCAACACCAGTATGACGTTTCATCGACACGCTGTGTTCCTGTCCTGTGGGCGAGGTTTCTCGCATTTCGGACAGCGCGGCACTCCAGTCCCACTCGCCCCGGGGCGGTGTGACGAATCCCGCTCGCGGTTGCGGAGCGTGTCCGAAAAGTTCCCTTCCGTGCGCCTCTGAGTCTCTGCCGTCCGCTGCGGGGTGGTGACAGGAAGGTTCCCTTCCACCACTCCAGCGCCACGCCGAGACGCTTGGGCGTGGAATGACGGGAAGGTTGCCTTCCTCACATCACACGGGCCGGTGTGGATGGGTGGATGGCGGGAAGGTTCTCTCGTCACAGGGGCCACGTGCGTGACCGCAGGCTCGTGACAGGAAGGTTCTCCTGCTCGCGTCCGGTCAGGCGATGTTGGTCTCGCCGATGTCCGGGGGCTCCTCGCTCGGCGCACGGTCCGACGCCCGCCACAGGCGCGCGTAGTGACCGTTGTCCGCGAGTAGTTCGGCGTGGCTGCCCTGCTCGACGATCCGGCCTCCGTCGACGACCACGATGCGATCGGCGCGGGCGGCGGTGGCGAGCCGGTGCGCGACGACGAACGTCGTGCGCTGAGCCGCGACCTGGTTGCTCGCCGCAACCACCATCGATTCCGTCGCGGGGTCGAGCGCCGCGGTTGCCTCGTCGAGCAGCAGGACGTCGGGGTCGACCAGTTCCGCCCGCGCAAGCGCGACCAGCTGCCGCTGGCCCGCAGACAGTCCGCGCCCGCGCTCTCCCACCTGCTGCCGGAAGCCTCGCGGCAGCATGGCGATCCCCGGCAGCGCCCCCACCGCCCGGGCCGCAGTCTCGACCTCGGCCGGGTCGGCGTCCGGGCGCGCGTAGGCGATGTTGGTGGCGATGTCCCCGGTGAACAGGTGGCCTTCCTGCGGGACCACGGCGAGCCGACGGTGGAACGCCGCCAGGTCGTAGCTTCGGATGTCCTGCCCGTCGACCAGCACCGCGCCGTCGGTGGCGTCGTAGAACCGGGCGATCAACTTGATCAGCGTCGACTTCCCGGCGCCGGTCGCGCCGACCAGCGCCACGGTCTCGCCGGGCCGCACCCGCAGCGCGATGTCGCGCAGCGCGAACTGGTCGGTGCCGGGGTAGCGGAACGACACCGACCGCAGCTCGATGCCGCCTTCGAACCGTTCCGGCACCGGGGTGGGGTCGGCGGCGGCGGGCACCGAGGTGGGCGTCCGCAGCAGTTCCCCGATCCGCTGCAACCCCACCTTGGCCTGCTGGTAGCCGTCGAAAACCCCGGACAGCTGCTGCACGGGCGAGAAGAACAGACCGAGGTAGAGCAGGAACGCGACCAGCACCCCGGCGGTCAGGTCGCCCGACGCGACTCGCGCCGCGCCTACCCCCAGCACCACCGCCTGCGCGATCTCCGACAGCAGCGCGACGAACGGGAAGTAGGTCGCGATGTAGCGCTGGGCGCGCAGCCGGGACCGCCGGTAGGCGTCGCTGCGTTGCGCGAACACCTTCGCGGCGTGCCCTTCGCGGCGGTGCGCCTGCGCCACCCGCATCCCGGAGACGTTCTCCTGCAGGTCCGCGTTGACGGTGCTCACCCGCTCGCGCGCCTCGGCGTAGGCGGTCGCCGAGACTTTGCGGAAGATCAAGGTGGCCACCAGCAGAACCGGCAGCACCGCCATCGCCACCAGCGCCAGCGAAACATCGGTGATCAGCAGTGCGCCCGCGATGCCGAACAACGTCAGCACGCTGACCACGAAGGTCGCCAGCCCGGTCTGCAGGAACGTCGACAGCGCGTCGACGTCGGTGGTCATCCGAGTCATGATCCGGCCGGCGAGCTCGCGCTCGTAGTAGTCCAGCCCGAGCCGCTGCAGGTGTCCGAAACTGCGCAATCGCAGCAGGTAGAGCAGGGTCTCGCCGGTTCGCGAGGCGATGATGGTCTGCAGCTTGACCACCAGCCAACCCCCGGCGACGATCACGGCGCCCAGGCCCGTGGCAATCCACAGCGCATCGAGGTCGCCGGTGCTCACACCGCCGTCGATGCCGTGGCGGACCAGCGACGGCAACGCGATCGACGTCAGCGCGTCCCCGGCTACCAGCAGCACTGTCAGCAGCAGGCCCCAGCGGATCGGCCGCAGCAGCCGGGAGAGCTTGAAGTCCGGGTCCGGCGCCGGGGGGTCTTCGCTGCGCAGATCGGGCCGGTCGGTCGCGGGCGGCAGCTTACGGATGCCTTCGATCAACTCGGGTGTGGGCGGCATCGTCATGCCGCCCATGCCGCGCGATCCGGGCGTCGTGGCGGCGTTGCCGGTGACCGTCGGATCGGCGTCGTCCTCCGGTGGCCAGAGCTCCGGCGTGATGCCTTCCGAACCGGGCACGACCCGGCCGTCGCAGCGGTTGTCGATCGATTCCCCAGGCCCGGCTAGCAGTGACCGGAACAGCTCGCAGCGCTGGTTCAGCTCGTCCTCGGTGCCGATGTCGACGACGTGCCCTTCGTCGAGCACCGCGATCCGGTCGGCCAGGGCCAGCGTCGACCGGCGGTGCGCGATCAGCAGGGTGGTGCGCTGCGCGGTGACCGATCGGAGGGTGTCGTGGATGGCCGCTTCCGTCGCCGGATCCACCGCCGACGTCGCGTCGTCGAGCACCAGGATGCGCGGGTTCGAAAGCAGCGCCCGTGCGAGCGCCACGCGTTGGCGTTGCCCGCCGGACAGCGTCAGGCCGCGCTCGCCGACCGTCGTGTCGTATCCGTCGGGGAGAGTGGTGATGAACTCGTGTGCTTCGGCCGCTTTCGCAGCGGTGATCACGTCGGCTTCCGAAGCGTCAGGACGGCCGTAAGCGATGTTGCCGCGAATGGTGTCGGAGAACAGGAACGCCTCCTCGAACACCACACCGACCGCGGCGCGCAGCGAATCCAGCCTCAGGTCGCGGATGTCGTGGCTCGCCGAGCCGTCGTCGGCGGGACCGATCTTGATGCTCCCCGAGTGCAGGTCGTAGAAGCGCGGCAGCAGCAGCGACACCGTCGACTTGCCCGATCCGGCGGGGCCGACCAGGGCCACCGTCTCACCTGGGCGGACCTGCAACGACGCGTTGCAGAGGACCGGCTGATCACGGGTGTAGCCGAAGCTCGCGTCGTCAAGCCGGACCTGCAGCGGCCCTTCCGGCAGCGTTGCCGCTCCGGGCTTCTCCTGCACCTCGGGCTGCGAATCGATCAGCTCGTGGATGCGTTCGACACCGGCACGCGCGAGCTGCGCCTGGATCATCACGCTCGACAACATCCGGGCCGGACCGGCCAACATCGCCACGTACCCGGCGAACGCCACGAACGTCCCGAGGCTCACCTGGTCCTGCAGCACCATCCAGCCGCCCAGGCCGAGCACCCCGACCTGCCCGGCGGCGGGCAGCGCGGCCAAGCTCGCCGCGGGCGTGGAAGTCATCCGGGCCGCGCGCAGCCGCTCGCCGAACAGCCGACGAGCACGGCGCTCCAGCCGCCCGACCTCGCGGTCTTCCTGGCCGAAGCCCTTCACGACCCGGACACCGGTGACGGTTTCCTCGACGTGCTGCGCGATGTCCGCGGCCCGCTGCTGCGCCGACCAGGTCGCCGGGAACAGGCTCTTCTTGCTGCGCGCCGAAACCACCGCGATCAGCGGCGCCACGACCAGCGACACCACCGTGAGCAGCGGCGACAGCCACAACATCGCCACGATCGCGAAAAACGCGAGCACCGCGGTTCCGGCCGCCAGCGGCAGCATCGACAGCAGCGAGTTCACCATCTGCAGATCGCTGATGGAGCGGGAAACGACCTGCCCGGTGCGCAGCGCATCCTGCTTTCCGCCGTCCAGCCGCTGCATCGCCGCGAACACCGCGCGGCGCAGGTCGTGCTGGACGTCGAGGGCCAGCCGCCCGGCGCTGTAGCGGCGGACGAACGCCGACGCGAAGCGGAACACGCCGAGCGCGAGTAGCGCGATCACGATCCAGAACAAGCCGTCGGTGCTGCGCGCGACGGCATCATCCACCGCGACCTTGGTCAGCAGCGGAACGAGAGCCTCCAACCCGACGGCCGTGACGGACGCCCCCATCGCCAACGTCAGAGCAACGGGGTGCCGACGGCAAGCGGCGAAGAGGCGACGGATCCAACCGCCAGAAGACGGACGGGGATTACCGGAGTCGCTCACACCCGCCAGGTTATTCCGCCCCACCGACCATGCAGACCGGCCGAACCCCCTCTGTGACCCTCGCCAAACGGAGTGGCGGTAAGAGCAGGGGAACCTTCTCCGCTCGCGTCGTCCGCCTCAGGTGATGTCGCGTCGGCCGCTGACCAGCCAGCCACCGGCGATGAACACGGCGACGTATCCGAGGAAGGTGAACAGGCTCGCCCACCACGGGTGGCCGTAGCTGCCGCCGAAGAAGAGGTGCAGGAATTCGAAGGCCGCCCGCGGTGTGTTCGGCTCATCGGGGCCCGCCACCGCGGTGACGAACAGCGGCACCGCGAGGTTCGCCACGATGCCGTTGCCCGCCGTCCCGGGCAGGTAGGGGCTGATACCGGCGGCCGGGGATTCGATCAAGCTCAGCGACAGGATGAACTCGACCATGAACTTGTAGACCAGCGGCACGATGATCGCGAGCACGGCGTTCGCGACCAGCGCGCCGAAGCCCACGCCCAGCAGCGTCCACAGCACCATCGCGAGAACCGCCGCCGCGCCGACGCTGAGCCAGTCGCCCAGGCTGCCGAAGCCACCGAAGTCCCGGCCCGCGCCCACCAGGCCCCCGACGCTCGCGAAGAGCACATTCGCGAGGCCGTAGCTGAGACCGACGCCCGAGCAGGCGATCAGCTTCGCCACCAGCACCGCACTACGCGGGTTGCTTGTGAGGTACGTCGTGGTGATGGTCTTGTTCCGGAACTCGCCGGCGAACGTCATGGCGCCGAAGAGCGCCGCGAAGATCGTGCTGAAGTTCGTCGACATCGACACCGACAGCAGCCCGAGGGGGACCGCCCGGTCGAACTGCTCCACCGCGTCGATGAGCGCGACGATGGAGCTGCCCAACCAGCCCGCGCCGAAACCGAGCAGCGCCACCGGGATGAGCAGCGCCCACCACAGGCTGGTGCTGAAGATCTTGCGGAACTCCGCCTTGACGAGCCCGCCCATCAGGCATTCCCCCCGAATCCTTGGCCGTCCGGGGCGGGCCACTGCGCGCCGTGCTGCTGGACGCTGGTGTACTGGCCGTTGGTGAGCTGGAAGAACAGCTGTTCCAGGCCGATCCGCTCGTCCTGCATCCCGTACAGCGCGATCCCGGCCTCCAGCGCGAGGTCCGCGACCGCACGGGAGTCGGCTCCGGTCACGGCGATCCGGCCGTCCTGGAGGTATTCGATGCCGTATCCGGCTTCCTGCAGCTTGTCGACGAGCTTGCTGGGGTCGGCGGCCTGCACGAACGCCCGGGAGCGTTGCGCGGCGCGGAGCTGATCGAGGTGGCCGTCGAAGACGCAGCGCCCACGGCTGATGATCACCAGCTGGTCCACGGTGTGCTCGATCTCCCGCAGGAAGTGGCTGGACATCAGCACCGTTCGACCGCTCGCGGCGAAGGCCTTCAGGAAATTCCGCAGCCAGGCGATGCCCTCCGGGTCCAGCCCGTTGGCCGGCTCGTCCAGCACCAGCACCTGCGGGTCGCCGAGCAGCGCGGTGGCCAACGCCAGCCGCTGCCGCATGCCCAGCGAGAACGCGCCCGCCTTGCGCTTCGCGGCGGCGCTCAGCCCGACGAGTTCGAGAGCCCGGTCCACCTGCGCGTCCGGCACGTTCATCGCGGCGGCATAGCACCGGAGGTGCTGCCGCGCGGTGCGGCCCGGGTGGAAGCTCTGCGCGTCTAGCACGGCACCGACCACGGTCGCCGGGTTCGGGAGCTGGTGGAACGGCAGGCCGTTGATCGTGGCCGTGCCCGCGGTCGGCGTGACCAGGCCGAGGAGCATCCGCAGCGTGGTCGTCTTGCCCGACCCGTTTGGCCCGAGGAACCCGGTCACCGAGCCGGGCCGCACCGTGAAGTTCAGGTCCTGCACCGCGTTGACCGGGCCGAAGCTCTTGCTGAGCCCCTGCACAATGAGCCGGCCACTGCCGTCGTGCACGCGTCCTCCATCCGTCTCCCGTTCAACCGTCGGTGACCATCCTGCCGGACGGCGACGTGTGCTCAGGCGCGGAGGCTTCGTTTTCCCAGGCTGTTCTCAGCGGCCCGCGGCGGATCCGGTGGGGGCGAGGAGCCCTCAATCAGGGCCAGCGGATGGACCGGTCGATCACGGACGCACGGTAGACCCTGCTCCGGCTCGTTTCGAGGTGGCCGGTCGTCATGGGAGTGGGCGGCGGGGTTGGGTGCGAGGCGGTCACGTCGGGGCGGATGAACTCGTTGGTGTCCCAATCGCTCGGCCCGGGACCTGTCGAGGAGACGATCGGGTCGGGGATGACTTCGACGTCCTTCGTCTCATCCTCCGACCTGCGCCGCAGCTTCCGTCGCAGCGCTTCCAGACCGGTGCCGCGGGCGTGCGCGGGCTGCCCGCAATGATCAACGATGAACTGCCGGTGCGCGGTCAGCCACACGGTGCACGGCCAAGGTCGGCCGCGCGGTGTGCCCTGACAGGAACGGCACCTGCCGTCCTCGTCCGGATCGTGTTCGTCGAGCAGGGCGCGGAGGCCTTCGGTGAGCCGGTAGAGCTCGGTGCGGGCGAGGGGCAGCAGCACTTCGGGGGTGTCGTCCGCGGCCGCCAGGTCCACTCCGTCCAGCCGATCGAGGACAGCTCTTCGCAACGCCGCGTCTGTCACGTCGTCTCCCACCGTCGTTTCGAGTGCGTCGGTGTGGCCGGCGGGGATCGCGGGACGGATGCCCCGCCGACTCCATCGGGTGACATCGGCAGTCGGGGCGCACGCCTGCACGGGCACCGCTCGATGCTCACCCCATCGAGTGGTTATCGATTTGGCTTGAAATTGGCGGCTATGCGGCGGCTCGCGTCTTCGGCAAATGGGCGATCGTGGCCTACACTGACGGTGGCGGCCTGCTCCCGGTGACCCCCAGGCTGGTTGAGCGGGCCGCCCCGTTCGGCTGTGTGAGCCCGTCACCCTTTCGGTGGTCTGAGTTCGCCCCTGCGCCTGAACGGTGTCCCGGATCGTGTTGCGACGACATCCAAACCGACGGGCGTTCGAAGCTGTTGGGAGCGAGGGAACCTTCCTGCCATTCGTGGCAGGAAGGTTCCCTCGCTCGCAGTGCGATCAGCCCAGGACGCTGCTGAAGGGGGTGCTGGTGAGGCCGTGCGCCTCGGCGACCGGCTCGTTGACCAGCTTGCCGTCGTGGGTGTTGAGGCCACCGGCCAGCGCGGCGTCCGCGCGGCAGGCCTGCTGCCAGCCTTGGTCGGCGATGCGCAGCACGTACGGCAGCGTGACGTTGGTGAGGGCGTGCGTCGACGTGTTCGGCACCGCGCCCGGCATGTTGGCCACGCAGTAGAACACCGAGTCGTGCACTCGGTACGTAGGGGCGTCGTGCGTGGTCGGGCGGGAGTCGGCGAAGCAACCGCCCTGATCGATGGCGATGTCCACCAGCACGCTGCCCGGCTTCATCTCGGATACCAGGTGGTTGGACACCAGCTTCGGCGCCTTCGCCCCCGGGATCAGCACGGCACCGATGACCAGGTCGGCGGCCCGTACCGCCTGCTCCACCGAGTACCGGTTGGACGTCACGGTGCGGATCTGGCCGTGGAAGTCGCGGTCGATCTCGCGGAGCTTGTCGACATTGGTGTCGAGCAGCTCGACATCAGCACCCATGCCCATCGCGACGCGCGCGGCGTTGAGGCCAGCGACGCCACCGCCGATCACCACGACCCGCGCCGGGTGCACGCCGGGAACACCGCCCGGCAGCACGCCGCGGCCACCGCTGGGGCGCATCAGCGAATAGGCGCCGACCTGCGGGGCGAGACGCCCGGCGACCTCGCTCATCGGCGCCAGTAGCGGCAGGCCGCCGTTGGCGGTCTGCACCGTCTCGTAGGCGATACCGGTGACCCCGGACTTCAGCATCGCGTCGGTCAGCTCGGCGGAAGCCGCCAGGTGCAGATAGGTGAACAGGACCTGGTCCCGGCGCAGCCGCGGGTACTCCTCGGCGATCGGCTCCTTGACCTTGAGGACCAGCTGGCCTTCCGCCCACACCCCCTCGGCGGTGGGGAGCACCTTCGCGCCGGCCGCGAGGTAGGCCTCGTCGGGGATCGAAGAGCCCGCGCCGGCGTTCGTCTCCACGAAAACGTCGTGGCCGCGGGTGGTCAGCTCGTGCACGCCCGCAGGTGTGATCGCGACCCGGTACTCGTTGTTCTTGATCTCGCGCGGCACTGCGATCTTCACGGCGGAATCCTTTCGTCTCCTGGTGCGCACAACAATCCGCTGCCACTGCGGGGGGCGCATCATTCCCGCCGAATGAGATTGCCCCGCGCGCTTTGTGCTCGCAGCACAAAGCCCGTGGAGCGCCGCTCCCAGCGCGCGAACGGGGCACGGACGGCCGGACCCGGCAGGAAGGTTCCCTTGCCGTCAGCCGTGCTGTGCCCATCGGTCGGCGAGCAGCTGCGCGAACAGCGCGGAGCGGACGTTGGGGTCTTCGAGGTCGACTTCCACGAGTTGGGTGAGCCGCTTCATCCGGTACCGGAAGGTGTTCGGGTGTACGCGCAACTCACGGCTCGCCTGCCGGGGATCGCCGGGGTGGCGCAGCCACGCGTGGAGCGTGGCCAGGTATTCGGTGCCCTGCGTTCGATCGTGCTCGCGCAGCACCGGTAACGGGCCGAGGGCACCGATACCGGCGTCGGTCGCCGCCCCGGCCATCCGGCTGAGCACCAGCAGATGCCAGTTCTCCTCGTACACCGCCACCCGTTGCTGCAGTTGGCCGGTGCGCAGCAGGCCGATCAGCTCCTCGGCCTGCGACCGCGACTGGGGCAACTCGGCGACCGCCACGGCGGTGCCCACCGCGATCAGCGGGCGCGGCGAAACGTCGTGGGACGTCAGCGCTGCCCGCAGATCCGGCCAGCCGCCCGCGCGCCCCCGGTCGGGCACCAGCGCGTAGAGCATGGTGCCGATCTCGGTGACCAGCGGGCGCCGCCCGATTCCGCGCGTGATCCACTCCCACATCGCCAACCGGTGCCCCTCCGCGGGGCTGGCGGACGGGGGCATTTCGATGGCGACGACCCGGTGCGCTTCGGCGGGCACCGCCAGCTCGTTCGCTGCCGCCCGCCAGCCTTCGCCGCCCTCCAGCAGCAGCCGCACCTGCTCGGCGGATCGGCGGCGCTCCCCGTCCGCCACCGCACGCCACCGCAGCAGTTGCAGCGCAACCAGAGGTGCGGTGTCGGCGAACGCGGTGGAGCGCTCTTCGGAGACCTCGCCGGGGACCACGGCCCACATCGAGCCGAGCAGTTCGCCACCCATCCTGATCGGCACCACCAGCCGGGGCAGGGTGCCGTCCTGCTGGGCGGGCACGAAGATCGCCGAACTGCCCTTGCTGAGCTGCCGGAACGTGCCGCGGGCGCGGAACTTGGCGAGCACGTCGTCGGGCTGCCTCCGGCCCATGATCGTCGAGATCCGCGCCGGGTCGGTGAGGTCCTGCCGGGCGGAGTAGGCCAGGACCTGGGAGCGCGCGTCCTCGATGGTGACCGGCGCGTCCACCACGTCCGCCACGGCGTCGGCGAGCCGGAACAGGTCCCCGACCCCGGCGGTGGGCGCGTCGGCCTCCTCGATGTCGGTCCCGGCCAGCGCGGCACGGATCAGCCACACCAACTGCGCCCACGCCGTGCCAGGCCGGACCTCGACCAGCGCCACCCCCGCGTCCCGGGCCGCCGCGGCCACCGCGTCGTCCGCCGAAATCGGCGGTTTGAGCAGCACCGCCGCGGCACCCTTCGCGCCGCAATCCCTCGTCAGTGCCACCGCGTGCTCGCGGTCCGGGATGGCCACGCCCAACACGAGGTCGCCGCCCGCCGCCGTCGGCGGCTGATCGGGTTCGGCGATGACGACGTCCCCGACGCACACTCCCGGTTCCGGGGCGACCACGGTGCGCAGCAGCGTGGGGCCGACCCGCTCGACCAGTGCCCGGATGTCCAGCATCACCGGCCTCCTGAATACCTCGGGCCGCCTCCGGGCGTGGTGGGGGAAGGCATTGACACCAGAGCTGGCCCGTTTATCGTTGCTGAGCACACCGACAATCGCATACCGGCCGTCGACCCCGTGCGGGAGAGACCCTGCAAGCTCACGCCGAGCTCCCAGGGCGCCGAAGGAGCAAGACTCCCCACAAACTCTCAGGCACCCATGACCGTTCGGGCGAGGCAACTCTGGAAAGCGTGCGTCGCATCGACGCTCCACCCACGGTGCAAGCCGCGAGAACTGCGGCGAAGCTCTCAGGTTCCGCAACAGAGGGGGAGGCCCAGCCAAGACGGGCACGAGTGCCCCCCTGACAGCCTTGGAGCCTCCCGGCATGTCCCTGCCTGCGCACCTGCGTTACTCCGAAGAGCACGAGTGGATCGAGGACCGCGACGAGCTGGTCCGCATCGGCATCACCCAGCACGCCGCGGACGCGCTCGGCGACATCGTCTACGTGCAGCTTCCCGAGGTGGGCGCCAAGATCGAAGCGGGCCAGGCCTGCGGGGAGCTGGAGTCCACGAAGTCCGTCAGCGACCTGTTCGCGCCGGTGACCGGCGAGGTCGTGGCGCTAAACGCGTCCGTCGTAGACGACCCAGCGCTGCTCAATGCGGAGCCATTCGGCGACGGATGGCTGCTCGAAGTGCGCCCGACCAGCACCGGTTCGTTGCTCACCGCTGAGCAGTACGCCGAGCTGATCGCGGAGTAGCGGGCCAAGCGAGGTAGGGAGGCGGTCAATGGCGATCAGCGTCTTCGACCTGTTTTCGGTTGGTATTGGGCCGTCCAGTTCGCACACGGTTGGTCCGATGCGTGCGGCGCGGTTGTTCGTGCAGCGGTTGCACAGCGCGGGGCGGTTGCCGCAGGTCGAGCGGATCAAGGCGGAGTTGTTCGGGTCGTTGGGTGCGACCGGGCATGGGCACGGTAGTCCGAAGGCTGTGCTGCTGGGTTTGGAGGGGCACAGTCCGGAGACTGTTGATCCGGCGGCGGTGGAGGGCCGGGTCACCGAGATCCGGGAGTCCGGGCGGTTGCGTTTGGACGGGGTGCAGGAGATCCGGTTCACCGTGGACCGCGACTTGGTCATGCACCGGCGCAAGTCATTGCCGTTGCACCCCAACGGGATGCGGTTCGCCGCGTTCGGTGCCGATGATGCCGACCTGGACAGCGCGGTGTTCTACTCGGTGGGCGGTGGCTTCGTCGTCGACGAGGACGCTACGGGCACTGATCGGATCAAACCGGACGAGACCGCGGTGCGGTATCCGTTCCGCACGGGTGTGGAACTGCTCGCGCGTACTGAGGAGTCGGGGCTGCCGATCAGCGGCGTGATGCTGGCGAACGAGTTGTCCTGGCGTGGTGCGGATGCCGTGCACAAGGAGTTGCTCGGAATCTGGCAGGTCATGCGTGAATGCGTTGACATCGGCTGCCGCAACTCCGGTGAGCTGCCCGGTGGGCTGAAGGTCCGTCGTCGGGCGGCGGAGCTGGCGGCTTCGTTGACCGAGCGCGACGATCCGCTGGAGTGGGTCACGCTGTTCGCGCTCGCGGTCAACGAGGAGAACGCGGCTGGTGGGCGGGTGGTGACCGCACCGACCAACGGCGCGGCCGGGATCGTTCCTGCGGTCCTGCATTACTACACGCGGTTCGTGCCGGGCGCGGATGATGCTGGTGTCGTGCGGTTCCTGCTGGCGGCGGGTGCGGTCGGCGTGTTGTTCAAGGAGAACGCGTCGATTTCGGGTGCGGAGGTCGGCTGTCAGGGCGAGGTGGGTTCCGCGTGTTCGATGGCCGCTGCCGGGCTCGCCGAGGTGCTGGGTGGAACGCCGAGACAGGTGGAGAATGCTGCGGAGATCGCGATGGAGCACAACCTCGGGTTGACCTGCGACCCGATCGGTGGGTTGGTGCAGATTCCGTGCATCGAGCGCAACGCGGTCGCGTCGGTGAAGGCGATCACGGCTGCGCGGATGGCGTTGCGCGGCGACGGCAGCCATTTCGTTTCGCTGGACAAGGTGATCAAGACGATGCGGGAGACCGGCCGGGACATGAAGGTCAAGTACAAGGAGACGGCTCGCGGCGGCCTCGCCGTCAACGTCATCGAATGCTGACCCTGCCTGGCGACCAGCGCGAGCACGGGATCCTTCCTGCCACCATCCGGCGGCCGGTGAGCGCTGCCTCGTGAGCATAGGAACTTTCTCGCTACCACGTGGTTGGCGACGTGGGATGGGAACCTTCTGTCACCGGTCGGCCCGGCCTCGTGAGGATGGGAACCTTCCTGTCACCGGTCTTGGTCGCGGAGCGGCCAGATGCCGTGCACCGGGGTCCAGCCGAGGAGTTGCCGCGCCGCCTCGCTGCTGACGCGGTGCGAGGGCTCGGCTGCCGCGTTCGGGTCGTGGCGGGGCCGCGGGCTGTCGTCCGCGCGGGCCAGGTCGCGGTAGTAGTCGGCGACCCGCACCGGTTGGTCCGCCACGTTCAGCGTCTTGCCCGCGCATCCGCGCTCCAGCGCGGCGACCACCGCGTCCGCGTAGTCGCGGGCGTGCACCATCGACACCCATTCGCGGCCGTCACCGGGGATGGGCAGGTCTCCGGCGCGCAGCCGGGCGCGCTGCTGTTCCTGCACCGTTCCGGGGCCGACGAAGCGCCCGCCACGCAGGATGCTCCACGCGATCTCGTCGGCGGGCAGCTTGCGGACCTGGGTCTCCATCGCCAGGACCGGGCCGACGAGGGTCGCCCGTGCCGGCCGGTGGTCCAGCGGTGCGGCCTCGGTCAGCTGGTCGTCGCCGCCGTCGGCGTAGACCATCGTGATGCTCATCTGCACGAAGCGGCGCACCTCGGCTTCCTGCAACGCCCCGGTCACCACGCCGGTCCCGGCGCTGCGCAGCGCCGTGTTCCTCGCCCAGCCGTCCGGCGCGGTCGGCGTGGCGGGGACGGCGGTAGCCGCGTTGACCACCGCGTCCACGCCCTTGAAGTCCGCCGCCAGCAAGCGTTCCGCCTCCGGGGCGAGCAGCGAGGCGCGGATCCGGCGGACCTCGGCCGGTAGCCGGTCGAGGCGGTCGGGCGCCATGACCGTCACATCGTGTCCTCGGCGCAGCAGCATCGGGACGAGGTGGCGCCCCAGGACCCCGCTGGCCCCGATGGCGAATACGTGCATCGGTTCCCTCGTTTCGTCAGTTCCGCAACGGTTCGGCGAGGTCGGCGGCGAACGACCGGTAGTCGCGCGGCGGGCGGCCGGTGACGTCGTTGATCGCCGTCGTCACCACCTCCGCGTCGCCGGCCCGGTAGGTGGCGTAGAGCTGCAGGCGCGCCGCCACCGCCCAGTCGGGGATCCCGGCCGAGCGCATGGCCGCCGCGACCTCCGCCGGCTCGGCATCCACGTGCCGGATCCGGCGACCGGCCACTTCGGACAGGATCGACGCGACTTCCCGGTAGGTGAGGGCTTCCGGCCCGGTGAGGTCGTAGTCGCCGACAGCGTCCGAGGTCAGCAGGGTCGCCGCCGCGAGCCCGATGTCTCCGACGTCGATCATGCTGACCCGCGCCGACCCGACCGGCAGCACGATCGCGTCGCTCCTCCGGATGGTCGGCAGCCACTGCAGCGCGTTCTGCATGAAGGCGTTGGGCCGGAGCACCGCGTGCGGAAGACCGGAGGCGCGCAGCTCGTCGTCGCCGACGCCGTGCTGGTGGTGGATGCTCGACTCGGCACCGGGGCGCGCACCGAGGGCGGACAGCTTCACCACTCGCCCGACCCCGGCCTCCGCGCTCGCCGCGATCAGATTGCGTTGCAGCACAAGCTGGTCCGGGTGGAAAGGGGTGAGCAGGAACAGCCGGTCCGAGCCGTGCAACGCGCGCAGCGTTGCCGCGCGATCCGTGAGATCGCACTCGACGACCGTCGCGTCGGGCGACAGGTCGCGATTCGGCGAGCCGGGGCGCACCAGCACGCGGGGGCGGTGGCCGAGCCTCACGAGCTCCCGCGTCACGGCGCGCCCGACGACGCCCGAGGCACCTGCGACGGTGATGGTCATGCAGCCCCCAATGCGCGGGCTCCGGCGAGTTCCAGGTCGGCCGGGAGCCGGTCGTCCACCGCCGAGTCCGCCAGCAGTTCGCCCAGCTCCGGGGCGAACTTGAACAGGTTGTGCCCGGCGATCGCGGTTACGCCGGGGGCGTGCCACGCGCGGAGCGCGTCGCTGCCGGCAGGCAGCTTGCTCATGATGCACACCCGGACGCCCACCGGTTCCGGGATGAGCCCCGGCAGGGCGCGTTCGACGTAGCCGGTGACCCGACGGACGTGGTCCTCCATGCCCTCCACGCCGGTCAGCGCGCCGCGCGCGTCGAACGGCACGTCGACGCCGTCGCCGATGAGTCCCAGGACGTACTCGTCGGTGTACGGGATCACCGAGCCGTACACCATTTCCCCGAATTCGCCGGACTTGTCCACCCAGCACGGCGTCGGCGCGCCGCGCAGCTCCTCGCGGATCCGGTAGTGCGGGCGGGCGTGCAGCGCGCAGTCCAGCGGGATGTCCCAGCCGAGGCGGGCGGCCAGGCGCGGCGTGTCGACGCCGGCGCAGAGCACGACGTGCCGCGCGTGGTAGATCGCATCGGCCGTCTGGAACTCGACCTTGCCGTTGTCGAGCACCAGCAGGCTGTGGATGTCGTTGGCGACGATGTGGTCGCCGACCCAGCCGGTCAGCGTCTCGATCACGTGGTCTACCCGCAGCGCCCCGGCCGTCGGGTCCACCAGCAGCGGGCCACCGATCGGCCCGAGCGCGCCGAACACCTGCTCCCGGTCGGCCGCCGGCACGTAGTGGTGCGGTACCTGGTGCGCCTTCAGGCCGAGGGTGTCGTCGGCGGTGGTGCCCAGGTAGGCGCAGCCCTCGGTGCCGACCATCTCGACCCCGGAGCGCCGCTCCCACTCGCGGTAGCCGGCCAGGCCGCGCACCGCGAAGTCGACGATGTGCGGGTCGTCGTGCCGGTGCCGGAAGGTGCGGGAGAGCCCGCCGGATTGACCTGACCCGGGGCGTCGGCCGTCGAAGCACTTCACGTCGGCGCCGCGCCGCAGCAGGGCGTCCGTGGTGGACAGCCCGAGTACCCCGGCGCCGATCACCGCGATGTCCAGTTCCCTCTTGTGCTCAGCCATTTCCCGCTCCTCAGCCGTTGCCGTCGTCTGGTTCTCCTTGCGGCAGCCGGATCCCAGGATGCTTGGCCGGGCCCCGCCGCGACATCACGTGTTCTCGGGAGCCGCGAAGCGAAGATGCCGCCTCGCGCGGGCGAGGCGGCATCTCCAGTAGGGGAGGGGGAAATCGAATTGTCTACAGTGGTCGATTTGAGGTAGGCAGCAGGTCCGCGATATGGCGGGTTCTTGACTTTGAAGCGGCGAAGCCGCTTAGCCCGCCTAAGCAACTTGCACCGCCGCCGGTTCTCAGGCTGTGCCGACCCCGTCGGGGGTTCTTGGCGAGGACAGCCCTGAAGCCGCGTATTGGGCATACGTAAACCGGGATCCCGGAGACCAGGCGGCGTCTGAGGTTCCGTCACCCGCAGCGCTAAGCAAAGCGAGTTCGCACAGTCTTCGCGATCAGCCTTCCACGACCTTGAGTCCGGCTATGCCGACCACGATCAGCCCGAGGAAGGCCAGCCTGGACACCGTCACCGGTTCGCTCAGGAAGAGCATCCCCACCGCAGCGACACCGATGGTGCCGATGCCGACCCAGATCGCGTAGGCGCTGCCGACCGGCAGGTCCTTCAGCGCCACCGAAAGCATACCGAGGCTGATCATGGCGACGGCGATGCCCAGCACCGCCGGCCACACCCGGGTCAGGCCTTCGGCGTGCTTCAACGCCAACGACCAGACGATCTCCAGCAGGCCCGCTACGACGAGGATGACCCAAGCCATTGCTGCTTCCCTTGTTCCAGAAGGTGAACGCACGCCGCCGTCAGGCGTTGGCGCCGGCGTCGACGAGGATGCCGGTGCCGGTGATGTTGCGACCGCCCTCGCCAGCCAGGTACGCGACCGCCGCCGCGATGTCGGCCGGGGCGTTGTAGCGGCCGAGGGCGGTCAGGGCGCGCTCGCCGTCCGCCTCCTCGCCGTCGGCCGGGTTCATCTCGGTGTCGGTGGAGCCCGGGTTCACCAGGTTGACCGTGATGCCGCGCGGACCGAGGTCGCGGGCGAGGCCCCTGGTGAAGCCGGTCAGCGCCGACTTGCTCAGCGAGTACAGGCTCAGGCCGGGGCCGGGAGTCCGGTCGGCGAGGTTGCTGCCGATGCTGATGATCCGGCCGCCCTCGGGCAGGTGCTTGACGGCGGCCTGCACCGCCACGAACACCGCCCGCACGTGGATGCCGACCGTCTCGTCGAACTGCTCCAGCGTCAGTTCGTCGATGGTCGCCCACGGGAAGATCCCGGCGTTGTTGACCAGGATGTCCAGCCGGCCGAACTCCGCGACTGTCTGCTCGACGGCGCTGGTCACGGCCGCTGCGTCGGTGGCCGGGGCCGCGAACGCCGCGCCGCGTCGCCCGGCTCCCTTGATCTTGTCGACCACGCCGTTGGCACGGTCGGCCGAGGTGTTGTACGTGATCGCGACGTCGGCACCGTCCGCGGCCAGTCGCTCGGCGACTGCCGCACCGATCCCGCGGGCACCACCGGTGACCAGCGCGACCTTGCCATCCAAGCCCGTCATGAAGCCCCTCGCTTTTCTGTGTCGAACGATATATAAATGGGTATCATCGCTACCCTCGGGTGTCAACAAGACCGCTGGGAAAGGTGTGAAGCGGTGCGGGATCCGCGCCGTCTTGGGAGGAGGGGAAGCCGATGTCGCCACGTGGGCGCCCGCGCAGCTTCGACCGGGAGGCCGCCCTGCGAACCGCCATGAATCTGTTCTGGGAACGCGGCTACGAGGCCGCGTCCCTGAGCGACCTCACCGGCGCGATGGGGATCAGTTCGCCGAGCCTGTACGCCGCGTTCGGGTCCAAGGAGGCCCTGTTCCGGGAAGCGATCGGGCTCTACAACAGCGCCGACGAAGCGGTCGGCGAAAGGTCGTTGCAGCGGCAGCCGACCGCGAGGCGAGCGATCGAAGCCATGCTGCGCGACAACGCCGACGCATACGTGGATCCGAGCACTCCGCGCGGATGCATGGTGGTGCTCGCGGCCACCAACTGCACTCCGGAGAACGGGCGGATCCGGGATTACCTCGCCGAATGCCGGAGGGACGACTTCCGCGCCGTGCGGGCCAGGTTGGATCGCGGCATCACCGACGGGGATGTCCCGCCCGGTGCGGATCTGGAGACGATCGCCTCCTTCTACCTGACCGTCCTGCAAGGACTGTCCATCCAGGCCCGGGACGGGAGCTCCCGCGAGACCATGCATGCGGTCATCGACTGCGCGATGCTGGCCTGGGACGGGATGGTGGCCGCGCCGGTGGAGAGTCGCGATGGTTCGTTACCGGGCTGAACCGGTGGCCGGGCACCGGTGGGGGCCGGTACCCGGCGCGCGCTCCAGCGGGCGATCAGTGGGACTCGATGCCGTACTTCTCGGTCGCGACGCGCATCGACCGCTCGACGTCGGCCGCGAATTGCCTCGGCGGCGGTGCAGGCTGCCCCTGCACCACTTCCGTGCCCACTTCCAGGAAGAATTTCTCGAATCCGCTCGGCATGAAAAGCATGAGCATTTTAGCGGGGGTGTCGAAAATGTTTTTGAAGCCGTGCGCCGCACCGCGCGGAAGATAAATGAAGGAGCCCGGCTCGGCGATGAATTCGCGATCGATGTCGACGACCTGGAGGCGCCCTTCGACGAGGTAGAAAGCCTCGTCCTCGTTCTGGTGGATGTGCAGCGGCGGACCGCTTCCGGGCGGGATCTCGGCCTCCATTACGCCGATCAGCCCGCCGGTTTCCGCCGCACCGGCCTTGAGCGTGTAGCGGTCGCCGCTGAAGGCCCAGACGCTTCGGCCAGCGCCGGGCGGTACGTGGATCGCCCGGTGGACGATTTCCGGGGTGCTCATGTTGTTCGGACTCCTCTCGACCAGCGGGTGCGTGCTTTCGAGCTTTGGCGATTGGCGGGGTGCGGACATCACGTCATCGCGGGATTCCCGCTGGATCGGCGTTCCCATTGCCATCGCGGAATGTGTCCGAGATCACCGTTGCGCGGGTTGTCCGCGCCGCGCTGGTCCGAACGGTGGCGCGTGCTGCCGCTGCCGAGAATTGGCGGTGCGGGTGGCGTGGATATGCCGTGAAAAGGAAATGGGCGCGAGGTTACGGACTTTGATACCAAAGCGGCGTCGCCTAGTAAAGATCTAACTGTGCTCTCGTTGTGCGGCACTCGGGTGAAGTATGTCCCTTTGCTGTCTTTGGAATTATCGGCCGGGCGCTGATTGTTCAGGTACTGTCGCGTCAGCTATCTGCGTTCGTCCGATGCTGCTCACTGAGGGGAACACACGATGGACACTGATGCGTTACCGCTGATCGGTCGGGAACGTGTCTTGGGGGAATCGCGCGAGTATTTGCTCCAGGTCGCCGAGGGGTCCGGGAACTGCGTGGTGGTGGAAGGCCCGGCAGGCATCGGCAAGAGCCGACTGCTGCAGGAAGTGGTTGCCGAAGGCCACGCGCTCGGCCTCGGCGTCATCACATCGCAAGCTGTCAAATTGGACAAGAACACACCCTTGATCACGTTGCGGTCGCTGTTCCGCTCGTGCCACCTGCTCGGCCCGCAGGTGCCCGCGGGACCGGGCCTGAACACCTCCACGCTGTGGGCGGTGGACCAGATAGGAGAGTTGATAGCGCAGCAGGCCCGCAAACAGCCGATGCTGATCGCCCTCGACGACGCGCACTGGGCTGATGAGGCGACGGCTCTAGCGCTGCGGGTGCTCGTACCCGCCCTGCAATCGGATGGCGTGCTCTGGTATTTCACCCGCCGCCCCTACCCGATTCGCAGCTGCGCGCAGGAAGCGCTGGACTGGCTCATCGGTGAGGGCGCCCAGAAGCACCAGCTCGAACCGCTCTCCGACGACGCGGTCGCGCAGCTGTGCGCCCGGGTGCTCGGCTGCAAACCGGACGCAGCGACCCTGTCCTACGCCGCGCGCAGCGGCGGAAATCCCTTTCTGCTGCGGGAAATGCTGCGCGGGCTGCCGGGGGACGGCCTGCCGGTGCCGCCCGCCACGCTGACGCCGACGTTCTTCGACGCGGTCGGCGAGCGGATGCAGGACCTGCCGGAGGAAACCCGCCGCGCGCTGGACGCGATGACGGTGTTCGGCCGGCCCTTCGGAGTGCACGAGGTCGCGGCGCTGCTCGGGCGCCCGGCGGTGGAGCTGCTCGGCACGGTTGCGATGCTCGTCGACGCCGAGGTTCTGGTGGAGCAGGGCGCGAAGCTGTCCTTCCGGCACGAGCTGATCCGCGACGCGCTCTACTACCGGATGCCGGAGCCGACCCGGGCAACCCTGCACCAGGAAGCCGCTTCGGTGCTCGCCCAGCACGGCCGGTCGGCCACCGAACAGGTGAAGCACCTGCTGCTCAGCGGCGGCGGTTGGATGGACGTGGCGACCGTGGTGAAGCGCGCGGTGCAGGAGATCGCGCCCGCGGCGCCGAACACCGGCGCCGACCTGATCCTCCGCAGCCTGCCGCTGATCGACGAGGGCAGGCCGATCCGCGCGGAACTGGCGGCCGAGGCGGTTCGGCTGCTGGTGCTGGCGGGTCGCCCGGCGGAAGCGATCGAACTCGGCCAGCGCTTCCGCGGCGGTGGGCTGTCGCAGCACACGGAGGCGATGCTGCTCCTCGGGCTCACGGAAGCGCTGCACACCGTTGGCGAGCACTCGCGAGTCCTGGAGCACACGGTGCTCGCCCTGCCCCGCGCGAAATCGGACTCGCTGGTGCGCGCCGAGCTGCTCGCGATGCACGCGCACGGGCTCACCTCGCTCGGCGATCTGGAGGCGGCGTCGGCGGCCGCGACCAACGCGGTGCACGTCGCGAACCGCGCGAGAACGCACGGCGCGCTGGTATGCGGGACAGGCGCGCGGAGCAGAGTTTCCCTTGCGCAGGGCGATATTCCAACCGCCATCCGGTACGCGACCGAAGCGGTGCGGCTCGGTGACCGCGCCGGCGACGTCGGGCGGACCCGGCACCCCAGGCTGCACCTCGCCGCCGCGCTGACCGCAGCCGACCGCCTCGCGGAGGCCGAAGAGGAGCTGGCCAAGGACGAGCAGGACGTCGCCGAACTGGGGACGGTGTGGTCACAGCCGCCGCGCTACCTGTGCCGGGCCGAGTTGCTGCTCGCCGCCGGTAGGCTCAACGACGCCGCGGCCGAGGCGGAAGCCGGTGTGCTGCTGACCGAACAGCTTTCCGCCGAGGCCTTGGCCGTTCCGTTGCTCGCGTTGCGGGCCGTCGTGTCGTTGCGCGCGGATGTGCAGGCCGCCTGGCAGCACCTCAACCGGGCCCAGGAGATCGTGGAGACCGGGCGGCGCCGCCTGCCGGACCTGCTGGTTTGGGCGCGGCTGCTCGCCGAGGAAGCCGAAGGGAACTCGGACGAGGTCCGGCTGGAACTGGTGGAGGTCCTCGACCGGGTCAAGCGCAGCAGCGCGCTGCTGGTCAGCGCGCCGGAGCGGATCCCGGCGCTGGTACGGGTGGCGTTGCGGGTCGACGCCCGCGAGGCGGCGGCACAGGTGGTCGCCTCGGCAACCGAGCTGGCGCGGCGCAACCCCGACGTCGCGGTGCTCCTCGGCGCGGCCGAGCACGGTGCCGGTCTGCTGCGGCGCGACGCTCGTGTCCTGCGCAGCGCCGTCGAGCACTACCGGGCGGGATCGCGGCCGGTAGCGCTGGCACAGGGGTTGGAGGACCTGGCGGCGGCCGAGGCGGACTTGGGCAACTTGGAGAAGGCCGCGGAACTGCGCATCGAGTCCGACTCCGGGTACGTGCGGTGCGACGCGCCGCTGGACGCCGCCCGGGTGCGCGGGCTGCTGGCGCGGACCCCGAACGTCCGGCGGCAGAACACCCGCAAGACGGGCTGGGAAAGCCTGACCCGAGCGGAACTCCGCGTGGTGCGGCTCGTCGCCGAGGGGCTCACCAACCGGGAAGTAGCGAACCGGCTGTACCTATCACCGCACACTGTGGACAGTCATCTCCGGCACAGCTTCGCCAAGCTGGGGATAACCAGCCGCGTCGAGCTGGCCCGGCGGGTGATGACGCACGACAAACCGGCAACTCACGCGAACACGTGATGGCCGGCGGCGGACCGGGCGGGGATGCTGGTGCAGGGTCGGCCGGAAACCCGCCGGAATAGGCGGAAGTCCTTTCCACCGACCGAATCCACCCGATTCCCGTTAGGAGCTGTGGTGTCCACAAACGTAGTCGGACCGGACTTCCTGACCCTGCAGGTGCGCGATCTGGAGCGGGCGCGGCGGTTCTACACCGAGGTCGTCGGATTCTCCACTGTGGAATCCAAGGTGCCCAACGCGGCGGTGCTGGGCGCCGAGCCCATCCGCATCGCGCTGCGCCAGGCCACCATCGACCTCGACGAGGTCGCCAAGGTCGGGCACGGCGTGGTCGTCTGGATCAAGGCGGAGAACCCGGACAAGCTGCACGCGCAGCTCACCTCGGCCGGTGTGCCGATCAGCAAGCCGATCTGCGACGGCTCCTGCGGTCGCGAGTTCATCTTCGAGGACCCCGACGGCTACCTGATCACGATCTACGAAGGCCAGCCCGGATGAGGACTTCGAAGGTGTTCGCCCAGCGGTGCGGGTAGCGGAATCTCAGGGGTCTTCTCGCCGCGGGATCCCCGGCCGGTTCGCCACGGCGGGGCCGCCCTCGCGAGAAGACCCCGAGACCCGCGGCCGACACCGCTCGGTAGGCAACACCCTGGTCCTCTGTGGACGATTGTGTCGTCGGTCGCGGCGCGCCGCCGGACCGGCGTGCCGTAACCCTCCTGTCGTCCGCCCGGGTCGAAATCGTCCCGGGCGGTCCCCGAAGGAGCGCCAGCATGATCGCACTTGACAACATCCGTACCGATGCGCGCCTGCCGCTGCCCGCGCGGCTGAAGTTGTTGCTGGACCGGGAACTGGGCATGGGCAACTTCCTGGACCGCGCGGTGGCCAACAACCCCGCCCCGAACCGGGCGTTCCTCTTCGCCCAGCAGCCGGGCAACCCGGAAACCGCCCCCGAAGCCGACGTGGTGGCCTACAGCCTGGCCCGCCTGGTCGAAGTGCGCAACGCCTACGCCTCCTGGTACCACGCGCAAGGCGTCGGCAAGGGCGACGTGGTGGGCGTGCACGTCCCGGAAGGCGTCGACTCGTTCCTGCACTTCCTGGCATTGACGTCGCTCGGCGCGATCGCGGCGCTGGTCAACGGCCGGATGCCGGCGGAAGTCGCGGTCGAGTACCTCGGCCGGATCGGTGTGCTGGGCGTGGTGGCCGACGCGCCCCGCCTGGCTCGGTTGCGCGCCGCCGGACTGGACACCGAGCGGGGCGCGTTTCACACCGACCCGGCCGAACTGCCCACCACGCTCGCGGCCGACGCCAGCTACCCGGGCGTCTTCCCGTACGCCCACGATGACGACGACCTGGTGATGGTCTGCCACACCTCCGGCACCACCGGCCCGCCGAAGGCGGCCAGCTTCGGGCACCGCCAGTTCTTCCTCGGCAAGCGCCAGCGGTTGTGGAACTTCCCGGCAGCCGCCCGGAACCGGCTGCTCACCGCGCTGCCCCAATCACATTCGGCCGGTATCAGCTACCTGATGACGGCGACGCTGCTCGGCCTGCCCACGCTGGTGATGGCCGACACCACCGGCCCGGCGGTCCGGGCGGCGATGCGCCGGTTCCAGCCGACCATCGTCGCCGCGTTCCCGCAGACCTGGGCCGACCTGGCCGAGATCGGCCTGGAAGCGACGGGCGCGCAGCACGTGCACACGTGGATCAACACCGGCGATGCCGCGCACGAAGCGCACATCAAGGAGCTGATCGCGCACGGCCGGCGCCCCGGCTTGCTGCGATCGCGGCCGGGCAGCCGGTTCATCGACGGCCTCGGCTCCTCCGAGATGGGCATGGCGCTGTTCCGCAAGGTCAGCGAGCTGGGCAGCACCGACTACGGCCGCTGCGTGGGCACGCCGATCAAGGTGGTCCGCCGCGCCGTGGTCCTCGACGACGACGGCCGGGAGCTCGGGCCGGGACGCGCCGGCCGGCTGGGCGTGCTAACCCCCACGCGCACGCCGGGCTACTGGAACAACACCGGCGCGACGGTGAAGTCGTCCTTCGCGGGGTACTGGCTGACCGGCGACGTGGTCTACCGGGACGAACGCGGCCGGTTCATCCACCTCGACCGGGTGCCCGACGTGATCCGCACCGCGGACGGCCCGGTCTACAGCCTCCCGCTGGAAGAAGCGATCCTCGTGGGCTGCGCGTTCGTGGCGGACTGCTCGGTGATCGGGGTCCGCGACCCCGGCTCGCCCGACGCACAAGCGCCGCTGGCCGTGGTGCGCCTGCGCTCCGGCGCGGAGGAGGTGGCGGACCTGGCCGGTTCGATCAACGCGGTGCTCGCCGCCGCCGGACTGTCCGAAGTGCACGGTGTGGTGGTGGCCCGCGAGGACGCGGACTTCCCGACCGGGCCCACCGGCAAGATGCTCAAACGCCAACTCCGCGAACGCTTCGCCGACCACCTGACCGGAATCACCGCCTGACGATCCGCGAAGGACCGGGCAAGCCGCGATTTCCATTGAAATCGGAGGTCTGATTTCCATTGAAATCGAAGGTCTGATTTCCATTGAAATTGCGGAAGAACGTGGTTGGGCCGGTTCGGGAGGCTGAATCCGGACCCGAGCTCAACGTCAGTCACCAGGACATTCTTCGTAGGCCGGGCGGTTTCGCGTCCCGGCCCGAGACAGTGGAAAGGGAGTCATGAACGAACCCGGCTCGGCGGCGCCCTACGGCGTTCTCTCCGAAGGAGCGCAGGCGCCGCCCGCGGTCCGCATGTACGAAATGCTCTACAGCTCGCTGGTCAGCCAGCTGCTGATCGCGGTGGCCGAGCTCGGCGTGGCCGACGCGATCGGTGGGGAGCCGACGCACGTCGACGACATCGCCGCCCGCGTCGAGGCGGACTCCGACAGCCTCTACCGGGGGCTGCGCGCGCTGGCCAGCGTCGGGGTGTTCACCGAGGTCGAGCACCGGGTGTTCGACCTGACCCCGCTCGCGGCGACCCTGCGCAGCGACGTCGAGGGCTCCATGCGAGACCTGGCCCGCTACGTCGGACTGCCGGAGCGGCAGCACTCCTTTGGCGCGCTGGCCTACAGCCTGCGCAACGGCCGCCCGGCCTTCGAGCACGTCCACGGCCGCACCTGGTGGGCGCACTTCGCCGACCACCCCGAGCTGGCGACGCTGTTCAACAACGCGATGGGCAGCATGGCCCGGCTGGTGAACTCCGCGATGCTGCAGGCCTACGACCTCACCGGCGTGCGGCACGTCGTCGACGTCGCGGGCGGGCAGGGCCACCTCGTCGCCACCATCCTGGAGCACTACCCGGAGATGACGGCGGTGGTCTTCGACCTGCCGCGGGTGGTGCCGGAGGCCGAGGCGGTGCTGGCGGCCGCGGGCCTGTCGGATCGCGCGAAGTGCGTCGGCGGCGACTTCTTCGATTCGGTGCCGACCGGCGGCGACCTGTACGTGCTGTCCTGGACCATCCACGACTGGAAGGACGAGGACGCGATCAGCATCCTGCGCAACATCCGGGCGGCCATGCGGCCGGGCAGCCGGCTGATCGTGATCGACGAGGTGCTGCCGCCCGGCGACACCCCGCACTTCGGCAAGTTCGAGGACATCGTGATGCTGAGCCTGCTCCCCGGGCACGTCCGCACCGAGCCCGAGCTGGCGGCGCTGTTCGAGAAGGCGGGCCTGCGCCACGAGGAGACGCGGGCGACGAGCTCGCCGACGAGCGTGGTGGTGGCGGTCCCGGTCTGATCGACCGAACTCCTCGCGAGCACCCGTGCCCGGCCAGTTCCCCGGCCGGGCACGGGTGCGTTCGGGCCGAAAAGTGCTGCCACCGAGCGTTAGCCATCACGTGATCGCGTGATGTCTTTCGGTGCAAGTAGCTACACGATTGGCCGTAGCCGCCCGTGATCGGCGCGCCGGCCGCGACTCTGTGTCATCAGCGTCTACTCCATGAGGTCGACGTTGGTCCGGCCCATCCGCGGATCGCGACGGCGCAGGGGACCAAGTCACACTCGGAGGAGTTCGCATGAGCGCGTTATCGCGCCGCAATCTGCTCACCTGGACGGCTGCTCTCGGCGGTTCGGTCGCCGTGGCCTCCCGCACCGAAGCACTCGCGGCACCACCAGCCCCGCAGCAGCCGGTCGGCCCGGCGGCCGGCCCGGCCATCACCGTCGGCCCCACCGACGTCCGCTTCGCGGGCCTCACCCGGGGCCAGAACCAGCGTTTCGCGAGTAACCCCGAAAGCGTGTGCCTGCCCGTCACGACGGAGCAGGTGGTGGCCGCTGTCGGCGCCGCGGTGCGCCGCGGCAAGCGCGTCGCCGTGCGCAGCGGCGGGCACTGCTACGAGGACTTCGTCGACCACCCCGACGTGCGGGTCCTCATCGACATGACCCAGATGACCGCGATCGCCCACGACACCAGGATGAACGCGATCATGGTCGAGGCCGGCGCGGAGCTCGGCGACGTCTACGACACCCTCTACAAGCGCTGGGGCATCTGCCTGCCCGGCGGATCCTGCTACACCGTCGGCGTCGGTGGGCACGTCACCGGCAGCGGCTACGGGCCGCTGAGCCGCCGGCACGGCTACATCAGCGACCACGTGCACGCGGTGGAGGTCGTGGTGGTCGACGCCAGCGGGAAAGCGCGCGCGGTCGTCGCGACCCGGGCGGCCAACGACCCCAACCGGGAACTGTGGTGGGCGCACACCGGCGGCGGCGGTGGCGGTTTCGGCGTCGTGACCCGATTCTGGTTCCGCTCCCCGGACGCCACCGGCACCGACCCGGCGAAGCTGTTGCCGACGCCGCCGCGCGAGGCCTGGATCCACCGCCGCGAGTGGGCCTGGGACCAGATGACCCCGAAGCGGTTCGCCCGGCTGCTACGCAACTACGGCACCTGGCTGGAACGCAACAGCGGCCCGGACAGCCCCTACACCGGCCTGTTCTCCCGGCTGGAGCTGACCACCCGCGCCTACGGCCCGTTCCACCTGGTCGTGCAGATCGACGCGGGCCTGCCCAACGCCAAGCGGCTGCTGAACGACTTCCTCAACGCCGTCGGAGAGGGCGTCGGGGTGACGCCCACCGTCACCGACCACCGGAAGCTGCCGTGGCTGCACGCGACCGGCTGGCCCGGGATGTGGATGAGCAACCCGACCGACCGCTACAAGTACAAGTCCAGCTACCACCGCAAGGGCTTCACCGACGGGCAGATCGCCGCGCTGTACGAGCAGCTGACCAACACCGACTACGCCCAGCTGCCGTTCGTGGTGTCGATCGCGTCCTTCGGCGGAAAGGTGAACACCCTCCCCGCCGACGCGACCGCCAACCCGCACCGCGACTCGGTGATGAAGCTGCTGTGGGGCACGGCGTGGCAGGCGGCGGCCGACGACGACCGCCACGTGGGCTGGCACCAGCGGTTCTACCAGGCGGTCTACCGGGACACCGGCGGTGTCCCGGTGCCCAACGACGTCACCGACGGCTGCTTCATCAACTACTGCGACATCGACATCAGCGACCCGGCGTGGAACTCCTCGGGAGTGCCGTGGCACGACCTGTACTTCAAGGGGAACTACCCGCGCCTGCAGCAGGTGAAGAAGGCCTACGACCCGGGCGACGTCTTCAAGCACAGCCAGTCGATCCGCCTGCCCTGACAGATCCGGCGCGGCCACGGGTGGTGCCACCACCCGCGGCCGCGCCGCCGTTCCCAGGGGATCGCGTCGTCAGCGGTTCACCCGCGTTTCTCCCGCAACGCCAAGACGAACGCCCCCAGTGCCGCCGGGAGAACACCAGAACGGCGCCAGCCCGTCCTTGGTGTCCCGAACGGCGACTATGCCGTCTACCCTCAAGCGGGCGGCCCGTATTCGTCGAGGGCCCGCTGCACGAACAGCGATGCCGCGCCGAGGTAGTTCTGCGGGGTGAGTAGTTCTCGCACTGCTGCCTCGCTGAGATCGTCCGCATTGGACTCGCGGAGTTCGGGTGCGGCGGCCAGCAATTCGTCGAAGGCGCCGTGCCCGGCGGCGGCTTCGGCCGCGATGCGGGCCAGGACCTGCTTCGCGCGAGCCTTGCCCAAGGCGGGGGCGAGCGCGACGTTGACCCGCTCGGCGACGATCGCGCCTCCGGTCCGGTGCAGGTTTTCCAGCATTCTGTCCGGGAAAACCGTGAGCCCCTCCGCGAGTTCCGCCGCCGTGTGCGCTGCGCCGCCCGCTGCGCGCAGGCCGTCCCGCAGCGGTTGCCACTCGGCGTGCCAGGCCCCGGCCGGGCGTTCGTCCTCGGCGAGCATGCACTGGGCCAGCACCCCGGCTGCCGGGGCGACCTGCCGGGCCGCGGCCACGATCAGGGTCGACAGCACGGGATTGCGTTTCTGCGGCATCGCCGAGGAAGCCCCGCGCCCGGCCGGGCCGGGCTCGACGGCCTCGCCGACCTCGGTGCGGCACAAAACCTGAACGTCCACGGCGAACTTTCCCAAGGTTCCGGCGACGATGCTGAGCACCCAGCCGAGGTCCGCCAGCGGCACGCGCTGCGTGTGCCAGGGCAGGACCTGCACGGCCAGGCCGAGTTCGGCCGCCGTGGCCTCGACCAGCTCGGCCACGAGATCGGTCCCGGTGGCCTCCCGCGCGTAGGCCGCATACGCGGCTGCCGTGCCACCGGCGCCACCGATGGACACCGGTAGCCCTTGGGTGCGCAGCCGGTGCACGCGGCGGCGGGCCTCGCCGACTCCGGCCAGCCAGCCCGCCGCCTTGAGCCCGAACGTGGTGGGCACGGCGTGCTGCGTCAGAGTCCGGCCCGCAGTCGGCGTCTCCCGGTGCTGCTCCGCCAGCGACGCCAACGCAACCGCGCAACGGTCCAAACAGGACTCCAGTTCGGCGAGGGCCCGGCGGGCGACCAGCATGGTCGCGGTGTCCAGCACGTCCTGGCTGGTGCAGCCCCGGTGCACGTGGTCGGCGGCAGCCGGGTTCTCCGCAGCAACCAGGGAGGTCAGGGTCGACACGAGCGGCACCACCGGGTTGGCGGCCTCCCGCGCCTGCACGGCCAGCTCGCCGAGGTCGAACCGCTCGGGGCGTGCCACCGACTCGATCACCGGGACCGCTGATGCGGGAATCACCCCGAGCCGAGCCTGCACCCTGGCCAGCGCGACCTCTACCTCCAGCATCGCGCCGAGCCACGCGTCGTCGGAGGTCGCGGCGTGCACCGGGGTACCCGCCCATACCGGAGAGAGCAGGCCCGCATCCGAGCCGGTCGGAGTTCCGATCATCGAGCTGTTCCTCCCGTCTGGGCGACAGTTTCAATTGAAACTGTCGTCCGGCGTGCAAGGGTATCGGCAGTTTCAATTGAAACTGCGGTGTTCTAGCGCCCCGCGCTGGTCGGCAACCAGGCGAGCGGGTTGTGGTAGTCGGCGTACAGCCTCTGGGCAGGTGCGCTGCGGGGCACCGCGAGGCACGCCCGCGCGATGCTGTCCGCGTCGGAAAGGCTCACCGAGTTGACGCCGGGCCGCGCCCCGGCCGCGGTGACCCAGTGCACTGCCTCGGTCGGCACCCCGAAGGCGAAACGCCGCGGATGCGGGCGGCCGGCCGCGTCGATCAGGTGGTACGGGCGGCGCGTCACCGCGAGCCCACCGGTCCGGAAGGCGCCGTTCGGATCGGCGATCCGGTACGCCGCGCACTGCCCGGTCCGGTGCAGCCAGCGCAGCAGCGGATCGGCCGAGCGCCGCAGGTCCGGTTCGGGCAGCCGTGCCTCGATCAGCGTCCTCACCCGGACCGGGGGCGCCGCCACCCCGCGCGCGGAGACGGTGAACGAACCGTCGGCCGCCGACACCTGCATGCCGGGGCCGAGCACGTGCACCACGCCCGCCTCGATCAGCGCGATCAGCTCGGCGATCCGGCGGGCCGGCGGGCCGATCGACAGGAACGCGTTCTCGCCCGTGTACCAGCGCTGCACCTCCTCCCGGTAGGAACGGCCGGTGATCCCGCCGTGGTCGATGACCAGCCGGATCTCGTTGCGCAGGTCCCGGAGCACGTCCAGCGCCGCCTTCAGGGGCCCGGCGACGTTGCCCCGATCGGCCTCGGTGAGGTCGTGTTCGAGGTGCTCCAACAGCCAGCCGTGAAACTCGTCCCGGTCGGCGAAGACCCGCTCGCCGCAGGGGCGCGTCACCCGATCCCAGTCCCACCATTCTTCGGGCGGCACGGCGAAGCGGCGCAGCACCGCGCGTTCGGCGACCTCATCCCCGATGGCGCGCAGGTAGGCGTGGCGGAACGCGCGGGCAGTGCTGGCGCTGCGGTGCTGCCCGATCCAGGTCGTGTAGTACACCGCCCGGACCTCTTCGGACACCAACGGCCACACGTCGACGCGGAACGAGGGCGGAGTGCCTTCGGCGGCCTTCTGCTGGAGCCCGGCGATCACCTCCGGTGTCAGGAACAGCGGTTCGTGCCGCCCCGACACCCCCTTCTGGTTCTGCCCGCGCGCGTGGTACGGAACACCACGGCGGGAGCCGGCGAACAGCACCGGCTCGCGCCCGGACGGGAGGTACTGCAGCTTCCCGGAAACCGGCACGAACCGGCCGCCCCGGCCGGCGGTCAGCAGCGCCAGGTAGTCGAAGAAGTTCAAGCCCAACCCACGCAGCCCGATCGGCTCGCCCGGGCGGATCGACGAAAGGTCCACTTCGGACGGATTGCTCGGCGGCACGTAGCGCAGCCGGTGCCGCCGGGCGAACCCCGCCAGCTCCTGCTCCGCACCGGTCGATTCGGCATCAATGTGCCCCTGCGCGAGCACCACGGCGTCCGCCACCAGCTCAGCGCCGTCCGCGAGCCGAACGCGCTGGCGCTGCGCCTCATCGCGAATCGTGACCGCGGTGTCGCGGTGCAACCGCACCGTGACGTTGGGTGGCGCGGTCGCGATCACGTGGTCGAGGAACCAAGCGAGGTAACGACCGAAGACTGCGCGAGTCGGGTACTCGTCCGGCCCGAGCGGCTCCGCGTCCGGATCGGCGCTCGCCCACTCGTGCAGGCTCGGCCCGGGGCGGATCGGCCCATCGCAGTCGACGCTGTCGTCGGTGAAGGCGGTGACCTGCGAAGCCACCGTGTTCATCAGCAGCAGCGGGCTCTGCTCGGTCCACCACACCCGGCCGCCCGCCCCGACGAACGGGTCGACCAGGTCGACCTCGACGGGCACGGCCGGCCCGAGAAGTTCGCGGCAGTTGGCGCAGATCCGCTCCAGCACCGCAAGGCCACGCGGCCCCGCACCGATCACGCAGATCCGCATCGGAGTTTCCCTCGATCGCACGGCATCCTCAAATCTCCCGGCAGAACAACGTCGCACCGGCCGATTCAAGCCCGGCGGACCCCCGCCGCACAGCACGTCTTTCCGGGATATTGCGGGGCAAACCGGGCGGCCAACTCGACAATCACGTGTTCCCGCGATGCCGTCCGCCGCGGAGGTCGATTAGAAAGATGTTGCACGACAGAACGTTTCGTCCCGGCGCCGGTTCTGCCGCGCCCCTCGCGATGAGGTGTCGATGAAACCATTGGTGCAGAAGTACGGCGGCACCTCGCTGGGCACCGCCGAACACGTTCGCCGGGTCGCCGAGCGGATCGACGTCTCCCGGCAGACGGGCCGCCCCACGGTCGCGGTGGTATCGGCTCGCGGCGACACCACCGACCGACTGCTGGCCGACGCCAGGCAACTACACCCGCACCCCGCGCCGAGGGAAACCGACCAACTGCTGGCCACCGGTGAGGTGGCCTCGGCCGCCCTGGTGGCCACCGCGCTGCACCGGCGCGGCACCCGGGCCGTCTCGCTCACCGGCGCGCAGGCCGGCATCCGCACCACCGGGCCACACGGTGCGGCCCTGATCAAGAGCATCGACACCCGGGCGGTGCGGGCGCACCTCGAACGCGGCGCGGTCGTAGTCGTCGCCGGATTCCAGGGGATCGACGAGGCGGGGGAGCTGTTCACCCTCGGTCGCGGCGGATCGGACACGACGGCGGTGGCGTTCGCCGCCGAACTCGACGCCCGGTGCGAGATCTACACCGACGTCGACGCCGTCTACACCGCCGATCCCAGGCTGGTGCCGCGGGCGCGGCCGCTGCCCGAGATCGCTGCGCCGCTGATGGCGGAGATGGCTTTCGCCGGGGCACGCGTGCTGCACGCCCGCGCAGTGGAACTCGCCGCCGTCCGGGGCGTTCCGCTGCTGGTGGCGAGCGCCGTGGACGACCGGCCCGGCACGACGATCACCGGAGGGAGCCCAAACGGCATGCTGGAGAAGGAAGGATTCGTCACCGCGATCACGCACGACCCCGACATCGCCCGGTTCACCATCCGGCTGGACCCCGGCGACCCCGACCGGCCGCACCGGGCGCTGCGCGCCGTCGCGGAGCAGTCCATCCCGGTCGACCTGGTGACCTGGGCCGATGACCGACCGGCGCTGAGCTTCAGCATCACCGGCAACGCCGTCCACCAGGTGCGGCGGCACGTGGAACTCGCCGTGCCCGATGCCGATCACGACGTCTCCGTGCAGCGCGGACTGGGCAAGATCTCGTTGCTGGGCATGGGGATGCTCACCCGGCCCGAATACGCGGTGCGGGTGCTGAGCGCCCTGGCCGCGCTGGGCGTGCCCGCGAACTCCTTGCACACCAACCAGTTGCGCGTGTCGGTGCTGATCCCCGCCGAGCACACCGCCACGGTGGTGGCCGCACTGCACGACGAATTCGAACTGGACCGTCCCCGCCCCGATCCCGTCCCCACCTCGTGAACAGGAGGACCCGGTGTCCACCACACGATCGTTCGGCGCACAGCTGAGGCTCCGGCGGATGTCCCGCAACGGCGACGACCGCCTGCTCGTGGTGCCGATGGACCACTCCGTCACCGACGGCCCGTTACCAACGCCCGGCGGCCCGGGCGGCTTAGTGCCGACGTTGGCCGCCAGCGGAGTCGACGCCGTTGTGCTGCACAAGGGCGCGCTGCGCTACGTCGACCCGGCGGCCTTCACGAACATGTCGCTGATAGTGCACCTCAGCGCGAGCACGGCGCACGCGCCGGACCCCGATGCCAAGTACCTCGTCGCCAGCGTGGAAACCGCGCTGCGGTTGGGCGCCGACGCGGTGAGCGTGCACGTCAACCTGGGCTCGGCGGAAGAGCGCCAGCAGGTCGCCGACATGGCCGCCGTCGCCGAGGAAGCCGACCGCTGGAATCTGCCGCTGATGGCGATGATCTACCCGCGCGGCCCGCAGATCACCGACCCCCGCGACGTGCGGCTCATCTCGCACGCCGCCACCCTCGCGGCCGACCTGGGCGCGGACGTCGTCAAGACCGTCTACCCCGGCACGGTCGAGGACATGGCCGAGGTGGTGGAGTCCTGCGCCGCGCCGATCGTCGCCGCGGGTGGCCCGCGCGTCGACGACGAGGCGCAGGTGCTGGCCCACGTCGACGACGTGCTGCGCGCGGGCGCGGCCGGCGTGGCCTTGGGGCGCAACATCTTCCAGGCCCCGAACCCGGGGCAACGGGCCCGCCGGGTCGCGGCCCTGGTCCACCCCGCCCTGGAGTTCACCGACGACGGCCTGGTGCCGGAACTGGCCTACTGACCCGGCCCAGCCGCGCGGTCGATCGCCCGCGCGAAACCGAGTCACGCAACCTGAACAAGGAGCGAGCAATGAAACTGACGTGGTTGGACATCCGCGGTGTCGACGCCGAGATCAAGCCCGCCATCGTCGAGGAGGCAGTGCACCAGCGGGTCAGCGCCGTCGTGGCCGACGAGCCCGGCGAACTGGTCGACCTGCCGCCGACGGTGCGCAAGGTGCTCCTGCCGCGCGGCCCGCTGCCCGAGGACCTGGGACCGGCCGACGTGGTGATCGTCGACCCCCAGCGGCACGGCGACCCGGCGGTGCTGGCCGCCCGCCACCCGGGCGTCGAGTTCGGGCCATTCGTGGAGATCGTCGACGCGCCCACCCTGGAGGTCGCCTGCGAGGCGGCGCGCACCCAGCGGTGGAGCGTGCTGTGGTTCCGCGACCCCACCAAGATCCCGCTGGAGATCGTGCTCGCCGCGGCGGCCTCAGCCACCGGCAGCATCATCACGGTCGTCGAGGACGTGGAGGAGGCCGAGATCGTCTTCGGCGTCCTGGAACACGGCTCGGACGGCGTGCTGCTGCAACCGGAGAAGGTCGGCGACGCCACCGCGCTGGTCGCGGCCTCCGCGGGCGGCTCGCCCGACCTGGATCTGATTGAGCTGGAGGTGGTGCGCACCGCGCACGTCGGCATGGGCGAGCGGGCGTGCGTGGACACCTGCACCTACTTCGGCGAGGACGAAGGCATCCTGGTCGGCTCCCACTCCAAGGGCATGATCCTCTGCGTCAGTGAAACCCACCCGCTGCCGTACATGCCGACCCGCCCGTTCCGGGTCAACGCCGGGGCGATCCACTCCTACACCGTGTCCCACCAGGGCCGCACCAACTACCTGAGCGAGCTGAAGGCGGGCAGCAAGGTGCTCGCGGTGGACACCAAGGGCCGCACCCGCGTGGTCACGGTCGGCCGCGTCAAGATCGAGAGCCGCCCGCTGATCTCGATCGACGCGATCAGCGCCTCGGGCCAGCAGGTGAACCTGATCCTGCAGGACGACTGGCACGTCCGGGTGCTGGGACCGGGCGGCGTGGTGCTCAACAGCACGGAGCTCAAGCCCGGCGACCGCCTGCTCGGCTACCTGCCGGCGGAGGACCGCCACGTCGGGTACCCGATCAAGGAGTTCTGCCTGGAGAAATGACCCTAGGTGGCTGGTGTCGAACGGCCTCATTTTCACCGCAAGACCGATCCAGACAAATCGTGCAGGGCTGAGATCGTCATAGACGGCCGAAAAGACGGTCGTCGACCGAATCAGTCCACCCTGAGCCTCGAAGTTCGAGGCACTCACTTGGTACTCCCCGAAAAACACCAGCCACCTAGGTGGTTGATGGGGCCCTGGCCGCCGACCCGGCGGCGAGGGCCCCTTTGCTGCGCGGGCTGGGGCCGGGGCCGGGGCTGGGGTTGGGTTCTGGTGACAGGAAGGTTCCCATGCCCGCAATCGGCAGCGCACGTCTTAGTTGTGCACAACTTAGTTTCGCGTTACCTTGTCCGGGTGGATGAGTCGCGGTTGGCCTTGGACCGACAGGTCTGCTTCGCGCTTTACAGCGCTTCGCGAGCGTTCACCGGCACGTACCGGGCGCTCCTGGCGGAACTCGGGCTGACCTATCCGCAGTACCTCGTGATGCTGGTGCTCTGGGAGCGCGAGTCGGTGACGGTGAAGGAGCTCGGCGCCGCCCTGCGGCTCGACTCCGGCACGTTGTCGCCGTTGCTGAAGCGACTGGAGGCGCGCGGTCTGATCGTGCGCCAACGCAGCGTCATGGACGAGCGGTCCGTGGCCGTCGCGTTGACGGCGGACGGCTCGGAGCTGCGGGGGCAGGCTCGGTGCATCCCGGACCAGATGGTGTCCGCGACCGGGATGCGGGTCGACGAACTCATCCAGCTGAAGTCCACATTGGAACGCCTGACGGCCGCACTGGATTCGGCGGCCCAGCAACAGGCGGAAAGCAAGTAGGAGGCTCGACGATGACTGTGCTCTACACGGCAGAGGCGACGGCGACGGGTGCGGGTCGGGACGGGCGGACTCGGTCCTCGGACGGTGTCCTGGACCTCGACCTCGTGGTGCCGAAGGAACTGGGCGGCCCCGGCGGTGCGGCGACCAACCCCGAGCAGCTCTTCGCCGCCGGGTACGCGGCGTGCTTCCACAGCGCGCTCCAGCTGGTGGCGCGCCGCGCCCGGGTCGGCATCACCGATTCGTCGGTCACCGCCCAGGTCGGCATCGGCCGCAACGGTGACGGCGGCTTCGGCCTCAGCGTCGGCCTGGTCGTCGCCCTGCCGGGCGTGCCGCGCGAGCAGGCGCAGGAACTCGTCAACGCGGCGGACGAGGTCTGCCCGTATTCGAACGCGATCCGCGGCAACGTCGAGATCGAGCTGCGGGTCGCCTGACTCAGGCGAACAGCACGTAGATCAGGCCGGAGCACCCGGCGAGCACCGCCAAAGCGGCCACCGCCGCCGGTAGCGCGCCGCCGGGTAGCGGGGTCTCGGCGTGCAGCCCGCGTTCGATCCGGAGGTGCCGCCGCCAGGCGAGCCAGCTGATGGCGACCCCGAGCGGCAGGGTGAGCGCGCCGCAGACCGCCGCCGCGAGGTTGCTCTCGTGCGCGATGAGCCGCAGCAGCACCAGCATGCCGACGACGAAGGTGAGCGCGGTGCGCAACCACGCGAGCGTGGTCCGTTCGATCTGCAGCCCCGGATCCCAGGGACCGCCGGGGCGCTCCACGTCAGAACCCGGACACGAACAGCAGGAGGCAAGCGGCGATTCCGATCGCCCCGAGCCCGTAACCGATGACCGGCGCCAACCGCGGCGCGGGCAGCGGCCGACCGCGCCGCAAAGCTCGCTCGGTGGCCATCCAACGGGCGAAAGCCGTTGCGCTGCAAAGCACCCCGCCCAGCAGCAGCAGGAACGCCAGCGCCGTCCGCAGTGGACTCGCCTGGCCGGTGGCCGCGTTCAGGGCCTCGATGCCCACACCCCCGGCCATCAGGGCAAGTGCGGTGCGGATCCAGGCGAGGAAGGTGCGTTCGTTGGCGAGGGTGAACCTCGGGTCTGGGTCCGAGCCGTCCCGGTACAGCCGCCGTGGCCAGCGTGAATCGCGGTTTTCAGGGTCGGTCGACATGGGCTCACGGTAACCCTCCCGAACCGAGGGACGAGAGCCCTCGCCCCGTCGGTCATGGCCGGTGTCGGGCCCCGCACGCAGCGGGGCCCGACCGCGGCATCAGAAGGAGAACACCTTCCCGGTAGCGGCGCCGGCCACGCAGTCGTTCGGGAACGTCTTCTCGAAGGTGACCGGCTTGCCCTGCCATCTGCCCTTCGCCGAGAGCGTCACCGGTTTGTAGTTGAGCGGGCACGCGGATTGCTTGGTGGCGAGCTTCGTGAAGTCACCGTTGACGTCCGTCAGCGCCTGACACGCGTCATTCGCGTACGGATGCGATCCGCCGGTGGGCTCGCAGGTCAGGAACGCGGTCCTGATGTCCTCGCGCGCCTCGCCCCGGATCGACAGGTTCATCATGCTGCCGTGCGCCGACGACGCGGGTTCCGCGCTCGCGAGCGCCGGTGCCAACGCGGTGCCGACCAGAGCCGCGGCGGCGAGGCAGGTCCGGGCGATGAGCCGTTTTGCAGCCATCTCGTCATTCCTCCTGGGTGTTTGAGTGACGATTCGCTTCTCTTTATCGCCGAGGCCGAGCAAAACGCGGCAGATGCGACGGCGGATCACTGAAACGTGGTTCGCCCGAACAGGCTCTGATCACGACCTGTCACGAAAAGGCGTGGTCAGGAGGGAGAGGCAGTCGCCCACAAGCGGTGAGTTGCTCGATAAGGTGGTGGACCTTTCGGCGATCACTGGTCATTGTTGAGCAGGACCACGCGATGCCGGGCGGCCCCCCGGCATCCGCAATAGACAGGAGGCCCGATGGCGACGGTACCTGCGGGACCGGACAGCGCCACGGTGCGCAAGGCGGCGTTCGCCAGCGCGGTGGGCAACACCATCGAACTGTACGACTTTCTGATCTACGGCACCGCCGCGGCCGTGGTGTTCAACAAACTGTTCTTCCCGCCGGTGACCCGTGGGTCGGTACCCTGCTCGCGTTCGCCACGTTCGGCGTCGGCTTCCTGGCGCGACCGCTGGGAGCGGGCGTGATCGGCCATTTCGGCGACGTGGTCGGGCGCAAGCTGATGCTGGTCATCACGCTGAGCGTGACCGGCGTGTGCACCGCGGCGATCGGACTGCTGCCGACCTACCAGCAGGTCGGGATCTGGGCGCCGGTGATGCTCGTGGTGCTGCGGCTGGTGCAGGGCTTCTTCCTCGGCGGCGAACAGGGCGGCGCGGTGCTGATGGCCGTCGAACACGCGCCGCCGCACCGGCACGGCTGGTACGGGGGATGGACCTTCCTGGGTTCGCCGAGCGGCATGTTCCTGGCCACCGGCGCTTTCGCCGGCGCCACCGCGATCTCCGGGGACGCCTTCCTCACCTGGGGCTGGCGGGTTCCGTTCCTGGTGAGCCTGGTGCTGGTGGGAGTGGGCCTGTACGTGCGGCTGCGGCTGTCCGAAAGCCCCGAGTTCGCGAAGATCCGGCAACGCGGCGAGCGCGCCCGGCTGCCCGTCACCGAGGCGTTCTCCCACTCGTGGCGGCAGATCCTGCTGTCGGCCGGGGTGAACCTGGGGTTGGGCAGGTTTTCTTAGACCCTGTCATTGGAACAGCCCCCGGCAGCAGGCATACCGGGGGCTGTTCTCTGTGCTCGTGGTTCAGGCGCTGAACTTGTCTGCCTTCACCGCGTTGATGAAGTTGGCCCACTGCTTGCCGTTGGTCGTGAAGTATCCAGCGGCGCGATCTTTGGTGTCGCGGACTGCGGCGCCGTCACCGGCGCGGCCGACCTCGACACAGTTCGTCTGCGAACTGCTGTAGCTGGACTTACGCCACCCGTCGGGCATGCGCGGTATCGTCATGTTGTCGTCTCCAGTTCAGTGATGACATCGGCGATGAGCTTGGTTGTGTCGGCCGGGCTCATCGCCACACTTTTCACCTTATCGATGGCGTTTCGGTACGCATCGATGTCGTCGGGTTCGTGGAAGAACAGCCCAGCACGCCGGTTCTCGACGTGCACAATCGGCCGTTCCTCTTCGAAGTCGATCAGGACAAACGGACCTTCGAGCGCTGGCGTCCAACCCGCCGTCTCCGGAATGACGCGCAGGTCTACGTTGGACATCTCGGCCCAGGTCAGCAGGTGGTGCATTTGATCGAGCACCACGTCACGGCTGCCGATCTTCTGCCGAATTGCTGACTCGCCGACAAGCGCCACCAGGTGCGCCGGATTACGCCGCCGAGTCAGTACCTCGCGGCGCCCCACCCTGACAGCTACGCGAGTTTCGATTTCCGAGGTTGGTACATCGGCGGCCACCATGATGGCGCGGGCGTAATCCGCGGTCTGAAGCAAGCCAGGAATGAGCAGCGGTGCCACATCGCTGATGCGCTGGGCGCTGCGCTCGAACCCCAGCAGCGCAGCCATCTGCCGATCCCTGTCACCACTCTGCACTGACAACCAATGTGGGTCGTTGGTGCCTCGCGCCAGCTCCAGCAGCTCGGCGCGCTCTTGGCCGGTGACGCCGACGGCGGTCAGGAACGAGGCGACGTCCTCGGTATCGGGGCTGCGGCTCCCGCCTTCCCATCGCGAAATCGCACTGTGTGACATCTCCAGCTGAGCGGCCAGGGCACGCACGGTGAGACCGGCGGCTTGGCGAGCTTCGCGCAGACGCATGCCGAGTGCGCGTGCTTTGGGGGTGGTGCCGTTGGTGACAGCCATGCACCAAAGCATAGGCGATCTCAATCGGGTGCGATCTGTCCCCGATTGGAGCATTGCACGTCTGGTGACACAGGTGACACTCTGATGTCACCGCGTCACCAATGCATCAGCTGTGACTCAACTTACTAGGGGGAGTTATGGCCACCTATCGACCCCACCCGTTCAGCTGGACACCAGGCGGAAGCCTGCGGCACGCAACGGGCGACGAGTACCCGTCTGGCGGATGGCGTGACGACAAGGTCACGACGTTGTGCGGCCGGCCGATCCGCGTCGACACAAGCGAACTGGCGTGGCTTTGGGACACGTGCCCGGATTGCAACGCGGCGGCGCACGTGCTCGCCCAATGCCCCATGCCGCCGGCGGTGAGTGCGTGATGAACGCGCAGGTCCAACCGCAGCTGCACGAGTTGTTGGTGCGCGCCTCGGCCGTGCTGGAAGACCTCGCCGACGACGTGCGCGAGCAAACCGTGACCGACGAGCAGTACACCGAAACCGCGGCGCTGATGCACGAAATCGCCGAGCTGCTGCGAGACCAGAGCGCGACCTATGTTCCGCCGCGCGTGATCGACGGCGAGAGGAAAGGCTGATGATCGCCGCGTTGATTGCAAGCGGCCTGCTCGGGGTCGGCGGGCTCGCGGTGTGGGCGACGTTCTACTACGCCCCGGCACGGCACGCCGGTAGTGGCGAGGGTGCGTTGACGGTTGCCTATCTGGTCGCGCGGGTGGAGGCCGAGGCGCGCGGACATGGTCGGCATCGGCTCCGCGAGTCGCGCACCGTGCAGATGCGCGGAGATCTCGCCGATGCGCTCGCCCTCGAGGAAACCCGCCACCTGCCACTGGTCGAGACCGGGCTACCGATCGATGACCGCGAGGCGATGGCCGGTCATCCAGGAATGGTGCGCCGTCTCCTGGCCGCGCTACACAACCTCTCCCTCTGACTCGGTGGGGACGTCGCAGTCGCCCCACGGCCGATGTTCCCACCGCAACCACGTACCTGCGCCGTTACCGACCCCCGACGTCGTCTGACCATCCACCCCAACTCCCCGGCGCGGAACGGCCGACCGACCCGACACGGCGGCCGTAGCTGGGCCGACGAGAGGCAGTGCGCCGCAACCGGACCCGACCGCGCCGGGGCACCCGACCAGCGGTTCCCAGAGATGGGGGCGCATGGAAGAACGACAGTACGGAGAAAGGACGGGATCGTGACGACGTTCATTGCTGATCCGCTCGCCTCGGCAAGTGGCCGTTTCGCGGGTGCGCCGGACGCTGATGGTGATCTGTTGGAGGTTGTTGACGAGGCACTGCGGCCGTTCGGTCTGCGGGTGACTCAGGATCGCCCGTTGCCGGTGCGCCCGGAGTTCGATTACTGCCACACCCAGCAGGTGGCGGTGGACACGGACGGTTCGGGTGTGCCGTTGGTCGAGCGCATGGACAAGGACTGGAAGACCAAGGCCAGCAGCGACGGCGACGAAGGTCCGGAAGAGCACTACGACTGGGAAGAACTGTAAGCAATGACGGTTGTCATCTTCGCTGACGAGGCAGACGCCCCGGTGGACGCCGTGGTGCAAACCCTCACACAGCGAGGGGTGACGGTGTTCCGCGCCAACACGAGCTGGTTCCCGGACCGGCTCGTGCTTGACGCGGAACTCCGCGCTTCCCGTTGGGTAGGGCATCTGGCCACAGAGCACCGCAGCGTGGCGCTGGAGGACATCCGCTCGATCTGGTACTGCTCGCCGACTCCATTCCAGTTTTCGCCTGGAATGGCGCCGCAATGGCGAACCCACGCGGCGCGGGAAGCGAAGTTCGGCTTCGGCGGCGTGCTATCCACGCTGCCGGTGTTGTGGGTCAACCACCCGAACCGGGCGGCCGATGCGATGTACAAGCCGCTCCAACTGGTCACGGCCGCCGCATGCAACCTGACAGTGCCGGACACGTTGGTGACGAACGCGCCGACCGCGGTACGCCGCTTCGCCGAGAACGCCACGACCGGGGTGGTGCAGAAGTCGTTCGCGGCGAACACGCTGACCGAAGACGACAAGCTCAAGATCGCCTTTACCCGCAGGCTCGACGAGGCGGCGTTGCGTGATCTCGGTGGGATCGGCGTGACCGCCCACCAGATCCAGCATTGGGTCGACAAGGACTACGAGGCGCGGGTGGTCGTAGTCGGGGGGCAGGTGTTCACCATCGCCATTCACGCGGATTCCCCGGCCGCGTATGTGGACTGGCGCGCCGACTTCGACGCGCTGCGGTACGAGTGGGTACCCACGCCACCCGAGGTGGACACGGGCGTGCGGGCGTACATGGACGCCTTCGGTCTGGCCTATGCCGCGTTCGACTTCAGCGTGGACCACGCCGGGAACTGGGTGTTCCTCGAATCCAACGGGGCTGGCCGGTATGGATGGTTGGAAGCTCGGACCGGCGCGCCGATCACTGAGGCGCTTGCCGACCTTCTCCAGGCGGGAAAGGAAGGATCGACACGTGATCGACTGGAAGCCGAGAGCACGCGGCCTTGCGGACGAGCTGGTGCAGCAGGGCAAGCTCACGAGCCCCGAATCGCGGGCGGCGGTCGAGAGCACACCCCGGCATGAATTCGTTCCGGCGTACTACGTCCACGAAGGGGGCGGTTGGCAGCTGGCAGAGACCAGCACGCCGGCCGGTCGCGAGGCGTCGTTGAGCCGGGTGTATTCGAACGCGGTCCTGATCACTGCACTGTCCGAGAGCGATGCGGGGCAGGTGGTGCGGTCCTCGTCGTCACAGCCTGGGCTGATGACGCGAATGCTTGAAGCGCTCGATGTGCACGACGGACAGCGGGTGCTGGAAATCGGGACCGGCACCGGATACAACGCTGCGCTGTTGTCTCACCGCCTCGGCGACGACCAGGTGTTCAGCGTCGATGTCGACGGTGACCTGGTGGACGCGGCCCGCTCTCGCCTGGCCGCAATCGGCTACCAACCGACGTTGGTCACGGTCGATGGCGCGGGTGGTTTGCCGGAGCATGCCCCGTTCGACCGGATCATCGCGACCTGTTCGGTTCCCGCCGTGCCCTGGGCATGGGTCGAGCAGACCCGACCCGGCGGCCTGATCCTCACGGACGTGAAACCTGCGGTCAACGCGGGAAGCCTCGCGTTGCTGCGGCGAACGGATTCGGGCGCCGAAGGACGATTCGACCGGACCTACGCGGCGTTCATGGGGCTGCGGAAACAGGGCGAGGCATACACCAGCGTCTCCCGGCCACGCGACCGCTCCGATGCGGCGGAGCGCGCCACCACCGTCGCACCGGAAACTCTGCAGAACCTTGTCGTCTGGTTTCTCGCGGCGCTCGACATCGGGGCCGGCGTGTCCTGCGGCTACACCGGAAGCGATCCGGCGCAGGCCCCGACCGCCGCGTGGATCGCGACGGCCGACCAGTCCTGGGCGGAAATCGACCTGGAACCCGACGGCGGAGCGTACCGAGTCCGCGAAGGCGGACCCCGTCCACTGTGGAAGACCGTCGAAAACGCACATGCCACGTGGGTACAGCGTGATCAGCCCGGATGGGAACGGTTCGGGCTCACCGTGACACGCAACAGCCAATGGGTCTGGATCGATGACCCCGACGGTGCGCACTGCTGGCGGATACACACCTGACCCGGAAACGACGAACGCGCCCCGCACCCGGTGAAGGGTGCAGGGCGCGTTGCTACTCGGTCGGCGGGTAGGTGGGTGGTGTGTTGGAGCCGAGCAGTATCCGGGTCAGCCACGGCGGCATGTGCGGCTCGGTCCAGCGCAACAGCGCGTAGAGGGCGCCGAGTACGACCAGGACGTCACCGGCCGCGCCGAGCGGGCCGGTGAGCCAGTCCGGGACGCCGGCCGCGATCAGCCACGCGACGAGCGCGGACCATGCCGCAGGGATGGTGGTGCGCAGCCAGGCGCGGAGCCGGTCAGACATTGGCGCCATCCCCCCGCTGCACGTTCACATCGACGTTGATCGTGGCGTCAGCGATGGTGCGGCGCACCGTCTCGGCGACGCGAGACACGAGCTTGTCGGCGTCGAAGTCGTTTCCGCCCAATGCGCGCGTCTCTGGGTCGTACACCCGGCGGTAGCCGTAAAGGACTTTCCCGTGCGGTCGGCCGGCCGCCGCGGAGGACTTTGTGCCCCGTCGGACGCGATGCTACGTCTTCTCGGCTTCGTACACCGCGTCAACGCCGTCTTCGGCGAGTGTGCGCCAGTGGCGCGGATTGTCGAGATCGTAGGTCTGCTGGTGGCTGGTGACGTGGATCAGTACGCCGAGCCGTTGGCAGGTTTCCAGCAGCGTCGACCACGCAGATAACAGCCGGGACGCTCGGGACGGCTCCCAGATGATCAAAACGTTTACGCGGCCCGCCTCGACGTCGGCCACCAGGCGGAGCCAGTCAGGGCGAGCTTTGCGGGCGAATTGGCTGCTGCTGAGGGCTGCTGTTCTCGCACCTGTCGGACCTCATCTGCCGCACCCAGGTGATGCTCGGCGGCGGGATTTTCCGGGCGTTGTACGCATTTCCGATGTTCTGGCTGCTGGACACCGCGAGCCCGGCGCTGATCGTGCTGGCCATGACGCTGGGATATGCCGGTTCGGCGGCGGTTTTCGGGCCGATGGCGGCGTTCTGCGCCGGACTGTTCGCCACGAAGGTCCGCTACACGGGTGTTTCCCTCGGCTACCAGAGCGGTTCGGTGCTGGGCGGCGGGTTGTCGCCGCTGGTGGCTACCGCGCTGCTCACGACCTCCGGCGGGGCGTCCTGGCCGATCGCGGCCTACCTGCTGATCGGCGCGCTGATCACGGTCACCTGCCTCGCCATCACGGGTGAACCGAACCGCTGGGCCCGCACGGACGAAGCCGAACCCGCGACGGCCTAATCGCTTGCTGGTAGGGAGGTTCTCCCTTGCTGCTGGACGACCGTGCGCGATGACAGAGAGGTTCCCATGCTCCCGTCCGGGGAAGCTGCCGTGACAGGAAGGTTCCCTTGCTGCCAGGCCACGGCGCGGGGTGACAAGAAGGTTCCCTTGCTCACGTTGTCGGGCCACTCGCAGTAGAGCTGGTCGATGATGTCGGCGTACTTCGCGTGGATCACGCGGCGTTTGAGCTTCAACGGCGGGGCGGCTCGCAACCTTCGACGCCCCACAACTGGTCGAGGATCCGGTAGCGCTTGACCGGAGAAACGTAGCGCGCAGACCCCTAGCTTCAGCTAGGGGTTACCGCGTCAGGTTCGCGGTTGACATGTGCAGCGGTGGCCGTGCCAAAGTTTTCCTGCCGTCTGCATAATGATCAGCTGTGGGTGTCGCACGTCGCAACGCCGCTCGCAGTGCCGCAACGTGGACGCCGCGTACAAGCCGGTCCAGCTCGTCCGGGCAGGCGAGTGCGGGCTGACGGTGCCCGACACCGCCATCACCAACGAGGCCGACACCGTGCGCCGATTCGCCGCTGAGGGACGCACGATCACGAAGCTGTTGGGCTCGAACACGATTTCCGAAGAGGGCTCCCGAAAACTCTCGTGGACCAGGGTTCTCGGTGAGGACGATCTCGCGGACCTGCGCCGGATCGAGGTCACCACGCACATGGTGCAGCGGTGGGTGCCGAAAGCCTTCGAGGCGCGCGTCATCGTCATGGGTGAGCGCATGACGGCGGCGGCGATCCACGCAGGCAACGCTGCGGCTCACATCGATTGGCGCTCGGACTACGACGCCCTGGCCTACGACGTCATCGAACAGCCGTCCGCCGTGCGCAAGGGGATTCATTCGCTCATGCGGGCGTTCGGGCTCGTGTACGGGGCGTTGGATTTTTGGTGACCCCGTCGGGTGAGTGGGTCTTCCTGGAGATCAACCCTGGCGGCCAGTATGGATGGATCGAAGCCGCGACCGGCGTGCCGTTGACGAACGTTCTTGCCGACCTACTCATGGAAGGGCGACCATGACTGCCCAACTCGATACGGCGTGGGAACCCCGCGCCCAGGCACTCGCCGACGAACTCGAAACGCGCGGCGACCTGACGGACCCGGCATGGAAGGCCGCGGTGGCCGCGACACCGCGGCACGTACTGGTGCCGAAGGTCTACGAGCAGGGCACCACGGGCGAATGGCATTCGGTCGACGTGGCCTCGCCGAGCGGCCTTGACCGCGTGTATTCGCCAACAACGCTGATCACCGCGCTGGCCAACCACGGCACACACCACGAGAGCATTTCCAGCAGCACCAAACCCGACCTGATGGTGCGGATGCTGGAAACCCTCGACGTGCACGACGACCACACCGTGCTGGAAATCGGCACCGGAACCGGCTACAACGCCGCGCTCCTGACACACCGGCTCGGAGCCGAGCGGGTGTTCTCCGTGGACCTCGACGCCGAGATCGTCGACCCGGCGCGGGAACGCCTCGCGTCGATCGGACTCCGCCCGACGCTCGTCACACGCGACGGCGCCGAAGGACTGCGCGAGCATGCGCCGTTCGACCGGATCATCGCGACGTGCTCGGTACCGACGGTGCCGCGAGCGTGGTGCGACCAGCTTGTCGACGGCGGGCTGCTTCTGGTCGACATCAAGGCTGGCCCGACCGCGGGAAATCTCGTGCTGCTGCGCCGGGACGGTGACCGGCTCGAAGGGCGTTTCACAGATCGGTGGGCGACGTTCATGCAGATGCGCCACCACCACGAACAGCCCCGCTCGCTGCACCCACCAACCGATGCGGGCGCGCGCACCAGGACCACGAAAACGCCGCCGGACCCGTGGCAACACAACCGGGAGGTCTGGTTCCTGGCGCACTTCACCGGACTGCCGAACGGCGTCCGGCACGGGATGAGGTTCGACCCCGACACGCGGCAGCCCACGGCCGGGACGATCACCGCGCCGGAGGGGTCGCATGCGTTCGTGATGCTCGAACCCACCCCCGACGGGGCATGGTCGGTGACCGAGAGCGGGCCGACGCGGCTATGGCAGGCGGTCGAGGGAGCTCACCAAATGTGGCGCGCTGCGGGTGAACCGGGCTGGCCGCGTCTCGGGGTGACTGTCGAGGCGAGCGATCAGTGGGCGTGGATCGACGATCCGCACGGCGAGTACCAATGGAGCCTGACCATCTGACTGGCCGTGGAACCGACGAATACGCCCCGCACCCGGTGCTTGAGTTCCAGCGCGAGAGCCAAGCGCGGTTTCGGTGCACCGCCTGTGGACACTCCGGGAACGCGGACGCGAACGCGGCGAAGAACATCCTGGCCGACGCGCTGCCGGTCACCGCCTGTGGAGGCGTCGAGGTTGCTCGGCGGGTGAAGCAGGAACCAGCCGGAACCCGCGAGGCATTACCGGTCGAACCAACGCTTCCGTTGGTCGGGATCCCCTGGCCCCAGCGATGGGGAGGACGTCAAGGTCAGGTAGCCGTCGGCGTCCAGCACCCCGACGTCACCGGTGCGCAGCCATCCGTCGGCGTCGGCGGCGGGCCTGATCGCCCCGTCGGGCTGCAGGTAGCCCGCGCACACCAGCGGACCCCGCACCAGCACTTCCCCGTTGGCGGCGGTGCGGACCTCGACGCCGGGCACGGCGCGGCCGACGGTGCCCGGGCGGTGGGCGCTCGCGTGATTGGTGGTGACGCAGCCAGTGGTTTCCGTCATGCCCCAGAGCTCGAAGATGTCCACGCCGATCGCGCCGAAGAACTCCAGCAAAGCGGCCTCGATCGGGGCGGCTCCGCTGGCCGGCCACACGGCGTGGTCCAGCCCGATGCGGGCCCGTAGCCGGCGCAGCGCCTGCGGATCGGAGCGCCGCTCGGCCGGAACTTTCCGGATCGCGGCGGCGAGCTTCGCCCAAACCCCGGGCACGGCGAAGAAGAGGGTCGGCCGGGCGCGGACCAGCGCCGCTAGCAATCCGCCTTGATCGGCGCAGAAGTGCACGTGCGCGACATCGTGGATCGCCGCGTAGAGCCCGATCATCCGCTCCGCGATGTGCGCCAGCGGCAGGTAGCACAACCGCGCCGCGTGCCGTTCGGGCTTCGTGGCCTGGTGCAGCGCAGCCGCCGCGAAGCAGATGTTCCGGTGGGTGAGCACCACGCCTTTCTGCTCGCCGATGGTTCCGGAGGAGTAGAGGATCACGGCCGGGAGGTTCGGTTGGATCGCCGGCCACGCCCGCTGCACGAGCTCGGGATCGTCGCGCAAGCGCTGCTCGCCGAGGCGCCACAGGCTTTTCCAGGTGCGGAACCGGTGATCGGCGGACACCATCGCCGCCTTGTCGAGCACCACGACGTGCTCGATGGTGGACGTGTTGCGCAGCGCCTTCGACCAGCGCCGCAGCTGGTCGGCGCCGTCGAGTACGACCACCCGCGCCCTGCTGTGCTGGGCGATGTGGTGCACCTGGTCCTGGCTGAGCGTGGGGTAGAGGGTGCTGGGCACCGCGCCGAGATGGGTGGCCGCGACGTCGATCAGCCAGTGCTCGGCGCGATTCGCCATCATGATCAGCATCGTTTGGCCGCTTTGCAGGCCCATCGCCGCGAGCCCGGCGGCCAACGCGTGGACCTCGTGGTGCGCCTCGGCCCAGGTCCAGGTGCGTCCGTCGTCGGTAAGCGCCGGACGCTGCGGGAACTCCGCAGCGTTGCGCGAGAACAGTTGCGGGATGGTCGCTTCCAGCGCGGCGGTGACCCAGGCTTCCGAAACGCTCATCTGTCCTCCCCTCGGCGCACCTTCGAAGTGGCGTGCGTCACGACGCGATGAAACCTCATGGGTGGCGCCGCTGGCGAGCGGCCGAAAGCCGGAATCCGGTGGCGTGATCCGGTCAAATCAGACGTGATCGCGGATCACGTCGTTGACGGCCCGCTGAAATCCGTTCACCAGGACCTGGATGGTCAGGGGTCGCAGCTGGTCGGTCGCGGCGCGGACCCGCTTGCGCTCGTCCTCCGGCCGGCCGCGCTCGACGTAGGGGCGCAGCACGTTAGCGGCGAACAGCTCGCGCAGGTCTTCCGCGATCTGCGCGGTGTGCTGCTCGACGATCCCTTTGGCCTGCAACAGCATTTCCAGCGGCAGATCGAGGTCCAGGATCTGCAGGCCGACGCCCAGCATCGCCGGGCTGGGCAGCCGGAGCCGCGCCGAGTCCGGAATCCGCTGCAGGATGCCGAGTTCGATGAGCTGCTCCACCAGCGCGTCGTCGAGGTGCCGGCCGGCGCGGCGGTCCAGGTCGTGCCGCTCCAGGTCTTCGGCGTGCTCGTTCGTCCACGGTGCGATCAGCGCGCGTTGTAGCGCGAGCTCGTCCGGTGAGGCGTCGGCCGGGATGCGCTCCAGGCGGCGCTCGATCGCCGACAGTGTGAAACCGAGCGCCTGCAGTTCGCGGATCAGGTCGAGCCGGGCCAGGTGATCGCCGCCGTAGAGGCCGAGCCGGCCGCGCAACCGGGGTGGCGGCAGCAAGCCGCGCGAGGAGTAGAACCGGACGGTGCGCACGGTGACTCCGGCGCGGGCGGCCAGTTCGTCGATGGTGAGCTCTTCGTCCGCAGTTCGGAGCATGGCCGCAACGTTACTCCTCGATCGCTGTAACACCAACGATGTCTCATCAATGCTGTGACCTGCGGTTGTTCGGATTCCGGTGGTTGAAGGTGGATCATGGCGTCTGACTGCAACGTAGCAGGTCAGCACGCGTTTTCGTGGGCTTCGATCGCGCTTTTCGAAGGCGGCTGTTGGTCGCGGTTTGCCCCAAGACTTGCCCCAGCTGCCCCACGGGTAACGGTAAGCGGTGGCGCTTGGCCGAGAGCCGCGATTACGCGTGCCCGGGCCGTTGGCGTTTGCGGTACGTACTCCCTGTTTGCCTGATGTCTCCGTGGCCCATCACGTCGGCGAGCGCGAACACGTCCAGTCCGCCCTCCGCAGCGCGTGTTGCGAAGCCGCGCCGGGTTGCATACAGCGAAACTACGGCTTCCAGAATCGCGCCATGCTCGCCGCCCAGTCCGAGGTGATCCGCACGCTGGCCGCCGCGGTCAACCGAAGCCAGTTCGACGCCGACGAACTCGTCGCCCGCATCGACGAAACGGTGCGCCGGACCATCGCCGACGCGACCGTCAACGTCGACGTGAGCGTGGCGCGGAGTGGCGAATATGTCTGATCAACTGCGCTCGTGGCTGCGCACCGTCGTGCCCGCGGCATGGTCGACGCTCGTGGCGTGCCTGGTGACCGCTGGCGCTCCAGCCTGGCTTACCGCGCCGCTTGGCGACGCGCAGGACGTGCTCGTGGTGCCGCTGGTACTCGCCGCGGTCTATGCCGGACTGCGCAAGGCGGAGCCGCACCTCCCGCCGTGGGCGACTCGAGTTCTGCTCGGCTCCAACACATCACCCACGTACCCGACCCAGTAGCAACGCGCCCTGCACTCTTCACCGGGTGCGGGGCGCATTCGGCGTTTTCGGGTCAGTACCACTTGCCGGGTTGCCACTGCACGCACGTCGGCCGCGCCCCGGTACGGCAGTACTCGGCGATGGCCTCGCGCACCCTCTCCAGCGGCAAGGACGCTGAGGCCGGGAACCACAGGTCACCCACCGGATCGAACAACAGGGCCGGGATTTCCTCGGTGGCGTCGGGGTTGAGCGAGTCGACCAGGGCACCGTCCGGGGCTCCGGGATGCATGTAGTTGAGCGCGCCCCACCTGGTGGTTCGGTTGGTCGTGATGCGCAGGCGTCCTCGCGGGAACTCGTGAATGGTGCCGTCGTCGGACTGGCGGCAGGGACGATCCCATACATATACCTGCGAGTACTGCACGGGTGCTTCGGTGACGATCGCATTGACGAGGTTGCGTACTTCGTCGGGAGCCTGCGCGTAACGGAACTCGTGGCCAAGGATGCCCGTCACCACAGGCAGCACCTCGGTTTTCATGGTCTGGCCTACCCCTGGATCTCAATCGGTCGATCGCGGCCCAGTGGAACGGGTGAGGCCGATAGCTGCTCATGGTGACCTCCTGCGGTGAACTGGCCACCCAGAGCATGGACCAGTTTTGAGAACCACACAAGAAACATTCGAGAAGCTTCTCAATCAACTCACTCAGCTGGGGCCCGGTGCGTATTTGGTTCTTGTCGTTGGCTGGTACTTGCGCGAACCGTGCGCGCTTGGTTCACTACCGGCCGACAAGGAGACCGACATGCGACTCACCCACCTCGGCACCACGAGCGGCGGCGGGGGCTGCCCGGAGCTGTACGAAACCGACCGGGACACCTACGTCGTGCAGGGAACTCGGATCACCGACCCGCACGCGTTGGCGACGCTGCGCGAGCGCGGGTTGCCGGACCACGAAACCGCGATCGAGATCCCCAAGGCCCTATTGCGTTTCGCGAGGGACTGACGGGCATGGTGGATCTGGTTTCAGGTGTGGAGTTCGACCGGCTCTTCCGGTCGTTCCGTGACACGGCGTTCCGGCTCGAAACCCAAGGCGTCTACCGGGAGCCGGTCGAAGACGAACCGCTGCGGCGCTTCCTGAACGGTGAACCGCCAGACGATGCGTGGTTGGCTTCTTGGACCGACAACGTTCGTGCCGCGACGAGCGAGGGGCGCAGCTTCCGGCGGGTGCGAGTGCTCACCGAGCCGTTGACCGACTACCTCCGGTTCGAGATGGACCTTGCGCTCCGTGCGAACCTGCCCGCAGGTGAAGAGATCCGCAGCTTGTCGATGTCCGAGGCCAAGTCCCTGGGGCTGCCCCTGGGGACCGATTTCTGGATGTTCGATGACCACCAGGTCGGCGTGATGCACTTCGGAGACCGGGGAATGCTCGGACTTGAGATGATCACCGATACTGCCGAGATCGCGCAGTACCGGCAGTGGCGAGACCGAGCATGGAACGCCGCAGCGCCAGCCAAGGAATGGGCCGTGCTGGTGCGGTGAGGAAGAGGAGACGTGACCAGCTTCGAACAGCGACGACAGGAATTCGGCGAGCGCTTGCGCCGCTTCCGAGACGAAGCGGGCATGACCGGCCGCGAGCTGGCGTCGGCGCTGGGCTGGCCACACTCGAAGATCTCCAAGCTGGAGAACGGCAAGCAGACGGCCGAGGACTCAGACGTCAGACAGTGGCTCGATGCCATCGGCGCGTCTGAGTCTTCGGTCGAGCAAATGCTCGAAGAACTCTCCGACCTGCGGATCAGCAAGGCGGCATGGCGGGCACAGCTGCGCGCCGGCCACCGCGCACGACAACAACAGAGCTTCGAAAGCGAACACGCCGCGACCCGCATCCGCAACGCCGAATTCGGCGTCGTGCCCGGACTGCTCCAGACCGCGGACTACGCCCGCGCCGTGTTCCGCACCCAAGCCGAGCTCCTACAGGTGCCCGATTCGGACATCGAGGCGTCGGTGCGTGTTCGCATGCAGCGGCAACAAGTCCTATATCAGGGCAAAGACATCGAGATCATTGTTTCGCAGCACGCGTTGCGGCACCCTGTTGCACCGCCTGACGCCATGCTCGGGCAACTCGACCGGCTCGTGTCCGCCGTCGACATCCCCGGACTGCGGTTCGGTGTGCTGCCCGAGTTCCGGCGACTGCCCAACATCACGATGAACGGCTTCATCATGCTCGACGACGTGGTGCAGGTCGAGCACGTCTCGGCCGAACTCACCATCGACGACCCCGAGCAGGTTGCCATCTACCGTCGACTCATGGACCGGCTATGGCAGGTGGCGTGCGAGGGTGACGAGGCTCGCGCCATCCTGCAACGCCTCGCCGCCGAGTACCGGCACCAGACCGAAGGGTGACCCCGTGGCCGCCAGCACATGGAGAAAGTCGAGCCATAGCGGAACCCACAACTGCGTGGAGGTCGGCCGCGTTGGCGACCGCGCCGCCGTGCGCGACACCAAGGACCGGGCCGCCGGATACTTCACCGCCAACCGCGAGCAATGGTCGTCGTTCGTCGCCGCGATCAAGGGCGGCAAGTTCGACGCCTGACCCACAACAAAGAAGCGCCCGCCCGGTAGTCCTGGTACCGGGCGGGCGCTTCCGTTTTCGCGGTCACCACCGCCAGTAGTAGCGGCCGTGCGCAGTCCATTTGGTTGGGACGTACTGGAAGATGTGGAAGGCCATGCCCTTGCCGTTGGCGATGAACTGGTCGCGGCGCAGCTTCTCCCGTGCCGCCACCGCTGCCGCGATCAGAAGTTCGAGTCGCGCGCTCATCGGATCACCGCCGGCGGCTCCGGCGCACCGTTGCGGCGGCCTTGGTTGGCAGTAGCGGTAGCTCGCCGTTCCTGTCGGAAGCGGTTTTGGCGGCGGCTAGGACCAGGGCCGCCGCAGAGATAAGGGAGAGGGCCAAGTACGCGGCCCGGTGCCTGCCTGGTATCTGGTGACGCATGCCTGCCCCCAGATCTGCCCCAAACGAAAGGGCCTTCGGGCAGGTCAGAACCTTGACCGCCATAACACCAACGGTGTAACACTGACTTCGTCGCGATTCTTGTGGTATGCGACAAAGGCTGCGGAGAGGTGTGGCGTGACAGGTACAGGCGGGCCGCTGGCCGGGATCAAAGTCGTCGAACTCGCCGGGATCGGGCCCGCCCCGTTCTGCGCGATGCTGCTGGCCGACCTCGGTGCCGACGTGGTGCGGGTGGACCGGCCCACCGCCGTGGGCGGCAAGACCGACCTGCTCAACCGCGGCAAGCGCTCCGCGCAGGTGGACCTGAAGCACGAGCGCGGCGCGGAGGCGGTGCTGGCGCTGGCCGAGCAAGCGGACGTGTTGCTGGAAGGGCTGCGTCCCGGTGTCACCGAACGCCTCGGGGTGGGGCCGGAGCAGTGCTGGGCCGTCAACCCGAAACTGGTCTACGGGCGCATGACCGGCTGGGGGCAGCAGGGGCCGTTGGCGTCCACCGCCGGGCACGACATCGACTACATCTCGCTGACCGGCATGCTGCACGCCATCGGCCGAAAGGGCGGTCCGCCCCAGGTCCCGGCGAACCTGCTCGGTGATTTCGGCGGCGGCGCGATGTACCTTGCGGTCGGCGTCCTCGCCGCGCTGCTGGAGGCCCGCACCAGCGGCCGCGGCCAGGTCGTGGACGCGGCCATTGTGGACGGTGCGGCGCACCTGGGGACCATGCTGTTCGGGCTCCTGGCCGCCGGCGGTTGGCGCACCGAGCGCGGCACGAACCTGCTGGACACGGGTGCCCCGTACTACGACGTCTACGAAACCTCGGACGGCGAGCACGTTTCCGTCGGCGCGCTGGAACCGCAGTTCTACGCCGAACTGCTGGACCGGCTGGGCCTGGCGGGCGAGGTGCCAGATCGCGACGACCCGGCGAACTGGCCGGAGCTGAGGGGACGGTTCGCCGCGACCTTCCGGCAGCGCACCCGGCAGGAGTGGGCGGAGGTGTTCGCGGACTCCGACGCGTGCGTCGCCCCGGTGCTCTCCATGACCGAAGCCGAAGTCCACTCCCACATGGCGGCCCGCGAAACCCTGGTCCGGCGAGACGGGGCCCTGCAACCGGCGCCCGCGCCGCGGTTCAGCCGGACCCCGAACCCGCCGCCCGGACCGGTGGCCGAGCCCGGCGCCGACACCGACGCCGTGCTGCGGGACTGGAAGATCCCGTCCGAACTGCTCGACTCCGGCGCATTCGGCCCCGGCAAACCATGAACGTCACCGCCCCGGCAGCCCGCCGACCGGGCTCCGGTGGCAGGAAGGTTCCCTTCCTCGCACCACCGGCGCGAACACCGAAAGAAGGCGTGAACCGATGCGCAGGGAGTTGTTCGAGCCCGAGCACGAGGCGTTCCGCGAGACGGTGCGCACCTTCGTCAACAAGGAACTCGTGCCGCACGTCGAGGAGTGGGAGGCCGCCGGGGTGGTCAGCCGCGAGGCGTGGCGGGCGGCCGGCTCGCAGGGGCTGCTGGGCTTCGCCGTCGACGAGCAGTACGGCGGCGGTGGCGTCGACGACTTCCGCTTCAACGTGGTCTTCGACGAGGAACTCGTCAACGCGGGCATCTCCGGCTTCGGTTCCCCGCTGCACAACGACATCATCGCGCCCTACCTGATGGCGCTGGCCGACGAAGAGCAGAAGCAGCGCTGGCTGCCGGGGTTCTGCCGGGGCGAGATCATCACCGCGATCGCCATGACCGAGCCGGGCGCGGGCAGCGACCTCCAAGGCATCCGCACCACCGCGGTGCGCGACGGCGACGACTTCATCCTCAACGGGCAGAAGACCTTCATCAGCAACGGCATCCTCGCCGATCTGGTGATCGTGGTGGCCCGCACCGACCCGGACGCCGGACACGAGGGCATCAGCCTGCTGGTCGTGGAGCGCGGCATGCCGGGCTTCGAACGCGGCCGCAACCTCGACAAGATCGGCCAGAAGTCGCAGGACACCGCGGAGCTGTTCTTCGACGACGTGCGGGTCCCGGCGCGCAACCTGCTCGGCGAGGAAGGCCAGGGCTTCATCTACCTGATGCAGAACCTGCCGCAGGAGCGGCTGTCGATAGCGGTGGCCTCGGCCGCCACCGCCGAGAAGGTCCTGTCGATCACCAAGGACTACTGCCGGGACCGCACCGCTTTCGGCCGCCCGATCGGCAAGTTCCAGCACATCCGCTTCGAGCTGGCGGAGATGGCCACCGAGGTCGAGATCGGCCGGGTGTTCACCGATCGTTGCATCATGGACCACGTTCGCGGTGAACTGGACGTCGAGCACGCCGCGATGGCGAAGTGGTGGCTCAGCGAGCTGAACAAGCGGGTCGTGGACCGCTGCCTACAGCTGCACGGCGGCTACGGCTACATGACGGAATACCCAGTCGCCAAGGCGTACCTGGATTCCCGGATCCAGACGATCTACGGCGGCACCACCGAGATCATGAAGGAGATCATCGGGCGGGCGATGGGATTCTGACGGTCGTGAGCGCAGCAGCGCTGACGAGAGAGGCAGGACGCCACATGGATTGGATAGTCGCTCCCGACGGTGACGGGCGCGCGCTGCCGGACGTCCTGCCGTCGCTGCTCGGCGCGATGGGCGTAGCCGGGTTCGCCGACACCATCGGGTTCCCGGCCTGCCGCACCGCCGGGGTGCTGCTGATCGACGGTCTCGGCCGGGACCTGCTGCGCGAGCACGCCGAGGACGCGCCGTTCATGGCGAGCCTGCTGACGACGCCACCGCTGAAGGCGGGTTTCCCGACGACGACGGTCACCAGCATCACTTCGCTGGGCACCGGCCGGTGCGCGGGTGAGCACGGTCTCGTCGGCTACAGCTTCGCCGAGCCGTCGGGTGGCCTGCTGCACCCGCTGAGCTGGGGGACGCACGGCACGGTCGGCGATTCCACCGGGGGCCGTCGAAGTCTGCTCGACCAGTGGCCGCCGGAGCAGGTGCAACCGACGCCGACGGTGCTGGAACGGGCGGTCGCGGCGGGCGTCGATGTCCGGACCGCCGTGCCTGCCGAGTTCAAGAACACGGGGCTGACCAGGGCGGCGTTTCGCGGCGGGGATTTCCGGGGCTTGCGAGCCCTGGGTGATCTCGCAGCCGAGCTGCTGGCCGCGCTGAGCGCCGGCGGCCCGGCGTTGTGCTACGGCTACCACGGTCATCTCGACCTGCTCGGGCACGTGCACGGCCCGGGTTCGTTGCCGTGGCGCCTGCAACTGACCGTGCTCGATCGGCTGGTGGCGACGCTGGCCGAGCGGCTCCCACCGGACGCGGTGCTGACCGTGATCGCCGACCACGGCATGGTTCAGGTCGACCCGGTTAAGGCGGTTGATGCCGACACCGATCCGGCGCTGCAAGCCGGTGTCCGGCTCCTCGGCGGCGAAGTCCGCGCCCGCCACGTCTACGTCGAACCCGGCGCGTTGGCCGATGTGCATGCCGCGTGGCGGGAGACGATCGGCGACCGGGGCGTGGTGCTCACCTGCGAGCAGGCGATCGACGAGGGCTGGTTCGGTCCCGTGGTGGCCGATTCGGTGCGCCCGCGCATCGGCGACGTGCTGGCGATCATGCGTGATTCCGGGGTGATCCGGTCGGTGGTTGAGCCTGGGGAGTCCGCGCTGCGCGGCCACCACGGGTCGCTCACCTCCGCCGAGCAGTTGGTGCCGGTGCTCGTGCTGGGCGGGTGAGGGCGGATGCGCGACGAAGGGCTGTTCGGGCCGCAAACCGTGACCTGGCAGCTGCACGCCGACCCGGCGATGTGGGTCGCCGGCATCTGCAGCCTCTACCTGCAGGCGCTGCATCCCCGCGCGGTGGCGGCGGTCGTGCAGAACTCCCGGTTCCGGGAAGACCCGCTGGGCCGCCTGATGCGCACCGGGAACTTCGTCGCCGCGACGACCTACGGCACTACGACCGAAGCCGAGTCCGCTGCCGAACGGGTCCGCCGGGTGCACCGGACGCTCCGCGCGACTGATCCGCGCACCGGCGCCGAGATCCGCCTGGACGATCCTGACCTGCTGCGCTGGGTGCATTGCGCCGAGGTCGCCTCGTTCGCAAGCGTGGTGCGGCGCGCGGGATTCCCGCTGACCGAAGCGCAACTCGACCGGTACTTCGAAGAACAACGCCGGGTCGCCGCGCTGGTCGGGCTTGACCCGGCGGGGGTGCCCGGATCGAGCCGCGAGATGGCGGAGTACTTCGAGCAGGTCCGGCCCGAACTGCGGCGGACGGACGATTCGGACCTGGTCTACCGGTTCCTGCACCAGCCGTTCGCGTCGTGGTGGCTGCTGCCGGTGAACCTCGGTTACTTACCCCTCGGGCACCTCGCGTACTCGGTGCTGCCGGGGTGGGCACGGAAGCTGCACGGCCGCCCGGCGTACCCGGCGCCGTTGGTCACGGCCGGGCTGTGCGGGTTCCGCACGGCGGGGCTGGTGGTCCCGGACCAGCTGCGCTTCCGCTACCCGGGAGACCACGTGCAGCGCGCGGTCGACCGCCTGGGCAAGACGGCCCTGCCGTCGATCAAGGCCCTCGGCCACCTGTGACGCAGCGGGAGCCAGCCCGTGCGGGGTGGGAGTGCGGGAACCTTCCTCTCACCTGACCGCCGACGGCGATGGCTACTGCCGGAGCAGGAGGGTGGAGCCGTCGGCGAAGTCGATGGAGGCGAACGGCGCGCCGAAGAACGCCCGGCCCAATAGCACGTCCCGGATGCCGCGCACCGCGTTCGGCGGCCGCTCCCACCAGGTGACCAGCGGTGCTGCGGGTTGCTCGACGAACCGGGCCGGAATGACCACGGCGATGCGCTGCGTCGTGGTGATCAGCCAGGCGTAGCCGTTGCCCGCTGCCAGCACGTCGGCGACCTGCACGGCGAGCTGGTGGCCGTCGGCGGCCGTCGCCCATCCGCGAATCCCGCGGTCGTGCACCCACTCGTCGCCGACGTGCCCGCCGCGCGCGACGAGTCCGGACGGCTTGAGGTAGTCCTCCGACACCGATTGGGCGCACTTCGGCACCGGGTTGACCGGCACGTGCGGCACCTTCGCGCTACCGGCCACTGTGGACGCCAGGAAACCGGGTCGGCGTTCGAAGATCCGGTGCATCGACTCGCCCTGGCGCAGCCAGTTCTGCGCGGCCACCTGCGCGAGGTCTTTCGGTGTTGCTACCAACTTCCGGCCTCGTTTCCGCGCACCAGGCCGAGGACCCGGTTCGGGTCGGTTCCGGCCGCGATCCGCAGGTCGAGCCGGGACCCGTCGACGAAGTTGATCCGCAGGTAGGAGCTGCTGCGGTTGTCCTTGTCGTAGTCGTGCCCGCGGAATTCGCGTGGCACGACGTCGTAGCCGCTGATCTGCTCGGTCCCGACGTTCGCGCGTTCGACCACCTGCGGTGTCCGGGTCTGGCCGTCGTGGTCGAAGTAGCGGCCCTTGTTGTTGATCGTGCTGCCCATCGTGCCCGCGAAGTCGTCGGCGAGCCGGTAGGCGGGACCGGTGGCCTCCTTGATCTTCTCCAGGCCCTTGTCGAACCAGTCCTTGGAGCCTTCCGGGATCTCGGTCAGCTCCAGCAGCGCCAAGCGGCCGGGAGTGGCCACCAGGACCCCGGGGAGTTCTCCGGGGGAGGCTTCGCCCTGCGTGCCGGTCATCCGGACAGCGGTGGCGTCGGCACCCCGGGCCGCCACCACCGCGGTGGGCAGGTTGCGCTGATCGGCGGGTTCGTCGCCCCAGGTCATCAGCGAGTTGATGCGGAAGGGCAGCGAGCCCACCTGGAACGCGGCGCGGGTCAGGATGTTCCGCCGCCGCTTGCCGTGCTCGTCGAGACCGTCCACTTCGAACAGCGGGATGTGGTACGGATCGGGGAAGGCCCAGACGATCGGCTCACCCGGCTCGCACCACCACGAGCGTGCGCTGAGGATCAGGTGTTCCAAGATCATTCAGCTCGACGCCCCCACGAGGTCACGAGAATCCCTTCTCCTGCGCGGCCTTGCTCTCCTCAGGGGTGAGCTGCCCGCTGATCCGCTGGTTGGTCTCGTCGTACATGGCCTTGGGGATTTCCTTCACGGCCTGTCCCTCGGCAGTCTCCACCACGCCGCTGACGGCAGCACCACCCAGGGACGCCTTCCCGCCGAGGGCCCCACCTATGACCTTGCCCGCGAGGTTGGCGGCCAGTGCCTCCTCGCCCGTCTTGTGCAGTCCCTGGCTCTTCATGAAGACGTTGCTCGTCTTCGAGGTCGCGAACTCGCGCAGCACCTCACCGGTGTTGGGGTCCTTGACCTGCTCGATCTTGCCCTTGGAGAGCTGCCGGGTGAGCAGCCTGCCGAGCCGGCCGGACTCGCGGATCTTGTTGAGCAGTTCTTCCAGCTTCTTGAGCCACTTGTAGAGCTGTGCCTGGATCTTGGCGACCTGCGCGGCGATCCGGCCGCCGGTGATGCCGACCGATGCCGTCGTGGTGGCGCTGGCGGCACCGACCGAGGCGCCTGCGGTGATCCACGAGGCGGCGAGCGCGGCGAGCCACTGGATGATCAGGCTGATGATCAGCTCGGTCAGGATGTTGATGACGAGCTCGACGAACATGTCGAACATGTCCGCAATCCCGTCGAGCGTTTCCTTTAACCCGCGGACGTCCTGGGCCAGGGCCTTGGTGCCCTCGCCGAATTCGTTCATCTGGTTGCGGAACGCGTCGCCGTCCTGGCCGACCCACGACGCGGCGGTCGCCTCAGCGCGCTTGGGCTCTTGCTCGCCGACCGAGTCGAGCCACTTCGCGACCTCTTCCCAGCCCTTGCCGGTGGCCCGCATCTGCTCGGGGTCTCCGATGGCCTGTTCGGCGATCTCGATCAGCGGCGTCATCACGATCGACACCAGGAAGCCGAGGCCGTTGTCCAGCAGCGCCTGGCCCGGGTTCTGCAGGAGTTCCATCTGCTCCTGGCGCGCCGAGATGACCGCGGAGGTCCACTCGGGTGCGGCGGAGCCGTCGGCGAGGCTGCCGCCGTCGGTGTTGACCGCCGCGTCCCGGAGGCCATACGCGGCGTTGGCGGCGGAGGAACCGCGGGTCAGGGTCTGCTCCGCCCAGTTCTTGCGGGTGGAGTCGCCTTGGTTCAGTTCGGTGAACGTCCCTGGCCCCGTCATCCGGCAAGCCCCTCCCCGGCCTTGTTGAGCAGTTCGATGATCTGCTGCTCGGTGTCGTGGTAGTCCTTGACGGTGTCGTCGAGGGACTGCTTGGTCTCGACGAGGAACTGCTGCGCCTTCTGGGCCGTCTCCTGGCAGCCCTGCAGCGTCTCGAAGTACTTGTCGCTGATGCCGACGGCGTTGCCGATCGGGCCGAAGCACTGGTCGTCGGTCCGAGCCTGTTCGAGCAGCTGCGCCAGCTGCCCGAACTTGTCGGCGAGGCTCTCGCAGCCACCGCCGTGCCCGGACAATGTCCCGGGCGTCATCCGCAGCTCGCCGCCCACGGCGCCTCCCTCGGCGTGAATTGACTGGTTGTCATCTACTTGCCGGTTTTGACGTTGGCCAGGCGCTGGTGGTTCCGCGCGATTTGCGGCGTCTTGGTGGATCTGTCCTGTTACCTGCGGCCAGCCCGTTGGGGCACTCGGCGCGCGGCTCGTCTTGCGGGTGGGTGGCAGGAAGGTTCCCTGCTCTGGTCACGACGGGCGCTGGGGGCGATCCTGGTTCTGCGCGGGACGCGATCGTCACGGCGGGGACATCTTGTCGACCTCTTGTATCTATGTTGTGAACAACCTATGGTTTCCCCAACCAGAATGGACTTTCCACAAGGCGGAAGACGTCCGGGAGGCTGAGCATGCAGTCGACGAGCACCGAGGCCGAGCAGACGCTCGACCAAGTCGTGCAGCTCTTCCACACGGCACTGCCGCCCAACGCGGTGATCATCGACCCGCAGCGGCTGCGCACCTACGAGTGCGACGGACTGGCGAGCTACCGGGTCGTGCCCGCCGTGGTGGTGCTGCCCGAAACCGCCGAGCAGGTCCGCCAGATCGTCCGGATCTGCGCCGAGCACCAGGTCCCGTTCGTCGCCCGCGGCTCCGGCACCGGGCTGTCCGGCGGGGCGCTGCCGCACGCATCGGGCGTGCTGGTGGTGACCTCGAAGATGCGGCAGATCCTGGAGATCGACCTGGCCAACGAGCGGGCCGTGGTGGAACCGGGCGTGATCAACCTCGACATCACCAAGGCCGTCGCCGCGCAGGGCTACTATTTCGCGCCGGACCCGTCCAGCCAGCAGGTCTGCTCGGTGGGTGGCAACGTCGCGGAGAACGCCGGCGGCGCGCACTGCCTGAAGTACGGCTTCACCACCAACCACATCCTCGCCCTGGAAGTCGTCACCCCGGACGGCGACATCGTCGAACTCGGCGGCGACGCGCGGGAAACCCCCGGATACGACCTGCTGGGCGCCTTCATCGGCAGCGAGGGCACGCTCGGCGTGGTCACCAAGATCACCGTGCGGCTGCTGCGCAAACCCGAAGCGGTGCAGACCCTGCTGGCCGGGTTCCCGTCGACCGACGAGGCGGGCGCGGCGGTGTCGGCGATCATCGCCGACGGGGTCACCCCGGCGGCCATCGAGATGATGGACGCGCTGGCCATCGATGCCGCCGAGCAGGCCGTGCAGTGCGGCTACCCGGCAGGCGCCGGTGCGGTGCTGATCGTCGAACTCGACGGCCCGGCCGCAGAGGTCGAGCACACCTTCGCCGAGGTCAAGCGGCACTGCGAGGCGCACGGCGCGTTCGAGATCCGGGTCGCCGCCGACGACGGCGAGCGCGCGATGATCTGGAAGGGCCGCAAGTCCGCGTTCGCCGCGGTGGGCCGCATCAGCCCCGACTACATCGTGCAGGACGGGGTGATCCCGCGGACCGCGCTGCCCGAGGTGCTCGGCCGCATCGCCCGGCTGTCCGCCGAATCCGGCGTGCGGGTCGCCAACGTCTTCCACGCCGGCGATGGCAACCTGCACCCGCTGGTGCTCTTCGACGACGCCGAACCGGGCGCGAACGAGCGGGCCGAGGCGGTCTCGGGCGCCATCCTCGACCTGTGCATCGAGCACGGCGGCTCGATCACCGGCGAGCACGGCGTCGGCGCGGACAAGGTCAAGTACATGGGCCGGATGTTCACCGCGGACGACCTCGACACCATGCAGCGCGTGCGCTGCGCCTTCGACCCGGTCGGGATCTGCAACCCGGGCAAGGTCTTCCCGACTCCGAGGCTCTGCGGCGAAGTGCCCGGGCCCCGGCGCGGCGTGCATCCACTGACCGAGGCGGGATTGGCGGACCAGTTCTGATGCCCACTACAACCAAGGACGCCGCGCGCGAAGCACTCGTGGCCGCGCTCGGTGCCGAACGCGTGCGGGACGCGACGAATACCGACGCGGTGTCGGGCGTCCGCCCACACTGGGTGGCCACTGTGGACGGAACTGAGCGGACGTCGGTCGCGATGAAGGTCGCCGCCGAGCACGGCCTGCGGGTGGTGCCCAAGGGGTCGGGTAGCAAGCTCGACTGGGGCAGCGCGCCGGAGGCGGTGGACCTGCTGCTCGACGTGTCGGCCGCCAACGGCATCGTCGACCACGCCGCAGGCGACCTCGTCGTGCACGCCCTGGCGGGAACACCGATCGCCGAGGTCAACAACACCGTGCGCGCCGCCGGGCAGCAGTTGGCGATCGACCAGCCGCTGCCGACCGCGACGCTTGGCGGGATCATCGCCACCGGCACCGCGGGCCCGTGCCAGCACCTCTTCGGCGGGGTGCGCGATCTGCTCATCGGCATCACGGTCGTGCGGGCCGACGGCACCGTGACCACCGCTGGCGGGAAGGTCGTCAAGAACGTCGCCGGCTACGACCTCGGCAAGCTCTACACGGGTTCCTTCGGCACGCTCGGGGTGATCACCGAGGCCGTGTTCAGGTTGCACCCGGTCGCCGCCGAGCACCGCTGGATCACCGTCACCACCGACGACCCCGCGACGGCCGCGACCGCAGCCGACAACGTCCGGCATTCCCAGGCGATGCCCACCGCGATCGAGCTCAATCGTCCCGAACCCGCCGGACCGATCACGATCTGCGCGCAGCTAGAGGGCAGGCCCAACGCCACGCACGACCGGGCGGTCGAGCTGGCCGCCGCCATCGGGCACGGCGCGCAAGTGCTGGACCAGGCCCCGTCCTGGTGGGGCCGCTACCCGTTCGACCCGGTGGGTGGGATCGGCCTGCGCCTGGGCGCGGAGCCGACGGCACTGCCCCGAGTGCTCAGCGCCGCGCAGGAAGCGGCCGCGGCGAGCGGCCTGCCGTTGGCGATCCGCGGAGCGGCCGGGCTCGGCGTGCTCAACGCCGGGCTGCCCGGCGACGCCGACCCCGCGGCCGTCGTCGAACTCGTCAAGGCACTGCGCACCGGCTGCGACTACGCGGTGCTGGTCCGTGCACCGCAAGATGCCGCGATCGACCCTTGGGGGCCGATCGCACCGGGACTGCTGGCGCTGATGCGCCGCACCAAGGAACAGTTCGATCCGGAACACCAGCTCGCCCCCGGCCGGTTCGTGGGAGGAATCTGATGACCGAGACCCCGGCCCGTCCCGGCGCCTTCGACGCGCTGCACCCGCCGCAGCGCGAACTCGTCGACGACTGCGTCCACTGTGGATTCTGTCTGCCCAGCTGCCCCACCTACGACCTGTGGGGCGAGGAGATGGACTCGCCGCGCGGCCGCATCTACCTGATGAAGGAAGGGCTCGAAGGAGAGCCCATGACCGACACGATGGTCGGCCACTTCGACGCGTGCCTCGGCTGCATGGCGTGCGTGACCGCCTGCCCGTCCGGGGTGCAGTACGACACGCTCATCACCGAGACGCGGGCGCAGGTCGAGCGGAACCACCAGCGCGGACGCTGGGAACGGTTCCTGCGCACGGCGATCTTCACGCTGTTCCCATACCCGCGCCGCCTCAAGGCGATGCGCGGACCGCTCGCGCTCTACCAGCGGCTCGGCATCGGAAACCTGCTCAAGCGGTCCGGGCTGCATGCGTTGCTGCCGGAAGGGCTGCAGGTGATGGAATCCCTCGCGCCGCCCATCGGCCGCGCCCCGAAGCTGGGGAACCGGATCCCGGCGCGCGGCAAGCGGCGCGCGACCGTCGGCATGATCACCGGCTGCGTGCAGAGCGCCTTCTTCCCCGACGTCAACGCGGCGACGGCACGCATCCTCGCCGCCGAGGGCTGCGACGTCGTGATCCCACCGGCGCAGGGCTGCTGCGGCGCGCTCAGCGAGCACTCGGGGCGGGAAGAGGAAGCGATCAAGTTCGCCCGCGACCTGCTCGACACCTTCGAAGAATCCAGAGTGGACTACGTCGTCATCAACTCGGCAGGCTGCGGCTCCACGCTGAAGGATTACCCGCGGCTGCTACAGGACGACCCCGAGTACGCCGAACGCGCGGAGCGCTTCTCCGCGCGTGTGCGGGACATCGCCGAGCTGCTCGTCGAACTCGGACCGGTCGCGAAGCGGCACCCGCTGCCGGTGCAGATCGCCTACCACGACGCCTGCCACCTCGCGCACGGCCAAGGCATCCGGTCGCAGCCCCGTGAACTGCTGCGCGCGATCCCCGAGCTGGAGCTCAAGGAGATCAACCGCGGCGAACTGTGCTGCGGCTCCGCTGGCGTCTACAACCTGCTCCAACCGGAGCCGGCGCGCGAGCTCGGCGACCGCAAGGCCGAGAACGTCCTCGCCACTGGAGCGAAGCTGCTGGTAACGGCGAACCCGGGCTGCTCGATGCAGATCCGCACCGCGCTCGAGCGCCGCGGCGAACACCTCGCGATGGCGCACACCGTCGAGGTGCTCGACGCCTCCATCCGCGCCCAGGCCGTCGAAACCCTGCTGCGCGACTGAACGACACCCCCGCGAGGTCGGCGACCCGATCGCCGACCTCGCACCCACTTCGCCACCGCCGGCCGGCCGCCTAGCCAAGGCACGTCGGATGTGAGCATGGCAACCTTCCTGCCAGCGGGCTCTTTCGGTCCACGTTGTGCGCATGCAGCCACACAGTCCGCCAGGGCGGAGACCTGTTTCGAGGCTGAAATCCACAACGTCGCGGTAGTCCCGCATGTGCTCGCCCATCTTCTCGGCGTTGTGTCGTGCGAGATAGGGCTTTGCCCGTTTGGTCTTTTTGAGCAGCCTGATCTCAACGCAAGGTGAGGCCGTCACGATGGTTCGGCCGGGCGTCCTTTCAGAGTCGTGCCAGGTTCGGCTCGGTGACCTGCCGGGGCCGCGCCGAGTTCGGCTGGACAACGTTCCAGCGCGACGCAACGTTCGACCAAGCAAGTTTCCAAAGGGACGACTGGTTCGGGGAGGCGACTTTCCAGGGCGACACCACATTCCGTCAGTCGGCTTTCCAGGCGTTACCTACGTCAAGTCGAGCACCTTTGGCAACCTGTATCACTTCCGTGATGCGAAAGTTTTCTCGCCGGAGATGTGCTACCTCCCCGTCGGCTGGCGGCCTCACTTCCCGGCGGTTCCGCTGCCGACGCTTTTCCGTGAGTGGCTACTGTTGGTCAAAGACGGTGAGGCAGAAGCCGCGACTACGTCGTAACGCCGCGGGCGCGACCGTCGCCCCAATTCAGAGCGTGGCCGAACGAACAAGCGCCCCGCAAGCAACGGGTGCAGGTCTCGACACGGGGGCCTGAAATTTGTTGCTGTCTTCGGAGTGGGGCGGTTCGTGCATCAAGGACGTAGCCCGGCTAGAACTCATTGATCGCTATGCGAACCAGGGCTCTCTGGTCGCACGGAAGCCACGAACTCCTGGAAGTCCCCGATGACGGCCTTGAAATTGTCCTCCGTCGCTGTGAGAGACAGCCTGATCACCGCTCGCTCCTGCGGGCGGTCGACGTCGGACATTGAGAGGTAGACCTGGCACTGGATCAGCTCGGTACTCTCTCTCGCGACAAGAGTGGTGACTCGCAGTAGTTGGGTCAGACCTGGTGCGTCAGCGGAGCCGAATTCGGTCCGCTGCGACAGCGATACTGTCCTGGCCGCTTGGTGAAGTCGGTTGATCGACTCGTCGGCGATTTCGGCCAGCGAGGCAGCATCCGAGCGATGTTCACCGTCGATCGTGATGTTAGTCGTGAAGCCGGGGCGATTCGTGGCCGGATGGATCGCGACGAACGCCGCGCCGGGCGCGCCCGCAGCGTCGGGTGAAACCGCCTGCCAGCCTTTCGGTAGACGAAATTCGATCGGGGTTGGCAAGGACGTAGCCACTGGTCACTCACTCCGTTTCTGGGACAGGACGCTACCGCGGCGCATATCAGTCCAGCCACCCGGAGATGGTTCGTTGAGCGTCCCCATATACATCGCCTGCGGCCTCTCCGATCTTCCCGACCGTCTCGGCGGCATCGGTGACGGTCTTGGTCACCTTGGCTGGGTCGACGGTGAGCTCGAAACCGAGCTTGCCGCCAAGACCGTATGCGCCACCGGCATTTGCACCTACGTGCCATTTGCCGTCATCGCCTTGGCCGAAGGTGACGCCAGCCTCGGCGCCAACGCCTGCCCACCCTTCTGCGACGACGTTGACCCCGATACCCCCAATGTCGCCACCGCCTTTTACTGTTCCTTTCGCGCCTGCGAAGGCGTCGGCGGTCGCGCTTACCCCCTTCGGCCCCATCGTGACCTGGGCGCCGGCCTGAGCACCCCCGAACACCTCTGCTTTGCCGTTCGCGCCAAGGGGCCCAACGTCAAGACGCCCCTCTGCCGACGCTTTTCCTCCGAGCCCGGCCTCTACTCGTCCTTTGAGACCCTCATCGGTGATCGACGCGGCTGTGGTGAGTGCCGCCTCCGCGCCGGCCTCAGCCTTGCCGGACAGCTTGAGGAACTCGTTGCCTGTCGACCCCTCTGCACTGGCCTTGCCCAGCTGGGCGAACGCCTTGAGCTCACCGAGCTTGCCGTCCGCCGGGCCTTTTGCTTCGAACCCTGCGCCGAGACCGCTCGCCTCAGCCTTTCCAGAGGTCTTCCAGTCATGCGTCACCGCATCGACCAGTTCGTCAAGGAGTCCACGCTCCCGCGAATCTTGCCGACCGATTCGTTCAGCGACGCGCCGCCCGAAGTCTTCTAGCTGTTCGCGAGCGCGGGCGAGGAGCTCGACTGCTTCCTTCCGAGCTCGCTCACCAGGATCCGAAAATGGCGCGAGAGAAACAACGTTGGCAATCCCAGCAGCGGCATTGGCCTGGTTCTGTGCATTGGCTTGCGCGACGGTCTCGTTGTACTCTGCTGCGGCCTTCTCAGTCGTGGCCTCGCCCTCTTCCCAACGGGCGATGGCTTCTGCCGCTTGGCCCTGAGCCCAACGCAGTGTGAATGCGTATTCCATCAACGAAGTCGAAGCAGCGTCCAGCAGGTCGCAGACCTTGAACCACTTCGGCGGTTCCTTCGTGAACAGGTCCATGAATGCGGTGCTTGACTCGCCAGTCCAGCCAACGACGTCAACACGCTTGAGGTCGTCTCCCACCGTGCCGAACTTCTCGCTCTGCTGACGCAGCTTGGCGACGGAGTCCTCAATGGAGCTTGGTTCGCCTGGAATCAATGCCTTGGGGTCGGTAGCATGCCCGAGTTCCGCCATCATCGAGCCCCATCCGCAGGTCCGTCCGGCGAAGCAATCTCGCCAATCACCTTCTGGACCGCGGCTTGGGCCTCGAGGTCCCGGTCGGTGTACGAGCGGGCCGCGTCGTGCAGTGCAGTGCTTGCCGACTCGGATGTCTGCACGAGGATTTGGGCGGACAACTCCACACCAAAGCAAAAGTCGATCAAAGCTTGGTGCACACCGTCATGGCCGAAGTCGCCGGCAGGAACGGCAAGATTCGTCAACTGACTGGCCGCCATGCCGACCACCGCATCGGTGATTCGTGACGCCGCGTCCCGCAATGCAGCCGGATCGACTTCGAATCCATCCCCCATGCTTTGCCCTTTCCTCCATACCTCGAACTGCGCAGCCAGGCTTGGGCACGTCACAGCTGAGGACAGCACCGCACCGTCACGTGTTTGACACGTAAGCCATTGTCGCTGAAGACACCGACGTGCTTCAGAGTTTTCCGATCACTAGGCCGCGCCAGGTCCATCCGGCGCCGGTGACAGCCTCCTCCAATGGGGGCTTCAACTCGCCTGTCGAGAACTTGCGTTGGGATTCCTTGACCAGCTTTCCCTGTTCGTCTCGCATGAAGGTGGCGCTGCAGGACTTCTTGTTGATCTGACCGCGCGCGTACCTGGTCGCCAATGTCAGCCGCGGAGTTCCGCCCGCCCACGTGACCGACCATTCTTGGTCCAGAGATCGGACCTCATGCTTCGACGGATCCAGCCGCATCAATGTCCTGTTGATCGTCGTCACGTTGCCGAAGTAGCCGTACCAGTGCGCATCGGCGATCTTCCACTCGGCGACCAAGTCAACGCCATCTGACCGCCCGTCACGAACCATGAACGGCCTGTCCGGACTATTGACCCCAAGAAGTGCTGCACGAACAACCTCTACAGACTGCGGCGGAACCCCGCCCGAAGGCCGTTTAGTCCCAGTGAACCAGTCAAACAGCCGCACCACACCACCTCATGTACCTCGACTGCGGATTGCGACGTCGAACGGCTCGCACCTCACGAAAGTGCCGCGAGCCGTTCGAACACGCCGCAAGCGGGCACGTTACTTGGGAAGCCGGGGCTCGATCTGGCGGGCGATCTTCTCGGCCTCGCCACACTTGTCGGACACCGAATCGGGCTTGGACTCGGTGACGTCGACGAGAACGACGCCGCCGCCCGCGTCGAGGACGATCGAGCAACCAGCGTCGACCGCACCCCCGCCGCCTTCAACGGCACGAGCAGCGTTGCGACCATTGATGCTGAACTTCTCGTACTTGTCCCAGTTGCCGCCAGTCTCGTACTTGTCGACGGTTTCTTCCTCGTTCTTGTAGAGGGTGAGCAGGATTTTTCCGCCCATGTAGCTGCAGCCCGGTTCAAAGCTCAGCTGCTCTGCCTTCTCACCCGGGCCCTCGACGCCAGCGGCGCTCAGATCTTCCTGCGTGAAGAACGCGCACGTGTCGAAGTTCTTCAAACCCGACCCTGCCGTACTCGATGTTGGTGGCTGCTCGGTGGTGGTCCTACCGTTGCCGCCAGCTGTACCACCAGAGCACCCGGCGAGGCCGATCAACACCAAGCCGGCGGTCGCGGAGATCAGGGTCCGAGAAAATGCGGTCACTGGATACCTCGCTGAAAATCCTGGGCGATCTGGTCGTCGGTCGCACGGTAGTTTCTTGCAGCCGCACGGAAGGCATCCGCCTGTTCTTGCAAGACCTTTTGCATCTCCTTGATCAACGGCAGGGCGCCGGCTGTTTCGTGTTCAGCCTTGTCAATGAACCGTTGCGCAAGTTGCTAACCATCGGGGTAGGTACCCAGGCCCGTCACGCGGCCAAGCTGCCTGGCATCACGCATCAGCACGGCCAGTTCCTGGATCTCTTCTTCCACGCGCTTGGCTGCCTTCTCCGCAACCTCTGGGTCCAAGGCCAGCTTGCCAGCGCTGACCTGCTGGTTGATCCATTGGGTCCTGCCGCGGACGGCCTGCAGACCTTCCAGCGCCGCCTCGAAACCGCCCTGAGTCACAGCTCGCTCTTCCCTGCCTTGTCGATCAACCAGGCGGATGCTATCGGCCATGCCACTTTGGTGTGGATGTTTCGGACACGCCAAGTCGAGCCCCGTTGCAATTGCCAACGGCGCCCGACCGGCTGTTCGCCAAACCGTCGCGCGCTGGGTGCGGGGCGGCGTGATCACGCCCATAACCGTCACGGCGGGCGGTCAAGCACGGTTCGACATGGAGCAGGCCAAAGGAGAGCTTCGCGAGCACAGACCGCGCGACGGTGCCAACGACTGAGCGGACGCACACCTCATCGGCCGATTCGACCGTTGGCCCGCCCGGATTAGTGAGTGCTGCCCCCGGTCGGAGTGGGATCGGGGGCCGCTTTGTTCGTTGAACGCCGGCCGGGCCTGGCCGAGGAACACAGCCTTGTCGGATGTGAACGTGGGCTGCGGCGCTAGCTGGAACTCGTTGCGGCAACTGCCGGCGACATGGGTGCCGCTGTCAGCGCTACTGCGACCGCAGTGCGTCCAGCGGACGCTCTACGCCGATCATCGGCTACCCGCGATTCGCCGCAGCGCCAGCAACCCGCCGGTGCCCGCCCCAACGGCGAGACTCCACCCTGCCACTGCCGAGATCACCCGCGCCTGATCGGCAGCCACAACGGCGATCAATACGGAATTCAGTTCCGGTCCTTAGCTCAGCGTCACCGCGGCCACCATGACCACGACCACGATGCAGCTGTAGGCGAGCAGGACAAACCTTTCTGTTCGTTCGCTCATAGGGGTCACTGCTGGTGGCTCTGGCGCCTCAGCCGGCTTGGTGGCTTCGATCGGCTGCGGCGGCAGCCCGCTGGCGGATGTGTCCCCATATGAGGGAGCCCCTGCCCAAAGCAGGGCTCCTGCGGCGGGGAACGACAAGACCATGCGGGCGGTGGATTGCCTGCTTGGCGTGCTGTGATGCATGTTTGCCCCATATCTGCCCCCCATAAGAGAGGGCTTACGGGCAGGGCAAGAGCGCCTTGACTGTGACAGTGTTGGTGTCACACTCTGGGTGGAGCACCTGCGCAACGAGGAGGCACGCCACAAATGTCCGAGGCGTTCGTCTACGACGCGATCCGCACACCACGCGGTCGCGGCAAGCAAACCGGGTCGCTGCACGGGGTGAAGCCGATCAGCCTGGTCGTGGGCCTGATCCAGGAGCTGCGGCGCCGCCAGCCGCAGCTGGATCCCGCGCTGATCGACGACATCGTGCTGGGCGTGGTCTCGCCGGTCGCCGACCAGGGCGGCGACATCGCCAAGACCGCCGCGATCGCTGCGGGCCTGCCCGACACCGTCAGCGGTGTGCAGCTCAACCGCTTCTGCGCCTCCGGCCTGGAGGCGGTCAACATCGCCGCTCAGAAGGTGCGCTCCGGTTGGGAGGACGCCGTGCTGGCCGGCGGCGTCGAATCCATGTCCCGGGTGCCGATGGGCTCCGACGGCGGCGCCTGGGCGATGGACCCCGAAACGAACTTCGCCACCTCCTTCGTGCCGCAGGGCATCGGCGCCGACCTGATCGCCACGATCGAGGGCTTCGACCGGACCACTGTGGACACCTACGCGGCCGAGTCGCAGGACCGCGCCGCCAAAGCCTGGGCCGACGGCCGCTTCGCCCGCTCCGTGGTGCCGGTGACCGACCGCAACGGCAGCACCATCCTCGACCGGGACGAGCACATCCGCGCGAACACCACGATCGACAGCCTCGGCGGGCTGAAGCCGTCCTTCGCCGACATCGGCGAGCTCGGCGGATTCGACGCCGTCGCGCTGCAGAAATACCACTGGGTGGAGCGCATCGACCACGTGCACACCGCCGGGAACTCGTCCGGCATCGTCGACGGTGCCGCGCTGGCCCTGATCGGCGGCGAAGCCTTCGGCGAACGCACCGGACTACGCCCCCGCGCCCGGATCGTCGCCGCCGCTCTCAGCGGCGCCGACCCGACGATCATGCTGACCGGCCCCGGCCCGGCGGTGCGCAAGGCGCTGGGCAAGGCAGACCTGAGCATCGACCAGATCGACCTGATCGAGATCAACGAGGCCTTCGCCGCGGTCCCGCTGAAGTTCATGAAGGAATTCGGCGTGAGTCACGACAAGGTCAACGTCAACGGCGGGGCCATCGCCTTGGGCCACCCGCTGGGCGCCACCGGGGCGATGATCCTGGGCACCCTCATCGACGAGCTGGAACGCCGCAACCTGCGCTACGGCCTGGCGACGCTGTGCATCGGCGGCGGCATGGGGATCGCCACTGTCGTCGAACGGATCGGCTGAAGGACACATCACACATGAGCGAGCAGAACACCATCCGCTGGGAGTCCGACGCCGACGGCATCGTCGTGCTGACCCTGGACGATCCGCAGCAGCAGGCCAACACCATGAACGAGCGCTACCAGCGCAGCATGGCGGAAACCGTGCAGCGCCTGGAGGACGAGCACGACAACATCACCGGCGTCGTCCTCACCTCCGCGAAGAGCACCTTCTTCGCCGGCGGTGACCTCCGCGAGTTGGTCCAGGCCCGGCCCGGCGACGCCGAACGGGTCGCCGAGACCACCACCGGCGTCAAGCGGCAGCTGCGCCGCCTCGAAACCCTCGGCGTGCCGGTGGTCGCCGCGCTCAACGGCACCGCCCTCGGCGGCGGCCTGGAGATCGCGCTGGCCTGCCACCACCGCATCGCGTTGAAGAACCCCAAGGCCCGCTTCGGGTTCCCCGAGGTCACCCTCGGCCTGCTGCCCGGCGCGGGCGGCGTGGTCCGCACGGTCCGCCTGCTCGGCATCGCCGACGCGCTGCTCAACCTGCTGCTGCAGGGCCAGCGGCTGCGGCCCGAGAAGGCCGCGGAGATCGGCATCATCGACGAGCTCGTCGACACGCCGGGACAGCTGCTGACCGCCGCAAAGGAATGGATCAAGGCCAACCCCGAGGCCGCACAGCCGTGGGACCGGCCCGGGCACAAGATTCCCGGTGGCACACCGTCGAACCCGAAGTTCGCCGCGAACCTCCCGGCCTTCCCCGCCAACCTCAGCAAGCAGCTCAAGGGCGCGCCGCTGCCGGCCCCGCGCAACATCCTGGCCGCCGCGGTGGAAGGCGCGCAGGTCGACTTCGACACCGCGCTCACCATCGAGGGCCGCTACTTCGTGGAACTGGTCTGCGGCCAGACCGCCAAGAACATGAGCAAGGCGTTCTTCTTCGACCTCCAGCACATCAACTCCGGCGGCAGCCGCCCAGCCGGTGAACCCGAGTGGCGGGCGAAGAAGGTCGCGGTGCTCGGCGGCGGCATGATGGGCGCCGGTATCGCCTACGTGTGCGCCAAGGCCGGTATGGAGGTCGTGCTCAAGGACATCTCGCTGGCCGCCGCCGAGAAGGGCAAGGACTACTCGGCGAAGCTGCTTGAGAAGGCCGTCGCCAAGGGCCGCTCGACGCAGGCCAAGGCCGACGAGCTGCTGGCCCGGATCGCTCCCACCGACCAGCTCGAACCGCTGGCCGGCTGCGAGCTGGTCATCGAGGCCGTCTTCGAGGACCCGAAGATCAAGCACCAAGTGTACGCGGAGGTGCAGGACGTCGTCGAAGGCGACGCGCTGATCGCCTCCAACACCTCCACGCTGCCGATCACCGGCCTCGCCGAGGGCGTGCGCCGCCGCGAGGACTTCATCGGCCTGCACTTCTTCTCCCCGGTCGACAAGATGCCGCTGGTGGAGATCATCTGCGGCGAGCACACCAGCGAGCGGGCCCTGGCGCGCGCGTTCGACGTCGTGCAGCAGATCAACAAGACGCCGATCGTGGTCAACGACAGCCGCGGCTTCTTCACCAGCCGCGTCATCGGCACCTTCGCCAACGAGGGCGTGTCGATGCTCGCCGAAGGCGTGCACCCGGTGTCCATCGAGCAGGCCTCGGCGCAGGCCGGGTTCCCGGCACCCGTCCTGCAGCTGTTCGACGAGCTGACCCTGACGCTGCCGCGCAAGATCCGCGACGAGACCAAGCGCGCCGTCGAGGCGGCCGGCGGAACCTGGAACCCGCACCCGGCAGAGCAGGTGCTCGACCGCATGGTCGACGAATTCGACCGCAAGGGCCGTTCCAGCGGCGCCGGTTTCTACGACTACGTCGACGGCAAGCGGGCCGGGTTGTGGCCGGGGCTGGTCGAGCACTTCGGCGGGGCCGAGCGGGATCCGGCCGAGGTGAACCTGACCGACCTCAAGGAGCGGATGCTGTTCGTGGAGGCGCTGGAAACCGTCAAGTGCCTCGACGAGGGCGTGCTGCGGTCGGTGCCGGACGCCAACATCGGATCGATCCTCGGCATCGGGTTCCCAGCCTGGACCGGCGGTGTCGTGCAGTACATGAACGGCTACCCGGGCGGGCTGGCCGGATTCGTCGCGCGCGCCCGGGAACTGGCGGAACGCTACGGGCAGCGGTTCGAGCCGCCGGCCTCGCTGGTCCACCGGGCCGAGGCGGGGGAGCCGTTCGACCTCGGCGAACCCGACGCGGCAATCGTCTCCGCTACGGCGGCGTGATGCGCGAGCTGGCGTAGACGCCGAACTCGTCGAGCAGTTCCTCCTCCACCGGCAGCGCGGAGCGGGCCTGCTTGCCTCGGCGGCGACGACGGCCGTGGCCAACGCCCGGACGACCGAGGTGAACGCGGTCGGCGACCGCAGCACCGACACCCCGGTCGTGTCCAGGTAGAAGGCGTGGTCGGCGTCGCCAGCCAGGGGCGAGGCCGGGGTGTCGGTGAGCGCGACGAAGCAGTCCCGTCGCGGACGCGGCGCAGTTCGTCGGTGAGCATGCCGGGGTTCTGCGCCAGCGTCGCGACGTCGTCGCGCACCATGCCCAGCAGGAACATGGGGGAGAAGCACTTCCGCAGCCCCGGCCGGTGCACGCGGGGACCGGAGCTGAGCGCGGTCACCGCCGTGCCCCAGCTCGGCCGGTCCACGCGGGGCAGGCTGCGTGCGACGTTGGCCTGGTCGAAGGTGTCCAAAGCCGATGTCATCGCGGGCATCCTCGTCGGCGAAGTGTTCGCGTTCGCCCTGGTCACCACCGGCCCCAGCGTCCTCTTCGGACTGAGCACCGGATTGGTTGCCGTGGCGCTGAACTGCGCCATCACCGTCGTCATCAGCTTGCTGACCGCAGCACCACGTCGGATCGCCGAATCCGAGCCGGTGTCCGGATAGGACGGAGGGAATCAGATGCGTGCCAAGTTCACCGCAGCGCCCGTGCCGGACGCGATCGAATACCTGGGCCCCGCCGGGAACGCCGAGCGTTTTGCCAAGCGGGTGCACGAAGAAGCCGACGTTGTCGTGCTGCCGCAACCGTCGTGGGTCACCTACGCCGCGCAGGCAGCGCTCGCCGTGGGCGTCGATCGTTGCAGGAGGACGAAAAAAGTGGCCCCGGAGCCAAATCCGGGGCCACTTGACCGGGTCGTCGATCAGCGCAGCGCGCGGGCGACGCTGTCGATCCTCGGGAGCTGCCCGGTGATCCGGTGCACCGGAGCCTGTGGGAGGCGACCGCTGGCCTGCCGGGTGAGGTCGTTCGACGCCGTGCCCAAGCCGCTGCTCAGCTCGGAGGTCACCGGAAGCTTGCCGACCGCTGGCAGGAGCCTCTCCGCCTGCGGCAGGGCGACCGGCTCACCGGGGCGCAGGTCGTTCTGCAGGACGGGAGCAACGGCACCGACCGGGTTGGCCAGCGGTTCCGTCTCATAGCCCTTGGCGGCGGTCAGGTCGATCGCGGTGTCCAGCGCCGACGTGCCCTGGTGGCCGGGCTCGCGCGGTCCGACCTCGGTGTCCAGCAAAGCGGCGTTCGGGACGCGTTCGGTGACGAAGCCGAGGTGGTTCGGGACCACCGAACCACCGACGACCGGGCGGGTCTTGGTCATCTGCTCGACGCGGGTGGTCTCGGCGAAGACGTGCCCGAGCACCTGGTTCGGCTTGCCCGGGGCGAGCAGCGGGCGGCCGTCCCGCAATTCGCCGCCCATTCCGTGGGCAGTGGTCGTGATGTCCGCGCCCACCTTCTTGACCAGGTTTGGGGTGTTCACGTGCAGTTCGGTGTCCGCGCACGGAGCCTTGGCCGGGCCGTACCCGGGACCGTCCTGTATCTGGCAGGCGTTCAACGGGGCGAGGACCCCGATTTGGTCCGGAACGGACGACAGGTCCGGCTTCGGGAGGTCGGTGCTCTCCGCAGCGGCGGTGGCACCGGTCCCGACTGCGGCGAACCCCGCGGCCACAACGGCTGCCTTCACTGTGCGCGTGGTCCAGGGGCGCAAGATTTGTTCTCCTTGGGTCTGACGTGTTGGTACGGCTGACTCGGTATCGGAGACCCCTCCGCCGATCTTGAGCCCATACCCAACCCAACAGCCTGAACGAGTGAGTTTCACGCGGACTCACGGCGTTCACCGAGCGACGGAATCCCGCAAGCGGCCGCCTCGGGCCCGCGTCCGCTCCAAGGCGCGCCCGGGTGCGCGGTGGGTTTCCTGTGCGTGTCGGGTGGCCGGATGTGTCAGAGGTTCTGGGTGAGGCTGGGGGCGAACAGCTCCATCAGGTGGCTCGTGGCTTGCTCCGCGGTGATGTCCGGGCGGCGGTCTCGCCACATGGCGAGCCGCTCGCAGGCGCCGATGATCGCCTCCGCGAACGCCTCCAGCCGCACCGGATCGAGGTCTGGGCGCGCGGCCCCGAGCAGCCCGGAGGTGAGTTCCATCTGCTGCATCCGGATCGCTTCCAGTTCGGTGCTCACCGAGGCGCGCGGCACCGCGGACTCGTTGCGCAGCAGCGCCCAGGCCTGGGCGTGTTCGTCGCTGAACTTGAAGAAGGCCAGCAAGCAGTCGTGCAGCAACCGCTCGGGGGTGTCGGCGCCGGCAGCCGCGACCGTGGTGGCTTCCAGTAGTTCGCGCTTGGATCGCTGCAGACAGGCGAGCAGCAGCCCTTCCTTCGAACCGAAGTACTCGTAGAGCATCGGCTTGGACAGGCCGACCCGCGCCGCGATGTCGTCCATCGACGTGCCCTGGTAGCCGTCGGTCGCGAACACCTGCTCGGCGACGGCGAGGATCTGCCGTTCCCGCACGGCTCGGGGCATCCGCTTGCGTCCGGTGGTCGGTGCCTGCTGCGTCTCCACGGAATCACCCTACCGCAAGTAACCTACTCATAGTAAGCTACTGTTGAGTAGATCAGTCGTGCCGGTGTCCGGAGGAGGGCCTGATGGCGCAACGGCAAACTCGGGACCAGCGCAGTTACCAGACCAAGGTGATCATCGTCGGGACCGGTTTCTCCGGGCTCGGGATGGCGATCCGGCTCAAGCAAGCCGGGATCGACGACTTCATCGTGCTGGAGAAGGCCACCGACCTCGGCGGCACCTGGCGGGACAACACCTATCCGGGCTGTGCCTGCGACGTGCCGTCCCTGATGTACTCCTTCTCGTTCGAGCAGAACCCGTCCTGGTCCCGGATGTTCGCCAGGCAGGGCGAGATCTCCGGCTACCTGCAGCACTGCGCGGACAAATTCCAGGTGCGCGACCACATCCACTACGGCGTGGAGTTCACCGGCGCCGAATACGACGAGGACGACGGCACCTGGACGGTGTCCACCGCGGACGGAACCGAGTACTCCGGTCGGGCGCTGGTGTCCGGCGTCGGCGCCCTGCACATCCCGCGCTACCCGGACCTGCCCGGCGTGGAGCGCTTCGAGGGCGAGGTGTTCCACTCCGCCGAGTGGAACCACGACTACGACCTTGAGGACAAGCGGGTCGCCGTGATCGGCACCGGTGCCAGCGCCATCCAGTTCGTGCCGCGCATCGCCAAGACGGTCACCCAACTGCACCTGTTCCAGCGCACTCCGCCGTGGATCCAGCCGAAACCGGACCGGCTCATCCCGGAGTCGGTGCAGCACCTGTTCCGCAACGCTCCGCTGGTCCAGCGGGCTGCCCGCGCGGCGCTGTACTGGGTGCTGGAAGCGCGCTACTTCGCGGTATTCAACCGTCGCCTCGGCAAGATCGCCGAGCAACTGTCCAAGCGCTACATCCGCAAGGCCGTCAAAGACCCGAAGCTGCGCGCCGCGGTGACGCCGGACTACGTCATGGGCTGCAAACGGATCCTGCTTTCCAGCGACTACTACCCGGCGCTGAACAGGTCCAATGTGGAAGTGGTGACCAGTGGCGTGGCCGAGGTCAGGCCGCGATCCGTGGTGACCGGCGACGGCCAGGAGCACCCGGTCGACGCGATCATCTACGGCACCGGCTTCCACGTCACCGACGCGTTCGACCACCTGAGCATCGTCGGCCGCGACGGACGCAAGCTGCAGGACACCTGGCGCAACGGCATGGAGGCATACCTCGGCATGACCGTCTCCGGCTTCCCGAACCTGTTCTTCCTGCTGGGGCCCAACACGGGGCTCGGCCACAACTCCGTGGTGTTCATGATCGAGTCACAGATCAACTACGTGCTCAGCTGCCTGCGGCCGATCTGCCGCGGCAAGCTGGGGCAGGTCGACGTGCGGCAGTCGGTGCAGGACTCCTTCAACTCCGAGATCCAGACCGCGCTCACCGACGCGGTGTGGTCGGCCGGTGGCTGCCGGAGCTGGTACCTCGACGAGAATGGCGTCAACCGCACGATCTGGCCCGGATTCACCTGGAAGTACTGGCTGCGAACCCGGAAGGTGGACCTGGCCGACTACGAGACGGTAGCCCGTCAATCCCGTTGAAGCTTCGCACGGGCGTTCGATATAGTGGTGGCGTCACTGTCTAGCAGCCCCAACCGGGGCTCACCCTTGAGCAAGGGGCGGCGATGTCACCGCTGTCGTCCGACGAACTGCGCGAACTCCGCGAGGAACTGAGCGCCGGAACCACCCCGACGGTGTGGTTCACCGGTTCGGCCGTAGGAGTCCCGGAAGGCCGATCCGGCAAGGTCGTCGCGCTCGGCGAACCAGCCGAAGGCGACTTCATCCAGGTCCGCCCGGCCGGATCGAAGGACGTGCTGTCCTTCTCGGCCACCGAGGTCACGAAGATCAAGCCACCCCGCAAGAAAGCGGCACCACCCGAGCCCCCGGCGAAACGCCCGGCGAAACCCCCGGCGAAGCCGCGGACGGCCGACGCTCCACCGGCGAAGCCACCGGTGGAACGGGCGAAGGCGACTGCGGAGCAGGCGAAGCCAGCTGCTCCGGCGAAGCCCCGCGCCGCTGCGGCCTCGGCTCCCGCGCCGGGTGTCTCGGCGTCGGCGAAGCCGGCCGGGGCCGCGGTGGCACGCCGCAAGCCGCGGCAGGCGAAGCCGATCGGCGGAGCGACGGTGATGCTGACAGCTGACCAAGACGGTCAGTGGAGCGTCGAGGTCAGCACCGGCAAGAAGCGGGTGGTGCGCCCGACACCGGTCGCCGCGAACGCCGTCGCCCAAGCCGCGAAGGCGCTCCACGACGACGTCGCGGCAGCCGTGGAACCGCTGATCGACGCCGCCCGCGAACAGCAGCGCGCCCGCGTCGAGCAACTGCGCGCCGAACTCGCGGCGGCGCAGGCGGCGCTCGACGAACTGGGGTCCTGAATCCCGCCGCGCTGAGCCGGATTGCCACGTCCGAAGCTCGCCAGCATCGGTCCTCGTCCTCAGATCACTCATGTCAGGCAAGAAGCACGGTGGAGGGGCCGCCATCGGCAGCGCAGTGGTGGCCGCAACAGGAACGATTGCTCACTCCGCGACCACGGCTGCCAGGGCCAGTACGCGCATCCGGTTCATGGCCGAACTCCTCGCCGTCGAGTGACCGCCCAGCCGAAACGATCACGGCCAAAAGCCACAGTCGGCCATGAGCGGACATCTCGGACGCTTGGAGCCGGATGGACAAAAGTTGTCCGCACGCCTATCAAGAACTGGTGCGAGTCTCGGAAGAACCCCGCGTCAAGGACACAACAGCGTTGCAACACCGGTCTTTTCGGCTTCTACTGGTAGCGACCGTCGGCGGTTTTGCGGGATACGTGCTGCTGCTTCCGGTCGTCCCGCTGTGGGCGGTAACGGGCGGTGCTGGTGAGATTGCGGCCGGCGCGACCAACGCCGTCTTCATGCTGGTGACAGTGCTGACCCAGCTCGGCATGCCGTGGCTGCTCAAACGCATCGACCACCGCATTGCTTTCGCCTCGGGCACGATGCTGATCGGATTGCCGACACCGTTGTACGCGCTGTCCAGCGACCTGTGGCTGCTGCTCGGGGTTTCCGGCCTGCGAGGAGTCGGCTTCGGCCTCCTCACGGTGACCGGTGCAGCGCTGGTGGCCGAGCTCGTACCCGCTGCGCAACACGGCCGGGCGGCTGGGCTCTACGGGTTGTCGGTCGGCCTGCCGAACGTTCTGTTCCTCCCCGCTGGCGTGTGGTTGACGCAGCAGATCGGATTCGGCCCGCTGTTCTGGATCGCTGGCGCCCTGCCCGTGGCCGCCACCGCTGCCGTGCTGGGGATGTCGCGGGTGCGGGCCAAACCCGCGCAGCGCTCAGGCGCCTCCGCGTTCCCCCTCGCGCTGCTGCCGTCCTGGATCGTCATGAGCATTCCTGCCGCTGGCAGTCGCCGGGCCGGTGGCCCCAGCCGCGCTGATGGTCTTCGGCGCATCCACGATGCTGGGCCGGTGGGCAGCAGGACAGCTAGGTGACCGGCTCGGCCAGCGCCGCGTCCTGGTCCCCGCCGTGCTGATGGCAGGCCTGGGCACGGGCCTGCTCGCGGTTGCGGCGTGGGGAGCCGCCCCGCTCGCCCTGCTCGGCGCCGCCGCCTTCGGAGCCGGGTTCGGTGCGGTGCAGAACATCACCCTGGTCGTGATGTTCGAACGAACCGAGTCCGGGGCCGCCAGCACCGCGTGGAACATCGCCTACGACGCGGGCCAAGGCCTCGGTGCCATCGGCTTCGGTGCCCTGGTCACCCTGTCCGGTTACCCGACGACCTTCGCGGTCGCGGCGATCCTCATCACCATCTGCCTCCCCTTGGCGACCAGAAGCCGCAGGCGGAGCTGAACGAAAGGGAACCTTCCTGTCACCAGCGGCTGCCGTCGGCGTTCACCGCAAATGCTGAGCCGGTCCTGCCGCGTGCCTTGGACAGGCCGGAAACAGGAAGGTTCCCTTGATACCGCCAGCCAGTGAGGCTGTTGTGTTCTTAGACACAATTGGCATGTGATTTCAGTCCGCCGAATCGTGATTCATGAGGCGGGTGTGAACGTGCTGTGACGACGCCAGGCCGCCAAGCCTGCTCGGGACCGCCTAGAATTCAGGGCGTGTACCGCAGCCTGCTGACTCCGCGTTGGCTGCTTCTGCACGCGCTGTTCATCGTGGCCACGGTCGCCACCGGTTTCCTGGCCGTGTGGCAGTGGGATCGTGCGCACGAAGCTGGGGGGAGCTTCCAGAACCTCGGCTACGCGCTGCAGTGGCCGCTGTTCGGCGTGTTCACGATCTTCTTGTGGATCCGCCTGATGCGCATGGAGGTGCACCGCGGGGACGAGGCGGAACCGGCAGGCGCAGTCCAGGAAGAAGCGGTCGGCCCGGAGGTCACCGCGGAGGCGCCGCCCGTAATGCGCCGGAAGCGGCCGCTCGTGCCGCCACCGGCGCCGCCGGTCGATGCTGGGGATGATCCGGAACTCGCCGCCTACAACCACTACCTGGCGGAGTTGAACGAGTCGGATCGGCGCGCTAGCTGAACGTGATGTTGCCCTTGATCTCGCGCGCCTGAATCAGGTTGTTGACCTCGCCGTGGTTCACGTTGACCACGCCGTCGTCGGCGGCCGAGATGGCTTTGTGCACTTCGGCGCCCTCGGCGCGCAGCTGCTCGGCGAAAGCGGCATCCTCTCCGCAAACCTGGTCCAGCCGTTCGGCCAGGGCTTTGATCTGCGGCTGGCCCGCGGACTCCTGCTCGGCGGCTTCGAGCGCGGCCTGCGTCTCCGGATCGTTCTGCGACCTGCGGCGCACGAGCTCGCGCACCTTCACCAGGGCCTGGCTTCCGGCTTTGCCCAGCGCGGTGGCGACCTGACCGGCGAGCGCGGTGGCCAGGGAATCCAGGAACGGGTCGGTCATTTTTCCTCCGCGTGATCAACTCCGGTGGTCACCAAGTGTAGTGATCTGATCCGGATCCGTGGGGTTGTCGGCCAGGACTCGGCCATTTGGTGCAACGCCGCCGGGATCAGCCGATGTGATATCAACGAATCGACTGACAGCAAAGAGAAGTAGGTGTCGACTGGTTCCGCGTGTGCGGGTCAGCGGTAAGCTCTTCGGCCGGTCGGTGGACGGGCAAGACGAGGCCTGGGTGGGCACTGTGCCCCGCGATCGGTGGTCAAGTCGTTTGGACACTTGGTGATTGGGGCTGGCGTGCGCAGCGGCGTGCTGTTGAAGATGTTCGGACTGTGCGTCCTGGCCGGCGTGCTGGTAGCGGCGTTGCTGCTGCCGATGGCGACCGGTGCCGGGGCGATGGTCAACCAGACGAGCGACGCCATGTCCAGAATGTCAGGTTCCCTGGCGAGGCGGGACATGCCGCAAATAACCACTGTCACGGACAAGGACGGCGCGCCGATCGCGTACTTCTTCAAGGACTACCGCATCGAAACGCCGCCGGACCAGATCTCGGACACCATGAAGGCCGCGATCACCGCGGTCGAGGACAAGCGCTTCTGGGACCACGGCGGCGTCGACTGGCACGGCACCATGCGTGCGCTGGCGACCAACTTCAGCAGCGGTTCGGCCGCGCAGGGTGCATCCACGATCACCCAGCAGTACGTGAAGAACTACCTCGTGCACGTCGCGGCGACCAACGCGGTGGAGGCCGAGAAGGCCAAGGAATCGACGATCGCCCGAAAGCTCCGCGAGGCGAAGATCGCCGTCGAACTCGAACACACCATGACCAAGGAGGAAATCCTCACCGGATACCTCAACGTGGTGCCCTTCGGTAACCAGACGTTCGGTGTGGGTGCGGCGGCCCAGACCTACTTCGGCACCACCTCCGAAAAGCTGACCATCGCCCAGGCCGCGCTGCTCGCCGCGATCGTCAACCAGCCGGGCTCGCTGAACCCCAACAGCAACCCGCAAGACGCGATGCAGCGGCGCAACCTCGTGATCGACCTGATGGCGGACCCGAACAACAACATCCGCATCACCAAGGAAGACGCGGAAATGGCCAAGAAGGAACCGCTCGGCGTGATGTCGCCGCTCGGGCGGCCGCCGAACGGCTGCGTCGGCGTCGGCGACGGTGCCACCGACGGTTTCTTCTGCACCTACCTCGTCGACTACCTCGACCGGCTCGGCATCGACAGCGACAAGCTGAAGAGCGGCGGCTACACAATTCGCACCACTCTCGACCGCAAGGCCACCGACGCGGCCAAGGCCGCCGCCGAAGCGCAGGTGCCCACCCAGACCGAGGGCATCGCGAACGCGATGGCGATAGTCGAACCAGGCAAGGACAAGCACAAGGTGCGGGCGCTGGTCGCCAACCGCGACTACGGCAACGACGCGAGCAAGGGCCAGACGGCCTACGACATCGTCAGCAGGGTGCAGCCCTTCGGTGCCGGCTCGATTTACAAGGTGTTCACGGCGGCCTCCGCGATCGAACAAGGCATGAGCATCTACGACACGCTCGACGTGCCGCCGTCCTACACGTCCCGCGTGTACAAGAACGGGACCGCGCCGTACACCGTCTCGAACGCCGACGGCGTGCAGCCGGGGCCGAGGACGCTGCAGATGGCCTTGGCCACGTCCCCGAACACGGCCTTCGTGGCGTTGCAGGAGAGGGCCGGACTCAGCAACGTCGTTGACATGGCCGCGCGCCTTGGGCTGCGGAACGGGATGACCGGCGTCAACACCAGTGGCCAGGGCCTGAAACCCGACGGCTCGAATGGTCCGTCCCAGGCCGACGCGATCAAGAAGGGCAACCGCGGCGCATTCACCCTCGGCTACACCCCGACGAGCGTGCTGGAATTGTCCAACGTCGCGGCAACGATCATGAGCGCCGGCGTCTACTGTCCGCCGACGCCGATCGAAGAGATCAAGGACCGGCACGGCGACCCTGTGCAGCTCAATGAACCCCGCTGCGAGCAGGCCGTGTCCCCGCAGGTGGCGGCGACGCTGGCCCAGGGCATGAGCAAGGACGACACCGACGGCACGTCGCGCGTGGCAGCGCAGAGCGTCGGCTGGACCCGCCCCATGATCGGTAAGACCGGGACGACCCAACTCCACCAGTCCGCGGGGTTCTTGGCGGCAACCCCGCAGATGGCGGGTGCGGTCCTGACCTACGCCGACGGGAACAGCCCCCAAGGGATCTGCGACGGCGGTGGCGACGCGCCCCCGTACCTGTGCGGGAAGAACGGCGGCAACATCTACGGCGGCAAAGTGCCGGCCCGAACCTGGTTCGCCGCGATGACGAAGGTGCACGAAGGCCTGCCGGCAGCACCGCTGCCGGGCACCCCGTAGGGGATCTGACGTAGATGAGGTCCGTGCCCGCTGGTTCGGCGGGCACGGACCTTTTTCGATGCCGAGCCAGGATGAGAGAACCGGCTCGCGGACGCGCTGCTTTTCGCTGCTGTCGGCCCGCAAGGACGTCTCGTCGATGCCCGCTGCGAGCCGCATGCGCGGCCGCAGAGAACCGCCATTTCGGCCATCAGTGGGGCGACCCTCAGCAGGAGCTCAGCAAGGGTTGGCAAAATGCCGACGTGAGCACCGAGGATGACCGGGTCGATGTACGGGGCGTTGCCAGTTTCGTCGCAATTGCATATGTGCCGGCATGGCTGTTGACCTTGCCCCTGTGGCTTACCGGCGAAGGACTGTCGTGGAATTGGGCACCGCTCGTTCTCACGGTCATGATGTTCATGCCCGCAGTCGCGGCGTTGGTGGTCAACAAGTGGATCAGCCCACGACCGAAATTGCTGCGCACCCTGGGAATCACAAACCCCGGCGGTATCAAGAAGTGGTGGCCTTATGTACTGATTGCCTGGTTGGGGCCTCCGCTGGTGATGGCCCTCGCGCTGCTGGTGGGCTATCTGCTGGGGGTCTATCAAGCCGACTGGACCGGTTTCTCCGGGCTCGCAGAACAGGCCGGGCCCACAGTGGTGGGTTCGGCACCGCAAACGCCGCCCGGGATGCTCGCGCTCATCCAGATCGCAATGGTCTTCGGACTGGGCTGGTTGCAGATCATTCCCGCGCTCGGTGAAGAACTGGGGTGGCGTGGCTACCTCACTCAGGCGCTGCTGCCCCTCGGTCAGCCCGGCGCGTTCGTCACGACAGGGGTGCTCTGGGGTCTCTGGCACGTGCCGGTGCTGATCCTCGGCTACAACTACCCGACGCTCCCGATCGTGGTGGCCGTCATCATGATGGTGTGCTTCTGCACCCTGGTGGGCACGTTGCTCGGCTGGCTCAGGCTCGTTTCGCGCAGTGTCTGGCCGTCGACGATCGCCCACGGATTCCTCAATGCGGCGGCTGGTTTGGGCACGGTCTTCAGCATGGCCGGGCACCCCGTCGACAACGCATCAGTGGGCCTTCTCGGGTGGACCGGATGGATCGTGCTCGTCCTGCTCATCCTGGTCCTCGTAATGCTCGGGAAACTGCCGATGCAGTTTCCTGCGGAGACGGTCGGAATCACCCGAGGAGTCAACCGGCGCACTCGACGCTGACGGCTCCACGAGAGCATGGCGACCTTCCTGTCACTCACCGAGAACAGGCCGTCTGACGGCGTGGGAACGCCGAATGCTCCACCCCCGCGCTTTGGCGGAGTGAAAGCATGGGGGCATGACGAGTCTGCTGCCCTCCACCCAGCGCGCACTGTTGCGGCGTCTGGCCCTGGAGCAGAGTGAAAACCGCGTTCCCTCGTTGATCGCGGGGCTGATCCGCGATGGTGAGACGATCTGGGTGGACACCCGCGGGCAGGTCGGTGGTCGGCCCTCCACAACGGACACTCAGTACCGAGTTGGCTCGATCACGAAAACCTTCGTCGCGGTGCTGGTGATGCGGCTGCGAGACGAGGGTCGCCTCGACCTCGCCGACAAGCTCGACGACTACGTGCCGGGCACCTCAATCGGAAAGCAAAGCATCGGCGAGATCCTGTCGCATTCGAGTGGGCTGACTGCGGAACCTGCTGGGCAGTGGTGGGAGCGAACCCCGGGTGGCAGCGCCGACGATCTGCTGTCCACCATCGACGAACACGCACGGCGCCCGACACCTCGGCACGGCTTCCACTACTCCAACGTCGGTTTCGGGGTGCTGGGCGAGCTCGTATCCCGGTCGCGCGGAGCTCCGTGGGGCGAGGTCCTGCAACGCGAGATCCTCGAACCGCTCGGCATGAAACGGACAACGCTGAGTCCCGTCGCGCCGCACGCGGAGGGGTTCGCCGTGCACCCGTGGGCGGACGTGGTCCTTCCTGAGCCGTCCGAGGATGCGGGGGCGATGGCCCCTGCCGGCCAGCTGTGGTCGACCTTCGACGACATGGCCAGGTGGGCGCGTTTCGTGAGCGGCGACACCGGCGACGTGCTGCACCCGGCCACGGTTGCCGAGATGCGTCTGCCCGGGTCGGTCGACGATGGCCCCGAATGGCGGAGTGGCTACGGGCTCGGATTGCAGCTGATGCGGCATCGCGGACGTCGACTGGCCGGGCACACCGGTTCGATGCCCGGCTTCCTGGCGACTGTTTGGGCAGACCCCGCCGAAGCCACCGGTGTGATCTTCATGGCCAACACCACAGCAGGTGTCACAGGGGCGTTGGCGACCGATCTGCTGGATTTGCTCGCAGAACACGAGCCACGGATCCCGGCCGCGTGGGAGCCCCGCGGTGACGTGGACCTGCAACTCCTGGAGCTCACCGGCCAGTGGTATTGGGGCCCGACACCATATGCGCTGCGGGTTCTTCGCGATGGGCTGCTCGACCTCTCGCCGTGGCAGGGACGCGGGCGAGCCTCTCGATTCCGGGCCAACCCGGATGGCACCTGGACCGGACTGGACGGCTACTACGCAGGAGAGACCCTGCGCGTGGGCCGGGACGAAAGCGGTGTTCCCACGCACCTCGACCTGAACACGTTCATCTTCACCCGCACTCCGTACGACTCTGACGCCCCGGTCCCCGGCGGCGTAGCCGGCTGGCGCCCAGCGCGGTAACCCCCGGCTGGGAGCGAGAGCATGGGAACCTTCCTGGCACTGCCATGACTGGAAGGTTCCCATGCTCCAACAGCCGTAGCCGCCAGCCAGACGAGGCATTCCGGCCTCGATTTCGGCGGACTGGTGCCGTCGCGGCCCTGCGGAAACGGTGTGAGGCATCCTGATTGGTATGCCCGCAGACCTGCCCATCACCAGCCGCTGGACCATCCCTGCGGCCGAGCTATCCGAACGCTTCTCGCGATCCTCCGGTCCTGGTGGGCAGGGTGTTAACACGACGGACTCGCGGGTCGAACTCTCCTTCGATCTAGCCCGCTCAGCGTCGGTCCCAGAACTCCTGCGGCAACGTTCGATGGAGCGCCTCGCCCACCGGCTCGTCAATGGCGTGATCACGATTGCGGCCTCGGAGTTTCGCGCGCAGCTCGCAAACCGCGAAGCGGCGCGGGAACGGCTGGCAAAACTGCTAGCCGACTCCGTTGCTCCACCCGCCCCCAAACGGCGCCGCACCAAGCCGACCAAGGGATCGCAGGAGCGCCGTCTCGCTGGTAAGAAGCGGCGCGGGGAGGCGAAACGGCAGCGCCGTCGAGGTGATCCCGGCGACGCCTGACGTGTGCCGTCGGTGTTCGCGACTAGCCTCGGGACAGGACTAACGCAGAAGGGACATTGCTGATGCGTACGGCTTGGGTCTTGCCGGGTGGCTCCACCTTCGGGGCAATCCAGGCCGGCCTCGTTACGGCATTGTTCGAGGCCGGTGTCGAACCCGACGTGGTCGTCGGGACCTCCGCTGGCTCGCTGAACGCGGCATGGCTTGCCGGCGACCCGACGCCTCGTGGGGCGGCAAAACTCCGCGAGCTCTGGATGTCGATGCGGCGCACGGATGTCTTCCCGATCCAACCCACGCGGATATTCGCGGGGAAACTCGGCTTGTCGAACCACGTGATGGGCAACCACGGGCTGGCGCGCTGGCTGCACAACAACCTGCCGTTTCGCCGGTTGGAGAACGCGCAGATCCCGGTGACCGTGACCGCAACCGATCTGGACACCGGCGAGCCGGTGTATTTCGAAAGCGGTCCGGCGCTTCCTCCGCTGGTCGCGTCGTGCTCGATTCCTGGGATGTTCCCGCCGGTGAAGGTCGGGGACCGTTGGCTGGTGGACGGTGGCCCGGCGGCGTTCATGCCCATCAGCCGCGCTGTTGAGCGCGGGGCGGAGCGTGTTTTCGTGCTGCCGTGTGGCGGCACTGAACCGTTCGAATTCAACCGGCGCAGGCGCGGGATCGGTTCGATCGCGACCTGGCCACCGCCGAAGACGCCGCCGAGGTCGGTCGGCGGAGTGAACGGCGCAGCGCTCGGGGCAGCGATGGTGTCTGCCGCGCGGCTTGATATGCAGTTGAACGCGACGCGCTGCGAGCTCTACGTGGTGCCCGCCCCATCGGTGGTGGGCCTCTCGCCGTATTCCTTCGCGCACGCGGGTGCCCTGATCGACGCTTCTTGGGAGGTCGCCAAACGGTGGTATCCCACGGCCAAGCCAGTGCCATCCGGACCAGTCGACATCGGTGGTAACCCGAGCACCAGCGGTCGGTTCGGGGTTACCGAATCAGCCCCCAACGCCAAATGACCCGTCGATGAGAGCAAGGGAACCTACCTGCCAGCCGGCAGGAAGGTTACGTTGGCGGTGCACCTTCTCGCGGAGGTAACAACGCCCCCGGTTGGCCGGCTCGTCCTGGTCGATGGCACCGATGTGCCGACCGGTAACCGTGCTGGTCACGAGGACAACTACTCCGGCAAACGTCGCCGTGCTGGGCTGAACATCCAGGTCGCCGCCGATACGGAGGGAGGTCTGCTGGGAATATCGACGCCTCTATGCGGATCCATGCACGACCGAAAGGCGTTCACCGAGTCCGGCTGGGAAGATCTTCTAGTCGAGACCTCATTCATCGGAGACCCTGCCTATCAGGGAACTCGCGCGATTACGCCTCGCAAGAAGCCGAAAGGCGGCGAACTCTCGGCGGCAGATAAGAAAAACAACAAAACGATCTCATCGCTACGATCTGCCGTCGAGCGATGCATCGCACATTTAAAGAATTGGAAGATACTTGCCACCGGGTACCGAGGGCGGCTCGCTGAACTCTCCAACATCATCCGCATCGTCACGGCGCTCGAATTCTATCGACTCGGCTGGTAACTCACGTGAATAACGCTCACAATATCGCGTTCAGTACCCCCTCTTTGTCTGAACTGTGCGACGTGTTGATCTTTCCGTGACTTCGAGGAGAATGCAATACTGGCACATATGGCGGAGATCACACTACTCTTTTGGGGGGACAACGAAAGTGGTACGGGGGAACAGAGTTAGGTATTAGCGTGAGCGTCGGACAATTTCGGGTGGCCCAGTAAATCGACAGCTAGTCGGGCTCGCGGCGAACTGACCGTCACCCCGGGTGATCAGGTGATGTGGATCGACCAGTCGACCAGCGAGCACCAATGGAGCCTGACCGTATAGCCGCGCCCGAAACGACGAACGCGCCCCCGTACCCGGTGAAGGGACGCTGTTGGCAAATCCGTCCCGTCGCTGTTAGGCGGCGGGGCGGAGTGCCGCGAAGTGGGATGTTCGGGTGGGCGCGAACGGGGTGTCGGTGAGCCAGGCGTTGAGGCGGGTGAGGTTCATCGCGGCGGCGGCGGCGGGGGGGAGCGCGGCGGCGGCGGCGGTGAGTAGGTGCTGTAGCCGTGTCTTGTCCAGTCCTCGGTAGCGGGTCCGGCGTAGCCCGAAGGCGCTGATGCCTTGGGCGATGGTTCCTTCGACACCGGCTCTGTGCTGGTAGGAGCGTTGCCATTCCGGGGTTTGTTGCTCGATCCTGGCCTGCTGAAGAGCTTCGTGTTCCGTTTGCAGGCGTAGCGTGATCCGGCGTCCGGAGCGGCTGTCGGCCTTGGTGCTTTTCTCGCGCACTGGGCAGGCTCGGTCGCTGGTGACGGAGGGGTCAGGTCCGACCGAGCGGTCGACTGTCGTCAAGCTCGACGAGTCGACCGCGCAGCTCTCCGCCGTGCGGTGCCCGTCTACCGTGCTGCCCACAAGGATGGCGGGCGGGTCCACGATGGTCATGCCCTTGTGTGCAGCCCCGGTGGATCCCGAGGACATCCGGCATCTTGTTGTCCCGCCGTCCGATGGTGGTTAGGCGATGGCGAACCAGAACAGCTGGTTGGCGCGGATTCCACTTGGCTTCGGTCATGTTCAGCGAGGTGGGCGGCGGGAAGGTCTGTCCGCCTTGGTAGACCGAGTAGGGTTGATCGCCGATGAGCAGCTGCGCACCGGTTCCGGTGGGCGTGGACGACAGGCGGGGTGGGGTTGTCCAGCCGGTGACGATCATGCAGATGGCGACGTACCGGCCTTCGATGATCGAGATGCTGCCGATGTCGATGTGCCGGACGCCCGCAGTGGCGACGTGACGCTGCGCCCGATTCCCCGCACGCCGTTTCGGGCGGCCACAGGTATTCCAGTACGCCTCAGCGGTCGCAGCCCCGAGCCCGACGGGCACGCCGTGCACTGGCTCAACTGGCGCCGCCGTCACCAGGCACGAGCACGTTGGTTCCACCAGTGCACACCCCAAAACAGGGAATACTCCCTGGTCAGCTAGGAATTGGCGGCTGCCGTACTAGGCGGTGCGGCGCAGCCACCAGCGCATGGCGTACTCGACCAGCCGGATCAGTGCTTGCTTGGTGGATTCGCGGTTTCGGGCGTCGCAGGTGACGATCGGGACATCGGCTGGAATCGCGATCGCTTCCCGGACCTCTTCGATGCGGTGGAGCAGGGTTCCGTCGAAGCAGTTGAGCCCCACGATGTATGGCAGTCGGCGGTCTTCGAAGAAGTCGATGGCTGAGAAGCAGTCCGCGAGGCGCCGGGTGTCGACGAGCACCACGGCGCCGATCGCGCCCCGGGCCAAGTCGTCCCACATGAACCAGAAGCGCTGCTGGCCGGGGGTTCCGAAAAGGTAGAGGATCAGATCGGAATCCAGCGACAACCTGCCGAAGTCCATTGCCACCGTCGTGGTGTTCTTGTTCGGGGTGGCGTGCAGGTCGTCGATGCCTTTGCTGGCTTCGGTCATGACGGCCTCAGTGGTCAGCGGAACGATCTCCGACACGGAACCGACGAATGTGGTCTTGCCTACTCCGAAGCCACCCGCGACGACGATCTTCGCCGAGGTTGCGTTCGTGGACCGACCACCGGTTTGCGCGGGACGGGATCGCGTTTCAGGTGTCATTCTGCCAACCTCAGCTATCGAGTCGAGCGGATGTCTGCGGTTCGCGCGCTGATTCACGAGATCCGCACCCGGACGTTCAGAGTCGGCGAAGCCCACTCAGAACCCTTTCCATCAACAACAAGTGCGGCTTGCTGCCGTTTTCGCTCACTGTTCGGTGCACCGTGATCAGGCCGAGGTCGGCCATGTCGCCGAGGAGGACTTTCGCCACGCTGAGCGGAACGTCCAGCAGCGCAGCGACTTCCGCCACCGAACGCGGATTCCGGCACAGCTCGGCGACCGAGTGGTGTTCGAGCCTCTGCAGCCGTCCCGGTAGACCTGATTCGCTGGTGGACACCAGGGTTTCCAGTTCCAGCCGGTGATTCGACCGGGTGCGACCACCAGTCCAGGCGTATGGCCGGATGTAGGTGGCTGCAGCTTCGAACTCATGGGGGTTCGCTTGCTCACGAGTCGCGGCCAGGGCCGGGGGGTCGACCGGTTCGGACGACGGCCAGGGCGGCTCCGGCGCCAGCGGTCCCGATTCCTGCGGTTCGGGCTCGTCGCGAGCCCGTTTGCGGCGGCGCCCGCGACGGCCGCTGTCGAGGGTGAACCGGTTGAAGACCTCGGCCACGGCGTCAGCTTCGGGTGACTCTCGGTCATCCCAGCGGTGTCGCCCGGACGAGTCCGGACCTGTGCTCATGCCGTCCTCACACCGACTGGCCGGTCATCACCCGATTCGTTCCCTGCAGTCGGGAGCGCAGTTCGGGGGTCAGGATCTGGCCGACTCGTTCCACCAGCAAAGCCATTTCGTAGGCGATCAGGCCCATGTCGCAGTGCGGTGCGGCTAGCACCGTCAGGCACGAGCCGCCGCTGATCGCCATCTGCAGCATGAGGCCGCGTTCCATTTCAACCACGGTTTCGTTCACGGCCCCGGCTTCGAAGCATCGCGCCGCGCCTTGAGTGAGGCTGAGCAGCCCTGATGCGACCGCTGCGAGTTGGTCGGCCCGGTCGGTGGGCAGTTTCGCGGATGCCGTCAGCAGCAGCCCGTCGGCTGAGACGACCACGGCGTGCGCCACGCCTGGAACTCTCTCGGTGAAGTCCGTGACCAGCCAGCCGAATTGGCTCGGTTGGGAGTTTTGGGCGTTCATCGGCCCTCCTGTCTCTCCACTGATTCGGGTTGTCACCGGCGTTAGTCGGCTGAGTGCGCGTCGCGGAGGCTGTGCTTGCCTTCGCGGACTCCGCGTTGGAAACTGGCCAGCCGCCCACGCATCAGGTCCGCATCGCGGCGCGGCGTCACAGCCGGATCGGTAGCCGTTCCCGGCACCAGTTGGGCTCTTGGGGTTCGCCTGGGCAGCCCGGCAGTGGTGTAGTCGACGGATTCCTGGTCGATGAGGGGCTCGGGTGCTGCTGCGGCGGCGCCGTTGGTGCTCGGCTCCGGGGCCGCCTGCGGCGACTCCCCTGCCGGTGCGGTGCCGTTGTGGCGGGCCGGCTGCTGCCTGTGGCGGCCGCGTCGAACACCGGCCTGGAAGCTCGCCAGCCGGCCGCGGGCAACATGCGGATCGCGGGGCGGCCGTGCACGCTCGCTGTGATCGGCGCCGGCGCTCCCGGCCACCAGGTTCGCTCGCGGAACCCGCAGCGGAAGACCCGCAGTGGTGTAGTCGGCGGGTTCTGCGGCCGCGACTTCCTCCGCCCGCTGTCTTGCCTCGTCGTTCGCGAAGGTCCACACGCTCTGGCCGCCGTGACCGTTCCGCGTGGGCTGGGAGGAAGGGAACCTTCCTGTCATCGGCGGTGGGACGGTTCCCTTGCTCTCAGCATCCGCTGGGGGAGCGGGCCATCGGATGGCGGGGCGGGTGGCGGTGTGGGAGACCTGCGACGGCACTTGGAACCACGCGGTGGCGAGGTCGTCGAAGATCGGTGTCGGGGCCGTCTCGTCGTTGTGCTTTTCGGCAATCTGCGCGGGCGCTGGGGTGATCTCTTGGGTGTTGGACAGTTCGCCTGGCAGCGCCGGCGGAGCCCCGTTGGCAGGGGTGCGGGACAGGTGGATTCCGTTGCGCGCGAGGTGACGCTGGCTGGACGCGTCCTGTTCGGCCGCCTCCCAGTCGAACTCCTCGACCAGCGTGTCAGCGGTGCGGTCGTCGGGCACGATGCCGTTGCCCGCGAACGGCAGTGACGGGCCCGGCACTGCCGGGCTCGCCACATCCACCAGCAGTTCGGGCCCGAGGCTGACCGCGACGTGCACCCCGACCTCCTCGGGTCCGGGACGCAGTTCGGCCCGGATTCCGTGGCGGCTGGCGAGCCGGCCGACGACGAACAGGCCCATGCGCCGGGACGTCGACAGCTTGATCTCTTCGTCGGTGGCCAGCCGCTGGTTGACCGCGTTCAGCTCGTCCGGGGACATGCCAATGCCGCGGTCGACGATGTCGACTTCCAGCGATCCGTCGCCGCGCCGATGTCCGGAAACGGTGACCTGGGTTTCCGGGGCTGAGAAGTTCGCCGCGTTGTCGAGGAGTTCGGCCAGCAGCCGCACCAGGTCGCTGGCCGCGTATCCGACGATCTTGACGTCCGGCAGCGGCTGGACGATCACCCGCGGGTAGTGCTCGATCTCCGACACCGCAGCCCGGATCAGATCCGCGGGCGACGTCGGCTGGGAGAACCGCCGGGCCGGGTCAGCCCCGGAGAGCACCATGAGGTTCTCGTTGTTGCGGCGCATCCGGGTGGCCAGGTGGTCCAGCTGAAACAGGGTCGCCAACTGGTCGGGGTCTTCCTCGTCGCGTTCGAGCTGCTCGAACAGCCGGAGCTGCCGTTCCAGCAGGCTCTGGCTGCGTCGCGACACGTTGACGAACGAATCGCTGTAGCTGCGGCGGAGTTCGGCCTGCTCGGTGGCGAGGTTGACGGCTTGGGTGTGCACGTCGTCGAAGGCCCTCGCCACTTCACCGATCTCGTCAGTGCTTTCAACCGGCACCTGGTCGACGGGGGATCGGGTGGCATGACCGGCGCGGATGTCGGCGACAGCTTGCGGCAGCTGGTGGTTCGCCGTGTCCAGCGCGGTGCGCCGCAGGATATCGAGGGAGCCGAGCAGGTGCCTGGCCACCACGACGACGATCGCGCCCGCGATCAGCAGCGCCGACAGCAGGATCACCGACTCCAGCCCGGCCATGTTGCTGGAGCTGTCCTGCAAGGCGAACGCGGTGTCGTGCAGCTGCTGGTCAAGGTGCGTTTGGAGCATGTCGAGCGCTTCGAGCGCCGTCCGGGACTGGTCTTTCCAGGCCGAGGGCGATACCAGCTGCGTGGAGATCCGCGACTTGCTGTTGTCGCGTTCGACCATCGCCAGCTGCACCGACGTTTCCCGCGCCGGCACCTCCGGCTTGGCGTAGAGCTGGTCGTAGCGCATCCGTTGTTGCGGCGTGGCGGACGCGCGGAATTCCTTGACCGCGGAGGTGCGGCGGGATTCGCTGGCCGCTAGCCGAGCCAGGTTGTCGGTGGTGAAGCTGCCGCGGGTCAGCCCCACGAGCACCAGGGCCTGCTGAAGCTGCATCTCCTCGCTGATCTGCGCCAGCTCGTGCGCGCTGATGGCGGTGGACACCAGCTGGGACGACGAGATCTGGCTGGTCAGCGTGCGGTCGAGCGCGAGCAGCACCCCGACGAACTCGGTGTAGGTGTTGATCACGACCCCGGGGTCCGGGTGGCCGCCCAGCACCTGCTGGCGGATCGGCGCGAGCCCGGTGAGCTGCCGGTCGGTGTCCTGCCGGGCGAACCGGACCGCATCGCCGTCCGGGACGGACCGCAGTCGCTGGTGGATCTCGTCCAGGGCCCGGTCAGTCGCGGTGTAGTGTTCCTGCACTTCCGGCGCGGAAACCGGCCCGCGCACCAGGAATTCCGCGGCCTTACTGCGTTCCTGCTGCAGGCGGCCAACGGCCGCGCGCACGACGTTGCCGGCCGCGACCACCCGGTCCAGCTTGGCGTAGTGGTCGGCCTGGTTGATCTGGCTGAGGATCTGCAGCACGCCGAGTACCAGGGCGAAGATCACCGGAACGAGTACGACGGCGGTGATCTTGACCGGTAGTTTCCAGTTGCGCCAATTGGTGATCCGCCCGGTGAGCTTCGGTGTGGTGCGCGACCACGTGGACGCCCGGGTCGCGTTCGCGGTCGGGTTTTCGAGTCCGCTGCTCACGACGCAGTCCTTTCCCACGCGGTCGAAGTCTGCACCGACGGCGCGTTCGTGTGGTGGGCAGCCTGGGCCCGTCTGTGGTGTGCGCGGCAGGTCTTGGTGGCTGGTGGGGCTGCTCGCGGCCGGGTTTTCGCCGGTGGCCGGTGCGGTCGTCGACACCGGAGTCCGGAGCCTGCGATCGATGTCGGGGGTGATCGCGGCCGCACCGGATTCTTCGTCGCCGAGTGTCGGTGGCAGAACACTACCTCAATGAAATGATCTCCTCCGTTTCTCGGATTTGGTTTTCTGACCAGCGAATTCGTCGCCGGTGGAGATCATTCTCGCCGGGCCGTGCCGCATGGAGAAGGCTGTGAACACTGATCGTGTTCGTCGTGGCAATGTCTGGATAGGCTTTTGTCGCTCGATAGGTAGATGTTGGAGCTACGAATGTTTTGTTCGGCCAGGGGGCTGGGGGGAGTTCAGCCAGGGTTCCCGGCGAGTCCGCTGGCTGCCTTGTTGACCAGCCGAAACTGGCTGCCCACCAAGCTTTTTCGGGTGTGAGCAGGCAGGCATGAAGGTGCTTCGACGCTGATCAGGCACATCGCGTTGACCACATTCTGTGATCGACGAATTCATCAATGTGTGTGCTGTGTCGTTGTGGGAGGCTGCGTGGGCCGGATCGCTGGCTAGACTTCCGGGCTGGTTGGCAGCGCAGGCAGCGCGGTTCACCGGCACCTCGGATTCACGAACCACTCGATAACGCCGGATCGAAGCGGACCCAGGTGATCGGCCACGGAGCGCGGGGAACTCCGAAGCATCGGCCGAAACCACGTCGATGCAGTTCTACTGCTTGGAAGGACGCATGCCCAACGCAACTCAGCCCCCGCCGCCGCGCACCCCCAGCGGCGGGCCCGCGGCGGCCGCCACCTTCGGTAAGATCGACACGCCCGCGCCGCGAGCTCATCGACCGCCGGCACCGGACTACGAGCGCATCGCGCGGAGCCCCGAATTCCTCGACCTGCGCGCCCGGCTGCGCCGCTTCGCCTTCCCAATGACCGCGGTGTTCCTCATCTGGTACCTCGGATACGTCATCATCGCTGCCTACCTGCCGGAATTCATGAGCGTTCGGCTCGTCGGCGAGGTCAACATCGCCCTCGTCATGGGGGGCGGCCAGTTCGCGTCCACGATCCTGATCACCGCCCTCTACATCCGGTACGCGGCTCGCCAGATCGATCCGCGAGTGCAGGCGTTCTACCAGGACTCGGTCGGGGAGGACGCTCCATGATCGACACCAACCCCGTGCTCAACATGAGCATCTTCGGGGTGTTCGTGCTGATCACGCTCTACATGGTCTACCGCGTGAGCAGCACCGGCACCGCGACCGACTACTTCGCCGCCGATGGCCGGTTCACCGGTGCGCAGAACGGCATCGCCCTGTCCGGGGACTTCCTGTCGGCGGCGTCGTTCCTGGGGATCGCCGGGGCTATCGCGGTGCACGGCTACGACGGCTTCCTCTACTCGATCGGCTTCCTCGTTGGCTGGCTGATCAATCTGCTGCTGGTCGCCGAACTCCTGCGCAACACCGGGCAATTCACGATGGGTGACGTGCTTAGCTTCCGGATGCGGCAGCGTCCGGTCCGCGCGGCCGCCGCAGTGTCCACATTGGTAATTTCGTTCGTCTACATGATCGCTCAGATGGCCGGCGCGGGCAGCCTGGTGGCGCTGCTGCTCGACGTGCACAGCTCCGGCGGCCAGGCGCTGGTCATCGGCGGCGTGGGTGTGGTCATGGTCGTCTACGTGCTGGTGGGCGGCATGAAGGGAACCACCTGGGTGCAGATCATCAAGACCGGCATGCTCATGCTGTGCACGGTCATGATGACCTTGTTCCTGATGGGCAAGTTCGGGTTCAGCCTCACCTCGCTGTTGCAGCACGCGGCGGAGAAGAACCCGTTGGGGGACCGGATCTTCTCGCCCGGCGCGAAGTACGGGCAGAGCGACGTGACCAAACTGGACTTCGTGTCGCTGTCGCTGGCGTTGGTCCTGGGCGTCGCCGGGCTGCCGCACGTGCTGATGCGGTTCTACACAGTGCCCGATGCGCTGCAGGCACGGCGCTCCGTGGTTTGGGCGACCTGCACGATGGCCGTGTTCTACCTGTGCACCCTGGTGATCGGGTACGGGGCGGGGGCGGTTAACGGCACGAAGGCGATCCTCGCGGCGCCCGGCGGCGAGAACTCCGCCGCGCCGCTGCTGGCTTTCCGCGTCGGGGGCACGGTGCTGCTGGGGATCGTGGCCGCGGTCGCATTCGCGACGATCCTCGCCGTCGTCGCCGGGCTGACGCTGACCGCGTCCGCATCCTTCGCCCACGACGTTTACGCCAACGTCGTAAAGCACGGCAAAGCGGATCCGGACTCGGAGGTTCGTGTGGCGCGGTTGACCGCGCTCGTGATCGGTGCCGCGTCGATCTTCGGCGGGATCCTCGTCAACGGGCAGAACATCGCATTCCTGGTCTCGCTCGCGTTCGCGTTCGCCGCTTCAGCGAACTTGTCGACGCTGCTGTTCTCGCTGTTCTGGCGGCGGTTCAACACCCGTGGCACGCTGTGGGGAATCTACGGCGGGTTGAGCTCGTGCCTGGTGCTGGTCATCTTCTCACCGGTTGTGTCGGGTTCGCCGGACTCGATCCTGCCCGGTGTGGACTTCGCGTGGTTCCCGCTGAGCAACCCCGGGATCGTGTCGATCCCGATCTCGTTCCTGTGCGGCTACGTCGGCACCCTGATCGGCGGCGGCCAGGTGAGCGAAAAGCGAACCGCGGAGATGGAAGTCCGCTCCCTCACCGGCATCGGCTCGTCGTGAGCTGAAGCAAGGTTCCCATGCTCGGCCCAGGAGTGGGCTCGAAGTCAGGCGAACCAGCCCATCACGCGATCCCAGAGGGACGTAGCCGAGGCGGGAGTCGCGGGTTGCGTGGTCTCGTGGGTTGGCGCTGCAGAGCTTCCCGTCCGGGATCAGCTCCTGGTGCCTGCCGTTGGCATCACCAATCCGATTGCTCATCCAGTCGTAGATTGGGGCAGCGCCATTCTCGGCGACAACTCCCTTGCAGACCTCAGAATCCGGGCTCTCCGTGCCTTCCAGGAATCGGATGTCGGCGCGACCGGTTGGCGGCCTGGATGTCACTGTGGGCGAAGGCAACCTGCGGGACCAGCAGGATGCCGACGACGGAAATGCCGCCGAGAACAGCAGATGCGGCAGCCTTGTGACGCACCTTCACGTCGATTCTCCTCGCTATCCGCCGGTGCCGACTCGGATAGCGGTCGACGATCCATTGTGGATGTGGCGGGCCGCTGGGTCCGTTGGACCGAACTGCGGTTGTCGCCGCGACCTCGCCGCTGCGTGCCGCGACGAAGCGGGCGTGCCGGGGGTTTTGGAGGTAAGCGTGCTCGATGCCGATCACGTCCGCGTGCCATGTCGAGTCGTAGCCGTGTCCGAACTCCTTTCGTGCGCCGTCGACATCGGATGGTCGGCTGCCCGAAGGGTGTACTCGCCGATGCGGTGTTCGAGGTTGTGCTGCATCGCGTCCTCTCTGGGGATTTGATGGTGCGTGTTCGCTTCGGAGGCAGGAAGGTGCCCTTGCTGCAGAGCCGAGGCGGCTGAAACCGCGCGAGCAATGCAATGATAATCGTTTTAAACAATTGGGAGAACGGTGGCCCTGCTTCCGAACTGCTCTGTCGCGGTGCGGGTGACAGGAAAGTCCCCATGCTGTCGCCCACTATGGCGGGTTGACGGTGGGTGGGGGGCGGTGTTGGTTTCGACGCCAGTTATGGCCTGACCGAATGTCCGGTAAGGGGTCAGCGTTGAGGCCGACTGCATGGTGGGGCCGCTGCTCGCCGAGCGGGCCCGTCGGCCATCGAGATGGCGTCCGTGGCCAACGGCACCGGGCTGATGCCGCAGGACGAAGGTCTGTTCTTCCCGCCCTGCGGCGTCGACGACCTGACCTGGCAACGGTGTTCCGGCCTGTAGAGATCGGCGGTCAGCTGACCCGCCGGGCACCGTCGAGATCGACTCCAGCCTACACCGCGACGGCACGGCTCGCTTTGCCGGTCGTAGCACATGATCGGCTCGAACTCGGCGTCAGCGTCGCTTCGGCGGCAGTGCGCGGCGAGGCGACCGGATGCCCGGCCAACTTCCGCGGTGGCGTGGTCTCGGTCGCCAAACGCGCGCTCAAGGCCGGGGAAATCCTCGACGGTGCGGGCGGCTACCTGGTTTACGGCAGGCTCGCACCGGCTGGGGTGTCGCTGAAGTCGGGTGCGTTACCGATGGGGGTTGGCGCGTGGTTTCAAGCTGCGTAACGACGTTCCCGAAGGCGGCGTGCTCGGTTGGGACGACGTCGAAGTGGACGAAACGATGCTGGCAGTGCGGTTGCGGCGCGAGCTGGAACGGACAACGCGCGGCTGACGCCGGACAGCGGCGGGCGTCGCCCGTAAGGTAGAGCGGTCGAGCATCACTGCTGGAGGTCGAGTAGAAGCATGAGTTCCGCGAGCCAGAGCTCATGGGAGCCGGTGCGCAAGGTCCGCACTTACGAGCAGGTCATGGCGCAGATCGAGCAGCGCATGCTGGAGGGGCTGCTCGCACCAGGCGACCGGCTGCCCAGCGAACGTGAACTCTCGCAGCTCCTCGGCGTCAGCCGCCCGTCGCTGCGCGAGGCGCTGCGCGTGCTGGAAGCGCTTGGCATTGTCGAAGTTCGGCCCGGCCGCGGTCCCGAAGGCGGGACAATGTTCGTCGGTCGTCCCGGCGACGGCTTCGCGATCCTGTTGAAGATGCAGTTGGCGCTCGGGCATTTTAGCGACACCGACGTCCTCCGCACCCGGCTGATGCTGGAGGAGTGGGCGGTCGCCGACGCGGCGCGCAACGCAACCCACGAGGACCACGAGGCGTTGCGAGGCATCCTGGACCGGATGGACGCGCCGGAGCTCACCGCCCGGGACTTCAACCGGCTGGACACCGAATTCCACGTGCGGGTCGCGGAATCCACCGGGAACTCGCTGGCCTCCTACCTGATGAGCTCGCTGCGCGCCGCTATCCAACGCCAGATGATCGACGTGTACGAGCAGCTGGCGGACTGGCGCGAGACCGCGAGGGCGGTGCGCGCCGAGCACCGGGAGATCCTGCGGGCCGTCGAGGAGCACGACGTGCCGCGGGCCATCGAACTCGTCTGCGGCCACATCAACGACTTCTACGAGCTCGGCTCGTTCTCCGATGGAGCCGCCGAGCGCGATCATTGACCGCAAGCCCACCACGTGCCGGAGCTGTTCAACCCGAGAATTTCGGCGTCACCTGGCGCATTTCGGCTTCGGAGCTGTTGGGCAGCGATTCGCCTTCTGCGGGCGGGGTGGAGCATGGGAACCTTCCTGTCGCCTAACGTGATCCCCGGCAAGTGGAACCTGTTCGGCACCCCGCCTCAACCGGGAAGCTGAACCAGCGGAGCAGGACCCGAACGAGTCCGAAGTGGACGATGCTCACCCCGCGGGCTCGTCCGGGGGCCGTTCGACGAGCGATTGTTCGAGCTTGGCGAGGAATCCGGTGAGGGACGCGCGTTCGGCCGCGCCGAGTGCGCTGATCAGCTGCGATTCGTGTTCGAGCAGCTCTCGCACGGTGGCTTCGATGAGGCGGTGACCGGCGTCGGTCAGCCGGACGGCCACCGCTCGGCGCGATGCTGTCGACGGTGCTCTGGCGACCAGCCCGGCCTGTTCGGCCCGGGCGATGCGCTGGGAGACCGCGCCGGGGGTGACCAGCGTTCGGCGGGTGATCTCGCGGGTGGTGAGTTCGTACGGCGGCCCGGCGCGGCGGATCACGCTGAGCAGGTCCAGCGTGGACGGATCGATCCCGAGCCTGTTCAGGGTGCGCCGCCGGTCGTCGGCGAGGACCTTCGCGATGCGCCAGATCGGGGTGATGACCTCGATGGATTCCGTGTTCACGCCGGGGAGTTCGCGTTGCCAGGCAGTGGCGATGTCCGCCGCCGGCCACGTGGAGCTCGAAGCGAGTGGATAACCCTCGCCGCCTGAACCGTTGGACATCGGCAAACCTCCCACGATACATTTAGCGCTAAACGTATCAGTTTGGGAGGCAACAGTGAACCGCATCGTGCTGGTAACCGGTGGCGGCAGCGGAATCGGCAAGGCCGTGGCGGCAAGATTCCGCGCCGACGGGGACACCGTGATCATCACCGGCCGCAACCCGGAACGGCTGGCGGCCACGGCGGCCGAGCTCGACGTCCGCTCGATCGCCTGCGATGCGGCCGATCCCCGGCAGGTGGCAGACCTGGCCGCTGAACTCGGGGAACACCTCGACGTGCTCGTCAACATGGCCGGCGGCAACACCGACCTCCAGCGGTCCGGGGAACCGGCGGACCTGGAGCAGGTGAAGGACGCGTGGCGCGCGAACCTGGACGCCAACCTGCTCAGCGCGGTACTCACCACGACGGCCGTGCTCTGCAAGCTGCGGCCGGGCGGCACCATCATCAACGTCGGATCCATCGGCGCCGAAAACGCCTCGACCTCCTACGGCGCGGCGAAGGCGGCGCTGGCGGCCTGGAACGCCGGCCTATCCGCGCAGATCGGCCCGAAGGGCCTGACTGCCAACCTGATCGCTCCCGGCTACATCGAGGAAACCGAGTTCTTCCACGGGCAGCTCAGCGAACAACGCCGAACGGAGCTGATCGACGCGACCCACAACGGGCGGCCGGGTCGCCCGGGCGACATCGCCGGTACCGCGCATTTCCTGGCATCCGAGGGCGCGAGCCACCTCACGGGCCAGACCCTGCACGTGAACGGCGGCGCCCACACCACCCGATGACGGGACGAATCAGCCCCCCGCCGAACCTGCCAAGGGGCTGATCTCTATGCGCCGGTATGCCCTCCGATTCCAGGCCGGACACTGCGGAAGTCAGGAGCGGCGGCGTGCGAAAAGGACCGCTTGCGGACGATTCTCATCCGGGACGAGCAGCTTTTGGGCCTCCGCCATGAATCCGGCGTCCCGCAGCCAGGTTGCCACCTGGTCCGGCTGGCGGCGGAGGACGTGGACTTTCATCGGGTGGCCGCCATAGCCCTCCGTCCTTCAGTCGCGACTCGTCGACATGAAAAAGGAGCTGGAGCGGTCCGCCTGGCCCGCAGCCGATATCCGCGGCTGGTCCGCCGCTGACGGCTCGCACGCTGTCGGCGAACAACGCCAGAACTGCCCGAAGGTACTGGTCACCGGCGATGGCAGCGCATGACGGGAAATGGCCGAAAAGCAGATCCGCCCCTGAGCGCATTCTGCTTGCTCAGGGGCGGATCTCATTGGTAACGCATTGCGCCCTCGACAGGACTCGAACCTGTGACACCTGCCTCCGGAGGGCAGTGCTCTATCCGCTGAGCTACGAGGGCTTGTCGCTGCGGACGATCGTTAGCTTAGCGCACCCGGCAGATCCCCTTCGATGGGGGTCGGATCGCCCCTCCTTGCGTCCGAACGGGTGGGACCCGGATACTTGACTCGTGCATTCATGCATACTTCACTATGTATCTGAGGGGCGGCGTGAGGAGGACGGTCGATGGGTCAGGGGCATGGGCACGGCTCGGCCGCCGATGCGGTCAGCGCATCCGGTCGTTACCTGCGGCGGTTGGTCGCGTCGTTCGCGATCCTGCTCGCGTTCTTCGTCATTGAAGCGCTGGTCGGCTTCCTCACCTCGTCGCTGGCGCTGCTCTCCGACGCCGGGCACATGCTCACCGACGTGCTCGGGGTCGGCATGGCGCTGGCCGCGATCACCGCGGCGCGCCGACCGGTCGGGGACAAGCGGACCTTTGGCCTCTACCGCATGGAGGTGCTGGCCGCGCTCGCGAACGCCGTGCTGCTGTTCGGCGTCGCCGGCTACATCCTCTACGAGTCCATCGCCCGGTTCCAGTCGCCGCCGGAGGTCGCCGGCCTGCCGATGATGCTGACCGCCGCCGCCGGACTGGTCGCCAACCTGGTGGTGTTCGCGCTGCTGCGGCAGGGCGCCAACGAGAGCCTGAACGTGCGAGGCGCCTACCTCGAAGTGCTCGCGGACACCATCGGTTCCGTCGGCGTGCTGATCGGTGGCGCCGTGACCTGGGCGTTCGGCTGGTACCTGGCCGACCCGATCGTCGCCGTCTCCGTCGGCCTGTTCGTGCTGCCGCGAACCTGGAAGCTTGCCCGGCAGGCGCTACGGATCCTCGTCCAGCAAGCGCCCGAGGGCATGGACGTGCAGGAGCTGCGGGCCGAACTCGCCGCGCTGCCATCCGTCACCGAGGTGCACGACCTGCACGTGTGGACCCTCACCTCGGGGATGGAGGTCGCCTCGGCCCACCTCACCACCGGGGCCGGCGCCGACCACGGCGGCGTGCTGGTCGCGGCGCAGCGACTCCTGGCCGAGCGCTACCAGATCGACCACGCGACCCTGCAGGTCGAACCCGCGGAATGCGCCAAACGCTGCCAAGCCCTGACCTGGTGATCGCCGCCCGGTGGTGACAGGAAGGTTCCCATGCTCGCGTCAGCGCAGCGGTCGGGCGCCTCGTTCGGAGAGCATGGAGCGCATCAGGTCGCTCTCGCTGCGCTGCGAGCCGAGCATGTTCTTCGCCAGCTCGCGCACCGCCGGCAGCGCCGCGTGCGTCGCGCCGTAGTCGGCCATCGGGGCGCCGCCCTCGTGGTGGCGCAGCATCAGTTGCAGGAAGTAGACGTCGAACTCCGGGCCGCGCAGCGACTGCAGCCGGGACATCTCCGCACTGGTGGCCATGCCGGGCATCAGCCCTCCCGAGGACGCCCCGGCCGCCGCGGGAGCGGTGTGGTCGTGGCCACCGTCCGCCGTCATCCACGTCATCAGCGGGCCGACGGCCTGCGCGGGCTCGCCCCACAGGCTGAGCCAGCCCTGCATCCGGCCGATCTGATCGCGCTGGTTGGTTTCGATGTCGAACGCCAGCTGCCGCACGGCGACGTCGGCGGCGCGCTCGCGCGCGAGCGTCGCCATAGTCACCGCCTGCTGGTGGTGCACCGACATGTCCTGCGCGAACCCGACGTCGACCGCTGTCGGCTTCGGTTCGGCGCTGTCGAAGGACGGCACCCGGATCAGCAGACCAAGCGCCGCCCCGAGCATTAGCAGGGCGACCGCGGCCGCGACGGCCACGAAGATGCGGGCCACGAGCGGCCGCCGCGCTTCAGCCGACACTGCTCACTGACCCATCTTCTCGCCGGAACCCTGGGAGGAGCCGCGGCCGTCCATCGGGACCGCGTCCGGGCCAGGCGGGGTCCCGTCGAACTTCGGCGGGTTGTTCGTGTCGAACGCGCCCGGGTAGGCCTGGCAGGAGCCGCCGACCTCCGGGTAGACGCCGTTGTTGTTCAACCGCAGCGCGGTGATGAACTGGTCGATGCGCTGGTCGTCGGCGCGGTCGACCTTGAGCTGGTGGCCCCACGACTGCAACGAGATCGCGCTGTCCAGACCCGGGTACGGCGACATCGTCGTGCGTGTAGGGCTTGCCGTCCACGCGGGCCTTGAGCCGCTCCAGGCCCGGCTCGTCGACTTTGTCCGGGTTGTAGGCGATCCACACCGCCCCGTGCTCCAGCGAGTGGACCATGTTCTCGGTGCGCACCGCCTCCGGGTAGACCACGCCGGTGCAGTCGGCCCAGATCCCGTCGTGCGGGCCGCCGAACGGCGGGCTGTGGTCGTAGGCCACCCGCTGCGCGGGGGTGACGTGCATCTGGCCCGGGTAGTCGACGACGGTGACGCCGGGGATCGCTTTCGACGGGTCCGGGTTCTGCGGCGACGGCTTGAACGCCTCGGTCGCCTTCTCCGCCTCGGCCTGGGCCTGCCGGACGGTTTCCTGCCCGGACCACCGGGAGTACGCGTAGCCGAAGATCACGGCCGCGAACACCGCCACGACGGTGACGCCGGAGATCAGCATCCAGGGGACCGACCGCTGGTGCACCACGGCGCCGCGCACCGCTTTGTTCTTCCTGTTCGCCATGCTGTTCGCAAACCTCGTCTCGACAAGAACCACCGGGGGGATCCGGCCCGTCAGTGTAGAGATTGCGGGCGCTTCGGGTGGCCGTGCGTCCGATGCTCGCCACCAAGTTCTCACATTAGAGTGACGAGTCGGTCACATGGCGTGGCGTGTCCGGTCTCGCCGTGCCCAACCCGTTGGCTGAGCAGCGAGGACACATCCTTAGACTGCATAGGGTGACTCCCGCCGCGCTCGCAGAACTGGTCCGCAACACCGCTGTCGAGGTCCTCACCACCAGGGACCTGGACACTTCCGTCCTGCCGGAGGCGGTGACGGTCGAGCGACCCCGCAACCCGGAGCACGGCGACTATGCGACCAACCTGGCCATGCAGGTCGCCAAGAAGGTCGGCGTTTCGCCGCGGGATCTCGCCGGCTGGCTGGCCGAGGCGCTGACCGGGCAGGACGCCATCGACTCCGTGGACGTCGCCGGGCCGGGCTTCCTCAACCTGCGGCTGGCCGCCGACGCGCAGGGCCAGATCGTGCGCGAGGTGCTGAACGGCTCCGCCGCCTACGGCCGCGGCGACCTGTACACCGCGCTGAAGGTCAACCTGGAGTTCGTCTCGGCCAACCCGACCGGCCCGATCCACCTGGGCGGCACCCGGTGGGCGGCGGTCGGCGACGCGCTCGGCCGCGTGCTGGCCGCGCAGGGCGCCGAGGTGACCCGCGAGTACTACTTCAACGACGCCGGCGCGCAGATCGACCGGTTCGTCCGGTCCCTGGTCGCCGTTGCGAAGGGCGAGCCCGCCCCGGAGGACGGCTACGGTGGCGACTACATCGCTGACATCGCCGCGGCCGTGCTCAAGGCCGAGCCGAACGCCATTGAGCTGCCCGAAGCGGAGCGCAATGAGACGTTCCGCCGCATCGGCGTCGGGCTGATGTTCGACGAGATCAAGCAGAGCCTGCACGAGTTCGGCGCCGACTTCGACGTGTTCTTCCACGAGGACTCGCTGCACACCTCCGGCGCGGTCGCCGAGTGCGTCGAGGAGCTCAAGAAGTCCGGTCACGTGTACTTCTCCGACGGCGCCTGGTGGCTGCGCTCCACCGAGTACGGCGACGACAAGGACCGGGTGCTGATCAAGAGCGACGGCGCGCCCGCCTACATCGCCGGCGACGTCGCCTATCTGCGGGACAAGCGCCGGCGCGGTTTCGACCTGTGCATCTACATGCTGGGCGCCGACCACCACGGCTACATCGCCCGGCTGAAGGCGGCGGCCGCGGCGCTGGGCGACGACCCCGCCGTCGTCGAGGTCCTCATCGGGCAGATGGTGAACCTGGTGCGCGACGGTGAGGCGGTGCGGATGAGCAAGCGCGCGGGCACCGTCGTGACCCTGGAGGACCTCGTCGAGGCCGTCGGCGTGGACGCGGCCCGATACTCGCTGATCCGGTCCTCCGCGGACTCCGCGGTCGACATCGACCTGGACCTGATCAGCAAGCGCACCAACGAGAACCCGGTCTTCTACGTGCAGTACGCGCACGCCAGGCTGGCCTCGCTGCAGCGCAACGCCGCCTCGCTCGGCATCGAGCGGGGCTCGGTGGACGACGCCGACCTGTCGCTGCTCACCCACGAACGTGAGGGCGACCTGATCCGCACCCTGGGTGAATTCCCGCGCGTGGTGCGCTCGGCCGCCCAGCTGCGGGAACCGCACCGGGTGGCCCGCTACCTGGAAGACGTGGCCGCCGCGTACCACAAGTTCTACGACGCGTGCCGCGTGCTGCAGCCCGGTGACGACCAGGCGAGCCCGTTGACCATCGCGCGGCTGCAGCTGTGCGAGGCGACCCGCCAGGTCCTCGCCAACGGCCTCGGCCTTCTCGGGGTCAGCGCCCCCGAGAAGATGTAGGGCGCTGACGCGAGCCGATGTACGCAACAACGGCCTGTCCAGCGGCAGGCCGCGCGAAGGAGTTGTAAATGCGCGCCCATCCCGCCGGGCCGCGGCACGCCGATGTCGTGCCGCCCGGCAACACCGCAGGGCCGGTTCCGAGCACCGCCGAAGAACTCGACCTGCTGCACCCGCACGTGTGGCCGCGCAACTGCGAGCGAGGCGCCGACGGTGTCACGCGGTTCGCCGGGATCGACGTCCGGGAGCTTGTCGAACGGTTCGGCACCCCGCTGTTCGTGCTCGACGAGGACGACTTCCGGTCGCGCTGCCGCGACTACGCCGAAGCCTTCGGGGACCCGGCTGCCGTGCACTACGCCTCGAAGGCGTTCCTGTGCACCGAGGTCGCCAAGTGGGTCGCCGAGGAGGGCTTGAGCCTGGACGTGTGCAGCGGCGGCGAGCTCGCCGTGGCGCTGCGCGCCGGGTTCCCGCCCGAGCGGATCACCTTGCATGGCAACAACAAGTCCGTCGCCGAGCTGACCGCCGCGGTCGAGGCCGGGGTCGGTTCCGTGGTGCTGGACTCGTTCCACGAGATCACCAGGCTGGACCACATCGCCACCGAGCGAGGAGTCCGCCAGCATGTGCTGGTGCGCATCACCGTCGGTGTCGAGGCGCATACCCACGAGTTCATCGCGACCGCGCACGAGGACCAGAAGTTCGGTTTCTCGCTGGCCAACGGGCAGGCCGCCGAGGCGGTGCACCGCGTGCTCAAGGCCGGCTCGCTGGTGCTGTCCGGCCTGCACAGCCACATCGGCTCGCAGATCTTCGACGTGGACGGGTTCGAGCTGGCCGCGCACCGGGTGGTCCGGCTGCTGGCGGAGCTGCGCGAGGAGCACGGCGCCGACGCGCTGGCCACCGCTTCCACCGTGGATCTCGGTGGTGGTTTGGGCATCGCCTACACCGCCGAGGACGACCCGCTGCCGGCAGCGCAACTGGCGGTCCGGCTGCACGAGATCGTCGGCAAGGAAGCCGAGAACGCCGGCATCCCGGTGCCGAAGATCGCCGTCGAGCCCGGTCGCGCCATCGTCGGCCCGGGCATGGTGACCGTCTACGAGGTCGGCACCATCAAGGACGTGGCGCTCGGCAGCGACGTGGAGCGCAAGTACGTGAGCGTGGACGGCGGCATGAGCGACAACATCCGCACCTCGCTCTACGACGCCGTCTACGACTGCCGCCTAGTGTCCCGCGGCGCCGAGGCGCCCGCCGCGCTGTCCCGCATCGTGGGTAAACACTGTGAATCCGGTGACGTAGTGGTGCGCGACAGCTGGCTGCCGGAGGACATTGCTCCAGGAGACCTGCTAGCGGTGGCCGCCACCGGCGCGTACTGCTACGTGATGGCCAGCAACTACAACCGCCTGCCCAAGCCGCCCGTGGTGGCGGTTCGCGATGGTCAGGCGCGGTTGCTGCTGCGCAGGGAGACCGAGGACGACCTGCTCCGGCTGGAGGTCTGAGTGATCCACGACCGTGAACCGATCCGGGTCGCACTTTTGGGGTGCGGGACCGTCGGCACCGAGGTGCTGCGCCTGTTGCGTGACCAACCGGAGGAATTCGCCGCGCGCACCGGCGCGCCGATGCTGGTGACCGGGGTGGCCGTGCGCCGCCCGCACAAGCACCCCGACCTGCCCGAGCACCTGCTCACCACCGACGCGCAAGCGCTGGTGGAGGGCGATGTCGACGTCATCGTGGAGCTGATCGGCGGCATCGAACCGGCCCGCAGCCTGCTGCTGACCGCGCTGAAGTCAGGCAAGTCGGTGGTGACCGCGAACAAGGCGCTGCTGGCTGAGCACGGCTCCGAGCTGTACGCGGCGGCCGACGCCTCGGGCGCCGACATCTACTTCGAGGCGGCCGTGGCGGGCGCGATCCCGCTGCTGCGCCCGCTGCGCGAGTCGCTGGCCGGGGACCGGATCAACCGGGTCATGGGCATCGTCAACGGCACCACCAACTACATCCTGTCGGCGATGGACTCCACCGGTGCCGGCTACTCCGAGACGCTGGACGAGGCCGGTCGGCTGGGCTACGCCGAGGCGGACCCGACCGCGGACGTGGACGGCTTCGACGCCGCCTCGAAGGCCGCGATCCTGGCCTCGCTGGCCTTCCACACGCGGGTCACCGCCAGCGACGTCCACCGCGAGGGCATCTCGGCGGTCACGCCCGGCGACATCGCCGCGGCGCGCACCCTGGACCGCACGGTGAAGCTGCTGGCGATCTGCGAGCGGGTGGTCGACGAGGACGGCACCGAGTCGGTGTCGGCCCGCGTGCACCCGGCGATGATCCCGCGCAGCCACCCGCTGGCCGGGGTCGGTGAAGCGTTCAACGCGGTGTTCGTGGAGGCCGAGGCTGCCGGTCAGCTGATGTTCTACGGGCAAGGCGCCGGGGGAGCGCCGACCGCCAGCGCGGTGCTCGGCGATCTCGTCGCCGTCGCCCGTAACCTTGTCGTGGCGGGCAAGGGGCCCCGTGAGTCGGCGCACGCGCAGCTGCCGATGCGGCCGATGGGCAAGACCCCGACCCGCTACCACATCAGCCTCGACGTGGCCGACAAGCCGGGCGTGCTCTCGCAGGTCGCGGCCACGTTCAACGAGCACGATGTGAGCATTTCCGTGGTGCGCCAGCAGGGCAGGGGAGCGGAGGCCAGCCTCGTGGTGGTCACCCACACCGCGCCCGATGCGGCACTGAGGTCCACAGTGGACAAGATCGCGCAGCTACCAGTGGTGCGCGAGGTGGTCAGCGTGATGCGCGTGGAAGGTGAATCGTCGTGACGAACGTCCAGGGTGTGCCGGTGCGGTCCGGTGCTGGGTGGCCTGGCCTGATCGAGGCGTACCGGGACCGGGTCCCGGTCCCGGACGGGGCGCGCATCGTGACCCTGCAGGAGGGCAATACCCCGCTGGTACCCGCCCATCACCTCTCCGAGCTCACGGGTTGCACCGTCTACCTGAAGGTGGAGGGCGCCAACCCCACCGGTTCGTTCAAGGACCGCGGCATGACGGTGGCCATCACGCACGCCCTCGCCGGGGGCAGCAAGGCCGTCATCTGCGCCTCGACCGGCAACACGTCGGCCTCTGCCGCGGCCTACGCCGCTCGCGCCGGGCTGACCTCGGCGGTGCTGGTGCCGCAGGGCAAGATCGCGCTTGGCAAGCTCGCCCAGGCGGTCGTGCACGGCGCGAAGATCCTGCAGGTCGAGGGCAACTTCGACGACTGCCTGGAGTTGGCCCGCAAGACCTCCGCCGAGCACCCGGTGACCCTGGTCAACTCGGTCAACCCGGTCCGCCTGGAGGGGCAGAAGACCGCCTCGTTCGAGATCTGCGACGTGCTCGGCCGGGCGCCCGACGTGCACTGCCTGCCGGTCGGCAACGCCGGCAACATCACGGCCTACTGGAAGGGCTACACCGAGTACGCCGCCGACGGCGTGATCGAGCAGGCGCCGCGCATGTTCGGTTTCCAGGCCGCCGGTGCCGCGCCGCTGGTGCACGGTCAGCCCGTCGCGCAGCCGGAGACCATCGCGACCGCGATCCGGGTCGGCAGCCCGGCGTCGTGGGCCGGTGCGGTGCGCGCGAAGGACGAGTCCGGCGGGCTGTTCGAGGCGGTGACCGACGAACAGATCCTCGATGCCTACCGGACGCTGGCCGCGCGCGAAGGCGTCTTCGTCGAGCCCGCCTCGGCGTCCAGCGTCGCCGGCCTGCTGGCCACCGCCGCCGACGGCCGGCTCCCGGCCGGTTCGGTCGTTGTGTGCACGGTCACCGGCCACGGTCTCAAGGACCCGGACACCGCGCTGTCCGGCATGGTCGAGGTCGAGCCGCTGCCGGTGGACCCCGGCGCGGTCGCCACCGCGCTGGAACTGGCATGACCGGACTGCCGGTATCGGCCGTCCGGGTGACCGTGCCCGCTTCCACCGCGAACCTCGGCTCCGGTTTTGACACCCTGGGCATGGCGTTGTCCTTGTACGACGCGGTTTCCGTGCAGGTCGTCGATGGAGCCGCGGGTTCGGCGAGCGTGTCGGTCGAGGGGCAGGGCGCCGCCGAGCTGCCCACCGACGAGCGTCACCTGGTGGTGCGGGTCATCCACAAGGCGTTGGCCGAACTGGGTTTCGCGGCACCGGCGCTGCGGTTGCACTGCCAGAACTCGATTCCGCACTCCCGCGGGCTGGGCTCCTCGGCGGCGGCCATCGTCGCCGGGGTCGCCGCCGCCTTCGGTCTCGCCGGATTCGATTTGCGCGACAAGGAAAACGCCGACCGGGCGTTGCAGCTGGCCGCGGTCCGGGAAGGACACGCGGACAACGCCGCGGCGAGCCTGCTCGGCGGATTCGTGGTCGCCTGGCAGGAATCCGGGCGCTTTCACGCGGTCCGGATGCGGCCGCACCCGGACGTGTCACCGATCGTCCTTGTCCCCCAAGCGGAGTCGTCGACGCACACCACCCGCGGCCTGTTGCCCGAACGGGTTCCGCACGCGGACGCGGCGTTCGCTGCCAGCCGTGCGGCGCTGGCGGTGCACGCCATCACCAGCGATCCGGCGTTGCTGCTGGCCGCCACCGACGATCGGCTGCACCAGAACTACCGCGAGTCGGCCTGGCCGGAAACCATCGCGCTGGTCCGCCGGCTGCGCGCGGCCGGTATCGCCGCCGCCGTGTCCGGTGCCGGCCCGACGGTACTGGCGTTTCCGCCCGGCGGGGAGCTTCCCGCCGACATTGCGCCGAACGGCTTCGACGAGCTGCGTCTTCCGGTCGATCCGGCTGGCGTGCGGGTCGAGCCGCAGGCCTGACCCGGGGCCGTTAACCGTGCCGAAAAGCCCAGTTCACGGCCCCGGAACCCGGCGTCTTGCGGCCGAGTGGTACAAAGGAAGTGTCGTCGGCCGCTAGCAGCGGCTCCCGTTGCGTAGTTGTCGATGGCGTGATCTGCGACGGGCATGCCATGCCCAGGGGGGTTGTTGCACCCGAACTGCGGGGCGTCTACCCTCAAGGTCAATCAGTCACCGCGCCCAGGGCGCCGGTGCCATGCCCGGGACATCGTTTTCCGGGGCGCATCTCCCGCTTGGAATTGAACTCCACCCGGCACGGGTGAAGATCAACTTAGCGAGTTCGGGGCGATCGCGGTGACCGAGGCAGGAGTTGTCAACTCAATTGAGTTCGCTTCGGGACGATGGGCGGTGCACATCCGTTGCCGATGTCGGGGCGGGGGCCTTAAGTTCCACGGTGTGGCCCCCGAGGTGACCATGACGCCGGCTCGACGGCCCGTAGCTTCCCGGTTCTCCACCGGGGCGCAAGGTGAGTCGGGAATTCCTGGAATGAGGCGGCAGCAGGGCGTGCATCGGCACGCGTGGATCGGAGTGGATGCGTCGCACATGGACCACGCGAGCCGGGTACCTCCCACCGCCCGGTGCTGCTGGTTCCCCGAGCCATCGCCGAAATCGGTCGCGCCGCGTGCGCGGCGCTGATCCGAACCGGCAAGAGGGCTGGTAGCACACACCGGCCGCCCGCACTCCAAGAGCGGGCGGGCAATCCGCTGGGTCGCGTAGGAGGCGCGGTCCGGTCAGGAAGGACATTCGTGAGCAACACCGAACTGTTGAGCAGCGAGGCGACGAACGCCTCTTCGGCTGGCCAGCAGGCAGCAGGAATCCGAGGCCAACGGCACCCCGCGGCGACGTGGCGGACTCTCCGGCATGGTTCTCGCCGAACTGCGCCAACTCGCGGGGGAACTGGGGATCGAGACTGGTGGTCTGCGTAAGGGCGACCTGATCGCCGCGATCAAGGAGAAGCAGGGCGGCACGACCGTGCCGCGGACCCGCTCCACTAGGAAGAGCACGGCCCGCGCCGAGGAGCTCCCGGCCGCCAAGGCCCACCAGCCGGCGCTGGACGAGACCGAGGCCGCCCCGCGCGAGACCCCGGCCGAGTCCGGCAGCGGCACCAACGGTGCCCCCACCCGCGGCCGCACCCGGCGCCCGCAGGTCGCCGAGTCCGCAGGTGAGGACGACAACCGGCGCGGCAACCGTCGCCGCCGTTCGCCTGGTCGGGTCGGCGTGGCCGCCGAATCGGGTGGTGCCGACGAGCAGCGCGGCCTCGAGCGCAAGTCCGAGGGCCGCGACAACCGCCAGGAGCGCGACAACCGCCAGGAGCGGGATAACCGCCAGGAGCGGGACAACCGCCCGGAGCGGGACAACCGCCCGGACCGCGGCAACCGGCAGGACCGGGACCGCGACAACCGGCAGGACGACGATGACGACGAGGGCGGTCGTCGGGGTCGTGGCCGCCGGTTCCGCGACCGCCGCCGCAACCGCGGCCGCGGCGAGGGCGGCGAGCCCGAGGTCCGCGAGGACGACGTGCTGCTGCCGGTGGCCGGCATCCTGGACGTGCTGGAGAACTACGCCTTCGTGCGCACCTCCGGCTACCTGGCCGGCCCGAACGACGTTTACGTGTCGTTGTCGCTGGTCCGCAAGTACGGGCTGCGCCGCGGCGACGCGCTCAAGGGCGTCATCCGGCAGCCCCGCGAGGGCGAGCAGCAGCGGCAGAAGTTCAACCCGCTGGTTCGGGTGGACTCCATCAACGGGCTGGAGCCGGACGCGGCGAAGAACCGCGCCGAGTTCCACAAGCTGACCCCGCTCTACCCGAACGAGCGGCTGCGCCTCGAAACCGAGCCGCACAACCTGACCGGCCGGATCATCGACCTGGTGATGCCCGTCGGCAAGGGGCAGCGTGCGCTGATCGTCTCGCCGCCAAAGGCCGGTAAGACGATGGTGCTGCAGGCGATCGCCAACGCGATCACCACCAACAACCCCGAGTGCCACCTGATGGTCGTCCTCGCCGACGAGCGTCCGGAAGAGGTCACCGACATGCAGCGCTCGGTCAAGGGTGAGGTCATCGCCTCCACCTTCGACCGGCCGCCGTCGGACCACACCACGGTCGCCGAGCTGTCCATCGAGCGGGCCAAGCGGCTCGTCGAGATGGGCCACGACGTGGTCGTCCTGCTGGACTCGATCACCCGGCTGGGCCGCGCCTACAACCTGGCGGCCCCGGCGTCCGGGCGAATCCTGTCCGGTGGTGTGGACTCCACGGCGCTGTACCCGCCGAAGCGGTTCCTCGGCGCGGCCCGCAACATCGAGAACGGCGGCTCGCTGACCATCTTCGCCACGGCGCTGGTGGAGACCGGTTCCACGATGGACACGGTCATCTTCGAGGAGTTCAAGGGCACCGGTAACGCGGAGCTGAAGCTGGACCGCAAGCTCGCGGACAAGCGGCTGTTCCCGGCGGTGGACGTCGACTCCTCCAGCACCCGCAAGGACGAGATCCTGCTCTCGCCCGACGAGCTGGCCGTCACGCACAAGCTGCGCCGGGTGCTCGCCGCGCTCGACGCGCAGCAGGCACTGGAACTCCTGCAGGACCGGCTGCGCAAGACGCGCACCAACATCGAGTTCCTGATGCAGGTCGCCAAGACCACCCCGGGCAAGGACGACGACTGACCGGTTCCCACCGGCTGTCCCGTTCCACCCGACGGCAGGGCCCGCACCGACCCCGGTGCGGGCCCTGCCGCTTCTGGGGGTGGGTGACAGGAAGATTCCCATGCTCGCACCTGCGCGACGTCAAGCTCGGGCGCACTCCGGGATGTCCCGGTAGGCGCGGACCAGCAGGGCGGCCAGCAACACGGCTCCGACCGGGCCGGCGGTGAGCGCGGCGACGACGGGCAGCTGCAGCCCGTCCGTGGCGAGAGCGCAGGCCACCATCAGCAGCGGGTAGCTGAACCGCAGGCCGCGGCGCTGCCAACGGAAGTTCCAGCGGACGTGGCTCGCCGTGAACAGGGCCAGCCCGGCGGCGAACCCGAACAGCAGCGGCACGGAGAGGCTCAGGTCCTGGTCGAGGCTCGGGTTGCGCGCGAGCAGCACGTCGAGCAGGGCGGCGACTCCGGCCGCGCTGCATACGAAGAGCGGGGGCAGGAACACCCACGACTTCACCGTGAGCCTTCCCAGGACCGAACACAGCTGCACGCGTCGAGGATGGACGGCGTACCACCCCGGACGCACCCTCGACCGGGGGTCGCTCGGCAGGCGGTTCGTTTGGTGCGTTGGGCGGTTGCGCGGAAGCGCCGAAAGGCCCGCCGGAATACCGGACGGGCCCCCTGCGTTGCAGGTCACAAGCCCTGGTCTGGCAGAATGCAGGGTTGATCCGGCACCGGTTCACCGCGCGGCAGCGGCCGCGTGGACCCGGCGGCCAAGCAGAGAGGACGAGCCGTTGAAGAGTGGCATCCACCCCGAGTACGTGGTCACGCAGGTGAACTGCGGCTGTGGCAACAGCTTCACCACCCGCAGCACCCGCAAGACCGGCCAGATCACCGTCGAGGTCTGCTCGAACTGCCACCCGTTCTACACGGGCAAGCAGAAGATCCTGGACACCGGCGGCCGCGTGGCCCGCTTCGAGGCCCGCTACGGCAAGCGCCAGAAGGCGCAGAAGTAGCTGCACTGACGGCGCCCGTCCCACGCGAGCAGCGCGGGACGGGCGCCGTCGCCGCGTTTGGTGTCCGAACGTCCGCAGCAAAAGAAGTGTTCAGAAGTGGTTTGCGTGGCGGCTTCACCACGTCGGGGCTGTCCTCGCGAGAGACGTCTGAGAACCCGCGGCGGTGCAGGTTGCTTGCCCCACCGCAAGCGGCTGACGCCGCTTATGAATGAGGAACCAGCGGAAGAGGTCGCCAGTGGAGACATCGAAGCTCGAAGCGCTGCTCACCGAGTACGCGGAACTGGAGCAGCGGCTGGCCGATCCCGGCGTGCATGCTGACCAGGCGAACGCCCGCAAGCTCGGTCGGCGCTACGCCGAGCTCGCCCCGATCGTGCGCACCGCGCGGGAGCTCGACCAGGCCCAGTCTGATCTGGACACGGCCCGCGAGTTCGCCGCCGAGGACGCCGCCTTCGCCGAGGAGGCCGACCAGCTCGCCGAGTCGATCCCGGTTCTGGAGTCGAAGCTCACCGAACTGCTGCTGCCCCGCGACCCGCACGACGGTTCCGACGTGCTGCTGGAGGTCAAGTCGGGCGAGGGTGGCGAGGAGTCCGCGCTGTTCGCCGGCAACCTGCTGCGCATGTACCTGCGGTTCGCGGAGCGCCAGGGCTGGCGGGCCGAGGTGCTGGACAAGACCGAATCCGACCTCGGCGGCTACAAGGACGCCACGGTCGCCATCAAGGCCAAGGCCGGCGACACCAGCCCCGACGGGGTCTGGTCGCGGCTGAAGTTCGAGGGCGGCGTGCACCGCGTGCAGCGGGTGCCGGTCACCGAGTCGCAGGGCCGGGTGCACACCTCCGCCGCCGGGGTGCTGGTCTACCCCGAACCGGAGGAGGTCGAGGTCGAGGTCGACGAGAAGGACCTGCGCATCGACGTCTACCGGTCGTCCGGGCCGGGCGGGCAGAGTGTGAACACAACCGACTCGGCGGTGCGGGTCACCCACCTGCCGACCGGCATCGTGGTGTCCTGCCAGAACGAGAAGTCGCAGCTGCAGAACAAGCAGCGCGCCATTCAGGTGCTCAAGGCCCGGTTGCAGGCGCTCGCCGAGGAAGAAGCCGAGCGGGAGGCGTCGGAGGCGCGGCGCAGCCAGGTGCGCACAGTGGACCGTTCGGAGCGCATCCGCACCTACAACTTCCCGGAGAACCGCATTTCAGATCACCGGGTGAACTACAAGGCCTACAACCTGGACCAGGTCCTCGACGGCGATCTCGATGCCGTGGTGGCAGCCCTGCTCTCCGCCGACCGGAAAGAACGCCTCGCGCTCTAAGCTAGCCGTGTGACGCGACAGCCCCTACGCCTGGCCATTCTCGAGGCGGAACGCATCCTCGCCGCGGCGGGCGTGGCGAGCCCGCGCACCGATGCCGAACTGCTTGCCGCGCACCTGCTCGGGGTCGAGCGCACCAAGTTGATGATGGTGCCGTTGGTGGACCCGCCGGTCGTCCAGGCGCTGCACGACCTGGTGAGCCGCCGGGCCGCGCGGGTGCCGCTGCAGCACCTCACCGGTACCGCGTCGCTCGGGGCCTTGGCGCTCGAAGTCGGGCCCGGCGTGTTCGTGCCCCGGCCCGAGACGGAATTGCTGCTCGCCTGGGGCCTGGCGACGCTGGACGGCGTGGAGCGGCCGACCGTGGTGGACCTCTGCACGGGGTCCGGGGCGCTGGCGCTGGCGATGGCGAACGCCCGCCCGGACGCCACCGTGCACGCGGTGGAGAAGGAGCCCGCCGCGCTGGCCTGGGCGCGCCGCAACGCCGATCGGCAGACTCAGGCCGGTGACACCCCGATCCACCTCTACGCGGGGGATGTCACCGACCCGATGCTGTTCATGGAGCTGGAGGGCCTGGTCGACCTGGTCCTCTGCAACCCGCCGTACGTGCCGGAGGGCACCCCGGTGCCGCCGGAGGTCCGCGACCACGACCCGCACCAGGCGGTGTTCGGCGGCCGCGACGGCCTCGACGTGGTCCGGCACGTCGTGGGCTGTGCGGCCCGGCTGCTGCGCCCCGGCGGCGGGGTGGCCATCGAGCACGACGACACCCACGGCGGCTCGGTGCCCGCTCTGCTGCGAGCCCGCCGCGTCCTCGAAGATGCCCAGGAGCACACCGACCTGGCCGGTCGCCCCCGCTTCGCCACCGCCCGCCGCACCCGGCCGGAGTGACAGAAAGGTTCCCATGCTCCAGCCACCGGGCCAAGATCAGCTGCGGGCGTTGACGAACTCGCGCAGCAGGGCGTTGAACTCGGTGGGTTTCTCGCGGTTCGGCCAGTGGCCCGCGTCGGGGATCACCCGCAGCGATGAGCCCGGGATCGCACCGGCGGCGTCGCGCGACGCGGACACCGGCACGATGGCGTCGCGCTCGCCGTGGATCACCATCACCGGGCACTGGATCTGACCCAGGTGCGGGAGGTGGTTGATCCGCATCGCCTTCCGGGCGACGGCGTCGGCGTGCCAGTCGGCGAAAATCGAGCCCCGCGCGCCGGTTTCGGCCAATGCCTCGTCGACAATGGACTCCAGGTCCGGGACCGGTTGCCCGCCGGTGAAGAAACCTCGCGTCAGCAACGTGCGGGTGAAGGAGCGGTTGAGCCGCAGCAACTTCGCGGCGAGCGGTCCGGCGAAACCGCTGCGCAGCATCGCGTAGGTCAAGAATTGGTGCGGCATCTTGTGCTGCAATCCGGTGCTGTCCACAAGCACCAGCCCGCGCACCCGCCGCGGGTTGCGCAGCGTGAAACCGGCCGCGATGCTGCCGCCCATCGACAGGCCGATCAGGATCGCCTCCGGCACCCGCCAGGCGTCCAGCAGCCAGCGCAGCACCTCTTCAAAGGTGCGCTGGTTCGCGCTGCCTCGCCACGGCATGCTCCCGCCCTGGCCGGGCAGGTCCGGCGCGAACACCCGGTGGTCGGCTCCCAGCACACCGATCGCGTGGCGCCAGCTCAGCAGCGCGTTGTCCGGCCCGCCGCCGTGCAGCAGGACGATCGCCGGACCGCTGGAACCCGCCCGGTAGAAGCGGATCCGGCCCGCGGTGAACTCGATCTGGTCGGCCTCGACACCCTGGGGTGGGGCGGTCATGCTTGCTCTCCTCGTTCGTTGGCGATTCGTGCCCGCTTCCGGCAGACGCCTGAGCGCCACCGGCGTTGCCCGGTGCGGGCACACCAAACGTGATCTCGGTCGAGCGCTCGGGTGTTACTCGGGACGGATGCTGCCGGACGGCGATGAGCCGCACCACTCGAACGGGGCCGACCCCGGGCGTGCCAGGATTCGGGGTGTGAGCACCGTCTATGACTGCACCAGTCCGGACAGCCGCGAGGAAGGCCTGGCCGCCGCGGCCAACGCGGTTCGCGCGGGCGGGCTGGTAGTGCTGCCCACCGATACCGTCTACGGCATCGGCGCGGACGCCTTCGACTCCAACGCCGTGCACGCCCTGCTCGCCGCCAAGGGGCGCGGCCCGGACATGCCGGTGCCCGTCCTGGTCGGCTCCTGGTCCACTGTGGATGGGCTGGTGATGTCCGTTCCGCAGCAGGCACGCGCGTTGATCGAGGCGTTCTGGCCCGGCGGGCTGTCGCTAGTGCTGCCGCAGGCGCCGTCGCTGTCCTGGGACCTCGGCAACACCCGGGGCACGGTGAACCTGCGGATGCCGCTGCACCCGGTGGCCCTGGACCTGCTGCGCGAGGTCGGCCCGATGGCCGTCTCCAGCGCCAACCGCACCGGCCACCCGCCGGCCAGCAACGCCGACCAGGCGCGCGAGCAACTCGGCGACTCCGTGCAGGTCTACCTCGACGGCGGCCCGTCCGGGGAACCCATCGCCTCCACCATCGTCGACCTCACCCAGGGCAAGCCGCGGGTGCTGCGGGAGGGCGCGGTGAGCCTCGCCGACCTGTCCGAGGTGCTCGGCGAAGAGCTCGAAGCGGACCGGTGAAAGCGCCCCGGGCGCGGGCCGATAGCGTTAGCATTCGCCAGCCGCAACGTGAACAGCGATGAGGAGCGCCGGGCTTGAGCAATCCGTTCTGGGGGCAGAACGTCGAATTCCCGCGGGCATCGGCACAGCGCGGGTGAGCCACCGGTATGGACAATGCGCCGTGGGCTCCGGCCGGGCTACCTGCCCGTGAGTACCTCCTCGTCATGCTCACCGCTGCGGCGGCGACCTTCCTACTGACCGGGCTGGTCCGGTTGCTGGCGATCCGCGTCGGCGCGGTCGCCTACCCCCGCAAGCGAGACGTGCACGTCAAGCCGATGCCGCGGATGGGCGGGGTCGCGATGTACGGCGGGGTGCTGGTGGCGATGTTCCTCGCCGCCAACCTGCCGACGCTGTCGCGCGGCTTCTCCTACTCCAACGACATCCTGGCCGTGGTCATCGCCGGGGGGCTGATCGTCCTCGTCGGAGCGCTGGACGACCGCTTCGAGCTGGACTCCCTGACGAAGCTGGCCGGGCAGGTCACCGCAGCCGGGATCCTGGTGCTCTTCGGCGTGCAGTGGTTCATGTTCTGGGTCCCGTGGGGCGGCGGGGACGCGGGCCACGTGGGGCAGCTGATGGTGCTGGGCAGCAACCAGGGCCAGCTGCTGACCGTGCTGCTGGTCGTCGCGATGATCAACGCGATGAACTTCGTGGACGGGCTGGACGGGCTGGCCTCCGGCATCGGCCTGGTCTCGGCCACCGCAACCTTCGTGTTCTGCCTCGGCGTGCTGGACCGGCAGGGCGGCGACGTCAACGCCTACCCGCCCGCGCTGATCGCGGCCGCGATCGCCGGGGCCTGCCTGGGCTTCCTGCCGTACAACTTCCAGCCCGCGAAGATCTTCATGGGCGACTCCGGTTCGATGCTGATCGGCCTGATGCTGGCCACGGCCAGCACGTCGGCGTCCGGCCGGATGAACTACGCCTACATGAACCCGACCGACACCATCGCGCTGCTGTCGCCGCTGCTGGTGGTCGCGGCGGTGCTGTTCGTGCCGCTGCTGGACCTCATCATGGCCGTCGTGCGCCGCACCCGGGCGGGCAAGAGCCCCTTCCACGCCGACAAGATGCACCTGCACCACCGGCTCCTGGAAATCGGGCATTCGCAGCGCCGCGCGGTACTGCTGATCTACCTGTGGGCGGCCGTCATCGCCTTCGGTGCGGTGTCGTTGACGCTGTTCAACGCCGTTGTTGTGGCATGGGTCGTAGGCCTCGGCGTGTTGCTGGCGGCTATCATCTCGGTGATTCCGCGAATGCGCACCCGAGCCGATCGAGAGTCCCGATGAGCGAAGCGACCGACGCGCCGACCCCCGCTGTGGCCCCCGAGGCGGCCGAGACCGAGAACCCGCACGCGGAAATCGTGCGGAAGCTCGCATCGGCCATGCTGCGCACCGCCGTGTGGCCGGGTGTGGCGACGGTGGCCGTCGGGGCGATCGTGGCGACCGTGCTGGTCGGGGTGTCCGGGCTGATCGGTGCGCTGGTCGGCGGCGTCGTGGCGTTCGCCTCGTCGCTGCTGACGATCTGGCTGATGCGGTTCACCGGTGGCATGAACCCGCACTTCGTGATGGTCGCCGCGCTCGGCGGCTACATCGGCAAGATGATCGTGCTGCTGGTGGTGATGACGCTGCTGGGCGGCGTCGACGTGATCCACCGGGAATCGCTGGCGTTCACCATGCTGGCCACCGTGATGGTGTGGGCGGGCGCCGAAGTGGTGGCTTTCAAGCGCACCAAGATTCCCACCATCGTGCCGGGGAGCTGACCGGTTACGGCGGGATTTCCGCGCCGTCGGCCGTGGGCCGGACGGGTGGTGCCCGACCACATGTCGGGTGACTACCTACCCGCTGATATCGTCCCGCGGCAGAAGCCTTCCCTGCGCAGCACGGATCGGAGGACTCCACGGAGCCCCCGCGATCGCACGCGGTAGGGAGGGCCCCTCCGCGTGCCAGATCGCGTATCAGGTACGTTAAGTGCAAAACGTGACGATTCCCCCGGCAGAGTGAGGTTCACCGGGAGAACCGGAAGGAGCCCAGTTGGGCGCGCTGATGCTGGCCGAGGGCGGAACATTCCAACCGCCGGGTGCCGATAGCTTTATCCTTCCGCCGATCTTCGGCGGAGTCACCAAGCCGATGCTCCTCGTCGTGCTGTCGGCGATCATCGTGGGCGCCTACTTCGTGATCGCCACCCGGAACCTGAAGCTGGTCCCGGGCAAGGGGCAGTTCGTTGCGGAGTTCGTCTACGAGTTCAGCCGCAACAAGATCGCGCGGGAGCAGATCGGTGCCAAGAACTTCCGTCCGTTCGTGCCGCTGATCTTCACGTTGTTCACCTTCATCCTGGTCAACAACATCTTTGGCATCATCCCGGTCATCCAGTTCCCCACGATGTCGCGGATCGGTTTCCCGATCGCGCTGGCCGTCGTGGTGTACCTGGTGTTCCACGGGGTCGGCTTCGCCCGGCACGGTTTCCTGGGCTACTTCAAGCACGTCATGTTCCCGCCCGGGGTGCCCAAGCCGATCTACATCCTGCTTGCCCCGATCGAATTTCTGCAGAAGTTCATCGCGCAGCCGGCCGCCCTGGCGGTCCGAGTCTTCGCCGCGATGTTCGCCGGACACCTGATCCTCCTGGTGTTCACCTTGGGCGGGGAGTTCCTGCTCATCGAGGCGAGTGGGGCGTTCAAGCCGATCTCGATCGTCGCGTTCGCCTTCTCCATTGCCTTGACGTTCGTCGAAGCCTTGATCCAGGTGCTGCAGGCCTACATCTTCGCGCTGCTGACCGCGAACTTCATCGGCGCGGCGCTGTCCTCCGAGCACTGACGAGAAAGACCAAGACCTCCGATCCGCGCCTAGAAGCGGACCGAGTGAAAGGTAGTGAAAGTGAGCAACATCGTTCTTGCGCAGGCCGCTGAAGCCGCGGGCAGCATCAACCCCGGTCTGGCCGCGATCGGCTACGGCCTGGGCGCTGTCGGCCCCGGTATCGGCGTCGGCCTGATCTGGGCGGCCGTCATCAACGGCACCGCCCGCCAGCCGGAGGCCCAGGGCCAGCTGCAGGGCATCGCCTGGATCTCGTTCGTTCTGGTCGAGGTGCTGGCGCTGATCGGTCTGGTCGTCTACTTCATCGCCTCCGCTGCCTGATAACGGCTTAACGCGTTGGGAGACGTTGTGGTGAAGACGCAGATGCTGCTGGCGGCGGCCGGCGAACACAACCCGATCATCCCCGAACCAGCGGAGATCGTGGTCGGTCTGATCGCCTTCCTGCTGCTGTTGTTCGTGCTGTGGAAGTACGCGATCCCGCGCTTCGAGAAGATCTACGCGGAGCGCAGCGAGCGGATCGAGGGCGGTATCGCCAAGGCCGAGGCCGCCCAGGCCGAGGCCCAGCGGACGCTGGAGCAGTACAAGTCGCAGCTGGCCGAGGCCCGTGCGGAAGCGGCCCGGATCCGCGATGACGCCCGCGCCGAAGGTCAGCAGATCCTGGAAGAGATGCGCGCCCAGGCGCAGACCGAGTCCGAGCGGATCATCAACCAGGGCCAGACCCAGCTGGCGCACCAGCGGGCCCAGATCGTCACCGAGCTGCGGTCGGAGCTCGGCCGCCACGCGGTCGACCTGGCCAGCCGGGTCGTCGGCGAGTCCCTGGAGGACGAGGCCCGTCGGCGGGGCACCGTCGACCGGTTCCTCGACGAGCTGGAGGCCGCCTCGGCCCCGGCGTCGTCCGAATCGGCCAAGGCCTAGGGACTGTTTGAAAGTGGCTAGCGTAGCGGTGCGGGTAGCGGAACCTCAGAGGCCTTCTCGCTCTGGGATCCCCGACATCATGAATGCCAATTCACCAGGTCGGGGCTGTCCTCGCGAGAAGACCCCTGAGAACCCGCGGCGGTGCGAGTTGAGTCCCACACCGCAAGCGGCTACCGCCGCTTATAAGACAGGCTCTAACCGAGTGAAAGGCGCTGAGAGTTGAGCACCCTCGTGAACGCCGCGAGCCGCGAGGCGCTGGCAGCCACCGAGCTGCAGCTGCTGCAGGCCACCGATGGGGCCCAGGCCGCGGAGATCACCGGGCTCGCCGACGAGCTGTTCGGCGTGGCCGCCCTGCTGGGCCGCGAGTCCACGCTGCGGCGGGCGCTCGCCGACGCCTCCACCGACCCGCGGTCCAGGGAGGACCTGGCCCGCGGGCTGTTGGCGGACAAGCTCGGCGCGCGGGCGCTGCCGGTGGCCGTCGAGGCCGTCCGGGCCCGCTGGTCCAGTCCGACGGACCTGGTCGACGGGCTGGAGCGGTTGGCCCGCACCGCGCTGCTGGTGCAGGCCGAGCGGGCCGGTCGGCTCGACGCCGTCGAGGACGAGCTGTTCCGGCTGGGCCGCATCATCGGCTCCCAGGTCGACCTGGAGCGGTTGCTGTCGGACCCTACGGGGGACGAGGCGGGCAAGTACGCGGTCGTCGACCAGCTCATCGAGGGCAAGGTCGAGCCGGTGACCCTGAGCCTGGTCCGCCAACTGGTGGCCCGGCCGCGCGGTCGGCGGGTCAGCGAAGGCCTGGAAGAACTGGCCGAGCTGTCGGCGAAGCGGCGCGAGCGCTCGGTGGCGCACGTCCGGTCCGCGATCCCGCTCAGCGATGAGCAGCAGCAGCGGCTGTCGCGCACCCTGCAGCGGATCTACGCGCGGCCGATCGCCGTGCACCTCGAGGTCGACCCCGGGGTCGAGGGCGGGCTGCTGATCCGGGTCGGCGACGAGGTCATCGACGGCAGCATCACGGGACGCCTGCAGTCCCTTCGACGCGACCTCGCCGACTGACGAAGCGTCGAACACCAACTCCCTTCCAAGAACTAACCGAGGGCAGGAACGAGACATGGCGGAGCTGACGATCTCGTCGGACGAGATCCGCAGTGCGATCGAGAAGTACGTCTCCAGCTACTCCCCGGAGGTCAGCCGCGAGGAGGTCGGGGTCGTCACCGATACCGGTGACGGCATCGCCCATGTCGAGGGTCTGCCTTCGGTGATGACCGAGGAACTGCTGGAGTTCCCGGGCGGCATCTACGGTGTCGCGATGAACCTGGAAGCTCAGGAGATCGGTGCGGTCATCCTGGGCGAGTCCGAGAAGATCGAAGAGGGCCAGGAGGTCAAGCGGACCGGCAAGGTCCTCTCGGTCCCGGTCGGCGACGGCTTCCTCGGCCGCGTGGTCGACCCGCTGGGCGAGCCGATCGACGGTCTCGGCGACATCGCCGCCGAGGCACACCGTCCCCTGGAGCTGCAGGCCGCGACGGTCGTGCAGCGCAAGGGCGTGCACGAGCCGCTGCAGACCGGCATCAAGGCCATCGACTCGATGACCCCGATCGGCCGCGGCCAGCGCCAGCTGATCATCGGCGACCGCAAGACCGGCAAGACCACGGTCGCGGTCGACACGATCATCAACCAGAAGTCCAACTGGGCCAGCGGCGACCCGGACAAGCAGGTCCGCTGCATCTACGTCGCGATCGGCCAGAAGGGCTCCACGATCGCTGGCGTGAAGCGGTCCCTGGAGGACGCCGGTGCGATGGAGTACACCACCATCGTCGCCGCGCCGGCCTCCGACTCGCCGGGTCTGAAGTGGCTGGCCCCGTACGCGGGTTCGGCGATCGGCCAGCACTGGATGTACCAGGGCAAGCACGTCCTGATCATCTTCGACGACCTGACCAAGCAGGCCGAGGCGTACCGCGCGATCTCGCTGCTGCTGCGCCGCCCGCCGGGCCGTGAGGCGTACCCGGGCGACGTGTTCTACCTGCACTCGCGCCTGCTGGAGCGCTGCGCGAAGCTCTCCGACGAGATGGGCGCCGGCTCGATGACGGGTCTGCCGATCATCGAGACCAAGGCGAACGACGTGTCGGCATACATCCCGACGAACGTCATCTCCATCACCGACGGCCAGTGCTTCCTGCAGTCCGACCTGTTCAACGCGGGTCAGCGCCCCGCCATCGACGTCGGTATCTCGGTGTCGCGCGTCGGTGGTTCCGCGCAGATCAAGGCGATGCGGTCGGTCACCGGTTCGCTGCGTCTGGACCTGGCCCAGTACCGCGAGCTGGAGGCGTTCTCCGCCTTCGCCTCGGACCTGGACGCCGCTTCGAAGGCCCAGCTGGACCGCGGTGCCCGGCTGATGGAGGTCCTCAAGCAGAGCCAGGGCGAGCCGCTCCCGGTCGAGGAAGAGGCCGTTTCGCTCTACATCGCCACCAAGGGACACCTGGACTCGGTGCCGGTCGCCGACGTGCGCCGGTTCGAGAACGAGTTCCTGGGGTACGTGCGGCGTACCAGCGAGACCACGCTCAAGGACATCGTCGAGACCGGCAAGCTCTCCGAAGACGGTGAGAAGGCCATCGTGTCGGCGGTCGAAGAGTTCAAGAAGCAGTTCACGGGCTCCGGCGGCGAGTCGGTCGTCCCGGCCGAGCCGGACGCCGAAGCGCTGGCGGCCGACGAGGTGGGGCAGGAGACCGTGAAGGTCAACCGCCCCGCGCCGAAGAAGTGACCGGGTAAGTCATGGCTCAACTTCGGGAACTCCGGAATCGGATCCGGTCGATCAAATCGACCCGGAAGATCACCAAGGCGCAGGAGCTGATCGCTACCTCGCGCATCATGAAGGCGCAGGCCAGGGTCGCGGCTTCGCGGCCGTACGCCGAGGAGATCACCAGCGTCCTGTCCGCGCTGGCCGACGTGAGCACGTTGGACCACCCGCTGCTGACCGAGCGCTCGAACCCGAAGCGCGCCGGCGTGCTGGTCGTGACCAGCGACCGGGGTTTCTGCGGTGGCTACAACGCCAACGTGATCAAGGCGGCGGAGGAACTGCAGGCGCTGCTGCGCGAGCAGGGCAAGGACCCGGTGCTGTACGTCATCGGCCGCAAGGGCGAGACGTACTACCGGTTCCGCCAGCGCGAGATCGAGGCGAGCTGGACCGGGTTCAGCGACCGCCCCGACTACGCCAACGCGGCCGAGATCGGCGAGACGCTGGTCAAGGCGTTCCTCGCGGGTGCCGACGACTACCTCGACGACGGGGGGCCGGACGGTAAGCTGGGCGTGGACGAGTTGCACCTGGTGCACACCGAGTTCGTCTCGATGCTCACCCAGCGACCGACGGTCCGCAGGATCGCTCCGCTCGAGGTGGAGTACTCCGACGAGCCGGTGAAGACGCTCAAGTCCACGTACGAGTTCGAACCGGACGCCGAGACGTTGTTCGCCGCACTGCTGCCGAAGTACATCAAGACCCGCTTGTTCGCGGGCCTGTTGGATTCGGCTGCCTCGGAGCACGCGGCTCGCCGAACGGCGATGAAGTCGGCGACGGACAACGCCGACGAGCTGATCCGCAACCTCAGCCGTGAGGCCAACCAGGCCCGCCAGGCCCAGATCACCCAGGAAATCAGCGAGATCGTCGGCGGTGTCGAGGCGCTCTCGTCCGCAGGAAGTGAGTGACATGACTGCTGCTACTGCCACCACCACTGGCACGGGCCGCGTCGTCCGGGTGCTCGGCCCGGTCGTGGACGTCGAGTTCCCGCGCGACCAGGTGCCAGACCTGTTCAACGCCCTCACGGTGGACATCACCGCCGAGGGCATGGCGAAGACGCTGACGCTGGAGGTTGCCCAGCACCTGGGTGACAGCGTCGTGCGCACGATCTCGATGCAGCCCACCCAGGGTCTCGTCCGCGGCGTCGTGGTCACCGACAGCGGTGCCGGTATCTCGGTGCCGGTCGGCGACATCGTCAAGGGCCACGTGTTCAACGCGCTGGGTCACTGCCTCGACGAGCCGGGCTACGCCTCGGACGCCGAGAAGTGGGAGATCCACCGCAAGGCGCCGAGCTTCGACCAGCTCGAGGGCAAGACCGAGATGCTGGAGACCGGCATCAAGGTCATCGACCTCCTCACCCCGTACGTGCAGGGCGGCAAGATCGGCCTGTTCGGTGGTGCCGGTGTCGGCAAGACGGTGCTCATCCAGGAGATGATCCGCCGGGTCGCCAAGAACTTCGGTGGCACCTCGGTGTTCGCTGGCGTCGGTGAGCGCACCCGCGAGGGCAACGACCTCTGGGTCGAGATGGACGAGTCGGGCGTGCTCGCCGACACCGCGCTGGTGTTCGGGCAGATGGACGAGCCGCCGGGCACCCGTATGCGGGTGGCGCTGTCCGCGCTGACGATGGCGGAGTACTTCCGCGACGTGCAGAACCAGGACGTGCTGCTGTTCATCGACAACATCTTCCGGTTCACCCAGGCCGGCCAGGAGGTTTCGACCCTGCTGGGCCGGATGCCGTCCGCGGTGGGTTACCAGCCGACGCTGGCCGACGAGATGGGTGAGCTGCAGGAGCGCATCACCTCGACGCGGGGTCGTTCGATCACCTCGATGCAGGCGATCTACGTGCCTGCGGACGACTACACCGACCCGGCACCGGCGACCACCTTCGCCCACCTGGACGCGACCACGGAGCTCTCCCGTGCGATCTCGCAGAAGGGCATCTACCCGGCGGTGGACCCGCTTTCGTCCACCTCCACGATCCTCGACCCGGCGATCGTCGGCGAGGAGCACTACCGGGTGGCGCAGGAGGTCAAGCGGATCCTGCAGAAGTACAAGGAACTGCAGGACATCATCGCCATTCTCGGTATGGACGAACTGTCCGAAGAGGACAAGGTGACGGTGCAGCGGGCGCGTCGCATCGAGCGCTACCTGTCGCAGAACTTCTTCGTGGCCAAGCAGTTCACCGGTCAGGAGGGCTCCTTCGTTCCGCTGAAGGAGACCATCGAGGCCTTCGACAAGCTCTGCAAGGGCGACTTCGACCACTACCCGGAGCAGGCGTTCCTGTCCATCGGTGGTCTCGACGACCTGGAGCAGGCGTACAAGAAGCTCACCGAGAAGTGAGCGCCTGACCCCGCTGGCGGGGTCGGCAGACCGGCAACGGGGTCGGGGTCCGAGCGGACCCCGACCCCGCTTGCCAAGCACCGCGACAAGGCAATTCCAGCCCGGCCAGTCACGATCGCCCTGGTGGCACCGGATAGACTGCGGGCACACACCCGACAAAGGAGACGCGCGTGGCCAACATGTCCGTCCAACTGGTCGCCGTCGAGCGCCGCCTGTGGTCCGGGGAGGCGACCGCCGTGGTCGCGCAGACCACCGAAGGGGAGATCGGCATCCTGCCGGGGCACGAGCCCCTGCTCGGCGAGCTGATCGAGGGTGGCGTGGTGCGCATCACCACCACCGACAAGGAGACCGTGACCGCTGCGGTGCACGGTGGTTTCCTTTCCGTCACCGCGGACGGTGTGAGCGTGTTGGCGGAGACCGCTGAGCTCGCCTCCGAGATCGACGTGGCGCAGGCCCGCGAGGACGTCAAGAGCGCGGATGAACAGGCCCGGGCACGGGCCTTGAGCCGATTGCGAGCAGCCGGCCACTCGGCCTGATCCGGGCCGCGCATGGGTTCCCCGGTCCTGTTGCTCGCGGTGGCCTTCGGGCTGCTGATGACCGCTGCCGTGGTCGTCACGGCGCTCGCGTGGCGGCGGCTGCGGGAACTGCGCGTCGGGGGCATCGACGTGGCGTTGCGCGCCCGCAAGGACGGCGATGGCCGCGGCTGGCACCTGGGCGTCGCGCACTACCGGGGCGAGGAGTTCGCCTGGTACCGGGCGCTGAGCCTGCGATCGGGGCCGAACTGGGTGATCAACCGCCGGGACGTGGAGATCGCGCGGCGCCGCGAGCCGTCGATGGCGGAGGCCTACGCGATGCCCACCGGGTCGACGGTCCTCGGCCTGACCGGCCCGGAGCTGGAGCTGGCGATGAGCACCGACGCCCTGACCGGCTTCCTGTCCTGGCTCGAATCCGCCCCACCGGGCCGATCGGTGCACTGGGCATCCTGAATCCTTCCAGCGGGGTCCTGCGGACGCCGGCTGCTCGCGGATCCGCCTGGACACCGCCGCCGAACTCCACGAAGCCCGCGCGCTCTACGCCTCGTCGGGGTACCGGGAAATCCCCGCCTGCAACGACAACCAGTACGCAAAGCACTGGTTCGAGAAACCCTTGCGCTCAACGGAGTCCTAGGCTTCGGAGATGCGGATCTAGAACGGTCGCGTACGACCACCCCGACGCCAAACAGTTGATCGACGGCCTCCAGCAGTAGTACGTGATCCGCGTTCGGGGCGTACCGCGACGACCCGCTGAGCAGGTGTTCGCCGGAGGTCTAGGCGTTGCCGCCCGGCTTCCAGAGGACGTCGCCGTCCGGGTTCGCTACCCGGGCGAGGATGAACAGCAGGTCCGACAGCCGGTTCAGGTACTTGGCGGGCAGCGGCGAAGTGCGCTCGCCGTCGGCTTCCTGTAGTGCCCACGCCGACCGCTCGGCGCGCCGGGCCACGCACCGTGCCTGGTGCAGCAGCGCGCCGCCGGGGGTGCCGCCGGGGAGGATGAACGAGTCCAGCTTGCCCAGGCGCGCGTTGAACTCGTCGCACCAGCCCTCGAGGCGGTCGACGTAGGCCTGCGTGACGCGCAGCGGCGGGTACTTCGGGTTCTCGACGACCGGCGTCGACAGGTCCGCTCCCACGTCGAACAGGTCATTCTGCACTGCCCTCAGCACCGCGACGACGTCGTCGGCGAGCTGCGCGGTTGCCAACGCCACGCCGAGCACCGAATTCGTCTCGTCCACATCGGCGTAGGCGATCAGCCGCGGATCGGTCTTGTGCACCTTGGAGTTGTCCGACAACCGAGTCGTGCCCGAATCGCCGGCCCGCGTGTAGATCTTCGTCAGGTGGACTGCCATGCCGACAGCCTAGGCGGATCCCGCCCGGCGCCCGGGCGTGCGTGACGGGAAGGTTCCCATGCTCGCTCCGATCGCAACCCGATCCGATGGCGGTGGGGGGCGGGCCGTAACCTCGATGCTCGTGAGTGAGCACTTCCGGGTACACGGCGGGGCGCGCCTCGTCGGCGAAGTCGACGTGGTCGGGGCGAAGAACAGCGTGCTGAAGCTGATGGCTGCGGCGCTGCTGGCGGAGGGCACGACGACGATCGTCAACTGCCCGGAGATCCTCGACGTTCCGCTGATGGCAGACGTGCTGCGCAGCCTCGGCTGCGAGGTGTCGATCGACGGCGGCACGGTGCACATCACGACCCCGGCGTCGATCAACCACGAGGCGATCTCGCCGTCGATGGGCAAGCTGCGTGCGTCGGTGTGCGTGCTGGGGCCGCTGGTGGCCCGGTGCCGCCGCGCGATGGTGACGCTGCCCGGTGGTGATGCGATCGGTTCCCGCCCGCTGGACATGCACCAGAACGGCTTGCGGAAGCTCGGCGCGACCAGCCACATCGAGCACGGCGCGGTGGTTGCGGAGGCGGAGAACCTGCGCGGCGCCCAGATCTGGCTGGACTTCCCCAGCGTGGGTGCGACGGAGAACATCCTGATGGCCGCGGTGCTGGCGGAAGGCACCACGGTGATCGACAACGCGGCGCGGGAGCCGGAGATCGTCGATCTCTGCGTGATGCTGCAGCAGATGGGCGCCAAGATCGAGGGTTCCGGTACATCGACGTTGAACGTGCACGGCGTGTCCTCGCTGAAGGCCGTCAAGCACCGCGTGATCGGGGACCGGATCGTCGGCGCGACCTGGGCTTTCGCGGCGGCTGCGACGCGCGGCGACATCACGGTGCGCGGGGTCGACCCGCGGCACGTGAACCTGGTGCTGGAGAAGCTGCGCAGCGCGGGTGCCGAGGTGACCGCGTCCGAAGAGAGTTTCCGGGTGGCGATGCACGGCCGCCCGCACGCGGTGGACTTCGTGACGCTGCCGTACCCGGGTTTCCCGACCGACCTGCAGCCGATGGCGTTGGCGCTGTCTGCGGTCGCCGACGGCACCTCGATGATCACCGAGAACCTGTTCGAGTCCAGGTTCCGGTTCATCGAGGAGCTGGTCCGGATGGGCGCCGACGCCCGCACCGACGGGCACCACGCGGTGGTCCGCGGCCTGGAGCGGTTGTCCAGCGCCCCGGTGTGGGCGACCGACATCCGCGCTGGGGTGGGACTGGTGCTGGCCGGTTTGTGTGCGGACGGCTCGACCGAGGTGTGGGACGTGTTCCACATCGATCGCGGCTATCCGAACTTCGTGGAGAACCTGCGCGGTCTCGGCGCTGACATCGAACGCGTGACCGACTGAGCGGTCCGCCAACCCGACCCGCCCCGGTGATGCAAGTCACGCGTTCGGGCCTGACTATGGGCCTGAACCCTGCTCCCGCTTCGAAGGGGCGATGGTCATGGCGAGCAGAGGGTGGACGCGGCGAGATTTCCTGAGGGGCTCCGGTGCTGCGGTGGGCGCGCTGGTGCTGGGCGGGTGCACCCGCACCGTCGGGGGTGGTGCGGGCGGTGATCCGCTCCAGGCGGCCCGAAGTTCCGGCACCATCCAGGTCGGCATAGCTGGCGAGGCGCCCTACGGCTTCACCGACGCATCCGGCAAGATCACCGGCGAGGCCCCGGAGGTGGCGCGCGCGGTGTTCCGGAACCTCGGGGTGAACACCGTGCTGGCCTCGCAGGTCGACTTCAACCAGCTGATCCCGGCCCTCAACGCGGGCAAGTTCAGCGTGGTCGCGGCGGGCATGTTCATCACCCCGGAGCGCTGCAAGAACGCGGCGTTCTCGATCCCGGATTACATCGCGCCAACGGCGTTCCTGGTGCCCGTGGGAAACCCTGAGGGCGTCACCAGCTTCGAGGACGTGGCGAAGAAGAAGCTCAACCTCGCGGTCCTCAGCGGAGCGGTGGAGAAGGACTATGCGCAACGGCTGGGCGTGCCGGATGCGCAGGTGCAGGTCTTCGACTCGCAGAACGCGCTCCTGCAGGCCGTCACCAACAAACGCGCCTACTGCGCCGCGTTGACCAACATCTCGCTGAACGACCTGGTGCGGAGGAGCCCGGGCGCGCAGGTTGAGGTGACCAAGGGCTTCACGCCGGTGATCAACGGCAAGCCAGAGGTGCAGGCGGGTGCGTTCGTGTTCCGCACGCCGGACACCTCGCTGCGCGATGCGTTCAACACCGAGCTGAAGAAGCTGCACGACAGCAGCGAGTGGGTCCGCATCGCCGAGCCGTTCGGCTTCACCCAGGACAACCTGCCACCGGCCGGGGTGACCACGGAGACGCTGTGCGCCGGTAGCTGATCCCGGCGACGGGAGGCGACATGTTCGAGAACTTCTCGCACTTCCTCTCGGTCCTGCTGCAGGGTGTGCCGCCGACGGTGATCGCGACGCTGTGCGGCATAGCGCTGTGCATAGTGCTGTCGTTCACGGCTGGACTCGGCATGCTCGCGCCCTGGCGGTGGGTCCGCGTCGTCGCCCGCAGCTACGTCGAGGTTTGGCGCGGCACGTCCGAAGTGGTCCAGCTGTTCTGGATCTTCTTCGCGCTGCCATTGCTGGTCGGCTTCGAGCTGCTGCCGCTGTGGGCGGGCGTCCTCGTGCTCGGCCTGAACCACGGCGCGTACGGCGGCGAGATCGTGCGCGGTGCGGTGCAGGCGGTGCCGAAGGAGCAGTACGAGTGCGCGGTCGCGCTGAGCTTCAGCCGGGTGCAGCGGATGCGGCGGGTGATCCTGCCGCAGGCGGCGGTGGAGATGATCCCGCCGTTCAACAACCTGTTCATCCAGCTGCTGAAGAGCAGCGCGCTGCTGTCGCTGATCTTCGTGCACGACATCACCTACCAGGGCCGGGAGGTACTCGAATCGAACTTCACCGGCCAGACCGCGCTGATCTACCTGCTGATGCTCGCGCTGTACCTGGTGCTGGCGGTGCTGATCACGATTGTGATGCGGGTGCTGGAGCGGCGGGCCGCCGCGGCCGTCGGCCGCGAACCGGTCGAACCGTCGAAGGAGCTCGGCCGGGTCGAAGGCGGGGCGATCTAGTTGATCTGGGACTGGGAGTTCACCGGCCGGATCATCCCGGACATCCTCGGCGGCCTGGTGGTGACGTTCGAGGCCACGGTGCTGGGCTCGATCGTGGCGTTCGCGCTCGGTCTTGTGCTGGCCCTGCTGCGGCGATCCAGGGTCCGGCTGGTCAGCACGGCGGTCTGGGCGTTCATCGAGTTCGTCCGCAGCACGCCGCTGCTGGTGCAGCTGTACTTCCTGTTCAACGTGCTGCCGGGCATCGGCCTGAAGTTCTCTTCGCTGACCACCGGAGTGATCGGTCTAGGCGTGCATTACGCCTGCTACACGGCGGAGGTCTATCGGGCCGGCATCGAAGGTGTGCCGCGAGGTCAGTGGGAAGCGGCGACGGCGCTGAGCCTGCCGGCCCGCAGGGTGTGGACAAGCGTGATCCTGCCGCAGGCGATCCCGCGGGTGCTGCCCGCGCTGGGCAACTACACGATCTCGATGTTCAAGGAAACGCCGTTGCTGCTGGCGATCGGGGTACTCGACTTGGTAGGGGCGGCGCAGGAAGCGGGGTCGGAGGCGTACCGGTACGTGGAGCCGCTGACCTTGGCGGGCATCTGCTTCCTGCTGCTCAGCTACCCGTCGTCGCTGCTGGTGCGGAGGTTGGAACGGCGTGTTGGGATCTGAGGCGGGCGGAGAGATGATCCGGTTCGACCGCGTGGTCAAGCGGTTCGGCGACAACGTGGTGCTGGACGAACTGGACTTCGCGGTCTGCCCGGGCGAGCGGGTCACCCTGATCGGGCCGAGCGGATCGGGCAAGACGACGATCCTGCGGTTGCTGATGACCCTGGAGCGGGTGGACGGCGGCACGATCCACGTGGGCGAGGAATGCCTCACCCACGTGCGCCGCGGCGAAAGGCTGGTGCCCGCCGACGAGAAGCACCTGCGCAAGGTGCGAAGGCGGATCGGCATGGTGTTCCAGCAGTTCAACCTGTTCCCGAACATGCGGGTGCTGCGCAACGTCACGGAGGCACCGGTCCACGTGCTCGGCCAGTCCGCCGCGGATGCCGAGCGGCGAGCGCGGGAACTCCTGGACATGGTGGGCCTGGCGGACAAGGTCGACGCCTTTCCGACGCAGCTCTCCGGTGGCCAGCAGCAGCGCGTGGCGATCGCCCGAGCGCTGGCGATGAGCCCGGACGTGCTGCTGCTCGACGAGATCACCTCGGCGCTGGACCCGGAACTGGCGGCCGAGGTGCTCGACGTGTTGCGAGATCTGGCGCGCACCAGCGACATCACGATGCTGTGCGTGACGCATGCGATGAAGTTCGCCCGCGACGTCTCCCACCGGGTGCTGATGTTCGACAACGGGAAGATCATCGAGGACAAGCCGCCGGCCGATCTGTTCGAGAGGCCGGAACAGGAGCGCACCCGGGCGTTCCTGCGGTCGGTGCTGGAGGAAGCCTGACCTGTCGGCGCCGGTACTAGGGTTCGCGGCGAGCCGGTGCCGGGCGTCCCTGACTGCCCTTCAGGCGCGGTTCCGGCGTTCGTGCAGGAGCAGCAGCGTGTAGGCGGCGACCGACTGCGCATCGGTGACCTCGGCTGCGGCGATCATCTTCTCGAACTCGGTCCGGGAGAACCAGCCGGCCCGCATGTCCTGCTCCTCCGACTCGCGTTCGTGCTCGCCCGCCGTCAGCCCGGTGGCCAGGAAAACCCGCCCCCGCTGACTGGATATGCCGGGAGCCACGTCGAGGGTGCCGATCTCGACGAGGCTCGCTGCCCGCAGGCCGGTTTCCTCGCGCAGCTCCCGCGCGGCGAGCTCGGTGGGCTCGACGTCGAGCCGGTCCGGAGCGGTGCCCTGCGGGAACTCCCACCGCCGCATGCCCAACGGGTACCGGAACTGCTCCACGAGGTGGAGCCGATCGCCGTCGAGCGGGATCACCAAGGCGTAGTCTGGCTTGTCAACCACGCCGTAGATCCCGTCGGAACCATCGGCGCGCCGAACGCCGTCCTCGCGGACGGTCATCCACGGGTTGGCGTACACCTCGCGACTGCTCGTCTGCTGCATGCGGACATGGTGCCCGACGCGGGCCACGGTGGCGCGTGACACCCGCAGGTGCCGATCAATGATCGCGCGGTGTTGGGTGGGTAGTGCTCTACCGCCTGGTCGCGGTATTCGCCTGGGGTCCACTGTGGCTGGTGGGATGAACACCGGTCGCCGGTCTCGTATTTCGCGTTTCCCATCGCTGGTTGTGCAAGCCCCGGTGGCCGGCTTCGGCGATGTACCGCAACTGCTCCATCATCGACACCCGCATGGCCTGCTCCAGTTCGCGGATGTGGGTGGCGAGTTCGGTGTCGGTGCAGGACACCGCCGCGCCGGGCACTGGTGGTGCCTGCGGCCGGGTCCGGGGGTGTTCACCAGCGGTGTCATACCGCACATCCTCCCGTTCTAGAACACTTGTTCGCACTTTTTTTATGGTCGCTTGATCAGGTGAAAGAATCTGTCTTGGGGACGAGAACCCAAGCAGCAGAAACAAAAACACCGGAAGTCCGACACCGTACCGGCTTCAAGCGCGGTAGAGGCTGTTCGCGAACTCGATCCGTGGGCAACAAGAGCCCCAACCCCGAACCAAACCCCAACAAGCCAGCGGACCCCAACCCCCGAAACGAACCCAAAGCCAAAAAGCGCAGCACCCAAAACCCTGCGAACCTCAACGCCAACAAACCAACCCACGCCAAGAGCCCCACCGAAGGACCCCAATGCCCTACCCCTGGTGGCGAAACGCGGTCACGTACCAGATCTTCCCCCGCAGCTTCGCCGACGCGAACGCCGATGGAGTCGGCGACCTCCAGGGCGTGACGTCCAGGCTGGACTACCTCGCCTGGCTCGGTGTGGACGCGATCTGGCTAACGCCCTGCCACCCATCCCCGTGGGTCGATGGCGGATACGACATAACCGACCACCGCGGCATCGACCCGTCCCTGGGCACCCTGCAGGACTTCGACCGGATGGTGTCGGCGGCGCACGAGCGAGATATCCGAGTCCTGATCGACATCGTCCCGAATCACACCTCGGACCGACACGAGTGGTTCTGGCAAGCCCTGGCAGCCGGCCCGGGTTCCCCTGAGCGCGACCGCTACATCTTCCGCGCCGGCAAGGGCCCGCGAGGGGAATGCCCGCCGAGCAACTGGGAGTCCCGCTTTGGCGGCAGCGCCTGGAGCAGGGTGCCGGACGGCCAGTGGTACCTGCACCTGTTCGCCCCGGAGCAGCCCGACCTCGACTGGACGAATCAGGAGGTTCGGGACGAGTTCCTGGACGTTCTGCGGTTCTGGGGGCGACGCGGAGTCGACGGATTCCGGGTGGACGTGGCCGCGGCGCTGGTCAAGGACCTGCGGGAGCCGTTGCGCGAGGTCGTAGGCGGTGAAGGCAGCTCCGGGCTGGACGATTTCGCCGCCAATCCCGACCACCCGTTCCTGGATCGGCCGGAGGTTCACGACGTCTACCGCGACTGGAACCGGGTGTTCCACGAGTTCGACCCGCCGCTGGTCGGGGTCGCCGAGGCGTGGGTGCGCGGCGACCGGCGGGTCCGCTACATCCGGCCGGGTGAACTACAGCAGGCGTTCAACTTCGAGTTCCTGCGGGTGCGCTGGCAGGCGTCGGAGTACCGGCGGATCGTGTCGGAGTCGATCGACGGGGCGTCCTCGGTGGGGACCACGGCGACCTGGGTGCTGGCCAACCACGACATGGTGCGGCAGGTATCAGCGCTGGGCCTGCCAGCCGACGTCGACCTGTGGGTATGGCTGGCGTCCGACGGCACCGAACCACCGCCGGACCTGGAGCTGGGCACCCGCCGGGCACGGGCGGCGATCCTCTTCGCGCTGGCGTTGCCCGGGTCCGCGTACCTGTACCAGGGCGAGGAGCTTGGGCTGCCGGAGGTCGCGGACCTGCCTGCGGACGTTCTGCGGGATCCGAAGTGGATGCACTCCAGGCACAAGGAGAAGGGTCGCGACGGCTGCCGGGTGCCGCTGCCGTGGACCCGGGACGGGGTGTCCTTCGGTTTCAGCGCCGTGCCGCCCTGGCTGCCGCAGCCCGCCGATTGGGGCGACTGCTCGGTCGAGTCACAGCGCGGCGACCCGAGCTCGATGCTGGAGCTCTACCGAGCTGCGCTGCGAGTGCGCCGTTCAGCAGCGACGAACGGTTCGGCTGGGACGACCAGCACAACATCGGCGATGTCCTGGCCTTCCGGCGTGGAAGCGACATCCTGGTCCTGGTCAACACCGGACCGGTCCCCATCCCGCTCCCACCAGGAGACCTACTCCTGTCCAGCGTCGCACCCGAAGAGGGCTTCCTCCCCGGCGACGCCACGGCCTGGCTACGCCAACCCTGACGGGAGGGCGGGCTCCTGTTCAGGCGCGACGACCGCTTCCGCGAGTTGTTCGGCGGGTTGACGCGCAGCAGGTTCGGGCGAATGACACGGGGCGCAACCGTATCTCGCCCAGCGGAAAGATCGAGTTCCGACCTGTCCGGGCCCCGGGGTGCTCGACTTCTCGATCGACATCCGTACTCTGTGCCGGGTGCGACTTGTCATTGCCCGTTGCCAGGTGGACTACGTCGGTCGGCTCACCGCGCACCTGCCTATGGCGCAGCGCTTGCTGCTGATCAAGGCCGATGGTTCCGTGTCGGTGCACTCCGACGACCGTGCCTACAAGCTGTTCTATCCGTGGTCGAGACATCTGTCTCCGATCTCTCGGTGTCGCCGGGGTGGGGTGCGGACGCGCGCTGTTGGGTCGACTGCCGTCTTGGGAGGTTGCTGATGAGGCTTGTCATCGCTCGGTGCCAGGTTGATTACGTCGGGCGGCTGACCGCTCATTTGCCGATGGCTAATCGTCTGGTGATGGTGAAATCGGACGGCTCTGTTCTGGTGCATTCGGATGGCGGTTCGTACAAGCCCTTAAATTGGATGTCGCCTCCTTGCTGGCTTATGGAAGAGCCGGGCATGTGGGTTGTGCAGAACAAGGCGGGTGAAAAGCTCGTCATCAGCATTGAGGAAGTCCTGCACGACTCTAAGCACGAGCTTGGTGTGGATCCGGGCCTGGTCAAGGACGGCGTGGAGGCACACTTGCAGGAGCTGCTCGCCGAGCACGTCGGCACGCTCGGCGAGGGCTGGTCCCTGGTCCGCCGCGAGTTCCCCACGGCGATCGGCCCGGTGGACCTGATGTGCCGAGACGCCGACGGCGTCTCGGTCGCGGTGGAGATCAAGCGACGTGGCGAGATCGACGGCGTCGAGCAGTTGACCAGGTACCTGGAGTTGCTCAATCGGGATCCGTTGCTGGCTCCGGTCAAGGGAGTGTTTGCCGCGCAGCAGATCAGGCCGCAGGCTCGCACGCTGGCTGAAGACCGGGGAATCCGCTGCGTCACCTTGGACTACGACGCGCTCCGCGGCACGGAATCCGACGAGTTCCGGCTTTTTTAGCCGTGACGATTCGTCCTGCGGAGTGTTTTCACGTCTGCTTATGGACAGATAACGGCTGTCATCCGCCACTGTGGATAACGACGAAGCGCCAGTGTGAATGCCGATGTTCTGTGGATAACTCGGACCATGCATCAGTTCTGCTTGGTGTCGCCACCATGACGATGCGACCGCGTGGCTCTTGGGCGCGATCAGGGGCTGCCCTGCATTTGCGTCGGGTGTGGGAACATCCGCTTCTGCCGATGAGCGGTCGTGAAATCTCGGGTACGTCGTGCTCGGATCTGTGGCAGGCTGCCTCCGTGCCGGACCATCACCACGCAGCGACAGCGAACAGGCCGAAGCCGGATGTTCGTATCGTGCATCTGACCGGCCCCGCGTTCGACTCGCTCGCCCGGGGCGACCTGGCAGGAGCGAATGCGACCAGCCCGGTACCGCTGACGGCCTACCTGGCCGGACCGGACGGGCGTCGGCTGTGGCAGAGTCGCAGCAGGCAGGTCGCAGCGGACCCTAGCAGCGCGGCCTGGGTCACCGGCATCATCTGGGATCAGCAACAACTACTGGCCGTCGGGACGGCCGGCTACCACGGGCCTCCCGACACATCGGGGATGGTGGAGATCGGCTACGCCGTCGACCCCGCACACCGGCGACGCGGTTACGCGCGGGCGGCGCTGGAATCGTTGTTGGCGCGCGCCGCCCGGGAGCCGCAGGTACACACCGTCCGGGTCACGATCAGCCCCGACAATACGGCCTCCTATCGGTTGGCATCTCAGTACGGCTTCGTCGAGGTCGGCGAACAGTGGGACGACGAGGACGGGCTCGAGATCATCTACGAGATTTCCGCGGATCACCTGTAGTCAGGCCTCGAATCTCCGCTCATGCCGCGATGAGCGCGATCCGTCCGACGCGCTGTCATACCGATGTGCGGACGTTTGATTGCTCTACCAGTTGATGGCTCGGCGAGGCCGCAAGTTTATTCGAGGGACAGGATATTGCTGGTGGGCGACACTGTCCCGCATGTATGACGACCTTGTCTCGGCGCGGCGTGCCCGCATGCGGTGGAACACGCCGCTTTCGGTTGCTCACGCGGACTTGCTGCTGGACAGGCTGAACGTGGGCCCCGTCACTTGGATCGTCGATATGGGCTGCGGGTGGGGTGAGTTGTTGCTGCGTGCGGTTGAGCGGGCAGTCGGCTCTAATCCGGTAGTCGACGACAGAGATTCCCGTGCCCGGGGTGTCGGCGTGGACACCGACCCCGTGGCGTTGGAGCGCGGGCGGGCGCTGGCGCGGCGGCGCGGCCTCGAGGGGCGGGTTGAGTTCGTGCACGCTGACGCCGCGACCTGGTCAGGGGCAGCCGAGCGCGCGCTGTGCGTCGGCTCCTCGCACGCGTTCGGCGGTAGCCGCGCAGCGCTGGAGGCGTTGGCGGCGCTCGTGCCGCACGCTGGGCGACTGCTGTTCGGAGACGGCTGTTGGCCAGGGTCGACGACGCCCGGCTGCCACGGCCATCTTCGGTGACCAGGTCCGGCCACTGGCCGAGTTGGTAGAAATGAGTCGGGCAGCCGGATGGCGAGTCATTCACATGAGCGTCGCAGACCAACAGGAGTGGGACGACTTCGAAACCCCTTCCCGCGCTGGCTGGCAGGAATGGCTACTCGCCAACAGCTCGGATCAGCGAGCCAGCGAGGTACGCGAATGGCTCGATACCCGGGAACATCAGTACATCCACGACTACCGACGCGTGCTCGGCTTCGCCTACTTCGTCCTCGCGCGCTAGCCGACCGCTGAACGCCGCTACCCTCTATGCCGCGAAGCGGCGATTCGGTGCGCCGCCACCTTGACGCTGACGGCGTCACCACGACGGTGAACGGACTTTCGGGCAACATCCCACTCTGCGTCTTCAATGGCGGCATCATCGGGATCTTGAGCGTCGGCTAACAAACGGCGTCCCGGACTGGCAGGCTCCGTAGTCGGTATTCCCTGCTTGCGGAACGGGACCTGTCACCGACCCGAGCCTGTCCCAGCCAGGTTGGACTACCTGGCTGGGACAGGCTCGGGCTCACCGCGAGCGCCCACCGCCAGGCGGTGTGGATTGTCGGCTGCCAGGAGTAAGGGACCACCTCAGAGCCGGTTTTGCCAGGAGCATGGGACCACCTGTTTGCCACTGATGGGACCGTCTGGGCTGGTGGTTACGCAACCCGGTCCCATGCTCATGGCAAACCGGTGGTCCCTTCAGGCTGGCAGGCGACAGGATCGCCGACCTACACGGTGCTCAGACATGGGATTTGCTGCCGGCAAAGGCGGCCTCTGGGAGACGTCGGTGAGTGCTCCACTGAAGGGCCGGACGATCGCCCGGCATCGCTGTCAGCTCGAAGAGGGGTTGTCGCCGCTTCCGGCTGTGGGGAGGGACCGGACGTTGTTGCCGTCTGCCCGGCGGATTCGTGCACGGAGCCGTTCGACCTCCTCGCGCTGACTGTGGTTGTCCACTGCCAAGGCTGCGACTTCGTGCTTCAGCGTTCGTACGAGCGCGTTGAGCTGGGCCTTCTCCGCTTCGAGTTTCGACACTCGGGCGGCAAGCTCGTCACGTTCCTTCGTCAGTCGGGAGACCACCGTGACAGCGGGCGGGGCGGGATCGTCGGTCCCGGCTGCCCGCCGCTTGAACTCGGCGAGCAGGCTGTCGTCGGCCTTCCACAGCGTCGAGTAGCCGACGCCCGCCTCTTTGGCGAGGTTGGTGTAGGTGAGCTTGCCGTCGCAGCGTGTGGGCTCGCCAGCGAAGAGACGTTCCATCGCGGCACGGATTTTCTTGTCGGTGGCGGCGCTGACGCTCACGGCTCCTCCACCTGGCTGGTGTCGTCCTGGAGGCGGTCGAGAATCCCTTGCCACGCCTTGCGTTGGCGCAGCAGAGCATCCCGCTGCACGTCGTTGATCTTCTTGTCCTTGAGATGCTCGTCGACCTCAGCGACCATGCGTTCCCACGCGGGCCGGTGGCGGCTGGTCTGGCAGGCGTTGGCACAGTTTCCCGGCTGGCAAGCATCCAAGATGGGCAGGGTGCGCTTGACCTTCCGGGCACGATTGCTCTCCGAGAGGCACACCGCAGCATCCGGATTGGCATCATCGAAGGCGCAATCGGCCAGAACACCGACCCGGAAGGTACGCGCCAGTCCCCGCAGCATTTCCCGAACTCGAGCCCGATCAGCGCGACGACCAGGGAAATCACCCAGCTCAGCGCGGACTCGGGCGAACTCGGACTTTAACCGTGCAGCCGCCCCGCCCGTGAAGGGCCGACCGCACAGATCGTCTTCGTAACGCTCAACGATATCGTCGAGTTGAGCCTCAGCGCGCTCCTTCTCCACCTCGGCGCGGAAGCCCGACTCACTGGTACCCGCGTAGCCCTCGAAGATCGACACCGATGCCTGCTGGTACTGAATCTTGCCCGCGACCAGGCCAAACGGCTGCCGAGCAATATGCCAAGCAAGCGTGCGGCGGAACTGACGAGTGGTGAACCACCATGCATCGGTGGTGGTCTGTCCGTCGATGCCTTCCCGGGTCACCGGGGGAATAGGCGGGAGACCGGTTCGGTCCGCGAGCGTCACAACGTGCTCGGCAAACCTATTGATCATCTCGGTGATCTCGCTGGCGGGCGCAAGCGCGCTGCCGCGGTTGGGCCTGGTGAACAGGTACCGCTTGTCGGTGAGGCGTTCCAGCACATCGATCGCTCGCGCCACATCGGGCAACGTGACCCACACCGCACGTTGAGGCGCACTGCCCCGTCGTTTCGTGACCCAGCCGCGGATCTTGTGCCGAACCAGCACGCCGTCCCCGGTCGCCTCGGTGAAGTGGCACCCACGCTCCAGTCCTTGGACCTCCGAGTCGCGGGCGCCGGTCAGGTAGGCGATCACGACATAGCAGGCGGCAAGCAGATGGTTCGATTCCTGGTCGATGCGCTTGGAATCCAACGGTTCCCGCCAGGGCAGGCCGGTTTCGGGGCAGACTGTGATCGGGGTGTCGTAGCCGCCGGGCTCCAGCCCGATCTCCTGGACACCCTCGGCGATGACATCCAAGATCTCGTCACGGTCATGCAGGCGGTCGTTGTAGCCGGCCAGCTTCGCCAAGAGCGTGAGGTTGATCTCGGCGCCCACGTGTTGATCCCGGCGCCGAACGGAGCCGTTCTGCGGACGCGTACCCGGGAGGTCGGGCCGCCGACCGGGCAGGCCGCGGCCAGCGGCACGTCGCTTCGCGATGAACGCGCGCAACCGTGCGATCGCCTCGGCCCGCTTGTAAGTGACCTCGTGGGACTGGAGGTCGCGGTGTTCGCGTCGGGCGGCGAGGATGTCCTCTGCGGCTGTGTGCACGTAAAACAGGGCCCAGCGCAGCAGCGCGGCCATGACGGGCTCGGGAATCCGGTCGGTGGTGTTCTCCGCCGCCATCCGGGCGCCGGCTGCCCGCAAGGACGACTTGCCGTTCCACGGCTCGACGCTCAGGGTGTCGTGGGTTAGCCAGTCCCGATACAGCCACAGGGTCTTGATCACCCGGATGTAGGTCGCCAACGACCGGTCGCTAGGCCCGGGATGTCCGTCCTTGCGACCTTGCCGCGTCCAACGAAGGTAGTCATCGAGCATCGGCTGGGTCACTTCGGAGTACGCGCACCCGGCGTACTCACTGTCCAGGAAGACGTTGAACCGCATCAGCAGTCCCAGGATCTGGTTTGCCGCCGACGGCGTCAACAACTTCATTGCCGTGTGGCGCTTGGTCAGCCGGGCCGCGATGAACTCCATCGCGGTCAGCCGTCGGACCGGATCGGTAATGCGCCTGAAGTCCACAACTCGTTCGCACGGGTGCAAGTTCGGGGTGCTGATCGCGGCCGTGAGATCCCATCGCAGTTCACCGAACCGAGGGTCCGGGCCACCCTGGCGGCGGGACCAGCCCTCCAGCACGTGGTGATCCTCCGGGAAGTGCGCGGACTCCAACGGCGAAAGCAGCTCTGCGGCCTGTGCCGACGGGGTCAACCGGAGGGGCTTGACGACTGTCACGCGATCTCCAGGGTGCGTAGCTGTGGGGGCAGGAAGACAAGGCGTTGGGTGGATTCGGCGACCACGCGGGCTTTCGCGATGTCCGCCTCGGAGAACATCGGCAGGATCTGCACGACGATCCGGTTGTAGGTGTCGCGGTGCACCGCCGCCCACTCCTCGGCCGACATCCGTTCGCGCTGGCTGACGATGTGGTTGAGGTACTGCATGAGGGCGGGCAGCTTGCCAAGGTGAATGGTCGCGTTGGAGCAGCGCAGGCACCCGAAGAAGCTGACCGGGCACAGCTGTCCCTTGCGCCCGAACGGCGAGTCGTAGGGGTCGCGACACGTCGCGACCCACAGATCGACTCCAGGCACCGAGCCCACCTGCGGCTCCACACGAGGGGGTGTGTCAGAGACGGCCGCCTCCGGCTCGGTCGGTGCTGTATCGGTCTTGGCTGTGCTGACCGACCGGGCCTCGATCAGTGCTGCTTCGATCGCGGCCTCGTGCTCGCCACGCAACTCCGGCACGTTGCCGTAGTGGTTGACCGCGACCCTGACGCTGTGGTCATCGGCCCAGTCCCGGATTCGCCCCCGCGTGGCGCGGATGCGCTCGACCTTGTAAGTCTTCCGCAACCGGCGCAACTCCAGATCCAGATACGGCTGTTCGCCGCCGTCCGCTGCCGCGGCGACGTCACGGAGATCATGATCGCGGACGAAGCGCCGGATGATGGGACGCCCGCCCTTGAAGCTGGGTTCTCCTAGCTTGCTGTAGCCGATCACGCCCACCCACAGGCGCGGCGAACCCGTCAGTTCACGGGCCCGGCGCGTCAAGGTCAGCACGGTGCGGATCAGCCCGCCCGGCGTGAGCGGGTGGCCATCCCGCACTACCTTGGTCTGCCACGCCGAACGCTGGCCAGCCCGGCGCTTCAGGTAGCGGATCGTCACCCGTGCGCGGTCGGGATTGCGCAGGCAATCTGCGGGGAGGGTTTTCAGGCACTCGATGGGAATCCCCGTGTCCAGGCCGAGACGGATCAGGAAGGGCAGCAGATCACGCTCGCTGGGGAACACCAGCCGGTTGAGCTCGCTGACCTTGATGTGCGGCTGATCGCCGAACCGCGCCTGGACGGCGTCTCGCCGCAACGGTCCTTCGGCATTGATCAGCCACACCACGTCGCTCGCCGCGAGCCGGTGGCCGGGTATCGGCGGCCCTCCCGCAGCGAGCATCCCCGCCCCGTCCAGGGTGATCCGCTGGACGACGGCGTCGATGTCCTTCTCGGTTGCCTCCCGCAGTCGCGCGGCGACAGCGGGCGGATAGGCGTCCAACGGCCGGTTCTCGGGCCAGTCGAAGCGGGAGACCCAGCTGAGGCGATCCCGGGTCTCGGGCAGCAATGTGATCGCGTCCAGCGGTGGAACCGGTTCGTCGGCGTCGACTTCGTCGTCCCGCTGCTCAGCCGCCCGCAGGTCGGCCTCCCGCAGCATCCGCACACACTGCATCAAGATCGGATACCCGGTCGCGGTGTCCCGGTAGCGCTCATGCAGAGCGGCATCAAACCGGTCTAGGTGCTCCGGCCTCAACGACCCGATCCGCAGGGGCTCGGCGTCCGCAGCCTCGGCGTGAAGGTGACGAACGAGCTGCCGCGCCGCATGATGCACGCCGATCGCACCATGAATGCTGGTCACCCAGCCATCGGAGGCGACCGCGTTGGCGAAGATCGCAGCGATCTGCCGGGTAAGTCCAGGCAACGGCCACGCGTCGAAGGAGAAGGTCTGCTGTCGGCCGTGAAACTCAACCTCGACGCTGAGGCGACCCAGTTCCGAGAACCCCACCAAGGTCACGCTGCACCCCCGGGTTCCAGGGCAGCGCCGACCTCATTGGCCCAGGCGGCAGCAGCCTCATCGGTAAGCCACTGCGCTTCATCCACGTTGGTCAGGTAAATGAAGGTGGACGACACATGCCGGTGTCCAAGCGCCCGCCGTAGCGTGTCCAGTGGATCGCCCAGCATCCGGGCGTATTGCGACCAACCGACGCGATCCTTCTCCTGCCGCGCCATCGCGATGCTGCCGAACTGGATACGGATGAGGTGCGAGAGTTGGTGCACCGCGAAGGTGTGCCGTAGCGTGTGGGGCGAGACGTACAGGTCCGCACGGCCGAAGGCGCGGCAACGCTCGGCGGCTGTTTCGAATGTCTCCTGGATGTCCCGAGCGGCCCAGGGCTTTCCTGACTTGCTCAGCCACAGCAGCAACGGTTCCCGGCCCCATGTTCCGTCGTGGAACAGTCGCTCGCGCTGGCGTGGGTCGAGATCGTCGAATGACACCGGGTGCGGGCCGGATCCCGCATCCATGCGGAGTCCGGCACGAGTGCGGCCCACAACGTCAAGCGCACCAGGGACATCCGTGTAACGCCCCGAGGCTGCCCCTTCCGCGACGACGTTGGCCCGCTCAACCTCGAGGTAGTCCCTGATCAGCCCCAGTACTCGGTGGGGAATGCGGATGTACCGGCCCCGCCTGTACTTCACGGTCGCTGCCGCAACGTGGTACCGCGCGCTCTTCTCGTCCGGCTTCGGTGCCGGAAGCTCTGGCACTAGCAACACCGACGCCTCTTCCAACCGCATCCCCGTCGTCACCAGCAGTTCAGCGAACGCGACGGTCCGGGAGGCGAACCGCCCGCCACGCCAACTGGGGTCTTCCGAGCCATCCGGGAGTTGCCCACGCAAACCCACATCACGCCAGAACAGGTAGTCGTCCAGTGACAGAAACTTGATGTCGTCAGTGGACGCATCCGGGTTTCGTAGCGTGTTCCGCTTGACCTCGCGGTGGCCGAACTCCGTGCGCAGCATCAGGGTCCGGTATCGGAACGGCACGTCATCCACCAGCTTCTCGTGGACCGCCCAGTTGTAGAGCTTGTCCAGTGAGTTCAGGTGCCGGTTCCAACTCTTGGCAGTCAGCCGTGTCTCCAGCGGGCCGGACAATCGGTACCGCTTGTACGCCCGCGCATCGGCCAGCGACGCATCCAGCCACGACTTCTCGCCCCGGCTTCGCAAGAATTCCACCCACGCGTCGATATCCCGGGCGGTCGCCAACCACGACTTCTCCGAATACTGAGCCAACTCAGGCAGTTCCAGGATGAATCGGTTCAGCGTCCAGTCGAAGCGACCCTCACGGTCGAACAACAGGGGCGTGCCGTTGGGCACTTGCTTCACGAAACGCCGCAAGACGTCAGCCAGAGCCCCGTACGGCGTCCCATCCGGACGGTGCGGGGACGCCACCGCCTGGTGATCTACGAGGGTGATCGACATGGCCGTGAGGCTAGACGATTAGAGACAGAAGAGACAACATCCAGTGCCACGGATAAGCCGTTGAACTGGATGAGCCCGCCGTGCTGGCTGATCGAGGATCCCGGCGTGTGGACGGTGCAGAACAAGGCCGGCGAGAAGCTGGTGATCACCGTCGAGGAGGTGCTGCACGACTCCAAGCACGAGCTGGGTGTGGAGCCGGGCCTGGTCAAGGACGGTGTGGAGGCGCACCTGCAGGAGCTGCTCGCCGAGCACGTCACGACCCTTGGTCGCGGTTGGTCGCTGGTGCGCCGCGAGTACCCGACCGCGATCGGCCCGGTGGACCTGATGTGCCGGGACGCCGGGGGTGCGAGCGTGGCGGTGGAGATCAAGCGGCGCGGCGAGATCGACGGTGTGGAGCAGTTGACCCGCTACCTGGAGCTGCTGAACCGGGATCCGCTGCTGAGATCGACGGTGTGGAGCAGTTGACCCGCTACCTGGAGCTGCTGAACCGGGATCCGCTGCTGGCGCCGGTCGCCGGGGTGTTCGCGGCGCAGCAGATCAAGCCGCAGGCCCGGACCCTGGCCGAGGACCGCGGGATCCGCTGCGTGGTGCTGGACTACGACAAGCTGCGTGGCATCGAACCGGACGAGTACCGGCTGTTCTGATCCACCCGTTCCTGCCACCCGCGGGCGTTGCCGGCCCGCGGGTGACAGGAAGGTTCCCATGCTCACCTCGTTCGCGTGGCTTGCCGACGAACCCGAGACGCGTGTCGCTTTGATCGGAGACGCCGTCGAACACCGTGCCCAATCCGAGGCCCGCGATGTCTGCCCACACGAACAATCCGCCGAGGAGCGGTCCGACCGCGACGGACAGCCCGCCGGTCGCGCCGTAGTAGCTGACGGTCCGAGTCTTGGCAGCTCGGCCAATGCGGCCTGGATCGTCGACAACACGTGTGGCCGCAGAAGCGCCGCGGCCGCTCCCAGCGCGCCGCCGCTGGTCGCGCTGCTGAAAGGCGTTGGCGCGTAGTGGAACCCTGCGTCAGCCGCGGTCGGACTTGCCGCAGGGGCGCAGTCGCACGACCGTCCGCGGGGCCAGCAGGCCGGCGAAGTGCCGGAGGAATGGGTCTGCTCGGCCGCGGTCCGGTTGTGCGTCGTTCGCGGTCTGGTCGTTCGGGTCGTCCGCGAGTCCGGCGATGATCGCCAGGTCGATCCGGGCGTTCACAGCTCCACCCCCGTCGCTGCGCACGTGCCAACGGTGACGATACCGGTCACATTCCGTTGCGGGGAGCGGTTTTTCGCATATCACTCGCATGGCCGCGTCGGGTCGCGCTCCCTTGTGCGGTGGGTGATCGGCGGGGCGTCTCATCGGGCGGAAATCGCCTGATCGATTTAGTGTCGAGTTCCAACGAAATGATATCGGCTCGATGTGACGCGCCCCACTGTGCGGTATTGTCCGGCTGCTGTCGCAAACGTGGTGGTTGTCGTTCGAGTTTGTTGGGTCTGGAGGTGGCGTGACGGTGGTGCTAGCCCGGGGTCAGCTGCTTGATGCCAACGCGGTGGATTTTGCGTTGTTGGCGTTGTACTTCGTTTTTGTGCTGGGTATTGGGTATTTGGCGCGGCGTGCGGTTTCCACCAGTCTGGACTTTTTCCTGTCGGGGCGGGCGTTGCCGGCGTGGGTGACGGGTTTGGCGTTCATCTCGGCGAATCTGGGTGCGATCGAGATCATCGGTATGTCGGCGAATGGTGCCGAGTACGGGATGCCGACGATGCATTATTTCTGGATCGGTGCGGTGCCGGCCATGCTGTTCTTGGGCGTGGTGATGATGCCGTTCTACTACGGCTCGAAGGTGCGCAGTGTTCCGGAGTTCATGTTGCGGCGGTTCGGGAAGGCGGCGCATCTGGTCAACGGGATCAGTTTCGCGGTGGCGCAGATCCTGATCGCGGGTGTGAACCTGTATTTGCTGGCCAGCATCGTGAATGCGTTGCTGGGTTGGCCGTTGTGGTTGTCGGTGTTGCTGGCGGCGGCGATCGTGTTGTCGTACACGGCGTTGGGTGGGTTGTCGGCGGCGATCTACAACGAGGTGTTGCAGTTCTTCGTGATCGTGGCGGCGTTGTTGCCGTTGACGATCGTGGGGTTGGTGAAGGTCGGCGGTGTGCAGGGTCTGGTGGCGAAGGTGTCGGCGGGTCCGGGGGGTGCGGGGCAGCTGTCGGCGTGGCCGGGCAATGAGTTGACCGGGTTCGGAAACAGTGTGCTGAGCGTGCTGGGTCTGGTGTTCGGGTTGGGGTTCGTGCTCAGCTTCGGGTACTGGACGACGAACTTCGTCGAGGTGCAGCGGGCGATGGCGTCCAAGAGCATGTCGGCGGCGCAGCGGACGCCGATCATCGGGTCGTTCCCGAAGATGTTCATCCCGTTCATCGTGGTCATTCCGGGGATGATCGCGGCGGTGCTGATCCCGGAGCTCGCGGCGTACAAGCAGTCCGGTGGCACCGGTGGCGGGGGTGTGGATTACAACGATGCGATCTTGTTGCTGATGCGGGATTTGCTGCCGAACGGGATTCTGGGGATCGCCCTGGCCGGGTTGCTGGCGTCGTTCATGGCGGGGGTGGGGGGGGACTCGGATGGGTCGCCGGGTGACGGTGGGGGCGACGCTGGCGGCGGTGGGTACGGCGTTCATCGCGGCGGGTTATTCGAACTTGATGGATTACCTGCAGCAGTTGTTCTCGTTCTTCAACGCGCCGTTGTTCGCGACGTTCATCCTGGGGATGTTCTGGAAGCGGATGACCCCGCATGCGGGGTGGGCGGGGCTGGTGCTGGGCACGGTGTCGGCGGTGGCGGTGTTCGGGCTGTCGGAGTCGGGGGTGCTGGACCTGCCGGGGCAGGGTGCGAGTTTCGTGGGTGCGGGTGTGGCGTTCGTGGTGGACATCGTGGTCAGCGTGGTGGTGTCGGTGGCGACGCGTCCGAAGCCGGAGGCGGAGTTGGCGGGGTTGGTGTACTCGTTGACGCCGCGGGCCAGCCGGCAGGCCGCGACCAGCGGGGAGGACGCGGGCTGGTACCGGCGGCCGGGTCTGCTGGCCGGAATCGCCCTCGTCCTGATCATCGCCCTCAACATCATCTTCGCCTGACGATGAACGCAGACAAGGAGGTCTCCTCATGGCGAGTCGGGGTTCGAGGCACACCGCTGGTGCCTTCGACATTCGGACGATAATCGCGCTGCTGTTCGGCGTATACGGCGTCGTGCTCACCATCGTGGGCGTCGTGCAGCCACATGCCGAGATCGACAAGTCCGTCGGCGTGAACATCAACCTCTGGGCCGGCATCGGGATGATCGTTTTCGCGGTGGTGTTCGTGGCCTGGGCGCGACTGCGCCCCATCGTGGTGCCCGACGAGGCCGGGACGTCCAAGGAATAGGCGCGAACACCCGCCGTGACGGGCGTCCGCGCCCCCGGGTGGGACGCCGTCCGCGTTCCGGCGGATCCGCACGTTCCCGTCCACGATGGCCGATCAGCTGGATAGTGTGATCGCCGTGCCCCGACCAGTGACCTTGATCGCCACACTGCTCACCGCGCTCACCACGCTCGCAGCGGCGGGCTGCGCCGCGGACGGCAAGTCGACCTCGGCCCGGCGGACCGTCGAGGTGTCGAAGTTCGAGCTGAACAAGCCCGGACTGCTGGACCAGGCCTTCGCGCCGGACCGGCTGCGCGGGGTGGACGTGTGCGCCACGCTGCAGGCGATCGACCTCGGCAGATTCGGCGCACCAGCCCCGGAATTCACCCCGGACGGCCTCGGGACCTGCTCGAACTACATGAAGGACCGCGACGGCAAATCGTTCAACGTCACGCTTTACTTCGACGAGAAGGTGTCCGACGTCGGGGCGCACCGCATCGGCGGGCTGCCCGCCGCCATCTACGACAACGGTTCGGGCTCCTGCTTCACGTCCGTGGCGTACGCCGGCGCCGACGCCGAGCAGTTCGCCGACCCGCGCGGACTGGAGATCCAGCTGAGCAGCGGGCAGGCGGACGTCTGTTCGCCGGCCGTGCAGATCCTGACCGACGTCGTCGACGTCGTGCGAACGAAACCGCCGGTCAGCCCCCGCACGTCGGGTGGTTTGGCCGGGTTCGACCCGTGCGAGATCCTCGACCCGGCCGCGATCCGCGACGCGGCGATGGGCAGCCCGGCGAATTCGGCCGGTGGGGAAGGGCTCTACTCCTGCGAATGGTCGGCGGAAAACTCCGTGCTGGTGACCGTCAACTTCGGGGTCGGTGCCTTGGAGAGCAGCCCGCTGCCGCCGGTGGACCTCACCGGCGTGCCGGGCCTCGTGGTGCCAGGCAGCTCCGATCCGCCGACCTGCGCGGTCGAGTGGGAGCACCGCAAGAACGCCAACGCGGCGGGCGAGAGCGAGTTCGTGCAGATCGAGATCATGAACATGGGCCGGACCCCGATGGATCCCTGCGCGAACGCGACCAATCTGGCGAAACAGGCGCGGGCCAAGCTGCCGGCCGCATGACGGGCCCGGTCCGCCAACGAATTCCGTAGGCTGCGCGATGACAACGACCGACGTAAAGGTGGGGAGGCCGACGATGACCCAGACCGCCCGTGGCGGCGTCGAGATGCCCAACGGGACGACCGAGGAGTCACCGACGTTCGAATCGATCGACCCCCGCACCGGTGAGGTCGTGGGGCGCCATCCGATCCACGACGTGGCGGAGGTCGGCGCGCGGGTAGACGCGGCGCGCGAGGCCCAGCCGGGGTGGGTCGAGCTCGGCTTCTCCGGGCGCAAGCAGTGGCTCGACGCGTGGCGGAAGCTGCTTTCCAAACGCGTCGACGAGCTGGCGGCCGTCATCTGCGCGGAGACCGGCAAGCCGCTCGACGACGCCAGGCTGGAACTGGTCCTGGTGATCGACCACCTGCACTGGGCGGCGGGCAACGCCGAGAAGGTGTTGCGCCGCCGGAAGGTCTCCTCCGGCGTCCTGATGGCGAACCAGACCGCGACCGTCGAATACCTGCCGTACGGCGTGATCGGCGTGATCGGCCCGTGGAACTACCCGGCGTTCACACCGATGGGCTCGATCGCCTACGCGCTGGCTGCGGGCAACGCGGTGGTTTTCAAGCCCAGCGAGCTCACCCCCGGCGTCGGGCAGTGGTTGGCGGACAGCTTCGCCGAGGCGGTGCCCGAGCACCCGGTCTTCCAGTTGGTGACCGGTTTCGGCGAGACCGGCGCGGCGCTCTGCGCCTCCGGGGTGAACAAGGTCGCCTTCACCGGTTCGACCGCCACCGGCAAGCGGGTGATGGCGTCCTGCGCGGAGAACCTGGTCCCGGTGCTGATGGAGTGCGGCGGAAAGGACGCCTTGATCGTCGACGCGGACGCAGACCTGGCCGCTGCCGCCGATGCGGCCGTGTGGGGCGCGATGTCCAACGCCGGGCAGACCTGCATCGGCGTGGAGCGGGTCTACGTCGTCGACGCCGTCGCGGACCGGCTCTTGGAGATGATCGCCGAGCGGGCCGGGAAGCTGCGTCCAGGTGGTGAGCCGGGCGCCAACTTCGGCCCGATCACGATGCCCGCCCAAGTCGACATCATCCGCGGCCACATCGACGACGCGCTGGAGCGCGGCGGCCGGGCCGTGGTGGGCGGCGAGCATTCGGTGCGTCCCCCGTTCGTCGAACCCGTGGTGCTCACCGACGTGCCGGAGGACTCCACCGCGATCACCGAGGAGACCTTCGGGCCGACCATCGTGGTGCAGCGGGTTCGCGACGCCGACGAGGGCGTGGCCCGCGCCAACGACTCCCGTTACGGCCTGGGGGCGTCGGTGTTCTCGCGGGCCCGGGGAGTGGAGCTGGCGCGGCAGCTGCGCACCGGGATGGTCGCGGTGAACTCCGTGATCGCCTTCGCCGGTGTGCCGTCGCTGCCGTTCGGCGGGGTCGGCGACTCCGGGTTCGGCCGGATCCACGGCGCGGACGGGCTGCGCGAGTTCGCCCGGCCGCAGTCGGTGACCCAGCTCCGTTACCGGATCCCGCTGAACCCGATGAGCTTCGGCCGGGCCAAGGGCACCGTCCGGCGCGTGGTGCGGCTGATGCGGCTGGTGCGCGGACGCTGATCCGCTCCGCTTGATCGACTCGTCGTTTCGCCTGGGCTTGCGCTGTGGGTGACAGGAAGGTTCCCTTGCTCTCGCACCCCGCGACCGGGCGTTGGGTGCGGAGTTGACGGTTGGTCGATCGGCGCCGGGCGTCGGTGCGGCAGGCAAGGAGGCCAGCGGGTGAAGAAGATCATCAACGATCCGGCGGACGTGGTCGCCGAGTCGCTGCGGGGCATGGCCGCCGCGCATCCGGACCTGCTCCGCGTCCGCACCGATCCCGCGGTGATCGTGCGCGCGGACGCCCCGGCGTCCGGCAAGGTCGCGGTGGTTTCCGGCGGCGGCTCCGGGCACGAGCCGCTGCACGGCGGGTTCGTCGGGCCGGGGATGCTTTCGGCGGCGGTGCCGGGCCCGGTGTTCACCTCACCCACCCCGGATGCGGTGCAGGCGGCGATCGACGAGACCAACGGCGGCGCGGGCGTGCTGCTGGTCGTGAAGAACTACACCGGTGACGTGCTCAACTTCGAGACCGCCACCGAGCTGGCCGGGATGGCCGGCGTCGAGGTCCGCAGCGTGATCGTCGACGACGACGTGGCCGTGAAGGACTCCACGCACACCGCGGGTCGGCGCGGCGTGGGCGGCACGGTCCTGGTGGAGAAGATCGTCGGCGCTGCCGCCGAGCGCGGCACGGACCTGGACAGGTGCGAAGAGCTGGCCAAGCGGATCGTGTCGCAGGTGCGCTCGATGGGCATGGCGGTGAGCGCGCCGACCGTGCCGCACGTCGGCCAGCCGAGCTTTGACCTCCCGGCGGACGAAATGGAGATCGGCATCGGCATCCACGGCGAGCCCGGCCGGGCCCGGGTGCCGCTGGCCTCGGCGGACGACATCGTCCGGCGGCTGCTGGACCCGATCGTCGAGGACCTGCCGTTCGCTTCCGGGGACGACGTCCTGCTGTTCACCAACTCGATGGGCGGTACCCCGCTGCTGGAGCTCTACCTGGCGCACGGCATCGCCGAGCGGTTGCTGGCCGAGCGCGGCATCCACGTCCGGCGCCGTCTGGTCGGGCCGTACATCACTAGCCTGGAGATGCAGGGCATGAGCCTGACGCTGCTGAAGCTGGACGACGAGCTGACCGAGCTTTGGGACGCGCCGGTGCACACTGCCGCGCTGCACTGGTGAGGGAGAACGCGGGATGGGTTGCACTGCACACGATGTGGTCGTCGCGCTGCGGGCGGGCGCGGCCACCGTCGCCGAGCACCGCGATGAGCTGATCCAGCTGGACCGGGCGATCGGCGACGCCGACCACGGGGAGAACATGGACCGCGGCTTCCGCGCTGTTGTCTCCAAAGTGGACACAGTGGCGCCGGAGACGCCGGGCGCGGTGCTGAAGCTGGCTGCCACCGTGCTGATCTCCACCGTCGGCGGCGCGTCCGGGCCGCTGTACGGCACGGCGTTCCTGCGCGCGGCGGCCGCGGTCGGCGCCGCCGGGGAGCTCGACGGCGCGGCGGGCGCCAAGGCGCGGTCGCCAAGGCGCTGCGGGCCGGGATGGAAGGCGTCGTCGGCCGGGGCCGGGCGGCCGTCGGCGACAAGACGATGGTCGACGCCCTCTCGCCGGCGGTGGAAGCCGCCAAGAACGCTGCGGAATCCGGTGAGAGCGCCGCGAAAGTGCTGGCCGTCGCCGCCGAAGCCGCGCATCTGGGTGCCCGGGCGACCGAACCGTTGGTGGCGCGCAAGGGACGCGCGTCGTACCTCGGCGAGCGCAGCGCCGGGCACATCGATCCAGGCGCGCGCTCGACCGCATTGCTGCTGTCCGCATTCGCCGAAGCCACGAGGTCCCGCTCATGAATGTCGGACTGGTCATCGTCTCGCACAGCGCCCGGCTCGCCGAAGGCGTCGTCGAACTCGCCCGGCAGATGGCGCCCGACGTGCGGGTAATGCCCGCCGGCGGACTGCCGGACGGCAACATCGGCACGGACTTCGAGAAGGTGTCCGCCGCCCTCTCGGACGCCAACACCGGTGCCGGTGCCGTCGTGCTCTACGACCTGGGCAGCGCGCAGATGCTCGCCGAACTCGCCGTGGAATCGCTGGGAGATCCGAGCACCGCTCTCGTCGTCGACGCGCCGCTGGTGGAGGGCGCGGTCGCCGCGGCCGTCGCGGCGCAAGGCGGCGGCGACATGCGGGGAGTCGCACGAGCCGCCGAGGCGGCTGCCGAGGGCGGCGAGCTCGCCGAACCGGGCGCGCTGGCGGCGGAGGAGGAAGTCCGCCAGGAACTGGAGTTGGCCAACGAAGTCGGCCTGCACGCCCGGCCGGCGGCGCTGCTGGCCCGGAGCCTGACCGGGTTGCAGGCGAACGTCACGATCTCGTTGGGCGACAAGGAAGCCGACGCGTCCAGCGTGCTCGGTGTCATGGGCCTGGGCGCGCGCAAGGGCGACCAGATCGTCCTGCACGCCAACGGCCCGGACGCGCGCCAAGCGGTCGAGCGCATCCTCGACCTCGCCAACCGCAACTTCGACGAGTAGCTGGCTCCCGGACTCGCATCGGCAGCGGTGTCGCTGGCTGTTGAGGCGCGGGCGCGGTTAGGGTGAGTTGATGTCGCTGCTCCGCCACCGAGGCATGCCGCTGCTGCTCCTCCTGGTGCTGCTGGTGGCGGGGTGCACGCCGGAAACCCCACCGCCCAGCCAGTCCGGCAGCCAGCGAAGCGATGCGGGCACGGCCCGAGCTGAACTGGGCGATCTGCGCACAGTGGACCCCTGCACGCTGGCCGATCCGGTCGCGCTACAGGGGTTGGGGCAGACCGAGAACGCAGGCACGGTGTCGCTGGACTACTGCCTGCTGCACGTGAAGCCGAACGACGGCTCGCTGATCCAGCTCGCTACCGGGGAACTCGCCGACACCGTCCCGAACCAGCAGGGCAGCCCGGTCGTCCAGCGCGGGCCGCTGCGGATCGTGCAGGACGCGCCGCTGCCCGGGCACTGCACCCGGCAGGTCCTTTTCGCCGACAACATCGCGATTCAGGTCAGCGCCGATCTGCTGGTCGGCGACCCGGCCTCCGGACTTTGCGCGATTGCCCAGGCCGGGGCCGACGCGGCGGTCGACGCGCTCGAACAGCACCGGGTTGGGCACCGGGCGTTCGCGGCGAACTCGCTCGCCTTGGTGGATCCGTGCATGCTGCTGGATTCCGCTGTGGTGCAGCAGATTCCCGGGTTGGGAGAGGCGCAACCGCAGCCGAGCCCGGCCGGGCACCAGTGCAGGTGGGGTGCGCAGGAGGCCGATTCGCCGCGGGTCCAGTTCCTGCACACCGCCGGTGATCCGCCGAAAGTCCTGCACGGCGCCGCCGTCGAGGAGTCGATCGCGGACCGGCGCACCGTGCTCAGCATCGTCGGCGGTGATCCGCAGGTTCCGCTGTGCTCCGCGGAAACCGGGCACCTCCCGTTCGGCGACCCGGCCGCCGGTCAGGTCGAGGTGGCGATGCTGGTCGTGGCCGTTCCGGGCATGACCGGCATCGATGCGTGCGAGTACGCCCGCGGGCTGGCCTGGCAGGCCTGGCCGCACCTGCCGACGTCCGCGCCGTAGCCGGGCCGTTACCGTTGCGGACGTGCCTCGACGTAACCGACCGCAGCGCCCCAAGGGCCTGACCCAGGACACCAGCCACCGTGCGATGGGCACCGCATTCGGCATGTCCCGCGTCGAACACGGGCCGGACGGCGACTGGATGGTGCGCACCGTGCCGGCCGCGCAGGCCACGAAGGAATACCGGTGCCCGGGCTGCGACCACGAGATCAGACCCGGCATCGCGCACGTGGTGGCCTGGCCGGAAGCGGAGCAGGGCGGCGTCTCTGACCGGCGCCACTGGCACAACGGATGCTGGAACGCGCGTGGTCGGCGCGGGCCGACGCGGCGCTGGTCGTAGCACGTCACACCATGTCTGCCACTCGTTCGTGGCAGGATCGGGGCGATGAGCACCGAGATCCGCGCCAACACGATGCTGCCGGCACGCCGCGAACAGATCACCCTGCACACGGCCGACGGGCTGAAGCTGATCGGTGAGCTGGCCCTGCCGGAGTCCCGGCCGCCGCAGGCGACGCTGATCTGCCTGCACCCGCTGCCCACCCACGGCGGCATGATGGATTCCCACATCTACCGCAAGGCGGCGTTCCGGCTGCCGGCGCTCGCCGACCTCGCAGTGCTGCGGTTCAACACGCGCGGCACCGTCAGCGAGGCGGGGCGCAGCGAGGGCAGCTTCGACGGCGGCAGCAGCGAGCGGTTCGACGTGGCCGCGGCGCTGGAGTTCGCCGAGTTCCACGACCTGCCGAACGTGTGGCTGGTCGGCTGGTCGTTCGGCACCGACCTGACGCTGGTGCACGGCCTGGATCCGCTGGTCGAGGGCGCGGTGCTGATCTCCCCACCGCTGCGCTGGAGCATCGAGGAGCACCTGGCGGCCTGGGCCGAATCGGGCAAGCCGGTGCACGCGCTGATCCCGGAGTTAGACGACTACCTGCGCCCGGACGAGGCGCGCCGGCGGTTCGCGGCGATCCCGCAGGCCGAGGTGATCGGCTTCCCGGACACCAAGCACCTGTGGGTCGGCAAGGCGGAGGCCGCGCTGGACGCGATCGTGCGGGTCGTGGCGCCGGACGTGCCGACGCCGCTGCCGCGCACCTGGGACGGTCCGTCGGAAACCCGCCAGGTCACCATCATCGACTCCTGACCGCCCCGGTCGACGGGTGACAGGAAGTTGCTCGCGCCGGCTGCGATTCGTCTGAGCATGGCAGACCTCCTCGGGTTCGCTTCGTGACGGTAGGGCGGGTCGCCTAGGCCAAACATGTGGTGTCGTCACACAAAACGTGCTCATGGCGTAGCGATGTCCACTGTGGAAGCGGTTGCGCCACCGCCCTACGGCAACGGCGCGGCCGCGCAGGGGGGCGACAAGGTGCGCGGCGCGAGCTCGCACCAAGGGCCGTGGCCGACGCTGAGCAGCTGGCACGGCCGGCATGGGCACGGCCAGCCCGTCGACGCCGGCACCTCGGACGGGCAGTGCGGCCAAGCCAGGCGCATACCTGCTGGACGTCAACATCTGCACCGCCCGGCACCTGGGCCAGTCCCGGGGCCTCTAGCGGAGCCCGGCGCCGGGCAGTGACAGGAAGGTTCCCATCCTGCATCCGGCGGCCCGGCCTGTTGAGGCGCCTTCGCCGAAGTGGTCCGGCAGGATGGAGCCCGTGCACTACATCGAATCGGGAGCCGGAACGCCGCTGGTGCTGCTGCACGCGTTCCCGCTGGACGCGCGGATGTGGAATCCGGTCCGGGGCCTCCTGGACGACCAGCTGCGGGTGATCGCCCCGGACCAGCGTGGGCTCGGCGAGAGCGCGCTGGACGGTTCGTCGGCGCGGAGCGTGGCGGAGCCGGGGGAGAACCGCCGCACGGCCGAGCACCCGAGCCTGGACCTCGCGGCTGCCGACATCCTGGCCCTGCTGGACCGGTTGGAGCTGCCGCAAGTCGTCCTGGGCGGATGCTCGATGGGCGGCTACGTCGCCATGTCGGTGCTGCGGGCCGCGCCGCAGCGGGTCGCGGGACTGCTGCTCGTCGACACCAAGGCCGTCGCCGACAACGACGAGCAGCGCGCCAACCGCCTGAAGGTCGCGGATCGGGCGGAACGCGAGGGCACCGGCGGCTGGCTCGCCGATAGCACCCTGCCGAACCTGCTGGGAAGCACGACGCACGAACGACGGCCAGAGGTCGTCGCCGGCGTCCGAGACCTGGTCGACGCCCAGCCCGCGGATGGTGTCGCCTGGGCGCAGCGGGCGATGGCGGGACGCCCCGACAGTGTTGAAACCCTCCGGTCCTACACCGACCCGGCGCTGGTGGTCGTCGGCGAGGAGGACACCCTGACGCCGCCGGACAACGCGCGCGAACTCGCGGGCGCGCTGTCCGGGGGCGAACTCGTGACGCTGCCCGGTGCCGGGCACCTGCCGTCGATCGAGTCGCCGGACGCATTCGCCGAAGCCGTCCGCCCCTGGCTTTCCCGGCTCGGCTGAGCGAGGCGGGGCCCACAGCCGGGCCCCGCCTCGCGGCCGCTAGTTCTTGCCCGGTGGTCGGGCATCCCGCTCGATGCTGCGATCAGGCGACTTCTTGGCGTCCGCTTCGGATCGCTTGAACTGCTCGGCCGTTTCGCTGGGCAGCACGAAGTACGCGCCGGACCGCCTGTCGTCATCACCGGTTGGGAACTCCTGGTCCGCCACTGACCTTGGTCCTTTCCGTTGGTGCAGGCCGCGAAAACGGCCACAACCATCCTTGCCCGTAGTGACACGGAAAGGCCCCGGCGATGACGAACACCGGCATTGACCAGGAAGAACGTCAGGCGGTGGTGATGGGCTCCTGGATCTCGGTCACCATCCCGGCCGGGTCCTCCGGGCAGGCCAGCGTCACCTCCCGGTTCGTGCCCAGCGTCCGATGCCCGCTGTCCTCGATCCAGCGGGCCAGCGCCTGGTACGCGGGCACGCAGTCGTCCATCGAACCCCGGTGCACGATCGTCGCCGCCTTCTCCGCCGCAGGCAGGTCCACCACCGCGAAGTCGAAGGCGGGGTCCGGCTCGACGTTGACCGGCAGCCCGGCGTGCACGATCACGCTCTCGTCGTCTGCACCGTCCTCGTAGTACGCGGTGGCAGGGCCGACGGGTGTCATCCCGGCGCGTTCCAGCGCCGCGCACAGCTCGTCGTAGAGGCCGCGGATCACCGGGCCGATCGACTGTGGATCCATCGTCTTCGCGGTGCCGGACAGCTCGGCCACCCGCACCGCCGGGATCGACTTGATCGTCACTTCGTCGCTGGGCATGATGCCCTCCGTCTCGATCATCCGGAGCCGCGCCTGGACGTGCGCCAACCGGGCGGTGTCGGCCGCGATCTGGTTTTCGAGCTCGGCCTGCCGCAAGCGGAGCATGCCGCGCAGCTGCTCGGCGGTGAAGTCCTCGTCGAGGATCTGCTGCACCTGTTGCAGGCTGAAACCCAGTTCCTTCAGCGCGATGACCCGGTTGAGCCGGGCCAACTGGCCGGCCGCGTAGGCCCGGTGCCCGGTCGACCGGTTGACTCGGGTGGGCCGGAGCAGTCCGATGGCGTCGTAGTGGCGCAACATCCGGACCGACACCCGTCCGTGCCTGGCGAAATCTCCAATGCTGAACATGACACCCCGGGTTTAGGACCTGACACCGTGTCAGGTGCAAGTCCGCGCCGCGGGCCAGCACCGGTCCGACCAGTGATCGAGGGCGAGCGGGCCACCACCAGTTCACGAAGGTCTTGGCTCGCCAGGAGCTGCGGTCAGCGGCGCTGCTGGTTGGTGGCGTCGATGCGGGTGGCGCTGTGGGAGCGCTGCTGGCCGTTGCTGTCCGGCACCGGCAGCTGGATGCGGCGCGTCGGCTCGTCGTGCGGGTCATGTCCGCGGGCCGTGTCCCGGCGGATCTGCTCCGTCGGCCCGTCGTCGACGGCTTCGCCGCCGCCCGACGGCTTGCCGCCCTGCCCCTTCGGCTTCGCCTGCTTCGCGGGCTGCGCCTCGCCCTGCTTCGCGGCTCCGGCCTGCGGCGACTTCGTCGCCCCGGCCGCCGGCTTCGCCTGGTCGCCCGGCTTCGCCTGGTCGCCCGGCTTCGCGGCCCCGCCCGGCTTCGTCGCGTTGCCCGGCTTCGGCCCGTCGTCGCGGGAGTCTCGGGCGAGGGCGGCTTCGGCGTCCTCGCGGGCTTGTTCGCGGGCTTCCGCCGCCGCTTCCTGGAGCTTGTCCTCTTCGGAGTCCTCCTGGGCGAGGCGTTCCAGGAGGGGCGTCGTCTGGCCGAGCATCTCGGCAGCGTCGCGGAGCTTCTTCGCGACCGATTCGCGCAGTTCCGTCAGCGAGTGGACCTGCTTGTCTGCCTTGGCGAGGCGGCGCTGGACTTCCTCGGTGGTCGCGCGGAGGCGGCGCTGGGAGTCCTCGCGGGCCGTCGCGACCAGGCGCTTGCTCTCGCGGGTCGCTTCGTCGATGAGGCGGGTCGCCTCCTCGGTGCACTCGCGGACCATCAGCTCGGACTTCTCCGTCGCTTCGCCGACCATCAGCTCGGACTTCTCCGTCGCCTCGCGGACCAGCCGCTCGGCTTCCGCCTTGCTCTCCCGGATCCGCTTCTGCGCGGCCTCGGTGCTCTCGCGTTCGCGCTTCTGCGCGGCCTCGGTGGACTCGCGGGTGAGCTTTTGCGCGGCCTCGGTGGACTCGCGTTCGCGCTTCTGCGCGGCCTCCTTGCTTTCCCGCTCGCGCTTCTGCGCTGCCTCGGTGGATTCGCGGGTGAGTTCCCGGGCCGCTTCCTTGCTTTCCCGTTCGCGCTTCTGGGCGGCCTCGGTGGATTCGCGGGTGAGCTGCTCCGCCTTCGCGGTGGCGTCGGTGACCAGGCGGTTCGCCTGGCTGGTGGCTTCGCGGACCCGGCGGTGCGCCTCGTTGGTGCCTTCTCGCAGGCGGCGGTTGGCCTCTTCGGTCGCTTCCCGGACGCGGCGCTCGGCTTCGGCCTTGCTGGTGGCCTCCTGCTCGGCGAGGGTCCGCATGGACTCGCTGCGGCGCGCGGCCATCGCGATCTCGAAGTCTTCTTCGACCTGGGTCCGGCGGGCCTCGGCCTCCTGGTCGCCGCGCTTGCGGTTCTCCTCGGCCTCGCGGGTGATCCGCCCCGCTTCGGCCTTGGCCTTGTCCATCAGCGAGCGGTGTTCGGTCTCCATCTCGCTGCGTCGGCTGTCGACCTCGGAGATCAACCGCTCGTAGCGCTTGCGGAGATTGGTCGCCTCGGACTCGGAGCGCGCGCGGATCTGGGCCGCGTCGTTCTCGGCGCGGCCCCGGATGTCGTTCGCCTCGTCCTGGGCGAGCCGCAGCATCCGCTGCAGCCGCTCGCTGAGGCCTTCCATCGTGGTCGGTGGCTTGGCGAGCCGCTCGACCTGACCGCGCAGGTTCTCGATCTCGGACCGAGCCGATTCGAGCTGCTTCGACAGATCCCCTGCCTGGGAGACCGCGGCGTCGCGATCCGCGGAGAGGATGCGGATGTCGGCGTCGAGTCGCTCGAGGTGCTCATCGACCTGGGCGCGGTCGTAGCCGTTCTTGCGAGCGAGGTCGAATCCCGATCCAAGTGGCAGCAAATCGCGGTCGTCGGCAAAGCCCATGACAACCAAGTTACCTGTAAGACGACGTTGTTGTGGGAGGTGTGGCAGGTATCCGCCGGATTTTCCTCACCCGGCGCGGAACCCTCCGATGAGCACCCCGGACGAGGTTTCGCCGCGGCGTGTCGGTGGTCACCCAGCGGGGGCGATCCTAGTCCGTCGGCGGGAGTGGCGAGCAGGGCGAAACCGCGGGAAGTGGACTCTTGACCGGCTGGCCAACCAAGAGCGAAGATGGAGATTCAAGTCGGGTGCAGTGGAGGTGATCGACGTGGCCGATAGGTCGAGCGGTTCGACTGTCAAACCGTGGATCCGCTGGCAGGACTGGGCCGGAGTGGTGCTGGGCGCCTATCTGATCCTCGCGACAATGTGGACGTCGACGAACGGGTCGGCGATGTCCGCGATGATCGTGCTGGGCGCGCTGCTGCTGATCGCGAGCGTGTGGTCGCTCGCCGTGCCGGGGTCGATGACCAGCGAATACAGCCACATGCTGTTGGGTGTGCTGCTGTTCATATCGCCGTGGGTCCTCGGCTACAGCATGTTCACGGGAGCCTCGTGGACTTCTTGGATCGTCGGCGTCCTGGCCGTCATCGCCGGTGCCGCCGCATTACCCGAGGCCAACGCCGCAAACCGCGGGGTGGCCGGCCAGCACTAGGTGGTCGCTCGAACGACCACGACCACTCACGAGTGCGACACAGCGCGGTCCGGCGGTAACGTCCGGGCCGCGCGTTTTTTTGGTCAACTCGCCCGGTGGAAGCCGGCCGGAAGGTGGAGGTCGGATTCATGGCGCAGGCACCGGGTGATCGCGGCGCCCGCAAGCGGCCGTCCACTTCGGACGAGATCGTCGAGGCGGCGCAGGGCGATCAGGGCGCGTCCGCGCGGGAGCGCATCCTGGCCGCGGCCGGCGAGCTGTTCGCCGACCACGGCTTCGACGCCACGCCCACCTCCCGGATCGCCGAGCGGGCCGAGGTCCCCAAAGGACTGATCCACTACTACTTCCGGCGCAAGCAGGACCTGCTGACGGCGCTGGTGGAGCGCCTGCCCGAGGACCTGGTGGAATCCGATCGGGTGGCGGTCCGGGGCGATGTCGCGGGCAGCCTGCGCCGGCTGGTCGGCGAGCTGGACGCGCGGCTGGAGTCGTCGTTGCTGCTCAGCCACCTGCTGTGGCGGGAGGCGGACACGCACGTCGCGGTGCGGCAGGCGCTTCAGCGGCGGTTCGGGACGGTGGTGGAGCTGATCCGCCGGGTGATCGAGCTGGCGCTGCCGCCGGGGCCGGTCAGCTGCGACATCGACACCGCCGCCGTGCTGCTGGCCCGGGTGGTCAACCACCGGCACTCGGTGGCCCGGCACGGCGCGCACGACGACGAGCTGGACCGCGAGATCAGCTTCATCGCGAGGGCGCTGGAGCTGGGCGTCGGTAAGCCGCGGAAGTTCAAGCCCGCCTGATCTTCTGACGTTGCGCCTCGGCGTTCATTTTTTCGCGGCTTCGCCGAACTGATCCCGAAGTTCTTTCACTCTTGTGAAAGAATGTTGCCCGCGCTAGAACTTCCTGCAGTTGGCCGATGCGGGAGGTTGTGGTGGCGGGTGTTGGGCGGATTCGGTTTTCCAGACGGCAAGGGCTCGTGGCGACAGCAGTCGGTATCGCCGGAGCCGGTGTGATGGCGACGGCGGATGCGACTCCCAGCGGCTCGGCCGCCGGCGACCCGCACTACCGGGTGCGGGGGCTGCGGGCTTCGGTGGAGTTGATCGAGGACCGCTACGGCGTCCCGCACCTCTACGCGACCAGCGAGGACGACGTCTTCCTCGCCCAGGGCTTCAACGCCGCGCGGCAGCGACTGTTCCAGATCGACCTGTGGCGCCGCCGCGGCCTCGGGCAGCTCGCCGAGGTGCTCGGCCCGGATTACGCCGAGCAGGACCACGCCACCAGGTTGTTCCTCTACCGGGGCGACATGGACGTGGAATGGGCGCGCTACGCCAAGGACGCGCAGCGGATCGCGACGCAGTTCACCGCCGGGATCAACGCCTACCTGGACTGGCTGGACGAGCACCCGGAGAAGCTGCCGCCCGAGTTCGGCATCCTCGACTACGTTCCCGCCCGGTGGGAACCGGAGGACGTGGTGCGCATCCGCAGCCACGGCCTCACCCGCAATCTGACCAGCGAGGTCAAGCGCGCCAAGGTGGCCTGCGCCGCCGGGGTGGACGCCGACCTGGTCCGGCAGGGCCTGCAGCCCGATCGGCGGACGACCGTGCCCGATGGCTTCGACCCGTGCGCGATGCCCGCGGACGTGCTCGAGGTCTTCGAGCTGGCCACCCAGGAGGTCGAGTTCACCAACGGCGCGATCACCAGGGCGCTCCGCGACGCGACCACCGAAGGCAGCAACAACTGGGTGATCGGCGGGCAGCGGACCGCCACCGGACGCCCCATCCTGGCCAACGACCCGCACCGGGCCTACTCGGCTCCGTCGCTGCGCTACATCGCGCACCTGTCCGCCCCCGGCCTGGACGTCATCGGCGCGGGCGAGCCGGCGCTGCCGGGGATCTCCATCGGGCACAACGGGACCATCGCGTTCGGGCTCACCATCTTCCCGATGGACCAGGAAGACCTGTACGTCTACCAGCTCGACCCGGCCGACCACACCCGCTACCGGTACCGCGACGGGTGGGAGTCGATGACGATCCTGCGCGAGAAGGTGGCCGTGCGCGACGAGGCTGAGCGCACCGTCGAACTGGCCTTCACCAGGCACGGGCCGGTGATCCGCGTGGACGAGCACCGGAACCTGGCGTACGCGGTGCGGACGGGGTGGCTGGAACCGGGCATGTCGCCGTACTTCGGCAGCGTTTCCTACCTGCGGGCCCGCGACTTCGACGAGTTCACCCAGTCGATGCGCAACTGGGGCGCGCCCACGGAGAACCAGGTCTACGCCGACGTGAAAGGCAACATCGGTTGGGTGCCGGGTGGCCTGGCGCCCAAACGCGTCGGCTACGACGGCCTGCTTCCGGTGCCCGGCGACGGCCGCTACGAGTGGAACGGCTTCTACTCCGGTGACGACCTGCCGCGTCAGCTCAACCCGGCGGCCGGGTTCATCGCCACCGCGAACCAGTTCAACCTGCCGCCGGAGTACCAGGACAAGGGCCTCGGGTTCGAGTGGGCCAACCCGTTCCGGCACCAGCGGATCGTCGAGGTCCTTTCGCGGCAGAAAAAGCACAGCGTGGCCGATTCCGCTGCGCTGCAGAACGACCAGCTGTCCATCCCGGCCCGGCGGCTGATCGCGCTGCTGTCCGATCTGGACAGCGGCGAGTCCGACCTCCGCCGCGCGCTGCGCCTGCTGCGAGGGTGGGACGCCGTGGAAGCCGCCGATTCGAACGCCGCGGCACTGTTCGAGGTGTGGCTGTCGAAGCACCTCGGGCCGGGGTTCGTGCGCGCCGCGGTGCCGAAGGCGGCCGAGGTGATCGAGGACGCCGACACGTTGGTGCTGCTGGGCGAGTTGGAGAAGCCCGGCAGGTGGCTGCCCGACGCGGCGGCCCGCGACCGGCTGCTGCTGGACACACTGCGCTCCGCCTACGCCGAGGTGCAGGAAGTGCTGGGGCGGGGCGAGGGGAACTGGAGGTGGGGCGAGCTGCACCACAGCTTCTTCGGGCACCTGGCGTCGGGGGCGTTCGACGACTCCGATCGCGCCCGGTTCAACGTCGGCCCGCTGCCGCGCGGGGGCTCGCCGGACACCGTGAACCAGTCGTCGTACCGGACCAAGGACTTCCGGCAGACCAACGGCCCGTCGTTCCGGATGGTCCTCGACGTGGGGAACTGGGACTCGTCGATCGCGGTCAATACCCCCGGCCAGTCCGGCGACCCGGATGACCCGCACTACCGGGACCTGGCCGAATCCTGGCGCACCGGAAAGTACTTCCCGCTCGCCTACAGCCGGGCGGCCGTCGAGAAGATCGCCGAACGTCGCATGCTGCTGCTCCCGGCGTGACATCAGCCGTGAGCCTTTTGGGTTGCTGTGGCAGCCCAAAAGGCTCACGGCCTCGACGGCATCCTTAGTGGACTTCGGCGGGCTCGACCAGTTCGACGAGGACGCCGCCGGCGTCCTTCGGGTGCACGAAGTTGATGCGGCTGTTCGCCGTGCCTCGGCGCGGTTCTTCGTAGAGCAGCCGCAACCCCTTGGCGCGGATCGCCTCCGAGGCCGCCTCGATGTCGGTCACCCGATAGGCGAGTTGCTGCAGGCCGGGGCCGTTGCGGTCCAGGAACTTCGCGAGCGCCGAATCCTCGCGCAGCGGCGCGAGCAGCTGGATCTGCGTGGCACCCGTGGCGTCGCCGGGCGCGCGCAGCATCGCCTCGTGCACCCCCTGCTCCTCGTTGACCTCGGAGTGGGTGACCCGCAGGCCGAAGGTGTCGCGCTGGAAGGCGATGGCCGCGTCCAGATCGGCTACCGCGATGCCCACGTGGTCCACCGCCGTGACCAGACCGCTCAATTCAGCTCGCATGGCGGCAGCCTAACTCGCGGCCGCAATTTCCGGGAATACCGCCAAATCCGGAAGATCGAATTGCCCCAACGAGCGGAGTCGGGTGACCTTGCTACGGACCAGCAATGTGGCTGGTTCACGCGAGAGGGGCAAACATGGTCAGCAGGCAACGTGGACCGGGCCGCAAGATCGCGATCCTGGTGGCATCACTCGGATTCACCATCGGACTCGGTGTTCCCGCCGCGCTGGCGGCCGGCGGCGACGGCGTGATCAGTGGCGGAGGCGGCGACAACCCCAGGGCTGACCAGCTGCGCCTAGACCGGGCGTGGGTGGCTCCCGGGCCGCTGGTGTTCGGGGCCGAACCGTACGAAGCGGTGAGTTCCGCCGCGGCGACCGCAGCCGCGGCGGCGGGCTGCACGATCAGCGCCCAGGCCGCCACCAACCTGACGCTGTCCACGACCTGGCCCGAAGTGGCCGGATCCGGCGAGGCCCCGTCGCCGATGACCCTGTCCCGCTACGACGCCCAGACCTCCCTCGCCGACCCCGAAAAGCGCGCGAAGGGCCTGTTCTTCAACCCCGGCGTCGGCATCTGGCAGCTCGACTCGGCCGGGCTCGGCGCCGGCGAAACCGCCGCAAACGCCATCGATTCGGTCGGTACCGCGAAGAAGATGGCGCCTTACATGGTCAACAAGTACTGCGCCGCGATCAACGGCGGATCGACCGCCGCGAGCGCCCGCGCCGCCGCTTGGAAGGATTGGCACGCCTGCGCCGCCGGCGCCTGCGAGTCGATCTACCACCGGCTGGAAGCCGACGGCGTGACCAAGGACGACAGCGTCAACAGGTACGGCGGGGCGCAGCCGCGCACCTGCACCTACGAAGCCGCCGAATACGACTGCCTGCACGTCGATCCGAGCAAGGCGCAGGGCGAGGACGCCTGGACCTCACCCGACTTCGGGCCCGCCCCGGTCCCGGAGCCCTTCTACGTCTTCACCTACGCCGAAGGCGGCAAGAAGTACGAGGTGCGGTACTGGCTGAAGGCCGAATCCGGCGCGGTCACCGACGTGTCGGCCTCCCGGGAACTCGGCGTCAACGCCCGCACCAAGCTGTCCTGGGCTGAGGAATCCAGCCTCTGCGACACCACCACCGGCACCGGCAACTGCTGACCAACCGCAGCGCTGCGGGAGGGAGGAAGGGGACCTTCCTGTCGCCCCGACCGGCGGGCGGGTGTGAGGAAGGGAACCTTCCTGTCACCGGCCGCTTATGGCGGTCGTCACAGGCGGCACCGGGTGCCACCGCAGGTATGGTCCGGGCATGCCCGCGGGGCCATGATGGTGCTGCGACGCATCGATGACGTGGTAGGCGATGAAGAAGCACCGGGAGGCAGTGGTGGGTAGTTCTGTGATCGTGGCGGGTGCGCGGACCCCGATGGGGCGGTTGCTCGGCTCGCTCAAGGACTTCTCCGGTGCGCAGCTGGGCGGGGTTGCGATCAGGGCGGCGTTGCAGCGGGCTGGGGTGCGTCCGGATCAGGTCGGGTACACGATCATGGGTCAGGTGCTGACCGCTGGTGCGGGGCAGATCCCGGCGCGGCAGGCGGCGGTGGCCGCGGGTATCCCGATGGATGTGCCGGCGTTGACGATCAACAAGGTGTGTTTGTCGGGGTTGGATGCGATCGCGTTGGCTGATCAGCTGATCCGGGCGGGTGAGTTCGAGATCGTGGTGGCCGGTGGTCAGGAGTCGATGACGCAGGCGCCGCATTTGCTGACCGGGTCGCGGGAGGGTTTCAAGTACGGCGACGTGCAGCTGCTCGACCACTTGGCCCATGACGGGTTGTTCTGTGCGTTCGACCAGGTCGCGATGGGTTTGTCGACCGAGAAGTACAACGCTGGGTATGGCGTGACGCGGGAGGAGCAGGACGCGTTCGCGGCTCGTTCGCACCGGCGTGCCGCGGCGGCGGTGGAGCGGGGTGTGTTCGCGGAGGAGATCGCTGGGGTTGAGGTGCCGGAGGAGATCGCTGGGGTTGAGGTGCCGCGTCGTAAGGGTGATCCGTTGGTGGTGGATGCCGATGAGGGCATTCGTGCCGGTACCACGGTTGAGACGTTGGCGAAGTTGCGTCCGGCGTTTGCTGCGGATGGCACGATCACGGCGGGTTCGGCGTCGCAGATTTCCGATGGTGCGGCGGCGGTCGTGGTGATGAGCAAGGCCCGGGCTGAGGAGCTGGGGTTGAGCTGGTTGGCCGAGATCGGTGCGCATGGTGTCGTCGCGGGTCCGGATGCGAGCTTGCACGAGCAGCCGTCGAATGCGATCAAGGCCGCGTGTGTGAAGGAGGGGGTCGACGTGGCGGGTCTGGATCTGGTGGAGATCAACGAGGCGTTCGCGGCGGTGGGGATCGTGTCCGCTCGTGCGTTGGGTGTGGGTGAGGAGAGGGTCAACGTCAACGGTGGTGCGATCGCGTTGGGTCACCCGATCGGCATGTCGGGTGCGCGGTTGGGGTTGCATCTGGCGTTGGAGCTCAAGCGGCGTGGTGGTGGCATCGGTGCGGCGGCGCTGTGCGGCGGCGGGGGCCAGGGCGATGCCCTGATCCTGCACGTCCCCAAGGCCTGATCCGACCCGGACCGACCCTGAGATCTACCCGGAGATCCTGCACCGATTGTGATCAACTAGCCGCGGCGTGGCTACCCTGGACGACATGAAGTGGCTTCCAGGCGGATGGCAACGGGACGACCGGGTCGAGCAAGAGCGGGCGACTGTCCCGGCGCACCCGCGCGGCACCGCCCGCTACACCTCGGAGCGCGCCGGTCGGCCGGAGCCCGCCACCCGGGTGCAGCCCGGCGGCGGGCACCGGCCGACGCTGCTGGGGGCCGACGCGCACGACGTCGACGTCAGCGCCAGCAGCTTCAAAGCGCTGCTCATCGGCGGCGGCATCAGCGGGCTGCTCACGGTGCTTATCGCGGCGGTGCTGGTCAACAACGGCAACAGCGTCGGCATGTGGATCTGGCAACTCGTCTTCGGCGTGATCTTCCTGTGGTTCATCACCGCCTCCAGGGGCATGCTCAACAGCCGAGGCTTCCTTTTCGACCGCAGCGGTTTCTACGTCCGCACCCGTGGCGAGGTGTTCGGCATCGCATGGGACGAGATCAAGGCCGTCGGGATTGGCACGCTGCCCTGGGTGCAGCACCGGCGTCCGGTCGCACCGGAGCGGCGCCGGGCGCTGGAGGTCTACCCAGCGGATCCGGGGTTCGCGACGCGGCACCCGGAGCTGGAGCGTTGGCGGGTGGAGGAGGCCTCGTCGCTGCCGGGACTGCCCGGCGAGCGCTACCGGTTCCACCTGCCGCCGTTCAGCCGGCTGCCGAAGGAACTGGAAGGGGCGGTGCAGGCGATCGCCCCGCAGAAGTGGGTCGGCCAGTACAAGCGGCAGCTCCCGCCACCGCAGTCCTGAGCGCGGCTACCAGCCGAGGCTGTCGATCGGATCCGCTGAGGCCAGCGCCGCGTCGTCGGTGGCGAAGGTGTGGGCCACCCCGCGCCCGCTGACGGCGGTTTCGAACCGGACGGTGACCCGGCCGTGCCCGGCGCCCTGCACCCAGCCGTGCCCGAACTCGTCGTGCCGCACGTCGTCGCCCGCCCGCCAGTGCCGGCTCGAAGGAGCCATGCGCGGCTCGGCGACCGGCTGCGTGACGGGAACCGGGGCTTCCTGCCGGTCGGCGGGGTTGTCGAACAGCGGCTCCTGTTCGGAGGTCGCCAACCCGGAGTAGGAGACGCCGACCAGCCGGACCGGGGTGCCCGGCGGGACGGCGACGGGCAGCAGCCGCCGCGCCGCGGCGGAGAGGGCGCCGAGATCGCTGGTCGCCGACGCGAACGTTTCCGCGCGGCTGATCGTGGTGAAGCCGGAATCCCGGATCTTGATCGTCACGGTGCGGGCGGCGCGCCCCGACGAAACCAACCGGCGGCCTGCGGCCTGCAGCCTCACCTGGTCGGAGATGTCGATGTCGAACGTCGTCTCGGCGCTGACCTGCTTCGCTTCGGCGCGCTCGGCCACCGGATGCTCGTCGATGCCGTGCGCGAGCCGGTGCAATTCGGTGCCGTGCGCTTGCCCGAGCAGCGACGTCACGTCGCCCAGCCGCAGCGCGGCGAGCTCGCCGATCGTCTGGACGCCGATGCGGTGCAGCTTCGACTCCGTTACCGGCCCGATGCCCCACATCTTGCGCACCGGCAGCCCCGACAGCAGTTCGAGTTGCTGCTCCGGTGGCACCACGAGCATCCCGTCCGGTTTGGCCAGGCCCGAGGCGATCTTGGCGAGCTGCTTGCCGGAACCCGCGCCGATTGATGCGGTCACGCCGACCTCACGGTGCACCCGCGCGCGCAGCTGCGTGGCGAAGTCCTCCACCTGCGGCGTGGCGGCCCCCGAGAGTTCGGCCGGTTCCAGGAATGCCTCGTCGACCGAAACCTGCTCGACGACGTCCGAAACTTCCCGGACGATGCCTAACACCCGCTTGCTGACGGCCTGGTAGACGCGGAACCGGGGCGGGAGCACCACCGCGACCGGGCAGCGACGACGGGCCTCGGCCATCGGCATCGCGGACCGCGCGCCGAACTCCCGGGCTTCGTAGCTGGCGCCGGCGACGGTGCCGCGCGGGCCGAGCCCGCCGACGAGTACCGGGCGGCCCCGGACGGTGGGGCGGGTCAGCTGCTCCACGGACGCGAAGAACGCGTCCATGTCCATGTGCAGCACCCACCTCGGCATGCACGCAATTCAACGGGATCCGTCTGACATCTGCCGTCGCGGTGCCGCCCCGGTCTGGCCTGCCGGCGGCAGGTCTCATTCAGCGCTCACCGCGGCCGGGCTGGTTGACAGTTTCAATTGAAACTGCGCCCCGACGAGCGGACGTTGTCAGCGCAGCTCCGCCGGACCAGCCGTCTCGTCCTGCTCGTCGTCGGCCGGGCGCTCGCGTGGCGCGAGGAACACCACACCGCTTTCCAGGTCCAGCGGCCCGCAGGGGTCGTGATCGCGCGAGATCCCGGTCTGATCGCCCTCGTGCTGCAGCTTCCGGCCGGGGAAGGGTTCGCCGTATTTGCCCATGCGTCCAAGGTAGTCCGCGAACCGGTGCCCACCCCGGGGCCGGAGCCGGCTCCCCGCCCCGGCCCCCGGGGATCAGCAGTGGGACTTGTAGAAGTACTGCGCCTGCTGGTCCATGTTGTCGCGGGTGATGGCGATCATCTCGGTGCGGGTCTCCCGCTCGACCGGCTGACCCTTGACCGCCGCGATCGCGCGCTGGACGCCTTCCTGGCCGATCTTGCCGGGGTTCTGCGCGATCAGCGCCTGGACCCGGCCGTTGCGCAGGTCGTCCACCTGCTTGGGGCTGGCGTCGAAGCCGACCAGCTGCACCTGCCCCGATTTGCCCGCGTTGGACAGCGCGGTGGCAGCGCCCTCACCGGTGTTGAGGTTGGTGCCGAACACGCCGACCAGGTCCGGCGTCGCGGCCAGCGTCGACGACACGATCTGCGCGGCCGTGGCCGGTTCGTTCTCGGTGTACTGGGTGGGCAGCAGCTTCAGGTTCGGGTGCTTGGCGATCTCCTCCTCGAAGCCCTTGGCCCGCTCATCGGTGGTGGAGGTGCCCGCCTTCGTGTTCAGCGCCAGCACCGATCCCGGCTTGTCGCCGACCAGCTTCGCCAGGGTCTGCGCGGCAAGCTGGCCACCCGCGTAGTTGTCGGAGGACAGCGAGGTGACCGCGATGGAGCGGTCCTCCAGCGCGGTGTCGACCTCGACGACCTGGATGCCGTTGCTCCTGGCCTGTTGCAGCGGCGCGGCCAGCGCCTTGTCGTCGGTGGGGGCGATGATCACCGCGCCGGGCTTGGTGCTGACGATGCCGCCCAGGATCTGCGACTGCTCGGCCTGCTCGAACTTCTCCGGGGCCTGCGTGTTCAGCTGGTAGCCCTGCGCGGCGGCCTCCTGCTGCGCCGCGCATTCGATGGACACGTAGAACGGCTCGCCGCGCATCCCGGTGATCAGGGCGAGGTTCTTGTTGTTGGGGTCGGTCTGCCCGCTGCCGGTGTCCCCGATCTGGCCTGATCCGCAACCGGCCAGCAGCAGCACCGTCCCCAGCGCCAGCGCGGTCATGTGCGTTCTCATCAGGGTTCTACCTCCACACGCCGTTGTGCCGATGATCGAGAGAGGTCAGCGGCTGTTTCGCGCCCGCCGTCTGCGCTGGTCCAGCCACACCGCGGCGACCAGGACCGCGCCGACCGCGATCGGTTGCCAGAACGGCCGCACCCCGGCCATCACGAACCCGGCGTCGAGCACTGCGGGGATGAACACGCCGATGACGCTGCCGACCACGGTGCCGATGCCGCCGAACAGGCTGGTCCCGCCCAGCACGACGGCCGCGATCGCGTTCAGGTTGTCGTTGCTGTGGCCGCTGATCGTGGTGGTGCCGAAATAGGCCAGCGACATGAACCCGGCCAGCCCGGCCAGCATCCCGGTCAAGGTGTAGATGGCGACCAGGTGGCGAGTGACCTTGATGCCGCTGCGGCGGGCGGCCTCGGCGTTCGAGCCGATCGCGTAGGTGTAGCGGCCGAAGGCCGTGGTGTGCAGCAGCCAGAGCGCCAGCAGCGTGATCACCGCCGCGAGGATCACGAGGTTCGGTACCACGACGAACGACGTGCCGGTGCCGAGGGTCTTCCGCAGCGCACCGGGCACGGTGCGCACGTCGATGCCGTTGGTGAGCAGCTGGGCGGCACCGAGTGCCGCGCCGAACGAGCCGAGCGTGACGATCAACGCCGGGACCCGGGCGACGGCCACGAGCAGCCCGTTGAGCAGGCCCCACAGCGCGCCGCCGACCAGCGCGACCAGCAGGCCGATCAAGATCACGCCCCAACCGGCGTTCGTGGCGTCGCCGCCGCTGAGCCATTCCATGATCATCGCGGACACGACACCGGCGAACACCAGCACCGAACCCACCGACAGGTCGATGCCGGAGGTGATGATCACGAAGGTCATGCCTACGGCGAGCATCAGCAGCGGAGCCGCCTGCACCAGCAGGTTCTGCACGTTGAACAGGGTCGGGAAGGCGTCCGGGCGGATCGCGCTGAACAGCACGCACAGCGCGACAAGCACCAAGCCCGTCCACAGCGTGTTCGAGGCGGTCAGCCGCGCGCCGAGCCTCTTGGCCGGCGCGGCCACATCCGCGTCCACAGTGGATTTCTGGGTTCTCTGCTCGGTGGCCATCAGCTCGCGTCCTCCTGCGACAGTGCACCGGTCATGGCACCGACCAGGTCTTCCAAGGTCGCTTCCGCGGCGCTGAACCGCCCGAGGCGCAACACCTCGACGCGATCCGAGACCGACAGGACCTCCGGCATGTTGTGGCTGATCAGCACCACCGAGATGCCGGTGTCGCGGACCCGGCGGATCACGTCCAGCACGCGTTTTCGCTGCACGACACCCAGCGCGGCGGTGGGCTCGTCCATGAACACGAGCTTGTCCGCCCATGCGACCGAGCGCGCCACGGCGACGCTCTGCCGCTGCCCACCGGACAACGAGCCGATCGGAACCGAAAGGTCTTGCAGCGACACCCCGAACTTGGCGAACTGCTCGGCGGCCCGCGTGCGCATCTTCGCCTTGTCCAGCATGCCGAGCCGACCGAGCAGCCCGGGCCGCCGGATCTCCCGGCCCAGGAACAGGTTCGCGGCCGGGTCGAGGTCCGGTGCCACCGCAAGGTCCTGGTAGGCGGTCTCGATGCCGTGCGCCCGGGCGGCGGCGGGGGAGTCGAGCGTCACCGGCCTGCCGGAGACCAGGATCTGCCCCGAATCCGGCTGCTCCACCCCGGAAAGGCATTTCACCAGCGTCGACTTGCCCGCACCGTTGTCCCCGACGAGGGCGACGACCTCGCCCTGACGAACTGTGAACGACGCGCCGCGCAGCGCCTCCACGCTCCCGTAGCGCTTGACCAGATCGCGAGCCTCCAACAGCGGTTCGGTCATCTCGGGCTCCCGGCCCCCGGCGGGCGGCAGTGCACCACCGTGAGGTCGCCTTCGAGCTGGGTGGCCCCGGCGGAATGCGGGACGACGGCGGTGCTGCCGCGGTGCAGCGGCAGGTCGACGCCGCCGGAGCGCAACTTCCCGCTGCCGTCCAGCACGACGAGCACGCCGAAGGACGGTTCGAGCTCGACGGTGCCGTGCAGCCGGTCGGCGCGGAAAAACGGGGCGGCGTCCTCGGCCAGCAGCGGAACACGCGGGGCGACCTCGTCCGCGGTGCGCTTGATCAGCGAATTCAGGACCGAGTCGTCGAAACCGGATCGGTTGAGGGTTTCGAGCGCGGTCCGCTGGTCCAGGCCGAGGAACGCGCCTTCGGCATCGGCCAGGAACCCCTGCCACTCCAACGTGATCGAGAAGTCCGTCGGCTGCTGCAACTCGACGATGAACACGCCCTCGCCGATGGCGTGCGGCGTGCCGGCGGGAACGTGCACGGTGTCGCCTGGCCGTACGCGGATCTCGTTGAGCGAACCAAGCATCGCCGAGGAATCCTGGGTGGCCACCCACTCGGCGACCACCTCCGGCGCGACGTCATCGCGGAAACCCAGGTACACCACCGGGTTCGCGCCGGAGGTGCCGATCACGATCCACGCCTCGGTCTTGCCGAACCGGGAACCCAGGTGCTGCCGGGCGAAGGCGTCCGAAGGATGGCAGTGCACCGGCAGCCGCTGCCCCGCGTCCAACAGCTTGACCAGCAGCGCGGTGCTGTCGCCGAAGGCCGCCACGTGCTCGGCCCCCAACCACGAGTCGGGGTCGGCGGTAACCGCGTCCCGCAGCCAACGCCCGTCCGGCAGGCGCGACAGGCCCGATTCGGCCTGGCCGAAGCGCGTCGTGGTGGATGCGACCCAGTCCTCCGGGCCGAACTTCTGGTCGTCGCCTCCGCCGCGCAGCGCGGCGATTGACGCACCGCCCCGGTAGAACTGGCGGGGCTGGTTGGACGGCAGGGCGATCACGGACGCCGGGCCGGTCTGATCATTGTGGACAGTACTCAACGTGTTACCTCTCCGGAACCTCTTGCCAGCAGGCGAGTGGGAACGACCCTGCGACGTGGTGGGGTGCGGTCGCCGTCCAACCGCGCGAACAGCAACTCCGCCGCCGACCGCCCCAGTGCCCACGTGTCGTGGGTGACCACGCTGATCGGCGGATCGAGAAGGTCGGCGAGCTCGAAGTCGTCGAAGCCGACGAGCGCCGGGCGCGACGGCTGCCCGGCCAGCGCCCGCAGGGCGTGGATGGTGATCCGGTTGTTGCCGGTCACCAGCGCGGTCGCGCGACGCAACGTGGAACGCAATGCCTGCGCTACCGACTCGTAGGTGTGCGGGCCCATCAGGACCAGGTCGGGGGAGAACGGCACCCCGGCCTGCGCACAACCTTCCCGGAAACCGCGCAACCGCTCGGCGGCCGTGTGGATTTCCAGGGCGTCGCCCAGGAACGCGATCTCGCGGTGCCCGTGTTCGGCCAGGTGGCGTGCGGCGAGCGCGGTGCCGCCGGCGTTGTCGATCAACACTGTGTCGGCGTCGAGGTTGCCCGGCGGCCGGTCCACGAACACCACCGGCGTACCGGCGTTGATCTCGTGCGCGATGTACCCGTGCTGGTGACCGGCGGGAACTACGAGCAGCCCGTCGACCCGGCGGGCGCAGAACTCCAGCACCAGCTCGCGTTCCCGAGCCGGGTCCTCATCGGACGAGCCGGTCAGCACCTGCTTGCCCTGCACCCGCGCGACTTCCTCGACGGCGCGGGTCAGCACCGAGTAGAACGGGTTCGCCAGGTCCTCCAGCACCAGGCCCAGTGTGCCGGTCCCGGTGCCCCGGCGGAGGTTGCGGGCGCTGAGGTTGCGGCGGAACCCGAGCTGGTCGATGGCGGCCAGCACCCGCTCCGCGGTCGCCGGATGCACGCCGTTCTCGGCGTTGACGACCCGCGAAACGGTCTTGATGCTCACGCCCGCCAACCGCGCCACATCGTTCATCGTGGCGCGTCGGACGTTCCCGGATTGAGACAACGTTGTCATGACGAGCGGCATTGGATCGCGACCCGTCGGCGCCTGTCAATGGAACCGGCCGATTCTGCCTGCACCTGGCCCCGGAACATCCGTCGATCGGACCAGCACCCACCGCCGCGATCCGGGGGCCGGAGGTGACCGGAAGGTTCCCATCCGCACACCCGCCGAACTCCGTCCAGCGCGCGCCCACCGGGCCAGAGGATGACAGGAAGGTTCCCATGCTGCGGTTTTCCCGATCCGGGGTGACAGGAAGGTTCCCTTGCTCGCACCCGGGCGGGGCCGAGGGGAAAGTCTCCGGACCCGCAGGGCGGTCAAGTCGGCGGACGGCGGAATTCGGCGCGGCTGAACGCCGCGTCGAGGTGTCGACACCGGACAAGAACGGCGATCCGCATTGACCTCGGCGGCGTCTGGAACGACGGTGAACCGGCGGGGCTTGACAAGGTTGTCCAGTGCTAGCACAGCGAGCGCAGCGACCTTCCGGTCAGCGGCTCCGCGGCGGATTGCGGGCTCCCCTGAACTCATGGCTGATCATGTGCAGGTCGTGACCACCACCGACTCGGAGCAGGCGGCCGCCGAGTTGGCACGCGGTGTCGTCGAGGGGCGGCTGGGGGCGTGCGTGTAGGTCGTGCCCATCCGCAGCTTCTACGTGTGGGAGGGCGCGGCGCAGGACGACGCCGAATGGCAGCTGCAGATCAAGACCTCCGCCGGGCGGCTCGCCGCGCTGGTCGAGCACCTCCGGGCCAATCACAGCTACGACGTGCCGGAGATCATCGCCACGCCGATCGTCGGCGGCAACCCCGATTACCTGGCCTGGGTCGACCACCAGACCCGCGCGTAGCGGACCGGGGGCGGTGTGATCGGCGACACCCGGCACACTCGCAGGGGAGTGCCGTTGGAACGGAAGTGGGTTTGACGTGCCGCGTACGTATGCCGGGTGGTTCCGGGCGGTGGCGATCGCCGAGGCGTTCTCGTGGGTCGGTCTGCTGGTGGCGATGGCGTTCAAGTACGGTCTGCAGCAGCCGCTCGGCGTGACGGTCATGGGCTGGGTCCACGGGCTGGTGTTCACCGCCTACGTGGCGACCTGCCTCGTCGTGTTCAGCCCGCTGCGCTGGCGGTTCGGGGTGCTCGTCCTGGCGCTGGTGGCGTCGATCCCGCCGCTGGCGTCGGTGTGGTTCGAGCGCTGGGCGAACCGTCGCGGGCTGCTGGCCGAATCGGATTCGGACGAGCCGACGTTCTGGGGCCGGGTCCGGTACGCGCTGCGCGAGTTGAACTGACTCAGAAGTCCCCGGCCGCGTGCCGCACCTTGCCGAGTAGTTCGGTGAGCTGCTGGGTCTGCCGTTCGGTGATGCCGCGCAACCCGAAGTCGATTTCGGTGACCGACTCGGTCGCCTTCTTCATCAGGTCTCGACCGTCCTCGGTGATCTCCACCAGGGTGGTGCGCCGGTCCGTGGGGTGCGGCACCCGCCGGACCAGGCTGTCCTGCTCCAGCCGGTCGACGATGTTGGTGACGCTGGTCGGGTGCAGCTGGAGCCGGTCGCCCATGACGCGCATTGGGAGGCTGCCGCGCCGCGAGAAGGTCAGTAGCACCAGCGCCTCGTAGCGGGCGAACGTCAGGTTGTGCGGTCGCAACGCGCTGTCGACCGCCGATTGCAGGATCTGCTGGACCCGCATCACGCTCGTCACTGCGGCCATCGTCGTCGACGGGCCTACCCGGTCGGCCCAGTTCTCGGCCGCGCGAGCGATGGGGTCGAAGGGCAGTGGGCTACGGGTGCTCATGGTGTTCGACGCTAGCAGCGGTTACCGGCGAGTTCACCGCTGTGGTGCTGAGGCGTTCGAAATCTGCGGAACCGCCGCAGCGTCGGACATGATCGTGTCGACCGTCGGACGGCGGTGCGGACGGAATGGAGGAGTAGACGTGCTGGTTGCGTTCAGCGTGGCCCCGAGCGGGGTCGGGGACAGCGACAGTGTCAGCGAAGCGGTCGCGGCCGCGGTCAAGGTGGTGCGGGAGTCCGGGCTGCCGCACGAGACGACCTCGATGTTCACCACGATCGAGGGAGAGTGGGACGAGGTGATGGACGTGGTGAAGCGCGCCACCGAGGCCGCGTCGGCCAACGCGCCGCGCACCAGCCTCGTGCTGAAGGCCGACATCCGTCCCGGGCACACCGGCCAGCTGCACGCGAAGGTGCGCCGGGTCGAGGAGCACCTGCGCGGGGAGTAGGCACAGCAAGAGACCGGGGGCGGCTTCGCAGCCGCCCCCGGTCCGGTGTTGCTGTGGTCAGAGCCCGGCCTTCGGGTGGTCGACGATCGGCGCGTTAACGCAGTTGTTGACCTGCGGTGAAAAGACCGGCACGACGACGCCGATCAGAGCGCCGATGTTGTTGCCGCACAACTGCACCGCGGCGGCGCTGATGTTGTTGTCGTCGGCGGCGTTGATGCCGTCGTTGTCGGCGCTGTCCGCGAACGCGGCGCTGCCGAGGGTCAGGACGCCGAGGGTGGCGGCACCGGCGACACCCGCAACACGGGTAGCAATACGCACTGTTTCGAACCTCTCGTTGAACAACTGGCTGAAGGTCCCCCATTTGGAGGCCCCGCAGACCCGCGAGAAAACAACCGTCCCTCGCGGGCTCCGCCTTCCCCTTCGGTGATCGGGTCCGCCGAACCTTAGGACCGAACCGGCCTTGCCACCTGTTCGAGCGACACTCGTTCGCTGCTTCGGTTTGATCTAGGAACTTCGTCGGCATGGCGATTTTGGTTGCTCGGTGTCCTGAGTCGCGGAACATTCACCGCCCAGCCGTCACGCAGCCAGCGGGACGTGTCAGGATGGAGGCGTGACGAGGCCGGATCCACGCCAGAACGCAGCAGCTCTGTCCGCCGCGATGGCGGGCGCAGTCGACCTGTCGGCCCTGAAGAACCGGGCCGAAGCAACCGCTAGGGCCGCCACTCAGGCGCCCGCAGCCAACGGCGGAAGCGATGCGGGGTCGGCGACTGCTGCGGTGATCGACGTGACCGAGGCCACCTTCCAGGCCGAGGTCGTCGAGAAGTCCATGCAGGTGCCCGTGGTCGTCGACCTCTGGGCGACCTGGTGCGGTCCGTGCAAGCAGCTCTCCCCGGTGCTCGAACGACTCGCCCGGGAGGCCAACGGCGCCTGGGTGCTGGCCAAGATCGACGTCGACGCGAACCCGCGCATCGCGCAGCTGTTCCAGGTGCAGTCGGTGCCCACGGTCATCGCGATCGCCGGTGGGCAGCCGGTGGACGCCTTCGCCGGTGCTCTCCCGGAACCGCAGATCCGCCAGTGGATCGATTCGCTGCTGAACGCCCTGCGCGACCAGATGCCCGGCATCCGCGCCGCCGAAGAGGGCGTCGAGCCGGCCGCCGAGGTGCCCGAGGACCCGCGGTTCACCGCCGCCGAGGACGCGCTGGAGCGCGGCGACTACGCCGCCGCTGAGGACGCCTACCAGCAGATCCTCGCCTCCGAGCCGAACAACGAGCAGGCCAAGGCGGCGCTGTCGCAGGTCCGCTTCACGGCGCGCGCCGAGCAGGCCGACCCGGCCGCGATCGAGCGCGCCGACGCGGCCCCGGAGGACATCGACGCCCAGCTCGCCGCCGCCGACGCGGAGGTCGCCGTCGGGCGGGTTGCGGAGGGCTTCGACCGGCTGATCCGCGCGGTCAAACGCACCTCCGGCGACGACCGGGACCGGATCCGTCGGCACCTGATCGAGATGTTCGAGGTCTTCCCGGAGGGCGACGACCGGGTCGCGGCGGCCCGCAGGGCGCTCGCCAGCGCCCTGTTCTGAGTCCAGGACGCAAGGGGAGCGGCGATTTCGAGCGAAATCGCCGCTCCTTCCTTTTCCTGGAGATGGGTGCCTCCGCGCGCCCAGCCGGCTTGGGGTTCGTCGGCGATCGGTTAGGCGATCAGCCTGTCGCGCAATGCAGTCAGATCCGCCTCGGAGAGGCCGCCGGAGCGCAGATGCACCGCCATGTCGCGCGAGGTCGCGGCCTCGCGGATCAGTTCGTCCTCGCTGGTGCCGTGCTGGGCGATGAGCTGCCTGATCTTAGGGGTGTCGTCGCCCAGCCCCACCCGGGCGCACAATTCGGCACGGCGAACGTGGCTGAACGCGTAGTCCGAGGCGATGTCCGCCGGATCAGCGCCGACCAGGACCAGCAGCACGAGAACGATCAGGCCGGTGCGGTCCCGGCCACCGCCGCAGTGCACCAGCACACCGCCCGGCTCGGCCCGCGCGATCGCGCGGCACACTTCCGCAACGCGCTGCGGGAACCGGTCCAGGAACGGCTGGTAGTACAGCGGGGTGTAGGAAATCCCGCCGCCCCACTGCTCCCAGAACTCGGTGTCCGAGTAGTCGTCGAGCGGCAGGCGCACCGTCGTCAGCTCCGGCGGTCGCGGGGCCGCGTCCGGCTCGCGTTCGTCGTCCCCGGTGAGGTCGATGATCGTGCGGATGCCGTGCCGCTGGAGCGCCGACCAGCCTGCCGCGGTGAGCGCGGCCGGGTCTTCTGAGCGAGCCACCGCACCCCAACGGGTTCTCCGCTCCGCGCCTACGCAGAGACCGCCGAGGTCCCGTGCGTTGAGGAGGCCGTCCCAGTCAAGATTCCGTTCGAGGGCCATGTCCGAAGGACGTCCGTGACCAGTTCGGGTTGTTCCGGCGAAAAGAAAAGCGGTGTCGCCCCGAAAATCGGTGCGACACCGCAGGTTCCGTCGGCTCAGCCGCCGTACTTGGTGCTGCACGGGGCGAATCCCTGCTGGACGCCGACCCGGAACGCCTCCACCCGCGCGAACCCGACGGGCACCTGGTCGCCGCGGACGTTCGCCGCGATCAGGCTGTCCGCGCCGAGCAGCGCGGACACCCCCTCGTCGATGTCGTCCGGCACGATCCGCAGGTTGCCGACGGGGTTGCGCTGCCCGATCGGGTCCTCGACCAGCAGCCCGCTCCACGAACCGACCATGCAGGCGGTGCGCAGGCCGGCGGCCTCGTCGTCCAGCGGCAGGCCCGCGGCCTTCTGCACCGACAGCGCATACCTCGACGCCACCTGGGCGTATGCGGCGAAATCGCCGTAGCCGCTGGTGTCCCCGCTCTTGCTCGGCGGTTGGGCGATCTTCTGCAGGGCTGGAATGTCCAACGAGATCGTGTTCGTGCTCGGGCAGTAGGACGCAGGTGAGGTGGCCTGCTCGCGACCGCACGGCTTCAGCTCCGTGACGATCTTGGGCGGCTCGGCGCCGGTGTCGCGGAACACCGTGTGCAGGCTCTGCTCCACTGCGTTGAGGCTCTTCTGGTCCACCGGGAGATCGGTGTCCTGCTTCTGGATCGGTTTCCACGCCTGGAAGAGCGTTGGAAGAGCGTGGTGCGCTTCTGGACGTCGCTGAAGTCCATCTTGGCGCAGCGCTGCGGGCCCTCGCTGAAGCCGAACTGGAACGCCGTGACCCGGTCAAACGCGGATCCGTGCGCGCTTCCGTCCCGGAAGTCGGAATCACCCGGGGAGTCCCGGATGAAGTTCAGCACGCCCATGACCTGGTTGAGGCCTTCGCCGGTGGAAACCTGGAAGTACTTCGAGGATCCCTCGGCGACGTGCCGGAAGTACGCGCCGGTGAAGCAGTCCGCCTGTTGCTCCAGCACGATCACCTGGTCGTTCGAGGTGGCCGTGCCCGCGCGGTGCTGCACGGCGTGCCCCATCTCGTGCGCGAGCACCGTCACCACGGCCATCGGCCCGAAGCTGTTGTTTAGCTCCGGGAGCAGGGTGCTGCGGTCCCACGCGATGAAATCCTCCGGCCGGCAGTAGAACGCGTTGACCACGCCGGTGGTGTTCTCCCCGCACAGTTGGATTCCGGGGCCGCCCGAGTCGTAGGACACCAACCGCTTGACCGGCGCGAAGCGCTTGCCGGGGAAGGCCTTCGGGAAGGTCTCGCTCCAGTAGGTGTCGATGTCGGCGACCGCGTTGCGCGCGAGCTTGTCCATCGCGCCGTTGTCGGTGCCCTCCACCGGTAATGACGACTCCGGTGCGCCGTCCTTGGGACCGCTGGGACCGTTGCTGGCGGGCAGGCCGGCGACTTCGGTGGTCGAATAGCCGCCGAGCGTCGTTGGGGTGCCGCTGACCACCTGCGAGCACCCGCCGACGAGGGCGATGCACGCGAGCACCGAGACAGCGGGACCGAGGATCCGCTGCCGCCGTCGGTTTCTTGTCGATACCGGTACCACTGCCGCGCCCCATCCTGCTGACCGAAGTCCTCCTGCCACCGGGCCGGCCCTGAGCCGCCCGATGCCGGAAGCAGCCTATCGGTTGCGAGATCGACCCACGTGCGATCTCGGCGGATCCCGGGCCGGCCGGATGACAGGAAGCCGCTTACGCCGCGAAGTCCTGATCAGCCGCAGGCTGCCGCGTCGCCGAGAGCTCCGGTGCGAAAGGCCGCGATGCGGTCGAATCCTGTTAGCGGGTTCGCGCCGTGCGCGTCGCGGGAGACTTCGTCGGATTCGAGTGTGATCGTGACGGCTTCGTCGAGGTCACCCGCCGACAGCGCTGGTTGCGCAGCCGTGTAAGCGCCGGTGAGGCAGGCGATCTGCTTGCCCGCTTCGGCTCCGGTGGTGGGGCGGCCGAGTTCGGTGAGGGCGGCCAGCGCGAACCGGGAGGTGAGCAGCGTGGTGACGGCCTGGTCGCCGATGCTGCGATGCGGTCCGGCCAGCGCTGCGCGGTCGACGACGATCGTCGGGGGTTGCGCGCAGAACTGCGCGGGGCCGGTTGTTTCGGGACATCCGGGTGCTGAGCGGACGGCAGGTGGCGTCCACCGCCCGCCGCGCTGTGTGACGAGAGCGCCGAAGTAGCCGGAGATGCGATCGGTGCGCAGGACGTCGTCCAGCGGTTTGTTCGGATCGTCCGGCGCTGGTTCCGCCAGCGATGTTCCGGTCACGTCCGCGCAGCGTCGCGGGCCGTCGAGAAATCCGCTCTGGAAGGCCGAAATGCGGTCGAATGCGGTGCCGTGGGTGTCGGTGTTGTTCGTGCTCACCGGGTCGCGGAAGACGATGAGCGCGCGCATCGCCCGGTCCAGTTGCTCGGGGTTGATGCGTAGGTGCTCGGCGTGACCGTCCACGACCCAGCGGATGAACGAACCCGAGTAGCAGTCCGCCATCGCTTCGAGACGCATCGGAGCGCCATCGGCGTGCAGTCCGGCGCGTCGCTGCACCGCGTGCCCGATCTCGTGCGCGAGCACCACAGCAACCGATGCGTCGCCGTAGTGCTCTCGCAGGACCGGGACCAGCGCTGCGCGGTCCCAGGCAATGGCGTCGACCGTGGCGCAGTAGTACGCGTTGCCTTCGATGTCCTTCACATCGGCCGCGCAGGGCGGCGGGGCGCTGGTGCCGTTGGTGTCCACCGAGAAGAAGCCGCCGTCGAGGTCCCGCCAGGGCACGCCGAACACCGCCGGGTACTGCGCTGCCCAGTACCGCTGGACGTCGGTGACGATCGTGGCCGCGAGCCGGTCGGTGTCGCCTTGGTCGGTGCCGTGCACGAACGACGGGCCGACCGTGTGATCGGCCACAGGGGCCGGTTGCGGTGGTGCCGCGGTGCAAGCGCCGACGATCAGCAAGATCACCAACGCCACCAGCCCAATCGCGCGCACGCAGCCAAGCTTCCCATCGGCCACGAGTGGCGGCAGGGCTGGTACTTCCGCGAACGGGCCGCCGCGTTCCAAGATATGGTCCGCTGCTGTGAGAGCAGTCCACCGCTTCACCGTGCGTGCCCACCTGCCCGAGCCGTTGAGCGCGCTCGGCACGCTGGCGACCAACCTCCGCTGGGCCTGGCATCCGCCGACCCAGGACCTGTTCGCGGCGGTCGACCCGCAGGTGTGGTCGTCGGCGGGGGCGGATCCGCTGCGGCTGCTCGCCGAGGTGCCCGCCGAGCGGCTGCGGCAGCTGGCCGGCGACCAGGACTTCCTGGCTCGCACCCGGGCCGTCGACGACGACCTGCGCCGGTACCTGGCGGTGCCGCGCTGGTACCAGCAGCGGCAGGATGAGGACGCCGGGCTGCCCGTCTCGATCGCCTACTTCTCGATGGAGTTCGGCCTCACCGAGGCTCTGCCGAACTACTCCGGCGGACTCGGGGTGCTGGCCGGCGACCACCTGAAGTCGGCCTCCGACCTGGGCGTGCCGATGATCGGGGTCGGGCTGCTGTACCGGTCCGGGTACTTCCGGCAGTCGCTGTCCGCGGAGGGCTGGCAGGTCGAGCACTACCCGGTGCTGGATCCGCGCGGCCTGCCGCTGGAGATGCTGACCGAGCCGGCCGGGCTGCCCCTGCAGGTGCGGGTCGCGATGCCCGCCGGTCGCACCCTGCACGCCCGGATCTGGAAGGCGCAGGTCGGGCGGGTTCCGCTGCTGCTGCTGGACAGCGATCTGCCGGAGAACGACGACGACCTGCGCGGCACCACCGACCGGCTCTACGGCGGCGACGCCGAGCACCGGATCCGCCAGGAGATCCTCGCCGGGATCGGCGGCATGCGCGCGGTCCGCGCCTACTGCGAGCTGACCGGGCACCCGCAGCCCGAGGTGTTCCACACCAACGAGGGCCACGCCGGGTTCCTGGGCCTGGAGCGGACCCGCGAGCTGCTGGAATCGCCGGGCCTGCAGTTCGACCAGGCGGTGGCCGCGGTGCGGGCCGGGACGGTGTTCACCACGCACACCCCGGTCCCGGCCGGGATCGACCGCTTCCCGGTCGACCTGGTCCGGCACTACTTCGGCGACGGCTCCGAACAGGCGCTGCTGCCCCGCGTGCCCACGGACCGGGTGCTCGCGCTGGGCGCCGAGGACAACCCGGGCATGTTCAACATGGCCCACATGGGGCTGCGGCTCGCGCAGCGCGCCAACGGCGTTTCCGAGCTGCACGGCAAGGTCATCCGCAAGATGTTCCGCAACCTGTGGCCGGGCTTCGGCACCGAGGAGATCCCGATCCGCTCGGTCACCAACGGCGTGCACGGGCCGACCTGGTCGGCGCGGGAACTGGGCAAACTGCTCGGCGAGTCCGAAATGGACAGCGGTGCCGGGCTGCGCGGCATCGAGCCGGTCAGCGACTCGCTGCTGTGGGAACTGCGCTGCTCGCTGCGCCAACGCCTGGTGGACGAGGTGCGTCGCAGGCTGCGTACCGCGTGGCTGCGGCGTGGCGCGTCGGACCTGGAACTCGGTTGGTGCGACACGGTTTTCGACCCGGACGTGCTGACCATCGGCTTCGCCCGCCGGGTTCCGACCTACAAGCGGGCCACGCTGATGCTGCGCGACACCGAGCGGCTGCGGGAGCTGCTGCTCGACGCGGACCGCCCGGTGCAGATCGTGGTCGCCGGGAAGTCGCACCCCGCCGACGAGGGCGGCAAGGCGATGATCCAGCAGATCGTGCGCTTCGCCGACCAGGCCGATGTGCGGCACCGCATTGCGTTCCTGCCGGACTACGACATGTCGCTGGCCAAGTACCTGGTGTCCGGTTGCGACGTGTGGCTGAACAATCCCGTGCGCCCGCTGGAAGCGTGCGGCACCTCGGGGATGAAGGCGGCGCTCAACGGTGCCCTGAACCTGTCGGTGCGGGACGGCTGGTGGGACGAGATGTTCGACAGCCACAACGGCTGGGCCATCCCGAACGCCGACGGGGTCAGCGACCCGAACCGGCGCGACGACCTGGAATCCGCGGCCCTGTACGAGCTGATCTCCGACCACGTCGCCCCGATGTTCTACGAGCGCAATACCGACGGCGTGCCCGGAAAGTGGATGTCGATGGTGCGGCACACCCTGGCGACGCTGGGGCCGCGCGTGCAGGCGTCGCGGATGATCCGCGAGTACGTCGACAACCACTACATGCCAGCCGCGCGGTCGGCGCGGGCCGTCACCGCGGATGACTACCGCGGGGCGCGGGAGATCGCCGACTACCGCGCCCGGTTGCAGGCAGCCTGGACCTGGGTGCGGATCAGCGACGCCGAGATGTCCGTCGACGACGGCGGCACCCCGCTGCTCGGCGGGCAGGTCACGGTGCGGGCGCGGGTCGACCTGGCCGGGCTCGATCCGTCCGATGTGGACGTCGAGGTGGTGGTGGGGCGCGTGGACGACTGCGACGTGCTGCACGACTTCGTCACCGAGTCGATGCACCCGGCGGAAGGCGGCCGCTACGAAGCGTCGGTGACGCTGCCGCACGCAGGACCCGCGGGCTACACCGTCCGGGTCCTGCCCCGGCATCCGCTGCTGTCCGGTCCCGCAGAACTCGGCAAGGTCGTCCTCGCGAGCTGACCCGTCCGGGTGACGTCGAGGTGGCACTTGGAGGGCATTCGGTAACCCGTACAGCACGGCCATGCCCTGGCGAGGTGCGGCTCGCCCGCCGGCTGCGCCCCGCCAGGGGGCCCTCCACAAAGGACGAGATTCGGCATGATGGCCGGGTGAATGATCGGCAGCGGTTCGAGCCTTCGCGGGCGGGCCATGAGCGGGCGACCTTGACCGGCATTCTCCAGTTTCAGCTCCGGTACGTCCTCGCGCACATGATCGAGGAATATGCGTGCCACGACGGCCATGCCGACCTGCTCCGCGAACGCATCGACGGACCCACCGGGCAGTGATGCGAGTCGCCAACCAGATGGTTGGCCGGAGCTGGCGGGATTGATCGATTTCAACTGGTTGGTTGGTTCGGCGAGTACAGTTCGAGTGTGTCCCGCAGCGCCGAAGCCACCAAAACTCGGATCTTCGAGGCGGCGATCGCCGAGTTCGCCGCCTACGGCATCGCCGGTGCGCGCGTCGACCGGATCGCCAAGCAGGCGCAGGCTAACAAGCAACTGATCTACGCCTACTTCGGCAGCAAGGACGCGCTGTTCTCGGCGGTGCTGGAACGAACGATGGACGAGCTGGCTGCCGAGATCCCGATGGGCGGCGATGACCTGCCCGGCTACGTCGACCGCCTCGCCGACTACCACGTCGCGAACCCGCACGTGCTGCGCCTGCTGCTGTGGGAAGCCCTGGAGCGCGGCGAAACCGGCGTCGTCGCCGAGTCCGAACGCGCCGAGCGCTACCGGCGCCAAGCGGAAGCAGTCCGCCGCGCCCAGGAAAGCGGCAACGTGACCGGCGAGTTCGATCCCGGGATGCTCGCCCTGCTGTCGATCGGCTTGATCAGCTGGCCGCTGGCCGTGCCGCAGCTGCGCCGCATGATGCTCGGCGACGCGAAGCCGGCGGATCTGCGGGCGGCGGCTCGAAAAGCCGTCGAGCGCCTCACTGAACCCCGCTGATCGCCCGATTTTCCGCGGCCCGGAACGCATTTGGGCCATCTGCGTGATCTTGAAGAGGAGTCGTCGAAAACTCCCGGTGCTGAATCGGTCGCGCACGGTATTTTCCCGGGTGCTTAGGACCTCGCGGTCCGCCGGGCGACCTGGGGGTTCGAGTGGCTGGCTTCGTCGATTCGGTGCTGAACCTGGTTCTGCTCGCGGCATTGGTCTTCGTCCTGGTCGCGGGGCTGTCCCTGTGGCAGCGCCGGTGGCCGAAGACGCCCGCGTTCGCCCGGCCCCGCGGCACCAGCAGCACGCAGCTCCGCTCCGACGGCAACGCCGACATATTCCACGACCGGGGATTCCTGTTCCGCCGCCGGTGGTTCTTCGTCGGTACCGGCTGCCCGCCGACGCGCATCGACCGGCGACGGCTCGACGGGATGCGCGTCGAGCAGCTGAACCGGCCGGCGCGCGTGGCGTCCTCCGGCGGCCGGACGTGGTGGTGGTTCGAGAGCTCCTTCTACTGGGAGTCGGGTGGTTACTCGGCGCAGGACGTCGTCGCCCTGGTGCGGGACCGGCAGCGCAAGGAGAAGGCCAAGCTGGACCGCGCGCACCTGCTGCTCAACACCGACGCGCGCTCGCCCGGCCGCCGCCCGGCGATCCCGCGCGAGGTCAAGATGCGGGTGTTCCAGCGCGATAATGGTCGGTGCGTCCAATGCGGCACCGACTTCGAGATCCAGTACGACCACATCATCCCGGTCGCGCTCGGCGGCAGCTCGACCGAGGAGAACCTCCAACTGCTGTGCGCCCAGTGCAACCAGTCGAAGGGCGCGAACCTCTGAGGGCGCCACCGATTGGTTAAGGCCACGATTTCCGGTGCGCGCAAGGCGAACTTGCTGCTGCGACCGGCCGTCAGACGCTCGCGCTGAAGGTGCGGCGGTAGGCCAGCGGGGAGACGCCGATCGCGACGTGCAGGATTTCGCGGACGTCGTCAGCGATGTCGACGTCGTGCTGGACCCCATCGCGGGCGACCCCGCCCGTTCCTTACGGACTCTCGGACGAGGTGGCGTCCTAGTCTCCATTCTGCAGTTCGGGCGGGAGGCGATTGCCGCCGACGCGAAACGGCTTGGAGTACGGGTGAGTCTGATGCTCGTCGAGGCCGATCAGGCGGGCATGCGCGCCGTCACCTCACCGAAATCGTCGAATCCGGCCGACCGCATGCGGAGATCGCGGGTGTGTTCCCGCTGGCGGAGGCGGCCAAAGCGCACGCCCTCGGCGAAACCAACCACACCATCGGGAAACTGGTGCTCTCGGTGGAGTGATGCAGCGCGATCACGCCACGGAAAGCCGCTCGCGGGTCTCGACGACCCTCGGCGACCACGGGGCCAGCTCCTCGGCCTTAGCCAACGCCACCCGCGCGGCGACGTTGTCGTGGCACGCCATGTGCGCGCGGGCGAGTGTGACGAGGTCGTCGGCGCGGGATAGCGGTGAGTGGTTGTAGTCGGCGCCGGTCGTGGCGAGGCGGACGGCGCGGTCCGCCTCGCCCTCGATCAGCGCGAGCAGTCCGCTCGCACCGCTGAGCTCGAACTCCGGGAAGCCGAGCCGGATCGCGTCGTCGAGCGCCTTCTTCGCGGTCGGCAGCAAGGTTTCCGCAGGCAGCTGACCGGCCTCCACGGCCTTGAAACCGAGGCCCGCGAGGCCCGCCAGCACGTAGGACATCCTGCGCGGTGGGAGTTCGTCGTTCTCCGCCAGGAACTTCAGCATCAGCAGAACCCCCGGCGCGTATTCGCCGCGCGATTCCATCACGGCGGCCTGGCACGAGATCGTGGCGTTCAAACCCGGGTACTTCGCGGCGAGTTCATCGGCATGCGTCTGCGCGCGCTCGATGGCGCCTTCGCGCAGGGCCTCGTAGGCGCGGGCGGCCATCGGTGCGGCCAGGAAATCCGCGCGTTCCGGGTCGCGCATGCGCGGCAGCGAGAACAGCAACCAACCGGTCGAGGTGGTCAGCGGAACCCGCCTCGGCCACAACTTGTAGATCATTAGTGGCGTTGCGGCGAGCACGAAACCGCGGCCGAACGGACCGTCGGCGAGCAACCAACCGACCACGACGACGGCGACACCGACCAGCGCCGACAGCAGGCCCGCCAGCCAGCAACGCAGGATCACCGGGGAACGCCACGGACCGATCTGCGACCGCAATGTGACCGGCAGCCAGCGGATCGTGAAGGTCACCCGGCCGATCCGCCACGACGCGACCTCCCGCATCGCGCCGAACACCACCTGCCGGACCCGCAGCCCGAAAACCACCGAGCCGACGAGTAAACCCAGCTGGGTAGCCATCGGCAGCAAGATCACCCCGGCCAGGGCGCCGAGCCAGCCGACGGCAGCGCCGACCGGGCCGGTGCCCGCGAACAGCTCTACGGCTGTTACCGCTACCGCGCCCACGACGGCGGTCACGACCCAAGGGCGGAACAAAAGACTCTGAGCTCGCACAAGGTTGGAAGCGTACGGGACCAGGCCGTGCCCGATGTGCCGTTTGGGCAGGTCGTCGGCTGGGAATGCAGTCTGGCGCGGTGACACCTGAAAGTGCTCATCAGGCAGTGACCAGGAGTCGCGCGCTGCCGGCGAGGTGGCACATTGCCAGGCCGGGCGAGGTGCGCGATTTGATCGACTCCGTGTCGGCGTCGCTGGGAATTCCGCGATCGTTGATCTCGCCCGGCGTCCACAGCCGACTCTTGTGGCTGCGCGGTTTGCCACCTCCGGCGGCTCTGGGCACATCCGGCTCCCGGGGCACATCCGGCTCTCCGGGCGCAGATCGTGCTCCTTGCCCTCCGGTCCACAGTGGGCCCGGTACCGGTAATCGTCTTGCGCCTCATCGGTCCGCCCCGGCGGCTGGCGTGAGGAAGGGAACCTTCCTGTCATTGATTGCGGCGGCTGATGTGAGGAAGGGAACCTTCCTGCCACGGGTGGCGGGAAGGTTCCCTTCCTCACAGTGGGTGTGCGGGCGTCAGGCGTTGGTGGTGACCGGTAGGCCTGCTGCTTTCCAGGCCCGGAAGCCGCCGTCGAGGTCCGTGGCCTTGGACAGGCCAAGCGTCTTCGCCTGGGCGGCGGCGAGGCTGGAGGCGTAACCCTCGTTGCACACCAGGACGACCGGGCGGTCGGGGTGCAGGTCGTCCAGGCGGTGGCCGCCGGCCGGGTCCAGGCGCCACTCCAGAACGATCCGCTCCACGGTCAGCGCACCCGGGATCTCGCCTTCGGCGAGCCGGTCGGACTGCGGCCGTATGTCGATGATCAGGCCCCCTTCCTGCTGCAACGCGAGCGCTTCCTGCGGGGAGACCCGGGCCAGCTTCGCACGCGATTCGGCCAGCAGGTGCTCGATGCCGAACGGGCCGGCCGTGACGCTGTCCGGTCGTTGGGTCGGGATCGCGGTCATCCGAGCTCCTTCGGGTGTGGTGCGGGCGTTTGCGGAACGTGCGGCCGTTGCGGCGGGACTGGTGGCACGTCAGCCAGATCCGCGTAATAGCGGACCGGCAGCAGCGGTGGCGAATATGCGTGCACGCTCGCCGAATTCACCGAGCTGATGTTGCGGACCTGGTGCGCGCGCCCGCTGCCGAAGCCGACGCCCGAGCCGACGTCGTGGTGCGTGGTGCGAATCGGGCCCGCTGGATACCGGTAGTCCTCCCGAAGCGCGCCGAACAGCACGGAGAACGAGCCGGACGCGCCGCCGTGGTCGTGCGGTTGGGTGCCCTGACCGGGCGCCCACGACAGCAGCCACAACTCGACGCCCGCGGTCAGACCGAGCTTGGCCCACCATCGCTGTTCGTCGTCGATGCGCACGACGTCGAGCAGCGGGCCGGTCAGTTCGGACGCGACCAGGCTGGTGAGGTCGCGCAGTTCGCGCGGCGTCCACAAAAGGTGGTCGGGGCGGATCAGGTCGTGCAGCAACGGCAGGTCGAGCCCGGGGTGCAGTTCCACCACGCCCGGCTCGGGAACCGGTTCGGTCGGGGAGTACTTGGACAGTTTGTTGGCGTTGGACGGGTGGTGTCGCACAGCGCTCATGCGTGTCTCCAAGTTCGTCTTGCGGTGAGCACGGCACGACGCGCACACCCTGCCGAGGCGGGGCGTGCTTCAGTGGATGGATTCGTCGGACCGCGCGATGAGAGCCTGGAAAGGCGGAGCAGACCGCTTCAGCGACAGGCGGAAGTTACGACCAGGAACAGGTCGATCACGCGATCGCGGGTGAGCAACGAATCGGACACGTCGCCGATCGTGGCACGGGCCGGGCCGCAGTGCCAGCACTATCGCCATCGTCCCGGTATCTGGGCGCCCGATGATCGTCACCCGACCGGGGCGTTCCGGGCAGGTGGGCGCAGGGTGCGCCCGGCCGCAGCCGCCGCAGGTGCAGGCGGAACAATGGGGCCTCGGAGGGACCTGCCGGATACCTGCGGCGGTCCGGACGGAGACGAACCGCCTGCGCGTCGCCGCGGCGCTGCGGTCAGTCACGGCTGGGAGGTAGACGTGGACGACCTGGTCATCCGGATGGATGGCGTCGGTGTTCGGCGGGGCAAGACCACGCTGGTGGCCGACGTTAATTGGTCGGTTGAGCTCGACGAGCGCTGGGTGGTGCTCGGCCCCAACGGGGCGGGCAAGACGACGCTGCTGAAGATGGCCAGCACCGAGATGCACCCGAGTGAGGGCAGCGTCGACGTGCTCGGCGAACGGCTCGGCAAGACCAACGTGTTCGATCTCCGGACCCGCATCGGCCTGTGCTCGGCGGCCCTGGCTGCCCGCATCCCCGGCGACGAACTGGTCCGCGATGTCGTGGTCAGCGCCGGATATTCGGTGCTCGGCCGGTGGCGCGAGGAATACGACGCGATGGACACCGACCGCGCCGCCGAACTGCTCGAAATGCTCGGCGTGGCGCACCTGGCCGACCGCGAGTACGCGACGTTGTCCGAGGGGGAGCGCAAGCGCACCACCATCGCGCGAGCCCTGATGACCGATCCCGAGTTGCTGCTGCTGGACGAGCCGGCTGCGGGGCTGGACCTGGGCGGCCGGGAGGACCTGGTGGCGCGGTTGTCCGCGCTGGCAATGGACCCGGACGCGCCCGCATCGGTGCTGGTCACCCACCACGTCGAGGAGATTCCTCCGGGTTTCACCCACGGCCTGCTGCTGCGTGAGGGGAACATCGTCGCGCAAGGCCTGCTCGACGACGTGCTCACCGAGGACAACCTGTCCAAGACCTTCGACCAGGACCTGGAACTGCAGCGCAGCGGCGACCGGTTCTTCGCCAGGCGGCGCTGCTGAGATCCGCGACACAGCAGGTTCGGGGTGGCGCGCGATAGCCTGCCCGCGAGGTGGCGGTTCGACGAGGAGGTTGCTGCGTGGGCGAGTTCGTCAGACTTGAGGTGGACGGCGCGATCGGGACGATCCGGCTGGATCGGCCGCCGATGAACGCGTTGAACCGGCAGATCGAAACGGAGCTGCGGGACGCCGCGATCGAGGCCGCTGAGCGCTCCGACGTTCGCGTCGTGATCGTCTACGGCGGCGAAAAGGTCTTCGCGGCGGGCGCGGACATCAAGGAGATGGCCGAGATGTCCTACGCCGACATGGCCCGCAAGGAGGAGCGCGGCCTGTCGGATGCGATGAGCCACGTCGCCGCCATCCCGAAACCGACCGTGGCCGCCCTGACCGGGTACGCCCTCGGCGGCGGTTTCGAGCTGGCGTTGAGCTGCGATCGGCGCATCGCAGGGGAGAACGTCAAGGTCGGCCAGCCCGAGATCCTGCTGGGTGTGATCCCCGGCGCGGGCGGCACGCAGCGGCTCGCCCGCCTGATCGGGCCCAGCAAGGCGAAGGACATCGTCTACACCGGGCGTTTCGTCGACGCCCAGGAAGCGCTGTCGCTGGGCATGATCGACGAGGTCGTGGCGCCCGACGAGGTGTACGCGGCGGCGCGGCGCTGGGCCGAGCAGTTCACCGGCGGTGCGGCTCGCGCGCTGGCCGCGGCCAAGGCGGCGATCGACGGTGGGCTGGACGTCGACCTGGACACCGGGCTGAAGCTGGAGACCCATCTTTTCGCGGGCACCTTCGCCACCGAAGACCAGAAGATCGGGATGCGCTCGTTCATCGAGAACGGCCCGGGCAAAGCCAAGTTCACCGGGAACTGATTGGGTAGTGCCTGCCGAACTCGTCTTTCGTGGCGGTGCGGGTGGCGGCGCTCCGAGGACGCAAGAGTTCGGCAGGCACTTCATGCTCGGACGGAACGGATCGTGACAGCTCGCCACACCAGCTCGACCCGCGGCTTCGCTGCCGGAGCGTGGTTCCGGCAGCGGTGTTGAGGAGTTCTGGTGGGGTACAGCTTCGATTTGGCGGACGTGGTCTTCCTGCGTTCGGCGGCCGGTCGGGAGGCCGTCGTCGAGCTCTCCGCGCTCGCGTTGACCAGCTCGACGCGGCTCAAGGACGTCGCCGCCGCCCGCAAGCTCGTCGGTGAACGGTTCGCGGCCGCCGCGTTGGAGACGGCCGTGCTGCGGCGTCGTGCCGAGTCCAAATTGGACGATTGCGCGGATTGGCTGTTCACCGACGCGGCGTTGCAGCAGGCGACGGCCAGCGTGGTGGCCAGGCATCGCGCGCGGCGGTTGGCCGGGCGTGACGTGCACGACGTGACATGTTCCATCGGCGCGGACCTGGTTGCGCTGACCGCCGTCGCGGCGCGCTGCGCCGGCTCCGACCTCGATCGTGTTCGGTTGTCGATGGCCCAGCACAACCTCGCGGTTTCCGGGCGGTCGGCGGTGCTCGCGGAGGCCGACGCATTGCGCCCGGTGACCCGGGGTACGGCCGTGGTCGCGGACCCGGCGCGCCGGGACGACGCCGGTCGGCGGCGCTGGAACCCGGCGGACCTCGTCCCGCCGTTGGACGACCTGCTCGATGTGTACGCCCGACGCGACCTCGTGGTGAAGTCCGCACCGGGGCTGGACTTCGCGGCGGTCCCGGATACCGCCGAGGCAGAGGTGGTGTCCTTGGCCGGTCAGGTCCGGGAAGCCGCGCTGTGGTTCGGCGGGCTGGCTGACCGCGAGGTTCGGCGCCGGGCGACGGTGCTGCGGCCGGACGGCACCGGTTGGACGATCACCGACGCGGAGCCGGACGACTGCCCGGCCGTCGAGGTTCGGCAGTGGATCGTCGACCCGGACGGCGCCGTGGTGCGCGCCGGCCTCGTCCGGCACTACGCCGCGCGGCACGGGCTCGCCCAGCTCGACCCGCACATCGCCTATCTGACGGGCGACGAGCCGCCGCCGGGGGTCCGTGCCTTCCGGGTCTTCGACCACGGCCGGTACGGCGAGAAGTCGCTGCGCACGCTGCTGCGCAGCCACGACGTGGGCAGGCTGGAGATCCTCGTCCGCGGTCTCGACGTGGACCCGGATGAGCTGCGCCGCCGGCTGAAGCTGAAGGGCACGCAGGACGCGACCGCGGTGCTGACCCGGGTCGGCGACACCGCGATGGCATACCTGTGCCACGCCGAGCGGGTTTGAGTGCCCTGGGTCACTCGATTTCCCCTTCCGGGTGTGCGCGCCGTGGGTGCGTCGAAAACCAGAGGCAGCCGACGCAACCCCTTCTCTATGCTTGGACGGAGTATGGGTACGTCGTCTGTTGAATCTCCGTTGGTCGATCTGCGAGAACGGTTGCCCGAGCTGATGCTGCACGACCAGCGTCGGCTGCATCGTCGCATCGAGGGAGCCCGCAAGATCCGCGATCCGCAGGCACTGCGGGCCGTGACGGCCGAGATCGCCGGCGACGTCGACGCCGCGGAGCGGCGGATCGAGCAGCGCCGGGGCAACGTGCCCAAGATCAGCTACCCCGAGGCGCTGCCGGTCAGCCAGCGCCGGGACGACCTGCTCGCGGCGATCCGCGACAACCAGGTCGTCATCGTCGCCGGCGAGACCGGCTCCGGAAAGACGACGCAGCTGCCGAAGATGTGCCTGGAGCTGGGCCGAGGCATCCAGGGCATGATCGGCCACACCCAGCCCCGGCGGCTGGCCGCCCGCACCGTTGCCGAACGCGTCGCCGAGGAGCTCGACACCGAGCTCGGCAGCGCCATCGGCTACCAGGTGCGCTTCACCGAGAGGGCCGGCGCCGACACCCTGGTCAAGCTGATGACCGACGGCATCCTGCTGGCCGAGATCCAGCACGACCGGCTGCTGCGGCGTTACGACACGCTGATCATCGACGAGGCGCACGAGCGCAGCCTGAACATCGACTTCATCCTCGGCTACCTCAAGCAGCTGCTGCCGCGCCGCCCCGACCTGAAGGTGATCATCACCTCGGCCACCATCGACCCGGAGCGCTTCTCGCGGCATTTCGACGACGCGCCCGTGATCGAGGTCTCCGGGCGCACCTACCCGGTCGAGTTGCGGTACCGCCCGCTGCTGGACGACTCGGACGAGACCGAGGACGTGGTGCGCGACCAGACGCAGGCAATCTGCGACGCGGTGGACGAGCTCTGCGCCGAGGCCCCGGGCGACATCCTGGTCTTTCTCAGCGGTGAACGTGAGATCCGGGACGCCGCCGACGCCCTGAAGCAGCAGAACCTGCGCAACACCGAGGTCCTGCCGCTGTACGCGCGGCTGACAGCCGCCGAGCAGCACCGGGTGTTCCAGCCGCACAGCGGTCGGCGGATCGTGTTGTCCACCAACGTGGCCGAGACCTCGCTGACGGTGCCCGGCATCAAGTACGTCATCGACCCCGGCACCGCCCGCATCTCCCGGTACAGCTTCCGGACGAAGGTGCAGCGGCTGCCCATCGAACCGGTCTCGCAGGCGTCGGCGAACCAGCGGAAGGGCCGCTGCGGCCGGGTTTCCGAAGGCATCTGCATCCGGCTGTACTCCGAGGAGGACTTCGAGTCCCGCCCCGAGTTCACCGACCCGGAGATCCTGCGCACCCACCTGGCCTCGGTCATCCTGCAGATGACCTCGCTGGGCCTGGGCGAGATCGAGTCGTTCCCGTTCCTGGAGCCGCCGGACCGCCGCCAGATCACCGACGGCGTCAACCTGCTCCACGAACTGGGCGCGCTGGACAGCTCGAAGACCGAGCTGCACAAGCGGCTGACCCCGATCGGCCGCAAGCTCGCCCAGCTCCCGATCGACCCGCGACTGGCCCGGATGGTCCTCGAAGCGGATCGCAACGGCTGCGTGCGCGACGTGCTCGTCATCGCCGCCGCGCTGTCTATTCAGGACCCCCGCGAACGACCGGCGGAAAAGCAGCAGGCCGCCGACCAGAAGCACGCGCGGTTCGTCGAGAAGGACGCCGAGTCCGACTTCCTCACCTACCTCAGCATGTGGCGGTACCTGCGCACCCAGCAGAAGGAACTTTCGTCCAACCAGTTCCGGAAGCTGTGCCGGACCGACTTCCTCAACTACCTGCGGGTCCGCGAGTGGCAGGACCTCTACGGACAGCTGCGGCAGATGGTCAAGTCGATGGGCATGACCCTCGGCGAACAGGACGCCGACGCGGCACGAATCCACCAGTCGGTGCTGGCCGGTCTGCTGTCGCACGTCGGCCTCAAGGACGTGGACAAGAAGACCGAGAAGAAGTCGGGGGCGCCCGGGCGCGGTTCGAACGAGTACCAGGGCGCGCGCAACGCCCGGTTCGCCGTGTTCCCCGGGTCGTCGCTGTTCAAGAAGCCGCCGCGCTGGGTGATGGCCGCGGAACTGGTGGAGACCTCCCGCCTCTGGGCGCGCATCGCCGCCCGCATCGAACCGGACTGGGTGGAACAACTCGCGCAGCACCTGGTCAAGCGCAGTTACAGCGAGCCGCACTGGGAGAAGGACCGCGCCGCGGTGATCGCCGCCGAACGGGTCACCCTCTACGGCGTGCCGCTCGTGGTCGGCCGCAAGGTCAACTACGGGCGCGTCGACCCGGAGCTGAGCCGCGAGCTGTTCATCCGGCACGCGCTGGTCGAGGGCGACTGGGACACCCGGCACGCGTTCTTCCACGAGAACCGGGCGATGCTCGACGAGGTCGAGGACCTCGAAGAACGCGCCAGGCGGCGCGACATCCTGGTGGACGACGAGACGCTGTTCGAGTTCTACGACCGGCGAATCGGCGCGGACGTGGTTTCCGGCAGGCACTTCGACGCGTGGTGGAAGACGGCCGCCAAGGAACAGCCGGACCTGCTCAACTTCGAGAAATCGATGTTGATCAACCGGGAATCGGCGGCGGTCAGCGACCAGGACTACCCGGACTTCTGGCCGCAGGGCGGTCACCGGCTGCCGCTGTCCTATCAGTTCGAACCCGGCGCCGACGCCGACGGGGTGACCGTCCACATTCCGCTGGCCGTGCTCAACCAGATCGAACCGGACGGATTCGACTGGCAGATCCCGGGCCTGCGCGAGGAACTCGTGACGGCACTGCTGAAGTCGCTGCCGAAGACCGTGCGCCGGAACTTCGTCCCGGCCCCGGATTTCGCCAAGGCGGCGCTGTCCCGCATGACCTCGCCGGACGGCGCGCTGCTGGACGGCCTGCAGCGGCAGCTCCAGGGCATGACCGGGGTGGTGGTGCCGCGCTCCGAGTGGGACCTCGACCGGGTGCCCGGCCACCTGAAGATGACCTTCCGGGTGGTGGACGGCAAGGGGCGCAAGCTCGCCGAGTCGAAGGACCTGGAGTCGCTCAAGCAGCGGCTGAAACCCAAGCTGCGCGCGGAGATCTCCGCCGCTGCGGACGACGTCGAGCAGAGCGGGTTGCGCTCCTGGGCCTTCGGCCGGTTGCCGCGCACCTTCGAGCAGCAGCGGTCGGGGCACGCCGTGAAGGCGTACCCGGCGTTGGTGGACGAACGGGACAGCGTCGCGGTGCGGATGTTCGACACCGAAGAGGAGCAGCAGCACGCGCTGTGGGACGGCACCCGCCGGCTGTTGCTGCTGAACCTGAACCTCCCGTCGCCGGTGAAGTCCATCCAGCGGGGGATGAGCAGCACCACCCGGCTGGTGCTGGGCAGCAGCCGGTACGGCGACCTCGCCGCCGTGCTCGACGACTGCATGAGCTGCGCCGTCGACAAGCTGATGACGGATTACGGCGGGCCGGTGTGGGACGAGGCAGCGTTCGGCTCCCTCCAGAACAACGTGCGGGCACGGCTGGGTGCGGTCACCGTCGATGCGGTGTCCAAAGTCGAGCAGGTCTTGGTGGCGGCGCAGCGGGTGGCGGCGTTGTTGGCCGACCAGCCCGCAGGACTGCACGCCAACGCGATCTCCGACATCCGTACCCAGCTGGACGGGCTGCTGCATCCCGGTTTCGTGACCGGAACGGGCTTCGCGCGGCTGTCCGATCTGGCGCGCTACCTGCGGGCGATCGAGCAGCGGCTGGACAAGCTCCAATACCACCCGCAGCGCGACCGGGACTGGATGTTCCAAGTGGACGAGGTCCAGCAGCGCTATCGGGATCTGTTGGCCGGGGTGCCGCAGGGGCGTTCCCCGAGCGAGGCGTTGCGGAGCATCGGATGGCTCATCGAGGAGCTGCGGGTGAGCCTGTTCGCGCAGACGCTCGGCACGTCGCAGCCGGTGTCGGTGAAGCGCATCCACCGCGCGATGGACAAGTTGGAGCGCTGATCCGGCGCTCGTCGTTACGGTCGACGAGCCGGACAACCACTTGAGCACGGTCGAGACCTGCATGACTGATCCCCTTCGGGTTCGGGTTGGTATTTCGGGCGAACACCGCGGCGGATGGCCGTATTCGGTGCTTCGGAAGCACTATTTGCTCCGAGCCGCGTGCTTGGAGAACTGGCGCGCTTCGAACCGCCCAACATCGAGTATTCATGCTCGAACAGTCGTTCGCATCACTCGACGGAGTGGAACCCGCTGGGAAAGCGCGGGAATCGGCGCCTCACGCGGGTCCTCGACCCGAAAACCCTTTGGGGATGGCGAAAAACTCGGCACTCACCGCCCCGCGAACGCAGCGCAATGCAGTGCAGTGCAGTGCAGTGCAGTGCAGTGCGGCTTTGCCGCTCAGGTGGCGGGGGAGACCGTCACGCCCAGGGCGCCGGGCCCGACGTGCGCGCCAAGGACCGCGCTCGTTTCCTCAAGGGTGATGCGGCGGACCTGGGGAAGTTGGGAGCGCAGGTCGTCGAGCACGCGCTGGGCGCGATCGGCGAACTGGAAGTGCTCGACACCGATGTCGACCGGGCCGCTGCCGGATCGCTGGACCGCGTTCGCGACCATCTTCTTGAGCGCCCGGTCCGGTCCGATGGCCTTCGTCAGCTGGTCGATGATGCCTTCCTTGAGGATCAGCACCGGCTTGATCGACAGTGCCTGGCCGAGCCAGGCCTGGGCGCGTCCGATCCGGCCGCCGCGCTGCAAGTAATCCAGGGTGTCCACGTAGAGCAGCTGCGTGGTGGTGCGCAGGCGCCGGTCCAGCACGCTCATCACGCCCTGCGGGGTCGCGCCGGCGACGGCGGCCTCGGCCGCGGCCATCACCGGGAAGCCCAGACCCAGGCCGACCAGCCGGGAGTCGACCACGTAGATGGGGATGCCGATCTCGGCGGCCGCGTTGCGGGCGGACTCGCAGGTTCGGGACAGGCCCTCCGAGATGTGGATGGAGATGATCGTCTCGGCGCCGGAGGCGGCGGCGTCCGTGTAGTTCCAGTAGAAGGCCGGTGGTGGCGGTTCGCTGGTCTCCACCGGGATGCCGTCGCGCATCGCCTGGGCCAGCGTCGGGTGCGGCACCCGGCGCTCGTCGTTCTGCTCGTCGCCGACCTTGAGCTCCAGTTGGACGACGGAGATGCCCAACTGCTCGGCGACGTCGTGCGGGACTGAAGCCGTCGAGTCGGTCACGATGGCGACGCGTTGCCTCATGCGGGCCAGGCTACTAATTGGTAGGAATTCGGTACATCTGCCCGGCAGAAAATGTCGTCACGGCAACCTGGCGTATTCGACGCCTGCGGGGGTGAGTACCGTCACGTGCGGGGCCTGGTTGCACCGGTACTACCGGCTAGTAACATTTTGGGTGGTTGGCGTCACTGTGCTTTTCGCACAATGGCGTGGCAAGGTCAACCTACCCGGACTGCACAGCGCCGGGTCCGCAAGCAAAGCCGCTGGAGGACCAGCGAGCGTCGTCTGTCCGCAGGAGGTCGAAGAGGGCCCATGAACATCGTCGTCCTGGTCAAGCAGGTGCCCGACACGTATTCCGAGCGGAAGCTGTCTGCTGCGGATCACACCCTGGACCGCGCGTCGGCCGATGCGGTGTTGGATGAGATCAACGAGCGCGCGGTGGAGGAAGCGCTGTTGATCAAGGAGGCCCAGGGCGGCGAGGTGACCGTCGTGTGCATGGGTCCGGAGCGTGCCTCGGATGCGATCCGCAAGGCGCTGTCGATGGGTGCCGACAAAGCGGTGCACTTGTTGGACGAGGCGCTGCACGGCACGGATGCGCCGGCCACGGCGCGTGCGCTGGCGAAGGTGATCGGCACTGTCGAGGGTGTTGATCTGGTGATCGCCGGTAACGAGGCCACGGATGGCCGCACCGGTGCGGTGCCGGCGATGGTGGCCGAGGTGCTGGGCTGGCCGCAGCTGACCTTCGCCCGCAAGGTCGAGACCGACGGTTCGAGCGTGAAGATCGAGCGGGAGACCGACGCGGGGATCCTGAATGTCGGGGCGGCGTTGCCGGCGGTGGTGTCGGTGACGGAGAAGATCAACGAGCCGCGGTACCCGTCGTTCAAGGGCATCATGGCCGCGAAGAAGAAGCCGGTGTCGGTGTTGTCGCTGGCGGATGCCGGTATCGACGCGGGCGAGGTGGGGCTGGCCAGCGCCGGTTCGCAGGTGGTGGAGTCGGCGCCGAAGCCGCCGAAGTCCGGTGGTGTGAAGGTCACCGACGAGGGCGAGGGCGGCGTGCGGGTTGCCGAGTTCCTGGCCGGCGAGAAGCTGCTCTGAGGGTCGTTCACGGTTTTTCGAGGAGGCATTGATTCATGGCTGAGGTATTGGTCCTCGTCGATCACGTGGACGGCGAGGTCAAGAAGGTCACGTTGGAGCTGCTGACGGCGGCGCGTCGGCTGGGTGAGCCGTCGGCGGTCGTGGTGGGCGAGCCGGGCACCGCTGGGAAGCTGACCGATGCGCTGGCCGCTTACGGTGCGGCGAAGGTGTATGCGGCGGAGTCCGCGGAGGCCTCGGAGTTCCTGGTGACCCCGCAGGTGGACGTGCTGGCCGCGCTGGTGGGCAGCGCCGGCCCGGCGGCGGTGCTGGTGCCGGCGTCGATCGACGGCAAGGAGATCGCCGGTCGGCTGGCGATCCGCATCGGTTCGGGTCTGCTGTCGGAGGTCGTGGACCTTGACGCCGACGGTGTGGGGTCGCACTCGTTGTTCGGTGGCGCCTACGACGCCAAGGCGAAGGTCACCAAGGGCACGCCGATCGTCACGGTGCTGCCGGGTGCGATCGAGCCCGAGCAGGCCGCGGGTGCGGCCGCGGTGGAGTCGGTGGAGGTTCCGGCCGCTTCGGGTGCGAAGATCACCGGTCGGCAGCCCGCCGAGGCGGGGGACCGCCCGGAGCTCACCGAGGCCTCGATCGTGGTTTCTGGTGGTCGTGGTGTTGGTTCGGCGGAGTCGTTCGAGGTCGTGGAGAAGCTGGCCGACAGCCTGGGTGCTGCGGTGGGCGCGTCGCGTGCGGCGGTGGACTCCGGTTATTACCCGCACCAGTTCCAGGTCGGGCAGACCGGTAAGACCGTGTCCCCGCAGCTGTACATCGCGTTGGGCATCTCCGGTGCGATCCAGCACCGGGCCGGTATGCAGACGTCCAAGACGATCGTCGCGGTGAACAAGGACGCCGAGGCCCCGATCTTCGAGATCGCCGACTTCGGCGTCGTCGGCGACCTGTTCAAGGTCGTCCCGCAGCTCACCGAGGAAATCACCAAGCGCAAGGGCTGAGCCCGAGCTGATCTGACGCAGAAGGCGGGCCGCACCCAGGTGCGGCCCGCCTTCTGCGCGTCAACCCACGCGAGCTTCGTCCCGGCCCTGGCAGGCGAGCCGGTCGGCGCGCTCGTTCTCCGGATGGCCGTTGTGCCCCTTCACCCATTCCCACTGCACGTCGCCGTGGCGCGCACATTCCGAGTCCAGGCGCTGCCACAGGTCGGCGTTCTTGACCGGCTGCTTCGCGGACGTCAGCCAGCCGTTGCGCTTCCAGCCGTGCATCCACTGCGTGATGCCCTTGAGCACGTACGTGCTGTCCGTGTAGATGCGCACGGTCGGCATCGGCCGCGTCAGCGCGGCCAAGCCCTCGATGACCGCCATGAGCTCCATCTTGTTGTTCGTCGTCGCGGCGTCCTTGCCGTAGAGCTCGCGCTCGTGGTCGCCGTAGCGCAGCACGACGCCCCAGCCGCCGGGGCCGGGGTTGCCGCTGCATGCGCCGTCGGTGTAGAGGTCGACGCGGTCGGTCGTTCGCTGCATACCCCGGAATCTAACCGGCGGCGGATCGGGGAGACGCCGCGACGGTGGCAGGAAGGTTTCCTTGCTTCGGGCTGAGGTGCGGGGGCACAGGAAGGTTCCCTTGCTCGCGGGGAGTTGAAAATCGGGTGCGGGGTGTCGGTGAGGCTGGCATGCTCGGCCGACGTGCGAATCCTCTTCACTGCTGCGCCCGGTTATGGGCTTATGTTGCCGATCGTCCCGTTGATCTGGGCGGCCCGGGCTGCCGGGCACGAAGTTCTGGTCGCCACCACCGCCGAGATGACCGATGTCGGCGCACGCGCCGGGTTGCCCGTAGTCGACGTGTTCCCGGAGCACGACGTGTGGGACGCGCTGCTGCGCGGGATCAATTCGGGGGAAAGGTCGCCGGAGTTCGAGCGGCTCGGCGCGGCCGAGGGGATGTCCGAGGCGTACGAGAAGGCCACGCAGGCAGACAGCCCGTTCGGGTTATTCACGCTGACGATGACCGAAGGCACCATCCACGCCGGGCGGGCGTTCGGCGCGGATCTCGTCGTCCACACCACCGACCACGCGGCCGGGCGGCTGGCCGCGGTGGCGCTCGGGGTGCCGGTGCTGGAGGTGGGCAACCGCGTCTCGTGGTCGTCGAGGGACAGGGATTTCCGGGACGGGCGCAATTTCTACGAGAACGACGAGATCACCCTCGCGCTGCGCGACAAGCTGGGCATTTCCGACGGTTGGCCGCGGGTGATCGCGCGGATCGATCCGCGGGCGCCCAGCATGGGCGGGCTGGTCGGCGACGAGCCGGACAAGGAGGACGGCGTCCCCTGGTGGTCGATGCGGTTCGTGCCGTTCAACGGCGGCGCGGTGGTTCCGGAGTGGGCTCTGCGGCGGCCGGAGCGGCCGCGGGTCGGCGTCACGCTCGGGACCGTGGTGCCGATCTTGTCCGGCATCAGCAGCCTGTCCGTGGTGATCGAGGCGCTCGGTGCGCTCGACGTGGAGGTGATCCTGGCGGCCGGCAAGACCGATCTCGCCGACCTCGGGACGCTGCCGGCCAACGTGCGCTCCGTCGGCTTCCTCCCGCTGTCGACGTTCTTGCCGACCGCTTCGCTGATGGTCCACCACGGCGGTTCCGGCACCACCGCCTTCGCGGACAATCCGATGTCCGCGCAGCGGGTGGTGGACCGGGGCGTCGGGCTGTCCCACGATCCGGCCACTGTGGACGTCGCCACGGTGCGGTCGATGGCCGAGCGGCTGCTTACCGAGCCCGCGTTCCGAGCAGCGGCTCGCGAGGTGAGCGAGGAGATGGCCACCCAGCCCAGCCCGTCGTCGATCATCGAGCGCGCGACCGCGCACGTCAGCCAGTAGGTTCCGCCGCCGGCTCCCCAAACGGTCGGGGAGGATGGGGCGACAGCGACCCCGGTCGCGCGGCAGGAGCCGCGGGCCGGGGTGCTGTGCTGTTGGGTGGGGTTCCAGACGACCGTTCGGGGCAATGATCTGGAGCCGCACCTGGGATTCACCGAAAGTTCCTGCTCCGTGTCATCGGCTGGTGTGTTGGGCGTTCGCCGCGCGGCGATACACCTGCGGCATGTCCGAGACGCAGCTGCTGGCCAGCGCCGCACCGAGTGCGGCGGCCGACGCCCACTACTCGCTGCTGGTCGCCAGAGACTCCCACGAAGTGCACGCCGCGCAACGCCTGCGCTACCAGGTGTTCGCCGAGGAGATGGGGGCCACGGTCACCGGTCGCGAATTCGGCGTCGACCGGGATTCCTTCGACGACTACTGCGACCACCTGATCGTCCGGGACGACCGCTCCGGCGCGGTGGTCGGGACCTACCGGATGCTGCCGCCGGAGCGGGCGAAGGCAGCCGGAATGCTCTATTCGGAAACCGAGTTCGACCTTTCGGCGCTCGACCCGCTGCGCCCCTCGCTGGTGGAGACCGGGCGGTCGTGCGTGCACCCGGACCACCGCAACGGCGCCGTCGTCAGTCTGGTGTGGACCGGGATCGCGCGGTACATGCTGCTGCACGGTCACACCATGCTCGCGGGTTGCGCTTCGGTGCCGCTGGACGACGGAGGTGTTCAGGCGGCGCACGTGTGGAACACGGTGTCGGCGAAGCACTACGCGCCGGAGGAACAGCGGGTGCGCCCGTACCGGCCTTGGGAGTCGTTCGAGGTCACCGGACGTGCGCCGATGCCGCCGCTGCTCAAGGGGTATTTGCGGCTTGGTGCTCAGGTATGCGGGCCGCCGGCACACGATCCGGACTTCGGCGTGGCCGACTACTTCGTGCTCCTGGACCTCAAGCGTGCCGATCAGCGGTACCTGCGCTTCTTCCTGGGCGATGCGGCATGAACCAGTGGACGCCCACGTCGCCGTGCGGGCCGGGTTGCCTTCCGCCGCGCGACAAGCAGGCGGAGGTGGGGCTGCCCCGGCTGGTGCTGCGGCTGGGCGGCACCGTCGGATTGTTGCTGGTCGGGTGCGTCCTCGGGCTGGCGCTGTCGGTGCTGGCGACGGCTTGGCGGGATCGGGCGTTTCGGACGTGGTTCCGGATGCTGTTGCGCGTGCTGGGAGTCGGCCTCGTGTTTGAGGAGTGGATTCCGCCGGGCGGCGCGCTGGTGGTCTGCAACCACGTTTCGTGGCTGGACGTCGTGGCGCTCCAGGCGTTTCACCCGATGCGGATGCTGGCGAAGGTCGAGGTCCGGTCCTGGCCGCTGCTGGGGTCGCTCGCCGGGCGGGCCGGCACCGTTTACATCGATCGCGACCGGCTGTCGGCGCTGCCCGGCGCCGTGCGGACGATCGCCGACGGGTTGCGCGCCGGGGCCGTGATCGGTGCCTTCCCGGAGGGGACGACCTGGTGCGGGCGGGCTTCCGGGCGGTTCCGGCCCGCCGTCTTCCAGGCCGCGGTGGATGCGGATGTGCGGATGCAGCCGGTTGCGCTGCTCTTCCGGACCGAGGCCGGCGAGCCGACCACTGCGGCGGCGTTCCTGGGCGATGCCACGCTGGTCGATTCGGTCCTCGCGGTGGCGCGGATGCGGGACCTGGTCGTGGAACTGGTGGTGTTGCCCGAGCTGTTCGGCACCGACCGCCGGGAGCTGGCCGAGCAGGCCCAGTCCGCGATTGCTGCGGCCACCGGTGCTTCGCCGGGCCACCAGGCTTCGCCGGAGCACCGCAGCGCACACGACCTCGCCGCATGACACCCGTGAGTGTTTTCGGGTGCTCCTGGCGGCCAGCGCGATCGGCACGGTGCTCGGCGGGAGGCAGGCGGATCGGCGCGGGCCCGCGCTTCCGCGGCTGCTCGCGCTGCCGACGTTCGCCGTCGGGCTGATCGTCGCCGCTGCGCACAGCATCCTGGTGCTGCTCGTCGCCCGTGTGCTGCAGGGCTCGGCGGCGGGGTGCTCATCGTCGCGCTCTGGGCTAGGCCTCGCTGGTCGGGCTCGGCGGCGTCGCGGTCGCCGCGCTGGCCACCGGGCCCGCGCCGACCAGGGGAGTCCTGCCGCTGGATCTGCCGCTGCTGGTCGGTGCCGTGCTGGCCGCTTTGCTGCTCGTCCGCTCCGGCCGTGCGCAAACGTCCTGACCTGCGCCTTCCGCCGGACCGAGGGGTGGCCGCCAGGGCGGCTGCATTACCCTGGACAGCGCGATGACTTACCTCGACCACGCTGCCACGACACCGATGCGGCCAGGGGCGGTCGCAGCTATGAGCGAGGCGTTGACCAGGATCGGCAACGCCTCGTCCCTGCACACCTCGGGTCGCCGGGCACGCCGCGCGGTGGAGGAGTCGCGGGAGGACATCGCCGATGCGCTGGGGGCCCGGCCGTCGGAGGTGCTGTTCACCGCGGGCGGGACCGAGAGCGACAACTTGGCGGTCAAGGGGATCTTCTGGGCGCGTCGGGCCGCGGATCCCACCCGGCGCCGCGTCCTCGCCTCGACCGTCGAGCACCACGCGGTGCTGGACGCCGTCGAGTGGCTGGCCAAGCACGAGGGCGCCGAGGTGACTTGGCTGGCGGCCGACTCGGACGGCCGGGTGCGCCCGGAGGTGTTCGGGGCGGCTCTCGCGGAGAACCCGGACGACGTGGCGTTGGCCACCGTCATGTGGGCCAACAACGAGGTCGGCACCGTCAACGCGATTTCGGAGCTGGCCGCGATCGCCGACCGCTGCGGGGTGCCGCTGCACACCGATGCCGTGCAGGCCGTCGAGACGCTGCCGGTGGACTTCGCGGCCTCCGGGGTCGCGGCATTGACCATGACCGGCCACAAGGTCGGCGGCCCGTACGGGGTCGGCGTGCTGCTGCTGTCGCGGGACGTCAAGTGCACTCCGGTGTTGCACGGCGGCGGCCAGGAGCGCGAGGTGCGGTCCGGGACCCTCGACACCCCTGGTGTGCTGGGGTTGGCGTCGGCCGTGCGCGAGGCGGTCGATGCGCGCGAATCGCAGGCGCCGCAGTTGGCCAAGCTGCGCGACGAGCTGATCACCGGCGTGCGCGCCGTGGTGCCGGACGCGGTGCTCAACGGCGATCCGGGGCACGACGTCGTGGGCGGTGGACCGTCCCGGTTGCCCGGCAACGCGCACTTCACGTTCCCCGGCTGCGAGGGCGACAGCCTGCTGATGTTGTTGGATGCCAAGGGGATCGAGTGCTCCACCGGCTCCGCCTGCACGGCGGGGGTCTCGGAGCCCAGCCACGTGCTGCTGGCGATGGGGGCGGATCCGAAGGCCGCGCGCGGGTCGCTGCGCTTCTCGCTGGGGCACACCTCGACCGCGGCCGATGTACAGGCACTCACCGAGGCGATCGGGCCGGTGGTGCAACGAGCGCGTAGCGCCGGCCTGCCCGGGTTGCGCCGATCTTCGGCGGGGTCGACGACCGCCGCCACGGAGGTGTGAGCGTGCGAGTACTGGCAGCCATGAGCGGCGGGGTCGATTCCGCCGTCGCCGCCGCCCGAGCGGTCGCGGCGGGCCACGACGTGGTCGGCGTGCACCTGGCTCTGTCGGCGAAGCCCGGCACGCTGCGCACCGGCGCCCGCGGGTGCTGCACCATCGAAGACTCCCGGGACGCCCGCCGCGCCGCAGACCTGCTGGGCATCCCGTTCTACGTGTGGGACTTCGCGGAGCGGTTCACTTCGTCGGCGAGTACGCCGCGGGCCGCACCCCGAACCCTTGCCTGACCTGCAACGAGAAGATCAAGTTCGAGGCGCTGCTGGAGAAGGCCATCGCGCTGGGCTTCGACGCGGTCTGCACCGGGCACTACGCCAGGCTGTCCATCGTGGACGATGTGCCGGAGCTGCGGCGCAGCCGGGACGAAGGCAAGGACCAGTCCTACGTGCTGGCCTCACTGACCGCGGAGCAGCTGCGGCACTCGATGTTCCCGCTCGGCGACTCGCTGAAGTCCGAGGTGCGCGTCGAGGCCGCCGAGCAGGACCTGGCGGTGGCCAAGAAACCGGACAGCCACGACATCTGCTTCATCCCGGACGGCGACACCAAGAAGTTCCTGGAGACCAAGCTCGGGCAGACGCCGGGCAAGCTGGTGGACGCCGAAACCGGCGCGGTGCTCGGCGAGCACACCGGCGTGCACGGGTTCACCGTGGGCCAGCGCAAGGGGCTCGGCATCGACGCCCCGGCCTCGGACGGCCGCCCGCGCTACGTGCTTTCGCTGGAGCCGGTGTCCGGGACCGTCCAGGTCGGTTCGGCGGATCGGCTGTCGGTCAGCGAGATCGACGCGAAGCGGCCCATCTGGCCGTCCGAGCGGCCGTTGGACGGCCCGACGGAATGCGTGATCCAGGTCCGGGCCCACGGCGGCACGGCCGAGGCGGTCGCCGAGGCCGACGAGGACGGCATCCGGGTCCAGCTCCGCCAGCCGCTGCGCGGTGTCGCTCCGGGGCAGGCGGTCGTCCTCTACCGCCCGGACGCCGCGGGAGACCTCGTCCTCGGCAGCGGACTCATCTCCGCCACCCGCTAGCGCGCCGACTTCACCCGAGGTGGGTTCTTCCCGGCCCGCGCCCTCGCGCCGCTCCTCGGTCACGCCGGTGCGTAGTCGCGAAGGCTGATCGCGTTGGCGGCGTGCTGGATTTCCTTGGGCAGGCCGCTGGTCCGGGGCAGGTAACGCATCAGGCGGAACGCCTGGTTGCGAAGCCACAGGCTGGTGGCGGTCTTCGGGATCAGCGTTTTCGCACCGTTCGTCGCGATCTTCTGGTTCAGCGTGACGTAGTTCCGCATTTCCGCCTCGTAGCGGCGGAACGCGGTGCGGTGGTCGCCACCGGCGGCGAGCAGTTCGCCGGCCAGCACGTAGGCTCCGACCAGCGCGAGGCTGGAGCCCTGGCCGGACAGCGGGGACGGGCAGTAGCCCGCGTCGCCGACTAGCACCACGCGTCCGCGCGTCCAGTCGTCGAGGCGGATCTGGGTGATCGAGTCGAAGTAGAAGTCCGGTGCGCGGCGGGCGGCGTCGAGCAGGCGGGGCGCGATCCAGCCCTCGTCGGCGAAGGCCTTGTCCAGCAAGGCGATCTGGGTCTGCGGGTCGCTGGGGTCGAAGCGCAGTTCCGGTGATTTGAAGCCGAGGATCGCCTTCGCCCCGGTGTCGGTTCGCGCCCGGTACAAGCCCGCCACCCTGCCGGGCGTGTTGCGGATCGTGGTCCAGCGGTCCAGGTCGAGGAAGTTGTCGGTGCTGAAGATCGAGACGTGATAGCCGAGGTAGCGGCGGAAGCCGGGCTCCGGGCCGAACGCCAGCCGCCGGACGTTGGAGTGCAGCCCATCGGTGCCGACCACGAGGTCGAACTCGCGCGGCTCGTGGTGCTCGAAGGTCACGCGAACGCCGTCGGAGCTCTGGTCGATGGCGGTGATGGAGTCGCCGAAGAGGTACTCGGTGCCGCTGGTGCGCTCGTGCAGGATCCGGGTGAGCGTGCCGCGCATGACCTCGATGTCGTGTTCGCCGCCGAACAGTTCGTCCATGCGGACTTCGGCCACCGACCGGCCCGCCGCACCGACGACAGTCATGCCCCGCATGCCGGTGCGGGCCTCCCGCAGGTCGGCCAGGATGCCCATCCGCTCGGCCACCTCGATCGCCGCGCCGCGCACGTCGACGGCGTAGCCGCCGTCGCGCATCGCGGGTGCGCGCTCCACCACGGTCGGGTTGAAACCGTGCTTGCGCAGCCAGAACGCCAGCGCTGGCCCGGCGATGCTGGCGCCGGAGATCAGGATGTTCTTCGTCATGGGGCCAAGCTAGCCCGCCTACTTACCGGTCGGCAAGTAACTTACCGGTCGGCAAGCAGTAGGATCCGCTAAAAGGAGGACGCCGATGCCGAGGACACGGGTCGACACCAGGGCGGAGATCCGCGCGGTCGCCGCGGAGCTGTTCGCCCGCCAGGGGTTCGAGAAGACGAGCCTGCGGGAGGTCGCCGAGCGGCTCGGCATCACCAAAGCCGCGCTGTACTACCACTTCCCGTCCAAGGCGGACCTGATGCGCGGCATCGTGCAACCGTTCGTCGACGAGATCGAGGGCCTGCTGGCGGACCGCGAGGCGGCCGCGGAGGTCGATCCGCGCCAGTTCCTCGCCGACTACTTCGACGTGGTCCTGCGGTACCGGCAGGTCTTCGAGCTGGTCCTGCGGGACGTCTCGGCGTTGGCGCAGCTCGATCTGATGCAGCAGATGCTTGCCTGGCGCAACCGCGTTTACGCATTGCTGGTCGGCCCCGACGCATCACCGGCGCAGATCGCTCGGGTGACCGTCGCGATCGGCGGGTTGCAGGACTGCGCGACAACCGAAGGGCCGCCTGAGGAATTCCGCGACGCCGCCCTGGAAGCGGCGATTGCCGCGTTGGCCAAGTGACAGCACCTCTGCGCATCGACAGAATGTACGCATGACTTCACTGCATGTCGCGGAAACGGGTGCAGGAGCGCGTGCGGTCCTCGTGCACGGTTCGGGCACCTGGGCCGCGCACGAGCTTTTCGGGTTCGGTGCCCAACTCCCGCTGGCCGGCGAATTCCGGATCGTTCTCCCGGATCGTCGGGGCTACGGGGGCAGCCCGGACGTCGAACGCAGCGACTACGAGCAGGACGCCGACGACATCGCGGAGTTGCTCGACGGCGGAGCGCACTTGGTCGGGCACTCTTCCGGCGGCGTGGTCGCGATGTTGGCAGCTTTGCGGAACCCGGATTCGGTCCTTTCCCTGACGTTAATTGAGCCGGCTTGCTTCCAGATCGCTGCGGATGCGCCGTTGGTCGCTGCGGCGTTGGAGCGCAACCGGGACGCGATCGCGTCGGTGCCGCCGGAACTGTCCGACGAGGACCTAGTTCGGCTCAATTACGAGTCCGTGGGCTTGGAAGCGCCGCCGGTGACGACGGAGCTCGTGCGGGCGACGCGTACCGCGTTGCGCGAGATTCCTGCTTGGGGAGCGCGGATCCGGGTCGAACTCCTCGCTGCGGCGCCCTGGCCGATGAGCGTGGTCACGGGGACCTGGGACGAGGCTCCGCGGGCGTACCGCGAGCACGGCGGCGAGCCGATCATGGAGTGCGCGCGCGTGACAGCGCGGCGCATCAACGCCGATCACCTGCAGGTGCCGGGCGCGTCGCACTGGCCGCACAGCCAGCGGCCCGATGTCGTCAACGACGCGCTGCGCGAGTTGTGGTGCCGCTGACGGTCTAGTGCGTAGCGCGGTTCGCGGCTAGTGTCTGGCACCACACCAGGCATCGTGAACTGTGGAGGTCGTGTGCTCGATCTTCGGGCCAGCACAGTCGCAGACGTGTTGCGGCGCAGCGCCGCACGAGTCCCCGACCGAGAGGCGCTGCGGTTCGTCGACAGTGTTGGGCAGGAATGGGTTTGGACCTATGCCGAACTCGATGCTGCGGTCACCCGTGCCGCCGGGGTGCTGCTGGCCGCCGGGGCGAACCAGGGCGACCGGATCGCGGCTTACGGCAAGAACTCCGATGTTTACCTGATCGGATTCCTTGCCTGTGCGCGGGCAGGCCTGGTGCATGTGCCGATCAACTACAACCTGACCTCGGGCGAGCTGGGTTACCTGCTGGAGCAGTCGGGCAGCAGCATCGCGTTGGTTGATCCTGCCTTGGCCGACAAGCTTGCCGAAGCCCGTCCCGGCACGTCGGTCGAGCGCGTGATCCCGTTGCGCGACGGCGCGGATTCGCTGCTGGCGCAGTGCATCGACGGCCCGCTGCCGAGGTTAGACGTCGCCGTCGCCGACGATGCGCTGGTCCAGCTTCTCTATACCTCGGGCACGACCTCGCAGCCCAAGGGCGCGATGATGACGCATCGCGCGCTGCTGCACGAGTACGTGTCCTGCGCGGTCGCGCTGGACTTCCGCGAAGACGACCTGCCGCTGCACGTGATGCCGCTGTACCACTCGGCGCAGATGCACGTGTTCCTCCTGCCGCAGCTGATGATCGGCTCCACCAACGTCCTGGTGGAACAGCCGGAGCCGGGAGACATCCTGCGGCGGATCGAGGAGGAGCGGATCAGCGCGTTCTTCGCCGCGCCAACGGTTTGGGTGGCGCTGGCCAACCACGCCGACTTCGCCACCCGCGACCTGAAGTCGCTGCGCAAGGCCTACTACGGCGCCTCGATCATGCCCGGGCCGGTGCTGCAGCGGTTGCGCGATCAGCTGCCGGAGCTGGGGTTCTACAACTGCTTCGGGCAGTCCGAGATCGCTCCACTTGCGACGGTGCTGCGCCCGGAGGAGCACGACGAGCGGCCGGATTCCGCCGGGCGGCCCGTGCTGTTCGTGGAGGCGAAGGTCGTCGACGAGCAGGGTGAGGAGGTCGCGCCGGGGGAGTTGGGCGAGATCGTCTACCGGTCGCCGCAGCTGTGCACCGGGTACTGGGACAAGCCGGCGGAGACCGCCGAGGCGTTCCGCGGCGGCTGGTTCCACTCCGGCGACCTGGTGCGACGCGACTCGGAGGGCTACTGCTTCGTCGTCGACCGGATCAAGGACGTGATCAACACCGGTGGCGTGCTGGTCGCATCCCGCGAGGTGGAGGACGCGCTGTACACGCACCCGGCGGTGGCCGAGGTGGCGGTGATCGCGGTGCCCGATCCGAAGTGGATCGAGCACATCGCGGCGGTGGTGGTCGCCAAGGCCGAGGTGACGGAGGCGGAACTGCTGGAGCACGCGCGCGGCAGCCTGGCCGGCTTCAAGGTGCCGAAGGAGATCCGCTTCGTCGACGACCTGCCGCGCAACAGCTCGGGCAAACTCCTCAAACGCGTCCTGCGCGACCAGTTCGCCGGCTGATCGGAGCCGCCGTTTCGCCTGGTCGGCGCCCGTGAGTGCTGCTGGGCTCGATAATGCCCGAACACGTTCGCGGGCCCTGAGCCGCGTTGGCTGCGCCCCGTCGGGCGGCGCGCGGTGGGCTGTCGATAATGGCGGGGTGAGTGACGCACCTTGGGGCCCTACGATCGCCACCGCCATCGGATCGATGCCCGGGGCCGATCCGGTCGAGGCGGCGCGCACGGTCGTCGGCGAACTGCCCGACCTGACGCCCTTCCCGGAGCTGCCGGGGCGCGGCGTCGGCGCCGACATCCTCGGCCGCACCGCCGGGCTGCTGGTGGACCTCGCCGTCGAAGTGGTGCCGTCGGGCTACCGGGTCGCGTCCCGCCCCGGCCGGGACCACCAGCGCGCCATCGACCTGATGCGCTGGGACCTGGACGCCGTGGAGCAAGCGGCCGCCGAAGCGGGCGCTCCGCGGGCGGTGAAGGTACAGGCGGCGGGCCCGTGGACGCTGTCGGCCGGGATCGAGCTGCACCGCGGACACCGGGTGCTGACCGACCAGGGCGCGCTGCGCGACTTCGCGGAGTCGCTGACCGAAGGCCTGATCGCGCACGCCGAACAGGTCGCCGCTCGCACCGGCGCCAGGGTCGTCGTCCAGCTCGACGAGCCGTCGTTGCCCGCGGTGCTGGCGGGATCACTGCCCACGCCCTCCGGTTACGGCAAGGTGCCCGCGGTCCCGGAACCGGACGCGCAACGCGTGCTGGCCGAGATGATCGAGAATCTCGCGGCCGCAACGGGTTCGCCGGTCGTGGTGCACTGTTGCGCGGTCCGCCCGCCGGTCGCGTTGCTGCGCCGGGCCGGCGCCGGGGCTATCGCGCTGGATGCCACCAGGCTCGGTGACGTGTCCGGTTCGTTCGCCGACGAACTGGGCGAGGCATGGGAAGAGGGCACCACGTTGTTCCTCGGGCTGGTCCCGAGCACGGCGCCGACGGGCGAAGCCCGCCTCCGCCGAGTCGCCCAACCCGCGTTCGACCTGGCCTCCCGTCTCGGCTTCGCCCGCCGGGCGCTGGCCGAGCGCAGCGTGCCGACCCCGACCTGCGGCCTCGCGGGAGCGACACCGGCCTGGACGCGCCGCGCGATCAGCCTCACCCGCGACCTCGCCAACCTCTTCGCCGACGAAGCCGAGCAGTAGCGAACCGCCCACCGTAGCGTGATCGATCGGCTACCGTGTGGAAGAACGAGATCCCGAGCTGCGGAAGGTTTACGAGATGGCCCGCTGGCAGGTCGGTTTCGACCTACCCGAGGAACCCCGGAGCGCCTGGCGAACCTGACGCAGCGGCTGCCTTCGCGAAGATGCTGGTCGCCCGCTTCGACCAGGCAAAAGCCCGCAGGGTGAGCATCGAGCGGGACGGCGAGAAGCTCGAATTCGAAGGCCTGATCGCGAAAGACCAACACCTCCTCGAGGAAGCGATAGCCGCGAAACTCCTCGAAGGCAACCCCCCGGACCCTGCGAACCCGCAGCAGTAGGCGGCCGGACTGTGCGGCTGGTCGCGACCGGGAGCGGGGGCGGGACGATCCGCCCCACGGCGAAGCGGCCGCCTTTGTTCGTCCACTTTGGAATTTTGCTTCGATCCGCGGGCGGTTGCTTGCTGGTTGGGTTTGATTTCTTGTCGGTGCGTGTTTTTCGGAATTCGCCGTGCGGAAGTCGTTGCGCTGGTAGGAAGAACTCGTGGGCGGTCATTGCATCAGCGAGCTCGAGCGGGCCGAGTGGATTCGGCGGAGCACCATCCAGGATGCTGCGTGCCTGACCTTCGTGCGGGGCGACGACGTCGGTGAGGTGGCTGAGGACTTCGGTGCCGTCGCCGGGTTCGGCCGGCTGCTGGACATCGACGACTTCTGCGAGGAAGCCTTCGCCCACCAGGAGAAATACCCCATGATCGCGCTTCGGCAGGTGGGCGGCTGGGTGCTGGTGGTCGAGGACAGCGGTCGGCAGGGGCAGCGGCCGGAAGTGCTGCGCCAGGCCGCGCGGCAGGTCGCCGTCTCGGTGTTCTGGGACGCGAGCGCGCTCACTCGTTTCTCGTATGCGGTGCTCGGCGACGTCCGGACCTCGTTCGAGGCGGTGCTGCCGGAGTACCGGGAGGGCAGCCGACCGGACGAGCTTGAAGTCGTTCGCGCCGGATTGCCCTGGTCGCAGGCCGATCCGGTGGCGCTGATGCTGGCGTTGGCAGGGCGGCTGACCGGGCTGTCGCCGACCCCGGACTGGCTCGTCGGCGACTTCCAGACCTTCCCGGTCGCGCCGTGGCCCGACGACCTGGTCGGGGATCCCAATCCGCTGGACGAGATCGCCGGCTACCCGCCCGAACTGGTCGCGGCGCTGCGCCTGGCAGCCGAGCCCGATCGGCGACGGGCCGTCGCCGCGGCTGCGCGGCACGTGGTCGCAACCGTGGGCTGCGTCGACCACCCCGTCGTGCGGCGGACCCTGTCATCCCTGATCAGAGCGGGTTCGATCGACCACGGTGCGCTCGGCGCGGTGGTCCGGGAATGGTCCTGGCAGAGCACCCGGAGCCGCCCGTGCAGCAAGATCCGCAACCAGCTGCGCGCGGTTGAGGCGTTGCGGCAGGCAACTCACGAGGATGCGCTGACCGCGCTGGCCGGGATGCTGGTCGGGGCACGGCACGTGCGCGGCGTGGAGGCCGGTGAGCTCGCCCGCATCGTCGCCGCCGAACTGGCGGACCCGTGAGTCCGCGGGATCGGCCCCGAAGACAGCACCGCACCCGGCACAATGGTGGGCATGTTCAGGTTCCTCCGCCGTCGCAACGCCGAAGCCCCGGACAACGCCGAGAACGCTGAGCCGGTCGAGGTCCACGCCGAGGCGGCCGACCGCGCCACGCGGTTCTGGCAGCGGTGGGACGACCTGCTGCCGGAGATCGCCTCCGCGCTCGGCGACAGCGTGCCGCAGCGGATCGAGAGCCTGGTAGCGGAAGCCCTCGCCGATGTGCACCCGAACCTGACCTTCGCCATCGAGCACGGCGAGAAGGCGGTGTACGCGCTGGTCATCAGCGCCCAGGCCGACCCCGAACTGCGCCCCTACACGGACGCCTGGATGGCCGCGGCCCCAGCCGCCGACACGCTTTGGGAGTACCACGACTCCGTGCCGCCGGTGCCGGACCCGACCGAGGTCACGGTGAACCTGCGGGGCGAGAAGTACCCGCTGGCCGACGTGCGGGTCGTCGCCCAGGTCGACGAGGCCGAGGGGCTGGTCGACGTCGCCGTCTACCACCCCGGTTTCAGCGGCTTGGAGGAGAACGCGCGCCGGGCGCTGACGTTCCTGCCGCTGGACGCGACCCTCGGCGAGCGGCTGGCGGCCGACCGGCTGGGCCGGGTGGAGACCGCAGAACTGGAACCCGAAGGCTCGATCGGCCTGCTGGAGTTCCGCGAACTGGTCCGCGAACTCGCCCGCACCGCATCGGCGCCGACCGAGTCTTGAGGGGCGAAGCCGGTTCCCACCGGATTGACCGCTCCGACGAGTCGTGCGTGCTGTTGTCGGGGACGCTCGCTAGTCTCGGGGCGTGACCAGCAAGGATGTGGACCGGGACCTCGTCGTGAACGACACCGCTGCCACCGCAGAGGAGGTCGCGCCCAGCGACCCCGCCGCGGGCCGCGCGGCGGAAGGCGTCGAAGACGTGCCCGCCGAGGTGCGCGAGCGGTACGCGGAGCTGGCCGAGGAAGTCCGTGGCCACCAGTTCCGCTACTACGTGCTGGACTCACCGACGATCTCCGACGGCGAGTTCGACGGGCTGTTCGCGCAACTGCAGGAGATGGAGGCCGAGCACCCCGCGCTGCAGGCGCCGGACTCGCCGACGCAGGTGGTGGGCGGCACCTTCTCCACCGAGTTCACCCCGGTCGCACACCTGGAACGGATGCTGAGCCTGGACAACGCGTTCAGCACCGAGGAGCTGCAGGTCTGGGTCGACCGGGTGGAGCGCGAGGTGGGCACCGATGTGCACTACCTGTGCGAGCTGAAGATCGACGGCCTGGCGATCAACCTGCTGTACCGGGACGGGCGGCTGGAGCGCGCCCTGACCCGGGGCGACGGCCGCACCGGCGAGGACGTGACACTCAACGTCCGCACCATTGGCGATGTGCCGGAGCAGCTGACCGGGACCGACGAGTTCCCGGTGCCAGCGCTGGTGGAGGTCCGCGGCGAGGTGTTTTTCCGCGTCGACGAGTTCGCCGAGCTCAACGCCAAGCTCGTTGAGGCAGGCAAGCCCCCGTTCGCCAACCCGCGCAACTCCGCCGCCGGGTCGCTGCGGCAGAAGGACCCGCGGATCAGCCGCAGCCGGCCGCTACGGTTGATCTGCCACGGCTTGGGCAAGCGGGACGGCTTCGAACCGAACCGCCAGTCCGAGTCCTACGCCGCGCTGAAGGCGTGGGGTCTGCCGGTGTCCGGGCACACCGTCGTGTTGTCCACCTTGGACGAACTGGTCGGGCACATCGACTACTGGGGCAAGCACCGCGACTCCGCTCAGCACGAGATCGACGGCATCGTCATCAAGGTCGACGAGGTCCCGTTGCAGCGCCGGCTCGGCACCACCTCCCGCGCGCCGCGCTGGGCCATCGCCTACAAGTACCCGCCGGAGCAGGCCACCACGAGGCTGCTGGACATCCAGGTCAACGTCGGCCGCACCGGCCGGGTCACGCCGTTCGCCGTGATGGAGCCGGTGAAGGTCGCCGGGTCCACGGTGTCTATGGCGACCCTGCACAACGCCGACGAGGTGCGCCGCAAGGGCGTGCTGATCGGCGACCGTGTGGTGATCCGCAAGGCCGGCGACGTGATCCCCGAGGTGCTGGGCCCGGTGGTCGACGTGCGCACCGGCGACGAGCGCGAGTTCGTCATGCCGGCTGTGTGCCCGGAGTGCGGGTGGCCGCTGTCGCAGCAGAAGGAAGGCGACGTCGACCTGCGCTGCCCGAACGCCCAGGGCTGCCCCGGACAGCGCCGTGAGCGGCTGTTCTACCTGGCCAGCCGGAAGGTCCTGGACATCGACGCGCTCGGCTACGAGGCGGCGAACGCGCTGCTGGCGGCCGGGGTGGTGGAGGACGAGGGCGACATCTTCGACCTCGACGAGTCGAAGCTGCTCAAGACGCCGCTGTTCCGCAACAAGGAAGGGGACTTGTCGGCCAACGGCGCCAAGCTCCTCTCGAACCTGGACACGGCCAAGGAGAAGCCGTTGTGGCGGGTGCTGGTGGGGCTGTCGATCCGGCACGTCGGGCCGACCGCCGCACAGGCGCTCGCCCGCGAGTTCGGCTCGCTGGACCGGATCGAGGTGGCGTCCGAGGAGGAGCTCGCCGCCGCGGACGGCGTCGGGCCGACGATCGCCACCGCGGTGCGCGAATGGTTCGAGGTCGACTGGCACCGCGAGGTGGTGCGCAAGTGGCGGGCCGCCGGGGTGCGAATGGCCGACGAGCGCGACGAGTCGATCCCGCGCACCCTCGAAGGCCTGTCGATCGTGGTCACCGGCACGCTGCAGACGTTCTCCCGCGACGAGGCCAAGGAGCTGATCATGGCTCGCGGCGGGCGGGCGGCCGGTTCGGTGTCGAAGAAGACCGCCTTTGTCGTGGTCGGCGACTCGCCGGGCTCGAAGTATGACAAGGCCATGCAGCTCAAGGTTCCGGTGCTCGACGAGAACGGCTTCCGGGTGCTGCTGGACGACGGCCCGGAGGCCGCCGCCGAGGTCGCGCTGCCGGCCGAGGAGGAGTGACGCCCGCGAGTCCGCCGGGCTGGCGGAGGAGGCTGAACTCCTCGGTCGCGATAGAACCTGCAAGGCCGCAATTTCCATTGAAATCGAACCTTCGGAAATTGCGGCCTGGAGAGGTTGTAGGTGGCGTGGTCAGCCGTCGAGGACGACCGAGACGATGCCGGCCAGGTGGGCCAGGCGGGCGAGCTCCGCGGTGCGGAACATCGGGCCTCCCGGGCGTCCCGCCAGCAGCACCCGGTCCGGCTTGCCGATCGGCGTCGCCGCCAGCTCGGTGCCGAGCTCCTTCCAGGTGTCCGGCACCCAGTCCTCGTCGCCGTCCAGGATCGTCGCCCGCGCCAGCGGCAGCCACGGCAGCTCCAGGTAGCCCTCCTGCGGGGCCGAGGTGCTGGCGGCCAGCTGCTCCGCCCCGCCCGAGCGGTGCCCGAAGATGATCGCCCAACCGGATCGGATGATTTTGGGGACGCCCTCGGCGAAGATCTGCAACCCGCGCCCCGGCTCGGCCGCGATCTCCTCGACGAGTTCCAGCTCGCGGTGCGTGTCCAGCACGCCCGCGTAGGGCCGGACCGCATCGACCTCGACGCCGTCGATCGACTCGGCCGCGGTGATCAGCACGTCGGGCAGCCGACCGGAGGGCAGCTCCACGACCAGGTCGTCGATCGCCACGCCGTTGCTGCGCTCGACCACGTCGACGCTGAGGATGTCGGCACCGATCTCGCCGAGCGCGCTCGCCACCGACCCGAGGTTGCCGGGCCGGTCCGGTATCTGCACCCGGATGAGGAAGGACACCGGACTCAACGCCTCCAGCTTCGTGCGCGACACCTCGCCGGCCGCGCTGCTCACCACCGCACTTGGTCGCGTTCTAGCGGCCCCTCGTGCGAGGAACTGGCACTGAAATTGTGTCAGACGCCGCGCCCCACCGGTGCCCCCGGCGTCCACGGAGTGGAAGGACCTGCGGTTTCCCGCCGTACCGTCGTCCTGTCGTCGCCTCGTCGCTGCGAGTGTTGCCGCTGTGTCGTGAGTCCGCGGCCGCGGACCTCCCCCCGGCGGCCGGACCCGGGCACCGCCATAGACTGAGCGGTGCCCGTGAAACCGGACATGACCAGGGAGCCTTCGCAGTGTCCAAGATCTCCCGCGACGAGGTCGCGCACCTCGCCGGCCTGGCGCGGCTGGCTGTCACCGAGGCGGAGCTCGACACCTTCGCCAGCCAGCTCGACCAGATCCTCGATGCGGTGGCCAAGGTGGGCGAGGTCGCTGCGGACGACATCCCGCCGACCTCGCACGCCGTGCCGGTGACCAACGTTTTCCGCGAGGACGAGGTGCGGCCGGGCCTGTCGCGCGAGCAGGCGCTCGCCGCGGCGCCGGCCGCCGAAGAGGACCGGTTCCGCGTGCCGCGGATTCTCACCGAGGAGGCCTGATGACGTCGACCGCATCCGGCGGCAGCCTGGCCGGGCTGACCGCATCCGAGCTCGCCGCCAAGCTGCAGGCGGGCGAGGTCACGTCGGTCGAGGTGACGCAGGCGCACTTGGACCGGATCGCCGCCGTCGACCCGGAGGTGCACGCCTTCCTGCACGTCGACGCCGACGGCGCGCTGGCCGCCGCCCGGCGGGTTGACGAGGATCGCGCCGCCGGGAACGTCACGTCGTTGCTGGCCGGTGTGCCGCTGGCGCTCAAGGACGTGCTGACCACCACCGACATGCCCACCACCTGCGGCTCCAAGATGCTGGCGGGCTGGGTCCCGCCGTACGACTCGACCGTCACGCGCCGACTGCGCGAGGCGGGCGTGGTCATCCTCGGCAAGACGAACATGGACGAGTTCGCGATGGGCTCGTCAACCGAGAACTCCGCGTACGGCCCGACCCGCAACCCGTGGGACCTGGAGCGCATCCCCGGCGGTTCCGGCGGCGGTTCGGCGGCCGCGCTGGCCGCGTTCGAGGCGCCGCTGGCGATCGGCACCGACACCGGCGGCTCGATTCGCCAGCCCGGCGCGGTGACCGGCACGGTCGGCGTCAAGCCGACCTACGGCGGGGTCTCCCGCTACGGCCTCGTCGCGTTCTCCTCCTCGCTGGACCAGCCCGGTCCCTGCGCGCGCACGGTGCTGGACGCCGCGCTGCTGCACGAGGTGATCGCCGGGCACGACCCGCTGGACTCGACCTCGATCAACCAGCCGGTGCCGCAGGTCGTCACCGCCGCCGAGCAGGGCGCTTCGGGCGGCCTGCAGGGCGTGCGCGTCGGCGTGGTCCGCGAGTTCTCCGGCGACGGCTACCAGCCGGGCGTGCAGCGGGCCTTCGACGCCGCCGTCAAGCAACTGTCCGCGCTGGGTGCGGAGGTCATCGAGGTCTCCTGCCCGCATTTCGCCTACGCGCTGCCGGCGTACTACCTGATCGCGCCGAGCGAGTGCTCCTCCAACCTGGCCCGCTTCGACGCGATGCGCTACGGCCTGCGCGTGGGCGACGACGGGGCGCGCAGCGCGGAGGAAGTCATGTCGCTGACCCGCGAGGCCGGGTTCGGGCCCGAGGTGAAGCGGCGAATCATGCTCGGCACCTACGCGCTGTCCTCGGGCTACTACGACGCCTACTACGGCCAGGCGCAGAAGGTGCGGACGCTGATCACCCGCGACTTCACCGCCGCCTTCGAGCAGGTCGACGTGCTGGTGTCGCCCACCACGCCGACCACCGCGTTCAAGATCGGCGAGCGGGTCGACGACCCGATGGCGATGTACCTCGCGGACCTGTGCACCATCCCGTCCAACCTGGCCGGCAACGCCGCCATGAGCGTCCCGTGCGGACTGTCCGATGAGGACGGTCTGCCGGTCGGGTTGCAGATCATGGCCCCGGCGATGGCCGACGAGTGGCTGTACCGGGTCGGCGCGGCCTACGAGGCGGCGCGCAACGCGAGCCAGGACGGCCCGCTCATCAACCGTGTTCCCCGGCTGGAGGTCGCGCGATGAACCCGAAGATCAAGGCAGCGTTCCAACTCGCCTCCGTGCTCTCGGCCGGCCTCGGGCTGCGGGCGAGCTTCCGCGCGGCGCGGGAGAAGAACGACAAGCTCGCGCTGGCGGACGCGATCATCACCGCGCTCGGGCTGATCACCGGCACCGCCCTGGCCGTGCGGGCCATGCGCAAGGGGGAGGACGACAAGTGACCGCCGTCGCCGAGATCATGGACTACGACGAGGTCCTCGCGCGGTTCGACCCGGTGCTCGGGCTCGAAGTGCACGTGGAGCTGTCCACCCGGACGAAGATGTTCTGCGGCTGCGCCAACGCCTTCGGCGCCGAGCCGAACACCCAGATTTGCCCGGTGTGCCTGGGCCTGCCGGGCTCGCTGCCGGTGGTCAACGGCAAGGCCGTGGAGGCGGCCGTCCGGATCGGGCTGGCACTGAACTGCCAGGTCGCCGAGTGGTGCCGGTTCGCCCGGAAGAACTACTTCTATCCGGACATGCCGAAGAACTTCCAGACCTCGCAGTACGACGAGCCGATCGTGCACGACGGCTACCTCGACGTGGTGCTGGACGACGGCGAAATCTTCCGGGTCGACATCGAGCGGGCCCACATGGAGGAGGACACCGGCAAGTCCTCGCACATGGGCGGCAGCACCGGCCGCATCCACGGCGCGGATTATTCCCTGCTGGACTACAACCGCGCCGGGGTGCCGCTGATCGAGATCGTCACCAAGCCGATCGTCGGCACCGGGGACCGGGCTCCCGAGGTCGCGCGCGCCTACGTCACGGCGCTGCGGGATCTGCTGCGCGCGCTGGATGTTTCCGACGTGCGGATGGACCAGGGCTCGCTGCGCTGCGACGCGAACGTGTCGCTGATGCCGAAGGGCACCGCGGAGTTCGGCACCCGCACCGAGACGAAGAACGTCAACTCGCTGCGCAGCGTGGAGCGTGCGGTGCGCTTCGAGATGCAGCGGCACGCCGCGGTGCTGGCCTCCGGCGGCTCGATTCTGCAGGAGACGCGGCACTTCGACGAGTCCACCGGCACCACGTCGGCGGGCCGCCCTAAGGAGACCTCCGAGGACTACCGCTACTTCCCGGAACCCGACCTGGTGCCGATCGCGCCGTCCCGCGAGTGGGTCGCGGAGCTGGCCAAGACCCTGCCCGAGCTGCCGTGGGAGCGGCGCAAGCGCGCGCAGGAGGACTGGGGCCTGTCCGACGAGGAGTTGCGTGACCTGGTCAACGCCGGAGCGCTGGAGCTGGTGGCGCAGACCGTCGACGCGGGCGCGCCCTCCGGCGACGCCCGGTCCTGGTGGGTTTCGTACTTGGCGCAGCAGGCCAACACCCGTGGCGTCGAGCTCGCCGACCTGGAGATCACCCCGAAGCAGCTGGCTCGGGTGATCGCACTGGTCACCGAGGGCAAGTTGACCAACAAGCTGGCCCGGCAGGTCGTCGACGGGGTGCTCGCCGGTGAGGGCGAGCCGGACGACGTCGTCGCGGCGCGCGGCCTGGAGGTCGTGTCCGACGATTCGGCGCTGCAGGCCGCGATCGACGAGGCGCTGGCGGCGCAGCCGGACATCGCGGACAAGATCCGCGGCGGCAAGGTGCAGGCGGCGGGCGCGATCGTCGGCGCGGTCATGAAGGCCACCAAGGGCCAGGCCGACGCCAAGCGGGTCCGCGAGCTCGTCCTCGCGGCCTGCGGCCAGTAGCGGCGTCGGACGCGAACTGCCGAAAACCGAAGTGGGGAACCGGAACTTCCGGTTCCCCACTTCGCATTTCCCACCAGGTCCCCAGTTTCAATTGAAACTGTGGACGGACCTGGGCTGTGTGTGGGGTGCGGTTTCAATTGAAACTGGGGGGTGGGTTCACCGGGCCATGTAGCTCCCGTCGACGTATAGCTCGGAGCCGGTGGTGAAGGAGGCGTCGTCGCTGGCCAGGTCGGCGACGGCCGCGGCGACCTGGGCCGGGCGCCCGAGGCGGCCCAGCGGCGTCACCATCCGCATCGCCGCCTCCCGGTCGGTGCCGCGAACGCCGTCCAGGATGGGGGTGTCGATGAAGCCGGGATGCACCGAGTTCACCCGGATTCCGCAAGCGGAGCCGTTCAGTCTTTGCCCGCGGAGCCGCCCGACGGGGGCTCGATGCGTAGGACGCGGTCGTCGCTGGAGATCGGGCGACCGCCGTCCTTGTTCGCGGTGCCCAGCCAGATCAGGCCGTCCGGGCCGAGCGCCGCGGCGGAGAACCGGCCATAGGTGTTCTCCATGACCTTCGTCGGCTGACCGGTGAAGGTGCCGTCCGGCGCCGGGTGCAAGGTGTACAGCGCGGCGGCGTCGCGCAGCGAAACCACCACCGTCGCCGGGTCGGCGGCGCAACCTGCCACCCCCGGCCGCTCCGCCCAGGTCCACGCCGGCGAGCCCAGCGGCTTCCCGAGCTGCACCCGGTACAGGGCATCCTGGCCACCGCTGCGGTCGGTCACCCAGTACATGCCCAGCGCGGGCGTGCCGCACAGGCCGCCCGGTTCGGTCAACCCGCTGGCGATCACCGGCGACTTCGGGTCCGGATTGCCTACGGCTGGCTTGCCGGAACCGTCGATGCGCAGCAATTTGCCCGCCAGCGACTGCGGATTGGAGGCGCTGGCCGGGCTGCCCGCGTTGCCGGTGGCGATCAGCAGCGAGCCCTGGCCGTCGTCGAGCATCGCCCCGGCGTTGCCCGTCGAACCCTTCGGGATGCCGGTCAGCACCGGCTTGGGCCGGTCCCCGGCCGCGACCCGCACGACCTGGTTGTCGCTGCTGGTCGTGACGTAGGCGTAGAACAGCTCGTCCTCGTGGTAGGTGGGGGACAGCGCCAGCCCGGTGAGCCCGCCGCCGCCACTCGGATCGACCGGGATCTGCGCCAGCTCAACGGGTTTCGTGCCGCGCTGCACGCGCAGCACCCGCCCGGTGGCCCGCTCGCCGACCAGCGCGCCCTGACCGTCGGGCAGGACCGCTATCGCTCCGACCGGGTCCAGGCAGGTGGCCACCACGGCCGGATCGGGATCCTCGCAGCCTACCGGCGCGTTGGGCTGCTGCGGTGAGGTGCCTGGTCCCGGCGGCGTGGGCTCGCTCTCGAACGACGGCTGCGGACCGGCCTGCGGCTCCAGCGAGGGAGGGTCGCCCCACGGCCTGGTGTGCTCGTCGGGGAATTGCGCGCAGCCCGCCAGCAGCGTGCCGAGCACGGCGGCCATGCCCAGCAGGAGACGACGCATGCGAAACGAGACTGCCACGACGCCCGAGCCTATCGGCCGAGGGGTAAACCCCGGGTGAGGACGTGCGCGAACCGCCTCCTCGTGTCGGCCCCGCAATTTCAATGAGCATTTTCCAACCCCTTCTTGCGTTGCGGTACGAGCGGCGGAACCTCAGCGGTTTTCCCGGCTGTGGGATCCCCGACTTGTTTATGGACCAATACGCGGCGTCCGGGCCGTCCTCACGAGACGAACCGCTGAGAACCCGCGGCGGTGCCGGCGGCTAATGCCACTTGCGGTCGCCCCGGACCGTGGGACTTCCAGCCTCGCGGCTGCGGATCGGCCAGGACGAAAGAGGCTCAATTGGAAATCGGGTCTTGGATTTCCACTGAATTGCGAGTGCGGGTCAACATGGCAGCGGTGTTCCGGGATGCGGAACACCTTTCTTCAGCTGATCGGGTTCTCGGCTCGGCGGCGGGGGCCTGGTTCCGGGAGCGGCAGCCGGATGCGGCGCACCGGGGGCGGCGGTGGGTCGATGCCGAGGCGGGCGCACTCCACCGCTTCGACCCGGCGCAGCAGCAGGGCCAGCTCCTCGCGCACCACGTCGGGGGCTTCGAATGGGATGAAGTGCGACGTCGCCAGCATCCGCACCCGTGTTTGCGGCAGCGCCGCGACCGCCTTGGCGGTGCTGGAGAAGTCCGACAGCGGATCGTGCCGTCCGATGAGGACGGTCAGCGGGCAGCTCAGCCCGGCCACCTGGGTCCGGGCGGAGGCGCTCCAGGCGAGGCTCAACGCCAAGTGCCACTGCCAGTCCTCGTGCAGCAGTTGCCGCACCACGGCCGCGGCGACCGACCGATCCGTGTCGGGGTGCAGCAGGCCGCTGTACCGGACGAGCTGCGCTGAGAAGTCAGTGACCGGCAGCCGCGACGTGATCGACCAAAGCAGGCCGCCGACGAGCCGCAGCGAGGCGGAACCGCCGACCGCGAGCAGCCGCCGGGCGAGTTCCGGCACGCCGAAGGCGGCTAGCAGCGCGTCCGCGCCCGCCGTCGGCGGCCCGGCGAGCAGCATCAGCCCGCGGACCCGGTCCGGGAACCGCCGGGCGAGCTCGACCGCCACCACCGTGCCGGCGGACCAGCCGACGACAGTGCAGTCCTTCACCTCGGCGTCGTCGAGCACCGCCAACGCGTCGTCGATGTGATCACCCAGCGTGTTCTCGGGGTTGCGGTTCGGGGTCCAGCCCATCGTCCGAGCCGACGAATCCACCGGCAGCAACTCGGGTGCCCCACCGACCTCAGGACACACCAGGACCGCCTGCGAAGCCGCGATCCCCGGCGGGGAAACCCAGCCTCGAGACGGCATGCCACCTGCGGAAACGTCGAATTCCCGGAACAACTGATCGGCCATCGGACCATTTTCCCCCAGCCGGTGTTACGCAGTATCGAACAAGTCACGTGTCGAGAAGCTTTTGCCGGAAAGGCTCGCACGTTGGGGTGACCATGCCCTAGCCTCGTCCGGCGTGAGGATTCACGACGATCGCCCCGGCGGTGCGGGCGGCTACCCCGACGATCGCAACTACGGCGCGCACGCCCAGCAGCCAGGGGCAAGCGCGCAGGGTGCGTCGAGTGTGAAGGGTGCAGCGAGTGTGAAGAGTGCGCAGAGCACGCAGAGTCTCGATGCCCAGAAATACGCCAAATACGACGACGATGACGGCTACAGCGATGCCGAGGCCACGTCCGTGGTCGATCGGCGCGCTGCTGCTCCATCCGACTACTACGACGAGATCGGCGACCCGCGCAAGCCCTTCGGCTGGAACGCGGGCACCGACCTCGGCCTGCTGATCCTGCGGTTGGCGCTGGGCGGGATCTTCCTCGCGCACGGCGCGCAGAAGCTCTTCGGCGTTCTCGACGGCCCGGAGCCCGACGGGTTCGCCATCGCGCTGAGCAAGATGGGCTTCGAGCAAAGCGCCGCGCTGGCCCTGGTGACCGGCGGCACCGAGCTCGGAGCCGGTGCGCTGCTGGTGCTCGGCCTGTTCACCCCGCTTGCCGCCGCCGGGATCGTCGGCGTGATGACCAACGCGATCTTCCTCAAGCTCGGCGCCGGGTTCTTCGCCGCCGCCGGTGGTTTCGAGCTGGAGGCGGCGCTCGGCGTGCTGGGACTCGGGTTGATGTTCACCGGCCCCGGCCGGGTCGCCCTGGACTACGGGCGGGTGTGGTTCCGCCGCCCGTTGCCCTTCGGCTTCATCAGCCTGATCATCGCTGTCGCCGCATCGGCGGCTGTCCTGGTCCTGTTCCACCGCCCCTGACCAGAACACGCGAAACGGGCCCGCACCTCTTGGTGCCGGGCCCGTTTTCACGTTCAGCCGAAGCGCGGAAGGGCAGCCTTGCCGACAAATCGGCAAGGCTGCCCGTCACACGTTTGCCGTGGCCACTTGCGTCCGCTGCGCCACCGCCGCGAGGCTCGGAGTCGTATCTGCAGAGCTTTCGCAAGCGCCGGCGCTTAGCCCACCTGTGCAACTCGCACCGCCGCGGGTTCTGCGGTTCCGCTACGGGCACCGCTACGCAGGACCCCTCCGGAGACAGGTCTACTTGTTGACGTCGCGGACTGCTCCGTAGGAGGCGGAGGTGGCGAGGCGGGCGTAGGCGCGCAGCGCCGCCGTGACCTTGCGGTCTCGGCCGACCGGCTGCCACGGGTGCTCGCTGGCCTCCAGCTTGGCGCGGCGTTCGGCCAGCACCTCGTCGGACACCAGCAGTTCCAGCTTCCGCTCGCGGACATCGATGAGGATCTGGTCACCGTCGTTGACGAGCCCGATAGTGCCGCCGTTGGCCGCCTCCGGTGAGATATGCCCGATGGACAGGCCGGAGGAACCGCCGGAGAAGCGGCCGTCGGTGATCAGCGCGCACTTCTTGCCCAGCCCCGAACCCTTGAGGAACGCGGTCGGGTGCAGCATCTCCTGCATGCCCGGGCCGCCCGCGGGGCCCTCGTAGCGGACCACCAGCACCTCGCCCGGCTGGATCTCCTTGTTCAGGATCACCGACACGGCCTGCTCCTGGCTCTCCACGACCCGAGCCGGGCCCTGGAAGTACCACAGCTCTTCCTCGACACCGGCGGTCTTGACCACCGCGCCCTCGTCGGCGAGGTTGCCCTTGAGCACGGCCAGCCCGCCGTCCGCGGTGTAGGCGTGCGCGACGTCGCGGATGCAGCCCCCCTCGGCGTCGGTGTCCAAGGAGGACCAGCGGTTGTCCGTGGAGAACGCCTGCGTGGTGCGAACCCCGCCCGGCGCCGCGTGGAACAGCTCGATGGCCTCCTCCGACGGCGATTCGCCGCGGATGTCCCAGCTGGACAGCCATTCGGTCAGGCTCGCGCTGTGCACCGAGGAAACGTCGCGGTGCAGCAGGCTGGCCCGGTCGAGCTCGCCGAGGATCGCGCTGATGCCGCCGGCCCGGTGCACGTCCTCCATGTGGTAGTCGGAGTTCGGGCTGACCTTCGACAGGCACGGCACCCGGCGGCTGATCTCCGCGATGTCGTCCAGGGTGAAGTCGATCTCGCCTTCGAGCGCGGCGGCCAGCGTGTGCAGCACCGTGTTCGTGGAGCCGCCCATCGCCATGTCCAGCGCCATCGCGTTCTCGAACGCCTTCTTGTTGGCGACCGAGCGGGGCAGCACCGACTCGTCGTCCTCGCCGTAGTAGCGCTTGGCGATGCGCACCACGGTTCGGCCGGCCTCCTCGAACAGGGCGCGGCGCGCGACGTGGGTGGCCAATGTGGACCCGTTGCCGGGCAGCGCCAGGCCGAGTGCCTCGGTGAGGCAGTTCATCGAGTTGGCGGTGAACATGCCCGAGCAGGAACCGCAAGTCGGGCAGGCCGAGCGCTCGACCTCGGAGAGCCCGGCGTCGTCCACCGCGGGGTTCGCGGACGCCGAGATGGTGGTGATCAGGTCGGTCGGCGCGTGCGCGACCCCGTCCACCACGACCGCCTTGCCGGCCTCCATCGGGCCACCGGAGACGAACACCGTCGGGATGTTCAGCCGCATCGCGGCGTTGAGCATGCCAGGGGTGATCTTGTCGCAGTTGGAGATGCACACCAGCGCGTCGGCCTGGTGCGCGTTGACCATGTACTCCACCGAGTCGGCGATCAGCTCCCGCGAGGGCAGCGAATAGAGCATCCCGCCGTGGCCCATCGCGATGCCGTCGTCCACCGCGATGGTGTGGAACTCCCGCGGCACGCCCCCGGCCTCGCGGATCGTCGCGGCGACCACGTCGCCGAGGTCGCGCAGGTGCACGTGGCCAGGCACGAACTGGGTGTAGGAGTTGGCGATCGCCACAATGGGCTTGCCGAAGTCGTCGTCGGTCATGCCGGTGGCACGCCACAGCGAGCGGGCGCCGGCGGCATTGCGTCCGTGCGTCGTGGTGCGAGAGCGCAGCTGGGGCATATAGACCTTCTTACGGATTTTCGGGACTGGTTTGCTTAGCGGTGCAAGTAGCGGAACCTCAGAAGCCTTCTCGATTCCGGGATCCCCGACTTGTGTATGCCACATAAGTGGCGTCGGGGTTGTCCTCGCGAGATAGCTCCGGGTGCGGCTGTCCCCGCAAGACACCGTTGAGAACCCGCTGCAAGTTGCTCAGGGGGCTAAGCGACTTCGCCGTTTGCGGCGGCTTTCGGCCTTGCGAGTTGAGCGTCGCGGCTTGCGGTCTACCGTCGGAAGTGGCGTCGCCACCTGCCTGACGACAACGCGTTGAGCTCATTCGCCCGGGCAGCGCCTTTTGGGCGCGGAGGGTTTGCGGTGCGGTCGACATTACTCCTGCGTGGTCGGGTCGGGCAGCCGCCCACCGCTGATCGCCGCGACCCGGGGCAGGTCGCGCACCCGCACCGCCGGGAGTTGGATCTCCTTGCCGGAGTGCAGCACGGCCTTGAGCCAACGCCGCTGGTCCAGCCGTAGCGACACCACGTCGTCCCAGCTGAACTTGGTGCGGCCGAACGCGGTGCGCACCACGACCTGCTGGGTGTCGACCGTGGTCCGGGTCCGCAGGATCCACACCAGCAGCCCGAGCGGGATCAGGTAGAGCAGCAGCGCCCAGGTGCCCGCGGTGGTGGCGAGCGGGGTGGCGCAGATGGTGATCGCCAGCACGGCCAGCAGCGCTACCGGGGTGATCCGGAACGTCAGGGACTTCGGGGACTCGGGCTTTGCCGGGGCCCCGGCCGCGTCGCTCTTCTCCGCCTTCTCCGCCTGCTTGGCGTCGGCCTGCTCGGCGCGTTCCGCGGCGGAGGGCTTGTTGCCGGAGGGCTCCGTGGCGGGCTGCTCGGCGTCGGGCTGCTCGGGCTCCTGCGGGGTCTCACTCACGTCCCGATGGTCTCACCTGCGAAATCCGGGCTTCGTGGGCGGTCGCGGGCGGCGCGGCCGGACACGTCCCGTTCACGGCCGCGGGCGCGGCGGACGTCACATCGACCGGCGTCCGAGACCCGTCATGGCCTTGTTGACCAGGGATTACTCCCGATCCGGGCGGCTCGGCTCGGCATCCCAGGTGTCCACTATCCGGGAAGATTGTCCCGCATGGTTTGACGTGGGGGGCCGCTTTGATTAACGTCCTAGCCATGCTGCGACTGCACAACATTCTCGTACTTCCCCGGCGCGTCGACGCCTAGGAAGTTCGCAGCATCGACGCGCCAACCCTCGTCAGGCCTATTTGAGGTCTGCGGGGGTTTTTTCGTGTCCGGTCCAACTCCCGACCCCGAGGCAGACCCGATGACCAGCGCCAATACACGGCAGAATCCGGTCCCGGCGCCCCCGCCAGGACGCCGTCCCAAGCCCGCGCCGCCAAGCGGTGCCCCAGTGAAGATGACCGGTGCGCAGGCACTAGTTCGTTCACTGGAGTCCGTTGGCTGCGAGATCGTCTTCGGGATTCCGGGCGGCACGATCCTGCCTTCCTACGACCCGCTCCTCGACTCCAAAAAGGTCCGGCACGTGCTGGTCCGCCACGAGCAGGGTGCCGGGCACGCGGCAACCGGCTACGCGCAGGCCACCGGCAAGGTCGGGGTGTGCATGGCGACCTCCGGCCCGGGCGCGACCAACCTGGTCACCGCGCTCGTCGACGCGCACATGGACTCGGTCCCGGTCGTCGCGATCACCGGTCAGCAAAGCACCGGCTTGATCGGCACCGACGCCTTCCAGGAAGCCGACATCTGCGGCATCACGCTGCCGATCACCAAGCACAACTTCCTGGTCACCGACCCCGATGAACTGCCGCGGACCATCGCCGAGGCGTTCTACATCGCCTCCAGCGGTCGGCCCGGCCCGGTGCTGGTGGACATCCCCAAGGACGTCCAGCAGGCGACCGTGTCGTTCTCCTGGCCGCCGGAGATGAAGCTGCCCGGCTACCGGCCGACCAGCAAGCCGCACGGCAAGCAGGTCCGGGAGGCCGCCAAGCTGATCGCCGAGGCGCAGCGGCCGGTGTTCTACGTCGGCGGCGGGGTCATCAAGGCCGAGGCGCACGCCGAGCTGCGGGAGTTGGCCGAGCGCACCCGCATCCCGGTGGTCACCACGCTGATGGCGCGGGGCGCGTTCCCCGACTCGCACCCCCAGCACCTGGGCATGCCCGGCATGCACGGCAAGGTGGCCGCGGTCGCCGCGATGCAGCGCGCCGACCTGCTGATCGCGCTGGGCGCCCGCTTCGACGACCGGGTCACCGGCCAGCTCTCGTCGTTCGCACCCGACGCCAAGGTCGTGCACGCCGACATCGACCCCGCGGAGATCTCCAAGAACCGCTACGCGGACGTGCCGATCGTCGGCGACTGCAAGGAAGTGCTCAGCGAGCTGATCGGCGCGGTCACCACCGCCACCGGCGAGCGCGGTACCGCCGACCTGGCGCCCTGGTGGGAGCTGCTCGACGACCTGCGCAAGCGGTTCCCGCTGGGCTACGAGTGGCCGAGCGACGGCAGCCTGTCGCCGGAGTACGTCATCGAGCGAATCGGCAAGCTGGTCGGCCCGGACGCCATCTACGCCGCCGGCGTGGGCCAGCACCAGATGTGGGCCGCGCAGTTCGTCGGCTACGAGCACCCGCGCACCTGGCTGAACTCCGGGGGGCTCGGCACGATGGGCTACGCGGTGCCCGCCGCGATGGGTGCCAAGGCCGGGATGCCGGGCACGGCGGTGTGGGCAATCGACGGCGACGGCTGCTTCCAGATGACCAACCAGGAGCTCGCTACCTGCGCCATCGAGGGCATCCCCATCAAGGTTGCCGTCATCAACAACGGCAACCTCGGTATGGTCCGTCAGTGGCAGAACCTGTTTTACTCCGAGCGCTACTCACACAGTGACCTCGGCACCCACAAGCACCGCATCCCGGATTTCAAACTGCTGGCCGAGGCCTACGGCTGCGCGGGCCTGCGATGCGAGTCCAAAGAGGACGTCGACAGCGTCATCCAGCGGGCGATGGAGATCAACGACCGACCCGTCGTGATCGACTTCGTGGTGGGCGAGGACGCCCAGGTGTGGCCGATGGTGGCCGCCGGTACCGGAAACGACGAGATCATGGCGGCGCGCGGTATTCGCCCGCTGTTCGACGAGGACGAGGGGTGAGCGCGCCAATGACCCGACACACGCTGAGCGTGCTGGTGGAGAACGTCCCCGGGGTGCTCGCCCGGGTGGCCGGCCTGTTCTCCCGCCGCAGCTTCAACATCGAGTCGCTCGCGGTCGGCCCGACCGAGCACCCGGACATCTCCAGGATGACGATCGTGGTCGCCGTCTCGGACCAGCCTCTGGAGCAGGTCACCAAGCAGCTCAACAAGCTGGTGAACGTGATCAAGATCGTGGAGCTGGAGACCGACGCCGCGGTGCAGCGGGAGCTGCTGCTGGTCAAGGTCCGCGCCGACGCGTCGGTGCGCAGCCAGGTGCTGGAGACGGTGCAGCTGTTCCGCGCGAAAGTGGTTGACGTCTCCCCGGAGGCGCTGACCGTCGAGGCCACCGGTACCGCCGATAAGCTCGACGCATTGCTGCGAATGCTGGAACCCTACGGCGTGCGTGAGATGGTGCAGTCGGGAACGATCGCGATCGGGCGTGGCCCGCGCTCCATCACGGCCATTGCAGTGCGCTGATCCGGCGCCTCCGCCACAGTGCCGAAAACCGAAGAGTCTGTCGCCGAATTCGTCCGCGAAGCCGTCCCGGCGGGTACCCCCCGGACGAGGAACCATCGCCTCGGCGGCAGACACGAAGAAGTCCCGAAAGGAAACGCTGAATCATCATGGCAGTTGAAATCTTCTACGACGCGGACGCTGATCTGGGCATCGTGCAGGGGCGCAAGGTCGCGGTCATCGGCTACGGCAGCCAGGGCCACGCGCACGCGCTGAGCCTGCGGGACTCGGGCGTGGACGTGCGCGTCGGTCTCCCGGAGGGTTCCAAGTCGCGCGCCAAGGCGGCGGAAGAGGGCCTGCGGGTGCTCACCCCGGCCGAGGCCGCCGCGGAGGCCGACCTGATCATGATCCTGGCGCCCGACACCAAGCAGCGCGAGATCTACGCCAACGACATCGCGCCGAACCTCAAGCAGGGTGACGCGCTGTTCTTCGGCCACGGCTTCAACATCCGCTACGGCCTGATCCAGCCGCCGGCGGACGTGGACGTCGCAATGGTCGCGCCGAAGGGCCCGGGTCACCTGGTGCGCCGCCAGTTCGTCGACGGCAAGGGCGTGCCCTGCCTGATCGCGGTCGAGCAGGGCCCCTCCGGCAACGCGCAGGCGCTGGCGCTGTCCTATGCCGCCGCCATCGGTGGCGCGCGGGCCGGCGTCATCAAGACCACCTTCAAGGAGGAGACCGAGACCGACCTGTTCGGTGAGCAGGCGGTCCTGTGCGGTGGCGCGAGCGCACTGGTGCAGAACGGCTTCGAGGTGCTGGTCGAGGCCGGCTACCAGCCGGAGATCGCCTACTTCGAGGTGCTGCACGAGCTCAAGCTGATCGTCGACCTCATGTGGGAGGGCGGCATCGCCGGTCAGCGCTACTCCATCAGCGACACCGCCGAGTACGGCGACCTCACCCGCGGCCCACGGGTTATCGACGCCCACGTCAAGGAGTCGATGCGCAAGATCCTGGGCGAGATCCAGGACGGCACCTTCGCCACGGAGTGGGTGGCCGAGGACGAGGCTGGGCGCCCGAACTTCACCAAGCTGCAGGCGGAGGGCAACGCCCACCAGATCGAAGAGGTCGGCAAGAAGCTCCGCTCCCTGATGTCCTGGACCAACAGGTAAGAGGTCCAGATTTTCGGCGGCGTGCCAACCGCGCGTCCGGCCGATACGAAAGGCCCGGTGAAACCCACGAGGAATCACCGGGCCTCGGCTTTCCGACCGGGAGTCGGTAGGTTCCGCCCCCGTTTCCCAGTTGCCGAAAGGGGAAACCGGTCGCTGCGGGTGAGGGATAGGGTACGTGTCGTGAGTGCAGACAACGAGATCGTCGACAACAAGGCGCACATCCGCCACCAGTTGGACTTCGCCAACGCGGAGTGGATCGCCAGCACCGACGACCCGGACGAGCCCGGCGTCGAAATCGCCTTCGTGGACGGCTACATCGGCATGCGCAACGGCGCCGAACCGGAGGGCCCGGTCCTGGTCTTCACACCGGAGGAGTGGGATGCCTTCGTCGCGGGCGCCAAAGACGGCGAATTCGACGAACCGTGATTCGTCCGAGTTCCGGGGTTCTTTTGCGTGGCGTCGCGGGACCTCAGGCGCCTTCTCGGCTCCGGGATCCCCGACACACGTATGGACCAATACGTCGCGCCGGGGCTGTCCTCGCGAGAGGACGTCTGAGAACGCGCGGCGGTGCAAGTTGTGGGGGTGGGCTGGGCGGCTCCGCTGCTTGCGGTAGCTCCCGCAGACGCGGGGTGGGATGTCGCGGCGGCGGTCACCAGCAGGTCGTCACGGGTACGGGTGGTTGCCGTGCGTGCCGGTCACTGGCGGCACAGTCGCCGCTCGCGTGACAACGTGTCCCAGCGGACTCGCGGTGTCGTTCCCGCGGCCCGGCTGATCTGCGACAATGCCGAAGAATCGGGCTTAACGGGCCGGGCTTTGCGGCGGCGGTGATCCGGGCAACACCCTTGTGAATGCTTTCTCAATCTCCCGTTAAACTCCGATCCGTCCGGGCACATCCCCGTGCCGACCGTGATCTTCCAACTGGAGTTCGCCCGTGACCAACGCGAGCCGTCCTGTCGTCCTGATCGCCGAGAAGCTGGCACCGTCCGTGATCGACGCCCTCGGGGACGAGGTCGAGATCCGCAACGTGGACGGCACCGACCGGCCGGCGCTGCTCGACGCCGTCGCCGACGCCGATGCGCTGCTGGTCCGTTCCGCCACCAAGGTCGACGCCGAGGTCCTGGCGGCGGCGAAAAAGCTCAAGGTCGTTGCCCGCGCCGGGGTCGGCCTGGACAACGTCGAGGTACCCGCCGCCACGGAGCGCGGCGTGATGGTCGTCAACGCCCCCACCTCCAACATCGTCTCGGCTGCCGAGCACGCGATGGCGCTGCTACTCGCAGTGGCGCGCAACGTTGCGCAGGCCGACGCGAGCCTCAAGGGCGGCGAGTGGAAGCGCAGCTCCTACACCGGCGTCGAGCTCAACAGCAAGACCGTCGGCGTGGTCGGCCTGGGCAAGATCGGCCAGCTGTTCGCGCAGCGCGTGGCCGCCTTCGGCACCAAGCTGATCGCCTACGACCCCTACGTGTCGCCGGGCCGCGCCGCGCAGTTGGGCATCGAGCTGGTCACCCTCGACGAGCTGCTGGCTCGTGCCGACGCGATCTCCATCCACCTGCCCAAGACCGCCGAGACCCTCGGCCTCATCGGCGCCGAGGAGCTGAAGAAGGCCAAGCCCGGTCTGCTGGTCGTCAACGCCGCCCGCGGCGGCCTGATCGACGAGGACGCGCTGGTCGACGCGCTGCGCAACGGCCAGATCGGCGGCGCAGGCATCGACGTGTTCAAGACCGAGCCGACCACCGACAGCCCGCTGTTCCAGCTGTCCAACGTCGTCGTCACCCCGCACCTGGGCGCGTCCACCGCGGAGGCCCAGGACCGCGCGGGCACCGATGTGGCCCGCTCGGTGCGGCTGGCGCTGCGTGGCGACTTCGTGCCGGACGCGGTCAACGTGCAGGGTGGCGCGGTCGGCGAGGAAGTCCGCCCGTACCTGTCGCTGACCCAGAAGCTGGGCCAGGTGCTGGCCGCGCTGGTGGGCAGCACGCCGAGCTCGGTGACCGTGGAGGCCCGCGGCGAGCTGGCCGACGAGGACGTCTCGGTGCTGCAGCTCGCGGCGCTGCGCGGCGTGTTCGCCGGTGCGGTGGAGAACCAGGTGACCTTCGTCAACGCGCCGCAGCTGGCCGAGGACCTGGGCGTGCAGGTGGAGGTCAAGACCTCTTCGGAGAGCCCGAACCACCGCAGCGTGGTGTCGGTGCGCGCGGGGCTGCCGGACGGTCGCACCGCCGTGGTCTCCGGTGCGTTGTCGGGGCCGAACCTGGTGGAGAAGCTGGTCGAGGTCAACGGCAGGCACTTCGACCTGCGTGCCGAGGGCAACGTGCTGCTGCTGGAGTACCCGGACCGGCCGGGCGTGATGGGCAAGGTCGGCACGCTGCTCGGCGAGGTCGGCGTGAACATCGAGGCGGCTATGGTCAGCCAGACCACGGAGCGCTCCGAGGCGATCATGCTGCTGCGCGTGGACCGTCCGGTCGAGCCGGGCGTGCTGGAGCCGATCGGCGCCGCCGTCGGGGCCCGCGTCGTGCGCACCGTCAGCTTCGAGTGAGCGCGCCCGGTCTGGTCCCGCTGCGTAGGTGGGACCGCGACCGGTAATTCGGACGAGTGAGGCGGGGCCGTTCCGCATCTTGGGACGGCCCCTGCGTCGCACCTGTGACCGATGGACCTATCCCCCGTATGGGTGTCCCACTCCCCGGGACAGTTCATCCACTTGGTGGGCCCGGCGTGCCGTTGCCCACAGCCCTGCCGGTAGCCTTCGGCTCAACAGTTCGAGCCCCGCGGGTCGGGGTGGTTCTCGGGAGGTGTGTAGATGCGGCTCGCTGTGATCCCCGGCGACGGGATCGGGCCGGAGGTTATTGCCGAGGCACTCAAGGTGCTCGGCGAGGTCGTGCCGGATACCGAGATCACTCGATACGACCTGGGAGCCGCGCGCTGGCACGCGACCGGGGAGCTGCTGCCCGAGTCCGTCCTGGGTGAACTCCGGCAGCACGACGCGATCCTGCTCGGCGCGGTGGGCGACCCGTCCGTGCCCAGCGGGATCCTGGAGCGCGGCCTGCTGCTGCGGCTGCGCTTCGAGCTCGACCATCACGTGAACCTGCGGCCGGCCCGGCTCTACCCGGGCGTGAAGAGTCCGGTGGCCGACCCCGGCGAGATCGACATGGTCGTGGTGCGCGAGGGCACCGAGGGGCCGTACGTCGGCAACGGCGGCCTGCTGCGCAAGGACACCACGCACGAGATCGCGACCGAGGTCAGCATCAACACCGCGTTCGGTGTGGAGCGGGTGGTGCGCGACGCGTTCGCCCGTGCCGCCTCCCGGCCGCGCAAGCACCTGACGCTGGTGCACAAGACCAACGTGCTCACTCACGCCGGATCGTTGTGGTCGCGCGTGGTCGAAGAAGTCTCGCTGCAGTACCCGGACGTCACCGTGGCCTACCAGCACGTGGATGCCACGACCATCCACCTGGTCACCGACCCGGGCCGGTTCGACGTGATCGTCACCGACAACCTGTTCGGCGACATCATCACCGACCTGGCGGGTGCGGTCACCGGCGGCATCGGGCTGGCGGCGAGCGGCAACATCGACGCCACCCGGCGCAACCCGAGCATGTTCGAGCCGGTGCACGGCAGCGCGCCGGACATCGCCGGGCAGGGCGTGGCGGACCCGACCGCGGCGGTGCTGTCGGTCGCGATGCTGCTCGATCACGTCGGCCTGACCGAGGCCGCCAAGCGGGTCGAGGCGTCGGTAGCGTTCGACCTCGCCACCCGCGACCACTCGGCCCCGGGTGCCACCTTCGCGGTCGGTGACCGTCTCGCGGCGCTGGTCTCCTCCCGCGAGGTCGCTCCGCAGGCCTGATCGGAGTTCGAAGTCGATGAGGGCGTCCCGGTCGGGGCGCCCTTTTCGCCGACCCGATGTGCAACCGGCGAGTTGCATCAAATCGCGAGTGGTGCAACCCTGGGGTTGCACATTCGTTGGATTGGAGTGACTCATGGTTTCGGACCGGATCGAACGCGAGATCGTCATCGAGGCACCGGCGGTGCAGGTGTGGGCGGCCCTGCTGGAGCCCGAGTTCTGGCTCGGCGAGGCGGACCCGACCGGTGTCGAGGTCGTCGCGGGCAGCCGGCTGGTGTCGGAGCACACCGAGTACGGCCGGTTCCCGCAGCTGATCGAGAAGATGGTCCCCAACCGCTACCTCTCGTACCGCTGGGCGAGCGCCTTCCCCGGCGACGAACCAGCGGAGGGAAACTCGACGCTTGTCGAGTTCACGCTGGTCGAGGAGGGCGGGAGCACCCGGCTGCGCGTGGTCGAGAGCGGCTTCGCGGCGCTCGCCGCGTCGGAGGCGCAGCGGCGTGGCGCGGTCGACGACAACACCGGCGGGTGGGAGCAGGTGCTGGACGAGCTCAAGCAGAAGGTGGAGAAGTAGCAGGCGTGACGGAACGCGGTGACGTCGACGAGGTCCTGGCGGCGCTGGCCGACCCGACCCGGCGGCAGCTGGTGGACTTGCTCGGGGAACGCGGTGAGGCCAGCGCGACGGCGCTGGCCGCCGCGCTGCCGGTGTCGCGGCAGGCCGTCGTCAAGCACCTGGCGGTGCTGGAGAACGCGGGGTTGGTGACGGCCCAGCGGGTCGGCCGGGAGGTCCGCTTCGCGATCAGGTCGGAGCCGCTGGAGACGACGGCGCGCTGGTTGGCGTCCCGCGCCGCGCGATGGGACCGACGCCTGGCGGCGATCAAGCGCCGCGCCGAATCCGGGCAGTAGGCCTTCGCCGAAGCCGGAAGGCGCTGACCGAAGGGGAGTTCGCGCTGGCCTGCGTCGAATTCGGTTCCTGGGGCGGCAGGCGCTGACGTCGCGCCCGGATGGTGAGAATTCACGGTCACCTGGTGATCCGGCGGTGCGTTGTGGCAGCATGGGTGCGTGGCTTTCAACAGCGTGATCATTATTGGCGAGCGCGCCGGGTAGACGACTCCGCACCCCGGCGCGCTGACCTCTCGCATCTGCGGGGGGTCTTTTTTGTTGCCTGCGCTGCCGCTGCAATCCATCTCAGACGCCGACGGGAGAAAACCAGTGACCCGCACCAACCCGGCCGGAACGCCGCTGGGCGACGACTTCCACGTGTACGACACGACCTTGCGGGACGGCGCGCAGCGCGAGGGAATTTCGTATTCGGTCACCGACAAGCTCGCGGTCGCGCGGCTGCTGGATTTCCTGGGCGTCGGCTTCATCGAGGGCGGCTGGCCCGGCGCGCTGCCCAAGGACACCGAGTTCTTCCACCGCGCCGCCGACGGAGAACTCGATCTCCAGCACGCCGCGCTGGTGGCCTTCGGCTCCACCCGCCGCGCCGGGACCAAAGTGGACGAAGATCAGCAAGTTCGGGCGCTGCTCGATTCGCGGGCCCCGGTGGTGACCTTGGTGGCCAAATCGGACCGGCGGCACATCGAGCGGGCGCTGCGCACCGACGTGGCCGAGAACTGCGCGATGGTGGCGGACACCGTGCGCTACCTGGTCGGCGAGGGACGCCGGGTGTTCCTCGACGCCGAGCACTTCTTCGACGGCTACGCCTTCGACCCCGACACCTCGCTGCGCGTGCTGGAATCCGCCGCGAACGCGGGCGCCGACGTCGTCGTGCTGTGCGACACCAACGGCGGGCAGCTGCCGCTGCAACTGGCCGAGACGGTCGGCGAAGTCGTATCGCGCACGGGATTGCGCGTCGGGATCCACTGCCAGGACGACACCGGATGCGCGGTGGCCAACAGCATCGCGGCCGTGCAAGCCGGTGCGACGCACGTGCAGTGCACCGCCAACGGCTACGGGGAGCGGGCGGGGAACGCGGATCTGTTCGCCGTGATCGGCAATCTCGCCGCGAAACTGGAGATGCCGGTGTTGCCGGAGGGAAAGCTGCGCGAACTGACCAGGGTTTCGCACGCGCTGGCCGAAATCGCCAACCTGGCACCTGACACGCACCAGGCCTACGTCGGCCAGTCGACCTTCGCGCACAAGGCCGGGCTGCACGCGAGCGCGATCAAAGTGGACCCGGAGCTCTACAACCACATCGACCCGGCGGTGGTGGGCAACGCGATGCGGGTGCTGGTCACCGAAATGGCCGGGCGCGCCAGCCTGGAGCTCAAGGGCGCCGAGCTCGGTCTCGACCTCACCGAGTCGCCGGCCGCCATCACGGGGGCGGTGCGCCAGGTGAAGGAGCTGGAAGCCCGCGGCTGGTCCTTCGAAGCAGCCGACGCGTCGCTGGAACTGTTGCTGCGCCGGGAAATGGCCGCCGCGGCCGACAGCGAGCCGGTCGATGCGCCGTTCGAGCTGGAGTCCTACCGGGTGGTGCTAGACCACCGCTCGGACGGCGACGTGGTCTCCGAAGCGACTGTCAAGGTGCACGTCGCGGGGGAGCGCGTGATCGCCACCGCAGAGGGGAACGGGCCGGTCAACGCCCTCGACGCGGCGCTGCGCAAGGCGTTGGTGCCGCACCTGCCGTGGCTGGAAACCGTCGAACTGGCCGATTACAAGGTCCGCATCCTCATCGACGCCCCCGGCACCGACGCGGTCACCCGGGTGCTCCTGGAATCCCGCGACGGCGAGGAGGAGTGGACCACTGTGGGCGTGCACGGCAACATCGTCGAAGCGAGCTGGCTCGCGCTCTGCGACGCGCTGGTGTACAAGGCCTTGCGGCGCAACGCGATCAGCGCCCGCGGCTGATCGCGTCGCGGTGACCCGGCCGGGGAATGGGTGAGGGGCACCCGCGCCCAAGTATGTTTGTCACGGGTGCCCTCACCCGAAGTCCACAGTTGATCCCGGAGGTTCGTCTTGCGCTTGGCACGTGTCGCCCACTCCGACGGGGTGTCCTTCGTCGCACTGGAGCCGGATCCGGCCGCACCGCAGGAGAAGGTGCTCGCGGTCGAGATCGACCAGCACCCGTTCGGCGACCCGACGTTCACCGGTCGCAAGTGGCCGATGGCAGATGTCCGGCTGCTCGCCCCGATCCTGCCCACAAAGGTCATCTGCGTGGGCAAGAACTACGCCGAGCACGCCCGTGAGATGGGCTCGGAACCACCGGCGAACCCGGTGATCTTCATGAAGCCGTCCACCTCGGTGATCGGCCCCAACGCCGCCATCAAGCTGCCGCCGAACTCCGAGCGGGTGGACTTCGAGGGCGAGCTCGCCGCCGTCGTCGGGCAGCCGTGCAAGGACGTGCCGGAGGCCCGGGGCACCGAGGTGCTGCTGGGCTACACGATCGCCAACGACGTCACCGCGCGCGACCAGCAGAAGGCCGACGGGCAGTGGACGCGGGCCAAGGGCTACGACACGTTCTGCCCGCTGGGCCCGTGGATCGACACCGCGGCGGACCCGGCGGACCTCAAGATCCGCACCGAACTGGACGGCGAGCTCAAGCAGGACTCGCGCACCTCGCTGCTGCTGCACGACGTCGCGGCGCTGGTTTCGTGGATCTCGCGGGTTATGACGCTGCTGCCGGGAGACGTGATCCTCACCGGTACCCCGGCCGGCGTGGGCCCGATGCGGGTGGGCCAGACGGTGTCGGTGTCCATCGACGGCCTCGGCACCCTAACCAACCCCGTTCAGCAGGGTTAGAAGAGCGGGTTTCCGGGCCCGTTTCGCGCAGCCGATCCGGGTACCGGAACCCCAGGCACCACCCGGTCTCCGGGCTCCGCAATTTCCATTTGAAACTGCACCCCAGTTCAGCAGGGCTAGAAGAGCGGGTTTCCGGGCCCGTTTCGCGCAGCCGATCCGGGTACCGGAACCCCAGGCACCACCCGGTCTCCGGGCTCCGCAATTTCCATTTGAAACTGCACCCCACACACGGCCCAGTCCGTCCCCAGTTTCAATGAGCGTTTTTCATCCTGGTCGATCCGCAGCCGTCGTGACGCGAGGTCGTCGCATACGCCGAAGGCGCATCGCTGTTGTCAGCGGAGGGCGGCCTTCGGCGGGCGTTCCCGGACCGCTCCGTAGGCGAGGACGTACGCGGGGATCCTGCGCAGCCACGGGGCGTTCGAGACCGCCCGCAGGGGGAGCGGCAGGCGCGCGGCGTTGCCGAAGTCGATCTCTCCGCGCAGCGCCGGGGAGATCACGTTCTCGTGGATCACGCGCTGTAGCCGCTGGATCAGCACCGTCGTCGGCCAGCGCCGCCGTTGCACCGCCGCCACGTGCTTGCGCTCCAAGCGCCCGTTGCGCAGCGGCTCGGCCAGGTGGCGCGCCGCCGCGACGGCGTCCTGCACCGCCAGGTTGATCCCGATGCCGCCGACCGGTGACATCGCGTGCGCAGCGTCGCCGATGCACAGCAGGCCCGGCACGTGCCACTTGCGCAACCTGTCCAGGGTCACGTGCAGCAGCTTGACGTCCTCCCAGCTCTGCACGAGGTCCCGCCCGGCCAGCCACGGGAAGAAGCGGACCAGACGCTCGTTGAACTCCTCGATGGGCCGCTTGCGGCCCTCCTCGTCGGTGCCCTTGCCGATGATCGACGCGGCCTGGAAGTAGTCGCCGCGGTCGAACATGATGGTGAAGGTGCGTTCGCGGATCAGGCCGATGCCGCCCGCCAGATCGCCGGTCTGCCGCGGAATCCGGAACCACCGAACGTCCATCGGCGTAGGGAAGTCCTGCAGGCCGAGCTCCGGCATCTCGCGCACGAGCGACTTCCGCCCGTCGCAGGCCACCGTGATGGTGGCGCGCAGCTCGCCGGTCCCGCCGTCGGCGGTGCGGTAGCGCACCCCGTTGACCCGGCCGCGTTCCCGGATCAGTTCCGTCGCCTCGGTGTTCATCCGCAGGGTGAACGCCGGCTCCTTCTTGCCGGCGTCGGCCAGCATGTCCAGTAAGTCCCACTGCGGGACCATCGCGATGTAGTTGTACTTCACCTTCAGCGACTTGAAGTCCCCGAAGGTGAACAGCTCGCCCGCCTGACCGATGGGCAGCCGCACCTGGTTCAGGCGGCGCTGCGGGAGTTCGGCGAACCGCTCGGCCAGGCCCAGGTCGTCGAGGAGTTGCAGCGTGGTGGGGTGCACCGTGTCGCCGCGGAAGTCCCGCAGGAAGTCGCCGTGCTTCTCCAGCACGGTCACCTCGACGCCGGCCCTGGCCAACAGCAGCCCCAGCACCATCCCCGCCGGTCCGCCGCCGACCACGCAACAGGTGGTTCGTTTCATTGCGATCCCCTCCAGTTTTTCAACGGTTGTTGAATAAAGTCAGAATGCCTTGCCCGGATGCGCCCGTCAACCGGCGACGGCGAGTGGCTAGGCTTGATGTGTTATGAGCACGCCAGAAGCCGCAGCAAAAGTCGACGCCAGGCCCGTCCGAGCCCGGTTCTGCCCCTCGCCGACCGGCACCCCGCACGTCGGCCTGATCCGCACGGCCCTCTACAACTGGGCGTTCGCCCGGCACAACAAGGGCACCCTGGTGTTCCGCATCGAGGACACCGACGCCAGCCGGGACACCGAGGAGTCCTACCAGGCGATCCTCGACGCGCTGCGCTGGTTGGGCCTCGACTGGGACGAAGGCCCCGGTGTCGGCGGACCCTACGGCCCCTACCGGCAGAGCGAGCGGCGCGACATCTACGCCGACATCGCCCAGCGACTGCTGGCCGCCCGCGAGCTCTACGAGTCCTACTCCAGCCCGGACGAGATCGAAGCCCGCCACAAGGCGAAGGGGCGCGATCCCAAGCTGGGCTACGACAACTACGACCGCGACCTCAGTGACGAGCAGCTCGCGGCCTTCCGCGCCGAAGGCCGCAAGCCCGTGCTGCGGTTGCGGATGCCCGGCCGTGACATCACCTTCACCGACCTGGTGCGCGGCGAGATCACCTTCCCCGCTGGCAGCGTCCCGGACCCGGTCCTGGTGCGCGCCAACGGCGACCCGCTCTACACCCTCACCAACCCGGTCGACGACGCGCTGATGCACATCACCCACGTGCTGCGCGGCGAAGACCTGCTGTCGTCCACGCCCCGCCAGATCGCGCTCTACGAGGCGCTGCAGCGCATCGGCGCCACCGACTTCACGCCCGAGTTCGGCCACCTGCCGTTCGTCATGGGCGAGGGCAACAAGAAGCTCTCCAAGCGCGACCCGCAGTCCAACCTGTTCCACCATCGCGACCGGGGTTTCCTGCCCGAGGGCCTGCTGAACTACCTGGCGCTGCTCGGGTGGTCCATCTCCGACGACCGCGACGTGTTCGGCCTCGACGAGATGGTCGACGCCTTCGACATCGGCCGGGTCAGCGCAAACCCGGCGCGCTTCGACCAGAAGAAGGCCGACGCGATCAACTCCGTGCACCTGCGCGCCCTCGCACCCGACGACTTCGTCGACCGCGTGGTGCCCTACCTCATCCAGGGCGGCGTGCTCCCGGCCGAGCCGACCGAGCAGCAGCTCGCCACCGTGCGCGCCGCGGCGCCGCTGGTGCAGGAGCGGCTGATCGTGCTCTCCGACTCGGTCGGCATGACGGCCTTCCTGTTCGTCGGCGACGACTTCGCGCCCGAACCCGCCGCTGCCGAGAAGGCCCTCGGCGAAGACGCCAAGCCGGTCCTGGCAGCCGCCATCAACGCCCTCGAAGCGCTGCCGGAATGGACCACGGCAGCCATCGAGCAGGCGCTGAAGGACTCCGTCGTCGACGGGCTCGGCATCAAGCCCCGCAAGGCCTTCGCGCCGGTGCGGGTGGCGATCACCGGGCGCACCGTGTCGCCGCCGCTGTACGAGTCGATGGAACTCCTCGGCCGCGACATCTCCCTCGAACGCCTGCGGAAGGCCCTCGGCTGAACCAGTGAGCTCCGGCACGAGGTCGTGGGTGCGCTCGTACCCACGACCCCGTGCCGCCAACCGGACTCAACCGAAACAAGCCAACAGGATCACCAAATTGGCCGAGTCGGACGCAGCGGGTGAATGCCTAGCCTCTCGGGGTGACATCCGCGCCTGAAACTTCGACCATCCACGAACTCGGCCAGATCAAGGCGGTCTGCCTCGACCTCGACGACACCCTGCTCGACAGCGGCAGAGCCGCGCGGCACGCCCTGCGGGAACTCGTCGGCACCGACCGCGCCTGGCCGGTGTGGCACCGCACCACGGACCAGCACTACGCGCGGTTCGTCACCGGCGAGATCGACTTCGACGTGATGTGCGTCGAACGCACCCGGGCATTCTTCGCGGCCTTCGGCGAAGAACTGGAAACCGCCGAAGCCGCCCGCCGCGAAACCCTGCGCATGGCCGCCATGCAGCGCGCCTGGACCCTGTTCGACGACGCCCGGCGCTGCCTCGACTGGCTGCGCGCCAGCGGCCTCCAGCTCGCCGCGATCACCAACGCCCCCAGCGGCTACCAGCGCAAGAAGATCGCCGCCGTCGGCCTCGCCGGCGCCTTCGACGCGCTCGTCATCTCGGCCGAGATCGGTGTGGCCAAACCGGACCCGCGCATCTTCCACGCCACCTGCGACGAGCTCGGCCTCCGCCCCGAAGAAGTCGTCCACGTCGGGGACAAGCTCGACACCGACGCCCTCGGCGCCAGCCGCGCCGGCCTCCACGGCGTCTGGCTCAACCGCAGCGGAACCCAGGACCCGTCCGCCGGCGTGCCGACCATCACGAGCCTGGACGAACTCCCTGAACTCCTCGTGACAGACCTGCCTGCGGTACTCGTCCGTGCGGACCGCGCTCAGGCCCCGCACCGCGCCGCCGAGCTGATCCGCCACTAGCCCGCCCCGGGTCGCTGCAACCGCCGCTACCTGCGACGATCCCAAACAGAGGGGGGCGATTTTCGGTTCTCTGAAGGGATGGTCTAATATTCTTGTCAACGCGGCGGGCAGCGGCCCGGAAGCCGAACTCCTCACAGGAGATCGGAAAAGGAGCTGGCCGTCCAACACCGTGGGGTATGGTGTAATTGGCAGCACGACTGATTCTGGTTCAGTTAGTCTAGGTTCGAGTCCTGGTACCCCAGCGAGCAGATCATCTGATGATCTCTCAACAACGCGGTCCCGTCGTCTAGCGGCCTAGGACGCCGCCCTCTCAAGGCGGTAGCGCGGGTTCAAATCCCGTCGGGACTACAAGGGTGGAAGGGCCATATCTGCGGAAATCGCAGATGTGGCCCTTTCCGTTTTTTGTTTGGGGGGCCGAGCCCCCCATGCCCCCCACGGTGCGGGGGTTGCTTCCTCCTTGTCTTTGGGGCGTACCCGGCCTGGGTTTCCGACCAGCGGCCGACTTCGTCTGGGCTTTTGGTGTTGTTCTGGCTTCGTCTGGGGATTGGCGTGGGGGCAGCCTTGTCTGGGGCCTGTTCAGGTTGTGGGGTTGCTTTGTCTGTGTCTTTGGAATCGATTTTGCGTTTTGGTTCTTTGCTTTTCCTTGTGTGGTCCGGGGTTTGCGGTTTTTGGCTTGTTCTAGCGGTGGTGGTTGTTCTTTGTGCTTCTCGTGCCGCCGGTCTTTGGGTTCTTGTTGGGTGGGGTTGGCGGTACTTGGAGCGGCGAGTGGTTGTTGTCGCTTATGACGGCGCTCAGATCCTCGATGTGGCCTGTCCCATCGGGGCGTTGGAGGTCGCCGAATTCGCACGGCGCTCGCCGCTGTACGTGGCCACGGTTTCCGGGGACGGTGCGCGTTGCCCTTCCGGGACGGCAACGTCTCATTGAGGACGACCACGCGGTCCGCACGGGCGAGCGCGGCACGGTCGTCGCGATGGAGAACCCGGTGTTGGTCGACTGGATCGGCCGCGTGCACCGGCGCACGACGTGGACCGCCGCCGGGGTGTCGGCGGGGATCGGCATGGCGTACTTCCAGGCGGCCCGCCTCGCGTCGAATACGATCCGCACCCACCGTTCGACTCGGGCAACGTCGCCACGGCCGGCCCGGAACTCATAGAACTCGCCCTTCGGCGTCGGCGGTGGGGGGTGGTGTTCGAGGGGGTTCTGGGGTGTTGTAAAGTTCTTCTTGTTGCGCGGTCCCGTCGTCTAGCGGCCTAGGACGCCGCCCTCTCAAGGCGGTAGCGCGGGTTCAAATCCCGTCGGGACTACCAGCAAGTGCCCCGCTCGCAGACTCTGCGAGCGGGGCACTTCTCGTTCCGCCACCTATCAATACGTCGGCGCTGGGCGTCGTGCGCGTTCTTGGCGGTGCGGGTTCCGGCCCGCACCGCGCGTTGGGGTTATAGGCGGTTTTGGAGGGCATCTGCTGCTGCTAGCAGGTCTGCTGCCCAACGGGCTCCCGGGCGGCGGCCCATTCTGTCGATCGGGCCCGAGACCGATATGGCCGCCACCACGTTGCCTTGGGCGTCGCGGACCGGGGCTGAGACGCTTGCCACCCCCGATTCCCTTTCCGCCACGCTCTGGGCCCAGCCCCTTCTTCGGACCTCCATGAGGGTTCTCTCGCCGTAGACCGCTTCCGCCAGGACCGCTCTTTGGGTGGCGGGGTCCGACCAAGCCGCCAGGACCTTGGCTCCTGAGCCCGCCGCCATCGGGAGGGCCGTTCCCACCGGCACCGTGTCCCGCAGACCGCTCGGGGGTTCCGCCGTCGCTATGCACAGGCGTTGCATTCCGTCCCTCCTGTAGAGCTGGACGCTTTCTCCCGTGACATCCCTTAACTTGGGCAGAACCGTCGTTGCTGCTTCGAGAAGAGGATCTACCGCTCCTCCCGCCAGTTCCGCCAGAGCCGCTCCTGGGCGCCAGCGTCCGTCCGAGCCCCTTCTCAGCAGCCGGTGGACCTCCAAGCCCACTGCGAGGCGGTGCGCCGTTGCTCTTGGCAGCCCCGTACGGCTGCACAGTTCGGCTAGGCCGCACGGTTCGCTGGCCACCGCCTGGAGAACGGCCACCGCCTTGTCCAGTACTCCGATGCCGCTATGCTGTCCCACGTACCGATACTAACTTCCCGGCATCTGGGAAGTCCACTCTGTGGGAAGGCCCTTTTTCCGGGTCTCGGCAGGCTCGACTGGGAGCAACGATGGGAAAAACGCTCGCGGAGAAGGTTTGGGAAGCGCACATCGTGCGCCGTGGTGAAGGGCACGAGCCAGACCTGCTCTACATCGATCTCCACCTGGTGCACGAGGTCACCAGTCCGCAGGCCTTCGAAGGGCTTCGGTTGGCGGGTCGGCCGGTGCGCCGCCCCGATCTGACGCTGGCCACCGAGGACCACAACGTGCCCACCACCGGGATCGACCTGCCGATCGCCGACCCGGTGTCCCGGACGCAGGTCGACACCTTGCGGAAGAACTGCGAGGAATTCGGCATCCGGCTGCATCCGATGGGCGACGCGGAGCAGGGCATCGTGCACGTCGTCGGGCCGCAGCTCGGCCTGACGCAGCCGGGCACGACCGTGGTCTGCGGCGACAGCCACACCTCGACGCACGGCGCTTTCGGCGCGTTGGCCTTCGGCATCGGCACTTCCGAGGTCGAGCACGTGCTGGCCACCCAAACGCTGCCGCTGAAGCCGTTCAAGACCATGTCCATCAACGTCGAAGGCGCCCTGCGCCCGGGAGTCACCAGCAAGGACGTGATCCTGGCCGTCATCGCGAAGATCGGCACCGGCGGCGGCCAGGGCTACATCCTGGAGTACCGCGGCGAAGCGATCCGCCAGCTGTCGATGGAAGCCCGCATGACGATCTGCAACATGTCGATCGAGGCGGGCGCGCGGGCCGGCATGATCGCGCCCGACGAAACGACTTTCGACTACCTCGAGGGGCGCCCGCACGCCCCCGAGGGCGCCGAGTGGGACGCCGCCGTCGAGTACTGGAAGACGCTGCGCACCGACGACGACGCCACATTCGACGCAGAAGTCACGCTGAACGCCGATGAACTGACCCCGTTCGTCACCTGGGGCACCAACCCGGGGCAGGGCCTGCCGCTGGGCGAGCAGGTGCCGGACCCGGCGCAGTTCGTCGATGAAGGCGAGCGGTTCGCCGCCGAGAAGGCCTTGGCGTACATGGGCTTGACCCCCGGGACGCCGCTGCGTGAGGTGTCCGTGGACACCGTGTTCCTCGGCTCGTGCACCAACGGCCGGATTGAGGACCTGCGCGCCGCCGCCGAGGTCCTCAAGGGCCGCAAGGTCGCCGCGGACGTGCGGATGCTCGTCGTGCCCGGCTCGATGAAGGTCCGCCAGCAGGCGGAGTCCGAAGGGCTGCACGAGGTTTTCACCGCCGCCGGCGCGGAATGGCGTTCGGCCGGTTGTTCGATGTGTCTGGGCATGAACCCGGACCAGCTCACGCCGGGCGAGCGCAGCGCGTCGACCTCCAACCGCAACTTCGAGGGCAGGCAAGGCAAGGGCGGCCGCACGCACCTGGTCTCCCCGCTGGTCGCCGCGGCCACCGCCGTGCGCGGAACCCTGTCCTCCCCCGAAGACCTCGGCTGATAGCCGAACTCAGCTCGCGCAGGTGGTCCCTTAGCGGAACCTCAGACGCCTCCTCGGTCCGGGATTCCCGACGGGGTGGGCACCGCTGAGAACCCGCGGCTGGTCACCGTGCGTGCGGGCCAAGCGGCTGCGCCGCTTCAAGGACGAAAACTGACACCCCACCCATCAGGAGCAGTGACGATGGAACCGTTCAAGACGCACACCGGGATCGGCGTCCCGCTGCGCCGGTCCAACGTGGACACCGACCAGATCATCCCGGCGGTCTACCTCAAGCGAGTTTCCCGCACCGGCTTCGAGGACGCCCTGTTCGCCGCCTGGCGCGCGGACGAGAACTTCATCCTCAACCACGAGACCTTCCGCAACGGCAGCGTGCTGGTCGCCGGCCCCGACTTCGGCACCGGGTCGTCGCGCGAGCACGCCGTGTGGGCGCTGAAAGACTACGGCTTCAGGGTGGTCATCTCCAGCCGCTTCGCGGACATCTTCCGTGGCAATTCGGGCAAGCAGGGGCTGCTGGCGGCCCAGTGCGAGCAGTCCGATGTGGAGCTGCTGTTGGAGCTCTTGGAGAACGAGCCGGGCACCGCCGTGACGGTCGATCTGGAGCAGCGGACCGTGCATGCCAAGGACCTCACGGTGCCCTTCAGCATCGACGACTACACCCGCTGGCGGTTGCTGGAAGGCCTCGACGACATCGGTCTGACCCTTCGCCACGCCGAGACGATCGACACTTTTGAGCAAGCTCGCCCGAGCTTCAAACCGGCTACCCTGCCCGCTCGGCAGGGCTGACAGAGAAGCCTTCCGGGGGTGAGTTTTTCCCGTTGTGAAAGGAAAAACTCGCCCTCCGGGGGATAACTGAACAGTTGCTCTAGGAGCCCCGCGGACCCCGTTTCCCGGACGCGAATGCCCACGCCCCAACGAAAAAAAGAGGCGTGGCGAATGGCATTTGTTTGTCCGGGGCTTTACCGTTGACATTGAGTCGGCCCAACGGGGCCGTTGTTGTGTCCTGGGAGGGACTGAAGTGAACAAGGCCCAACTCATCGAGGCTCTGGCAGAACGCCTCGGAGACAAGAAGACCGCCAGCCAGGCTGTGGAAAGTGTTGTGGACATCATCGTTCGCAACGTCAACAAAGGCGAGAAGGTCAACATCACCGGCTTCGGGGTTTTCGAGAAGCGGGCCCGTGCCGCACGCACCGCTCGCAACCCGCGCACCGGTGAGAGCGTGAAGGTCAAGAAGACCAACGTGCCCGCCTTCCGCGCCGGCACCCAGTTCAAGGAAGTCGTGGGCGGACAGCGGAAACTGCCGCGCGTCTCCGCTGCCAAGGCGGCCACCACCCGTGGTGCCACCACCAAGACCGCGGGCGCCACCAGGGCCGCCGCCGGTACTCGCGCCAAGGCCACCACCACCACCACCAGGGCGGCCGCGACGAAGACCACGACCCGCGCCACCACCGCGAAGGCGACCGCCACCAAGGCGGCCCCGAGGCGGACCGCCACCAAGGCGACTGCTGCGAAGGCGACGCCGGCGAAGTCCACCGCGAAGCGGGCGACGACGGCCAAGGCCACCACGAAGACCGCGGCCACGACGACCCGTCCGGCTACCAAGAAGGCGACGACGACGCGCAAGTCCACGAAGAAGTGATCGCTCGCTTCCGCAGCGAGCACCAGTGGACCGAGCGGGCGGCGAGATAACCCCCACGTGGGTTACGAGCCGCCCGCTCACGGCGTTCCCGCGGTCGCCCGGTCATCGCCCCGACGTCGGGCGATGCCCGGAAACGGCCGCGAGAAGGCCGTGACCGCCGGAACTTCGGCGGTTGCGCGAGTTTCACCCGTGGGCGATGCGCAACGCCCACACGGCGCGATCAGCGCCGGACAGCGCCCGTCCAGCACCTCAGCGCGCGTGGTGCGGTGCGGGCGCGGTCGTCAGTTGGAGCCGGGGCGTCGGCGGAATACTTCGCCGGCACCGAAATTCGCCGACGCATCCGTCTCCCCTCCGGGACCTGGTCTGTTCTCCGAAGCGGCGCAGCCGCTTGGTCGCCCGCCCTCGCAGCGTGCACCGACGCGGGTTCTCCGGCTGTGCCCATCCGGTCGGGGTTCTTGGCGAGGCCAGTCCCCAGCGTGGTGAATTGGCATTCATGAGTCGGGGATCCGCCACCCGCACCGCCACGCAAGAGGAGATCGAAGAGGCTCTCAGGCGAGCGGGTCCGCGAGGTAGTCGGCCGCGGCCAGCCGCAGCGCCGGGCCGCTCCCATTACTGGAATACCGGTCCCCGCTGAACGTCAGCGTCCACACGCTGCCCTTGCGGCTGGCCACCTCGTCGAGCGGCAACCCGGCGGAATCGGCCAGCCGCGCCACCAGATCCGGGATGACGCCGCCCTGGCTGCACACCACCGCGGGGCCCGCGCCGGCCGCCACCCGCAGCATCAGGTCAACGGCCGCGTCCGGATCGCCCAGATAGCCCTCTTCGGAAAACAGCGGCTCGGTGGCAATCCCGATTCTGAGGTCTTCGGCGATCGGCGCAACCGTTTGTTCACAGCGCAGTCGCGGTGCGGAATAGATCCGGGCCGGGCCGAACAACGGCAACAGCGAATGCAATGCATCGCGCTGTTGCCGTCCCGCTTCGGTGAGGGGCCGAAGGGTGTCCTCGCCCGCCCATTCGGAGCGTTTGCCCGCTTTCGCGTGCCGCACCAGCAACACGGTCGCGGACTCGGGCGGCAACTCCTCGAATGCGTCGAGCACGCCGACGTCGTGCGGATAGCTCAGCCGGCCCCGTGCCTGGTCGGTACGCAGCCAATGCAGTTCGTCCACTTCGTCGTTCGGCGCGAAGACCCCGTCAGCCGCCCGGGCGGTGAAGTAGTCGACCACCTTCGGCGCGCGGCCACCGCCGGATTCCGGGACGGAGTAGTTCACCCGCGTCAGGAAACGCGACAGCACGCAGGAAAACCCGGTCTCCTCGGACACCTCGCGGACCGCCGCGTGCGCGGAGAGTTCGCCGGGGTCGAGCTTGCCCTTCGGCAGCGACCAGTCGTCGTAGCGGGGCCGGTGCACCAGCGCTACTTCGGGACCGTCGCCGCCATCGCGCCAAAGCACCGCACCGGCCGCCCGGACCGGGGTAGGCGGTGCGTCGACTGGTTCGTCGTCGATTCCGCCGGGCGCCGGCTGGTTCTCGGTCACGCTTATCTTCCTCAATCAGGACACCTTGGCGCCGTGCAGGCGCAGCATTTCCGCTTGGTGATCGCGAACTTGCTCTCCGCTGCGCGGCGACGCCTCCCAATCGCCCTTCGCGTTGAGCACCCAGCAGCGGGTGGCCGGGTGCAGCGTCGAATCCAGCATCGCGTCGAGCTGCTGGGTGAGCTTGGTGTCGGTGACCTGCACCTGGGTTTCGATCCGCCGGTCCAGGTTGCGGTGCATCATGTCGGCGCTGCCGATCCAGTGCTCGTCGATGCCGACGAAGTGGAACACCCGGGAATGCTCAAGGAAGCGCCCCAGGATCGAGCGCACCTCGATGTTCTCGCTCAGCCCCTCCACGCCGGCCTTCAGCGAGCAGATCCCGCGCACCACCACGCGCACCGGCACACCGGCCAGCGAAGCCCGGTACAGGCCGTCGATGATCTGCTCGTCGACCAGCGAGTTCACCTTCATCCTGATGCCGCACGGCAAACCCTGCCGGGCGCGCTCGATCTCGGCCTCCACGCGCTCCACGATGCCGTTGCGGATGCCCTGCGGCGACACCAGAATCCGGCGGTACTGGCCGTGCCGGGCGTAGCCGGTGAGCACGTTGAACAGGTCGGTGAGGTCGGCGCCGATCTCCGGGGAGGCCGTCAGCAGGCCCAGATCCTCGTATATCCGCGCGGTCTTCGGGTTGTAGTTGCCGGTGCCCAGGTGGCAGTAGCGGCGGATCGCGGAACCCTCCTGGCGCACCACGAGCGCGGTCTTGCAGTGCGTCTTCAACCCCATCAGGCCGTAGACGACGTGCACCCCGGCGCGCTCCAGGGTCCGCGCCCACTGGATGTTGGCCTGCTCGTCGAACCGCGCCTTCAACTCCACCAGCGCCACCACCTGCTTGCCCGCTTCGGCGGCGTCGATGAGGGCGTTGACGATGGGGGAGTCACCGGAAGTCCGGTACAGCGTCTGCTTGATGGCCAGCACGTGCGGATCGGCTGCGGCCTGCTCGATGAACCGCTGCACCGACGTGGAGAACGAGTCGTAGGGGTGGTGCACCAGCACGTCGCCCTCGCGCAGCGTGGAGAAGATGCTCTTCGGCGTCTGCCCCTCGGCGAACGCCGGGTGCGTCGCGGGCACGAACGGCGACTCCTTGAGGTCCGGGCGCTGCAACCGGTCCAGCTGGAACAGGCAGGACAGGTCCAGCAGTCCCTTGACCTCCACCACGTCGTGCTGGTCGACCTCCAGTTCGCGCAGCAGGAGTTCGAGCATGTTCTCGCTCATCGTGTCGGTCACTTCCAGCCGCACCGGCGGCCCGAAGCGGCGGCGCGCGAGTTCCCGCTCCATCGCCTGCAGCAAGTCCTCGTCGCGGTCCTCCTCGACCTCCAGGTCGGCGTTGCGGGTGACCCGGAAGATGTGGTGCTCGGCGACCCGCATCCCGGGGAACAGCTTCCCCAGATGCGCGGCGATGAGTTCCTCCAGCGGCAGGAACGTGGCGCGCTCGTTCTCCCGGTCGGATTCGACGCGGATCAGTCGCGGCACGTTGTCCGGCACCTTGACGCGCGCGAAGCGCCGCAGCCCGGCGTCCGGGTCGGCGACGGTGACCGCGAGGTTCAGCGACAGCCCCGAGATGTACGGGAACGGGTGCGCCGGGTCGACCGCCAGCGGCGTGAGGACCGGGAAGATGTGGTCCTCGAAGTAGCGGGTCAGCTTGGCCTGGTCGTCGTTGTCCAGCTCGGACCAGCGCAGGATCCGGATGCCGTGCGCCGCCAGCTCCGGCAGCAGGTCGTCGAGGAAGACCCGGCCCTGCGTCTCCACCAGGTCCTGGTTGCGGGCGGAGATACGGACCAGCTGTTCGTGCGGGGTGAGCCCGTCGGCGCTGCGCACCGAAAGCCCGGTTTCCTCGCGGCGCTTCAGCCCGGCCACCCGGACCATGTAGAACTCGTCCAGGTTGGACGCGAAGATCGCGAGGAACTTGGCGCGCTCCAGCACCGGCTGCGAGCGGTCCTCGGCGATCGCCAGCACCCGCGCGTTGAAATCCAGCCAGGACAGTTCGCGGTTGAGGTAGCGGTCCTCGGGCAGGTCGGTGGTGGCAGCCGCGCGGGTCACCGCAGGCGGGGCCGCCGGAACCCGGGTTCCCTCGGAGTTCGTGATCTGGTCCGCCTCCGGGGTGGCCGCGGTGCTGGCTGCCGGTGCGTCGGCAGCGACGGGATTGCCGGCGTGGCGACCAGGGCGTGGCGTCCGGTGCGCGGACCGGCCGTTGGAGGTTCGCTTGGCGGGCTGCTTCGGGACCCTGTCGCTGCTGTCGGTGCTCACCAGCCCATTGTCACTCATCACGGCGTTCTGAATCGACCTCTGACGTGGCCGTGTGACGTTCGCGGTCTTGTGGTGAACATTCCCGTACGGGTCCTTGAACACCAAGTGGGCGAGCGTTGCTCAAGCGATCCGGCGGGCCGTGTTCGGGCCGAGACCAAGCGTCACCGCGACGGCCAGATCGGCCTCGGTGTCCACGTCGCAGCGCAGCGAGTCCCACCCGCCCACGAGCGTCTTCGCCCCGGACCCGGCGTGCGCGTCGGCGGAGCCGGGCCCGAAACAAGGGGCAAGCGGTTGGCCGGGCACGGCCAGCAGCAGCGTGGTGCCGGTGCCTTGCCGGTCGGGGCAGAACGCGCGATCGTCCCCGGCGGCGCTGATGGCGGAGGCGAGGTCGGCGGGCCGCAGCGCGGGCAGATCCGCCTGCAACGCCCCGACTCGCGAGGTGGCGGTCCGCTGCCGCAACTGGGCGTCGCCGTGCCGCAGCGCGGCGTTCAGCCCGGCGGCAGGGGTGTCCACGAGCACCTCGATTCCCTCGGCGGCGAACGCCTCGGTGAGCGTCGGGTCGGAGGTCACCACCACGACTCCGGCGACGCCCGGCGCCTGGCGCGCAGCGGTCACTGTGTCCAATGCCACGGCTGTGACCAGGTCGGCGTGCGCGGCCAGCTGGCGCGCCCCCCGGTCGGCCGCGCCGAGCAGCCGCGACTTCGCCAGGTGCAACGGCTTGATCGGCACGATGAGGAACAACCCTGCGGTCACCGAAGAAACGTAGCGCAGATGCCCTGCCCTTTAGGGCGGGGAGGAAGCGCATCAACTTCGTGTTTGAACCGACCACTCAAACAGCGGGACGGGCTCGCCGTTCGATGTACTGCCGCACCACGGAAATCGGTGCGCCTCCGACCGACCCGCCAAAGTAGGAGCCCGACCACAACCGGACACCTCTCCTGTACGCGAACCGCAGGTCTTCGAACTCTTTGCGCAACAGCCGGGAGGATACTCCCTTGAGAGAGTTGACCAGTTTCGACGCCGCGACCCCTGATCCACATGGCAGCAGCAGCGAAGACCGAGGGGACCGGGCACGCCCGGTACACCTATCAGCTTCGTTTATCGTCGGTGGCGTTGAAGGACGTCAACGCCCGGTTGCCGATGCGGCAGCGGGCAAGGATGCCGAAGTTCGCCCGCCAGCGTTGGGACACGGTCCGTCACTGGGCTAGGCGCGTGGTGACCGAGCACGATGCGATCGCGGTGGAGGACTTCCGTCCGAAATTTCTTGCGAAGACCACGATGGCGAAGAAGGCGGCTGATGCTGCGATCTCAGCCACGAAGAACGAATTGATCATGATGGGGCGCAAGCACGGCCGAGTGGTGGTGCTTGTCGATCCGAAGCACACGACGATGGACGGCGCAGCGTGCGGGGCGAGAACCAAGCACGCGCTGCCGCTGTCGGAACGAACCACCTGTACCGCGTGCGGACACGTCTGTCCGAGAGACACGAACTCCGCGCGTGTGATGCTGGTCCGGGCTGGGCTGTACCCGGCTGGTGTTGAGGGCGCAAGACCTCCCGAGGCGCTGCCTCGGGAGGCTGCCTGAGCCAGGAATCCCACTACGTCTGGAGACGAGGGACGAAGAATCCCCCCGCCTTCAGGCGGGCGAGCAGTCAAGGCGCCATCTTGCCGCGCCGCCCGGGTGCGGCACCGCATTCGGTTCGGCCGTGCGGGATGTCCGGTCGCCCGGCCCGGCAGGTAACTTGTCGGGGCGCTTGCGACCAGTTGAAGGAGATCCCGTGGCGGAACCGAAGAGCCTCCGGCGCCAGCGGAGGCAGACCAGCGAAAAGGCGCAGGGCATGGGCAAGTTCTGGCTCGGCCTCGCCCGCGGGGTCTTCTACCCGCTGACCGCGGTGCTGGCCCGCAACGAGGTGACCGGGCTGGAGCGCATCCCCGCCGAGGGGCCCGCGCTGCTGGTGTTCAACCACGTCTCCCACCTGGACCCGATCTTCGACGCTGTGACCGTGCACCGCGCCGGCCGGGTGCCGCGGTTCCTCGCGAAGAACACGCTCTGGAACGTGCCGGTGCTCAAGAGCGTCCTGGTCGGCGTCGAGCAGATTCCGGTCTACCGCGGCACTGCCGACGCGCAGAAGAGCCTGCAGGACGCGCACGACGCCCTGCAGCACGGCAAGACGATCGTGATCTACCCGGACGGCACCATCACCAAGGATCCGGACGGCTGGCCGATGACCCCGAAGGTCGGGGTGGCGCGGCTGGCGCTGGCGCACAACATCCCGGTGATCCCGGCGGCCCGCTGGGGCACCCGGGACATCTACGACCACTACGAGAAGAAGTTCCGGCCGTTCCCGCGCAAGACCGTGCGAATCGCCTTCGGCGAGCCGCTGGACCTGTCGGCCTACCGCGGCATGGAGCACGACACGCACGCGCTGCGGGAGGTCGCGCACCTGGCGATGACGCGCGTGCGGGATCTGCTCGGCGAGATCCGTGGCGAGCAGCCGCCGGCCGAGTTCTACAGCTCCTCCCGCAAGAGCCGGGGTGACGATGGCGAGGCCTGAGCGGATCACGGTCCTCGGCGCCGGTTCCTGGGGCACCACGTTCGCGAAGGTGCTCGCCGATGCGGGCAATGACGTCGTCCTGTGGGCGCGGCGCGCGGAGATCGCCGCGGCTGTCAACGAAACCCGCAGCAACCCCGCGTACCTAGCGGAGATCCAGCTTCCTTCGACGCTGCGCGCCACCGACGACGCGGCCGAAGCCGTCCACGGCGCGAGCGCGGTGGTGCTTGCGGTGCCCAGCCAGACGCTGCGCGAGAACCTAGCCGGGTGGCAGCCCCTGCTGCCGCCGGAAGCGACGCTGGTGAGCCTGGCCAAGGGCGTGGAGCTGAGCACGCTGAAGCGGATGAGCGAGGTTGTCGGCGAGGTCGCCGACGTGCCGATGGAGCACGTCGCGGTCGTATCGGGGCCCAACCTGGCCAAGGAGATCGCCGCCGAGCAACCGACCGCGACCGTGGTGGCGTGCCCGGACCACGACCGCGCAGTCGCGCTACAGCAGGCTTGCTCGACGCCGTACTTCCGGCCCTACACCAACACGGACCTCGTCGGCATCGAGATCGCCGGGGCGTGCAAGAACGTGATCGCGCTCGCGTGCGGGATGGCCGCCGGGTTGGGGTTCGGGCACAACACCATGTCCTCGCTGATCACCCGCGGCCTGGCCGAGACGACTCGGCTCGGCGTCGCGCTGGGCGCCGACCCGATGACGTTCGCGGGCCTCGCGGGGCTGGGCGACCTGGTCGCCACCGCCATGTCGCCGCTGTCGCGCAACCGGACGTTCGGCGAGCGGCTGGGGCGCGGCGAAACCATGTCACAGGCGCAGGAGGCGGCGCACGGACAGGTTTCCGAGGGCGTGAAATCGTGCTCGTCGATCCGGCAGCTGGCGGCGCGACACGGCGTCGAGATGCCGATCACGGACGTGGTGCACCGGGTCTGCCACGAGGGACTCGCACCCGCCCCGGCGGCCGCCGAACTGCTCGGCCGCGAGCGCAAACCCGAGTGAACCCGCGCGAGGTCCCATTGCGCGCGGCCGTCTTCGAAACCGCCCGTGCACGCGAACGGGCATCGTCGCGGATCCTCGGCGAGGCTTGGACGTGCGTGCTCCGGGGGCGAGGTTCCCGGACCACCGGCGCGGAACGGGCCTGAGAGGCCCGGTTCGGACGCGCACGGCAGCAAGAGGCAGGAGAGTCGTGACCACATCGGATCTTGGCGACGGCACGCGGTGCGTGCGCGGTGGGCATCCGGAACCGGCCGGCGGGACGCCGCTGCTGCCGGGGCCGGTCTTCGCCGCGCCGTTCCACCTGGGTGAGGACGTCCAGGGCAGCGATTTCTACGGCCGGGCGGGCAATCCCACCTGGCGGGCGCTGGAGTCGGCCATCGGCGACCTCGACGGCGGCCACTGCGTCCTGCTGCCGTCCGGCATGGCGGCGATCAGCACCCTGCTGCGCGCGGTGCTGATCCCCGGCGACGCGGTGGTCCTGCCCAGCGACGGGTACTACGCGACGCGCCAGTTCGTGAGCGACGAGCTGAGCGACCTGGGGCTCGACGTCCGGGAGATCGACACGCCGGGCCCCTGGCACGACGACGTGTTCGCCGGGGTTCGCCTGGTGCTGCTGGAAACCCCGTCGAATCCCGGGCTGGACGTGTGCGACATCGCGGAGCTCGCCGACCGCGCACACGCCGCGGGTGCGCTGCTGGCGGTGGACAACACCACGGCGACGCCGCTCGGGCAGCGACCGCTGGAGCTGGGCGCGGACATCGTGGTGGCCAGCGACACCAAGGCGCTGTCCGGGCACAGCGACATCCTGATGGGGCACGTGTCGGTCAGCGACGAGGAGCTGGCGCAGCGGCTCGTGCGGGCGCGGACGCTGTCCGGCTCGATCCCCGGCCCGTTCGAGACCTGGCTGGCGCACCGCAGCATGGGCACGCTGGACCTGCGGTTGGCGCGGCAGGCCGAGAACGCCGCCGCGCTCGTCGAGGCGCTGCGCGGGCACCCAGCGGTTTCCGGGCTGCGCTGGCCCGGCCTGCCTGGTGATCCGTCGCACGATCTCGCACGGCGGCAGATGCGCCGCTGGGGCGGGGTGTTCCGGTTCGAGCTGGCGGATGCGGCGGCGGTCGACGAGTTCGTCCGGCGCAGCGAGCTGGTCGTGGCGGCGACGAGTTTCGGTGGCCTGCACAGCACGGTCGACCGCCGGGCCCAGTGGGGCGACCCGGTGCCGGAGGGCTTCGTCCGGTTCTCCGCGGGCTGCGAAGACCCCGCGGACCTGGTCGCGGACGTCCGGCAGGCCCTCTCCTGACGCCCGCGGGTTCCGGCGAATGTCCACAGTGTCCAGCGGGATGCGGTGAGCGGGGAAGACGCCAAGGTCGAGTAGATCCGCAACCTGCTGGAAGCCCGTCGTTCGACCTCGCCAGACAACTGCTCGCGCCGCTCCTCGCGACCTGGCCGGACCACGTCGGCCGCTGGCAGTTGCAGGCGATCGCGCCCTCTGGCACGCCCACCGCGCCCGCGACTTCAAACCGGACTCCGCGCTGGAGCACTGCGTGATCGGCATGGACCTGCTGTCGATGGGCGGCCGGGCGGCGGCTCGTTAAGCCCGTGAACCGCTGGAGGCAGCGCCGCGCCTGGACCCGCAGCTGCCCGGTGCGTGGAACTGCCTGAGGCTGTCGGCACTCCGAACCGGCCGGCACCGGGTCTCCAACTCGAGGCTCAAACGAGCCACGAAGGCCCTGAACGCCGAACGGGAGCCCAATGGCGCAACGTCGTGACGGCCCAAGCACCAGCCGCCCGACCAGCGAACGCCAGGCCGCCAGAAGCCGCCCGGACCTGAAGCCCTGCCCTTGCGCCCGGGGTCGGGTCGCACCGTGGTGTGAGATCTTGCGGTTCGAGTTGACGTGAGGTCGGCGGACTGGTTCAGTTCACGGCGTGTTGTTGCGTGCTATGACTGATCGACGGGGTCACATCGACCTGCGCCGCGTCGCCAGCGCGCTCTGTCTGTGTTCTTCGTGTTGATCGTTCTACCGTAATTCCCGGGTGTTTCCGCCGTGCCCGTGCGCGCGCTGACGGCCCGGGGCTCATCACGATCCCGAAGGACAACCGCCGTGTTCGCCGTTCCTCCGAATACCGTTGCCGCGCCTGCCGATCTCACCATCGCGCACCCGGTCCGCATCGCCCGTGAACTCGCCGCCGACCGCGGCTCGTGGACGCACCTGCTGCGCTACGACCCGGACCAGCGGTGGTCCGGGCTGATCACGCGCACCGAGAGCTACGAGGCGTGGCTGCTGAGCTGGCTGCCTGGCCAGCGCACCGATCTGCACGACCACGGCGGCGCCACCGGCGCCTTCACCGTGGTCACCGGCACCCTGACCGAGCGTGTCGTCCAACGCGGTGGCACCGAGGCGCTGCACCCGCTGGTCGCGGGCCAGTCCCGCGTCTTCGGCCCGAACTACGTGCACCAGGTGCACAACGACGGCTCGGACCCGGCGGTGAGCATCCACGTCTACCGGCCCACTCGCGCCCGGATGACGCTCTACATCAACGACCCCGTCACCGGCCTCCGCCAGGAGTGACCGGCACCGGGGATCCGCAGTCCCAATTGGAACTGCGGATCCCCGGTGCCGTCAGGATTCGGCGCGCCGCCACATGCGGCTGCGTTGTTTGGCGGCCGTGGCCCGATCTCGGGGACCGTCCCTTTCGACCAGTCGGCGGGCGGCCGGGTCCTGCAGCGACACCGATTTGTTGTCGCCGTACCTGAACTTCGCCGTCACCGACTCGATGTGCAGGACCACACCGTGGAATCCGTTGAGCATCCGGTGGAACGGGCCGTCGTGCGCGGCGATCTCGGCAGTCCTGCCCGTCGGCTGGAAGTGCTCCACCTGACGTTGCAGCAGGGGCGGCCTTGACGGCCGGGTCGTCGACCAGCTTCGCTTCGCCCGAGAGCTGCACGCTGGCGTAATGGCTCGTCGGCACGGCCCGAGCTGGTCGGGGTGTCGCCCTCGACCCGCCACGGCCGGGGACGTAGGCGTAATTGTCCACAATCGACAGCACGCAGCGCGGATCGTGCTCCAGCACGCCAGATCGGGTCGGGGCCGTACAGCAGGATTCGGTCGCAGTCGAGCACGAAGTGCGCCGGCCGCACGACCGGTCGCCGGGCCCGGGCCGCGGCACCAGCTGGCCGGAGTCGTTCCACTCGGCCTGCCGTCGCTGCCATTCCTGCTCGTCGTTGGCGGCATCCCAGGCTGGCCGATCTTTTCAGGCCTCCGGCGTGGGCTTCGCGAAGTGCAGGGACCGGATCGCGAACCCGACCCCGAGGTAGCGGCGGTGCGCATCGTGGCGCTGGGTGCCCGAATCCAGGTGGATCTGCCCGATTCCGAGCCTGTGGGCCTCCTCGTCGATCCAGGCGAGCAGCGCGCCGGCGTGCCCCTGCTTCCTCGCCGTCGGCAACGTGACGAGGTCGTCCACGTAGAGGTAGTGGCCCCACGCGAACGACTGCCCGGTGCGGAATCCGGCGACGGCGGCGGCCTCCCCGTTGGCGTCGAGCGACGCGATCAACCGGTACCCCGCAGCCTGCTGCTGCTTCGCCTGCGCGAGGAAGTCCTCCAGCGAAGTCAGATCCGGCCGCAACTCCCGGAGCACCCGGTATGCGGGCGCGGCTTCTTCCAGCTCCACGACGCTCCCGTTCGCCGACGTGCGACGGAACCTCGAATCCCGCCGGGAGGTCCGCCGACGGTTCCGGCGTGCCCCAGTGTGGTCGCAGCGGGAGCACCCCGGCCCAGGACTTGGCCTCCTCGACGTCCTCGTCGTCGTCGTTGGGCCCGCCGGTGCGGATCTTCACCGCCGCCTCGGCGAGATCGACGGCGATGACCGCCGTCGCAGCCAGCTCCCTCTTGTTCGGCTGCCGCGCGTGCTCCCACGAACCGGGCGCGAGCTGCTCGGTGATCACCCGCAGCGCCCGCAGCTTCTCGTCGGTGTCGGTGACGTCCCGGGCGCGTCCGTGGATCATCGCGGAGCGGAAGTTCACGGAGTGGTGGAACAGCGAGCGCGCGTAGACGATCCCGTCGAGGTGGGTGACGGCGACGCAGACCTCGACTCCTTCGGCGGCCTCCCGCAGACTGCGCGCACCGGTCGAACCGTGGACGTAGAGCGTGTCGCCGCTGCGGCCATAGCCGGTGGGCAGCACCCGGGGCGAACCGTCGATCAGCAGCCCGAGGTGGCAGATCAGGCCCGCGTCCAGCGTGGCGTGCAGGTCGCTTCGTTCGGTGCGGGCCCGCGCGCTGCCGCGGCGGATGGTCGTCCGGTCTGTGGTGGAGAGCTGTCGGGTCACATGAAACAGGATCTTCAAGAAAGTGGCATTATCGAAGTGCCAATCAGGGAGAATTTCGAAATGCCACATGCCGTGCCCGCGGCCAGCTCGCCGCTGCTGGAGTTGGCCATCGAGCTGCACCGTGACGACCGCCGACCGCTCGCCGTACAGCTCGCCGACGCGCTGCGGCATGCGGCGACGAAAGGTCAGCTCCGCGGCGGCGACCGCCTGCCATCCACGCGCGCGCTCGCACGTCACCTCGCGGTGAGCCGCACCGTGACAGCCGCCGCCTACGAGCAGCTGCACGCCGAGGGCTGGATCGCCGGTCGGCGCGGCTCGGGCACCTACGTCACAACCAGCCCGCCCGGCTCTCGGACCGAGGGCGCCGCAGGAGCCAAGCACGGCGAAAGCCGACCGGACGAACCGGTGATCGTGCTGACGCCCGGCGTGCCGTGGGTGGAGGGCGTCGACCGGGCGGCGTGGCGCCGGGCCTGGCGCGCGGCGGCCGACACCGGGCCCGATTCCAGGCCGCATCGTGCCGGGGCGGTCGAGTACCGCGAAGCCATCGTCGAACACCTGCTGCGGCACCGCGGTCTGGTCGTCGGCGGGCTGACGGTGGAGAACGTGCTGGCCACCGCTGGCACCACGTCGGCCGTCTTCGAACTGGCATCCGCGGTGCTGCGCCGTGGCGCGACGGTCGCCGTGGAGGAGCCCGGCTACCAGCGAGCGGTGGGCGCGCTGCGGTCGGCGGGCGTGCGGGTGGTGCCAGCGCCGGTCGACCACGCGGGAATCGTGGTCGATGCCATTCCGCGCGGCGTGCGGGCGGTCTACTGCTCGCCCGCGCACCAGTACCCGATCGGCGGTCGGCTTCCCGCGGAGCGCCGGATCGCCCTGGTGGAGCGGGCGCGTACCGAGGACTGGCTGATCATCGAGGACGACTACGACGGCGAGCTGCGCTACGACGTGGCGCCGCTGCCGGTGCTCGCGTCGATGGCCCCGGACGTCGTCGTGCACCTGGGCACGACGAGCAAGATCCTCACCCCGACACTGGGAGCGGGCTGGATGCTGGCACCAGACAAGGTCGCCGCTTCGGTGCTGAAGCACCGGGATCTCACCGGCACCAGCCCGGCCCCGGCGGGGCAGCGCGTGCTGGTGGAACTCGCGCGCCACGGCGACTTGGGGCGCCACCTGCGGCGGCTGCGGCGAGAACTCTCGCAGCGCCGGGCGCTCGTGGTGGACAAGCTCGTCGCCGAGGGCGTCGAGGTGTTCGGGGACCGGGCCGGGGCGCACGTGGTGCTGCCGCTGCCGGACGCAGAGACCGAGCAGCGGGTGGTCGCGGCGGCCGCCGAACGCGGCCTGGTGCTCGACGGGCTGCGACGCCACCACTGCGGTCCGCAGCAGTGGTTTGGGCTGGCGCTCGGCTACGCCGCGTGCTCGCGCAGCGAACTGGAACGCGCCCTGCCGATCCTGGCCCAGCTGTGCGGCGAGAGGTGACGCACTTCGCCAGGTCAGGCGCTTGTCGGGCGGAACTCGCTTGCGTCGTCGCGGGTTCCGAGTCGAAGATCACGCGCGTCCCGCCTCGAGGTCTCCAACCAAGCCTTTGTGAAACGACCTCCGGAAGCGGCAGGTATGGTCCGGCGCATGACACAGCGCAAGACCCGGGTGGCCGTTGTCTTCGGCGGACGCAGCACCGAGCACGGCATCTCCTGCGTGTCCGCCGGTAGCGTGCTCGCGCACCTGGACCAGGACCGCTTCGAGATCCTGCCGGTCGGCATCACCCGCGAGGGCGCTTGGGTGCTGGGCACCGACGACCCGAAGCAGCTGGAGATCCGGGACCGCCAGGCGCCCGAGGTCGCGGCGAACACGGCCGTCGTGCTGCCCGGCGACCCCACCCGCCGCGAGCTGGTACTGCTGGAACCGGGCCGGGGCGGCGAGGTGCTGTCGTCGGTCGACGTGGTGTTCCCGGTGCTGCACGGCGCGTTCGGCGAGGACGGCACCATCCAGGGGCTGCTGGAGATGGCCGACGTGCCCTACGTCGGGCCGGGCGTGCTCTCAAGCGCTGTGTCGATGGACAAGGAGTACACGAAGAAGCTGCTCGCGGCGGAGGGCTTGGAGGTGGGGCGCTACGAGGTGCTGCGACGCCACCAGAGCACGCTGGACGACGCGCAGCGCGAGCGGCTCGGGCTGCCGGTGTTCGTCAAGCCGGCGCGGGCCGGGTCGTCGCTGGGCATCACCAAGGTCGACGACTGGGCCGACCTGGACGCGGCGATCGCCGAGGCGCGGCGCACCGACCCGAAGGTGATCATCGAGTCGGCGGTGGTGGGCCGCGAGATCGAGTGCGGCGTGCTGGAGTTCCCGGACGGCCGGATCGAGGCCTCGCAGCCCGCCGAACTCCGGGTGACCGGCGAATCCGACTGGTACGACTACGAATCCAAATACCTCGACGACGTCACCGAGTTCGACATCCCGGCCAAGATCGGCGACGACGCGATCGAGGAGCTGCGCGATGCCGCGGTGCGCGCCTTCCGCGCCCTGGAATGCCAGGGCTTAGCGCGGGTCGACTTCTTCCTCGCCGAGGACGGCGGGCTGATCGTCAACGAGGTCAACACAATGCCGGGCTTCACGGCGATCTCGCTCTACCCGCGGATGTGGGCGCACACGGGCATCGACTACCCGACCCTGCTGACCACCCTGATCGAAACGGCGATCACCCGGGGCACCGGCCTCCGCTGACGAAAGGTCGAAGCGAACGGCCTGTTCACCGCCGTAGAAGGCGCAAACGGTCCGTTCGCTCCACAACCGAGTTGACGCGAACGGCCCGTTCGTTCCGCTAGGCGGAGTGAACGGGCCGTTCGCGTCACGGAGCTGTGGACGAGGTCTGACCGCTGCGCTGCGGTTCGCCGGGGTACTTGGAGCGAACGGACCGTTCGTTTCGTTTGGCGGCGCGAATGGTCCGTTCACTCCGCGCAGTCCCCGTTCGAGGGCGCTGGTCAAGGGAAGACCGGTCGGGTGGGGAGGGTGCTGCGGAGGATGTTGGAAAGGTCCTGGAGGGGGCCGGTTCCGGTGCCCTCCGGAGCGGTGAGCGCGACGTACACCGGGCGGTCGACCGCCAGCCACGAGGTGTCGCCACCTTGGTTGATCTCCAGCCAGCTGACGCCGGAGACGTCGACCAGCTGCGCCGTCGGCGTCAGCTCCGCAGGCGCGTCGATGCCGCAGCGCACCGTCAGCGGGTCGTGCTTCGCATCTCCCCAGGCGACGGCTCCCGCCGCCGCCGGCTCCGCCAGCGCGCGGCGCGGTACGAGCTCGCCGCCTACGGCGAGCTCGCTCGGCAGCGCTGCGAGCACCGCCGCGCACTCCTGCGACGACGCCTTCGGCGCCGGGACCGGAGCGAGCGGAAGCGGCCCGCTTCGCCGGGCCGCTTCCGCTTCCACTGCAGCTTTTTGCGCCTGGTGGTCGCCATACCAGCCGTACGCGCCGATACCGGCGACCGCTAGGGCGAGGAGTGCGCCGAGCGTGATCGCCATGATCAACACCGGCCGGGGCAATCCGGGCGCTGATTGGTGCACCACGTCGTCCACTACAGCACGGCCGTTGCCGGGTGTGGTCACCGGCCCGGCCGGCTCCTACCTGGTGCGGGCTGCCCACCCGCGGGTCGTCAGAGGTGCACGACAGGACAGGTGAGGGTCCGGGTGATGCCTTCGACGTTCTGGATCTTGGCGACGACCATCTTGCCGAGTTGGTCGACGTTCTCCGCTTCGGCGCGCACGATCACGTCGTACGGACCGGTGACGTCCTCGGCGCTGATGACGCCAGGCGAGCCGGCGATCTCGTTAGCGACCGCGGCGGCCTTGCCGACTTCGGTCTGAATGAGGATGTATGCCTGAACCACGGCGTGCCCCTTCGTCTTGCCGATGTGCTCGGGGTAGGAAACTGGCAGAAAGCTACCCCATTGGACCGAGCGGATGCTCAAGGAAGGAAGGTCCCAGTTGGGTCCTGATTCGTCGCGGGACGCACAGACCGTTTCCCAGTTGGGTGAGTTCGGTCTCATCGATCGGGTGACTGCCGGGAGACCGCAGTCACCGGGCACGTTACTCGGGCCGGGGGATGACGCGGCCGTCCTGGCCGCCCCAGACGGCCGCGTGGTGGCCACCACCGACGTGCTGGTGGAGCAGGTGCACTTCCGTTTCGACTGGTCGACACCGCACCAGGTCGGCCGCAAGGCAGTCGCGGTGAACCTGTCGGACATCGCCGCGATGGGCGCGGTGCCCACTGGTCTGCTGGTGGGCCTGGCCTGCTCACCGGACCTGCCGGTGAGCGTGGCCGACGAGCTCGTCGGGGGCATGTGGGAAGAAGCACAGCAGGTCGGCATCGGCATCATCGGCGGTGACATGGTGTCGGCGACCTCACTGACGATCTCGATCACAGCGCTGGGCGACCTGCAGGGCCGGAAGCCGGTGACGCGGTCGGGCGCACGGCCCGGCGACGTGGTCGCGGTCGCCGGGCGGCTCGGCTGGTCGGCGGCCGGTCTGGCCGTGCTGGGGCGGGGTTTCCGCTCACCGGTCGCGGTCGTCGGCGCGCACCGAGTCCCGGAGCCGCCCTACGCGGCAGGACCGCAGGCGGCCGTCGCCGGCGCGACGTCCATGATGGACACCTCAGACGGGCTGCTGGCCGATCTCGGGCACATCGCCGCGGCGTCGCAGGTGGCCATCGATATCCGCACCGAGCAGGTCGAGGTGCCGCAGCGGCTGAACGAGGTCGCCTCCGCGCTGGGCGCGGACGCCCGCCATTGGGTGCTCACCGGCGGCGAGGACCAGGCGCTGGTGGCGACGTTCCCGCCGGGACGGCCGCTGCCGGAGGGCTGGCGCGCGCTCGGGGTCGTCGCCGAGGGCTCCGGGGTCACGGTGGACGGCGGCGAGTACGAGGGCTCGGCGGGCTGGGAGCACTGGCGCTAGGACGTCAGCTCGTCGGCTATGCCGACGTGGCAGGTGCGTCCTGCATCAGCGGTTTCCTCGCCGTCTCCTTCATCAGCAGGATCGGCACCAGCGCCACCAGGGCCGCGGCCATCAGGTAGAAGGCCGGGAACAATGTGTTGCCGGTCGAGGTGACCACGGCGTCGTTGACCAGCGGTGCGGTTCCGCCGAAGACCGCCGTGGAGATGTTGTAGCCGACGCAGAAGGCCGCGTAGCGGACCTTCGTCGGGAACATCGCCGGGAGCGTCGCCGCCAGCGGTCCGATCAGCTGCACGTGCCCGATCGCGAGCAGGCCCAACCCCAGGATCGTGGTCAGCACGGTGCCCTGGGAGATCAGCAAGAATGCCGGGATCGGCAGCACGATGAAGCAGATCGCCGCGGACAGGAACAGCGGCTTGCGGCCGATCCGGTCCGACAGCGCGCCCACCGGAGTGATGACCACCAGCATGAACACGACGGTGAGCAGCAGCGGGAGCAGCACCTGGTACTCCTGGCCGGCCGGCACGTGGAGCGCGTCCCCGAGGTACGTTTCCATGTAGGTCAGGATCGTGTAGTTGGCGACGTTGATCAGCACCACGATGCCCATCAGGATCAGCAGCTGCCGCCACCATTCCTTGATCAGGTCCTTAAGCGGCGACTTGGCGACCTGGTGGGTCGCTTCCAGGGTCTTGAACGCCGGGGTGTCCTCCAGCTTGCTCCGCAGGTAGAGGCCGACGGCGCCGAGCGGGCCGGCGATCAGGAACGGAATGCGCCAACCCCAGCTTTCCATCGAGGCGCTGTCCAAATTCAAGATCAGGATCGTCGGCACCAGTGCACCGAATCCGAATCCGACGAGGGTGCCGAATTCCAGCCAGCTTCCCCAGAAGCCGCGGCGGCGGTCCGGCGCGAACTCGGCGATGTAGGTCGCGGCGCCGCCGTATTCACCGCCGGTGGAGAAGCCCTGCAACAGCCGGCACAACAGCAACAGCATCGGAGCGAAGATGCCGATGGTCCCGTAGGTGGGCAGCAGGCCGATGACGAACGTCGAGCCGGACATCAGCAGGATCGTCACCGCCAGCACCTTCTGCCTGCCGATCCGGTCGCCCAGCGGCCCGAAGAACAGGCTGCCCAGCGGCCGGAACAGGAAGGAGATGGCGAAGACGCCGAAGGCCGAGACGGTCTCTAGCGGGCCAGGGAAGAACTGGTGGCCGACGTATGCGGCCACATACGCATATACGCCGAAGTCGTACCACTCCGTGCAGTTGCCGATTGCCGCTGCGCCGACTGCGCGGCGGAGCAGGGATCGCTGCTCGGCTGATGTTTCGGCTGTTTCCTGCGAAGTCATGAGTTTTCGGCCCACCTCCGGGTCATGTCATCCGCCCCCACGGTCATTCGAACTCCGGTGAAACCTAGCCGAGCGACCTTGGGGAGGCCACCAAAAGACCGGGATTGCGTTATTCCGATGTTATTTCCTTTATGCAAAACGTCACCGATCGGACGGCTTGCGCGTTGTGTCGCGGAGTCGCTGATTTGACAGCCCAATTTGCTGGATGACGGGCGAAAAGGATGCTTTCGTGTGACAGCCGGATACGGATGTGTGCGATATCGCGCGATGCGCTACTTCGATCGAGTGTGACTTGCAACACATGAACCGATTTGCGGTCGATCTTGGGGCGGTCGCGAGGTCGATCTCCGTCGCTCGCTAAGGTGCTCGCATGACCGCACGTCCGCTGCACGAGCTCGTGGAGGCCGGGTGGGCGAAAGCCCTGGAACCGGTCGCCGATCAGATCAAGAAGATGGGCGAGTTCCTGCGCACCGAGGTCGCCGAGGGCAGGACGTACCTGCCCGCCCCGGAGAACGTGCTCCGCGCCTTCCAGCAGCCGTTCCACGACGTGCGAGTGCTGATCGTCGGCCAGGACCCGTACCCGACGCCCGGGCACCCGGTCGGCCTGAGCTTCTCCGTCGCGCCCGGCGTCGCGCCGCCACGCAGCCTGGTCAACATCTACCGCGAGTACACCGAGGACCTCGGCCACCCCGAGCCCGCCAGCGGCGACCTCACGCCGTGGACCGAGCGCGGCGTGCTGCTGCTCAACAGGTCGTTGACGGTCCGGCCCGGTAAGCCCGGCTCGCACCGCGGCAAGGGCTGGGAGGAGGTCACCGCGCAGGCGATCCGCGCGCTGGCCGCCCGGGAAGAGCCGCTGGTGGCGGTCCTGTGGGGGCGCGACGCCCGCGACCTGCGCCCGCTGATGCCCGGAGTGGAGTGCGTTGAGTCGCCGCATCCCAGCCCGATGTCGGCCGACCGCGGTTTCTTCGGCTCCCGCCCGTTCAGCCGGGTCAACGAGATCCTCACCCGCCGCGGCGCCGAGCCCGTGGACTGGAAGCTGCCCTAGCCGTCCCGCGACCCGTTCCGCCTGGTCGCGGCGTCTGGATTTCGGTTCCGCCCGGTCGTACATTGGCCCTTGCCGGGAGATTCGTTCGGGGCGGAAGAAGGCTCGTCATGGGAGCCGGCCGGAGCGAAAGCGACCTGAGGCGTCGGGTCCGCGGGATATTTCCGGGCGCGAACCCGCTGCGGCGGCGCACCGATTACTTCGAACCCGTCGCGTTGCTGGTGGTCGTGCTGATCGCGGTCGTCACGGCGGTGGCGGCCATCGTCATCGCGCAGTCCGAGCTGCGCGACCGGGTCGGCGAGGCGGATCGGGAGCAGGCCGCCAAGCACCAGGTGGTGGCGACGGTCGTCGCGGAGGTCGGTAATTCCGGCGGGAACGCGCAGCGGCCGGTAGCGGTGCGCTGGGGGCAGCCGCCGGACGAGCACTTCGCGGTCATCGAGTTGCCGGCGCGAACCCCGGCAGCCGGCACCGTCCCCGTGTGGCTGAACCAGCAGGGTCAGCTGACCGCGCCGCCGCTCACCCGTGCCGAGGCGACCCAAGCCGCCGGGCTGGCCGGGGCGGGCGTGCTGATCGGTTCGGCGATGTTTACCGGGGTGGCGCTGGCCGGGGTGAGGTTGTTCGTTACCCGCAGGCGGCTCGCCGCCTGGGCTGCGGAGTGGGAGAAGGTCGGGCCCCAGTGGCGGAACCACGCTTCGTGAGCGAGGGGCACGCGGTCGCTTTGCGCTGCGGTGCAGGTTGCGCGCGATGAAAAGGGAACGGCTCAGGCCGCTTGCCTGACGTCGAGGCGCAGTTCAGCGCGTGGGACTCGGATGGAGTGCGCACGCAGAAAACCCCGAGGCGCTCGGCCTCGGGGTTTCGCGCGAAGTCACGTCAGCCGCGGACGACCTTGCCGGCCTTCATGCACGAGGTGCACACGTTCATGCGCTTGCGCTGCGAAAGACCGATCTTGGCGTGCACGGTCTGAATGTTCGGGTTCCACCGGCGCTTGGTCTTCCGGTGGGAGTGCGAGACCGAGTTGCCGAAGCCTGGTCCCTTACCGCAGACGTCGCATACGGCAGCCACGTCAGACACCCCTTACTTTGCTTGACGGTTACAGCGATGAGAGCCACAAGCGCATCACCCTCGCCTTGAGGGCACTTGCGTGAGCGCTTGCTGTTCACCGCCGTGGCCGGCGGCCTCCCGGAGAGCCCGGTCGCCCGGGGTCATCGCCACCCTGGGACCGGATCAGTCTAGCCCACCGGCTTATGGCGCGTTCGGCGGCGGGGGGCGAGTGCCGACGCGGGCCGAACACGGCGCGGATAGCGACTACTCTCGGACAATCCGATCCTAGGTGGTTGCGTGGGAGGTCGCGGGTGTTGCGGACGCTGACTGCGGCGGCTGCCCGCCGGTGGGCGGACCTGGGGCTGGCCGCGCTGGTCGCCGAGCGCGACGCGATCGACCGGATCAACGTCTACCCGGTCGCCGACGGCGACACCGGCACCAACCTGCTGCAGACGATGCGCGCGGCGGTGGAAACGCTGGACGCGGTTGAGCCGGACACGCTCGGCGGCGTCCTCGACGCGCTGTCCAAAGGCGCGCTTGGCGGTGCGTGCGGGAACTCGGGCGTGCTGCTGTCGCAGGCCCTGCGCGGTATTGCCGAGTCGCTGCGCGACGTCGCGGAGGCGGACGGCCGAGCGCTCGGCGCAGCCCTGGTCCGCGCCGATGGGCTGGCCAGGCAGGCCGTTGCCGAACCCGTCGAGGGCACGGTGCTGTCGGTGTTGCGCGCTGCGGCGCGTGCGGCGGTCGGTTCGGACGAGCTGGAAGTGGTCGTGCACGAGGCGACCCGAGCGGCTATCGGCGCACTGGCTGCGACGCCCGCGCAGCTCGCGGTGCTCTCCGACGCCGGTGTCGTCGATGCCGGCGGCCGGGGCTTGGTGATCATGCTTGACGCACTCCACGCGGTGGTTCGCGACGGCGAGTGGCTCGCGCCGAAGGCTCCGGTCCCGGGGGATTCGGGAGTGCTGGAGCACGAGTCGCAATACGAGTACGAGATCATGTACCTGCTCGCCGACACCGATCAGGATCGGGTCTCGGCGCTGCGGGAAGCCTTGCGCGGGCTCGGTGACTGCGTGTCCGTGGTCGGTGACGGCGGGGCTTCCTGGGCCGTGCACGTGCACTGCGACGAGATCGGCGCGGCGATCGAGGCGGGCATCGATGCCGGGCGCGTGCACAAGATCAAGGTCACCAGGTTCGCCGACCAGCAGGCCGCTTTCGCGCGGGACGTCGCGGTGCTCGCCTGCGTTCCCGACCGCGCGTTAGGGGAGCTGTTCGCCGCGGAGGGCGCCGACGTGCTGGTCGTCGGCGCGGAGCTGAGCGCGGACTGGCTGCGCGAGGCCTTCGATTCGACCGGTGCCGCGCACGTGGTGGTGCTGCCCAACGACGCGGAGACGGCCGCCGTGGTGGAACGGTCCGGGGTGATCGGCGAGGGGCAGGACGTGGTCGTGGTGCCGATGGCGTCGCCGGTGCAGGGGCTGGCCGCGCTCGCGGTGCACGACCCGAGCCGCCGCCGGGCCGATGACCAGGTGGCGATGGCCGAGGCGGCGGCCGCGACCCGGCGCGGCGAGCTGCGCATCGCCGACGCCGAGGCGTTGACCTGGGTCGGCCGTTGCCTGCCCGGCGACGTGCTCGGGTTGATCGACGGCGAGGTCGTGCTCATCGGCGACGACGTGCCGGCCGCGGCCCGCGACCTCGCCACCAGGATGCTCGCCATCGGTGGCGAGCTGCTCACCGCGCTTGTTCAGGCGGATGCCCCGGAGGGGCTGCCGGATGCGCTGGCCGAGCACCTCCGGCACGCCCATCCCGAGGTGGAATTCGCCTGCTACCCGGGCGGCGATCTCGGCGCGCTGCTCCTCGTCGGCGTCGAGTAGCACCGGTTCCGATCGCCCCGATGCGGTCGTATTTTTTGCCTGGTCAGATCCCGCGAGCGTGGCTTGGTGCCATGACGACTGGAGGCGCTCGCGAGACCTGATCTGTGCAAATGGTGGATCCGCCGGTCGTTGAGAGGTGAATGATGCTATTGTTATTAGCATCATGTTGCTTTCATTGGATCTGCACGACCAGCGGCCGCTGCACGAGCAGGCCGCCGACGCAATCCGGCGCGCCATCGCCGACGGCGAGGTCGAGCCGGGAGATCGGCTGCCGCCCGCGCGGGACCTGGGCGTCGCGCTGCAGATCAACTCCAACACCGTGCTCCGCGCGCTGCGCCAACTGCGCGAAGAGGGGCTGCTGGAGTTCCGCCGCGGGCGCGGCGTCACGGTGCTGCGCCGCCCAGACACGCGGGCCGCGCTGCAGCGGCGGCTCGGCGAGCTGCTGGCCGATGCGGAGCGCCACGGCTACCGGCCGGACGACGTCATCGAATGGATCAGGCAGGGGGAGGCATGAGGGATCATCCGCGATTTCCGCGCAGCCCGACAACGGTGTCCCACCAGACCCAGGAGGCGAAATGACCTACCGCACCCGGTTCCTGGCCGCTTCGGTCCTGTGGGTGGCGGCCGTGACGGCGGTGCTCGTCGTCGGCGCGCTGGCCCTCCGGGACCGGCTGCCGGATCCGATCGCCTCGCACTGGAGCTTCTCCGGCGCGCCCAACGACTCGATGTCGCTCACCGGTTTCCTGGTTTTCCTGCTGGTCGGCTGGCTGGCGGTTGGGGTGGGCGCGCTCTGGTACGGCGCGCGCGGCTGGCGGCTGCGGCGCACCCGCGCCGCCACGGGCGCGATCCTCGCGGCTGCCGGGGTATTCGTCGTCGGCCTGAGTGCGCTGACCGCGTGGGTGAACCTGGACGCCGTCGAGTGGCGGCAGGCCGGGTCGCTGAGCTGGCAGGTGGTTCCGATGCTGGCGGCCGCCGGGATCGCCGGCCGCGTCGGCTGGTTCGCATGCAACCGGGGGCCGGGCGAGGAGCAGGACCTGGCTTCGGGTTCGGAGCTGGCGTTGAAGGCGGGCGAACGCGCGGTGTGGCTGTCGTCGGTGTCGAGCCAGGTGCTCCGCGTGGTCGGCGTCGTCGTGCTGCTGGTCGCGGCGGTGACGTTCATCTTCCAGACCTCGCAAGTCGCGCTGGCGCCGCTGCTGGCCGGTGCGGCGTGCCTCGCCATTTCTTCGGCGCGAGTGCAGGCCGACGAGCGCGGGGTGCGAGTCGCGTTCGGGCCGCAGCGCTGGCCCGCTCGGCGGATCCGGCTGGCACAGATCGAGGGCGCGCGGGTCGAGACCCGGCGGGCGCTCGAGGTCGGCGGCTGGGGCTACCGGGTTCTCCCCAGCAGCACCGCGATCATGATGCGCAGCGGCGAGTGCCTGGTCCTGCGGCTGACCTCCGGCCGCGACTTCTACATCAGCGTCGACCACGCCGAACGCGGCGCCGCGCTGATCAACGCGCTGATCACCGAAAACTCGGCGCTGTGAGGAAGGAACTCGTGGGACGTCGCGACTTATGGGTGTATCTGCTCGTCGCGCTGGGCGGCGCGTGGCTCCTGGCGCTGCCGCTGTGGCTTGCGGGCGGCTTGGGCAGCGGTTTCCTGTGGGTGGCCGGCATCATGATGTTCACGCCTACGCTCGGCGTGCTCGCGGTGCGGCCGCTGGACCACCGCGCACCGGCCCGGAACTGGGCCCGCGCGACCGGGCTGGCGTTCGGACCGCGCAAGGCGCACGTTCGTGTTGCTGCTGGTCGCCGGGCTCGGCCCGCCGATGCTGCTGGGTTCCGCGGCCGAGCCGCCGAACCTGATCGTCGCCGGGGCCACCGGCCTGCTCGGTTGGGTGCTGATGGCCGTGCTCGCGCTGTTCGTGATGCGCCAGTGGCCCGTCGCTCGCGCACCGCAACCCGTCGCGACCGCCTGACCAGCGGTCGGCTCGGTCGGCGATGCCCGGCCGGGCCGGACGGCAGCGGCGGCGTGGCGCTACTGTCAGCACTGGTCGTCGACTGACCCGGGAGCGTCCAGTGAGAGTCCGAAGCCGATATCTGTGGTTCGTCGGTGGCTGGACCGTGCTCGTCGCGCTGCTGATGATCGCGATCCCGCTGCTGCTGCGCACCTGGCTGCCCGAGCCCATCGCGGTCGAGTGGACGTCGTCGGGCGCGCCGGAGAGCTCCAGTCCGCTGCGTGACTTCCTCTTCGACAAGCTCGTCTGGTGGCTGGCGGTCGCCGCGGTGTGGAGCGTCTTCGGGGTCCGCGGGGTGCTGCAGCGACGCGGCCTGGCCTGGGCTGGGGCGGCGTTGGGCGTCTTCGGCGCGCTGATGCTGGGCAACGTCGTGCTGACCACGCTCACCAACCTGAACGCCTCAGACTTCCGGGACACCGTCGACCTCCACGCGCAGGGCTGGCTGCTGCTGGGCGGCGCGCTCGCGGGTTGGCTGGGATGGCGGTTGGGCAGCCAGAGTGCGCGGGTCGCCGCCACCGACTGATCGACTCGTCGGTGCGGTCCAGTAACTTGCGGGTGCCTGCCCGGCGGGACGACCGGTGACGATGCGCACGGCGGAGGACAAGCAGTGACCACATTGGACGCGAAGCTCGATCGGGTGCTCGGCGCCAAGTCCGGCAAGGCGCTCGATTCGGCGCTGGGCCTGGCCACCGTGGGAGATCTGCTGCGCCACTACCCGCGCCGCTACGCCGAGCGCGGCGAGCTGACCGCGATCGCCGGGCTGGAGATCGGCGAGCACGCCACCGTGCTGGCGCAGGTGGAGCGGGTCAGCAAGCGCACCATGAAGTCCCGCCGCGGCACCATCGTCGAGGCCCGCATCACCGATGGCCACCGCTCGCTGAGCTGCACGTTCTTCAACCAGGCTTGGCGGGAGCGGGAGCTGCTGCCGGGGCGGCGCGGCATGTTCGCGGGCAAGGTCACCGCCTACCGCAAGCAGCTGCAGCTGGCACACCCGGAGTACCAGCTCTTCGACGCGGAGAAGACCGATCTCGGCTCGGCGGCCGAAGAATTCGCCGCCGCGCTGATCCCGGTCTACCCGGCCGCGCAGGGCTTGCCGTCGTGGTCCATCGCGCAATGCGTGAGCCAGGTGCTGGACGTCTGGGACGGCACCGACGACCCGCTGCCGGTGGAGTTGCGCGACCGCATGCGGCTGGCGGACCTGGAATCGGCGCTGCGCAAGATCCACCGCCCGCAGAACTTCGGGGAGGTGGCGGTCGCGCAGAACCGGTTGAAGTGGGACGAGGCGCTGGCGGTGCAGCTGGCGCTGGCGCAGCTGCGCGTCGCGGCGAAGTCGCATCCGGCGCCGGTGTGCCGGCGGCGCGACGATGGCGTGCTGGCGGCGTTCGACCAGCGGATGCCGTTCGAGCTGACCAAGGGGCAGCGGGAGATCGGCGAGCAGATCGCCGTCGACCTGACCACCGAGCACCCGATGAACCGCCTGGTGCAGGGCGAGGTCGGCAGTGGCAAGACGGTGGTGGCGCTGCGCGGGATGCTGCAGGTGGTGGACTCCGGGCGGCAGGCGGCGATGCTCGCGCCGACCGAGGTGCTTGCCGCGCAGCACGCCCGCTCGCTGCGCGAACTGCTTGGCGACCTGGCGATGGCAGGTGAGCTCGGCGGCGCGGACGACGCCACCCGCGTCACGCTGCTGACCGGTTCGCTGAACGCGGCGCAGCGCAAGAAGGCCTTGCTGGAGGCGGCTTCCGGTGAGGCCGGGATCGTCGTCGGCACGCATGCGCTGATCCAGGACCGGGTGTCGTTCGCCGATCTCGGCCTGGTCGTGGTGGACGAACAGCACCGCTTCGGTGTCGAGCAGCGCGACGCGTTGCGGGCGCGCGGCGGGGACGAAGTGTCGCCGCACGTGCTCGTGATGACCGCGACGCCGATCCCGCGCACGGTGGCGATGACGGTCTACGGCGACCTGGAAACCTCGGCGCTGCGGGAACTTCCGCGTGGTCGCTCGCCGATCAGCACGAGCGTCGTTCCGGTGGCGGAGAAACCGGCTTGGCTGGACCGGGCCTGGGCGCGCATCCACGAGGAGGTCACGGCCGGGCACCAGGTCTACGTGGTGTGCCCGCGGATCGGCGACGACGAGGAGAACTCGGGCAAAGGCAAGAAGAAGGCCGCGAAGTCCGCTGTGGACGACAGCGACGGGGGCGGCGAGGAACCGCCGCCGGAGGAGGGCGAGGAGCGGCGGCCGCCGGTGGCGGTGCTCGACGTCGCGGAGCAGCTTGCCGCCGGGCCGCTCGCGGGCCTGCGGCTGGGCATTCTGCACGGCCGGCTGGCCGCGGACGACAAGGACGCGGTGATGCGCGCGTTCGCCGCCGGGGAGCTGGACGTGCTGGTCGCCACCACCGTCGTCGAGGTCGGCGTGAACGTGCCGAACGCGACCGTCATGGTGATCATGGACGCCGACCGGTTCGGCGTCAGCCAGCTGCACCAGCTGCGCGGCCGCGTCGGCCGGGGCAGCGCGCCGGGCCTTTGCCTGCTGGTCACCGAGGCGATGGCTGGCACCACCACGCGGGACCGGCTGGACGCGGTGGCCTCCACCACGGACGGTTTCGAGCTCGCCCGCCTGGACCTGGAGCTGCGCCGTGAGGGCGACATCCTCGGTGCGGCGCAGTCCGGCCGGAAGTCGGGCCTGAAGATGCTGTCGCTGCTGCGCGACGAGGACGTGATCGCCCAGGCCAGGGAGGAAGCCGACCGGGTGGTCGGCGAAGACCCCCAACTGCGGAAGCAGCCGGGCCTGGCCCGGATGGTCGCCGAAGTGGTCGATGCCGACCGCGCCGAGTACCTGGAGAAGAGCTAGGCCTGGTCAGGGGCCGTGAGCGTTTTCGGGGCTCTAGAAGCTGTTTCCAAGCTCGTTGTGCGTTGCGTGCGGGTGGCGGACGCTCAGACGCCGCCTGGTCTCGGGGATCCCCGGCTTGTGTACGCCGACCATACGCGGCGGGCCCTGACCAGATGAGTTCCTCCGCGGGCTAGGGCGTCAGGCGGACCGGTAGCTCCAGGTGGCCGTTGGAGATGAACGAGGCCAGCGGGCGCAGCCGGTTCGGGGCGACCGCGAGCGTCAGATCCGGGAAGCGGTCGAACAGCGCCGGTAGGGCGACCTCCGCTTCCAGCCGGGCCAGCGACGAGCCGAGGCAGAAATGGACGCCGTGGCCGAAGGCCAGGTGCTCCTTGTCCGGCCGGGTGATGTCGGAGCGGTCCGCGTCGTCGTGCCGGTCCGGGGCTCGCCCGGCCGCTGCGTATGCCGCCAGGATCGGCTCACCCCGGCGGATGGTCAGCCCGTCCAGCTCGATGTCCTCGATCGCGTAGCGCAGCGGCAGGTTCGCCACCGGTGCCTGCCAGCGCAGCGTCTCCTCGATCACGTCGTGCCAGGAACAGCGCCCGGTCAATACCAGGTCGAGCTGGTCGCGCTGGGTGAGCAGCGCCGCGATGGCGTGATCGAGGAGGTTGACGGTCGTTTCGTGACCGGCCCCAAGCAGCAGGAAGATCATGTTGATCAGTTCGGCCTCGCTGAGCCGCGAGTCGTTCTCGTCCCGGGCCACCAGCATGGCGCTGACGAGGTCGTCCCCGGGTTCCCGGCTCTTCGCCGCGACTAGCCCGGCGAAGAGCTCCTGCGCCTCGCCCATGCTCGCGGCCATCTCGCCCGGTTCGGTGGTGGTGTCGAAGGTGATGTCGACGATCTGCCGCAGCCGCGTGCGGGACCCGTCGTCTGGGAAGCCGACCAGTCGGCAGATCACCTCGATCGGCAGCGGGTGGGCGAACCGTTCGCGGAGGTCGACCGGCGCCCCGCCCGCGTCCGAGGCGAGGTCGTCGAGCAGCGCGGTGACGATTTGCTCGATTTCTGGCCGCAGCGCCGCGATGCGGCGTGCCGTGAACGTGCCGGAGACCAGCGAACGCAGCCGCCGGTGGTCTTGGCCGTAGGCGGTGCCCATGCTGGCCACCGCCACCCAGGTAACCAGCGGCCAGTCGGGCGGGATCTCGCCGGCGATCCACGCGGGCCAGTGTTGGCGCGGGTCCTTGGAAACCCGCTGATCGGTCAGCAGGCGGCGCAGCAACCCGGGGTCGGTCACGGCCCAGGCCGTGACCTGTCCGGGCAGGTCGATCGGGGTGGCGGGCCCGCGCTCCCGGAGGACGGCGCCCTCGGCCTGGATGTCGGTGGCGTCGGGGTCTAGGACGTGGGGATGTCGGAGTGGCATCAGAGGCTCCCCCAGTGCGAGCGTCGCGGTAGGGCTTGCGGTGTCGTCCACGATCTTGCGGCTCTTCGGCGGGCAGTCCAGCCGCCGGTCGGGCGCCGACGTTGGGGCATACGCCATGCCTGGACGAGAATAATAAATTGAAAATTCCACAAAGGCGAAATTGGATGGTTTTTCTTTTGGTCCAGACCGTATTTCGAATCTTCGTTTGAGCAGGTCATCAAGGCATCGAGGTGTCCATCACCTGAGAGGTCCTCCCGGAAGAGGGAATTTTCGCGGTACTGTGCTCACACCGACCGACACCTGTCCAGGAGGAGCCGGCATGTTCCGCAAGGTCCTCGTCGCGAACCGCGGCGAGATTGCGATCCGCGCGTTCCGCGCCGCGTACGAGCTGGGTGCGGGCACGGTCGCGGTGTTCCCGCACGAAGACCGCAACTCGTTGCACCGCCTGAAAGCGGACGAGTCGTATGAGATCGGTGAAGCTGGTCATCCGGTCCGCGCTTACCTGTCCGTCGAAGAGATCATCAAGGCCGCGCGCCAGGCTGGCGCGGACGCGATCTACCCCGGTTACGGGTTCCTCTCCGAGAACCCCGAACTGGCGCGGGCCTGCCAGGAAGCCGGGATCACCTTCGTCGGCCCCAGCCACGAGATCCTGCAGATGACCGGGAACAAGGCGACCGCGGTCGCCGCCGCCCGCGAGGCCGGGGTTCCGGTGCTGGACTCCTCGGCTCCCTCCCGCGACGTCGACGAGCTGCTGGCCGCCGCCGAGAACATGACGTTCCCGGTGTTCGTGAAGGCCGTCGCCGGCGGTGGCGGGCGCGGCATGCGCCACGTCGACGCGGTGTCCGGGCTGCGCGAGGCGCTCGAAGCGGCGATGCGCGAGGCCGAATCGGCCTTCGGCGACCCGACGGTCTTCCTGGAGCAGGCGGTCATCAACCCGCGGCACATCGAGGTGCAGATCCTCGCCGATGCCGCGGGCAACGTGATCCACCTCTACGAGCGGGACTGCTCGGTGCAGCGCCGCCACCAGAAGGTCATCGAGATCGCCCCGGCGCCCAACCTCGACCCGCAGCTGCGGGAGCAGATCTGCGCCGACGCGGTCGCCTTCGCCCGCAAGATCGGCTACGTCAACGCGGGCACCGTGGAGTTCCTGGTCGACGAGCAGGGCCGCCACGTGTTCATCGAGATGAACCCGCGCATCCAGGTCGAGCACACGGTCACCGAAGAGGTCACCGACGCCGACCTGGTCCAGTCGCAGATGCGCATTGCCGCAGGTGAGACGCTCGAAGACCTCGGCATGACGCAGGACGCGATCCGGTTGCGCGGCGCCGCCCTGCAGTGCCGCATCACCACCGAGGACCCGGCCAACGGGTTCCGCCCGGACACCGGCATGATCAGCGCCTACCGCTCGCCGGGCGGCGCGGGCATCCGGCTCGACGGCGGCACCGCGTTCGCCGGCACCAGCGTCAGCGCCCACTTCGACTCGATGCTGGTGAAGCTCTCCTGCCGGGGCCGCGACTTCGCCACCGCCGTCGCGCGGGCCCGCCGCGCGGTAGCCGAGTTCCGGATCCGCGGCGTATCCACGAACATCCCGTTCCTGCAGGCCGTGCTGGACGACCCGGACTTCGCCGCGGGCAAGGTCACCACCTCGTTCATCAGCGAGCGGCCGCACCTGCTCACCGCCCGCCACTCCGCCGACCGCGGCACCCGGCTGCTGAACTACCTCGCCGACGTGACGGTCAACCGGCCCAACGGCAAGCGCCCAACCACCCCGGACCCGGCGTACAAGCTGCCGGCGATCGACCTGTCGGTCGCCCCGGCGGCCGGTTCGAAGCAGCGCCTCACCGAGCTCGGTCCGGAAGGTTTTGCCCGCTGGCTGCGGGAATCCAAGGCCGTCGGCGTCACCGACACCACCTTCCGGGACGCCCACCAGTCGCTGCTGGCGACCCGGGTGCGCACCAAGGACCTGCTCGCGGTCGCGCCGCACGTGGCGCGGATGACGCCGGAGCTGCTGTCCCTGGAGTGCTGGGGCGGCGCGACCTACGACGTGGCGCTGCGGTTCCTCGCCGAGGACCCGTGGGAGCGGTTGGCGAAGCTGCGCGAGGCGGTGCCCAACATCTGCCTGCAGATGCTGCTGCGCGGGCGCAACACGGTCGGCTACACGCCTTACCCGACCGAGGTGACCGAGCACTTCGTGCAGGAGGCCACCGGCACCGGAATCGACATCTTCCGCATCTTCGACGCGCTCAACGACGTCGAGCAGATGCGCCCGGCGATCGAGGCGGTACGGGCCACCGGCAAGTCGATCGCCGAGGTGGCGCTGTGCTACACGGCCGACCTGTCCAACCCGGACGAAAAGCTGTACACGCTCGATTACTACCTGCGACTGGCGGAGCAGATCGTCGACGCCGGTGCGCACGTGCTGGCCATCAAGGACATGGCCGGGCTGCTGCGCCCGCCGGCGGCGGCGAAGCTGGTTTCCGCGCTGCGCAAGGAATTCGACCTGCCGGTGCACCTGCACACCCATGACACGCCGGGCGGCCAGCTAGCCACCTACCTTGCGGCCGTCCAGTCCGGTGTGGACGCGGTGGACGCCGCGACGGCGTCGCTGGCCGGCACCACCTCGCAGCCCGCGCTGTCGTCGGTGGTCGCCGCCACCGACTACACCGAGCAGGCCACCGGGCTGGACCTGCAGGCGGTGTGCGACCTGGAGCCTTACTGGGAGTCGGTGCGCAAGGTCTACCAGCCCTTCGAGGCAGGGCTGGCCTCGCCGACCGGGCGCGTGTACAAGCACGAGATCCCCGGCGGCCAGCTGTCGAACCTGCGCACCCAGGCGGTCGCGCTCGGGCTGGGCGACAAGTTCGAGGAAATCGAGGCCATGTACGCCGCGGCCGACCGGATCCTCGGCCGGCTGGTCAAGGTGACCCCGTCGTCGAAGGTGGTCGGCGACCTGGCACTGCACCTGGTGGGCGCCGGGGTGGACCCGTCCGACTTCGAGGCCGACCCGCGCAAGTTCGACATCCCGGACTCGGTGATCGGGTTCCTGCAGGGCGAGCTCGGCGACCCGCCGGCGGGCTGGCCAGAGCCGTTCCGCACGCGGGCCCTGGAGGGCCGCACCGCGGTGCGCAAGGTCGCGGAACTGTCCGAAGAAGACCGGGCCGGGCTGGAGTCGGACCGCCGGGGCACCCTGAACCGGCTGATGTTCGCGAAGCCGACCAAGGAGTTCACCGAGCACCGCGAGGCGTTCGGCGACACTTCCCTGCTGCGCAGCAAGGACTTCTTCTACGGCCTGCGGCCGGGGGAGGAGTACTCGGTGGACCTGGAGCCGGGCGTGCGGCTGCTCATCGGGCTGGAGGCGATCAGCGAGCCCGACGAGCGCGGCATCCGCACCGTGATGGCGGTCCTGAACGGCCAGCTGCGGCCGATCCAGGTCCGGGACCGCTCGGTGGCCACGGACCTGCCGATCGCGGAGAAGGCCGACCGGTCCAACCCCGGCCACGTGCCCGCCCCGTTCGCGGGCGTGGTGACGCTGTCGGTCGCGGAGGGCGACGCGGTGGAGGCGGGCCAGACCATCGCCACCATCGAGGCGATGAAGATGGAGGCCGCGATCACCGCCCCGCAGGGCGGCCGCGTCAAGCGCCTGGCGATCGGAGCGGTCCAGCAGGTCGAAGGCGGAGACCTGATCATCGAACTCGGCTGACCGATCGCAACCCGACGCGGGCCGTCCCCTCTCAGGGGGTGGCCCGCGTTCGGGGTTTCAGGGGCGGAACGGGTTCTCGATCAGGAGGTTCCTGAACCGACCGTGGTGCGGGGAGAACGCGGCATCCGCGCTGGTGGCCGCCAAAGCCGGGATCGTTCACCCGGCCAGCGTGTTCGCCATGCGGCTGGCGATCGAGAAGGCGCGGGCGAGTTGGGGTCGGTGTGGTGTCGCTGGTCAATTCGCTCCACTTCGGGGCCGGCCGGGTACTACGCGGAGATGGCCGCCGTGCACGGCGTGGTCGGGCTGGTCACCAGCTCGGCGAACCTGTCCTGTGCGACGCCGACCGGCTCGGTGGTGCCCCGGCTGCCGACCAACCCGACGCGTTCGCCGCGCCCGCCCGGCGGAATCCGAACTTCCTGGCGGACATCGCCACCACTACGGTCGCGGTCAACAAGGTGAAGGTCTACGACTTCCACCGCAAGCCGCTGCCGAGCGGGTGGGTCGTGGACGGCGCCGGGCAGCCGGTGGAGGACGCGGCTAAGGCGCTCGGCCTGATCAAAAGCGGCGACGTCGGCGGCCTGACCCCGCTGGGCGGCACGTTGGAGATGTCCAACCACAAGGGACACGGGCTGAGCATGATGGCGCACATTCCTGGCGGCGACCCTCTGCGGCGGCGCGTTCCCGGCGATCCGGGAGCGCGACGATCCGGCGTCCCTACACAACATCGGGAACTATTCCTGTCGCTCGACCCGGCGGCGTTCCGGGCCACGGGCTCGTTCGAGGACGACCTCGACGACGCCATCGACGTCCTCCACGAAACCCCGCCGCTGGGCCCGGAAACCCGGTGCTGGTGGCCTGGGATCCGCTAGCGATGGCGCGGGCGCAACGCTCCCGCGACGGCATCCCGATGCCGGACGTCCTGCTGACCCGGCTGCGCGGTATCGCCGAGCAGACCGGCGTGGAGTTCGGCCTCACCTGACCACCCGGCTGGCGGGGTGGGGTGGATGGCCTGTTTGCGTCGTCTTTGGGTGTGAACGGTCCGTTCGCTCCTTTTGTTGTCGTTGAGCGGGAAGGAGTGAACGGCCTGTTCGCGCCTTTCGTGGATCCTGCTGTCCCGGCGAAGGTCAGGTCTCGAGGAAGTCGACGAGGCGGGTGTCGGCGGTGAGGACCTCCGCGTCGGTGCGGACGTCGATCAGGCTGGGGCGGTCTTCGGCGAGCGCGGCGTGGATCACCAGTTCCAGCTCTTCGCGGGCGCCGACGGTGAAGCCCGCCGCGCCGAGTCCGCGTGCCCAGCCCGCGAAATCGACCGCGCCGATCGAGACCGCCGATCGAGACCGCCGACATTGTGCGGCGGCTCTTCACCTGGTGCAAGGCGATCGTGCCGTACCGGCCGTTCTGGAAGACGATCACGACCACCGGCGCCTGGTGCCGGATGCCGGTTTCGATCTCCTGGCCGGTCATCAACGCACCGCCGTCGCCGACCATCGCGATCACGGTCCGCTCGAGCCGGGAGAGCTTGGCCGCGACGGCGGACGGCACCCCGTAACCCATCGCGCCGTTGCACGGTCCGAGTTGCGCGCGCGTATCGGTGAAGCACCAGTAGCGGTGCAGGAATCCGGAGAAGTTCCCGGCGTCGTTGGTCACCACCGCGTCCGCGGGCGCGAGCCGCCGCAGGGTTCGGATCACGTCGGTCGGGTGGACGCCCGGTCCGCTCCCGGTGTCCGGCGGGGTCATGAACTCCCGCACCGCTGCGTTGGCCACCGACCAGTCGTGCTGCCGCGCCGGGGCCACCGCGGGCAGCTCGCGCAACAGCTCGGCGACCCGGCCGCGGACCTGCACGATCTCCTGCCCCGGCAACGGGAACCGGAAACCTTGGCTGGTCACCTAAACCCACCGACCCAGTTGGCCACCATCGCGGCCAGGCCGGGGATCGCGCCGAAGCGGCCGAGCTCCAGCGGCGAGAAGCCCTGCTGGTTCACCAGGAAGTCCGGGTATCACGTGATGGTGCCGCCGGCCGACCACGCCGGTCGGCGGCACCCTTCACCCGGGACGAATTCCCCCGGTTGGGCTGGGATTACGGGGTTCTGAGGACCGTGAGGAGTTGGGTGGCCCGGCTAAGGGCGACGTAGAGGGCCCGGCGGCCGGTGCTGGATTCCGCAGCAAGGCCGTCCGGGTCGACGACCACCACGGCGTCGTACTCCATGCCCTTGGCCTCCAGGCTGCCGACCACGCGGAGCCGGTCGGAGCCGGCTTCCGAGCCGTCCACAGTGGATAGCCATTCGCGGACTTCGTCGCGGCGGGCCATCGTGGTGATCACGCCAACCGTGCCCTCGGCCGCCGCGACCAGCTCCGCTGCGGCGGTTCGCGTCTCCCGCGGCAGCTCGTCCGCGGACACCTCGCGCACCGCCGGGTCGATTCCGGTGGTGCGCACCGCGACCGGCAGGTCGTCGGCCGGTACCAGGTCGCGGACCGCATCGGCGGCGACGGCGAAGATCTCCGCCGAGTTCCGGTAGTTGGTGTGCAGCGTGAACCGGCGGTGCGTGCGCTGCTCGCTCAGGGCCTCCTCCCGCGCCGCCGCGGCCTCCGCCGGATCGGGCCACGACGACTGGACCGGGTCGCCTACGACCGTCCAGCTCGCGTGCCGCCCGCGGCGACCCACCATGCGCCACTGAATCGGCGAGAGGTCCTGCGCCTCGTCGATCACCACGTGCGCGTACTCGTCGTAGTTGACCGCGCGGCGCGACTGCTCCGCATCCGGGGCGGTGCGGCGCCGCTTCGGCGGCGGCCCGGCCAGCACCCGCAGTTCGTCGATCAGCGCGATGTCGGCGACCGTCCACTCGGTCACCTCGGTCCACGACTTGGCCAGCAGGTCGACCTCCTCGGCCGACAGCAACCGGCGGGCGGCGAGGGACAGCCGCGCCGGGTCGGACAGCCAGCGCAACACCTGCATCGGATACAGCGGCGGCCACCAGGCGACCAGGAACCGGTGGAACTCGATGCGGTCGCCGATCTCGGTGATCAACCGCTCGCGGTCCGGCTGGAAGTCTTCGTCGGCGGCCTGCTTCGCCTTCTGCCACAGGGCTTCCAGCAACGCGTCGGCCGCCCGCATCCGGGACCGGTTGGGCTGCCCGCCCTTGCCGTGCAGCGAGCGGCGGATCCGCCTCAGGTCGTCGGCCTGCAGCTTCAGCACCGTGCCCCGGTAGAACAGCTGCAGCTTCTCCGGCGCGTCCGGCGGCGGCAACCGCAGCGCCCGCCGGAGCACCTTCACCATCAGCGACGAGCCCTTGACCTCCGCCGTGCGCGGATCGTCGATCTTGGCCGTGCCGATCCCGTCCAGCACCTCGCCGAGCGCCCGGAGTTCGACGTTGTGCTCGCCCATCGACGGCAGCACGCGGGAGATGTAGGACATGAACACCGGCGACGGCCCTACCACCAGCACGCCGGGCCCGCCGAGCCGGCGCTGGTCGCGGTAGAGCAGGTAGGCGGCGCGGTGCAGCGCCACTGCGGTCTTGCCGGTGCCCGGCCCGCCGGTGATCTCGGTGACCCCGCCCTCGGGCGCCCGGATCGCGTCGTCCTGCTCCTTCTGGATGGTGGCGACGATGTTGCGCATCGAGTCGCCGCGCGACCGGGTCAGCGCCGCCATCAGCGCGCCGTCGCCGATCACCCGCATGTCCGCCGGCGCCCGGTCCGGGTCCAGCAGGTCGTCGGAGAGGTCGACGACCTCCTCGCGGGAGGAGCGGATCACCCGGCGGCGCACCACGTCCAGCGGCTGCTCGGGGGTGGCCTGGTAGAACGCCGCCGCCAGTGGGGCCCGCCAGTCAACCAGCAGGTTGTCGAACTGGGGGTCGCGGATGCCCAACCGGCCGATGTGCACGGCATCACCGTCGGCGAAGTCCAGACGGCCGAACACGAGTCCCTCGGACTCCGCGTTCAACGCCTGCAGCGTCCGGTTCGCGTGGTAGAGCATCACGTCGCGCTCGTTGAGCGCCTCGGGCGTGGCCTCCTGCCCGTACTCGTAGCTCTTGTCGCGCATCGCCTCGGCTTCGGCACGCAACTCGCCGAGCCGGGCGTAAACCCGATCGACGTGCTGCTGCTCGACCGCGATCTCGGCCTGCTTGATGGACGCTTCGGACACCGTGTCGTTCTCCCCGTCTGGCGCAGTGGGCAGACCAGTCAGCCTACGACCCGCTGCGATGCCGGTTTGCTGCTCCCAGGAGCTAAGAACCCGCATACCCAGGCGTAAACTCCCTTTTCATTAGGACTCGCCCTGCGTGGCGGTGCGGGTAGCGCAACCTCAGACGCCGCCCTGAGTCCGGGATCCCCGACTCAGGTATGTCCAAATACATAGCGCTGGGGCTGTCCTCGCCAGGCGGCGTCTGAGAACCCGCGGCGGTGCGAGTCGCGAGGGTGGGAAAAGAGGAAGCGGCTGACGCCGCTTCCGTGACGTTGCCCGGTGCGTGGGCGGACTTCGGGGCCCACGGAGCATCGGTCGGGAGGGCGTGCGCGACGATGGTCGGGTGACGCGGATCGTGGCCGGAAGCGTGGGCGGGCGGCGCATTGACGTGCCCCCGCGCGGCACCAGACCCACCTCGGAGCGGGTGCGGGAAGCCCTGTTCAGCGCGCTGGAATCGGTCATCGAGCTGACCGGCGCGCGGGTGCTTGACCTCTACGGCGGCTCCGGGGCGCTCGGCCTCGAAGCCCTGTCGCGCGGTGCGGGCCACGCCACCTTCGTCGAGTCCGACCGGCGCGCCGCCCAGCTGCTGCGCCGCAACGCCGCATCGCTCGGGTTCCGCGAGGTCCGGGTGGAGCAGGCGAAGGCCGAGACCCTGATCGGCACCCCGGCCGCGCAGCCCTTCGACGTGGTGCTGGCCGACCCGCCCTACGACCTCGCGCCGGAGCAGTTGCAGCGCGTGCTGGTCGGGCTGGTCCAGAACGGCTGGACCGCGCCGGGCAGCCTCGTGATCGTCGAGCGCGCGGTGCGCAGCGGCGAACCGGACTGGCCGCCGCCCCTCCAAGCGATGCGCACCAAGCGCTACGGGGACACCGCCGTGCACTGGGCCGTGCACGAGGAGCGGTGACCCGCGCCACGCGATCGTGGGTGCATCCGCGAACGGCTGCTAACGTGCCAGGTCATGAGGCGTGCCGTGTGTCCAGGCTCCTACGACCCGGTGACGAACGGTCATCTGGACATCATCGAGCGAGCGTCGAAGCTGTTCGACGAGGTCGTCGTCGCGGTGCTCATCAACAAGAACAAGAAGAGCCTCTTCACCGTCGAGGAGCGGCTGGAGATGCTGCGCGAGGTCACCGCTCAATGGCCCAACGTGCGCATCGACGCCTGGCACGGCCTGCTCGTGGACTACTGCAAGGCGCACGAAATCGGCGCGATCGTCAAGGGCCTGCGCGCGGTCAGCGACTTCGACTACGAGCTGCAGATGGCGCAGATGAACCAGCAGCTGTCCGGGGTCGAGACGATGTTCATGTCCACCAACCCGCTGTACAGCTTCCTGGCCAGCTCGCTGGTCAAGGAGGTCGCCACCTACGGCGGCGACGTGTCGAACCTGCTGCCGCCGAAGATCGAGCAGCGGCTCCGCGAACGGCTGGCCGAGCGCGGCTGAGCGGCACCGCTCCTGCACCCCCGAGTCGCGCGGCATCCGGGTCTTCCGCCGTGCTAAGCCGTTCGGGTTAGCACGTGTCCTTCGACCGTGCCCAATGACATTTCGGGTTCACGTCAGCTTCAGTGCGTGAACACGCCATCGACGTAGCGTGGCCGACCATGAAGCGGATCACGTCGAAGGCAGTGCAGATCCTGTTGGCCGGTCTGGTCACGGTCGTGGGCCTGGTCGGGTTCCAGGCGAGCGCCCTGTCCGCCGCGCCGACCGCGCCCGTCGCGCAGGCGCCGTGCGGGGACACCGCCGGCTTCCAGAAGGTCGACCTCTCCGCCCTGCCGAAGGAGGCGACCGACACGGTCAACCTGATCAAGCAGGGCGGCCCCTACCCGTACCCGCAGGACGGCCAGGTCTTCTCGAACCGGGAAGGCATCCTGCCGAAGTGCGACAGCGGGTACTACCACGAGTACACCGTCAAGACGCCTGGCAGCGACGACCGCGGCGCGCGCCGCTTCGTGGTCGGCAACGGCGGCGAGTACTTCTACACCGACGACCACTACGACAGCTTCCGGCTGACCAACATCAACGCGTAGTTCCGCGAGCCGTGCGCGTCCCGGGGTGCCCGGGGCGCGCACGAGTGCGTTGGGGGGGGCTTGACACGCGGACACTGGATTTCCCCCGCCGCGCTGCCCAGCGCGGGCAGACTGATAGCAGAACAACCCATGATCGGCGGCTGCGGGTGTTCTGACATGCTTGCCGCTGCGGCGGCTACGACGGCAGGGAGATCAACGTGTACCGGGTGTTCGAGGCGCTCGACGAGCTGGTCACGATCGTCGAAGAAGCGCGTGGCGTGCCCATGACGTCGGGGTGCGTGGTGCCCCGCGGCGACGTGCTGGAGCTGCTCGACGACGTGCGGGACGCGATCCCGCAGGAACTCGACGACGCCCAGGACGTGCTCGACCACCGCGACGAGGTGTTGTCCACCGCCGAGGCGCAGGCCGACAAGTCGGTCACGGATGCCCGCAACGGAGCCGACCGCACGCTTGCCGCGGCGCGAGCCGAGGCGGAGCAACTGCTCGCCGACGCCCGCGAGCAGGCCGACGAGCTGATGGCGGAGGCGCGGGCGCAGGCCGAGCAGGCGGTGACCGCCGGCCGCCGCGAGTACGAGGACTACGTCGGCCGCGCCCAGTCTGAGGCCGACCGCATGGTGCAGGCCGGCCGGGCCGCCTACGAGCAGTCGGTGCACGAGGGCAAGGCGGAACAGGCCCGGCTGGTGGCCGACACCGAGGTCGTGCAGTCGGCGAACACCGAGGCCAAGCGGATCGTCGACGAGGCCAACGACGACGCCGAGCGGCTGCGCAGCGAGTGCGACGTCTACGTCGACTCCCGCCTGGCCGACTTCGAAGACCTGCTCGGCCGCACGCTTCGCACCGTCGGCAAGGGGCGTCAGCAGCTGCGCAGCCCGATGGGCGCCCCGTTCGACTACGAGGAGTGGAACGCCGGCAACAACACCGGTGCCAACTGATCTTTTCCCGTCCTCCGCAGCGGATTCGCCGCGGAGGGGCTGGTGTCGCGGGCGGACCGCTGTCGCGTACCCTGGGAAAGCTGGCTGGGGATGATGCGCAGCTGTTCATCCACCAACGCCGCACCACCTGCCCTGTTGAATTGACCACCGAAACTTGTGATGTCTCAGAACCATGCAGCGCACACCGCGCACGTCGGCCCTTGGGTGATCGACACCCGGGAGATCGGCCACCGGGCCGGCAGCAGCCGCGCCTACACGCGCAGTGCCCCGGCACCGGCCGGGCTCGGGCTGGACATGATCAAGGTGCCCGAGGGCGAGCCGGTCGAGCTCGACCTGCTGGCCGAGTCGGTGGTGGAGGGCGTGCTGGTGTCGGGCACCGCCGCGGCCACCTTGGCCGGCGAGTGCGTCCGGTGCCTGGACCCGATCTCCGACGAGGTCGAGGTGGAGGTGCGGGAGCTGTTCGCCTACCCGGACAGCGCAACGGACGCCAGCACCGATGACGACGAGGTGGAGCGGGTCGTGGACGACCTGATCGACCTCGAACCGGTGGTGCGGGACGCGATGTTGCTGTCGCTGCCCTCGGCACCGTTCTGCTCGCCAGACTGCCCGGGGCTGTGCACCGGGTGCGGCGTGAAGTGGGCCGAACTCGCCCCCGATCACACGCATGAGATCATTGATCCTCGCTGGGCTGCACTGCAAGAGCGGCTCGGCGGGACCGAGGAGGAGAAGTAGTCGTGGCCGTCCCGAAGCGCAAGATGTCCCGGGCCAACACCCGTCACCGCCGGTCGCAGTGGAAGACCTCGGCTCCGACGCTGGTGCAGTGCTCCAACCGCGCATGCCGTGAGCAGAAGCTGCCGCACGTGGTCTGCCCGGCCTGCGGCCAGTACGACGGCCGCCAGGTCGTCCAGCCCGCCTGATCGGCGGCCGCGTAGTGGGGGGAAAGCAGTCACGGGCCCGGAAAGTCGATCGGGGTCCGCTGTCGGCAGCGCTCGGCGTCGAGCTCGACGCCGAGCTGCTCACCCTTGCCCTTACCCACCGCTCGTACGCCTACGAGAACGGCGGTCTGCCGCCGAACGAGCGGCTGGAGTTCCTCGGGGACGCGGTGCTCGGCCTGGTGATCACGGATCACCTGTACACCGAGCACCCGGACCTGCCCGAGGGGCAGCTCGCGAAGCTCCGCGCCAGCGTGGTCAACATGCATGCGCTGGCCGGCGTCGCCCGCAGGCTCGGTGAGGGCGGTCTGGGCGAGTACCTGCTGCTGGGCAGGGGCGAGGAGCTCACGGGGGGCCGGGACAAGGCGAGCATCCTCGCGGACGGTCTGGAAGCCGTGCTCGGCGCGGTTTACCTGGCGAAGGGCATCGGCGTCGCCCGCGATGTGGTCCACCGGCTGTTCCAGCCGCTGCTGGCCGAGGCGCCGCAGCGCGGTGCCGGGCTGGACTGGAAGACGAGCCTGCAGGAGCTGACCGCGTCGACCGGGCTCGGCGTGCCCGAGTACCGGGTCGAGGAGCAGGGGCCGGACCACCGCAAGGAGTTCAGCGCCTACGTGGCCGTCGGCGGTCAGACCTACGGTCGCGGCGACGGTCGCACCAAGAAGGAAGCCGAGCAGAAGGCCGCCGAGGCGGCCTGGCGGCAGCTCTCCGAGCAGCAGACCACCGAAGACGCCGAGACCCCCTCCGCGTAGCGCCGCCTGACGGGCCCGCGCGAGCGGGGAGGCGGGGGCCGCGCGCCGGGGTTCGGGGCGGGTGGTCGAAGATGTTTTCGTGCCTGAGTTGCCTGAGGTCGAGGTCGTCCGGCGTGGTGTCGCCGAGCATGCGGTCGGTCGAACGTTGTCCAGCGTCGAGGTCCTGCATCCGCGCGCGGTGCGTCGGCACGTGCCCGGTCCGGATGATTTCGCGGGTCGGCTCGCCGGGCGTTGCCTGAGCGCGGCGCGGCGGCGCGGCAAGTACCTGTGGCTGGAGCTCGGTGACGAGGCCGGTTCGCCCGATTCCGGCGGTGAAGCCCTGGTGGTGCACCTGGGGATGAGCGGCCAGCTGCTCGTGCAGCCCGGCGACGCCCGGGAAGAGAAGCACCTGCGGGTGCGGTTGCGGTTCGCCGACGGCGGGCCGGAGCTGCGGTTCGTCGACCAGCGAACCTTCGGCGGCCTGCACCTGGCCGATCTGGTCGAGGTGGACGGGATCGCGTTGCCGAAGCCGGTGGCGCACATCGCGCCCGACCCGCTGGAGCAGGTATTCGCGGTGGACGCGGTGGCCGCCCGGTTGCGGTCGCGGCGCACCGGGATCAAGCGGGCTTTGCTCGACCAGAGCCTGGTTTCCGGGGTCGGCAACATCTACGCGGACGAGGCGCTCTGGCGGGCCCAGCTGCACTGGGCGCGGCCCACGGCGACCTTGACGCGTCCCAAGATCCGCGAGCTGTTCGATGCCGTCACCGATGTCATGCAGGAGGCGTTGCAGGTCGGCGGCACCTCGTTCGACGCCTTGTACGTCAACGTGAATGGCGAGTCCGGTTACTTCGACCGCTCGTTGGCGGTGTACGGGCAGGCGGGGCGCCCGTGTCGGCGGTGCGGGGCCTCGGTGCGGCGCGACGCGTTCATGAACCGCCGAAGCCCCGCAACGCCCACCTCTGAGCACGTGGAACCGCGCTGGTCCACCCGCCGCCAGATCGCGGAGCTCAACCGGCGCGGGTTGGGGACAGTGCCGGCCGGGGCCCACCCCGGGTCATCTCGTGGCCCGAGGAACAGGCGCGGCAGGCACCGACGTTCGGTTGTCATCGCGTCTTCCTCTCGCACGGCCAGTTCGCCGAACGGCTCCGACTTGGGCCCGAACGCCTGGGAAAACCGTGGGAAATCCCCGAGAGCATCGTGATCCGCTCCGATCTCTGCTCAACTGACCTGCGAAAACGCGCGGAGGCGGACGACTCCCAGGTAATTCCCAGCTGACGCCCACGGCCCTCGCACCTCGCCCCGGCTTGATGGATACCGCAACAGGCCGGAAGTGAGGTGGTGGGAGATGAGTGCCGTGCCGCAGCTCGGTGTCGCCGCGCAAGCACGCCGCGCGGCAAACCGGACCGCGACGGTCGACGTGGTGATCCCGGTTTACAACGAGGAACGTTCGCTGCCCGGGTGCCTGGAGGTGCTCGGCAAGCACCTCGCCGAAGACTTCCCCTTCTCGTGGACCATCACGGTGGTCGACAACGCGAGCACGGACGGCACGCTGGGCGTCGCCCACGAGCTGGCCGGCGCGATGGACAACGTTCGGGTGCTGCACCTCGACCGCAAAGGCCGCGGGCTGGCGCTGCGCACCGCGTGGGCTTACAGCGACGCGGATGTCGTGGTGTACATGGACGTCGACCTGTCGACCGGTCTGGATGCGCTGCTCCCGCTGGTCGCCCCGCTGGTCAACGGGCACTCGGCGCTGGCCATCGGTTCCCGGCTGGCGACCGGAGCCCGCACGGTCCGCGGCGGCAAGCGGGAGCTGATCTCCCGCTGCTACAACAAGATGATCCGCTGGACCCACGGTGCCCGGTTCACCGACGCGCAGTGCGGTTTCAAGGCAGCTCGCACGGATGTGGTGAAGCCGCTGCTGAAGCACGTGCAGGACGATTCGTGGTTCTTCGACACCGAATTGCTGCTGCTGGCCGAGCACAATGGCCTGCGGGTCCACGAGGTCCCGGTGGACTGGGTCGAAGACGTCGACACCCGGGTCAACGTGGTCAAGACCGCCATCGACGACATCGCAGGCCTGATCCGGGTGGCGCGCGCCAAGGTCACCGGAGCGGCGAAGGTGCCGGGTCTGCCGCAGCGGCCCGCGCCGCGAGCCGCACACCCCCGGGCCGCGCTGGCGAAGCGGGAGAACGGCCTGCTGTGGCAGCTGGTTTCGTTCGGCGTGATCGGGCTGGTGTCCACAGTGATCACCTCCGTGCTGTACGCCGTCCTGCGTTCGTGGTGGCCGCCGCTGCTGGCGAACCTGGTGGCGTTGACCGTCACCACGTTGTGGAACACCGAGGCCAACCGCCGGTTCACCTTCCTGAACCAGTCCAGCTCCTCCGGGCGGGTGCACCTGCAGGGGCTGGTCGTGTTCGCCCTCTACTACGTGGTCACCTCCGGTGCGCTGCTCGGATTGCACGCCTGGCAGCCGGATCCGTCGCGGTGGCTGGAAGTTCTCGTGCTCGTGGTGTCTTCGGTGGTCGGGACGGGGCTGCGGTTCGTGCTGCTCAGGTCCTGGGTGTTCCGGCCCGAGGTGCCGTCCAAGGAAGAGGAACAGGGATGACGTCGGTTGATACGACGACCCGGCACGCCCGGGTCGAGGGGGCGGAACCGCGTCGCGGGACCGCGCCGTGGCAATGGCTTTCGCTCGCGGCGATCTGCGTGCTGTCCGGGGTGCTGTACTGCTGGGGGATCGGCGGGTCCTGGGGGAACTCGTACTACTCGGCGGCCGTGAAGTCGATGTCGCAGAGCTTCGAGAACTTCTTCTTCGGCTCCTTCGACCCGGCCGGCGTGGTCACCGTCGACAAGCCGCCGATGGCCCTGTGGTTGCAGGTCTTGTCGGTGAAGGTGTTCGGGTTCAGCCAGTTCGCAGTGCTGTTCCCGCAGGTGTTGGCCGGTGTCGCGGCGGTCTTCTTGCTGCACCGCACGGTTCGGCGTTGGGCGGGCGAGCACGCCGCGCTGCTCGCGGCGCTGGTCATGGCGCTGACACCGATCACGGTGGTGATCAACCGGGACAACAACCCGGACACGCTGCTCGTGCTGCTGGTCGTCGCGGCGGCTTATGCGATGACGCGGGCCTCCGAATCGCGCACGGCCACCGGTTGGCTCGCGTTGGCGGCATTCCTGGTCGGCTGCGGCTTCCTGACCAAGATGCTGCAGGCCTGGATGGTCCTGCCCGCCTTCGTCGCGGCCTACCTGGTCGGCAGTCGCGCCGGGTGGGGGCGGCGGTTGCTGGATCTGGGCGTGGCAGCCGTGGTGGTGCTGGTCAGCTCGTTCTGGTGGGTCGCGGCGACCGCGCTGTGGCCTTCGCCGAAGCCGTACATCGGCGGCAGCACGGACGGTTCCGCCTGGGATCTGGTGTTCGGCTACAACGGTTTCGGCCGGATCTTCGGCGGTGACCGCAACCCCGGCCGGAATGCGGGCACCGATGGCGGTTTCCAGCCGCCGTCGGGTGGTCCGGGCGGTGGGGGCGGCGGTTTCGCCGGCTCGTCGGGCGTCCTGCGGTTGTTCAACGACCAGCTCGCCGGTCAGATCAGTTGGCTGCTGCCGCTGTGCGCTTTGGTGCTGGTCGCGATGCTGGTCTTCGGGGTCCGGCATTGGCGCGGCGGCCGACCGCTGGACCGCGGGCAGGCCGCGGGCTGGGTGCTCTGGGGCGGTTGGCTGGTGGTCATCGGCCTGATGTTCAGCTTCGCGCGGTCTGGGGCGGTTGGCTGGTGGTCATCGGGCTGATGTTCACGACGATGCTCGCGCCAGCGGTCGGCGCCGTGGCCGGGGCCGGGGTGGTCCGGTTCTGGCGCTGGTACCGGGAACCGCGGGGCAAGGCGTGGCTGCTGCTTCCGGTCGGTGTCGCGATCACGGTGGCGTGGGCGATGGCCGTCGTCGCGCGTGAGCTGAGCTGGCACGCGTGGGCCGGGTATGCGGCCGTGGGGTTGGGCGTCCTCGCGCTGGTCGTGCTGCTGATCGGTCGGCGCGGCAAGGCGGCGCTGGCCAGAACCGGCCTGGTGCTGGGCTTGGCCGCCGCATTGGCGGTGCCGACGGCCTGGTCGGCGCTCGGTGCGGTCAGCGGCCAGAGCCGCATGGGCGGCGCGAACCCGATGGCCGGCCCGGAGATGAGCATCCGGCAGGGCAACGTCATGCAGTTCCCGGGAGCGGTGCCGCCGAACGGTCAGGGCCAGGACGGCGCGCAGCAGCCGCAGGACTCGGCCGAGCGGGGCAGCGCCGAGGAAGGGCCGGTCCTTTTCATGGACGGCAGGGGCGGTGAATCGCTGACCGAGGAGGAGCGGAAGATGCTCGACCACGTCCGGGCCAACGCAGGTGACCTCGAAGTGCCGCTGGCGGTCGAGGGCGGCTCGATGGCCGCGTCGTCGTACATCATCAACTCCGATCTGAGGGTCGTCGGCATGGGCGGTTTCAGCAGCAGCGACGAGGCTCCGTCGGTGGCCCAGCTGGCGGAGTGGAAGCGGTCCGGTCAGCTCGGCTACGTCCAGCTCGGCGGCATCAGCGGCTCGGGCGGCATGCGGCGCCACGACGACCTGGGCGACCGGGACGGCCTGGGCGACCGGGACGGCCTGGGCGGCGGCGATGCTCAGCCGGGCGGGGACGGTTCCCAGCCGCCTGCGGGTGCACAGCCTCCCGGTGGCATGTCCGGGCGTGGCGGCCAGGTCAGCCAGGAGCGCGACGAGTGGGTGAAGCAGAACTGCACCCTCGTCAACCCGGCGTCCTGGGGCGGTGCGGCGGACACCTCGCTGCAGCTCTACAGCTGCAAGTGAGCCGGGGTGGGTGCGCACCCAGGCTGCGCACCCACCCCGGACAGCCCCGTGTTCTGCCTGGTCAGGGCCCCGTGAGTACGTTTGGTCGCGGCAGCAGCCTGCGGTAGCAGCCCAACGTGCTCACAGGCGATCAGCTGCGGAAACATCGGCCCGACGGGGTGCGCGGCGGTGGCTCCGGGATACGAAGCCTGTTCCCAGGTTCCTTCCAGCTTTCTCCCAGGGAGGTGGGCGATGCTTGGCGACGTGGCGGATACCAACATTGCGCGCGTGCTGGTCGTCGACGACGAGCCAAACATCTTGGAGCTGCTCACCGCAGCTCTGCGGCTCAGCGGCTTCGAGGTGCACGGCGCGGGAACCGGGGCCGACGCGCTGCGGGCCGCTGCGGAGTTCCGGCCCGACATCGTGGTGCTCGACGTGATGCTGCCGGACCGGGACGGGTTCTCGGTCGCCTCCGAGCTGCGGGCCAACGGCAACGCCGTGCCGGTGCTGTTCCTGACCGCGCGCGACGCCGTCGAGGACCGCATCGCCGGCCTGACCGCCGGTGGCGACGACTACGTCACCAAGCCGTTCAGCCTCGACGAGGTGGTGCTGCGGCTGCGCGCGATCCTGCGCCGGGTGCAGCCCGCGCAGGTCAACGACTCGCGGCTGCGCTACCACGACCTCGAACTGGACGAGGAGACCTACGAGGTCCGCCGGGCGGGACGGCTGGTGAGCCTGTCGCCGACCGAGTTCAAGCTGCTGCGCTACCTGTTGATCAACGCCGAGAAGGTGGTCAGCAAGGTCCAGATCCTGGACCGGGTGTGGAACTACGAGTTCGGCGGGGACAGCCGGATCGTCGAGTCCTACATCAGCTACCTGCGGCGCAAGGTCGACTCGGTGTCCCCGTCGTTGATCCACACCATCCGTGGCGTGGGTTACGTGCTGCGCTTGCCTCCGGAGCAGCGATGACGGTCGTGTTCCGGACGCTGCGCGGGCGGCTGGTGCTAGTGCTGGTCGGGGCGCTGGTGACCGGCCTGTTCCTGGTGGGCGTGACCAGCACCGCACTGCTGAGCCGGTCGCTGCTGGAGCGCACCGACGACCGGTTGGCGGAGCTGTCCGGGCCGTGGGAGCACGGGTTCCGGCCGCCACCGGAACCGCCCAGGGGCGCTCTGGCCGAAAGCCCCGGGCGAGGCGACCTGCCCACCGAATTCCGGGTGCTGATCTTCGACTCGGCCGGCGCGCAGGTTGGCGGGATACTCGGGCAGACCTCGGGCGATCGGGGCGGGCCGGTGCTACGGACCCCGGAGCGGGGTCCGCAGATCAAGACGGTGCCCGATCAGGCGGGCGGCGCGGCCTGGCGGGTGCGCGAGGTCGCGCTGCCCGACGGGCGGCACGCCGTGCTCGCGCTGTCGCTCGCCAACGTCGATGCGACCGTGCGCCAGCTGATCGTCATCGAACTGGTGGTCGCGGGTGGCGTGCTGCTCGTGCTGGCTGCGGCGGCGGCACTGACGGTGCGGCTCAGCCTGCGGCCGCTGAACCGCATCGAGCACACCGCCGATGCCATCGCGGCCGGGCAGCTCGATCGACGTGTGCCGGATCAGGACCCGCGCACCGAGACCGGGCGGCTCGGCGCGGCCCTGAACACGATGCTCGGGCGGCTGGTGGACGCGTTGCAGCAGCGCGAGAAATCAGAGCTCCGGCTGCGGCGGTTCGTCGCGGACGCCGGGCACGAACTGCGCACGCCGTTGACGTCGATCCGGGGGTTCGCGGAGCTGTACCGGCGCAGCGACCAGCACCGTCCGGAGGACGTGCGGATGATGATGCGGCGCATCGAGTCCGAGGCGGTGCGCATGGGCGGCCTGGTCGACGACCTGTTGCTGCTGGCCAGGTTGGACCGGGAACGCACCATCGACCTGGTCGACCTGGACCTGGCTCCGCTGGTGCAGGACGTGGTGCACGACGGGCGGGCGCGCGACCCCGAGCGGAAGATCGTGCTGCGGGAACCGGAAAAGCCGCTGCGCGTGCTGGGCGACAGCCCCCGCCTCCGCCAGGTCCTGACGAACCTGGTGAACAACGCCCTGATGCACACCCCGCCGGGCTCGCCGATCACCGTCGAGGTCGCCCGGGATTCCGCCGGGGGAGGAGCCCTCGCCGCGGCGGGCGCGCAGCTGCCCGCGGGCACACCGGTGGCGATCGTCTCGGTCGCCGACACCGGCCCGGGCATCCCACCGGACCACGCGCCGCAGATCTTCGACCGCTTCTACCGGGTCGACGACGGCCGCCACCGCGAGGCCGGCGGAACGGGCCTCGGCCTGGCGATCACGACCGCGATCGCCGAGGCCCACAACGGCCGGGTGGAACTGCACGCCAACGCCGAAGGAGGCAGCACCTTCCGCCTTCTCCTACCTCTGACCTGATCCACCCACCCGAGATCCGACGTGACACCCCGAATCCGACATGACTTCCGTGATCCAACGTGACTTCCGTAATCCGACATGCCCCCGGGATCCGACGTGATTTCCGTGATCCAACGTGACATTCGTGATCCCACGTGACTTCCGGGATCCCACGTACGTGACTTCCGGGATCCGACGTGACACCCGGGATCCGAACGAGTTGTCCCGTATCGCGGAACCCCGGTTCCGTTTCCGCAATTTCAATGGAAATCGGACCTATTGAAATTGCGTCTTTCCGAGGCTCGGACCCCCGCTTCCGGGAGTGGGCAATTGGATTCGGCGTCAGAGCTTGACCGTGGGGTGGTGGATCTCGAACCAGGTCGACAGGTCGAGGGCCCGTTCGAAGGTGAAGCGGGCCGCCTGGTCGATCCCGTTCGGGTCCTGCTTCATCGCCTCGCGCAGCCACTTCTCGTCGAGCAGCGACAGCGCCGGGTCGCCCGCCGCGACCAGGTCCGCGACCTGCCGCTGCAGCACCGCCGCGTACTTCGGGTCCTGCGTGGACGGGTACGGGCTCTTCACCCGCTCGACTACGGACTTCGGCAGGGTGTCGGCGGTGGCGTGGCGCAGCAGGCTCTTCTCCCGCCCGTCGAAGGTCTTCAGCGACCACGGCGTGTTGAAGACGTACTCGACGAGCCGGTGGTCGCAGAACGGCACCCGCACCTCCAGGCCGACCGCCATGCTCATCCGGTCCTTGCGGTCCAGCAGGACGCGGACGAACCGGGACAGGTGCAGATAGCAGATCTGCCGCATCCGGCGGTCGAGGTCGCTCTCCCCGTCGAGCACCGGGACGGAGCTGACGGCCTCGCGGTAGGCATCGGCCACGTAGGACTCCAGGTCCATCGCCGCTGCCAGGTCCGGGCTCAACGTGTTCGTCTGCCTGACGGGTAGCGATCGGACGGCGAACCACGGGAAGTTCTCGGCCTGCTGCACCTGCGGGTCGTGGAACCACTTGTAGCCGCCGAAGACCTCGTCCGCGGACTCGCCGGAGAGCGCCACCGTCGAGTGCCCGCGGATCGCCTTGAACAGCAGGTACAGCGACTGGTCCAGGTCGCCCAGGCCCAGCGGGAGGTCGCGGGCCTGCACGGTGGCGCGCCGCACGGCGGGGTCGGCCAGCGCGTCCGGATCGAGCACGATGTCCTGGTGCCGCGAGCCGACGTGCTCGGCGACGTCGTGCACGTACGGGGTGTCGGGCGTGGCGCGCATCTCGTCGGGCACGAAGTGCTCGGTCTGGCCGACGAAATCGACCGCGAAGCTGCGCACCTGTTCGCCGCTCTGCGCCAGCTGGAGCCCGGCGAGCGCGGTGATGGTGCTGGAGTCCAGGCCGCCGGAGAGCAGCACGCAGCGCGGCACGTCGGAGATCAGCTGCCGCCTGACGATGTCGTCCAGCAGCTCGCGCACGTGCGAGACCGACGTCTGCTGGTCGTCGGTGTGCGCGGCGGCCTGCAGTCGCCAGTAGGTGTGCTCGCGCAGGCCCTTGCGATCGACGGTGACGATGGTGCCGGGCTCGACCTCGTGCATGCCGGACCACACCGCCTGCCGCGGCGTCTTGACCATCACGAACAGCTCCCGCAGCCCGTCGGCGTCGACGATCTTCTCGGCCAGCGGGTTCGCCAGGATCGCCTTCGGCTCGGAGCCGAACAGCACGCCTTGCTCGGTCGGGTAGTAGTACAGCGGCTTGATGCCCATCCGGTCGCGGATCAGCAGCAGCTGCTCGGTGCGGGTGTCCCAGACGGCGAAGGCGAACATGCCGTTGAGGTGCTCGGCGACCTGCGGGCCCCACTCCAGGTAGCCGTGCAGCACGACCTCGGTGTCGCTGTCGGTGTCGAAGCGGTGGCCGCGGCGCCGCAGCTCGTCGCGCAGCTCGGTGAAGTTGTACGCCTCGCCGCTGTAGACGATCGCGACCTCACCGTCGGAGGTTGCGGCCGCCATCGGCTGTGCCCCGCCGGGCAGGTCGATGATCGCCAGCCGCCGGTGCCCGAGTGCCGCGTGCGGGCGCACCCAGGTGCCGCCGGCGTCCGGGCCCCGGCAGGTCATGGTCGCGCACATCGCGTCGATGGCGGGCTGCTCGCGGGTCAGGTCGCGCTGGAAGTCGATCCAGCCGGAGATGCCGCACATGTCGGTGTTCTCCTTCGCGTTGGGGATCTCACGCGAGGGGCGCAAATGCCGGGTTTCGGGCGCTTTGCACCACAGGCGCCTTCATTAGCAATGTTAACTAGATAGTTGCATAGACGAAACCAACTCACGGAGTGAAGTCGCCCACTCACGAACCGTGCAGAAACACGAAACCACCTGAAAACGACGGCTGCCAGTTCACTCGATCGGGCGCATCAAGAACGCATCAATGCGCACGGAGCAGGCATCAAGGAGCCGTCATGGGCCTTGGCCGCGCCCGGTACGGGGGATTTCGCTGTTCCCAGACGGCCACCACGAACCGGTGGCCCGAATTCGAGTGAGGAGTGCGCAGCGGTGGCTGATCTCGCCTTCGCCGTGTTGCTGATCGGCGGGTTCCTCGTACTTGCGTTGACCCTCCGCGGTTTGGAGCGCTTGTGAGCACTGTGCTTGCCAACGTCGCCGGGGGCGTGTTGGCGCTCCTTTTGATCGGTTACCTGTTCGTCGCGCTTATCCGGCCGGAGAAGTTCTGATGAGTTCCTTGACGGTCGGCCTGGTCCAGGTCGGCCTACTGATCCTGGCCATCGGCGTGGTCTACCGGCCCCTCGGTGACTACCTGGCCCACGTCTACACCAGCGAGAAGCACTGGCGCGTCGAGAAGGCCGTGTACCGGCTGGTGCGCATCGACGGCGACGCCCAGCAGCGCTGGACCACCTACGCCGCAGGTGTCCTCGGCTTCTCGGTCATGTCAATCGCGCTGCTCTACCTGATGCAGCGGTTGCAGCCGCTGCTGCCGCTGAGCTTCGGTCGCGGCGCGGTCGAGCCCGCTATGGCGTTCAACACCGCGGTCAGCTTCGTGACCAACACGAACTGGCAGTCCTATGTGCCGGAGCAGGTCCTCGGGCACACCGTGCAGATGGCCGGGCTGACCGTGCAGAACTTCGTCTCGGCGGCCGTCGGCATGGCTGTCGCGATCGCCCTGGTCCGCGGGTTCGCCGTCGCGGGCACCGGCCGCATCGGCAACTTCTGGGTGGACATCACCCGGGGTTGCACCCGCGTGCTGCTGCCGATCGCGGTCGTGGCGGCGGTGCTGCTGGTCGCGCTCGGCGGGGCGATGAGCCTCGCATCCGGCATCCACGTCGTCGGCCTGGACGGGCAGGCGCACACGATCGCGACCGCGCCGATCGCCAGCCAGGAGGTCATCAAGGATCTCGGCACCAACGGCGGCGGGGTGCTCAACGCCAACTCGGCGCACCCGTTCTCCAACCCCGGCGGCATCAGCAACCTGCTCCAGATCTTCCTGATCCTGGTGATCCCGCTGGCTCTGACCCGCACCTTCGGCACGATGGTCGGCGACCGCCGCCAGGGCCGGGTGCTGCTGTCGGTGATGGTCGCCATCATGGCCGTGATGACGGCGGTCGTCTGGTGGGCCGAGAGCCACCCGAACGGCGCGGCCACACTGGCCGCCGGTGGTGCGCTGGAAGGCAAGGAGACCCGCTTCGGCCTGTTCCTGTCCGGCCTGTTCGCGGTTGCCACTACCGGAACATCCACCGGTGCCGTCAACGCGATGCACGACAGCTTCACCGGGCTCGGGGGTCTGGTGCCGCTGCTGAACATGCTGCTCGGCGAGGTCGCGCCGGGCGGCGTCGGCGCGGGCCTGTACGGGATCCTCGTGCTGGCCGTGATCGCGGTGTTCCTGGCCGGTCTGATGGTCGGGCGGACGCCCGAGTACCTGGGCAAGAAACTCGGGCGGCGGGAGGTCACCGCGGCGGCGATCTCGATCCTCGTGATGCCCACGATGGTTCTGCTCGGTGCCGGTATCGCGCTCGCGCTGCCGTCCACTGAGGACGCCCTGAATAACATCGGCGCGCACGGGCTATCGGAGGTCCTCTACGCCTTCGCCTCGGCGGGCAACAACAACGGCAGCGCCTTCGCCGGGCTCACCGTGACCAGCGACTTCTTCCAGATCGCGCTCGGTCTCGCGATGCTTTTCGGCCGGTTCGTGCCGATCCTCGCGGTGCTGATGCTCGCCGGTGCGGTGGCCCAGCAGCAGCGGGTGCCCGCCACCGCAGGCACGCTGCCCACCACCGGCCCGCTGTTCGCCGGGTTGCTCGGCGGCACCGTCGTCCTCGTCGCAGCGCTGACCTTCCTTCCGGCGCTCGCCCTCGCCCCGATCGCGGAGGCCCTCGCATGACCACCATCCTCGAGAAACCCCAGCAGGCCCAAGCGGAAACCGGGCCGCGGAAGATGTCCGCGGGCGCGTTCAGCCCGCGCCAGCTGTGGACGTCGCTGCCGGAAGCGCTGCGCAAGCTCAACCCCAAGCACCAGCTCGCCAACCCGGTCATGTTCGTGGTGTGGGCGGGCTCGGTGCTGACCACCGTGCTGGCCGTGACCGAACCGAACGTGTTCAGCATCTCGGTGGCCTCCTGGCTGTGGTTCACCGTGCTGTTCGCCAACCTCGCCGAAGCGGTCGCCGAAGGCCGCGGGCGGGCGCAGGCGGAATCGTTGCGCCGCACCAAGACCGAAGCCGTCGCGCGCCGGCTGGTCGACGGCGTCGAGGAGCGGGTGCCGGGCGCGGCGCTGCGCATCGGCGACTGCGTCGTGGTCGAGGCCGGCGAGGTCATCCCCGGCGACGGTGACGTGGTGAAAGGCATCGCAACCGTCGACGAGTCGGCGATCACCGGCGAATCCGCCCCGGTGATCCGGGAGTCCGGCGGCGACCGCTCGGCGGTCACGGCGGGCACCACGGTGCTGTCCGACCGGATCGTCGTGCAGATCACCACAAAACCCGGCGAAACCTTCGTGGACCGGATGATCGCGCTGGTCGAGGGCGCGCAGCGGCAGAAGACACCGAACGAGATCGCGCTGACGATCCTGCTGTCCACGCTGACGATCATGTTCCTGCTCGCGGTGGTCGCGCTGCAGCCGATGGCCGGCTACTCCGGCTCGCTGCAGTCGGTGATCACGTTGACCGCGCTGCTGGTCTGCCTGATCCCGACCACGATCGGCGCGCTGCTATCGGCGATCGGCATCGCGGGCATGGACCGATTGGTGCAGCGCAATGTGCTCGCCAAGTCCGGTCGCGCGGTGGAAGCCGCCGGTGACGTGGACACCCTGCTGCTGGACAAGACCGGCACGATCACCTTCGGCAACCGGCGCTGCACCGAGCTGCTGCCCGTCGGTTCCGTGACGCTCGGCGAGCTGGCCGAGGTGGCGCGGCTGTCCAGCCTCGCCGACCAGACCCCGGAAGGCACCAGCATCGTGGCGTACTGCGCCGAGCAGTACGGGCTTCCGACGAAGCCGCAGGGCCCGGAACTGCACGCCGAAGAGGTCGCCTTCACCGCGCAGACCCGGATGAGCGGCATCGACATCGACGGCCGCGAGATCCGCAAGGGCGCCACCAGCGCGGTGTGCGGGTGGGCTGGCGGCATCTCATCCGAAGTGGAGGAACTGACCGACAACATCTCCTCGCAGGGCGGCACGCCGCTGGTGGTGGCCGAGCGCAGCGGCGGGATCACCCGCGTGGCCGGTGTGATCCGACTGTCCGATGTGGTCAAACCGGGCATGAAGGAGCGGTTCGCCGAGCTGCGCGCGATGGGCATCCGCACCGTGATGGTCACCGGCGACAACGAGCTCACCGCCAAGGCCATCGCCACCGAGGCGGGCGTCGACGACTACTTCGCCGAGGCCAAGCCGGAGGACAAGATCGCGCTCATCAAGGCAGAGCAGGAAGGCGGCCGACTGGTCGCGATGACTGGTGACGGCACCAACGATGCGCCCGCGCTCGCGCAGGCCGACGTTGGCGTCGCGATGAACACCGGCACCGCGGCGGCCAAAGAAGCCGGCAACATGGTCGACCTCGACTCCGACCCGACGAAGCTGATCGAGATCGTCGAGATCGGCAAGCAGCTGCTGATCACCCGTGGCGCGCTGACCACCTTCAGCATCGCCAACGACCTGGCCAAGTACTTCGCGATCCTGCCCGCGATGTTCGTGGCGATCTACCCACAGCTGGACGCGCTGAACATCATGCGGCTGGCCACCCCGACCTCGGCGATCTTGTCGGCGGTGATCTTCAACGCGCTGATCATCATCGCACTGATCCCGCTGGCGCTGCGCGGGGTCCGCTACCGGCCGACCTCGGCGAGCGCGCTGCTGCGCCGCAACCTGCTGGTCTACGGCCTCGGCGGCATCGTCACGCCGTTCGTCGGCATCTGGCTGACCGACCTGGTCATCCGCTTCATCCCGGGCATCGGCTGAGGCGGACGACTCCCGTCCGAGTGGACCACAGTTTCAATTGAAACTGTGGTTGCCACTTCCGGACTGGCAGTTTCAATTGAAACTGTGGTTACCACTTCCGGACCGGCAGTTTCAATTGAAACTGTGGTCGTCCCTGGCACCTGGTTGAACCGGAAAGGCACTGATGAAGAACACACTGCTGCGCCAGACCCTGGCGGGGCTGCGGCTGCTGCTGGTGGCGACGGTCGTGCTCGGCGTTGCCTATCCGCTGGCGATCTGGGGCATCAGCAGGATCCCCGGCCTGCAGGCCAACGCCGAGGGCTCGCAGATCGTGGTGGACGGCCGGGTCGTCGGTTCGGCGCTGATCGGCATCGACCCGGTCCCGGCCGACCCGGCCAACGACCCGTACTTCCACACCCGCCCAGCGGCTTCCGCCGAAGGCAACGTCGGCCCCGGCGACCCGTCCAGCACCGGCGGTTCCAACTACGGCGGAGCGAGCGAGGACCTGCTGGCGGCCGTGCAGGAGCGGCGCGGCGCGATCGCCGCCCGCGAGAGCGTCCGGCCCGAGCAGGTGCCGACCGATGCGGTCACGGCGTCGGCCAGCGGCGTCGACCCGGACATCAGCCCGGCCTATGCGGAGCTGCAGGCTCCCCGGGTCGCGCGCGTCACCGGCCTCCCGCTGGACGAGGTCCGGCGCCTGGTCGCCGAGCACGCCAGCGGCGGGGTGGTCGCCGAGCGCGTGGTGAACGTGACGACCCTCAACCTCGCCATCAACCGGGGCCGGGTGCGGCCAGCGGAGTAAATTTCCTGGTCGGGGCCCGTGAGCACGTTCGGGTGCGGCAACGCCCGAAGGTGCTCACGGGGCGACGGCGGCCACTGGGTGGGGACAACCGCTAATAACAGCGGGTCGTAGGAGACTGGAAGCGTGGTGGAGAAGGGACGACGGCGCGGCGAGCTGCGGATCTACCTCGGTGCGGCACCAGGGGTCGGCAAGACCTACGCGATGCTCAACGAGGCGCACCGACGCCTGGAGCGCGGCACGGACGTGGTGGTCGGCTTCATGGAGGACCACGGCCGTGCCAGGACCGCGGCGCTGCTCGACGGCTTGGAGGTCGTGCCGCGGCGGCGCGTCAGCCACCGCGGGGTCGAACTGACCGAGATGGACCTCGACGCGCTGCTGGCCCGGAAACCGGAGATAGCCGTCGTCGACGAGCTCGCGCACACCAACGTCCCCGGTTCCCGCAACGAGAAGCGCTGGCAGGACATCGACGAGCTGCTCGACGCCGGGATCAACGTGCTGTCCACCGTGAACGTGCAGCACCTGGAGAGCCTCAACGACGTGGTGGAGACGATCACCGGTGTGCGGCAGCAGGAAACCGTGCCGGACGAGGTGGTGCGCCGCGCCGGGCAGATCGAACTCGCCGACATCACCCCGGAAGCGCTGCGCCGCCGCATGGCGCACGGCAACGTCTACGCGGCGGACAAGGTCGACGCCGCGTTGGGCAACTACTTCCGCACCGGCAATCTGACGGCGCTGCGCGAGCTCGCGCTCCTGTGGTTGGCAGACCAGGTCGATGTGGCGTTGCGCCGCTACCGCGCGGAGAAGAAGATCACAGCCACCTGGGAAGCCCGTGAACGGGTCGTGGTCGCCGTCACCGGCGGCAGCGAGAGCGAGATCTTGATCCGCCGGGCCCGCCGGATCGCGGCCCGTGCGGGCGCGGAACTGCAGGTCGTGCACGTGTTGCGCGGTGATGGGCTCGCGGGGGCGTCACCGAGCGGCATCGCCCGCGCCCGGAAGCTGGCCGACGCCGTCGGCGCCAGCTTCCACACCGTCGTCGGCGACGACGTGTCCGAGGCGCTGCTGGAGTTCGCCCGCGCCGCGGACGCCACGCAGCTGGTGATCGGCACCTCGCGGCGCTCCCGCTGGGCCCGGCTGTTCGACGAGGGCATCGCAGCCGTCACGGTGCAGAAGTCCGACGCGATCGACGTGCACATGGTCACCCACCCCGAGGCCGGTGGGCGCCGTTTCCTCAAGAAGATCCCCCGGAATCCGCTTTCGTCGGCGCGCCAGCTGTGGGGCTGGGTGCTGTCGGTGCTGCTGCCGAGCGCAGTCACTGCGGTGGCCAACTACTTGGGCGACGAGGCGATGTCCACGGATGTCGTCGGCTACTTCCTGGTCACCGTCATCGTCGCGCTGGTCGGCGGGATGGCACCGGCGATCGTCGCCGCGCTGCTCTCCGGCGGGCTGCTGAACTTCTTCCTGACCCCGCCGTTTTACACGTTGACCGTGGCCTTGCCGCAGAACCTCGTGACGGTGATCGCGATGATGATCGTCGGCATGCTGGTCGCGTTCATGGTCGACCGGGCGGCGAGGTTGGCCGAGCAGGCCACCAATGCGCGCACCGAAGCAGCGCTGCTGACCTCCTATGCCCGCACCGTGCTAACCCACCCCGATCCGCTGGCGCGGCTGCTGGAGAAGGTGGTCGAGAACTTCGGCCTGACCTCGGCGGCGCTGCTGGAGCGCACCAAGGACGGCTGGCAGGTGGCGGCCTCCACGGGCACGCAACCCTGCAGGAAACCCGAGCAGTCCGACGTGGATATCGAGGTCAACCCCGAAGTGCACCTGGTGCTCAAAGGGCCCGGCCACAGACCTCTGCCGGCGGCCGACCGCACGGTCCTGGAAGGCGCGGCCGGGCAGGCTCTGGTCGCGCTGCGCCAGCAGCGGATGGCCTCGGAGGCGCAGGAAGCCCAGCGCCGCGCGGACGCGACCCAGCTGCGCACGGCGTTGCTGTCGGCGGTCGGCCACGACCTGCGCACCCCGCTGGCGTCCATCAAGGCATCGGTAAGCAGCCTGCGGGCACCCGACCTGCAGCTGTCCGAAGAAGACACCGCCGAGCTGCTCGGCGGGGTGGAGGAGTCCGCGGACCGGCTGACCGAGCTGGTGGACAACCTGCTGGACTCCTCCCGGCTGGCGACCGGCGCGATCGCGCCGAGTCTGCGCCCGGTGAGCTACTACGAAGTGGTGGCGCGCGCGCTGGCCGGGCTGGACGGGCGGCAGCACATCGACGTCGACATCGACGAGAGCCTGCCGCCGGTGCTCGCCGACACCGGGCTGCTGGAGCGCGTGGTGGCCAACGTGGTGCAGAACGCCCTGAGGTACGGGCGGCCCGACGGGGCCCGCATCAGCGTGCGGGCCAGCGAGCATGCGGCGCGGGTCGAGCTGCGCGTGGTCGACCACGGACCGGGGCTGTCGAAGGACGCCGCCGACGCTGTGTTCGCGCCGTTCGAGCGGCTCGGCGAGCGCGGCGAGCGCGGCGACACCGGGGTCGCCGGGGTCGCCGGAGTCGGGCTCGGGTTGAGCGTGGCGCAAGGTTTCATGACGGCAATGCACGGCACGATACGCGCCGAGGACACCCCCGGTGGCGGGTTGACGATCGTGCTCTCACTATCGGCGGTCACCGCAAATGGGCAGGGGAAACGATGACGAGGGTGCTGGTTGTCGACGACGAGCCGCAGCTGCTGCGCGCATTGCGGATCAACCTGACGGCGCGCGGTTACGAGGTGCTGACGGCCGCGGACGGCTCGTCCGCGCTGCGCGTGGCCATCGACGGCAAACCGGACGTGGTGGTGCTCGACCTCGGGCTGCCGGACATGGACGGCAGCGAGGTGATCGCGGGCCTGCGCGGCTGGACGACGGTGCCGATCATCGTGCTGTCGGCGCGCGCTGACTCCGCCGACAAGGTGCAGGCCCTCGACGCGGGTGCGGACGACTACGTCACGAAGCCGTTCGGCATGGACGAGCTGCTGGCCCGCCTGCGCGCGGCGGTCCGGCGCTCGAACACCAGCGAAGCCGGCGACCAACCGCTGGTTGAGACGGCGACGTTCACGGTGGACCTGTCGGCGAAGAAGGTCCTGCGCGAGGGGGTGGAGGTCCACCTGACGCCGACAGAGTGGGGAATGCTGGAGGTCTTGGCCCGCAACCAGGGCCGCCTGGTGGCGCAGAAGCAGCTCCTCAAGGAGGTCTGGGGCCCCCAGTACGCGAACGAAACCCACTACCTGCGCGTCTACCTGGCCCAACTCCGCCGCAAGCTGGAAGTGGATCCCAGCCACCCCCGCCACCTGATCACGGAAGCGGGCATGGGTTACCGCTTCGAACCGTGAGCTTCGCGCTTCCCTGACCGGCGTGCGACCTACGGGCGTCCATTGTGGATTCACTAGCCCTGGCAGAGGGGGTGGGGAAGGCCGGTGCGTTCGATGCAAGGGGTGTAGCCCGCGTCGCGGAGCTCCGCTCGGGCCGTGTCGCTGCGCAGGTAGTCGATGAAGTGCTTGAGCACCGAGTCGTTCGCCGGGAAGCCCTTCGTGTAGAGGTATTCGATCGTCCAGAACCGGTAGCCCTGGTGGGCGCTGCTGATGTCCGGGTAGCGTCCGTCCAGCTGCGCGATCTTGACCGGTTTGCCCTGCGCCACGGCGATGTTCGCGGCCGGCGTGTCGGTGTAGCCGATCGCGCCCGGGGTGGTGGCGATCTCGTCGACTACCTGCGCCGTCGAACTGCGTTCGCACCGCGTGGTCTGCGCCTGCGGCATTCGTTCGGGCGCTTCGCAGCTGTCCGAGGAGAGCAGCCCCTCGGAACCTTGCAGCACCCGCGTTTCGAAGACCTGCCTCGTGCCGGATTCCTGCCCGCGCCCCACGATGCGGATGGGCAGCGAAGCGCCGTCGCGGAGCTGGTTCCAGTCCCGGAACCGGCCGGCGAAGATGCCGTGGAGCTGCTCGGTGGTGAGCCGGTCGATGCCCGCCGAATCGTTGACGACCACGCCGTAGACGACCAGTGCCAGTGGCTGCGCGACGAGGTCCGGCGAGGGTTCCAGCGCCGGGCCGTCGGACAGCACCGCGAGGTCGTTCTGCGAGCCGGGCGCGGAAAGCGCACGCACGCCGTCGAGGCTGCCGGTGGGTTGTGCGATGACGTCCGCGCCACCGCAGGCCTGCGAGTAAGCGGTGGCGACGTTGCTCATAATCGGGGCGAAGGCGCTGGAACCCTCGATGCGCAGCGAACCGGTGGCGCACACGACGTCGCTGTCCTGCCGGAAGATCCCGGTGATCAGGGTGGTGACCAGCGCGACGGTCAGCAGCGCCCCGATCCCGGTGACGGCCAGCGGCCAGGCGACCCCCCGCTGCTGCTTCTCGTCCTTGATGCGCCCGTTGGCGATCCGGCCCGCGAAGCCGATTTCCTTGCTGGTGGAGTCGTCGGTGGTGGCCGATTCGTCGTCCGGCTCCCGCAGCACCACGACGAGCTTGAACTTCTGGCCGCGCTGCAGGCTGAGCTCCGAGAGCCGGACCCCGTGCCACTGCGGGCCGATCTCGATGGCCGCCGTGGGCTGCGCGGCGACCCAGTTGGCCAGCCGCTGGCCGAGCCTTTCCCGGAGGGTGCCGAGGCTCGGCGGGTTCGGGGCGTAACCGGTCTCCTGCCCGTCGGTGAAGAAGACCAGGTTGTTGCGGATCCGCTGGCGGATGGTCTTGGTCGGTGCCTCGGAGATCCGCGCGTCCCAAACGATCCGCTTGCCGAAGGTGAACGAGAGGTCCTCGGCGAAGTCGTCGGCTTCGATGTCGAAGCTGCCGGTGTTGCGGATGCGGATGATCACGATGCTCATCCGGTCCACCAGTCGCGCGATCCTGATCAGTTGCGGATCGGCGGGCGGAACCTCGCCGTCGTGCAGCTCGATGGGGCTCAACCCGATCTTGGAGTTGTAGAGCACGCGGTAGTGGAGCCGCTTGCGCCGGATGACGAACCGGTCGACCACGGGAGCGGCGATGGTCGCGGCGGCCAGCACGCCGAGCACCCAACTGCTGACGTGTTGGCCGAACAAGGCGGCTAACGCCTGAACGGTCTCTCCCCAGCTGACCACCTGCAACGCCTCCCCGAGCCCGCCGATGATCAAGGAGGGTAAGCGCGGAATCGAGCCCCGATGGGCTCGATCACCCGCTGTTCACCACAGGTTCAACGTCGGCCGGTGGCCCTAGCGGCCGACGGCCTGGCTGTGGGCCGCAGCTGACGGCTTGGTGCTGTTGGAGCACGTCATCATGCAGATATGAGTCCCAGTGGCCGATCTGCTGACATTGGCGAAAGTCGAGCCGCAGCACCGCGAGTTCCAACTGTGTTGAAGTCACCTTTGTCGGGGACACCTGGCGGAAGTCCAGTCGCAGTGTTTCCGGTTCCAACTGTGTCGACGTCGCCGGGCGGGACGCTGTTGTCGGGGTTCGGGATTCGAAGGATCCCGGCGGGGGCGTGCTGGTGTTTTCCGCTGCTCGGTGGGCCGACTTCGTCGGTGGGCTCATGCGAGTTCGCGCATAGGCGCGTTGGGTTGGTGTGAAGTTTTCAAGAGTTGGTGCGGGGCGGGAAGGCGCGCTGCTAGGGTCGGCTTTCGACCGGGTGATCAGACGCCGCGACCTGGGGGTTTCCCGCGATGACGACGCCAGCACCACCTCCGCCGCCGGTTCCCGGCGGAGCCGGTCAAACCATCACTGTCAACAAGGACAATGTCCTTGAGGTGCGCAAAATCATCCTCTCAGCGGCTGAGGACGCGCAGTTCAAGCTGTTCAGCCTCGCGCACAACTTGGCTGTAGGCGCTCCCGCCTACGATGAGATCAGCGCGACCGCTGCGGCGGTTTGGACGGCGAACCTGCTGGGAAACCCCGACTCTCACTACGCGCGTCTCATGCAGTACGTGGACAACGTCTTTGAACTGGGAAGACAACTCGAAGACGCAGCCAAGCAGTACGGCTTCACCGACGACGAGATCGTTGCGTCGTTCCAGCTGCAGCAGAACCAGGTGTGAGGGGAGTCCCGTGCGGTTGCGCTTCGGGCATGGCTTGATCGGGTTGGCTTCGGTCTTCACCCTTGCTGGCTGCACGGTGAACGGCCCGGACCCGGAGCCGACGAGTTCAGCTCCCGCTTCGGAGGCAGCGCCGCCTTCTTCGCTGGACCTTCCGCAGCGCCCGAAAGACCTGGCGATTGCGGGTAAGCAGGATGCGGCGATCTGCACTTGGTTGTCTCCTGAGCAGAAGGCGCCGCTCCAGGTGGGTGGCGGCCGCCCGGTGGTCAGAAACGGGAACAACTACAACGGGTGTTCTTTCGCTGGTGCTGCAGGAAAGACTCAGTTCGGGATCTCGCTTCGGGTGGTGCCCGAGGGTTTGGACGATTTCGCGCAGAAAATTGCGGCCGTGAAGGCGAAGACCGCGACGACGTATGAGGTCAACGGCTTCGGTGCCGTGCAAGGGCAGGTTCCGGGTGCCGAGAGCCTCGGTTGTGCGGTGTTCGTCGACGCCGCCGAAGGGCAGACGCTCTACGTGGACCTGAGCCTCACCACCCCCGGTGGCATGAACAACGAGCAGATGTGCGTGCGGGCGAAGCAGGCCGCGGAGGCGGCCGTGACGACCTTGCAGGGTAGCTAAGGGGAAGTCGTGACCAGCATCGATCCGATCCGCGATATCCGGTTCGAGGGGATGGACATCCCCCAGCTGCAGGAATGGATCACGCAGATCAAGCAGGGGCGCGGCGCGGAGTCGATGCAGGGCGCGGTGCGGGCGCTGGACGAGTGCGTGCAGGTGGTCGTAGATCTCGACGAGACGCTGCGCCGCGAGCTCGGCAAGCTGCAGATCGCCTGGGAGGGCAACGCCGGGAGCCTCGCGGCGGCCGTGACGCAGCAGCAATCCGTCTTCATGGCCGACGCCCCGGATCCCCTGAAGGCTTCGGCGGAAAGCGTCGACGCGCAGGGTCGGGGGTACGAGTCGGCGCGCAACGGGCTGCCGAACAACGACGAGCTCAAGCACAAGCAGTCGGAGAACGCGGTCGAATGGGCCGGGGGCGCCTTCGGCTACGAGAGCGACTACGACAAAGAGGCCAAGCAGATCGAGGCCCAGAAGCAGGCCGCGCAGGCGGCTCTCAGCTCCTACCGCAACACCTCCGTCAGCCAGGCCGATTCCTACCAACCGTTGCCCGGGATGCCACCGGCCACGGTGTCGGCGCAGTCGGCGTCCGGGACGGGCATGTCGGGCATCGGCGCGGGCGTGGGTTCGGTCGGCGCCTACTACGGCGGCGGCGCGAGCGATGCCGGTGTGCTGGGCGGGGTAGTGGGCGGCGGCAATGCCGGCGGTGGAACCCCGCGCGGCGACCGCACGGCTCCGCCGGTGCGCGGCGACCGCACGGCTCCGCCGGTGCCCGGCGACCGGAGCGGCAGCGGCGAGCACCCGGACGAGCGCGAACCCGGTGGCGAGGCGGACCAGACGCCGGAGGCCGCCGGGACGAGCGACGGCATCAACCCCGCCACGGTGCTCGGCATCGCTGGTGGTGGCGCGGTGGTCGCTGGTATCGGCGCCTACGCGGCGAGCCGGATGCTCGGTGGCCGCGCCCCGGCGGTGGCGGGCGCCGGCGGCGGAACCGTGCGCGGCGGCGCGGTCGAAGGGATGAGTCGCGGGGGTTCGTCCGGCATCGGCGGCGGTCCTGGTGACACGGTGGCCGGGCGGGCCGCGGGCAACACCCCGGGCAGCCGTCCGGCGGCCGGCTCGATGATGGGTCCGGCGGCGACCCGCGGCGAGAAGCGCAGCGAGGACGAGGAGCACGAGAACAAGTACGTCGCCGAGGAAACCCCGTTCGACGACGAGCGGCTGGTCGCTCCTCCGGTGCTGGGGCACTTCGACCCCGACGCCGAAGCCGACGAGGAACCCGACGACGAATCGAAGAAGCGGGACTGACGTTGCGCCCTGGAACAGAAGCCGATCCGATTGTGCTGTCCGCATTGGAATTCGATGTGGTCTGCGAGGCGGAGAAACTCACGGAGCGCCGGCACATCATCCTCAACGTGCCTAGCCCGGGAGTGACGTACGCGGAGCGCGCCCAGCTCGTCGCGGACGTGTGGGCCGGGCTTCGCCGCCGCCGCCTCGCCGAGGGCAAGCGCGACCGCGTCGACGTCGACCTCGGCGACCTGCTCGGTCTGCTGGACCGGCCGCAGCGCAGCATCGACGTGCGGATCTGGGCCGACCGGCCGATCCGCGCACTGGCCTCGGCCAACGGCGCGGCGGGCCTGCTGACCATTGTGGACGGTGACATCGTCGAGCTCACCCCGATCCGGGGGAGTTCGCTGGCGGAGGCGGCGGTGTCGGTGGCGGGCGACATGCCGCCCGGCCCGGGCCGCGCGGTGAGCCTGCCCAACGACATCCTCCGCGAGGCCAGCGACTATGCGGGCCCGGACAACCCGCTGCTGTTCACGGACGAGCTCCGAGCCCTGGGCATCGTCCCGGACGACGCCGCCGACGTCGCGAACATGGCGGATGGCATGGGGATCCGGGGCCAGTTCGGCGTTGAGGCCTGCCCGAACCGAGGCGGCAAACCCGAGCGGGCCAGCAGGGTCGTGGCGTTCCACGACACGGGCAAGGGCCGCTACAGCCACGTGGTCCGCCCGAGCGGGGACGGTCGGCGCTGGAGCACGATAGCCCCGGCGGGCAACGCGAGGATCGCGGAGTACACCAGGGAACTGCTCGCCGAACTGTGGTCGGACTGAACCTCGTTTCCGCTGCTCAGCTGCCGTGAGTACGGTTAGGTGTCAGAGCGCCCAAAAGCACTCGCGGGCGTTTCGCGCGGAGGTGTTGGTTGGTCGGGTACGTGGAGTTGGTCAAGCGGGCTCGGGAGTTGGCCGGTAGCGGGCAGCGGCGGATCTTGGGGATCGCCGGTGCTCCCGGGGCAGGCAAGGGGACCGTGGCCGAGCGGGTTCTGCAGGAGCTCGGCAGCTCGGCCGTACTGGTGCCGATGGACGGGTTCCACCTGGCCAACGCCCAGTTGCGTCGGCTCGGGCGAGCCGATCGGAAAGGCGCTCCTGACACCTTCGACGCCGCCGGGTACGTCGCTTTGCTGCGGCGGATTCGGGAATGCGGGCCCGATACCGTTTACGCGCCCGAATTCCACCGGGAGATCGAGGAATCCTATGCCGGCGCCATTGCCGTCGAGCCCGATGTTCCGCTGGTGATCACCGAAGGGAACTACCTGCTGCTGGACGCGCCGCCGTGGTCGGCGGTTCGGGAATTGCTCGACGAAGCCTGGTTCCTCGCGCCCGATGACGACGTTCGGGTGCAGCGGCTCATTGCGCGGCACATCAGTTACGGGCGCACTCCTGACGAAGCCGCGGAATGGGTTTACCGCAGCGACGAGCGGAATTCCGCTGTCGTCGCGGCGAGTCGGGATCGTGCCGATCTCGTCGTCGTCGGCGATCCGCGGTGATTTCTTCGCGCGAAACCTTAATTACCATTCAGGAATGGGGTCCGGGGCCCAGGACGGATCGCCCGCGGCTTCCGTCAGCTCGCACAACCGGTGCGCGAACTCGGCGACCGGGCCGTCCGCGGGATTGGGACGCTGCTGCTACCGGCCGCGTTTGCCCGTGCTCGCCGACGCCTCGCCGATCGCTTGCCCTCGCCCATGCGCTGGTGTTTCGACCGACACAGGACCTTTACTGACACGGCATCGTCACGATGGATGCGCGGGTGGGTGCGCAGCGTCAGCGCTCGGCGAGCTCCGCCCGAACGTCGTCGGGGATCCGGCCGGTGTGGTCGATGGGCGTCCACGGCTCGCTGCGGATCCACTGCGACCCGCAGCCGCGACAGGCCAGCAGCGGAAACCCGTTGAGCTGCTTGGGAGTCCGGTGCCACGAGCACAGCGACTGGCAGGCGTGCACGGCCAACGTCACTAGTCGTCACCGCCGGAGGTCTCTGAGTCGGTCGGCTCCGTGGTCGTGGTGGTCGTGGTCGTCGTGGTGGTGGTCGTCGTGGTCGTGGGTGTCGTGGTGGTCTTCGTCGGCCGCGGCGGAGTGTGGGGCGGGGGCGGCTCTGGCGGCATCGGAGGCGGGATCTCCGTGAGCGTTTCGCTGCTCTTCGAAGCGGACGAAGTCGACCTGCTGGAGGTCGTCGAGATATCCGAGGTTTCGCTGCTCATCGGCGGCGGGGGCAGCAACGAAGACGGCGTGGAGAACGTCGAGGCCGGCCGGGACGTGGCGGTCGGCTTCAGCGTGAAGTCCGGCGTCGCCGCGTCGTGCTGCTGCGCGCCGGCGACCATCGCGGCGGTCGTCGCGAACACGGTGGCCACGGCGATGCTCGATGCGGCCAGCATCACCAGGCGCTTCGGCCGGGCGTCCGGGTCTTCCGGCAACATCGGGTCCACGGTGCCCCACTCGTCGGCTCGTCGGGCGGTCTGCGCGGATGCCCCAGAACACCCGGCCCTACCACGAATCGTGGCGGATCATACCGGTGCCCGGGCAGTGGTGATGATCGGCGCAAGCCAGGGCCGCGCGCGCAGCGGCCGTGCGGCATCATGCCCGGCGTGACGGATTCGCAACAGGCACGACTGACCGCATGGGTGCACGGGCGGGTGCAGGGCGTCGGCTTCCGCTGGTGGACGCGTTCCCGGGCGCTGGAACTCGGCCTGGTGGGCAGCGCCACGAACCGGCCCGCGAACCGCGTCGAGGTGGTCGCCGAAGGCCCCCGGGAAGCGTGCGAGAAGCTGTTGACTGCGCTGCGTTCCGGCGAAACCCCGGGCCACGTCGACCACGTCGCGGAGCAGTGGTCCGAGCCCAAGGGCGGCTTGACCGGTTTCATGGAGCGCTAATGGAATCGCGCCGGGAACCGGTTTGGCCTGGTCTGCGACCTGTGAGCACGTCGTGCTCCGGCAGCAGCGCAACGTACTCGCGGCAGCTGGCCAGCTGAAACGGTGGCGATGCCGATTGTTGATCTCCGGTTCGCCGTCGTGCGAGCGAAATCGCCGTTACCAGCGGTTCTGCGCAGTTGCGGACGGCCGCAGCGGTAGGCTCTGCCGGATGTGACCGCCGGTCAACCAGACGAACCACGGGAAGGTCAATCGCAGCCGTGCACCTGAAGAGCCTGACGCTGAAGGGGTTCAAGTCCTTCGCCTCGGCCACCACGCTGCGCTTCGAACCCGGCATCACCTGCGTCGTCGGCCCGAACGGCTCGGGCAAGTCCAACGTGCTCGACGCACTGACCTGGGTGATGGGCGAGCAGGGTGCGAAGGCGCTGCGCGGCGGCAAGATGGAAGACGTGATCTTCGCGGGCACCGCGGGCCGCGCCCCGCTGGGCCGCGCCGAGGTCACGCTGACCATCGACAACTCCGACGGCGCGCTGCCGATCGAGTACACCGAGGTGTCCATCACCCGCCGGATGTTCCGCGACGGCGCCAGCGAGTACGAGATCAACGGCAACTCGTGCCGGCTGATGGACGTGCAGGAACTGCTGTCGGACTCCGGCATCGGCCGCGAGATGCACGTCATCGTCGGGCAGGGCCAGCTTGCCACGATCCTGCAGGCCAAGCCCGACGAGCACCGCAGGCTCATCGAAGAGGCCGCGGGCGTGCTGAAACACCGCAAGCGCAAAGAGAAAGCGCTGCGCAAGCTCGACGCGATGCAGGCCAACCTGACCCGGTTGACCGACCTGACCAGCGAGCTGCGCCGCCAGCTCAAGCCGCTCGGCAAGCAGGCCGAGATCGCGCGCAAGGCGCAGACCGTGCAGGCCGATCTGCGGGACGCCCGGCTGCGCCTCATCGCCGATGACCTGGTCACCGCCCGCGCCGACCTGGCCCGCGACGAGGCAGACCAGGAAGCCGCGCGGACCAAGCGCACCGAGGTCGAGCGTGCGCTGCAGTTCGCGCAGTCCGAGGAGAAGAACCTCGAAGAGCAGGTCGCCGCCGACGCGCCGCGGCTGTCCCGCGCGCAGGAGACCTGGTACCGGCTGTCCGCGCTGGAAGAACGCTTGCACGGCACGCTGCGGCTGGCCGCCGAACGCCACCGGCACCTCACCGCCCAGACCGAGGAGCACCGCCCGGGCCGCGACCCGGACCAGCTCGACGCCGAGGCCGAAGAGGCCGCCGAGGAGGAGATCGAGCTCCGTGAGCAGGTCGAAGAGGCTCGCGAGGCGCTCAACGAGGTGGTGCAGCGCCGGTCTGAGCTGGAATCCGCGCTGAAGCAGGCCGAGCACGCGCACCTGGCCGCGGTGCGGGCGATCGCCGACCACCGCGAAGGTGCCGCCCGGTTGTCCGGGCAGGTCGAGTCGTTGCGCGGCAAGGTCAGCGACACCGGGGAGGAGATCGAGCGGCTGTCGGACTCGCTGGACGAAGCCACCGCGCGGGCCGAAGAAGCCGAGCGCGCGCTGGCCGACGCCGAAGAGGAGAGCGGCGGCTACGACTCCGACGACGCTGGACTGGAGGAACGCCGCGAAGGCGCGGCCGAAGCGCGCGACGCCGCGCGGGCCCGCGTCGAGGAGTTGGTGAAGGCCGAGCGGACCGCGGAGCGGGAGATCGCGTCCTGGAAGGCGCGCGTCGAGGCGCTGTCGATGGGCTTGCAGCGCAAGGACGGCGCGGGCGCACTCATGTCGGCAGGGGACAGGGTGCCGGGCCTGCTCGGCTCGGTGGCGGCGCTGCTCACCGTCGAACCTGGCGCGGAGGCCGCGCTCGCCGCGGCGCTGGGCGCCGTCGCCGACGCCGTCGCGGTTCGCGGCGTCACCGACGCTGTGATGGCCCTCGAACTGCTCAAGGCGGACGAAGCGGGCCGCGCGGGGCTGCTCATCGAATCCGCTGTGGAGCTGGATAGGTCGGGTTGGCCGCAGCTCGCCGGCTCGGCGCGCTGGGCTGCCGACCTGGTCAGCGCCCAGGACGGGTTGCGCGGCGCCGTGGCGAAAGCGCTCGACAAGGTCGCGGTCGTGGACACGCTGGCCGCCGCCCAGGAACTCGTGCAGCGGCACCCCGAAATCCGCGCCGTCACCACCAGCGGCGATGTCCTCGGCGCGCACTGGGCCACCGGCGGCTCCGACGACCGGCAGAGCACCATCGAGGTGCAAGCCGCCGTCGACGAAGCCGAACGCGAGCTCGCCGCCGCCGGGCGACGCCTGGAACAGCACTCCGCGGCGCTGGAAGGCGCGCGAGCCGAAGAAGAAGCGCGGCGCGCCGAAGTCCGCGCCGTGCAGGAGCAGATCAACGACGCCAAGGTGCGGCGAGCCCGCAGCACCGAACGGCTGTCCAGCCTGCAACGCGCGGCCCGCGCCGCCACCGCCGAGGTCGACCGGATCCGGCAGCAGCGGGTGAAGATCGAGCAGTCCCGCGAACAATCCCTCGTCAAGCTCGCGGAACTCGAAGAACGCCTGAGCATCGTCAAAACCGAACAGGACGAGGCGGCGGAACCCGACACCGGCGAACGCGACCGGCTCAGCACCGAGTTGAACGCGGTGCGGCAACAGGAAATGGACGCCCGCCTCACCCAGCGCACCGCCGAAGAGCGGGCGCGCGCGGTGCAGGGACGTGCCGATCAACTGCGCCGCGCAGCCCGCCACGAGCGCGAAGCGCGCGCCCGCGCGGAAGCGGCGCGCAAGGCGCGGGAACGCGCAGCGCGCGTGACGCAGGCTGTTGTCACCGGCTGCGAGACAGCGCTGGAGCGCATCGCGCAATCGCTGAGCGCCGCGACGGAGGAGCGGGACGTCGCGCAGGCGAAGCAGAGCGAGCACGAGCAGGCGCTCGGCGCCGTGCGAGCGCGAGTGCGCGAGCTCAGCGGGGAGCTGGAGAAGCTGACCGATGCGGTGCACCGCGACGAAGTCGTGCGTGCGGAGCAGCGGTTGCGGATCGAGCAGCTGGAAACCAAGATCATCGAGGACTTCGGGATCGGGCTGGACGACCTGGTCGACGAATACGGCCCCACCGTGCCGATTCCGCCGGGACCCGCCGAGATCGCCGAGTACGAGGCGGCCAAGGAGCGCGGCGAGGAGGTCAGCGCGCCGCCGCCGGTGCCGTTCGACCGGGCCACCCAGGAGCGCCGCGCCAAGCGCGCCGAGAAGGACCTTTCCCTGTTGGGCAAGGTGAACCCGCTGGCGCTGGAGGAATTCGCCGCGCTGGAGGAGCGCTACAAGTTCCTCTCCACCCAGCTCGAAGACCTCAAGGACAGCCGCCGCGACCTGCTCAGCGTCGTCAAGGAGGTCGACGACAAGATCCTCGAGGTCTTCACCTCCGCCTTCCACGACGTGGCGAGGGAATTCGAGACGGTCTTCACGGTCCTGTTCCCCGGCGGCGACGGGCGGCTGATGCTCACCGACGAGAACGACCTGCTGAACACCGGCGTCGAGGTCGAGGCCCGGCCGCCGGGAAAAAAGGTCAAGCGCCTGTCGCTGCTGTCCGGTGGCGAGAAGTCGCTGACCGCGGTGGCCATGCTGGTGTCGATCTTCCGTGCCCGCCCGTCGCCGTTCTACGTGATGGACGAGGTCGAGGCGGCGCTGGACGACACCAACCTGCGGCGCCTGATCACGCTGCTCGACCAGCTGCGCACGACCTCCCAGCTGATCATCATCACGCACCAGAAGCCGACTATGGAGATCGCCGACGCCCTGTACGGCGTGACGATGCGCGGCGACGGCATCACGCAGGTGATTTCCCAACGCCTGCGCGGTGATTCCGACAAGCAGCGCAAGGACGCCCCAGACGAGCCAGCCGAAGGAGATGTCGCGGCGGTGCTGGACTCCTGAGCGGAGGCGGGGTTTTCGCTGTTCCACGTCCCGCTCGTTGTGCACCGACCGCCGGCACCCTGCGCTGTCCACAACTTCATCAGCTGGCCAAGCAGGGTTTCTACGAGACGTCCGCGTGCGACGGGTGGAGCCCCGGAAGCCCGCAGGTGCTGCAGTGCGCTTCCGGGAGCCCGACAAGGGGCCAAGCGGATCGGTGCCGGTTCAGGCCCGACCACAGCCGGGACGAACCCCTGATCCCGCGTGGCGGTCAGCCAGCTGTGCCGAGGGCGTAGCCGACGCCGAAGGCGACGAGCGCCGCGACCAGTGCGAGGCCGAACGCCACCGACCAGCCCGGCTGCGCCTGCGGCCGACGGTCGCGCGACGGCTTCGACGGTGAAATCCGTTGCGGCGCAGCGCGATTCCACAACTCCGGCCACCCCAGTTCGGCCCGGCAGGGCGCGCACTCCCACAGATGGGTGCGCACCGTGAGCCACTCGACGTCGTCTAACGCGTCCGCGGAATACGCACCGAGCTTTGCCCGGAGGTCCGCATGATCGATGTTCTGCACCGCAACCCCCATCCGCAGCCACGCTGATCGTTTGGGTAGATCATCGACCTGGCGTGACTCCCGCTGAAGGCCCGGTGCCGGGCATTAGTGTGGTCAGCCACCTCGGTTTCAACACCCGGATCCGGATGCGGGACGATGTTCCGCGGTCCGGCATCGATCCTCGGGGGCAGATGTCGACCGGACACCGGGCGCGGATGTTCCCGCATCACCCCGAGTGCGGGGCCCCACCAGGTACAGGAGGCTTTCCATGACCAACCCGTACGGCCCCCCGCCGGGGCAGCAGCCATACCCGCCGCAGGGCCAGCCGATGCCACAGCCCGGTGGTTACGGTCCCCCGTCCGGTCCGATACCGCAGCCCGGTGGGTCCGGTCCGATACCGCAGCAGGGCGGCTACCCGCAGCCCCAGATGCAGCCGGGAATGCCGCCGCCCATGCCGCAGCAGGGCGGGTACCCGCCGCAGCCGCCGGCTCCGGTCGCGCCGCAGGGCCAACTGATGGCGCCGCCCCCGCCCGGCATGGGGCGCATCGTGATCGACTGCTCGTACTTCTGGCTCGCGTTCATGCTGATGTTCTTCAAACCGCAGGTCACCATCAACGGGCAGCCAGGGCCGATCTTGACCTGGGGCAAAACGCCGGTCGACCTGCCGCCCGGCCAGTACCAGATCGGGATCCACGTCAACTACCTGTGGCGGGTCGGCGAGGCGACCGCGGTCATCCCGGTCAACGCCGGCCAGCAGGTCGACGTCCACTACGCGGCGCCGGTGATCGTCTTCATGAACGGTGCCATCGGCCCGACCCCGCAGAAGGCGCCGGGCGTGGGCCTGGCCCTGGGGATCATGGGCGGCAGCCTGGCGCTGTGCTTCCTGATCATCCTGCTGTCGATCATCTCGGTCGCGGTCAGCTGAGCCGAGCGGCTGACTGGGGCCAGCGGCGCCCGTGAGTCTTTTGGGCTGCTGTGGCTGTCCCCAAAAGACTCACGGGTACTCACGCGTTGTCGACCCGCTGCACGGCGGCTTCGGTCGCCAGCCGGGGGTGGCGCAGCGACAGCAGCCCGCCCACCACGAGCGTCACGACGACGCCCAACGGCGTGTACCAGGGGAAGGCCAGCGCCTTCTCGCCGCCCTCGCCGTCGGGGAAGGTCACCCCGAACACGAAGAACAGCACCACCACGATCGTCGCCACGAACGCGATCACCGCATCCGACTGCCGGGCCCGCTTCGCCAGCAGCCCCAGCAGGAAAGCGCCCAGCAGCGCGCCGTAGGTGTAGCTGGCGATGCTCAGGCCGACCTCGACCACCGGGTTGTCGGTGCTGCTGAACATCGACGCGAACACCACGAACACCACGGCCCAGACGAGCGTCCAGCCCTTACCCATCCGCAGGATCGTCGAGTCGTCCAGCTTGTGCTTCGAAATCCGCTGGTAGAGGTCGCTGACCGTGGACGTGGACAGCGAGTTCAACGAGGACGCCAGGGTGCTCATCGCGGCGGCCAGGATGCCCGCGATCATCAGCCCGGAAAGCCCGGGCGGGAGATCGTTGACGATGAACTGCGGGAACAGCTCGTCCTTGCTGGCCATTCCGAGCTCGGCGGGCTTGGCACCGTTGAAGAACGACCACAGCATCGTGCCGATGAACAGGAACAGGGCGAACTGCAGGAACACCACGACGCCACTGGCGATCAGCGCTCGCTGACTGTCCCGGAGGTTCCGGCAGGCGAGCAGCCGCTGCACCATCAGCTGGTCGGCGCCGTGCGAGGCCATCGCGAACACGGCCCCGCCGATCACGGCGGTGAAGAACGCGTACTGGTCCGTGATGATCGACGAGCCGAAGTCCAGGAGCTCGAACTTGCCCGCGGCGAACGCGGTCGACATCCAGTCCCCGGGCAACCGGCCGGCGAGCACCACTGCGGCGAGGACCGCGCCGCCGACGTAGACCGCCATCTGGATGGCGTCGACCCACACCACGGCCTTGATGCCGCCGAGGTAGGTGTAGATCACCGTCATCGCCGACAGGATCAGCACGATCTGCCAGTACGCCATGTTCACGCCGAACGCGGCCAGCATCACCTTCACCGGGATCGCGGTGGCGAACAGCCGCAGCCCGTCGGCCAGCAGCCGGGTCACCAGGAACGTCACCGACGCGGTGCCCTGCAAACCGGAACCGAACCGCTGGCCGAGGAACTCGTAGGCGCTGACCAGGTTCCCGGCGTAGTACTTGGGCAGCAGCACGAACGCCACCACGATCCGGCCGATCAGGTACCCGATCGCGAGCTGCAGGTAGGTGAAGCTGCCGAGGTACGCCACCGTCGGCACGCTGATCACCGTCAGCGTCGAGGTCTCGGTGGCGACCACCGAGAAGCACACCGCCCACCAGGGCAGTTGGCGGCTACCGATGAAGTAGTCCTGCGAGCTGCGCTGCCGCCCGCTGAGCAGCAACCCGAGTACCGGCATCGCGACCAGGTACAACCCGATCACGATGAGGTCGACAGATCGCATTGGAGCCTCCTAGGCGGTGTGGCCGGGCTGCAGTCGCAGTCGCCTCGGCTGCTTGATGGCGGGTTCGGGCAAGCGCAGGGAACCGGAGCCCGGGGTGATGCTCCCCAGCAGCCGCGGTCCGGCGGCGCCGGTGGTGCCCGGTGTGTTGCCGGTGATGCCATGCCAGGTCAGGAATCCGAGCAGCGCCGTAAGGTGCGCTTCTTTGCTGTCGGCGGGCAGCCCGAGGTCGTCGCTGACGACCAGCGGGGCGTCCAGCCGACGGCGCAGGGCAGCCAGCAGGACGGGATTGCGCACCCCGCCGCCGGACGCGACGACCTTCGCCGCATGCTCGGTGCGGCAGGCGTCGGTGATGGTGCGCGCGGTGAGCTCGGTCAGCGTCGCCAGCAGGTCGCCATCGCCGACCTCGTCGGGCAGCTCGTCCAGCGTCCGGGCCAGGTAATCGGCGTTGAAGTGCTCCTTGCCGGTCGACTTCGGCGCTGGCCGCCGGTAGTAGCCGTCGGAGAGCAACAGTTCGAGCAGTTCGGGATGGACGGTGCCGGTCGCCGCGATGCGCCCGTCGGTGTCCTGCGGGGTACCGGTGATCTGTCCGGCCGCGAGGTCGATCAGCGCGTTGCCGGGGCCGGTGTCGTAGGCCAGCGGGCGTCGGCCGCCGACGACGGTGATGTTGGCGATGCCGCCGATGTTCAGGGCGATGGTCGTGCCGGGTTCGTCGGCCAGCCACAGCGCGTCGAACACGCCCGCCAGCGGGGCGCCCTGGCCGCCGGCGGCGACGTCCCGGGCGCGCAGGTCGGACACCACGGGCAGCCCGGTGGCCTCGGCGATCCACGCTGGCTGCCCGATCTGCAAGGTGCCGCGGACCCGTCCGCTGCCCTGGACCCAGTGGTAGATCGTCTGGCCCAGCGACGCGACGAGATCCGCGCGGCCTCCCGCGAGCTCCACCCCGAGGCGGGCCGCCGCCGCCAGCTGCTGGCCCACGTAGGTGTCGAGCCGGCACAGGTCTTCGGCGCTGCATGCGGCCGGCGGAAGCACGGCGAGCAGCTTCTCGCGCAGGACTTCCGGGTAGGGGAGAACGGTGGCTCCCAGCGGGCGGAGCTCCACGGTGTCGCCGTCCAGCCGCAGCTCGGCAGCTGCCACGTCGACGCCGTCCACCGACGTGCCGGAGAGCAGTCCGAGCACCCGCCACCAAGGCACGTATGTGGTGTATTCCACACCAGCCGGTAAATGCAAGCGTATCGCGGGCGTTGTTGGTGAATTGCTCACTTTGTGTGTCGGAATTTCCCGGTGCCCGGTTCGCACCCGGCGCGGCGGGCGGTGGCTGCGACGCGCCTGGTGCGCCGGGCGCGTTCCGGGGCCGGTATGACCAGGTGGGAGGATGGGTCCGTGACCACCTCAACCCTGATTCTGATCATCGTCGCCGTCGTGGTGGTGCTGGCGATCGCCGTGGTCGCCGGTGTCGTGCTCACCCGCCGGCGGCGGATCAGCCTGAGCGAACGGGACGAAAACGCCGGCCCGACAGCGGCCGTCAAGGGCGGCGGATATCGCGCCGACGGCGGAATCAGCCTGTCCAGCGGCGGCACCACGACGGCGGCCCCGCCGGAGCATCCTGCGGGCGAGCGCACCGAGGTGGAGGGCCAGCCCGGGGTAGGCGACGACGCGGCGGTGCCCCGCGACAGCGAGCGGCGCGGGATCGTGGACGTGCCGCTGCCGGACGGCTCGACGGCGACCGAAGAGGCACCGGTCGAGGAGCCTCCGGCGAAGGAACCGCCGGTCGAGGCCCCGCCGGTCGAGGTCCCGGAGCAGGAACGCGTCGAGCCGGTGCCGGAGCCAGCGCCCGCGGTGCCCGAGGAGATCGAGGAGATCGAGCCGACCTCGGGGCGGCTGGAGCGGCTGCGTGGCCGGCTCTCCCGCTCCCGGTCGACCTTCGGCCAGGGCCTGCTGGGCCTGCTCGGCGCGGGCGACCTCGACGAGGACTCCTGGGAGGAGATCGAGGACACCCTCCTGCTGGCCGACCTGGGCACGGCGACCACCACGGACATCACCGAGCGGCTGCGCACCGAGATCGCCACACGCGGCATCCGAACCCCGGACGAGGCGCGCGCGCTGCTGCGCGAGGTCCTGGTGGACGCCCTCGGCCAGGACATGGAGCGCGCGGTCCGGGCGCTGCCGCACGGCAACCCGGCCGACGGCGGGAAACCGGCCGTGGTGCTGGTCGTCGGGGTCAACGGCACCGGCAAGACCACCACCACCGGCAAGCTGGCGCGGGTGCTGGTCGCGGACGGGCGGACGGTGCTGCTCGGCGCGGCCGACACGTTCCGCGCCGCGGCCGTCGAGCAGCTCGCCACCTGGGGGCACCGGGTGGGCGCCGAGGTGGTGCGCGGAAAGGAAGGCGCCGACCCGGCGAGCGTGGCGTTCGAGGCGGTCAGTCGCGGTAGCGACACCGCGGTGGACGCGGTCCTGGTCGACACCGCGGGCCGGCTGCACACGAAGACGGGCCTGATGGACGAGCTGGGCAAGGTCAAGCGCGTCGTGGAGAAGAAGGCCCAGGTCGACGAGGTGCTTCTGGTGCTGGACGCGACCACGGGCCAGAACGGCCTGACGCAGGCGCGGGTGTTCTCCGATGTCGTCGACGTGACGGGCATCGTGCTGACCAAGCTCGACGGCACGGCCAAGGGCGGCATCGTTTTCCAGGTCCAGCGGGAGCTTGGTGTCCCGGTGAAGCTGGTGGGCCTCGGAGAAGGCCCGGACGACCTGGCGCCCTTCGAGCCAGGAGCCTTCGTGGACGCACTTCTGGACTGACCCACCGACACCGCGGCCCCCGCACCACCACCCTTCGGTGCGGGGGCTGTCTGCTGTCCGCACTACAGCCAGGCCCCGTCGATCTTCGGCACCGTTAGAAGGATCGCTGAAGCTGAATGCGCGGTGTCGGTGACCGGTTCCACTCTGCGGAATATTTGTCTGCCGACTGACGTCTGGCTTACGGTCTGCCGGAGGTGTTGGCATGCGGATGGTTGGGCATCGGTCTTCCGTGAACGAGGTCATCGCCGCTGTCAACGAGCAGCTGGTCGGTGGCGCTTGGGCTCCCGGCGAGCGGATTCCGACCGAGCTGGAACTGGTCGCCGAGCTCGGGGTGAGCCGGACCGTGATCCGGGAGGCCGTGCGGGCTCTGGTGCACCTCGGGCGGTTGGAGACCCGGCAGGGCGCCGGCACCTTCGTCGTGTCCACCGCCGACCCGGCGCCGATGCTTCGGCAGTTGCGGCTGGCCGAGGTGCGGGACGTCTTCGAGGTTCAGCTCGCCTACGACGTGCAGGCCGCGCGGCTGGCCGCCGTGCGTCGCGACGACGCGGACGTTCGTCAGCTGCGCGAGTTGCTCGAACTGCGTGACCGCGCGGACTCTCCCGACGCCTTTGCCGCCGCCGATGTCGACTTCCACGTCGCGATCGTGGCGGCGGCGCGCAACCCGCTGCTCTCGGAGATGTACCGCTACCTGAGCGAACGACTCCAGGAAAGCCTGAAGACGCTCCGCGCGGACTCCGCGCTGACCGAAGGCGGGCCGATCACGCATCGCGCGCTGCTGGACGCGATCGTCGAGGGAGCCCCGGAGGCCGCCGCGGCCGCCGCGCATGCCGTGATCCAGCCGAGCCTGACGTCTCTCGGCGGCGTTCTCGACGGGAGGGGAAACGAGCAGTGAGCACCCGAGTCCAGCAGCCGAAGGCCCCTCCGGTGGGCACCGCCGCGGCGGCCACCCTGGTCCTGGTCGTGCTGGTGGCGCTGGCGCTGCGACCGCCGTTCACCGCGGTCGCACCGCTGTTGGAGCAGATCCAGCTGGACCTGGGGGTGTCGAACACCTTCGGCGGCGTGCTGACCACGTTGCCCGTGGTGTGCCTGGGGGCGTTCGCGTTCGTCGCGCCGAAGCTCCGGCAGCGATTCGGCGACGAGAAGGTGCTGGTCGGCTGCCTGCTGGTGCTGCTGGTCGGCGACTCGCTGCGCGCGCTGGGGTCGATCTGGACGCTGCTGGCCGGCACGGTCGTGGCCGGGGCCGGGATCGCCGTGGCGAACGTGGCGCTGCCGGGCCTGATCAAGCGGGACTTCCCGCACAAGGTGCCGATGATCACGGCGGTCTACACCATGTGCCTGACGCTGGGCGGCGCGATCGCGGCCAGCGTGGTCGTGCCGATCGGCGCCGCCTTGGCCTCCGCCTGGCGCGCTCCGCTCGGCTTGTTGGCCCTTCCCGTCCTGCTGGCCCTGGTGATCAGCCTCTTCGCGCTGCGGCGTAGCTCTGGCGCGCCGCCGCTGCCGTCGAGCGGTGGCCGGTTGTGGAACAACCCGCTGGCCTGGCAGGTCACCGTCTTTATGGGGGTGCAGTCGGCGATGGCCTACGTCACGTTCGGCTGGCTGCCGACGATGCTGCAGAGCCGGGGCATGGATCCCGAGCTCGCTGGCCTGGCGCTGGGCATCCAGGCGGCGGTGCAGGCCGTCGGCTCGATGAGCGTGCCCGTGCTGTGCCACCGGCTCCGCGACCAGCGCTTGATCGCCGTGGTGCTGACGGTGCTGCTCATGCTCGGCTTCACCGGCATCCTCGTCGGCCCGACCGCCGCGCTGTGGCCGGCGGTGGTCGGGCTCGGCCTGGCGCAGGGCGCGGGGTTCGGTTTGGCGCTGACGCTGTTCGGGCTGCGCTCGCCGGACAGCGACACCACGACGGCGCTGTCCGGGATGGCGCAGGGCGGCGGGTATCTCATCGCCGCCGCCGGCCCGCTCCTGATCGGGCTGCTGCACGAGGTGACCGGTGGCTGGATCGCGCCGCTGGTGCTGCTGCTGGCCTGTTCGGCGGCCTGGCTCTGGATGGGCCTGCTGGCCGGGCGGCCGGTCCAGGTGCCTTCGGTGATCGGCGACGAAACACCGCGGTGATCTCACAACACGGCTGTAACGCGCGGTGAGCCGGAATTCACGGTCGCGTTACCGCGAAACGGGTCGCCTGAAACAGGCATTCCGCAGGATGCGGGCCAACTCGGTCGGCATCGGGAGGCAATGTGAATTCAGGCGACACCGCATGGGTGCTCGTGAGCGCGGCGCTCGTCCTGCTCATGACCCCGGGTCTGGCGTTCTTCTACGGCGGCATGGTGCGTTCGCGCGGCGTGCTCAACATGCTGATGATGAGCCTCGGCAGCATCGGCGTGGTCGGCGTGCTGTGGGTGCTCATCGGCTACTCCACCGCGTTCGGCTCCGACATCGGCGGCGTCGGGCTGCTCGGCAACCCGGCGGAGTTCTTCGGGCTGAGCTCGCTGCTCGGCGAGGACCAGGTCTCCGGCACCATTCCGACGCTGGCGTTCGTCGGCTTCCAGGCGATGTTCGCGATCATCACCGTCGCGCTGATCTCCGGCGCGATCGCCGACCGGGCCCGCTTCGGCCCCTGGCTGCTGTTCGCCGGGCTGTGGGCCGTGGTCGTGTACTTCCCGGTCGCGCACTGGGTCTTCGCCTTCGACACGAAGGACGATGCGGGCAACGTGACCGCCGTCGGCGGCTGGATCGCCAACCGGTTGGCCGCGATTGACTTCGCCGGTGGCACCGCGGTGCACATCAACGCGGGTGCCGCCGCGTTGGCGCTGGCCCTGGTGCTCGGCAAGCGCCGGAGCTGGCCGAAGGACCCGGGCAAGCCGCACAACCTGCCGTTCGTGGTGCTCGGCGCGGGCCTGCTGTGGTTCGGCTGGTTCGGGTTCAACGCCGGATCGGCGCTGGCGGCCAACACCACCGCCGCGGTCACGCTGGTGAACACCCTGGTGGCGACCAGCGCCGCGATGCTCGGCTGGTTGCTCGCCGAGCGCATCCGCGACGGTCACGCCACCACGCTCGGCGCCGCCTCCGGCATCGTCGCGGGCCTCGTGGCGATCACCCCGGCCTGCTCCTCGGTGACCCCGCTGGGCGCGATCGCCGTCGGCGCGATCACCGGCGTGGTGTGCGCGCTGGCCGTCAGCCTCAAGTACAAGTTCGGCTACGACGACTCGCTGGACGTCGTCGGCGTGCACCTGGTCGGCGGCCTGATGGGCACCCTGCTGATCGGCCTGTTCGCCTCGTCGGCCGCCCCGGCCGGGGTCGACGGGCTGTTCTACGGCGGCGGGTTCGATCAGCTCTGGCGGCAGGCCGTCGGCGCGGTCGCGGTGCTCGCCTACTCCTTCGTGCTCAGCCTGGTGCTGGCGCTGCTGGTCAAGGCGGTCGTCGGGTTCCGGGTGAGCGCCGAGGACGAGTCCGTGGGCATCGACGAGACTGAGCACGCCGAGACCGCGTACCACTTCGGCGCCGAGCGTTCCGCGCGGCGCTCCGCGGTGCCGGCCGACGAGGTCGAACGCAAGCTGGAGGGCAGCCGCGCATGAAACTGGTGACCGCGATCGTTCAACCGTCCAAACTGGGCGACGTGAAGGACGCGCTGGAGCGGCTCGGGGTGCTGGGCATGACCGTCAGCCAGACGCAGGGCTACGGCCGCCAGAAGGGCCACACGGAGGTGTACCGGGGCGCCGAGTACGCGGTGGACTTCATCGAGAAGCTGCGGATCGAGGTCCTCATCGACGAGTCCAACGTGGACAAGGTGGTCGACGGGATCGTTACCGCCGCGCGCACCGGCCGGGTCGGCGACGGCAAGGTCTGGGTGACCTCGGTGGACACCGTGGTCCGGGTGCGCACCGGAGAAACCGGGGTCGAGGCGATCTGACCCGTTCCGGGCCGAGTTGAGGGCACCTCCGATCTCCAACGGGTCGGCGGTGCCCTTCGCATTTCGCCTGCTCAAGGCCGGTGAGTAGAGACTGTTCCGCTCGTCCTGCGTGGCGGTGCGGGTAGCGGACCTCAGACGCCGCCTGGCATCCGGTGTCCCGATTCGTGCATGTCCAACGTGGTTTCGGGGACTTGCCTCGCCAAGAGCCCCGACCGACGGGGTGGGCGCGGTCTGAGAACCCGCAGCAGTGCCAGTTGTGGGGGTGGGCCAAGCGCCTCCGGCGCTTCAAAGGCAAGGCCGACCCGTGAGTGGTTCAGGTGCTATGGCGCCGAGCAGCGCTCACGGGGTCCGAACAGGCCAAACGTCCGGTCCGTCGGTGTCGGGTGAGTGGATTTCGCGGATCGGGCGGTGGCGAGTGCGTAACACTACGCAGCCGCACTCAGGGGGCTTCACGGTCTCGCGGGGCCCCGCCAGGCGGCAGACTTCCAAGTGCGACGCGGTAGAGCAGAAAACCGGAGGGGGCCCCGCCCGTACTGGGGGTCGGGCGGGCAAACCGGGCTTCGCGGTCGCGTTTGGGGTCGCGTGGGTGGCCGGGGGGACACGGTCGCCCACGCGGGCCGGGTGCGATATCCCGTAGCGCCCAGGGGGATGGTGATGGTGCGGGAGGCGGCTCGTCCGGGGGGAGCGGGCCGCCTCCCGCTTCTCCGCGTTCGGTGGCGTTGCGCACTCGGGCGGCTGCCCAAGATCGATCAACGCGTAACCTCGATGTCGTCGTGGACATATCGGACGTACTTCCGCCGCCCGCCAGCCCGCCGCCGACGGTGCGCGTCGGCCGCCGCTCGCTCGTCGTCGTGGCCGGTCTGCCCGGCGCGGGCAAGAGCACGGTGCTCCGAAAGCTGCACGGCGGCAAGGACATCTCGACGCTGGATTCCGACCAGGTCCGCGCAAGGCTGCGCAAGGTCCTCCCGGCCCGCCTGCCGTACCGCTACTACCGCCCGCTGGTGCACGTGTTGCACCGAAGTCGCATCGCCTGGAAGTGCCTGCGCACGTCCGGTCCGGTCGTCGCGCATGAACCGGCCACCCGCGCCACGACCCGGTTGCTGCTGCTGATGTTCGGTTGGCTCACCGGTCGGCAGCGGGTGCTGGTGTGGCTGCACGCGGATGCGCGCGAGGCATTGGCCGGGCAGCAGGCACGCGGACGGCTAATCCGCTCCAGGTCGTTCCAACGGCACGTACTGCGGGCCGACCGGATGCACCACCGGCTGCGCGGCGGCGCTGCGCCGCACGGCTGGTACCGGGTGCACCTGTTCACCCGGAATCAAGTCGAGCACGGCCTCCGGCTGGACGTCGTGGCGTGACCTACGTCCCGTTGGGCCGGGCCACCGCCGCGCGCCCGGAACCCGATCGCTAGGCTAGGCGTCTGGCGCTGCGGCAGGAGGTCGTCGCGCCAGGCTGAGAAAGATCGAGCTGCGGGTGACTGGCAACAGGGTGTGCGTCCAGCTGAGCGCGCGGTTCGAAATGCGCAAGCGGCGCCGCCCCGTGGCGGTATGAGCTTCCGAGCCGACGCCTAGCCGATCCACCCCGGACCTCCCGGGCGGGCAGTGCAGGGCCGTTTCCGCAATCCATCAGCCCTTGCCGAGTCCACCGAGGAGACCCGCGTTTAGCATGCCGACCTTCGACGAACTTGATCTCGACCCGCGCGTCTGCCAGACGCTGACCGAGATCGGCTACGAGACCCCGTCGCCGATCCAGGAGAAGACCATCCCGCTGCTGCTGGAGGGCCGCGACGTGCTCGGCCTGGCCCAGACGGGCACCGGCAAGACCGCCGCGTTCGCGCTACCCATCCTGTCTCGGCTCGACCTGGACGCCGCCGGCCCGCAGGCCCTGGTGCTCGCGCCCACCCGCGAGCTGGCCATCCAGGTCTCCGAGGCGTTCCAGCGCTACGCCGCGCATATCCCCGGCTTCCACGTGCTGCCGATCTACGGCGGCACCAGCTACGGCCCGCAGCTCGCCGGCCTGCGCCGCGGCGCGCACGTCGTCGTCGGCACCCCCGGTCGGCTGATCGACCACCTGGAGAAGGGCTCGCTCGACCTGACCGGGCTCAAGAACCTGGTGCTTGACGAGGCCGACGAGATGCTGCGGATGGGCTTCATCGAGGACGTGGAGAAGATCCTGCAGTCCGTGCCGGCCAGTCGGCAGGTGGCGCTGTTCTCCGCGACCATGCCCGGCGCGATCCGCAAGATCAGCCAGAACTACCTCAACGAGCCGGTCGAGATCTCGGTCAAGACCAAGACCAGCACCGCGACCAACATCAACCAGCGGCACGTGCCGGTGCGCGCGGCGAACAAGCTGGACGCACTGACCCGGATCCTCGAAGTCGAGACCTTCGACGCGATGATCGTGTTCGTCCGCACCAAGCAGCTCACCGAGGAGCTCGCCGAGAAGCTGCAGGCCCGCGGCTTCAGCGCGGCCGCGATCAACGGCGACATCGCGCAGGCGCAGCGGGAGCGCACGATCGGCCACCTCCGGGACGGCAAGATCGACATCCTGGTGGCCACCGACGTCGCCGCCCGTGGCCTCGACGTCGAGCGCATCTCCCACGTGCTGAACTACGACATCCCCCACGACACCGAGTCGTACGTGCACCGCGTCGGCCGCACCGGCCGGGCCGGCCGCAGCGGGGAGGCGATCCTGTTCGTCTCGCCGCGCGAGCGCCACCTGCTGCGGTCCATCGAGCGGGCCACCCGCCAGCACATCCAGCAGATGGAGCTGCCCAGCATCGACGCGGTCAACGACCGGCGGCTGGCGAAGTTCGCCCAGAGCATCACCGACACCCTGGCCAAGGGCGGCCTGGAGGTGTTCCAGGACCTGGTGGCGGAGTACGAGCGAACCCACGACGTGCCGGCCACGGAGATCGCCGCAGCGCTGGCCGCTATGGCGCAGGGCGACCGGCCGCTGCTGCTGGACCCGGAGCCCGTTGAGCCGCCGGCCCGCCGCGGCGGGCCCTCCTTCGACGCGACCACCTCGGAGACCGAGACCTACCGGGTCGAGGTCGGCCGCCGCAACCGCGTCACCCCGCGGGCCCTGGTCGGGGCGCTGGCCAACGAGGGCGGCGTGCCCAGCAAGTACATCGGGCACATCGACATCCGCAACGAGCACACCCTGATCGAACTGCCCGCCGACCTGCCGGACGAACTGCTCAGCAAGCTGCGCACCACCCAGGTGGCCGGGCGGGGCCTGCGGATCAGCCGCGCCGACGGCGAGTTCATCAACCGCCGCCCGCGCCGCCCCGGTCGGGACCGGGATCGGGACAAGCCGCGGCCGCACCGCAAGGGCCAGCGCTCGCCGCAGTCCCGCTCGACGGGCAAGCGCCACGAGGACTACTCGCACAGCTGAGGTGTTCCGGGGGTTGATCGGTTTCACGTGAAATCGGCCAACCCCCGGGTTGCACCCGTTTCCCCTGAGTCCCGCGCCGAGGGGACGGTCGCGATTCCTCGCGAAGTTGCGCTCCCCGGCCCGCACCGGACCACTGGCCCGGCCGGTTACCCTCGCATAGGTACCCAGGCACATCCATCGACTCTGGAGCCCGTGAACCCGTGTTCGACACTCTCTCCGACCGGCTCACCTCGGTCCTGACGAACCTGCGCGGCAAGGGGCGGCTGTCCGATGCTGACATCGACGCCACCGCGCGGGAGATCCGCATCGCCCTCCTCGAAGCCGACGTGGCGCTTCCCGTGGTGCGCAGCTTCATCAAGGGTGTCAAGGATCGCGCCAAGGGTGCCGAGGTCTCGCAGGCGCTGAACCCGGCCCAGCAGGTCATCAAGATCGTCAACGAGGAACTGGTCATCATCCTCGGTGGCGAGACCCGTCGGCTGGAGTTCGCCAAGACGCCGCCGACCGTGATCATGCTGGCCGGTCTGCAGGGTTCCGGTAAGACCACGCTGGCCGGCAAGCTCGCCAAGTGGCTCGCCGGGCAGGGCCACACCCCGCTGCTCGTGGCCTGCGACCTGCAGCGCCCGAACGCGGTGAACCAGCTGCAGGTGGTCGGGGAGCGCGCCGGGGTACCGGTGTTCGCGCCGGAGCCCGGCAACGGTGTGGGCGACCCCGTCGAGGTGTCCCGCCGCAGCATCGACGAGGCCCGCCGGGCCCAGCACGACATCGTCATCGTCGACACCGCCGGCCGGCTGGGCATCGACGAAGAAATGATGAAGCAGGCCGCCGACATCCGGGACGCGATCACCCCGGACGAGATCCTGTTCGTGCTGGACGCGATGATCGGCCAGGACGCGGTGAACACCGCCGAGGCCTTCCGCGACGGCGTCGGGTTCTCCGGCGTGGTGCTGACCAAGCTCGACGGCGACGCCCGCGGTGGTGCCGCGCTGTCGGTCCGCGAGGTCACCGGGCAGCCGATCATGTTCGCCTCCAGCGGCGAGCAGTTGGCGGACTTCGACGTCTTCCACCCGGACCGGATGGCCAACCGGATCCTGGGCATGGGCGACCTGCTCACCCTCATCGAGCAGGCCGAGCAGGCCTTCGACCAGGAGCAGGCCGAGCAGGCCGCGCAGAAGCTGGGCACCGGCCAGCTCACCCTGGAGGACTTCCTGGAGCAGATGCAGGCGGTCCGCCGGATGGGCCCGCTGCAGAACCTGCTGGGGATGCTGCCGGGCGCAGGCCAGATGAAGGAGCAGCTGGCCAACTTCGACGAGAAGAGCCTGGACCGCATCCAGGCGATCATCTGCGGCATGACGCCCGCCGAGCGGGCCGACCCGAAGATCATCAACGCCTCCCGCCGGCAGCGCATCGCGCGTGGCTCAGGGGTGGCCATCAGCGAGATCAACGACCTGGTCAACCGCTTCTTCGAAGCCCGAAAGATGATGCAGCAAATGGCGGGCGGCTTCGGCTTCGGCGGCGGTGGCGGGAGCAAGAACCGCAGGGGCAAGAAGGGGAAGAAGGGCAAGAAGGGGCGCGGTCCGACCCAGCCCAAGGGCATGCGCGGCCTGCCTGGTGGCTTCCCCGGCCTGCCCCCGGGTGGCATGGGCATGCCCGGCGCAGGCCCGGACCTGTCCAAGCTGGAAGGCGGCATGAACGACCTGCCGCCCGGCTTCGACCCGTCGAAGCTGAACTTCGGCAAGAAGAAGTGACCGTCCTGCACCTGCGCGCCGTCGTGCTGCCCGACGGCGCGCACCGGGAGCTTTGGGTGCAGGACGGGCTGATCAGCCTGGATCCGGTGCCCGGCGCCGAGACCGTGTTCGACGGCGGTTTCGTGCTGCCCGGCCTGGTCGACGCGCACTGCCACGTCGGCATCGGCTCCCACGGCCCGGTGGAGCTCGACGAGGCCGCGGCGCAGGCGGAAGCGGACCGGGACGCCGGGACGCTGCTGATCCGCGACTGCGGCGCGCCGATCGACACCCGCCCGCTGCAGGAACGCGAGGACCTACCCAGGATCATCCGGGCCGGCAAGCACCTGGCGCGGCCCAAGCGCTACATCCCGCACCTGGGCGACCAACTGGAGCACCAGGAGCAGCTGCCCGCCGCGGTCGCCGAGCAGGCCGCCTACGGCGACGGGTGGATCAAGCTCGTCGGCGACTGGATCGACCGGTCGGTGGGCGACCTCGCGCCGCTGTGGAGCGACGAGGTGCTCGCCGAGGCGATCTCGACGGCGCACCGGCTGGGTGCCCGGGTCACCGCGCACGTCTTCGGCGAGGCGGCGCTGCCCGGCCTGATCGAGGCCGGGATCGACTGCATCGAGCACGGCACCGGCCTCACCGACGAGTCGGTCGAGCTGATGGCCCGGCACGGCACGGCGCTGGTGCCGACGCTGGTCAACGTCGAGAACTTCCCGTCCTTCGCGGCGGCCGCGACCAAGTACCCGACCTACGCGGCGCACATGACCGACCTCTACGAGCGGGCCGATCGAACGGTCGCGACGGCGATCGAGGCGGGCATCCCGGTGTACGCGGGCACCGATGCTGGTGGCGGCATCGCGCACGGCCTGCTGGCCGACGAGGTGCTCGCGTTGCACCGGGTCGGGATGTCCACCGAGCAGGCGCTGGGTGCGGCGTCGTGGGCGGCCCGCGAGTGGCTGGGTTGGTCCGGGCTGGAGCACGGCGCCCCGGCCGACCTGGTCTGTTACGACGAGGACCCGCGCAAGGACTTGGCGGTCCTGCGCCACCCGAAGCGGATCGTCCTGCGCGGCAACGTAGTCGGCGCATGACCCCTCGCCCAACGGGCGATTTTGGCCGAATGGAGAGCACCTTCGACCGGCGTGGCCGGGTGGCGGCCGGTCGAGGGTGCTCTTCGTCCTTCACACCGGCAGTTGCTTCCGGGCTCGATCTTCGATTCACCAGGTCATCGCGGGGTGCGCGGCCCAGCGCGTTCGTTGAGCACCTAGGGTGAAATCGTCGAGGGGAGCGAATGTGGGTGAGCTGCCCGAGCGAGAAGAGCCGGAGTTCCCGAAGTCACCCGAGGAGCCGGCCCAGCCGCCGTCGACGCCAGCCGCGCGGCCGATGCCCCCAGCTGAGGACACCACCGACGCGGACCTGCATCCGCGGTTCTGGGAGGCGCAGCTGGAGGCTGCCCGCCGCGGCTCCCTGGCCTGGGGTTTCGCGGCGTTCTTCATCGGCTACGGCGGCTACTACCTGGTCGTGCTGATCCTCCACGCGATCCGGCCGGCGCGCGCCAGCGGGTTCGACCCGACAGCGCCGCCCAACACTGGGCCGCTGTTGTTGCTGGCCTTCGCCCCGAACATCCTGCTCGGCCTGGTGCCCGCGATGTTCTCCTGGTGGCGCGGCAACGGGCTGCGCTCGGACTTCGGCATCCTGCCGAGACGGCGCGATTTCAAGGTGGGGCTGGCCTGCGGGGCCATCGCGCTGCTCGGTTCCTGGGTGCTGGCAGTGGTGATAATCGCCATCTCCGGGCCGCCCCCGGAGACCGATCTGACCCGGCTAATGCAGGGCGAGCGGACCGTTTGGCTGTTCCTGTTCGCGCTGTTCGCCTTCCTCGGCGCCCCGCTGACCGAGGAGCTGCTCATGCGTGGTGCGCTCTGGGGCGCACTGGAGCACTACCGCATCCCGAGGTACGCGATCCTGGTGTTGACCTCGTTGATCTTCGCGCTTATTCACCAAGAGGTGTGGCGCACGCCGGTGCTGTTCGTCGGCGGCCTGGCAATCGGGGCCGCGCGGATGATCACCGGCCGGGTGGCGGCGAGCATGATCGCGCACGCCACGAACAACTTCCTGCCCGCCTTGCTGCTGTTCGCCGTCGCCAGCTGAAAATCGCTGCCGTCGGCGGTACCGGCGGGTATAGCCTGGCGACTCCGCCGGCGTCCGCACGCCGAAATGATCAGGCAAGCGGTCGCCGATCGGCATCCCGGAGGCCCCGTGAACACACCGAAGCAGCCAGAGCCCGCTGCGAACGCATCGCTGCCGCCCACCCCGCCGGAGCCCGCGTTGGCTCGGACCCACCGGTGGGGGCTCGGCGCGTTCTTCTTCGCGCAGGCGATCTTCGTGCTGGTCTCGGTGACGCTCGCCGCCGCGCTGGGCAGCCCCGACAGCGTGACGCTGGTCGTGATGCTGGTGCTGCCGACGGTGCTGGCCGGGGCGGTGGCCGTGGTGATCACCGTGGTGCGCGGCAACGGCCCGCGACACGACTTCGGCCTCGAATGGCACTGGTCGGACGTCACCACCGGCCTGGCCATCGGGGGCGTCGGCCTGGTCACGACGACCATCGCCTCGATGCTGTGGATGAAGTGGATGGGCCCGGGCGAAGGGCAGTCCACGGTGAGCAGCCTGGTCGACGGGGTGCAGCTGCCACCGGCGCTGGCGGTGGTGATCTTCCTGCACATCTGGCTGGTGGCGCCGCTGTGCGAGGAGCTGCTCTACCGCGGGCTGCTCTGGGGCGCGATGGAACGGCTGCGTTGGAGCCAGCTGAACGTGTTCGTGCTCAGCACGGCGGTCTTCGCGATCGGCCACCTGGAGCCGGAGCGCACCGTGCTGCTGCTGGTGATCGCCATCCCGATCGGCGTGGCCCGGCTCGTCACCGGGCGGTTGATGGCGAGCGTGGTCGCGCACCAGGTGAACAACTTCCTGCCCGCGCTCGGCTTGCTGCTGGTCTCCCTCGGCCTGCTCCCGGCCTAGCGGTGCCTGCTGGCCCGGGTCCGCGGCAACGGCGGCCGCACTATCTGGCACAATTAGATGCTGTTCGCCGCGAGGGGTCCCTCTCACCGCTTGTGGCCCATTGACGTACGAGCATTCCATTCCGCTGCCCCACGCGGCTTGGGCATGCTCACCGGAGCACGAACGAGAGTCTGAGGAGCACCAGCACCCGTGGCTGTGAAGATCAAGCTCGCGCGGATCGGCAAGATCCGCGAGCCGCACTACCGCATCGTGGTCGCCGACGCCCGGACCCGCCGCAACGGCCGGGCCATCGAGACGATCGGGCAGTACCACCCGAAGCAGAACCCGAGCGGCATCATCGTCAACTCGGAGCGGGCGCAGTACTGGCTGGGTGTCGGCGCGCAGCCGACCGAACCGGTGCAGAACATCCTGGAGATCACCGGCGACTGGCAGAAGTTCAAGGGCCTGCCGGGTGCCGAGGGTCGGCTGAAGGTCGCCGAGCCGAAGCCGAGCAAGCAGGAGCTGTTCGAGGCCGCACTGGCCGCCGCCGGCGAGGAGCCCACCACCGAGGCCACCACCCCGAAGAAGAAGGGTGCGAAGAAGGCCGAGGACAAGGCTGAGGACAAGGCCGAAGAGCAGAAGTCCGAGGAAGGTCAGGCGTGACGGTCCTCGCGGACGCGCTTGAACACCTGGTGCGCGGCATCGTCGATAACCCCGACGATGTCCGCGTCCAGCTGCTCACGACCCGACGCGGTCGCACCCTCGAGGTGCACGTGAACCCGGACGACCTGGGCAAGGTCATCGGTCGCGGTGGGCGCACCGCGACGGCGCTGCGGACCGTGATGTCCGGCATCGGTGGGCGCGGCATCCGGGTCGACGTGGTCGACACCGACCGCTGAGCACGACCATGAACGAGCCTGAGCTGGAAACCCTGGCCGTCGGCCGCGTCGTGCGGCCGCACGGCATCCGGGGAGAACTCGTCGTCGAGGTGCTCACCGACAGCCCGGAGCTGCGGTTCGCTCCCGGCTCGGTGCTCGGGGTCCAGCGGCGCGGGGTGGTCCGCGCGCAGAACCTGACGGTGACAGCCGCCCGGCAGCACGCCGGGCGGCTGCTCGTGCGCGCGGAGGGCGTCGAGGGCCGGGAAGCCGCCGAGGACCTGCGCGGCGTGCTGCTCACGGTCCGCTCCGACGTCCTCGAACCGACCGGTGATCCGGACGAGTTCCACGACCACGAGCTGACCGGCCTGCGGGTCGAACTGGTCTCCGGCGACGAGGTGGGTGCGGTGGGCGAAGTGCTGCACACGCCCGCCGGCGAGCTACTGGCCGTGCGCACCGCCGACGGCCGGGAGGTCCTGGTGCCGTTCGTGGCCGAGATCGTGCCCGAGGTCGATCTCGCCGCCGGTCGCCTCGTCGTAGACCCGCCGGAAGGCCTGCTCGACGCGGAGTGACGCCGCACCCGGCAACAACAAGGCAAAACCGCCCTCGCCGTCCGGTGGGGGTGTTTCCTTTTCGAGGGCCCCATGCGCATCGACGTCATCACGATCTTCCCCGACTACCTGGCCCCGCTGCGGGAAGCGCTGCTGGGCAAGGCCATCGAACGCGAGCGGATCGCGGTCGGCGTGCACGACCTGCGGGACTGGACGCACGACGTGCACCGGGCCGTGGACGACAGCCCCTACGGCGGCGGCCCCGGCATGGTGATGAAGCCGGACGTCTGGGGCGCGGCGCTGGACGGTGTTTGTGGCGCTGCTGCGGCATCCGCTGACTCCCCCGCGCCGCGGCTGGTGGTGCCGACCCCGGCCGGGCGGCCGTTCGACCAGCGCACCGCCATCCGCTGGTCCGCCGAGCCCTGGCTGGTGTTCGCCTGCGGTCGCTACGAGGGCATCGACCAGCGGGTGATCGACGACGCCGCCACCAGGATGCCGGTGGAGGAGGTCTCCATCGGCGACTACGTGCTGGTCGGTGGTGAGGTCGCCGCGCTGGTCATGATCGAGGCGGTGGCCCGGCTGCTGCCAGGCGTGCTGGGCAACCCCCTGTCGGCCGAGCAGGACTCGTTCTCCGACGGCCTGCTGGAAGGCCCCTGCTACACCCGTCCCGAGGTGTGGCGCGGGCACGCCGTGCCGGACGTGCTGCGTTCCGGCAACCACGCCGCGATCGCCCGCTGGCGGCGCGATCAGGCGCTGGCCCGGACCTACCGGCGACGCCCAGATCTGCTGGCCGCGCTGCCGGCGGGGACCCTGGACGCGGCCGACCGCGAGCAACTCGATAAGCTGCGGGGGTCGGAGCATTCCGACGAGTCCCGGAATGCCGGAGACGCGCCGCGCTGACCCCCGCGTCGGTGGGGTCGGTTCAGACGCCGAAATGCGGATCTGGCACACTGGAACGGTTGATGCAGCCGAACGTCAGGTTCGGCGGGCTCACAAGCAAGTTCACCCCGTGTCAGGCGGTGCCCACCAGTAGGTCGGGTCATCGACATGCGAGAACACGGGTGCCTTCGACACGGATGAGGACGGACCACCGATGAACACCCTGGACGCGCTGGACGCCCAGTCGTTGCGTTCCGACATTCCGGCCTTCCGGCCTGGCGACACGCTGAAGGTCCACGTCCGCGTCATCGAGGGTTCGCGCGAGCGGATCCAGGTCTTCCAGGGCGTGGTCATCCGCCGGCAGGGCGGTGGCATCCGGGAGACCTTCACCGTGCGCAAGATTTCCTTCGGTGTCGGTGTGGAGCGGACGTTCCCGGTGCACACCCCGAACATCGCGCAGATCGAGGTCGTGGCGCGCGGTGACGTTCGGCGGGCGAAGCTGTACTACCTGCGCGAGCTGCGCGGCAAGAAGGCCAAGATCAAGGAGAAGCGCGAGACCGCGTCGGCTTCCTGATCGGCGTTCCACTCGGAACCACCGACCGGCCCAGGTGTACGCACCTGGGCCGTTTCGCGTGCCGTGGATAGGCGTTTTGCCCGGTGGCGGTCGCGCATCGGTGTCGGTCGGGTGATCCACCTTCGAGTGATCACCGGCTGGTCCGTGTGGTGTCGTCCCGCTCCCTCGAATCGGATTTACCGGGAAATAGCACGTCAAAGCGGTGCCGCGGGGCGTTCGAATCAGGTGCCTGCGGCGGGGGGAGCGCGACGGCGGCCGCCGCGGTTCCAGTAGCCTGGCCAGGTGGCCGACGTCATGCGCAGCGGATCAGCGGAAGACCCCAACGGCGCGGAGCGCCCCAGTGGTGCCCCGGACGAGCCGGGGGATGGTGCCCGCCGTCGCAAGCCCAAGGGCAAGAAGAAGGGCTCGTTCTGGCGCGAGCTGCCGATCCTGATCGTCACGGCACTCGTCCTGACGGTGCTCATCCAGGCGTTCCTGGCCAGGGTGTACGTGATCCCATCGCAGTCGATGGAGCAGACCCTGCACGGGTGCACCGGCTGCAACAACGACCGGGTGCTGGTGGACAAGGTCACCTACCGGTTCAGCGATCCGGAACCGGGCGACGTGGTGGTGTTCCGCGGCCCGCAGCCCTGGGTGCAGAACGAGTTCGAGGTGGATGAGCCGTCCAACCCCGTCGCCGGTTTCTTCCAGGGCGCGGCGTCGCTGCTGGGCTTCGGCGCTCCGGACGAGAAGGACTTCGTCAAGCGGGTGATCGCCGTCGGCGGCCAGACCGTGGCGTGCTGCGACGCGCAGAACCGGGTGCTGGTCGACGGCAAGCCGCTCAACGAGCCGTATCTGTACTGGGAGCCCGGACGTGGCGTCGGTCAGGACGAGTTCAAGCCGGTGAAGGTGCCGCCGGGGCACCTGTGGGTGATGGGGGACAACCGCAACGACTCGGCGGACTCGCGGGTGCAGGGCGGTGGCGGTAGCAACGGTGCCGTGCCGGTCGAGAACGTGATCGGCAAGGCCCAGCTGATCGTGCTGCCGCCGACCCGCTGGCAGAGCATCCCGGAACCTAACCCGCAGACCACCGCGCTGGGCGCACCGGCCTGGCAGACCGGGGTGCCGATGGGCGTCGGGTTCGCCGCGGCGTTCCCGACGCTGTGGCTGGGTCGTAGGCTCGTCGGTGTGGTGAACAAGAGACGGTCGTCGGAGTGACGTCGAGGTGACGGTGGCGGCGTTCCGGCCGCCGAGGTCGGTGATCCGGCGCAGCAGTGGTAACTGGGCCCTCCAGAGCGCGTTGGACCGCAGGGGCCTCGGGCCGGTGGCAGGTGTGGACGAGGCCGGGCGTGGCGCATGCGCGGGTCCGCTCGTGGTGGCCGCGTGCGCGCTCCGCCCGGGGGACGCGCGGCGGTTCGACGGGCTGACGGACTCGAAGGTGCTCTCGGAGGCCGATCGGGAGCGCCTGTACGACCGCGTGACCGAGCGGGCGCTGAGCTGCTCCACCATCGTGATTCCGGCCGAGGACGTCGATGCGCTCGGAATCCACGTGGCGAACCTGGAGGGCATGCGGCGTGCGGTCGCGCAGCTGAACCCGCATCCGGGTTACGTGCTGACCGATGGCTTCCGCGTGTCGGGACTGGCGACGCCCAGCGTGGCCGTGGTGAAGGGCGATCTGGTCGCGGCCTGCGTGGCCGCGGCGTCGGTGCTGGCGAAGGTGACCCGGGACCGGTTGATGACCGCGCAGCTACACGTCGAGTTCCCCGACTACGGGTTCGACGAGCACAAGGGGTACAGCACGCCCGTGCACTCGGCCCGGCTGACGCGGTTCGGCCCCTGCGCCGAGCACCGGTGGTCCTACGCGAACGTGGTGTCCGCGGCGCAGCGGCACGGGATGCGCTCGCCGCGCATCGTGACCAGCAAGCCCGGGTTGTTCGATGCTTCGGAGGGGGATGTGGTGGACAATGAGGCGTTGTAGTCCGAACGGCAATGCAGAAGGGCTCGCACAGCGATGAGCGCCGAGGATCTCGAGAAGTACGAGACCGAGATGGAGCTGCAGCTCTACAAGGAGTACCGCGACATCGTCGGGCAGTTCACCTACGTCGTGGAGACGGAACGGCGCTTCTACCTGGCCAACGTCGTGGACGTCCAGGTGCGCAACTCCGACTCGGAGGTCTACTTCGAGGTGGCTATGTCGGACGCGTGGGTGTGGGACATGTACCGGCCGGCGCGGTTCGTGAAGAACGTGCGGGTGATCACGTTCAAGGACGTCAATGTCGAGGAGCTGGACAAACCGGACCTCCGGCTGCCGGAGAGCGGCCCGTTCGGTTCCTGATCCCGATCTCGCAGCCCGGGTGGTCTATCCGACCGCCCGGGCTTCTTCTTTTTGCGGGCCGTTTTGCAAGCCGTTGTACAAACCGTTTTGCAAGCCGTTGTGCAAATGTTGCGTGACCCCAATTCCTGTATCGGCGGATTCTGCAAATTTCGCAGTATGCGAAGCGATTCTTGCTTGAATGACAATTGTTCCTACTCCTTCGGGTGAGGAGAGTTGTCCACAGCGGACGGATTGATCCACAGATTTCGAAAATAACTGGAGATCGGTCCCGAATGCGGGCACCTTGGATGCATCGACGTGCTCGAATCCCTTGGCGTACTTGGTGGAACTCGCTCATGTGCGCTTCCGGATACCGGCACGGAACCCCGAACCCGAATCGAGGAGGAAGCCGTGCGCCGGAAGAAGGTCGTGGGTCAGCTGTCCGATGACGACACCAGGGGCCGCAGACATGCGTTGGGCGCCGAGGGGGAGCGGCTGGCGGCAGCGCTCCTGGAACGCTGCGGCCTGACCGTGTTGGACCGGAATTGGCAATGCCCGCAAGGAGAACTCGACATCGTCGCCACCGACGGCGACACCGTGGTGTGCTGCGAGGTCAAGGCGCGCTCCGGCATGGACTACGGCGGACCGAGCTACGCGATCGTGCCGGAGAAGATCAACCGGATCCGGGGCGTGGCGCAGTCCTGGCTGGCGGCGCGTGGCCTGGTGGGTTGCCGGGTGCGGTTCGACGTCGTGGCGGTGCTGTGGCCGCCGGGCAAGCAGCCGCGCATCAAGCACTTGGAGGGGGTGTTCTAGATGGCACTGCGACGGACCTGGGCGGTCGCGCTGTTCGGAGTGGACGGCGTGCTCGTCGAGGTAGAAGCCGACGTGCGCAAGGGTGGGTTGCCATCTGTGCAGCTCCTTGGCCTGCCCGACACGGCGCTGCAGGAGTCGAAGAACCGGGTGCGCGCGGCGATCCAGAACTGCAAGGAGGACTGGCCAGCGAGCTGCGTGACGTTGGCGCTGTCGCCGGCCGCGCTGCCCAAGACCGGTACGTCGTACGACCTGGCGCTGGCCTGCGCGGTGCTGGCCGGGGCGGAACTGGTGCCGCCGCACCGGCTGGCGGGCACGGTGTTGTTCGGCGAGTTGGCCCTGGACGGGCGCATCCGGCCGGTCCGTGGCCTGCTGCCCGCGCTCCTGGCCGCTCGCCGGGCGGGCATGCGCCGGGCGGTGGTACCCGCCGAGGGACTGGCCGAGGCGCACCTGGTGGAAGGCATCGAGGTGCTCGGCGCCGGGCACCTCCGGGACGTCGTCGGCTGGCTGCGCGAACTCGGCGAGCTTGATCGCCGACCGCCGCCGGTCGACCAGCCGCCTGCCGAAGACGTGCCGGACCTTTCCGACGTGCTGGGGCAACCCGAGGCGAGGTGGGCGCTGGAGGTCGCCGCGGCGGGCGGCCACCATCTGCTGATGGTCGGGCCGCCGGGCACCGGCAAGACGATGCTGGCCAAGCGGCTGTGCGGGCTGTTGCCGAGCCTGACCGCGCCCGAGGCGTTGGAGGTCACCGCGATCTGCTCGGTGGCCGGCGACCTGCCAGGGACCGCGCTGATCCGGACCCCGCCGTTCGTGGCGCCGCACCCCACGCTGTCGATCCCGGCACTGATCGGCGGCGGCACCGGACTGGCGAAACCGGGCGCGGTGAGCAGGGCGCATCGAGGGGTTCTCCTTCTGGATGAGGCCTGCGAGCTCGGGGCGAAACGGTTGGAGGCCTTGCGAACGGCGCTGGAGGAAGGCGAGGTCCGGCTGGCCCGGCGCGACGGCACGCTGCGCTACCCGGCGCGGTTCCAGCTGGTCCTGGCCACGAATCCGTGCCCGTGCGCGCCGGCTCGCGACCTGGACTGCCAGTGCCCGCCGCAGGTCCGGCGGCGCTACCTCGGAAAGTTGTCCGGGCCGCTGCTGGATCGGGTCGACCTGCGGGTTCGGATGCGTCCGATCACCGCGATGACCGTGCACAGCGGCGCCGAGCCGGAGGGCACGGCGGCGGTGCGCAAGCGGGTGGAGGACGCGCGGGCGGCAGCGCGGGAGCGGTGGTCCGCGCACGGGTGGCAGACCAACACCGAGGTCCCGGGGCCGGTGCTGCGGCGGGAGTTCGCGCTGCCGGTCGAGGCGACTGGACTGCTGGACCGGGGGCTGGAGGTCGGCGCGATCACGGCGCGGGGCGCAGACCGGTGCCTGCGGGTGGCCTGGACGCTGGCCGACCTCGACGGGAGTGATCAACCGGGTCCGGAGCACGTGGCGGCAGCCTTGGAGTTCCGGGACAGGAGGGCGGCGTGATGACGAGGTGGACCGTGATGGGGGAGAAGGCGAAGCGGGAATTGCTGGCCGCCAGGGCTTTCCTGGCCGCCGTTGCCGAGCCGCCGGCCCCGGCGTTGGCCGGGTTCGTCGCGGAGCGCGGCCCGTGCCGGGCGGTCGGCCTGATCCAGCGGGAGAAGGCACCGCCGGACGTCGCGGCGGAGGTCGAGGCGCGGCGATGGCACGTCTCGGGCGAACAGCTCCTGGCGGCCGCCGAGTCCGCCGGTGTCCGGCTGGTCGTGCCGGAGGACCCCGAATGGCCGCGCGGGGCATTCGACGGTCTGTCCGGGGCGAGATCGATCGACCTGCCGGGGATGGCCGAGCCGATCGCGTTGTGGGTCCGCGGCAAGGCGGTGCTGTCCGAAGCGGCGGAGCAGGCGGTGGCCGTGGTCGGTGCCAGAGCGGCATCCGGCTACGGCGAGCACGTGGCGGCGGAGTTCGGCCACGAGCTGGCGACCGCGGGGTTCACTGTGGTCTCCGGGGCTGCGTACGGCATCGACGGAGCCGCGCACAGAGGTGCTCTCGCAGCGGGAGGTTTGACGGTTGCCTTCCTCGCCTGCGGCGTTGACGTCGATTACCCGGCGGGGCACGGCAGGTTGCTGCGCGTCATCGCCGATCAAGGTGTCGTCGTGAGCGAATATCCGCTGGGTACGCCGCCTCGGAAGCACCGTTTTCTGGTCCGGAACAGGCTGATCGCGTCGGTGGGCCAAGCCACCGTCGTGGTCGAGGCCAGCGCTCGCAGCGGCGCGGCCAACACCGCGAACACCGCCGATGCGTTGGGAAGGCCCGTGTTGGCCGTGCCCGGGCCCGTGACGTCGAAGAATTCCGTGGGCTGCCACGGGATGGTCCGGTCTGGGCAGGCCGTGCTGGTCACCCGCACCCAGGAGGTCCTGGAGGCGCTGAGCCCGCTCGGCGCGTTGCCAGCGGTCGAAATCCCTGCCCAGCACCGCCGCACCGATGGGCTGCATCCGGATGCGCGACGCCTGCACGATGCTCTGACCGGTACGGACTGCGCCAGCGCGGACGAGCTGGCGCGGGACTCGGGGCTGCCGTTGGGCAAAGTCCGGGCGCTGCTGCCGGAGTTGGAACTGGCCGGGTTCGTGACCAGGTCCGAAGGGGGGTGGTCCGCGACGGAGTGATCACGCGATCACGTGCTGACAGCTGAACTTCCACGGCGCAAGCCGAATCGCGCACCATTCAAGTGATCATGATTCGGCGTGGCGATGCTTGACCGATGCCGGTGCGAGGGCCAGCTTCGACGTATGGCCCGCCCACGTTCCGCCGAACCGCGAAGACCGGATCTACGAGTGGCTCGGGCGAAACTGCCCGAGTCGCTCGGCACCGCAGTCGACGCGTTCGAACGACATCTCGCTGCGGAACGCGGGTTGTCCGCGCACACCGTTCGCGGATACATCGGTGACGTCGTCTCGCTGCTGGCGCACCTGGCCGCCTCGGAGAACGGCGGAACCCCTGCTGCACTGGACATTTCCGTCCTGCGGGAATGGCTTTCTGCGCAGCACGCGCACGGCGCGAGCCGGGCGACGCTGGCCCGGCGGACCGCCTCGGCCCGCACCTTCACCGCGTGGGCGTTCCGCGGCGGGCTGCTGCCCGTCGACCCGGGGCCGCGGCTGGCGGTGCCATCGAAGCAGCGGAAGCTGCCCGCAGTGCTGCGCGTTGACCAAGCGGGTTCGGCGATGCAGGCTTCTGCGGTGGGTGCGGAACAGGGGGATCCGGTGGCATTGCGGGACTACGCGGTGCTCGAACTGCTGTATGCCACCGGGGTTCGCGTCGCCGAGCTCTGCGGGCTCGACGTCGACGACGTCGACCGCGAGCGCCGGCTGATCCGCGTGATCGGTAAAGGAGACAAAGAACGCGCCGTGCCCTTCGGCGTACCTGCGGATCAGTCGATCGGGCGCTGGCTTTCCGATGGCCGGCCGAAACTGGCCAGAGAATCGTCCGGTGCCGCATTGTTCCTGGGTGTCCGAGGTGGACGGCTCGACCCGCGTGCGGTGCGACGCACTGTGCACGACGCGGTCGGCGTGGTGTCCGGTGCGCCGGATGTCGGACCGCATGGGCTGCGTCACTCGGCCGCGACCCATTTGTTGGAGGGCGGTGCTGACCTCCGTAGCGTTCAGGAGTTGCTTGGTCACGCTACGCTCGCAACGACCCAGCTTTACACCCACGTGACCGTTGAACGGCTGAAGGCGATCCATGACCGAACTCACCCCCGTTCCTGACCACGCCGGGGGCGACGCCGACACGGTGGCCGCGAGATCGACCTCGGTATCGGTGACCGCCCGTGATCAAGGCGGCTCGACCAACGGCCATGTCGGCGACCGCGCATCGTGTCGGAGGCTGTCCGTGGCGACCGCTGAGCCCGCCGCGTCCGCCGCGTCCGCCGATTCCACCGAATCCACTGCGTCCGCCGGGCCTGCGACCGGCGCGGATCACCGCAGCGGCGACGAGGTCGAGGCCGGAATAGTCGCGTTGTGGCAGGCATTCGGCCAGCGTCGCGACCAGAAACTGCGGGACCGGTTGGTGCTGCACTACGCCCCGTTGGTCAAGTACGTGGCCGGCCGGGTTGGCACCGGTCTGCCGTCGCACGTCGACGTCTCCGACCTGATCCAGTCCGGGATATTCGGGCTGGTCGACGCGATAGAGAAGTTCGAACCGGAGCGCGGTCTGAAGTTCGAGACCTACGCGATGCAGCGCATCCGCGGCGCCATCCTCGACGACCTGCGCGCCCAGGACTGGGTTCCGAGGTCGGTGCGCAGCCGGGCCCGCGATGTGGAGCGGGCGCTGGAGCGCCTCGAGGCGAAGCTGCAGCGCACCGCGACCGATGCCGAGCTGGCCAGCGAGTTGGAGCTGTCCCTCGATGAGCTGCGGGAGCTGTTCGCGCAGCTGCAGATGACCAGCGTGATCGCGCTCGACGACCTGATCGGCGCGGGTCCGGCGCAGGCTTCGCTGGCCGAGACGCTGCCCGACGACCGGGCCGAGGACCCGGTGGCGGCGTTGGTGGACCGGGACAGCCGGCGCCAGCTGGCCGAGGCCGTGGAGCGGCTCAGCGAGCGGGACCGCGTGGTGGTCACCCTCTACTACTTCGAGAACCTGACCCTGGCCGAGATCGGCAAGGTGCTCGGCGTGACCGAATCGCGGGTCTGCCAGCTGCACACCCGCGCGGTCCTCCGCCTCCGCACCAAGCTCACCGAACAGGCCTGACCTGCTGCAGAGGCCGGTTCCGGGCTTGTTCTGCGCGGCGGTGCGGGTGACGGAACATCAAGGCCACTTCCCACCGCAGCGGCTCTCCGCGAGACACCAGGGAAATCGACGTTTCGTGCTCCCCCGGAATCACCACGGATACGACGTCATCGCCACGGTTTCAGCCGGACGTGGCCGAAGCCGAGCAGGCGTAGCGGGTCGAGGTAGTCCCGGCGCTGCCGGGCGCCCCAGTGCAGGCAGGCCCGGGGCGGTTCGGCGGTGCACCCCGGGTGGCCTGGCTCCAGATGGCCGATGGGCTGTCCCCGGGTGACCTGGTCGCCGACCGCGACTCCCGGCGCGACCGGCTCGTATGTGGTGCGGAGGCCCCCGGCGTGCTCGATCGACACCAGGTTGCGATCCACCATCCAGCCCGCGTAGACGACCATGCCGTCCCCGGCCGCCAACACCGGCTGGCCGACCTCTCCTGCGAGGTCGACACCGCGGTGACCTGGGCCGAAGGTGTGCTCCGGGGCCTCGAACGGTCGCGTGACGGCAGGCGGCGGTGCCAGCGGCCAGCCGAACCGCGCGGCTACCGGCGGCGCTGGCTCCGGCGCAGCACGCGGTCGTGCTGACACCGTGGGTGGCGGCTCGACGAGCGTTGCGGTGAGGCCGAGGGGCCCGGCGGCACTGCAGCAGATGAGGACGGAGATCAACAGGCGCATGGTGCAACCGTGGCCGCGGGTGGCCCGGGTGAACAGGGGGAAATCAAGATCTGTGGACAAACCCGGCGGCTGTGGACAACTCGCAGTCCACGATCGGGTCAGCCGGGGCGTCCAGTACACTGTCAGCGCGGTTTCGTGTCCGCACGGACCGACTTCGCGTGCCCGCACGCCCAGCTTGAGCAGGTAGACCGACTTCGTGGTCGGCCACCGGTTGGAACAGCAACTAGTTCGACGCTTCGGACGCTGCTGCTCCCGGCAGGGTACCGGCGCCCTCGCGGTCCCGAGCTCTTCGCCGAGCCCGGGTGGGGGCGGCCGGGTGGGTACCAGGGCGACGGGCCACCCGGTCCGCCGCGGCAACCGGATCGCGCGCCAAGCGGCGCGCCTGACTCAAGAGGTGCGAATCAGGCTATGGCCGTCGTCACCATGAAGCAGCTGCTCGATAGCGGCGTGCACTTCGGGCACCAGACCCGGCGCTGGAACCCGAAGATGAAGCGCTACATCTTCACCGAGCGCAACGGCATCTACATCATCGACCTGCAGCAGACGCTGACCTACATCGACGGGGCGTTCGACTTCGTCAAGCAGACGGTCGCACACGGCGGGACGATCCTGTTCGTCGGCACCAAGAAGCAGGCGCAGGAAGCGATCGCCGAGCAGGCCCTGCGGGTCGGCATGCCGTTCGTCAACCAGCGCTGGCTGGGTGGCATGCTCACCAACTTCCAGACCGTCCACAAGCGTCTGCAGCGTCTCAAGGAACTCGAGACGATGGAGCAGACCGGGGGCTTCGAGGGCCGCACCAAGAAGGAAATCTTGATGCTGACCCGCGAGAAGGACAAGCTCGAGAAGACCCTCGGCGGTATCCGCGACATGAGCAAGGTGCCCAGCGCCGTGTGGATCGTGGACACCAAGAAGGAGCACATCGCCGTCGGCGAGGCCCGGAAGCTGGGCATCCCGGTCGTCGCGATCCTGGACACCAACTGCGACCCGGACGAGGTCGACTACCCGATCCCGGGTAACGACGACGCGATCCGCTCCGCCGCCCTGCTGACCCGCGTGGTCGCCGACGGTGTCGCCGAGGGCCTGATGGCCCGCAGTGGCCGCACCAACGGTGCCCCGGAGGGCGAGGAGAAGCCGGCCGGTGGCGAACCGCTGGCCGAGTGGGAGAAGGAGCTGCTGGCCGGCTCCGGCCAGGCCACCGAGGGCGGCGAGCAGGCCGCGCAGTCCTGAGTCCGCTTGCCGCGCGCCGGTCACGCGGTCGGCGCGCGGCGCGGTCCGGCTACCCGCCAGGCAACCTGGTGGGTGCCACCCGGGCCGGGTTCGCATCCCCACTGAGCTGGTTGAACGCCACGGGACGCGGCCCGGCCGATGTCTGCAAGACCTTCGAAGCTGCGTACTAAGAGGGACGGATAACGCACGATGGCGAACTTCAGTGCGGCCGACGTCAAGCGTCTTCGCGAGCTGACCGGCGCCGGCATGATGGACTGCAAGAAGGCTCTTGAGCAGGCCGACGGCGACTTCGACAAGGCCGTCGAGAGCCTGCGCATCAAGGGCGCCAAGGACGTGGGCAAGCGTGCCGAGCGCGCCACCGCCGAGGGCCTGGTCGCCGCCGACGGCGGCGTGCTGATCGAGCTGAACAGCGAGACCGACTTCGTCGCCAAGAACGACGAGTTCATCGAGCTGGCCAGCAAGGTCGTCGCCGCGGTCCAGGCCGCCGGTGCCGCCGACCTGGAAGCCGCCCTGGCGGCCCCGCTGGACGGCAAGACCGTCTCCGAGGTTATCCAGGAGCTGTCCGCCAAGATCGGCGAGAAGCTGGAGCTGCGCCGCGTCGCAAAGTTCGACGGCGAGGTGGCCACCTACCTGCACCGCCGGTCCGCGGACCTGCCCCCGGCGGTCGGCGTGCTGGTCGAGTACACCGGTGACAATGCCGACGCAGCGCGGGGTGCCGCGATGCAGGTCGCCGCGCTCAAGCCGAAGTACCTCAGCCGCGACGACGTCCCGGAGGACATCGTCGCCAACGAGCGGCGCATCGCCGAGGAGACCGCGAAGGCCGAGGGCAAGCCGGAGAAGGCGCTGCCGAAGATCGTCGAGGGTCGCCTGAACGGGTTCTTCAAGGAGAACGCCCTGCTGGACCAGTCGTCCGTGCAGGAGAGCAAGAAGACCGTCAAGGCCCTGCTCGACGAGGCCGGCGTGACCGTCACCGGCTTCGTCCGGTTCGAGGTCGGCCAGGCCTGATCGGTCGCTGTTCGGCGGCACGCCGGGCGGCATCGCAGGTTCACCGGCTGTGGTGAACCGGTCACGGCCGCCAGCCACGGCACCAGCGCCCCGCCTTCGTTCGCAAGGCGGGGCGCTTTCGCAAGATCGCGGCGCCTGGCGCGGCGCCGTTGTCGGCGAGCGGGCCAATCCGCGCAAACTTCAAGCCATATCGAACCTCGCGGGAGGAACCAGTGACCGACGACGGCCCAGCGAAGCGCGGCTACAGCCGGGTGCTGCTCAAATTGGGCGGCGAGATGTTCGGCGGGGGCAGCGTCGGGATCGACCCGGACGTGGTCGGCACGGTCGCCCGGCAGATCGCCGAGATCGTCGCCGACGGGGTCGAGGTGGCCATCGTGATCGGCGGCGGCAACTTCTTCCGCGGCGCCGAACTGCAGCAGCGCGGCATGGAACGCGCGCGCGGTGACTACATGGCGATGCTGGGCACGGTGATGAACTGCCTGGCGCTGCAGGATTTCCTGGAGCGTGAGCACGGCATCGACACCCGGGTGATGACCGCGATCACTATGGGGCAGGTCGCCGAGCCGTACATCCCGCGGCGCGCGATGCGGCACATGGAGAAGGGACGTGTGGTCATCTTCGGTGCCGGCACCGGCATGCCGTACTTCTCCACCGACACCACTGCGGCGCAGCGGGCGCTGGAGATCGGCTGCGAGGTGGTGCTGATGGCCAAGGCGGTCGACGGCGTCTACACCGCCGACCCGAAGACCACCCCGGACGCGAAGCTGTTCGATAGCATCACGCACCGCGAGGTGCTGGAACGCGGGCTGAAGGTCGCCGACGCGACCGCCTTCAGCCTGTGCATGGACAACCAAATGCCGATCCTGGTGTTCAACCTGCTGGAAGAAGGCAACATCGCCCGCGCTGTCGGCGGTGAGAAGATCGGCACGCTGGTCAGCACCCCGGACGCTCCGTCGGCCTGAGGGTGCTGGATCCTGATCTGCGGCGGGCCCGCACTGGGGGCGCGCCGCGCAGCAGGCGACACTACGAATGTCCACCGGTCGGCAGACTTAAGGAGCAGCCGTGATCGACGAAGCTCTTCTCGAAGGCGAGGAGAAGATGCAAAAGGCGGTGGAGGTGGCCAAGGACGAGCTGGCTACCGTCCGCACCGGCCGCGCGAACCCCGCGATGTTCTCGGGCATCGTCGTCGACTACTACGGTTCGCCGACGCCGTTGAACCAGCTCGCCAGCGTCTCCGTGCCGGAGGCGCGGCTGGTGGTCATCAAGCCCTACGACGCCAGCCAGCTGGCGGCTATGGAGAAGGCCATCCGCGACTCCGACCTCGGCGTGAACCCGTCCAACGACGGCCAGCTCATCCGGGTGGCGATCCCGCAGATGACCGAGGAGCGCCGCAAGGAGATGGTCAAGCTCGCCAAGCACAAGGGCGAGGAAGGCAAGATCACCCTGCGGGGCATCCGCCGCAAGGTGAAGGAAGAGATCGACCGGATCGTCAAGGACGGCGAGGCCGGCGAGGACGAGGGCACTCGCGGTGAGAAGGAGTTGGAGAACCTCACCCACCGCTACGTCGCCCAGATCGACGAGCTGGTCAAGCACAAGGAAGCAGAGCTGCTAGAGGTCTGAGTGGTGACGGCCGGCCAATGCGAAGGTGAGTCCGGAATGTCCGCTGGCAGCCCGGACCCGCCTTCGCGTCCTTCCCGGGCCGGACGCGATCTCCGTGCCGCCATCGGCGTCGGGGTAGTGCTCGGTGCCGCGATCATCCTCTCCCTGCTGATGGTGCGGTTCGTCTTCATCGGCATCGTGGCCGCCGCGGTGGCGGTGTCCACCGTCGAGTTGGCCAGCGCGCTCAAGCGCGGAGCCGACATCCGCATCTCGCTGGTCCCGGTGCTGGTGGGTGGGCAGGCCATGCTGTGGCTGTCGTGGCCCTTCGGGCTGCGCGGGACGCTGGTGGCGTTCGTGATAACCGTGCTGGCATGCCTGGCGTGGCGGTTCCGGCACGGCGTGGACGGCTACGTGCGGGACGTGACCGCGTCGGTGTTCACCGCTGCCTACGTACCGCTGTTCGCCGCTTTCGCGGCGATGCTGGTGCGGCCGGAGGACGGCGCGTTCCGGGCGTTGTGCTTCGTGATCGGTGTCGTCGCTTCGGACACCGGTGGCTACGCGTTCGGCGTGCTGTTCGGGAAGCATCCGATGGCACCGAAGATCAGCCCGAAGAAGTCCTGGGAGGGCTTCGGTGGGTCGATGCTGGTCGGTGTGGTGGCCGGCGTCCTCTCGGTGACGTTGATGCTCGACGGTCAGTGGTGGCAGGGCGCGCTGTTCGGGGCTGCCTTGGTGGGCACCGCGACGCTGGGCGATCTGATGGAATCGCTGATCAAGCGCGATCTCGGCATTAAGGACATGGGCAACCTCCTGCCCGGGCACGGCGGCCTGATGGACCGGATGGATTCCCTGCTGCCGTCGGCCGCGGCCGCCTGGATGATGCTCTTCTGGCTGATCCCGACCTGAGGAACCCGCTGCTCGGCATTGCGTCAACGCTCGGTGTCGGGTACCTGGGAGCGGTCGGTTGCGCCGCTTCGAAGACGAAGGACTAACCGGTTCAAGGACAGTGATGCGAACCTGGCGGAAGCCGGCCCGGCCGCAGGTGACGCCGAGCCCGAACATCTGGCATTGGCCGGAGCTCTTCGAGATCGAGAACCGGGCCCAGGACTCCACCGGCGCGTTGTGGCGGGCGCTGCGGGAGCGCTGCGAGTGGGCCGGTCGCGACGTGGTCGACATCGGCTGCGGCGACGGCTTTCACCTGCCGCTGTTCGCCGCCACGGCCCGGACGGTGATCGGCGTCGAACCGCATCCGCCGCTGGCCGAACGCGCTCGCGGCCGGCTGGCCGGAACTCCTGGTGTGGACGTCAGGGTCGCGCCCGCCCAGCAGTTGCCGCTCGCCGACGCCAGCGTCGACCTGGTGCACGCCCGCACCGCGTACTTCTTCGGTGCCGGCTGTGAACCGGGCCTGGCGGAGGCGGAGCGGGTGCTCCGCCCGGGCGGGATGATCGCGATCGTCGACCTCGACGCGTCCCGTCCGCCGTACGGGGACTGGATGCGAGCGGATGCTCCGCAGATCGATCCGGATGCGATCGAGTCGTTCTTCGAACGCCACGACTTCGACAGCGCCCCGGTGGACACCCTGTGGCGCTTCGACGACCGGGAAACCCTCGAAGCGGTGCTGGGCATCGAGTTCTCGGCGAAGGTCGCCGCCCGCGCAGCCCGCGAGACGCCCGGCCGAACGATCCCGGTCGGCTACCGCCTCCGCACCCGCCGCAAGCCGGCGGGCCTGTTGCGCGCCTGAGCGGTGGGCTCGCGATCCGGTCAACGTCTAGCGGACCGACGTACTTCCGGTAGGTGGAATCGGCTGCGTCGCTGATGGTGCCGGGGGGCGGCGCGCGCTTGCGCTGCGCTCGCCGGGCTGGAGCATTCCCCGGGGAGCAGCGGCGTTGCCTGGGGGTTCGTTGGGTGCTCGGCGAAGAACTGGTGCTCGCAGGTGATCTCCCCGGTGACAGGGCAGTGCTGGAGCACATGGAGGAGTCGGTGCCGCTAGTCGGCTGTGTAGCAGCTGCCGTGATTCCGCTGATCGGAACCGGAACTGCGCCAACGCCCGGGCGCGCTGGGATCAGTCGCCGGTGGTTCGGGTGATCGCGAGGAAGAGCGCTGCGGTTGCGGCGACGACGGTTGATGCGGTGTCGACGAGGGCTGGGCTCGTTGTGAGCAGTAGGCCGCCGCCGAGGGTTCCGGCGCCGATTCCCAGGTAGATCGCCGAGGCGTTCAGCGAAACGACCAGCGACGCTTCCGCCGGTGCTCCACTGATCAAAATGGGTGGCGAGGCGGGCGGTCGGCACCGGCTCGTCGTCCAGCCACGCCAACGTGAGGCAGCAGCGCAGTCCCCACTCGACCCCTTCGCCCATCCGCATGACCTGGATGCCAAACATCCAGGTTCGCGTCGGTGCGAGCAGGTGCGCGGGTCACTCCCCGGTGCGCTGGGCGGTGTCCATGATGAAGAACGTGGCTCCCACGACGTCCTGGAGCAGGGCGAGCCGGCCGTACGGGGAATCGGACGGTTCGCGCAGCACCTTGCCACCCAGCTCCACCGCTTTCGCCGCTGCGGCGTCGGTGTCGTTGTCGGGGTTGACCTGGAAGTACAGCTGCCAGTGCGCGGGCACGTCCTCGGGCAGCGCCGAGCTGGTCTCGAAGCGGCCCACGGTTGGCAGGTCGTCGACGTACCAGACCGTGTAGTCGAAGCTGTCGCCAGGCTCGCCGATCTGCTCCTGCCGGTAGCCCAGCAGTTCGGCGTAGAAGGGATCGGCGGAAGAACCGTCGCGGGTATGCAGCTCCGCCCAGCAGAGCATGCCCGCGTGGTCGCGGCCGAAGGTGCCGTTGGGCGGTGCTTCCCACAGTCCGATGGTCGCGCCGGATGGATCCTCGGCCACCAGGAACGTCTCGTCGGCGGGCGTTTCCGTCGGCGGGACCAGCACCTTTCCGCCGAGCGCGCGGATGCGCTCCACCGCTCGGCGCGCCGAGCCGCACTCCAGGTACAGCGTCCAGGCGGTCGGCGTATCGGTCTCCGGCAGCAGCAACCCGGCGACCGGCTTGTGCTCCTTCAAGGCGATGTTGTAGTCCGGGCGCTGGATCCAGTGCCAGCCGAGCAGGCCGGTGTAGAAGTCCCTGGCGTCGGCGACGTCGTGGGTGGCCAGATCCACCCAGGCAGGCGCACCCACTGCGATGGCCATCGCTACTCCTTCGAAGCGCACGCCGCAGAGGCGGTCAATGGTCGGTTACCTCAGGGTGACCGTTGCGCCGGTCCGGAAAACACGCGTGGTGGATCAAGCCGGTTCGGCCGCGCGGGGGCGTTACTGTTCGGTGTCTTTTCCGCAATGGGAACGCCCCCGAATGACGCCTTGCTACTGGACGGTCCGCGTGATCGACTAGTAGAGGTGACTCAGCGTGCGTAGTCGCATGCCGGAGAACCCGATCGAAGCACGTACCAGGGTTACAGGAGCAGCCATGGCCAACCGCGCGGCGAAGCCGGTCACCGCGGGCCTGAGCCGGCTTGCGCAAATCGACCGCCACGAGCGGGCCCGCATCATCCAGCAGCTCTGCCACCAGTACCCGGCGTTCCGGTCGATGCTGAAGCAGGTGACCATCGCCCGCGGAATGGCCTTCGCGTCCGGACTGATGCTCGCCCTGGCCGTGATGTTCCTGGTCCAGGGCGCTTCGGTGTGGTGGGTGTCCGGTCTCGTGTTCGCCGGTCTCGCCGGATTCTGCTACGTCGTGGTGGCTCTCACCGACAGCCGGTTCGACCTGCTGCTGGCGGTGCTGGGCGCGCACCGCACCGACGAGCTGCACGGACGCCTGGTGACCGAGCAGATCTACGGCGACGATCCGCCCGCGGATCCGCTGGAGCGGGCGGCGTCGCGAGTGGTCGCATCCCGCACGGTCGCCTCCCGGCTCACCACCGAGGGGTCACCGGTGCACGCTGATCGATAGCGCTGCCGCGATCTCGTTGCCCACGAAATGGGTTTCGTCCCGCGGCGGCTCGCCGACGCGCACCACCAGCGGCCCGCCGAAGGGCTTGCGCTCCACGATCTCGATCCGCGAGCCCAGTGTCATGCCGTGTTCGGTGAGGTAGCGCAGCAGCTCCGAATCGGTGTCCCAGACCCGTGCGATGGTGCCGATCGTGCCGGGCTCGACCTGGTCCAGCAGCAGCGTCGCGGGTTTCTCCACGGTGCCTTCGGCGGTCGGGATCGGGTCACCGTGGGGGTCACGGGTGGGGTTGCCGAGCTTGGCGGCGATGTGCGCGACCAGTTCGTCGGACACCGCGTGCTCCAGCGCGTCGGCCTCCCGGTGCACCTCGTCCCAGCTGTAGTCGAGCTCCTCGACCAGGAACAGCTCGATCAGCCGGTGTCGGCGCAGCACGTCGCAGGCCAGCCGGCGGCCCTCCGGGGTCAGCTCGACGCTGCGGTATCGGACGTGGGTGACCAGGCCGAGCTGCGCCAGCTTGTTGATCATCCCGGACACCGAAGAAGGGCTCAGGCCGAGCCGCTGGGTCAGGGTGGCGTTCGTGACGGGCACGCCCCGTTCGCTGAGCCCGTAGATCGCCCGGAGGTAGTCCTCAACGGACGGCGAGGGGCGCTCGGCCATACTCGTCATACTTGCACGATACGGGCGACCCCCGGCCCGTGAACGAAGCGTGTGCCCCGCGTGTTCGCGCGGTGTCGCCCGGCCACCAAGGTCGTTTCGCGCCGTGGGACACTTGTGGACGCTATGTCTGCGACTTCCCTTCCACTCGTCTTCGACGCCCCGCGCCGTGGCATGCCGCCGCGACACCTCGCCGACCTCTCCGCCGACGAACGGCGCGCCGCGGTGACCGAGTTGGGGGAGAAGCCGTTCCGAGCCAAGCAGCTCGCGCACCACTACTTCGGCCGGCTCAACGCCGACGTGGAGTCGATGACCGACATCCCGGCGGCCAGCCGCGCGAAGCTCGCGGAGCACCTGCTGCCGCCGCTGCTGAGTCCGGTCCGGCACCTGAACACCGACGACGGCACCACCCGCAAGACGCTCTGGCGCGCGCACGACGGCACGCTGCTGGAAAGCGTGCTGATGCGGTACCCGGACCGCGCGACTGTGTGCATATCCAGCCAGGCCGGCTGCGGGATGGCGTGCCCGTTCTGCGCCACCGGGCAGGGCGGCCTGCAGCGCAACCTGTCGACCGCCGAGATCGTCGACCAGGTGCGTTCGGCCGCGGCGGCGATGCGCGACGGCGAGGTCCAGGGCGGGCCCGGTCGGCTGTCCAACGTCGTGTTCATGGGCATGGGCGAGCCGCTGGCCAACTACCGGCGGGTGATCAACGCGGTGCACCGGATCTGCGACCCGGCGCCGGAGGGGCTGGGCCTCTCGCAGCGGTCGGTCACCGTGTCCACGGTCGGGCTGGTGCCCGCGATGAAGAAGATGACCGCGGAGAACCTGCACGTCACGCTCGCGGTGTCGCTGCACACCCCGGACGACGAGCTGCGTGACTCGCTGGTGCCGGTGAACAACCGCTGGAAGGTCGCGGAGGTGCTGGAGGCGGCCCGCGGCTACGCCGACCACACCGGGCGCCGGGTGTCGATCGAGTACGCGCTGATCCGCGACATCAACGACCAGCCGTGGCGCGCGGATCTCCTCGGCAAGCTGCTGCACCGCCACCTCGGGCCGTTCGCGCACGTCAACCTGATCCCGCTGAACCCGACGCCGGGCAGCAAGTGGGACGCCAGCCCGAAGCCGGTGGAGCGGGAGTTCGTCCGCCGGGTTCGTGCCGCGGGTGTCTCGTGCACGGTCCGGGACACCCGCGGCCAGGAGATCGCGGCGGCCTGCGGCCAACTCGCCGCCGAGGGCTGATTTCCTTGGGATGACGGGCTTCTCAGGGCTTCTCCTACCGGCCGGGCCGGTCGAGAGTGCAGGCCCGAACGCAGGCTGCGGTTCATGCCAGAGCCGGTCGTGGAGTCCACCCTCCGCATCCTGGGCGAACCGAAAGCCGCTGAGCGGCAGGTGAGTCGGGACGTCGAGCGGGTCCTCGCGCGCCTGCCCCGCACCTTCGCCGAGTGGGCGGTGCGCAACGCCGCGCCCTTCGAGCGACCCGTGAACGCAATGAACGCAATGCTGACCGGCGGGCTTCGGAGGTCCACGATCCTTGCACCCGAGTTGATCGAGGTGGGAGGCAATGGTGCCTGACCGTGCGAAACGGGTGTTCGCCCGCCACTCTCCCCGTTTGATCCGAAGTGGACGGTTGCTGGTCGCGGTCGGCGTGGCCATGATGGCGCTGGGTGGCTTGCCCGCGCAGGCCGAACCGGCTCGCGTGACCGACGATCCTCTGCCGTCAACCGGCTGCGGCAAGGCCTCCGCGCCGGCGGTCGTCGATGCGACGCCGATCATCATGCAGTTCTTCGCCCGGCACCAGCTGCGCTGAAAGACTCGGGCCGGGGCCGGATGAACCCCGACCCGTGCACGGCCGGTGCGCGCCGCCCAGCCCCCGAACGGCGCGCACCGACCGAGCCCCCATGCGGTCGTGAGCAGTTGTTCCGGCACAACCGCTCAAGATGTCAGCGCAGAAGCTGGACCGGAACTCGAACGTCGACGTCCCGCCAAGCTTTGTCGGCTGTCATGACTGGCGCGTCGAGGCGGAGCGCCGCAGGCAAGCCCGATCTCCCAGCGACAAACCAGCGGACCGGGTGTGTGCCCACAACTCGCCTGGCCGCAGGTGCGCCCGGTGTCCGCGCCGTGCTGGGTGGTTCTTTCGTCAGCTGGCGTTCCGCTTCCTTCGCGTCGCCTGCGTGATGGATGGGGCCGCGGGCGGCTGTCCCCCCGGCAGATCGCCCGCGTCCCGGTCGATCACCGCGTGTGCTCGCGGATGGCTTCTTCCAGGACCGCCAGGCCTTCTTCGAGGAGGGCGTGGTCGATGACCAGCGGCGGCAGCAGGCGGATCACGTTGCCGTAGGTGCCGCAGGTGAGGATCACGACGCCCTGGGCGTGGCAGGCCTTCGCGATCTTCGCGGTCACCTCGGGGTCCGGATCGGGGGTGCCCGGTTTGACGAACTCGATGCCGATCATGGCGCCCCGGCCGCGCACGTCGAGAATCGCGTCGGTGGTCTCGGCGAGCTCGCGAAGTCGGGGGAACACCAGGTCGCCGATGTCGTGCGCGGCCGTGGCCAGGTCCCGTTCGCGCATCGCGCGGATCGCGCCGAGCGCGGCCGCGCACGCGACCGGGTTGCCGCCGTAGGTGCCGCCCAGGCTGCTCGGCGGCATCGCGTCCATCAGCTCCGCGCGGCCCGTCACCGCGGCCAGCGGCAGACCGCCGGCCATGCCCTTCGCCGTGGTGATCAGGTCGGGGACCACGTTCTCGTGGTCGCAGGCGAACCACGCGCCGGTGCGGCAGAAGCCGGTCTGGATCTCGTCGGCGATGAACAGCACGCCGTTGTCGGTGCACCATCGCGAGATCGCGGGCAGGAATCCGGCCGCTGGCTCGATGAATCCGCCCTCTCCCTGGATCGGTTCGATCAGTACGGCCGCGACGGTGTCGGCGCTGAGCTGCTTCTCGATCCGGTCGATCGCCTCCCGCGCAACCTGCTCGCCGGTGCGCGAATCCCGCGCCGGGTACGACGTCGGCATCCGGTAGATCTCCGGCGCGAACGGGCCGAAACCGTGCTTGTACGGCACGGACTTCGCGGTCAGCGACATGGTCAGGTTGGTGCGCCCGTGGTAGGCGTGGTCGAGCACCACGATCGCCTGCCGCCCGGTTGCGCGCCGCGCGATCTTGACGGCGTTCTCCACCGCTTCCGCGCCCGAGTTGAACAGCGCGCTGCGCTTCTCGTGGTCGCCCGGGGTGAGCGCCGCGAGTTCCTCGCAGACCTGCAGGTAGTTCTCGTACGGCGTCACCATGAAGCAGGTGTGGGTGAACTCGCCGACCTGGCGGCGCACGGGCTCGACGACCTCCGGCGCGGCGTTGCCGACGTTCGTGACGGCGATGCCCGAACCGAGGTCGATCAGCGAGTTCCCGTCGACGTCGTGCAGCACGCCGTCGGCGGCCTCGGCGATGAAGACCGGCAGCACGCTGGCCACGCCCGTCGACACCGCCGCAGTGCGGCGCCGCTGGAGTTCGCGGGAGTTCGGGCCGGGGATCTCGGTGCGCAGCACGCGTGCCTGCGGCAGTGCCGCCCGGGCAGGGGAAACGGTCACGGTGGGGACCTCCTGAGAACTGTTTCGAAAGTGGCTGCAGCAGATTGAGCCCCCGCACCGCAAGCGGCTATCTCCGCTTGGAGCAGGCTTCGGTCGCATACGTCCTGAGACCAGAGTCGCCCCCGGTGCCCTGAACCGAACAGTGGACGATCTGGTTAACTCGGATTTTCGGATTCGACACAATGTCAGGAGGTGGCCGGTGCCGTTGACGGTTCGCGACCTGGTCGCCGACGCCGAGCTGGGGCTCGCCGCGAGGGCCGGTGCACGGGCGTTCGACCGCCCGATCGCGTGGGCGCACACCAGCGAGCTGGCGGATCCAGCCCCGTTCCTGGAGGGCGGCGAACTGCTGCTGACGACCGGCCTGGCGCTGCGTCCGGAAGACTGCGCGGGGCTGGTCGAGCGGCTCACCGCGGTCGGCGTCGCGGGGCTGGGTTTCGGTGTCGGGCTCAGCCACCGGGAGATCCCTGCCGAGCTCGTGACGGCTGCGGAATCCGCCGGGCTGCCGCTGCTCGAAGTGCCCCGCCCGACGCCGTTCATCGCGATCAGCAAAGCCGTTTCGCGCGCCGTCTCGGCCGACGAGTACGCGAGCCTGCGCCACACCAGCCGCGCCCAGCATGAACTCGCGCAGGCGGCCGGCACCACCAACGGCGTGGCCACCCTGGTCCGCAAGCTCGCGACGCTTTTGGACGCGTGGGTGCTGCTGCTCGACGCCGGTGGCCGGCTCCTGCACAGCGCCCCGGCGGCGGCGGGTTCCCGGCTGCCGCAGCTGGAGCCGGAAGTGGCTAAGGTGCGCGCGAAGCGCGGCCTGACCGCCGCCGGGTTCTCGCTCGGCGATCAGGAAGTGAGCATGCAGGCGCTGGGTGGCCGGGCGCGCGGCTTCCTGGCCGTCGGCCGCGGCGGGCCGTTCGCCACCACCGACCACCACGTGATCAACTCGGCCGCCTCGCTGCTGACCTTGGCGCTGGAGCAGGTCGAGGCCCTCGCCACCGCCCGTCGTCGGCTGCGCGCCGGGTTCCTGGACCTGATGCTCCGCGGCGAGCCGGTGCAGGACGTGCTCCCCGACCTGCACGCCGAGCTGCCGCCCGAGCCGTTCCGGGTGGTGGCGCTGGCCGGTGCCCGCGACCGCGACGAGCTGCTCACCCGGCTGGCGGCGGACCAGCCAAGCGCCCCCGCCTACCTGGCCGAACACGGCGACACCGTGGTGGGGCTCGTCGATGGCGGCGCGCTCGATTGGCTCACCGGCCAGCCTGGCGTGGCCGTCGGCGTGTCCGAGCCGTGCGAGGTGGCCGGGCTCGCCGAAGGCCTCCGCCAGGCGCAGCAGGCGGCGCGTGCGGCGAAGCGCAGCGGCACCGCGGTGCACTTCGGAGACCTCGCCGGATACGGCCTGCTGAACCTGGTGCCCGGCACCGATGCCCAGGGGTTCGCCGAGGCCCTGCTCGCCCCGCTGCGCGGGCAGGACGCGCTGATCGAGTCGTTGCAAACCTGGTTGGCGCACCACGGGCAGTGGGATCCGGCGGCCAACCGGCTGGGCGTGCACCGGCACACCCTGCGCAACCGGGTGCGCAAGGTGGAGGAGCTGCTCGGGCGCAGCCTGGACCAGCCCGGCGTGCGCGCGGAGCTGTGGCTGGCGCTGCAAATCCTGGACCGGCCCGGCGAGTGACGGGGGTGGCGCCGTGCTCGTCGAAGATCTGCTGAACCTGCCGGGACTCGCCCTGCAGGTGCGGGTGCGCGGCCGGGTGGACCGGCCGATCCGCTGGGTGCACACCATCGAGATCAAGGCGCCCGGCCGGTTCCTGCGCGGCGGCGAGGTGGTGCTGACCGCCGGGGTGTAGCGCACCGCCGGGATTACCCCGGAGGCCTTCATCGCGGACCTGGTCATCGCCGACGTCGCGGCCGTCGGATACGGACGGGTGCCGGGCCGAACTCCCGTGAGTTCGCCCGGACGCCGCCGGACACCATCATCGAGCGGATCCGCACGCGGCTCGGGATACGGCCGGTGTACCCGTCCATCGACATCGACGTGCTGGACCCGGCGTACACGCCGGGCACCGGAACCCCCGAATCCGGCGGGCTGTCCAGCCGCGAGCTGCTCGAAGTGGTGCGGGGGCTGGCCGACCTGAACGTGGTCGGCGCCGACGTGGTGGAGGTGGTTCACCCCATCGCGTGCGCCCCGCGACCGGGCCGGTCACTCCGGCCCGGTCGAGCGCCGTCTCGCGGCTGATGGGCACCTTCGCCCGCCCCAGCGAAGATGCGCTGATGGCGTGCCCCGGGTTGGCGATTTCGCGCGAGCAAGACGCCCGCGCCGGTGCGCCCGGTCTGCGCGACCTGCCAACCGGTCGAGGTGCCCTTCGCTAGCCGAGCGGGGTGGGGTGACGGTTTGGACATGGTTGCGGGCGGCGGTGGACGGATTGGCAGTGCCGGTGGCTCGGGGCGCGGCCGTAGCGTCGCGGCGAGGACGAAAATCAACAGGAGGCAGCCGATGTCATCGGTCACCGGGTACTGGGTCGCTGGCGAACGGTTGACCAGCGACGCGACCTTCGAGGTGCGTCATCCCTACGACGGCGCGGCAGTCGCCACCACGTGCTACGCCACCGACGCCGATGTGGAGCGGGCCGTCGCCGCCGCGCACGCGGTCCGCCGCGAGTTCGCCGAACTGCCCGCGCACGCGCGCGCGGCGGCGCTGGACCACGTGAGCCGCCGCCTCACCGAGCGGGCCGAGCAGATCGCACAGCTGATCACCGCCGAGAACGGCAAGCCGATCACCTGGGCGCGCGGCGAGGTCGCCCGCGCCGTCTCCACCTTCCGCTGGGGCGCGGAAGAAGCCCGCCGCTTCTCCGGCGAGCTGCAGCGGCTCGACACCGATGCGGGTGCGACGGGCCGGATGGCGCTGATCCGCCGGATCCCGCGCGGCCCGGTGCTCGGCATCTCGCCGTTCAACTTCCCGCTCAACCTGGTCGCGCACAAGGTCGCCCCGGCGCTCGCCGTCGGCACCCCGATCGTGCTCAAGCCCGCACCGAAGACCCCGCTGTCCGCGCTGCTGCTCGGCGAGATCCTGGCCGAGACCGAGCTGCCCGCCGGGTCCTGGTCGGTGGTGACGACCACCAACGAGAAGGCCGCCGAGCTCGTCGCGGACCCGCGGCTGCCGGTGGTGTCGTTCACCGGTTCCGGGCCGGTCGGCTGGGGCATCCGCGACTCGGCCCCGCGCAAGCACGTCACCCTCGAACTCGGCGGCAACGCCGCGGTGATCGTCAACTCGGACTGGGCGGACCTCGAATACGCCGCCGAGCGCATCGCCACCTTCGCGGTGTACCAGGGCGGCCAGTCCTGCATCTCGGTACAGCGCGTCTACGCCCACCGCGACATCGTCGACGACCTGACCGCCCGGGTGGTCAAGGCCGTCGAGGCGCAGGGCACCGGAGACCCGAAGGACCCGGCCACCAAGGTCGGGCCGCTGATCGACCTGGCGGCCGCGGAGCGCGTCGAGCAGTGGGTCGGCGAAGCCGTCGCGGCGGGCGCCCGGGTGCTCACCGGCGGCACCCGCGAGGGCACGACCTACGCGCCGACGGTGCTGGCCGACGCACCGGAGGACGCGAAGGTCTCCTGCGAGGAGGTCTTCGGGCCGGTGCTGGTCATCGCGCCGGTCGATTCGATGGACGAGGCGTTCGAGAAGGTCAACGCCTCCCGCTACGGCCTGCAAGCCGGGGTGTTCACCCGCGACCTGCAGCTGGCCTTCCGCGCGTCGTCGGAGCTGGAGGTCGGCGGCGTGATCATCGGCGACGTGCCGAGCTTCCGCGCCGACCAGATGCCCTACGGCGGGGTGAAGGAGTCGGGCGTCGGCAGGGAAGGCGTGCGGGCCGCGATGACGGATCTCACCGAGGAGCACGTCACAGTCCTCACCGGCATCAACCCGTGAATCGCTGCTTCCAGGCTCCTTCTGCGCGGCGGTGCGGGTAGCGGAACCTCGGACGCCTGCTCGCTGCGGGATCCTCGACGCACACGTGCGCGGTGCCGGTTGCGCGGGTGGGCTGAGCCGCTGCGCCGCTTCAGAAGAAAACACCAGGAAACCGCCTCCAAGACGGCGTCCTGGTCGGGCTGGGTCGAGGAGAACCAGCGCACTCATGAAAGAACGCCGCCCCGGTGACCGGGGCGGCGTTCTTTCATGCTTTCGGCGCGTCAGCGGCGCCAGGCGGTCCGCTTCTTGCGCAGGTCGATCAGCAGGCCGATGACCAGGACCGCCGCGATGAAGACCAGGTAGCCGTCCTCGGTCTTGAATTGCCCGCCGCCGCTGAGGACGCCCTGGTGGTTGCCGATCAGCATGGCCAGGCACGCGACGACCGAGAACCAGCCCATGAACTGGGTGCCCTTCGGGAAACCGCCGTGCCAGCCCCACTCGACCGACGGTTCCTCGGCCGGGTCGATGGCCTGGCCGGGCTTCTTCTCCAGCTCGGTGCTCGCCACGTTCCCCTCCTGTGCCACGCCGGCCGCCAGGCCGGAAGACGTTACTAGGTGTGCAGACCGCCGTCCGGCGATCCACATTGCCCCCATCCTCGCACACGCCCTCGGTGCCCGAGCGCGCACCTGCCCCCCTGCGATCAGCGAAAAGGGTGTTGCGGAAGCGATTTCCGCAACACCCCGCGCCGAGGACGGTGGGCTCGCTCCTAACGCTGCACCGCCTTGCGGCCGACGATCACGCGGTAGATGCCCAGCACGATGACCGAGCCGACAATGGCCAGGATCCAGGTGCTCAGCGACCAGAACCGGTCGATGCCGACGCCGAAGATCCAGTTGCCGAGCAGCCCGCCGACGAACGCGCCCACCACGCCAAGCAGCATGGTGACCAGAATCCCGCCCGGGTCCTTGCCCGGCATGATCGCCTTCGCGATTGCCCCCACGACCAGGCCGAGAACGATCCATCCGATGATGCCCATTGCGGTTCTCCTCACGTCATCCGGTTCACCCGGCCGGGGCCTACCACCTGATCGTGAGCCCCGGAAGTGATTTGCGCACCGCGAGCGACGGGTGCTCACCTTCTTCGGGGACAATGACCGTGATGCACGCCGACACCCCGAATCAGAGCGCACCCGGCGACCCCCGCACCGTGCTGGTGCTCGGCTCGACCGGTTCGATCGGTACCCAGGCCCTAGACGTGATCCGGCACAACCCCGGCCGGTTCCGGGTCGCCGGGCTGGCCGCGGGCGGCAGCGACCCGCAGGCGCTGGCGCAACAGGCGCTGGAGTTCGACGTCCCGGCGGTCGCGGTCGCCAAGGGCACCGCCGTCGAAGACGTCCAGCTCGCCCTCTACGCCGAGGCCCAGAAGCGCGGCTACGCGGCCGGTGAATTCCGCCTCCCCAGGCTGCTGGCCGGGCCGGAGGCGGTCACCGACCTCATCGAGTCCACCCCCGCCGACGTGGTGCTCAACGGCGTCGACGGCTCGCGCGGTCTCAAGCCGACGCTGGCCGCGCTGGCGACCGGCGCGCAGCTGGCGCTGGCCAACAAGGAGTCGCTGATCGCGGGTGGTGCGCTGGTGCTCAAGGGCGCCGCCCCCGGCCAGATCGTGCCGGTCGACTCCGAGCACTCCGCGCTGGCGCAGTGCCTGTTCGGGGGTCGTTCCGACGAGGTGGAACGGCTGGTGCTGACCGCCTCCGGCGGCCCGTTCCGGGGCCGCAAGCGCGACGAGCTCGTGGACGTCACGGTGCAGCAAGCGCTGGCCCACCCGACCTGGTCGATGGGCAGCGTGGTCACCATCAATTCGGCCACACTGGTCAACAAGGGTCTGGAGCTGATCGAGGCGCACCTGCTGTTCGGCATCGACTACGACCGGATCGACGTCGTGGTGCACCCGCAGTCGATCGTGCACTCGATGGTCACCTTCGTGGACGGCGCCACGATCGCCCAGGCCAGCCCGCCGAACATGCGGATCCCGATCGCGATGAGCCTGGAATGGCCGCGCCGGGTGCCCAAGGCCGCCCCGGCGCTGACCTTCGAGCAGGCGCAGGAGTGGACCTTCGAGCCGGTGGACAACGAGGCGTTCCCGGCTGTCGAGCTGGCCCGGGCTGCGGGCTCCGGCGGCGGTTGCCTGCCCGCGATCTACAACGCGGCGAACGAAGAAGCGCTCGCGGCCTTCGTCGATGGCCGACTTCGCTTCACCGGAATCGTGCAAACTGTGGGTGAGGTGCTCGCCGGCGCAGATCAGTGGCGCAGCGATCCGGCGGGCTTGGACGAGGTCTTCGCGGCCGAGGGCTGGGCGCGGACTCGGGCTCGCGAGCTCGCGGGGAAGGCGGAGTAATAGATGCTGGTCGTCGTTGGCATCATCATCTTCTTCCTCGGGTTGCTGTTCTCCATCGCGTGGCACGAGCTGGGGCACCTGGCGACAGCGAAGCTGTTCGGGATCAAGGTCACCCAGTACATGGTCGGCTTCGGGCGCACCATCTGGTCGCGCAAGAAGGGCGACACCGAGTACGGCGTGAAACTCATCCCGTTCGGCGGCTACATCCGGATGATCGGCATGTTTCCGCCGAAGAAGGACGAGAAGTACGGGCGCACCGCGTCGTCCGCGCCGTGGCGGGCGATGATCGAGGACGCCCGCCAGATGTCCGCCGAGGAGATCACCCCCGAGGACGCGCACCGGCAGTTCTACCAGCGCAGCCCGTGGAAGCGGGTCATCGTGATGCTGGCCGGGCCGGTGATGAACCTCATCCTGGCGGTCGGCATCTTCGCGGCGATCCTGATGGGCCACGGCATCAACACGCCGACCACGACGGTGTCGTCGGTCAGCGCGTGCGTGCTCCCCGCTACCGCCCCGAACACCGAGCAGTGCCCGGCGGATGCGCCGCCGTCGCCGGCCGCGGCCGCCGACTTCCGGCCCGGCGACCGGATCCTGGAGTTCAACGGCAAGCCCTACGCCTCGTGGGACGAGTTGCAACTGGCCATCCGGCGCTCCGCCGGCACCGTGCCGGTGGTCGTCGACCGCGGCGGCCAGCAGCTGACCCTGCAGGCGAACCTGATGCAGACCGACCGGCCGAAGCTGAACTCGACCAGCGAGTACGAGAAGGTCGGCTTCCTCGGCCTGACCCCGACGTCGCAGCTGGTGAAGCAGGACGTCGGCGGCGTGGCGAAGACCATCGGCGGCTTCGTCAGCCTCACCGCGCAGAAGGTCGTCGAGTTGCCGCAGCGGGTGCCCGACTTGATCAACGCGATCTTCGGCGGTGAACGGCACCAGGACTCGCCGGTGGGCATCGTCGGCGCGAGCCGGCTGGGCGGCGAGGTGCTGGCCTCGGACGACTACGGCGTGGACGCCCGGATCATCATGATGTTCAACCTGCTCGCGGGCGTGAACCTGTCGTTGTTCGTGTTCAACATGCTGCCGATCCTGCCGCTGGATGGCGGCCACGTCGCCGGCGCGATCTGGGAGAGTCTCCGCCGAGGGTTCGCCAAGCTGGTGCGGCGGCCGGACCCGGGCCCGTTCGACACGGCGCGGCTGATGCCGCTGGCGTACGCGGTGAGCCTGATCTTCATCGCGTACTCGCTGCTGGTCCTGGTCGCCGATGTCGTGAACCCGGTGAAGCTGTTCTAGCCGCGCGGCGGGGGAACGGCATAGGATGTGAATTTCACTCGCATGCCGAGCGGCTGCGGGATCGCGGGAACGCGTGTCGGCCGGTGTTGAACGGCTTCGGCCGCTCGCCACGGCGGTTAATGGATCGGGTGGTTGACCGGCGCGCGACGGTGCTCCTAACCCGACGTGAACGGGCGCTGATGGTCACCGAACGTTCGACCCCACGACGTCCCGCCGGATGAACGTGCGCCGGTATCGTGGTGCGAGGCGGCGCGAGTCGCGCGAAGAACACCAGAAGAGGTGGAGAGGAATCGATGACCGTCGATCTGGGCATGCCCGCGTCCCCGGCTCCGGTGCTCGCGGAACGGCGCAAGACCCGGCAGTTACAGGTCGGAGCGGTCGGGGTGGGCAGTGAGCACCCCGTCTCCGTGCAGAGCATGACCACGACCGTCACTGCGGACATCAACAGCACGCTGCAGCAGATCGCGGAGCTGACCGCCGCCGGGTGCGACATCGTCCGGGTGGCCTGCCCCAGCGCGGACGACGCGGAGGCGCTGCCGGCCATCGCGCAGAAGTCGAAGATCCCGGTCATCGCCGACATCCACTTCCAGCCGAAGTACGTGTTCGCGGCGATCGAAGCCGGTTGCGCCGCGGTGCGCGTCAACCCGGGCAACATCAAGAAGTTCGACGACAAGGTCAAGGAGATCGCGCAGGCCGCCAAGGACCACGGCACGCCGATCCGGATCGGCGTCAACGCCGGTTCGCTGGACCCGCGGCTGATGCAGAAGTACGGCAAGGCGACCCCGGAGGCGCTGGCCGAGTCGGCGCTGTGGGAGGCGAGCCTGTTCGCCGAGCACGACTTCCACGATCTGAAGATCTCGGTGAAGCACAACGACCCGGTCGTGATGGTGCGCGCCTACGAGATCCTCGCCGAGCAGTGCGACTACCCGCTGCACCTCGGCGTCACCGAGGCAGGCCCGGCGTTCCAGGGCACGATCAAGTCCGCGGTCGCCTTCGGCGCGCTGCTGCGCCAGGGCATCGGGGACACGATCCGGGTGTCGCTGTCGGCGCCGCCGGTCGAGGAGATCAAGGTCGGCACCCAGATCCTGCAGTCGCTGAACCTGCGGCCGCGGAAGCTGGAGATCGTGTCGTGCCCGTCGTGCGGACGGGCGCAGGTGGACGTGTACAAGCTCGCCGAGGAGGTCACCGCCGGCCTGGAGGGCATGGAGGTGCCGTTGCGGGTCGCGGTCATGGGCTGCGTCGTCAACGGGCCGGGCGAGGCGCGGGAAGCGGACCTCGGCGTGGCCTCGGGCAACGGCAAGGGCCAGATCTTCGTCAAGGGCGAGGTGATCAAGACGGTGCCGGAGCACCAGATCGTCGAGACCCTGATCGAGGAGGCCATGCGCATCGCCGAGGACATGGAACCCGCCGACGCCGAGTCCGGCGCGCCGGTCGTCACCGTCAGCTGATCTCGCCGCGACCGGCCGTCCCCGATTCAGGGGGCCGGTCTTCGGATTTCCGGGCGTTCGCGCGTTCCGGTGCGGTGAATCGGCGGTGTTCCGCCGATCGGACTGCTCCGAACGGGTGAGTGCACGTTCGGGTAGGTGTGGTGCATATCGGCAGGGGAGGCTCTTCGACCGGGGTTTCTGGCAGTCTTGGCAGGTGCTCAAGCTCGCCGGTGCACGGCTGTTGGAGGAACGCGACGCGCTGCTGGTCCGTTCCGTGTTGGATTCCGCTCCGGTTGCGGCCTGCATGGTGGCCGCGCGCGTCGAGGAGGTCGGCGTCCACCCGTTGCGCCTCGGCGGCGAACTCTGGGGCTACGGCAACAAGCTCACCGGGATGTGCTTCTCGGGCGCGAACCTGATCCCGCTGCGCGGCGGGCCCGCCGCGATGCGCGCCTTCGCCGACCGCGCGCTGCGCCGACGCCGCGTGTGCTCGTCGCTGGTCGGCCCGGCCGAGCAGGTGCTCGCGCTTTGGAACGAGGTGGCGGCGCAGTGGGGCCCGGCGCGGGAGGTGCGCGCCGACCAGCCGCTCATGGCGCTCTCCGAACCGCCGCGGGTGGCCCCGGACCCGCTGGTGCGCCCGGTGCGCCCGGACGAACTGGACCGCTACTTGCCTGCGGCGATCGCGATGTTCACCGAGGAAGTCGGGGTGGACCCGTCCAGCGACGGCGGCGCGGCGAGCTACCGCGCGCGGGTCGCCGACCTGATCGCCGGTGGCCGGGCGTTCGCCCGCTTCGAGGGCGACGAGGTGGTGTTCAAGGCCGAGATCGGCGCGTTGTCCCGAACCGTGGGCCAGATCCAAGGCGTCTGGGTGCATCCGGACCGGCGCAGCACCGGACTGGGCACGGCGGGAACGGCTGCGGTGGCGGACCGGCTGGTGCGCGGCCTGGGCCGCACGGCGAGCCTGTACGTCAACGGCTACAACACCGCCGCCCGCCTGGCCTACCGGAAGGTCGGCTTCCAGCAGGTCGGATCCTTCGGCACCGTCCTCCTCTGATCATCCACTGTGGAGTTCCGCAGCAGTTTCAATTGAAACTGCTGTTTCTCGTGTGGTGTGTTCGGTGACAGTTTCAATCGAAACTGTCGTCTGTCTGGTCGGTGTGGCCCGAACGCGAGTGCCCCGCCGGAAAAAGAGGTGTGGACGTTTCGGGAGGTTTCGGCATACTCGCGGACATGGTTTCCTCGCGGATCTTGGCCGGCGCGGCGGCATTGCTGCTGTCGCCGTTGGCCGCTTGCAGCACCGGACCCTCTGAAGAGGACGTGGCCGCGTCCTTCGTGAACGCGGTGGCGGCAGGCGACGCAGCCGGTGCGGCGAACCAGACCGACGCGCCCGACCAGGCCCGGCAGGCGTTGGAGGCGGCTCGGCGGAACCTGTCGCCGACCGCCGCGCACGCGACGGTCCGGGAGGTGACCGAGGACGCCCAGGGGGTGCCTACTGCCCGGTTCGACATGTCCTGGGACTTCGGCGCGGGCAAGGTCTGGAACTACTCGACCGAGCTCAAGCTCGTCGAGCAGGATCAGGGCTGGAAGGTCCGCTGGGCACCAGCGGTGATCCACCCGCAACTCGCCGCCGGGCAGACCATCGCCTTCCGCGAACAACGGCCCGATCCGGCGCCGGTCCTGGACCGCGACGGCAAGCAGCTCATGGGCCCGGAACGGCTGGTCACCGTGAGCCTCAGCCGGCCGGAAGCCGGTGACGTGCCGGCGGTCGCGTCTTCGCTGGCGAGCGCGCTGAGCACCGTCGAGCCCGCGATCACCCAGCAGTCCATCCTGGACGGCGTGGCGAAAACGCCGCAGGGCCAGCCTTACGCGGTGGTCACGCTGCGGCAGAGCGACTACGACAAGGTCAAGGCGCAGATCTACGACCTGCCGGGCGTGCGCTTCCCGGCCCAGACGCGGCTGGTCACCACCGAGCGCGGGTACGGCACGCAGGTGCTCGCGGGCGTCGCGCGCAAGGTCGACGAGCAGGTCGAGGCGAACGCCGGGTGGCGCGTCGTCACGCTCGACGCTGCCGGTCAGGAGGCCGCGGAGCTGCACGACGTCCCAGAGAAGCCGGTCGCGCCGACCAACGTGACCCTCGGCGACCGCACGCAGCACGCCGCCGAACAGGCGGTGGACCCGGTACCGCAGGCCGCGATGCTGGTCGCCATGCAGCCGTCCACCGGCGAGGTGCTCGCCGTGGCGCAGAACGCCGCCGCCGACGCGCAGGGCCCGGTGGCGCTTTCCGGCCAGTACCCGCCGGGCTCGACGTTCAAGACGGTGACCGCGACCGCCGGGCTGGAGTCCGGCAAGGTCAACATCGACACCCAGGTCGAATGCCCGGGCAAGAAGGTGTTCGACGGCCGGGTTCTGCCGAACGACAAGGAGTTCGACCTCGGCCAGGTGCCGCTGCGGACGGCGTTCGCGCGTTCCTGCAACACGTCGTTCGCGCAGCTCGCGGTCGACCTGCCCGGGCAGGCGCTGACCGACGCGGGGCGGCAGCTGGGCCTCGGCGTGGACTTCGACATGGCAGGAGCGACGACGATCACCGGCAAGGTGACGCCAGCCGGCAGCACGGTGCAGCGCGCCGAGAACGGCATCGGCCAGGGCACGGTGCTGGCCAGCCCGTTCGGCATGGCGCTGGTGACGTCCTCGGTCGCCCAAGGGCGGATGCCGGTGCCGACGCTGGTCCGGGGCGTGCCGACGAAGGCCGACGCCGAACCGCAGCCGCCGTCGCCGCAGTCCCTCGACCAACTCCGCGCGATGATGCGCGAGGTGGTCACCAGCGGGACCGCGACCTCGCTGAACGGCTCCGGTGACGTCCGGGGCAAGACCGGCACGGCGCAGTTCGGCGACGGGACCCACTCGCACGGCTGGTTCGTCGGCTACCGCGGCGACCTGGCCTTCGCGGTGCTGGTGACCGACGCGGGCTCGTCGGGCCCGGCCGTCGAGGCCGCGAAGCGCTTCCTCGCGGGCGCCTGATCGCTTCACGTGTTCGGGGCGATCGCCAGTGGTGATCATTGTGCTACTTTGTTGCACATGGAGCGGATCGGCGTCCGTGAGCTGCGGCAGAACGCCAGTCGATACCTGAAGCGGGTCGCCGCCGGCGAATCGATTCTCGTGACCGATCGGGGGCGCACCGTCGCGGTGCTAAGTCCGCCCACGCGTGACCAAACCCTGTACGACGAACTCGTCGCCGCCGGAGAGCTCGTGCCCGGTGAAGGCGGTGAGCTCCCCGAACCGTTGCCCGCAGCGCCGACCCCGAACGTCTCCGACCGGCTGCTGCGCAGGCGTGAACAGGAGCGGCTTTGATCTACTTCGATTCCTCCGCGCTGATCAAGTTGATCGCCCCGGAGCCGGAGAGCAAGGCGCTGAGCCAGTGGATCCGCGAGCGCTGGGAACACCCCCGCGTGACCAGCGCGTTGTCGAAGGTGGACGTGCTGCGCACCTTCCGTGAGGTAAGCCCGGCCGCCGAAGACCTGGCGTCGATCATCGTGTCGAAGATCGACCAGCTGCCGGTGAAGCAGGACGTGCTCGACGTGGCCACCGAACTGCGCTGCAACGTCGGCCCGGTGGACGCCATCCACCTGGCCTCCGCGTGCAAGATCAAGCACGGCCTGCACGCCTACGTCTCCTACGATCCGGCGCTGCTGGCTGCGGCGGAAGACGCGGGGCTGACCACGGCCTCACCAGGCGTGAACTGACGGGACTACCGCAATTTCCATTGAAATTGGATCTTCAATTTCAATGGAAATTGCGGTCCAACGGCGAGGGGGACGAGTGTGGTGCGTTCGTGGCCGCCACGCGGAGTCCGGGAGCGCAACGCGGTTACAGTGGGGGGCATGCCGGTTCGAGCTCCGTTGAAGCCAGGCGTGCAGACGCCGCGTCGCCCAGTCCCAGCGCACATCGAGCGCCCCGAGTACGTCGACAAACCGGCTCCCAAGCGCAACAGCGACCCCGACGTGCAGCCGCCCGAGGTGATCGAGGCGATGCGGGTGGCGGGCAAACTCGCCGCGCAGGCCCTGGTCGAGGCCGGCAAGGCGGTGCAGCCCGGCGCGACCACCGACCAAGTCGACGCTGTGGTGCACGAGTTCTTCTGCGACCACGGGGTCTACCCTTCGACGCTGGGTTACCGGGGCTTCCCGAAGTCCTCCTGCACCTCGCTGAACGAGGTGATCTGCCACGGCATCCCGGACTCGACGGTGATCGAGGACGGTGACATCGTCAATGTCGACGTCACCGGTTTCATCGGCGGCGTGCACGGCGACACCAACGGGACGTTTCTGGCCGGCGAGGTCTCCGAGGACGCGAGGCTGCTGGTGGAGCGCACCCACGAGGCCCTGATGCGGGGCATCAAGGCCGCCAAGCCTGGACGTCAGCTCAACGTGATCGGCCGGGTGATCGAGTCCTACGCCAAGCGGTTCGGCTACGGCGTGGTCCGCGACTTCACCGGGCACGGCATCGGCCGCTCGTTCCACAGCGGACTGGTGATCCTGCACTACGACGAGCCGTCTGTGCAGACCGTCCTGGAACCCGGCATGACCTTCACCATCGAGCCGATGATCACCCTCGGCACCCACGAGTACGACATGTGGGACGACGGCTGGACGGTCACGACGAAGGACAAGAGCTGGACGGCCCAGTTCGAGCACACCATCCTAATCACCGAAGAAGGCAACGAAATCCTGACTCTGCCCTGATCCAGGCTCGTTTTGCGTGGCGGTGCCGGTTGCGAGGGTGGCTAAGCGGCTTCGCCGCTTGGGGCGGCGTCAAGTCGTCAGATTCGAGTGTCGCGGTTGCGATTGTGCTGTTGTAGTGCGCGCTTTCGCTTCCCCGCATTGGCTTTCGGCTGTGCTTAGCGGTTGCTTTGCCCGGCGATTTCGTGCGGTTTCGCCGACTGCAGCGTCTGCGTGCGGCGTCGGTCCTCGGATGGTCGGCCTGTAGGTGCTGCCGGTGGTTCGGTGGTGCCTTCGGGAGGCTCGGGTTGATGGGGTAGGAACTACGTGTGAATGCGGTGTTGGTTGCCGGGACCACCTCGGATGCCGGGAAGAGCGTACCGCCGGGATCTGTCGTTGGTTGGCGCGCGGCGGCGCTCGGGTTGCGCCCTTCAAGGCGCAGAACATGTCCAACAACTCCGTGGTCACGCCCGACGGCGGCGAGATCGGGCGCGCGCAGGCCGTGCAGGCCGCTGCGTGCGGCGTCGAGCCTTCGGTGCGGTTCAACCCCGTGCTGCTCAAGCCAGGCAGCGACCGCAGTTCGCAGGTCGTCGTGCTCGGGCAGGTGTCCGGCGAGGTGACCGCGATGTCCTACCGGGCCCGCAAGGCCACTCTTCTGGACACCGTCGTGTCCACATTGGAGGGGTTGCGCGCGGAGTACGACTACGTCGTGTGCGAGGGCGCCGGATCACCGGCCGAGATCAACCTGCGAGCCAACGACATCGCCAACATGGGTCTCGCGCAGGCCGCCGGACTGCCCGTGCTGGTGGTCGGTGACATCGACCGCGGCGGCGTGTTCGCCCAGATCTTCGGCACCCTCGCGCTGCTGGACTCGGCGGACCAGGCGCTGGTCGCCGGATTCCTGATCAACAAGTTCCGTGGGGATCCGGCGCTGCTGGAGCCGGGGCTGGACCAATTGCGCGAGCTGACTGGCCGCCCGGTGCATGGCGTGCTGCCGTGGGCCGAGGAGCTGTGGCTGGACGCAGAGGATTCGTTGTCTTACGTGGCCGATGGGGTGATCGGGCGTCCTGCGCCGCCGAAGGGCGGCCAGTGGCTGCGGGTCGCGGTGCCGAGGCTGCCGCGGATCTCCAACGCCACCGACGTGGAGGCGCTGGCCGCGGAACCGGGCGTCGCGGTCCGGTTCGTCACCGAACCTTCGCGGCTGGCCGATGCGGACCTGGTCGTGCTGCCCGGATCCAAGTCGACGGTCGCCGACCTGGCCTGGTTGCGGAGCAGCGGGCTGGCCGAGGCGATCCGCGCGCACGCCCGCGCCGGACTGCCGGTGGTCGGGATCTGCGGCGGCTTCCAGATGCTGGCCCGACGAATCGTCGACGAGGTCGAGTCCGGGGCCGGCGCGGTCGACGGACTCGGGCTGCTCGAGCTGGAGATCGAGTTCGCGCCGCAGAAGACGCTGGCCAGGCCACGCGGCGAGGCCTTCGGCGAGCCTGTCGAGGGCTACGAGATCCACTATGGTGCCGCAGTGCGCCGCGGCGACCTGACGCCGCTGGTCACCCTGCCCGACGGACGGGCCGAAGGGGGTATCGCGGAATCCGTGCTCGGCACCCACTGGCACGGGTTGTTCGAGAACAACGCCTTCCGGCGGGCCTTCCTGTGGTGGGCGGCGCGGCGCGCCGGGCGGGACGGTTTCGAACCGGCCGACGACACGGATTTCGCCGAGGTCCGCGCGGGGCAGCTGGATCTGCTGGGTGACCTGGTGGAAAACCACCTGGACACCGATGCCCTGCGCCGCCTGCTTGACCACGGCGCGCCCGCCGGGCTCCCGGCGGTGCACCGCAGTTTCAAATGAAACTGTGCCGGTGTCGGCCGGTGTCGGCCGGTGCTCCGGTCGCGCGAGAGCCGCGAGCGTCGGTGGAAGGTCGCCTCAACGAGTTGTGACGCGGGTAACGTCGAGGACATGGCTGCCGAGTTCACCGTTGACGAAGCCCGCGAGCGGTTGGTGGAGCTGCTCGACCGCGCCGAATCGGGGGAGGAGATCGTGATCACCCGCTTCGGCGCGCCGTCGGTGTGGCTGCAACCCGCGCGCACCCGTTCCACCACCGGTGGTTTCGCCGCCGGGGTGATCGCGGCCTCCTGGGTGGTGCCGACCGGTGGCGACGCGTTCGACGTTGGGACCGACTACTGGCCGGACTCGTCGGCCGGATAGCCGACGCCTTCGGAGTGGCGGCGATCAATCGAGCTGCTCCGCCGCGCTCTCCGAGCCCATCTGGCTGAGCAGTTCGTCGAGGAAGGGGGCGGGGGTCGCCGTCGCGCACCGCTGCCAGCAGTTCGGCGTGCGAGACCAGTTCAGCCTGGGCGTCCCGGTTGAGGGCGGTCGCGACGCTGGATGCCACCGTCTCGCGGATCCCTTCGTAGAGCGAGATCAGCACCGGGTTGTGCGAGGCCGCGACCAGCAGCCGGTGGAACTCGGCGTCGGTGGTGGCGACCTCCGTGCTGTCCTGGCGCCGCATCGCCTCGTTCCGGATGGTCAGGCAGGCCTCCAGCCCGGTCAGGTCCTCGTCGGTCCGCGCCCCGGCCGCCAGCCGCGCGCCCTCGACCTCAAGCGCGCGGCGGACCTCCAGGACCTGGCGCAGTTCGGGGCCGCACAGCTTGCGCACCGCCCCGGAGATCTCGTTGGTGGCGCGCACGAACGTCCCGTCGCCCTGCCGCACCTCCAGCAGCCCGGCGTGGGAGAGCGCGCGCACCGCCTCGCGGACGGTGTTGCGGCCCACGCCGAGTGCGCCCACGAGCTCGGTCTCGGGTGGGATCTTCTCGCCGATCGGCCATTCCCCGGACGATACGAGCTCGCGGATCTGGGCGATGACCTGATCGACCAGCCCCGTCCGCTTGGTGGTGACCAAAGGCACTGACAGGTCCTTTCGTCCAAACATCCTACGTTTGACATACTAGGTCGCGATGTCTACGAAGCCACAACCCCATGTCCCCGAACACTTGGCTGACCAGGATGCCACCCGACTCGCCGCCCAGCACCACCCGGATGCCCTCGCCGTCGAGAACGAGGGTGCCACCGAGGCGGTCTTCCCCAATCGGCACGCTGCCGCAGCCGGGGGAGGGCTGCTGCTGGCAGGTGTTGTGCTCGCGGCGGCGAACATGCGCCCGGCGGTCACCAGCCTGGCGTCGGTGCTCGGTGAGGTGCATGAGTCGCTCGGTGCTTCCAGCACGTGGGCGAGCGTCGTGACTTCGGTGCCCACGCTCTGCTTCGGGGTCGCGGGCTTCGGCGCTCCGCTGCTGGCAAGGTGGATGGGCATCAACAAGGTCATCGGCGCGTCGCTGGCGGTGCTGACCGCCGCGATGCTGCTGCGGGTCGTCGACGGACCGTGGACGGTGCTGGGCGGCACAGTGCTGGTCTGCGCCGCGATCGCGATGTGCAACGTACTGATCCCGGTGGTGGTCAAGGAGTCCTTCCCGACCCGCGTCGGGATGGCGACGGCGCTCTACACCACCGCGATGGCGGCGGGCGGCTCGACCGGTTCGGCGCTGACGCCGTACCTGAACTCCTCGACCGGCAGCTGGCGGTTGGCGCTGGCGACCTGGGCGGTCGTGGCGCTGGCCGCGCTGTGCGCGTGGGTGCCCGCGACGGCTCGGCGCTTCCCGACGCGTCAGGCGCCGGGCACCGCTTCGACGGGGAAGCGGCGTTCGCTGCTGCGCAGCCCGCTGGCATGGGTGATCACCATCTACTTCGCGCTGCAGGCACTGGTCGCCTACGTGTTGATGGGCTGGATGCCTGAAGTGTTCAAGGGCGCCGGGATGGACAGCACGACCGCAGGCATGCTGCTCGGGTTGTTGCTGCTGATCGGTGTGCCGATCAACATGATTCTGCCGCCGCTGGTGACCAGGAGCCGCAGCCAGTCCTGGTGGGCCATCGGGCTCGCGGTGATGACCCTCACCGGCCTGCTCGGACTGCTGTGGGCTCCGCTGGCCATGCCGGTGGTGTGGGCGCTCGCGATCGGTGTCGGCATGAGCGGGTTCCCGCTGGCGCTTGTCCTCATCTCGCTGCGCACCGCCAACGCCGCTGACACCGCGTCGTTGTCGGCGATGTCGCAGAGCATCGGCTACCTGATCTCGTCGTTCGGGCCGTTCCTGTTCGGCGTGCTGCACGACGAGACCGGCGGCTGGTCGGCTTCGTTGACGGCGATCGTGGTGATCGTCGCGGTCCAGGCGGTGTTCGGCGTAGTCGCGGGACGTCCCCGCACCATCTGACGCTTCCGGCAGGGGGAGCGAACGGCCTGTTTACCTCGCCTGCTGTTGAGGCGAACGGTCCGTTCGCTCCGCCTACTGGGGCGAACGGACCGTTCACCTCGCTTGATGAGCGAGCTGGGGTGGGCGTGATGGGCGTTGATCGCCCGGTCAGACGAGGCCGAGGCGGAGCATCGCGTCGGCGACGTTCGTGAAGCCCGCGATGTTCGCGCCCGCGACGTAGTTGCCAGGCATGCCGTACTCCGCGGCGGTGGCGTAGCAGCGGGCGTGCACGTCCTTCATGATCTCCTCGAGCCGCTTCTCGGTGAACTCGAAGCTCCAGCTGTCGCGGGATGCGTTCTGCTGCATTTCCAGCGCGGAGGTGGCCACGCCCCCGGCGTTGGCCGCCTTGCCCGGGCCGAACGCCACGCCGGCCTCTTGGAAGCCGCGCACCGCATCCGGCGTCGTGGGCATGTTCGCGCCTTCGCCAACGGCCACGCAGCCGTTGGCGATCAGGGTGGCCGCATCGTCCGCAGTGAGCTCGTTCTGGGTCGCCGACGGCATCGCCACGTCGCACGGCACTTCCCAGACGCTGCGCTGCGCAACGAATTTCGCGCCCGGCCGACGCCCAGCGTACGCGCTGATGCGACCCCGCTCGATCTCCTTGATCTGCTTGATCAGCTCGACGTCGATGCCCTTCTCATCGACGACGTAGCCGGAGGAGTCCGAGCAGGCCACCACGGTTCCGCCGAGCTGGTGCACCTTCTCCATCGTGTAGATGGCCACGTTGCCCGATCCGGAAACCACGACCTGCTTGCCGTCGAACGACTCGCCGCGGGCGGACAGCATCTCCTGCACGAAGAACGCGCAGCCGAAGCCGGTGGCCTCGGTGCGCACGCGGGCGCCGCCGAAGGACAGGTGCTTGCCGGTCAGCACCCCGGATTCGTAGCGGTTGGTGATCCGCTTGTACTGGCCGAACAGGTAGCCGATCTCGCGGCCCCCGACGCCGATGTCACCGGCGGGCACGTCGGTGTACTCGCCGATGTGCCGGTGCAGCTCGGTCATGAAGCTCTGGCAGAACCGCATGACCTCCCGGTCGGAGCGGCCCTTCGGATCGAAGTCCGCGCCGCCCTTACCGCCGCCGATGGGCAACCCGGTGAGGGCGTTCTTGAAGATCTGCTCGAAGCCGAGGAACTTGACGATGCCCTGGTAGACCGACGGGTGGAACCGCAGGCCGCCCTTGTACGGGCCGAGCGCACTGTTGAACTCCACCCGGAAGCCGCGGTTGATCTGCACCTCGCCGCAGTCGTCCTCCCACGGCACCCGGAAGACGATCTGCCGCTCCGGCTCGCAGATTCGCTCGATGATCTTTTGCTCGGCGTACTCGGGGTGCTTGTCGACGACCGGACCGATGCTCTCCAGTACTTCTCGGACTGCCTGGTGGAACTCGTCTTCGCCGCGGTTGCGCTGGACCACGTTCTCGTAGACCGGTTCGAGGCGTTCGTGAAGCACAGTCAAACTCCTTTGTCCGTTGAGCGTTCCGGGCTGTCGCACGCCGTTTCACCGGGCGGCGGCGGGGTTTTCGGGCAGCCCCAATCCTCCCAAGTTGACGAATTAACTGGAATTACTCAAGATGACGCGGAACACATCTGCCGCCCGGTCCTGGGCGGCAGATGCGGGCGGCGTTACTTCAGCGGCAGGTTGAGCAGGGCGTTCTCGACCAGCTCCGGCATGCCCGGGTGGATCCAGTACTGGCCGCGGGCCATCGTCCGGGCGTCCAGGCCGAACTGCATCGCCTGGATCAGCGGCTGCAGCAGCGTCGGAGCCTGCGGGCCGATGATGTGGGCGCCGAGGAGCTGACCGGTCTCCGGATCGGCTAGGAGCTTGGCGAAGCCGGTGGTGTCCTCCATAGCCCAGCCATAGGCGATGCCCGCGTAGTCCTGGATCGAAGTCACGTAGTCGACTCCGCGCCGCTGCGCCTCCTGCTCGGTGAGGCCGACCGAGGCGATCTGCGGGGCGGAGAACACCGCGTGCGGCACGAACCGGTGGTCGGACTCGATCGGCTCGTCGGGGCGCAGCAGGTTGTGCTGGACGACGCGCATCTCGTGGTTGGCGACGTGCTTGAGCTCGTGGTCGGAGCTGATGTCGCCCAGCGCCCAGACGCCGTCCACCGAGGTCAGCTGGGTCAGATCGGCCTTGATCTTGCCGTCGGCGGTGAGTTCGAGGCCACCCGCGGCTGCCTCCAGCAGGTCGGCGTTGGGTACCCGGCCAACTGCGATGAGCAGCGCCTCGGCCGCCACGACCTCGGTGCCCTCCGGGCCCTCCAGGTGCAGGCGGACGAGGTCGCCATCGCGCTCGACCGCGATCTCCTTGCGGTTCAGCCGCAGGTCCCAGCGCTGGGCCGCGAGCTCGGTGAACCTCGCGGAGATGTCGGTGTCCTCCGAGCGCAGTACCCGGCCGGACCGGCCGATCATGGTCACCTCGACGCCCAGCGCGGAGAACACGTGCGCGAACTCCGCGCCGACGAACCCGGTGCCCATGATGATCATCCGAGTGGGCAGCTCGTCGAGCCGCATCACGGTGTCGCTGGTGTAGTAGTCGACCTGGTCCAGGCCCGGGATGTCCGGGATCGCCGGACGGCCACCGGCGGCCACCACGAAGCGGTCCGCGGTGATCGTCTCCGGGCCCGTGGCGGTGTCCACGGTCAGCTGCTTGACGCCGGTGAACCGGGCGATGCCCTCGTAGAGGGTGACGTTCGGGTTGTCCTCTGCGCGGTAGCGCCGGCCACCGGCGGAGATCTCGTCTATGCGGCCGAAGATCCGGTCCCGGACGTCGCGCCACCGCACGTCGCGCAGTTCGAGGTCGACGCCGAGCTTCGCGCCGCTGGCCGGGGCGCTGGCCACGTCGGCGGTGTGCACGAACATCTTCGTCGGGATGCAGCCGACGTTGAGGCAGGTGCCGCCGTAGGCGTCGTTGGGGCCGACGCCCTTCTCGACCATCGCGACGTCCCAGTCGGCGAACCGGTCGTCGAGGATCGAGTTTCCGGAGCCGGAGCCGATGATGACTAGATCGAAGTGCCGCACTGGTCCATCCTGCCTCAAATCGAGCGCGCCGCGTGCGGCGCACCTTGGCTTCGTCGGGCGTCGATCACCTGCAACCCGGCAGCGAGCCCGGTGATTCCGCGGTGATCTCGGGTGCTGGTCACACCCCAGGCGTGCGCGGTGCACCACAACACGCCGAGCACAGCACTCGGTTCCCCAAACGAGCCCTCGACCACGCCTTGCGCCACGGCCAGTCCGCCGATGCCGACCGCCCAACGGCACAGCATGGCCGCCGGTGCGGGGCGCCCGTCGGGAGCTCTGGCGCGCAGCATCACCGCGTGCTGGCCGAGCGAGCTGCCGTGTCCGATCAGCATCGCGACCAGCGACAACGCGGCTGGCGCGAGCCACAGCGCGGCGGCTTCCCACCACCGCGTCGGGGCGGTTCGGGTCAGCCGGAGCGCGATGTCCACGGCCCGGGCGCAGGCCACGCCGAGGAGCCACAGCACCAGTGCGTCGCAACACATGCCCAGTAGTCGCCGGGCGGCGGTGACCGGGCGCGGTTCCGCCGCTGGCCGTCCGCTGGTGCCGGTCGGCAGGCGCCGCCGGAGTGGTGCGAGCAAGCCGCCGAGCAGCGCGCCGGTGGTGTTCGCGAGGATGTCGTCCACGTCGAAAACCCGGTACGGGCAGGGGAAGGCGAACCAGAACCCGGTCAGCTGGGTCAACTCGACGAGCACCGAGGTCACCAAGCCGGCCAGCGCCGCAGTCGGCCAACCGCCCCGCGCTAGCGCACCCAGCGGGACGAAGAGCGCGATGTTGCACGCGAACTGCCCCAGCATCGAGGGGTTGGTCAGCCCGGCGAGCGGCCGCCACTGCGGCGCGAAGCAGGCCGCACCGGTCGGCAACGGCAGGAACACGTAGGAAACCAGCCCGAACGCGTAGAGCAGCACGGCGAAGCGCTGCATCGCGACGCCCACGCGCAACTCGCCGTGCGTCCGGTGCTCACCGGCGACGAACGGCGCGAACAGCAGCGCGGCCACCCCGGCGGCGACCAGCGCGGCGAACGAACCCGGCAGCACGCTCATCCCGATCTCCTGACGTCCGAGAACCTCCCTGTTCTTAAAGAGGAGCGAGGGGCCGTTTCAGATACATCTCGATCGGGCGATCTTGGCGCGCGAAAAGAGCCGTGCCGCTCCGGGAAGGCCCGGAGCGGCACGGCTCGCGAAAGGGTGTTGCAGTTGTCGGCTTGCGCCGTCAGCGCTGGTAGGTGGGGGTGATGACGGCGCGCGCGACGGTGTGGAAGGCCAGGTTGAAGCTGACCACCGCCGGGCTTGCGTTCTCGTCCACGCCGAGCTTCTCGGTGTCTACCGCGTGGACCACGAAGTAGTAGCGGTGCGGCCGGTCGCCGGGCGGCGGGGCGGCGCCGGCGAAGGCGCGCTCACCGAGGTCGTTGGCGACGTGGAAGGACCCGGCCGGGATGCCCTGCCCGTTGCGGTTGCCCGCGTCGGTGGCCAGCTCGGTCGCGTCGGCCGGCACGTCGACCAGCACCCAGTGCCAGAAGCCGCCCGGGATCGGCGCGTCGGGGTCGAAGCAGGTCACCACGAAGCTCTTGGTGGTCTCCGGGAAACCGGTCCAGCGCAGGTGGGGCGAGTGGTTTTGGCCGTCGACGCCCATGCCGTCGTAGGCGTGGGCCTGCGCCATCGGCTGACCGTCGGTCACGTCGTCGGAGGTGACGGTGAACGCCGGAACCGAGGGCAGCAGCGAGTACGGGTCCGGATCGATCGGGCGCTCCAAGCTCATTCGAGCAGCCTCCCTTTCATCGGGGTGTGCGTGATCACCGGATTCTCAGCCTAGAGGCCTGCCGTTCGCCACCACGGCAGCGCACGCCGCAGTCAATCTTGTTGCAAGGAGCGCAATGGATATGTGCATTTCGCAGCGATGAACGGTTAAGCTGTCCGGCGACGAGTGCCGTGGAATCGAGGAGGCGAACGTGGCGGAGCAAAGCAGCGCCCCCGAGGTGCTGTGCCTGGGGGAGACGATGTCGCTGGTCGCCCCGGCTGCCCCGGTGCCTCTGGAGCAAGCCGCGACGTTCACCCTCTCCGCAGGTGGCGCGGAGTCCAATGTGGCCATCCACCTCGCCGCGCTGGGGCACCGCGTCGGCTGGGTCAGCAGGGTCGGGGACGACCCGCTCGGGCGCCGCATGGTCGCGGCCATCGCCGCCGCCGGGGTCGACACCGGCCTGGTCGAGGTGTGCCCGGACGCGCCGACCGGCGTCTACTTCAAGGACCCCGGCCCGTCCGCCACCAAGGTGCACTACTACCGGGCGGGCTCTGCGGCGTCCACAATGGACGAAAATTTCCTCGGCGACGAGCAGCTCGACGCGCCCCGGCTGCTGCACATCAGCGGCATCACCCCCGCGCTCTCCGCCAGCTGCGAACGGCTCGTCCGGCGACTGCTGACCCGCGAACGCCGCGCCCGGATCACCTTCGACGTCAACTACCGCCCCGCGCTTTGGCCGGTCGAGCAGGCCGGACCGCTGCTGCGTGAACTCGCCCAGCTCGCCGACGTGGTGTTCGTCGGCCTAGACGAGGCGACCACCCTCTGGGGCGTCGAAACTGCCGAGGACGTGCGGAAACTCCTGGACCAGCCGAGCGCCGTCGTGGTCAAGGACGGCGCCGACGCCGCCTACGCGCTGGGTGCCGAGACGGTGATCGTGCCGGCCCCGAAGGTCCAGGTGGTCGAGCCGGTGGGCGCCGGGGACGCGTTCGCCGCCGGGTACCTCTCCGGCGTGCTGCGCGGCGAAGACGGCGTCCGCTGCCTGCGGCTCGGGCACATCCTGGCCGCGCACAGCCTGCTCAGCACCGAGGACCACATGGCACTGCCGGATCGCGCAGCGGTGGCCGAATGGTCGGGCTACGACGACCAGCAGTGGTGCAGCCTCAGCTTCGGCGGCGTTGCTGCAGCCGAGAAGGGAGAGTGATCGTGGGCTTCTTCGACGAGCTTTTCACCGGTCCGGTCATGGCGATCCTGCGCGGAATGGACCCTCAGCGGACCGTCGAACTGGCCGAACTGGCGTGGGACCTGGGCATCGAGGCCGTCGAGGTGCCGATCGAGACGCCGCGCGCCGAGCCGTCGCTGCGCGCGGCCGTGCAGGCGGGCGTGCTGCGGGGTCGGCCGGTGGGGGCCGGGACGGTGGTGAGCACGGAGCAGGTGCACACGGCCAAGGAACTGGGCGCGGCATTCACCGTGGCGCCGGGGCTGGATCCCGAAGTGGTGTGGCTGAGCGCGGAACTCGGCGTGCCGCACCTGCCCGGCGCGGCCACGCCCAGCGAGATACAGCAAGCCCACCGGCTCGGGCTGTCGTGGGTCAAGGCGTTCCCGGCCGCCGAACTGGGCGCCGGTTGGTTCAAGGCGATGCACGGGCCGTTCCCCGGCCTGCGGATGGTGGCCACCGGCGGGATGAACGCGCGCAACGCGCCGGAGTTCCTCGCGGCGGGGGCCACCGTGGTTGCGGTCGGTTCGGCGTTGGAGGATGCCGAGCAGCTGCCCGAGTTGGCGAAGTTGGTCGAGGAGGCCGAGGTGACGAAGTCGTGAAAGTCCACATTGGTCCGGTCGCCCCGCCAGAGTTGACGGCGGCCGTCGTGGCGGCAGGCGCCGAGATCAGCCCGGCCGCGGAGGCCACCGCGCTGACCTGGTACGGCGCAGGCCCCGAGCGGTTCGCCGAGTTCGACCACCCTGGCCTGGAATGGGTGCAGCTCCCATCGGCCGGAATCGAAGCGTGGGTCGCCGCCGGCGCGCTGCGCGACGGGATAACCTTCACTTCCGCGGCGGGCACCTACGCCCAGACCGTCGCCGAGCACACACTTGGACTGATGCTGACCGGGGCGCGGCAGCTGCACGCGATGGCGCGCGCGGAGAACTGGGCGCGACCGGCGGGCATGCTCAGCCTCTTCGGCGCCACGGTCGGGATCATCGGCGCCGGTGGCATCGGCCGGGCGCTGATCGATTTGCTGCAGCCCTTCGGCGTTCGGGTGCTGGCGGTGAACCGGTCCGGGAAGCCGGTCGCCGGGGCGGCCTGGACCTGGCCGGCCGACGACGAGGCTGGGATGGACCGGCTGCTCGCGGAGTCGGACTTCGTCGTGGTCGCCGCGCCCGCGACGGCCAAGACGGCGAAGCTGGTCGACGCAAGCGCACTGTCCCGGATGAAAGCGGACGCGTGGCTGATCAACGTTGCCCGCGGATCGCTGGTCGACACCGACGCGCTGGTCGAGGCGCTGGACGCGGAGCGTATCGGTGGCGCGGCGCTGGACGTGACGGATCCGGAGCCGCTGCCGGACGGACACCCGCTGTTCCAGCACCCGCGCGCGATCATCTCGCCGCACTCGGCGAACCCGAAGTCCTTGCTGGTCCCGGCGCTGGCGCGGCGGGTGGAGGAAAACGTCCGCCGCCGCCTCGCAGGCCAACCACTCCTCGGCGTCATCGACCGCACCGCGGGCTACTGACCCCCACCTGGCCCGGCAGAACGACAGATCCGCATCTGTGCCCTCTGGGTGCTGCCGAGGCCGTTTCGGAATGCGCTGGTTGAAGCGAACGGACCGTTTGTGCCGTCTACCGGAGTGGACAGTCCGTTCGCTTCACGTCAGTGTGCTGGGGGTTGCGTTGGGTGTGTGGAGTGAACGGACAGTGATGATGTGTGTAGTGACGCCGCTGGTGGGTCTGACCCTCGAACGGAAGCCCCAAAACGCTCACGGCAGACCCGCGGAGACGGAACTGTCGCACGAACCCGTGAGCCTTTTGGATAGCTATGGCTATAGCAACCCAAACGCCTCACGGGTGTTCGGCGCAGCACCGCCGTGACACGCAGAATGCGTCTGGAAACGGGATTCAGATGCGTTCGAAGACAGCGGCGAGGCCCTGGCCGCCTCCGATGCACATCGTTTCCAGGCCGTAGCGGGCTTCGCGGCGGTGCATCTCGCGGGACAATGTCGCGAGGATGCGGCCGCCGGTGGCGCCCAGCGGGTGGCCCAGCGAGATTCCCGAGCCGTTGACGTTGAGCCGGTCGAAGTCTGCGGGCTTGAACTCCCACTCGCGGGTGCAGGCCAGCACCTGCGCCGCGAATGCCTCGTTGAGCTCGATCAGATCGACGTCGGCCAGGCCGATTCCGGCGCGCTGCAAGGCCTTCGCGGTCGCTGGGACCGGGCCGATGCCCATCGTGCGCGGCGGCACGCCAGCCCGCGCCCAGGACACCAGCCGCACCAGCGGGCGCAGTCCGAGCTCCGCCGCGCGCTCCGGCGTCGTCACCACGCAAACGGCGGCGGCGTCGTTCTGCCCGCTGGCGTTGCCTGCGGTGACCGTCGCCTCCGGGTCGGACTTGCCGAGCACCGGCTTCAGCGCCGACAGGCTTTCCATCGTGGTATCCGGGCGCGGGTGTTCGTCCACGTCGACAACGGTGTCGCCCTTGCGGGAACGCACCGTCACCGGCACGATCTCGTCGTCGTACCGCCCGGCCTGCTGCGCGGCGGCGGCGCGCTGCTGCGAGCGGACCGAGAGCTCGTCCTGCTCGGTACGCGAGATCTCGTACTCGCGGCGCAGGTTCTCGGCTGTTTCCAGCATCCCGCCCGGCACCGGGAAGTTCTTGCCGCCTGCGGTCACCCGCCCGCGTGCCAGCGCGTCGTGCAGCTCCAGCCCGCTGCCGCGGATGCCCCACCGCGCCTCAGTGGTGTAGAACGGCGCGCTGCTCATGCTTTCCGCGTGCCTCAAACGATTCGTCGCCCGCGAGGTCTACCACGCCCTGACCACCACACAAGTCACTCAAAACGACCTTGCACCCGCCGCTTGACATCTATAGGAGCATCCGTTTGTGCCGTCTACCGGAGTGGGCAGTCCGTTCGCTTCAGGTGGGTGTGCTGGGGGTTGCGTTGGGTGTGTGGAGTGAACGGACCGTTTGTGCCGTCTATTGGGGTGGGCAGTCCGTTCGCTTCGGGTGGGTGTGCTGGGGGTTGCGTTGGGTGTGTGGAGTGAACGGACCGTCTATTGGGGTGGGCAGTCCGTTCGCTTCGCGGTCTTGGCGAGACAGGATCAGACTGCTCCCGCTGGGGGTTGCCACCGGGACTTCCAGGTAGAACGTGTTGCCAATGGGCAGACGCAAGCGTGGGGATCCCGGAGTCCGGATGGCATCTGAGGTTCCGCTGCCCGCAGCGCTACGTAGGACGCGTTTGGTGGCAGCCTCTATCGCTCGCAAAGCGCTCACGGGGTTCACCAGCGACGAGGTGACCTTCGACGGAGGCCTGGTGCTGGGTGGGGTGGCCGTTAGGATGGCGACGAGCAAGACGGCGGTGTTGCGGAGGAACCCGGTGCGAATCCGGGGTGGTCGCGCCACTGTGACCGGGGAGCAGCCCCACGTGCCACCGCCCGCGGGCGGGAAGGCGGGGACCTGCGGCGATCCGGGAGCCAGGACACTCCGGCCGCCGTGACCCCACCGGGGCGCGCACCCCGAGAGAGGACGACCGTGAGCGAGCCTGCCCGCGAAACAACCCGTGTCCTGCTTCTGTCCACTGCGGACACCGACCTGCTGGCCGCCCGCGCCGCGGACGTCGGCTACCGGGTTGCCAACCCCGCCCGCGTCACCCCCGAGGAAGTCCCGGAACTGCTCGTCGGTGCGGACGTCGTGGTGGTCCGCCTGCTGGGCGGCCGCCGGGCCTGGGAGGAGGGCCTCGACGCGGTTCTCGCCTCCGGCGTCCCCACCGTCGCGCTCGGTGGCGAGGCCACCCCGGACGCCGAGCTGATGGCACTGTCCACCGTGCCCGCCGGGGTGACCACGCAGGCGCTGGCCTACCTAGTCGAAGGCGGGCCGAACAACCTCGCCCAGCTGGCCCGGTTCCTCTCCGACACCGTGCTGCTGACCGGAGAGGGTTTCGCCGCGCCGGAGAAGACGCCCGAGTTCGGCCGCCACGGCTCCCGGCCGCACGACCCGGCGCGGCCCACGGTGGGCATCGTCTTCTACCGGGCCCATGCCTTGGCGGGCAACACCGGATTCGTGGATTCCCTTGCCGAGCAGGTCGAAAACGCCGGTGCCAACGCAGTGCCGGTGTTCTGCGGCTCGCTGCGCGGGCTGTCGGACGCGGCAGGCCTGCGCGAACTGCTCGAAGGCTGCGACGTCCTGGTGGCGACGGTGCTCGCCGCAGGCGGTTCCGTCGCGGCGGACGCGAGCGCGGGCGGCGATGAGGACTCCTGGGACGCAGGTGCGCTCGCCGAGCTCGACATCCCGGTCCTGCAGGGCCTGTGCCTGACCACCAGTCGGGCTGTGTGGGAGGAAAGCGACGCGGCGCTGTCGCCGATGGACGCGGCGATGCAGGTCGCGGTGCCCGAGTTCGACGGTCGGCTGATCAGCGTTCCGTTCTCCTTCAAGGAAAGCGGCGAGGACGGCATCCCGGTCTACGCCGCCGATCCGGAGCGCGCTCGCCGCGTCGCGGGAACGGCGGTGTCGCTGGCCCGGTTGCGCCACGTCGGCAACGCGGACAAGCGGCTCGGCGTGGTCCTGTCGTCCTACCCGACGAAGCATTCCCGCGTCGGCAACGCCGTCGGCCTGGACACCCCAGCATCGGCCGTCGTGCTGCTGCGTGCGCTGGAGGCCGCGGGCTACGACCTCAGCGGGCTGGACGTGTCCGGTTTGGACGGTGACAGCCTCATCCACCGGCTGATCGCCGCAGGGGGGCACGACGTCGAGTGGCTGACCGAGGACCAGATGTCCGAGGCGGCGATCCGGGTGCCCGCCACCCGCTACCGCGAGTGGTTCGACGCGCTGCCGGAGTCGTTGCGGGCGGCCATGACGGAGCACTGGGGCGCCCCGCCCGGGAGCTTGTACGTCGACGACGAGGGCTCGATCTACGTCGCGGCGCTGCGCTTCGGCAACGTGGTGCTGATGATCCAGCCGCCGCGCGGCTTCGGGGAGAACCCGATCGCGATCTACCACGACCCGGATCTGCCGCCGTCGCACCAGTACCTGGCCGCCTACCGGTGGCTGGCCGAGGAGTTCGGCGCGCACGCGGTGATCCACCTGGGCAAGCACGGAACCCTGGAATGGCTGCCGGGCAAGGGCCTGGGGCTGGCGGCGGACTGCGCGCCGGACGCGGTGCTGGGCGAGCTGCCGCTGATCTACCCGTTCATCGTCAACGACCCGGGCGAGGGCACCCAGGCCAAGCGCCGCGGGCACGCCATCGTGGTCGACCACATGATCCCGCCGATGGCCCGGGCGGACAGCTACGGCGACATCGCCAAGCTGGAGCAGCTGCTGGACGAGTATGCGCTGGTCGCAGACTTGGACCCGGAGAAGAAACCCACGCTGCGCAACCAGATCTGGGAGCTGGTTACCTCCGCGGAGCTGCACCGCGACCTGCATCAGGAGGACCGGCCCGACGCGGAGTCCTTCGACGACTTCGTGATGCACATCGACGGGTACCTGTGCGAGATCAAGGACGTGCAGATCCGCGACGGCCTGCACATCCTGGGCCGGGCGCCGCTGGGCGAGGAGCTGGTCAACGACGTCCTCGCGATCCTGCGCGCCCGCCAGGTCTTCGGCGGAAAGGTCGGCGCGCTGCCCGGGCTGCGGTCCGCGCTGGCCGTCCACTTCGGACTCGACGAGCAGGTGCTGCTGGCCGAACCGGGTGCCGGGGCCGACGTGCCGAGCGCGCTGACGCAGCTGGTAGAAGGACCTTCGGTATCAGCGTCGGACGCCGTGGACCTGCTGGAATCCTTGGCGCGCAAGCTGATCGTCGCGCTGGCCGAAGCGGGCTGGCAGGCCGCGGCGGCCGAGGAGGTCGTCGCCGGGGTTATCGGCGCGCCGCTGGACTCGGTCGTGCAGGTGCTGCGCTTCGCCTGCACGGAGGTCGCGCCGCGGCTGGCGCGCACCACCGAAGAGGTCGAGCACGTCCTGCACGCGCTGGGCGGCGGCTTCGTTCCGGCCGGTCCGTCCGGATCGCCGACGCGCGGGTTGATCTCGGTGCTGCCCACCGGCCGCAACTTCTACTCCGTGGACCCGAAGGCCATCCCGTCCCGCAACGCCTTCGACGTCGGCTCCGCACTGGCCGATTCGCTGCTGGCGCGCCACCGCGAGGACACCGGCGAGTACCCGCGTTCGGTCGGGCTGACCGTGTGGGGCACCTCCGCGATGCGCACCCAGGGCGACGACCTCGGCGAAATCCTGTGGCTGCTGGGCTGCCGCCCGGTGTGGGACGACGCCTCGCGCCGGGTGACCGGCTTCGACGTTGTTCCGGTCGCGGAGCTGGGCCGGCCGCGCATCGACGTGGTGGTCCGCATTTCCGGATTCTTCCGTGACGCCTTCCCGCACGTGGTGGCGCTGCTCGACGACGCGGTGCAGACCGTGGCCAAACTCGACGAACCGGACGAGGACAACTACGTCGCCGCGCACTACCGCGCCGACCTTGGCGACCACGGCGACGACCGGCGCGCCTCGACGCGCATCTTCGGCTCCAAGCCGGGCGCCTACGGCGCGGGTCTGCTGCCGCTGATCGATGCCCGAAACTGGCGCAGCGACGCCGACCTCGCCGAGGTCTACGCGACTTGGGGCGGCTACGCCTACGGGCGCGGCCTGGACGGACGCGAGGCGCGCACCGACATGGAATCGGCGTTCCGCCGCATCCAGGTCGCGGCGAAGAACGTCGACACCCGCGAGCACGACATCGCCGACTCCGACGACTACTTCCAGTACCACGGCGGCATGGTGGCGATGGTGCGCGCGCTGTCCGGGCAGAACCCGGCCGCCTACGTCGGCGACTCGGCGGTGCCGCACGCGGTCAAGACGCGGACGCTGGGCGAGGAGACCAAGCGGGTCTTCCGGGCCCGCGTGGTCAACCCGAAGTGGATTTCGGCCATGCAGCGGCACGGCTACAAGGGCGCTTTCGAGCTCGCGGCCACAGTGGACTACTTGTTCGGCTTCGACGCGACCGCCGGTGTGGTCGACGACTGGATGTACACCAAGCTCGCCGAGTCGTACGTGTTCGACGAACAGGTGCAGCAGTTCCTGCGGAAGTCCAACCCGTGGGCGTTGCGCGGCATGACCGAACGCCTGTTGGAGGCGGCCGAGCGCGGCCTGTGGGCCGAGCCGGACGCGTCGGTGCTCGACGACCTCCGCGCGGTGTACCTGGAGCTGGAGGGGCAGTTGGAGGACTGAGCTCTCGGCAAGCGTGGAATTACTCTTTCCATGCAAGGGAATTGGCCACGTGGCCAAAGTCCTATTTGGACAGTCACGTTAGTCCGTCCGGGTGGTAATAGTGCGCTTTTTCCACTCGATCGGGTTGCCCTGGCTAGCTCGGGTGTATCCAACAGCGGGTTCTGATCCTCTTTCTAATGGACACTCTTGGACGAGCCGGAGGCGGCAGGTCGAACGACGGCGTGCCGGATGGCTCCGGGGGAGGAGGCAACGGTGATGGCAGACACGAAGCGCCGGACGTGGTCGATTGCCGGGCTGCTGGCGGCGGCGACCCTGTCGTCGGGCTTGCTGACAACGACGGCCAACGCGGCGGGTGGGGAGACGTCGGAGGCCAAGGCACCGCCCATCGTGGGCGGGCAACCCGTCAAGATCGCCGAACACCCTTGGGTGGTGTACCTGACCGACCCGCAGGGCAACCAGTTCTGCGGCGGCACGGTCGCCAAGGCCAACAAGATCGTGACCGCCGCGCACTGCGTCTCGGGGGAGAAGCCGGAGTCGGTCCAGGTCGTCGCCGGGCGGGAGGACAAGAAGACCACCGAGGGCACGGTCGCCAAGGTGACCGGCATCTGGGTGCACCCGGGCTTCCAGAACGCCAACAGCGGCGCGGACGTCGCGGTACTGACCCTGGATCAGGCGCTGCCGCAGCAACCGCTCGCGCTGGCCGGCAAGGAGGACGGCTCGCTCTACGAAGCGGGGAAGATGTCCTCAGTGCTCGGCTGGGGCGCCACCGCCGAAGGCGGCCAGGCGTCGCAGACACTGCAGAAGGCCGAGGTGCCGCTGGTCAGCGACCAGGAATGCCTGAAGGCGTACCCGCAGTACAAGTCCGACGCGATGATCTGCGCCGGTTTCCCGCAGGGCGGCGTGGACAGCTGCCAGGGTGACTCAGGTGGGCCGCTGGTGGTCGACAACAAGCTGGTCGGGATCGTCTCGACGGGCAACGGCTGCGCCCGGCCAAACGCGCCGGGCATCTACACCCGGGTGTCGGCGTACCACGACGACGTCCAAGCACAACTGGGCTCCTGACCCGGATCGACGCGGCCGGGGCGAAGCGGGAGCGCCCCGGCCGCGTCATGTCTCTTGTCGAAGACCGCCGTCCTCGACAAAGATGGCCGTCGCCGCGACCACCGGAGAGCTCTGGCCGACCACGAGACCCGGCTGGTGCTGGAAGGTCTGCGGTCCGAAAGCCGTTGGCGTCAGGTGGCGGTCAAGCGGAGTTGCGGGCCCAGCTCGCGCGCCAGGGTCGTCGCCTGCGAGCGGAAGATGCGCACCGCCGGGTTCCGGTCGTCCGCCCGGGTGGCCAGGACGCTGTGCTCCAGCGGCGCGTCCAGCACCGGCACGCACACGGTGCCCGGCCACGGGTAGTAGCGCTGGAAGGACTCCAGCGCCGATCCGGCGCCGCACCCGGCCGCCACCGTGGTCAGTACCTCGTGCGGGGTCACAGCATGCGATCTGCTGCAGTGCGGGGCCAGGCCGCCGCGCGCAGCGGCGAAGTAGAGGTAGTCCGCGAACTGCCGCGGCGTGTGGTCGGGAAGGCTGATGTAGGGCAGTTCGAGCACGTCGGACAGGTGGACGGCCGGGGCGTCGGCCAGCTCCCAGGACGCCGGGACCACCACGATCCGCCGCTCGGTGGTCAGCACGTCAACGGCGACCCGCTCGTCGTCCGGGGCGGGCCGCACGAACGCCACGTCGACCTTGTGCTGCATCAGCGCGGAGACGTGCTCGGTGAAGTCCAGCGCCACGAACTCGACCTGGATTTCGGGGCGGGCGCGGTGGAAGGTCTGCACCACGGCTGGGGTGAGCTCGGCCGAGCCGTTGCTCATGATGCCGATCCGCAGCGTGGGCTCGGCGGCGACCTCGGACAGGTCCGCGACCGCGGCGTTCATCGCCGCCAGCAGGGATCTCGCGTGCCCGATGAACCGCGCGCCTGCGGACTCGCGTGCCCGATGAACCGCTCGCCTGCCGGGGTGAGCCGGACCGGGGAGCGGTCGAGCAGCCGGGCCCCGAGTTCGCGCTCGAGTTGCTGGACGTGCGCCGTGACGGACGCGGGCGACCGGAACAGGCGCGCCGCGGCCTTGCCGAAGTGGCCTTCTTCGGCAACCGCGAGAAACGACGCCAACCGCCGCAGGTCCATACCTGCAGCGTACGAAGCAGGGGAAGCGGCGGCACCGGGCAAATTTGCCCGAGTTTGCGGGCGAGCGGCCGCGTCGAGCACGATATTTCTGGCAAACCGGACCAAACGGCGCGCCGGGTTTTCGTGACGTGGAAGAGATGGCGAGGCGGAAATCACGGCCGCGTTCACGAATCCTGAACGGCCGGTGCGGTCGCGCGTTCGACCGGCATAGAACCGACGCTGTGCGGAACAAGTGGTTGCCCGCCGCGTTCCTGCTTACCACGGCGGGCTGGGGCGCGAACCAGTTCTCCTCGTTGCTCGAGGGCTACCAGGCGGAACTCGGGCTGTCCGGGCAGGCCGTGACCGGCCTGCTCGTGCTCTACGTGGTCGGCCTGTTGCCGGGGCTGCTGCTGGGCGGCCCGATGGGGGACCGGTACGGCCGGCGTCCCGTCGTCTTCGGTGCGATCGCGATCAGCGCGGCCGGAACCGCCGCGCTCATGGCTGGGGTGCTGGCCACGCCGTGGCTGCTGGTGGGGCGGTTGCTGGCCGGGATCAGCACGGGCGCGGTCCTGGCCGCGGGCAGCGCGTGGGTCCGCGACCTGTCGCACCCGCCGTTCGGCACCGCCGTCGAGGACGGGGTGGGCGCGCGACGGGCTGGGGTGCTGCTGTCGCTGGGGTTCAGCGTGAGCGGTTTGGTGTCCGCGCTGATCGCGCAATGGGGCCCGAACCCGCTGGTCAGCGCATATCTGCCGCACCTGGTCCTGTGCATCGCGGGCTTGTCGCTCGCGGTGGCGTGCCCGGAGACGCGGTCGCGCGAGGTCCAGCCCGGTCCGCAGAGCAGCGGCCTGCGGGATCCGCGCTTCCTGCGGTTGGTGGTGCCGGTCGCGCCGTGGGTGTTCGTCGGGCCGACCGTGGCCTTCGGCGTGCTCCCCGAGCAGGTCGCCTCGGCGGTGCCCGGGTTCGAGCTCGTCTTCGCCGGGGTCGCCGCGCTGATGGCACCGGGGTTCGGTGCGGTGGTCCAGCCCTTGGCGCGGCGGGTCGCGCAGCGAGGCGAGTGCGCACCGGCGGTCGTCGGCTTGCTCACGACGACCGCCGCGCCCCGCCGCGCTCACGTTGGCGGCGGTCGCGGTGTGGTGGGTGCTGCCGGGGCTGGCGCTGTTCGCCGCTCTCGTGCTCGGTGCCGGCTACGGGTTCTGCGTGACGTTCTGCCTGACCGTGGTCGGCCGCATCGCGCCACCGTCCACTTTGGCCAGGCTGACCGCGGTGTTCTGGTCGATGGCCTACCTGGGCTTCTGCACGCCGTTCGCGGTCAGCCTGCTGGAGCCGTTCGTCACCGCCCCGGTGGTGCTGGCCGTGATGGCCGGGCTCGCGCTGCTGACGTGCGCGGCGGTGTCAGCCCGCGACCAGGCCGACCGAGATGGTCAGGAACGCCGCAGCGCTGACCGCATCCAGCGACTTCGCGACGCGGGGGTGCTGTAGGCGGGTGGCGATGCGGGCGGCCCCGAGCACGATCGTGAGCTCCCAGATCGCCGCGAGCACCAGGAAGACCACGCCGAGCAGCACCAGTTGCAGCGCGGGCTGCGCGGCGGCGCCGACGAACTGCGGCAGGAACGCCAGGCTGAACAGCAGCATCTTCGGGTTGGTGAGGTTGCTGAACAGGCCGCGCAGGTAGGGGTTCGCCGAATCCGCCGGGGGTGTCGTGAGCGCCCCCGCGGCGGATTCCTTCCTGGTCAGCCACAGTCCGCGCAGGATCGACGCGGCGAGGTAGACCAGGTAGGCGGCGCCGATCCACTTCAGGACGGACAGCACGGCCGGGTGGCTGGTCAGCAGCGCGCCGAGCCCGGAGATCACCGATGCGACCTGGATGATGCTCGCGCTGTGGATCCCGGCGAGCGCGAGCAGCCCGGCCCGGCGGCCGGCCGTAAGCGAGGTGCGAAGCAGCAGGAAGACGTCCACGCCCGGGGTGAGGATGACGACCGCGCTCGCCAGCAGGAAGGCGGGCAACGGGGTCAGGTCCACAAGCACGGCATCCTCCTTCGCGACAGCGCGCAGCACTGATCACTTGATCGGATGGAATCGATCACCTGGTCGGGCACAGTTCACGGACCGGGCGCGAGGCGCGCTCCGGGTCCGTGGTGGTTCGGGAAGGATGAGCTGCTGTCATCATCGACATGATCCGAAGAATTTCCCGGTATCTCCAATATTAACGAGATATTTTCCCGATCACGTGTGAGTTGCGCCTCGTGATGTTCCTGTATCGGGGTGACTACGGTGTGCCGTCGGCGAGATCCGTGACAGCTGGAGGCACGACGTGGGGTGTGGCAGTGAGCGCAGTACCGGAACGGCGCGCAAGGGAGCGCTGCTGCGGCTCGTGGTCACCGGCGCGGTGACGGCACTGGCCGGACTGCACCCGGTGGCGGCCAGCGCGGAGGGGCACCCCGAGGCGCGCGTGCTCGGCGGCTCGGAAACCAGCACGGAGGACGCCCCCTGGGCCGTGGCGGTGACCGACGACCACGGCCGCCAGTTCTGCGGCGGCACCCTGGTGAGCCCGATCAAGGTCATCACGGCGGCGCACTGCACGATGGACCCGACCACCGGCACCAGGCGCCCCCCGGAGGGACTGCGCGCGATCGCGGGACGCACCGACCTGCACACGGAGCGCGGCGTGGTCGGGGAGATCGAGAGCATCTGGGTCCACCCCGGCTTCAAGGACTACACCCGCGGCGACGACGTCGCGGTGCTGACCCTGCGCGCCCCGATGCCGCAACACCCGCTGAACGTCGTGGGCCCGGGCGAAACCGCGCCGTACCAGCCGGGGGCGGTGGCGCGGGTATACGGCTGGGGCCGCACCCGCGAATCCGGTCCGCCGTCGAACACCCTGCGCTCGGTCGACGTCCCGGTCACCACCGATGAAACCTGCCGGACCGCGTACCCGAACTACGACGCCCGGAGCATGTTCTGCGCCGGAGTCCCGGAGGGCGGCATGGACGCCTGCGCCGGGGACTCGGGAGGCCCGATCGTGGCGGACAACCGCCTGATCGGAGTGGTCTCCTACGGCACCGGCTGCGGCCGCCCCAACACGCCCGGGGTGTACACCCGGCTGAGCAGCTACGCCGCGGACCTGTCGGCGGAGCTGTGACCGCAGCGAAAACCGGTTGAGCCGGCACCTGGCCCTGCCGCAGGCTGAGCGGTGTGGAAGATCAGGGAAGCCCGCGCGGGTACCGCGCGGTCAGGGCTCTGTACACGGAGTCCGCCATCACCGTGTACCAGGCATATCCGGATGCCATCGCGGATGCAGCGCTGGCGGCCGGGACGTTCGTGCCCCCGTTCAAACGCGAACGGATGACGTGGATCAAGCCGTCGTTCCGGTGGATGGCCTACCGGTGCGGCTGGGCGAGAAAGCCGGACCAGGAAAGGGTGTTAGCGGTCGAGATCACCCGAGAGGGCTTCGAATGGGCGCGGTCGGCGCGGCAGTGCTCGGTTTCGCGGGCGCCGGCACAGCGGTGGTACTGATCGTGATCGCGGCCGCCCTGGTCGGCATGAGCCTCGGATCCACGGGTGACTTCCCGGCGTACTTCCTGCTCCGTGCTTACGGACGCTCGGCCACGCCTGCCTGAGCCACTACGAGCCCGACGTCCACGGCCGCCGCGAAGCGTGGACCGAGCAGAAGCGCGCGAGCCCGGTCCGAGTCCAATGGGACCCGGAACGCGACCTGAACCACCGCCGGATGGACCACAGGTCCATCCAAACAGGACTCGGCGGTGAGTCGGTCGACCGCTACGTCGAAGACTGGATCGTGTCAATTACCGACGTAACCCCGGTAATGCGGAAGACCGCTGACCTCGTGGCGGCCGGAAACCTCGAAGCTGCAGGAACGGCACTGCCCGCCGAGAAGCCGTATCCCCTCCCAGCGCACATCGCCCGCGTGCTCGGAGCCACCGGTTAGGCCACGGCCTCGCGTGCGCCGGGATCCGGTGACCAGCAGCACATGCTTTTCGGCATTGAGCTGGGGCACTCATTGCCGTGCGATGATCGCCTCCGCACGCTGGAAGATGTCCTGGTCCTCCAGTTCGACACCCACCGCATTGATATCGGATGATGTCCGGATCAGGAGCTTCGTCAGCTCATGCACGAACGTGCTGAGCGAAGTGCTGACGACGGCGCGGGCGTTGAGCAGTTCTTCGTAGTTTCCCAGGGTGCTCAGCCATTTCGCAGTAATGGTGAGATCCTGTCCTGTCCGGACGATTTTCCACTCGGCGGAAAATGTATCAGAGCCCCAATGCGTCGAGCCCGAAGTGAATTCGTCCTCTTGTACCTTTTCCAGCAGGGGCACCAGATCGTCCACCAGGACGGAGAGGTCGTACCGGTAGCTCAGCCGGATCGGAACCAGGTTCCAGATCAGGATCGCGTCCTCGGTCTCAAGTGGATAGATCTCGCCGATCGCGTCACTCATGTCGGCCGCGACGTCCGGTGGTCGCAGCGTTGCCGGGTTTCCGGCCTGAACGGCGAAATTCATCGTGCTCCTACTGGGTAAACGGGTAGGCGTGCACTTTACCACTCTCGTAGACCTTTACGAAGATGGCGTTGGGTGTTCGCGTCCCCCCGCCGGGGAGGTGTTCTATGTTCCCGTGCCCCTCCGGAAGCGGGAATACTCCGTGGTTGTTCTTTCCTAGTTCTGCGCCCTTTTGCACGGCGAATTCGACATCATCGGGCGATCCGAACTGGCCTTGTGGCTTGTTTTCCTTTGTGGCTCTGGCGGGCCCTTCCGTCCAGTCGAGACCGTGCTTCTTGGCGCCCAGCAACCCCGCTTCCGGTTTGTACGTGGTCCCGTCCCGTTCAACTCCTTTCCGCACCTCGTCCCTGCGCTTCTTGCAGTCTCTCCCCTGCAGCCCCAGCGGGTCGATCCAGCTCGTCGGGTTGGCCACGTAATGATGCGGGTTCGGACCCGCGCTCAGGCCCAGCGGGTCCGTGCTGCCATAGCGGCCCGAAATCGGATCGTAGTGTCGTTGGAAGTTGTAGTTGAGTCCCGTTTCGCTGTCGTGGTATTGCCCGGGAAAGCGCAGGGGCGTGTACGCGCCCGCACGGCTTTGATCGAGGGTGTTGCCCCAAAGCGTGGTGCGGTGAAACCAGGCTATGCCGCCTCGGTCGTTGACCATCTCGCACGGCGCGCCGATCAGGTCGGTGACGATGGAGTAGAACTGCTCGTCGATCCATTGCTGCGGTGCGTGGCTCACGGGTGAGCGTTCGAGCTGGGTGATCGGGCGGAAGGTTCCCGGCTCGTAATCCCAGACGGTGACTCGTGCATCGCCGAGTCCGGGCCCGTTGGGGACGCCGTCGGTGTGCGCTTGTTCGACCAGAACCGGTCCGTCCCAGGCGAATTCGACCTGTTCCAGAAAGCTCACGCCGTCCGGCGCAAGGCGCTGCTTTGCGATGCGGCGTCCGAGCGGATCGTAGCGATAGCGCCAGCGCGAGCCATCCGGCGTCAGTACCCCGATCAACCGGTCGTCTGCGTCCCAGAAATAGCGCCATGTTTCAGGCTTTCGCGATAGCCGTCTTTGCTGGCGAAGTACTACCCTGCCCTGCGCGTCGTGTTCGAACCGAACCTTTCCGGCCCGTTTGATCAAAGTGCCGCGATACTCGCGATCGCCGGTGGCGTCCGCGTCCGATGAGGTGTTCGCCGTCGGCCATGATGCATTTGTGATATTCCCGGCCGCGTCGTAGGTGTACCTCTCGGTCCAGCCGGCGCCGCGCACAGCGGTTACCCGGCCGGCTCGGTCGAGCTCGAACGTGCGTGGTCCGGTGAGTTGATCGTTTATGCCGGTCAAAGACCCGTCGGCGCGGTAGGTGAACGAACGGTGCTGGACCTTGCGCTTCTCGCTGCCGGTGATGGTCTGCGCGAGAAGACGATGGCCCGGATCCCATTCCTGCGCCAGTGCGGCATGACGGCCCAGGGTTCTGCGGATCTCACGCCCCGCCGCGTCATAGGCGAAGCCCAGGGTCCGTCCGGCGGTGTGCAGCGCGATGGGTTGGCTGTTGGCGTCGAAGTCCCACACGCTTTCCGCGCCCGACGGCGTGCGGCGGCGAACTCGTCGGCCGACGGGATCGTACGCAGATGCCACAGTGCGGCCGTTGATCGTCTCGGCAAGTACCCGGCCCAGCAGATCACGCTGGAAGGTCACTTGGGTGTTGTTGTCCATAGCCTCGACCAGAAGGCCGACTTCGTCGTACCTGAACGTCGCGATCGCGTCCCCGCTGCGGCGTTCGATCACGTTGCCGAAGGAATCGCGCACGAAGGCCGTCGTTTCCCCGGCACCATTCGTCCGTTCGACGAGCCGCCCTGCCGCGTCGTGCCGGTAGGTGACCGCTCGGCCGTTGAAGTCCACCTCCTTGCTGAGGTTTCCGGCTTCGTCGTAGTCGTAGCGCCACACCAGTCCCTGCTCGTTGGTGACACTGGTGAGCCGCAGTTCGGTGTCGTACTCGAACTCCAACCTCGTCCCGTCCGGGCGGACTTCCGCCGACGGCAGGTCGAAATGGGTTACTTCGGTGTGCGTCGTCTGGCCGAGGGCGTCGGTATAGCCGCGGAGGTTCCCTTCGCCGTCATACCTCCAGCGCTCGGTCGCGCCGTCGGGGAGAACTTGCCACGCCAGATTGCCGTCGACCGTCCAGCCGAACCGCGTGGTGCGCCCGAGCGGATCGGTGATCGCGACGACTCGACCGAAACCGTCACGCTCGTATCGAGTGGTGTTGCCCATCGGATCGGTGATGGAGATCGGGCGACCCGCGGCGTCGGTTTCGATTCGACGCACGTTGCCCAAGGCATCGATGGCGACCTGGAGATGCCCGTTCTCGTCGTAGCCGAACCGCTCGTGCGCCCCGGAAGCATCGATGGTTCTGACGAGGTTTCCGCGATCGTCCCACTCGTTCCGGGTCACCGAGCCGTCGGGCGCGATGATCGTGGTCGGCAGTTGCAATTCGTTGTACTCGAAGCGCGCCTGGCTGCCGTCCGGTCGCGTGACCGAGATCAGGTTGAGGTCCGCGTCGTAGTCGTATCGCGTGGTGTGGCCGAGCTGGTCGGTGCTGGAGAGCAGGCGGTCGTGCTCGTCCCATTCCATGCGGACTTCGTTTCCCAGCGGATCGACCTCGCGAACAGTTTGCCCCCTCTCGTTGAGGTGGTAGGCCGTTCGCTGCCCGAGTGAGTTCGTCCAGTACGTGACCCGGTTTTCCCGGTCGTACTGGAGGGTGCCGCTGAAGAAGCCGCCCGAGCCGTCTGCCTGCACGACCCGTCCCTCGTGGTCGTACGCGTAGCGGTACCAGGAGCCGTTGCGGTCGGTCCAACTGGTGAGTCGGCCGGCTTCGTCGTAGGCGAATTTCAACGGCAGGCCCGATGCGTTGACCACGCCGGTGAGGCGGCGCGCCTCGTACTCGTAGCGCTGCAGCAGCAGGTCGTCGCCGTTGTCCGCCTCGCGCAGATACAGCGCGGTGACCAGGCCGTCGTCGGAATCCACGCGAATCCGGTACCCGCCACTGTGGCGTACTTCGACCGGTGTTCCTGCGGAATCGCGCTCGAAATCGACCCGGTTCCCATTGCGATCGGTGATCGCGGTGAGCGGGAGGACCGCGCCACGTGGCGCGAAATGCAGGCTTCGGCCGGACTCCGCGTCGTCGATCGTGAAGCTGCCGTCTTCGGCACGGGTCAACGGCTTGCGGGGACCGGTTACGGCCGTGACGGAGGCTCCAGGTGCCGGATGCGGATAGAACAGCAAGGTCCCGTCGTCCGCTGCGAAGCAGACGCCCTCAGCATCTACTTCCAGCCGCTGGTCCAATGTGGACGACCAGGTTTCGCCGAAGTGGCGGCCGACGCGATATGACGAAAGGTGAAGCCGCTTGAGCTGCAGTTGCAGCGTTCCAGCGAGTTCGGCGTCTGTCTGGGACAAGATCACGTCACCGCTTGCGATGTCGATCGGGTCGCCGCAGTCGTTCTTGTCCTTGTCCGGGACCCGCTCCTCTTCAGCGGAGCGGCTTTTGTCCCGAATTTCTGGTTCGTCGGGTGATTTGGTGGACGGCGATCCGCCGTTCGGCGTGCCATCCGGGCTCGATGACGTGCCAGCCGGGGACGTGCTCGACGGGGACGTGTCGGGGGAGTTGGGGGCGTCCGGGGCGTCTGGTTTGGGGGACGGCGCGTCCACGCTGGACGGTTTGGTGCTCGCTGGGCCGTCGGCCTTGCGGAGGCCCTTGAGGGCGTCCTTGATGCCTTCCCAGATCTCGTCGAGCTTCTTCAGCAGCGGTTGCAGCTTGTTCAGGGAGCGGGTCAGCTTGGTGATGACGTCGGAGATCTTGCTGACCCACTTGGCGATCATCCCGGCCGCTTCGGCCACCACCGCCGGGGTGCCGATGCCGAGGGTGCCGCCGATTTCCGCGATCCAGCGGGGGATTTTGGTGATCAGCGCCGCCACGCACTCCGCGACCAGGTCGCGCACCAGTTCGCGGACGATGCCGACCAGCACGCCGACGATCTCGACGACCGTGCTGATGGTGTCCGCCGCGCCGCCTGCCGCTTTGATCTGCTCGGCTTGCTTCGTGGTGGCGTTCTTGTAGGCGTCGGCCGCCGCACCGGTCCAGGTACCGGTGATGTTGTTGACCTCGTTGGTGAAATCGGCCGCGACCTGCTCCACCGATTTCGCGACGTTGCCCCAGGTCTGGGCGTAGGCGGAGATCTGGTCCGGGTCGCCGGCCAGCCAGTCCAGGGCGTCCGACAGCGGCTTGACGTGCTCCATCAGCCAGGACACCGCGTACGAGACCAGCGTGCCGACCGGGTCCATGACCATCGACAGCGCTTCCAGTCCCGCGCCGGCCGCGCCGAGCGCGATCTCCGACCAGGAACCCGATTCGATGCCGGACTGGAGGTCGCCGACGGATTCGAGGATGCCGATGCCGCTGACCCCCGTGGTGGAGTCCTGCCGCGGCGCGACCAGCGGGTTGTCGGCCATCACACCTCCCAGCCGGAGAAGCTGTCGGCGTTCGCCTCGTCACCGGACTCGTAGGTCTGCGCGGTGTCCTTGACGTTGCCGGCCTGGTCGGTCATGGATTCCGACGCGGTGGACAGGGCGTCGACCCCGGGCTGCGAGACCGCCTGCACGATCGGCACGAAGAACGAGCAGATCACCCCGTAGGCCTCGGTGCCCATCGTGACCTGGTTGGCCGCGTCCAACGCGGTCTTCAGCTGATCGGAAAGCGCGTCGAGCTTGCTGGCGTGCGACCGGAGCTCCTCCGGGGACACGCCGAATGCGTTCGTCATCGTCAACCCCCAGGTGACGCCCGGTTACCGCAGGTACGTGTCGTCGTTGAAATCTTCGTCGTCGGGCGGCTGCTCGGCGCGTTCCCCGGCTTCGGGATCCGGGAAGCGCTCCTGGTATGCCGACATGACCGCGTTGACGGTCTCGGTGTCGTCGCCGACGGTGGCCGACATGACCTCGGCCACCTGGTCCCGGATGCCTGCCTGGGCCTGCCGCATGGTCGTCAGCACCGCTTCGGCGAGCCCCGCGCCGGACATCCGGCGCGCGTCGTCGGTGATCTGCAGGTCGGTGACCGCACCGGCGCTGTCCACAGTCACCCGCACCACCCCGTCGCGGGACTCCGCGCTGGCCGTGACCGCAGTCACCTGCTGCTGCATCTGCTGATAACGCTCGGCTTTCGCCTGGACGCCGGCGGCCCAGCGCCTGATCTCCTCCTCGGTTCGCGCGCCATCGACGCCGAAGACCGGTTCGCCCACGAATCCCCCAAGACCATTTGCCGTGACGGATCGACTACTGATCTCGGGCAGGCTAGTCGCGGACCCGGCGGACGGTCAGCGCTTCGGCGCGAAACCACCCCGAACAGAGCAATGGGAAAGGCGTCGGCAGGAGTGGTGTTGACTACTCCGCGCGCTGGTGAATGAGGGTTTTGAGACCTGACTGTGATATCCAGGTAAGAGTGACCCTGCAGCCGCTCGCGACCGCCGTCCACCGCGCCTACACCGCGGACCTGGACGCCGAGGACTTCTACCGGATGTTACGCCTGCGCGTCGACGTGTTCGTCGTCGAGCAGGAAGGAATGCCCCTACCCGGAGCTCGACGGTCGCGACCTGGAGGAGACCACCCGGCACTTCTGGATCGACTCGGCCGACGGCTACGTGCTCGGCTATCTCCGGCTGCTGGAAGATCCCGACGGCACCTTCCGCATCGGGCGGGTCTGCACCGCCAAGGGCGCGCGCGGCCTGGGCCTGGCCCGCAAGCTGATGCGCGCCGCGGTCGCCGAGGTGCAGCACTCACCGGCCGTGCTGGCCGCGCAGACCTACGCCACGGACTTCTACCGTTCCTTCGGTTTCGTCGAGGACGGCGAGGAATACCTGGAGGACGGCATCCCGCACATCGACATGCGCCGCGAGCCCCGCCGCCACGCGTGATCGGCGCTATTCGCGGGCTTGACCGCGGTCGTTCGGGCTGCCACGCTCCCGGCGTCAAAATTGAGCGTGGAGGAGTGGCGACGGTGCACCGAACGGCGTGAACGTCGCGGCGTGCTGCCCGGCATCCGCCCTGCCCCGGCGCTTCGCGGCGCCACGCGTTTCTGCCGGCCCCGCATCGGCCCGGACACCGCCTGAGTCTGCTCCGGCCCAAGGGTGTGTTGGAGCGCGCCTCCTTCGGCGAGCACTTCCTGCTGTTCGCGCTTTTCCATCGATCCCGGGACCGCCCAGCCATTCGGCGCGATCCCGGCTTGCACGTGCGTTCGCGCTGCTTGCGCACATCGCCGTGCACGAGGAGGAGAAATCGTGCCAGCACCGCCGCTCCTGGAGCGGATCGGTATTCCCCCATCCCTGAAATGGCGCGCCGGTGTGGCGAGCAGGGCGCTCTCCAGTGGTGCTGGTCTCGTCGGGGTGGTGGTCGGTTGGTCAGGTGGCCGGGTTCTGCGACGATGCACGGTGATCCGAATGCAAGGGGTGCGCCAGGAAGCCGGTGGGAATCCGGCACGGTCGGCGCCACTGTGACCGGGGAGCGGCCCTCCCCCGCGAGCCACCGGGGCGACCTGGGAAGGCCGGAGGGGCGCGACGATCCGGGAGTCAGGACACTGCGGCCCCTTGTTCCCGCCACCGGGGCGTCCGCACCCCGAGGAAGGAACACCCGGCATGTCCGCTATCCCGCGCTTTCCCTTCTCCGCCGTCGTCGGCCACGACGACCTCCGGCTGGCGCTGCTGCTCAACGCCGTTCACCCGCGCATCGGCGGGGTCCTCGTCCGAGGCGAGAAGGGCACCGCGAAGTCGACCGTGGTGCGTGCGCTGGCGTCGTTGCTGCCGCCGCTGGACGTGATCGCAGACTGCCGCTTCGGGTGCGATCCGCAGGCCGCGGACCCGCAGTGCCCGGACGGTCCGCACGGCTCCGCCGCTACGCAGCGCCCCGCCCAGCTAGTTGAGCTCCCGGTCGGCGCCACCGAGGACCGGCTGATCGGCTCGCTCGACCTGGAACGCGCCCTGACCGAAGGAGTCCGCGCCTTCCAACCCGGCCTGCTCGCCGCCGCGCACCGGGGCGTGCTCTACGTCGACGAGGTGAACCTGCTGCACGACCACCTCGTCGACCTGCTGCTGGATGCCGCGGCGATGGGGCGCGCGCACGTCGAGCGCGAAGGCGTCTCGGTCTCGCACGCGGCATCGTTCCTGCTGGTGGGAACGATGAACCCGGAGGAAGGCGAGCTGCGCCCGCAGCTGCTGGACCGGTTCGGCCTCACCGTGCACGTCGCCGCGTCGCGCGAGGTGGCGACCCGGACCGAGGTGGTGCGCCGCCGCCTGGCGTTCGAAGCCGACCCGGCCGGGTTCGCCGCGCGGTGGGCCGACGCCGACGCCGAACTCGCCGCACGGATCGTGGTCGCCCGCGCCCGGGTGGACGCGGTGGTCCTCCCGGATACCGAGCTGCGCCGGATCTCCGCGCTGTGCGCGTCCTTCGACGTCGACGGCATGCGCGCAGACCTGGTGCTGGCGCGCACCGCCGTCGCGTGGCGCGGAGCCGAGGCGGTCGCCGAGGCGGACGTCGAAGCGGCGGCCAGGCTCGCGCTGCCGCACCGCCGCCGCCGCGACCCCTTCGACGAACCCGGCATGGCCGAAGACCAGCTCCAGCAGGCCCTGACGGAGGCGGCGGAGCACGCCGACGACGGCGGCGACGACGAGCCGCCGGAAGGCCCGGACGGCGGCGGCCAGCCGCCGGAGGGGCCGACCGAGCCGGACGGCGGAGCCGACGGCGGCTCGGAGGAGCGCAGCGTCGA
>NZ_GL877878.1:460813-485299 GCF_000194155.1 Saccharopolyspora spinosa NRRL 18395
CCGGGACGGCGGTCGCGGTCCCGGGCGCGCAGCGGCCGAGCGACGCGGTCGTCCACTGTGGAGGGACATGGTATCCACCTAACGGCCACGCTGGCCGCCGCGGCGCCGCACCAGGTCGCCCGCGGCCGCAGCGGTCCCGGGCTGGTGCTGCGGTCCGGAGATCTACGGCGGGCCATCCGGGAGGGGCGCGAGGGCAACCTGGTGCTGTTCGCGGTGGATGCGTCGGGGTCGATGGCCGCCAGGGAGCGGATGTCGGCGGTCAGCGGCGCCGTTCTGTCGCTGCTGCGGGACGCCTACCAGCGGCGGGACAAGGTCGGCGTGGTGACCTTCCGCGGCGACTCCGCGGAGCTCGCGCTGCCGCCGACATCCTCCGTGGACATCGCGGCCGCGCGGATGCGGGGGCTGCGCACCGGCGGTCGCACTCCGCTGGCCGACGGGCTGCTGCGGGTTCGCCGTGTGGTGCAGACCGAGCGGATGCGGGACCCGAACCGGCGGACTCTGGTCGTGCTGCTGACCGACGGAAAAGCCACCGTGCCGGTGAACCGCGAGGACGGCGGGCGGCTTCGGGCGCAGCGTGCCGTCGACGACGCGCTGCGTTCGGCCGGGCTGCTCGCCGAGGCGGGCGTGGCCTCCGTCGTGGTGGATTGCGAGAGCGGGCCGGTCCGGCTCGGGTTGGCAGCCCGGCTCGCGGCCGCGCTGGACGGCCCCTGCCTGCGGTTGGAGGAGCTTTCGGCCGACAACGTCGCGGGCGTGGTCCGCGCGGTCCGGGACGAGCGGCCCCGCGCGGCTTGATCTCGTTTTGATTACGAGATTCGGCATTCTGCCTTCTGGCCCACCCGACTGATTGATACGGTACTGCCGTCCACCTGACCCCCAGGGGTGGACCTCCAAGATGCCCCCGCGCTCCCGGCGACCCCCAGGCTGGTTGAGTGCGGGGGCTCTTTGTCCGGCCGTCCTCGGCTCGTTTCGGCGAGCTTCACCTGGCCCGCCCGGCGCGTGCCGGTTCGTTCCGCTTCTGGTAGTGGTAGCGGCACGCGGACGCGGTGATCAGCAGGGGAACCGCGGTGGCGGCGGCGATTCCGAAGACCAGCGAGTACGAACCTCGCTCGATCAACGGACCCGCAGCAGCCGAAGCGACCGCGCTCCCGAGGAACAGCGCCGAGGCGAACAACGCCACGGCGGTGCCCCTGGCCTTCGGGACCACCGACGTCACCCAGGTCTGCAGCGACGAGTGCATGAACGACCAGCCGCCACCGAGCAGCAGCGCCGCGACCACGACGGTCGCGATGTTGGCGTCGGCCGTCACGACCAGGTATCCGAGCGCCATCGCGGTGCCGCCGATCGCGATCAGCTGCCAGACCGCCAGCCGCCGCCCCAACACCTTGACCAGCCTGGAGAACGACCACACGCCTACGCCGTAGGTGGCGGTGGCGAGGCCGGCCACCGCGACGTCGACACCCTCCTGCACCAATGCCGAGGCGAGGAACGTCATGGTGCCCAGCAGCACCGCGCCCTCGACGAACACCAGCCCGAAGACCAGCAGGGCCCAACGATTCCTCAGCACCGCCATCAGGTGGTTGCGCACGCCCTCGACCTGGGCGCGCTCCGGCTCCGGAAGCTTGCGGAGCAGGAAGGCGCACAGCGCGGCGCACCCGGCCGGGACCGCGAAAACCGCCCGCCAGTCCAGGAAACCGGCCAACAGCCCGCCGACGGCGGTCGCCAGTGCGGTGCCCATCGCCGACGCCGCCATCAGGTCCGAAAGGGCGGCCTGGCGGTTCTCCTGCGGCACGGTGTCGCCGACGTAGGTCAGCGAACCCGGAACGACGGCGCCCATGCACGCGCCGGTGATGGCGCGCGCCACGAGCAGTGCGGTCAGGTTCGGCGCCAGCGCGGAGACCACGCCCGCCGCGGCGGCACCGAGCAGCGTGCCGCGCATGACCGGAACGCGCCCGAACCGATCCGACAGCAATCCCCAAACCGGTTGGGAGAGGCCATAAGCGAGGAAGTAGCCGCTCGCAGCGGCGACCGCGGCCCCCAACGGCACCTGCAAACCGAGCGCGATCAGCACCAGCATCGGCGTGACAGCGAAGCGGTCGAAGTTGGAGATCAGCGTGGCGGCGGACAACACCAGCGGCGGCCTGGTCGGCATCGGGCGGCTCCTGGGGGATTGGGACGCCCGTCCATGTTCACCCTCCGCGCTGGCCCGCGACGCGTGAAGTTGGCCACGTCCCGGGTGAAACCGCGTTGGTCCGTTAGGCGTTTTCGGTCCTGACATAAGGACGAATCTCGCAATTGTCCGGAAGCGGGAGCTGTCGGCGGTGCTAGCTTCAGGCGCGCTGGAGCCAGATTGGGCAGCCTGGGGGAAACCCGATGAAGGAGCCAATCGGGGCGGCAGCCGACGCAACAGTCGGACTCGCCGCCACGAGCGATGCTATGCAAGGCATCATCAGCGCGGCCAACAGCGGCCGATTCCGCGTCACCCAGGAGGCAGGCGACGAGCTGATCAGGATTTTCCTGGATTTCCAAGACGCGTTGGGTTCTATGCGCCGCGACGGTCGACAGCTGAGCCACCGCACCTCGCTCGGAGACAGCCCCGCGGGCAAGACGATCAGTGATTTCAATCAGCAGGTCGCGGCCGGCTGGGACGGCCGATCGTATGAAGAAATGCTCGTACAGATGCACGAACGGGTGCCGCAGGTGATCGAAGCCATCAAGAAAGGCGTCCGGACCTACCGAGAAATCGATGAGGGAAACACCGAATTCGGTGTGCCGACATGAGATAGAGGTTGTCCAGGTGGGTAGAAATGCTTCGTGTTCCGCTGCGCTGGCAGCGTTCCTGTCGCTGCTCCTCGGCGCTGCCGCCTGCAGCTCGGAACAGCCTGGGGCACCGGCCCCGACCGATCAACTGGAACCAACGTACGCGAGCAGTGCCTATTCCGGCTTGGCAGCGATGGACGCGTGCCAAGTCTTCAGCCCCGACCAGGCGTCGCAGCTCGGCATGGAGGGCACCGGCGAAGTGAAGAACTTCGCCGGTGGCCGCGGTTGCGACTGGAAAACCGCCGACGGCGGTATCCGGGTCGTCCTCTACGACACTACGGCACTGGACCAACTGAACCTCTCCGATGGCCGGGTCGAGCCCACCACTTTCGCCAGTCGGGACGCCAGAATCCAGCGCGATGCATTGGGGCCTGGTGACTGCTCCCTCCTATTCGCGGTCGGTGGGTCGTCCTCGGTTTCGCTGGACGCGTCCTCGAACGACATGAACACCGACGCGGCCTGTCTGTTCGCCCAGCAGGTCGGGCAATTGGTCGAAGCGAAGCTCCCGGAAAACTGAACAACGCTCGCGGAACCGAAGAATCGACGGAGAAAACGAAAATGGTTTCGAGGGGGAGTTATGAAGTCTCCACCGGGTGGGGGATCCGAATACATCGCCGACCACGAGCATTCCGCGTACGAACAACGGCGTCAGCAGTACGCCGGGCTGGCTGACGTACCGCTTGTCGGCGATGCGCTGACCAATGCGCTTTCGCAGGCACAGGCCGCGCAGCAGGCCGCGAAGTACGGGCAGCAGCAGGCCGCGGCGCTTTCGGTCGATCAAGAACTGCGCGAAAAACCGAGTGGGTTGGGGAACACGCACTACCTCTCCTACGGGCACGCGGAACTGACGCGGTTCGTCCAGGAGAACTTCGACCCGGCCGCAGTGCACGACGTCGGCCGCATCTACCACGCCCACGGCCAGAAGTTCCTCGACTTCGCCGAGCAGATCAGGCAGGCCGCGGCCAAGACCCGGGACACCTGGGAAGGCGCGGCGGGTGACGCCATGCGTGCGCACGTCATGCAGTTGGCCGATCACATGTCGCACTCCGGTAATGCCGCGCAGTTGACCGGCAACCAGATCGGCCTGCAAGCCGAGGTGGGAGAGCGGGCGCGGAACTCGATGCCGGACGTGGTCGAGTTCGACCTGAAGGGAGAGCTGAAGGACTACTTCTCCGACCCCAATCCGCTCACCGCCATCAGCCGGGCGAACGCGATCTTGGAGAAGCAGCAGAAGAGCCAGGCCGCGCACCAGGAAGCGGCTCAGGTGATGTCGAAGATGGAGTCGGACTTCGGGTCGGCCGCCGCGCAGACCCCGGCGTTCGTGCCCGCGCCGCGCGCGCCGGAGGAGCAGACCAGCACTCCAGCGCAGCAACAGCAGCACACGCTCGGTTCCATCGACTCGTCGATCAGCACATCGGGCAAGCCTTCGTCGACTCATTCGGCTTGGGCCGGCCCGACCCCGTCGGTGCCGCCGCACAGCGCGCCGAGCTCCCCGCCGGTACTGCCTCCGAACAGCACGGCCCCGGTGTGGCAGCAGGGCATGGTCTCGCCAAGGCCGGACACCCGGTGGAATCCGCAGACCAGCCAGTGGGAGCGCCGCAATTCCTACAACGGTCGGTGGGCACCGCTGCCGCCCGACCAGCAGCGTCTGGGGCCCGGCGGCAGGCCCGGCGGCGGGCCGGGGTCGGATCGGTGGTGCCGGTGGCTCGCTCGGCGCGGGGGGCCGCTGGCCGCTCCGGCGTCGGCGGACTCGGTGCGGCCGGAGGTGCGACCGCCGGAGGTACCGGTGCGGCGGGTGCGCGTGGTGGTGCCGGGATGGCCGGTGGCGGTGCCGCCGGGCGCGGTCAAGGTGGCAAGTCCGAAGAGGACGAGGAGCGCGAGACCAAGTACGTGCTCGACACCGATGAGGTGTGGGAAGACCTCGGGCTGCCGAAGGTCGCGCCTCCGGTGTTCGGGGAGTAGCTCGTTGGTTTCTCAGGGTGTCGGGGCATTTCCGGAGGGAAAGAGATGCTCGATTCGTTCACGCTTTCCGCGGAAGCGGCGGACATCCTCGGCGAAGATCTGCGGATCGACCTGCGGCAGTTCCCGTTCGAGATACCGCACTTCGGCGCCACCATCGACGATCGGGCCCAGCTGCGCCGGGACGTCTGGAGCGGGTTGGAGCGGCGGCGGTTGGCGGAGTGCGGCCGGGCGGAACCGGAGCTGGAGCAGGTGCTGAACCTGTTGCACAGCCCGGAGATCTCGGTGGCGGTGACCTCCTACGACGGTCGGACCGACGCCGTCTACCGGGCACGGTCGGCGGTGGCCGGCAGCGCTGGGGTGGTGGCGGTCCAGGAGGAGCAGGGCCTGCGGATCGAGTTCATCGACGCCCGCGGGTTGTCCCGGGTTTGCGTCGGGCTGCTGCCGGAGGTCCCGGCGGGAAAGCTCGAAGCGGGCACGATCGCAGCCGCCGGTGAGCCGGAACCGGAGCCTGTGGCCGACGGCGAGCCGGACTCGTGGCTGGCGGCGGCGCAGCCGAGCATCTCCGGCCACGGTGGCGGTGACCTGCGCAAGGTGCAGAAGATCATGGCGTTGCCGGTGCGGCGGGTCGGGTATTTCGTGGTGACGGGCGGAAGGCAGGTGCGGCTCCCGGCGATCGGCTGGCGCGACACCGAGGAAGGCCGCTACAGCGTCACGACGAGGCGCAACAACGACGGCGAGCACTGGAACACCTTCGGCCCGGCGGACAGAACGCGCCTGATCCGCTACCTCGACGAGCAACTCGCCGCCTTCCACCCCGACCGCTGACCCCGGGTGATCCGGCGCATCCGGGGAGGCGGAGGTGCCCGACCGATGATGGTCGGTGCCGGTTCCCGAAACCGCGACAATTCCAACAACACCGGTGCGCGGATTGCTGTGTATCACGCTTCGGCTGTGGAGCGGCCGATGCCCGAACCTGCGGTATCCGGGAAGTTCGCCTGGGTGCCCGACCGGGATCGACCCACCTGCCGGTTCGGCGATGTCGCCCCTGTTCGCTCGCCGCCGCAGTCCGTGCGGTCGTCGTGGACAAGCAGCAATCTGGCGATCTCTGACGACCAGGGAGACCTGTGCCGGAGGGACCGCAGGCAGGAACCGAGCAAACCGACGCTGTTGCGGCGGGGTCCGCCCGTTAGGGTCGGGGCATGCCTCAGGGACAGCCTTCGACCGTGCCGAACGACGGGTTGACCACTCGCCAGCGCCGCAACAGGCCGCTCGTCGTGGTGCACACCGGCGAGATGAAGGGCAAGTCCACCGCCGCGTTCGGGCTCGCGCTCCGCGGCTGGAACCAGGGCTGGTCGATCGGCGTGTTCCAGTTCGTCAAGTCCGCGAAGTGGCGCGTCGGCGAGGAGTCGGCGTTCCGCGCACTGGGACGGTTGCACGACGAAACCGGTGAGGGCGGCCCCGTCGAGTGGCACAAGATGGGCGAGGGCTGGTCCTGGACCCGCAAAAACGGCAGCGAGGACGACCACGCCGCCGCCGCGCTGGAGGGCTGGCGGGAGATCGCCCGCCGGATCGGCGAGCAGCGCCACGGCCTCTACGTGCTGGACGAGTTCACCTATCCGCTGCACTGGGGCTGGGTCGACGTCGCCGAGGTCGTCGAGACCCTGCGCGACCGATCCGGGCACCAGCACGTCGTGATCACCGGCCGCTACGCTCCGCAGGCGCTGATCGACGCCGCCGACCTCGTCATGGAGACCACCAAGGTCAAGCACCCGATGGACGCCGGCCAGAAGGGCCAGAAGGGCATCGAGTGGTGACCGGTGCGCTACCGCATGCTCGGTTGATCGTGGCGGCTCCCGCGTCGGGGCAGGGCAAGACGACGGTGGCGACCGGGTTGCTGGGCGCGCTGCGGCGCCGGGGCACCGCGGTCGCGCCGTTCAAGGTCGGCCCGGATTACATTGATCCCGGGTATCACCGGCTCGCCGCCGACCGCCCGGCCCGCAACCTCGATCCGGTGCTGGTCGGGGAGGACCGCATCGCGCCGCTGTTCCGGCACGGTGCCGCCGGGGCCGAGTTGTCCATCGTGGAGGGTGTGATGGGGCTGTTCGACGGCCGCATCGGGCCCGGGGACGGGGTCGCGGTCGGCTCCACCGCGCACGTCGCTCAACTGCTGAGCGCGCCGGTCGTGCTGGTCGTCGATGCCAAGGGGCAAAGCCACAGCCTCGCCGCGCTGTTGCACGGTTTCCGCAGCTACCGCCCGGAGGTCCGGGTCGCGGGCGTCATCCTCAACCGGGTCGGCTCGCCGCGGCACGAGGAGGTGCTCCGCGACGCCGCCGACAACGCGGGTCTCCCGGTGCTCGGCGCGATCCCGCGCATCGAGGACCTCGCCGTTCCGTCGCGCCATCTCGGTCTCGTCACGGCCGCCGAGCACGGCGGGGAGGCCGTCCGCGCGGTCGACGCGATGTCCGACGTCGTTGCCCGGTCGGTGGATCTCGACGCGGTGTGCGCGCTCGCGCACTCGGCTCCCGAGCTGCCCGGCCTTGCCTGGAATCCACGCGACGAGGTGGAACCGCAGGCGGGGCCGGTGGTCGCGGTGGCCGGTGGGCTGGCATTCACCTTCGCCTACGCCGAGCACGTCGAGCTGCTCGAAGCCGCCGGTGCCGAGGTCGTAGTCCTCGACCCGCTCAACGACGAGCGGCTGCCGGAACGCACGGCGGGCGTGGTGCTGCCGGGCGGTTTCCCCGAGCAGCACGCCGCCGAACTGTCGGCGAACACCGCTCTGCGCAGGGAAATCGCGGCGTTCGCCGCCACCGGCGCGCCGATCCACGCCGAGTGCGGCGGGCTGCTGTACCTGGCAGAGGAGCTGGACGGCCACCCCCTGTGCGGGGTGCTCGACGCGCGGGCGCGGATGTCGCCGAGGCTGGTGCTCGGCTACCGCGACGCGGTGGCCGCCGCCGATTCAGTCCTATTCGCCGAAGGAGCACGAGTGAGCGGGCACGAATTCCACCGCACCGTTCTGGAACCCGGCGGCGGATCGCAACCCGCCTGGATCTGGCGCGGCGCGACCGGTGTCCAGCGGGAAGGTTTCGTGCGCGGCGGTGTGCACGCCTCCTACCTGCACACCCATCCGGCCGGGCAGCCCGGCGCGGTCCAGCGGTTCGTGGCGAGGTGCGCGTGATGCGGCTCGTCGGTGTCGGGGTCGGCCCCGGCGATCCGGAAATGCTGACCCTGGCCGCGCTGCGCGAGATCCGGGAGGCGGGCACCGTGTTCGTCCCGGTGCTCTCCGCCGACGAGCAGGGTCGGGCGGAAGCCATCGTCCGCGCGCACCTGGGCGACGACGACCGGGTGCAGCGGCTGGTCTTCGCGTTGGCCGATCCGGTGGACGGCCCGCAGGACCGACGGCGCAGGCACTGGGACGATGCTGCCGCGGTCGTCGCGCAGCGGCTGCGTGAGCAGGGCGGCACCGTGGCCTTCGCCACCCTTGGGGATCCCGCCGTGTATTCGACCTTCAGCTACCTCGCGGCCACTGTGGCCGAGCTGTTGCCCGAGGTCGATCTGGCCACCGTGCCGGGGATCACCGCGATGCAGGCCACGGCCGCGCAAGCAGGCGTGGCGCTGACCGAAGGCGCCGAATCACTCACCGTGATACCGGTGATGCGTGACGTGACCGCGCTGCAGGAGGCGCTGCGGGCACGCGGTACGGTCGTTGCCTACAAAGGCGGTCGGCGGCTCGGCGAACTGCGCGCCGCGATCGCCGAGAGCGGAGCCCTGGAGCGCTCGGTCTACGCCGAGCACCTGGGCACGCCGGACGCGCGGGTGCTACCGCTGTCCGATGTGTCTGAAGTGGACGACGCACCTTATCTGTCCACTGTGGTAGTACTTCCACCCCGAGGCGGAAGAGGAGAACAATGGTGACTGGCCGGATCTCGTTCATCGGTGCCGGACCGGGCGCGGCCGACCTGATCACGGTCCGCGGTGCCCGGCGGATCGCCGAAGCCGACATCGTGGTGTGGGCCGCGAGCCTGGTCGCACCGGAATGCATCCAGGAGCACGCGCGCAGCGATGCGGAACTGGTCGATTCCTCCCGGCTGACCCACGAGCAGGCGCTGGAGATCTACCGCCGCGCCGAGCGCGACAAGCTCAACGTCGCCCGGGTGCACTCCGGTGACCCGTCGCTGTGGGGCGCTGTCCAGGAGCAGCACGACGCGTGCGCGCGGATGAACCTGGAAGTCGAAATCGTGCCGGGCGTTCCGGCGTTCTCCGCCGCAGCGGCCGCCGTCGGGCGCGAGCTCACCGTGCCGGAAGTCGCCCAGTCACTGGTGCTGACCCGCCTGGAGGGCGGCAAGACGCCGATGCCCGAAGGCGAGAAGGTTCGCGAGTTCGCCAAGCACGGCACCACGATGGCGCTGTTCCTCTCCGCCGCGCGCACCGGCCAGCTCGTCGAGGAACTGCGGGCCGGCGGCTACCCCGACGACACCCCGGTGCTGGTGGCCTACAAGGTCACCTGGCCCGACGAGCTGCTGCTGCGCACGAACCTCGCCGACCTGGAGAAGACCGTCAAGCAGCACAAGCTGTGGCGGCACACGCTGTTCATCGTCGGCAAAGGCCTCGCCAGCTCGGGAACCCGCTCGCACCTCTACCACGCGGGGCACTTTCACACCTACCGCCGAGCCGACCCGGCCGCGCGCCGCGCGCTACGGGCCGAGCGCCCTACCGCTGCGCGCCGCCGCGCGGAGAGCGACTCGGAGCCCGCCCCGCGCACCGAAGGCTCGGGGGAGCGGGTGCGCGACTCCGACGTCGCCTGGTGGGCAGTGCGCGACTGGCAGGAGAGCGCTCGCGGCTCGGCGCGGGTCGCGGCGAACCGAGCGGCCCCGGCCCGTCGGGTGGACGCCGCGCAGTCCCAGCTGTTCACCGACGACGTGGCGGCGGGCGAACGGCCTGTTGACGCCGTAGAGGTGAGCGAACGGTCCGTTCGCTCCGATGCGGGTGTGGGTGTGGTTGGGGGCGAACGGCCTGTTGGTGCCGTAGAGGGGAGTGAACCGGGTGTGGGTGTGGTTGGGGGCGAACGGCCTGTTGGTGCCGTAGAGGTGAGTGAACGGTCCGTTGGCTCCGGTGCGGGTGTGGGTGTGGTTGGGGGCGAACGGCCTGTTGGTGCCGTAGAGGTGAGTGAACAGTCCGTTCGCTCCGAAGCCCCGGAGCCGAAGCCGCGCCGAACCTCGGCGGCCAGCACGACGGCTACCCGGGCCACGGCGAAGGCCGTTCCCGCGAAGCGGGGCGGAACGAAATCCGGGGCAAAGAGCGCGGCGACGAAGTCCGCGGCTAAACCGGCCGCGGCGAAGCGGACGAAGTCCGCGGCCACCACGACGGCAGCGGCGAAGGCGAAGCCCGCCGCACAGCGCAAGTCCCCGGCGCAGCCGGATGAGCAGGGCGAGTGACGAGGCGCGGCCGGATGAGCAGAGCGAGTAACGAGGCGCGGCTGGATGGGCAGGGCGAGTATCGAGGCGCGGCTGGATGAGCAGGGGGGGAGGCGAAGCCCGCCGCACAGCGCAAGTCCCCGGCGCAGCTGGATGAGCAGGGCGAGTGACGAGGCGCAGCCGCCGCTGCGGGAGCCGGACCTGCCGCGCACCGCGAAGGTCCGGCCCAAGGCGCTGCGCACCGGGTTCACCACGGGTGCGTGCTCTGCGGCGGCGGCCCGGGCGGCGGCCCAACTGCTCGCGACCGGACACCTCCCGGCCACCGTGGACGTTTTGTTCCCAGACGGCAGGTACCGGCGCTTCCAGGTGGATTCGGGGTCGATCGGGCCCGCGACCGCAGTGGTCGTCAAGGACGCGGGCGACGACCCCGACGTCACGCACGGCGCTCGGATGACCGCGTCGGTCACCGCCCGCGATGACGGCGAGATCGTGCTGCACGGCGGCGAAGGCGTCGGCGTCGTGACCAAGCCGGGCCTTGGCCTGGAGGTCGGCGGCCCGGCGATCAACCCGGTGCCCCGCGAGATGATCACCAACGCGGTGCGCGAGGCGTTCGGCGAGCGTGGCGCGGACGTCACGATCACCGTGCCCGGCGGCGAGAAGATGGCCTACAAGACCACCAACCGGCGGTTGGGCATCTTCGGTGGCATCTCGATCCTCGGCACCACCGGCATCGTGCGGCCGTTCTCCACCGCGTCCTGGCGGTCCAGCGTCGAACAGGCGGTTTCCGTGCTCGCCGCACAGGGCGGCCGGGTTGCGGTGCTGTCCACCGGCGGTCGCACCGAGAAGGCCGCGATGCGGCTGCTGCCCGACGAGCCCGAGGTAGCGTTCATCGAGGTCGGCGACTTCACCGGTGCGGCGCTGCGTCGCGCCGTCGAGCACGGGCTGGACGAGGTCGTGTTCGTCGGCATGATCGGCAAGCTGACCAAGCTCGCCTCCGGCGTGGTGATGACGCACTACACGAGGTCCAAAGTGGACACGGCACTGCTCGGTCGGCTGACCGGCGAGTTCGGTGGCGACCCCGAGCAGGTCGCCGAGATCGAGCAGGCCGCCACAGCCCGAGGTGTGGCAGCACAGCGGGCTGCTCTCGGCGTGTGCGCACCGGCTCTGCGGGCAGGTGGCAGCAGTATTGGAGCGGTTCAGCGGCGGCCGTCGGCTGCGTGTTCGGGTCGCGATGGTGGACTTCCAGGGCGAACACGTGGTGGCGGCCACCGAGGCAAGGTGGGTGACGTGGCAGTCACGGTGATCGGGGTCGATGGTGGGGACCTGCCGAAGGGCGGTGCCGAAGCGCTGGAGTCGGCGCGGCTTGTGGTCGGCGGCAGACGGCACCTCGAAGCGCACGCGCCGGAACACAGGCGCAGGCTCGAACTTGGGCCGCTGGAACCGGCGCTGAACGCCTTGTCGTCGCTGTCCGGTGACGAACACGGAGTGGTGCTGGCCTCGGGTGATCCCGGCTTCTTCGGCGCGGTCCGAGCGCTGCGCGAACGCGGCATCCGGTGCACGGTGCTGCCCTCGACCTCCAGCGTCCAGCAGCTAATGGCGCGCGTAGGCCGCTCCTGGGACGACGTCGTGGTGGTCAGCGCGCACGGCCGCGACCTCCGCCAGGCGATCAACGTCTGCCGCGCGCGACCGGCGGTGGCGGTGCTGACCGCGCCGAAGGCCGGCCCGGCCCAGATCGCCTCCGGGCTGGCCGGATGGCGCCGGACCATGATCGTCGCCGAGGACCTCGGCGGGCCGAACGAGTCGGTGGTCACCATCGAACCGGCCGAGGCAGCCAAGCGCACCTGGTACGAGCCGAACATCGTGCTTTCCCTGGCGGAGCTGGACGACCTGCCGCACCGGGGCTGGATCGCCGGCGGCGAGCCGGTGCCGCCGGCGACTGGCTGGGCGCTGTCCGAGGACGAGTTCTCGCACCGCGACGGCATGATCACCAAGGCCGAGGTGCGGGCCGTGGCGCTGGCGAAGCTCGCGCCGAGGCCGGGGACGCTGGTCTGGGACGTCGGGGCGGGATCCGGTTCGGTGGCGGTGGAGTGCGCCCGGATGGGCGCGGCGACGATCGCGGTGGAGTCCGACGAGGCCCAGGTGGTGCGGTTGGTCACCAACGCGGCGAGCCACGGCGTGGACGTCCGGATCGAGGAGGGCGCGGCGCCGCAAGCGCTGCGCAACCTGCCGCGGCCCGACGCGATCTTCGTGGGTGGCGGCGGCACCGAGGTCGTCACGGCGTGCGCGCACGCCGGAGCGTCCCGCGTCGTGGTTGCGCTGGCGGCGCTGGACCGGGTCGGGCCGACCCGCGACGCGCTGCGGGCGGCGGACTACGCGGTGGAGGGCGTGCAGCTGTCGGCGGCAAGGCTGGCGGAACTGCCCGACGGAACGTCCCGCCTGGAAGCGGCCAACCCGGTCGTGCTGATTTCCGGATACCAGAAACAACGCTGACAGGCCGGAGCTTTCTCAGTTCAGGGCCCGTGAGTGCTTTTGGGTGCGATAGCCGAAAGCACTCACGGCCGTTGACCAGCTGGTTTCTCAGCCCTGGACGTCGACATCGTGAAGATGTACTTGCTGGCTCGGGTGGCCGCTTCGCGTGGGCGACGTTGTCGACGACCTTCAGGCCTGGAGGACCCGATCGGCCCGCTCCACCGGAAAAGCGTCGCCTGCTGATCGAGTCCGGGCAACGCATCTGGGCTCGGCCGCGTCGGCGCGGACGTCAGCACGAGGTCCGCAGCTGCCGGCGCGGCTACCCCTAAACTGCCGGGCAGAACTGAACGCAGAACCCGAACGCGGCGAGAAGGTGCCCGCGAATCGGGATTCGACCTGGCGCGACGCTGCCCGGACAACGGCGGCTGACGGCGTCCGCGCGAGAAACATCGACGAAGAACATCGACGAAGTAGGGGAGCAGCAGTGATCGGTCTGTTTGCGGTGACCGCGGCGGGACGGCGGGCGGCCGCCGAACTGGCCGCGCGGCTGGGGCCGGACGCGGTCGTCGCCGACGGGCCGATCGGCCCCGCCGTGCGCCGGCTCTGGGACCACCTGGACGCGGCGGGGGCGGAGCTGCGGTGCGGCTGATCGCGCCGTTGCTGCGGGACAAGCACACCGATCCTGGTGTGGTCTGCGTCGACGAGGCGCGCCGCTTCGCCATCTCCCTGGCCGGTGGCCACGCCGGAGGCGCGAACGCGCTCGCCGAGCAGGTCGCCGACGTCCTCGGCTGCACCCCGGTGGTCACCACCGCCACCGACAGCATCGGCACCACCCCGCTGGACGAACTCGTCGACCAGCTCGACGCCAGCGTGGACGGTGACCTGGCGGCCTGCGGCGTCGCGATCCTGGACGGCTGGCCGGTCCGCCTGGTCAACCCGCACGGCTTCCCGCTTCCCGCCCTGCCGCCCAACGTCGCCACCGACGCCGAAGCACCACTGTGGACGGTCGTGATCGACGACCGGCGGCCGACCCAGGACGAGGAGCGGACGCTGCGGCTCATCCCGCGCACCCTGGTCGTCGGCATCGGGTCTGCGCGGGGCGTCTCGCGGACGGCGGTGACCGAGACGGTCGCCCGGCTGGACCGCGAGCACGGCCTGGACCCGAGGGCGATCCGCGCCGTGGCCAGCGTCGACCTGAAGGCCGACGAGGACGGCATCCTCGAAGCCGTGCAGGACCTGAGCTTCTGGCACTCCGACGGCGGCGAGGAGCTGTCGCTGCTGACCTATCCGGCGGCGGCGCTGGCCGGTGTCGAGGTGCCCAACCCCAGCGAGGTGGTGCGCGCCGAGGTCGGCACGCCCTCCGTCGCGGAGGCATCCGCGCTGCACGCGGCCGCCGAGCTGGGCGCCGGGGCACCCGTCGAGCTGGTGGTGCCGAAGATCAAGGGCGACAACGTGACCGTCGCCGCCGCCCGCATCCAGCCGCGCGGTCGACTGGCCATCATCGGCATCGGCCCGGGCGCGCCCGATCTGCGAGCCCCGCGCGCCGACGTCGAGCTGCGCCGCGCCTCCGTGGTCGTCGGTCTGGACCAGTACCTCGACCAGGTGCGGCACCTGCTGCGCCCCGGCACCGAGGTGCGCGCCACCGGGCTCGGCGCCGAGGAAGCCCGCGCCGCCGAGGCGGTGGAGCTGGCCCGGGCGGGGCGCGCGGTGGCCTTGATCGGCTCCGGAGACGCCGGGGTGTACGCGATGGCCAGCCCGGCGCTGGAGAAGGCCGACGTCGACATCGAGGTCGTCGGCGTGCCGGGGGTGACGGCGGCGCTGGCCGCGTCCGCGCTGCTGGGCGCGCCGCTGGGCCACGATCACGCGCTGATCAGCCTGTCCGACCTGCACACGCCGTGGGAGATCATCGAGCGCCGCGTCCGGGCGGCGGCCGAGGGCGACCTGGTGGTGTGCTTCTACAACCCGCGTTCGGAGCAGCGGCACTGGCAGCTTGGCCGGGCCCTGGAGATCCTGGCGGAGCACCGCCCGGTGACCACGCCGGTCGGCGCGGTCCGCCAGGCCAGCCGTGCCGGGCAGCGGGTGTGGTGTGCCCCGATCGGCGAATTCGACCCGGCCGAGGTGGACATGTTCACCACGGTGCTCGTCGGCTCCTCGCAGTCCACTGTGGTCGGTGGTCGGATGGTGACGCCCAGGGGTTACCGGTGGATGGCGGCGGATGCCCGCTGACCCGCTGGTGATCTCGACGGCCTGCACGGCGTGCGGGGCCTGCCTCCTGACCTGCCCGGAGCACGCCCTCCGCCCAGGCCGGGGCCGCCCGGTGGTCCTGGCGGACCGCTGCACGGCCTGCGGGGAATGCGTCGAGATCTGCCCGGCGGACGCCATCGACCTGCTCCGCTGATCGCTTTCGTTTTTGTTCGTTTTGCTGGTGGCGTGGTGTGCATGCGGGGGACAGGCGAACGCACGATATTGCCGCCTGCCAGGGCCGATGAGCTGCTGTGATTGCTTCGGGCGCTGGATGAGCAAGGCAATGCTCCGGCGTTGATCACCCGCGACGGCTCGCGGCTCGCGGATCTCGCCTGATTCGAGGAGTCGGACGAGCGTTGGCCTGCTGGAGACTCCCAACATCTCCGCCAGCCGGGCCGCCGGATCTGCTGATCGGGCTGGGCAGCGCCGGCCACGGATGCCCGCAATTCGCGAAGGTCTGCCACCCGGATCGCTTCGGCGGCGAAGGTGATGCCTTGAGGCTCGTGTCCTCCCTTGTCGCAGCTTCTTCGTTCCTGGCTTCGGGTGTGGTGGCGTGCTTAGCTGGCTGTGATGAGTGAGCACATGTCGCCGGAGGAGTTCCGGGCGTTCGGTCGGCAGGTCGTTGACTGGATCGCCGACTACTACGCCGGTGTCGAGAAGCATCCGGTTCGGTCGCAGGTCCGGCCCGGTGAGGTCCGGTCGCAGCTCCCGGCGCATCCGCCCGAGCAGGGCGAGCCGTTCGAGCGGGTGCTGAGCGACCTCGACGCGGTGCTGATGCCGGGTGTGACGCACTGGCAGCACCCGAACTTCTTCGCCTACTTCCCGGCCAACGCCACCGGCCCGTCGATCCTCGGTGACCTGCTCTCCAGCGGGCTCGGCGTGCAGGGCATGGTCTGGGCGACCAGCCCCGCGTGCACCGAGCTGGAGACCGTGGTCGTGGACTGGATGGCCGAGCTGCTGGGTCTTCCCGAGCACTTCCGAACCGATGCCGTCGGCGGCGGGGTGATCCAGGACTCCGCCTCCAGCGCCGCGCTGGTCGCCTGCCTAGCGGCGTTGCAGCGGGTCAGCGACGGGCAGGTCGCGAGCCGGGGCATCACCCGGCGCCACACGCTCTACGTCTCCGCGCACACCCATTCGTCCCTGGAGCGAGCGGCGCGGATGGTCGGCATCGGCGCGGACAATGTCCGGATCGTTGACGTCGACCCTGACTCGCTCGGAATGGACCCGAAGCATCTCGACGCCCTGATCGCCGAGGACCTCGCCGCCGGCGCGGTGCCCACCCTGGTGTGCGCGACGATCGGCACCACCTCGACGACCGCGATCGATCCGGTCCGCGAGGTCGGCGGCGTCTGCCGGGCGCGCGGGGTCTGGCTGCACGTGGACGCGGCGTACGCGGGTGTTGCCGCGGTGTGCCCGGAGCTGCGCTGGATCAACGACGGCGTCGCCGAGTTCGCCGATTCCTACTGCACCAACGCGCACAAGTGGCTGTTGACCAACTTCGACTGCAGCCTGCTGTGGATGGCCGACCGGCGGTCCATGATCGACGCGCTGTCGATCCTGCCCGAGTACCTGCGCAACCCGGCAACCGCGTCCGGTGAGGTGATCGACTACCGGGACTGGCAGGTGCCGCTGGGCCGCCGGTTCCGGGCGTTGAAGCTGTGGTCGGTGCTGCGCTGGTACGGCGCGGAAGGGCTGCGCGAGCACATCCGCACCACCGTCGGCCTCGCCCAGGAGTTCGCCGGCTGGGTCCGCGACGACCCGCGCTTCGAGCTGCTGGAGCCGCACCCGCTGGGCCTGGTCTGCTTCCGGCCGCTGTTCCCCGAACTGTCCACCGGGGACGCCAACGATCGGGTCTACCGGCTGATGGAATCGCTGAACGAGTCAGGGGAGTTGTACCTGACCCACACCAAGGTGGGCGGCAGGACGCTGCTACGGCTCGCGGTCGGTTCGCCGCAGACCGAGCGGCGACACGTGCTGGCGGCCTGGAAGCGGATCCAGGAGGCGGTGGGCTGACCTGCCCGCGAGCGGCGCGTAAGCCGATCAGCACGAATACGTGCGTCGGCGCCTGGCGCGACCTGCTCTGGCTGATCGGCGACGGTCACGGGCGCGCTGCTGGTGCCGATCGCGGCCCTGGCCTGGGTCTTCGGCTGGGCCTTCTGGGTTTCGTTCTGGCTCGCGGCAGTCGAGCTGCTGATGGACCGGGATCCGCAGCGGGCCAAGGAGCTGCTGGGCGAGAGCAAGGCGGAATCCAGCCAGACCCTCACCGAAGTCCGCGCGCTGATCCGGCTATCCGAAGGACTCACGACGCGCTTTCGCGATCAGGACATCGCGAGTTTCCGGGATCCGGCTTCGCGGGCCGGTGCCGGTTGGGTGCCGAGGACGCAAGCCACGGCTCCGAGGGCCATTCCGAGCACGGCAGTGATCGACGGCGTTTCGCCGAGGGTCGGCCAGGCCAACAGCGCGGAAACCGGCGGGACGATGCAAAACAGCGCGCTCGCCCGGCTCGCGCCGCCGACTGCGATCGCCCGCAGGTAGAACGCGGTTCCGGCCACCGACCCCGCCAGAACCAGCCACAACAGCACCGCGGTGGCCTGCGCCCAGTGCGTGACGTTGCCGTGCTCGAACGTCGCGACCACGCCGACCGCAAGAGCCGCTGCCGCCGACTGCATCGCGCCTCCGGTGCGGACATCCACGCCGGCGCAGTACCGCTGCTGGTAGAGCCCGCCTGCGGAGAACCCGAGCAGCCCCAGCAAGGTGAGCAGCAGTCCCGGATTCACAGCTCCCTCTGCGAGCACCTGGCCCCCGAGGGTGACGACCACGGCGAGCACGCCGAGGACGAGCCCGATCACGCGGATCCGGCTCAACCGCTCCCGCAGGAACAAGGCCGCGAGCGCCGCCGTGAGCACCGGGTTCATGGCGATCACCAGCGCGGTCACCGATGCCGTGACGCCAACGCTCATCCCGCCGTAGCACCCGCTGAACTGCGCTCCGTAGGTGAGGATTCCGGCGACGGCGGTGTGCCCTAGCCGCTTGCCGCTGGGCCACGCGGCGCGGGAGCAGCCGGCGACCACCGCGAGCACCAGCGCGGCCAACGCCAGCCGCACGGTGGTCAGGAGGAACGGGGGAGCAGCTGCGACACCGAGCTTTCCGGTGGGGAATCCGCTGGCCCAGATGAACACGATCGGCGCTGCCAGCGACAGCGGGATCGAGCGCGCGCTCTGCATGATTCCAGACTTCGCCACCGACCCCGACTACGTCCAACGACGATAAGTAATCGCGATCGATTTCGATCCCTGATCGGTTAGGGTGGCTGGTATGGGTGCCGTGCTGGACGTCGTAGCGCTACGAAGCATGGTCGCGGTCGCCGACTGCGGTGGGTTCCATCGGGCCGCAGCGGCGTTGTGCCTGACCCAGTCCGCGGACAGCCAGCACCTGCGCAAGCTGGAGCGGGTGCTGGACCGGAAGCTGGTGGTCCGGGAAGGGCGGCAGGCCAAGTTCACCCCCGCCGGAGAACTCCTGCTGGCCGAGGCGCGCCGCATCCTCGACGCGCACGACGAGGCGCTGCGCCGACTCGGCGCGGAGGAACGGCGCACACTCGTCTTCGGGTCCACCGAGCACGCCGCCGACCGGCTGCTCCCCGAGATGGCAACCCGGATGCGCGCGGCCTTTCCCGTGCATGAAGTGCGGTTCCGGCTGGACCGGACGGCGCGGCTGGCGGAATCCGTCGACCGCGGCAGCATCGATATCGCGCTGCTGATCGGTCGGTCGGTCGGTGGCCGCAGTCGGGACGCGGGCCAGCTCCGGCTGGACTGGTACGCGGCGGCGGACTGGACGCCGCCGGGCCCCGACGAGCCGCTGCCGATGGTCGTCTTCGACGAGCCGTGCATCATGCGGCGGCTCGCAGTGGACGCGGTGACCGGGATCGGCCGGCAGCCGGACCTGGTGTGCGAGGCGGCTGATCTGGCCGGCGTGCTCGCGGCCGCGCGATCCGGCCTCGGCGTCACGCTGCTGCCCTCGGCGAAGCCGCGCCTGGAGGGGCTGGTGGTGCGCGACGACCTCCCGCAGCTGGAGCCCGCGCCGCTGCGCGTCCGGGCACGTCCCGGACTTGCCGGCGACCTCGCGGACGTGGCGGCGCAGACGGTTCGCGACGTGGTCGAAGCGCACTCGTGATCGCGCTGCGCACGACGTGAAGGGCACCTCCGGGGAGCAGTTCAGACCCGCCGAAGGTGCCCTTCACCTGTGCGCGTCAGGCGGGCAGGTGCACGCGGCGGTGCAGGCGCTCGCCGATGTCCTGGGCCGCGTTGTCCAGCAACTTGTGCGCCAGCTCGAACAGCGCGCGGGCGATCGCGATCTCGTCGCCGATCTGCGGTACCTCCGGGTCGTCCGGGTGGCGTCGCGCCGTGCCGTGGCCGTGCAGCGCCTGACCGCCCGGAGTGGTGAAACCGACGTCGGCGGTGGTCTTCGCGCCCGCCTCCACGACCTGCAGGTTCAACGTGATGGTGTGGGTCTCGTTCATGGTCGCCTCCTGTCCCCGCCGGCCCGCGTTCCCGCAGGCCCTTGAGGTCGCCGTAGTCCAAGCATGCGCTGGCCGACCGGAACCGCGAAAGAGCGGACCTCACCGCCCGGGGCGCCGCCGATCGGCCGCGCAGATTGGTAGGTCGGACGTACCCAACCGGGCTGCGCGGTCAAACAAACGGAGTAGTCGAGGGCCTCCGCGAATCGGCTCGCGCCGCAGGCGCGCGGAGCCCGTAGGGTTCTGGATCCGTCCCGCCCATGCGGCGATTCCCCGGGAAAGTTGTGCGGCGATTTCGCGCGGGATCGGGATCGCCGCCCTGGGCACCCGCTCCGCGCGCCACCGCCCGCAGCGGATCATCGCCGTGATCGACCTCACGGGGTTTGACCTCGGGTTGTGGGCAGGGAAAGATACGGCCGCCGACAGTGCAGGAACCCGGTGCGAATCCGGGACGGTCCCGCCACTGTGAACGGGGAGTGGGCCCCACTCGTTGCCACGGCTGCCAGCAGCTGGAAGGCAGGGGAACCACGTCGATCCGGGAGTCAGGAAACTGCGCGCCGGCCCCGCGTCGCGCCGCGACGCGCGGACACCGAGCCCCTCGGGCGGGAAACTCAGGAGGTCGGAGATCCCATGTCGTGGGATGCCGAAGCGAGTCGGCCGCAGGCCGGTTGGGGCGCCACCGAGCGCCGGAAAGCAGCGGTCGTGCTGGCCGCCGTCGGAGTGCTCCACTTAGCGGGCTGGAGCGCCTACCTGTGGCAACAGGAATCGTTCAGCGCGGTCGGCGGGCTGGCCGCCGCCGGGACGACGGCGTACCTGCTCGGCCTGCGCCACGGGTTCGACGCGGATCACGTCGCGGTGATCGACGACGCGACGAGGCTGCTGATGCAGCGCGGCCGCCGACCGGTGTCCACCGGCATGTGGTTCGCGCTCGGGCACGCCAGCGTCGTGCTGTTCCTCGCCGTCGCGATCGCCTTCATCGCCGGACCCGCTGCGCAGCAGTGGGCCGAGCAGGCCGGGGTGCAGGTCGCCACCGTCGTGGACCTGATCGTGATCGCCGTGCTGAGCACGTTGGCCGTGCTCAACGCGCTGGTGCTGCGCGACGCCCTGCGGTTGCTGCGCCGCGCTCGCCGCGGTGCGGTCGACGAGACCGAGGTCGAGCTGGTGCTGGGGCGGCGCGGCCTGCTCGCCCGGCTGCTGCGCGGGCGGATGCGCAACGTCGGCCGCTCCTGGCACCTGTTCGGCATCGGGCTGTTGTTCGGGCTAGGCATGCAGACGGCCACCGAGATCACGGTGCTGGCTATGGTGTCGCCAGCCGAGCACCTGTCCGCCATCGCGGTGCTGAGCCTGCCGCTGCTGTTCGCCGCCGGAATGTGCACAGTGGACAGCGTGGACGGGATGCTGATGTCCCGCGCCTACACTTGGTCGCTGGCGCGGCCCCTGCGGCGGCTGTGGGTGAACGTGACCACCACGGCCCTGACCGTCGTGCTGGCCGCCGTGATCGCCTTCATCGTCCTCTGTGGACTGCTGGCGGAGCACGGGTTGTCGTTCCTGGACGGGATCGCGGCCGTGAGCGACCAGTTCGAACTGCTCGGCTACATCACGCTCGGGCTGTTCCTGGCAGTCTGGGGCGGGGCGGCGCTGTGGTGGCACCTCACATCTCGGAAGGAACCGGAAATCGAATGAGCGGCGGTTTCCCAACAGCCGGGGAAAGCGGCGGCACCCCAGCCGACCGCACCGTGCACCCGATCGAGACCGAGTCCTACCGGATCATGCGGGCCAGGGCCGATTTCGCCCACTTCCCGCCGCTGACCAGGGCGGTCGTCGAGCGCGTCGTGCACACCACCGCCGACCCGAGCTGGACCGGCGAGGTCGTCGCCGGCGAAACCGCGCTGCGGACCGGGCGGGCGGCGCTGCTCGACGGCGCGCCGCTGATCACCGACGTGCGCATGGTCGCGGCCGGGATCACCGCCCGCCCGACCGAAATCGGCCTGGACCGCCCCGGCGTCGCCGAGCTCGCCGCGACCGCCGGCCTGACCCGCTCGGCGGCGGGCATCCGGCTGGCCGCCGAAGAACACCCCGACGGCGCGGTGTGGGCCATCGGCAACGCCCCGACCGCGCTGTTCGAGCTGATCCGCCTCGCCGAGACCGGCCGGCTCAACCCAGCGCTCGTCGTCGGCGTCCCGGTCGGCTTCGTCGGTGCAGTCGACGCCAAAACCGCGCTGCGGCGCAGCGGCCTACCAGCCGTGACCACCCTGACCGAACGTGGCGGTGCGGCCATCGCCGCCGCCGCGATCAACGCCCTCCTCTACTGGGCAGAACCTGGAGGTAATCGGTGACCGAACCGCTGCTGGTCGTGGGCCACGGCACGGTGGACGAAAGCGGTGTGACGGAGTTCCACGCCTTCCTCGACCGCCTGAGCACCCGGATGTCGGCCGCAGGCGTCGACACCGCAGGCGGGTTCATCGAGCTGTCCGCCCCCGCGGTCACCGAAGCCTGGAACGAACTCACCACCCGCGGCCACCGCCGGATGGCCGCCGTGCCGCTCGTGCTCGTCGCCGCCGGGCACGGCAAGGGCGACATCCCGGCCGCGCTGGAACGCGAAGTCCGGCGCCATCCCGGCACGTCGTTCGTCTTCGGCCGCCCGCTCGGACCGCACCCGATCCTCCTGGAACTGCTCGCCGAACGGATCGAGGCCGTGGTGCCGCGCGCCGACTGGCCCGACACCGCCGTGGTGCTCGTCGGTCGCGGCTCCACCGACCCGGACGCCAACGCCGAAGTGTGCAAGGTCTCACGGCTCTTGCAGGAGACCTGCGGCTTCGACACGGTAGAAACCGCGTTCATCTCCCTGGCACCACCGGACGTAGCCGGTGGGCTGGAACGGGCTCGCAGGCTCGGGGCAAAGCGGATCGTGGTCGCCCCGTACTTCCTGTTCGACGGCGTGCTTCCGCAGCGCGTGGTCGACCAGGCCCGCGAGTACGCGAGCTCCGCGCCGGACATCGACGTCCGCGTCGCCGGATACCTGGGAGACTGCGACGCCCTAGTGGACCTCGTCGTGGAGCGCTACCACGAGGCCCTGCACGGCGACATCCGGATGAACTGCGACACCTGCGCCTACCGGGTGCTGCTGCCGGGATTCGAGGACAAACTGGGCGCACCGCAGACACCGCACCACCACCCCGACGATCCGACCGGACACGGTCACGGACACGGACACGCACATGGCCACACAACCCGATAAGCACTACCTCGCCGGACTCGACCTCACCGGGTGCCGAGTCGTCGTGATCGGTGCGGGCACCGTCGCGCAGCGGCGACTACCCCGGCTGATCAGCGCCGGAGCAGCGGTCGAGGTGATCGCCCCAGAGGCGACCCCGGCGGTGGAGGCCCTGGCCGACGCCGGGGAGATCACCTGGAGCCGGCGCGGATACCGCGACGGCGACCTCGACGGAGCCTGGTACGCGGTGGCAGCCGCGTCAGACGACGCGGTGAACGCCGCGGTCGGCGCGGAAGCGCAGCGGCGCCGCGTGTTCTGCGTGCGGTCGGACCGCGCGACCGAAGGGAGCGCGGTGACGCCCGCAGTGGCGGAGCACGACGGGCTGCTGCTCGGAGTGCTCGCCGGCGGCAAGCCGCGGCGGAGCGCGGCGGTGCGCGACGCGCTGCTGGAGGCGCTGCAGGCGGGAGTCGTAGACGAGCACGCCGAGCCGCCGGAGGCGGGCGTGGCGCTGGTCGGCGGCGGCCCGGGGGCACCGGACCTGATCACGGTGCGCGGGCGCCGCCTGCTGGCCAAGGCGGACATGGTGATCACCGATCACCTCGCGCCGCGGGAGTTGCTGGAGGAGTTGGGTCCGCACGTCGAGGTCGTCGACGCCTCCAAGATCCCCTACGGCCGGGCCGCCAACCAGGAGGTCATCAACCGCACGTTGATCGACAACGCGCGGGCGGGCAAGTTCGTGGTGCGTCTCAAGGGCGGCGACCCGTACGTCTTCGGTCGCGGCTTCGAGGAACTGCTGGCGTGCGCCGAAGCGGGCGTGCCGGTCACGGTCGTGCCCGGTGTGACCAGCGCCTTCGCGGCCCCGGCGGTCGCTGACGTGCCGGTGACGCATCGGGGGGTGGCCCATGAGGTGGTGGTCGTCTCGGGGCACGTCGCGCCCGACGACGAACGTTCCCTGGTGGACTGGACGGCGCTGGCGCGGCTGCGCGGCACCCTCGTGCTGCTCATGGCGGTGCAGCGCATCGAGCCCTTCGCGGAGGTCCTGATCAAGAACGGCCGCCCGGCGGACACCCCGGTGGCGGTGGTCCAGGAAGGCACGACCAGCACCCAGCGCTCCCTGCGAACCACCCTCGCAGCGGTCGCCGAAGAAGTCCGAGCCAACGACATCAAGCCCCCGGCAGTGGTCGTCATCGGCCCGGTCGCAGCCCTGAAATAGGGAGCTCTTCGGAACGGGTGGAGGCGGGTAGTGGTGACCAGGTGAGCGGGACGTCGGCGAGCTGAGCACCACGACTCTTGCCTGGACGTTAGTTGCGCAGGTGCCGTGAGTCTCTTGGGCTGCTATGGCAACCAACAGACTCACGGCACCTGGCCTGCGGAAACGAGGGCGCGGCCCGCTGAAACGCCAGTTCTGGTGGCCACGGACTGACATCCCCTGGTCCTCAGTGGACGGATAGTCGCCATAGCCAGAACTGGCTGGTCCCGCGTTGCGACTGAGCTATTGACCGGCCTTTCGACCACCAGCCGTAGCCGCGATGCCGCGATCACCCGGGAGATCGCGGCATCGCTGGCAATCGACGTTCACCCTGGTCAACGTGACGACGCCATTCCCGGCAGAACACTTCAAGGGAGCTTGGGCGCAATGCCTCGTGGAACTGCGCCCAAGCTGCCGATGTCTTGAGGTCGGCGCGGTTCGCCGCGGACTCGGCGACTACGTGCGGTCGCGTCGCATTCCGCCGCGGTCGTTGCGGGCGCCGTGGCCTCCCCGCCCGCTCCGGCCCGACGGGCCGTGCGCGTTGCGGCCGCCTCCGCCGCTGCCGCGGCCTCCGGCTTCGCTGTGGCCTCCGGCCGCTGCGCGTCCG
>NZ_GL877878.1:485341-501681 GCF_000194155.1 Saccharopolyspora spinosa NRRL 18395
CGGCCCGCGCCCGCGGGGCTCGCCCCGGCGTTCGCCGGGCTCGTGGGACGAGCGCTGCGCTCCGCCCGCGTCGCGCCCGCGCGACGCTTCACCTTGCTTCGCGCCACGGCTACGCCGCGCTTCGCCGTGCTGCGTACCGCGCTCGCGCTGCTGCGCACTGCGGCTGCGCGGTGCTTCGCGTTTCGGGGTGGCGATGGCGACGCCGTTGGGCTCGCGGGCGCCGGTCAGGCGCGCCAGTTCGGCGTCTTCCGGGCTGACTGTGGTGGTCGTGGCCGTCACGCCGGCTTGGTTCGTCATGGTTCGGAAGGCCTGCTTCTGGTCGTCGGTGACCAGGGTGACGACAGTGCCGGTCGCGCCCGCTCGGGCCGTGCGGCCCGCTCGGTGCAGGTAGTCCTTGGGGTCGGCCGGGGGTTCAACGTGCACCACGAGGCTGACGTCGTCGACGTGGATGCCGCGCGCCGCGACGTTCGTCGCCACCAGGGTTTCGGTCTCGCCGCTCTTGAACTCGTCGAGGATGCGGGTTCGCGCGTTCTGGGCCTTGCCGCCGTGCAGTGCCCCGGCGCGGATTCCGACCGCGCGCAGCTTCTTCGCCAGGCGGTCAGCATGGTGCTTGGTGCGCACGAACATGATCGTGCGGCCCTCGCGGGCCGCGATGCGGGCGAGCACAGCCTGCTTCTCGGCTGCGGACACCAGGAACTGGTGGTGCTCCATGCTGTCCACGCTCGCCGCCGGGGGCGCGAGCGAGTGCACCACCGGGTTGGTCATGTAGCGCTCGACCAGCTTGTCGACGTCGCCGTCCAGCGTCGCGGAGAACAGCAGGCGCTGGCCGTCGGCGGGCACCAGGTCGAGCAGTTCCCGGACCTGCGGCAGGAAGCCCATGTCCGCCATCTGGTCGGCCTCGTCGAGCGCGGTCCGCTCCACTTCGGACAGCACGCAGGTGCCTTGGCGCACGTGGTCGGCCAGGCGGCCGGGCGTCGCGACGAGCACGTCCACGCCCCGGCGCAGCGTATCGGCCTGCCTGGTGAACGACGTGCCGCCGACGACCTCGCGGACGTAGAACCCGAGCGCCTTGGCCAGCGGCTTGAGCGCGTCCGTGACCTGCGTGGCCAGTTCGCGGGTGGGTACCAGCACCAGCCCGCGCGGGTGCAGCGGGCGGGCGTTGCCCCGCTGCATCGCCAGCAGGGGCAGGCCGAAGGCGAGCGTCTTGCCTGACCCGGTCTGGCCCCGGCCGAGCACGTCGCGGCCGGTCAACGCGTCCGGGATGGTCGCCGCCTGGATCGGGAACGCCTCGACCATCCCGTTGTCCGCGAGGGCGCGCACCAGGCGGTTGGGCAGCCCGAGCTGGTCGAAGGGCGCCGGGTCGACGGCTGTGACGCCGACCTCGTCGAACAGGCTCCGCTTCGGCGCAGGCTGCTGCGCCTGTGGGCGGCGTCGGCGGGGTCGGCGGGACGAGCGCGCGGGCGTGGTGTACGAACTTGGTGACACGAAGAAACTCCCGGAAGACGGCGCGTCACGGGGAGGCTTCGCGGGGGGCCGCGTGCGATCTCAAGGACGAGCCCGGCGCGTTCGCGCCGATAGGTGGATTTCGAGTCCGTCGACTCGCGGTTGGGCCGGTGGTTCTCCTCCCGGCCGGTTCGGCGCCGAGTCTAGCCGATCGCGCACGGTCGCCGGTGGCTGGCGTACGCGGCGGCCGGACCCGGCGCTGAGACCACGATCACATCAGATTTCCCGCTGTGGCAAGGAGAACCGCGAGTTCCTCCGGGTCGGCCCGGTGCTCGTCGGCGCCGCGGGCGCGGAACCAGCCGGCGATGTTGTCCGCGTCACGTCGAAGGTAGGTAGGCCCCAGCGGATTCGCCGCCAGGTCGACCGCCTGCGGCAGGTCGATCAACATCAGCCGACCGTCGTGCACCAGCACGTTGTAAGCCGACAGGTCGCCGTGCGTGAACCCCTGTTCGGCCAACACCACGAGCGCGTCGACGAGTTGCAACCAGAGCTCGGTGAGCTCGTCCGGCGTCGGGCGCAGCGCCGCGAGGCGCGGGGCCGCCGTGCCGTCGGCGGAGCCCAGGAACTCCAGCAGGAGCTCGGTGCCGACGCGCTGCACGGGATAGGGCACCGGCGCACCGGCAGCCCACAGCGACGACAGCACGGAGAACTCCGCCACCGCCCACTGCTGCGCGATCATGCCGCGGCCGAACGAGCTGCGTTGCTGCATCGCCCGCATCTCGCGGGACTTGCGCATCCGTCGGCCTTCCAGGTAGCCCGCGTCGCGGTGGAACATGCGGTGGTCCATGTCCCGGTACCGCTTCGCGGCGAGCAAGCAGGAGGACCCGCCGGGCACCGACCTGCGAAGCAAGTGCACGTCGGCTTCCTTACCGGTCTTCAGGACTCCCAGCTCATGGTCGACCGCCGCCAGCTCGGTCACCAGCCAGGACGGGCGCGGCTGCGGACCGCGTTCCCCGGTGTCCCATGTGGACCACCGGTCGGCGTCGTCGGGTAGCGGTTGTGGCTCGGGCTCGTCGCGCAGCACGGCGAGCCGTTCGCGTTCTTCCTCGGTGAGTCGGCCGCGTCGCATCGGCTCGTCGTCGAACCGGGGCCTTTTCGGCTGCTTCTTGTTGCGGTTCTTGGTCGGTTTCGTGGTGCGGAACAGATTCGGGTCGTATGCGTCGTACGAAGACAAGTCTGGTGCTCCTCAGGCGGGACCTCCGCCGGGCACCGCTGCTTCAGCGCATGGGCGGCGGAGGGATAAGGGTTCGGGTGTCATCGCGCGCGAAAACTCCGCGCCCAACCGTTGCAACGGCCACCGTGGCGAACCTCCCTCCTCGTGCTGTGTCAGCTCGCGGACAAGTCTCGACGATCAGCGCCCGCAGCTGCAACTGATTTTTCGCGGGGCCTGATTTTCGCTGGAACTAGCCGAGTTCAGCGGCAGGCGTTCAGGCTTGAACGACGACGCAGAGCTTGCGGGTGCCTTCGCGCTCCACGCGCAGGCCGGCGTCGTTGGCCACGTCGATGACGTCCTCGACCTCGGCGGGCTCGTCCGGCGACTGGGCGAGCGCCCGCGCCAGCTTCCCCTTGTGCGCCTTGTTGTGGTGGCTGACCACCTTGCGCTTGCCCGTCGCGTCCTCAGACAGCACGCGCACCTCCACGGCGCTGGGAACCCTGGCCAACGCGGCGTAAGCCCCGGACCTCAGGTCGACGACGAGGCCATCGGCCGCGGCCAGCACCGGCTCCAGCGCCGGCCGCCACGCGCCGCGCAAGGTGCCCAGGCCGGGCAGCGGACTGCCGCCGGAGAGCCGGTAGGCCGGAATCGAGTCCGTGCCGTGCACGATGCCGAACAGCGCAGAGGCGACGGCGAGCCGAGCATCGGCCTGCTTGCGTTCCACCGCCGACAGCGAACGCACGGCGAGGGCGTCGTAGAGCACCCCGGTGTAGCGCTCCAAGGCCGGCGCGGTGGGCGAATCCCAGAGCTCGGAGTTGCGCCGGACCTCGTCGACCTGCCGCTCCGACAGCCCGAGCGCCTCCAGACTGGCGGGCACGTCGTCGGCCAAAGTGGACAGTGCCTCGATCAGCTTCCGCCTCGTGGGAGTCAACTCCGGGTGCGACAGGCCGTCCAGGTCCAGCGGCGAGCCCGACCCGCCGACCGACTTGGTCTCCGAAGGAGGAAGCAGAACCAACACCCCACCAGGGTAAGCGGCCCCAACCCAACGCCGACGAGCCCCGTGCACCCCCGAGGCTCACGCAATTTCCATTGAAATCGGACCTTCGATTGCGTACTGATGTTTCAGCGCGGCCTCGATCCTCGCAAAGACCTCGTCGAAACCTTCTCGAAGCTGGTCGTTCGTCACGACGATGACGACCCAGCCGAGACGCCTGAGACGGTTCCGCCGGATCTCGTCGCGCTTGATCTGGGCCGGGTCCGCATGCCATCCCCCGTCGTACTCGACCGCAACCCGGGCCGCCTCGAAGCCGAGGTCTACCCGGGCGACGAACCCGTCACCATCGAAGACCTCCAGCTGCGGAACCGGGCGCAGGCCGCGCAGCACGAGTTCGACGCGGAGGTTCGACTCCGGTACGGACTCCGCGCGGCCGTCGAGAAGTTCGAGTCGCATCCGCGCCCGGACGATTCCGTGATCCTTCCTGCCGACCAGGAAGCCCGCGATCTCCTCGATCGTGATGCTCCCCGAGTGCAGCAGCGCGTCGCAGTACCCGACGGCTTGGGATATTGAACGCTGCTTCAACATGTCGAACGAAATGCGCGGGAATCCAGCCACCCCTGCCCCGTGCCACGACGAATGCTCGAAGTCGAAGGCCCGGGCGGCGGTGCAGCGCAGTCCTTGCCTGCGAAGCATCCCGTCCTTCCGCGGCACGATCACTTCGACCGGAGTCCTGAAGTCCGCGAGCGGAACGCCCCGCAGCGTTGCGGCGGATCGGCCGGTGATCACCGCGCCGCTTGGCAAGGTCATGGCCGCTGCAGCGCATTTGAGCTCGTGCGTCAGCGGGGTTTCGCAGGTGGTGTAGACACCGTGCAGCACCCTGCGGAAGGCACTGCTCCGCAACTGCCCGTCGCTGATGCCCGCGGCGATGGCCTCGGAGCGGAGGAAGAGGTTGTGGGGGGTATTGCCGATTTCGGGCGGGATCGAATGGGATGTCATGTAGATGTAGAGGCGTGAGACTCCTGATCAGATACACCTCGTCGAAAATCTGTGGATAAATCGGGTTCCTTGTGGATAACTTCCGTAATTTCAATGGAAATCGATGGTCCGATTTCCATTGAAATTGCGGTACCCCGTGGGTCGGTACCTTGTGGGTCGGTACCTTGTGGGTCGGGGTGCTCGCGTGTCCGCCTGTGGCCGACGGCGGCGAGCTCCATGTCCTCGTGCGCGATCCGCATCGTCACCTGAACGGGTGGATCCCAGCGCAGCGTCTCCTCGACCACCGCCGACGCCATGCCCGGATCAGCGCGCAGCAGGGGGCGGGTCGCCGTAGGAGCCGTCGCTGGTGCGCACGCCGAACCGCCGGTCCCGCAGCACCTCGTCGCACAGCTGGTGGGTCGTCGCGACGAGCACACCGAGCCGACTGCGCACCAGCGGCCCCCGCTCGCGCATCTCCCGGTACAGCGGGTACGGGTCGTCCCGCCACGGGGAGTGCAGCAGGCGCGCCATCGGGTCGCCGCGCTTGGCGGAGAACCAGGTCAGCGCGCCCTGCGCGCGCAGTCGCGTGCGGAGGCCGAGTTCCGCCCACCGGTTGTTGGCGGTGCGGGCCTGTTGAACGGGCATCGGAGCCCCTCGCGAAACGGACCTACTTCGGGGTAACCGCAAGCGCGGCGGCTCGACAATGGGCCAACCGGATCAGTGTCCGCTCGCGACGCAGAATTCGTTGCCCTCCGGGTCCGCGAGCACAGTCCACCGCAGGCCGTCGGGCCCGTCGTGCTCGCCCAGCTCCGTCGCCCCCAGCTCGACGAGGCGGCGCACCTCGGCCTGCCGGTCGGCGGTGTCCAGGTCCACGTGCGCCCGGTTCTTCCCGGCGCGCGGTTCGGGCACCCGCTGCAGCGCGAGCGCCACACCGCCCTCTTTGTTCGCGGCGAGCATCACGAACTTCTCGTCGTCGAAGACGACCGAGGTCTCCAAAGCCTGCGTCCAGAACTCGGCCAGCTTCCGGGGCGATGCGCAGTCGATCGTCACCATGCCGATACTCAATGCCATAGCGCGGAAGATATGCGCCGACCCCGACACCTGCCGGGTGACGCGGGTAATCCGCTGGTGGTGACCCCGGGGTGGGTCGCTACCCTGCCGTTGACGAATCAGGCCGGATGAGGAGCTAGTAGCCGTGATCACGAGGATGTCGACGTTGTTCCTGCGTACCCTGCGCGAGGATCCGGCCGACGCCGAGGTGCCGAGCCACAAGCTGCTCGTCCGCGCCGGCTACGTCCGCCGGATCGCGCCGGGCATCTACTCGTGGCTGCCGCTGGGCCTGCGGGTGCTGCGCAAGATCGAGGAGATCGTGCGCGAGGAGATGAACGCGATCGGAGCGCAGGAGATCCACTTCCCCGCGCTGCTGCCGAAGGAGCCCTACGAGGCCACCGGCCGCTGGACCGAGTACGGCCCGAACCTGTTCCGGTTGAAGGACCGCAAGGGCGGCGACTACCTCCTCGGCCCGACGCACGAGGAGCTTTTCGCGCTCACGGTCAAGGGCGAGTACAGCTCCTACAAGGACTACCCGGTCATGCTGTACCAGATCCAGACCAAATACCGGGACGAGGAGCGGCCCCGCGCCGGCATCCTGCGCGGCCGCGAGTTCGTCATGAAGGACTCCTACTCCTTCGACCTGGACGACGAGGGGCTGGCCAACTCCTACCAGCTGCACCGCGACGCCTACATCCGGATCTTCGACCGGGTCGGGCTGCGCTACGTGATCGTCGCGGCCACCTCCGGCGCGATGGGCGGCTCGGCGTCCGAGGAGTTCCTCGCCGAGAGCGAGACCGGTGAGGACACCTTCGTCCGCAGCACCGGGTCGGGCTTCGCCGCCAACGTCGAGGCCGTGGTCACCCCAGTACCGCCCGTCGAGCCGATCGAGGGCAAGGCGGCCGCCGAGGTCCACCACACCCCGAACACGCCGACCATCGAGACCTTGGTCGACTTCCTCAACGCCAACACCGACCGCAAGTTCACCGCGGCCGACACGCTGAAGAACGTGCTGGTCAAGAACCGGCAGCCGGGCTCGCAGGATTGGGAGCTGCTGGCCGTGGGCGTGCCCGGGGACCGCGAGGTCGACATGAAGCGGCTGGAGGCCTCGCTGGAGCCCGCCGAGGTGGCGCTGTTGGAGGAGGCCGACTTCGCCGCCAACCCGTTCCTGGTCAAGGGCTACATCGGCCCGAAGGCGCTGCAGGACAACGGGGTTCGCTACCTGGTCGACCCGCGCGTGGTGACCGGGACGGCTTGGGTCACCGGCGCGGACAAGGCCGACCACCACGTGGTGGACCTGCTGTGCGGCCGGGACTTCACCCCGGACGGCACCATCGAGGCCGCCGAGGTCCGCGAGGGCGACCCGTCCCCGGACGGCCAGGGCACCCTGGTCGCCGCGCGCGGTATCGAGATCGGCCACATCTTCCAGCTCGGCCGCAAGTACGCCGACGCGTTCTCGCTGGACGCGCTCGGCCAGGACGGCAAGCCGAAGCGGATCACAATGGGCTCCTACGGCGTCGGGGTTTCGCGGTTGGTCGCCGCGATCGCCGAGCAGAGCCACGACGAGCAAGGCCTGGTGTGGCCGCGCGAGGTGGCTCCCGCCGACGTGCACGTGGTGATCGCGGGCAAGGACGAGAGCATCCGGGAGCGTGGCGAGGCCATCGCGGCCGAGCTCGACACGGTCGGCGTGCAGGTGATCCTGGACGACCGGACGGTGTCGCCGGGTGTGAAGTTCGCCGACTCCGAGCTCCTCGGGGTGCCGACGGTCCTGGTGGTCGGCAAGGGCTTGGCCAAGGGCGTCGTCGAGGTCCGCGACCGGCGTTCGGGCGAGCGCGTGGAGGTCGAGGCCGACAACGCCGTGCCGCACCTCATCGAGGTCATCCGCGGCTGACCGCGGATCTGGGCTGGCCGGGGCGCGTGAGCGATTTCGGTGCTGTAGTGGCTGTTCCAAACTCGTCTTGCGTGGCGGAACCCTTATAGCGCCGGAAGCCACTCACAGTCTCCGGTCGTTCAGCGGGGTCGGTACGCGGATCTTCACCGGGGTGGCCAGCAGGCTGGATCGGCTCAGTCCGAACGTCGCGTGGAAAGCCGTGCTGAAGTGCGAGGGGTTCGCGAACCCCCCCGCCGCAGTCGTCGCGGCGGCCAGCCGTTCGGCGGGCGGGTCCGGGTCGGCGCGCAGCAGCTCCAGCGCTTCCCGGGGCCGATCGTCCACAGTGGCCGGGCCCCTCCTGCTGCGCGCTCCGCCCAGCGCCGCCCCGCGTTAGGATCGGCCAGTTGTCGGCCCAGCTCGCGGTTCGGCAGCCGGGGCGGGATGAAGGCGCTGAGAACGCGCGAGTTCGCGCCGTCGATCAGCACGTCCAGCGCCTCGTCGACCCCGACTGCCAGGCATGACACCGAACCGGAGTGCGCGTCCAGGCGTAGCGACGGCCCGGCGTAGAGCGCCTCGCCTGGCCGCACCACACCATTCCGCGTTCAGGAGAGCACGTTTCTGAAAGTGCCCACTTTCCGCTTCGCGATCGTTGCCGTCGACCGGCCCACCGTTCTGCCCGATCTGGTTCTACTGCTGCGTCGGGATCGTCGCCGCCTGGATGCTGCTCGGTGCGGCGTCGGGGTGAGCTCACGACAGCGCGGCGAGCACCGCGTCGGTGTCGGCGAGGGTGGGCAGCACGGCGTGTGCACCGGCCTCGCGGAGGTCGTCCTCGCTGCTGGAGCCGGTGGCCACGCCGACCGCGACGGCGCCGAAGCGCAGCGCGCCCGCGACGTCGTGCGGCGTGTCGCCGACGACCACGACGGAGTCGGGAGAGATCGGCTTGCCGTGGCGGTCTTCGGTCCTGGCGACGGAGTCGGCGATCAGGTCGTGGCGGTGCATCGAGGCGGCGCCGAAACCACCGATCTCGAAGTCGATGTGGTGGTGCAGGTCGAACGATTCGAGCTTGTGGAAGGCGACTTCCGCGAGGTTCCCGGTGACCAGCGTCTGGGTGAACCTCGGCTCGGCCGCCAGCGCCGTCAGCGCCCGCGCGGCTCCCGGCAGCGCGCTGCCGCGATGCGACAGCTCGTCGCGCGTCTCGGCGACCGCGCTGGTCAGCGCCGCGAACATGGCCGCGATCGTGGGCTCGTCGGGGGTGCTGCCGTGGATCTCCAGCACGTCGGTGGTGATTGCCAACTCGGTGCGGCCGGCGGTGTCCGGCATGCGTTGTAGCGCCTTGCCGGTCACGTCCGCGAGCGCGCGGCGGTACCAGCGGGCGCCGAAGCCCCGGGCGTCGATCAGCGTCAGGTCGATGTCCCACAGCACGAGTCGGGTCACCGCACCATCCTGCCAGCTAAACGCCCGGAACGGGCCATGCCAGGTGTCAGGACGCGAGGTCGCTGCGGGCCGTTTCCGTGACGATCGACATGCCCACCACCGTCAGCGCGAGGCAGCAGACCAGCATGATCGCCACCGGCATCGCCGAATGCGACGCCCGCAGCAGCGCCGCACCCGCCCGCAGCAGCGCCGCGTCCGCCCGCAGCAGCGCCGCACCCGCCAGCGGCGCGGCGGCACCGGCGCGCACCGTGGCGGCCTGATACCCCACCGATACACCTGAAAAGCGCGCTGAAGTGCCGAAAAGCTGGGCTTAGAAGGCGGATTGCGCCCCGATCATCGTGCCAGGCAGCAGCGGGCCGACCGCCACTGCCAGGAACACCAACGCCGGGTCGTGGCTCGCGACGAACGGGAAGAAGATGATCGTCCACAGTGCACGTCCAATGGCGGCGGTGACCGCCACCGGGCGGCTGCCGAGCCGGTCGGACAACGCCCCGCTGCCGAGCATCGTCAACGTCTGCATGAGGGAGCCGACCGTGACGGCAGTGGTCGTGAGAGCCGTGGGAAGCCCGATGTTGCCCGCGTAGACCAGCCGGAAGATCGTGAACCAGCGGCCTTCTCCACTCCGGGATTCCGGACTTGTGCATGACCAAATACGCGGCGTGTGAGGGGGCTATGGCGGATTTGCCGTTTGCGGTAGCCCCGGACCTTGCGACTTCCAGCGTCGCGGCTGCGGATCGGCCAGGATGAAAACGCTCATCGCGGGATGAGTGAGCTCAGCCGGGTAGGAAGCTCAGGCGGACACGGCGGACCGGATTGTCCACATTGGTGTCCACCAGGCACACCGACTGCCAGGTGCCCAGCGCGAGCTCGCCGCCCAGCACCGGGATCGTCGCGTAAGGCGGGACGAACGCGGGCAGCACGTGGTCCCGGCCGTGCCCCGGCGAACCGTGCCGGTGCCGCCAGCGGTCGTCTGCGGGCAGTAGGTCCCGCAGCGCGGCGAGCAGGTCATCGTCGCTGCCCGCGCCGGTCTCGATGATCGCCAGCCCGGCGGTCGCGTGCGGCACCCAGACGTTGAGCAGCCCGTCGCGGGCCCCGGCCGAACGCAGGAACCGGTCGCACTCCGCGCCCAGGTCGTAGACGACCTCCACGGAGCCGGTCCGGATCTCGATTTCCTCGCTGTGCATGGGTTCAACCGTAGGCAGCCGTTCCGGATGGGCCCAGCCGGTGCGAGGATGCGGGCATGCGAGAGGCATTCGGTGCGAGCTTCGACGTCCCAGACGGCTACCTGAACACCGCGAGCATCGGCGTCCCGCCCGTTGACGCGGCCCGCGCGGTCGCCGAGTCGGTGGCGCGCTGGGGAAGTGGCCTGGCCGGACCGAAGGACTTCGACCCGGCCGTGGCCACCGCTCGGGCCGCGTTCGCCCGCCTGATCGGCACCACCGCGGACCGGGTGGCGATCGGGGCTACCGCCTCCCAACTCGTCGGCCTGGTCGCCGCGAGCCTGCCGGCCGGGGCCCGCGTGCTGGTCGCCGCGAACGAGTTCACCAGCGTCGTCTTCCCCTTCGCCGCGCAGCGGGACAGGGGAGTGCGGGTGACCGAGGTCGAGCTGTCCGAGATCGCCGAGCACGCCGCCGATCACGACGTGGTCGCGGTCAGCGTCGTGCAGTCCAGCGACGGCCGGATCGTCGATCTCGACGCCCTGCGGCAGATCGCCGCGGCGAACTCGACGAGGGTGCTGCTCGACGTCACGCAGGCACTCGGTTGGCTGCCGTTGCAGCTCGATTGGGCCGACTGGGTCGTGGGTGCGGCCTACAAGTGGCTGCTGTCGCCGCGCGGCGCCGCCTGGCTGGCGGTCCACCCGGATGCGCCCGAGATCCAGCCGAGCAGTGCGAACTGGTACGCGGGCCAGGACCCGTGGAGCTCCACCTACGGCCTGCCCCTGCGGCTGGCGGCCGGCGCCCGCGCGCTCGACCTCTCGCCCACGTGGTTGGCGCAGGTCGGGGCGGCCGCGGCGATGGACTGGCTGGCTGGGATCGACATGACGGCCGTCGCCAAGCACTGCGTCGGGCTGGCCGACGAGTTCCGGACGGCCCTGGACCTGCCCGCTGCGGGCTCGGCGATCGTGTCGGTGCAGGTGCCCGACGCCGTGTCCAAGCTCACCGCGGCCGGGGTCGCCTGCGCGGCGCGGGCGGGCCGGGCCAGGCTGTCGTTCCACCTCTACAACACTGGTGCCGACGTCGAGCGTGCGATGCTCGCGTTGCGATGAACATCAGGGGTGTCCGTCTTGTAATCCGCGCCCGCTACCGTTGGTGCTCGTGCCGGACCGACGAGGTGTGCCCGAAGAGATGACAGGAGCACAAGCCAACACGCAGCGTGAAACCACGCCGCTGCGCCGCGACAATTCGCTGATCAGGCCTGATCGCGCGCTGGCGGTGCCACCGGAAGAGGCCACCCTGCCTGAGTTCCCCGCGCTGCCCCGCCAGGACCTGCCGCCCCACCCCGAACCTCCCCATCCCGAACCGTCCCGCGCCGAACTGTCCCACCCCGAACCGCCGCGACCCGATGCGCCGCGACCGCAGGTGCACCAGCCGACGAGTCGGCAGGCCGCCCCGGTGGCGCAACCGCGCCGCGTCACGCCAGCGAGCTGGCTGCTGCGGGGGCTCGGGTTGTTGGTGGTCGCGGTGCTGTCCGGCCTGATCTGGCTGACGCTGAAGCCGGACAGCGGCGAGGAGGCCGCGCCGACACCGGACCTGCCGCGCTACCAATTCACGCCGATCCACCGCGAAGAAGCGTTCCAGGGCTGCCAGAACGTCTCCACCGCCAAGATCAAGAGCTTCTTCCAGAAACAGGAGTGCACGCACCTCACGCGGGCGCTTTACAGCACCACGCTGCCCGACGGCACCCGTGTGCTGACCTCGCTGGTCACCGTCCTGATGCCGGATGCGGCGACCGCGCAGCAGCTGAACGACCTGACCACCAAGGACGGCACTGGCAACATCCGCGACCTGGTCGACGACGGCCGGGACGGCACCAAGGGCATGCCCACGCTGGACGACGACGCCTACGCCTCGGACCGCCAGGACCGGCTGGTGGTGATCGGCGACTCGGCCTACTACGACAAGAACACGCCGAAGAAGGACCCGACCCTGCTCGACGTGACCCGCGAAGTCCTGAAGCTCGGCTGGCCTCAGGAGCAGACCCCGCGCTGACACGTGGGCACCCCGGCAGGTCCCAAGCGACCCGGTCAGCTCCCGGCAGCGCCGCGTTTCCGCTGGTCAGTTCCTGCGATTCCGCAAAACCGCCCACGGGCCCACCCGCGAACCCGAGTCGTCGACCGGGAAGGTCAGGGCTGGCCGGGGAAGGGTAGTGCGGCCGGTTGCCTGCCGATGGTGAGCCGCCAGCGGGTGGCCCGGACCGCTGATGTGGTGAGGCCATCGAGCGCGATGCCTCGGAGCGCGGGGTCCTCGGTATTCTCCAACACCGACCGCCAGCCGATCTCGCAGTCGTTCTCCGCCGTGACCAACATCCCGATCGCCGCCTCCTGGCCGCTCACCGGCTCCCCGACGGAGTACGCCGGCTGAGCCGCCACCGGCGTCTGCGCCGCGTCGCGGAGCGTCCGCTCCGCGGTGTCGCGCAGCCTCTGGTGCTGCTCCATCGCGTCGTCGATCGCACTGCGCACGCGGGGTTCGCCCGCGAACGCGCTCGCCAACCCGTACACCCACACGGCCGCGTGCTCCGCGCTCAACGCGCTGCGCAGCGCGTTGCCCGCTTCCTCCGAAAGCTCGGTCATCCGAGCACCTCCCGCAGGCTCGCGCAGCTCGCCGAGACCGACCCCGCCAGCCCGGCTCGGTAGGGCGGCAGCCCCGGTACCAGCTTGGCCGCCGCGTCCTGCGCCCCGGTCAGCGCATCGCGCAGCGCCTTCGCCGCTGCGTTCGCCGATCCCGGGGCCTGCTTCGGTGCCGGTTCGGGCACCGACGGCGGGTCTTTCGGGTCGCGTGGGGCCAGTCGGTCGATCTCGCGCTGCATCGCGTTGGCGTGCGCGCTCCGCACGGTGGCGATCTCGTTGGCGGTGTCGGCCAGTTCCGAATGCGACTGCGCGATCGCCATCGCGAGCTGGGCGTCGGATTTCGCCGCCGCCGCCAGTGCCAACAGCGGGTCGGGCTCGTCAAGTGCCGAGCTGCACGCCGCGGTCAACGCGGCGGCTGCTGGCACGGCCGCGAACAGCCGCAGCACGCTCCGCCGCCCCAGCACCGACCTGGCTCGCGAGGGGGATTCCACGTCGTCCTATCCTGCCAGGCGATCACCAGGCCGAACGCCTCGGCACCGCCGGTGGCGATCCGCATGGTCGCCGACTCGATCCGCCGATCGTTGGGGTCCCACGCCGCGCTCGGCTGCGTGTGGACGCGATACCCTGGGCGACCGCGGCTGGCAAGGGCAGGATGGTCGTGTCGGTACCGCGGGCCGACCGACCCGCGACCCGGTGCCGCGATGTTGCCAGGTCTGTACAGACCCCGATCGAAATTTAGGGAGTGCCAACGTGTCCAGCCCGCCGCACGGTGCGATCACCGCGCAGCTGGAGCCCGTCGTAGCCGAGGCCGTGGCTCGAACGGGCTTCGACCTGGAGGAGTTCGACGTGCAGCAGGCCGGCCGCCGCCGGCTGATCAAGGTCGTCATCGACTCCGACGACGGGGTCGGGCTCGACGAGATCTCCGACGTCAGTCGCGCGGTGTCGGAGGTGCTGGACGCGCACGAGCACGTCCTGGCCGGCTCCTACACGCTGGAAGTCACCTCGCCAGGCGTGGACCGGCCGCTGACCCGCGCGCGGCACTGGCGGCGGGCGCGCTACCGGCTGGTCAAGATCAAGTTCACCGGCGAGAAGGGCGAGAAGTTGGTGGCGCGGGTCGGTGAAGCCGATGATGAAGGCGTCACGGTGCTGGTCGGCGGCGAGCTGCGCCGGGTGGCCTACTGTGATGTCGAACGCGCCGTGGTCGAGGTGGAGTTCCAGCAGCCACCGGCGGAGGATTTGGTCAAACTGGAGCGGGCTGCGGGCGGCGTTTCCCAAGCGGGGGACGACCGGGAAGACACGGAGGAGTCGAGGTGAACGTCGACATCGCGGCGCTGCGTGCGATCGAACGCGACAAGGACATCCCGTTCGAAACGGTCCTGGAAGCGATCGAATCGGCACTGCTCACCGCATACCGCCACACCGAGGGACACCAGTCGCACGCGCGGGTGGAGGTGGACCGCAAGACCGGTGTCGTGCGGGTCATCGCGCACACCCTGGCCGCCGACGGCAGCGTGCAAGAGGAATGGGACGACACCCCGGAGGGCTTCGGGCGGATCGCGGCGACCACCGCGCGGCAGGTCATCCTGCAGCGCCTGCGCGACGCCGAGCACGAGCGGACCTTCGGCGAGTTCGCCACCAAGGAAGGTGAGATCCTCGGCGGCGTCATCCAGCGCGACGCCCGGGCCAACTCCCGTGGCATGGTCATCGTGCAGGTCGGGGACAGCGAAGGTGTGATTCCCGCCGCTGAGCAGGTGCCTGGCGAGAACTACGAGCACGGCACCCGGATCAAGTGCTACGTCGTCGGGGTGTCCCGGAGCGCGCGCGGACCGCAGATCACGCTGTCGCGCACGCACCCGAACCTGGTGCGGCGGCTGTTCGCGCTGGAGGTGCCGGAGATCGCCGACGGCACCGTGGAGATCCCTGCGGTGGCGCGGGAGGCCGGGCACCGCTCCAAGATCGCGGTGCGCTCGACGGTCAGCGGCGTCAACGCAAAGGGCGCCTGCATCGGGCCGATGGGCTCCCGGGTGCGCAACGTGATGAGCGAGCTGGGTGGCGAGAAGATCGACATCATCGACTACTCGGACGACCCGGCCACCTTCGTCGGCAACGCGCTGTCACCGGCCAAGGTAGTCTCGGTGGAGGTCGTCGACGAGCGGACCAAGACCGCTCGGGTGGTCGTGCCGGACTTCCAGCTTTCGCTGGCGATCGGCAAGGAAGGCCAGAACGCCCGGCTGGCGGCGCGGCTGACCGGCTGGCGGATCGACATCCGCAGCGACGCCGACCCCGGTGAACCCACCAGCGCGGCGGGCCAGCCCCCGGCGCAGGCGTCCGGGTTGGACCCTGCGGTGGAAGGTCTGCCGACCGTGGGTTCGGCCGAGTAACGTCGTCGGGTTAGAATCACAGGAGGTTCGACGCGAAGGGAGCGACAATCCGCACACGTGTGTCCGGTGAACGCGGCGAGAGCTGTGGGCCGGTGCGTACTTGCGTGGGGTGTCGTGCCCGGACGTCGTCCTCTGAGCTGCTACGTGTGGTGGCTGAGGTCGGTCGGGCAGGTCCCGTCGCTGTTCCTGATCCACGACGTCGGCAACCGGGCCGGGGAGCATGGCTGCACCCCGATCCGGCGTGCCTTCGTCTGGCAGAGCGGCGCCGGGCTTTTCCGCGTGCACTGCGTGTGCCGGGAGCCCTGGACACCTCAGCCGTGCAGGCCCACCTGAGTGCCGGGCAACCGCAGTCGGCAGCTCAAGACATGACCGACGCGGGATCCGTCCCGCGCCAGGCAACTGAAGGAAAGCAGGTCGACCCGTCATGAATCAGCCGTGAAGCTGAAGCCATGAACGCGCATCGGCGATAGGACGAGGTCGAGCGGGACTGCCGCCCGGCCTCACCCAGATGAGGAGAGCAGTGGCAGGCAAGGCCCGCGTACATGAGCTCGCCAAAGAGCTCGGTGTTACCAGCAAGGAAGTTCTGAACAAGCTCGCCGAGCAGGGCGAGTACGTGAAGTCCGCGTCGTCCACCGTGGAAGCCCCGGTGGCGCGCAGGCTGCGCGACGCGCTAGCCAAGCCCTCGGCGTCGAAGAAGAGCGACGCCAGCGGCGGCGGCAAGCCCGCTCCGGCAGAGCCCAGGCCGTCCCGCGCCGAAGCGGCGGCGCCGAAGCCTGGACCCAAGCCCGGTCCGCGCCCCGAGGGGCCGGCCGGTGAGCGTCCCAAGCCCGGCCCCAAGCCGGGTCCGAAGCCGACCCCCAAGCCCGAGCCGGAGTTCAAGCAGGTCGAGCAGGTCCCGGCTGCCAAGGCCGAGACCCGGCCGGCGCCGGGCTCCAGGACCGAGAACAGGCCCGCATCGGGCCCCAAGCCCGGTCCGAAGCCGCGCCCGAAGCAGGGCGGCGACGGCGATGCAGGTGTGGTCCCGCCGCGCCCGAAGGCACCCAAGCCTGGACCGCGGCAGCCGCGCGTCGGCAACAACCCGTTCGGCGTCGGCAGCGGAGCGCCGCAGCAGCGGCCGCCGCGGCCGGGCCCGGGTGGCCGTCAGGGCGGCGGGCAGGGCCCCGGCCGGCACCAGGGAGGGCACGGGCGGC
>NZ_GL877878.1:502031-712434 GCF_000194155.1 Saccharopolyspora spinosa NRRL 18395
CGTCCGGGCGGTCCCGGTGGTCGCGGCGGTGCGGCCGGTGCGTTCGGTCGCCCCGGCGGTCCGGCCAAGCGCGGTCGCAAGTCGAAGCGGCAGAAGCGCCAGGAGTACATGGAGAACATGCAGGCGCCGTCGGTCGGCGGCGTCCGCCTCCCGCGCGGCACCGGCGAGACCGTTCGCCTGCGCCGTGGTGCTTCGCTGACCGACTTCGCCGAGAAGATCAACGCCAACCCGGCTTCGCTGGTGCAGGCGATGTTCCACCTCGGTGAGATGGTCACCGCGACCCAGTCCGTCTCCGACGAGGTGCTGGAGCTCCTCGGCCAGGAGATGAACTACAAGATCGAGATGGTCAGTCCGGAGGACGAGGACCGGGAGCTGCTGGAGTCGTTCGACATCAGCTACGGCGACCCGGGCAGCTCCGAGGACGAGCTGGCGGCCCGTCCGCCGGTGGTGACCGTCATGGGTCACGTCGACCACGGTAAGACGCGACTGCTGGACACCATCCGGAAGACGAACGTGCAGGCCGGTGAGGCCGGTGGCATCACCCAGCACATCGGTGCCTACCAGGTCATCACCGAGCTGGAAGGCAACAAGCGGCCGATCACGTTCATCGACACCCCCGGTCACGAGGCGTTCACCGCCATGCGTGCCCGTGGTGCCAAGTCGACCGACATCGCCGTGCTGGTGGTGGCCGCCGACGACGGCGTCATGCCGCAGACGGTGGAGGCGATCAACCACGCCCAGGCGGCCGGTGTGCCGATCGTGGTCGCGGTCAACAAGATCGACGTCGAGGGTGCGAACCCGGCCAAGATCCGCCAGCAGCTGACCGAGTACAACCTGGTCGCCGAGGAGTACGGCGGCGACACCATGTTCGTCGACATCTCGGCGAAGCAGGGCACCAACATCGACAACCTGCTCGAGGCGATCCTGCTCACCGCGGACGCCGCGCTGGACCTGCGGGCCAACCCGAGCATGCCCGCTCAGGGTGTGGCGATCGAGGCCCACCTCGACCGCGGTCGCGGTCCGGTGGCCACGGTGCTGGTGCAGCGGGGCACGCTGCGGGTCGGCGACTCGGTGGTGGCGGGCGACGCCTACGGTCGCGTCCGCCGGATGATCAACGAGAACGACGAGGACGTCACCGAGGCGCTGCCGTCGCGGCCGGTGCAGGTCATCGGCTTCACGTCGGTGCCGGGTGCGGGCGACACCTTCCTGGTGGTCGACGAGGACCGGGTGGCCCGGCAGATCGCCGACCGCCGCGGGGCCCGCATCCGCGAGGCGCAGAACGCGGCCAAGCGCAAGCGGGTCAGCCTCGAGGACCTGGACAAGGTGCTCAAGGAGACCAACCAGCTGAACCTGATCATCAAGGGTGACAACTCGGGTACCGTCGAGGCGCTCGAAGAGTCCCTGATGAAGATCGAGGTCGGCGACGACGTCGAGCTCCGGGTCATCCACCGCGGCGTCGGTGGCATCAACGAGTCGGACATCAACCTCGCCACTGCGGAGAACACCATCGTCCTGGGCTTCAACGTCCGGGCCGAGGGCAAGGCGACCGAGGTCGCCAACCGCGAGGGCGTGGAGATCCGGTACTACTCGGTGATCTACCGCGCGATCGAGGACATCGAGCAGGCCCTCAAGGGCATGCTCAAGCCCGAGTACGAGGAAGTCGAACTGGGCAGGGCCGAGGTCCGCGAGGTCTTCAAGTCCTCCAGGGTCGGTTCCATCGCAGGTTGCATGGTCACCGAGGGCATCATCAAGCGCAACGCCAAGGCACGCCTGCTGCGGGACAACGTGGTGGTCGCCGAGAACCTCAGCATCAACTCGCTGAAGCGGTTCAAGGACGACGCGACCGAGGTCCGCGAAGGCTTCGAATGCGGTCTGACCCTGGGGTCGTACAACGACCTCAAGGTCGGGGACGTCATCGAGCCCTACGAGATGCGCGAGAAGCCGCGCGACTGAGCCGGTACTGCGCAGGGGGTCGTCACTTCGGCGGCCCCCTGCGCAGCGGTTCGTCCCCGCGTGAGGAACACCCATGTACGTTGGTGTGCTCGAACTGGACGTCCTGCTCGGCGACGTCCACTCCCTGAAGCAGAAGCGCGCTGTCGTCCGGCCCGTGGTGGCCGAGTTGCGGCGGCGCTTCGAGGTTGCTGTCGCCGAGGCCGGGAACCAGGACCTGCACCGCCGCGCGCTGTTCGGCGTAGCGGCGGTCTCCGGCGACGCCGCGCACGTGCGCGATGTGCTGGACGCGTGCGAGCGCTTGGTCGCCGCACGCCCCGAACTCGAATTGCTTTCGGCCCGACAGCGCATGCTGGGGCCGGAGGACTAGGAGCTTTTCGTGGTCGTTTTGCGTCGCGGTGCGGGTGGCGGAACCTCGGACGCCACCCGCGGCGGTGCGAGCGGAGTCCCACACCCGCAAGCGGCTGGCACCGCTTGTCAAATGAACTGAACTTTCCCCGAAGGAGGTGCGCTGTGGCTGATACAGCGCGCGCCCGCAGGCTAGCCAAGCGCATCGCCCAGATCGTGGCATCCGGGCTGGAGCACGAGGTGAAAGATCCGCGGCTGGCGATGGTGACGGTCACCGACGCGCGGGTCACCCCCGACCTGCGGGACGCCACTGTGTACTACACCGTGTTCGGCGACGACGCCGACTACGCCTCGACCGCCGCGGCGCTGGCCAGCGCGACCGGGGTGCTGCGGTCCCGGGTGGGCCAGCAGACCGGCGTCCGGTTCACCCCGACGCTGACCTTCGTCGCGGACACCGTGCCGGACAACGCGCGGCGGATGGAGGAGCTGCTCGCCAAGGCCAAGGAGGCCGACGACGAGGTGGCCCGGCTGGCTTCCGGCGCGGTGCCCGCCGGTGACGCCGACCCGTACCGCACCAGCACCGACGATGACGCATTCGCCACCGACGGTGCCGACCTGGAGTCGTTTTCCGACGTCGATGTGCGTCGTGGGCCACAGAGTGGTTGAGTCGCAGCGCAGCATCAGGTGCGTTGGACACCGGTGGTCAGCACGGCCGCCGATGTCGTGGAGGTGAACCTGTGCGCGGGCAATCTGAATCCGGCCGCTCCGACGGCGGTCCTTCGACCGCCATCGACCCGGTCGCACCAGCCGTTGCCGAGGCCGCCCGCAAGCTGGCCGAAGCCTCGGATGTGACCCTGTTCGCGCACATCAACCCGGACGCCGATGCGCTCGGCAGCGCGTTGGCGCTGGGGAGGGCGCTGCGGCGGCGGGGCTGCACGGTCCGCGTGTCGTTCGGGAAACCCGAGCTGCCGCCGTTCTCGCTGCGCGATCTGGACGGCGACGGGCTGGTGGTGCCCGCGAACGAGGTGCCCGCCGCGCCGCCGCTGCTGGTCGTCTGCGACACCGGGAGCCTGCAGCGGCTCGGCCGGCTCGCCGATCGGGTGCCTGCGACGATCGCCGCCGGCGGTGAGGTCATCGTGATCGACCACCACGTGTCGAACACCCGCTACGGCACGCTGCACGTGGTCGACGAGCACGCCGAGGCGACGGTGATGATCGTGCTGCGGTTGCTCGACGAGCTCGGCGAGGAGCTCGATCTGCCTATCGCTCGGTGCCTCTACGCGGGCCTGGTCACCGACACCCGTTCGTTCCGGCACGCCAGCGCCTGGACGCACCGGGTGGCCGGGCGGCTGTTAGAGGCCGGGGTGGACCCGGAAGCGACGACGCGCCCGTTGCTGGACACGCATCCGTTCGGCTGGCTGAGCATGCTCTCCGGCGTGTTGGGCGAAGCGGAGCTGGAGACGGCCGCGGCGCAGGGACTGGGGCTGGTGCACGCGACGGTCCGGCTGGCGCAATCCGACGGCCTGCGCAGCGAGGATGTGGACAGCGTCATCGACGTGGTGCGCACGACCAGCGAGGCAGAGGTCGCGGCGGTGCTCAAGGAGACCGCGCCGCAGCAATGGTCGGTGTCTCTGCGCGCCGACAGCCGTGTCGACGTCGGTCACGCTGCTGCTGCCTGCGGCGGTGGCGGGCACCGGCTCGCGTCCGGCTTCACGGCGCAGGGCCCGGCAGAGGACATCATCGCGGCGCTCCGCAAAGCCCTCGACGAAGCCCCGCTCCTGGACTGACGCGTCCCGTACGGGACATTGAGTGTTTTCCAACCTCTTCCCGGGTTGCGGTGCGGGTGGCGGAACCTTTTCTTGCGCCGGCTGACTCCAGCGGGTCTCCTCTCCGGCGCGGGTCGTCGGCATGGAGGGGCCCGGCACGGTCACCGCTGTGGGTGGCTCTGAATCGGCGCCAGGTCAGGCTCGGCGGCGGGCTCGGAAGGCTGCGACGTGCATCCGGTTCGCGCAGCGGGGGCTGCAGAAGCGCTTGGCCTGGTTCGTGGAGGTGTCCAGGAAGTAAGTGCCGCAGTCCTCGGCTCCGCAGCGTCCCCAGCGCGTCGTGCCGTGCTGGACGACACCCTGTGCCAAGCCCCACGCGGCGGCCGCGGCGACCTCGTCGACCGCTGGTGCGTCCGGTCCGGCCACGTGGACGTGCCAGTTCGGGGTGCCGTCGCGGCCTCCGTGCCCGGACAGCCTGGGCCGGGGCGGGTGCGCCGACAGCAGCGCGTTGATCTCCGCGAGCACGGTCTCGTCGTCGTCCGACACCATCGCGTCCAGCGCCCGGCGCAGCCCGTCGGCCACGCCGCGCAGCACCGGCAGGTCGGGTTCGTGCAGCCGGTCGGCCCACCACGGCTCGTCGTGGAGTGCGGCCCGCACCGAGTCCAGGGTGCTCAGGTCGGCGCTGGCGAGCCGGAGCGCCACCGCAGCGTAATCAGCGTTGTCCATGTGCGGTCCTTACCGTACCCTGATGCGTCAGGGGTGAACCCGTCGATCACAGCTTACCGGGAGGCAGCGTGTCCGATCTGGGGGAGCGCGTAGCGCCGGGCAAACTGCTGGCGCTCGCGGTGCCGGCGCTGGGCGTGCTCGCCGCCGAACCGCTTTACGTGCTCGTCGACACCGCCGTCGTCGGACACCTCGGCGCGGTCCCGCTGGCCGGACTGGCGCTCGGCGGCACGCTGTTCACGCTGGTGTCGAGCCAGCTGACCTTCCTCACCTACGGCACGACGGCACGCACCGCGCGGCTGCACGGTGCCGGACGCCGCAAGGACGCCGTCGCCGAAGGCGTGCAGGCGACGTGGTTGGGGATCTGCGTCGGCGTGGTTCTCCTGCTGCTCGCGCAGCTGGTGGCGGTTCCAGTGGCCGAATTGCTTGCCGGGCCCGGGCCGGTGGCCGACGCGGCCGGCACCTGGATGCGCATCGCGCTCTGCGGCGCGCCGATGGTGCTGATCACGATGGCGGGCAACGGCTGGATGCGCGGCGTGCAGGACACCGCACGTCCGCTGCGCTACGTGCTGGTCGGCAACGGTGTGTCGGCGGTGCTGTGCCCGCTGTTCGTCTACCCCTTCGGCTGGGGCCTGGAGGGTTCGGCGGTCGCGAACCTGATCGGCCAGACCATCGCCGCCGCGCTGTTCCTGCGGGCGCTGGTCGTCGAACGGGCGCCGCTGAGGCCGGATCCCGCGAAGATGCGCGCCCAGCTCGGGCTCGGCCGCGACCTGGTGCTGCGGACGCTGGCGTTCCAGGCGTGCTTCCTGTCGGCGACGTCGGTCGCGGCGCGGACCGGCGCGGAGACCGCCGCCGCGCACCAGGTGGTGTGGCAGCTGTGGACTTTCTTGGCGCTCGTGCTCGACTCGCTGGCGATCGCGGCTCAGTCGCTGGTCGGTGCGGCGCTCGGCGCCGGTTCCGCGCCGCGCGCCAAGGGGATCGCCAGGCAGGTCACCTGGTACGGCTTGGTGTTCGGCGCCGTGCTCGGGTTGGTGTTCGCGGCGCTGTCCGGTGTGCTGCCGATGTTGTTCACCACCGACGGCGCGGTGTTGTCGGAGATCCCGCACGCGTGGTGGTTCTTCGTGTTCCTGCAGCCGGTCGCGGGCGTGGTGTTCGCGCTGGACGGGGTCTTCCTCGGCGCCGGCGACGCGGCCTACCTGCGCACCGCGACGTTGTCGAGCGCGGCCATCGGCTACCTGCCGCTGATCTGGCTGTCGCTGGCGTTCGGCTGGGGCCTGGCCGGGATCTGGACCGGCCTGAGCCTTTTCATGGTCCTGCGCCTGATCACACTGCTGCTGCGGGCCCGCTCCGGCCGCTGGGCCGTCGTCGGCGCAACACCGGCATCAGCCACCGCGTAGCGCAGGTCCGGGGCCATGAGTCTGTTGGGTCGCTACGACGATTTGTCCACGTCGACGCCGCGCACGACGGGCATGCTGGGCGCGGCTGGTCTCGAAAGCGAGCCGGGCAGCGACAGGCACGCCTCGACGTCGTCCCGCACCTCGTCGGAGCGCTCCACGACCTCCGGGTTGAGCACGTACCCGATCTCACCGTCGACTCGGTAGCTGAACGCCCGCACCCCGACGCCGATCTGCGGCGCGGCGACCCCCGGCGTGCGCGGGCGCGTCCACGGTGTCCAGCAGGTCCGCGACGATCGTGCGCAGCCGCTGGTCGAAGACCGTCATCGGCTTGGCCGCCATGCGCAACGCCGGGTCGCCAAAGCGCCTGATTGTTCGGAGCGCCACCGGGAAACCTCCTCGTCACCGCGCCGCTACCCTGGCGACGAGCCCCGCTCCGGGTCGGGGAAGATGGTGCCTCGTGTCCGAACGCTCCCGCAAAACGCGTCCCACCGTTCCGCCCGGCCTGCTGGTGATCGACAAACCGGCGGGGATGACCTCGCACGACGTCGTGTCGCGGGTCCGCCGCATCATGGGCACCCGCCGCGTCGGGCACGCCGGGACGCTGGACCCGATGGCCACCGGAGTGCTGGTTCTAGGCCTGGAGCGGGCCACCAAGCTGCTCGGCCACCTCGCCCTGGACACCAAGGCCTACCTCGCCACGATCCGGCTGGGCGCGGCCACCACCACCGACGACGCCGAGGGCGACGTGGTGTCCGAAGTGGACGCCTCCGCAGTGGATGAGGAGGCGATCCGGGCCGGGATCGCGGAACTCACCGGCGACATCCAGCAGGTGCCCAGCGCGGTCAGCGCGGTGAAGATCAACGGTCGGCGCGCCTACGAACTGGCGCGCAACGGCGAGAGCGTGGAGTTGGCCGCGCGTCCGGTCACGGTGTCGCGCTTCGACGTGCTGGCGCTGCGCCGAACCGAGCGGACGACGGACCTGGACGTGCTCGTCGAATGCTCGTCGGGCACCTACGTGCGCGCGCTGGCGCGGGACCTGGGCGCCGGGCTCGGTGCCGGCGGGCACCTCGCCGAACTCCGCCGCACCCGGGTCGGTCCGTTCGGGCTGGTCACGGCGCGCACCCTGGAGCAGTTGGAGTCCGAGCCCGCGTTGTCGATGAGCCTGGACCAGGCGGTCGAGGCCGCTTTTCCGCGCCGCAACGTGGATTCCACCGTCGCCAGGGCCCTCTCCCACGGTCAGGTCGTGCCCGCGGCCGGGGTCGAGGGCACCTACGGAATGTTCGATCCGGACGGTCGCGCGGTCGCCCTGGTCCGCGACCGCGGCCGGACCGCGAAAGCGGTGTTGGTGATCGTTCCGGCGAACTGATCGCACCCGGACGGATCCTCTTGATTCACAACCGTTTTTGGTGACCTGTATCACGTTTCTGGAGGTCGTGGGAAGCGTGCTCGCTCAAGCGCGACCCCATCCCGCTCGACCGCCCGTGCCGCGTGATTCGCGGCACGGGCGGTGGCGTTCCAGCGACCGGGTGGCGGCGCAGTAGGCTTCCTGGTCGTGCAGCGATGGCGTGGTTTGGAGCAGATACCCGGTGGCTGGGGCCGGTGTGTGGTCACCATCGGCGTCTTCGACGGGGTGCACTGCGGGCACCAGCAGCTGATCACGCACGCGGTGCAGCAGGCCCACCGCCGCAACGTGCCCTGCGTGCTGATGACCTTCGACCCGCACCCGGCCGAGGTGGTCCGCCCCGGTAGTCACCCGGCGCAGCTGACCACCCTGCGGCGGCGCGCCGAACTCGTCGAACAGCTCGGCGTGGATGTGTTCTGCGTGCTGCCGTTCACCCGCGAGGTCTCGCGCATCCCGGCCGAGGAGTTCGTGCACGCGATGCTGGTGGAGCGGTTGCACGCGGCGGAGATCGTGGTCGGCGAGAACTTCACCTTCGGCCACAAGGCGGCCGGCAACATCGAGCTACTGGCCAAGCTCGGCGAGCGGTTCGGCTTCGAGGTCGAGTCCGATGCGCTGGTCTCCGGCCCGGTGCAGCGCCCCGACGACGTGGACGGAACTTCGGTGACCTTCTCCTCGACCTACATCCGCTCCTGCATCGACGCTGGCGACGTCGTCGCGGCCGCCTCCGCGCTGGGCCGCTACCACCGGCTGGAGGGCATCGTGGTGCGCGGTGCCGGGCGCGGTGGCAAGGAACTCGGCTTCCCGACCGCCAACCTGTCCACCCCGCCGCACACGGCGATCCCGGCCGACGGCGTGTACGCGGCGTGGTTCACGCACCGCCGACGCGGCTCGAAGGAGCAGGGGAAGACCCTGCCGGCGGCGGTGTCGGTTGGCAGCAACCCGACCTTCTCCGGCACCGAGCGCACCGTCGAGGCGTACGTGCTGGACGTCGACGCCGACTTCTACGGCGAGCACGTCGACCTGGACTTCGTGCAGCGCCTGCGGTCGATGGAGCGCTACGACACGGTCGACGCGCTGATCGAGCAGATGCACCAGGACGTCGCCGAAACCCGGCGCATCCTGGGGGCGGACGGGTGATATCCGGGAGGCCGATCCCCCGAACGGGGCAGTCGCGTCGGCTGCCCGGCGCACCGCGAGCGGAACATATTTCGGATTCCCGTCCGCGCCGGGCCGGTGACCTGGCAGTATTCACAGCCGGGCCAGCAGCCGTCCGCGGCCGGGTCGGCGCCGACACGGGGGGAGCGAAGGTGACGGAGAGCAGCAACGTCCAGCGGAACCTGGCACTGCAGCGGCAGTGGTACGGCGAGCCGCTGGGGGACCGGGTGCGCCGCCTGGTCGTTGCCTTCCGCATCTCGCAGGCCCAGCTCGCCGAGGTCCTCGGGATCAGCGCGCCGATGCTCAGCCAGGTGATGAGCGGGCGCCGCGCCAAGATCGGCAACCCGTCGGTGCTGGCCCGGCTCGTGATGCTGGAGCGCAAGGTGCTCATCCCCGGGGTCGCCGTGGGCGAGTCGGACGCGATCAAGCAGGCCCTGGAGGACGTCCGGCAGTCGCAACCGTCGGTGGGGCGCGACAACCTCCCGGTCATGCACGCGGCCAACGGGGAGGAAGCCGCCTGGCCGGTGCTGCGCGAGGTGGCCAAGCCCGGCGAGCTGGAGGCGGCGGCGTCGCTGCTCGAAGGCCGCTACCCGGCGCTGGCGCAGCTGCTCCGCCGCGCCGCCAACGGAGACTGACCACCTCCCCGGGTGCGATTTCCATTGAGCCCTTTTCATCCCGGCTGATCCACAGCCGCGACGCCTGAAGTCCGCGACGCGAGGTCGTCGCATGCGCCGAAGGTGCATGGCCCACCATCGCAGCCCGCACCGCCGCTGAGGTTCCGCTACTCGCACCGCAACACACGAAGACGCTGGAAAACGCTCTTGGAAATCGGCGGTTCGATTTCCATTGAAATCGCACGGACACTGGGGAGCATGCGTCTGTTCACCGCGTTGTGGCCGTCGGAAGAGGCGGTCCGGCACCTGGCGTCGACGGTCGGCAGGCTCCGCCCGGACCGAGTGGCCGAGGCCACCGCTGGACTGCGCAAGTTCCGCTTCACGCCTTCGCAGCGCTGGCACCTGACGCTGCGCTTCCACGGCGACGACGCCGACCAGCAGCACGTGATCGAGAGACTGGACCACCGCGTCGCCCGCCTGCTGGAGGCCGACCCGGCGCCGCCGCAGCTCCGGCTGGCCGGTGCTGGGACGTTCCGCGGGGTGCTGTGGATCGGCGTCGAGCCGGGTACCGATTCCGACGACGCCGCGCTGCGCGGGCTGGTGCGCGCGGCCGGGGGCGATCCGCGCGGTTACACAGCGCACCTCACCATCGCCCGATGGGCCGCCGGGCGCGCCGACCGGGAGCTGCTGCCCGGGCTGCTCGCCGGTTACGCCGGCCCCTGGTGGCAGTCGCGCGAGCTGGCCGTGGTGCGCAGTGACCTGCGGGAAGGCGGTCGCGAGTACCGGACGGTGCACCGCGTCGCGTTGACGCGCGAGACGCCGGGCTAGCCCGGTAGCAGCAGTCCTCCCTGTTATCCTGGCCTGTGGAACGGCTGCAGTCCGTGGTGGCCGAATCCGGTCGACTACGCGTTGACCCGCTACCCGACCGGCTGGTCGGGCGCAGCTGACACGGGACATCGAAGGAGAGTCAATTCGTGGCGTTGTCCACTGACGACAAGAAGCAGATCCTGGCCGAGTACGGCCTGAAGGACGGCGACACCGGTTCGCCGGAGGCCCAGGTGGCCCTGCTGACCAAGCGGATCACCGGGCTGACCGAGCACCTCAAGCAGCACAAGCACGACCACCACTCGCGTCGTGGCCTGCTGCTGATGGTTGGCCGCCGCCGTCGGCTGCTCAACTACCTGACCAAGGTGGACATCGAACGCTACCGTTCGCTGATCCAGCGACTCGGTCTGCGTCGTTGACGAAAACCGGGGGGAGCGGCCAACGGGCCGCTCCCCCCGGTGCATGAAAGACGGACGGCGCCCGGCGCCGTCGTAACTGAAGAGCGCTCACGGTGGCACGCACCGGACAGGCGTCCGCCGGTCCTCGGTAGTGGCTGCCGGGCAAATCGTCGCAACAGACGTTCCCGGGGGCTTCGATCGATGGCCGGCCTCGTCGGACCACGAACCGGATGCTCCTGCCGTGGGCCTCGTGAACCCGAGGAGTCAACCTTGACTGAACCCCAGATCGATGAGGGCGTGTACGAGGCGACCGCCGTGCTGGACAACGGCGCGTTCGGCACCCGGACCGTCCGGTTCGAGACGGGCCGACTGGCAAAGCAGGCCGCCGGCAGTGTCGTCGCCTACCTCGACGACGACACCATGCTGCTGTCCGCCACCACGGCGTCCAAGCAGCCGAAGGAGCACTTCGACTTCTTCCCGCTGACCGTCGACGTCGAAGAGCGGATGTACGCCGCGGGCCGCATCCCCGGCTCGTTCTTCCGCCGCGAGGGCCGCCCGTCCACCGACGCGATCCTGACCTGCCGGCTGATCGACCGGCCGCTGCGCCCGTCCTTCGTGGACGGCCTGCGCAACGAGGTCCAGGTCGTCGTCACGGTGATGAGCCTGGCGCCGGGCGACCTCTACGACGTGCTGGCGATCAACGCCGCGTCGGCGTCCACCCAGCTGTCCGGTCTGCCGTTCTCCGGCCCGATCGGTAGCACCCGGATGGCGTTGATCGACGGCCAGTGGGTGGCCTTCCCGACCCACGAACAGCTCGAGCGGGCCGTGTTCGACATGGTCGTCGCGGGCCGCATCGTCGGCGACGACGTGGCGATCATGATGGTCGAGGCCGAGGCCACCGACAAGACCGTCGCGCTGGTCGCCGGTGGCGCGCAGGCGCCGACCGAGGAGGTCGTCGCCGCCGGTCTGGAGGCCGCGAAGCCCTTCATCCGGACCCTGTGCCAGGCGCAGCAGCAGCTCGCGCAGGCCGCCGCCAAGGCCGTCCAGGAGTTCCCGGTGTTCCCGGCCTACGCCGAGGACGCCTTCACCGCCGTCGAGCAGGCCGTCTCCGGTGAGCTCGCCGAGGCGCTGAAGATCGGCGGCAAGCAGGAGCGGGAGAACCGCCTCGACGAGATCAAGGCCGCGGTGCTGGAGAAGGTCGGCACCGGCGAGGGCCAGCAGTTCGAGGGCCGGGAGAAGGAGATCGGCGCCGCGTTCCGGTCGCTGACCAAGAAGCTGGTGCGCCAGCGGATCATCCGCGACCAGGTCCGCATCGACGGCCGCGGGCTGACCGACATCCGCAGCCTGTCCGCCGAGGTCGGCGTGATCCCGCGGGCCCACGGCTCGGCGCTGTTCGAGCGAGGCGAGACCCAGATCCTGGGCGTCTCCACGCTGAACATGCTGCGCCTGGAGCAGACCATCGACTCGTTGTCCCCGGAGACGACGAAGCGGTACATGCACCACTACAACTTCCCGCCCTACTCGACCGGTGAGACCGGCCGGGTCGGCAGCCCGAAGCGGCGTGAGATCGGCCACGGTGCGCTGGCCGAGCGGGCGCTGATGCCGGTGCTGCCGTCGCGCGAGGAGTTCCCGTACGCGCTCCGGCAGGTCTCCGAGGCGCTGGGCTCCAACGGGTCCACCTCGATGGGCTCGGTTTGCGCCTCGACGCTGTCGCTGCTGAACGCGGGTGTGCCGCTGAAGGCGCCGGTGGCCGGCATCGCGATGGGCCTGGTCTCCGACGTGGTCGACGGCCAGACCCACTACGTGGCGCTGACCGACATCCTCGGTGCCGAGGACGCCTTCGGCGACATGGACTTCAAGGTCGCCGGCACGAAGGACTTCGTGACCGCCCTGCAGCTGGACACCAAGCTCGACGGCATCCCGTCCGCGGTGCTGGCGCAGGCGCTCGGCCAGGCCCGCGACGCCCGGTTCACCATCCTCGAGGTGATGGCCGAGGCGATCGGCAAGCCCGACGAGATGAGCCCGCACGCCCCGCGGGTGACCTCCATCAGCATCCCGGTGGACAAGATCGGCGAGGTCATCGGCCCGAAGGGCAAGATGATCAACTCGATCACCGAGGAGACCGGCGCGGAGATCACCATCGAGGACGACGGCACGATCTACGTCGGTGCCGCCGACGGCCCGTCCGCGGAGGCCGCGATCGACAAGATCAACGCCATCGCGAACCCGCAGCTGCCGAAGGTCGGCGAGCGCTTCCTGGGCACCGTGGTCAAGACCGCGGCCTTCGGCGCGTTCGTCTCGCTGCTGCCGGGCAAGGACGGCCTGGTCCACATCTCCAAGCTGGGCAACGGCAAGCGCATCGGCAAGGTCGAAGACGTGGTGAACGTCGGCGACAAGCTGCGCGTGGAGATCGCCGACATCGACAGCCGCGGCAAGATCAGCCTGGTGCTGGTCAACGACGAGGCCGAGGGCGAGGCCAAGCCGGAGGCCGAGACCCCGGCGCAGTGATCGGAAGACGCACTATTGATGCGGCCCGTCCCGGACTCCCGGGGCGGGCCGTATCGTCTTGGGTGGTTTGGAACTCGTGCGGTTCAGGGGTGTGGCGACGTGTTCAACTGGACGCTGGCGTCAGGCAAGCGGCGTCAGCAGCTTTCTGCCGCGCACGCAACTGGCACCGCCGCGGGTTCTCAGGCTAGGCCCGCCCCGAAGGGCTCCGCTGGGAGGACCTACCCCAGACTGGCGTATCTGGCCATACGTGAGTCGGGGATCCCGGACCGAGGGGGCGACGGTAGCCCCCGCAGGGGGGTCGCTACCCGCACCGCCACGCAAAACGACGGCACACTTTTAAAAGGGACATGAAGCAGAAGCAGACACGCGCCGGGCACCTTCAGCGTCCCGGAACCACTCGAGTCCTCGGTCGAAATGGCGACGCCGCGGTGCGCCGCACGGTGCTGCCCGGCGGGCTGCGGGTCGTCACCGAACCCGTCCCGGGTGTGCGTTCGGCCTCCGTCGGGATCTGGGTCGCGGTGGGCTCGCGCGACGAGGGACGCCCGCAGGCAGGCGCCGCGCACTACCTGGAGCACCTCCTGTTCAAGGGCACCGCCAAGCGCACCGCGGTGGACATCGCGCAGGAGATCGACGCGGTCGGCGGCGAGCTGAACGCGTTCACGTCCAAGGAGCACACCTGCTACTACGCGCACGTGCTGGACCGGGATCTGCCGCTGGCCATCGACATGCTCTGCGACGTGGTCTTCGACGCGCTGAACGCGAAGTCCGATGTGGACGTCGAGCGCAGCGTGGTCCTGGAGGAGATCGCGATGCGCGACGACGACCCCGAGGACCTGCTGCACGAGCTGTTCACCTCGGCCGTGCTGGGCGATCACCCGCTCGGCCGCTCGGTGCTGGGCACCGAGGACTCAATCGCCAACATGACCCGGGCCCGGGTGCACGGCTTCTACCGGCGCAGCTACGAGATGCCGAAGATGGTCGTCGCCGCGGCCGGGAACGTCGACCACGGCCGCGTGCTGCGGCTGCTCCGCAAGGCGCTCGGCGCCCGGCTGGACGGCGACGTGCAGCCCGCGCCGCCGCGCATGGGGCGGGCGCGGTTGCCGAAGCAGCAGCCGCTGGCGCTGCAGACGGACGACACCGAGCAGGCGCATCTGCTGATGGGCTGTCGCGGCTTCAACCGCCACGACGAGCGCCGGTTCGCGCTCGGGGTGCTCAACGCGGCGCTGGGCGGCGGCATGAGCTCGCGGCTGTTCCAGGAGGTCCGCGAGCGGCGGGGCCTTGCCTACTCGGTGTACTCGGCGACCACTGCGTACTCCGACGCCGGGACGTTTTCGGTGTACGCGGGCTGCACCCCGGACAGACTCGGCGAGGTCGCGACGGTCATCCGCGACGTGCTGGCCGGTGTCGCGGCCGACGGGTTGACCGAGGACGAGGTGGAGCGCGGGCGCGGGCAGCTGCGCGGCGGCCTGGTGCTCGGTCTGGAGGACAGCGCCTCGCGGATGAGCCGGATCGGCAAGACCGAGCTCAACTACGGCAGGCACTTCACGGTCGAGCAAACCCTGGAGCGCATCGACGCGGTCACCGCGGCGGAGGTGGCGGAGCTGGCTGCCGAGCTCCTGCGGCGCCCGCTCACCACCACCATCGTCGGGCCGTACGACTCGCCGGCGGATCTGCCCGACGGGGTGTGAGTCACGTCCTGCCCGGGGCAGGGCCCGCGTGGCCTTCGAGGGACAACCGCAACCCGAAGCCCTCACCTGGCCTGACCAGGCGAAACCGCTTTTCGGGGCGCGAGTCCTGCTCGTGCGGGTGCGCCTCGTGCCGGAAAAGCACCGGTGCATAGACTCGCGGCAGTGCGACGTCGAGGTGGGAAGGTAGTCGTCACGTGAACAGCCCGATCAAGGTCGGCGTGCTGGGTGCCCGGGGGCGGATGGGATCCGAGGCGGTTCGCGCCGTCGGAGAGGCCCCCGACACCGAACTGGTCGCCGCGATCAACCGCGAGGACAGCCTGACCGGGCTGGTCGAGGGCGGCGCACACGTCGCCGTCGATCTCACCCACCCCGACGCGGTCCTCGAAAACATCCGGTTCTGCGTCGAGCACGGCATCCACGTGGTCGTCGGCACCAGCGGGCTCGGTGCCCCGGAACTGGACACCGTTCGCTCCTGGCTGGCCGACCGGCCGGAGGTCGGCGTGCTGGTCGCGCCGAACTTCGCGATCGGCGCGGTCCTGTCGATGCGATTCGCCGAGCTGGCCGCGAAGTTCTTCGAGTCCGTGGAAATCGTCGAACTGCACCACCCGAAGAAGGCCGACGCCCCGTCGGGCACCGCCGCGCGCACCGCTGAGGTGATCGCGCAGGCGCGCGCCGAGGCGGGCCTGGGTGCGGTGCCGGATGCGACGACCAAGGAACTCGGCGGCGCCCGCGGCGCGGACGTCGACGGCGTCCGGGTGCACTCGGTGCGGATGACCGGTCTCGTCGCGCACCAGGAGGTGCTGTTCGGCACCGAAGGGGAGACCCTGACCATCAGGCACGACTCCTACGACCGCCGCTCGTTCATGCCCGGGGTGCTGCTCTCCATCCGTGAGGTGGGCGCCCAGCCGGGCCTGACTGTCGGCCTCGACGCGTTGCTGGGGATCTGAGTGGCCGAGCGGCGCAAGCTGATGAAACCGCGGACGTCCGCGTTCGTGGTCGCGATCGTGCTGCTGGTGTACCTGGTGCTGATGGGTGGCCGCGCGGTCACCATGATCACCAGCGGGCAGCCGGTGTTCATCGCCCTCGGGGTGGCGGTTTTCGTGCTGCCGGTGCTCGGCGCCGTGCTGGTCGTCGACCAGTTGCGGTTCGGGGTGAGCACCGAGCGGCTCGCGCAGCGGCTCTACGACGAGGACGCCTTGCCGGACGTCTCGCATCTTCCGTGCCGCCCCTCCGGCCGCGTGGAGCGAGAGGCGGCCGACGCTTACTTCGACGAGAAGCAGGCTGAACTCGAAGCAGCGCCGCAGGATTGGCGCCGCTGGTTCGCGCTGGCGCAGGCCTACGACTTGGCCGGTGACCGCAACCGCGGCCGCAAGGCGATGCGCCGCGCGATCGAACTCGAACGCGCGGAACCCGCCGAGTGACGCGGGTTTCGCTCTGCTGAAGGACTCGCGGGACGTGCAAATCCCGCTACCGGGTTTGTGCGCCTCAGGTCAAAATGGACAGAGCGCTCAAACTCCTCTCGCTCGGTATGGCCTTTTTCTTCAGGGGCAGCGGAAGGCGACTGGTCTCCGGAACGAAATGCGCGCCACGGCGGCAAAGTAGAGATGCCGTGTTAACCCCTCTACCGCTCTTCGGGTGAACGCGGACGCGTGCTGCGCTTCTCCGGGTAACGATCGTCCGGCGATCTCACCAAGGGGTCGGCCATTGACTGAGTTGCCCGCAATCCTGATCATTTCTGCCATGTCAGGGTTCGCCACTTTGATGGTTCGCCTACATGTCGATTTGTTGCAGCAGGCCAGCGCCCTCTGTTGCGCCCGCTAGAACTCTACTTTCGCGGAACCGGGCACAGCTAGCCAACGCAGGTTCTCGCTGGTCCGATCGCAGACTGCCCACTGGGCTGGCCGCCGTTCTGCTGGCGGTCGGCGAAGTCACGTTACCCGTCCAGGACGCCTATGCGGATGTCGAAGTTTCGACGCAATTTGTGAAAGGCGCCGGTGGCAAGGACTACACCGTCACCAACCACGCGGTGAAAAGCGCGTTGGAGAAGTCGCAGTCCGACGGCAAGCGCAAGCAATTGCTGCTTGTCTGGGCCGGTGACGAGAACATCGCCGACGCGGTGGTTCCGGACGTGCGGAACCTGCCGGGATCGCTGGGCGGTGGCCTCGGCACGGCCGCGAATGCCGCGCCAGGAACGGATTTCCTCGCGGTCGTCGATCGGAGTCGGGGTTCACAGCCAACCGGCGACGACGCCCGGAGCGATCGCGAGCGCGCCGAACCGGACGAAACGCCCGACGAAGCCCGTGACCACGAACATGGCCAGCGGGACCTTCGCCCAACCCGCGATCACCGCGATCGCGGCGAACGGCGGCAGGCTCGCGGCCGCGCTGATCAGCAACACCGTGCCCGTCCACACCGGCCGCTGCTGGCAGTTCGACCGGAACTTCTCCAACCACTCGCGCCAGCGGCCCTTCTGCTCACGCTCGCCGACCTTGCGCCGGAACAGCCCGGGCAGCCGGATCGCGCCGCGCGCCGCGTAGAAATGCAGCAGCTTCCCGGCGATCTGGCCAGCGGCGATGACCAGCGCCAACAGCCACCACGGGATATCCGTGCCGTTGAGCACCAGCCCGATCGCGAACAGTTCGACGCTGATCAACGGGAGCAGAGCCGATGCCACCGACACCCCGAAGGTGGTGGACAGCAAACCGATCACGGCCAGCACGATCGCTCCCAGCGCGCTTGAACCCCAGTTAGCGGAGAGGCCAACAACCCGCGTTCACCGGGAACCGACGAACGCCGCCCGAGTTCATCGATCCTCGAACTGCATTTCAATCGGGCCCGACAACCGCAACTCCCGCAGCGGCCGTCCCCCCGCGTCCAACGTGCGTACCGTACCGTCCGGTGCCCAGCCCGCGCTGCGGAAGAACGCCATTGACGCAGTGTCGGCCTCGGGCACCCACGTGATGCCCCGCGTGGCGCCGCCCTCGGCGAGGCGCTTCACCATCGCGCCGAGCAGCCGACCGGCGTGACCGCGTCGCCCCCAGCGCGGTTCCACCAGCAGCGCGCTGACCAGTGCGACCGTGGCCGCATCGGACGGCGGCGTGCCGTTGGCCGCAGCCGCCTCGGCTTCCGGGGCCGGACCGGCCGCGCAGAACCCCACGATCCACTGGCCCTCCGTCGCGACCAGCACCGAGGCGGGCCCGCCGGTCAGCGTCCGGTGCCACTCCTGCTCGGTCGCCGCGCCGTCCAGCCCGTCCAGCACCTCCGCCGGCAACAGTTCGCTGAAGGCGGTGCGCCACGTCGTCAGCTGGATGCGAGCGATCTCCGCGGCATCGGACGGCACCGCTTCCCGCACGTCGGCATCGGCCATAGCCACAACCTAACGCGTCCGGCCGATCACCCAACCGGCCGGTGGGGTCGTTCAGAAACTGCTCGCGTTCTTTAGGAGTTGTCGCTCGCGGTCCCGTCTCCTTGCCGGAACTGAATCTGTACGGCGGGGCTTTCGACCCGCCAGGGCGAGCAAACGGGCCGTTCGCTCCAACTACCGGGCGTCGTTGCTCGGTGGTGATCCGGCTGTCGGGGATTGTTGGCACGATCTGCCGGGTGCAGACCATGAGCCGCGACACCGCACGCCGAATCGCCCTCGCAGCCCAGGGCTTCGCCGACCCACCGCCACGCGGCGAGGTGACACGCCGACACCTGCAGCGCGCTCTGGCCCGCACCAAACTGCTGCAGCTCGACTCGGTCAACGTGGCCGTCCGGGCCCACTACATGCCGCTGTTCAGCCGACTCGGCGGCTACGCACCGGAGCTCCTCGACGCGGCGGCCTGGTCACACCGGGCACGGCAACCGCGGCTGCTGGTCGAATACTGGGCGCACGAAGCGTCGCTCATCCCGGTCGAGGACTGGTCGCTGCTGCGGTGGCGGATGCGGGACTACGGCGGTGCCTGGCGGCAGCGGAGCCGCGAAATGCTGGAACAATCGCCGCAGCTGATCGACGACGTGCTGACCGCGGTCAAGGAACTCGGGCCGATCGGCGCGGGCAGCTTGGACCGCGAACTCGGCGGCAGCGAACGCCAGGGGCGCGGACCCTGGTGGAACCGTACCGACACGAAACGGGCCTGCGAGCTGCTGTTCGCGATGGGCGAGCTGACGACCGGCACCCGGCGCGGCTTCGAACGGCTCTACGAGCTGCCCGAACGCGTGCTGCCCGCGCACGTGCTCGCGCACGAGCCGGAGGACGACGAAGCGATTCGCGCGTTGGTGGAGCGTTCTGCGCACGCACTCGGCGTCGCCACCGAACCGGATCTGCGGGACTACTACCGGCTCTCGCCCGCGCAGTCCCAGCAGGCCGTGGCCGAGCTCGTCGAGGACGGCGTGCTGGAGCCGGTCGCGGTGCACGGCTGGCGGCAGCCCGCGTACCGCTACGCGGCGGCCCGCATCCCCAGGAAGATCACCGGCCGTGCGCTGCTCTGCCCGTTCGACCCGCTGATCTGGGAACGTTCCCGCGCCGAACGGCTTTTCGAGTTCCGCTACCGCATCGAGATCTACGTCCCCGAACCCAAGCGGCAGTACGGCTACTACGTCTTCCCCTTCCTCCTCGATGGTGAACTGGTGGCCCGCGTCGATCTGAAGGCCGACCGGACCGCAGGCGTGCTCCGGGTGCCCGGCGCGTTCCTCGAATCCGGCTGCGACGCGGGCCAGGTGCTTCCGCAACTGTCCGCCGCGCTGCGCGACATGGCCTCCTGGCTGGGCCTCGACGACGTCGTCATCGGCGGCAGGGGAGACCTGGCCAAGCCCCTCCGCGCAACCAGCCGCTGACCGCGACCACGCGCGGAAGATTCGGTGACCGTGCGGTCGGCGGTTTCGCGAGCGGCGCGTTCAGCTCGCGCAGGTGTCGTCCGCGCGGTCGTGTTCTTCTTGCGCTGCCATGACTTCGTTGCCGTGGCGAAATCCCCGTTCGCGGAGCACCTCGATCGGGCCGAGCAGGCTTTCGCCCCGCTAGGTGAGCCGGTACTCGACCGGTGGCGGAGCTTCCCGGTATGTGCACCTATCGACCAGGCCGTTGTACTGGAGCCGGCACAGCGTTCCGGAAAGCACCCTGGTGCGGATCCCGCCGATCCGGCGCCGCAAGTCGATCGGGCCGACCGCACGGCAGTCGGCGAGGAACTCGTTGTTCGTGGGAAACGCCCCGGGTACCTCGGTCATCGGCCTCTCCTCACCTGCCAAGAGCCCACCTTGCCCCGTCGTCAGGCACCGTTTGGTAGCTATCGGGCGACCCCATAGCGTTGGAACAGCATCCAGCCGGGGCAGCCAGGTGAAGACGGGAGCGCTCGATGAGGATTGGATTCTGGGCGCTGGGAACATGGCCGATGCGCTCGGTACACAGTGGACGCGAGCCGGTCACCAAGTGCTGGTGGGCGGTCGCGATCCGGCGAAGACGCGGGTGCTCGCCGATCGGCTCGGGTCGTCGACGCAGAGCGGAACCTTTGCGGAAGCCGCCGAGTTCGGCGATGTCGTCCTCGTCGCCGTGCTACACCCCGCGGCCGCCGATGTGCTGTCCGCCGGAGGAGCCGAGGCCGGAGCGTTGCGCGGCAAGGCGTTGATCGACTGCACGAATGCTGTCGTTCCGATCGCTTCGTCCTCGATCGCCCCGTCGGCACGTCGATCGCCAAACAGATCGCCGTCCAGACGGTCGGGGCGCGACGTCGTCAAGGCCTTCGACACCTGCCACCAGTCCGTTTGGCGTTTGACCCCACCGGTTTTCGACGGCCGGCCACTGGTCGTTCCGCTGTGCGGGGACGACCCCGACGCGATCGCAACCGACCGGTCGTTGGTAACCAACATCGGCTGCGAACCCGGCGACGGCGGTCGGCTGGAACATGCGGCGCCGTTGGAAGCCACCACGCGTTCCTGATCGGCCTGTGTTCGGCGGCGTCGACGCACAGGCGATGCTGCCTCCGAACGAATACGGCACTGGGACCTGATCAGCGTCGACGCCCGGCCCGGCGGTATCGCCGTAGCAGCCGGCTCCCGGCCGATCCAGCGACACCATTTTCGGTGCTGCACGCGCCCGGTCTCCCGGTCTTACGTAGCGGTTGTCAAAACGGCATCACCCGTTCCTGTGCGGCCGAAGATCTGCAACTTCGGCTCCTTTTCGGGAGGTTCATCGGACACCGCCAGGTCGCTGCTCGCGGTGCCGGTTGACGAGGTGAGGTCGACCTCCGCCGCGGTTCCGCGGTGAATCGACACCTGCAGCTCGCCGGAACCGGTGATCAGCTCGACCTGCCCGGCCGTTGCGTCCGCGACCGTCAGATCGCCGCTGCCCGAACGCACCATCACGTCGCCGGACACGGTGCCCAGCCAAACGTTGCCGCTGCCGGTGGCGACCGACGACGCCGCTTCGATCGTGCTGATCTCGACGTCGCCGCTGCCGCTGCGTGCGTGCACGCCGCCGGCCATCGTGCCGAGTCGTAGCTGGCCGGAACCGGTCCGGACCGTGGCCCGATCCGTGGCCCGCTCGACCCACACAGTGCCGGAACCGGCCTGGATGCTGACCCGCCCGGCCTCGCCGGTCACGTGCACCTCGCCGGAGCTGGAGTGCACACCCACCTCGGAGTCCAGCGGGGCGCGCACCTTGACCGCCAGCGGGATGTTGCGCAGCGGCGTGTTGGCCGGGGTTCGGACGGCGAGCCGGTTGCCAGTGAGGTCGATCCGCGTCCGCCGCACGGCCTCGGAGACCGGCTCCTGCGGCCCGCGACCGCGCTCGGCGTCGCCGCCGGTGCGGATCCCCGCCTCGCCGAACTGCTCGGTGACCCAGCTCAGCAACCCGGTCAGGCCGCTACGCCAGTCCGGGCCACTGGCGGCGGGATCATGCCGGACCTCGACGTGGGTGGTCGCGGTTTCGGCCAACTCGACCACGACAGGCCCCAGGCTGTTGCCGATGTCGATGCGGATCGGCCCGCCGGTGTCGAAGTCCTGGCTGCGCACCAGCTCGGCCAACCGCTCCTCCGCGCCCGGCCGGTCCTCGGGCTCTGCCGGGCCGTTGCCCGTGGTTTCGTCGTTCGCCATCGCGATCCCTCCTCTCAGCCTTCCACCCAGCCGCGCAATCGCGAGCCGGGTTCGCCGCCCCACCGCCCACGCGGGCCGCCGCCGGGCGGTCCCCACGGTCGGCCGCGCCCGTGCCGGGGGTGGTCCCACGGGCCGCGCGGACGCCCGGTGTGCAGCGCGCCCTGGACAGCTTGGGCGACCCAGGTGTTCAGCGACACGCCCTGGCTCACGGCGGCCTGTTCGGCCTGCGTCTTTATCTCTTCCAGCAGGCGCAGCGTGATGCGGCTTATGTCGCCGCTCTCGCCGCTCGGCGGGGGTGGCAGTGGCTCCGCTTGGTCGTCCACCGTTGGTGGCGTGGCGCCGCCGCTGACCACCACCCTGACGTCGCGGCCGTCGAGGCGGATGTCGACGACCTGGCCGTCCAGCTGGGTCGTCACCTCCGCTGCCAGGTCGGACAGTGCGTTCATGATCGCCAGCCGCGCGGCCGGCTCGATCGCGCCGGACAGCACCGCCGCGGTCTGCCGGGTCTGCTCGTCGCCAGCGGAGGCAGCGGAGCTCAGGTCTTCGCGAAGCTGTTCGATGTAAGGGCTCAGATCCATGACACCACTATGACGGCATGAATGGCGTCATGCAATGGCCTGATGGTGTCAACTGGCGTCATGGGATCTTGTCGGGTCCGCCGGTTACGCTCGATGCACACATTGGGGAGAAGCTGCGGCAGTCGCCGACCGCCGTGCAGAGCAGGAAAGGGGCCCGCCCGTCGTGACCGAGATCGTGCGGCCGAAAGTGCAGCTGATCGGCAAGACTGAGTTCTTCCCGCCGGAGGACGTGGACTGGTCGACCGACGCCGACGGCGGGCAGGCGCTGGCCGAGTTCGCCGGTCGCGCGTGCTACCAGTCGTGGCGCAAGCCGAACCCGGCAACCGCCACCAACGCCGGCTACCTGCGGCACATCCTCGAGGTCGGACACCTGTCCGTGCTGGAGCACGGCTCCGTGTCGTTCTACCTGTCCGGGATGTCCCGCTCGCTGACCCACGAGCTGATCCGGCACCGGCACCTCTCCTACTCACAGCTGTCGCAGCGGTACGTACCGGAGCGCAACGCCGCGATGGTCGAGCCGGACGTCATCGCCCAGGACCCGGAGCTGCACGAGAAGTTCGTGGCGGCCACCGAGGCCAGCGTCGCCGCCTACACGGATCTGCTCGCCACGCTAGAGGAGAAGTTCGCTGACGAGCCGAAGGCGACGCTGCGCCGAAAGCAGGCGCGGCAGGCGGCCCGCGCGGTGCTGCCCAACGCCACCGAGACCCGGATCGTGGTGACCGGCAACTACCGGGCGTGGCGGCACTTCGTCGCGATGCGCGCGTCCGAGCAAGCCGACGTCGAGATCCGCGCCCTCGCCATCGAGTGCCTCCGCCAACTGCAGAAGGCCGCGCCGAACGTGTTCAGCGACTTCGAGATCACCACGCTGAAGGACGGCACCGAAGTCGCCTCCAGCCCGTTCGTCACCGAGGGCTGAAGCCGCGCGCACGCGGGCTTCCGGGAACCCGGCCAAGGGTTCCGGAAGCCTGCGTTCTGCTGTCCGGGGCCGCGGCAGATCCGCAGGTGGGGCACTGCCACGGGGTCGGCTCGCACGGCTTCCTCGCGGCCGGGAACCGATCGTTCGGCAGCACAGTCCAAGGGCCGGCCGGAATCGTCTGATTGGATGATCGGCGACTAGGGACGTGTGCGCTGCGTGGTCGCGCGCGGGGACTTCGGTGGAGGACGGCGCAGTGGTGGAGCAGGTCGGACCGCAGCAGCAGGCTCGGGTGATCGGTGGTCGCTACCAGGTCGTCCAGGAGCTCGGGCGCGGTGGCATGGGGATCGTGTGGCGGGCCTGGGACCAGGTCATCGGCCGCGAGGTGGCGATCAAGGAGCTGCACCTGCCCGACGGCGTGCCGCTGGCCGAGCGGGAGGTCTTCGAGGCGCGGGTGCTCCGCGAGGCGCGCACGGCGGGGCGGCTGAACGACCCTGCGGTGGTCACGGTGCACGACGTGCTGGCCGAGTCCGGCACTACCTACATCGTGATGGAGCTCGTGCAAGCGGTCACGCTCAGCGACTACATCGCCCAGTGGGGTCCGCTGCGCCCCGAGCAGGCCGCGGACCTGGCGCGCAAGGTGCTGTCCGCGTTGGAGGCCGCGCACGCGGCCGGAATCGTGCACCGCGACGTCAAGCCCAGCAACATCATGGTGGCCGACGGGCGGGTCAAGCTGACCGACTTCGGGATCGCCCAGACCCTGGACGACCCGCGGCTGACCACCAGCGGCGCGATCGTCGGCTCGCCGTCGTTCATGGCCCCGGAGCGGATCAAGGGTGCCGACGCGTCGCCGGCCAGCGACCTTTGGTCGCTTGGTGCGACCCTGTTCTTCGCGGTCGAGGGCTGGGTGCCGTTCGAGCGGCAGACGACAGCAGCCACGCTGCACGCGGTGCTCAACGAGATGCCCCAGCTGTCGCGCCCGCACGGCGTGATCGGTTCGGTGATCACCGGGCTGCTGATCGGCGACCCGCGGGCGCGGTTCACCGGCCCGCAGGTCCGGGCGCTGCTGGACAGCGCGCCCGCCAGCGGTGCGCCGGAGCCGACCACCCACCCGGTCGGGCCGCCCACCCGGGTCGCCCAGGGGGCGTCGCAGCAGAAGCGGTCCAAGCGCCCGTGGTTCATCGTTGCGGCCGTCGCCGCTGTCGTGCTGTTCGTCGCCGGCGTCCTGATCGGACGGTTCGCGCTGGTCGGCGGCGGTGCACCGGCCGCGATGGATTCGACCCTGGTGTTCGGCAAGGGCGGCGACGTCGACGAATTCGACCCGGACGGCCAGGACTGCGGCATCGGGAAGATCACCCCGGGCAAGCCCGTCAACAACACGACGTCCTGCTCCGACCCGCACGACTTCGAGTTCTACGCGTCGGGAGCTGCGTTCAGCTCCTCCAGCTACGACATGGCCTATCCCGGGGAGGCCGCGCTGACCGCATACGGCGAGGGCTACTGCTCGATGTACTTCGCCTCGGACAAGGTCGTCACGCCGGGCAAGCAGACCACGTTGCGCTACCTCGCCCTCATCCCCTCGGCGCAGTCCTGGAACGCGCACCGGCAGGCTGAGGGCGACCGCAAGGTCGGTTCACAGCAGATCTACTGCGCCCTTCACAGCGCGTCCGGCGACAAGCTGCAGGCGTCCGCGACGAAATAATCGGTTGCGTCACCGCGCCGATCGGGGGTGGCTAGAGTGGTCGTATGGGTGTGGCTAGCGATGAACGCCAGCAGTTGTGCGACCTGTTCGAGCAGCTCGGCCCCGACGCGCCGACGCTGTGCGAGGGGTGGACCACTAAGGACCTCGCGGTGCACCTCGTGGTTCGCGAGCGGCGTCCGGACGCGGTGGCCGGCAAGTTCGTGAAGGCACTCGTCGATCGCAGCGAGCGGATCCAGAACGAACTGCGCGCGCTGTCCTGGCCGGAGCTGGTCGACCAGATCCGGCAGGGCCCGCCGAAGTGGAACCCGCTCAGCTTCGGTGGAGTGGACGAGGCGGTGAACGCCGCCGAGTACTACGTGCACCACGAGGACGTCCGGCGTGCGCAGCCGGGCTGGCAGCCGCGCCCGTCCGACCCGGTGCGTGAGGAAGCGCTCTGGAAGTCGCTGACCCGGGTGGCGAAGATGTTCTACGGACGCAGCCCGGTGGGCGTGGTGCTGCGACGCCCGGACGGCACCGAGATCGCGGCCAAGCGCGGTCCGCGCACGGTGCGGTTCAGCGGCGCGGCGAGCCCAGCGAGCTGATCCTGCACGCCTTCAGCCGCCGTGCGGCGAAGATCACCGTCGAGGGCAACGAGGCCGACGTGCTCGCGGTCGAGGACTTGCGCCGTTCGTTCTAGGAATCTCTTCCGGGCGCGCCGAAAACTCGCTCGCGCGATGCTCGCCCGGCAGGAAGAAACACGGCGTTCCGCGGGCTGCGGACGCCGGGTTTCCGGCATCTGGTTCGAGGTCCGTCCGGTGGATCTGAACGGGGAACCAACCAGGTAGCGTCAGGGTCATGACCGTCTGCCCCACCGCCATTACGGGCCGCCCGTTCGGCCGCGTCCTGACCGCTATGGTCACGCCGTTCGACGAAGACGGAAAGCTCGACCTGAAGCTGGCGCAGGAGCTCGCCACGTATTTGGTCGACAGCGTCGGCAATGATGGGTTGATCGTCAACGGCACCACCGGTGAGAGCCCCACGACCAGCGACCACGAGAAGGAGCAGCTGCTGCGCGCCGTGGTCGAGGCGGTGGGTGACCGCGCGACCGTGGTGGCTGGCGCGGGCACCAACAACACCGAGCACTCGGTCGAACTGGCCCAGGCCGCTGAGCGGGCCGGTGCGCACGGCCTGCTGGTCGTGACGCCGTACTACTCGCGCCCGCCGCAGGAGGGGCTGTTCCAGCACTTCTGGACGGTCGCCGACGCCACCGAGTTGCCGGTGATGCTCTACGACATCCCGCCGCGCTCCGTCGTGCCGATCCAGGTCGACACCCTGAAGCGGCTGGCCGAGCACCCGCGGATCAAGGCGGTCAAGGACTCCAAGCACGACCTGCTCGCCGGCAGCGAGGTGCTGGCCAGCACGGACCTCGCGTACTACTCGGGCGAGGACCCGCTGAACCTACCCTGGTTGTCGGTCGGCGCGGTCGGGTTCGTCAGCGTGATCGGCCACGTGGTGGGGGACCGGCTGCGCAAGATGCTGGACGCCTTCGAGGCTGGCGACGTCGAGGGCGCCAGGGAGGTCCACAATGGACTCCTGCCGGTGTACCGGTCGATGAACTTCGTCGGCGGCGTCATCTTCTCCAAGACGGCGCTGCGGCTCTGCGGCTACGAGACCGGCCAGCCGCGGCTGCCGCTGCCGGCCGCCACCGAGGAGCAGGTTCGGTTGATCACCAGCGACCTGTGGGATGCTGGCCTGGTACTGGTCAATCCGGACGCCGCACAGAGGTGAACCAGCGTTGAGCGCAAAGGCGACAGCCACCGAGTACCACCCGGTGACGCCGACATCGTCGGACCCACCGCCCCCGTTGGCCGACGGTGGGTTGCGCGTCGTGGCGCTCGGCGGCATCGGCGAGGTCGGCCGGAACATGACCGTGTTCGAGCACGAGGGCCGTTTGCTGATCGTCGACTGCGGCGTGCTGTTCCCGGAGGACGACGCCCCCGGCGTGGACCTGATCCTGCCGGATTTCGCCGCGATCGAGAACCGTCTCGACGACATCGACGCGCTGGTGCTCACGCACGGGCACGAGGACCACATCGGGGCGGTGCCGTTCCTGCTGCGGCTGCGGCCGGACCTGCCGGTGGTGGGGTCGAAGTTCACGCTCGCCCTGCTCGCCGCGAAGTGCCGAGAGCACCGGCTCGACCCGGTGCTGGTCGAGGTTGCGGAGGGTCAGCGCAGCCAGCACGGCGGCTTCGAGCTGGAGTTCTTCGCGGTCAACCACTCCATCCCGGACGCGCTGGCGGTCGCCATCCGAACCCCGGCCGGGATCGTGCTGCACACCGGTGACATCAAGCTCGACCAGCTGCCGCTGGACAATCGGCTGACCGACCTCGCCGGGTTCTCCCGGCTCGGCGACGAGGGCGTGGACCTGTTCCTGGTCGACTCCACGAACGCCGAGGTGCCCGGGTTCGTCACGCCCGAACGCGAGATCGGCCCGGTGCTGGACCGGGTCATCGGCAAGGCGACTCAGCGGGTGATCGTGGCCTGCTTCGCCAGCCACGTGCACCGCGTGCAGCAGGTGCTGGAGGTCGCCGAGACGCACGGCCGAAAGGTGTGCTTCGTCGGCCGGTCGATGGTGCGCAACATGGGCATCGCGACCGATCTGGGCATGTTGCAGGTGCCCGACGGGTTGCTGGTGGACCTCGACGAGGCGCTGTCGATGCCGGAGCACATGGTCGCGTTCGTCTCCACCGGTTCGCAGGGCGAGCCGCTGTCGGCGCTGTCGCGGATGGCGCGCGGCGAGCACAAGCAGATCCGGATCCGGGCCGGAGACACCGTCGTGCTGGCGAGTTCGCTGATCCCCGGCAACGAGACCGCGGTTTTCGGCGTGGTCAACGGCCTGGTCCGGTTGGGTGCCAACGTGGTGCACCAGGGCCACGCGAAGGTGCACGTGTCCGGTCACGCCTCGGCCGGTGAGCTGCTGTATCTCTACAACGCGGTGCGGCCGAGCAACGTGATGCCGGTGCACGGCGAGTGGCGGCACCTGCGGGCGAACGCCGAGCTGGCGCGGCTAACCGGGGTCCCGGCGGATCGCGTGGTGATCGCCGAGGACGGGGTCGTGGTGGACCTGGTGGACGGGATCGCCTCGATCGCCGGTCGGGTCGAGGTGGGGCACGTCTACGTGGACGGCCTGTCGGTCGGTGACGTGGGCGAGTCCACGTTGTCGGACCGGCTGGTGCTGGGCGAGGGCGGGTTCATCGCGATCACGGTCGCCGTCGAGGCGTCGACCGGCCGGGCGGTGTCCTCCCCGACGATCTCCGGGCGCGGGTTCTCCGACGACCCGAAGGCGCTGGACGACGTGGTGCCGCTGGTGGAGATGGAGCTGGCCCGTACCGAGGCGGAGGGCATCACCGACACTCACCGGATCGCCCAGGCGGTGCGCCGGGTGGTGGGGCGCTGGGTGGCCGATACCTACCGGCGGCGGCCGATGATCGTGCCGAACGTGCTCCCGGTCGGATCCTGATTCACCGCCCGCTCGGGTGGCTTGGTGGTCCGTTTTGTCGGGCATATTTGATCACTGTCGGTTGCCGTGATCTCCACGGGGTGATCTGAGAAACCCGTTCGGAGCACACGGCAGGCTTGATCGGGACCTCGCTGCAAGGGTTGGTGGCACCGGTTCGGAGCGCATCCACCCCGAAGGGGAGCACTTCGGACCTGGGGAATCACCACACAGGAGATTGGGGTCAGAAGTGCGTATTTCCGCTCGACTCTTCGGCGCCGCCGCCGCTGCGGCCGCGATGCTGGCTGTCGGCTCCCCGGCGTTCGCCGACAGCTACGGCAACGACGGGATCAACGTCCTGGACGACAACAACACCAGCGTGTTGCCGATTCAGCTGTGCGGCAACAACATTGGCGCGCTCGCCATCGTGGCACCGTTCGCGTCCCCGCAGATCAACAACTGCGTCAACGCGCCAATCCTCGACCACTGACGCGAAGACCTCACGTCAACTGCGAAGAAGGGCCGACCTCCCCCAGGGGTCGGCCCTTCTGTTGCATCACCAGCGCGCCGTGACCTTCCAATCGCTGCAAGAGCGCTGCGCTCGTCGTGTGGTCGGGAGTCGCGCGCGAGAGCATGTTGTGCGGTTGGCTTCCGCTGCCGGATAAGGGGATTCGAGTCAAGCCTTGCTTTTGACGGTTTTCGTCCATGTTGGAGGTTGCCGCCCGGACCATGCGCTGTGGAGGCCACCGTCAGGCGTGGATAGCCTGTTGGGTGCGCCTTTCGGGTGTGGGGCACACAACATGTGGCGGCTGCGTATTCGACTTGGTTCGAATCGAAGCACGATCCCAGCGTTTCGACCATGATCCGGATTCACCCGCACCATGCTGCAAAAAGGGCCGGTCTCCGCGGGGAGACCGGCCCTTCTGCGGGGTGATCAGTGCCAGTTGGACTTCAGGGCTTCCTGCAGGACCGCGGGTTGTTGCGGGCGGACGTTCAGCGCGCCCACACCCTCAGGGGTTGGCTGGGGGAGCGGTTCGCACTTGGTGTCCGGGCCTTCGCCAGGCTGCCGCACCGGCAGCTTGCCGGTGGCAAGGTAGTCGGCGATCTGGTCGTCCAGGCACGCGTTGCCGCCGAGCGAACCCGAGTGCGTGGTGCCGCCGGGCAGGCTGATCAGGCTGGCGTTGGGGAAGCGCTTGCGCGCTTCCAGCGCGCCGGGGAACGGGGTCGCGGCGTCCAGCTCCTCGCTGATCAGCAGCGCACCGGCCACCTTGCTGCCGTCGACGTTGACCGGCTTGCCCGGCTTCGCAGACCAGTTCCGGCACGGCGCGTTGTACCAGGCGTTCGCCCAGGTCTCGAACGGTGCCTTCGCGTGGACGGCCCAGTTGTCCTTGCGCCACTGCTCCCAGCTCGCCGGCCACTTGATGTCCGTGCACTGGACCGCGAGGTAGACGGCGAAACCGTTGTCGTCGCCCGGGGTGTTGGCGCCGTCGTAGATCGTCTTGAGCGTCTGCCAGTCGCCGCCCCGCACCCAACCCGAGAACGCCTTGGCACGGCGGTCCCAGGCGGACTGCGAATAGCCCGCCGTCAGGAACACGTCGGTCCACTCGTCGGAGCCGATCACGCCTCCCGCCGGCTGCTGGTCGAGCTTGGCGAGCTGCTCGTAGTACAGGTTCTCCACGTCGGCGCCGGTGGTGCCCAGGTGGTACGTACCGTCGTGCTTCGCGATCCAGTCGAAGAAGATCTTGATGTTGCGGTCGAAGGCCACGTCCTGGTTCAGGTTCGCGTCGTACCAGACGTCGCCTGCGTTCACCACGCCGTCCATCACGACCCGGCGCATCCGCTCGGGGTGCAGGGTGCCGTAGACCTGGCCGAGGTAGGTGCCGTACGAGAAGCCGTAGTAGTTGAGCTGCTCGGCGCCCAGAGCCTTGCGGATGCTGTCCATGTCCTCGACGACATCCGTCGTCTTGATGTGGTCGAGGAGCTTGCCGTTGTTCCCGCACGCCCGCGCGTAGCCCTCGGACCGGTCCAGCCAGGCCTTCTCCAGCTCCGGCGTGGTCGGCACGTAGTGCGGGCGGTCGTAGGAGAAGTAGTTCGGGTCGCACGAAATCGCGGGCACGCTGGCGCCCACTCCGCGCGGGTCGAAGCCGATCCAGTCGTAGGCTGCGCCGGCGTTCTTGGGCACGTAGGCGCCGAGCGCCGACAGGGACAGGCCGGATCCGCCCGGGCCGCCCGGGTTGACCAGCATCACGCCCTGGTACTGGTCGTCGGGCACGGTGTGCTTGACCCGCGAAACCGCGAGCGAGACCTGCTCACCCGCTGGGTCGGCGTAGTCCAGCGGGACCTGCACCATCCCGCATTCCGCCCCGGCCTTCCGCAGGCCCTCGCCCGTGCACTGGCCCCATTTGACCGGTGTGGGCTCGAAAACCGGTGCGGGCGCGGCGGTTGTGGCTCCGGCGGCCGGTGCCAGGCCGGCCAGCAGACCGACGGCTATCGCAGCAGTGACGACTTTCCTCACGATTGTCCCCGTCTGTCCTGTTGGGCCCACCTTCCAACGGCGAGCAATGTGGACAGTAAACGGGGTGATCGGTGTTCCAGCGGCTCATTTGGCGAGAATTACTCTGCCCGGGCGACTTTCGTTCAGCGGACGCGGTTCCCCCGGCTGGGATCACCTGTCTGGTTGGGGCTCACCCTGCGCGATTGGTGTCAGGAAGTGACCGGCCGGTGCAGCACGTTGACGAGAAGCCGGTGCACGACCTCATGGTCGCGCGGGTCGTGCAACCGGTAGTTCTCGCCCCGAACCGTGTACTACTCCACCGCCTCGACGTAGCGGATCGCCAGCCGCAGTGCGCCGTCATCCGTGCAGGTGGTGCGCAGTTCCAGCTCGCCGGTGATCACACCGACCTCGTTGGTGAGCACTCCGTCCGGTGTGGCGGTGAAGGTGGACGTCAGTTCGGTCATCGTTCCAGATCAGTACGAGCAGGCGTTGAGCATGTTCTGCAGCGCGGTCTTCTCGGCGGACTGCAGGGTCGGACCCCAACGGTGCTTGGTGTGGATCCGGAACTTCGCGTAACCGCAGTGCGAGGCGGTGCGCGGCGGCTTCCACGAGGACGGGTCGCGGTCGCCCTTCGCGCTGTTCACCTCGGTGGTCACCGCGATCAGCTGCGGGCCGGTGAGATCGTTGGCGAACGCCTCGCGCTTGGCGGTGGTCCAGCTGCGCGCGCCGGAACGCCAGGCTTCGGCCAGTGGCACGATGTGGTCGATGCTGATCTGCGACGGAGAGGTCCGCGTGACGCCGTCGTAGTAGCTGTACCAACTTCCAGAGGTGGGGTAGCAGTCCGAGCCCACGGCGACGTTGGTGCCGTCGCACCTGAGCACCTCCTCGCGGGTGTTGCAGGTGCCCGAAACGGTGTGCCAGTGCGGGAACAGGTCCCGTGAATAGCCGGTCATCCCGCCTTCCGCCTGCACGCTGAGGCTGGTGAGCTCGGACTGCACCTGGGACTTCCCGGGGACGCCGGGCGGGAATGCGAGCGCCGTCGGTGCCGATGCGACCGAGAAAACCATCGCCAGGACGGGGGCGAGGAACGAGAGTCTGCGGACGAGGGCGCGTGGTAATCGCATGGCAGTTCCCGGTCAGGGAGAAACGGACAACCACGATCACTTGTGAATATGTCACACATTTGCTCGTTGTGTAGCGGCCGCGCCACCTGAAGTTGAACAACGGTGGCAGAGCCGCGCCGAAGTCCGATGTGGACTAACCACGGCGCGCTACGACGTTCAGCCGCTCACGTGCGGACGACCGGGCTAATCGGCTTCATTCACGGGCGCCAGGGGCTGGGTTTGTCGGTGGCCGGGCGGGTCGGGTCGAAGTGGTGGGGTGCGCCGAGTTCGCCCGCTCGCAGCGGCACCATGCCGGCGGCGATGGCGCGCATGATGCGGTCGCGGGCTCTGGCGGCGTCGCCGACCCGGTCGGCTGACAGGTCGCTCAGGTCCACCGGCGCTCCGAAGTGGACTTTCAGCTTCGGCCTGCGGCGAACGGCCCGCAGCCACGACACGAACAGGAGCCACAGGTCGCCGAACCCCTCGACGCGGACCATGCCGTAGCACATCGCTTCGTGGGCCCCCCACTGGCTGATCGGCATTACCGTGGCGCCGGACGCCAGCGCCATCCGGGCCACGCCCGTCTTCCCGCGCTCCGGCCACATGTCCGGTTCGAGGGTGATGCGGCCCTCCGGGTACATCAGCACCGGGTGATGATCGCTGGTCAGCGCCGAGACGACCCGCCCCAGCGCCTCGCCCGCGGTGCTCTTGCCGCGGTCGGCGCGGACGTGCCGGCAGGCGCGGAGGACCTTGCCCAGCACCGGGGTGTCGAACAGCCCGCCGGTGGCGAGGAAGCGCGGCGCGAGCCGCCGGGTCCGGCAGGCGGCGATCAGCACCAGCGCGTCTAGGTTGCCGATGTGGTTGGCGGCCAGCAGCAGCGGCCTGCCGCGCACCGAATCCGGCACGTCGCCGGTCACTTCCAGCCGCCCGGTGAGCCCGACGACCGCCCGGTCCACCCGCATCAGCACGCGCCACAGCAGCGGCGCGTCGCGGAACAGTTTCTCGTGGTCGGTTCGGCGTGTCGGCTCGTAGGGGCTGGAAGGTAAAGCAACCATGATGGTCGAGGATCTCACGCGCGGTGCCCCGGTTGGAGCGAATCGCCCGAAAAACGTCCGACCAGCGATCTTCCGTGGCTGGTGTGACGCGAGAGGCCGGTGAAGATACCGTGTGGGGCATGGCGAGCCGGACATCGAACGGGGGACGTGGCTCGTCGCGCGGTAAGAGCGCGACCAGGAGTAGCGGCTCCACTGCCAGGAGTGGTAGGTCGAGCACAGCGCGGAAGAGCACGGGGAGCGCCAAGCCCCGCCCCGGATCGACGCACGCGCCCCGCAGACCTGCGCCCAAGCGGTCCACCAAGACCCGTTCCAAGAGCGGCGGGAGTCTCGCGCGCGGCGTCGGGAGCGTGGTTCGAGCGGTCGGCAAGACCAAGGATCTCGACCCAGCGCACCGCCGCGACGGACTGGCGCTGATCTTCCTCGCGACCGCGGTGATCGCAGGCGCCGGTGTCTGGTGGCAGGCCGGGGGGCCGGTCGGGCACTGGTTCGACTGGGCCCTGCGTTCGGTCATCGGCGCGGCAGCCGTGGTGCTGCCGGTGGTGCTGCTGGTCACGGCCGTCCTGCTGATGCGCACCGAGAACAGCGCGGAGGCGCGGCCCCGGGTGGTGATCGGGTCGATGCTGTTGATCTTCACCACACTCGGCGTCCTGCACATCGTGGCGGGTTCCCCGCTCGACCCCGAGGACTGGCCGAACGCCGGCGGAGCCCTCGGATTCGTCGCCGGCGGGCCGCTCGCGCACGGCCTCACCAGCTGGGTCGCCGTGCCGGTGCTGGTGCTGATCGGGCTGTTCGGGCTGCTCGTGCTCACCGGCACGCCGGTGCGCGAGGTCGCGGCGCGGTTGCGCGGCCTCGGGCAAGAGACCGAGGAGGCCCGGTCGGCGGCCGACACCAAGGAGATCGAGGGCGATACCGCCTCGGTCAAGCTGCGCCGCCCGTCGCGGCGCCGCCAGGCGGCGATGTCCGATGAGGACCGCCAGCTGTCGCTGGACGACGTGCCCGACGAGCAGCCCAAGCCGGCGAAGCCGAAAGCCGCCGCGGTGCCGGCCAAGCCGGTCGCCGAAGCTGCCGAGGAGAAGCCGAAGAAGAGCAGCAAGCCGCAGATCAGCCGGAGCGTCGAAGGCGACTACCAGCTGCCGCCGCTGGACGTGCTCACCGACGGCGACCCGCCGAAGAGCCGCAGTCGGGCCAACGACAGCATGATCGAGGCGATCACCGCGGTGTTGGAGCAGTTCAACATCGACGCCCAGGTCACCGGCTTCACCCGGGGTCCGACCGTGACCCGCTACGAGGTGGAGCTCGGCCCCGGCGTGAAGGTCGAGAAGATCACCGCGCTGACCAAGAACATCGCCTACGCCGCGGCGACCGACAACGTCCGGCTGCTGGCGCCGATTCCCGGCAAGTCCGCGGTGGGCATCGAGGTCCCCAACAGCGACCGGGAGATGGTGCGGCTCGGCGACGTGCTGCGCTCTGCCGTGGCGGGCAAGGACAGCCACCCGCTGGTGATGGGGCTGGGCAAGGACATCGAAGGCCACATGGTCACCGCGAACCTGGCGAAGATGCCGCATCTGCTGGTGGCCGGCTCGACCGGGTCCGGTAAGTCCAGCTTCGTCAACTCGATGCTGGTGTCGCTGCTCGCGCGGGCCACCCCGCAGGAGGTCAGGATGATCCTGATCGACCCGAAGATGGTGGAACTGACTCCGTACGAGGGTATCCCGCACCTGATCACGCCCATCATCACCCAGCCGAAGAAGGCCGCCGCCGCGCTGGCCTGGCTGGTGGAGGAGATGGAGCAGCGCTACCAGGACATGCAGGCCAACCGGGTGCGCCACATCGACGACTTCAACCGGAAGGTCAAGTCGGGGGAGATCACCACCCCGCTGGGCAGCGAGCGCGAGTACCGGCCGTACCCGTACATCCTGGCCATCGTCGACGAGCTCGCCGACCTGATGATGACCGCGCCGCGGGACGTCGAGGACGCCATCGTGCGGATCACCCAGAAGGCGCGGGCCGCAGGCATCCACCTGGTGCTGGCCACCCAGCGCCCGTCGGTGGACGTGGTGACGGGTCTGATCAAGACCAACGTGCCGTCCCGGCTGGCGTTCGCCACCTCGTCGCTGACCGACTCGCGGGTCATCCTGGACCAGCCGGGCGCGGAGAAGCTGATCGGGATGGGCGACGCGCTGTACCTGCCGATGGGCGCGTCGCGGCCGGTGCGAGTGCAGGGCTCGTTCGTCGGCGACGACGAGATCCACCGCATCGTCTCCCTCACCAAGGACCAGGCCGACCCGGAGTACACCGACGGCGTCACGGCGGCCAAGGCGGGCGAGAAGAAAGAGGTCGACTCCGACATCGGCGACGACCTCGACGTCCTGCTGCAGGCCGCCGAGCTCGTCGTGACCAGCCAGTTCGGGTCCACCTCGATGCTGCAGCGCAAGCTGCGGGTCGGGTTCGCCAAGGCGGGTCGGCTGATGGACCTGCTGGAGTCGCGCGGCGTGGTCGGGCCGTCGGAGGGGTCGAAGGCCCGCGAGGTGCTGATCAAGCCGGACGAGCTGGAGAACACGCTGTACACGATCCGGGGCGGGCCGCCGCCGGAGGCAGAATGACCCGGTGAACCCGACCTCCCCGCATCTGCCCGGATGCGGGGACGCTCGACGCCGTATGAGCTGGCGCGGCAGGTGGGCGACATGCTGGCCGGAACCGCCGGGGTCGGCGTGGATCCCGAGTAGCGGCGCAGCAGCATTCGGTTGTGGCGCAGCGACGACCACGGCCGCACCTGGAGCGCTGCGAGGTGGGCCATGCGCCTTCGGCGGAGGAGTTAGCAGCGGAGCGTGGCGTGGGTGGTGTTGAGGTCGCCGATGGCGTGGACGCCCAGCAGTTGGAGGGTTCGGACGATCTCGTCGCGGAGGATGTCCACCGCCTTCTGCACGCCCCGCTCGCCTCCGGCCATCAGCCCGTACAGGTAGGCGCGGCCGATCAGGCACGAATCCGCGCCCAGTGCGATCGCCGCGACGATGTCCGCGCCGCTGACGATGCCGGTGTCCAGCAGCACCTCGGCCCGGTCGCCGATCGCCTCCCGGACCGACGGCAGCAGCTCCAGCATGGTCGGGGCCCGGTCGAGCTGCCGACCGCCGTGGTTGGACAGCACCACGCCGTCGGCGCCCAGATCGACCACGCGCCGGGCGTCGTCGGCGTTCTGGATGCCTTTGACGATCAGCGGTCCCTGCCACAGCTCCCGCAGCCACTCCAGGTCGGCGTAGCTCAGCGACGGGTCGAACATGGCGTTGATCAGGTCCTGCGCGGTTCCCGGCCAGTGCTTGAAGGAGGCGAACGACAGCGGCTCGGTGGTGAGCAGGTTGAACCACCACGCCGGGTGCGTCGCGCCGTCGACGATGGTCTTGAACGTCAGTTCCGGGGGGATCGTCAGGCCGTTGCGGGTGTCGCGCAGGCGCGCGCCGCCGACCGGTGTGTCGACGGTGAGCAGCAGTGCCTCGTAGCCGGAGTCCTGGGCTCGTAGCACCAGCTCGCGGCTGGCCTCGCGGTCGCGCCAGAGGTAGAGCTGGAACCACTTCCGGGAGTTCGGCGCGGCGGCGGCCACGTCCTCGATGGACGTGGTGCCCATTGTGGACAGCGCGTAGGGGATGCCCGCGCGTTGCGCGACGCGGGCCACCGCCGGCTCGCCCTCGTGGTTCATCATCCGCGTGAAACCGGTTGGGGCGAAGGAGAACGGCAGCTCGGACCGCTTGCCGAACATCGTCGTGCTGGTGTCCACCTCGGACACGTCCTGCAGCACGGAAGGGCGGAACTCGACGTCGCGGAAGGACTGCCGGGCGCGGCGCAGGCTGATCTCGGCCTCGGCGGCGCCGTCGGTGTAATCGAACACGGCGCGCGGCGTCCGGCGGCGGGCGATGGCCCGCAGGTCGGCGATCGAGTGCGCGGCGGACAGGCGTCGCTCGGTGGGGTTGACCTGTGGGGGCTTGACCCGCAGCAGCGGACGCAGTTCGGACCAGCGCGGAAGTTGCCGCTTGACCATTCGTGCTCCGTTCTCGCCGTGCGCCGGGGTGCGAAGGGCACGTTACCTTTCCGTAGCGGCGAGAAACCCGTAGCGGCGAGAAACCCGGCCGACGACGAAGGGCGCGCCCGCTTGGACGCGCCCGTTGCAGACCGTGATCGGCCCGGTGCTCAGCCGGTCGGGCCGAGCCGCACGAGCAGGCCTTCGGAGTTGACCGCGTGGAACTCCAGCAGCAATCCGTTGCCGGAGACCAGCGGCTTGACCTGCGCCTGGTCTACGGCGTCGGCGGTGGAGACGCTCGTCCCGCCGAACTCCCGCACCGCGTAGTAGTAGATGTTCGCGGTGCCCTTGCAGACCGCGTCGGTGCCGCAGACCGAGTACATGTCGGCCTTGAAGTTGTCGTCGATCTTCTTGCGGTTGTCCCCGCTGAACCGGTCCTGCTTCTTGTAGTTGCGGTAACCGAAGTCGTGCCGTTCGCAGCTGGTGCGGAACTTGTAGCCCAGCGGTTTGTCCGGCGACATCGAGCAGCCGTCGGTGGACCAGTCGAGCTGGTCCGCGTATGGGTGCTCGGCGCGGGTTGCGGTGAACGTGTCGAGGGAGATCTCGAAGAGGTAATCGTCGGTCACCTTCCGCAGCTGGGTCTGGCTGAGGTCGGCGTGCGCGGTCCCGGCGGTGAGCAACAGGGCGGCGGCCGCGGCGGCACCGGCGATGAAGCCGCGGCGAGCAGGGAAACGTTCCACGGGCTGGTCTCCTCGAAGCCGAAGGATCATTCTCCTGTGTTATAGCCGGTGCATGTGATGCCTGCGGGGCGGCTGAGCATCCGGCACGAGACTGTGGCGGCGGATTCGACCGGACGGGTGCTAACCGTTCAGGTCGAGGAGCATCCGGGTGTTGCCGAGGGTGTTGGGCTTGATGTTGGCCAGGTCGAGGAACTCGGCTACGCCGGCGTCGACCGAGCGGCGCATCTCCTCGAAGACCTCCGGGCTGACCGGGGCGCCGTTGACGGTGCGGAAGCCGTGGCGGCCGAAGAAGTCGGTCTCGAAGGTCAGCACGAACACCCGGGACAGGCCCAGCTCACGGGCCAGGTCGACCAGTTGGTGCACCAGGTGGTGGCCGATTCCCCGGCCCTTCGCTACGGGGTCCACGGCGACGGTGCGGATCTCGGCGAGGTCTTCCCAGAGCACGTGCAGCGCGCCGCAGCCGACCACGCGGCCGAGCTGGCCGGGTTCGGTCAGCTCGGCGACCCAGAACTCCTGGATGTCCTCGTAGAGCGTGACGAGTTCCTTGGCCAGCAGCACCTCTCCGGCATAGGTGTCGACCAGGGATTTGATCGTCCGCACGTCGGCGATCCGAGCCCGCCGAATCATTATCGCCGAGGACGCATAGTCATTCATGAAAGCATCGTAGCGCCGCGATCGGGCCGCGGCATTCGCATTCGCGATGCGCGTCACGCACCAAGTCGCAACAGCATGCGCGTGTTGCCGAGGGTGTTCGGCTTGACGTGTGCCAGGTCCAGGAACTGGGCGACGCCTTCGTCCGGCGAGCGGCGGATCTCCTCGTAGACGTCGGGCGGCACCGGGGTGTCGGCGATCGGGAGGAAGCCGTGGCGGCCGAAGAACCCGGTCTCGAAGGTCAGCACGAAGATCCGCGACAGCCCCAGCTCGCCGGCGGTGGCGATCAGGCGCGCCACGAGCGCGTGCCCGATGCCGCAGCCCTTGGCGATCGGGTTGACCGCGACGGTGCGGATCTCGGCGAGGTCTTCCCAGAGGACGTGCAGCGCGCCGCAGCCGACGATCCGGCCTGCCTGCTCGGCGACCCAGAACTCCTGGATGTCCTCGTAGAGCGTGACGAGTTCCTTGCCCAGCACCACTTTTCCCGCGTAGTGGTCGATCAGTGCCTTGATCGCGCGGGCGTCGCGCACGCTGGCCGGTCGCACCTCGGCGGGAGCTCTCATGTTAGGCAAGCCTAACCATTGATCGGCTTAGTTGGTCGCCGCCTGGCCGTAATCTTGGCCACGGCGGGGGTTTTTCGGCCGGTGGGCTCGTGCGCGGGGCGTGGCGACGGGGACGTTACGCTCGTCGCATGTCAACCGAGCAAAATCACCGCCGAGTCGCCCTGGTCACGCTCGGTTGCGCCCGCAACGAGGTCGATTCCGAAGAGCTCGCCGGCAACCTGCACGGCCGCGGCTGGGACCTCGTGGAGGCCGACCAGGCCGACGTCGTGGTGGTCAACACCTGCGGCTTCGTCGAATCCGCGAAGAAGGACTCCGTCGACACGCTGCTCGCCGCCGCCGACACCGACGCGAAGGTCGTAGCGGTGGGCTGCATGGCCGAGCGCTACGGCGCCGAGCTCGCCGAACACCTGCCGGAGGCCGACGCGGTGCTCGGCTTCGACCACTACGCCAACCTCGCCGACCGGCTCGACGACGTCCTCGCCGGGCAGGCCATCCAGCCGCACCAGCCGCAGGACCGGCGCAAGATGCTGCCGATCAGCCCGGTCGCCCGCCCCGCCGCGGCCGCCGAGGTCGCGGTGCCCGGGCACGGCTGGATCCCGGCTGCCCGCTCGGTGGCGCGCCGCCGGCTCGACGACTCGCCGGTCGCCGCGCTGAAGCTGGCCTCCGGCTGCGACCGGCGCTGCTCCTTCTGCGCCATCCCGTCGTTCCGCGGCTCCTTCCTGTCCCGGCCGCCGGAAGAGGTGCTGGGCGAGGCCGTCTGGCTGGCCGAGCACGGGGCCAAGGAGCTGTTCCTGGTCAGCGAGAACTCGACTTCTTACGGCAAGGACCTCTCCGACGCGCGGGCGCTGGAAGTGCTGCTGCCGAAGCTGGCCGCCGTCGAGGGCATCGACCGGGTGCGGGTGTCCTACCTGCAGCCCGCCGAGACCCGGCCCGGCCTGGTGCGGGCCATCGCCACAACCCCGGGCGTCGCGCCGTACTTCGACCTGTCGTTCCAGCACTCCAGCGAGTCGGTGCTGCGCCGGATGCGCCGCTTCGGCTCCACCGAGTCGTTCCTGGCGCTCATCGAGCAGATCCGTGAGCTCGCCCCCGAGGCGGGCATCCGCAGCAACGTCATCGTCGGTTTCCCCGGCGAGACCGAGGACGACTTCGCCGAACTGCAGGACTTCCTCACCCGCGCCCGGCTGGACGCCATCGGCGTGTTCGGCTACTCCGACGAGGACGGCACCGAGGCAGCCGGGTTCGACGACAAGATCGACCCGGACGTCGTCGACGAGCGCGTCGAGCAACTCTCGGACCTGGTGGACGAGCTGATCTCGCAGCGCGCCGAGGACCGCATCGGCACCGAGGTGCGGGTGCTCGTGGAGCGCGTCAGCGACGAGGAGTGCGCCGGTCGTGCCGACCACCAGGGACCGGAGGTGGACGGGGAATGCCTCGTCGCTGATCCTGGGGAGGTCAGCGTGGGCGATGTGCTGCACTGCCGGGTGGTGGAAAGCGAAGGCGTGGACCTCGTGGTGCGCCCGATCGACAGCACGCCCGCACAGAAACGGTCCGGGGAGCAGCCATGACGGCCGATGGCGCGACATCCGATTCCGCAGCGGTGAACCCGACCGAGCCGCCGCCCGTGCCGCTGGTCAACATCGCCAACATCCTGACCGTCTCCCGGCTGGCGCTGGTACCGGTCTTCCTCGTCGCGCTGTTCTGGGACGGCGGGCACGACACGCTGTGGCGGTGGATCGCCACCGGGGTGTTCGCCATCGCTTCGATCACCGACCGCATCGACGGCGACCTGGCCCGCAAGCGCGGCCTGGTCACCGACTTCGGCAAGGTCGCGGACCCCATCGCGGACAAGGCGCTGACCGGCGCCGCGCTGGTCGGGTTGAGCCTGCTCGGCGACCTGGACTGGTGGATCACCTGGGTGATCATCGGCCGCGAGGTGGCCGTCACGCTGCTTCGGTTCTGGGTGATCCGGCACGGCGTGATCCCGGCCAGCCACGGCGGCAAAGTCAAGACGCTGCTGCAGGCCCTCGCCATCGGCCTCTACCTGCTGCCGCTCGGCAGCTGGACCGACATTCCGCGCTGGATCGTGATGGGCGCGGCGCTGGTCGCCACCGTCGGGACCGGACTCGACTACGTCGTGCGCGCGGTGCGGCTGCGCGCCGCCGGCCGGGCCAAGGTCGGCGCGTGATCCTCGATCAGATCGGGCTGCCGTTGTCGCAGGTGGCGGCCCTGCTCGCCGCGTTGCGGCGGCGCGGTGAGACGGTCGCGACCGCGGAGTCGCTGACCGCTGGGCTGGTATCCGCGGTGCTGACCGAGGTGCCGGGCGCCAGCGACGTGGTCCGGGGCGGGCTGGTCGTCTACGCGACCGATCTGAAGGCGGAGCTGGCAGGGGTCGACCGCGATCTCCTCGCCGCACACGGTGCGGTGCACCCGCGGGTTGCGGAGATGCTCGCGGACGGCGCTCGGCAGCGCTGCGGGGCGGACTGGGGCATCGGGCTAACCGGGGTCGCCGGGCCCGACCCGCAGGACGGCGTACCACCGGGCACCGTGCACCTCGGATTCGCGGGGCCGGGCGGCGCGACGGTGCATTCGGTGCGCCTCGACGGCGACCGGTACGCCGTGCGGGCTGCGGCCGTTCGAGTGTCGCTGGAACACTTCGCGGGCCTCTTGCGTTGATGCGGCAGGATGCTGTGCGCTGGCACAAGAGCACGCGCGGTCGGGCCCTGCCGACCGATCACGGAACGTTCGCCCTTGGCGGACTTGTCGGCGATCGTTCTCGTTCGGGCCCTCGGATGAGTAACGTAGGTGGCGTTCACGCGTGGTGCACGCGGTAGGCGACGAAGGAAGGGAGGCGCGCGATGACCGTATTGTTGCGGGAGGCGGTCGGTGAACGGCTGCGCCGCGCCCGGACCGCACAGTCTCGGACGTTGCGGGACGTTTCGCGCGCTGCCCGGGTGAGCCTCGGATATCTCTCCGAGGTGGAACGGGGCCGCAAGGAGGCGTCCAGCGAGCTGCTCGCCTCGATCTGCGCCGCCCTGGACCTGCCGCTGCCGGAACTCCTGGTGACCGTGGCCGGGGACCTCGACGAGACGCTGCTGGTGCCGTCGGTCGTCGACCAGGCCGCGTCGGCGGAGATCGACGGTGGCCGCCTGGTGCCCAGCCTGATCGGTACCGAGCTCTCCGACGCGGAACTGGCCCAGCAGCAGATGGCCGGTGCCGAAGCCGGTGCGGACGCCGAGCCGCGCGCTTGCGCGGAGCGGCTGCAGACGATGCTCAGCCAGCGGATCGGCGCGCCGGTGCGCAAGCCCGGAGGCGTCGTGGTGGCCGCGTAGAAACTGTTCATCGACTGGCTCCGCGTGGCGGTGCGGATAGCGGAACCTAAAATTCTCGCTGTGGGATCCCCGACATCATGAATGCCATTCACCTAGTCGGGGGTGTCCTCGCGAGATGGCTCGGCGTGTGGGGTGTCCTCGCAGGACACTGTTGAGAACCCGCGGCGGCGGTGCGAGTTGCGCGCGTGGGCTAAGCGGCTTCGCCGCTTGAAAGACAAAGACGTAGCGGGAGTGAGTGCCAGGGCGGGCCGTTGTCCGCTTTGGCACTCGCGTCCGTTTCGGGGGCCGGTGGTCGGCGGACTGCGGGGTTCTGGTTCGATCTTGGGTCGTAGCTCCGGGTAATTCCCGGGGATCTACCGTGTTTGGTGGAAGCCGACACGACTACCTGACACGATGGAACCAGCGGGCACGCCCGGTGTGGATGTGTCGGCATGGGGCAGCCAAGCATAGGAGAAGGCAGGCGGAGGAGATGGCCAATCCGTTCGTGAAGGCCTGGAAGTACCTGATGGCGTCGTTCTCGTCGAAGGTCGACGAGCACGCCGATCCGAAGGTGCAGATCCAGCAGGCCATCGAGGAAGCGCAGCGGCAGCACCAGAGCCTCTCCCAGCAGGCTGCTTCCGTGATCGGCAACCAGCGGCAGCTGGAGATGAAGCTCAACCGCCAGCTCGGCGAGGTCGAGAAGCTGCAGGCTTCGGCGAAGCAGGCGCTGGTGATGGCGGACCAGGCGCGCGCCAACGGCGACGAGGCCACCGCTCAGAAGTACGAGGAGACCGCCACCCAGCTGGCCAGCCAGCTGGTCACCGCCGAGCAGGGTGTCGAGGATCTCAAGACCCTGCACGACCAGTCGCTGGGTGCCGCCGAGCAGGCGAAGCAGGCGGTGGAGCGCAACGCGCAGATCCTGCAGCAGAAGATCGCCGAGCGCACCAAGCTGCTCAGCCAGCTGGAGCAGGCGAAGATGCAGGAGCAGGTCTCCGCGTCGATGCGGCAGATGACCGAGGTCGCCGCGCCGGGCAACACGCCGTCGCTGGAAGAGGTCCGGGACAAGATCGAGCGCCGCTACACCACCGCGCTGGGCGAGGCGGAACTGGCGCAGAACAGCGTCCAGGGCCGGATGCTCGAGGTGCAGCAGGCGTCCATCGACGCCGCCGGTGCCAACCGGCTCGCGCAACTGCGCGCCTCGATGGGCGGTGGGCAGCAGCAGGTGACCGGCGGTCAGCAGCAGCAGATCGCGGGCGGTTCGGCCACTTCCGCTGAGCCGGCGACCAACCCACAGCAGCAGCAGAACCCGCAAGCCGGCCAAGCCTGAGCGAGCGAGGAGTGAAGTCCCGCAAGCAGGAGCTGGCGCAGTTGGGCGAGGCCGCGCTTGAGCAGTTGCGCGGCCCACTCCTCTCCGAGGTGCGGCGCAAGTTCGCCACCTGGCGCGATCCGCGGGCTCGGCTGCTCCGGCAGCGCAAGCGAGCCAAGCGGACCGCCGCGGGCAGCACGGTCTCGACCGGGGTGTTCGGCGCTGGGGCGTTCGTCTCGGCGTCCACCCCGACGTTCTGGGGCATGTGGGGCGACCTGGGGTGGTTGTTCCAGGACGTGGCGACCTTCGGCCTCGGCGGGGTCGCCGTCGCCAGCGGCGTGGGCGCGCTCAGCGCGGGACTGAAGTACCGGCGGCTCATGAAGACGCCGCTGCCCGAGCCGCTGCCGGAGCCCGCAGCGCTGCCCCCGCAGGGGTCGGTGGCGCGGGAGCCGATGCAGCGGCTGCGCGATGCGGAGCAGAGCCTGCACCGCGCGTTGGCGCAGCTGATCTCGGTGGGCGCGGGCAGCGCCGCAGCCGACGCGCGGAGCACCGCGGACAGCGCGGCAGCGGAGCTGCGGCGGGTCGCGGAGCGGCTGGTCGCCGTGGAGGCGGCGATCCCGCACGCGCCAGCGGCGCAGAAGTCCGCGTTGCGGGCTGATGTGCAGCGGCTGCGCGAGGAGCTGGACGAGGGCCTCGACGGGTACGGCGCGCTGGTCGCCGCCGCAGGCCGGGCGGTCGCCGCCAGCGGTGCGTCGGAGCAGAAGTACCTGATGCAGGACGCGACGGACCGGTTGGCCGGGCTCGCGGCCGGGTTGCGGGAGATGTTCGGGCCCGGCGGGCCGGGATCCGATCCGCGGCGCGGATCCGGTCCGGCCTGAGGCGACACGCCGCGCCGATATCACTGCTGGTAGTCAACGTATCGTCGGACCTACCGGTGAGTTGGCTTGATTGTGTGATGCGAAATAGTAATCTTCCTCCAATCATCACATGCCGTGGCAGGGCCTCGCCCGACCGGGCGGCTCGGGGGAGGACGATGTGGCGTTGTGGACCGTGCACGGCAACGGTCGACGCCTGGTGCGTGATGCCGTCGTGGCATCCGAGGAACGGCTGAGCTGGCCGCTTACCACCGGCTTCGGTTTGCAGCACCTCCTGGCGATGTTCGGCACCACGACGCTGGTGCCGCTGCTCACCGGCTTCCCCCTGACGACCACGCTGCTGCTGTCCGGTGTTGGCACGCTGCTGTTCCTGCTACTCACCCGCAACCGGGTGCCCAGCTACCTGGGCGCGTCGGTCGCTTTCGTGGTGCCGCTGGGCGCGGCCGCGGACCAGGCCGGTGCGAGTCCGGCCGCGCTGCTCGGCGGGATCATGTCGGTCGGCCTGGTGGTGATGGCCGTCGGCGTCGCGGTCAAGGCGCTGGGCGTGCGACTGTTGGAGTCCGCGATGCCGCCGGTGGTCACCGGGGCGATCGTGCTGATGATCGGCTTGAGCCTCGCGCCGCAGTCGGTGTCCTCCTTCGGGCAGCAGCCGGTGCCCGCGGCGTTGACGCTGGGCACGGTCGTGCTGCTCACGGTCATCAGCCGGGGCATGGCCGGGCGGGCAGCGGTGCTGATCGGCGTACTGGTCGGGTGGATCTACGCCGCGCTGGCCGGCGACCTGGTCCAGGAGCGGCTCGACGAGCTGGCCGCCGCGCCCTGGTTCGGGTTTCCCCAGCTGATCGCCCCGCAGGTGCACATCTCGGTGATGCCGTTCGTGCTGCCGCTGGTGGTGGTGCTGGTCGCGGAGCACGTCGGGCACCTCAAGGCGGTCGCCGCGATGAGTGGCCGGAACCTCGACCCGCACGTCGGGGACGCGTTGATCGGCGGCGGGTTGGCCACCGCGTTGGCCGGTTGGGTGGGTGGGTCCGCGCTTAGCAGCAACGCGGCGAACATCGGGGTCATGGCGGCGACGAGGGTGTATTCGACGGCGGCGTGCATGGTGGCCGCGCTGGCCGCGATCGTGCTGTCCTTCTCGCCGAAGCTCGGCGCCTTGATCAACACGGTCCCGCTCGGGGTGCTCGGCGGCGCGACGCTGGTGCTGTTCGGGCTGATCGCGCTGGTCGGGGCGCGGATCTGGCTGGACGCCGGGGTGGACTTGGCGGATCCGGTGAACCTGATGGTGCTGGGCACCGCGGTGATCGCCGGGGTCGGCGACCTGACCTTGTGGTTGGGCGAGCTCCGGGTCACGGGCATGGTGTGGGGCTCGGTCGGCATCGTGCTGGTCTACCCGATCCTGCGAAGCCTCGCCGACGCCCGCAGCGCCGCCGCCGAGCACTGACAGGCCTGCGGTCAGGGTTGGCAGTTGGGGCAGTGGTATGCGACTCGGGCTTCGACGCCGTCGCCCTGGGCGCCGCGGCGGACGGGGCCTCCACAGCGCAGGCAGGTGCGGCGGCCGTAGACCCAGTGCTGGGTGCCGCGCCGCAGGCTCTTGGTGGTGGACTGCTCGGGATGCCAGGCGTTGCGCAGCAGCAGTTCCCGGCACAGCCGCACCGCCTGGGCCGCGTCGACCTCCGCGACCGGCGTCCACGGCGACCGGCCGAGCAGGAAGCACACTTCCGTCTTGTAGAGGTTGCCGACCCCGGCCATGACGGTCTGGTCCAGCAACGCGAGGCCGAGTTCCCGGTCCGGGTCGGCGGTCAGCCGCCGGACCGCCTCGGCCGCGTGTTCGTCGCCCCACTCCGGAGCGAGCAGGTCCGGCCCCAGGTGGCCGACTAGCCGGGATTCCGCCGAGGTCGGCAGCCAGCGCAGGTCGTGCAGGTTGAACCCGACCGCGACCCGTTCGGCCGTGCCCAGCACCGCCCTGACCTGGTGCGCCGGTCGCCGCCACCGGGCGCCGGGCGAGTAGAGGTGCCAGGCGCCGTCCATGCGCAGGTGGCTGTGGAGGGTTTGGCCGTCGTCGAAACGGATCAGCAGATGCTTGCCCGCCGGCCGCACCTCGCGCACCCCGCGTCCGGCGAGGTCCAAGGTGGACAGCCGCGGGTGCCGCAGTTCGCCGCGGGTCAGGACCTGCCCGGCCAGCGCCTCGTGCAACCGGTGGCAGGTGAGGAATACCGTGTCGCCTTCGGGCAGGACCGGCTCACCGCCCCTCGACCGCCAGCTTCAGCCCCAGGCCGATCAGCACCGTCGCGGTGACCCGGTCCAGCCAGGCGCGCACCCGCTGCTTCTGGAACAGCGTGCGGGCCCGGCTGGCGACCCACACCAGCGCGGTTCCCCACAGCAGGCCGATGGAGACGTGCGTGGCGACCAGCAGCGGGCCCCAGGCGAACGCCGCCGGCCCGGCAGGCAGGAACTGCGGCAGCAAGCTGATGTAGAACACGCCCACCTTGGGGTTGAGCAGGTTCGTGGTCATCCCGGCCCGCAGCGCCGTCCAACCGGTCAGCCGGACCGGTTCGGCAGGGACGTCTTCGGGCTGTTGAACCTTGTTGCGGGGCAAGGACTTCCAGATCGCCGAGCCGCCCAGCCACAGCAGGTAGGCCGCGCCCCCCACCCGCACGATGTCGTAGGCGATCTGGGAGGCGGTGAGCAGCGCGGTCAGCCCCGCGACGCTCGCGGTGCCCCAGATCACGCAGCCGAGGTTGATGCCGAGGAACGTCGTGACCCCGGCGCGGCGCCCGCCGAGCAGCGAATGCCGCAGGATCAGCATCGTGTCCAGCCCCGGCGTCATGATGCCGATCAGCGCCACGACTAGGAACGCGGAGTACGACGTCGTGCTCACTCGGTCTCCTCCAGGAATTCGTCGTCGTCCGGCTCGAAGCGGCGCTGCCGACCGGCTCGCAGGGTGCGGGCGAGCACCAGGTTGAACGCTAGCGCGACCTCCCGCGCGCCCGGCGTGCCCCACTGGTGGATCGGCATGCACGCGCCTTGTGCTTGCTGCACGGCCAACCGATCGGGCAGCGCGACCGGCAGCACCAGCGGACCGAAGATGTCCCGCAGCTCGTCGATGCGGAACTGGTGCTCGTGGGAGCGCGGCCGGACCCGGTTGACGATGACGCCCAGCGGCTGCAGATCGGGGTTGTTCGACTGGCGCTCGGCCTGCACGGCCTCGAACGCCCGCTGCACGCCGGAGACCGCGAAGATCGTCGGCTCGGTGACCAGCAGCGCGCGGTCGGCGGCGATCAGCGCGGATCGGGTCAGCCGCCCCAGGGACGGCGGGCAGTCCAGCAGCACCAGCTGGTACGGCAGCTCGCCCTCGGCGATCAGACCGTCCAGTTCGGACAGCGCGTCGGTGAGGTGGGACAGGTGATCGCCGTCGGAGTGCTGGCCGTTGAGGCTTTCGGCGTCCTCGGAGCCCACCAGGACGTCGACCTCTTCGCCCCACGAGCTGCCGGACACCGCCGCCCGCAGAACCTCCGGGCGCGGATCGGCCAGCACGTCGCTGAGGCCCTTGGTGGTCTTGTCCGGCTCCAGGCATGCGGTCGCGTTGCACTGCGGATCGAGGTCGACGACCAGCGTCCGAACCCCTCGGCGCATGGCGGCCGAGGCAAGTCCGAGCACCACGGTCGTCTTGCCCACGCCACCCTTGAGACTCAGCACTGCCACCGTCTGCACGGTCGTAGCCTACGGAACCGGCGGCCGCCCCAGAACTTCTACCTGAAACTTGATCCGCTTGGCGGCGCGGGTGGCGGCCCCCTGCAGGAGCCGCTGTCGCCGTCTCGCTCCGTTCGAAGGCGGAACCCCGCAGCGCCACGGCCTCCCGGGTTCCGCACGCCGGTGAAACCCGCCCACGACCCCGCATTACGCTGCTCACCATGAGATCCGACGCCGTCCACCAGGTGCTGGAAACCGAACTCGACGACGCTCGGCGTCGCCGCGGCGGGCGCCCGCCGCGGGTGCTCGACGTCGGTGGCGGCAGCGGCGTGTGGGCCGTGCCGCTGGCATCGGCGGGATGCTCGGTGACGGTGGTCGATCCGAGCCCGAACGCGCTGGCGATGCTCCAGCGCCGGGCCGTCGACGCAGGGGTGGCCGACCAGATCACCCCATTGCAGGGCGACACCGACGCGCTGGCCGTGCTCAGCCCGGAAGGCGGCGCCGATCTCGTGCTCGCGCACGGCCTCCTGGAGGTCGTCGACGACGTCCAGGCCGCGGTTGCGGCGCTGGCGGCCGCAACCGCACCGGGCGGCGCCGTTTCGGTGCTGGTCGCCAACCGGTACGCGGCGGTCCTCGGGTGGGCGCTTGCCGGGCGGGTCGCCGAGGCGCTGCAACTGATCCAGGACGCGGACGGCCGGCTCGACGCGGCCTCGGACACCTTGCAGCGGCGGGGGGGGCAGGAGCCGGGCTCTCGGTGGAATTGGTGCAGGGGCAGGCGGTGCTCAGCGACCTGGTGCCCGGATCGGTGCTGGACAACAACCCCAGGGCGGCCGACGCGATGGCCGAGCTGGAGCGAGTGGCAGCGCTGCGTTCCCCGCTGCGCGACATCGCAACCCGACTGCACGCAATCGCCCGCAGGCCCGCCTGACAACTGCTTCCAAGCTGGCCGCGCCGCCTCGAAAACGAGGAGCGAAAACGGCGAGGCGGGCCTTCGGAGCCGCCCTTTCCGCTGGGTGGATGCCTGAACGTGAAACGGTTACTGCCCCGAGGGGATGATGTCGGCAACCTCGCACAGTTCCGGTGCTGGGACCGGGTAGTCGTCCAGTCTCGGGAACCGTATCCTCGTGGGTGACGCCCCCAAGCGTTCGCCGGTCCCCAGCCTGTGTGGGCAACCTCACCGGGTCTCCGGCGCCACTGAGAAACCTGTGCCGGAGGAGGAGTCATGCCACTCTCCGAGCACGAGCAGCGACAGCTCGAACAAATCGAGCGCGCGCTCTATGCCGAGGACCCCAAGTTTGCCTCCACCGTGCGCGGAGGACGACTGCATCGACCATCCAGACGCCGGCGGCTGCAGGGCATAGCCGTCTTCGTCCTGGGGTTGGCCCTGCTGGTAATCGGCGCGGTGATCCCGGCCCTCAGGCCGGCCGACATCCCCGTGTTGAGCGTGGTCGGCTTCCTCGTGATGTTCGGCGGAGCAGTGATCGTCCTGTCCGCGTTGCGCGGTGGCGGGGACGACATCGAATCGGGGCTGGAACACGGCGGTGGTGACCGGCCGAAGAGGGGCGCGAACCGCAGTGCTGGACGCAGTTCCTTCGCCCAGCGAATGGAGGAGCGCTTCCGCAAGCGCTTCGATCAATAACGGCTGATGACCTGATGATCGCCGTCGGCTGCCAACGAGCAGACCGGCGGCGATCATCGCTGTGCGCCGGCGTCTGTCCCCAGGCTCGTTTCGCGTGGCGGTGCGGGTAGCGGAACGTCGCGCCGCAAAGCACACCGATCTTCGCGGAATGCCTTGGCATTACCGGTTGGCGTGGCGGAACTGCAGCACCGAGCGTGGGAACAGGCGCGAGCGCCAGTCCAGCGGCGCTGCGCGGCGCAGGCTGTCCAGCACACCATGCAGCGTCTCCAGGAGCGTCGCGTCCGGCTCCTGCCCCGCTGGCGCGTACCACTCCCGCTCCACTGCCACCACCAGCGCCCGCATCGCCTTGGCCCCGGATTCGTCCAGACCGTGATCGTCGATGAAGCCCGTCGCGACGCGTCGCGCGGTGTGGGTTGCCGCCGGTCGGGTACCCCGGTCCTGGAACTCGTCCAGCACCTCTCGCCACGCGATCCCCGCAGCACCTTCCGCGCCTTCGGCGACCGCCCGCAGTCGCCGCCGCCTGCGCACCTCACGCGCCAGCGCGGGCGTCACCAGCAGCGCCAAGCCGAGCACGAGGACGCCGATCGTGATCGGCCACGGGTTCGTGCCCTCCGCTTCGCGCGGCGTGCGCGCCGCGCCGACATCGGCGCCGTCCGGATGCGCCGACCCGGGCTGCGAACCCGCGGTGGGCGGCGTGCTCGGCACCGGCTGCCCCGGCACCTGTGCTTGCGGCTGCGACGGGTTCAGCTCGCTGTTGAGGAACTCCGGCAGCGCGGTGCGGCCGTCGCTCAGCGGCGTCGGGTCGAAGGTCTGCCAGCCCCAGCCCGGGAAGTACGCCTCGACCCAGGCGTGCGCGTCCTCGGTGGTGATCACCCGCTCGTCGCCGTCGCGGTAGCCGGGGGTGAAGCCGATCGCCACCCGGGACGGGATGCCCACGGCGCGCAGCAGGACCGCCATCGACGAGGCGTACTGTTCGCAGAACCCACGCTTGCCGCGGAACAGGAAGTCCGACAGGGCGTCGCTGCCGGTCGCCGGGGCGGTCTTCAGGTCGTAGCGGAAACCGTTCGACGGATTGGTGAAGTACCGGTTGAGCGCGACGGCCTTGTCGAAAGCGGTGGGCGCGTTCGCGGTCAACCGCCTGGCCAAGTCGGCCACCTGGGGCGGGATTCCCGCGGTGTCCAGGTAGGGCGGGGCGATCGGCATCGGGCCCTGGGCCTCGCGCAGCTGGTCCGGAGTGGGCCGCTGGACGAGGAACTGCTCGACGTAGGGGTGGCTTTCCTGGTTGGTCTGGGTGAACACGATCCCCGCGGCCGGGTCGTAACGCCAGTTTCTGCCCATCCCGGAGACGAACAGCGGGATGCCGAACACCGGCAGCCACGGATCGCGGTAGCCGATTGGCTGGATCTCGACCCGCTCGCTGTCGCCGCGCATGATGCCGGTGCCCTCCGGCAGCGCGAGCTTGGCGTTGGCGTCGACGCCCTGCGTGAGGCCCTCCAACTCCCAGCCGCGTTCCGGGTCGAACTTCCGCAGCGTCATCGCCCGCAGGTAGGTGCCCTCCCGCAGACCGCGAACCCGGAACAGCTCGACGACGCGGTCCCGGTTGAGCTGGCCGCGCAGCGACGTGAACGGTTGCAGCCCGATCCCGTCGGTGCCGCCGAACTCCTCCGGCACCGCCCCGGGCAGCCGGCCTTCGGTCCCGACCCCGGTGAACACCACGCCGGTGAGCAGCGCGATCACCCCGGCGGTGCCGGCGACCGTGCCCGTGGTGCGGCCGAACAGGGTCTGCGCGACCTGGCTGCGGTCTTCGTGCCGGCGCCACCTGCGATGCTGCCCGCCCGAGGCCAGCAGCACGGCGTAGCCCAGCGCCCCGGCGACGAAGGACCACCACGGCAGCATGTCGTCGGCCAGCGACGCGGGGATGGCGAACACGCACAGCAGTAGCAGCCCGGCCACCGCCGGGCTGCGGTATGTCACCACGATGAGGTCCGCGACCAGCGCGACCAGGCCTAGCCCGAGGCACACCACGGCCTGCAAGGCCGGTTCGGCGGGCACCGGCGGAACGCCGGTGCGCACCAGTTCGGAGGCGTCGCCGAGCAGCTTGCCGAGATCCGCGATCGCCGCCGGGCCCGGCAGCAACCCGAGGATCGCGTGCTCGGCGAACTGCGCGGTCAGGACCAGCAGCAGGCCGACCAGCTGGATCATCACGGTGGCCGCGACCGGCCTGCGGAACCGCCGGCCCAACGCCCCGATCGCGGCGACGGCCACCACGGTGACCATCGCCGGGAAGACCCACCGGCCGTCGGCCAGCACGCCCCCGAACGCCGTCGACGCGCACAGCACGGACAGCGCACCGGCCGCGGTAGCCACCAACGACATGTCGATGGCGGCGGTCTTCCGGTTCGCGGTCACGTCACGACCTCAGATTCGGGTGCCGTGGTCCCCCGGCAGAGCCGCTGCCAGACCTCGGCGATCGAGGCCCGGGGGCCGCCCGCGATGACCACGGTCCAGCCGGCCGCGCGCAACCGCCGGGCGGTCTGCCGCGGGTCGAAACCGCCGCCGTTCTCCCCGTTCCAGGCCCCGACGTCGAGCAGCAACGCGAGGCTCCGAGTCTCTTGTGGACGGAGCTTGGTCAGCTCGGTGACCGCCGCGGTGGTCGTTTCGCCGAGGACCGCGATGAGCTCGTGGCCGTAGCCCGGATCGCGGGTGGCCACCAGGTCGCGCTGCGGCGAGCTGCGGACCGTGGCCAGCGAGTCGAGCACCGCATCGTCGTCGTGCCCGCCGTCGGACGGCCCGGCGCCGCCCGCCAGCACCTGCCCGTCCTCGGTGACCAGCCGGACCTGCTGGCCGCTCTGGTGCAGGTGCAGGCAGATGCTGGCCACCGCGGAGATCGCCCACTCGACGCTGCTCCCCGCGCCGCTGCCCCGGTGCGCGGCCGACCGCCGGTCCAGGAGCACCGTGACGCCGCCGTGCCAGGGGCGTTCCTCGACGCGCACCATCAACTCGTCGCGGCGCGCGGTGGACTTCCAGTGCACGCGCCGGATGTCGTCGCCGTGCCGGTACTGCCGCACCATCGCGTCGTCCTCGCCGTGCCCGGAGCGCAGGCGGGTAGTGCCGTCGTCGCCGGTGCCCAGCCCGGAACCGGCGGGCAGTCCGGTGAGCGGGAAGACCTTCGGCACGGCCACCAGGCGGCTGCGGTCGGCGAGGTCCCGCTCGAACTCGGAGAGCCCGAACGGATCGCCGATCCGGGTGCGCAGCGGCCCGATGTGGTGAATGCCACGCAGCGTCGGCGTCACCGCGTACTTCAGTAGCGTGCCGCCGTGCCGGGGCACCGCGTCCAGCCGGAACCGCGGCCGCCCGCCGAGCGCGTGCGGGGTGTTGTCCTCCAGCACCAAACCGTCTACCGGGAGCCGTCCGTTGCCGGTGACGTGCAGCTCAACGGTGGCCTTTGAGCCGACTGGGATCCGCGGCGGCACCACTTTCCGGCGGGCGGCGATGCCGAACCGGATGCGGCTGGACAGCAGCAGCGCCAGCAGCGGTAGCGCGATTACGAACGCTGACACGCGCAGCAGATCCCGTTCGTCCAGCACGAGAGCGCAGATGCCGGCGGCCGCGCCCGCTGCCAACAGGCAGCGCCCGCGGATGGTCAGCCCGGAGAGCACGACTACCTGCGTTCGCGGTCGCTGTCGCCGCGCGGCACCGGGATCCGGTTGAGCAGCTGCCACACCAGGTCGGACGCCGAGCGGCGCGCGGCGCGCGCCTCGCTGGTCAGCACCAGCCGGTGGGCCAGCACCGGGACGGCGATCGCCCGGACGTCGTCCGGGACGACGAACTCGCGTCCGGCCAGCGCGGCCTGCGCCCGGGCGGCGCGGACCAACTGCAGGGTCGACCGGGGCGAAGCGCCCAGCCGCAGCTCGGGCAGCTGGCGCGTCGCGGTGACCAGGTCGATCACGTAGCGCCGGAGATCGATGGACAGGTGCACCCGGCGCACGGCCCGCAACAGGGCCTGCACCTCGCCGCTGTCGGCGACAGGGCGCAGGTCGCGCAGCGGATCGTGCCCGGCGTGCTCGTCCACCATCGCCAGCTCCGCCTTGGCATCCGGGTAGCCGATGGACACGCGGGTGGTGAAGCGGTCCCGCTGCGCCTCGGGCAGCGCGTAGGTGCCCTCCATCTCGATGGGGTTCTGGGTGGCGATGACCATGAACGGGGCGCTGAGCGGGTAGGTCTCGCCGTCGACGGTGACCTGGTGCTCCTCCATGCACTCCAGCAGCGCCGACTGGGTTTTCGGCGAGGCCCGGTTGATCTCGTCGCCGACGACGATGTTGGCGAACACCGGGCCGGGCCGGAACTCGAAAGACTCGGTCTGCCGGTTGTAGATGGACACGCCGGTGATGTCGCTGGGCAGCAGGTCCGGGGTGAACTGGATCCGGCTGACCGTGCAGTCGATGGACCGGGCCAGCGCCTTGGCCAGCGAGGTCTTGCCGACGCCCGGCACGTCCTCGACCAGCAGGTGGCCCTCGGCGAGCATGGTGACCAGCGCGACCCGCACCACCTCGGGCTTGCCGACCAGCACCTGCTCGACGTTGGCGGCGATGCGCTGGATGGTGCTGTGCAGTTGGTCGATGCTCGGCGTCGCGGCGTCGGCCGCGGCGTCGGACAGCTGGGTTTTCGGCGTCACGCCACCTCCTGAGCGTTGCGGCGCGCGATCACCTGGTGCGGCGGGGTCGGCTCGCCGGGGCGGTCGCGCATGCAAACCTCCAAAGTCTGCGGCCGGTGGGCGGCTCTGGTGGTCCGCGCCGGCGTCCTCCGGCGAAGCGGCAACGATCGCCTGATCGAGTCCGGCGTGCACGTGCAGTGTGCCAAACCAGCGATGCCCGGTGGGACACCCACATCGAACCAGGGCCGAACGCGGCGGACGGCCTCCCCACTTCGCCCCACCGCGGCGGCCGCCGGGGACCGGGTCGGGCGGGTCACGAGCATAACCGCGCACCCCGACGGGTTGATCAAGGTTGGGCCTGCCGTCCCCCCACCTCGCCGCCACGCTGTGCTACCAGCGCAAACGGTGCCAATCCTGCTGGGGGAACCGTGGCAACTCGTGTTGACGGTGGAGTGAAGTGGGGTACTGTGGGGGAAGGTGGGGCAAACGGGGGTCCTGCCTCTTCCGATGGCCACAGATCATCGAGTCCAGCGGAAGTGCCGGCCCGGTCGTCGTTCAGGGAGTGGGCGCCGTCGGGGCGGGTCCGGGGCCGTCACGCGGGCGGCCTGGGCGGGGGAGGTGGACCGGGATGTTTCTCGGCACCCACCACCCGAAGCTCGACGACAAGGGGCGTCTGACGCTGCCGGCGAAGTTCCGGGAGGCATTGGCGGGGGGGTTGATGGTCACCAAGGGACAGGACCACTGCCTCTACGTCTTCCCGCGCGACGAGTTCGAGCAGATGGCGCGCAAGGTCGCCGAGGCACCGTTCACCAACGAGGCGGTCCGCGCCTACCAGCGGTACCTGTTCGCCGGCACCGACGAGCAGCAGCCCGACGGGCAGGGGCGGATCTCGATCGCGGCGGAACTGCGGCGCTACGCCGGGTTGACCAAGGAGTGCGTGGTCATCGGCGCGATCAACCGCCTCGAGATCTGGCACGCGGAGAGGTGGCAGAGATACCTCGACGAACACGAGGAGAGCTATGCGAAGGCGCAGGAGGAGGTGCTGCCCGGCGTGTTCTGAGCGTTCCGCCGACCGGCGGGACGGGAGTTGACGGCAAGTGATCCGGGTTTCGTGAGGCCTCGGTCCGCTCGGCTATCGCATGCCTGGTGCATCTTCCCCGGCATCAGGACGCGACGGGCGGGCGGGGACCTGACGGGATCCGGACGACCAGGGGGCTTACCGATGGTCGCCACGCGTGGTTCCGCGCGTGGCGATCTGGGTATTCGATCGCGATGTTCAATGAGAACGGGCACGCGGGAGGGAGGGACCGCCGTGGCCGAACAGCGGCATGATCAGGGCGGATCCGCCCGCGACAAGCACGTGCCAGTACTGCTCGACCGCACGCTGGAGCTGCTAGCGCCGGCGCTATCCCGCGAGGGCGCGGTGGTCGTCGACGCCACGCTCGGCATGGGCGGGCACTCGGAGGCGATGCTCGCCGCGTACCCGGGCCTGACCCTGGTCGGCCTGGACCGGGACCCGGACGCCCTCCGGCTGGCCGGTGAGCGCCTGGCGCCGTACGCCTCCCGGATCCACCTGGTGCACGCGGTGTACGACCAGTGGGCGGAGGTGCTCGACGGCCTGGGAATGTCCGAAGTGGACGGCGCGCTGTTCGACCTCGGGGTGTCCTCGCTCCAGCTGGACGAGACCGGCCGAGGCTTCGCCTACGCGCACGACGCGCCGCTGGACATGCGGATGGACCCGGGGGCGCCGCGCACCGCCGCGGAGGTGCTCAACACCTACAGCGCGGACGAGCTGGCGCGAGTGTTGCGCACCTATGGCGAGGAGAAGTTCGCGGGCAAGATCGCCGCCGCGATCGTCCGGGAACGCCAGAAGGAGCCCTTCGCTAGCAGCGCTCGGCTGGTCCAGCTGCTCTACGACACGGTGCCGGCGGCGAGTCGGCGCACCGGCGGACATCCGGCCAAGCGCACGTTCCAGGCGCTGCGTATCGAGGTCAACGCAGAGCTTGACGTGCTGGACCGCGCGCTTCCGGCGGCATTGGATTCGCTGGCCGGGGGCGGTCGGATCGTAGTGATGTCCTACCACTCGCTGGAGGACCGGATGGTCAAGCGGGCCTTAGCCGAGCGGGCGAAGTCGCGGACCCCGGTCGACCTGCCGGTGGAACTGCCAGGACACGGACCGGAATTCCGATTGCTCACCAGGGGCGCCGAGCTTGCCGGGGAGCAGGAGATAGAGGCCAACCCCCGGGCCGCGTCGGTGCGGCTGCGGGCCGCGGAGCGGATCGGCCGGGGGGACGCATGAGCTGCAAGGCGAGGGAGGCGAGATGACTGCACCTACGCGCGTCGGCAAAGCCGCTTCGCGGACGGGTCAGGCCGCCCAGAAGTCTGCGCAGAAGAGCAGCCAGAAGTCCGCGCAGAAAACCGGGCAGAAGTCCGGGCAGAAGACGACCCAGAAGTCCGGGCAGAAGACCGAGAAGCCGCGGACGCGGTCGGCGGCGGCTGAGCGCGCGTACGCGCGCCGCGAGGAGCGGCGGGAGCGGTCGGCGCGGGAGCCCGCCGCCAGGCGGCCGCGCCAGGTGCGGCAAGGCGTGGAGGATCGGCGTCCAGCGGCGAAGCCGAAGCCGAAGCCAAGGGCGAAGCAGCTGCACGAGCGGGTTTCGCTCCAGCGGTTGCCGCTGGTGGTCGTCGTGATGTCGGTGCTGGCCACCGGCTTGGCGGCGACGTTGTGGCTGTCCATCGCGGCGGTCAGCGGCAGCTACCAGTTGCAGCAGGGCGAGGAAAACCTCAACGCGCTGAGTGAGCGCAAGGAGCGGTTGCTGCGCGAGGTCAGCTCGATGAGCTCGACACCGGAGATCCAGCGTCGCGCCGAGGAAGCCGGCCTGCGGCCGGCGCCGTCTCCGGCGCGCCTCGTCCAGCAGCCGGACGGCTCGGTGATCGTCGTCGGCGAGCCAAAGAAGGTCACCGCTCCGCAACCTCCGGCGGACCAGCCGGCCGCCCCGCCGGTGCAGGGTGAGCAACCCCCGGCGGGTCAGCCTCCGGCGGAGAACCAGGCCCAGCAGCAGCCGCCAGCGGACCAGCAGCCGGGCGCGGCCGCATTGGCGGGCCGCTGATGGCCCGTGGGGCGACCAGCGGCATCAGGAGGCGCACCGCGCGGACCAATGTGGCCGGTAGCAACCGGCGGCTGCTCGTCGGCCGGTTGCTGCTGGTGATCGCGCTCGTGCTGACCGCGGGCAAGCTGATCCAGGTGCAGGGGTTCGAGGCCAGTGCACTGTCCGAGAAGGCACAGCGACAGCGGGCGGCCAGCCAGGTCATTCAGGCCGAGCGCGGGTCCTTTGTGGACCGCAGCGGGAACGTGCTGGCGTTCAGCGGTGAAGCGCGGCAGCTCTTCGCCAACCCGAGGCTGCTGACCAAGACCTTCGACGACGAGCACGCCAAGGATCCCTCGAAACCCACGGCGGAGCAGTACAAGAGGGAGGTCGCTCGCTACATCCCGCAGGTCACGCAGGGGAAGATATCCGAGCAGGAAGTGCTCAACGCGCTCTTCAGGGACGTTCAGTTCACCTACTTCGGCCCGCCGATCGATCCGAGCCAGGCGCGGCTGATCACCGAGAAATACCCGCACATCGGGGCCGATTACCGGGGAACCCGCGAGTACCCGGCCGGGGACCTGGGCTCGAACATCATCGGTGCGGCGAACTGGCGGCCGGACGAGCAGAAGCTGAAGGGGCAGATGGGCCTAGAGGCCTCGTTGGACCCGCTGCTGGCCGGCACCGACGGGGCGAAGGTCGCCGACACCGCGATGGGGTCGGACCTCGTCATCCCCGGCACCGAGCGGGAGTTGAAAGCGGCGATCCCGGGCTCCGACGTGGAGTTGACGATCGACTCGGACCTGCAGTTCATGCTGCAGCGCGAACTCGCCGACTACGCCCGCCAGGCCAGGGCCCGGAGCGCGAGCGCGGTGGTCCTGGACGCCAAGACCGGCGAGATCTACGCGCTGGCCAACGACAAGACCTTCGATCCGCGCGCCGGATCGTGGGGGGAGAACCCCGGCGCCAACCCGGCGGTGACCACGCCCTACGAGCCGGGCTCGGTGAACAAGGTGATCACCGCGGCCGGGGCGATCGAGAACGACATCGTCAAACCGGACACCGTGCTGCAGGTCCCGGGCTCCATCAAGATCGCCGACCGGACCGTCGGGGACGCCTGGGACCACGGCACGGTCCCGATGACCTTCACCGGCGTGCTGGGCAAGTCCTCCAACGTCGGCACCCTGATGGTCGCGCAGCAGCTCGGCGAGCAACGGTTCTACGACCTGGCCCGGAAGTTCGGGTTGGGCCAGCGGACCGGCAGCGGTCTCCCGGGGGAGAGTGCGGGCAGCCTGCCGCCACGCGAGTCCTGGTCCGGGTCGACGTTCGCGAACCTGCCGATCGGCCAAGGCCTTTCGATGACGGTGCTGCAGATGGCGGGCATGTACCAGGCGATCGCCAACGACGGGGTGCGGGTTCCGCCGCGCATCATCGCCGCGGAGGTCCGGCCGGACGGCACGCGCGTGGAGCGCCCGCGCCCGGAGGGGGTGCAGGTGGTCAGCCCGGAGACGGCGCACACCGTGAAGGACATGCTGCGCGCGGTCGTGCAGAAGGCTCCGCAGCCCAACCGCGGCACCGGTCCGGATGCGGCGCTGCCGGGCTACCAGATCGCCGGCAAGACGGGGACGGCGCAGCAGATCGACCCGGACTGCCTCTGCTACAGCCAGTCGAAGTACTGGATCACCTTCGCCGGGATAGTGCCCGCGGACAACCCGCGCTTCGTGGTGGGGCTGATGCTGGACCAGCCAGCGTACGGCAGCCCCGAGGGGTCTTCGGCGGCGCCGCTGTTCCACAACATTGGTGCGTTCCTCACCCAGCGCTACCAGATCCCGCTGTCCAAGGAGCAGGCCCCGTTCCAGCTCCTCCAGGCCGGCTGACCGGCACCCAGCTGCGTTGACCGCAATTTCAATGGAAATCAGACCGTCGATTTCCATTGAAATTGCGGACTCAGGCCGGCAGGCGGGCGGTCAGCGACATGCGCCCGTGAGCGGGTCGTTCTTTCTGTTTGATGACTGCGAAGAACCTTCAGGAAACTGCCATGCGGGACGGACGACTCACATGCACTGCTCGACACCTGACGTGGAGGCACACAGTGCTGTTCTGCCAGACGCCGCTTGTGTTGGCGAAAGTCGAGTCGCAGCATGAATCAGGGTGCTTGTGTCGAGCTGGCATTCGACGATGGTGTGGTTGCGGCTCGGACTCGAAGGATCCGGATGGGCCGGTGTTGGTGTTCTCGCGGGCTCGGTGGGGTTCGTTCCTGGCTGAGCTGAACGGGTGATACGAGGCCCGTCAAGTGATCATCTTTCGAGTTCATCGGCTACCTCAATGTCCGGTTCGCTAGGGTTCTCTCCGGCTGGGTGATCTGTGCCGGAGGGGGCTCGGGATGGCTGACGCGTATTTGTCTGGGGATTTGGGCTCGGCTGTCGGTTTCACCGGTGCCGGTGCGGCGCTGGGCGCGATCACGCAGCAGAACGACCAGCTGGCGCAGCAGATTTCGGCTGGCAAGCTGAAGATGAACCCCGACGCGGCCAACAAAGCCGCCGATGCGTATGAGTGCGCGGCCGACGAAGTCGATGCTCTTGCGGTTAAGGCAAACGCTCTCGGGCGTGTGGAGGGTTTGGGTGAGTACCGCTCCGCGCAGGAGTTAGCAGCCAAGTTTGGGCAGAAGGCCGTGGGGCCAAACGGTTCTGCTGACCTGTTGGGGAAGCTGCGTGACGAGCTGTTGAGGAAGGCGGATCTCTTCCGCCAGGCAGCAAAGGACTACGTTGCTACCGACGAGCAAATCGGTCAGGACTTGCAGAAGGGTAGCCAGGCGTGAAGGTGCTGTCTCGGTCGGTGTTCGCTGCTTGTGTTGGTGCGTCCTTGCTGGCAGTCGCGGGTTGCAGCTTAACTCGGCCGGATGCTCCTGCTCCTACGCAGCAGAGTCAGGGGCTTTTAGCGATTGATCCCTGCACGTTGCTGACTCCGGAAGAGCTTAAATCGTTCGGGTTCAAAGAACCTGGCGACCCAGACGCTGGTGTCTCGTCGTCGGAGCCGGGATGTCGCTTTAGTGGACGGCCATTTACGGGCACCTTCTACAAGAACCAGGAGAAGACGGTCGAGTTGTACGGCAAGCAGGACAACTGGGCCAAGTATGACCGCCTCGAAGTCGATGGACGTCCCGCGGCAAGTGCGATCGACAAGAGTGCGACTCAGGCGCGGATCTGTTCGGCGTTGTTTGATGCGGGCGGCGGCGTGATCATTCTTACGCTCAGCGAGTTCCGCGACCTGGGTTTGGACGAGTGTGGTGAGGCGTTGAAGATCGCTGAAGTGATCGCGCCGAGAATGCCGAAGTGAGTTGTGAGGCCGAAGTCCTTTTCGGCTGACCTTTCTCGACAGGCGCCGTCCGGTCCGCAAGGGCGGGCGGCGCCTGTTAGCGCGTTCAGACCCAGACGATAGCTATTTCGAGCGCCGTGACAGTCGGTTGAGTGCGGCTTCGGCGGACTGGACGCTGGCCCGGAGTTGGAGACAATGATGCCCCGGTACCAGGTACCGGGGCATCATCATTCAGTGGTCAAAACGACCGTTCTTCACGGCGTGAACGAACGCGGGAACATCGACCTTAAGTGTGGGGCCGTTCGGGTCTTTCGAGTCCCGGATTTGGTCAAGAGTCGAGGTTAATTCGACACAACTTCCATTAGGGTTGCTGTAACTGCTTTTCCGCCAACGTTTAGTCACTTGCGCTCCAATCATCTACGATAACTTGCGCGATAAAGCGTTTTGAATCGACAGGATTCAGGGCGTGTCGCTTGATCGTGTCTATTGCCATTCGATATGCCTCGACATCATCGGAGTTGGTAACGAACGCCCCGGAGCTATAATGTTCAAAGTGTACAAACGCGGGCGCGTCTGAAAATTCATAGAGAATAAAAGGGCCGGCGGAGCCGGGATGCCAACCAACGCCGCGTGGTATCACGCGTATCTCCACGTTAGGCCGGTCGGCCATTATAAGTAGATGCCGAAGCTGTTCGATCATCACGTCAGGAGAAGCCATAGGTTCCCGAAACGCTACTTCGCTAATCAATGCTTCCAGCTTTAGAGGATCTTGGCGGGTAAGTATCTCTCGACGAGCGATCCGCACAGTGACACGCCGCTCAATCTCGTGCTTGGGGAGTTCATTGGTTTCCGCTAGCGCACGGACATAGTCAGTGGTCTGAAGTAGGCCAGGCAGAGTCATTGGTGCCCAGTCGACTATCGACTTTGCCTCGCGCTCGCTTTCCATCGCGCCTGCCAGTTGTTCGGGTAGGCCGGGTATGCCGACAGCGAGCCAGTTGGGCTCACTCGCTCTCCGAGCAAGCGCGAGAATCCTCTCGCACTCATCCGGTTTAGCTCCTAGCGCGCCCAAAATTCGGGCCGTAAGCTCTATGCTGGGAACTTTCTTGCAATTTTCGATCTTGGAAAGGTTTGATTGGTCGAAGGACAACTTGCGGCCAAGTTCGCGAATACTCATGTTTTGTTCCTGGCGAGCTTGACGCAAAGCAGCGGCTAGCGCTCTGGCGCGCGGTCCGTTGGCTGTAGCCACGCGATCCATCCTTACGTGTTGTCGGATGTTGATCGCCCGATTAGGGCAATTGCGAGGTTGTGGTTACCTCACCCACTCTCAAGCCAACGCAGGTCAACCGTTGCATACCTAGCGTACTTGTCGGGTCAACACTCTTTGGAGGAATCATGCCGGGTGAGGGCAGTTTGCCAGTGTCGGAATGCCGAAATGCGGAGGCGCCTCCCGCCACGGGCGTAGTGCGAGCACTCCGGTACCCGCGTCATCCGGCCGTCGCCGAAGCTTTTCCGGTCACGAGGAAATCCAATATGCCCGCGCCCACAGCCCCGGCGTACTCGCATCCGACCAGGCGGAATGTCACCTGCAGCAACGGTTTTCAGTGTCCGGAAAGTGTCTCCACGTGGATCAGCGATGGTCGAGTGATGCTGGCGGCTCCATCGGCCGAGGCGACTCTGATGACGTCCGAAGCCGCCCGCAGGTTGGCCGACAACTTGCGTGACCACGCGGAAGCGATCGACGCCGAACGGCGGGTTTTCGATCGGCGAGGCGTCGCGTTCATCCGGCGCTGAGACCTGCCCGGTCCGTCCCGTGGTCTCCCGTCGGGACGGACCGGGCACTTGAGGCGGGCGGCGCAGTGTCGAGACCGAGCGGTGCCCCCGAAGCGCCGCACACTCCCTCGGGCTCCGCGCGCCGCCCGCCACCCCACCTCACACATTGAGAGGTTGATCATGGCAACACCGCACCTGAGCACGACACCGAACCAGCAGCGCTACTTCTGGCTGCCGGTGCCAGACGAGTCCAGCGACTACGGCCTGGCACGCCACGCTTTTGCCGGTACACGCCTGGACGCGGGCGCAGCCGGTGAATCGTTCTGCGGCATCACCTTCGCCTTGGCCCGACCGTCCGAAATGGACTGGATTCACGCCAAAACCTGCCAGGACTGCAACACGTTGCTGAAGCAGACGAAGGGATCTCCGACGTGACAGCGCCTCTGCACTGGCCCGACGGCACCCCCGTCACCCCCGGACCGGACGGCAGCCTCACGGTCGAGGACCACACCTGGGTGTTCAACGCATCCACCCTCTGGACCCACATCGACCGACAGCTCAGAGACCGAATCATCCAACGCCTACGCGCCCTGCAAGACCCGGCTCGATCTCGCCGAACATCTCCCGCAACACGCACCGGCGACATCCGGGCGTGCGGCGTTCCGCCTGCGCTGGATCTGAGCCGAACTCCAGCGACATAGTTTTCCTCGTTTCCTCCTCCTGAAAACCGAGTCTGGGAATTTCTACTTGATCGCCCCGCTGCCGCGACTCCGACGAACACGAGTCGCGCTGAACAGCTCAGTCACTGCTAGACCGATCAGGTGACCGACCATCGGGATCCTCCCTCAGGTGCTACGGGTAGCCTGTCGCGACGTGCCTTCCGCGGTCGCAACAGCTCCACCTCGCCCGGCCCACGTCGAGCCGGTGGAGATCGAGAAGCTCGCCGATGTCATCGGCGCGCATGTGCTTCGTGCCCCAGGTCACAGCGCTGCCGCAGCGCCGGTGACCGGGGCGACCCTGCGTGCTCAACAGGTGCGCCCCGGCGACCTGTTCGCCGCCCTGCCGGGCATCCGCGTGCACGGCGCCGACTTCGCGCAGCACGCGCTGGATTCCGGCGCCGTCGCCGTGCTCACCGACCAGGCCGGGATCGACCGGGCTGCGCTCATCGAGCACCCCGCCGTCCGCGAGGGCCGGGTGTCGCTGCTCGTGCACGACGATCCGAGGGGCGTGCTCGGCGCGGCCTCGGCGTTGATCTACGGCGACCCGTCGAGCCGGTTGAAGGTGCTCGGCGTGACCGGCACCTCCGGGAAGACCACCACCACCTACCTGCTGGAGTCCGCGCTGCAGGCCGCCGGGTTCGGCACCGGGCTCGTCGGCACCGTCGAGACCCGCATCGCCGGCGACCGGCTGGACAGCGCGTTCACCACGCCGGAGGCGCCGGACCTGCAGGCGCTGCTGGCCGTGATGGTCGAGCACCGGGTGACCTACGTGCCGATGGAGGTCTCCAGCCACGCGCTGGCCATGAGCCGGGTCTCCGGCACCAAGTTCGCCGTCGGCGCGTTCACCAACCTGTCCCAGGACCACCTGGACTTCCACCGCGACATGGAGGACTACTTCCAGGCCAAGGCCCTGCTGTTCGACGGCCGTGCCGAGCACGAGGTCGTCTGCATCGATACCAAGTGGGGCGAGCGGCTGGTCAGGCCGCACACCATCACGGTGTCCACTGCGGGCGACGCGACCTGGTCCGCCACCGATGTGCGGGCGTACCCCACGGGGGAACAGACCTTCACCGCGCATGGGCCCGACGACCTGGAGATGCACGTCCGGCTGCGGCTGCCCGGCCCGTTCAACGTCGCAAACGCACTGCTCGCGATCGGGATCCTGCACGCCGCCGGGGTGCCCACCTGGGCGATCGAGCGCGGGCTCGCGGAGGTCGACGTGCCGGGTCGCATGGAGCGTGTCGCACTCGGGCAGGACTTCACCGCTGTGGTGGATTACTCGCACAAGCCCGGAGCGGTGGCCGCAGTGCTCGACGCGGCCCGCGCGCAGGTCGACGGCAAGGTGATCGTCGTCCTAGGTTGCGGAGGCGACCGTGACGTCGCGAAGCGGCCGTTGATGGGCGAGGCGGCCGCCCGCCGGTCCGAGCTGCTGATCGTCACCGACGACAATCCGCGCAGCGAGGACCCGGCCGACATCCGGGCAGCCATGCTGGCCGGCGCGCAGGAGGTGCCGGCCGCCCAGCGCGGCGATGTGATCGAGATCGGCGACCGGCGCGCGGCCATCGCCGCCGCGGTCGAACGGGCCGAGCCGGGCGACATCGTCGTCGTCGCGGGCAAGGGCCACGAGACGGGGCAGGAGGTGGCGGGCGTGGTGCACCCCTTCTCCGACCGGGAGGAACTCGCCGCCGCGCTCCGTCTATGTTTGGGCCAAAGGCCCAAGGAGCCAGAGGAAACCGATGTTCGTCGGGGGCAGGGCGACGAGGAGGCAAGTTGATCCGGCTCAGCCTCGCCGACATCGCGGAAGCGGTGGGCGGCAGGCTTCATCGTGCGGAAAGCTCGGAGATCGTCAGCGCGGGTGTCGAGTTCGACTCGCGCAAGATCGAACCCGGCGGGCTGTTCGTGGCCGTGCCCGGGGAACGGGTCGACGGGCATGACTTCGCGGCGCAGGCCGTCGCGAATGGTGCGGTGGGCGTGCTCGCCGCGCGGGAGGTCGACGCCCCGGCAGTGATCGTGCCGCCGGTGAGCAGCAAACGGGGCGCGCTGGCGCTGGCCGGTGACGTGGATGGCTCCGGCGCCGCGGTGCTGGCCGGGCTGGCGAAGCTGGCCCGCCACGTGGTCGACCGGCTGCCGCAGCTCACCGTGGTCGGCGTGACCGGCTCGTCGGGCAAGACGTCCACGAAGGACCTGATCGCGCAGCTGCTGGAACCGATGGGGCCGACGGTCGCGCCGCCCGGCTCGTTCAACAACGAGCTCGGCCATCCGTGGACCGTGCTGCGCGCCGACGAGGGCACCCGGCACCTGGTGCTGGAGCTGTCCGCGCGCGGCGTCGGGCACATCGCGAACCTGTGCGAGGTGGCTCCGCCGCGCATCGGCGCGGTGCTCAACGTCGGCCACGCGCACCTCGGCGAGTTCGGCTCGCAGGAGGCCGTGGCGCAGGCCAAGGGCGAACTGGTCGAGGCGCTGCCAGCCGACGGCGTGGCGGTGCTCAACGCCGACGACCCGCTGGTCGCGGCGATGGCCGACCGGACGAAGGCCCGCGTGGTTTTCGTCGGGGAAAGCCCCGACGCGCACGTGCGCGCGGAGGACATCGAGGTCGACGAGCTGGCGCGACCGACGTTCACGCTGGTCACCACGCAGGGCGAGGCCCGGGTGACGCTGCCGCTGTTCGGCGAGCACCACGTGGGCAACGCGCTGAGCGCGGCCGCCATCGCGCTGGAGCTCGGCGCGACCGTCGGGCAGGTGGCCGAGCGGCTCGGCTCGGTGCGCCGGGTGTCCGCGCGGCGCATGGAGGTCACCGAGACACCGGGCGGCGTCACGGTCGTCAACGACGCCTACAACGCCAACCCGGAATCGGTCCGGGCGGCGCTGAAGACGCTGGCCGCGATGACCCGTGGGCGCCCGGGCCGGGCGTGGGCGGTGTTGGGGCCGATGGCCGAACTCGGCGAGTTGGACGTCGAAGCGCACGACGAAATCGGGCGGCTGGCCGTCCGGCTGAACATCGACCGGCTGGTGGTGGTCGGCGAACAGGCCCGGGCGATGCACCAGGCGGCATCGCTGGAAGGGTCGTGGGGAGAGGAGTCGGTTCTGGTGCCGGACATCGATGCGGCCGTCGCGCTGCTGCGCGCCGAGCTGCGTCCCGGTGACGTGGTGCTCGCCAAGGCGTCGAACTCCGCCGGGCTGTGGCGGGTCGTCGAAGCCCTGCTGGCCGAGGGAGATGCAGGGGGACGCAAGCCGTGAAACCAATCCTGGTGGCGGCCGCCGTGTCGCTCGTCGTTTCGATCCTCTTCACCCCGTACCTGATCCGGGTGTTCTCCAAGCAGGGCTTCGGCCAGGAGATCCGGGAAGAGGTGCAGAGCCAGCACGCCGCCAAGCGCGGCACCCCGACTATGGGTGGCGTGGCGATCCTGGTGGCCATGTGGGTCGGCTACCTGGTGAGCCACCTGATGGGCGGCGACCCCATGACCGCGTCCGGATTGCTGGTGCTCGGGCTGACCACGGCCCTGGGCATCGTCGGGTTCCTGGACGACTTCATCAAGATCCGCAAGCAGCGCAACCTCGGGTTGAACAAGACGGCGAAGCTGGTCGGCCAGCTGATCGCCTCGGTGCTGTTCGCGATTCTGGCGATCCAGTTCGCCAACAAGCACGGCGTCACACCCGCGTCGGTGGAACTGTCGTTCCTGCGCGACATCTCGGTGATCTCCTTCGGCGCGATCGGGTTCGTGATCTTCGCCTACGTGGCGATCAGCGGCTGGTCGAACGCGGTCAACTTCACCGACGGCATGGACGGACTGGCAGGCGGCACCGCGGCGATGGTGCTGGCGACCTACGTGCTGATCTCGTTCTGGCAGCTGCGCAACGACTGCTTCGGTGAGGCCGGCCCGACGGCGGGCTGCTACACGGTGCGGGACCCGCTGGACATCGCGGTGGTCGCCGCAGCGGCGATGGCGGCCTGCGTCGGTTTCCTGTGGTGGAACGCGGCGCCCGCGAAGATATTCATGGGCGACACCGGTTCGCTGGCGCTGGGCGGCCTGCTGGCCGGGCTTTCGATGGTCACCCGCACCGAGCTACTGATGATCGTCATCGGCGGTGTGTTCGTGGTCGAGGCGCTGTCGGTGGTGCTGCAGATCGTGGTGTTCCGCTCCACCAGGCGGCGGCTGTTCCGGATGGCGCCGTTCCACCACCATTTCGAGCTCGCCGGGTGGGCGGAAACCACGGTGATTATCCGGTTCTGGGTGCTGGCCGGGATCAGCTGCATGTTCGGCGTGGGCCTGTTCTACGCGGACTGGCTGGCGCTGGCCAACCCCTGACGCCGGTGCCGTTGCAGGGCTTCCGATCCGCGCGGCGGTGACGCGCGGCGGACGAGGAGACTAGGGAGACGACTCGGTGGCAGGGCGGTTCGAGGGACGGAACGTGCTGGTGGCCGGTGCCGGGGTGTCCGGCCGCTCGGCCGCCGAGGCGCTGCTTGCGGCGGGTGCGGCGGTTACCGTCACGGACGCCTCCGCCGACCGGCTGGCCGCGCTGGCGTCGCTGCAGGCGCAGGGCGCGGAGCTGGTCGCCGGGCTGAGCGAGCCGCCGGCGGGCACCGATCTGGTCGTCACCAGCCCCGGCTGGCGGCCGGATTCGCCGCTGTTGGCGGTGTCGGTCGCGGCCGGGGTCGAGGTGATCGGCGAGGTCGAGCTCGCCTGGCGGCTGGACCAGGACAAGGCGACGCCGGCCACCTGGCTGGCGGTCACCGGGACCAACGGCAAGACGACCACGGTCAGCATGCTGGAGTCGATCCTGCTCGCCGCCGGGGTCGACGTGGTGGCCTGCGGCAACGTCGGGCTTCCGGTGGTCGACGCGGTCCGCGCCGGGCACGAGGTGCTCGCCGTGGAGCTGTCCAGCTTCCAGCTCCACTGGTCGGACTCCGTGGCGGCGTTCGCCGCCGTCGTCCTCAACCTCGCCGCGGACCACCTGGACTGGCACGGCTCCCTCGTCGCCTACGGCGACGCCAAGGCGAAGGTCTACGCCGGCAACTCCGTTGCCGTCGCCAACGCCGACGACGCGTGGTCGACCCGGTTGTCCGCCGCTGCCGCAGCGGACGCCAGGAGGGTCTCCTTCACGCTGGGCGTTCCGCAGGAGAACCAGCTCGGCGTCGAGGACGCCTCGCTGGTGGATCGCGCCTTCGGCGACGGTGTGGTGCTCGCATCGCTCGCGGACGTGCATCCGGCGGGCCCGCACAACGTGGCGAACGCGCTGGCCGCGGCGGCGTTGGCCCGGGCCCACGGCGTCGCGGCGGCGGCGGTGGCCGAGGGGTTGCGGTCGTTCGAGCCGGGGGCGCACCGCTCGGTGCCGGTGGCCGAGGCCGCCGGTGTGTCCTATGTGGATGATTCGAAGGCGACGAACCCGCACGCGGCGGACGCCGCGCTGCGTGCGCACCCCAGAGTGGTGTGGATCGCGGGCGGGCTGCTCAAGGGCGCCGAGGTCGACGACCTGGTCGCGGCCAACGCCGATCGGCTGGCGGCAGTGGTGCTGATCGGGCGCGATCGGGACCGGTTCGCGGCCGCTCTGGCCCGACACGCCCCGGATGTGCCGGTCCGCGAGGTCGCGGCAGGGGACGATGCGGGCATGCTGGAAGCTGTTCGCGTGGCCAACGGGTTCGCGCGGCCGGGTTCGGTGGTGCTGCTCGCCCCGGCCGCCGCGTCGATGGACATGTTCACCGATTACGCCCACCGGGGCCGGGCCTTCGCCGACGCGGTGCGCGCGGTGCTGGCGGACGCTACGGCTGCCACGCACGGCCGGTGATCCGCAGTGACCACCGCGACCAAGCCCGCGCCCAAGCGCACTGCGAGCAAGCGCGCGGGTTTGGGCGTGCTGTCGCCGCTGACCGCCTGGTTGACCCGGCCGCTGGCCTCGTTCCACCTGCTGCTGGCGGTCTTCGGCCTGCTGACGATCTTCGGCCTGGTGATGGTGCTCTCGGCCTCCAGCGTTGACGCGTTCAACAAGGACGGCTCGTCCTACAGCGTGTTCAGCAAGCAGGTGATGTACTGCCTGGCCGGGCTGGTGCTGTTCTACGCCGCGCTGCGGGTGCCGGTCCGGCTGATGCGCCGGTACAGCCTGATCCTGCTGACGATCTGCCTGGGGCTGCTGGTGGCGGTGCTGACCCCGCTCGGCGCCAACATCAACGGGGCGAAGAGCTGGTTCGTGGTCGCCGGGGTGTCCTTCCAGCCGGTGGAGTTCGCCAAGATCGCCTTCGCGCTGTGGGGCGCGCACGTGCTGGTCACCAAGCGCGGCCTGATGACGCAGTACCGGCACCTGCTGGTGCCGGTGGTGCCGGCGGCGCTGGTGATGTTCGCGCTCGTGATGATGCAGCCGGACCTGGGCTCGACGGTCACGCTGTTCATCGTGCTGCTGGCGCTGCTGTGGTTCGCGGGCGCGCCGCTGCGGTTGTTCGTGGTGATGCTGCTGGGCGCGGTGACGGGCGGTGTGGCGCTGGCTATGGTCGCCGACTACCGGATGGCGCGGTTGACCGCGTTCCTGGATCCGCTCGGCGACCCGTCCGGCAACGGCTACCAGGCGCGGCAGTCATTGTTCGCGCTGGCCGACGGCGGGCTGTTCGGCCGCGGGCTGGGGCAGGGCTGGTCGAAGTGGCAGTACCTGCCCAACGTGCACAACGACTTCATCTTCGCGGTGATCGGCGAGGAGCTCGGGTTCGTCGGCTGCGCGATCGTGCTGATGCTCTTCGCCACCACCGCATATGTGGGCATGCGCATCGCGTTCCGCAACACCGACCCGTACATCCGGCTGGTGTCGGCGACGTTGACCGTGTGGCTGGTGGGGCAGGCGATCATCAACGTCGGCTACGTCGTGGGCCTGCTGCCCACCACCGGGCTGCCGCTGCCGCTGATCTCCTCCGGAGGATCGTCGGTGGTCACTACGATGCTGGTGTTCGGCCTGCTGGCGAACTTCGCCCGGCACGAGCCCGAGGCGATCGCCGCGCTACGGTCTTTGGGACCAGGTCGGGTCGGCAAGCTGCTGCGGCTGCCGACCCCGGCGCCGTACCGGCCACCGGCGAAGCGGCGTCCGGCACGGCAGACCCCACGAAGCCGGCCCGGCGCGAAGAGCTCCGGGGCGGCGGCAACTCGCCGGGGAGGCGGGAGCACGCGGGCGCGTGGCACGCGCAGCGGGCCCGGATCCCGGGCGCAGACACGAGGAGGACACCGTTGAGCGGGGACCAGACGGTCCGCATCGACCAGGGCGCGATGGCCGACCCTCGGGGTGCCGCCGTGGACCGGCGGCCGCTGTCGGTGGTCGTCGCCGGGGGCGGCACCGCCGGGCACATCGAGCCCGCGCTGGCGCTGGCCGACGCGGTGCGCCGACTGCGCCCGGACGCCAGGGTGACCGCGCTGGGCACCGAGCGGGGCCTGGAGAACCGGCTGGTGCCGGCCCGTGGCTATCCGCTGGAGCTCATCCCGCCGGTGCCGATGCCGCGCAAGCCCAACATCGACCTGCTGAAGCTGCCGCTGAAGGTGCGGAATTCGGTGAAGCAGACCCGCGAGGTGCTGGAACGCGTCGGCGCGGACGTGGTGATCGGCTTCGGCGGCTACGTCTCGCTGCCCGCCTACCTCGCCGCGCGCGGCCGCGTGCCGATCGTGGTGCACGAGGCGAACGCGCGCGCCGGGCTGGCGAACAAGGTCGGCGCGAAGTTCGCGGAACGCGTGCTGGCGGCGACCCCGGACAGCGGCCTGGCCGGGGCGCAGACCATCGGCATCCCACTGCGCGAGTCGATCACCCGGCTGGACCGCCTGGGCCTGCGGATGCAGGGCCGCCAGCACTTCGGGCTGCACCCGCACGCCCCGACGATCCTGGTGTTCGGCGGTTCGCAGGGCGCTCGCACCCTGAACACCGCGTTCTCCGGCGCGGCGGAAGCGCTGGGGAGCGCCGGGATCGGCGTGCTGCACGCGCACGGGCCGAAGAACACCATTGCGGTGCAACAGGTTCCGGGCGCACCGGCGTACACGGCCGTGCCGTACCTGGAGCGGATGGACCTGGCTTACGCGGCGGCGGACCTAGTGGTGTGCCGGTCCGGCGCGATGACAGTCGCCGAGGTCTCGGCCGTCGGGCTGCCCGCGGTGTTCGTGCCGCTGCCGCACGGCAACGGCGAGCAGGCACTCAACGCGCAGCCGGTGGTCTCCGCCGGTGGCGCGCGGCTGGTGGCGGACGCGGACCTGACCACGCAGCGGGTCATCGACGAGGTGCTGCCGCTGGCGCTGGACGCCCAGCGTTTGCAGGAGATGAGCAGGGCAACGCTGGGCAGCGGCCACCGCGAGGCGGACCAGGTGCTGGCGCAGATCGTGCTGGAGGTTGCTGGACGATGACCGGACCGTCTACTTCGGACTTCGACGCCGTGCTGGCGCGGGTGCACCTGGTCGGCATCGGCGGGGCCGGGATGAGCGGCATCGCCCGCATCCTGCTGGCCCGTGGGCAGCAGGTGTCCGGCTCGGACGCCCGCGACTCGCGCACCGTGCTGGCGCTGCGGGCGCAGGGCGCGCACATCGGGATCGGCCACCAGGCGGAGAACCTCGACCAGTTCGACGCGGACCCGACGGCGGTCGTGGTGTCCACGGCAATCAAGTTGGACAACGCCGAGCTGGTCGAGGCGCAGCGGCGGGGGATCACCGTGCTACGCCGGGCCGAGGCGCTGGCCGCGCTGATGGCCGGGCACCGGGTGGCCTGCGTGGCGGGCACCCACGGCAAGACGTCCACGACGTCGATGCTGACCGTGGCGTTGCAGCACTGCCGGTTCGACCCGTCCTTCGCGATCGGCGGCGACCTCAACGAATCGGGCGCGAACGCGCACCACGGCGACGGCAGCATCTTCGTCGCGGAAGCCGACGAGAGCGACGGCTCGTTCCTGGTGTTCGCGCCGTCGGTGGCGGTGGTTACCAACGTCGAGCCGGACCACCTGGACCACCACGGCACCGCCGAGGCGTACTTCGCGGTGTTCGACGAGTTCGTGCGGCGGATCGAGCCGGGCGGGGTGCTGATCGCCTGCGCCGACGACCCGGGCGCTGTCGAGCTGGCAGACAGGGCGGAGAAGTCCGGGGTCCGGGTGCGGCGCTACGGGAAGTCGGTCACCGGAGACGCCGACGCGCGGCTGGTCGGCTACCAGCCCGAGCACGGTTCCGGCGTCGCGACCGTGCAACTCGGCGGCAAGACCATCGACGTGCAGGTTTCGGTGCCGGGCGAGCACATGGCCGGCAACGCCGTCGCGGCGCTGCTGGCCGGGTTGGAACTCGGCGCGCCCCTCGACGGCCTGCTCGATGGGCTCGCCGCCTTCGGCGGGGTCCGGCGGCGGTTCGAGTTCAAGGGCCGCGCCGACGGCGTCCGCGTCTACGACGACTACGCCCACCACCCCACAGAGGTGGAGGCGCAGCTGCGGGCGGCCCGGCCGGTGGTCGGCGACGGCCGGCTGATCGTGGTGTTCCAGCCGCACCTGTTCTCCCGCACGGCGGCGTTCGCGAGCGAGTTCGCGACGGCGCTTGGCCTGGCCGACGAGGTCGTCGTGCTGGACGTCTACGGCGCGCGGGAGGATCCGCAGCCCGGCGTCACCGGCGAGCTGATCGCCGGCGAAGTTCCGCTGCCGAGCGGGAAGGTGCACTACGAGCCGTCCTTCACGGCGGCCGCGCCGCTGGTCGCGGGCCTGGCCCGGCCCGGTGACCTGGTGCTGACGATGGGGGCCGGGGACGTGACCATGCTCGGCCCGGAGATCCTCCGCGAGATCGACCGCGACGCCGTGGAGGAGCAGGGGTGACCGCCCCGCGCCGCCTCGCAACGGAGCGTCCCGGGCTGCGCAGCACCCGGGGCCGCCCGGTGCGGGGCGGCGCGACGGCGCCGCCGAAGTGGCGCCGCTGGGCGCTCCCGGCTGTGCTGGCCGCGGTGACCGTGGTGGCGCTCTTGCTGTACTTCACGCCCCTGCTGGGCGTCCGTTCGGTGCAGGTCGTCGGCAATGCGACGCTCGCCCAGGAACAGGTGGTGCAGGCGGCGGGCATCGAGCCGGGCACGCCGATGCTGCAGGTCGACGTCGACGAGATCCGCGGCCGCCTGCAGGCCTTGCCGAAGATCGCGGCGGCGCAGGTGTCGCTGAGCTGGCCGTCGACGGTGCAGGTCGAGGTGACCGAGCGGGTGCCGGTGGCGTTCATGGTGGCCCGCAACGGGATTCAGCTCGTCGACGCCGGCGGCGTGCCGTTCGAGGTGGTCCCGGAACGCCCGGCCGACCTGCCGGAACTCCAGGTGCAGGCGGCGTCCCAGGACGACGCGGCGACCGAAGCGGCGATGACGGTCCTGATGGCCCTCGCGCAGCCGGTCCGCGCGGAGGTCACGGCGGTGGTCGCGGCACGTCCGAACGAGGTCCGCCTGCTGCTGAAGGGCGACCGCGAGGTCGCCTGGGGTTCGCTGGAGGAAACCCCCCGGAAGGCGGCGATCCTCCCACCCCTGCTCACCCGCCCGGGCAAGGTCTACGACGTGACCACCCCCGCCCTTCCGACGGTGGCCTGAGGTTTTGCCCTGAGAGGCTGAGCACGAGCAGGTCAAGCGGGAGATCGACGAGGGTAAGCCGGTCCGCGCGCCTCGCCTGGGCTGGGAGCTGTATAACGACGATGTCTCCGATGGTGTCGCCGATTTCGTCAACCGGGTCAAGAGTTCGTGGAAGGGGCGTCCGGCGCCGCAGGTCCGTTTGCTGCCGGAGATGCTGCCGTATCAGCAGTTGCCGCGTCCGGAGCAGCAGCCGAAGCCGAAGCTGGTGCCGGTCGGCATCAACGAGGATGGTCTGCATCCGGTGTATCTGGACTTCAATTCCGAGCCGAACTTCTATGCCTTCGGTGAGCGGGAGTCGGGCAAGACGGCGCTGTTGCGCACGATCGTCCGTGGCATCACGGAGCGGTATACGCCGAAGGAGGCGCTGATCCTGCTGGTCGACTACCGGCGCACGATGCTCGGGTTCCTCAACACCGGGCATCTGCTGGAGTATGCGGTCGGTGCGGATCAGTTGAAGGGCAATGTCAAGGACATCGCGGCGTCGTTGAAGAAGCGGTTGCCCGGGCCGGATGTGACGCAGGAGCAGTTGAAGGACCGCTCCTGGTGGAAGGGCCCGGAGTTGTTCGTCATCGTTGATGATTACGAACTGGTCGCGCCGCAGGGCAACAACCCGCTGGCGCCGCTGGCGGGGGTCGTGCCGGTGTCCAACGATGTGGGTCTGCACATTGTGCTGGCGCGTAACTCCGGTGGTGGCAGTAAGTCCTTGTACGAGCCGATCATCGGCAAGATGCGTGAGACGTCGGCGCCTGGTCTGGCGATGAGTGCGAACAAGGACGACGGTCAGCTGGTCGCCAACATCAAGTCGCGGCCGTGAGGAGTTCGAGTCGCTGGAGCAGGACGTGCTGAACCTGGCGGCCAACGGCCTGGCCTACGGTGTGCACGTGTTCGTCACCGCCGCGCGTTGGGCGGAGATCCGCCCGGCGATGAAGGACCTGATGCAGACCCGCATCGAGCTGCGGCTCGGTGACCCGAGTGAGTCGGAGATCGACCGGAAGTTCGCGGTGAAGGTCCCGCAGGGTCGCCCGGGTCGTGGTATGCACGGCAGCAAGCTGCATTTCCTGACCGCGCTGCCCCGGGTGGACAGCGAGACCATCGGTGATCGTGTCGAGGCTGAGCACGAGCAGGTCAAGCGGGAGATCGACGAGGGTAAGCCGGTCCGCGCGCCTCGCCTGGGCTGGGAGCTGTATAACGACGATGTCTCCGATGGTGTCGCCGATTTCGTCAACCGGGTCAAGAGTTCGTGGAAGGGGCGTCCGGCGCCGCAGGTCCGTTTGCTGCCGGAGATGCTGCCGTATCAGCAGTTGCCGCGTCCGGAGCAGCAGCCGAAGCCGAAGCTGGTGCCGGTCGGCATCAACGAGGATGGTCTGCATCCGGTGTATCTGGACTTCAATTCCGAGCCGAACTTCTATGCCTTCGGTGAGCGGGAGTCGGGCAAGACGGCGCTGTTGCGCACGATCGTCCGTGGCATCACTGAGCGGTATACGCCGAAGGAGGCGCTGATCCTGCTGGTCGACTACCGGCGCACGATGCTCGGGTTCCTCAACACCGGGCATCTGCTGGAGTATGCGGTCGGTGCGGATCAGTTGAAGGGCAATGTCAAGGACATCGCGGCGTCGTTGAAGAAGCGGTTGCCCGGGCCGGATGTGACGCAGGAGCAGTTGAAGGACCGCTCCTGGTGGAAGGGCCCGGAGTTGTTCGTCATCGTTGATGATTACGAACTGGTCGCGCCGCAGGGCAACAACCCGCTGGCGCCGCTGGCGGAGTTCGTGCCGGTGTCCAACGATGTGGGTCTGCACATTGTGCTGGCGCGTAACTCCGGTGGTGGCAGTAAGTCCTTGTACGAGCCGATCATCGGCAAGATGCGTGAGACGTCGGCGCCTGGTCTGGCGATGAGTGCGAACAAGGACGACGGTCAGCTGGTCGCCAACATCAAGTCGCGGCCGTTGCCGCCTGGTCGGGGCACGTTGGTCAGCCGCAGCCTGCGCGCCGGGCCCGCAGATGATCCAGACGATTCATCGCGCCTGAGTAAGGGACGGTGTTCTCGAAGGACGGGCGGCCGAACAGCCAGTCCGAGCGATGATCGAACCGACGCCGGTGAACGGCAGGCTGCGGTGTCTGGTATCGCGGCGCAGTACGGTGTCCAGCCGCATGGCCCCGCACGTCGCGGCGCGGCGAGCGTTGGAAGTGCTCGACCGCGCACTGCGACCATCGTGAGTGGTAATAGCCGTTCCTACGACGGCGTCGTGATGGCCAGTCACTCGATCAAGATCGTCTTCGCCACGCTAACGTGTGAATGTGTTCAGGGTCAGCGGCGATGCGCCGGAGTCAGTCTTCTCGGGGCGAGCTCAGCGGACCAGGCGGTTGCACGCAGTTCGCCGGCCGCTGGCTCGCTCCGCGCCGCCGGTTGACGTCCGGGAGGCCGAGGAGTTCCTGCGGCTCTTCCACGCCGAGAACCGCGACGCCGGGTCGCTGCAGCAGCGGCTGGACCGGGTGCGCTACGAGATCGACACCGTCGGCACCTATCGGCACACGCCGGAAGAGCTGACCTTCGGCGCCCAGGTGGCGTGGCGCAACAGCGCCCGCTGCATCGGGCGGCTGTACTGGCGAAGCCTGAAGGTGCGCGACCTGCGCGACGTGAACGACGTTTCCGGAGTTGCCGCGCACTGCGTGCAGCACCTGCGGATGGCCACCAACAACGGCAAGATCCGCCCGGTGATCAGCGTGTTCGCGCCGGAGACGCCGCAGCGCCCGGCCCCGCGGATCTGGAACGAGCAGCTCGTCCGCTATGCCGGGTACCGCAACCGGGACGGCTCGGTGCTCGGCGACCCGCGCTACGTGCGCTTCACCGAGGCGCTGACCAGGTTCGGCTGGCGACCGCCGGCGCAGCGCTGCGCGTTCGACGTGCTGCCGCTGGTGGTGGAGACGGCCGAGGACGGGCCGCACATGTTCGCGCTGCCCGCGGAGCTGGTCAAAGAAGTGCCGATGAGCCACCCCGAGCTGCCCTGGTTCGCCGAGCTCGGGCTGCGCTGGCACGCGGTCCCGGTGATCAGCAACATGCGGCTGAGCATCGGCGGGGTGTCGTACCCGGCGGCGCCGTTCAACGGCTGGTACATGGGCACCGAGATCGGCGCCCGCAACTTCGGCGACACCGACCGCTACGACCTCGTCCCGGAGGTGGCCGAGAAGCTGGGGCTGGACACCTCGCGCGAGGACACGCTGTGGCGGGATCGCGCGCTGGTCGAGCTCAACCGGGCGGTGCTGCACTCCTATCGGCAGGCGGGGGTGACCATCAGCGACCACCACACCGAGTCGCAGCGCTTCCTGACCCACCTGGCAAAGGAGGAGTCGGCGGGCCGCAAGTGCCCGGTGGACTGGTCCTGGATCGTGCCGCCGATGTCGGGCTCGCAGACCCCGGTGTTCCACCGCTACTACGCCGAAGGCCGGCAACGCCCAGACTTCCTCCTCGACGAGGACGCCACCCGCCGCGCCCTCGACGGCGCCCCACCCCGCTTCGGCACCGGCGCGAAGCCGTAGTCCGGCAGCTGGTCGGCCGCATCTCGCAGGGACGAAGCTCCGCCGCTGAGCTCAAGTGGCCGTCGGGTCCGGTCCGCCCCTAATGGCGCATTGACTTGATCGGTGGGTGATCAATAGCGTCAGCAATCGTTTTCCGGGGCAGCTTACCGGGGGTGATCGGCTTGGCTCGTCCGGGTGCCGGCCAGACCAGTCGACGCGGGTTCCTGCGCGGCGTGGGCGCCGCCGCCCTCGCCGCCCCCGCGCTGGTCGGCTGCGCTCCGGCGAGCAACCCCCGCGAGATCACCTTCTGGAACTTTTACGGGCCCGGTGGCCAGCAGAAGTCCCAGAGCGACTGGGTCGTCCAGCTGGCCGCCGAGTGGAACGCCACCTACGACATCAAGGTCCGGCTGCGCTACGTGCCGACCAAGGACTACACCTCCGGACCGACGCTGCAGACCTCGTTCAGCGCGGGCGCGGGACCGGACGTCTTCCTGCTCAGCCCGGGCGATTTCCTGCGCTACTACAACGGCGACGCGCTGGCCGATCTCACCCCGTACCTGGATCCCGCGGTGCGGGCCGATTTCCTGCCGCAGGTCCTGCAGACCCGGCTGGTCGACGACCGGGTCTACGGCCTGCCGATGGAGATCGAGCCGCTCGCGCTCTACTACAGCGAGACCGCCTTCGAGCAGGCCGGGCTCGCCGAGGGCGACCTGCCGCGCACTTGGGACGACCTGATCGCGGTGGCGGAGCGGCTGACCACCCCCGACCGCTTCGGGATGCTGTTCGAGACGAACCCCGGCTACTACCAGAACTTCACCTGGTACCAGGCGATGTGGATGGCAGGTGGCGAGGTGTTCGCGCCCGACCAGCGCCGCGTCGTCTTCGACAGCGGAGGCGTGCACGCGGCCCTGAAGTTCTGGCAGGACGCCGTGACCGCCGGGGTCGCGCCGCGCCGCGTGCGGGGTTCGGGCGGCAACGACTCGATTTCCAACATCGCCGACGGGTACTGCGCGATGCAGCAGCTCGGGATCTGGGGCATCGCCGAAATCGCCGAGCAGGCCCCGGATTTCCGCTACGGCGTCACCCCCATGCCGGCCCCGCCCGGCGGCGCCTACACCACGTCGCTGGGCAGCTGGGCGATGGTCGCCAACGCCAAGGGCGCCAACCCGGAGGCAGCGGCCGAATTCGTGGTGTGGGCGCTCGGTTCCACCGATCCGGCCTGCATCGAGCGGATGCGGCGGTGGAACACCGTCGCCAAGACGAACCTCCCGCCCCGCTACTCGGTCCAGCGCGCCGCCCAGGAGCACGGCGCGTTTGACGGCGGTCCGATGCGGGTGTTCGCCGAAGAGGTGATGACCGAGGCCAGGCCCGAACCGAGGTTCCCACCGGAGGTCTACCGGGCGATCTCCGACGCGTTGCAGTCCTGCCAGCTTGACGGCGGGAACCCGGCGTCGGCCGCCGGTGCCGCCGCCGAGCAGATCGACACGTTCTTGTCCACCTACGACGGAGCGCCGATCCATTGAGCCCCCGACGAACGAGAGACAGCCGATCCGACGCCGCGGCGGCGTTCGCCTTCCTCGCCCCCGACGGGCTCGGACTGCTGCTGTTCGTCGCGATCCCCACGGCCCTGGCGCTGGTGGTGGGCCTGTTCGACGTCGACGGCTTCGGCAACATCTCCTGGGCCTGGCTGGACAACTTCCGGCTGATGGCCGGCGACGGCCTGCTGTGGCGCAGCTTCGGCATCACCGCCACCTACGCGGTGCTGTTCGTGCCGCTGGCGTTCGCCGCCGCGCTCGGGCTGGCGCTGCTGGTCAAGGACCACTTTCCGGGCGTCGGGGTGGTGCGCGCCGCGCTGTTCCTGCCGAACGCGGTGAGCCTGGTGGTCATCGGCCTGCTATGGCAGTTCCTGCTCACCGACAAGACCGGCGCGGTCAGCCGGTTGACCGGCCTGGACGGGGTTTCCTGGCTCGGTGACCCGAATCTGGCGCTGGTAACCCTGGTGCTGATCAGCGTGTGGTTCCTGATGGGCTACCAGATGCTTATCTTCCTCGGCGGCCTGCAGGACATCCCGCGTGAGCTGTACGACGCGGCGATCGTGGACGGCAGCGGGCCGTGGCAGCGGTTCCGTCACGTGACCTGGCCGATGCTGCGCCCGACGAGCTTCTTCGTGCTGGTCACCTCGACGGTCAACGCGGTCACCGGCATGCAGGCGTTCGACCTGGTCTTCGTCACCACTTCCGGCGGCCCGGCCAACGCCACCACGACGGTCGTCTACTACGCCTACCAGCAGGCCTTCCAGTTCGGCCGGTTCAGCTACGCGGCGGCGATCTGCGCGCTGCTCGTGGTCTCGCTCGGCGCGGTCACCGGTGCCATGTTCGCCCTGACCAGGGGAGGTCGTTTCGATGCGTAGCATCCCCGGGCGGGCGGCGCTCGCCTACCTGGCCGCGCTGGTGACGGTCGCGCCGCTGCTCTGGTTGCTGTTCAGCGCGTTCCGGCCGGCGTCTGAGCTCTACGACCCCGGCTGGCCCAGCGAGCTGACGCTGTCCAACGTGGCCTACGTGCTGACCGAGGTGCCGTTCCTGCGCTACCTGGCGAACAGCGCTTTCGTCGCTGTCACCGTCACTGTGATCGCGCTGTTCCTGCACTCGATGGCGGCCTACGCGCTGGCGCGGTTGTCGTTCCGGGGCAGGGGATTCGCGTTCGCTTCGGTGGTAGCGACGCTGTTGATCTCGCTGCCGGTGATCCTGGTGCCGCTGTTCATCGTGGTGCGCGGGCTGGGTCTGGTCGACACCTATGCGGGCCTGATCGTGCCGGGGTTGTTCAACGCCTTCGGTATCTTCCTGCTCCGCCAGTTCTACCTGGGGGTCCCGAAGGAGCTGGAGGAGGCGGCGCACCTGGACGGCTGCGGGCACTGGCGGATCTACTGGCACGTCATCCTGCCGCTGAGCCGCCCGATGCTGGCGGCCCTGGCCGTGCTGTTCTTCCTGGCGAACTGGAACTCGTTCCTGTGGCCGCTGGCGGTGGCGCAGGACGAGTCCCTGCGGGTGGTCCAGGTCGGCATCGCGTCGTTGCAGGGCCAGTACGCCTCGAAGCAGCACTACGTGATCGCGGCGGCGATGCTGGCGGCCATCCCGACGGTCCTGGTCTTCCTCCTCGGTCAGCGCTGGCTGGTCGCTTCCCTGAAGACCACCGGCCTCCGCTGAGGCTCACGGCCACGAGCAGCGGAAACCGTGCCGCCGCCGCGTGCGCGGCCAGCAGTCGTCGGCTCGCCGTAGGGTTGGGGAGTGCGAGCGTCGCGGTTGGTTTCGTTGCTGTGCTTGTTACAGGTCCGGGAGGTCATGACCGGGCCGGAGCTGGCCCGGGAACTGGAGGTTTCCGAGCGGACCGTGGCCCGCGACGTGCTCGCGCTGGCCGCCGCCGGGGTTCCGGTGTACGCCGAGCGCGGGCGGACCGGCGGATACCGGCTGCTCGGGGGCTACCGCGCGAAGCTGACCGGGCTCCACCAGGCCGAAGCCGAGGCGTTGTTCCTGGCCGGCGTGCCGGGCCCGGCGATCGAAATGGGCCTCGGCGAAGCCGTCACCGCCGCGCGGCTCAAGGCCTCGGCGGCGTTGGCCCCGCCGTTTCGCGATGCGCCGCAACGGGTGGGGCAACGGTTCCACCTGGATGCGCCCCGCTGGTTCCGCGAGGCCGAAACCCCTGCGGTGCTGCCCGAACTGAGCCGCGCGGTGTGGCGCGACCGCAAGGTCGTCGCCCGGTACCGGCGCGGCGACCTGGAAGTGCGGCGCGAGCTGGAACCACACGGGCTCGTGCTCAAGGCCGGTGTCTGGTATCTGGCGGCCCGCCGCGGCCAGCGGTTCCTGACCTACCGGGTCGACCGCTTCAGCCACGTCGAGGTCGCCGACGAGCAGTTCACCCGCGACGAGACCTTCGACCTCCCGACCTTCTGGGAGGAGAAGTCGGACGAGTTCAACCGCTCCCTGCTGACCGAACGCATCCGGATCCGGATCAGCCCGGCGGGCCTGCGAAAACTGCACGCCACCACGGAAGGCACCGCAGCCCGCGAGGCCGAAGCCGCCGCGAGCGAACCCGACGCCCAGGGCTGGGTCACCGCGGACTTCCCGGTGGAGTCCCTCGACGTCGCGTACGACCAGATCCTCAACCTGGGCCCGGAAGCCGAAGTCCTGGCCCCACCGGACCTCCGCAACCGCCTGGCCGGAGCGGCGACCCGCCTCGCCACCCTCTACGCCGATCGCGACCCGGGCGAAGGACACCTCTGACAGCTGGCGAAGTCGGTCGGAGGTGCCCTTCACGCCGTTCGTCAGCGGTAGTCCTCGGGTTTGCCCGGCTTGCCGGGCCATTCGACTTCCAGGATGTAGCGCCAGGCGTCCGGCCGGGAGCCGTCCACGTCCGTGAAGCCGTAGACCTTCGCCAGGTAGCCGCTCGAGAGCGACTCGGTGTTCCAGCGGGCCACGTCCGGGTCCGTCGCCAACGCGACCACGGCCCGGCCGACGAACCGCGGCGACTCCGAGATGCCGAAGCCCTCCGGCGCCGTGGCCGACTCCCGCCAGTTCTCCTCGGTGACGCCGAAGATCTCGAGCATCATTTCCGAGCGCAGCCAGCCCGGCGTCAGCGAAACCGCCGTGCCGCCGTGCTTCTTCAACTCCTCGCCCTGGGCGCGGGCGAGGCGGTGCGCCGCGACCTTGACGATGTCGAAGAACGCGCCGCCCTCGCTGCGGTAGTACTGCTCGTGCACCTCGGCGGTGCCGTCGGTGAGCTCCACGACCAGCCCGCCCGGCTGCTTGCGCAGGAGATCCAGGGCGAAGTGGCTGGTGATGAGGTGCGCCTCGATGCCGACCCGCAGCCGCTGCAGGCCCTTGTCCAGGTCCTGCTCCCAGACCGGTTTGTGCCAGTCCATCAGGTGCTCGCCGCCGAGGTCGTTGACCAGGATGTCCAGCCGCCCCTGCTCCGCCTCGATCCGCCGGACCAGCTCGCGGACCTGGTCTGGATCGGTGTGGTCACAGCGGACCGCGATGCCCTGGCCGCCGGCCTGCGTCACCAGTTCGGCAGTGTCCTCAATGGTCTCCGGCCGGTCGTAGTCCGAGCGCTGCTCCCGGGTGCTGCGCCCGCTCCCGTAGACCGTCGCGCCGGCCGCCCCCAGTTCCACGGCGATGCCGCGCCCCGCGCCGCGGGTCGCCCCGGCCACCAGCGCGACCTTGCCGTGCAGTTGTCCAGTCATGCCTGGGATTCCTCCTGTTCCCGAATCGGTCGAGAAGAGACCATGCCAGCGAATCCGGACACCTGCGGTCGTGATTTCCCGGCGAGTTCGAATCTGGACCTGCACGAATCGGGGATTCCGCAGACCAGGCGGCGTCTGAGCTTCCGCCACCCGCAGCGCTGCGCAGGGGGAGCGAATGGACAGGCATTTCTGCCTGCCTCGACCGGATGTGCAGGGCTCGGGGTACGGTGTTGGTGGTGATCACGTTCGCGACGTGACCACCACACAAGGGGAGGAACAAGACTGGGCTCGCTGCGGCGGACGGACCCGCTGGGCGACGGCGAAAGCGGTCGGGACGGAAGCGACGAGGTGCGCGGCACAAAACACCTGCTACGGCTCCCGGCGTGGCTGCTGGACGCGAAGGCAGTTGCTTGCCTACCGTCCGGACCGGGCACGGGATCGGCCGCACCTCGCATCCCGCGCCGACAGCGACCGAGGGAACCCGCGTCGGCGACGACCGGTACTGCGGCCGTCCAGGCGGTCGACGCAGAGAGCACAGAGCCACGATCAGGAAGGCGGATCCGATGACGCCCCCGCACAACTATCTAGCGGTGATAAAGGTCGTCGGCATCGGTGGCGGCGGCGTCAACGCCGTGAACCGCATGATCGAGGTCGGGCTCAAAGGTGTCGAGTTCATCGCGGTGAACACCGACGCGCAGGCCCTGCTGATGTCGGATGCCGACGTCAAGCTCGACATCGGCCGCGAGCTGACCCGCGGCCTCGGGGCCGGTGCCGCGCCGGAGGTCGGCCACAAGGCCGCCGAAGACCACAAGGAAGAGATCGAAGAGGTCCTCAAGGGCGCCGACATGGTGTTCGTGACCGCCGGCGAGGGCGGCGGCACCGGCACCGGCGGCGCACCGGTCGTGGCGTCGATCGCGCGCAAGCTCGGCGCGCTGACCATCGGCGTGGTCACCCGGCCGTTCTCCTTCGAGGGCAAGCGCCGCGCGGCCCAGGCCGAGAAGGGCATCCAGGAACTCCGCGAATGCTGCGACACCCTCATCGTGATCCCGAACGACCGGCTGCTGCAGCTCGGCGACATCGGGGTGAGCCTGATGGACGCCTTCCGGTCCGCCGACGAGGTACTGCTCTCCGGTGTCCAGGGCATCACCGACCTGATCACCACGCCGGGTCTGATCAACCTCGACTTCGCCGACGTCAAGAGCGTCATGTCCGGCGCGGGCAGTGCCCTGATGGGCATCGGCTCGGCGCGCGGTGAGGGCAGAGCGGTGCAGGCCGCGCAGAAGGCGATCAACTCGCCGCTGCTGGAAGCGTCGATGGAGGGCGCGCACGGCGTGCTGCTGGCCATAGCCGGTGGTTCCGACCTCGGCCTGTTCGAGATCAACGAGTCGGCGTCGCTGGTGCAGGAATCCGCGCACCCCGAAGCCAACATCATCTTCGGTACGGTCATCGACGACTCGCTGGGCGACGAGGTGCGGGTGACCGTGATCGCCGCCGGGTTCGACGCTGGCACGCCCACCCACAAGAAGCTCGAACCGACCAAGGTCGGCGCGCGCACCGAGGAACCCGAGCCCGCTCCGGCCGCGGCGAAGCCCGTGCCGCAGCCGGTGGCGGAAACCCGGCCCGAGCAGCCGCAATCCGCATACCAGCCGACTCCGGCACCGCAGCCCGCTCCTACGGCGCAACCGACCCCGGCCCCCGTCCCGCAGGCGGAACAGCCGGTCGCCCAGCCGACGGCGCCGCCCGTCCAGGAGGCCCCGGCGCAGCCGGAACCGCAGCAGCGGCCGAACCTGGGCCAGCGGTCCGGGCTGTTCGGTGGCGACGGCTCCTCGACCGGGCAGCAGAGCGTCTCGGTGCCCACCCGCGCGAGCGGCGGCTACCCGACGCACGGCGGCCCCTCCACCACCGGTCGCACCGGCGCGCTGCCCAACCGGGGCATCCCGGTGAACGACGACACCGACGACGACGTCGACATACCACCTTTCATGCGCCGCTGAAGCACGAGAAGGTGCGTCCCCGCGCCGTGCGGCACATGAGCGAGAATCGACACCGGAAACGCCTTCGTTTCCGGTGTCGACTTGTATGTGCGGGAGGCTGAGCAGCAGTGCGGATTCGGCGCGTGATCACCACGCGGGAGGGCGGGAGTTCCCGGCCGCCCTTCGACTCCTTCAACCTGGGTGGCCGGGTCGGCGACGACCCCGCCGCCCTGGCGGCGAACCAGCGCAAGCTGGCGCACGGAATCGGCCTCCCCGAGGACCGTCTGGTGTGGATGGAGCAGATCCACGGGCGCACCGCGACTGTCGTGGACGGGCCGCAGCCCGAGCCGGTGGAAGCCACCGATGCGCTGGTGACCGCGGAGCCGAACCTGGCGCTGATCGCGCTCACCGCGGACTGCGTGCCGGTGCTGCTCGGCGACCCGGAAACCGGCGTGGTCTCCGCGGTCCACGCCGGACGGGTCGGCGCTCGCGTCGGAGTCCTCGTCGCGGCGCTGAAGGCAATGCAGGAGGCCGGTGCCCGGCTGGACCGCATCGAGGCGCTGCTCGGCCCGGCGGCCTGCGGCGAGTGCTACGAGGTGCCCGCAGAGATGCAGGCCGACGTCGAGAAGCACCTGCCCGGCAGCGCGTGCAAGACCCGCAAGGGCACCACCGGACTCGACCTGCGGGCGGGGCTCTGGGAGCAGCTGGCCGCCGCCGGGATCGCCAAGATCGGCGTCGACCCGCGCTGCACCACGGAATCCCCGGAGCTCTACAGCCATCGCCGCGACCAAGGGCGCACCGGTCGGTTCGCCGCGGTGATCTGGGCCGAGCCGGAGGAGACCGAGTGAGCGAGGAATTGCGGCGGGCCGAGTTGGCGGAGTCGCTGCGGGAGGTCCGCGACCGGGTCGACCGGGCCTGCCGCGCGGCCGGGCGGCAGCCCGAAGAAGTCGAGCTGCTCGCGGTGACCAAGACCTTCCCGGCGTCAGACGCGGCGCTGCTGGCCGATCTCGGGATGACCGAGTTCGCCGAGAACCGGGAGCAGGAGGCGCGCGGCAAGGTCGCCGAGTTCGTCGCGCTGCGGCCGGAGACGACGGCGCGTTGGCACATGGTTGGGCAGCTGCAACGGAACAAGGCCCGGGCGGTGGTCCGGTGGGCCGACGTGGTCGAGTCGGTGGACAGCGAGCGGCTCGCCGAGGCGCTCGCCCGCGCCACCGCGAACGCCCTGGACGCGGGCGAGCGGCAGCGGCCGTTGGACGTCTTGTTGCAGGTGAGCCTGGACGAGGCGGTCGGGCGCGGGGGCTGTCGCCCGGAGGACGTGCCCGCGCTGGCCGATATGATCATGCGGACGAGTGATCTTAGGCTGCGTGGTGTGATGGCCGTCGCCCCGTTGGGTGGCGAACCCGATGTGGCTTTTGCCACACTTTCCGTGATCTCCGAGCGGCTGCGTAGAGATCACCCCGAAGCTGTCGAAGTGTCGGCGGGCATGTCCGGCGACCTGGAAAGTGCCGTTGCCCACGGCTCGACCCGGGTGCGTGTCGGAACCGCGTTGCTCGGTGGGCGGCGGTTAACCTCGCCGTAGCCGTAAACAGGGGGGTCGAAGGCTGGCCTCGTGCTCGGTGCTAGGAGTCTCAGAGGAAGGGCATGCCGATGAGCGCTTTGCACAAGTTGAAGGCCTACTTCGGCATGGTCCCGGCCGACGAGGCTGACGAATACGACGACGACGCCGGATACCGCGACCGGTACTCCGACGCCGACCGCGACGTCTACGACGGCCCGGCCGAGCGGGTGCCGACCCGCCGGCGGGTCGGCACCCGCGGCTACCAGGCGGAAGCCGAAGCGGAATCGGAGAGCTTCGTCGAGGAGTACCGCGATCCGGCGCCGCGGCCGCGCAGGCAGTGGACACCGGACTCACCGGTGCGCAGCGCGGCACCCGCGGATCCGCCACGGGAGTCGGTCTCGCGGCTGCGCGCTGTGACCGACACCGGCACCCAGTTCAACTTGAGCAAGATCACAACCCTGCACCCGCGCAGCTACAGCGAGGCCCGCACGATCGGCGAGCAGTACCGGGACGGCACGCCGGTAATCATGAACCTGACCGAGATGGAGGAGGCCGACGCCAAGCGCCTGGTCGACTTCGCCGCCGGTCTGGCATTCGCGTTGCGGGGCTCGATAGAGAAGGTCACGAACCGCGTGTTCTTGCTCTCACCGCCGAACGTGGACGTCGCGGCGGAGGACAAGCGGCGCTTGGCCGAGGGTGCCTTTTTCAACTACGGGTGAGTGGTGGCACAGTTGAAGCGTGAACCTGGTGCAGATCGTCCTGTTTTACGTTCTGTTCTTCTTCTGGCTGCTGCTCACGGCCCGTATTGTGATCGAACTCGTTCGGGTGTTCGCTCGCGATTGGCGGCCGGTTGGGGGGGTTGCAATCGCGTTGGAGAGCATCTACACAGTGACCGACCCACCCGTAAAGTTGGTGCGTCGGGTGATTCCGACGGTCCGGATCGGCGGCGTCGGACTGGACCTATCGATTATGGTGCTGCTGCTGGTCGTGTTCATACTGATGCGACTGGTGCAACCCGGGTGACGGGGAACCCGGGCTACCCGCAGCCGAGGGAGTGCGTGAGGTGATCTTGTGGGCTTGACCCCCGCGGACGTGCATAACGTCGCGTTCAGCAAACCGCCGATCGGTAAGCGGGGCTACAACGAGGACGAGGTAGACGCATTCCTCGACCTGGTTGAAGCCGAGCTTGCCCGGCTGGTCGAGGAGAACAGCGAACTGCGTAGCCAGGTGGAGCAGCTGGAGTCCCAGCTGCAGACCGCGCAGGTCGACCTAGACGAAGCCCGCAGCCAGGCGGCGTCCGTTCCCTCGACCCCAGCCGCCCCACCGGAGGAACCGCGCCGGCTCACCCCGGTTCCGGCGCCGACCGCCGTCGAGCAGACTTCCCCGGGCGGTGATCACCATGTGCAGGCCGCCAAGGTGCTGGGCCTCGCGCAGGAGATGGCCGACCGGCTGACCGGCGAAGCCAAGGCCGAGGCCGACGGCATGTTGTCCGAGGCGCGGACGAAGTCCGAGCAGCTGCTGTCCGAAGCGCGCTCGAAGTCCGACAGCATGGTCAACGAGTCCCGGACCCGGGCCGAGACGATGCTCAACGACGCCCGCACCCGGGCCGAGACGTTGGAGCGGCAGGCGCGCGAGAAGGCCGCCAGCCTGGAGCGCGACGCGCAGCGCAAGCACGCCGAAGTGATGGGCAACATCACGTCGGAGAAGAACGCCCTCGAGAAGAAGATCGAGACCCTGCGCACGTTCGAGCGCGAGTACCGCACTCGACTGCAGACCTACCTGGAGTCGCAGCTGCGCGAACTGCAGGACCGGGGCTCGGCCGCGCCCGCCGACAACAGCGGCAGCCGGTCGTCCGGTCAGCAGGCCAGCTACAGCTTCGGGGCGCGTGCGGCCGAAGCCGGCTGATCAAGTTCGTTCGCATCGGCGGCGACGGGACGAAACGCCCGTCGCCGCCGACGTGCATCCGGACCATTCGGCGAGGGACGTGAGATCGCGTGCTGTTGATCGTGCTGGTGCTGGTCCTGATGGCCGGCGCTGTCCTGGCTGGCGCGGTCGTCGCTGGCGAACCGGACCTGGCATGGTTGTCGGTGCTTGCGAGCGCCGTCGGTGTGGGCCTGCTGGTCGCAGATCAGCGGCGGCGCCGGACCGGAGCGGGCGAGCGTCCGGGGGCCGCGTCGGCTTCTGCCGATGGCAAGGAACCGGGCGAGGAGCGCAGCAACGCCGCGGCAGCTGCGGATCCGGACGCCGAGGTGCTGGTGCTCGACGAACGGCCGCGCTACCACGTGCGGACCTGCGAGTGGCTCGGCGAGCGGAAGACGATCGCCCTGCCGCTGCGCGAGGCGCGGGACCTCGGCTTCACGCCGTGCGCCCGTTGCGCGCCGAACGCCACGCTGGCCGCCGAGGTCCGCCAGGTTTGACCGCAGTTTCAATTGAAACTGTCGTCCGCGAGTTCCTGGGAACAGCTTCGATTGAAACTGAACACCGGTGAAAGCCGGTGGCGAGCGCCCGGTACTCTGGAACGACCAGGCGATGATCCGGCCATCACCGGGGAGCCTCCGGAAGAACGGGTGCCCGGCCTGGGCACCTCAGTAGAACCGGACGGGTCCAGCCCGTCATAGCTGGCAACGAGTGGTCGTCGGCGTCGATCGGCGGCAAGCGGGGTGGTACCGCGGATCTCGTGCGGGCATACGCGCGAGGTGTCGTCCCCGCGTGGACACCGAGGTTTCGGTGACCGTGCGGCGGAAACAACACACCGCGAGGAGCGCATCCGCGATGGCTTATCCCAAGGTTCGGTTCGGCGACGCCGGTGAGCGCGGCGTGGCTGCCCAGCCCGCGTTCCCCGAGATCGAGCGCCACGTGCTGGATTTCTGGGCCGACGACAAGACCTTCCAGGCCTCAGTACAGGCTCGCGAGACCGGCGCCAACGGCGCCAACGAGTTCGTCTTCTACGACGGGCCGCCGTTCGCCAACGGACTGCCGCACTACGGGCACCTGCTCACCGGCTACGTCAAGGACGTGGTGCCGCGCTACCAGACGATGCGCGGCCGCCGGGTGGAGCGCCGGTTCGGTTGGGACTGCCACGGGCTGCCCGCGGAGGTCGAGGCGGAGAAGCAGCTCGGCATCACCTCGAAGTCCGAGATCGAGACGATGGGCGTCGCCGCGTTCAACGAGGCGTGCCGGACCTCGGTGCTGCGCTACACCTCCGACTGGGAGGCCTACGTCACCCGGCAGGCCCGGTGGGTGGACTTCGAGAACGACTACAAGACGCTCGACCTGGACTACATGGAAAGCGTCATGTGGGCGTTCAAGACCCTTTGGGACAAGGGTCTCGTCTACGAGGGCTTCCGGGTGCTCTGGTACTGCTGGCGCTGCGAGACGCCGCTGTCCAACACCGAAACGCGGATGGACGACGTCTACCGCCAGCGGCAGGACCCGGCGGTGACCGTGGGCCTGCGGCTCAACGCCCCGGGCAAGGCATTCGACGGCGCGCTGGCCCTGGTGTGGACGACGACGCCGTGGACGCTGCCGTCCAACCTGGCCGCCGCAGTGCACCCCGAGGTCGACTACGTGCTCGTCGCGCCGGCCAACGGTGCCGAGCGGTATGTGCTGGCCGAAGCCCGGCTCGGCGCGTACGCGCGGGAGCTCGGCGAGGATGTGGTCGAGCACGTCGTGGCCCGGTTCAAGGGGACCGAGCTGCTCGGTACGAAGTACGCGCCGCCGTTCGACTTCTTCGCGGGGCGGGAGAACGCGCACCAGGTGCTGGCGGCCGACTATGTCACGACCGAGGACGGCACCGGTCTGGTGCACATCGCGCCAGCCTTCGGTGAAGAGGACAAGGTCGTCACCGACGCCGCGAACATCGAGCCGGTGATCCCGGTCGACGCGCACGGCAAATTCACCACCGAGGTCCCGCCGTACGAGGGGTTGCAGGTCTTCGAGGCCAACAAGCAGATCGTCCGGGACCTCAAGGAGACGGGCCTGCTGCTGCGGCACGAGACCTACGACCACCCGTACCCGCACTGCTGGCGCTGCGACAACGCGCTGATCCAGCGGGCGGTGTCGTCCTGGTTCGTGGCGGTCAGCCAGTTCAAGGACCGGATGGTCGAGCTGAACCAGCAGATCAACTGGGCGCCGGAGCACATCCGGGACGGGCAGTTCGGCAAGTGGCTGGAGAACGCCCGCGACTGGAACATCTCCCGGAACCGCTACTGGGGGTCGCCGATCCCGGTTTGGATCTCCGACGACCCGGCCTACCCGCGCACCGACGTCTACGGTTCGCTGGACGAGCTGGAACGCGACTTCGGGGTGCGCCCGACCAACCTGCACCGCCCGGAGGTCGACGAGCTGACCCGGCCGAACCCGGACGACCCGACCGGGAAGTCGACGATGCGCCGGGTGCCGGAGGTGCTGGACTGCTGGTTCGAGTCCGGCTCGATGCCGTTCGCCCAGGTGCACTACCCCTTCGAGAACTCGGAGTGGTTCGAGCACCACTACCCGGGCGACTTCATCGTCGAGTACAACGGCCAGACTCGCGGCTGGTTCTACACGCTGCACGTGTTGGCGACCGCGCTGTTCGACCGCCCGGCCTTCGCCAACGTGCTGGCGCATGGCATCGTGCTGGGCCACGACGGACTGAAGATGTCCAAGTCCAAGCGCAACTACCCGGACGTCAACGAGGTCTTCGACCGCGACGGCTCGGACGCGATGCGCTGGTTCCTGATGTCCAGCCCGATCCTGCGCGGCGGCGACCTGGTGGTCACCGAGCGCGGCATCCGGGACGCGGTGCGGCAGGCGGTGCTGCCGCTGTGGAACTCCTGGTACTTCCTGGCGCTGTACGCCAACGCCGAGGGCATCTCGGGCGAGTTCGAAGTGGGCAGCAAGCACGTGCTGGACCGCTACGTCCTGGCCAAGACCCACGAGCTGGTCGGCGACGTGCAGTCCGCATTGGACACCTTCGACCTCGCTGGGGCCTGCGCGGAGGTGCGCGACTTCCTCGAGGTGCTGACCAACTGGTACGTGCGGCGGTCGCGCGACCGCTTCTGGGCCGGTGACCAGGATGCCATCAACACGCTGCACACCGTGCTGGAGGTGACCTGCCGGGTGGTGGCGCCGCTGCTGCCGCTGACCGGCGAGGCGGTCTGGCGCGGGCTGACCGGCGGCCGCTCGGTGCACCTGGCGGACTGGCCCCTGGTTGACGAGTTGCCCGCGGACGCCGCGCTGGTGACCGCGATGGACGAGGTGCGCCAGGTGTGCTCGGCCGCGTCGGCGCTGCGCAAGTCCAACAAGCTGCGGGTGCGTTTGCCGCTGGCCAAGCTCGTGGTCGCCACCCCGGACGCGGAGGCGCTGCGGCCGTTCGCGGACCTGATCCGCGACGAGGTCAACGTCAAGGACCTAGAGCTGAGCACCGACGTCGCCGCGCACGGTCACTTCGAGATCGCGGTTAACGCGCGGGCCGCCGGTCCGCGGCTGGGCCGCGACGTGCAGAAGGTGATCAAGGCGGTGAAGTCCGGCGAGTGGCAGCGCACCGGGGGCACCGTGGTCGCGGCGGGTATCGAGTTGCAGGACGGCGAGTTCGAGGAGCGCCTGGTCTCCACCGATCCCGGCGCGGCCTCGCCGCTGCCCGGCGGCAAGGGGCTGGTGGTGCTGGACACCGAGGTGACCCCGGAACTGGCGGCCGAAGGCCTGGCCCGCGACGTGGTGCGGGTCGTCCAGCAGGCCCGCAAGGAGGCGGATTTCCAGGTCTCCGACCGGATCACGGTGGCGATCTCGGCGCCGGCCGAGGTTCTGGCGGCCGTCGAGTCGCACCGCGACTTCATCGCGGGCGAAACCCTGGCGGACGCCGTCGAATCCGGCGACGTGGCGGACGGCTTCACCGGCAGTGTCGGTGAGGGCACCGCGATCAAGGTCGCCGTCACCAAGGTCTGATCTGCACGCCCGGGTGGCACCGGCGACGAGCGCGGTGTCGCTTGGGTGTCGTGGTGGTGGTTGATGCGAACGGCCTGTTCGCGCCATCTACTGACGCGAACAGGCCGTTCGCTTCACATCAACACTCCCGGTGTTTCGGGTGGCGTTGGCGAGGGTGGCGCCACCCGGGCGTGCAGCTGTGACCGTCGTGCGGGTGTCGAGATCGCCACGCGGGCGCCGTGTGACGGAGATCGCTCCCACGGTTCGGGAATGGTGTTGCCTGCGGTGCGGGCGGTTTCCTAAAGTGCTGGGTCGAAGGTCATGAGCGCCAGCGTCAAGCCCCGGCTTGCTGGCCGGCAACCCTCCAACCGCGGTGGGGTGCCCCGGGTGAAGACCTGGCCGGTCGTGCAGGGCGATCCGGCAAGCGCGGACCCCTCTGGGCGGGTCCGATGAGGCCCCCGAGGAGGCCGTCATGTCGTCCGCCGTCATCGAAATCCCGGTGCAGTCCAATGTGGACTACCGGATTCCCGCCGTGGTCGGCGGTGCGCTGCAGGTCCCGCTGGTCAACGGCCAGCGCATCGGATACGCGAATCTCGATCACGCGGCCAGCGCGCCATGTCTCGAGTCCGTGCAGTCGGCGGTGAACGAGCTGCTGCCCTGGTACGCGAGCGTGCACCGCGGCGCGGGGTTCGCCTCCCAGGTGTGCACCCGGGTCTACGAGGGAGCGCGCGACGAGCTGCGGAACTTCGTCGGCGCCCGTCACACCGACTCGGTGATCTTCACCCGCAACACGACCGACGCCCTGAACCTGCTGGGACGCACGCTGCCGCGCGGCACGTCCGTCGTGGTCTTCGACACCGAGCACCACGCCGCGCTGCTGCCCTGGACCGGCCCACGGGTGCGCCGCCTGCCCGCGCCGGAGACGCCGGCGGATGCCATCGCCGCGCTCGACGCCGCGCTGGCCGACTGCCCAGAAGGACCGCGGCTCGCGGTGATCACGGGTGCCTCCAACGTCACCGGGGAGCTGTGGCCCGTCGCGGAGCTGGCGCGGGTGGCTCGCCGTCGCGGGGCTCGCACGGTTCTCGACGCCGCGCAGCTCGCGCCGCACCGGCCGGTCCGGATCAGCGAGCTCGACATCGACTACGTGGCGATCTCGGGGCACAAGCTCTACGCGCCGTTCGGTGCGGGCGCGCTGATCGGCCGCGCGGACTGGCTCAACGCCGCCGAGCCGTACCTGGCGGGCGGCGGCGCGACCCGTTTTGTGCAGGAGCGGTCGGTCAGCTGGACGACCGGGCCGGAGCGGCACGAGGCGGGCTCGCCGAACACCGTCGGCGTCCACGCGTTGGCCAAGGCCTGCAAGACGCTCGCGGCGAACTGGACGGACGTCATCGAGCACGAGGAAGCGCTGCTGCAACGGCTGCGGGCCGGGCTGCGCGGTGTGCCGGGGCTGCGCGAACTCCGCCTGTTCGACGCCGATCACGACCGGGTCGGCGTGGTGAGCTTCACCGTCGACGGTCAGGACCCGGGCGTGCTGGCTGCGGCGCTTTCCGCGGAGCACGGCATCGGCGTCCGCGACGGCTTGTTCTGCGCGCACGTGGCCACGCGGCGGCTGCTCTCGCAGGCGGGCTCGGACACCGAGCGCGCGGTCCGCGTCAGCGTCGGGCTGGGCAGCACGGCGGAACACGTCGACCGCCTCGTGAACGCGCTGCGGCGGCTGGTGACCGAAGGCCCGACGTGGCGCTACGAGCAGGTCGACGGCCGCTGGGTGCCAGCCGACGACCCGCGCCCCGCGCCCGCCTTCCTCGACTGACCGGGGCTCCGCTTCGCCTGGTCACGACCCGTGAGTGAGTTTCGGCGTCATAGCACCCGAAAGCACTCACGGGTCCTGTTCTTTGTCTTTGAAGCGCCGAAGGCGCTTAGCCCACACTCGCAACTTGCACCCCCGCGGTTCTCAGGCCGTGCCCATCCCGTCGGGGTACTTGGCGAGGCCAGTCCCCGGCGTGGCGTAGTGGTCATGCATGAGTCGGGGTTCCCGGAGTCCTGTCGGCGTCTGAGGTTCCGCTACCTGCACCGCCGCGCAAATGAGTTGGGAAACAGCCCAACGGTTAACGGGCGGATCGCGGGAGTGGTCCTGCCGAACCGGGTGCGGGCGGGTTCAGGGACAATGGTGGTCGTGAGCACCGAGCAGTCCTCCCCGAGGGAGTCCTCAGCAGAGCAGGCAGGCACCGAGCCGACCGCCGCGGAACAGGCGTCCGAGACGCCGACCGGGGCGGCGGAGGAGTCGCCCAAACGCGGGTCCGGGAAGCTGCTCGGGTTGTTGGGCGGGGTCGCCGTGGTGGCCCTGGGAGTCGACATCCTCACCAAGGTCGCCGTCGTAGCGAACTTGGAGGGCAACCCGCCGGTCAAGCTGTTCGGCGGCCTGCTCTACCTCGACGTGCTGCGCAACCCCGGTGCCGCGTTCTCGCTGGCCACCGGCATGACGTGGCTGCTCGCGGTGCTCGCGATAGCCGTCGTCGGGGTGATCATCTGGCTGGCGCCGAAGCTGCGCTCGCCGGGTTGGGCGGTGGGCCTCGGCCTGGTGCTCGGCGGGGCCTGCGGCAACCTGGTCGACCGGATCTTCCGCGCCCCCGGCCCGCTACAGGGACACGTGGTGGACTTCCTGTCGGTGTTCGCGCCGGGTGGCACGGTGTGGCCAGTGTTCAACGTCGCCGACTCGTGCATCGTCTGCGGCGGCATCCTGGTCGTGCTGATGTCGCTGCTGGGCCGCGACTACGACGGCACGGTGCACCGCAAGAAGAAGGCTTCGGAGTCGTGAGCGACCTCCGAACGCTGCCGGTTCCCGAGGGGCTGGACGGCATGCGGGTGGACGCGGGCCTCTCGAAGCTGCTGGGCCTGTCCCGCAGTGCCGTCGCCTCGCTGGCGGAATCCGGTGACGTGCTCGTCGACGGCAACCCGGCCGGCAAGTCGGACCGGTTGGCCGCCGGGGCGTGGCTGGAGGTGACGCTGCCGCCGGCGCAACAGCCGCTGCAGGTCGTCGCGGTGCCGGTGGAGGGGCTACGGATCCTGCACCAGGACGACGACATCGTCGTGGTGGACAAGCCGGTCGGCGTCGCGGTGCACCCGAGCCCCGGCTGGGAAGGGCCGACGGTGGTCGGCGGGCTCGCCGCGGCTGGCGTGCGCATCGCGACTTCCGGGGCCTCCGAGCGGCAGGGCGTCGTGCACCGGCTGGACGCGGGCACCACCGGTGTCATGGTCGTCGCCAAGAGCGAGAACGCGTACTCAGTGCTCAAGCGCGCCTTCAAGGAACGCACCGTCGACAAGCGGTACCACGCGGTGGTGCAGGGGCACCCGGACCCGAGCCGCGGCACCATCGACGCGCCGATCGACCGGCATCCGCGCCACGACTACAAGTTCGCGGTCGTCACCGGCGGCAAGCCCAGCATCACCCACTACGAGACGGTGGAGGCCTTCCGCGCGGCATCACTGGTCGACGTGAAGCTCGAAACCGGGCGCACGCACCAGATCCGGGTGCACTTCGCGGCGATCAAGCACCCCTGCGTCGGCGACCTGACCTACGGCGCGGACCCGGTGCTGGCCCGGCGGCTCGCCATCACCAGGCAGTGGTTGCACGCGCGCAGCCTCTCGTTCGAGCACCCGTCCGGCGGCTGGGCCACCTTCGAGAGCCAGTACCCCGCCGATCTCCAGCACGCGCTGGACGAGCTCCGCGACCAGGACGGTTGAGCCGGGTACGGTGTCGGGCAAGCCTGTTACGAGCAAGGGGGCTTGATGGCACAGTCGAGATCGTTCGAGGGGTCGGACGAGCCGACGCCGCCTACGGGCATCCCGGTGGTCGACCCGGGACCCGACGCGGAGACCCCGCCGACCGGTTTCACCGGCCTCGGCGACGTCATCAGCGCGGAGGACATCGGCACGGCGCCGCCGTCGGTGTTCGGCGCCCCAGAACCGGAGGGTTCGCGGGGCGACGCGGGGGACTGGCCGAAGCTCGAGTACCGCAGCCGCAACAAGCCAGAACGCCCCAAGCGCAACAACCCGCTGAACTTCTTCCGCCGGAACAAGGACGCGTGAGCCTTCCGGGCAGCCGCAGCAGCCCAAGTGGCTCACGGCTGCGACCGCCTACAGCGCTTTGAGCTCTTCGACCACTTCTCGGACCGAGGACTTCGCATCGCCGAAGAGCATCGCGGTCTTCTGGTCGGTGTAGAGCGGGTTGTCCACTCCCGCGAAACCCGCTCGCATCGAGCGCTTCAGGACGATGACCGCCTTCGCCTGGTCGACGTTGAGGATCGGCATGCCGTAGATCGGCGAGTTCGGGTCGGTTCGGGCCGCCGGGTTGGTGACGTCGTTGGCGCCGATCACCAGCGCGACGTCGGTGCGGGCGAACTCGTCGTTGATCTCGTCCATCTCCTTCAGCTGCTCGTAGGGCACGTCCGCTTCGGCGAGCAGCACATTCATGTGGCCAGGCATCCGGCCCGCGACCGGGTGGATCGCGTAGTCGACGACGACCCCCTTGTCCACCAACAACTTCGCCATGTCCTGCACGGCGTGCTGGGCCTGCGCGACCGCCATGCCGTAGCCCGGCACCACGATCACCTGACCCGCGTAGGCGAGTTGGACCGCCACGTCCGCCGCGCTGACCGAGCGCACCGTACCGCCGCCGGTGATTGCCGGTGCCGCCGTCTCGGCGCCGCCGAACCCACCGGCCACGATCGACGGGATCGACCTGTTCATCGCCTTGGCCATCTGGTCGGTGAGGATCGAACCCGACGCACCCACCAGCATGCCCGCCACGATCATCGCGGTGTTGCTCAACGCCAGTCCGGCCGCCGCCGCGGACAGCCCGGTGAACGCGTTGAGCAGCGACACCACCACCGGCATGTCGGCCCCGCCGATCGGCAGCACCACCGCTATCCCGGCCAGCCCCGCCAGCACCAGCACCGCCACCAGCAGCAGTTCGGCGCTGCCGCCCAGCCCGATCGCCACGGCGCAGCCGACCGCCCCGGCCAGCAGCAGCACGTTCAGCGGCATCTGCAGGCGGCCGACGGTGATCGGGCGGCCCGGCACGATCTCCTGAAGCTTGCCGAAGGCGACCAGTGAGCCCCAGAACGAGATCGATCCGATGATCGCCGCGAACAGCGTCGCGATCGCCACGTTGACGGGTTCGCCCTGGAAACCGGTGGTCTCCCGGAACTCCACCCATGCGGTCAGCGCCACCGCGCCGCCGCCGACGCCGTTGAACAGCGCGACCATCTGCGGCATCGCGGTCATCTTCACCCGCCGCGCGGCCGGTACGCCGATGACCGTGCCGATCACCAGGCCCAACACGATCAGCCACCAGTTGCTCAGGCCCGGGGTGAGCAGCGTGGCGACGACGGCGACCACCATGCCGGCCGCGGCGATGGCGTTGCCCCGCACCGCGGTGCGCGGGCCGGTCAGCCCCATCAGGCCGTAGATGAACAGCGCGAACGCCAGAATGTAGAGCACCGCTCGCAGCGTGATCACTTTTCGGCACCCTTCCGCACTGCGGCGGGCTTTCGCTTGAACATGCCCAGCATCCGGTCGGTGACCAGGAAACCGCCGACCACGTTGATGGTCCCGAACACGATGGCCAGCAACGCCAGCAGCTGCGACGCGACACTGTCCACACCGGACCCGAGCACCAGCACGCCGCCGAGCAGCACGATGCCGTGGATCGCGTTGGTGCCGGACATCAGCGGGGTGTGCAGTGTGTTCGGCACCTTCGAGATCACCGCGAAGCCGACGAACCCCGCCAGCACCAGAACGGCCAGATCTGCCAAGAACATCGCTCCTCCTCCCGTTCGCCTGGAAGTGGTCGGGTGAGGAGCACCCGTGACCGGGCAACTGGGCCACGGGTGCCCCTCACCTCGTCGTCGACGGTCATGTCGGGTCCGGTCGGCTGACACAGGTAGCGGCCAGGATCTCGTCCGTGAAGTCCGGTACGAAGCGCCCGTCGACGATCATCAGCTCCAGTAGTGCCTGCACGTTCCGGGCGTAGAGCTCGCTGGCGTGCTCCGGCATCGCGGCCGGAAGATTCAGCGGGGCGGCGATGGTGATCTCGTGGCGGACCACGGTGCTGCCGGGCTCGCTGAGCTCGCAATTGCCGCCGGCCGCCCCCGCGAGGTCGACGATCACGCTGCCCGGCCGCATTCGGCGCACCGCGTCGGCCGGGACCAGCATCGGGGCCGGCCGGCCCGGCACCAGGGCGGTGGTGATCACGACGTCGAAGCCCGCGATCGCCGCGTTGAGGCGGTGGGCCTGCTCGGCGCGCTCGGCAGCCGTCAGCTCCCGGGCGTAGCCGCCCTCGCCGACCGCCGAAACGCCCAGGTCCAGCCACTTCGCGCCCACCGAGCGCACCTGGTCGGCGACCTCCGGTCGCACGTCGTAGCCGGTGGTGCGGGCGCCGAGCCGCTTCGCGGTCGCCAGCGCCTGCAGCCCGGCCACCCCCACGCCGAGCACCAGCGCCGACGCGGGCTTCACGGTGCCCGCCGCGGTGGTCAGCATCGGGAAGAACCGGGTGCACTCGCTCGCCGCCAGCAGCACAGCCCGGTACCCGGAGACGTTGGCCTGGGAGGACAGCGCGTCCATCGACTGGGCCCGGGAGATGCGCGGCACCGACTCCAGCGCGAAGCCCAGCACCCCGGCGGCCCGCAGCCGTCCGGCGATGTCCGGGTCCGTCAACGGCGCGAGGAAGCCGAGCAGCGCCGAGCCGGGGGACAGCCGGCCGATCTCCGCTTCGGTCGGCGCGTTCACCTTGACCACGACATCGGCGGACCAGGGATCACCGATGGTCGCGCCGGCCTTGGTGAACGCTTCGTCCGGGATAAGCGCGGCCTGCCCGGCGCAGGTCTCGACCACGACGCCGAGCCCCTGCGCGCACAGCCGCTCCACCACGCCCGGGACGAGCGCGACCCGGCGTTCGCCGGGCACCGTTTCGCGCGGGACACCGACGCTGGTGCGACCGCTCTCCGGAGAGGTCATGACTCCAGCTCTCCACACCGCAGCGCAAACCGCAAGGCCACACGCCCGTTCGCCCCGGCGGATCACTAGGACAGACGCAAAGCCGTCCCGGAATTACCGGCCGAGCGCCTCGCTCGGACCGCGTTTACCCCGTCGGCCGGGCGCCGATTTCGGGCGAAATCGGCGGCACACCGCTGCGCGCGAGACGGAAGTCGAGGGCATCTGGGCAACCGCGGCACCCGACCGCTCGTCAGAGGTCGGTGATGTCCCAGGTGAGGGTGCGTTTTTCGTCCCCGGGGCGGGGCGTCCAGCGCACCGTCGTGAGCTCGGTGGACTCCGGCAGCACGTACACCGTGTGTCCGCCCACGGTCTCGCCCGGCTGCACGCCGATGCGGTGCGGGGGTCGGGACGACAGCGACACCGGCGCCTTCGACACCGCAGAGCCGTCCTTGGTGATCAGCTCCAGGTACAGGTCGGGCAGCGACGCGAACGGCGTCGCCCCGCGGTTGGTCAGCTCGGTGTGCACGACTACCGCGCGCTCGCCGTCCTGCAGTTCGTAGCCTGCGGCGGTGAACAGGAAGTCGGCCGGGTCCACGACCTCCACGAGGAGGATGGTGATCCGCTCGCCTTCCAGGCCCTCGATGTCCAGCTTGGTGCCCACCTTGCCGCTGCGCACCGGCTGCTGCTGCGGCCCGGGCTGGGCGCCCGGCCACTGCTGGTCGCCGCGCGCCCACGCGGCCGACCCCGGCGGGCCCCAGACGTTCATCGGGTTCGGCGGCGCCGGCGGGGCCGCCTGCTGCTGGAAGGACGCCGGCGGCGGACCCTGCGGGGCGAACGGCTGCGGGCCGCTCGGGCCGCCATAAGCAGGTCCCGGGTAGGCGCCGCTGGGCATCGGGTAGCCGCCGGTCGGCTGCGGGTAGGGCCCGGACTGCTGAGCCGGGTGGGCACCGGTGCCCGGCGCGGGCACCTGGTACGGCCCGCTGGCCATGCTCTGCTGCGCCGCCCAGTGCTGCGCGGCGGCGACCGCGTTGCGGATGGGTTGCGGATCGCATTCGACGCCGACGATCAGCGGCAGGCCCGTCGTCGACAGGACAGCAAGACGTGCGGCGACGTCGCGCACATCCATGCCGAGCCGACCGGCGATCTCGGGAACCGCCGCACGGCCCATCTCGGCGACGACGCTCAGCAGACGCACGTCCACGGGATCAGGGCCAGCCACGTCGTGCCACGCTACCCGCTCGGGTCTTCCCATGCGTAAACGGCACGTGGTTTTGATCCCGCGCGTCCGGCCGCACCGCGCCCGGGACGGGCGTCGAGTGGCGGGTCACACCAGGTCTTGTGGGAAGCACCGCGCAACGCCGGGGGAATCTCCGATCGCGTCGGGGACGCGAGTTAGGCTGGCAACTCTCCCAGAACCTGCCGAAGGAGGACTTCCCCGTGCCTGTCGACCCCTTCGTTCACCTGCATGTGCACACTGAGTACTCGATGCTCGACGGTGCGGCGAAGGTGGGGGCGTTGTTCGCCGAAGCCGAACGGTTGGGGATGCCCGCGGTGGGTATTGGCGACCTGGTGGCGGCCAACGCGCTGTACCGGCCGGGGCCGATGGATGTCAACGCGCACCTCGACTACGCCGACCGCAAGAACGGTCGCAAGGCGATCGAGCCGATCCATCCCGATCTCGAGGACGATCTGCGCGACATCCTCGACGAAACCTACGGTTTGATCGTCTACCAAGAGCAGATCATGGCGATCGCGCAGAAGGTCGCCGGTTACAGCCTCGGCCGAGCGGACATCCTGCGCCGCGCGATGGGCAAGAAGAAAAAGTCGGTCCTGGACCAGGAATTCGAGGGCTTCCAGGCCGGTATGCGGGCCAACGGCTACCGCGACGAGGCCATCACCAAGCTCTGGGAGACGGTGCTGCCCTTCGCCGGCTACGCGTTCAACAAGTCGCACGCGGCGGGTTATGCCCTGGTGGCGTATTGGACGGCGTATCTGAAGGCCAACTACCCGGCCGAGTACATGGCCGGGCTGCTGACTTCCAACGGCGACAACAAGGACAAGATGGCGGTCTACCTCGCCGAATGCCGCCGGATGGGTGTCAAGGTCCTCTCCCCGGACGTCAACGACTCCCGCGACACCTTCGCCGCCGTCGGCTCCGACATCCGCTTCGGCATGAGCGCGATCCGCAACGTCGGCTCCAACGTCGTCGCCTCGATCGTCACGACCCGCAAGGAAAAGGGCCGCTACACCTCCTTCACCGACTTCCTCGACAAATCCGAGATCCTGGCCTGCAACAAGCGGGTCATCGAATCACTGATCAAGGCCGGTGCCTTCGACTCCCTGGGCCACACCCGCATGTCCCTGGTCCAGCACCACGAAGCCGCCGTCGATGCCGTGATCGGCCTGAAGCGGCAGCAGGCGATGGGACAGTTCGACCTCTTCGGCGCGGACACCTCCGAAGACAGCGCCGACGCCTCACCCCTGGCACACCTGCACTTCACCCACGAGGAATGGCCACGCAAACAGCTGCTGTCCTACGAGCGGGAAATGCTGGGCCTCTACGTCTCGGCCCACCCCCTCGACGGCGCGGAACGACTGCTCGCCCCCTACCAGGACACCGGGATCGCCGACCTCGTCGGCGGCGAACGAGAGTTCGGCAACGGCAAGGAACAACTCAAGATCGCCGGCATGATCTCCGGAATCCAACGCCGCATCAACAAAAACGGCCACCCCTGGGCCATCGTCACACTCGAAGACCTCGACGCCAGCGTAGAGGTGCTGTTCTTCCCGAAGTCCTACGAGATGTTCGCCGACTGCCTGATGGAAGACACCGCGCTCGCAGTCAAAGGCCGCATCAACGAACGCGAAGGCACGATCAGCGTGTTCGCCTCCGATGCGGTGCCAGTGGACATCTCCGCAGCGGAAACCGACCCGGGCACCGACCCGGCGTTCGTGATCAAGGTGCCGGTGGGCCGGGTCAACCAGTCCCTGGTGGCGGAGCTGAAGCGGACGCTGCGGGCGCACACGGGAACCACGCCGGTGCAGCTCAAGCTGCAGAGCCCGCGCGGTACGACCCGGCTCGCGTTGTCGAGCGACTACTTCGTGTCCACCGAGAACGGCCTGCAAGGCGAGCTGAAGGGCCTGCTCGGCGCAGGCTGCTTCGAGGCGTACTGACCCAGACGCGTGAGCGGTTTGGTTGCTGGAGGGGCTGTTTTGGAGGGTTCTGGTTGAAGCGAACGGACCGTTCGTGCCGTCTATCGACGTGAACAGTCCGTTCGCTTCACCCTGGTTGGTTCTCGCCGTGCGCAGGCGGTCCACCTCGGGTTGGTAGTTGGCGTGGCCGCCGTTGCGGAGTGGACGTTCCGGGGAGTAGCCCGTTCGGCCACACCGTTTCGAAGGTGGCCATCATGCCCATGTCCTCGTGCCACAGCGTCCGAAAACGCTCACGGCTCTGGTGGAGTGCGTTGGCTGAGGCGGTTCTCAGATCGGCGTGACAGCTCAATGCGAAAAGGGTTCACTGGAGTCAGGGTCAACGCTGCCGAACGCGAAGGAATCCGATGTCCACCACCGAGGCGCACACCGATCTTCCCGTCTTCGACCACGACTTCGTGCAGAACCTGCACGCCGGGTTCGACCGGATTCGGGCCGCCACGCCCGTCCAGCGCATGGTCACCAGGCACGGCCTGGAGGTCTGGGTGATCACCCGGTACGACGATGCCCGCGCCGCGCTGGCGGATCCCCGACTGAGCAAGAAGAACGACCGCATGCAGGAGGTGATCCAGGCGAAGCTGCCGGCGGACGCGGACCGCCGGGAGTTCGTCGACGGGCTGCTCGAGCACATGCTGAACATGGACCCGCCGGACCACACCCGGCTGCGCAAGCTGGTGGTCAAGGCGTTCAACGCGCGTCGGGTGGAGGGCATGCGCTCGCGCATCGAGGAGATCAGCGCGGGGCTGCTCGATGCGATGGCCGAGGAGTCCGAAGTGGATCTGCTGGACGCGTTCGCCTTCCCGCTGCCGATCCAGGTGATCTCCGAGCTGCTGGGGGTGGACGAGAGCCGCCGGGACGATTTCCGGGCCTGGACCAACGCCCTGGTGGACGCACCGGACGATTCGCAGCAGGCCGCCGTGGCGATGGCCCAGTACCTGGTCCAGCTCATCGAGGCCAAGCGCCGCGAACCCGCCGACGACCTGCTCACCGGGCTGATCGAGGCCACCGAGGACGAGGACCGGCTCAGCGAGCCGGAACTGATCTCGATGGTGTTCCTGCTACTGGTCGCCGGGCACGAGACGACGGTCAACCTGATCGGGAACGGGGTGCTGGCGCTGCTGCGCAACCCCGACCAGTGGGCGGCGCTCGTGGCGGACCCGGGGCTGGTGCCCGCCGCGGTCGAGGAGATGTTGCGCTTCGACGGCCCGGTGATGCACGGGACGTTCCGGCACACCGCCGAACCCGTCGAGTACGGCGGCGTGCAGATCCCGGCGGGCGAGATCGTCTGGGTGGGGTTGGCGTCGGCGAACAACGACCCGGACCGCTTCGCCGAGCCGGGGCGCTTCGACATCACCCGCGACGCGCACGGGCACCTGGCCTTCGGCCACGGCATCCACTTCTGCCTCGGGGCGCAGCTGGCCCGCCTGGAGGGGCAGATCGCGGTGCGGCACCTGGTCGAACGCTTCCCGAACCTCCGCGCGGCCGGTTCGCTGGACGACGTGCAGTGGCGCTTCAGCACGTTGATGCACGGCCTGCAGAGCTTCCCGGTCCGCCCTGGGGTGCGCTGAACTCCTCCTCGAGGAGGAGGCTTCGTCCAGGTCTGAGCGGCGACCGTGGTCCGATGCGGATCTCGTGGCCGGACCACCGGCTGGTGCTGGACGGCGTGTTGGCGCTGCTGGGTCTTCGCGCTGGCGGGCGGCACTTCGCTGGTCGCCGTCCGGGGCGCGGGCCCGCTGCTGTGGTACGGCATCCTCGGGGTTTCGGCCGGGCTCACCGCGTGCCTGGTGTTCCGGCGGGTCCGGCCGACCGAGGTGTTCGTCGCGGGTGGTCGGTCGCCCTCGCGCTGGCCGCCGTGAAATACCGCATCCGCCGCAGCACCGCGGCGGAACCCATCAGCGCAGCGCGACGATGGTGTAGGGGCCGACCTCGCGCTTGGCGAAGGCGGGCGAGTCGAACACCGCCGGGTCGAAGTAGACGTCGTAGTCCCGGACGTTCGGCAGCTGTGGGAAGGCGTCGCCCTTCAACTGCAGCACCAGCTTGCCCGACTGGTCCGCCGGGGGCTCCACATCGGAGTGCGGGCTCACCGGGTTGGTCAGGACGAAGACGTTGGGCGTCTTGAACCGGCTCTTGCGCAGCATGCGCAGCAGCTCGTCGGGGGTCTTCGCGGTGGTCCACTCCTGGACCTCGGCGGCGCGCTCGTCGTAGTCCGCCAGCGGGTTGGCGTAATGCGGAGTCTCCTGCTGGAAGCCCCAGTACGGCTGGAAGGACATCAGCTTGTAGTCGGTGGTGAGCAGCACGTTGTCCACCGGCTTGCGGCCGGTCAGTTCGGCTATCGCGCGGATCTCGGCATCCGTCCACGAGCCGGGCTTGGCCGGGTCGCGCTGCCCCATCGCGTTGTCGCCGGTGGGGTAGTAGTCCGCGTAGGCGCGTTCGACGGACGGCTGCAGCGCCAACCCGATCGCGCCCTGGTTGATGGTGATCGCGCCGAGCAGCCCGAGCGCGGTGGCGACCATGCTGATCCGCAGCGCGTACCGCGTGTCCAGCTTTTGCCGCAGGTAGCCGACGAGTTCCAGCAGACCGAAGACGCCGGCGACGGCCAATGTCACGTCGAGGATCACGTTGAGGCGGAACGCGAGCAGCGTGGTCTTGGCGACGAGCGCCAGCGTCGACAGCACGAACCAGCCGTAGACCGCGAGCACGATACTCAGCATCGAGGCGGCGACCTCGCTGCGCCGGCACCGCAACAGCAGCCACACCAGACCGGCCAGGCACAGCACCCCGAACGCGGTGCCTTCCATCATCGGCACCGGCAGGAACGCGCCGTCCTCGGGCAGGTAGTGCTGCGCCGCGCTGCGCGGGTTGTCCAGCAGGAAGTGGGTGGAGAGCAGGTAGGGCAGCCAGGCCAGCAGCGCGATGACCAGGCTGACGATGCCGATTGGCAGCAGCCGCAAGAACAGTTGCCGCACCGTCGGCCACAGCCGTTCCCCCTGGTGCACCCGGAATACCCCGGTGATGACCGCCATCAGCACGACCATCAGCACCGCGAACCCGAAGTGCAGGGTGTAGGTGATGGCCGCGAAACCGACGTAGCCGCCGATGCAGACGAGTGTCCACCGTGGAGCGTGGTCCCGGCGGCGCAGCGCGTGCCAGGCCAGCACGGCGATCGGTGCCAGCCACGCCGCCGACGGCCAGGCGTAGGGCTCCTCGATGCCGTGCAGCATCCCGGCCAGCCCCGTCGCGACCGCCGCGAGTAGCGCCAGCCGGCGTCGCACCACACGACGCTCCACAGCGTGAACGCGACGACGGTGGTCACCGCCACCCAGGCCAGCGCGTACGGCTTGTACGCCGCCCAGCCCTCCCAGCCGATGAGGTTGGCGAACCGGCCGCCCAGCCAGAACCAACCGGCCGGGTAGTAGGGAGCCGTGTCGGCGTAGTTCAGGTCGGCCAGGCCCGGAGTACTGGCCATCCGGGTCATGTACTGCAGGCGGAACCCGTTGTCCACGGACGAGCCGCCGTAGTAGAACCTGGTGGCCTGCAAGGGGATTGCGAGCGCGAACGTGCTGAACGCGCTGAGCGCCACCCAGGCGCCGAACAACCGCAGCCAGCGCGGCGAGCGGCGATGTCCGAACGCCAGCAGCAGGAACAGCACGGCCAGCACCAGCGCACTGCTGATGGCCGCGAGCGCTTCCGGTGCGAAGCTGGGCTCGCTGATGCTCAGCCGGGCGATGCCGAACTGCAGCACCAGGCTCACGACCGCCGCCACGAACGCGCTGAGCAGCAGCTCGACGACAGTGCTGCGCAGCGGTAGCCGAACGGCCGAATCCCGGCGCGGTTCGTCGATCGGGCTCGGTCCGGTCAACAGCGGACTCGGCAGGATTCCCGCCACTTCGCGCGTCCTTCGGAGTAGCTGGCATGGGGGCTCGCGCAGGATAGTTGATGTGCGCTGCACCCCCGGCCATCGGGTGATGCGGGCACGACGCGTTGTAGCGCTAGGGTGACGCAGCAGACGGTTGTGGCGGCCGGTAGGAGGTTGGCGGGTGGCGGACAGCCCGGTGGAGCCCGGCGGCACGCGCGCCGCCCCGGAGCGGATCGAAGCCGCGGCCGGAACCGAGGCGGAACCCGTGGTTCCGCAGCTGGTCGCGCCGCCGCCCCGCGTGGTGGTCAAGGCCGACCTGCTGCCCGCGGTAAGTGCGGTGTCGCTGATCTCGCTGCTGGGCCTGCCGATCGGCTGGGTGTGGTCGCGGCTGGCGCCCTCGCAGCAGAGCGTGCTCGGCCCGCAGGGCAGGCTGACCCCGCTGCTGGTGGAGGGCTACCACGGCTTCGACACCATCGCGATCTTCGCGCTGCTCGCCTTCGCCGCCGGACTGCTGACGTCTTCGGTGCTGTGGTTAGCTCGCAGGCGGCGCGGCCCGGTGCTGCTCATCGCGGGTGCGTTCGGGTCGGTGGTCGCGTCCTGGCTGGGCGTGCAGCTGGGCGCGTCGTTCGCCGGTGGTCTGTACGCGATACCGGCGAACCCGCAGCTGGGTGACCTGATCACGGTCGCCCCGGAGGTCGGCACCTACTGGGTGCTGCTGGTGCAGCCGTTGGCGGTCGCGCTCGGCTACGGCCTCGCCGCCTCCTGGAACGGCCTGGACGACCTCGGCCGCCGCCTCGGCTGACAGGCCGTTAGGGGCCGTGACAGGGGCTGTCCCCGACTGGTCGGGCACAAGTCGGGGATCCCGGAGTCGAGGCGGCCTCTGAGGTTCCGCCACCCGCACGGCTACCCGCACCGCTACGCGCGACGTGTCGGGCATCCTTCTTCGATCACTTCGGTGCGCCGCGGAAGGACTGGGTGATCTGCTTCAGCGTGTCGACCGGAACCGCGTCCGGGACGTTCTGATCGGCTGCGGCGATGAAGACCACCGAGCTCTCGCCGTCGTTGTTGGTGGCGAGCACGCTGACCGCGACCGTTGCGGAGTCGCAGGGCTCGGGGGATGGCATCGTGATCTGGGCGGTGATCCGGACGGCAGGAACACCGCCCGCGAGCTGAAGCTGCTCCGGCGGGCCCGGCAGGACCACGGGTGCCTGGCCGGCGCGCGTGTGGGCCACCGCAGCGAACTTCTGCAGCGTTTCGGTGGCCACCGCGGTGTCGTCCGGCCCCCTGCGGGCGGTCGCGCCCGAGACCGCCCGGTAGCTGGTCGGAGCGCCGGTGCAGAAGCCCTTCTGGTATTCGGCCACGCCGGTCATCGTCACCGGGTCGTCGGGCGGGCCGAAGCCGTGCACGCCCTCCGGGTTGGAGTCCAGCTTCCAGTTCGTCGGCACGTCGTAGACCGCGCCCCGCTTCGGCACCGTCACCACCTGCCAGCCGGGCACCAGCGGCGTCAGCTGCGGGTTGGCCGCCGTCGGCGGCGCGGCGGACGTCGCGCTGGTGGTCGGCTTGGACGGCGTGCTGGTGCGCGTGGGCGGCGGCGGTGCCGCCTGCGATCCACCGCCGGAGGTGCTGAGCACGACGATCGTGGTGACGATCGCGATCACGGCCACCGAGGCGAGCGCGATCGCCGCGATCATCGGCCCGCGGCTCTTGCCCGGCGGGGTCGGCGTGGGCTGCACCGGGTAGCCGCTGACCATGCCGGGATAGGGCGCTTGCTGGGGCGGCGGTGGCGGCTGCTGGGGCGGCTGCGGCTGCTGGGGCTGGGGCTGGGAGAACGCGCCGAAACCCTGGTACTGCATGCCGGGCTGGGGCCCCGATGCGCCGGGCTGCCCGGTGTTCGGATCGTAGTGCCCGTACTCGTTCGAGCCCCAATTACCAGGTGACGACATGCGGAGATCTTATCGATGCCGCAAGACCGCCCAACGCCACGTCTTTCGCCTTCGAAGCGGCGCAGCCGCACGCAGCTCGCACCCGCGCGCGGGACGAGCCGTGCATCGTCCTGGTCAGTTCACGCTGGTGTGCTGGGCGAAATCCGTGAGGGGCGCCGGAACCGCGCGCAGTTCGCGGAGGAACTCGGTTTCCCGCAGCAGCAGCCGCCGGATGTTGCGCAGCCGCTCCAGGGGATCGGTTTCTTCGAGTAGCTCCTGCCGGTCTTCCACGGTCAGCACGCAATCGTCGGCCAGCAGGTACGAAAGCGTCGCGGTGTCGGCGTCCTCGGCCGGGGCTTCGCGCTGCCCGCCGCGCAATCCGGTGTCGTGGTAGCGCTGGTACGCCGCGCGGGCGGCGGTCGTCAGGTGCTCGCGGCGCGCCGGTGAGTCGTTCTCCGGGGCGGTGTCCGGCAGCCACTCGATGTCGGCCATCAGGTACGGAGCCGCGCTCCGGTCGATCTGCAACAGCCGGAACCGGCGCTCCCCGTTGGCGCTGACGTCGTACCGCCCGCCGGGTAGCTGCCGAACCTGGTCCAGCAGCGCGGAGCAGCCGACGTCGTACATCGAGTCGACGTTGTCCTCGCCGACTTCCCAGCCCTGCCGGATGGCGACCACGCCGAACCGGCGGTGCGGCAGGTCCTCGCCGACGAGGTCGGTGACCAGCTGCCGGTATCGCGGCTCGAAGATGTGCAAGGGCAGGTGGCTGCCCGGCAGCAGGGCGGAACCGAGCGGGAAGAGCGGCAGCACGTCCATCACGCCCCAAACCTACGTCGCGAATGCCCCGGAAGCAGCGTTCAAGGAATTCCAGGCTCGTTTTTCGCGGCGGTGTGGTCTTGTCGTACGCCGTTGCCCGTCGCGCTGGCGATTTCTCAGCCTGTGCGCCGAATGCGCCGACCTGCGCCGCTGCGCGCGATTCTGGATGCATTCCCTTCAGCTCGGGGGCCGGAACACTGCGAAGGGGTCGGTGACCTCCAGGTCCCGGGAGGTGAACTGGAACAGCGCGGGCGGACGACCACCGGCCGGACCCGCGGGCACCGTTCGGCCGGTGGGTTCCAGCACACCGCGCCGGGACAGCACGCGCTGCAGGTTGGTCGCCGCGACCTGGTAGCCGAGCGCGGCGGAGTAGATCCGGCGCAGCTCCGAGACGGTGAACTCGGCGGGGGCCAGCGCGAAACCGATGTTCGTGTAGGACAGCTTGGCGCGCAGCCGGTCCCGCGCGGCCAGCACGATCAGCTCATGGTCGAAGGCGGTCGGCGGCAGCGCGTCGACCGGGTGCCACGCCGTGTCGGCTGGGACCTCGGGGTCGATGTCGGAGGGCACCAGCCCGAGGAAGGCGGTGGCGACGACGCGGCGGCCGGGCACCCGGTCCGGGCTGCTGAACACCGAGAGCTGCTCGACGTGGGTCAGCTTGTGCACGTCGACCTTCTCGGCCAGCTGCCGCCGGATCGATGTCTCCACGTCCTCGTTGGCGGCCAGCCGTCCACCGGGCAGTGACCAGCGGTGCACGTCCGGTTCCTGAGCGCGTTGCCACAGCAGCACCTGCAGCCGGTCATCCCGGACCTGGAGGACGCCGGCGAGCACTTCGTGACGAGCGTCGCCCTTGTCCGCACAACTCGCGGTGTTAGGATGTGTCACGTTTTCGATTCTAAGGCGAAAACCTCGGGGAGCTTGATCCGGGGTGCTAGCGGAGCCTCCGGGCGGGTTCTCCCGGAGGTCCGGCGAGGAGGACGACATGGCCGCGACTGCAACCTGGGAGCGGACCGACGCCGGTTACACCGGGGTGGCACCCACCGCCGAATGGGCGCGCGAGGTGCGCGAACTGGCCGACGAGCGGGACGCCGTGCTGCTGGCGCACAACTACCAGCTGCCGGAGATCCAGGACGTCGCCGACCACACCGGCGATTCGCTGGCGCTGAGCCGCATCGCGGCGAACAGCTCCGCCAGCACGATCGTCTTCTGCGGCGTGCACTTCATGGCCGAGACGGCGAAGATCCTCGGTCCGGACAAGACGGTGCTCATCCCGGACGCGCGGGCGGGATGTTCGCTCGCCGACTCGATCACCGCCGACCAGCTGCGGGCCTGGAAGGCCGAGCACCCGGGCGCCGTCGTGGTGTCCTACGTGAACACCACCGCCGACGTGAAGGCGGAGACGGACATCTGCTGCACCTCGTCGAACGCGGTGGACGTGGTCCGCTCCGTCCCGGCGGACCGCGAGGTGCTGTTCTGCCCGGACCAGTTCCTGGGCGCGCACGTCAAGCGCGAAACCGGCCGGGAGAACCTGCACATCTGGGCCGGGGAATGCCACGTGCACGCCGGGATCAACGGGCCCGAGCTCGCCGAGCGCGCGGCGGCCAGCCCGGACGCCGACCTGTTCATCCACCCCGAGTGCGGGTGCGCGACCTCGGCCCTCTACCTGGCCGGTGAGGGCACCGTCGCCAAGGAACGGGTGAAGATCCTGTCCACCGGCGACATGCTGACCGCGGCGAAGGAGACCGGCGCCCGCTCGGTGCTGGTGGCCACCGAGGTCGGCATGCTGCACCAGTTGCGCCGCGCCGCACCCGAGATCGACTTCCGGGCGGTCAACGACCGCGCGTCCTGCCGCTACATGAAGATGATCACCCCGGCGGCCCTGCTGCGCTGCCTGCGGGAAGGCGCCGACGAGGTGCACGTGCCGACGGACGTCGCCGACCTGGCGCGGGCCTCGGTCGAGCGGATGATCGCCATCGGCAAGCCCGGAGGCGGCGAATGAGCTGGGAAGCAGGCGCGGACTTACTGATCGTCGGCACCGGCGTCGCCGGCCTGACGGCGGCGCTGCGGGCCCGCGAGCTGGGCCTGCGGGTGCTGGTGGTCAGCAAGGACAGCGCGTCGGCGGGCAACACCAGCTGGGCGCAGGGCGGCATCGCCGTGGTCCGGCCGGACGAGCTCGACCCGGGCGACAGCCTGCGCAAACACGTCGAGGACACGCTGACCGCCGGCGCCGGACTGTGCTCGCGCCCGGCGGTGCGGGACATCCTCGCCGACGGTGCCGAGGCGATCGCGCGGCTGCGCGCGGCTGGTGCCCGCTTCGATCTGGGCGCGGACGGCGAGCTGGCGCGGACCCGCGAGGGCGGGCACAGCGCGTTCCGCGTGATCCACTCCGGCGGGGACGCGACCGGTGCGGAGGTGCAGCGCGCGTTGTCCGAAGCCGTGCGCGGCGGCGGAATTCCGGTGCTGGAACGGCATTGCGTCGTCGAGCTGCTGCGCGGCGACAGCGGCGCCGTCGTCGGGGCGTTGGCGATGGACGCCGAAAGCAGGGCGGGTGTGCTGCACGCCCCGGCGGTGCTGCTGGCCACCGGGGGCCTCGGTCAGCTTTACGCCGCCACCACGAACCCCGAAGTGTCCACTGCGGACGGTATCGCGCTCGCGCTGCGGGCCGGTGCGTCCGTCGCGGACCTGGAGTTCGTGCAGTTCCACCCGACGGTGCTCTACACGCCGGGTGGGCCGCGAGGGCGGCGACCGCTGATCACCGAGGCGGTGCGCGGGGAAGGCGCGGTGCTCGTCGACGTGCACGGGCGGCGCGTGATGGAGGGGGAGCACCCGCTGGCCGACCTCGCCCCACGCGATGTGGTGTCTGCGGCGATCAACAAGCGGGCCGCCGAAACCGGCGCGGAGCACGTGTTCCTCGACGCGACGAGCATCGGTCCGGGGTTCGTCGAGCGGTTCCCGACGGTGTACGCGGCGTGCCAGGCGGCCGGCATCGACCCGGTCCGCGAGCCGATCCCGGTGGCCAGCGCGGCGCACTACTCGTGCGGCGGCGTGGTGTCCAGTGTGGATGGTCGAACGACCGTGACCGGGCTCTACGCCGCCGGTGAGGTCGCGTGCACCGGGCTGCACGGCGCGAACCGGCTGGCGTCCAACAGCCTCCTGGAAGGCCTCGTGGTCGGTGGGCGCACGGCCGAGGCGGTGGCCAAGGACCTGTGCTGCGGACTGCTGAACCGCAAGGCCCCCGGTGCGGCGGTGCAACCGGCGATGGCGGTGGTCGACCGGGACCTGTTGCAGCGCACGATGAGCCGCTACGTCGGCATCGGGCGCGACGACGAGGGGCTCGCGGCAGCGACCCGGGTCCTGGACCGGGCGGCCATCGTCCGTCCACTGCGGACCCGGCAGGCCGTCGAGGACTCGTCGCTGGCGTTGACCGCGCAGGCGCTGCTGGCGTCGGCCAGGCAACGCGCCGAGTCGCGCGGCTGCCACCGCCGAACGGATTTCCCGGACACCGACGACCTGCGCTGGCGGCGCAGCACGGTGCTCCGGCTGGACGCCTCGGGGTGCCTCATCCACACCGCCGCCGGGATTGCGAGGACAGCGGCATGAGCATCGATCTGGAGAAGGCCCGCGAGGTCGTCCGCACGGCGCTGGCCGAGGACCTGCGCTACGGGCCGGACGCGACGACCGAGGCGACGGTTCCGGTCGGCGCGATCGCCGAGGCCGCGTTCAACACCCGCCGGGCCGGGGTCGTCGCGGGTCTGCCGCTGGTGCGCCTCGTGCTCGACGAGGTGCTGGGCGCGGACGCCTACGCCGTGCTCTCCGAGCGTTCCGACGGTGAGGTGCTGGCGCCCGGCGACTGCGTGCTGCAGGTGAAAGCACCGGTCCGCGGCCTGCTTACGGCGGAACGCACGGCGCTGAACCTGCTGTGCCACCTGTCGGGCATCGCGACCGCGACGGCGGCGTGGGTCGATGCGGTCGCGGGCACGGGCTGCCGGATCCGGGACAGCCGCAAGACGCTGCCGGGCCTGCGGGAGTTGCAGAAGTACGCGGTCCGCTGCGGCGGCGGGGTCAACCACCGGATGGGCCTCGGCGACGCGGTGCTGATCAAGGACAACCACGTGGTGGCGGCGGGCTCGGTGGTGGCGGCGGTGCGGGCCTGCCGCGAGCACGCGCCGGACCTGCCGATGGAGGTCGAGGTGTCCACGCTGGACGAACTCGACGAGGTGCTGGCGGAGGACGTGGCGCTGGTCCTGCTGGACAACTTCACCCCGCAGCAGTGCGCGGAAGCGGTCCGCCGCGTCCGGGAGACGTCGCCGGCCACGGAACTCGAAGCATCGGGGGGCCTGGTCCTCGAAATGGCCCGCGCCTACGCGGAAACGGGAGTCCAGTACCTGGCGGTAGGAGGCCTCACCCACTCCTCCCCGGCCCTCGACCTCGGCCTGGACATGTAGTCACCCGGTGGCGAAGGCTTGCTGAACAGGTCCACGTCCCACTGCTCGACGAGTGCCCGATGAGCGCGATACCGCTGTGCTCAAGGCAGCACCGAAGCGTGTCGGCCCGACGTAGCGCGTCGTGCTCGGTCACAACAGCGATTCGAAATCGATGCGCAACTCGCCGGGGTCGGACACCGCCAGCTTGTCGGTGTCGACCCCGGCGGGTGCGTAGAGCCGCGTCGTCGGATCCAGCCGGTAGCGGAACGCGGTCAAACGCCGGTCGTCTTGGCGGTCGCTCTCGAAGCGCCAGAAGTGCTCGATGCCTGCGGCGGCGTACTCGGCTGGCTTGTCGGTCTGATCGGCGGTGACGGAGCCCGGCGACATCACTTCGACCACCAGCAGGCAGTGCTGGGGAAGAAGCACGACCTCGTCCGGCAGCGTGGAGTCGTAGACGGCGATGTCCGGCCGTCGGTTGAGTAGCGGTACGTCCCGTAGTCGAAGGTCGACATCCGTGGCAACGGTGAGCTCGGGTCCAGCGGCGTGCTCAAGTTCGTTCGCGAGGCGCCGTGCGATCCTCTGATGCGAGCGGCGGGGGGTTGGAGCCACGAGGATGGCTCCATCGACAATCTTGATGCGGCTGCACACTTCTTCGGGCAGCGCCTCGTACTCCGCGGTGCTCAGCCCCTCCGGTGGTAGCGCCATCCAGTCAGGAAGTGCGGTCATTGTCGAGCCCCTCTCCCTGTGCGAGTACCGGACCAGCGCAGCTATAGCGCCTCGTCGCCGGGGACCTCGCGCGACGATCCGTCACCTGGAGTTACGGAATGCTACCGATGGTGTTCGTATTGTGGATGTCGGGCATGATTTAGTCATGGCTGGAGCTGATCGGGGTGAGGCGCTGGTGAGCACTGTGCAGGCCGAGCGGGTTCGGCCTGGACATGTGGTCACTCGGTAGCGAGGATTTTGAACAATGCGTTGTTCACATCAGTCAGGGCTCCTGTGTCAACCCGGCGCTTCTGCTTTGTCAGCCAGGCCTTGCGGAACGGGCTGATCCTGTCCACGACAGCGAAACTGCCCTCGCCGACGGCGACCGACCAGCCTCCTGGAAAATCATCTTGCACCACAGGAACGACCAGTACTTGGGGTACATCTGGCAATGCGTTGTACATCCCGCCGGATACGACAAGCACCTGGGTGAGGTGTGGCCGATTCGTATCCCAGATTTCACCGCGAAGCGGGCTCATTCGTGCCCGGCCTCCTGTTCTGTGCTGTCTAGGTCGCCGAAAAGGTCGGCATCCCACGCGTCAATGAGGTCGCGGTGAGTACGGTGCCACTCGTTGTGAGCGATGTGGCGCCGTCGGGTGTCCTCTCTCTCTAACGCTCGGACCATCCACTCGTTGGCTGAGATGCCATCGGCTTCGGCCCAGCGGCGGGCGTGTTCATACAGCTGGGAGTCGAGCGAGATCGTCGTCCTCATGAAGGAAGATGCTAGCAGGAGGTGATGGCCGTTTCTGCTAGCTCCTTGGTGTGGCGAGGTAGCTACCTGTCTTGGCTGAGGATGTTGTTCTGAGCTGTCGGGGGACCTGACCGCACGGGTGCGGTCTGATACAAAACCGTGGGGTGGAGATGACAAATTCCCTGTTTGTTCTGCCTTCGCCGTTGTTGGGCGGGATCTACCGGGCCAGGCGGCCCACCGGGCCCGTTGTCGGGCTGGTCGTCGTGCTGGGCTGCCTGATCGTCGGGCAGGCCATCGCCGTGCTGGTGCTGTTCCCGGTGCTCGGGGCTTCGCCGGAAGCCCTGCTCGGCGGCGCCATGAGGCTGATCGACCAGCTGGCGATGATGCTCAGCTTCGGCGGGTCTGCCGGTCTGCTGGCGCTGTGGCTCTGGGGCAAGGAGCGCCGGTCGTTCGGCAGCGTGGGGTTCTTCCCCGCGTCGCGCGTCGGCGCGCACTTGGCGCTGGGCGCCGGGGTGGCGGTGGTGCTGCTGTCCGTGCCGGTCGGCGTGAACATCCTCAGTGGACAGTTCGAGGTCGGCTCGGTCCGCGCCGCGCAGGTCGGCGGCGCACTCGTGGCGCTGATCGGGTTCATCGTGCAGGCCAGCACCGAGGAGGTCGTCACCCGCGGCTACCTGATGCAGGTCACCTACCGGAAGTGGGGCCTGACGGCCGCGATCGCCTTCCAAGCGGTGGTGTTCACCGCGTTGCACGGAGTCAACGCCAACGTCAGCGTGATCGCCCTGGTCAACATCCTGCTGATCGCCCTGCTGTTGGCGTTCTGGGCGCTCGCGGAGGGCGGCCTGTGGGGAGTTTGCGCGTTCCACGTGGTGTGGAACTGGTTCCAGGGCAACGTGTACGGCATCGAAGTGTCCGGAATGGACATCCGCACGACGGTGCTGGACATCGGCGGCGCGCCGGGCAGTGCGACCTTCCTCACCGGCGGCGGGTTTGGCGTCGAAGGCAGCCTGCTCGCAACCGCGGCGCTCGCCGTCGCCACGTTGCTCGCCGCCCTCGCCTTCCGGCACAACCTCAACCGTTCGAGCGAAGTGTGAAGGGCACCTTGTGCCGAGCGAATCGGCAGCCGAGCAAGTCGGCAAAAGGTGCCCTTCACCTCGGGACGATCGAGTCAGAAGCGGCGGTTTGCGAGGACCGGGACCGCTTGCCGGGCCTGGTCGACCGCCGCCGCGTCGATGTCGACGACCCGGACCTCGGGGGCGTCGGCGAGCTGGGCGTGCACCTGGCCGAGCGGGGTCGCGACGAGGCTGTAGCCGATGCCGGTCGGTGCCTTGCCGCTCGGCTCCCGGCCGATGCTGCGCGGGTCGGCCTGGCCGCAGGCCACCACCCACGACGTCGAGTCCAGCGCGCGGGCGCGCACCAGCAGCTCCCACTGCTCGCGCTTGCCCTCGCCGGAACCCCAGGACGCCGAGGTGACGATCACCGACGCGCCTTGGTCGGCAAGCGTCGTGAACAGGCCGGGGAACCGCACGTCGTAGCAGGTCGTCAGGCCGATCTTGGTGCCGTCGAGGTCCACCACGACCGGCTGCGCGCCCGGCGCGACGGTGTTCGACTCGGCGAAGCCGAAGGCGTCGAACAGGTGGATCTTGTCGTAGGAGGTGTCCAGGCCGCGACCGGTGATCAGCAGCGTGTTCGTCACCCTGCCGTCCTCGGTGGGCGTGAACATACCCGCCACGACCGCGATGCCGGTCTCTTCGGCAAGCCGCCGAACCTCGGTGGCCCACGGCCCGTCCAGGGGCTCGGCCAGCGGCCCGAGCTTGATCCCGAAGCAGGCCATCGTCGCCTCCGGGAACACCGCGAGGTCGGCACCCGCCTCGGCGGCCTTCCGGACGTCGTCGGCCACCAGTTCCAGGTTTGCCTTGGGATCCGGGCCGGACACGATCTGGCACAAAGCGGTCCGCATAACCACAACCATCCTTCTATGGACTGTTTTCCAAACTCGTTTTGCGTAGCGGCACAAGTGCGGAACCTCAGAGGCCGCCTGAACCCGCGGCGGCGCGAGTAGCGAGGCCAAGCGGCCGCGCCGCTTCAAAGACAAAGAACACCCTCTGGCGCTCACCCGTTACCATGTTTGTATACCAGCGATATGCACCCGGCTGGAGTCGCACAGCTAAATTCACACAGGGGGTCTTCGTTGCCGTCGGGACGAGAACTGGCTTACGGCCATCTCAAGGACACAGTGCTCAGCGACCCCTCGATGCAGGGGCAGTTCGTCAACGAACAGGCGCTGGCCGACGAGATCGGGGTGTCCCGAACGCCGATCCGAGAGGCCCTGCTGCTGCTCGCAGCCGAGGAACTGGTGCAGCTCGTGCCCAAGCGCGGCGCCTACATCGCCCCGGTCGGCGGCCGGGAGATCCGCGAGCTGTTCGAGATCCGCGCGATGATCGAGTGCTACGCCGCCCGCCGCGCCATCGAGCTGGACGCGGTGCCGGTGGAGCAGATGCGTGCCGAACTGGCGGCCCAGCGCGAGCTCAGCGGCGACGACCAGGCCCGCGCGTTCATCGACCGCGACCACGGGTTCCACGCCGCGCTGGTGTGCGCGGTCGGCAACGACATGCTCAGCAAGACCTATGACGCGTTGCGGGCTCGTCAGATCCGCGCGGGCATCGTCGCGCTGTTCAGCAGCGGCGGGCGGCGCAAGGCGGTGCTCGTCGAGCACGAGGCGATCCTGGCTGCGCTCGCCGCGCGCGACGCGGAGGCCGCGGCTGCGGCGATCACCGAGCACCTGTCCGCGACGCAGCAGGTCCTGCTGGCGGGCTGAGGCGGACCGGGCCGTGGGGCGTTCCGGTCGGAAAACCCCACGGCCCGGGCGAAATCTGAACCTCACCGCGGGTTCGAGCGCCCGGCGGACAGGCCGATCAGGGTGACCACGCAGGTCGCCGCGAGGTAGCACGCCGGGGCCAGCCAGCTCCCGAACGACGCGAACAGGTACGTGAACAGCAGCGGGGCCAGTGCGCCGCCGATGACGCCCGCCAGCGTGTAGGCCAGGGACGATCCGGTGGCCCGCAGCGCCGGGCTGAACTGCTCGGACACGAACGCCGCCTGCGGCCCGTACATGAGCGCGTGCCAGATCAGGCCGACGATGACGCCGACGATCAGCAGCCCCGCCGAGCCTCCACCGACCATCGGGAAGAACACGAACGGCCACACCCCGGCGCCGATCGCGCCCACCGCGTAGACCTTCCGCCGGCCCCAGCGGTCCGACAGCGCGCCAGCCAGCGGCATCAGCGCCAGCTGCAGCGTCGAGCCCAGCATGACACCGGTGACCGCCCAGCTCTTCGGCATGTCGAGCTGCTGCGTGGCGTAGGTGAGCACGAAGACCGTGAACAGCGCGTAGAGCACGTCCGGGCCGACGCGGGACAGGATCGCCGCCACCAGCGCGCGGGGTTCGCGGGTGAAGACCTCCCGCACGGGTGCCCCGGCTTGCTCGCCTTTCTCCTGCAGCTCCTTGAAAACCGGGGTCTCCTCCAGCTTCACCCGGATCCACAGGCCGAACAGCACCAGCACCGCGGAGAGCAGGAACGCGACCCGCCAGCCCCAGGACATGAACTGCTCCTGGGTGAGCAGCGCCGCGAGCGCCGCCAGCACGCCGTTGGCCAGCAGGTTGCCGGCGGGCGGGCCGATCTGGGCGGCCGAGGCCCAGAAGCCCCGGTGTTTGTCGCTGCCGAACTCGCTGGACAGCAGGACCGCGCCGCCCCACTCACCGCCGATGCCCACGCCCTGGGCGAACCGCAGGACCACCAGCAGCACGGCGCCGAGCGCGCCGACCTGGCTGTGCGTCGGCAGCAGCCCGATGAAGACGGTGGAGATACCGGTGATCAGCAGGGTGATGACCAGCACCTGCTTGCGGCCCAGCACGTCGCCGAGCCGGCCGAACACGAAACCGCCGAGCGGCCGTGAGACGTAGCCGACGGCGTAGGTGGAGAACGCGAGCAGCGTGCCGGACAGCGGATCGTGGCTCGGGAAGAACAGCTGGCCGAACACCAGCGCCGAAGCCACCGAGTACGCGGCGAAGTCGTACCACTCCAGGGAAGTTCCGCTGAGGCTCGCCACGAAGGCCTTGATCAGGTCCTTGCGGGGCGGCCGGGCCGTTGCGGGTAGGGCTTGGGTCATCGGGGTCCTTCTCTTGCTGGGGCTTCCGGTCGGTCGTGGGTGCCAACCACCGGGGTACTGTGATACCAAATGTATACAATCAGTATGCGTACTTTGGAGGACATCTTGTTTCCGCTGCGTTTCGATGTCAACGGTGAAGTCGTCGAGGTGCCGGTGACGACGCTGCTCAACGGCGGCTATGCCGGGCGCAGCCAGGAGGACGTCGCCGCGCACGTCGCCGAGCTCGCCGAGCTCGGCGTGCCCGCGCCGACCAGGACGCCCTGCCTGTACCCGGTGGCGCCCTACCTCGCGATGCAGCCCGACCAGGTGCCGGTGCAGCACGGCCGCACCTCCGGCGAGGCCGAGTGGGCGCTGATCGTCGCCGGGCCGGAGGAGCGGGACGTCCTGCTGACGGTGGCCTGCGACCACACCGACCGCCAGCTGGAGGTGCACGGCGTCGCGTGGAGCAAGCAGGCCGGGCCGGACGTGCTGGGGCGCAAGGCCTGGCGGCTGGTCGACGTCGCCGACCGGCTCGACGAGCTGACGCTGACCGCCTGGGCGGGCGGCGAGGTGATCCAGCGGGGCACCCTGGCGGAGCTGCTCGCCCCGCAGTTCTGGCTCGACGACCTGCGCGAACGAGGCCTGCTGCAGCCGGGCACCGTGCTGCTGTCCGGCACCATCCCGATGGACGCCGCGGTGGACCAGTTCGCCGACACCTGGCGGGTCGAGCTCGGCGACCCGAAGACCGGGGACGTCCTTGCCTGCGAGTACCAGGTCCGCCGCATGCCCGAGCCGGTGGAGTGAACCAGCGGGTTTCCACTGGTCGGTTCTCGTACGCGTTTTGGGTCGCCGCAGCCGCAGCGGCCCAAAACGCTCGCGAACCGGCGCCGCCGCGCCCTCCTGCCGAGCAAGATTTTGAACTTATTGAGAAAAACTTGCAATAGCATCTATTGTTCAGGGGTGCTGAATCGTCGTGCTTCATTCGTCGCTGTTCCGGTCGCCCTGAGCCTGCTCGGGGCGGGGTGCGCCGCGCCGTCCGCGCCGGGCACCGGTGACCCCGGGTCGATGCTGCTCGCCGACGGCTACGAGCCGGAGAGCCTGAACCCGCTGCTGGGCTACGGCGTGGAGGGTGCCGCGAAGTTCTACGACGGCCTGCTGGCCTTCGACGGCCAGTCCGCGCTGCGCCCCGCGCTGGCCACCGAGGCACCGCAGGCCACGCCCGACGCCAAGACCTGGACGGTCAAGCTCCGCGACGGCGTCCGCTTCCACGACGGCACGCCCTTCGACGCCGAAGACGTCGTCGCCACCTACAAGGCAGCGACCGACCCCTCCTACGCCGCAACGGTGTCCTCGGACTTCGACATGCTCGCCGACGTCCGCGCGCTCGACCCGCACACCGTGCAGTTCGACCTCAAGATCCCCTACGCCGCCTGGCCGTCAAAACTGGTGCTGGGCATCATGCCGAACGAGCAGCTCGCCGAGCCGAAGTCGCAGGAGAGCTCCCCGCTCAACACCAAGCCGCTCGGCACCGGGCCCTACAAGCTCGTCGAATGGCGCCAGGGCGACCAGATGACCTGGGAGGCCAACCCCGACTACTGGGCCGGTGCGCCCGCCGTAGGCAAGGTCACCGTCGTCTTCGCCAAGGACGACAACACCCGTGCGCAGCGCCTGGCCTCCGGTGAGTTCGATGGCACCGTGCTGCCCCCGGTGCTGGCCGAGAGCGTCGGCCACGACGGCTACCGGACGGTGCACCACCGCACCGCCGACTTCCGCAGCATCGCGCTGCCCAACACGCACCCGGTCGCCGGCGACCGAGCCGTGCGGCTGGCGCTGAACCTCGCGGTCAACCGCGAGGGCATGATCCAGGCATTGCTGGGCGGGCACGGAAAGCCGGCCTACGCCCCGATCCCGGAGTCGATGGGTGCCAACTTCGAGCCCACGGCCCGCTTCGACTTCGATCCCGAGCGCGCCGCGAAGCTGCTCGACGAGGCCGGTTGGCGGGTCGGCGGCGACGGCATCCGGGAGCGGGGCGGCGTCCGCGCCCAGTTCACCGTGATGTATTTCGCCGACGACAGCCTCCGCAAGGACCTCGCCCGCGCGTTCGCCTCCGACGCCAAGGCGATCGGCATCCAGGTCGAGCTCGCCGGGGTGGACCGCGCGGCCGTGCCCGCTCGGCTGGCAACCGACGGGCTCGTGCTCGGCGGTGGCGACCCCATCGACCCCGACCCGCAGGTCTACACCGGCCTGCACTCGTCGGTCATCGGCACCGGCACCTACAACAACCCGGGCCAGTACCGCAACGCCGAGGTGGACGCCGCGCTCGACGGCGGTCGGCAGGAGGTGGACCCGGCGAAGCGGGCGGAGTTCTACAAGCAGGCGCAGCGCGCCTACGTCGCCGACCCGGGCCTGGTGTACCTGGCGTTCATCGACCACAGCTACGTGATGCGCGACGGCAAGTGGTCCGGTTACCAGCCGCCGGTCGAGCCACACGTGCACGGGACCACCTGGGGCCCGTGGTGGAACGTCGAGGCCTGGAAACCGCAGGCATGAGCCGCGCGATCGGCCGGTTGGTGCTGCGGCGGATCGGGTTCGCGGTACCGGTGCTGGTGGTCGTGGCGTTCGGGGTGTTCCTGCTGGCCGCGGCGTCCCCATTCGACCCGGTCCACCAGTACTACGGAGTGGAGCTCTTCGGGGCGTCCGCGGCCGACGTCGCGCAGGTGCGGGCCCGGCTGGGGCTCGACGACCCCGTGCTGGTGCAGTTCTGGCACTGGGCGACCGGCGTGTTCGGTGGCGACCTCGGGGCGTCGCGGTCGTTCCGGCAGCCGGTCGCGCGGGTCGTCGCGGAACGGCTGCCGTGGACGCTCCTGCTGACCGCGACCGGGCTCGCGCTGGCCGTGGTGATCGCGCTGGTGCTGGGCACCGTCGCGGCCTGGCGGCAGGGCGGCTGGATCGACCGGTTCGTCACCGCCATCGGCCACGCGCTGGAGGGCGTGCCGCCGTTCGTGCTGGCACTGCTGTCGATCGCGGTGTTCTCGCTGGGGCTCGGCTGGCTGCCGGTGGCGGGCCTGACCGACGCGGGCGCTCCGGTGTCGTTCGGGCAGGTCGCCGAGCACCTGGCGCTGCCCGCGCTGGTGCTGGGCATCTCCCAGTCGCCGTGGCTGGTGCTGCACGTCCGGCAGTCGATGCTGACGTCGCTGTCCGAGGACCACGTGACCGGGGCGCGGGCGCGCGGGCTCGCGGAGAGCACCGTCGTGCTGCGGCACGCGCTGCCGACTGCGCTGCTGCCGTTCGTCACGCTGATCGGCGCGCGGGTTCCGGAACTGGTCACCGGGGCGGTGCTGGTCGAGGAGGTCTTCTCCTGGCCAGGCCTGGCCGCCGCCGTCGTCACCGCCGCGATGGCGGTCGACTACCCGCTGCTGGCGATCCTGACGCTCGTGGCGACCGCGGCGGTGCTGATCGGCTCGCTGTTCGCCGACATCGCGGCGATCGTGCTAGACCCGAGGGTGGCGACCGATGGCTGAAGAAGATACGCAACGTGATTTGCGTAGCGGTGCCGGTGCTGGAGCCTCAGACTCCGCCTCGACTCCGGGATCCCCGACTTATGTATATCCAATACACGGCATCGGGGCTGTCCTCGCGAGGCGACCTCTGAGAAACCGCGGCGGTGCAAGTGTCGTGGCTCACCGCAAGCGGCTTCGCGGCTTTTTAAAGACATCCAACGAGTTCACATCGGTCGGACCGTGGCGATTCGCCGGCCGCAGGCGCGCCGGGGTGCCGCGGACCCGGGCGCGTTTGTGGGTGTCAATAGGCGGCCTCGCGGTCCTCGTGCTGGCGGCGATCGCGGTGCCCGCGCTGTTCGGCAGCGAATCGGTGCGCTACGACTCGATCCGGCTCGCGCCGAGCCCGGCGCACCCGTTCGGCACCGACTCCGGCGGGCGGGACCTGTTCGTGCAGTCCCTCGCCGGGCTGCGGATCTCCTTGCTGGTGGCCGGTTTCAGCGCGGTGGTGTCCACTGTGCTCGGTTCGTTGGTGGGCGCCGTCGCGGGCGGCGTCGGCGGCTGGCCGGACCGGCTGCTGATGCGGCTGGTCGACACCATCAACTCGGTGCCGCACCTGCTGCTGGGCATCGTGATCGTCGCGCTGTACCGGGGCAGCCTGGTCGCGGTGATCCTGTCCATCGCCCTCACGCACTGGACGACCGTGGCACGCATCGTGCGCTCCGAGGTCCTGTCGCTGCGCCACCGGCCCTACATCGACGCGGCGATCGCGGGCGGTTCGTCGCGGTGGCGGATCCTGCTGCGGCACCTGCTGCCCGCGATCGTGCCGCAGGCGGCGCTCTCGGCAGTGCTGCTCGTGCCGCACGCGGTGTGGCACGAGACCGCGCTGAGCTTCCTCGGTCTCGGCCTGCCACCGCACCTGGCCAGCATCGGGAACATCCTCGGCGACGGCCGGGAAGCGGTGCTGCTCGGCGCTTGGTGGATCGTGCTGTTCCCGTCGGTGCTGCTGGTGGCGACGACGCTGGCGGTGTCGGGACTGGCCGCGACCTGGCGCGATCGGGTCGTGCCGCGACGGCGATCGGAGTTGGCGCTGTGAGCGAACCGCTGCTCGAACTGGACCGGCTCTCGGTGCGCTTCCTGCTGGGGCGCGGCACCGAAGTGCGGGCGGTGACCGACGCGACGCTGCAACTGCGGCCGGGCCGGGTGCTCGCGCTGGTCGGGGAGTCCGGCTGCGGCAAGTCGGTGCTGGCCTCGGCGCTGCTGGGGCTGCTGCCCGGGAACGCGCAGGTTCGCGGCGAAGCCGTGCTGCGCGGCGGCATCGAGCTGCTGTCGGCGCCGGAGCCGGTGCTGGCCGGGCAGGTCCGCGGCCGGCACGTCGGCCTGGTGCCGCAGTCCGCGAGCACCCACCTGACACCGGTGCGGACCGCGCGCAGCCAGCTCGTCGAGGCGATCCGGGCGCTGGGCGGCGTCGCCGGGCCGGACGAGCTCGCCGAACGCGTCGGGCTGGACCCGGCCGACCTCGACCGCTACCCGCACGAGCTCTCCGGCGGGATGGCCCAGCGGGTCGCGGTGACGCTGGCGCTGGCCGGCAACCCGCAGATCATCCTCGCCGACGAGCCGACCACCGGGCTGGACCGGCCGCTGGTGCACCGCACCGTCGACCTGCTCGCCGAAGCCGCCATCGACGATCGCGCCGTGCTGCTGATCACCCACGACCTGGCCGCCGCCCGCCGGGTGGCCACCGACATCGCGGTGATGTACGCCAGCCGCATCGTCGAGGCCGGGCCCGCCGAGCAGGTGCTCGCCGACCCCTGGCACCCGTACACCGCGGGGCTGCTCGCGGCGCTGCCCGACGGCGGTTTCCGGCCGATCCCCGGCCACCCGCCTGCCCTCACCGAACTGGCCCGCATCGAACAGGAATGGGGTTGCGTGTTCTGCCAACGCTGCCCGGACGTGCCCGGATTCGGGCCGTGCACGGGAGATCCGGAACTGCTCGACCTCGGCGACCGGTGGGTTGCCGCGCACCCGCCGTGCTGAGCGCGACCGGCCTGGTCGCCGGCTACCGGAGCGGCGAACCGGTGCTCGACGGGGTCGACCTGGACGTCCCGGGCGGTGCCGTGGTCGGGCTGGCCGGGCCGAGCGGGTGCGGCAAGTCCACATTGGCCAGGGTGCTCGGGCTGCTGCACGAGCCGTGGTCCGGGCAGGTGTCGCTCGACGGCGAGCCGGTCAGCGGCTTCCGGCACGCGACGCCGCGAGAGCAGCGCAAGGCGATCGGCATCGTCTTCCAGCAGCCGCGACCCGCCGTCGACCCGCGCTTCACGCTCCGCGAGATCGTCGCCGAACCGCTGCGGGCCACCGGAGCCGCCGGCGACGTCGACGAGCTGGCCGACGAGGTGGGGCTGACCGCGGAGCTGCTGTCGCGGCGGCCGCACGAGGTCAGCGACGGGCAACTGCAACGGGCCTGCCTGGCGCGGGCATTGGCGTTGCGGCCGGGCTACCTGATCTGCGACGAGATGACCGCGATGCTGGACGCGTCCACCACGGCGGCGCTGGTGCGGGTCGTGGACCGGCGGGTGAACGAGCACGGCACGGGGGTGCTCGCGATCAGCCACGACGAGGACCTGCTGCGGTATTGGGCGGTGCACGTGGTTCGCCTCTGCGGGTCGATATGACATGGTGGGGCCGAAACGCGGTCGCGGGGGACCGCTCGGTACTGACGACGGACCCGAGGAGTCGACGTTGAGCGAGGGCGAAGGCACCACCTTCATGCAGTGGCGGGAGCGGGCCCAGACCGAGGTTCGCGACGACGGGCCCAAGATGCGGGCGGTCATGATCACCGCGGCGGTCGTGGTGCTCGTCGGAATCATCGTGGGATCCGTGATCCTGCTGCTGTCCTGATGCGGGCGTCCGCGATTTCAATGGAAATCGGATGTCAGATTTCCATTGAAATTGCGGGAGTTATCCACAGCCTCCGGCGTGTCGTGGACCGACACGCCGGAGGTCCACAATTTCCATTGGAATCGCGGTGATCGAACCCGGGTTGGGTCACTGCCGGGCGGGGAGCTTGGTGACTAGCAGGCGCGACACGCGGTGGCCGTCCATCGCGCGGACCGTGAAGCGGTGGCCCAGGGCCTCCAGCGAATCTCCCTCCGCCGGGACGCGCCCGAGCCGACTCACCACGAATCCCGCCACCGTGTCGTAGGGACCGTCGGGCAGTGCGATCCCGGTCTGCTGCTCGAACTCGGCGCGGTGCAGCAGCCCGTCGGTCTCGAAGCTGCCGTTGCCCTTGGGGCGAACCGGGGCCGTGCTCGGGTCGTACTCGTCCCAGATCTCGCCGACGACTTCCTCCACCAGGTCCTCGACGGTGACGATGCCCGCGGTCCCGCCGTACTCGTCGACCACCACCGCCAGGTGCCCGCCCCGCCGCCGCATCTGCGACAGCGCCGCCAGCACCGGCTTGCTCGCCGGCAGGGCGGTGACCGGCCGCGTCAGGTCGCCGACCGTGCGCGCCGCCTCGCGTCCGCCGTGCGTCGTGGCGAGCAGGTCTCGGACGTGGATGAAACCGACGATGTCGTCGGCGGTGTCCCGGATGACCGGGTACCGCGAGTGCGGCTTGCCGGCCACCTCGGCGACCGCCTCGGCCAGCGGCGTGGTGCGGTCCAGGAAGTCGACCTCGGTGCGCGGCACCATCACTTCGCCGAGCACCCGGTCGGTGGCCCGGAACGCGTCGCTGAGCAGCCGCCGCTCCTCGATGGTCAGCTGCTCGTTGGTGCGCACCATGTCCCGCAGCTCTTCCTCGCTGACCTTGTCCTCGTCGGCGCGCAGATCGATGCCGAGCAACCGGACCACCGCGTTGGTGGACCTCGACAGCAACCAGATCAACGGCCGCGACAGCGTCGCCAGCCGGTCCAGCACCCCGGCGGTGACCATCGCGACGCCCTCGGACTTCTGCAACGCCAGCCGCTTCGGGGCGAGCTCGCCGAGCACCAGCGACAGGTACGACACGAACAGCGTCACCAGGACCAGGGCCACCGACGCGGCCACCCCGATCGGCAGGCCCCAACCGGCCAGCACCGGCTCCAGGCGCACGGCGATCGTCGCGCCGCCGTAGCTGGAGGCGAAGAACCCGGCGAAGGTGACGCCGATCTGCACCGCCGACAGGAACCGGTTGGAGTCGGCGCGCAGCTTGGCCACCCGCGCGCCGCGTCGGTCGCGTTCGGCGAGCTTGCGGACCTGGCTCTCGCGCAGCGACACCAGCGCGATCTCCGCGGCGGCGAAGTAGCCGCCGAGCAGCACGAACACCAGCACCAGCGCGATGTTCCAAGCGACACCGTCCATTTACCGATTGTTCCATTCCCGGCCTTCGCGAGCCCTCCACGCCGCCGTCCGGGAACGGGTTCCGCCGAAACTCGCTGCGGTCACCCGGACGAACGGCCATGATGGGCACGATCAGGCGAAAGGAGATTTCATGGCCGTCGAAGGCGTCAGCAAGGTCGTCGTCCCGGTGCGGGACCAGCAGCGCGCAAAGCAGTTCTGGACCGAGACTCTGGGGTTCACGGTTACCACCGACGCCCCGTACGACGACGAGGGCAACCGCTGGGTCGAGGTCACGGCGCCCAACGGCATCTCCACGCTGATCCTGAGCGCCAGCGCGACGGACCAGGCGGTCTTCCCGGTCTACGACGGCGTCCCGTCGGCCACCTTCTTCCTGTACGCCGACGACATCGAGCAGACCTACCGAGACCTGTCGGCGAACGGCGTCGAGTTCCCGGAGCCACCGGTCCGGCAGCCGTGGGGCTGGTGGTCGACCTTCCTCGACAGCGAGGGCAACCGCTTCACCCTCCAGCAACGCCCCGAGTAGAAGCGTTCCCAGGCTCGTGCTGCGCGGCGGTGCGGGTGGTGGAGGCGCGCGAATTCCGCGACTGCGCTCAGTCGGTGGTTCGCCAGTACTGGCGCTTCTTCTCGTCGCGCACGAGGATTCCGTGCTTGACCAGTTCGGTGCGCAGCAGCGCCGCTTCCTTCCCGGCGCGCTTGCGCAGTGCGCGTTCGCGGGCCGCCATCAGCGAGTTGATCCGCAGCGACAGCTCCGGCGTGTCCTCGACCCACAGGCTGTAGGAACCGGTGAACGGGTCCTTGTCCCGCCACGGGTAGCCGTGGTCGGTGAAGGCCCGGCGCAGCGCGAACCTGTCCAAATCGGACGGTTGCCGGACGTGCTCGCCGCCGGATTCGTCCAGCACCACGAGGTTCTTGCCCTCGACGTACACGTAACCGATCTCGGCACGCGCGATGTGCTGCCGCGACCGCCCGACGGTCAGCACCACCTGCTCCGGTTCGACGGTGACAGCCAGCCGCTCCTGCGCCATCAGCCCGGCGAAGCCGAGCCCGAGGATCACGCCGATGGCGATGGCGCCGACCGTGCCCCACGGGTCGGGCACCGACGCGGCGAGCTGGAAGACGCCCTGGAACGGCGCCCACGGCAACCCGGCGACCCAGGCAGACGCCAGCCGCAACAACCAGACGATCAGCGCTCCCAGCAACGGGCAGACGATCCACGAACCGTGCCGGACCAGGCGGTGCTCGGTGACGGTCGTCGCGGCGGGTTCTGCGGCCATGCCGCCATTATCGCCACCGGCCGGGAGCTGGGGCCGCTGGTGCGGCAGAGGGCCCGGGGTGCCGAAGCGCCCGAGCCCGTTCCCCCTCTCCCACCGGATCAGGCTCCTGCCTCCCGGAGCAGGATGTCGACCGCGGCGTCGTTGCGCGCCGTCTCCTTCTCGATGACGTCGTCGGGCGGGTAGAAGCCGTCGATACCGCCGCCGTTGGCCGGGTACATCTCGAAGGTGTAGGCCAGGATCTTGTGCTGGCCCCACATCCAGTCCAGGCTGTCGCCGTCGGTGATGTAGAGGTCGCTGGACTGCTGCGGGGTGTAGCCGTTGGTCTTGGCCATCTCGCCGCCGACCCGCGCGAACCGGTCGTACTCCTTCTGCGTCATGCCCTCGGTGACGTCGTCGCGGGTGTGCCCGAAGGGCCACAGCACGAGCTCGGAGTAGGTGTGGAAGTCGATCGCGGCCTTGATCTGCTGCACGCCTTCGACCACCCGCGAGTCGATGAAGTCGCGCATCGCCGCGGTCTCCGGCGCCGACCACGCGGCCGGTCCCCGGTAGGTCTCGCCGTTCGGGTCGTTGTCGGAGCCGCCGCAGCAGCCCCACTTGTATCCCCAGTTGCGGTTGAGGTCGGTGCCGGCGTCCTGCCGGTTCTTGCGCCACCCCCGGAACTCGCCGGATTCCACGTCGTAGGACGAGCCGTCCGCGTTGACCACCGGGATGATCCAGATCTCCCGGTTGTCGACCGAGTCCTTGATCGCCTGGTCGCCGGGGTAGCCGTCGGTGAGCCGGTTGGCGATGCGCAGGCACATCTCGGTGGTCAGGTGTTCGCGGGCGTGCTGGTTGCAGTCGAACAGCACCTCGGGCTCGTCCTCGTCCTGCCCGACGTTGTCGCTGATCTTCAGCACCGGGATGTCGCGGCCCTGGAAGGACTTGCCGATGCTGGACTTCGCCGCGATGTCCGGGTGGTCCTTCACCACGGCGTCGAGCTCGGCGTTCATCTCGTCGAGGTTGTGGTAGCCCTCGTACCCGGGCGGGAAGTCGCCCGGCACCCGCTGCGCCGGGTTGATCCGCTTGAGCGAGTCGGCGACCTTGGTCTCGTCGTTGAGCACGAACCCGGCAGCGCGCAGCTGCTCGGCCTGCGCCGGGGTGGCCTCCACGGTGGCCACCGCGCCGGACACCGCGATGACCTGGGCGCCGATGCGGTTGATCTCGGTTCGGGCCTTGCTGTCGGTGTTGGGAACGGTGTAGGTGGCCAAGTCCTGGGCGGCGGTCGCCCCGGTCGGCTCCGCGGACCCGCTGGCCTGGATTGGGGCCAGCAGGACCAGGCACGCGGCGGCTGCCACGGTCACTGCCTTGCGCCGTGAGCTGAACATCGGGTCTCCGATCGATCACTGGTGGTGATGTTGGCAGGTTCTAGGAGCCGCCCGATGTTGGCAAGCCACTGGCGAACAATGGCCTACCGTTGACGTTTTCCCATTCCGGACCTCGTCCGGGGTGACTGCGACCGGGTTCGAGGACGGCCGCATCCCGCGGCGATTACCCTGGTCGGTGAAGCCCCCGGGTATTGGAAGGACGCACATGCTCACCCGTACCGACCTGCGCGGTCGCGTTCCGTCCACCGTCGAGCTGCGCGCGACGCTGCCGCGCGCCGAGATGGACGTTGAGCACGTGCTGCATCGGGTCCGGCCGGTGATCGAAGCGGTCCGCGACCGCGGGGTGGAAGCCGTCCTCGAATTCACCGAGAAGTTCGATTCCGTCCGACCGGAACGGGTGAGGGTGGCGGCTGGTGAGCTGCGGAAGGCCCTCGACGAGCTCGACCCGCCGGTGCGCGCAGCCCTGGAGGAGTCGATCGCCCGCGCCCGCAAGGTGCACGACGACCAGCGGCGCATCGACACGACGACGCAGGTCGTGCCCGGTGGCACGGTCACCGAGCGCTGGGTGCCGGTCGCCCGCGTCGGCCTGTACGCGCCGGGCGGGCTGGCGGTCTACCCGTCCAGCGTGGTGATGAACGTGGTCCCGGCGCAGGCCGCCGGGGTGGAGTCGCTGGTGGTGTGCAGCCCGCCGCAGGCGGAGTTCGCAGGCCTGCCGCACCCGACGATCCTGGCCGCCGCGCAACTGCTCGGCGTCGAGGAGGTCTGGGCGGTCGGCGGCGCGCAGGCGGTGGCGCTGCTGGCCTACGGCGGGCACGACACCGACGGCGCCGAGTTGGCGCCGGTGGACATGGTGACCGGGCCGGGCAACGTCTACGTGACCGCCGCCAAGCGGCACCTGCGCAGCCTGATCGGCATCGACTCGGAGGCCGGGCCGACCGAGATCGCGGTACTGGCCGACGAGACGGCCGACGCGGCGCACGTGGCCGCCGACCTGATCAGCCAGGCCGAGCACGACACCCTCGCGGCGAGCGTGCTGGTGACCACCTCGGTCGAGCTGGCCGACGCGGTCGACGCCGAGCTGAAGCGCCAGGTGGCGCAGACCAAGCACGTCGAGCGGATCAGCACCGCGCTGGCCGGCGAGCAGTCCGGCTGCATCCTGGTGTCCACTGTGGAGGACGGCCTCCGGGTAGTGGACGCGTACGCCGCCGAGCACCTGGAGATCCAGACCGCGGACGCCGAAACGGTCGCCGCGCGGGTGCGCAACGCGGGCGCGATCTTCGTCGGCCCGTACGCGCCGGTGTCGCTGGGCGACTACTGCGCGGGCTCCAACCACGTGCTGCCCACCGGCGGCTGCGCGCGGCACTCGTCCGGCCTGAGCGTGCAGAGCTTCCTGCGCGGCATCCACGTGATCTCCTACAGCGAGCAGGCACTCCGCGACGTCGCGGACCAGGTGGTGGCGCTGGCCAACGCCGAGGACCTGCCCGCGCACGGTCAGGCGGTCACCGCCCGCTTCTCCCGCTGAGCACCCGGAACAACCGAAGGTAGAACCCCACGACGCTGGCCGACCTGCCGCTTCGAGACGATCTGCGCGGCCGCAGCCCCTACGGCGCGCCGCAGCTGGACGTCTCGGTTCGGCTCAACACCAACGAGAACCCCTACCCGCCGCCGCAGGAACTCGTCGACGACTTGACCGCCGCGGTGCAGGAAGCCGCCACGGCGCTGCACCGCTACCCGGACCGGGACGCCACGGCGCTGCGCGCCGACCTCGCCGCGTACCTGACCAAGGCCACCGGCGTGCAGCTGGCGACCGAGAACCTGTGGGCGGCCAACGGTTCCAACGAGGTCCTGCAGCAGATCCTGCAGGCCTTCGGCGGGTCTGGCCGCACCGCGCTGGGCTTCGTGCCGTCTTACTCGATGCATCCGATCCTGGCGGCGGGCACCCGCACCGACTGGCTGCCCGCGCCGCGCCGCGCCGACTTCAGCCTGGACGGCGTGCAGGCCGCCCGCATCGTCGCCGAGAAGCAGCCCAACGTGGTGTTCGTGACCAGCCCGAACAACCCCACCGGGCAGTCGGTGTCGCAGGACGACCTTCGTGCGATCCTGGACGTCGCCCCCGGCGTGGTCGTGGTAGACGAGGCGTACGCCGAGTTCTCCGCCCAGCCCAGCGCGATCGAGCTGATCGGGCAGTACCCGGCGAAGGTGATCGTCAGCCGCACGATGAGCAAGGCGTTCGCGTTCGCCGGCGGTCGGCTCGGCTACCTGGCGGCGTCCCCGGCCGTGATCGACGCCCTGCTGCTGGTGCGCCTGCCGTACCACCTGTCGGTGGTCACCCAAGCCGCCGCGCGGGCGGCCCTGCGGCATGCCGAGGCCACCCTCGGTTCGGTGCAGGCACTAGTCGACGAGCGCGGGCGGGTCGTGGAAGCGTTGCGGGAGCAGGGTTTCTCGCCGGTGCCCAGCGACGCCAACTTCGTCCTCTTCGGACGGTTCGCGGACGCGCACCGCGCGTGGCAGCGCTATCTGGACGCCGACGTGCTGATCCGCGACGTCGGGATCCCCGGCCACCTGCGGGTCACCATCGGCACGCCGGAGGAGAACGACGCCTTCCTGGCGGCGAGCAAGGTCGTGAGCGAGGAGATCAGCAAGTGACATTCCAGCCCGCGACCCGGGTCGGCCGGGTCGAACGCACCACCAAGGAATCCTCGGTGCTGGTCGAGCTCGACCTCGACGGCACGGGAAAGGTCGACATCGACACCACGGTGCCGTTCTACGACCACATGCTCACCGCGCTGGGCACCCACGCCGCCTTCGACCTGAAGGTGAAGTCGACCGGCGACATCCACATCGACGCGCACCACACGGTGGAGGACACCGCGATCGTGCTCGGCCAGGCGCTGCGCCAGGCGCTCGGCGACAAGAAGGGCATCCGCCGCTTCGGCGACGCGTGGATCCCGATGGACGAGACCCTCGCGCACGCGGCGGTGGACGTATCGGGCCGCTCGTACTGCGTGATGACGGGCGAACCGGAGCAGTTCAACAGCTTCACGATCGGCGGCAACTACCCGTTCGTCCTGAACCGCCACGTGTTCGAGTCGCTGGCGTTCCACTCCCAGATCAACCTGCACACCAGGGTGATCCACGGCCGTGACCCGCACCACATCGCGGAAGCCCAGTACAAGGCGATCGCCCGAGCCCTGCGAGCAGCGGTCGAACCCGACCCCCGCTTCGCCGGCGTGGTCCCGTCCACGAAGGGCGCCCTGTAAGAGGTCGTGAGTGCGCAACCGAGCCCGGAGCACCGAGCCGGAGCCCGGGTACGCACTAACGACGCCCCACCTCAAACCGGTCGGGTAACCAGAAGCCGGTTGACGGCGTCGCGGCGGTGAGGTGCTGCCGTTCTCGCTGCGGCAGGGCGCGGAGCGCGAAGGGCGGCCGGTGTCGGACATCCAGTACCTTGGCGACCTCGACCACAGCGCCTACCACTGCTCGGTTTTCGGCTCCACCAACCCGAACCGCAACTACTTGTGGACCGGCACCACCGGCTACGAGCCGGGTAGCACCAAGCGCGCCGTCACCAACGCCGCCTACAGCTACGACCACGTCGGCTACAGCTACGACCCCGCCGGCTACGAGTGGACCACGTACCCGGAGCGGCTTGAGAAGGCCGGACTTTCCTGGCAGATCTACCAGGAGTGGGACAACTTCACCGACAACGCGGTCGAGTACTTCAAGACGTTCAAGGCGATCGGCTACAAGTTGCTCGCCTCGGTGGACGGGAACTTTCGCACCACCGAGGAGTTCTACACCGCCCTCTTCGAAAAGCCCGCCGCGGAGCAGCAGCGGCTGCTCAAGTAGCTGGAAGCCGGTCGCGCGGCGTTGACCGACGCCGAGCGCGGCCTGTTCGACCGCGCGATGTACCGCAGCGAGCCGGGTACGCCCGTCCAGCGGCTCCGCGACGACATCAATGCGAAGCGGCTGCCGAAGGTGGTCTGGCTGGCTCCGTCCGCTGTGGACTCCCTGCACCCGGGCAGCTCCACGCCGGTCGGCAGCGTTTGGGGTTTGGTGTGAACGGCCTGTTTGTGCCGTCTATTGCGGTGAACGGTCCGTTCGCGCCATCGCCCGGTAGGCGAGATGCTGGACGCCATCGCCCACCCGAAGATCTGGTCGATGACCGCGCTGCTGCTCAACTTCGACGAGAACGACGGCTTCTTCGACCACGTGCCGCCGCCGGTGCCGCCGAAGCCGGAGTCCGGCAACGGCGACGACTACTTTCGAGGGGCAGCCGATCGGGCTGCGGCTGCAATGCCGGTCCGGGCTTCGCGCACTTCACGATCTACCCGTACGCGGGAGAACTGCTCGAACCGACCCATGTGGACCTCCGCGGCGAGCAGGTGGTGGACGTGCCGGTGTCGAGCACGGCGCACCGGGCCTCACCGGCTGAGCAACCCCGAGATGTGCTGACCGCGAGGGGATTCGAGCGTAGCCCGCACGGTCACCTGGTCCGGCATCGCCTCGGTACCCTGGCCGTGGTTGAGGGGAGTGGCAATGCAGAGCTACCTGCCGATCATCCTGCTGGCGGTCGCGGCGCTGATGGCCATCGCCGGCGGCATCGGCTGGATGATCTACGGCGCACCCGGTCTCGAAAATGGCTGAAGGGCACCTTCGAACGGGTTCGTTCGGATGCTGCGCATCGTCGATCCGAGAGATTGATCAGGCGAAACGCAGCAGGGCCCGGTCCCTGCAAGAGGACCGGGCCCTGCTGCCTACGTCAGCTCTTCGTTGCGGCCGTGACCTTTTCGGGTTCTTCGTCGGCCGGGGTGGCGCCGCCGTGACCATCGTCGACGAAGGACTGCTCGTTGAACGGGCTCTCGCCCGCGAACACCTGCTTCATCTGGTCGCGGTCGATCTCCTTGGTCCACGCCCCGATGAGGACGGTCGCGACCGCGTTGCCCGCGAAGTTGGTCAGCGCCCGCGCCTCGGACATGAACCGGTCGATGCCCACGATCAGGCCGACGCCGTCCAGCAGCTCCGGCCGGTGCGACTGCAGCCCGCCGGCCAGGGTGGCCAGCCCGGCGCCGCTGACGCCCGCCGCGCCCTTCGAGGCGATCATCATGAACAGCAGCAGACCGACCTGCTCGGCCAGCGACAGCGGGTCACCCATCGCGCTCGCGATGAACAGCGACGCCATTGTCAGGTAGATCATGGTGCCGTCGAGGTTGAAGGAGTAGCCGGTCGGCACCGTGATGCCCACCACCGGCTTGCTCACCCCGAGGTGCTCCATCTTCGCGATCAGCCGCGGCAGCGCCGCCTCCGACGACGAGGTGCAGGAACTCACGTCCCAGGTAGCGCAGCAGCGAGAAGATGTTGACCCGCGCGAACGTCCACAGGACCGGGCCCAGCACCAGGAACACGAACAGCAGGCAGGTGGTGTAGAAGCCGAGCATGATCACGGCCAGGCCCTTGAGCGCCTGCACCCCGGTCGCGCCGACGACCGCGGCGATCGCACCGAACGCGCCGACCGGCGCCGCCCACATGACCATCGCCAGCATCTTGAACACCAGTCGCTGGATGTGCTCGATGCCGCGCAGGACCGGCGCGCCCTTGTCGCCCAGCGCCTGCAGCGCGAAACCGGCCAGCAACGCGACCAGCAGCGTCTGCAGCACCTGTCCCTCGGTCAACGAGGAAACGAGGGTGTGCGGGATGATCCCGAGCAGGAAGTCGGTGGTGCTTTCGGCGCCGTCACCGGCCTGCTGGGCACCCTGGCCGCGCAGCGAGTCGGTGATGTGCAGGCCCTCACCGGGGTGCAGCACGTTGCCCACCAACAGGCCGATGACCAGTGCCACCACGGACATGACCATGAAGTAGGCCAGCGCGAGGCCGCCGACCTTGCCGACCTTGGCGGCCTTCCGCACGCCGCCCACGCCGAGCACGATGGTGCAGAAGATGACCGGCGAGATCATCATCTTGATCAGGTTGACGAACCCGGTACCCAGCGGCTTGAGGGCCTTGCCGAGGTCGGGCGCGAGGAAGCCAACGGCGATCCCTGCCACGACTGCGGCGATCACCGCGATGTACAGGTAATGCGTTCGATCCCGACGGTGTGTCTGCGCAGCGTCTTTGCTTGCCACTGTTGCACTCCTACTGGGATACCGGGTCACTCGTACCAGCCGTGTCCCAGGTCACGGTCCGGCCGGAAGAGACTATCTGCGCCAGGTATCGTCTACGTCACGCTTCTGTTCATTGTGTTCACCTATCCGACACGGGTTTTTCATGCCTTCCGCCGATGACCGGAACTGGTTCGGCCGCGTCCGGCCACGCTGGAGCCTGGCCCGCCAGCTGTTCGTGCTGCAGGTGTTCGTCGTGGCCGTCGTGGTGCTCACCGGAGCCCTGCTGGCCTGGTACGACGCGGGGCGGCGCAACGAGGAGAAGGCCGCGGACAAGGTCGTCACGGTGGCCCGCGTCCTGGCCGCGCAGCCCGCGGTCCGCGACGGGCTGACCGCGCCGAACCCGACGGCCACGCTGCAGCCGCTGGCCGAACGCGTCCGGGCCGAGACCGGCGTCGATTTCATCACGATCATGTCCCCGGCCGGCATCCGCTACACGCACCCGGACCCGACGCGCATCGGGCAGCCGTTCATCGGGCACATCGAGCAGGCAGTGGCCGGGCAGGTGTTCACCGAGACCTACAGCGGCACGCTCGGCCCGTCGGTGCGCGCAGTGGTGCCGGTATACGACGACGCGCACCGGCTAGTCGGACTGGTGTCCGACGGCATCACGGTGCTGATGCTCACCGCCGAGCTGCGCGAGCGATTGACCGTGCTGGTCGTGGTCGCGGTGGGGGCGCTGCTGGTCGGCGGGCTGCTGACGTACCTGGTCAGCGCCCGGATCCGGCGCCACACCCACGGGCTGAAGCCCGCCGAGCTCAGCCGCATGTACGAGTACCACGACTCGATCCTGCACGCGGTGCGCGAGGGATTGCTGCTGGTGGCGCCGTCCGGGCAGATCACGTTGTGCAACGATGGTGCCGCTGTGTTGCTCTCGCTGGATCCCGTCGAAACCGAAGGCAAGCACGTGTCCGAGCTCGGCCTCCCGCAGTCCCTTGTGGAGACTCTCGCGACGGGGCGGGCGGTGCGCGACGAGGTCCACCTGACCGACGACCACGTGCTGCTGGTCAACGTCTCGCAGATCCGCAGCGGCGAGCGCGACCTGGGCACCGTGGTCACGCTGCGCGACCACACCGAACTGCAGGCGTTGAGCGGCGAGCTCGATTCGATGCGCGGGTTCGCCGAGTCGCTGCGCTCTGCGGCTCACGAGTCGGCGAACCGGCTGCACACCGTGGTGTCGCTGATCGAGCTGGGCCGCGCCGAGGAGGCCGTCGCGTTCGCCACCGCCGAGCTGCGGCTCGCCCAGCAGCTGACCGATCGGGTGGTCGGGGCGGTCGGTGAGTCGGTGCTCGCCGCGGTGCTGCTGGGCAAGAGCGCCGAGGCGGGGGAGCGCGGCGTGGAGGTCGTGCTGAGCGCCGACACCGAGATCGACGACGTCGATGTGGGGCACATCGACTCCCGGGACCTGGTGACCATCCTCGGGAACCTGATCGACAACGCCGTCGAGGCGACGATGGAAAGCGCGCGCCCGCGAGTGGAAGTGACCATCCGGTCCACGGAGGATGGTGTGCTGATCCGGGTCGCCGACAACGGGCCGGGGGTCGATCCAGGGAGCGCGCAGCGGGTCTTCCAGCGCGGTTGGTCGACGAAGGAGGACGGCCGCGGCCGCGGGCTCGGGCTCGCGCTGGTCGGGCAGAGCGTGCGCCGCCACCGCGGCAGCATCGACGTGCACAACGAGGGCGGCGCGGTGTTCACCGTGCTGTTGCCCGCCGGAGCGGACGTGGCGCGGTGATCTCGGTCCTCGTCGTCGAAGACGACCCGCTGGTGGGTGAGGCGCACGAGACCTATGTCAACCGGGTTTCCGGCTTCGCGGTGGCCGGCCGGGTCCGCACCGGCCAGGAAGCCCTGCGGTTCGTCGAACGCACCTCGGTCGACCTGGTACTGCTCGACCTTCGGCTGCCCGACATGGACGGGCTGCAGGTCGCGCGGGCGCTGCGCACCGCGGGCAGCAACGCCGACGTGATCGCGGTTACCTCGGCCCGCGACCTCAAGGTGGTCCGGGCCGCGGTCTCCAGCGGCGTGGTGCAGTACCTCCTCAAGCCGTTCACGTTCGCGGCTATGCGGGAGAAGCTGGAGCATTACGCGCGTTTCCGGGCCAGCCTGGGGCACGATCGGGAGGTCAACAGCCAGGCCGAGATCGACCGGGCGTTCTCCGCGCTGCGCGGCGTCGACCGGGCGGCGTTGCCGAAGGGCATGGGCGAGGAGACGCTCGGGGCGGTCGTCTCGGCGCTGCGCGCCAACCCCGAGGGAGCTCCGGCGGGTGCGGTCGGCGAAGCCGTCGGGGTGTCCCGGGTGACCGCCCGCCGCTACCTGGAATACCTGGTAAACAAGGGCATGGCCGAGCGCCGCCCGCTCTACGGCGCGGTCGGCCGCCCCGAGATGGCCTACCGCTGGATCGGCGAAGCCTGAGCTTCGCGCGGTCCGGTCAGCGGCGGTCGGCTGTGGGGCGGAGGAGGGGTGCTCCCGGGCCGAATTCCGCGAGCTTGTCGTCTGCGTTGTGCAGGGCGCAGGTGCGCAGTGAGAGGCAGCCGCAGCCGATGCAGCCGGTCAAGCGGTCGCGAAGCCGTTGCAGGCCGTCGATCCGGGCGTCCAGCTCGTCCCGCCAGCGGCGGGACAGCCGCGCCCAGTCCGCCTTGGTCGGAGCGTGGTCCTCGGGCAGCGCCGCCAGAGCCTCGGCGATCTGCTCCAGGCTCAGGCCGACCCGTTGCGCGGAGCGGATGAACGCCAACCGGCGCAGCACCGAGCGGTCGTAGCGGCGCTGGTTCCCGGAGGTCCGGGTGGTGGCGATCAGGCCGCGCTGCTCGTAGAAGCGCAGTGCGGTCTGGGCGACGCCACTGCGGTGCGCGACCTCTCCGATGGTCAACAGTTTCGGAAGCTTGGACACGTCCGCCAGGCTAGCCGAAACTTAGAGCATGGTGCAGGTATTTTCCCTTCTGCGGCCTTGACTTCCAGTGTGCTCGAAGTTCCACGCTGGTCGGTATGACGATCACCGCACCGCCGACCGGGTTCGGCTACGCCGACCTCCGGCCGCTGATGAGCGAAATGACGGGCGACGAGAAGCACTCCTTCGCCGCCACCTCCACGCTCGATGTGCTGTGGGTGCTCTACGACCAGGTCCTGTCGGTCGACCCGCAGCGCCTCGACGATCCCGACCGCGACCGCTTCCTGCTCTCCAAGGGCCACGGCCCGATGGCCTTCTACGCCGTGCTGGCGGCCAGGGGTTTCCTGGACCCGGCGGAACTCCCCCGCTTCGGCGAGTTCGACTCCCGGCTCGGCTTCCACCCGGACCGCGTGCTGGTGCCCGGCGTCGAGATCGGCAGCGGCTCGCTCGGCCACGGCCTGTCGCTCGGGCTCGGCGTGGCGCTCGGCCTGCGGGCGCAAGGCCGCGACCGGCCGCGCGTCGTCGTCCTCGTCGGCGATGCCGAACTCGACGAGGGCAGCAACCACGAGGCCATCCACGTCGCCGGCCGCTGGGGGTTGGGGCGGCTGACCACTGTCGTGGTGGACAACCGCTCGTCCAGCACCGGCTGGCCGGGCGGCATCGCCGACCGGTTCGCCCGCGAGGGCTGGGTCACGCACACCGTCGACGGCCGCGACCACGCGGCATTGCACCAGGCACTGACCGACACCCACCCGGACCGCCCGCTCGCGGTGGTCGCCGAGGTCGAGACCGAGGAGCTGTCATGACCACACTCGCCGTGGGAACGACCGAGTCGACGATGCGGGAGGCATTCGTCGACACCGTCACCGAAGCGCTCGACACCGATCCCCGGGTGGCCCTCGTGCTCGCCGAGATCTCCGCCGACCGGTTCGTCGACGCCGCCGCCCGCCACCCCGAGCGGGTGCTCAACGTCGGCATCCGGGAGCAGGCGCTGGTGAGCGTGGCCGGTGGGCTGGCGCTGACCGGGCTGCGGCCGGTGGTGCACACGATCACCCCGTTCCTCGTCGAGCGGCCCTTCGAGCAGCTCAAGCTGGACCTCAACCACCAGGGCGTCGGCGCGCTCGTGGTCAGCACCGGAGCCTCCTACGACTACCCGTCCTCGGGGCGCACGCACATGGCGCCGGGCGACGTCGCGCTGATCGACACGCTGCCCGGCTGGACCGTGCAAATCCCCGGCCACCCGGCCGAGGCCGAAGCGCTGCTGCGGTCCGCGCTGCCCGGGGACGATCTCGTCTACCTGCGGCTTTCCGAGCGCGTCAACGCCGAGCCGTGGGTGACCGGGCCGGGCTGGCGCACCATCCGGCGCGGCAGCCGGGGCGTGGTGCTCGCCGTCGGCCCGATGCTCGGCCCGGTCCTGGCCGCGACCGCGACGCTCGACATGACCGTGCTCTACACCGCCACCATCCGGCCGTTCGACGCCGCCGGGCTGCGCGAAGCGGTGCGGTCGGCGACCGCCGACGTGGTGCTGGTGGAGCCCTACCTGCGCGGCACGTCGACGCACGCGGTCAACGACGCGCTCGCCGACACGCCGCACCGGGTGCTGGCGCTGGGCGTCCGCCGCGAGGTGGAACTGCGGGCCTACGGCACGGCCGACGAACACGAAGCAGCGCACGGCCTTGGCCCGACCGGCATCGGCGCGGCGGTGCGGAACTTCCTGGACGCTGCGGCGAGGTGACCTGCGCCGCCCGCGACGTGGCCTGATGCGCCATCCCGGTAGCCTAGGGCCGTGGCACGAGTCGTCATCTTGGACTATGGATCAGGCAACCTCCGCTCCGCCGAACGCGCGCTCCAACGCGTCGGGGCCGACGTCGAGGTGACCGCCGACCATCGTGCCGCGATGGAGGCAGACGGGCTGGTCGTACCGGGTGTCGGGGCGTTCGCCGCGTGCATGGCGGGCCTGCTCCACGTCGGCGGGGACAAGATCATCGACCACCGGCTGGCCGGCGACCGCCCCGTTCTGGGGATCTGCGTCGGCATGCAGGTGCTCTTCGACGAGGGCGTCGAGCACGGCATGCAGGCCAACGGCTGCGGCCAGTGGCCGGGCACCGTCGAGCGACTGCAGGCCGACATCCTGCCGCACATGGGCTGGAACGAGGTGCAGCCGCCAGCGGGCAGCACCCTGTTCGCCGGGATCGAGCCGGGCACCCGGTTCTACTTCGTGCACTCCTTCGGCGTCCGCAAGTGGCAGCTGCCGCCGTCGGACGCGATCGCGCCGCCGCTGGTGACCTGGGCCGAGCACGGCGAACCGTTCGTCGCCGCAGTGGAGAACGGGCCGCTGACGGCGACCCAGTTCCACCCGGAGAAGTCTGGGGAGGCGGGCGCCCAGCTGCTGCGGAACTGGCTGGACAGCCTGTGACGCGGCGGCACGGCCTGCTGGGGCCGCGAGCGGTCCGGGTGATCGCCCTGGTCCTGGCGTTGGGGATGATCGCGGGTCTCGGCGCGCCCTACCTGCTGCAGGCCGGGGTGCCGCTGTGGGCGGTGCTGCTGCTAGTGCTGATCGTGCTTGCGGTGCCCGTCGTCGCCGTGGCCCGAGGCGACCGCACCCGCCGCTGAGCAGGGCAGGGGCGGCGTCGTAGGGTTGGGGCGTGACTTTCACGCTACTTCCCGCTGTTGACGTTGCCGACGGTCAGGCAGTCCGCCTCGTGCAGGGTGCCGCCGGTACCGAGACCTCCTACGGAGATCCGCTGGAGGCCGCGCTGGCCTGGCAGCGCGCGGGGGCGGAGTGGATCCATCTGGTCGACCTGGACGCCGCGTTCGGCCGGGGCTCGAACCGGGCGCTGCTGGCCGAGGTGACCGGCAAGCTCGACGTGCAGGTGGAGCTCTCCGGTGGCATCCGCGACGACGCCTCGCTGGAGGCCGCGCTGGCCACCGGCTGCGTGCGGGTGAACCTCGGCACCGCCGCGCTGGAGAACCCGAAGTGGGCGGACCGGGTGGTCGCCGAGTACGGCGAGCGGGTCGCGGTCGGGCTGGACGTGCGGATCACCGAGCAGGGCCACCGGCTGGCCGCGCGCGGCTGGACCAAGGACGGCGGCGACCTGTGGGAGGTGCTGGCCCGGCTGGACGCCGCCGGTTGCCGCCGCTACGTGGTCACCGACGTCAGCAAGGACGGCACGCTGCAGGGGCCGAACGTCGCGCTGTTGCGCGAGGTCTGCGCCCGTACCGAAGCGCCGGTGATCGCCTCCGGCGGTGTGTCCAGTGTGGACGACCTGGTGGAGCTGTCGAAGCTCGCGCCGGTTGGGCTGGAGGGCTCGATCGTCGGAAAGGCGCTCTACGCCCAGAACTTCACGCTCGAAGAGGCCCTCGCCGCCGTGCGCTGAGCGCCCGGACAGCCCGGGTCACCGCACCGCACGGCCGTGTCTCTACCCTGGAGACATGGCCGTTGCGGTGCGTGTGATCCCCTGCCTGGACGTCGATCAGGGGCGGGTCGTCAAAGGTGTCAACTTCACCAACCTCAGGGACGCCGGCGACCCGGTGGAGCTTGCCCGCGCTTACGACGCGGAGGGCGCCGACGAGCTCACTTTCCTCGACGTCACGGCGTCCTCGGCGGACCGGGAGACGACCTTCGACGTGGTCCGCCGCACCGCCGAGCAGGTGTTCATCCCGCTGACCGTCGGCGGCGGCGTGCGCAGCACCGACGACATCGACCGGCTGCTGCGCGCCGGGGCGGACAAGGTCAGCCTGAACACGGCGGCGATCGCCCGGCCAGAGCTGCTCAGCGAGGCCTCGCAGCGCTACGGCGCCCAGTGCATCGTGCTGTCCGTCGACGCGCGGCGCGTGCCCGAAGGCGGCCAGCCGACGCAGTCCGGCTACGAGGTCACCACGCACGGCGGTCGGCGCGGCACCGGGATCTGCGCCGTGGAGTGGGCCGCGAAGGGCCAGATCCTGCTGAACTCGATGGACGCCGACGGCACCAAGGCCGGTTTCGACCTGGAGATGATCCGCGCGGTGCGCGAGGTCGTCGACGTGCCGTTGATCGCCAGCGGCGGGGCCGGCGCGGTCGAGCACTTCGCCCCCGCGGTGCGCGCCGGGGCCGACGCGGTGCTGGCCGCCAGCGTGTTCCACTTCGGACAGCTGCGGATCGGCGAGGTCAAGGACGCCATGCGGGCGGAAGGGATCACGGTTCGATGAGCGGTCTGGACCCGGCGATCGCGGCTCGGCTCAAGCGCAACCCGGACGGGCTCGTCGCGGCGGTCGCACAGCAGCGCGGCACCGGCGAGGTGCTGATGATGGCGTGGATGGACGACGAGGCCCTGCACCGCACCCTCGCCACCCGCCGCGGCACCTACTACTCCCGCAGCCGCCAGCAGTACTGGATCAAGGGCGAGACCTCCGGCCACACCCAGTACGTGCACGAGGTCCGCCTGGACTGCGACGGCGACACGATCCTGCTGGTCGTCGACCAGGAAGGCGCGGCCTGCCACACCGGCGACCACACCTGCTTCGACGCGGACGTGCTGCTCGAAGCGGAAGGCTGACGGTCACCGGCCCGAGATGTCGCCGGTGAGGTAGCGCTGGAGGTTGGGGCCGATCGCTGACACGACGGTGTCATGGTCGGCCGAGGCCAGCGGCTCCAGGTGGACGACGTAGCGGGCCATTCCCAGCCCAACGATCTGCGACCCGCACAGCGCCGCGCGCAGCTCCGGCTGGTCCACGCCCAGCACCTTGATCAGCCGGTTGAACATCACGTTCTGGATGAACTCCCGGAGCATCGCCACCGCGTTCTCGTTGGCCGCGATGCTGCGGACCAGGGCCGCGAACTGGCCGCCCTCCGCGTTGTCCCACACGGTCAGGAACCGCCGCAGCAACCGCTCGGCCAGCTGCTCCAGATCGCCCGCCAGCAACTCCGGCACCACCTCAGCCGGGTTGATCGGGATGTGCACCGCCGCGGTGAACAGCCCCTCCTTGCCGCCGAACCAGTGGTTGACCATCGCCGGATCGACCCCGGCCCGGCCCGCGATGGCGCGCACCGTCGCCGAGTCGTAGCCCTGCTCGGTGAACACCTCGCGCGCCGCCGCGAGCAGCGCAGCCCTGGTGTCGGCTCCGCTGCGCCGCCGCCCGCGGCGCTTCGGCTCGGTTCCGCTCTGGTCGATTCCACTGCTCACCCGCCCATCCTGGCTGCCGCAGCGGCCCGGGGGCAAAGCGGTGCGGAGGTCCCGCGCGGACCGGAACGGGTGGGCGGCACAATGACGACATGGTCGGCGACGGTGAAATCGGCACTATCAGCCCTGGACGCGAGGAGTTCCGCGCCCTGGCGGCGGACCGCCGGGTGATCCCGGTGGTGCGGCGGTTGCTCGCGGACGACGAGACCCCGCTCGGGGTGTACCGCAAGCTCGCCGGGGACCGCCCCGGAACGTTCCTCTTCGAGTCCGCCGAGAACGGTCGTTCCTGGTCGCGATGGTCCTTCGTGGGTGCGCACTGCGCGGCCGCGCTGACCGTCCGCGACGGCCAAGCGCACTGGACGGGCAAGCCGCCGGTGGGGCTGCCGGACGGCGGCGACCCGCTGCAGGCGCTGCGCGAGACGGTCCGGCTGCTGCACACCGATCCGCTGCCCGGGCTGCCGCCGCTGACCGGCGGCATGGTCGGCTACCTCGGCTACGACGCGGTCCGCCGGCTGGAGCGGCTGCCGAACCTGACCGAGGACGACCTGCAGATCCCCGAGATGGTGATGCTGCTGGCCACCGACCTCGCCGCGCTGGACCACCACGAGGGCAGCATCACGCTCATCGCCAACGCGGTGAACTGGGACGACAGCCCGGAGGGCGTGGACGCGGCCTACGACGACGCGGTTCGCCGGCTGGACGAGATGACCGAGCGGCTGTGCACCCTGGCCGCGCCCACGATCGCCTCGTTCTCCCGGCCGAGCCCGCAGTTCGTCCGGCGGCGCCAGCCCGACGAGCACTACGCGGCGGTGGAAAAGGCCAAGGAGGCGATCCGGGACGGCGAGGCGTTCCAGGTCGTGGTCTCGCAGCGTTTCGAGATGACGACCAGCGCAGACGCACTCGACATCTACCGGGTCCTGCGCACGACGAACCCCAGCCCGTACATGTACCTGCTGCGGCTGGAGGCACCGGACGGCGGCGCGCCGTTCGACATCGTCGGCTCCAGCCCCGAATCGCTGGTCACGGTGCGCGACGGGCAGGCGACCACGCACCCGATCGCCGGAACCCGCTGGCGGGGTGCCGACGAGGACGAGGACGCGCTGCTGGAGAAGGAGCTCATCAACGACGATAAGGAGCGCGCCGAGCACCTGATGCTCGTCGACCTCGGCCGCAACGACCTGGGCCGGGTCTGCAAGCCGGGTTCGGTGCACGTCGTCGACTTCTTCCGCATCGAGCGCTACAGCCACGTCATGCACATCGTGTCCACCGTGACCGGGCAGCTCGCCGAAGGGCGTACGGCGTTCGACGCGATCGCCGCGTGCTTCCCGGCGGGCACGCTCTCCGGCGCGCCGAAGCCGCGCGCGCTGGAGTTGATCGAGGAGCTGGAGCCGACCCGGCGCGCCCAGTACGGCGGCGTCGTGGGCTACCTGGACTTCGCCGGCGACGCCGACACCGCGATCGCGATCCGCACCGCGCTGGTGCGCGACGGCACCGCGTACGTGCAGGCCGGCGGCGGCATCGTGGCCGACTCCGACCCGGTTGCCGAGGACCAGGAGTGCCTGAACAAAGCGCGCGCGGTGCTCAACGCAGTGGCGACGGCGGAGACGCTGTCGCCGCCGACCAGCGATCAGGCGGCGGGGGAGCGAGTTGACCACCGAGCCGGGATCTGAGACGACAGCGCCGCCCGCGCGGTCGAAGGGCCTGCTGTGGTCGGTGGTGCTGCTGGCGCTGGTCGCAGCCGGATTGCTGTGGGGTGCCAGCGCGCTCACCTGGCTTGGCCAGCGCTACCGCACGCCGTTCGGCACCGAGGTCACGGGCGGGTTCACCGGCGAGGACCTGCGCCCGGAACTGGTGCCGATGGCGCTCGCGGCACTCGCCGCCGTCGCGGCGGTGCTGGCAACCGGCGGGGTGTTCCGGCGCGTGGTGGGCGTCCTCATCGCGGTCGCGGGCGGCCTGCTGGTCTGGCGGGCGGTCGAGCTCTACACCTCCGGCTGGTTCGCGACCGGGAAGCCCGACGACGTGCCGCCGGGCAGCACGCCGATCGGTGAGCTGCTCAGCCAGCCGTACGGGCCGCTGCTGATGGCAGCGGGCGCGCTGCTGCTGTTCGTCGCCGGGCTGCTGGTGGCGTTCCGCGCGGGCAGAATGCCTGCGATGGGTGCGAAATATTCGGCTCCGGGTGCCGCGAAGCAGGAATCCCACGATCCGGACCGCCAGATGTGGAACGACTTGGACGCCGGGCGCGATCCAACTGACGACCAGGATCGTTGAACGTATTTCAAATTCACCGAGGGGTGGAAAAGCCAGTTCGGGACGGTTCCGAACGGGTGCCCGACCATGCCACCAGGGCCGAAGGTCCTTGTTGTGCAGGGACGTTGGGCCACCCCCTTGGTGGGACCGGTGGCCGGTGAGGTTTAGCATCGGCCATGCGACGGCACGGCGGGAAGGGGAGTGTCGTGATCGAGCGCAATGAGTTCATCTGCGCATCCAGTTGTTTGCGGACCGACGTGAAGGTGAGTGTGCGGGGCACGGCCTGCGAGGTGTTCGCGTGACCGTTCTGGAATCCATCATCGAAGGTGTTCGCGAAGATCTTGCAGTTCGCGAATCCGCGATCCCCTTCGACGAGATCAAGCAGTTGTCAGCTGCCGCGGCGCCGCCGCACGACGTGCTCGCCGCGCTGCGGGCGCCGGGCGTGGGCGTCATCGCGGAGGTGAAGCGGCGCAGCCCGTCCAAGGGCGAGCTGGCAGAGATCGGCGAGCCGGCCGATCTCGCCGCCGACTACGCCGCCGCAGGTGCGCGCGTGATCAGCGTGCTCACCGAGCAGCGCCGCTTCGGCGGCACGCTGGCCGACTTCGACGCGGTCCGCGCCAGGGTCAACACGCCCCTGCTGCGCAAGGACTTCATCATCAGCCCGTACCAGGTGCACGAGGCCCGGGCGCATGGCGCGGACATGGTGCTGCTCATCGTGGCGGCCCTGGAGCAGAACGCGCTGGAAGCGCTGCTGGACCGGGTCGAGTCCCTGGGCATGACCGCGCTCGTCGAGGTGCACACCGCCGAGGAAGCCGACCGCGCGCTGGAGGCCGGCGCGAAAGTAATTGGCATCAACGCGCGCAACCTGCATACGCTCGAAGTCGACCGCGACGTGTTCGGCCGGATCGCTCCGGGACTGCCGCAGGAGATCCTCAAGATCGCCGAGTCCGGGGTCCGCGGGCCGAGCGACCTGATGGCCTACGCGGGGTCCGGTGCGGACGCGGTGCTGGTCGGCGAGGGCCTGGTGACCAGCGACAATCCCAAGACGGCCGTCACCCAGCTGGTGACCGCCGGGTCGCACCCCGCGTGCCCGCGGCCGAGCCGGTAGTCGGACCGGTTCCACGGGTTCAGGGGTCGGCGAGGCACAGGAGGTAAGGCAATGACCGTAGGCGCAGAGACCGCGCGCGCCCACCGCCCGGGCAAGCCCGTGCCGGAGGGGCACGAACCGGACGAGCGCGGGCACTTCGGGGTCTACGGCGGCCGGTTCATGCCGGAGGCGCTGATCGCCGCCCAGGACGAGCTCGCCGCCGAGTACGCCAAGGCGCAAAGCGACCCGCAGTACCTCGCCGAACTCGACGACCTGCTGCGCAACTACGCCGGGCGGCCGTCGCTGCTGACCGAGGCGAAGCGGTTCGCCGAGCACGCCGGCGGCGCACGCATCCTGCTCAAGCGCGAGGACCTCAACCACACCGGCTCGCACAAGATCAACAACGTGCTGGGGCAGGCGCTGCTGGTCAAGCGGATGGGCAAGCGCCGGGTCATCGCCGAGACCGGCGCCGGGCAGCACGGCGTCGCCACCGCGACGGCCTGCGCGCTGCTCGGCCTCGAATGCGTCGTCTACATGGGCAAGGTGGACACCGAGCGGCAGGCCCTCAACGTCGCCCGGATGCGGCTGCTGGGCGCCGAGGTCATCCCGGTCCGCAGCGGCTCGGCGACCCTCAAGGACGCCATCAACGAGGCGCTGCGCGACTGGGTCACCAACGTCGACCACACCCACTACCTGCTGGGCACCGCCGCCGGTTCGCACCCGTTCCCGATGATGGTGCGCAACTTCCACAAGGTCATCGGCGACGAGGCCCGTCGGCAGGTGCTCGAACTGACCGGTCGGCTGCCCGACGTGGTCGCGGCCTGCGTCGGCGGCGGCTCCAACGCCATCGGCATCTTCCACGGCTTCATCGACGACCCGGGCGTGCGGCTGGTCGGCTTCGAACCCGGCGGGCACGGCATCGCCTCCGGCGAGCACGGCGCCACCCTCTGCGAAGGCACCCCCGGCACGCTGCACGGGGCCCGCTCGTACCTGCTGCAGGACGACGACGGCCAGGTCATCGAGGCCTACTCGATCTCCGCCGGGCTGGACTACCCGGGCGTGGGGCCCGAGCACTCCTACCTGAAGGACATCGGGCGCGCCGAGTACCGCTCGATCACCGACGACGAGGCCATGCTGGCGTTCCGGTTGCTGTCGCGCACCGAGGGCATCATCCCCGCCATCGAGTCGGCGCACGCGCTGGCCGGCGCGATCAAGCTCGGCAAGGAGCTCGGCCCGGACACGATCATCCTGGTCAATCTCTCCGGCCGGGGCGACAAGGACATGGACACCGCGGCGAAGTACTTCGGGCTCGTCGACGAGAGCGAGGAGGAATCGCGGTGAACCTGCGCGAGGTTTTCCAGGCCTGCCGGGAAGAGCAGCGGGCGGCCCTGATCGGCTACCTGCCAGCCGGGTTCCCGACCGTCGAGGAGTCCAAGGAACTGTTCTCGGCGATGCTGACCGGCACCGACGGCTCGACCGGTTGCGACATCGTCGAGGTCGGCATCCCGTTCTCCGACCCGGTGATGGACGGACCGACCATCCAGGCGGCCAGCGACAAGGCGCTGCGTGCCGGCTTCCGGCTGCGGGACGTATTCGACGTGGTGTCCTCGATCGCCGACGCCGGTGGCCACGCCGTGGTGATGACCTACTGGAACCCGGTGCACCACTACGGCCCGGACGCGTTCGCCCGCGACATCAAGTCGGCCGGCGGGCTCGGCGTGATCACGCCGGACCTGATCCCGGACGAGGGCGAGGACTGGATCGCCGCGACCGACGCGCACGGCCTGGACCGGATCTTCCTGGTCGCCCCGTCGTCGACGGAGGAGCGGCTGGCGCTGACCGCCAAGGCCACCAGCGGCTTCGTCTACGCCACGTCCGTGATGGGCGTGACGGGCGCGCGCGAGAGCGTCGGCGAGGCCGCGGCCGGACTGGTGCAGCGCACCCGCGCGCACACCGACCTGCCGATCGGCGTCGGGCTCGGGGTGCGCTCCGGCGAGCAGGCCGCCGAGGTGTCGGGCTTCGCCGACGGCGTCATCGTCGGCTCCGCCTTCGTCACCCGCGCCGAGGACGGCCCGGCGGGCGTCCGCGAGCTCGCCGCGGAGCTTGCCCGCGGCGTCCGGTCGCGCTGATCCGGCGAGCGCTCGTCGAGAACTCTGAGCAGTTTGGGACTGGTGTGAACGGTCCGTTCGCTCCCCAGTCGGAGCGAACGGACCGTTCACCTCGTTGATACCGGGTGGTGCGCACCTTTCGTCGAGCGACCGATACGGTAGCGGCGTGAGTGCCCCGGTTGCAGCCTTGGCGAGTCCGTTCCTGGCCAACATCCCCAGCCCGCCGCAGGGGGTTTGGTTCATCGGCCCGATCCCGCTGCGCGCCTACGCGCTGTGCATCATCGCCGGCATCATCGCGGCCGTATGGATCAGCAGCCGCCGTTGGGTGGCGCGCGGCGGACGCGAGGGCACGGTCATCGACATCGCGGTGTTCGCGGTGCCGTTCGGGCTGGTCGGCGGTCGGCTCTACCACGTCGCGACCGACTGGTACAAGTACTTTGGGCCGGACCGCAACCCGCTGGACGCCCTCAAGGTGTGGGAAGGCGGCCTGGGCATCTGGGGCGCGGTGGCGCTCGGCGCGGTCGGCGCCTGGATCGGCTGCCGCCGCCGGGGCGTGCCGCTGTCCGTGTTCGCCGACGCCGTCGCGCCCGGCATCATCCTGGCGCAGGCGATCGGCCGCCTCGGCAACTGGTTCAACCAGGAGCTCTACGGTGCGCCGACGGACCTGCCCTGGGGCCTGGAGATCTACCGGCGCATCGACCCGGCGACCGGGCTCGCGGACCCCATCACCGGTGTGGCGACGGACAGCACGCCGATCACGGTCGTGCACCCCACGTTCCTGTACGAGCTGCTGTGGAACCTCGGTGTCTTCCTCCTGGTCATCTGGGCGGACCGCAAATTCCGGATGGGCCACGGCCGGGTGTTCGCGCTCTACGTCGCGGGCTACACGGCGGGCCGGCTGTGGATCGAGATGATGCGCACCGACGACGCCACGCACATCCTCGGCATCCGAATCAACGTCTTCACCTCCCTGATCGTCTTCGCCCTCGCGGTCCTGTACCTGGTGCTGGTGCGGGGCAAGCGCGAGGACCCCGAGCTACTGCGCGGCAAGCCGATGCCCGGCGACGACGACACCGCTGCGACGCCGGAGCATGCTGACGCCGAGGAGTCGAAGGCGACGACCGACGCTGGCAAAGGCGACGGCCCGGAGGGCAAGGACGACGGCCCCGAGGGCAAGGACGACGGCCCGGAGGGCGAGCGCGCGGAGGCGCGAAGCGTCGACGGCGCCAAGGACGCGAAGGACTGACCTTTAGGCGCGCCGAGGGCGTCGTCGACCGGACGGTTACCGAGCGCCGAAAGCGACTGCGCAGCTTGGCGAATCCTTGGAGCTGGTGGGGTCGTGATGCGATGCCACTAGCTCCAGCCGGACGTCGACGGCCCGCCCGAGCCGGTCGAGCAGATCGATGGTCGGCAGACTGCCGCCGCTCTCCCAACGCGCCACCGAGGACTGCGTGGTCCCCATCCGTCGCGCGAGTTCGGTCTGCGTGAGCCCGGCTTGCGTGCGCAACCCGTACACCAGCCGCGCCAGCTCGAAAGCCAGTGACGCCTCGGCGTACGCCTGGCCGTACTCCTCCTCGTCGGTCACCGGATTCTCCCGGCGAATCTGATCGAGCTTCTTCCAGGTCATCTCACGGCCTCCGTTTGTGCCTCATGGCTAACCGGGCGCGCGAGTGACCTCGCGCCGTTCGTTCGATCGCTGCTTCCGGAACGTCGTCAAGACGATTGCGAGGTGGTCGTGGTCGAGGAAGTAGGTCACCCGGCGTTCGACTCCTTCGCAGTGGAACCTCAGTTCGCGCAATCCGCCACTGAGATGCCTGCTGTGCGGCATGCCCAGCAGCGGTCCGAACTCTGCGAGCAGGTTGAACATTCGGTCTGTCACGGCGCGGTCCCGGTTCTTCAAGCTGCAGTACCAGCGTTCGACGTCTGGCGACACCACGATGATCCATCGTCCACCTCCGCTTTTCTCGGACACGCCTCGAAAATAGCGCGCACGCGATATCGTGTCGATGCTATATTGTGGATATGATCAATTCGAGTGACGGGAACGCGGACTTGGCAGCGCGGGTGGCGCGCTCGGAGGAAGGGGTCGAAGCTGCGCTGGCGGGCGCCTGTCACGCGCGGATCGGGGCGATGACCGGGGAGCCGTCGGGGGTGTGCAGGACCGCGACCCGGGCCGTGTAGCGCTCCGCCAGGGCTGTCGGGGTCAGGACCTCCGCCGGGGTCCCCTCGGCCACCACGCGCCCCGCGTCGAGGAGGAGAAGGCGCTCGGCGTACTGGGCCGCGAGGGTGAGGTCGTGCAGCGTCATGACCACCGTCGTGCCCAGCTCCCGGCGCAGTTCGTCGACCAGGTCGAGCAGGGCCTGGGCGTGTCCGACGTCAAGGCCCGTGGTCGGCTCGTCGAGCAGCAGGACGCCGGCCCGTTGGGCGAGGGCTCGGGCCAGCACGGCCCGTTGGCGTTCGCCGCCGGACAGCGTCGACAGGGCTCGGTCCGCGAGTCGCGTCAGGTCCAGCCGCTCCAGCAGGGCACCGACCACGTCCAGGTCCGCGGGCCCTTCCCGGCCCAGCACACCCAGGTGCGGGGTGCGGCCGAGCAGGACGTAGTCGGTGACGGTCAGGCCGATTGGCAGCTGGGGGATCTGCGGCGCGTAGCCGACCGCCTGGGCGCGTTCGCGGCGGCGCAGCGAGGCCAGCGGGCGGCCGTCGACCAGCACCCGGCCGTGATGCCGCACCAGTCCCGCGACGGCCTTCAACAGCGTCGACTTGCCCGACCCGTTGGGCCCGATGATGCCCAGCCAGCCGCCGTTGTCCACAGTGGTCGAAACGTCGGAAAGCACCGTGCTGCGGCGATATCCGGCCGACAGCTCGTGCACCTCCAGGGTGCTCATGCGCGCCTCCGGTGCAGCAAAATCGCGAAGAACGGTGCGCCGGTGAATGCCGTGATCACGCCGATCGGGATCTCGGCCGGTGCCAGCACGGTTCGGGCGAGCGTGTCCGCGACGACCAGGAACGCCCCGCCGAACAACAGCGACATCGGCACGATGATCCGGAAGCTGCCGCCGATCGCCAGTCGCACCAGGTGCGGCACCACGAGGCCGACGAAGCCGATCAGCCCGGCCACCGACACCGCCGCGGCGGTGGCCAGCGACGCGGCCGAAAGCACCAGCAGCCGCACCCGCCCCGGGTGCACGCCCAGCGCGGCCGCCTCCTCATCGCCGGTGCCCAGCAGGTCCAGCAGCCGCGCGCAGGTGCAGAGCACGACCGCCGAGATCGCCAGGTAGGGCAGCACGACCAGCACTTCCCGCCAGCCGGTGGTGGTCAGCCGCCCCAGGATCCACATGTAGACCTGCTCCAGCGTCTCCACTCGCAGTTGCTGCACGAACGTCTGCCCGGCGGTGAGGAACGCCCCGACCGCGACCCCGGCCAGCACGAGCGTCGCGGTGTCCCGGCCGGCGGAGCGGCCGACCAGCCAGGTCAGGCCCACGCCGCCGAGCGCGCCCGCGAACGCCGCGAGCTGCACCGGAACGGACAGCGTGGTGGTGATCACCAAGATGGCGCCCAACCCGGCCCCGGACGCGGCGCCCAGCAGGTACGGGTCGGCCAGCGGGTTGCGGAACACGCCCTGGAACGCCGCGCCGGACACCGCCAGCGCGGCCCCGACCAGCACGCCGAGCATCACCCGGGGCACCCGCAGCTGCCACAGGATCGCCGCCTCCCGCTCGGACAGCGGCGACATGCCGCCGGTCAGCTGCGCGACGATCTCCCCGAGCACCCGCTGCCAGCCGAGTTCGGCGGCGCCGAGCACCACCGACAGCAGGATGCTTGCCACCAGCACCACCAACGCGACCAGCAGGTGGCGCGGGCGCAGTTTGGTCTGCCTCAGGCGCGCGCGGGCCGGGCTGAGCGCTTCGGTCACCCGTGCTGCGCCTTGGCGACGCTGTCGCCGATCGCGCGCACCAGGTCGACCACCCGCGGACCCCACCGGCCGGCGATGTCGTCGTCGAGTTCGATGATGCGGCCGTGCTGCACCGCGTCCAGGGTGTGCCAGCCCGGCCGGGCCGCCACGGCCGCCGCGTTGACCTGGCAGCACTTGGTGTCCGCGACGAAGATCAGGTTCGGGTTGGCCTGCACGACGTGCTCCTCGGACAGCTGCGGGAACGGCCCGCCAGCCGGGTCGGCGATGTTGTGCAGCCCGAACAGGCCGTAGACGCTGCCGACGAAGCTCTGCGAGGTCGCGGTGTAGTAGTCCGGGCTGACCTCGTGGAAGTAGCTCAGCGGTTGCGGCGGGCGCGGCGTGTTGCGGACGATTTCGTCGATCTGCGAGCGCATCCGTCCGACCAGCTGCGCGGCCTGCTTGGTGTGCCCGGTGGCCTGCCCGAGGACCTCGATCTGCTTGTAGGCGTCTTCCAGCGTCGCCGCCGACGGGGTGAGCAGCGTCGGCACGCTGACCACCTTCAGCCCCTCCGCCAGCTTCGCGGCGTTGTCCGGGGCGATGACCAGGTCGGGGGTGTGCGCCCCGACGGCGGCCGCGTCCGCGGTGAAGCCGGTGAGGGCGGTGCGCGGCGCCTGCGCCGGGAAGTTGGAGTACTGGTCCACCGCGATGACCTGGTCGCCGGCGCCGATCGCGTACAGCGTCTCGGTGGCGGTCGGGGACAGCGAGATGATCCGCTTCGGCTGCTGCGGGAGCGTCACCGGCGGCGCGCCGGGCAGCTCGACCTTGACCGGGAAGGCAGCGGCCGGGTCGTCGGCCGGGGCGGGTGCATCGGAGCGGGGGCGGGTGGCGCACGCGGTGACCCCGGCGAGCAGGGCGAGCATCGCGAGCAGCAGGGCGGCGAGTCGGCGGAACCCGGTCATGTCTTCCCTACGATCGGCCGGTGCGGTTGGGCAGGCGTGGCCGGGCAGCCGACGCCGCACCCCTGCACCGGGGGTGGCGGACATCGACGCCACGCGCAAGGCGACCTGGCTCGTGCCCGCCTGGAAGCAGGCCATCGCAGTTGCGGCACAGCACCGGGTTCACACCGGTTTCGCTTGGCGCTGGCGTCCCGCGAGCACCCGCAGCGCGGGCACTCTGAGCTGGAAAGATATCAGGAGAAGATCGGTCTCCGAGCCGCGCGTGGGTGTCCTGCGGCACTGGGACTACCCCGCGCGCGACCCAGCGGTTAAATTTGACGACGAACTGTGTTCGGCGACGCGCGTCCGCAGGCGTGGTAACCCAACCGGGTGCGTTACTACAAGATGGTCAGCATCACGTGCAGAATGCTGCTTCCGGGTATCGCGGCTGTTAAAGTTCTCTAAACGCTCCGGTCACGAGCGGGCTTTAGGAAGCCCGAAAACTTCTGTCGTGCCACCGGTAGCCATCTGCGGGCCAGCGTCGTCCCGTGCTCAGAAGTCATGAAGTCAGGTCTGCGATTGACCGTGGGCTTCCAGCACGAGAAATGACGAGGGAGGTCTGCGCAGTGGTCTTCTCCGCCGTACCAGCAGCCCAGGGGTTGTACGACCCGGCTGCGGAACAGGATTCCTGCGGTGTCGCCATGGTCGCCGACATCCGCGGCCGCCGTTCGCACGGCATCGTCGCCGACGCGCTGACCGCGCTCGCGAACCTGGAGCACCGGGGTGCTGCCGGTGCCGAACCGACCAGCGGCGACGGTGCGGGCATCCTGCTGCAGCTGCCGGACGAGCTGCTGCGCGCCGAGGCTGGTGTCGAGCTGCCGGAGCCCGACGAGGCCGGGCAGAACCGCTACGCGGCCGGTATGGCGTTCCTGCCCACCGACGCCGAGCAGCGTCGTCAGGCCGAGGAGCTGGTGGCGCGGGTCGCCGCCGACGAGAACCTGCGGGTGCTGGGCTGGCGCGACGTGCCGGTGACCCCGGAGCGGGCCGGCGTCGGAAGCACCGCCGTGAAGTGCATGCCGCACTTCGCGATCCTGCTGGTCGCCGGGCACCACGACGAGGCCGGCGTCGAGCTGGATCGGCTGGCGTTCTGCCTGCGCAAGCGCGCCGAGCGGGAGGCCGCGCGGGAAGGGCTGGAGCTCTACTTCCCGTCGCTGTCCAGCCGCACAATGGTCTACAAGGGCATGCTGACCACCGAGCAGGTGCCCGCCTTCTTCCCGGACCTCACCGACGAGCGGCTGGTCAGCGCGATCGCGCTGGTGCACAGCCGGTTCTCCACGAACACCTTCCCGTCGTGGCCGCTGGCGCACCCGTTCCGCTACGTCGCGCACAACGGCGAGATCAACACGATCCGCGGCAACCGCAACCGGATGCGGGCCCGCGAGGCGCTGCTTGCCTCCGACCTGATGCCGGGCGACCTCTCCCGGCTGTACCCGATCTGCACCGGCGACGGCTCGGACTCCGCCTCCTTCGACGAGGTGCTGGAACTGCTGCACCTCGGCGGCCGCAGCCTGCCGCACGCCGTGCTGATGATGGTGCCGGAGGCGTGGGAGAACCACGCCGAGATGGACCCCAAGCGCAAGGCCTTCTACCAGTTCCACGCCAGCCTGATGGAGCCGTGGGACGGCCCGGCGTGCGTCACTTTCACCGACGGCACGCTGGTCGGCGCGGTGCTGGACCGCAACGGGCTGCGCCCGGCCCGCTGGTGGCGGACCGCCGACGACAGGGTGGTGCTGGCCAGCGAGACCGGCGTGCTCAGCCTCAAGCCCGAAGAGGTGGTGGCCAAGGGCCGCCTGCAGCCGGGCCGGATGTTCCTGATCGACACCGCGCAGGGCCGCATCGTCGACGACGAGGAGGTCAAGGCCGGTCTCGCCGGGGAGCACGCCTACGACGAGTGGCTGCACGCCGGGCTGCTCAACCTCGACGAACTGCCGGACCGCGAGCACGTGGTGCACACCCACGAGTCGGTGGTGCGCCGCCAGCTGTCCTTCGGCTACACCGAGGAGGAGCTCAGCCTGCTGCTGGCGCCGATGGCCACCGTCGGCGGCGAGCCGCTGGGCTCGATGGGCTCGGACACGCCGACGGCGCCGATGTCGCAGCGCTCGCGGATGCTCTACGACTACTTCGTGCAGCAGTTCGCGCAGGTCACGAACCCGCCGCTGGACGCGATCCGGGAGGAGATCGTCACCTCGGTGGCCCGCGTGATGGGCCCGGAGCAGAACCTGCTGGCCCCTTCGGCCGCGTCCTGCCGGCACATTGTGCTGCCCAACCCGGTTATCGACAACGACGAGCTCGCCAAGCTCATCCACGTCAACGACGACGGCGACCTGCCCGGTTTCGCCTCCGCCGTGCTGTCCGGCCTCTACGAGGTGGATGGTGGCGGCGAGGCGCTGGCCGAGGCCATCGAGCGGGTGCGTGAGGAGGCGTCCGAGGCGATCGCCGCCGGGGCGCGCGTGCTGGTGCTCTCCGACCGCGACTCCGACCACAAGATGGCGCCGATCCCGTCGCTGCTGCTGGTCTCGGCGGTCCACCAGCACCTCGTGCGCACCAAGGAGCGGCTGCGGGTCGCGCTGGTGGTGGAGAGCGGTGACGCCCGCGAGGTGCACCACATCGCCACGCTGCTCGGCTACGGTGCCGCGGCGGTCAACCCGTACCTGGCGTTCGAGACCATCGAGGACATGATCGCCACCGGCCAGATCACCGGCACGCGGGCGAAGGTGGCGATCCGCAACTACATGCAGGCGCTGGTCAAGGGCGTGCTGAAGGTGATGTCCAAGATGGGCATCTCCACCGTCGGCGCCTACACCGCCGCCCAGGTCTTCGAGGCCGTCGGCCTCTCCGGTGAGATCGTCGACGAGTACTTCGAGGGCACCACCTCGAAGCTCGGCGGCGTCGGGCTGGACGTGCTGGCCGAGGAGGTCGCCCTGCGGCACCGCCGGGCCCACCCGGACAACCCGACCGAGCGGGTGCACCGCAAGCTGGAGATCGGCGGCGACTACGCCTACCGGCGCGAGGGTGAGCTGCACCTGTTCACCCCGGAGACGGTGTTCCTGCTGCAGCACTCCACGAAGACCGGCGAGTACGACGTGTTCCGCAAGTACACGGCGGAGTGCGACCGGCTGGCGGCCGAGGGCGGCACGCTGCGCGGGCTGTTCAAGCTGGACAGCGGCCGGGCGCCGATCGACATCGACGAGGTCGAGCCGATCTCGGAGATCATGAAGCGGTTCTCCACCGGAGCCATGAGCTACGGCGCGATTTCCGCGGAGGCGCACGAGACGCTGGCCATCGCGATGAACCGGATCGGCGGCAAGTCCAACTCTGGTGAGGGAGGCGAGGATGTCGACCGGCTCTACGACCCGGAGCGCCGTTCGGCGGTCAAGCAGGTCGCCAGCGGCCGGTTTGGCGTGACCAGCGAATACCTGGTCAACGCCACCGACATCCAGATCAAGATGGCGCAGGGCGCCAAGCCTGGCGAGGGCGGGCAGTTGCCCGCGCACAAGGTGTACCCGTGGATCGCGAAGACCCGGCACTCCACGCCGGGTGTGGGGCTGATCTCCCCGCCGCCGCATCACGACATCTACTCGATCGAGGACCTGGCGCAGCTCATCCACGACCTGAAGAACGCCAACGAGCACGCCCGGGTCCACGTCAAGCTGGTCTCCGAGATCGGCGTCGGCACCGTCGCCGCGGGCGTATCCAAGGCGCACGCCGACGTGGTGCTGATCTCCGGCCACGACGGCGGCACCGGTGCGGCGCCGCTGACGTCGCTGAAGCACGCCGGCACGCCGTGGGAGGTCGGCTTGGCCGAGGCGCAGCAGACGCTGCTGCTCAACGGCCTGCGCGACCGGATCACGGTGCAGGTCGACGGCGGCTTCAAGACCGGCCGCGACGTGGTCGTCGCCGCGCTACTGGGCGCCGAGGAGTACGGCTTCGCCACCGCGCCGCTGGTGGTCGAGGGCTGCGTGATGATGCGCGTGTGCCACCTCGACACCTGCCCGGTCGGGGTCGCCACCCAGAACCCGGAGCTGCGCAAGCGCTACACCGGCCAGGTCGATCACGTGGTGAACTTCTTCGAGTTCATCGCCCAGGAGGTTCGCGAGTACCTGGCGGAGCTCGGGTTCCGCACCCTGGACGAGGCCATCGGCCAGGTCTCGGCGCTGGGCAAGGACGAGGCGATGGCGCACTGGAAGGCGTGCGGCCTCGACCTGACCCCGGTGTTCACCGAGCCGCAGACCCCGTACTCGCCGGTGCGGCGCCGGGTCCGCGAGCAGGACCACGGCCTGGACCACGCGCTGGACCGCACGCTCATCCAGCTCGCCGAGGCAGCGCTGGAAGACGCCCGCCCGGTGCGGCTGGAGCTGCCGGTGCGCAACGTCAACCGCACCGTCGGCACGCTGCTGGGCGCCGAGGTCAGCCGCCGCTACGGCGGCGCCGGCCTGCCGGCGGACACCATCCACGTGGAACTGGAGGGTTCGGCAGGGCAGTCACTGGGCGCGTTCCTGCCGCCGGGCATCACGCTGGACATGGTCGGTGACGCCAACGACTACATCGGCAAGGGCCTCTCCGGCGGGCGGATCGTCGTGCGCCCGCACCCGGATTCGGTGTTCGCCGCCGAGGACCAGGTGATCGCGGGCAACGTGATCGGCTACGGCGCGACCAGCGGCGAGATCTTCTTGCGCGGCAAGGTCGGCGAGCGATTCTGCGTGCGCAACTCCGGCGCGCTCGCGGTCGCCGAGGGCGCCGGTGACCACGCCTTCGAGTACATGACCGGTGGTCGCGCGGTGGTGCTCGGCGGCACCGGCCGCAACGTCGGCGCCGGGATGTCCGGCGGCATCGCCTACGTGCTCGACCTGGACCCGGTGCGGGTGAACACCGCGATGGTGGACCTGCAGCGGCCCAGCGCCAAGGAACTGAAGTGGCTGCACGAGGTCGTGCAGCAGCACCGCGACCTGACGGGTTCGGCGGTGGCGGCCTCGCTGCTCGGCGACTGGCCGCGGCGCTCTGCGGCGTTCACCAAGGTGATGCCGCGCGACTACCAGCGAGTCCTGGACGCCATGCGGATGGCCAAGATCGAAGGCCGGGACGTGGACGAGGCGATCATGGAGGCTTCCCGTGGCTGACCCGAGGGGATTTCTGAAGCACGCGCGGGCCGACGCCCCCAAGCGCTCCGTCGACGAGCGGCTGGGCGACTGGCACGAGGTCTACGCCGCGCTGTCCCCTGCGGACCGCAAGGCGGAGACCGCCACGCAGGCCGCGCGGTGCATGGACTGCGGCATCCCGTTCTGCCACTCCGGTTCGGCCGGTTGCCCGCTGGGCAACCTGATCCCGGAGTGGAACAACATGGTCCGCCGGGGCCAGTGGCAGGACGCCAGCGAGCGGCTGCACGCCACCAACAACTTCCCGGAGTTCACCGGCAAGTTGTGCCCCGCCCCGTGCGAGGCCGGCTGCGTGCTGGCGATCTCGCCGGCGGCCGGCGGCGCGGTGGCCATCAAGCGGGTCGAGGAGACCATCGCCGAGGTCAGCTGGGATAACGAGTACGTCACCGCGCAGGTGACGGAGGCGCACACCGGCAAGCGGGTCGCCGTGGTCGGTTCCGGGCCGGGCGGGCTCGCCGCGGCTCAGCAGCTGACCCGCGCCGGGCACGAGGTGACCGTGTACGAGCGCGACGACCGCATCGGCGGGCTGCTGCGCTACGGCATCCCCGAGTTCAAGATGGAGAAGTCCGTCCTGGACCGGCGGTTGGCGCAGATGCGCGCCGAGGGCACCAGATTCATCACCGGCTGCGAGGTCGGCGTCGACCTGACCGTCGAGGAACTGCGCGCCGGTTACGACGCCGTGGTGCTGGCGGTGGGCGCGCTGCGCGGCCGCGACGACGCCACGATCCCGGGGCGGGACCTCAAGGGCGTGCACCTTGCTATGGAGCACCTGGTGCCGGCGAACAAGGAGTGCGAGGGCGACGGCCCGACGCCGATCTCGGCACAGGGCAAGCACGTCATCATCCTCGGCGGCGGCGACACCGGCGCGGACTGCTATGGCACCGCGACCCGGCAGGGCGCGCTTTCGGTGACGCAGCTGGACAACTACCCGCAGCCGCCGACGTCCCGCGACGACGACCGGTCGCCGTGGCCGACCTGGCCGTACATCCTGCGCACCTACCCGGCGCACGAGGAGGCCGGGGAGCGGAAGTTCGCGGTGGCGATCGAGTCGTTCGTCGGCGATGACGAGGGCAACGTGCGCGCTGTGCGGCTGCGCGAGGTGAAGGTGCAGCGCGACGCGGAGGGCCGCCGGCAGGTTGTGCCGGTGTCCGACGAGGTCCAGGAGCTGCCCTGCGATCTGGCGCTGCTGGCCATCGGTTTCGCGGGCGTCGAGCCCATGCGGCTGCTGGACGGCCTGGGCATCGAGCTGACCAAGCGCGGCACCATCGGCTGCGGCTCGAGTTGGGAGACCACGGCCCCGGGCGTGTTCGTCTGCGGCGACGCGCACCGCGGCGCGTCCCTGGTGGTGTGGGCGATCGCGGAGGGCCGCTCGGTGGCCAACGCGGTCGACGCCCACCTCACCGGCGAATCGCGCCTCCCGTCCCCGGTCCACCCCACCGCGCTTCCCCTGGCGGTGTGATTTTTCCGAGGTGAGGGGCACCCTTGAGTGGACTAGTCGCTCAAGGGTGCCCCTCACCTCAAACCGATCGGGTACCTGCACGGAGCGGTTGGCGTGTGTTTTCTAGTGGCTGCGGGCCCGTCCGCGTGCAGGCTGGTTAGCCACCGGGCGTCGCGGGTCTTCAACTTTTCGTGCGGCGGCGGCGTTTCACTGCGGCGACGGAGCGGATTCGGTCCAGGCGGAACTGGCGGTCGTCTTCGCGTAGGTGGCAGAAGGCGTCCAGGTAGACCTCGTCAACGTCGTCCGGCGTGATGACACCCGACGTGGAACGGCCGTTCTCGTCCCGGTACTCGATCTCCACGTCGGTGCCTGCTTCCAGTGCCTCCGCGAGAAGTTCGAGTTCGGGGTCCGTCAGTGCGGTCCGTTCGGCGAGGAAGGGAACCAGGCCGTCGAACGGATCCGTCATTTCGTCTAGCGAGCCCGGCGGCATGATCTGCATGTCGATCCAGGGATTACCCGGCAGTGCAACGCCGGACGGAGCCTTGTCCGGTTGGGCCAGCAGGTGCTCGGCGAGTTCGCGGAGTTCGGCTTGCGACGGCGGTTCCGGCGCAGCCCGGTAGTAGTGCTGTTCCACGAGCAGCGGCGGGCGGTCGACGACGGTTTGTTCGACTGCGACAGTTCCGTCGATCTTCTGCTGCACTGGGGCGTATCCCGCCTTCCGCAGCGCGGCCAAGGTCTCCTTCGCCGGTTTGCTCGATGCGAGCACGGTCGGTGCCAAGACGTGCAACGACAGCTCGCGCAGCGAACGGTTTCCGCTGACCTCCAACAGAAGGGCTTCCGCACCGAGCACGCAGCAGCGCACGTTTCGGACCTGGAGTTGGCCGAATCGCCGTCCGACGTCCTTGATCAGGTATTCCAGCGGTTGCGGCACGCTTGTGTGGGCTATCGAGGTGAGCTTGCCAAGCAAGTCCTCTGCGGGTTTGGGGGCTGAACCGCCAGGTCGAGGCCGTGTCCCGGCCTTCGGGGTCGGCCAGCAGATTCAGCATCGCAGCGAGCTGGCCGCTGGGCGTACCCGCCACCACCGCGGTCAGGTCCGCCTGCAGCAGCGCGGTTTCCTGCGCGCTGGGCAGCAGCTGCGCGGCGGCCGACAGCAGAGCTTCCTCGTCGTCCACGCACCGGCCCAGTGCGGACAGCGCCCCGTGGGCGATCGCGCCGACGGCTTCGGCCTCGGACCAGTTGACCTGGATGGGGTCGACCAGGCAGTCCGCGCAGCAGTAGTTCACTGGTCGTTTCCAGGCCAGCCTTTCACCGATCAGGTTCGGCTCGCCCAACGCAGAACCGGTTTCCCAACGGCAAAGCTCGGCCAGCAGGTCTATGCGGAACAGCCGGTCGAACGCGCTGGGTCGTGGAAGCAGCGCCGGGTCGGGCTTGTCCATGACCTTGCTGAACATGGCTGCGGCCGGCTGCTTCCACCAGGCGCGCACCAGCTTGACGTAGCGTCTTGCGGGGGGTGCCTGCTGCCAGTCATCGGCGAGGTTCGACGGAACAATGCAGCCTGCTCCGTCGATGCTGAGCAGCTCGGCTGCGGCGGCGGTCTCCAACCAGAGCCGAACCTCGTGCTGGTCCGTTCGCAGGGTCTTGGCGACCTGCTTGAGCACCCGGAGGCCGATACCGCCGTTCTGCAGCTGCGCCAGCGGGTTGGTGGCGCAGTGTTCGAGCAGTCGAGCCACCCCGTCGACGAACCCGATCGCGGCCAACAACGCCGCCTTGTCGATCTCGATGGAGTCGACCAGGTGAATCGCCGGCATCGCGGGTTCGGGCCGAAGCGCCGGTTGATCGGCGGACTCGCGCAGCGCGAGCCCGATCTCGCGGGGCATCTCGAATGGGCCGCCGGCGCTGGCGTACTGGTTCTGGCTGATCAGGAAGCCTCGGTCGATCAGCCAACGCACCTCCGGACGCCGCTGCGACGGGCCGCCGAAGGCGTAACCGAGTACCGAGTCATCGTGCGCCAACTGCATGGCGAGCTCAAGGGTGGGGCCGGGTGTTTTCGCGAGCTCGGCAACCACCCTCGCCGGATCCCGCATGAACTCTTCGATCTGAAGTACCGTGTCGGCCTTCCGCTTGGCGGGCGTCAACCCGAGCGCTTCGGCGATCCCACGGACGGTATTGCTCACATGAGGGCGGAGGAGCGTCGCGACCGGGCGGCCCAGTCCCGCAGTGCGAGCATCGCGCAGCGGTACGGCAAGCTGGAACGCTCCCTGCGAAACCGACCGAATGAGGGCATGTTCCCGCAGCACCCGCAGCGCGCGATCGAGTTCGGGATCGTTGCCAAGCAACTGCTCGATCGCGCCGCGGGTGCAGCCGTCCCCGAGGATGCAGAGCGCTTCGAGTACTGCACTGGATCCGGCGTCGAGCCTCTCCAACGCGCGCTGCACAGCGCCAGGGGAGTCGAGCACTGCCGCCAGGTGGGACAGTGACCGGGCGGCTGACTCGGGGCGGTTCTTCAGGACTGCTGCCAGGCCGTCTTGGCCAAGGTCGCGGAGCCACTGGACGAGATCGGATTCCATCCGGCCAAGTCTCCCATCCGGCGGTCAGTGCCAGACCGTCGGCTCACATGCCGCGCAGCACCGCCGGGAGCTCGTCGGGGTGGACGACGCCGAGGCGCTGGGTGGCTCGGGTCAGCGCCACGTAGAGGTCGTTGAGGCCGCGCTCGGATTCCGCCACGATCGTCGCCGGATCGACCACCAGGACGGAGTCGAACTCCAGGCCCTTGGCCTGGTCGACGGTCAGCAGTACGCATGGTGATTCCAGGTCGTCCGGGCGGGTGCCGATCGCCGCGTCCGGCAGGGATTCCGCCAGCCGCGGCCCGATTCCGGCCAGCAGCTCCGGCGGCATCAGCACCGCGAGGCGGCCGTCGCCGACCTCGTGCAACTCGTCGATGATCATCGCGGGCAGCTCGGTGGCGAGCCCGTCGGAGGGGAGCCGGCGGGTCCACGGCCGGTGCCCGCTGGTGCGCACCGAGCGCGGCACCACCAAGTCGGTGTCCATTTCGGACAGTACGTCGGCGGCGATGGCCATTATCTCGGCCGGGGTGCGGTAGTTGATGGTCAGCTCGACCAGCTTCCAGCGGTCCTGCACGTACGGGTGCAGCACGTCGTGCCAGGAGTTGGCCCCGGCCAGCGCGCCGGTCTGGGCGACGTCGCCGACCAGCGTCATCGACCGGCTCGGGCAGCGCCGCATCAGCACCCGCCACGCCATCGGGGACAGTTCCTGCGCCTCGTCGACGATGACGTGGCCGAAGGTCCAGGTGCGGTCCTCGGCCGCGCGCTCGGCTGCGGTCAGGTCGCTGGTGGAGCGGAACCGCTCGGCCAGCAGCTCGGCGTCCAGCACGTCGGAGACCCGCAGCCGTTCCTCGTCGGCGAGCTCCTCGTCCTGCTCCATGATGTGCAGAACGCCTTGCGCGTAGGCGAGTTCCTCGCGCTGCTGGTGTTCGCGCTCGGCCCGCTCCTGGGCGTCGTCCGCGCCGAGGAGCTCGGCGAGCTCGTCCAGCAAGGGCACGTCGGCGGGCGTCCATGTCGTGCCCGGCAGGCGCAGGAGCTCGTCGCGTTCATCGTCGTCGAGGTGCTTGCGGGTTGCGGTGGCCAACCGCTCGGGTGAGCACAGCAGGTCGTCCAGCAGCTCCTGCGGGGTGATCTCCGGCCACAGCTCATCCAGCGCCTTGCTGACTACCGCATCGGCGCGCAGTTCGCGGTTGATGTCGTCGAGGTCGCGGCGGTCCAGCAGGTCGCGGCCGAGTCGGTCGGCGACCTGCAGGGTCAGCGCCGAGAACATCTCGTTGCGGAAGATCCGCCGGGCCAGGTTGTGCGGCCTGCGGGACCGGCGGGCGCGGGTGCGAGCCTGGGTCGCGGTGCGCCGGTCGATGCGCAGCGCCTCGTGGTCGAAGGTGAGTTCGGTGTAGTCCGCGGGCACCTGCTGCCGGTCGCGGACCGCGGCGGCGAGCACGTCGACCATGCTCGCGCGGCCCTTGATCTCCGCCGTCCGCGCGGATTCCTCGCCGGTGGCCGTGATCCCCGGGTACAGACCGCCCGCAGTGGACAGTAGGACGCCGGTTTCACCCAGCGACGGCAGGACCTGCCCGATGTAGCGCAGGAACGTCGGGTTCGGCCCGACCACGAGCACGCCGCGCTTGGACAGCTGCTCGCGGAAGGTGTACAGCAGGTAGGCGGCGCGGTGCAGCGCGACGGCGGTCTTGCCGGTGCCGGGGCCGCCCTGCACCACCAGCACGCCGTTCATCCCGGCGCGGATGATCCGGTCCTGCTCGCCCTGGATGGTGGCGACGATGTCCTGCATCTGCCCGGTGCGGCGGGCGTCGAGCCGGGCCAGCAGCGTGGCCTCCCCGGCCAGCCCCAGGTCGCTGCCCTGCTCGGCGGCGTCGAGGTCGAGTACCTCGTCCTCGTAGTCCAGCACCTTCCGCCAGCTGGTGCGCAGGTGCCGCCGGCGGCCCACGCCGTCCCGCGCCGCCGCGGTGGCCAGGTAGAACGGCCGGGCCGCCGGGGCCCGCCAGTCCACCAGCAGCGGCTCGTACTCGTGGTCCTCGTCGAACAACCCGAGCCGTCCCACGTGGAACGTCTCGCCGCTGTCGAGGTCCAGCCTCCCGAAGCACATCCCGTGCTCCACCGCGCTCAGCTGGGTCAGCTTGTCGGTGTACATCCGGGTGGAGATGTCGCGTTCGGTGCGGGCCTGCGGCGTGCCGCCGCTGGCCCGCAGCGTTTCCTTCAGCCGCTGCGTGGTTTCCTGCCGCAGGGCGTCGAGCTTCGCGTACAGCATCGAGAGGTACTGCTGCTCGGCTGTGATCTCCTGGGCGCGGACGGTATCCCGATCTACTCGGGCGTTGGACAATTCGCCACCTCGTGCCTAGGCGGGTTCGTTGGGGCGGGCCTGCGATCTGCGCGCAGACCCGACCTGCCAATATACCGCGCCCGGCGTGGGCGGTCGTGAGTGCGAAAACCGGTTGGAGCCGGTCTTCGCACCCACGACCCGGGTCACAGCACGGCGGACAGGCCCAGGATCACGACGAAGGAGGTCACCGACAGCAGCGTTTCCATCCCCGACCAGGTCTTCAGGGGCTGGGGCGGGCTCAGTAGCCCGAGTAGCTACTGCCGGACCTCATGCCTGCGACGCCGGGGACGTCGCCGACCGAGCCGTAGGTCGTGATCGCGTACCGGGTGGCCGCGATGATGTTGTCGACCGGGTTGTAGATGTCGCCGTGGCCGGGCAGCGCGTAGGACTGGAAGGTCGGCTCGATGGTCTGCATCAGACCGATCGACGGGGTGCCGGCCGCCGCGTTGGAGTCCCAGTTGTTGGTGGCGTTCGGGTCTCCGTTGGATTCGTGCATGATGATCATGCGGATCGCGTCGCCGTCGATCTGGTCGCGCGGGATGCCGTTCTTCTCCAGAACGCCGATCGCCTCGTTGATCCAGCCGCCGATCTGGTCCTTGGGTTTCTCGACCACCTGCTCGGCGGGCGGCTCCTGCTTCGCTGGTTCGGGGGCAGCTTCGGGGGCGGGCTGCGCGGCGGGAGCGGGGGCGACCTCAAGGGCGGGGGCTTGCGCGGGCGCCGCCTGGACGGGGAGCTGCTCAGCGGCCAGCGCGGTGACGTACGCGGTGGCCTGCACCGGGGGGGCCTCGGTCTTCGTGCCTGCGGCGGAGGTGAACACGCCGATCACGCCGAACGCGGCCACGGCCACACCGAGCTGCAGGGACCGCGACTTCAGGGGAACGCGGTGCCGGTCGGCGAGGCGGGTACTTCGGTCGGGGATGTTCTGGTCGGGGATGTTCGGTTGGTCGGGGGTCACGAGAACCGAGAATCCGGGACGGAGAGTGCATGCGCACCGAGGTTTGTACGTACACGAGTACCTAGGTTCGACCAATTGGGCGACGATTCGAGGCGACTCGATTACGGAAAGCGAGATTGCCTGGAAATGGTGTCGCTCGTGTCACTCGTCTTCTGCGCGGCCACCCAGCCGCCGATCTGCGCCCGCGACGAGAAGTCGAGCTTGGTCAGGATGTTCTGCACGTGGCCCTCGACGGTGCGCTGCGCGATCACCAAGTTCTCGGCGATCTCCTTGTTCGTGTTGCCCTGCGCGACCAGCCCCGCGATCTGACGCTCGCGCCGGGTCAACGGCATCGGGTGCACGTTGTCGTCGGTGCGCGGCCGCGCGTGCCGCTTGACCTCCAGCGCGAAGTCGATGGTGTCCGCCAACGACAGCTGGCGGCCGCGGTCGAACGCCGACTGGAAGTCCGGATCCCCGAGCCCGGAGCGGGTCTGCGCCTCGTGCTCGTCGTGGTCTCCGGCGAACCTCGCCCAGAAGCCGGGTGCCGCCCGCACGGCGTCCCACACCGCCGAGGCCGCGCCGAACAGCCGGGCGGCGCGGTCGTTCCTGCCCTGCTGCTGCGCGATCCAGGCGAGGGTGTCGATGTTGAAGGCCATGCCCAGCCGGTTGTCCAGCTCGCGCTGCAGCCGCAGCGCCTCCTTCGCCGCGGCCTCGGCCCGCTCCGGTTCGCCCCGCCGCGCCTCGACCTGCGCCGACGCCCACAGCGAGTAGGAGCGCCAGTACAGCTCGCCGAGCTCGGTCGACGACCGGATGCCTTCCGAGAGCAGCTCCAGCCCGGACTCGTGATCTCCGCCCAAGCCCTTGATCAGGCCGAGCCCGAACAGGGCGAACAGCTCGCCGACGAGCACGTCGTGCTTGCGGAACCGGCTGAGCGCGTCCTCCGCCAGCCCGGCGGCGCGCGGCGAGTCGTTCAGGAAGAACGCCGCCAGCCCGCGCACCAGCGCCAGGTACGCCTTCTCCGTCTCCTCACCGCGCTGGGTGGCCAGCACCGTGGCCTGCTCCGCCGTCGGCAGGACCTTGTCGAGATCGCCCTGCAACAGGGCGAACCACGCGCTGATCCACAACGCGCGCACCCTCTCGGGCACTTCGGTGGGCGCGATGGCCAACGCCTGGTCGAGCCAGTGCCGGGCCTCGCCGTTGAGACCGCGGATGCCCCAGTACTGCCAGAGGTCGGTGCACATCTGCAGCGCTACCCCGGCCGTTTCCGGGCTCGCCGCGGCCGTGTGCAGCGCGACGCGCAGGTTGCCCTGGTCGCTGCGCAGCCGGTTGACCCAGGCGACCTGGTCCGGGCCGATCCACTCCGCGGCGAAGCGCCCGGCCAGATCGGAGTACCAGGCGCAGTGCCGCTGCCGCATGGTCGCCAGCTCGCCGGACTCGACGAGCTTGTCCTGGCCGTATTCGCGCAGGGTGTGCGGCAGCCGGAAGCGGACCTCGCTGCCTTCCTCCTCGCGCATCAGCACCGACTTGTCCACCAGCGAGTGGATGGCGCCCAGCACATCGGCGTCCGACAGCCCGTTGCCGGCCACGTGCTCGGCGGCCGCGAGGTCGAAGGAGCCGGAGAACACCGACACCCGCGCCCACGTGATCCGGTCCTGGGTGGTGGCCAGTTCGTAGCTCCAGTCGATCAACGCGCGCAGCGTCTGTTGCCGGGCGGGAGCGCCGCGACGGCCCTCGGTGAGCAGGTCGTAGCGCTCGGCCAGGCGTTCTTCCAGCTGCTGGAGCGACAACGACCGCAGCCGGACCGCCGCCAGCTCTATCGCCAGCGGGTTGCCGTCGAGGTGGTGGCACAGCCGCATGAGGGCGATGGCGTTCTCGTCGTTGGTGACCTCGAACCCGGGGACCGCGGCCTTGGCCCGTTCGATGAACAGCCGCACCGAGGCGAACTGCTCGTAGGACTCCGGTGGCGGCAGGTGCTCGATGTCGGGCACCTGCAGTGGCGGGACGACCATGGTCGCCTCACCGGCGACGCCGAGCGATTGCCTGCTGGTGGCCAGCACCCGCACCCCGGGGCACCAGCGCACCACCGCGTCCACCAGCAGCGCGACGTCCTCGATCACGTGCTCGCAGTTGTCCAGCACGAGCAGCATCTCGCGGGACTTGAGCTGCTCGATGACGGTGTCGATGTCCTCCCCGCCGGACGGGCCGCCGATGCCGAGCTGCTCGATGACCGCGTCGACCACCAGCGAACCGTCCCGGATGTCCTCCAGTTCGACGCACCACGCCTTGCCGCGGAACGAGCGGCGCATGTTGCCCGCGACCCGCATCGCCAGGCGGGTCTTGCCCACGCCGCCGGGGCCGGTGAGGGTCACGACCCGGGATTCGGCCAGCAGTCGCTTGGTGAGGGTGATCTCACGGCGTCGGCCGACGAAGCTCGTGACGTCGGCCGGGAGGTTGCCCGCTGGCTCCCGCACACGGGCTCGCACAGTGGAGACCACGCTTCGAGCTTAACCCGCTGTGCGGTGCCTGACCTGGGATCTTGGTCCAGGCTAGCCGGTATCCCGGAGTCCGGCGAGCACGATGCGCAGGTTCCGCCGCCGCTGGTCGTCGGCGGCCGGCAGCCCGATGGTGCGGTCCCCGGTCAGCACGGAGGTGAGGACGAACGGCACGTCCTCGCGCATGGCACCGTCGAGGCCGTGAGCGCGTTGACCCTCGACCAACCACTGGCTGACCTGCACGAACAGACCCGGCTCCTCGTCGAGCGCTGCCAGCGGGGGCGGGCGCGTTCAGCTCAATTGCCCTCGGGACTACCGGTCAGTCCTTTTCACCCCAACGAGAGCCTCGTCGCCGTACGCCAAGTCGGAGACGTAGTGCCCGTTCGCGTCGCGCAGCCTGGCGACATCGCCCTTGTCGTTCCAAATCGGTCGCTTGCTGCCGTAGGAGAAGCCGCCGTAACCGGGGTGCATCTCGTTGGTGTAGACGCGGATCCGCTGCCCCGGCTGCAGCACCGTCTCGGGCGGGAAGGCGAAGTCCTGCCCGGGGGCGTCGGCCCCCAGCACCCAGCCGGACATCTCAGCGCTCACGGTGCCCCGGTTCTGGATCTCGACGTACTGGTCGGCTTGGGTTCCCTTCAACTTCCCCTTGTAGACCACCTCGGTCACCACGACATCCGGCTTGCCCATCCGGGAGAACATGGCGATTACGTGAGCGCTGTTCGATCCGTTCTCGGGGCTCTTGAACTGCCTGACGATCTGCCCGTCCTGCTTGAACCCGCTGATTACAACTGCATATTCCGCGCCGTTGACCTTCACCGTCTCGGGAGAGACGAACGCCGGCAGGTCGACCAAGTCCGCCGGGGCCGCCGAGTCGTTCGGCGTTTCGAAGTGGTGGAAGCGGAAGCTGAAGTCCCCCTTGGTTCCGTCGTCGAATTCGACTTCGACCTTGAGATCCACGTCGAACTGGTTCGATGACATGGGTGTGGTCGGGAAGTTCTGGTGGGTGAAGATGCCCAACGTGAACTCTTGACCGTCGAGCCGCATGTCGACCCTGCCGCCGCGGAACTCGTATCCGCTCCCGCCATCGCCCCACGTCACGTGCTCGGTGTCCAGGCCTGATGCTTCCGTGGCGGGGAGGCTGATCGACGACCAGGTGCCCGAAGTAGTAGCCGTGCTCATAGGTGCATCTCCTAAATGCGAGCAGAATTCGTTGAGAAGCGACCTGAAGAGAAGCGCCGAGTTCTCGTTGATTCCGGCGGCGCACGTGTTGGACGGTTCTCGACAGGCTCGTCATCTACGGTCTGGTCACAGCTTCATGGTCACCACTGCTTGCCCACGAACGTGGCTCCGAGAGCGCACAACCGCATGAAGCCAACCTGCAAGAGCCCGAAACTGGTCACGCCCCGACGGCAGCCGCGTGCGGACGTCGGGGGTGAGCAAGGCGAGCTCGCTGCTGATGACCGCCTCCGCATCGTCGTCCATGCATCGAAGCTAACGCCGCAGTCACGCGGGTTTTCCGCACACCGCTCCGCGTTCTGCCATCCGCCGGTCATAGGGTGGCGGTGTGCGGTTCGAAGGTTTCGGGGAAGGTGCGCTGGAGTTCTTCGACGGTCTCCGGGCCGACAACTCCAAGGCTTATTGGGGCGACAACCTCGCTCTTTACCAGGAGCACGTTCGGGCTCCGATGGAGGCGTTGCTCGCTGAGCTGGAGCCCGAGTTCGCGACCGGGTTCGGGAAGGGCAAGGTCTTCCGGCCTTACCGGGACGTGCGTTTCAGCGCCGACAAGTCGCCCTACAAGACGCACTGCGGCGCCGTGATCGAGCAGGGGCGCGGGAGCGGCGCCTACTACGTCGAGGTCGGCGCGGACGGGATGCTCGTCGCCGGGGGCTGCTACCACACCGAGTCCGACCAGCTGGCCAGGTTCCGCACCGCGGTCGACGCCGACATCCACGGCGAGCGGCTGCGGGCGTTGCTGGCCGCGCTCGTCGGGCAGGGGTTTGAGATCGCGGGGGAGACCCTCAAGAGCCGGCCGCGCGGCTTCGCCACCGACCATCCCCGGCTGGACCTGCTGCGGCACCGCACGCTCTACGCGTTCCGCGCCTGGGAGTCCGACGACATCCTCTACGAGCGCGCTTGCCTGGACCGGGTTCGGCAGTCCTGGGTGGCGGTGTGCGAACTGAACCAGTGGTGCGCCGACCACATCGGAGTCACCGAGAAGAAGCGCCGCTGACCTGCCGCATCCGCCGCACGGCCGCCACGACCGCCCAGCCCGCCACCGCACCCGCCACGTCGACGAGCGCGTCGGCCACCTCGCAGCTGCGGCCGATCGGCAGCAGCCCCTGCAGGATCTCCGAGGCGGCCGCATAGCCCACCACGCCAGGCAGCAGCCTCGAGGTCCGGAATCCGGCGATGCGGCCGGTGGCCGCCAGCGTGCCGAACAGCACGAAGTGCACCACCTTGTCGGTGCCCGGCGGCGCGGTCGGTACTCCCGACGCCGGCATGAAGATGATCACCAGGCTGGCCAGCGCCGCGATCCCGAACGGCAGCCGGGTGAGCTGCGTTCTGTAATGATCCAGCAACGATCTCCCCGATCGACGTCGACAGGCACGGCTGAGTGCTGCGCGCGTCGGTCAACAGACTACGCTGGCATAACGTGAGTCGACGAGCCAAGATCGTTTGTACTATGGGCCCAGCCACCGCCACGCCGGACAAGGTGGCCGAGCTCGTCAGCAGCGGAATGGACGTCGCCCGGCTGAATTTCAGCCACGGCAGCCACGCCGACCACCAGCAGGTCTACGAGATGGTGCGGGCCGCGGCCAAGGAGACCGGTCGCGCCGTCGGCATCCTCGGTGACCTGCAGGGGCCGAAGATCCGCCTCGGCAAGTTCGCCGCCGGGCCGGTCGAGTGGCGAACCGGCGACACCGTGCGCATCACGGTCGACGACGTCCAGGGCACCCACGACCGGGTGTCCACCACGTACAAGGGCCTCGCCAGCGATGCCAAGGTCGGCGACCGGTTGCTGGTCGACGACGGCAAGGTGGGGCTGATCGTCACCGGCGTCGAGGACACCGACGTCATCTGCGAGGTGACGGAGGGTGGCCCGGTTTCGGACCACAAGGGAATTTCCTTGCCGGGTATGGATGTTTCGGTGCCGGCACTGTCCGAGAAGGATATTCAGGACCTGGAATTCGCGCTCGAGCTGGGCGTGGACTTCATCGCGCTGTCCTTCGTCCGCAGCCCGGCCGACATCGACCTGGTGCACCAGGTGATGGACCGGGTCGGCCGCCGCATCCCGGTGATCGCGAAGCTCGAGAAGCCGGAGGCGGTCGACAACCTGGAGGCCATCGTGCTGGCCTTCGACGGCGTCATGGTCGCCCGCGGTGACCTCGGCGTCGAGTTGCCGCTTGAGCACGTGCCGCTGGTGCAGAAGAAGGCGATCCGGATCGCGCGGGAGAACGCGAAGCCGGTCATCGTCGCGACCCAGATGCTGGACTCCATGATCAACAACTCGCGTCCGACGCGGGCGGAGACCTCCGACGTCGCCAACGCGGTGCTCGACGGCACCGACGCGGTGATGCTCTCCGGCGAGACCAGCGTCGGCCGCTACCCGATCGAGACCGTGCAGACGATGGCACGCATCGTCGAAGCGGTCGAGGCGGGATCGACGGCACCGCCGCCGCTGAGCCACGTCCCGCGCACCAAGCGCGGGGTCATCTCCTACGCGGCGCGCGACATCGGCGAACGCCTCAACGCCAAGGCGCTGGTCGCGTTCACGCAGTCCGGCGACACCGTGCGCCGGTTGGCCCGGTTGCACACCAGGCTGCCGCTGCTGGCGTTCACCCCCGAGGAATCCGTGCGGAGTCAGCTCGCTCTCACTTGGGGGACGGAGACGTTCTTGGTCCCTAAGGTGGACACCACAGACCAGATGGTGCGGCAGGTGGACCAGGCGATGCTGTCGATCGGCCGGTCGCAGCGCGGCGACATGGTCGTCGTCGTCGCGGGCTCGCCGCCCGGCACGGTCGGTTCCACCAACCTCATCCGCGTGCACCGGCTGGGCGAGGAAGACCACGTCTGATCCGCATTCTCGGACGGGAGCCACCCGGCGCTCCCGTCCGGAGATCCGGCGTACTACTCGGAGGAGCGCGCAGTGACCGAAGCTGCTCGAGCCGCTGCGGCCGACCCCACGGGAACCCACCTGCAGGACGAGGTCCCGCGCGACGTCAACGGCATGCCGCACGGCCAACCGGTGCTCGACAGCCTGGTCGCGCTGCTCGACCTCGAACGCATCGAGGAGAACATCTTCCGCGGCGTCAGCCCGGCCTCCTCGCCGGTCCGCGTGTTCGGTGGCCAGGTCGCAGGCCAAGCGCTGGTCGCCGCCGGTCGCACCGTGCCGCCGGAGCGGCGGGTGCACTCGCTGCACGCCTACTTCATCCGGCCCGGCGACCCAAGCATCCCGATCGTCTACGAGGTCGACCGCACCCGCGACGGCCGGTCGTTCACCACCCGCCGCGTGGTCGCCGTGCAGCGCGGCAAGACGATCTTCTCGCTGTCCGCGTCCTTCCAGGTGGACGAGGACGGCATCGACCACGCCGAGCCGATGCCCGAGGTGCCGGATCCCGAGACGCTGCCCACCTTCGGCGAGCAGATCGGTCCGGTGATCGAGAAGCTCGGGCGTGCCCAGCCGAGGCCGATCGACGTGCGTTACGTGACCGAGCCGCCGTGGGTGAGCCGCGACCGCGGCCCGCGCGAGGCCCGCAGCCAGGTGTGGATGCGCGCCGACGGCGTGCTGCCCGACGACGACCTGCTGCACGTGTGCATCGCGGCCTTCGCCTCCGACATGACGCTGCTCGACGCGGTGCTGGCGCGGCACGGCGTGTACTGGGGCCTGGACAAGGTCAACGGCGCGAGCCTGGACCACGCGATGTGGTTCCACCGGCGCTTTCGCGCCGACGAGTGGCTGCTCTACGACTGCGCTTCGCCCAGCGCCTCCGGCGCTCGCGGCCTGGCCACCGGCCGGTTCTTCTCCCGCGACGGCCAACTCGTCGCGACCGTCGTGCAGGAAGGCCTGCTCCGAGTAGGCGACTGATCACGCCTCGCCGGACCGGCGGCGGCGCTTCGGGCGCAGGTGCCGTGGTTGCGTCAAGGCCCGGGTGTGCAGCTGCTCCAGCACGATCGAGCTGGTGAAGTGCCGGACCTCGGTGCGGGACGCGAGCCTGTCCACCAGGAACTCCTGCAGGTGCTTGGTGTCGGCGACCGCCACGTGCAGCAGGAAGTCGGCCTGCCCGCTGACGTGCAGCAGGGAGCGGGTTTCCGGCTGCGCCATCACGAATTCCCGGAACATGTCGACGACTTCGCGGGTGTGCGGGCGGACGTTGATCGCCACCACCGCCTCCAGCGCCAGCCCCGTCGCGGCCGGGTTGACATCGATGTGCGACCCGGTGATCACGCCCAGTTCCCGCAACCTCCGAACCCGTTGCAGGCAGCTGGACGCCGCCAACCCGATCCGCTCGGCGAGCACCCGGTTCGGCAAGGTCGCGTCGTTCTGCAATTCCTCCAGGATCCGCCAGTCCACCGAATCAAGTTCTACAGATTCCTGCACAACCGAACATGCTATGGCGTGACTGGCGGAACGGCGAACGAACATCGGAAAATTTCGGTATCCCACCGCTGATCCGATTCGAGGGAGCCGTCGTGCACATCGCCTGGGGGTCGTTCCTGCTGGCGCTGCTGGTGATCGTCCTGGTACCGGGGCCGGACTTCGTGCTGGTGACCCGCAACGCCGCGAACGGCGCGCGCTGGGGCTGGCTCGCGGCGGCCGGTGTGACCAGCGGGCTGCTGCTGCACGCGATGGCGGCGACTGCGGGGCTGTCCGCGCTGGTCGTGACCGTGCCCGCGGCGCTGCTGGTGGTGAAGGTGATCGGCGTCGCCTACCTGGCCTGGATGGGCCTGCAGATCCTGCGGAAGTCCGGCGTGGTGTCGGCCGGACCTGAGGTCGACCTGCCGCGCTCCGGCGGTGCGGTCTTCCTGCGCGGACTGCTGACCGACGTGCTCAACCCCAAGGTCATGCTGACCTTCCTGACGCTGCTGCCACAGGCTATGGACCCGGCGGCGGAGCCGGTGACGCAGGCCGCGTTGCTCAGCGGCGTCGCGGTGTCCGCGTTCGCGGCGTGGTGGCTGGCCGTGGTGCCCTCGGTGCGCTGGTTGTCCGCATTCCTGGCGGATCCGCGTCGCCGCAAGGCCTTCGAGCGGTGCTGCGGAGGGGCGCTCCTAGCTATGGCGACCGCGATCGCCGTCGGCTGAGACCCGTTTCTGCTTGACGGGACCGCGTTTCGGCACCGTCCGTGCAAATCCGTTGACTGTCCGTGATGGCCGTGGCTACGCTGCATGATCTGGTCGGGCGAGCTGAGGGAGCTGCGCGATGCGTCGACGGTGGGGAGTGGCGTTCGGACTTGCAGTGGTCCTGGGGGCATCGGTCGTCCTCGTGGCGCCGTCCGGTGCTGCGCCCAGCGGGCCGGACGCGCTCCGCGTCGACCTCGACGACATCCTCGCCGACCAGCGGCTGAACGGCTCGCACACCGGCGTAGTGGTGCGCGACCCGGCCACCGACGAGGTGCTCTACAGCCGGCAGGCGGCGGACCGCGCGACTCCGGCGTCGAACGCGAAGCTGCTCACCTCTGCCGCCGCTCTGGAAGCCCTGGGGCCGGAATACCGGTTCCGAACCGATGTGGTGACCGATGCCCCGCAGCTGGGTCCGGTGCTCAGCGGCGACCTCTACTTGCGCGGAACCGGTGACCCGACACTTCTCGCGGCTGACTACGACCGGCTCGCGGAACAGGTTGCGGCGGCCGGGATCCGGCTGGTGCGCGGGAGGTTGCTGACCGACTCCAGCTGGTTCGACGACGTGCCGCTGGGCACGGGCTGGGCCTGGGACGACGAGCCTTACTATTTCGCTGCCCCGGTCTCGGCGCTGACGGTGGCGCCGGACGCCGATTTCGACGCCGGAACCGCGATCGTGCGGGTCAGCCCGACCGCCGAAGGCCGACCCGCAGCGGTGCAACTGGAACCGGCGACCGGGGTGGTGCAGATCGACAACCGGACCACCACCTCCGCCGCGGATGGCGAACCCGATGTGACCGTGGAGCGCGAACACGGCGGTTCTCGAGTGGTCGTGAGCGGGACCGTCCCGGCCGGCGCGCAACCGTTCGAGGACTTCACCACGGTTCCGAACCCGGCGGGGTACGCCGCGGACGTCTTCGCGCGTGCACTGACCGCGCACGGCGTGACGATCCGGGGAACGGGGGAAGGCACGGCGCCTGCTGGTGGGCGGGAGCTCGCTTCGCGGCATTCGATCCCGCTGCGGGAACTCCTCGTTCCGTTCCTGAAGCTGAGCAACAACGGGCACGCGGAAGTCCTGGTGAAGGCGATGGGCCGGGAGGTTCGCGGTGACGGCAGCTGGTCGGCCGGGCTCGAAGTGCTGACCGACAAACTGAGCCGTCTGGGCGTGGACCCCGCGGTACTGCGCATGGTGGACGGCTCGGGACTGTCCACGATGGACCAAGTGACGCCGGAACAGCTGGCGGTGCTGCTGGACAACGCGCGCGAGCGGCCCTGGTTCCGGTCCTGGTACGACGCGCTGCCGGTGGCCGGGGTCGCGGACCGCATGGTCGGCGGCACGCTCCGCAACCGGATGGCTGGAACCGCGGCTGAGAACAACGTGCACGCAAAGACCGGCTCAATGACCGGAGTCACGTCGCTGTCCGGTTACGTCACCACCGCAAACGGCCGCGAACTGGTCTTCTCGGTGGTGTTCAACGACTTCCTCACGAGCTCGCCGAAGGACCTGGAAGACGCGATCGCGATCCGGTTGGCCGAGTACAACGGCGCCGACGACCAGCCGCGCGGCCGGGTGCACGTCCCGCAGTCGCGCACGCCCCCCGACGATCCGAGCACGCGGGTGGACGAAAGCACCCTCGAATGCCCGTGGGTGAAGGCATGCTGACCCGAGGGGCCGGTGTTGATCGGAGTTTCAGGGCAGGCTAAGGGGGATTCCGGAGACCGGCGCGCGGTTACGCCGGTAGCGTGAAGGCGTCCAGCCAGCACGCGAGCCTAGGAGCCCGTCCCGTGACCTTCATCAGCGACATTCTGGCAGTCGTCGGAGGCTTGCCGAAGCCGCTATTGGTATTGGTGACCGGGGCATTGGTGCTCGGCGAATGCACCATCGGGCTAGGCTTCCTGGTGCCCGGGGAGAGCGGTCTGCTGGTCGCTTCCGCTGCGGTGACCGAGGTGGGGTTCTTCATCGTGCTGGCTTCGGTCGTCGCGGTTTGCGCGGCTGTTGGCGACAACATCGGGTTCAGGTTGGGGCGTCGGTATCGGCTGAAGATGCGCGAGACCAAGGTTGTACGCAAGCTTGGTCAGCAGCATTGGGATCGGGCCGGGACGTTGTTGTGCCGGTGGGGTATCGGGGCCGTTCTGGTGGCCCGGTTCTTGCCCGTGGTTCGGACCTTGATGCCGGCTGCCGCCGGGGCCAGCGGGATGTCCTACGGGCGGTTCTTCATCTCGTCGTTGGCTGGGGCTGTTGCTTGGTCAGTGACGCACGTGAGCATCGGATGGGCCGCCGGGGCTTCGGCCAAGTACATCGAGGAGATGTTGGGGCGGGCCAGTTGGGTTTTGATCGTGCTCGTCGTGGCTGTTGGGGTTGGGGTTTGGTTGTTTAGGCGGAACCGGGCGCGGCGGGCCGTTGTCGAGGCGGAGCGCGCCAGCGGCGAGCTGGAGGACGTTGAGTCCGCGGCTTGAGGGTCTTTGGTGAGGGGCACCCAGGGTTTTCGGGTGTCTCTTCCTTTTTTGGGCGGGCGCCGCTTTGGCCAGGAGTGGTCTGGCAGGGCTTTTTTGCGTTGCGGGGCGGCGGAATCCCTGGGGGCGGGACTGTTGGTGGGTTCGGTTTCGGGCGGAGCCGTAGCCGGACCGGTCCAGCGACATGATCACGCCCTCCGGGGTGGCCCGTGCTGGTTTTCGGGGCTATCGCGCTTGAAACAGCACACGGTGGTCTTGCTGGCGGTCTGGTGGGGTGGGTTGTCGTCTTCGGCGTGTGGGTGGTTTCGGTGCTGGATCGTGGTTTTCGGGTTTCCTGCGGGGTGTTTCACCTGATCAAGCGACCATAAAAAACGTGCGAACAAGTGTTCTAGCACGGGAGAATGTGTGCTATGACACCGCTGGTGAACTTCCCGGACCCGGCCGCAGGCACTACCAGTGCCCGGCCGGCGGTGTCCTGCACCGACACCGAACTCGCGACCCACATCCGCGAGCTGGAGCAGGCCATGTGGGTGTCGATGATGCAGCAGTCCACCCAACACCGCGAACACCTCCGGGACCTCATCCCCGCACAGCGGCACCCGGCGGGCGAACCATGACGCCCAGATTGGGGTGGTGGCGCGTTGGGCTCAGCTGACCGGTGCTGCGGGTCTCGGGGTCAGTTGTCTGCGGTGCTTGGTGAACAGCTTTGGGGTGTTCATCGCTAGGACTCCAGTGGTTTCGTCCTCGCGGTGGAACGTCGCTACGAAGCGGCGGTCGTCCGGTGCTCCGTCGACGATCGCAATCCGGTCGGTCGGGCTCGCGTGTCCGGCGAACTGGATTCGCACTCCGTACTGCTCCGACCAGAAGTACGGCACCGTTGTGAAGTTCGCTGCCGAGTGCCCGGCGAGGAGGTTGTGGATCGCAGTTGCCGGTTGTTCCAAGGCCGTTGTCCAGTGCTCGAACCGCTGTGCTCCGTTCGGCGTGCGATAGCTGGCCACGTCGCCCACCGCCACCACGTTCCGCAGGTCGGTGACGCCTCCGGCGTCGCACTGCACGCCGTTCGAGATCGTCAGGCCCGAGCCGCGCAGCCAGTCGGTGTTCGGGCGGGCGCCGATGCCGATCACCACCACGTCGGCCGGAAGCAGGGTGCCGTCGGTCAATTCGACCGCTGTGACCCGGTGTTCGCCGTGCAGACGCTCGACACCCGCTCCGCAGAGCAGTCGCACGTCGTGGTCGGCGTGCAGCGCCGCGCACACCGCGCCCAGTTCTGGGCCGATGACGGGCGCCAGTGGAACTTCGAGCGCTTCCACCACCGTGACTTCGAGACCGAGCGCTTTGCATGTCGACGCGACCTCGGCTCCCACGAATCCGGCGCCGATGATCACCGCTCGCGCTCCCGGGCGCAGATCCGCGCGCAGGGCAATCGCGTCGTCGAGCGTTCGCAGCGTGTGCACGCCTGGTGGGATGGCTGGCAGCGTCTTCGGGGTCGCACCGGTTGCGATCACCACGCCGTCCGCCCGGCAGCGGGTGCCGTCGTCGAGCTCAATCGCACCGTCCCCCGGTGCTAGCGCGACAGCACGTCGGCCTAGGCGCCAGGTCGCTTCCACGGCTGCGACGTCCGTTTCCTCCGCCAGCGCGAGGTCATGCGCTTCGACCTTGCCCGACAGGAAGTCCTTCGACAGCGGCGGCCTGTCGTACGGCCGGTGGGTCTCCTCGCCGATCAGCTCAATCCGGCCGTCGAAGCCCTGCGCGCGTAGTTCCTGCGCCGATCGCCAGCCGGACAGGGACGCGCCGACTATCGCGATCGTCCTCATGCAACCACCTGCACTTCGGTCTCGACGTAGACCATCCCGTCCGCGACCTGGACCGGGTAGGTCCGCACCGGTCGCTTCGCCGGCAACCCGCACGGCAGTCCGGTGCGCAGGTCGAACGCCGCCGCGTGCAGCGGGCACTCGACCCGGCAGTCCTCCACCCAGCCGTCCGACAGGGAGGCGTCCTGATGGGTGCAGGTGTCGTCGATCGCGTACAGGTCGCCATCGACGTTGAACACCGCGATCGGGACGTGCGCTTCGATGCGGACGGACTCGCCGGGTGGCAGGTCGGACACTGGGCAGGCTTGGAACATTCGGTACCTCCGTTGCGCTATACAAAACACGGAGTGCAATGCGCAACAATGTGCGGCTCTGGCCCCTGGCGCGTCAAGGGGTTCGCTGGGCTTTTTCGTACGAGCCTCCATACGTGTTACACGGCGAAAAAACCGGTCGCGCGCTCTTGACTGACCCCGGGGTTTCCGGCGACGGTGTTGCTCGCATCGAAACTTGGCGCGTATCGCGCAACAACCTTCCCGCTGCTTCTGGAGCCGGTGCCCCGTGCTGCCGGCATCGACGCATCCCCCCCAGGAGGCCTCATGGGCACCCAACCCCGCGTGGTCGTCATCGGCGCCGGGATCGTCGGCTGCGCCCTCGCCGACGAGCTCACCGAACGCGGCTGGACCGACGTCACCGTCCTCGAACAGGGCCCGCTGTTCGCCACCGGTGGCTCCACCTCGCACGCTCCCGGCCTGGTGTTCCAGGCGAATCCGTGCCGGACCATGACCCGGTTCGCCGCCTACACCGGGGCCAAGTACCGCGACCTCGGCCTCGACGGCGAGTGGTGCTTCCGGCAGCTCGGCGGGCTTGAGGTCGCCGGTTCGGCGGCGCGGTGGGACGAGGTCAAGCGGCGGCACGGCTGGCTAACCTCGTGGGGCGTCGAAAGCCACCTGCGCGGCCCCGACGAGTGCGCAGAGCTGCACCCGCTGGTGGATCCGGCCCGGATCTTCGGCGGATTGCACATTCCCACCGATGGGCTGGCCAAGCCGGTGCGCGCCGCCGAGGCGCAGGCGCGGCGTGCGATGGCGCGGGGCGCGCGGTTCCTGGCCGGGCAGCGCGTCGTTGCCGTCGAGCGGGGCGGCGGGCGGGTGAGCGCCGTCGTCACCGAGGAAGACCGGTTTCCCGCCGACGTCGTCATCTCCTGCGTCGGCATGTGGGGGCCGCGCATCGGCGCGTTGGTGGACCTCGACATCCCGTTGGTGCCAATGGCGCACCAGTACGCCAAGACCGGGCCGCTGGCCGCCATCGCCGGGCGCAACGACGAGCGGTCCGAGGCCCGGTTGCCGATCTTGCGGCACCAGGACGGCGACCTGTACTTCCGGGAGCACGTCGACCGCATCGGCATCGGGTATTACGGGCACCGACCCATGCCCGTCGATCCCGAGGAGATCCGCGCACCCGGGTCTGCGGTGATGCCGTCGATCGAGCCGTTCACCGCCGAGGACTTCCAGCCCGGTTGGGACGAGGCCGTTTCGCTGCTTCCCGCGTTGGCCGGCACCGAGGTCACCGAGGGCATCAACGGGCTGTTCTCGTTCACCTCGGACGGCATGCCGTTGGTCGGCGAGCACCCTGACCTCCGGGGGTTCTGGGTGGCCGAGGCCGTTTGGATCACGCATTCAGCCGGGGTTGCTCGGGCGCTGGCGCAGTGGCTCGTCGACGGGCAGCCGGAGGAGTCGCTGCACTCCTGCGACCTCAACCGGTTCGAGACCGCGCAGCGCAGCCCCGATTACGTGCACGCGCGCAGCTGCCGCAGCTTCGTCGAGGTCTACGACATCCTGCACCCGCTCGAACCCGGGCAGGAGCCGCGACCGTTGCGGACCAGCCCGTTCTACGAGCGGCAGCAGGAGCTCGGCGCGGAATTCCTCGAAGCCGCCGGCTGGGAGCGCCCGCACTGGTACGCCGCCAACGCCGGGTTGCCGGAGATCGACGAGGTGCCCGGCCGGGGCGACTGGGCCTCGCTGTTCTGGTCGCCGATCGCCGGGGCCGAGGCCCTGGTCACCCGCAAGCGGGTCGCGCTGTTCGACATGACACCGCTCAAGCGGCTGGAGGTGGCCGGGCCTGGTGCGCTCGGATTCCTGCAGTGGCTGACCACCAACCAGCTCGCGAAGAAACCCGGCTCGGTGACCTACACGCTGTCCCTGGACGCCGCCGGCGGGGTGCGCAGCGATCTCACCGTGGCTCGGTTATCCGAGCAGCGCTTCCAGGTGGGCGCCAACGGGAATCTCGACCTGGCCTGGCTGCGGCGGCACCTGCCCGACGACGGCAGCGTGCAGGTTCGCGACATCACCGGCGGGACCTGCTGCATCGGCGTTTGGGGGCCGCTGGCGCGTGCCCTGGTGCAGCCGCTGACCCGCACCGACTTCTCGCACGAGGGCTTCGGGTTCTTCAAGAACAAGCCCGCGTTCATCGGCGGCGTCCCGGTGACCGCCATGCGACTGTCCTATGTGGGCGAACTCGGTTGGGAGCTCTACACCGATGCCGACCAGGGGCGCAAGCTCTGGGATGTGCTGTGGGACGCCGGGCAGCAGCACGGGATCATCGCCGCCGGTCGGAGCGCCTTCAACAGCCTTCGCCTGGAGAAGGGCTACCGCTCGTGGGGCGCGGACATGACCACCGAGCACGATCCGTTCGAGGCCGGTGTCGGCTTCGCCGTCCGGATGGACAAGGACTTCCTCGGCCGGGCGGCGCTGGAGCACCGCGAGGCACGACGCAGGCTCAGTCCGCTGCTGATCAAGGACCGGGAGTCCGTGGTCATGGGTTCCGAGCCCGTGCACGCCGACGGTGCGCCGGTCGGTTACGTCACCAGCGCCGCCTACGGCTACAGCATCGGCGAGAGCATCGCGTACGCCTGGCTGCCCAGCCCGCTCGCCGTGCCCGGCACCGCCGTGGAGATCGAGTACTTCGGCGAGAAGGTGCCCGCCGTGGTCGCCGAGGAGCCGCTGTTCGACCCCGAGATGAAGCGTCTGCGCAGCTGAAAGGGACTACATTGACTAGCACCGACCAGGCGTCCAGCCTCATCTCGACGCTGCCTGGCCACTACTACACCGACCCCGAGCTGTTCTCCTTGGAGCAGGACCGGATCTTCGGCGCGATGTGGTTCTGCGCCGTGCGCGCCGCCGATCTCGCCGAGGCCGGGCAGTTCCGGACCGTACAGGTGGCGCGGGAGAGCGTGCTGATCACCAGGGGCCGCGACGGCGCCCTGCGGGCCTTCCTGAACATCTGCCGCCACCGGGGCGCGCGGTTGTGCGTCGAAGACACCGGGCAGGTCAAGCGCGCCTTCCAATGCCCCTACCACGCCTGGACTTACGGCACCGATGGCAAGCTGGTCGCGGCGCCGAACCTCACCTCGATGCCGGACGTCGACCGGACGCAGTTCGGGCTGATCCCGGTCGCCCTGCGCGAATGGCTCGGCTACGCGTGGGTGTGCCTGGCCGATGAGCCGCCGTCGTTCGAGGACACCGTCCTCGAGGCCGTGTCCGGGCGGCTCGGCGGCGAAGACGTGATCGGTGGCTACGGCGTCGATGGGCTCGCGCTCGGCCGCCGGATCAGCTACGACGTGCGCGCCAACTGGAAGCTGATCATCGAGAACTTCATGGAGTGCTACCACTGCGCCACGATCCACCCTGAGCTCACCGAGGTCCTGCCGGAGTTCGCCGACGGCTACGCCGCCCAGTACTACGTCGGCCACGGCGCCGAGTTCGGCTCGGACGTCGAGGGGTTCACGGTGGACGGCAGCGGCGGGTTCGAGCGGTTGGCCGGCGTCGGCGACGAGCACGACCGCCGGTACTACGCGATCACCGTCCGGCCCCAGGTGTTCCTGAACCTGGTGCCGGACCACGTGATCGTGCACCGGATGTTCCCGCTCGCCGCCGACCGGACGCTGGTCGAGTGCGACTGGCTCTATGCGCCGGAGGTGGTCGAGGCTGGCCACGACGTGTCGCGTTCCGTCGAGCTGTTCCACCGCGTCAACCAGCAGGACTTCGACGCCTGCGAACGCTGCCAACCGGCGATGAGCTCGCGCGCCTACGCCGACGGCGGCGTCCTGGTGCCCTCCGAACACCACATCGGCGAGTTTCACGACTGGCTGCGCAGCAGGCTGGAGCTCTGATTCACACCCGGGCCTTGCGCGCGCGGCGGATTCGGGTGGTGACGAACCAGGCGACGGCGACGACCACGGCGGCCACGACGACGTTCTGGAACACCCCAATCGGTGGAGAAGCACGTGAACGCGATCTTCGACAAGCTCGACCTCGCCCACCTCACCGGCTACAGCCGCCGGGTGCTCGCCGTGCTGCGCTACCTGGACTCCTGATCGTCAGGAGTTGGCGGGCGGGGAGAGTGCCGCATCAACGGCGCGTGACTTCGCGCTGCGGCTGCTTGTTGCGCGCGGCCAGGTAGCCGATCACCAACGCGATCGCGAGTACGGGTGTGATGTACAGCGCGATGCGCGTTTCGGCGTCGAAGGCCAGCAGGACCACGACGAACGCGAGGAAGGCCAGCACCACGTAGTTCGAGTACGGTGCGAGCGGCATCCGGAACGGTCCGGCCTGGAGTTCGCCACGGGCGACCTTGCGCCGGTAGCCCAGGTGCGCGATCAAGATCATCGCCCAGGTGAAGATGGCGCCGGCAGTGCTGGCGCTGGTGATGTAGGTGAACGCCTGCTCCGGCACGAAGTAGTTGAGCACCACCCCGATCAGCATCGCGCCGAACGTGACGCCGATGGCCCGCGAGGGCACCGCCCGGCCGCTGAGCACACCTACCGAGCGCGGCGCCTGGCTGTCCTCGGACAGCGTGCGCAGCATCCGCGAGGTGGAGTAGATGCCGCTGTTGCACGACGACAGCGCAGCGGTGGTGACCACGAAGTTGATCACACCGGCCGCCGCCGGGATGCCGATCAGGGTGAACGCGTGCACGAACGGGCTACCGCTGGTCGGGAACTGGAACCACGGGACCAGCACGGTCAGCGCGATCAGTGCGCCCACGTAGAAGATCAGGATTCGCCACATCACCGAGTTGATCGCCTGCGGCAGCACCTTCTGCGGGTTCTTGCTCTCGCTGGCGGTCTGGCCGACCATCTCGACGCCGACGAAGGCGAACATGACGATCTGGAACGCCAGCAGCGACGAGGCCATGCCGTTGGGGAACAGCCCGCCGTGGGACCAGATGTTGCTCAGCGACGCGGTGTCGCCGAGGTCGCTGAAGCCGAACACCAGGATCGCCGCGGCCAGCACGATCAGCCCGATGATGGCCAGCACCTTGATGAGGGCGAACCAGAACTCGAACTCGCCGAAGAGTTTCACCGCGATCAGGTTCACCCCGCTGAGCACGATCAGTGCTCCCAGCGCGGGGATCCACTGCGGAATCGTCGGGAACCAGAACTGGAAATACTTGCCGACCGCGGTGATCTCGGCCATGCCGGTGACTATCCACACTAGCCAGTAGCCCCAGCCGACCGCGAACTTCGCCCACGGGCCGACGAACTCGCCCGCGTACTCCGCGAACGACCCGCTGACCGGTCGGTACATCAACAGCTCGCCGAGCGCCCGCATCACGAAGAAGATCATCAGCCCGGCGATGGCGTAGATCAGGATCAGGCCGGGGCCGACCTGGTGCAGGGCCTTGCCGGAACCGAGGAACAGGCCGACCCCGATCGCCCCGCCGATCGCGATCATGTTGATGTGCCGGGTACTCAGATCCTTCCGGTACTCCTCGGCCACTGGTTGGCTCATCGAAGTGGACTCCTTACTCGCCAGCGTGTTTCGCTGAAACTGCGCAGATAATCCGGCATCCGGCGAGGGCCCGCAAGCGGTTTGAACCAGTTGGAATACAGCCTTTTCCCCGTTCCAACATAGTCCACTTAGGATTTAAAACAGGAAGAACGCCGCATTCCGGTCATCGTTACCGAAATGCGACGTTCTTCTCCTGGGGAGCCTTCCGATCAGAGGTTCACGTACAGCGGGTGCTTGGTGGCGAGGGCTTCGACGCGGGCTCGCAGTTCGCCGCTGGCGGTTTCGTCGAAGCCGGGCTTGAGGGCCTCGGCGATGATGTCGGCGACCTCGGTGAAGTCGTCCTTGCCGAAGCCGCGGGTGGCCAGGGCCGGGGTGCCGATGCGCAGGCCGGAGGTCACCATCGGCGGCCGCGGGTCGTTGGGCACCGCGTTGCGGTTGACCGTGATGCCGATCTCGTGCAGCCGGTCCTCGGCCTGCTTGCCGTCCAGCTCGGAGTCGCGCAGGTCCACCAGCACCAGGTGCACGTCGGTGCCGCCGGAGACCAGCTGCACACCGGCCTTGGCGGCGTCGTCGGCCAGCAGCCGCTCGGCCAGGATCTGCGCGCCCTCCACGGTGCGGCGCTGCCGGTCGGCGAACTCCTCACCGGCGGCGATCTTGAACGCCACCGCCTTGCCGGCGATCACGTGCTCCAGCGGCCCGCCCTGCTGGCCGGGGAACACCGCCGAGTTGAACTTCTTGGTGAATTCCGAGTCCGAGGACAGGATCACGCCGCCGCGCGGGCCGCCCAGGGTCTTGTGCGTGGTGGTGGTGACGACGTGCGCGTGCGGCACCGGATTCGGGTGCAGCCCGGCGGCCACCAGACCGGCGAAGTGCGCCATGTCGACCATCAGGTAGGCGCCGACCTCGTCGGCGATCTCCCGGAACCGCTTGAAGTCCAGCTGCCGCGGGTACGCCGACCAGCCGGCGATGATCAGCTGCGGCTTGTTCTCCCGCGCCAGCCGGGCGACCTCGTCCATGTCCACGCGGTGGTCATCGGCGCGCACGTGGTACGGCACCACGTTGTAGAGCTTGCCGGAGAAGTTGATCCGCATGCCGTGCGTGAGGTGACCGCCGTGGGCCAGGTCCAGGCCCATGATCGTGTCGCCGGGCTTGAGCAGCGCGAACATCGCCGCCGCGTTGGCCTGCGCCCCGGAGTGCGGCTGCACGTTGGCGAAGGCGGCCCCGAAGAGCTCCTTGACGCGGTCGATGGCCAGCTGCTCGACGACGTCGACGTGCTCGCAGCCACCGTAGTAGCGGCGCCCCGGGTAACCCTCGGCGTACTTGTTGGTCAGCACCGAGCCCTGCGCCTCCAGGACCGCCTGTGGTGCGAAGTTCTCCGAGGCGATCATCTCCAGCGTGGTCTGCTGGCGGTTGAGCTCGGCGCCGACCGCCGCCGCCACCTCGGGATCCACCGCGGCCAGCTGGTCGTTGAACAGGTCCGGTGTCGACATTGTGTTGCCTCCTGGTTCGATCTCGTCAGGCATTGCGGCGGTAGAACGGCAGCTCGACGACCTGCACCGCGACGTTGTTGCCGCGGATGTCGACCTGCAGTTGGGTGCCGGGTTCGCTGTGGTCGCGGTCGACGTAGGCCATGCCGATCGGGTGGCCGAGGGTCGGCGACGGGGCGCCGCTGGTCACCGCGCCGATCTCGGTGCCGTCGGCGTCCAGCACGCGGTAGCCGTGCCGGGGCGCCCGGCGCTGGTCGGTGCTCAGCCCGACCAGCGTGCGCTCGGTGGGCTTCTCCGCGGCGGCGGCCAGCGCGTCCTTGCCGACGAAGTCGCCGGGCTTGTCCAGCTTGACCACCCGGCCGAGGTTGGCTTGGAAGGGTGTGAGGTCGGCGGACAGCTCGTTGCCGTACAGCGGCATGCCCGCCTCCAGCCGCAACGTGTCGCGGCAGGACAACCCGGCCGGTTGCAGGCCGTGCTGCGCGCCGGACTCGGTCAGCGCCTGCCAGACGGCCTCGGCGTCGCCGGGCGCGGTGAACAGCTCGAAGCCGTCCTCGCCGGTGTAGCCGGTGCGCGCCAGCAGCACGTCCTTGCCGGCGACCTGGCTGCGGTAGCCCGCGTAGTACTTGACCTCGGCGAGGTCGGTGTGGGTCAGTGGGGCGAGGATGGCGACCGCGTTCGGGCCTTGCACGGCGATCAGCGCGTAGTCGTCGGAGACGTCCTGGTGCTCGGCGTCGAAGCCGCCGAGTCGCTCGGCCAGTTCGGCGGAGACCACGGCGGCGTTCGCCGCGTTGGCCACCACCAGGAACTCCTGCTCGCCGAGCCGGTAGACGATCAGGTCGTCCAGGACGCCGCCGGTGGCGTTGCAGATCATCGTGTAGCGGGCGCGGCCGGGCTTGATCGCGGAGGCGTCGGCGACCAGCGCGTAGTCCAGCGCCTCGGCGGCCTGTGGGCCGCTGATCCGGATCTCACCCATGTGGGTTAGGTCGAACAGGCCGGCGCTGTTGCGCACCGCGTTGTGCTCGGCGGTGTCGCCGGAGTAGCGCAGCGGCATCCGCCAACCGGCGAACTCGGTGAACGTCGCCCCGAGGGCTTCGTGCACTCGGCGCAAGGGCGTCTGTCGTGGCGACGACATGGTGAGACTCCTCCTGGTGGGCGCCGGTCGGCAGTCGAGGGCCGGTCAGCTCACTGCGCCCAACCTTATCGGGGACACCTCGACCCCGACCTGCGCGGGCGTGCGCTGGTCGGGCGGTCTCCCCGGAGTCATTGGCCTGAGAGTTTCGTCACCCCGAGAGGGGCGGCTTGCACCGTGGGCGAGAAGCGCGTTGCTCCTGCTTTTCTCCGTGTTCGCCTGGTGCCGTGCGGTGCCGGTGCCTGAGAGTTTGCTGGGGAGTATTGCTCCTTCGGCGCTCCGCTCTCCCGAGGTTGCTCGGGGGCTGGAGTCTCTCCCGCACGACGTCATCGGCGCGGTATTCGGTTGTGCGACGCCGACGCTACGAACCGAACGTGACCCAGTCAACCGGGCGGCTGAGTGATCGGCACGCGTCCATCAGGGGCGTGCTCGGCTGATTCGTGCCCGTTTTGTCGGTAGCCTGGTGACAGCCGTGACTCCGAACCGCCGGGAGCGACGATGTCTCTGTTCAAGAAGGTCGCCGACTTCGCCAGCAGCCCGCAGGGCCGCAAGGTGATCGACCAGGCCAAGAAGTACGCCTCCGACCCGAAGAACAAGGAGAAGATCGACCAGGTCAAGAACAAGTTCTTCGGCAAGGACGGCAAGAGTCACTGAACCGATAACCCCGACGAATGCCCCCGGTGCCCGCGCCGGGGGCATTCTCGCGCCCCGAGGACAAGTGGTATCAGCGTGATACCACGCGATACCATTTCGGCATGGGCATGACCCTGCGGCTCAACGACGACGACAACGCGAAGCTCCGCGAAGTAGCCGAGCGAGAGGGCCGGTCGATGCACGAGATCGCGGTGACAGCGCTGCACGAGTACTTCGCCCGCCACGAGGAGTTCCGGGCGAACCAGGTGCGCCGATTCCTCGCGGAAGATGCTGACCTGCTGGAGCTGCTGTCCCGGAGACGGGGAAGCACGATGCCGATCGTCTCGCCGAGGTGCTCCGCTTCTGGGTTGTCGACCTTCTGTAGGTAGGCGGAACCGAAACGCGTCCCGGTGAGTGGATCTTGTGAGATGGTCGTGGCGAGTTCTGACTTGGGAGGCGCGGGTATGGCGGACGAGGTCCGTGGCGAGGGCACTGCTGCCGGGGGCGCGGTCCGGGTGACCGTCGGCGCCGGCGGGCGGATCGACGAGCTGCACTTGGAGCCGCGGCTGCTGGGCAGCGGCGTGGCTGCCATCGCGGACGCGATCCGGGAGGCGGTCAACGCCGCCCACGACGACGCCGCCCGGAAGCCGGACGGCGCGATGCAGGCCTTCGAGACCGAGCTGGACCGGCTCAGCGACGGGTTCGAGCGGGCGATCGAGAAGGTCACCAAGAACCTCGCCGAGGCGCAGAAGCGGCTGGAGCAGTAGTGGGCAGCGCGTACGTCGCCGGGACGTTCGACACCAAGGCCGCTGAGCTGCAACACGTCGCCGGGCTGATCGCCCGCGGGCACCCCGTGATCACCGTGGACCTGTCCACCTCGGGTGGGAGTTCCGGCGCCGACGTGTCGGCCGCCGAGGTCGCCGCGCACCACCCGGACGGGGCCGACGCGGTGTTCACCGGCGACCGGGGATCGGCCGTCACCGCGATGGCAGTGGCGTTCGAGCGTTTCCTGGTCGCGCAGGACGTCGACGGGATCATCGGGCTCGGCGGCTCGGGCGGCACCGCGCTGATCACGCCCGCGATGCGCGCGCTGCCGGTCGGCGTGCCCAAGGTCATGGTGTCCACAGTGGCCTCCGGCGACGTCTCGCCCTACGTGGACGCCACCGACATCGCGATTTTCCCGTCGGTCACCGATGTCGCCGGGCTGAACCGGATTTCCCGCCAGGTATTGGGAAACGCCGCGCACGCGCTGTTGGGCGCGGTGACCCACCCGGTGTCAGTGACCGAGGACAAGCCCGCCGTCGCGCTGTCCATGTTCGGCGTCACCACGCCGTGCGTGACCGCAGTGGCCGAGCAGCTGGCCGCCGACCACGACCCGCTGGTGTTCCACGCGACCGGAACCGGCGGCCGGGCTATGGAGAAGCTCGTCGACGACGGCCTGGTGCGCGCCGTTGTGGACATCACCACCACCGAGGTCTGCGACCTGATCGCCGGCGGCGTGATGAGCGCGGGGGAGCAGCGCCTGGACGCCATCGCCCGGACCCGAGTGCCCTACGTCGGCTCGTGCGGCGCCCTGGACATGGTGAACTTCGGCGCGCTGGAAACCGTTCCGCCGCAGTACCGGGACCGAAACCTGCACGTGCACAACCCGCAGGTCACGCTGATGCGCACGTCCGCAGGGGACTGCCGCCGGATCGCGGTGTTCATCGCCGGCAAGCTCAACGCCTGCGACGGCCCGGTGCGGTTCTTGCTCCCCACCGGTGGACTGTCCATGTTGGACTCACCGGAGCAGCCTTTCTACGATCCCGACGCGGACGCGGTCCTCTTCGAGACGCTGGAGAGCCGGGTGCGGCAGACCGCCGACCGGCGCGTCGAGCGGGTGCCGCACAACATCAACGATCCGGAGTTCGCCGCCGCGCTGGTCGCGGCGTTCCGGGAGATCACCGGATCCGCCGAGAGAACCAGGCAGGAGGCACGATGAGCCGATTCGACCGCGCCGGACTGATGCGCCGGTTCCGCGCCAAGGCCGAGCGCGGCGAGCCGATCGTCGGCGGCGGCGCGGGCACCGGCCTGTCCGCCAAGTGCGAAGAGGCCGGCGGCATCGACCTGATCGTCATCTACAACTCGGGCCGCTACCGGATGGCCGGGCGCGGTTCGCTGGCCGGGCTGCTGGCCTACGGAAACGCCAACGACATCGTGGTGGAGATGGCCCGCGAGGTGCTGCCGGTGGTGCGGCACACCCCGGTGCTGGCCGGCGTCAACGGCACCGACCCGTTCATGCTGCGCGACCGGTTCCTCCGCGAGCTGCGCGACCTCGGGTTCGCCGGGATCCAGAACTTCCCGACCGTCGGGCTCATCGACGGCACGTTCCGGGCGAACCTGGAGGAGACCGGCATGGGCTACGGCCTGGAGGTCGAACTCGTCGCCGCCGCGCGCGAAGCCGACCTGCTGACCACGCCGTACGTGTTCTCCAGCGCCGACGCCCGGGCGATGACCGAGGCCGGCGCCGACATCATCGTGTGCCACCTGGGGCTGACGACCGGCGGCGCGATCGGTGCCGAAACCACCAAGTCACTGGACGACTGCGTGGCGCTGATCGACGAATGGTCGCAGGCGGCGACCGAGGTGCGCGAGGACGTGCTGGTGCTCTGCCACGGCGGGCCGGTCTCGATGCCGGAAGACGCCTCGTACGTCCTTTCGCGGACCAAGCGTTGCCACGGGTTCTACGGTGCGAGCAGCATGGAGCGATTGCCCACCGAACAAGCACTGACCGAACAGACCAAGGCGTTCACGAAACTCAGGGTATGAGGAGGCAAGCGGTGGCGAAGTCCTACACGAGCGCGGTCATCGAGGCGTCGGCCGAGCAGGTCTGGCAGGCGGTGCGCGACTTCAACGGATTGCCGACGTGGCACCCGGCGATCGAGCGCAGCGAGATCGAGGGCGGCGGCGCGGCCGATGCGGTGGGCTGCGTCCGGCACCTGACGTTCGCCGACGGCGGGGCGGCCCGGGAGCGGCTGGTGGCGCTGAATGACACCGAGCGCAGCTACACCTACGAATTCGTGGAAAGCCCGTTCCCGGTGCGCACCTACCGCTCCACCATCCGGATCGCGCCGATCACCGACACCGGGCACAGCTTCGTCGAGTGGTATTCGCACTGGGACGCCGATGCCGCCGACGAGGAGAAGATGGACAAGACCTTCGCCAAGGGCGTTTACCGGACCGGGCTGAACGGACTCCGGGAACACCTGGGCGTCTAATCCGGTCGGGACGGGCGTGAACCGGAGCGAATTCGGCGGCGGTTAGAGTCGGCGCGTGCCAAGCAGCGTTAATCCTTCCGCCGCAAATGCAGCTAACGCAGCAGACACCGTCACCATCACGGGTGGTTCCGGTTTCGTCGGCAGAGCAGTGGTTCGCGCCTTCCTGGAGCGCGGCACCCGGGTGACCATCGTGGACACCCAGGCCCCGCCCGCCGAACTGCGCAGTGACCTGGTGACCCATGTCGAAGGTGACCTGCGGGACGCCGCGGTCCGGGCGGCCGCGGTCTCGGCGGGCTCGGCCGGGATCGTCCACCTGGCGGCGATCACCTCGGTGCTGCGCTCGGTGGACCAGCCCGCCGAGACCTACGCCAACAATGTGGCGGTCACCCAGGAACTCCTCGAGCTGGCCCGCGCACGCGGCGTCCGCCGGTTCGTGCTGGCCTCCACCAACGCGGTGGTCGGCGACATCGGCCACGGCACGATCTCCGAGGCGTTGCCGCTGCGCCCGCTCACGCCCTACGGCGCCACCAAGGCGGCGTGCGAGATGCTGCTCTCCGGCTACGCCGGCGCTTACGGGCTGGCCACCTGCGCGCTGCGCTTCACCAACATCTACGGGCCCGGCATGGGCCACAAGGACAGCTTCATCCCCCGGCTGATGCGCGCCGCGCTGGCGGGCAGCGGCGTCGAGGTCTACGGCGACGGCTCGCAGTCCCGCGACTTCGTGCACGTCGACGACGTGGTGCAGGGCGTCCTCGCCGCGTGGGACAAGCAGTACACCGGCACCGCGATCATCGGCTCCGGGCGGTCGATCTCCGTGCTGGAGCTCATCGACGCGGTCCGCACGGCAACCGGCGAAGCCGTGCCGGTCACTCACGTGCCGGCCAAGAACGGCGAGATGCCCGCGGTGATCGTGGACGTTGCCAAGGCGCATCGCGAACTCGGCTACGTCCCGGACGTCGAGCTCACCGAGGGGTTGCGCACCGTTTGGGCGGACTTCCGCAGGGCGCGATGAGCACCGCGCTAACGCGCGTCCTCCGCCGGCACTGGCTGCTGGCGCTGCTGCTGCTCGCCGGACTGGCCCTGCGGATCGTGGTGCAGCTGGCGTACCGGCCCGCGCTGCTCTACATCGACTCGTTCCGCTATCTCGACGACGTCGGCGCGTTCTTCCCGGGCGGCATCAACCCGATCGGCTACGAGCTCTTCCTGTGGCCGCTGCTGGCGGTGGGCAGCCTGACCGGCGTGGCGGCGGTGCAGCACCTGCTGGGCCTCGGGCTCGGCGTCGGGATTTACGCGCTGCTGCGTCGTTTCGAGGTCCGGACCTGGATCGCGGCGCTGGCCGCCGCGCCGGTGCTGCTGGACGCCTACCAGCTGCAGATCGAGCAGAACATCATGTCCGATCTGCTGTTCCAGGTGTTGCTGCTGGCCGCGATCTACGTGCTGACCTGGTGGGGCGCGCCCGGCGCCAAGCTCGCCGCGCTGGCCGGGATCGTGCTGGCCGTGGCGGTGGTGGTGCGCGTCGTGGGAGTGACGCTGGTGGTTCCGGCGGCCGTGTTCGTGCTGCTGGCCACCGGTTGCCGGCCGCGCGACGGCTGGTCTCGGCGCCTGATCGCAGCTGGGGCGCTGGTCGGCGGGTTCGCGGTCGGCGTGTTCGGCTACTCGCTCTACCACCTGGCGTGGGCCGGTTCGCTGGGCCTCGGCGGCTCGGGCGGCGGCGCCCTGTACGGCCGCGCGGCCGTGGTCGCCGACTGCGAGCACCTGGACCTGACGCCGCAGGAGAAGCTGGTCTGCCCGGCCGAACCGATCGAGCGCCGCGCCGCCAACGGCATCGATTTCTACATCCACTTCTGGCACGTCCAGGAGAACGTCGACAAGTTCTTGCCGGCGGACATGGACGTCGCCGCCGCGCAGGGCTCGTTCACCCGCAAGGTTCTGGTTCACCAGCCGCTGGACATCGTCGGCGGGATGGTCGCGGACTTCCTCAAGGGATTCGCCCCGACCCGCACCCAAACCCCCGGTGACGTGCCGCTGGACCGCTGGCAGTTCCAGCTGCACTACCCGGTGTTCGCTCCCGACTGGTACGTCGCGGAGTGGACGGAGCTGTACGACGACGGCACGTTCGCGGTCGATCCGGACCTCGCCGCGTTCCTGCGCGCCTACCAGCTCGGTGGCGGCTACACGCCGGGCATCGTCCTGGGCGGCGCGCTGGTGGTGGCCGCGCTCGCGGTGCTCGGAGTCGGCCGCGCCCGCAGTTCCGGGCTTCGCGCGGTGTGCCTGCTCCCGGCCGGGTTGGCGACCACCGTGCTGGCAACCGCGGCGGTCATGGAATTCTCCTGGCGCTACCAGTTGCCCGGCCTGGTCCTGATCCCGATCGCGGGCGCGCTTAGCGTGACCGCGCTGACCGGCCGCCGCCCCGACCGAACAACATCCCCGAAGGAGAATTTCAATGGCCACGACCTTACCGAGCGAGGTGGACCGGGCGGCGCTGGCGGACTACGCCGAGCGCTGCGGTGACCACCGGTTCGCCCCGGTCGTCGTGCTCATCGCCGCCTACAACGAGGAGGAGTCGGTCGGCGAGGTGCTCGACAGCATCCCCGCCCGCAGCTGCGACCTGGACGTCGACAAGCTGGTGGTGGTCGACGGCGCGACCGACGACACCGCCAAGATCGCGCTGAAGCACGGCGCGCAGACCTGCATCGTCGCCACGAACCGGGGCCAGGGTGCCGCATTGCGGCTCGGGTACCACCTGGCCGCTGAGCGCGGTGCGCACTACATCATCACCACCGACGCCGACGGCCAGTACGACATCACCGAGCTGCCGAAGCTGTTGCGGCCGTTGATCGACGGCGACGCCGACTTCGTCACCGGCTCCCGCGTGCTGGGCAGCAACGAGCGCCCCCAGTTGATCCGCCGCGTCGGCACCCACGTTTTCGCCTGGCTGGTCAGCACGCTGACCGGGCAGCGCATCACGGACACGTCGTTCGGGTTCCGCGGCATGCTGGCCGAGGTGCCCAACTCGGTGACCCTGGAGCAGCCGCAGTACCAGTCCTCCGAGCTGCTGGTCGGTGTGCTCAGCCGCGGGTACCGGGTGCGGGAGCAGCCGATGCGGATGCTGGCGCGCACCGCCGGTGTCAGCAAGAAGGGCAACAACTTCCGCTACGGCTACCGCTACGCGCGGGTCGTGCTCGAAACGTGGTGGCGGGAACGCCGGGCGGTGAACACCAACCGGTCGACCAGGAAGAACTTGACCACGAACATCACCGCGTAAGTACCGAGGAAAGCGCCCCAGACCACGACGACCTGCGCCGCCCGGGCCGCCGGGAACAGCGCGTGTGCGAGCGCTTCCGCGTTGTGCGTGGCCAGCGCGGCGAGCAGCGCGGTGCCCACCGAGATCGCGCCGTAACGCAGGATCTCGCCGCGCAGCGCGGCCCGGCCGCCGCCGCCCCAGGTCCGCCGGTTTAGCACGAAGTTCGGAATCGCACCGGCCAGCCAGGCCAGCACGGTGGCCAGCACCGGTGTGGCACCGAGCGAGTACGACAGCAGGAAAACGAGTTGGCTGATTCCGGTGGCCACCACGGAAGCGGCCGCGAAACGGCTGAGCAACCGCCAATAGCGGTACCGAGCGATGGTGCTCTCGGTGGCCCTTGTCGCCATGCCGTCTCCGTTCCGGATGTCGCGGTTTGCTCCCGATGCACCATACAGAGTCCGGTCTCAGCGAATTCTCAGTGTTGGGAAAGGAAAAGGGGAGCTTGCCGTGAAATGGTCGCGGGGTGAGATCATGCCGGATGTTTGTAATCCAACGGGTGAATACAGGGGAGTGAAGGCGTGCGAATCCTCGTCCTCGGGGGAGACGGCTACCTCGGATGGCCGACCGCTGTGCATTTGTCCGACTGCGGCCACGATGTCGCCGTTGCCGACAACTACGCCCGCCGGGGCTACGACCACGAGCTCGGCGTGGACAGCCTGGTGCCGATCGAGCCGATGCAGGTCCGCCTGGACGCCTGGCGGGAGGTCTCCGGCAAGTCGATCAAGTGCTACTACGGCGACCTGGTCGACGGCCAGTTCACCGCGGAGATGATCGCCGACGCGCGGCCCGACGCGATCGTGCACTTCGCCGAGCAGCGGGCCGCGCCGTACTCGATGATCGACCGCCAGCACGCGGTGTACACCCAGCAGAACAACGTGATCGGCAACCTCAACGTGCTGTTCGCGATCCAGCAGGTCGACCCGGACATCCACCTGGTCAAGCTCGGCACGATGGGCGAGTACGGCACGCCGAACATCGACATCGAGGAAGGCTGGCTGGAGGTCACCCACAACGGGCGGACCGACCGCATGCTGTACCCGAAGAAGCCGGGCTCGTTCTACCACCTGAGCAAGGTGCACGACAGCCACAACATCGAGTTCGCCTGCCGGATCTGGGGGTTGCGCGCCACCGACCTCAACCAGGGCGTCGTCTACGGCCAGGAAACCCCGCAGACCGCGCGCGACATCCGGTTGGCGACCAGGTTCGACTACGACGCGATCTTCGGCACCGTGCTCAACCGGTTCGTCATCCAGGCCGTGCTCGGCCACCCGCTGACGGTGTACGGCACCGGCGGGCAGACCCGCGGGCTGATCGACATCCGCGACACCGTCGAGTGCATCCGGCTGGCCGCGGAGAACCCGGCCGACCGCGGTGAGTTCCGGGTGTTCAACCAGATGACCGAGAAGTACTCGGTGGGGGAGATCGCCAAGATCGTGGCCAACAGCTTCGCGGGGTCGGTCGAGATCGAGTACCTGGACAACCCGCGGGTCGAGCAGGGCGAGCACTACTACAACGTCAAGCACACCGGCCTGGTGGAGCTGGGGCTGCAGCCGCACCTGCTGTCGAACACGCTCATCGAGTCGTTGTTCCGGGTGGCGGACAAGTACAAGGAGCGGGTTGACCTCGCCGCGTTGCGGCCCACCGTCAACTGGCGCCAGGCCACCAGTCCGTTGCGCTAGGACCGCTGACCGATCGGAGCAGTGCTGCAATTGCCTTAGCACTGCGCCGCGTGGCGGATGGAATATACCAACGAGGCCAGGCACACTTAGACCACCGACGCGGTCACCGCCGTCTGTCGTGGTATTCGGGGAGCGGTGCCCCGGGCGCGGAGCGTGAACTCCGCACCCGGGGCACCTACCGTGTGTCGGGGGGCTTCCACACGGTCTACCGAACAGTAACTCGTTCGGTTGATCCCTGCGATACGGCACGTGGGTAAAACTTCGCGGTGCGTCAGCGCACAACCGCTTCGGCGGATTGCTCGTCCACCCCGTCCAACTCGCGGCGTTCCGCCAAGATCACGCGCACGGTGTAGGCCAGCGCCGCTAGCCAGGCCACGACGATCGCCGCGTAGATGACGGTCGGCGACGGGGCGGGCAGGTCGAAGTTCTTGATCAGTGTCCGGGCGTTGGTCAGCACGATCAGCCCACCGGCCCCGACCCCGATCAGCCGCATCGGCACGATGCGCACCAGGTAGGCGGCCAGCGGCGCGGCGATCACGCCGCCCACCAGCAGCGCACCCACCGTGCTCCAGGACAGCTGCTGGTGCGACAGCGACGTCAGGAAGCCCAGGCTCGCCGCGGCGGCGATCAGGAACTCGCTGGTGTCCACCGAGCCGACCACCTTGCGCGGCTCGACCCTGCCGGTGCTCAGCAGCGTCGGCGTCGCCACCGGGCCCCAGCCGCCGCCCCCGGTGGCGTCCACGAACCCGGCCACCAGGCCGAGCGGGGCCAGGAGCTTCGGGCTGACACCGGTGAGCTGGCGGCGCCGCAGCGGGCGGATCGCGAACCGCAGCAGCACGTAGATGCCGAGGGCGAGCAGGATCGTGGACATCCACGGCTCGGCGGCCTCGGTGGAGATGCTGCTCAGCGCGGTGGCGCCGAGGAACGCGCCGACGGCACCCGGCACGCCGAGGGTGAGCACCACTTTCCAGTCCACGTTGCCGAACTTCCAGTGCGACAGCCCGGAAGCGACCGAGGTGCCGAGCTCGGCGAGGTGCACCGACGCCGACGCCAGGGCCGGGGTCAGGCCCGCGGTGAGCAGGATCGTCGTCGAGGTCACCCCGTAGGCCATGCCGAGTGAGCCGTCGACCAGCTGCGCGACGAAACCACCGATCGCGAAGATCAGGAATGCTTGCACGATGTCTCCGTAGGTGCGTGGGGTGCGCGGGAGCGGTCTTATCGCGCGCGCCGACACCCTGCGGAGGTGACGCGGAGCAGGTCGACGTGGAGGCGCTGCACCAGCAGCCGCCACTGATCACCAGGCGTCATGCAAGACAGTGAAACAGATCCCGCGATCGAGCGGCACCGGCTCCCAGAGTGCGGGAAGGCCCCGGCGCGGTCTCGCGCGGTTTGTGCCCAAGGCCACTTGCGATGCGGATCGATCTCGCCGGTGGTGTGATCGACGCGGTCAGGTGCCGCCTCGCCACGGTGTCCATTGTGTACTCCTCGGGTCGCGGCAGTGGCGTGGGCGTCGGCTGCGCCCGGGGCACCCGGCCTGCTCGTCGCCGTTCCGGACCAGCGGCAACGGCACGGGGCTTGATCGTTTTGGCGAGGTTGCGGGCGGGCCGTCGGCGGCGCTCGGTCGAGCAGCGGATCTTTCCGGGCGGCCGTTATCTGATGGACATCTTCATTGCGCACCGAGAGTGACATTTCGGGTGGGTATCGTAGGCCTTTTTTCCCCTAAACGAGTTAGAGGTTGCGCCTGTCGATAACCCTCAGCTACTTTCCGCTCGTACGTCACGGTTCGGTCACGCCGATGTCTCGCCCCCCGAGAGGCATCACCCGCAACCCCCCCCGGCGGGCAGCGACCGGATCCCCCGAGACGGAAGGTGAAGATGGGCAAGCACTGCAAGGAGGGCGGCCATCCCCCGAAGGCCGCCCTCCCGGTCCGCAACAAGGTCGTCGCGACGGTGGTCGCCGGCGGCGCCTTCGCCGCGGTCGGTCAGCCGCTGGCAGCCGTCGCCGACCCCGAGCTGCCCGTGCACCCACTGGCCAGCTCGAAGAACCTGAGCCTGGCCGTCACCGGCACCGACACGAGCCCGGCCACGGTCCGGCTGCTCGGCAGCGAGGCCGCGACCGACTCGTACGCCGAGGCGCAGAAGGTCCAGAAGAGCGAGGCGATCGAGCAGTCCCGCGAAGCCGACCGCGCAGAGGCCGAGCGGGCGGAGGCTGCCCGCGTTGAGGCTGCCCGCGTGGAGGCCGAGCGGGCCGCGGCCGAGGCCAAGCGAGCGGCCGAGGAGCGGGAGCGGAAGGCGCGCGGCTTCGTCAAGCCCGCCGAAGGCACCTTCACCTCCGGCTTCGGCTCGCGTTGGGGCACCAGCCACCGGGGCATCGACATCGCCAACAAAATCGGCACCACGATCCGGTCGGTGGCCGCAGGCAAGGTCATCGACGCCGGCCCGGCCAGCGGCTTCGGGCTGTGGATCCGGGTGCAGCACAACGACGGCACGATCACCGTCTACGGCCACATCAACACCATCGAGGTCAGCGTCGGCCAGCAGGTCGGTGCGGGCGACAAGATCGCCACGATGGGCAACCGCGGCCAGTCCACCGGCCCGCACCTGCACTTCGAGGTGATCGAGAACGGCATCAAGATCAACCCGCTGCCCTGGTTGAACGAGCGCGGCATCGAGGTGTAACCCCCCCAAGACCGCCGCCCGGGACCCAAAACCCCCGACGGGCCCCGGGCGGTTTTTTCACGGCCGCTCAAGGCGGCCCTAGTTCTTGCCGACCTTCTCGGTGGGTTGTTCCTCTTCGAGGCGTTGGCGGAGCCAGCCGAGGGTCCGGGCCAGCAGCCGGGACACGTGCATCTGGGAGATGCCGATCTGCTCGGCTATCTGCGTCTGGGTCATGCCGCGGAAAAACCGCATCACCAGGATTCGGCGCTCCCGGTCCGGCAGGTCCTCCAGCAGCGGCCGGACCATCTCGCGGTTCTCCACCTCGGCCAGCTCCGTGTCGTCGGAGCCGATCGCGTCGCCGAGCGGGATCTCGTCGGTGTCGGTGAGCAGCTCGTCCAGCGAAGCGCTGCGGTAGGCGTTGCCCGCCTCCAGGCCGCGGTAGACGTCGTCGGTGCTGATTCCCAGGTGCTTGGCGAGTTCGCTCGGCGTCGGCGCCCGGCCCAGCTCCTGGGACAGCCGGGCGATCGCCGCCGACACCGACAGGTGCAGCTCCTGCAGCCGGCGCGGCATCCGCACCGCCCAGCCGGTGTCCCGGAAGTGCCTGCGGACCTCGCCCATGATCGTCGGCACCGCGTAGGACAGGAAGTCCACCCCGCGCTCCGGGTCGAACCGGTCCACCGCGTTGATCAGGCCCAGCGTGGCGACCTGGGTGAGGTCCTCCTGGGACTCGCCGCGGTGGCTGAAACGCCGGGCGATGTGCTCGGCCACCGGCAGGTGCTCGGTGACCAGCGTTTCACGGAGCCCGGAACGCCGCGGATCCTGCTTGCCGAGCTTCGCGAGCTCGCGGAAGAGCGGCGCCAGCCGGTCGTAGCGCTCGTTGCGCGAATGCGTGGTCGGCTTGGAATCCGCTCGTTTCACACGTGGGCCGTCCGTCCCTTGGTCAACTCGATCCGCACCAGGTGGCTGCCGTTGGCAGCTGGATCCGACTCGACCGAGGTTGACACAACGTCGGCCAACGCGCTCAGCACGCGCCAGCTGAAGGTGTCCTTGCGGGGTCCGAACGCATCGTCGCTGATCACTTCGCCGACAGCCGGTCGCCGCCGGTGCGGAACCGGCAGACCAGCGTCGCCTCTGGGGCGGCCAGCCGGACCAGCGACGAGCACGCTTCGTCGACGGCCAAGCGCAGGTCGGCGATCGAGTCGACGTCGTAGTCGGCGCGCATCGCGAGGTCGCCTACGACGGCTCGCATCACCGCCAGCTGAGCGGCTTCGGCGGCGATGCGGACCTCGACCAGGTTCGTCGCGGCTGTCTCCGGCTCGACGTGCGCGAGCTCGCGTTCCACGCTCATCCCGGGCCACCTCGTCTCGGTCGGTGCGGGGCACACCTCACTCACAGTCACCTGGTACCCGAGGCCCGCACCGAACAAACGGACGCCCGCGCGACTACACCAGAGTGGTCCAGTAGTCCCAGAACGCCTGCAGGATCAGGACCACGATCACCAGATACCACACCACGAGCACCACGCTGTGGAACTGGCGCAGCGCCGCGCCGAGGGACTTGCTGCCGCCGAAGTCAGCGTCGTGTACCAGAACAGCGGGATCGTCACGATCCACACGATCATGCAGTACGGGCACAGCGCGCCGATCTCGTAGAGGCTCTGCACCACCAGCCAGTGGATGAAGGCGACCGCGAGGGTGGTGCCGAGCTGCATGCCCAGCCAGAACCAGCGCGGCGGCCGGAATCCGGCCAGCACCACCACCCCGGCGGTGACCACGACCGGGAACGACGCCACCCCGATCAGCGGGTTCGGGAACCCGACCACCGCTGCTTGGGCGCTGTCCATCACCGAGCCGCACGAGATGATCGGGTTGATGCTGCAGGTCGGCACGTAGCCGGGGTTGGCCAGCTTCTGCAGCTTCTCCAGGGTCAGCGCGAACGAGCCCGCGAACCCGATCACGCCACCCACGACGTACAGCCAGCCGAGGCCGCGGGGGAGGCCGCTCGACTCGGGCGCCCTGGCAGGGGCCGGTTCGACGGCGTGGGCGGCGGTCACTTCACGAGCTCCTTGTCGAGCTCGCTGCGGAAGGCGTTGCTGAGCTCCTGGTAGGTCTTGACGTTGCCCGCGTCGAACTCTTTGCCGTTGACGAAGATCGTCGGCGTGCCCTGCACCCCGGCCTTGTTGCCGTCGGCGGTGTCGGCGTCGATCTTGGCGTTGACCTGAGGCGAGTTCATGTCCTGGTGGAACTTGTCCAGGTCCAGGCCGATCTGCTCGGCGTACTGGTCGAACAGTCCGCGGGCCTTGGCCTCGTCGGTGCTGACGTTCTGGCCGTCGGCGGCGAGTGCCCAGGCGTCGTAGTTGTCGTAGAGGGCGTGGTACATCTCGCTGAACTTGCCCTGCAGCGCGGCGGCCTCGGCGGCCTGCGCGGCCGGCCGGGCCAGCGGGTGGACGTCCAGCGGGAAGTTGCGGGCGACGAAGGTGATCTTGCCCGCGTAGTCCTTCTCGACCTGCTTGGTCAGCGCCTCGTAGTACTGGTGGCAGGCCGGGCACTGGTAGTCGAGGAACTCGACGACGGTGACCCGGCTTTCGGGCGCCGACGTCAGCACGTTGCTGTCCGGCTTGCGCAGGATCTCGGCGGCCACCACGTTCGCACCGCCGGCGGAATTGGAGGGGTTGTTGTCCGCCCCGCCGCGGCTGAACATCAGGACGCCGCCGATCACCACCACGGCGACGATCACCACCACGATGGTGAGGATCACGTTCGTGGACAGCCCGCTCTTCTGGGTCACCAGATTCTTGTTCTTCGACATGGCGTGCTTTCACCTTCGGCGCTCGGGCCCGCTCACGCGGTGGGGACGGCAATCCCAGTTTCTCGCATTAACCCGAATGGGGATTCTGGCGGGGGTGAAACTCACAGGTCATTCACAGCTCGTTCTCAGCTCGGCTGGTTTGCCCGATCGAGAAGAACGGGTATTCATCAATCGATGAACGATCCCTTGCGCCTGCTCGACGGCGCCGAACGCGGTGAACTGCGGTCCTGGTCCGGCGGAACCTGGCACGAGCCCGCGCTGGCGACGCTGACCGACCACCGGTTCTCCGACCCGGACTGGATCTTCGAGCGCAAGCTCGACGGGGCGCGGGTGATCGCCGGCTGCGACGGGGACCGGCCGGTGCTGTGGTCGCGCAACCACAAGCGGGTCGACGCCGCGTACCCGGAGATCATCGACGCGCTCGCCGAACAGGGCGCCGACCGGTTCGTGCTGGACGGCGAGATGGTCGCGTTCGAGGGCGACCAGACGAGCTTCGCCCGGCTGCAGAAGCGCATCAACCTCACCGATCCGCGCGCGGCCCGCCGCACCGGCGTGGCGGTCTATTACTACGTGTTCGACCTGATCGCCTTCGGCGGCGTGGACCTGACGGACCTGTCGCTGCGCACCCGGAAACGCCTGTTGCGCGAGTGCTTCGACTTCACCGATCCGCTGCGGTTCAGCGAACACCGGGCCGGCAACGGCGAGGAGTTCTACCGCGAAGCGTGCCGCCGCGGCTGGGAGGGCCTGATCGCCAAGCGCGCGGACCGGCCCTACCGCGGCGGGCGCAGCCGCGACTGGTTGAAGTTCAAGTGCGTCGCCGACCAGGAATTCGTCATCGGCGGCTACACCGACCCCAAGGGCTCCCGGTTCGGTTTCGGAGCGTTGCTGGTCGGCTACTACGCGGATTCGCGGCTGCGCTACGCGGGCAAGGTCGGCACCGGCTACGACGAGCGGACGCTGCGCGATCTGCGCGGCAAGCTCGACGAGCTGGCCCGCGACAGCTCACCGTTCGCCGACCCGGTGGCCGAGCGCGACGTGCACTGGGTGGCACCGGAGCTGGTAGCCCAGGTCGGCTTCACCGAGTGGACCGGCGACGGCAAGCTGCGGCATCCCCGCTTCTCGGGGCTGCGCAACGACAAACGTCCGCAGGACGTGGTCCGCGAGGCTTAGCGGTTGACGCTGCTGATGAGCGTTTGTCTGGCCGCCGGCTGTACCGAGGTTTCCGATTGCGGGGGGCTCCACGTCGCGAGCAGAACGGTCGTCACGACCGTCAATACCGTTCCGACAACCGACACGAAGGTGCGGCTGTTGCTCTGCATGGCAAATGCCCCCGATTTCTCGCGTACGAACAAGGCGAATGCGGCGAACGTCACTCAGGCGTCCCACCCTGGTGTCGCCACGAGGGGGAGCAACGTTAGCGACCCGGTTCATGTTCCCGGTGTGATGCGGAACTCCCTGGTGGGGGTGGGTTTTCGGGCGACTCGGCCCACATCCCCCGTTGCTGCAGGTGATGGATCAGCAACTGTCCGGTACAGGTGATGTGCTGGTACATCGCGGCGCGTGATCCTGCCTGGTCCCGGAGCCGCAACGCGGCCAGCAACGCCTGATGGTCGGTCGCGGCCATCTCCCGCCAGCCCGGCACGTCGACGGTGGTGCTGCGCGGCGTGTAGTGCATCGCGATTCCGAGGAACCAGGCCAGTTTCGGCGAATCCGCGGCCAGCCAGACCACGGCGTGGAAGCGGGTCACCAGTTCGCCCATGTCGAGCAGCGTGAACTGGCACGCGGTCTGGATTTCCTCTTGGAGCGCACCGAGTTCGGCGAGCCGTTCGGCGTCGATCTGGTGCGCCGCGCGGGCCGCGAGCTCGCCCGCGATGGTGGCCTGCACCCGGTGGGCGTCCTCGAAGTCCTGCCGGCTCAGCGACGCCACGGTGAACCCGCGGCGCGGTTCGAGGTCGACGAAGCCCTCGCCGCGCAGTGCCAGCAGCGCCTCCCGCACCGGTGTGACGCTGACGCCGAGTTGTTCGGCGAGGCGTTCCAGGTGCAGGTGCTCGCCCTGCCGCAGCCGGCCGGTCATGATCCGTTCCCGCAGCCGACCGGCCAGCTCGTCGGGAAGCCGGGGGGAACGTGCCGGCATCGCCGCGTTGATCACCGCTCGGCCGCCCCGCGCGACGTCGATGTACCGGTTGTGTCGCCTGTCACGTGCAACTTGATACCACCTGCCGGGAGTAGTTGACTTTGGTCCTGGACGTTCCCCGCCCGCAGGACCTGCTCGACCTCGCCGAGCCGGACGCGACATGCGGGCCGCCGCCCCGACCGAACTCATCGAGTACGCGGCAACGTCTTCGACCGTTCCGGCCGCCACGTCGCGACCGTCGCGCAGGAAGGACCGCTGCGTATCGAGCGGTGAAAGGACTGTTTCCGGGCGGGGAGGGTTGGGCAGGCCGGTATCGTCCTGGGCGTGGTAGCTGATCCTGCCGACTCCGCCGCCGAAGTCACGCATGCGCTGGCCAGAGCTCGCCTTGCGGACGTGCCAGCCCTCACCGAGCGGCTGATGGCCGCGATCTTCACCGACAACCCGGAGTGGACGGACTACAGCCCTGTTCCCAAGGAGGACCTCTGGGAGGGCTGTCGGCAGTACCTCGAACGCATCCTGCAGATACTCAGCGGCGAGGTGCCCGGGCCCGACGGCGACGACGTGGCCGCCGCCATCGGCCGCCGCCGCGCCGACCAGGGCGTGCCGCTGGAGGTGATGCTGCGGACGTTCCGGCTGGGCGGCCGGATCGCCTGGGAGGCGCTGGTCGACCAGGCGCACCAGGACGGCGCCGACCCGGACTCGATGTTGAGCGTGGCTACCTCGGTGTGGACCGTGATCGACGGGTTGTCCTCGACGCTGTCGACGTCGTACCGCAACACCGAGCTGGACCGGCTGCGCCGGGACGACCAGCGGCGCCACGCCCTGGTGGAGGACCTGCTCGCGGGTCGCGCGCGCGACACCGCCTTCGCGCAACGCACCGCGAAGGAGCTCGACCTGCCCACGGGTGGCCTGTACCTGGTGATCGTCGCCGAGATGTCCAACGACGGCGGTTTCGCGTTGCGCGGGCAGCAGAACGCCCTGAGCGCCTTGCACTTCCGCTCGGTGTGGCAGGTGCGCGCCGATTCGCTGGTGGGGCTGGTGGCGCTGGAGCAGGGGAAGAAGGACCTCGCGCTGGACGCGCTGCGGCCGCTGGCGCGGGGCCGGGTCGCGGTGTCGCCGTCGGTGCGCGGACTCGCGGAGGTGGGCCTCGCCCACCAGCTCGCCCTCACCACGCTCGGCACCTCGTCGTACGGGGCGGCGGAGCTGGTGACCTTGGAGGAGCGGTTCCCGGAGGCGCTGCTGGTGCAGTCGCCTGACCTGGCGCAGCGGCTGCTGGAGTCCCAGCTCGGCCCGATCCTTGAGCTGCCGGTCAAGGAGCGCGACATGCTCCTGGAAACCCTGACGGCCTGGCTGGAAGAGAACTGCTCGACGGCCAACGCGGCGGTCCGCCTCCATTGCCACCGCAACACGGTCCTCAACCGCTTGCACCGCATCACGTCCCTGATCGGCCAACCCCTCTACGGCCGTACGGCCTATGTGTCCCTGTCGCTGGCACTGTCCGCGCTGCGGCTCCGCGACGGCTTGCGGGACTAGAACAGGGCGCTGAGGAGCACGCACGAACACCGCCAGCACCTCGGGCTTGGAGATCCGACGCGACGTCGGCTGTGCAAAGGCGTCAGTCAGACAACTTGATCATTTCGGGCTTCGCGGGGCGATTTCGGGGTCGAACCGGCACCGCACTCTTGCCATTTTGTGCCCAGGTGTGCCTGCGACCGGACGACAGCCGTCTCGAACACGATGAGTGACGGATACGTTACATGTTGTGTGCGTCACGCTCAGAAATGTGCAGTCTGCACATCGGCGTTGAAAGAAGTCTGGGCGAGCGGGCATAGCGCTGAAGTGGTCGTGCTCACGACACTCAGGGTAAGAATTGCCCGCTCGATCCAGGCTTTCCGTAACCGGCGCGTGCAGTCAAAGGAGCACAGCGAAGTGCAGGAGTTCGACCTTCTCGTGGTGGGCGGCGGTCCCGGTGGATACGTCGCCGCGATCCGGGCCGCGCAGCGTGGCCTCGCGGTCGGCGTGGTGGAAAAGGAGCGGCCCGGCGGGGTCTGCTTGAACTGGGGCTGCATCCCGACCAAGGCGATGCTGCGCTCGGCCGAGGTGTACGAAACCGTGCTGCATGCGGCCGATTTCGGGGTGCACGTCGAGAACGTCACCATCGACTACGACACGATCAGGCGCCGCAAGAGCAGCGTCGTCAAGGGCCTCACCGACGGTGTCGCGGGCCTGCTGAAGAGCAACGGCGTCACCGTCATCAACGGCCACGCCCGGTTCACCGGCCCGACCACCGTGGACGTCTACGCCGCCGGTGAGTCGCCGCTGGGCGCCGACGGCCCGCGCTACGCCGCCGAACCGGCCGGCGCGCAGCCGATCGAACAGGTCAAGGCCCGCGACGTCATCATCGCCACCGGCTCGGTCCCCGTGCAGCTGCCGCTGCCCGGCGCGGACCTGCCCGGCGTGATCACCTCCGACGGCGCTTTCGGCCTCACCGAGGTGCCCAAGCGCATCGCGATCATCGGCGGCAGCGCGGTCGGCGCCGAGTGGGCGACGCTGTTCGCCACCCTCGGCAGCGAGGTCAGCATCATCGAGATGCAGAAGACCCTGGTACCCGCCGAGGACGTCGAGGTCGGCAAGGCGCTGGGCCGCTCGTTCACCAAGCGCGGCATCAAGGTCCTCACCGAGGCGACCGTGTCCCGCGTCGACCAGGCCGCCGACGGCCTGAAGGTCACCGTGGACGGCGCCAAGCCGCAGCAGATCGACGCGGATGTCGTCCTGGTCGGCGTGGGCCGCAAGCCCAACACCGCCAGCCTGGACCTGGACAAGGCCGGCGTCGCCACCAGCGAGCGCGGCTTCATCACCGTCGATGACAAGCTGCGCACCAACGTCGAGCACGTCTACGCGATCGGCGACGTCACCGGCAAGGCGCTGCTCGCGCACGTCGCGTCGCACCAGGGCGTGGTCGCGGCCGAGACGATCGCCGGGCACCACGCCGCGATCGACTACAACGTCATCCCGGCCGCCACCTTCACCCACCCGGAGATCGCCAGCGTCGGGCTCACCGAGGCCAAGGCGATCGAGGCCGGCCACGAAGTGGTCGCCGCCAAGTTCCCGTTCGCCGCGCTCGGTCGCGCGCAGAGCTATGGCGACACCGAGGGCTTCCTGAAGATCGTCGCCGGCAAGAAGTACGGCGAGGTCCTGGGCGTGCACATCATCGGGCACTCCGCCAGCGACCTGATCACCGAGGGCGCCCTGGCCTTGGCGCTGGAAGCCACCCTCGACGAACTCGCCGAGACCATCCACGCGCACCCGACCCTGGGCGAGATCGGCATGGAGGCGGCGATGGCCGCGCTGGGCCTGCCGATCCACGTCGCGCCGCCGAAGAAGCGCTGAGCGAACGAGAAGGGGATCTGTGATGGCACAGACTGCTACCCGCACCAAACCGGCCACGCGCGCCACCAAGTCGCGCCGCAGCGGCTCGGTACGCGGCTCCGGCGGCGGACGGTTCGCCGGTGAGTCGCCGGAGCTCCTGAAGGACTACTTCTACGAGATGACCCTGATCCGCCGCTTCGAGGAGCGCGCGGCGCAGGGCTACACCCAGGCCAAGATCGGCGGCTACTGCCACCTCAACCTCGGTGAGGAAGCCAGCATCGTCGGCCTGATGCGTTCGCTGCGCAAGAGCGACCTGCTGTTCACCAACTACCGCGAGCATGGCTATGCGATCGCCAAGGGCATCGAGCCCGGCCGCGTGATGGCCGAGCTGTACGGCCGCACCACCGGTACCTCAAAGGGCTGGGGCGGCTCGATGCACATGTTCGACGTGGAGGCCGGGCTGCTCGGCGGCTACGGCATCGTCGGCGGCCAGATCCCGCTGGCCACCGGTGCCGCGCTGGCCATCGACTACCGCGGCGGCGACCAGGTCGTGATGTGCCAGATGGGCGACGGCACGACCAACATCGGCGCCTTCCACGAGGCGCTGAACATCGCCGCGCTGTGGAACCTGCCGGTGGTGTTCGTGGTGATCAACAACCAGCTCGGGATGGGCACCACGGTCGGCAAGTCCTCCGCCGAATCGGAGCTGTACAAGCGCGCTGCGGCCTACCGGATGCACGGCGAGCGGGTGGACGGCAACGACGTGCTGGCCGTCCGCGACGCGGCGACCCGGCTGGTCGAGCAGGCCCGCGAGACCGGTCGCCCGGCGCTGCTGGAGGCGGTCAGCGAGCGGCTGAAGGGCCACTCGGTGGTCGACCCGGCGAAGTACCGCAGCGAGGAGTCGGTCGAGCAGGCCAAGCAGGCCGACCCGGTGGCGAACTTCCGGGCCGAGCTGATCGAGGCGGGCGTCCTGGACGAGGACGCCGCCGTGGAGATCGAGCGCAAGGCGCAGGCCGAGGCCGACGCGGCGGTCGCGTTCGCCGACGACAGCCCGCACCCGGACCCCTCGACGCTGTTCGACTACACCTACGCCACCCCGGTGGCCAACGACTCGCGGCGCCTGCCGGCCGACCCGGTCTTCTGAGGCACCCGCCCGCGATCTAGCGACACCCCGCCACTGAGACCCGTGGATCTCCCCGACGCCAATTCGGGAGATCCACGGGATCCCCCAATGCTTTTGTGCAGGAGAAACACCCTTGGCCGTCATCACGTATCGCCAAGCGTTGCACGACACGCTTCGCGACGAAATGCTGCGCGATGAGGACGTCTTCCTCATCGGCGAGGAAATCGGGGTCTTCGAAGGCTCCTACAAGATTACCGCCGGGTTGCTGAAGGAATTCGGCGAGAAGCGGGTGCGCGACACCCCGATCGCCGAAGAGGGCTTCGTCGGTGCCGCGGTCGGCGCGGCCATGCTGGGCCTGCGGCCGGTCGTGGAACTGATGACGATCAACTTCTCGTTGATCGCCCTGGACCAGATCGTCAACCACGCGGCCAAGATCTACGGCATGTTCGGCGGCCAGACCAGCGTGCCGATGGTGCTGCGCACCCCGGGCGGCGGCGGTCAGCAGCTGGGCGCCACCCACTCGCAGAACATCGAGCTGTACTACGCGTTCGTGCCGGGCCTGAAGGTCGTCGCACCGAGCACGCCGGCCGACGCCAAGGCTCTGCTGCTCGCGTCCATCCGGGACAACGACCCGGTGCTGTTCCTGGAGAACCTCGCGCTGTACAACACCAAGGGCGAGGTCCCGGACGTCGTCGAGCCCGCCGAGATCGGCAAGGCGAAGGTGACCAAGCAGGGCACCGACATCACCATCATCGGTTACTCGCGGATGGCGATGGTCGCCCAGCAGGTCGCGGAGAAGTTGCAGGCGGAAGAGGGCATCAACGCCGAGGTCGTCGACCTGCGCAGCCTTCGGCCGCTGGACCGTGAGACGGTCGTGGAGTCGGTGCGCAAGACCGGCTGCGCCGTGATCGCCGAGGACGACTGGCTGACCTACGGCATCGGCGCGGAGATCGCCGCGTCCATTTCGGACGGTGCGTTCGACTACCTGGACGCCCCGGTGCGCCGGGTCGCGGCCGCCGAGGTCCCGCTGCCCTACGCCAAGCCGCTGGAGCGCGCCGCGCTGCCGTCGGCAGAGTCCCTTACGACTGCGGTCCACCAGACGCTGGACGCCGTCGGCCGTCGCCGCTGAGGCCTGTGCTCACCCGAGGAAGACCATGACTGAGATTCAGATGCCGAGGCTCTCCGACACGATGGAGGAGGGCGTGATCTCGACCTGGCGCAAGAACGTCGGCGACCAGGTCAGCCGCGGCGAAGTGATGGCCGAGATCGAGACCGACAAGGCCGTCATGGAGCTGGAGGCCTACGACGACGGGGTGTTGGAGAAGATCCTCGTCGAGGCGGGCGCGACGGTGCCGATCGGCACTCCGATCGCGATCCTTGGCGACGGCTCTGGTGCCGCGGCGGAAGCCGCCCCGGCCCCTGCGCCCGCCGCCGCTGGAGCCCCGGCCGCCGCCGAGGCTCCGGCC
>NZ_GL877878.1:712457-856100 GCF_000194155.1 Saccharopolyspora spinosa NRRL 18395
CCCCCCGAGCCTCCGGCCCCGGCCGAGCCCGCTGCTCCGGCGCCCGCACCTGCGGCCGCGGCCGCGCCCGCCGAGCCGGGTGCGAAGCCGAAGGCGTCGCCGCTGGCCAAGGCGGTCGCCAAGGAGAAGGGCGTCGACCTGTCGACGGTGCAGGGCACCGGGCCCGGCGGGCGGATCATCCGCGCCGACATCGAGGCCGCCGCACCGGCCGCTGCTGCGCCGGCTGCCGCCGCTCCTGCCGCCGCCCCGGTGGCGGTGTCCAGCGAGGACGTCGAGGAGATCCCGCTCAGCAACATCCGGAAGTTGACCGCGAAGCGCCTCACGGAGAGCAAGCAGCAGGCCCCGCACTTCTACCTGACCAGCGCCATCGACGTCACCGACCTGATGGCCTTCCGGGCGACCCTCAACGAGCGCCTGCAGGCCGCGGGCGGCCCGAAGGTCAGCGTCAACGACCTGATCGTCAAGGCGGTGGCCACGGCCCTGCGCGCCAACCCGGCGGTGAACGTCTCTTTCGCCGGCGACAAGATGCTGCAGCACAAGCGCATCAACCTCGGCGTCGCGGTGGCCATCGACAACGGCCTGGTCGTGCCGGTGATCAAGGACGCCGACCGCAAGAGCGTCTCGGAGATCGCCGCGGAGAGCCGGGAGCTGGCCGGACGGGCCCGCGAGGGCAAGCTGAAGCTGGACGAGATGTCCGGCGGCACCTTCTCGATCTCCAACCTGGGCATGTTCGGCATCGAGCAGTTCAGCGCGGTGATCAACCCGCCGGAGGCGGCGATCTTGGCGGTCGGCGCGGCCCGCGACGAGGTGCAGGTGCGCGACGGCGAGTTCGTGGCGCGCAAGATCCTGCGGGCGACGCTGTCGGCGGACCACCGGGCTGTGGACGGCGCGGTCGGCGCGGCGTTCCTGCAGCTGCTGACCGGGCTCCTGGAGGACCCGATTCGCATCATCGCCTGACGACCGACGACTCGGGCCCCTTCCGCGACGACCTCGACTCTCGCGGGAGGGGCCCTCTTCATGCCCCGATCGTGTGTGGCTGCGAAGAGATCTGGGAAAACGGGAGCGGATCGCCGCCCCGCCGCGTCGGACGGAAGTCCCCCCGCCTCAGGGATCCAGCGGTGCCCTCCTGGTCGGCGCCCGTCCACTGTGGATCGGCTTCAGCTCACGGCGTCGACCAGCTTCGGGGTCAGCCGCTCCAGCGCGAACGGGATGCTGGAGACCGTGGCCGAGCCGAGCGCCATAGTCAGGTCGTAGTCGTCCAGCAGCACCAGCGCGCCGCGCTTGGCGGCAGGCAGGTTGTTCAGCAGCGGATCCTTGCGGACCGCGTCCACATCGGTCGCCTTGGCGGTCGTGACGATCACGACGTCGGCGTCCAGCAGCGACACCTGCTCCTTGCTGACCTTGACGTTGAACTTGCCGCCGCTGTCGAGGTTCTCGATGGCCGGGGACAGCCGCAGACCGAGCTGCTCCAGCAGCGCCGTACGCGCGTCCTGCTTGGTGTAGGCGGCGTAGGTGCCCGCCGAGTCGGTGCGGACCGTGACGTGCGTCTTGCCGTCGAAGACCGGGTTGTCGCGGCGGGTCTGGTCGATGCGCGCCTGGGTGCCGGCGAGCAGCTTGGCGACCTCGGCCTGCTTGCCCAGCGCCTGGCCGATGGTCTCGGCCTGCACCCGCCAGTTCACCCCGTAGTCGATGGAGTTCGGCGGCTGCGCCACCACCGGGCCGAAGCTGCTGAGCCGGTTGTACTGCTCCTGCGTCAGGGCGCTCTGCAGCGCGATCGTGACGTCCGGGGCCAGCGCGATGACGCCCTCCGCGTCGACCTCGCTGCCGAAAACCTTGGGTCGCTGGCCGCCGAGCAGCGGCTCGACCCACGGTCCGACGCCGCTGTCCCACGGTCCCCACTTGGTCAGCCCGGCCGGGATCAAGCCCAGCGGCAGCAGCACGTCGTGGTCGGTGATGCCCAGTGTGACGAGGCGCTGCGGCGCGGCCTTAAGCTCCGCCGCGCCGTAGCGGTTCGGGATGCTCGTCGGGAACCCCGGCCCGGCCTGGGCGTTGCCGGTCGCGTCCGGCCCGCCGGCGTTGCCGCAGGCCGCCAGCCCGGCAGCCAGTCCGGTGGCGAGCACGCCGGTCGCGCCGACCAGGAAGCCCCGACGGCCGAACCTGTTGCGGGCACCAGCGGCTGGGGGAGGAGGAGTCATCGACCGAGTCCTTCGTCGTCCGGTTCGGGCTCGCCACCCGAAGATCTTCACAAGAAAGGCTAACCTAAGTTTTTCGGCTTCAGGTGCGCAAACGACGTCGAGCGCCTCGTGAGGCGGATCACCGGGGGTGGCTCGCGGCGTATGGTGAATCGGGAGAGATCGCACAGTCACCATGCGTGATCAAATCGCCGGGATGCTGGAGTCGCGATGAGTGACGATGACGTGTTCGGCCGTCGCTGGCTGCTCGTCGAGGACGAGCTGTTGAGGATGCTCTGGCGCAGCCACGCCGGGGAGAGCCCGGACGTCCTGCTGCTGGAACTGCACGCGAACCGCCAGGGCAACGGCGGGCCGTCCGGCGGGCGGACACCCAGGTCGGTGCCGCATCCGCGGCGCAACCGGCACCGGGTGGTGCGCTGATCCGCCGGTTTCCCGCCCGGTGGTGGGGCTGCGGCCGATACGGTGGGCGTTGATCGCCACCGCACGGGAGACCAATCCTGATGAGTTCGTTCTTCGCCGGAGTCCGCACGCTCGGCACCGGTTTCGGCATCATCCTGCGCCGCCCGAAGCTGCTGTTCCTCGGCGCGCTGCCGGCGCTGATCAGCGCCGTGTTGCTGCTGGGCGGCCTGGGCGCGCTGATCTATTTCAGCCCGGACCTGGTCACCTGGATGACGCCGTTCGCCGACGGCTGGGGCGATGCCGCCCGCCAGGCGCTGCGCATCCTGGTGGGCGTGGCGCTGGTCGCCGCCGCCGGGCTGCTGGCTTCGGTGTCGTTCATCGCAGTCACGTTGCTCATCGGTGGCCCGTTCTACGAGCACATCGCCGAGCAGGCGGAGCAGCGGCTCGGGTTGGACACCTCCGGCGACGGCGCCGGTTTCACCCGCCAGCTCGGCCGCGGCCTGCGGGATTCGCTGAAGCTGGTAGGCGTCGCGCTGGTCGGCGCGATCGTGCTGTTCGCCATCGGATTCATCCCGGTGGTCGGGCAGATCGCGGCTCTGGTGCTGGGCGCGCTGTTCGGGTCGTGGCTGGTCACCTTGGAGATGGTCGGGCTGGTGTTCCAGCGGCGCGGCCTGCGCCTCGCCGACCGGCGCAGGGCGTTGCGGCGGCACCGGGCCGTGGTGTTCGGGTTCGGGCTGCCGACCTACCTGCTGTGCCTGGTCCCGATCGCGCAGCTCGTGGTGATCCCGGCGGCGGTCGTCGGCGGCACGCTGCTCGCGCACCGGGTGTTGGGGCCGGTTCCCCGGCAGGACGGCGTTACGCAGCGGTGATCCGCGGGTTAACTCGTTCGGCCTAGAGTCGGGGTTGTGACACAGCCGACTCAGCCAGTGCAGCCCGATGGCTCCTACCTGCGTGCCGTCTCCGCGACCACTGAGCGGGCGGTGGCCGAGGCCGAGCCGATCCGCTCCGATTTCGCCGGCGCCGACGAGGCGTTGCGCGCCGAAGTGGAGCGGTGGGTGGACGGCCATGCCGAGGACCTCGTTGCGCTGAGCCGGGATCTGCACGCGCACCCGGAGGAGGCGTTCGCCGAGCACCGCTCCGCAGCTCAGGCCGCCGAGCTGCTGCGGCACCACGGGCACGACGTCGAGGTGGGCGTCGGCGGGCTGGACACCGCATTGCGCGCCGAGAGCGGTGGCAACGGCCCGCACGTCGCGGTGCTGGCGGAGTACGACGCGCTGCCGGGCATCGGGCACGGCTGCGGGCACAACATCATCTGCTCGGCGGCGGTCGGCGGGTTCCTCGCCGCGGCCACCGCGGTGTCGGCCACCGGCGGCCGGGTGAGCCTGTTCGGCACCCCAGCAGAGGAGGGCGGCGGCGGCAAGGAGCACCTCGCCAGGGCTGGGCTTTTCGACGACGTCGACGCGGTCGTGATGCTGCACCCGTTCTCGCACGACATCGCCGCCCACCCGTTCCTGGGGCGGCGCCAGGTCGAGGTGATCTTCCACGGCGTGGCCGCGCATGCCGCCGCACAGCCGTTCATGGGCCGCAACGCGCTCGACGCGGTCGTGGCGACCTACCAGGGCGTTGCGGCGATGCGGCAGCACATGCCGTCAACGGACCGCGTGCACGGGATCATCACCGACGGAGGCAAGCGCCCCAACGTCGTGCCCGACCGCGCCGCGGCGCTGTTCTACGTGCGTTCCGCCGAGCCGGGCTCGTTACGGGACCTGGCCGCCCGGATCGAAGCGATCGCGCACGGCGCGGCCTCGATGACGGGCTGCGGTGTCGGGCTGCGCTGGGACAACAACCCCGCCTACCTGCCCATTCGGCACAACGACGTGCTGGCGGCACGCTGGGCCGAGCACCAGGCCCGCCGGGGTCGGACGTCCTTGCCGCGCGGGGTCGTCCCGGAGTACCTCACCGGCTCGACGGACCTCGGCAACCTCAGCTACCGGCTCCCGGCCATCCACCCGATGATCGGTCTCGGCGACCCGAACCTTTCGCTGCACACCGAGGAATTCGCCGCCGCGGCGGGCTCTCCGGCGGGCGACCGAGCGGTCCTCGACGGCGCCATCGGCCTGGCACTGACGACAGCGGACTACCTGGTCGACGTGGACCTCCGCCAAGCGGTCCGGGCCGAGTTCCAGGCCGCGGGCGGCGCCCTGGACGTCGCAACCTACTTCGACTGACAACTGCCGCCGGGATGTCGGCAACCCCTTCTCCACGCTCGTCGAGTCGGTAAAGAACCAGCTGCACGACGGGCAGTTGCTCGGCGACTCCAGCACGTCTCCGGGGGCGAGACCGCGCCCAGGCGGATCGCCATCGCCCCGAAACCGTGGTGCGCACCTCCGGCTAGGCTGGCGGCGGCCTGTCCCCGAAGCCCCGGGTGTCTATTGTGGACGATTTAGTGCGGGAGTGGACCTCGCAGCTGCTGGATTCCGGCAACGTCGCCGCGCTGATCGCCGGCGTGATCTCGCTGGTGCTGGTGCTCGGCCGGAACACCTGGCTGCTGCTGCGCAACGTCGTGACGATCGCCCACGAGGGCGGCCACGCGGTTGTCGCGCTGCTCAGCGGGCGCAAGCTGAACGGCATCCGCCTGCACTCCGACACTTCGGGGCTGACCGTCTCGACCGGCAAGCCGACCGGGCCGGGAATGGTGTTCACCCTGGTGGCCGGCTATCCGGCGGTGTCGCTGCTCGGGCTCGGCGGCGCGTGGCTGGTCACCGCGGACCTGGCCCACGTGATGCTCTGGGTGTGCGTCGCGCTGCTCGCCGCGATGCTGCTGGCGATCCGCAACGCCTACGGCGTGCTTTCGATCGTGGTCACCGGTGGCGCGATCTTCGCCGTGTCCTGGTTCGCGACTCCGGCGTGGCAGGCGCTGTGCTGCGCGCTGTTCAGCTGGTTCCTGCTGTTCGGCGGCCTGCGCCCGATCGCCGAGCTGCGCCGCAAGCGCGCCGGCGGCCGCGCACCCAGCTCCGACGCCGACCAGCTCGCGAGGCTCACGGGGCTGCCCGCCGCGCTGTGGCTGGCCTGCTGGTTCCTCATCGGCCTGGCCGCCCTCCTCTTCGGCGCGCGCTGGCTCCTGCTGATGCCTCAGGTGTGATCTTTGATCGTGGGCCCACCTTGCCTGGCGGTTGCGCCGCTTTGAAGGCGAGGATGTGAGGAAGGGCTTGTTGCTGTCGGGGCGGTTTTCTAGCAGCATCGCGGCGTGACGAGTGCTTCGACCGCCCTTGGTGGCGAGTTTCAGCTGGGCGCGGACCTGACGGTGAACCGGCTCGGTTTCGGCGCGATGCAGTTGGCCGGCCCCGGCGTTTACGGTCCGCTCGCCGACCACGAGCGGGCGATCCGGGTGCTGCGGCGCGCCGTGGAACTGGGCATCGACCACATCGACACCAGCGACTTCTACGGGCCGTGGGTGGTCAACGAGCTGATCGCGGAGGCGCTACGGCCCTACGGCGACAACCTCGTGCTGGCCACCAAGATCGGCGCCTACCGCGACCACCAGGCGGCGTGGCTGCCGCTGAACCACCCCGACGCGCTGCGCGCGCAGGCGCACGACAACTTGCGCCGCCTGCGGCTCGACGCGCTGGACCTGGTCTACTTGCGGCACGTCGCCGACACGGGCATCTCGCTGGCCGACCAGCTCGGTGCCCTGGCCGAGCTCCGGGAGCAGGGCCTGGTGCGCAACATCGGCCTGTCCAATGTGTCCGTCGAGCAGTACGCCGAGGCGCGGCAGCACACCGAGATCGCGGCCGTGCAGAACCTCTACAACGTGGTGAACCGCACGTCGGCTGAACTGCTCCGCGCGACCGCGGACGACGGCGCGGCTTTCGTCCCGTTCTTCCCGTTGGGCTCCGGATTCGCGGACAGCCGCGCCCGCGAGGACGGCGTGCTGCACGCGGTGGCCCAGCGGCGCGGCGCGACCCAGGCGCAGGTGTCGCTGGCCTGGCTGCTGCAGCGCTCGCCGAACATCCTGCTGATCCCGGGCACGTCGTCGCCGGAGCACCTCGAGGAGAACACCGCGGCCGCCGGGGTGGCGCTCACCGCCGAGGACATCGCCGAACTGAACGCCCTGGTCGCCGAGGGAGAAACCCTCGAAGAAGCCCACTGACGGGGGTTCGCCGCACCTCGCTCGCACCCGGAATGCCCGAAGTGCGACGAAAAGCCGTCTCGATCGATACGGACGGGCGCGGCGGGGTTAGTTTTACGGCCCGTCTGGTGTCACCCAGTAGTCTTGCCGACACGCAACGGCGCGAGGAGCGAGGTGAACCTTGACCGGACAGGCGACACGGGTACCCCAGCGCTGCTCCGTGGTTTTCCTGGCGTACCAGGGAGTCCGGCAGTTCCTCGACGTCGGCTCCGGCATCCCGACCGTGGGCAACGTTCACGAGATCGCCCAGATCTACGCGGGAGTGGGACGCAAACGGTGACACGTCGCGGGGGGCGTGGCGCTGGATCTCGACGATGCCAGGAAGGTTTGCACCAGGGCGATCTGCCGGCGAACGTTGACGGACGGGTGAGATGAGAGAGGGAACTCCGGACGCCCCGCAGGGGATGCCGGATGTGCTGATCCCGCAGCGGTACGACGCCGACTGGCGGGTGGCGGTCGCACGCCGCTGGGCGGCGCGGCTCAGCACTGCGGCCGACATCCCGCTCGCCCGCGAGGTCGTCGAGCAGACGCTGCTGGAACTCGTCGACCGCGCCATCGGCGCGCTCGACGATCCGTCGACAGTGGACGAAGCGGGGCGCGCCGTCGGCAGTCGGCTGGCGGAGATCCACGCCACCGGCGAGGACAGCCTGCCGCTGAGCCTCAACCTGCTCCGCGACGAGCTGGTCCGGCCCGGCAACGACGAGGTGCGCCGGATCCTCGCGCTGGTCACCGCCATCGCGGCCGGCTACGCCGCCGCCGACCGGGAGAACACGTTCGTCCAGCAGGAGACGCTGAAGAAGGATCTGCTGCGCTCGAAGCTGAAGGCCGACCGCGAGCTCGCGGCCAGCGAGGCGAGATTCTGCGAGGTGTTCGCCACTACACAGATCGGGATCGCGATCTGCGACATCGAGGGAAAGTTCGCCCAGGTCAATCCGGCGTTCGAGGTCACCCTCGGCTACCAGGCGCAGGACCTGGCGTCGATGACGATCCACGACCTGTTCCACTCCGACGACGCGGAGTACCTGGCGGCCGCCTACCGAGAGCTGGCCGATGGTGGCAGTTCGAAGCGGCTCGGCGACCGCAAGCGGCTGCTGCGCGCCAACGGTGAGGAGGCGTGGGCCTACCTGGCGGTGTCGGTGCTGCGGGGCTCGGACGGGGCGCCGCGCCACTTCGTGACCACGGTCGAGGACATCACTGAGCTGCACCTGCTGCAGGACCGTCTCCAGTACCAGGCCCTGCACGACGCGCTGACCGGGTTGCCGAACCGGCAGTTCTTCCGCACCCGGCTGGAGGCGATGCTGGCGAGCCTGCCCGGCCACGCCCAGCTGTCGCTCTACCACCTGGGCTTGGACGGCTTCGAGCTGATCAACGATGGTCTCGGTTACGAGGTCGGCGACCAGGTGATCAAGGCGGTGGCCCGGCGGCTGGAGCAGCTGTTCGAGGACGAGGAAGCGATCGTCGCACGCTTCGGCGGCACCGAGTTCGCGATCCTGCTCTTGGAGCAGGAGAAGACCCCACCGGTGACCACCTTGACCCAGCAGATAAACGAGCTGCTCGCCGAACCGGTCCACGTCGACGGCCACGGCATCGCTGCATCGGCCGGGATCGGCGTGGTGCAGCGGGCGTTGACCGACGCCGACGCGTCGAACATGCTGTGGGCCGCCGACGTCGCGCTGCGCCGCGCGGAGGCCGCCGGCAAACGGCAGTGGGCGCTGTTCGACCCGGATAAGGCGCCGGAGGAGCGGATCGAGTCGAAGCTGGCCGCGGTGATGCCCGGCGGCCTGGAAATGGGCGAGTTCGACGTCGTCTACCGGCCGCTGGTGTACATGGACACCGGCGAGCTGGTCGTGCTGGAAGCCGAACTCCGTTGGGAGACCAGCGAATACGGCACCCTCGAGCACGACGAGTGCCTGCGTCTGGCCGAACGCTCCGGGGTCACCCTGTCGCTGCGGGACTGGATGCTGGAAACGGCGTGGCAGCAGCTGTGCGAATGGCACGCGGACGGGCACCGGGTGCAGCTGAAGCTGGCGCTGAGCCCGAACCAGGGCCAGGACCCGGACCTGGCGGCGGTGATCCACCAGGTGCTGGACGCGTGCGAGGTCGACGCGACCTGGCTGCGGCTTTGCATGCCGCTGGCGGCCGTCCGTGGTGACAACGAGGAAGCCCGCGACAACGTCCGCTACCTCAACAGTCGCGGCATCAAGACCTCGCTGCACAGCTTCCACGGCTCCCCGGACGAACTGCGCCTGCTGCGGGAGCTGCCGATCGACGCGGTGCGCCTGGCGGACGAACTGGTCGACCTCGTGCACGCCGCGGACTCCGCGAACCTGCCGGAGGTGCAGGCGATCCACGGCCTGGTCCCGCTGGTCCACGCCTGCGGAGCGCGCCTGTGGGTCCGCGGCGTCGACACCGAGGAGCAGGCCCGGATCTGGCGCGGCATGAACTGCGAAGTCGGCGCGGGAGCGCTGTTCGGAGACCCGCTGCTGTCCTTCGACGTCCCCGACTTCCTCCACGGCGTCCAGCCTCACTAGTTCCGGCGCCCCGCAACGGTTTCGGCACAACCGCGTTGGTGCTCAGCATCACCGGTGCCGTGCTGGCCCTGGTGCCGATCATCGCCGTCATTACGTGGCCGCTGGTGATCCTAAGACCTCGGCCGGGGATAACTCGTTCGGCAGCTACCACGCGCGGCTGAAGGACACCACCGGCGATCTCGGCACAATCGTCATCAACAACATCGTGCAGGGTCCGGCCACTGCCACCGTCAAGGCCAGCGACGGCGCGTTCGAAACCAAGGGCTGCGGTCTTTGGTATCGCGCACGCCGGTCTGGCCGGGTGCGGTGCCGACTTCAACGCACTGTTCGGGGTTGTGCAGGCTCTTGGCGGACTTGCGCCAGTTGGTGAACACGGTCAGTCCTTCGTCATCGGAGAATCGCGTAGCTGGGCGATTTCGGTGGAGATCTGCACGAGCAACCGCCGAGCGTCGTCGCCTTCGACCGCGGCCTGCCACAGGCTGTCAGCGAGTCGGTTGTAAAGGGCGACATCGTCAGTGTCGTCGGTGTTGATCTCGGTGTTGACGGTCTCGACAAACGCGGTGTCGCCGATGATCCAAAAACCGCTTGCCGGGATGTGCGGCAACCGGGTGTTGAGCGGGATGATGCCGAATCGGACGGTCGCCAGCCCGCACAGCGCGATCAAGCGGTCGATCTGCGCCACCATCGTTTGCGGCGGGCAGGCGAAGTACCGCAGGGCAGACTCAGCGATGAGCAGTTCGACGTGTTTGGCCGAGTCGTAGAGCGCGTGCTGCCGTTCCAGGCGAACCTGCACGGCGGCGTCGATGTCGTGCGGCACCTGCTGCAGGGCGGCGGCCGAGCTGAATACGTGGCGGGCGTAGTCCGCGGTCTGGACGAGGCCGGGCACGACGACGAGTTCGAACGCGCGGATCGTGCTTGCTTCGGCCTCGATTCCGCGGCTGTGCTCTTGCCGTCGCCGGTGCCCGGTCCGCAGCTGCCGTTTCCAGCTGGAGGACTCCAGCCGGATCGTCCGCAGCTCGTCGCGGAGTTCGGTAGCCGCGGGTTCCGGAACCTTGCCGAGGCGCACCCAGGTCAGCAGGTCGGCGTCGGTCGCGAGTTGTTTGCCGTTCTCGATCTTGGAGATCTTGGACGGTTGCCAACCGGCGGCGCTGGCGAACTCCCTGCCGGAGTAGCCGGCGCTCTCCCGGAGTTCGCGGAGTCGATCGCCGAATTCGAGCTTGTGCCGTTCGGGTGTGCTCACAGGTTCATCTCGTCGGGTCAGGGTGTCAGGACCGTTTCAAAGGGTGCCGCATGACTCCATGCGATCTCGCGCCACCTCCTGTGCTTGGCTACGGTGTCGGCGTCGTCGACGAGTTCGGCGGCGATCATGCCGTGGTCGTCGAAGTGCATGATCGCGACCAAATCGTCGTCAAACAACCAGAAGTCGTGATCGGGCAGGTTGTGTTCGACGGCAGCGGCGGTCGACATGACGCGGATGACTTCACCCGCCGCGGCGTTGCCCGGTGCCGCGAACATCTCGAACCGCAGGTAGTCCGTCAAAGGCGCGGTGAGCACCCGCACTCGTTTGAAGCGCCGTCCCGCTGCGGTTGCCTGCCGGACGTTGGCCAGCCATTCCGTGGTGAATGACATGTCGGGCGTTTCGCCCGTGAGGAACTGCCGGAAAGCCTCGGCTTCGTGCGGTTCCCGGTACTCGGCCTGGCATTCCCAGCGCCAGGCCGAGCGCGTGAAGGTCTCGAACAGTTGCCCGAAGTCCTCGCCGCGTACGAGCCGGGTCATCACGTGTCCTTTGGCGCGAACGACAGCAGTCCGGCGGGAATCTCGACCGCGGTTTCCGTCTCCGGCATCCCCCGGGCGTGAAGTGCCGCAAGAGCTTCCACATCGTTGATCTTGTAGCCCTGCACGACGTAGGTGCCCCGGTCGGTGGCGTACAGGTTCGGGCACGAGCCGTTGATGCTGGTAGTCCCCAAGAACGTGAGCTTCATAACCCCTCCAGATTGTCGAAACACCGAGCATCCTGCAAGAAACTTCAGCAATCGTCAATGCACAGCCGGGTGTCGTTACTGGGCTTTACCCGGCTCGGCGTAGCGCAGCTACCCCAGACGAGCGTAGTTGCTCTAAAATTTCTTGAATTGCTTGATTTGTTGCTCGGATGGACGTCACAGTGATCGCCATGACCAGCATTGGCGCGACGTACCGGCCGCACCCCTTCCACTGGGTTCCAGCCGCCGGGCAGCGGCACGCTAGCGCTGACGAGCACCCGCCAGGCGCGTCGATCTATCCGGCTGGCACCAAGGTCACGACGCTGTGCGAGCGCACTGTCAAGGCGGCGACCGGCGACACGGCCTGGCTGTGGGAGACGTGCCCGGACTGCAACGCGGCGGCGCGGGTGCGCGCAGGACTGTCGCCGGTGGTGGGTGCGCGATGAGGGCGCAGGCACAACCGCAGTTGCACGAGTTGTTGGTGCGCGCGTCGGCGGTGTTGGAGGACCTCACCGACGACGTGCGCGAGCGGACCGTCCATGACGGGCAGTTTGCAGAGACCGCCGAGTTTCTTGCTGAGATTGCCGAGCTGCTGCGGGACCAGAACGCGACCTATGTTCCGCCGCGCGTGATCGACGGCGAGAGGGCAGGCCGATGACTGCCGTGTTGATCGCGACGAGTCTGCTCGGCGTCGGGGGGCTCGCCCTGTGGGCGACGTTCTACTACGCCCCGGCGCGCCACGCCGGTAGCGGCGAAGGCGCGTTGACGGTCGCCTACTTGGTCGCGAGCGTCGAAGCTGAAACCCGTGGCGGCGGGCGGCATCGGTTGCGTGAACCGCTGGTGATCCGCGGCGACCTCGCCGACGGTGACGAGCTCGCCACCGAGGAAACCAGGATGCTGCCGCCGATCGATTCCGGTCTGCCAGTCGATGATCCTGAGGCGATGGCCCGGCATCCCGGCATGGTGCGGCGTCTTTATGCCGCGCTGCGCGACCTCGCTACCTGATCCCGGTGGGGACGCCGCCGCCTTCCCCCGACCGGCATCCGCACCGTCACCACTTGCCCCATCGGCACCGACCCCCCAGCGGTGGCCGGGCACATCGAATGGTCGGGCGGTGGAAGCCCCCCGACGCCGTCAGGCCATTCCCCCGAACTCCGGTGCGGCATGGCCCCGTCTCGGCGGCCGTATCGCGGCCGACGGCGGCAGTGCGCCGCAACCGGCCACGACCGCGCCGGGGAACCCTTTATCGAACTACTATCGAGAACGGTCGATCCGTGTCGGCTCCGTGCCTGCGATCCGGACTGCCGTCAGACGGCCGTCCTCCCGCCGATAGCACACGTACAACGTGTACCGGCCGCCTTCGGCAAGGTTGTCTTGTGCCCACGCGATGGCTTGGTGCACGTCGCACTCTTTGAGCTCGTAGGCGTAGTTCCACCACCCAACCCGTTCTGGAGGAACGTGGACGTTCGGGAAGGGCTGCGACCACATGTACACCCGGAAAACAGGGTGGTCATCCTCGATTGTCACGTCCCGCTCATCGACGGGGTTGACCTCCATGATCGCAACCTCCTTAAGCTACGGCGTGGTCACAGGAACCAACGGAGTGTCCCCATTGCCGATCGGGCCCTGAATCGGCGCCACGAAACCAGCTTCGTATCCACCTGTGTACCAGTGAGACCCCAACACAGGCGGTTGCCCTTGCGCGGGCGTGTAATAGGTCGCCTCCCCGGGGACTGGAACGCGCTGGGTCTGACTGGACACCGAGCGCGGTTCAACTGGCGCAGGCGGAGGTGGCGGCCCGGCCGGGTCTCCAGGCACGAATCCGAGGACACCGTTGACGTGAATGTCCGGCGGAGCTCCTTGTCCGTCGCACTTGACCCGAACCTTGAACAGCACACTCCCCGCCCGAGGCGGCGGGGAGTAGTGCGGGTATTCGACTCCGCTGCTGCACGCGACATCGGCCGCTCCGCCGGTGTCGCCGACGACAGAGACCAGGTGACCATCTGCGTCGTAGTTTCGTAGCACGTACGTGGTGGGGTCCTGGTCTGCTGTCGAAATCCCACTGGACACCAGCAGCCCGACTCCGGCGGCCAGTGCGGCACGATGAATCCGTGTGAACATGTCACAGGACCATAATGATCACCGCTAGTGCTTCACTAAACGCTCATTAACCTCGTGCTTGCTAGCCGGACGTTCGAAGCGAGGTCACGCCGTTCTCGTCGGTGAACAAATTCCCCACCGTAGCACGGAAAGCCCATGTGCTTTCCTAGATCCAGTTCGGGGAATGGGTTTTCCAACCGGTCGTCGAACTCTCGCGGGAGTCGAACTTGCCTGGAAGAACACCGCGACCAAACCCGCCTACCAGTGGGGGCGGGTCGAGCAAGGGCTACCGGCGGATCGCGGGCTTCGAGCTGGAGAGTCCGGGTCGGTTCCAGCCGGCATGAGTCCTTCTTTGTTTGAGAGCAACACGAAACAGGCCCGTCCCTAGGAAGCGAGACGGGCTCGTTCATGCGTTGCTGAGATCTCGAGCGCGAAGGTGCACTCCGTACGGAAGCCCTTACTTGGGGAGCCGCGATTCGACCTTGCTCGCCGCCTTCTCAGCCTCACCGCACGGATCTGCGACCGAATCCGCCATGATTCCCGTCACCGTGAAAAGAACGACGCCGCCACCTGCGTCAACCACTACTGAGCAACCGCCCTGGTTGCTGGCACCTGCTTCGACACCACGCGCAGCATTCCGGCCGTTGATGTTGAACTTATCGTACCTGTCCCAATGGCCACTGGTTTCGTACTTGTCGACGGTGTGCTCCGGGCTTTTGTACAGGGTGAGAAGGATCTTCTCGCCCTCGTAAGAACAGCCTGGTTCAGACTTGATTTCCTCGACCTTCTCGCCAGGCCCGCTGACACCGGCTCCGCTCAAGTCCTGCGGAGTGAGGAACGCACACGGGTCGAAGTTTTTCAAGCCGGATGCCTCAGCCTGAGTCGTGGGGGCTTCCTGACTTGCGTTGCCGTTATGCGGAGTCCCGCCAGCAGAGCAGGCGGCAAGGCCGAGCAGTGCCACGCCTGCGACGGCCGAGATCAACGAGCGGGAAAGTCGGGTCACTGGATACCTCGCTGCAAGTCCTGGGCGATCTGATCGTCGGTCGAACGGTAGTCCTTCGCCGCAGCCCGGAACGCATCCGCCTGCGCCTGGAGTTCTTTCTGCATCATGCGGATCAGCTCGATCGCGCCGGCACCGGGCGCATTCGCCTTGTCTTCAAAGGGGTTCGTTGTGGACAGTCGGTGAAGTTGAGGGACGGGGGTGGTGGTTCCGGTGCGGGTGCCGGTCGGGGGGCGTGAAACTGCGGCACCCGCACCAGGTCTTAGGGGTGGAGTGCTCGGTTGGTGGCGCAGTTGTGACAGCCGACAGCGAAGATGCGGCGGCACTTGGTGGCGCTGCTTGTGGTGATCAGGCGGCCACCGGCTGTCCGGTTCTTGCTGTGCTGGTGGCGTTCGTGTGTGACGCCGTGGTCATCGGTCGATGTGTCGGCATGGCCGCTGCCTGAACGGGTTTCGGTGGTGTCGGTGAACAATGCGACGGGGGAGGTTGCCTGCGGGATGCGGTGTCTGCCGGGTGTGGGTTTGCGGAGTCCGGCGCGTGTGGTCGTGGTCGTGGTCATCGGGCGGATGCGTTTCTGAGTTGTCGGGCGAGTTCGCCTGGGCAGAACGAACAGGGCGAGGGCTCCTGGCGGCTTGGATCCCGTGGGTGGAGGCTGGTCAAGGGAACGCCGCAGAGTGCCTTGGTTGCTCCGCTTTGGATCCAGTGGCTGACGCTGTTGAGGCTGACCAGCTCCCGGTATTTTGCGGCGGGTCCCGGTCCGGTTCCGCAGAGCGCGCTTCGCTTTCCGGATTCGTCGAGGCCGTAGACGTGGCTGTATTCGTCGTTGCTCACTGGGCGGTCACCGCCTGGGCGGTCTCCTGGTCGGTAGCCTCCTGGTCCGGGTTTTCGTCTGCGGCCAGCCAGGTCGGGCCGTGGGCATCACGTTCGTGCTGGCCGACGACTTTGGCGTCCGGGTCGGTGTATAGGCAGCGTTCGGCGGAGCATCGCCATTCGGTGATGTGCTCGGGCGTGAAAGTTCGGCGCGGCATTGTGGCCTCACAATCGCGGTTGGGTTGGTGTCGGCGGGAAGGCGAGTTCGGAGGGTGGCCAGCACTGCCAGCAGTTCCCGGCGGTCGTGGTACCGGCGTCGGGAATGGCGATCATGCGTCCGCAGCGCGTGGTGTAGGCGTCGGAGTGTGAACGGGCGTGGCGTACTCCCGTCCAGTCGACCCACGTCGAAACCGGGGTGGCCATAGCGCTTAACCGCCGGCCCGAAGCTGGGAATGAATGACGACATGATCGAACGATCTCCTGTAATCGGCTGATTACAAAAGGTCACCGGCTAGCGGTCTGTGGTCGTCTGGCAGATGTCCGGGCGGCGTCTGGCGTCAGTGGGGTGACACGCCGAGTGGACGTGGGGAGACTGGGCACGTGGGAAACAGACTCCGCGAGTTCCGCACAGCGCGCCGCTGGCGTCAGCGGGACCTCGCCGACCAGGTCGAGCTGCTGTCCCGGCGAGTATTGAACGAGACCCTGAGCGTCACCGAGCGCACGGTGAGCCGTTGGGAAGGGGGCGACGATCCGTCGCCGCCTGCGCAGCGAGTCCTGGCGGTAGTTTTTGAGACCACTCCCGACGAGTTGGGGTTTTCCACGCCGACGCCAGGATTGATCGCCGCGAGCGGGTTAAATCTCACAAATGGCTCTGACATTGGGGAATCGGACGTTGTCGATGCGTTCGAATTGGTTGTCCGGCTCACCCGTTCGGATGCGTCCGACGCGACGCTGACGATGCTTGCTCGGAGGGTGGATCGGCTGTGTCGGGACTATCCGGTGCGTAGCGCTGGTGACTTGCTCGCCGAGTCTCGCCGCTGGCTAGACCGGACACTCGCCATGACTGAACGTCGCCTCACACTGACTCAGCACCGCGAAACACTCGTGCAGGCTGGATGGTTGTCAGCGCTGGTCGCGTGTCTTACCTACGACATTGGCGACTCGTTCGGGGCTGAGACCTGGCGCGAGGCAACGGCGGAGCTTGGGCGGGAGACCGGTCATGCCGAACTGATTGGTTGGTCATACGAGATCGCGGCGTGGATGGCGCTGACTTCTAGTCGACCGGCCGATGCTGCCGACTACGCGGCAGCAGGACAGGAAATCGACAGAACTTCGTGCGTGAGCGTCCAACTTGCTGCTCAGCAAGCGCGCGCCCTCGCGTTAATGGGAGATCGCGCCGGTGCCGAAGCTGCAATGGCACGGGGCCGGGCAACTCTGACGCACTTGCCTAGCCCTGCGGATCCTGAACACCACTTCGTGGTCGACCCTGCCAAAGCGGACTTCTACGCCGTCGATGTGTACCGCATGTTGGACATGCGGGAGGCGGCCACCGAGTACGCCGACCGAGTGATCGACTACTGCGAACGTCCGGACGGCACGATTCGCTCCCCAATGCGGCGAAGTGAGGCGCTGTTGACGCTCGGCACAGTCGCGGCCCGTAATGGCGAACTCGACGCCGCAGTCAGTCGCGGTTTGGATGCGTTTGGTGACCCTCGCAAGTGTCTTCCGTCGCTGCTGACGGTGGCCGCTGATCTAGACACCGAGCTGCGGCCACACCGCCATGAGCCAATCGTGACGCGGTGGCAAGACGCACTAACCACTGTGCGGGCACCACTCGCCCTGGAACCCTGATTGGCAACCGGGGCACTCAAGATCTGGCGGCATGTTTGCTGGGCGTTGTTCTGAACGGCCGGTCGGTGGGCAAACGCTCCCGACCGGCCGTTCGCATTTGTCGGTCCGCGGTGCCGGATTCATCCTTTAAGCGGTTGCATCTTGGCTGTTTAGTCGATTTTTAGTGGTTGTCTAGTGTAGACGCTTTTAGCGTGGAGCTCGCGAGTACCTGGGTCACAAAGATCCCGGCTTCACCCTGCGCGACGCATACGCTCCCAAAGGTGCCCTTTGCTCGTCAAAGATCACGCTTTCAGGGCGGCCCGGACGATCGCTAGGGCTTCGTCGGCCGGGATGCCTAGGGCGTGGGTGATCTGGGCGTAGGTCGCTGCTGCTTCGGCTGCTCGGGCCGCTGCTTGATTTCCCGCGTCGCTGACGAAAGTGCCTGCGCGGCCGCGGGTTTCGAGCAAACCCGCCTGTTCCAGCTCCCGGTAGGCCTTCGCCGCCGTGTTCGCCGCGATGCCCAGGTCCGCCGCCAGCGCCCGGACCGTCGGGAGTTTGCTGCCCACCGGCAGTTCGCCGCTGTTGATCTGCTCGGCGAGGGTCGACCGCACCTGTTCGAAGGGCGGCACGTCGGAGTTCGGGTCAACGCTGATCCGCATGACTCTCCTGGGTCGAGGTTGCGTTCAGGATTTCCGGAAGGCGTCGAGCAGCCGTTCCGCCGCGAGGCTGGCGGTGAGTTCCCCCGCCCGCACCTGGGTTTCCACCTCGCCGACGATCGCGCGCACCCCGGGGTGGTGGGTGAGTTCCGACATCAGCTGGTCGCGGACCAGCGCCCAGGTCCACTCGACCTGCTGGCGGCTGCGCTTCTCCGCGAGCTCGCCGGTCTCGGCCAGCGCCGCCCGGTGCTGCTCGATCTGCTCCCACAACGTGTCCAGGCCGAGCCCCTGCAGGCCGCTGCAGGTCAGCACCGGCGGCGTCCAGGTCGCGCTGACCGGGGTGAGCAGCCGCAGGGCGCTGCGGAGTTCGCGGGCGGCCTTGCGGGCTTCGGCGGCGTGATCGCCGTCGGCTTTGTTGACGGCGATGACGTCCGCCAGCTCCAGCACGCCCTTCTTGATGCCCTGCAGCTGGTCGCCGGTGCGGGCCAGGGTGAGCAGCAGGAAGCAGTCCACCATGCCCGCCACGGTCACCTCGGACTGGCCGACGCCGACCGTTTCGACCAGTACGACGTCGTAACCGGCCGCCTCCATCAGCACGATCGTTTCGCGCGTCGCGCGGGCGACGCCGCCGAGCGTGCCCGCAGACGGCGACGGCCGCACGAACGCCGCCGGGTCGCTGGCCAGCCGGCCCATCCGGGTCTTGTCGCCGAGGATGCTGCCGCCGCTTCGCGTCGAGGACGGGTCGACCGCCAGCACCGCGACGCGGTGTCCCGCCGCGGTCAGCATCGAGCCCAGCGACTCGATGAACGTCGACTTGCCGACGCCGGGCACGCCGGTGATGCCGACCCGGTGCGCGCCGCCGCTGTGCGGCAGCAGCTCGACGAGCAGCTCCTGGGCCAGCGCCCGGTGGTCCTTGCGGGTCGACTCGACCAGCGTGATCGCCTGCGCCAGCTTGGTGCGGGAACCGGCGAGCACGCCCTTGGCGTAGTCTTGGACGTCGATCGTTCGCGGCATGATCAGTGTTCGAGTTGGGTGCGGAGTTCGGCGAGCAGGCCCAGCGCGGCGTCGGCGATCACCGTGCCCGGCGGGAAGATCGCGCTGGCACCGGCCTGCCGGAGGGCGTCGAAGTCGGCTGGCGGGATGACCCCGCCGACGACGATCATGATGTCGTCGCGGCCCAGTTCCCGCAGCTCTTCGCGTAGCGCGGGCACCAGGGTGAGGTGCCCGGCGGCGAGGCTGGAGACGCCGACGATGTGCACGTCGGACTCGGCGGCCTGGCGGGCCACCTCGGCCGGGGTCTGGAACAGCGGGCCCACGTCCACGTCGAAGCCGAGGTCGGCGAACGCGGTCGCGATCACCTTCTGACCGCGGTCGTGGCCGTCCTGCCCCATCTTCGCGACCAGGATGCGCGGGCGGCGGCCCTCCGCCTCGGCGAAGTCCGCCACCTGCTGGCGGGCCGCCTCCAGCTGCTCCGACGGCCCCGACTCGTCCCGGTACACGCCCGTGATCGTACGGATCTGCCCGGAGTGGCGGCCGAACACCTTCTCCAACGCATCGGAGATCTCCCCGACGGTCGCCTTCTCCCGCGCCGCGTCCACGGCCAGCGCCAGCATGTTGTGCGCCAGGTCGTCGGGCCGCTGGTCCGACATCGACGCCTCGGCCGCGGCGGTGAGCCGGCGCAGCGCGTCCCCGCAGGACTCGCTGTCGCGTTCTTCCCGCAGCCGCCGCAGTTTCTCGAGCTGCTGCGCGCGGACCCCGGCGTTGTCGACCTTCAGCACGTCGATCTGCTCGTCGCCGTCGTAGCGGTACTTGTTGACGCCGATCAGCGGCTGCCGGCCGGAGTCGATGCGGGCCTGGGTGCGGGCCGCGGCCTCCTCGATGCGCAGCTTGGGGATTCCGGCGTCGATGGCCTGGGCCATGCCCCCGGCGTCCTCGACCTCGGTGATGTGCGCCCAGGCGCGTTCGGCGAGGTCCGCGGTGAGGCGCTCCAGGTAGTAGCTGCCGCCCCACGGGTCGATCACCCGCGTGGTGCCGGATTCCTGCTGCGGTGGTGCCGGATTCCTGCTGCAGCACCAGCTGCGTGTTGCGGGCGATGCGCGCGGAGAAGTCGGTGGGCAGCGCCAGAGCTTCGTCGAGCGCGTTGGTGTGCAGCGACTGCGTGTGCCCCTGGGTGGCGGCCATCGCCTCGACGCAGGTACGCACCACGTTGTTGTAGACGTCCTGGGCGGTCAGCGACCAGCCGGAGGTTTGCGAATGGGTGCGCAGCGACAGCGATTTCGGGTTCTGCGGCTCGAAGGTCGCCACCAGCTTCGACCACAGCAGCCGGGCCGCGCGCAGTTTTGCGACCTCCATCGCGAAGTTCATCCCGATGCCCCAGAAGAAGGACAGCCGGGGCGCGAAGGCGTCGATGTCCAGCCCGGCCTGCCGCCCGGCGCGCAGGTATTCGACGCCGTCGGCCAGGGTGTAGGCCAGCTCCAGGTCGGCGGTCGCCCCGGCCTCCTGGATGTGGTAGCCGGAGATCGAGATGGAGTTGAACTTCGGCATCCGCTGCGAGGTGTAGGCGAAGATGTCGGAGATGATCCGCATCGACGGCTGCGGCGGGTAGATGTAGGTGTTGCGGACCATGAACTCCTTGAGGATGTCGTTCTGGATGGTCCCCGTCAGCTTCTCCGGCGCGACACCCTGCTCCTCGGCGGCGACGATGTAGAGCGCCATCACCGGGAGCACCGCGCCGTTCATGGTCATCGACACGCTCATCTTGTCCAGCGGGATGCCGTCGAAGAGCTGCCGCATGTCGAAGATCGAGTCGATGGCCACCCCGGCCATGCCGACGTCACCGGCCACGCGCGGGTGGTCGGAGTCGTAGCCGCGGTGGGTGGCGAGGTCGAACGCCACCGACAGGCCCTTCTGGCCGGCGGCCAGGTTGCGGCGGTAGAAGGCGTTGGACTCCTCGGCGGTGGAGAACCCGGCGTACTGCCGCACCGTCCACGGCTGGTTGACGTACATCGTCGGGTACGGTCCGCGCAGGAACGGTGCCAAACCCGGGTAGGTGTGCGGGAAGTCGAGCCCCGCGACGTCGGCCGAGGTGTAGAGCGGCTTGATCCCGATGCCCTCCGGTGCTTCCCAGACCAGGGCGTCGGAGTCCTTGCCGGTGGCGGACAGCAGCTCCTGCTGCCACCGCTCGGGGGCGGCGGCGGGCGGCCCGTGGACATCGGCGCTGTCCAGCGGGATGTCGGCGAAGTTCGGGATCTGCGTCATCGTCCCACTCCCGTATCGGGCCTGATGGGCGTATCGGGCCTGATGTGCAACAGCTTCTGGACGCCGGTCAGGACGGCCAGCGCATCGCATCCGGCGAAGGCGAACCCGTCGACGCCTTCCGGTGCCGGATCGCTCGGCTTTCCGGCCAGCAGCACGTGCTTCGCCCCGGCCTGCTTGAGCGCCGCAGCGGTGTCCGCGGCGCGTTCGGCGTAAACCTTGTCGCTGGCGCAGAGGCACACCACCGGCGCTCCGGTGTAGGCCTTGAGAACGTCCTCTGCGGATTCGGTCGCACCGGCGTCCGTGCATTCGATACCGCCCGCTGCGAACAGGTTCCGCGCGAACGAGGCTCGCGCGTTGTGCGCGGCGAGCGAGCCGAGCGTTGCGAGGAACACCGCAGGGCGTTGGCCGGTGGCTTCCAGATGCGCGTCGGCGGCGTCGCGCAGCCGCTCGAAGTCTTCTGCGTAGTGGTGCACCGGAAGGCCGCCGGAAGGCTGTTCCGGCGTGGGTTCCCGCTCCAGCGGCGGCTCGTCCAGGTTCGGGAATTCGCTGACGCCGGTGATCGCGTCCTCGCGGTGCGTGATCGCGGCGCGGCGCTCTTCCCAGGTGGCCGCGAGCCGGTCGGCGACCAGGCCGGACTCCAGCGCGGCGGGCAGCCCGCCTGCCGCTTCGATCTCCTGGAACCACCGCCAGGCGACCTGCGCCAGCTCCTCGGTCAGCGACTCGACGTACCAGGACCCGCCCGCCGGGTCGATCACCTGCGCCAGGTGCGACTCCTCCAGCAGCAGCGCCTGGGTGTTGCGCGCGATGCGGCGGGCGAAGTCGTCCGGCAGGCCGATCGCGGCGTCGAACGGCAGCGCGGTCACCGCCTGCGCGCCGCCTACCCCGGCGGCGAACGTGGCGATCGTGGTGCGCAGCATGTTCACCCACGGGTCGCGCCTGGTCAGCATGGCCGCCGACGTCACGGCGTGCTGCACCTGTGCCCGCGCCGGCTCCGACGCGCCGCTGGACCGGGTCACCTGTTCCCACAGGCGCCGCGCGGCGCGCAGCTTGGCGATGCTCAGGAACTGGTCGGCGGTGGTGGCGAAGCGGAACTCCAGCAGCCCGGCGGCGGTGTCGACGTCAATCCCGGCCTCGGTCAGCCAACGCAGGTAGGTCGTGGCGACCGCGAGCGAGCAGCCGAGCTCCTGCGCGTCGGAACCGCCCGCGTCGTGGTACGGCAACCCGTCCACGACCAGCGCCTTCAGCTCCGTGAACTCCGCAGCGCAGCGGCGGGCGAGCGACACCGCGGCCTCCCGGTCGCCGGGGCGGCCGGTCCTGGCCTGCACGCCCAGCGGGTCGGCGCCTAGGTTGCCGCGCAGCGCGGCGCCGGGCAGGTCCTGCTCGGCTGCCAACGCCAGGAAGGCGTCCGCCGCTGCACCGAAATCAGCGCCCGCGTCGAGGGTCATGCCGATCATGTCCAGGTGCACGCCGGTGAGCGCGTCGGCGAGGTCGTCGACCGCCAGCCCGCCGGTTCCGAGCCGCAGCCACAGCGACGACACCCCGTTGTAGAGGTCCGCCAGGATCTCGCGGTTCGTCTCGGCGGGGTCCGGGTTCTCGTGCCGCTGCCGCACGTCCCAGCCTTCGGCGACGCTGCCCTGCGGGCGGCTGCCGCGCACGAACGGCACCAGCCCCGGCGCGCCCGCCTCCAGCGGGCCTTCGGTGTACAGCGGGTGCACGACTATGCCGTCGTAGGTCGTCGAGGCCAGTACGTCCTCCACCGGTCCGGCGGGGCCCTGCTCGCCGATCAGTCCGGACCGCTGCAGCACTTTCTTGACCTGAGCCCGCCACTGCTCGCGGTCCACGGGCCCGGCCGCGGAAAGGTCCGGCCCGCCGCCGCTCGTCGAGTGCGCCACCATGAACGTGATGGTAAGCCGAGTGGCCAGTTCTGGAACCATCTGTGATCTGGAACTCACAACGCTTGATCGACCTAGCGGCGATTCACTTAGCCCCGCTCTGCGGTGGGACTCTGCCGGTTCGGTGAGCTCTTCGCCGGTCACCTGGCCCTTGCGCAACGCCGGTGCGAGGGGCGGTTGTCAGCGCTCGTTAATCTCGCGGCCGTGGCCGACCGCGACTACCGCGACGACGAGACGTCCGTCTTCGGCGCGGTAGATCACCCGGTAGTCGGCGACTCGGATCCGCAGATAGCCGGCGACTCCCTTGAGTGCGATGGCTCCGGCGGGGCGTGGATCGCCGGCGAGCTGATCGATCGCGATCTGCAGCCGTCGCCGAATCGGCTTGTCAAGTTTGGCCAGGGTTTTCAGGGCGTCGCGGGTGATCTCGATTTGGTAGGTCACCGATCCCGCTCCAACGCGACGATCGCAGCTTCCCAGGCAACCGTGCCGGACTCCTCTGCTTGGGCGACGCGACGCGCCCAGTGCGCGTCTTCTTCGGCTTCCCAGTGCCCGGCGACGTCCGCTGCTACGAGTGCGGCAACCCGCTTGCCTCGATGGGTCAGGTAGACGTACTGGCCCTCGCTCGCCAGCTCGATGTATTTCGGCAGGTTGGCGCGGGCAGACGAGACATTGACTTCAATGGCGGCGCTGTCGTCCATGTGTACAGCTTCGACGCAAATGCACGAATTGTACAGTCTGTACAAGTGGTCGATCGATCACCGTCTGTTATTGCTGCGAGCGGCCGCAGAGGTGGTAGACCCAGCCGGATTCCGGGGTGTAGCGGAGCTCGTAGTGGGTCTCGATCTTCGGGCCGTCGTGCAGGTGGATGTGCCTCAGCAGTCGTCCCGCGACCGCCTCGGAGTCGCGGAGATCCTGGATCCGGCCGTCCAGCGGCCCGCCGACGAAGCGCACGTTCCGGCTCGTCATGACATCCCTCCTCCCGCACGTGCACATGGTCCCCGATTGACGGCGCCCAACACCAGCGTGCAACTCGGCGTGCCCACGAAGACGTGGCCGATGTTCGCGTTCTTGCCGCTGTGCGAGATCGCGGTCTACCGCTCCGATCCGGATCGGGCGGTGATCCAGGTGTGTGCCTTCACCACCTGACCCAGCATCGGCCACCCCGGGTCCATTCGGCCGGAGTTGAGCAGGGACGATGGGGGCACGATGAAGCTCACCGACCAGCTCCCAGCCCTCTCGACCGACTCCCCGGACTCCGACGCGGTGCTCGACGCGTTCGTGTCCTGGACCACCGACCAGGGCATCGAGCTCTACCCGGCGCAGGAAGAAGCGCTGATGGAGGTCGTGACCGGGGCGAACCTGATCCTGAGCACGCCGACCGGCTCCGGCAAGAGCCTGGTGGCCACTGGGGCGCACTTCACCGCGCTGGCCGCTGGCAAGCGCAGCTTCTACACCGCACCGATCAAGGCGCTCGTGTCGGAGAAGTTCTTCTCGCTGGTGGAAACCTTCGGTGCCGAGAACGTCGGCATGATGACCGGCGACAGCAGCGTCAACGGCGACGCCCCGATCATCTGCTGCACGGCGGAGATCCTGGCCAACATCGCGCTGCGCGACGGGGACCGCGCCGACGTGGACCAGGTCGTGATGGACGAGTTCCACTTCTACTCCGAGCCCGACCGCGGCTGGGCGTGGCAGGTGCCGCTGCTGGAGCTGCCGCGCACCCAGTTCGTGCTGATGTCGGCGACGCTCGGCGACGTCAAGTTCTTCCAGGAGGACCTGGCCCGGCGCACTGGCCGGGAGACTGCCGTGGTCACCTCGGCGGAGCGGCCGATCCCGCTGACCTTCCGCTACGCCAAGACGCCGCTGCACGAGACGATCGAGGAGCTGCTGGCCGGCCAGCAGGCCCCGGTGTACGTCGTGTACTTCAACCAGGCTTCGGCGCTGGAGCAGGCGCAGGCGTTGATGAGCGTCAAGGTCGCCACCCGCGAGCAGCGTGACGAGATCGCCGAGGCGATCGGCGACTTCCGCTTCACCGCCGGGTTCGGCAAGACCCTGTCGCGGCTGGTGCGGCACGGCATCGGGGTGCACCACGCCGGGATGCTGCCGAAGTACCGGCGGCTGGTGGAGCAGCTCGCGCAGGCCGGGCTGCTCAAGGTCATCTGCGGCACCGACACCCTCGGGGTGGGCATCAACGTGCCGATCCGCACCGTGCTGATCACCGGGCTGACCAAGTACGACGGTGTTCGCACCCGGCACCTGAAGGCGCGGGAGTTCCACCAGATCGCCGGTCGCGCCGGCCGCGCCGGGTACGACACCGCAGGTTACGTGGTGGTGCAGGCGCCCGAGCACGAGATCGAGAACGAGCGGGCGCTGGCCAAGGCCGGCGACGACCCGAAGAAGAAGCGCAAGCTGGTGCGCAAGAAGGCGCCCGAGGGCTTCGTGTCCTGGAGCGAGAAGACCTTCGAGAAGCTGGAGTCCGCCGAGCCGGAGCCGCTGCGGTCCAGCTTCACCGTCAACCACGCGATGCTGCTCAACGTCATCAACCGGTCCGCCAACGGTCGGCACGGCGATGCGTTCTCCGCGATGCGCCACCTGCTCACCGACAACCACGAGGACCGGCCGACGCAGCGCCGTCACATCCTGCGCGCCATCGCGATCTACCGCGCGCTGCTGGCCGCCGGGGTGGTCGAGCAGCTCGACGAGCCCGGCGAGCAGGGCCGCCGGGTGCGGCTGACCGTGGACCTGCAGTTCGACTTCGCGCTCAACCAACCGCTCTCGCCGTTCGCGCTGGCCGCCATCGAGCTGCTGGATTCCGGGTCGCCGAGTTACCCGCTGGACGTGCTGTCCGTCATCGAGTCCATTTTGGACGATCCGCGGCAGGTGCTGTCGCAGCAGCAGTTCAAGGCCCGTGGCGAGGCCGTCTCGCAGATGAAGGCCGACGGCATCGAGTACGACCAGCGGATGGAGCTGCTGGAGGAGATCACCCACCCCAAGCCACTGGCCGAACTGCTGGATGCCGCCTACGAGACCTACCGCAAGGGGCATCCGTGGGTCGGCGAGCACGAGCTGTCGCCGAAGTCGGTGGCCCGCGACATGTTCGAGCGGGCGATGAACTTCGTCGAGTTCGTCAACTTCTACGGGCTGGCCCGCTCCGAGGGGCTGGTGCTGCGCTACCTGGCCGACGTCTACAAGGCGCTGCGGCACACGGTGCCCGACGACGCCAAGACCGAGGAGCTCACCGACATCATCGAGTGGCTCGGCGAACTGGTCCGGCAGGTCGACTCCAGCCTGCTCGACGAATGGGAGAAGCTGCGCCACCCGGGCGCGGAGCCGACGGCCGTGGCGGTGGACGAGGGCCCGGAGCGGATCACGCTGAACAAGCGGGCCTTCCGGGTGCAGGTGCGCAACGCGTTGTTCCGCCGCGTGGAGCTGGCGGCGCGGCGGCGCTACGACGAGCTCGGCGCGCTGGACGCGGAAGGCGGCTGGGACGCCGACGCGTGGGAGGATGCGCTGGAGGAGTACTTCGAGCAGCACGAGGAGATCGGCACCGGCCCGGACGCGCGCGGCCCGGCGCTGCTGATGATCACCGAGGAGCCGGAGCGCTGGCTGGTCCGGCAGATCTTCGCCGACCCGGCCGAGGACCGCGACTGGGGCATCAGCGCCGAGGTCGACCTCGCCGCCTCCGACGAGGCGGGCACCGTGGTCATCCGGATCACCGACGTCAACCAGCTCTGACGGGCCTCCGCGAAGCGACCGTTCCGGCGGTGGCGACGCGGATGGCGCTGCCCTAGCATCCCCGGCGAGATCACCCAAACGTCGCCGTAGGGAGCCGGGCATGCCGCAAACCATCGCAGTCGGGGTGGACGGGTCGAAGGAGTCGGTGCGGGCGCTGCGCTGGGCGGCGAACCAGATCAGCGAGGTCGGCGGCATCGCGCACGCGATCATGGTCTGGCACCAGCCGGTCCAGTTCGGATATCGTCTGCCGACCCCGGACAGCGAGCTGGAGCAGCGGGCGCGCGAGGCGCTGGAAGCCGCCATGACGGCGGTCAAGGCGGATTTTCCCGCCGTGGACCTGCGATCCCGGCTCATCCGGGGGCACGTGGTCGACGAGTTGGTCGGGCTGTCCAAGCAGGCCGATCTGCTGGTGGTGGGCAACAAGGGGCACGGCGCCTTCACCGGCATGCTGGTCGGGTCGGTGGCGCTGAAGCTGGTGCACCATGCGGCCTGCCCGGTCGTCGTCGTCCGCTGACGAAGCCGGACCGGCGGGCACGCCGGACAAGTGGAAACAGGTGGGCATGCAGCAGGCCGAGGACATCACGCTGTTCGGGCTCGACGGTTGGCGGTGGCTCAACCAACCGGTGAACTGGTTGTCCTACGGGGGATTGACGATGACCGCCGACTCCGGCACGGATTTCTGGCGGACGACCCACTACGGCTTCGTGCGCGACAGCGGGCATGCGCTGCTGCGCCCGGTGGGGCCGCGGTTCACGTTGACGACCCGGTTCTTCGGCGACTACCGGGAGCAGTACGACCAGGCCGGGCTGCTGCTGCGGCTGGACGAGCAGAACTGGATCAAGGCGGGCATCGAGCTCGTCGACGGCGAGCAGCTGCTCAGCGCGGTGGTGACCCGCGAGGTCTCGGACTGGAACGTGGTGCCGCTGGAGGCGGTGTGCGGCCCGGTCGAGTCGATCACCCTCCAACTGGAGCGGGCCGGCGACACCGCCACGATCCGCTACGCCGCCGACGGCGACGAGCCCAAGACGCTGCTTCGGGTGGCGTACTTCCCGCCGGAGGTCCCGGCCGAGGCCGGGCCGATGTGCGCCTCCCCGGACGGGGCGGGGTTCCCGATCCGCTTCGCCGAACTGTCCCTCGTGGAGGGCTGAGTCAGCTCGGCAGTTCGGCGGTGAGGAGGTTTCCGGCCCGGGTGAGGCCTCGGCTGGCGGCGGTGAGTTCGCGGCCCAGCCGGGCTGATGCGTCGCCGATCGATTCGCGCCGAACGCGCCAGCCGAACCCGGCGAGCCGGTCCTCCGGATCCGGCCGGGCTTCGGGGCTGAACAGCGCGTTCAGGTCGACGCCCCATTTCTCCGACCCCTGCGAGAAGTCGTCGTCCAGCAGCACCGTCCGCTTCGCGGTGAGGTTCTCGATCGCGACCCGGCTACCCGGCACGGACAGCTCGTGGACGGCCTCCAGTAGGCGCATGTCCACCGCCGCGGGCAGGTAGGGCAGGAGTCCCTCCGCCAGCCAGGACGTGGGGCGGCTCGGGTCGAAACCGGTTTCCCGGAGCGCGCGGGGCCAGTCGTCGCGCAGGTCCACCGCGACCGCGTGGCGATCGCAGCCGGGCCGGGCGCCGTGGTCGGCGAGGACTTCGTCCTTGTAGGCCAACACCTTCGGCTGGTCGATCTCGAACAGCCGGAACCCGGGCGGCCACGGCAGCCGGAACGCCCTGGTGTCCAGGCCCGCGGCCAGGATGACTCCTTGTCGCACGCCTGCGGCGCAGGACTGCTCGAACCACTCGTCGAAAAGGCGGGAGCGCAGGCCGATGTAGTCGATCGTGTCCTGCCAGGCAGCGGCGAAGTCCGTGGCCTTCGTGGGCACCGCGGGCCCGGCGGCCCTCGCCAGCACCGCCGCGTACGGGTCGTCGATCAGCCGGTCGGCGCGTTCGGTTTCCAGTGCTCGGGTGGCGGCGACCATCAACGCGGTGATCCCGACACCCGACGAAATGTCCCACTCCTCGTTGGCCGGCACGGTGTCCCCTCTCCGTTGGCAGCGAGTGCCGAAGCTGTCACGCTCTGATGGTCCACCCGGTATCGTCGCGCGGGAGTGATCGACAGCGCCGGTGGGGGTCGGGATGGACGAGTGGCACAACGCCAACAACGCTCCGGTGGGAAACCTGCTTCAGGTCGGACGCGCCGAGCACGTCGTGATGAACCTGGGCGGCCACTCGGAGCCGGTGTGCCCAGACATGCTCAGAAAGGACCCCACCCACTTCGGCTTCACCAACCGGACCGCGGAACTCGCCGAACTGGATCGGCTGTGGCGCAACGCGGAGCGCGCCGGAAACCCACTGGTCGTGGTCCTCAGCGGCATGATGGGCATCGGCAAGTCGTTGACGGCGCTGCGCTGGGCGCACCGGATGCGCGACGAGTTCTCGGGCGGGATTTTCTTCGGTGAGCTGCACGGATCCAACCCCGCCGAGACTCGGTCCCCGGGCGAGGTGCTGGGCAGGTTCCTCGGGCGGCTCGGGCTGACCGGCGCGGCGCTGCCAGCGACGGAGGAGGAGCGCGGCGATGCGTTCTGCGAGATCACCGCGCACCGCCGGATCCTGGTGATCCTCGACGACGCCGCGAGTGCCGCGCAGGTCCGGGCGTTGCTGCCGTCGTCACCGACCAGCGCGGTGCTCGTCACCAGCCGCCGCGAGCTCACGTTCCTGGGCGGCGGCGTCGTACCGATGCGGCTGGCGCCGTTCGAGGAGGATGCGGCGATCGCGCTGCTGGCGGGTTCGCTCGGCGACGGTGCGGAGGCGGAAGAGGCCGCGCTGCGGAAGCTGAGCAGTGCGTGCGGCCGGCATCCGATGGCGTTGCAGGTGGCGGCCGCGCAGCTGCCCGGCCGGTCGTCGATATCGTCCTATGTGGACAGAATTGCGCCGGATCTGCTGCGCCGCCTGGAGGTGGACGGGGAACGGCCCTTCGACGGTGCCTTCGAGTTCGGTTACCAGGCGTTGTCGGCGGATCAGCAGCACGCCTACCGGATGCTGGGATGCCATCCCGCGACGGAGTTCTCCCTGGACGCTGCTGCCGCGCTGCTCGGCCATTCGGTCGCCGACACCGAGGATCTGCTGCGGGCCCTGTCCCGCGCCCACCTCGTGGTTCCGGTCGGTCTCGGTCGGTACAGCATCCATGCGCTGGTGCGGCAGCATGCGAAGGCCAAGCTGTCCGCGGGCGACGATTCGCGGTCGGCGTTGCGCCGGACCGTCGAGCACTATCACGACTTCGTGATGGCGCGGGATGTCGTGCTGTCGAAGCGGCGGCGGCTCAGTGCGCGGTACGAGAAGGTCTTTCCGGCGCATGAGGGGGAGCGCGCGTCGGAGCGGGCGTTGGACGAGCTGGAGGCGGAACGCGAGACGCTGTCGGCGTTGGTGGGCATCGCGGTCGAAGTCGGGCTGGCTGACCGCGCCTGGCAGCTGTGCGAGAGCCTGTTCAGCTACTACACCGATCGCAACTACTTCGTCGATCTGATCGAGATCCTTCCGCTCGGTATCGCGGCGGCCGAGCGTCTGGGCGATCCCCGGGCGCTGGTGCGCATGCATTCGCACTCCGGTTCGGCGTACTACGCGGTGCGGGAATACCGCGCGGCACAAGAACAATTCGAGCTCTCGTACGACATCGCCGAGGCGAACGGCGACGATTGGGGGCAGCAGAGCGCTATCGAATGGCTCGGTCTCATCCACGAACGGCGCGCCGAGTTCGACGAGGCCTTGCGCTGCTTCGAACGGTCCCGTGGCATCGTGGAGAAGCACTTCGCAACAGACCGGCGGCCCCGCCCGCTGGCGCTCTACCTCATGCACTCGGGGCGGGTGTTGACCCGCGCCGGGCGGGCACCGGAGGCGCTGCCGCGGTTGGCGGAGGCGTTCGATTTCTTCGTCGGGCTCGGGGAGCAGGCCAACAGCGCGAAGGTGGCGCTGTCGCTGGCCGAAGCCCACTTGCAGCGCAACGACCTGGCGGCGGCACTGCGGTGGGGTCGCAAGGCCCTCGAACTGTGCCGCGCGGCGCGGATGGCGGCCGACCAGGCCGAGGCACTGGAGCTGTTGGCCGAGCTCAGCGCCCGCAGCGGGGACGTGCAGGCGGCGGCGGATCAGCGCCGAGAGGCGGCGGAAATCCTCACCGTGCTGGGCAATCGGCGTGCTCAGGCGCTGCTGGCGCGCGAGTCATGACACCGCGACCGGTCGGCCGTTGACGGTGAGGCCAGCGGAGAGATCGGCGAGCACGCGTCCGGTCGCCAGCCACTCGAACACCGCGGAGGCGTAGAGCGCCGGGTCGTCGGTTCCGCTGAGGCGTGCTTGGTCGCCGCTTCGGGTCCGGACGATGCACGAGTCGCCGCACACCGCAGCGGCGAGTTGCAGGCCCCGATGGGACGAAATGGCTTCCCCGAGCCAGGTTTCGGCGTGGCGCCCCAAGCGCTCGGCGTCGGTCAGCACGAGCACGTCGGCGACGGCGCGAAGTCGTCGACCGGGGTGGTCCGCTGCCACCACCAGGTGGCTCCGCTCCGGAATTCGCCCGGCCGGAATCATTTCCGCGGGATGCCGGTCCAACGAGATCTCGCATCCGCCGTGGACCTTTCCGGTGACGTGCATGGCAGTTGGCCGCCACGGCCAGTCTCCGTCCGGGAGTCCTCGCGCCGTGTCGGGTGGCACGCTTGGTTCGGTGCGCGGTTCCGCCAAGCCGAGCATCGAATAGCACAACGTCCGCAGGTGCTCCGCCGCCTCGCCCGGGTGTGAGGTGATCATCTGATGCAGGGCGGCGGACCTCTCCGGGGTGTGCTCGGCCACGGTTTTCCGCAGCTGCGGCAGGATCGGCTGGGTCAGGTCCAGCCGGGGCGCATGCGATCCGAGCAGCGCGACCGCCGAGCCGGGGGCGACCGCGGATTCCGGGAACGCCGCCAGCGACGTGGGCAGACCCAGCGCCGCGCCGTACGCGGTCACCGAGCCGTGGTCGCCGATGAGCAGATCGGCGGCGACCAGTGCGGCGCGCCAACCGTGCTCCGGAGGCACGGCCATCAGGCCGGAACGCTGGTGCGGCGCCAGCCAGCGGTGCACCTGGTGCGGGCCGTGCTCGTACCAGATGTGCGGGTGCAGGATCGCCACCACGCGGAAGTCGTCGACCGGCAGTTCGGCCAGCAACCGCTCGTACAGCTCGGAAACCTCGCCGAACAACGAATTCCTCCGATGCGTCGAGCTGACGGCGATGACGGTCTGGTCGCCGTCCGCACCTAGGGTCTGTTTCAGATGTCAGAGCCACTCGTTGATAGACGCGATGACCACCGTGGCCTCGTAACGGACAGCGAGTTTGTCGTACCGGGTGGCCACGGCCCGGTTCCGCTTGAGCCGGTTGATTCCGCATTCCACGGCATGACGCTGCTTGTAGATCTCCGTGTCGAACGCCGGCCGGCGACCACCGCGCGAACCTCGGTTCTTGCGGTGACGGATCTGGTCCGCTTTCTCGGGAATGGTGCACCGAATGCCCCGTCGCCGCAGGTACGAGCGATTGGCGCGCGAACCGTACGCCTTGTCGCCCAGCACCCGGTCCGGACGTGTCCGCGCCCGGCCCCGACCAGTGCGGGGCACGCTGATCCGCTCCAAGACCGGCTGGAACTGCGGCGAGTCACCCCGCTGCCCCGCCGTGACCACCAGCGACAACGGCTTCTGACCCTGCTCAGTGGCCATATGCAGCTTGGTGGTCAGCCCGCCCCGCGACCGGCCGATTCCGTGATCATCCGGTTCGGTGTCAACCCCGCCCGGCGGTTCCCGCTGTTCAGCCCCTTTTTTCGCGCACCGGCGGCGTGCTGGTGCGCGCGAGCGACAGTGGAATCCACGCTGACATCCCAGGTGATCAGGCCTTCGGCGTCGGCCTGGGCTTGCAGCCGCGTCAGGATTCGCTTCCAGGTCCCGTCGCGCTGCCAGCGCCGGAACAGCCCATACACGGTCTGCCACGGGCCGTATCGCTCCGGCAGGTCACGCCACTGCACACCCGTGCGCACCCGGAACCGGATACCGTTGATCAGCTGCCGTTTCGGATGCTTGGGCGGGCGGCCCGACTTCTTACCCTTGGGCAGCAACGGTTCCATCTTCGCCCACTGCTCGTTCGTCAGATCACCTCGACCCACACGAAGATCATCTCAAACCCAGATCAACTTCTGAAACAGGCCCTAGCGCCAGGCGGTAGCGCAGCCGCCACGGGATGCTGGCGCGGAGCCGGTCGTAGCAGGGATCGCCGGTGACGACCGCTACCTCGGCGGCCTGCGGTGCCGAGGCGCGCAGCCGCGCGAGCTGCTCGTCGTGCGTGAGCACGATCGCCGACGGGATCGGACGGCCGTCGGCGAGCAGCAGCTCAGGCGACAGGCCGAAGGCTTCCGGGCTTCCGGGCTTCCGGGCTTCCGGAACGATCTTAGTGTACCGAATTCCGTGTGGCAGCGAAAGAATCGGCGGTCTCACATCGAGGAGTCCACTGTGGCCTGCCGTGATGGCGAGCTCGTACTCCCGGGACAAGCCCGCCTTTACGGGGAAGACCCCTTTGGCGGCGAACAGCTCCGCCAGCCCGTTCGACTGCGGATCGTCGGTGTTCCAGACGAAGTCGAGTGCGACCCGGAAGTCCCCTTCGAACAGGTCCACCACGTCGAGCAGCCGCGTCATCGCCACGACGTTGTCCACGACGACCAGCACGCGTCGCTGGAGCCGGACGCTTTCGAAGCGCGAGCGTTCGCCGTCGCCCCAGGAAGTCGCCATGCGGCAACGATAGCCGCGACCGGTCAGCGGCGTCGCCAGGCGTGTTCGCCGAGCAGGCGCAGGCCGTTGAGGCCCACGATGATCGTCGAACCCTCGTGGCCCGCCACGCCCAGCGGCAGCGGCAGGTGTCCGACCAGGTCCCACACCACGAGGACGGTGATGAAGGTGCCCGCGATGACCAGGTTCTGCTTGACCAGGCGGCGGGCGCGGCGGGACAGGTCCACGACCTTCGGCACGGCGGCCAGTTCGTCGCGGACGATCACCACGTCCGCCGTTTGCAGCGTCAGGTCGGAGCCGGTGCGACCCATCGCCACCCCGCAGTGCGCGGCGGCCAGCGCGGGCGCGTCGTTGACGCCGTCGCCCAGCACCATCGTCCGCTGCCCGGATTCCCGCACCGCCGCAACCTTGTCCGCAGGCAGGAGTGCGGCGCGCACGTCGTCGATGCCGACTTCGGCGGCGACCTGCGCGGCCGCCCGCTTGTTGTCACCGGTGAGCAGCACCGGTTCCGAACCGGTAAGTTCCCGCAGCGCCCGCACCGCTTCGGCGGCATCCGGGCGCAGCCGGTCGGCGATCCCGAGGACTCCGGCGGGCACGCCGTCGACGGTCACGAGCACCGCGGTGTGGCCCGCAGCCTCCAGGCCGGCGGCGAAATCGGAGTCGCGCGGGCTGGTTACCTCCACCGCGCGTCCGTCCACAGTGGCCGAAACGCCGTGCCCCGGGGTGGCGTGGAAGTCCACGGCGTGTGCAATGGTGAGTTCCCTCTCGTGCGCGGCGGCCACGATCGCGCGTGCCAGCGGGTGCTCGCTGAGGTGCTCAGCGCCTGCGGCCAGCGCGAGGAGCTCGTCGGTCGCCCAGCCCTCGGGTGCGTCGATCCGCACCACGCGCGGCGTGCCTTCGGTGAGGGTGCCGGTCTTGTCCAGCGCGACCCGCTCGACCTCGCCGAGCCGTTCCATCACCACGGCCGACTTCACCAGCACGCCGTGCCGCCCGGCGTTGGCGATCGCGGACAGCAGGGGCGGCATCGTGGCCAGCACCACGGCGCACGGCGAGGCGACGATCATGAACGTCATCGCGCGCAGCAGGGCGCTCTGCAGGTCGTCGCCGAGCAGCAGGGGGATCGCGAAGACCGCGAGCGTCGCCACCACGACGCCGATCGAGTACCGCTGCTCGACCTTCTCGATGAACAGCTGCGTCGGCGCCTTCGTCTCGCCTGCCTCGGCGACCAGTGCCACGATGCGCGCGATCACCGATTCCGAGGCGTCCTTCGCGACGCGCACCCGCAGCGCGCCGGTGCCGTTGAGGGTGCCCGCGAACACCTCGTCGCCCGGCTGCTTCGCCACCGGCAGCGGCTCGCCGGTGATGGTCGCCTGGTCGACGTCGCTCGCGCCGTCGAGGACCTCGCCGTCGGCGCCGATCCGCTCGCCGGGGCGAACCACGATAACGTTGCCGACCTGCAGCTTCGCCGTGTCGACGGTCTCCTCGACGCCATCGCGCACCCGCACTGCGGTCTCCGGAGCGAGGTCGAGCAGGCTGCGCACGGAGTCCTCGGTGCGGGCGGTGGCGTAGGCCTCCAGGGCACCCGAGGTGGCGAAGATGACGATCAGCAGCGCGCCGTCGGTGATCTGCCCGATCGCGGCGGCGCCGATGGCCGCGACGATCATCAGCAGGTCGACGTCCAGGGTCTTCTCGCGCAGCGCCTGCAGTCCGGCCAGGCACGGTTCCCAGCCGCCGGTCGCGTAGCAGGCCAGGTAGAGCGCCCAGTAGAGCCCGGCCGGGCCGCCGGTCAGCTGCACGGCGAGGCCGAGCAGGAACGCCACCAGCGCAGCGGCGGCCCAGCGTGCCTCCGGCAGCGCGAACAGGCCGCGCCGGGTCTTCGGCGGCGCGGGTATCGGCGGGGTCGTGCGGTCTGTGGCGGTGGTCATCGCGAGCACCCTTCCGGCGTCGGTTAGCGGTCCGGGCGAGCACGATACATGAATGTGTGATCAGTTATTCATATGTCCCGGTAGTTAGAATGCCGGGCATGGGTCACGTAGTCAATCGCGAGGTCACGCCCGCCGCGCGGCTGGACGCGGCGTCGGCGGCCTCGGTCGCCGAGACGCTGCAGGCCCTGGCCACGCCGTCGAGGCTGCTGATACTCAGCGAACTGCGCCAGCGCGCGATGGCGGTGGGCGAACTGGCGGAGGCCGTCGGCATGGAGCAGTCCGCGGTCTCGCACCAGTTGCGGCTGCTGCGCTCGCTTGGGCTGGTCGTCGGCAACCGCTCCGGCCGCAGCGTGGTCTACTCGCTGTACGACAACCACGTCGCCCAACTCCTCGACGAAGCCGTCTACCACATCGAGCACCTGCGTCTCGGCATCTCCGACTGACACGCTCGATCGACGGGAAAACCGCCCCAGTCACAACGGGCAGGGGCAACCAGCTCACGCCGTGCCTGGCTGACGTGGCACGGCGGGTTGCCGGCTATTCCGCGCGTCGTGGCGCAGGTCGTTGATGGTCGACTCGTTGCTCTGGGCGATCGCGATTAGCTGGTCGAACACGGCGATTGCCTCGCACAGCTCGCCGTAGGCCTCGCGCACCGGCGGGCGGCTCACGTCGTGGACCTTCTCGGCCAGAGCGTGGACCAGTGACCGGCATTCGTAGAGGATCGAGTGATTCACCACGCCATAGCAGCCCAGGTCGTCGCTGACCTGTGCCGGCGTCTGCTTCTCGACTGCGCTGACTGCGGCCTGGAGCGCTTCGCGGGCCTGGTAGAGGGTTTCGAGCGGGTGCTCCGGGGTACTCATGCCGTCCCTTTTCTGCGTGTCGAGGCATCGCCACCATGATGCCTCGTGCGAGTGAGCAAGCTTGGAAACAAACGGCCCCACTCGTGTGAGTTATGAGGCATGGCGGTCGAGCACGGTGCGCAGGTCGTAGGTCGGGTCCGCGTGGCGCGGGGCGGTCGTGTTTGGACAGTTCGGCTGCGAGCGGACCGGTCAAGCCGAACGAGGTGCGTACATGATCACGGCGACGCCGACCAGGCAGATCAGCGCCCCGATGATGTCCCAACGATCGGGCCGGAACCCGTCGACGAAAACGCCCCAGAGCAGCGACCCGGCTACGAACACCCCGCCGTATGCGGCGAGGATCCGCCCGAAGTGAGCATCGGGCTGGAAGGTGGCGACGAATCCGTAAATGCCGAGCGCGATAACGCCGGCGCCGATCCACAGCAGGCCGCGCTGCTCCCGAACCCCCTGCCAAACGAGCCAAGCCCCACCGATCTCGGCAACGGCGGCCAGCACGAACAAAACCACGGAACGCAACAAGGACATGAGCTCCACGGTAAACCGAGCCCCAAGCGCCCCGGTGCGGAGAGAGGTGCCCCTCACTTTAAAACGCGCCGGCGTACGCTGCGCAAACGCTTTTTGTGCTGGTCACAGGGGATCTGTAGACTCTGCTTAGTCCAGCACTCGGTCGGTGGTTGATAGGTATCTATTGTGCTGGTAAGGGCTTTGCCCCTGAGTTCCTGCTACACGGCTGCTACACACAAGATCACAAACATGGACGCCCCGTTCAGCGAGAACCCCCGGCGCAGAGGCGCGCCGGGGGTTCTCGCTGCGGAGGACAATGACATGGGCGAACGCCGAACGGGCTCAAGGCTGGTCGGTGAGGTTCAGCGAGGCAAGCGTGTTCTCACGGTCGCGGATGTATTCGAGGTCAGCAACCGTGGCCGGGCGGAACCAGTTCAGCAGAGCGGCCAGTGCATCCCGTTCAGGAGGATTCACCGGGATCTGCCGGGTGACTAGGCTCGCAGACAACAAGTTGACCAACATTCCCCATTCACCAACGCGGCTCAGCGTGCGGTACTCCTCCAACCGGTCAGGCGGGAGGCGATCGGCCAGCCGTTCCAGAAGGGCATGTGAATCCGCGCTGAGTTTGCGCAGGTCGTCATGGGTGACGACCCGCGGCTGATCGGCGACCTGGATCGCAGCCAGCGTCTGGTCACGGTTGCGGATGTAGTCGTAGTCGCCGGTGTCGGTGGGGACCACATCAAGCAGTCGGGTCAGCGTCTCCTTCTCTGCCGGTGTCACTTCGGTGTGGCGATTGACCAGCATCTTGCAGATTTCGTTGAGCAACGACGCCGACTCGCCGGCTTCGCCCAGAGCGCGGTACGAGACCAATCGACGCTGCGGGAGGCGATCGGCGAGTTTCTCCAGCAGCTCGCGTACCGCCTCGTTCAGCTTGACAGCATCCATTGTCGTTCTGTCTCCACTCACTCGCTTCAGGGTACTGGGTGCGGGTTGCCGAACTCATCGTTCTGAACGACGCCCTTGCCACGCACTGGGTAGCCGGTTTGGATCTGTCCATCCGGGGTTACATAACCCTCGATCTCCACGCCGTCCCTGGTTCCGCTGAACTTGTAGTTCCCACTCTGATCCGACATGACTGGCGGGCGGTCCGGGTTCTTGGCTACCTCCTCAATGGTATTGATGATCTTGTCCTCGTCCCATCCGCACCGCACTGAGGTACGTAGTCATCGTGCGCGCCTTGATATTCGGCATCCGGCGGATGGCATCCGGCCCGTACGACGCCAGCGTCGGCACACTGCGCTCCACGGCCACCTCAACCCCCAGCCCGCTGTACAGGCTGCGCAGGCGACGTTCGTAGACATCCCCGGCAAGCTTGGCCGCATGCTTGGTCGGGTAGTAGTCCAGCCCTTCCGGGACGCGTGCGCACTTACGGGTATCGGGGTCGCGGTACATCGCAACCCACCGGCCAGGAGTACGCAGGGCACGGCCATAGCCCATGAGCATGCTCTCTCAACTCATGAGCACAGCGCACGGCGCACGCCAAGTGCCGGCCGGGCCGTTGTCGATCCCAAGTCGCACAACGTGTAGCAAGCTACGCGACAAGATCATCCACGTCGGCCCTGACCAGCGGCGAAACGTGACGAGTGCGTTCGAGGTGAAAGGTGCCCCTCACTCCGAGGAGATCACTCAGCTGGCGTCGCGGCGGAACGCTACCGCGACCGATGCGCGCCGAAGGCCGCGGTCGCGATCATGAACAGGCCGAACGCGGTGGAACCGGCCGGCAGCCCGATGGCGTCGTCGCTGTCCGCAGGTCGGAGCCGCCCTGGCCGAGTCGTTGTCCCGGCATCCGCGATTGACGCGATCCGATAAGGTCTTAATGATGACCACGGAGACCTCTTTGTCCACCGAGCCCATTTCGATCGACGATCTGGTTGCTCGTTCCGCAGATCTCAAAGGCGAACTGGTCAAGTTCGCTCAAAGCCGTCGCTTCGCCAGGCAGTTGGACGCGCGGTTTGCCGAAGCCGCTGATGGACATGGTTACCTGAGCGAGGAAACGGCCGTGTGGGTCATCGACCATTTCGCACTGCAGGACCGGCTGGCAGGCGGTCGTACCCTCCCCGAGCGATTTATCGCGCAGCGGCGACCGCGGCTGTCCGACGTCGAGCAAGAAATGGTGCTTGGCTGGCGCGACGTCATCGAGGCGTTTTTCGAGGTCCGCCAGTTCGACGGGGACGCCGTCCTGCTGCACAACCTCTTTGACGACCTGGTCTACCGGGTCTACTCCAACATGGGGCGCGGTGTGTTCGCGAAGCTGCGCAAGGGGATGTTCGTCGTCGGCCGGATCGTGCCGGTCCACCCTTCCTGCGACGCCTGGCTGGTCAGCGGGCACTTCGTCTGTTTCCCAAAGTCAGCGCGTCGGCAGATTGCCCAGTCCGCTGCGCAGAAGCTGATCACCCGTCCGGGGGCGCTTCGCCGCAACCCTGCCCTGCTGCGGCGGTCCTGGGAGATCCAGGCCGAGCAGCGCGCGAATTTCGTCGATCTGGTCGGCTCCGACGTTTTGGTGTTGCCCCCAGCGCAAGCCCAGGCGACCTTGCGTGAGCACTACCGCCGGATACGCGAGGCCACAGCAAAGCCTGCGGGTAAGTTCGCCAAGCCGACCACCGGTGTCACGCTTGACGAGTTGACACGCTGGCCCGAGGACCTACTCGAAGCCGAGAGCGTCGCGCTGATCTACGACGAGGTTGAAGGACTCAACTTCTACCGTGATTTCGGCCGACTGGACGCCCTGTTCGCCGATCCCTCGCTTGCCAGCGACCGTACCCGCATTGCCCATTTGCGCGAGTACCTGCACGACGAGTCGGTGTCCCCGCTGGCAATCCGCCGCCTGGTGCAACGCCATCCCGACGGTGCCGACCCGGTTTTCCGTGCCTTGCTAAGCAAACCCGGATTCTCCTGGCCGCGTGATGGCGAGAAACTCCTGCGCCGCCACAAGAAGTCCTACTTTGACCAAGAGCCGACCCCCAGCATCACCACCGTCGGCGACCGCCTCGCCGAACTTCTCGGCAAGACCAGGTAGCGACGCGGAGTTCGCTGGGCGGCCGTCGCTGTGCTGCGGGAACATTTCGCCGATCGTGTTCTGTAGCCCGGCTAATCGGGTGATAGAACCCTGTTGTGGCTCGGGTCTCGCGTGGCAGTCGAGTATCTTCCTCGACGGTCCGCGAGATCGTCAAGAAGTGTCGCCGTGGGGGTTCTGGGGTGGAGTGCAGCTTTTGGGAATTCGGCGCGATTGTGCGGCACGAGAAGGCACGTCACGAGGCCGGTTCGGTGTCGGTGGCGGAGGCTCGGCGGAAGTTCGACGTGCCAGTGTTCGTGTTCGCTCAGGGGAGCGGGCTCAACCAGCCTGAGGATCCCCGGGCGACTGTGCTGGCAGCCGAGGACCGGGTGCGTTCCAGGGGGTGGATTGAGCCTGGCGGGCGGTTGAACGATCGGTGGTATGAGATCGTTTCCGCGCTGGTCCACGGTCAGTCGTTCGGTTATCTGTATCTCGCTTCGCCTGATGAGGCGGAGACACGGGTGATCGTGACGGTCAGCGAGGGGTTGGCGTTTCGGCTGCTGCTTCGGGGTGATCGGGTGTGGATCGACGAGGTGCGGCCGGATTCCGCTGAGCAGGCGCTCGTGGCCAGCCTGCCGGAGGTCGTTCCTGCGTCCGGGCGGGAGGTGCGGTTACCGACGGCGGTACTGCATGCGGCCGGGTTGGAGGCGGAGAATCACAAGGCGGACCAAGGGGATTGGATCGCCTACGAGCTTGGGCAGGCCGGCGTCTCGACGGAGGACGCCACGGCGGTCGGCAGGCTTTCGAAGCTCGCGGATCGCGCGACCGGGCAGTTCAACGTCGGCATCCACGAATCCGATGGCACGCCTCGGCTGGCTCCGTGGGCGATCACGGTGCACCACAGCCCGTCGGGGCGAGTCGCGCAGATCCCGCAGCCGCCTCGCGGAGAGCAAATCCTGGTCACCCCAGCGAGCAACAGGACGCTGGCCGTGGCGCTGCGCACCTACCGCGACGAGCTGCACCAGCAGGTCCGCGACGCTCGGCGGCCTCGGCGATCCGGGTAGTTCTCTGCTGGTTTTGCCCACCGTCACAGTGAGCTATGACACGATCACGCGCGGACGCAGGATCGGTCTTGGGAAGGACGAGCCTGTGAGCGAGCCGGTAAGCGTCAGCGGTCACCAGGCGTTCTACGTCGACCTCGACCGCGCACCCGAACTCCTAGCCGAGCTCGACGGCGTGCGGGAGAAGTACGAGGTAGCGCGTGACATAGCCACGCAGCTGGCGAATATCACGCCGCCGTTCGTTGACGACGTGACCGTCGAGGTCTTCAGGAAGCTTGGCGAACGTGCTCAAGGTGGCGAAGGCAGCCTTTATGACACGGCCCAAGGCATGATCCAGTGGATCATCGATTTTCAGGCCGCTGTGCAAAAAGCAATTGATGAGCACAAGCGCATCGACGAAGAGAATCGGATGGGATGACCGTGCACACCACGCGCGCCACCCTTGCGGTGACAGCGAGTCTTCTGACGGTTGGCTTGGCGGGTTGCGCCGCGCCACCCGGTACCCCTGAACCAACCGCCAACGGCGAGGCGACTTCCGCTGCGAGGGATCCGCTGCACATCGACAAACCGAAAAGCCTTCGAGCGATTGCGGACCCTTGTCAGCTTCTGACGCCTGCACAATTGCAGCACCTCAACGCGGGAACTCCGGAGTCGGGACAGTCCCAGTGGGGGCAAGCGGAGTGCACATGGCGGAACCAGCAACTGCGGATCAACATCGCTCCAGACACTGTCCAAGGCCAAGGGCTGCGCTGGATGGCGAAGACCGCTGGAGATGGGAACGGCAACCCGAACGCCGAGGTCAACGGGTATCCAGCGGTCCATTACGGCATCAGTTCTGGGTCTTGTGGAACCTACGTCGGGACATCCGACAAGGAACTGTTCCTGGTGAACTTCCAGACAGGCAGTGAGGGCAAGGGCAATCCGGAGTATGCGGATCCGTGTGCGATGGCCGACAGGATCGCGGGTTTGGTGCTGGAGAACATTCCTTCGGTGTGAGATGGGGGTAGGTGGGGGACATGGAGCTTTTCGGTTGGTTGTTCGGCACCCGGGAGATTCCGGGGCAGGCGCAGGCGGAGTTCGATCATCCGAAGTCGACCTCGACCGCGCACCCGAACTCCTGGCTGAGCTCGACGGCATGCGGGAGAAGTACACGACGACACGGGATATGGCGACTGAGCTGGCGACCATCATGCCGCCATTTGGGGATGACGTGACGATTGCGGTCTTCCAGAAGCTCGGGGAACGCGCTCAGGGCGGTGAGGGATGTCTCTACGGCACCGCGCAGGGAATGATCGACTGGATTGACGGTTTCAAGGCCGCCGTGCAGAAAGCGATCGACGAGCACAAACGCATCGACAACGAGACCTGGATGGCATGACCGTGCATACCAAACGCACCACTCTCCTAGCAGTAGCAAGCTTGTTCACCCTCGGACTGGTCGGCTGCACCGCACCTGCATTGGAAAAGCCAGTTCCTAGCCCGCAGACCAGCTCAGCTGTCGAGGATCCGCTCCACATCGAGCAGCCCAAGAACCTCGCTGCCGTGTCCGACCCATGTCAGTTCCTGACGTCCACGCAAGTGCAGCAGCTTAGGGCAGGCAGTGCTGAGCCGGGCCAGTCGGAGTGGGGGCAAGGAGCCTGTAAGTGGCGTAATCAGCTGTTCGAAGTCAAGATCTCGCCCGACACTGTGCAGGGCCAAGGGCTTCGTTGGATGGCGAAAACCGCCGGCGACAATGGGAATCCGAACGCGAATGTCAGCGGCTACCCTGCGGTGCACTATGGCGTGTCCGGCGGCTCATGTGGCACCTTCGTCGGAACATCGGACAAAGAGCTGCTCCTAGTGAATTTCCAAACCGGTTCCGATGGGCGTTGGAATCCGGAGTATGCGGATCCGTGTTCGATGGCCGACAAGATCGCGGGTTTGGTGCTGGAGAACGTTCCTTCGGCGTGAGATGGGAGTCGGTGGGGGACATGGAGCTTTTCGGTTGGTTGTTCGGCACCCGGGAGATTCCGGGGCAGGCGCAGGCGGAGTTCGATCATCCGAAGGTCTACGGCGAGGTTGAGTCCGGGCCGGGGGTGGCTGCGGCGTCGCGGGCGGCGGCGAACTGGCGGGATCGGGTCAGCGCCGCGTTCGGTGCGGCCGACGGGGATCTGGATCGGGCGCTGAAGAAGTTCGACGTCGTCATGCAGGGTGCCGCCGGCGAGCAGGCCAAGGACGCGGTGACACCGTTGTCGCAGGCCACCCGGCAATCCATCGAGGTAGCCGCGCAGGTCGGGGCGGCGGTGGAGCAGCAGGCCCAGGGTTCGGCGGACTTCAAGTACGCCTTCCCGCCGCCGTATCAGGTGCCGCCGGACAACATCGGGTGGACCGACTACGTCAACCCGATCGCCTACGGGTTCAAGACCGAGGTGCGTGCTGCGCACGAGGAACACCATGACCAGGTCGAGGCGCAGGCGCGGCAGCAGTACGAGACCTACACCCAGGCCAGCAACGACCGGGCGAACACGGTGCAGCGGTTCGATCCGCCGCCGACGTTCACCGCCGACGTCGCCCCTGCGGACACCGCGCCGGTGCACAAGGTCGACCCGAACCCGGGTTACACCGGCGCGACCACCACAACCCCTGCGAGCACCGGGCAGCCGTCGAGCGATCGTACCGGTTCGCCCACCGAAGTGCCGTCACGTACGCCAGGTCAACCGATCGTCCCGAATGGACAGTCGATGTCCCCGGTTCCGCAATCGCCAGCAGAATCCGGTTCGGTGTGGGCCATGCCTCCCGCAGCGGGCACCACCCCGCCGCTGCCCGGTACTGGTGTGCCGACATCTCCTGGCGTTGGTGGGGGAGGGTTCGTTGGTGATGCGGTGATCTCAAGGGCCAGCACCAGCGGCCCGGGCGTCGCTGGCCGAGTCGGCGGTGGCACCGGACCTGGCCGAGGAGTCGGCGGTTTGGGTGGCAGTGTGCTGAGCCCCGGTGGCTCGTCCGGCGGGGGCGGCTCGACGCCGGGTGGCGCCGCTGCCGGTGACAACGTGACCACGCGAGGCGGTGCCGGTGCTGCTGCTGGTGGCGCGGGTACTGGGCGCGGCAAGCGTGAGGACGAGGACAAAGAGCATGTGAACAAGTACTTGGCCCCCACCGATGATGCGTGGGAGGAGCTGGGCTTGCCGAAGACGGCCCCGCCCGTGTTTGGTGACTGGGCCGCCCAGAATCCGGAGGGCAAACCCCCTCGCCCTCCGGAGAAGGGCGCCCCGTGATCGCAGGTCACCTTTCGCCACAAGCTGGCCGCGGCCTCCCATCCTCCTCGGGAAGCCGCGGCCAGCCACCTTTCACCCCGCATCCGGTTTGGGCACGATCTTCGTCCGTCCAGTTTGGACTTCTTCAGCGCACCATGAACACGCAGCCGGTTATCCTTTTTGGACGCTTCACTGGGCAGCGTGAGCACGCCACACAGTCGCTCTTAGGAAGGATGAGCCAGTGAGCGAGTCGGTAAGCGTCAGCGGTCACCAGGCTCTCTACGTCGACCTCGACCGCGCACCCGAACTCCTAGCCGAGCTCGACGGCGTGCGGGAGAAGTACGAGGCAGCGCAGGATGTCGCGTATGAACTTTCTCGGATCATGCCGCCGTTTGGAGACGATGTGACCGTTGAGGTCTTCAGGCAACTCGGTGAGCGTGCTCAGGGCGGTGAGCGAAGCCTGTTCGACACGGCTCAGGGAATGATCGACTGGATCGACGGCTTCAAGGCCGCTGTGCAGAAGGCAATCGACGAGCACAAGCGCATCGACAACGAGACCTGGATGGCATGACCGTGCACACGCCACGCACCACCCTGATCACTGCGGCCGGCCTGCTCGTCTTTGGGCTAGCCGGTTGCTCCGAATCTCCACCGCAGACCCCGACTCCCAGCCTGAAGACCACCTCCGCTGCGACGGATCCGTTCTACATCGAGCGGCCCAGGAACCTAGCCGCGGTCTCCGATCCGTGCGAGCTGTTGACATCCGCGCAGGTGCAGCTTCTCCGCGCAGGTGATGTCAAGCACGGAGAGTCCGAATGGGGCCAGCCATCCTGTGAATGGCGCAACCAGCAGTTCTCCATGACAGTTGCCCCGGACACAGAGCAGGGGCAGGGGCTGAAGTACACGGCAAAGATCTGGGGTGACGGAGAGGGGAAACCCACTGGGGCTGTAAACGGTTACCAGCTGGTTCATGGTGGTATTAACGACATTCGCTGTAGCGCGACGGTCGGCGTGTCGGACACCCAGACCCTGACGGTTCATTTCACGGCGGGTTCCGAGGGGCGTGGGAATCCGGAGTATGCGGACCCGTGTGCGATGGCCGACAGGATCGCGGGTTTGGTGCTGGAGAACGTTCCTTCGGCGTGAGATGGGAGTCGGTGGGGGACATGGAGCTTTTCGGTTGGTTGTTCGGCGTGGAACTCTTCTTGCCGAAGACACCACATGCTGGCCGCGGCTTCCCATCCCCCTCGGGAAGCCGCGGCCAGCCCCCTTTCACCCCGCATCCGGCTTGGGCACGATCCTTATCTGTCCAGTTTGTACTTCTTCGGAGCACCATGAACACGCCGGCCGGTTATCCTTTTTGGGCGCCTCACTGGGCAGCGTGAGCACGCCGCACAGTGCGGTCAGCTTGCCGTCTTCGCGGTATCGCGGTCGGGCTGGCAGGACGTGGTTGTGGTAGCCGAACGCTGCCCAGTATCCCGGCGGAATATCAACGCCTGGCAAGGTTTCCTCTTCCTCGAGGTTGTTCGTGGACCGGTTGGGGTGGATGGCCGGGCAATGCCGGGGGACATCGGGGAGGTGATACACCGCCCGGCCATCCAGGGTGCCCGAGCGCCGCTTGGGGAAGGGGCGGGGTTCGGGCACGCGGGATCGGCGAGGACACCGGCCTGGGAGGGGGAAACGATGCGCGGTGCCCCCGCCGGGTCTACATGCGCAGCGGTCCGGCGAGGATTCGCCGTAGTGTTACCGGATGCGGCGCGAAGTCCTCGTGATCGACCGGTAGTTCACGCTCGATCATCGGCAGCACTCTGGTTTTGGCGTCGGCGAAGTCGTCGGCCATCTCGCCGCGCGGCCGCAAAGGTTCGCGTAGTCGATGTCGGCCGCCGCTGCTGGTCTCGGCCTCGACGCGCATGGTCAGGTACCGAACCGTCAGCGCCCCTTCGCCGCCGCCAGCATGCTGCGGGCGATACGCCCAGTAGTGGCAGATGTACCAGATGGCGACCGGAACGACGGTGAGAACGGATGCGACGCTCGACGCGCTCAAGGTTCACGCCTTCCTGGTTCAGTGCACTGCTCTGCGCGGAGAATTTCGTTGCAGCGAAGGCATGTTGGAAAGACGCACCAGTCCATTTCGGAGGGTTTGGCCATCGCCACTTCCTGTCCGCAAACGGTCGTTTCGGAAGGCTGTCCTTCCCAGCGCGCCCCGCGGAAGGCGTGGCGTGTTCCGCCGATATCGCCTGCTTTTGGGGTCGGCAGCCAGTAGTGGCGGTTCATGGCGTGCTTAGTGGTCATCGCGCCTGCCTCGGCTTTCAGCATGTTCCCTTACGGGGTGCAACTTCGAAACTGATGATCACGTGATCGACAAAGTGTAAGTTACACTGAAACAATCCTGGTGTAAGTCCATCGATAGGGTTGTGTCGCTAGTTGGCAGTTGATCGATCACCGGGGAGACTGGTCGCCGTCACACAACGCAGGAGGTGTCATGGCCGGGGTAGCCCCGACGATGGGACGACGCCGATTGGGCGGCGTGCTGAAGACGTTGCGCCTCGGTGCTGGACTCAGCAACGAGCAGGCCAGGCAGCGCGCAAGCATGTCTACCGCGAAGCTCTCGCGGCTTGAAACCGGCCACAACGTGGTGCTCCTGAAGGATGTTCGCGCGCTGCTGGACGCCTACAACGCCGACGGCAAGACACGGAGCAAGGTTCTGCAACTCGCTCAGGCGGCGGAGCAAAGCGGGTGGTGGCAGCAGTTCGACGACGTCCTACCAACGGACTTCGACCTGTACCTCAGCGTTGAAGAGGCAGCCGCATCCCTCCTCGTCTTCGAAACTTCGATCATGCACGGGTTGCTCCAGACGGAGAACTACGCCCGAGCCTGGCTTCGCGCAGAGGATCCCGGCAGACCCAACGGTGAGTTGGAGCGGCTCGTCGGCTTGCGGATGGCACGACGACAAGCGCTGACGCGAAAAGATGATCCACTCACGGTTTGGGCCGTGCTTGACGAAGCGGTGTTCCGCAGGCGTGTGGGTGGCCCAGAGGTCATGCGCGAACAACTCAAACACCTGCTCACGTTGTGCGAAAGCACCAACGTAACGATTCAGATCTTGCCCTTCATCGCAGGCGAGCATGTTGCCGCGAGCGGTTCGTTCACGCTTGTCGAGTTCTCCGAGCCCACCGATCCCGAGATCGGCTACGTGGACTGCGCTGCGGGTAACGTCTATCCCGAGAAGTCGGCGCAGGTACGCAGGATGAAGACGAACTTCCATCATCTGACCAGCGCCGCGCTGGAGCCGATAAAGTCGCTGGCGTTCATCCGCAAGGTACAGAGGGAGTTGACGTGAGCCACGTTGAGAGGGCATCCGACTTACCGATTCGGTGGCGCAAGAGCAGCCGCAGTCAGCAAGGGTCGCAGTGCGTTGAGGTCGGTGCCACTGCGGAGTTCGCCGCTGTCCGAGACTCGAAGAACCCGACGGGGCCCGCGTTGCTGTTCCCGCCAGCCGCGTTCACCGCGATGATCCGTTCGGTCAAGTCGGGTCGCTTGGACGGCTGACGTGGGGTCGTGGTGGCAGAGCTTTCGCGGTTGTTCGGCACTCTCCAAGCGCAAGCTCTTTCGGCCAAGGAGTCGAGGCGTCTGCTGGGTAGCATCGCGGATGCGCACACCGGTTCGAAGGAGTGAGAGACGTGAGCCCGACACCCTTATGGCGCAAATCCAGCCGCAGTGCTCAGGCAGGCAACTGCGTTGAGGTCGCCACGAACATGATGGATACCGCCCTGGTCCGTGACAGCAAGCTCGGCGATTCGTCTCCGATCATGGTCTTGTCTCGAAAGGTGTTCGCGGGGTTCATCTGCAGCATCAAGTCCGGTCGCTTGGACGGCTGAAGTGCTCGTGAGTGGTTGTGCCAGTAAGGACCGGAACAGTCACTCACGAGCCCTGACCGCTTAGCTGAGGCCGGTGATCTGGCCGTGGTCGTCGATGTCGATCGATTCCGCCGCCGGATGGGAGCCCAGGCCCGGCATCGTCCGCATCTCCCCGCAGATCGGGTAGATGAAGCCCGCTCCCACCGAGGCCCGGACCTCCCGGACCGGGAGGGTCCAGCCCGTCGGGGCACCGAGCAGGGTCGGGTCCGAGCTCAGCGACAGGTGGGTCTTGGCGATGCACACCGGGAGGTTCCCGAAGCCGTTGGCCTCGTAGCTGTCCAGGGCGCGGGCCGCCGCAGGAAGGTACGACACCCCTGCCGCGCCGTATACCTTGGTCGCGATGGTTTCGATCTTCGCCCGCAGGTCCGCCGAATCCGGGTAGAGCAGCTGGAACGCGGTCGGTTCCTCAGCCGCCGCGACCACCGCTTCGGCCAGCTCCAGCGCGCCCTTGCCGCCCTCCAGGAAGTGGTTGCTGGTCGCGACGCGCGCGCCTTCTGCCTCGGCGACCTGGCGGATCGCCTCGTGCTCGCTGGAGTAGTCGGTCGGGAACGCGTTGATCGCGACCACCGGCGACACCCCGTGCAGCCGGATGTTGTCGATCTGCTTGCGCAGGTTCGCCGCCCCGGCCAGCACGTCGTCGGGGTTCTCGGCCAGCATCGCCGCAGGCAGCGGCTTGCCCGCCACCACCTTGTACCGGCCGGAGTGCGCCTTCAGCGCGCGCACCGTTGCCACCAGCACCGCCGCGTCCGGGCGCAGGCCGGAGGTGCGGCACTTGATGTTGAAGAACCGCTCCGCGCCCATGTCGGCCCCGAACCCGGCCTCGGTGACCACGTAGTCCGCGCACCGGCTGGCGATGCGGTCGGCCACCACCGACGAGTTGCCGTGCGCGATATTGCCGAACGGTCCCGCGTGCACCAGCACCGGTGTGTTCTCGGTGGTCTGCATCAGGTTCGGTTTGATCGCCTCGCGCATGATCACCGCCATCGCCCCGGCCGCCCGCAGCTGCTCGGCGCTGACCGGCTCGCCGTCGCGGGTGTAGCCCACCACGATCCGGCCCAGCCGCCGCCGCATGTCCTGCAGCGATGTGGAAAGTGCCAGCACCGCCATCACCTCGCTGGCCGCGGTGATGTCGAAACCGGTCTGCCGCGGCGTGCCGTCGAGTTGACCGCCGAGGCCGGTGACGATGTTGCGCAGGTCCCGGTCGTTGACGTCCAGCACCCGCCGCCAGGTGATCCGGTGCGGGTCGATGCCCAGCGAATTCCCCCGGTGCAGGTGGTTTTCCAGCATCGCGGCCAGCAGGTTGTGTGCCGCCGTGACCGCGTGCATGTCGCCGGTGAGGTGCAGGTTCAGCGCCTCCATCGGCACCACCTGGCTGTACCCGCCGCCGGCGGCGCCGCCCTTGATGCCGAACGTCGGGCCCATCGACGGCTGCCGGATCGCCACCGCGGACCGTTTGCCGAGGTGCCGCAGGGCTTGGCCCAGCCCTACTGTCGTGGTCGTCTTGCCTTCGCCCAGCGGGGTGGGTGTGATCGCCGAGACCACGACGTAGCGGGCGGTCGGTTGCACGGGCAGCTCGTCGAGCGCTTCGAGCGAGATCTTCGCGGCGCTGCGCCCGTAGGGTTCGAGCAGGTGCGCGCCAATGCCCAACTGCGCTGCGACGTCCTCCAGCGGCAGGAGCGCGGTGGCGCGCGAGATGTCCAAATCGGACGGAATGCTCATGCTGGGACCTCCCGGAGTCTGGCGACCAGGTCGTGGCGCCATTGCACCGTCTTCGCGATCTCGTTGAAGGTGAAGAAGTGCCAGCCCGCGATGCCGCAGGTGGTGTCGACGAGGTAGGGGGACAGCCCGTCGAACAGCTCCTCCGGCGTGTAGCGGGTGAGCAGCTTCGACACCACGCCGTGCTGCTTGCGCAGGAAGCGCATCGAGTCGCCCAGCCCGATCTTCAGCGAGATCCGCAGCAGCTTGTGGGCGTCCACCACGCCCGGCACCCCGATGTAGATCGGCAGTGCCAGGCCGCGGGCGCGCACGTCCTTCACCCAGGACGCCACGGTGTGCGGGTCGTAGCAGATCTGCGAGACGACGTAGTCGGCGTAGCGCGACTTTTCGGTCATCGCGCGGATGGTCGACGCGTCGGAGATGAACGCGTGCCGCTCGGGATAACCGGTGATGCCCACCCGTGCGGGCCGCCGCCCCAGCTCGTCCATCGCGCGAAGCAGCGCCAACGCGTCCGGGAATTCGCCACGGGGCTGGGGAGGATCCCCGGCCACCACGAAGACCTCGGACAACCCCAACGCGTCCACGCGATCCAGCAGGGCCGTCAGGTGCGCGGTGTCGGCGATCAGCCGGGCGGCCAGGTGCGGCACCGCGTGCAGGCCGCGGCCCAGCAGCTGGGCCGCGACGTCCAGCGTCGCTTCGGTGCCCTTGGACGGGGACGCCGTGATGGTCACGGTAGTCCCCGGCGGCAGCTGTTCGGCCTGCTCGACCGCGCCGCGCAGCGGCAGCACCTCGAACCTTGCGTTCATCAGGTACTGCTCCAGTTGCTCGGCGTTGGCGTTCATCGCGATCACCACCTCTCGTCCGTGCCTGATCAGTCCGTCACGCCGTCGCGCGGATCAGTCGTTTTGGGATGTCCTTGGTGGGGTCCAGGAACGGCTTCTCCACGACCACCGCTTCCTGCGGGCCGTGCTGGGTGTCCACCACCAGTTCCGTGCCCAGCTCGTGGTAGGCGATCGGCACCATCGCGTAGCCGATGTTGCGCTCCAGCCGCGGCGAGTAGCAGGCCGAGGTGACCTCGCCGATGCGCAGGCCGTGCGGGTCGTGCACGGCGAAGGTGTCGATCATCTCGCCGTCGTTGAACGAGCCCACGCTCGGGCCGCCGATCTCCACGCCGACCAGCTTGCGGCTGATGCCCTCGCTCTTGATCCGCCGCAGGGCCGCCTTGCCGATGAAGTCGGCCTCCTGGTCCAGGTCGACCATCCAGGTCGTCTCGAAGCCGTAGCCCACCTCGAACGGGTTGGTGTCGTAGGTGATGTCGCAGCCCCAGGACAGGATGCCGGCCTCGATGCGCCGGATGTGGCAGGGCCCGATCACCTTGAGGTCGTGCGGTTTCCCCGCCTCCCAGATGGTGTCCCACAGCTTCACGCCGTCGCGGCTGGCGTTGTGCAGGTAGATCTCGTAGCCGAGTTCGGCGGTGTAGCCGGTGCGCGACACCACCACCTGCATGCCGTCCAGCTCGCGGTCGACGGCGTAGTAGTAGGGCACGTCCAGGATGGACTCGCCGAACAGGTCGACCATCACGTCCCGCGACTTCGGCCCCTGGACCTGCACGGGGCCGACGTCCGGCTCCCGGATCTGCACGTCCATCCCGAGGTTGTGCGCCAGGCCCTTCGCCCACAGCAGCACGTCGCTGTCGGCCAGCGAAAGCCAGAAGTGGTTTTCGCCGAGCCGCAGCAGCACCGGGTCGTTGATGATGCCGCCGTCCTCCGCCGTGACGAACACGTACTTGCACTGCCCGACCTTGCATTTGGTCAGGTCGCGGGGCACCAGCATGTTGGTGAACTCGAACGCGTCGGGTCCGGTGATCTCCACTTGGCGCTCCACGCCGACGTCCCACAACGTCACGCCTTCCAGCAGCGCCCAGTATTCGCCGATCGGGTCGCCGTAGTGGCGGGCGTGGTAGGTGTGGTTGTACACGCTGTAGAGGCCGACGCCGTGCCGCCGCGACGCGTAGAAGAACGGCGACTTGCGCAGGCGCGGGTAGAGCAGGACGCCGGGGTTCGGGTTGATGCTCATGGCTGGTTCCTCCCTGACTGGTTCGTGGTCGGTTTGCTTGGCGGTGCGGGTGGCGGAACCTCAGGCGGCGTCTCGCTGTGGGATCCCCGACTCGTGTATGTCCAATACGCCACGTCGGGGCTGTCCTCGCGAGACACCACCTGAGAACCCGCGGCGGTGCCGGGTGCGAGGGTGGGCTAAGCGGCTTCGCCGCTCCAAAGACATCGATTTCAACGGCGAGCTCCTTCAAGTCCGGGGTGCCGGTAGGTAGGCGGCACCCACACCGCTGGCCGATCGCCTCGGCCGGGCGTTCTGCAGGTCTGGCGGGGTGGAATGCGCCGATCAGCGGCGCATTCTGCTCATCTCGGGGTCGAACACGGGGTCAGCGACGACCGTTGCCGGATGTCGCTGGTCGAAGTAGGACACCCGCACGGGGGTGCCCGGACCGGACAGGTCCGCCGGCAGCCACGCGTAGGCGAGGCTCGCTCCGACGCTGTGCCCATAACCGGCGCTCGTGGTGAAACCGACGGGGGTGCCGTCGGCGAACACCGGCTCGGATCCCATCAACACGGTGCCGTCGTCGATCGTCAGACAGCACAGCCGCCGCCGCGGACCGCTTTCCCGGCGCCGCAGCAGCGCCTCTCGTCCGATGAACTCGCCTTTGTCGGCCTTCACGGCGAAGGCCAGACCGGCTTCATCGGGGTCGTGCAAGCTCCACATGTCCGCCCCCCAGGCTCGATATCCCTTTTCCAGGCGCAGTCCGTTGAACGCGCCGCGACCGCCGGGGAAGATGCCGTGCTCGGCACCGGCGGCGGCCAGCAGGTCCCACAGCCGCCGGCCGAACTCCGCCGAGCAGTACAGCTCCCAGCCGAGTTCGCCCACATAGGACAGTCGCAGTGCGAGCACCGGAACTTCGCCGACGTACAACCGCTTCGCGCGGAAGAACCGGAAGGCCTCGTGCGAGACGTCCCGGTCGGCCAGCTCGGCGAGCACGTCCCGGGCCCGCGGGCCCCACAGGCCGATGCAGCAGGTTCCGCCGGTGATGTCGCGGACCTGCACGGTCTCGTCGGCGTGCCGGCGCAGCCAGGCGATGTCGCGCGGACCGTTGCAGCCGACCTGGAAAGCGTCGCGCCCCAGCCGGGCGACCGTGATGTCGGCCCGGATGCCCGCGTTCGGTTCCAGCATCAGCGTGTAGGTGACGTAGCCGGGCGGGCGGTCGAGCTGGTTGGTGGTCAGCCGCTGCAGCAGGTCCAGCGCGCCGCGACCGCGGACTTCCGCTCGGGGAAGCGAAGTCATGTCGTACATCGCGACTCGCTCACGGGTGGCCTGGTGTTCGGCACCGACGATCGGGGACCAGTAGCGTCCCGCCCACGGCCCGGGCTCGACGATTTCCCGGCCGTCGACCAGGGGCTTGTTGCTCTCGTACCAGTGCGGTCGCTCCCAGCCGGCGGCTTCCAGGAACACCGCGCCGAGCTCGCGCTGGCGGTCGTGGAACGGGCTGGTGCGCAGCGGGCGCGGGTGCTCCGGCGGCTGCTGCGGGTGGATGATGTCGTAGACCTCGCGGAAGCTCTGCGCACCGCGCTCGCCCACATAGGACGGACTGTGCGCGAAGTCCTCAAAGCGGCGGAGATCGGCCTGCCGGAGGTCGACGTCGGGCACCTCGCCGGCCAGCCATTGCGCCATCGCGCGGCCGACCCCGGCGGCGTGAGTGATCCAGACGGCCTCGGCGACCCAGAAGTTGTCGATCTCGTTGGACGGCCCCAGCACCGGCATCCCGTCGGCGGTGAACAGGAACAGGCCGTTCATGCCCTCGGCGATCTCGGTGCGCTTCAGCGCGGGCAGCAGCTCGCGGGCGTCCGCCCACGGCCCGGCGAAGTCTTCGGGGGTGAACGGCTGCACGGACGCCATGCCCTTCCAACCACCGCCCTCCGACGGCGCCTCGGCGCCCGCACCCGGCGCGGCGGTGGGCAGCAGGTCGTTGCTGTGCACCGGAATCGCGCGGTGCTGGTAGGAGCCGATGCCGTAGCGGTCGTGGACCTGCCGGAAGTACATGGAGCTGTCCTGGTGCCGCAGGATCGGCTGCCGGACCTCGTCGGCGCCCGGTTCCAGGCCCGGCACCGGGCTGGTCACGGCGTACTGGTGCGCCAGCGGTTGCACCGGGATCGACACCCCGGCCAGCCGGCCGATCTTCGGGCCCCAGATACCCGCGCAGCACAGCACGGTCTGCACCGGCACGTCGCCCCGCGAGGTGCGAACGGCGCGGACCTTTCCACCTTGGACGTCGAAGCCGATCACCTCGGTGTTACCGGCGAACCGCACGCCGAGCCGCTTCGCTTCGCGGGTCATGGCTTCCGCCGCACGGACCGGCTTGGCGATCCCGTCGGTGGGCACGTGCAGGCCGCCGTGGATGCGCGACGGGTCGACCTGCGGGATGCGGTCGTGCACCTGCTGCGGGTCGAGCAGCTCGCCGCGGATTCCCCACGCGGTGGCCAACCCGAGCTTGCGCTTGAGGTCGCCCCAGCGTTGCGGCGTCGCGGCGACCTCGATCCCGCCGACCTGGTGGAAGCAGGGCTGCCCGTCGAGCTCGAGCCCGGAGTAGCACTGGACCGTGCTGGCGGCCAGGCGGCTCATCGTCTCCGACGGGTTGGTCTGGAAAACCAGGCCCGGCGCATGGGAACTGGAGCCTCCGGTGGCGAACAGCGGGCCCTGCTCGACGACCAGGACGTCGGTGATCCCGAGGCGCGCGAGGTGGTACGCGGTGCTGCATCCCACGATGCCTGCCCCGACGACGAGAACTTGCACGCTCAGGTCCATCGCTGCCGCCTTGTTGCGCCTACGACAACTCTCTGCGTTAAACGCAACATTGCGCTTCGACCCGGGGCCGCGTCAAGGACATGTGCGAGTCAATTTCGACATTGGGCCGACTGTGGCACGGAGTGGTCGATTAGCGACGCAGCGTGTTTGCCAAAGAGGTCTCCAGGAGAGCGCGGTCCCGAAAGGATCAACCGGATCCCGTTGTGGGCAAAGGGAGTTCGGCTCAGATCAACTGGCGGATGGCCCGCTCGAAGTGGTCGACGTGCGCGACCGCAATGCGGTCGGCCCGGTCGGCGTCGGCGGCGATGAGCGCCTTGAGCAGCTCGGCGTGTTCCCCGACGTGATCGGAGACCTTCGGCAGCCGGTCGAAGAACAGGTGCCAGATCCGCAGCGCCAGGTTGTAGTACTGGTTGAGGGTGCCTTCGAGGTAGCGGTTGTGGGTGCAGCGGTAGATCGTGCGGTGCACCCGCGAGTCGACGTCCATGATCGCCGCCTGCTCGCCGCCGAGGTCCTCGACCAGTGCCCGCAGCTCGTCGAGCTCGGCCCGCTCGGCGTCCGTGGCGTGCTCCGCGGCGCGGCGGGCGGCGTGGCCCTCCAGGCGGTGCCGCACATCGGCGATCAGGGCGTGATCGGTGATGTTGACCTCGGTGACGAAGCTGCCGCGGCGCGGGTAGATCGCCACCAGCGACTCGGCCTCCAGTCGCTTGACGGCCTCCCGGAAGGGGGTGCGGCCGATGCCGAGTTCGGTGATCAGCGGCTCCTCCTGCACCGGTGCGCCGGGCGGCAGCTCCAGCGTCAGGATCAGGTCGCGCAGGGTCAGGTACGCGCGCTCAGCCTGCGACGGGCTGTCGCCGGATCGGGAATTGACGGCTGCGGACACGTCTCGTAGCCTACCCGAAAGACTGATATACCAGTTGTCGGCGAACTTCTGCCGCTAGGTGTTCCCTGGTCGTCCCGGAGGCTGACATGGCCCCACATCCCGTCCTGCCGCAGCCGCCGCCGCGGCTGTGGCGCAGTCCGGAACCAAAGCGGCACTACGAGGTGGTGATCGTCGGCTCCGGCGGCCACGGTCTGGCGACGGCCTACTACCTGGCGCGCAACCACGGCATCCGCGACGTCGCGGTGCTCGAACGCGGCTGGCTGGCCGGTGGCAACATGGCCCGCAACACCACGATCATCCGCTCCAACTACCTCTTCGACGAGAGTGCGGCGCTCTACAACCACGCGCTGGACCTGTGGGAGCAGTTGCCCGCCGAGCTGGAGTACGACTTCCTGTTCAGCCAGCGGGGCGTGCTCAACCTCGCGCACACCGAGCAGGAGGTCCGGGACTCGCGGCGGCGGGTGTTCGCCAACCAGCTCAACGGGGTCGACGCGGAATGGGTGGAACCGGCCGAGATCGCGGAGCTCTGCCCGATCCTGAACCTCTCCGACGACATCCGGTACCCGGTGCTGGGCGCGACGCTGCAACGGCGCGGCGGGATCGCCAAGCACGACCACGTGGCGTGGGCGTTCGCGCGCAAGGCCGACGAGGTGGGCGTGGACCTCGTCCAGGGCTGCGAGGTAACGGGATTCGAGACCGACGGCGACCGGGTGACCGGGGTGCAGACCTCGCTCGGACCCATCGGCGCGGGGCGAGTGGCGCTCGCGGCGGCGGGGCGGACGACGCTGCTGACCGATGGGCTCGGCCTGCGGTTGCCGTTGCAGAGTCACCCGTTGCAGGCCTTGGTGTCGGAGCTGCTGGAGCCGATCCACCCGTGCGTGGTGATGTCCAACCACGTGCACGTCTACTGCAGTCAGGCGCACAAGGGCGAACTGGTGCTGGGCGCGGGCATCGACACCTACAACGGCTACGGCCAACGCGGCTCGGTGCACGTGATCGAACGCCAGATGGCCGCGGCGCTGGAGCTGTTCCCGATCTTCGCGCAGGCGCACGTGATCCGGACCTGGGCGGGCACGGTGGACGTCACGCCGGACGCGTCGCCGATCATCGGGCCGACCCCGTACGAGAACCTCTTCATCAACTGCGGCTGGGGGACCGGCGGTTTCAAGGCGACGCCCGGCGTGGGCTGGGTGTACGCGCACACCATCGCCACCGGTCGCCCGCACCCGCTCAACGAGCCCTACGGACTCGACCGGTTCACCACCGGAGCCCTGATCGACGAACACGGCGCAGCCGCCGTCGCCCACTGAGGAGGTCGCCTGGTCTCCAGTCCTCCGCAATTTCCATTGAAATCGAAGATCCGATTTCAATGGAAATCGAAGATCCGATTTCAATGGAAATTGCGGACCCCCAAGATCTTGATCTGGTTTGGAGTCCCTGATGCTGCTGATCCATTGCCCGTGGTGCGGGGATCGGGATGAGACCGAGTTCCACTACGGCGGTCAGGCCCACGTCGACTACCCGGACAACCCGAACGACATGGGGGACGCCGACTGGGCCGGATACCTGTTCATGCGCGACAACCCGCGCGGTTTGTTCCACGAGCGCTGGTCGCACACCGCTGGCTGCCGGCGCTGGTTCAACGTCGTGCGCGACACCGCCACCAACGAGATGCACCCCGAGACCGCCGGAAAGGTGGCGCCATGACACGCCTTGGCACGGGCGGTCGCATCGACCGGACCCGAACGCTGCGGTTCACCTTCGACGGCATCGAACTCGCCGGGCACCCCGGCGACACGCTCGCCTCCGCGCTGCTGGCCAGCGGCCGGATCGAGGTCGGTCCGTCGATCTACCGGGCACGGCCGCGCGGCATCGTCACGGCCGACTGCGCCGAACCGAACGCGCTCGTGCAGGTGCTGGGCGGCAGGCCGGAACCGCTGGTGCCCGCCACGCAGCTGGAGCTCTACGACGGCTTGCAGGTCGCGAGCCTCTCCGGCGTCGGCTGGCTCAGCGACGCGCCGGATTCCACGGTCCACGACAAAAAGTACGTGCACGCCGACGTCGTCGTGGTCGGTGCCGGGCCCGCCGGGCTCGCCGCCGCGCTGGCCGCCGGGCGCAGCGGCGCGCGGGTGGTGCTGGTCGAGCAGGGCCGCGAGCTTGGCGGGTCGCTGCTCGACGGTGGCGAGCTCATCGACGGTCGCCCTGCCAGCGAGTGGATCTCGCGCGCAGCAAGGGAATTCGTCGACTCACCGGAGGTGCGGGTGCTGACCCGCGCCACCGCCGTGGGCCACTACGACCACAACTACCTGCTCGTCGCCGAAAACCGGGGCGACCGCAAGCGGCTGTGGCACGTGCGTGCCCAGCGGGTCGTGCTGGCCACCGGCGCGCACGAGCGGCCGATGGTCTTCGCCGACAACGATCGGCCCGGCATCATGCTCGCCTCGGCCGTTCGCAGCTACCTCAAGCGTTTCGCCGTGCTGCCGGGCCGGGAGGCCGTTGTCGTCACCACCTCCGACAGCGCCTATCTGACCGCGCTCGACCTGGCCGCCGCAGGTGGGCACGTCCGCGCCGTCGTCGACACCCGGCCGGAACCGCCGCAGCGGCTGGTCGAGCAAGCCCGCTCGCTGGGCGCGCAGGTGTTCACCGGCTCGGCCGTCATCGGCACGGCGGGGGACCGGCGGGTGTCGTCCGTGCGAATCGCCCAGATCGACGACGAGGGCCTGCTCGCCGGCACGCCGGTGGACGTCGACTGCGACCTGCTGGCGGTCTGCGGCGGCTGGAGCCCCGCCGTGCACCTGTTCAGCCAGGCCGGCGGCGAGGTGCGCTGGGACCATCTGGTGTCCGCGTTCGTGCCGGTGCAGAAAACGGGGCTGCCCAAGGTGATCGGTGCCGGGCGTGGCACCTACGACCTCGCCGGATGCCTCGCCCAGGGCTTGGCGGCCGGGGCCGAGGCGGCGACCGCGAGCGGCTTCCGGGTCGCCGCGCCCGGCCGGTCGCCCAGCCGCGTCCGCTGTGGCTGGTCCCGGCGGAGTCCGGTGACCCGGCACAGTGGACAGATCACTTCGTCGACCTGCAAAGGGATTCCACGGTCGCCGACGTGTGGCGCGCGATCGGCGCGGGGATGCGCTCGGTCGAGCACGTCAAGCGCTACACCACCATCAGCACCGGCAGCGACCAGGGCAAGACCTCCGCGGTCAACGCCATCGGCGTCATCGCCGACGCGCTGCTGGCCGAATCGCCGGGTGCGGTTGACACCACGACGTTCCGGCCGCCCTACACGCCGGTGTCGTTCGCGTTGCTGGCCGGACGCGACCGGGGCCGGTTGCACGACCCGGTGCGGACCACGCCGATGCATTCCTGGCATGTCGCGCACGGCGCGGAGTTCGAGAACGTCGGCCAGTGGAAGCGGCCCTGGTACTACCCGCGCCCGGGCGAGGACATGGCCGCTGCGGTGCGCCGCGAATGCCTGGCGGCGCGCACCGGGGTGGCGATGCAGGACGCCACCACGCTCGGCAAGATCGAGATCGTCGGCCCGGACGCACCGGAGTTCCTGAACCGGATCTACACCAACGCCTTCGCCAAGCTCCCGGTCGGCAAGGCCCGCTACGGCGTCATGTGCAAGGCCGACGGGATGGTCTTCGACGACGGTGTGTCGATGCGGCTGGCCGAGGACCGCTACCTGATGAGCACCACGACCGGCAACGCGGCGGCGGTGCTGGAGTGGCTGGAGGAGTGGCTGCAAACGGAGTGGCCGCACCTGGCGGTGCACTGCACCTCGGTGACCGAGCAGTGGGCCGCGGTGGCGGTGGTCGGGCCGGACTCCCGGGAAGTGGTGGGCCGCGTGGCACCGGACCTGGACGTCTCGGCCGCGGCCTTCCCGTTCATGGAGTTCCGGGAAACCGTGCTGGGCAACGGGATTCCGGCCCGGATCTCCCGCATCTCGTTCTCCGGCGAGCTGGCCTTCGAGATCAATGCGGCCGCCTGGTACGGCATGGCGGTGTGGGAGGCGGTGCACGAGGCCGGCCAGGACTTCGGCATCACGCCCTACGGCACCGAGACCATGCACGTGCTGCGGGCCGAAAAGGGGTTCGTGATCGTCGGGCAGGACACCGACGGCACGGTGACGCCGCACGACCTGGGCATGGACTGGGTGGTGTCGAAGCGCAAGGACTTCGTCGGCAAGCGCTCGTTCGCCCGCCCCGACACCGCGCGCGCCGACCGCAAGCAGCTGGTCGGGCTGTTGCCGATGGACCCAGCGGAGCTGCTGCCGGAGGGCGCGCACCTGGTGGAGCCCGGCACCCCGCTGGAGCCGCCGGTGCCGATGCTCGGGCACGTCACCTCCAGCTACCGCAGCGCGATCCTGGACCGGACGTTCGCGATGGCGTTGGTGCGCGACGGACAGCAGCGCATCGGCGAGGTGCTGCACGTGCCGGTCCACGGCCGGTCGATCCCGGTCGAGGTGACCCAACCGGTGTTCTACGACGTGGAAGGAGCCCGCCGTGACGGTCGCTAGCCCCGCTCACTCCCGGGTCGGTGCCCTGTCCCTGCGCCGCAGCCCGCTGGCCGACCGCGCGGCGGAGCTCGCCGCGCACGGCGCCGACGGTCCGCGCGGTGTTCGGCTGGCCGAAGAACCGTTCCTGACCCAGGTGAACCTGCGGGTGCACCCGGGCAGCCCGGCGGTGGCGCGCATCGAGCACGCCCTGGACCTTGCGCTCCCGCACCAGGAACCGAACCTGGTCTCGGGCGACGAGAACGGCGCGGCGCTGTGGCTCGGCCCGGACGAATGGCTCCTGGTCGCCCCGGACGGCCACGCGGACCGACTGGTCGGCTCGGTCCGAAGCGCCCTGTCGGACTCCTTGGGGTCCACAGTGGACGTGTCGGCGAACCGGACGACGTTGCGCCTCTCCGGCCCGGCGTCCCGCGAGGTCCTGGAGAAGATCTGCTCGCTGGACCTGCACCCGCGCGCCTTCACCCCGGGCCGCTGCGCCCAAACCCTCCTCGGCCGAACCCAAGCGGTCCTCTGGCAACTCGGCCCGGAACCCAACTACCGGATCCTCGTCCGCAGTTCCTTCGCCGACTACCTGGCGGACTTGCTTCTCGACGCCATGCGGGAGTTCACCGCGCCCTGATTGGTCGCTGCGAACGGCCTGTTCGCCTCGATAGGCGGCGCAAACGGTCCGTTCGCTCCCGCGAGCCCGCGAGCACGAGATCGTCGGGCGACCGTCGTGCCCCTGTGCCTCAATGGTGGCTGGCTGCTCGGAGCAACGGCATTCGAGCTGCCGACCGAGGGGGACGCATGCCGACTGCCACCACGCGCGACGGTGTCGAGATCTACTACAAGGACTGGGGAAGCGGACTCCCGGTGGTGTTCTGCCACGGCTGGCCGCTGAACGCGGATGCCTGGGAAGACCAGATGAAACTGGTGGCCGACCACGGCTTCCGCGGCATCGCCCACGATCGCCGCGGCCACGGCCGCTCCAGCCAGCCCTGGGGCGGCTACGACTTCGACACCTTCGCGGACGACCTCGACGACCTGATCAACTCGCTGGATCTGCGTGACATCACGCTGGTCGCGCACTCGATGGGCGGCGGCGAACTCGCCCGCTACATCGGCCGCTACGGCACCGGGCGGGTCAGCAAAGCCGTGCTGCTCTCCGCGATCCCACCGCTGATGATCAAGACCGAGGGCAACCCCGAGGGCGTGCCCGCCGAGGTGTTCGAGGAGATCAAGAACGGCATCCTCGCCGAGCGCTCCCAGTTCTGGAAGGACACATCCGTTGGGTTCTTCGGCGCCAACCGGTCCGGCAACAAGGTCACCCAGGGCAATCGGGACGCCTTCTGGTTCATGGCCATGCAGGAGTCCATCGAAGCGGGGGTGAAGTGCGTGGACGCCTTCGCGCGCACGGACTTCACCGAGGACCTGCAGAAGTTCGACATCCCGACGCTGGTCGTCCACGGCGAGGACGACCAGGTCGTGCCCATCGACGCCACGGGCCGCAAAACCGCCGAACTCATCCCGAACGCGACCCTGAAGGTCTACGAGGGCGGCTCGCACGGCATCGCGATGGTCCCCGGGGACAAGGAGAAGTTCAACGGTGATCTCCTGCAGTTCCTCAAGAGCTGACCGCGGCGGATCAGCGGCGCGACAGGGCCGGCGCCGCCAGGGACGTGATGAGACGGCGGCGGTGGACCGCGAACTGCTTGGGGCTGTTCATCGCGAACACCGCGATCGTCCGGCCGCCGCGCTGGTAGGTCGCGACGAAGCGGCGGGTCTTCAACGAGCCGTCCACCACCGTGATCCGGTCCTTCGCCCCGGCGTAGCCGGCGAACTGCAGCGTCGAACCGTACTGCCGCGACCAGAAATGCGGCACTCCCGCGTAGGTGGCGACGGTCTGCCCGGCCAGCAGGTTGCGCACCGCGACCGGCGGCTGGTTCATCGCCGTCGACCAGTGGTCGCTGCGGACGGTGCGCGACCAGTGCACCGGCTGGTACCGGGCGATGTCGCCCACTGCCACCACGTTCGGCAGCGAGGTCGCGCACCCGGAGTCGGTCACGACGCCGTCGCGGAGCTTCAGCCCGGAGCCGCGCAGCCAACGGGTGGCGGGCTCGGCGCCGACCTCGACGACCACCGTATCGGCCGGGATAACCCGACCGTCGGCGAGCTCCACGCCGGTGACCCGGTCGTCCGCGAGAACGCGCGTTGCGGGCGTCCCGCACCGCACCCGCACCCCGTAATCCTCGTGCTGCGCGAAGCAAAGCGGCGCCAGCTCGATGCCCAGGGTGCGCGCCAGCGGCAGGTGCTGGGCGTCGACCAGCGTCACCTCGGCGCCCAGGGACCGGCAGGTCGAGGCGATCTCGGTGCCGATGAGCCCGCCACCGACGACCACAACCCGCGCCCCGGCGCGGATATCGCCGCGCAGCGCCAACGCGTCGTCGACGGTCCGCAGCCGGTGGCAGCCGGGGGCTTCCGCGGTGCCCGGCAGGTTCAGCCGGGCCGACCCGGTGGCCAGCACGACGCCGTCGGCGAGGACCTCGCTGCCGTCGGCGAGCACCACCGCGCCGCGCTTGGTGTCCAGCCGCGCCGCCGGAACCCCCAACCGCCACTCGGCGGCGAGGTCGGCTTCCTCCTGCTCGCTGCCCAGCGAGAGCTCCTCCGGCTGCAACTGCCCGGCCAGGAACTCCTTGGACAGCGGCGGCCTGTCGTACGGGCGGTGCGCTTCCGCCCCGATGATCACCAGCCGCCCGTCGAAGCCCTGTTCGCGCAGCTCCTGCGCGGCACGCCAGCCGGCCACCGACGAGCCGACGACTGCGACCGTGTTCATGCTTCGACCGCGGCCGGTGCGGTGGCCCCGATGAATGACAACAAGCCGACCTCCGTTGCACAATGAGGAACACCGCGTAGTATGTGCAACAAATCTGACCCTTTTGTTGCGACAACGTCAAGAGGGACAACGGATGGTTCCGATATGTGCACCTCGAACGGATACGGTTGACCGGTGGGTAGCGCAGCTGAGTCACGCGGAAGGAGTTCTGGCGCTCTGGTGCAGTCCGTCGATCGGGCTGTGACCGTCTTGGAACTGCTGGCGCGCAACGGAGAAGCCGGCATCACCGAGATCGCCGGGGAGCTGGGAGTGCACAAGTCGACGGCCTCCCGGCTGGTGAGTGTGCTGGAAGCACGCGGCTTGGTGGAGCAGTTGGGGGAGCGCGGCAAGTACGCGATCGGCTTCGGCATCGTGCGGCTGGCCGGGGCGGCGACCGAGCGGATGGACCTGCCGAGGCTGGGCCGTCCGTTCTGCGAGTCGCTCGCCGCGGACCTGGGCGAGACGGTCAACATCGCGATCCGGGACAATGATGTCGCCATCAACATTAGCCAGGCCCGCGGGACCGCGGCTGTGACGGCGCACAACTGGGTCGGGCAACGCACCCCGCTGCACGCGACGTCCAGCGGCAAGGTGCTGCTGGCGTACGCGCCGCAGGTGGACCAGGAGGAACTTCTCGTCAGGCCGCTGGAGCGGTACACAACGCGAACTGTCACCAATGCCGGCGAGTTGCGCAAGGACTTCGAGATGATCGCCCGCGACGGCTACGCGACGAGCTACGAGGAGCTGGAGCTCGGCCTCAACGCCGCGGCGGTCGCGGTCTACAACCACGAGGGCGATGTGATCGCCGCGCTCAGCGCCTCGGGCCCGTCCTACCGCTTCTCCCGCAAGCGCATGCGCGAAGTAGTGGGCGCGATGCGCATCGCCGCCAAGGAACTCTCGTCCCAACTCGGCTTCCTGGCCTAGCGCCCGCAGTCGAGGGGCCGCTGAAGTTCCGCTACCCGCGCCGCCACGCAAAATGAGCCGGATATTCTTTTCAGTCGCGGGAGAGCCAGAGTTCTTCCAGGTCGAGCTGGTGCATGACGCGGCGCAGGACCTCGTCGTCGATGCGGCGGTTGTCGCGGAACTGGACGAAGACCGCCCGCTCCGCAGCCAGCATCTCGCCCCGCAGGCGGCGGTACGCCGCAGTCGGGCTCTCGCCGACTTCGTCGGCCGACCGGCCCAGCCGCTCCCACGCCTGGTTGCTGCGCTGCTGCGCAGCTCGGTGCAAGCGCTCCGCGACGTCGCCGGGTGGCTCGGCTTCCGCGGTGAGTTCGTCGAGCCGTTCCCGCGCGGCGCGGGCCGCGTTGTGCTGGGCTTCGGCCTCGGCGAGAGCGTCGGTGTAGTCCTCGGTGCCCCGCACCCCGAAGAAGCCGATGAGCCAGGACAGCGTCGTGCCGTGCAGTAGCAGCGTCGCCAGCGTCACGAAGAACGTCAGGAACAGGACCTCGTCGCGGTGCGGGAACGGCGCACCGGTCAGCGTCACGGTGGGGATCGCGGAGGCGGCGGCCAACGACACCACGCCCCGCATCCCCGCCCACGACACGATCACCTTGAGCCGCCAGTTCGGGCTGCGGCGGCGGAGCAGTTCCGGCAGGTACATCACGAGGAAAACCCACGCGCCGCGCGCGAGCACCACGCCGGCGATGAGCACGAGCCCGGTGACGACGAGCGGCCCGAAGTCGGTCGACACGCTCTCTACGACGCTGCGCAGCTGTAGGCCGATCAACGCGAACACGACCGCTTCGAGCAGCGTGTCCGCCGCGTTCCACACCGCCCGGTCCTGCAGCCGCGTCGCGGCGCTGCCGGCCGGCGAGCGATGCCCCAGGTACAGCCCGGCCACCACGACAGCCAGCACCCCGGAGGCGTGCACCTCCTCGGCGAGCAGGTAGGCGAAGAACGGCACGATCAGCCCTACCGCGCTTTCCAGCATGTCGTCGCGCAGCAGCCGCCGGACCCGATGCACCACCCAGCCGATGACGTAGCCGATCACCACGCCGCCGACCGCGGCCAGCAGGAACATGCCGACCCCGGCCAGCAGGGAATAGCCGGTGCCGATCGCGGCGGCCACGGCCACCCGGTAGGCGGTCAGCGCGGTGGCGTCGTTGACCAGGCTCTCGCCGCTGAGCACCGTCATGATCTTGCGCGGCAGCCCCAGCCGGCGGCCGATCGAGGTGGCCGCGACCGCGTCCGGCGGCGCGATGACCGCGCCGAGCACCAGCGCCACGCTCAGCGGCATTCCCGGCACCAGCCACCAGGCGATCCCCCCGGCGACCGCCGTGCTGAACAGCACCAACCCGAACGCGAGCAGCCCGATCGGCCGCAGGTTGGCGCGAATCCCGATGGTGGAGCTGTTCAGCGCGGCCGAGTACAGCAGCGGCGGCAAGATCAGCAGCAGCACCACGTTCGGATCGAGGGTGTAATCCGGCACGCCGGGTATGGACGACACGGCCAGGCCCACCACGACGAGCACCAGCGGCGCGGAGAACCCGACTCGGCGGGCGAGGGCGGTGACGGCGAGCGCCCCGGCGAGCAGGGCCATCAAGGCGGGTAGGTCGTACATGCTCTCTCCGTCAACGCCTGCGGATGCGGCAGCCGATGGTTACGTTCGGAAGCACATTGTCGTTCGAGCCGCCGACCGCGCGCTCACCACCTGGAGGTTCCGAATGTCCGGCAGTTGTGCGCACCTGCAGGAGGCGGCCAGCCGCGAACCTGCGCCCGGCCGAGAGGACGGCTGCGAGGACTGCCTCGCGGCCGGGCTGCACGTGTGGGCGCACCTACGGATCTGCACGAAGTGCGGGCACGTGGGGTGCTGCGACTCCAGCCCGAACCGGCACGCCACGGCCCACTTCCGTCAGACCGCCCACCCGGTGATCCGCTCCTTCGAACCGGGGGAGTCCTGGAGCTGGTGCTACCTGGACGAACAGCTCGGGTGAGCCGGGTCAGGCCTCGTCGGCGGTCGCGCTCTTGCCGAGCCTGCTGTTCTTCCTGCTGTACACGAAGTAGACGACCAAGCCGATCAGCATCCAGACGCCGAACCGGATCCACGTCCAGCCGACGAGGTTGAGCATCAGGTACAGGCAGGCGGCTGCGGCCAGGATCGGGATCACCGGCACCCACGGCACCCGGAAGGACCGCGGCAGGTCCGGCCGGGCGCGGCGCAGCACCAGCACGCCGATGGACACCAGGACGAACGCGAACAGGGTGCCGATGTTGGTCATCTCGGCGAGCACGTTGATCGGGGTCAGCGAGGCGACGGCCGCCACGACGATCCCGGTGATCACCGTGATCCGGTAGGGCGTGCGGAACTTCGAGTGCACCTTGGCGAACCACACCGGCAGCAGGCCGTCCCGGCTCATCGCGAAGCCGACCCGGGCCTGACCCAGCATCAGGATGAGGATCACCGTGGTCAGCCCGGCGATCGCGCCCAGCGAGACCAGCCCGGCCGCCCATGACGCGCCGATCGCCTGGAACGCGGTGGCCATCGGCGCCGCGGTGTCCAGCTGGTCGTACTTGACGATGCCGGTCATCACCAGCGAAACCAGCACGTACAGGATGGAGCAGATGGCCAGCGAGCCGAGGATGCCGATCGGCATGTCGCGCTGCGGCCGGCGGGTCTCCTCCGCGCCGCTGGCGACGATGTCGAAGCCGATGTAGGCGAAGAACACCAGCGCGGCACCCGCCACCAGGCCGCTGAGCCCGAACGAGCCGGTCTGCCCGAAGATCGCGTTGACCAGCGGTTCCTCCAGCGCTGCCCCGGCGGCACCGGGCGGTGCGGGCTGGTGCGGTGGGATGAACGGGCTCCAGTTGGCGGCCTTGATGAAGAACGCGCCGAAGATGATGAAGAACAGCACCACGACGAGCTTGATCGCCACGACCACGTTGGTCACCGAGGCGCTGAGCCGGATGCCGACGACCAGGACCCCGGTCAGGATCAGCGCGATGATCGCGGCGGGGAGGTTCACCACGCCACCGGCTCCCGGGGCGGCGGTGAACGCCTCGGGCAACCCCAGTCCGATCGAGTTGAGCGCCGCGACGAAGTACCGCGACCAGCCCACCGACACCGTGGAAGCGCCGACGATGAACTCCAGCATCAGGTCCCAGCCGATGATCCAGGCCAGGAACTCGCCCATCGACGCGTAGGAGAACGTGTACGCCGAGCCAGCCACCGGCACGACCGAGGCGAACTCGGCATAGCAGAGCGCCGCCAGACCGCAGGCGATGCCGGAGAAGACGAACGAGATCGCGATGCCCGGCCCGGCGTCGGTGGCCGCGGCCACGCCGGTGAGCACGAAAATGCCGGTGCCGATGATCGCGCCGATGCCGATGCCCAGCAGGTCCACCGCGCGCAGCACGCGGCGCAGGCGGAATTCCGGGGCCTCGGCATCGCGGATGGACTGTTCGACCGATTTGACACGCATGATTGACATGGGTGGCCTCCTCACCCGGGTGCCACGGCAGGCCGTTTGGCCCGCTCGCGCCGCTTCCGCACACCTGAGGACAGGATTGTGTCTCAAGTCACTCTGAGCAAGACGGCGCGGTGCATCGAGCGGCGGCGGTGATCAGCACCGCGGCGGCGGCGCGGGCGCTGCGGGCCGGTCCGGGGTTGCCGCCGACGGCTGCTGTGGTGGTCGCGCCGTCGATCAGGACGAGCAGCTGCTCGGTGAGCTCGTCGGGGTCGGCGGCGTCGAGCTCGCCGACCAGTTTTCGCAGGTAGTGGCGCAGTTCGTTCTTGTGTTCCCGCGCCGCCGCGGCGACTGCGGGGGAGCTGCCGCCCAGTTCGCCGAAGGAGTTGAGGAACGCGCAGCCCCGGAATCCGGGTTCGTCGAACCAGTCGTGCAGCCAGTCGAAGACCGCGAGCACGGCCTGCTCGGGGTTGCGGTCGCCGTGCGCGACGTAGGTGGACAGCGAGGCGCGCCAGCGCGCGTCGCGGCGGCGCAGGTAGGCCTCGATCAGCTCGTCCTTGGATGCGAAGCACTGGTAGAGGCGCTTGAGCGACACCCCGGAGGCGGTGCGCAGCTCGGCCATGCCGACGGCCTGGATGCCGCGTTCGTAGAACAGGGCTTCGGCGGTGTCCAACAGCTTCGACTCGGCCTCGTGACGCTGCACGGGAGCACTCCGGTTGTGAGGAGAACGATCGTTCTCTATCCTAGCGGACGTCGCGGAGAATGACCGTTCTCCGGTTGGGAGCAAATGAGATGTCGCGTCCGCACTTCCCGCCGTTCGACGAGCAGACCGCCGCCCAGAAGGTGCAGGCGGCCGAAGATGCCTGGAACACCCGCGATCCCGAACGCGTCGCGCTGGCGTACACGGCGAACTCCGCGTGGCGAAACCGGGATCGGTTCATCACCGGCCGGGACGAGATCGTTGCCTTCCTGCGCGAGAAGTGGGCGCGCGAACTGGATTACGCGCTGCGCAAGGAGCTCTGGAGCTTCCGCGGCAACCGCATCGCGGTTCGCTTCCAGTACGAATGCCTCGACGCCGCCGGGCAGTGCTGGCGCAGCTACGGCAACGAGCTCTGGGAGTTCACCGAGGACGGGCTGATGAGCCGCCGCGAGGCCAGCATCAACGACGTCCCGATCGCCGCCGCCGAACGCCGGATTCTCGGGCCCCGCCCGGAATCCGAGCGGGGCGTGCTGCTGCCGATCCGCTGAGTGCCTTCACCGGCGCAGGAAGCCCGGAAGTTCGGCGAAGGAGTCCAACACGTGGTCCGGGGTGCCGGCGGCGGCCGAGAGCGCTCCCGGCGTGAACTTGCCGGTGCGCACCAGGATTCCGGTGATGCCGTGGCGTTGCGCGGCGAGCACGTCGGACTCGACGTCGTCGCCGATCATCAAGGCATTGCCGGGTTCGGCGTCGATCTTGCCCAGCGCGGCGGCGAAGAACTCGGCCGACGGCTTGCCGACCACGGTCGCCTCCCGGTTCGCGGCCCGCTCCAGGCCGATCAGGAACGCACCGGAGTCCAGCTGCAGCCCCCCGCTGGTGCGCCAGCAGAGGCTGCGGTGCATCGCCACCAGCGGCACGCCGCGCTGCAGGTGGGAGAAGACCAGGTTGAGCGTGCGGTAGTCGAACTCCGGTCCGGCGCCGCCGAGGACGACCACGTCCGCGTCGTCGTCGACCAGTTCCACATCGCCGAGGTCTTCGCCGATGTCCCCGCTGTTCACCAGCAGGCATCGGGCGCCGGGGTGGTGTCGCGCGAGGTGTTCGGCGGCGGCCGCCGGCGCGGTCAGGATTTCGTCGACGCCGACTTCGAACCCGGCCCCGGCGAGGGTTTCCGCGATCGACGCCCGCGTCCGGCCGGTGGTGTTGGTGACCAGCAGGACGCCGATCCCGTCGGCCCGGAGGCCCCGGAGCGCGTCGGCCGCGCCCGGCAACGGTCGCCAGGACACGGTCAGAACACCGTCGATGTCGATCAGCGCAGCCCGGATTTCCACCATCCCAGCACGGTACGACCGTCCGGCGGGAGCCGTGCGGGTCAGCCGAGCTGCTGCGCAGCGGCCTGCCGAACTACCACGCGATGCTGCGATCCGAAGACGCGCTGGAGGGTCCGCGTGCCTTCGCCGACAAGCGCCGTCCTCGATGGATGGGGCGCTGAGCGGTACCTGCGATATCGCACGTACCGGAGATCAGGCTCCAGGTACACGCGGGTGGTCAACCCTGGCGAGGACTGCTTGGTCCTGCGTAGGCATCTGGTGGCACTCCTGGTTGTGGATCTCGCGTCTGTTAGACGTACCGGAGTGCGATGAGGTTGCGCGGACCGATCAGTTCTGGCGGCCCGGCGGGTTGGTTCTCCTCCCGAGCTCGCCGAGTGCGTCGAGCGCCGAGGTCTTGGTCTCCTGGTCGATGGCCTTGCTGGCGTTCGGGGACGGCTGGAGCAACGTGTCCGACGACGGTGCCGCCACGGGCTTGAGATCGGGTCGGGTGCGTTCGCGAGGCCGTTGCGGCTGTTGCGGCTTCGGTCGGGAGCGCGATGACGGCTGTTGCGGTCGCGGTTGGGAGCGGGGTGGCGGCTGTTGCGGTCGCGGTTGGGAGCGCGGTGGCGCGGGCGGCTGCTCGGCGCGGATGTAGAGGGCTTCCAGGACCAGCACGATGATCCCGACGACCAGCGCGCCGATCGCCAGCCACAGGCTGTTCGGGTCACCGCCGAACCACCACAGCCAGCCCGCGACCCCGCAGCCGGCGCCGGCTGCGATCGCCAGCAGGTGGAACAGCAGATGGACGGCGTAAGCCCTCACGACGCGACAACCTCCCCTGAAATCGCGGTCCGTCGACGATTCCGGTTGCGAACACCGGACCTCTGCGGAACACGCGCGCCGTTCGCGGCGGGTTGCCCGGGCGTGCGCCGGGTCACGCGGTTGCGTGCCGGAAGTGGTCGGACCGAATCCGATGGTAGCTGTGGATCAGCGCGGTTTGCCCGATCAAGACCAGTACGCCCGATCACAGCACGGCGCAACCTGATCTGATCACTTTTCACCTGTTCGGGCGAGCAGCGCCGTTCGCGCCCGGCGGTCATGAGCGTCACGAATTACGGTGAATCCCCAGGGCCACAGCGGAACCGGCATTGGTGCGGTGCCGGTTCGCGCCGACAGAAACAGTCGCGCGGAAGTGGTGGTCCGCTGCGTTGCGGGGGGTGGTGCCGGTGATCAATTCACTGGCTGGGTTCGCATTGGCGGCCACGGTCGGCATCGGGGCGATCATCGGATCGTTGATCGCGATGTCCTGGGTGGAGCGGAGGATGCTAGGTTCCGGCGGGCTGCGCCGCGAATCCGCACGCGGCAGACATCGCGAAACCAGTAGGCTCGTTGCCGAATACCGGCAGCAGCGCGCCGTTCTCGGTGCGCGCCCGAGAATCCGGCGCAACGTTCCTGTGCTCTTCACCGTGGTCGCGGCGTTGCTCGCCCTCTGCTCCCCCGGAAACGCGGTGCGGATGCCGACCCGGCGCATGGCGGCGGCCGGTGGCCCGGGCGCGATGCGCCGCCCCGGACCCCGGCGCTCGTTCGACCGGCCTACAAGACGCGGAAGTCGGCGAAGTCGAAACCGGGCGAGACCACGCAGCTGACCAGCGCTTCCACGGTCGCCGCCGCGGAGGCGCGCTGCCAGGTGCCGGCCGGGACGACCGCCTGCGGCGCCTGACCGGCACCAGCGCCGAGCACCGCCTGCTCGGGTTCGGCGACCGGGTTCGGCCCGTCCCCGCCTAGCGAAAGCGTCAGTGGCCCGCCCCGGTGCCACAACCACAACTCGTCGGAAGCGACGGTGTGCCATGCGGATTGCTGTCCGGGCGGGAGCAGGAAGTAGATCATCGTGGCGGTCGGCCGCAGGCCGCCGTTGTGCTCGATCCCGGCCGGGCTGGCCCAGGTCCGCCGGTACCAGCCGCCCTCCGGATGCGGCAGCAGGTCGAACTCCTCGGCGGTGCGGCTGCGTGTCTCCAAGCTCAGGAACCGGCCCGAGACATCGCGCCGCGCGTAGCGGACGCCGATCACCGACTCCCGCTCCAGCGGCCCGTACACGTGCGGGAACAACACGTCCGCCGGCACGCCTTCGGGAGGCGTCGGGTTCGCCGCTTCCCACCGCACCGGCGCGGACAGCTTCGCCGGGTCCAGCTCCAGTGCGATCATCGGTTCGGTCTCGTCGCGGTAGAGGGTGTTCGCCACGGCGAGCGTTGTGCGCACGTCCGGGGAGCAGTGCACGAACCCGTCGGTGTCGAGGCTCGCGGCGCGGATCGGGGAGTCGCGGTCGGCGTGGAAGGTGTTCAGCGGCAGCAGGTGCAGCAGCGTCGATCCAGTCACCCCGACAGTCTCTCCTGATCGGTACGGCCGACGCGATCTACCACCCGCGTGGCTCCAAGGGCCGCCCGGCGGTGCCGCAACACACCCGTGAAGCGGTGGCCGAAGCCCCGGCGATTCCAGACGGAAGCGCCTTCGAGTCGATCACACGTCGGCGGCGAGCTGCCTGACCTGCTCGATGAGCTTGGCGCGACCGGCCGCGTCGCCCGCCAGCGGTGTGACGTTGAGGGTCGTGACCCCGGACTCCTTCAGCGCCGCCAGCCGCTCCTTGACGTGGCCCACCGGGCCGACGAGCGACGTCTTCTCCAACAGCTCGCGGGGAACCGCCGCGGCGGCCTCGTCCTTCTTGCCGCTGAGGTAGAGGTCCTGGATCAGCTCGGCCTCCGCCTCGAAGCCATAACGGCGGGCCAGGTTGTTGTAGAAGTTCTTGCCCTTCGCACCCATCCCGCCGACGTAGAGCGCCAGGTGCGGCCGCGCGAAATCCAGCAGGTCGTCGAGGCCTTCGCCGATGGCCAGCGGTGCCTGGGCGACCACGTCCAGCGGCGGCAGCGTCGCGTCGCGCTTAGCCTTGCCAGCCGCCAGCGGCTCGCCCCACACCTCGGCCGCCCGCTCCGGCAGGTAGAAGATCGGCTCCCAGGCCTCGGCGATCTCGGCGACCAGCTCGACGTTCTTCGGGCCGATCGCGGCGATCATGATCGGGATCCGGTCGCGCACCGGGTGGTTGATGAGCTTCAGCGGCTTGCCCAGCCCCGTGCCCTGGTCGGCGGGCAGCGGGATGCTGTAGTGCTTGCCCTCGTGCTGCACCTTCTCGCGGCGCCAGACCTGCCGGCAGATGTCGACGATCTCGCGGGTGCGGCCCAGCGGCGCGTGGTAAGGCAACCCGTGGAAGCCCTCGATGACCTGCGGTCCGGACGCGCCGATGCCGAGCGTGAAGCGGCCGTCGGAGACGAAGTCCATGCCCGCGGCGGTCATCGCGGTCAGCGTCGGCGTGCGGGTGTAGATCTGCAGGATGCCGGAGGCGATCTCCAGGCGTTCGGTGCGGGCGGCGATGAAGCCCATCTGGCTCACCGCGTCGAACGAGTAGGCCTCCGGGACGTACACGATGTCCAGCCCGGCCTTCTCGTAGGTGGCCAGGTCGTCGACGGTCTCCTTGAAACCGCCGCTGTAGTTCAGCGGCATCCCGATGCGCATGGGCCGAACCTTTCCGGTCTGTGGCAGCGGTGATGCCGGGGCGCCGGCCGCGCCGCCGAGGCTGTCCCGAGGCTACCGCCGGGTAAACGTCGCCGGGGGTCCTACCAGGACCGCGGGTTGTGACGCACATCTCAAGAAAACCTTGGGGTGGCTGGATTTTCGGCCGAAATGACCCCGACAATGGGGACATGCCGTCCATTGAGTCCACTGCGCTGCGCCACGAGCCGCGCGGTGCGCGGGTGGTCGCGGCATGAAATTGGCTCTGCTGGACATCGGGTCGACCGCTGCGCGCCTCGAGGTGGTCGACCTCGACCGGTCCCGCATGCCCCGCGCCGACTGGAGCGTGAAGGCCCGGACCAGGCTCGCCGAGCACACCGGGGCGGACGGACTTGTCACCGAGTCAGGCGTCGAGCTCGCGGTGCGGGCGGTGCAGCACTGCGTGCGCGCGGCCGCGGATCAGTGCCCCGACGCGCTGGTCGCTTACGGCACCTCGGCGGTGCGGGACGCGGCCAACGGCGCGGAACTGCGGCAGCGGCTCAGCGATGCGGCCGGGGAGCGGATCGGCGTGCTCAGCCCGCGCGACGAAGCAGCCGTCACCTACCACGCCGCCCGGCGCTGGCACGGCCGTTCCGGCCCGACGCTGACCACAGTGGACATCGGCGGCGGCACCATCGACGTGGCCACCGGCATCGGCGGCGAGCCCTCCGACGTGGTCTCGCTGCCGTTCGGCGCGGCCCGGCTGACCAGGCAGTACCTGCCGGACGACCCGCCGCGGTCGAAGCAGGTCGACAAGCTCGTCGCGGCGGTCCGCGGCACCATCCCGTCCTCGCTGCGCACCTTCGCCGACCGCGACCTCGGGCACCCGGTGGCGCTGTCCAAGGTGCTGCGCCAGCTCGCGGTGCTCACCGAGAGCTCGCCGGGCAAGGTGGCCCGCCACCCCGACCGGCTGTCCCGCGCGAAGCTCCGCCCCTGGATTCCGAAGCTTGCCGAGCTGGACCAGAAGCAGCGGGCGGCGCTGCCAGGCGTGTCGCGCAGCCGCGCCCGCCGCATCCTGGCCGGCGCCATCGTCGCCGAGCTGATCCTGCGCACCATCGGCGTGGACGAGCTGGAGATCTGCCCGTGGGGGCTGCGCGAAGGCCTGGTCTTCCGGTTCGCCGAAGCGCACGACGACACCGACGGCGACGCCCTCCAGCTGATGGCCACGCTCTTCAGCTGACCCTGAGATCACCCCGGGATCACCCGGAGATCGCACCGCGCTGCGAGCGGAGCACCACTGGACGCCGGTAGCGTCGTCGATGTTCGTGGCGGACACCCGCAGGGAGGGGGCGCGTAGTGGCACTTCTGCTGCACATCCTGATCACAATGGTGGCGGTGTGGATCACCACCGCGCTGCCCGGGATCACCCTGGAAGGCGAGGACACCACGGCGAAGATCCTCACGCTGCTGGCGGTATCGGTGATCTTCGGCATCGTCAACGTGGTGCTCAAGCCGATCGCCAAGACGCTGGGCTGCCTGCTCTACCTGCTGACCCTCGGGCTGTTCGGCCTGGTGGTCAACGCGCTGCTGTTCTGGCTGACCAGCTACCTGGCCGGGGAGCTCCGCCTGCCGTTCCACGTCGACGGCTTCTGGCCGGCGTTCTGGGGCGCGTTGATAGTCACGATCGTCAGCAGCGCGTTGGCGGGCATCGTGCGCCGCGCCAGGCCGCGGGTGGAGGAGCGCTGACGTTCGAGTGGTCCCCTCCCAAAACGCCGCGAAACGGCTGGCGCGCCGGATATCCTGCTGATCAAGTCCGTCCACAGGGGATCTCGGTGAACCACGGAGTCGGCGATGCTATGCAGCCTTCGGGAGTTCGACGGCCTGCTGCGTGACAGCGAGGTCGGGCCGGAGATCGCGGCGTTCCTGATCGCGGAACCGCAGGCGGCCTCCGCAGGGCCGCGGGGCGAGCGGTGGGCCGAACTGGCAGCGAACCTGGCCCGCGCATCGGTGTTCGGATTCGCGCAGGTCAGCAACCCCGGCGAAGCGGATTTGCGGGCCGTCGTGGCGGTCGGCAACCACCACGCGGCGCGGGTGCTGGTGCGGGGTGAGTCGGTGACCACGCAGCAGGTTCGCCCCGATGCGCCGTGGCCCGCGCTGGTGGGCTGCCTGCCGGACCGCGAACCGGCCGGGGGCTGCGAGGTCACCGTGCCCACCCGGGTGCTGGCCGAGGCGCGCGCCGAGGCCGCGAAGCGCGAGGACCGCCAGGTGGACTGGCTCGCCTACGAGCTCAAGCGCCGCCAGGTTCCCCCGGAGGACGCGCAGGCCGTGGGGGACCTGATGCGGCGGGCGGATGGGATGACCGCCAAGCTTTCCGTGGGCTTGCGCGTGGCGGCCGGCGCGGTGCGCAGCGGGCCGTTCGAGATCGAGGTGCACCACGCGCCGACCGGGCGGGCCGCGTTGATCCCGGAGTCACCGGACGACACCTTCACCGTGGTCGCCCCGGCCGGTGCCTACCTGCTCGGCCGGACGCTCCAGGAGTACGTCGAGAGCCTGTGGGTGAACACCAGCGACCACACCCAACCGCTGCCGCGCTGAGGCCCGCCCGGAACTCCCCTCCGGCGGCTGTGCGGCTCGGGCTGCCCGCGACCGCGGCGCTGCCCCGATGGCGGGCTGGCCCGCCGACCTGGTGCAAGCGATTCGCGGTCGCCAGTACCGCTGCCACGGCGGGCCCGAGTTCGACGGGCGGCTGATCAGCGCGCTGGACGTCGACGAGCTGCCGCGTTGGCCGCCGACCTGGCCGCGCACGATATCCGCAGCATCGCGATCACCTCGGTCTTCTCGCCGGTGACCAGCGATTTCGAGGTGTTGGCAAAGTAGGCCAATCGGCGTGTCGTTCACCCGGCACGCGAACAGGAGGTGCGCTCTGGGGCGATAGCCTGGGGCCTGACCAGCTGCGACGGGGAAAGAGGGCAAACGTGGAACTGCTGCTGCTGTCGAGTTCGATGAAGCACGGCACGGGTTTCCTCGAACACGCCATGCCGGCGGTGGCCGAACTGCTGGCGGGGCGCGAGCGGCTGCTGTTTGTCCCGTTCGCCAAGCGCGACCACGACGGCTACACGGCCACCGTGCAGTCCGCGGTCGCGCCGCTCGGGATCACCGTCGACGGCATCCACCAAGCGGATGACCCGGTGGTGGCGGTGCGCGAGGCCCAAGCGGTGTTCATCGGCGGCGGTAACACCTTCCGCCTGCTTTCCACGTTGCACCGCCTCGCCCTGGTCACCGCGTTGCGCGAAGCCGTCCGCGGCGGCACGCCGTACATGGGCGCGAGCGCGGGCACCAACATGGCCTGTCCCAGCCTGCGCACCAGCAACGACATGCCGATCGTTGAGCCGCCGTCGTTCGAGGCGATCGGGCTCGTGCCGTTCCAGATCAACCCGCACTACCAGGACCCCGACCCGGGCAGCACGCACATGGGCGAGACCCGGGAGCAGCGGATCGAGGAATTCCTCGAGGACAACGACGTTCCGGTGCTGGGCATCCGGGAAGGGGCCTGGCTGCGGGTTCGAGGCGAGCACGCCGAACTCGGGGGCAGCAGCGGGGCGAGACTGTTCACCCGAGGTGCCGAACCCCGGGAGCTCGAGCCCGGCGATGACGCCACGTTCCTCTTGCACACCGAGCCGCACTACGACTCCTGACGCGCGGCAGCCGAGCGCGGGTCCGGTTGGCGAACCAGATCGCCCCGACCACCAGCGCGCAACCGGTTAGCTGACTGGCTGTAGGGGTCTCGCGCAGCACCAGCATGCCGAGCCCGATGGCCATGACGGGCTGCAACAACAGCAGTGCGGCCGAGGCGTTCGGCGCGAGCCGAGAGGTGCCCCTGCCGATCAGCAGCCACGCGACGACCTGCCCCAACAGCGCCAATGCGGCGATCCAGCCCCACGAAGCGGCGGGGATGTCCAACGGCAGGCCAGTGACCAGCAGCCCGATCGCGCCCGAGGTGACGGCCGCAGACGCGGTCGACACGCACACCGGGGTGACGAAGTGGTGCGGCGAACGCTCCCCGGCCAGCCGGGTCAGGTACAGGTAGACCGCGTACGCCACCCCGGCGGCGATGCCCAGCACGGTGCCCCGCACCGGGTTGACGGCCTGCTGGCTCCCGCTGAGCGCGCCGCCTGCCATCGCGAGCCCGCCGAGCATCAGCGGGCTCAGGTGCAGGAAGCGGCGCGGAATCTGCGTCCCGCTGAAAATGCGTGCCAGCAAGGGGAAAGCCAGCACCTGGACGTTGATCAGCACGGTCGAGATGGCGGCGCCGACGTCCAGGATGCTGACGGTCCACATCACGTAGTCGATGCCCAGGAAGACGCCGGCGAGCGCGGACCAGGCCTGCAACCGCCACGGCAGGGCCCGGTTGCGGCGTGCCTCGAACAGCAGCATCGGCACGAGCGGCACCAATGCGATGGCGCAGCGCAGGAACGCGGCCGTCCCGGCATCGATGTCGGCGAGCTTGACGAACACGGCCGACGCGGACAGGCAAGCAGCGCCGCTGATCACCAGCACTGCGGCAGCGGGATCCGGTCCGGTCCGCCGAGTGCGGGCGGGATCTGCCGATGCGGTCCTCACCAGGCCAAAGATGCCAGCGACGATCGAAAGGCACTACTCACTGTTTTTACCGAAAAAGCATTAGTCTTGCTTACGTGTTTTCCTGGGATCGGCTCCGGGTGTTCGCGGCGGTCGCGGAGCACGGCTCCGTCCACGCGGCAGCGGAGTCGCTGCACATAACGGGCCCGGCGGTGTCGCAGCACCTGCGAAAGCTGGAGCGGGAGGTCGCCAGCCGCCTGGTGGAGCCGAACGGCAGAGGTATCCGCCTGACCCACGCTGGCCGCCTGCTCGCGGTGTCCGCGCGGGAAATGGTGGCGGCCGCAGCCCGAGCGGAAACGGATCTCGCGGACCTGGACGGCCTGGTCGCCGGCCCGCTGCGCATCGGAGCAGTCGCCTCAGCCCTGCGTTCCCTGGTGCCACAGGCGCTGAAGGCGCTGACCACCCGGCACCCGAGGCTCGCCCCGGAGGTGCACGACGGAGAAGCGGTGCAGATGCTTCCCGCGCTGTGCAACGGAGAACTTGACGTTGTGGTCCTGGAGAGCTGGACCCACTGCCCGACGCCGATCCCGAAGGGAGTCCAAGTCAAAAGGGTGCTGCACGAGCGCGCGCTTCTAGCGGTCCCAGCAGACCACCCGCACGCCAACCTGAAGTCGGCGAAGCTGGCGGACCTGCAAGACCAGCTGTGGGCCACGTGCCCACCAGGCACGGACACCTACGAGGCCCTGGTCCAACTACTGCGGACGAACGACCACCACGAGATCGACATCCGCTATCACGTGGCGGACGGTGCCACTCAGCTGCGACTGGTGGCGGCGAGCCTGGCGGTAGCCCTGATCCCGGAGATGGTCGCGACCCCAACCCCACCAGGCGTAACGCTGCTCCCTTGCGAACCAGGTGCAACGAGAGACATCCTGGCGGCGACGAAGAAGGCCGACGAAACGCCCCAAGCCCGAGCCTTCACGAGAGAGCTCCGAGAAACAGCCTGCGCGATCTGAAGGCGAGATCGGCTGCAGGGGGCTCTGAATATCATCAATTAGCTGCTCGGGATACTTGTGCCGAGCCTCACGGCCGCGTTTTAGCCGATCTTTGCGTACGGGTGACCGCGAAATCGATCTGGGCCCGGATGGCCTGGGGCAGCTGCGCCGATCGTTGCTGGGGTGCCGGTTTCGCCCGGTGCGCCTTGATTGTCCCCATGTCGCGTGCACGCCCTCTAACAGCGCAAATGCCGCCCGGATCCGTAGCGGCGAAAGGCTCGGTGCCCGGATCTGGCGCGCTTGCTCTGGGGCCTGCTCGGCTCCCGTTCGGCGATTCCCCTTGATCAGCGGCGTTGCTACGGAGAGGAGTTGATCAAAAAGTAATCTCAGATCCGATCGGGTGATGTGTTGAAGCATCCATAACGCTTAGTTACGGTCGGCTGTAGTGCATCGCGATCCGGTCACGAGGTTTCGACCGCGAGAGGACACCGCACCCCCGGCGGTGGCGACCGGATCTTCCCCGACATGGAAAGGCATACGTGCACAAGCATCGCAACGCGGGCGGTCACACCCCGAAGGCCGCGATCCGCGCACTCGTTGACAGGTTCCACCCGAAATCGGGCGGTGGCGCTCCGTCTTGCAAGGTGTCCGGCAAGGTCCTTTCGGCGGTCGTCGTCGGTGGCGCGATCATGGCGGTCGGCCATCCGCTGGTAGCGGGCGCAGCTCCAGTTCCAGCGCCCGCCCACGTCCGTGCCGCCCACGTCAACGCCGCCGACGCCGCGGTGCAGGCCCCGGCAGCGCCTCTCGATCAGGCAGCACCTGCGGCTCCGGCGGCACCTGCTGCGGCTCCGGCTCCGGCGGTTCCTCCGGCTCCGGAGGCTCCACCGGCCCCGGAGGCTCCACTAGCCCCGGCAGCTTCTCCGGCCCCGGCGGCTCCTCCCGCCCCGGCGGCACCGAGGGCTCCAGAGGTCGTTCCCCAGGCCGTCTCCAAGTCCGTCCCAGTCGACTACCAGGCGCAGCAGACCAGCTACTGGTGCGGCCCCACGGCGACCCGGATCGCGCTGTCCAGCATTACCGACAAGCTGCCGGACCAGGGTTCGATAGCGACCGATCTCGGCACCACCGAGAACGGCACGGACCACATCGGCCAGGTCGTCGACGGACTCAACAGGGAGCTGGAAGGAACCGGCATCCACTACGTCACCCGCGACTGGGGCGACCGCCCGCTGATTCCGGAGATGACCCAGCAGCTGTGGTCGGACACGGTCCGCAACATCGACGCCGGCAAGGCGATGGTTGCCAACATCGTCGCGAAGCCCGGCAACCAGCCACCCGGCTACCCGTCGAGCGAGACGATCTACCACTACGTGGCGATCGTCGGCTACAACGCGGCGGACAAGACGGTGCACATCTCCGACCCCGCCCGGTTCAGCGGAATCGAGGACTACTGGCTGAGCCTCGACCAGATCGCCTCGCTGATCCAGCCCAAGGGCTACGCCGCCTGACGAACAACGCATACCGCGTAAGAAGTGAAGGCCCGCCCATCCGGCGGGCCTTCACTTCTCGGTGCGCGGGCCCACCGGCAGCGATCAAGCTATCGCCGACCGTCCGCTGACAGCCCAGCCGGTTTGGCCGGGGCTGACCGGAACCTCATGCGGCACGGCCCAGTCCAGGCGGCTGCGGCTGATACTCGGTGACCAGGACTTCGTCCTCAACGCCGGCGAGGTCGTCGAATTCGACACCCGCCTCGAGGCGCGGATCACATTCCAGGAGGCTGCGCCGCCGGATTGTTGAGGTTGCGGTCAGAATTCTCGGAGGCATCGTTTATTACGATGTCGTTCCCCCGGTTCACGGGAACCGAAGAAGCGCGCCGCAACTTCGTGCGGTGGTTCGACGGCTACGACGGCCGTTCGAGCGTGACCCCTTGCCCTGTTGGCCTGCCCGTCCGGCGAGGACATCCTGTTGCGGTTTATATGGCACGGTGCAGCTCGCGCGTCAAGGATGTGCACTGAGGCAGGTATTACAAAGCTAAAAGTGGGCATCGTAAGACGTAAGGCGCCTATACCTCTCGATAGAAACAATGTGGTGCACTCGCAGCGGACTGGATAGCCGCAGAGGTCGTGGCCCCGTTAGGGCCTTTTAGGGGGACCCCAGGAATCGCGTTTCCATCTACGTCCTCATAGCGATAGTCGGCTAGCACCGTGGCCCGCGTGGTGTGACTGCCGGTCGAGAGCCGGCGCAACCGCGGCTCCGCAGGGCCGGCGCTGGCGCGGCGTTTCTGCTTGTGGATCAAGGACGCTCTGCTAAAACGCGGAGCCCGCCGCCAGGCTTTCTGAACGTGGCTGCTATGCGGTCTCAGGTATCCCCGAGATCGCCTAGTGCTACAGCAGAATTGTGTCGCACTAGCTCGCCGGTCCCATGGTAATTGTGCGAACCCTATTGCGGGCCTGTCCCGCTGCATTGCTATCGTCGCTCGAGCCGACGACCTCAATGAAAGTCCTTGAATCCAAGGATAGACAGGTGACCAGCACCGCAACCCCTGATCCGTCGAGCGTACCAGCACCCCCGATGTGAGGACCGGACGTGAAGGTGACTTGTAGGCCTGTCTCCTCGATGGCGAATTTCGCGTCTCTCAGAGCCTCTTCTTGTGACTTGGCCCTTGTATCGGAACCCACGTGTATAGCCGGAGCTTGTGCCATGATCGTCTCCTTTTCAAATACGTCTTCCATTTGGGACACCCAAGGCGCGGGGGAACAATCCGCTGAGCTGTTAGATGCTTTGCGGAGGTGTCCTCCCACGTTCATGGTGAGGGTTCCACGACGACGGAGGCATGAACCGAGCGGGTTCAGCTCGGATTCATTCGGTTTCCACCCCTAGTAGGGCTTTGTGTGTGTCCTTAGCGCGGAGAGGAGCTGGTGTAGGCAGGGCTTCTTGATGTGTTGCTGCGTAGGAGATGAAGGAGTGTTAGTAGAGCCGGTGTTTCATCCGGACTCATACGGGTATCGGCCGGGTCGGTCGCCGCGGGATGCGGTGGGGACCTGCCGCAAGCGATGTTGGAAGTATGACTGGGCGATCGACCTAGACGTCCAGAAATTCTTCGACACCGTCCCGTGGGAGCTGATCGTGAAAGCGGTGCAGCATCACACGGATCTGCCGTGGGTCCTGCTGTATGTCAAGCGGTGGCTGGCTGCGCCGATCCAGCATCCGGATGGCGCGGTGGTTCAACGAGATCGCGGGACGCCACAAGGATCGGCGATATCACCCGTGTTGGCGAACCTGTTTATGCATTATGCATTCGATGTCTGGATGGTCCGGGAATTCCCGGCTATTCCCTTCGAGCGCTTCGCCGACGATGTGATTGTGCACTGCACCAGCCAGGCTGCGATATCACCCGTGTTGGCGAACCTGTTTATGCATTATGCATTCGATGTCTGGATGGTCCGGGAATTCCCGGCTATTCCCTTCGAGCGCTTCGCCGACGATGTGATTGTGCACTGCACCAACCAGGCTCAGGCCCGGCTGGTGCTGGCCGCCATCGACGAACGCATGCATCAGGTGGGCCTGCGGCTGCATCCCGACAAGACCCGGATTGTTTACTGCCAGGACGGCAAACGACGCGGCCAGTATGAGCACACGTCGTTTGTCTTTCTGGGCTTTGAGTTCCGGGCCCGTCGGGCGCGAAACAGGAACGGAAAGAGTTTCTCAGGGTTCCTGACCGCGATCAGCAAACAGGCCACGGCCAAGCTCAGCGCAGAGGTGCGGTCCTGGCGGCTGCACCGTTGCACCGGGTCGACGGACACCGAGCTCGCGCGGCGGATCAACCCCAAGGTGCGAGGCTGGATGCAGTACTACGGGGTGTTCTATCGCTCCGCGATGTATCCATTGTTGACACGCATCAACGCCTACTTGGTGCGCTGGCTACGGAAGAAATACAAACGACTGCGGAGCAAGAAAAAGGCCCTACAGTGTTGGCAGCGGATGGTCGCGCAGCGACCCCGCTTTCTTGCACATTGGGCCTGGGTTTCCTGGGTTCCGCGTGTCTGGTGACCAAGATGGTAGGAGCCCGGTGAATCGAGAGATTCACGCCGGGATCTGTGGGAGCCCGGAGGTGCGATTCCTCCGGGCGACCCGACTAGTGCGGGTGCGGCCCGCCAACCGCGACATCCCCAAAGATGCCGACGGCAGCCTGCCGGAATGCTGGCTGGTAGCCGAATGGCCACCTCACGAGCCCGAACCCACCGACTACTGGATCTCCAACCTGCCCGCCGACACGCCCATCAAGACGTTGGTGCGCCTGGCCAAGATCCGCTGGCGCATCGAACACGACTACCGCGAACTCAAAACCGGCTTCGGCCTCACCCATTTCGAAGGCCGTTCCTTCACCGGCTGGCACCGCCACGTCACCCTCGTCTCCGCAGCACACCTCTTCCTCACCGAACTCCGTTTGACAAGCCCAAAAGCATCTGGGGCGGCCTGACCCTCTACAAGATCCTCCAAACACTCCAGGTACTCCTGGCCACCTGGACAGGCCGATGCCCCACCTGCCACCAAAAACCACCATGACGATCTAACAAAGCCCTACTAGTGTCCTGCGCCGGAAATTCGTGAGATATATTTGTGCAGGCAGTTGAGGATCTCGTCTGCGGTCTTGGTCCAGGCGAAGGGTTTGGGGTCGGCGTTCCAGTTTGTGATCCACTCGCGGACGTCTTTTTCCAGTGCCACAACGCTTTTGTGGACGCCGCGGCGCAGGAGTTGGTCGGTGAGGAAGGCGAACCTGTGGGGCTCGGAAAGTCATCGCCGCAGGTTAAGCGGCGTATCGGTATTCGTTGATGATGCCGCCGAGGACCCGCGTGCGGAGGACTTTGCGGGCGTTGATGTCGGGCATGGGGGCGGGCTGCTGGTGTGCGTTCGGTGGTAGCTGGTTGCGGGCCCTGTGGGGTCGGTGCTCGTTGTAGTGCCGCTGGTACTCGGCGAGGACTTTTCGCGCGTGGGTCTCGTTCAAGATGAGGATTTGGTCGAGGATCTCGTCGCGCAAGGTTCTAATGATCCGCTCGCAGTGCGCGTTCATCCGCGGCGCCTGTGGAGCGCTTTTGATCACTTCTATGTCCTCGGCCTTGAGGACGGTGTCGAAGGACGGGGAGTACTTGTCGTCGCGGTCTCGTAGGAGGAAGCGCAGCGACTCGACGCGCGTGCCCAGGTTGACGGCGAGATTCCGCGCCTGTTGCACGGTCCACTCTCGGGTCGGGTGCGCGGTGACGCCGGCGATGTGCAGGCGGCGTGTGCCGTGCTCAAGGAAGGCCAGCGCGTATAGCCCCTGGCCGAGCGCGGTGTCCAAGTGGAGGAAGTCGCAGGCGATGATGGTGTGGGCTTGGGCAGTGAGGAATTCGCGCCAGGTCGGTCCGGATCGGCGTGGGGCTGGGTCGACCCCAGCGGCGCGCAAGATCTTCCACACTGTCGAGGCGGCGATCGGGTGTCCGAGCCGAGCCAGTTCGCCTTGGACTCTCCTGTGGCCCCATCGCGGGTTCTCCCGGGCCAGGCGGACGACGAGCTTTTTGAGTGTCGCCTCGGTGGGCGGGCGGCCGGTTCGCTTGCGTTGGGCGCTGTAGTCCCACTTGGCGGCGACGAACCTGCGGTGCCAGCCGAGCAGGGTTGCTGGGGTGATGGGGAAGACATGAGCCCAGCGGCGCCGCGGTATGAGTGTGGACAGCGCCGCAAACCAGAGCCGGTCTGCCGGCTCGTACCGGACGGACCCTTGGATCTGTCGGCGCAGCACCGAGTTCTCGTGCCGCAGGACGAGCAGCTCGGCATCCTTGGCCGTATCACGACGCAGGAGCACGGCCGGGACGGACAGCAACTTCCGGGTCACCTTGTACAGCAACGACACGATCACTCGGGAATGATCCCAGTGAATGCCGAGTTGTTGTTTTCACCTGCAGCGATGACTAAACGAGCCCCACAGCATCGCGATTCATATTGATCGTCAAGGTGGTTCGCGCCGTACCCTGGCCAACTATCACCTTGTTGCCATTCGAATCGTAAACATAACGTTCGATGATAAGGAATTCGCCACGACAGGCTGAGTACCGGTTCTTGAACCAGTAATTTCCCGTGTATCCACCGAGGTATGCCTGTTCGCACTCGGTGCTCGTCACATCGTCATCGACGTCAGCAAAAGGTTTTGCAATATCATTCGAATACTGACGGGAATCTGCCGTATACGTGTATTTCCCGGGGCGGCGTATTTCAGCTAGCTCTTCTTCTGACTTAGTGGTCCTACGGGGTGGTTCGGTGGTGGTAGGAGAAACAAACGACTGTATGTCAACTAGATTTCCATCGAGTCGCGCTTTTTCGTTCTTGGGCGTAATTGGAACGCCGTGGATGATGTAGAACGATTGTTGCTCAGTTTGTTTCCCAGAGGCTGCCGCTGCTGGCGCGCAAAGCGAAATTAGTGCCAGAGTCCCGCATGTCAAAGCAAACGCGCGCTTGCGTATTGGACGCACGAATACCTCCCTTGGTGATCACGCGAGGAGGACGCTAGCAGCCCGCTGCGACCATTTGAGGGCTTCGTTCTGTTTTTTTTAGCTCGAATGTCGCATCTTTGTGCTTTGAAGATCGATCGTTCGCTGTGATATTGAGCACTCATCTTAAGAGCGCTATTCTAGCGACTTGATCACCTAAAAATAGGGCAACGGCCCCAATCGAGTAAGATCGTTTTCTTCTCACAGAACACGACTTACAGGTGGAGCCGTTGCGTTACCAGTCTACTACGGGGCTTGTTGCTGACCAGATTGAGGAGTTTGTTGCCCGGATCTGGCAGATCGTCCAGTGCCGTAAAGAACAAGTGTGGCCTCCGACGGTGGGGCTGTATCGCGCGGTCACGCTCACCCTGGTGTATGTCCGACAGAATTTAAACCAGGCGGCCGTGGGTGATCTGTTCGGCGTCAGTCAGCCGACCGTATCGCGGGTCTATCGAGGCATACTGCCGCTGATCGGAGAGGCGTTGTGTCTGCATGTGCCAGACCTCGAGGAGGCCATTCGTGGCCGGCTCGTCCTGGTCGATGGCACCGATGTGCCGACCGGTAACCGTGCTGGTCACGAGGACAACTACTCCGGCAAACGTCGCCGTGCTGGGCTGAACATCCAGGTCGCCGCCGATACGGAGGGAGGTCTGCTGGGAATATCGACGCCTCTATGCGGATCCATGCACGACCGAAAGGCGTTCACCGAGTCCGGCTGGGAAGATCTTCTAGTCGAGACCTCATTCATCGGAGACCCTGCCTATCAGGGAACTCGCGCGATTACGCCTCGCAAGAAGCCGAAAGGCGGCGAACTCTCGGCGGCAGATAAGAAAAACAACAAAACGATCTCATCGCTACGATCTGCCGTCGAGCGATGCCTCGCACATTTAAAGAATTGGAAGATACTTGCCACCGGGTACCGAGGGCGGCTCGCTGAACTCTCCAACATCATCCGCATCGTCACGGCGCTCGAATTCTATCGACTCGGCTGGTAACTCACGTGAATAACGCTCACAGTGTCCTTACTGCTCGCAGATCTCACGCATGCGGGCGGTTGCCATTTAAATGACGGCTTGAATCGGGCGTGGAAGAATCGTGTTCGGTCGATGCGCACCCAAACCAAAACCGCAACAGCCTCCTGAGTTGTGGCAACGGTCCTGATCCGCGATGTCCTGCGAGGGTAGTAGGTCCAGGAGTCGTTCGGGTTTGCGGTTGCCGGCGCGGAGCGCGGGCCGGAGCCAGCCGACTGGGGAGGTAAACGATCTTGGATGTCTATGAAGCGGTAACAAGCCGACGGGCGGTGCGCGGATTCACCGACGAGCCTGTGTCGAGGGAGGTGCTGGAGCGTGTGCTGTCGGCCGCGGCTTGGTCGCCGTCCGGATCGAACATCCAGCCGTGGAACATCTACGTGCTGACCGGCGCGCTGCTGGTCGAGCTCAAGACGCGCGCCGTCGAGCGCGTGGCCCACGGTGACCCCTGGGACGAGCGGGAGTTCGAGATGTACCCGCCCGCGCTGAAGTCCCCGTACGGCGACCGCCGATCCGCCTTCGGCAGGGAGCGCTACAGCGCACTCGGCATTGAGCGCGAGGACTGGGAGGCGCGCCAGCGGGCGGCCATTGCCAACTGGAACTGTTTCGGCGCGCCCGCGGCCTTGTTCTGCTACATCGACCGCGACCTTGGCCGGCCCCAGTGGGCCGACCTCGGTATGTATCTGCAGAGCGTCATGGTGCTACTGCGCGCCGAAGGGCTGCACAGTTGCCCGCAGATGGCGTGGTCGCAGGTTCGCGAGACGGTCGCGGAGGTCCTGTCACCCCCGGACGGGCTCATCCTCTTCTGTGGCATGTCGATCGGGTTCGAGGACGTCACGGGTACGGTGAGTCACGCCCGTACGGGCCGGGCGCCGCTCAACGAGACGGTCACGTTCGTCGAGAGTTAGCTAGCTGCGACCTGTCCAAAATGCCGAGGGTTCGGGTTGTGGCACGTTGTGGGCCGCCTGGGGCTCGTCCATCAGGATCAGAACCTGCCTGATTGCGTGTGCCCTGGTGGGTGTGTCTGGGCCTAATCAAAGTAATAAGCCCTGTTCTCCCGATGCTGCCGCGAATCTCCCGAAGCGGCCGCGAAGTGACAAGTAACTCAGCGTGTCGTTAGTGCCGCTGAGAAGGGCACTCGACGGCACTCGTGATCAGCCTCCGTCTGGCTTTTGCGATGTGGGCGCGGCCAGTCGACGTGGGCAGGGGATCTTGGTGGGTGAGCTGCGGCCGACGGCGAGGGGCAGGGTGACGAGTACGGTAAGTGCGATTCCTGCTGCGACGACGAGCACGGCCGTGCTCTGCGACGACGAGCACGGCCGTGCTCAGGCCATCCGCCCTGGCGATCCGCAGCGCCTCTCCACCAAGGCCCTCGGTGCCGGCGTTGGCAACCAAGACGAGAACCGCGAGTCCCACGGCGGCGCCGATCCCGGCGCCGGTGGAAGCAATACCTGACGCGATGCCTTGGTCGCGGTCGGCTACACCGGTGCCTGCGGCGATGAACATCGTGGTGAACACGATGCCATCGCCGATGCTCAGCGCGATCAGCCCGGGGATCAGTGTGACGTAGGTGCTGTCGTGCGACATCGTCAGTCCCAGGGCCAAGGCACCGATTGCCCCGATCGACAGTGCCGCAACCAGGGTGGGCCGGACGCCGAATCGTGTTGTCACCCGGCCGGCGAGGGCCGAACCGGCGACCACGATCCCGGTCGGGAGCAGGAAGCCGACACCTGTTTCCAGGGCGTCGTAGCCGTGGACGTCCTGAAGGTAGAGGGAGAGGAAGTAGAGCACCGAGCCGAAGGTCGCCATGAACAGGAACGCGATCGCGGCTGCGGTGTCGAGGCTGCGGTTAGTGAGCAGCCGCGGCGGCACGAGCGGGTAGCGACTGCGCCGCTCGATGATCACGAGCGCTCCGAGCAGGACCAGCCCCGCGGCGGCGCTGATGAGGATGACCGGCGAGCCCCAGCCGAAGTTCGGACCTTGGATGAGTGCGAACACCACCAGCGTGACGCCGAGGGTGGCGCTGAGCGCTCCCGGCAAGTCGAACTTGCCGTGGGTCTCCCGGTGCGAATCGGGCGGAATGAGCCACAGTGTCAGGAGCACGGCGGTACCGGCCAGAGGCACGTTGACGAAGAACACTGCCTCCCACCCGAGCGCATAGGTCAAGAGGCCACCGAGCAGAACACCGATTACCAGGCCTGCGGCGCCTGCGCTGCCCCACACAGCCAGAGCGCGGTTGCGTTCGCGGCCTTCAGCGAACGTGACGTTGACCAGAGCCAAAGTGGCCGGATAGACGAACGCGCCCCCGAAACCTTGCACCGCCCTGGCAACGAGCAAGACCTCTGGCGTCGGCGCCAGCCCCCCGGCCAGCGAAGCACCGCCGTACAACACCAGCCCGAACAGGAAGACCCTGCGGCGCCCGACAAGGTCGGCGGCCCGACCACCCAGCAACAGGAACCCGGCAGAGGCCACCGCATACGCGCTGATCACTGCCTGCAGCGACTGCGGCGAGTACCCCAGTTCGCGCCCGATCTCGGGAAGGGCCACCACCACGATGTACTGGTCGAGCGAGACGATCAGCATCGCGAACGCCAGCAGCGCCAACGTCGCGGTCTGGAGGTTCACGCGCGTCGGTGACATACCGATGGTCCCACGACGCCGAGCGCGGACATCTTCCTCATCCCATCACGCTAAACACGCTGGACCAGGCCCGCACGGGACCGTGGACGATGTCGCGCGTTTGGCGGGCGTCGGCAAGGGCACTGTGTATCTGTACTCGCCGAGTGAGAGGGAACTCTTCGGCAGCGTTCCCACCCGCGAGTCAGCCCGTACGCTGGTGAAAGCCGATTTAGCCGAGGTCCGATTGCACCGGTCGATACGTTGGTCGTTCCTGCAGATCATTCGCCGACCTCTGTCCAGGGCGTTTGCCGCTCGCGACTATGACGTCCAGGGTGAACTCATGACGGCGAGCGAGGCCAGGGCGCAGTTCGCTGCAGGAAAGATCGGAATGACGGCACGCTATTTGGCGCAGGGTGCGCTGGGCTTTCGAACCCGTGGCCGAGCCGCCGCCGCGGACGCTGCGGGATGCGGCAAACGAACTCACCGATCTGCGCGAGCAGCGGGCGGCGGAACTGGCCGATGCGCTGCCCGGAGAAGACATCCGAGGGTTACGATCAGCGAGATACAAAGGGGCAGATGCCAGGGCGCAGGTCAAGGTTCAGTTTACGGGCGCTATGGAAACCTCGCTGATCATGCTGTACGGGCTGGCCGTGGACGCCCGGGCCGAGCCGACGAATCTCGGTGACACGATGGCCGCGCAGGCGTTCCAGAAGGTCGACTACGACTTCACCCGACTGAACACGCCACTGTGTCACCGAAGAACATGGGCCAGCGTCGCGGCCCGCGCGAAGTACTTCGACACCTGGACCGCGGAATTCCTTGCGGCGCATCAACAAGCCACCGTGCTGCACCTGGGCGCCGGACTGGACCCTCGCGTGTGGCGGGTCGACCCCGGGGCGTGGCCTGCCGATCGATCATCCGGCCACCTCGCCGGCGCTACGTGGTTTCCGCAGTGCCTCCGCGGCGCTCGTTTGAGGCCGGCTTGCGAAGCAAGGCGAGGGCGGCCGCTGGGAACAGGAGAACCGACAAGAGGCCCGCGCAGATCAGCGCCGCCGCAGTCACCGGAGTCATCAGGCCGAGCGCGACGCCGATCTGCGTTGCGGCAACCAAGAACGGCAGCGACGTCGCCTGCAGCAGCCCGGCCGCGACCGAGGAGCGTGTGCCAAGCGAGCGCTGGTAGAGCAGTGCTGGAGCGCCGCGCACGAGCAGCAGCGCGAGGAGGAATAGTGGCACTCGCAGCAACGCGGACGGAGTCGCGATCAATCCTCCGAGGTCGAGCTGCACACCGCTGGCGACGAAGAACACCGGAATCAGGAACCCGTACCCGATCGCTTCCAGCTTCGTCCGGAAATGCGGATGCGTAGCCGAGTCACGATCGACGAAGCCCACGACCGCACCAGCCAGGAACGCGCCCAGGATGCTCTCGAGGCCGAATCCCTCGGCGAGCACGACGAAGGCCACGAGCAGCACGACCGCCGCACGAACCCGGATCTCCGCGGTGGTGTCCTGCAACCGCAGGAATAGATCTCCCAGACGCATCGACCGCCCTGCCAAAGCCACCGCCATCCCAATGGCGGCCACGAAGGCGACGAAGACGATCAGCGACACGAGCCGGCCTCCGGTGCTGCCGCCGGACGTGGAAAAGAGCAGTGACAGCAGAACCACCGCGGCGAAGTCGGCCACGGAGGACGCTGTGATCGTCATTTGCCCCATCGCCTGGTCCGCACGCCCAGCGTCCTTGAGCACGGGGACGACCAGACCCAGCGACGTCGCGGACAAGGCCACCGCGATCAGCATCGGATCATGCACCCAGCCTGCCGCGCCGAATGAGAAGCCAGCCGTCACGGCGATCGCCAAGCTCACCACGTAGCCGAGCAAGGCCACCCGCAGCAGCGGCCCGCGCAGTCGATGGAGGTCAACTTCCAGCCCTGCGAGAAACAGGAGAAACGCCAGTCCCAGCAAGGCGACGATCTGCACCGCCTGATCCATCCTCACCAGTCCCAGCACGGATGGCCCCACGATGACGCCGGCCACGATCTCCAGGACCACCGACGGGATCCGCAGCCGCGGTGCCAGCCCGAGAAACAACGGCGCCAGAAAGGCAATGATCGTCAGGATCAGGAGATTCCCGAAGCTCGGCATCGCTAGCCCCCGCTCAACCGCTGGTCCACCTCAAGCAGGTGCAGCCATACCTCGCTGGCTGCGAGAAACGTAGGCACCGCGTGCACGAGTTGGTTCAGCAGCACGACGCCTACGATCGCGATCGTGGCGCAATGCAGGAGCCCCTGCACGCTCGGACCCGTGAACGTGCCCCAGAAGCACGTCGCGCTCCACGACGACAGGCTTGCTCGTACAAGTGATACCCATACCCTATGCGGGGCATCTCCGACGCCGTATTGCGACGTCCGGACCTCACCCTCGTCGAACGTCCCTGGCTGGTCTGTCAGCCACTACGCACACCTGCGGGATCGGTGAACGTGACCGGTGAAACCACACCGGCTGCCTCCAGCGCTGCCAAGGATCACTGCGGCAGCACGTCCGTTGCAATCGCCCACCGTGTACAGCCACCCACCGGCTGACCCCGCTGACGTGCAAAAGGTCGTCAAAGAACAGTGTGCCGTCCCACGCCCGATGAACTGCTCCAGCTCCGCCTGCGAAGGCGGTTCCTCAGCGAACAGCCCGAACCGGGCCACCTGCTCATCGGCCAAGAACTCCACCTGCACGCGTGGCATTCAACTCCAAGATCCACAACAGCAAGATCCTGGCCATGACCAGCCCTCCGCCGTTTAGCGGAGGATCCTGTACCGCTGCCAGCTTCCGCCGTTGCCATAGTCATTTGCTGCCGATTCGCGTGGACTGGGCTGCGAAGTCGAGCGGCCGCATCTGCATGTGGTGCGCTCCTGAGCTCCGGCTTCCCGCTCGCCCCCGGGCAGGCGCGCCGCGCCCGGTGAAATCCCGAGCTAAATTAATACCCCGTCCGCGAGAACTGCCAGAGGCGTTCGGCCCACTTGCTCGCCGCCGTGCTCCGGCACGCTGGAGGCGTGCCTACCTACGGCAACCATTGTTCCGAATGGGCTGCGGGCTGTCACTTCGGTTTCGACAACCCGGACTACCGCTGACGGATACGCCCCAGGGAGAGTCCACGATGACTGGACAGAACACGGATCTGGTAGGGATGGTCACCGGACTGGATTGCGCTGCCATCGTGGATGCCATGGGGCGTGCTCACCAGCACCGCGCGCATGTGCTGAGCCTGGTCAGTCCCACCCCGCAGCGCCCGATGTTCGGCCCCGCCGTGACCATCGCCTATCTACCTTACCGCGACGACGTGACCGATACCGCGACTGCGGGATTCGCCGGCTGGTTCTACCGAGCGGTAGGAGATACCCCTGCAGGAACAGTCCTTGTGCTCTCCAGCGGCGGCTACCCGGACGTCTCGCACGGCGGTGGCACCAAAATGTCCCGCCTGCACAACCACAAGCTCGCCGGGCTGCTCTGCGATGGCCGGCTCCGCGACTTCGATGAACTGGCCCGGTACCGCTTCGCCACCTGGTGCAGGGGCGAGGCCACCCGAGCGGGCGGCGACACCGTGATGCCGTGCGCGGCCAACATCCCCGTCGAAGTCGGCGGCGTGTGCATCACACCCGGTGACTACATCTACGCGGACCGCGCCGGCGCCGTCGTCATCCCGGCGGACAGCGTGCGGGGCGTGTTGGCCGAAGCGCACCACATCCAAGCCGAGGACGAGGATTTCCGGGCTCAGATCCGCAACGAGGACCCTTCGGCACTACGGGCAGGAAGACGCTTCGTTGCTGAGCCGTAACGCGACGCGACCGGATTTCGCACGACGGTGTCACGTTGCCCGGCACCGGGCCCTGCCGTCGAGCGCGTCCGCTGGGCATCGGGGTCTCGGCGAAGGACTGGGCCGACGGCGCGCCCGCCCTGTCCGAGCCGTGGCCTATCGCCGGTAACTGTCTCTTGTGGACGGGAAGGGGCGCAGGTTCAAATCCTGTCAGTCCGAGGTTCGGAAGAACCGCTGGCTGGTCGCGAAAGCGGTGCCCGCTGGGGCAAGTGCAGAAGGCCTGTCCAAGAGCGAATCTGGAGCGTGGCCGTCAACTGCGGACCTGGAGGCGGCCCACCGAGGCGTCCACAGCGGGCTTGTCGGCCTGCGGCACGCCGATTACCGCAAGTTGTTCGCGGATCGAGTTCGAAGAGCTCTTGGAGCGCGTCGGCGTAGTCGGCACCGCCCCGCACCGACGCGAGTTGCTTGACCCGGACCGTCGGCGCGTGCGGGAGCTTGTCCACCACGCGGCGGACGGTACGCGACAGGCATGGCAATCTTCCGATGCGTGCTTTGCGGCAGGTTGCAGCCTCAGATGTCCGCTGGCGGTAGTTCGGGCAGCAGCTTGTCGAGCGTGATGGGAAAATCTCGCACGCGTATTCCGGTGGCGTTGAACACCGCGTTGGCCACCGCTGCGCCGGCTCCGCAGATGCCTAGTTCACCGAGTCCTTTCGCGCCGAGGACGTTGGCTTTGTCGTCGAACCCGTCAAGCACGACGGCATCGATCTCGGGGATATCGGCGTGGACGGGCACCAGGTAGTTCGCGAGATCCCGGGTGACGAAGGCGCCGGTCCGCGTGTCGACGACGCCCTCTTCTTCCAACGCTGCGCCCACTCCCCAGATCATGCCGCCGATCAACTGCGAGCGCGCCGTCTTGGCGTTGAGGACGCGACCCGCCGAGAACACGCCGAGCATCCGCCGGAGACGGATCTCGGCGGTGTAGGCGTCAACGCCGACTTCCACGAAGTGCGCCCCATAGGTGTGGATCGAGTAGGCGGCGTAATTCGGCTCCTCCATCATCCAGACCGTTGAGCCTTCTGCCTCGACACCTTCGGGCTGGGTGCGCGCGATGATCTCACTCAGCGCGTCGGATCGGCCACCGATGTGCACGCTGCCGTCCGAGAACACCGCGCCTGCCGGATCCAGGCCATGCAGTGAGGAGCGCGCGTCGCCGGTCGCCGTGATCAGCAGCTTCTCGCGAAGGGATTCGCATGCGCGGTATACGGCGGTGCTCGAGTTGCCGGCGCCCCATGAGCCGCCGGAGCCCACGCTGACGGGAAGCTCGGAACGCCCGAGTTCCACGCGGACGCGTTCGACCGGCAGTCCGAGCGCCTCAGCAGCGACCTGGCTGAGGATCGTATAGGTGCCCGTGCCGATGTCGGTCATGTCCGACTGGACTACGGCGGTGCCGTCCGCGTCCAATCGGACGCGCGCCGTCGCCGCTCCCTGGAAATGCCCGCGGATGGCGGCGGAGACACCGTAGCCGACCAGCCACGGCCCGTCCCGAAGAGTCGCTGGCTTGTCGGGGCGGCGCTCCCAACCGAACCGGCGGGCTCCTTCGCGCAGGCAGTCGACCAGCTGACGGTCGCTGAAGGGCACGCCGCGCTCCGGGTCTCGCTCCGGCTCGTTGCGGATCCGCAGCTCAACCGGATCCATCCCGACCGCGTCGGCCAGTTCGTCCATCGCTGACTCGACCGCCAGCAGGCCCGGCGCGTCGCCCGGCGCGCGGACGTCTTCACCCTGCGGCAGATCCAGCGGCACCAGCCGGGTGCGCGTAAACCGGTGGGGCGCGGCGTAGAGGCTGCGAGTCGAGGTGGCGGTCGGCTCGCCGTACTCGATGTGCCGGTTCGTGTGCATGGTGACCTCGTGGCCGAGCGCGACCAGCCGTCCGTCCGGTCCGGCACCCAGCCGAACCCGCTGGCTCGATGTGGGGCGCAAGCCGACGAGGTGGAAGATCTGCTGCCGGGTCAGCGCGACCTTGACCGGCTGGCGCAACGCGCGCGCGGCGAAGACCGCGAGGATCGCTTCGGCGTGAATGCGCAGTTTGGAGCCGAATCCGCCGCCGACGTACGGGGTGACGATGTGGATCCGTTCTCCGGTGAGCCGGAGCGTGGCAGCGATCGAGGCGTGAGCCGCGTCGACGATCTGCGTAGCGGCGTAGACCGTCAGATCTTCGCCGTGCGGTACCGCGAGACATGCGTGTGGTTCCAACGCCTGGGAAAACTCGTACGGCGTCGTGGCTGGTCGACTTTGATCGCCGCGGCGTCGAATCCGTCTCCGAAATCGCCCACCGCGGTGTCGGTGCGCAAACCCACGATCAGATGTTTCGGCGCGTACTCCTGATCCTGATGGGCGGCGAAGTCGAAATGTCCAGCCTCTGCTGCGTATTCAACATCGACGAGCGCGGCCGCAGCGCGTGCCTGCTCGAATGTCGTGGCGACGACGAGCGCCACGGCTTCGCCATAATGGCGGACCTCGGGACGGCTCAGCGTCGGATAGGCACGCCAGTACTCGAAGGGGATGGACTCATCACGGGTGCCTTGAACCGGGGTGTTGAGGTGGGTCAGCACCAGCCGAACGCCCGGCGCGCGCTCGGCCGGCGAGGGGTCGATTCGCGTGATGCGGCCTTTGCCTATCGTCGCGCCGACGATGAAGCCGTAGAGCGGTTGGCCACCATCCCACTGCTCATAGGCGTAAGGCGCTCCGCCCGTGACCTTCAACGGGCCATCGACGCGGTTGAGAGATCGCCCGATCATCACGCCTCCGCCCCGATCGCCTGCGCCAGCGTGCAGCAGAACGTGCGTTTGGCGAGCTCGATCTTGAAGTCGTTGTCGCCACGGCCCACGGCTTCCCGCATAGCCGCGTCGGCGGCGGCGCGATACGTGGCCATCGTGGCGGGATTGCCGATCAATGCGGCCTCCGCATCGAAGGATCGCCAAGGCTTGTGCGCCACGGCGCCGAACGCGACACGAGCCCCGCTGATCGTTCCCCGCCAGGCCGAGACAATGGTCGCCACGGACACCAACGCGAACTCGTAGGACGCCCGGTCACGCACCTTCCGGTAAAGCTGCTGGCCCGGCGGAGGTGGGGGCAGGGAAACGCCGGTGATCATTTCGCCCGGCCGCAGGACGGTCTCGATGTGCGGCGTATCGCCCGGTAGGCGGTGGAAGTCGGTGATGGCGACGCAGCGTTCGGACCGGTCGTCGGCGAGCAGCTCGATCTGCGCCTCCAACACCGCCATCGCGACGGCCATATCAGAAGGGTGCGTGGCGATGCAGGCGTCGCTGGCGCCGAGGATCGCGTGTATGCGGTTGTAACCACCGATCGCCGAGCAGCCGGAGCCGGGATCCCGCTTGTTGCACCCTGCCGCCGTGTCGTAGAAGTACGGACACCGAGTGCGTTGCACGAGGTTGCCGCCGACGGACGCCTTGTTGCGCAACTGCCCCGAAGCGCCAGCGACCAATGCCTGGCACAGAATCGGGTATCTGTCGCGCACCCGATAGTCGGCGGCAACGTCCGAATTCGACGCCTGGGCACCGATACGCAGTCCGCCGTTGGGCAACTCCTCGATGTCCGTCAAGGGCAGGCGGCTGATGTCGACCAGATGGCTCGGTTGTTCGACATCGAGCTTCATCAGGTCGAGCAGATTTGTGCCGCCGCTGATGAACTTCGCGCCTGGACGGGCCCCTGCGAGGATCGCGGCCCGAGCGTCGGTCGCTCGCTCGTAGGTGAACGGCCTCATACCGGACCTCCCTCGGCAACGCCGCGGAGAGCGGCGACGATGTTCGGGTAGGCGGCGCACCGGCAGATATTGCCGCTCATGCGCTCACGGATCTCCTCATCGGTCAACGCGATCTGCCGGGACGCCACGTCGGCGGTGACGTGGCTGGGCCAACCCGCCTTCGCTTCGGCGAGCATCCCGACAGCCGAACAGATCTGGCCGGGCGTGCAATAGCCGCATTGGAAGCCGTCGTACTCGACGAATGCGGCTTGGATGGGATGCAGGGCTTCGGGTGAGCCCAGACCTTCAATCGTCACGATCTCGTCGCCGTCGTGCATGACCGCAAGCGTCAGGCAGGAGTTGATGCGCAGACCGTTGATCAGCACGGTGCAGGCGCCGCACTGCCCGTGGTCGCACCCTTTCTTGGTCCCCGACAAGCGCAGATGCTCGCGCAGCGCGTCTAGGAGCGACGTGCGCGGATCCACCTCCAGGCGCTGCGCACGGCCGTTGACGTTCAACGTGACCGTCGAGAGCTGGGATGTCCGCTCCACTGCGGACGACCAGTGCGTGTCGGTGCCTGACTCGCCCATGACGGTCCTCCTTCTCGCGTTGAACGTGCCGGACCATGACATCGCTTGTCGCCGGAGGCACTGGGCCCGTCGCCCAGCAACAGGCTGGAGGTGGTGTCAGCGGTCAAAATAGGGAATTAGGTCATGGGATACAGGGCACAGCTGAATGGTCGGGTCCGCGCGACCGGTTCGAACAAAGTGGCGGCACGCGGGTCGATCATCAAGCAGCCAGCGCGACGCGGACAGCCACTCGACGCGCTACGGCTCACATCGTCACTGCCCGGTGGTTCCGCGGCGGCGAAGTCTTGCCTCGCGCGATGAGATGGTTGGCAGGGTCTTCCGCAGATCCCGCGCTTGCTCGCTCACTTGCAGCTTGGTGCACATCCTGACAACGGGGTGAGGGGAGCCGGATGAGCCGCGATCCCTGAGACAAAGAAATCGAGATCCTTGCCCTGCGCTAGCAACTGCTCGGTCTACAGCGCCAGATCGGCAAGCCCGCGTTCAGCGACACCGGGCGCTGTCCTCGCTGGCCTGCTCTACCACCTGCCGAGAGAGAAGCTGCGGCACTTCCTGCTGCTCGTACGCCCGGACACGATCTTGAGCTGGCACCGCGATCTGCTCAAGTGGCGCCACGCTGCGACCTGCGTGCCGAAGCGTCGCGGGCGCCCGCCGATCATCCGCTCGATTCGCGCCCTGGTGCTACGTCTGGCGCGCGAGAACAGCTCGTGGGTCTACCGCAGAATCCGCGGTGAACTCGCAGCACTTGGCATCACGGTCGCCGCCTTCACCGTCTGGGAGATCCTCCGCGAGCACGGTATCCCATCCGCGCCCGGACGGCAGAGCACGACGCGGGTCCTTTTTGGATGAACGGCGGAAGCTGTTGCGCAGCAACCGGCGCTGCTGCTTGGCCATGATCTCGGATCAAAGGGGCCTGGTTGCGGGTAAGTAGTTTTCTAGCAGGGTGGCGAAGCGTGATCGCGGGGCGGCCGCCGCTACAGCGATGGCGTCTGGTGCTGTGTCGACGTCGCGCAGTGGTGGCAGGTCGCGCACGTGCAGGCCAGCTGTGGTGAGTCGGCGGCGCTGGGCGGCGCCTGTGTGCGGTGTGGACATCGGGACTCCGCGCAGGAGCGTCGGGTCGGGGGCAGCAAGGCCGAGCGCCCAAAATCCGCCGTCGGTCGCTGGGCCGAACCACGCGTCGCATTCGTGCCACGCGCTGGATACCAGCGCGGGGGCGAGCAATTGGGGGGTCAGCTGCGGGGTGTCCGAGCCGACTACCAACGCGGGGCCGTCCGCGACGGCGCTGAAGGCCTCGGCCAGGCGTTCGTCTAGGCCGCCGGCGGCCTGCGGTATCACCTCGATGCCGGAAGGCAGCCAGCGTCCAGGTTTGCCGTCCAGCACGAGTACCCGGCGGTGGGCTGGGCAGCGGCGTATGGCCTGCAGGGTGTCGACAAGCGCGGCCTCGGCCAGCGCGGCGGCCTGGTCGGGGGTAAACGGCGGGGTCAGCCGAGTCTTGACGAACCCGGGCCGTGGCTGCTTGGCGATGACCAGCAGCGTGGTCGGCGGCCTGGCTTCGGTCATCATCGGGCGGTTCCCGCGTGCTGGTGCGGTGGCTCGTCGAGCACGGCGCGCATGTCACGGACGGCGTGCCAGGTGCCACGCAAAGTGCCGGTGACCTTGGATCGCCCCGCGCGCGGGTGGTATGGGACGTCGATCTCGTGCACGCGCCATCCGGCGTCGGCGGCGTGGACGACCATCTGCAGGGGGTAGCCCGATCTGCGGTCGGTCAAAGTCAGTGCGAGCAGGGCCTGCCGACGGGCCACCCGCATCGGTCCGAGGTCGGACAGGTGCAGGCCAGTCCGGCGGCGGATCAGGCGAGCCAGCGCGTGGTTGGCGAGGCGGGCGTGCACTGGCCAGGAGCTGGGACCCGTGGGTCTGCGGCGGCCCAGCATGAGATCCACGCGGCCCTCGAGGACGGGTGCAGCCAGCAATGGCATCAGCCCGGGGTCGAGGGAGGCGTCGCAGTCGCAGAAGCCGACCAGGGGTGCGGTAGCGGCGTGCAGCCCGGCCGCGCAGGCGGCACCGAACCCGCGCAGCGGTTCAACGACGACATGCGCGCCGAGCGAGGCGGCGAGTTCGGCGGATCCATCGGTGGAGCCGTTGTCTACGACCACGGCACGCCAGCCAGGAGGGATCTGCCCCAGCACCCAGGGCAGGGCGGGCGCCTCGTTCAAACACGGAAGCACCAGCTCAGCAGAGGGCGAAGGACTATCCGACATGTCCTACAGGCTAAGCAGACAAACAACATTTCGTGTTGTGGATCAGCCCGAGGTTGGGGCCTAGGTGTGATCTGCGGCGACGATGGCTACCTTGTGCGAGGCAGTGGCGGCGTCATTCGGCTGGCATCCGGGCGGTACTTTCGCGCAGCGGGGCGTCGGCGAATTCCCGCATGCCTTCGGCGAATGACACCTGCGGTAGCCAGCCGAGTTCCGCGCGCAGCCGCGCCGAGCAGGCGGTGATGTGGCGGACGTCGCCGAGACGGTACTCGCCGGTGATTGTGGGCTGTGGCCCGCCGGACGAGGCCAGTGCGGTGGCCATCTCCCCGACCGTGTGCGGGGTGCCGCTGCCGACGTTGTAGGCGCGCAGCGTCCCGGGCGGGAGTAGGCCGTCCAGACCCGTGAGGGCGGCGAGGTTGGCGGCGGCGATGTCCTGGACGTGGATGAAGTCCCGACGCTGGCCGCCGTCTTCGAAGACACGCGGGGGCTCGCCGCGGGCGAGTGCTGAACGGAACAGCGAGGCCACCCCGGCGTACGGGGTGTCACACGGCATGCCCGGGCCGTAGACGTTGTGGTAGCGCAGGGCGATCACGCGGCCGCCGCTGTCCCGTGCCCAACAGGCGGCTAGGTACTCCTGGGCGATTTTCGTCGCCGCGTAGACGGTGCGCGGGTCCGGCGGTGCATCCTCAGACACCAGTTCGGGTGTGAGCGCCGACGCGCAGCGTGGGCAGGCGGGTTCGAAGCGCCCTGCGGTCAGATCCTCGATCTGCCGGGGGCCGGGGCGGACGGTGCCATGCCGGGCGCAGGCATAGCGCCCCTCGCCGTAGACCACCATCGACCCGGCCAAAACGAGGGTACGCACCCTCTGGCGGGCCATCGCGCTGAGCAGGACAGCACTGCCCAGATCATTGCATTCCACGTAGTCGGGGGCATCGCCGAAATCCTTGCCGGCACCGACCATGGCCGCCTGGTGGCAGACGGCGTCCACACCGCGCAGCGCGGCTTCCACCGTCGCCGGATCCCGGACATCGCCGTGAACGAACTCCACACCGGCAGTCGGTGGGGCAGGGGCCGACGCGCCGTGCGCGGCGTCCAGCAGCGCGTCCAGCACACGCACCCCGTGCCCGGCTTCTAGGAGCATTCGGGCGAGGTGCGTGCCGATAAACCCGGCTCCTCCTGTGACGAGCACCAGCACACATCCGAGGCTAGGCGGTATCCGGACACCCGGCGCCGCGAAATCGTGGCCGCGGCTCGTAGCTGTCACCGTGGCGGTGTGGGAGTGCGCACGCTCGGCACCACGGCACTGCTGGCGGCCCTGGTGGCCGTCGTCGTCGCGACCGTCCACATCGGCGGTGATCTCGGACATCCAGGTGCGCTGCTGTATTGGTACGCCGCTGCGTGGGTGCTGTTCGCGGCCGCCGCGTGGGCGGTGCGGCGCGTGACGGTACGTATCGCGGTGCCGCTGATCCTCGCGGGCGGCCTTGCGCTGTGCGCAGCGGGACTGTCGGCTCCACCGCGCACTAGCGACGACTTCTACCGCTACGCCTGGGACGGCCGTGTGCAGGCCGCTGGGATCTCTCCGTACCTTTACCCGCCGGATGCGCCGCAGCTGGCTCGTTTGCGCGACCCGTGGCTTTTTCCCGCTTCGACTGGCTGTCAGGGATGGGACCTGCACCCTGGGGCAGGGGTGTGCACGCACATCAACAGACCGTCGGTGCACACGATTTACCCACCCGTGGCAGAGGCGTGGTTCCTGCTGGTGCACAGCGTCTCCCCGGCAAGCGCGCGTGACAAGACATGGCAGCTCTCTGCCGCGGCGCTCGCCCTCGCCACCACGGGAGGGTTGCTGTTGCATCAGCGGCGGGCGGGTGGTGATCCGCGGCGTGTGGCGCTGTGGGCATGGTGTCCGGCGGTGTCATTGGCCGCGGTCAACGACGCCCACGTGGACACGCTCGGGGTGCTGCTGACGGTGGCTGCGCTCAGCACCGCCTCGGGAGCACGGCGCGGAGCGCTGCTCGGGGCCGCGATCGTCACCAAGTTGCTGCCCGTGCTTGCCCTTCCCGGGGCGCTGTCCGGGGTGCTGGCACCCGGGCCCCCCATACGCGACCGGCTGCGGCAGGCGGCGCGCGTGCTGCTGGCGGCTGTGGCAGTCGTGGCGCTGGCATATCTGCCCTACGTGTTCGCCTCCGGGGCCGCGGTCCTGGGTTATCTCCCGGGCTATCTGCAGGAGGAGGGCTATGAGCAAGGCGATGTCCACCGGTTCGCGCTCCTGCGGCTGGTCCTGCCGGACACCTGGGCCGGCCCGACCGCCGCGGTCCTCATCGCACTCAGCGCCCTCTACGTCCTGTGGAGAGGCGACCCGCATCGTCCATGGCACGCAGCGCTACTGGTCACCGGCACCGCACTACTGCTGATCTCGCCCGCCTACTACTGGTATGCACTCCTGGTCGTCGCCCTGGTGGGAATGGGTGGCCGATGTGAATGGCTTGCCGTCACCGCCGCGGGCACAGCGCTCTACATCGGGGACGCGCTGCACTGGCATACCGTCCAGGCCCTCGCATACGGGCTGGCCGCCGTCGTGGTCTGCGCCGCAGCGGTCATCCGCGCCCGCAACCGAGTGCATGAGCCGGACATTGCCGAGAACACGTGAGCCACGATCACCGCCGGATGCCGCGCTAGAAGCCAATCGGTGGAGTGCCGCGTCGCGGTGTGCCAGAGCATCACATGGCGCAAGGGCACTGCGCGTACACACCCGGCCGCGGCAAGCACCAGCTCACGCTTTCGGCTGGCGAGGGCCACCTGGATGCGCGCCGGATACGGACAGCCGATGGGATCTGTGCCAAATTCGAGGCGTCCACATGCCACTCCCTGATCATGCTCTGGGGGATCCCCCCGGTGAAGCACCCGGGAGACGGGGGAGCTGATGTCATCCAGCGGCTCGAAAAGCCCGAGCTCGGAAAACGGACGCGACCGAGGCAGCCTCAAGCGCGTGGGCGCCGCGATCGGGCTTCCGGCGGCCCGAACTGCCGCGCACATTCGCGCCGTCACGGTACGCGTGACCGCCATCGTGGCGGTTCTCGCGACAGGGGCTGCCGCTCGTGCCCGGGTCGTGGCGCGGCGGATCGGGCAGATGCCCCCGCCTCCGGGCCCGTTTCGTCCAGGATTCTGGCGCAGTCCGATCCGCGGACCGTGGCTGACCTCGGTATTCGGCCTGGTTCTGTTGATCGGTATCCCGCTGTTGTTCGTCACCGGGGCGCTGTCCTACGCCGCCTACAACCCTGGACTCGACCCGGTCAACGACCAGACTCCGGACAAGGGCGTGCTGGGTTTCTACCTCTTTGACTGGCCCACACGTCCGTACTGGCTTTACCGGCTTACCCAGGGCGTGCACGTCACGCTCGGCGTGGTCCTCGTGCCCGTCCTGCTGGGCAAGCTGTGGTCGGTGATCCCGAAACTGTTCGAGTGGCTGCCGGCTCGCAGCCTCGCCCATGCCCTGGAACGGCTGTCTCTGCTGATGTTGGTCGGCGGGGCCATCTTCCAATTCGTCACAGGCATCCTCAACATCCAGATCTACTACGTCTTCCCGGGCTCCTTCTACACCCTGCACTTCTACGGCGCCTGGGTGTTCATCGCCGCCTTCGTCCTCCACGTCTGCCTCCGATTCGGCCGGATGACGCGGGCCCTGCGCTCCCGCCGCCTTGCCGCTGAACTGCGCACCGACCTCGCCCACACCCGCTCCGAGCCACCCGACCCCGACCACCTGGTGCCCACCGGCCCAGCGGCGCCGACAATGACCCGTCGCGGCGCGCTGGGACTGGTTGGAGCGGGATCAATGCTGCTGCTCATGGTCACCGCGGGACAAAGCATCGGCGGCTGGCTACGCAACACCGCTCTTCCAGGCGACGGCCCAAACGGCTTCCAAATCAACAAGACCGCGGCCTCTGTCGGCGTCACCCCGGCGCTTATCGGCCCGAACTGGCGACTTGAAATTCATGGCCACGGGCCGCCGCTGACCTTCACCCGCGAACAGCTCCTGGTCATGCGCCAGCACGCCGCCGACCTGCCCATCGCATGCGTGGAAGGATGGTCCACCGGAAATCAGCACTGGAGCGGACTTCGGCTGGCCGACCTCGCCGCCATGTCCGGACTGCCACGCGCCGGAAGCGTTCTGGTGGAATCCGTCCAATCCTCCGGCCCTTTTAGTACGGTGGCGCTGCGGGGCAATCAGGTTGCGGACCCCCGCTCGTTGCTGGCCCTGCACGTTAACGGCGCAGACCTCTCCGTTGACCACGGTTTCCCGGCCCGCATCATCGTCCCCGCCAATCCCGGCGTGAACAACACCAAATGGGTGCGCCGACTCACCTTCAGAGCATGATCATGACACGCTTCCTGCGCTGGTACGGTTCCGGTCCCTTGCACCTTCTCGTCCTGATCTGCTCGTTCGCCCTCGCCGCCTACGCCCTGGTACGGCTGTTCGCCATCCGCCCGCTTGACGTAGCGATCTGGTTCGTTGGCGCAGCGATCCTCCACGACCTCATCCTGCTTCCGGTGTACTCGCTGGCAGACCTGTCGGCCCGCGCCGTTCTGCGGCATCACCCAGCTCGCCCACTACGGGTCCCGTGGATCAACTACCTGCGTGTTCCCACCTGCCTCTCCGGTGTGCTCCTGATCGTCTGGTTCCCCCTCATCCTCGATCTCTCCGAGCCCTACCCCAGCGCCGCCCGGCTGCCAGAAAACGTCTACCTCGGCCGATGGCTGGCCATCACGGCAGTGCTCTTCGGCGCCTCCGCACTGGCCTTCGCCATCAAGCTCCGCCGCGCCACCCGCCTCAAACAGAAACACACCGCGCCAGGCGAGGACGCCCCACCATGACCACCGGCCAAGGAACGTGCTTCACCTCGGACTGAGGTTCCGACTTGTATGTAGCTACCGGTTGGACAGGTTGGGTGATCACTGGCCGTAGTCTGCCGGAGGTGTCGGGTTGGGCTCGCTCGTGAGGTTCCTGCCGCACGGATGGGCTGGCTCGCCGGGGGTGTGTGGCCTGACCCGACACCGACTGCAGTCTGACTCAACAGAGGTGTGAGCGTCACAGGCTGAAAGTCGGAATGTCAACCGCGGTTTCCCTTATCTCGCATGGAAAGGAACGCGGTTGATGGTCGTCATCGGGGTCGATCCGCATAAGTTCAGTCACACGTCTACAGCGTTGGAGCCGCAGACACATCGTCCACTAGAGACGGTTCGGATCGATGCGGCGCTACCGGAATACCGCCGGTTGCTGACATGGGCGCGACAGTTCTCCGAGCGCCGGTGGGCGGTGGAGAACGCGCGAGGACCCGGCCGCCACCTCACGCAATGGTTGATCGCACGGGGCGAGACCGTGGTGGACGTGCCGCCGACGGCCACCGCCAGGGTCCGGGAGCTTTCCCGAGGCGGTCGCCGCAAGAACGACGCTCTGGATGCCGCGGCAGCCGCCAGCGTGGCCGCCCTGCAGGGCGATGCGATGCTGGTGACTTCCGAGGGAGCCTCGACCGTGCTGGGGCTGTTGGACGAGCGTCGCCTCAACCGGACCCAGCAGCGCACCCGCACGGTCAACCAGTTACACGCCCTGCTGCGTGACTTGCTTCCCGGCGGTGTGTCCACCGACCTCATTACCGACTAGGCCGCCGCCGCTGTGGCCGGAATCCGACCGCAATCGTCGGTGGAACGAGCCCGCAAGGACCTGGTCCGGGAGCTGATCACTGACATCCGCGCGCTGGATCGCCGGCTGAAAGCGAACAAACAACGCATGGAAGAAGCGATCAAGGACTCCGACAGCCGTCTGACCGACATCGCCGGCGTGCGCGGGAGTCTCGCGGACTCGTCGATCAGTTCACCACTCGTCGCACCCGCTCCGGGTGGATCACGATCCGCACCCATTCCTGTGCCATCATGCCCGCGAGTTCGTCGGCCCGCTCCGCAGTGGCCTCACCCCAGTAGCGGGTGAACAGTCGCTGCAACAGGTCATTGGCGCCGTCGGTGTGTAGGGTGACCCGGCCGGTGATCGAGACCCACCGTTCTTGTTCCCCGACTGGGGTGGCGACGATGATCGAGGCGCGGGGGTCGGTGCGCAGGCGGCGGATCTTGACGGTGTCGGGGCTGGTGAACAGTTGGATGGTGTCCTTTTCGGTGGCCTCGAACCACACCGGCCGGGGTTGGGCCGGGTCCGGGCCGCCCGCAACGGTGAGAAAGCCGAGCAGGGGGCGTGCCAGGAGCTGCCGGTCCTCGTCGGTCAGCGCGTCGGAAGGCGTGCTCATTGTGGTCCCCTCTGTTCAGCGAGCCAGCTACCGCCTGCGGCGGCTCGCACGACGAAATCCTCGAAGGCACGCGGTTCTCGGCCAAGCAGGGTCCGGACGCCATCGGTCGGTGTGGCCAGCGTGCCGCGCGCGATGATCACGTACATGTCGGAGACGCAGTAGGCGTAGTGCTCGTCCAGTCCCTGCCTGATCAGGGTCGCCGCGTAGTCATCGACGTCGATCTCGGAGTAGCTGATCGGCCGATCGGTCGCGAGCGAGATCAGTTCGACCGCCTCGCGGTAGGTCAGGGCGCGGGGGCCACTCAGCTCGTAGACCTGGCCGGCGTGGCGGCCGGGTTCGGTCAGGACCGTCGCTATGACGTCCGCGACGTTGTCCACGTCGATCATCGCCTCGGTAAGAGGGCCGACGGGCAGCGCCAGCTCACCCGCGGCGATGGTGTCGCAGTGGGCCTGCGGGTCGGTGAAGTTCTGGAAGAAGTTTGTTGGGCGCAACACGGTCCACTCCAGAGTGGAGCCGCGGACGGCGGCCTCGGCGTCGAGCATGTCCCGCCCGAACCTGGAGTCACCCCATTTGTCGGCGCCCCGTCCGGACAGCAGGACCAGGCGTGACACCCCGGCGGCCTTGGCGCGGGCCACGAACTCGCTCACCGGACCGGGTGTGGTCGGAGCCACGACATAGACAGCGGCCACGCCCTTCAGGGCCGCGTCCCAGCCCGAGGGATCACCCCAGTCGAATCGGGTGGAGCTGGACCGTGACGCCGCCCGGACCGGCACGCCGCGCAGCCGCAGCAGGGCGGCGACGCGGCGCCCGGTCTTCCCGGAAGCGCCGAGGATGAGCACTGTGTCGGAATCCATGAACCTGAGTGAACCGTGACGACTTGGACGATGCCATAGGTAAACGGCCGGATTACCTGTGTCTTCGTCTAGTCTGACGGGGTGGACGCGTTCGGTGATCTGTTCCGCGGAGTCCGGGCCCAGGGGTCGCTGTTCGGCAGCACGACGCTCAAACCGCCCTGGGCACTGCAGTTCATCGACGGCGCCCCACTCACGCTGTGCACCATCTTGGGTGGATCGGGCTGGGTCGTGCCCGAGCACGCGGAGCCCCTACGGCTGCACCCCTACGAGACGATCATCGTGCGGGGTCCGGGCACGTTCACCGTCGTCGACGCCCCGGACACGCGGATCGAGCCCATCGCCTGCGGGCAGGACTGCGCGGTCCCCGAACTGGGCGGCACCCGCCACCGGCTGGGCTGGCACGATCCGCGCGTCGACGGGGCCACCACACTGATCACCGGGGCGTACCCGGTACACGGAGAGATCAGCCGCAGATTGACCGACGCCCTGCCCACCGCGCTGTGGGTCGGCGCCGGCGGCACCGGGGACGCCGTGGTCGACCACCTCGCCGCCGAGATCGCCGTGGACGCCCCAGGCCAGCAAGTTGTGCTCGACCGGCTGCTGGACTGGGTGCTGGTGTGCACCTTGCGAACCTGGTTCGACCGGCCGGGCGGGACACCACCCGCCTGGTGGGCCGCCCAGCGTGACCCGGTGGTGGGTTGTGCCCTACGCCTGCTGCACAGCGACCCGGCCGCCGGCTGGACGGTGTCGTCGCTGGCTGAGCGGGCCGGAGTATCCCGGGCGACGTTGTCCAAACGCTTCACCGAGCTGATGGACGAACCACCTGCGGCTTACCTCACCCGCTGGCGGATGGCAATGGCAGCCGACCTGCTCGTAGACGAGCCATCGATGAGCGTCGCCCAGGTCGCCCAAACCGTGGGCTACGCGGACGCCTTCGGGTTCAGTGCCGCGTTCAAACGGGTGCGGGGTACCAGCCCGCGGGCGTTCCGGCTAACCGTGGCAGCGGAGCCGTGATGAAGGACTCCACGACCCTCGCGAGGCCAAAAACTTCTTACTCCGCAACGACTTACCGCACATCGCACCCCCGAATTGCCAGTTGGGCGTGGCACCGTCGGACTCGGCACCTGAGCTCTTGGCATCATCCGTCTTCCGCACGACATGGTCTTGGTCCAATCCGGTTGGAGTGATCGATCGATGTTGACCATAAGAGGTGCGAGATGGCGCAACGCGGGGGACGCGGCCGGTCAGACTGGCAACGGCGACAGCATGAAATCCATTCAGAGGTAGCTGAACAGCTACGTTGTCTCCTGGCTTTGCGGCAGCGGCGTCCGGGACCGCATCCGGCCCGGCTATCGCGATCGGACACCTGAAACACGGCCTAATTAGGTACGCGGGTCGTCCCGCGTCTGTTCAGCAGTGCGCGTCGCCGGGGCGGGGCTCCTCAAGTCGCGGGTGGTCGCCTGCGCGGCCCCAGGTGATCGTGGCGACGTAGAGGTAGCGCGGCGAGCCGCATGGGCCGCCGTCCTGCCGCCAGCCGTGGAAGAACGCCACGGTCCGGCCGTCGGCGAGCGTCACCAGCTCGGCGCTCGCGGGGCCGGCGATGCTGGTGTTCTCCTTGGTGATGAGATTGTGGGCGCGGTCAGCCGGGTACGGGCCGGTGACGTTGTCCGCCCAGTTCACGGTGGTCTTGTAGTCGGCGCTGCGGAAGTCGTTGCGCGACATGAAGAGGAAGTACCTGCCCTTCCGGTACACGACTTGCGGGTTCTCGTAGTTGAAGTCGCGCTCGCCGAGCAGTGTGCGGTTGCCGCTGATCGACAACCCGTCGGCCGTCAGGCCCTGGAGGTAGATGCGGCGGATCGCGTTCGGACCGTTGGTCTTGTACAGCAGGTAGTGCTTGCCGGTGCGGGGGTCGTGGAAGTACGACGGCGCGATCGCGCCGTGCTGCGCCTCGTCACAAATCAACGGCTTGGCCCGCGGTGTGAACGGTCCCGCGGGTCCTGTGGTCGACACGGCCGCGCCGACGCACTTTTCCGTACCGTTTCTGGGGTTGGTGGTGAAGTACATCAGGAACCGGTCGCCGCCGCGGTGCACCACGTGCGGGCCCATCACCGCCGTGTCATCTTTTGCCCACGGCACCTGGTCGAGTGCTTTGCCGAGCTGGGTGTACGGGCCGGCCGGGGAGTCCGCCCGGATGACGCGGATCCGGCGGGTGTCGTTGGACCCGTCGGTGGCGTAGGAGTAGATCTTGCCGCCGTACTCGATGGCCGCGGGGTCGGCATGGTCGAAGTCGGTCACCTTGCGTGGTGCGATGGCCGCTGGGGCGACGGCGTCCGCGGAGCCGACTGCCACCACGGTGAACAACACCGCGGCAAGTGCGGGGACTGCGCTGTGAGCGCGCCGATGGCGACGAGCTACTGCTGACATACGCATGTTTCTCCTCGCACGGAATGGATCTACGTCGTTGCCCGCAGTGTAGGGGCCTTGTCGGTCGCGACGTCGGCAACTTCTGGTCTCGTACTCGGGTACGACCTCGCCATCAACGATCGCGTAGAGGTGGCTGTCGCCGGGGCCGGTGGGTGCTCGAACCGGATCGCGTCAGAATCGGGAATTGAGGACGTGGTCGACGGCTGCGTGCAGCGTCTCGGTTTCGGTGGTCAGGATCGATTCCTCGGACGGGAGGGCTCTAGCGATCGAGAGTCCGTTGAGGACGGTCGTGAGGAATCTGGCACGTCGGCTGTTGTCCCCCTCGGCGAGAGCGCCTTCGTTGCTCAGGACGGTCAGCCAGTACTCGACACGGCGTTGCGCTTCCCGCTCGAGAGCGAGATACGCTGCGCGATTCTCGTCGGTCGGTTCAGGCTCGATGAAGGTCGTGAAGATCTCGCTCCAAGCCGCTCGTGCTTGTTCGCCCACGCCAGCGAAAGTGAGCACTTGCCTGAGGCAATCGATGAGCCGGTCCCGTGCCGGTGCCGATCGGTCGTGGATCCTGTCGCCGGGGGTGATCACGTCGTAGATGCCGGCGAGCACGGCGTCCTGCAGTGCGCGTTGCGTCGGGAAGTGATACCGGAGCGAGCCGGTGCTCACCCCGGCCCGCGCCGCGACCGCCCGCACACTGAGTCGCGCACCCGGATCCTCCCCGAACATCGACATGGCCGCCTGAAGGACCCTGTCCCGGCTGCTGGTACCCGTCTCCCGCTCCACTATCAGCGCCTCCTCTAACACACTGTACTAGCACACTGTGATACTGTCGCTTTCGATCGTAATAGCACAGTGTGCTAGACGTTGCGCCGTGGCCGGCATACGGCCGCCCGACACGTGAAATGGGATGTGAAACCCCATGAACCGCCTCCGCAGGCCGTTCCAGATCATCCGCGCCGACCTCCGGGCGTACCTGCTCATCAACGTCCTCGTCTACGGAGTGCTGCTCCTCGGTATGGCGCTGGGGGTGCTCTTCCCGGACCTGCATGCCGCGCGGACCGCCTCGTTCCTGGGGGGCGGCCAGGGGGCGCTCGTCGAGGCGGTGATCGGCAAGGGGTGGGTGTTCGGCACGGTCATCTTCCTGGTCAACGTGTTCCCGACCGCGCTGCTGCTGATCACCCTCCCGTCGCTCGTGGCCCCCTTCGCGGGGCTCGCGGTGTTCGCGATCAAGACGATCGACCTCGGCGTCATACTCGCCCCCGTCGACGCGACATCGAGGCTGACGCTCATCCCGCACTCGCTCACCATGCTCATCGAGTTCCAGGCCTACGCGCTCGTGATGTTCGGCGCATACCTGCTCGGCAGGTCCTGGCTCCGGCCCGCGGCGGTCGGCGCCTCCACCCGCCGACTGGGATACAGGCGCGGTCTGCGCCGTCTTGGCTGGCTCTGGCTCCCGGCACTCGCGCTCTTCGTCATCGGCGCGGTGTACGAGGTCATCGAGATCTACTTCCTTGTGCCACTGGTGCTCGGATCCTGATCCTTGCGCACCGGCCGTCCGGCAACGACTCGCGTGATGCCGGGTGGCGCACCGTGATCAGTGTCGGCCACCGTCCCTTGTCCTGACGCTTTCCGTTCTCACCGAATCGATCTCCGCCGGCGAGGCCGGGGGGAACAAGGAGAAAAACTGTTATGCACGGGTGGAGCCGACGTCGCGCGGTGAAGCGGGTGAAGCCCGGTACCGGGCGGGAATTGAAGCCGTTCCGCTGGTGGCAGCCGTTCTCGCGATCGCTGTACTCAGTCGTACTCGGTCGCGATGACGGGCGGCAGGCGGTGTACGTTGTTGACGTACCTCATCGTCGGCGGTTCTTCGCCAACGACGGCAAAGGCACAGCCGACCTCTACCTCGGCGGCCGTCATCAGGCCGAATCCAAGCTCCCCGCCGCTTTTCCCATCTCCGGTGGCGTGATCGAGGTCGCAGAGTCCCCGTTCGGGCTGAAGCGCTGCCACTACGTCACAGCAGGAGGGCAGGAGTATCCGCTGATTCCGGAGCACACCTCGGCCGAAGGGCGCCGTGCTCACCTCGCCCGCACGCACCCCGCGCTGAGCCGCGCAATCAGTGTCACGTCGGTCATCCTGCTCGTGATCTCGGTGCTCCTGCTCATCCCGCAACTCATCGAGGTTGCCTTCACACTGCCGCCAGTCGCGCCCAGCTTCGGGACCTTTGTCTCGCCCATCTCCCTTCCTGCGTGGCTCAACTCTGTGATCGGCATCGGCGCCGGGCTGGCCAGCATCGAACGCGCACTCCGCCTACGCCACAACCGGTTCCTTGACACCATCGGCTAGCACTCGCCCGGCAAGGTCGGGAAACCCCCGCTCTGACTACATGAACCTTTCTCTGTGACTTAAGGACACCCAAAGGCATGCGTATGTCACGGCTGTGATGAAGAGGCCAGGGTCGGCGCTGGTCGCGGTCCGCCATGTGGTGGCCGTCGTGCTCTGCCTGGCGCTGACGGCGTCACTGACCGCCCCCGCGACGGCGAAGGAGCCGTCCGCGGCGGCTGCTGAGGGAGGAGCCTTCGGCGGGCAGCTTCCCGGCTGGGGGCCTGGGGCAACCCGCTGACGTTCCTGTCCGACCGCGTCAACTCCATGTGGCCGCTGCTCCTCGAGAAGCTGAAACACCTCGCCTGCGGCGTCGGCGGAACCGAGCAGCCGCTCAAGGTCATGGTGGTCGACGACTCCCTGTCGCAGGGCTACGAAGGCGACTGGACCTGGCGCTACCGGCTGTGGCAATGGTTCAGCAGCCAGCACATCAACGTCGATTTCGTCGGCCCCGACACCGGTACCCGGCCGGAGGCCACCCCGTCCGCTCCGAAGCCTCCGCCGCTGCAGGGCGACGCGGGCCCCGCTGAGGAACCCCAGACCACGGGCATGAAGCTCAATGTGGGCACGGACGGTCAGGTGGATTGGGTGATCGCCCGCGACCTGCTGGCCGACGGGCTGATCGCCCCGTCGCAGCACAGCGACCTCGTGTCGCAATGCGAGTATCTCTGCGTCCTTCGACGCCGACGATCGAGCGAACAGGGCTAGCCAGGACAGCACCTGAGCTAAGAGCCGATGGACCAGACGAACAGCCACGATCGCCGATCATCGGAGGTCACGATCGCCCAGGTCAAAACCGGGTGGGCGCATACTCGACCAGGACAGGGGTGCGCGGTGATCTGTTCGTGGGTCGTAACCCGGTTTTGTCCGACCACCTGTCCGCCCAGTGTTCCGATGAAAGGAGATCAACGGAAGTCTTCCATCCTGGCGGCTGCATCTCTCAGATCGCTCGCAATGTAACTAAGGTCGCTTGCTTTGTCTGCGGCCGAATTCAGCGCGGTTGCTATATCGTTGAGCCCGGCAGCCTTGTCGGCTGCGTCATCTAGGCTGTTGGCCGAGTCCTCCAGGTTTGCAATCTTGCTTGCGGCCTCTGATAGGGTGTTCGCCGAATCTGGAAGATGTCCAAGCTGACTTGCGGCACTGTGAAGCATCGAGACAGTATCCTCATTTAGGATGGGCCCATGTCGACGGAATTCGTCCAGTTCATCCAGGAGTTCACGCAGAGCAGCGGCTGATTCGGAATCGATCTCTGCGAAACGATCGAGCGCATTCTTGACTTGTTGATCGCGTTGCTTTATGGCATCAGTGATGATTTCTTGGAGGCGTTCCTCCGTGACGTTACTCAGTCCGGCCAGTGCCGCTTGGCCCGAAGTTTCACGTTCGCGCTTCCATTCTAGAAGGGTTTCGGGTGGGTAGTTCTCGGGCTCATCTTTGTCGACCGTGTCGTGGTGTGGCTTGCATAGCAGAATTAGGTTGGTGAACGAGTCGCGCTCCTTCTCTTCTAAATCTGGTATTGCGCGAGGGCCGCCATCGCTCGATGCGAAGATGTGTGCTATTTGCAGGTTGATTTTCGGTCTGCCCTTTACGAACACCAACACTGGAGTGCTGCATCCGGGCCAGTAGCAGGACCCTTGTGACAACGAAATCAGCCCTGCTCTATCTCCGGCGGTGTAGTTGCGCTTGCCCATTACGTTTCCCCTCAGCACTCGATCGTCTGGCCAAACAGCGCGGACGGTAGCAATTTCGTATCGCGCTGGGCAGCGCCAAGAGGGTGAACTGTGATCACTTGCCGCCACGTGATCGCCAGTCCGAGGTTCCGTTCGAACATTGTTCGATGTCAGCAGGCAGTTATGTCGCCGATTTTATGAGGTCGAGTAAATGGGCAGGTCAGCCAGTTCTCGCTGAGGCCGCTCGCCGGCGTATTTCATGCGCTCGTGTGTGGTGGGTTCAAGGGTGCTCCGGGCCGGTCAGTGACCTCCAGAAGCCAACGGCCTCCAGCGGGATGTTCGCGATGCGATATGCCTCGGCGTTGCAGTCCGGGCACGTCAGCCGACACCGGCCCCGCCGATCTGCATTGGCGAACGGGATCATCGCGTGGGCACGTTCGGGTCCAGAAGGTGAGGCAGCGCTACCGGCATCGTTCGGCAAAGCCCGTCGTCCGCCCGAGTCAACCCTCGGCCCGAACCACAATCTGATCACCGCCTACAACTAGTCGGGTTCGGTCGTGACAACCGACCGAACCTGACCAGCGACAACCCCACTCATCCACAGCCTAATTCTGTGTCCGAACGCTAACCACACGGCTCCGCCTGCCCGACGTCGGCTGAGTCGCCGGACGCTTGTGCTGCCCCGTCTGCCCGTCGATGCTTCATCTCAACGGGCAGGCGGTATCCGACCGCGGGCTGTGGATAGCTCCAAAGAGCCGTAACCGGGACAGGGCTTGTCACGTGTCGCGGACAAAACTGCAACCGGCGACGTTCGACTTCCTAGGGTTCACGCACATCTGCGCGAGATCCCAGGTGGGGCGCTTCTGGGTCAGGCGCAGCACGATCGCGATACGGATGCGGGCGAAGCTGGAAGAGGTCAAGGACCAGCTCAAGCGTCGTAGGCATGATCCCATCCCGGTACAGGGACAGTGGCTGGCCACAGTGCTGCAAGGGCACATGGCCTACTACGCCGTACCGGGAAATTCCGACGCGGTAACGGCCTTCCGGCATCAGGTGACCCTGCACTGGCACTGGGCGCTACGGCGACGAAGTCAACGTGGACGGGTCAACTGGGTGTCGGCTGCCAGGAGTAAGGGACCACCTCAGAGCCGGTTTTGCCAGGAGCATGGGACCACCTGTTTGCCACTGATGGGACCGTCTGGGCTGGCGGACGCAACCCGGTCCCATGCTCATGGCAAACCGGTGGTCCCTTCAGGCTGGCAGGCGACACTGGGAACGGATGGGCAGGTACGCGACTCGATGCTCCCAAAAGTCCGGGTGATGCATCCCTACCCGAACGTGCGCCTTGCAGCCAGAACCTGAGGCAGGAGCCCAGTGTGGTAGTCCCGCACGCTGGGATCCGTGCGGGGGGCCGCCCGTTCATTCTCGGCATCTGGATCCCGCTGAGCACGACTTCGATCCCGACGTCGTTGAGGATGGCGTCAAACAGCTCGGGAGACTTGCTGTCCCTGTTCTGGATCAGCAACCGCGCTTTGCAGCTGGCGTCCTTGAGGTCGATAACAAGATTCCTCGCGGCCTGAGCCACCCACGAGGCGGTCGGGTGCGCGGTGGCACCCAGAACACGGATTCGGCGAGTGCCGTGCTCGATCACCGCAAGGACGTCCACTTTCGCTCCAGTCAGGGTGACCGTCTCGAAGAAGTCGGACGCGAGCACGGCGTCGGTCTGGGAGCGCAGGAACGTCGCCCAGGTACTCGAGCTCCGTCGGGGTGACGGGTTGATACGGCCTCTTTGAGGATCTCCCAGACGGTGGAGGCGGCGATCTTGATCCCGAGGACGAGCAGTTCGCCGTGAACCCGGAGATAGCCCCAGCTGGGATTTTCCGGTGCCAGGCGCAGGACCAAGGCACGTATCGAGTGAAGTGTTCGTGGTCGGCCCGGGCGCTTCGGCTTGGACTTGGCTGCGTGGCGGCGTGAGTATTCATTCCACCGCCGCCAACGCTCCTGGTCGGCGATGCTGGCGGATGTGGCGGGCGAGGGCGCGGGCTCGGGTCGAGCCGATGCTGAGCTTTCGGCGGAGCGTGTCGGCTGAGATCGGGCGCTGGTACAGGTTCCAGTGTTCGGCGTCGAGCCGGTACGCCTCCTCGCGCAGCGGATCATCATCCTCCCCGTGCGGTGCTTCCTGGACAGCGTCCGGGTTGTTGGTGTCGTGACCAGGCACGTTGTTCATCACCGTGCGCAGCGCTGGCACATCCTTAGCCTCCAGCGCCTCCGACGACGGGCTGGTCTCGCCCGAGTCCGTCGTCGGAGGTTGTGCTGATGCGTTCTCGTCGGGCTCATGGACGGAACCACTTGCTGTGTCCGCGCGATGCCGCTTGAGCGCCTGGTTGAGCAGTTCCACCGACAGCAGCAGTGCCAGTGGTGGGCAGGCGGCCACGGCGATGGAGAAGGCGTTCAGTTCGGGTGCGGAGGCGATGTTGGCGCACAGCGAGAGCCCGATGCCGAGGGTGAACGACAGCCATGCCTTCCACTGCCCGGTCGCGACGCGGTGATGGTTGCTGGTCTTCCATAGTTCGATGGTCGCCATCGTCAACAATCCATCGACGATGAGGGGCCAGAGGGTGGCGGTGGTGGCGTCGGCGCCGAATTCGAGGGCGAACTCGCGGCCGTGCCGGTAGGAGACGTAGGCGGCTCCCACGGCCACCAACAGGGTGCAGGCGCACTGCAGATGCAGTGATCGATCGGGCGCCGGGCCCGGCGTGGACGGCTTACCCTCCATTAGGCCTCACCCACCCGCAGTTGCCCTTGGGGACCGTGCATTGTGCTGATGTTGTGGGCGCCGGTGCGGCGGGCCAGTTCGGTGCGGGCGGTTTTGATCATCATCTGAATCACGCGCCACCTCCCTGCATCACGGGTGTGTTGGGCGCGAGGGGGTGTGATTCGCCGGTCATAGCGGCTAGTGCGTTGGCGATTTCGTCGAGGTCGGCGCGGATGTAGGTGGTGGTGGTGCCGGCGTCGCCGCTGGTGCTGTCGGTGTGGCCGGCGTAGGCGCGTGCGATGGCGTAGCCGAAGCGTCGTTCGACCCATTTCAGGGTGGTGTGGCGCAGCCAGTGGGTGCTGATCTGCTGGGTGGCGACCCAGGGCAGGTGTTGGCCGATTCGTTTCCAGAGGTGGTCGTAGCGTCGGGTGGTGATCGGGCGTCCGTCGCGGTAGCGCAGGAGCTGTCCTCCGGATGCGGCGGCGCCGCGTTGGTGGGCGTGGTCTTGCAGGTGCCGCATCAGGGTGGGGGAGACCGGCTGCCAGCGGGTGGTGTCGCCCTTTTCGCGGAGGAGGATCAGGCACTGGCCCGGGTCGAGATCTTCGAAGCGGAGTGCCAGGGCACCGCCACGACGGCAGGCGGTTTCGGTGTGCAGCCGGAGCAGCAGTGTGTCCAGGGTGGGGTCGTTGCCGGTGGAGGCGGCGACTCGGTTGACTTCTTCGAGTCCGGATTCGGGCAGGCCGCGGCGGGTGCTGGGCAGTCGCCGTGGTTTGGCCACGCGGCGTGCGGGGTTGTCGGTTTCGGTGATGAGTTCGTCGTCGACGGCGTGGTTGTACACGCAGCGCATCGCGGCGATCAGGTGTTCGGCGGCGCTGCGTCCGCCGCGGGCGTTGCGTCGCCGGACGACCTGGCTGCGGACGTACTCGGCGAGTTGCTTGATCTTGTCAACGGCACGCGAATTTTGGCTCTGGCCCACTTTCCGTGAATCTGGCCTGGGGCTCAGTCGCTGAGCAGGACGCGCTTGCGGAGCAGGTCGGTCTTGGCTCGGCCGTACATCTGTCTTTTGATCATTTTTATGCGGTTGACGTGGCCTTCGACCGGGCCGCTGTTGTAGGGCAGGGTTAAACCGGCGGTGACTGCGTCTTGGTCGCGTCGGAGGCCGACGACGAAGGAGCGCAAGCCGGGTTGATCGTCGGCGTCGACGGCGTTCATCCATTCCTCCAGTTCGTGGCCGCGGAGGCCACACATCATGGTGGCGAAGGCACGGACATGACCAGCCAGCGCGGCGAGTTGTGAGCTGGCGGCGAGAATGGCGTCCAGCTGGCGTTGGCCTTCTTCGTCCATGTTGGACGGATCGCTCATGATCCAACCCACGACCCGCCGCACTGAAGGCGGCTTAGGGAGCGGTTCGGGAATGCGGCCGGCAGCGCGGAACGGGCGCAGGTACTCGCGCAGGATCTTCTGGCCCCCGCGGTAGCCGCGTGCCTTGACCTCAGCGAACAGGGCAGCGGCATTGGTGCACCCCTCGCCCCAGCGTTGGCGTAGGTAGGGCTTGAATTCGTCCAACAGGCTCGGTCGTCGTCCGGTGCCGTTACAGGTCAACAGTTCCTCAACCGTATCGGCGCGGGCGAAGCGGCGCACGGTCCCGCGTGCCAGGTGCAGCCGGGCAGAGATTGCTCTGATGCCCACGCCATCGGCCAGCAAGGCATGGATGGCGGTATAGCGCTCCCGAGTTCGGGTCGCGATCCGATCTGTTCTGTCTTCGGGCTGGACAGGCTGCACCGGCGCCGTGACACCGTATTGGCCGTGCTGCTGATCAGCATCGCTATCAGCGTCAGGGTTGGGCTCGGCGGCAGTGTCCACCGCCGCATTCAGGCATTTCTGGTGTCGGGCGACAGTGCGCTCTACCGCGCCAGCAAGGTTGTTCCACACGTGCCACCTGTCGGCCACCTGCAGCGCGTCCGGTGCGCCTTCGCGAGCGCCCTCGGCGTAGGCGGCGGCCCGGTCCCGGCAAATGATCTCCACACCGGGATGGGCTTGTAACCACGCGGTCAGTGTCTCGGCGGTGCGGTCAGTGAGCACGTCCTTCTCTCGGGTTTTTCAGTCTGTGGTGTGACGTTGCGTTGATCGCCCGCGTGGCGTGTCCTGCAACGGTTTTCTCGGGGTGTAGCTCTGTGGCTCCTTGTTGCCGATCAAGAACGAGCAGGGGTAGCCGGTGCGTGTGTTTCCAGTGCAGATGCCCTCGGGCGGCCGGTATTGGACGGTGCTTGACGACGAGTTGGAGGTGGTGCCGGTCGCCGACCGGTACTTGCGGGAGTTGCGGTTCGGCCGGGATCGGGCCGAGTCCACGACGAAGGCGTACGCGGGTGGTGTGGCGTTGTTCGTCCGCTGGTGTGCACGGACTGGCCGGGACTGGCGGACGGCCGCAGCCGACATGGGCCTGTTCATGACGTGGCTGAAGTACACCCCAACCGGCGATGACCGGGTCGTGCTGGGCCCTGGCGCCGTGCCAGCGCGCAGCGAGGGGCGGATCAACCGGGTGCTGGTAGCCGTCCGGGGCTTCTTGTCGTTCGCGGTTGCCAACAAGGAGGTGCCGCAGTGGGTGCTCGGGCAGCTCTACGAGCTGGCCGACGCCCGTGCTCTGCCTCTGGAGGCGCAGGGCGAGGACGGCGGGCTGTCCCACCGGTTGCGTGCCCGGCACCGGCTGAGCGAACCGGAGACCGCGGTGGACCGTGCCCGCGACGAGGAGATCGTCGCCTTGCTCTCGGCATGCCGATCGGCTCGCGACCGGCTGATCGTGCTGTTGCTGGCCCGCGTCGGGCTGCGTCGCAGCGAAGTGGCAGGCCTGCGTCGCAGCGACCTGCATCTGTTGCCGGACAACCGATCCGTGGGGTGCGAGGTCCGGGGAGCGCATCTGCATGTGGTCCGCCGGGACAACATCAACGGGGCGTGGGCGAAGTCCCGGCGCAGCCATTCGGCGCCGACGGACTTCCTGGTCGTGCGGGCCATCGACCAGTACGTCGCCGAGCGGGAGCAGTGCCCGGCGGCGGCTGACTGCGACTTCCTGCTCGTCAACCTCTTCCGGGAGCCGCTGGGCGGCCCAGTCACACCGGACGCGATCAACGAGCTGTTCGGAGCCCTGAGCGTGCGTGCTGGACTGGCCAGGGCGGTCTCTCCGCATATGTGCCGACACGCGTTCGGCAGCAATCTCGCCGACTCCGGCGCCGCGCTCGATGAGATCCAGCACCTGATGCGGCATGCCAGCCCCTCATCCTCGCAGCCGTATCTGCACCCGGATCCCTCCCGGCTGCGGGCCGCCGTCGACCGGGTGCCCACGCCCCGCGCGCTGGTCGAGGGGATCTCCCGGTGACAGCGGTGGCGGCCGTGCTGGAGGCCGAGGGCGACGAGGAGATCACCGCGGGCCTGTGGGAGGCGATCGAGCCGGATTTCGTGACGTTGCTGGGCTGGGATCCTGCGGTGAGGATCCTGTCCTTCCCGCAGGAGCATCCCCTGCTGGGGTGGACGGCGTGCCTGGTCGAGGGCTGCGAGAAGATCGGCAGGTCGTCCAAGCACCTGTGCGCTGCCTGCCACAACCGCTGGAAGGCAGCCACAGAGGTGCCGTGGGAGGAGTTCCTCGCCACCGCGAGACGGCGCTGGCGCTCGATAGGCGCGGGCCGCTGCTCGGTTCCGGCATGTCCCCGTCCGTGGAAGAGTGCGCGGCTCCCGCTTTGTGGCACCCACTATGCCCAGCACGGCTCTCTGCGACTGCCGCTGGCCGAGTTCCTAGCGCACCCCGAGGTGGTGGCGCTCCCCGCCTACGGCCAGTGCCTGGTGGAGGCCTGCACCCGTGATCGCGGCGGCGCGGCCCCCTACTGCTATGCCCACAAGTATCGGTGGAAAGTGGCGCAACAGCGAGGGAACGCGTTGGAGGAAGGCCACTGGCGGCGGACGACGTCCGCCGTCGCGGAGAACAACACGGTGAGCCTTCGCGGGCTGCCGCCGCGCGTTGTCGCCGAGGTGATCCATGGGCTGCAGGAGCGCACCAAGCAGGGCATCAAGAACAACCTGACGCGGCTACGGCCGCTATGCGACCTGGCCCGTTCGCAGCAGGTGGCATCGCTGGGCGACCTCGATCTCGAAGCCATGCCGAACAGCCATCGCGGGCTTCACAAAAGCATGGTCCACCATGCTGTTCGGCGAAGGCTCACCCCAGAATCCGAACGCCACAAGGACGTCTGGGAGCTGTCCGTGTTCGGGATGCGCGGAACGCTACGCTTCACCGAGATCAGCCAGCCCTGGCTGCGGGAGGCCGCCAAGAAATGGGCGTTCGACGATCTCCCACGACACCGGGGCACCTCGATCAGGGGGATCCTGCAGTCCCGGATCAACTCGATAGCGCAGCTATCCACGAGCCTGCGGCTGCAGCGCGAGGACCACGGCAGCCTGCCCGCGCTCCTGCTCCGCGCCGACATCACCGCCTTCTGCAACCGGCTCGCCTACCTCGCGCAGCAGGGCGCGATCAGCTCCTACCGCAGGATCGTGTTCTGCCGCGACGTCCGGCTCCTGCTGTCTCGGATGCGGGCGATGGGGCTGACCCGGCAGGGCGAGCACATGGCCGGGATGCCCGACGAATTCTCCCTGGGCCCAGACGACATCCCTGACGAGCCCGAAGACGCCGATGCGGGCAAGGATCTCCCGCCCGAGGTCATGCGGCACCTCTGCGCCAACCTCCAACTCCTGGAAGACACCAGCTGCGCGGAGATCCGCGTCGCCGTTGAGTTACTGATCGACACCGGGCGCCGGCCGGATGAGATCTGCCAGCTCGTCTTCGACTGCCTGGAACGCGATGCCGACGGCAAGCCCGTGCTCGTCTACGACAACATCAAAGCCCACCGGCACGCTCGCCGGCTTCCGATCCCCGAGGCGACGGCCGCGGCGATCGCCGCGCAACAGCAGCGTGTCCGGCTGCGGTTCCCCGACGAGCCCACCGACTTCCTCAAGCTCCTGCCCGCCCCAGCCCGCAATCCACACGGACGGCGCTCAATCACCGATAACAGCGTCACCAGCCGACACCGAAAGTGGGTCGACGCGCTACCCGACATCCTGGTCCCGATAGCTGTCAAGGTCGAGGGCAGGACGACGACGAAGATGCTGCCATTCGACAAGAGAAGGATCTTCCCCTATGCCTTCCGGCACACCTACGCGCAACGGCACGCCGACGCCGGCGTTCCGGTCGACGTCCTGCGCGAGTTGATGGATCACCGTCAAATCCTGACGGCGCAACGGTATTACCGGGTCGGAGAAGAGCGTCGCCGGGAAGCGGTGGAGCGCGTCACCACGATGCAGTTCGACCGGCATGGCAATCGTGTCTGGCGGCAAGCCAAGGCCATGCTGGACTCCGAGCACACCCGTCGCGCAGTCGGCGAGGTCGCTGTCCCTTATGGAGGATGCTCCGAGCCCAGCAACGTCGCCGCGGACGGCCACGACTGCCCCGTCAGATTCCGCTGCATTGGGTGCGGCCACTTCTCCAGCGACGTGTCATTCCTGCCAGATCTGCAGGCATATCACGATGACCTGCTACGCAACCGCGAACGGCTTCTCGCCACATTCGACGCCGACGACTGGGCCAAATCCGAGGCCATGCCCTCCGACGAGGAGATCACCCGAATCCGGCGCCTGATCAACCGCATGAACGCCGACCTCGACGACCTCAGCGACGAGGAACGCTCCCAGATCGAGGACGCCGTCGCCCTCGTCCGCCGCACCCGCAGCCGGGTCGTCGGCCTGGGCTTGCCCCGCGTCCGCCAACCCCTTCCCGATATCCGACCGGACCGGAGCGCATGAGCACCAACAACCCGATGATCGAGGGCCGGCGAGCCGACTCGGCCCGCCGCCGCCAACGGGTCATCAAGGCCCTCAACGAGGCCACCGCCCATGATGGGGAGATCAGCGTGTCGGCCATCGCCCGCGCCGCCGGTGTCGACCGCACGTTCCTCTACCGTCACCACGACCTGCTGGCCCAGATCCACACCGCCCAAGCCAACCCACCACCCGCCGAGGGCCACGGCCCCCTGGTCAGCCGGGCCTCACTCCAAGCCGACCTCACCAACGCCCAAGGCCGCCTGACCAGGCAAGCCGCCCACATCCGGCAACTGGAGAAGAGGCTCGCCGTGTTCCTCGGCGAGCAAGCCTGGCACGAGTCCGGACTCGGCGCACCCGCCGACATCGACCAACTCCAGCACCGCGTCACCACCCTCGAGCAGCAAGTCGTCGACCTCACCGATCAACTCGAACGCCGCGACGATGAGCTCGCCGCAGCCCGCGCGGCCAACCGGGAACTCATCGCCAACCTGAACCGACGGGCCTGACCCATACGACACGTTGGGGGCATGAAAACCACGGTCCTCATGCCCCCAACCGGTTTCACGCTCAGCGCAGAACCCGTTCACGTCGTCTCACGCGTGATCCTCACCCGGTCGACTGACGATCACGCTGACTGCTTGCACGACACCTGTTGCGATCACTACTCTTCCCAGACATAGCCGATGAGCTGCTGAGACTCCATCGCGGAGGCTCGCCTCAGACTCGGAACCCCCGGAGAAACGTCGACCGGGCGGCGGGACTCGACGTCGATCAGGATCGTGCTGTAGTGGTGTCCCCGGCGCAGGGCGAAGTCGTCCACCCCCAGCACCCGAGGAGTCGCGTATTCGGGGTCGGGCAGGGCACGAACCATGCGCAGCAACGTCATCCGGCTGACCGCAGCGGCTAGGCGTTGGGTCAACCGCGCCCCGGCACGACCACCCAACGTCAGCGCGACCGCGCACAACACCCGCTCCAGCACCGTGGTGCGCCGGCCATAGCGAGCCGCCAAATCAGGTACCGCTTCAGCGAAGGTCTTCTTGGAACACGCGGGGTTATCGCAGAACAACCGGCGGACTCGCAGCCGAATCAGCACCTCCCGGTCCGAGATCGCGGTGTCGGACAACCGCCGTTCGTAGCGGCTGTGCACCCGATCGGACAGGCTTCCGCAGCCAGGACACGCGACGCGGCCGGTGAGCGTGCTCGCCTCGATCCGCACCACCGGCCCCGCAGCGTGCACATCGTCAATCCGTAACCGGGCCAGATGCGGGAACAGGACGCCAAGCACTCCAAGATCAGCACACTGTGCACATGATCAACTACCTGCCGGGTGGGAAGCACCCGGGTCCATCACGGAAAGCGTGCCAGAGCCAGTTTTCACCTGCCGCCGAGTGCGCCGTGAGGCGCTGTTGATTCGAGTGGAGGTGAGGGACCTTCATCGCCTTCCCTGTCGCAGCAGGGAGGTGGAGCTAAGGGCAGCCCGAGCCAGGTGGTGCTGGTGAGGGTGGCAAGCGGCCCTGATCAAGCCGAGGCGTACCAGGACTGCCAGATGGTGTGGGTTCGGCGAGCGGGACGGAAAGGAGTACGCGAGGAACCGGCGTTTACGTCTCTCAAGCGTGTACCGGCTCAAACCTGATGGATACGGGCCGGGAGCGGTGCGCACCCGTTCAGAAAGAACGGGGAACTCCTGGGTTGGCCTTCGGCGGCTGGTCGGGAGACCACGGTGAAGAGCTGCGGGGTAGCCGTGGTGATGCCGCAGGGACCGAGTCGGGCTCCTCCTCCGTCGAGCGAATCACAGTGAACACGGGAACCGTCCTGGTCCCGCCGTCCTTCCGGGCATCCGTCCGGCGGGTCGGCTGGGCGCACCGACCGCCGATCGGTCCAGGGCGGGGCGGAGCCGTCGTAGTACTCCGAGCCGGGGAAAGCCCGTGCACATGGGGAAGGACGGCAGCGGTTTCGAGAAGGGATGGACGCTGTAATGCCGAAAGATGCGGCGGTGAACACCGACGCACTGGATGAGCGGGTTCCGCAGGGGCCACGATCACGGGTATCGGAGATGCAGGCCAAGCTTCACCGTTGGGCGGCGGCCGATCCCGGCCGCAGGTTCGACGACTTGTTTAATTTGGGTGTGGCTCTTTTGAGGTGAGGTCATGCTGCCTGGGGGATGGCGTTGTGGGTGGGGTGGTTGCGTTGTGGGAAGGTCCGTCGCCTGGGGATTCCCACGGTGGCGGACCGGGTTGTTCAGGCGGCGCTGAAGCTGGTGCTGGAACCGATCTTCGAGGCCGTTTTCGAACCGGTCTCCTACGGGTTCCGGCCGATGCGGCGGGCGCACGACGCGATCGCCGAGATTCAACGGTTCGGCACCAAGGGCTACCGGTGGGTGCTGGACGCGGACATCGAGGCGTGCTTTGACTCTATCTCGCATACCGCCCTGATGGATCGGGTGCGGGCCCGAGTCAAGGACAAGCGTGTGCTCGCGCTGGTGAAAGCGTTCCTCAAGGCCGGGGTCCTGACCGAACTTGGCTACCAGGAGGATAGTTTTGCCGGAACGCCGCAAGGGGGCATCCTGTCCCCGCTGCTGGCGAACATCGCCCTGAGCGTGCTCGATGAGCACGTGCATGGGCCGTGGCGGCCGGGCGGGATCATGAGTACCCCGAGCCGACGCGCTCGGCGTCGTGGCAAGAACCTGCCGAACTGGCGGATCGTCCGCTACGCGGACGATTTCGTCGTGCTCGTGCACGGAGACCGCCAGGATGTCGAAGCCCTACGCGAAGACATCGTCCATGTGCTCGAACCGTTGGGACTTCGGTTTTCCGAGGCGAAGACCCGCATTCTGCACATGGACGAGGCGTTCGACTTTCTTGGGTTCCGCATCCAGTGGAAACGCAAGCGAGGAACGGACAAGTGGTACGTCTACACCTTCATCGCCGACCGGCCCATCCGGTCGTTGAAGGACAAGATCCGTGCCCTGACGAGCAGGTTGTCGCAGCAACGCCCCAGGGACGTGCTGATCAGGCTCAATCAGATCATGCGCGGCTGGGCCCACTACTTCCGGCACGCAGTTTGCCAACACACCCTGGATGCCCTCGAAAACTTCGTGTGGTGGAGGGTCATTTACTGGTGGAAGAAACTGCATCGTTGGAATTGGAGGGATGTCCCCCGCCGCCCCCCCGGCCCCACCGGCCGATGGCGCAGACCCGCGGCGGACGGGATCGAACTGTTCAACATCGCCTCGGTGCCGGTCACCCGCTACCGATACCGGGGCATCAAGATCCCCAACCCCTGGATCACGCCTGACCACGCCTAACGACAGACACCGTGGAGAGCCCGTTGCCGAGAGATCGGCACGGCGGGTTCGGCGAGCGGCCTGGGGAAACGGACCGGGAGCAATCCCGGCACCGCGCCCCAGGCCGACTCAACCAGATCTCCGAGGAGGTCGGTTCGTCCAGTCGCCGGTGACCCCACTGGTCCACGATCCGGTTCCAGTACGAGGAGTACACACGCCGGGTGCCTTCGGACACCGCTGCGGCGACTTGGGGGATGTAGTCAGCGAACGTGGGCGCCGCAGGCCGCGGTGACGTGGTGCCGAGCAGGTCTTGCGGGGAGACACCCATCCGTTCCAGCACGAGGCGGGCGGCCTCGACTTCGGCGCGGTCCGCCCCAGGGGAGGGAGCGCTGGTCATGACGCCGCACCTCCCAGCAGGTCGGCGTGGTACTCGGTGACCAGGGTCTCGACCGTGGACATGGTGTGGATCAGCAGGGTGTTGTCGTGTGGCTCGGCGATGAGCAGGACTTTCTCGCGTGCTTGCAGGGTGCACCAGTGGCGGGCTGCGGCGGGCAGGCGCACGTAGCCCTGCCGAGTGAGGGTGAACAGTCCGTCCTGACTTGGGCGAACCAGGATCGATCCGGACACCGCACGGATCTCCAGCCGCAGCCCTGCGGCCCACTGCAGGGCTCGCACGGCGGAGCGGTCCGACACCCGGCCCCGTGCATCCACCGTGGCTACCGCACACGACCTGGCTACCGCCTCGCGTGAGGGGGCCAGCTCAGGGACCGGCATCCGAGGCCACACCCGTGCGGCGGTCGCGCCAGGAGAAGTAGGGGTGGGGTTGGCCTGCGACGGAACGAGTGCGGGGATCGTGATCTCACCCACGGCGATCACCCCCGCAGGGGAGAGCCAGCAGGCCACGGCACAAGCACGAGTAGGCGGCAGCGCATGCCGCGCCAGCCGCCTTGTCAGTGCAGGAGTGAATACTGTCTACGTGTAGCGACTTTGCTACGCATTTGTGTCCGAGGGGCGAGTTGCACACTATCCACCCGTCTCGTACTCCGTGAGCTCGACTCGGCGGGTGCCTGGGACCTCGAAGCAGGGCCCGTAACCTGACGGTTCACCGTCCGTCTCTGCCGTCGCCCGCCGAGCCTTGCCGAAGGTTGACTTGACCAGCGCGGATCGCGAAAGCGAAGACTCGGCAAGGCTCGTCAGTTGTGGCCCTTTGACACCATTTCGTACACATAAAGTGCACGCAGCCCATCTCAGGCCAGGGGCTCGCCAAACGGAGGGAAGCTCACCCGCGCACCGAGGAAGACTGCGCTTTGTGGATCGCATCGAGCGATGCAGGTACTCCATGTGGGTGAGAGTTGATCAACCGGCCACGGGCATCGGTTATGCCATTTTACCCTGTTCGCCGATCTGCCCTCAGGTCGAGAGGATGACATGACAGACGGTGAGCAGGCCTACCGGATCGAGGTTCTCGATGGAGGTGATCCGCTTCGGGTGGAACGGCTCACCCGGTCGCTGCGCGACGAGCTCACTAGGCTTGACGCCGTATCGGTGGATTTCGCGCCAGGAGGCGTGGGCACTGCCGGAAGCAAGAGCAGCCCGCTCGCTGACTTGGCCCTGCTCGCAGTTGGCGCGACCGGCGGCTTCGCCTCGTCCAAGCACTTCGCCAGCGTGCTCACGACAGCGATCACTGAATGGTGCCGCAAGGAGCGCCACCGCAACATCCGTATCACCCGGGGCGACGCCGAACTGAATATCACCGGCAATCCCGATGCGCGCCAGCAACAACTGGCCCGGGAGTTCCTGCAGAGCATCGAGAACGACGCATGAGCCGCCGCACCCTTCGGCGACGCGCGTTGTTGCTCCACACTGAGATCTACGAGCGGTTCACACCGCTGCCGTCGACCCGCGCCGACACCTGGCAACTCCGGCACGTGCTAGAGCACCGCCAGGTCGGCGGCTTCGACGAGGTCCACGTGGTCGGCGATCTCACCGCCGACGAGATGTGCGTCCAGATTTCCGAATTTCTGGATGATTGCGGCGCCGACGAGCTCGCTCTGCTCTACATCAGCGGGCACGGCGCCAGATCCGTGGCCACGACCGGAGAGTTCCACTTCGCCGCCACCGACACCGATCCCGATCGCATCACCCAAACCGGGATCAGCGCCGGCTTCATCAACGAACACCTCGAGGCCTGCCGGGCGCCGCAGAAGGTCGCAATGCTCGACTGCTGCTTCAGCGGCGGGTTCGCACTCGGGTTCCGCACCGACGACCGCCCAGTTGCCAAGTCAGCTGAACCGGCCCCGCTCAACAGCCGCGGTGTCTACGTTCTCTCCTCCTCCGAGGCCCGAGAAGAATCTCTCAGCGGTGCCACCTCCGACGAGGGACCGCAACCCTCCGTGTTCACCGGCGCAGTGGTCGAAGCGCTACGTACGGGCAAGGCCAGCAAGGCCGGGTCCACGCAGGTCACGGTCGATGACCTGTTCGAGTACGTCAACCGGCAGTTGAGAGGCAAAGGCGGGCAGATCCCCACCAAGTCGGCTGTCGGCGTCAACGACCGCATCGTGATCGCCGACTGCCCCCAGGGCGGTGTGACCATCCCGCCGGCACCGCTGAGCCGGGCATCAGCCACGACCGAAGCACCAAGCACAGCCCCCAAAGACACACGAGCGTCAAAACACGCGCCCGGCTGGACAGAACTCATCGACTACTACCGTGAGTGCGTTCTCGACGAGGGCATAAAGGCGGATTTGCTGCCGGTCACTGAACAAGGGCACAGCTACGTCTGTCTAACCGGCACAGAACGGTTTCTGTCCGGAGACCTCGACGAGAACGGCACCACCGGAATTCCCCCAGAAGCCGCCGAATTCCTAGACGGCACCGAAGGCCACGACGGCGAACTCTGGGCAGGGTATCCGGCCGTGATGCTCCACGCCCCGCGAGGCGGCCGACCCTGGCCTGCGCCGCGGTTCGCGCCCCTGTTGATGCGCCGGGTCGAGCTCACTAATGACGACACGACACAGCCCCGACTGCGGCCATACGGACCCGTCCTTGTCCATCCCACGCTGGCCGCCGACTGGCTCGGTCCGGAGCAAGCCACCCACCTCGCCGACACCTACCAACCGACCTGGCACGCCGGCCAGCACGACCGGCTCGGCGCCGACGCTCACAACCTCCTCCAGCAGGAGTTCGAACTCCCGTGCGTGCAGGAACTCCGTCCCGACACCCTCGAGGACCGCATCGACACCCACTCACCCGGAAACGGCGCGCGCAACGTCGCCGTCCTCGTACGCGTGCCACGCCCCAACGGTGCCACCAAGAACCTTGTCGAGGACCTCACGCGCATCGCCCAGCGGCACGATGACATCCCGAAGACCGCCCTCGACGGACTGTTGAACAACACCAACGACGGTCTCGAAACCTCGGATGTCATCGTGACCCCGCTGCCAGCCAACGAGTCTCAGCTGCACGTGCTGCGTTCGGCGATGGCGCGGCGACTGACCGTGGCCACCGGCCCGCCCGGCACAGGCAAAAGCCAACTCGTAGCCAACGTCGTCGCCACCGCGATGGCCAACCGTCAATCCGTGCTGGTCGCCTCCACCAACAACCAAGCGGTCGACGAGGTGTGGCAGCGCTGTGAACGCCTCATCCCGAACAGTTTGGTCCGCACCGGTTCGGCCTCCGGAGAGATCAATTATCGGCAAAACGAGGAGGAGACGCTCCATCGCCTGCTCACCACAGCGCCGGAGGCCAGCACCAACGTGTTTACCGCCACCGCTGAACACACCAGGGCAACCAAGAACCTGGCCCAAGTTCGGCAGACCCTCACCCACACTGCCACCACCGAACGGCACTTACTCGACGCCGCCACCGAACGACAACGCCACGCCGACGAGCTCGGCCTTACGGCGGACGCACTGGGGCAACGCCTCGGCACCAACCTCACGTCGTGGGAGCGCAGAGCTCGCCGAGTGCACGACGCCCGCATCTTCGGCGAGTGGCGCCGAGGACGCCTGCTGCGCAAAGTCGGAATCACCTTCGACGACAGCCGCATCGCGTGCGAGTATCTCGCAGATTTCACCGTCGCGGAATCGCGATGGCTCCACTACCGAACCGCCGCAGAGTCGTCCCCCTCCGATGACGATCTCGCCGATTCATTACACACCGCTGACTTCCACGTGGAGCAGGCGTCCCTCACCGTGTGGCAGTCAGCGATGACCAGCGCGATCGGCACCGGAAAACCGGCGATCCGCACGCTGCTGCAGGCGATCAGAACCAACTCCCGGGACTGGGGCGAACTGACAAGGACACTTCCCTACGTACGCGGCTGGGCCACGACCAGTCTGTCCGCCCGACGCTTTCCCACCAATCCCGGCCTTTTCGACCTCGTGATCATCGACGAGGCGAGTCAGTGCTCCATCCCGCACGTACTTCCGCTGCTCTTCCGTGCCCGCCGTGCGCTGATCATCGGTGACGTCATGCAGCTGCCGCATATCGCCCCGATCGCCCCGGACCGTGAAGCGCGCATCCGGAAGCACACCGGCATCAGTTCCGCCTTTCTCGAACAGCACAAGCTCTCCTACCGCCGGCACTCGGCCTTCCACGCTGCCGAACGCGCCGTCGGTGACAGCCTCCTGCTCGACGAGCACTACCGCTGCCACCCTGACATCGCAGCCGTCTCGAACGACCTCTTCTACGCCGGTGAACTCACCGTGCTCACCGACATCCGCGACCGTCCCGGCGTCAACCGTCCGGCGGTGACCTGGCGGGACACCGAGGGCACCGCGACCCGACCGAACTCGGGCTCCTCATGGGTCAACCACGCCGAAATCCGCGCCGCCCGCGAATGCGTGGACTACCTGCTGGCGCACCTACCCGACAAAGCCACGATCGGGGTGGTGACCCCCTTCAAGCCCCAACAAAAGCTACTGGCCCGCCACTGGCAGGGCGAAGATCGCGTCCGCGTCGGCACAGTGCACACCTTCCAGGGCGGGGAACGCGACGCCATGGTGTTCTCGCTCGTCGCCAGTAAGGAGATGTCAAAAGGCGCGCTCAACTGGGTGGAGCAGCAGCTCAACCTCTGGAACGTCGCGATCACCCGGGCACGGTCCCACCTGATCGTAGTCGGATCCGCAGACCTATGGCGGCAACGTGGTGGGCCCGGCGCCCAACTCGTGCACGCCGCCGACGCAGCAGGTCAGTACGGCAATCCCGCGGAGCACGTCCTGGACACGTTGGCTCAACAGCTATACGACCGGGTGGCCGATCTCCCGCACGTCATCCCGGAACTGGGGACACGGGCGAATGGTTACCCAGTGGACGCCGTCCTTACCATCAGCGATGACACCGTCATTCCCGTTCTGCTCGACCGCAGCCTCGACGATGAAGCAGGATTAGAGCGACATCTCCGGCTCATGCTTCGTCGCCGGGAGCTGCTCAGCTCACACCAGGATGGTTACCGTGCCATCCGGCTTCCCGCATGGATGCTGTTCGACCGCGATGAGGCCGTCACCAGACTGGGGCTCAGCACCCAACCGGATCTGGCCCGGCCAGTGTTGTGAACAAGTGAGCTGAGACCTTCGTGAGGAGCGGAACGTGAGCGCGCTGATGTGGTTCGCCGTGATTCTTGTCATCCTGGCCATCGTCGTGCGTGCCGCCATCCGTCAAGGCCGGAACCGGCTCAAGCACCCCCGCCGACGGATCCACGAGCAGGCCAACCGCTGGACGCACATCAGACGAGGATCGGTCAACGGCCGCACTGGGCGAGCAGCTCAAGTCAGCACGGTCTACCAACGCGCGCGCCACGGAACCAAAGCCATCATCGTCTGGGCCGACAACGGACACCGCCAAGATGCCTGGTTCCACGAAATGCACGTCACCAACGGACAATGGCTACTGCTCAGCGGCTCCGATGGCTACGGATGGCACCACCAACGCTCATGCCACTACGTCTACCCACCCAATGTGCTCGCCACTGCCGCACCCGACGCCCCGTACTGCTTTGAACAAGTTCGCGCAGAACGTCCCTGCAATCGCACCACGTAGAATTGGTGCCGAGCCATGAGCAGGAGGGGCCCGGGTGCTTCCACGGACGTCGAAATGGCCTTCCGTCCGGCGGTTGCCATAGCTGCCAGCCTGGCCCGACATTGGCTTTTTCTTCTGTACCGCTGCAGGTGTTGCACAGCAGTAGCCCGGCAGCTGCTGGTTGAGTCGGCCTGGGGCGCGGTGCCGGGATTGCTCCCGGTCCGTTTCCCCAGGCCGCTCGCCGAACCCGCCGTGCCGATCTCTCGGCAACGGGCTCTCCACCAAGTCGTCGAACCTGCGGCCGGGATCGGCCGCCGCCCAACGGTGAAGCTTGGCCTGCATCTCCGATACCCGTGATCGTGGCCCCTGCGGAACCCGCTCATCCAGTGCGTCGGTGTTCACCGCCGCATCTTTCGGCATTACAGCGTCCATCCCTTCTCGAAACCGCTGCCGTCCTTCCCCATGTGCACGGGCTTTCCCCGGCTCGGAGTACTACGACGGCTCCGCCCCGCCCTGGACCGATCGGCGGTCGGTGCGCCCAGCCGACCCGCCGGACGGATGCCCGGAAGGACGGCGGGACCAGGACGGTTCCCGTGTTCACTGTGATTCGCTCGACGGAGGAGGAGCCCGACTCGGTCCCTGCGGCATCACCACGGCTACCCCGCAGCTCTTCACCGTGGTCTCCCGACCAGCCGCCGAAGGCCAACCCAGGAGTTCCCCGTTCTTTCTGAACGGGTGCGCACCGCTCCCGGCCCGTATCCATCAGGTTTGAGCCGGTACACGCTTGAGAGACGTAAACGCCGGTTCCTCGCGTACTCCTTTCCGTCCCGCTCGCCGAACCCACACCATCTGGCAGTCCTGGTACGCCTCGGCTTGATCAGGGCCGCTTGCCACCCTCACCAGCACCACCTGGCTCGGGCTGCCCTTAGCTCCACCTCCCTGCTGCGACAGGGAAGGCGATGAAGGTCCCTCACCTCCACTCGAATCAACAGCGCCTCACGGCGCACTCGGCGGCAGGTGAAAACTGACCCCGGCGTTCCGCCTGTATTCTAGTGCTTGTCGCAACACACCTGATCATGAAGGGCGTGTTGATGGCGAGGCGCGGACCTAAGCGCAGTTGGATCTGGAGTCGGAGTACTGGTTGCCGCTGGTGCGCCACGTGTCCGAGGGGGAGTTGCGCACTAACCACACGGATTCGCCTCCCCGACATCGGGTGAGTTCGAGGGCTTTTACTGTCCAGTCTGTCCCATCACGGTTCCACGCCGGGACACTCTGACCAGACAGGGGCTTGCGGCGAGCTTGTGGCAGCTCCGCCCTCTACTGTGCATCCGGATCCGGCATCAAGTCAGCGGTACAGCTCATGTTGCTGGGGCTCATGGTGGACTTGAACCGCGGACGTGCAAACGCCAGGCGGATCGAATCGTCAGGTTAGGAGAGCAGGCGCATGGCGAGCACGGTTCCGTCCGGGTGGACCGACACCGGGCCGTTCCACGAGTCGTTTGAGGAATTGCTGGGCCAGGCGGAGCGGCGTTCGTAGATCTCGCGGCGGTACTGCTCCACTTGTCCGTTAGCCAGCAGGTGGAACAGGTCGCTTGCTACGCCGGAGAAAGCCTCAACGCGGGGCCCGTTCAGCCGGAAGACGTGGTCGGTTCCGACGAAATGGATGCCGAGGAGAGTGTGGTCCGCATCCCGCACGCTAACGGCGGCCGCGTGCGCGAAGCCGGTGAAGTGCTTCTTCCCTTGGCGGTTGGTCAAGTACTGGGCGGTCGCTCTGCCGTCGCCTGCGAAGGCCGTCAGTCCAGCGGCGGCCGTGCGCGCGAGCACCCGCCCGAACCATTCGTACCGCTCCGGTGTGACGTGGAAACCGGTGACCGGGGAAGGGGGCTCGTCACCGTTGGCGGGCAGTTGGATTTGGGGGAAGTAATGCGCCTCGCTGGGCTGGACGTCCAGACCACCACTCTCGGCACGGGGCCTGCTCAGCCAGCCGCCGCTTCCCTCGGCGCAAAGTGCGTGCACGGTGACAGGGCCGTCTAGGGGCAGTTCTGTGCTGAGGATCAGGGCAGGGGTCTCGTTCCAGGGCCCGATGTGCACCGCCTCCACGTGAGCCGATGCGGAGGCGAGTTGGCCGTGGGAGTGCGCGACGTTGCTGTGGTTGCCCTTGCAGGTGATCGGGAGTGTCAGGGAAGGCTCTCCCGGCTTCCACAGTTCGGCGAAGAACTGCGGGCGGTAGGTACCTCGCGCGCTCCAGCCGGCGCGCAGCGTCGTGTCCGCGGGCACGATCGCGACGACGCGGTCCGGATAGCGCTGCGCCAAGACCTTCTGGGCCGCCACCAGGCCGAAGCCGATGCCGAGCTCGCCTGACTGGAGGGTCTTGTACTGGTCGGCCGTCAACTTGCCCTCAGCGGACAGCTTCATGAAGGAACCGATGTCGCCGGTCAACGCCTGGCTGTACTTCAGCGCTCCCCAGTGCTCGGCGAGTCCGCGCGCGGCTCCTCGGCTCGACAGCGCGATGGCCCGGCCGAGCACATGTAGCACGTCCCACGGCGTCAGCCGAACGGATCCCTCTCCCCGCATGGATATGGGCTGGAGCTCGGGCTTCCGCCGCAACGCGGTGTCCTTGTCCTTCGTGTCTTTCTCAGCTTGCTTCTTCGCACGCTCCTCGTCGGCATCCGCTGCCGCGGCGGCCACGGCGCTGGCCAGCCCGGAATCCGAGTGGAGGGAGATGTTCGAGCATTGGGCGAGATCCCCCAGCACGTCTTCTGCCGACTTCAACACCATTCCCCCTATGGGCCACTAGACGGACTGCACTCGGCACTGCGTGATCGACACCGACGTGAACGCTACGTTTTCGATCACACGCGCGCTTCCGCGCAACGAGTGATGTGGGTCGAGGATCTTGGTTGGTCGACGATGATGTGGTGCTGGCCAGCTTGTGCGACAGAGCGTTGAGGTTCAGGCGGTCTTGTGAGACCTCCGTCCACTAGCCATTTTTCCACCTCGGTCGGTATCAACCAGTCCAAGATCATAAAAGGAGACTGGCTGATTCGCGTTGGTCGGAAGGTATCGCACAGAGGGATCGGCATACCGATCTTGAGCTGACGGCCGCCAGCTGGCTGGTCGTTCGGGTGTGGGAGCACGACGCTCCTGAAGAGCAAGCCGACCGCTTCGCGCAAATGGCCCGCGATCGCAAGGCCTACCGGTCAAGTTGGTGGCGCTGTGGTTATCGCGGCGGCGACGTTGGGGCTTGTGACACGTGCGGCCGAGACGACCGGCGGGGAGGTGCGTATCCGAAAGGGATTTGCACCCCCACTGGTAAACGCGCAGGCCGGAGAGCTGAGGTGTTGAGTGGTCGACTACTTCTGCACCAAAAACCCCAGGTCAAAGACTTGACCTGGGGCCGATCTTGTGTCCGAGGAGGGAGTTGCACGCTAGCCACCCGGATCCATCTGCCTGAAGGCAGGATGACGGAGTTCGAACTGGGTCTCCAGAATTGGACCGATGCGGTGAACCTGGGAACTTGAGGGACGATGTGCGCAGGTCGACGGCGGACCACCACAGATTCGTCCGTTCAGTCTATGGCGGCCGAATGTGGAACGAGGAAGTCTGTCCTGCTGGCCGCAATTGGGCAGCCCTGCTCCGACGCAGGAGGAGTCGACCGTTAGTTTTCTCGCCGACAGGGGGATCAAGCGGTATGTCCGCTGATATGGACGAACATCGGCTGCAGCTCGTGCGCGCCAAGGCTGATCAGTGGGCCAAGAGCCTGATCGAGCTCAGCTCCCGGAACACGCTGCTGAACTTCAAGAACACCAAGACGACCAGCCTGGACCTCACGAAAGCCGATTCCGCTGCGGTGCGGAATTTGCTGCACGGAAAAGCCGTGAAGCTCAGTGCGCTGTTCGAGGAACCCGAAGCGCAGAAAGACGCCCGTACCCGCGCGCGGAACGTGCGGCGCGCGATGCGCACGCTCGCTGAAGAACAGGGCATCGACGTCGGCAAACTTGCGCAGGGATTGATCCGCGCTGCACCGAACAACGGCACCGCCAGCGCCATCGGCCGACTCTGTGCTCCCCTGCTGCTGCGCACGCTGCGGATCAACGCCCGCACTGTCGCCGACAGCGAGTTCGAGCTGGAGCTCGTCGACGACGCGGAGCTCAACCCGGTGCTGCTGTACGCGCTGGACAAGGACTTCGGGCTCGATCTAGACGTCGCGGAGTTCACCGCCCGCGCTGCCGACCTGCTGTTGGATACCGACGACCCACTGACTCAGCCGGAAGCCGTGCACGCCGAACTCGCCGCGCTGGCGAAAGCCCAGGGCGTCTCCGTCGAGCTGGAACAGGCCGTGGTGTGCGGGCTGTTCAACTACGAGAAGCAGCCGATGGTCGAGGACCTGCACGGCGCGGGTGATCTGCTCGCCGGACACGACCTGGTGGCCGCGCTGGCCGGTCATGAACCGTCGAAGCAGGCGGTCTCGGACCGCTCGCAGCACTTCTCCGCTCCAGCCGCCGACACGATCAAGCCAGCCGACGAGTTCCTGGTTCAGGACGCGGACTCCTCGCAGCAAGAGGCGGTCGGGGGCGCACTGGCTGGCCACGACGTGCTCGTGGAAGGCCCGCCCGGCACCGGCAAGAGCCAGACCATCGCCAACATCATCGCTGGTGCCGCGGCACGCGGAATGCGCGTGCTGTTCGTCTCCGAGAAACGCGCGGCGATCGAAGCGGTGACCACGCGGCTGGCCCAAGTCGGCCTGGACGGCCTGGTGTTTGACCTGCACCAGCAGAAGATGGACAAAAAGCACGTCGCACGGCAGCTGCTTGACAGCCTGGAGTCTGCCGGGCGGCAACCACGCCCGGAGGTCGGCGACACGCACCGCAAGGTGGAGCGGCGACGCGCGCAGCTGCGCCGGTACTCCGACGAGCTGCACCTGCTGCGGGAACCGTGGGGCAAGAGCGCGTACGAGGTGCAGGCAGAATTGCTGGAGCTTCGGGCTCCGGCGACGCCGTTGAACTTCCGCGGCTCGGTGCTGCGCGCCCTTGACCGGGAGACGGTCGAAAAGCTGGAGGGGGAGCTGCGGGAGTTCGTGGATCTCAACGGGCCGCGTGTGGTCCGCCGCGAGACACCTTGGTGGCAAGCAGAGATCTGGGAGGACGAGGACATCCGGAAGGTCCTCTACGAGCTCGACGAGCTCGCTTCAAACACGCTGCACCGCGGCAGGAAGAGCATGGTCCGGGTGCTGCACAAGACGGGACTGCGCACGCCGCAGAACCTCGCCGGGTGGGACGAGGTCCTGCGGCTGCTCGACGAGGTGAACACGAGCGTCCGGGAGTTCGGCGGGGATGTCTTCGGCAACCGGCTCGACGACTGGTACCACGCCACGGGGCCCGTCAAGGAGCACCTCGTTGGCAGCCAGCCGAACAGCTGGCTCACCCGGCGCCGCCTGCGCGCCGAGGTCAAGCAGGTGTCGACCGATGGGATCACCCAGCGCAGGGTGCTACATACCAAACTTGCCAAGGTCATCGAGCAGCGCGACCGCTGGCAGCGACTCGGCGATCCGCACGGTAGGCCGTCCGAAGTGGTGGGTCTGGCGGAGACGATGGAGCTGTTCCAAACACTGCGAAACCAGCTCACATCGGTGGCGATGTGCGCAAAACTGTCCGATGTGGACAACCGTCCGACCGAGCAGGTTGACGATGAAATCCAACAGCTCCGGCAGGACAAGGACATGCTGTGGAAGATGCAGCGGATCAACCACCTTATCGCGGACTTTGAACGCCTCGGGCTCACACCGCTTGTCCAGCAGATTTCCGAGCAGCGGCTCGACGGTGAGCAGGCATGGCTGCTGTTTCGGCACGTGTGGCTGAAATCCCTGCTCGACCAGTTCAAGCTCGACTCCGCGATGCTGCGGGAGTTCGCCCCCGACAACCAGACCCGGCTGGCCCGGGATTACCGGGAAGACGACACCGGCCACCATGACACCGCCGCCGACCGGGTGCGCTACGAGGTGGCCCGACGGCTACGGCAGGTCCGCGACGAGCACCCCGAGGAAACCCGGCTGCTGCGCGAGCAGGCGAACAAGCGCTCCCGGCACCTGCCGCTGCGGAGCCTGGTCGAGAAGGCTCCGCACGTGTTACTTGCGCTGCGCCCATGCTGGGCGATGTCGCCGCTCGTGGTCAGCCGCACGCTGCCTGCGGAGAAGCTGTTCGACCTGGTGGTCTTCGACGAGGCTAGCCAGATCCGCCCGCACGACGCCGTGGCCACCATCGCGCGCGGCGAGCGGCTTGTGGTAGCCGGGGACGACAAGCAGCTGCCGCCGTCGAACCAGTTCGAGCGCATCCTCGAAGGAGCCGAAGACGACGACAACGCGCTGCAGGACTACGAGTCGATCCTGAGCACCATGCGGTCGCTGCTGTCCAACCAGGTGCGGTTGCGTTGGCACTATCGCAGCACCGACGAGCGGCTGATCGCCTTCTCCAATCAGGAGATCTACCACAGTGACCTGGTCACCTTCCCCGGCACCGCGATGGAGCCCCCAGTCGTACTGCACTTGGTCGAGGACGGCACCGTCGCGCCCGGCCAGCGCGGATCGTCCCCCGCTGAGGTCCAGGCGGCGGTGGATCTGGTGCTCGCACACGCCGAACAACGCCCGGACGAGAGCCTGGGCGTCATCGCGATGGGAAACACGCACGCGGAGAAGGTGGAAGCGGCCGTGCGCCGCGCCGTGCAGGACCGCCCGGACCTGCAGGAGTTCTTCGCCGAGGATTCCGGCCCGGGCCGCCGGTTCTTCGTCAAGAACCTGGAGCGGGTGCAGGGCGACGAACGGGACGCGATCATCCTCACCCTCGGCGTGGCCAAACGCAGCGGCGGCCGACTGGACGGGCGCAGCTTCGGGCCGTTGAACAGCGAGGGCGGCCGACGCCGGCTGAATGTAGCGGTCACCCGCGCGAAGCGGCGCATGACGATCGTGAGCGCCGTCGGTCCAACCGAGATCGAGCCGACCCAGGAAGCGACAGGCACAGAGTTGCTGCGCCGCTACCTGGCGTTCACCCAGGCCCAGGGCGATCTCGACCGGGTCGGCCACCGGAAGCCGGTGCGGCTCAACGGGTTCGAGCAGAACGTGCACGACGCGCTGGTAGAGCGCGGCATCGATGTCCATCCGCAGTGGGGCGTGTCCGGCTACAGCATCGACTTCGCGCTGGCGCATAGGGACCGACCAGGCCAGATGGTGCTGGCCGTGGAGGCGGACGGCGATCGTTACCACAGGATGACCAGCGTCCGGGACCGCGACCGGCTGCGGCAGTCGCATCTGGAACGGCTCGGCTGGCGGTTCCACCGACTGTGGGCCTCGGCGTGGTTCGCCGATCGTGCGGGCGAGGCCGACAAGATCGTCAAGGCTTGGGAGGGTGCGATGCGCGCCGCTGACCGGGTGGGGTCCATGTCGGAGCCTTCTCGACGCGCCGCCCCGGATCCGCAGCCCTCCCCGGAGTCCCGCCGCGGCCCGCGCCCAGACGTCCGGCCGGGCCTGAAGACCGACGAGTACACCGAGGCCGACCTGATCGGGATCTGCCGGTGGCTGCTGCGCGACGGGCTCCAGCTCGACCGCGAGGAGCGTCTGTCGCAGGCCCTGCGCGAACTCGGTTTCAAGCGCCGTGGCCGCAAGATCGTCGAGCGGTTGTCCCGCGCCGTCGACATCGCCCAGAATCAGGCCGACAAGGAGGACGGCTAACATGCAGCCCCTGGACGACCGCACCGCTGAGAAGATCGCCGACATCGTGGTTGACAGGGGAGGCCCGTACGAGCGGAAGTCGTACGAACTCGCCCCGCTGTTGGGCCGCGCGGGCTGGTCACCCGTCCCGGAGTACGACGGCTCGCCGCGGGTGCATTGGCTGGCCGAGCAGCTGATCGAGAACCGCGCCGACCCCGCGCGGATCGAGCGCTTCCTGTGCCGGGTCTGCGACCCTCGGGAGTACGACGACGGCAAGGCGGCCGCCGAGGCGTTCCGCGGCGAGGTCAACCGCATCCTCGAAGCCGAGGGTCTCGTCATTTCCGCCGTCGGCGGGCGCCCGGTCCTCGGCGAACTCGGGGCCGACGGCGCCGCACACTACTCCGAGCCGGACGGCCTGGAGGAACGACTGCAGCGCCTCGTGCTGGACAAGGTTGCTGCCGAGATGCTGGTCAACCGGCTTACCGACGCACGGCTGTGCATGCGCATCGGTGCGCACACGATGGCCGTCATCGGGCTCGGGAGTCTTGTCGAAGGGGTGCTGTACGCCGTGCTGACCGAGCGGGACGAGAAGGTGCAGAAGGACGGTTTCATCAACGCGCACGGCAAGAAGGTCCCCGCCGACCGGGTCGGACTGGCGGTGCTGCTCGACACGGCGCGGGAGAACGGTTGGATCCAGTTCGACGCGCACCGGTTCCTCGGCCCAGTCAAGGAGTTCCGCAACTTTATCCACCCTCGGCAGGAGGTGGTCTCGCAGGCCCGCCTCGACCACGACACCGTGATGATGTGCTGGGGCCCAATCGGAGCACTGTTCAATGACGTCGAGGAACGTCTCGCCACGGCAGGAGGTTGACTCCGCGTGCTCCGGGTGGTGTGCCTGACATCGCACGCCACCCGAAGCACCGGCCTGGGCGCGGTCGAAGCAGCCTTGGCGGCTACGGCTACAAAGGCGCAGGCATCGACGTAGCCGATCGCTCCTCGTCACCCGTACGGAGTGTCGATATCCGTCGTCCGAGCTACGTTTGTGGGCTTACGCAAGCACCGGCCCGCGAAGTAGATGCTTTCGCCGAGTCCGTGGGCGTGAATAGTGAGCGTGTCGGAGGGGACTTGAACGCTCACGTTCAAACTTGCATGTCAGGGCTTTTGTGGTCTAAGAGCCCGGTGCTCGGCACAAGTAAACCCCCAGCTCTGCAGGTTGCACTGGGGATTTCGCCGTGTCCGAGGGTGAGTTGTTCGCTGGCAAGCCTATCCTGCCGAGTACAGGCACTGGTCGCCCCCGGCGGGTCGGTCAGGGTCAGATACTGAACTCATACAGCGGTGCGATTAGCAAGGCATGCGAGGTGGGGGGTGGGGGGCAGTCACGAGGGCTACTGGCTTGCACCCTTTCATCCCGAATCTCGTCCGCCGTCGGCGGTCGAAAGCAAAGGAAGGCCGATGACGAGACCCGCCGACTGGTCGCTAGAACTGCAGCTGGAACAAGTCGAGCAGGAAGCAGTCCATCCTGACGTCAAAGCCTCGATCATGGACGCAATCCGCTACATGCACAGCGGTCGCAGCCAGAAGCGGAGGGGCGGTCGCGAGTTGGTTCGCCTCCTGGAGATCGCTCGACTACGCGCCTCCGAAGAAGTCGAGTGGCACGTCGTGCGACTCGTTCAGGATTCTCTCGACTACCTAAACGGATCGTTCCTCAAACTTGATTTTGAGGAACGTTACCACATACACCAAGAGCGCTATTCTAGCGACTTGATCACCTAAAAATAGGGCAACGGCCCCAATCGAGTAAGATCGTTTTCTTCTCACAGAACACGACTTACAGGTGGAGCCGTTGCGTTACCAGTCTACTACGGGGCTTGGCTGGTAACTCACGTGAATAACGCTCTTAGTCGAAGAAATTTCTCATACGCTTCCTTTCTTTCTGTGACAAATTGAGATTCCTTTTCGTTCTTACGCTGGCGCCGTTCAGCCACCCTGTCATAAGCCATTTTAAGCAAAACACCCAGCAGTCCTCCGGCAACACCTATTGCTGCGATCAGTAGTTGCTGTCCCCAGGCTTGCCCCAAGCTCCCAGCAAGAACGTGCACCATACGTGCATGGTGCCTCAAGAAGTGGGGTGACGGTGGTACGAGTATGGATGGACACGCCGCGCACTTGCCTCCCGCGCCCTTTGGTCCCATCGCGCCGGCCCCTCCAGTGTTCCTGGTCCACCTGCCTTCCGGTCTTGTCGCATGCGGGCGACGGGACCGGCCGCCAGGGCGCACGCCCGGCGTCCCGCTTGCGCGGCCAGAGGAAACAGCAGGCAGGCGGCCCCGCAGGCAATGCCGCGTAGTTAAGGGTTGTGCGGGTTTGTCCAGGGTTTATGGGGGTCTGGGAGTGCGTAGGTGCCGGTGCCGGTTCGGGTGAGGTAGCCGTGTCGGGCCCATTCTGCGAGTTGGGTGAGAAGGTTTTGGGGTGTGATCCCGAGTTGTCATCGGCATGAGCGGACATTGCTACCGGTTTGAGTGCCCGAACTTCGCACGAGCGATGGCAGCACACGTGCCTTCGCCAGCGTCATGCGTGATCAACTTGAGAAGTGCAGAGAAACGTCGAGAAGCGGAAAGTCTCTGTCGGCACCTGCGCGCGTGGATTTGACACTGCCTGTATTCGTGAGCACGTCCCGTTGCGCGCTTTTGAGGCCGGACCCAGCGCGACGTCGCTGGCCGTGGAGATCCCCCACAACCTGGAAGCGCGAATTATCGGGGCGAAGCGCGAAGGTTAGCTCGGCGATGGCCGGTGGTGCGCGCCCGCTTGACACGGGCGAGCGCGGGGTCCTCGACCTGCTGCTTGTCGAGGGCGAGCCCGCAACCACGACACCTGACTCGAACCGGGTGCCAGAGATCATCGGCGATGAGATCAGGCTCGCCCCAGGACTGGGCCGTCGCCGAGGCCGCCTGCATCTCGCCGCGGCTGAACCAGCGGGCTATAGAGTCGCGGCTGTGACTCCGGTGCCTCAGCCTGCCGATCTTGATGTCGTTCGCGATTCCTACGACCGCGTGGCCGACAACTACGTGGACATGGTGACGACGACGGGCGTCGGCGACATCCGCACCCACCCGTGGCACCGTGCCGCGATGGACGTGTTCGCCGACGCGGTCGGCGGGCTGGGCCCCGTGCTCGACGTCGGCTGCGGACCGGGCACGGTCACGGCCTATCTGGCCGAACGCGGCGTCGACGTCGCGGGTGTGGACCTGTCGCCCCGCATGATCGAGCACGCGCGCCGCCTCCATCCGGAGTGCACGTTCAGCGTCGGGTCGTCGACCGACCTCGATCTGGCCGAGGCGTCGTGGGGCGGGCTGCTGGGCTGGTGGTCGTTGTTCAACCTGCCTCGGCACGTCCTGCCGCGGGTGCTGTCGTCCTTCGCCCGGGCTTTGATGCCGGAGGGACAGCTGATCATCGCGACCCACGTCGGCGACGGCGACGTGCGTCGCACCGAGGCCTACGGAGGGGTCCCGGTCCGCTGGACGACCTACCGGTGGCAGCCCGACCAGCTCGCCGCGCTGGTCGAGCGGGCCGGGCTGCGGCCCACGGCCGAGCTCCGGCTTCCCGCCGACGGACCGATCGGCCCCACCGTAGTTCTCGTCGCACAGCGCGAACGCTGACAACCGGAACCCGGTGAACGCGCCACACCCACACCAGCAGAGACAACCACCACCCGGCCGGGTTCCCGGCGTGAACAACGATCGCGCGCACGGCGCCGGCGTCAAGGCCAAGCCCGTGACGGGATGGCCTCACGGCCAGCCCCTGACACCGACGTTTCAACCACGCACGCCCACGCCCAGCCGGAAACCGCAAAAACACACCACACCCGGGGCACAAACAACCTTGACCGGCCCCGCCCCTTCATGGATGACCGGCACTGGCAGAGCCCGTCAAAGGCGCCTTCACCCGGAATCCTGTCGGACGTCTTTGGCAGATCTGCCGGACCGGATCTAGTCGCGGGCGGTGTCCGGAGTGGGGTTAGCGAGGCGGGCGTGGCGGCGGCCGTAGCTGAAGTAGATCACTAGGCCCAGCACCAGCCAGGCCGCGAAGCGCAGCCACGTGATTATGTCCAGGTTGGACATCAGGTACAGGCACGCCAGGGCCGTGATGATCGGCAGCACCGGGGAGAGCGGCATCTTGAACGGGCGGTGCAGTTCCGGCTTGCGGCGGCGCAGCACCGGGACCGCGATGGCGACGATGACGAAGCCGGACAGCGCGCCGATGCTGACCATGTCGGCCAGCTCCGAGATCGGGATGAACCCGGCCAGCAGCATGATGACCACCGCACCGCCGATGGTCATCCGGTGTGGCGTGCCCCACTTCGGGTGCACCTGGGAGAGCTTCGGCGGCAGCAGGCCGTCGCGGCTCATCGCGAAGCCGATGCGGCCGATGGTGACCAGCTCGACCATCATCACCGACGTCAGCCCGGTCACCGCGCCGAGCGCGATCAGCGCCGCCACCCACGGCTGGCCGATGGTCTGGAAGGCCGCCGCCAGCGGGGCCGCCTCGTCGATCTGCCGGTAATCCACCATCGCGGTGAGCACGACCGCGACCGCGACGTACAGCAGGGTGCACACGATCAAGCTGCCGAGCAGCCCGACGGGCAGGTCGCGCTTCGGGTGCTTGGTCTCCTCGCCGAGGTTGGCCAGCGCCTCGAAACCGGTGTAGGCGAAGAACACGATCGCCGCCGCGGTGAACATGCCGCCGATACCGTACATGGACTGCTGCATGCCCAGCGCCGCCTGCAGCAGCGGCTGTTCCAGCACGCTCGCGGTGGTCGGCGCGGGCTGGGCGGGCGGGATGAACGGTACGAGGTTGGCGCCCCTGACGAAGAACAGCCCGGCGACGATCACCAGCACGCACACCGCGACCTTGACCACGACCAGCGCGTTGGTCACCCACGACGATTCGCGGATGCCGATCACCGCGACGATGGTCAGGATCGCGATGATCAGGATCGCGCCGACGTTGACAGCGGCGTCCTCGCCGAACCACTGCGGGGGCAGACCGAGCAGATTCGAGACGTAGCCCGACCAGCTGCGCGAGACCACCGCAGCGCCGAGCGCGAACTCCAGTAGCAGGTCCCAGCCGATGATCCAGGCGAACAGCTCGCCCAGCGTGGCGTAGCCGTAGGTATAGGCGCTGCCCGCGGTCGGCACAGCCGAGGCGAGCTCGGCGTAGGCGAGCGCAGCCAGCGCCGCGACGGTGCCGCCGACCACGAACGACAGCACCACCGAGGGGCCCGCGTGTTCTTTGGCCTCGATCCCGGCGAGCGTGAACACGCCGGTGCCGATGATGATGCCGATGCCGAACCCAACCAGGTCTCGCCCGGTGAGTCGGCGGATCAGGCCGCTGCGCTCGCCGCGGGTCAGCACGTCATCGACGGGCATTGTTCGAAAGACGTTCACAGGCTGGCACGGTAGAAGACGCGAGCAGCGGGGCCCAATCGGCATCGCGATGCGTGATCGCATCGGTACGAAACGTGACTCTGGGTGGTCGGCTGCAGGCTGCCGTGCGATCCGTTGGGAGCGAACGGACAGTGATGATGTGTGTAGTGACGCCGCTGGTGGGTCTGACCCTCGAACGGACTGAC
>NZ_GL877878.1:856973-1050364 GCF_000194155.1 Saccharopolyspora spinosa NRRL 18395
ACTGCTGGAGCTGTTCGGCGTCGGCCCCGAAACCGCCGGCCAGCTGCTGACCTCCGCCGGGGACAACCCCGAACGCATGCGCTCCGAAGCAGCGTTCGCGCACCTGACCGCGGCCGCACCGATCCCCGCGTCCTCCGGCCGCACCCACCGCCACCGCCTCAACCGCGGCGGCGACCGCGCCGCCAACAACGCCCTGCACACCATCGTCCTGGTCCGCATGCGCCACGACGAACGCACCCGCGCCTACGTCCAACGCCGCACCAAGGAAGGACTCTCGAAGAAAGAGATCATGCGCTGCCTCAAACGATTCGTCGCCCGCGAGGTCTACCACGCCCTGACCACCACACAAGTCACCCAAAACCCCCTTGCACCCGCCGCTTGACATCTATAGGAGCATCCGTTCACTTCGATAGAGCGGGCGAACAGTCCGTTCGCTTCAGCTCACGCGTCGTGATGATGCCGCGATGCCGGGTCAGGCGGGCACCGCCGAGGCGTCCCGCGCCCACACGCGGTGCTTGCCGAGGGCGGTGGCGAACTCCGCGATGAACCCCTCCGGCAGCGCGCCGCCGGTGTGCGCGGCGATGACCACACCGAGTTCGGTGACCACGCCGGTCGTGCCGCTGGGCTTCCGCGATCCCGGCCCGTTGCAGCAGCTCATGCTCGTCGCTGGCCGCCACCGGTTTGTTGTGCTTGTAGGCCTCGGCCACGAAGTGTGCCCGGCACCACATTGGTGGTGTGGAAGGCGACCTGCTCGGTCTCGGCGAAGAAGTTGTCCGGGTTGCAGTCCAGCACCATCTTGCCCACCGGTCGGACCGGCACCATTTCCTCCGGGATGATCTTGGTGGCGTCCAGCGGTCGAAGGCGAAGTCGAATTCCCGGGATTCATCGTCCAGTTGCACGCCTAGCTCGTACTCCGGTTGCTGCCCGGCCTCGATCGATTCCCACAAGCCGCGGCGGTTGTAGTCGGGATCCTTGCCGACGATCTTCTGGCACTCGTCCCACACCAGCGAATGGCTGCCCAGCAGCGGCTTCCAGTGGAACTTCACGAACGGCCCGCGGCCGTGCGCGTCGACCAGCCGGAAGATGTGCACCCAGAAGCTCTGCATCATCCGGTAGCTGCGGGGCAGCGCGCGGTCGGACATCAGCCACATGACCATGTGCCGGGTTTCCGGCTGCAGCCCCACGAATTACCAGCACGTGTCGTGCGCCGAGGAGGCCTGCGGCATCTCGTTGTCCGGCTCGGGCTTCACCGCGTGCACGAAGTCGGGGAACAGCCATGTTGTAGCCGACGAGATCGTAGTTGCCCTCGTCGGTGTAGAACTTGGTGCCGAATCCGCGCACGTCCCGCACCGTGTCGTCGGAGCCGCGCCAGCCCGCGACGGTGGAGAACCGCACGAAGACCGGGGTGCGGCGGCTCGGGTCGGTCAGGAACCGTGAGTTGGTGACCTCGGCGAGGCTGCTGTCGTACGGCTGGAAGTGGCCGTAGGCGCCCGCGCAGCGCGTGCACCACTCGCTCCTGGATCCGCTCGTGGTCGAACTGGGTGATCTTTTCCCGGGCCTGGAAGTCCTCCAACAGCGTCGGCCGCGCTCACCGGCGCCCAGCGCGTCGTCAATGTGGTCGACGCGCACGCCCTGCTGGGTGGTCAGCGGGTGTCGGTCACGTCTTGGCAGGCCTGGTCCAGCTGTCGTTGTTTGGCGTCGTGCGCATCGGTTTCCACTGCGGCTGGCTTACCTCGATGTCGGCTGAATCGCCCCAATGGGTTCGCGGTCGTCCCTACCGGTATGCCGGTTACGAGCCGAGCGCGGCGGGGAGCCAGTGTAGCAGTTCCGGCGCGCCGGCGACGATCAGGAAGTGCAGCGAGCGGCCGACGAGGCTCGCGACGAGGAAGCCGATCAGCGGAATGCCAGCCGCACCGGAGAGGAAGCACATCAGGCTGTAGGGCGGGATGCCGGGGACGGCGCTGAGGCACAGCACGCCCAGTCCCCACCTTGGGCGTTCCTCGGTCCGTTGGTGGAATTTCTCGAACCAGGCGGCCCACCTGCCGCGCCGCTTGGCCTCGACGCGCTTGCGCAACCGCTCGCCGAGCGCGAAGCCGCCCTTGCCCGTCAGGTAGAACAGCGTCTTCCCGATGACCTGGCCGACCGCCGCGGCCAGTCCGAACGCCCACCAGCTGACGCCGTCCACGGTGGAGACCACGCCGAGCAGGTAGAGCTCGATGTTGACCAGCGGGAACACGCTGCCGAGCGCGGCGGTGCCCGCGGTGGCCAGCAACCACCCGATCACCGGACCACCCGTCCGTCGGCACGCCCGCGTTGCGGACCCGGATGGTGGATCAAGTCGAAAGCTCCGTAGCTGCTGGAACAGGCCCGCCAGAGCCTACCGACCCACCCCTGGCCGCGACCCATCCGGGCGGATTTTCGAGGTCGGAGCGCCACGACCCGGCTATCGGGTCATCGACGCCCTCACTCGTCACCGGATCAGCTGGGTTCGGCGTCGGGATCCCAGGAGAGCAGGCGGACCCGGCTGACCGTTTGCAGGTGGCGGCGCATGGCGGTGACCGCCGCGCGCGGGTTGCCCGCCCGGATCGCCTCGGCGATGCGCTCGTGCTGGGCCAGCGACTTGCCCGGCCGGTTGGGTTGGCGCAGCGACTCCTGGCGGCTCTCGGCGATCTCCGCGGCGATGGTGCGCATGAAGTCGCCCAGCAGCGAGCTGTGCGCGGCGGCGGTGATCGCGGCGTGGAACCGGCGGTCGCCCTCGCTGCCGAGCCCGCCTTCGGCTATCTCGCGGCGCATGTCCGCCAGCGCCGCGTCGATCTCGGCGAGGTCGGCTTCGGTGCGCCGCTGCGCGGCCAGCTCCGCGAGCTTGGTCTCCAGCGCCTCCCGCGCCTCCAGAACCTCCGGCAGGCGGCGCTTGCGCGCGACCAGGTCGGCGACCGGTTCCGCGTCCAGCGACTCACGGCGAAGGTAGGTGCCACCGCCGTGGCGCACCTCGACGAGGCCTTGCACTTCGAGCACCACGATCGCCTGCTTGACCGACGCCCGGCTGACCCCGAGCCGCTCCGCGAGCTCCCGCTCCGGCGGTAGCCGGTCGCCGACGCGCAGGCCCGAATTCGCCACGTGCTCCCGCAGCCGCTGCACCACCTGCTCGTACAGGCGGGGGCGGGCGAGCGGGCGCAGGGCTTCGGACACCGGGTTCCTCCAGGCCGGGAGTCAGTGGTGAGCAGGCTAACACCGACCATCTGGCCGAGTGGATGAGCCAATTTTGCCACACTGCCTTGACGTGCTGTCGGGATCGGCGCAAAAGTGGTCGAGCCAGTGGACCACTGTCGGCTTCCGGCTCGCCGGGCATCGCGGGTCCGCGGGCGGGACATTGAGGAGCGTGGAGGTGGTCATGGCCGGCGTGGGGCAGGTGCTGTTCCCCAAGTTGCGGAAGCCCGACGAGAAGGAGGCGCTGCGGTTCGGTCCGCGCGCGCTGAACTACCGGGAGCTGGCGGAGGTTGCCGCCGCGATCGTTGAGAGGGTCGGGACGGCGAAGCGGATCGCGGTTTGGGCGACCGCCACGCCGGAGACCTGCGCGGCCGTCATCGGCGGGCTGAGCGCGGGCGTCGCGGTGGTGCCGATCAACCCCAAGGTGGGGGAGCGGGAGCTCGCGCACATCTTCGGCGACAGCAAGCCGGAACTCCTGCTGACCCCGCCCGGTTTCCAGCGCCCGGAAGGGCTCGGCGACGTGCCGGTGCACGAGGTGGACCTCAGCGTCCGCGGCGGTGAGCTGCCGCCGGAGGCGGGCGAGGACGAACCCGCGCTGATCGTCTACACCTCTGGCACCACGGGGCCGCCGAAGGGCGTTGTGCTGCCGCGCCGCGCGATCCGCGCCAACCTCGACGCGCTGGCCGAGGCCTGGGAGTGGACCGAACGCGACGTGCTGGTGCACGCCCTGCCGTTGTTCCACGTGCACGGGCTGATCCTCGGCACGCTCGGCCCGGTGCGGCTCGGCGGGACCGTCCACCACCTGGGCAAGTTCTCGTCCGCCGCCGTAGCCGAAGAGCTCGCCGGGTCCGCGACGATGATGTTCGGCGTGCCGACCATGTACCACCGGCTGGCCGAGGACGCGGAGCGCGACCGGCAGATCGGGCGGTCGGTCGGCAAGGCGCGGCTGCTGGTCTCCGGTTCCGCGGCGCTGCCCGCGGTCGAGCACGAGCGCATCGAGCGGCTGACCGGGCAGCGGGTCGTGGAGCGCTACGGCATGAGCGAGACGATCATGAACTGCGGCGTGCGCGCCGACGGCGACCGCCGGCCCGGCTACGTGGGGCGCCCGTTCGCCGGGGTCGAGCTCAAACTCGTCGACGAGCAGGGCGAGGAGATCATCGCCAGCGACGACGAGACCGTCGGCGAGATCCTGGTGCGCGGTTCGAACCTGTTCAGCGGCTATCTCAATCGGCCGGACGCCACCTACGCGGCGTTCACCGACGGCTGGTTCCGCACGGGTGACGTGGCCACCCGCGCGCCGGACGGCTATATCCGGATCGTCGGCCGCAAGGCCACCGACATCATCAAGAGCGGCGGCTACAAGATCGGCGCGGGCGAGATCGAGAACTGCCTGCTGGAGCACCCGGCGGTCGCCGAGGTCGCGGTCACCGGCGAGCCCGACGCCGACCTGGGCGAGCGGATCATCGCCTGGATCGTGCGCGTGCCCGGCCAGCAGGTCGCCGATCAGGAGTTGGTCGACCACGTGGCGCGGCTGCTCACCCCGCACAAGCGGCCGCGCGAGGTGCGGTTCCTGGACGCGTTGCCGCGCAACGAGATGGGCAAGGTGCAGAAGAAAGCGCTGCAGCATGGCTGAACACTCCGCGGCTCGCGCGCTGGTCGAATCGATCAGCCGGGGGTTCGAGGAGTTCGAGCCCCCGGCCGGGCCGTCGGCAGCGGACGGGCCGCTGGGCTGGCCCGGCTACGACGACCAGCGCGCCAGCGCGACCGTGCGGACCGGCGCGTACGAGTCGGTCCTGTGCGGGCGGGGTTGGGTCGGGTCGCGGCAGGCGGTGCTCGTCGCCTTCGCCTTCGACTTCCTCGGCGGCTCGGTCGGGGAGGCGTCCGGGGCGCGCATCGTGGCGGCTTTCGAACAGGCCCGAGAGCTCCGGCTGCCGGTGATCTCGCTGGTGGCTTCGGGCGGCAGCCGCATGCAGGAGGGGATCTGCGCCCTGCGCCAGTTACAGAAGATCGCGCGGGCGTGCCTGCTGACCCGCAAGGACCGGATCCCGCACGTCGCGGTGCTGCGCAACCCGACCACCGGCGGCATGTGGGTGGCGCTGGCGGCAGCGGCCGACGTCGTGCTGGCCACGTCAGGCGCAGCGGTCGCCTTCGGCGGCAGCCGGGTGCGCAGCGCGGCGGAGAACGGCGAGGCGTTCCACGCCGAGGGCAAGCTCGCCGACGGCCAGGTCGACCAGGTCGTAGACGATGCTGAACTGCCCGACGTGCTGGCGGACCTGGTGTCGCTGCTGCACCCGCAGCATCTGGTCTGGCCGGCCGAACCCGCCCCGGTCCCGGCCGCGCTGACCGCGGGCGGCCTGCCCGCGACAGGCTGGGACGCGGTGCAGCGGGCGCGCTCGGCCGACCGGCCGCGCGCCCGGGCCTACCTGGACGCCTACTTCGCCCGGCGCTTCGAGATCAGCGGGGACCGGGCTGGTGGCCACGACGACGAGATGATCTGCGGATTCGGCGACCACGACAGGCACACCATCGCCTTCGCCGCTCAGACGGGAACCGCGAACACCCCGGCCGGGTTCCGCACCGCGGCCCGGCTGATCCGGCTCGCCGACCAGCTCGGCATCCCCGTGCTGACGCTGGTCGACACCCCGGGCGCGGCCAACGACGCGGCGGCCGAACGTGGTGCCATCGGGCCGGCCATCGCGGAGGTCTTCGCCGCGGTCGCCGACGCGCGGGTGCCGGCTGGTCGTCGGCGAGGGCGGCTCGGGCGGTGCCCTGGCGCTGGCCGCCCCGGAGCGGACCTGGATCACCTCGGATGCGTACTTCGCCGTGATAGCACCGGAATCCAGCGCCGCGATCCTCAAGCGCGACCCGGCAGAAGTGCCGGAACTCGCCGGACTCCTGCGCCTGCGCCCGCAGGACCTCCTGGACCTGGGCTTCGTCCAGGGCATCGCGCGCTGACCCGCCCGAGTCGAATGGGCCGCGATTCCCCGCGAAATCGGCGTTCGCCACGCATGCCGGATGGCGATTCCACGCGAAATCGGCCCGGTGGCCACGTACGAGAAGCGCGCCGTGACAAGGCGTTGCCCCTGGTGATCAATGCCACCTCGATGGAGGGACGATCTGGGCACGTGCGTGTTCTAAACTCAGGCCCGCTTGACAAAGGTTAGGCTTGCCTGAGTTAACAGAAGGGCGCGATGAACCGGACGGGGATCGGCGGCACGGTCGCCATCGTGACAGGCGCGGCCCAGGGCATCGGGGCGGCGGTGGCCACCGCGCTCGCGGAACTCGGCGCCACCGTCGCGGCCGTGGACCGAGACGGCGAGCAGGCCGAGACCGTCGCCGCCGAACTGACCGGCAAGGGCCACGCGGTCCACGCCTACCGAGCCGACGTCGCGGATGCCGCCACCGTCAACGAACTCGTGGAACGCGTCGAGAGCGCTCACGGCCCCGTCGACATTCTCGCCAACGTCGCGGGCGTGCTTCAGGTCGGCACTGTGCAGGAGCTCACCGACGAAGACTGGCACCGCACCTTCGCGGTCAACACCACCGGGGTGTTCAACCTGTCCCGCGCGGTGTCCAAGCACATGATCCGCCGCAAGCGCGGCGCAATCGTCACGGTGAGCTCGAACGCCGCCGGCGTGCCCAGGCACGGCATGTCCGCCTACGCCGCTTCCAAGGCCGCGGCGACGCTGTTCACCAAGTCCCTCGGGCTGGAGTTGGCGGAGTACGGCATCCGGTGCAACGTCGTCGCGCCCGGCTCGACCGACACCGAGATGCAGCGCGGCATGTGGGAGGACGAGCGTGGTGCCGAGCGCGTCATCGCCGGGGCCCCGGAGACGTTCAAGGCCGGCATCCCGCTGCGCAAGCTCGCCACCCCCGAAGACATCGCCGACGCAGTCGTGTTCCTGGCCTCGGATCAGGCAGGGCACATCACGATGCACGACCTGTACGTCGACGGCGGCGCGACCCTGCGCGCCTAACAACACGCCTGCCGCGAACCTGGAAAGGTTGCCATGACCACGATGGACACCGAGATCGACAGCATCGACGTCGTTGCGGATGACGAAGCGGCCCGGTTGTTGGCGGCGTACGAGGTCGGTTCGTCGTTCCTCTTCTCCGCTCCGCACGGCGTGCTGTTGACCCGCGGGGTTTCCGCGACCGTTCCCAAGACGCTTTGCGCGCGCGAGGAATTACCCCGGAGGGTCGCGGATTTCCTCCAGCGCGCAACGAAGTTCGGCCGCCGCAACCCGCTGGTGGTGGGGGCCGTGCCGTTCGGCGAGAGCCTGCCCGCGCACCTGGTGCTGCCCGAAGAGGTCGTCCGGGCCGCCCCGCTGAACGTCGTGGTGCCGCAGACCCCGCGCAGCGGCACGCTGGACTGCGCAGTCCGCCCGGTGCCCGCGCCCGCCGAGTACGAGCGCGGCGTCAGCCGGGTGTTGCGGCGGATGGCCGATGGCGAGTTGAGAAAGGTGGTCCTCGCACGGTCCCTGGAGCTGACCGCCGGCGAACCGATCGACGTCCGCAACGTGCTGCGCAACCTCGCGCTGGCCGACCCCGCCAGCTACACCTTCGCGGTGGACCTGCCGCGGCACGGCGAGGACGGCACCCGCGACAGCTTCGGCCCGCAGCCCCCGCTTCAGCGCACATTCCTCGGCGCCAGCCCGGAACTGCTGGTTTCCCGCCGCGGCACGCGGGTGCGGTCCAACCCGATGGCCGGTTCGCGGCCGCGCAGCGCCGACCCGGTAGAAGACCAGCGGCGCGCCGCCGAGCTGTCCACTTCGGACAAGGATCACCGCGAGCACGCCGCCGTCGTCGACGCGGTCGGGCAAGCTCTGCGGCCGTACTGCCGAGACCTGAAGGTGCCCGCGCCGTCGGTGATCAGCACCGCCGCCATGTGGCACTTGGCCACCGAGATCACCGGCGAACTCCTCGACCCCACGACATCCTCACTGGAACTGGCCGACGCGCTGCACCCCACCCCCGCGGTGTGCGGCACGCCGCTGCAACGCGCCCGCGACGTCATCTCCGAGACCGAACCGTTCGAGCGGGGCTACTACGCGGGCATGGTCGGCTGGTGCGACGCCGCCGGTGACGGCGAGTGGGTGGTCGCCATCCGCTGCGCCGACATCGAAGACGAATCGATGCGGCTGTTCGCGGGCGCGGGCATCGTCGCGGGCTCCGACCCGGCCGACGAGCTCGCCGAGACCTCCGCGAAGTTCCGCACCGCCCTATCCGCGATGGGCCTGAAACAGGATGTCTGAAGGCCTCGTCCGGCCGCTTCGCCGCGGTGAAGGCGAATCCGGCTTCCAACCCTGCCTCTGAGGGAGAGCATGACCCCGTCGCTACCCGGCTGCCCCACGTGGCCGGAGAAGTTCGTGCAGCGCTACCGGGCCGCCGGTTACTGGCGCGGCTACACCTTCGGGCAAATGCTGCGCGAACGCGCCGCCGAACACCCCGAGCGCGTCGCCGTCGTCGACGGCGACCGGCACATCTCCTACCGGGACCTGGACGTCCGGGCCGACCGGCTAGCTGCCGGGCTCCGGGGACTGGGCATCGGTGCGGGGGACCGGGTCGTGGTGCAGCTGCCGAACATCGCCGAGTTCTTCGACGTGTGCTTCGCGCTGTTCCGCCTCGGCGCCGTTCCGGTCTTCGCGCTGCCCTCGCACCGGCTGACCGAGATCTCCTACTTCTGCGAGTTCAGCGAGGCCGCCGCCTACATCACCGTCGACGTGGAGGCCGGTTTCGACCACCGGAAGCTGGCGGCCGACGTGGTCGCGAAGGTCCCCGGCCTGCAGGTGCTGGTCGCGGGTGAGCCCGGCGAGTTCCGCGCCCTGTCCGATGTGGACGCCGAACCGGCGGAGCTGCCCGGACCCTGGCCCGGCGACATCGCCTTCCTGCAGCTCTCCGGCGGCAGCACCGGTGTGCCGAAGCTGATCCCCCGCACCCACGACGACTACATCTACTCCTTCCGCGCCAGCAACGAGATCTGCGGCGTCACCGCCGACACGGTCTACCTCGGTGCGCTGCCGATCGCGCACAACTTCCCGATGAGCTCGCCCGGCACCTTCGGCGTGCTGCACGCGGGCGGCCGCGTGGTCCTGGCCCGGAGGCCCAGCCCGGACGAGGTGTTCCCGCTGATCGAGCGCGAACGCGTCACGCTCGTCGCGGCCGTGCCGCCGCTGGCGCTGGTGTGGCTGGACGCCGCTGCGGACACCGAGCACGACTTGTCCAGCCTTGAGGTGCTGCAGGTCGGCGGGGCCAAGTGCAGCGAAGAGGTCGCGCGACGGGTGCGGCCGGTGCTCGGCGCCACCCTGCAGCAGGTGTTCGGCATGGCCGAGGGCCTGGTCAACTACACCCGCCTCGACGACCCGGACGACGTCATCCGCACCACGCAGGGCCGCCCGATCTCGCCGGACGACGAGGTGCTGGTCGTCGACGACGCAGACAACCCGGTGGCACCGGGTGAAACCGGGCACCTGCTCACCCGCGGCCCGTACACCATCCGCGGCTACTACCGGGCGGAGGAGCACAACGCGCGGGCGTTCACCCCGGACGGCTACTACCGCACCGGCGACGTCGTGCGGCTGACTCCGGCAGGCAACGTGGTCGTCGAAGGCCGTGCGAAGGACCAGATCAACCGCGGCGGCGAGAAGATCGCCGCCGAGGAAGTGGAGAACCACCTGCTGGCTCACCCGGCGGTGCATGACGCGGCGGTGGTGTCCATGCCCGACGACTACCTCGGCGAGCGCACCTGCGCGTTCGTCGTGCCGCGCGGAACCCTGCCGAAGGCGCGCGAGCTGATCAAGTTCGTGCGCGAGCGCGGCCTGGCCGCTTACAAGGTGCCAGATCGCGTCGAGTTCGTGGAGCAGTTCCCGCAGACCGGTGTCGGCAAGGTCAGCAAGCGCGACCTGCGCGAGGCGATTTCCCGGGAACTGGTCCCGGAGCTGAAGCGCCGAGGGTGACCCGGTTCAGCAAGAAGAACGTCCAGACGACAGAATGGGGGAGACGGTGGCGCTTCCGGCCATCGCACCGTACCGCTTGCCGAAGCAGGACGAGCTGCCCGAGAACAAGGTTGCCTGGCGGCCCGACCCGGACCGCGCGGTGCTGCTGATCCACGACATGGAGCGGCATTTCGTCAACGCCTACCTGCGCAACAGCGAGCCGCTGAACCAGGTGGTGCCGAACATCCGGATGCTGCGCGAGCGCGCCCGCGCGGCCGGCGTGCCGGTCGTGTACTGCGCGCAGCCCGGCGGCCAGACGCCGGAACAGCGCGGCCTGCAGCTGGAGTGGTGGGGGCCGGGGGTGGCCGATCCGACGCAGGAGGCGATCATCGACGAGCTGACGCCCGGCGCCGGTGACGTGCTGATGGCGAAGTGGCGCTACAGCGCGTTCCAGCGCACCGAGCTCCGCGAGCTGCTGCGGGACTGGAACCGCGACCAGCTGATCATCACCGGGATCTACGCCCACATCGGCTGCCTGATGACCGCGGCCGAGGCGTTCCAGCAGGACGTCCAGGCGTTCCTGGCCGCTGACGCCGTCGCGGACTTCTCGCTGGAGGAGCACCGGATGGCGCTGGACTACGCGGCCAAGCGGTGCGCCGTGGTGGACACCTCGGCGGCGCTTGGGCGGTCGCTGGTGCCGCACGAGTCCGAAGTGGCCTGACGAGTTTGGGGAGAGCGCGGGAATGTCGCAGAAGTTGACGCTGGAAGACGTGCGGGCGCAGGTCGCCGAGCTGCTGTACGAGGACCCGGCGGAGCTGACCGACGAGGAGAACCTCATCGACTGGGGCCTGGATTCGGTGCGGATCATGTCGCTGGTGGAGAACTGGCGCCGCCTGGGCATCCAGATCACCTTCGCCGATCTCGCCGAGCGCCCCACCCTGGCGGAGTGGTGGGCGGTCCTCGAACCCAAGGCCGTCACGGGGGAGTGACGAGTGGAGGGCACCGTTGACCGGCGTGGTCGGTCGAAGGTGCCCTCCACCTGCTCAACAACTCAGTCTTGCCAGGGGATTTGGGGGGATCGGTAGTAGTCGATGCCTGACGCCGCCAGGCGCGGGCCGTGGGTGGCCAGGCGTTGGCTGAAGGACTCCCAGTTCTGGGCGGACTTGGGGGACCAGCCGAGTTCGGCGATGGCCGGTAGCCGGGGGAAGGCCATGAACTCGATGTGGTCCGAGTTCTCCAGGGTTTCCGACCACAGCGGTGCCTCCACACCGAGGATCGACTCCTCCGGCACACCCTTAAGGTAGCTGCCCGGATCCCAGCTGTAGGCGTCGGCGACCTCGATGTAGCCGGCCCAGTGCAGGCCCAGCTCGGTGTTCTCGTCGTACTTGTGGTCCAAATAGGACTTGTTCGCCGGGGAGGCCAGGATCTTGTTGCCCCGGGCGACCGCATCGGTGAGCAACGGGTCGGCGTCGGCGGTGCCCCAGTACTGCAGCACCGAGTCGCCCTCCGGCGCCGCCTTGCCGTACTCGTGCCAGCCCAGCGCGGTCTTGCCGTACTTGGCGGGCAGCGGGATCACCCGCTCGAAGAACTGCTTGTAGTCCTCGTCGGTGGTCGAGTGCGCCTCGTCGCCGCCGATGTGCAGGTACGGCCCGGGGGTGATCGCCGCGATCTCCCGGACGACGTCTTCGACGAACCGGTAGGTGATCTCCTCGTCCACGCAGAACGAGCTGAAGCCGACCTCGATGCCGGTGTACAGCGGCGGCGCGACGCCGTCGCAGTTGAGCTCGGCGTAGGAGGCGAGCGCGGCGTTGGTGTGGCCGGGCATGTCGATCTCCGGCACGACGGTGATGTGCCGGGACGCGGCGTACTCGACGATCTCCGCGTAGTCCTCCTGCGTGTAGTACCCGCCCGGTCCGCCGCCGACCTCGGTGCTGCCACCGTGCTCGGTCAGCCGCGGCCAGCTGTTGATCTGGATCCGCCAGCCCTGGTCGTCGGTGAGGTGCAGGTGCAACCAGTTGATCTTGTAGCGGGCGATCTGGTCGACGTAGAGCTTGACCTGGTCCACGGTGAAGAAGTGCCGCGCGACGTCGAGCATCGTGGCCCGGTGCTCGAACCTGGGCTTGTCGACTATCTCGCCGCCGGGCACGGTCCACGGTCCGGGCTGCTCGGCCGGGCTCTCGATCGCGGCGGGCAGCAGCTGGCGCAGCGTCTGCACGCCGTTGAACAGGCCCTCGACGCTGGTCGCGTGTACGCCGATGGTGTCGTCGGCCGCCTGCAGTCGATACCCGGCCGGGCCGAGCTCAGGCGATCCGTCCAGCGCCAGCGAGATGTCGCCGGAGCCGAGCGCGCCTTGGTCGACCGGCACCGGGAATCCGGTGGCCGGACGCAGGATTCCGGCCAGGTACTCGCCGACCTCGGCGGCTTCGCCGGCGGCTTTGATCGAGGTCTGCCCGGTCAGTTCGAAGGTGGTTCCGGGGGCTGGCCGCACCGACTCGGGGGCGGGGATGATGTTTTCCATCGCGGTGTTCTCCACTGCTGGTGCACCGCCGGCGGGCGCTACGAGCCCACCGGTGAGCAGCGCACCCGCCACGACGGCGAGCGCTGCCTTGCGAGCCGTCGGTAGGGGCGGTCTGGTCATGTGTCTCGCTCCATGATCGGGGAACGACCCCATGAAGGTATAGACCAAATTTGGAACCGGCAGCCTCCAACTGGGCGTATCGGGCATGCCGAGCGGTCGCCAGCCCCAACAAGCCCGGGTGAGCACCGCCCCGATGGATGCCGCGGTGACGCAACCGAGCGCGACGACCTGGGACGGAGTCAGCAGCAGACCCGCTGCGGCGCCGGTCGCGGGCTCCAGACCTTGCAGCACGCCGACGGCCCTCGGCCTGACCTGCGTGCGCCGGGGCAGCCGCGCGAAACCCGCGATCACCGCCGTTCTCCAAGCGCTGGAGGAGGTCGGGCGGGACCGGCGGGGCGGTTGAGGCCTCGCGCCTACCCCTCGCCGCGCAGCGCGGGCCGCAGCTTGTCCAGCACCCCCGGGTCCTCGATGGTGGAAGGCACCTTGGTGTCGCCGGTGTCGGCGATCTCGCGCATCGACTTGCGCAGGATCTTCCCGGAGCGGGTCTTGGGCAGCCCGTCCACCACCGCCACGTCCCGGAACGCCGCCACCGGCCCGATCTGCGCCCGAACCGCTGCGACCAGCTCGTCGCGCAGCGTCTCCTCGGCGATGTCCACACCTGACTTCAGCACCACGAACCCGCGCGGCACCTGGCCCTTCAGCGAGTCGTGCACCCCGATCACCGCGCACTCGGCGACCGCCGGATGCGCCGCGAGCACCGCCTCCATCGAGCCAGTCGACAACCGGTGCCCGGCGACGTTGATCACGTCGTCGGTGCGGCCCATCACGAACACGTAGCCATCGGCGTCGATGTAGCCGTTGTCGCCGGTGAGGTAGTAGTCGGGGTAGCGCGACAGGTAGGACTCGCGGAACCGCTCGTCGGCGCCCCACAGCGTCGGCAGCGTGCCTGGCGGCAGCGGCAGCTTGATGCAGAGCGCACCGTCGGTCTCCGGCGGCAGCGGCTGCCCGGCCTGGTCCAGCACCACGACGTCGTAGCCGGGCACGGGCACGGTCGGTGATCCCGCCTTGACCGGCATCGGCTCCAGTCCGCGCAGGTTCGCACAGATCGGCCAGCCCGTCTCGGTCTGCCACCAGTGGTCGACGACCGGCACGCCGAGCTGCTTCGACGCCCAGTGGTAGGTCTCCGGGTCCAGCCGCTCGCCAGCCAGGAACAGCGTTTTCAGGCTCGTGGTGTCGTGGGCGGCCAGCAGCTCCGCGTTCGGGTCCATCCGCTTGATCGCCCGGAACGCGGTCGGCGCGGTGAACAGCGCCTTGACGCGGTGGTCGGCGATGACCCGCCAGAACGCCCCCGCATCCGGCGTGCCCACCGGCTTGCCCTCGTAGACCACGGTCGTCGCCCCGGTCAGCAGCGGCGCGTAGACGATGTAGGAGTGGCCGACCACCCAGCCGACATCCGAGGCGGTCCAGAACACGTCACCCGGCCCGATGTCGTAGATGTTGGCCATCGACCAGCGCAGGGCGACCGCGTGCCCGCCGTTGTCGCGCACCACGCCCTTCGGACGCCCAGTGGTGCCCGAGGTGTAGAGCACGTACAGCGGATCGGTGGCCTTCACCGGCACGCAATCGGCCGGTTCGGCCCGCGCCAGCGCGTCCTGCCAGTCCACGTCGCGCTCGCCGAGCTCGGCGCGGGCCTGCTCCCGCTGGAACACGATCACCCGCTTCGGCTGGTGCTCTGTCATCCGCAGCGCTTCGTCGACGATCGGCTTGTACTCGACGATCCGGTTCGGCTCCAGGCCGCACGACGCCGCGACGATCACCGTCGGGCGGGCGTCGTCGATGCGCGCCGCCAACTCCTTCGGCGCGAAGCCGCCGAAGACCACCGAATGCACCGCCCCGATGCGCGCGCAGGCCAGCATCGCCACGACGGCCTCGGAGATCATCGGCATGTAGATCACGACGCGATCGCCCTGCTCGGTGCCCTGCGCCCGCAACGCACCGGCGAACAGCGCCACCCGGTCCAGCAGCTCCCGGTAGGTCCAGCGGCCCACCTCGCCGGTCATCGCCGAATCCCAGATCAGCGCCGTCTGCTCGCCGCGGCCGTCGCGGACGTGCCGGTCCAGCGCGTTGAAGCACGTGTTGAGGACGCCGTCTGGGAACCACTGGAAGAACGGGTTCCCGGCGGCGTCCAAGGCCCGCGAGGGTACTTGCTCCCACTCGACTGCGGCCGCCGCGTCGAGCCAGAAGCCCTCCGGGTCGGCCAGACTCCGCCGGTAGGCCTCGGCATACGCACCCATGACCACATTCCTTCCCGCTTCCTGCGCCGCGATGTTGCCTGTGGTCCTACCGCACAACGTGGAGTAGCGCCAGGGTCACCCGTAGCGATGTGCGAAACGCTTTTGTCACAACCGAAACACTGTCGATCAGACGAGCGGTGACCGGACTTCGGCCGCGCTGAGCGCCGCTCGGATACCCGGATGCCCTTCGGCGACACAACGTGTCCGTTTGGCGCTGGGTGGACGGATCGGCGCGACAGAGCGTGCTCGGCCGAACACAATCAATCCGAAGTCGATGATCGGGCTAACACCACGGCGCATCTCGCCGACAACCGAATCGGAGGTGCTACCACGATGAGCACGGAACCGGCCCTGTCTTCACAGGCATTCGCCGCCCAGCCCGCCGAGGCCGCTGCCGCCGGGGTTGAACCCGCGCGCAGCTCGTCAGCCGAACTGCCCACCGCGCCGTGCAGCGTGGTGTGGAGCGGCGGCCATTCCTACGTTCGCGAAGGGTCCACCGGGGCTCGCTGGGCGGGTGTCGACGACCGAGGTCGGGCCCGGTTCCTCACCGATGCGGACCTCCGACGCCGCGGCTGGAGCCATCGGCAGGCCTAGCCCGCGCCGGTGGCCGACGGCTCCCGCCACGCGGAGCAGCCCGATCGACCGGCTTCGCGGGAGCCCGGCCGCCAAGTGTGTTGTGCGAGGAATGTGAGACCCTGATCTGGTCGGTATGCACAAGTTGCGTCCGAAGCGGGGTCGGGACGCATAACCATTCAGGGGAGGCTCGTGGTGCAGGATGCTGAGCGCACCACGGAGAACACCACGAGCGGAGACGGCGGGATGAACGCCGGCCCGGCTGGCCAGGAACCCGCAGCCGGACGCCCCGATCCCGGCATAGCCCGGATCCGCGAGGCGGCCGCCGGGGTGTGGGCCGACCCGTGGTGGACGCTGCCGAACCTGCTCAGCGCGATCCGGCTGGCCGGCGTGCCGGTGTTCCTCTGGCTACTGCTCGGCCCCAAGGCCGACCTGCTCGCGCTCTTGGTGCTGGTGATCAGCGGCATTACCGACTGGCTCGACGGCAAGCTCGCCCGCTGGCTCAACCAGTACAGCCGCATCGGCGAACTGCTCGACCCGGCTGCCGACCGCCTCTACATAGTCGCCACCCTGGTCGCCTTCGTGCTGCGCGACGTGGTGCCCTGGTGGGTCGCCGCCGCGCTCGTCATCCGCGACGTGGTGCTCACGCTGTGCCTACCGGTGTTGCGGTGGCACGGTTACGAGCCGCCGGACGTGCACTACCTCGGCAAGGCCGCGACCTTCTGCCTGATGTACGCGTTCCCGCTGTTGCTGCTGGTGCAGGAGGACTTCCCGCTGTCCGATGTGGTGCGCCCGATCGCCTACGCCTTCACCTGCTGGGGCGGCGCCCTTTACCTGTGGGCCGGCATCCTCTACCTCGGGCAGGTGGTGGCGGCAGTCCACCAGGCCCGCGCCAAACCGGTCTGAGTACCGTTCGGTCGTCCCGCGCGAAGGGCACCTCCAGCTGAGCAAATTGGCAGGAGGTGCCCTTGGTGCGTCATGGACTCAAGGGTCGCCTTGCGGCCTGTGCCGCGTGGTGAATACGCTCGCCGAGCCGATCACGTGAACCTCGTGGCCGGTGATCCACAGCACCAGCGGACGAGGAAGGCGGGACCACGTGGCGGCCCCGGACGAGATCAAGTACACCGAAGAGCACGAGTGGGTTCAGCGCACCGCCGACGACACGGTGCGCATCGGGATCACCGAATACGCCCAGCAGCAGCTGGGCGACGTGGTGTTCGTGCAGCTGCCGGAACTCGGCCAGCAGGTCACCCCCGGCGAGTCGATGGGCGAGGTCGAGTCGACCAAGAGCGTCTCCGAGATCTACGCCCCGGTGACCGGCGAGGTGGTGGCCCGCAACGACCAGCTGGAGGACGAACCGGAGCTGGTCAATTCGGCGCCGCTGGGGGGCGGCTGGATGGTCGAGCTCAAGCTCGCCGACCCGGCCCAGCTGGACGCCCTGCTCGACGCTCAGGCCTACCAGAAGCTGATCGAATCCTGATCCGACCAGGCAAGATCGTCGGACTGTCGGGGTCCTGGAGGAAGATGTCGGGAGTCCCGCGTTCCGTGCCTGTACCTGCACGGTACGTTGTGCACATACTTGGCACGATCTATCCGCGTAGAGGAGAGCTCAGGTGAGCCAATTCCCCGGCCACGGCGATGTTCCGCCGGAGCAGTCACCGGAGACCACCTCGGTCTTCAGGCCCTTCCTCTCGGAGCCGGAAAGCACCGAGAGTGCGTCCCCGGAGCCCGCCGCCGCATCCGGGGTGGATGCGCTGCCCGCAGGGTCCGCCCTGCTGGTGCAGGCCCTTCCTCTCGGAGCCGGAAAGCCCCGAGAGTGCCCCAACGCGGGGTCGCGATTCCTGCTGGACCGGGAGACCACCAGCGCTGGACGGCACCCAGACAGCGACATCTTCCTCGACGACGTCACGGTTTCCCGTCGGCACGCCGAGTTCCGGCGCGAGGGCAACGACTTCGTGGTCGTAGACGTCGGCAGCCTGAACGGCACTTACGTCAACCGGGAACCGGTGGACACCTCGGTGCTCGCCAACGGTGACGAGGTGCAGATCGGGAAGTTCCGGCTGGTGTTCCTTACTGGTCCGATCGATGGGGGCCCAGGCGCCCGCTGAGGACGCCCTGGGAACGACTTGTCGGTCGCCCCGCTGGCGCGTCAAGGTACTGCGCAGCCGAGATCAATTGCATCCTCGCGCGGGGAATTTCCCGACGTCGCAACCGGTTTCCATGTTGTAGCGGTCCTCTTTCCACCGGTCCAATTGGGCGGTGGGCGGTGTATCGTGCTGGTAATGCTCGATAAGGAGCTCAGCCAGCGGTTCGGGCCAGATGCACCGGCAGGAAGGTCGCGAATTCGGTGGTCGACCAGACCGCTAAAGGGATGGGCGTGTCCGCCGCAACGCGGGTAGCGTCGGAGGCGTCGGTGCGCGATCCTCGACGGGGATGTCACGCTTCGGCGCGCTGGAGGAGGCGATGTGACGATGAGCAGCGAGATGCGCGTCGTCGGCGTGCGAGTTGAACTACCAGCAAACCAGCCGATTCTGCTGTTGCGCGAGGCGCACGGCGAGCGTTACCTGCCGATTTGGATCGGCTCGGTCGAGGCGACCGCCATCGCACTTGAGCAGCAGGGTGTGCGGCCGCAGAGACCCCTGACCCACGACCTGCTGAAGGACGTCATCGGGGCCTTGGGACGAGACCTTGAACAGGTCCGGATCACCGATCTCCAGGACGGCACCTTCTTCGCCGAGCTGGTGTTCGACGGGGATGTGCGGGTCTCGGCGCGGCCGAGCGATTCGGTGGCGCTGGCGCTGCGCATCGGGGTGCCGATCCACGCCGACGAATCGGTGCTGGACGAGGCCGGGCTGATCATCCCGGACGAGCAGGAGGATGAGGTCGAGAAGTTCCGCGAGTTCCTCGACTCCGTGTCGCCGGAAGATTTCCGCGGCGCGGACACCTGAGCCTGCCGATCGACCCGACGAGACATCCCGGCCCCCGCCCGCGTGCTGCAGGCGGGGGCCGGGTCGTCCGGGTGCCCGCGCGTCGCGTTGACCTCCCCGCGGGGCAGGCATACCGTCGAACTTACGCGAATTGCCCCGGTGTGATTCGGCCGCTGGGCGGTGTTCGCGGCCCCGGACCGCGAGGTCCGGGAGCTGGTGATCGTCGTTGTCGGCTTCGTGCCGGACGAGGGGAGGCAGGCGTGGTCGAGGAAGCGTCCAACCGGGCTGCTGCCGCGGAGCAGGGCGAGCTGTTCCCCGACGCCGCACTGCCGGACGAGCTGGTCGGCTACCGGGGTCCGGCCGCCTGCCAGATCGCCGGCATCACCTACCGCCAGTTGGACTACTGGGCGCGCACCAAGCTGGTCGGCCCGTCCATCCGCAGCGCCGCCGGCTCCGGCTCGCAGCGCCTCTACTCGTTCAAGGACATCCTGGTGCTCAAGGTGGTCAAGCGACTGCTGGACACCGGGGTGTCGCTGCACAACATCCGGGTCGCGGTGGATCACCTGCGCAACCGAGGAGTGCAGGACCTGGCCCGGCTCACGCTGTTCAGCGACGGGACGACGGTCTACGAGTGCACCTCTGCCGAGGAGGTGGTCGACCTGCTGCAGGGTGGCCAAGGCGTGTTCGGCATCGCCGTCAGCGGCGCGATGCGCGAGATCAGCGGCACCATTCACGACTTCCCGGCCGAGCGGGCCGACGGCGGCGAGCTGGTGCCGCCGGTCGACGACGAGTTGTCCCGCCGCCGGCGCGACCGGCAGGCTGAGACGGGCTGATCGCGGCCGACCCCGGACGGGTGGTGTGCGGCCGGTGACCTCGCGGGTCGGCTCGATCCCCCTGATCGGGTAAACTGCGGCACATCGCCGACCCCGTGCGGGAGAGTCCGGCCCGGCTTCGGCCGTGGTCGGCGCCGAAGGAGCAAACCTCCCCAACAACCTCTCAGGCCACCTGGACCGCACGGGCGAGATGCCTCTGGAAAGAGGATGCACCACGGCTGTGGTGCATCCCGCCGACGGTGCAAGCCCGGTTCCCGGGTGAAGCTCTCAGGCGTTCGCTTCGCGGACAGTGACAGAGGGGGAGAGCAGGGCAGTTCTGGCTGTTCTGCCGCCCTTTGTCCACCGCGACGATTGAGGTTTGGCGATGACCGACGTGACCCACGATCGCATTCCACTGGCCGCCCTGGAGCACGGAACGCCGTTCGCCGACCGGCACGTCGGGCCGATGCCGGCCGAGCTTGCGCGCATGCTCGACGTGATCGGCGTCGGCTCGTTGGAGGAGCTGGGTCAGAAGTCCGTGCCGGACACCATCCGGGAAGGCGACCTGCAGCTGGCGCTGCCCGAGCCGGCCACCGAGTCCGAGGCGCTGGCCGAGCTGCGCGAGCTCGCGCGCCGCTGCCGCCCGCACACCGAGATGATCGGGCTGGGTTACTACGGCACGGTCACGCCGCCGGTGATCCTGCGCAACGTGCTGGAGAGTCCGGCCTGGTACACCGCCTACACCCCGTACCAGCCGGAGATCTCGCAGGGTCGGCTCGAGGCGCTGCTGAACTTCCAGACGATGGTGGCCGACCTGGCCGGGGTGCCGGTGGCCAACGCGTCGATGCTCGACGAGTCCACCGCGGCGGCCGAGGGCATGACGCTGTTGCGCCGCGCGGGCCGGTCGAAGTCGCCGCGGTTCGTGGTGGACGCAGACACGCTGCCGCAGACCATCGCGGTGATCGAGACCCGCGCGGAGCCGCTGGGCATCGAGGTCGTCGTCGCCGACCTGTCCGCCGGCGCGCAGGCGCTGCCGGAGGGCGAGTTCTTCGGCGCGCTGCTGTCATACCCGGGCGCCTCCGGTGCGGTGCGCGACCAGGAGCAGATCATCGCCGAGGTACACCGGCGCGGCGCGAAGGTGGTGGTCGCGGCCGACCTGCTGGCGCTGACGCTGCTGCGCTCGCCCGGCGAGATCGGCGCGGACGTGGTGGTCGGCAGCACCCAGCGATTCGGGGTGCCGATGGGCTTCGGCGGCCCGCACGCCGGATTCATGGCCGTGGCCAAGGGACTCGAACGGCAGCTGCCGGGCCGGTTGGTCGGAGTGAGCGTCGACGCCGACGGCAACCAGGCCTACCGGCTGGCGCTGCAGACCCGCGAACAGCACATCCGCCGCGAGAAGGCCACCAGCAACATCTGCACCGCGCAGGTCCTGCTGGCCGTCGTGGCATCGATGTACGCCGTGTACCACGGCCCAGCCGGGCTGCGGTCCATCGCGACCCGCGCGCACCGGATGGCGGCCGTGCTCGCCGAGCAGCTGCGCCGCGGCGGCGTCGAGGTGCTGCACCGGGAGTTCTTCGACACCGTCGTCGTGAGGGTGCCGGGCAAAGCCGACGACGTTGTCGCCGCGGCCCGCCGGGGCGGCATCAACCTGCGCCGGGTGGACGCCGACCACGTCGGCATCAGCTGCGACGAGACCACCACGCGGGCGCACCTGGCCGCGGTGTGGCAGGCGTTCGGCGTCACCGGCGGCGACACCGACGAACTCGACATCGAGACGCCGGACGCGTTGCCCGCGGCACTGGAGCGCACCTCGGAGTACCTGACGCACCCGGTGTTCCACACCCACCGCTCCGAGACCTCGCTGCTGCGCTACCTGCGGCAGCTGTCGGACAAGGACATCGCGCTGGACCGCAGCATGATCCCGCTGGGCTCGTGCACCATGAAGCTCAACGCGACGGCCGAGATGGAGCCGATCACCTGGCCGGAGTTCGGTTCGCTGCACCCGTTCGCGCCCGCGCAGGACGCCGAGGGGCTGCTGTCGATCGTCAAGGACCTGGAGACCTGGCTGGCGGAGGTCACCGGCTACGACGCGGTGAGCCTGCAGCCGAACGCCGGTAGTCAGGGCGAGTTCGCGGGGCTGCTGGCGATTCGCGCCTACCACCGCAGCCGTGGTGCCGCCGACCGGGACCTGTGCCTGATCCCGGCGAGCGCGCACGGCACCAACGCCGCCAGCGCCGTGATGGCCGGGATGCGGGTGATCGTGGTCCGCTGCGACGACGCCGGCAACATCGAGCTTGAGCACCTGCGCGAACTGGTCGCCGAGCACGCCGACGACCTCGCCGCGATCATGGTCACCTACCCGTCGACGCACGGCGTGTACGAAGACACCGTGCGCGAGGTGTGCGGCCTGGTGCACGACGCGGGCGGCCAGGTGTACGTCGACGGGGCGAACCTCAACGCCCTGATCGGCCTGGCGCGGATGGGCAAGTTCGGCTCGGACGTCTCGCACCTGAACCTGCACAAGACGTTCTGCATCCCGCACGGCGGTGGCGGGCCGGGCGTCGGCCCGATCGGCGTGCGCGAGCACCTGGCGCCGTTCCTGCCGAACCACCCGATGCAGCCCGCAGCCGGACCGGTCACCGGCGTCGGCCCGATCAGCGCCGCGCCGTGGGGCAGCGCCTCGATCCTGCCGATCTCCTGGGCGTACGTGCGGATGATGGGTGCCGACGGCCTGCGCCGCGCGACGCTGACCGCGGTGGCCACCGCCAACTACGTCGCCCGCCGCCTGAACAACTACTTCCCGGTGCTCTACACCGGCAAGGGCGGCTTCGTGGCGCACGAGTGCATCCTCGACCTGCGGCAGATCAGCAAGACCAGCGGAATTACCGTCGACGACGTCGCCAAGCGGCTGGCCGACTACGGCATTCACGCGCCGACGATGTCGTTCCCGGTGGCCGGGACGCTGATGGTCGAGCCGACCGAGAGCGAGAACCTGGCGGAGCTGGACCGCTTCTGCGAGACGATGATCGCCATCCGCGCGGAGATCGACAAGGTCGTCGCCGGGCAGTGGCCGGCCGACGACAACCCGCTGGTGGGCGCCCCGCACACGGCGGCCTCGCTGGCGAAGGACTGGGACCACGCGTACTCCCGCGAGGAGGCGGCCTACCCGCTGGGCACCGATGTGGTGAAGGTGTGGCCGCCGGTGCGCCGCATCGACGGGGCACGCGGCGACCGCAACCTGGTCTGCTCCTGCCCGCCCCTGGACGCCTACCAGGCGTGAGGGACGTCTTTTGGTGGACGCGCCTCCGGCCCGCTGTTGCGGCCGGGGGCGCGTCCGCGTTCGGGGTGGGTGCGCGACACGCTCGGTCGGGTTCGGTTTGCGTGCGGTGCGGGCGGGGTGACACGGTGGCCCCCTCACCTGACCGGCTCCGAGAGGAAGTGGAGCAATGCTCACCATCAGTGAGAGCGCGGCGGAGGTCATCAAGCTCGTCCTCGTCGGCGGCGACTCTCCGGAAGGTTCCGGCCTGCGCATCGCGCCGGCCGAGCAGGGCCTGCAGGCGTCGATCGCCGACCAACCGCAGGACGGCGACGAGGTGATCGAGGAATCCGGCGTGCGGGTGTTCCTCGAATCGCAGGTCGCGACGTTGCTCGGCGACAAGGTGTTGGACGCCGAGCGGGACGCCAACGGGGAACTGGCGCTGGCCGTTCGCGACTGACCGAAGGGACTTGAACCGTCGGCCCGGGTGTTTTGCCCGGGTCGACGGTTTTTTCGTGCCGAACTGCGACCTAGGACTCCTGCCAGATACTGGTGATAGCGGCATTGCGGCAACTACTCTCGATGCGCAACTGCTCAGGTCGGGAGGGAATACGTCGTGCAGACCACCACGCTCGCCATGCACATGAGTGACGGGCTGCTCAGCGCGCAGACGGCGCTGCTGTTCGCGGTCGTGGCGATCGCCGGGCTGGCGGTCGCGCTGGCCAAGGCGCGGGCCGACCTGGACGACCGGACGGCGCCGATGGCCGGGCTGGTGGCCGCGTTCGTCTTCGCCGCACAGATGATCAACTTCCCGGTGCTGCCCGGCGTCAGCGGGCACCTGCTCGGCGGGGCGCTGGCGGCGATCCTGGCCGGGCCGTGGGTCGGCGCGTTGTGCGTGGCGATCGTGCTCGTGGTGCAGGCGCTGTTGTTCGCCGACGGCGGGCTGACCATGCTGGGCGCGAACATCACCAACATGGCGCTGATCGGCACCGTCGTCGGCTACCTCGTCGCGCTCGCGCTGCGCCGCCTCGCGCTGCGCAGCCGCGCCGGGTTGCTGGTGACTGCTTTCGTCGCGGCCTGGGTGAACACCGTCGCCGCCGCTGGCGGCTTCGTCATCGAGTACGCGCTCGGCGGCGCCGCCGGTTACGGCACGGGCACCGCTGCGCTCGCGGTGGTCGGGGTGCACTGCCTCATCGGCATCGGTGAGGGCGTGATCACGGCCGCCACGGTGGGTGCGGTGGCAGCCGCCAGACCGGACCTGGTCCACCTGTTGCGCATCGGGAAGCAGATGAAGGAGAACGTGCGATGAGTGCGCCGCGTCGGCGTTTCCTGTTGGTCTTCGGCCTGTTCATCCTCGTCATCGCGGGCGGGGTCGCCTACTTCGCGGATTCCGCCCCGGACGGCCTGGACGCGGTCACCCAGCGCGGCTGCACCGTGGTCGAGACCGACCAGGGCGAGCGGTTGGACGGCCAGTGCATCGCGCAGCACGCCCAGGACCACGCGCTGGCCGGCGGTCCGCTGGCGGATTACACCGTCGGTGGCGATGGCCGCTGGACCGGGGTGGCCGGCGTGATCGGCGCGGTGGTCACGCTGGGCGCGGCGGGTGGCTTGTTCTGGGGCCTGCGCCGCCGGACCGGAGGCGAATAGCGGTGGGTGCCGGCCACGCCAGCGCGCTGCACCTTCCCGGCGATTCGGCGCTGCACCGCCTGCCGCCCGAGGTCAAGATAGTGGCGGCTTTCCTGATGGTGCTGTGCGTGGTGGCGACGCCGCGCGAGGTGTTCTGGGCTTTCGGTGGGTATGCCGTGCTGCTGTTCGGGCTGGCGCTGGTGGCCCGGGTTCCGCCGCGCTGGCTGGCCAGTCGCCTGCTGATCGAGGTGCCGTTCGTGGTGCTCGCGTTGGTGCTGCCGTTCACCGCGGGCGGCGCGACGACCGAGGTGGCGGGTTTCGCGCTGTCCACCGAGGGGCTGCTGGCGGGCTGGAACATCTTGGTGAAGGGCACGCTAGGGCTGGCCACGTCGCTGCTGCTGGCCGCCACGACCGCGCCCCGGGAGCTGGTGGTCGGCCTGCAGCGACTGCGCGCGCCCAGGTTGCTGATCACCATCATCACGCTGATGCTGCGCTACGCCGAGGTGATCGTCGCCGAGGCCAAGCGGATGCGGGTCGCGCGGATCTGCCGTGGTCACGATCCGCGGTTCCTGTGGCAGATCGGCGCGACCGCGCGCGGGATCGGGAGCCTGTTCATCCGGTCCTACGAGCGCGGCGAGCGCGTGCACCTGGCGATGGTGTCGCGGGGTTGGCAGGGTGCGATGCCCGAGCTGGGAGAATCGCGCCGTACATCATCGGCGGCGTGGTGGCTGGGCATGGCGCCACCGGCCGTCGCCGCAGTCGTGCTGGGAGTCGCCTTGTGGACCGCCTGACCGAATCCCTGCCGGAGCGCACCGCCGAGTCGGATTCCGCCCCGGCGCTGGAGGCTTCCGGGCTGGCGTTCCGCTATCCGGACGGCCACCGCGCGCTGACCGGCGTGGACCTGCGCGTCGAACGGGGGGAGCGGGTCGCGGTGCTCGGCCCCAACGGCGCGGGCAAGACGACCATGACGCTGCACTTCAACGGCGTGCTGCGCGCCGAGTCGGGCAGCATCCACGTCGGTGGGCTGCCGGTGGATTCGCGGAACTTGAAGGAGATCCGCCGCCGCGTCGGGCTGGTGTTCCAGGACCCCGACGACCAGTTGTTCATGCCGACCGTGCGCGAGGACGTCGCGTTCGGCCCGGCGAACTTCGGGGTGCGCGGCGCGGCGTTGGCGGAACGCGTCCGGTCGGCGCTCGACGCGGTGGGCATGGCTGAGCACGCGGACCGCTCGCCGCTGCACCTCTCCGGTGGTCAGCGCAAGCGGGTCGCGCTGGCCGCGGTGCTCGCGTGCCAGCCGGAGCTGCTGGTGCTGGACGAGCCGTCGTCGAACCTCGAACCGGTGGCCCGGCGCGAACTGGCCGAGGTGCTGCTGGCCTGGGGCGGCACGATGCTCATGGTCACTCACGACCTGCCGTACGCGTTGCAGCTGTGCCCGCGCAGCGTACTGATCGACGACGGCACGGTGGTCGCGGACGGTCCAACCGCGGAACTGCTGGCCAACGCCGAACTGCTGGCCGCGCACCGCCTCGAACTCCCTTACGGCTTCCGGATTCCCTGACCTCGCCGCCCGTTACTGGTTCCCGCATTCTGCGGTGACGGGCTTTCCGGGATCGCTAGGCGTCCTCAGCGCTGGTGCGTGGCCGGGGCGGGCTCCAGGAAGACCACTGGCACCTCGTTTCCCAGCACCACCCTGCTCAGCAGGTCCGCGAGTGCGCTGCGGTCGGTGTCGCTGAGGCCGGCCGGCAGCCTTTCGACCCTGCGGCAGGTCTCGGCGTAGAACTCGTCCACGAGATCGCGGCCCTCTGCGGTGAGGGCGACCCGGATCGCGCGCGCGTCCTCCGGATCCGCCTCGCGCTGGACCAGGCCGCGCTGGGCGGTCCGGTCCACCAGACCGGTGAGACTCGATTTCGCCAGTCCCAGCATCGCGCCGAGCTCGCCCATGCCGTACGGCTGCGCCATCAGCACGCACAGCAGCTGCCCTTGCTGTGGTGTCAGCCCGTATTCGCGACTCGATCCGGCGTACACGGCATTCACGAGGAAAGCGGAACGCACCAGCGCGGTGACGACCCCCATCGCCTCACCTGAGGTCTTGCCCATTCGCCCAATTTACCACCGAACAAACCGATGATTCGTATCACGAACTACCGGCGAATCCAGGGGCTCTGCGCTCACCTGACCGGCCATCCGACTTCAAGGTGCCGCAGTACTTCGTGGTGCGCGCGGACCCGCTGCCCCGCAACCCGCGCGGGAAGCCGCTCAAGCGCCAACTCCTCGAACAGACGGAGTGGGGCAAACCCTTCTGGGGCCGCTGAAACTGACGAACCGTGAGCACTTTTCGGTGCTGTAGCGCCGAAAAGTGCTCACGGGTGTTTCATGCCTGCCAGGCCGGGTCGCGGCCGGTGAGGCTGATGAGCTTGTCCAGCGGCGTGGCTTCCGGGGAGGCCTCGAGGGGTGGGCCGAAGGGGCTGTCGGGGCTGCGGTCCCGAGTGGCCGACATGGCGACGAATTCCAGGGAGGCCTTCAGCGAGTCCGCGTCGCACCGGAATTGCTGCCCAGTGGCCTTCGCGATGTCCCAGCCGTGCACCACCAGCTCGTTCATCGCGACGTTACCCGCGACCGCGCCTGGCAGCTGGACACCGCCGGCCTGCGTCATGCCCTCCCACGCAGCCGGCTCCCGCCACGCCTCGGCGAGTGCGGCCAGCTGTTCGGGGATGCGGGTGCGCCAGTCGTCGGGAAGCCGGGCGGCATCCCCGGACGGTCCTCCGCCGGTCAGTGAGAAGTCCTTCGCGGCTGCTGCGGTAAACGCCAGCGACAGCCCGCCGACGTGGTCGATCAGGTCGCCGAGGGTGTACTCGGTGCACGGCGTGGGCGCGGCGAGCTGTTCGTCGGCAACGCGCTCCAGCAGGCTCGCCAGCTGCCGTGCTGCCGGCTTCAGGTCGGGCAGATCGGTCATTCGGGACTCCTTCGCGGTCGTGCTGCTTCAGTGGAAAAGACACCTCCGTCGGCCGATTCTCATCGCCCGCCCCGCCCGCTGCTTGGCAGTTCCTCGCCGGTGCCCTCGCCGCGCCGCTCGTGGGATCGGCGGGCACCCGGCACGGCATTGCCGATGGGCGTGGTCATGGGAGCCCTACCACTGTCCGCAGTCGTGGTGTTCCTCGCGCTCACCCATCGCACTGGGCCCGAAGTGCGGGCGGGCGACCGCACGGAGACAAAGACCCTACCAGCGTTGATCAGCTGGACTGGACGAGCAGGGCCTCGGCCAGGTCGGTTCGGCTGTAGAACACGTAGCGTCGGCCGGCGCGCAGCAAGTCCCAGCCCTTAAGTAACCAGTTGTAATCGACTGCTCGAACGTGTTATAGGTACCTCGTGGTTACCAGCGAGGACAGCATCCTCAAGCGCGGGAAGCTGACGGATCCGAACTGCCCGACCCGTCTGGTGCTGGACCGCATCGGGGACAAGTGGACGGTGCTGGTGGTGACGCTGCTGTCTGACGGCCCAATGCGCTTCACGCAGCTGCGCACCGGCATCGGCGGGGTGGCTCCGAAGGTGCTGACGCAGACGTTGCGCGCGCTGGAACGCGACGGCTTGGTGATCCGGACCGTGTACCCGGAGGTGCCGCCGAAGGTGACCTACGAGCTGACCGACCTCGGGCATTCCCTGCGCGGACCGGTGGAAGCGATCGCCGACTGGTCCGAACGCAACGTCAACCGCATCCTCGCCGCCCGGGCCGCCGTCGACGAAGGGTAATCGCACCGGCTGGGTGGCCCAGTCGAGGATCTCGCGGCCCGGGAGTGCTTTCTGACGCTGCAGCACCCAAAAGCGCTCCCGGTCGTCAGTGCACGTGGGTGGCGTCGCGGACGGTGCCGACGTATTCCTCGACGAGGTCTTCGAGGGCGACGATGCCGATGGGTTGGCCGGTGGTGTCGGTTGCGGTGGCGAGGTGGCTGCCGGTGCGGCGTAGGGAGGTCATGGCGTGGTCGAGGCGGGCGTGGGCGGGGACGGTGGGGAGTCGTCGGATGCGGGTGGGGGCGATGGGGGTTGTGGGGTCGTGTCCGGCTTGGTCGAGGACGTCTTTGATGTGGAGGTAGCCGGTGAGTGTTCCGTCGTCGCGGCGGAGGGGGAATCGGGAGAATCCGGTGTGGGCGACGGCTTGTTCGACGTCGCCGAGGGTGGGGTGTTGCGGGAGTGTGGTGAGGTCGGGTAGGGGGACGAGGACGTCTGCGACGGTGTGTTCCACTGAGGACAGTGTTTGGGCGAGTCGGCGGTGTTCGGATTGTTCGAGGAGGCCTTCGCGGCGGGATTCGACGAGGAGTTCGGCGAGTTCGGCGGAGGTGTAGGCGGTGTCGAGTTCGTCTTTGGGTTCTACGCGTAGTAGGCGGAGCGCGGTGTTGGCCATCATGTTGAACACGGCGATCAGTGGCCGGGCGAGTTTGACGAAGCCGACCAGGGGTGGGACCAGCCAGAGGGCGAGTCGTTCGGGTTCGGCGATGGCGAGGTTTTTCGGGACCATTTCGCCGACGAGGACGTGGAGTACGACCACGATCGCTAGTGCGATGGTGAACGCTACGGCGTGGGTGATGGTGTCGGGGATGCCGAGGGTGGTGAAGGGTGTTTGGAGTTGGTGGGCGACGGCGGGTTCGCCGAGGCGGCCCAGGCCCAGGGAGCAGAGGGTGATGCCGAGTTGGGCGCTGGTGAGCATCAGCGAGCCTTCCTGGCTGGCTTTGATCACCACTCGGGCGCGGGTTTTGCCTTGGGCCAGCAGTGCTTCCAGCCGGTCCCGGCGGGAGGACAGCAGGGAGAACTCCGCGCCCACGAAGAACGCGTTGAGCAGCAACAGGACAACACCCAGCACGATCGCGAAACCGTCGCTCATCGAACCTCCTCCACGGCTTCGGCGTGCGTCGGCTGGTGGGTGAGGCGCAGTTCTGCGATGCGGTGGCGGTCCATCCGGGTGACGGCCAGCCGCCAGCCGTCCGGGGTGAGGTGGTCGCCGACCTCGGGAATGCGTCCCAGCCGAGCCAGCACGAAGCCGGCGACGGTCTCGTAGTCCCCGTCGGGCATGGCGAATCCGGTGGCCTCGGCCAGTTCGTCCGGGCGCAGTCTTCCGGAGATGATCCAGTTGTCGTCGCCGATGTGCCGAACAGCGGCGATTTCGCGGCGGTCGTGTTCGTCACGGACGTCGCCGATGATCTCCTCGACGACGTCCTCCAGGGTCACGATGCCCGCGCTACCGCCGTACTCGTCGACCACCACCGCCAACTGCAACCCCGATCCGCGCAGCCGGTTCAGCAGCGCGTCGCCGTCCAATGTCTCCGGCACGGTTGGCACCGGCCGGGCCAGCGACCTCACCGGGGTCTTTTCGCGGCGTTCGGCGGGGACGCCGAATGCTTGCTTGACGTGGACAACGCCGTGGATCTCGTCCAAATCACCGCCGTGCACCGGAAAGCGGGAGAACCCGGTGCGGCGGGCGACGGCGGGCGTGGACAACGCCGTGGATCTCGTCCAAATCCCCGCCGTGCACCGGAAAGCGGGAGAACCCGGTGCGGCGGGCGACGTCGAGCAGGTCCATCACGCTGTCGCCGGCGGTCAGGGACTCCACGCGGACGCGTGGGGTCATCAACTCCTCGGCGGTGCGGTCGCCAAACCGCAACGACCGGTCGAGCAACTGCGCCGTCGACGCGTCCAACGTTCCGTGTTCGGCGCTGGAGCGCACGATCGACCCGAGTTCTTCCGGGGAACGGGCGGATCGGAGCTCTTCCTGGGGTTCGATCCCGAAACGGCGCACGACCCGGTTGGCGCTGTTGTTCATCGCGTCGATCAGCCACCGGAAGACCCGCGAGAACCGGGCGTGATAGCCCGACACGGCACGGGCGGTGGACAGCGGGCGGGCGATGGCGAGGTTCTTGGGCACCATCTCCCCGAAGACCATCGACAGGGTCGTGGCCAGCAGGATCGCCAGCGTCAGCGACACCGCCCCGGCCACCTCACCGGGCAGCCCCAGCGCGGTCAGCCCCGGACGGATCAGGTCACCGACCAACGGCTCCGCCACGTACCCGGTGACCAGCGTGGTCAACGTGATCGCGACCTGGGCACCGGAAAGCTGGAACGACAGCGTCCGGTGCGCCTTCTGCACCGCCCTCGCACGCCGGTCACCGACCTGACGCACATGCGCGTCCACCGTGCTGCGTTCCAGAGACGTCAGCGAGAACTCCGCGGCAACCGCCAACCCGGTGCCCAACGTCAACACGCCAACGAAAACAAGGCCGAGAACGGCCAACAGGATGTCCATCACCGACCACCCCAGAACGGGGCATCGGCCACCAGTTGCGAAAAGCCGGGACTACGTCCCGGCTCGGTACTGCCCTCTGGGGATTGTGCCGCAGGCACTGAAGACGTCACTCCTAGACGGAAATCCGGAAAAATACGACGCCAGTATACGTGTCCGTCGCAGATTCGGCGGCGGCAACATCATCACGATCTCCCGAGCAGTGCCAGCAGCTTCGTCTGCTCGTCGGCGTCGGCCGCCACCGGTCGCGGCGGGGCGAAGATCCCCATGCCCTCCCAAGCCGGGATCTGCGGGGCGAACACCGTGTGCACGGCAGCCACCAGCGCCGGATCCAGCCGTTCGTCGTCACCGATGCCGCGGGCCAGGTCCCAGGCGTGCACGGCAAGGTCCAGCGTCATCTGCCAGCCGTAGTCTTCGGCCGGGATCACGCCGCCGGTGACGTTGACCTCACCGCTGGTCGCCCCCGGTTCGTCCCACGCGCGCCGGGCCGCCACGGCTGCCTCCCGCCACGCGCCGACCGGGTCGGTACCCAGCACGTCGCCGTCGAAGCGGTCGCCGACCTCGTCCAGGGTGGCGCCGTCGAGCAGCCACGGCGCCCACAGCTGCTCGGACACCAGGTGGTTGACCAGATCCCGGACGCACCACTGCGCGCAGGGCGTAACGGAGTCCCACTGGTCGTCGCCGATGTGCCCCACCCGGTTGTCGAACTCCGTCGTGGCCCTGCGGTGCGCGTCCAACAGCTGCATGATTCCTCCTGTGAATTCGGTCACGGGACGTCCAGTGGTGGCGGCGAAATCCCTGGCCAGGCGTCCAGTGTGGCCGGATCGGGGTGCGCGCGGCATCCGCGCCGCGGCGGGTTTACGCCCCGGTGGTCTGGGCCACTTCTGTGAGCCCTAACCTGCCGCGGGTTCGCCGAGCGGCTACCGCCGCCAGGTCAAACAAGAGAGGGTGTGATCGTGACCACACCCACGGTTGCGGACGCACCGCAGCGGGGCTTTTCGGGCACCCGCGCGGCTTGTCGACGCTGTTCTTCACCGAGATGTGGGAACGGTTCTCCTACTACGGCATGCGAGAGATCCTCGGGTACTACCTGTACTTCGCGGTCGCTGAAGGCGGCTTGGGCATCCCCGAGTCGACCGCGCTGTCTGTGGTCGGCGTCTACGGCGCTTCGGTCTACATGACCGGTGTCCTCGGTGGCTGGCTGGCGGACCGGGTGGTCGGCGCCCAGCGGGCGGTGTTCTACGGCGGCTGCGTCATCATGCTCGGCCACATCAGCCTGGCCATGCCCGGCGGCGTCGCGACGGTGGTGCTCGGGCTGGTGCTGCTGGTGATCGGCACCGGCCTGCTGAAGCCGAACATCTCGGGCCTCGTCGGCGGCCTCTACGGCGAGAACGACACGCGCCGCGACGCCGGGTTCTCGATCTACTACATGGGCATCAACCTCGGCGGGTTCCTAGCCCCGTTCGTCGTCGGCACCCTCGGCGAGAAGGTCAGCTGGCACGCCGGGTTCGGTGCGGCGGCCGTCGGCATGGCGCTAGGCCTGGTCCAGTACATGCTCGGGCGCAAGAACCTGGGTTCGGCCGGGCGAGCACCGGTCAACCCGCTGCCCGCCGGGCACAAGGGCCGGGTGCTGGCCCGCGGCCGGTCTCGCCGCGGTGTTCGTCGTGGTCCTGGTGGGCCTGTCGGTCAGCGGCGTGCTGGGTCTGGACGGCCTGGTCAACCTGATCAGTCTTAGCTCGGCTGTGCTGCCGATCGTCTACTTCGTGGTGATGCTCTCCAGCAAGCAGATCACCAAGATCGAGCGGGACCGGCTGATCGCCTACATCCCGCGTTTCCTGGCGACCGCGCTGTTCTTCCTGCTGTTCGAGCAGCAGCCGAACACGCTGGCGAACCTCGCCGAGGCGGACACGGACCTGAACATCCTCGGCTTCGTGATCCCGGCTTCCTGGTTCCAGTCCATCAACTCGCTGGCGATCATCCTGCTGGCGCCGGTGATGGCGTGGCTGTGGACGAAGCTCGGCGAGCGGCAGCCGTCTACCCCGCAGAAGTTCGTCGGCGGGCTGTTCTTCGTCGGCGTCTCGTCCTTTGGGTGGTGCTGTCGAAGTTCGTCGTCGGCGACGAGAAGCACCTGCCGATCATGCTCGCGCTGGTGTTCGTGATCATGACCGTCGGCGAGCTGATGCTCTCGCCGGTCGGCCTTTCGGCGAGCACCAAGCTGGCGCCGAAGGTCTTCGCCTCCCAGATCATGGGCCTGTACTTCCTGGCCCCGGCGATGGGGCAGGGCCTGGGCGCGCAGGTCGTGAAGCTGTACTCGGTGGACAACCAGCAGGTCTACTTCGGCATCGTTGGCGTGGCCACGATCGGTTGCGCTGTCCTGCTGCTGCTCGCCTCGAAGAGCATCAAGCGCTACATGCACGGCGTGAACTAGGGAATTTCCAGGCTCGTTAGCGGACCACCAGGGCATGCGGGCGAAGGCCGGTCCCCACGCTCTCGGGACCGGCCTTCTCGCGGCGACGGACTCAGCACAGGTCGAAGGTCCGGGCGGCCCCCGGGTTCTTCGGGTCCGGGTCCGGGTGGCCCGGCACGCTGACGTTCCCGCTCGGCACCACGCCGTTGACCAGGTAGTCGGTGCCGATTCGGTCGGCGTCGGCGTTGCCGGCCAGCGCCCACACCCCGTGCTTGCCCGCGTCCTTCTCGGTGACCAGCACCGAGGACGGCAGCGATCGATGCATCTCCACGGCGCCCGCGTAGGGGGTGGCCACGTCGTACTCCGAGTTGAACACCAGCAGCGGCGGCAGCCCCTCGCCGGTGATCTTCACCGGCTGCTGCCGGGGACCGTGCCACACCCGGCACGGGGCGACGCCCCAGCTGTTGTACCAAGCCCCGAGCGGGTTGTTGGCGGCCAGCTCGGCGGAGTCGCGCTCCCATTCGCGGCGGCTGCTCGGCCACGGGGCGTCCGCGCATTCGACGGCGTTGTAGATGGCATTCTCGTTCTCTGCGGCCGCATCCTTGGTGGACACCAGCGCGATGAGCTTGTGGTCGTCGTTGCGGAGGCGGAAGTCGGCGATCGCCTCGGCCAGCGTGGTCCAATTGCTCTCGCCGTAGAGCGCCATGAATGTGATGTCGATGAACTCCGACGGGCCTAGCTTGCCGCGCGCGGTCTTGCGCAGCTCGGCCTGGATGCCGTCCCAGGCGGCCTGCACCCGGGCGCGGTCGGTGCCGAGGTGGAACACCTGGTCGTGCCGGGCGATCCAGTCGAAGTAGCGGCCCAGCCGCAGCTGCGCGGCGATGTTCTGGTTGAGGTTGTTGCGATACCACACCTCGGAGGTGTCCGGGTTCACCGCGCTGTCCAGGACCATCCGGTCCACGTGCTCCGGGAACAGCTGGCCGTACACGGCGCCGAGGTAGGTGCCGTAGGAGTAGCCGAGGTAGCTGATCTTCTGCTCGCCGAGCGCTTCCCGGATCCGGTCCAGATCCCGGGCGTTGGTCGGGGTGTTCAAGTGCGGCAGGTACTTGCCGGCGTGCTGCTGGCAGCCGTCGGCGTATTCCTGGGCGCGCTGCCAGTTCTGCTCCCGGGTCTGCGGGGAGTCCGGGTCGGGCAGCGGGTTCTTCCAGAAGGCCGCCGGGTCCACGCAGATGATCGGGTTGCTGTGCGCGGTGTTGCGGGTGTCGAACCCGATCAGGTCGTAGGAGTCGAGCACCTCGGCGGGCAGCCTGCCGGACAGCGAACCGGCGAAGGCGATGCCCGGGCCGCCCGGACCACCGGGGTTGACCAGCAGCGAGCCGCGCCGGGCCTCGGGTTTGCGCGCGGGCACCTTCGAGACCAGCAGCTGCAGCTTCTCGCCGTCGGGGGCGTCGTAGTCCAGCGGCACTTCGACGTTGGCGCATTGCATCTGCGGGTAGGGCTGGCTGATGTCCTCCGGACACGCACCGAACTGCAGGCCCTGCGCGGCCTGGGCGATCACCCCGGTGACGGCGGTGCCGGGCAGCACCGCCGTCCTAGACCGAGTGCGATCGAACGCTTCACATGCGTCTCCTCACGGAATGGGATCGGGCTCGAACGGAGCGTAGTCGTTGATCCGATTCCGTACCCGGCAGCGAAACTCCGTGTCCCCCGGCCGATTCCGGGTCACGCCGCCCGCAGGACATCCGCGACGCGAACGACGTCCGCGTCTGTGGTGCGCCAGTTGCTGAAAGCCGCCCGCAGGCCGGGCGTTCCCTTGTAGACGGTCGGGGTGAGGAATGCGACTCCGGATTCGGTGACGGTGCGAGCCAGCGCGGCGACCCGTTCCGCAGTGGGCGCCTCGGTGAGGGTGAAGCAGACGACGTTGAAGCGCACCGCGGCCAGCAGCCGAAGGTGCGGCATCTCGGCGATGCGGTCGCCGAGATCGCGTGCCAGTGCGACGTCGCGCTCGACCACCTCGCGGTGGCCCTGCTGTCCGTAGGCGGCGAGCGTGAACCAGGCCGGTAGGGCGCGCAGGCGGCGCGAGCTTTCCGGGGTGAGGTGCACAAAGTCGGGATTGTCGGTCGGCATTCCCAGGTATGCCGCCGAGTTCTGGAAGATGCGCAGCTGCAGGTCCCGGCGGCGGGTGAACTGGATCGCGCTGTCGTAGGGCACGTTCAGCCACTTGTGCAGGTCCACGCACACCGAGTCGGCTTCGTCGAGCCCGGCGACCAGGTCCGCGTGCTGCGGGGACAGCGCCGCGAACCCGCCGAAGGCCGCGTCGACGTGCAACCAGAACGGATACCGCTGGCGCAGCGCCGAGATCGCCCGCAAGTCGTCGAAGTCCACGGTGTTCACGGTGCCCGCATTGGCCACCACGACGGCGGGCCGACCGTCCAGCGCGGTCAGTTCGGCGGTGAGCCGGTCGACATCCACGGCCTCCCGTTCCGGCAGCGTGGCGACCTCGCGAACGCAACCGCGCCCCAGACCCAGCATCGCGAGCGCCTTGTAGGCGCTGGAGTGCGGACTGCCCGAGAGGACCGGCAGATTCCCAAGCGCCGCAACGCCGTCCTGCGACACCGAGATCCCGAGCCGTTCGCCAGCCCATTCGCGGGCGATGGCCAGGCCGACGAAGTTCGACATCGTCGCGCCGGTGACGAACGCGCCGGCGTGCGCCGTGCTAAGCCCGAACAACTCTCGCAGCCAGCCGACCGCTTCACGTTCCAGATCCAGCGCAGACGAGTCGCTGCCGGTCACCGCGTTCTGGTCGAAAGCGCTGGTCAGCCAGTCGCCCGCCACAGCGGCCGGGGTCGCACCTGGAACCGCTCTAGCGCGGCGGCGGCTCCGGCGCCCGCGTCGGGCAGGGGAGTCGGTTCCGGTGGTTCGGGCGGGACCGCGACCGGCCGGTCCGCGAGCCCGGAGAGCACCTCGACGGCGTGTCGCCGGGCGCTGTCGAGCAGCTCGGGCAACCGGGCGAGGTCGGCGGAGAGATTCGGGTGCAATGCAACGTCCTAGAAGTGGTTCCGTCCTGGTGCGCAGCCACTAGCGAACGTAGCGACCTGGGCGCGCGATGTCGCGGTCAGATCCGGATCGACTGGACTGGCCCCGGCATCGCGAACCCCGAATGGTGGACGCGCGGGATCGCCGCTCAGCCCACCGGGTGATCGCCGGTTCGAGCGAGAGCTCAGCCGACCTGTTGTTTGTCGGAGGTGGCCGCGCCGAGCTCGCGGGCCAGGTCTTCGACGACCTGCGTGGTGCGGTCGAGCCAGCGGATGCTGCGGTGCAGGGAAGTGGGGCCGTCGGTCAGCGATTCGGCGATGTCGTGCAGGGCGTCGGCCGTGTGGTGCGCCGAGGCCATCGCCGCTTCGAAGCTGACCTGGGCCTCGTCGGTCATCGACTCCACCGCGTCGGCCAGCGCCCAAAGCAGTTCGGAAAGCCGGTTGCGCGTGTCGTCGTCGACCATGTCCACAGTGGCCGACAGCGCCACCGCCAGGTTGCGCACGTAGTAGGCGCAGCCGCTGAGCATCGCCACCGACCGCTGGACCTGGCTTCGCCGGGAGCGCAGCCGGTAGCTGGTCAGCGGCTTCGCGCTGTTGATCACCCGCTGCAGCCCGTCGTCGAGCTCCCGCATCGACTCCTGCAGCCCGTTGGCCGTGGCCTGCTCGCTGATCTCGGTGCCCGTGCCGCGCAGGAAGTCGCGCAGCGACAGCAGGAAGTCCTGGATGTTGTCGCGGACCAGGGTGCGGGTGCGGGTGGGCAGCACGAACACCGCCGCCAGCACACCCGCCGCCGCGCCGACCGCCGTCTCCCACAGGCGCTCCTCCAGGACCGCCACGTCGAAGGTGCCGAGCATCCCGTAGAGCGCGCCGAGCAAGGTGGTGATGAAGAACGTCATCACCGCGTAGGAGTAGCCCGCGAAGTAGAAGCCGAGGAACACGCAGACCAGGATCATCGCGATCTCGGCCGGGGTGTTGCCAGCGATCTGCGCGGCGACCAGGATGCCCGTCACCACCCCGAGCATGGTGCCCGCGGTGCGCTGCCACGCCCGGACCAGTAGCTCGCCGCGGCTGTTGGTGCTGATGAACACTACGAACGCGGTGATCACCGCCCAGTACCACCGGTTCGGGGACACGAGCTGGCCGAACATGATCGCCAGCGCCGTCGCGCAGGTCACCTGGATCGCCATCCGCAGCTCCGGCCGCTGCAGCCCGGTCTCGCCTTCGCCGTCGGCCGATTCCGGTTCCTCGGCCGATTCCGGTGCTTCCTCGACCTGGCGCTCCCCGCCGAGTTCGCCGGTCGCGTCGGCCAGTTCCGCGAGCCTTGCGCCGAGCCGCCGCACCGCCATCGCGACCTCCACCGAACCCTGCTGCTCGATCCGCTCGGCGACCAGCCGGGTGGCGTCCCGGATTTCCTCCGGCTCGGCACGCAACACCGCGAGCAGCGCGCGGATCGCGTGCGGCACGGTGTCGCCGCCGCTGGGGTGGTCGACCAGTCGCATCAGCGGGGTGAGCAGGTTCTCGGCCGCGAGCTCGACGTCCAGGATGCGCTGCCGCAGCAGCTCGCGGCCGGCCTCGTCGAGGGTGTCAAGCTGGCCTACGGTGTTCTCCAGCATCAGCGAGGTCTCGTTGAGCCGGACCGAGCGGTTGTGCAGTTCACGGCGGCGCTGCGTCGAATCCGGGTGCTCGGCGACGTCGCGCACCGCGTGCAGCAGGCCGTGCACCTGGGCGAGCAGCGTGCGGCGGCCGCGTTCGAGCACGCCTTCGGGATCGTCGCGCAGCACCACGAACCGCATCACGAACGCGGACAGTGCCCCTGCGACTGCAGCCGCGATCAGCGCGGGCAGCTGCGGCAGCTGCGGGCCCAGGAACATCGCGAAGAAGTAGCCCATGAACGCGACCATGCCCAGCGGGAAGAACCGCGGGCCGAACCGCCGGATGTAGGTGGCCGCGAAGATCACCACCAGGAACAGCAGGCTGTGCAGCAGCGGCCACGGCGCGGTGAGGATCGACAGCAGCAGCGCGACCGCCGCGGGCAGCGGCATCAGCAGGTTGGTGATCTGCTGTTGTCGCCGGTCCGGGTCGTTGACGCCGAGCGAGGAGTTGATCGCCACCACCGCGCCGATCATCGCCAGCGGCAGCGGCTGCCCCCACCACGCGAGCAGCGGCAGCATGACCACGATCGCGAGCGCGACCGACAACGTCACCCGAGCTGCGGTGCGCAGTCGGCGCAGGGATGGGTCGGAAGCGAGGAAGCGGTTCCACCACTCGCTCCACATGCGCCGCACCGATCCTTAGCCCTCGTCTCCGAACTCAATTCTGCACGGCGATACGAGCAGCGGAACCTCGGACGCCGCCTGAACTCCGGGAAGTCCGAGCGGCCGTGCTCACGGGACGACCTCTGAGAAACCCGCGGCGGTGGGAGCTGGAGCGCCGATTCGAGGGCACCGACCCGGCCCTCAGCCGCCGCGGTGGCGGCGGACGCTCTCCTCGACAAGGTCCAGCACCGAGCCGAGGTGCGCGGCAGGCAGGCCCATCGCCAGGTGCGACAGGAGACCTTCCAGTACCAGCTCCAGGTAGGCGGTCAGCACGTCCACGTCGACGTCGTCCCGGAGGTTCCCGGCGTCGCGCTGCCACTTCAGGCGGGCGCGGGTGGCCGCGGTCAACTGCTCGGAGCGCTGTGCCCAGCGCGCCCGGAACTCCTCGTCGGTGCGCAGCCGGCGGGACACCTCCAGGCGGGCGCCGAGCCAGTCCACGCCGGGGGCGTCGCCGCCGTCGGCGGGATCGTCGAGTAGGTTGCGCATCACCTGCACCAACCCCTGCTCGGCGACCACGTCGGCCATCCGGGTCGCGTCGTCCTCGGCCAGCGCGAGGAACAACGATTCCTTGTCCTTGAAGTGGTGGAAGATCGCGCCGCGGGACAGTCCGGTCGCTTCTTCCAGCCGTCGTACGGTGGCGCCTTCGTAGCCGAAGCGTGCGAAGCACGACCGGGAGCCGTCGAGGATCTGACGGCGCCGGGCGTCGAGGTGGTCTTGGCTGACCCGAGGCATGGTCTGATCGTCCCAGGTCCGGCCGCCACATTGCAATCCGTACGTACGTTTTGCTGCGCTGTCCCACCCCCTGGTGGGACCTTCCGAATCGTATGGTCGCCACACCCAGCGGAGTCGTTACTCGTGCGCCGGTCGCGATTCGGGAAAAGGGGGGCGGGGAAACGACATTTCCCGTTCTCGTAGCAGTTGTCGGGATCAAGAACAAGGGTCGCGGACGTCAGAGGGGAGCGGTAGCGTCGGTAACCGGCAAATTACAGGAGGTGATCACATTGCCCGTTTCGACCGATCCTGCAGCCGCTGACTTCCCGTCCTCCCGGGTCCGTACCCGGGCCGAGGCGGAGGCCTACGTGGCGTCGGTGTGCTTCAAGCACGGCCCACCGCGACTGCTCGGCGTCGAACTCGAATGGACCGTGCACCACTCCGACGACCCGACCCGAACGCTCGACCCGGCGACGCTGATCGCCGCGCTCGGCCCGCACGCCCCGCGCTCCCTGGTCCCCGACAGCCCGCGGCGGAAGTTGCCCAACGGCTCCGTGCTCACCGTCGAACCCGGTGGCCAGGTCGAGGTCTCCAGCCTTCCCACCACGTCCATGCGGTCGCTGTTCGAAGTCGTCGCAGCCGACGCCGAATACGTCGAGCGCCGGTTGCGCGCCGCCGGGTTGGTACTCGGCGACCAGGGCACCGACCCGTGGCGGTACCCGAACCGGATCCTGCAGGTCCCGCGTTACGCCGCGATGGAAACCGCCTTCGATCGCATCGGCCTGGACGGCCGGTTGATGATGTGCAGCACCGCTGGGGTGCAGGTCTGCCTCGACGCCGGCGAACCAGACCGGGTGGCCGCTCGCTGGGCTGCGCTGCACGCGCTGGGGCCGGTGATGATGGCGATGTTCGCGAACTCGCCAATGCTGTTCGGCGAACGCACCGGTTGGGTATCCACCCGCACCCGCGCGCTGCTGCGCACCGATCCGCCGCGCACCCGGCCCGGCCCGATCACAGTCGACCCGGCCGCCGGCTGGGCCAAGCGGGTGCTCGACACCGCGATCGTGTGCCAGCGCCGCGACAACGGCGACTGGACGGCGCCCAGCGGCGTCAGCTTCGCCGAGTGGATCCACGGCGCGCTGCCGGATCGGCCCACCCGCGACGATCTCGACTACCACCTGTCCACGGTGTTCCCACCGGTGCGGCCGCGCGGCTACTTCGAGGTTCGCTACCTCGATGCGCAGCCCGGCCAGGACTGGATGCTGCCCGCCGGGGCGCTGATCGCGCTGTTCCGCGAGGAATCCACGGTGGACAAGGTGCTCTCGGTGGCGTCACCGGCGGTCGGCCGCTGGGTGCACGCCGCACGGCACGGCCTGCGGGACCGGGCGTTGGCGCGCACCGCCCGCGATGTCTTCGGCCTGGCGTGCCGGCACTTGCAGGATCTGGACAGCCCGCCGGGACTGCCCGACCGGCTGGCGGATTTCGTGGCGAAGCGGCTCGCTGCAGCCGACGAACGCTGAAGAACCGGAGGTGACCGGTGGGAAGCACGCAAGATCTGGCCGATCTGGGGATATCGAACTTGCGCTCGCACGTGGCCGCCGAACTGGCGCGCACCCGCGAGCGCAGCGCGGTGCTGACCGACGCCGTCGACGACGAGGACCTCGTTAAACAGCATTCGCCGTTGATGTCGCCGCTGGTCTGGGACCTGGCGCACATCGGCAGCCAGGAGGAGTTGTGGCTGGTGCGCGATGTCGGCGGCGCACCGGCGATCCGCCCGGACATCGACAACCTCTACGACGCCTTCCAGCACACCCGCGCCGACCGCCCGCAACTGCCGCTGCTGGGGCCGGCCGAGGCGCGCGACTACGTCGGGACGGTGCGTACGAAGGTCTTCGACCTGATCGACCGAGTTCCACTCGGGGGGCGGCGGCTGGTCGAGCACGCCTTCGCATTCGGCATGATCGTGCAGCACGAGCAGCAGCACGATGAAACGATGCTGGCCACCCACCAGTTGCGGGACGGGCCACCGGCCCTCACCGCGGAACCGCCGCCGCCCGGTGCCGCAGCGCTCCCGGCCGAGGTGTTCGTGCCCGGCGGGCCGTTCACGATGGGCACTTCGGCGGAACCCTGGGCACTGGACAACGAGCGACCGGCGCACCAAGTGCACGTCGACGACTTCTACCTCGACAGCACGCCGGTCACCAACGGCGCGTACTTGGCTTTCATCGACGCCGGTGGGTACGACGATCCGCGCTGGTGGAGCGACGCGGGCTGGGCGTACCGGCAACGCGCCGAGCTGCGGGCGCCGCGGTTCTGGCGCCTCGACGGCGACCGGTGGCTGCGGCGCAGGTTCGGCCACGTCGAACCGGTACCGCCGGACGAGCCGGTGGTGCACGTCAGCTTCCACGAAGCCGCGGCGTACGCGGCGTGGGCGGGCAAGCGGCTGCCCACCGAATCCGAGTGGGAGAAGGCCGCGCGCTTCGATCCCGCCAGTGGCCGGTCCCGCCGGTACCCGTGGGGCGACGACGATCCGCGGCCCGAACACGCCAACCTCGGCCAACGGCACCTGCAACCGGCACCCGCCGGGGCGTATCCGGACGGGGCCGCGCCGTGCGGCGCGCGGCAGCTCATCGGCGACGTGTGGGAGTGGACGGCGACGGATTTCCTGCCATATCCAGGCTTTTCGGCCTTCCCGTACCGCGAGTACTCCGAGGTGTTCTTCGGGGCCGACTACAAGGTGCTGCGCGGCGGTTCCTTCGGCACCGACGCCACCGCGTGCCGCGGCACCTTCCGGAACTGGGACTACCCGATCCGGCGGCAGGTCTTCGCCGGATTCCGGTGCGCCCGGACACCACGACGCGGGGAGCGCGACTGACCGATGTGCCGACACCTGGGGTATCTGGGGCCAGCTGTGTCGCTGGCGGAACTGCTGCTCGAACCGGACCATTCGCTGCTGGAGCAGGCGTGGGCGCCCGACGACATGCGCGGCGGCGGCACGGTCAACGCCGACGGCTTCGGCGTCGGCTGGTACCGGCCGGACGGCTCCACCGCCAGCTACCGCGCCGCGGTTCCGATGTGGGTCGACGGATCCTTCCGGCAGGTCGCCGCGGACGTGCGCAGCGGCGCGGTTGTCGCGGCGGTCCGCTCGGCGACCGTCGGGATGCCAGTGGTGCCTGGCGCGTGCGCCCCGTTCACCGACGACACCTGGCTGTTCAGCCACAACGGCCGGGTCACCGGCTGGCCCGATTCGCTGGCGAAACTGGCCGCCCGAGTGGAAGTCGTGGATCTGCTGACTCTGGATGCGTCGACCGACTCGGCGCTGTTGTGGGCGTTGCTGCGGCAGCGGTTGGTCGAGGGGGCGGAGCCGGACCAGGCGGTGCAGGAGCTTGTCGGCGAGGTCGTCGCCACCGCGCCGGATTCGCGGCTGAACCTGCTGCTCTCCGACGGTACCCGGCTCATTGCCACCACCTGGACGCATTCTTTGTGGGTGCGCCGCACCGAGACGGCGGTGGCGGTGGCCTCCGAGCCGTTCGGCGCGGACACCGGCTGGATGGAGGTCCCGGACCGGTGCCTGCTCGTCGCGGACACCGAGAACGTGCAGGTGTCGTCGTTGTCGGAAGGAGAGCGATGAGCGAGCCGGAACTGGTAGTCCGATTCACCGAGGAAGACGCGGCCCGCGAACTGCGCACCGAGGTCCGCGTGGGCTTGACTGACAGCCCGAAGTGGTTGTCGCCCAAGTGGTTCTACGACGCCGTCGGCAGCGACCTCTTCGATCAGATCACGGTCCTGCCGGAGTACTACCAGACCCGGGCCGAGCAGCAGATCCTCCAGCAGCGCGCCCTGGAGGTCGCCGAGATCACCGGCGCGGCCACCCTGGTCGAGCTCGGGTCCGGTTCGTCGGAGAAGACCCGGCTGCTGCTGGACGCGTTGCGCAAGAACGAAACCCTGGAGCGGTTCGTGCCGCTGGACGTCTCGGGCTCCGCGCTGCGCGCCGCGGTGGAGTCCATCGCGCTGGACTACCCGGAACTCCACGTGCGCGGCGTCGTCGACGACTTCACCAGCGGTCTCTCCGCGTTGAACGCGGGCGCCAAGCGGCTGGTCGCGTTCCTCGGCGGCACGATCGGGAACCTGCTCCCCGCCGAGCGCGCCCGGTTCTTCGCCGCCGTGCGCGCGGCGCTGCGGCCGGGGGAGTGGCTGCTGCTGGGCACCGACCTGGTGAAGGACCCCGACCGGCTGGTCCGTGCCTACGACGACGCGCGGGGCGTGACCGCGGAGTTCAACCGCAACGTGCTGCGGGTCCTCAACCGGGAACTCGGCGCCGACTTCGAGCCCGAGAACTTCCGGCACGTGGCGTTGTGGAACGCCGAGCATGAGTGGATCGAGATGCGGCTGCGGGCGCAGCGGCCGATGCGGGTCGGGCTGCCGGAACTGGGGTTGACGGCGGATTTCGCCGAGGGCGAGGAGATCCGCACCGAGGTCTCGGCGAAGTTCCGGCACGATCGCGTCCGCGACGAGCTCGCGGTGGCAGGCTTCGAGCTGCACCGCTGGTGGCTGGACGACGCGGCGGATTTCGCGCTCTCCCTGGCCGCTGCGCGGTAGGGCCGATCGGTGAATCCGCCGGTGATCACCCCACCAGCGGGTGATCAGGGTGGCGCGTGCTGCCGGGCGCACGACTATTGCGGCGTAGTGTCCGTTTTTTCCGAAGAAGGGACGATTTCGATGCGGCTACGCGCAATTGTCACCGCGGCTCTCGGTACGGCCGGTCTGCTGCTCACGCTGCCCGGTTCCGCGCTCGCGGCGCAGGGCGAGTTCATCTACTCGTTCGACCGGTCCGGCGCGGTCCAGCGGGATGGGCTCTTCGATCCGGCCGGGCGGTTCTGCCACCGGCTCGACCTGCCCAACCGGTTCGTCCCGGCCTACCGGGTGCAGAACCGGACCGACGCCACGGCGGTCGTCTACCTGGACGACAGCTGCGCCACGGACGTGTTCTACGTGCTGCGGCCCGGCGAGAGCGCCCCGGCTGGGGTCAAGGTGCGATCGGTGACGTTCTCGCGCTGATCTGCTTCGACGAACCGCACCTGTCCGGTCTCCGGGCAGGTGCGGTTCGTGTTGTCATGGCGAACCTGGGAGCGTGCTCGCGGTGCCGCCGGGGTAGCTGAGGCAGCCCACGCACGGCATGCCGGCAAGTTTCGTGGACACCTCGGCGACGGTCGCGGGTATCTCCAGGCCGCAGAACGTCAGCCAGTGCTCCGGGAGGCCGCTCTCAGGGGCGGTCGAGAGGTGCGCTTGGCGGCGGGATTCGCCTACCACCCCGAACGCGAAGCGCACCACCACTGTGCCGTTCATGAGGCGCTCCCGTCGAGTCGTCCGGCCACGGGAACGACATCCCCGCGCGGAGTGTCGATCGGTCCGCCATCGCGCTGGCGTTGCTGGTGTTCGGCAGTTTGCCGGTGGTCCTTGGATCGGAACATCTTCCCCACCTCCGCGAACGGGACTGGCGCACGGGCGACACGTGACGTGCGGTGGGCGGGCATGACCCATTCAGCCCAACGATCTCCTGGGAAGATGATCGACCCTTCACCTGAACTGGGGGTGAACCGGGTCGGCGCGCACGCACCGTCATCAGGGAGCCGACGGTCCGTTGTGCGAAGCAAGTGATTGCGCGAGAAATCAACTGGCGTTGCGTTCTTCTCCGCGGTGATCTCGCCGAAGCCGGCCACGCACCGACAGCCACTGGGGGGAGGTGCCGTTGGTGCGCGGCCAGCGGCCTCAGGCTACACCCGCCACCACGGCACCTTTCTCGGGATGAGCGTGGTGGCCGCGAGTGTTTTGGTTGGTGCAGTTGCTTCGCAACGCAGGCATGCGGTTCAGTCCTGGCGAACTAACTTCGGGGGCTCGGAACCGGGCTGTGTGCGCCGCTTTGGTTCGTGCCCAACGCCATCGCCTGCGGCACCACCGTGGTGCTCAAGCCCAGCGAGCAGGATCCGTCGGCGGCGAACTCATCGCGCAGTTGTGGCAGGAGGCGGGGCTGCCCGACGGCCTGTTCAACGTGGTGCACGGCGACAAGGTCGCGGTCGACGCGCTGCTGGCGCACCCGACGGTGCGGGCCGTGTCGTTCGGCGGCTCCACGCCGGTGGCGCGGTACGTCTACGAGACCGGCACTGGCAACGGCAAGCGGGTGCAGGCGCTCGGCGGGGAGAAGAACCACATGGTGGTGCTGCCGGACGCCGACCTCGACCTGGCCGCCGACGCCGCGGTGTCCGCCGGGTTCGGCTCGGCAGGGGAGCGGTGCATGGCCATCTCCGCGGTCGTCGCCGTCGACCCGGTCGGCGACGAGCTCGTCGCCAAGATCGCCGAGCGGATGGCCAAGCTCAGCGTCGGTGACGGTCGGCGCAACTGCGACATGGGCCCGCTGGTCACCGCCGCCCACCGGGACCGCGTGACGTCCTTTGTGGACGCTGCGGTCGAGGCGGGCGCCGAGTTGGTGGTGGACGGGCGCGCGACCACACGTCGCTGCGGCCCTTCATCGCCCTGCCCACCGAGTAAGAACAGGCCGCCGGGATGTGGGTGGTGTTGTGCGTGCGGCTGGGCGACTACGACGTCAAACCGGACGTGGAGCACAACACCCCTCGGGGCAGATCCGGAGGTCATCTCTTACGCTCGCGGGCATGCCCGCACTCAGTCCTCGGTCCGTCCTGGAAGGCCGCAGCTCCAACCGCGCGCCGATAGCGCTGATCATCGGCCTGGTGGTGTCCGGTTTCTGCCTGCTGCTGGCGCTCGCCTTCTACCTGCTGCAGGGCGGGCCGGTGAACGTCGTGATCGGCACCGCGCTGGCGCTGCCGACCGCGGTCGTGCTCATCGCGCTGATCCTGCTCATCGACAGGTTGGAGCCGGAGCCGCAGCTCAGCCTGTGGCTGGCCTTCGGCTGGGGTGCCGGGGTCGCCATCATCGGCGCGCTGATCGTGAACACCGGCAGCGAGCTCCTGATGGCTCCGGCGCTGGGTGCCGAGGTCGCTTCGGTGATCACGGTGTCGGTCGTGGCCCCGGTGGTCGAGGAAAGCTTCAAGGGTGCGCTGCTGCTGTACTTGCTGTGGGTGCGGCGGCACGAGATCGACGGGCCGACCGACGGCATCGTGTACGCCGGGATGTGCGGGCTGGGCTTCGCGTTGGTCGAGAACGTCCTCTATTACATGCAGGGATTGGGCGCGGAGACCGGGGAGATCTGGGGGACGGTGCTGATCCGCGGCGTGATCGCGCCGCTCGGGCATCCGCTTTACACCGCGATGACCGGGCTCGGCGTCGCCTACGCCGCGACGCACCGCGGCCCGGGCCGGTTCTTCGCGGTGGTCGGCGGATGGTGCGGCGCGGTCTTCCTGCACGCGCTGTGGAACGGCAGCCTGACGTTCGCCGGTTTCCTGGGCATGGTGGTGGCGTACCTGGTTGATTTCCTGGTGCTGGTCGCGTTGGTCGTGGTCGTGGTGCTGGACCGCAAGCGGCTGGTGCACCTGATCCGCAAGTACCTGCCCGCCTACATCCCGAGCGGCTTGGTGCAGCCCAACGACGTGCAGATGCTCGGCAGCCTCGCCGGGCGGCGGAAGGCCCGGCACTGGGCGCGCGCGCAGGCGGGCGCGAACGGGGCGCGGGCGATGGGTGACTATCAGTTGGCGGCAACCGAACTGGCACTCTTGCACGCGCACGCGGAGAAGGAGACGATCCCGCCGGAGAAGTTCTTCGCCAGGCGGGAGGCCATCTTGGGGTTGATGCGGACTGCGCGGGACGCGTTCTTCCGGCGGATGCCGCAGGCGCCCCCGCCGCCGTGGGCGCGGCAGGAGCGGTCCGGCTTTTTCGCACCACCGGCGCAGCTGGCATCGGGCCAGCTGCCGACCTACCAGCCGCGCCCGTCGGGCTTCGGTGGCCCGCCGCCCGGCGGGTTCCCGCCCGGCGGGCACCGTCCGCCGGGGCATCCGCCGCAGCCGCCGGGCCCTAATGGCCCTCGGCCCGGCGGGCCTTGGGGACCTCGCTGAGCGTCACATGGTGCGGATCTGCGGCCACAGCGTGTGCCACGGCTGCTTCGGGTTCTGGTAGAGCGTGATCGTGTTGCTCTGGACCATGTTGACCAGGCCGGTCTCGATCTCGCCGAGCTCGCGCGACTGTCCGAAGTGGTCGGCCAGCGGGTGTTGCTTCCCGATGTACAGCACGGTGTCGGCGTCGTCCGGTGGTGCACCGAAGAACCAGTAGCCGCGGTGCGGGCTGTAGGTGCGTGGCAGGCCGGCTTTCCGGCCGCGGACGTCGAGAGCTCCGGCCAGGTAGTAGCTCTCGGCGACGATCACCGTGCGGCGCTGCTGCTCGGCCGGTAGCGCTCGGTATGCGTGGGCGACGGATTCGGTCAGCTCCGGCCAGCCGGTCTCGTAGAGGCGGGCGTAGCTGGGGAACTCGGGATGGCGGGCGAGGAATCCCAGCGGGTAGATCGGCAGCGCCACCAGTGGCAGGACCGCCGACAGCAGGTATGCGGGCCACAGCAGCTTCCCAGAGTGTCGCTGCAGCCCGGTGGCCGCCGCGGCGAAGAGCAGCCCGAACAGGCCCGCGACGTAGTTCGGACGGCCGCCGGCTACCAGGAAGAACAGGAACACCGCGGTCGTGCCCCAGCCGAGGAACCGGAACGGGGCCAGCTCCGGGGCTCGCAGGAGCCGGACGAGGCCGTAGCAGCAGGACACCGCGCCCACCACCAGACCGGCGTAGAGGAGGGCGGTGGGCAGCAGGAACAGCCGGTCGTTCTCGCTGTTGACCGCGGAGCTCATGTCCAGGGCGGGCCAGCCGTTCGCGGCTTGCCACCACAGCGTTGGGATAGCCGTGACCAGCGGGATCGCGGCGGCCAGCCACAGCATGGGCCGGGTGAAGAGGGATCTGGGTCCGGTGCACGCGATGCTCAGGAGGAGTGCCGTGACCAGGACGACCACCTGGAACTTCGTCTGTACCGCGAGGGTGGTGAGCAGGCCGATTCCGAGCAGCAGCCGGTCGCGGGTGATTCCGCCGTGCCTCAGCCTGGCCCAGCGGATCAGCAGCCAGAGCATCGCCGTCCACTGGAGGAGCTCCATTGTGGACGCCGTCAGCCAGTGCCCGTTGAGCAGGATCCACGGGGACAGCGGATAGGCCGTCGCGGCGAGGGCTTGGGCTTTCCGGTTCCCGCCCAGTTCTCGGGAGATCAGGGCGGTGATGATCGCACCGAGTGCTGTTGCCACGGCTGGGAGCAGCCGGAAGGCGAACGGGGAATCGGGAAACATCCGGTCGAGGAATGCGGCGAGCAGGGGGACCAGCGGTTGTTGGTCCATGTATCCCCAAGCCGGGTAGTACTTTCCGGCGGCCAGGAAGTAGAGCTCGTCGGTGACGTAGCCGTAACTCGTTGTGAGGGCCATCAGCAGCCCTGCGACCAGCGCCGCGACGGTCAGGACCGGGGTGCGGGCGAACGGTGCGAGGGGGCGGGGAATGCGGTCCGTGGTTTCCGCGTCCAGGGTGGTTCCGGAATTTGTGGACATTTGCTCCCCGTGCATTGCGCGTTCGCGGGGATTTTAGTCGCAGCGGCAGGGGAATGGCGTCGATCTTGGGCGCGGGGCCGTGAGTGTGACAACGCCGGGAAGTGTCGGCACTGCCAGACGACGCGGGTCCGGTCAGCAGGGTGTCGGGCACTGGTTCCTCGCGTACACCCTTTCGCTGGCGCTGGTACGTCGAGCTGCTACACAGCCTGGAGTTCCTGAGCTCGTTCGCGCTCAGCCTCGGCGTCGCGGCTGCCGCTGCGGCGGTGTCCACGCTGCTCGGGCTGGGCGCGGGGCTGGCGATCGTGCTCGGCATCGGGTTGCTGGGCTCGCGCAGCTTGGCCTGGTGTCCAGCCCGGTGACGCTGCGGCTCTGGCGCACCTGATGCTGACCGTGCCTACACCGTTCGGCGGGTGCTCGCCGGGCTAGCGGGCCTGGACCGCTCGGCTGAGGGCGCAGCCGCAGGTCATCGGTGCGTCGCCGCCGAATGTGTTCTGGCACGTCACGCTGCCCGCGCTGCGGGGTTCGCTGATCGTCGGCGCGTTCTTCTCGCTGATCACGTCGTTCGACGACCTCACGGTCGCGTTGTTCGTGGTCACCACGGACATGCAGACGCAGCCGGTGCACATCTTCAACTACCTGCAATACAACTACGATCCCGCGGTGACCACGGCCGGCAGGCTGGTGGTGCTGTTCGCGGGGCGGTGGCGGCTGTTGTCATCGAGCGCGTCGTGGGCGGGGCGCGGCTGTTCGGGGCGGAGGCGTAGCGCTGAACGCCGTGCCGGGGCCGCCGGTTTGGGTTACAACGGGCGCATGGCGGAAAACCCGAACGATGACTCGTCCGCCCTGAAGCCGGGACAGGTCGAGTCCAAGGACAACGGGGAGCGGTTCGGCCGCTCCGCCGGCGGATGCCTGGTGCAGCTGCGCCGCCGGATTTCCGAGCCGGGGTTCGTCGTCACCGTGGACGCCGAACCCCGGCCGGGCGTGCCGACCGAGTTGATCACCCACGAGTGGGGCGCGGCCAACGCCGCGTTCGACCGGTTCATGCACGAATACTGACTCATCCGTCCACAAAGGACCTCTGAGTTCGAGTGCAAGTCTTCGTGTCGCCCACAGGCACGATGACTCGCGCTGGGGGTTTTGCGGCCAAACCAGACTTGGATTCAATATCCCGGATCCACCGAATTGGTTTTGGTTTGGGTTGTTGATCAAGGTTGGGGGGGTGTTGATCAATAATGCTGGTGGTGGGTGTGCGGGGTCCGCCGGCCTGGTGGTCCGGCTTATCCACTGCGGTCTCCGGTCGGCGCCTTGTGGGCGGGTGTGGTCAGGGGCAGGCCGTGGTCGGCGGGGAGTGGGTTGCGGTGAACAGGCTGGTGAAGGCCTGTTTCCAGTGCCAGCCGGCGGGGAGGTGTAGCACGATGCGGCGGGCGGAGCGGGCGATACGGGCCGGGATCGTGATGAGGTGCCGCCGCAGGGTGGCGGTGCGGGCTTTGGCGTGGAACTGCGATGCGAGGCTGCCCGCGGCGCGCATCAGGTTGTGGGTCAGGGCGGCCAGGGACAGCCAGGCGCCGTTGGCGGCGAGCTGCCCGGAGGGCAGGTGGGCCGCGGCGGAGTCATTGAGGTCGGCGAAGACCTGCTCGATCGTCCCGGCGCGGCCGCGGTGCTCGGCCTCGGCGGTGAGCAGCTCGTGCGGGGAGTCGGTGAACACCGCGTGATAGCGCCAGACGGGGAACAACTCGCCGGTGGCATCGGTGGTGGTGATCCGGGTGCGGCGCACGATCAGCCGGGCGGTGACCGCACGGTCGGGATTCTGGGTGACGTTGGTGAACGCCTCCAGTGTCGTTTCGGCGATCTCGCCCTCATGGATCCACCGCTTGGCGCGGTCGTCGAAGACCGGCCGGTTGAAACGCACGGTCTGCCATGTGTCCTCGCCGATCCCGGCGATCGCGGCCTTCACGGACGCGGTGTGTTTGGCGGTGACCGAGAAATACGCCCCGGCGTTGCGGATCGCGGCGATGACCGGGCCGGTAAAAAACGCCGAATCACCCCGCACCACGATCGTCCCCGTCGCACCACACGCCCGGGCCGTGGTGATCGCCGTGGTGATCAGCGTCGCCGCGCCGCGGGCGGAATTGGCGTTACCGCCCCGCATCCGGGTCGCCGCGACCACCGGTGCCGCGGTAGGGGTGGAGATCGTGGCCATCAGATAGTTCAGGCCCCGTACCTTCGTGTACCCGTACGCCGAGCCCTGTTTACCCGCCCCGTAGACCTGTTTGATCTTCGAGTCGATATCGACGAACACCAGCTCATCGGCCTCCGGCAACAACCCGCACCGCCCGGCCAGGCGTTCCAGTATTAGCCTGCCGAGTTTCTCCAGCTGCGCCACATGCCCGTAGGTGAACCCACGCAGAAACGTGCCCAGTGTCGACGGCGCCCGGATCCCGTCGAACAACCGTGGCATGCCACCGTGACGGATCACACCCAGATCCTCGAACGAGTCCGCACCACAGGCCATCCCCGCCACGATCGAGGACACCTTCACACCGGGATTCGCCCCCGCCGACCCCACATCCGGCGACAGTTTCACCGTCTGCTGAGCCAGATCAGCCACACCGACCTGCTCGGCCAGCCGCATCACCGGTACCAATCCCACACATGACACGAGATTCGGATCATCGAACCTCACCGACACTGCGCCGGCACTATGCGATGCTTGCATCCAGCAGATGCCCTCTCATCCAGGAACCGATTGTCTCTCTCACAAAGAACAATCATCCCAGGCCAGAGGGCATCTGCCCCACCACGACACGACCCCCGCCCGCACAAACTTTCACCACAACACCGGTGGATCCGGGAATATACGTTCTAATTCATCCGAGCCGGACCCCGCCCGCCAGCTGGTGCAAAGTCACGGACAGTGGCGGAGAAAATGACGGCAAGCAACCTCGACGCCCAGGTCGGCATCATCGGGACCGGCACGATCGGCAGCACGCTCGCCTGGCACCTGACGCGCCGGAGCATCGATGTGCTGGACTTCGAGCAGTTCGCGCCCCCGCCACGACCGCGGCGCGGTGGGCGGCGAGTCGCGCCTATTCCGGCTCGCCTACGCCGAAGACGCAGTACGTGCCGCTGCTGCGCGATTCGCTGCGGCTGTGGCGGGAGCTCGAAGCGGAATCGGGGACGGCATTCTCACGCAGTGCGGCGGTCAGGCGATCGGCGACCCGGCGGAGGAGTACATTTGCGGGCTGGTCGACAGCGTCCGCAAGACCGGGGTCGCGGGCGAGGTGTTGTCGAAAGGCGAAGTCGCCCAACGGTATCCGCGGCACCGGCTGCGCGACGGCGAGGTCGCGGTGCTCGACGAGCAGGCAGGTTTCCTGCGCTGCGAGCAGGCGCTGCTGAGCGCCACCCGGGTGACCGAAGGCGCCGGGGCGAAGGTGCTGCGCTACACGGAGGTCACCGGCATCGTCGAGGACGGCGACAGCGTTCTGGTGCACACCCTTGGCGGCACGCATCAGGTCGGCGAAGTCGTGGTGTGCGGGCTCGTGGGCGTCGCGGTTCCTGCCCAGGCCGCTGACCGCCGTTTGGTGGAGCAGCGGCGGGTCCTGCTCAGCTGGTTCGGGACCGAGGCCATCGACGACTACCGGCCCGAGCGCTTTCCGATCTTCATCCACCACTCCGGTGGGGCGCACGTCTACGGAACGCGCACAGTGGATGGTGTCATGGTCAAGGTCGCCCGGCGGTCACCTCGCACCCGGTGCCGGAACCGGCGGCGGTGGGCTGGCGGCTCAGCCTCGACGAGATCCGCACCATCGCGGACGCGGTCCGGCAGATGCTGCCGGGCCGGCACCCGGAGCCGGTGCGGCCGGACGCGTTCACCCGCCTCAGTCCTCATCTGGATGGTTTCGCCTGGTCAGGGCCGTGAGCGTGCCCGGGTGTCATCTCGCCTCGACACGCCCACGGGCCCTGCGCTGCGGAAATAAGGCTGATCGGCGTGCGGTTTCGGGGGGGACCGGTGCGGGTAGTGCGAGGGCAGCTCAGCACCGCAGTCGAAAGGATCAGCCATGACCACGGCGCGCGACATCATGCATGCAGGGGCGAAGTGCATCGGTGAGGACGACAGCCTGTACACGGCCGCGCAGATGATGCGCGACCTCAAGGTCGGGTCGTTGCCGATCTGCGGTCGGGACGACCGGCTGCACGGCATCATCACAGACCGCGACATCGTCCTGCGTTGCTGCGCGGAAGGCCGCAACCCAGCCGAGATGAGGGCCGGGGAACTGGCCCAGGGCAAGCCACACTGGGTCGACGCCGGCTCCGACGTGGATCAGGTGCTGTCGATGATGGAGCAGCACCAGATCCGGCGGGTGCCGGTCATCGCCGACCACAAGCTGGTCGGCATGATCAGCGAGGCCGACCTGGCCCGGCACCTCAGTGAGGAGCAGTTGGCGCATTTCGTGGAGAGCATCTACGCGGCGAGGTGATGCCCGAGACCGGTGCCCGGCTGCCGCCGGGTGCCGGCTGGTCGCCGCCTTCGGCGGGTTCTGGCCAGCGGCCAGTAGAGGCGCTATTTATCCTGGTCAGTGCCCTCCCTAGGAATCCGGGGCGAAGGGGGCGGGAAAATCAGATGACCACACGCGTCTTCGTGGTCGACGACCACGATGTGATTCGGCGGGGCATCGCGGCCCTGGTTGGGGCCGCGAAGGACCTCGAACTGGTCGGCGAGGCCGCCACGGTTGCCGAAGCGCTGGCCTGGGTGCCGAAGGCCAACCCGGACGTCGCGGTGCTGGACGTGCGGCTGCCGGACGGCAACGGCGTCGAGCTTTGCCGCGAGCTTCAGTCTCAGCTGCCCGAGCTGCGCTGCCTGATGCTGACCTCCTTCGACGACCACGACGCCCTGATGGACGCGATCATGGCCGGCGCCGCCGGGTTCGTGCTAAAGGGCGTGGTCAGCGAGGAACTAGTCACCGCGATCCGCACCGCCGGGACCGGGCAGTCGCTGCTCAGCCCCAAGAAGACCGAGGCGATGCTGTCCTGGCTGCGCCGGGAGCAGCAGCAGACCGACCCGCTGCGCGAGCTGACCGCGCGCGAGCGGCAGGTGCTGGAACTCATCGGCGAGGGGCTCACCAACCGGGAGATCGCCAACCGCATGTTCTTAGCCGAGAAGACCATCAAGAACTACGTATCCCAGATGCTGGCCAAGCTGGCCATGCGGCACCGCAGCGAAGCGGCCGTGCTGGCCACCGAACTGCGGTTGGACCGCGATTCGCGCGGCAAGCGCTGACCGGGGCGGAGGTCGTCATGTCGTCACAGCCACCGGACGTGCCGTCCGCGGCGCTGGATCTCGCCCAACCGGTGAGTGAGGATGCGTTGCTGCGCCTGGTGATCGGGTTGCGCGAGCTGCGGGACGGCAACTTCCGCCGTCGCCTGGTGTTTTCCGGTGGCGGGTTGGCGAGCGAGGTCGCCACGGTGTTCAACGAGCTCGCCGAGCGAAACCAGTTCCTGGTCGGCGAGCTGGAGCGGGTCAGCGCCGCCGCGGAGCGCGGCGAATGGCCGATCCCGCAGATCGACTTCGACGGCTCCGCGCACGGCGGTTGGACGGTCGCCGCGAATTCGGTGAACACGATGACCAACACCTTGCTGGCGCCGATGGCGGAGCTCAACCGGGTGCTGGGGGCGTTCACCCGCGGCGACCTGTCGCAGCGGATGCCGCGCCGCGCGGCCGACGCGGCGCTGCCCGGCGAGCTGGCAGGACTGAGCACGGCGGTCAACGAGATGCTGGACCAGCTGTCGCTGTTCGCCCAGGAGATCACCAGGGTGGCGCGGGAGATCGGCACCGAGGGCAAGCTCGGTGGTCAGGCGCAGGTGCCCGGCCTGGTCGGCACCTGGAGAGACCTGGCCGATTCGGTCAACGGGATGGCCGCCGACCTCACCGGGCAGCTGCGCGACATCTCGCACGTCGCCAAGGCGGTCGCGGCCGGCGACCTGACCCGCAAGATCACCGTCGAGGTCTCCGGAAAGACGCGCGAGCTCAAGGAGACCATCAACACGATGGTCGACCAGCTGTCGGGGTTCGCGGAGGAGGTCACGCGGGTGGCCCGCGAGGTGGCCAGCGAGGGCCGGCTGGGTGGTCAGGCCGAGGTGCCCGGCGCGGCCGGCACCTGGCGCGGCTTGGTCGACTCGGTGAACTTCATGGCCAACAACCTCACCGTCCAGGTCCGCAACATCGCGCAGGTCGCCACCGCGGTCGCCCGCGGCGACCTGACGCAGAAGATCGACGTGGACGCCCGCGGCGAGATCCTGCAGCTGAAGAACACCATCAACACGATGGTCGACCAGCTGTCGGCGTTCGCCGACGAGGTCACGCGAGTGGCCCGCGAGGTCGGCACCGACGGCAAGCTCGGCGGCCAGGCGCGGGTGCACGGCGTGGCGGGGACCTGGAAGGACCTGACCGACAACGTCAACATCATGGCCCGCAACCTGACCAACCAGGTGCGCAACATCGCCCAGGTCACCACCGCGGTGGCCCGCGGTGACCTGTCCAAGAAAATCATGGTGGAGGCCAAGGGCGAGGTCGCTGCGCTGGCCGAGACGATCAACGGGATGGTCGAGACGCTGCGCGCGTTCGCCGAGCAGGTCACGCTGGTCGCGCGCGAGGTCGGCACCGAGGGCATCCTCGGCGGCCAGGCGCGGGTGCCCAACGTGGCGGGGACCTGGAAGGACCTGACCGACAACGTCAACATCATGGCCCGCAACCTGACCAACCAGGTGCGCAACATCGCCCAGGTCACCACCGCGGTGGCCCGCGGCGACCTGTCCAAGAAGATCGACGTGGACGCCCGCGGCGAGATCCTGGAGCTCAAGACCACCATCAACACGATGGTCAACCAGCTGTCCGCATTCGCCGCCGAGGTCACGCGGGTGGCCCGCGAGGTCGGCACCGAGGGCAAGCTCGGCGGCCAGGCCGAGGTCGCCGACGTCTCCGGCACCTGGCGGCGGCTGACCGAGAGCGTCAACCGGCTGGCCGGCAACCTCACCACCCAGGTGCGCGCCATCGCCCTGGTGGCCACCGCGGTCACCGAAGGCGACCTGACCCGCCAGATCACCGTGGACGCCTCCGGCGAGGTCGCCGAGCTCAAGGACAACATCAACGCGATGATCAACAACCTCAAGGAGACCACCAAGGACAACCAGGAGCAGGACTGGCTGAAGACCAACCTCGCCCGGATCTCGGCGCTGATGCAGGGCCAGCACGACCTGGACGCGCTCGCCCAGCTGATCATGACCGAACTGGCACCGCTGGTGTCGGCCCAGTACGGCGCGTTCTTCCTGCGCCGGCTGGGGGAGGACGACCGCACGATCCTGGAGCGCACCGCTGGCTACGGCCGCCCCGGCGCCCGCGCCGGCGGCCCGCCGCTGCGCTTCGAGCTGGGGGAGTCGCTGGTCGGGCAGGTCGCGGCGGACCGCAAGTCGATCCTGGTCACCGACGTGCCGCCGAACTACGTCCGGATCAGCTCCGGGCTCGGCGCAACCGCGCCCGCGGACGTGGCGATCGTGCCGGTGCTGTTCGAGGGCGAGGTGCTGGCGGTCATCGAGCTGGCGTCCGTCAACAAGTTCACCCCGGTGCACCTGGACCTGCTGGAACGGCTGAAGGAGACCATCGGCGTCGACGTCAACACGATCGTGGTGAACTCGCGCACCGAGGCGCTGCTGGCCGAGTCCCAGCACCTGGCCAAGGAACTGCAGGCGCGCTCCGAGCAGCTGCAGCAGCAGCAGACCGAGCTGCAGCGCTCCAACACCGAACTGGAGGAGAAGGCGGCGCTGCTTGCCAGCCGCAACCGGGACATCGAGCTGAAGAACATCGAGATCGAGCAGGCCCGCCAGGAGCTGGAGGAACGGGCCCGGCAGCTGTCCCAGGCCTCCGCCTACAAGTCGGAGTTCCTGGCCAACATGTCGCACGAGCTGCGCACCCCGCTGAACAGCGTGCTGATCCTGGCGAAGCTGCTGGCCGACAACATGGAGGGCAACCTCACCTCGCAGCAGGTGGATCTGGCCAAGACCGTGCACCAGGCGGGCACCGACCTGCTGCAGCTGATCAACGACGTGCTGGACCTGTCCAAAGTGGAGGCAGGGCAGATGCACCTGCTGCCGGAGGACGTCGAGCTGGTCGACCTCGCCGCGCACATGGAGTCGTTGTACCAGCCGCTGGCGGCGGACAAGGGGCTGGACTTCAGGGTGTCCGTGGCGCCCTCGGTGCCGCCAACGGTGCGCACCGACCGGAACCGGCTGGAGCAGATCGTGCGGAACCTGCTGTCCAACGCGGTGAAGTTCACCGACAAGGGCGCCGTCGAGCTGCGGGTCCGCCCGGCCCAGCCCAGCGAGGTGCACGACCAGGGCCTGCGCCACGCCCGGCGGCGGCTGGCGTTCTCGGTGCGCGACACCGGTATCGGCATCCCCGCCGACAAGCTGAGCCTGATCTTCGAGGCGTTCCAGCAGGTGGACGGCACCACGGTGCGAAAGTACGGCGGGACCGGTCTGGGGCTGTCCATCAGCCGCGAGCTGACCGCCCTGCTCAGCGGCGAGCTCCAGGTGGACAGCGAGCCCGGGCGGGGCAGCACCTTCACGCTGTACCTGCCGATGGAGCCGTCGATGGCCAAGCCGGTCGAGCCGGTCGCCGAGCCCGCGCCCGGGCCGGTTGCCGTGCCGGAACGCCCGCCGCGCGGATGCGTGCCGAGCACGGCGGAGTCCAGCCTGGACGTGTCAGCCGAGGGCATCGACCCGCCGATGAGGTCCACCGAACTGATCCGGCAGGAGGGCCACCAGCACATGCTGCACGTCGAGGAGCTGGAGGAGCACGCGTCGTTGCAGTTCAACGGGGAGAAGGTGCTCGTCGTCGACGACGACTACCGGAGCGTGCAGGCGATGCGCCTGCTGCTGGAGCAACACGGTCTGCAAGTGGTGCACGCGGACAACGCGCTGGCCGGGCTCAACGCGCTGCAGCACCAGGGTGACATCATGATCGTGCTGATGGACGTGATGATGCCGGAGATGGACGGCAACGCCACGATTCGCATCATCCGGGAGATGCCGCGCTACCGGGACCTGACGATCATCGCGATCACGGCGAAGGCGATGAAGGGCGACCGGGAAGCGAGCATCGCGGCCGGGGCCACCGAGTGCATGAGCAAACCGGTCGACGTCAACAAGTTGCTGGATCTGCTCGCCGAGCACCTGCCGGCGGGACGCGCCCCCGAAGCAGAGGGATGAGGCTCAGTCGACCTGCTCTGGCTCTTCGATCGTCGGCATCTCGGCCAGCTGCTCGCGCAGCTTCTGGGCCCATGCGAGGTCGCGCGAGAAGGTCGCGTCGAAGTGGTCGGTGCCGTGTGGATCAGCCATGTCGGTTCCCAACTGTGCTAGCTCGCAGCCTATTGCCGACCACGATAACCGCAGGTGGAAGACCCGTCGGCGGGCCAGACCTGCCGATTCCGCAACGGCTGGGGCGGCCGGGGCCGGTGTGCCGCCAGTGGCGGTTCCGCAGCGCCGACCGCCCCGAACCGAAGACGGAAGTCACACTTCAGGGTCTTTCGGCACTGTTGCGACCGCCACGGGCGAGTCCGAGGCGTTGAGCAGCGTGAAGGTGTAGCGCCGCGGTTCGACGGAGGACTTCGGGGCAACCGTGCCGCTTCCTACGGGGAGATTCGGCAGCGGCGGCCGGGAACGGTTGAGCCCGCGGTCGGCGCGGCAAGCCGCCGGGGCGACGAGAAGCACGCGATCGGAGGTGCGGTCGGGCCTACCGGTCGCGGGGTTTCGCGCGGGTGTGCATGCGCTCGCCCTGCGGGCCGAACAGGCTGAGGAGCTCCACCGGCGCTTCCCCGGTGCTGCCGAACCAGTGCGGCAGGCGAGTGTCGAACTCGGCGGCCTCGCCGACCTTGAGCACGATGTCGTGTTCGGCGAGCACCAGCCGCAGCTTGCCGCCGAGCACGTACAGCCACTCGTAGCCCTCGTGCGTTCGCGGCTCGGGTTCGCTGCGGTCGGTGCCGATGATCATCTTGAACGCTTGCAGGCCGCCGGGCTGCTGGGTCAGCGGCACGACCGTCATGTCCCCGTGCCGCACCGGTTTCAGCCGCACTCGGGGATCGCCGACCGGCGGCGCGCCGACGAGTTCGTCCAGGGGCACCTGGTGGGCGTGCGCGATCGGCAGCAGCAGCTCGAGGCTGGGCTTGCGCTGCCCGGACTCCAGCCGCGACAGCACGCTGACGGAGATCCCGGTCTTCTCCGACAGCGCCGCGAGCGTGCAGTTGCGCTGCTGGCGGATGGTCCTGAGCCGCGGCCCGACGGCGGCGAGTACGTCCTGCATCCTGTTATTGCAGAAACAGCAACAAGGTTTGTCAAGTCGTCGCGACCGCGTGCATGGTCGGTGTCATGAGTTCGAACGTGGAAGACGTACTGGTCATCGGCGGTGGGGCCGCCGGGCTGAACGCCGCACTCGTGTTGTCGCGGGCTCGCCGCCGGGTGTTGGTGGTCGACTCCGGCAGGCCGCGGAACGCGCCCGCGCACCAGGTGCACGGGTTCGTCTCGCGGGACGGCACGCCGCCGTCGGAGCTACTGGCCATAGGTCGCGAGGAGGTCGAGCGGTACGGCGGCCGGGTCGTCGCGGGCGACGTGCGTGCCGTGCGCCGCGATGACGACGGTTTCGAGGTCGAGCTTGCTGACGGCGTGGTGCGGGCGCGGCGGGTGATCGTCGCGACCGGACTGCGCGACGAGCTCCCCGACGTTCCCGGCCTGCGGGAACGGTGGGGGCGGGACGTGCTGCACTGCCCGTACTGCCACGCCTGGGAGGTCCGCGACCAACCGTTCGGCGTGCTCGGCTGGCAGCCGGGGGCGGTGCACCAGGCCCTGCTGGCGCGGCAGTGGTCCGCAGACCTGGCGTTCTTCGCCGAGGACCTCGGTGACGAAGACCGGGCGAAGCTGGTCACCCGCGGCGTGCGGATCGTGGACGGCGAGGTCAGCGGTCTGGTGGTCGAGAACGACGAGCTGCGCGGCGTGCGACTCGCGGACGGGACCATAGAGGCGTTATCCGCGCTGTTCGTGCCGGCCCGTTTCGTACCCAACGACACCGTGCTGTCGGAACTGGGCTGCGAGCTCGGCGACGACGGTTGGGTCCGGGTCGACCCGAGCGGGCTGACCAGCGTGCCGGGGGTGTGGGCCGTCGGGAACGTCGTGGACCCCCGCGCCCAGGTGGTGAACGCGGCGGCGGGCGGGGCCAAGGCCGCGGCCGCGGTGAATTGGGACCTGATCGAAGCGGACATGCTGGAGGTGGCACGGTGAACGACATCGACTGGGCCGCGATGGCCGACCTGTTGGAGCTCGAAGGCGAGACGCACAGCGCGTATGTGCAGGGAGCTCTCGGCGAGCTGGCACACCTGACACCGCAGCGGATTCTGGACATCGGCAGCGGGCCGGGCGTCGCGGCCTGCGAATTGGCGGCGGTGTTCCCGCAAGCCGAGGTCACGGCGGTGGACGGGACGCCGCAATTGCTGGCGCGCGCCGAAGAACGCGCCAAGCGGCTCGGCGTGCGGCTGCGGACCCAGGTGGCCGAGTTCCCGGCCGGGCTCGCCGACCTGACCCCGGCCGACCTGGTGTGGTCGGGGCAGGTCGTGCACCACGTCGGCGATCAGCAGGACGCGCTGAACCGGTTGGCCGGGCTGCTCGAGCCCGGCGGCGTGCTGGCCATAGTCGAGGGCGGCCTGCCGACCCGGTGGCTCCCGCGTGACCTGGGCTTCGGACGTCCCGGCCTGCAGTTCCGGCTGGACGCGGCGATGGCGGACCGGTTCGACCAGATGCGGGCCGACCTGCCCGGATCCATCACGGTGGCCGAAGACTGGCCGGGCATGCTGCGCGCCGCGGGGCTCACCGAGGCACGCGCCAAGACCTTCCTCGTGGACCACCCCGCGCCGCTGACCGATGGGCCGAGGCGGTTCGCGCGGAGGGTGCTGGAACGGCAGCGCGGGGGTCTCGCGGACTCCCTGGATGCGGATGACCTGGCGACGTTGGACAGGTTGCTGGACCCGGCCGACCCAGCGGGTATCGACCGGCGGCCGGACCTGTTTCTGCTGACCGCGAAGACCGTGCACTTCGGCCGCAAGCCCCGATCCTGATGCGCCCATGCGCGCTTCGGGTAGCAGCCCGGAACGCGCACGGGCGCCATCATCGAACGGGGTGGGTTGCCAGGCACGGGCGAGTTGGTTGCGCAGCAACGGTTCCGGACTGTCGTCGTCGCCGTTGAGGCGATCGTCGAGCCGGCTGAGCGTGTCGCAACGGGCGAGCACGAGGCCTCGGGCGCGAGCGGCCTCGTCGTGACCGGCCTGCTCGGCGACGCGGGCGGCGGCGGGTGCTCCGACGGAGATGGCGAGCCTCGCGACGTCCGCTGCCGGATCGCCGACATCGGCGTCCGTCCAGTCCAGTACGCCGGGAATCGCACCGGATTCGTCGACGAGCAGGTGCTCGCGCTTCAGGTGGGCGTGCCAGCAAGACCTGGCGCGTGCCGACCACCGCATTGAGCCCGCGTGGGTCGACTCGGCCCGGACCTGGTGTCTCGCGGCGAGCCGGTCGGGCGGGGCCCGGCTTCGTCCACCAACTACGGAAGATGCCGACCGGCAGCGGTCGGCACGCCCAGCGCGGCTGCGGTCGAGGCGGGCACCGATCGGACGCGTGGCGCTTCAACAAGCTCGAGATGATCGCATACTGTATGCTAAAGCCATCGGGCAAAACGGCCGCCGAAGAAGCCGGCCGCAAGCGCACGAACCGACCAGGCCCGTCGGTCGGACCTGACCCAGCCCCGGAGTTGACCGCATGTCGTTGACCTCGAAACTGCCGCAAGGAATCGCCGCGCGCCAGGTCGCGCGCCCGGTCCCGCTCCGGGAGACCGTCTACGAAGCCATCCTGGAGCTGATCATCACCGGCGAGCTCAAGCCCGGTCAGCACCTGGTGGAGAAGGAACTCGCCGAACTGCTCGGCGTCTCCCGGCAGCCGGTGCGCGAGGCGCTGCAGTGGCTGAAGAAGGACGAGTGGGTCGACCTGCGGCCGGGCTACGGCGCGTTCGTGCACGGCCCCACCCCGGAGGAGGCCGACCAGCTGCTGAGCGTCCGCAGCCTGCTGGAGGGCGAGTCGGCCCGGCTCGCGGCGCTGAACTCGACGAAGGAGGGCGTGGCCGAGCTCAAGCAGATCTACAAGCGCGGCGTCCAGGCTCTCAAGGCTGACGACACCGAGGAAGTGGTCGTGGCCAACGCCGAACTGCACGCCCGGATCACCGAAATGTCCGGCAACAAGATCCTCGTTGAGCTCGCGGCCCAGGTGGACCGCCGGGCCCGCTGGTACCACACCCCGGTGGCCAAGTCCCGGGGCAAGAAGTCCTGGGACGAGCACTCGGCCCTGATCGACGCGATCAGCAAGGGCGAAGCCGACCGGGCGGCCCAGCTGATGCGGGAGCACACCGAGCACACCCGGGAGACCTACCTGCAGCAGAACGCCGAAGGCTGAGCGCGGGCAATCGCCGGCGTGACGAACCCCACCGCGCGGCGCGCGGCGCGCGGCTTCGCTGGTCGCGGAGGCGTTGGCGCTGCCCGGCCCGCTCGCGGTGTGGCCGATCGGCGAGGGCGGGGAACACCTGTCGTGCTCGGTGGGCGACCGCCACGTGGCGCGCGGTTCGCCGCGGATGTCGACGCGAGCCACCGGCAACGCCGTGAAATCACGGTCCGAGACCTGCTCCGCGACCGGGCCGGCGTGGCGCTGCCCCGCTCGGCCGCCTTCGGCGAGTGGGCGCCCGGCCGGACGTTCACAGTGGACGAACGCCTGCCCGGGGTTTCCCCCCGAGGATCGGCCCGTCTCCGCAGTTGGCGAACGAGATCTGTACGCGATGCAGTCCGGGCTGCTGCGTGCAGCGCGGTGAGATCGATCGTCGGGCTGCCGTCGAGCAGCCAGCGCACCAACGGGAGCGGTCATCTGGCGTCCTTCCGCGCTTGGAAGCAGGTGGATGCAACGCTGCATGCAAGTTGATGTGCAGTGCGGGTGGCTGGACAACCGATGTCAACGGGTCGCTGGAGGCGTGGAATTAGCGCGGCGCGCTCGGCGTTGCGCAATAACCACGACATTCCGGTTGGAGGCCGAGATGGCTTCGGGAGAGCGGTTCGTGGGGCTGGACGCCTACTCGCGGACGGTCGCCGCCGTGGCTTCGGCGATCACGCCGAGCGTGGCGAGCCTGCACTCGTCCGGTGAATGGGGCGACGCGGCCGGGTCGGCGGTGGTGTTCACCGCGGACGGCTTCATGCTGACCAATGCGCACGTCATCGGCCGCGCCACCGGCGGCACCGCGCGCTTCGCCGACGGCACCAGCGCCCCGTTCACGGTCGTCGGTACGGATCCGCTCTCCGACCTGGCCGTGGTCCGCGCGGCTGGCGAGACCCCGCCACCGGTGCAGCTCGGCGACAGCCACCAACTCGTGGTCGGGCAGCTCGTCGTCGCCGTCGGCAATCCGCTCGGGCTGGCCGGTTCGGTCACCGCGGGCGTGGTCAGCGGGCTCGGGCGGTCGCTGCCCGCACGAAGCGGCAACGCCGCCAGGATCATCGAGGACGTGATCCAGACCGACGCCGCGCTCAACCCGGGCAACTCGGGTGGCGCGCTGGCGGACTCGCGGTGCGTGGTCGTGGGCGTGAACACCGCGGTCGCCGGGGTCGGCCTGGGTCTGGCGATCCCGATCAACGCCACCACCCGCCGCATCATCGGCTCGCTGGTCCGGCACGGCCGGGTCCGTCGCGCCTTCCTGGGCCTGGTGACGATCCCGGCGCCGCTGCCGGACGAGCTGGCCGAACGCACTGGACAGGACGCCGGCCTGCGGGTCGTGGACGTGGTCCGGCAGAGCCCGGCGGCCCGGGCCGGGCTTCACCGCGGCGACCTCGTGCTGACCGCGGGCGGCAGCCCGGTGCGCGATGCGCAGGGCCTGCAACGGCTGATGTTCGCCGAAGCCATCGGGCGGCCGCTGCAGATCACCGTCACCCGCAACGGCGCGCTGGTCGACGTGATCGCGGAGCCCGTGGAACTGCTCGACAGCCCACGCTGACCGACCGGGGCGGAGTCCGCGCGGCGGCTTAGAGTCGGACAATGCCCTCTGCATCCATCCCGGTCACCCCGGCGCTCGGCGTAGCCATCGCGTTGCTGCTGGTCGCCGCCGCTGCGGTGGCCGGCCTCGGCGGGCTGGCCCGGTACCGCGACGTGCTTTTCGCCGGTCTGCGCGGCGCGGTGCAGTTGCTTGTCGTCTCGCTGCTGATCGCCTACATCGTCAGGTGGACCGCCCTGGCCGCCGTGTTCATCGCGCTGATGTTCGCGATCGCCGCCCATACCGCCGGGCGCCGCATCACCAGCGACCGCACGTGGCTGTGGGCCGGACTCCCGATCGCCGCCGGAGTCGCGCCAGCGGTGCTGGTGCTGGTCGTCACCGGTGCCGTCCCGCTGACCGGACTGGTGCTGATTCCACTGGTGGGGCAGCTGATCGGCGGAGCGCTGGTGGCGACCGCGTTGGCCGGGCGGCGGCTGCTCGACGAGCTGCAGCAGCGGCGCGGCGAGGTGGACGCGGCGCTGGCGCTGGGCATGGTGGACCGCGCGGCGCGGCTGGAGATCGCCCGGCCTTTGGCCGGAAGCGCCCTGGTGCCCGCACTGGACCAGACCCGCACCGTGGGCACCGTGACGCTGCCGGGCGCGTTCATCGGGATGCTGCTCGGCGGTGCCACCCCGATCCAGGCCGGGATCGTCCAGCTGTACGTGCTGGTGGCGCTGCTGGCGGTGGAGTCGGTGGCGATCCTGGTCGTGCTGGAGATCGTCGCGCGCGGCCTGCTGACCCGGTCCGGTACGCACTTGTTCTTCCGGTCATGACGCGGTCATGACGCTCCGCCAGCGATGGCCGTTGCAACGGGAGAAGGACGAGGAAGCACGCCGCCGCGCCAGCGACGAGCGGTTCGCATCGCGCGTGAGCTGCACGACGTGCTGGGCTACCGCATCTCGCTGATCAACGTGCAGGCGAAGCCGCGCTGCACCGCCTGGACGCCGATCCAGGGCAGGCCGAACCGACACTGGTGTCCATCAAGCAGGCCAGCAAAGACAGGTTGACGAGGCCGCGCCGACCGCTCCCGCCCCCGGTCTGGGCCGCCTCGACGAGTTGGTCGAGGCGGCCGGGCCGCCGGGCTCGCGGTGCGCACCGAGGTCGACGGCGAGGTCCGGCCGCTGCCGCCGGAGGTCGACGTCGCTGGGTACCGGATCGTGCAGGAAGCGCTCCCGAACGTGACACGACATGCCGACGCGCGCACGGCTTTCGTGCGGCTCAGGTATTCCGATCATGATGTGCGGGTGGAGATCGACGACGACGGATTTCGCGCGGCGGACCGGAACCCCGGCCGGGGCAACGGGATCAGGGGCATGGACGATAGGTCAGCCCTGCAGTGCGGTGGCGATGGCCTTGCCAAGGTCCTCGGTGGTTGCCTTGCCGCCGAGGTCCGGGGTGCGCGGCGCAGAGGCATCGGTCAGGACCTGCTCGATGGCCCGAACCACGTCCGCGCCCGCCTCCGGCAAGCCGAGGTGGTCCAGCATCATCGCCGCCGACCAGATCTGGCCGATCGGGTTGGCGATGCCCCGGCCCGCGATGTCCGGCGCCGAGCCGTGCACCGGCTCGAACGTCGACGGATAGGTGCGCTCCGGGTTGATGTTGCCCGACGGCGCCACCCCGATCGTGCCGGTAACGCCAGGCCCCAGGTCGGACAGGATGTCGCCGAACAGGTTGCTGGCGACCACCACGTCGAAGCGTTCCGGCGACATCACGAACCGGGCGCACAGGATGTCGATGTGGTCCTGGTCGACGGTGATCTCCGGGTATTCGGCGGAAATGGCCGCGAATCGCTCGTCCCAGTACGGCATCGAGTAGTAGATGCCGTTGGACTTGGTCGCCGAGGTGACGTGCGGCTTGCCGAGCTTGCGGGCCAGCTCGAATGCGTAGCGCATGATGCGGTCGGTGCCGCGCCGGGTGAACGCGGCGGTCTGCAGCACCATCTCGTTCGGCGTGCCTTCGCCCTGCCGGCCGCCGAGCTGCGAGTACTCGCCCTCGGTGTTCTCCCGGACCACCCAGAAGTCGATGTCACCGGGCTGCTTGTCGCGGACCGGCGGGGTCACGCCCGGCAGCAGCCGCACCGGCCGCAGGTTGACGTACTGGTCGAACTCGCGGCGGATCGGCAGCAGCAGACCCCACAGCGAGATGTGGTCGGGCACACCGGGCCAGCCGACCGCGCCGAGCAGGATCGAGTCGTGGTCGCGCAGCCGGTCCAGCCCGTCGGCGGGCATCATCCGCCCGGTGCTCTGGTAGGTCTCGCAACTCCAGTCGAAATGCCGGTAGTCGAACCGCACGCCGTAGTTCGCGCCGATCACGTCCAGCACCCGCAACGCTTCCGGCATGACCTCGTTGCCGATCCCGTCGCCGGGCAGCACCGCCAGTTCGTACTGCTGCACTCTGCACCTCGCGCCTCGTCGAGAAGAACGGTTTCTGGCCGCCATCTAACGCCGCGTGCCCGTCCGCGGCCAAGACCCCACGGAGAATCGCCGGTGGCGCGAAGGCCGGTCGGCGACTAACAAGGACGACGTGGATGCGACACGGGCACTGCGCGAAATCGCGTTCTGGCTGGAGCGCGAGGGCGCCCCGACCTACCGGGTGCGGGCGTTCCGCCGCGCCGCCGCGATCGTCGACGACCTCGCGGACCTGGACGAACGGGTGGCGTCCGGCCGGCTGACCGCGCTGGAGGGCATCGGCCGGACCACCGCCGCCGTGATCGAGGCCGCGCACCGCGGCGAAACACCGGAGTACCTGGCGCGCCTGCGGTCCGAAGTGGACGTTCCGGCGCAAGGGCAGCAGCTGCGCGAGGCGCTGCGCGGCGACTGCCACACGCATTCCGACTGGTCCGACGGCGGCAGCCCGATAGCCGAGATGGCCACCTCCGCCCGGGCCCTCGGGCACGAGTGGATGGTGCTCACCGACCATTCGCCCCGGCTGACCGTGGCCCGTGGCCTGTCCGCCGAGCGGCTGCGCCAGCAGCTGGACGTGGTCGCCGAGCTGAACGAGCACCTAGCGCCGTTCCGCATCCTCACCGGCATCGAGGTCGACATCCTCTCCGACGGCGCGCTGGACCAGGACGAGGATCTGCTCGCGGAGCTGGACATCGTGGTGGCCAGCGTGCACTCCGAGCTGCGGATGGCGGCGCCGGCGATGACGCGGCGGATGTGCGCGGCGGTGGCCAACCCGCACGTAGATGTGCTGGGGCACTGCACCGGACGCCTGATCGGCGACAGGAAGCGGCCCCAGTCCACATTCGACGCCGTGGCGGTGTTCGAGGCCTGCCGGGACAGCGTCGTCGCGGTCGAGATCAACTCGCGGCCGGACCGGCTCGACCCGCCGCGCGAGCTGATCCGGCTGGCCCGCGACACCGGCTGCCTGTTCAGCATCGATTCCGACGCGCACGCACCCGGCCAGCTGGACTGGCTGTCCTACGGGTGCGCGCGGGCCGAGGAGTGCGGGATCCCCGCCGATCTCGTGATCAACACCCGGACCGCGGAAGAGCTGCTGGACCGGCGGTGAGTGCGGGCCGCGGTAGCTAACATCCTCCCGGCAGGCGATGCTGGTCACGCATGGTATTTGAATGCTCAAATACTCTCGGCGTATGCTGTTAGGGTGACTGAACCGCGATGGCTGACCGACACCCAGCAGTGCGCCTGGCGGAAGTTCGCCGCCCTGATGACCGTCGTTCCGGCCGCGCTGGACGCCCAGTTGCAGCGGGACGCCGGGCTGACCCACTTCGGCTACTGGGTGCTGGCGATGCTCAGCGAGGACACCGAACGCGCGCTGCGGATGAGCGATCTCGCGGCCCGGTCCAACGCCTCGCCGTCCCGGGTGTCGCACGTGGTCGCCCGATTGGAGCAGCAGGGGTGGGTGCGCCGCCACCGCGCGTGCGGCGACGGCCGCGGCAACGTCGCGGAGCTCACCGAAGCCGGCTACCAGAAGCTCATCGCTTCGGCCCCAGGTCACGTGGACAAGGTGCGCGACCTGATCTTCGACGGCCTCTCGGAGACCCAGGTGCGCCACCTCGACGAGCTCTGCGCCGCCGTGCTCGCCCACCTGGACCCCGAAGGCAGCCTGACCACCGCCCCGCCGCAGAAGGGCTGACTCACGCGGCTTCGTCGGCGTCGTCCTGCTGCGCGAACTGGGTGCGGTAGAGCTCGGTGTAGAGACCGCCGCGAGCCAGCAGTTCGGTGTGCGTGCCCTCCTCTGCGATGCGGCCCTCGGCGACCACCAAGATCCGGTCCGCCTCGCGGATCGTGGCCAACCGGTGCGCGATGACCAGCGCCGTCCGTCCGGAGAGCGCCGTCTTCAGCGCCTTCTGCACGGCCGCTTCGGATTCGGAGTCCAGGTGCGCGGTCGCCTCGTCGAGCACGACGATCGGCGGCGCCTTCAGCAGCAACCGGGCGATCGCCATCCGCTGCTTCTCCCCACCGGAGAGCCGGTAGCCACGGTCGCCGACGACGGTGTCCAGCCCGTCCGGCAACGACGAGACGAGGTGTCCCAGCTGCGCCGTCCGCAGCGCCTTGACCAGCTCTTCGTCGGTGGCGCCGGGCCGGGCGAAGGCGAGGTTGACGCGGATCGTGTCGTGGAACAGGTGCGCGTCCTGGGTGACCACGCCGACCGTCGCGTAAAGCGAGGCCAGCGACGTGTCGCGGACGTCCACACCCCCGATGCGCACCGCGCCGGAATCGACGTCGTAGAGCCGCCCGGCCAGGTTGGTGATGGTCGTCTTGCCCGCGCCGGAGTGGCCGACCAGCGCGATCGTCTGGCCAGGGGCGGCGTGGAACGAGATGTCGTGCAGTACGTCGTGCGCGGGCGCATTGTCCTGCCGCGCCACCGATTCCAGCGACGCCAGCGAAACCTCGCTGGATGCCGGGTAGCGGAACGAGACCGCGTCGAACTCGACGTCGGACGCTCCGGCCGGCAGCGGCTTCGCGTCCGGCTTCTCCTGGATCATCGGACGCAGGTCCAGCACCTCGAAGACCCGGTCGAAGCTGACGAGCGCCGTCATCACGTCGACGTGCACGTTGGACAGCGCGGTCAGCGGCCCGTACAGGCGGCTGAGCAGCGTCGCCAACGCCACCAGAGTCCCGAGCTGGAAGGCCCCGGCCAGCACCAGCCCGCCGCCGAGCCCGTAGACAACCGCCGTGGCCAGCGCCGCCAGCAGCGTCAGCGCCACGAAGAACACCCGGCTGTACATCGCCGACACCACACCCATGTCGCGCACCCGTGCCGCCCGCCGGGAGAACCGCTCGGATTCCTCGTCGGCGCGGCCGTAGAGCTTGACCAGCATCGCCCCGGCGACGCCGAAGCGCTCGGTCATCAGCGAGCTCATCTCGGCGTCCACCTTCATCTGCTCCCGGGTGACCCGCTGCAGCCGCCGCCCGATCCACCGCACCGGCAGCAGGAACAGCGGCAGCAGAGCAAGCGCGATCAGGGTGATCTGCCAGGACAGGGTGAACATGGTGGCCAGCACCAGCACCAGGCTCAGCACGTTGGACACCACCGACGACAGGGTGCTGGTCAACGCCCGCTGCGCGCCGATGACGTCGTTGTTGAGCCTGCTGACCAGCGCGCCGGTCTGCGCCCGCACGAAGAACGCCACCGGCATCCGCTGCACGTGGTCGAACACCTCCGAGCGCAGGTCGTAGATCAGCCCCTCGCCGAGCCGCGCGGAGTACCAGCGCTGCAGCAGCGACGCCGCGGCTTCGAAGAGCGCGACGCCCGCAACCGCCACCGCCAGCCAAACGACCACCGACATGTTCTGCGGCACGATCCCGTCGTCGATGATCGTTTTGAACAGCAGCGGGTTGACGATGCCGAGTACCGCCGCGAACGCCACCAGCGTCAGGAAGGGGACGATGTCGCGGGTATAGGGCTTGGCGTAGCGCAGGATGCGCCTGGCCAGGCCGGGGGACAGGCGTTGCCTGGTCACGGATCCGTCACTGGCGAAGGAGCGCATGGTCTCCCAGCTCACCGTCATGGTCACAGTCCCCTTCAACCGGGTTCGAGGTCTAGCACCATCCTCAAACTTCAAGTCAAGTCGAAGTCAACGCTGCGGGACGAGCTTCGATTCCCGCCCGGACGTTCTGGTGCCGCAACGATTCGGCCACGGCGCCGCCTCGGACCGGTGCCGCTCCGGACGGTGATCTTTAACAGCGCTTCACGTACGTTACTCTGTGCGCTGATTCGGACACGGTCCGAACTCGGGGGCTGACTGGCAGGGCATGGCGCAGCGTCGGACGGGAGCGACCGCGTGTTGATCGGCACTTCGGCCGGGGGTGGCCGTTGACGGTTTCCGGGCAGGAGCCCACGCGCATCCCGCTGCGCGTGGCAGACCGGTTCTTCCTCGCCGCGCACACCGGTGAGCAGCGCCTCTCCGCCAGGGTCGACGGCGCGCTGGTGGCGCTGGGCTGCGCCGGCGCGCTGCTGGCGGAGCTGATCCTGGAAGAGGAGATCGCGGTGACCCCCAGCGTCCGGCCCAGTGGCAAGGGACGCTGCCCGGACTTCCTGTCCTGGACGATCCTGCGGGAGGTCCGCCAGGAGTCCGGCCACGACATGCGGACCTGGCTGGAGTACCTGGGCCAGACCGCCACCGAGAAGGTGCGCGCCCGGCTGACCATCATCGACGTGCTGCGGGAGGTCCCGGTGTCGGGTGGCTGGCGCGGCGGTACTGCCGCGGCGTGGCAGTTCGCCGAGGACGGCGCCAGCAAGCCGGAAGCGGACCTGGAGGTGCTGTTCACCAGCGTCGAAACCGCCGGCGGCAGCGGCATGATCACCATCCCTTCCCGGATCGCCGATATCTCCCTGGCGCTGCTGCTGCGGGAAACCGGGGTGCTGCGCCAGATCCGGCTCCCCAAGCACATCGCGCGGCAGGGCGAGTACCGGATGGAGTCCTGGGAGCCGCGCATCCCGGGAGCGCTGCGCAGCCTGATCAACGAGGTCAGTGCCGCCCGCGGGCAGGTCGCGATCACCCCGAGGCACTAAGCGACGTGGCCTAACTGGGAGGTCGCGGCCGTTCAACGGCACCGTGGCGCCGGGAGGCGCCAAGCGCGGAATTCGCACCACCACGCAACGAGAACCTATTACCTCGTAAGGAGCGAGCTGTTGCCACCGTCCAAAGTGTCCGCCGCCCTGGCTCGCGCCCGCTTGGGCGTGACGTCGATCGTGTTCTTCACCGTCGCGGCCGCGGCGCCGGAAACGGTGGTCGGCGGCGGCGCGGTCAGCGGGTTCGCGGTGTCCGGGGTGACCGGGATCCCGCTGGGCTACCTGGCGATCGCGCTGGTCCTCGGGCTGTTCGCGATCGGCTACGTGACGATGTCCCAGCACGTCGAGAACGCGGGCGCGTTCTACGCCTATGTCGCCAAGGGGCTGGGCAGGGTGACCGGGACCGCGGCCGGTGGCGTCGCGCTGGTCTCCTACCTGATGATCCTGGCCAGCCTGGCCGGAGGTTTCGGGGTCGGTGCGTCCGACTTCGTGCGGCAGGTCAGCGGTGTCTCGGTGCCGTGGTGGCTGCTCGCCGCCGTCGGCCTGGCGGTGATCGCGCTGCTCGGCGTGCTGCGCGTCGACGTCAATGGGCGCGTGCTGGGCGTGCTGCTGCTCGCCGAGGTGGCGATCATCCTGATCTTCGACGCGACGTTCGTGTCAGCGCCGTCGGAAGCCGGCGTCGTGCTGGACACGCTCAACCCCGCCCAGCTGATCACCAGCGCGGCCGGGGTGATCCTGGTGATCGCCTTCACCGGGTTCATCGGGTTCGAGAACTCCACGGTACTGGCCGAGGAAGCGAAGAGCCCGCGCACGGTGATCTACGCGACCTACATCTCGCTGGTGGTCATCGGCGGCTTGTACTCGCTGTCGACCTGGGCGATGACGGTGGCCACCGGCCCGGGCAACATCGTTTCGCAGGCCGGAACCCACTCCACGGAACTGCTTTTCGTGCTCGCCGGGGAGCGGCTGCCGGGCGCGGTGGTGACCATCGGCTCGGCGCTGTACGTGACGAGCCTTTTCGCCGCGACGCTGTCGTTCCACCACGTCTGCGCCCGGTACTTCTTCGCGCTGGGCAGGGAAGGCGTCGGCCTGCGCTGGTGGGGGACGACCAGCTCGCGCACCTCGGCCCCGGCGGCGGGCTCGGTGACCACCACCGCGATCGCGGTGGTCATGGTGGCGTTGGTGGCGATCACCGGCTTGGACCCGATCACCTACCTGTTCTTCTGGGGAGCTTCGCTCGGCGCGCTCGGCGTGCTGACGCTGGTCCTGCTCACCTCGGTTGCGGTGGTCGGCTACTTCATCCGCGAGCGCGACCACGGGCACGGCAGATGGCGGACCACCGTCGCACCGGCACTCGCCGCACTGCTGCTCGCGGTGGTGCTGTTCCTGACGGTGGCGTCGTTCGGCACCGTGCTCGGCGTGGACGACGGCGACTCGGCGGCCTGGATCCTGCCGCTGGGCTTCCTGGTCGTGCTGGTGCTCGGCGCGATTTGGGGAGCAGTGTTGAAGCGGGCCCGACCGCAGGCGTACGCGCGGATCGGCATGGGTGCCCGCGCCACCACGGTCCAGATGGACAAGGAGCCGACGGATGTCCACTGAGAACCAGCGGGTGCGCACGCTGCTGCGGGCCTTCGGCGACGACGCCTTCGCCCAGTGGCTGTTACCCGACCAGGAGCATCGCCACCACGTGTACCGCGAGTGGTTCACGATGGTGCTAGCGCATACCGCAACGGCCGGTCGAGTGATCACTAGCGAGGACGATCTCGCGGTCCAGGTCTGGCTCTCGGCGCGCACCGGAGCGCCGGACATGCTCGACGAAGCAGGCGTCCAACGCCTGTTGGAGCTGGCGGGACGCCGCGCGCACCGGTTTCGGGAGTTCGCAGCCATGAGCGCGGAACGCCACCCCCGCGAACCTCACGAGTACCTGGCCCTGATCGGTGTCGATCCCGCAGTGCAGGGCACCGGTGTCGGTTCCCGGGAACTCGGCGAAACCCTCCGTCGATTGGACGCAGACGGCCTACCGTCCTACCTGGAGGCAAGCAGCACCCGAAGCCGAAACCTCTACCTTCGCCTGGGCTTCCAACTCCTCGGTGCTCCGATAACGCTCCCCGACGAAGGCCCCCACCTCTACCCGATGTGGCGCCCCGCCCAGTGATCACGCATGGCCTGATGAGAATCCGGTGGTCTGGTGGACGATCTCGCCCGCTTGCACGACCAAGCGCTGGGGCTTGGTGAAGGCCGTGATGTCCGCCAGCGGGTCGGTGTCCAGGACGATCAAGTCGGCGTTGGCGCCGGAGGCGAGGGTACTGATCAGGCCGGGCATCCGTACCAGGTCGGCCGCGACCGTCGTGGACCGGATGATGTCCAGCGGCTGCTGCTTCTCGGCGGAACGCGCCGTTGTCCCAGCATCGCGCCCATGTTGCGCACCGCCCCGGTCGCGACGCTCAGGTCTCCGCGCCGACGTAGTTGAATTCCCAGGTTCCGTCCGGTCGCTTCCGGCCGCGCTCGTAGATCAGCAGCGGCGGCACGGCCTGGGCGTTGCGCGCCCGCGCGGGCAACGTGATGCGCGGGACCGGTTTGCCTGCCGCGTCCGCGGAAACGGCGACCTCGTGACCGTCCTCCGGTCCACCGCGCAGCCGTACCCGGATCTCTGCCACGCGAATCTCCTTCGCTCGACCAAGTACTGCCCTCGACCAACATTGCCGTGATCGGCGCCTCGATCGGCGACGACACTGCTTCGACAGCGGCGCGCGGAACTCGGTTCCGGCTGTCACTGAATCGTGTGATCTGGCGGGAAGTCGATCGTCAGATCATCTCCGTGATGCTGGGTTCGACGCCGAGCAGCGCGCGGCCGAAGTGTTCGGCGTTGCTGGCCGGGTGCGCGAGCGCGTGCCGGCTGGCGGTCTGGATGTCGCGCAGGATGGCGTGCAGGGGGTCCGATTCGGACAGCGCCGCCGCGCCGTAGGCGGAGACGAGGCCGTCGACGGCCTCCCAGCACTGCCGCACCGCGTAGCTGGAGTGCTGCCGCAGCCGGGCGCGCTCCAGGTAGTCCGGATGGGTTCCGGACAGCGCGTGGCCGTCCACCGCGGTCGCCGATCGGTGTGCGATCAGCCGCGCGACGTCGATCTTCGTCGCCGCCTCCGCCACGGCCAGCTGGAACGCGGTCGAATCGCGCTGGCGTTTGTACCTGGTGAACGCGATGCCCTTGTGGTCGGCCTGGGACAGCACGTGCGCGAGCGCTTCCTCTGCCATGCCGATCAGCGGGGCGATCAGGAAGGTGGCCAGCGTTGGGACCAGGGCGGTGCGGTAGCGCGGGGAATCGTTGAGCTCGCGCGGGAACACGCCTCGCGTCGCCGGTTCCCGGCGCAGCACGCGGTGGTCGGGGACGAATACGTTCTCGCCGATCAGCAGGTTGCTGCCGGTCCCGCGCATGCCGAGGGTGAACCAGGTGTCCTTGACGCGCAACTCGCTCATCGGGATCAGGCCGAACGCGGCGCCGGCCGGTTCATGGCCGTGCTCCGGTAACGACATGCCGAGCATGGCCCAGCTGGCGTGCAGGCAGCCGGACGCCGGCGCCCAGCTGCCGCTGACCTCCCAGCCGCCGTCGACGCGCCGGGCGGCGGCCTTCGGCGCGAGCACCTGGCAAACCTTGGTGTCCGGGTCGGTGCCGAAGACCTCTTCCTGGGCCTGGTCGGGGAACAGGCCGGTGAGCCAGTCGCCGCAGCCGAGGATCAGGACCAGCCAGCCCGCCGCGGCGTCGCCCCGGGTGACCTCGGCGGTGGCGTCCATGACGGTGCACAGGTCGGTTTCCAGGCCGCCGAACCGGCGCGGCACCCACACGCGGAACAGGCCGGCCTCGTCGAGCGCGGCAATCGACTGGTCGGCGAGCCTGCGTTCCTGCTCGCCCTCGGCCCGGTGCTGTTCCAGAAGCGGCCGCAGCGCCGCCGCCCGCTCGACGAGATCCGCCCGCTCGTCGGTCCCCATGCGGCTCCTCCAGAATCACTGATCTTGGTGATCAGTGTGCACGGACCGCGACCTGGGCGGGAGGCCTAGTCCGCAACTGCCTCAGCCCGGGCTCGGGGTGACCAGGACGTGGAGGGTCCGGGGACCGTGGACGCCTTCAACCCGGTTGAGCTCGATGTCGCTGGTGGCGGAAGGTCCGCTGATGAAGGTCATCGGCCGCGCCGGGTCCAGTCGGTGCAGCGCGACCGGGACGTCGTCGGCGACCTGGGACTCCTCGACGACGCAGATGTGCGCGTCCGGCACCAGCGTCACCGCACGGTGGCCCTGGCCGGGGCGGTGGTCGAGCACGATGGTGCCGGTCGACGCGATGCCCACCACAGCCGTGGTGATCACCGCGTTGACGAGCTCCAGCTCGGTCGTGCCGATGCCCGTGCCGTCAACCAGCTCGAACTCCGCGCGCAACGCATCGCACCACGATTGTGGTACCCCAGTTGGGGTAAGCACGCGGCGGGCGCCGACGGCGTGCGCGGCGGCCACGATCGCGGCGGGCAGCCCGCCGGGCCCGACCCGGTCCACAGCGGCCCGGTAGTCGGCGACCCGCTCGCAGAACAGCCCGACCAGGTCGGCCACCGGGCGTTCGGCGCGGTAGTCGCGGGGAATGCCCGCGGCCGGCAGCCGATCGGTCCCGGCCAGCGCCGAGCGCACCCGGCCCAGGATCGCCTCGCGCGCCGAATTCCGAGCGCTCATCGCGAATTACCCCCTCGGGTGCGTTCCCACCAGGCGCGGAAGGACTCCTCTGCCGGGGCCGGCGCGTCGCGCGCATCGGTCCAGCGCGACAGCGGCGGGGGTAGTCGGCCGATGGTGCCCTTGCGGCCCACGACGAGTCGGCTCAGCGACGCCAGCCTCTCCGCCGCGGCGAGCCGTTTCGAGTTCCCGAACACCCAGGACGCCAGGCTCATCAGGGCGTCCACCGGCTTGGACCGCCAATCGTGCTCCTCGACCACGCGGGTGCGCAGGTGCACCAGCAGGTCCGGGATGTTGATCGCGACCGGGCACACGTCGTAGCAGGCGCCGCACAACGACGACGCGTACGGCAGCGACTTGTCCACTTCGGACGTCGTGCCGCGCAGCTGGGGCGTCAGCACGGCGCCGATCGGGCCCGGGTACACCGAGCCGTAGGCATGGCCGCCGGTGCGTTCGTACACCGGGCACACGTTCAAGCACGCAGAGCAGCGGATGCAGCGCAGCGCCTGGCGGCCGATCTCGTCGGCGAGCGCGTTGGTGCGGCCGTTGTCCAGCAGCACCACGTGGAACGACTGCGGACCGTCGCCGGCGGTGACCCCCGTCCAGGTCGAGGTGTAGGGGTTCATCCGCTCGCCGGTGCTGGAGCGCGGCAGCAGTTGCAGGAAGACCTCCAGGTCCTGCCAGCGCGGCACCAGCTTCTCGATGCCGACCACGCTGATCAGCGTCTCCGGCAGGGTCAGGCACATCCGGCCGTTGCCCTCGGACTCCACGACCACCAGCGTGCCCGTCTCGGCCACCGCGAAGTTCGCCCCGGAGACGGCGACCTTGGCGCGCAGGAACTTCTCCCGCAGGTGCCGCCGCGCGGCTTCGGCCAGCCGGACGGGCTCGTCGGTGAGGTCCGCGGGCGCGGGCGCCCCGACCTTGCCCATCTCGCGCTGGAAGATCTCCCGGATCTCCGCGCGATTGCGGTGGATGGCGGGCACCAGGATGTGGCTAGGGGTGTCGTGTCCCAGCTGGACGATCAACTCGGCCAGGTCGGTCTCCCAGGCGTCGATCCCGGCGGCCTCCAGTGCCTCGTTGAGCTCGATCTCCTGGGTGGCCATCGACTTGACCTTGACGACCTCGCGCTCGCCGGTGGCCCGCACCAGGTCCACGACGATCCGGTTGGCCTCCTCGGCGTCCCGCGCCCAGTGCACGGTACCGCCGGCGGCGGAGACCGCGGCTTCGAACTGCTCCAGGTAGTTGTCCAGGTTGGAAAGCGTGTGCGCCTTGATCGCCGCCCCGGCCTCGCGCAGCTGCGCCCAGTCGTCGAGCTCGCCGACGACGCTGGCGCGCTTGTGCCGGATTGTCGAGGTGGCGTTGGCCAGGTTGTGCCGCAGCTGCGAATTCGCCAGCTCCCGCTTCGCGGCCTGCGGAAAGGCGGGCATGCCCAAGTAGGTGCCGGTCACCGGTCGGTTCCTTCCGTCGAGGCGAGGATCTCGGCCAGGTGCATCACCTGGATCCCGGAGCGCTGCCTGGAGAGCAGCCCGCCGATGTGCATCAGGCACGAGCTGTCTCCGGCGCAGAGCACCTCCGCGTCGGTCTCGCGGACGTGGCGAGCCTTGTCCGCGCCCATCGCCACCGAAACGTCGGGGTTCTTCAGGGCGAATGTGCCGCCGAAGCCGCAGCACTGGTCGGCCGCGGGGAGCTCGACGAGCTCCAGCGAGCGCACCGCGCGCAGCAGTCGCAGCGGCTTGTCGCCGACCCGCAGCAGCCGCGCGGAGTGGCAGGTGGGGTGGTAGGTCACCCGGTGCGGGAAGTACGCGCCGACGTCGGTCACCCCGAGCGTGTCGACGAGGAACTCGGACAGCTCGTGGACCTGCGGCGCGATCCGCGCGACGGCGCGGCTGAGCCGCTTGTCGCCGTCGGCGACCATCGCGTGCTGGTGGCGCACGGAAGCCACGCACGATCCGGACGGGGCGACCACGGCGTCATAGTCGCCGAAGGCGTCCACGAAGGTCCGCACCGAGGAGACCGCCTGCTTGCGGTAGCCGGTGTTGGTGTGCATCTGCCCGCAGCAGGTCTGCGCGGCCGGGAACTCGACCTCGCAGCCGATCCGCTCCAGGATCTGCACCGTCGCTTTGGGTGCCGCCGGGAACATCGCGTCCCCGAGACAGGTCGCGAACAACGCAACCCTCATCCGCGTCCTCCGTTTCGCTCGGGCTGCTGCGGGCACTTCGGAAGCATCCGCGACAGCAAGCCGGACCGCAGCAGTGTAGACCATTCTATGGTCGTACCAAAGACTTCGCGGTAACTTGGCGGTAACATGGAGCGCTGCTGGTGGTGTCTCGCAAAAGGGGTTGGATTGTCCGGGTTCGGAACCGATGAGCAGGGTGGCAGTTGGCGGCCGGTCGCCCGGACGCGCACCTACGAGCTGGTCATCGAGCGGATCGAGGAGCAGATCGTCAGCGGTCAGCTGCACGTCGGCGACCGGTTGCCCCCGGAACGGGACCTGGCGCAGATGCTCGGCGTGAGCCGGGCGGCGGTGCGCGAAGCGTTCCGCGCGCTGGAAGCCCAGGGCGTGCTTCGGATGGCGGTCGGCACCGGCCCGGATTCCGGGACCACGGTGGCCGCGCTGCCGAGCCAGGCGTTGACGCGGTTGCTCCGGCTGCACGTCGCGCTGGCGAACTTCCCGCTGGCCGACGTCGTGCAGGCGCGGATCATGCTCGAATGCGAGAGCGTGCGCAACGCGGCGCAGCGCGCCACCCCGGATGTTCTCGAAGATCTGCGCAAGCTGCTGGACGCGATGGATGCCCCCGGCTGCGGCCGCGAGCGGTTCAACGACCTGGACACCGAGTTCCACGTGGCCATCGCCGAGGCAGGCGGCAACCGGCTGGTCGCGGACATGACGATCGCGATCCGCGAGTCGATGCGCCGACCGCTGCTGACAGCCTTCGACGACCTGGGCGAGGAGTGGTTCCCGATCGCCGACGGGCTGCGCCACGACCACCGGATGATCCAGCAGGCGCTCGAAGCCGGCGACGCCACCGCGGCCGAGGAGCAGATGGAACGCCACATCCGCGGCTTCTACCGCAACGGCTGTGCGCCGGACCTGGCGTAGGCGATCAGCCCCGCCCTACGGCACGGGAGGTCGGTGCGACGGCGAGGTCGGCGCCGATCCGGGCCGCGGTCGCCAGCAGCGGTGGCAGGAGGTTCTGGCGCGCGTCCTCGGGGCTGCTGCGGGAGGCGTGCGAGGAGATGTTCACCGCCGCGACCACCCGGTTCGAGCGGTCCCGGATCGGGGCCGCGATCGAGCGCAGGCCCGCCTCCAGCTCCTGGTCCACCAGCGCCCAGCCCTGCTCGCGGATGCGCGCCAGCTCGGCCTTCAACTCCGCCGGAGTCGTTATGGTGTGCGGGCCCAGTGGCTCCAGGTCTACTTCGGACAGGTAGTCGTCCAGCTCGGCGGGGCCGAGGTCGGAGAGGATGACCCGGCCCATCGAGGTGGCGTAGGCGGGGAACCGGGTGCCGATGTTGATCGACACCGTCATGATCCGCGAGGTGGGCACGCGGGCGACGTAGACGATGTCCGGACCGTCCAGCACCGACACCGACGCCGACTCGTGCACCTCCACCACCAGCCGCTCCAGGTACGGCTGGGCGATCTCCGGCAGCGACACGCTGGACAGGTAGGCGAAGCCCAGCTCCAGCACGCGCGGGGTCAGCGCGAAGGCCCGTCCATCGGTCGATACGTAGCCGAGGTGCACCAGGGTGTGCAGGAACCGGCGGGCCGCCGCGCGTGACATACCGGTCGCGCGGGCGACCTCGGACAGCGTCATCTCCGGATGGGACTCGTTGAACGCGCGGATCACCAGGAGCCCGCGTGCCAGCGACTGGACGTAACCGCTCGTGTCGGACACGGCCTCTGGTCTCCTTTGGTCTCGGGTCAGTCGGGCTGCTCTTCGCCGAGGATCGTATTAGCAATCGCGAAGGCGCTGTTCGCTCGGGGCACCCCGGCGTAGATCGCGACGTGCATCAGCAACTCGCGGATGTGCTCCGGCGGGACGCCGTTGCGATGGGCGGCCTTCACGTGCATCGCGAACTCGTCCTCGCAGCCCACCGCCGCCAGTATCGCCAGCGTCAGCAAGCTACGGGTCTGCCGGTCGACGCCGTCGCCGCTCCACAGGTCGCCCCACGCGTAGCGGGTGATGAAGTCCTGGAAGCCCTCGGTGAACGGGGTGATCTTGGCGTTGGCCCGGTCCACGTACTCGTCGCCGAGGACCTGCCGGCGCACCTGCATGCCCTTCGCGTGCCGGGTTTCGTCGTCGAGGCGGTCGGGCATCACAGGCTCCTCGTGAAGTGGTCCAGCAGCAGCCGGTTGACGGCCTCGGGCTGTTCGGCGTTGGCCAGGTGCGCCGCCGGGGACAGCACTTCCAGCCGGGCTCCCGCGACGGCCGCGGCGATCTGCTCGGCGTGCGACGGGGGAGTGGCCGGGTCTTCTGCACCGGCGAACACCAGCGTCGGCGCGGTGATCTCGCCGAGCTTGGGCAGCAGGTCCATGTCGGCGATCGCCTCGCAGCAACCCGCGTAGCCCTCGTCGTCGGCCGCGGCTAGCATGCCGCCGAATTTCTCGACGATGTCGGCCCGCCCGACCAGTTCCGGCGTGAACCACCTCGGCAGCGATGGCTCGACCATCGCCTGGGTGCCCTTGTTGCGCACCACCGAGGCGCGGTCCCGCCACATCGACGCCGGGCCGAGGTCGGCGGAGGTGCAGATCAGCGCGAGCCGGTCGATGCGCTCCGGTGCGTTCTCGGCGAGCCACATGCCGGTCATGCCGCCCAGCGACACCCCGGCGAAGTGTGCCCGGCGGATGCCGAGCGTGTTCAGCAACGCCAGCACGTCACCGCCGAGTTGCTTGAGCGTGTACGGACCCGGCTTGCCGGTAGTGCCGCCGTGGCCGCGCTGGTCGTATCGCAGCACCTGGAGCTCCTGCGCCAGGGCCGGAACCTGCTCGTCCCACAACGTCAGGTCGGTGCCAAGCGAGTTGGACAGCACGACGACCGGAGCACCGTCCGGTCCGGTCAGCTCGTAGTTCACGTTCACCGGTTCTCCAATTCGGTGTGTGCGGCCAGAGCACGGTCGATGAAGGCGGGGGCGGCACCGAGGTAGTCGGCGGGTTCGGTGGCCGCGACGACCTCGGCCTCCGAAAGCACCGCCCGCACCTGCGGATCGGCCAGCAGTTCCGCGCGCAGCGTCGTGCCCTCCTGCACCGCGCGGCGGCACAGCCGGGCTACGAGGTCCTGCGCTTCGGTGCGGCCGAGGCTGGTCATCAGCGGCCCGGTGGCGCTTTCGGCCATCATCAGCCCTCGGGTGAGGTCGAGGTTGGCGGCCATCTTCTCGGGGCGCACGCGAAGTCCGGCCAGCAACTGCCGGGTTTGCGCGGCCGCTGCGGCGACCAGCCGCAGCAGTTCGGTCAGCGGTTCCCACTCGGACTGCCAGGCGCCGGCGGCGCGCTCGTACTCCTGCGGCATCGCCGACAGCAGGGTGGCCACCAGGCCGGGCACCCGTCGGGTCGCGGCGGTGCTCAGCACCGCCGACACCGGGTTCTGCTTGTGCGGCATGGCGGAAGAACCACCTGCCTTGCCTTCGGCGAGCTCGCCGACCTCGGTCTGCGCGTGAAGTTCGACGTCGAGGGCGATCTTGCCGAGCACTCCGGCTGCGGTGCCCAACGCCCCGGCGAGCTCGGCGATGCGGGCTCGGTCGGTGTGCCAGGGCACGACGGGTTCGGCCAGCCCGAGCTCGGTGGCGAGCAGCTCGACCACGCGGACGCCGTCGCGGCCGAGCGAGGCGAGCGTGCCCGCAGGGCCGCCGAGCTGTACCGCAAGCCGTTGGCCACGGACGCGGTCGAGCACGGCGGTGGCCTCGTCGAGCGCGGTGAGCCAGCCCGCGCAGCGGTAGCCGAACGTCGTCGGTAGCGCCTGCTGCAGCAGGGAGCGGGCGATCATCACCGTGTGCCGGTGCTGCTCGGCCAGCCGGGCGCATTCGTCCGCTGCAGCCCGCACATCCGCGATGACCAGGCCCAGCACGTCGCGCGCCACCAGCATCGCGGCGGTGTCGATCACGTCCTGGCTGGTCGCGCCGCGGTGCACGTACGGCTTCGCCTCGGTGCCGAGCAGCGCGGTCAGGTCGCGCACCAGCGGGATCACCGGCGTCGCCGACGACACCGCACGTTCGGCGATGGCGTCGGCGTCGAACAGCTCGGCCCGGCAGTACCGTCCGATCTCCTCGGCGGCCGCAGCCGGGATGACCCCGGCCTTGGCCTGCGCCGAGGCTAGGGCCGCCTCGAAGTCCAGCATCGCCTGCAACCAGGCGGAACTGCTGGTCCGCCCGGTCGCCGCAGGCGTGCTGAACATCGGCCCGAACAGGCCGTCAGATCGCGAAGAAGACCGTCTCGTCATCGCCCTGAACCCGGATATCGAAGCGGTAGCCGCGGTCGTCGGCCGCCGCTACCAGCGTGCCCCGGCGCGCCGGTTCCACTGCGGACAGCACCGGGTCGGCCGCGTTGGCCTGCTCCTCGTCGGGGAAGTAGACGCGGGTGACCACCCGGTTGAGCATGCCGCGGGCCAGCACGGTCACGTCGATGTGCGGGGCCTCGGTCTCGGCGGTCGGCGTGGGCAGCGGGCCCGGTTTCACGGTGCGGAACCAGAACTCGCCGTCGGCGTCGGTCGGGCACCGGCCGAAGCCCTGCCACGACGAGGATTCCGGGCGTGGGTCGGAGGGGTGGTCGAACCGGCCCTGCTCGTCGGCCTGCCAGATCTCGACCAGGCCGTCCGGGATGGGATCGCCGTTGCCGTCAGTGAGCCGCCCGTGCAGCACGAATGCGCCTGGGTTGCCGTCCGCCACGACCTCGGGACCGTCGGCCCAGAGGATGCCGCCGGGAAGTGCGTAGAACGGTCCGACCGTCTGAGACGGCGTGGTGGCCGGGGGATTGGTGGCAGCCATCAGTCGTCCTCCTCTTCCTCGTCCTCGAACACCGAGCCCTCCAGGCCCCGCAGCACGATGTCGAACTTGTAGCTCAGCGCCCACTCCGGCACGGTTGTGTCGAGGTCGAAGCGGGAGATCATCCGTTCCCGGGCCTGCTCGTCGCGCACCGAGTTGAAAATCGGGTCCTGGTAGCACAGCGGATCACCAGGGAAGTACATCTGGGTGATCAACCGCTGGGTGAAGGCCTGCCCGAACAGCGAGAAGTGGATGTGCGCCGGGCGCCACGCGTTGTCGTGGTTGCGCCACGGGTAGGCGCCGGGCTTGATGGTGATGAACTTGTAGTTGCCGTCCGAGTCGGTCATGCACCGGCCGCTGCCGGAGAAGTTCCGGTCCAGCGGCGCCGGGTGCCGGTCGCCCTGGTGCCGGTAGCGGCCCGCGGAGTTGGCCTGCCAGATCTCGACCAGCGTGTTCGGCACCGGCTTGCCGCCTGAGTCCAGCACCCGGCCGCCGACGATGATGCGCTCGCCCAGCGGCTCGTCGTCGTGCTGCACCGTCAGGTCGTGGTCGTGCTCGCCGCAGCGGTCCTGGCCCAGCAGCGGCCCGGTGACCTCGGTGAGGTACTGGGGCAAGTACTGCAGCGGTTGCTTCGGGTAGCGCAGCGCGGTAGAGCGGTACTCGGGGGTGTTCAGCGCCGGGTGGGACTGGTCGTCGCTGCCGTACTGCGGCAGGATCAGCCCGCCCGGCGACCGGGTCTCATGAGTGGTCATCGCAGCACTCCTTCTGCTTCAAAGCTGTCAGGCATGCGGGACGACGGCCAGTCCCCGGCCGTGGACATCGGTCATTCGGTGCCTCCGGCGATGGTCGCCTTGAGCTCCCGCAGCACCTTCAGCTCGGTCTCGGTCGGGGTCTGCTGCACGGTCGGCTCGTCGAGGACCTTCAGTGGCCAGCCCACCGCCTCCCGGGCCTGCTCGACCGTGGCGCCGGGGCTGAGCTGGGTGAGGGTCAGCTCGCAGGTATCCGCGTCCGGCTCCAGCACGCCCAAGTCGGTGATCACCTTGACCGGGCCCCGGCCGCGCAGGCCGAGCGCCTCCCGATCGCCCTTGGCGGTGCCGTAGCCGACCGAGGTGATGAAGTCGAGCTTCTCCACGAAGCTGCGCGGGCTCATCCGCATCACGATGAGGACTTCGCCGCAGGACGCGGCGATCTCCGGGGCGCCACCGGCGCCGGGCAGCCTGACCTTCGGGTTCGCGTAGTCTCCGCCGATCACGGTGGTGTTGATGTTGCCGAAGCGGTCCACCTGCGCGCCGCCGAGGAATCCGGTGTCGATGCGGCCGGGCTGCAGCCAGTAGTTGAAAATCTCCGGCACGCTGATCACCGAGTCGGCGGTGTCGGCCAGCACGCCGTCGCCGATGGACAGCGGCAGCCGACCGGGCTTGGCGCCGAGCGTGCCCGACTCGTAGATCAGCACCAGGTTCGGGGCGTGCGTGCGCCGAGCCAGGTTCGCCGCGGTGCTGGGCAGACCGATGCCGACGAAGCACGCCGCGCCGTCGCGCAGCGACCGGGCCGCACCGATGGTCATCATCTCGTCGGCGGTGAATTCGGGGGAGCTCATCGGGTACTCCTCTCGGCCCCGAAGACCTCGGTCTCCAGCCAGCTCTCGAACTGCTCGCGGTCCCGGCCGATCAGGTCCCATTGCTGGTAATAGGCGTTGTCGCGCTCGTAGTAGCCCTGCGCGTAGGACGGGACGGCGCCACCGGGGACCTCCGCGACAGCGGTGACCACCCACTGGGGCAGCACGACCGCACCGGGGCGCGGGGTGAGCTCGTCGACGATCTCCTCGACGGTGACCAGCGAACGGGCCGAGGCCAGCACGGTCTCCTTCTGCACGCCGGTGATGCCCCACATCTGCACGCTGCCCGCCCGGTCGGCCTGCTGGGCGTGGATGATGCCGACGTCCGGGTTGACCGCTGGCACGGCGGCCAGCCGCTCGCCGGTGAAGGGGCATTCGATCGTCTTGATCGTGTCGGTCTGCTCGGGCAGGTCGGTGCCTGCGTAACCGCGCAGCACGGCGAAGGGCAGCCCGCTGGCGCCGGCGGCGTAGCGGTTGGCCATGCCTGCGTGGCTGTGCTCCTCGATCTCCAGCGGCACCGGCCAGGAGTTCTGGATGGCGTCGCGGAAGCGGTGCAGCGAGCCGACGCCGGGGTTGCCGCCCCAGGAGAAGATCAGCTTCCGCGCGCAGCCCGCCCCGATCAGCTGGTCGTAGACGATGTCGGGCGTCATCCGGATCAGGGTCAGGTCCTTGCGGCGCTGGCGGATGATCTCGTGCCCGGCCGCGACCGGGATCAGGTGGGTGAAGCCCTCCAGGGCCACCGCGTCGCCGTCATGGACCAGCTCCGCGATGGCCTCGTCGAGCTGCAGGATGCGTGCCACCCTGACCACTCCTCGCTGTGCGCATAGTGAACATATGTGCTTTCTGCGAACGATACGGCAGTGCGACGGCACGGGTCAAGGACGAATCATGGTTTCGCCAGGTCGGAGGCCCCGAAATGGGCAGAGCGCGGGAGAGGTCGTCACCCTCGGGCGGGCTTCAGTGCACGGCCCTGTTAACAACCCAGCGGTGCTTGCCGAGGCGACGGGTCCGGCTGAACCCAAGTCCCTCGAACATCGACACCGTGCCGTTGTGGAGGAACGACGGAGACGCGCGATCTCGTGCAGGGCCCCGCTTAGCGCGGCGGAGGCGATGCCCCACCGCCGGCACTTTCTGTCGGTGAAGAAGCCGAACTGGCACCAGCCGACGCAGGTCGGGCCGTCGTACACGAGGGCGGCGTGAGCTCGCCCTTCTCGCACTCGAGGTTCCTTGCTGGCCCGGTTCTGCGCGGCGTCTTCGTAGGGCTCACGCCCTCGGAGTGGAAGCCATGCACCAGCAGCCGCCCCACACACCGTTATGCCTGTCGACCAGTTCAGCGAAGTCGGGCCAGGTTCCTTGATCCAGAGCTCGCACCCGCAAGCCTGTCACGCGGCTCCCCCGACTGCGGCGCGTCCGCGCGTCAGAGGTAGCCAGTCTCGGGCAGGTCGGAGCAGGGCAGGTCGAAGACGTTGACCGCCGCCTCGGCGGCGGCGGCCGCCTGCTGGTAACCGGTCTCGCCCCAGGCGAGCAGGTCGCCGGCCTTGCCCGGGTGGACCAGCAGCCGCCGGTAGATCCGTCCGCTGTCCGGGTCGGGCTCCGACGGATGCACGGTGGTGATCAGCGCGGCCATCCGGACCTGGGCGTACGGCGAGATGCCGTCGTCCACGCACTGGTAGCCCAGGTAGTGCGGTTCGCCGATGTCGACGGTGACCTCTTCCAGGGTCTCCCGGCGCAGGATGTCGACGTACTCGACCTCGCCGGGCTCCGGGCGACCGCCCGGGAGAGAGTGCTTGTTGCCGTCGAGGCGAATCAGCAGCCGCCCGTCCGGGACGAACAGGAACCCGTACACCTGCCGCACCGGCAGGCCCTCGGACACAGCGCTGGTGTGCCAGGTGAACTTGGGCATCGCTGCAGGTCCCTTCCACGGTGGTGAAAAGGATCACCTTAACCGAGGAACCAGCGGAATCCCCCATTCGCCGCGCGGCGGCTCAACCGAAATCATCGGCCGGTCTACGACCGCGGGTAGCAGCCGGAAGCTGATGTCCCCCGCGATGCGGGCGTGCTCGGCGTCGCCGCGAGTGCGGAAAGTGGTGCCGACGAGGCGGACGCGGCGGGGGGGTCCACGTCGATGGTCGATGAACGCCCGCCCGGCCGTCCGGCCTGCACGACGGTTCCACCGATCCGGCTCGCGGCCACACACCGGTGAGCAACGCGCCACCGACGCGGTCGACGCACTAGCCGTTGGTCGCGGCGAGCGCGGTCGCGACGAGATCGCCGGTACGCGTGGCCTGCTGGCCGTGCACGAACTGCCCCTGGCTGATCAGGGCGTCGTACGAGATCATCAGCGCCGATGGCAGCGCGGCGGGTCAACGAGATTCGCGGCGGATGCCCAATTCTGCGCAGGTCGGGGCGTCGAGGTAGTCGAGGGCGAGGCGGCGGAAGACGTAGTCGGGGAGTGAGTGGGCGTACTCGATGTCCGGGTCGGTCACCGGGCCGCGCGGTTCGAACTGCATGCCCGCGTACTTCGCCACGTACTTCTCCAGCGGTACCCCGTGCTGCAGGCCCAGCGAAACGGCGGCCGACAAGCTGTCCAGGAAGCCGCTGAGCGGGCTGCCCTGCTGGTCGACGCTCACCCAGACCTCGCCGAGCTTGCCGTCCGGGTAGGCGTTGGTGGTCAGGTGGCCCGTGACGCCGCCGATGTCGAAGCGGACCGTGTAGCCGCGGCGGCGTCGCGGCGGGTGCTGCCGCGCCGCGCTCTGGTCCATCCGGATGATCCGGCGCGTGCGCGCCGGGGCGACGTCGGTGCGGGCCATGCCGGGAGGCGCTCCTTCGGATCGGTCGTCCTTTATGGACAATGCGGGACCGTACCTCAGCGCTGCGCCGGTGATGCGCTCGGGCGGCGGCTCGCGTGCAGCGTTCTGTTCGACAGCGCCACGAAAGTGCCGAAACCTGCGCTGATCCGGGCCAACGTGGCGCACAGCCATTCGGCGTCGGCGGCCGAGGCTGGGTGCAGGCGCATCCGCTTGGCCTGCATCGGCAGCATGCGCAGGTCGACGAGGTCGCCGGAGGGGGCCAGCGACGCTAAGAACAGCAGGCGCAGGTCGTCCCGGTACTGCTCGTAGCCGGGGATGCCCTCGTAGTCGTCGATGAAGTCGCCGCAGCCGTAGAGCACGAGCCGGTTGCGGTAGATCTCGATCGGCCGCGGGTGGTGCGAAGAATGCCCGTGCACCACGTGCACCCCGCCGTCGATCAGCCGGTGTGCGAAGCGGACCTGGTCGGCGCCGACGTGGTACTGCCAGTTCGTGCCCCAGTGCAGCGAGACGACCACGATGTCGCCGGGGCGGGTCCGCTCCCGGATCTCGCCGGTGATCTCGGCGGCCCAGCGATCGGAGAGGTCGGGCAAGAAGTTCACGCCCGACCGGTTCGCGGTCGCCGCCCAGCTCGCCGGGATGCCGCTGCACTCGGCGCCGTAGCCGAAGACCACGACCCGGCCGTGCGGGGTGCCGACCACCGCCGGCCGGTGCGCTTCGTCGGCGTCGTGCCCGGCGCCGACCCAGCGCAGGCCCGCCCCCGACAGCGCGTCGAGCGTGTCGGCCAGTCCCCGGCGGCCGAAGTCCAGGACGTGGTTGTTGGCCAGGCTGCACACGTCCGGCCGAGCGGCGCGCAGGCAATCCACGTTCGCCGGGTTCATCCGGTAGTGCACGCCCTTGTCCGGGGCGAACTCGCCGCCGCCGGTGATGCTGGATTCGAGGTTGATCACCCGCACGTCCGGCGCGGCCGAGTCGAGCGCGCGCAGCGCGCCGCCCCAGGGCCAGCCGAAGCCGACCGGGCTGCTGATCGGACCATTCCGCGCTTCGGCCGCCGCGACGTAACTGCGCGCGTCCCGCAGGTAGTGCTCGTGCAGGACGGGATTGCCGGGATGCGGCAGGATCTGGTCGACGCCACGGCCGGGCATCACGTCTCCGCAGAGGAACAGCCGGATCAAATCCATCCCGCCCCCTCACGGCGTCAGCACGATCCACACCTGACCGGCCGCTGGCAGCAGCGCCTCGCCCGAAGGCCCGGTGTAGGTGGCGGCTGCGTCCGGTCCGGGCCGGGACCAGGTGCCGTTGAACGCCTGCCCGTCACGGAGCACCGTGACCGGGCCGCTGCCGACCGTCTCCGCGATCGGCGAGGGGTTGCCCGCGGCGTCGTGGATCGCCGACTCGCGGACCTTGACCCGCTCGATCACCACGGTCGGCGGGCCGAGCCGGCCGGTGTCGACGGCCGCGTACGGGGCCCCGTCCATCGACACCAGCCACCGCTGCTCCCCGGCTGACCAGTCGAAGCCGACGGTCGCGGACGGGAAGGTGACTTCGTAGTGGCCCGTCGGGATCCCCCCACCAGGGGCGGGGCCGGAGGTGAGCTGGTTCTGGCCGGGCCACGGCGCGCCGGGCGGCAACTTCGACGGGTCGACGAACAGGTTGTGCGGGACGGGCCGCGACCCGTCGCGGGTGAAGGCCGCGGGCTGGTGCGCGTCGGAGGCGTCGGTCACCGGTGCCGCCGCGATGAGCGGCAGGAGCTCGGGCGCCGCGCCGGAATACGCGAGCGTCGGGTGCCCGAACTGGGGGAGCAGTTCCGCATCGGTCTCCCGGGCGCTGCGCACCGGACCGATCTTCGGCGGCTGGTGCGATCCGAAGATCCCCAGCAGGCGGCTGTAGCCGCCCTCCACCGGTTCGACGTAGACCACGTCGGCGGCACCGATGCCGACCGGCGGCCGGGCTTCGGGCACGTTGTCGATCTTCACCGCGAGCACGGCCGGGCCCGGCGGCGGAGCGGGGGCGGGGGCGGTGGTGGCGGGAGGCGGGGATTCCGGCCGCGAGGGGTACCCGGCGCGCGGCGTCGAGAACAGGCCACAGGCGGCCGTGCCGAACACCGCGAGCAGGATTAGCGCCGCTGCGAACAGCTCGCGCATGTGCCTGCGCCGCATGGTTTCTCCTGAAATCCCTCCGAGTTCCAGGCTACGCCCACAACGGGGTCACTTCTGCGGCTACGCGGTCAGCGCCAGGCGAAGACCGGCTGTTCCAGGTCGGCCACCCGGGTGTCCCGGCCGTGGAGGACGACCTCGCGGAACTGGTGCAGGACGGCCGCCGTCGGGGCGTGGACGAGGGTGTCCAGCAGCGGCAGCTGGATGACGGGCCGGTCGGATTCGGCGATCGCCACGAACCTGGGCGCGACGTCCAGCTCGGTGAGCGTCACCAGGTCGACCCGCGCGACCTCGTCCGGGCTGGGCGACAACTCCGGCGCCGTGCCGATCCACACCACGATCGGCGTGATGACGTAGCCGGACCTGGTCGCGTAGTCGTCGAGCTGCCCGAGGACGTCCTGCGGCCGCGCGGTAACGCCGAGCTCCTCGCGCAGTTCGCGCAGCGCGGCCTGCCGGGCGTCCTCGCCGGGGTCGAGGCGGCCGCCGGGCAGCGCGAACTGCCCCGCATGGGCGCGCAGCGTCGCCGCTCGGCGGGTCAGCCAGACGCCCAGCTCGCCGCCGTCGCTGGCCAGCGTGATAGCGACCGCCGCCGCCCGGCGGCCCAGCAGCGGGATTCGCCTGGTGCGGAACCGGTCCAGACGATCGGCGATCTGCTGCCTGGCGCCATCGGGCTGGGGCGGCAACGCCGCGAGGTGGTCGCCCATCGTGGTCCTTTCGCTCGGCGGTGCCGGGTGCGGATCAGCCAGGTGGCAGGCCGCGTCCCAGCAGTCGAAGGCCTCGTCCAGGAAGTCGTACAGGTCGGTGCCGGGTTCGGCCAGGTGCCAGGACTGGTGGAGCTGCGTATCGCGGTGATTGCGAGGGATGACAGCAGGCGGGCGTAGCGGTCGTCGTGGTCCCGGCCGAGCCGTTGCGCGAGCCCGTCGGCCAACGCCGCCTCCAAGGCGCGCGAGGCGAGCACGATCCGCCACCGTGGTTGTTTCCGCGCCGGGGATGCACCCGGCTGTGGATCGGGTTGCCGTACGGCCGGGGCGGACCGCGGGGTGCGACTTCGTGCTGGAGCCCGAGCCGGGGAATCGGCGGGTTGTTGGCGTTCGCTGATCCGGCGCTTTTGGTCCGGCGTCGTTTTGGGGGTCTGTTTCGAGTTGATCTGCAGCCGGGCTTGGCTTGTGGCCGCGTTTCGCTTATGAGGTGCCGTGATCGTCGCGGGGGCGACCACTTGCGCACGGACGGCAGGTGGCGGAAGTGCCGTCCCGGCGCGGTCCGTGCGTGTTTCTCGGTGCTGGAGTGGCTGTTTGGGAACGCATTGTGCGGCGATGGTGTAACTGGTGTGACCGGTGTGGAGCGAACGGACTATTCGCGTCGATAGGTGTCATGAACGGGCCGTTCGCTTCGTTCACGCGCTTTCGGGGGTTTGGTTTGGTGGTGTGGAGCGAACGGACTGTTTGGGTCGATAGGTGTCATGAACGGGCCGTTCGCTTCGTTCGCGTGTTTTCGGGGGTTTTGGGTTGGTGGTGTGGAGCACCTGCGCCTGCTCGGCGTCGGGCAGCTGGGGCTGAGCGAGGCCGCGATGCAGCAGGCTCGGAGTTCCTGGCCGACGTCAACGCCGACGGCGAAACCGTGCCCGGCGTCGACTACCACGTGATCGCCACCCGCGACGAGGTGACCACGCCGTACGAGTCGACCTTCCTGACCGCCGGACCGGGCGCGGCCGTCCGCAACATCACATTGCAGGACGGCGCCGCGAGCTCAACCCGCCGGGCTTGTGATCCGCCCCAGGTCTTACGCGCCGTGGACCCCCTGGCGGTCGATGCCCGGGTGGCCATTCCGGGGCTGGTCCTCCGCGCCGGGTGGAAACGGGTGCGGGGTCAGGCGGGCGATGTGCTCGTCGATCAGTACGTCCAGCTCCGCCAGGCGGATACGCAGCGCCTCGGCGCGGCGGCGGGAGGCGCTCGGCAACTGCGCCGCCAGGTGCCCGTACTCGGCGAGCACCGTGGGCAGATCGTTGCCGTCCTGCTGCCTGGGGATGTGGTCCATTGCTTGATGGTGCGGCCAGTGACGGGATTCGTCGATTCGATCAGTGGCGGCGCCGATGCGCGTGGCGGCTGGGGCCGTTCGACGCCGGATATGCTCGCCGCATCGGGTTCGCCCGATGGGATGATCTCGGGAGATTGGGGCGGAGATGACCGACAAAGCCGCGCTGGTTCGGGCACGGGCGCTGCTCGCCGAGCACCCGGTGATCGACGGGCACAACGACCTGGCTTGGGCGCTGCGCGAGCAGGTCGGCTACGACCTGGACCGCTGCGACATCGCCCAGGACCAGTCGGCGCGGCTGCACACCGACCTGGCCCGGCTGCGCGCCGGCGGCGTCGGCGGCCAGTTCTGGTCGGTCTTCGTCAAGGCCGAGTACCAGGGCGACAAGGCGGTCAGCGCCACGATCGAGCAGATCGACTGCGTGCGCGCCCTCGTCGCGCGCTACCCGGAACACCTGCAGCTCGCGCGCACCGCCGACGAGTTGGAGGCCGCCCGCGCCAACGGCCGCATCGCCTCGCTGATGGGTGCCGAGGGCGGTCACTCCATCGCGTGTTCGCTGGCCACCTTGCGCGTCCTGCACGAACTGGGCGTCCGCTATCTCACGCTGACCCACAACGACAACGTGCCGTGGGCGGACTCGGCCACCGACGAACCGGCCGCGAAGGGCCTGACCCGCTTCGGAGTCGAGGTGGTGCGCGAGATGAACCGGCTGGGCATGCTGGTGGACCTCTCGCACGTCGCCCCCGACACCATGCGGGACGCGCTGGGCGCCACCCGAGCCCCGGTGATCTTCTCGCACTCCTCGTCGCGGGCCGTCTGCGACCATCCGCGCAACATCCCTGACGACGTGCTGGCCGCGCTGCCCGCCAACGGCGGCGTCGCGATGGCGACCTTCGTGCCGAAGTTCGTGCTTCCTGCGGCGATCGAATGGAGCAGGCGGGCCCAGGACGTGCAGAGCGAGCAGGGCTTCGACCCGCTGGACACGACGCCCGAGGCATTGGCGGCGCTGCGGGCGTACGAGGCCGCGAATCCGCGGCCGGTGGCCACTGCCGGGACCGTGGCCGACCACCTCGACCACATGCGCGAGGTCGCGGGCATCGACCACATCGGCGTCGGCGGCGACTACGACGGCACCGCCTTCACCCCGCAGGGCCTGGACGACGTCGCCGGGTACCCGAACCTGATCGCGGAGCTGATCACCCGGGGCTGGTCCGAGGCCGACCTCGCCAAGCTCACCTGGCACAACACCGTGCGAGTGCTCCGCGACGCGGAGGACGTGGCCCGCGACCTCCAGCGCACCGAACGCCCCTCGATCGCGACCATCGATCAGCTGGACGGCTGATGCGGAGCTGATCCGCTAGGCCGGTCGGGCGAGACGGTGAGACGGTTGTTGACCAGCTGTCTCACCGCTCGCTACGGTCGCGGCAATCGAACACGCGAGACGAGGTGCTTGCGCAATGAGGCGTTTCGACCGGCTGGAGCGGATCCTCGCGCTCGATCCCGATCGCGACTGCGAGGAGATCTACCGGCTGCTCGCCGAGTACGAATTCCCCTGGGACATCACCAAGGCCCTGGAGTTCGCGCTGTTCCGAACCTACGCGGTACCCCGTATCGGCCGGCTGCTGGACCGCACCGGCGAATTCACCCGGTCTGCGCAGAAGCGCTACGACGACACCGTGCTCGTCCTCTACGAGATCTTCCACTGGGGCACCACCAGCGACCGCGGGCGGCAGGCGCTGGAACAACTCAACGCCATCCACGGCCGGTACCGGATCAGCAACGACGACTACGCCTACACGCTGTCGACGTTCGTGGTGACGCCGGTGCGGTGGATCGAGCAGTTCGGCTGGCGGAAGCTGCACCCGAGCGAGGTGCGGGCGCTGACCAACACCATGCGGCGGCTCGGTGAGGGCATGAAGCTCTCTGGAATCCCGGAGACCTACGCGGAGTTCGAGCGGCTGTTTGACGATTACGAGCGCGAGCACTTCGCATTCGACGCGGGCGGCCGCCGGGTCGCCGACGCGACGCTGGACCTGTTCGGCTCCTGGTATCCGCGGTTGCTGTCCCCGGCCGTGGCGCGGGCGGCGCGGTTCCTGATGGAGCCGCACCTGCTGACCGCCTTCGGCTTCCCGCAGGTCGGGAACGTCGGCCGAAAGGCCGCCGAGGCGGCGCTGAAGGTGCGCGCCGAGCTCGTGCGCGTGGGGCCGGTCCGGCCGGATACCCGCCCGGTCGGGCCCGGTCCGATGTCCTATCCGGACGGTTACGAGATCGCCGACCTCGGGCCGGACTCGTTCCACCACTACCGAGCCAAGCACCGGGCGAAGCAGACCTGCCCGGTGGCCACGTGACACCCGGTGCGTTGGAAGGCGCCTTGCAGCGCCCGTTCTCGGAACCCGCCGATGATCGAGTGCTTGATGCGGCCCGGGAAGCGTTCGAGGACATCGGGATCCAGCGGACGACGATGCGCGATATCGCCCGCCGCGCCGGGCTCGGGCGCGCCACGGTGTACCGGCGCTTCCCGGACCGGGACGCGGTGGTGAGGGCGGTGCTGTTGCGGGAGGTGCGGGGCTTTATGGCCTGGCTGGACGAGCGGATCGACCACATCGAGGACCCCGCCGAGCAGACCGTGGAGTGCTTCGTCGCGGTCGTCACAGGGCTGCGCGCGCATTCGCTGCTGAACCGGCTCCTGACGCTCGAACCGGCGGCGGCGCTACCGGCGTTGACCGTGGACGCCGGTGCCGTGCTCGCGGCCGCCCGCAGCTACCTGGCCGAGAAGCTGCGCCGGCATCAGCAGGCCGGTCGGCTGCGGCGCTTCGACCCCGAGCCCGTCGCGGAGGTGTTTGTGCGGCTGGCTCACTCGATGCTGCTCACTCCGCACGGCTGCATCCCGGCGGAGGACGACGCGCGGTCCCGAGCCTTCGCTCGCGCCCACCTGGTCCCCGTGATCGCCGGTTGGAGCTCCTCGGTCATACGCAATTCGGGGATCCCCAGTCGAGGCGGCGTCTGAGGTTCCGCTACCCGCGCCGCCGTATGAAATGAGCCGGGAACAATTCAGAGCAGTTCGATGTCGTCGATCAGCCAGTGTTCGTCGACGTGCACCAGGGTCATCTGCATGCGATTGCGGTCGATTCGCGGCTGCGGGCTGTTGACGTTGGTGATCTGCTGGTCGACGAACAACGCCACCACGGCCCGGTCCTGATCCGATTCGACGATCCCGGCCGACAGCACCGAACCCTGCGAGACCGCCCGGTTCAGCCTGATCAGTTCGGTCAGGCTGGCGCTGATCTGCTTGTACTGCTCGGCGAACTGGCCGTGCGAGTTCGCGGTGACGGCGGCGAAGTTCCGGTCCAGGTCGTTGAAGTCGTACGTGGACAGATCGGTGGCGTAAGTCCGGGCCGACTCCAACGCCCTAGTGCGAGCATCGGCCGCCGCCCGTTCTTGGTGCAGCTGAACGCCGAGGTAGCCGGCGATGCCGAGGACCGCGGCCACCAGCACGAGCACGAGCAACGGCTTAGGACGCCGCCGGGATCTGGTCTCCTGTTCGGCCGGTTCGGTGTCGGTGTCGGTCATCAGCGGACTCCTGTGTGTCCAGTAGTGATTGGTGGTTGATCTGATGAGTGGTTGACGACGGAATGCAATCGAGCGGTCCGTGACGTGAAGTGAAGCCTGCCGCGTCGTTTGCTGATCTGTCTGTTTGTGGGTGGGGCGAGGGGGTACCGAGCCCAGAGCAGAAAGGGCGAAGGCCAGGGAAGCGGTGAAGATCGTGGAGGTGCAGTCGTGAAGGACTCCCCGGCGTAAGGGGCGCGGAACGTTTGGATATGGCGGCACGAAGGCCCTCGGCCCTAACGTCAGTGATCATTCACTACTCCAGTTCCCGACCCGACTGCGGTGGAATCGAGTGCCCGGAACTCACGGCCGAGCACGGTGCCCTGGCCGCCCGGCGAGCCGAGCTGGAAGCCGGCCGGGGTGTTGCCGGTCGCCGGGTCGTAGGTGGTCATCGCCGGTCGTGGGCCGAGGTTCGGCTGGTCGGCCGGGCAGTTCCAGTCGAGCCCGGCCGGGCGAGGCGTCACGTCGGTGGGCGAGCGGCGTTCGGCCGGCGTGGCGCAGACCGGGCCCTGGGTGCCGACCAGGTAGAAGTCCGCGGTGTCGCCGTGCACCACGCCGCCCAGCCCGGAAAGCGCCGCGGGCAGCGAGATGATCAGCTGTTCCATCGCGGGCGAGCGGACCGTGACGATCTGGCTGGTGGTTACCAGGTTTCCGAGCAGCGCGGTAGCCGCCGGGTCGCTGCGCGCGAACAGGTCGGCGAGCTGCTGGGCGGTGCCTGGCGCGATGTCCAGGATCCGGTTGATGTCCGGTTCGCGCTGCCGGATCTGGTCGCTCAGCGAGCGCAGGCCCGCCGCCAGGTCGCGGATCCGCTCGCCCTGCGAGCCGCCGGGGCCGATCAACGTCCGGGTGCCGTCCACGAGGCGTTGCAGCTGCGGTTGCCGTTCCCGCAGCATCTTCAGCAGGGTCGCGGAGTTGTCCAGGATGCGGGTGAGCTCCGGGCCGGCGCCCTGCAGCCCGGTGGCGAGGGCATCGGTGACCGTCGCGACGTCCTCCGGCCGCAGCTGCTCGCTGAGCTCGGTGAAGTGCACCAGCATCGTTTCCAGCGGCATGGGCCGTTCGGTCTGCTCCGGTGCGATGACGCTGCCGTCGCGCAGGAACGGGCCGGTATCGCCGGCGGGCTGCAGGTCGACGGTCTGCAGCGCCAGCGGCGTCGCCATGCTCACGACCGCCCTGGTGGCGGCCGGAATCCGGACGTCCGGGTTCAACGCCAGCCGCACCGAAACCCCGCCGCCGCCCGGGTCGATCCGCACGTCGGAAACGGTGCCGATCACTACGCCCCGGTAGGTGACCTGGGAGGTCGGCGTGATCGAGCTGCTGTCGGCCATCCGCATCGTGACCCGGACCGGTTCGCGCAGCGCCTGCGGGCCAGCCACGTTCGTCACCACGTAGTAGGCGCAGGCGATGCTTATGACCAGGAACAGCGCGATTTGTGCTGTGGCGCGGCGGCGGTTCATCGGGTGCCTCCTCGCAGGATGGAGCCCACGCCGCCTTGGCCGGGCGGCGGCATCGGGGTGCCGGGGGCCAGCAGCTGGACGACGGTGCCGGGGACGTCGAGCGTGCCGTTGAACAGCAGGTAATCGCCTGGCGTGGCCTGCTGGAACAGCCCCGAGAACCGGCGCAGCGACTGCACGGTGGTGCCGAGGTTTCCGTCCAGCGACTGCAGGTCCGCCAGCACCGGCCGGAACTGCTCGACCTGGCGGGTCAGGGATTCGCCGGTCTGGTCCAGCAGGGCCGTTGTGGCGTCGCTCAGATCCGCGGTGTTGGCCAGCAGTGTGGTGAACCGCTCGCGTTCGGCCAGCAGCGCGTCGATCGCGGGCCGCACCTGCGTCAGCGCCGCGTCCAGGGTGGTCTGGCTCGCCGCCAGGTCTTGCGAGGTGGCGTGCATCGAGTCGATCAGCCCGGTGATCTCGGCGCGGTGCCGGTTCAGCGACGCCAGGATGTGCTCCAGCTGCCCCAGCAGGTCGCGAACCCGCTGTTCGCGGCCGTCGAGCGCGGTGTTGAGCTCGGTGACGATGGTCCGGGCCTGGTCGAGGCCGGAACCGTTGAGCAGGGTGCCGACCGCGGCGAGCGCGTTCTCGATGTCCGGACCGCGGGAGGTCCGCTCGATCGGGATCACCGAACCGTCGGCGAGCGACTCGCCCTCCAATGTGGACGGGGGCTGCAGGACGACGAACTCCTCGCCCAGCGGGGAGGCGAGCTCCAGGCGCGCGGTGGTGCCGGCGGGCAGCCGGACGTCCCGGTCGATGTCGAGCTCCACCACGGCACGGAAGTCCTGGGTGCCGATGGCCGACACATGACCCACCACGGCCTGCCCGAGCCGCACCGCGCCGCCCTTCGGCAGCTGCCCGACATCGGAGAACACCGCGGTGACCTGGTACCCGGACGTGCCGTTGCCGACGGGCAGGTTCTGCAGGCTCAGCCCGCACGAACTGGTCAGCAGCACGACAGCGAGCACCCCGGGCGCGGACCGGTTCACCGGCCACCCCCGAGTATCGCGCGCAGCGGTTCGATGTCCGGCGGGAACGGGATCGGGTTGGTGATCCCCGCGCCAGTGCACAGCGGGAGCGGCAGCTGGCGGCACAGTTGCGCGGTGGTGTCGAACTGGCTGAGGTTGGTGGAGATGTTCAGCCGGATGCGGAGGCGTTCGTCGTCGGTGATCGCGCGGTCGAAGTTGTCCATCGCCAGCGGCATCGTGTCCAGCGTTTCGGCGAGCTCCCGCTGCCGTTCGGCGAGCGTGCCGGCGAACTGGGCGAGCTGGGAGACGTCGCCGCCGAGTTTCTCGCCGTGCCGCCGCAGGAGGTCGTCGACGGCGACCAGCACAGCGGACAGCTTGCCGATGGCATCGCCGATTTCCTGCTGCTGGGCCTGGAAGTCCGCGCCCGCCTGGGCGGTCGAGGCAGCCAGCGAGTCGACTGCGTCCCGGTGCTGGAGGAGAACCCGGACCAACCGGTCGAGGTTGTCCAGCACCGCGCCGAGATCGCCGCTGCCGCCCGCCAGCACCTCGCTGGCCTGGGCGACGTCGGTGATCGCATCGCGAATCCGCGGGCCTTGCCCGTCCAACGCCGACGCGCTGCTGCGCAGCAGCCGGTCGAGCACGCCGGGATCGCCGCCGGAGGGCCCGAAGGCGGCCAGCAGCAAGTCCAGCGACCGGGACAGCTGGTCGAAGCGGATGGGGGAGTGGGTTCGCTGCACGGGGATCACCGCGCCGTTGGTCAGCCGGGGGCCGCCGGTGTAGGCGGGGCCGAGCTCGACGTAGCGGTCGCTGATGATCGCCGGGCTCATGATGTATGCCTGCGCATCGGCGGGCAGCGCGGTGTCGGCGGGCATGCGCACCCGCACCCGCACCGTCGCGCCCTGCGGCTGCACCGATTCGACCCTGCCGACCTCGACGCCCAGGATGGCGACCCGGTTGCCGGGGAAGATGCCGTCCGCATAGCTGAAGTCGGCCGACACTTCCAGTCCGGGGCGAGGCGCGAGCACGCTGAACCAGCCGCCGGTGACGAGCGCGACCAGCACGATGCATGCGATCAGCGTTCTGCGGCTCATCGGCACCTCTTGAACAGTCCGGCGACGCACAGCACGTTGTCGGGGACCGGACCCAGCGGCGCCGATACCTCGCCCCACGGGCCGTTCCCGGTGGCGTTGGCGAGGTATCGGCTGGCCGGGCCGAGCCGGCGCAGGCTCTCGTCGATGGCCAGGTCGTTGCGCTCCAGCGAATCGGTCAGGGCGTGCAGGTCCGCCAGCAGCGGGTCGAGGACGTCCCGGTTCTCCCGGAGCAGCCGCTCCAGTTGGTCGACGACGGTGTGCACGTCGGTGCTGAGCTGGCGGATGACGGTCCGGCGTTGTTGCAGCGTGTCGACGATCAGCTGCGCGTCGCCGAGCAACGTGACCAGCGTGTCCTGCTGCTCGACCAGCGTCGTGGTCAGCATTCGGGTACCGCGCAGCAGTTCCTGCATCTGCTCGCCACGTTCTCCGACGATCGCCGAGGCCGTGGCGATGCCGTCGAGCACGTTGCCGAGAAGCTGCGGATCGTCTGGCGAAACCTCGTCCACGGCGTCGATCATGGCGCGCAGCCGGGGCAGGTCCAGGCCTTCGGCGGTGGATTTCGCGGCGGATTGGAGCTCGTCGAGGCTGTAGGGCACCGAGGTGTGCGACAACGGGATGGTTCCACCGGGGGAGAGCCGTGCGGGACCGGCGGATTCCACGCTCAGATAACGGGTTCCGAGCACGGTCCGCAGCTTGATCGCGGCGCGGGTGTCGCGGCCCAGGGAATGCGCGTCGTCGAGCCGGAACGAGACGCGAACCCGGTCCCCGGCCAGCGCTACCTCGGTCACCCGGCCCGCGGGCACCCCGGCGACCATGACCTGCGTGCCCACCTCGAGCCCGGCGGCGTTGCCGAACTCGGCGTGGTACTCGTTGGTGCGCAACAGGAACAGCACGCGGGGCACGGCGATCGAACCGGCCAGCAGGAGCAGCACCACGACCGCGCCGATCGCGCCGTTGACCAGCACCTTCCTCATCGGCACACCTCCGTGTGCGGGCCCACGCCGAGGTCGACGGGATCACCGGCGACCTGGACGCTCAGATTGCAGAGGTAGACGTTCGCCCACGACCCGTAGCCGGTGACGCGGTCGAGGGTGTCGAGGAACGCGGGCATCTCCTGCACGGCAACGTCGATCTGCTGCTGGTTGCGCACCAGCATCGCGGTGATCTCCTGCACGGAACGCACATCGCGCGACAGGCCGGGCCCGACGTCGCCCAGCAGCTTCGCCAGCGAGTGGGCCACCGCCGAACCGCTGTCGATGGCAGCCGCGATCTGCCCGCGACTGGCGGCCGTTTCGGAAGCCAACCGGCCGAGCCCGTCGAGGAGTGCGCGCAGCTCCTCGCGCCGCCGGTTCATGGTGCCCAGCACGGCGTTGAGGTTGTCGACGACTTCGCCGATCACCTCGTCGCGGCTGGCGAGCGTGGCGGTCAGGGAGACGATCCGCGACAGCAGCGCGTTGACGGTGCCGCCTTCGCCTTGGAACACCGCGGCGATCTCGGCCGCCAGCTGGTTGACCTGCCCCGGTTCCAGCGCCTTGAACAGCGGCTTGAACCCGTTGAACAGGGCGGTGAGATCGAACGCGGGGCGGGTGCGCTCGACCGGGATCGTGGCGCCGGGTTCCAGCGGCGGCCCACCCTGCCCCGGGGTCAGCGACAGCGCGCGGGCGCCGGTGAGGTCGGCGTAGCGGATGACGGCCAGTCCGGTGGCGGGAATCCGCTGTTCTGCGGCCAGGTCGAAGGACACCTGAGCCAGTCCGTCGTGTGCGGTGACCTCGGAGACCTCCCCGACCCGGACCCCGGCGATGGTCACGTCGCTGCCCGGCTGCAGCCCGGCTACGTCGGTGAACACCGCGTGGTAGGTCACCGAGCGCCGGGTCATCGGGTCGGTCAGCGTGTTCACCACGACGATGCCCGAAAACACCGACACGGCAACGAAAACGACGAGTCGGACGTGCGCGGAGCGGGTTCGTGTCACGGCGTCACGACCTCCGATCCGCGCACCACCGGCCCCAGCAGGAGGCCGAGCACGTCAGGCGACGGCGGGGGAGCAGCGGGCGGGGTGGGCAGCAGGGGCGCCAACTGCCGCATCGCGTCGAGTTCCTGCGGGCTGCCGCCCACCGGACCGATCGGCCCTTCGGGCGGCCGCGTGCCGCAGTTGGGGCCGTCGAGTCCGGGGTAGCGCGGGCAGTCCGCGGGCGAGTACGGGTAGGGGCGGTCCAGGGTGCCGGCCATGCGGATCTTGAAGAACCCGGTGGAGAAAGCGCGATTCGCGCCGTCCAGGAATGCGTCCAGGGCATCCACACCGTCGCGCACCGCGTGCGGGTACCGGCCGAGGACCTCGGCGACCGGGCCGGTGGCGCGCACGATGCGGATGATGCGCTGCGCGTTTTCGTCGACGAACCGCTGCGACCGGTCGGTCAGCGCCAGGCCCGCGCCGAGGAGGTCGCCGATCGCCTGCTTGCGCCGCACGATCGTGCCCGACAGCGCGACGGCGTTGTCCAGGGCTTGCACCGCATCCGGTGCGGCGGCGGCGAGGTCGGCGCTGAGCGCGGAGAACGTGTCCAAGTGCTCGCCGAGGTTGTCGAACGGCGGGCTCCCGGCCAGCTGCGCGGCATCGTCGAGCACGCTGCCGAGCTGGTTGCCCCGGCCGCGCAATGCCTCGGCTAGAGCCGAGAAAGCGGTCTGGAGGCGGGCCGGTTGCAGGGATTCGACCAGCTGGTAGAGGCGGGTGTACGCGTGGTAGAGCTGCATCGTCGGGCGTGAGTCGTCAGCCGGAACCTCCGCCCCGGCAACGAGTTCGGTTCCGTTCGGCGCTTCGGGAACGGTGAAGTCGAGGTACTGGTCGCCGAAGATGGTGCGCGGCATCAGCCGCACCCGGACATCCCCCGGGATGTCCACCAGCTTGTCGGACTCCAGCCGCAGTGTCAGCCGCGAACCGCCGATTCCGGGGTCGACATCGGCCAGCCGCCCAACGCGGACACCGCGGTACTGCACCGGTGTTTCCGGCCGGACCAGCCCGGCGGCAGCGGGCAACACCGTGGTGACCTCGGGGTCCGACCGGAATAGTCCGGCGCCGCCGAGTACGGTCGCGACCGCGGCGACGAAGAGCGCCAGCAGCGCGGCGAATCCACGAACGGCCAGCGCGTTGTGGCGACGCGCGGGTAATCGTTGCGGCTTGGCCATCGCTATATCCCCAATGCGGGTAGCGTCGGTCGCAAGCCCCAGAACGCGATGCTCAGCAGCACATCGGCGATGGTGATGGCGACGATGCTGGTGCGCAGCGCGCGGCCGGCTGCCTTCCCGACGCCTTCCGGGCCGCCTGCGGCGTAGTAGCCGTAGGCGCAGTGCACCAGCGTCACGACGATCGCGAACGCCACGGCCTTGAGCAGCGAGAACAGCACGTCCTCCGGCGTCAGGACCAGTCGGAAGTAGTAGTTGTAGGTGCCTTCGGAAACGCCGTTGAGGTACACGACCGCGACCCCGGTGGCCAGGTAGGAGGCGAACAGCCCCACCAAGTACAGCGGAATCACCGACAGGAACGCCGCCACCATCCGGGTGCTCACCAGGTACGGCAGCGAGCGCACCGACATCGCCTCCAACGCGTCGATCTCCTCGGAGATGCGCATCGCGCCCAGCTGCGCGGTGAAGCCGGTGCCAACCTTCGCGGCGAGCGCGATGCTGGCCACCAGCGGGGCGATCTCCCGGGTGCTCACCAGCGCCGCCGCCAGCCCGGTCATCGGCGACAGTCCCAGCAGGTCCAGGCCGCGGTGCCCCTCCAAGCCCACCTGGGTGCTGGAGACGAAAGACATCGCGAACACCACGCCGATGGTCCCGCCGCCGGCCAGCAGCGACGCCGAACCGAGGCTGATCTCGCCGACCAGCCGCGCCACGTCGCGCCCATGCCGCCCCAGCACGTGCGGGATCGCCGCGATCGCCCGCAGGTAGCAGGTGAAGTGCAACCCCACCGCCGCCAGAGCGTCCACAATGGAGCCGAGTCGGGCTGCGGCGAACCGGGTGACTGCCGGCGGCAGCGCCATCAGTACTCCCCCTTCGCCGGGACGAGCACCGGGTACAGCTCGGTCATCACCGTGTTCGCGACGAAGACCAGCACGAAAGAGATCACCACGGCCTCGTTGACCGCGGTTGCCACGCCGCCCGGCCCGCCCTTGGCGGTCAGCCCCTTGAAGCAGGACACCACCGCGGTGATCACCGCGAACACCGCGGCCTTCAGCAGCGCGACGACGAAGTCCGGCACCCGGGAGAACTGCGTCAGCGTGCGCAGGAAAGCGCCCGGCGCGTCGCCGAGCACCCACATCTGGAACAGGAAGGTGGTGGCGATGCCGACGAGCAGCACGATGCACGCCAGCAGGGTGTTCACCACGGCCGCGGCCACCACGCGCGGCACCACCAGGCGCTCGACGACCGGCAGCCCCATCACCTCCAGGGCGTCGATCTCGTCGCGGATCTTGCGGGCGCCCAGGTCGGAGCACATCGCGGAGCCGCCGACGCCGGAGATCATCAGGGCGCAGATCAGCGGGGCGGCCTGGCCGACGATCACGAACGCGACCACCGCCCCGCCGTAGCCCTGTGCGCCGAGCTGCCCGGCCAGCGAGCCGACGTTCAGCGCCACCACCACGCCTAGCGGGATGGTCACCAGCAGCGCGGGCAGCGTGGTGACGGCGGCCAGGAACGAGGCCTGCTGCAGGAATTCCGACCAGCCGAAGCGCGCCCGGCACACCGCCCGGAAACCGGCCGCCGCGGTGCGCACGGCGAAATCGAGCAGCAGGCCGGTCTGCAGCAGCGCGTCGCCGATCGGACCTCGGGCGGTGGGCAAGCCCTGGTACACGAAACGCTCCCTCCAGGTCGGGTCGGCTCAGGACCTCGGACGAGCGTTCGGGCCGGCCTGCTCGCGCACCGCGGGGTACACGTCTTGCAGCAGGTGCAAGGCAGACCGGGTCAGCATGATGTGCAGATCACCGCGGCTGAGGGTGCCGCGGACCAGCCATTCGCGGGACGCGGCCTTGAGCATCGTGCCGTAGGCGCGGATCATCGCCCGCAGCTGTTCGCGGCCCTCGACGACGTCGGTCATCATCGCCGCCTCCAGCACCCGGTCGGCGGCCACCTCGTCGGATTCCAGCAGGACCTGGTCGAGGTCCTCGTCCAGACCGATGCCCTCGCCTATCGCGGACAGCCACATCTCCCGGTTGTGTTCGACTACGTCGATCCACCGGTCCACCACTATCGAGATCCGCTCCTGCGGGTTGGTGCGCGGCAGGTGTTCGGTGACGGAGACGGGCGTCACCAGCATCTGCCGGACGACCTCCAGGTACAACTGGCGCTTGCCGCCGAAGTAGTGGTTGATCAGCGGCCGGGCCACCCCTGCGGCCCTTGCGATGTCCGATGTGGACACCGACGAGTAGCAGCCCTGGCCGAACAGCCGCCGGGCGACCGCCAGGATCTGCTTCCGCCGCTGGTCCGGTGCCAGCCGCTGCCGCTTGGCGGGTGTGGTCATCGCCGGGATTCGGTGTAGAGCCGGTCGATCTCGGCGGCATAGCGTTCGGCTATGACCCGCCGCCGTAGGCTCAGCTTCGGGGTCAGCTCGCCGGATTCGGCGGTCCAGGCGACGCCGAGCACCCGGTGCGCCTTGACCTGTTCGGCGCGGGACAACGCTTTGTTCGCCTGCACGACGGCGTGGTCGACCTCGCGCAGCACGGCGGGATGCGCGGCCAGCGATGCGGGGTCGACGGCGTCGATGCCGTGCGCCTTCGCCCACGCCGGTGCGGCCTCCTCGTCCAGCACGACCAGCGCCGTGACGTACGGCCGGCGGTCACCGATCGCGACCGCCTGGCCGACCAGTGGGTGGGCCCGCAGCAGCGATTCGACCCGGGTCGGGGCGATGTTCTTGCCGCCCGAGGTGATGAGGATTTCCTTCTTGCGGTCGGTGACCCAGACCAGGCCCCGCTCGTCGACCCGGCCGATGTCGCCGGTGGCGAACCAGCCGTCGGCGTCCGTCGCGTCGTCCAAGCCGCCATTCGCGCGGAGGTACCCGCGGAAGACCACCGGACCTCGCACCAGCAGCTCGCCGTCGTCGGCGCACCGCACTTCCATCCCGGGCGCGGCCGCGCCCACGGCGCCGAACGCGAACGCCTCCGCTGTGCTCACGGTCGCGCAGCCGCTGGTCTCGCTGAGCCCCCACACCTCGTACACCGGAAGTCCGATGCTGGCGAGGAATTCGAGCACGCTCACCGGAACGGGTGCCGCACCGCTGAAGTTCTGGACCGAGGCGTCCAGCCCGATGGCGGCGCGGATCTGCTTCAGGAACGGGTCGGCCTGCTCGAACTGCGCCGCCAGCTCGGCCGGGACCTCGGCACACCGAGCCCGCAGCCGGAACACCTGCGATGCCACGGCCCGCGCCTGCTGGAGCAGCGCGGCCTGGTCTTCGGGCAGCGACGCGAACTTGGCCTGCAGCCCGGCCACCATCTTCTCCCAAACCCGTGGCACGCCGAACAGTCCGTGCGGCCGGACCGCCACCAGGCTGTGCAGTAACGCGGCCGGATCCGGGCAGATCGTGACGTGGCCCGCCGTGCAGATCGGCAGGTAGATGCTCAGCATCCGCTCGGCGATGTGCGCCATCGGCAGGTACGACACCGAGCGCGGGTGCTCCGGCGCCGGCACCAGGAAGTCCTGCATGACCGCTTGGTGGATCACGTTGCGGTGCGAGAGCACCACGCCCTTCGGGTCGCCGGTGGTGCCGGAGGTGTACACGGCGCACAGCGCCTCGTCGGGGGCCGTGGCGTCGGTGAGTTCTTCGAAGGTGTCGCGGAAATCCCCCACATCGCCGCTGCCGCGAAGGTCCGCGTACGTGACGAAGCGCGGATCGCCGGGCGGGATGATCGACGGATCCAGCGCCACCACGGTGCGCAGGTCGGGCAGGTCGTCGATGATCGGGCGCCACCGGGCCCACTGCGCGGCACCCTCCAGCACGACCACCGCTGCCGCGCTGTGCCGGGCGATGTAGCGGATGTGGTCGGTGGTCGACGTGTCGTAGAGCGTGCAGGAGATCGCCCCGAGGTGGGCGGCGGCGAGGTCGGACGCCCAGAGCTCGGGTCGCTTGGGCATGGCGATCAGCATGCGGTCGCCGCGGCCGAGGCCGTGTGCCGAGAGCCCACTGGTGACGGCGGCGACCTCGTCGCGCAGCGCGGACCAGCTGAGGGTGGTGGCGCCGGGGCCGATCCCGGTGGTGAGCGCGGGCCGGTCGGTGTGGTCGCGGGCGTTGCGGCGGAGGAGTTCGGTGATGGTCAGGCCCTCGACGGCGGCATGGACCTGCTCTGCTGTCGTCACGTTGCGTTCCCTTCGTCGCGAACCAACGGGCGGACCTGGGAGAGTGCGGACAACGGTCTTGGGTTGTTGCTCGGATGTCAATGCACGCCACCCGATTGTCGGCGCAGGGGAATCGGTGCCGGAGCGGCTATGACCGGCGGATTGTTGACGTCGTGTCAGTTCGGTCGGAGCGGGCTCGGCGGCCCCGCCCGGTCCACTGTGGTGATCGTCCCTGCGTCCTATGTAGACCACGGCGCTCCGCTGGTCGAACAACGTTACGAATCATGGGAAAACTCGGCGCGTCGTTGCTCGCCCTGCGGTGCCGCATGGGGGCTCATACGATGCCGAATGCGCCTCCTGGTCGGCGGGGATAGGAGGAGGGTTCGATGGTCTTGTCGCTGCCTGATAGCGCGATGTCCGGCGGGGATTCCGAAAACTCGGACGGGATGCCACGTTCGGGTGACTTTCCGCGGAGTGCCGCGGTGCTCGCCCGGATGCGGTCGGAGAACTTCCCGGTCGCCGCCCGGATCCTGCCACACGGGCTGCGGCGGCACCTGCACGCCCTGTACGGCTTCTTCCGGCTGGTCGACTACGCCGGCGACGAGGCTCCCGGCAACCGCGCGGCGCTGCTCGACTTCCTCGAAATCGATCTCAAGCGCGCCTACCAGGGAACGGCTCGGATTCCGATGCTGCGTGCGCTGACACCGACGGTCGCCGAGTGTGCCATTCCGCACGAGGTGCTGGTCAAGTTGATCGACGCCAACCGGCAGGACCAGCAGGTGCGGCGCTACCGCAGCTTCCCGGACCTGCTCGACTACTGCGCCCTGTCCGCGAACCCGGTCGGGGAAGCGGTGCTGCACGTCTTCGGGCGGGCCGAACCCGCGCTGATCACGCTGTCCGACCGGATCTGCAGCGCGCTGCAGATCCTGGAGCACTGCCAGGACATCGCCGAGGACTACCGCCAGGACCGGGTGTACCTGCCGACCGACGACATGCAGCGCTTCGGCTGCGAGGAACCGGAACTGGTCGCCGACCGCGCCTCGACGATGCTCTGCGGGCTCGTGAAGTACGAAGTGGACCGCGCGCGCCGGATGCTCGACGCCGGCGCACCGCTGGTCAGGGAGCTGTCCGGGATGGCCCGGATAGCGGTAGCCGGTTATGTCGCGGGTGGACGTGCCACGGCGGCCGCGTTCGCAGCGGCGAAGCACGATCCGCTCGGCTTCGACGTGCGGCCGGGGCGGGGGCGAACCTTCGCCGAATGGGGGCGGTTGTACGTGTTGGGAGGCATCTGGTGACCGATTGGGCCCGGATCCGGGACGCCTACCTGGAGTGCGAGCAGATCACCCGGGAACAGGCGCGAAACTTCTCCTACGGGATCCGGCTGCTGCCCGGCCCGAAGCGGCGGGCGCTGTCGGCGGTCTACGCCTTCGCCCGCCGCGTGGACGACATCGGCGACGGCGACCTGCCGCGCGAGGAGAAGCTGCGGCGCCTGAAGCAGGCCCGCGAGGCGATCCACGCCGCCAGCATCGGCGCCGCTGACCCGGTGCTGGCGGCGCTGGCGGACTCGGCGGCGCGCCTGCCGGTGCCACTGGCGGCCTTCGACGAGCTCATCGACGGCTGCGAGGCCGATGTCCGCGGCGTGCGCTACGGCACCTTCGAGGAGCTGCTGAACTACTGCCGCTGCGTGGCCGGATCGATCGGGCGGCTGTCACTGGGCGTGTTCGGCACCATCGACCCGCCCACGGCCGAGCGACGCGCGGACGCGCTCGGTGTCGCGCTGCAGCTGACCAACATCCTGCGCGACATCCAGGAGGACCAGCTGGCCGGGCGGGTCTACCTGCCTGCCGAGGACCTCGAGAGGTTCGGCGTTCGGCTGGAGCCGGGCAACGGGCGGGCCGAGGACCCGGAGAGGTGGGACCGGCTGATCCGATTCCAGGCCGCCCGCGCCGAGCAGTGGTACGCCGAAGGGCTTCGGCTGCTGCCGATGCTCGACCGGCGCAGCCGGGCTTGCTGCGCGTCGATGGCGGGCATCTATCACGAACTGCTGGCCCGCATCGCCGCCGACCCGCGTGCGGACCTCGCTGTCCGGCTGGCGGAAGGCGGGCGTCGCGGCCCGGTCGCTGGCGGGGATGGCACCGTGAGCCGGGGGCGCGTGGTGGTGGTCGGCGGCGGCTTGGCCGGGGTGACGGCGGCGCTGCGCTGCGCCGAACTGGGATTCGAGGTCGAGCTGCTGGAGACGCGCCCCAGGCTGGGCGGCGCGACTTACTCCTTCGTGCGCGGCGACCTCGTGGTGGACACCGGGCAGCACGTCTTCCTGCGCTGCTACACCGCCTACACCGGCCTGCTGCAGCGGCTCGGCGTCGCCGACTCGATCAGCGTGCAATCCCGGTTCCACGTCCCGGTGCTCAGCCCCGGCGGCCAGGCTTCGGTGCTGTGCCGCTGGAACCTCCCGGCACCGGCACACCTGACCCCGACGCTGCTTGGGTACCGGATGCTGACCGCGGCGGAACGGATGCGGGTGGCGCGCACCGCGCTGGCGCTTCGGCGGCTCGATCCGGCCGACCCCGCGCTGGACGACATCAGCCTCGGGCAGTGGCTGAGGCAGCGCGGCGAGTCGCCGCGCGCCGTCGATGCGCTGTGGGGGTTGTTGGCGTTGGCGGCGCTCAACGCCGAGCCCGCGGACGCGTCGATGGCGTTGGCGGCCAAGGTGTTCCGGTTCGGCGTGCTGGACACCACCGACAGCGCCGACATCGGGATTCCCCAGGTGCCGCTGGGACAATTGCATGGCGAAGCCGCCCACCGCACGTTGCTGGAAGCGGGTGTCGGCATCCGGCTCCGCTGCAAGGCTCGGGCGATCCGCCGCTCCGGCGAGGGTTTTCAGGTCCCGGTGCGCGAGAACACCGGGGAATCGGTGCTCACCGCGGACTCGGTCGTCGTCGCGGTCCCGCACCGCGCGGCGGCGACGCTTGTGGCGGACCTCCCGATACCGGGCGTGGCGACGTGGGCGAAGCTGTCCGCAGCGCCGATCGTCAACGTGCACGTGCTCTACGACCGGCCGGTTACCAGCCTCGAGATGGCCGCTGTCCTGGACTCCCCGGTGCAATGGGTCTTCGACCGGACATCCATCTCGGGCGCACCCCGCGGGCAGTACCTGGTCGTCTCGCTTTCCGCCGCCCAAAAGCACGTCCAGGCGCGCACCGATTACCTGCACGACCTGTTCATCCCCGCGCTGCGGCAGGTCTTCCCGCACGCCCGCAGCGCGCGGGTCCTCGACTTCTTCGTCACCCGCGAGCCCAGCGCGACCTTCCGGCAGGCGCCCGGCACCGGCGCGCTCCGGCCGCAGGCCCGCACCGCGGTGCCCGGCCTGGTGCTCGCCGGGGCGTGGACCGCCACCGGATGGCCCGACACGACGGAGGGAGCGGTGCTCAGCGGTACCCGCGCCGCCGAGGTAGTGGATCTGGACCAGCGCTCGCAACACGGCGTGGAGGTGACCGCATGACGACCGTTCTGCCACCAGCCCTGCAAACCGCCAGGGAAGCGGTGGATCCGGTGCTGCGCAACGCAGTGGACCGACTCGACCCGGACACCCGCCGGGTGTGCGAGTACCACTTCGGCTGGAGTGACGCCGACGGCTCCCCGGGCGGTGGTGGTGGCAAGGCCCTGCGGCCGGCGATGGTGCTGCTGTCCGCGCGCAGCGTTGCCACCGCGGGGGATCCGGTCGTCGCGGCGGCCGCGGTGGAACTCGTGCACAACTTCTCCCTGCTGCACGACGACGTGATGGACGGCGATACCTCCCGCCGCCACCGGGCGACCGCGTGGACCGTCTTCGGAAAACCGGCAGCGCTGCTCGCCGGGGACGCGTTGCTGGCGCTGTCCAACGAGATCTTGCTGGAATCGCCGTCGCGCCATGCGGCGGCAGCGGCCCGGTCGCTGTCCATCGCGACCCGCGTCCTGATCGCCGGGCAGGCCGCCGACCTGGACTTCGAGTGCCGCGCCGAGGTCGGGCTCGACGAATGCCTGCAGATGGCGCACGACAAGACCGCCGCGCTGCTCGCCTGCGCCTCATCCATCGGCGCGCTCCACGTCGGCGCGCGGCGGGAAACCGTGGCCCGGCTGCACGCCTACGGCACCGAACTGGGGATGGCCTTCCAGCTCGTCGACGACCTGCTCGGCCTGTGGGGCGACCCCGACGTCACCGGCAAGCCCGTGCTGTCCGACCTGCGAGCCCGCAAGAAGTCGGTGCCGGTCGTGCACGCGCTGAGCTCCGGGACCGCCGCCGGCGATCGGCTGCACCGGCTGTACGTGCAGGCCGAACCGCTCACCGAGGACCAGCTGCAGGAGGCCGCCGAAATGGTGCAGCGGGCCGGCTCGGCGGACTGGACCCGCCAGGAGTGCGAGCGGCGGCTGGCCGCCGCCGACGAGTACTTGCCCGATGGCGACGCGACCGAGTCGTTGACCGAGCTGGCCGAGTTCATCGTACGGAGGAAGCTTTGACCGATCAGTTGCAGCAGCCCATCCGCACCGGAGTGGTTTCCGCGTCCGGCGCGCGAGCCGATGCCCGGACCGCGCTGGCCGCCGGCCGCGACTACCTGCTCTCCCTCCAGCACCCCGACGGCTGGTGGAAGGGCGAGCTGGAGACCAACGTGACGATGGACGTCGAGGACCTGTTGCTGCGGCAGTTCCTGGGCATCCGCACCGCCACCGAGACCGAGCAGGCCGCCCGCTGGATCCGCTCGCAGCAGCGCCCCGACGGCACCTGGGCAAACTTCTACGGCGGACCCGGCGACCTGTCCACCACGGTGGAGGCCTACACGGCGCTCAAGCTCGCCGGTGACGACGTCGACGCCGAGCACATGGCGGTGGCGCGCGACTGGATCCTGGCGTGTGGCGGGCTGGAGGCCACCCGGGTGTTCACCCGGATCTGGTTGGCGCTGTTCGGCGAATGGTCCTGGGACGAACTCCCCGCGATGCCGCCGGAACTCGTGCTGCTGCCGAAGTGGTTCCCGCTGAACGTATCGGACTGGGGGTGCTGGGCGCGGCAGACCGTCGTCCCGCTGACCGTGGTGTGCACGCTGCGACCATGCCGCAACCTCGGCATCGACGTGCGCGAACTGCGCACCGGACGCGCGGCGGGGCAGGTCCGTCCACAGTGGTCGTGGAAGTACGGTTTCCACGCCCTGGACCGGGTTCTGCACGGCTACCACCGACGCCCGCTCAAGGGGCTGCGCAAGCACGCGATGCTGCGCGCGGCGGAGTGGATCGTGGCGCGGCAGGAAGCCGACGGCTCCTGGGGCGGGATCCAGCCGCCGTGGGTGTATTCGCTGCTGGCGCTGCACCTGCTCGGCTACCCGCTGGACCACCCGGTGCTGCGGCACGGGCTCGCCGGGTTGGAGGGTTTCCTGATCCGCGAGCAGACCCCGGCCGGTCCGGTGCGGCGGCTGGAGGCCTGCCAGTCCCCGGTGTGGGACACCGTGCTCGGCATGCAGGCGCTGCGCGATGCGGGGGTGCCCGCCGACCACCTGTCGCTGCGCCGGGCGACTGATTTCCTGCGTCGGTGCGCCGCCCGAACCTGCCGCCCGGGGGCGGCTGGGCGTTCGAGTTCGACAACGACGGCTACCCGGACATCGACGACACCGCCGAAGCGCTGCTCGCGCTGAACCGGGTCGAGCACCCGGACCGGGAGGTGGTGCGTGGCGCCATCGAGCGTGGTGTCCGCTGGTTGCGCGGCATGCAGTCCCGAGACGGCGGCTGGGGCGCTTTCGACGCCGACAACACCCGGGCGCTGGCGCGCAAGCTGCCGTTCTGCGATTTCGGCGAGGTGATCGACCCGCCGTCGGCCGACGTGACGGCGCACGTGGTGGAGGCGCTGGCCGCGCTGGGGCACGACGATCGGGTGGTGCGACGGGGCGTGAAGTGGCTGCTGGACAACCAGGAGAAGGACGGGTCCTGGTTCGGCCGTTGGGGCGCGAACCACGTATACGGCACCGGAGCCGTGGTCCCGGCGCTGGTCCGGGCGGGCCTCGAACCCGATCACCGGGCACTGCGGCGGGCGGTGCGGTGGCTGGAACGCCACCAGAACGCAGACGGTGGCTGGGGCGAGGACCTGCGCTCCTACCGCGACCCGAAGTGGATCGGCCGGGGCGATTCCACGGCGTCGCAAACCGGCTGGGCGTTGTTGGCGCTGCTGGCGGTGGGCCGGCACGGCACCGATGCGGTGCAGCGCGGCACGCAGTACCTGGCCCGCACCCAGCGGGTGGACGGCGGTTGGGACGAACCGCAGTTCACCGGCACCGGGTTCCCCGGCGACTTCTACATCAACTACCACCTGTACCGGGTGATCTTCCCGCTCACCGCGCTCGGGCGGTACCAGCGTGCTGGGGACTGAGATGACTGCGATGCGACTGCTGGTCTGCGCCCCGTTGGGCCTCGAAGCCCGAGCCCTCCAGGAGGCGCTTGGTCCTGGAACCGTGCGCCGCACGGGCTACGGGCGGCACCGCAGCGCCCGCAGCGCGGCTTCGCTTGCGGGGGCGGACTTCGACGTCTTGGTCGTCGCTGGTCTCGCCGGCGGGGTCGGCGCCGAGGTATGCACCGGCGATGTGATCGTGGCCGATGAGCTCCGCGGTCAGCGCGGCACCGTGCGCTGCCCAGCGGCACCGTCGTTGGCAGCGGAGTTGCGCCGCGCCGGGTTCCCGGTGCGGCGCGGGCCGATCGCCACTGCCGGTCGCGTGGTGCACGGCGCCCAACGTGCCGAGCTGGCCCGTGCTGGCGTGCTCGCCGTCGACATGGAGTCGGCATTGCTGGCCGAGGCAGCAGCGGGACGTCCGCTCGGCGTCGTGCGGGTCGTGGTGGACACCGCACGGCAACCGCTGCTCCGGCCCGGCACGCCGGGTCGCGCGCTGACCGCGCTCGCCCGGCTGCACGCCATCGGCTCGTGCCTGCCGCGGTGGGGCCGCACCGTCCTGCGGGATCGCACCGTCCCGCCCGAAATCCGATCCGCCGCACCCGAGGAGGTGTCCTGATGGGCATTCCGATGCGCCAGGCGATCCGCGTCGGCGCTTACCTGGTGAAGCAGAAGCTCGCGCGCCGCGAGAAGTTCGCCCTGACCTTGGAGCTGGAGCCGCTGTTCGCGTGCAACCTGGCCTGCGCGGGCTGCGGCAAGATCCAGCACCCGGCGAACGTGCTCAAGCAGCGGATGCCGGTCGAGCAGGCCGTCGCGGCGGTGGAGGAGTGCGGCGCGCCGGTGGTTTCCATCGCCGGCGGCGAGCCGCTGATGCACCCCGAGATCGAGCTCATCGTCGACGAGCTGGTCAGGCGCAAGAAGTTCGTCTACCTGTGCACTAACGCGCTGCTGCTGCCCCGCAAGATCGACAAGTTCCGGCCGTCGCCGTACTTCGCGTGGGCCGTGCACATCGACGGGCTGGAGGAGCGGCACGACGAGTCGGTGTGCAAGCAGGGCGTGTTCGCGCAAGCGGTGGACAACGTCAAGGAGGTCCAGCGGCGCGGGTTCCGGGTGACCACCAACTCGACGTTCTTCACCTCCGACACCCCGCAGTCGGTCATCGAGGTGCTGGAGTACCTCAACAACGACCTCCGGGTCGACCAGATGATGCTCTCGCCGGCCTACGCCTACGACAAGGCACCCGACCAGGAGCATTTCCTGGGCGTGACGGAGACCCGCGAGCTGTTCCGGAAGGTCTTCGCCGACGGGCGACGCAAGAAGTGGCGTTTCAACCACTCGCCGCTGTTCCTGGACTTCCTGGAGGGCAAGGTCGACTTCCAGTGCACGGCCTGGGCCATCCCGTCGTACTCGTTGTACGGCTGGCAGCGGCCGTGCTACCTGATGAACGACGGATACGTGGGGAGCTACCAGGAGCTGCTGGCCGACACCGACTGGTCCGCCTACGGGCGCGGCCGTGATCCGCGTTGCGCCAACTGCATGGCGCACTGCGGCTACGAACCGACCGCCGTGCTGGCGACTATGGGCTCGCTGCGCGAGTCGATCCGCGCGTTGCGCGGGTGACCGGCCGCAGTCAGCCGAAGCGGCGGGCGAGGCGGTGGAAGGTGCCGGGCAGCAAGCCCTGCAGCCGGGCGGGCGCGATGAGCCACTTTGGGACGAACACCTCTTCCGCGTCCCGCTCCACGCCGCGCACCAGAGCCGCGGCCACTTCCTGCGGGCTGACCATGCGCGGGAAGCGGCGGTCGTAGCGTCGCCCGGCGAAGAAGGGCGTGCGGACCGCGCCGGGGAACACCGTGGTCACGCCGATCCCGTCGCGGTTGCGGAGGCTCGCGCCGAAGGCCCGCAAGCCCGCTTTGGTCGCCGAGTAGACCGCCTCGCCGGGCACGCCCACCACGGCGATCGAGGCGACGAACACGACGTGCCCGCACCGCCGCCGCAGGTCGGGGAGCGCCGCGCGGGTCAGCAGCATCGGCGCGGTCAGGTTCACCGCCGTCAGGGCCTCGATCCGCTCCGGCGGCATCGCGCTCAGGTCGCCGGCCCAGCCGATGCCCGCGCTGTGCACCAGCAGATCGACCTCGCGGGCGGCCGCGGCGGCCCGGTCGAGCCCGGTCGGATAGGTCAGGTCGGCGGGCACCGGTTCGCCGCCGGTGCGCTCGGCGACCTCGGCAAGCCGCTGCTCGTCGCGGCCGACCAGCACGACCCGGCACCCTAGCGAGCTCAGCTCGGCGGCGGTCGCCGCGCCGATGCCCGAGGACGCACCCGTCACCAGCGCGGTGCGCCCGCGCACCGTCAGCCCCACGACGAATCCGTCGTGCCGTCGTTGCGCTCGCGTTCCTCCATCGCCCGGCGCAGCTGCTCGCCCCGGCGAGTCAGCACCACGATCCCGCCGATGATCACCACGACGGAGATCACCTCGCCGACCAGGATCGTGGGGGAGGACTCGATACGCTCGCCCAGCCAGTTCACCCCGATCGCGGCCGCCACCAGCGGATCCACCGTGGTGATCACGGCCAGCGGGGGCGACATCAACCGGCCTCGCTGGAAGGTCTGCTGGCTCAGCAGGACCCCATCGGCCCGATCACGCACACCGCGTACAGCGACCAGTGGTGAAACGGCTCGGCGAGCCCGCCGCTGCGGAAGTGCCCAGCCACGACCTTGATCAGACCGGCGGGGACGTAGAACACGCCGGTGCCCCCAGCCATGCCGATCACCCCGACCTCGCCGGGCAGCCACCGCGCGGCCAGCAGCGAGACCACTATGAGCAGCCCGAGCGTCAGCGCCAACGGCACGATCGACGCCCCGGTGAACTCGTTACCCTGCCCGGACGGCCGCCCCAGCACCAGGAACGCGGACAGTCCGCCGACGCAGGCCAGCCCGCCCAGCGCCAGCACCAGGTCCAGCTTGCGGTGCGCCAGCCATGCCGCGAACGCCGCGCCGAAGAGCACCGAGGTCACCAGCAACGGCTGCACCAGCACCAGCGGGCCGAAGGCCAGCGCCACCACCTGCAGCGACAGCCCGATGATCACGGTGCCGATGCTGAGCACCCAGATCGGCTTGCGGACGAGGTCGAACAGCAAGCGGGGGCTCATCGTGCGCACCTTCGGCACCTGCTTGGTGACGCGGTGCTGGATCGCGCTGGCCAGCCCGAAGCTGGCCGCACCTAGGACGGCCGCCGGAACGGCCACGACGAGCACGGTGCCCTGCGCGCTCACCGCCGGTCTCCTCGCAGCTCGTCGAAGGCGTCGCGGAGGTGACCGGCGAGCTCGGTGGCCTCCGGCGCCAGCCCGGTGTCGGTGGTGATCCCGAACCCGATCCGCTCGCCCCAGCTGACAGCGCCGATCGCCACGCCCACGCCGTCTGCCAGCGACAGCACCGGCACGACCCCCGCGATGAGCGTCTCGCCGAGGTGGGTCGGACGACGCTGTCCCGGCATCACGGACACCACGGCGTTGAAGAAGCGACGCTGGTAGATCTGCCGCACGACCCAAGCGTGCAGCGGCGCGGGCAGTACGCCAAGTGCCGCGAGCACGGCGCTGGTAGCGGCGGGCTGGCCGGTGCGGTCCGGCTCGGCAAGTCCGGCGGTGACCTCGGCGAGGCGGCGAGCTGGCACCATCGGCCCGACCGGCAGGTCGAGCGACAGCGAAACGGTGTGGTTGCCGGGCACGCCGGTGCCCGCGCCGCCCCGCCCGGTGCGTGCGGTGCGCGGAACCATGACCCGGAACCGCTGGCCCGGTGCGGTGTCGCCGAGCGTCCGGTGCAGCGCCTCGGCCACCATGCCGAGCAGGAACGCCGTGCTGCTCACCCCGTGCGCGCGTGCGCAGGCGCGCACTTCGGCGGCCGGGAGCTCGACCTCCGCGTACGACCGGTTTGGTGTGCTGCGCCCTGCCAGGCGGCTGGTCGGCGCGGGTCCGGCCCCCGTCAGACTCACCAATCCGCGCGCGACCTTCCGGGCTCGGCGGTACCACGGCTGGTCGGCGCGACTCGGCGATGTCGCCGGATGCGGGCCGTCGCTAAGCAACCGCAGCAGCGTGCTGGTCACCGCGACACCGTCGCCCAGCGCGTGGTGCATCTTCGCCAGCAACGAGGCGTGGCCGGTGCCGGCGTCGTTGAGCAGCAGCAGCTCCCACGGTGGCAGATCCGTGCGCACCGGGGTGCCGAAGAACTCCTCGATGATCGGATCCGCGCTCTGCCCGCCGTTCAGCTCGCGGCACCGCAGGTGATCACCGGCGTCGACCGCGTCGCTGTGAATCCACTGTGGCCGATGACCGCGTCGCACGATCAGCCGTCGGGTCAGCATCGGCAATCCCGCTGCACGTTGGGAGATTCGCCGACCGATTGCTTCGCAGAGGTCCGATGTGGAGCGCTGCGGTCCTTCCATGTGCAGGACCGCGCCGGTGTGCTGGGAGATGACCGGGGTGGTGGCGTACACGAAGAACGCGTCCTGCGGGCGTAGCGGGCGGCGGCCGTGGTGGCGGGGCAGGTGCGCCAGCGCGGCCACCTGGTCGGTTAACTCGGCGGCCTGGCTGTGCTTGAGCGCCCGGTGTTCCCGCTGCGCGAGCTCGTCCGGCTCGGCCGCCCAGCGGCGCAACGTCCCGGTCAGATCGCTCTCCCGCAGGCACAGCTCGGCCAGCTCGGCGTCGGCCATGAGCTCGGCGTTCGCGCGCCCGTGCCCGGCGATCGGTTCGAACATCACCACGGCACGCCCGCAGGCCAGCGCCTCCAGCGCCGTGGCCCCGCCCGCGTTGGTCACCACCACGTCCGCGGTGGCCGTCAAACCGGGCATGTCAACGACCCAGCCCAGTGCGACGATCCGGTCGTCCGCGCGGTCGGCGAAGCGCCGTCGCAGCGCCGCGTTGCGACCGCAGGCCACGACGACGCGGTCGACTCCCTCGGCCAGCAGCGCCGCATCCACCGCGCGCTCGACGGAACCGAACCCGAGCGAGCCGCACGAGATCAGCACCGTGAAACCGGATTCCGGGAGCCCGAACGACCGCCGCGCCGCGGCCCGGTCGGCGGGCCGGAACGACGACACGACCGGCGGCACGCAGACCGCGCCGACGGCGTCCGGTTCCGCCCGCCGCATCGCCCGCAGGCTCGCCTCGCTCATCACGTAGTGCAGGTCGACCTCGGGGTAGACCCAGAACGGGTGCGGCGAGAAGTCCGACACGATCGCCGCCACCGGCATGTCCAGGCCGCCTCTGCGGCGCAGCCAGTCGAGCCCGGCGGTGCCCAGCGGATAGGTCGAGACGATCAGGTCCGGGGCGTGCTCGGCGATGGCCCGGCGCAGCAGCCGCCCGCTCCACGCGCCGACGAACCGGCGGGAGGCGTTGGCGAACCAGCGGTAGCGCCACAGCGACTCGTAGAAGAAGTCGTAGAGCCACGGCGTGGATTCGACGTTGGTGACGTAGATCCAGTTGAACGTCGCGGGCACCCACCGGCCCATCGTGCGCAAGGCGTCCAACCAGGCGATTTCGCACCCCGGCCACACCCGCCGGGCCGCCTCCTCGACGGCGCGGGCGGTCGCGTTGTGGCCCTCGCCGATGGTGGCGCTGATCAGTAGCACTCGACGCGGCTGGACGGTCACCAGGCTGGATCCTTTCGCCCGATCCGTGCCTTCGAGGCTAACGTGACCGACCGGGATCGGCTGGCCGAGCGGCCGTGCCCAGAGATGTCCAAAGTGGATGCCGACAGGCGGCCACAGTGGATCCCGAGTGCCGAGAGGGGGGTCAGTCCGCGGGCAGCAGCGGACCGTGGCTGCCGACGAGCCGGACGGTGCCGTCGGTGAGGCGGTAGGAGAGCCCGGCCACCGCGCAGCGACCCTCGGCCACCGCGTTGGCCAGCAGCGCGGAGCGCTCCAGCATCAGGTCACCGGTGCGCTGGATGTGCACGTCCACGATGTCGTCGACCTCGGTGACGCCGCCGGCGCGGGCAGCCAGCACGCTCGGCGTCACCCGCTCCACGACGTCGCGGATGTAGCCGTGCGGCGCGGTGCCTTTGATGCACGCTTCCCGCGCGGCCGTGACCGCGCCGCAGGAGTCGTGCCCGAGCACCACGACCAGGGGCGCGCCGAGCACGCCGACGCCGTATTCGATGCTGCCGAGCACCTCGGAGCCGATGACGTGGCCGGCCGTGCGGACCACGAACAGATCGCCGAGCCCCTGGTCGAAGATGATCTCGGCGGCCAGCCGGGAGTCAGAACAGCCGAAGAGGACTGCGAACGGCCGCTGCGCCGGAGCCAGGGCGGCGCGGTGGTCGGCGTCCTGGTTCGGGTGCAGGCGGGCGTTGTCGACGAACCGGCGGTTGCCCCCCAGCAGTACTTCGTAGGCTTCGGCGGGCGAGGACGGCGGATTCGACATGTCGAAAAACTACCGCACGCAGGTTCGAAGCGATGCCGCTCAGCCCCCCATATGGGGTAGGTCACGTCGGCCGCGCGGCGCAGCAAGAGGTCCGATGTAACGCGTGATACATTTGTCCTCGTGACGGACGATCAGGTGATGAGGTGGCTGGTTCTCGTCGTGCGGCTGCCCGCGCAGCCATCGCGGCACCGCGTGGCGGTGTGGCGCGAGTTGCGCCGGGTCGGTGCGCTCTCGCTGGGCCAGGGCACCTGGACGCTCCCGGACGTGCCTGGCGTCGCCGCCGGCGTGGCGCGGGCCATCGAGCTCGCCGAGCGGGGCTCCGGTGAGGTCGTGGTGCTGGCTGCCACCGGGCGCGACGAACCCGATTCAGCTCGGCTGACGGAGATGTTCACGGCCGAGCGGCAGGAGGAGTGGACGGAGTTCCTGGCCGACTGCGGCAAGTTCGACGCCGAGATTGACAAGGAACTACGCAACGGCAAGCTGACAATGGCCGAGCTGGAAGAGGAGGAGCAGAGCCTGGAGCGGCTGCGCCGTTGGTACCGCGAGCTCAAAGCGCGCGACGTATTCGGCGCCTCGGCGGCCGCCGAGGCCCAGCAGCAGCTGCAGCACTGCGCCGACCGGTTGGCCGACTACACCGAGCAGGTCTTCCAAGCACTGCACCAGATGTGACCAAACGCGCCGAAGTGGACGACGAGGAGGTGGCCGGATGTCCGGCACCGAGCAGGTGACCGGTCAACGCGCCGGGCAGGTTCTCCCGCTTTACGCGGCCGGATTCGTGACCGCCTTCGGCGCGCACAGCATCGCCGCCGGGCTGGGCGCCTACACGGGTTTCGCATCCCTGCTGGCACTGGGCCTGCTGCTGGCCGTCTACGACGGCGCCGAAGTGGTCCTCAAGCCGGTCTTCGGCGCGGTCACCGACCGGATCGGCCCGCGACCTGTGCTCTTCGGCGGGCTGCTCGCGTTCGCGGGCGCCTCGGCGGCGTTCGTCCTCGCCGGTGACCCGGCTGCGGTCGGTCTCGCGCGTTTCGGCCAGGGCGCGGCGGCCGCCGCGTTCTCCCCGGCCGCGGGGGCGCTGGTCGCCCGGCTGGCGCCGGACTCCCAGCACGGCCGCGCCTTCGGCAGCTACGGCGCGTGGAAGGGCCTCGGGTACACCCTCGGCCCGGTCCTCGGCGGCGTCCTGATCACCTTCGGCGGGTTCGACCTGCTCTTCGGCACGCTCGCCGGGCTCGCGCTCGCGGTGCTCGCGTGGGCGGTGCTGGCCGTGCCGGCGGTGCCGCCGCTGCCCGCCAAACCCTGTTCGATTTGGCCCGCCGGTTGGCCGCTCCCGGGTTCCTGCGGCCGACCGCGGCGCTGGCGGGCGCGACGGCGGCGCTGGCGGTGGGCGTCGGGTTCCTGCCGGTGGTGGGCGCGGTCGGTGGGCTGGGCCCGTTGGCAACCGGCGCGGCGGTGTCGGTGCTCGCGGCGACCGCGGCGTTGGTGCAGCCGTGGGCGGGCCGAGCGCGCGACGCGGGGCGGCTGCCCGATGTGCCCGGCATGGCCGGCGGCCTAGCGGTCGCGGTGGCCGGATTGCTCGTGGCCGCGGTCGTTCCCGGGCTATTCGGGGTCCTCGTGGCCGCCGTTGCGATCGGTTTCGGCACCGGGGTCGTGACACCGTTGGGTTTCGCGCACCTGGCCGCCTCGACGCCGCGGGAGCGGCTTGGCCAGACGATGGGATCGGCGGAGGTCGGGCGCGAACTGGGCGACGCGGGCGGCCCGCTGCTGGTCGGCGTGCTCGCCGCCGCTGCCTCCCTGGGGTGGGGCCTGACCGGTCTGGCGGTCGTCCTGTCGGTGCTGGTCGTGGCGTTGTGGGTGGGCGCCGCGAGCCGCCGGTGAGCGATTTTTTGATCTCGCAACTACCGCCATCGCGGCGTATCGTTGTCGAGCGGTGATTCGTTCCCGGACCTCGGCGAAGAGTGGATGTCGGGGCCGTTGAGCGGTCGGCCGCGGAATCACGGGATGCTCGCTTGGTGTCCGGAGTCCGGACATGCCCTCGCGAACACCCGACAACCGGGGCGGCTCCCGCGTCGTGCGCGACGCGATGTGGCCCACCGGCTGGCGGTTTGTTCACTGGGGGTAGCCACCAGTCGAGCTGGCCGGTGGTGAGACGGGCGAGGGGGCCGCCTCACCACCGGCGCTTCCCGGTCAGTTGACGCACGGAACGCCGTTGGCGGTTATCGAGTCCGGGCTGGAACCGGCGTTCTGCTGCCGGTGCGCCCCGTCGAGCTGCACGGCGCGCGGCGGCGCGAAGCCAGGCGCGGCCGGCCCGTGGTAGTCGTCGCCGATGACCACCTGGACCCGGCCGCGGCGCAAGGACTCGTCGGACTCGATCGGCAGGCCCCCCAGCAGCGCCGAGATCCGGTTGGCGGCAGCGTCGCCCTCCGGGCCGTGGCGCACCACGGACTTGGTCCGCGCGGGCGCGTTGCCGACCTGGCCCACCTGTTCGCCCCGGTTGGCGAGTTCGGTCCGCACGCGCTGGGCCAGCCCCGGTGTCTTCGTCGCGTTCAGCACGTCCACCCTCGCGGCCGGGGACTGGGACTTCGTCTCGCCTGGCTGCCCGGCTTCGGCCGCCGACGGGTCGATCGTGCTGCTGATCGCGGCCTTCACCTTGCGGGGATCGACCAGGATGGCGTCGCCGTCCTCGGGGGTCTGGTAGTCGGCGTTCTCGATGGGGATGGTGGTGAACCGGACCGCGCCGCCGGCCAGCCCGCGCAGCCGGTCGGCGAACGCCAGCACGTCCCAATCCCGGTCCAGCACCACGGATTCCTGCAGCGACCCGATCAGTTCGCGCAGCCGAGACGGGTTGGCCAGCACACCGCCGGAGAGCACCGATTGCGTGAGCCCGGCCAGGAACGCCTGCTGGCGCACGACGCGGTCCAGGTCGCCGCGCGGCAGCCCGTGCCGCTGGCGCACGAACGCAAGCGCGTCCGGGCCGGAGATCGTCTGCGGCCCGGCTGGGAAGTTCGCGCCCGAGTAGGAGTCCCGGGCGGGCGTCAGCAAGCACACCGGGACGCCGCCGACGGCCTCCGTGATCCGCGCGAAGCCGAGCAGGTTGACCTCGGCGTAGTGGTCGACCGACACGCTGGTCAGCTGCTCGACGGTGCGCACCAGCAGCTTTCGCCCGGCGTCGCCGCCGAGCCGCGCCAGCTCCGGGGGGTCGGTGGTGCCGCGCTTGGTCTGCGTGGCGATGGCGTCGTCCTTGCCCCTGCCGTAAGCGGAATTGATCTTGTGGCGGCCGAAGCCCGGGATCTGCACGTAGGCGTCGCGGGGGAAGGAGAACCCGACGGCGCTGGATCCGTCATTGGGGATGTGCAGCAGGATGATCGTGTCGGTCAGCGCCGCGTCGTTGGCCCCGGCGTGCAACTCCCGGAGCACGTTCTCGGGCAGCGGGTTGCCGTGCGCGTCGGTTCGGCTGTCCATGCCGACCAGCAGGATGTCGGTCGCCCCGTCGGCCCCGGCCCCGTCGGTGACGTCGCTGGTCGCGAGGCCGTTGAGCAGGTGCCGGTAGTTGGACCACGCGTATCCCGTCACCGCCAGGACCGACCAGCACAGCACGGTCACCGCGGCGCGAGCGCTGGCGCGGGCGCGGTCCGCGGGTCGGCGGCTCGCGGGCCTGCTGGCGGCCGCTCGGGCGTTGCGGTGCGGTGGCACGGATACCTCCGGCGGGTGCGCCCCAGGCGCTGCTCGGACCTCGGTGACGCCTTCAGCATCCCACTCACCAGGGCATTCAGCAGATCATCCGATAGCGGATGATCTGACGACGCACCGTAACAGATATGTTCGTCCACTGCGGACGGTGCGAAAGGCCACAGTGGATTTTCGGTCAGTCCTGGGGCGCGCCGAGTGTCGGTCCGCTGGGCAGGTCCCCCTGCCGGATGCGGTAGACCTGCAGCGAGGTGTCGTAGTACTTGGTCGTTTCGCCGACCCACTCCATGCCGATGCGTTCGGCGGTGGCGATGGCGCGGGTGTTGTCCGGCAGCGCCAGACCGAAGACCGCGTCGATGTCGAAGGTGAACGCCCAGCGCAGCAGTGCGGAGGCGGCCTCGGTGGCGTAGCCGTGGCCCCAGACCTCCGGGCGCAGCTGCCAGGTCAGTTCCAGGTCGTGGTCGTACGGCGGGAGCATCCGCAGCACCAGTCCGCCGACCACCACGTCGTCGGACCGGCGCTGCATCGCCCACCGCCCGGTGGGCGGCACCAGGTTCGGCTGCGACTCGATCCAGGCCTGCACGACGGCGCGCATCGCGGCGAGATCGGCGACGTTGGCGACGACGGGAGTGAGCCACTCGGTCACCTCGGGGCGGCCGTAGAGCGCGAGCGCGGCCTGCACGTCGCTGTCGCTGGTGGTCCAGTCGCGCACGATCAGGCGGTCGGTTGTCAGGGGAGACTGCATGACGGCCCTCGCCTTCGGCGACGCTGGGGGGAAGCACTCCTGATTCTAGTTCGCGCACGTCGGCGGACATTCTGTCGATTACATCTATTTCGTCAGTGTCGACTGAAATAAACTGTAGCTTGCGCGGTCGCCGACCGGTGGGCCAACGCACGCGCCTACCCGGGGAGTGACTGGTCAGTGATCGGCCCGCAGCGGGGGCAGGGTGCCTGCGGCGTCGAAGCCCCAGTCTTGGGGTTCGCCGAGCGCGATCATGTCGGGGTGGCCGGCGACCTCTTGGGCGTAGGCCTCGGAGACCTCGATGCGGGGCATCGACAGGGTGTTGCACGCGGGACATCCTCGTGGCAGGAGCCGGCCGTAGGCTGGGCGAATGCCAGTGAAGCGCCCGAATCCCGCCCGGTGGCTGCGCTACCAGTACGGCGGCAAGCTCCCCGAGCGTTACCGGGAGTGGGTGCTGCGCGACGCCACTTGCAAGACGTGGGTGCTGCGGGTGCTGATCCGGGGCCTGATCCAGATCGTGCCGCTGGGACTCGCGCTGTTCCTCGGGCTCGGACTGCTGGGCGGGTCGTGGCCGATCGCCGCGGGCGCGCTGCTGCTGGGCATCCTCGTGGTGGGTCGAATCGTGGTGACCAGCGCGGTGGACAGCGTCGACGCGCGGCTCGTCCGCTACGGCTATCCACCCGGCCACGGCTCGGCGGTTCGGAGGCAGCGCGATGCCGAGGCCGCCGACCGGTACCGCGCCGTCTGGCGCCAGCCGCCGCAGGCGTAGCGCGAACTACCCGCCACGGGTGCGGATCACCGCCACCGGGCACGGTGCGTGGTGCAGGACGCCGTTGGCGACCGAGCCGAGAAGCAGTCCCGCGAAGCCACCACGGCCGCGGTGACCGACCACGAGCAGCTGGGCCTGCCAGGCGGCCTCGCACAGCGTCGCGACGGGGTGCTGGTTGGCCACCTCGCGCCGCACCGTGACGTCCGGGTAATCCGCGCACCAGCCGGAGAGCTGTTCGGCGAGGTGCAGGTCGGCCCGGTTCTGGATCTCCTGCCGGTCGGGCAGGGGGTAGGTGCCGACGGTGAAGAAAGCATCGGGCAGCGCCTGCACCGCGATCAGGCCGGTGTGCCGCCGGTTCGCGGCGTCGAAGGCGTAGTGCACCGCGACGTGGCTGCCCGGCGAGTTGTCGACACCGACGACGACCGGGCCTGACGCCGCTGCGTCACCGCGCACCACGACGACCGGGCTGCGGGCGTGCGCGGCCACCGAAGTGCTGATCGCGCCGAGCAACACGTCCCGGAAGACGCCGTGCCCGCGAGAACCGACGACGACCAGCTGGGCGCTTTCGGAGCGGTGGACCAGCTCTTCGGCCGGGTGTCCGACGGCGACCTCATCGGTGATCGTCAGATCGGGCCGCTCGCGATGGCAGCGCTCGGCGATGTCGCGGACCGCCTGCTTGGCGAACCCCTCCCGCGCCGGATCGTCGTTGACCACGACCAGGTGCACCGGAACGGCCAGCCGCGTCGCCTCGGCGGTGGCCCACCGCGCCGCCTGCGCTGACGATTCCGAACCGTCGACTCCCACCACGACCGACTGCTTCGTCCTGGCCATTTCCGACCGCCCCCTCAGCACCACCATGCGCATCCGCCAGCGTGCGGTAGTAGGGCCGATGGGCCCCGCGCCGACACACCCGAACGGAGGCTTGCCGACCAGCGCATTTAGTATCGGTTGGTGTCCGATGAGCTGACTCCCGCAGCGATCTTCCGCGCCGGTACCCGCCTGCGGCAGGTGGTTCGGCGAACTCCGTTGGAAACGAGCAGCCGCCTGACCGGCGAACTTGGCATCCCGGTTCGGTTCAAGCGGGAGGATCTGCAGGTCTGCCGCTCCTACAAGGTGCGCGGCGCGTACAACCTGATCTCCTCGCTCGACGCCGGCGAGCGCGAGCGCGGGGTGGTGTGCGCGAGCGCCGGCAACCACGCGCAAGGCGTGGCGTTCGCCTGCCGCGAGCTGAAGATCAAGGGCCGGGTGCACCTGCCTGCGAACACGCCTCGGCAGAAGCGCCGGCGGATCGCCGAGATCGGCGGCGCATGGGTCGAGCCGGTGATCACGGGCAGCTCCTTCGACGAGGCCAGCGCGGCGTCCAAAGCGGACAGCGAGCGCACCGGTGCGGTCTACGTGCACCCCTTCGACGATCCGCGGACCATTGCCGGGCAGGGCACGGTCGGACTGGAGATCGCGGAGCAGCACGACGGCCCGATCGACACCGTGATCGTCCCGGTCGGCGGCGGTGGGCTGCTGGCCGGCGTGGTGCTGTGGCTCAAGGAGCATTTCCCCGAGGTGCGGGTGATCGGCGCCGAGCCGGCCGGGGCGGCCAGCATGCGCGCCGCTCTGGACCACGGCGGGCCGATCGCCCTGCCGTCGGTGGACACCTTCGTCGACGGCGCTGCGGTCGGGCGCGTCGGCGAAGCCGGCTTCCGCGTGGTGCGCGAACTGGTCGACGAACTGGTGGCGGTGCCCGAAGGCGCGGTGTGCACCGAGATGATCGAGCTGTACCAGACCGAGGGGATCATTGCCGAGCCCGCCGGGGCGCTGGCCAGCGCGGCGGCCCGGCTGCCGCTGGTGCGCCCGCCCCGGGGACCGGTGGTGTGCGTGGTTTCCGGCGGCAACAACGACCTCAGCCGCTACGGCGAGGTCGTCGAACGCTCGTTGGTGCACGAAGGACTCCGGCACTACTTCCTGGTCACGTTCCCGCAGGAGCCGGGAGCGCTGCGGCACTTCCTGGACGATGTGCTCGACGACGGCCAGGACATCGTCGCGTTCGAGTACGTGAAGAAGAACAACAGGGAGACCGGCCCGGCGCTGGTCGGCATCGAGCTCGACCGCGCCGACGAACTGCACGGTCTGCTGACGCGGATGAAGGGCTCCCCGCTGCAGATCGAGCAGGTCTCCCCGGGCTCCCCGCTGTTCTCGTTCCTGGTCTGATCTGGCTGTTGCCGCGTGCCGGGCGGTGCTGCGCCGTTAGGCGTTGTCGCCGGCAGGCTGATGGTGAAGGTCGCGCCCAGGCCCACCCGGGTTCCGGGTACACGCGGAGTTTCCGGCATCGGCCTGGGCTAGGTCCTGCAGTCGTCGATCAGGTGCTGCAACAGCAGGTCGCGTTCGCCGTCCTCGCCGGAGGTGTCCACAAGGGATAGTTCACTGTGTTTGATCAGGTGGGTTGGGCTCCGGTGCTCAGGAGAATCGCGACGTCGAGCAGGGCGACGAGGACGACGGCGTGGAACGCGGTGCGGGAACCCGGGCGGCGGCCGAGCACGAGACCAGCACCGAGCACGGCCGCCGCCAGCGGCAGGATCACCCATGAAACGTCCACCAACGTCGCTGACGCGGCCAGGACCAGGCATGCGGCCACCGCGGTGCTCCGCGCCGCGCCCAAGCGGTGCGGCAGGCCGCGGACTCCGGTGGCCGCGTCATCACCGAGGTCCGGCAGCACATTCACGAAATGAGCGGCCGAACCCAGCAACGCCGCCGCGAGCACGAGCCAGACCGGCGGCGGCCGCCCGCCGCCGAACATCACGAACGCGGGCAGCAGCCCGAACGACAGCGCGTACGGGAACACCGAAAAGGGACCGGATTTCAAACCGAGGTCGTAGGCCCACGCGGCCCCCAGCGCGATGAGGTGTGCGATCGTCGCGGCGGCGCCGAACGGCAGCGACAGCACCACGGCCGCCGGAGCCGAGACCAGCACGGCGACCAGCGCCGTCCGCCGGGAAATCGCGCCCGCCGCCACCGGCTTGCCCCGCCGCCCGACCCGGGCGTCCCGGTCGGCGTCCACCAGATCGTTGAGCCACCCGACGGACAACTGCCCGGCTAACACCGCCGCCGCCGTCAGGGCCAAGCCGCCCGCATCGCGCCCGACGGTCACCGCGAGCCCGGTGGTGATCGCCGTGACTGCCAGCGCCGGCACCGGGTGCGAGGCCCGGAACAGCGAGGACGCGGTTGCGAAATGCCGCACCCGGCCGAGTGTGCCAGCCTGGAGCGCATGGCACGCTCCGGCCGGACCGTGCGGCGCAACGATCCTCTGCTGTACGAGGTCTTCGCCGACCAGTGGTGGCAGCCGCGTGGTGTCTTCGCGATGTTGCACTGGCTCGCCGCCGCTCGCGGCGCGCTCGTCCCCACCGCACCGCGCACCGGAGCGGTGCTGGTGGACCTCGGCTGCGGCGCGGGACTGCTGGCCCCGCACGTGGCGGGAAAGGGGTACTGGCACGTCGGTGTGGATCGGTCGCGGACCGCGTTGCGGCAGGCCGCCGAGCACGGGGTGCAGCCGGTCGCTGGGGATGTCCTCGCGGTTCCGCTGCCGGACGGGTGCGCGGATTGCGTGGTGGCAGGGGAGGTTCTGGAACACGTGGCCGATTTGCCCGCCGCGGTGGGGGAAGCCTGCCGGTTGCTGCGGCCCGGGGGCCTGCTGGTGCTCGACACGCTGGCGGCGACGGCCCTGTGCCGGGTGGTGGCGATCGGGATCGCCGAACGCGTGCCGCACGTGGCAGTGCGCGGAGTGCACGATCCGGCGCTGCTGGTCGACCGCGGCGAGCTGATCGCCGAAGCGGCCCGGCACGGCGTCGCGCTGACCCTGCGCGGGGTGCGTCCGTCGCTGGTGGACCTGCTGACCTGGGCCGCCGGCCGAGGGAGAGGCGTTCGGATGGTCCCGTTCTCGTCGACAGCGGTGCTGTTCCAGGGCATCGGCCGAAAGAAGGGGTGAGAGCTGTTGTCGCTGTTCCCGGTCGTAGAACCGTTTTCACCGGCCGCCGCGCAGGAAGCGGCGCGGGACCTGGTTCCGCGCATCGCCGCGCGCGCACAGCACTACGACGCCTCCGGTGCCTTTCCCAGCGAGGACTTCGTCGATCTGCGTGCTCGCAGCCTGCTGGGGCTCATGGTTCCCGCGGAACTGGGCGGGTTCGGCGCATCGTTCGCCGATTACGCCGCGTTCGCGGCCGAACTGGCCGGTGGGGCCGGTTCGACAGCGCTGATCTTCAACATGCACGCTTCGGTCACCGGCGCGCTGGCGCACACGCCGGAAGAACTGCTGCGGGAACTCGGCGCGCCGGAAAGCTGCTTCGCCGCGCGGGATCGGCTGCTCGCTGCGGCGGCCGGCGGCGCGCTCTACGCGGTGGCTATGAGCGAACGGGGCACGGGTTCGAGGTTGTCGCGCACCGCCACCACCTTCCGCCGCTGCGACGGTGGATATCGGATCAGCGGCAGCAAGGCCTTCGTCTCCGGTGCCGGGCATGCCGACGCCTACCTGGTCACCGCCCGGGACGTAGACGCCGTCGAGCCGAAGGTGTCCTACTTCGTGGTCCCGACCGGCGACGGCATCCGGGTGGAACCGACCTGGGATTCGATGGGCATGCGCGCCACGGGAAGCCACGACGTGCACTTCGAGGTGTCGGTCGGCGCGGATGCGCTGCTGGGCGGGATCGAGGGCATCACGCTGCTGGTGGCGCAGGTGATGCCGCAGTGGCTCGTCGCGTCGTATGCCGCTGTGTACGTAGGCGTGGCGCGGTCGGCGCTGCGCGTTGGCGGCATGCACCTGCACGAGCGCGGACTGCACACCTTGCCGACCGTGCGTTCCCGGATGGGGCGGGCGGATGCGGCGGTCGCCGCGGCCGACGCCGTGGTACGGGAGGCGGCTCGGCGAGTGTCGGAGCGGCCGGGGGAGCCGGAGACGAACCGCTGGGTGTGGCGGGCGAAGCTGGTCGCCGGTGACACCGCGGCATCGGTGGCTTCGTCGGTGCTGGAGGCCGCCGGGGCGTCGGCGACGCGGCGCGGGCATCCGCTGGAGCGGATCTACCGCGACGCGCGGTGCGGTGCGCTGCAACCGGCGACCTCCGACGTCTGCGCCGACTGGCTCGGGGTGGCCGTGCTCGGCGGCGACCCCGACGACGAAAGCGAGTCGCCGCGTTGGTGACGCCGTTGATCGCCGGCTTCGGCTCGGCGCTGCCGGACACCGCCGAGCAGCAGGTGCTGTGGGACGACTTCTTCCAGGAGCATTTCCGCGCCAGCCGCCTCGCCCGGCGGGTGTTCGCGGGCGCCGGGGTGCGGCGCCGGCACACGGTGGCCAACCCGAGCAAGGAGGACCTGTCCGGCTGGTCCACGGCGGCCCGGATGCGCCGCTTCAGCGAGGAAGCCCCGCATCTGGGACACCGGGCGGTCGCCGCCGCGTTGGACGACGCCGGCATCGGCGCCGACGAGGTCGGCCTGCTCACCGTCGTCTCCTGCACCGGGTACGGCACGCCAGGGCTGGACATCAAGCTCGCCGCCTCGCTCGGGCTGCGCCCGGACCTGCGGCGGCTGTTCGTCGGCCACATGGGTTGCTACGCGGCCCTTCCGGCCCTCGGCGGCGTCGCGGACTTCGTCGCGGCGCACGGGCGAGCCGCGGTGCTGCTGTCCGTCGAGTTGACCTCATTGCACATCCAGCCGCCGACCGATGACCCGCAGCAGGTGGTCTCCCACGCGCTCTTCGGTGATGCGGCCGCGGCTGCGGTCCTGCAGCCACACTCGGCGGGGCTGGCGGTCGTCGACATCGCCGCCTTCACCGACGCCAGCGCGAGCGACCACATGACCTGGGACATCACCGACCTCGGCTTCCGGATGGGGCTTTCGCCGCAGGTGCCGGACGTGCTGGCCCGGCACCTCGGCGCGGTGCTCGACGACCTGCTGGACCGGAACGGCTTGCGGCGCAGCGACATCCGCGGCTGGGCGGTGCACCCGGGTGGCCCGCGCATCCTCGACACCGTCGAAGACACCCTCGGCCTGCCGCCCTCGGCCCTTCAGCCGTCGCGCGATGTTCTCGCGGAGCGCGGCAACTGCTCCTCCGCGACGCTGCTGATGGTCCTCGAAGAGCTCCGGGCCGGCGGCGAACTCCGGCCCGGGAGCCACATCGCGGCCCTGGCGTTCGGCCCCGGACTGACGCTCTACGCCGCGCTGCTGGAAGTCATCATGTGAGTCATGGGACTCGAACCGATCACGCTGGCCGCGCCCCACCAGGTGCGTTGGTCGTTCACCTGTCAGGTCTGGCGCGACGTCGTGTTCGTGCATTGGCCTTGCGCGGCACGGGAAATCGAGGCGGTGCTGCCGCCGCGTACCCGGCCGGACCTGTTCGACGGCACGGCGTGGGTCGGCGTGGTCGGGCTGGGGATGGTGGTCACCAGTCCGCTGCGGATGCGGTTCACCGAGGTCAACGTGCGGACCTTCGCCGTCGACGAGCACGGCCGCCGCGGATTGGTGTTCCTCTCCTTGGAGGCCTCGCATCCGGCATTCGTGCGTCTCGCCAGGGCGGTGGGGCGTCTTCCGTACCGGTCCGCGGCGGTCGAATGCTCGCTGACCGCAACCGAAACTGCCTACCGCGTCGAGCGATCTGGCATTGGCCTGAGCATTCGCATCCAGCGCCGGGAGCGCGTCGTGCCGACCAGCGCGGACCGGTTTCTCACCGCGCGCTGGCGGATGTTCTCGACGTGGCGCCGCTGGCCCGTCGAATTCCCGGTGGAGCACGAGCCCTGGGCGCTGGATTCCGCCGAACTGCTGGATTTCGACGACGCCGGGCTGCTGGGCGAGTTCGGCATTGCCCCGCCGAGCCGAGCCGTTGTCCGGTTCGCGTCCAGAGTGGACGCTCGATTCGGCTTGCCCGCTCCGGTGTCACGCCGCGGCGGGCCCGGCTCCGTGTGGGGCGCGGGCCCGCCGGTTTCGCGGAAACGCCGGTCGAACGGTCACTTGCCGCCAACGTCGAGGTCTACGCAGGCGTAGAAGGCGTTCGCGGTGTCGGCGACGTTCCAGACCGCCAGCACCTTCTGCTTGCCGCTGACGCCTCCGAGGTCGACGGTGTGCGACAGCTGCGACGGCGGTTGCTGGCCGCCCTGGTCGAACACGGCGACCCGGTTGCCGCCGATGAAGTACTCCCAGGTCGTCGTGCGGTGCGCGACGGTCAGCGCCCAGTTGAACGTCACCGAGTTGCCGACCGGCGTCGCGGTCCAGCCCTTGCTGTCGTCGTCGAGCTCCGCGAATCCCTCGTTGCCGCCGCTGCAGCTGGTCAGGCCCTTCGGGCCCTCGACGCTCTGCGGCTCGTGCTTGATCGCGCCGCACGGAACGGTTCCGGCGGCGCACTGGGCCTGCCGGCTCGGCGGCGAGTCGATGTAGCCGTGCGCGCTGGCGCTGCCGGCCGGGATCGTGATCAGGAAGGGGGCGAGCGCCGCACCGACCACGGCGGCGGCGAGCTTCGGGTTCTTGTTCATCTCGGCTCCTTTGGCGAGACCGCCTCGTCAGGTCGGTGGTGCCTGACCGGCGGTTGCTGGGGTGGAACTTGGCCGAGGAGGGGAGAAGGAACATTCCGACGACCACCGGTCAGCCGGGCGGACCCCGCGCTCAGCCGTGGTCTGGACCATAGGTTTTGGTTCTTGTGGCGGGGAAGAATATTCGGCCGGTTCGGCGCCCCGTTCACGCCGTCCGGATCGGCGGCTGGTCTGCGACGATGTGCCGGATGTCCGTTTCGGGCGCATTTTTCCCAAGCCGTTTGCCATTTTTCACCCGCCGTTCATGGAACCTTCAAGCTCCGGGCCAGATTTCGGTGCGCCAGTCCGCCTGGTGGGACGGCCGGTGCGGCGGTTGACACCGGTGGCAGCCCGCTCGACGATCGCCTGGTGATGACCGCGTTCACCCGGCGCCGGCACGTCGATCTGCGCCGCGTGGCCAGCCAGGCCTGTCGCCGGTGACTGGCGCGCGAACCAGCGCGTCGAACTATCAAGTCCTAAGAGGACATCCCAATTCCCGGTTTCTCGGGTTGCCGTCGGCGGTGACCCGGGTGGAGGTGCGTGGACGTGCAGTTGGGCATCCTGAGTCTGGGTAGCACGCAGCCGGACCCGCTGACCGGCGAAACGCAGTCGACGACCCGGCATTTCGACGACGTCGTGCGGCTGGCCGAGTTCGCCGAGGCGCTGGGGCTGGACTACTTCGGCTTCGGCGAGCACCACGCGGGCCGCACGGTGGCGACGGCGCCACCGGTGGTGCTCGCGGCGATCGCGGCCCGGACCAGCCGCATCCGGCTGATCACCGCGGTCACGCTGCTGAGCACGCTCGACCCGCTGCGGGTGGCCGAGGACTACGCCACGCTCGACCACCTGTCGCACGGCCGCCTCGAACTGATCGTGGGCAAGGGCAATTCCGCCGATCCCTACACCATGTTCGGCTACGACCGCGCGCACCAGTGGGACCTGCAGGCCGAGCACTACGAGCTGCTGCACCAGCTGTGGCGGGAGGAGGACGTCACGTTCACCGGGCGGTTCCGCGCCCCGCTGGACGGCGTCACCAGCCTGCCGCGACCGCTGCAGACCCCGCCGCCGGTCTGGCACGGGGTCGCCACCAGCCACGCCTCGCCGGACCTCGCGGCCAGGTACGGCGATCCGATCTTCGTGGCCAACGCGATCCAGCCGATGGAGAACTACGGAAAGCTCGTCGACCACTACCGAGAGCGCTGGGCAGCCTACGGCCACCACCCGGCGCGGGCCCGGGTGGGTTCCGGCGGGCTGCTGTTCGTGGGCAAGACCTCCCAGCAGGCGAGGGACGCGCTGCGCCCGTACTACGAGGCCCAGTGGACTGACCGCGACCCCACCCGCGACCACGGCGGCGTCGGCGACGAACCGGCGGGGCAGACGCTGGAGACCAACATCGCCGCCGGCGGCCTGTTCGCTGGCAGCCCGGAGGAGATCGTGGACAAGGTCGGCACCTACCGGGAGCGCTTCGGGAGGCGGTAGTTGATGATCCGGCATCGGACGGCCGATCCAGGAAGCCGTTCGGGGTCGGCAGATCGGTGAACGCTCGGGTCGCGCTTCACATCGGCGGACTGCTCGGGCCGTTCGGCGGCGGCGTGGTCTCGGCGATGCTGCCGGAGTTGAGCCGCAGTTTCGCCGTGTCGCAAGGCATCGCGGCGACATCGCTGACCGTCTACCTGCTGCCGTTCGCGATCGTCATGCTGGTGTCCGGCAGTCTCGGCGAGCGGTGGGGCATGAGCCGCAGCATCCGGATCGCCTACGCCGGATACGCCGTCGTGGCGTTGTTGGCCGCGTTCGCACCGTGGTTCTGGCTCTTCCAGACCAGTCGTGCGCTGCAGGGCATCGCGAACGCGTTCACTACGCCGCTGCTGCTGGCCAAGCTCGCCGCCGTCACGCCGAAGGAGCGCCTGGGGCGGGCCCTGGGCACCTACGGCGCGACGCAGGCGATCGGGCAGACGTCGGCACCGCTGGTCGGTGGGCTCGCGGCGGAAGGGTCCTGGCAGTGGGCCTTCGTCGGCCTCGCCGCGGTCGCCGCCGGGCTGGCGATCAGCCCGCTGCCGGCGGATTCTCGCGACGGTGCGGCGCAGCGCCCCGCCTCGCTGCTGGACGCCTGGCGGATTTCCGTGCTGCGGACTGGAGGCGTCGCCTTCGTCGCTTGGGCGTGCTTGGCGGGCCTGCCGTTCCTGGTCTCGTTCCGGCTGGACGACGCGTTCTCCCTGAGCCCCGGCGCGCGTGGGCTGGTGCTCACCGCCTACGGCGTGGCGGGGGCGATCGGGGCCAGGTTGACCGGCGGGGCAGTGGACCGGTACGGCCAGCGCGCTGTCGTGTGCGTCGGATTGCTGTTCGCAGCGCTGGCTGTCGCGTCGATCGGGCTGGTCGCGTGCCTGCCTGCGGTGGCGGTGGCCTGGGCGGTCGGCGGTGTCTGCGCGCAGCTGATCCTGGTCGGCATCCACGCCACGGTGCTCACCGGCGGGCCCAGCGGGCACGGCGGGACCATCTCGGTGGTGACCGCGTTGCGGTTCCTCGGGATGTCGGCCGCTCCGGCGGCGTTCACCGGCCTGTACCGGTACGACGCGGCGCTGGGTTTCGTGCTTCCGGCGGCATTGCTCGCACTGACAATTCCGGTTGTTGTCGTTTGCTGGCCGCAACAATCCTCCGGTTGACGGGGCAGGAACGGCGGCATTTTCCCAGCGTACCGACGTGCACCACCCGCAGGATCCGCCGGACGCCGCGGAGCAGCGCCGCAACCAGGTGATCTTCGACCAGTTCCAGCACAACCGGGACCCGTTCATCGACCACCCGGAGTGGGTCGCCGAAACCTGTTGACCGCCAGGACTTTTCGAGGCGGAGGACAACTTCGGACGACTCGCTTATCCCGAAGATGCCCTTCACCGTTCAACGGCCGTCGAGGAAATCGACGAGGATTTCGTTCAGCCGAGCGGCGTTCCCGGCAGGTAGGGCATGGTGGCCGACGGCCGGAAGCAGCGCCGCCCGGACGTCGGAGACCAAGCGTTCGGCCTGTTCTATCAGGCGGTTGGCGTTGTGCGCCTTGCTGTTCTCCGCCGCCAGCACGAGCATCGGTATGGTCAGCCGCGTCGGGTTGGGGTTGGGACGGGTGATCAGCCTGGCCGCTGGGAAGTCGGCGCCGCGTGCTTGCAGTTCAAGGCAATCCGGATCGATGCCGGTGCCGTCGGCCTCCCAGCGCAGGAAGTCCCGGGTCCGCCGTGGTGAGGGCCGCAGCAGCATCGGAAGGGCGCGCAGCAGGTAACGCGGGTTCCAGCGGGCGAAGCACGCGGTGGGGTCGAGCAGCGCGAGCCTGCGCACCCGGGGTGAATGGATGGCGTAGTGCAGCGCGATCCACGCACCGTAGGAATGCCCGCACAGGTCGGTCTTCTCGACGCCGAGGTGGTCGAGCACTTCATCCAGCCAAGCAATCTGGTCGCCGACGCAGGTGACGGCCTCGCCGTCGGCGACGCTGCGTCCCGGGTCGCCGATGAGGTCGATGGCGTAGACCCGGTGCCGCTCGCCGAGTTGGCCGACGTTGGCGAACCAGGTGGTCGAGGTGGCTCCGCCGCCGTGCAGGAGAACCAACGGGTTGCCATCCCGTGCGCCGCAGGCGTGCACGCGAGTGCTGCCGAAAGCCGTCGGAACGTCGAGCCCGTCGACCGGGATCGGCCACTTCGCCAGCACCGCGTCGTAGGCGGCGAAGAAGTCCTCGGCGCTGCGGGAGGTCCGGAAGCCCATCATTTACCTCGCTCATCGAATATCTCGACGATCGAGAGATTAGCATGGTGCGGTGGAAGATGAACTCGAATTGGTCCATCTGCTGCGGTCCGTTACCGTCGAACTCGACCTGCTGGCCGCCGAATTCGCCGGAACGCACCGGCTGCACCCCACCGACCTGCGCGCCCTCATCGCGCTGCTGGACGCCGACCGGGCGGGCGAGACCGCGACGCCGGGCCGGCTGGGGGAGTGGCTCGGCCTGAACTCCGCATCGGTCACGGCGCTGATCGACCGGCTCGAACGTCTCGGCCACGTCCGGCGGGAACGCGACCCGGACGACCGGCGCAGGGTGAAGCTGGTCGTGGAAGAACGCGCCATCGTGCTTGGGTGGTCGTTCTTCGGACCGTTGATCGGAGAAGTGGTGGACAGGATGCGGTCCTACGACGATTCGGAGCGCCGGGCGATCCGGCGCTTCCTGCTCGACATGGACTCCCTGGTTTCCGGCCAGCGCCAAGCCCGGTCGGGATGACGCTGATCGGCCGGGGCCTTCCGTGGACGGGGTCGCTCCGGTCGCCGCTGCTCAGCCCAGGTCGGCGCGCAGGACGGTCAGCGCTTCGTCCAGCCAGGACACCATCGCTTCTTCGCTGAGGATTCCGCCGCGCAGCACCAGGTGTTGGTGCAACTGCTGTCCGGAAAGTCCTTCCGGCGCCGGGAAATCGCGTCGTTCGAGCGCGCGGAAGGCGGCTAGTCGCTGGCTGTGCAGTTGCCGGTGGCGGGCGACCTCCTCGACCACCCCGTCGACGTCGCCGACGCACGCGCCGCGGATCTTCACCGACAGTTCGTTGCGGATGGTCGGCGGGTCCACCGGCTTGGCGAGCCAGCGCGCCAGTTCTGCGGCGCCGGCTTCGCCGACCCGGTAGACCTTCTTGTCCGGTCGCTTGTCCTGCGCCACCTCGTCGCAGGACACCCAGTCCAGCTCGACCATCCGCTTCAGGCTCCGGTAGATCTGCTGGTGGCTGGCCGCCCAGAAGTACCCGATCGACTTGTCGAACCGGCGCGCCAGCTCGTACCCGGATCCCGCGCGCTCCTGCAGGGAAACCAGGATCGCGTACTCCAACGACACTGACCGCTCCTCAGCTCAGCCACCAACGCCAGCGCCGACGATAGTCGGCTCAGCTCGTCGCGCCGATCCCCCGCCCAGCCGTCCCCCGATCAGATCAGCGGCCTCCCCGGATGATGCACTGCACCAGATCTTCGACGGTCGGGATGTCGTTGATCAGCCCCTGGACCAGGCCAGCGCTGCTGCTTGCGCTGGAGGACACCGAAGCGCAAGCGGAACTGCTGCCCCGTTGCGGACGCTGGACCCAACCCGGCGGATCACGCGGCTGGACTTCCCCGCAGTCCCAGCCGGCATGTTGTCCCCAAAGAATTCTGGTGCTGCGCTTGGGAAAGCCCGGGACCTCGCGGTGGTCGCGTTCGCCGCCGAGCAGCTCGGCGGGATGGAACGCACGGGAGATGACCGTGGAGTACGCCAAGGTCCGGGTGCAGTTCGGCCGCGCCATCGGCTGGTACCAGCCGGTCAAGCACGGCTGCGCGGACATGTACAGCGTCTGGGAGCAGGCCCAGTCGGCCGTACGCTACGCCGCCTGAGTGGCGGACAACGCGTCCTCGCCATCTGATCGGCCACGTGGAGGACGCCTGCAGCCAAGTAAGTTGGCAGCAGGTGCCCTTCACTCGGAGATTGGTGGACGATGGGTGAGCGCTCGTTCGAGCTGAGGAAAGTTGCGCTCGCGGCGTTCGGACCGACCCTGCTGTTCGCGACCGGCGAGGGTGCCATCATCCCGATGATCCCGCTCATCGCCGCGGAAAAGGGCGCTGGCCTGGGGACGATGGGCTTGATCGGCGCCATGATCATGGTAGGGGAGCTCGTCGGCGACGTGCCCAGCGGTGCGCTCGTGCACCGCCTCGGCGAGCGGACGGCGATGATCGGCGCCGCGATCGTGTCGGTTCTCGGCCTGCTCGGCTGCTACTTCTCGACGAGCCCGTGGATGCTGGGCGCGAGCGTGTTCCTCGTCGGCCTGTCGACGGCGGTTTTCGCGCTCGCCAGGCACGCGTTCATCACCACGACGGTGCCGCTGCGCTACCGGGCCAGGGCGTTGAGCGTGCTCGGCGGGCTGTTCCGCGCGGGCTACTTCATCGGCCCGTTCCTGGCGGTGCTGGTGCTGGTGGCGACCCCCGACAAGCGGGCGGTCTTCCTGCTGCACGTCGCGTTCGCCCTGGCCGCAGTGATCCTGCTGCTGTGCACCGAAGACCTCGGCACCGCAGAGAACCCGGCCGTCATCCCCGAGCCCCAAGGACTGGTGGGAACGCTGGTGCACCACCGCGGCGTGCTGGTGCGGATGGGAACCTGCGCCGCGCTGATCGGCGGACTGCGGGCGTCCCCGGATGGTGGTGCTGCCGATGGTCGCGGTCGCCACCGGGCTGCCGCCCTCGACGACCGCGGTCGTCATCGGTATCGCTGGCGGGATCGACTTCGCGCTCTCCTACGCATCCGGCCAGATCATGGACCGCTTCGGCCGGATCTGGGCGGCCGTGCCGGCCATGACCGGACTGGCGGTCGGGCACCTGGCGCTGTTCGCGGTGGTCGACGAGCCGACCTTCGCGATCGTCGCGGTGTTCCTGGCGCTGGCCAACGGCACCAGCAGCGGAATCCTGATGACCCTCGGCGCGGACCTGGCGCCGCAGCCCGGTCCGGCACCGTTCCTCGGCGCCTGGCGGTTCACCGCGGACTTCGGGCAAGCGGTCGGGCCGGTCACCGTGTCCGGGCTGACCGCGCTGGTCGGCGTCGGTTTCGCCGGAGCGGGCATGGGAGTGCTCGGCCTGCTGGGGGCGGGCCTGCTGGTGCGCTACATCCCCCGCTACATCCCGCGAACCGGGGCGAGCGGCTGAACGTCGGTGTGCCAGGACACATTACCCACCCGGCGGAGTGAACCGCGAGCGCGCTGGGTGATCGAATGGCGGGTGACACCGCCGCCCGAACAGGAGAGACGCATGGCTGCCAAGAAGTCCGTCTGGGCGTCGGTCGTGGCGGCCGCGCTGCTGGGCCTGATGTGGGTGGTTTTCGAGTCCGGCTTCTTAGACCCGCAGGGCGGTGCCACCGGATCCGCCACCGGCCCCGCCGCCGAGCAGCTCGCCGAACTCCGCGTCGCCCCGGCGGGTTCGATGGACGGCTACTCGCGGGAGCGGTTCGGGAGCGGTTCAAGCACTGGATCACGAAACCGGAAGCCGGGAAGAACTGCAACACCCGCGAGGCGGTGCTGGCGCGGGACGGTCAGAACGTCCGCTCCAACAACGCTTGCGAGCCCACGTCGGGGACGTGGACCAGCGCCTACAACGGCCAGCAGCTGACCGACCCGTCGGCGATCGACATCGACCACATGGTGCCGCTGGCCAACGCCTGGCGCAGCGGCGCGAACAAATGGGACGACCAGCGCCGCGAGCAGTTCGCCAACGACATGCAGCTGCCCCAGCTGGTGGCCGTCGACGCGAGCTCCAACCGCAGCAAGGGCGACCAGGACCCGTCCCAGTGGAAGCCCGAGCGCGCCAACTGGTGCAGCTACGCGACGAGCTGGATCACGGTCAAGCACTCCTACGACCTGACCATCACCGAGCCGGAGCAGAAGGCGCTGCAAGAAATGCTCGCGACCTGCGGCTGATCGCCGCCGTGGTGTCAGGCGCTGTCGCCCTTCGGTGGGATGAGCGTGCTGAGCTCGTGCACGCCTCCGGCTGCCCAACGCGCCGTGCGGGTTGTTCGAGACATTCCCCAACCCTGTACAACAGGCCGCAGCCGGGCAAGGCAGAGCAGCGACCGCTGTCGACGCCGGACGCGACGGTGTGCGACACCCAGTTGCACGACGACCCTGGGGAATCAAGATCCTCGGTCTCGACGCCCCCGGCAACACGATGCCCATCGATACGTGCTGCGCCCGGAGACCTCCGCAGCCTGACGCACTACCCAGAAGGAGCCAGAGGACGCGCCCTCACCGTGGGGCCGCATCCTGCGGCTCATTTTCTCAGTGCCCGGACATGCCGCCGTCGACGGCGAGGGTGGTGCCGGTGATGTAGGACGAGGCGTCGCTGGCAAGAAATACGACAGCGGCATCGAGTTCGTGTTGCAGTCCGAGCCGGCCGAGCGGGCTGTGCGTGCGGATGAAGGGCAGGAGCGTGTCGTCGGGGATGGTTGCTGTCATCTCGCTGGCGAAATAGCCGGGTGCTATGGCGTTGACCCGGATGCCGCGTCGGCCGGACCATTGCTGCGCGAGGTCACGGGTGAGGCCGATGATGCCTGCTTTGCTGGCGGCGTAGGCCGCTTGGGGAGCGTAGGACTTGATCAGTGCCAGCACGCTGCTGATGTTGATGATGCTGGAGCCGGATTTCATGCGCCTTCCGCAGGCCTGCGCGGCCCAGTAGGCGCCGTTGAGGTTGACGTCGATGACCTGGCGAAATTGGTCCGGTGTCTCCCTCGTTGCGGGTACGGCGGTACCTATACCGGCGTTGTTGACCAGGATGTCCAAGCGCCCGAAGTGGGTCACCGCCTCATCGGCAAGGGCCTCGCACGCGTCAGGATCGGCGACGTCCACAGCCTTGATCAGCGTGCGTTTGCCTTGCTGTCGTATCTGCTGTGCTACTTGTTTCAGGCGGTCGGTGCGTCTGGCGGCAAGGACCACGTCGGCTCCGGCCTCGCCGAGTGCCAGGGCGAACCCCGCGCCCAGCCCGGAGCTCGCCCCGGTGACGACGGCGACTTTGCCGTCCAGCCGGAACCGGTTGAGGACGTTGGTCATGTCTGTCCTTAGAGCGTTGCCGCCGCGCGTAGTCCTGCGGCGGCGAGAGGTGGAACAGCTTGGCCAACGGACTCGAACCCGGCACCTCGGGTGAGTCCCTGGCGGTATCGGGCGTGGATTCCCTCGGCGATGACGGCGATCTTGAAGTACCCGAGGCTGACGTAGAAGTCGAGCTTGCTGAGGTCGCGGCGGCTGGTCGCCGCGTAGCGCTCCGCCAGGTCTTCGGCCGGTGGGAGGCGGGGGCTGGTCGATGCTGCTGATCCGGCAAGGACTGGAGCGAAGGCCGGATCCGAGTACACCAGGTGCAGTCCGAGGTCGGCCAGTGGATCGCCCAGTGTCGCCATTTCCCAGTCGACGATGGCCAGTGCCGTGCCCGGGTCATCGGGTGCGAGGATGACGTTGTCGATGCGGTAGTCCCCGTGCACGATCGATGTGTCGCCCTCGGGCGGGCATGTCGCGGCGAGTTTGGCGTGCAGGCTGTCGACGTCCGGCAACTGCCGGGTGCGTACCCGGAGCCACTGGTCGTACCAGCGGTGGACCTGGCGTTGGAGATAACCGCTCGGGCGTCCGAAGTCGCTTAGCCCGACCTCTGCCGGGTCAACGGCGTGCAGGCGTGCCAGGACGTCGACGAGGGCGAGGGCGCAACGAGTGGTGTCTTGATTGGATAGTGTCCGGAGCTGGTCTTCTGTTCTGATGACCGTGCCCTCGACATATTCGACCACGGAGAAGCGGACCCCGAGAACGTCTTCGCCGCCGAAGGCAACCGTGTTCGCGACCGGTACATCGCTGGCGGCCAGTGCTGCGACGACCCGGTATTCGCGAGCCATGTCGTGGGCAGACGGGGTGAGGCTACCCAAGGGCGGGCGGCGCAGCACCCAGCGATGGCGGCCGTCGTCGAGAAGGAAGGTCAGGTTGGAGCGTCCTCCTTGTAGGAGTGTGGCCGTCAGTGTCCCGCTGAAGTCGGGAATCTCCTTCGCGAAGAACTGCCGCAGCGCCGGGAGGTCAAGACCGTCGAGTGTGGAGTCTGTCATCGTCTCACCGTTGCTCGTGCTGGCGGAGCGCTCGTTTCGCGATCGACCAGCGATGGGTTTCGGAAGGGCCGTCGTAGATGCGGAAGGGCCTGACTTCACGCAGGAATCTGCCGAGCAGGATGTCGCCTGAGATGCCGAGTGAGCCGCAGACCTGAACCGCGCGGTCGACGCACCGCCAGATGGCCTCCGCGCAGAACGTCTTGGCGATCGACGTCGCTTGTGATGCGCGGTGACCCTGGTCGAGCTCCCAGCTCGCTCGGAGGATCAGACCGCGGGAAGCGGCGATGTCGATCTCGTTGTCGGCGATCATCTGCTGCACCATGCCGAGGTCGCCCAGACGTGACCCGAACAGGTGCCGTTCTGCTGCCCTGGCCGTGGCTAGATCTTGTGCCCGGCGGGCGATTCCGAGCCAGCGCATGCAGTGCGTCATTCGTGCGGGCCCCAGTCGCACCTGCGCGTAGCGGAAGCCTTCGTCGACCTGGCCCAGCACGGCGTCGTCCGGCACTACGCAGTTGTCGAAGACGAGCTCGATGTGCCCGCCGTAGAGGCTTTCGTCGAGGGTTTCGATGTGCCGGATCGTCTTCAGGCCCGGGTTGTCGTTGTCGACGAGGAACATGGTCGCACCACCAGAATCGCCCGGGGCGCCCGATGTTCTGGCCATGCAGATCGTGAACGCGGCCCCATCTGCTCCGGTGATGAACCACTTCCGGCCGTCGATGCGCCAACCTCCGTGCACTCGTTCGGCGCGGGTGGTCAGCGCACTGGGATCCGAGCCCGCCCCCGGCGCGGGCTCGGTCATCGCGAAGGCCGAGCGAACATCGCCCGCCGCCAGCGGCCGCAGATACTGCTGCTTCTGCTCGTCGGTGGCGATGGCCTCCAACATGTGCATGTTGCCCTCATCGGGTGCCGCGATGTTGAGTGCGAGCGGGCCCAGCAGCGAGTAACCCGCTTGTTCGAACACCTGGGCTCGGCCGCACATGTCCAACCCGTGTCCTCCATATTCGGGCGACACATGTGGTGCGAAGACCCCCGCGCGCTTCGCGGCCTGCTGTAGCTGCGACCGCACATCGTCCGATGGCACGACGCCTCGGTATTGCTCCTCCACAGGGATCACGGATTCGCGAATGAACTCGGCCGTCCGTTGGGCCAGGTCGGTCACTGGGGGAGCGGGCGTGAGGTCAACCGTCATCATGCCTCCGGTGGCTAATGCTAGGGGTTGCGACGGAACAGCTGCTCCGACTCAGTATGGCTCCGGTGGAGGTGGAGGAATGGCACGAGCGAATTGTGAGATCAAGGGTTTCCGCTCGCACGCGAGCGGAAACCGCTTCCGATGGGATCCAGCATCAGAACCGGATTTGCACGTTCTTTGTACGGGTGTATTCGAGGATCCCTGAAATCCCGCCGACGCGACCGAGGCCGCTCTGCTTGTACCCACCGAAAGGCGCGTTGGCTGCGGCGGGTGCCACTCCGCCATTCACCCAGATGTTGCCGGTTTCCATCGCGCTCGCCACACGGAACGCCCGATTGAGATCGTTGGTGTGGATGTAGCCGGCGAGGCCGTACCGGGAGCTGTTCGCCAGCGCGATGGCCTCGTCCTCGTGGTCGAACCGGAGCACCGATAGCACAGGGCCGAAGACTTCTTCCTGTCCGAGCTCACTGCTGTTGTCGACGTCGCCGAAGAGGGTCGGCGCGATCATGAATCCGGGCATCTCCAGGCGCACGCCGCCGGCCAGCAGCGTCGCTCCGTCTCCCTTGGCTCGATCCACCATTCCCATGATGCGATCCGCCGCAGCCTCCGTGATGACGGGGCCCATCCCCGTCGAGCGGTCCATTGCATCGCCGACCTTGAGGTCGTTCATCAGGCCGGCCAGCCGTTCGGTGTATTCGTCGTAGATGTCGCGGTGGACGATGAAACGCGACGCCAACGTGCATGCCTGCCCGTTCGTGACCAGCAGCCAACCAAGAGCACCAGTGTCGCTGGCACCCTGCACGACCGACACCACCCCGGGCGGGATACCCGCCTCCAGGGCCAGCCGGGCGAACAAGGTCGCACTGAACGGTGCGAGCTCCGAGGGTTTGATGATGACGCAGCATCCCGCGGCCAGCGGCGGAGCTGCGCACATTCCCAGTGATCCAACTGGGCCGTTCCAGGGGATGATGACTCCGACGACACCCACGGGCTCGACGAGCGTGTAGTCGAACGCTGCGCCAGGCTCGGTGGGCACGACCTCGCCACTGAGCTTGTCGGCCGCGCTGGCGGCGTAGTCCTTCCAGTTGAGCGAGTTATGCACGAGAACTCCGGCGTACGAAATCGGAATCCCGCTCTCCAACGCCGGCACCGCGTGCAAATCGTCAGAGCGCTCGGTGAGGAGATTCGCGAAGCGGGTGAGCACCCGCCGACGTTCAACCGGGTCCATGCACGCCATGCGTGGAAGGCCTTTCGTGCTGCGGCCACCGCTTCGTCGACATCCGAGTCGCCGGCCAGTGGGACGGGAGCCTGAGGCGCTCCGGTCGAGGGGTTCACGTGGTCGATCGAACTCCCGGCGCTCGCGGAACGGAGCTCGCCCCCGATCACCATGTCGGCCCGCAGCAACGCTGAGACGTCACCATTGATTGTCATTGCCGTTACGACCTTTTCCGTCGGAGAGGGTTGCTCGGACCCGGCAGACCGCCGTCCCGCAGTCGGTGAGCCGACGCTATTTGCGCTACATCGCACCTGTCAACACCCTCGTTGAAACCGCCCGGAAAGTTGTCAACTATGACGTTGACACGCCCATCGAGCAGCATTTATCCTGATCCACATCGGATGGAGAACGAGATGCGCGCAGCGCGACAGGAGTGGTGTGGGTGGTGAGCATCGACATCCCGCCGCACCCGTGGTGGAAACCCGGGCTGGACCTGCACCGTGGTGGAGACAGCTACGCCCACTTGTTGTCCGCGACGAGAGGCCTCCTGGATGCCGTCGCCGGAGTGGACGCACCCGAGGCTGTTTTGGCGGAAGTCGCGGGCGAGGTATCCCGGATCGCCGGACGGCTCAACTCGTACACGACATCGGACGAAAGTCAGATCGCGGGTACGCGAATGGATCTGCCGGGTCGGGGGCATCCACTCGTGGTGCCCTACAGGACGACGTCCTGGACCAGTGTTCGAATGACGGCGGAGGTCACTTTCACGCGCATCCACCTCGGAGATGGTGGAGCTGTGCACGGCGGAGTCACCGCTCTGCTTTTCGATGAGGTTCTCGGCCGGTTTGCCAACCACGGACGTCAGCCCGCGCGAACGGCTTTCCTGCACGTGAACTACCGCCGTCTTGTGCCGCTCGACGTGGACCTCGACATCCTGACCAAGGTAGATCGTGCTGAAGGACGCAAGCTGTACATAACCGCCGAGCTCTCCCACGACGGTACAGTCCTGGCGGATGCGGAAGGGCTGTTTGTTGCAGTAAGCGCCCAGTAGGCCACGACACATCGAGACGACCAGAGGAAGGCTGAGAATGGCAGAGCGGCGGGCGAGCCGGATTGGGGCACGGCGCAGAAACGCGCGCAAGGCGCCGTCAGACGGCTACGACGAACGCCGAGCCCGCTTGATCGAGGCTGCCGCCAAAGTCTTCCGGGACAAGGGTTTCCAGGGCGCTAGCATCAACGATGTCGCGACCGAGTTCGGCAGTGACCGTGCGACACTCTACTACTACGTGAGCAACAAGCACGAGCTGTTCGAAATGGTCATCGCGGATGCCGTGCAGGCGAACGTCAAGATGGCCGAGGAGGTGCGCTCCAGCGAGGCTGACGCGGCGACGAAGCTGCGCACGATATTGGTGGAGCTCATGCGTTCCTACGACGCGAACTATCCGCATCTGTTCGTCTATCTTCAAGAGGACATGTTGCGACTGGCAGGCGCGGACGCTGAATGGGAAGCCCGCATGCTCGACTGGAGTCGCCGCTATTTCCAGGCTGTGCGGGACGTCATCCAGCAAGGCATCGATGAGAAGCTTTTTACCTCCTCCCTGCCCGTCACGATCACGGCCCAAGGCGTGGTCGGCATGATCAGCTGGTCGCACCACTGGTACAAGCCCAGCGGCTCGGTTTCCGCCGACCAGATCGGCGAGGGCTTCGCCGACATGGTCCTACGCGGACTGGTTCGGTGAGCCTTCTTCCTCGTTCTGTGGCGAGTTCGAGCGCGAGGAGGCGTGGGGAAGTGCGCAGCGCCCGCCGGCTCGGTTCCTGATCCGCACGCGGCTCTACGGCGTCGTGGACATAGCGACACACCGCGGGCCACGCTGATGGCGAAACCGCTTGCCACCGGTCACCAGCCTCATCGGTGCGCAGATGTGCCAGTATCGGCAGCGCTTTCCGCGGGGCTGACAGTCGATGCAACGGAGCACGGATCCGACGCCAACGGAATGACTACCGCTGCTACGTCAGGTATCGCAGTGTCAAGGTGCACAACGCAGTCGTCGGTGGCGAAAGCACCGAAGCTCATCAGAGATCCGAGGTTGATCTGGGTGGACAACGAGCTTCGCCCTTTGCGGCAGATCGCGCCACCCAGACCAGCCTAGCTCAGGATGGAGAAAACGTCGGGAATCGAGATCAGCTAGCGCCGATCTTCTGCAGGAACCCGGCATCCACGGGCAGGGAGACACCGGTAACGTACCGTGATTCTTCCGAAGCCAGCCACAAGAGGGCATTGGACACGTCCACCGGCTCGACCCACGGGACTGGCATCGTGTTGAGGGCGGTGAACGCCTGGGCGAACTGTTCCCGGGAGGGATTGGGTTCTCCGGGGAAGAACAGCTTGTAGACGCCCTCGTGGTGGATCATGTTGGTGTTGACGGCGGTCGGCTGGAGATTGTTGACTCGGATGTTGTGCTGGCCCAGCTTGTTCGCCAGGCGGCACAGACCGACGACCCGTCCCATCAGAATTCTCCTCTAATTTGCGGAAACTGTCCTGTCACGAGACATGTGTGTCGCCTTGTCAGCGAGTCGATTAACTGTGTTGCCAAGGATGTCTTTCATACCGATCCGGACTCAGGGCGCGGCGTCGAATGGCAAGCGGCTGGGCATGATTCCTTCGAGTTCAGCCTTGATCTGAAGCGCGAGGAATCGCGAGTGGAGGCGGCAGTCCATCAGGGCGCCGCCCATGAACCACAGACCCGGTTGCGCCGTGCGCTTCCACATGTTCCTCATCGTGTAGTCCTCATCGAATCCCCAGATCGGTCCGACGCGGTCGGCGATCTCGTCGCCCAGCAACCCCCGGACTCCTTCCTGGAGGTTGCGGTACCCGGTTGCCATTACGGCGAGATCGGCATCGATTCGCTGATCGTCTGCCAGCACCAATCCCGTCTCGTCGAACGTGGCGATGTCACGCGCCTGGACGAGGTTGATCTTTCGGTCGGCGATAAGGTCAGAACACCCAACGTTGATGTAGTAACCGCCGCCTGTGCGCAGGTACTTCATGTGGAAGCCCGTGTTGTCCTCGCCGTAGTCGGTCTCGAACCCGACGGCGGCGAGTTTGTCGAGTAGCTCCTGGTCCAAGACCCGTGTCCGTTTGGTTAGCCACTGGTAGGTGTCTTTGAGCACCGGATACGGGATGGCTGCTGTGATGAGGTCAATGTCCTCGGCAGATGGCCCCTCCGAGTACAGCGAGTAGACCAAGGTCCCGCTGGGCACGAGGCTGACCACGCAGGTGGAGCCGCGCTGGACGATCGACACCGACTCTGCGCCGTTGGAATAGAGGTCCTGCGCCACGTCGTGCCCGCTATTGCCAGTACCGAACACGATCGCTTTCCGCCCGGCGTAATCCGTTCCACTGCGGAAATCCGATGAGTGGATGATCTCGCCGCGAAACTTCTCCAGCCCTTTCATGGCAGGCATGTTCGGCACCCCGCTCACGCCCCCGGTCGCAAGCACGAGATGGGGCACTGTGAGCTCTCGGGTGCTGCCGTCGGCTCGCCTTACCGCCACCGACCAGGTCCGTGCCCGCTCGTCGTAAGTGGCGTCATGCAATTCGGTGCCAGTCCAGACGTTGAGTTCCATAACGTCGGCATAGAACTCGAGCCAACCGGCTAGTTTGTCCTTCGGCACGAACGTCGGCCAGGTCGGTGGGAACGGTAGGTAGGGCAGGCTGTTCGCCCATATCTCGTTGTGCAAGGTCAGGGAGTGGTAACGCTGCCGCCAGTTGTCGCCGACTCTCTCATTGCGCTCGATCAGCAAGGCATCCACACCGATCGCCTTCAACCGTGCAGCCACACTGAGTCCGGCCTGCCCGGCACCGACGACCAACACCTCGGGGTCACGTTCGTCGAAACGTTGTTCCTTGATCCGTGCGTCAAGCCAGTTCTCGCTGGCAAAGCTATGTGAGAAGTCAACCCCACTCGGGCGCTGGTCACCGATCCTCTCGTCGAACCCGTGGATTTGCTGCAGCGTGGTGAGCAGGATCCACGCAAGCGGGTTCCCCGGCGACGCAGGATCGTAGACCAGCCTGACGAACCCGGTTCCCGCCCCGATTTCGGTATCGAAGTCGAAGTAGGCCTCGATGACCGACCGGGCGGACCGGCGCACGAGGCGGGGCGCGGCGCGGTCAGTCGAGAGACGCAGACTCCGTGGCTTCACGTCGTCCAGGGTGGCCTTCAAAGCCTTCTCGATTTCGTCCCGTCCCGTGAAGGTTTTGTAGGACCAGGTGAACGCCAGGATGTCTTTCCAGTGACCGTCGGGCTCGATGAAGGCGGCGATGGCCGCTGGGTCACCGTCTTCGACGGATTCCCCGAACCGTTTGAGCCAGTGGGCGAACACCTCTTCCACGTTGCTCGGGTCGACCTTCGGCTGCATCACGTTTTCCTTCCTTCACGGACGGTTCCGCGGATATTTCGGACAGAAATGAGCCGGCCTTGCCGACTCTTGGCGACCGAGCTCACTTCCGGCGGGTCAGTACGACCGCGGCAGGCCCAGTTCCTGCTCGGCCACGAAGTTGAGGATCATCTCCTCCGGAATGGGAGCGATCCGGGTCAAGCGCACTTCGCGAAAAAGACGCTCCACTGTGTACTCGCTGGCGTAGCCGTAGCCGCCATGTGTCTGAACTGCCCTGTCGGCGGCGAAAAAGCCAGCCCGGCCGGCGAGGAACTTGGCCGTGTTGGCCTGAAGCCCGCACGGTTGGCGGGTGTCGTATCGGCGGGCGGCGTCGAGCATGACGTGGTTCGCAGCCAGGAGCTGCATGTAGGCGTCGGCCAGCGGGTGCGCGATGCCCTGGCGTTGACCGATCGGCTGCCCGAAGGTCACGCGCTCGCCGGCATAGCGGCTGGCGCGCTCGACCGCGGCAATACCGATTCCGATCGCCTCGGCCGCGACGAGTACGCGTTCGGGGTTGAGACCGTCCAGCAGGGCGTGGAATCCACGTCCTTCCTCGCCGACGAGGTTCTTCGAGGGAACGGGAAGCCCGTCGAAGGCCACCTCGTAGCTGGCGACCGCGTTTCGGCCCATCTTCTTGATGGGGGAGGCCTCGACGTACTCGCGGTCGAGGTCGACGACGAACAGCGACAGTCCGTCGATCGGTCGTTTCGTCTCCTCGGTAGGCCGGGTGCGAGCGAGCACCAGGGCGGCGTCGGAAAAGCCAGCCTTGGTCATCCACACCTTCCTGCCGGTGATGCGCCAGTCGTTGCCGTCGCGCACTGCACGGGTGGACACCTGTCCGGTGTCGATTCCCGCGTTCGGCTCGGTGACGCCGAATGCGATGTGGATTTCGCCCACCGCGACCTGGGGTAGGTAGCGCTGCTTCAGTTCCTCAGTTCCGTGCATGACGAGAGGGTGGAACCCGAACATCGACAGATGTATCCCGGAGCAGCCGTTGAGACCGGCACCGCTGGCGGCGACGGTTTGGAGCGCGAGTGCGGCGTCTTCCAGACTACCGCCGCCCCCGCCATACTCCTCCGGAATCAGCATCCCGACGATGCCCATTCCGGCCATCGTCTTGAAGAACTCCTCGGGAAAGCAGTGCTCCTCCTCGTGCCTGCTCCAGTAGGCGTCGTCGAAGTGAGAGCAGGCATCCGCGACCGTGCGCAGGAACATCTTCTGGTCGTCGGTGAGTGAGTCGTTCCAGTGCTTCATTCTCTGTCACATCCGTTCGGGCTGGTCGCGGCCGACCGTGTCAGGTGGCTGGCGAGGTAGAAGCTGTGGCGGCGGGTGGCGACCGTGTCGCCACGGCTGGGCAGCGCGACCGGCACGCCTGCACCGAGCACGACGCCCATAGCGGGGGCGTGATGGCCGACCAGCGCCTTCGCCAAGAGGTTGCCGGAATTGAGGTCAGGTGCCAGCAGGATGTCCGCCTGTCCCGCAACTTCGCCGGCGAGGTTCTTGTTCACCGCCGATTCCGGGAACAGCGCGGCGTCCAGCGGCATAGGGCCGTCGACATCGACCGCGCCGAGCTTCCCACGTTCGGCCATGAGACGTAGTTCCGCCGCATCGAGGGTTGCAGGGATGCGGGTACTCACCTTCTCGATGGCGCTTAGGACGGCCAGTCGAGGTCGCGCGGACGACAGGACCGAGTACAACTGGAGGGCGTTCTCCACGATCGCTGCCTTCGTCGCGAGGTCTGGCTCGATGTTGACCCCCGCGTCGGTCAGGAGAACCGTCCGGCCACCAAACTGTTCCAGCTGCATGACGTATATGTGTGACGCGCACGCCGACCTTCCGGGCAGGCGTTGGCGAAGGAGGCCACCGAGCAGGTCCGCCGTGGGAATTGATCCTTTGACGACGAACTCCGCATCCCCCGTGCGGATCAGATCCACAGCGCGATCCACCGCGGTGTCCGAATCTCCAGAGTCATGGATCCGGACAGCGGACACGTCGACTTCCGCCTCGGCTAGCAGGTTCTTGATACGGGCTCGGTCACCGGTGAGATCTAGTACCGCACCTTCGGCCACGACCTGGGCGACTGCCGCAATGGCCTCCACCGAGTGCGGGGCTACGACAACGCACCGAGCCAAGGGGCGTGCGGTGAGCCCGGCGATGATCGATTCGAAGGGAGGCAACCCAGGCTCACTCATCGCGTCCTCGCCACGAATTCCGACACGCCGTCGTGGAACGACGGCTGGGCGAACACCAGCGCACGCATGACGCTTCCCATCAGCAGGCCCTCGTCATACGAGGAGGTCTGCGCACTGCGGACGGTGGCCTTGCCGAGGGTGAGAGCGTGGCGCGGGCGCGAACCCATCCTTTTGACGAACTCGGCCACCTCGTCCTCGAATTCATCGTCGACGAAGACTTCAGTGACCAGGCCGAGCCTTCTGGCCTCGGTCGCGTCGATCTGAGTCCCGGTGGCGGAGAGCGCGAGAGTGGCCCGCGCGCCGATGGCGCGCACGAGTGGTGGGACGATCACCATCGGAAACGCACCGATGTTGATCTCAGGGCAGCCGAATTTGGCGGAGTGGGGTGCCAGCACGAGATCGCAAGCGGCCGCCAGACCGCAGCCGCCCCCGAGCGCCTTCCCCTCCACTACGGCCAGCACGAGACCGGGCACGCTCTCCAGTACCTGGAACAGGACGCGGAAGGACTCGGTAGCCTCATATTCGGACATGGCGTCGGTAGTCAGACTCGCGTGGAACTGCGCCAGATCGCCACCGGCGCTGAAGAAGCCACCTTCCCCGCGCAATACCACCACCGATGCCGCATGCACCTCACTCGTGCGCAGTGCCGTGGTCAACGCGTCGATCATGGCGTCGCTCAACGGATTGCGTCGCGCGGAGTCCCGGAGCATCACGTTCGCAACGTTGCCTTCGACCGTGACATCGACAAGCCCGTCACTCATCGGAGGTCACCGCCTCGACGCGGACCAGATCGTCCATCAACTCGCGCGGCACAAGTGAGGTCCACTCGCGCAGCACCTGGCTGACAACCGAACCTCCGCGCAGTCCGCCCACGAACGGGTAGGAGTTGATCGCCAGCGGAGGCAGCAGCTTGGCGAACGCCCGTGCTGGAGCCTCCGTCTCGGTGTGCACCGCGATCCGCAGGACGACCTCGTTGATATCGCGCGCGGCTGGGACGGCGGCGACGCCGCCCAGAAGCGAGTTGACGCCGATGTACTCCACGTGCAGGTCGGTGACCGGGATCTGCTCGATCTCCAGCTGCTTGCGGACGATGTCCGCCGCACGTGCTGCTTTCTCCAGAGCGTATGGGGCGGAGAAGGGCAACGAGATCGACGCCACGTAACCATCCGGGATCCCGGCGATGAGCTTCAGCGTCTCCGGCGCCGGCGCACCCTTGACGCCGGTTACCTGGACACGATCTGGCCCGATATCGGTCAGCTCCACCGAGGAGAAATCCGCGGTGACGTCCGGGGTGAGGTAACGCGCTGGATCATGAATCTCGTAGTACAGCTGCTCTTTGAGAGTGTCACGGCTGATCCGGCCGCCGGTGCCCTCGGGTTTGGTGATCACGACGTCCCGGCCGGTCACTTCGGCCACCGGGTAACCGATGTCCTCCAACCGCTCGACGTTCCACCAGTCACCGCTGAAGTTTCCACCTGCGCCCTGGCCGCAGCATTCGAGCAGGTGCCCCACGAGGATCCCCCGGGCGACGTCGTCGCAGACCGCCGGGTTCACGTCTCCGGTGTGGATGAGCGGAGCGAGAAACAGGGCCGTGTCGGTGACCCGACCGGTCACCACGGCATCCGGGTTCTCGGCCAGAGCCTGGAGCAGCGGGTCGGCGCCAAGGTAGACGTTGGCGAACAGGGGCTTCGTAGGCATGTCGGCGAATGCGTGACCGGTGTCCAGGTCACGCAGATCGACCCCGTCGGCGTGCCAATCGCCGAGGCGCTCCAGAACGTCGTCGCCGCTGACCGCCATCACCTTCGCGCCGGTGTGGCCACGCTTCGCGCATTCCCGGGCCACCGCCCGCGCGGCTGCCAGTGGGTTGAGGCCACCACCATTTGACAGCAAGGCCGCACCTCGGTCGGCGGCCAAGGGATGCAGGTCGGCGAACATGGCCGGCAGGTCCTTGGCGTAGCCAAGTTCCGGGTTCTTGGCACGGTCCTTCGCAAGGATGGCCAGTGTCAGCTCCGCAAGTGCGTCGAAGGCCATGTAGTCGACCTCTGTGGTTTCCAGCGCACGCCGGGCGGGGCGGGCGCTGTCGCCGTAGAACGCCTGGCCCGCGGCAAGGACGGTCGTACGCGTCGTCATCGGCGTGTCTCCTTCGGTCCGTAGTAAGTCGGCGAGGTCCGTGCGAGATCGTCTGGTACGCCGGTGATCGGCATGAGCAGGAGGGCCGCGGCCATCGACTTGCCGAGGTTGTCGCCCCGCAGGCTGCGTGAACCACCACCGCCGAGAGCCTCGTGGAGAACGAACTTCACCCCCCAGACATTGGGGAGCAGGTAGCGGTCCACCTTGCCTGACGCCAGTGGGGCCATGTGAGCGGCGACTCGCTCGACCGTGAGCCTGGGTTCCACGACGGCGTACAGCTCGGCCGTTGGAAGAAAGACCGTGATGTCGCAGACATCGTTCTTGTCGCCCGAGCGTGCCTGCGCCAGCCGGTGCAGGGGAATTCCGGAGTCAACGCCTGTGTTGAAAGCTGCCATGTCTGGAACTGTACGAAGCATCAGGTCAACCGTCAACGGGTGTGTTGACAAAAGGTGATTGTTCGTCCGGCAGCGGTATCGGTCACCTCGAACGCCACTTCTTCACCTATAGCCGGAATCCGGGCACATTCTGCGGCGAGCATCGGAATCCGTGCGTCCGGCGCTCCCATCGGAGTGATCAGCGCCGCCACATACGGCGTCCGGAGGCCCTCGACGGTGTCGACGGCCTGGACCACCTCGGTCCAGGTATGGACGTGTCCCACATTTCCGACCTCCAGCCAGATCACGTCTGACCCCCCGCACCGGCGGCACACCGGCCGCGGGTACCAATTCCATGTGGCGCAACGTGTGCAGCGAGGTAACCGGACGACACCGTCGTGCAGACCTTCGACCCATTCGCGCAACGCATCGCTCATTCCCGGTTCTCCTGTCGTTCGAGGACGAGCGAGGTGTACTGACGCCCCGGGCCAGCGCCGACGAAAGCCAGTGCCGCGTCGCTCACCTGCCGCTGCCCAGCCTCATGGCGGATCTGCTCCACCGCCTCGACCAGGTGATTGGCTCCGAGGAGGTAACCGTGAGCGAGCAGGCCTCCGTGGGTGTTCACCGGATGTCGCCCGCCTACCTCCAACGCCCTGTCCGCGACATGACCGAGCGCTTGCCCCGGTTGGCAGAACCCAGCGCTTTCCAGCTGAAGCACCGTCGCAGGGGTGAAGCAGTCGTATAACTCGACCACGTCGATATCTTGTGGTTTTAGACCGGCTTTGGTGAACGTACGGTCGCTCGCATCCCGGGCAGCAGCCAGTTCGGGCAGCCCGCTTTGGCTGTAGAACGAGGCATCGTCGTACTCGTCCTGAGCCCACGCCCAGGCGCGCACTGCGGCGAGACCACCGCGGGCGGAGACCGCCGCCGCGTTGGATACGACGACCGCGGCCGCGCCGTCGCTGAGCAGGCAGCAATCGGCGCGCCGCAACGGCGTCGCGATCCAGGGGCTCCCGTCGTAGTCCGCTCTAGTCAGCGGCTTGGTCTGCTGGGCCGTTGGATGGAGCCGACCGTTGGCGCGAGCGGCCATCGCGACGGCGGAGAGAAGGTCAGTGACCTCGTCGTCTCGCAGGCCGTAGGTGTAGGCATACCGGCGGATCGCGGTCGCGAAGTACAGCGGGGGACCGGCGAACCCGGCAGGCCGCTCGATCGCCGACTTCGCGTCCATCGCCGCGTGGTAGTCGTTTGCACCCGATCGCCGGCTACCCCAGTCGACCCCGAAGAAGGACACCACGTGATCGGCAACCCCGGCCTCCACCACGGCCGCAGCCACCCCGACGGCTTGCAGGATGCCCGCGCCGGTCGGGCTCGAGGTAGCGGTCATCGCGAGTCCGCTCATCCCGGTGGCGGCGGCCACGTCGGCCACTTTCGCCATGCCAGGCGTGATCGACGCTTCGGTGACCACTCCGCCCACCCGCGCCGCATCGATGTCTGCGTCCCGCAGCGCAGCGCAGACCGCCTCGGCGATCATGTCGAGCGCGGTGCGGCCGGACTGCCGGAGGGGCGCTACCGACCCGATTCCCGAGATGACGGCTGTGCGTGACCTCGCGCCGCTCACAGCACGGCCACCGGTGCCACTGGGCTGCCCACGCCACCAACGATCGGCAGTGGTGACACGACTAGAAGGAACTCGTGCCGCCCCGATTCGGCGAGTTTCTCCAAATCGAGCAACTCCATGAAATGCACTCCTCGATCGCGCATCAACGCGATATGCAGGGGAACTTGAACCTCGTCGACTCCGGACGGAAATGGCTCCACCGCAATGTTGTCCGCGCCGACTAGGCTCACGCCCTGTTCGTCGAGCCATTCGGCGCATTCGGCACCGAGGCCGGGCCACGTGTCGGTGCTGGCGTGGCCCTCGCGCCAGCGGCGCAACCAGCCGGAACGGATCAGCAACGCGTCGCCGGAACGCAGTGTGATCCCAACCGAGTTGAGCGCCACGGTCAGCTCGTCGATTCCGAAGACATCGCTGCCGGAGTTCGCGAAATCGAGGAAGACCCCACGCGTGACAATCGGGCCGGTCTTCTCGATGCCGCACCTACGGGCGCCGCGGCTGGTCACCTCGTTCGCAGAGAAGCCGTTCCACATCAGACCGTCCTGCCACACGTGCGACAGCGCGTCGAGATGCGTCGTGCCGTGGCAGGCCACAAACAGGTAATCGTCGCTGAAGCCGAAACCGCCCGTCTCGGCCTTCCCCGCAGCGTAATCTCCCCCGTCGCGAACCATCATGTGCAAGGGTGGCGTGCGCATGCCTGCAAATGGAACGGACTTCTCCGAGATCGGAATCGCCAGCGTTAGGGCGTTACCGTCTCGGACCGTCGCCACACCCCGCAACGTCGCCTCAGCGTCGATGCGGTTGAGTGCTCCCCGTTCGTCTTCCTGGCCCCATGTTCCCCAGGAATTCATGACAGTTTTCTCCGATCTGTTGACTCAGAAGATCTCGCGCAGCGGGCGTTCCCAGCCGGCGCTATTGCCTTCACGACGGACCACGCCACGCTCGGTGACCACCGCAGTCACGAACCGGCCGGGAACCGAGACAGCCTCCACCGTCGCGCGCAAGGTCAAAGCGCCATCGCGATCCCTGGACGGAAGAGCCACGACACATTGGCCACAGCGACTTAGCGCTGCGCCCCGGGCGAGATCTGGAGCTCCGCCCAAACCGGAGACCAGCCTTGCGCCGGCCGTCTCGGAGTTAACGTTGCCCTCGGTGTCTACGTTCAGGGCACCCAGCACGGTGAACAGCCGGTCGTGCCGGCCCAGCCAAGCCGGATCATGGATCACAGTGGACGGAGAGAGCCGCACCCGTGGGTGTGTGGCGGCCCAGGCGACAAGGTCGCTGTCGCCCACCACTGACATGGCCTGGATCAAGGCATCGGGCAGGAGTGCACCGGCCGCATCGAGCCGCCTGGCCGCGTCGGTGAGCGCGCCCGTGACCAGAGTCAAGTCGTCTCTCTCCGCAAGGATCTCCGCCAATGCCTCGGCGACCCTGCCGACGCCAAGCGCCAGGTGCGCGCGGTCCGGTAGCAGTCCAGCGACATAGCCGGCTATCGCCGCGCTCACCGGATCGGGTTGGCCTGATAGTGCGGCGAACGACGTGGCGGGTCCCGGCTGGACGCGGACGATGTCGTCGGTGCGCTCCGTCCAGGCACTGCCGGCCACAACTGGCGCGGTGGGGTGCTCTTCGATCACCACTCGGCGCGCCCGGTTCACAGCCAGCTGCAAGTAGCCGTCGATCGCCACGAGATGACGTCGCCCGGCCTCGTCCTGCGCTCCGGTCGCGACCACCACGCCGTCCAGGTCGAGTCCACCGTCGAGCAGCAGACCGCAGATTTCGCGGTATGACAGACGCTCGTACGCCACCTCGCCCACAGCCCGCAGCCCCCGGCCAGGCACGAAGGAGGCGAACGACACGTGTGGAGATTCCACGACGGACCGAGGCAGAGGGGTGCGCCGCACACCCAAAAGCAGCCGCACCGGATCATCCGCGGTCGGCGGCCACCGGTGTAGGTAGCGCTCGATTCCAGCGGTCGGCTCCACTGCGCCCTCGGCGCACAGCACGACGCGTGTCATGACTGCTACCCCGTTCCGACGAGGGACGTTCTTGTCGAAGCCCAAGGTAGAGCGGCTAACAAACCGCCGTCAACAGGTGTGTTGAAGAGTTTTCAACAAGAGTGTTGACTGTCGTTTTGTGAGGTGCCTAACATGCACGCGACGGTTCACATCGCAACGGGGCGGCCGTGTCCACGGCGCCACCAGCCAGGAGGTTTCGCGGATATGGCTCACTCGAATGAGGACACCATGTGCAGGGCCGTGGAGATGGCGCGGCTCGCCCTCACCACATCCGCATACGCCTCGGAGTGGCACCGTTCCGCGGCAGAGGTGACGGCACAGACCTGGGAAACGATCCCGTTCCTGGACAAGGAGCGCCTGATCGCCTCGGTCACCGATGAGGATCCCTTCGGTGGTCGCCTTTCGGTCTCTTGCTCGGAGCTGGCGTGGATCTTCGCGGCCCCCGGCCCGGTCTACATGCCCTACACGGCCGGAGACATGGACCGAGTCGCAGCCGCATACGGCGCGGCACTCGGTTCATGCGGCCTGGGAGACGAGGACATCGTCGACCAGACGCTGCTCTACAACTGGGTGATCGCAGCCAGCATGGTCGACCGTGGCCTGCGCTCGCTGGGCTGTGCCGTGGTTCCCGGCGGCCCAGGAGGTACCGAACAGCACGCCGACCACATCCGCCGCTCTGGAATCACGGGGATCGTGGCTATGCCCTCGTTTCTCGAGCACCTGCTGGAAGTCCTGGGCGACCGGCCGCATCGGCTGAGGAAAGCGGTCATCATGGGCGAGCTACGGGACGCCGACGCTAAGACCCGAATCGAGGAGCGTTACGGCGTGTGGGCGCGCGAGTTCTACGGAGTCGGCGATGTCGGTGCCGTGGCCTACGAATGTGCACTGGGCCAGGGCATGCACCTGCGTCGAGATCTGCTGATTGAGTTCGTCGACCCAGCCACCGGAGGCATCAAGGAGCCGGCAAAGGGCGACCCGGCGGAGATCGTGGTCACCGATTTCGCTCGTAGGGCGATGCCGATCATCCGGCTGCGAAGCGGCGACCTGATCGATGAGCTGATCACGGACCCGTGCGCCTGCGGCAATCCGGCTCCCCGCATCCCGCGGATCATCGGACGTGCCAACGACATCACGAAGGTACGTGGCATGTTCATTATCCCGCAGCTTGTCACACGGACGCTGGGCCAGTTCGGTATCGAAGACGAACACTGCATCGTCATCGACCGCACCGAAGGACGCGACCTCATCGAGGTCCTCATCGTGGGGGCTCATCGCGGCAACGTCCCGGTGGTCGCCGCTGCGGTGTCCGACGCCCTGCGGATCCGCTGCGACGTCCGCTTCGTCGACTCACTGCCATCCGGTTCCGGGCTTCTTCGCGACCGCAGAGCCTTCCAAAACCAATGATTCCAGTGTCCACATCAGACGAAAGGGCAGCTCAATCATGACTGTGCCGAGCGAGTCGGCGACGCCGACGCTCCTGGCCCCGTTCGCTCATCCCGGCGACGATGCGAACGTGCAGACGGTGCCGCAGTTTGTGCGCCGGAACGCGCAACGGTGGCCGGAGCGCACAGCATTCCGGACCCGAACAGCAACCGAATGGGCAACGCTGAGCTGGTCGCAAGTCGATGAGATGATGACAGAACTCGCGGCAGGGTTGCTCGACCTCGGATTCGGCGACGCACGATGCGCCTACGTCCTTGGCAGCAATGAGCCCGAGTTCTTCGTCTCCGAATACGCGGTGCAAGCCATTGGCGCGACCTCATTTCCACTGTTCGAGCAGATGACGGTCGAGGAAATGCGCAACACGCTGGATGAGTACCAAGCGCCGGTCGCCTTCGCGGGCTCAGCCGATCTAACCCGGCGGCTGCTCCAGGTCGCCGACGAGATCGGCTTGCGCACCGTCGTGCAATGGTGCTCCGATCCCGTCCCGGACGATCGAGTCGTGACGTTCGCCGAGCTGCGCCAACGGGGACGTGCATACCGCTCGCGGTCGGACCGGGAAGTCAAAGACCGGATCGACCGCTGTACCCTGGACGATATCGCTTGCATCATTCTGACATCGGGAACGACCGGCAAATCCAAGGGCGTGCTCGGGTCGTACCGCTACGTGCTCGACATCGCCTACCGGTACAAAACCCTCTACCAGGCTGATCCTTTCGATAGCTACCTGAGTTATCTGCCGGCCGCGTTCTCGGTCGAGCAGTACTGCGGAATGGCCCTTGCCGCAGCGTTGCCGCTTAACGTCGCCTGCGCCGAGTCCCCCGCCACAGCCGAACGCGACTTCGTTTCCGCGGAAGCGCGGTTCCGATTCCTCGGGCCGCGACAGTGGGAGGAGATCCGGGCCCGAGTGCCGGCGGAGCTCCTTGAGAATTCGGTCCGTTTGCGCGAGCAAGCCGTTGAAGTGCGCGAAGAGCTGGGACTGGGCAACGTTAAGGCTGGCATCAGTGCCGGCGGCTCGCTCAGCCCCGAGGTTTTCGAGTTCTTCAGCGACATCGGACTAAACATTCGCAGCGTCTACGGCTTCGCTGAAGTCGGCATCGTGACCGGTACCCGGGACGGCGATGGCTTCGACAACGTCGGACATCCACTCCCTTCGCCCTATGGCAATGAACCCATCGCCCTGCGGGTGGGGCCACTCGACGAGGTCGAAATCTCTGGTGGTGTAACGTGTTCCGGATACTGGGACGATCTTCATTCCCTTTCCCTAACCGCGGATGGCTGGATCCGCAGCGGTGACGCAGGCGAGTGGGACGGGCAGGTCCTGCGCATCTACGACCGGGTTGACAACATCAAGCGGTTGCCCGATGGCACCCGCTTCGCTCCACAACCCATCGAGATCAACGCCCTGCGCAGCCCTTACATCAGCAACATCGTACTGATCGGCGGACATGGCAACGATCCGCGCATCGGTGCGCTGGTCCAGCTGAACGCGTCGGCGGTGGCCTCCCACCTTGATCCCGACCATGCCGTTTCAGCCGACCACGCCGTGCTGGCCAAGGAATCGGCTGTCATTCGGCTCCTTACTGACGAGCTGCATCGGCTCGCGGATCACGAGACGGAGACCCAGAACATCGCCCTGCTGGCCTTGATGCCGAAGGAATTGTCCTCTGAGGACGGGGAGCTGACGCGCAGCATGAAACTGCGCCGCGCAGAGGTTCTGCGACGCTATGCGCAGCTAATCGATACGATGTACAACTCGCCCGACGACCTCGTTTCGTTCGACCTTGATGCGGGTGGCGGCGAACGAGGGGTCCGCCAGAGCTACGAAACGCGCATCGCCAGGATTCCAGAGACAAGTAAACCGGATTCTATTTCTACCTGTTAGGGCGAGAAGCTGGCCCCCGATTCCACGCTCGGTCGCCTTTTGTCGTTCTCTTACCGGCATAGCGGCGAGTCTTGTTTCGCCGCAGGAATAACTTGCCGACAGGATCTCCGCTCGCAGCGCAGTGGCCGATTCTCGATGAATAGGTCAAGTAGTTTCTTCGCAACGCACCGTATCCGTTCGGAAACATCGGTCGGCCGATGGTTTCGAGTGCCACCAATGCCCCGGAGAGGTCATGAATACAACCCCGAATCTCGATAGTTCCCCTCATTCCCAAGTCGACAGCGACACCGGAAGCGGCAGCTCGCTGCGACAGGTCGTGGGGTCGGCGACAGCTGGCACCTTCGTGGAGTACTACGATTTCGCGATCTACGGGGCTATGGCCCCGATCATCGCCAAGACATTTTTCCCCAATGTCGCCCCGGCCATCGCCTTGCTGAGCACCTTTGCGGTGTTCGCACTCGCCTTCGTCGCGCGACCGCTCGGAGGGCTCGTCTGGGGGCCAGTCGGCGACCGTATCGGACGAAGGCGCACACTTTCCTTAATCATTGTTACCATTTCGGTTGCAACGGTGCTCATTGGGCTGACACCCGACTACCGCACGATCGGTATCGCGGCACCGATCCTGCTCGTGGTGCTTCGACTCGCGCAGGGGCTGTCCGCGGGCGGCGAGATCGCTGGAGCAGCGATCTTCATCGCCGAACACGCTCCCAACAAGCGCCGTGGATTCCTCGTTAGCTGGCTGCAGGTCGCCACGACCGGCGCCCTCCTGTCAGGCGTCTTCGTTTCCGCGGCTGTGTCCAGCCTGCTGTCCGAGCAAGAGATGAATTCGTGGGGATGGCGGATTCCGTTCCTGCTCGCCGGGCCCATCGGCGTTGTAGGCCTGTACATCAGGTTGAAGGTGGACGAGACGCCGAGCTTCGAGGAGGTCAAACGAAAGGGGAGAGAAGCTCGCAACCCGTTGGTCACCGCCATGCGCGGTGCCGGCAACCTCAAGGAGATGGGTTTCGCAGCTGCTTACTACATGCCGGTCCTTGTCAGCTTCTATTTGCTGCTGACGTTCATGCCGACCTACCTTAAAAGCGAGATGAAGTTCGACACTGCGACCTCTCTATCCATTATCGCGGTTGCCGGAGTCATCCAGCTGATCAGTGTTCCGATCTTCGGGAAGCTTTCCGACCTGATCGGACGGCGGATGCTGCTCCGCTTCACCACAGGCGCGTTCATCCTGCTGACTTACCCGGCGTTCGTCCTTCTCAACAGCGGCGAGCTGGCATTGGCGATCGGCGGCCTGACCTTGCTCGCCATCCCCACGGCCGCAGCGCAAGCGAACAACCTCACGCCTGCCCTCGAGCGATTCCACACCAACGTCCGGTTCACCGCGTCGGCGGCCACGTTAGGTCTCCTCGCCGCGCTGTTCGGTGGTACCGCGCCCTACGTCTCCACCTACCTGACCACAGCGACCGGAAGTCCTCTAGCGCCCGGGTTCTACCTGATGATCACGATCCTTCCCTCCTTGATCGCTTCCTTCTACGTGTCCGAGACCGCCAAGAAGCCGCTGCTCGATTAGTGCTTGTTGGCCGCGCACCGCTTGAAACCCGTGGCCTCGATCGAGCTATGACCAGTGGGTTCACTAGATCGGTGAACCCACTGGTCGCGCTTCTGCCGGGGGTGCGGTGGCATCCGAAGTGATTCGTGGTCAATAGGCGCGTTCGTGCGGCAGGCGGTGCGGTTCCCGGAAATCGGTCCACAGTGGATTTTCAAATGCGCGGCACGGTCCGGCGGACGTTATCGTGCTGTGACGGTCCCGGTGTTGATTCCGCGATCCACGGGCCGTCCGAAGAGGCGTCCAGGATGCCCTCCTCCAGCCACGAGTAGCGGCCGTCCAGCACCTTCCGCGCGAGGCCCCGGTCGGCGGCGTCGGTGTTGTGCCAGAGCTGCCGGAACAGCGTCTCGACGCGGCGGCGAGCCTGGCGGCAGAACGCGTCGGCCAGCTCCACCGCCGACGGGTCCTGGCCTGCCGAGCGGGCATGGACGCAGCTGGCGCTCATCGCGTAGAGCTCCGCGCCGATGTCGACGATGCGGCCGAGGAACAGCTGCCGGTGCTCCAGCTTGCCCTGCCAGCGCGACATCCCGTAGAAGGTCTGGCGCGCGATCCGCCGGCTGGCCCGCTCCACGAACCGCAGGTGCTCGGCCAGCGGCCCGTATTCGCCAAAACCGCCCGGCAGCTGCCCCTTGCCAGCCACCAGCGTCGGCAGCCAACGAGCGTAGAAGCCACCGGCGCGGGCGGCCGCGCGCGCCTTGCGGGAGAGGTCTGCCTTCGGGTCGATGATGTCGCCCGCCACCGACAGGTGGGCGTCGACCGCTTCGCGGGCGATCAGCAGCTTCATGATCTCGCTGGAGCCCTCGAAGATCCGGTTGATCCGCAGGTCGCGCAGGAGCTGCTCGGCGGGCACCCCGCGCTCGCCCCGCGCGGCCAGCGAGTCGGCCGTCTCGTAGCCGCGCCCGCCGCGGATCTGCACCAGTTCGTCGACGACCAGCCAGGACATTTCCGAGGCGTAGAGCTTGGCCAGGGCCGCTTCGATGCGGATATCGTGCCGGTCGGCGTCGGCCAGCCGGCCGGAGAGTTCGAGCACGGCCTCCAGGGCGAAAGCCGTGGCTGCGATGAAGGAGACCTTGTCGGAGATCGCTTCGTGCTCGCCGATCGGCCTACCCCACTGGACCCGCTGCGCCGACCACTCGCGGGCGATCAGCAGGCACCACTTCGCGGCGGCGGCGCACATCGCGGGCAGCGACAGGCGCCCGGTGTTCAGCGTGGTCAGCGCGATCTTCAGGCCATCGCCCTCGCGGCCGATCCGGTTCTCCGCGGGTACCACGACGTCGTGGAGCCGGGTCACGCCGTTCTCGATGCCGCGCAGCCCGAGGAACGAATTGCGGTTCTCCACGGTGATGCCGTCGGCGTCGCCTTCGACGACGAATGCCGTCACGCCCCCGCGATGCCCCTCAGAGCGCGGCACCCGCGCCATCACCACCAGCAGGTCGGCGAGCACGCCGTTGGTCGTCCAGAGCTTGACCCCGTTGAGCGTGTAGCTCCGGCCGTCCGCGCTGGGCACCGCGCTGGTGGCCAGTCGCGCCGGATCGCTGCCCACGTCGGGCTCGGTGAGCAGGAACGCGGTGATCTCGCGGACGCAGCGCGGCAGGAACTGCCGCTTCTGCTCGGCGGTGCCGAACATCTTCACCGGCTGCGGCACGCCGATGGACTGGTGCGCGGACAGCAGCGCGCCGATCGACGGGTTGGCCGTGGCGACGAGCATTAGCGCCCGGTGGTAGTAGACCGCCGGCAGTCCCAGGCCCCCGTACTCCGCGGGAATCTTGATGCCGAAGGCGCCGATGTCCTTCAGGCCGTTGATGACCTCGTCTGGGATCCGGGCGTCCCGTTCGATCTGGCGTCCGTCGACCTCCGCCTCGCAGAACTCCCGCAACCGTTCGAGGAACGCCGCACCCTCGGGTGAGCTCTGGCCCTCGGGCATCGGGTCGATCAGGTCGAGCCGCAGCCTGCCGAGGAACAGCTCCTTGCCGAAGCTTGGCCGGTCCCAGCGGGATTCGCGGGCCTCCTCGGCCACTTGCCGGGCCTGCGCGGCGTCGACCCGAACCTCGCGACTTCTGTCCACTGTGGTCATCGATGCCCCCAACGGTTCGAGTCTTGGTGATGTCGGTCACATAACGATACTACTGATCGGTAACCGGCAACACTCGACGGCTGGGTGGCTGCCCCGCGCGTCAGCCGATCGGGCGGCGCGCAGCGCCGCTGGCATCGGCGACGCCCTGCGCGGAACCGTTAGCCGACCTCGGACGGCGGCATCTTCAAGCCGCTTGGTGATCTCCGGCGGCGTGCCGTCGGGCGCGATGAGGCCGTACGTCGAGGCGCTCAGCGTCAGCCCCGCGAAGCCGAGTTCGGTGAACGTCGGTGTGTCCGGCAGGTACGGCTGGCGCTGAGGCGCTGCGCGGAACCCACGGTGAGCGCCCGGAATTCGCCGGAGCGAATCCGCGACATCACCACGTCGCCGGAGGATCCGAAGAAAGCGCCGGAGTCGGCACCGGGCAGGGTCACGACGGCCTCGGCATCGCCGTTGAAGCGCGGGCATCCCGGCGAAGGCGCACGCACGAGTTCCGCTTACCCAGCCCGGATCCTGGCGAACTCGCCGCGAGCCTCTCTAGCCGGCCGTGGGCCGGCGAACCGCGTCGACGTCGTATTCCCGCTGGTCAATCGACTCCGCCATGCCGGTGGTCCCCGACTTGCGGGTGATCCTAAGCTCGGTGCATGGCGAAGTACTTCGACGTGCATCCGGAGAACCCGCAGCGGCGCGCGATCAACCAGGTGGTGGACATCGTCCGCGACAACGGGCTCATCGCGTACCCGACGGACTCGTGCTTCGCGCTCGGTGCCCAGCTGGGCAACAAGGACGGCATAGAACGGATCCGGTCCATCCGGCACCTCGACGACCGCCACCACTTCACCCTGGTGTGCCAGAACTTCGCGCAGCTGGGGCAGTTCGTGATCATCAACAACGCGGTGTTCCGAGCGATCAAGGCGTCGACACCGGGCAGCTACACGTTCATCCTGCCCGCCACCAAAGAAGTGCCACGCAGGTTGATGCACCCGAAGAAGAAGACCGTGGGCGTGCGCATCCCGGACCACGTCGTCGTGCAGGCGCTGCTGGCCGAGCTCGGCGAGCCGATGCTGTCCAGCACGCTATTGCTGCCCGGCGAGGAGGAGCCGATGACCCAGGGCTGGCAGATCAAGGACGAGCTCGACCACGTCCTGGACGCCGTGATCGACTCCGGCGAATGCGGCACCGAGCCCACCACCGTCATCGACTTCTCCGGCCTCGAGCCGGAGATCATCCGCCGCGGCGCGGGTGACACCTCTCGCTTCGAGTAACGCCCCGAACACCGCGAGTACACGGCTCCCGCCATCTGGCGGGAGCCGTTTCTCATTGCTCTGACCAGTGGATTAGTTCGCATCCGACGTTGGCGACGTTCACATCGTGGAACGTATACATAAACCTTTGACGTGTACACATTCGCGATCGAGGATTGCAGCGACGAACCCGGAGCGGAGGACGGACCGATGGGCGAGCAGGAGACACCGGCGATCCCGCCGCGACTTGACCACGTGGTGATCGCGACCCCGACGCTGGACGAGACGGTCGCCGACTTCGCCGCCCGCACCGGCGTGCGGCCCGCCCCGGGCGGCGCGCACCCCGACCGCGGCACCCGCAACTACCTGGTCAGCCTCGGAGCCGACAGCTACCTGGAGATCATCGGCCCGGACCCGGACCGCACGGTCGGCGACGACGCCCTCACCTTCGGCCTGGCGGCCCTGCGCGAACCCCGCGTCGCGGCCTGGGCCGTGCACCCCGCCGACATATACGCCGCCGCGGCGCACATCGGCCCCGTCGGCCCCGGGCAACGCCGCACGACCTCGGGCGAGCTGCTCGAATGGCGCCTCACCGAGCCGAACGGGCTGCCGGACGGCGTCGTCCCCTTCCTCATCGACTGGGGCACCACGACCTCGCCAGCCGTCGGCCTGCCGGCGGTGGAGCTGGTGTCGTTCACCGGCAGCTACCCGGACCCCGGTGCGGTGCGCCCGGTGTTGCGGGCGATCGGGACCTCGCTGCGGCTGGACACCGGTCCCGCCGGGCTCGCCCTCACCGTCTCCGGCGAGCACGGGCTCGTCGAATTCCGCTGAACAGCCATGAAAACCGAACACGGACGGGGAAGCACCACCGATGACCGACACGATGCGCGCACTGGTCCTGGAAGGCCACGGCGACCTCGACCGGCTCCGCCTGCGCGACGACTACCCGAAGCCCACCGCCACCCCCGGCCACGTCGTGATCAAGGTGCGGGCGACGTCGTTCAACTACCACGACATCTTCACCACCCGCGGCATGCCGGGCATCAAGATCCCGTTCCCGGTGGTAATCGGCCTGGACCTGGCGGGTGACGTCGTCGAACTGGGCGAGGGCGTGACCGGCTGGTCGTTCGGGGACCGCGTGCTGGTGCACCCGATCCACCCGGAGCGGGGCCTGATGGGCGAGACGCTCGACGGCGGCCTCGCGCAGTACGCGCTGGTGTCGGCCGAGCAGCTGATCCCGCTGCCGAAGGAGGTCGAGTACGCCCAGGCTGCGGCGCTGCCGGTGGCCTACGGCACCGCGCACCGGATGATCGTCACGAAGGAGACCGTCAAGGCCGGTGACAAGGTGCTGATCCTCGGCGCCTCCGGCGGCGTCGGCACCGCCTCGGTGATCCTCTGCAAGAAGCTCGGCGCGCATGTGATCGCCGCCGTCGGCGACGACGACAAGGGCGAGAAACTCAAGGCGATCGGCGCGGACGAGGTAGTCAACTACAAGACCGAGAACTTCCTTGACTACGTCAAGAAGCACCACGGCAAGCCGCAGCGCCACAGCTACGACACCGGCGTCGACGTGGTGATCAACTACACCGGCGGGGACACCTGGGCGCCGACGCTGCGCTGCGTGAAGCTCGGCGGCAAGATCCTGGTCTGCGGCGCGACGGCGGGCTACGACCCGACCGAGGACCTGCGCTACATCTGGAGCTTCGAGATCCAGGTGATCGGCTCCAACGGCTTCACCGGCGACGACTTCCGCGCGCTGCTGGCCGGCGTCGCGGTCGGCGACTACGAGCCGCTGATCGACCAGGTGCTGCCGCTGTCGCGGGCCCGCGAGGGCCTGGCCCGGCTGGAGGACCGCAAGTTCATCGGCAAGATCGTCGTCGACCCGTGGGGCGACGAGTGATGGCCGGGCTGACCGCTTCCGACGTCGAAGAACTGCTGCGGGCCGCCCCCTACCACCGGTGGCTGGACCTGCGGGTCGTCGAGCTGACCAAGGACCGCATCGAGCTGACCGCGAGCTGGCGCGAGGAGTGGATCGGCAACCCCGAAAGTCGCGCCACGCACGGCGGAATCCTGGCATCGCTGCTGGATCTCGCCGCCGACTGGGCGCTGACCGGCACCACCGGCCGCGGAGTGCCCACAGTGGACCTGACCGTCAACTACCTGCGCGCGGCGCTGCCCGGCGACCTGCGGGTGATCGGCCGGCTGATCCGGCCCGGCCGGCAGGTTTCGGTGGCCGAGGCCGAGGTGCTCGACCAGGACGGCAAGACCGTCGCCATCGGCAGGGGCACGTTCCTGTCCGCCGTGGCGCAGTGAGGACAGGAACATGAGCAACTCCGAACACCGCAACCAGGGCGACGTCGTCACCGGCGACCGCCCGGACTCGCTGGCCATCATCGCGGTGACCGACAGCGGTGCCCACCAGGTGACCTACCGCGAGTTCGACGCAGCCGTCGACGCGGTCGCCGCCTGGACGTCGGGGCAGGACCTGAGCCGGGGCGACGCGGTGGGCATCGTCGGCGAGAACACCCCGGAGTGGCTGGTGGCGTTCTACGCGCTGCAACGCGCCGGGCTGGTGCCGGTTCCAATCAGCTACAAACTGCCCCGGGACGGTGTGGCGTACGTGCTGGAGAACGCCGGTGCGCAGGCCGTTTTCGCGGACGCGCGCGGCGGCGAACTCGTCGCGGGCACCGGTGTCGAGGTGTGGGACCTCGACGGCCTGATCGAGCGGACGCCCCGCATCGACGGGAAGTTCGCCTCGGTCGTGCCCGATCCCGGAGACCCGGCGATGATCCTCTACACGTCCGGGTCCACCGGTCGCCCGAAGGGCGTCGTGCTCTCCCAGCGCAGCCACCTGTGGGTGCTGGGCCTGCGGGCGAGCACCCCCGGTCCCACCGATGCCCGCTACCTGGTGGCCGCGCCGCTGTACCACATGAATGCCCTGGCCAACTGCCAGCAGGCGTTCGGCGTCGGCGCGACCGTGGTGCTGCTGCCCAAGTTCTCCGCGCGGCAGTTCCTCCAGGCGGTGGGGGAGCACCGGGTGACCCGGGTGACCGGCGTGCCGCCGATGTTCGCGCTGCTGCTCCGCGAGGACGACCTCGTGGCCACTGTGGACACCAGCAGCGTCATCGACGTGTTCATGGGATCCGCGCCCGCCTCGCAGGCGCTTTTCCACGACGTGCGAGCCCTGTTCCCGCGTGCGGAGCTGCACTTCGGCTACGGGACGACGGAATCCGGCCCTGTTGCGTTCACCGACCACCCGGACGGCCTGCCCACCCCGGACGGCTCGGTCGGCGTGGCCGATCCCAACGTCGAGCTGCGGCTGGTGGATTCGACCGGCACGGCCGTCGCTGGCGAGGGCGTGCTGGAGATCCGCTGCCCGGCGCTGATGACCGGCTACCACCGGCGGCCCGACCTGGCCAGCCCGGTGACCGCGGACGGCTTCTACCATACGAAGGACGTCTTCCGCATCGACGGCAACGGGTTCTACTTCTTCACCGGCCGCGAGGACGACATGTTCACCAGCGGCGGCGAGAACGTCTACCCGGCGGCGGTGGAGGAGATCCTCGAATCGCACGCCGCCGTCCGCCAAGCCGCGGTGATCGGGGTGCCGGACGAGATCAAGGGCCGCAAACCCGTCGCGTTCGTCAGCCTCCGCCCAGCGGCCCAGGCCAGCCCCGACGAACTGCGCAAACACGTGCTGGAAAACGCCGAACCGTACGCGCACCCGCGCCAGGTCTGGATCGTCGACGAGCTCCCGCTGTCGTCGACCAACAAGATCGACCGCAACGCGCTGACCAGTCGCGCGGCCGAACTGCTCGGGGAAGGGGCGACATGAGCACCGCTGACGCTGCCGCCGAACAGTACGCCAACCTCCGCAGGCTGATCCTGGAGCAGCAGCTCAAACCGGGCACGCTGCTGCTGGAAACCGCGCTGGCGGCCCGCTTCGGCGTGTCCCGCACACCGGTCCGGGAGGCGCTGGCGCGGCTGGCGCAGGAAGGCCTGATCACCAAGCAGAAGCGCGGCTACGTCGTGGACGAGCTTAGCCCGGAGGAGATCATCGAGGTCTTCGACGTCCGGATCCTGCTCGAGTGCACCGCCGTGGAGAAGGCAGCCACCGACTGCGACGACTTCCGGCTGGCCCACCTCGAGCAGCTCACCGAGCAGCTCGACGAGCTGATTGCGACGCTGAGCACCGCGATCGACAACGGCGACACCGACAAGCAGACCGCCATCGGCGACGAGATCCTCGCCGCGAACGTGCGCTGGCACGAGGCGCTGCGCGCCGGCAGCCGCAACCGGACGCTGATCCGGATGATCAACCAGCTGATGGACGTGCAGAAGATCTACAACCCGCTGATGAAGGTGCACGACTTGGCGGAGATCTCGAAAGGCCAGCAGCAGCACCACGAACTGGTAGCCGCGCTGCGCGACCGCGACCCGGCCCGGGCACGCGAGATCATGGCCGACCACCTCACCAGGGTGCGGCAGATCCGGGTGGCCGAGTTCGCCCGCAGCCTGCACGCGACCGAACGGCGCGGGGGATCGTCATGACCGCCGTGCACGCCGCCCGAACCGCCCGGCCGGGCTGGCAGCTGGCCGCGGGCACCGTCGTGATCCTGCTGGTGCTGGAGGAGGTCCTCACACGCACCGGGGTGCTCCCGGCGGACTACTTCCCGCCGGTCAGCCAGATCGGGGCGGCGCTGCTGCCGGAGCTGGCCGGGGCGCAGCTGTGGACCCAAGTGGGCCAGACGCTGCAGGGCTGGTTCGTGGCGCTGCTGCTGGCGACCGCGCTCGCCGTGCCGCTCGGGTTGCTGCTGGGCACGGTGTGGTGGGTGCGCGGGCTGACCCGACCGATCGTGGAGTTCCTCCGCCCCGTCCCGTCGGTGGCGCTGATCCCGCTGGTGGTGCTCGCGCTGGGCACGGGCAAGCAGAGCGAGCTGTTCCTGGCGACCTTCGCCGCGTTCTGGCAGCTGCTGGTCGCCACCACGGCGGGCGCGGGAGCGGTTGACCGGGTCACCGCGGAAACCGCCCGCTGCTACGGGCTGACCAGAGTGCAAACGCTGCGCTGGGTGGCGCTGCCCTCGGCGCTGCCGTACCTGATGACCGGCATCCGGGTCGCCTCGGCGACCTCGCTGATCCTGGTCGTCACGACGGAGATCCTCATCGGCGTCCCGGGCCTGGGCGCGCAGATCAGCCTCACCCGGGCCGGCGGCTCGCCCGACCTGATGTACGCCTACATCATCGTCACCGGGCTGCTCGGCTGGCTGATCAACATCGGGCTGACCGCGGGGGAGCGGCGGCTGCTGCACTGGGACGCGGCGAACCGGGACGATGCGAACCGGGATGCGGCGAATCGGGGCTCGCGATGAACCGACGAACCCTGTCCGCATTGCTCGGCGTGGTCGGTGCCGTCGCCACCGTGGCGATCTGGTGGCTGGCAACCGAGAACTCCACCAGCGTCTACTTCCCGCCGCTGAGCCGGATCCTCGAAACCGCCTGGGAACACTGGCTGTCCGCCGAAGGACGGGCCGACATCGCCGCCAGCATCGGCAACCTGCTCAGCGGGCTCGCGATCGGCGTCGTGCTGGGCATCGTGGTCGGCGTGGCGCTCGGCCAGGTCCCGCTGCTGCACCGGGCGCTGTCGCCGAGCATCGAGTTCGTCCGCGCCATCCCGGCCACCGCGCTGCTGCCGTTCGCGATGATGCTGTTCGGGCTGGGCACCGAGATGAAGGTGTTCCTGATCGCGCTGGGCTGCGTGTGGCCGGTGCTGCTCAACGCGCTGGACGGCACGCGTTCGCTGGAGCCCACGCTGCGCGACACCGCCAGCGTCTACGGCATCACCGGCGTGCGCAGGCAGCTGAACATCGTGCTGCCCTCGGCCGCCCCGCGCATCGCCAGCGGCATCCGGGTCGCCATCCCGCTGAGCCTGATCCTGACGGTCACCAGCGAGATGGTCGGCAGCCACCAGGGCATCGGGTTCGTCATCGTCGACGCGCAGAACACCTTCCGGATCACCGACATGTGGTCCGGGGTGCTGCTGCTCGGGGTGCTCGGCTTCGCCCTGACCTGGCTGTTCGGTCTGGCCGAGAAACTGCTCCTGCCCTGGGAGAAACGCGCGGAGCGGGCGCTATGAGCAACGCTGCACTTCGGACACCGGTGAGGACGACATGCTCGAAGTAACCAACATTGCCAAGGAATTCCCCACCCGCACCGGAACCGCGCGGGTCGTCGACGACGTCAGCTTCACCGTCGGCGAGCGGGAGTTCTTCACCATCGTCGGCCCATCCGGCGCGGGCAAGACGACCGTGCTGCGCTGCCTCACCGGGCTGGCCAAGCCCACCGAAGGCAGCGTGCGCTTCAACGGCAAGGAGGTCACCGGTCCGCCACCGGAGTTCGCGGTGGTGTTCCAGGACTACGCGCGCTCGCTGATGGCGTGGTTCACGGTGCGGCGCAACGTCGAACTGCCGCTGCGCAACCTCGGGCTGTCCGCCGCCGAACGGCGCCAGCGCGTCGACACCGCGCTGGCGCAGGTCGGCCTCGCCGAGGCGGGGTCGAAGTACCCGTGGCAGCTCTCCGGGGGCATGCAGCAGCGGGTGGCGATCGCCCGCGCGATCGCCTACCGGCCGCAGGTGCTGATCATGGACGAGCCGTTCGCCTCGGTCGACGCGCAGACTCGCGCCGACCTCGAAGACCTGCTGCTGCGGGTGCGCGACGAAACCGACCTGGCGCTGGTGTTCGTCACCCACGACGTGGACGAGGCGGTCTACCTCAGCGACCGGGTGGCGATCTTGAGCCGTTCCCCCAGCCGCATCGACGAGATCGTGCCGATCGACCTGCCCGCCGAACGGGACCAGATCGGCACCAAGGAGCTACCGGAGTTCGCCCGCCTGCGGGCGCACGTGTTCAGCCGGATCAGGGTGATGGTCAACAGCACCGAGCCCGCGTCCGCGCACTAGGTTGGAGAGGAAACATGCGGGGAATTCCAAGGATCTTGGCGGCGCTGGTCGCGTTGTTCGCGGTGACTGCGCTGGCCGCTTGCGGCGGGCCGGAACTCACCAAGTCCGCCGACGGCCGCACCGCGCTGCGCGTCGGCATCATCCCGACGATCGACGCCGCACCGCTGTACCTGGGCGTGAGCGAAGGCATCTTCGCCAAGCACGGGCTCGACGTGTCGGTGCACGTCGCCGACAGCGGTGCCGCGCTGATCCCGGCGGCGATCAAGCAGGAGAACCAGATCGGCTACGCCAACGTGATCAGCGACTTCCAGGCCGCCGAGCAGGGGCTGGACATCAAGCTGATCCACAACTGCTGCGGCACCGGCTCGGACCCGGCCAAGGACGTCTCGCGGGTGCTGGTCAAGCCGGACGGCCCGATCCGCTCGGTCGACGACCTGGCCCACGCCAACCTCGCGGTCAACTCGCTGCACAACATCGGCGAGGTGAGCATCAAAATGGCGCTGGAGAAGCGCGGCGTGGACGTCTCCGGCATCCGGTTCACCCCGATGCCGTACTCGGACATGAACGACGCGCTCAAGCGCGGTGACGTGGACGCCATCTGGCAGGTCGAGCCGAACGTGCAGGCCGCCCTCGCCGCCGGGTTCACCCCGCTGATCTCCAACTTCGTCGAGGCCCGCCCCGAGGCGACGCTGGGCTACTACCTCACCAGCGGCGCGTTCGCGAAGCAGAACCCGGAGGTCGTCAAGGCATTCTCGGACGCCCTGGACGAGGCGAACCGGTTCGCCACCGAGCACCCCGACAAGGCGCGCGAAGCGGTCGTGACGAACCTGAAGTTCAACCCGGAGATCGTGTCGACCGCGAACCTGCCGACCTACCCGCAGGGCCTCGACCGCGCCAGCGCCCAAGAGTACGCGACCTACGCGGTCAGGTTCGGAGCCGTCGAGAAGGCCCCGAACCTGGACGAGCTCTTCTGGTCCGGGCCCGGCAACTGACCGCCGGATTCACCAGTTCAAGGGCACCTTCGAGCGATAGATTCGCCCGGCGGTGCCCTTGCTCTTTCTCCTGAGCCCATCGCGAAACGTCGGAACCGGCGAGTGGTCCCGGCGGCCGTTGGCGAAGTTCGCTCGATCGTGCGACACACAGGGCAAACCAACACGACATGATCGCTGCCGAGCGTGTAGTGTCTACGACGGTCGTATTTTTCTGGGGTCGTGTTCGCGCGCACTCGCAGGATGGTGATGCGAGCGTGCTGCTATCTGGTTGTAGCTGGAGAAGTCGCCGTTCGAGATCCGCGACCCAGGCGGTCACGCAGTGTGAGTGCCTGTAGTAGTACCGGCTCCCAGAAGGAGAGAGACATGGCACAGGGAACCGTGAAGTGGTTCAACTCGGAAAAGGGCTTCGGCTTCATCGCGCCTGACGACGGTGGCGCGGACGTCTTCGTCCACTACTCGGCGATCGACGCTCGCGGTTTCCGCAGCCTCGACGAGGACCAGAAGGTCACCTACGAGGTCACCCAGGGCCCGAAGGGCCCGCAGGCCAGCGACGTCCGAATCGTCTGAGTTTCGGGTTGTCCGGCCGGTACCGGGATCCCGGGCCGGCCCCTAAGCTCGCGAAGGCCCCGCACCCCACCAGGTGCGGGGCCTTCGCCCGTGTTCAGGCGTGTCGGCGGCGAAGCAGGCCGACCAGTGAGGCGGCGAGCAGCGCGACCGCGATCATCGACGAGTTCAGCGGTTGCAGGATCGTGCCGAGGGCGATCGGGGTGATGAACTTGCCCGGTAACTCCGGCTTGAGGTCCGTCGATCGCAACAGATCTTCAGCGCTGCTGTCTTTTTTAGAGGGGATTCGTGCGTCGTTCGAGGCATCGGTCCGATCCCGCGTAGAAGCCGGTGTCAGGAGTCGGCGAGCCGGTCCAGCAGCCTGGCCGCGAGCGCCAGCAGCTCCCGTTCGACGTCGGTCAGCCCGGTCATCGCCTATGTCAACCACGCCTCGCGCTTGCCCCGGTCCTGCAGAGCCCTGCGGCGGCCCGCCTCCGTGATCCGGATGATGGCGGTCCGGCGGTCGGCCGGGTCGAGGTCGCGCTCGGCCAGCAGAGCTGTATTTATCGGAGGTGTCTTTCCGCCACGTGGGGAACTCGAGCCCCGGGGTGACGATCAGATCAGCTGCGGTGCAACCGGGCGGTGACGTGCGGGGTCATGGGCAGGCCGACCATTGCGCGGCTCTCGGCGTAGTGGAGGGTGCCGTCGTCGTCGAGCGCGTAGCTGCGCGCCGCGGCCTCGACGTCCTTCGCGGTTGCGGCGCGGACCACGGTGTCGGTTGACAGGTCCCAGCGCTGCGGGTACGCCGCGCCGTAGAACAGCTCCAGGATTCCGGTGCAGTGGCTGATCAGCAGTTCCAGGCGTCCGTCGGGCTGCGGACGCCACCAGCCGGTTTCCCACGCCGCCGGGCGAAGGACGTCGCCCTCGGCGTCGAGCAGCCAGGCCCGCGCCTCGTGGCGCAGGAACGGCCGCCCGTCGTGGGAGATCGCGACCTGCTGCCCGAACCGGTACGGACCCTCGATGCTCGGGTAGTCGACCTCGCCGCCCCCGCGCCACACGCCGACCAACGCCCGCAGCGGGGCACAAGCGTCGTTGTAGCGGCGGCCCGTAGCACAGGTCAGTGGTCTCGGCCGGAATGGGAAGCTGAGCGCGCTCACTGGAAGAACCCATGCGGGCAGGGTAGAGGTTCCGTTGCGGATTCCTCCGCGCTCGGATCGATCTCCTCGTCGGGCAAGCGGTCAGGGACATCGCTGCCCCGAATCGGAGCCGCGTTGCAGCCTGGCGTGGAGGCCGTCCAGGTTGCGCGCCAGGGCGTGTTCGAAAACGCCGTCGATGTCTTCGAACGAACTGACGTCCCTCTCCTCACCTTTCTGTGGGTAGTGTGATGGTGATTCCGCTGAGGCAGAGGTAGATCATTGTGGACAGTGATTCGGGGCTATGTCCGTAGCCGCGGCGCTGGATGACGCGGATTTTGCTGTTGATGCCTTCCAGCAAGGAGTTCGAGAGACCGAGTTCGATGGCGGCGATGATGGCGTCGAAGTGGTTTCGGATGCGCTGGACCAGGTTTCGCATGGAAGGGATGCGGCTGCGGAGCGCTCGAGTACACCAGGATTTCAGGTAGGTGCGGGCCTCGTCGGGGTCGATGACGCGGTAGACGTCGCGGAATTCTTCTTTGAGTTCCCAGGCACGCCAGAGCCGGTAGCGTGTCCGGCGTAGCTGGTTGATGATGTCGCGTTGTTTGTCGGTGAGGTTCTCCGCACCTTTACGCAGGGCGGCGCGGGTGGATCGCCATTGGGCGCTGGGGATGAGTGCTTCAGCCGCCTGCGCGGTACGGGCACGGTCAACGGCCTCGTTGACCCATTTGATGACATGGAAAGGATCCATGCAGATCTCTGCTTGCGGGGCCCGGCCCTCGGCGACCGGCCGGTAGATGCCGCTACCGTCCATGGTGATGGCCTCCACCTGCTCGCTGCGTTCGTCGCCGAGGGTGTCGAAGAATTTCTCGAAGGCTTCCTTATCCCGTCCTTCTTGGACCCAGATGACCTTCCGGGTGTCGTGGTCAGCGACGACGGTCAGATACTTGTGGCCGCGCTTGTAGGAGATCTCGTCCACACCGATGCGGTAGACATCCTCCAACCGCGCGTCATCGACATGCTCGACCACAACCCGGCCGACGATGCGATCGACAGCTTCCCAGGAACACCGCATCAGCCGGGACACGCTGGTCTTGTCCATACGCTGGGCCGGCCAGGCGATCACATCCTCAAAATCACGGGAGTGCCGGGCACCGGGCCTGGCCCACGGGAGTTCCTCGGTACGCACCCGCCCGCAGCCCCGGCAGTCGATGCGGTGGATATCGGCTTCCAGCCATACCTGGCAGGCACCGAAGTCCAGATGCCGCCACCGGCGGCGGGAGGTGTCGTAGCGGCCGCGCTGCTTACGGCCGCACGGGCAGACCAGCAGCCGACGGCGCCGCCGCAGCCCCAGCACGACTCCCTGATCTGTGAACGACACCGACTCCACAGACGCCCCTGGCAAGGCCAGAACCCGGTTGAATACAGTAGTAACGCGCACGTGAGCCCTTCGGGTACGGATGGTATAGGCAACCTCCGAACCTAGCCGCTCACGTGCGCCCTAATTCCCGCAGGTCGCACCCGCACATTCCGTTACCAAGCAATGATAATCCGTCTGCTCCTCGCCGACTTACACCCACGGAAAGCCGAGGAGAGGGACTGACGTTCGGCCCCGGCCTGCGGGCTGGTTGACCCGGTCGGCTGACGGCGCGGCGCTCACCGCTCGTCCGGGAAACGCAACTGGCCCGGGCTTTTGGGACCGGGAACGGTTCGTCGTCCGGGGTCAGTCGAACGGGGTGCCGACGTAGTTCTCGGCGAGCAGCGTGCGCCCGGCGCGGGAGCGGGTGACCGTGTCGAGCTCCGCGATCTGCCGGTTCAGGTCGAAGCCGCTGGCCTCCGGCATGCGGTGCAGCATCGACGTCATCCACCACGAGAAGTGCTGCGCCCGCCAGACCCGGGGTAGTGCGGTGTCGGTGTAGGCGTCGAGCGCGGTGCGGACGCCAGCGGCGAAGAAGCGGGTCATGGCGCGGGAGAGCACGTGCACGTCGGCGATGGCCAGGTTCATTCCCTTCGCACCGGTAGGCGGCACGGTGTGCGCGGCGTCGCCGGCCAGGAACAGGCGACCGTGCTGCATCGGCTCGCAGACGAAGCTGCGGAACGGCAGCACCGACTTGGAGAAAATCGGGCCCTCCTTGATCTCCGCGCCGTCGACCCGGGTGCGCAGCTCCTGCCAGATCCGGTCGTCGGACCAGTCGTGGACGTTGTCGTTCGGCTCGACCTGCAGGTAGTGCCGCTGCACGGTCGCGGATCGGGTGCTGATCAGCGCGAAGCCGTTGCGGTGGTGCGCGTAGATCAGTTCGTCGGAGGACCGCGGCGCCTCGGCGAGGATGCCGAACCAGGCGAACGGGTACTGGCGGAAGTGGTCCTGCCGGGGTTCGGGGGACGGGATGAGGTAGCGGGTCATGGTCCGCGAACCGTCGCAACCGGCGACCAGCCCGCAGGTCAGCTCCTGCTCGACGCCGTCCTGGGTGAAGCCGATAGTGGGCGCGTCGCCGGTGATGCCCTTCACCTGCACGCCGGAGACGCCGAAGCGGATGTCGCCGCCGTCGGCGAGCCGCTTGGCGATCAGGTCCTTGAGGACCTCGTGCTGCGGGTAGATAGTGACACCGCGGCCGCCGGTGAGGTCGGTGAAGTCGATGCGGTGGCCACGGCCGCAGAAGCGCAGCTCGATGCCTTCGTGCACCATGCCCAGCTGCCGGACGCGGTCGCCGACGCCGGTCTCGGTCATCAGGTCCACCGAGCTCTGCTCCAGCACGCCCGCGCGGATGGTGCCCTCGATCTCCTCGCGGCTGCGGGTGTCGATGACGACGGAGTCGACGCCGTGCTGGTGCAGCAGGTGCGAGAGCATCAGCCCCGCGGGTCCCGCCCCGACGATCCCGACCTGGATCTGCATTAGCCGTTTCCTTTCTCCACGCCCCTGCCGAAGGCGGTGCACCCAGATGTGACCGCCGCCGCAGGTCGAACCCAACCATCGATTGGAAAGCCGTGGAGAAGGAACGCCCCTTTCCGTTCACCGGAAACCCCGTCGCTGAACAGGGTGTTTCAGCGCGTAGCGGCAGGACCGGTCGAACCGCGCACGACGAGCTGGGTGGGCAGCCGATGCTTGCGCGGCAGGTGCCGTTCGCCTACCGGAAGACCAGGGCGCGCAAATGCTTGCCAACACCCTTGCCGAAACGGATCAGCCGGGTTCACCGCGGCTCTTGCGGTGGGCGACCCAGCCGAAGTCGACGAGGGCGGTCACGGCCAGCACGATCAGCGCCCAGCCCAGCCAGGCCAGTTCCGGCACGAACAGGAACACCAGCACGGCCGCACCAGTGCAGAACACCACGCCGAATCCGGCCAGCCAGAGCCGCAGGGTCAGGGCGCTGCGCGCGTAGGGCGCTCCGGCGAAGCCAGCCATCGGGTCGTGGTAGCCGGGCAGCCCTCGCTCGTAGTCCTCGCGCTTGCGCTTCGGCACGCCTCCCGGCTACCCGCTTCCCCGGCGACCCGAACCGCTACCCGGTTCGCGACGACGTGGTCGAGTACCTGCGCGCCCGCTCCTCGGTCTTCGAGATCCGCACCGGACAGCAGGTGGTCGTGGTGGGCGCGGGCAATTTGGTGGTGCAGATCGCTGTGGAGCTTGCCGCACGCGCGCGTCAGCCTGGCCACCCGAAAGCCGGTGCGGTACGCCACGAACGAGCCGGTGCCCGGTGACTCCCGGTTCTGGTCGGTGCTGGCGACGTTCGGACGGATCCCGCTGGGCCCGCGGTTCCGGCCCGGCAGCATCCCGGTGCTCGACAACGGCGGCCACCGCGCGGCAATCGAAAGCGTCGCCCGGAAGCTGTCGCGGGCTCAGGACGCGTAGGGGTCGGGCTCGATGTGGACGTCCGTGGTGCGATCCATCCGGTAGCCGACCCCGCGAACCGTGGTGATCAGGTCCAGGTCCGGCCCGAGTTTGCTGCGGATTCGCCGGACGTGCACGTCCACCGTGCGGGTGCTCGGCGTGCTGTTCAGGTGCCAGACGGCGTTGAGCAGCGAGCCCCGCCGGTGCACCCGCCCCGGGTTCTCGCACAAGAACAGCAGCAGGTCGAACTCCAGCCGCGTGAAGTCGATGTTCGTCCCGTCGGCCCGCACCACCCGGCGCGGGGCGACCAGGATGCGCAGGGCGGCCTCCGTCGGAGCGGGCAGCGACCGCAACCGCGGCGCCTCCGGCCTGGCCTGGATCTCCACAGTGGACTGGTCGGGGACGTCCGCCAAGGAGCGCAGTTTCCGGGCGAAATCGCGTTCCAGCGTGGCGAGATCTCGTTGCGGGACGACGAACCGGGCGGTCACCTCGATCACCGCACCGTCCTCCAGCGGACGCGCCTCCGGGGACTCCGGACCCACCGGCTCCCGGAAAGCAGCTTCCAGCGTCATGGCACAGCTCTCCGTCTCATCGCGATGCCGGGGTCCACCGGCACCGATGCGAACAACAGCACCTCGGCGGCAGGTCACCGGCGAGGCGAGGGCAACCCGGCGGCATGCGGCTCGGACGAGCAGCGGGGCAACGCCGGGGCAGGGGAGATCAAGTGCGCGGACAAGCCGCGGAAGCGACCCACAACAGGTCGATGTGCGCGCGCTGCACGAGCAGCGGTCCAGGCGTCATGACATTGATCAAAGCACCGGCGACAACTTCCGTCAAAGCCGTTCAAAAGGTGGGAAACGGCTGGCCGGATCAGCGGCGGAAGCGTTGCCACCAAGGGGTTTTCCGCGGTGCGGGCTCGTTCGGTGCGGATGCTGGGCTCCGCTGCGGCTCGGGCCGGTCGGCGCGCCACCGGGCCACCACGTCGTCGACGTGCACCGGTCCGACGGCCACCTGCGGTCCGGTCGGTGCGCGGAGGTATTCGACGATGCGGCGGTTCAGGTCCGCTGCCACGTCGCGGACGGCCCGCTCGGTGGTCAGGTCGCGAACGGTTTCGGGCAGCCGCTCGACCTCCTTGCGTAGCTGCAGTGGAGTGGGCAGCAGGGCATCGCCGGACACCCCCTCACGGCGGATGTGCTCCTTGACCCACCACTGGTCGTCGAGCGGTGCGCCCGCACCGGGCAGCGGCTTGCCCGCGCCGGGCAGGTCGTCGAAGTCACCGCGATCCTGGGCGGTGCGGATCTGCTTCTCGATCCATGATTCGAACGTGACACCGGGTGGCTTGCGCTCGGTCATGACGCGATTGTCCGCCACCGCGCTGCCCCGGTGCCACCCGCTATCCGGTGCGTTCGACGATGCCGCGGATGAAGGCGGCCTGGCCGGCGTGCTGGAGGCCGTCGGCGATCACGCTGACCAGCCGCACACCGAGGGTGACCGGGGGAGTCCACCCGGCGTCCACGACCTCGGCCAGGCCGTCGTCGGTCAGCTCCGAGACGAAGGCGACCGTCTGCGCGTGGACGGCGTCGTGGTAGCCGGTCAGCAGCTCACCGGAGTCGACGCGCACCTCGCCGACCTCGTCGGGGTCGTGGCCGTAACCGATGTCCTCATGCGTGAACGGCAACCCGAAGCGCCCCAGCCAGTCCTGCGCGGTCCAGGCCTGCTCCGCCTCGGCGACGTCCGAGACGTGGTCGTCCTGCACCCGGGTGAGGTGCCACACCAGCCAGGCGATGGAGTTGGCCTCCGGATCGACCCGGTACGTCAGCTGGTCGGGAGCCAGGCCCGAGACGGTCTCGTGCACCACTTCGCGGATTCGGCTGAACGCATCGACGAGCACCTCGGCGCTGGACATTCGGCACGCTCCTGTCGGCGAGTCGGAACCGGTCTGCGCCACGGTACGACCGCCGCCGGGATCCGGCAGCAGATCCACAGTGGACGCTACCCGGGCAGCACGCCCACCCCGGCCACCGCGCGGCTCTCCCGCGCCTGCTTGTCGGTGACCGGCCGGTCGGGCCGCCAGGCCGAGGTGAACACCAGGCCCGGCTCGACCATCTCGTAGCCGTCGAACAGGGCCGCGACCTGCTCCGGGTTGCGCAGGTGCAACGGGTGGGTGCTGGACTGGTATAGCTCGATGGCCTCCACGACCTCGCCCGGCCAGTACTCCGGCGTCAGGCTGTGCGACAGCGCCAGGTAGCTGCCGGGTGCGCACGCCCGCCGGTAACTGGCGATGATCCCGGTCGGGTCATCGGCATCCGGGATGAACGGGAACACGGAGATCATCAGCACCGCCACCGGCCGGGAGAGATCAAGCAACCGCCGGGCGTCGGGGTGGCCCAGCACGAGGTCCGGGTGCCGCAGGTCCGCGCGGATGATGGTGGCCAGGTCGTTGCCCGCGAGCATCCGCTGCGACTGAGCGACCGCCACCGGCTCGTGGTCGACGTAGACGACCCGCGCCGCGGGGTCCAGGCCCTGGGCGATCTCGTGCACGTTGCCGACGGTCGGGATGCCGGAACCGAGGTCGAGGAACTGGCTGACGCCCGCCTCTTCGACCAGGTTCCGCACCGCGCGCTGCAGGAACGCCCGGTTCTCCTGCGCGAACGTGCGGGTCTCGGGCAGCACCGCCAGCACCCGGTCGGCGGCCTCGCGGTCCGCGGCGAAATTGTGCGCCCCGCCCAGGTAGTAGTCGTACATGCGGGCCGGATTGGCGCGGCTGCGGTTTACCCCGGCCAGGCTCGCGAACAGCTCGGCCTGGGCGGGATCCTGCCCCGGATAGCCCTGCATGGCCGCCCCTCCCAGTGTCGCGTCTTGATCGTCTGTAGGCTGCCCGCGCGAGTCCGCTTCCGCAAGGTCAGGAGCGCGTGTACTTCAGCACGTCCAGCATGCTGTGCTCGTCGGACCGGTCCGGTTCGCCCAGGCAAGCGGTCAGGCCGCTGCGGACCCGGTCCTGGTCGAGGCCAGAGCCGATCACCACGAGCTGGGTCCGCCGCGGCTCGTCCCGGCGCCAGCGCGTGCGGTGGAAACGCAGGAAGTCGCCGACGGTGTGCAGGGTGAACTTCTGCCCGTGGCCCGGCGCGCCGAAGTGGACCTGGCCCTTCATCCGGTAGATCCCGGCCGGGCGGTCGTCCAGGAACCGCATCAGCGCCCGCGGATCCACCGGGCTGTCGGCCGTGAACTCCACGCTCTCGTACGCGGCGTGCAGATGCTCGTGGCAGTCGTCGACCGGGTCGGCCAGCAGTTCGTCGAAGGACAGCTGGCGCGCGGTGTCCCGCCGTTCCCGGACCGCTTCGCGGTCGAACAGCAACGTCGGGTCGACGCGGCCGTGGTCGGTCGGCAGGACCGGCTTCCCGTCGGCGAGCCCGCGCACCAGTTCCGCCAGCCGCCGCTGGTCGGACTCGTCGACGCGATCGATCTTGTTCAGCAACACCAGATCGGCGAAGCGCAGGTGCTGGTCGATCTCGGGGTGCCGCCGCCGGGTGGTGTCGAACTCCGCGGCGTCGACCACCTCGACCAGCCCGCCGTAGCCGAGGCGGGGGTTCGCGCTGTTCAGCAGCAGCCGGACCATGCCGCGCGGGTCGGCCAGCCCGCTGGACTCGATCACGATCACGTCGATGTCGCTGCCGGGCCGCGCGAGCTTGGCCAGCAGATCGTCGAGCCCGCGGGCGTCGACGGCGCAGCACAGGCAGCCGTTGCCCAGCGAGACGGTGGAGTCGACCTGGCCCGCGACGCTCAGCGCATCTATGTTGATCTTCCCGAAGTCGTTGACCACGACGCCGATCCGGGCACCCTGCGGGTTGCGCAGCAGGTGGTTCAGGAGACTGGTCTTCCCGGCTCCGAGGAACCCCGCGACGATGACCACCGGGATCGGTTGCCGAACCAAGGAACCTGCCTTCCGCGCGATGACTGCCCGCCCGGCAGCATATCGGCACGCCTCAACGGCGCCGCGGCACCGGGACCCGCTGCAGATCTTCGGCCACGACCACCGTGCCGTCGAAGACCGCCGCGGCCTCGTCATGGAAGCGCTGCGGGTCCGAGTAGCGCTGCGAGAAGTGCGTCAGCACCAGGCAGCGCACACCGCACTCGGCGGCGACCCGGGCCGCCTGGGCGGCGGTGAGGTGGCGGTACTCGTCGGCCAGCCGCGCGTCCTCGTCCAGGAACGTGGATTCGATCACCAGCAGATCGGCGCCGTCGGCGACGGTGAACACGCCATCGCACAGCCGGGTGTCCATCACGAACCCGAACCGCTGACCGGGGCGCGGCTCGCTGACCTCCTCCAGCGCGACCAGGCGGCCGCTGTCCAAGCGGAGCGTGCGCTCCCGCTGGAGCTTCCCGATGGCGGCCCCGCGCACTCCCAACTCGGCCAACCGCTCGGGCGCCATGCGCCGGCTGTCCGGCTCCACCAGCCGGTAACCGAACGTCTCGATGCGGTGGTCCAGCCGCACCGCCTCCAGCCTGCCGAACGGGCCGGTGGCGATCGTGCCCTCCTGCTCGATCGGCCGCTCCTGCAGGTCAACGACCTCGTCGAACGCTGAGGCGTAGCGAAGGTTGCGGAAGAAACCGGCGCCGCCGGCCGGGAAGTGCGCGTGCACCGGCCGCCGCAACCGGTCCAGCGAGAGCCGCTGGACCACTCCCGGCACCCCCAGACAGTGGTCGCCGTGGAAGTGGCTGATGCAGATCCGGTCGATGTCGTGCGCGCTGACCCCAGCGTGGATCATCTGGCGCTGAGCGCCTTCGCCGGGATCGAAGAGGAAGCCGGTGCCGTCCCAGCGCAGCAGGTAGCCGTTGTGGTTGCGAGACCGCGTAGGCGCTTGGCTCGCCGTGCCGAGCACCACCAGTTCCCGATTGGACACGCGCGCACCCTACGGCAACGGCCGGGACAACGCCGATCACCGTTCGGGCGCCTGCGGGCGGCCCGAACGGAGTTCGACCTCGGCCTCCCTGGCGGCGCGCTCCTCCTCGGCCTCCCCGCGGCGGGCGGAGTCGAGCGCCTCGGTCTCCTCGCGCGGATCCGGTATCAGCAGGCTGCCGGGCACCGACCGGCCGGCGGCACCGAGCTGGTTCATCTTCTTCGGCACCGGGGTGGCCTGGTAAGGCAGCGGCTCGGGGTGGCCGTGTTCGTCGACGGGGCCGAGCGGCTGGTGGACCTCGATGAACTCGCCGTGCGGTAGGCGCTTGATGATGCCGGTCTCCACGCCGTGCTCGAGGACCTCGCGGTCGGTGCGTTGCAGGCCCAGGCAGATCCGGTAGGTCACGTAGTAGGCGATCGGCGGCGCGAGCAGCACGCCGATCCGGCCCGCCCAGGTGGTCATGTTCAACGACAACCCGAACTGGAAGGCGATGACGTCGTTCACCCCGGACAGCAGCACCACCAGGAAGAACGTGATTGCCATCATGCCCAGCGCGGTCCGCACCGGCGCGTCGCGCGGTCGCTGCAGCAGGTTGTGGTGCCCGGTGTCGCCGCTGAGCTTGCGCTCCAGGAACGGGTAGATGATCGCCACGGTGAACACCAGGCCCAGCCCGACGACGAGCGGGAAGAACACCGCCGGAATCATGTACGGGCCCAGGTAGACCTCCCACGGCGGCCACAACCGCCCCATGCCGTCGGTCCAGATCATGTACCAGTCGGGCTGGGAGGCCGCCGAGATCATCGATGCCACGTAAGGGCCGAAGTTCCAGATCGCGTTGATCTGGAAGATGCCGCTCATGATCGCCAGCACGCCGGTGATGATCAGGAACAGCCCGGTGCTCTTGACCGCGAACACCGGCATGATCCGCACGCCCTCCACATTGGACTCAGTGCGCTTCGGGCCGGGGTACTGGGTGTGCTTCTGGTACCAGACGATCGCCAGGTGCGCCGCCACCAGGCCGAGGATGAGGCCGGGCAGCAGGAACACGTGGAACAGGTAGAACCGCGGGATGATCTCGGTTCCGGGGAATTCCCCGCCGAAGAGCATCCACTGCAGCCAGGTGCCGATGACCGGGACGGAGAGCACGATGCCGGAGGCGATCCGCAGCCCGGTGCCGGACAGCAGGTCATCGGGCAGCGAGTAGCCGATGAAGCCCTCGAACATGCCCAGGAAGAACAGCAGGATGCCGATGGTCCAGTTCACCTCGCGTGGGCGGCGGAACGCGCCGGTGAAGAAGATCCGGAACATGTGCGCCACGATCGCGGCCATGAAGATCAGCGCGGCCCAGTGGTGCAGCTGGCGCGCGAACAGCCCGCCGCGGACTTCGAAGGAGATGTCGAGCGTGCTCTCGAACGCCCGCGACATCGTCACGCCGCGCAGGTTGTTGAACACGCCGTTGTAGGTCACCTCGGTCATCGACGGGTCGAAGAACCAGGCGAGGTAGGTGCCGGTGAGCACCAGGATGACGAAGCTGTAGAGCGCGAGCTCGCCGAGCAGGAACGACCAGTTCGACGGGAAGACCTTGCTGATCTGTCGCCGCAACCCGGGAGCCAGGCGGAATCGCTGGTCCGCCTCGTCCGCCTGGTCGCGGATCCTCCGGAACAGTTTGCTCTCGGGCTTGGTCGGTTGCGTCAACCTGCTCATGTCGGCTCCCGGCACCGCGTCCCGAGCCGCCGATGGGGATCCTGTGCTGCCGGTTCCGCGAACTCCCGCCGAACGGCTGGGCGAAACGACATTGCGCGGCTACGAGCGTACTGCGTCCGTGGGCCCCCGGCAGCCGAATGGGCGTCCGATTGCTTCGCCCGGGGCACTTGTCAGCTCCGGCCGGACCCGATAGCGGTCTGGACATCCGACATCCGACATACATCCGACATCTGACGTCTGACTCGCCGAAACGCATCCGCTACCTGCTCGACCAGGACGGCGCCTACCGGGGTCACGCACCAGAGCGCGGACAGCCTGTTCCGCCAACTCGGCTCCATCACCCGAGGCTGGTGCCAATACTTCCGGCACGGCTCATCCAGCACCGCCTACAACCACCTGCAGAACTACATGTGGTGGCGGGTCTGGCGCTGGTTCGGGAAGAAACATCCGAAAACCAGCAAACGCCGTATCATCCGCCGTTACTACAACGGATGGAAACCGGAATTCAACGGGGTCAGGCTCTACGAACCCACCAGGATGACGATCAAACGATACCGTTATCGCGGTATCCGTATCCCAACCCCGTGGACCACACCGGAACTCGCCCACTGAGGACTTGTGGAGAGCCCGGTGCGGGGAAACTCGCACGCCGGGTTCGGGAGGGCGACCCCCGGGAAACAGACCCGGAGCAATCCGGACACTGCGCCCGGGGGTCGATCCCCACCGGGTGGATGGTGGGGCGACCGAGCTGGGCAACATGGTGATGCTCTGCAGTCACCATCACCGGACCCTGCACACCCAGCGATGGGAAATCGAAATAAGAGACCGGCGACCGGTGTTCATCCCACCGCCCACAGTGGACCCCAGGCGAATACCGCGACCAGGCGGTAGAGCCCTACCCACCCAACACCGCGAACACCTCCGGGACCTCATCCCCGCACAGCGGCGCCCGGCGGGCGAACCACGACGCCCTTCAGTGTTCTCGGTCGGTACCTGTGGGGTCGGTGTTGTTGTGCGGCGGCTGCCTTCAGTGCGGTGAGATAGTGGACCACGGCTGGTCGGGTCTCGGTGCCTCGCGGTCTGGACTGAGGCGACTGGCTAGTGGAGCGGCGCTCAGGCTGTGTGCGCTTCCGACACCACCAGCGGGGTTCCCTGCATGCAGGTCGTGACCATGCCCGGCTCGATCCTGCCGCGGACCACTGCCGTCACACCAGGACGCAGCTCGGGCGGCGGGTGCACCAGCAGGTACTCCCGGTCGTCGGCGCTCAGGACCAGGCAGCTGTGTTCGACTCCGTTCCGCACTTCGCCGCGCACCGTCACCTCCGTTCCCGCCACCTGAGCGACGGGCGGCGACGCGGCGGGCGCGCTGTTCGGGGGATTCGCGGGCGGCTCGCCGCAGCCTGCAACCGCGATGAGCGTGGCGAGTAACGCCGGGTAGCACCAGGCGGTCCGCGAAGCTGGTGGCCCCAGAAGCACAGTGCGCACGTTATGGGTGTGCCCGGGTGCGGCCCGCGCCAACCGTCCGAACTCCGTCGAAGGTCCACTGGGGATGGTCGGGTCACCGATCGTTGCTTCCGGGCGCGGTCGCTGCGTGAGGTATCAATGAGCCCGTTGGCAATCGCGACGGGAGGGCTGATGAACGACATGCGAGTCGCAGTGGTGACCGGGGCCGGATCCGGTGTGGGGCGGGAGATCGCGCAGGCGCTGCTCGGCGCGGGCTACCGGGTGGCGCTGGCGGGCCGACGGCCGGAGCCGTTGCAGGAGACCGCGCAGGGCTCCGCCGCCGCCCGAGTGGTACCGACCGACGTCAGCGACCCGGAGTCGGTCGCCGCGCTGTTCGAGGGCGTGCGCGACGCGTGGAGCCGGGTCGACCTGCTGGTCAACAACGCGGGCACCTTCGGCACCGCCGGTTCGGTCGGCGAACTGTCCTATCCGGACTGGCAGGACGTCGTGCAGGCCAACCTGACCGGCTCGTTCCTGTGCGCGCACCAGGCCTTCCGGATCATGCGGGACCAGGATCCGCAGGGCGGCCGGATCATCAACAACGGTTCCATCTCCGCGCACAGCCCGCGGCCGCGCAGTGTCGCCTACACCGCGACCAAGCACGCCATCACGGGCCTGACCAAGTCGATCTCGCTGGACGGTCGGCCCTACGGCATCGCCTGCGGGCAGATCGACATCGGCAACGCGGCCACCGAGATGACCTCGGGCATCGCCACCGGCGCGGTGCAGGCGGACGGCTCGGTGCGCCCCGAACCGACCTTCGACGCCCGGCACGTCGCCGACGCCGTGCTCTACATGGCGGGTCTGCCGCTGAACACGAACGTGCAGTTCCTGACCATCACCGCCACCGCGATGCCCTTCATCGGACGCGGTTAGGACTCCAGCCAGGCCTTGGCGAGCAGTTCGTAGGAGCGGACCCGGTCGGCGTGGTCGTGGGTGGTCGTGGTTATCACGAGCTCGTCGGCGGCGGTGGCGTCGCGCAACGTCGCAAGCTTGCGCACCACCGTCTCCGGCGAGCCCACGACCTGCGTGTCCAGCCGGTCGGCGACGATTTCCCGCGCCTGGACTGTCCACGGGAACTCGGCTGCTTCGGCCGGGCTGGGGTACGGGATCACGCCCTCTCCGGCGCGGATGCTGTGCACCCACGGCCCGTAGGGGATGGCGAGCTCCCGGGCCTGCTCGTCGGTGTCGGCCACCACCACGTCCGCCGACACCACGACGTGCGGGCGGGCCAGCTTCGCGGATGCGGTGAAGTCGTCCCGGTAGGCGGCGACCGCCTCCAACACCGTTGATGGGCTGACGTGGTAGTTCGCCGCGAACGGCAGGCCCAGCGAACCCGCCGCGGCCGAGCTCTGCCCGGCGCTGGACCCGAGGACCCAGACGTCGAGATCGGCACCTTCGACCGGCAGCGCGTGCAGCGGTTCGCCGCTTGCGGACCGGAATCCGCCCTCGACGAACTGGAGGATCTGCTCGACCTGGGCTCGGTAGTCCAGTGGTGATTCCGCGGGCTCGCCGGTACTGAGCAGCCGTTGCTGCTCCTCGATGCGCGCCACGAACCGCTCCGATCTGGCCAGCGCGCGCGGCTTGGGCGGGATCAGCAGCCCGTCCACCACCTTGGCCTCGGGCGCCGGCCCGTCGGCGGGACCGGCGAACCGGCGCACCAGCTCCCGGCTGCGCAGCAGGCCGGAGCGCCCCAGCCCTAGGTCGACGCGGCCCGGGTGCAGCTGGGCGATCGTGCCGAACTGCTCGGCGACCACCAGCGGGGGGTGGTGCCCCAGCAGAACCGCCGCCGAACCCACCCGGATCCGCCTGGTCGCGCCCGCGATCAGCGCGATCAGCACCGCCGGCGCCGAGGAGGCGACGCCGCGCACGAGGTGGTGTTCGGCCACCCAGTAGCGGCGGTAGCCGAGGTGTTCGGTGCGCTGCGCGAGGTCGATGGTGTTGCGCAAGGCGTCGGCCGAGGTCTGCCCGGACGGGACGGGCGACAGGTCGAGGACGGACAGCGGGGTGGGCATCAGTGCGACCTCCAAGCCGACCCGGTCATGAGGCGGTCTTCGTGCTGCGGTGGGGGTCTGCCCCTGGCGGCAGCCCGAGGTTCTCGCGCAGCGTCGTGCCCGGGTACTCGGTGCGGTACACGCCCCGTTCCTGCAGCAGCGGGACCACGGCGTCGACGAACTCGTCGAGGCCACCGGGGGTGAGGTGCGGGACGAGGATGAAGCCGTCTGAGGCGTCTTCCTGCACGAACCGGTTCATCGTCTCGGCCACGGTCTCCGGCGTGCCGATGAACGACTGCCGGGCGGTGACCTCGATGATCAGCTCCCGGATGGACAGCTGCTTGGCCTCGGCGACTTCGCGCCACCGCCGGGCGATGGCGATCGGGTCGCGGTGTCGCCGGGAGCTGGCCCGCCCCTTGGTGATCGCATCGGCGCCGACCACCGGATCGAACTCGGGCAGCGGTCCGTCGGGGTCGAAGCCGCCGAGGTCGGTGTTCCAGAGCTGTTCCAGGAATCGGATGGCGGTCTGGCCGCTGACCTGTTGGTGCCGGATGTGCGCGGCGCGTTCGTGGGCTTCCGCGTCGGTGTCCCCGAGTACCACGGTTGTCGCCGGGAACACCAGGAGCTCGCCGCGGGACCGGCCGTGCCGGGCAAGCCTGCCCTTGACGTCCGCGTAGAACTCCTTGCCCGCCTCCAGGGTTCCGTGGCCGGTGAAGATCGCGTCAGCGGCCGAGGCGGCGAACTCGCGGCCCGCATCGGAATCCCCGGCCTGGAAGATGACCGGACGGCCCTGCGGGCTGCGGGGCACGTTGAAGCGGCCCGCGATGTCGAAGTGCGCGTCGCGGAGCGCGAAGGAGCCGGCCCGCGGGTCTTTCAGGAAGACCCCGGAGCCCTTGTCGGCGATGATCTCGTCGCCTCGCCAGGAGTCGAAGAGCTCGCACGCGGAGCGCAGGAACCGCTCGGCGCGTTCGTAGCGCTGGTCCTCCGGCAGGAAGCCGCCGCGCCGGAAGTTCTCGCCGGTGAACGCATCCCACGACGTGACGACGTTCCAGGCCGCCCGGCCGCCGGAGAGGTGGTCGAGGCTGGCGAACTGCCGGGCCACCTCGTACGGCTCGTTGAACGTCGAGTTGATGGTGCCCGCCAGTCCGAGATGCTCGGTGACGGCGGCCAGCCCGGCGAGCACTGTGAAGGTGTCCGGGCGGCCCACGACGTCCAGGTCGTAGATCTTCCCGGCGTGTTCGCGCAGCCGCAATCCCTCGGCGAGGAACAGGAAATCGAACTTCCCGCGCTCGGCGGTTCGGGCCAGGTGCGTGAACGAGGAGAACTCGATCTGGCTCAGCGAAGCCGGATCGCTCCACACCGTGGTGTTGTTGACGCCTGGGAAGTGCGCGGCCAGGTGAATCTGCTTGCTCACAGGTGTCCTCCGGCGGTAGCGGCATAGCGGCTGGCTGGCCGGTGCAGGCCGAACAACCCGCGCAGCGTGCTGGCCTCGTAGGCGGTGCGGAAGGCTCCGCGTCGTTGCAGCTCTGGGACGAGGCCGCGGGTGATCGCAGTGAGGTCGTGCGGGATGGCGCCGGGCCGCAACCGGAATCCGGAGAGCCCCGCCTCGGCCCAGGAGAGCAGCCGATCGGCTAGTCCGGCCGCGCTTCCGGTGAACACCGCGGCGTCCGAGGTGAACACCGCGCCATCGAGCTCGTCCAGCCGGTCCTTCCGTTCGGCCGCGCGTTCGCCGAGGAACACGACCAGATCGCCGAACACCTGCGGGCCGCGCCCGGAATTCGGTTGTTCGGCGCGGATTCGGTCGGTGATGATCCGCGCCTGCTCTGCGTCGTGCGGGGTGGTGAAGATGACGTCCGCGGCGCGGGTGGCGAACCGGTGCGCGGCGGCCTCCGCGGCTAGGGCCGTCACCAGCGGCTGGCCCTGCGGCGGACGTGGCGTGATCGACGGCCCCTTGACGTCGAACCACTTCCCGGCGAAGTCGATGTAGTGCAGCTTTTCGCGGTCGATGAACCGGCCGGTCGCGACGTCGCGGATCTCGGCGTCGTCCTCCCAGCTGTCCCACAGCCGGCGGACCACCTCGACGTAGTCGGCGGCCTCGTCGAAGAGCTCTGCGGGGTCCACCTCGCGCCGACCGAAGTGCGCGGCCTCGCTGCGTCGGTCCGAAACCTGCACCTGCCAACCCGCGCGGCCGGCGCTGATGTAGTCCAGGCTGGCGACCGCCTTGGAGATGTGGAACGGCTCGGTGTGTGTGACGACGGCGCTGGGCACCAGGCCGATGTGCGTGGTGCGGGGCGCGACGCGAGAGGCGATCAGGCCCGCGTCGAGCCGCCCGCGCACCTGGTCGGTCCGGTCGTCCGGGCCGTCGCCGAGGGTCGACTGCGGGCCGAGCGAGTCCTCGATCGTGACGAAGTCGAGCAGGCCGTGCTCAGCTTCCCGCACGACGTCGACCCAGTACCCGGCGGTGAAGATCTCGGCACCGCGAGCGGATTCATCCCGCCACGCGGCTGGATGCCAGCCGGTGCCGTCCAGCGCCACCGCGAGGTGCAGGTTCGGTCGTGGTGCCATCTGCAGGTCCTTCCTGCCGCGCGAAGACGAATCCACAGTGGATCGTCAGGTGGGGGAGCGTTCGCGAAGCGGCGCCGGGAACCGGCGGCGAACGGTGACCGGCGAAAGAGGCCGGGATGATGTGCGGGGCTTCGGGAGCTCAGTGCCGCGGACAGGCGGCGGAGGTGACCCGGAGGAGGTCGACGTGGTCCCTGGTGACCAACTGCACCGACTGCGCCATGACATGAACGCTAGAAGCGTCGTGGGTAAGCGTCAACGGATCGCCCCGACTGCCCACGATGTGGGCGGGGAATGCTCAGCGCAGCGAGATCGTCGCGGTACCGGCGGGCAGCACCCGGCCGATCACCGGCGCGCCCGGGATCTCGCCGACCACGAGCAGGCCGCCCGAGGTTTGGGCGTCGGCGAGGAGCAGCAGGTCTTCTCCCGATGTCGAACCGGGATCGAGGTGGGGGAGGACCCAGTCGAGGTTCCGGCGGGTGCCGCCGCTGACGAACCCGGCCCGCACCGCGTCCCGCGCGCCGTCGAGGTACGGCACGGCGGCGACGTCGATTTCGGCGGCGGTCCCGGACGCGCGCATGGTCTTGAACAGGTGGCCCAGCAGACCGAACCCGGTGACGTCGGTCGCGCACACCACCCCGGCCCGCACCGCAGCGACCGCGGCGTCGCGGTTCAGCGTCGTCATCGCCTCGATCGCCTGCTCGAAGCGTTCCCCGGTGCGTTTGTGCCGGGTGTTGAGCACGCCGATGCCCAGCGGTTTCGTCAGCGACAGCGGCAGGCCCGGCCGCGCGGTGTCGTTGCGCAGCAACCGATCGGGGTCGACGATGCCGGTGGCCGCCAGGCCGTACTTCGGTTCGGGATCGTCGACGCTGTGCCCACCGCCGATGTGGCAGCCCCCCTCGGCGGCCAGCTCGAACGGCAGCACACCGCGCGGCCAGCCCAGGAGGTTGACCGCGAGGACCGGAGTGCCGCCCATCGCGTACACATCGGACAGTGCGTTGGCGGCGGCGATGCGGCCCCAGTCGTAGGGATCGTCGACGACAGGTGTGAAGAAGTCCGTGGTGGCCACGATCGCGAGCCCGCCGTCGGCGCGCACCACTGCCGCGTCGTCACCGGTCGCCAGACCGACGATCAGGTCCGAGTTCGGCCGTTCGACGGCGGGGGCCAGGCCGCTGACGATCGACTCCAGCTCGCCGGGCGGGATCTTGCAGGCGCAGCCGCCGCCGTGCGCGTACTGGGTCAGGCGAATCGGTTCGGACCCGGTCATGTCCCCATTGCAGCACGTCGGAGCCTGCTCCACAGGCGGAGACGGACGGGAATCGAACCCGCCGCACCGAGGTGCTCGGTGCCATCGGCTTTGAAGGCCGAGGGGGCCACCAGGCGCCCATACGTCTCCGCCGCCACTGTAGCCCCGCGTGCGCCCGCGCACCTGCCGGTCGACGGTGTCCTTTGTGGACGAACGTCGGTGAGCTCGGCGACTTCCGGCTGGTGCCGCGTCGGCGATCTTAGGATGTCGGCGTGCCGTTCGCAAAGACTGCCGACCAAGCCGAGATCTACTACCAGGCGCGGAGTTCTGGCGAACCGCTGGTGCTGTTGAGCGGGCAGGCGAACACGCACCACTGGTGGGACAACCGCCAACGGAACAAGCAGGCGGCGCAACGCCGTTGGCCGTTGACGTGTCAAGAACGATTGCACGCCTGTTCGACGCGCCGCGGCCCGCGGTGATCCCGGCCAGCCGCGCTCACTGGGGGTAGGTGTCGGGCAGCCCGAAGGACGGGAACAGGCTGACGTCGAAGAACGTGACGGCGTGCTTGACCTTCGCGCCGTCGAATTCGAGCACCTGCAGGTGGAACGGGCGGAACACGCCGTCGGGCTGGCGCATGTAGACGCCGAAGGCGACCTGGCCGTTCGCCCGGGCCGGCAGCAGCCGCATGTCGTCCGGGCCGGCCGGGCACTTTAGGTCGACCAGCACGCCGATCTGCTCGGCACCACTCACCCAGTTGGTGAACGGCGGCATCTCCCAGATGGCGTCCTCGGTGAACATCTGCACGATGCGGGAGATGTCCTTGGCCTCGAACGCCGCCACATAGCGCTCCAGCATCCGCCGCTGTTCAGCGGTCAGTGGCTCGCGGGTGTCGTCCTCGGACGGCTTGACCTGGTCCAGCTGCGCCCGGGCGCGCTGCAGGGAGCTGTTGACCGCGGCGGTGCTGGTGTCGAGTGCTTCCGCAACCTCGGCGGCCTTCCACTTCAGCACGTCGCGGAGGATCAGCACCGCGCGCTGCCGGGCGGGCAGGTGCTGAAGGGCGGCGATGAAGGCCAACCGGGTGCTCTCCCGCGCGCTGACGATCGCCGCCGGGTCCGTGTGGTCGTCGGTGATCATGGCGTCCGGGATGGGCTCCAGCCACGGCACCTCGGGCAGCTCGACCAGCTCGTCGCGGGATGGGTCGCTGGGACCGCCCAGGCCGGTCGGCAGCGGCCGGCGCTTCCGGTTCTCCAGCGCGGTCAAGCAGGTGGTGGTGGCGATCCGGTAGAGCCAGGTGCGTAGCGACGACCGGCCCTCGAACCGGTCGTAGCCGCGCCAAGCGCGCAGGTAGGTCTCCTGCACGAGGTCCTCGGCGTCGTGCAGCGAGCCGAGCATCCGGTAGCAGTGCGCCAGCAGTTCCCGCCGGTACGGGTCGGCCTGCGCGACGAAATCGTCGGTGACCGTGGTGGTGGCGGCCATGACTACGCCCTTTCGGCTTCCTGTGCTGCTGCTTCGGGACGCCCCGTACTGCGCCGACCGGCAGATGGGGTGTCGAAAGGCACAGTATCGGATACCACCGACAGGACGGTCCGATTCGCCGAGCGTCAGAAGCGTCCTTCGCGCCAGTAGCCCATGAACGCGACCGCCTGCTTCGGGATGCCGTAGTCGCTCACCAGCATCCGGCGCAGGCGCTTGATCACGGCCGCCTCGCCGGCCAGCCAGCCGTAGAAGCGGCTGGGGGAGGCGGTGTCCTCGGGCACCTCCCACAACGGCGAGACGTCCACGTCGACATCGTCGAGTTCGGCCGCGCCGCCGAGCGTTCGCGGGTGCAGTTCGTCCAGCGCCGCGGCGACGCCTTCCTCCAGCAGCTTGCCGTGCGGCTGTGCCGCGCGGCGGGGGAACCAGCGCACTTCGACGCCGTCGGGCACGCGCCAGTCCTGCCGGTCGTGCTCCTCGGGTACTTCGAGGCAGACGATGCCGCGCGCGCACGGCGGGAGCGTTTCGACGATCGCGGCGACGGCGGGTACGGCGGTCTCGTCGCCGGCGAGCACCAGGTGGCTAGCCGGGCATTCCGCACATGAGGGTTGATCAACTCGGCCTGGTCGTCATGTTCTGG
>NZ_GL877878.1:1051117-1266286 GCF_000194155.1 Saccharopolyspora spinosa NRRL 18395
GTACGCCTTCGAGGCGGGGGCGATGAACCCGACACCGGCATCGATCATCGCCGAGACATTGGTGTAGGACACCAGTTTAGAGTCCCCGATCAGCAGGAACTCCTGGGGCTTGGCCATTTTTTGCAGTTCGGTCATAGCGCCCACTACCTGGGCCACTTCCCCGGCTCCGCCGTCGTAGGCTCGGTGGAAGACCGGCACGCCGCCGTCGCCGGTGGCCGCCAGCCCGGCCTGGATCTGTTTCAGGTCGAGGCGGCGGTCTTTGGGATGCCCGAACTTCGGCGCCGGGTGGTCGGCGTCGATCTGCTCGTAGGCCCCGTACAGCGAGATCGACGTCATGTCCCAATGAAGCCGGGAAGTGTCCAAACCGAACACGGAGATCGCTTGCGCTCCAACGGATCCCACGATCCGGTCGAGCTCGGGAGCGATCGCGTCCAGCGCGCGGCCGATCCGGTCGTCGTTGAGCAGTTCGGGGTCAGCGCCGAAGACTTCTTCCACTGCGTGTTCGCGTGCCCACTCGGTCACCCGGACCAGCGGTGCCGGTGAGGTCAACCGGTTGGCGACCAGTGCTTCGATCACCTGCCCGTGGGTCAGATGGGCAAGATCCCGTATCGGGCAGGCCCGATCGATAATGTCGGCCAGGTCCAGACGGTGACAGTAATCAGCGATCACGGGCAACGCGCCCAGCTGCTTCTCGATGCTCGCACCGACGTACCGGGCCCGTCGCCGTTCACGTTGATCCACGACCGAACACCCTGTCAGAGCCCTTGAACGGGAAGACACAGGCCCGGCCGATCAACTCACCTATGCCCATGTGCGGATGACGGGGCTAGCCGTCGCGGGCGGCGCCCATTCGCAACCCCACATGCGGCCGGTGCCCGGCCGGTCGGGGCCGAGCAGTCCGATCTCGTCGCCGGGTTGCGCGGTCGCCGCCCAGTTCGAGGCCGGGCCGCCGTGGCCGGGGCCGCCGTGCAGCACGAAGTCGACGTCGAGTTCGGCGGGCTCGCAGCGGTAGGCGCGAACCGTGTAGGTGCGCAGGTTGGGGCGGATCTCGTCGGGCAGCCCCAGCCACCGCTGGTACCAGTCGGGCCCTTCCGGGAAGTCCGCGAGGTTGCGGCCGGGCTGCGGCAGCACCAGCTTGATCCGCTGGTCGTGCCCGCCCGCGCCGAAGGTGCGCAGGCATTGCGCGCTGAAGCTGATCCGGACGAAGCTCGGGCCGAGCCGCTGCACCCGCGCGACCTCGACCGGGAACATCCGGTAAACGGGCTTCTGCTCGATCACCTGCGCGGTCCGCGTACCTGTCATCCGAAACCTCCCGAGGTCGAATGCTAGGTTAGCCTAGCCTTACGGAATTGGGGAGGTTGGATTGCGTCGCAAGATCCGAGCCGCTGCCGCGCTGCTCGTCGCCGTCGGCTCGTTGGCGGCGTCGGCAGATCAGCTGCAGACTCAGCTGGCCCGCTGAGGGACCACGAGCCTCCGATCCGACCATCCGATGTGGACGGTGGTGTCGGGTGCTCGTGGCTGGTGGCGCACGCATGGGCCGAGTGAATCCCTGGGATCCGCATCCGCTTGGATGAATCGAAGTCTTGTTGGCGGAACATGCCGTACGAGGGGTTAGCTCGGTGGGAAGTCTTCGATCTCGGATCTCGTCCTGGTTCGTGCGTCGGTATCTCGCGCGCCTGCGCGGGAAAGGGACCGGGGCGCTGGCGTTGTTGCCGGACGCGGCGTTGATGCCGTTGCGCCGGACCGGCCTGGACCCGGTGCCGGAACTCGGCCTCAAGCGCCAGCAGGAGCCGGTCGCCAAGCTCCCGGTGCCGTTCGGGCTGAACGTCTGGCTGGTCACCGGCTATCGGGAGGCCAAGATGGTGCTCGGGGACGTCGGCACGTTCAGCAACGACTTCAAGCACCTCGTCGGCAACGCGGGCGTCCGGGCGGAGGACAACCCCGGTGGCCTCGGCTTCACCGATCCGCCGGACCACACCCGGTTACGCCGCATGCTGACGCCGGAGTTCACGATGCGCCGGTTGGAGCGGTTGCGGCCGGAGATCCAGGCGATCGTCGGCGAGCGGCTGGACTCGATGGAAGCGGCGGACGGGCCGGTCGACCTGGTGCGGGAGTTCGCGATGCCGATCCCGTCGCTGGTGATCTGCGAACTGCTCGGTGTGCCGCACGTGGACCGCGCGGAGTTCCAGCAGCTGAGCGTGGCGCGGTTCGACCTGTTCGACGGCGTCGCCGCGTCACTCGGCGCGATGTCGCAGTCGTTGGAGTACCTGCACCGGGTGGTCAAGGAGCAGCGCGAGAGCCCGGGCGACGGACTGCTGGGCGCCCTCATCAAGGAGCACGGCGAGGACGTCACCGATCGTGAGCTGGCGGAGCTCGCGGACGGCGTGCTCACCGGCGGGTTCGAGACCACGGCCAGCATGCTCTCGCTGGGAGCTCTGGTCATGCTGCAGAACCCGGACCACTTGGCGATGGTCCGCGATGACGATGCCGCCGTCGCCGGTTTCGTCGAGGAACTGCTGCGCCACCTCACCGTCGTCCAGGTCGCTTTCCCGCGCTTCGCACGAGAGGACGTGGAGATCGGCGGGGTGAAGATCTCGCGCGGCGACGTCGTGGTGTGCTCGCTGGCCGGCGCGAACCGGGATGACGAGCTCGGGTCGGACCTCGAGCGGCTCGATCCCACGCGTCGTGCCACCTCGCACCTGGCCTTCGGCTACGGCATCCACCGCTGCGTTGGCGCAGAGCTCGGCCGGTTGGAGCTCCGCGAGGCCTATCCCGCCCTGGTGCGGCGTTTCCCGGACATGCGCTTGGCGATTGCCCCCGAGGAGCTGGCCTTCCGGAAGGCTTCGATCGTCTACGGTCTGGAATCCCTGCCCGTCCACCTGAAGTAGGCGCACTTAGCTGTCGAGGGCGGCTTCGATTCGGCCCGGGCGAGCTGATCGCCTTCGGTTCCATCGCGGAGATGGCCGGGTTCTCCTCGCCGGGGGTCGACTTCCCCGGCGACCCGGTGATCGCGGGGCGGCCCAGTGGTGTCGACGGCGCGGAACTAGCGCTGGCTCAGTGCGTCGCGCAGTGCCGCGGTGGTCGCGTCCGGGTTGTCGCCGTTCATCAGGTGGCCTGCTCCGGGGATCTCCCGGTACGTGGCCCGGGGGAGGGCTTCGAGGAGGATGTCGGCCGCCTTCCGGGGGCAGAGCACGTCGTTCTCGCCGCCGATCACCGTCACCGGGCACTTGATCGCGGCCAGTTCCGGGGTCAGCGGGTTTCCGTGGAGGCCGGCCATCGCGGTCGCCGCGTTCGCGTAGCCGCGGCCGTCGCCGATGGACTCCGCGCGCCGCGCCACCAGATCATCGACGTCCACTGTGGAGCTTGCGAGCATCGCGGCGGTGTCTTCTCGCAGCCCATCGAGCACCGCCGCGGCGTCTCCGACCTGTTCGGCTCGCCGTTGGTGGAACTCGGCGGCCGCCCGGCCCACCACCGAGGATGTGCCGAGCACGGCGATGCCGGTGACCAGGTCCGGGCGCTGTGCGGCGGCGGAGAGCACCACCGTGCCACCCAGCGAGAAGCCCACGCACACCGCAGGACCGGAGACCTCTGTGAGGAAAGCGATCAGGTCGTCGCGCAGCTGGGCCAAGGTTCCGTCGGCGCCGCCGAGCGTGCTGGCACCGTGCCCGCGCAGGTCGTAGGCGTAAGTGTGGTGGTCGGTGAACTCGTCCTGCTGGCGCCGCCAACTGCGGTGGTCTTCGGCCAGACCGTGCACGAACACTACGGCCGGGCCGCAACCGTTCGTGCAGTAGTGCGTCTGGATGTCGTTCAGCGCGACCATCGCGGTCTGCAAGCCCAATCAACTCCCGGTGTCGGTTGCCGCACCCGATTCTGCGGCGCGTTGCCGCCTGACCCCGCCGTCCGGGTGGCGCGAGCTTGTCGCGGTTGACGAGGTCGGGCACGCCCTGCCGGGTGATGCCCAGCGAAGACGGTGCTCATGCGGCGAAGTTACCGAGAGCCACGGACCTCCAGCGACGCCAGCAGGGTGGCCGTGGCCTTCTCGATCTCGTCCACCGCCTGCTCGAAAGCGGGCGCGTTGTGCGCGGCGGGCGCGCGGAACCCCGAGATCTTGCGGACGTACTGCAATGCGGCCGCCCGGATGTCACCGTCGGTGACGTCATCGGCGTAGGGCGGGCGGAGCGTCTTGATGCTGCGGCACATGAACATTCCCTGGTTGGATTTCCCCGGCTCGTACCAGGTCGATGAGCTGCGGACCGAGACGGCTCGGGTGCTGTCCCGGTCATGCTAGCGGCGATGCCCCGTCTGGGAGGCCCGGTGGGCGCGCCGAAGGCTGAGGCCGTTGGACCCTGGGGAGGCATCGTGGGGCCGCGCAAGCTGAGGAGGCCGAACCCGCCGAGCCTCTTGTGAGGTGGTCATGCCGAATGCCCACGAGCAGCCCGCTACGGCTGCCGGCGATCGTCGCTTTGCTGGGGTTGGCTGCTGACCTTCGGGGTCCTGACCGCGATCGCCGGAATTCTAGTCCTGGTGTGGCCGGGACCGGCGATCGTCGCTTTGGCGATCATCGTCGGAGTGCAGTTGTTGGTCGGCGGGATCTTCTGGTTCGTCGAGGCGGTTAGCGCGCACCTGGAGAATCGCTTCTCCCTGGTCCTGCTTGCCGTGCTGGCCATCATCGCCGGGGTGGTCGTGCTGAGGTCGCCTGTTGCCTCCGTCGCGCTGTTCCCGCTTGCGCTGGGTCTGTACTGGACTATCAGTGGTGTTGTCGAAACCTTGCACGCCATCGTCGCTGCGGGCCTTCCGGCGAGGGGATGGGCGATCGCGTCCGGGCTGCTCAGCGTGCTCGCCGGTATCGCCTTGCTGGCCTACCCCGGTCTCGGGCTGGTGACCCTGACCTACATCCTCGGCATCTGGCTGGTGGTGTACGGGGTTGTCGCCGCTGTCCGCGCAGTTCGAGTGCGGCCGCATGCAGCAGCGGCACCCGCAGCGCAGGCGGGTCCAGCACCCGCGTAGCCGGAGTTAGCCATGAGCAGCAGTCAGCGGAGCCAGCGTTCACCGGACAGGACGCATCATTGGGCGTCCCCCCGCACCATAACGAGTTTGGTGCTTGTCGTGGCGGCAGTGGTGCTCGTGCTCGAGAACCGGCAAACCGTCGAGATCAGGATCTTCGTGCCGTTGATCACGATGCCGATGTGGACGGCGCTGGCCGTGATGCTGGTCGTCGGGATCGTCGTCGGGCTCTTGGTGTCCCGTCCCCGGAAGTGAAGGGCAGCTGTTCGCGTTGGTCGATCTCGCTGACCAGCACGGTACGTCAACTCGCCTTCTGACGGCGGCCTGAGCTGGCGGGCCGCCCGGGGTGCCAGTGCGCTCAGTCCTGGCCGAGCCACAGATCGGGGCCGAAGACCTCGTAGTGGATGTCGGCCGCCGGGGACAGGCTCAGCAGGGCCGGGCCGGTGGGGGCGGCTACCAGGTCCTCGATGGTGATCGGGTCGAGTGCGGCGTAGAAGGCGTCCTGAGCGTTGCGCAGCACCGTGCGCAGCCGGCATGCCGACCGCAGCGGGCAAGGCGGATCGTCGTCGCAGCCCACCACATCGCCCACGCCTTCGAGTTCGCGGACGAGCCGGCCGAGAGATCCGGTGCGCCCCACCTGGGTCAGGGCGAGCCCGCCACCGCGGCCCAGCCGGGGTGGGGGCGCGATGCTTCAGTTCTCGGGCGTGGCTTCTTCGCGGCGGCGAGCGACCAGGCTCGTCAGGGTGACGGCCGCGAGGACGAGCACGATCACCGCCAGCGACATGGGGGTGGGGATCTCAGGCACGGCCGGCCAGATTCCGTGGGCCCAGTGCAGCACCAGCTTCACGCCGATGAAGCCGAGGATGATCGCCAATCCGTGGTCGAGGTGGGTGATCTTGGCCAACGCGGTGCGCAGCACGAAATACAGGGCGCGCAGTCCGAGCAGGGCGAAGGCGTTGGTGGTGAACACCAGGTAGGGGTCGCCGGTGATGCCGTAGACGGCGGGCACCGAATCGACGGCGAACACGACGTCGGTGGCGAACACCGCGACCACCACGACGGCCAGCGGGGTCAGGGCGCGCCGCCCGCCCTCGCGCACCGCGAGGCGAGGTCCTCGGTAGTCGTCGGTGACGGGCATCAGCCTGCGCAGGAGCCGCACCGATCGCAGTTGCGAGACGTCGCGGTCGAAGGCGGATCCCGTCAGGGCCTCGTGGAGGACCTTGATCGCGGTGGCGAACAGGATCGCGCCGAACACCAGGAAAGCCCAGGCTCCCGCCTGGAGCAGGGCGGCGCCGAGTGCGATGAAGATCCCGCGCAGCACCAGCGCGCCGACGATGCCGTAGAGCAGGACGCGTTGCTGCAGTTCGTCGGGTACGGCGAAGCCCGCCAGCAGCAGCATGAACACGAACAAGTTGTCCACGGACAGGGATTTCTCCACGACGAACCCGGTGAAGAACTCCAGCGCCGAGGTCCCGCCGAACGCGGCCCACAGGACCAGGGTGAAGACCAGGGGCAGCGCGAGGTAGAACACCGACCAGCCCACGGCCTCGCGGAGCCCGACCTCGTGAGGGCGGCGGGTGATGACGAAATCAAGGGCCAGCAAACCGAGCAGGAAGGCGATGCTGGCCATCCAGATCCAGGCAGAACCGATCAACGGCTCCGAGGGCGGGGTGGTGACCGTATAGCTGGGCATGACGGCTCCCGAACAGCGCGTGGCGTTCGGGTCTCCTTCGCCCTGCCGTGCGGGCGGCCTACCGGGGACACCGTGGGGTGTCCGTGTTGACCGGTCGAGCCTGTCGAAGTACTCCCCCAGGTCAGTATTCGGGGCAAGGCTCCAGGCTGCAAAAGCGGTCCGTGTCGCGGTGCCTCGATCGCTACGCCTCGGGTTGGCGTCGTGCTCTGAGGTCGCCCGAGGTGTGCAGGTCGACGCTTTCAATCGCGGTCCAGTACCGGGTGGCGTCAGTGACGGCCAGGGCCAACTCGTGGCTGAGCCTGGCCAGGTGGGTTCCGGCGAGCCTGAGCTCGTCGCCGGGGTGATCGCTGGTCTTGGCCCGCTCCAAATCCTGTTCGTCGAAGCGCCCCACCTGTTCGGCCAGCACGGAGCTCAGTTGGCTGAGCTCGGCGAGCGTACCCACGATCGCCGAGCCGAAGGCGTGGAGTTCGTTCAAGGACGGCTGCGGGGTCCTGGCCTGCAGGCTCGCGGACTCCGCCACAGCGTCCCGCCCGCGGTGCAGCGCTTCCAGCGGATGTTCGTGCTCGGGCATGGGAGATGCCTCCTCGGCTGAGTGACGACTCCAGCGGTTGCGGAGCGGGGAAGCCCTGTTCGGAGGCTTCGCTGCCCGGTGGCGCAGGAAAGCGTGGTACCGCTGAAGTACCCGATTTAGCTGCCCGACCCCCGTGTAAGGCGTCGACCAGGTGCGCGGCAGTCGTCGACGGACAACCGGGCGAGGCGCCGGGCCGTTGGCCAACGGACGTGGGTGACCCAACCGAGCTTCTCGAAGATCCGGATCAGCCACGCGGAGATGTCGATCTGGCCAGGTCGGACGCCGTGCCGAGCGCAGGTCGGGTCGGCGTGGTGCAGGTTGTGCCACGACTCGCCCATGCTCAGCAGGGCGAGCGGCCAGAAGTTGGCCGCTTTGTCGCGGCTGCGGAACGGGCGCTCCCCGAACATGTGGCAGATCGAGTTCACCGACCAGGTCACGTGGTGCAGGAAGGCGACGCGGACCAACCCGGCCCAGAAGAAGGACGTCGCGGCACCCCACCAGGTGCCGGTGATCAAGCCGCCGCACAACGCGGGCAGCGCGAACGTGGCCACGGTCAGCGGCCCGAACAACCGGTGCACCAGCCGGATGTCGGGGTCGGCCAGCAGATCGGGCGCGAACCGCTTCTGGTTCGTCAGATCCCGGTCGAAGATCCAGCCCATGTGCGCGTGCCAGAACCCCCGCGCCAACGCGACGGGAGACGTGCCGAACGCCCACGGCGAGTGCGGATCGCCCTCCCGGTCGGCGAACGCGTGGTGCCTGCGATGATCTGCGACCCAATGCAGGATCGGTCCCTGGACCGCCATGCTGCCCGCGACGGCGAGCGCGATGCGCATCCAGCGCTTGGAGCGGAACGCGCCGTGCGTGAAGTAGCGGTGGTAGCCGACCGTCACGCCGAGGATGGTGAACACGTACCAGCCGGCGGCGAGCAGCGCATCCCACCAGCGCAAGCCCCACCCCCACATCAGCGGCACAGCCGCGACCAAGGCAAGGAACGGCACGAGGATGAACGCGTAGACCGACAGGTGCGGGGCCAGCGGTCTGCGCCCGGCCAGCATCGGTTGGGGATTCGACTCGGACACGTCGCTGGCGACCATTGCAGCAGAAACCTCGAATCCGCCTAGTCGGAAGCTCCGCCACCACCGACCGGGAGGCAGCCGTTCACGCACCACACAACCGGCAAGGGGCACGAAGAGCAACGAACCGCCCGGCAAGCATTGGTGAACGCGAGTGAAGAGCTTGGTGTCGAGACACTGCCGCAGGTCGTGGGCGGCCCAGCGGCACGGTCCGGAGCTAGCCAGGTTCCCCTCATCAACGTGCGACAATGTACATCGCAATTTTGATGCAAGGGACCCTGTTGCGCTGGATGGCGAGACGCCGGCGCGGGATCACGTCGCCTGCGAGGACCGCCTGGGGCTGAACCCGCTCGCTGCTGCCGTGAGCAGCAGCGCGGCCCCGAGGAAGTAGACGGCGGTGATGCCGAGCCAGTCGGCGAGCACGCCGCCCATGAGGAGGCTGACCAACCTGCCTGTTTGGAACAGCGCGTCGAATCCGGCGAAGACGCGACCTCGCGCTGCCTCGCCGGTGTGGGTTTGCACCAGGCTGGTGAAGGTTATGGTGCCAGCCGATGTGCTCAGGCCGTAGAACAGCAGCGCCGCAGCCGCCAACAGGGGCCACGTCGTCAGGGCCAGCAGCACGTCGACCAAGCCGCGAACGCCGTATGCACCGAAGACGATGCCCGGCCGGACCGGGCCGCGCATGATCCGCGTCAGCAGGGCGGGGCCGGCGAGGGCACCGACGGCGATAGAGGCCAAGAGCCAGCCGAAACCCTGCGGTCCCAGACCGAGCCGTTCCCGGATCAGGACGACGAGCAGGGCGCTGGTCGCTCCGGCCGACAATGCGGCAAGCAACTGCGCCGTGGCCAGTGACCGCATCAGCCGGTCGGCGACGAGCAGCCGCACGCCGTCGAGGGCGTCGCGCGCCCAGCCCTGCGAGGTTGTGCCGACGCGGTGACCGGGAACCGCCAAGCCGGTGAGCAGCATGGCGCTGATGGCGAACGATGCGGCGTTGACCCAGAACGCGGCGGCGTAACCGGCCACGGCGGCGAGTGCGCCGGCCAGCGGTGCGAGCGCTATCTGGGCGACGATCGCAGTGGTCCAGATGCCGGAGTTGGCGGCAACGAGTTCGCGTTCGCCGACCAGTGCCGGTAGCAGGCTGTTGGCTGCGGGGTTGAAGAACACCGTGGCAGCCGAGAGCGCGAACGCGATCGCATAGACCGCTCCCAGGTGAGTACCGACCAGAGGCAGCAACGCGGCGAGGGTCATGCGGACGAGGTCGGCTGCGATCATGATGCGGCGTCGGGGCAGGCGATCGACCACGACGCCGGCCACGGGCGCGAACAGCAGCACTGGCACGACGTCGGCGATCACCACTCCCGCCACGCCCAGACCCGAGCCCGTGCGGTCCAGGACCAGCAGGAGCAGCGTCACCCCGGCCAGGATGTCCCCGGCGCGCGAGATCACCGCAGCGCCCCACCACCTCCGGTAGATGGGCCGCCCGAGCAACTCCCGCACCGTGATCCGGCCCGGTTCTGCCGCTGGCACAGATGTCCTCCCGCAGCTTCCCGACGGTGTGAGGGCAGGACCTGTTGTTCAGTAGGCCGGGTTGAGCGGGTTGGGGCAGCAGGGGCAGCGGGCACGCGCATGGGCCCGCGGCCCGGACGGATCAGTCACCGTCGAGTTCCACCCACCGCTTGGCGACGAGGCGGGCGAGGAAGTTCGCCACGTCGTCGTCGGCCACGTGGTCGTAGCGGTCGCGCAGCTTCTCCACGATCTCGGCGACCGTGCGCCGTCCGTCGCACAGGTGCAGGGTGGTCGCGCCGGTCAGGTTCAGCACCGTCGCAGCTTCGGGCACCTGCAGCATGTACTGCTTCCGCGCCCGGTCGAAGCCCAAGCGCACGTGCGAGGCCAATTTTGGCTGGCTCGATGGTTGTAGTGCTGTGCTCATCGCCGTCTCAGTTCACTCGGTCCGGAAAGCTCGGTCTGCGGACCTGCGTCAGCGAGCAGGTTTCTCGAGGTGGTCTGCTCGTCGACGCAGGGGCCATTGCTGGTGTTCGGTGCTCGCTGGATATCGGCAAGGCCGGGCCGGAGTTCTCGCGACATGGGCGCCGGCCTCCGCGACCGGCGCCCATGTGCGAGCGCTGTCGGTGCTCCCGACCGCCGCTAGTCCTCCATCCGCGAGACGTACATCGTCACTTCGGACGCGCACGCGAGTTCTTCGAAGTCCGGGGCTTCCCAGTGGACTTCCTCGAACTTCGGGGGCTCCCATTCAAGGGTCGTCCGAGTGGTATCGGAATCCATGATCGGCACCTCCGCGTTGCGGACTTCACCGTCTTGCAGGGGAGCTTCCGCCTGCGGGCAGGCGGAAGCTCCGCGGTTGATAAAGGCCGGTTTGCGGGCTGAAAGCTCTTGCTAGTCGGATGAGATTGGTGGTGTCAGGGCGCGATCAGCAGCCCCAGCCGCCCCAACCCCAGCCGCCCCAGCCCCAGCCGCCCCAGCCGCGCCCCAGCCTCCGCCGCGGCCGCCCCAGCCGCCGCCGCGGGAGCTGAAAATCGTGCTGATCTTCATCGTGATCCCTCATCTTTTCAGAAGGGTTCAACGATTTTCGTTGGACCTTCGGATGTTGCTTTGCAACCAACAACGCCGGTGTCGTTCCGAAAAGCGTCAGCCCGGGATGGTCGGGAATGTGCACTCAGCCGGAATCGGTTGACCCGAACAGCCGTGTCACCGACTGCTCTGCGTGGTGTTGCACTTGCAACTTTAGAGTTAAAGGGTGGTCTCAACAGGGGACTTTCGTCCTCAGCACGATCTGTAGCCCCTTTGGTTGCGCTACGTATTCAGGTGTCGTGCCGAGGCGGCCGGTTCAGGCTTACCGCAACTCTGCGGCGGAAGCCAACGTGCTGGTCGCGAAATCGCGTGCTAGGAGAATCCACTTGCTATGAGAATCCACCGTGGAATGCGCTCGCGGGATCTGCGCGCGATTTCCAGCTGTCGGCGGCACCTGCGCGCGACCGGCGGCGTCGATCACCACCATGCTCCTAGCCCGGCTTTCGTGCTTGACGGGTAAGAGCTTGGGCAACGGCGCTGACCGCTCGCTGACCGCTCGCTGACCGCTCGCTGACCGCTCGCTGAAGGGCCGCTGACGGGTGCTTTTCAGGGTCGGGCGGCGGGCGCTGCGCGGTAATGTGGACGCCGCGCAGTGCCCGCGCGCGTGGGACGAAGGGACCGCGAACGACCATGACCGCCTCGATGATGCCGATCTGCGCCACCTGCGGCATGCAGTACGCCCGACCGCGGCCGGACTGCCCGGTTTGCGAGGACGAGCGCCAGTACGTGCCGCCGGGCGGTCAGCAGTGGACGGACCTCGCGAGCGTGCGCTCCGACGAGCGCACCGCGCTGATCCGCGAACAGGGCGAGGTGCTCGGGATCGGCTGCGAGCCGCGGTTCGCCATCGGCCAGCGCGCGCTGCTGCTGCGCACCGACGCAGGCAACGTGCTCTGGGACTGCGTGTCCTATTTGGATGATGAAATCATCAGCACCATCAACGATCTCGGCGGCCTGATCGGCATCGCGATCAGCCACCCGCACTACTACACCACGATGGTGGAGTGGGCCCGCGCCTTCGACGTACCGGTGCACCTGCACGCCAACGACCAGCAGTGGATCGGCCGCCCGGACCCCTCGATCCGGCTGTGGGAGGGCACGACCAGCGAGCTCGCGCCCGGCCTGACGCTGATCAACCTCGGTGTGCACTTCGCAGGCGGCACGGTGCTGCACTGGGACCGCGGCGACGGGGCGCTGTTCACCGGCGACATCGTGCAGGTCATCCCCGATCGCACGCACGTGGCCTTCATGTACAGCTACCCGAACCTGATCCCGGAACGCCCCAGCGTCGTCCGCCGCGCCGCGCAGCTGCTCGAGCCCTACCGCTTCGACGCGCTCTACGGGGCCTGGTGGGATGCGGTGATCCCCACCGACGCGCACGGCATCGTCCAGCGCTCCGCCGCCCGCTACCTCCGCTACGCCCTGGACGACGTCGAGAGCTGAGCGGCTCAGACGTCGATGGTCGCAGCGCAGTGCCAGCCGCGAGGGTCGTGCTCGATCTGAAGTTCGTTCAGCGAAACGGCTTTGGGGGCGGCACCGATGATCTCGGCGCGTGCCACCGCGACGTTGGCGAGTTCCAGCGCGATGCCGGTGGCGCGCGGCCGGACGCGGATGCCCAGCGGTACGGTGCCTTCCGCGTCCAGCAGGTAGATGATCTCGTCGAGCACCGCGAGTAGGAGTTGCTCGTCGGTGCCGTCGAATTCGGCGGTTCTGGTGCTTTCCGCCTCCTCCACCGCGACCTCGGCGAAGGCGGCCACCAACGCGCGGGCCGCTTCCGTCAGGCATTGCTCGCGCGTCGAACCCCACGCCTCGAACCGGATGTCGGCGGTGTGCGGCAGGAAGCGGAACCCGCCGCTCACCCCTTCACCAGCGGACCCCGCCGCTCACCCCTTCACCACACCCAGCGGCACGAGCCTGGCGATGCGGCGGCACAGCCCGGCTCCTTCGGCGACGGCGACGACGGCGTCGACGTCCTTGTAGGCGGTCGGCGCCTCCTCGGCGAGCCCGCGAGCGGAACTGCCGCGGACGACGATGCCGTCGTGCTCCAGGTCCCGGCGCAGGCGGCGGGGATCCGTCGTGCGGATCGCCTGGTGCCGGCTCTGCGTGCGTCCGGCACCGTGGCACGTCGAAAAGAACGCATCACCGGTCGGCACGCCGGTGAGCACATAGGACGCCGTGCCCATCGAACCGGGGATCAGCACCGGCTGCCCTGCTGCCCGCAGGCCCGGCGGCAGTTCCGGGTGCCCGGGCGGCAGCGCGCGCGTGGCTCCCTTGCGGTGCACGCACAGCGTTCGCCGCTGGCCCTCCACCTCGTGCGTCTCGATCTTGGCGAGGTTGTGCGAGATGTCGTAGACGAGGTCGAGCCCGCAGCCGGTCGCCTTCCGCAGCACCTCGCCGGCGGCGACGCCGAGTACGTGGCGATTCGCGCGAGCGTAATTCGCCGCTGCGGCCATCGCGCCGAGGTAAGCGCGACCCGCCGGCGAATCGACCGGCGTGCACGCCAACTGACGATCCGGGACGGTCAGGCCGTAATCGGCCATGCTCTCGTCCATGCTGCGCACGTGGTCGGTGCAGATCTGGTGGCCGAGCCCACGGGAACCGCAGTGGATCATCACGCACAGCTGGTCGAGGCGGAGCCCGAAGGCCCCGGCGACGCCCTCGTCGTAGATCTCGGCGACCGCCTGGACCTCCAGGAAGTGGTTGCCGGACCCGAGGCTGCCGACCTGCCCGAGCCCCCGGTCCCGCGCGCGGGCGCTGACCCGACCCGGCTCCGCGTCGGCCACCGCGCCGCCGTCCTCGCAGCGCTCCAGGTCGCGTGGCGTGCCGCGCCCGCGCGCGACGGCGTAGTGGCACCCCTCTTCCAGCAACCGGTCGAGGCCCTCGCGGTGCAGCTCCCACACCGCGCCCCGGCCCGCCCCGCGCGGCGTGGCCCGGCTGAGTCCGTCCATGATCCGCTCGGCGACTCGGTGGAAGTCCGACCGGTCCAGCTCGGCGGCCAGCAGCCGCACCCCGCAGGAGATGTCGAACCCGACGCCACCCGGTGAAACGACGCCGCCGGCGCGGATGTCGGTGGCCGCGACGCCGCCGATCGGGAATCCGTAGCCCCAGTGCATGTCCGGCATGGCGTACGACGCGCCGACGATGCCGGGCAGGGCGGCGACGTTGACGACCTGCTCGAGCGCGCCGTCGCCCTTCGGCGGTAGGAGTCGCCGCGACGCGAATACCACCCCCGGCACGCGCATCGCGCCGTGTTGTTCGATCCGGAACCGGTACGGTGTTTCCTCGACGAGCTCCACCCCGGACCTCCCGCGTTCCTCCGCCCCGGCAGTACCCACCGGGGCCCGGCCCGACACGCGCCCGGTTACGGCACCGGTTCGCTTCAACCGCGTTGGCGACGAGATCGGGTGACCCCGCGGCGCGTGCTCACCCTCGGTTTGATGGCTTGGCGGGCTCGTCCTCCTCGCGGGGGAGTGGGGGAGCGGACGCCGGGTCGGCGAGGGTGGCTCGGGCCCGGTCGCGGTCCAGCGCGCCGTCCCACTTGGACACGATGAACGTCGCCACGCAGTTGCCCAGCAGGTTGGTGACGACCCGCATGGTGTCCATGATCCGGTCCGCGCCGAGCATCAGCGCGACCGCGGCGACCGGTATGACGCCGACCGCGGACGCCGTCGCCGACAGGGCGATGAACGCCGAGCCGGGGACTCCGGCCATGCCCTTGGAGGTGAGGATCAGCACCAGCACCACGGTGATCTGCTGCCCTAGGGTGAGGTCCACGCCGACGGCCTGAGCCATGAACAGCGTCGCCAGCGACAGGTAGATCGACGCGCCGTCGAGGTTGAACGAGTACCCGGTCGGAATGACCAGCCCGACCGCCTCCTTGCGGCATCCCGCGCGTTCCAGCTTCTCCATGATCCGCGGCATCACGACCTCGCTGGACGCGGTGCCCACGGCCAGCGCGAACTCCTCGCGCGTATAGCGCAGGAACCGTAGGAGGCTCAGCCCGGTGAACGCCTTGAGCAGCATGCTGAGCACGATGCAGAACAGCAGCGCGGCGCCGTAGCAGGCGCCGATGAGGGTGGCGTAGGTGCCCAGCGAAGACAGCCCGTACTGGCCGATGAGGTAGGCCATCGAACCGAACACCGCGATCGGGGCCAGCCGCATCACGTAGCCGATGATCTTGAAGATGATCTCGCCGGTCTGCTCGATGAAGGCGAAGACCTGCGGCGCGCGCCCGATGCCGATGTGCAGCAGCCCGGCCGCGAACAGAACCGCCAGCAGCAGCACCTGCAGCAGTTCGTTGTCGGCGAAGGCCGCCACCGCGCTTTCCGGGATCATGTGCAGCACGAACTGAGCCGGGCCGGGCATCTGCTCGCCGTGGGTCTTGGCGGTCACGCCGGAGGCGTCCAGCGTCGCCGGGTCGACGTTGAGCCCTGCGCCGGGCTGGATGACGTTCCCGGCGATGAGGCCGAGTGCGAGGGCGGCGGTGGTGACGACCTCGAAGTAGATCAGCGCCTTGAGCCCGATCCGCCCGACCGACCGCATGTCGCCGGCCTTGGCGATGCCGACCACGACTACGCAGAAGATCAGCGGCGCGATCACCATCTTGATCAGCCGGATGAACCCGTCGCCGATCGGCTTGAGGGCACCGCCGAAGTCGGGCCAGAAGTGCCCGACGGCGATGCCGAGGACTGCCGCGATGAGGACCTGGACGAACAGCGAAGACAGCACCCTTGACACGCGGCCGCGCTGGACCGGCGACGTCGGCTGAGCCATGTCGGTCTCCGATTTTCTTATTGTGGAAGTATACTTTTGAAGTTGTCTCCTGTGGCTGGTCCGGGAGTTTGCGTGCTGCCGGGATCCGCGTCAAGGGAACGAATGTGAGCGCGATTCCGAGTTTCCTTCGGGGCGGCTTTGAGCTGCGGTTTCGGCGTTGCCGCCATGCCTGACTGGAGTGAATCCGGATTGGTTACATCACGGTTCGAGGTAGATGAACCCGCCGGAGTCGAGGGTGCGCCGCCGGAGGATCTCGTTGCCGTCGAGCATCCGCCGGAGGGCCGCGCCGTCGTCGGCGGGGGCGGTGCGCAGCAGGGCGAAGAGGAACGCGACCGGCTCGTCGGGCAGCCTGCACTGCGGCGTGCGGATGGCGTTGGTGTGGAACGGGTACAGCAGCACCAAACCACCGTCAGGGACGCCGAGATCGGCCGGATCGAGGGCCCGCATCGTCTCGGCGATCACCTCGTCGGCCGCCGAATCGGGCAGGATCGCGTTCAGCCACGGGTGCGGCTGGTGCCACGCCCCGGTCTCGCGGAGCAGGGCCTCGTGCGGGGCCATCGCGTCGAGGAACTCGAAGTACTCCTGGTCCAGGCATTCCTCGGTGCGGTGCCGCAGGCCGTGGCCGGTGAACGAGGGCGGAGTCCAGGTGTAGTGGGTGGCGACGTCGAGCAGGTACTGCCAACCGGAGCCGTCGTCGGCCGGTTTCGCCAGGCCTTCCAGGTGGTCGAACTCGCGCCCGGCGATCAGCCGCCGCTGGTCGGTCAGGAAGTCCGGGAGGCTGTCGTAGCCGAGCAGCCGACGGCTGACCCGCTCGGGAGCCGGCGTCAGTCGCAGCGTCGCGCGCAGGATGATGCCGTGCCGGCCGTGGCCGCCGCGGACGGCGTCGAACAGCGCCCGGTCCTCGGCGGCGGAGCAAGTTCGGATCGTGCCGTCTGGCGTGCGGACTTCGAGTTCGAGCACGTTGTCGGCCTGCAGGCCGTGCCGGTGGCTCGCGCCGCCGATACCGCCCACGGAGAGCGTTCCGCCGACGGAGAGTTCGAGGTAGTCGGTCAGCACCGGCGGGGTGCGGCCCAGCGCGAGGGACGCCCGCAGCACCTCGCTCCAGCGGGCGCCCGCGTCGACGGTGATCCGGTCGTGGTCGACGTGGTGCACGGCGCGGAATCCGCTGGTGTCGATGACGATCCCGCCCTCGACCTGGGTCGCGCCCGTCGCCGAGTGCCCCTGACCGCGCACTGCGTACGGCAGCTCCCGGGCTTCGGCGTGTTCGACCGCCGCGACGATCTCGTCGACTGTGGACGGTCGCGCCACCGCGCGCGGGCGTAGGCGCACGAGGTGCCCCCAGTCGTCGGCGGCGCGGTCGCGGGATTCCTCGTCGGCGTGTAGGTGCGGGGTGGGCTCGGAGGTCGACACCGGTGTCCTCGCTCGTCGGTCCCAGGACGCTGCTGGACCTGGCGATCATGCTCAAGATCGCCAGATTGGTCGAATCATAATCCATCACGAGTAGCACACAATGAGTCAAATGCACTGGTGGGCCGGGAGGATGACGGCGGGCATCACGGCGTTTCCCAGCGTCTTCCCAGGTAGTTCACGCGGCCCTCCCGCACGGCCGAACTAGTTTGACCGCAGATCTGAACCGTTGCGTTGGAGTGGGGTCCATGAGAGTGCTGGCTGCACGGGAGCCGGGGGCGCTTGCCCCGGTGGCAGCCGATCCGCCTGGCACGGCCAAGCGCGACAACGTCGTCGGCCAGGCCGTGCTGTTCACCGTCGTGGGCGTGCTCGCGACCGCTGCGAACGCCGTGCTCTACGTGCTGCTGCGGGAGATCTTCCCGACGGGTGCCTCGAACTTGTGCTCGCTGCTGATCACGACCGCGGCCAGCAGCATGGCGCACCGCCACTTCGCGTTCGCCGGCCGGGACGAGCACCCGATCCGCATGCACCTGCAGACCCTCGCGGTGTTCCTCTTCTACTGCGTCTCGAACAACATCGCGCTGGACTTGCTCGGCCTGGCCGTCGAAGACCCCTCCAGCGTGACGGAAGCCGCCGCGGTCGCGGCGATGAGCATTCTCGGTGGCACCACGCGCTTCGTGGTGATGCGGCTCTGGGTGTTCAGCCGCTCAAGGGCGCGTCGCTCCAGCTGGCAGTAGAGCCCTGCGTCGCCGGTGCGGGGTGGTGCTGCGGTCGCCAGGTCGCCGTCCGAGCGGCCAGGCGACCGCCGATGTGCGCGAGCACTTCGACCAGCCCACGCACCGCTGCTACGAGAACCGGGGAACCTCCGGCCACCCGACCTACTAGCCGGTCTTGACGATCTGGAACTTCTCCACGAGTGCGGTGCGCAACCTCGGCGGGATAAGCGGGTGGTCGAAGCCCCGGTCGGCGAGATCGAACGGGCCGGCGACGTAGGCCTCGGCGAGCGTGGGTAGCACCGTGAATTCGTCGACGGCGACGGATTGCACGACCTCCGCCATTGTGGGGGAGTCCGGCAGGGCAGCCGCACCCCACTCCGCGATCCGCGGCAGTCTCCGCAGCCGGTTGACCGCGAGTCGCCGGAGGGACTCCCGGTACAGGGCGCTCGTGCGGCCGGCGTCGGCCAGAGCGATGAACTCGCAAGACATGGCGACGGCCTCCGCGATGAGCAGGCCTTCTCCGAATTGCAGTTTGGCCGCTGCGGCCGGACCACTGTGCTCGGTGAGTTCAGCCAGGTGGTCCATGTGCGAGGCCATGTGCAGGTGCAGGCCCCAGCGCACGACGCGAGTTGCGGCGGTGCGTTGCTTAGCGACGACGACCAGGGTTGGTCGATCGTTGTCCACCAGCCATTCCCGCCATACGAGTTCCGCAGGAAGATCGGTATCGACGCAGTCGTGGCCGGTGCGTCCCAGCACACGTGTGCGGGCGTTGCGGTCCAGTTCGGCGGCGACTTCCGCTGCATCGGCCGGCTCGGTGTGCTCCTCGTCCCACCCTTCTGGCGTGCAGCTGTCGACAAAGCGTGCCAGCTGCGCCGCACGGGCGCGGACCGCGGGGCGGGGCCACGGGGGTTCGGGATCTTGCTTGCGGTCCGCCACGTAGTCGACCGGCGCATCTGCGGGGAAGCCGCGTATCCGGCGGAGCCGGTCGGCGAACCGTGAGTACACGGGGGGCGAAGTCAGGACAAAATCGTCCACTGCGGACACCAGGAGTGGGTCTTTCGATGTCCGGGCCGCCAGCAGCAGTTCTGCCAGGTTGCGGGCGCGCCAGTCATCCGCCTCGGTGTCCGTGGCGGGAACGTTCGTGGCGAGCTGGATGAGCACGTCGGCGGGTGTCATCGGATGACCAGCCTGACGCGCAAGATGAGCCGTCGGGGGTCGGAGAACCACGTCCGTCCGTGCAGGACGCGTTCGTTGTCGCAGATGAGCACGCTGTCGGTGCCAAGCACGAACTCACCTGCATCGGGGTGCGAGTCGAGGTGTTCGTCGAAGTCGGTCGCCACGGAGCGCAGCGAGGAATCCACGTCGAGGTTGTCGACCCGCCATCGGATCCTTCCGTCCTCCCTGGACACCGGGCGTGGTATGTCCGGTTCACCGCCGAACGTGGCTGGCGGAATCCATCGCCAGACGGGTTTTCGCAGCAGAGCGGACATTTCCGCCGGGAGGCCGGAAAGTGCTTTCCGGGCTTGCAGCACACGGCTTGCTCCGCCGTCTTCGGCGGGGCGCACGCAGAACAGTGCGAATCGCTGCTCGGGTTCCGCCCGGTAGGCGGCGTCGGTGTGGAAGCGTGCCTCGCCGGCGCGCACGCTGAACGTATCGGTTGACCCAGACTTCCGCGGTGTCACCGGCCAGATGGCCTGCCCTCCGTCGCGATCCGAGGCCGTTCCATAACGGCTCGCGATTCGTTCCACCACCCGGTAGTCCACGTCGGATCCATCGGTGAAACCGGCATTGTGGATCAATGCCCAACCTTGATTTGTTAGAGTTTCGAGCACGGAGGTCATGGTTGCCTTTCCATGGTCCTTATGCCTGGGGCAATCGTGCCTGCCGGATAGTACGGCCCACAATGGTCCATGTGGGTGGCGCTTCGCTTGCGCCACAACCCGTTCGGCCGATGAGAGCGGTCTGGCAGGCCAGGTGCAAAACTTCGTACGCGACCAAGCGGCTGACGGGCCTGTGATGTAGATCTGACGATTGTTGCGCCAGATGAGTGATGTTGGGATCGGGTGGTGCGGTACTTGCTGGAAATTGGGCAGACTCGCCGTCATGACGGGATTCGCTAATTATCAGCGCGAAATCGTCCAACTCGGTAAAGACGGAGAATCGCTTCCTTTTACGACTGATCTGGCCGCCCTGGAGGGCGCTGTTCGAGCCAAGGTGCCAGCCGGACCGTACTGGTACGTGGCAGGCGGTGCCGGGACGGGTGCCACTGTGCGCGCCAACCGCGCGGCGTTCGAGCGTTGGCGGATCGTGCCAAGGATGCTCCGGAATGCCGACCGCAGAGACCTGAGCACCACGGTGCTCGGCATGCACCTGCCTGCCCCGGTGCTATTGGCACCCGTCGGTGTTCAATCCATACTGCACCAGGAGGCGGAACTCGCGAGCACACGTGCGGCCGCAGAACTGGGTCTTCCATCGGTGCTCTCCTCGTCATCGTCGCGGACTCTGGAAGAGGTCGCTTCGGCCGGTTGTGACGCGCCGAGGTGGATGCAGTTGTACTGGTCGAGCGACCGCGAGGTCTGCGCCAGCATCCTCGACCGCGGCAAGCGCGCTGGCTTCTCCGCCCTAGTGGTCACTGTCGACACCTGGACCCGGGGTTGGCGACCTCACGAAATGGACAGGGGCTACTATCCCGCTGCGCAGGGAATCGGCATGGCGATCCCGTTTTCCGATCCTGTCTTCCGAAAGCCGCCGGAAGAGGATCTCTCCGCGGCACTCGAGGTGTGGCAGCGCATGCCCACTGATGCCGGCAAGAGCTGGCAGCAGTTCTCCTTCCTGCGCGATCACTGGTCCGGCCCGATCGTGGTGAAAGGAATCCTGCATCCCGACGACGCGCGCCGTGCCGTGGCGAGCGGGGCCGATGGGATCGTCGTCTCCAACCACGGAGGACGCCAGGTCGACGGTGCCGTAGGTGCGTTGGAGATGCTCCCCGAGGTCGTCGACGCGGTCGGCGCGGAGGTAGACGTATTGTTCGATTCCGGAATCCGGACCGGTGCCGATGTCATCAAAGCCCTCGCTCTGGGAGCGAAAGCCGTGCTGGTCGGCCGACCCTACGTGTACGGGCTCGCTCAAGCGGGCGAGGCGGGCGTGCTCCACGTGCTGCGCAGCCTGCTCGCGGACATCGACATCACGCTCGGGCTTGTCGGATACCGCAGCCCGGCTGAGCTCGACCGAGATGCGCTGCGCTGACATCACCCAGCTCCCCGGCCGTACACAGGGTTGGAGAAGACACCTTGAACTTTCCCGTCAGCCTCGTCGACTGCACGTTGCGTGAAGTCGAGTACGAAACCCACCTCACCCTCACCGAGTCCGTCCAAATCGCGGCGGAGCTCTCCGATGCCGGGGTTCACTACCTCGAGATTGCCGACGAGGACGCTCCGTCCCGGGCCGATCTGGAGATCGAGGACTATGTCGGCGCGATTGCGCAGGCGGCCCCCCGATCCACCGTGGCCATCATGGTCTACCCGGGTGCGTCCCAGGAGACCATCGCGCGAGCGGTTGCGGCTGGCGCGGGCTGCGTACGCCTGGCCGCGAACATCACCGAGGCCGCAGACATTCTTCCCTTGGCCGCCAGCGTGAAGGAACTCGGTGTCCAGCTGATCACCTTCAACGCCATGAAGACCTATGCGGTGCTTCCCGCCGAAGCGGTCCGCATTGCCGAGGACGCCCGCGCTGCCGGGGTGGATGTCTTCTACACGGCTGATTCCGCTGGCTGCATGCTGCCTGGAGAGGTCACGGGCCTGCTCCGGTTGTTGCGGGACCGGGGGATCGCCACCGGGTTCCACGGCCACGACAACACCGCCCTCGCCGTGGCGAATTCCCTGGCGGCGCTGGACGCCGGTGCTGTGATGGTCGATGGCACGCTTCGCGGGGCCGGCCGTAGCGCTGGCAACGCGCAGCTTGAAGTACTCGTCAAAGCCGCACAACGCGGCGGATCCCTGTCTGGTGTAGATGGTGATCTGCTGGCCCGGAAGTCCGAGGATCTCGTCGCAGGCCGCCGGTTGCGGGATCGCGGGGTGTCCTATTTGGATATCGCGATCGGAGAAGGCCGCTTCCACACCGAGCGGCTGGCTTTGGCCCGCGAGGTCGCCGAGAGCTGCGGCGTGCCGCTGCCGGACTTGGTCCGGGAAGTCGGCCGCCGCGATCCGGTGCGGCCGTCGCGTGAGCTGATGGAAGCAGCCGCCGAGGACCTGTGCACCTCGCGGGACTTCGTTGGGGAGCGGGTCTGACTGACCTGTGCTGCGGGGTGGTTCGCCGCGGAGACAAGCCCGCTGAACCACCCCGTCCGGCCCGCGCAGCACGCCGCCCGCGAGGGCCGGATAACCGTGCACGCTAATGAGCTTCGGCGATGTGGATTCGGCGCAGGTGGCGATGTGGATCAGCGAAGGCGGTGCGGGCGTGCAGTAGGCGCCAGTTGTCCCAGATCACCATGTCGTTGCGCTGATAGCTGATCGCTAGGTGTTGTTCGTCGAAGAGCCGCTGCCAGGCCGACTGCAGCGCGGCGACGGGATCGGTGTCATCGCGCACGATGTTGTTGACCGAGAATCTCACTACCGTGCTCCCGCGGTGCTCGTCCAGCAGCGGGTGCCGGAAGGCGATGCCGAGTTCGCCGTGCGGGTTCGTCCAGTCGTACTCGGTCTTCTCCAGGTGTTGGCGGTTCTGCTCGGACAACCCCGCCAGCCACGGCCGGGTGTCCGCCAGAGTTGTTTCCCCGCCGTCCCCAGCCGGGGGATGCACGCACCAAAGGGCCAGGTAACGCGGCGGAAGCCCTAGCAGGTCATAGCCCTCGGTGTGCGGCGCGAACGCTTTGGTGCTGCCTGGGTAGTAGACGCCGTCTGCCGTGGGCGCGGGTCTGACCTCGGCCACGAGAGCACCGTCGTGGTGCGGCATGAGCGGACCCAGTCGACGACCGAACGCCACGGGGTCGAAGTCGTCCGGCAGGCCTGTCAGGTGGACGTAGCCATGTTCGTCCATGAGGCTTTGGAAAGTCTTCTCGAAGAGTACGTCGGGAACGGGTTTTCCGTTGGCATCAGTCCGGTGGAGGACGCTGAGTGGTGAACGACCCATGTCCCACTCCCTTCGGTCGATGTGCACTCTCGGGTGCGTCGTGCTCAAGGCGGGCGGTAAAAGGGGCCGGGGTTGGTGCTGCCCCGGCCCCGCTCCGTCGGTGCGTACGGCCGTTGCCTAGGGCGCGGTGGGGAGGGCTGGGAACGGAATAGTGCTGACCTGCCAGCGTGAGCCAGCGGCGTGCACGACCGCACCCGGTTGGCAGTCTGGTGCCAGGTGGGCGAACGCCAGCACACGGCCTTCCCGCGGAGAAGGTGCGGCTGACGTGACGTATCCCAGGAAGCCGCCGCTGTCGTCGAGCACCTCGTCACCCACCAGCGGGCAGCCGGCCTTCGGGTCGGCAGCGTGCAAACCGGCCAGCCACAGTCGTTGCGAACCGCGGCTTTTCAGCAGCCCGTCGCGACCGATGTAGTCGCGGTTGTCGTGGTCGTCGGACAGCATCCAACCCGCTCCGATCTCGAACAGGGTGGTGCCGATGTGCACGTCTACCGGGAAGAGGCCGAAGGTGATGTCACGGCACTCCATTCGGTAGATGGTGAGCAGTTCCCAGCCGCACGGGGTGATCTCGGGCCGTTCGGTGACGAGCTGCCGCCACACCGCAGCCAGCACCTCTGCGGACGCCCAGACCTCGTAACCGATGACGCTCCTGAGCACTCGGGCCTGGCCACCGACGAGCGTTCGCACCTGGCAGGACTGGAAGTTGCGCAGATCGGCGATCACGCCTCGGTCCGCATCCTCGACGAGGCTCTGCACCGCTTGCAAGCGCTTGGGCCCCTTGATGTTGAAGCTGAAGACCTCGCTGGGCAGGATGCTGACCTCGGTGAAGAACTCGGCAGTGCGGCGCAGCCAGCCCGGCTCCTTTCCGCCGCCGCAGGACAGCAGGAACTCCTCCGGACCGGTGCGGACGACGACAGCTTCCTCGTCGACCGTTCCGGCGGGTGTGGTGAACAGCACGAATCTCGCGGAACCGAGTGGCAGATCTGACACCTTGCGTGGGGAAAGTGCGTCCAACAACGCCCCGGCGTCGCTGCCCGAAACCTCGAGGTAGCACATCGCGGACGCGATGAAAGCGCCTGCGCCGTGGGTCACCGCGCGGTACTGCTGGTCCAGATCGACCTCGCGCCAGCCCCAGGCGCCGATCACGTTGTCGCCGAGGACGGTCCACTTCGTGACCCCGCCGAGCAGTGCGTCCGTCGCGTGCAGGATCCCTCCAGGATCGACGCGGCGCAGTTTAAGGACGTTCTGCATGACTGGCAGTTCCGCTGGTTCAATATTGCTCCATACCATGCCCGATTGGGCTAGCGGGTTCCGAATTTCCGGATTCCATTCACGAGGTGTAAAGCCTACGTCCCGTAGCGTCTGCACGGGGCGATGCTAGCCGGATTTTGATTCCACGCATTGCTACAGGCAGGTGAATCACATCATCCGCCGATCGGACGCGTTGACGAGTGGGGCTCAACGGTGGGACATTCTTCCAGGTTTGCTCCCGGGATGGTTGCTCAAACATCCATTATGGACAACTTCATCTGCCATTTTTCGAAGTAACCCGCAGGTGAGGATTCCCTGACAAGGTCCTGCGGACCCGGAACGGTAGTTGGTTGCGGCTCGGGGGAACAACGTCGGCCCCAACGGTTCTTGCGCGAGTCAAGGAAGGCACCCATGAATGAAACCCACGCACCGCTGGTCTGGTGGCACGGTGAGGTCGTGCCCTGGGACCAGGCCCGTATTCCGGTCACTGCGCTGCGCGGGTTGACCGTGTTCGACGGCCTCCGTGCGTACTGGCGGCCGGAGGAAAAGCGGTTCGCCGTGGTGCAGGTGGACGGCCACCTGAATCGCCTCCGTTCGGCCGCCGAGCTGCTGCACGTTCCGGAGAACGGTTTGATTGACCAGTTGGACAAGGGAATGGGCGATCTCCTGGCGGCGACCAGCTTCCGCGAGGACGTCTACCTACGGCTGACCGTCTACATCGACTCCGGCCGGTCCAATGTGTACCCTGACGCGCTGTCGCCGGGGCAGTCGCTGGATGAGTTCGCCCCGATGGATTCGTTCATCTCGTTGCACCAGATCGGTCCCCGCTTCGATGAGCCGATCAGCTGCGTGGTCAGCTCCTGGCAGCGCACCCAGGACACGTCCTTCCCGGTGCTGGTGAAGACTGGTGCGTCCTACGCGGCGCTGAGGCTGGCCCGGGTCGAGGCGAAGAAGGCGGGAGCCGACCAGGCGATCCTGCTCAACAACCGCGGCATGGTGGCGGAAACCGCCGAAGCGGTGATCTTCATGGTCCGCCACGGCCGGCTGTACACGCCTCCGCTGTCCGACGGAGTCCTGGACAGCCTGACCCGGGAGACCGTGATCCAGCTGGCCCGCAGAGAACTCGCTCTTACGGTCGAGGAGTGTTCGATCACCCGCTCTGAGCTGTACACCGCCGACGAGGTCTTCATCTGTGGTACATGGGAGGAGATCCGGGTCGTCGGCTCGATCGACGGCCACCGGCCCCGCAACCCGGAAGCCCCGATCTCCCACGCGTTGCGCCAGGCCTACCTCGACATGTGCACCGGGCGGCGCCCTCCGATCGAACCCGACTTCGTGCGATTGCTGCCTTGACGGAACCAGCATTGCAGAGGTGAGAACAGGTGCGCGACCAAAAACTGCGTCCCGGTGCATTAACCGCGACGCCGGGCGGAGCACCCGACCCGCGGGAGACCATGCGGGTGCTACCTGGATTCCTCCAACCCACCCTCACGTGGCTCACCGGCAAACCGCTAGGAGACCAGCGGCCGTGGCAGCTCAAGCCGCTGCACCACCTGTGGGCCAGCGTGCTGCCCATTGTCGCGGGAATCGCGCTGGGAGCTGCGGTGGTGGGCGAGGGGTGGTGGATGCTGTTGCTGCCGGCCTCCTGGCTGCTGACCACGCACGGCATCCGGAAGCTGCGGGTGATGATCGTCCACCAGTGTTCGCACGCGAACTTCCTGCGGCACAAGCAGATCGACAGCGCGATCGGCAGCGCGATCGCGTTGCTGCTGGTGACGCAGGAGTACGGCGAGTACAAGAGTGAGCACGTCAGCGACCACCACTCGAGCAACCACATGACGTTGAAGGACCCCACCGTCCAGTTCCTGATGCTGGTCCTGGGCATGCGGGTAGGCATGACCCGCAGGCAACTGTGGCGCAGAATGCTCGCGGGTGTCTTCTCGCCGCGTCTGCAGGCGAAGGCGACTTGCTCGCGGGTCGCCTCGCACTTCCGTGGCACCGCTGCCTGGTACCGGGCGCTGTTCCTGGCGCTGGTCGGCGGGCAGCTCATGGTGGTCATCGCACTCGGGATCTGGGTCGAGTACCTCGTCGTGTGGGTGTTCCCCCTGGTGTTCCTGTTCAACGCGGCAGCCACGATCCGCCTTTCGTCGCGACACATCTTCCCGGCCCGCGGACCGGTGCCTAAGGGGCGCGCAACGCTGGCCGGGTATACCCACGGCGTCTTCTTCGGCGAAGCCGCGCCCGGCCCCGAGGTGCCGGGTGTCCGGCGAGTCCTGAGCTGGTCGCGGTGGTGGCTGCGGATGCTGTTCGTGCACCTGCCGGCGCGCCTGTTCGTCTTCGTCGGCGACGGGCCGTGCCATGACTACCACCACCGGTTCCCACGCTCGCGGGACTGGGCGAACTACATCTTCGCCCGGCACCGCGACATCGCCGCCGGGCATCCAGGCTGGCCGCCCTACACCGAAGTGTGGGGACTGGTGGCCGCCATCAACGCGGTGTTCACCACGCTGAGCGCGGCAGACCTGCGGTTGTACGACGTCTCCCAGGTCACGTCGGTTAGCCGGCAGGAACTCCTGTCGGCCTTCGAAGAGTAGTCCCGCAACGCGGAGGGCTTGCGACGCGCCATGCAGAACACGAAGCACTCATCCTTCTCCGCTGTCGAAATCCTGCCCGGCACCACCATGCAGGAGTACCTCGACGAGCTCCGGATCCGCCACCCGAGGTTGTACGAGCGCCTTGACCTGGCACGGCTGGACCCAACGCAGCTCGCCCGGATATACGAGGCCCTGGACTGCTTCGCCTCGCCGTTCGACACCAAGGAACACGGCGGTCGCGGTGACGCCTATCGCAGCACCCAGCTCAAACATCCCCTGGTACGTGCACGGGGGATCAGCAACCTGTGCCAGCTGGCCATACCGGGGGACAGCAGCCCCGCCCGCAGCTTCCTGCTCGACGCGCTCGGTGGCAACGGAACCATGACGCGAGCGATGCGGCTGCTCCAGGCAGCCACAGGTCCCGCCATCTTCACCGGAGACGTGGCCGCCCCGATGATCGCCGACGCCTTGGCGCAAGGGCTCCCAGCCGTGCGGCAATCCACGCAGCGGTGGCTGTTCCGGGATGCGGCACTCGATGGCGTCATCTTCGCCTACGGCACCCACCACATTCCCGTCGACGAGCGTCCCCAGGCGATGGCGGAAGCCCATCGGGTGCTCCGGCCAGGTGGGCAGATCGTCGTGCACGACTTCGAGGAGGGCAGCACCACGGCTCGCTGGTACAGCGAAGCCCTGGACCGCTACACCTACACCGGGCACAAGCACGAGCACTTTCTTCGCGAGGAAATGCATGAGTTGCTCTCCGGCGCGGGCTTCCACGACGTGCGGGTCCGGTACCTGTACGATCCGTGCGTCGTAGATGCTGACTCCCCCGCAGCGGCCCGGCGTGGCGTGATCAACTACATGTACGACCTATTCGCGCTGGCGAAGCTCGTTCCCCCGGACGCGTTGGACGACGAGGACTCCTGGATGATCGTCGATGAGGTCGTCCGTCGCTACGCCACCTTCGGTCCAGAGGAACGAGCCAGGCTTGGAGCGCAGGTGGCGGAGCTGACCGTCCGCCCGGCCGGCCGAGGTTTCCGGGCCGAACTCCCCAGGGTGGCGCTCGTCGCGACCGCAACCCGTTGAGCCCTGTCCGAAAGCGAGTCTCGGCAGCTCCTGAGGATCCGTGAGTGTTTTGGGTCGCTCACATGTGTCCACAATAGATGGACCGGGAAGGTGGCTGCGCGCGGCGCGGGAAGATGCTGACGTAAGCCTCGTTCGCGGAGTTGGCTCACGAGTGTTCGTAGTGGGCCGTTGGTGGCAGGGCGAGGGCCCGGGGGGAGCCCAAGGCTCGGGAGAGGCCGCGGGCCGCTGCTCGGACCGCGGGGACCAGGGCAATCGGGTCGCTGGTCTCGGCCGGCACCACAATGGATAGTGCCGCCACCACCTCGTCGGTGTCGCCGTGGACCGGGGCCGCCACCGAGAGGGTGGACAGTTCGATCTGGCGGTCGCTGATGGCGAAGCCGTTCTTCCTGATGCCGGCGAGGATTCCGCGCAGCTGCCTCGGGTTGGCGATCGTCTTGTCCGTGAAGCGCTTCATCGGCTCGTCCAAGACCGCCTCCTGCAGCTCGCGGTCGGCGTGCGCCAGCAGGACCAGGCCGACTCCGGTGGCGTGCAGCGGCAACCGGCCGCCCGGCCGGGACACCACCGGTACCGCGTCGCGGCCCGAAATGCGTTCGAGGTAGACCACCTCGTGGCCGTCGAGGACGCCGAGCTGCACGTTCTGGCGGGTGGCCTCGTAGAGGTCACCGAGGAACGGCATGGCGACCTGACGCAGGAACGTGCCACGCGGGGTCAGTGCCGCGAGCTCGTAGATCCGGAGCCCTATGCGGTAGCGGCCGTCGGCGTCGCGCTCCAGGGCGCCCCACCCGGCGAGCTCGCCGACCAGCCGGTGCGTGGTCGTCAGCGACAGGCCGCTGTGACGGCTGATCGCGGACAGCGTCAGCGATGGTCGATCCGGTGCGAAGGTCTCCAGGATCCGGAACAACCGGGACGCCACGGTCGGCGCACCGGCCCCACCCGCGCCGCGCTCGCCCATGACACCCCCGCACTCCGACCAGCCCATTGTGACCCGGCCTGGTAAGTGAGGCGAAGTCAACCGTTGCCCGCGCGCGACGCGTGCTCGGCCCGTTACCGCACGCCAGCGATGCGTCGCGCGTCCCGCTCCGGGTTCACTCGCTGGCGATGAGCACCTGGCTGATCTGGATGGGGGCGGACCTCGACGAGGGTTTCCAGCTCGATCCGGAAACGCCTTTGATCAACGTGAAAGTCATGTCGATCACGGTAGTTAAGGCTTCGTCCGCATCGGACCGGTTCCACCCGGACAGCCCAGCTCCCGCGCCGAGAGTCAGCTCACATCGGCCCGTCTTGACGCCCGCTGCGGTGGATCTCACCGATGGTGCGCCGAGTCGGCGACCGTCGGCCCGCCCGCACCCGGCTCCTGGCCTGGGTTGACGAGTACGTGCGGTTCCCGCGGGTCGTGGTGGCCCAGAGCGGCCGGGTGGTGGCCGAGAAGCGACTGCCGTGGCCCGCCGCGCCGGGGCGCGTTCTCCGCATCCCCGGCGAGCTACTCGACGCCGCCCGCCCCGGCGAGGGCGACGTGCACATCTCGCTGCGCCGATGACCACCGGAACCGCCGTCGTCGACCTCGACGGCGTGCTGTACGCGGCGGACACGTTCGCCGAACTGGCGATCCACCTGGTCAACGCGGGCAGCGCACTGGTCCGCAGAGCGGCGGAGCGGCTGGGTGCCGCACCAGAAGCCGTGCGGTGGGGAACCGGAAAGCATTGCTGAACGTGCGGTACCGGTGTCGCAGTGCGATCATCGCCGCGCCGGTTATCGGTCCCGCAGCGCGCCTCATTAAGCTCTTCGGGATTGGGTTCTTTCCGGAAGAATGAGGTGGCGGTCGCGTGACTCAGCGGTCGGTGCAGGTCACGCGTCGCGGTCCGGCGTCGAAATCCGCCGGTCGCTGGGCGGCGTTGCTGGGCCTGATCTCCGCGCTGCTGGCGCTGGCGGTGCCGTTCCTGCCGGTCGAGCACGAGGTCACGACATTGCAGTGGCCGACCGCGCAGGGCACGAAACCGGTCTCGGCGCCGCTGGCCAGCCACGCGCCGCTGTGGCTCGCTGCGGAGGTGCCGTGCGCGGCGGCGCGGAGCCTGGATGCGCGCATCGACGGGCCGGGTGTGCTGATCGCCACGAACGCGCCGTCGTCGGAGTACGGCGGGCTGACCGGGATGACCCTGCAGGTCGACGCCGGGCAGGTCACGCTTTGGTCGAAGGGGCACCATGCCGGCACCGCCGCCCTGCCCGAGGGCGACTGCACCATCTCCGTGCACTCGGACGCGACCGGCACGCAGGCCGGCGTGGGCGGGCTTCCGCTGGCCGCGTTGCCCGGCGATCAGCGGCCGCAGCTGACCGGCATCTACTCGCAGCTCGACGCCGCGATCGATGACGTTCGCGGCCTGGATTTCCAGGCGCGGGTGGACAACCGCTTCGCGAGCCAGGCGACTCCGCTGAAGGTCGCCGTGATGGTGCTGGCCGTCCTGGCGTTCCTTGGTTCGATGATCGCGTTGCGTCGCCTGGAGATCCGGCGGGCGCCGCGCCTGGTCCCGCCGGGGTGGTGGCGGCCGGACGTCCGCGACGTCGTCGTGCTCGGCGCGCTGGGCGTGTGGTGGCTGATCGGCGCGATGACCGCAGACGACGGCTACATCCTGACCATGCTGCGCGCGGCCGACAGCGCCGGGTACGTCACCAACTACTTCCGCTGGTTCGGCAACCCGGAATCGCCCTTCGGGTGGTTCTACGAGATCTACGCGCTGTGGGTGCAGATCTCGCCCGCGACGCCGTGGGTGCGGTTGCCCGCGCTGTTCCTCGGGGTCGTCAGCTGGCTGCTTGTCAGCCGCGGCGTGCTGCCGCGGCTCGGGCAGCAGGTGGGGGGCAGCAAGTCCGCGGGCTGGGCCGCGGCGGCGGTGTTCCTGGCCTTCTGGCTGCCCTACAACAACGGTCTCCGGCCGGAACCGGTCGTCGTGGCGTTCTTCCTGCTCGCGCTTTGCGCAGTCGAGCGGGCGGTGGCCACCCGGCGGCTGACTCCGGCCGTTCTCGGGCTCGTCGTGGCGGCGATGGGCCTGGGCGCGAACCCACATGGAATGGTCGCGGTGCTGCCGTTCGTCGTGGCCGCGAAGCCGCTGCTCCGGATGCTGTGGCAGCGCGTGCGGGAACGCGGCGCGCTGCCGGTGCTGGCCCCCGTCGCGGCGGCCGGCCTGGTGATCCTCGTCGGCGTCTTCTTCGACCAGACCCTGCAGTCAGTGCTGGACTCGGTGGCGCTGAAGACCAAGTTCGGCCCGAACGAGCAGTGGTACGAGGAGCTCAGCCGCTACAACCGGCTGTTCGGGCCGTGGCCGGACGGGTCGTTGACGCGCCGGTTCCCGGTGCTGCTTCTGGTCCTGTGCCTCGTGGCGAGCGGAGTGGTGCTGCTGCGCCGGCACAAGATCCGCGGCGCCGCGCTGGGCCCGAGCCGTCGCGTGCTGGCGGTGGCCGCGCTGAGCTTCGTGGTGCTGGCCATGACGCCCACGAAGCACACGCACCACTTCGGGATCCTCGCCGGGATCGGTGCGGTGGTGGCCGCGCTGACTGCGTTGGCGACGAGCGCGGCCGTGCTGCGATCCCGGCGCAACCGGGCGGGCTTCTTCGCCGGTCTCATGGTCATCTGCGCCTTCTCCGTCACCGGCACGAACTCGTGGTGGTACGTCTCGGGTTGGGGCGTTCCGTGGTTCGACCGGGCGCCGAGCCTCGACGGGCGAAGCGCGAGCACGTACTTCCTGGCGGCAGCGGCGGTGGCTGGTGTCGTCGCCACGGTCGAGCACCTGCGGCACGACGAGCTCCCGGTCATCACGCCTGCCGCACGGCGCCGGGTGGTCAGCCTCGGCGCTGCTCCGCTGACGATCACCTGCGCGATCCTGCTGCTCGGTGAGGTGGCGCTGTTCACCGCGGGAATGCAGCGGCAGCGCGGCGGTTACAGCCTGGGCGCGGACAACATCAAGCAGCTAGCCGGTTCCAGCTGCGGGCTCTCCGACTACGTCGGCGTCGAGACCGATCCCCGGCGAGGTGTGCTCACCGTGTCGCCCTTCCAGCCGGCTGCGGAGAGCGCGGAGTCGGCGAGCCGGCGCACCAAGCCGAAGCCCACCGACTACCTCGCTGCCACCGCGGTCGGCTTCCACCGCTTCGGCTACCCCGGGGGCAAGCAATGGACCCCGCCGTTCGGGTTCGGCGGCGACGACGCGCCGGTGTGGGGCACGTTCGCCGCCGACGGCCCCGTCACCGGTGAGCTGCGCACCCCCTGGTACGACCTGCCGCCGCAGGCCACCAGCGGTGAAGCCCCCGTCGTGCTGTCCTTCGGCGGCGACGCCACCGGCGTGAACTCGCTCGGCGTCGAATGGGGCCGAGACACCCCGCAGGGCTTCGAGATCATCGGCCAGGTCGACATCGCCCAGCTCAGCGGCATGTGGTGGGATCGCCGGTTCATCGTGGACGGTGCGACGAAGGTCCGGGTGGTGGGCGTCGACCGGAAGATCGACAGCGGTGGCTGGATGGCGGTCAGCGCGCCGCGCGTCCCGCAGTTGACCAGCATGACCAAGGTGATCGGCGACGCCCCCGCCTTCGTGGAATGGACCGCCGCACTGGTGCACCCGTGCCTGAACCTCGCGCGACTGCACAACGGGATCGTGGAGATGCCGCGGTTCCGGGTCGCCGGTGGCGGGATTCTGCGCGACATGGGCCAGAGCTGGTCGGCGCCGGGGGCGGGCGGCCCGTTCGGTTGGCTCAACGCGGCGGCCAGCGTCCGCGTGATGCCGACCTACCTCGAAGGCGATCTGCACCGCGACTGGGGCTCGCTGTACCTGGTGGACTCCTACCAGTCCGACGCGCTCCCGGCGGAGGCCGCGATGGAGGTCCACTCCGAAACGCATTGGGGTCTTTGGAGCCCGGGACCGCTGACGAAGGCCGTGAAGCTGCCCGGCGGCGCGCCCAGCTCCAGCGGGCGCACCGATCTCAGCCCGCTGGGCCCGGTCCCGGCCGGCGACGCTGCGTGATCCGATGTGAGCATCGCCATGTCTGAGGGGTGGAGGCGACCTAGATCGCTTAGGATCGCTAACAGTTGAGGTGTGCTGGTGCACCGGCACCCGACGGGACTTCCGCCGCAGCTGGTGCCGCTGGCGCGGCCAACGCTGGAACCCCTTAGCACGGAAGAAAAAAGAATGCCTCGCGCTCGACAGCGGTCGGCCCGGCAACGCTCGGCCACCACCTTTGTCTACTGTGGATTCGATGCGACCGCAGCAGCGGAGGCGTCGTGGGTGGCGTGATCGAGGGCTTCGGCGTCATCGCCGCCATCGTGCTGATCGGCTACCTGCTCGGCCGCACCAAAGCACTCGGCGAGAACGGGCGCGACGTGCTGACCCGGTTGTCGTTCTACGTCGGAACTCCCGCGCTGCTGCTGAAGATGCTGTCGGAATCCGACGTCTCGATCATCTTCTCGACCCCGCTGCTGGTCAGCGCCTTGAGCACGTTCGCAGCCGCGGGCCTGTTCGTGCTGGTTGGCGTGCTGCGCCGGTGGAACGTCCGCCGCACGACCATCGGTGCCCTGTGCTCCAGCTACGTCAACGCCGGCAACCTCGGCATCCCGATCGCCGTGTACGTGCTCGGCGATGCGACGCTGGTGGCTCCGGTGATGCTGTTCCAGCTGCTGGTGATGACGCCGATCGGCCTGACCGTGATCGACTTCTCGCAGGCGGGGGAGCGTTCCTCGGCGTGGCTGCGGATCCTCGCGCCGTTCCGCAACCCAATCGTCATCTGCTCGCTGATCGGCGTCGGGATCTCGTTGAGCGGCTGGCGGATCCCGGCGCCGGTGCTGGAGCCGATCGGCCTGCTCGGGCACTTGTCCGTGCCGACGGTGCTGCTCGCGTTCGGCATCTCGTTGCACGGCAGCGCAATGCCCGCGGGTGGTACGGAGCGGTGGCCGGTGCTGCTGTCGGTCGTGTTGAAGTCGGTCGTGCACCCGGTGATCGCCTGGGCGATCGGGGTGGGCCTGTTCGGGCTGGAAGGCGCATCGTTGTTCGCCGCTGTGGTGATCTCCGCGCTTCCGGCGGCGCAGAACCTCTTCGTCTACGCCTCTCACTACAACGTGGGCATGCGGCTGGCCCGCGAATCGATCCTGCTGTCGACGATCCTGTCCGTGCCAGTGCTTTTCACCGTCACGGCACTGCTTGGTTGACGTGGAGACCGCGCGTTGCACTACGACGGTCACGCGGTCGAAACCCCTTGGCAGAAAAGGTATGCCGCCCGCTTCGCCGCAACGCCCGATCGCGGCTCCACTTCGGACTGAGCCGAGTTCCGGCGGCGGCCATCGAGACTCGCGCGGCCGGCTTCGCCGTCGGCGACCCGTCGCTTGCTCATGCCCGCTGCGTCGGGTCACCGCTGGTTTCGCCGAGGAGTTCTCCGCACAGTTCCAGGCCGACTCGGCGGACACCGGCGGGTAGCTCGCCGCGGCTGGCGGCGAGTGCGAGCTCGTCGAGGAAACCCACCAGCACATATCGGCCGTAGGGCACGATCGGCGCCCGGCCGACGGCGCTCTCGGCCTGCTGGCGACGGGCCCGGCGGCGAACGGATTCAGCGGCCCGGGCGATGAGGTCGTGGTCGGTTCGCCGTTGGCGGAGCTGTGCTTGCGTTGCCACGGACAGTCAGCCCCGCCCGTGGTAGGCGTGCGCTTCGCGGAGCGGTAATTGCGCACGCAAGTAATCGAACATGAGTTCTAGTCTGGCAAAGTCCTTCCTTGATCGCATCTCGACGATGACGTGCGCTTTTGCCGCCCTGGGCCGCCGGGCCGGTCAGGGGCGGGCGGGGGCCGTCACCGGAAGGTCACCGTCGCCTCGGCCATCACGTCGTCGGGCGCGGTCCGCACCGTCATGCCCCCGTCCGGGCCGCCGCAGACCAGCACGGGATCCCCGGCGAACACCGGGCGCCGCAGCCGGTAGGTCACGCCCGCGATCTCCCGCCCCCAGGCCTGCTGCCGGGCCAGTTCGGTCATCAGCAGCACCAGGATCGGGCCGTGCACCACGAGGCCCGGGTAGGACTCGACCTCGCGCGCGTACGGCGCGTCGTAGTGGATGCGGTGCGCGTTCGCGGTCAACGCGCTGAACCGGAACAGCCGCACCGGGTCGCCGGTGAAGGCCTGCTGCCACGGCGCGTCCGAGGCGGGCAGCTCGGTGGGCCGTGGTGCGCCCGGGCTCTTGGTCGGACTCTCCCCGCTGCGGTAGACGAAATCCTGCTCCTCGGCGAATCGGACCTCGCCGTCCTGCCGGTACTCGCCGCGCACCGTCACGAATGCCATCTCACCGGAGCGGCCCTGCTTGACTGCCACGTTGGCCAGCGACGACGTGCGCTCGGCCGGCACGCCCAGCCGCAGCGGGCCGGTGACCGAGAGGCGGCCGCCGGCGAACATCCGCCGCCGGTTCGGGATGGGTGGCAGGAAGTGACCGCGGGTCGGGTGCCCGTCCGCGCCGAGTTCGCTGTGCTGCGGCCAGTCCAGGAAGTGGATCCAGTGCCACAGCGGCGGCAGTGCATCGGTGCCGGCGAACTTCTTGGGCGTCTCCAGCACCGCTGCCAGTGCCCGCGACGGCTCCGGGGACATAGCGTCCGCGTCCACCAGCGGCTCGGGCCGCCAACCCTGCAGGTAGGTGTCGAGACCGGGCACGGGTCCTCCTTTCGGCTCGGGCCCGCGCGGGCCCGGCCGACGCTGATTGGCCGTACAAACTCGCAGCCAGTCTGTGCGCACCGGCGCGCGCCGTCAACGAGGCGATGACACCGGTGTCAGTGATTCCGCCAACAGGTGCCGTTGCTGGCGGAAGGCCGAGGGTCTTGACCCGGCGGCGCATTTGGCCGTACAAATATGGGGCGAAGAAGGACTGTTCACCGGCGAAGTGGACATCGAGGTCGAACACGACGGTCCGGCCCTGCGGGTTCGGCTCGCGCAGCCGCTGAGTTTCTGCCACCGCAAGGGAGCAATGCATTGAGCACATTGGACATCCTCAGCGACGACGAGAAGCTGGCCGTGGAAACGGTGCGCGACTTCGTCGACAAGTCCGTCAAACCGGTGGTGCAGGCGCTGGAGCACTCCAACACCTATCCCGCAGCCCTCATCGAGCAGATGAAGGAACTGGGCATCTTCGGGCTCGCGATCCCCGAGGAGTACGGCGGCACACCGGTTTCCACGCCGTGCTACGTGCTGATCGTCGAGGAGCTGGCGCGCGGCTGGATGAGCTTGGCCGGCGCGATGGGCGGGCACACCGTGGTGTCGAAGCTGCTGCTGCACTTCGGCACCGAGGAGCAGAAGCGCAAGTACCTGCCGAAGATGGCCACCGGCGAGATCCGCGCGACGATGGCGCTGACCGAGCCAGGCGGCGGCTCCGATCTGCAGGCGATGACCACCAACGCCCGCCGCGACGACGGGGGCACCTCCCACTCGGGCGAAGCAGGGAGTGGGGGAGAGTACGTGGTCAACGGGGCCAAGACCTGGATCACGAACTCGCGCCGCTCGCAGCTGATCGCGCTGATGTGCAAGACCGATCCGGCCGCGACCCCGGTGCACAAGGGCATCTCGATCCTGCTCGTCGAGCCCGGCCCGGGCCTGACGGTCTCGCGCGATCTGCCCAAGCTTGGTTACAAGGGCGTGGAGAGCTGCGAGCTGTCCTTCGACGACCACCGCGCCCCGGCGTCCGCGCTGCTCGGCGGCGAAGAGGGCCAGGGCTTCGCGCAGATGATGAAGGGCCTGGAGACCGGCCGCATCCAGGTCGCTTCCCGCGCGCTAGGCGTGGGCAAGGCGGCGCTGGAGGACGCGCTGCGCTATTCCCAGGAGCGGGAGAGCTTCGGCAAGCCGATCTGGAAGCACCAATCGGTGGGCAACTACCTGGCGGACATGGCCACCAAGCTCACCGCCGCCCGCCAGCTCACCCTGCACGCCGCCCGCGAGTACGACGCGGGCCGCAGGGTGGACATGGAGGCGGGCATGGCCAAGCTGTTCGCTTCGGAGGTGGCTATGGAGATCGCGCTGAACGCGGTGCGCATCCACGGCGGCTACGGCTACTCGACGGAGTTCGATGTGGAGCGCTACTTCCGCGATGCGCCGCTGATGATCGTCGGCGAGGGCACCAACGAGATCCAGCGCAACGTCATCGCCGCCCAGCTGGTCAACCGTGGTGGCCTCGACGCCTGATCCCGATGCCGACGATTTCCCGTCAACGCACACCGGGACGGTTCCGCTACCGCCAGGGGCGACAGCCGGGAGGTGGACCCCTGCGATCGCCCTGACCCCCGCAGGCACCCGGGTCAGGTGAGCCGTTGGCGGAGCTCGGCGAGGCATCGCGCGGCGCAGTCCGGCTCGGCGCGCCAGCACGTTGTCCGATCGCCGACACCTCGCCGTTCTCGACCCACAAGGCCCTGGTACTCAGCAACGCCCGGGGCGTGGACCGGGATCGCTTCTACGGAGGTAGACGCGGTCCGGGTCGACGTCTTCGCGGAGCAGGCGGAGTTCCGCCTCCGTGGGCGGTTCGATGGTGGCGAGGTCGTCGGCGATCTGGAGGTCCCAGCCGGTGGCCGCGCGGACCTGGTCCACCGTGACGCCGGGGTGCGTCGCCAGCAGCCGCAGCTCCTCGCCGACGCCTTCGCGGGCCAGGATGCCGAGGTCGGTGATCACCCGCGTGACCCCCGAGCCCAGCGGCCGGATCCCGTCCCGCAGCGCCCGGTCCGGGCCCGGCGAGGTGCAGAAGTCCAGTTCGGAGGTAAAGGAGCGCCGGTCGTGGCGGCGCATCACCACGAACACCTCGCGGGCGTTGGCCATCACCTCCACGGCCCCGCCCGCGCCGGGCAGTCGCACCTTCGGCGCGTGCCAGTCGCCGATGACCGACGAATTCAGATTGCCCCATTTGTCGATCTGCGCGGCGCCGAGGAACCCGACGTCGATCCGGCCGCCCTGCAGCACGTAACCGAACAGCGCCGTCATCGGCAGCACCGCCTCGGAGTCGGTGATCAGCACCGCGTCGGCGATCGTCTCGGGCAGGTGCGACGGGTGCGCCCCGCAGACCCCGGACTCGTAGACGATCTCGATGCCGGGCGCGACGGTCTGCTGTGCCAGCGACACCGCGAGCGTCGGCAACCCGATCCCGGCGAAGACGGTGTTCTTGCCGACCAGCTCCCGCGACGCGACCACGGCGAGCAGTTCCGAAGAAGTGACGTCCACAGTGGACTCCCTCGAACCGGTGGACCCGGCGTTCATCGCGACAAACCTCGCGTCCCGCCGGTCAGAGCCGACGTCCGTAGTTGACCGGTTCGCTCCACGCCTCGCCCACGGCCAGACCCGCCCAGTGCTCGTCGCCGAGCTTCGCGACGTACTCGGCGTGGTCGCGGGTGCCGCGGATCCACTCGTCCAGCCAGTCCCGCAGCCGTTCGGGGTCCTTGCTGATCTGCGACCAGCCGCGGTAGAAGTCGCCGTCCCGGTCGTAGTAGCCCTGCGCGAAGGCCGGGTGCGCGCCGCGCGGGCACTTCACCACCGCGTCCACCGCGTGCGCCGGGATGACCGTGCGGTTGGGGTCGGAGCGGATCACCTCGTCGGCGACGACTTCCTCGACCACGATGATCGCCCGCTTCGCGGCGTAGACGGCCTCGGCCTGGATCCCGGTCAGGCCCCAGATCTGGGTGTTGCCCGCCCGGTCGGCGCGCTGCGCGTGCACGATTGTGACGTCCGGGGACAACGGCGGCACCACGTAGATCTGCTCGGTCTCGCCGTCCGGTCCGGGGTAGGGCGAGGTGACCTTGCGGATTCCCGGGTTGACCGACGGCACGTCGCTGCCGCCGTAGGAGCGCAGCGGGTAGAACGGCAGCCGCTGGGCACCGGCCAGGTAGCGGCAGATCATGCCGTAGTGGCTGTACTCCTCGAACTCCAGTGGCTTGGGCTGCCCGGTCTCGATGCGGCGGCGCAACTCGCCGAGCGAGCCGGCGGTGGAGTTGCCGACGAACGACGAAACCAGCTTGCGGACGCAGCCGCCGGCGATGAGCTGATCGGTGACGATGTCGGCGGTCAGCCGGGCGATGGTGAGGTCCTTGCGGCCCTGCCTGATGATCTCGTGCCCGGCCGCGGTGGGGATCAGGTGCGTGAAGCCCTCGAGCGCCACCGTCGACCCGTCGGCGACGAATGCGGCGATCGCGTCCCGCATCGTCACGGTCTTGTCGGGCCGGGGGACCGGCTGCGTCGACTCGGCGACCGGGTTCTGCATCGTCGGGGCTCCTCGGTGTTCGCTTCGGGTACGCGTCACCTTGCCAGCCAGCATTGATAACTGTCTAATACTGAATTGGTGTCGGATCAAGAGGCATTTCTTATGGATTCCCCGGGCGTGGGGTGAGCCGAGGTCGATCGTGGAGCTGCGCTACCTGACCGCATTCGTCGCCGTCGCCGAAGAACTCCACTTCGGCCGGGCCGCCAAGCGGCTGCAGATGGCGCAACCGCCGCTGAGCCAGCAGATCCGGCACCTGGAGAAGGAGCTCGGCGTCCAGCTCTTCGAGCGCAACACCCGGTCCGTGCGGCTCACCAGCGCCGGCGAGTCGTTCCTGGAGCCCGCCCGCGCGGCGCTCGACGACGTCGACATCGCGGTGCGCGCGGCGAAAGCGGCCGGGCGCGGGGAGTACGGCCGGGTCACCGTCGGCTTCGCCGGCGCGTCAAGCCACGAGTCCCTGCCGCGGCTGACCCGCGCGGTGCGCGCCGCCCACCCCGGCCTGGAACTCGTAATGCGCGGCCAGACCTACGCGAACGTGGCGCTGGCGAAGGTGGCCGACGGTTCGCTGGACCTGGGCTTCGTGCGGCTGCCGGTCAACCAGGTGGGCTCGCCGACGCCCGGCGTGCAGACCCGGGTGATCGAGGTCGAGGAGCTGATCTGCGCGCTCCCGACCGATCACCCGCTGGCCGTGAGGGAGAGCATCTCGATCGAGGACCTGGCCGACGAGCCGTTCGTCAGCTTCCCGTCCAACGCCGGGTCGACGGTGCGCGACGCGTTGGTCAAGGCGTGCGTGTCGGCCGGCTTCAACCCGCGCGTGGTCCAGGAGGCGCCGGATTCCTACACGATCCTCGCACTGGTCGCCGCAGGTGTCGGCGTGACGCTGACGCTTACGTCCTGCCAGCACATCCAGCAGAGCGGCACCGCGTACCGGCCGCTGGCGGGCGCGCCGATGCGGCTGCACGCCGCGCTTGCCTGGCGCACCAACAACACCTCCGCCGCTCTGCGCACGGTCCTCGGTATCGCCGAGGAAGCCCTGCCCACTCCCGAGGACGGTTGATCGTCCGTCCCACCAGGGCTGCGGTCGTAGGCCGCGGCATCGACGGAAGCTCCGGTCGGGACGGGGCGGGGTTCGAGCAGGCGCTCGATGACGTGCACGCACGACAAAGATCACCCACTCGCCGTGTCCGGGATGAATCCGTGGGTAGCCTGTGCGCCACAGGTGTCGGGCTGGAGGATGAGTCGGATGAACGGGGTGGCGGCTGCGGCGGGCACCGGGCCGGGCGGTGAAGGACGGGCATACCAGCAGATCGTCGACGCGGTGGAGAGCGAGCTCGCCAGCGGTGCCCTGCGGCCCGGCGACCGGCTGCCCAGCGAGCGGGAGATGGTCGCGCGCTACGGCGTCAGCCGTCCGACGGTGCGCGAAGCGCTGCGCGTGCTGGAGCATTCCGGACTGGTGAAGTCCAGGCACGGCGACCGGTCCGGGCCGCTGCTGCTGGATCCGGCTGGCGGGCCGTTGCGCGACACCTTGGAGCGGATCGCCCGGTTGCACGGCTGCACCGCAGGTGAGCTGGTCGGGTACCGGATGATGCTGGAGTCCACGGCCAACCAGCTCGCGGCTTGCCTGCGCACCGACGAGCAGTTGGCTGCGATCCGGGAGCGCCTGGCGGCGATGAGCGCGGCGATCGAGCGCGGGCCGAAGGACTTCGGCGCGGCCGACTTCGACTTCCACGAGGAGGTCACCGAGGCCAGCCGCAACACGCTGATCCAGTACAGCCTGCGCGCTGCCCGGCAGGCGGCGCTGGTGCAGATCGAGGACAAGATCCTCCGGGCGCGGGACGAGCGCGCGCAGATGCGGGAGTCGTTGCGCCACCACGAGATGGTGTTCGAGGCGATCGAGGCGGGGGACGGCGAGCGTGCCGGGCGGCTGGCCCGGCACAGCATCTTCGGCTACTACCGCGACTACCTCGACGAAACCGAACGCACCGCCCTCGCCGGGCTCTGCTCGGACGAAAACCCGTTCCGCACGCGCCGGTCCTGACGCGTCCCCGTTCGGCTGCGAACGTCTCCGTTCGGCTGGCATGATTGACTTTCATGGGTTTGTTCCGATCGACGCCGAAGCTTGCCACGGTGCTGGGACGGGCTTTCCGGTGCCTGGTGTGCGGCTGCTCGGAGTTCTGGGACCGCGAGGTCAAGCTGAACACCAGCGCCGCCGAGTTCTTCGACCTGGCATGGGCGAACCGCTCCGCGCTGGGACTGATCTGCGCGCGGTGCGGCTACGTGCACGAATTCGCCGGGCGCGACAAGCCCGAGCTCTGGAAGCTGGACAAGGGCTATCCGGCCGGAGCCGAATGACCGTCTGCGCCGGACCAGGCCGCCAGGATCCGGCGGGATTCGAAGCGGCGCCGCCGACCGCTGATCGGATCGGTGAACTCCAGCGCCTTGGCGAGGAGCTGCAGGGGAGTGGTGAAGTCGTCGGCGGCGCGGTCGCGGACGGTGGGGTAGAGGTCGTCGCCGACGATCGGGATGCCGAGGCTGTTGAGGTGCACACGCAGCTGGTGGGTCCGGCCGGTGCGCGGCAGCAGCCGGTAGCGGCCGAGGCCGTCGCGGTGCTCGATCAGCTCGATGCGCGTTTCGCTGTTCGGCTCGCCGGGTTCCTCCCGGGCGGCCAGCACGCCGCGATGCTTGACGATCCGGCTGTGCACCGTGCGCGGCATCGCCAAGCCCGGGTCGAAGGGGGCGACGGCCTCATATTCCTTGTGCACCAAGCGGTCGTGGAACAGGGTCTGGTAGGCGCCGCGCAGTTCGGGCTTGAGCACGAACATGACCAGCCCGGCGGTCAGCCGGTCCAACCGGTGCGCCGGGCTGAGCCGAGGCAGGTCGAGGTCTCGCCGCAGCCGTACCAGCGCGGTCTCCACGACGTGCCCGCCGCGGGGTGTGGTGGCCAAGAAGTGCGGCTTGTCCACGACCAGCAGGTCGTCGTCGCGGTGCAGAACGTCCAGGCCGAACGGCACCGGTGCCTCGTCGGGCAGGTCACGGTGGAACCAGATGAACCCGCCGGGCGTGAACGGTGCGTCGGGCCCGAGCGGGCCGCTGACGCCGACGATCCGGCCTTCGCGGAGCATGGCGTCGATGCGTTCCGGGGCGAGCTTCGGTATCCGGTCGACAAGGTGGTCCCGGACAGTGGCCCAGTGGCCCTCGGCGGGCAGTCGCAACCGGACGGGGTCCAGGCCGTGCCGCTGGGGCAGCGGAGACTTGAGCTTGCGTCGCATCGCCCCACCAGCGTAACCGGCGGTAAGAGCCGGAGTTTGTAGCCCTCGTGCGAGGCCTTGGCGATGGCCCACTCGAACATCTCGCGCCCGAGGTCGTCGGCGGTTCGCCCGGCGCGCAGGTACTTCCCGGATCCGGTGGAGCGCGCAGCCGGCACCCGCACGAAACCTCCACTGTGGACTCTGCTGCGAGATCCGCCGTTGACGACCCTAGCGTGGCACATGAACGCGATGACCCGGAGCGCGAGCCGGCTGGCCTTTGGCATGATCGTCGGGGACTCCGGAGGAGGGAAGGGTATGCCCGAAGTCGCGACCGATCGGCGGCCGGTGGCGGCCCGGCTGGCGGTGGCCACGCTGTTCCTGGTCAACGGCGCGAGCTTCGCCAGCGTCGTGCCCCGCTACCCGGAGCTCAAGGACGCCCTGTCGCTGTCCAACGCCGCGCTGGGCACCGCGATCGCCACGCTGGCCCTGGGTTCGCTGGTCGCGGGACTGCTGGCCGGGCCGATCCTGGCCCGGTGGCGCTCGGCGAGCGTCGCGGTCGGCTGTTCGGTGCTGCTGGCCGCCGATCTCGTGCTGATCGGGTTGGCGGCGCAGTGGTGGCAGCTCGCTGCGGCCCTGTTCTTCGCGGGCGCGCTGGACGCGGTCGTGGACGTGGCGATGAACGCGCACGGGCTTCGGGTGCAGCGGCGCTACGGGCGATCGATCGTGAACTCCTTCCACGGCATGTGGAGCTTCGGCGCGATCATCGGCGGCCTGGCGGGCTCGTTGGCGGCGGGAGCGGCCCTACCGCTGCCCGTGCACCTCGGCGGCGCCGCCGTCGTGCTGTCCGCCGTCGCGATCACCTCCACGCGGTTCCTACTGCCCGGACATGACGACGCCGAACGGGAAAGGAGACCGCGAGCCCGGCCGCGCTTCACGCTGCTGCTCGCCCTGCTGGCGCTGGGCCTGTTGTGCGCTGCGGCGGCGGTGGTCGAGGACACGGCGGCGTCGTGGGGCGCGGTGTACATGCGCGATTCGCTGGGCGCGGCCCCGGTGTTGGCGGGGCTGGTGTTCGTCGCGTTGCAGGCCGCGCAGACGGTCGGCAGGTTCTCCGGCGACCGGTTGGTGGACCGCTTTGGCAACCGGGCGGTGGCCCGCATCGGCGGGATCGCGGTGCTCGTGGGCGTCGGTGCGGCGCTCGTCTGGCCGTCCATCCCCATGACGCTGGTCGGATTCGCGGTGGCGGGCTGGGGGGTCGCCACGATCATCCCGGCCGGGTTCCACGCCGCGGACGAACTTCCCTGCCTGTCCTCGGGTGCCGGGATCGCGGTCGTCAGCTGGGTCTACCGGCTCGGGGTGCTGGCCGTGCCGCCCGTCGTCGGGCTGCTCGCCGATGCGGTCAGCCTGCGCGTGGGGCTGGTGATCGTTCCGGTCGCGGGCGGGCTGATCGTGCTGCTGGCCTCGCGCCTGCCCCGCTGACCCGTCAGGGCAGCTTTCCGCCGCAGGCGAGCGCTTGGACCGCGCCGCCGGTCCGGGGCATTTCTTCGCTGCCGGTCAGCCGAGCAGTTTGGCGAAGAACCAGCCGACCCGGCTGACCTTGCGGATCCGCGGGTTGTCGGCCACGCCGTGGATCTCCCACTGCTGCCCGCACTCGTCGCAACGCCACAAGCCGATCCGGCTGGTGTCGGGTTCGCAGGGGTGGCCGCGGCGACCTCGTCTCATGCACCGATAACACCACACACGGTGCCCGCAGTGGCCCGAATCGGTTCCGGAAGATCGGGTGAAACCGTGACTTTCGGCCTTACCGCGCGTGCACGCCAGCCCCGTACCCTCATCGGCGGTGTTGCACGTCGGGGAGAGGGGCACCAGGTGACGCTGCGGGAGTTGGTCGAGCAGATGGAACGGCGCTGGGAAGAGCTGATGACCCTGCGCGCGAGCCCGGACATGTACGGCAGCGAGAGCCTGGACGGCCAGCTCTCCGAGCTGGAGCTGTGGCTGCTGCGGATGCACCGCCTGACCGCGGGGATCTCCGCCGCATGACAGGACTCCCGGAGGTGCGCGGGGTCCGGATCAGCTGAGTCCATTGACAGATCGGTTGTCGGGTCAGGTGGCCTGGTCGCGATTCTTGCCGAACTGGCAGGTGCAGGGGTCCTGGCAGGCGTGGTTGACACCCGGCAGCGGATAGGCGTCGACCTTCCGCGCGCGGTCGATCGTCAGCCACGCAAGTACGCCGCCGGCCGCGCACATGGCCGCCGAGATCAGCATGGCCCGGCCGAAGCCGGGGCCGAGCGGGGCACCCGCTCCGGTGTGCGACAACCCGGCGATCACCGGGAGCACCGCGACCGCGAGCAGCCCGGCCAGACGGGATATGGCGTTGTTCACGCCTGAGGCGACACCGGCGTTGTCCGGGCTGACCGAGGCGAGCACAGCCGAGGTCAGCGGCGCCACCGTGATGGACAGGCCGACGCCGAAGACCAGGACACCCGGCAACACGCCGCTCAGGTACGTGCTGCCGGGCACCGCCAACGTCATCAGCGCCAGGCCGACGGCGCAGATGAGCGGGCCGATGGTCATCGGCACGCGCGGGCCGGTGCGCTGCGCGAGAGCACCCACGCGGCCGGACATCAGCAGCATGATGATCGTGATCGGCAACGTCGCGATCCCGGCGGCCAGCGCGGGGTAGCCCATCGATTGCTGCAACTGCAGGGACAGCAGGAACAACGCACCGCTCAGAGCCGCGTAGACGGTGAAGGTCGTGAGGTTCGCTCCGGTGAACTGCGCGGAGCGGAACAACGAAAGCGGCAGCAGCGGATCCGGGTGGCGCAGCTCGATCAGCGGGAAGGCCACCAGTGCGACCACGCCGACTACGGCCGCTCCCGCGGAGACCGCGTCCAGCCCCTTCGTCGGGATCTCGATCAGGGCGTACACGGCGCCGGCCAGGCCGACGGTCACAGCGATCGCGCCGAAGACGTCCAGGCGACCGGCCGCAGCCGGGTTTCGGCTCTCCGGCACGTGCCGCAGCGCGAGCAGCGCCGCTGCCGCGATGGGGACGTTGATGAAGAACACCCACCGCCAGGACGCCGCGTCCACCAGCCAGCCACCCGCGAACGGCCCGATCGCCGACGACATGCCGGTCAACCCGGCCCAGCGGCCGACCGCCTCGCCGCGGTCGTCGTGCCGGATGGCGGAGTTGATCAGCGCGAGGCTGCCGGGCACCAGCAACGCCCCGCCGACGCCTTGCAGCAGGCGCGCGACGATCAATGCCGTGCCGCCGGGCGCCAGGCCGCACCCCAGCGACGCCAGGGTGAACAGCACCAACCCGAGGACGTACACCCGTCGGCGGCCGTAGCGGTCGCCGAGCGCGCCGCCGAGCAGCAACAACGCGCTGAGCGTGAGCAGGTAGGCGTCCAGCACCCACTGCAGGACACTGAGGTCACCGCCGATGTCCCGGCCGATCGCCGGCAACGCGACGTTGACGACCGAACCGTCGAGGAACGCCACACCGGAACCGAGGATCGTGGCGACGAGGATCCAGCGTCCCGGCTGGGAGCGCAGGGCTACAGCGGTGGTCACCGCACGACCATAATGCGCGTGCCCAGGCCCCGCCCTCGATCACCTGCTACCCGGCGGGAACGCCACCGGCAGGTGCTTGATCCCGTTGATGAAGTTCGATACCAGGCGTTCGACCGGCCCCGTCACCCGCAGATCGCGCATTCGCCACAGCGCCTCGCGGTAGAACGCCCGCAGCTGCAGCCGGGCGAAATGCGCACCCAGGCACACGTGCGGGCCGTTGCCGAAGGCTACGTGGTCGTTGGGCGTGCGCCGGACGTCGAAGCGGTGCGGGTCGGGGAACTGCTGATCGTCGAAATGCGCCGAGCAGTGGAACACCACGACCTTGTCCCCGGCGGCGATGCGCTGACCGCCCAGCTCGGTGTCGGTGGTCGCGGTGCGGCGGAAGCTGAGCACCGGTGGATGGAAGCGCAGCGACTCCTCCACGGCGGAGTCCAGCAGCGCCGGATCGTCGAGCAGCAGCCGCAACTGGCCGGAATTCTCCGCGAAGGCGAGCATCCCGCCCGGCAGCGCGCTGCGCACGGTGTCGTTGCCGGCCACCGAGAGCAGGAAGAAGAACATCTCCAGCTCGGCGTCGGCCAGCCCGCGCCCGTCCAGCTCGGCGGTGGCCAGCGCGGTCATCACGTCATCGGCGGGGTTGCGGCGCTTGAACGCCGCGAGGTCCTGGGCGAAGGCGAACATGTCGGCCAGCATCGTCGGCGAGCGCGGGTTGACCGGCTTGCCGTCCGGGCCGCGGGTCACCTCGGAGTGCTCCGGGTCCTGGTAGCCGATCACCCGGTTGGTCCACTCCAGCAGCATCCGCCGGTCCGACTCCGGCACACCGAGGAGGTCGGCGAGGTTGCGCAGCGGGTAGTCGTCGGTGACCTCCACCGGCAGATCGCACTCGCCGCGCTCGATCACCGCGTCGACCAGCTGGCGGGCCCGCTCGGCGACCTCGTGCCGGAACCGGTCGATCCGCCGCGGTGTGAACGCCCGGCTGACGAGGCGGCGCAACCGCCCGTGCTCCGGTGGGTCGAGGTTGAGCATCATGCTGCGGATGAACGGCAGGTCCGCCGGGTCGGGATCGCGGATCTGCGTGGCGCCCAGCCAGGACGAGTAGACCTCGGCGGACTTCAGCACGGCGACGACGTCGGTGTACCGGGTGACGGCCCAGAACCCGGGCCCGGCCGGCCAGTCGCCGATCTCGTGCTCCGCCTGCCAGCTCACCGGCGCGTGCCGGCGCAGCCAGGCGAAGTCCTCGTGCGGCACGCCGTCGGCGTACCTGCGCGGATCGAACACGTCCGGGACGTGGGCGGGGGGCGCTGCCATGCTGACTCCTTCACCGTCTTCCAGTCCTGGAGCCTATGGCCGGATTCGTCTCGCGCGGCAGCGCAAGCGGTGGAACTTCGGTGCCGCCAACGCCCGCCCATTCGTCCTAAGTGGATTATCCGAGCGCCGGAAGCGCCAGCCCGACCGCAGGAATTCGCGGGTCGGGTGCACCAATAATCCGTTCGATATTCCGGACGACGTTCGCTGGATCGTATGGCTGGCCGGGTTGGGTGGTCAAGCGCTTGAGCTGGTGTTGGCCGATACCGGGTACGATGTTCGAAATATCGGTCAAACAGCGGCCGGTTGAGACGTGACAGGGGGGAGCGAACGCGTGGCACGAGCGGTACCTGCCGTGGAACGGGCCTTCGACGTCCTGGAGCTGTTCCTGGACGCCCACGAGCTGAGCGCGCCGGAGATCACCGCGCAGCTGGGCCTGCCGCGCACCACGGTGCACGAGCTGGTCGGCACGCTCAGCGAGCGCGGCTACCTGATGCCCGCGGGGCGCGGCAGCAACCGGTTCCGGCTGGGAATGCGCGGCTTTCAGCTGGGCGCGGCCTACGCTGAGCGGCTGGACCTCGCCCGCGAGGGCCAGCTCGTCGCCGAGGACATCGCCGAGCGCTGCCAGGAAACGGTGCACGTCGGGGTGCGAGACGGGGCGGACGTGCTGTACGTGGCCAAGGTCGACAGCAGCCACCCGGTGCGGATGGTCTCGGCCGTGGGCCGGCGGCTGCCCGCGCATTGCACCGCGCTCGGCAAGGTGCTGCTGGCGGCGCTGCCGCACGCAGAGGTCGACGAGCTCTACGGCAACCGCCGGCTGGATGCGATGACCGAGCACAGCATCACCACCCGCAAGGCGCTGCGCCAAGAGCTCGACGCCATCGCGAAGGACGGCGTGGCGCGCGAGTACTGCGAGTCCAACGAGTCGGTGGCCTGCGTCGCGGCGCCAGTGTGCGACGAGTCCGGCGAGGTAGTCGCCGCGATGAGCATCTCGGTGCCGATCCTGCGCTGGAACGACGAGACCGAAGCGGCGCTGCGCGAACTCGTCCGCGAAGGCGCGGCCGCCCTGTCCGAATGCCTGGGCCACACCGGCTCCCGAACTCTTCTCTAGTGCCGGACGATCACCACCGGGCATTTCGCGTGTTGGGCGCAGCGCTGGCTCACCGAGCCGAGCAGCGCGCCGTAGAAGCTGCCGTGGCCGCGGCTGCCGACCACCAGCAGGTCGGCGCCCTCGGAGGCGTCCAGCAGCGTCTGCGCCGCGTGCCCGTGGGTGAGCTCGCGCTCCACCGGGACCGGCGGGCTCATCTCGTGCTCGATCTCGTCGACGGTGTCGTGGAGGCTCTTGCGCGCGGACTCCTCGAAGTCGTCCGGTGGCATCGGGCCACCCTCCCAGCTGTAGAAGGCGGGGTACTCCCAGGAGGTGACCGCGTGCACCACGGCCCCGGAAAGCGCCGCTTGCTTCAGCGCCCACCGCAGGGCGCACATGGACGACTCCGAGCCGTCCACGCCGACGACGATCTTGCGCTGGGTTCCGCTGTTCATGGCGCCAGCCTCCAGTTCGACGATCCGCTGTGGCGGGTTCAGCCGCGGGCCTGTTCGATGAGCTTGCCGGAGAGTTCTCGCAGCCGCGTCCTGCCCTGCTCGTCGTAGGCCTGCTCGAGCGCGCGGCACGCGCGGGTCACATGGAAGTACTCCCCGGTGACCTCGTCCAGTCCCGGATCCGCGACCAGCCGCATCGTCGCCTCGACGCCTTCGGCGATCGTGCCCAGCGGACTCACGCCGGCCTCGCGGACCATCGCGGTGTTCATGTAGGTCGCTGGGTGCAGCGCGTTGACCGTCACGCCGTGGCCGCGAAGCTCTTCGGCCAGGTCGAAGGTGAACATGATCTGCGCGAGCTTGCTCTGCGCGTACGCCCGGGCACCGATGTAGTTCTCGGTCATCATCGGGTCGTCGAAGTCGATCGGGTGCTGACCGGCCGAGGCGACGTTGACCACCCGGGCCGGTGCCGAGGCGAGCAGTAGCGGCTGCAGCAGATGCGTCAGGTGGTAGCCGGCCAGGTAGTTCACCGCGAACCGCAGTTCGATGCCGTCCGGGCTCTCCTCGCGCCGGCCGCCCGGGGGCCCGGAACCGATGCCCGCGTTGTTCACCAGCACATCCAACCGGTCGCAGCGCAGCTGCACGTCGTTGGCCAGCCGTTCGACCTGGCGCAGCTCAGCGAGGTCGGCAAGCACCACGTCGAGGCGGTCGGAGCCGGTGGCCGCCGCGATCTCCGCGCGCGTTTCCTCGGCTAGCTCCGCGCTGCGCCCGTGTATCAGTACCCGGGACCCGCTCTTGGCGAGCTGGTGGGCAAGGGCCCGTCCGAGCCCGCTGGTCGCGCCCGTGACCAGGATGCAGCGCTGGCTGGGAGTGCGCACGGTTGCTCCGAACTGTCGGGAGTTGATTACCACCAGTGTGCGGATGAGGTTCCGCTGTTGTCATCAGCGCATGCGTGTCGTATCTGATAGCCCCCGACCTGAGTACCCCGAAAGCGGTGTGTCGCAGGAAGTCCACTGAGGACATCGAGACCGGCGGCACAGATCGTGCAGTCCTTACCCGAGTGGGTGCTTGTAACTGTGGGTAACGCGCGATACACCTGGGGACGGTGTGGCGCCGCTACACCCGAACCTCGCCGAGGGAGCGACCATGACCACCAACGAGGAGAGCTCCACCGGACGTTATCTGGTGCTGCTGGAAGACAATTCGACGATCATCGGAACCCGCGAGCTGACGCGTCTGACGGGCATCCGCTGCGCCAACACCGCCGACGCGGCCGGCGCGGCACCGGGGGAGCTGTTCCGCGGCGCGGGCGGGATCGTGCTGCATCAACTTGGCATCGCGCTGATCAGCGCCGACCCGGACCAGGCCGCGGCGCTCGAACGCGCGTCCCGGGAGACCAGCACGATCGCGGCGTTCGAGCAGGAGCGCAGGGTGTTCGCCATCGGCGCGGAAGCGCAGGTGGAGGACGGCGAGTTCACGTGGGGCCTGCAGGCGGTGCGCGCCGACCACGCGCAGCCCACCGGCAAGGGCGTCCGGGTCGCGGTGCTTGACACCGGCCTGGACCTCAAGCACCCCGACTTCGCCGACCGGGACATCGTCACCGGGTCCTTCGTGGATGGCCAGGACGTGCAGGACGGCCACGGGCACGGCACGCACGTGATCGGCACCTCCTGCGGTCCGCGGGCCTCGCAGGCCGGACCCGGCTACGGCATCGCTTCGGAGGCCAGCATCTACGCGGGCAAGGTGCTCGGCGACGACGGCTCCGGAACCGACAGCGGCATCCTCTCCGGCATCGAGTGGGCGATCTCCAACGGAGCCGCCGTGGTGTCGATGTCGCTCGGCGCGCCGACGCAGCCTGGTGAGCCGTTCTCCGCGTCCTTCGAACGGGTCGCCCAGCGCGCTATGGAGCGCGGCACGCTGATCATCGCCGCCGCCGGCAACGAGAGCCAGCGTTCCGCCGGGACGGTCGCGCCGGTCGGGCACCCGGCGAACTGCCCGTCGATCCTGGCGGTCGGCGCGATCGACTCGCAGCTGCAGATCGCGGACTTCTCCAGCGGCACCGTCGACGAGATCGGCCAGGTGGACCTGGTCGGCCCCGGCGTCGACGTCTACTCGAGCTGGCCGGGGGCGGAGCGCTACCGGAAGCTCAGCGGAACCAGCATGGCCACCCCGCACGTCGCCGGTGTCGCGGCGCTGTACGCGCAGCAGTACCCGGAGCGGGCGTGGGGTCTGTGGGCTCGGCTGTCGCAGACCGCACATCGGCTACCGCTCGCATCGACCGACGTCGGTGCGGGCGTGGTCAAGGCGCCGTAGCTGCCGGGGTCGCCGCGCGGTCAGTCGTCATCGATGGCCTGCGCGGCGACCTTCGCGCAGTTGCCGAGGTCTTCGGCGGCGGCCGCGGCCTGGTCGAGCGCGACGTGCACTGCCGACGGCTCGGCGGCGTTCAGGGTCTCGTAACTGGAGGCCAGTATGTCGAGCTGCCGGGCAAGCCGGGCCCCCGCCGTGGTGACGGCCAGCAACGCTTCCCGCGCCGCAGTGATTTCGGCCGGTGTCCTGGCCTCGGGGGCATTCTCCAACTTGCCGCCGGCCTGCGCGATCATTTCGGCGGTCGCGTTGACGTCCTGCCAGCGCGCCGGCGTTCCGCTCTCCATCTGGTCGCCCCCCGCAAGCGCCGGTACCGGCGCATTGTCAGCAGTTTCCGCCCCTGGTGGGACGCCCGTCACCGGATTCACCCGCCCGAACGGCGGGAACCCGCGGTCAGCCGAGTAGAGCTGTTGCTTGGTTCGACCGCCCCCCGTTCCAGCTCCGCCTTGGTCATCTTCGAGCGGCCCTTGATGTCGGCGCGCTGCGCGTCCGCGTAGAGCTGTTGCTTGGTTCGACCGCCCGGCCCGGAGCCGGATCCGGAGCGCAGTCCACCGCGGCGTTGCGGGGGGATGTCCTGCGTGGCGGTTTCGCTCCGCTGCTGGGATTCACCGGCCTGCGCCCGGTTCTTGTTGACCGTCCGCGCCGCGATCTCTTCGGCGCGGTCCTCGCTGCTGCCGCGCTCCATCGCCTGGCTCTTGATGTGCTCGTACTGTCGTTCCTCTTTCTCGGTCCAGCTCTGCTGCGGCATTCCCGCTCACCTCGCCTCCGCAGTTCGTCGAGTCACGACGTGCTTCGCGTACCCGGTGCGAGCGGTTGTCACACGTTGGTGCGACGGGAGAGGAGGCGCGCTGCGACGACCGCGCCGAGAGCACCTGCGGCGACCTCCAGGCGGCGCGGGCCGGAAACCGCGAGCCGTCGCCGGAACACGTCGTACCCGGACTCCACGATGCGGTCGAGGATCTCGCCGTACAACGTGAACGCGGTGCGCACGCACGGCCGCGACCAGGGGGCGAGCAGGGCGATGCCAGGTTCCGCGGCCCGGTACTTCGAGCGGGTGCGGGCGACCTGGTCGGCGAGCGCCCGGCGCACCGGGAGGTCTGGCCGGCCGGCCTCCCGGCACCAGACGAGCCGCTCCTGGTCGACGCCGAACACCGCCAGTTCCTCCAGCGGCAGGTAGACCCGGCCGCGGTCGAGGTCCTCGCCGACATCGCGCAGGAAGTTGGTGAGCTGGAAAGCACCGCCCAGCGCCGCGGCGTAGGGCTCGGCCTCGCCTGCCGGGCACACCGTGCCGAATACCGGGAGCAACTGGAGGCCGATCACCGCCGCCGAGCCGTGGATATAGGCGTCCAGTGCAGCCCGCGTCGGGTACGAGCGGACGGTCAGGTCCATCCGCATCGAGGCCATGAAGTCGGTGAACAGCGTCGGGTCGATGTGGTGCCGGGCGACGGTGTCGACGAGCGCGGCGAGGATCGGGTGTTCGCTGTTACCGGCGCGCAGACCGGCTCGCAGCTTGTCGTCCAGTTGGTCCACTGCCTGCTGCCGGTCCCGGACCGTGCGCGACTCGTCGGTGTCGTCGACGATGTCGTCCACCCACCGCGCGAAGCCGTACAGCGCGTGCACTGCGGGCCGTTGCGCCGGGGCCAGCAGCCGGGTCGCGAGGAAGTAGGTGCGGCCGTGCGCGGCGTTGAGCACCCGGCACCGCTGGTAGGCGGGGCGCAGATGCGGCTGGACGCCTGCGGCGTCGAGCTCGCGGCGCGCCGCCGCCCGCGGCCAGGTGCCCGTGTCCATACCGGGAATCTCAGCACACGGAGTGCGCGAGCGTGCGTACGGTGGGCATCCGCGGTGAACCCGGTCACTACCACAGTCCGATTAGGACGCTTCAGCCGAGCCCGCTCTCGGCGAGGGCCTCGTCGAGCCCGTCGAGCAGGACCACGCCGAGGGTGTTCGCAACCGAGCCGGTCGCCAGCTCGCTGCGGAGCCGGTAGGCGAGCAATCGCACCCGGCGCGGGTCCGGCCGGTCCTGCCGCGCGGCCTCGCGCAGCCGCCGTGCGATCAATTCGATCTCGGCGGTGTCGCCGTAGCGGGCGTGCACCGTCGGTAGCGTGAGGAGCACGACCTTGGCCACCCGGGTCAGCCCGGTGAAATCGGGGCTGGGAGCGGGTGCCGGCGAAGGCTGGGCGGGCACCACCGGTGCCGGGGGCTCGTCGAGCAGCGCGACCGACTGCGCCCGCGCCCACGAACCGATGTCCCCGCCGTGCCGGCCGGCGCAGATCAGCCCGGAGCCGGTCAGGCCGGCGCGGGCGGGTGCGCCCTGCTGTCCGGTTCCGCTGGTGGCGATCAGCTCCTGGTCCCGCAGCGTCCGCACGACTTCGGCGAGTTCGGCCCATGACGGCTGCAGCGTCGCGGCCTCGGCCGCCGGGCTGTCGAAGAAACCCGCGACCTCGGGCCGGAATCGGTCGTCCTCGTAGAGGTAGCGGAGGAAGGCGCGAGCGAGCGACTCAAGCCGTGACACGGTTGGCCTCCAGGTTGCTCGTCCAGGGTGCAGGGCGAGGGGGAGGGCGGACCCGGGTCCTGCCGAAGACCGCAGAACGCACCGGCGCGCAGCCGGTTTCGGAATCATGGTTGCCGCTGTCCCCAGTTTCAGCGGATCCGCCATGCGACCGCCGGGTTGCGGTCGGTCACATCGCAGCAGCGTAAGCGGACCCTGGCCGTGATCGCAGGGGTCTTTTGTCACCCACAAGTTGGGGATTGCGATGCCAGGGTGTAACTGTCCATTGTGTTCAATGTCGGCACAATCCGCGCCACTGCGCAGAAAGGGGCTGGAGTGACGCGGGGGACCGCCGACCGCGACCACATCCAACGCCGCGACCGACGGCCGGTCGCGCGTTCGGAACCCCCTGCATTCCACGCGCGCCGCAGGCGCTCCAGACGGCGTGGTCGAGACCCGCGTGGATGATCGTCATGCCGGGAGTTCCAGAAATTTATCCCGCGCGAGATCCGGAATCGCCGGGCGAGTGCTCGTCGGCGCTGGTCCGCAGGCCGTCGAAGGCGATCTTGGTGACCGCGTCGGCGAGCTGCGAGGCCCGCAGGCCGCGGCTGGGCTTGTACCACTCGATGATCGAGTTGACCATGCCGAACAGCAGCCGGCTGGTCAGTGCCGGGTCGACGTCCGGCCGGATGCTGCCCTCCGCCTCGGCCTGCTTGACGAGGTCACTGACCACCTGGTCGAATTCGCGGCGCCGGGTCAGCGCCTGCCGCTCAACCTTGGTGTTGCCCCGCACCCGCAGCAGGAGCGTGACGAACGGCAGTTCGTCGACGAGCACCTCGATGCTGCGCCGGACCACGTGCTCCAGCCGGTCGATGGTCTTGCCGGTGGTCGACGCCTCTTCCTCGGTGACCGCGAACAGCGCGTCCAGCGCCCGGTTGACGCTCAGCCGCAGCAGTTCGTCCTTGCTGGACACGTGGTAGTAGATCGCCGACTTGGTGATGCCCAGCCGGCGGGAGAGGTCCTCCATGCTGGTGCCCTCGTAGCCGCGCTCGTTGAACACCCGGACGGAGACGTCCAGCAGCCGACCGAGGTCGTAGCCCGGCCGACCCCGGCGATTCGCGCGCCTAGCGTTCCCCGACATGGCTCGCAGTATTTCAGCCTGCGGATCCGGATTCGCGGCGGTCCACGAGGCGGCACAGCTTGCCCACCGATCGCTCCAGCGTGTCCGGATCCACCACGGTGACCTCGGTGCTGATGCCGACGCCCTCCTTGATCGCGCGGACCAGCTCGGCGCCGGCCGGATCCCGGCGGTCGCCCGGGCAGTCGGTGCGGGCCTCCACCCGAACCGTCATCCGGTCCATCCGGCCCTCGCGGGTGAGCACCAGCTGGAAGTGCGGCGACAGGCCGTCGGTGCGCAGCACCAGCTCCTCGATCTGGGTGGGGTAGACGTTGACGCCGCGCAGGATGATCATGTCGTCGCTGCGGCCGGTGATCTTGGTCATCCGCCGCATCGGCCGGGCCGTGCCGGGCAGCAGCCGGGTCAGGTCCCGGGTGCGGTAGCGGATGACCGGCATGGCCTGCTTGGTCAGCGAGGTGAACACGAGTTCGCCCTCGGTGCCGTCGGGCAGCACTGCCTCGGTGAACGGGTCGATCACCTCGGGGTAGAAGTGGTCCTCCCAGATGTGCAGCCCGTCTTTGGTCTCCACGCACTCGTTGGCCACGCCGGGGCCCATCACTTCGGACAGGCCGTAGATGTCGACCGCGTCGATGTCCAGCCGTTCCTCGATCTCCTGCCGCATCTGCTCGGTCCACGGCTCGGCGCCGAAGATGCCGATCTCGAGCGAGGTGCTGCGCGGGTCGATGCCCTGCCGCTCGAACTCGTCGATGAGGGTGAGCATGTAGGACGGGGTGACCATGATGATCTCGGGCCGGAAGTCCTGGATGATCTGCACCTGCCGGGCGGTCATCCCACCGGAGGCCGGGATGACGGTGCACCCGAGCCGCTCGGCCCCGTAGTGCGCGCCGAGCCCGCCCGTGAACAAGCCGTACCCGTAGGAGACGTGCACCTTGTGGCCCGGCCGCCCGCCCGCGGCGCGGATGGAGCGCGCCACCACATCGGCCCAGGCGTCCAGGTCCTGCTCGGTGTAGCCGACGACGGTCGGCTTGCCCGTCGTGCCGCTGGAGGCGTGCAGCCGCCGGACCTGATCCATCGGCACGGCGAGCAAGCCGAACGGGTAGTTGTCCCGCAGGTCCTGCTTGGTGGTGTGCGGGAACTTCGCCAGGTCGGCCAAGCGCTGGCAGTCCGCCGGCCGGACGCCCGCCGCGTCGAACTTGCTGCGGTACAGCGGCACGTTCTCGTAGGCGTGGTGCAGGGTGCGCTGCAGGCGTTCCAGCTGCACCGCGGCGAGTTCGTCGGCGGAGTACCGCTCGGCGGGGTCGAGGTCGGCCGGATCCGGCGCGGTTCCGAGCCGGCGCGGCGCGCCCGTCGTCGCTGTCATGGCTTAGCTCCTTCGGGCTGGTGTTCGGGTGCGCCGTTCAACGAGCGGCTGTGGCCCCGGAATTCGGCGATCAGCTCGTCACCGCGGTGCACGGACACGTCGTAGATCCCGCTGCGGCCGAACCGGGTTCGTTCCTCGGCGCGGGCGACCAGCAGGTCGCCGCCGCGGGCGGGGCGGATGAAAGTGATGTCCGCGCGTGCCGCGACCGTCGTCGGTCCGTGGCTGTTGCAGGCGCAGGCGAAGGTCGTGTCGGCCAGCAGGAAAATGTAGCCGCCGTGGGCGATCCCGTGGCCGTTGACCATCGCGTCGGTGATCCGCATCCGGGCCTGGGCGAATCCGCTGCCGGTCTCGACGAGCTCGATGCCCAGCGCCTGCGAGGCGCGGTCGTCGTCGAACATGGCCTGAGCCGGGTCGCGCGTCGTCGTGCCGGGCTCCTGCACTGGGTCACCACCTCGTAACCGAACGAACAGTCGGTAATTAATCCTGTGTCGCGTGATCCTGTCAAGGGTTCCCGGCGAAGCTGGTCCCCCTGGCTCGGTAAAGCAGAATTTAGCTGCATCAGGTGGTGCGCAACAGTCTTGACGAGTGCTACTTTTTCGAACGAACGGTCAGTTAAAGAACCAGTCGGAGGAGGTCGGGCGAATGGCTGCCCTGCGAAGCTACGTCAACGGCGACTGGCACGCGCCGTCGGACAACGGGGTGCCGTTGCACGATGCGGTGACCGGTGAGGAGGTCGCGCGGGTCTCCTCGGCGGGGATCGACATGGGCGCGGTGCTGGCGCACGGGCGCAGCCGGGGCGGCCCGGCGCTGGCGGAACTGACGTTCCACCAGCGCGCCGCGCTGCTGAAGAGCCTCGCCTCGCACCTGCGCGAGCACCGCGAGGAGCTGTACGCGCTGTCGGCCCGCACCGGCGCCACGCTCGGCGACTCCAAGTTCGACATCGACGGCGGCATCGGGGTGCTGTTCGGCTACTCCAGCAAGGGCCGCCGGGAACTGCCCAACAGTACGGTTTACGTCGACGGCGCCCTCGAGCCGCTGAGCAAGGGCGGCACGTTCGTCGGGCAGCACATCTGCACGCCGCTGACGGGCGTCGCGGTGCAGATCAACGCGTTCAACTTCCCGGTGTGGGGACCGCTGGAGAAGTTCGCGCCCGCCTTCCTGGCGGGGGTGCCCAGCCTGATCAAACCGGCCAGCCAGACCGCGTACCTCACGCACCGGCTGGTGGAGCTGATGGTCGCCTCCGGGCTGCTGCCGGACGGCTCGCTGCAGCTGGTCTGCGGCAGCGTCGGCGACCTGTTCGAGCACCTCACCGACCAGGACCTGGTGTCGTTCACCGGCTCGGCCTCGACCGGCCAGCGGTTGCGCGCCCACCCGGTGGTGGCGGCGAACTCGGTGCGGTTCAACGTCGAGGCCGACTCGCTGAACTGCTCGATCCTGGGCCCGGACGCCGCGCCGGGCACCGACGAGTTCGCCCTCTTCGTCAAGCAGCTGGTCACCGAGATGACGGTCAAGGCCGGGCAGAAGTGCACCGCGATCCGGCGGGCGCTGGTGCCGGCGAACCTGATCGACGAAGTGGTCGCGGCCGCCAAGGAGCGGTTGGCGAAGGTAGTCGTCGGCAACCCCGCCTCGCCGGAGGTCCGGATGGGGGCGCTGGCCAGCCTGGAGCAGCGCGAAGAGGTGCGGCGGTCGCTGAAGGCGCTGCTGGAGGCCGGAACACTGGTGCACGGAGACCCCGGGCGGGTCGACGTCGTGGACGCCGACGCGGAGCGTGGTGCGTTCCTGCCGCCGCTGCTGGTCCGATGTGACGACCCGGACCAGCCGCAGCCGCACGAGGTCGAGGCCTTCGGCCCGGTCAGTACGGTGATGCCGTACGAGACTGCGGCGCAGGCCGTGGAGCTGGCGCGCCGCGGCAAGGGCAGCCTCGCCGGTTCCGTGGTGACCGCCGACGCGGAGTTCGCGCGCGAGGTGGTGCTGGGCGCGGCATCGCGGCACGGCCGGATGCTGGTGCTCAACCGGCACAACGCCGGCGAGAACACCGGGCACGGGTCGCCGTTGCCCGCGCTGGTTCACGGTGGACCGGGGCGCGCCGGTGGCGGCGAGGAGATGGGTGGCGTTCGTGGCGTGCTGCACCACATGCAGCGGACCGCGGTGCAGGCCGACCCGGCGACACTGACCGCGATCACCGGGCAGTGGGTGACCGGAACTCCCCGCAACATCACCGAAAAGCACCCGTTCCGCAAGCACCTCGGCGAACTGCGCATCGGTGACACGGTGGTCGCCGGGCCGCGCACCGTGACGCTGGACGACGTCGAGCACTTCGCCGAGTTCACCGGCGACACCTTCTATGCGCACACCGACGAGGAAGCGGCGCGGGCCAACCCGTTCTTCGACGGCCGCGTGGCGCACGGCTACCTGGTGGTGTCCTTCGCCGCCGGGCTGTTCGTGGATCCCGGCCCGGGACCGGTGCTGGCCAACTACGGCCTGGAGAACCTCCGGTTCCTCACGCCGACCTACCCTGGTGACGAGATCACCGTGACCATGACCGCTAAGCAGATCACTCCGCGGGTCGGCGCCGAGCACGGCGAGGTCCGCTGGGACGTGGACGTGACCAACCAGGACGGCGCCTCGGTGGCGAAGTACGACGTGCTGACGCTGGTGGCCAAGCGACCGGAGGAGCAGGGGTGACCAAGACGACCACGGCGGACCGGCTCGACGACGCCGAGCTGCAGCGGCACTTCGAGGAGCGGATCGCGCACGACCAGCGCATCGAGCCGCGGGACTGGATGCCCGAGGGCTACCGCAAGACCCTGGTGCGGCAGATCGCCCAGCACGCGCACTCCGAGATCATCGGCATGCAGCCGGAGGGCAACTGGCTGACCCGCGCCCCGAGCCTGCGGCGCAAGGCGATCCTGCTCGCGAAGGTGCAGGACGAGGCGGGGCACGGGCTCTACCTGTACTCCGCGGCCGAAACTCTCGGGGTGGACCGCTCGGAGCTGACCGAGAAGCTCATCGACCGGCGGCAGAAGTACTCGTCGATCTTCAACTACCCGACGCTGAACTTCGCCGACATCGGCGTCATCGGGTGGCTGGTCGACGGGGCGGCGATCTGCAACCAGGTGCCGCTGTGCCGCAGCTCCTTCGGTCCTTACGCGCGGGCTATGGTGCGGATCTGCAAGGAGGAATCGTTCCACCAGCGGCAGGGCTACGAGCTGCTGATGACGATGATGCGCGGCACCGCGGAACAGCGGGAGATGGTGCAGGACGCGACGAACCGCTGGTGGTGGCCGTCGCTGATGATGTTCGGCCCGCCGGACGGCGACTCGCCCAACACCCAGCAGTCTATGGGGTGGCGGATCAAGCGGCACACCAACGACGAGCTCCGGCAGAAGTTCGTCGACATGACCGTGCCGCAGGCCGAGGCGCTCGGCGTCACGGTGCCCGACCCGGCGCTGCGCTGGAACGACGAGCGTGGGCACTACGACTTCGGCGAGCCGGACTGGTCCGAGCTCAAGCAGGTCATCGCCGGGGACGGGCCCTGCAACGAGGAGCGGTTGGCCCGGCGCCGGGCCGCGCACGAGGAAGGGCAGTGGGTGCGGGACGCGGCAGCGGCCCACGCCGCCATGCAGGCCACACGGGAGGAGGCTGCGCGATGAGTTCGGACGCCGAGACCGGTGCACCGCGGTCCTCGTGGCCGCTGTTCGAGGTTTTCGTCCGCGGGAAGCGGGGTTTGAACCACGTGCACGTGGGCTCGCTGCACGCCGCAGACGAGCAGATGGCGCTGCACAACGCCCGCAACCTCTACACCCGCCGCAACGAGGGCGTGAGCATCTGGGTGGTGCGGGCGGACGCGATCACCGCGTCGAGCCCGGACGAGAAGGACCCGTTCTTCGCGCCCAGCGGCGACAAGGTGTACCGGCACCCCACGTTCTACCGCATCCCCGACAACGTTCCGCACATGTGAGGTCGGCCTGATGTCGTTCGACAACGCCTACGAGGCGCTGACCGCCGCGGAGTCCGACAGCGAGTCCCGCTGGGCATTCGGCACCGGCTTCGACGATCCGCTGTCCGGAATGGACACCACGCTGCCGGACGGCGTGGACGGCGCCGCGTTCGCCCGGTACTGCCTGATGCTCGGCGACGACGCGCTGATCGCCTCGCAACGGCTGACCGAGTGGGTCACCAACGCGCCGGAACTGGAGGACGAGCTGGCGCTGGCCAACATCGCGCTCGACCTGCTGGGCCAGGCGCGGCTGCTGCTGGCCCGCGCCGGGCAGGCCGACGGCAGCGGGCGCGGCGAGGACGAGCTGGCGTACTTCCGGGACGAGCGGGAGTTCCGCAACGTGCGGCTGGTCGAGCCGCCCAACGGCGACTTCGCGCACACCATCGCCCGGCTGCTGGCGTTCTCGACATGGCGCCTCGCGCTGTTCGCCCGGCTCGCCGACTCGCGCGATCCGGTGCTGGCGGCAATCGCGGCCAAGGGCGCCAAGGAGTTGGCCTACCACCGCGAGTACACGGCACAGTGGACGGTCCGGCTCGGCGACGGCACCGAGGTGTCGCACGCGCGGATGCAGCAGGGGCTCGACGCGGTTTGGCCGCTGGTCGACGAACTGTTCGTGCCGAACGCGACCGACCGGGAGATGGTCGCGGCCGGCGTCGGCACCGACCCGGCGCAGGTGCGCGCCGAGTTCGACGACGTGCTGGAGCAGGTCGTCGCCGCGGCCACCTTGCAGCGACCCGAGGCGTCGGCGCTGGCCAGGGTGGCCGAGCAGACCGGCCGGGACGGCATCCACACCGAGCATCTGGGCGACCTGCTCGCGGAGATGCAGAGCCTGGCCCGAGCGCACCCGGAGGCGACATGGTGACGAGCACGAAGCCGGACCTCCGGCACGCCCGGGCGGTTGCCGAGTCGGTCACCGACCCCGAGTTGCCGGTGCTGACACTGGCCGACCTCGGGGTCCTGCGCGACGTCGAGCTGGCCGGGGACGGGAAGGTCGTCGTGTCGATCACGCCCACCTACTCGGGCTGCCCGGCGATGCGCGAGATGCGCGCGGACCTCAGCAACCGGCTGAGCGAGGCCGGTTTCGCCGACGTCGAGGTGTGCACCGTGCTGGACCCGCCGTGGACCACCGACTGGATCAGCCCGGCAGGGCGGCAGAAGCTCGCCGAGTACGGCATCGCCCCTCCGGGGGCCGCTCCGCAGCACGCTGCCGGCCCGGTGCCGCTGACGCTGACCCCGCCGCGGTCCCGGGTCCGCTGCCCGCAGTGCGGTTCGCCGGACACCGAGCAGGTCTCGCAGTTCGGCGCGACCGCGTGCAAGGCGCTGCGCCGATGCCGCTCGTGCCACGAACCTTTCGAGCACATCAAGGAGATCTGACGTGGTCCGTCCCGCCCCCGTCGACGCACCCGAGGCCCCCGCACCGGAGCGGACCGGCCGTCGTCGCACGTTGTTCCACCCGCTGCGGGTCAGCCACGTGGAGCGGCTGTGCGAAGACGCGGTCGCCGTCAGCTTCGACGTCCCACTGGAGCTCGCCGAGGATTTCGCCTTCAAACCGGGCCAATCGCTGACGCTGCGCCGCGGGGTCGACGGCCGCGAGGAGCGCCGGTCGTACTCGATCTGCGCCCCGCACGGCGCAACGCCCCGGATCGGCGTGCGCCACGTGCCGGGCGGGTTGTTCTCCAGCTGGCTGGTGCAGGAGGTGCGGCCCGGCGACGAGATCGAAGTGCTGCCGCCGACGGGCAGCTTCACCCCGGACCTGACGACGCCCGAGCGGCACGTGTGCATCGCCGCCGGATCGGGGATCACGCCCGTGCTGTCCATCGCGGCGTCGGTGCTGCGCGAGACGGACGCGACCGTCACGCTGCTCTACGGCAATCGGCGCAGCGACACAGTGATGTTCGCCGACGAGCTCGCCGACCTGAAGGACCGCTACCCGACGCGGCTGGAGCTGGTTCACGTGCTCTCGCGGGAACCACGCGAGTCGGAGCTGTTCACCGGCCGGTTGGACGCGGCGAAGATCCGGGCGATGCTGTCCACACTGGTCGAGGCCGACTCGGTGGACCAGTGGTGGCTGTGCGGGCCGTTCGGCATGGTCAGCGATGCGCAGGACGTGCTGCGCGAAAGCGGCGTCGCGAACGAACGAATCCACCAGGAGCTGTTCTACGTCGAGGACGTGCCGCCGGAACCGGCGCGCCACGAGGAGCCGACGGTGGAGGGGCCGACGAGCGAGGTCACGGTGGTGCTCGACGGCCGTTCGACGCCGATGTCGCTGCCCCGCGACGTCCCGGTCCTGGACGCCGCCCAACGGGTCCGCCCCGACCTGCCGTTCGCCTGCAAGGGCGGCGTCTGCGGAACCTGCCGGGCGAAGGTCACCTGCGGCGAGGTCCGCATGCGCCGCAACTTCGCCCTGGAGGAATCGGAAGTGGCGGAAGGCTTCGTCCTCACCTGCCAATCGCTGCCGACCACCGACACGGTCACGGTCGACTTCGACGCCTGATGACGTGCCCGGCCACCCGTGTGGGACCGCAGGACCGGACCGCTCAGGTGCACCGTCCCCGCTGGCAGACCGTCCCAGGTGGTGTGCACTGTGGTCAGGAGGCCTTGCGGGAGCGGCGGCCGTCGGTGCCGGTGGGCTTCTCCGTCGCCTCGGCGACCGCCTTCTCGAGTTCGGCCCGCTTCATCTTGGAGCGGCCCTTGATACCCAGCCGTTTGGCCCGGTCGTCGAGCTCGGCCTTGCTCAGCTCCGAAAGGTTCTCCTCGGCTCGCGCGGGCTTGCGGCCCTTGCGCGCCTCGTCGACGCTGCGCCGCAGCGCCTCGGTCAGGTCGATGACGTCCGTCGGCTTCGGCGGTGCCTCGGCCGCCTCCACCTCGCCGCCGCGCGCCTTCTCCGCCAGCAGGTCCTCGACCTTCACGGTGTAGGTGTCCTCGTACTGCTCCGGTTCCCACGGCCCGCTCATCGACTCGATGATCGTGGTCGCCATCTGCAGCTCCTTCTCCGACGGCTTCGCCTGCTCGCCGTCCTCTCCGACCAGCTCGCCCGGATCGCGGACTTCGTCGGCGAAGAACAGGGTGTTCAGCGCCAGCACGTTGTCGTCGGCGCGCACCGCCGTGAGGTATTGCTTGCCCCGCAGCACGAAGGTCGCGATTCCCGCTTGGCTGGTTTCGTGCATCGCCCGGCGCAGCAGGTTGTAGGGCCGGAAGTGCTCCTTGCTGTTGGGGGCCAGCCAGTAGGTCTTCTGGAAGTGCACGGGGTCGATCTCGGTGATGTCGACGAAGGTCGTGATGTCGATGGTGCGGGAGCGGCCGGGGGCGATCTCGTCGAGTTCGGACTGCTCGACGGTGATGACCCCGCCGTCGAACTCGCGGCCCTTGACGATGTCGTTGTAGCCGACTTCTTTGCCGGTGCGTTCGTTGACGCGCTTGTAGCGGATCCGGTCGGTGGTCCCGCGCTCGTACTGGTGGAACTGGATCGTGTGGTCCTCGGTCGCTGCGTAGAGCCCGACCGGGATGGTGACGAGGCCGAAGTTGATCGAGCCGGTCCAGATCTTCCGCGGCATGGCTGCCTCCCATCGCCCCGGCGCCCGAGCGCCACCGGTGTTCACCATGCGGTGGTGGGCGCAAGATCGCAGAATTCCTGCTCATCGCCGTGGCGTCGAGTCGCTCCCGGTATTTCCCGGAGCCGGGGGTGGAGAAACAACGCGATGTGTGCCGTCGGCCAGCCGTTGCGTCCGGCCGCGGCGAGCGAGCAGTTCCAGCAAGGGAACCGCAACCCGGCGCGACGTGTCCAGCGCCTGCCTGGCCTGGCTGAGGGTAAACGGCTCGGGCAGCTGCGCCAAGCGCGGAACGGCCGCTTGTTCGGCGTCCGGCAGGAGCACCAGGCCCGGGGCCAGGCGCAGTAGTGCGCCCGCGTGCGCGGCGGCGGCAAGTTCCTTGTCGCCGATGGCCAGTTCGGCGAGTTCGTCGGCGGTTGGGGCTTGGTACGGGTGGTCGATGAGCGCCCGCCGGATCGTTTCCACCGCGCGCCGCACGCGTTCGGGGAGCGGGGTTGGCCCCTTGTGCAGCCGTCCGTCCGACAGGGAGACACCGGCGGCTTCGGCGATCGGGGGCAGCAGAGCAGGATCGGGCAGGGCCAGGGCGCGGCGTGCGGCCTCGGCGGGCATGCCGGCTTCCAGCGGGTTCGTCTTGTGGTGCTGCGCCAGCAACTCGTCGAGGCGAGTGCCGAGTTCGTCGCGGTGCGCCTCGTCCAGCAGCCACCGCCCGGGCCCGGGCGGTGTGGCGCCCATCGCGCGAAGGTCGTCGGCTCGGATCAGGCCCCGTCGCCGCAACTCGGCCGCGCCGTCGGGGCGGCCGTCCAGGGTGTCCAGTTCGGCCGCTCGCGCACGGGCCGCGCCGCGCCTGGTCAACTGCGGCGGGCGGACATCGAGCACCACGAGCCCCCCGCAGATGCGCCGACTTCCAGGATCTCGCAGCAGCGCTCGGTCGCCGATGCGGAGGGGCAGCGCGGTGCGCAATGCCAGCCGCGCCGTGTCATGGCCGAGCGGCCGGACGCGCACCCCGACCGCCGCCGCACCGATGTGCAGCACCAGGTCGCGAGGTAGGCGTGGTGTCGCGCCGGTTCCAACGGAAGTCGGCGAGGTCGCGTGGCGGATCCGGACGTCGAGGACATCGGTGGTAAGCCAGCGGTCCGGGGTCAGCAGCGCGTCGCCGCGCCGCACCTGGTCGAGGTCCACGCCGCGGAGGTTGACCGCCACTCGCGCCACAGCACCGACCTGGTGTTCGGACGATCCGAGCGCCTGCAGGTCGCGGATCTTCACATCCACGCCGGCGGGGTGCAGCTGGAGCCGGGCATCTTTGCGGAGGGTGCCTGCCGGAAGCGTGCCGGTCACGACCGTTCCAGCGCCGCGGATGGTAAACGCGCGGTCCACCCAGAGCCGCACATCAGCATCCCGGTCGGCTGCGGGCAGCCGGTGGATGAGCTCGTCGATCAGGTGCCGCAGTTCGCCCAAGCCGGCTCCGGTGCGGCCGCTGACGTGCACGGTCGGGATGTCGGCCAGCGTGGTCGCGCGGAGCCGGTCGCGGGCCTGTTCGGCGGCGGCGCAGGGGGCGGCCAGGTCGCAGCGGGTCACGACGAGCAGGCCGTGCCGCACGCCGAGTGCGTTCAAGGCGTCCAGGTGCTCGCCGGACTGCGGCATCCAGCCCTCATCGGCTGCGACGACGAACAGCACAGCGGGCACCGGACCGATGCCGGCGAGCATGTTCGGCACGAAGCGCTCGTGGCCGGGCACGTCTACGAAGGCGGCGGTGCATCCGTCGGGCAGCCGGGTCCACGCGAACCCGAGGTCGATGGTCAGGCCCCGGCGGCGTTCCTCCGCCCAGCGGTCCGGTTCCATGCCGGTGAGCTTGCGGATCAGCGTCGACTTGCCGTGATCCACGTGCCCGGCGGTGGCGATGACGTGCATCAGTCCACCGCCAGCACCGCGCGACGCAGGTCGTTGTCGTGTTCAGGGGAGATCGCGGCCAGGTCCAGCAGGCAGCGATCGCGTTCGGTGCGGGCGAGGACCGGCGCGCAGCCCTCGCGCAGGAGCTTCGCGAAGCGTTCGGGGAGCACGACCGCCGCGCTGGGCAGCGCGACATCGGGCGCGCCGCCACCGCCGACCGTCGCCTCGCTGCGTTGCACCGAGGCCGGGACGCCAGCCGCGTTGAGTGCATCCGCGAGCCGTTCGGCGCGGATCAGCAGTTGCGCCTGGTCTTGGCGCAGCCGCTGCGCGGTCGGCGTGCTCGGGCCGCGAAGGGTGGCTTCCAACGCGGCGAGGGTGAGCTTGTCGACGCGCAGCGCGCGGGCCAGCGGATGCCGCCGAAGCCGGTGCACGATCTCGGCGCTGCCCAGCAGCAGGCCCGCTTGCGGCCCGCCGAGCAGCTTGTCCCCGCTGGCGATGACCAGATCCGCTCCGTCGGCAAGCGTCGTGGTCGCGTCGGGTTCCTGTGGCAGGGCCGGATGCGGGTGCAGCAGTCCCGAGCCGATGTCGACCACCACCGGCGCCTCGAGTTCGCGCAGCGCGGAGACCGGGACGGCAGCGGTGAAGCCGCGGATCACGAAGTTCGACGGGTGCACCTTGAGGACGAAGCCGGTGTCCGGGCCCAGCGCCGACCGGTAGTCGTCCAGCCGGACCCGGTTGGTGGTGCCGGCCTCGCGCAGCCTCGCGCCCGTGGCGGTGAGTAGCTCGGGAATGCGGAATCCGTCCCCGATCTCGACCATTTCGCCGCGCGCCAACACGATTTCGCGGCCTTGGGCGAGTGCGGTCGCCGCGAGGGCGAGCGCTGCGGCACCGTTGTTGACCACGTGCGCGGCCTCCGCGCGTGGCACGGCGGCTAGCAGCGCCGCGATGGCGGCGGCACCACGCGGGCCCCGCCGGCCGGTGTGCAGGTCGAGTTCGACGTTCGTGGTTCCGGCGGCCTGCTGCAGGGCGTGGATAGCCGCATCCGAAAGCGGTGCGCGCCCGAGGTTGGTGTGCAGCAGCACGCCGGTCGCGTTGAGCACCGGCCGGATGCTCGACGCGGAACCCGGCAGCGCGGCCAGGGTTTCGGGGACGACCCGCTCCGGCTCGATCTCGCCATTGCGGGCGCGCTCCTGCGCCATGTGCACGGCATGCTTGATCAGCCGGTGGCCCAGCCGCGCGGTCGCGGCGGCCACCTCGGGATCGGCCAGCACCCGGTCGGTGCCGGGCACACGCCGCCGCGGATCGGCCATGACCGGACTATAGGACTGTTTCCGGGCTCGTTTCGGCTGGTGCACGCGCGAGACGGGAACCGGTGACGAGATCGCATACCTGCCCGGCAGTTCATGAGCAGCGCTGACCCGGCCGCCCCGACCTTCCGGTGCTGGGCAACGGACCGGATCGTGCCCGACCTCTGAGCGCTCGTACGCCCGCCGCTGCCCGGCGCAGGTGCCTGGGGAGACGAAAACAACTCTCGACGGGCCTTCGAGGTGGCTTATGGTTCGGGTGGGAGAACAATCTCGGGGAGAGCCATGCAACTCACCGGCCTGGTGGAGATCACGTCGGTCGACGAACTGCGCGATGTCATCGGCGAGCCGTTGCAGCACGTCGTGGACAAGGAGCGGACCGAGCTGCACGAACTGGACCGGCAGTGGCTGGCCGCTTCGCCGTTCTGCCTGATCGCCACCTCCGGTGCGGACGGATCGTGCGACGTCTCGCCCAAGGGCGACCCGGCCGGGTTCACCCTGGTGCTTGACGACCGGACGATCGCCATCCCGGACCGCCCGGGCAACAAGCGCGCCGACGGATTCGTCAACGTGCTGTCGAATCCGCACGTCGGCTTGATCTACTTCATCCCGGGCCGCGGCGACACGCTGCGCATCAACGGACGGGCGCGGCTGGTGCGGGAGGCCCCGTTCTTCGGCGAGATGGTGGTTCGCGGCCACCGGCCGAAGGTCGCGCTGCTGGTGGAGATCGAGCAGATCTTCCACCACTGCTCCAAGGCGTTCATGCGGTCGGGGCTGTGGGACAACGGCACCTGGAACCCCGACGCGGTGCCCAACCGCGCCCGGCTGGCCAAGCAGCTCGACCGGCCCAACGACTCCCTGGCTGAGCTGGAGCGCTACTACGGCCCGACCTACGGCGCCACGACGCTCTACGGCTAGAGCGGGCGCTCTACGGCTAGAGCGGCCAGCGCTCGTGCGTGCGCACGACCTGCCGCAGTTCTTCCACCCGAGCCGCCGAGCGCGGCATGAACCCGGCCGTCTACACCGAGGCGATGTTCGGCGGGCGGCGAGGCGATGTTCGGCGGTCGACAAGGTCTGCAAGGGACTCATCCTGCATCCTTGATCGCTGAACCGACCACGTCGGCGGCCTGCGCGAGGCCGCCCGCCGTCTCGTCGAGCACCTGGGCGAGGATCTCGCGCAGCGGCGTGCCGTCGGTGCAGACCAGCCAGCTGTGCATGGCCGAACCGAAACAGCTCATCAAAACGATCGACCAAGCGACCGTGCGCGGATCGTCGGTCCCCGTGCCCGACCGCTCCGCGACCAGGTCGGCCATGTCCTGGACCGAGCGCTGCTTGATGAGGTACATCTCGTAGTCGCCGGCATCCTGCGGGCTGTCGAGCAGCTCGGCGCGCATCAGGTGCTGCGCGCGGTCGAGCTCGGCGCGTTCGGCCGCGTCGAGCAGCGCCGCGGCCAGCGAGCGCATCGGGTGTTCGCTGGCGGGCCGGCTGGCCAGCACCTCGCGCATCCGCTCCGCGTCCAGGGCCGGTTCGCCGAACAGCACGGCGTCCTTGCTGGGGAAGTGGCGGAAGAACGTGCGCGGCGCGATGTCGGCGGCCTCGGCGATCTGCTCCACCGTGGTGTGGGCGAAGCCCTGCTCGGCGAACAGCCTCAGGGCCGCCGCCTCGATGGCCGCGTGGGTACGCATCGTCCGGCGGTGGCGGCGGTCCTGGGGTTTGGAAGCGGGATTGGGCGCCGCGGCGGCCGTCATACCTGCCAGATTCGTCCCAGCTCAGGCCCGGGTCAAGCGCGTTGCGAGCAGCGCTGAACTTGCACCACCCCGGCACCGGGTTTCTCCTGGAGACCGGGAGCCGCACTCCCCCCCCCCAAGGAGAACGCGAGATGGTCGAGTGGTTGCGCTGGCCGGTGGTGCGCCAGCTGACCGGGACGGACCCGCTGGGCAGGGGCCCGGCCGCCCGGTCGCGGCGCACCGATGAGCGGCGGGCGCGCACCGAGGATGCGGACTCGGTGGTCCGGTCGGTGTGCCCATACTGCGCGGTGGGCTGCGGCCAGCGGGTCTTCGCCCGGGACGGGGCTGTAACCCAGGTCGAGGGCGATCCCGATTCGCCGATCAGCCGCGGGCGGTTGTGCCCGAAGGGCTCGGCCAGCCGCGAACTGGTGACCTCGCCGCTGCGACAGGCGAAGGTCCGCTACCGGCGCCCGCACGGCACCGCGTGGGAGGACCTCGACCTCGACACCGCGTTGGACATGATCGCCGACCGGGTGCTGGCCACCCGGGCCGCCACCTGGCAGGACGCCGACGCCGATGGCCGGCCGCTGCGGCGCACGATGGGCATCGCGAGCCTCGGAGGAGCGACCCTCGACAACGAGGAGAACTACCTCATGAAGAAGCTCTACACCGCCCTCGGCGCCATCCAGGTGGAGAACCAGGCGCGCATTTGACACTCCTCCACCGTGCCCGGTCTGGGCACCTCGTTCGGGCGCGGCGGCGCCACCACGTTCCAGCAGGACCTCGCCAACGCGGACTGCATCCTCATTCAGGGGTCCAACATGGCCGAGGCGCACCCGGTCGGCTTCCAGTGGGTGATGGAGGCCAAGCGGCGGGGCGCCACGATCATCCACGTCGACCCGCGGTTCACCCGGACCTCGGCGCTGGCACACCGGCACGTCGCGCTGCGCGCGGGCAGTGACATCGCGTTCCTCGGGGCGCTGATCAACTACGTGCTGACCAACGACGCCTACTTCCACGACTACGTGGCGACCTACACCAACGCCCCGATGATCGTCAGCGAGGACTTCCGCGACACCGAAGACCTCGACGGCGTGTTCTCCGGCTTCGACGCCGAAACCGGCACCTACGACACGACGACCTGGCAGTACGAGGGAAGCACCGCGGTCCCGTCGGTCGGCAGCCACGGCCCGGAGAGCACGCCGCCCACGACGGCGCACGAACGCGAGCGCGACGCCAGTCGGCCGGAGCGCACCGGATCAGGCGGCCCCGTCTACCACGGCCGCGCCGCCACCGACCCGACGCTGCAACACCCCCGCTGCGTTTTCCAGCTGCTCAAACGGCATTACGCCCGCTACACGCCGGAAGTGGTGGAGGAGGTGTGCGGGGTGCCGCGGGCGGACTTCCAGTGGGTCGCCGAGCAGCTGGTGGCCAACTCCGGCCGGAAGCGCACCACGGCCATCGCCTACGCGGTCGGCTGGACGCACCACACCGTGGGTGTGCAGTACATCCGTGCCGCCTCGATCCTGCAGTTGCTGCTGGGCAACATCGGCCGGCCCGGCGGCGGAATCCTGGCCCTGCGCGGGCATGCCAGCATCCAGGGCTCCACGGACATCCCGACGCTGTTCAACCTGCTGCCCGGCTACATCCCGATGCCGCACGCGCACGTCGACTTCGATCTGGACACCTTCGTCGCCTCGGACGAACTCGCCCGCGGCTACTGGGGGAACATGCGCTCCTACCTGGTCAGCCTGCTCAAGTCCTGGTGGGGCGAGCACGCCACGGCCGACAACGACTTCTGCTTCGACCGGCTGCCGCGCCTGACCGGCGACCACGGCACCTTCCAGACCACGATCGACCAGATCGAAGGGCGTTGCAAAGGCTACTTCGTCGTCGGCGAGAACCCGGCCGTGGGCACCGCGAACGCCCGCCAGCAGCGGATGGGCCTGGCCAACCTGGACTGGCTCGTGGTGCGCGACCTCAACCTGATCGAGACTGCCACCTTCTGGAAGGACGGGCCGGAGATCGAGACCGGGGAGATGCGCACCGAGGACATCGGCACCGAGGTGTTCTTCCTGCCCGCCGCCGCGCACACCGAGAAGGACGGCACCTTCACCAACACCCAGCGGCTGCTGCAGTGGCACCACAAAGCCGTCCCGCCGCGAGGGGATCAGCGCAGCGACCTGTGGTTCTTCTACCACCTGGGGCGGCGGGTCCGGGAGAAGCTCCAACCGCAGGGCGAGCGAGACCGCGCGCTGCTGGAGCTGACCTGGGACTACCCGACGGAAGGCGACATCGAGGAGCCGAGCGCGGCCGCCGTGCTCCAGGAGATCAACGGCTTCGACGCCGACGGCAACCCGCTGTCGTCCTACACGCAGCTGCGCGCGGACGGTTCGACGCGCTGCGGCTGCTGGATCTACTGCGGAGTCTTCGCCGATGGGATCAACCAGTCGGCCAGGCGGCGCCCCGGCCGGGAGCAGTCGTGGGTAGCGCCCGAGTGGGGCTGGGCATGGCCGGCCAACCGGCGGTTGCTCTACAACCGCGCATCGGCGGATCCGGCCGGCCGGCCGTGGAGCGAGCGCAAGGCTTACGTCTGGTGGGACGGCGAGCTCGGCGAGTGGACCGGCCACGACATCCCGGACTTCGACAAGGGCAAGCGCCCGGACTACGTGCCCGACCCGGAGGCCACCGGCCCGGAGGGCATCGCGGGCACCGAGCCGTTCATCATGCAGAGCGACGGCCGGGGCTGGCTATACGTCCCAGTCGGTCTGGTCGACGGCCCGCTGCCGGTGCACTACGAACCGCAGGAATCGCCGCTGCAGAACCGGATCCACGACGGCCAGCAGCGGAATCCGGCGCGGCAGGTGTTCTCGCGGCCGGAGAACCGGTACCAGCCCAGCGGCGCCGAACCCGGCAGCGAGGTCTTCCCATACGTGTTCACCACGTTCCGGCTCACCGAGCACCACACCGCCGGCGGCATGAGCCGGTGGCTGGCGCACCTGTCGGAGCTGGCTCCGGCGATGTTCCTGGAGGTATCCCCGGAGCTGGCGGCCGAACGCGGGCTGCGCCACCTGGACTGGGCGACCGTGGTCACGGCCCGCAACGCGATCGAGGGCCGCGTCCTGGTGACCTCCCGGATGCGGCCGCTGCGCCACGGCGAGCGCACAGTCCACCAGATCGGCATCCCGTGGCATTGGGGACCCAACGGGCTGACCGTCGGCGACGCGGCCAACGAGCTGATCAACGTGGCGCTGGACCCGAACGTGCACATCATGGACAGCAAGGCGGGCAGCTGCGACATCCGCCCGGGCCGCCGCCCGCGAGGCCCGGCGCTGATCCGCTACGTCGAGGAGTACCGCAGGCGCGCCGGGATCACCGAGCGCACCGGCACGGAGCACGCCGACAGCCCGAGACTCGGAGGGGAGTGAGGTCGTGGATTCGAACCGGTTGAGCGGCCCGCTGGCGGATCCGGCGGGGGAGGCGGGTTACCCGTCGGACCACCCCGACCGAGTCGGCTTCTTCACCGACACCAGCGTGTGCATCGGGTGCAAGGCGTGCGAGGTCGCTTGCAAGGAGTGGAACCTGCTGCCCGAGGACGGCCTCGACCTCACCGGGATGTCTTACGACAACACCGGCGCGCTCGGCGCGACTACCTGGCGGCACGTGGCCTTCGTGGAACAGCACGGGTCCACTGTGGACCTGGGGATGCCGGGCATGGGCGAGGACCAGGTGCGCTGGCTGATGTCCTCGGACGTGTGCAAGCACTGCACGCACGCCGCATGCCTGGACGTCTGCCCGACCGGGGCGTTGATCCGCACCGAGTACGGGACGGTGTTGGTGCAGGACGACGTTTGCAACGGCTGCGGGTACTGCGTACCGGCCTGTCCGTACGGGGTGATCGACATCCGCCCGGACACCGGCGGCGCGGCCAAGTGCACGATGTGCCAGGACCGGCTGGGCGCCGGGCTCATGCCGGCCTGCGCCACGGCGTGCCCGACGGAGTCCATCCAGTACGGTCCGCTCGACGAGCTCCGCGACCGCGCCGAGCAACGCGTCGCGGAACTGCACGACCAGGGCATCACCGAAGCCCGGCTCTACGGCCACGACCCGGCCGACGGGGTCGGCGGCGACGGTGCGTTCTTCCTGTTGCTGGACGAGCCCGAGGTATACGGGCTGCCGCCGGACCCGGTCGTGACGACGCGCGATCTGCCCTCGATGTGGCGGCATGCGGCGGGTGCGGCGCTGACCGCCGCGGCGGTGATCGTCGGGTGTTTCGTCGGGGGCAAGCGGTGAAGCGCGGCGACCGGCTGATGGTGCCCGAGGCGGAGTTCCGGTCCTACTACGGCCGGCCGGTGCTCAAGCAGCCGGTGTGGAAGGTGCCGGACGTGCCCGCGTACCTCTACCTCGGCGGGCTGGCCGGGGCGTCGTCGACGATGGCGCTGTGCGCAGACCTCACCGGTCGTCGCCGGCTCGCGCGTTCCGGGAGGTTGGCCGCGGCGGTGGGGGCGACGGCCAGCGTCGGGGCGTTGATCCACGACCTCGGCCGCCCCACGCGGTTCCTGAACATGCTCCGAGTGCTGAAGCCGACCTCGCCGTTGAGCATCGGTTCCTGGATCCTGGCGCCGTTCTCGGCTTTGTCGGGTGCGGGTGTGGCCAGCGAGCTCACCGGGCGGCTGCCTGCGCTGGGCCGGGCGGCGGCCACCACGGCCGGGGTGATCGCGCCCGCGATGACGACCTACACCGCAGTGCTGCTGGCCGATACGGCGGTGCCGGGCTGGCACGAGGCCTACCGCGAGCTGCCCTTCCTCTTCGCCGGGAGTGCGGTGTCGAGCGCGGGAGCCGTGGGCATGCTCGCCGCGCCGGCCGAATCGGGTCCGGCCCGCCGGATGGCCGTGGCCGGGGCGGCGCTGGAGTTCGCGGCGGGACGGAGCATGCACCAGCGGATCGGCGTGGTCGACGAGGTGTACCGGCAGGGACGCGCGGGCGCGGTGTGGCGGGCGGCCCGCGTGCTGACCGGCCTCGGCGCGGGCGCGGCCCTGTTCGCCGGGCGCAGCCGACCTGCGGCGATCGCCTCGGGGCTGTGCTTGACGGCCGGGGCCGTCGCGACGCGGTACGCCATCTTCGAAGCCGGCCGCGCTTCGGTCAGCGACCCCCGCTACACCGTCGTTCCCCAACGCGATCGCCTCGAAGCGCGCCGTTGAACGCATGCTCGGCCTCTTCGCCTTCGCGGCCACAGCAGTTAACTAGCTCTGTGAGTTCAGTGTAAATCGAAATTAATCTCGGTCGAGTGCGGTGGATCATGGTGTGCTGCGAACCTCCGGAAAAGTGGTTAGGTTAGGCTTCGTTAAAGTGTTGGTCGTCGCGCCGACGAGTACAGATCCGGAGTTCTCGCATGACGATCTCAAGTCCGCCGCGCCTCGAACTGGGTGCCGAGGCCCCGCCGTTCCGGTTGTTCCGGATCGAGGTCGCCGAGGCGCACCGGTTGAGTCGGCGCCTGGTCCGGATCACCTTCACCGGCCCCGAACTGTCGGCGATGACCAGCGGCGGGCTCGACCAGCGGGTCAAGCTGATCTTCCCGCAGCCCGGGCAGCGGGAGCCGATGGTGCCGGCGGGGGAGCGGCCGTACCAGGCGTTGCGCGCGTTGCCGCCGGAGGTCCGGCCGAAGCTGCGCAGCTACACGGTGCGCGCCCACCGGCCCGAGCGTGACGAGTTCGACGTCGACTTCGTATTGCACGGCGACATCGGCCCGGCCTCTGCCTTCGCCGGTCGGGCCCGGCCGGGGGATCGGTTGGTGGTGTACGCGCCGAACGCCGCATGCCGGGCCGGCCGTGGTGGTGTGGAGTTCCGCCTGGACGCGGTTCGCGACCGGGCGCTGCTGATCGGCGACGAGACCGCGCTCCCCGCGATCGCCGGCATTCTCGCGGCGCTTCCTGGCGGAGTGCGGGCGAAGGTCTACGTCGAGATCCCGGACGCGGCCGACGCCCAGTATCTCGCGAGCGCGGCGGAGGTCGAGTTGCACTGGCTTCCGCGCCGCGGACGGCGTCTAGGTGCCGCGTTGCTCTCCGCGATCCGCGCCGCCGTGCTGCCTGGCGAGTGGTACGCGTGGCTCGCGGGGGAGACCGGGATGGTCGCCTCGCTGCGACGCCATCTGGTCGACCAGCGGGGGTTCGACCGCTCCGCCGTGACATTCATGGGTTATTGGCGCCACGGCAGGTCCGAGGACGATCCGCGGGATTGACGCGGTGGGCGTGGAAATTCGAGCCGCGCCCGTTTTTCGATTCGCCGCCGCGAACTGATCGAGCACGTTCGAAAACGCTCCGTTATTCCTCAATAGGGTGAGTCGTGGCTCATGTCTCACCGTAAGTGATTGGATTTCCGGTGTCGATCTCATCGACGATCAAGAAATGAGCTGGACGAACGTCGTAATCGCAGCGATCTTGTCGACGTTTCTGTGACGATGGCCACTCGCCGAGAGTTTGGTCATCGGTTTTCGGTTACGTAGCGTGGCCCCTCGTCGGCGCCCCCGAGCCGACAGGCAAGACCGGAAGCCCGCTCCGCCGAACCCTGCCCAGCGAGCTCTCCGACCCCCGACACGTGCATCAGGGCAGGGGCCTGACGACGACGGTGAACCCGGCGTCCGGCCGAAGCAGCTCGGCCGCGTCGATCGCCGCCCCTGGCGTCGGCGCAGGCGTCGCTGGAGACGAAGAACATGGCTAGCTCCCGAGGCAAGCACCGCAAGACCATCACCGGCCGCAACGTCGCGCGGGTGGCCCTGGCCGGCGCGGTCGTCGCCGCCCCGTTCGCCCTGGCCCTGCCGGCCAACGCCGCGGCGCAGTCCACCTGGGACGCCGTCGCGAAGTGCGAGAGCGGCGGCGACTGGTCGATCAACACCGGCAACGGCTACTACGGCGGCCTGCAGTTCAGCCAGTCCACCTGGGCCGCCTACGGCGGCACCGGCTACGCGTCGAACGCGTCGCAGGCCAGCCGTGCCCAGCAGATCGCGGTCGCCGAGCGCGTGCTGCAAGAGCAGGGCCCCGGTGCCTGGCCGGTGTGCTCGAAGAAGGCGGGCCTGTCGGCTGGCGGCGGCCTGCAGAACCAGGACGCCGCTTCGGGCACCACGAAGAAGACCACTCCGAAGCCGGAGACCAAGGTCAAGACCGAGACCAGGACGCAGGTCAAGAAGACCGTGCAGGTCGAGGGCGCCTACACCGTGCAGGCCGGCGACACGCTGAGCACGATCGGTGCGAAGTTCGACGTCAGCTGGGAGTCGATCTTCGAGAAGAACCGCGGCGTCGTCGACGATGCGAACCTCATCTTCCCCGGGCAGCAGCTGACCGTAAAGTGACTCGCTCGGTCCGCGCGATCGGGCGATACGCAAGGGACCCCGCCTGCCTCTCTCCGGCGGGGTCCCTTGCATTTCCGGACGCGGCGCGCCGCGGCTCATTTCAGCTTGCGGCGGCGCAGGTCGCTGCGGATGTCCCAGGCGGTCCAGCTGATGCCGCCGAGCGCGATACCGGACATCAGGATCAACACCAGTCCCTCGGTCACGGCGGGCTCCCTTCGGGCGGTGCGGGGCCGTCGAGATTGCTTTCCGAGCCTAATGACCGCACGCTTGATCGCCGAACGTGTCGGGTTATAAAGCCTGATCAGGTGAACTGTCCAAATCGGCCGGTCGTCCAGCCAAGCCCAATTCCCCAAGCCGGAGCCAAATTCGGGGCACCGTTCGAACGCGCGCCACCGCCTCCCGCTGCTCACATTCTGTGTCATCAGATCATTACCTGGAGTGAATGATCCTCGCCGGAGTGATTCCGCGGCATGTTGGTGCCGGTCGCATCGCGCATTACTTCGATCATGTCCGTGATCAATCCCCGGCCGCGTTCCCGGTGCCGGGAACGGCACGCGCAGCGGACGGAGGCAGCACGATGTTCTCCGGCCAACACGCCGCACTGGTCGAGTCGACCGCCCTGGACGGCTGGGTGGGCCCATCGGCGATCGTCGCCGGACTCCTGTTGTTGATCGTCGCGCTGTTTCGCCGAACGCGCGCCACACTGGCCAAGAAGCGCCGGGCGGCGCGGCCAAGTGCGGCCGAATGGTGGTGACATGTCGCCCAGAGCTGGCGTAGGCGTGCCGCGGGCCGGCGGGCGCCGAGGGGGGAGGGTGCATGACCGACACCACGCGGAAGTCCAGGGAAGCGGCGGAGCGCACCCCGACCGAACACCCGTCGACCGATCAGAGCTGGCGGGTCGTTCCCGCTCCGGCGCTACCGCCAACGCGCGGCGCACACCGGCAGGACCTGCGCACCACCATCGCGGTCGACCTGGGACGGCTGGCGGCGTCGATGTCACGGCGGCTCGGCATGGGCAGTGGTGGGATGATCGGCGGCAGACTCGCGTTGAGCGTACAACCGCGAGCCCTGCGAAGGCTGGCGTCCGGACGGCGTGTCGTGATGGTCACCGGCACGAATGGCAAGACGACGACCACGCAGATGGTGGCCGAGGCGTTGCGCTCCCGGGCTCCTGCGGTCAGCAACGGCACGGGCGCGAACATGCTCGACGGCCACGTCGCCGCGCTGATGACCCGGCCGGACGCCCCGTTCGCCGCGCTGGAGGTCGACGAGCTGCACCTGAGGCAGGTGACCGAGCAGTTCGAGCCGGCGGTGATCCTGCTGCTCAACCTGAGCCGGGATCAGCTCGACAGGGTAGGGGAGATCCGCACCGTCGCCGCGAGCCTGCGGCGCGCCCTGGCGCAGGCACCGGGAGCGCAGGTGATCGCGAACCGGGATGATCCGAACATCGTCTTCGCCGCGGCCGGGCACCCAGCGGTCACCTGGATCTCCGGTGGGGTGCGGTGGAAGGACGACGCGTTGAACTGCCCGAACTGCGGCGAGTTCATCGGCGACACCGACCGGGGCTGGCGCTGCGCCTGCGGTCTGGCGCGTCCGGCGGCGGACTGGACGGTCACCGAGACGGGGGTGCTCGCCCCGGACGGCTCCCACCGCGACCTCGACTTGTCGCTGCCGGGCCACGTCAACCGGGTCAACGCGACGTTCGCGCTGGCCGCGGCGCTGCACCTGGGCTGCGACGAGACGGCGTCGCTGGCGCGGGTCGGCCGGATCTCGGAGGCCGCCGGTCGCTACCGAACGGTGCGACTGGCCGGTCGGGAGGTTAGGTTGCTGTTGGCGAAGAACCCCGCGAGCTGGCTGGAGATGCTCGACCTCGTCGGCCGCGAGAACCAGCCGCTGGTGTTGGTGGTCAACAGCCGCGAAGCCGACGGCCACGACGGTTCACCAGCCGCGAAGCCGACGGCCACGACGTCTCGTGGTTGTGGGACGTTCATTTCGAGGTGCTGCGCGACCGCCCGGTCTGGGTGGCGGGGGACCGGGCGCTGGATCTGGCGGTGCGGCTGCGCTACGCCGAGGTGCCCTGCGCCGTGGCGGCTGGTGTGGACGAGGCGCTGTCCGGGTCGGACCGCGGCGTGCCGGACCTGATCGCCAACTACACCGCCTTCCGCGACCTCGTGACGAGGAGCCGCCAATGATGCGCGACCGGGTCCGCCTCGCGCTTGTGCTGCCCGACCTGCTGGGCACCTACGGCGACCGGGGCAACGTGCTGGTGCTGGCGCAACGCTTGAAGTGGCGCAACATCGACAGCGAAACGGTGACGGTGCTGTCGTCCTCCGGCGCGGTGCCGGAATCCTGTGACCTGTACCTGATCGGCGGCGGCGAGGACGTCGCGCAAATCGCCGCGGTGCGGTTCCTGCACCGAGGTCCGGGTTTGCTGCGCGCGGTGGACCGCGGCTCGCCGGTGCTGGGCATCTGCGGCGGTCTGCAGGTGCTCGGGACGAGCTTCGTCACCGGCGACGGCGTCCAGCACGACGGGCTGGGCCTGGTCGACGCTGCCACCGCGCCGGGCAGCGGGCGAGCGATCGGCGAGGTGACCACCCAATCCACGTTGGGCGGCGTCGGGATGCTCACCGGGTTCGAGAACCACCTGGGCCGGACCCGGGTCGGTCCCGGATCGCGGCCGCTGGGCCGGGTGACCCGCGGCATCGGCAACGGTCACGACGACGCCGAAGGCGCGGTCAGCGGGCACGTCGTGTGCACCTACCTGCACGGACCGGTGCTGGCGCGAAATCCGAAGCTGGCCGATCTGCTGCTGGAGTGGGCGATCGGTGAACCCCTGGAGCCGCTGCCCGATCCCCCGGAGCTTCGTGCGCTGCGCTCCGAACGGACCCGGCCGCACGCGCGCAACCGCAAGTGACCCTCAGCGGCGGCGGACGATCCTGGCCAGCCGGTCGACAGCGGGTTTGAGTTCCGGGGCGCGGGCCAGCGCCAGTACGCCGAAGCTGACCGCCAGCACCACGACCGTGTGCACGACCAGCGAGAACCACGCGTCGGCCACCGGTCCGAACGGGCCGAACGCGCTGCGCAAGCCGGTGAGGACCGCGATGCCGCAGCCGGAGCCGAGCAGGGTGGCCGCGAGCGTCCGCGCGATCCCGGCGAGGGTGCGCCTGGTCTGGACCGGGCCGACCCGGCAGTGCAACCAGATCTGGCCGGCGATCGCGCCGACCACGAAGCTCACCGACATCGCCGCGGTAACCCCGATGACCAGGTCGCGCGGATCCAGCACGGCGAGCACGACGTAGCAAAGCACGCTGCGCACCAGCACCATGATCACGTTGATCCAGGTGGGTGTGCGGGCGTCCTTCATCGCGTAGAACGCGCGGAGCTGCAGCATCGTAATCGCGAAGGGCACGACGCCCAGCGCGGCGGCGGCCAGCGCCCAGCCGAGCCGGTCGGCGGCGGCCACATCGCTTGCCCCCAGCGAGAAGAACGCGACGCCGATCGAACCACCCGCCACCGCCAGCAGCGCGCTGATCGGCATCAGCAGCACGGCGCTCATCCGACTGCCCAACGACACGTCGGCGACGAATTCGACGGTGTCCTTGGCCGCCGCGGCGCGGCTGATCCGGGGCATAAGAGCCGTCAGCAACGACACGCCGAGCACGCCGTAGGGGACCTGCGACAGCAGCCAGGCGTAGTTGAAGGTCGCGACGCTGCCGGTGGTGCCCTGCCCGGTGACGCGGGTGATCACCACCATGCCGACCTGGCTGACCAGCGTGTAGAGCACGACCCACCCGGCCAGCCCGCCGAACTCGGTCAGCCTGCGGTCCCAGCCCCACCGCCAGCGGTACCGGAAGCCGCTGCGACGCAGCGAAACCGCCATGATCAACATCTGCGCGGTGATGCCCAGCGCGGTGCCGATGCCCAGGACCAGCAGTTTCGGCTCGCCCATGCGCACCGGGTGGGCGGAGATTTCGCCGGGGACCATCGCGTACACCACAACTGTGGCGACCACGACGACGTTGTTGAACACCGGTGCCCAGGCCGGGGTGCCGAACACGCCGCGGACGTTGAGGATCGCCTGCAGCAGCGCCGACATCCCGTAGCAGATGATGCCGGGCAGCAGCAGGTACGCGAACGCCGTGGTCAGCGCGGCGTTCGCGCGGGTGTCGGGGCCGAGGTAGAGCTCCGTGAGCAGCGGGGCGGCGGCCACCGCGGCTGTGGTGGCCGCTACCAGCAGAACCCCACCCATGCTGATCATCCACTGGGCGTAGACCTCACCCTGCCGCGAGCCCTCCTGCTGCGCCCGGACCAGCAGCGGCACGGCGATGCTCGTGAGCACGCCACCGAGCAGCAGCTCGTTCACTACGGTCGGCAGCGTGTTCGCGACGGTGTAGGAGTCGTTGACCATGCCCAGCCCGAGGACAGCGACCAGCAACACCTTCGCCAGCAGACCGCTGACCCGGCTGACGGTGGTCGCCACCGCCATCGCTGCGCTGGCCCGGGCCAGCGAGGTGCCGTGCACGCGGGAATCGGCCTGATCGACCACGACGCCCCCAGCTCTCGACCTCACCTGCGCCGACCGTGCCACGAAAACCCCGCCGTCGCCGTGCGACGCTCCACCGGCGTCGGATTCATGGCAACCTGATCACACCGACGTGAACGGGGGAGACGCACAGATGATCGTGCTCGGCGGGCTGCTGCTGGTGGCCGGAGTGGTCGTGGCGATCGCGACCGGCGGCGACGCGGCCGGAGGCTGGTTGCTGCCGGTCGCGCTGATCGCCGCCGGTGTCGGCATGCTCGTGGCCGCAACGGTCGCAGCGGCTCGGCGTCGCCTCCCGCTGCGGGCGGCGGTACGCGCCCACCGGGCGGCGCCGGTGGGCGGCCCGCTGCGACGAGCCCGCGCGGTTCCGTCGATGATCGCCTCCACCGCGCGTGGCCGGAATCCCGCGCTGCCGCGCTATCAGCTCGCGCTCTGGCTGCTAGCCCTGGTGTACGTGGTCTCGCCGGTCGACCTCATCCCAGACTTCCTGCCGCTGCTGGGCATCGGTGATGACATCGGCGTCGGCACCTGGCTGCTGACCAGCCTGTACGCCGAATCGGGCAGCTACCTCGCGGCGAAGGAGCAGCGCGGCGAATCGGAAGCCGGCTGACCGTCAGGTCGCGGTCGGCGTGGGCTCGGCGGGAGTGCGGCGGCGGCCGAAGAGGCCGTGGTCCAGCGACCAGTGGCCGCCGTTGAAGCCCAGCGCGAGGGCGGCGGCGCCGATGGCGAGCGGAAGCTCGAAGCCCATTGGGGAGAACAGGCCATGCGGCAGGTGCACCAATAGCACAGCGCCCGCCATTTCGATGGCGACGAGGACGCCGACCAGCGGCAGCAGCAGTCCGAGCACCAGGAACACCCCGCCGACGAGCTCCACGAGCGTGGCGAACCAGGCGGATACCTGCGGGAGCGGGATGTGCATGGCGGCGAAGCTTTGCGCGACTGCGTCCGGACCGTAGCCGATAAGCTTCTGCCAGCCGTGGGCGAGCAGGATGATCCCGATGCCGAGCCGGCCGATCAATGCGAAGAAATCACGAACGACGTGCATGGCGTACCCCCAGCCTTGCGTCGATCCCACCGCGGGCTTCGCCCACCAGTGTGGTGGCCGAGCAGGCCGCAGTCATTTCGACGCTGCCCTGATCGCACGCCGTCCTGCCGGGGATCGGCCAGCCCGGATTCGTAGCCGACGATCACCAGCTGCCCCGGTCCCGTGCGTCGAGCTTGGTCATCAGGCGTCCGGTGTGGCTCTTTACCGTGCTGCGGCTGACGCGCAGGCGTTGCTCGATTTCGGTGTTCGACATCCCGCAGGTAATCAACGCCAGCACTTCCCGTTCCCGCTGGGCGATTCCGTCGCACAGCGCACCGAAGACGCGGTCGATGCCCGGCAAGACGCCCGTTGTCGTGCGTCGGAAGTCCAGCTTGTGCGCGCGATCGTTTCGGCCCGCAACCGCGCATGCCGGGAACTCCGCGCGGATGCGCATTTCCGCTCGGTCGGGGGAGGGTTTTCGTCCCCGCTGGTCGGGGTTGGGAGCTGCTTGCTGCCCCAACCTCTCCGCGCCTCAGCCTTTGAGCAGCGAGCGGGCCATGACCATGCGCTGGATCTGGTTGGTGCCTTCGTAGATCTGGGTGATCTTGGCGTCGCGCATCATCCGCTCCACTGGGAAGTCCCGGGTGTAGCCGGCGCCGCCGAACAGCTGCACCGCGTCGGTGGTGACCTGCATGGCGACATCCGAGGCGAAGCACTTGGCCGCGGCGGAGATGAACCCGAGGTTCGGCTCGCCGCGCTCGGCGCGGGCCGCAGCGACATAGACCATGTGCCGCGCGGCTTCGATCTTCATGGCCATGTCGGCCAGCATGAACTGGACGCCCTGGAAGCCGGAGATGGCCTCGCCGAACTGCTTGCGGTCCTGGACGTAGGCCAGCGCCTGTTCCAGCGCGCCCTGCGCGATGCCGACGGCCTGCCCGCCGATGGTCGGCCGGGTGTGGTCCAGCGTGCGCAGTGCGGTTTTGAACCCGGTGCCGGGCTCGCCGATGATCCGGTCGGCCGGGATGGTGCAGTCCTCGAAGTACAGCTCCACGGTCGGTGAGCCCTTGATGCCGAGCTTCCTCTCCTTCGGCCCCACCACTAACCCGGGGTCGTCGGCGTGCACTACGAATGCGCTGATGCCGTTGGCGCCCTTTTCCGGGTCGGTTACCGCCATCACGGTGTACCACTTGGATTCGCCGCCGTTGGTGATCCAGCACTTGCTGCCGTTGAGCACCCAGTGGTCGCCGTCGAGGCGTGCACGGGTCTTCATCGACGCGGCGTCCGAGCCCGCCTCGCGCTCGGACAGCGCGTACGACGCGCACGCCTCACCGCTGGCGACCGAGGGCATCACCTTCTTCTTGAGCTCCTCGGAACCGGACAGCAGGATCGGCATGGTGCCGAGCTTGTTGACCGCCGGGATCAGCGACGATGAGGCGCAGACCCGGGCGACCTCTTCGATCACGATGCAGGTGGCGACCGAGTCGGCGCCCTGCCCGTCGTAGGCCTCCGGAACGTGCACGGCAGCGAAGCCCGACTTCTCCAGCGCGGCGCGTGCCTCGCGCGGGAAGCGCTCCTGTTCGTCGACCTCGGCCGCGTATGGCGCGATCTCCTTGTCTGCCAGAGCACGCACCGCCTCACGCAGCGCCTCGTGCTCCTCGGCCAGCTGGTAGGTGCCGAACTTCGGGTCCACCGGGTCCTCCCTAGGTCCCGGCTTCCGGGCCGGGTTAGTTCATCGCCGCCCGCGCGATGGCGGACACCTGCGCCGCCATCGTAACGGCACTGAGTGCCACTTCCAAGCCGGTGCCGGTGTATATTCCGGCCATGTCCGAGCCAGCGACCCCGGCGCCCAGAACCCGCTACGGCCGCACCCCGCACGGCCGCCGAAAGGTGCGCAGCGCCCTGGCGCTGGCCGCGATGGAGCTGTTCGCGGCGCAAGGCTTCGAAGCGACCACTGTGGACCAGATCGCCGAGGCGGCGGGCGTCGGTCGGCGCACCTTCTTCCGGTACTTCCGGTCCAAGGAGGACGTCGTGTTCCCCGGGCACGACGAACGGCTGGCTGAGGTGGTCGAGCGGCTCGACGCCGCCGACCCGGCGGCAGACCCGATGGCGGTGCTCGGGCGGACCGCCGAGGTGGTGCTGGAGATGTACCTCGCCGAGCCGGAGGTCTCGCTCAAGCGCTCGGAGCTGACTCGCGAGGTCCCTTCGTTGCGGGACAAGGAAATCACCAGCATCGATCGCTACCAGCGGGTGTTCGCGCGTTACCTCCGCGATCGCTTTTCCGGGCAGCCGGGCGGAGACCTCCGCGCCGCGGTGGTGGCTGCGGCGGTGGTCGCGGCGCACAACCACGTGCTCCGGCAGTGGCTGAAGAGCGGGGGAGCGCTCGACGCGATGCAGATGTTGCGCGATGCGTTGCAGCAGGTGGCGGGCGCGATGTCGGGGCAGTGGGGCGAGGTGCCTGCCGCCGAGGCGGGGGAGAACGTCGTCGTGGGCGTCGTGCGCACTGCGGCACCTGCCGGCGTCGTGCTCAAGCACCTCGAAGAAGCACTGCGCGATCTCTGCTAACGAGCCTGCGGCACCCAGTGTCAGAACACATGTGACATGGAACGCTCTACGAAAAGAATCGGTTGATTCTATTGTTTCAGCGTTAACTGAATTAAACATGTTGGGCGGCTGCCCCGGAGTCCGTTGTGGACTTCTCCGCGCCGATGATGTCGGCGGTCTCGGCGGCGATCTTGAGAATCCGGTCACCGGTGCCGCCGACGAGCAGCATGCGGCCGCCGGTGAGGACGTCAGTGATGGCGATCTCGCGCGCCAGCAGCGCGGGGTTCCAGAAACGGCGCGTTGAGCACGAGGGTGCCGACCTTGAGCCGCTCGGTGGTCTGCGCGGCGGCGACGAGAGCGGGGAAGGGCGACGCGATTCCGAGGTGGTCGGCGGCGAATACCGTGTCGTAGCCATGTCGTTTGGCGCGGCGGCAGGTCTCGGCGAAGGTGTCGGGTGATTCCAGGCCGAAGATGTTGTAGGAGAAGCGGAACTCCGTCATGCCGGTAATGCTGCTGCATGCCCCAGTCGCGCACCATCAGATCAGCCGCCGGTGACCGTGCATATCATTAAAATCTGTTATTTCAGTATTGAATAAAATTATGCTTCCCACAACGCCGCCGCGAACCGGTCAAAAATCGCTAGGAGTTCGTGGCCGGCGACTCTAGCCTTGCTCGGCAATGGTTTTCGTCGTCGGGGAGTGGGCATGGTCGGGTCGGTGCGTTTCGAACTGTTGTCCCGGCGCGATTTCGGATTGCTGCGGGGCTGGCTGTCGGCGCCGCACGTGCGGGACTGGTGGCGCGGTGCGGAGCCGACAGCGCAGCGGGTGGAGCAGGAGTACGGGCCCATCGTGGACGGGGTGGACCCGACACGGTGCTACGTGATCCACGTGGCCGGTGAGCCGGTCGGGATGATCCAGTGCTATCGGATGGTGGACGAACCGGAGTGGGATGCGCTCGTGAGGATTCCGGCAGCGGCCGGGGTCGACTACCTGATCGGGATAGGCGATCGGTGTGGACGCGGTATCGGCTCCGCGGCGATCGCTGCGTTCACCGGGCTGGTGTTCGACCTCTACGACGACGTCGATGTGATTGTCGCAGTGCCGCAGGCGGAGAACTACGCTTCCCGCCATGCCCTGGATCGGGCAGGTTTCGACTTGGTCGAGGAGCGGGATCTGGGGTCGGACGACCCGTCGGACTCCGGTGTCAGCGCGATCTACGAGTTCCGCCGCTGACACCGGAAATCCACTGTGGATACTCCGGTCGCGTGCGGGCCCGAGGGTGTGGTTGGTGCTTGGGTGTCGGTCCTAGCCGCTACCGTCGGATTTGGAAGCGGGTCACCTGAACCCTGCGGTTCGCCGTACCCGGTGGGTGGGGGGCGAACGCCGCTGCTGCAACGCCGATCTCAGTGAAGATCTCGTAGGCCAGCGCTCGTCGGTGGGCACGGTCAGGGACGGGGTCGGGGTGATCAGTCGTAGCCGCGGATCAGGTGGCTTTCGTCGTGGTCGTCGTGGTCCGCGCCGGGGCCGGTTTCCACGCGGTCCTGGGTGGGTACGTGGATGTCCTGGGGCAGGGAGTCGGTGCGCTGCTGCGGGGCGGTGAAGTGATCGGTGAGCGTCATGCCCGGCTCCTATCGAAGCGGAAGTTATTGCCTGATGGTGCTTCTCGTGTTGTGAGATCGCATGCGCGGAGGGCGTTCACTGATCAGAAATCGCCCGGTCGGGAGGAAAGGGCCGGGTTATTCATATCGATGATATCAGTTTCGATTGAAATCGATCTACCGACCGAAGGTTCAGCAAGCAGACTTGAAGAACGCGATGACGGGCTCACGGCTTTGGTGTGAGGCGGATTCCGGTGCGGGGACCGAGGTATTCGCCGTTGTCGACGACGGTTCGCCCGGCTTGGCAGACCCAGGGGATGCCGGCCGGTGGCCGCAGCGGGTCTTGGTAGTCGCCGACGTCGATGACCGTGTCGGCGTCGAAGGCGACCAGATCGGCGACGTGGCCGGGGGCGATCACGCCGCGGTCGGGGATGCGGAAGCACTGGGCGGGCAGCGAGGTCATCCGGCGGATCGCTTCGGGCAGGGTCAGGACGCCGCGCTCGCGGACGTAGCGGCCGAGTACACGGGGGAAGGTGCCGGTCAGCCGCGGGTGCGGTTTTCCGCCGGTGCCGGGAGGCAAGCCGTCGGAACCGATCATGGTCTGCGGGTCGGTCATGGCGAGTCCGAGGTCGTCCTCGTGCATCGAGAAGTTGATCATCGTGACGCGGAGGTGTTCGTCGACCAGGACTCTGATCAGCGCGTCGACGGGTTCGGTGCCGTCGGTCGTGGCGATCTCGGCGATGGTGCGGCCTTCGAAGCGGTGGCTGGCGGTGGTGGCGATGAGGATGCGGTCCCAGGCGGTCTGGTCGCCGATCGTGGTGGCGAGGTCGTCGCGTCCGGTTCGGCTGCGCAGGCGCGTGAGGGTCTCGTCTGTGGTACCGGCTAGGTAGTTGGTAGGTAGGACGGCGGTGAGCATGGTCGAGGATGCGGTGTAGGGGTAGACGTCCTGGACGATGTCGTGGCCGGTGTCGCGGGCCTGGTGGATCTTGTCCAGGGCTGGGCGCATCTTGCCCCAGTTGTCCGGGTGGGTGGCTTTGAGGTGCGACAGGTGGGTGCGTCCTGCGGTGGAGCCGATGAGGAGGGCTTCGTCGATGGATTCCAGCAGGGCGTCGCCTTCGTTGCGCATGTGCGTGACGTAGAGGCCGGTGCCGCCGAGGGCTTCGGCGACGGCGGTGAGTTCGTCGGTGGTGGAGAAGACGGCGGGTGGGTAGATCAGGCCGCTGGAGAGGCCGAACGCGCCGGCGGTCATGCCTTCTTCCAGAGCGGTTCGCATGGTGCGCAGGGTGTCGTCGTCGGGTGCGGTGTCAGCCATGTCGAGGGCGGCGATGCGGAGGGTGCCGTGTCCGATCAGGGGGCAGTAGTTGGTGACGTAGCCGGAGGCGTCGGTGGCGGCGAAGAGGTCGTGGAAGCCGGTCCAGGTGAAGTCCAGCGGTGGGAAGAGGCGTTGCAGGAAGGTCGCGAGGGCGTCGGCGTTGCCGGTGCTGCGGGGTGCGAGGCTGAAGCCGCAGTTGCCGACGATTTCGGTGGTGACGCCTTGGAGGATCTTGGTGGTGTCGTCGGTGGTGAGCAGCGGGGCGTTGTCGGCGTGGGAGTGGACGTCGATGAAGCCGGGGGCGAGGACGAGTCCGGTGAGGTCGCGTTGGGGGGTTCCTGCTGGGAGCGTGCCGGGGTGTTCGACGGCGGTGATGCGGTCGTCCTGGATGAGGATCTCGGCGGACCGCAGGGGCGCTCCGGTGCCGTCGGCGAGGAGTGCGCCGGTGAGCAGTTCGGTGGTCACGCGGGTTTGCCTTTCGCGCTGCCGGTGGTTAGGGGTCGTCGGGTGATGTTGTCGGGAGCGTAGGCGTCGATTTCAGGGGTGCGCGGTGCGCGGTGAGTACAAGGTTCCCGGTGGGAAGCTGGTCGTGGTCGATCTGGAGGTTGTGGACGGTCGGCTGGTCGATGTGCGGTTGAGCGGGGATTTCTTCCTGGAGCCGGATGAGGCTTTGGAGGACATCAACGGTGCGTTGTCGGGTGCCCTGGCGGATGCCGGTGGTGCGGAGTTGGCGGGGCGGATCCGGAGTGGTCTGCCGGCTGGTGCGCGGTTGGTGGGGTTCGATGCGGAGGCGGTTGCGGTTGCTGTGCGGCGGGCGTTGACGCATGCGTCGGATTGGGCTGATCACGAGTGGCGGTTGATCCACGATGGGCCGCAGACGCCGTTCATGCACATGGCGTTGGATCAGGTGTTGGCCGAGGCGGTGGCGGCGGGGCGGCTGGCTCCGACGTTGCGGTTCTGGGAGTGGGCGGGGCCGGCGGTGATCATCGGGCGTCCAGTCGGTGCGCAACGAGGTCGACATGGCGGGTGCGCAGCGGCACGGTGTCGAGGTGGTGCGGCGGATCACTGGTGGTGCGGCGATGTTCGTGGAGTCGTACGCGTTCTTGGACGACTGGGTGCTGGGTGTGTTGCGGGAGCTGGGGTTGAACGTGTGGTACCAGCCGTTGAACGACATCGCTTCTGATGGCGGGAAGATCGGTGGGGCGGCGCAGAAGCGGTTGGGGTCGGGTGCGGTGCTGCACCACGTGACGATGTCTTACAGCATCGATGCGGACAAGATGGGTGAGGTGTTGCGGGTGGGGAAGGAGAAGTTGTCGGACAAGGGGATCACGAGCGCGTCGCAGCGGGTGGATCCGTTGCGGCGGCAGACGGGGTTGGCGCGCGAGGTGATCATTGAGCGGTTGATCGAGGGGTTCCGGCGGCGGTTCGGGTTGGTGGACGGGCCGGTGTCGGAGGGCGAGTGGGAGCGGGCTCGCGAGTTGATCGAGTCGAAGTTCGCGACGCGGGAGTGGTTGTTGCGGGTGCCGTGAGCGTGCGGGGTCGCTTCTGCATGAGGCAGGCAGAAGCGTGGGGTGTTGGGTTCAGGTGAGCAGGCCGGGTACGCCGGGGGTGGTGCGGCGGCGGCGCAGCCAGACCTTGCGGGTTCCGTCGGAGTAGAGGAGTACCCGGGAGAGTTCCCAGCCGGAGAATTCGGCGTGGATGCTGAGTTGGGTCGCTGCGCTCCAGCGGGTGATGCCCGGGGGCAGGCGCAGCGGCCGGTACTCCCAGTCCGAGTCGGTGTCGGTTCCTTCCGCGTTCACGGGTTTCACACTCTCACCACCTGGTATCCGGCGCCGTTGGCGGAGGCGATGTAGATGTCTCCGGTGTCTGGGTCGACTGCGACTGCGTTGGGTTGGGTGATGGTGTGGAGCCGGTGGCGTTCTTGGGGTTCGCCGCCGGCGATGTCGTAGCCGACGATTTCGTTGGTTGCGGTCAGCGTGACCCAGGCTAGGTCGCGGGTGGGGTCGTAGGCGAGGCCGTAGGGGGCGCCGGGGACGGGGTAGCGCTGTTTCATGATCAGCGGGTCGGTGCTGAAGGCGAGGAGTTCTTGGCCGCGGGTGTCGATGGTGAGGATGCGGCCGTAGCGGTCGGTGACGGCGTTGGTGGCGCCTTGTCCGGCGCGCAGGCCTGCGCCTTTGGTTCCGGTGGTGGTGTCGATGGGGGTTAGTGCGGTGGTGAGGCGGTCGAGGACGACGACGCTGCCGCCGCGGGTGGGTAGCAGTTGTGCGGGGCCTTGGAATTTTTCGGTGGTGGCGGTGGGGTTGCCGTTTTGGAGGATGGTGACCGTGGCGGTGTCGCGGAGGATGATCGCGGTGCGGTTGCCGTCGAGGTCGATTGCGTCGATGGGGCCGCCGGGTACTGGGGTGGGTTGTGCGGTGGCGGTGCGTAGGTCGATGCGGGTGAGGGTGTTGGTGTCGGGGAGCGCTGCGAGGAGTTGCCCGTGTTCGGCGCGCAGTGTGGCGGGTGCGCTGGGCAGGGTGACCGTGCGTTGGGTGTTGGTGTGGGTGTCGATGAGGGTGAGGTTGGGGCCGCTGGCGAGTACGAGGGTGTGGGTGTCGCGGTCGTAGGCGGCGTGTTGCACCGGTGGCGCGGGGTGGACGGTTCCTGCTGGTGGTGTGGTTGCGGGGGGTGCGGTGGCGGGTGTTGCGGCGGTGAGGGTGTCGGTGACCTGGAGGGGGTCGCTGGTGGTGTCCATTCCGCAGCTGGTGAGCAGGGTTGCGGAGAGGCAGATGATGGCCAGCCGACGCAACGAGGTCCTCCTTGGTGCCGCGTGCCCGCGGGGTGCGGTGCGTGTTGCTTGCTTCCAGCATCCCTGATCTGGGTGGTGGGGTGCCGTGTGGGGCGGTGCGGGGTGCGGTGGACCTGTGGGTGGGGGTCAGGGCTGGGCGGGGTTGCGTTCGGGGTAGCTCTTGTCGGGGGCGCTGATGTCGTCGAGGGCGGCGCGGATGGCTGGGGGGAGGGTGAGGTCTTCGGCGGCGAGGGCGGTTTTGAGTTGGGGGGCGGTGCGGGCGCCGAGGACGGGGGCGGTGACGCCGGGGCGGTCGCGGACCCAGGCGAGGGCGACGTGGACGGGTGAGGTGCCGAGGCCTTCGGCGGCGGTGAGGACGGCTTGGACGATGCGGGCGGCGCGTTCGTTGCGGTGGTGTTCGACGTAGCTGGCGAAGTGGCTGGTGGCGCCGCGGGAGTCGGGTGGGGTGGCGTTGCGGTATTTGCCGGTGAGGACGCCGCGGCCCAGTGGTGCCCAGGCGAGCAGGCCGAGGCCGTGGTGTTCGGCGGCGGGTGTTACTTCGCGTTCGATGCCGCGTTCGAGCAGGGAGTATTCGACTTGGGTGGCGATTAGGGGGGTGCGGGTGGGGTGGGCGTTCTGGTGTGTGGCGGCGGTGGCGAGTTGCCAGCCGGAGTAGTTGGAGATGCCGGCGTAGCGGACGCGGCCGCTGGTGACGGCGGTGTCGATGGCGGAGAGGGTTTCGTCGAGGGGGACGGTGGGGTCCCAGGCGTGCAGTTGCCAGAGGTCGAGGTGGTCGACTTGGAGGCGGTGTAGTGAGTTGTCGAGGGCGGTGAGCAGTGCGCCGCGCGAGGCGCCGCCGCCGAAGGGGCCGGGTTTGCGGCGGGCGACGGCTTTGGTGGCGAGGACGATTTCGTCGCGGGGGATTTGGGTGGCGAGGAGGTCGCCGAGGATTTCTTCGCTGCGGCCGTCTTGGTAGACGTCGGCGGTGTCGAGGAGGGTGCCGCCGGCTTCGTGGAAGGTGGACAGTTGCTCGGCGGCTTCGTCGGCGTCGGTGTCCAGTCCCCAGGTCATGGTGCCGAGGGCGAGGCGGGAGACGCGGAGGCCGCTGCGGCCGAGTTGTCGGTGTTCCACGTTGGGTGAGGGTATTCGCTGTGGCGGTTGTGTTCGGTGAGGCTGCAGCGGCGGGTCTGGTTCTGGGTGTTCCGGATCACAGTGCTCGGTGAGTGTCGGGTTTGTTCGTTGCTTGCTGTGATCAGTTGCTAGCTGACCTGCTGGGATGTGGGTTTGCGGGGTGGGGGTGGGTGGGTGTTGGGAATGTTGCAAGATTTGGGTTCCGGGCTTGGCGGCCGGTGGCCGGTGGGCGCATAAGAGTTTTCACGATCGTGCTGGAGTGGGTTTCGTTGTCGTGGTTGCAGGCCCTGGTGTTGGCCGTGGTCCAGGGGCTCACCGAGTTCCTTCCGATTTCTTCGTCTGGTCATCTGTCGATCGTGTCGAAGTTGTTCTTCGGTGACGATGCGGGTGCGTCGTTCACGGCGGTGACGCAGATCGGTACCGAGTTGGCGGTGGTGATCTACTTCGCCAAGGACATCGTGCGGTTGGTGGCGGTGTGGTTCCGGGGCTTGGTGTCGGCTGAGGTGCGGCGGACGCAGGATTACCGGTTGGCGTGGTATGTGATCGTCGGAAGTTTGCCGATCGGGGTGCTGGGTTTGTTGTTCCAGGACGTCATCCGGTCGACTTTCCGGAGTTTGTGGATCACTGGTGCGACGTTGATCGTGTTCGGTGTGCTGATGGGGTTGGCGGAGCGGTTCGGCCAGCAGCGTCGGGCGCAGGACCAGTTGCGGTTGAGCGATGGCGTGGCGATGGGGTTCGCGCAGTCGTTGGCGTTGATCCCGGGTGTGTCGCGGTCGGGTGGCACGATCACGGCTGGTTTGGCGTTGGGGTTGGATCGGCCGACGGCGGTGCGGTTCTCGTTCTTGTTGGCGATTCCGGCGGTGTTCGCGGCGGGGTTGTCGGAGATTTCGCACGTGTTCGAGCCGAGCCCGTACGGGTTGCAGCCGTCGGTGGCACAGATGGTCGTGGCCACGGTGGTGGCCGGGGTGATCGGGTATGCGGTGATCGCCTGGTTGTTGCGGTTCGTGGAGCGGCACAGCGTGTACGTGTTCGTGTGGTACCGGATCGTGTTGGGTTTGGTGTTGTTCGGGTTGTTGGGTTTCGGCGTCATGCAGCCGTGATCTGGTGATTGTTGGGCGCGGTCCGCACCAGGTTGGTGCGGGCCGCGCCTTTTTGTGGGGGTTGTGGTGGGTGGAGTCGGGGTTGGGCCTACCCTCGGCTGGCGTGGCGACTCTCATCCTGTTGCGGCATGCGCGGTCGGCGGCTAATGGTGCCGGGACTTTGGCCGGGCGTTCGCCCGGTGTCGGGTTGGACGAGACCGGGGTGGGCCAGGCGGCGGGCCTGGTGGACCGGTTGGCGGGGGTTCCGTTGCGGGAGGTCGTGGTGTCGCCGTTGCAGCGGTGCCGGGAGACCGTGGCGGGGTTGGTGGCGCAGCGGGGGCTTTCGTCGGTGGTGGAGCCGGATCTGGCCGAGGTCGATTACGGCGAGTGGACCGGGCGCAAGATTTCGGAGTTGGTGGAGGAGCCGTTGTGGAAGGTGGTGCAGCAGCACCCGTCGGCGGTGGTGTTCCCGGGTGGTGAGGGGTTGGCGCAGGTGCAGGCGCGGTCGGTGGCCGCGGTGCGGGCGCATGATCGTCGGCTGCCCGCGGATGCGGTGTGGTTGGCCTGCACACATGGTGACGTGATCAAGTCGGTGCTGGCGGATGCTTTGGGGCTGCATCTGGATGCGTTCCAGCGGATCGTGGTGGATCCGTGTTCGGTGAGCGTGGTGCGTTATACCGAGACGAGGCCGTTCGTGTTGAAGGTCAATGACACGGGTGGGGATGTGTCGGGGTTGGTGCCGCCGGTGGATGCGGCGAAGTCGGGTTCGGATGCGGTCGTGGGCGGTTCGGCTGGTGTTTCGGAGTCTGGCCGCGGCTGACCGTGGGGTGTTCGGCCTGGTCAGCGGCCGTGAGTGGTTCGGGTGCTATGGCGCCGTGACGTACTCGCGGCCGCTGACCAGGTGAATCGTTGTGGTGGTTAGCTGTGGAGCTGAACGAGGTGGCAGTGGGCGTCTTCGGACAGGAAGCGCTGGGTGCCGCCGCTGTAGCGGACGAGGACCTGCTGGTTGTTGGCCGGGGTGACCTGGTCGACGATGCCGACGGGGCCGATCGGCCCGTAGATGCGGACTGCGTCGCCGGGCAGCAGTTCGTCGGCGTTGATCTGTTCGACGTTGGTGGCGGTCGAGGCGGGCCGTAACCAGCGGGTGGTGGCGAACCAGGCGGCGAAGGCGGCGGCGGCCAGGAGCAGCGGCAGCCAGGCCTGCAGGTCGATGAGCGCCAGGCCCAGTGCGGCGCCGGTGAGTGCGGCCCATAGTCCGGAGCTGATCGGGATTTTGCCCAGTTGCAGCCAGCCGGTGGTGCGGATGGTGCCGTCGGGTCGGCGGCCGCGGGGTGCGGCGGTGGGCTGTTCGGGGGCGTCGAAGTAGGTTTCTTCGGCGTCGGCGAGATCATCGCGGGTGGTTTCCCGGGGGGTGATCTTGCCGAGTGGCTCGCGGTGGGTGTCCTCGGGTCGCACCCGGGGGATTTCGGTGGTGTCGGTGACCGATGGGTTCTCGGTCGGGATCGCCAGCGGCTGGTTGAAGCCGGTGTGGTCGGGGTTGAGCAGGGTGCGCAGCATGGTGACTTCCGTGTCGCGGCGTTGCCCGCATTGCGGGCAGACCATGACCACGCCGGTGGGGGCGTCGTGGTCGGTGACGGTGGTCAGCGGACCGTGCCCGTGGGGGCATTGCGGGGCGTGGGGACCGTTTTCCAGGATGCGCAGGGCGCTGGCGTGGTGGCGGTCGGTGGGGTGGTTGTCGTCGGCGTTGTTCACCATTGTGTGGTCCACCTCAGCTTGCCGTCATCGGCGCGTTCGCAGCTGGCGGGCGCGCCGGAGGAGGTGCGGCCGGAGTCGCCTTCCCGGGAGCAGCGTTCACCTTCTTCGACCACGGGGACCCAGTCGCCGTCGTGGTTGGTGCTGGGCCGGGGGCGGCCGTTGTCGCCGTCGCGGCCGGGCGGGCTGGCTGGGCGGGTTGGCTGGGGCTGCTGTGTGGGGGTGGTCGTGGTCGTGGTGGGGACGGCCGAGGGCGTGGGACGTTTGCTGGTGGTGCTGGTCGTCGTGCTCGGAGGCGTGGTCGGCTCCGGTTCGGTGGTCGTCGTGGTGGTCGGCGGGTCCATCGAGGTGGTGACCGGGGCGAGTTGGCTGACGGGCACGCGCGCGGGTTGCGGGGGCGTGGCGAGATCTTGGCTGCCGGTGGGCAGGGCGTTGATCATGCCGGCGCCGGTCGCGGTCAACAGCGCGGCGGCGGGCAGCAGGCGTACCGCCAAGGGGCTTTTCCACCACCATCGGCGCAGCTGGTCGGGGTGCTCGGCAGGCAACTCGTGACTCCGTTCGTGTTGTGCCGGTTGTTCTCCCCGACCCGGCTGGCGAATCGTAGCGAATTCGTCATGAACTCGTGTCGTAAGCCGGGGTGGCGCTGTGGGTTGCTGGTTGGTTGTTGGAGCGTATGGAACCGCGGAGTCTTGCCTGTGATCTCTATCGCAGCGTCGGCGGCGTGTGCGCGGGGTAATGGAAAACGCATGTCCGGACACGAAGAGTCGCCACCGCGATCGTCCGATGTGGACGCTCTGCGGTGGACCTCGGACCGGGTTCCACGGGCATTGGCGGTCGCCGGTCTTTTCGGCTGGGCTTTAGGAGAACTTATACCTTGAGGTGGTGTCAGGCCGACATACGTCGTTGCGTTTCCTGTGCCGCCGCGACGTCCCTGCGCAGTTCGTCCAGCGACAGTCCTACCGCGTCGGCGACCGCGGCGACGGTGAAGAACGCCGGGGTGGGGATGCGGCCCTTCTCGATCTTGCGGAGGGTCTCGGTGGAGATCCCGGATGCGGCCGCGATCTCGACCATGCTGCGTTCGCCGCGGGCGTCCCGCAGCGCTTGGCCGAGTAGTTCGCCCCGTCGTCGTTCGTGCTCGTTCAGCGGCACACGCACCATAGCGTGATACTAATATCGGTATAGTTATTGGGTCCAGTGGTGTGGGAGAGACACACGTGATCGAACTGAAGACAGCGACGGAGATCGACGCGCTGCGCGAAGCGGGCCGCATCGTCGCCCAAGCGCTGCAAGCCGTCCGCGCACACGCCACCGCCGGCACCACCCTGCGCGAACTCGACGAGATCGCGCACACCACTATCACCGACGCCGGCGCACAACCGGTGTTCCTCGGCTACCGGCCCCACTGGGCACCCATCCCGTTCCCCGGCACTATTTGCGCCTCGGTCAACGACGCGATCGTGCACGGCATCCCCAACGGGCGAGCACTAACCGACGGCGACCTGGTCAGCATCGACTGCGGAGCCCGCCTGCAGGGCTGGGTCGGCGACGCGGCGATCACCTTCAGCGTCGGCCCGGGCCGGGCCGAAGACACCCAGCTGACCGAAACCACCGCGCAGGCCCTGGCCGACGGCATCGCCGCCGCCCGGCCCGGCCGCCACACCGGCGACATCGCCCGCGCCATCGGCATCGTCGGACGCGGCGCCGGCTACGGCATCCCCGGCCCCCTCGGCGGCCACGGTGTCGGCCGCGACATGCACGAAGCCCCGTTCGTGCCCAACGACGGCCCCGGCGGACGCGGCACCCCGCTGCGCCCGGGACTGGTCCTGGCCATCGAGCCGATGTTCCTCGCCGGCGGCAGCGACGACATCCGCACCGCCGAGGACGGCTGGACCGTGCTCACCAGCGACGGCAGCCGCGCCGCCCACGTCGAGCACACCATCGCCATCACCGAGGACGGACCACGCGTGCTCACCCTGCCCTGACCCGCCCCGGAACCACGCGGTTTCCGGAGCTTCGCGCAAAATCCCGGAACCGCCCAGCGCATGCGGTGGTAACTGGAAACGGCACGAGGGAATGCGACGAATGGCCGATGCCGGACGCAATTCCTGTGTGGCAGGCGCGGTCTTGCGGCGATGACCCAATTCGGACGCGAGCCTCTTTTCTCCGGAAAAGATGAAAACGGCGATGATCAACGCCACATGCCGCTACCGGAACAGACCCGGATACTGGACGGTGAGCCCCGCGCGGAACGCGCACGTCCAGCCCGAGGAATTATGAAAAAGCACTTCGCCTTCGTCAGCATGCCCGCCGTCGGCCACGTCAACCCCACGCTGCCGTTGGTCGCCGAACTGGTGCGCCGCGGTCACCGCGTCAGCTACGCCATCGGCCGGGAAATGGCGTCCACCGTGCGAGCCAGCGGTGCCGAAATCCTGGAACTACCCACCGAAATGCCGGAAATACCGCCACAGGTCCAGCCCGGCCCGCCGCCGGTGGCGAAACTGATGCACTTCCTCATCGACGACATTCGCGCCAGCTTCCCGCTGCTGCGGCAACGATTCCGCGCCGACCCGCCGGATGCGGTGTGCTTCGACACGATGACCAGCACCGGACGCATGCTGGCCCAAGACCTCGACGTCCCCGCGATCGCGCTGGTGCCCAGCTTCGCCGCCAACGAGAACTTCTCGCTGCGCGACGTGTTCCCCGCCGACAACGGCGGATTCCCCACCGAAGCACTCGCCGAATTCGGCAGCCAATTCCAGCAGGTGGGCGCCGAGTTCGGTGTGCGCGCCGAACTTCCGTTCGGCGCGCCGCCCGCCGAGCTGAACCTGGTGTTCCTGCCGCGGGAATTCCAGCTCCGTGCCGACACCTTCGACCAGCGGTTCCGTTTCATCGGCCCGCTGCTGGGCGAGCGCGCCGAAGTGCCCTGGAAGCCCCGCGAACCGCACGCCCCGCTGCTGTTCATCTCCCTGGGAACCGCGTTCAATAACCGCCCGGAGTTCTACGGGATGTGCTTCGAGGCATTCGGCGGGAGCCAATGGCAGATCGCGATGTCCACCGGCCAGCACATCGACCAGGCCCAACTCGGCGCGATCCCCGCGAACTTCGACGTGCGCGCCTCCTTCCCGCAACCGGCGGTCCTGCGCCACGCCACCGCGTTCCTGTCCCACACCGGCATGAACTCCACCATGGAATCCCTGCACGCCGGGGTGCCGCTGGTGGCCGTGCCGCAGATGCACGAACAGGCCGCCAACGCCGCCCGCGTCGAAGAACTGGGACTCGGCCGCCGACTGAAGCCCGAAACCCTCACCGCCACCGACCTGCGCGCCGCGGTCGACACCATCGCCGCCGACGAGCAGGTCCGCGCCAACCTCGACTGGATGCGCGAGATCATCCGCGGCTGCGGCGGAGCCCCCGCCGGAGCCGACGCCCTCGAAACCCACCTGAGCTGACCCCCCGGGGGAATGGCAGTGGCCAGCACGCTGCGGGAATTGACCCACCCGATCGCGACCACCGACCCCGACACGGCCAGTACCAGCGATCTCGACGCGCTCGGCGACCTGGTCGGGGACGCCCGCGTGGTCTGCATCGGCGAAGGCGACCACGGGATCTCCCAGTTCCACCAGATCACCGACAGGATCCTGCGGTTCCTCGTCCAGGAGAAGGGATTCACCGCCTTCGCCCTGGAATCGGGCTTCGCCGAAGGGCTGCTGGTCGACGACTGGATCCACGGCGCGCTTGGCGATGTCGGTGACATCGCCAAGCGCGGTGTCACCTACCGGTTCGGCGAATGCGCGGAAAGGCACGCCCAACTGCGGTGGATGCGACGCTGGAACACCTCGGCGCCGCACCCGATCACCTTCTGCGGTATCGACGTCCCCGGATCCGCGGCCTCGCCAGGACCGGCGGTGCGGGCCTGCCTGGCTCGGCTCCCAGGTCAGGCAGGAGACGACGAGCTGCTCGCGCGCACCGACTTGGGTGGGCATGCGGTGGCGGCCCGTCGCTACGCGGCCATGTCGCCCTCCGAGCATGCCCGGCTGAGGGCGGGCATCGCGGACCTGGCCAGCCGGGCCGCAGTGCAGGGCGACGAAATCGCCCTGCACTGCGCGGCTTCGGCCCGAGCGCTGGACCGGCTGATCACCGCAGGCAGCCCCAGCACTCGAGACGAGTTCATGGCCGACACCGTGCAGCGGCTCCTGGGCCGAGGACACCGCGTCGTGATCAGCGCGCACAACGGCCACGTGCAACGAAGCCCCATCACCGGCCGGCCGACCCTGGGCGGACTGCTCGCACCCGAACTCGGCAGCGACATGGTCGTCATCGCCACAACCTACGGCAACGGCCCCGAAATCCACCTAATCCCGCGCAGCGGGCAGCCCTACGACTGGGAAGTGTCCCTGCAGCGGAGAACCCCATCACCGACCAGCATCGAAGCGCTGCTGAACACCACCGGTCGGCCCATCGCGTTGCTCGACCTCCACGCCACACCCACCGGGCTCCTCGCCGGCGCCGAACACCTGCACGCCCAAGGCACCCAGGTGCCCGTCGGTGACTTCCGGGAGGCCTTCGACGCCATCATCCACTTCCACGACGGTGCTCTCGTCCCCGGCGTGATCGAGAAACTCCGCGCCGACATCGAAGCCGCCAGCGATCCGCGCGGCCACTGAGTGGTTTCGGTGACCACAGCGCCCAAAACCACTCACGGACCAGCCCTCACCGGACGCGGACGGCCACCGCCACGGCCAGCAGCGTCAACACCGAGGCGACACCGAAACCCGCGAAATACGCCGTGACCGGCGACCACACCAACCACGCCGCGAACAACGCACCCGTGACCGCCAGAACGGTCGTGGTGAACAGCGACTCGCTGAGCTGCAACGCCGAACTGTTCACCCCCTGCTCCTGCGGCGCCGACCACCGCAGCGTCAACAGCGACAACACCGGGTACATCAACCCCATCCCCAGTGACAGCAACGTCAACCCGGCGATGCACAACAACAGCGGCACCACCGGGACAACCGTCGCGGTCACCCCCGCCACCCCGGCGGCCAGCAGCACCGCACCCACCACCGGAACCCGCTGCTGCGAGGACATCCGCCCCTGCAACCACGAACCGGCCATCCACCCCACCGCACTGGTGGCCAGCACCAAACCGGCCGTGGTGGGCGACAAACCCCGTTCCCGCGACAGCATCAGCGGAATGAACACCTCAGCCGCCGAGGCCGCCGCGCCCGCGATACCCCGCAACGCCACCACGCTGGGCAGCCCCACCCGGCCCTGAAACGTTCCCGCCGGCAACAACATCGGCGCGAACACCACCAGAGCACCCAACCCCAAAACGACCAGCACCACCGGAACCCAGCCGGTCTGCTGCCCGCCATAATGCAGCAGCAATGCCCCCGCGGCCGCACCCAGCGCCCACAACGGACGACGCGAGCGGCGCCGCTCCGGCGCCGCGGGCCACGACAACCCGCGCAAACTGGGGTTCACCAACACCAACGAAGGCACCGCCAGCACCGCTGTCGCCAGGAACACCCACCGCCAGCTCAACTGCTCTACCAGCAAACCCGCCACCAACGGGCCCGCGATCGACGGCAACAGCCACGCCCCGGCCAGCAACCCGAAAAACCGCGCCCGCAACTCCTCCGGCAACGTGTGCCCGACGACCACGTACAGCGCCACCGAGATCAACCCGCCACCCAGGCCCTGCACGATCCGGCCCACCACCAGCACCCACATCACCGGCGCCACCCCTGCCAGCAGCAACCCGGCGGCAAACACCGCGACCCCCACCCGCAGCGGCACCGCCGGCCCCCGGACATCGCTCCACCCGCCCGAGACGACCATGCTCACCACACCTGCGGCCAAGGTCCCGCCGAAAGCCGCCGCATACAGAGCCAACCCGTCCAGGGCCCGCGCCACCGTCGGCATCGCCGTGGCCACTGCCACGTACTCGAAGGCCACCAACGAGATCAAGATCAGCGCACCAACGGTCAGCGACCGGTAGCGGCGGGACAGCAAACCCGCCCCGGCTGCGGAATCGGCATCGATCGCGGACACGGGCCACCCCTTGCGCGGCTCATCGGACGACGGACCGTGCCAGCGTTCAACCTCCACCGCACTCCAGGTCAAGCCTGCCTGCGATCAGCGCGCCCGGGCGTGCCTGGGGCGGCGGTCCAGCCAGAGCTGGGCGAGCATCAGCGGAACCACCCAGCCCAGCCACGTCGTCAAACCGCCGACGGTCCACATACCGTTCCGCTCAAGCTGGGGCTGCTGAGCGCCGTGACCAGTGTGCTGTGGGCCGCGGGGTTCAACTACCTCCACGAGCGCCGCAAGCTCGGCGACTATGTCTTCTACGCGGTCCGTGACGAGTTCGAGAACGCCACGTTCCTGAAGTTCTTGCTCTTCATCGGCGACCTCGCGATCCCGATTCTGGGGTGTGCCGCGGTTGCGGCGCTCCTCAAGGCGATAGTCGTTGGCCGTCTGAACATGTCGCAGACGCTCGTGCACTTCGTGGCGCTGGTAGCCAGCTCGGCGAGCATGTTCGTCGGCTGCGGCCTCATGTACAGCGCCGGGTCCAGAGCTATCTGGCCGGCGATCGTGATGGGTGCCCTGGCCGGGCTTCAGACGGACATCAGCCAGTCCGATACCGAGGCCAGTCCCGACAACTGAGCATCCGTAAGAACCTGTATTCGAGTTGAGGCAAGGGTGCTGTCACCGGTCGGGTTCGCCAGGGGCGTTGCGGTTGAGAAACAACCCAGGGCACTCCTAATCGCGGGCCAGTCGAGGCGGGCCTGCTTCCGGTCGCCCAGCGTGCGGCGTAACTCAGCATTGGCGGGCACGGTGCGGGGTTTCCCGCCGTAACGGCGTTTCCCCTCTCGCGCCGGCACTTTGCCACTGCGGGCCCGTGGTGCACGTCGTCAACGTCGAGGCGACCGGCTCCGTGGCACGCAGGCCGGAGTTAGTACACGGTCGACGACCACCACGAGGCCTACGACGAAGGAGAAGCTGACTTGCCGGAGTACGCGTGGGCTACAACGGACTACCCCACCCGGCCTAGTTGGAGGGCCGTCTCGCATCGACGTGGTCGTGCCATCTTAAAGAACTCCGTAGCAACTGCCCAGAATCGCTACGATGGCTAGCTGAACACTAGACAATCAGCTCGGTCTTCACTCCCGCTCATCCGGCTCGGCGAAGGAGAACCTGGTTCGTGCCATATCCTTGCAACCGCTGCGGACGCGTGATCACAACGCAGCCGTCGATGTGCTGCGGCGCCTGCATCAGGGTCATCGACAAGGAGGCGGAGTCGTATGCGAGAAGGACGATGCGTGAGTCGGACCAGATCCTGGCGGAATGGCGACGACAGGACAAGGTCCTCGAGCCGAAAGGCGGGTGTGCTCTCGTCATACTCGCAGTCGCAGCACTCCCACTCGTCCTAACCGTTTCCGATGTAGTGCGGTTTATATAGGGGTTAGCTGATGTCTGTACACGCGAGGTCGGTGCGGGTGAGTTTGTGCGAGGAACAATGGACCGAAAACTGACGCTTCTACGGTCCGTGACTATCGCGGATAACCCCGGACTATCTGCGGTGCCTCCCACTACGCACATCGCTGACCAGCATGACCGTCCTCGCCAAGGGACGACCAGAACACTTCGGAAGAAATCCGGCTGGCTGTCCGCCGCAATGCCTGCGCGGTCAACCGGCACCCGCCCGCCAGGAACCGCCGCTCGGCGGGAGCCGGGGACGCCCACCGCGAAGCCGACCAAGCCAAGGGCAAGCAACCCGGCCGACCCCCGCAAACTCGACGCCAACCAACTCACCGCCGCCCGCGCCGCGCTGGATGCCGGCCAGCCGATCGAGCAGGCCCGCTGCTCCCGAAGCCCCGGCAGGGTGCGGTGACAGCTTCCTCCCCAATACCCCGACCGACGTCGGTAGGCAAACCGCCTACCGAAACCACCCGCCCCGCGACAATGTGAGGAAACATCGTGCTGATAACGCCCACACATCACGACCTGCCATCCGCCCGCAGCGATGATCACGGATGCCTCGGCACCCTGGACACCCGTGCCGACTCCCCGCAAAGGCAGGGTGACTACCACACAAGTTTCAGCCACAGCCTGGTGCCCACAAAGCAGTCGGGAGACCCGGCGTGACTCACACACAAGCACCCCGCGGTGCAGCTTCGGCGTCAGCCCACTCGGAGTGGCTGCCCACCCGCTACCGCGACGGCGTCTTCAGTCACGCGCTGGCGACCGAACACGAACGGCTGAGACTGCTCGAGTCCGTCCTCGATCCCCATACCAAGGACATGCTGAGCGAACTGGGAGTCGGTCACCGGTGGCGATGCCTGGAGGTCGGCGCCGGCGCAGGCTCTATCGCCGTATGGATGGCCCGACAAGGCGCCTCCGTGACCGCCATCGACCTGGACACCACGTACCTGGACCGCCTCGATGAGCCGTCGATCACGGTGCGGCAGCACGACCTGTGCACCGACGATTTCCCACCCGGATCGTTCGACCTCATCCACACCCGGTACGTCCTGACCCACCTTCCTGACCAGGATGAGGCGATCTCCCGGCTGGCCGGCTGGCTCGCCCCCGGCGGCATACTGCTAGTCGAAGAGCCGGCGTTCTTTCCCATCCAGAACGCACCGCACCCTGCCTACCGGACGGTCACGCGCGCGTTTCGCGACTATTTAGAGGACACGGTCGGCACCCGAACCGACTGGGCCAGAAGCCTGCCTACGCCCCTTTTCGGAAAGGGGCTCACCGGCATCGACATGCGGGCGCGCTTCCAGCAGATCCGCGGAGACGACGCCGAGTCCCAGTGGTGGCGCCTTACTCTCGAACAGTCACGCCCCGGCATCGTCTCCGCCGGGCTGGCGCCGGACTCCTTGTTCGAGCGCGCCTACGCCCAACTGAGCGACCCAACCTTCCGGGACCTCTCACTGGCCGTTTTCACCGCATGGGGACGCAAGGAGTAACACCCCCGGCGGGTCTGCCCCCGGGTTCTCCGGAGGTAGATTCTTGGATTCTTGTGCCACCCGATCTTGAGAGGGTTGCACGACTGTGAACTGTCGAGTCCAGGGTCAAAACGTGCCAATGTGATGCATGCGACGCTTCGTCACGAAGGAATCAGGAATCCGGTCTTGCCAACGAAAACCAAGTTGGTCTGCCGGAAACCTGATTTCCTGGGGGTTCCGGCAGTAATGGTCGAGGAAAGGGCGAATATGCAGGTCACCTGCTACGCCAGGCAGCGACCAGGAGGTCCGGTGGTTCTGCCGCCGTTACTACCGGCACCCCGAACGCGCCAGCGTCGCGCACGGTCACCAGCTGCAGGCTGAAGCCGAGCGTCGGGTGGGGCGCGTTGAGCCACTGGTAGGGCGCTGTTCGGCGGTGGTGAGGATGTGCTCCGTTTGTTGATCACTACAGGCGGAGCGGGGGATGTCGACGAGGTTCTTCTCTCCGAGGAGGTAGCCGAGCGGCTCGGGTGGCGGCTGGCCAACGATGCCGAGTGGAAAGATCCCGAAGAGTTCCTGCTGGCTTGGGCGATGGAGCGCGATTCGCCGAGCGTGGCGTTCCGCTTGGTCTGCGAGTACTGCGCCAGCGCCCGGAACATCGGGCCGGCGTGGTGCCGCTGATGCGCGCGGTCGCCGCAGCACGTGAACGCGCCACCGCCGAGACGTTCGTGCAGCTGGAGCCACTTCTGCGTCCGGAGCGCCGGGAAGAGCTAGACGGGCTGCTGGTCGCAGGCAAGGATCTTCGGCCGTGTCATGCCAGCTGTGTAAGCCGCGGTGATGCCGCTTAATGATCTTGGCCAGAGTTGCTCGCTGAAATTCCCCACTCGGGCGTGGTCGGCGGAGCCACGCGGGTGGGGAATTTCAGTGAGCAGGTCCGGGGAGATTCACCTGAGCGCCATCAGCGGATCGGCGAAGCCGTCCTTGCCGGCCGAAGAACAAGACCGAGACCAGCTCAACGGACTCTAAGCGCTACGGCCAGTGCGAATGCAGCCAATCGTTGCTTTCTGCGCGCCCGCTACCTGAACGCCCGTTAGACGGGGCCAACCCCTGGGAACGGAAAAAGCCGGGTGCGGACCGCGAGTCCGCATCCGGCTCCGGCATGGGGGATCAGCCCCGCGAGGCCATCAGATCATCGAACGACGGGAAACGCTCCGCCGTGTTGGTGTCGCAGAAATCGCCCACCCAACCGTCCTCGTCGTGGAAGAAGCGGATCGCCACGAAATCCGGGCGGGTGCCCATGTCGAACCAGTGCGTGGTGTTGGCAGGCACGCTCAGCAGATCACCCGCCTCGCACAGCACCGCGTACACCTTCTCGCCGATGTGCAGATAGAAAACCCCTGCGCCACGAGCGAAGAACCGGTCCTCGTCATCGTCGTGGGTGTGCTCGGAAAGGAACTTCTCCCGGGCTGCTTTGGCCTGCTGCTCCCATCCCGGATCACCGTCGCGCGGCGCCATCACCGCCGCGTCCACCTTGATGTAGCCCTCGGCGTCGATGACGGCGTCGACCTCGGTGCGATAGGCCGCCAGCACGTCCTCCGGCGAGGCGTCCTCGGCCAGCTCCTTGAGCTCCCAACGCCCGAAACGCACCCCGAACTGCTTGAGGACGTCCCCGATCTGCCCGGGGTCCTCGGTGCGAAACTCCACCGTGCCGGGATCGGTGTCCGGCCACACGGTCAGCAACGTCATGGCACTACCTCCTGGAATCCGTTCGTGGCCACGGTGAACTGGAACAGCCAGTCCAAGCATTCCGTGCGGTGCCTAGCCTGCACCAGGTCTCGCCCCCACACGTACACGCCGTGGCGCGCCACGATCACCGCCGGCGTCGCGGCATCAAAACCCGCCTCGAACGCATCGCCCAACACACCCATGTCCTGGCTGTTGGGCACCACCGGGACCGTCATCACGTCGTCGTCGCGGAGCCCGAGCCCCTTGAGCATCTCCAGATCCCGCAACACCACGCCGCCGGGCCAGCGCTGTCCGGCCACCACCGCCGAGAGCATGTGCACGTGCACCACCGCGCCCGCCCCGGCCACCACCGCGATCCTCGCGTGCAACCCCGCCTCGGCCGAAGGCCGCTGCGCGGGATTGGGCTGATCGGGCACGGTCTTTCCCGCAGCGTCCACGACCACCACGTCGGCAGCGGTCAGCTCGCCCTTGTCCAGGCCGCTGGCCGTCACCGCCAGCCGCAGCGGGTCCTGCCGCAACGTCACCGACAGGTTGCCGGAGGTGCCGCGCATCCAGCCCAGACCCGCCATCCGCGCCGACTCCGCAGCCAGCGCCGCCCCGGCCTGGTCCAGCTCGCTGCTCACGCGATCACCTCAAGCTCAACATCGTCGAAAGTGGACACCACCGGGTGCGTCCCGAAATCGGCGTCCGCGAACGGTTCCCCGGCCCGGGCAACGCCCACCGTCCGCCAGCCCGCCGCCGTGGCGGCGTCCAGTTCCGCGGGCACATCGGAGAAGAACACGATCTCGGCCGCAGTGGCGCCCAGCCCGTCGGCGATCTTCTCGTAGGAGTCGCGTTCCCGCTTCGGCCCGGCGTTGACCGTGTCGAAGTGATGTGCGAAGAGCCCCCGCAGATCGCCGGAAGTCGTGTTGGAGAACGACGCGATCTGCCCGGCCACCGAGCCGGAGGAGAACACCGCCAGCCCCAGGCCCCGGTCGCGCCAGGACCGCAGCGCCGGCACCACGTCGGCGAAGTAGTCGGTGGTCAGCTCCCCGCGGGCGTAACCGTCGGACCAGATCAGGCCCTGCAACGTCTTCAACGGGGTGGCCTTGCGATCGGCGTCCATCCAGCCGTGCAGCACCGCCACCACCTCAGCGGTCCCGGCCGGCTCGCCCAGCCCGGCGTCGGCTTTGACCTGCGCGACAGCCCCGGCCACCACAGGATCGTCGGAGTGCGCGTCGATCCACAGCCCCAACCGCGGGCGCGCGTAGTCGTAGAGCACCACGTGCACTTGGCTGGTGGCGGTCAACGTCCCCTCGATGTCCAGCACGACCCACCGGGCCGCGACCTGCACGCTCACCGCGCCGTCCCCCGTTCCTCGTCCCAGTACTCGTGCACCCGCTCCGGCCCGAACGCGCCACGGTCGGTCACCACGGTCGTCACGAACCGCGGATCGGTGATGTCGAAGGCCGGGTACAGGCCCCGCACCCGCTCGCTGGCGCTGCGTCGCCCCAGGGTGTGCAGCACCTCGTCGCCGTCGCGGAACTCGATCGGCACGTCGGCGCCGGTGGCCGAGCGGGGATCCGGCGCGTGGCACAACGCGTGGAACGGCACCCCGAAGGTGTGCGCGGCCACCGCCAGCTGCAGCGTCCCCACCTTGTTGATCACGTGACCGTCCATGGTGACCCGGTCGCTGGCGGTCACCAACGCGTCGATCTCGCCCGCTCGCATCAGCGACGCCGGCATGGCGTCGGTGACCAGTGTGGTATCAACACCCATCTCCGCCAGCGTCTCCGCGGTCAACCGCGCGCCCTGCAGGTATGGGCGGGTCTCGGTGCACACGAACGACAGCTGCTTGCCCGCCTCCAGCGCCGCCTCGACCAGCCCGACCAGGTACAGATCGCCCCAGCAGTGCGTCAGGATCCGCCCCCGCTCCGGCAGCAGCGCCGCACCGGCGCGCCCCATCTCGCGGCTGCGCCGCCGGTACTCGGCGTCACCGGCCTGCGCGCCGGCGAGCGCCGCAGCGACCACGTCATCGCCGCTAGCGTCTACCGACGCCATGACCCACTCCACGGCCTTACGCGGCTGGTCGTTGGTCGGCCTGGTGGCGATCAACCGGTCACCGGCGACTCGCAGCCGCTCGCGCGCGGTGTCGGGCCCCTGACCGGCGGCCTCTCGCGCGGCCAGCACCATGCCCCACAGCACCGCGAAGTACGGCCCGGAGGACTGGGTCACCATGTCCTCGACCGCCGCGGCGACCTCCTCGACCGTGCGGGCGTGCACCCAGCGGTGCTCGAACGGGAACACGCGGCGGTCCAGGATGTGAACCCCGTCCTCGGCCAGCCGTACGCTGTCGGCCAGCGTCGGCAACCCAGGGTGTGCGGCAGGTGGCGGCATTCAGGGCCTCAGCAGTATCCGTGGGAGGTGAACAGGTCTTCACCCCAGGGTATCGATCCCGGTCCACTCACCGGAAACGAGATCCACGACGACAGACAAGCTGGGGCCGGGGGTATGCCGGCGGTTGGGCGGCCTGGCGGACGAGGACGGGCTGCTGGCGGAGTTGAAGGCAAACCCCGGCCCGCTGGGGTTGGACACGCTGTTCGCCGAGATCGGCAAGATCGGCAAGGCACGGTGAAGGCGCTCGGCCTGCCGGATGACCTGTTCACCGACACCTCCGGTCGGCTGGTGGGCTCCTGGCGGGCGCGGGCCGCGCGCGGAAGTACCCCTCGGACCTCAAAGCCTGCGACGAGCCGGTGCGGGTCACGCTGCTGGCGGCGCTGTGCTGGACCCGGCAGATGGAGATCACCGATGGCCTGGTGGAGCTTCTGACGGGGCTGATCCACCGGGTCAACGCCCGCGCGCAGCGGCGGGTGGAGAAAGCCCTGACCGAGGGGCTGCTGCGGCACTGCACGGACGCGGACATCGAGGCCAACTACACCGACACCCACGGCGCCAGCGTGGTCGGGTTCGCGTTCACAGAACTGTTGGGCTTCAAGCTGCCGAGGATGAAGAACACCGGGTCGGTGCGGCTGTACATCCCGGACGACGGCCCGGCCGCGTGGCCCCGGCTGGAGCGGGTGGTGAAGAACCGGCCGATCGACTGGGAGCTGATCGAGCGCAACTACGACCAGATGGTCAAACACGCGACCGCCCTGCGGCTGGGCACCGCCGAGGCCGAGCAGGTGCTGCGCCGGTTCACCAAGGGCGGCGGCCCCAAGCGCCCTGTCTACCTCGCCTGGAGGAGCTGGGCCGCGTGGTGCGCACGATCACCAGCGCCCTTCTGGTGCGACGGGTTCTGGACGATCCCGGGTGGGAGAAGCGCATGGGCGCGGAGGACCGCCGCGCCCTGAGCGCTCTCTTCTGGACCCACGTGAATCCGTACGGCAGGTTCCTGCTCGACAATGGACAAACGCCTGGCCCTGGACGTGAGGGCGGCATAGCCGGACTGGCGAAACGCCCTCCCGGCGGCAGGACGTCGAGGAACATGACGACAATTGCCCGTCGGCAAAAGATGTTTTGGGCAGGACCCAATGGCGATCGGGAACATCAACGGTCAGCGGACAAGAATTGAGACATCCGTCCTGTTGAACGACGCGGCATTTCATGGCCTGTGCCGGTGAAGTTGGCCCACTGTCGGCGCTGTGACCTGGGGTGGGCCATCTTCGATGGCAGAATGAGTGCGCGACTTCGCCGGTGAAGGTGGCCCGTTCGGCTTCCCCGTTGCGCGAAGCGGCATTTCATGGCCTCTGTGGCAGGCCGATAGCTTCGGATTCATGGAGTGGAGTTTTCTCGCGGCCGAAGAGCTTTCGGCTGCTTTGCGTGCCGGTGAGGTGACCTCGGTGGAATTGACCGACGAGGCGATCGCCCGTATCGAGTGCGACGACCAGGTGATCAACGCGATCTGCGTGCCGGACTTCGACCGTGCGCGGGCCGCCGCTCGTGGCGCGGACCAGGCGCGTGCCCGCGGCGAGGACCGGCCGTTGTTCGGTATTCCGGTGACGGTCAAGGAGTCCTACAACATCGCCGGGCTGCCCACGACCTGGGGCATGCCGCCGCACCGGAACTATGTGCCGGCCGAGGACGCGGTGCAGGTGTCGCGGCTGAAGGCCGCAGGCGCGGTGGTGCTCGGTAAGACCAATGTCGGACATGGGGACCAACGGAACAGTCAGTATCGGTGAGAACGATCATGGTCGCGCGGTCATGATCTTCTAGCACAGGTGACCTACCCCATGCGGACTTTCAGTGAAAGATCCACGGTCCCTCGCTGCGGGTGGTTATGTCCGCCGCATGCCGGTGGAGTTTTTAACTGATGAACAGGCTGCGGCGTACGGGAAGTTCGCCGACGAGCCGACACGGCCCGAGTTGGAGCGGTTCTTCTTCCTCGACGATGTCGACCGGGATCTGATCGCGCTGCGTCGTACACAGCATCACCAGCTCGGGTTCGCCCTTCAGATGTGCACGGTTCGGTATGTGGGGCTGTTCCTGGGTGAGGACCCGCTGGATGTGCCGTGGCCGGTGGTGGAGCACCTGGCCGGGCAGCTGGGCATCGAGGACGCCTCGTGTGTGAAGCGGTACACGGACCGGCGGCAGACGGTGTACGACCATGCGTGGGAGATCCGTGAGGCGTACGGCTACCACCTGTTCGAGGACCATGATCAGGGCCGGAAGTTCCGGGCGTTCCTGCACGGCCGGGCATGGACGGCGCACGCGGAGGGGCCCAAGGCGCTCTTTGATCACTCGGTGGGCTGGCTGCGCCGCAACCGGGTGCTGCTGCCGGGGGTGAGCGTGCTGGCCCGGCAGGTCGCCGAGGTCCGCGGAATCGCGGAGCAGCGGCTGCACTCGGCGGTCACCAAGGCGGCCCGGCGGGCGGATCCGGCGCTGCCCGCCGACCTGGTCGCCACGCTGAAGACGCCGGAGGGCAAGCGGTATTCGGAGCTGGAGCGGATGCGCCGGCCGCCGACACGGACCACTGGCACCGCGATGAAGGCCGCGTTGCAGCGGGTCGATGACATCGCGTCCTTCCAGCTGGGACGCCTCAAGCTGGAGCAGATCCCGCCGAACCGGCTGTCCGCGCTGGCCCGGTACGGACTGGGCACCAAGGCACCGAAGCTGGAGCGGACCCCGGAGCCCAAGCGCACAGCGATGCTCACCGCGGTGATGCGTCACCTGGAGGCCAAGGCGATCGACGACGCCTTGGACCTGTTCGAGATCCTGATGGCTACCCGGCTGATCAGCACCGCCAAGCGGTCCACCGACAAGCAGCGCTTGTCGACTCTGCCGCAGCTGGAGAAGGCGGCACGGATCACGGCCAGGATCTCGAAGGTGGTCATCGAGGAGCTGGAGCTCATCGACGAGACCGGCTGTGAGGTGGATACGGCCGCTCTGTGGCGGGCGCTGGAAGAGATCGCTCCCCGGGCCACGCTCTCCAGCGCGGCCGCCACGGTGGTGAGCTTGGTCCCGGAGGACGACGACACGGCCGAGACCGCGCTGCGCGGGGCACTGGCGCTGCGCTACAACACCGTGCGCCCGTTCCTGTCGCTGCTGGGCGAGTCGAAGGCGTTGGATGCGGCGCCCGGCGGCAGGAGGATTCTCACCGGGGTGCAGCGACTGCCGGCCCTGGTGCGGCGGAAGGTGTCGGAGAAGCCGCTGCTGCCGCGCGAGGTCGACGACAAGCTAGTGCCGGCGCACTGGCGCAAGGCGGTGTTCGCGAACGCCGAGCTGCCCCAGGGGGCGGTGGACCGCGACGCGTACGTGGTGTGCGTGCTGGAACAGCTCTTCCGCGCGCTCAAGCGCCGCGACATCTTCGCCTCCCCCTCGCACCGCTGGTCCGATCCGCGCGCCCGGCTGCTTCAGGGCAAGGGCTGGGAGGCAGTGCGTGAGGACGTCCTGGCGGGCCTGAGCCTCCCGGAAGACGCCGAACAGCACCTTCGGGAGCTGATCGACGTGCTGGACGCGATGTGGAAGCAGATGGCCGAGCGCCTGGAAGAGGCCGGCACAGACGCGAAGATCAGCATCGAGGTGCAGCCGAACGGCCGCGCGAAGCTGAACGTGGAGAAGCTCCACGCCCTCGGCGAGCCGAAGTCGCTGAACTGGCTGCGCAAGCGGGTCGAGAAGATGCTCCCGAAGATCGACCTGCCGGACCTGCTGTTCCAGGTGCACGCCTGGACCGGGTTCCTGGACGCCTTCGTGCACCTGGGCGACGGCAAGACCCGCATGAAGGACCTGGCCACCTCGGTCGTCGCCCTGCTCGTGAGCGAGGCGTGCAACATCGGGATGACCCCGGTCATCAACCCGAACCACGAGGCGCTCACCCGCTCCCACCTGGTCCACGTCGACCAGTACTACCTGCGCGCCGACACCATCGCCGCGGCGAACGCCGCGCTGATCGAGGCCCAGGCCCGGGTGCCGGTCGTCAAGTTCTGGGGCAACGGGCTGCTCGCCTCCGTCGACGGCCTGCGCTTTGTCGTCCCCGTCCGCACCATCAACGCCGTACCCAGCCCCAAGTACTTCGCGAAGAAGACCGGAACCACCTGGCTCAACGCGATCAATGACCAGGTCATCGGCATCGGGCAGATGGTGGTGCCCGGCACCCCGCGCGACTCCCTTTTCATCCTGGACGCTCTGCTGAACCTGGACGGCGGGGTGAAGCCGGAGATGGTCGCCACCGACAACGCCTCCTACTCCGACATGGTCTTCGGCATCTTCAAGATGCTCGGCTACCGCTTCTCCCCGCGCTTCAAGGACCTTCAGGACCAGCGGTTCTGGAAGGCGACGATGCCCGGCGCCGAGGCGGCCGGCGGGTACGGGCCGCTGGAGGCGATCGCGCGGAACAGGGTGAACGTGAAGAAGGTGATCACGAACTGGCCGGAAATGCTGCGGGTGGCCGGTTCCCTGGTCACCAACCAGGTCCGCGCCTACGACCTGCTGCGGATGTTCGGCCGTGAGGGCCACCCCACCCCGCTGGGGCAGGCGTTCGCCGAGTACGGGCGGATCGCCAAGACCCTTCACCTGCTCGCCGTCGTCGACCCGGTCGATGACTCCTACCGGCGGCAGATGCACAAGCAGCTCACCGTCCAGGAGTCCCGCCACAAGCTCGCCCGCGACATCTGCCACGGCAAGAAGGGCAGCATCCACCAGGCGTACCGGGACGGGATGGAAGATCAGTTGGGCTCGCTGGGCCTCGTTCTGAACGCCGTCGTTCTGTGGACGACGCGCTATATCGACGCCGCCGTCGCCCAGCTCCGCGCCGAGGGCCACGAGATCCGCGACGAGGACGTCGCCCGGCTCTCCCCGCTCAAGCACCGGAATTTGAACGTCCTGGGCCGCTACAGCTTCACCGCGTCCCAGCCGTTCCAGGGGCTGCGGCCTCTGCGCGACCCGGACGCCGTCGACCTCGACGATGACGACGACGGCCGGGACGAGTGAGTACCGCACCGCCGTCCGGGGCGGCCGAAGAGGGGGCCCAGCCGAGATACGGCCGAGAGGGATAGCAGGGCTTGGGGAGCCGTGGCGGTATGAGGGGCAGGACTCAGGCCTGCCCCCCATACCGATGTCCTAGGACCCTGACGCCACGAACTCGCCGGTCACATTGCCGACGCGGTCGGGTTCGTTCACCAGGTCGAGGATCAGCTCCGGGCGGCCCTCGGCGAGATCCAGCTGCGACAGCTCAACCCACACGACGTTCGGGCTCCGGGTGGACTCGAAGAAGTACCGCCGCTCGGTGCAGTCGGTGACGGTACGCCAGCGAGTGGGCGAGACGTTCGGGTGTAGCTCATCCACGATGCCGAACGGGGCAGAGGCGTTACGGATCACGCTGAACACGTACGCCGCGGCCTCTTGCGCGTCTGAGGCCGCCGGAAGCTGCTTGGAGTAGTACGCGGCGCGTACGAAACGATCCGTCGGCGCGACCCCTCCGGGCAGCGGCTGAACGCCTCCGAAGCCTTCATACTTCCCCAGATTCACCAACTGCGCATCGTACTCGGGCTCGTTCGTCATCACGGTGTACTTGTCGCCGTGGTGCACGGTGGTCCTGCCCTTGAGGAACTCGATGATGGCCGAGTCGCCCGTCGGATCCGCGAGCGCGATATGGCCCGTCCCCGGCTTGCCGTCGATCCTCATCTCGATGAGCTGCACACGTTGTGTCTCGATGTCCTTGACGGCTTCCTCGACGGTAGCGAAGCGGTCGAGCAGGCATTGGATAGCCGAGAAGAGCTCAAGACCAGGGCGCTCGGGGTCACGCGTTCCGTAGTCTGACACGGAGAGGTAGAGCCCACTGACCTGGAGCCCTGATTCATTGACGCCGTCGACCACGGCCTCGCCGTGCATGAGCGCGACGACGCTGCCGTACGTCGACACCCACTCGAAGGGCTTGGGGTCGTGGGGGAAATTGGGGGCGCTCTTGCGCGTCACACCACGCGGACGCACCGCCAGGACCGTACCGGTCTCTGCGAACCAGTCCATGCTCCGGCCCACAAGCACATTGCCGTCACCGGGGCGAAGCTTCGATGACCATAGAAGTCTGCTGCACATGCCCCAGAACGTAACCGTTTCACCACAAACCGTCGCCCGAATCGCCCACTATTCACCTATTTAGGGGGTCCGGTAGGAACGGAACAGAAACCCGGGGTTACTGTCACATTTGTTGACAGCCGGGCGGTTGCCATTTCTGACCGCCGTATCTGGCCCCTGTCATCAAACGAACGAATGAAGACAGGCGCGGCGGGCGTCCAAATGAACCCGGACTTTCCGGGGCCTCGATCCAATGAGATCCGATGGCGGATGATGACAGGGTTTACTGACAGCCAGGGTCGGACGCGACCACCGACACGGGGAGCGGCATGGCCAACCTGGTCTACAAGCGGGTGTCGACCGACCAGCAGTCGACTGTCAATCCCCTGGAATCGTGGAGACGTGTTATGCCACTTCGGCCCTGAGCTGCACGGTTGAGGCTGTCCGTGCTCGTGCCATGTGATGCTCGTACGTGATCGGGGCGAGCCCGTCGTTGGTGCTGTCTCGTCTGGTGGTGTTGTAGAAGTCCGCGATCCAGGTCGAAATCTTGATACGGGCCTCGACGCGGGTGGCGAAGTGGTGCCGGTGCACGAACTCGACCTTCAGCGTGGAGTTGAACGCCTCCGCTGCGGCGTTGTCGAGCGCACATCCAACCCGGCCCATCGACTCAACGATGCCCAGCGCCCGGCAAGCTGCCGCCGTCGTGGCCGCGGTGTATTCCGATCCGCGATCGGTATGGAAGATCACCCCGTCGACCTCTCTGCCCCGGGTCGTAGCGGCCATCCGCAGCGACGCCACCACTACGGCCGAGTCGTGGTGTTCGGACATGGCATACCCGAGCATCCGGCGGGAGAACAGGTCCTCGGTTGTATTAGTTACGTGGAATCACGCTCCTGAGTGGATCTAGGGAGTTGGCCTTCAGCGGGTGCAGGGGTGTGCCGTTGAGCCTGTCAATGATCGTCATGGAGAAGTGGCCGGTGCTCGGGCGGCACGAGCGGGCGGCGGAGTGGCTGCGGATCTGGACGGATTGCGGATCTGGACGGATCTGGGGCGGGCGCCTCGAACGATCGATGCTTACGCCCGCGGTTTGGCCGAGTTTCTGGAGTCGTGTGAGCGTCACGACGTTGATCCGTTGGCGGCGACTCGCGCGCAGGTTGCCGTGTTCGTACGGGAGCTGACCACCCGGCCTAGCCGCCGGGGCGTGAACGTGGTGGCCCTGGACTCGGGTGCCGGGCTGGCCAACGCCACGTTGCAGCAGCGGCTGGTGCCGGTGCGGCTGTTCTACGACTTTCTGATCGAGGAGGGACTGCGCGAGTCCAACCCGGTGGGCCGTGGCGCGTACACGCCTGGTCGGCGCTTCCGCGCTGGGCAGGGCAGTCGGCCGCTGGTGCCGCGAATGGTCAAACTGCCGTGGATTCCCAGTGATGCCGAATGGCTGCAGTTGCTGGCGGTCTTCCGCGACGAACCGATCCGCAACCGGGTGATGCTGGCGCTGGCTTACGACGCGGCGTTGCGGCGGGAGGAGCTGTGCTCGCTGCGCACCGATGATCTCGACCCTGCTCACCGCACGCTGCGGGTACGGGCGGAGACGACCAAGACCCGGCGAGAGCGGGTGGTGCCGTATTCGGCGCCCACCGGGCTGCTGTTGGCCGAATACCTGCGGCATCGGGCCATGCTCAGCCGGGCAAGGGGCCTGCTGTTCTTGTCCGAGTCGCGGCGCAACCATGGCGAGCCGTTGAGTTTGTGGACCTGGTCGAAGGTGGTGCGGCGGATCGCGCTGACGGCCGGGGTTCCCCGGTTTTCCACGCACACCACACGGCATTTGTGCTTGACGGATCTGGCCCGGACGGGCTGGGAGGTGCACGCGATCGCCACCTTCGCCGGTCATCGCAGCACTGATTCGACCCTGCGGTACATCCATCTGTCCGGGCGCGACTTGGCAGCGAAGTTGAACTCCTCGATGGCGCAGATCCACGCCTGGCGGGTGGGCACTCTCGCCGAGGCGAACTCCCCTGGAACCACTGAGGATTCGGCATGAACACCGCCGTCTCCGCCTGGGAGCCTGGGCGCCACGACGATCGCACGCCGTGGAGCTTTCACGTCGACGGGCGGGGCTGGGATCGCCGGGGAGAGCTAGCCGATGGCGAGTCCGCCGCGGTGCTGGCGCTGGGCCCGACGGGCCTGCGCCGCAACCGGGCGGTGGGCATCCCGCGGCGGACCGCGACCCACTGGAAGGCTTTGGACCGTTTGGTCGAGCCGCTCGATGCCGCCCGGGGTGTCTTGCATCATGGCGAGGACATCCGGTTCCGGCGCGCCGGGGCGCATGCGGCAGCACTCGTCTTGCAGCACTGCGTGGACACCGGCCGGTCCTACTGGGCCTGGACGGCGTGGGACTGGGCAAGACTGGGTGGTTCCAACGCGGAGGAGTTCCTCGCCGCCAGAACGCTGCCCACCGAGCGGACGGTGCGGCCGTTCCTGATCGCCCTCGGCTACCTCCTCGGCGGGTTCACCGGCTTCCACCATCTGGGCAACTTCAACCGACTGCACCTGGCCTGCCTGGTCTTCGGCGACGACATCGTCGAGGCCGCGATCAGCCAGGCCGCCGGCATTCTCGATCAGTGGGGCTACCGTGGCCCGCTACGCGTCAAGCACCGGCTGCGCGGCATCTTTAGCCAAGCCCTGCTGATCAACCGCAGCCCACGACTGGAAGACCTGACGACCGAGGCGTTCACCGCGCTGCGCGCCCACCCGGCCAACAGCGGGCGCTACTCCGAGATGCTCTATGCGCTGCAGCGCGCGGTCGCCGCGCTGGGCCACTGCGACCCACCGGTCCGCTCCGGCTACAACCACGCTCCCGGGATCGAGGGCACCGATCCGGCCTGGGCGGCATGGGTCGAACGCTGGCACGCCACCTCGCCGCTGACCCCACGAGTCCGCGCCACCGGCCGCACGATCCTGGCTAAGGTCGGCCGGTGGCTGGCCACCGAACACCCGGAGACCACTGAGCCCGGGCAGTGGACCAGGAAGACCTGCGCGGCCTGGGTCGCCGCCGTCGACCGCATGGCCGTCGGCGACTACGTCCAACGCCGCGACCACATCCACGCCCGCGCCGGAACACCGATCTCCCCACGCACCAAGGCCCACATCCTCATGGCCACCCGGATGTTCTTCCGCGACTGCCAGGAATGGGACTGGTTCCCCCGCCGGTTCGACCCCGCCCGGGCGCTCGCCGTCCCGCGCAGCGTCGCCTCCCTGATCGGCACCAACCCCCGCGTGATCGCCGACGAGGTCTGGGCCAAGCTGCTCTGGGCCGGGCTGAACCTGCAGCCAGCGGACCTGCCTGGCAACTCCGCCGACGCCTACTACCCCATGGACCTGATCCGCGCCATCACCCTGACCTGGCTGTTCTCCGGGCTACGCAGCGACGAACTCTCCCGGCTACGCGTCGGCTGCATCCGCTGGCAGCACGACGGACAACCCATCACCGCCAACTCGGCCGACGTCCTCGCCTGCAACGCCGTCTGCCTGCTCGACGTCCCCGTCCACAAGACCGGCACCGCCTTCACCAAGCCCGTCGACCCAATCATCGGCCAAGCCATCGAAGCCTGGCAGGCCAAACGGCCCGCACAGCCCCACCGCCTGGACCGCAAGACCGGCGAGCACGTTGACCTGCTGTTCTCCATCCGCGCGCAGCCGATCGCCAAGGACTACATCAACCACACCATCATTCCGGCACTTTGCGGCAAAGCCGGTGTCCCCACCGCGGATGTCCGCGGCAACATCACCAGCCACCGCGCCCGCTCCACGATCGCCAGCCAGCTCTACAACGCCAAAGAACCTATGACGCTGTTCGAGCTGCAAGCCTGGCTCGGCCACAAGGATCCCGCCAGCACCCAGCACTACGCGAAGATCACCCCGAACACCCTGTCCACGGCCTACACCGAGGCCGGCTACTTCGCCCGCAACGTCCGCACCATCGAGGTGCTCCTTGACCGCGCCGCCGTCACCTCCGGAGCCGCCTCAACCGGACAGCCCTGGCAACACTACGACCTCGGCCATGGCTACTGCACCTACACCTTCTTCGAGCAATGTCCACATCGGATGGCCTGCGCCCGCTGCGACTTCTACACCCCCAAAGACTCCACCAAAGCACAACTGTTGGAGGCCAAGGAAAATCTCCAACGCATGCTCGCCAGCATCCCGCTCACCGACGACGAACGCACCGCCGTTGACGACGGCCAAGCCGCGCTCGACGACCTCCTCGAGAAACTCACCGACATCCCCACCCCAGCGGGCCCCACCCCACGCGAGATCGGCGTTCCCCCATCCGCCACGCTGCTACCGATCGCCGACGTCAGCCACGGCAAACATGCACAAATGGGACAATTCTGATTCCACAGAATCGCGAGGTACAGCGGTCCCTCGTCGGTGTCGATCTGCGTGATGTCCCCGCACCACAGGACATCCGGCGCTACGGCGCCGGGCGACACCGTGCACATCTCCGAGATGTTCCGCCTCGTACGCGGCACCGCTCACATCCTCGACGTGCTCGATGTCCTCCACCGCGACCGTCTCGCCCTGCGCATCCACGACGGCGCGTTCTCCGCGATGGACCTCACCGCCCGCCACCCGCGCACCGGAGAGCTGCTGTCCACCGTGAAGTTCATGGTGCAGACCCTCGCCGCCGCCGGCGAACTCCAGCGTGACCTCCAGCGGGAACTGACCTACGACGGACTACGGGCCGCCGAAGCCAAGGGCAACAAGGGTGGGCGCCGCCCGGTCGTCACGGCCGCGAGGGCCGCCTCCGTACGCGCCGGATACCGGGGCGGCCAGTCCATCGCCGCCCTGGCCCGGGACCACCACGTCAGCCGCGGCGCCATCCGTACCGCCGTCACCGACCTCCTGCCCGAGTACACGGCCGTCGACCAGGACGCCCCCGCTCCGGAGCTGCCGGTCGTCCTCGACATGCCGGGCAAGGTCGCGGACTTCCTCCGCGTAGCCGACCTGGAGCCCGCCGAGCGTGCCGCGCTCGACCAGGGCGTCACCGTCCGGCGCGGCCAGGGCTACACCCTGCGTGTAACCGCCGTACCTGCGGTCCACCGCGCTCTCCTCGACCGCTGCCAGCCCCTCGACGGTGCTCAGGGAACCCCGGTCATCTCGGCACAGCGCAAGGCCCGCCGCGAGTACGAGAACCGCGTCAACGCCCTCCCGGACCATGATCGTTCTCACCGATACTGACTGTTCCGTTGGTCCCCATGTCCGAATGTGCCGTTGGGGCTGCAAGATCTGCAGAGTTTCAACGAGATCTACGGCACCACCAACAACCCGTGGGATCACGGTCGCACGCCGGGTGGGTCCTCCGGCGGGTCAGCGGCGGCGCTGGCGTGCGGATTCGGCACGCTGTCCATTGGCTCTGACATCGCCGGTTCGTTGCGCACCCCCGCGCATTTCTGCGGTGTCTATGGACACAAGCCGACACTCGGGCTGGCGGCGAACCGCGGTATGGTCCCGCCGCCCGCGCCGGCATTGCCGGTCGACCTCGACCTCGCCGTCGTCGGTCCGATGGCGCGCACCGCCCGCGACCTCACGCTCTTGCTCGACGTCATGGCCGGGCCGGACCCGCTGACGCTCGGCGTCGCGCACGACTTGACGCTGCCGCCCGCGCGCCACGAGCGGCTCCGCGACTTCCGGGTCTTGGTCCTCGACGAGCATCCGCTCATTCCGACCGGGTCCGCTGTGCGGGCGGGCGTGAACCGGGTGGCCGACGCGCTAGTCGCCGGCGGCGCCCGCGTCGAACGGCGCAGTCCGCTGCTGCCCGATCTGACCGAAGCCGCGACGCTCTACACGCAGTTGCTGTTTTCGGGCTCTGTCGCACGTTTTCCGGTCGGAGCGTACGAGCAGCTGCGGACTCGCGCCGCTGGGCTGAGCGCAGACGACCAGAGTCTCGGCGCGACGCGGCTGCGCGGCATGGTGTTCAGCCACCGCGACTGGGTCGAGGCGAACAACCGTCGCGAACTCCACCGCCACGGCTGGCGGCAGCTCTTCGCCGAGTTCGATGCCGTGGCGTGTCCGATCACGCCAACTCCCGCGTTCCCGCACGACCACGACCCCAATCTGTTGGAACGGCGGATCGACATCGACGGCGTCGAGTACCCGTACTTCGACCAACTCGTCTGGGCAGGCCTGGCCACCATGCCCCCCCCCCCCCCCCCCCCCCCCCGCCATACCAGCGGGCCGGTCCCCCGAGGGCCTGCCGGTGGGAGTGCAGCTCATCGGTCCGGCGTTCGAGGACCGCACCCCGCTGCGGCTGGCCGAACTGCTCGAGCAGAAGATCGGCGGCTTCCAGGCGCCGAAGGAGGGCGTACCACCGGGTGTCCGTCGAGGACGAGGTGCGGATTACGCAATAACCATTGGGTTCGCGGCTGGCGGCCGCGCCGCCGGAGTGTCACCGCCCTGATGGACGCGCTGGGCTGAGCCAAGGCGCCCTGCCCGCTCCCGCCGGAAGGCATCAGCCGAAGGCCAGCACAACCCCCCTTGTACGGTGATCCTCTGGCGGAGGCGGTCGCCTCCGCGGTCCGGTGAACAGAAACGATCGTCCGCTTTACAAGATTCTTGATCTTGGATTGGCCCAGGTGGCGCGTGTAACGCTTGCCGTGTACGCGCCAAAGTAAAGCGGTCGGGGGTTGGCGATACAGTCCGCGCCATGCGGATCGGCTACGCGCGGGTGTCCACCCGCGACCAGCACCCCGATGCCCAGAAAGACGCCCTGGAGGCCGCCGGGTGCGAGAAGGTGTTCATCGACAAGGTGTCCGGCAAGCTCGCCAGGAGGCCCGAGCTGGACAAGGCGCCGCTGTCGGTCAACCGGGAGGGCGACCAAGCTCGTGGTGACCAAGCTCGACCGGCTCGGCCGGTCCTTGGAGCTCCGCATCCGGCTCTCCAAGGAAAGCCTGGACTCCGCCAGGGCGCGCGGCCGCACCGGGGGCCATAAGCCCAGGCTCGGCCCCCGCCAGGTCAAGCTCGCCTGGCTGATGTACGACGAGAAGGACGACGACGGCAAACGCCGCTACACCGTCCAGCAGATCGCCGACGAGTTCGGAGTCACCCGCCCCACCATCTACCGCCACCTCGCCAACGCCACCCCCAAGACCTGATCCGCAGGTCAGCGCGCTAGCCGGTGGCTACTTTGGGGCTCGCCGTAGCTTCGGGCGTCCTGGGCCTATTACCGGGACCTGACCTGACGGCTGGGAACACGGCCCGCGATACAACAGTGGCCTTGGCACTAGCGCAGGATGCAGGTCTGCGCCGGTGCCAAGGCCACCGCTTTCTCGCTCCGCTACGACCGCTTCTTCTTCGGCGGATCCTTGCGTAGCAGATCAGGACCTATGATACGACGCACCACCCGGCGAACCAGGCTGCGCTTCTTCGCCGGCGCAGCCGGAGCCGGAGCCTGCGCGACCGGCTTGGTCCGCTCGGTCGGCGCCGTGACCGAAGCCTGCGGCTGCGGACCCGTCATACCCGCGGCCGCAGCCGACGGGCCGGCGTTGAGCCGCTTGGCGAACTCGGGCTGCTCATGGCGAATCGCGGGGATGTAGGGCTGGGTGACCTCCACCCGCGACGGGGCGTTGGCCATCGGTGGTGGTGGAGGCACCGCCGGGCGGGCCGGGACGACCACCTCGTCCAAGGGCAGCTGGCCCACGATGCGGGTTGTCGGCGGTCCCGGGTCCAGTCGCGATTGCGGGTCTTCCGACGGGTCCACGGGCTGGAACCACGGTCGAGCAAGGTCGTCTTGAATAGTCATCCGTATCGACTCTGCGGGGGGCAAACGGCCAATGTCACCGGATCAGGGGCTTCCTTCACCGGCGGATCAGACCCTACCGGTAACGGACAGATAAAGCACACCCCGTGTTCCCTAGCTCTCGTTCCGGGATCACACCCAGTGCCAGCACGGCCATTCGGCGTAATCAAGATCCGCCAAGTTGCCGGAAAACCCAGTCCTGCCAGCATCGTTTGGTTCCCGCCGGCGGTCCGATCCGGGTCAGCCGCCGCTACCGCCAAGACCCTGCTGCGGCGTCTCGTCGCCCATCGCGACCTGCCGCAACTGGCGGAACTCCGCAGCCAGGGTGCCCGCCGTCCAATGCGCGTTGAGCCCGCTGGGATTCGGCAACACCCACACCCCGGCACCCTCGATTCGCCGGTCTTGCCGGCCCACCGTCGCCCGCCTTTCGCCGAAAGCCACCCGGTAAGCGGTGATTCCCACCACGGCCACCCATTCTGGCCGAAACCGCCGCACCTTCGCCACCAACGCCAACCCGCCTGCCCGCAACTCCTCGTCGGAGAGCTCAGCCGCCCGCGCGCTGGCCCGCGCCACGAAATTGCTGATGCCCAACCCGAGGCCAGGCAACTCCGCCTGCTCGTCCGGCCGCAGCAGACGCGGGGTGAACCCAGAGGCGTGCAACGCCGGCCAGAACCGGTTGCCCGGCCGCGCGAAGTGGAAACCCGTGGCGCCCGACCACAGACCCGGATTGATCCCGCAGAACAGCACCCGCAAGCCGGGGGAGAGGACGTCCGGAATCCTCACCCCTTCTGCCGCGGCCAGCTCCTGCGCGCTCGGCCGGTTCCCCATCAACTCCCACCTCCGGTCCCCGCAAACCACACCGGACTTTAACCCGGGGGCCACCACACCCCGGACCGCGATCCGCCCACCCCGACCCCGGCCAGTCCCGCCGAGGTACCCGCCCCGCAAGACCGCCACCTCCTTGACGAGCGGGCCACGGGGGGAGCGGTCGACGTGGGTGTTCCCGAGAAGTAGCGCCGCGCCATTGCGCCCCCGCAAGCCCTAATTCGGCGCCTCCGCACTCCCACCACCAATTAAGTGACCTTACCTGAATAACGTTATAAACCAAACGAAACAATAATTCGACGAGGAGAATTGCCGGAGAGCCACCGCGCATAATCGCGCTTATGTGCGGTAAGATCCACGCATGGAGATCGTCTTGGGGCCTGGTGCCGGAGCCCGGCCGGTGGGGGCGCAAACGGAACTGCTGGCGGCGACCACGCGGACCGGTCACACCGTCACCGCGTTGATTTCCGCCTGGCTGGGCTCGTTCGCCGACTCCTCGGACACCCGCGCCGCCTACGCGCGCGATCTGCGTGAGTACCTGGCTTGGTGCACCCAGCGCGACCTCGATCCGCTGACGATGCGGCTGCCCGAGGTGCAGATGTACGCGGCCCAGCTCGCCGCCGCGACCAACCCCCGCACCGGGCGCCCATTCGCCGCTTCGACCCGGGCGCGCAAGCTCGCTGCGGTCTCGAGTTGGTACACCTTCCTAGTACGAGCCGGGGCGATCGACGCCAACCCTGCTCGCGACGCCGCCCGCCCGCGCTACGACCGCCGGCATTCGACGACGGCCAGCGTCTCCGAACAACAGGCGGCGCAGATGCTGACCAGCAGCCGCGGCTACCCGCACCGCACCCTCGGCCCGCAGGCAGCGGTCCTGGCCATGATGCTGCTGATCGACCTGGGCATCCGGGTCTCCGAACTGTGCAACGCCGACCTGGCCGATCTCGGGCAGCGCGACGGACTTCGAGTGCTGACCGTGCGCATGAAGGGCGGCAAGATCCGCACCCGACCGATCCCGGCTCCGCTGGCCCCCGTCCTCGACGCCTACCTGCAGGCCCGCCCGTCTGACGCCGACACGTCCGCGCTGCTGGTCACCCGGCACGGCAGGCGCGTCAACCGTCACCAGATCTACCGGCTCGTGCAGGCCCTGGCAGCCCAGGCCGGGGTGCCGATGCCCCAGCGGATCACACCGCACTCGATGCGGCACGCCTTCAACACCATCGCCCGGGAAAGAGGAGCGGCCCTGGAAGACCGCCGCGACGCCCTCGGCCACTCCTCGGCCGCGATCACCCAGCTCTACGACCACGTCGCCCTGTCCCTGACCCGCGACCCGGCGCACCTCGTCGCCAGCGCAACGCACCGAACCGACGCTGAAACACCGGATTCCCAAGAGGAATCACCTTGATCAGTTATGTCACGGTGACGAAAATATGATGCTCAGTCGCCACCCCGCAGCCGCACGAATCGGGCCAGCGCAAGCACATCCACGCGCCGCAGTCCCGATTCCCGCCGTTCGAACAGCACCACCTGCTCATCGCCGCCCATCCCGATGGGCTGCACCAAACGCCCACCCGGGCGCAACTGCTCGACCAGCGCAGCAGGGACATCCGGTGCAGCGGCCGAGACCAGCACCGCGTCGAACGGAGCCCGCTGAGGAAATCCGCGGCTGCCATTTCCGACGACCAGTTCGACATTGCTCACACCTTCGGCCGCCAGAGCACGGCCGGCCTGCCCAGACAGATCCGTCCACCACTCGATGCTGACCACATCGCCGGCCAGCCGAGCCAGCAACGCGGTCTGGAAACCCACCCCGGTACCGACCTCAAGAACATGTTCGCCGCCGGTGAGCGCGAGACCCTCCAGCATCAGCGCCGACAACGAAGGCTGCGTCGTGACCTGGCCGTGGGCGATCAGCAGCGGCGCATCGTCGTAGGCGGCGGTGCGAGCCTCCAACGGCACGAACACCTCACGTGGCGTCGTATGCAACACCCTGAGCACGCGCTCATCGGTCACGCCCGCGTGGCGAGCCGCGCGCACGAGCTCCTCAGGTCCGGCGGGGTGCATCGAACTGCCTCCACCCGCATCATCGCCCCGCTACGACCGCTGCGGGAGACCGATCCGCGAGCCAGCCTAGTAGGGCTTTGTGTGTGTCCTTAGCGCGGAGAGGAGCTGGTGTAGGCAGGGCTTCTTGATGTGTTGCTGCGTAGGAGATGAACGCACCGGCCAGCCAGTCACTCGCTCACTCACCGCCTACGATCACTGATCGTATTCAGACTTACTCGTCTAGGCACCATCCTTACGGCGATTCCCGGTCTTCGCGTGTGCTTCGTCGGTGATTCCGTCGTCGCCGGCGACCCGGAACACCTCGGCTGGGGCGGGACGTCGTTACGAGGCGTGCGCGGAGCTGACCTGGCCGCACTGGTCGGCCTGGATCAGGAAGAACGCCGAAACGCCTTGCAGCACAAGCAAATCTCATTAGGTTTTCGGCGCGTAGCGCAGGAGCGAGGCGTACTCCAGTAGTCCTGTGAGCTTTAAACCCTGGGCTGGCGGCTGGTGGTGATGACGCTGACGATGTTCGCGGTGACGATGGCCGCGATGCTCAGCCACTCGCTGGCCTGCAGGGTCTGGCCGAGGAACACCAGGCCGACCGTGGCCGCCAGGACCGGGTTGATGCTCATGAAGATGCCGAAGAAATGGGCCGGGACCCGGCGCAGCGCCAGCATGTCGATGAGGAACGGAAGCGCCGAGGACAGGATGCCCGCTGCCGCCGCGCACCCCAGCGCGGCCTGCGTCGGCGGATTCTCGACGAGCACGACGATGCCGATCGGCACGAACAAGAGTCCCGACAGCCCGGCCGCGACCGCGGTGCCCTCGGCACCTGGCAACCGGCGGCCCACCGAGCGGTTGAGCAGGATGTAGGACGCCCAGCACACCGCGGCCAGCAGCGCGAGGCCGATGCCGAGGTAGTCCGTCGTCGGCTGCGGCCGGGTCAACGCGACCACACCCGCCGCGGCCACCACCGCGCAACCGAGATCCACCAAGCGGCGCGAGGCCGCCAGGGCGACAGCCAGCGGGCCGAGGAACTCCAGCGTCACCGCCAGGCCCAGGCCGATGCGGTCGATCGCGCTGTAGAGCGAGAGGTTCATCGTCGCGAACACCGCGGCCAGCAGAAGGACCGGCTGCCACTGCCGCCAGGTGAACGACCGCAGCCGCGGTCGGCCCACCGCCAGCAGAGCGACGGCGGCGACCCACTGCCGCACCGCCACCACACCGGCCGGGCCGATCACCGGGAACGCCAGTGATCCGATCGCCGCGCCGACCTGATTGGACAGCCCGCTGCCGAGCATCATCGCGATACCCGCGTAGCGGCCGCCATTGTCGGCGACGGGAGCCGAGGTGGTCACGGGCCGGTGCGCGTGCTCTGTCGTCTGCATGCACCAGAGCGTGCGTGCCGGCGAAGCTTCCGCAAAATGCATCCAGTGCCTCAGCTATACGCTTTGGTTATGCATGTGGAGCTTCGGCAGCTGCGCTGCCTGGTCGCGATCGTCGACGAGGGCACCTTCACCGACGCCGCCATCGAACTGGGTATCTCCCAGGCGGCGGTGTCCCGCACGCTGTCCTCGCTGGAAACCACCCTCGGCGTCCGGCTGCTGCGCCGCACCAGCCGCGAGGTCGTCCCCACCGCCGTCGGCATGCAGGTCCTCGCCCGCGCCCGCCGGCTGCTGGCCGAGGCCGACGAACTGGAGCGCGAAGCCACCTCCGGGCACACCCGGCTTCGCATCGGCTACGCCTGGTCCGCGATGGGCCGCCACACGGTGAACTTCCAGCGCCGGTGGACGGCGCTGCGACCGGACGTCGAGCTGCACCTGGTCCGCACCAACTCCGCCACCGCTGGGCTGGCCGAAGGCGCCTGCGACATCGCGGTCGTGCGCACCCCGCCCGATCAGCGGCGCGTCGACGGCGTCATCGTCGGACTGGAACGGCGGTTCTGCGCCGTGGCCTCCGACGACCCGTGGGCCCGCCGCCGCTCCATCCGGCTGGAGGAGTTCAGCGAACGCACCCTCATCATCGACCGGCGCACCGGCACCACGACCACCGAACTGTGGCCACCGGAGAACCGGCCCGCCGTCGAATACACCCACGACGTCGACGACTGGCTCACCGTCATCGCCACCGGGCGCTGCGTCGGCATCACTGCGGAGAGCACCGTCACCCAGTACCCGCGTCCGGGCGTGGTCTTCCGCCCGCTGCGCGACGCCGCTCCCATCGCGGTGCGGCTGATCTGGTGGCGCGACGACCCGCACCCCGCGTCGCAGGACGCCGTCGCCCTGCTCACCGACCTCTACCGGGCGTAGTTCCGCTGCGGTGGTCACCACGGTGCTCATGGACAACTCCTTCAGCGATCGCTGGGGGGGATGCGCCGATGCCCGCCGGTCGGCGACCGGGCCGCCGTGTGGCCTGCACCGGGCACTGCCTGGTGCAGGCCACACGGCCTGGATTGATTGCCTTCCGGGGTGCGCTAGGCGTTGCGGCCGGAGGATCGTGCAGGAGTGGACCTGACGCTGCTGGGTGTGGGGGCGATGAACTCGCCCCGCTACCGCCCCGCGGGACTGGCGGTGCGCTGGGCGGGGCATCGGGTGGTCATCGACGGCGGCGGCACCGCTGAGGAAGGTGAGCAGATCGGTGCCTGGCTGGTCTGCGACGAACGCGCGGAGCTGATGCCTTCGATCCGGCGGCGCAGTGCCGCTCTCGGCGTGCCTGCCGGGGTGGTCGAGTACCAGGCCGGTGGGGTCCGGTTGAGTCCTCTGCCGGTCGAACACACCTCGCACCCCACCTACGGCTACCTCATCGAACAGCACGGCCACCGCGCCGTGTGGGCACCGGAGTTCTGGGTTTTCCCCGACTGGGCCGCTGGGGCGGAGCTGATGTTCGCTGACGCGGCCGGCTGGGACCGGCCGATCCGCTTCGCCGGTGGCGTCGGCGGCCACGCCGCGACCCTGAACACCGCCGAACGCGCCACCTGCGCTGGTGTCGCCCGGCTCGTGTTCGCCCACATCGGACGCCCGTCGATCCGCGCGATCGACCGCGGCCAGTCCCCGTCCTTCGGCGAATGGGGCGTTGAGGGCAGGACCTACTGGCTGCGCTGATCAGGTCCATGCGCTTAGGACAAGCCGCGCCTCGAAAAGATCAACGCGCTTATGCTCACCGGCATGGCGGCCGACTTCCACAGCTGGTGGAAGCCGCGTCGGGCTCACCGCGCACGGGCGCTTGCCCGCTCACCGGGAACCTCCGACGCATCGTGTCAACCTGGCCACAGGACGTGGACTGCCGGGCCGGCGAAGTGCGGGACGACGTTCTCGGGTTCCGCAGCCTGCACTGAAACGGCGCCGAACTAGCGGACCTGGACCTGAACCGCGCCCATGAAAGGCTGCGACGATTTCCGGCCCGCGAAGCCTCCCGCCACCAGTCCTTCCTCACGTTGCTCCACAGTGGACAAGAGATCGCCGTGTGGGCATCGCGCTGGACCACTGGTACCACGAGAAAACCGTCGAGCAGCATTTCGAAGCGGCCGAACGCGCAGCGACCACGGCAGAGGCGCTCGCACGCGCCCGCCGGGAATGCCTCGAATGCGGGGCGTGAGAGCAGGTCTCACCGCAGCTCGTCGAGCACGAAACGCACCCGGTCGTCCACCGGGGTGCGCGGCAGGTGCACGAGTTCGTAGCCGTAGTCGGTGTAGGCGGCGACCATGTGCTCGCAAGTGCGTTCGGCCTCGGCCAGGGACTGCTTGCGCTCGCCATCGTGGCGGTAGATCTCCGGCCAGAACGGTGCGATCAGCACCCGGCGGCGATACCGGAACCGCCGCGCAGCGGCATCCACGTGCTCAGGCACGGGCAGGCCGCTCAGCCGCAGGTAGCCGACGACGTCGGGCAGCGCGCGGTCGAAGATCACCGGGCTGGGCCGGATGTGGGCCTGCCGGTGCGAGCGCAGGTCCCAGCCGAGCATCAGCTCGGCGAACAATGCCCGATCGGCCCAGGGCAGCCCGCGGCCACCGATGGTGAGCTGATCGGTGATCACACCGCGGCCTGCTTCCGGCGACCAGGCGTACCCGGCGGCGGCCAGCCGCTCGACCAACGTCGTCTTACCTGCCCCTGGACCACCTGTGACCACGACGAAACACTCCGGCGAAGACATGCCGACCTCCACGGTTGGACGCGACAACTGTCGTGAGTGGACGTGCGGTGATTGCTGTCGCCAGATGCGGCGTGAACGCCAGATGCGGCGTGAAAGGCGACTTCGAACTGGCCCGGACACGATTCCAGCAACCGGACGGGGCGGGGTGACTACTGCGCGTGGTGATGCCGGGCCCGGCAGGTGAGCGTATCGACAGCGTCACGCACCTCGTGGACCTCGCGGCCGCGTTCAGCGTAGGTAGGAAGTCAGCAGGTCGTCCACCGAGTACATCAGCTCGGTGCGGCCTCCGAAGAGCTTGTGCAGGCGGGCGGCGTGATCACGCATCGCGTCGTCGAAGTCCGCGTCTGTGCTCAGCAGCCAGGCCGCGCCTTCGATGAGCTCGGGGAGGTCGGCGTCGATGCGCTCTGCGGACATCGTGGGGGAGCGCGGTCCGTCGTCGACGGGATCGGGGGTGTTGCCGAGCACGACGTAGCAGGGGAAGCGGTCCAGGTCCGGCAGGACCGAGTAGAACGGCACGCCGGGGTTGAAGTAGTACTCCGCCCAGTCGTTCCCGGCCAGCGTCAACCACGGAGTGCCCACGGCCAGCGCGGCGAAGGCGAACCCGCTGTGCGGTGACAGCAGCAGGTCACAGCGCTGCATCGCGGCCAGCTGCCGGTCCAGTGGAACATCCAGCGCCCACACGGCATTCGGGACGCTCCCGGCCAGCGCGTCGAACTCGGCTCGGGTGAAGCCGGTGCTGGTCCGCCCGTCGTCGGCGAGTTTGCCGGTGAAGCACACCCGCGCCGCCGGCCAGCGATCGGTGACGGCGCCGAGGATCCGCTGCCACGACGCCAGCGACGGGTAGCGCCAGCGTTGCGCGCTGCCACCGGGGAGCACCGCGATGGTCGGAGCTGCGTGCTGCGGCAGCCGCTCGGCTGCCCAGCTGCGCGCCGGGGCCTCCAGATCCAGCCGCAGCGGGTTGCGCGGCTGGTAGCTCGGCTTGGGCGCGCCGACCTGTGTGTGCCCGCCGGTGGTGCGGAAGTGCTCGGCGGCCAGCTCGTAGTAGCGCTGCAGGCCGGGGAAGAAGTCGTGCTGCCACTTCTGGTGGCCGCGCGGATCGTCGACGACCCAGTCCCACTCGCGGGGGATGTGCGCGAGGATGTCGGCCGTCGGCGGTTCGAACACATCGATGTCCACCGTGTACACCTCGTCGATCGCGTCGCACCAGGACGCCAGATCGACCGCGGTGGCGGAGTTGAGCACCACCGCGATGCGGCGCTGCGGGTTCGCGCTGCGATATCCCAGGCAGTACTGCAACGCTTCCACCGCGTGGCCGACGGGATGGCAGTAGACGAAGTTCACGAGCACCGATTCGCGTTGCACGACTTCAAGCCTACGAACGCGATCCACCGATTTTTCCGGCCGTGACTACAGCCCGCCTACACCTGCGGCACGGCGCCGCTGGTGTAGGCGGATTCCGGCCCGAGCAGCCAGCCGATGGCCGGGGCAATGTAGTAGACCGCTCGGGTAAGTAGAGGGTCAGAGGAGCGTCAGCTGCGCTGGTCGTCGCCGGCGTCGTGCCGCGGTTTCGGTCTGGGTGGTGGTCTCGCCCAGGGTGGACAGGAACGGGGACGGTTGGCGGTCCTGGGCACTGCCCCGGATCGTTCGGAGTGCCGCGCGGGTGAGGTAGAGGTGGTCCTGGGCCCGGGTCATGCCCACGAAGAACAGGCGGCGTTCCTCGGCCACCTCGTCCTCGGTGGGCTCGGTGCCCGGCCAGCGCAGCGGCAGCAGGCCGTCCTCGCAGCCGACCAGGAACACCACCGGGAACTCCAGGCCCTTGGCGGCGTGCAAGGTCAGCAGGGAGATCGCCTCGGCGCGCGGGTCGAGCGTGTCGACCTCGGCACCGAGCAGCACGTCCCGGCAGAACCGCTGCACGTCCTCGCCGCAGCGCTGCGCCAGCGGCCCGAGCAGTTCCACCGCCGTGTGGACGTCGGGCCGGGTGTCCTCGGGCACGGTGTCGGTGACCGTTTTCGCGGCCATGCGCAGCTGGTCGGTCACCGGGCCGGTGCGTTCGGCGACGTGCAGCAGCTCGCGCACCAGGAGGTCTACGCCAGGGCGGGCGGAAAGCCGGTCGTGCGAGCGTTTCTGAACCGGAAGCCCGCAGCGCGTCAGCTCGTCGAGGATCGCGTGCGACTGCGAGTCCGCGCGGTACAGCACCGCGATGTCGTTGAACCCGATGCCGCCGGGACCGTCGCCGAGGACTCGGCCGCTGTCGAGGGAGTGGAACGACGCGCCGCCGAGCAACTGGTCGATCGTGCGCGCCACGAACGCCGCCTCCGCGCGTTCGTCATCGGCCTGGTGGGCTGCGATGCGGTGCGCCGCTCGGCCCGAGGCCGGGTGCAGCCGCCTATCGGCGACCAATGTGGACGGTGCGATGGCGCGGATCGCACCGTCGAGGATGTGGGCGCCGCTGCGGTAGTTGCGGGTCAGGGCCAGCACCGGCGCACTCGGGTAGTCACGCTCGAAGCACAGGAAGAAACCGACGTCGGCGCCGCGGAAGGAGTAGATCGCCTGGTCGGGGTCGCCGATGGCGGTCAGGTTGGCCCCGGCCGGCGCGATCAGCCGCAGCAGACGGTACTGGAGTTCGTCGACGTCCTGGTATTCGTCGACGGTGATCCACCGGTACCGCCGCCGGTATTGCTCGGCGATGTCGGGGTGATCGGTGAGCAGCTGCACCGCCAGCACGACGAGGTCGTCGAAGTCGACCAGGTTCTGCTCACGCAGTCCTGACAGGTAGGCCGCGAGCACCGCTTCGATGTCCGGGTCCGCCTCGCCGCCGCGGCGCACCGGCGAAAGCTGTGCCTTCGCCTTGCGTGCGCTGCGTTCATCGCCGGTGATGGCGGTGAGGATCTCCTGCTGGCGGGCGGCGTCGGCCAACCCGAAATCGGCGCCGAGCCCGAGCTCCCCGTGGTGTTCGCGCAGGACCTGCAGGCCAAAGGAGTGGAAGGTCGCCACGGTCATCCGCTGCGCCTGCGCGCCGATGAGTGCGTGCAGGCGCTCGGTCATCTCCTCGGCGGCGCGGCGGGTGAAGGTGATCGCCAGGCAATGCTGGGCCGGGACACCGCGTTCCAGTACCAGGTGCGCCAGCCGGTGGGTGACGGTGCGGGTCTTGCCGGTGCCCGGACCGGCCACGATCAGCAGCGGGCCGTCCGGGACTTCGGCCGCGGCCCGCTGGTCTGGATCCAGCCCGGCCAGCACGCCGGACCCGGTGGCCGGGGCGACGGCGGGCCTCAGTTCGGGCTCGGGTAGCGGCCGGGCAGCCGGTGAAGCGGCGGGTTCGGGTTGCGGTTGCTGGGTGAACAGCGCGTCGTCGAACAGCGCGGGCGCGTCGCCGGTGCGCAGCCGGGTGAGTTCGGCGGGTTCGAAGACCCGGATGGTGCCGTATTCGCCGTCGTAGCCTGGATCGCGCAGCACCTGACCACGCCGCAGCCGCTCGATCGCCTCGGCCACCGCGGCGTTGCTGCGGTGCAGTTCGTCCACCGGCACGTCCTGGAGGATCGCCAGTTCCGGGCCGTGGGCGGCGGTGAGGTCGCTGACCTCGCCGAACACCTTCTTGCTTTTGGGACCCACCCCGAGGATCTCGCCCACGATCTCCGGCAGCGGGATCAGGTTGCGGAAACCCGCCGCGCCGGGCGGCCGGATGCCCTCGGGCCGGTCGGCGAGCGCGTCGATGCGGTGCAGGACGCCGACGGTCAGCGGCTTGCCGCAGCCCGGACACAGTCCACTGTGGGCGCGGGTGTCGCCGGGTTCGAAGCGCACCTGGCACTTGCGGTGCCCGTCGAGGTGGTACTTGCCCTCCTCGGGGAAGAACTCCACGGTGCCGGCGAAACCGTCGCCGGTCTCCAGCGCGCGCTTGACCGCGAAGTAGTCCAGGTCCGTGTCGAAGACGCTGGCCTCGCGGCCCAGCATCGGTGGTGAATGCGCGTCGGAATGGCTGACCAGCGTGTACTTGTCGAGAGCGGAAACTCGCCAGTTCATCTCCGGATCGCTGGAGAGCCCGGTCTCCAGCGCGAAGATGTGCCCGGCCAGGTCCCGGTAGCAGTCCTCGATCGCGTCGAACCCGGCCTTGGACCCCAGCACCGCGAACCACGGCGTCCAGATGTGCGCGGGCACCAGGTAGGCGCCGTCGCCGGATTCCAGGGTGATCTCCAGCAGGTCGCGGGAGTCCAGGCCGAGGATCGGGCGGCCGTCCGAGCCGAGGTTGCCGATGCGGCCCAGCCGCTGGTTGAACTTCTCGGCGGTGGCGAAGTCCGGCAGGTAGCACAGGTGGTGCACCTTGCGGGTGCGCTCGCCGTGCTTGTAGATAGTGGAGATCTCCACCGACAGCATGAAACGCACCTGCCCGCCGCAATTGGCGGGCATGCTGCGGGTGAATTCCGCGTCCAGGTCGCCGCGCAGCCGGAACAGGCCGGGTTCGGCTGGTTCCAGGACCTCGCGCAGGTGCGCGAACCAGGCGGGGTGGGTGACATCCCCCGTCCCGACCAGCGTGATGCCCTTGCGGCGGGCCCACCAGGTCAGGTGCTCGATGTCGCAGTCCTTGCTGCACGCGCGGGAGTACTTCGAGTGGATGTGCAGATCGGCGTAGAAGCGCACCCGGCGATCTTGCCAAAAGATCATCCGCGCTCCGCCCTCGGGCGGGGCAACCACCGGGGATCGGGTGGATTTGGCTGGTCCGCGCTGATCCGAGCACGCCAGTCGGGTTCTGGCCGCCGCTGCGGGCTTAGAAGGAGTGCGGGTTCCCGTTGCCGTGGTGTCAAGGGCTCAGCGGTGCAGAGTGCCGCGATGCACGTTGTAGCTCGCCGCAGCGAAACGGTGCCGCACTGCGGGTTGGATGGTGGGGAATCACCCACCGGCGAAAGGAGATCCCCGTTGGCCATCGTTACCGGGTCCGGGAGCGACCTGTCCGGCAAGGTTGCCCTGGTGACCGGTGCCTCCCGGGGCATCGGCGCGCACACGGCGCGCATCCTGGGCAGCCGCGGCGCACGAGTCGTGGTGAACTACCGGGACAAGGCCAAGCGAGCCGACAAGGTGGTCGACGAGATCACCGCTTCGGGGACCGAGGCGATCGCGGTGCGCGCCGACCTGACCGATCCCGTGGCGGTCCAGGCCATGTTCAGCCGAGTCCGGCACGTCTTCGGGCGGGTGGACCTGCTCGTGCTCAACGCTTCCGGGGGCATGGAACGCGGCGTCGACCCCGGCTACGCGCTCCGCCTCAACAGGGACGCGCAGTTGCAGGTCCTGGAATGCGCCCGGCCGCTGATGCCCGCCGAGTCGAGGGTCGTGTTCGTCACCAGCCATCAAGCGCATTTCCACGGCAGCAAGCCCGGAATCGACCGGTACGAACCCGTCGCCCACAGCAAACGCTCCGGTGAGGACGCGCTGCGGGAGCGAATCCCGGAACTGTCCGGACACGGCATCAGCCTGGTGGTCGTCTCCGGCGACATGATCGAGGGCACCATCACCGTCACGCTCCTCGACCGCGCCAATCCCGGCACGGTCGAGGCCCGTCGCCGGCAGGCAGGCGAGCTCCCCACCATCGCCGAGTTCGCGACCGGGATCGCGGTCGCCGCCACCGCCTGGGTCGACACCGGGCACACCGTCTACGTCGGAGGCACCGACTACCTCACCGCCGGCGGCTGAAACCGCCCCCGAAACCGAAGCCGAACGCCACGTCGTCCGGGTTACCAGTGCATGGGGTGGGACAGCGCTGGGGGCAGCGTGGTGGTGGAGTCGCCTTTGGCGGCGTTGAGCTGGGCCTGGGTGAGGAAGATCGCGCCGGTGAGGTCGGCGCCGCGCAGATCCGTGTCCCGGAAGTCCGCGCCGATCACGTCCGCCGAACGCAGGTCCGCGCCGCGGAGGTCGGCCGCGATGAGATAGGCGCCGCGGAGGTTCGCGCCCCGCAGGTCGGCGCCGCGCAGCTTGGCTCCGATGAGATCGGCTCCCCGGTGGTTCTTCTTGCGGCCTGCGACCTTGGACCGCACCAGTTCGCTGGTGCGCAGCAGCAGGGTGTTGATGTCTCGGCGCAGCGCTGCGACATCGATCTCGGTGATCTCGTCGGCGCTGCCGCGGGTCAGGCGTTCGGTGTCTTCCAGCGCCGTGCGGAGGGCCTCGTGCACGGGCTTGGCGGCCTGCAACGTCAAGGCTTCGGTGACGTACCAGAGCAGTTCGTGGAGCTGGCGCATCACGGGGAACACGGCGAACATCTGCCGCGCGGTTCGCGGGGCCTGTCCCCAGTCCTGGCCGCCGAAGGTGAGCTGGGAGATCTTCTGCCCGGCACCGAAGCAGTCGAAGACCGTGCAGCCGGGGAAGCCGCGCTCGCGCAGCTGGGAATGGATGCCGCACCGGGAGTCCGCCAGCAGGTTCGTGCATGGTTGCCCGGCGCCCTTGTCGACCGCGAAATCGGCCGAAGCGGCAAATGGCAGAGCGACGCAGCACAGCCCGAAGCAGTTCGCGCAGTCGGCGTGCAGACTGCCGTCGGTGGGGATGGCCTGGTGCTGGTGGGACAACGTGCTGATCTCCTGGCGCGAGGTGTTCTGCTGGCATTCTCCCCGACCGGTCGGGCCCGGTGGCGGCCGGTGCGGTTCGGGGCACGGGGCCGGCGGGCGAACTGGAGGCCTCCGGAACCCGCTCGGCGATGAGCAGCAGCTAGGCGAAGTTCTCTGTTTCTTCGTCGGTGTGATCGCCGGGGCGGGCAGTGCTCGAACGCCACGAGTGATGGCGTTCACCGAACTGCCCGCCGCCGGTTGGTAGCGTCCCGGGCATGGGTGAGCAGCCGGTGCGCGATGCGGTGTCCGACGAGCAGGCCGAGGGGGTGTGCCGGTTCCCCGGCTGCACGCGGGAGGTCGTGCGCACCGGCGGGCCGGGGCGTCCCTCGGAGTACTGCGACCTACCAGAACACACCCGGTGGCGGGCCTGGAAGGAGCGGCAGCGCCTGCAGACCGCGCAGGAACAGGCCCAGACGTCGCCGGTCGCGGTCGTGGAGTACGACGGGGCGCGGCTACGGGCCGAGGAGTTGTTGCGCCAGTACCGGCTACTTTCGGAGCAACTGACCCGCAACCTGCGCGCCGGCATCGCCGAACTCGCTACGATCGCTGATCCCAGTGCCGCCGAGGCACAGATCCAGGCCGCCCAAGCCGAAGCCGCACACCGCATCGCGCAAGCCGAGCAAGCGCTGGCCACCGCGCAGCGGCAGCGTCGTGACGCCGAGCGGGCCCGCAGTGCCGCCGAGGCCGCGGCCGAGGATGCGACCGCAGCCGCGGAAGCCGCCGGGCAGGACGCCGAAGGCGCCCGCAAGCAACGGGATGATGCCGTGGAACAGGCTCGCCAGGCCGAACAGCAGGCGCGGGAGGGCATCGAAGCCGCACGCAACGAAGCGGAGGTCGCCATCGCGGCTGCCCGTCGTGAAGCCGACCGGCAGATCACCGACGCGCGCAAGACCATCGAGCAGGCCAAGCAGGACGCGGCGGCGGAAATCCAAGCGGCGCAAGAAGAAGCGCGGCGGCAGATGGACGCGGCGGCGCAGCAGCAGGCGGCGGCGGTGGAGCGCGCGGCGAGAGCCGAGCAGGCGGCGGAGACGGCGCAGGGGCGCCTGGACGAGCTCACGCGCGCAGCCGAGGAAGCGCGGGCGGAGGCGCGGCGCCAGCGCGATGAGCTCGTGGCGTTGCGCGAGCAGCAGGCTGCAGAGCTACACCGGCTGCGGACGGAATCCGCGGAGCGGATGCAGGCCGAGCGCGACGCCACCGCGCAGCGGATGGCGGCGATGCAGGACGCACAGGCGCAATCCGTGGCACGCGCGGAACGCGCCGAACGGCAGCTGGACGCGGCGACGGAGGAGCTGCGGACCCTGCGGGCGGCCCCGCAGACGCCGGTGGAGCCGGCGTAGGCGGCTGCTGGTGCTGGACGGGGGTCGTGGTCGCCGGAGTGGTCGCGCACCATTTCCCAGGCCGTCACCAGTTCAGCCCGCCGGGCCGAGGCCACGTAGACGGTCGTTTTGACCACATCGGACAGTTGCGCCCCGGAGTCGCCGAGGGCGGTTTCGAGGTTGCGCATCATGTGGCGAGGAGGTCGTGCGGCTATCCGGCGGATGGGCCGACGCAGCGCCTACGACGGGCACTACCGGGTCATGGTGGCCGGTTTGAAGCGTCGACGCCGAGCGCCTGGTGGCGCACCTGGTGCGGGTGGCGCGCGGTGCGGCGGGCGAGCTGCTGGGCTTCTACACCATGATCGTGCCGGGGCTCCGCGACGAAGGTGAAGGCGAGCCCGACATCATGTTCGCCGATGATGCCGCGCCGGGTTTGCGGCTGCTGCACGGCCCAGTACTCCCGAAGCTACGGCCAGGGGTCACCGTAGGGATTTGTGTCCGGTCTTGGTCATGATGACGTTGGCGGAGACGCTGGCCTCGCCGAGGTGGGTGGCCGAGGAGTGCCGGAGCTGGCGCAGCCGGAGGCCGTCGCCGTAGTGGGCGAGCAGGATGCGGACGCGGCCGGTTTCCGGGCAGATGCCCTTCGGGTCGGTGGTGGCCCACCGGTGCGGGCCCGGGTCGGTGTTCGGACAGGAACAGCGGGCCGGACTCGCGGCCGGTGATGAGCCGGGGCAGCAGGTGGGCGGTGTCGGTACCCCAGGTGATCCACACGGTCTCGCCGCCCCTGGCGGTGATCTTGGCCTGCTTGTTGGGCAGATCCAGGTCCTCGACGTTCAGCGCAAGCACTGCGCTGGCGCGGGGAGGCGGACTCGTAGAGCATCCGTCACAGCGTCTTCTCCCGCAGCGGCACGTCCCGAAGCTGAACGACCTCATGCGGGTATCAGACCGATCTGATTGCCATTACCGGGGCATCGTCTGCGCGCTCGGCGTCGCGAAATGTGTACTCGCGACCTGGCATTCGAAGCTGGACGAAGCGAGACCCGTCGCTGGCGCGACAGGTTGGCGCGCCAGGTTGCGGAATGTATCGGCAGGGGCCCCGGGGGCGGCCGCCGCTGCCCGCGGGGTTTCGATCGGGATCCGTGGGCGCTTACCGCAGTTGGTCGCGGCGGCGGGTCAGGGCGGCGGCCTCGGCGGTATTGCCGGCCAGTCCGATGGCTTTGGCGTAGGCCGCGCGCGACTCCTGGCCGCGGCCCAGCCGGCGCAGCAGATCGGCGCGGGTCGCATGGTAGGCGTGATAGCCCGCCAACCTGTCGTCGAGACGGTCCACGGCCGCCAGCGCCACCTCCGGGCCGTCCAGCTCGGCGACCGCGATGGCCCGGTTGAGGGCCACGATCGGCGACGGGTCGATGCGGACGAGCTGGTCGTAGAGGGCGACGACCTGTGACCAGTCGGTGTCGCGCATGTCGCGGGCGGAGGTGTGCACGGCGTTGATCGCGGCGAGGATCTGGTAGCGACCAGGAGCCGCCCCGCCGGCGGCAGCGGCCAGGCGTTCGCGCACCAGTCGATGTCCCTCGGCGATCAGCGCCGCGTCCCAGACACCACGGTCCTGCTCGCCGAGCGGGACCAGTTCACCGCCGGCCGAGACCCGGGCGGTGCGGCGGGCCTCGGTGAGCAGCATCAGCGCCAGCAGCCCGACCACCTCACCGTCCTCCGGCAGCAGGGCACGGATCAGCCGGGTGAGCCGGATCGCCTCGGCCGTCAGGTCGTCCCGCACCGGATCGGTGTCCGGGCCGGTCGCCAGGTAGCCCTCGTTGAACACCAGGAACAGGACGGCCAGCACGCCGGACACGCGGGCAGGGAGATCCTCGGCCGACGGCACCCGATAAGGAATGCGCGCCGCCTTGATCTTGGCCTTCGCGCGGGTGATTCGCTGCCCCATCGTGGTCTCCGGCACCAGGAAGGCACGGGCGATCTCGGGCATGGTCAGCCCGCCGACCATGCGCAGCGTGAGTGCCACGCGGGCCTGCACCGCCAGCGCCGGGTGACAGCAGGTGAAGATCAGCCGGAGACGCTCGTCGTCGATGGCCCCGAGAGGCTCGGGCGGGTCGTCGTACATCAACTGAGCCTCCTTGTGCTTATCGTCGCGCTTGTTCTCGCGCCGGATCCGGTCGATGGCCTTGCGGTTTGCGGTGGTGGTCAGCCAGGCGCCGGGGTTGGGTGGCAGACCGGCGGCCGGCCACCGCTCGACGGCGGTCGCGAACGCCTCGGCCGCCGCTTCCTCCGCGATGTCGAGGTCACCGAAACGCCTGGTCAGGGCAGCGGTCACCCGGGCCCACTCCTCGTGGTGGGCCCGGGTGACCGCCTCACGGACGTCGAAGCTGTTCACTGGAACGGCCGCACCTCGATCTTCCGGTTGCAGGCCTTCGATCCCTCGGCGGCGAGCTTGAGCGCCACGTCCAGGTCGGGGGCCTCGATGACCCAGAAGCCGGCGAGGTACTCCTTGGACTCGAGGAAGGGCCCGTCGGTGACCATCGCCTCCCCACCCCGGTTGTCGATGACGGTGGCCGTGTCGGGAAACGCGAGGCCGCCGGCGAAGACCCAGTGGCCCTCGGCCTGGAGCCGGTCGTTGAACACGTCGATCGCAGCGTGCTCGTCCGGGGTGGCGAGGCTGGCCTCGTCGTGGATCACGGAAACCAGGTACTGCATCTGAAGATCATCTCCTGTGGTGTCAAGACACTGTGGTTACCGGGCAGGTGCTTGTGTCGGCGCATAGTGCGGGCGCCCGGCCGGCCGGTAGGCCTGGACCGTCACGCCCTTCGAGTCCACTCGCGACTCGACCAGGTCGAGCGCGAGATCCGGGCCGTTCGCCGGGAACAACCGCGCGCCCTGGCCGAGAATCACCGGGACCACGATCAGAATCATCTCGTCGACCAGATCGTTCTCCAGCAGCCACCGGGTCAGCGCGCCACTGCCGTGCACCTGCAGCTCACCCCCCGGCTTGGCCTTCAGGTCCGCGATGGCGGTCGCAAGGTCGTCGGGCAGGACGGTGGTGCCAGACCACGCCGGATCAGTGAGTGTGGTCGATGCCACGTACTTGGGCCGTGTGTTCAAGGCCCGCATGACGGGCTCCCAGCCAGGGACATCCTGGACCGTCAAGGACCCCCACGAGCCGGCGAACAGCTCGTAGGTCCGCCGGCCGAACAGGAACGCGTCGGCGCGCTGGTAGGTCTGCTTGATGAACGTCGTGGTCTCGTCACCGCCCTTCCCCCGGGCCCATCCGCCGCGCTCGAATCCGTTCCTGCGGTCCTCATCCGACGCACCGCCGTTTCCCTGCATCACCCCATCGAGGGTGACCTGAGTCATGGTCGTCAGCTTCATGATCGCGGTTCCTTTACCTTGGCGCCGCCCCCTTGCGGGCGGCCTCACCCCTGCCACGAACACCTCCGCCCCGATCCGACACCGCCTCCCGGATTTCTTTCGAGAACTTCCGCAGACGCCGGTCGTCAGCGATCCGACAGGCCGGCAGTTTCGCGGCGACCGCGCTCCACTTCCTCAAGCGCGCCCAGTGCGGACGAGCTCGTTGCCCAGATCGATCGCGAAGATCTTGACCAGCGGTGGCGGGCGTCGAACGCCGCCGGCTCGACCTTCACCGAGCCCGCCGGGTAGTCCACAGCCGCGCCCGTCTTGTTGCCGACCAGCGGCCAGTCCGCCTCGACCAGCGTTCAGGACTCGATCAGCTACGACTCACTGCCGCTGACCAGCTATAACGCCTGCCCCTACCTGCCCCCTGGCCGTAGCTTCGGGAGTCCTGGGCCTGCAGGTGGCTCGCATCCGCCATCGGAGGGCCTCTACCGGTCGGTGGGCCCGGCGAGTGGCGTTGGTACCGCCCAGGGGCGAGAGCACCTGATCCCGGCCGCGATTGGTGTTCGAATTGTAGGCGGGCGGTTTCCGCTTACGGTGTCCGATATGCAGATCTCTCGCTTGCAGTTCGTGTCAGTGCCGGTGGCAGACCACGTCAAGGCCCGCGAGTTCTACGTCGATGTCCTCGGCTTCGAACTGGTGGTGGACTTCGCCGGTCCGCACGGCCAGTTCGTCATGGTCGCCCCGCCCGGCGCGCAGACCGGAGTCGTGCTGGTGGACTTCAGCATCGACGGGCGGGGTGTCGGCGGACCGGTGCACCTGCAGTTCCACACCGACGACCTGGACGGCGACATCGCGGAGCTGCGCGCCGCGGGTGTGGCCGCCGGGAATCCGCAGGAGGCGCCGTGGGGGCGTATCACGTCGTTCACCGATCTCGACGGCAACCCGATCTCGTTGCTGCAGGCCTCCCGGATGGGAGACCGCCCGAACTGACAGCGGGGGCACCGGCGCTCAACGACATGGTTCCCGGCCGGCTCGATCGAGTCTGCCGCCCGGGTTCGCCCATCCGTACCGGTTCGGTGGTGAAGTAGGAATCCAGGACACGGTGGGCGATGGCGCGCGGAACAGCCCGCGAGCCGACGGCATGAGCAGCAGGCACGCCGCCGACTCCACACCCGCTGACTGCCCCGCCGTCGTCACGTTCTCCGGGTGCCGCCGAAGGCCGTGATGTTCTCGCGCACCCAGTGCGGTGCGGCGATCTGGTCAAGCAGGCCGCGGTTGTCGGGATGGCCGGGCAAGTGGCCGAATCCCTCGAAGCGTTGCGGGTGAGTACGTCATCGGCGCCGGACCACGTTGGCGCGCCGGGCAGTTCGGCGTTCTGAGGTGCGATGGGCCCCGCTGTGGCCTCGGATGCGGCCTGCGCTGGTTATGCGAGTCTGCGGGCGGGGCGGGTCAGCCGCCAGACGACGTCGATGCCGTCCTCTCCGGAGGTTCTCGGGTCGCGGGTGGGGATGCGGCGGTCGACGCAGGTGAAACCGAGGCGCTGCGGCACGCCCTGGCTGGCGGTGTTGGCCGCGTCGTGCCAGATCTCCACGTGGTCCACGCCCGGCAGCGCGAACGCCTCGTCGACCAGCGCGGCGGCGCTGGTGGTGGCCAGTCCGCGGCCGGTGTGGTCGGGGTGCAGCCAGTACCCGATCTCCAGGCCGCCGGGGTCGATGCGGCGTTCCATAGCGATGCAGCCGGCGATCGCGCCGTCGACGGTGATGGCGTAGGTGTAGGCATCGCCGCTGCGCCAGTTGCGGTCGCAGACGTCGAGGAATTCGGTGGTGGCCTCGATCGGGTATTCGCCGGCGGCCCACGGCATCCACGGCCGCAGGTGCGGCAGTGCCTCGGTGACCACTTGGTGCATCTCGGCGAGGTCGTCGCCGCGCCAGCGTCGCAGCACCACCGATTCGAGGGTGATCACTTCCGCGGGGTGCGCCATGCGCCGATGATGCTGCCGGGCGGTCGATCCAGGCAACCAAATTACCGGTGGCAAACACGGGTGGGGCCGCCCCGCCAACCGGGACGGCGCCACCCGCAGGTGTTGCAGAGGGCTCAGATCAGGCCGAGCTTGCGGACGGCGTCGCGCTCCTCGACGAGCTCGTTGACCGAGGCGTCGATGCGCCCGCGGGAGAACTCGTCGATCTCCAGGCCCTGCACGATCTCGAACTTGCCGTCGCGGGCGGTGACCGGGAACGACGAGATCAGACCCTCGGGCACCCCGTAGGAGCCGTCGGAGACCACGGCCGCCGAGGTCCAGTCACCCGCGGGCGTGCCGTTGACCCAGGTGTGCACGTGGTCGATGGCGGCGTTGGCCGCCGAAGCCGCCGACGACGCGCCGCGGGCCTCGATGATGGCCGCGCCGCGCTTGGCGACGGTGGGGATGAACTCGTCCGCCAGCCAGGCCTGCTCAACCTGCTCGGCGGCGATCTTGCCGCCGACCTCGGTGTGGAACAGGTCCGGGTACTGGGTGGCGGAGTGGTTGCCCCAGATGGTCAGCTTCTTGATGTCGGTGACCGGCACGTCCAGCTTCTGCGCCAGCTGGCTCAACGCCCGGTTGTGGTCCAGGCGGGTCATCGCGGTAAACCGCTCGGCGGGCACGTCCGGGGCGTGGGCCTGCGCGATGAGCGCGTTGGTGTTGGCCGGGTTGCCGACCACCAGCACGCGCACGTCGTCGGCAGCACCGGCGTTGATCGCCTCGCCCTGCGGCTTGAAGATACCGCCGTTGGCTTCCAGCAGGTCGCCGCGCTCCATGCCCTTGGTGCGCGGGCGGGCGCCTACCAGCAGCGCGACGTTGGTGCCGTCGAACGCGGTGCGCGCATCGTCGGTGATGTCGATGCTCTGCAGCAGCGGGAAGGCGCAGTCGTCGAGCTCCATCGCGGTGCCCTCGGCCGCCTTGACCGCCTGCGGGATCTCCAGCAAGCGGAGCTTGATCGGGGTGTCTGGCCCGATGAGCTGTCCGGATGCGATCCGGAACAGCAACGCGTAGCCGATCTGACCGGCCGCACCGGTAACGGTCACGGTGACGGGAGCTTGGGTCATGAGGTTTTGTTCTCCTGCTCGCCGGGTGATTGCCTAGCCGGGATGCTATCCCCAGCGTCACGGTGCAGTTGCGGGCCCGCCACGGATCACAGCGCACGGCGTGCCGGACCGATTCAGCCGCGCCCCGCCCGGGAGAGGCAGGACACAGCCCTGCCGACCGCCGACGTGATCAGCGGCACTTTCACCTCGGCGGGTGGTGCGGCCGGCGGCGCGGAGAAATTCTTCGCGCGGTGGTGTCGATGCCGGCGGAGACCGTTCGTGTAGTGGGTGAGAAGCCGGGCGGAGCCGGTTTCGCGAGTGCGAGGAGAACGCGATGAAGCAGTACCTGCTGAGCATCTACCAGCCCGACGGGCCCACGCCGCCGCCGGAGGTGCTGGAACCGATCATGCGCGATGTGCAGGCGGTGAACGCCGAGATGCAGGCCGCCGGGGCGTGGGTGTTCGCCGCGGGCCTGCACCCGCCGAGCACGGCGACGGTGCTGCGCGCGAAGGGCGAAGAGGTGCTCACCACCGACGGTCCTTTCACCGAAGGCAAGGAGCATCTCGGCGGGTTCACCATCATCCGCGCGGCCGATCTGGACGCCGCCCTGGAGTGGGGCCGCAAGCTGGCGAAGGCGATCACCCTCCCCATCGAGGTGCGGCCGTTGCAGGACGACGAGGGCGAGAACACGTGCCGGTCCTCGGCGTAGCGGAGGTCGAGCGGGTCTTCCGCGCGGAATACGGCCGGGCGGTGTCGGTCCTGGTCCGCGTCTTCAGTGACATCGATATCGCCGAGGAAGCGGTCCAGGACGCCTTCACCACGGCGGTGGCGAAGTGGCCGTCGGCGGGCCTGCCGCCGAGCCCGGCGGGCTGGATCATCACCACGGCGCGCAACCGGGCGGTCGACCGGCTGCGCCGGGAGGCTTCCCGTGAGGACCGGCATGCCCAGGCCGCGTTGCTGCACGCCCGCGACGAGCCCGAGCAGGAGGGGCCCGTGCACGACGACCGGTTGCGGTTGATCTTCACGTGCTGCCACCCGGCGCTGGCCACCGGCGCGCAGGTGGCGCTGACGCTGCGCTTGCTGGGTGGGCTGAGCACCGCGGAGATCGCGCGGGCGTTCCTGGTGGCCGAGCCGACGATGGCCCAGCGGCTGGTGCGGGCCAAGGGAAAGATCCGCGATGCCGGGATCCCGTACCGGGTGCCGAGCGAGGCCGATCTGCCGGACCGGTTGCGCGCGGTACTGGCCGTGGTCTACCTCGTGTTCAACGAGGGCTACACCGCCAGTTCGGGGCGGCGGCTGGTCCGCGAGGACCTCTGCGCGGAGGCCATCCGGCTGGGGCGGCTGCTGGCGGAGCTGATGCCTGACGAGCCAGAGGTCATGGGACTGCTGGCGCTGATGCTGCTCATCGACTCGCGACGGGCCGCCCGCACCACTGCCGATGGTGTGCCGGTGCTGCTGGCCGATCAGGACCGCAGCCGGTGGGACCGTGACCTCATCGCCGAGGGACAGGCCCTCGTGCGGCGCTGCCTGCGCCGCAACCAGCCGGGCCCCTACCAGATCCAGGCGGCGATCAACGCCGTGCACAGCGACGCGCCGACCGCCGCCGACACCGATTGGCGGCAGATCCGGGCGCTGTACGACCAGTTGCTGGTGGTGTCCCCGAGCCAGGTGGTGGCGCTGCACCGAGCGGTCGCGGTGGCCGAGGTCGAGGGACCGCACGCGGCGCTGGCCCTGGTGGAGGAGCTCGATCTCGGCGGTTACCACGTGTTGCACACCGTCCGCGCGGACTTGTTGCGGCGGCTGGGCCGCGTCACGGAAGCCGTGCAGGCCTACAACGCCGCGATCGCGGGCACTGACAACGCGGCCGAACGCGACTTCCTGCAGCGCGCCCGCCAGGCGCTGCAGCGGTGAGTCTTCCGGCGACGGCCGACCGGCGGGGCTGCCGATGGCGGAGACCGACGAGGACTACAAATTCGAGGGGCCCAGTGGTCAGGTGGACCTGCTGGGGCTGTTCGACGGCCGCGCGTAGCTCGTGGTCTACCACGCCATGTTCGATCCGGCGTGGGTCGGCGTCTGCAAGAGCCGAGGAGCACCGGCAGGAGTCAGCGGCCGGTCTTCGGCTGGGGCGGCGACCTGGGCGAGTTGGACGGGTAGTTCGAGAAAGGCCAGTGCTGCCAAGGTGTTCGCCCTGGTACCCGCGCTGGACACGGTGTGCAGATCGCCGGTGCGGCGTACCTGCTGGTTGGCGTGGCAGGCGGTGCGACCGGGCGGGCTGTTGGTGTTCGCGCCGGTGCCCACTCCCGGCTACGGGCCGGGTCGGTTGTTCGCTATGGGTTTGGTGACCAACGTGCTCAACCCGAAGATCGCGGTTCTCTACGTGTCGTTGCTGCCGCAGTTCATCGACCCCGCTCGCGGCGGGGTGGGGTTGCAGAGCCTGACGTTGAGCGTGGTGCGGATCGGGGGTTGAGGAACATCTCTGCGAGATCGTGCGCTAAGCCTCGTCGCCGCTGGTCGGCTGTGGGCGAGGGCGCCGCTGGCGAAAGATCTTGAGATCTTGGCGCAGATAACGCTCTATTATCTGCGGCATCGCTGATCACGTCCTGCGGGAACGTCCCCGCGACGGTGCGCGAAGCGACCTTGTTATCTGCGGCAAAGGAGAACGCTGCGAGGGCCCTTTTGCGTGTCTCTGGTCGGCTAGCTGGCTGCCTCCCACACCAGCGTCAGACCATCGATCATGACGCCGATGATGCGCCGCGCCCCCGTCACCCGCCGCAGGCGGGTGACGGCGAACTCACCTGCCGAAGTCGAAATGGCGGCCGCACTGCCCTACCGATCAGCAGCGGAGTTGTCGCTGATCTCGCCCGAACTGGGGGACGCACCGTTTCTAGGCGATCTCCTCCTCGTCGGGTCTCGCCATCATGAGTCTTGATCCCACCGGAACGGGCCGCAAGCGCTGGTCCAACCGCTGGAAGAAGGCCCTCAACGTCTTCGAGATCACCTTCGATGGATGCCTGTCCGCCGGACGCCGATAGCACCGAGATCAACAGTTACACCGAAACTGGATAAGCGGTTGTTGATCGTGCTGGACAACTGTGAGCACGTGCTGGGGGCTGCCGGTTCTGTCGTGAGTGCCCTGTTGGGGTCGGCGCGGGGGGTGCGGGTGCTGGCCACGAGTCGTGAATGGTTGCGTGTCCTAGCGGTGGTCAAGCAGGCCGACGCGGAATGGTGCGGGCCGCAGCAGTGGAAATGGTGGCAGTGGTTCCAGAGCCAGAACCCGAACCTGTGGGCGGCGCTGGACTTCTGCTGCACCGAGCCCGGTCAGGCCAGGACAGGACTGCTGCTCACTGGTGCATTGTGGTTTCACTGGATCGGCAGCGCTTTCGTTCGGGATGGCCGGTACTGGCTGGACCGGCTGCTGGCGTTGTCGCGGGAACCGAGCCAGGAACGGGCGAGGGCCCTGTGGGTGCGCAGCTGGATCGCCACGATCCAGGGAGACCTCCCTAATGCGGAGCGTGCATCGCAGGAGGCCATCGAGGTGGCCGACCACGTGGGCGATCGGGCGGCCAAGGCCCACGGCACCAACTGGCTGGGATGGCATGCATCGTTTTGCGGCGATATGACGCGGGCGTCGGAGTTGGCGGAGCAGGCGCTGGCCGAGTTTCGCGCAACGGGGCAGCTCAGCACTTCCTCCCCCGCCCTGCTCTCCTTCAACCTTCTGGCCAGCGTGCATTTCGCACGTGGCGACTTCGAACGTGCTGGCGAGGCCTGTGCGGAAGGCCGGTCGATCTGTGAGCGGGCCGGCGAGGAGTGGCAGTCGGCCTCGATGCGCTGGTACCTGGGGCATGCTCGGCGGCTCGCCGGCGACATTCAGGCAGCAGAAGAGGAGGCCCGGGCCGCCCTTCGGATCAAGCGCAAGTTCAATGACACGCTGGGCGTGGCGTTGGGCATCGAGCAGCTGGGTCTGGTGGCGATGGATCGTGGTGACGCGGAACGGGCCGCCCGGCTGTTCGGTGCCGTCGAGCCGCGGTGGAAGCTCCTGGGCAGCAGCCCCCTGCTGAACTCGAGTTTTTGGTTGCGGTGGCACCGCGACGGTGAAAGTCAAGCCAAGAAGGTCCTGGGTGATCAGGCGTACGAAAAGGCCTATCGGCAGGGTACGCAGTTAGGCAATGAGCAGGCGGTGTCCTACGCGCTCAGTGAACAGGCTCCGGCGACTCCGACGCGAGCAAAGGTGCCTGCTGCGGGTTCCGCTTTGCCAGTACTGACCCGGCGGGAGCAGGAGGTCGCCAAGCTGGTGGCGCAAGGACTGTCGAACAAGGACATCTCCGAAGCACTGGTGATCTCGCAGCGCACCGCGGAAACGCATGTCGAGCACATTCTCTCCAAACTCGGAGCCACCTCTCGGGTCCAGATCGCCACCTGGGTCAGGGACCATCCCTAGCTCCTCTGGGGGCTGCCGATCACGCCCTCCTGCACGCCCTCGGATGGACACCCGGCACCCGCTTGGACATCCGCGAGACGCGCGGCCTCCTTACTCGTCCGCACCGATGCCCGTGGCGCGTTCCGCATCACCTCGCCGGCTCGCGGAGACGTGCTCTATGACTGCGACCGGGCAGAAACGCAGATGATCGTGACCGATACCGCCTCGTACAGCGACATCGTCCCTCCGAACGCCGGTGCGGCCGCGAATCTGTTGCGTGGTCTGGGAAGCGGCGAGATCCCGCTCACGCACGAGGGATTCCACCAGCTCTTGCCCTGGCGGGCTGCCGCTCATCTGCGTGAGCTGCTCATGACCTGCGGTCTGCTGCCCGTCATCGACAAGCAGATCTGCCTGCTCGAACGGTGGCTCGCCCACCACCTCGCGGGCATCACCGACCCCGACCACGCACAGCTCATCCGCAGGTTCGCCACCTGGGACATCCTGCCCAGGCTGCGAACCCGCGCCGAGCGCAAACCCGTCACCCCGGCCGCACGCACGTTCGCCGGAGACCAGATCAGGCACGCCACCGCGTTTCTCGCCTGGCTCGCCACCCGCCACACAGCATTGGGCAACTGCCGACAGGCCGATATCGACGCCTGGCATGCCGGGCACAACGAGCACGGCCGCAATGCCGTTCGCCGTTTCTTGTTGTGGTGCATGGAAAACAAGCTCACCCGGAAGTTCGTGCTGCCATCAGCGAAGACCAGACAAGGCGCCCCGCTTACCCGCTGCAGGCGGATCGAGCTGCTGCGCCAGGTCCTCACCGACGCCGACGCGCCAATGCGCAGCAGGATCGCCGCGGGCCTCGTGCTGCTCTACGCCCAGCCGGTCAGCCGCATCGTCAGGCTCACCGTCGACGACATCATCCAGGACGACGACCAGGTCCTCATCAGCCTCGGCGACCCGCCCTCGCCCGTCCCACAGCCCTTCGCCGCGCTGCTGCTGGACTACGCGGCCCACCGCGCGAACATGCACACCGCGACTAACCCCGCCGCCACCTGGTTGTTCCCCGGCCGCCGCGCCAACCAGCCACTGCGACCGGAATACCTCGCACGGCTCGTCCACCAACTAGGGATTCCTGCCGCCGCCAGCCGAGGAGCAGCAATCCGGCAACACCTCCAGAACATGCCGGCCCCGATCGTCGCCGACGCCCTCGGCTACCACCCCGTCACCACAACCAGGCTCGCCAACCAGATCGGCACCACCTGGAGCCAATACGCCCCTGGTGATCACTCACCGCTACAACCACGGGGAACTCGCGACAGTTGAATAGGCGACCTCGCCAGTCTCAACCCCCAGATCGTGGCGGCGTTGTCGGTCAACGCGCTGATCGTGGTGACCGCCGGTTCGGTGGCGGGTGTGCTGGCGCGGCGGCCAGTGTCGCTGCGGGTGCAGCGCTACTTCATGGGCACGGTGCTGGTCGGCTTGGCGGTGCGGTTGCTGACCGATCGCACCCGTCCGGCGTGACGCCGAGGACCTCCTGCAGGCCGTTGGCGCCGGGTTCGGTGAGTTTCAGCGCACGCCGCTGGGGTTTTCGGACCAGCCAGCCGGTGTCGAGCAGCGCGGTCAGCAACGCCGCGCCCAGCCGCCCGGAGAGATGGTGGCGCTGTTCGCTCCAGTCCACGCAGAACCGGAGCAGCGGCCGCCGCGACGGGCCGCTCTGCACGGCGTGCAGGTCCACGCCCAGTGCGGCGAAGACCGGTCTGGCGTGCGGACCGAGCTGGTAGGGGTGGTCGCTGAGCTGCACGGACAGGCCATCGCCGGGGCGGCGTCGGGTGTTGGGGATGCCGTCTTCGGTGGCGAGTGCGCCGCGGTCTAGTAGTGCCGCGGTGACCGCGACGCCGAGCCGGCCGGCGAGGTGGTCGTAGCAGCTGCGGGCTTCGCGCATCGCGGCGGCGCGGGTGCCCTGGCGCAGCGAGCGAACCGGTTCGGTCGGTGCGATGGCGGCGAGGGCTTCCAGCACGGCGGCCACCCGGTCGTCGACGAGCCGGAAGTAGCGGTGCCGCCCGGACCTCGCGGCGTCGATCAGACCGCCGGCGCAGAGCTTGGCCAGGTGGGCGCTGGCGGCGCTGGCCGACAGCCCGGCTTCCGCGGCCAGCACCGACGCGGGTAGCGCACGCCCGTCGGCCAGCGCCTGCAGCACCCTGGCGCGGCCGGGCTCGGCGAACAGCGCGGCCACCGGGGCGATGTCGCTGTCTCCGTGGATTGACATGGCTCCATGATGCGCCCGCGACGTTTCAGGCTGGCGTGAAGTGTTGCGGGTGCAGTCTCGGGGCGTGTTGATGCGACGAGGTGTTGGTTCTCCCGCACTGGTGCTTGTGGTGATGTGCGCGGGCATGTTCCTGGTGCTGCTGGATGTCACGGTGGTCAACGTGGCCCTGCCCAGCATCCGCGGTTCGCTGGGCGTGGGGATAGCCGGCGCGCAGTGGGTGGTCGACGGGTACGCCTTGGCCATCGCCGGGTTGTTGCTGGTCAGTGGCATGCTCGGCGATGGTTTCGGGCACCGCCGGGTGGTGCTGGCGGGCATGGTGCTCTTCGGTGTGGCATCGCTGGGGTGTGCGCTGGCCCCGGGGCTTGGAGTGCTGGTCGCTTCCCGCGCGGTGCAGGGCGCTGGGGCGGCGTTGCTGCTGCCGGGCAGTATGGCGGTGATCGCCGGGGTGTATCCGGATTCCGCGGCGCGGGCTCGGGCCTTGGGCGTGTGGTCTGCGGTGTCATCGCTGGCGTTGCCGGCCGGTCCGCTGCTCGGTGGTGCGCTGGTCGAGTGGGGTGGCTGGCGGCTGGTGTTCGCGCTGAACGTGCCGGTGGTCCTCGCCGCGGTCGTGGGGGTTCGCATGCTGGTGCCGGATCTGCCCGGTGATCGTGGACGGCGGGTGCGCATCGGGGTGCTGGCGAGCGCGGTCAGCGGATTGACCGCGGTGGTGTTCGCGGTGATCGAGGCGGGCCAGTCCGGAGTGGACGTGCTGGTGCTGGCAGCGCTGGTGGTGGCGGTGATCGCGCTGTGGGTGGCCGGGCGCCGGATACCGCGCGCGTTGCTGGGCAACCGGCCGTTCCTGGCGGCGAACTCGGTGGCACTGCTGATGAATCTCGGCATGAACGGCACATTGTTCGTGCTCACCCTGTACCTGCAGAACCTCGGCGGGAACTCGCCGGCGCGCACGGGTTTGCTGCTGTTGCCGATGTCGGTTCCGCTGGTGCTGCTGGCACCGGTGGCCGGGTGGATGGTGGCGCGGTTCGGGCCTCGCGTGCCGATGCTGTGTGGCGCGGTGATCGTGGCGGCGGGATCGGGTTTCTGGGGCCTGGCGTCACCGGACGGTGGGTATGCCGAAGTCGCGCCGGTGCTGGTGGCATGCGGGGTCGGTGCCGGGTTGCTGACCACGTCGGTGGTGGCTGCCGCTGTCGGTGCGCTCGGACCGCAGCGGTCGGGGCTGGCCAGCGGGGTGAACAACACCATGCGGCAGACCGGTACGGCGCTGGGCGTCGCGGTGTTCGGCGCGGTGGCGGGTTCGCCGTCAGCACCTGCTGATTTCACTGCCGGACTGCACCAGCTGGCGGTCGTCGGAGTGCTGCTGTGGCTGGTGGCGATCACCTTCAGCGTCCTCGCCGGGAATTCCGCCCAGTCGACTCAGCGCGCAACCGACCGCGTTCCGGCAGCGCGGTGCGGTAGGTCGCGGCGTCGGCGACCAGTCCTCCGGGCGGGGCGCCGGGCACGATCGCGCCGCGGTTGAGAGAGCGGATGGTGGTGTTCATCCGGCGTTGCAGCCAGTGCGGTGTGACGGACTGGCGGTCGGCCATTTCGCTGGTGCCTTCAACGCCCATCAGCACCCAGAACAACGCCTGCGCAGAGGCGAGCACCGCAAGCGCCGCCGGGCCCGGATGCGGTCAAAGGAGATGCCGCCACCAGCAGTACCAGTGCTGGCAGGTCGAGCAGGCAGGTGGCGTGCAGTGTGGATCGCGCACAGCAACACCGCTTGCTCCAGGTCGGCGCCGGACCAGCATCGGTTCGCGGCGGTAGTGGTCAGCGACGACGCCGGCGAGCAGCCCGGACAGCAGGTAGGGAACCCAGCGGGCGGCGTTGAGCAAGCCCAAGTTCGGTGATTTCGGCCCGGCATGCCGGTGTTCCGTCCCCGGTTTTCCCCTGCGGACGTGATCGACCACAGTGGATTCCCGGGGTGCTAGATCATGCGTTTGCCGCCACCTGCGTAGATGGTCTGGCCGGTGATCCAGCGGGCTTGGTGGGAGGCGAGGAAGACCGCGAGGTCGGCGATGTCGTCTGGGCGGCCGACACGGCCCAGCGGGCTGAACTCGGCGAAGCGGGTGTTCATGTCGGCGCTGATCCACCCGGTCTGCACCGGGCCGGGCGAGATGGTGTTGACGGTGATGCCCGCGGAGCCTAGTTCGATGGCTGCGGAGCGGCTCAGCGATTCCAGGGCGTTCTTGGTGGCCCAGTAGGAGATCTGGTCGGGTGTACCGGGGGCGGCATCGGTGGAGATGTTGACAATGCGGCCCCAGCGCGCCTTGCGGCGCAGGTGGCGGCGGTGGAATTCGGCCATCAGCAGTGCTGGGGCGCGGGTGTTGACCGCGTGGTGGGCGTCCAGGCTGGCCGCGGCGACGGTGGTGGCACCGCGTGCGGGGTCGGGCCGGAAGGTGTCGGGCACGCAGAGCGCAGCGTTGTTGACGAGGATTTCCACGGGCCCGAGGTGGGTTTCGGTGTGGTCGAAGATCGCCGGTGCGGCGGCTGGGTCGGCGAGGTCGACGGCCAGGGATTCGGCGTCGGCGCCGTCGGCGCGCAAGGCGTCGCGCACGTGGTCGGTGCTGGTGGCCTTGGCCGCGCTGTAGATGCGGTCGGCGCCGGTGGTACTGGCCGGGGGTGTTTCGGGAAGTGACGCGAGCAGGACCTTGACGCCCTGACGGGCCAGGGCGCGGGCGATGCCGGCGCCGATGCCCAGTGGGCTGTTGGCGCCGGTGATCACGGCGACGCGGTCACGCAGGCGGGGGTCGATCACGCGGTGGTCCTCTCGAATCGTCCGATGTGGCCGGTGATGGTGGTGATGAGCGCCTGGTGCAGGGCGCTGGGCAGGGCGTGGCCGAGCCCGGGGATGGTCTCGCAGCGGGCGCCGGGGATGAGGTCGGCGAGGTGCCGTCCGTGCGGGGGCGGGTTGATGGGGTCGTGCGGGCCCTGGATGACCAGGGTTGGGGTGGTGACGTGGCGCAGTTCGGCGCCGCGTTCGGTGGGCACGGGGGTGGCGAAGGCGTGTGCGCCGGGCTGCTGGTAGCTGCCGGCGTGGTCGATCGCGGCGTTCTCCCAGCGGCGGAATTCCGCTTCGTTGAAGGGGATTTCGTCGCCGGCCAGCAGCCGCCATTCGGCCAACCGCCGCTGCAGCGCGGTGTCGCGGTCGGATACGGGGTCGCTGCGGTGGGCCAGCGCGGTGACGATCTGCGGTGTGGGCGCGGGCAGCTCTGTTGGTTCGCCTTCGACGGCGCGGCGCAGTGCTTCGGCGAAGTCGACGTCGAGGGCGGCGGTGGCCAGCAGGGTCAGGGTGCGCAGCCGGTCGCGGTGGTCCAGAGCAAGCAGTTGACCGAGGGTGCCGCCCAGGGACAGGCCCACGACGTGGGCGGTGGCGATGCCGTGCCCGTCGAGGACTGCCACGGCATCGCGGGCGAGGTCGTCCAGCGCGTAGCCGGTGATGTCCAGGTGGGTGGAGCGGCCGGTGTCGCGGTGGTCGTAGCGCAGGACATGCAGGTGGTTGGCCGCGAGGGCGTCGACGAACTCGTCGGGCCAGCCCAGTGCGTTGGCGTTGGCACCCATGATCAGCAGCACCGGCGGGTCTGCGGGGTCGCCGCGGGATTCGGTCCACAGCCGCAGCCCGTCGGGGGTGGTGACGTGGAGTTCAGCCATCGAGCAGTCCTTCCCGGCGGGCCAGTGCGGCGAGGTCTTTGGGCTGTCCGGCCATGATGATGCGGACGTGCGCGGTGATGGTCTCGATGGGCCAGTTCCACCAGGCGATGCGTTGCAGCAGTTCGACGTCGGCGTCGTAGAAGCGGCGGTGGATCTCCCGGGCGGGGTTGCCGCCGGCGACCCCGTAGGCGGGGATGTCGCCGGTGACGACGGCACCAGTGGCGATGATCGCGCCGTCGCCGATGTGCACGCCAGGCATGATGGTGACGTCGCGGCCGATCCAGACGTCGTTGCCGATCACTGTGTCGCCCTTGATGGGCAGGTCGGCGGCGATGTCGAGGGTGGCCTCGGTCCACGCTCCGCCGAACATGGTGAACGGGTAGGTGGAGCAGCCGATCATGGGGTGGTTAGCGGCGGGCATGATGAACCGCGCCCCGGTGGCCAGCGCGCAGAACCGGCCGATGCGCAGCTTCGCGGGACCGTAGTTGTAGAGCACGTTGCGGGTTTCGAACTCGGCGGCGCCGCCGGGGTCGTCGTAGTAGGTGTACTCGCCGATCTCGATCAGCGGGGAGCTGACCACTGTGGACAGAAAGGCCACGTTGGTCAGCTCTGGCCGGGTGCTGGGGTGCACGCGGGTGGGGTCAGGTGTGTCGGGCATGGCGGTGGCTCCCCTCTGGCGCTGCGGCGGCCGTCGTGCAAGTTCAGGGTGGGCCCGTTCCAGCGCTGCCGCAGCCAGCGGTCGTGACTGGCGACGACGGCGCCGCAAGCGGTGTGCAGAGCGTCTCCGAGTTCGCCGACGAGGGTCAGCGACACGTGGTTGGTGGGCTCGTCGAGCAACAACACCTGTGATGGGTCGGAGAGCCGGGGCCAGCAGGCCCAGTTCGCCGAGGTCGGGCCGGTCCGGCCGGCGGGCCGCGGCGTAGATCCGCCGGGGGCTTCTGCGGGGGCCTGCGAAGGTGACTTCCTGTTCGAGCAGGCCGACGCGAAGGCCCCGGCGGCGCTGCACGCTGCCGGTGTCCGGTGCCAGTCGGCCGGCGGCCAGGTGCAGCAGGGTGGCTTTGCCCGCGCCGTCGCCACCGGTGATCAGCAGCCGGTCCGTGCCGGTGAGGTCGAGGTCGTCGATCCACCCGCGGCCGCGCACCCCGGCCTGCCTGCTCTGCAGCACCACTTCCGCGGTGATGTCGTGGACGGCGGCGAAGCGCAGCGGTAGTGGTGGCGTACGGACTTGCTCAGCGGTGAGGGTGTCGAGGCGGTGCTGCGCGTTGCGGACCCGGCGGCAGATCTGCTTCTGAACCCGGCCACCGGGGTAGTCGTAGGCCATCGTGGCGTTGTCGCGGCGCATGCCGTGGCGGCTGACCTGGCGGGCGGTGACCTCCACCGCCTGGCGCAGGGCGGCCAGTTCGTTCTGCTCGTCGGTGTATCGCTGCCAGCGGGCGCGTTCGGCGCCTCCGCAGCAGGTGGGCCCGTTCACGGCGGGGTCAAGGTCAAGGAAGTCGGTGCAGACCGCGTCGAGGAACATGCGGTCGTGGCTGGCGAGCACGACGGTGCCCGGCAGCGCGGCGAGGTGTTGTTGGACGACTTCGGCGCGGTGGTCGGCGTTCCAGATGTCGTGCGGCTGGGCCCCGTCGAGGGTTTCGCCGCAGGCAGCGAGGATTTCGGGATCGCCGTCCGCATAGAACTTGACAAGACCACGTGCGAGCAGGAGGAAGGACACTGAATCTCACGCACCGGGGATTCGATGACAGTTGCCCGCCGGGCACGGTTCAACGCGGACCTGGTGGAAGGGGGCGCGGAAGCCTCGGACGCGGGCCTGGCTCGAAGTCAGTTCTTCATAATGCCGATGATCTTAGCGGTACGCCCGCCGTGGCCGTCAACGCATTTGTTCCACCAGGAACGGGCCCCGGCTCTTTACCGAAATGGCAGCGGGCGAGCTAATACGTTTGCCTGGATCGGTGCTCGGGTGTAGGCATCGTCAAATGCTGCAAGAGGTCCTCGCTGGTGAGGCTTCGGTGCTGTCGAACGAGACCACGACGGTGTCCTACGCGCCGGTGACCGGTGCGTCGCACACCATCCAGGTGCTGGCCATCGACGGGCCGGACGCGTTGGAGCTGCTGCGCGCGGAGTTGGCGGGATGGAGCGTGCTGACCGCTCCCTCCGATGGTGAGGCCCTGCGGCGGGCAGGAGCGCGGCTGAAGCGGCATGCGATGCGGCGCGATCTGCGGTCCGATCCACCGCCACGGGAGTGGGCGCGGTTGCTCCCGGCGCAGCCGCTGCGGGTGGTGGCTTGTGGTCGCCCGGCGTCGGAGCTGCTCGGCGCATGGCGGGAGGCGTTCCCGCCGGACCATCCGGACCGGGTTCCCGACAGCGATCAGCAGGTGCTGACGGAATTGCTGCAACCGCTGCTGACCGGCCGGGTGCTGGGGCCGGTGCTGGCGTGCAGCGCTCTGGTCGTCGATGCCGAGGACCGGGTCGTGGCGGGTCTGGTGGTCAACGACCGCGACGGCGTTCCGTGGGTCGGTTATGTGTTCCGCCGCCCGGCCACCGAGTTCGCCGGGCTGGGCGGACTGCTGCTGCGGCGTGCCATGTCGTGGTTGAGCGAGCAGGGCTGGAACGAGGTGGGGTTGGCCGTCACGGTCGGTAATCCCGCGCAACAGCTGTACGCGCGGCTGGGGTTCACCATCACCGGGACCAAGATGACGCTTGAGCTGCCCTGACCACACCATGCCGCCCGCAACTGCGGGGCGGGTTAGGATGCCGGCGTGATTCGCAGTGCGTGCCTCGCGTGGTGGCGCTCCGGTTAGGAGCGGCCACTCAGCACCACCGTGATCGAGACATCCACCGCCGCGCGCCGCAGCGCCGAGCTGGAGGAGCTGATCTCGGTGCGCCCCAACGATTTCCGGGTGCTCACCGGGGATCGTCCGACCGGGCTGCTGCACCTGGGCCACTACTTCGGCACCCTGCACAACCGGGTCCGGCTGCAGCGCCTGGGCGTGGAGCTGCTGGTGATCGTCGCCGACTACCAGGTGCTCACCGACCGCGATGTCGCAGAACGCCTAGACGAGCACGTGCAGAACCTGATGCTGGACTACCTGGTGGCCGGGATCGACCCGCAGCGCGCCACGATCTTCACCCACAGCGCGGTCGCGGCGCTCAACCAGCTGCTGCTGCCGTTCCTGAGCCTGGTGTCGGTGGCGGAGCTGAGCCGCAACCCCACGGTCAAGGACGAGATCAACCATTCGCGGCGGTCAGCGGCCTGATGTTCACCTACCCGGCGCACCAGGCCGCCGACATCCTGTTCTGCAAGGCCAATCTGGTGCCGGTGGGCCAGGACCAGCTGCCGCACCTGGAGCTGACCCGCACGATCGCGCGCCGCTTCAACGACCGCTACGGGCGGCTGCTGCCCGAACCGGATGCGCTGCTGCTGGGCACCGACGGCACCAAGATGAGCAAAAGCCGCGGCAACGCGATCACGCTGGCGGCCACGGCCGACGAGACCGCGCAACTGATCCGGGGCGCGAAGACCGATGCGCAGCGCCACATCACCTACGCCCCGCAGTCCCGCCCGGAGGTTTCCAGCCTCGTGCTGCTGGCGGCGTTGTGCACCGAACGGGATCCGCACGAGGTCGCTGAGGACATCGGCTCCGGGGGCGCGGCGGCGTTGAAGCGCACCGTCACCGAGGCGGTCAACGAGCACCTGGCACCGATGCGGGAACGCCGTGCCGCCTTCGCACAAGATCGCGGCAATCTTCGCCGGATACTGCGCGAAGGAAACGAACGAGCCAACGCCATCGCCGAGACGACCCTGGCCGAGGTGCGCTCAGCGATGGGCACCCACTACTGAACGGGTCAGGGCGCCCATCGCGCATCACGGCCACCTCGTCGACGTGGTCGAGGTACTCGGTGTTGTGGGTGACCATGATGGTGGCGACCTGGTGCTGGCAGGTGACCTCGGCCAGCAGCTCGCCGGCTCCGACGTGCGAATCGCGGGCCAGGCGTTCCCGGTCGGCGGCCACGCCCGCCTGGTGCTGGGTGGATGCCAACTGCTCGCGGGTGCGGGTGATGCCGTCGATGAGGGCCTGCCGGCGCTGGCTCTCGGCGTAGGTCGCCGCATACCCCCAGATGATCAGCCTCCGTCGACCAGCTGGCCGCGCTGGGAGCCGCCCGGTGACGTCCAACTGACCTGCCCCGATGGCGAGATCCACGACACACTCGCCCAGGGCTTGTCGAGCATCGTGCGGCTGCGCGCGGCCCAGGCCAGCCTCGGCAACGTCGTCCGCCACGACCGACGGAACACTGCGGGCGAGTCGCAGACCGCGGTGGCATCGCTGTCGGCGGTGCTCGCCGACAGCAGCCGGGCCAGCTCGCTGTCCGGAAGGAAGGCCCGGGCTGCTTCGGGAGCGCGGTGCGTGGTGGCGGCGTCGCCGCTGCTGTACGCCCAGATCGCCACGTACAGGACGGATTCGGCGTCGTCGGGGGAGACGTCAGTGCGCGTGGCCCAGTGTTGCGGTGGGCGTGGTGGACCTGATCGACAGTCACAGGGCACCGTTTCTAGGGACTGTCGAGGTAGGACTTTCCGCGCGGGGACAACCGGAACCCGGCCTCGTGGGGTTCGACGAGGCCGAGCTCGCGCAACTGCCACACGTCGGATTTGCAGCGCGACACCGGCCGTCCTTGGTCGGCTGCGAGTTCGGCGGCACGCAAGCCGGGGCGCCGCCGCAGTGCTTCCAGGACGGTCCTCGTCCACGGCCCGCGCGGGGCGGAGACGTCCAGTTGCGCCAGTTGCCGGTCGATCGCGACCCGTTCGCGCGGACGCAGATCCACCGGTTGCGGTGGCAGCTCGGGTGCGGGGCCGTCGTAGCTGAGGGCCAGGCGGTAGACCGCGCCGCGGCCGTGCTTGTCCAAAGAAGACCGCAGTCCCGCGGCGGAGGTGAAGCCCGCGCGCTGGGCGTCGGCTTCGGTGATCCGGCCTGGATCGACCTCGGTGACCTCACCGATGCCGATCAGCCCGACCGCGGTGCGCAGCCTCGATCCGGCTTGCGCCTGCGGGCTGGGCCAGCGCTGGAACGCCAGGGTGATCTCGCCGCTGGCCACGCCCCGCAGGATCCGGTTGCTCAACACCACGCCACCACGCTAGTACCTCCGCCACACCGCCGGGTGATCGTGGCGTCGCCGATCCGGGCGAGGCGACGTAGCTGAAGATGATCACGAAATGGGTCGCCAACTTCCGCGCGCACGTCGGATCGGGGGAGAATCGGCGCATGTTGCAGGTCTGCCTCAACGGCGCGCGGTCACCGCGCGAGCACTTCCACCTGCCCGTGCGCCCGGAGGAGTTGGCCAAGGCCGCCGCGGACAGCATCGCCGCCGGCGCCACCGACATCCACTTGCACCCCAAAGCGCCCGACGGCACCGACAGCCTCGATCCGCACCTGGTCGCAGCCACGTTGCGCGCGGTACGGGCCGCGGCCCCCGGAGTCCCGGTCGGGGTCACCACCGCCGTGTGGACCGCCCCGGACCCGGCGGACCGGATCCGGGCCATCCGGGCGTGGACCGTGCTGCCCGATCACGCCTCGGTCAACTGGCACGAACCCGGCGCCGACCATGTCGCAGCCGTGCTGCTGGAGCGCGGTGTCGGCATCGAGGCGGGCATCTTCTCCGGCACCGACGGCGACCGCCAGTTCCTGCGTTCCCCGCACCGCAGGCGGGTGCTGCGGGTGTTGGCCGAGGTCACCGACCTGACCGCGCGGGGCGCGGCGACCACTGCCGAAGCGCTGCTGGAGCGGCTGCGCCCGGCGGCGACGCCGATCCTGCTGCACGGCGAGGCCGCCGGGGCGTGGCCGGTACTCACCGTCGCCGCCCGCCGCGGCCTGGCCACCCGCATCGGCTTGGAAGACACGCTGCTGCTGCCCGACGGGCAGGTCGCCGCCGACAACGCCGAACTCGTCACCGCCGCAACCCGGATTCTCGCCAAGGAATCTCAGTGACCGCCGTCGACCACCAGCAACTCGTCGCACTCCTGCCGTTCGCGGTATCGCCGGGCGTGCAGATCGACGCCGCGAGCGCCGAAGAGGTCCGCGGGCACCTGGACTGGATGCCACAGCGTTGCACGCGGCCAGCCGTCCGCTGCACATCGGCCGCATGAGCATCGCGGTGCAGACGGAGCTGCTGCTGGACGACTCCGCGCGCCGCATCAGGCACACCCCCCAGACCCAGGCCGTGCTCACCGCCTGAGCGACCCACTACCGGACAGGAATATTTCCCGTCGGCTATATTGACGGAGTGGCAAGTACCTTCGAAGTCCTGGCCGAACCACACCGCCGGAACATCCTCGACCTGCTGCGCACCGGGGAACGAGCCGTCGGCGACCTCGTCGACCACCTCCCGCTGAGCCAACCCACCGTGTCCAAACACCTCAAGGTGCTGCGCGAGGCCGGACTGGTCGAAGTCCGCCAAGACGCCCAACGCCGCTGGTACCGGCTGTGCCCCGAACCGCTCGCCGAGATCGACGCCTGGCTGGCGCCCTACCGGCAAATGTGGCACGACCGGCTCGACGCCCTGCAACGCCACCTCGACAACATGCCCGACCCAGAGGACACCCAGCCATGAACACCGACACGACCGTCACGATGATCGGCGACCGCCCGGTGCTGCGCCTGCAACGCCTACTGCACCACCCACCGGAGAAGGTCTGGCGCGCCATCACCGACCCGACCGAACTGACCCACTGGTTCCCAGCCCACATCGACTTCGACCAGCCGACCCCCGGCACACCGATGCACTTCACCTTCGAAGGATCGGACACCTCCGACGACGGGGAGATCCTCGAAGCCGACCCACCGAAGGTCTTCACCTTCCGCTGGAACACCGACGTCATCCGCTGCGAACTGCTCCCGCACCCCGAAGGCTGCCTGCTGGTGTTCAGCCACACCCTGCGCGGACCCGACAGCGACCGCCCGTCCACCGCCCGCCACGCAGCCGGCTGGGACGCCTGCCTCGACAGCCTGACCGCCCGCCTCGAAGGCACGACCGCCGAATTCTCCATGCAGACCTGGTTCGAACGCGCCGAGGCCTACACCGAGCAATTCGGACTCTGCGAGGGAGAACTCCGCCCGACCGACAACGGCTGGACGATCCACTTCGAACGCGACTTCGTCCAACCACCCCAGCAGGTCTGGGCCCTCATCACCGGCGACAGCCACCCCACCACAGGCGACGAACCACCACTGCAGAGCACCCACGGATTCGGCCAGGCCGGCGCGCTCACCAACATCCAAGCCCCCAACGTCCTGGAATACGCCTGGCAACCAAACGGCACCGTGCGATTCCAGCTCCGCGACCAGAACCCCATCGGCACCCGACTGACACTGACCCACACCCTGCCCGCCACCCAGGCCACCGAACGCGCCACCCTGCTGGCGGCATGGCAGGTCTACCTCGAGATCGTGTTCGCAGCCCTGCACGGCGACATCCGCTGCCCCTGGCCCACCGACCGCACCGAACAACTGCGCGAGCACTACGCACAACACCTGCGGGACACACCGTGAGACCGGAGCGCGGATAATCCTCTGCCCGCCGAAACAGCACCTACCTAGGCTCGCCGAGTGCGACGCACCACCATCATCGGCGACATCCACGGCTGCTCCGCGGAATTTTCTCCTACGCCCGCAACCGGCTGGAAACCGCAGAGGGGCTGAACACACCCCAATCGCCCAGCTGAATCACCGCCGACCAGCCCCAACGACCCCGCAGAAAGACACCTAGGATCTTCGGCGTTCCCGAACCCGAGCAACTCAACCGGTTGGAGGAGTACCCGCGATGATCTTCATTACCGCCAAGTTCCGAGTCCGCCCCGAACACGCCGACCAGTGGCCGCAGATCGCCGCCGAATTCACCCAGGCGACCCGCGCCGAACCCGGCTGCCTCTGGTTCGACTGGTCCCGCAGCCTCGACGACCCCAACGAATACGTCCTGGTCGAAGCCTTCCGCGACGACGAAGCCGGCGCCGAGCACGTCCAGTCCGAACACTTCAAGAAGGCACAGCAGACACTGCCCCCGCACCTCGCCGAAACCCCACGGATCATCAACACGACCCTGGCCCAGCAGGACTGGTCCCTGCTGGGCGAAATGGCCGTACCCGAAAACTGAACCGCCCAGGGGGCGGGCACGAAACCACCGCACCCGCCCCCCAACGCCATCAGCCCGACGACCGCGCCAGACCCACCAGCAGCGCAGCGACCAAACCAGGCCGCGACCAATTGGGACAGAGCCCGGTCGGCAACTCCACGACCTCGATCTCATCCCACACCACCGACGCCGAGACCAACTCCGGCAACCGATCAAAAGTCACCGGCACCCCCCGCCACGCCGCCGCCCGCACACCCTGCCCACCGCCAACCGGATTGCTCAGCCGCAACAGCGAAACCGCCTCCGCGGCCCGCCACGCAAAACAGTCGTGGAACAACTCCTCCCGCGCGGAGTCCGAAGTCAACTCCAACATGGGGCGTGAGTAGCAGCCGAACAAGATCCTCCGGTAAGAGCTGGAGGGCTGATCACTGCGCATCGAGCTGATCTCGGTCGTGGTCGTCGGCCTCAAGGATTGCTTCGTAGGAGGCGGGGTTCCACCAGCGGGCGATGGCGGTGTCGAAGAGGTGACGGAGGTCGTCGGGTTCGAGGGCGTCGACCTCGACTTGGACGAGCTGGCCGTGCTCAGCGACGAACCGTGGCGCGCGGGAGTCGGTAGCCTTTCCGGGCTGGGGCGGCAGATCGTATTCGCGGAATGGTTATCGGTGCGCTGGTGCCAATGTCCGGTGTCAGTTGCACGGATGACCGGACTCGTATGCACGTCTGGTTTCCGGGCAGGGCTGCCGAGTTCCGTAGGATCACGTTTTCGATGCTTTGGCCGCCAGCGACGGGCGGACCAGGCCGGTAACCAGAACGACTAGCGCGACCAGCAAGAGCGCTGCGTCGATCGCGTGACCGGTTTCCCAGCTCGTGCGCAGCCCCGGAAAACCCGGCGGGACCCGCGGCCGTGCCGAGATAAAGGCATCGTTGACCGGAGACACCACGACGAACCACAGCAGCAGCACCAATCCCTGGATCACCGACGACACGGAAACGGGAACGAACAGGGCGCGGTTGCGGCGGACCAGTATCGCGAGAGCCACGCTCGTCAACAGCGCGCCTACCTCCACCACAGCCCCGACGGTGCCAAAAAACGGGTACAGCGAGGTGTTCAACCGGGTATAGAGCTCCGGCGGATACCCCAGCTTCGGAGCCATCTCAAGCACGTGCGCGAACAGCAACCCCAGGCTCAGCGCGAGCAGAACGACTGAGCCCACAGCCAGAATCCGAGGCACCATTGCCCAATTGTTTCATGTGGACTGTCGCCACGTGTCTCGGCGAACACCGGGAAAGCGACGTTCACGCGGGTGGGCGAGGCAAACATCGCCGTGTAGTCCGGGTCGGGCGAGTACAGCGTCCACTTGCGGCCGTGCCGTCGAGGCCCCGCAGCGGCCCCCGCGTCGGGCGAGACGCTAGCCAGTTCGACCAGTCCAGCGTTTCGAGTCCCGCGCGAACACTTCGCGGTGCCGCAACGCACGGTGCAGCGCCTCCAGGACGCACAGCGCGTAGGCGTGCTTGTCCACGCACCCTGGTTCCAGATCCTCGCCAGCGGTCACGAGTTTGCGCCACGAGCCCACCACCAGGTCCTCGCGGATCTCGCTGATGCGGACCTTCTTGCGGCCGATCAGCTCGGGCAACTCGGCCACCGCGTCCAGCACCGGCTGGCCGGCCGGTGTCGCCCCGAACGGGATGGCCTCGGCCAACAGCGGCAGAAACGGCCGCACCACCGCCCACCGGGACACCGTCACCGTGGCATCGAACAGGGCTTTCGAGGTCTCCACCCGCGTCCAGGCCCGCGCCGCCAAAAACTCGTCCACCTCGTCGGCGGCATCGGCGAAGTCCCGGTAGCCGAACTCGCGGCGAATCTCCGCCGTGTGCTCCCACTGGGTGGCCTGTCTTTCGGCGTAGGACTTCACACACGACGGGTCGGCGATCTCCAACTGTTCCGCCAGAAAGTCCACCACCACGGTGGGCACGTCCAGCGGATCCGCCAGGAACGTCCCCAAATACCGCACCGTCGAAAGCTGAAGGCTGAATCCGAGACGGTTGTGCTGGCCACGATGCCGCCGGACCAGCTCACGGTCGGCTGCTACTCACACCCCAACATGCCATCCCTGCGCCAGCGCACCGATTCCCGCGCCCCAGGCTCCGCAGAAGGAGGGAGCCAGATCCGCCAAACTCTGCCGACATCCGGCAACGCCCCAGCGAGATACACCAGCCGCCGCACCGCCAGATACTCCACAGCAGCCTCCGTGATCACCGCACCGCCATACGAATGCCCGCACAGCACCACCGGCCCGGACACCGCATCCAGGACCTCCCGCACATGCCCGGCATCATCGTGCAGATCACCAGCAGCATCGCGAATACCACCGAACCCACTGGGCAAGTCCGCAACCATGCACCCCACCCCGAATCCGCCAGACCAGCAACGACATCACGCCACGACCACGGCCCGAGGAAATTGCCGTGCACCAGCAGCACCGTCGCCACCATGCCCGAAGCCCAGGCCTCAGAACCCACCAAGCACGCGACGTTCACCCAGCGCTGACCACCGCCGAGGAAGTGCAGCAACCGCATACGACGCCGGGCATCAAGACTCGAACCGCAACGGCGTCAACTGCTCGATGTCATGACGCAAACGCAGCTCAGCCACCGCAGCACGATCCACACCACCCGGTGCATCCAGGATCTCCAACAACTCCTCGAAATACCGCTCATGATTCGAAGGCGGCGAAGACTGGAAGAACATCCGTGCCACCACATCACCCCGATTGGCGAAAGCATGCGGACAACCAGGCGGGACGAACATGACACTGCCCGGACCAGCACGACACACCCGCTGACCCGACTCGCCCTCCCACTCCGACCAACCATCCCCGTCGCGAACTACTGGCTCGAACGCCAACACCTCCAGCTCACCCTCCAGCACGTAGAACAACTCCTCGCTGCGGGCATGCACATGCGCACCAACATCGAAACCGGGCGGCACCACCACCTCGAAACTCGACGCCGCCATCGAATGCGCCCCGGTGACCTTGAAGGTCACATCCTGCGCACCCGTGACGATGCGCTTCCCATCACCAGGCGGAACGACGAAACCCTCCATCAACCCAGCACCTTCCCTGAACCAACAACGATTACCAGGCCACTGGCAGATCGACCGGACCACGGATCATGACGTCCCGCCGCCACCGCACCTCATCCGGCGAAACCGCCAACCGAAGCCGGGGGAGACGATCCAACAACACCCCCAGCAGAACCTGCGCCTCCATCCGCGCCAACAACGGACCCACGCAGTAATGCGGACCGTGCCCGAAAGCCAGATGCGGAACCTCCGCACGATCCAGATCCACCCGCTCCGGATGCGGGAACACCTCCGCATCCCAATTAGCCGCCACATATGAGATGTGCACGACATCCCCAGCCCGGATCCGCACACCCCGAATCACGACATCCTCGGTGGCAACCCGCGGCTGCCCCACACCGCGCTTATGCGGAACGAAGCGCAGCAGTTCCTCCACCGCATTCGGAATCAGCCCCGGCTCAGCCACCAACCGCTCCCACAAACCCGCCTCGGTCAACAGCACGTACAACATGCTCGAACTGTTGTAGCGCACCGCATGCCACCCGTTCAGCGACACCAGCACCACCAACGCACCCAGTTCCTCATCACCGATCTCGCCACGATCACGAGCATCCGCCAGCACCGTCACCAGATCATCACGCGGCCACGCACGACGGCGCGCCACCAACTTCTGGAAGTACTCGTACAACTCATCCTTGATCCGACCGTTGCGGGCAACCTCCGCCTCGTTACGAGCCATGCTGAACAACGTCTCCGCGCACCACATCAACCAGGACCGGTCAGCCACCGGAATGCCCACGACCTCACCGATCATCGTCATCGGAAACGGCGCCACCACGTGCTCGACCAGGTCAGCAGGCCGCCCCGCAGCCACCAGCGCATCCACCCGCTCGGCCACCACCTGCTCGGCACGCACCCGCAACCGCTCGACGTTGCGCTGCGCGAACACCTTCGCCGCCACCCGCCGGATCCGCGCATGCTCAGGCGGATCCGAATAGCTCACCGCCCGATCCAACGGGATGACGTGCTTGGTCATCCGCGGAAACGGCCGACCCGCGATCGCCGCCCGGCTGAACCTCGGATCCGAGGTGACGAACTTGACGTCCTCGTACCGCGTCACCAACCACGCCTCGCCCTCACCGAAGCGCATCCGGATCCGGGCCACCGGCTCCTCCCGGAGGAACTCGGCCAGATCCGGGTCGAAACCCACCCCGGAAATGTTCGGCGGATCGTAGGACCGAAGAGGGCACCCATCCGACATCAACGACCTCCCAACGACGGGACGGACTCACTCCGAGGACGGACGAACGACACCTGCGGATCCGGCAACCAACTGCCGACCGCCATCTCCGCGCTGATACCAGGACCGAAACCCGCGATCAGTCCACGCGCCCGGGCAGTCAGCGAATCCTCGTCGAACATCCGCAACAACGCATCGAGCACGACACCGCTGGCGATGTTGCCGTACTCGGTGAGCGTCGCCCGGCTGAACCGGAACGCCACCGGCGGCACCCCCAGGAACTTCGTGAGATCATCGAGGATCCGGGGCCCGCCAGCGTGGACGATGTAGAAGTCCAGGCCGGCGACATCCCACCGATGACGATCCACCAATGCGCGCAGCGCGGGCGCCAGCGGCTTCATCGTCGTCGGCACCCGCTTGTCCAACCGGAAGTGGAAACCCGTGTCCTTGACCTGGTAGGAAATCCAATCCTCGGTGTCCGCGATGATCGCCGAGGCGTTGCGCTCCAGGAGAACCCCGCTACCACCGGCACCCCGCACAACAGCAGCGGCGACCGCATCACCGAACAGCCCGTTGGACAACAACGAACCGATGTCGTGGTCGTCGGGCTGGTAGCACAACGAGCAGAACTCGCAAGCGATGATCAGGGCGTTCGAGTCGGGGTAGGCGGTGCAGAAGTCGTGGGCGCGGTTGATCGCCGCACCGCCCGCGGCGCACCCGAGCTGGGCGATCGGCAACTGCCGGGTGTCGTGGCGGAACCCCATCGAGTTGATCAGCCACGACGTCAGCGACGGCATCATGAACCCGGTGCACGACACGTACACCAGCAGGTCGATGTCCTCCACGCGCAATCCGGAGTTGGTCAGGGCCTGGGCCACGACGGCGGGCACGCGCTGCTTGGCGTGCTCCTCGTAGATCCTGTTGCGCGCCTCGAACCCCGGGTGCTGCAGCGTTTCGGAGATGGGGCGGATGAGGTGGCGCTTGCGGACCCCGGTGTTGCTGATCAACCGCAGAACCAGGGGGAGTTGTGGATGGTCGGCGTGGACACGTCGGGCGAGTTCGAGGGTTTCCTCCGCCGTGATGACATGTTCGGGCACTGCAACCGCCGGTCTGCACAGGACTGCCACCAATGCCTCCAGAAGTACGAGCGCACGGGTCTTTCTGTCGTGGAGTGGACTGGGTTCGCCGTTCATCATCCGGCGGGGGCGGCATCGCGGCGACCTGCCGGAGCACCGTTTCCCCCGGCATAACCACTGATGGAGGGATTTCAGCCTTGGACGCAAGGGGAGTGGCGTCGAGATCGGCGGTCGGTCGCCGGGCAGCGATGGGCACGAACCAACCCGGTGTGCAGCCCAGCTGATCTCGGCGCACTGCTCGAAAGGGTGCCGACGCAACAGAATCGTCGAGACGGACCGCTGGCGTCGGCGGCAGTGGTGCCCGTCGATGTTGCACGACTTCGTGGCGTCGACCCGAAACCCACGGACGTGTCCGGCTGGAGGAGGGCTGCGGTCGAACCTCTCATCAGCTCCCGAATCTATTACTTAACATAATGTACATTATCGGCGTTTGATCGAGCTGCGGCGACGAGCCCAGAAGGGCCTTGTTGCGCCTCGTCGGCTCTGGTCACTGGCCACATCGGACATCGACTGGCGTTGTGTCGATGAGCTGGACGACGCGACTTCATACTGGGCGCCGACGGGACCTGCCGATGACGCATCCGGACGCGAACCCTGAAGGCGCGTCGCAATGAGTCGACGCCTGTGGCGCTTCGTTCTCGCAGTCGTCGCGCGGATGGCCGAGCTCGACGAGCCAGCTGATGGCGCGACATGTCGACCAGGCCAAGCTCTCCCGCAGCAAACAGGCTTGCTTCTCCCAGGGACCCTGTGTCCGTCCAGCAACCTATTAACGTCACAGTGACAAAACTGGGCGGTCGAACGTAGGGCTCATCTACAGCATCGATGGAGCCGGCTCGATCCACGAAGATCCAAATGATCTACGGCGGGCCGATCCTGATTCGCCAGGAAGCCTACGACGTTGGAGCGACTTTGCCGCATGATCGACCGACAGGCGCGCGATGCGCCGTCGTCGGAGAAGCAGCTTGTAGGAGCATCCATTCGTGACAGAAGTTGATCAGCATGGGTGGGTACCCGCCATCCCCCGCGAAGGCCCCTGGTGCACCCCTGTAGGCCCTTCTCCGTTTGATGGATAATCAACATTATCCATCAAACGGAGAGAACTTCCGTTGCACTGTCCAATGAATCCAAGGCATCCCTTCCACGCGCCGCATGCGTTTTGGCGCGTTGGTTGTCTGTGACGCGCGGCGAGTAGCCCAGTCCCCCTAGAGTCCCCCTCATGCCGTGCTGAGCGTGCACCTCTCCCCCGGCCCACCAGTCTGCGGTCCCCTGATGGTGCGTGCCACCGCCCCCTGGTTCCGGCGACGGCCTCGAACACGCATTCCTCTCCGACTCTACTTGGTGCCCCAGACCGGCTTCAGCACCTCCCAGGCGGGCATGCTGTTCACGATCTACGGGCTCGTCGTCGCGATGGCCTACCCGATGATCGTCTTCGGGTTCGTCGTGTGGATCTCCTACGCCGCCCCGCAGAACCGGCTGTCCTCGACCATGTGTTGGTTCTGGTGCTCGTGTACTCGCTCGGCGTCGGCGTCTTCGGCTTCTACCTGTCAAGCCTGGCGATCCCGTGGCGGTGACCACCCTCTCCAGCGCGATCGCGTTCGTCGCCGTCGCCCGCGCCTGCGGCCACCAGGAGGCCTACCTGCCCGGCCTGGCGATTCGCCGCATCAGCCGACCTACCCCGATGGAGTGGTGCGTGGTTCCGGCCGCATCGTGGAGGCTTGGGTAGCGGATGGGACTCGGGATCGTTCCCTCGAACGTCAGCGGCGCGGGCAGCGGATTCTGATTCCGCTGCTTCCGGCTGATTCCACGGTCTCCGACGAGGTGCGTGCGGAGTTGCTGGCCGAGGTGGTGTGCCAGACGTTGACCGCTGGGACAGAGCCCACCTCGGAATACGCGCAGCGCCTCGCGGCGGCCACGGTGGCTTACCTGGACGAATCGTTGGACAGCGCAGAAGCGAAGTATCAGGCCCTGTGGTGGGCCTGGGTGAGGTGGCGCGCGGCGAGATTGACCGGGGTCCTTCGCGCGGCGGTCGGGGCACCGGTGCCCGGACGAGTTCGAGGGGTCGGTGCCACGGCCAGCCGAGGGTCCGGAGTGGATCGGCTGGCAGCTGGCAGGTCTGCGTTCGGCGGCGGATCCGGACGAGTTGCTGGCGCGGAAGAAACTTGCGCGGGATGTGGCGTGGGCGCGGTTGAGGCGGCGCCATCCGGTCAAGGAACGGGCTTGCGGCGGCGGAGCTGGTGCCGCGCGGTGTGAGGTGGCGCGTCCAGTGTCGGATTCGGTGCGCGGTTTCGCGGGTGCGGCTGGTGTCGTGGCGGCAACGGCCCGCGTGCTGACCTCGATCGCGGAGGGCGAATCGCTGCGACCGGGCGAGGTTTTGGTGACGACAGTGACGAACGTGGGGTGGACACCGTTGTTCCCGCGGGCCGCAGCGGTGGTGACGGATGTGGGTGCGCCGTTGTCGCATGCTGCGATCGTGGCTCGGGAGTTGAGGATTCCTGCCGTGGTGGGTTGCGGGAATGCCACGCGTCTGCGCAGCGGTGATCGGGTGCAGGTGGATGGAGCTGCGGGAACAGTCGAGGTCCTGGCCCCTGATGCCTGACGCGATCCCGGGGCGGCGGGCGACCCACGCGGACCCGTTAGGGTCGCCAGCGGGCGCTGTAGCCGGGGCGGTCGGCATAGGGCAGGCCGAGCAGGGCTCGGGTGGGGCAGCCGCGCTCGTCTTCCGGCGGATAGCTCTCCCCCAGTGCGTCGCACGGGCCCTCGCCGCTGCCGCAGTGGTGGTGGGTGGTCAGCAGGCGGGCCTTGAGTTCGCATTCGCGGAATCCCCGGATCGGGGTGATCAGGCATGCGCGGGTGGAGCCGGTTTCCGCGTCTTCCCTGGCGACGCGCAGTAGTTCGAGATCGATGTCGAGCTGCCGGCGCAGGAACTGGACGAACCGGTCCATCTGGCGCACTCCCCCGTCCGCGGTGGTTGGTTGGTCACAGACAGGGACGTGGTGGCGGTTCGGTCGTGACGGCGCTCGATGACGTGATCGAGCCATCCGGGCCATCTCACCTGGTGGCTTGTTGACCGGATGTTGGTGGGTATGTAGCCAACAATTACCGGGTCGCGGCGCTGCTGCGCGTACGGTTCGGTTTTCCGGGCTCGGCCCTGATCATGATGGTCGTCCGGTTTGGGATTGTCTATGGTGCTGTGGGATGTGCGGGTGGCTCGTCGGACGATTACCAGAGCTGTGGGAGGCCGTTGGCGCGGCCACCGGCAGAGCCGTGGCGCACTTCGAGGTATGGCCGCTGGGGCGGCCGGAAGCGTCGGGTCCGTCGGTGACGGCGTAGCAGTTGCTGCTGCTGGGGTAAGGCGCGTCCGTGCCGGTGGACGGTGTCTACGGCGCGCGGACGCAGGCTGCTTCTACGACCCTGTCGGCACCGTGCCCTTCCACGGGGTCGTACCCAAGGCGTGGCGGGAAGCGGTGGTCGACGGGCGGGGCCGGGTCGAGCGCATCCCGTATGAGCTGTGTGTGCTGGTGGCGCTGCGGGACGCCCTGCGGCGCCGCGAGGTTTATGTGGCCGACGCCGGGAAGTGGCGCAACCCCGGGGACGATCTGCCGGCGGATTTCGAGACCAGTCGGGACGTGTACTACGCCGAGCTGCGTCAACCGCTGGATCTCAGCGAGTTCATCGCGACCTGCGCCAGCGCATGGGCACTGCGCTGGAACGGCTCGGTGATCCGCCGGTGGGGCACGCTGGATGTGCTCCAGGACGCCGACTTCCTCACCGAGTTCACAACGGAGTTTTCCTCGGTGGCCTCGCGCGAGGTCACCGAGCGGGGCATGTTCCGGCGCCTGTTGCTGTTGTGCCTGTTCGCGCTGGGGACGAATATCGGGATCCGCCAGCTTGTGGACACCGGCGAACACGGTGAGACCGAGGCCATGCTGCGGCATGTGCGGCGGCATTTCATCACCCGCGACCAGTGGCACCAGCGCTACGGTGGCCCTGGTGTGATGATCTACTGGCACGTCGATGTGCGCGCCTCGCGTTAGTCCCCGTAGAAGCGTTGTGCGTCCAGTTCGGTCAGTGGGATCCAGTCCGGGTCTGGTGGTTCGGCCCGCTCTGCGGTGGGCGAGCGTAGGTCTATGGCCAGTGCGGGACGTTCGTCGATGAGTTGGGCCAGGGTGTACAGCGTGGCCAGGATGTGTATGCAGGGCCGCCGCTGGCTGCGGCAGTCACAGTCGGCCTGCTGCTCATCGAGACAAACCGCGATGGCGATCTTGTGTTGGCGAAGATCCTCTTCGAGCTCGTCGGGTAGATCACCGGGGGCTAGACCAAGGTGGTTGGCCAGTGCTTTCGCCTGCAATCGTTCGGCTTCCGCGCTGTCCCGCACCGTCCACAGAGGCAAGTCGATTCGCACATGGTGCACCGCACCCGCGGTGGCTACGTTGCCTATCACCCGTCCCGGCTCGGGTGTCAGCGTGACCGCTTTGTTGCGGGCGAGGGTGCGTGCCTTGGGCAGCAACGGGTTCGGGGCGGATACGCCGGTCGGTTCGATCGCCCGAACCCAGGCCCGGCCCCATGTGGTGGCTCCGAATTCGGGCATCATCAGGTGAGTGCTCCCGCGTTGAGGTCCAGCACGGCACGCAGCTCGTCGTCGGACAGCTCGGCCAGCACGGCTTCGGTGTCGCCGGACACAATGTTCGCGAAACCACGTTTGGTTTCGTGCAGTCGTGTGATGTGGTCTTCGATGGTGCCGCCGGTGACGAGGGTGTAGACGTTCAGGGTCCGCTGCTGGCCGATCCGGTGGGCCCGGTCAGTGGCTTGTTCTTCCACGGCTGGATTCCACCAGCGGTCGTAGTGCATGACGTGGGAGGCCCGTGTCAGGTTGAGCCCGAAACCGGCGGCGCGCAGGCTGAGCAACAGGATCGGCGAGGCGTCGTCCTCCTGGAAGGAGCGCACCAGTTGGTCGCGCCGCTCGGCGGAGAGCCCGCCGTGCAGGAACGGGACCGGGCCGGTGCCCAGGACCTCGGACAGGTGGGTGGAGAGCAGCTCTCCCATCGCCCGGTACTGGGTGAATACGAGCGCGCGGTCGTTGTCGTCGGCGATCTCGGCCAGCATCTCGGCGGCCCGGTCGAACTTGCCGGAACGGCCGGGTCCGGCAAGTTCCTCGCGGAGGAACTGCGCGGGATGGTTGCAGATCTGTTTGAGCGAGGTGAGCAGCGCTAGGACCCGGCCACGCCGTTCGATACCGCCGCCGAGCCCGTCGGCGAAGGCCCGGTCGACGGCTTCCCGGTAGAGCCGCCCCTGCTCACCGGTCAGGGTGCAGATCGTCGTCGAATACTGTTTCGGCGGCAGCTCGCTCAGCACCTCGGTTTTCGTGCGGCGGAGGAGGTGAGGCGCGACGAGCGCGTTGAGTGCCGTCGCGGCAGTGGCAGAACGGCGCTGCTCGATGGGCGCGGCGAAGCGGCGCCGGAACCGGGCCCGGGGGCCGAGCAGGCCGGGGTTGGTCACGTTGAGGATCGACCACAGCTCGTCGAACCGGTTCTCCACTGGGGTACCGGTCATGGCGATTCGCGCCCGTGCGCTCAGCCGGGCCGCGGCCCGGCTGACCTGGGTGGTCGGGTTCTTGATCTGCTGTGCTTCGTCGAAGATCGCCACGTCCCACTCGGTGCTGGCCAGCGATTCGTCCTTGCGCAGCACGGGATAACTGGTGACCACGACGGTCCCAAGCGCGAACGAATCGGGCAGTTTCCGGCGCGTTCCCTGGTAGGTCACCACGGGCAGGACCGGCGCGAACCGGTCCAGCTCGCGCCGCCAGTTGCCAATCAGGGAGGTTGGGCAGACCACTAGGTGCGGACCGCCGGTGATGGCACAGGCCGATGCTGCGGGAAAACCCCGCGCTGCTGCTGGAAACGGGTGTTTTCAGCACTACGATGCGGGTTCTGCTGCTGGAAACGACCCGATCGGAGCGGGCGGAACCCGGCGTTTCTGAAGCCCTAGCAGCGACATTCTGGCCGCGGCGTTTCAGAGCAGGACCGCGCATCCCCGGTGGCGCAGGTCGTCGAGCCAGCCGGGGCGGTGGTCGAGTTTGGTCAGCCGCGGCAGGGCCGTGTGGGTCAGTCCGGGCAGCGTGCCGGTGGATTCCGGCAGGCGCTGCAGTGGGTTGTTGCGCCAGTTCCAGGTGCTGCAACTGGCGCGGGCCAGGCAGGGAGTCCGGCAGCGCGGTGATCCGGCGGTTGCGTGCGTGCAGGTCCCGCGGCCGGCGCAAACCGTCCAGCGTGGACGGCAGTTCGGTCAGTGCGTTGTTGTAGAGCCACTGTTCGCGAAGGTTTTTCATGCCGCCCAGGGTTGCGGGTAGTTCGGTGAGCTGTTTGCCGGCGAGGTTGAGGTAGTCCAGGGCTTGCAGGTCGGTAGAGGTAATCGCTGAGCTGCGGCGGCGTCGCGGTCGCGAGCGATGCGGGTAGGTGGCGGATGTTGTTGCCGTCGAGGTCGAAGTGCCACAGTTGCCGCATGCGCGCGATCGTGCCTGGGACCTCGGTCAGCCCAGTACCAGTGGCCAGTTCCGCGACTGGTTGGCCGTCTTCGCGGCGGACCACATCGTCGGGAAGGTGCGTGGTCATTGCGTGGGGCGGGCGAAGCGCAGGGTGCGGATCTCGAAGGGACGCAGCCGCAGGTCCAATGCGTCGGTGGTGGCATCCGGTTCGGCCAGCGGACGTTCGAGCAGGTCGGTGCGGGTCACCGACGTTGCCGGGAAGGAGATGGTCAACCGTGCCCGGGCCCGGCCGCCGCGCGACTCGTAAAGCCGCACCACGACGTCGCCGCTGTGGTCGTCGGCGAGTTTGACCGCTTCGACGACCACCGCGTCGTTGTCCACGGCCATCAGCGGCTCCACCGGGCGGGAGCCGCTGATGGTGCGTTCGGGCAGGTTGATGCGGTAGCCCTCGCGGATGGCCTCGCCGATGTCGGCCCCGGCGACCAGGGCGTAGCGCAGCCGGTGGTGGCCGTGGTCGGTGTCGGGGTCCGGGAAGCGGGGCGCGCGCAGCAGCGACAGCCGCACGGTGGTGGTCGTGCCGCCGTCGGGGCGGGTGTCGCGGGTGATGTCGTGGCCGTAGGTGGAGTCGTTGACCAGGGCGTGGCCGTAGCCGGGTTCGGCGACGTGCAGGAAGCGGTGCGCGCAGATCTCGAACTTGGCCGCGTCCCATGAGGTGTTGGTGTGGGTCGGGCGCAGGACGTGCCCGAACTGGGTTTCTGCGGCCGAGCGGTCGGCGTGCACGTCCAGCGGGAAGGCGGCTTTGAGCAGTTTCTCGGTTTCGTGCCAGTCGATGTCGGTGTCGATGTCGACGCGGCGGGAGTCCGCGGCGAGGTTGATGTGCTGCACCAGTGCGGACTTGCCGAAGCTGCGGCGAACTCGGACGGTGGCGCCGTCGAGGTCGAGTTCGTCGAGTTCGTCGAGTTCGGTGAGGTCGCGGGTGTGGTGGCGGTAGAACGCGTCGAGGTCCCAGGCGTCCCAGGCGTTGGGGTGGTCGGCGTGCAGCTGCAGCAGGTTCGCCGGGCCGGCCAGTGCTTCGCGTTCGGCGGCGTGGTCGTAGACGGAGGTCAGCAGCCCGCGGTGGTCGATGGTGACGCGTAGTAGCCCGTTGTCGAGGGTGATGGCGCCGTCGGGGTGGCGGGTGGCGGTGGGTGCCGCGGTGTTGGTGTTGGTGGCGGCGCCCAGCGCGGGGACGCCGTGGCGGGTGTGCGGGGCGGCGTTGAAGGTCAGTGGCCGGGTGGGTTCACCGGCGAGGGCGTGCAGCGCACCGTCGGTGATCGTTTCGAGTTCGTTGGCGATGCGAGCGTAGGTGGCCTCGGCCTCGCGGTGCACCCATGCGATCGAGGAGCCCGGGAGGATGTCGTGGAACTGGTGCAGCAGCACCAGTTTCCACAGCCGGTCCAGGGCCTCGTGCGGGTAGTCTCGGCCGGTGGCGATGGTGGCGGTGGCGCACCACAGCTCGGCTTCGCGCAGCAGGTGTTCGCTGCGGCGGTTGCCCTGCTTGGTCTTGGCCTGCGAGGTGTAGGTGCCGCGGTGCATCTCCAGGTACAGCTCGCCGGACCACACCGCTGGGCGGGCGTGGTCGGTTTCTGCGTCGGTGAAGAACTCTTCGGGGGTGTCCAGGCGGACCCGCGGGGAGCCTTCCAGGTCGGCGGTGCGGTAGGCGCGGGCGAGCATTTCGCGGGTGGGTCCTCCCCCGCCGTCACCGTGCCCGAAGGGCAGCAGGGAGCGGGTGGCGTAGCCGCGTTCGGAGAAGTTGGCTGCGGCGTGGGCGAGTTCGCCGCCGGTGATCTCGGAGTTGTAGGTGTCGGCGGGCGGGAAGTGGGTGAACACCCGGGTGCCGTCGATGCCTTCCCACCAGAAGGTGTGGTGGGGGAACTTGTTGGTCTGGTTCCAGGAGATCTTCTGGGTCAGGAACCACCGCGAGCCCGACAGCGCGACCAGTTGCGGGAGGGCAGCGCTGTAGCCGAAGGAGTCCGGCAGCCACACCTCGCGGGTCTCGATGCCGAACTCGTCGAGGTAGAAGCGCTTGCCGTGGACGAACTGGCGGGACATGGCCTCGCCGCCGGGCATGTTGGTGTCGGCTTCCACCCACATCCCGCCGACCGGCACGAACTGCCCGGTGTGGACGAAGGTGCGCACGCGGTCGAACAACTGCGGGTGGTGCTGCTTGATCCAGGCCAGCTGCTGGGCCTGCGACATCGCGAAGTGGAAGTCGGGGTGTTCGGCCATCAGGGCAGTGACGTTGGCGGTGGTGCGGGCAACTTTGCGGACGGTTTCGCGCAGCGGCCACAGCCAGGCGGAGTCGATGTGGGCGTGGCCGACGGCGGAGATCACGTGCGCGCTGGCGTGGGCGGGCCGGGCCAGGGTGCCGGCGAGTTCGGCTCGGGCGGCGGGCGCGGTGGCGGAGATGTCGTGCAGGTCGAGGCGGTCGAGCATGCGTTCCAGGGCGCGCAGGATCTCGTGGCGGCGCGGGGAGTCCACCGGAAGTTGCCGCATCAGCTGGTCGAGGACCTCGACGTCCCGGACCAGCTGCCACACCGGTTCGTCGAGCACGGCGAGTTCCGCGCGCCGCAGCCGGTACAGCGGCGGGGTCTTGGTGGTGGGTTGACCGCCGAGTTCGGTGGGTTGGAACCCGTTGGGCCCGAGGATGATGGGGTTGGCGGCGGCCTCGACGTACCAGGTATGTTCGCGCCCGACGGAGTTCCGCCCGACGGGCAGGTGCGTGTTGCGGGGGTGCAGTCCCTTGATCGGGGCGCCGTCGGGGCTGTAGGCGAGACCTTCGCACTGGAATCCGGGGCTGTCGTCGTCGAAACCGAGGTCGACCACGACTTCGACGACGCGGCGATCCCACTGCGGCGGCACGGTCGCGGTCAGCCGGAACCAGCTGGTGCCCCACGCCGGTCCCCAGGCTTCGCCGATGGCGGCGGGCGCGTAATCGGCGCGCAACGCTTCCGCGGCCGGCACCGGTTCGCCGGGCGCGTGCCAGACCGCGACCTCGCAGGGCAGTGTTTCGGAGTAGTAGGCAGGTCGTAGGCGTTCGGCCAGTACCCGGTCGAGGCGCTGTTCGACGATGCGGCGGTCGTCGTGCATGTGCTCCCCCGATTTCCCTCGGCGTGATCGTGATCATGCTGGCACATCACGGCGGCCGGCGGGTGGCTGTGGCGCGGGCGGTGACCGGAATCAGCCAGCGGCGCGGTTGCTGACCCGTAAGTAGGACCGCATGCTGCGGGTGTCCACCCCCCTTCTTTTCCGCAGAAAGGCAACATCATGGGGACCTGCGAAGTCTGCGGCAACGAATACTGGATGACCTTCGAAGTGCACACCGTCGGCGGCGGGGTGCACACCTTCGACTGCTTCGAATGCGCCACGCAGCGGCTCGCACCGCAGTGCGAGCATTGTGGAACCCGGATCCTGGGGCACGGCGTGGAAGCCAGCGGCCGGTTCTTCTGCTGCGCGCACTGCGCACGCCAGTCGGACCTGGCCATGGTCGGGGATCTGCGCGACACCGTCGGCTCCCACCCCACCTGATGGTCCGTCCGGGGCATGCGCGCAGCGTCCGCGAAGACCCTCGGACTTGCCCCTATCGGGGGATGAGCACCCCACCCGGATATTGGTTACCAATACGTTATGAATTGCCAGAAACATGGGAGCTACCTGCGACGACATGGCGGGTGAGACGGCTTCGCCCCGTCCGGTTCGCGCCGGTTGTCGTGAACGGGATTTGACAACGGGATGAAGGACCGTCGACTCATCCCTCGTAGTTAGTGGAGGACGCCCCGATGGCAGGTCTGGTTCGCTGGCTGGGCGGCATGGCGCGCGAGATGCAGCGGGCCCGCATGGTGATGCGGAACCCTGCGTCGAGCTGCCACGCCCGGCATTGACCTTCGTCAGTACCCAACCCTGCCCGGCCGCTCGGCTGGGCGCGGTCGAGGCATCAGTCCGGCGGCCACACGCGCGCCGCAACACCGGGGCAACCAACAACCGGGCGACTGATGCCAGAACCTGCTGGAGACACTGGTGCCGTGGCCGGCCGGGCACGGCACCAGTTCGTTTCCCGGCCACTGCTGGCGGCCGCATCGACTTCGGCGGCCGCACCCACCGGCTGACCGTGCGCAACCTCTCCGAGGAGCCGGTCCACGCGCTGCAATTGTCCGCTCCCGGCGGGTGGGACTGCTTTGTCGAGGACCTGATCGAGGCCCAGGTGAGTGCCGCCGGTCGGCTGGACCTCACCCGGCTCAACACCATCGCCGCGAAGTACCGCATGACCTACGAGCAGTGATGCGCGGTTCGTCCGAGGTGCACGGCGGTCCGGGACCCGCTGAGGCGGCCGCCCGAGCCCGGGCCGGTTGCGCTGATGTAGTGTTGCCGTACCGTGCGCGACCGAGGAGGTGGGACCCATTACCGCTGTTGCAGGTCGGGCACTTCCCTCCCGCGGCCGTGATCCGCGTCGGTGAGAGCGCTCGTCGGATCGAAAGGCGCTCCCGATTTCTGCTTTCCCATCATCGTTGTCGTATCCGGCCGTCGTGACCAGCCTGCGTGCCGCTGGTTGCGTGTTCGCCGAGGACGAGGCGCGGTTGCTGCTGTCTGCCGCCGCCGGCCCGGGTGAGCTGGCCGAGATGCTGCAGCGTCGTGTCGATGGCCTGCCGCTGGAGCAGGTGCTGGGCTGGGCGGAGTTCTGCGGTCTGCACATCGCCGTAGTGCCCGGGGTGTTCGTACCTCGCCGCCGCACCGAGTTCCTCGTCCGGCAAGCCGCTGCTCTGGTCCGGCCGTACTCGGTCGTGGTCGACCTGTGCTGCGGCTCGGGTGCGGTCGGCGCTGCCCTTGCCGCCGGGCAGCAGGTGGAGTTGTACGCCGCGGACGTGGATCCGGCAGCGGTGCGCTGCGCGCGCCGCAACCTCGCCGGTGCCGGTGAGGTCTTCGAAGGCGACCTCTACACACCGCTTCCGGTCGCGTTGCGGGGCCGCGTCGGGGTCCTGGTGGTCAACGCCCCCTACGTGCCCTCCGGCGAGGTCGACATGATGCCACCGGAAGCACGGCTGCACGAACCACAAGTTGCGCTCGACGGCGGTGCCGATGGCCTGGACGTCCAACGCCAGGTGGCGGCCGGGGCGCCGCAGTGGCTCGCGCCGGGCGGGCACCTGCTGATCGAGACCAGCCGCCGCCAGGCACCGCACACCGCGGAGCTCTTCGCGGATGCCGGTCTGGTACCGCGGGCGGCCAGTTGCGAGGAACTGGATGCCACGGTCGTGGTGGGGGCCAAACCCGCGACGCCGTAGCGCTTTCGGCTTCACCGGCCTGGTTGTGGGTCGGGCAGCTCAGGGGCGGCGGTCTTGAACCGGCGAAGGGGCGTGTTCGTCAGCGCGAGCACCACGATGCCGGCGACGCAGAGCACTCCACCGGAGAGGGCCGCGAACGCCGCCGATGTCGCTCCGGCGACCAGGCCGCCCCGGAAGTTGCCCAGCTCGGGGCCGGCGACGCCGGCGATGTGATCCACGGCGCTGACCCGGCCGCGGTGGGTGTCCGGCGTCACCAGCTGCACGATCGCCCCGCGTGTGATCACCGATGTGGTGTCGGCCGCGCCCGCTGCGGTGAGGCAGGTCAGCGCCAGCCACAGCGGCTGCGCCAGACCGAATCCGGCCAGTGCCAGGCCCCACGCTCCCGCCGCGGCCAGCATGACCGCGCCCGGTCGACGGGCGCGGGTCACCATGCCGGAGGCGGCACCCGCCGCGAGCCCGCCGACGGCGACCGCGGAGAAGAACAAGCCCAGGGTTTCCGGGCGCCCACCAAAGCGCTCCGAGTTGATCAGCGGGAACAGCGCCACCGGCATGGCCGTCACGGTCGCGAGGGCGTCGCTGAGCAACGCCCCGTGCAGCAGGGGTTTGCCGATGATGAATCGCCAGCCTTCCCAAATCGCTCGGGCCCCGGGACGAGCGGTCTCCCCCTGCGGCCGCATGGCGGGCAGCCGCAGCACGCCGTAGAGCGCGGCGGCGAAAGTCAGCGCGTCCACCAGGTAGCAGGCGGCCACGCCCCACTGGGCCACCACCACGCCCGCGATGGCCGGGCCGATCAGCAAGGCCGCTTGGAAGGCGAGGTTCGTCAAGGCGATGCCCGCGCCGACCTGGTCGGCAGGCAGCAGACGCACCACGAATGTCTTGCGGGCGGGCGCGCCCAGCCCGCTGCCAGCTGTCTGCAGCGCCGTGAGCGCGAGCAGCCCCCACATCGAGGCGGCGCCAGAGGCGGAGTGCACGGCAAGCAGGCCGGCGGACAGCAACTGGATGACGGTCGTGAGCAGCACCAGGCGCCGGCGGTCGACGGCGTCGGCCAGCACGCCACCGAGCAGTCCGAAGAGGACCATCGCGGCGGCTTGGACGAGGCCGATCGCGCCCACCGCGACCGGACTGCCAGTCAACTCCCACATCTGGAAGAGCACCGCGACCACCGTGAGCTGCCCACCCACGGTGGAAAGGGCATTTCCCGCCCACAGGCGGCGGAAAACGGCGCTGGTGCGCAGCGGGCGGGTGTCGAGCAGCCGGTCCGCCATGTTCACGAGGACCGTTCCTGCGACGCGAGGTGGTGGGCGATCCGGTCGTGGAACGAACCCCGCGCCAGGGCCGCCTCCAGATCCCGGACCACAGCGCTGAGCGGGTGCGGCAGTTCGCCTTCCAGCTCGCGGACGGCCCGTTCAGTGGACCGCCACTCCGCTTCCAGCAGCGGAAGCAGCGCGTGGGCGCGTTTGGTCAGCGTCACCTGGCGGGTTCGCGCATCCGCACCCGCGACGCCGCGCACCAGACCTTCGTGGAGCATGGCGCTCACGGTCTGGCTCATCGCGGAGTGGGTCAGGGCGTCGGCGAGTTCCCGGATGGTCATGGCGCCGCGGTGACCGAGGCTGATCAGGGGCATGACGAACCGCGGGCGGATGCTGTCCAGGTCCGCTTCCGGGACAGCCGGCTGAACTCGTCGTCTTTTTCGCCCCGCAGTCGGCGAAGCGGGCGCCAGACGCTTTCTTCCTCGGTCGGGTCAGGACCGCGAGTTGCCACCTGGCCGACTGTAACAACGTTTAGGTACGTGCTGTTGCTCTTTGCCAGCAGAGGTCCCGACTCCGGGCGCCGAGTTGGACGAACAGGTGGCAGCCGATCAACCGGCCAACTCGGCCGTTTCCTGCCGCAGGGCGCGCACCAGCGTGTTCAACGCATGGATTAGGTCTTCGGCGACGCCGCGGCCGCGCGCTGTGCGCGCAGGGAGCGGGCCGCCCGTGTCGAAGGGACGGCCCGCTTGGCGGTGTCAGCTCAGGGCTTCGCGGTGTTTGGCGGCCAGGGCGATGTAGTGCTCGGCGGAGAGCGTCAGACCGGCCTGCTCCTCGGCGGTCAGTTCGCGGCGGACCTTGCCCGGGGTGCCGGCGACCATCGAGCCCGGCGGGATCTCGGTGCCCTCCAGGACCACCGCACCGGCGGCGATGAGGGAACCGGCGCCGATGCGGGCTCCGTTGAGCACGACCGAGCCCATCCCGATCAGGCAGTTGTCCTCGACGGTGCAGCCGTGCAGCACGGCTTTGTGGCCGACGGTGACGCCGGCGCGGATCTCGGCCGGGAAGCCGGGGTCGGCGTGCACGACGCAGCCGTCCTGGATGTTGCTGCCGGTGCCGACGCTGATGTTCTCCTGATCGCCGCGCAGCACGGCGTTGTACCAGACGCTGGCGCCGGCGGAAAGGCGCACACGGCCGATGAGCGCGGCGCCGGGCGCGACGAAGGCATTCGCGTCGACCTGCGGGGTGATCCCGTCGATGGTCAGCGTGACCGGGAGCCCTGAACTCACTTGTCCTCCTGTTTTTCGCCGTGCGTATCCCGTTGCCGCCGCAGCCACTGCAGTGCCACGTCGGTGTGTCCGTCCACTTTGGTCTCGATGCCGTCGAGGAAGGTGCGGGGGCCGTGTTCGGCGAGTTCGGCGAGCACGGCCTCGGGATCACCGGCCTCGATGATGGTCAGCAGCCGCTGGTGGCGCGCCACATCGCCGGTGAGGCTCTCCTGGTCCCGGCGGTCGCGGCGGTTGAGCGACATGGACAGCATCACCTGCAGCTGCAGCGACCGGTAAGCGTCTTCGAGGCGCTGGTGCCCGGACAGCCCGACCACCGAGAGGTGGAACTCGAAGGAGCATTCCATGAAGGCCGGTTCGTCGCCGGCGTCGGCTGCATCGGCCATCCGCTGCAGCGCCTGCCGGCAGCGTCGCAGCCGGGCGGGCTCGGTGACCGGCACGCCCAGCCGCACCGGCAGTCGTTCGAACTCGGCGCGCAGGGTGCAGATCTCGTAGATGTCGTGCAGCGTCAGCGGGGTCACGATCACGCCTTTGCGTGGCACCTGCCGCACCAGCCCTTCGCGTTCCAGCACCCGCAGCGCCTCCCGCAGCGGCGGCCGGCTGATCCCCAGCTCGTGGGTCAACCGGTTCTCCACGATGCGCTGCCCACACAGCAGGTCGCCGCCGATGATCATGCGGCGCAGCGTCGCGGCGGCCAGTTCCACCAGGCTCGGCGGGCCGACGATGCTCGGGGCCCGGCGGGTGGCTGGGCTGTCTTCAACTAATCCGGTCACGACCAGCAGTCTCTCCTTCCGGGGCCCGGTGCCGAAGCGGTCTTGCTTTCAACGGCCGGGCGCTGGTCCGCTCGGAGCAACCTCGATGGAGGAGCTTGTCAGCTTCTTTCTGCCTGCTGTAGACAAAAGTCAGGTGATGCCGATCACGGTATCCGGTTTCTGCCCGGATTTCTTGGAGCCGGGCACGACTTCTCCCCCAGATCCCCGGTCCCAGTCCCCGTTGCACGGGGTGCGCATGGTGGAGATCGGCGCGTTCATGGCCGCGCCGTTCGCGACGATTTTTCGCGACGCAGCTCGAGGAGCAGCGATGCTCGCGTTGTTGTGGGGCCGCGGCCGGTGGGGAACGTGACGATGGTGGTGCCCTTCGCCGCCGCTGGTGGCAGCGATATCGCGGGGTGGGCGATGACCGACGGGCTGGCGGCGGTGGAGCCGGGGGCCTGCGGGTCGACGTCGACAACCGGAGGGCGGTCAGGGCGCGGTCGGCTACAGACGCGGTGGCGCAAAGCCGCCAGTGTCGGGTGCTGGCGGGGATTTCCGAAGCGGTGGGACCGGACGCGGTGGTGTTCTCGCAGATGGGACGGTCCGCCACGGCGTGCGGGCTTTCCTGGACAAGAGCCCACGCCGCTGGACCGGTCGCTGAGGGTCGTGGGCATCGCGCGGGGGTATCCGGGTGTTGTCAGACGGACCGAGCGAGGGGGTGGACCATGACCACCATCGTGCGGGCCCATGACGTGGCTCGAACCGAGCACGCTCATGCGGCGGAGTTGCTGCGCCCGGAGGTCGAGGCGATGCGGGCGCAGCTGGGCTGGTTGTCCGCCTCGCAGTGGCTGGCACCCACCGACTGCCCCCGCTGGAGCGTGCGCGATGTCGTCGCCCACGTGCTCGGCAACGCCGAGGTCGCGCTGGCACCGGATCTGCTGGTGCTACGCGCCCGCGAGGGCGAGCAGCGGTATCCACGGCTCTACCGGCTGGATGCGGTCAATGAGATGGCGGTGGACGCGTGGCAGGACCGGCAAGCTGGTGAGCTGCTGGCGGAGTTCGCGCCGCTGTGGCGTCAGGTGATCGGGTCGCTGCCGGGCATGAGCGAGTCGGTGCGCGGTCAGACCTTCGACGCGGGATATCCCGGGTCACTGCCGGTGGCCGTGGGCTATGTCGTGGATGTGCTGCTCACCCGCGACATGTGGATGCACCGCATCGACATCTGCCGGGCCACCGGGCGGGCGTTCGAGGCACACGAGCACGACCGCGGTGTGGTCGAGCAGGTGTTGCGGGATCTCGACGACACGTGGCAGGCGCCGCCACTGGTGCTGGAGCTCACCGGTGCGGTGGCCGGTGCCTGGCAGATCGGTTCGGGGGCGCCGGTGGCCACGGTACGAGGCGATGCGGTGAGTGTGATGCGCATGTTCTCCGGTCGCGCGCAGCCGGAGCTGACCGTCCTGCATGGTGACAGCGCGGTCCTGGGCGCTCTCCGCGACGCGCGGGTGCCGTTCTGACCGCCGCCCGAGCCGGGCTGGTGCGGGTGTAGCCCGCACCAGCCCTTTCGTTCACTGCGGTGTTGGGGCGAACACCTTCTGGGGCCGTAACTCCGGTGCGGCTCAGAGCGGCTGCGGTGAGTGGTCGCCTCCTAGATGCGGGATCCTCGGGCGCAGGTCGTGGTCAGCGGTGCGGCGATGCAGGCGACAGCCAGCCAGCAGGAGCGCCAGGGCAGAGGTGCAGCCGTGCACCGATGCCACGGCCAGCGTGGCGGGGGCGCATGTGGCCAGGTAGGACGCGGTGGCGCTAGATCGCGATGAAATCGTCCCGGAGACTTTTCGTCGATCTGGCCAGGAATTCCAGAGCCGATGAGCTGAGAACCCTCGAACCGCGGTTGAAGAGCGGCAGCGGGCCGGTCTGCCTGCGGCTAGGGTGGTTGGCGTGCTTTGACGTGTTCGTGGTCCGCCCGCTGCTTCTTCGTCCGCGTGTTCATCCCTGACGAAGGAGTGTTTCTGCGATGTCTTCTGCTGTGGTGGTTCCGGCCGAGTTGGTGGCCACCCATCGCAAGATCTTCGGTGCTTCCCCGTGGATCGATGAGCTTCCCGAGTTGGCCGAGAAGCAGCTGGGGGCGTGGCAGCTGTGCCCAGATGGCGCCGCCCGGCACGGCATGGTGGCGCTGGTGCTGCCAGTCGTGCGCGACGACGGCAGTGCTGCGGTGTTGAAGTTGCAGCCGGTCACCGGCGACACCGCCGGGGAGCCGCTGGGGTTGCGGGTGTGGGACGGGCGGGGTGCGGTGCGGTTGCTGGAGCACGACCCGGTCTCGGGAAGCATGCTGCTGGAGCGGCTCGCGACGCGGTCCCTGTCCAGTGTGGACGATGATGTGGCGGCGGCGCGGGTCCTGGCCGGGCTGCTGGCGCGGTTGGGCTCGGTGCCCGCACCTGCTGGGCTGCGGACACTGTCCGATGTGGCCGCCGGGATGCTCACCGACGTTCCTGGCGCGTGCGCGCGGCTTGCCGATCCGGCGCAGCGGCGGCTGCTGGAACATTGTGCGGGCGTGGTCGCGGAGTTGCGCGGCGAGGCGGGTGACCGGTTGCTGCACTGGGATCTGCACTACGACAACGTGCTGGCGGGGCAGCGGGAACCGTGGTTGGCCATCGATCCGCAGCCGCTGGCCGGTGACCCGGGTTTCGAGCTGATGCCGGCGTTGCACAACCGCTGGGACGAGGTGGGGGCCTCTGGTGATGTGGCGGGGGCGGTGCGACGCCGGTTCGAGGCGATGGTCGAGGTGCTGGGACTGGACCGGCAGCGCGCGGCGGGCTGGACTCTGGGGCGGGTGCTGCAGAACTGCCTGTGGGACATCGCCGACGGCGAGGCCGGGCTGAGCGAGGTGCAGGTCGCGGTGGCGGAGGCCCTGATCGCGTGGGGGCCGTGAGCGGGTCAGCGCCGGTTCTGGCCAGCGGCCTCGGGCTGGCCGCGAGAGCTCCGTCATGATCGTTGCTGGACGAGGTCCGCCAGCGCGGTGACGGTCTTCCAGTTGCGGGCGGTGATGGCGACACCGAGCCGCCTTTCCAGGTAGGCGGCGGTGGTTTTGGAGCGGCCCGCCCCGGCCGGGTAGTGCAGGTACAGCTGCCGCCCGGTCAGCTGAAGTTCTTCGGGCGAGCCTTCGGGCACGCTCAGCTGCGCGGCGCGGTCGGCGTCGGGCTCGGTGGCCAGGAATGCCACGTGCAGTTTGGCGTGGTCGCTTTGCCGGTCCTGGAACGGGTGGTGCGCGGCGATGCCGGTGATCTCGGTGCCGGTGCGCACCATGACCGGGGTGTCCACACCGAGCCCGTCGGCCAGCCGTTTCCCCAGGTCCGCGGCCAGCGCCTCGGGGTCGTCGTGTTCGGAAGTGAAGATCACGTTGCCGCTTTGCAGGTAGGTCGCCACGTCGCCGTGTCCTGCGGCGGCGACGAGCGCGCGCAGGTCGGACATGGCCAGGCGGCCGTGTCTGCCGAGGTTGACAGCGCGCAGCAGCGCGACGTACGTGCTCATGGCGGAATCCTGCCATCCTCCGGCGGAGCGCGGTGGCCTGCTCCTAGCCCTGGGGCGGCACCTGGTTGGTCTGGGGGTGGGGAACTGGCATGGTTCGGTGATCGAGCGATCTGTGTTCTCTGATCACGACCCAAGATGTGTCACTGTGTGTGGTCGCCCGGGGGCGTAGCGGCTCCGACCACCAGGCGCCGGTGTCTGCAGAACGAGTTGGCGGATCGCGGCGGTGCGGCTGTTCGTGCGGGGGACTCGGCTGACTCCCGTACCGCCACCGCACGCTTGAATCGCGGGTAAGCCGTGCGATCGATCGACGCCAACCCGACACCCCAGCAAGATCACTACCGGGACCCGCACACCTTAGACAGGCTGTTGATCACCACGCATCGCTACCCCGACCAGCGGTTACGCTTGACCACGGCCCCTTTCTGGCGTAGTCGGTGACCGCCGCATATCGCACCGGATGCGTATTGACGACGGTTCGAGACCCGCTTCGCGGCAGCCGGTGGTGCCTGGGCCCGCTACGCCCCGATGACCACTCCCGGTGACACAAGACGACGAACACGCGACAGTTGAATCCGCGAGGTCACCAATTTCCCACCCCTGCTGGACTCCGGCCAGAGCTGCGCGGGGCTGACCCGCGCGCTAACCTGGCCACCATGCTGCCGTGGTTCGGCAGCACTGAGGAGTGCGGGTGTCACACGCGGGCTTCGGCGACGGCTTGGGCGGCGGATTCCCGGCACACGAACCGTTCACGCAGCCGGGTGAGCGTCAGCAGCCGCAGCATCGCTCCGTGACCGGGTACCACGAATAGCTTGGTGCTGCGGTGGTCGGCGCGGCGCTGGGTATGCAGCAACAGTTCGATGGCGGCGCTGCTGGCGAAGGACACCTCCGAGAGGTCCAGGACAATGGCCTGCAGGGCCGCAGCGGTCAGGCGCTGGCGGATCAGCTCGGTAAGCCTGGGCACCGTGGCCAGGTCTATCTCGCCACCGATGCGAACAACCACCACGCCCGAGGCGGGCCATTCCACGGCCAGCCGCAGCGCGGAAGCGCAGGTCGCGTGAGCGGCGGCAGCGGGATCCTCGGCGGTGTGTGGCGCGACGATCGCGTGGCCGCCGCGAGCCCACCCGGCCGGTGGCATGCTGGATCTGGAGACGATCACGCTACCTCCCCTGGTTGCGTATCGACGGTTCGGTTGGCCACGGGCCCGGGAACTCGCCGCTGCGCTCAACGCAAGAGGTGCGCCGTGGCGGCTGCTCAACCGCACCCCCCACCGTAGGAGCCACCAGCCGAGCCAACAAGGCTCGTCACGTTCGTGTGATATTTGGTCTCGATCAGGTGGCAGTGAGGTGGTGGCGCGCCGGGGAGCTGCCTAGTTGGGCGACGATCCACCATCCCTCAACGGAGCGTGTTGTAACGCAGAGTAATAGCGCTGTGGAGGTGTCAGAAGCCGGGAACAACAGCGCCCCGCCCAGCCGATCCCGCAACCGGCCGACCGGGGCACCACCGGTCGTGGCGGCCTCAGAGCCTGCTCAAGACCGCATCGCGCACCACGTGCGGATGCTCCAGGTGCAAAAAATCCCCCGCCCCGTCGACCACCTCCCAGCTACCACCTGCGCGCTCGACGGGCACCGGCAAGATCTCGTCGGCACCGCCCACAGCACCGTCACCTGCACCGGTGCCAGCAGCGCCCGCGTGTCGATGGCCTGCCGGTCGCCGTCGAGCAGCGTGGCCTGCACCGCCTGCAACGCCTCAGTCACACCGTCCAGCCACTTGTAGCGCAGCAGGTCTTCCACCAGCCTGCGGGTGCCCAGCTCCGGGTCGCTGAACAGCTTCACCACCTGCGGCTTCAGCTCCCGCAGGGAGTACGCCGCGCAGGAAGTCCGCGTTGACCTCGCGGGTGAACCCGGCCGGCACCACCAGCGTCAGCGACGCCACCCGCTGCGGCGCCCAGCGCGCCACCCCGGCCACCACCGCGCCGCCCAGCGAATGCCCACCAGGTGCGCACGCTCGACACCAACCGCGTCGAGCAACCCCAGCACGGCCTCCGACAGCATCACCAGACTGCCGTCGCCGACGTCCTTGCTCGACTCACCATGCCCAGGCAGATCCTGCGCGTAAACGGCGGCCGCCGCAGCCATTCATCGCCTCCAGCGTCGTGCCCGGATTACTGGCACCATCACCCGAAGAACGCCACGCTCACCGCACCATCGCCGGCCAGCTTCCCCGCCACTGCCATCCCGCAGATCAGCGGCGGACCACCACCGACGATTCCGTTGGCGCCCAACATGTCCTTGCTCAGATCCGCGATGTGCATCGAGCCGCCCTTGCCGTTGCACGACCCGCTGCGCCGCCCGAAAATCTCGGCCATCATTGCCGCCGGAAGAGCTGCAACAGGCTCCAACAGCCCACAGCCGACATACATCACCCGATCGGCGTGCCCCTGCCGGTGCTCGGCGAACGCATGGTTGAATACCGGCGTGCCGCGTTGGCGCCGACTAGAAAGCAGTGGGCAGGTCGACAGCCGGGCGAGCACCTTCACCAAGGGGATCACGCCATGAACAGGCACTCCGCACCCCGCGCCTGACGCATTCCTCCGCGCGCAGCCCCTGTCTCTCGCAGCACCCGGGCACCCCCCACCAGCAGCTGCACCCTGCTCGATCGAGCTCCAGACCACGGGATCCCGCGCGCCCCAACACTCCTGGAGAAACCAGCACCGCATGTCCTTCAACCACACCGTCATCGAAGAATTCCGCGCCAAAGCGGGCAAAGTCGGCGGCCCCTTCGCAGACAACGACCTCCTCCTGCTCACCACCACCGGCGCCAAAACCCAACGCCCGCACACCGTCCCACTCGGCTACGTCCGCAACGGCGACCAACTGCTGATCACCGGCTCCAACCTCGGCGCACCCCACCACCCCGCCTGGTACCACAACCTCCTCGCCCACCCACTGGTCCAAGTCGAAATCAGCACCGAAACGTTCGAAGCCATCGCCATCCCCGCCGAAGGGCCCCACCGCGACCAACTCTTCGAACACATCACCCGAACAGCACCCGGCTTCGCCGACTACCAAACCCGCACCAACCGAACCCTGCCCGTGATCGCACTCCAACGAACCGAAGATCCCGTAGGCGCCACACACGAGATCACCAACCTCGCCGACAAACTCCTGCAGGTCCACGGCTGGCTACGCGCCCAACTCCAGCACGTCCGCACCGAAGCCCACACCCACCTCACCGCGCGAACCAGCAGCGACCGCCAACCACCGAGCCTCGGCATGCAGATCCGCCAGCACTGCCTGGCCTTCTGCGAATTCCTGACCTTCCACCACACCAGCGAAAACGACCACATCTTCCCCGCCCTCGCCCACTACCACCCGCACCTGCGCGACGCCCTCGACCGCCTCCACGCCGAACACCGCACCGTCGCGCGCATCAAAGACGAAATCCTCGCCCTACTGGCCGACATCACCAACGCCGACCCCCACGAGTTCCGCACCGAACTCGACCGCCTCGCCCGAGAGCTACACGCACACCTCAACTACGAAGAACGAACCCTCATCCCCGCCCTGACCGAAATCCCCTGGCCTCCAACACCAGCCACCTGAGCAGGAAGCACTGGCCCGGCCACCCCGCCGGTTGGCCGGGCCAGCCTCACCCGAACACGCTGTGCCGCTGAACCGGCTGCGAACGCTCCACCGGCGCCGCATGCCGCCCACCCGACACCGGCTCCCACACCGACGTAACCACCAACGACAACTCACCATCCACCACATCCACCGACACCTGATCACCCGCCGACACCGTGCCCGCCAACACCATCGACGCCAACCGGTTGTCCAACTCCCGCGCGATCACCCGCCGCAACGGCCGCGCCCCGAACTCCGGCTGATACCCCCGATCCACCAACCAATCCAGAGCGGCATCCCCCACGACCAACCGAATCCCCTTGGCCGCCAACTGCGCCCCCGTGCGCTCCAACAACAACGACGCGATCCGCCGCAAGTGCTCCGCCCCCAACGGCCGGAACACGACCACATCATCGATCCGGTTGATGAACTCCGGCCGGAAGAACGCCCGCAACTCTTCCAGCACCACCAACGCCGACTCCCCAGCATCCGCGCCCGCATCCAGCACCCGATCAGCCCCGATGTTCGAGGTCATGATCACCACCACGTTGCGGAAATCCACCAACCTGCCCTGCGAATCCGTCAACCGCCCCGCATCCAACACCTGCAACAACGTGTTGAACACATCCGGATGCGCCTTCTCCACCTCATCCAGCAACACCACCGAATACGGCTGCCGCCGCACCCGATCAGTCAACTGCCCCGCCTCGCCATAACCCACATACCCCGGCGGCGCACCCACCAGCCGGGACACCGTGTGCTTCTCCTGGAACTCCCCCATGTCCAACCGCAACAACCGCTGCACATCCCCGAACAACGCATGCGCCAACGCCCGCGCCAACTCCGTCTTGCCCACCCCCGTGGGCCCCAGGAACAAGAAACTCCCGATCGGCCGATCCGGATCCGCCAACCCCGCCCGCGCCCGACGCACCGCCTCCGCCACCGACGCCGCCGCAGCATCCTGACCGACCACCCGCGACCGCAACTGCTGCTCCAACCCCAACAACCGCTGCACGTCCTGCGCACTCACATCCGCCACCGGAATCCCGGTCCGCGACGCCACCACATCCGCCACGTCATCAGCGACCACCGTCGGCTCGAACACCGCCGACTCCCGCACCTCACCACCACGCCGCAACCGCACCCGCGAACAAGCCTGGTCCAGCAGATCCACCGCCTTGTCCGGCAAGAACCGATCCGCGATGTAGCGCTGCGACAACTCCGCCGCCGCCGACAACGCCGAATCATCGATGCGCACCCGATGATGCCGCTGGTATCTCTCCCGCAACCCCTCCAACACCACCAGCGCCTCGGCCACCGACGGCTCCGCCACCATGATCGGCGCGAACCGGCGCTCCAACGCCGGATCCTTCTCCACGTGCCGCCGGTACTCCTCCACGGTCGTCGCCCCGATCAACCGCACCTCACCCCGTGCCAACGCCGGCTTGAGCATCGTGCCCGCATCCATCGACCCCTCACCCGCACCAGCCCCCACGATGCTGTGAATCTCATCGATGAACACCAACACGCTCTCCCGATGCGCCCGGATCTCCGACAGCACATCCCGGAACCGCTGCTCGAACTCCCCCCGGTACTTCGCCCCAGCCACCATCCCCGCCAGATCCAGCGACACCACCCGCATGTCCGCCAACGACCACGGCACCGCACCCTCGACGATCCGCCGCGCCAACCCTTCCACGATCGCGGTCTTCCCAACCCCCGGATCCCCCATGAACACCGGATTGTTCTTCGACCGCCGCCCCAACACCTCGATCGCCTGCTCGATCTCGGCATCCCGGCCCACCACCGGATCCAACTTCCCGGCCCGCGCCAACTCCGTCAGATCCAACCCGAACTCGTCCAACCGCGGCGTCACGCTCAACACCGACCGAGCCCCACCCCGATCACCCAACTCGATCGCCCGCGCCAACGCCCTCCCGGCCACCGAATCCGCATCCGCGGCCAACCCCAACACCAGATGCCGCGCCCCCACCACATCGGCACCCTCACCCAACGCCTGCTGATACGCCCCCAACAACGCCCGCCGAACCGCCGACGACAACACCGGCCGCCCAGCAACCCCCGGATCCTGCGCCACCACCGCCGACCGCACCGCAGCCGCCAACTCCTCCACCCGCACCCCGGAAGAAACCAGCAACTCCGCCGTCGCCGGCACCTGCGTCACCGCCCACAGCAGATGCGCACCGTCCAACTCCCGGCTGCCCCAGTCCACAGTTGCCCGAACCGCCTTCGACACCACCTCATGCGCCTGCGCATCCAGCAACGTGCCCAACGCCAAGCCCCGCTCCGACGCCGAAGCACCCCCCGACGCCCCCGAGAACACCTCGCTGAACAGCGAATCAAAGGCGGCAGAGGAATCACCGACACTGCCGCGAACCAAAGGGGCCACCTCCACAACACACGCAGGCCCCGCCTGCGAACCGAACTCCAGCAGCAGACCAGCGCGCAGCACCACCCGTTCAGCGGGACCGGCGCCCAACCACCAACCCCACCAGCAGCACCGCGCTGATCCCCACGACCACGCCACCGAGCCGGTGCAACCCCGGATCACTGGCCGGACCCGCGAAGCACAACTCGATCACCGCAGCCGCGATGTTGGCACCAACATACTGAGACGTCCGGAACAGCCCCGCAGCTATCCCGGCATCACGCGCCGACGCCTGCCAGTACGACGCCGATGGTCCCGATGTTGCCGAACCCGTTCGGTACCCCCAGCACCGCCGCCACGGCCGTGGCATCGAGCAGCACCAACCCGACCTGCCCCGGCGGCAGACCCCGCGCGCTCTGCAACCACAGCGGAAAACCGAAGATCGCCACGTACGTCAACGCGGTCCGAAGATAAGTCCCGCCGAGCGCCCGGTTGCCCACCAGCATCCGCACGTCGGTGAAGGGCTTCCGGGCCCGCAGCTCGATGACCACGAACAGCACGGCCAGCGCCGGCAACCACCACTGTGGTCGCTCCGACAACGACAGCAGGAACAGCATCAGCACCGCGACCGCGACCGGCGAACAACCCCGCGCCCACCAGCTCCAGGGCGACTCCGCACCGCACCGCACCGCACCGCACCGCAGGCGATCGTGAGCACCATGTCCCGCGACAACGCCCACGCCACCACGTTCATCGGCCGGGACGCGGCACAGGATCAGCAGCCGTCACCCAGCCAGTCTATGTTGTTAGCGTCACTAACTTCGAAGGTCTGACCAGAAACCCGACTTCAGCTCGCGCGCTTCTGCGCCTTCTCAATCGCCTCAGCCAACCGGGCCAACTCCTTGCCAATGTGCGACAGCCGCTCCGCCATCACACTGGCGTGCCCGGACAGCGGGCCGACGTGCCCCGCCGCCCGCAGCCACTCCGTCACCCCGGCGCAACCGGCGGACATGCCCTCCACCGTGAGCGAGAACCCACGCATGACCTGCTCGATCTCCTCCACGGTGTGCGCCACCGCCGGATCGCGCAGGCGATCACCCAGCGCCGACGCCGCCTCTCCAACCTGCCACGAGACCTCGGCCGAGTAACCCGACTCGCCGGAATCGGCGCTCCGTCTCGTACCCGACCGCCGAGGTGGCGTGTGCCTACCCGCCTTCGGCGGTGTGTTGTCGGAAGGTCCAGCGGCAGTCATAACGAACCAATCAACCCGAGACGGACACCTAGCTCCACCCCAACGCGCCAGAAGACCCCCGACCGGTGGTCCAAGTCCACCCGATTCCCAGTCCTCCCCAGCGCAGGAGTAGGTGCCGCGAGGCTATCGCGTACTGGCCTGCATTGGTGAGGGTTGGTCCGCGGGACTAATTTTGATCAACACTGAAATTGCAAGAACTATCAAAACAAATGTCGAAGTGCTCGCTCCAGGAACCATCCATGACCGGGAACGCCGACGGAGCGTCCATCCGGTGGTTGGCGTCGTTCATGGTGAACCGCACGCCCTCCCCAACGCGCAGTACCCCCCGAGGGCCGGCTTCTCCGGCCCGTAGTGGTACAGCACGTTGCGCGTCTCGAAAGCCTCGAATCGCTTCCTCGCTCGAACGACCTCGCCCGCTCCATGATCCAACAACACCGCCGCCGTCGGCTTCGTCAACATCGCCTGGGACAGCGTGACGCACCTGGCTACACGTCGACTTCGAACTCCAGCTCGGCAAGATCCGCGTGATCAGTCGAAGTCGTGCAGGATCTCGTAGATCTCCTCATCGGTGGTGGCGCTGAAGTCGCGGTACCACTGCCCCACCGCCGCGAAACCGACCGGTTGCAACACGCACACCACCACATCCGCCTCCGCGCGCAACGCGGCGACAGCGTCCGGCGAGCCCACCGGGACGGCCAGCACCACGCTCCGCGGTGACGACTCGCGCAGCATCCGCACCGCCGCGCGGGCCGTCGCCCCGGTGGCCAGCCCGTCGTCGACCAGCACCACGTCACGCCCGGCCAACGGCAACGGCTCGCCGCGCTGGAACAACCGCTCCCGGCGCCGCGCCTCGGCCCGCTCCCGTTCGCAGGCAGCCTGCAGGGTCCGTTCGTCGAGGTGGAAGGAGCGCACCAGCTGCGGATCGTAGCTCGCCGGCCCGTCCGCGGTCACCGCGCCCACGGCCAGTTCCGGCTGGCTCGGCGCGCCGATCTTGCGGGCGACGCAGACCCGCAACGGCGCCTTCAACATCCGGGCCACCTCGGCGGCCACCGGCACCCCTCCCCTGGCCAACCCGAGCACCACGGGGTCGACCAGCCCAAGTTCCGTCATCCGCTGGGCCAGGACCCGGCCGGCGTGCCGGCGGTCGGCGTAACCGGTGGTGGTTCGTTCCGGGAAACTCATGCGAGGCATCGCTCGCCTCCCGTCCGCCGCGCGTGCGCACGACAGCACATCGGGGAAACCGCTCGCCTCGATGATGCCCGCCCGCAGCCAATGGGCAAACCTCCTCAGGTGCGGAAACCGGCGACCCGCAGCACCCGGAGCCGGTTCAGCGCGGCGGCCAACTCGAAGCGCCGGGGCACGGCGAAGTCCCCCACGTAGTGCTCGTCGACGGCCGTGACACCGCGCTTGGCGACGTCCGCGGCGAAGGCGTCCAGCACCTCCGCGATGGTGCGGGTGCCGTCCAGCACCCCGCGCCGCGCGCAGCTGACCAGCGCCAGCCCGATCCCGGTGACCTGCGCGGGGTCGACCACCTGCTCCACCCCGCGCAATTCCACAGTGGACTCCCCCAGGGTCAGCGCGTCCACCCCCCGGGCGCGGATCTTCGGGCGGTCGGTGGCGATCGAGTGCGGGTCCACCACGCGGTGCCGAACCGGCGGGAAGGCCTGGGCTTCGGAGCGGCGACCAGTGGGCGCCGCGGCCAGCTGCTTGGCGCGTTCGGTGACGTCGCGGGCGTGGTAGGCGTCCAGCATCAGCACCTGGTCGGCGACGTCCATGTAGTCCCCGGAGCCGCCCATCACCAGCACCGTCGACACCCCGTGCGCGGCCCGCAGCGGCCGGATCAGGTCCACGAACGGCGTCAGCGGCTCGGACTCCTTGGCCACCAGGGCCTGCATCCGGGCGTCGCGGATCATCAGGTTCGTCGCCGCGGTGTCCTCGTCGACCAGCAGCACCTTCGCCCCGGCCTCCACCGCCTCCACGATCGACGCGGCCTGGGAAGTGGAGCCGGAGGCGTTGTCAGTGGAGAAGTCGGCGGTGTCGGCCCCGGTGGGCAGGTGGCTGACGAACGGGCTGACGTCTACGCGGTGCACCCGCCGCCCGTCCTCCGCACGCACCTTGACGGTGTCCTCCCGGCACACCACCAGTTCCCGGCCGTCGCCGGGGATGTGGTCGTAGACGCCGAACTCCAGGGCCCGCAGCAGCGTGGACTTGCCGTGGAAACCGCCCCCGACGATCAGCGTGATCCCCGCAGGCACCCCCATGCCGCGTACCCGGCCGCGGTTGGGCAACTCCACCTCGACCCGCATCGACTCCGGGGACGCGAACGGCACCCCGTCAGGCAGCGGCCGCTCGTCGACGCCGCTGCGCCGGGGCAGCATCGAACCGTCGGCGACGAAGGCCACCAGGCCCAGCCGCGGCAGCATCCGGCGCAGCGCGTCGGTGTCCTCAATGGAGTCCACGAACTCCCGCAGCCGGCGCTGATCGGCGCTCGCCCAGCGAAGCGCCGCCTCCACCACGTCGGGCAGCTCGTCGCACAACGCCTGCTCGGCCTGCCTGCCATCGATCGTCCGGCCCCGGCCCGGCAGGTCGATGCCCAGCCGGAGCACCACTGCCCCGCCCGCGATCTGGCAGGCACTCCGGTCCAGCACCTGCTGCCGGCCGGCGTCCACCCGCAACTGGCTGTCGCGGAGCCTGCGGTGCGCCGCTCGCACCAAGTAGCCGGCCAGCGCCCGCGCCCGCACCGGCGTGGACCACAACTCCTCCGGGAAGCCCGCGACCACCGGATCCACCCGGACCTCGCAGCGGCTGGCCGGCGCGTACGGGTCCGGCTGCACCCGCTGGACCTCCAACGTGAACCCGCCGAATGACCAGCGGCCGCTCAACGACTTGTAGCGGCCGTAGCTGGCGCCGTGCATGGCGCGTAGTTCCTGCCGCAGCGCCTGCTCGTCGCCACGGTCGCCGCGTGGCCGGTCGTCACGCCTGCGATCGCTCGGCCGCCGATCCCTGTACCGCCCCGCTCCAGAACCGCCCGTTCGCTGTGCCATGCCCGAGAACTACCTGACCGGCCGCCGATTCTCCAATCGGGAGACATAGGTCACTTCAGGTCGGGTGCGGGGCTCGAGGCCGCTGGCACCACAGTGGACGGCCGAGTATCCACTCGGGGCAAACCCGGCGAAACGGCGCGTCGTAACCCGGCGCGCTTCCGCATGCCGGGTTATCCTCCCAACGCGCAAGATCCAGAGCACCACCCGGCCCGGCACCCCGAACGGCCGGTTCCACTCGACGACGCTGCCTGTGTTGGTGAGGAGGCGAGTGCAGTGCTTCGCAGATTCGGCGGTCCGGTCGACAGCAGTCCCCGGCAACGTCTGGGCCGCAGCAGTTCCCGCCGTCCATGTAGGACTTCGACGTTGCTCGCGGCTGTGATTGCCGCGGCGGGCCTGGCCGGCGGCATCGCCCACGCCGACCCGGCGCCCACGGCCCCGCGGCTCAATCCCAACGACCCCAACGGCGCTTGGGCGGGCTACAGCGTCGAAGGCTCGCGCGACGCGCAGCCGCGCTACCGCCCCGCAGGCGCGGTGTCCGGAATGGACGTCAGCGGTCATCAGGGCGATGTCGACTGGCCGAAGGCCTGGGCCGACGGCGCCCGGTTCGCCTACGTCAAGGCCACCGAGGGCACCGGGTTCCGCAACGACCGCTTCGGGCAGCAGTACGACGGCTCGCACGCCGTCGGCATGATCCGCGGCTCCTACCACTTCGGCCTGCCGGACCGCTCCAACGGAGCGGACCAGGCCAACTTTTTCGTCGACAACGGCGGGGCCTGGAGGCACGATGGGCGCACCCTGCCAGGGGCGCTGGACATCGAGTACAACCCCTACGGGGAGGCCTGCTACGGCCTGGACCCGGTTGCGATGTCGTGGTGGATCGCCGACTTCAGCAACACGTACCACGCCCGGACCGGGCGCTTCCCGGTCATCTACACCACCACCAACTGGTGGAACCGCTGCACGGCGTCCAATCCGGACTTCGCGCCGAACAATCCGCTGTGGATCGCCCGCTACGCCCCCGATATCGGCCCGCTGCCAGCCGGCTGGCACTACCAGACGATCTGGCAGAGCAGCAACAAGGGCTCGTTCCCCGGTGGGCAGGACGTCTTCAACGGCAGCAACAAGCAGCTCAAGCGATTCACCTCCTGACCGTCCCTCCCAACGGCGATGCGGGCCGCTCCGGAATCTTCCGGGGCGGCCCGCATCGTTTCGCGATCTACTTCGCCACCAGGTCCGGCGGGATGGGTTGGTCGTTGGCGATCGCCTCGAACATCCGCTTGGCGCCGTCGGAGTCCCAGATGATCACCGAGCCGCCGTCGGAGTCCTTGCCGAAGCGGCCGAACGGCGCGCTGGTGGTGATGCCCTGACCGCTGCTGATGTCGCCCATCGCCAGCCCCAGCGACGCCAGGTGCCACAGGTGGTCGCCGTCGTTGACCAGGAACGTCTTGCTGGCCCCGGAGGCCAGCGGGAACAGCCGGAACGGGTTGAGCAGCGTCGCCGGGCTGGTGGCCCTATCGACCAGCGCGGCCAGCAGCTTGCGCTGGTTCTCCGCACGCTCCAGGTCACCGCCCTTGAGCGAGTAGCGGGCCCGCACGAAGCCCAGGGCCTGCGGCCCGTCGAGCTCCTGGCAACCGGCTTGCAGGTGCGCGTTGGCCATCTCGTCGTCCATCGGCTGGTCCAGGCAGATGTCCACGCCGCCGACGGCGTCGACCAGGTCGGAGAACCCGCCGAAGCCGATCTCCGCGTAGTGGTCGATGTGCACGCCGGTTGCCTGTTCGACGGTCTGCGCCAGCAGCTGCGGCCCACCGAAGGAGAACGCCGCGTTGAGCTTCGTCTTGCCGTGCCCCGGGATCGCGACGTACGAGTCGCGGGGCAGGCTGATCAGCGCCGGCTGGCCGCTGCCGCTGGGGATGTGCACCAGCATCACGGTGTCGGTGCGGCGTCCGGCGGCGTCACCGGCCGACAGTTGCTCCCGCTGCGCCTCGTCGAGGCCTTCGCGGCTGTCGGAGCCGACCAGCAGCCAGTTGGTACCCCCCGAGTCCGGGGCCTGCCCACCGAAGCCCAGCGCGTCGGTGCGCTGCAGCATGCTGTCGAAGTAGATCACCAACCCGGCCAGGAGCAGGACCAGCACGACCAGCGTGATACCGATGCGCCGGCCCCACCGCTTCTCCTTGCGGCGCGGCGGCAGCGGCGGTGGCTCGTCCACCGGCCGCCGAGGGCCGCGGTGCGGAGGCGGTGGTGGTGGTCGCCGTCCTAGCGGCGGCCCGCCTGGGGCCTCTCGGTAGTAGTCGTACCTCTCGCCGCCGCCTTGCGGTCTCCTGCTCCTCGGCGGTTGCCCCGCCGACCAGTCGCTCATGCACACACCTGCGTCGGTTCGATCCGGCCCGCCCCGCACGCGCCGGGTGTGGCGTGAAGCATTCCAGACGGCCGTGCCGGAAGCACCCACCGCTACCTAACAGTGATCGACCACCACCCGTTTTGACTGGTGGCGGGCGCGAACGCAAGCTCACACCCGCCACCAGCCGAAATGGTCAGCCGTTGACGGCGTCCCGCACCGCCTCCGCCCACAGCCCGACCGCGTCGTCGACCTGCTCGGCGGTGACGATCAGGGGCGGGATCATCCGAACCACGTTGCCGTGCGGGCCGCAGGTCAGCAGCAGCAGCCCGCGCTCGGCGGCGGCCTGATGTGCCCGGGTGGCCGTCGCGGTGTCCGGCGTGCCATCGGGCGTGCTGAACTCGTTGCCGACCATCAGGCCCAGCCCGCGCACGTCGCCGATCACCGGGTGCTCGGCGGCGACCTTGCGCAGGCCCTCCTGCAGCCGGGCGCCCTGTTCGGCGGCGTTCTCGACGAGGTTCTCGTCGCGCACCACGTCGAGCGTGGCCAGCGCCGCCGCGGCGGCCACCGCGTTGCCGCCGTAGGTGCCGCCCTGCGAGCCTGGCCATGCCTGGCCCATCAGCTCCTCCGGCGCGGCGATGGCCGACAGCGGGAAACCGCTGGCCAACCCCTTGGCGGTGATCAGGATGTCGGGCCGGATCCCGGCGTGGTCGTGGCCCCAGAACCGGCCGGTCCGACCGACACCGGTCTGCACCTCGTCGACGATGAGCAGGATTGCGTGCCGGTCGGCGCGTTCCCGCAGGCCAGCGAGGAACGCCGGCGGTGCGGGCAGGTAGCCGCCCTCGCCGAGCACCGGTTCGATGATGATCGCGGCGGTGTCGCGCGGGGAGCTGACGGTGACCAGCAACTGGTCGAACTCGGCCAGCGCGGAGCGCACCGCCTCGGCCTCGCTGGTGCGGTGCCGGTAGGCCTCCGGGAACGGGGTGAACACCACGCCGGGCATCATCGGGCCGATCCCGGCCCGCACTTTCACCCCGGAGGTGGTCAGCGCGCCCGCGCCCATCGTGCGCCCGTGGAAGCCACCCTGGAAGGCCACGATGTTCTGCCGCCCGGTGGCCTGGCGAGCCAGCCGCACCGCCGCCTCGACCGCTTCGCTGCCGGAGTTGACGTAGAACAGCCGGTCCAGGCCGGTCGGCAGCACCTCGCCGAGTCGTTCGGTCAGCCGCAGTAGCGGCCGGTGCATGACGGTCGTGTACTGGCCGTGGATAAGGGTACCCACCTGGCGCTGGGCCGCCTCGACCACGCGCGGGTGACAGTGTCCCGTGCTGGTGACCCCGATCCCGGCGGTGAAGTCCAGGTATCGGCGATCCTGCTCGTCGTAGAGGTAGACGCCTTCCCCGCGGGCGGCTAGGACCGGCGTGGCCTGCTTCAGCACCGGCGAGAGCTCAGCCATGATCGACTCCAAGCTTCAAAGCGTGCAAAATGTAGGATTGTTGACAATCTCCGCTGACATGCAACCATCACCGAGCGTCGCTGTCCACCACCGAGGCAGAAGGGTTCGCCGTTGCCATGACAACCTCAACCGAACAGCACCCCCGAGAGGCAGTCGTCGTCGACGCCGCGCCGAAGCAACTGCTCATCGGCGGCAAATGGCGCAACGCCGACGGGGACCGCAGCTACGAGGTCGAAGACCCCTCCACCGGCCGGGCGCTGTGCTCGGTCGCCGACGCCTCCCCACACGACGGGCTGGCCGCGCTGGCGGCCGCAGCCGACGCCCAGCCCCAGTGGGCCAAGCACCCGCCCCGCGAGCGCGGCGAGATCCTGCGCCGCGCCTTCGAGCTGATCATGCAGCGGCGCGAGGACCTCGCGCTGCTGATGACGCTGGAGATGGGCAAACCGCTGGCCGAGTCGCGCGCCGAGGTCACCTACGCGGCTGAATTCTTCCGCTGGTTCTCCGAAGAAGCCGTGCGCATCGGCGGCGACTACGCGGTGGCACCCAACGGCAGCGGCCGGTTCCTGGTGATGCGCCAGCCGGTCGGACCGGCGCTGCTGATCACCCCGTGGAACTTCCCGATGGCGATGGGCACCCGCAAGATCGGCCCGGCCATCGCCGCGGGCTGCACCTCGGTGATCAAGCCGGCGCACCAGACGCCGTTGTCGATGCTGGCTCTTGCCGAGATCCTCATCGAAGCCGGGCTGCCAGACGGCGTCCTCAACGTAGTGACCTCGCGCCACGCCGGCGAACTGATGGAACCGATGATCCGCGACGGCCGCGCCCGCAAGCTGTCGTTCACCGGTTCCACCGCGGTGGGCCGCAAGCTCATCGAGCAGTCCGCCGACCAGGTGCTCAAGGTGTCGCTGGAGCTGGGCGGCAACGCCCCGTTCATCGTGTTCGACGACGCCGACCTGGACGCCGCGGTCGACGGCGCGATGCTGGCGAAGATGCGCAACATCGGCGAGGCCTGCACGGCGGCCAACCGGTTCTACGTGCACGCCGACGTCGCCGCAGAGTTCTCCCAGCGGCTGGCCGAGCGGATGAGCGGCCTGCGGGTGGGCCGCGGCGTCACCGACGAGATCCAGGTGGGGCCGTTGATCGACGGCACCCAGCTGGGCAAGGTCGCCGACCTGGTCGCCGACGCCGTGCGGCTCGGCGCGGAAGTCGTCACCGGCGGCGGCGCGCGCGACGGTGACGGCTACTTCTACCAGCCGACCGTGCTGACGAATGTGCCGCTGGAGGCCCAGATGGGGCGGGAGGAGATCTTCGGGCCGGTCGCCCCGATCACCACCTTCACCGACGAGCAGGCGGTCATCGCCCAGGCCAACGACACCGAGTACGGCCTGGTCAGCTACCTCTACACCCGCGATCTGCAGCGTGGCCTGCGGGTGTCCGAGGCGCTGGAGAGCGGCATGGTCGGGCTCAACCAGGGCATCGTGTCCAACCCGGCGGCGCCGTTCGGCGGGGTGAAGCACTCCGGCCTCGGCCGCGAAGGCGGCAAGTTCGGCATCGACGAATTCCTCGAAACGAAGTACCTCGCCGTCGGCGGCCTCTGAGAAGTTCGCACGAAAGGGGCGGGCCCCTCCGCGGTGGAGGAGCCCGCCCGCTTCTCGGACGTCAGCTCGCCATCATGGAGCCGTTGAGGCGGTCCAGGGCATCGTTCATGTGCTCCGTCAGCCGCCCCAGCAGCAACTGCTCGTCGCCGGCCTCGATCGCGTCGACTAGGCCCTTGTGCTCATCGACCAGCGCCTGCACGTCCGCGTGGTACTTGTCCTGCAGCGCGGTCAGGCACATCCGCTTCTCCACCAGCAGCGTCTGCGCCATCCGCTGCAACCGGGGGCTGCCCGACACACGCACCAGCGTCTCGTGGAATTCCTGGTCGGCGTCGGCCAGCTCGATCGAATCGCCCTTCCCGGCCGCCGCGACCATCCGGCTCTGCGCGGCGGTCAGCTCCGCCACCGCCTCCACCCGGTGGTGTCGCACGATCTGCTCGCACGCGGCGCGCTCCACCGCCAGGCGGGCCAGGTAGATGTCGTGGACGTCCGCGGCGTCCAACGTCATCACGAACAGCCCGCGGTGCGGTTCGCTGCGCAGCAGCCCTTCGGCGACCAGCCGCTGCATGGCCTCCCGCAGCGGCCCGCGGCTGACGCCCAGCCGTGCGGCGAGCTCGGCTTCGCCAAGCTGACTACCTGGTTGCAGCGACCCGTACATGATCGCCGCCCGCAGCTGGTCGGCCACGATCGCCGCGGTCGACTTGCGCTGCACCGGCTCTAATTCCCCCGGCTGCGGGTTCTGCTCGTCGGTCCCGAGCACCTGACACCATCCCCTCATTCCGGGGAGGCATTGCGCTCCCCTCCTGTTCCCTCGCGGAACAGCGTTCCCAATCCGTCGTGCACCGCGCGATCACCGGCTAGCCGCAGCGCTTCCCAAGCACTGACCTGGTTGGCCGTGAGCACCGGCTTGCCCAGCCGGTCCTCCAGATCACTCAGCCACGCCGCGGTGTGCAGGGCGGTATCCGGCATCAGCAGCGCATCGGCCCGGTCGTCATCGTTGGCCGCGGCGAACTCCAGCACCTCGCCGCGCTCGAGAGTGCCGACCTCTGCGGCGGTGATGATGCCCCGGCTGGACAACCGCACCACCTCCAGGCCGGCGGCCTGGAGGAACTCCACGAACTTCGCCGCCACGTCGTCCGGGTAGGTCGCGGCGACCGCCACCCGCCGCAACCCGAGGCCCGCCGCGGCGTTCACGAACGCGAACGACGTGCTGGAGGTCGGCAAGCCGGTGACCGCCTGCAACTTCTCCACCTGCTCGCGAGCACCCCGCCAGCCAAAGACGAAGCTGCCGCTGGTGCACGCCCAGATCACCGACTGCACGCGGTGCTCCAGCAACTGCCGGGCACCGTCGGCGAGCACGTCGTCCGAACCGATGTCCAGCAGCGCGTCAACCCGGTGCGCGTCCTCGCGCATCAGGGTGTGCACCAGCGGCAGGCGGATGCCATCGCCGAGCAGTCGTTCGAGGGTGGGGTAGTCGTCTTCGGCGCTGTAGCCGGGGTAGAGAATTCCTGCGGTGTATGACACCGGGGAGCTCCGTCCTTCGTCGACATCGGTTTCCGACACCACCGCGGCGGTTCCGGACGCCAACACCGGACGACCGGTCGATTGTTGACAATGTTACCGCACGAGTCGCCGCGGCTAACTCAATCTTGATGCGATAGTCACGCGGCCGGGGCGTCCACCGCCTGCATCAACCGCTGTTCCGGGGCCACCGCCTGCAGGCCCATCTCGCGCAGCGCAGCCCAGATCGTGACCTGGTTGGCCGTCAACACCGGCTTGCCCAGCTCCTGCTCCAGCGGCCCAATGATGTCGTAGGTCGGCAGGTTGGTGCAGCTGATGAACATCGCCTCGGCCTCCGGCCGGTCCGCCGAGCGGACGATGTCCACCACCTGCCGGTAGTTGACCTTCCAGATCTGCCCGAGCAGACCCAGACCGACGCTGGTGACCACCTCGATGCCGTGCTCGTCGAGGAAGCCATGCAACCGCTCGGTCACGCTCTCCACGTACGGCGTGGCGATCGATATCCGGCCGATGCCCAGCATCTGCAGGGCCTGCACCAGCGCACCGGAGGCGGTGACCGCGGCGGGTGCACCCGCCTGCAGCATCACCTCGACCAGCGACCGCTCGCCGGTGGCCCCGTTGACGAAGCTGCCGGAGGTGCACGCGTAGGCGACCACCTCCGGCTCCGGGACCAGCAGGTCACGGGTCGCGCCGTGCACCGCCGCCTCGTCGCTGACCAGACTGGCCTGCTCGACGGTCACCGGCACCGGTACGAACGCCGTGCGCGTCAGGTACAGCGAGACGCCCGCTGGGGTCCACCGCCACAATTCGCGGTCCAGCGCCAGGTCGAACGGGGCGATCACTCCCACGCCGCGTTGCGGTTCCGGGCCCGATACCGCCCCGAGGAAGTCAGGCGGCATGTGCACCCCCGTCAACCCTGGTAGCGGTCGTAGCGAAGGGTTTCGCCGACGCTGCCGGAGCGCCACACGTCGTTGCACGCCTCCGCCATCCGGTCCAACCCCTCGACGATGGTGGCGTAGACATTGCCCGGCACCCAGCCCACGTCGCCGTTGAGCAGCAAGTTGTTGCGTCCGTAGAAGATGGCCAGGTCGATCACGCCAGGCAGTTCGTGGATGTTCTTCTCCTCCTTGAACTGGCGGTCGAGCATGCCGCCCGGGAAGGAGAAGTACACGACGTCGCCAGGGATCGGAGTGACCGTCGGGTTCTCCTGACCCGGCTCCTCGGCCGCGAACCGAGGCACCATCGTGTAGATCTCGTTGCGCGCGTACTTGGCGTGGTGCACCGGCCCGACCTGGGGCAGTGCCTGCCACACGGCTTCGCAGGTGCGGGGGGCGTCCTTGTCGAGCAGTTCCGCCACGCAGGACACGCCGCGCTTTTCCAGGGCGATCGACAGGTACCTGGGCATCGTGATCTTCCGTTTCAAGAAGTGGGGACTATTGACTCATCTCCTCCGGTCCCGGCCACCGCCCGGCCCGGCCGGCGAGGTCGGGATTCGCCTCGTCGGCCGAGGGTACCCGTGGATTGTTGACAATCCTACGAACGCTTCATAGCGTGTCAATGCCCCAAGCCGAACGCGTTTTCCCGTTCAGCGCGGGGAAACAAACTCTTGACCGGCGCGCCCGACGATCATCGCTGCCCGGCCCCGCACGCAACAGCCCCTAAGGTCAGGTCATGATCAGCCGCACCCCCACGGTCGTCATCCTGCACGACGGGAACCCGCCCGCGGAAATGGCCCGCATCCAGGACCACGCCGAGCTCCGCTACGCCGACGCCGACGCGCTAGCCACCGCGCTGCCCGGCGCCGACGTGCTGTTCGTCTGGGACTTCCGCTCAGATGCGATCACCTCGGCATGGCCGCACGCCGACGCGCTGCGCTGGCTGCACGCGGCCAGCGCCGGCGTCGACCACCTGCTGTTCCCCGCCCTGCGCGACTCCGAGGTGCTGCTGACCAACTCCCGCGGCGTCTTCGACCGGCCGATGGCCGAATACGTGCTCGGCACCGTGCTCACCTTCGCCAAGGACCTGCACACCACCCTGCGGCTGCAAGACCGCAAGCAGTGGCGGCACCGCGTGACCGAACGCATCAAAGGCAAGAACGCGCTGGTCGTGGGCACCGGCCCGATCGGCCGGGCCATCGCCCGCCAGCTCACCGCCGCCGGGCTGTCCGTGTCCGGTGCCGGGCGCGTCGGACGCAGCGGCGACCCGGACTTCGGCGACGTGCACGCCTCCAGCGACCTCGCCCACGTCATCGGCGCCTTCGACTACGTCGTGCTCGCCGCCCCGCTGACCGAGCAGACCAAGGGGCTCGTCGACGCCGAGGTCCTCGCCCACTGCCGCCCAGGCGCGAGGCTGATCAACGTCAGCCGCGGCGAACTCGTCGTCGAGACCGACCTGATCGCCGCCCTGCGCGCCGGGAAGCTGGCCGGCGCGGCGCTGGACGTGTTCGAGACCGAGCCGCTGCCCGAGACCTCGCCGCTGTGGGAGCTGCCCAACGTGCTCGTCTCCCCGCACATGTCCGGCGACGCCGTCGGCTGGGTCGACGAACTCGTCGACCTCTTCCTCGCCAACCTGCGCAGCTACACCAACGGCACGCAGTTGCGCAACGTGGTCGACAAGCACCGGGGTTATGTCAGCGGAACGGAGCACTGATGGGCAACACCCAGCCGGCCGCCCGAACGGCAGCCGACCTCACCGCCACCGAACTCCTCGCCGGCTACGCCGCCGGCGAGCTGTCCCCGGTGGAGGCGACCGAGGCGGCGCTACGCCGCATCGCGGACGCAGACGAGGCGGTCAACGCCTACTTCCTGGTCGACGCCGATCGGGCGTTGGAGCAGGCCAGGGCGTCCGAACAACGCTGGCAACGCCGCGAACCCGCCGGGCGGCTGGACGGCGTGCCGACCTCGATCAAGGACATCTTCCTGACCAAGGACTGGCCGACGCTGCGCGGCTCCCGAACCATCGACCCGCACCAGCAGTGGACCGTCGACGCCCCGGCGGTGGCCCGGCTGCGGGAGCACAACGCGGTGTTCGTCGGCAAGACCACCACACCAGAGCTGGCGTGGAAAGGCGTCACCGACAGCCCGCTGCACGGCATCACCCGCAACCCGTGGGACCCGACTCGCACCGCCGGCGGGTCCAGCGGTGGCGCCGCTGCGGCCGTGGCGCTGGGCATGGCCCCGCTGGCCATCGGCACCGACGGCGGCGGCTCGGTGCGCATCCCTGCTGCGTTCTGCGGAATCGTCGCGCTCAAGGCGACCTACGGCCGGATCCCGCACTACCCCGCCAGCCCCTACGGCACCCTGGCCCACGCCGGGCCGATGACCACCACGGTCACCGAGACCGCGCTGATGCTCGACGTACTGTCCGAACCGGACAGCCGGGACTGGTCCGCGCTGGAACCGCCGAGCGGGTCCTTCGTGGACGGGCTCGACTCCGGGGTGCGGGGCCTGCGCATCGCCGTCAGCCTCGACCTCGGCTTCGGCACCTTCGTCGATCCCGAGGTGTCGCGCGCGGTCACCACGGCCGCCCGGGCCTTCGAAGAGCTCGGGGCCGTCGTCGAGGATGTCGATCCCGGCATCACCGATCCGGTCGAGGACTTCCACGTGCTGTGGTTCGCCGGCGCCGCGAAGTCCGTCGAGCACCTCACCGCAGAGCAGCGGGAGCTCCTGGACCCGGGCCTGCACGAAATCTGCCAGCAGGGGCTGACCTACTCCGCCCAGGACTACCTGGAGGCGACCAACACGCGGATGCTCCTGGGGCAACGAATGGGAGCGTTCCACCAGACCTACGACCTGCTGCTCACCCCGACCGTGCCGATCCCGGCGTTCGAAGCTGGCCTGGAGGTCCCGGCCGGTTCCCCCAACCCGCGCTGGACGAGCTGGACCCCGTTCACCTACCCGTTCAACATGACCCAGCAGCCTGCCGCGAGCATCCCCTGTGGACTTACCGCTGACGGGTTGCCGATCGGCCTGCAGATCGTCGGCCCCCGCCACGGCGACGCGAAAGTCCTCCGCGCGGCCCGCGCCTACGAACGGGCACACCCCTGGCAGCGCCCCAGAACCTCCTGATCGGAGCGACTTCACGCCAGCGTGAGCATGGTGGCGAAGCCGAGGCCCGTCACCAGGATCGTGGAGCAGGCGCCGAGCGCGAAAGCCTTGGCGCCGTTTCGCAGCAGCGCCTTGATCCGCACCCCGAACCCCAGCGCGAACAGCGCACCCGTCAGCAGCAGGGTGGTCAGCTGCTTCGCGCCGTCCAGCACGCCCTCCGGCAGCACACCCGCGCTGCGAACCGCCACCGCGACCAGGAATCCGAGCACGAACAGCGGCATGATCGGTGGTGGCCGCTTGCCGCTGTCGGCGGCGCTGCGGCGGCGCCCCACCACGCTGACCACGGTCACCATCGGCGCCAACAGGACAACCCGGCTGAGCTTGACGACCACAGCGACCGCCACCGCGGCCGCGCCGGCCGGCGACGCGGCCGCCACCACCTGCGCCACCTCGTGCACGCTGCCGCCGGCGATACGGCCGGTCTCATCGCCCGACAACCCAAACCCGACGGCCACCGCGGGCAACGCGAGCATCGAGATGGTCCCGAAGACCGTCACCATCGCCACGCTCGTGGCCACGTCCTCGTCATCGCGCTCGACCACGCTCTCCATCGCCGCCACCGCCGACGCACCACAGATCGAGAAGCCCGTCGCCACCAGCATCGACAGCCCGCGCGGAACCCCCATCAACCGACCGATCAGCAACGTCCCCACGAAGGACAGGGCCACGATCAGCAGCACCGCCACCACAGTGCCCGCACCGAGCCCCAGCACCTGCGTCACCGACAGCTGCAAACCCAGCAGCACCACCCCGACGCGCAGCAACTTCTTCGTCGACCACGCGATGCCCGGCCGCGCCGACGCCGGAAAGCCCGGCGCGTTGCCAGCCACGATGCCCAGGACCACCGCGACGGTCAACGCGCTCACCGCCACCGCCGGAACCAGCGCGGAGATCGACATGGACACCGCGATCGCCACAACGGTGACCGCGAGACCCGGCCACAACACCGCAACGCCTGCACCTGACTGCTGCGAGCTGAATGTTCTCGTCACCCGTTCAGGCTCGCCACAACACCGCCCGCGCAGTAGCCATGATCTGCACAGGAGGTCATAGCCAAAGTGCATGCCCGACCAGCGGAACGGGCGGCAAGCAGCCAGATTCACCCGGCTGACGACCTACCCTGAGGGCATGACCCCGCCCGACCCCGAATCGCTCAGGCTCCTGGTCCTCGTCGGCGAGCTCGGCAGCATCGGAGCCGCAGCGGCCGAGCTGCGGGTCAGCCAGCCCTCGGCGAGCAAGCGCCTCAGCCGGCTGGAGCGCCAACTCTCCCTACCGCTGGTGGAACGCACCCGCCAGGGCTGCACCCTCACCCCTGCCGGGGTCATGGTCTGCGACTGGGCCAAGCAGGTCCTGGCGCACGTCGACGGCCTGATGAACGGCGTGCGGGCGCTGCGTGCCCAGCACGAGGCCAAGCTCCGCGTCGCCGCCAGCATGACCGTCGCCGAATACCTCGTTCCCCGCTGGATCAGCCAGCTGCGCCGCACGCTGCCCGACGTACACCTGGAGCTCGACGTGGCCAACTCCCTGGCCGTGGCCGAAGCCGTCCGCCACGGACACGCCGACCTGGGCTTCATCGAAACCCCGGAGCCGCCCGAAGGCGTCTCGGTGCGGTTCGTGACCCGCGACCGCATGGTCGTCGTCGCACCCCCGGAGCACCCGTGGGCCCGGCTGCGCCGCCCACTGACCGCCACCGAACTCGCCGCGACCCCGCTGATCGTGCGCGAACACGGCTCCGGCACCCGCGAAACCCTCTACCGCGCGCTCGCCGAAGTCGGCGCCGACCCGGTCACCCCGCTGCTGGAACTCCGGTCCACGACAGCTGCCCGCAACGCCGTCGTCGCCGGCGCCGGGCCCGCGGTCCTCAGCGTCCTCGCGGTCGCCACCGACCTCGCCGAGAAACGCCTCGTCGACGTCCCCGTCGCAGCGCTCGACCTGCACCGCCCGCTGCACGCGGTCTGGCGCTCCGGCCTCCAGCTCACCGGCTCCGCCGCGGCCCTGCTGGCCACCGCCATGCGCACGCCGGAGGCGAGCCCCACCGGCCCCGCCGGGTAAAGACCGCTATTCCTCGTCCCAGGCCGACATCACGTGCTTGATCCGGCTGTACTCCTCCAGACCGTAGCGGCCGAAATCGCGCGCAGACGCCGAATGCTTGAACCCGCTATGCGGCATCTCCGCCGTGAACGGATGGTGCGTGTTGATCCACACCGTGCCAGCCTGCAACCGCCGCGACACCCGCATCGCCCGCGCGTGGTCGCGCGTCCAGATGCTCGACACCAGCCCATAGCGCACGCCGTTGGCCAGCTCGACAGCCTCCTGCTCGCTGTCGAAGCGCTGCACCGTCAGCACCGGCCCGAGCACCTCGTTCTGCACCAGCTCGTCGTCCTGCTCCACGCCGACGACCACCGTCGCCTCGTGGAAGAAGCCCCGCGCCCCCTTGCGCCGCCCACCGACGAGGATCCGCGCGTGCGCCGGCAACCGCTCCAGGTGCGCCTGCACGATCTCCAGCTGCCCCAGGCTGTTCAACGGCCCGAACGCCGCGTCCAAATCCTGCGGCGGCCCCGGACGCATCGCCTCGGCCCACTCGGCCAACGCCACCACGAGCTCGTCGAACACCGCCGGCCCCGCCAGCACACGACTTGCCGCCGTGCAGCTCTGCCCCGCGTTGCCGAACGCCGCTGCCGCGATCCGCCGGGCCGCCCGCGGCACGTCCGCGTCGTCGAACACCACCGCCGGAGCCTTGCCGCCGAGCTGCAGGTGCGCCCGCTTAAGGTCGGCAGCCACAGAACCCGCGACCTCCATCCCGGACCGAACCGTGCCGGTGATCGAGAACATCCCGGGCACTTCGTGCGCCACCATCGCCCGGCCGCTGTCGCGATCCCCGCAAATCAGGTTCAACGCGCCCGCGGGCAAGAACTGGCCCGCGATCTCCACCAGCAGCGCGGTGCTCACCGGCGTCGTCTCCGCGGGCTTGATCACCACCGTGTTGCCCGCCGCCAGAGCCGGCGCGAACTTCGCCGCGGCCAGCACCAGCGGATGCGTCCACGACGTGACCTGCGCGCACACCCCGATCGGTTCCCGCCGCGAGAACGACGTGTGCCCCGGCCGGTACTCGCCGCCAGCCCCGTCCTCCTGGACCCGCGCCGCCCCGGCGTAGAAGCGGATCAGGTCCACCGCCATCGGCAGCTCGTCGTCGCGCACCACCGACCAGGGCTTGCCTGTATTGCGGCACTCTGCCACCACAAGCTCGTCGGCCCGCTCCTCGACGGCGTCGGCGACGTCCAGCAGCACCTGCTGCCGCTGCCGGGGCGTCGTCTGCGACCAGGATTCGAACGCCGACGCGGCCACCGTCATCACCGCGTCGACGTCCGTCCAGCGCGTCAGGGGAGCGGTGCCGTACTCCTCGCCGGTACTCGGATCCACCAGCGGTAGCGTCTCGCCGGCCAGGGTGTCGGCGGGCTCGCCGTCGACGAAGTTGTGCAGTTCCAACGCCGTGGTCAAAAGATAGGCCTCCATCGCCGGGCCGACCGCCGTTGGCCGACCGGGTGCTGCGTCCGCCAACCGACCCTATCCCCACGGCCGAGCGTGTGAAGGCGGCTCGCCGGGGCAGCTCGTCTTCTGGCACCCTGGCGCAGCGCCTGCGCCAGGGTGCCCACCGCCATGAGGACCAGCACTGGCGCGAACGCCCACCGATAGGCCTGCACCGCGGGCAGGTCCGACACCGACTGCCACGCGACCTTCGACGATCTGGGGCGATCGCCCTGCTCCCCGATGGGTGGCGCGGTCATGACGGTCTCGGACACCCAAAATCTTGTATTTACCATAGATACAAGATGGGTGGAAGTACGATGACCTCGTGTCGAGCGCAACACCACGCGAACCCGTGTCCTCCGGTACTCCCGTCACTCCCGGGCCGCCCGCTGCGGACCGCGCGTACCAGCACGTCAAGGCCGGCCTGCTGGACGGCAGCTACCCCGACGGCAACCTTCTGTCCGAGGGCGAGGTGGCGAACACGCTGCAGATGTCGCGCACCCCGGTCCGCGAGGCGTTCTTGCGCCTGCAGACCGAGGGGTTCCTGCGGCTCTACCCGAAGCGGGGTGCGCTGGTCGTGCCGGTGACCCCCACCGAGGCCCGGGCAGTCCTGGAAGCCCGGCTCGCGCTGGAGAGCTTCGCCATCGACAAGCTCGCGATGCAGGGCCGGGACGCGATGGCCGCCGTCGGCGAGCAACTCGCCGCGCACCCCGCGTGCGATGCCGCCGAGCTCAGCGACGCCGGGATTCACGAGGCCGACCGCGCATTCCACGCGACCCTGGTGGCCGCGGCGGGAAACCCGGTGGTCGCCGACCTCTACAACGCCCTGCGCGACAAGCAGATGCGCATCACCGCCACGGCCCGCACCCACGCCGTGCGCCCCCACATCACCCAGCAGCACGCACACCTCGCGTCGGCGATCCGGGACGGCGACCCGGAGCTGGCCAAGGCCCGGCTGCGCGAGCACCTGCTTGGCATAGTCCGCGCTTTCGGCATCATCGGCGGCCCCTATCTCGCCCCGGAATCGGACCTCTGAGGCGGTTCCGCTCTCTGCTCAAGCCTTCGCCACGTCGCCGGATCGTAGTTAATTTCGATCAGCACTGAAATAATCGTGATTGCAAAACTGACGGGTTACGGCAGTCGCGCCGGGATTCGCCCCGCTGACGTCGGACCCGCCGCCTAGCCTCGGGACGTGACCGAGACGCAGTTCGTCAAGGCAACGCCTCCGCCCCCCTTGCGGCCGCTGATCAGCGGCATCTCCGGATACCGTGTGCGCTCCGCGCCTGGCGTGCACCGCGGCCTCCCATCGCGGAGCCTGACCGTGATCCTCGCACTGGACGAGACGGTGGACGTCACCTTCGACTCGGGCTACCAGCAGTGCTGCACCGCGCTCGTCGGCGGGCTCCACAGCAAACCGGCCAAGGTCGAGCACGGCGAACTTCAGCACGGCATCCAACTGGGCCTCACCCCGCTCGGCGCCCGCGCCCTGCTCGGACTGCCCGCCGGGGAGCTTGCCGACACCGGTGTCGACCTGTCCGCCGTGCTGGGCCCGGTCGTCGCCGAACTCACCGAGCGAGTCCACTCCGCGACCACCTGGACCGACCGCTTCGACCGCCTCAACGACGGGCTCCTCCGGCTCGCCGCCCCGGTCGACTTCCCCGCCCCGGAGCTGGCCTGGATCTGGCGGCGGATGACACAGACCGACGGGCACGTCCCCGTCGCGGCCCTGGCCTCCGACGTCGGTTGGACCCGCCAGCACCTCGGGGCGCGGTTCCGCCGCGAGTTCGGCCTGTCCCCCAAACTCCTCAGCAGGGTGATGCGCTTCGAACGCGCCCGCCGCCAACTGGTCGCCGGGACCGTCGCCAGCCTCGCCGACGTCGCCGCCGACTGCGGTTACAGCGACCAGGCCCACTTCAACCGGGACTGGCGGGAGTTCACCGGTGTCGCGCCGTCGCGGTGGATTGCCGAGGAGCTTCCATTCGTCCAAGGCGCGGCGCATCTCGGCGACGCATCCTAGGGCCATGACGACGAACGCAACGCGAACCACTATCTGGCCCCTGATCCCCTACGCCGACAAGAAAGCCGGCATCCGCTTCCTGGTCGAGGCGTTCGGATTCGAGGAAACCCTGATCGTGCCGGGCGAAGGCGGTGAGATCGTGCATGCGGAGCTGCGCTGGCCGGGTGGCGGCATCATGATCGGGACCTGCGACCCTGGAAGCCCGTTCGCCAAGCCGAAGGGCTCGGGTGCCGCCTACGTGGTCACCGACGCCCCCGACGCGGTGTTCCAACGCGCTGTCGCGGCCGGCGCCGAGGTCGTCCACGAGCCCGTAGACCACGACTACGGCTCGCGGGAGTTCTCCGTCCGGGATCCGGAAGGCAACAGCTGGAGCTTCGGGACATACGCGGGCAGCTGACCGCCGAACCCTTCGATGCGGCAACGAAAAGGCTCGGCGGGACGTACGGTCCCGCGCGGGACGTACGGTCCCGCCGAGCCTAGGACGAACTCCGCTCAGCCCTGCTGCTGCGGCGACTCCGGCAGCGCGGTGGGGGCGATGCCCGGACTGGGCACCTCCTTGCGCGCCACCGCCTCGGCCGCCCGCACCGCTTCCGCGACCTCCGGGGTCGTCGAGGTGTCGAACCAGGACTTCACCGACTCCTCTTCCTCCTCCGGAGCACCGGTCGGCGGCTCCTCCTTCGGTGGCTCGTAGCGGAACACGCCGTCCTCGCCGGGCGCGCCGAGCATCCGCGCGAAGCCCTCCAGGGACTTGCCGAAGTCGCTGGGCACCACCCAGACCTTGTTCGCGTCGCCCTGCGCCATCTGCGGCAGGGTCTGCAGGTACTGGTAGGCCAGCAGCTCCGGGGTCGGCTTGCCGCGCTTGACCGCAGCGAAGACCTTCTCGATCGCCTTGGCCTGACCCTGCGCCTGCAGGTACCGGCTGGCCCGCTCGCCCTGCGCCCGCAGGATGCTGGACTGCCGGTCGGCCTCGGCGGCCAGGATCGCCGCCTGCTTCTGGCCCTCTGCCGCGAGAATCGACGCCTGCTTCTGGCCCTCCGCGGTCTTGATCGCCGATTCCCGGGTGCCCTCGGCGTTGAGGATCATCGCGCGCTTCTCCCGGTCGGCGCGCATCTGCTTCTCCATCGAGTCCTGGATGGACGGCGGCGGATCGATGGCCTTGAGCTCAACTCGCGCGACCCGGATGCCCCAGCGGCCGGTCTCCTGGTCCAGCACCCCGCGCAACTGCGTGTTGATCTTGTCGCGGGAGGTCAGCGTCTCCTCCAGGCTCATCGCGCCGACCACGTTGCGCAGCGTCGTGGTGGTCAGCTGCTCCACCGCGATGATGTAGTTGGAGATCTCGTACACCGCAGAGCGCGAATCGGTGACCTGGAAGTACACCACCGTGTCTATCGACACCGTCAAGTTGTCCTGAGTGATCACCGGCTGCGGCGGGAACGAGACGACCTGCTCGCGCAGGTCGATCCGGGCCCGCACCCGGTCGAAGAACGGCACCAGGAAGTTCAGCCCGGGCTCGGCCACCGACCGGAACTTCCCGAGCCGTTCGATCACCGCCGATTGGGCCTGCGGCACCACCATCACCGACTTCACGGCGATGATCAGCACCAGCAGCACCACGACCACTAGCACGATCAGTCCGGTCATGCGTACATCCATCTCCTCACAGCCCGGTCCCCACGATGGCGGTCGCGCCCGCGATCTCCACCACCGTGACCGTCTGGCCGACCTCGATAACTTGGGTTTCGTCGAACGCCCGAGCCGACCAAAGCTCGCCGTTGATGCGCACCTGACCCCCGTGCGCATCCACAGTGGATTCCACCAGGGCGTGCTTGCCGACTAGCGCGTCCACATTGGTCTTGAGTTCACCAGGGTGGTGCATCCGTCGCTTCAGCGCCGGTCGCGCCAGGAAGATCAGCCCCAGCCCCAGCACCGCGAACACCACTGCGTCTACCGGCAGCGGAGCGCCCAGCGCCGAAGCACCCGCAGCACCCAGAGCCGCGGCGCCCAGCATCACCAGGACGAAGTCCCCGGAGAGCACCTCGGCACCGACGAGTAGCACCCCAGCGATGAGCCATAGCAGCGCGGGTGTCATGTCTCTCATGGTGGCAGACGCGAACAGGTCCCGGCTGGCCGATTCACGCGGTGTGATCAACGCGTGATGTCGGGCTCAGCCGTCCTCGCTGACGAAGTCGATCAGCCGCTCGACCGCGGTCAGCAACGGGGCCTCGACGTCGCGGAAGTTCGCCACACACCGACGAGAGCCCCCCCCGCCAGCCGTCGGCCGACTCGCCCCAGCCCAGCTCCGCGCAGACCCCCTGCTTCCAGTCCGTCCCCCGCGGCACCCGCGGCCAGCCCGCGATGCCCAGCGCCTGCGGCTTGACCGCCTCCCAGATGTCAACGAACGGGTGGCCGGTGATCAGCACGTGCGGGTCGTCGATGCCCTCCACGAGGCGGGACTCCTTGCTGCCGGGCACCAGGTGGTCCACCAGCACTCCGACCCGCCGCCCCCGCTCTGGGGCGAACTCGGCCAGCAGCCCAGGCAGGTCGTCGACGCCGTGCAGCGGCTCCACGACCACGCCCTCCACCCGCAGGTCGTGCCCCCAGATGCGCTCGACCAGCTCGGCGTCGTGCTGGCCCTCCACCCAGATCCGGCTGCCCCGCGCGGTGCGCGCCCGCAGGCCCTCGACCCGCACCGACCCGGACGCCGAGCGCGTCGGCTTCGCCTGGGCAGCGCCGCGCACCGGCACCAGCGTCGCGGGCCGGCCCTCGAACAGGAATGCGGCCGGGCGCATCGGGAACAGCCGCTGCTTGCCGTGCCGGTCCTCCAGCACGACGGTGTCCTTCTCCACCCTCAGCACCGCGCCGCAGAAACCGCTCGCCGGGTCTTCGACCACCAGGCCGGGTTCGGCGGGGATCTCGGGCACCTTCCGCCGCCGCGGGCCCGCGAGAATGTCCTTGCCGTAGTTGACCGAACGCACGAGGCGTCACGGTAATCCGATCGTGGACAACTTGGTGTGCGGCGCGCCGCCGAAGCGCAGATCACAGTGAAACGCCCCCGGACGACAAGGTGGCAGTCCGATCCGTACCCTATGTCGACGTGCCTTGCCCAAGTGCCACGATGGTTGTCTGGACGTCCGCCTGGCTGCACGGTGCAGCCGCTTCGGACGACGTGCTCGATGCCCTGCAGACCTGGGCCGAGTCGCAGGAAGTGCAAGCCGCCGACGCGGATCTGGCCGCGCGGCTGGACCTTCCCGGCCCGCAGGAGACCCCGGCCGGTCCGGCGCTGCTGCTGGCAGCGCTGCGCAAAGCCAGGGCGGGCAACAGCGAGCTGGTGCTGCCGGTGCCCGGCGACGCCCGCGGGCTCGGCGGTGCGAGCCCGTTCGCGAAGCTGGCCATGCGCGTCGGCGAAGCCGTCGTGCTGCCGCAGGCTGGAATCGGGCTGGTCCCGCAGCGCATCGCCGAGGGCATCCTGCGCTGGACGGCGTTCGAAATCGGCGACCTGCCGCCAACCGAACATCTCCCGATCGGCGAGGCCGAGCACGGCATGGCCTCGGCGATGCGGGAAGCGGCCAGCGCACTGATCGACCTCGGCGTGGCCAAGCACCGCCCCGGAGTGCGGGAGGAGATCGCCAAAACCGTCGCGTCCCGCCCTGCGCCGCCGTGGCCGGAAGGCGTGCCGCAGCGCACCCTCCGTATCCTGCAGCGAGCCACCGAGGTCGAGGCGATCCTGTGGGTGGCCACCGAGGACGCGCCCGGCGGCGGC
>NZ_GL877878.1:1266350-1586547 GCF_000194155.1 Saccharopolyspora spinosa NRRL 18395
CGCACGGAGGCCCTGCGCCCGCTGTTCGTCGCGGTCCCCGCCGCCCGCCGGGCGTCGGTCGCCGAGATGGTCCGCGTCCTCGCCGACCGAGCCGAGAAGTCCTGACTCACCCGATCGTGGAAGCGTGAAGGGCGCCTTTCGCCAAATCATTTGGCAGGAGGCGCCCTTCACCCGGAACGATGGCCCACCGTCAGCGGCCGGTCAGCACGAGATCCCGCACTCCGATCGTGGCGTGCAGCTGCTCGACTTCAGGAAATCCTCGAACCGTGCGCACGACGTCCAGGCCGTAGTTCGGCTCGATCGTCACCATCGTGATGCCCTCCACGCGGAACCGGCCCGTCAGCAACCGGGGGCGCAGGGTTCACCGTTGGTGGTGGAACCTGCTGCCGGCATGGTGGAAAGCTTCCGCGGCTCGACGCCGTCGGTGTGCTCGGCGATGAGTTCGACGATCAGCTTCGCGAACCGCGGGTCCGGACCGGCCGTCGCCGCGCGGGCGAAGCCCATGTCCAGCTCCGCGGCCTTATCCTTGGCTTCGTTGTCCAGGTCCCAGAGCACCTCCAGGTGGTCGGAGACGAAGCCGATCGGGCTGACCACCACCGCCTGGACGCCTTTGGCGTGCAGACCCTCGATGTGGTCGCAGATGTCCGGCTCCAGCCACGGCACCTGCGGCGGCCCGGAGCGCGACTGCCAAACCACGTCGTAGTCAGCCTCCCCGACCGCCTCCGCTACCAGCCGCGACGCCTCGGCGATCTGGCGGGAATACCACTGCGGCGCACCGTCCGGCCCCTCCTGCCCATCGGCCCTCACCGGGATCGAGTGCGCGGTGAACACCAGGCGCGCCTGCTCGCGCTGCGCCGGGTCCATCTCGGCGAACGCGCGGCGCACCGCGTCGGCGTTGGACTCGACGAACAGCGGGTGGTCGAAGAACTGCCGCAGCTTCACCAGTTCCGGGGCCCGCTCGCCGACCGCGGCGCGGGCCCGCGCGATGTCCTCGTGGTACTGCTTGCAACCCGAGTAACCACCCCAGGCGGAGGTGGCGAACACCAGTGCGCGGCGCACCCCGTCATCGGCCATCTTCGCGACGGTTTTCTCGACCATCGGGTGCCAGTTGCGGTTACCGAAGTAGACCGGCAGCTCCCGGTCCTGCGCAGCGAGTTCCGCCTCCAGGGCCGCCATGATGTCCTTGTTGAGCCGGTTGATCGGAGACACCCCGCCGAAGTGGTGGTAGTGCTCGGCGACCTCGTCGAGGCGTTCCGGCGGCACTCCCCTGCCTCTGGTCACGTTCTCCAGGAACGGTCGGACTTCATCCGGGCCTTCGGGGCCCCCGAACGACAGGAACAGCAACGCATCAAAGCTCACCCGACCATGATGCCGCCGCGCGACGAGCGCCCGCAGCCGGGGGCACCGGCCGCGGGCGCGTCGCAACTCAGATGCCGAGGGCGTGCACGCCGCCGTCGACCATGATCATCGAACCGGTGGTCTTGGGCAGCCAGTCCGACAGCACCGCGCACACCGACTTGGCCACCGGGGTGGGGTCGTTGACGTCCCAGCCCAGCGGGGCGCGATTGCCCCAGCCGGCCTCCAGGTCGGCGAAGCCCGGGATCGACTTGGCCGCCATCGTCCGCACCGGACCGGCCGACACCAGGTTGACCCGGACGCCCTTCGGCCCCAGCTCGCGCGCCAGGTAGCGGGAGGTCGACTCCAACGCGGCCTTGGCCACGCCCATCCAGTCGTAGGCGGGCCAGGCGACGCGGGCGTCGAAGTCCATGCCGACGATCGAGGCGCCGTCGCCCAGCAGCGGCAGCGTGGCGGTGCTCAGCGACTTGAACGAGTACGCCGAGACCTCCAGCGCGGTCGAGACGTCCGACCACGGCGCGGCCAGGAAGTCCCCGCCCAGGCAGGACGCCGGGGCGAAGCCGATGGAGTGCAGCACGCCGTCGAGCCCATCGACATGCTCGCGCACCCGGTCGGCGAGGCTGTCGAGGTGCTCGTCGCTGGTCACGTCCAGCTCCAGCACCGGCGCAGGCTTGGGCAACCGGCCGGCGATGCGCTGAACCAGGCTCATCCGGCCGAACCCGGTGAGCACCACCTCGGCGCCCTGCTCCTGGGCGGCCTTGGCCGCGTGGAACGCGATCGAGGCGTCCGTGATCACGCCAGTGATCAGAATCCGCTTGCCTTCGAGCAATCCGCTCACGTGTTTCCTCCGCTGTGCTTTCGCGAAAAGACTTGATCGTCCACTGCACCCGTCCAACCGGACCGGACTCAGTGGCCCATCCCGAGGCCGCCATCGACCGGGATCACCGCGCCGGTGACGTAGGCCGCTGCGTCGGAGGCCAACCACTCCACAGTGGCCGCGACCTCCTCGGCGGCGGCGAACCTGGCCAGCGGAATCTGGCCGAGGATCTCCTTCTTGCGATCCTCGGTCAGCGCATCGGTCATGTCCGTGGTGACAAAGCCGGGCGCCACCACGTTGACCGTGATGCTGCGCGAGCCGAGCTCCCTGGCGATCGAGCGCGCCAGGCCCACCAGGCCCGCCTTGCTCGCCGCGTAGTTGGCCTGCCCGGCGGACCCGGAGAGCCCGACCACCGATGAGATGAAGATCATCCGGCCCTTGCGGTTGCGCAGCATGCTGCTGGCCGCCCGCTTGGCCACCCGGTACGAACCGGCCAGGTTGGCGTCGATGACCCGGCTGAACTGGTCCTCGCTCATCCGCAGCAGCAGCGTGTCGTCGGTGATGCCCGCGTTGGCAACCAGCACCTCGACCCGGCCGTGCGCGGCTTCCACCTCGTCGAAGGCCGCAGCCACCTGCTCCTGGTCGGTGACGTCACACTGCACCCCGAACAACCCCTCCGGGGCGCCCGATCCGCGGTGCGTGACCGCGACCTTGTCCCCGGCGGCCTGGAAGGCCTTCGCGATGGCCAACCCGATGCCGCGGTTGCCGCCGGTCACCAGTACGGACCGTGCCACTGTGGATCTCCCCTCGAACAAATCTCAAGATTCCTTTCAGCCGCGACATTATCCGCTCGCGATCCCTGGCCGCTCGTCGCGTCCATACAGAAATACCTGCACCGTGTCGTGGTCCCCCTACAGCGACCGGGGCAGGCAGACTGCGCTACAGGAGCCCCGACCCGGGAGGCGCTTTCATGGCCACCTCGTTCGACGACCTCGCCGCCGAGCTGCGCGGCGCGCTGTCCGGCCCGGTTCGTTTCGACCCCGGCACCCGCGCGCTGTACTCCACCGATGCGTCCAACTACCGCCAGGTCCCGATCGGCGTGGTGCTCCCCCGCACCGAGGACGACGTGACCGCGGCGGTCGCAGTCGCCCGGCGGTACGGCGTGCCGATCACCGGCCGCGGCGCGGGCACCAGCATCGCCGGGAACGCTGTCGGTCCCGGCCTCGTTCTCGACTTCTCCAGGCACCTCAACCGAATCCTGGACATCGACCCCGAGCGGCGGCTGGCCCGCGTGCAGCCGGGCGTCGTGCTGGACTCGCTGCGGTCCGCGGTCGCCGGGCACGGCCTGACCTTCGGGCCGGATCCCTCCACCCACAGCCGCTGCACGCTCGGCGGCATGATCGGCAACAACGCGTGCGGCACGCACTCGGTCGCCTGGGGCAAGACCGTCGACAACGTGCATTCGCTGGACGTGCTGCTCGCCGACGGCACCCGACTGCAGCTCGGCGCGACCTCGCCGACCGAACTGGACCGGCTGTGCACGCGCGGCGACCGGACGGGTCGCCTCTACCAGGAGCTGCGGGCGCTGCGCGAGGACGCCGGTGACCTGGTTCGCCGCTCGTTCCCGGACCTGACCCGGCGGGTGTCCGGCTACAACCTGGACCAGCTGCTGCCGGAGAACGGGTTCCACCTGGCCCGGGCCCTGGTCGGCACCGAGGGCAGCTGCGCCGTGGTGCTGGGCGCGACGGTCCAGCTGGTGCCCTCACCGCCGGTCCGGGCGATGACGGTGCTCGGCTTCCCCGACACCTACGCTGCGGCCGACGAGGTGCCCCGGCTGCGCGGGTTGGACGCGCTGGCGATCGAGGGGCTCAGCGCCGAACTGGTGGACGTCGTGCGCCAGCGCAACCCCGGCTCGCCCGCATTGCGGCTGCTGCCCGTTGGCCGGAGCTGGCTGCTGGTGGAATCCGGCGGAGCCGACCAGGGCGAGGCCGAGGCGGCGGCGAATCGCATCGCGGAGGCGATGGGTACACGGGCGGAGAGCGTGATCCACACCGTCCCAGCCCGGATGGCCGCGCTGTGGAAGATCCGCGAGGAAGGCTCTGGCTACTCGACGCGGATGGCCGGTTCCGAACGGTGGCCCGGGTGGGAAGACGCCGCCGTACCGCCCGAGCGCCTGGGCTCCTACCTGCGGGAATTCGACGCGCTGCTGGCCAGGTTCGGCCGCCGCGGGGTGACCTACGGCCACTACGGGGACGGCTGCATCCACGTCCGGATCGACTTCGACCTGCTGTCCTCCCCTGGCGCAACCGAGTACCGGGCCTTCCTGGAGGCTGCGGCGGACCTGGTCGTCGCGCACGGCGGTTCGGTCTCCGGCGAGCACGGCGACGGCCAGGCGCGGTCGGCGCTGCTGAGCCGGATGTACCCGCCCGAGGTGATCGATGCGTTCGAGCGGTTCAAGACCGCCTTCGACCCCGTCGAGCGGTTCAAGACCGCCTTCGACCCCGACGACCTGCTCAACCCGGGCCAGATCGTGCGCCCGCGCCCGGTCGACGCCGACCTGCGGCTGCTGGTGGCCCCGCCCCGGCTGCCGAGCCGGACCACGCTGGCGCTGCACGCCGACTCTGGCGATCTCGCGGCCGCGACCCGGCGCTGCGTCGGGATGGGCAAATGCCTGAACACCACGGGCGGGGTGATGTGCCCGAGCTACCGGGCCACGAAGGAGGAGAAGCACTCCACCCGGGGTAGGGCGCACCTGCTGTTCGAGATGCTGGCCGGTCGTGTCGTCCGCCGCGGCTGGCGTTCGCCGGAGGTCCGGGACGCGCTGGACCTGTGCTTGTCGTGCAAGGGCTGCAAGTCGGACTGCCCGGTCGATGTCGACATGGCGACGTACAAGGCCGAGTTCCTGCACCACCATTACCGGCACCGCGTCCGCCCAGCCTCGCACTACGCTATGGGTTTCCTGCCGCTGTGGTTGCGCTTGGGGCAGCGCGTTCCGAAGCTGGCGAACCGGGTGCTCGCCGGACCGCTGGCCCCAGTGCTCAAGCGGCTCGGCGGCATCGACGCCCGGCGCGCGGTCCCGGAGTTGGCGCCGCAGACACTACAGGCGTGGTGGTCGAGGCGGCGCCCGATCGTCAACACCACCACTCGCGTGGTGCTTTTCCCGGACACCTTCACCAACCACTTCGATCCGCAGATCGGCCGGGACGCCGTCGCGGCCCTCGAAGCGCTGGGCCACACTGTGGAGATGCCGCGCGAGCCGGTCTGCTGCGGGCTGACCTGGCACTCGACCGGGCAGCTCGGCATCGCCCGCTCGATGGCCCGCCGCACGGCCCACCTGCTGCGACCCCGAATCGACCAGGGCCTGCCCGTCGTCGGCCTGGAACCCAGTTGCACCGCCTTCCTGCGCAACGACGCGCTGGAACTCGCACCACACGACCCGGACGTCGCGGCGCTGGCCGCGGCAACCAAGACATTCGCCGAATGGGTCGAACCGACCCGCTCGCAGTGGCGGCGAGCCGAATCCGGGCCGGAGGCGCTGGTGCAGGTCCACTGCCACCAGCACGCGGAACTGGGCTTCGCCGCCGATCAGGCCACATTGGACGCCACCGGAACCCGCGCGCGGGTGCTGGATTCGGGCTGCTGTGGCCTGGCGGGGAACTTCGGCTTCGAACGCGGCCACTACGACGTCTCGATCGCCTGCGCCGAACAAGCCCTGCTCCCGGCCGTGCGAGCGGCCGACCCGGGCACTGAGATCGTCGCCGACGGCTTCAGCTGCCGAACCCAACTACGCCAGACCAGCGAGACCGAGCCGGTCCACCTCGCCACCCTCGTCGCCCGCGCTCTCAACGTCAGCGGGTCGTGACGCGCGGTGATGGATGCGATACCGGGCCGGGGAATGCGAGGCCGGTGCCCCGTGTTGCTCGGATAAGCGCGCAACCAGCCAGGAGGAAATCAGATGGCAACGGTCGAGCTGACCACCGAGAACTTCGACGAGGTCGTCTCCGGCAACGAATTCGTGATCATCGACTTCTGGGCTGATTGGTGCGGCCCGTGCAAGATGTTCGCGCCAGTCTTCGAACGCAGTGCCGAGAAGCACGACGACATCGTCTTCGCCAAGGTGGACACCGAGGCCCAGCCGCAGCTGGCCGGCGCCTTCGAGGTCCGCTCCATCCCGACGCTGGCGATCGTCCGCGACAACGTCCTCGTCTTCCAACAGCCCGGTGCACTCCCGGAGAACGTCTTCGAAGACGTCATCCGCCAGGCCCGCGAACTCGACATGGAAGAAGTCCGCAACAGCGCGACGTGAGCTAGAAGCCCGGTTCGAAGGCCTCCCCGACCGCGGTATGCAAGACGCCCGGCAGCGCGCTGATCTCTTCGACCAGCGCCGCTGCGGGGGCTTTGCCTCGCAGCCTCAGCGCGACCACGGCGGTCCGCTGCTGCTCGTCGTCGGTGTCCTCGCGTTCCACTTCCAGATCCATCACGGTCCACCCCCGGCTGGTGCACAGGGTCAGCACGCTGCGCAGCACGCCGTACCCGTCGAGGTAACCGATGCGAAGCACCTGCGGCTCCCGCAGCGACTTACGCATCAACCGCATCAACCGCGGATATCCCATCGCCACGAGGAAGTGCACAGCCGTCACCGCCGCGGCCAGCACCACCAGGCCGCTGCCGCAAGCCATACCGACCGCGGCGACCACCCACACCGTGGCCGCAGTGGTCAGGCCACGAACCGCGTCGCGGCGCACGAAGATCAAGCCACCGCCGATGAACCCGATGCCCGAGACGATCTGCGCCGCCACCCGCGACGGGTCGAACGAGACCCGGTCGAGCACCAGCAGATCACCGAAGCCGTACTTGGACACCAGCATGAACAGCGCCGCGCCGACGCCCACCAAGGCGTGCGTGCGGAGTCCGGCGCTCTTGGCCCGGATCTCCCGCTCCAGCCCGATCAAGCTGGAGAACAGCAGCGCAATGCCCAGCTCGACGAGCAGTGGAACCTCGCCCAACCCGGCTACAACCGCACCAGACATCCCTGGAACGTAACGCACCGCACCAGATCGGTCGCCATCAGTGCGCTCAGCCGGCCTGCCGCGGCCGCCTGGCCAAGTAGGCCACGGCAGGCGGCAGGTTGCGCCAAACAGTCCGGCTGATCACCGTCTCCTCGAACTCGGCCCGCAGGTCTGCCAGCTGCCGGCGGGCCGGCGGGGCCCACCTCGTCCAGGTGTAGGCGAACTGCGTGAACGCGCCGCCGGGAACCAGCGACCGGGCGATCAGCCGGATCAGCGGAACCCCGTCCATCGGCGCGTGCGCCACCCACGGCAGGCCGCTGACCACGACATCGGCCCGCAACTCGCGCTGCCGCAACAGCTCCGGCAGCTCCCGGGCGTTCGCGCACACCGACTCCACCGCCGGGAACCGCTCCCCCAGCTCCGCCGACCACCGCGGGTTGAGCTCCAGCGCCAGGTGCCGTCCGCGGCCGCCGAGCCGGCGCTGGATCACCTCGGTGAACGCGCCGGTGCCCGGCCCCAGCTCGACCACCACCGGATCACCCCGGTGCGGGATGGGCGCCACCATCTGCTCGGCCAACGACAGCGAGCTGGGACCGACGGCAGCGGTCGTGGTCGGCGATTTGACGAACTCCCACAGAAAACCCGCTGCTGTGCCCACCGGCGCTCCCGTCGCTAAGGCAACCTTCGGCCGGCGAACAACGAGATCCCGGCCGCGATGATCGCGGCGAGCGTACCCAGCACCAGCCACGGCTTGCTGGCGTCTGTGTGCTTGGTCTCGTACCCGATCTGCTCGCCGAGCGTCGCGTACACCTCGCGCAACTGCTCGGCGCTGGCAGCCTTGTGGAACTCACCGCCAGAGAGCCGAGCGATCTCCTGCATCGCCTCGTCGTCGACCTCGACCCACTCCTGCTCGCCCTCGATCTCGATGCTGCCGTGCTTGGTGCCGAAGGAGATCGTGGAGATCGGGATCCCGACCTGCTTGGCTTCCTTGGCCTTGGTGTAGGCACCGCGCGGCGCGTCCATCTCGCGCGGGATCGTCTGCCCACCGTCGGCCATCAGCACGATCCGAGCCGGTGGCGCCCCGGCCGGGCCGCCGACGATCTTCCCGAACGAGTCGATGGCCTGCAGCGAGGCGTTGATCCCGTCGCCGGTGGCGGTCGCCTCTGCCAGCTTCAGGCTGTCGATGGCCTGCTTGACGCTCGCCCGGTCGGTCGTCGGCATCACCAGCACCGTCGCGGTGCCCGCGAACGAAACCAGCCCGAGGTTGATGCCCGGCGTCAGCTTGTCCGCGAACTCCTTCGCGGCGACCTTCGCCGCCTCCAAGCGGCTGGGTTCGACGTCGGTGGCCTTCATCGACAGCGACACGTCGATGGTGAGCATCACGGTGGCCCGGTTGCGCGGGATCCGCTGCTCGGCGGTGGGTCCGGTCAGCGCCACGGTGAGCAGGATCAGCGCCACTCCGAGCAGCGCCGGAGGCACGTGCTTCCACCAGCCTTGCCGGGTCGATGCGACCCGGTCGAGCACCTCCATGTTGCTGAACCGCAGCGTGTCCCGACGGCGGCGGCGCAACGCCCACAGGTAGCCGGCGATCAACGCCGCGACCACGAACAGCAGCAGGAACCACCACGGTGTGGTGAATCCCGACAAACTCAACATCACGCTGCTCCTCCGGACCAACCCCGTTTGCGCGCCACCACGAACCGCACCACGTCGGCGATCCAGTCCGAGTCCGTCCGCAGCGACAGGTGCGCGCACCCGGCTCGCCGCAGCACGGCCGCGACCTGGTCACGGTGCGCCGCAGCGGCGGCGGCGAACTCCTTGCGCAGCACCGGGGTCGTGTGCACCTCCCGCTGCTTGCCCGTTTCCGGGTCCGACAGCAGGACGGTGCCGACATCGGGCAATTCCAGGTCGCGCGGGTCCAGCACCTCGATCGCCAGCAGCGAGTGGCGGGCCCCCAGCCCGCGCAGCGCGCGCTGCCAATCCGTCGGCCCCAGGAAGTCCGAGATGACCACCGCCAGCCCGCGCCGGCGGGGCGGTCGACGCAGCGCCTCCAGCAACTTCGCTAGATCACCCCGCGTGCCTTCCTCGGCGCGCGGCGTCTCGGCCACCTTCTTCAGCAGCGCCCGCGCATACGCCGCGCCACCGCGCGCCGGCAGCCGGACCGGGTTGGTGCCGTTGTCCACCACCGCGCCGATCCGGTTGCCGCCGCCGCTGGTCAGGAACATCACTGCGGCCAACGCGGCGACGGCGAGCTCCCGCTTGTCGCAAGCCGCCGAGCCGAAGTCGAGGCTCGGCGACAGGTCCATCGCCACCCAGGTCTCCAGCTCGCGGTCCGCGACCGTCTGCCGGATGTGCGGTTCGGCGGTACGGGCGGTGACCGCCCAGTCCATCCGCCGCACGTCGTCACCTGGCTGGTAAACCCGCGCCTCGCCCGGCTCGGTGCCCGGACCGGGCACCAACCCCAGGTGGTTGCCCTGCAGGAGGCCGTCGAGTCGGCCGCGCACGTTCAGCTCCAGCGACCGCAGGGCGGCCTCCAGCCGTCCGGAGTCCAGGGCGGGAGGCGCCCAGGACGGACGATCGCCTCGGCCGGAATGGGGTGCTGCCGACACCGCTGCGTCGCTCCTCACTGGTGCGGGTTGGGCCCGAGGTGCGGCTGCTGCCCGTAACCACCGGGACCAGCGGGGCCGACGGCCGCAGGCGGGCCCGTCTGCGGCCGCGCCGACACCTGCGGCAGCGGCACGGTTTGCAGCACCCGGCTGACGATGTGCTCGACCGGGATCCCGTCGGCCAGCGCGTCGTAGGACAGCACCAGGCGGTGCCGCAGCACGTCCGGGACCACGTCGACCACGTCCTGCGGCAGCACGTAGTCCCGGCCGCGCACCAGCGCCAGCGCCCGCGAGGCGGCGATGATGCCCAGGCTGGCGCGCGGCGAGGCGCCGTAGGACACCCAGCCGGCGATGTCGGACAGGCCGTGGTCGTTGGGCACCCGGGTGGCCACCACCAGCCGCACGACGTAGTCGACCAGCGCGTGGTGCACGAACACCCCGGCCGCCACGTTCTGCAGGCGGATCAGCTCGTCGGGGTTGAGCACCGGGTTGGGTTCCGGAGCGGCCACGCCCATCCGGTAGATGATCTCGCGCTCTTCCTCCGCCGACGGGTATTCGACGGGCAGCTTGAACAAGAACCGGTCCCGCTGCGCTTCCGGCAGCGGGTAGACGCCCTCGTTCTCGATCGGGTTCTGCGTGGCCAGCACCAGGAACGGGGCTGGCATCGGGAAGCTCTGGCCGCCGATGGAGACGTGCCGCTCGGCCATCACTTCCAGCAGCGCCGACTGGACCTTCGCGGGCGCGCGGTTGATCTCGTCGGCGAGCACGAAGTTGGCCAACACCGGGCCGAGCTCGACGTCGAAGCGCTCGCTGCCCTGCCGGTAGATCCGGGTGCCGAGAATGTCGGCGGGCACCAGGTCGGGGGTGAACTGCAGGCGGGAGAATGAACCGCCGACCACCCGCGCGAAGGTCTCCACGGCGAGCGTCTTGGCCACGCCGGGCACGCCCTCCAACAGAATGTGGCCCTTGGCCAGCAACCCGGTCAGCATCCGCTCGACGAGCCGGTCCTGGCCAACGATCACCCGCTTGACCTCGAAGACGGTGCGCTCCAACAGCTGCGCGTCCCGCGCCGGGGTGCTCACCTGGTCCGCCGGGCGCGCCGCCGCCGCTCCGGCGCCCCCGCTCTCACCGTTGCCGGCCTCGGTCACTTCTCCCAGCCTCCTGTCGTCGATGCGGCCGTCCCCGGCCGATCAAGATCCTGGCACGCTCCCGTCGCACACTCGCGCGGGGGCAATCTCCCACGGACACCCAACCCCACCGGCGGTATGAGCGCTGTGAAGCCCCACCGAAATCTTAATTTCACTCAACACTGAAACCACAGATACTACAAACATTACGAGCGGAGTTCTTTGCCGAGTTGGTCGTCAGGGATGCCCCTCACCCATCGCCTTCCCGGGCCTGACGGGCTCGACTGAGGTCCTCGGGTGTGTCCACATCGGACGCCTCTGCCCCGGAGGCCCTAACCCGTAGCGGAGCGAGCGGCGCGAAGACGGAGCGGAGAGCACGGTTGCGGATTTCCGCAGGCATCGACACCCGAACAGCGGCTGTCCGCCACACCCCCACCAGCCATTGTGGATTTCCACCATCGTCCGCCAGCACCGCGCCAGAGGCTTCCGGATCGGCGCGCAACGCCTGCATCAGGCGCGAGATCGTCGCCGCCGTCAGATGCGGGTGATCTCCAGCGAGCACCGCCACCAACGGCATCGACGCGGGCACCTTCAGCAAGCCGGCGTGCACACCTGCGAGCGGACCTCCACCCGGCGGGTCTTCCAACGTCCACTCGACTGGCCTGGACGTCGTGCGCGGACGCCCTACCACCACTACCGGGTCGGCGTCCACGACCGCATCAAGCGTGCGGTCAAGCAGGGTCCTGCCCCCGACCGGCAGCAAGACCTTGTCCACGCCGCCGAGCCGACGCGCGCTGCCACCGGCCAGCACCACTGCCGCGAAGTCCGCTGCCACAAGCTCAATGGTTCCAGCCGACCAAACCACACGGCCAGCCGGTCCGCGTTCGGCGACTCAGAGTATCCGGACCGCGTACGGGGCGATGCCGCCGTAGCGGACTGCGGTGACCCGGACCTGCGAGCCCGAGTACGGCGCTTCGACCATCCTGCCGCTGCCGAGGTAGAGCGCCACGTGATGGATCCTGCCGCCGTCCTGCCAGAACAGCATGTCGCCGCGCCGCATCTGCGACAGCGGCACCCGCCGACCGGACTGGTACTGGTAGCCGCTGTAGTGGTCGAGGCCGACGCCCGCACCGGCGAAGGCGTAGATCATCAACCCGGAGCAGTCGAAACCGACCTTGCGGTAGTCGCCGTACGAGTCGGCCACTCCCCCGTCCCGGATGCCCTGCGATGGGCCGCGCGAAGTCCCGCCACCCCAGGCGTACTGCACCCCCAGCTGGGACAGCGCCCGCCCGACGACCATCTCCACAGACCGGCTACTCGAAGGCTGCGTGGCCACGACAGCCGCCGACGCGGCTTCGCCGCTCGCTGCGACCTGGAGCGCCGCCTGCGCCGCCGCCTCCTCCTCGCGCTGCTTCGCAGCCTGCCAGCTCTCATACCGGCCGCGTTGCGCTTCCAGACCCGCTACGCGGGAGCGCGCCTGGGCGAGCTGCGCCTCGACGCCCGCCTTGTCGGCCTCCAGTCGGCGCGCCTGCTCCGCCTGCGTCGCCTGCGCCGTGATGGCCACCTGCTTCGCGGCCTCGGCGGCGCTGCGCGCCTGGTCCGCCGCGATGCGCTTCGCTTCCGCGTCCTGCAGGGCCGCTCGGGTCAGCGAGTCCTTGTTGACCTTCTCGACCCGTGCGCGCTCCAGGTCGTCCAGGGCGTCGAGCTGGGATGCGCTGATCGCGTCCAGCAGGACCGCCCGGTCGAGTACGTCCTGCGGGTTTTTCGAACCGATGTAGGCCGTGACCGAGCCGACCCGGCTGCCCTGCCGGTAGCTGCTGGCCGCGAACCGGTCGAGCCGCTTGCGCTGCTCCTCGATCTGCCTGGCGGCCGCATCCGCCTCGGCACCGGCCGTTTCGGCGGCCTTCCGCGCGTCGTCGTAGGCGCGCTCCGCGCGGCCGAGGTCGACTCGCGCCTTGTTCGCGTCCTCCATCTTGATCTCGACCTGGGACTGCAGGCCGACCAGCTGCGACTCGGCCTCGGACAGCCGGTAGGCCAGCTCCCCCACCTGGCCCGCCGTGTACTGCGCCGTCGCTCGGCCGGCGTTCAGCTCGGCGTCGCTGGGGTTGGCCGGCGGAGGCGGCACGGCCAGGGCGGTGCCACCCATCGCCAGTCCTACGGCGGTCAGCAGCGTGATCGTGGCAATGCTTTGCGTGCGGAGTACCCCTCGGGATCGCGACACGACCGTCACCTCCAACTGCTGCGCCCGATCGATGTAAACGATCGGCCGAATGGAGTCACACGACGGTCGGAACTTTGGCACTCCTGTCCCGAATACACCACCCGAAACGGCTACGACACGCGCATCATCAACCACTCGTGTCACACCGATGGAAGTCCGCTTTCGGCCCGGTCAGCTCCAGGTGCTGGGGTCGCCCCAGGTGCTCAGCGGGCCCGGCGGTTCGATCAGCGGCGCGGCCGCGAGGGCCGGCAGCACCTCGACCAGCGACTCGCGCAGCACCGCGGCCGCCGCGTTGTCGTACGGAGTCGGCTCGGCGTTGCAGATGATCAGCTCCGCACCAGCCCTGACAGCCAGCTCCGCGAAATCCGCCGCCGGGTGCACCGTCAGCGAGGTGCCAGCCGCGACGAACAGGTCACAGTTCAGCGCCGCGCGCTGGGCGCTGCGCAGGACGTCGGGGTCCAGGGACTGTCCGAAGGAGACGGTGGCCGACTTCAGGATTCCGCCGCAGGAACGACAGGGCGGGTCCGCCTCACCCGTGGTCACCCGCTCCAGCGCGGCGCTCATCGGGCCGGTCGCGCCGCAGTCCAGGCACACCGTGCGGAAGATCGTGCCGTGCAACTCCAGGACCCGGTCCGGGTCCAGGCCGGCTCGTTGGTGCAGCCCGTCGATGTTCTGGGTCAGCAGCGCACCCAGCCGCCCGGAGCGGTCGAGGTCGACGAACGCGCGATGGGCGGCGTTGGGTCCGGCGCGCCACGCCGGGTGCTCGGCGCGGCTGCGCCAGGCCTGCTCGCGGACCTGCGGGTCGGCGACGTAGCTGTCGAGGTCGCTGAGTCGCTGCGCCGCCGGGTTCTTGGTCCACACCCCGTCGGGGCCGCGGAAGTCCGGGATCCCGGAGGCCGTGGACACCCCTGCGCCGGTGAGGGCGGTGATCCGGCGCGCGCCGCCGAACAGTTCGCGAGCGCGCTGCCAGTCCGCGCCGTCAACCGTGCCTCGCTGCGTCACGACTCCACCGTCCCACGGACCGCCCGCCGGGAGTGTCCTTCTGCACCGTTCCACTGCTCACAACGCCTGGACCTGGGCATGTGAAGGCCGGTTTGCATCGTGGTAACGATCGGCAAGCCCGCTTGAAACACCCGGTTCCTACCTTCGGAGCAACCCGACGAGAGGAGCCGAGTTGACCACGAGAGCTCTGGCCGGCAGAGGCCACTGGATCGAGGGCTGGGACCCGGAGGACGAGCGGTTCTGGGAGTCCACCGGCAAGCGGGTGGCGCGCCGGAACCTGATCTTCTCGATCCTGTCGGAGCACGTCGGCTTTTCCGTCTGGAGCATCTGGTCGGTTCTGGTGCTGTTCATGTCCCCGAGCATCGGCCTGCCGTTCACCGCGGCGGAGAAGTTCCTGCTGGTCGTCACCCCGAACCTGGTCGGCGCCGTGCTGCGGCTGCCCTACGGCGCGGCGGTAACCCGCTTCGGCGGCCGCAACTGGACGATCTTCAGCTCGGCGGTCCTGCTGGTGCCGACCGCGCTGGCGTTCTTTTTCGTGCAGCAGCCGGGCACGCCGCTGTGGGTGTTCATGCTGATCGGCGCCGCGGCCGGAGTCGGCGGCGGCAACTTCGCCTCGTCGATGACGAACATCACGACCTTCTACCCGCAGCGCCACCAGGGCTGGGCGCTGGGGCTCAACGCCGGCGGCGGCAACCTCGGCGTGGCGGCGATCCAGGTGGTCGGTCTGCTGGTGATCGCCACCGCCGGCAACACCCACCCGTCCTACGTGGCGGCGATCTACCTGCCGCTGATCGTGGTCGCCGCCGTGTGCGCGGCGCTGTTCATGGACAACGTGGACGCGGTGCGAGTCCGCCCCGGTGCGTTGCGGGAGGCCGCCGCGAACAAGCACACGTGGTGGATCTCGTTCCTCTACATCGGAACGTTCGGCTCGTTCATCGGCTACAGCTTCGCCTTCGGCCTGGTGCTGCAGACCGAGTTCGACTTCACCCCGCTGCAGGCCGCGAGCTGGACGTTTCTCGGCCCGCTGATGGGCTCGATCGCCCGGCCGTTCGGGGGCTGGCTCTCCGACCGCCTGGGCGGTGCCCGGGTCACCCTCTGGGCCTTCGCCGGTATGAGCGCGGGCACCGGGGCCTTGCTGTTCGCATCGTCGCAGGGCTCCTTCGCGCTCTACGTCGCGGCGTTCATCGTGCTGTTCGTGCTGACCGGCATCGGCAACGGCTCGACCTACAAGATGATCCCGGCGATCTTCGCCAAGGAGGCCGAGGACGAGGTGACCGATGGCGGTGAGGCAGTCGCGGCCTTCGCCCGGGCCCGGCGGATGTCCGGTGCGGTGATCGGCATCGCAGGTGCGATCGGCGCGCTCGGCGGCGTGGGCATCAACCTCGCGTTCCGCTCCTCCTACGGCGGCGAGGCCGCCAACGGCGACGCTGCCCTGACGACGTTCCTCGTCTACTACGTGGTTTGCGGAATCGTCACATGGGCGGTGTATCTGCGCGGGGCGCTCAAGAACACCGCCGCCCCGCAGCCGCTCCCGACGCAGCAGTCGTCGAAGGCCGAGGCCGGTCGTGCCTGACATCCGGACGGTGGCCACGCACTGCCCCTACTGCGCCCTGCAGTGCGGTACGCAGCTGACGCGGGAACGGCGCGGGGTGTCGGTGCGGCCGACGGATTTCCCGGTCAACCGGGGCGGGTTGTGTCAGAAGGGTTGGACCGCGCCGGCCCTGCTGGACGTCCCGGACCGGTTGCGGCACCCGCTGGTGCGCCGTGGCGGCGAGCTCACCCCGGTCGACTGGGACACCGCGCTGGGCACCGTCGCCACCGGCATCGACCGGATCCGGCGTGCGCACGGGCCGGACGCGGTCGGCGTGTTCGGCGGCGGCGGGTTGACCAACGAGAAGGCCTACCTGCTCGGCAAGTTCGCCCGGCTGGCGCTGGGCACCAGCCAGATCGACTACAACGGCCGGTTCTGCAGTCCTCGGCCGCGGCCGCGGGTAACGCCGCCTTCGGGGTCGACCGGGGGCTGCCGTTCCCGGTCACCGACCTCGGCGGCGCCGACGTGGTGCTGCTGGCCGGGGCGAACCCGGCCGAGACCATGCCGCCGCTGATGCAGCACCTGCGCGACGCGCAGCTGGTGGTCATCGACCCGCGCCGGACCGCGACCGCCGAGAGCGCCGCGCTGCACCTGCGACCGGCTCCCGGCACCGACCTGGCCCTGGTACTGGGGCTTCTGCACATCGCGGTGGTCGACACCCCGCCTACATCCAGGACCGGACCACCGGTTTCGACGCCGCGTGGCAGCGGGCGACGGCCTGGTGGCCGGAGCGCGTCGAGCGCGTCACCGGTGTTCCAGTGACCGCGCAGCGGCAGGCGGTGCGGATGCTCGCCGAGGCCGAAAGTGCTTACGTGCTTACCGGTCGCGGCGCCGAGCAGCACAGCAAGGGCGTCGACACCGTGGCCGGGTTCATCAACCTCGCCCTCGCGCTCGGCCTGCCGGGCCGCCCCGGTCGCGGCTACGGCTGCCTGACCGGGCAGGGCAACGGGCAGGGCGGACGCGAGCATGGCCAGAAGGCCGACCAGCTGCCCGGTTACCGGATGATCACCGATCCGGCCGCGCGGGCGCACGTGGCCGAGACCTGGGGCGTGCTGCCGGATGTGCTGCCAGGCCCGGGGCGCAGCGCGTACGAGCTGCTCGACGCGCTGGGCACCACCGACGGCCCCCGGGCGCTGCTGGTCTTCGGCTCCAACCCGGTGGTTTCGGCCCCGAACGCCGACCACGTCGGGAAGCGCCTGTCCGCTTTGGACTTGCTGGTGGTGGCCGATTTCGTGCCGTCGGAGACCACCAGGCTGGCCGATGTGGTGCTGCCGGTGACGCAGTGGGCCGAAGAGGACGGCACCATGACCAACCTCGAAGGCCGCATCCTGCGGCGCCGCCGGTTGCAGGTCCCGCCCGGCCATGCGCGAAGCGATCTCGAAGTGCTGCACGGCCTGGCGGTCCGGCTCGGCGAGCCCGGCCACCGCTACCCCACCTCGCCGCGCGAGGTCTTCGAGGAGCTGCGCCGCGCATCGGCCGGCGGCAAGGCCGACTACGCCGGGATCACCTACGACCGCCTCGACGCCGGTGAGGCCCTGCACTGGCCATGCCCGCACCCGGAACATCCCGGCACGCCGCGGTTGTTCCTCGACGGGTTCGCGCATCCCGAGGGGCTGGCCCGGTTCGCCACCGTGGACCACCGCGATCCGGCCGAGACGCCGCAGGAAGCGTTCCCGCTGACCGCCACCACCGGTCGCGTGCTGGCCCAGTACCAGTCCGGGGCGCAGACGCGTCGGGTCGCCGAGCTCAACGAGGCTTCGCCCGAGGCATTCGTCGAGATCCACCCGGACACCGCCGACCGCGCAGGTCTCGCCGACGGGGTCATGGCCAAGGTGACGTCCCCTCGCGGGAGCGCGCTGGCGCGCGTGCGGGTGGTCGCCACGATGCGCACCGACACCGTGTTCCTGCCGTTCCACTTCCCCGGCGCGGCGCGGGCGAACCTGCTCACCGGCGACGCGCTGGACCCGTGCAGCCGGATGCCGGAGTTCAAGGTCAGCGCCGTCCGGATCGAACCCGTCGAGGAGGTTATCGCCCGATGAGCCGCATCGTCATCGTCGGCAACGGGCCCGCCGCGCACCGGCTGGTCGAGCGGCTGCGCGCGCACAACCACACCGGCCCGATCACGGTGCTGGGCCGCGAGGAACACCCCGCCTACAACCGGGTTCTGCTCGGCGCGGTGCTCGACCGCACGCTGACTCCGTCCACTGTGGCGTTGCCCGCTTTGGACGCCGAGGTGCGCCTGCGAGTCACCGCCACCGGAATCGACCGCGCCCGGCGCGTGGTGCGCACCGACACCGGTGAGGACCACCCCTACGACGTCCTCGTGCTGGCCACGGGCTCACGGCCGAGGATGCCGGAAATCCCCGGTTTGAGCGGAGATCGGCTCCAGCCGTTGCGCACGCTCGCCGACTGCGCACGCATCGGCTCCGCCACAGGCCCGGTCGCGGTGCTGGGCGGTGGAATCCTCGGAGTCGAGGCGGCGCGGGCCCTGCTGGCCCGCGGTCACGACGTGACGCTGGTGCACCCGAATCCGCACCTGATGCACCGGCAGCTCGACGAGCCCGGTGGGCGGCTGCTCGCCGAGCGGCTCGGAAAGCTCGGCGTGGACCTGCACCTGGGCCGCCGGGCGATGGCCTACCGGCGCGGTCGACTCATCCTGGACAGCAGCGACGTCGTGCTGGCCAGCCTGGTCGTGGCGTGCACCGGGGTGACAGCTGAGACCGGGCTGGCGGTGCGGGCCGGGTTGCCGGTGCAGGGCGGGATCGTCGTCGATGACCAGTTGCGCACCAGCGATCCGCGGATCCACGCCATCGGCGACTGCGCCGAGCACGACGGCGACACGCCCGGCCTGATCTCTTCTGCCTGGGAACAGGCCGACGTACTGGCAGTGCTGCTCACCGGCGGCGACGCCGGCTACCGCGGCACCCGCAGCGTCACCCGGCTCAAGGCCCGCGGCATCGACCTCGTCTCGATCGGCTCGGTCGACTGCCTCAAGAGCGCGGACGCCGAGGTCGTGACGCTGTCCGACCCGGCCCGCGGTCGCTACGCGAAGCTCGCACTGCGAGACGAGCGGATCACCGGCGCGGTGCTGTTCGGCTTCCCGGAGGCGATCGCGTCGGTCAGCCAGCTGCACGACCGCGACCTGCCGGTGCCCAGCGACCGCCTCGCGCTGCTGCTGGGCACCCCGGCCGCGGTGTCCAGCACACCCGTCGAGCTGCCCGACGACGCGGTGATCTGCCGCTGCAACAACGTCACCAAGAGGTCCCTGACCGCCGCCTGGCAAGGCGGCGCCCGCTCGGTGCCCGAGCTGGCCAGGACAACGCGGGCGACCACCGGCTGCGGAGGTTGCGTCGACGACGTCGGCCGTATCTGCGGCGCGCTGGCCGACCGCATCGAACACCAGAAGGAGGGCGCGGCATGACCCGCACGCTTGTCGTCGTCGGCCACGGGATGGTCGGACACCGGCTCGTCGAAACGCTTCGGGAGCGCGACGCGGACAACACCTGGCGGATCGTCGTCCTCGGCGAGGAACCCCGGGCCGCCTACGACCGGGTGGCGCTGTCGTCCTACCTGGACGGCAAGAGCGCCGAGGACCTCAGCCTGGCCAGCCACGAGCTGCTGGACGACCCGATGGTCGACCTGCGGCTGAGCACGGCCGTGACCGGCATCGACCGGGCCGCCCGCACGGTGTCCACATCGGACGGTTCAGAGCTGCCCTACGACGCGCTGGTGCTGGCCACCGGCTCGCGGCCGTTCGTGCCGCCGTTGCCCGGCCACGACCTCGACGGCTGCTTCGTCTACCGCACCATCGAGGATCTCGACGCCATCCGCGCCGCCGCGACCGAGGACAAGCCCGGGGTGATAATCGGCGGCGGGCTGCTCGGCCTGGAGGCTGCCAACGCCCTGCGGCTGCTGGGCATGCGCGCGCACGTCGTGGAGATGGCTCCGCGGCTGATGCCGTTGCAGGTCGACGAGGGCGGCGGTCAGGTCCTCAGCCGGTTGGTCGGCGACCTCGGCTTGACGATCCACTGTGGCGCTGCCACGAAGTCCATCGACGGCGAGGACCACGTCCGCAGCGTCACGCTGGCCGACGGCACCGTGATCGACGCCGATGTGGTGGTGTTCTCCGCCGGGGTCCGGCCGCGCGACGAGCTCGCCGAACTCGCTGGGCTGGAGCGTGCGGAACGCGGTGGTTTCCTGGTCGACGAAGGTTGTCGCACCAGCGACGAGAACATCTGGGCCATCGGCGAATGCGCCGCGGTGGACGGCCGCTGCTACGGCCTCGTCGCGCCCGGCTACAGCATGGCCGAGGGCGTCGCCGAGCAACTGCTCTGCCTCGGCGAGGGAACCTTCCCCGGCGCGGACCTGTCCACCAAGCTCAAGCTGCTCGGCGTCGACGTCGCCAGCTTCGGCGACGCCCACGGGCAGACGGAAGGGGCCCTGGAGGTCGTCTACGCCAACAACGCCGCCGGGACCTACGCCAAGCTCGTGCTCAGCGACGACGCGCGGATCCTGCTCGGTGGTGTGCTGGTCGGCGACGCCAGCGCGTATTCGGTGCTGCGGCCGCTGATCGACCGGGAACTGCCCGCCCCGCCGGAACAACTGCTGCTGCCCGCCGGCTCCGGTGTCGACGCCGGCGCGCTACCCGCCGACGCCACGGTCTGCTCGTGCAACAACGTGTCCAAAGAGGACATAACCACGGCGATCGCCGAGCAGGGGCTCACCGACGTGCCCGGCATCAAGGGCTGCACCAAGGCCGGCACCAGCTGTGGATCGTGCGTGCCGATGTTGAAGAACCTGCTCGCCGAGTGCGGTGTCAGCACCTCCAAGGCGCTGTGCGAGCACTTCCCCCAGTCCCGCACGGAATTGTTCGAGATCGTCCAGGCGACCGCGATCGGCTCGTTCTCCGAGCTGATCGGCAAGCACGGCACCGGCCGCGGCTGCGACATCTGCAAGCCCTCCGTCGCGTCCATCCTCGCCAGCCTCGGCCACGGCCACATCCTCGACGGCGAGCAGGCCGGGCTGCAGGACACCAACGACCGGTTCCTGGCCAACATGCAGCGCAACGGCACGTACTCGGTGGTGCCCCGGGTGCCCGGTGGCGAGATCACCCCGGACAAGCTGATCGTGCTCGGCGAGGTCGCCAAGGAGTTCGGCCTCTACACCAAGATCACCGGCGGGCAGCGCATCGACCTGTTCGGGGCCCGGGTGGAGCAGCTGCCGCTGATCTGGCGGCGGCTGGTCGATGCCGGGTTCGAATCCGGCCACGCCTACGGCAAGGCGCTGCGCACCGTGAAGTCCTGCGTCGGCAATGACTGGTGCCGCTACGGCGTGCAGGACTCGGTGAGCATGGCCATCCGGCTGGAGCTGCGCTACCGGGGCCTGCGGGCGCCGCACAAGATCAAGGCCGGAGTGTCCGGCTGCGCCCGCGAATGCGCCGAGGCGCGCGGCAAGGACTTCGGCGTGATCGCCACCGACAAGGGCTGGAACCTTTATGTCGGCGGCAACGGCGGCTTCACCCCGCGGCACGCCGAGCTGCTGGCCGCCGACCTCGACGACGAGCAGCTGATCAGGCTCGTGGACCGGTTCCTGATGTTCTACGTGCGCACCGCCGACCGGCTGCAGCGCACGTCGGCGTGGCTGGAGTCGCTCGACGGCGGGCTGGACCACCTGCGGGAGGTGGTCGTCGAGGATTCCCTCGGCATCGGCGCCGAACTGGAGGCCGCGATGCGGCGCCACGTCGACAACTACGCCGACGAGTGGGCCGGGGTGCTGGCCGATCCCGGCAAGCTCGCCCGCTTCGTGTCCTTCGTCAACGCCCCCGACGCGCCGGACCCGACGATCCGCTTCGTCCAGGAGCGCGGCCAGATCCGGCCGGGCCCGGTTTCCCTGCCGATGCCCACCACCCAAAACCAGGAGGTGCTCACGTGAACTGGCAACAGATCTGCGAACTCGACCTGCTGCCGCCCGAGTACGGGCTGCCCGCGCTGATCCGGGACCACCCGGTGGCGCTGTTCCGCACCCGCGACGACGAGCTGTTCGCGGTCGGCAACGTGGACCCGTTCTGCGGGGCCGGTGTGATGAGTCGCGGGATCGTCGGCGACCGCGACGGCGAGCCCACGGTCGCCTCGCCGATGCTCAAGCAGGTCTTCTCGTTGCGGACCGGGCAGTGCCTGGACGACCCGGACGCGCGGCTGCCGGTGTACCCGGTGCGCCGCCGGGCCGACGTGGTGGAGGTCGCCGTCCCTTGACCGACGAACTCGCTGGTTACACCGTCGCCGTGACCGCGGCTCGGCGCGCCGACGAGCTCGGTTCCCTGCTGGAGCGCCGCGGCGCGCGGGTCGTGCACGGCCCCGCGCTGCGGATCCTCCCGCTGGCCGACGACACCGAGCTACGCCTGGCCAGCCGCGAATGCATCATCGCCCCACCTGACGTGGTCGTGGCGACCACCGGCATCGGGTTCCGCGGCTGGATCGAGGTGGCCGAGGGATGGGGCATGGGCACCGAGCTACTCGACGCGCTGCGCCCCACGCGACTACTTGCCCGCGGGCCGAAGGCACGCGGAGCGGTCCGCGCCGCTGGGCTGCCCGATCCGTGGTCGCCTGCCTCCGAGTCCTCCGCGGAACTGCTGGAACACCTGCTCGACCAGCCGCTGGACGGTGTTCGGGTCGCGGTGCAGCTGCACGGTCAGCCGCTGCCGGACTTCGTCGAGGCGCTGCACTGCGCAGGTGCGAAGGTCATCGAGATCCCGGTGTACCGGTGGACCGCGCCCGCCGACATCACCGCGCTGTACGGGCTGCTGACCTCGGTGTGTGCGCGGGAGATCGACGCGGTGACGTTCACCAGCGCGCCCGCTGCGGCCAGCATGCTTTCGCTGGCCGCCGAGCGGCGCTGCCAGGACGAGCTGCTCGCAGCGCTCCGCGGACCGGTGCTCGTCGCCTGCGTCGGGCCGGTGACGCACGCGCCTCTGGCCGATCACGGCGTGCCCGCGGTGATCCCGCAGCGGTTCCGTATCGGCGCGCTGGTGCACTTGCTGTGCGACGCGCTGCCGAGACGCTCGCCGACGCTGCCGGTCAGCGGCCGGGAACTCCAGGTCCGCGGGCACGCCGCCGTCGTCGACGGAGTGGTGAAGCCGCTCTCTCCGCAGGGGAGAACATTGCTCCAGACGCTCGCGGAGCGGCCCGGGCGGGTCGTATCGCGGCGCAGCCTGGCCGAAGCGCTCAGCAGCGCCGGGAACGCGCCCGACGAGCACGCCGTGGAACAGGCAGTCGCCCGGTTGCGGGCCTCGCTGGGTGCGCCCGAGCTGGTGCAGACCGTGATCAAGCGCGGATACCGACTTCCGCTGGAACCAACGAGGGATGCCCCGCGATGCGTCGATCCGCAACCCTGACTCCCCCGCTGCTGCTGATCGCCCACGGCACCCGAGACCCCGATGGGCCACGGGTGATCGAACGCCTCGCCGATGCCGCGGCCCACCGCCTGCGGGTGCCGGTGCACGTCGCGTACGTGGACGTGATCGGCCCGACCGTCGCAGAGGCCTTGAGCGAGGTCGACGGCCCAGTGGTCGCGCTGCCCGCCTTCCTCGCGGCCGGTTACCACGTGCGCACCGACCTGCCAGAACAGATCACCGCCAGCGGGCGCGAGGACGTGGCGGTCAGCGCCCCGCTCGGGCCAGCCCCGGAAATCATCGAGGCGATGTTCCGGCGGCTGGTCGCAGCCGGGTGGCAGCCCGGGAGCCAGGTCGTGTTCGCGGCGGCCGGGTCGTCGGACGAGCGGGCGCTGTCCGACGTGCGCGCCGCGGCGCGCATGCTCGGCCGCCGCGTCGGCCAGTGGCTGACCCCGAGCTACGTCACCACCGCCTCGCCCACGACCGCGGAAGTCTGCGGCCCGGCGGACTACATCGCTCCATACCTTCTGGCACCGGGCCTGTTCCATCGCCGGCTCGCGGAGCTGCCGGTGGCCGGTGTCGCCGAGCCGATCGGCGCGCACCCGGACGTGATCGACCTGATCGCCCGCCGCTACCGGCTGGCGGGGGGCTGATCGCCCGCCGCTACCGGCTGGCGGTGCGCGACCACGTTTCCGCCGCCTGAGCGCACGCCTCCGAGATACATCTGTGCCGATCGGGGTACTTCAACAGGATCGAACAGCTTAGTAGGAATCTGACGTTCGGCGTAGCCTTAATTGGTTGCAGTCCCGGAGGAGGAGGTCCCAATGGCCACCGCGACAAGCTCGAGCACCTCGTCGACGAGCTCGGCCGCGCAGCGCACGCGCAGGCAGCCCGCGACCAAACCCAGCCGGGCACGTGGCGGCACGGCGATCACCCTGCCCTACGTCACGGCGGAGCTCCACACCACCAAGGTCCAGCTGCCCGAGCTGCCGGGGATTCCCGGCCGCAAGGAGCTGGCGTCCGCTGTCGAGACCGTGCGCGGTCAGCTGCCCTCCCGCGACCAGGCGCTGTTCTACGGTGGGCTGACCGCAGCGGCCGCGTTCAGCCTGATCGAGTGGCCGGTAGCCGCGGCGATCGGCATCGGGAACGCACTTGTCCAGCGCAGCATGCACAAGGAGATCAGCGAGGCCTGATCGCGAAAGGATCCCCGCTGCCACGGGGTTAGCACTGGGGCATCACGCTCGGCACTTCTATCGCGGCGACTGACGGTGCTGCTGTGGCAGATGTGGCCGCCGAGGACCTCCTGACCTGCACTGTTCTGGCTCGATTCACCTGCGCGTCATCTTCCGCGCAACCGCGGCTAACCCAGTCGGCGCACAGTCGGGGCGTAACAACGGAGCAACGTTGGAGAAAGCAGACCGATGCCCCAGTTCCTCACCACCGTGCTCGCCGGCGTGGCCATCGCTCTCCTCGAGACCTTGTTGATCCACCTGGTGAAGTCGGCCATCCGCATGGCCTGACCCGCAACGCGCCCCGACCTAAACTCCCGCCAGCTCGGACGCCTGAGTCTTCGCCGGCGCCGCGCGCTGCGCGATGAATGCACCAGCGAGGATCAGCGCCCCACCGACCAGCTGGATCGGCCCCAACTCCTCGGCGAGCAGCGCCCATGCCAGCATCGTGGCGATCACCGGCTCCAGGAACGCGACCGCGCCGGCCACCTGCGGCGACAGGCGGCGCACCGCGACGATCCCGGTCAGGTACGCCAGGACCGTGCTCAACACCACGATCCAGCCGACCGCGAACAGCGCGGGGAACTCGTGCTCGGCCAGCCGGACCTGGCCGAGCAGCAACGCCCAGTCCAGCTTCCACGGCTGCGCGAGCAGCGTGACGATCACGGCGCCCAGTAGCAGCCCGAAGCCCGCGAGGGCGAGCGGGTTGACCTCGGCCCCGCTGTCCGACAACAGGAAGTAGGTGGCCTGGCAGCCCGCCGCGCCCAGCGCCAGCAGCAGGCCGATCGGGTCGAAGCTCAACCCCGACCACAGCTCCACCACGCACGCCAGGCCAACCATCGCGACGGCCACGCCGATGGCCGCCGAGCGGGTCACCGGCTTGCGGCGGACGAACCGGATCCAGCCCAGTACCATCACCGGGCCGAGGAATTCGATCAGCAGCGCCACCCCGACTGGCACCGTGGCTATCGCGGCGAAGTAGAAGACCTGCACCCCGGCGATGGCGAACAGGCCGTACCCGGCGAGCAGCTTCGGCACCCGGCGCACGGCCGGCGCGTAGCGGATCACGAACGGGAGCATCAGCAGCGCGCCCCCGGCCAACCTCAACCAAGCCACCTGCAGCGGGGTGAACCCCGCGGTGATCAGCGGCTTCGCGAACGGTCCGGAACCGCCGAAGCAGAAGGCGGAGACGATCGCGATCGCCACGCCAGCGGACTTCGCGTTGTCGGGCAGGTAGCGCACCCACCAATCGAACCACGCCGCCCCGTCGGCCCTGAACCCAGTTTCGGTACCGCCGTCCCAGTCCACGGTAAGCACGGAAATTCCGCGGTTTTGCACGCCGCGGTACATGTGATCGAGAGTTTGCCGACCCTTAGTTGAGGGCGAATACAGGACAAGCGTACTGTTAGCGGGCGAAGAGAGCGGGTTCTCGCGCACGCTCGGCCGACGTGCGCGAGACTCGCAATCGTTCCCGAACTTGCGCCCGTCGCGAGATGGAGTTGAACGTGACTGCACCTGCGAGCAAGGACAGCTTCGGCGCCCGCGGCACGCTGAACGTCGGTGACGCCTCTTACGAGGTGTTCCGGCTCAGCGCGGTCGACGGCGCGCAGCGGCTGCCCTACAGCCTCAAGATCCTCCTGGAAAACCTGCTGCGCACCGAGGACGGCGCGAACATCACCGCCGGCCACGTGCGCGCCCTCGCCAACTGGGACGCCAAGGCCGAGCCCGCCACCGAAATCCAGTTCACCCCGGCCCGGGTGATCATGCAGGACTTCACCGGCGTGCCCTGCGTGGTCGACCTGGCCACCATGCGCGAGGCGGTGTCCGACCTCGGCGGCGACACCTCCAAGGTCAACCCGCTGGCCCCGGCGGAGCTGGTGATCGACCACTCGGTGATCATCGACGTGTTCGGCAAGCCGGACGCCTTCGAGCGCAACGTCGAATTCGAGTACGGCCGCAACAAGGAGCGCTACCAGTTCCTGCGCTGGGGCCAGGGCGCCTTCGACGAGTTCAAGGTCGTCCCCCCGGGCACCGGCATCGTGCACCAGGTCAACATCGAGCACCTGGCCCGCACCGTGATGGCCCGGGATGGCCAGGCCTACCCGGACAGCTGCGTGGGCACCGACTCGCACACCACCATGGTCAACGGCCTGGGCGTGCTGGGCTGGGGCGTCGGCGGCATCGAGGCCGAGGCCGCGATGCTCGGCCAGCCGGTGTCGATGCTCATCCCGCGCGTCGTCGGCTTCAAGCTCACCGGCGAGATCCCGGCCGGCGCCACCGCCACCGACGTGGTGCTGACGATCACCGAGGTGCTGCGCAAGCACGGCGTCGTCGGCAAGTTCGTCGAGTTCTACGGTTCCGGCGTCGCCTCGGTGCCGCTGGCCAACCGCGCCACCATCGGCAACATGAGCCCGGAGTTCGGCTCCACCTGCGCGATCTTCCCGATCGACGACGAGACCGTCCGCTACCTCAAGCTCACCGGTCGCTCCGCCGAGCAGGTCGCCCTGGTCGAGGCCTACGCCAAGGAACAGGGCCTCTGGCACGACCCGAGCCACGAGCCGGAGTACTCCGAGTACCTGGAGCTCGACCTGTCCACTGTGGTCCCGTCCATCGCTGGGCCGAAGCGACCGCAGGACCGGATCGTGCTGGCCGAGGCCAAGCAGTCGTTCCGCACCACGCTGACCGACTACGCCAAGGTCGAGACCGCCGACGACAAGGCGCTCGACGAGGCCGGTGAGGAGTCCTTCCCCGCCAGCGACGCCCCGGCGCTCACCCACCACGAGTCCGCGCCGCAGATCGTCTCGGCCGCCAACGGCTCGAACGGCCGGATCTCCAAACCGGTCAAGGTCGCCTCGGAGGAGCTCGGCGAGTTCGAGCTGGACCACGGCGCGGTGGTGATCGCCTCGATCACCTCCTGCACCAACACCTCCAACCCGTCGGTGATGCTGGGCGCGGCGCTACTGGCCCGCAACGCCGTCGACAAGGGCCTGACCCGCAAACCGTGGGTGAAGACCTCGATGGCCCCCGGCTCGCAGGTCGTCACCGACTACTACGAGAAGGCCGGTCTCTGGCCGTACCTGGAGAAGCTGGGCTTCCACCTGGTCGGCTACGGCTGCACCACCTGCATCGGCAACTCCGGCCCGCTGCCGGAGGAGATCTCCGCCGCGGTGCAGGACAACGACCTGTCGGTGGTCTCAGTACTGTCGGGCAACCGGAACTTCGAGGGCCGGATCAACCCCGACGTCAAGATGAACTACCTGGCCTCGCCGCCGCTGGTGATCGCCTACGCGCTCGCGGGCTCGATGGACTTCGACTTCGAGAACGACCCGCTGGGCACCGACACCGACGGCAAGCCTGTCTACCTGCGCGACATCTGGCCGTCGCCGCAGGAGGTCCAGGACGTCATCGACTCGGCGATCACCAACGAGATGTTCACCAAGTCCTACGAGGACGTCTTCAAGGGCGACGAGCGGTGGCGGTCGCTGCCCACCCCGGAGGGCCAGACCTTCGAGTGGGACGCCGACTCCACCTACGTGCGCAAGCCCCCGTACTTCGAGGGCATGGCGATGGAACCGGCTCCGGTCACCGACATCTCCGGTGCCCGCGTGCTCGCGCTGCTCGGCGACTCGGTCACCACCGACCACATCTCGCCGGCCGGCGCGATCAAACCGGACTCGCCTGCGGGCAAGTACCTCACCGACCACGGAATCGACCGCAAGGACTTCAACTCCTACGGTTCCCGCCGCGGCAACCACGAGGTGATGATCCGGGGCACCTTCGCCAACATCCGGCTGCGCAACCTGCTACTGGACGACGTGCAGGGCGGCTACACCCGGGACTTCACCCAGGACGGCGCCCCGCAGGCGTTCATCTACGACGCCGCGCAGAACTACGCCGCCCAGGACATCCCGCTGGTGGTGCTCGGCGGCAAGGAGTACGGATCCGGTTCGTCCCGCGACTGGGCCGCCAAGGGCACCCGGCTGCTCGGGGTCCGCGCCGTCATCGCCGAGTCCTTCGAGCGCATCCACCGCTCGAACCTGATCGGCATGGGCGTCATCCCGCTGCAGTTCCCGGAGGGTCGGTCCGCCAAGTCCCTGGGTCTGGACGGCACCGAGACCTTCGACTTCGCGGGCATCACCAAGCTCAACGAGGGCGAGACCCCGGAGACCGTGAAGGTGACCGCGACCAAGGCCGACGGCTCCACCGTGGAGTTCGACGCCAAGGTCCGCATCGACACCCCCGGCGAGGCGGACTACTTCCGCAACGGCGGCATCCTGCAGTACGTGCTGCGCAAGATGATCCGCTCCTGATCCCCTGCCGATCCGGCCGGGAAATACCGAACGGGCCCGGTGCGCGACAAGCGCACCGGGCCCGTTCTTCTCAGATCCGCCCCTGCGGCGCGAGGAAGTCGCCCAGCTCGCGCCCATCTGTGGAGTCCCACCAGGAATGGATGTCCCGACCTGAGGCAGGCCACGCAGCACGGCGCGGCCTGAGGCGGATCAGTCCTGGCGGGGGCGGCGGCAGACGTAGATGCGGGCGGGCGGGATGTTGCGCCACACGGTGTGCGAGGTCAGCACCTCGTCGAAGCTCAGGTCCAGGCGGCGGCGGAACTGCCGGGCGCCGGCCATGCCCAGGGCGTGCACGTAGGCGAAGGTCGTGAAGGCACCGCCGGGCGCGAGGACCGCGCCGACCTGGTCCAGGATGTCCTGCTGCAGCTTGGCCGGGAAGATCGACCACGGCAGGCCGCTGACCACCGCGTCGACCCTGTCGATGCCCGCATCGGCCAGCAGGTCGCCGAGTCGGGAAGCGTCGCCCTGGATCACCTCCAGCCACGGCAGTTCCGCGCGCAGGTACTCGACCATGCCGGAGTCCACCTCGATCGCCACCTGGCGGCCGCCAACGGGCAGTCGCTGGGCGATCCCGCTGCTGAGCGCGCCGGTGCCGGGCCCCAGCTCCACGACCACTGGGCTGCCGGCGGTCGGCACCACGGCCGCCATCTCGCGAGCGAGGTTCGGTGAGCTGGGCGCGACCGCACCGACCAGGTTCGGTTTGTGCACCGCGCGCTCGATGAACGTCCGGTAGTTGGTCAGCACCGATCTGGAGCCCGAACTCGGCAGCACCGGACCACCCGGCTGTGGACCACTGGACTGTTCGACTGGACTCACGGATGCCCTTCCCGATCGGCGTGCGGACCTCGTTCGGCCCACCCTATCGGTCGCCGCACCTGCCGCGACCGACATGTGCGGCATCACATGCCGATCACGCATACCTGGCCAACCGCGACATTAGTTACCTTTGCAAACAACCGGGTCGGGAAAATCGCGGAATCGACGCGTGGTGCACGTCAATCAAAAAGACACCCGGAATTGGGTAACGAAAACCGGCCGAGCGGCGATTGGATTCACCGCTCCGTGGCCGGTTCGAAGTTCGCGGGCTCGTTCCCGACCGCGGGAACAAGCCCGACTGCGCTTCCTCAAGCGAGGCGCTCGGCCGCTGGGCCGATCGCCTCGATCACCTGGCCAGGGGTGCCCGGCTGCAGCCGCTGCGCCCACTTGGTCATCGCTCCCGCCACCGCCAGCAGTACAACCGACTCGACCGCCAGGGCCACCCACACCGTTGTCACTTCTTGCCTCCCTTCTGCAAACCTCCCCGCCTTCCGCGCGCGCTAGGCATTGCCGACAAAGGGCAGGACGAACGGAAGAGGGTTTGGGGAACCATCGCTTACGAAATCAATCGTAGGGCGTTGTATCGGTGGGATTAAAGGCACCCCACGGGTGTCTTCCATCGCACCCTCTTGGCCGATTCGAACAACTCCGCAGCAGTGGCGCAGCCCCTTCCCGCAGGAAGAATCCGGCGCGGCGGCTGTTCTGCCGGCTGCTGCGGACAAGATCAAGAAAGCCTTAAACGGGCCGGTCCAGGGACCTAATGCCCTGTGACCGTTACGTCACAGGCAGCAAGCTGCCGGATGGCGGCTCAACCGCGCCAGCGGCGCCATCTCCAGGAGAGGGGGAGGTGGCGCCGCTTAACGCGCCGCTACTCGGATGAGAAAGCGGTCCGCGATCTCCTGGTCGGCTACCGGTCGTCGACCAACGACAGCGCACCCGACGGGCAGACGTGCACCGCTTCCCGCACTGCGGCCACCGCGCTGTCGTCGCCGTCGTCGACCTCGGTCGCCAGCAGCACCACCCGGCCGTCCTCGTCGTTCTGGTCGAACAGCGCCGGTTCGGTCAGCACGCACTGGCCCGCGCCCACGCAGCGGTCCAGATCCGCCTCGATCCGCATGATCGCTCCTCTCACCAGGTCACGGGCATTTCGTAGATCCCGTAGATGGTGGCGTCGGACTTGAACGGTATGTCGTCGACGCCGACGGCCAGCCGCAGTCCTGGCAGCCGCCGGAACAACGTGTCGAAAACGATCTGCAGTTCCAGCCGCGCCAGGTTCTGCCCCAGACACTGGTGCGGGCCGAAGCCGAACGCGACGTGCCCGCGGGCGTTGCGGTTGATGTCCAGTTCGTCGGGCCGGTCGAAGACCTCGGGGTCGCGGTTGGCCGAGCTGGCCAGCGCGACAACACCCTCCCCTGCCCGGATCAGCACGCCGCCGATCTCGACGTCCTCCACCGCGGTGCGCGAGGTCCCCGCCTCGATGATGGTGAAGTAGCGCAGCAGCTCCTCGACGGCGGGCAGCGTCTTGGCCGGGTCGGCGACGATCTCCGCCAGCTGGTCCGGGTTCTCCAGCAGCGCCAGGGTTCCCAGCGAGATCATGCTCGCGCTCGTGTCGTGCCCGCCGATCAGCAACAGGAACGCCATCAGCACGAGCGCGTCGTGGTCGACCTCGCCGGTTTCGCGCTGCTTGCGGATCTGCCTGCCGATCAGGTCGTCGGTGGGCTCGTGCTCCTTGGCGGTCACCAACCCGTCCAGGTATGCCTGGATTTCCCCGATAGCGGCGCCGCGGCTCTCGGCGGAGGTCGTCCTCCGAAACAACCGGCTGGTTCGCTCCTGGAAGAAGTCGTGCTCGGCGTAGGGCACGCCCAGCAGCTCGCAGATCACCAGCGAGGGCACCGGCAGCGACATCGCCCGCACCAGGTCGACCGGGCGGGGCCCGGCGAGCATCTCGTCGATGCAGTCGTTGACGATCTGCTGGATGCGCGGTCGCATCGCCTCGATCCGCCGCACGGTGAACTCGCCGAGCACGGCGCGTCGGGCCGCGGTGTGCGCGGGCCCGTCCAACCCGATTATCGACGGTGCCATGAGGTCGGCGATGGCGCGCTGGCCGGACGAGAGCTGCGGGTATCCGGGACGGCGCAGGTTGGAACTCATCCGCGGATCGGTGAGCACCTGGCGGAAATGCTCGTGCCGGGTGACCAACCAGGCGGTTCCGCCGCCCGCCATCGGGACCTTGGTGACCGGCGCTTCGGCGCGCAGTTCGGCGTATTCCGGTTCGGGTGCGAACGGGCAGGTGCGAGCTTTCGGGTAGACCGCCGGGTCAATGGCTTGCTCCGACATCGTGGCTCCCTGATCACCGAGCGAACAAGTGGATGGATCTCTTCCGTCTTATAGCGAACCGGAACTTTCCCGTCCATCACTTTCGGCCTGGAACATGCGACAATCCGCCCAACCCAATGCACAGCACGCGAGCAACGATCATGATGACCGACGCCACGCCACGGCTGCGGGCCGACGCCCGCCGCAACCGGGACCGGATCATCGCGGCTGCACGGACCGTCCTCACCGAGCGCGGCACCGAGGTGCCGATGGAGGAGATCACCCGCGCCGCAGGCGTCGGGATCGGCACGCTGTATAGCCGCTTCCCAGACCGCGATTCGCTGCTCAGCGCCATCGGCCGGGACGCGTTCCAGCGGGTTCTCGACGAAGCCCGCACGATCTGCGACCGCGAGTCCGATCCGTGGCGCGCGCTGACCGGTTTCCTGCTGCGCGCGGTGGACCTGCACGGTGGACCTGCGCACGGTGATCCGGTTTTCCATGCTCTCCCCCCGCGCCAGGGGGATCCTGGGCACGGACCCGGCAGTCGACCAGGCCCGCAACGAACCGCTGGAAATCCTGGACGGGCTTGTACGCGGCGCACAGGCCAACGGTTCGCTGCGCCCGGACGTCAGCAGCGGTGACCTGGGTGTGATCCTGTCCCTCGTGCTGCAGGGTGTGCACGGCGCCCCCGACGACATCCGCCACGAAGCACCGGCCCGCTACCTGACGCTGATGCTCGACGGCCTGCAGGCCCGCCCCGGCACACCGCTGCCTGGCCGCCCAGTGACCGCGGCCGACATCGCGATGGTGCGGGGGGTGCCCGGGTGACGTCAGCTCGCCAGGTCGTCGGCCTCGAACATGCCGAAGATGTTGCCCTCGGTGTCCCGGCAGTAGGCCACCCAGCCCATGCCGGTCAGGGCGGTCTTGGGCATCGCAACCCGGCCGCCCGCGGTTTCCACGATCGACAGCATGGCCTCGACGTCGTCCACTTCCACAGTCGTCGCGAACGCCGCGATCGGCGTCTCGTCGGAGGGCTCGGGGCCCTCGCGGGGCAGCAAGCCGCCGTCGATACCCGGGCCTTCACCGGTCAAGACCAACAAGTACTGCTCGTCGCCCCACTGCTGGAACCGCCAGCCGAACACGGTCGAGTAGAACGTGCGGGCGCGGTCCACGTCTCCCGCGTGGATCTCGAAGTGCACGGGACGCAGCATGGCGGCCTCCTCGACGCCGGTCGTCGTCTGCGAACCTACGGCTTGCCAGCCGCACCCGCACTGACGATCAGAGACCGGGAGGCGGTCACCTGCGGGCGGGCACGAGCAACCGCAGCACGTGGTAGCCCAGCAGCGTCACGACGGTGCCCAGAGCGATGCCGCTGAGGCTGAACTGCGGGGTGATCTGCAGCGACACCCCGCCGATGCCGACGACCAGCCCGGCGGCCAGCGGCATCAGGTTGACCGGGTCGCCGAGGTCGACGCGGTTCTCCGTCCAGATCTTCGCGCCCAGCAGGCCGATCATGCCGTAGAGCACGACGGTGATGCCGCCTAGCACGCCACCCGGGGTCGCCGCGATCACCGCGCCGAACTTGGGGCACAACCCGAAGAGGATCGCCACGATCGCGGCCACCCAGTAGGCCGCCGTGGAGTACACCCGGGTGGCGGCCATGACTCCGATGTTCTCGGCGTAGGTGGTCGTGGGTGGGCCGCCGACAGCGCTGGAGAGCGTGCTGGCGAGGCCGTCGGCGAAGATCGCGCGCCCGAGGCTGCCGTCCAGCTTTGTGCCGGTCATCTCCTCGACGGCCTTGACGTGCCCGGTGTTCTCCGCGATCAGCGCGATCACCACGGGAAGCACGACGATGATCGCCGCCGCGTCGAACGACGGCGCGTGCAGCGTCGGCAGGCCGAACCAGCTGGCGTCCGCGACGCCGCTGAGGTCGAGCCGGAAGTGCGTGCTGACCACACCGCTGGCGTTCGGCGCGGTGATCGGTCCGAAGCCCAGGTCGAACAGCCACGACAGGGCGTAGCCGGCGACAAGCCCGATCAGCACCGCGATGCGGGACCAGAATCCGCGCAGCAGCACGCTGCAGCCGAGCACGAGGATCATGGTGATCAGCGCGATCCACTGGTCCTGCGGCCAGTACGACTCGGCGACTACCGGGGCGAGGTTGAAGCCGATCAGCATCACCACCGCGCCCGAGACCGCGGGCGGCAACAACCGGTGCACCACCTGCGGGCCGACGAAGTGGATGATCACCCCGACCACGGACAGCACGAGGCCGAGCACCAGGATCGCACCGGTGACCGTCGAGCTGTCCCCACCACCGGCCCGGATCACTGTCACCACACCCACGAAGGACGCGCTGCTGCCCAGGTAGCTGGGGATCTTTCCCTGCACGATCAGCAGGAAGAGGATGGTCGCCACGCCCGAGACCATGATCGCGAGGTTCGGGTCCAGTCCCATCAGCACCGGGAAGACGAAGGTGGCGCCGAACATGGCCACCACGTGCTGCGCGCCGAGCCCGACGGTGCGCCCCCAGGACAGCCGCTCGTCCGGAGCCACCGTCTCGCCGGGGCGCGGCGTGGAGCCGTCCCCGTGCAGTTTCCAGCCGATGCCCAGCTTCGCGCCGAGTCCCTGCCGCATGGCGCCCCTCCCCGTTCCACCCCGCCGATCGGGCTGCCACTTCGGGCGGAACTCTACAAACCCGGGGCCGTGTGACCGCCGCCGCAGGGGTCGTGGGGTGTCAGGACATGGCCGGGATGACGCTCTCGCCGTAGGCGTCCACTGTGGAGTCCACGGCATCGTGCATGGCGTAGATCGCGAACTGGTCCACTCCCGCGTCGCGGAGTTCCCGCAGTTTGTTCACGTGTGCCTGGGCAGGGCCGAGCAGGCAGAAGCGGTCCACGATCTCGTCCGGCACGAACTCGGTGCTGGGGTTGTCGGCACGCCCGTGGTGCGAGTAGTCGTAGCCGTCCCGGCCCTTGATGTAGTCGGTGAGAGCGGCGGGCACCGCCCCGGTGGTGTCGCCGTAGCGGGCGACCAGGTCGGCGACGTGGTTGCCGACCATCCCGCCGAACCAGCGGCATTGCTCGCGGGCGTGGTCGAGGTCGTCGCCGACGTAGGCCGGGGCCGCCACGCAGACGCTGATCGACGCCGGGTCGCGCCCGGCGTCACGGGCCGCCTGCCGGACGTGGTCGACCATCCACCGCGTCAGGTACGGATCGGCGAGCTGCAGGATGAAGCCGTCGGCCTGCCGACCGGCAAGCTCCAGGGCCTTCGGCCCGTAAGCACCCATCCAGATCGGCAGCCGGCCATCGCGTACCCACGGCAGGCGCACCGGGGTGCCGTGCAGCTGCACCTCTCGGCCCTCGGCGAGGTCCTTGATCACGTGCATGGCCTTTTCGAGCGTCGCGAGCGTGGTCGGCCTGCCCCCGGTGACGCGCACCGCGGAGTCGCCCCTGCCGATGCCGCACACCGTGCGCGGCCCGAACATGTCGTTGAGCGTGGCGAAGGTCGAGGCGGTGACCGTCCAGTCGCGAGTGGCCGGGTTGGTGACCATCGGGCCGACGGTCAGCCGCTCGGTTGCGGCCAGGATCTGGCTGTGGATGACGAACGGCTCCTGCCACAGCACGCAGGAGTCGAAGGTCCAGCCGTGGCTGAAGCCGAGCCGCTCGGCCCGGCGCATCCGGTCCACCACCGACCAGGCCGGCGGATCGGTCTGCAGAACAAGTCCGAAATCCATGCTTCATCCCCCAAGCCGGTCAGATCAGGTACTGGCAGGTGTCGCGCGGCAGGAACCGGCCGCGCCCGGCCCGGCCGCTGTAGGTGCCGGCGTCAACAACGACTTCGCCGCGGGACAGCACGGTGCGCACCTGTCCGGTGATCCGCTTGCCCTCGTAGGCGTTGTAGTCGACGTTCATGTGGTGCGTCTCGGCCGAGAGCACCTGCTCGGCGCGCGGGTCGTAGATCACGATGTCCGCGTCCCCGCCGGGCGCGATGGTGCCCTTGCGCGGGTGCAGGCCGAACATCCGGGCCGGGGTTGTGCAGGCCAGCTCGATCCACCTGCGGCGGCTGATGCGCCCCTCCACCACAGCCTGGTGCAACAGGTCGATCCGGTTCTCCACGCCCGGGATGCCGTTGGGGATCTTCGAGAAGTCGCCGCGGCCGAGCTCCTTCTGATCCTTGAAGCAGAACGGGCAGTGGTCGGTCGACACCACGGAGAGGTCGTTGGTGCGCAGCGCCTGCCAGAGGTCCGCCTGATGTTCGACCGGCCGCAGCGGTGTCGAGCAGACGTATTTCGCGCCCTCGAACTCCGGCCGCGCTAGGTCGTCGGTGGTGAGGAACAGGTACTGCGGGCAGGTTTCGCCGAAGACGTTGAGCCCGTTGTCGCGGGCCCGGGTGATCTCCGCGACTGCGTCGGCGGCGGAGACGTGCACGACGTACAGCGGTGCACCGGCCACTCTGGACAGCTGGATCGCCCGGTGCGTCGCTTCGGCCTCCAGCAGCGGGTGCCGGACCTGCCCGTGGAATTTCGGGTCGGTGCGCCCGGCGGCCAGCGCCTGCTGCACCAGCACGTCGATGGCGATGCCGTTCTCGGCGTGCATCATCGTCAACGCACCGTTGTCGGCGGCCTGCTGCATGGCGCGCAGGATCCGCCCGTCGTCGCTGTAGAACACGCCGGGGTACGCCATGAACAGCTTAAAACTGGTGATCCCCTCGGCGACCAGCGCGTCCATCTCCTTCAGCGCTTCGTCGCCGACGTCGGAGAGGATCATGTGGAAGCCGTAGTCGATCGCGCACCGCCCATCGGCCTTGGCGTGCCAGGCGTCCAGGCCCTCGCGTAGGGAGCCGCCGACCGGCTGGATCGCGAAGTCGACGATCGTGGTGGTACCGCCCCACGCAGCGGCCCGGGTTCCGGTCTCGAACGTGTCCGACGCAAACGTCCCGCCGAAGGGCATCTGCATGTGCGTGTGCCCGTCCACGCCGCCCGGGATGACGTAGTGCCCGGACGCGTCGATCACGCTGTCCGCAGTGGACACCCACTGCTCGGCGACGGTGGGCGCGGCGATCGCGGCGACCTGTTCGCCCTCGACGAGCACGTCCGCTCGGGTCTCCTCGGTCGCGGTGATCACCAGGCCACCGCGGATGATCGTTCGGCTCATCGCCGCCCCGCCTCCTCCAGCGCCGCCACCAGGATCTGACCGCCTTCGCGCGCCTCGGCCTCGGTGAGACTCAGCGGCGGCGCGACGCGCAGCACGTTGCCGTCCAGTCCGCCCTTGCCGATGAGCACGCCACGCCGCCGGGCCGATTCGAGCACCTCGGTGGCGATCTCCGGCGCGGGCGTTCCGTCGGCGTGCGCCAGTTCGACGCCGATCATCAGGCCTTTGCCCCGCACGTCGACGACCGTCGGGATCCGGCCGAGCGCTCCGTCGAGCTCTTCGCGCAGGACCGCACCGACACGCGCGGCGTTGCCCTGCAGGTCGTTGGCGAGGAGGTGGTCGAGGTTGGCCAGCGCCCCAGCGGCGGTGATCGGGCTGCCGCCGAAGGTGGAGATCGAGTTCGCCCGGACGCTGTTCATGATCTCGGCGCGGGCGATGACGCCACCGACCGACAGGCCGTTGCCGATGCCCTTGGCGAAGGTGACGATGTCCGGCGCCCCGTTCGCATCATGCGCCTGCCAGCCCCAGAAGTGCTCGCCAGTCCTCCCCCAGCCGGTCTGCACCTCGTCGCTGATCCACAGGATGCCCTGCCGGTCGAGGACCTCCTTGAACCGCGCGAACAAGCCGTCGGGCGGGGTGGCGAACCCGCCCACGCCCTGGATGGGTTCGGCGATCAGGCAGGCGACGTTGCCGTGCAACTGCCCGAGCACGTCCTCCAGATCGGACACGCACGCGGCGGTGAACTCCTCGTCCGGCAGGTCGGCGAGCGGTGTGCCGCGCCGACGGCTGCCGTGCACGTACGCCGTCTGCACCGGCGACAGGCTCGTCGGCGACCAGCCACGGTTGCCGGTCACCGCCAGCGCCGAGAACGACCGGCCGTGGTAGCTGTTGCGCAGCGCCAGCACCTGGTTCGAGGCGCGGTAGCCGGTGGCCAGCAGCAGCGCGGTGTCGTTGGCCTCGGTGCCGCTGGTCGTGAAGAACACCCGCGGGTCCTCGATGCCGGACAGCTCCGCGACCCGCTCCGCGAGCTCGATCATCGGGCGGTTGAGGTACAGCGTCGAGGTGTGCAGGATCTGGCCGGCCTGCGCGCTGACCGCCGCCGTCACCTCGGGCAGCGCGTGTGCCGTCATCGTCGTGAGGATGCCGCCGAAGAAGTCCAGGTACCGGTTGCCCTCGGCGTCCCAGACATGCCGGCCCTCGCCGCGCTCGATGTCGATCGGCTCGTCGTAGTACAGCGTGAGCCAGTCCGGCAGCACCGCGCGGTGCCGCTTGGTCAGCTCGGAGTGCGTGCTCGTCATCGTCGCTCCCCTCACGGCTCGGTCAGCAGGCGGTAGGCGTCGGGGCGCCGGTCGCGGTAGAACGCCCATTTCTGGCGGACCTCGTCGATCAGGTCGAAGTCGAGGTCGCGCACCACGAGTTCCTCGTCGGCGTCGCTGGCGGGCTCGCCGACGAACTGCCCGTACGGGTCGACGAAGTAGCTGGTGCCGTAGAAGTCGTTGTCGCCGTACTCCTCGACGCCGACTCGGTTGATCGCCGCGATGAAGTACTCGTTGGCGACCGCCGCGGCCGGTTGTTCGAGCTTCCACAGGTAGGACGAGAGGCCGCGGCTGGTCGCCGACGGGTTGTAGACCACCTGCGCGCCGGCCAGCCCGAGCGCCCGCCAGCCCTCCGGGAAGTGCCGGTCGTAGCAGATGTAGACGCCGACCCGGCCAACCGCGGTGTTGAAGACCGGCCAGCCGAGGTTGCCGGGCCGGAAGTAGTACTTCTCCCAGAACCCGGGCAGGTGCGGCAGGTGGTGCTTGCGGTACTTGCCGAGGTAGCTGCCGTCGGCGTCGATCACGGCGGCGGTGTTGTAGTAGAAGCCGGGGCCGTCGATCTCGTAGACCGGTACGACGACGACCATGCCGAGTTCCCGCGCCAGCGCGCACATCCGCTGCGTGGTCGGGCCGTCCGGCACCGGTTCCGCCCAGCGGTAGTGCTCCGCCTCCTGCACCTGGCAGAAGTACGGGGCGTTGAAGACCTCCTGGAAGCCGATGATCCGGGCGCCCTGGCCAGCTGCGGCGCGGGCGTGCTTCTCGTGCTGGTCGACCATCGAGGCGGTGTCGCCGGTCCACTTCGCCTGGACCAGCGCCGCACGAACGATGTTGGGCATGGTTGCGCTGCACCCCTTCGGTCTGTGATGCCCTCTAATACGACGTTCGGAGGGCGACCATGACGAGCCGGTCGGCCCGTTCACTGAAGGTATGACCAGCGGCCACCACGCGCAATGATCACGCGGTTACCCAGAGTTCCGGTTCTCTGCCTGGCGGGAACCTGACGTGCGCCCCGGCGAGCGAAGATGGCAGAAACGCACCGGCGCTTCGCCGTGCGAATTCCTTCGAACAGGCGAAGCGCCGGTGTGTCGGACACGGCGAGGAGCAGATGCGAATACTCGCCGCGCCTTGTCACGACTCCTTGGGGAGGGCGTCCAACTTCTCGAGAACTCCGGCGTAGATGCGCTTGAGACCGCCCGGGGCGAACGTTCGCTCGAAGAATCCGCCGATTCCCTTCGCGCCTTCCCACGTGGTCTCGATCCGCACGAGGCAGCCGCCGTTCTCCTCGCGCACCGTCCACGTGGTCACCATGCTGGAGTTCGCGTCGGTCTCGACGAGCTTGCCGGGCTCCGGCTCGCTCACGACGGCCTTGACGTCACGCACGCGTTTGGAGGTTGCCTGGAGCTTCCAGGTCGCGATCGTTCCCGCACCCGTGCCGCCTTCGACAACCGCGTAGTCCCGGTAGTGCTCGGTAAGGATCTTCGGCCTGCTTTGCGCGTAGTCGGCGATGATCGTCCGCACCTGCTCCGCGGATGCGCCGGTCCGGCGCTCCGCGCTGGCCGTGACCTTGCCCATGTCATTCCTCCAAGTAGCCGACGGCAGACTGCACCACCTATCTCACCAGCACGACGCACCACGTGCGTCACCAGTGCCCGGCCCGGGCGCGGCCGAGATCAGCACGACGGCAAGCAGGAACGCAGGCAACACAGAAAGAAGATCCATCGCCCACCCTCAGCGCAGCGACTCGACGAACCGAGACCACCGATCGACCGGGAAGGCCAAGACTGCACCGTCGGGGTCCTTGGAGTCTCGCACCCCGACGGCAGGTCCAGCGAAGGCGACCTCGACACAGTTGGCGTTCGCCCCACTCAGGCTGCTCTTGCACCAAGCCGCGTCGAGGAACGCCACCTCAACGCAGTTCGCAGCGGCGCTACTGCGGCTACTCTTGCGCCATCGCACAGTCCTTATGTCCAGCGCAGGCATCGTGCAAACCTCTCGTGGTCAAGCTTCGCCAACAACGCTCTTAATGAGCTCGGCCGTTGCACCCGGTGCAAGAGCCACGCCGAGGATATTCCGCAAACCCATGCGATAGGAGGCCAGATCTTGCTCTTCTTCCAAGAAGAGCATCGTGTAGTGGTTCTCGACATAGACGATGTCCGGCTCGTCTTGGAACTCAAGCAAGAGGAACGGCCCTTGCAGCCCGACGTACACACCAGCCGACGTCGGGACCACTCGTAGGACCACGTTGCGTGTATCAGCGATGGTCAACAGATGTTGCAACTGCCGCTTCATCACTCCGGATCCGCCGATCGTCCGGCGTAGGGCGTTCTCGTCGATGACCGCGAGAAACTGGGGCGCCTGCGACCTGGTGAGCACGATCTGACGCGCCATCCGCGTTGCGATGAGGCTCTCCAACTCATCCTCACTAAGCGTGTCGTCGATCGCTCGGAGGATTGCCCTGCTGTACTCCGCCGTCTGGAGCAGACCGGGCACGAACATGTTCTCGAAATTCTGGATGCGGCTTGCCTTGGCTTCGAACTCCATGAGGTTCTTCCAATTCTGCGGCAAGCCTGTTTGCCTTTCCCACCAGCCCTTCTGGTCGGCACTCTTGGCCAACTCGACCAACGTGTGCCGTTCCGCATCCGGGACGTGGTAGAGCCCGAGCAGTGCCGCCACGTCCTCGATCTGCAGGCCGCTGACGCCGGTCTCGATGCGGCTGATCTTACTGCCGGACACCCCAAGCTTGGCGCCTGCTTCAGTGCAGCTAAGTCCCGCTTTCTCCCGATATCGCCGCAATTCATTTGCTATCTGACGAGAACGTACTGACGTATGGCGGTTTCCCGGCATAGCAACCTCCTGCGAAGCGTTATTTTGATCAGGATCTCGAAGCCAGCGGACCGTCCACAATGACCTGATCGGATGATTGCTTGCAACCATCGCATCTTGCGAGCTTCACTGCATCAGCCCTGCAACCAAGGCAAACACGAGATCAATTCGGGAGAGCGCATGAGCGGCGAGCTCACGCGGAAGCGGACCGAACTACAACTGCGGATCATGTCCGAGATCGCCACGGAAAGTCCTGGCACATTCCGGCGCAGGCCGACAAGGGGCCGGTCACCGTCGCACTGCGGATTCCCGAGGTGCGCGTCACCGATTCGGCCGGGCGGCACATCCTGATCGGACCGGAACAGGCCGACGTGCTCGGTTCGAGCTGAGCAGCATCAGCGACTGGCTACAAGACGGCGACCGAGACTGGATCGAGCCCGACGCACAGCCCCGGAGAGGGTGGTGAGTGGTTGTTCCGGTAAGAACCGGTCTTGAGAACCGGAGCAACCACTCACGAGAGCAGTCGACACGGCGCAAACCGCCGCCGCTATTCCCACCACGGTCGGTAGCCGACGCCGTGCCTCGCCGCCCGGTTCACGTCCCGGCGGAGCTCCCGGGTTTCGCGCGCGACACCCGGCGCGAAACCGTGTTTGATGGAGCGGTGTTCGGCGGTCTCCCCCAGGTAGCAGACCGAATAGAACAGCCCGACCAGCAAGCCCAGCAGGATCGAGACCAGCCTGATCCACAGCGGACCGGGCAGCAGCACCAGGAGGCAGAACGGCGCCAACTGGGTGAGGGCGCGGCCGAGATGCCGCAGCACCCAGGTCGGGCACGTGACGTCGTGCAACACCCACTCGGCGCACCGGTCGGGAAGCTTGCCACCGAAGGCGTACCAGACCCATTGCGCTGGATTGGGCCGGTTCTTCGCCATTCGTCCAGGCTAGTCTTCGCGGGTTTTGGCCTGAGCCGCCCGTTCGGCCGGTCCTGGACAACGGCGCAATCCTATGGGCGGCGCGCCTCGGCTCCCGCACCCGTCCGCTCCACCGCGTGCGTCCCGCGACACATCTGCCGGATAGCCGGTAACGAACGGCGCCCTTGATCGATGTTCTGGGCAGAAGGGGTGAGCAAAGTGTTCGTCGTCGTTGTGGCCTTGCTGTTCGTGCTGATCTTGGGTGTTGTCATGTTCACCGATGTGCTGGACGGCAATCAGCCGTCGGGCCGTGGCCTGAAGGGCGCGGTGGCGCAGTTGCGGCGGGAGATCCGCCTGATCGGCCACCGCTGATCGTCCAGAATGGACTCCGGCCTCGCCTGCGGCGGGGCCGTTCTGGTCCGCCGGGGCGGCCGCACCCCCGCCCACCGGTGATGATCTTGCAATCCCCATCGGACCGGGGGGCTGGCGACCCGGACCCGCGGTGTCGTAGGGTTCGACCGGCCGCAATCACTCTTTCGAGTGAACGGCGGCGTCGCGAGCACACCATATGGCCGAGAGGTGGGTGACAACAGTGGGTAAGTCGTCGTTGCCGCGAGCCCGCACTCGGGGCCGCCACCGGCGGGTGGAACCCAAGACGTGGCAGCACGCCACTCCCCCACGGGTGATCGGCTACGCGGTCGCCGTGTTCCTCACCGTGATCGCGGTCAGCAGCGCCTACCACCGCACCGACGCGCCGCAGGCCCCCCCGGAACCGGGTCCGCAGGTGGCCGCCGCCCAGTCTGGGGCGAAGTTCCTCGTGCCACAGGTCACTCCCACCGTCCCGGACTTGACCGCCCCGACGCCGGAACCGCGGCTGGTCGCCAGCGTGACCCCCGAGCCTGGGCCGACCACCACCGGCACCGCGCCGACGACCACCAAGCCACCCGCGCAGACCGAGGCCCCGGAAACCACGAAGGCACCGAAGCCGACTTCCCGGACCTCGACCCCTGCGGAGTCCTCGCAGCCGGAGCCGACCCAGTCCTCCGAGCCGTCCCAGACCACGCAGCCGTCGGAGCAGCCGAACGAAACGGCCCCGCCTTCGCAGCCCGAGCCGGAGCCGACCCCGCCGAGCAGCTCCAAACCGACGCACCCAGGCCTGCTGCCGGAAGTCGGTGGCGTCATCGACGGCATCACCGGTCCGGTGTTGAACCGCTAGCCTTCGCGACCCAGGCACCCCGGTGGGACAGTTGATCCAGGGGGTGCCGACATGGACACAGTCGCGATCACCGGCGGAACCGGACACCTCGGGCGCGAGCTGGTGCGCCTGCTCAAGCCCACGCACCGGGTGCGGGTCCTGACGCGCCGCCCTGGCACCGACCCCGATGCGGAGTGGGTGCAGGGAGACCTCACGACCGGAGAAGGTGTCGCCGAGGCGGTGGCCGCCGCGCACACAGTGGTGCACGCGGCGACGTATTCCCCGGCCGCGCAGCGGGGTTTCATGCACCCGGTCGACTTCTGGCGCAGCCCGCCCGACGTGGACGTCGACGGCACCAGCCGGTTGCTCGAAGCTGCCACCGCGGCCCGGGTCCGGCACTTCCTGTACATCTCGATCGTCGGCGTGGACCGGCCGGCCATGCCGTACCTGCGGCTGAAGCACACGGCCGAAGAGCTGGTCAGCGTCGCCGACGTGCCTTGGTCGATCGTGCGCGCGACCCAGTTCCACTGGCTGCTGGACCGGATGTTCAACCAGGCTTCCCGGCTGCCGGTGCTGCCGCTGCCGGGCGCGCTGCCCACACAGCCCGCTGACGTCGGCGACTTCGCCGATTACCTGGTCGAATGCATCCGCGGCGGTGCCGGGCAGCGGCGCGAGGACTTCGGCGGCCCGGAGGTACTCACCCTCCGTGATGCGCTGCGGACCTGGCAACGCGCGCGCGGCATCGACCGCCGGGTGCTGGGGTTCCCGGCGCCGCATCGGCTGCGCCGCATCGCCACCGACATGACCTGCCCGGGCGGTCGCCGGGGCAAGATCACCTGGGCGGAGTGGCTGCAGTCGCATCCCGCCGAGTGACCGCCGTCCACCCCACGGCGGGCGCCGACCGCTCTCCTACGATCTAGGCGTACGGAGTACGGAGGCGGGTGCGATGGCGATCGAGTACAGCGGCGGCGGTGATCCGGCGCGCAGCCTGGCGCTGCTGTGGCGGACCCACGACGGGCCGGGCAGCGGCCGAAAGGGGCGTTCCGACCTCGGCGTGGACCGCATCGTGCGGGCTGGGATCGAGATCGCCGACGCCGACGGGCTCGCCGCGCTCTCCATGCGCCGGGTCGCCGACCACCTCGGCGTCGGCACCATGTCGCTGTACACATACGTGCCGGGCAAGGCGGAGCTGATCGACGTCATGCTCGACACGGTCTACGGCGAGACCGCCCGCCCCGAACCCGAATCGGACTGGCGCGGCAGGTTGGCTCAGATCGCCCGGGAGAACTGGGCGCTGTACCACCGGCATCCGTGGATGCTGCAGGTCGCGGCCGGGCGCGCGGTGGTGGGGCCGAACGCGATCGCCAAGTACGACTACGAACTGGGCGCGGTCGCGGAGCTGGGGCTCGCCGAGGTCGAGATGGACTCCGTGCTGAGCCTGGTGCTGGGGCACACCGAGGCCGCGGCCCGCCGCTCGGTGGAGATGGCGCAGGTCGAGCAGCGCAGCGGGATGACCGACGAGCAGTGGTGGCGTGCGCACGCCCCGCTGCTCAGCCGGCTCCTCGACCCGCAGCGCTACCCGACCGCCGCCCGCGTCGGCGCCGCCGCGGGCGAGGCCCACGGCTCGGCGCACAACCCCGAGCACGCCTTCGAGTTCGGCGTGCAGCGGATCCTCGACGGCATCGAGACCTTCGTCGCGAGCCGCCGGTAGTCCAGGTCAGGCAATCTTCACCAGCATCTTGCCGGTGTTCTCGCCGCGCATGAGGCCGAGGAAGGCGTCCGGGGCGTTGCGCAGGCCCTCGACGACCGTCTCCCGGTAGTTGATCTTGCCGTCGCGCAGCCAGCCCCCGACCTCCGCGAAGAACTGGTCCTTGAGGTGCGCGTGGTCGCCGACGATGAAGCCCTGCACCTTCAGCCGCTTGGAGACCAGCATGAACAAGTTGTTCGGGCCGGGCTTGGGCTCCGCGTTGTTGTACTGCGAGATCATGCCGCACTCGGCGACCCGGCCGAAGTCGTTCAGCGAGCCGATCGCAGCCTCCAGGTGCTCGCCGCCGACGTTGTCGAAGTAGATGTCGATGCCGTCGGGCGCGGCGGCCTTGAGCTGCTCGGCGACCGGGCCGTCGTGGTAGTTGAACGCGGCGTCGAAGCCGACCTCGTCCAGCAGGTAGCGGACCTTCTCCGCGGATCCGGCGCTGCCAATGACCCGGGACGCGCCGCGCTGCTTGGCGATCTGGCCGACCAGCGAACCCACCGCTCCGGCCGCACCGGAGACGAACACGACGTCGCCTTCCTTCTGCTCGGCGACGTCGACGAGCCCGACGTACGCGGTCATGCCGGGCATGCCGAGCACGTAGAGGTAGGCGCTCGGCGGAGCGGCCTGCGGGTCGACCTTGACGGCGTGCTTGGCGCCGAACGCCGCGTAGTCGCGCCAGCCGAAGTTGTGCAGCACGAAGTCACCGGGCTGGAAACCCGCTGCGTTCGAGGCGACGACCTCGCCGACCGCGCCACCCTGCAGCGCCTTGCCCACCTCGAACGGCGGGACGTAGGACTTGCCCGCATTCATCCGGCCGCGCATGTACGGGTCGACGCTCATCCACAGGTTGCGGACCAGCAGCTCACCGTTGCCGGGTTGCGGTGCATCGACCTCGACGATGTCGAAGTTTTCCGACGTCGGCCAGCCCTTGGGGCGGGACGCGAGGCGGATTTCCAGGCCCTTGCTCATCTGCAACTCCTTCACGGATGTGGTCGGGACCGACACTACAGAAAATGTCATACACTGCCAATTGTCGTTACATGACTTATGTCGCGGTCTGGCACAATGGCCACCATGACCGCCCCGACCGACTATGGTGGCCTGCGCGCCCGCAAGAAGCAGCGCACCCGGGCCGCCCTGATCGACGCGGGCCTGGACCTGTTCCTGGCGAAGGGTTACGACGCGACCACCATCGACGAGATCGCCGCCGAGGTGGAAATCTCGTCGCGCACGTTCTTCCGCTACTTCGCCGGCAAGGAGGACGTGGCCCTGGCCAAGGGCGCCGAGTTCGACGACCTCGTGCTCGACGCCCTCGCCGCCCGGCCCGCCGGCGAACCGCCGCTGACCGCCCTGCGGCACGCAGTGCTGGGCATGATCCGCGAATCGGCCGCCGACGACGTCCGCCGGTTCCTCCGCGTCCAGCACTTGATCAACAAGACTCCGCCGCTGCTGGCGGGCAACCTCCGCCGAGCGGCTGGCAGCGAGGAGCGGCTGACCGCGGAGATCGCCGCGCGGCAAGGCGTCGACCCGGCCCGGGACATTCGGCCGCGGGTGCTGGTCGGGATGGTCTGGGGCGCGCTGCGCATAGGCCTGGAGACAATGTGCGCCGACCCGCGCCGAGACCTGGAGCGGCTGGTCGAGCTCGTGGCGGAAGCCATCGACCTGGCCACCGCCGGAATCCCCGAGCGCTGGGGCGACGACCCGCACACCTGGTGATCACAACCTCGGCCAGGGGCGCTGCGCGGGGCGGAGCTGCTCGAAGGCCTGGGCCAGGCGAAGCACCCCCAGGTCGTCGAAGCGCTCGCCCGCGATCTGCAGTCCGATCGGCAGGCCCTCCTCGGTCCAGCCGCAGTTGACCGAGACGGCGGGTTGGCCGGACATGTTGTAGGGCAGCGTGAACGCGATGTGCTCCATCGCTCGCATCGGGTCTCCGGTCGGGTAGGCCTGCTCGGCCGGGAACGCCGGGATCGGAGCCACCGGGGACAGCACGAAGTCGAAGTCGCGGACTACCCTGTTGGCGGCCACCGAGATCGCATCCATCTGACTGAAGCCGTGGAAGACGTCGGCGGCCGAGACGTCCTTGGCGCTGGTCGCCCACTGCGCGATACCCGGCAGGATTCTGGCGCGGCGCTCCGCGGGCAGGGCCGAGATGTCGGTCCAGGACCGGAACCGCCAGAACCGGTCCATGCCGTCGAGCATCTCGCGGGACAGGAACGGGTCGATCGGTTCCACCACGGCCCCGGCCGCCTCGAAGAGATGCGCTGCGCGGGGGGGGTGCCCGCCGGTTCGACGGGCAGCCCCACGCGCTGGTCGAGAAGCAGGGCGACGCGCAGCCCGGCGACGTCGCAATCCAGCTGCGTCCAGTCGACATCGGCCGGGGGAAGCGCCGTGTGGTCTCGCGCGTCCGGCGCCGAAAGCACCGACGTCAGCAGCGCGGTGTCCGCGACCGTGCGGGTCAGCGGGCCGATGACCCGGCCCGGATACGGCGGGGCGACCGGGATCCGACCGAAGCTGGGTTTGAGCCCGACCACCCCGCACCACCCGGCGGGCAACCGGACCGAGCCACCGATGTCGGTGCCCACGTGCAGCGGCCCGTATCCGGCGGCGGCCGCCGCGCCCGCCCCGGCACTGGAACCGCCGGGGGTGCGGCCCAGGTCCCAAGGGTTGCGGGAGAGGTGGTGGAAGCTCGACGCCCCAGAGGAGAGCATGCCGTAATCAGGCATGGTCGTCTTGGCGAAGATCACCGCGCCGCTCTCTCGCAGACGCGCCACAGCGGGGGCGTCTGCGCCAGCCGGGGACAGCTCCGTGGCCGCGGTGCCCTGCGGCACGGGCATTCCTCTCGTCGCGATGTTCTCCTTGACCGTCACCGGAACCCCGTCGACAGGCCCGGCCGGAGTACCGGCACGCCAACGCCGTTCCGACGCCTGCGCTGCAGCGCGCGCACCTTCGGGGTCCGGCGCGTAGAGGGCGCACAGTTTGGGCTCGTAGGAATCGATGCGCTCCAGCACGGCATCCACGACTTCGACCGGCGAAATCTCGCCCGCTCGGTACGCCGCCGCCAGATCCACGGCCGTGCGGTCAGCCAGCTCCGTCATGCCACGTTCTCCTCGCTCGCGCTCGAAGTTCCGAGTCTCGACCAGACCGCACCGCAGGTAAAGGCGGAAGCGCGCGCCGACCTCGACGGTCCTTTGTGGTCGGTCCAGATGCTGAGCCGGTCGACCGGGCGCGACTAGGCTGGGAGCAGGACCGAAAGCCAACCACATTGATCGGAGCGCACGTGTCGCAACCGTCCCTGCCTCATCGTCGACTGGGTCGCAGCGGCCCATTGGTGAGCGCCATCGGCTACGGCGCGATGGGCCTGTCCGGGGTGTACGGCGCCGCCGACGACGCAGAGTCGGCCCGCCTGCTGAACCCGGTGCTCGTCGGACCGCCTGCTGAACCAGTTGCTCGACCTCGGGGTCGACTTCCTGGACACCGCCGACGTCTACGGCGAAGGGCACAACGAGGAGCTGATCAGCGGCCTGCTCGCGAAGCGCCGCGACGAGGTCGTGCTGGCCACCAAGTTCGGCGCCGACAAAGACATCGGCGGCGGCCGCCCCGAGTACGTACGCCAGGCGGTCGAGGCCAGCCTCGCCCGGCTCGGCACGGACCACATCGACCTCTACTACCTGCACCGGCTCGACCCGGCCACGCCGATCGAGGAAACCGTCGGGGCGATGGCCGAGCTGGTACAGGCCGGCAAGGTGCGGCACCTCGGCCTGTCCGAGATCAGCGCCGAAACCTTGCGCCGCGCCCATTCGGTGCACCCGATCGCGGCGGTGCAGCAGGAGTACTCGCTGTTCACCCGCGACCCGGAGGCCGAGCTGCTGCCCGCGCTGCGGGAGCTCGGCGTCGCGCTTGTCGCGTACTCGCCGCTGGGCCGTGGCGTGCTGACCGGTGCGTTCAGCAGCGTCTCGGACGTGGAGAACCTCGAAATGCGCAAGAAGCGGTACCCGCGCTTCGAGGAAGAGAGCCTGCGCCGCAACATCGAGCTGACCCAGCCGCTGCGGGAGCGGGCCGAGGCGCTGGGACTCACCCCGGCGCAACTCGCGCTGGCCTGGCTGCTGGCCCAGGGCGAGGACGTCGTGCCGATCCCGGGCAGCCGCCGCATCGAGCGGGTGCAGGCCAACATCCACGCCGCCACGACCGAGCTGGACCCGGCGGTGGTGGCCGAGCTGTCCGTGCTGTTCCTGCCCGGTGCCGCCGCCGGCGAGCGCTACACGCCCGCCGGGATGGCCCGGCTGGACCGGTGACCACTCACCCAGCGGTCGCGCCGAAGATCAACCCGAGCAGGTAGGTCACTGCCGCTGCTCCCGCGCCGATGGCGAGCTGCCGCAAGGCGCGGGGCAGCGGGGCAGCGCCGGAGAGCACGCCGACGGCGGCGCCGGTGAGCATCAGCGCGAGGCCCACGAGCACGACGGCGATGAGGGCGGCGAGGCCGCCGGTGAGACCGAACACGAACGGCAGCACCGGGACCAGCGCGCCGGAGGCGAAGAAGACGAAGCTGGACAGCGCCGCCTTCGTGCCGGTCCCGACGATCTCGTGGTCGTCGGCGGGCTTTTCGGGCGACACCAGTGGTTTGGGGTCGCGCAGCAGGGCGTCCGCGCGGCGCTGGGCTTCGTCGGCGGACATCCCCCGTGCCCGGTAGACCAACGCGAGTTCGTTCGCATCGACGTCGAGGTAGGGCAACACCGCGCGGGCTTCAGGATTCGGGGCGGCCGCGGCCAGCAGTTCCCGCTGGGAACGCACCGAGATGTACTCGCCGGCCCCCATCGACAGGGCACCGGCCAGTAGCCCCGCCAAGCCGATCAGCAGCACGGTCGAGGTCGGTACGTTCCCGCCGATGACGCCCAGCACCAGTGCCAAGTTGCTGACCAAGCCGTCGTTGGCGCCGAACACCGCCGCGCGGAAAGTTCCGGAAACGCGGGCACGCCCGCGCGCGGCGAGGGCCCGCACCACCTCTTCGTGGATCCGCTCGTCGGCCGCCATCGCCGGGGGCGCGTCTCGGTCGGAGCGGTACGGTGTGCGGCTTTCTGCGCGCTGTGCCAGGGCGAGCACGAAGACCGAACCGAACCGGCGGGCGAGGAACACCAGCAGCCGCATCCGGAACTGGCCGCGCCGCTTCGGGCCGACCTCGTCGCCGAGCAGTTCTTCCCAGTAGGCGGCGTGCCGTTCTTCTGCCTCGGCGAGGCCCAGCAGGATCTCCCGCTCCTCGCCGGAGCGCCGGGCGGCCAGTTCCCGGTAGACCTTGGCCTCCTCGTGCTCGTCGGCGAGCCGGCGCCGCCAGCGGCGCACCGATTTCGCGTCTGCTGGGCCTGCTCGAAACCCGTTGTCCTGCACGCGCCAAGCCTCCTGAACGGGCGTCGCCGGTGACCATTGGAAGTCCACAGTAGAGCTCTACTGTGCACGATCAACGGCGCGGCGGCAGCAGTTCCATCGAGTCCGCCAGCACCCGGCGCGGCGTCGTCGGCAGCGGCTCGTCCGAAGCCCGCCAGCCCAGGCGCAGCACCAACTGGGGATTGCCTCCACCGCCGAGGACCGCCGCCCGGACCCGTTCCCGCTCCTCGGCGACCTCGCCCAATTGGTTCAGCGGGCAGGTGACCAGTCCCTCCCGCGCCGCCGCCAGCAGGACCGCGCTGAGTGCCTCCCCCACCGCCAGCCAGCTGTCGACGCGGTCGCCGCGGGTGGCCAGCACCGCTAGCTCCGCTTCGTCGGTCAGCACTGGAGCCGTCGGCTCGGGATCGTCCAGATCGGCGATCGCCTTCTGGTATTCGGGGGTTTCCCGGTATTGCGCGGCTCTCCGCAGGGCGTCGACCAGGAGCGAGCGGTGCTCAGCGGCGCGCACCAGGACGCCGTGCTCCGTCTCGGACGCGGCCCGCAGGGTCGTCAACAACTCCTGCGGAACTGTCTCCGCGCGGAATGAAAACCGCGCGGTGTGCCGCTGCCCCGCGAGACCGGCGAGCGCGACCATCTCCGGGGAGACCTGATCGCGCGGACTGAACTGGATCGACGCCAGGTGTCCAGGCTGGGCCGGGTTCGGCAGCCGGTGCACCAGTGCCCGCCAACCGAGCGCTGCGAACGCGACCCGCGCGTGGTGCAGTGCGGCGCCGCAGCTGATCACCTGCGCGCGCCCCACCGGGTCGAGCTCCTCCGGCAACCGCGAAACGTCCAGGAACAGCTGCAGCGATCGCTCGGCGAGCAGCCACCGCCAGGGTTGGCAGTTGTGCACCGAGGGCGCTCGACACGTCAGGGACAGCGCCGAACACACGCTGTCGTAAGACGGCGCAGCGATGCGTGTCATCCACCACCACGTCCTCACGAACTCCAGGTCAAGCACCATCGTTCGCAGGGCCTACTGATCGGTCCAGGGCAAAAAGTCATAGCGCCCGCGGACCGCGATCTCGATGCTCAATCGCCGAAGGTAGGGCTGCGCTTCTCCAGGAACGACTGCATGCGTTCGCGCGCGTCCGGGGTTTGCGAGGTCGCGGCCATCACCTCGGTGGCGATCGCGTAGGCGTCGGCTTCCGGCCGGTCGAGCTGCGCGTAGATGCTCTGCTTGCCCACCGCCTTGGTCTGCCTGCTGCCGCGCGTCGCTCGCTTCAGCAGCGCCGCGACAGCCTCGTCCAGCTCCGCGTCGGGCACCACCTGGTTGACCAGGCCCCAGCGCTCGGCGGTCGCGGCGTCGATCGGATCACCGGTGAGCGCCATCTCCATCAGCCGCTTGCGGCCGACGGAGCGGGCCACCGGCACCGCCGGCGTGTGGCAGAACCAGCCGCCCTTGCCGCCGGGCAGCGCGAAACCGGCCGACTCAGCGGCCACCGCCAGGTCGCAGGTGGCCACCAGCTGGCAACCGGCCGCCACCGCCAGCCCGTGCACCCGTGCGATCACCACCTGCGGAACCGCGTGGATGGTGCGCATCACCGACTCGCACAAGCGCAGCAGCTCGCGCATCCCGGGCAGGTCGCGGTCGGCCATGTCGCCGAAGTCGTGCCCGGAGCTGAACACCGGACCCGCGCCGGCCAGCACAATCCCGGTCGCCTTCGTCTCGGCCGCCGCTTCGAACGCCTGCCGCAGCTCGGCGAGGTGCGCTGCGGACAGCGAGTTGCGGCTCTTGGGGCGGTTCATGGTGATCCGGACGGTTGGACCGTCCTGCTCGGTCAGCAGGTGCTGGTACTCCGGGCTGCTCATCGGTGCTCCAGGGAACTCCGCTTCGTCGTCGTCCTCCGAGCCTCGCACACCGAAGCCGCGGCGGCACCCACCGGGAACAGCTCCCCGACCGGACAGGGCGATCCCGCTATTCGCAAAATGGGGTCATGTCGGGTTTCGAGACGGATCGCCGCACCCCACCTGGGTTGCCGCAGACCGCGGACCGCGCGCTGCAGGTGCTGCTCGCCTTCGACCGCGGCAGACCCGAATGGGGCGTCACCGAGGTGGCCACCGAGTTCGGCCTGCACACCTCGATCGCACAGCGCCTGCTGGCGACGCTCGCGCACCGCGGATTCCTGGTGCAGGACACCGCGAACCGCCGGTACCGCATCGGCCCGGCGGCGCTGCACCTCGGCCGGATGTGGGAGCAGGCCGGGGCGCTGGACATCCTGATGCGACCGCTGCTGGCCGAGCTCGCCGAGGAGACCGGGCACAGCGCCCTGCTGGCGCTGCCGGACAGCGCGCACATGCGGTGCGTCGTGGTCGCGGAAGGCGCCGACGGCAGGCTGCGGGACTACCCGCTGACCAACGAGCTCTACCCCGCACACGCCGGCGCGACCAGCAAGTCCTTCTACGCGTTCCTGGCCGACGACATGCGGTCGAAGATCTTCACCGACCGGCCGCTGGCCCGGTTCACCGAGCGCACCGTGACCGACCTGGCCGTGTTGGAGGAGCAATTCGCCGAGATCCGGGAGGCGGGCTGGGCCTACACCCTCGGCGAGTACGACCTCGGTGTGGCCACCCTCGCGGTGCCTGTCTTCCTGCACCACGAGCCCTACGGGAGCCTGAGCGTCGGCTGGCAGTCCGAGCAGTACCGGCACGACCCCGCCGAGTGGGTGGAGCTACTGCAGGAGACCAGTTCCCGCGTCAGCCGCCGGCTGACCAGGCCCGTCTCCCGGCGCGACCGGCGCGGCCAGTTGTGATCGGCGGCCGGATGTGATCGGCTTTCTCCACGCGGGTGGAGAGCTGCCGGTGGCCGCCGGGTAGGGTCTCGTCGGCGTCGAAGGTGGTCGGACAGGGGGCTGAGCTCATGAACCGCAAGGCCGTGATCGTGGTCGTGGCGCTCGTGGTCGTCGTTCTTGGCTCGCTGCTGGTCCGCGACCCGGTCGGGTCGGCGGACATCGTCCGGTCCGGGTTCGACCTGCTGGTGTCGGCGATCAGCGCAATGGCCAATTCGCTGACCACGTTCTTCCAGCACCTATTCGCTGGCTGACCGGCCAGGACTGCGCTGGGCCGACGGGCGCCATCGCCGACAACGACAATTTATTCACCAATTGCGCTGTCCGATACTTTCCAACCCAATGAATCCAGGTTGGCCGGAAACATACCCATGATTGATTTCCCGCATGTGAAAGCATAGCCAGCGACCTAAAAAGGATCGTGCTCAATACCCACTCCCCCAACACCAAAACAAAACACGGAAAAAGCTCGGGACCAAATGCCCTAATTCCTCACGCGCCCCGCCTATGCGGTCTACAAAGCCGAAAAAATCCGCCGAACCAACACGAAAGCCAGCTTGTCCTACCCGGGTGGACCGCTTAGGGTGGGAACCGGTCACATCGAGGAAAGAGCCGGCCGAGGTCAGTGCCAAATGACATCGGCTACTGGGGAAGACCGACTCACCGGCGAAGTGGCCCGGCGCAGGAGAAAAGATTTCCGGCCGGTCGCAGTTCGCAAAGCTCCCACCGGGCACACGTTCGATCCAGGGCCCAGATCGTTCCCCTCCGGTGGTCTGCGGGGGACTGGAATCTCCATGCGCTGCATGCAAGCGCGCGCCGGATCTCAGGGTTATCCGGCACGCGACGTGCATCGACCGAAAATGGTGATGGGAATGCAGATCAAGGACTCGTTCAGGTTCGACCGGTTCCGCTCCTGGGGCGGCTGGGGCGGTTGGGGCTCCGGCTGGGGCGGCTGGGGCGGCTGGGGCTGCTGGTGAGCCCTAGTACCCACAGGACCGTCCTAGACGTCCACAGGACCGTGTAGACGCGTAGCTCCCGCTCCTCCCGGGGCGGGAGCTACGCCTGTAATTGGGGGGTGAGGATTTGCCGGGATTGGTGAGCTGGCTGTTCCGGCCGGCCGAACGGGACACCGAGGGGCTGGTCGAGCGCGCGCCGACGGTGCGAGTGCGCGAGGTTTTCCGCCGCTTCTGGCCGGATGCGCGGCAGTACCGCGGCTGGCTGCTGGTCAGCTTGGTGCTGGTGCTGGTATCGCCGCTGCTGGACGCGGCCGCGATCTGGTTGTTCAAGGTGCTCATCGACGACGTGCTGGCCCCACGCAACTTCTCGCTCTTCCCCGCGATCGCGGTGGCGTACGCGTTGATAACGCTGGTGGCGGGCGCGCTGGACTTCTGCGGGCAATACCTGGCGACGTGGATCGGCGAGAACTTCCTGAACAAGTTGCGCACCAAGGTCTTCGCCCACCTGCACACGCTGTCGATCGGGTTCTTCGACCGCAGGCGCATCGGCGACACGCTGTCCCGGCTCACCGGGGACGTGGCCGCCATCGAGAGCCTGGTGCTGTCCGGGGTCGCGCAGACCTTCGCCTCGGTCGTGAAGGTCCTGCTGTTCGCCGGGGTGCTGTTCTACCTCGACTGGCTGCTGGCCCTCGTGTCACTGGTCGGGGCTCCGCTGTTCTGGGTCGTCGCCAAGTTCTTCGCGCGGCGGATCAGGGAGGCATCCCGCGAGGTCCGCGGTCGCAGCGGCTCGATCTCCACCGTCGCCGAGGAAAGCCTCGGCAACGCGCCGCTGATCCAGGCCTACGGGCGGGAACAGGCCGAGGTAGACCGCTTCACCCGGCAAAGCCGCGGCAACGTCTCCGCCGCGCTGACCTCGGTGCGAGTCGGTGCGCTGTTCTCCCCGCTGGTCGACCTGCTGGAAGTGGTCGGCGTGATGGCCATCCTCGGCGTCGGCATCTACGAGCTGTCGGCGGACCGGATCAGCCTCGGCGGGCTGCTGGTGTTCCTGGTCTACCTGTCCCAGCTCTACACGCCGGTGCGCAACCTCGGCCAGCTGTCCAACACCGTCTTCGCCGCGTCCGCCAGCGCGGAGCGCATCATCGATCTGCTCGACCAGCGCCCATTGGTTCAGAACCCGGCGCACCCGATCCCGCTGCCGCGGCGGATCACCGGCCGCCTGGAGGTCGACCGGATCGGCTTCCGCTACCCCGACACCGCCGCCGACGTGCTGCGCGGGGTGAGCTTCTGCGCCTTGCCGGGGCAAACCACCGCAGTGGTCGGAGCCAGCGGCGCGGGCAAGTCCACGCTGACCAAGCTGCTGCTGCGCTTCTACGACCCCACCCACGGCCGGATCCTGCTGGACGGCATCGATCTGCGGGCCGTGGACCTGGACGCGCTACGCGCGAACATCGCGATCGTGCTGCAGGAAACCCTGCTGCTGGACGGCACCATCGCGGACAACATCCTGGCCGGGCGCTCGGACGCCACCCGCGAGCAGCTGGTCGAGGCGGCCGAGGCCGCCGACGCGCACGAGTTCATCCAGCAGCTACCGGAGGGCTACGACACCCGGGTCGGGCAGCGCGGTCGCCTGCTCTCCGGAGGGCAGCGGCAGCGCATCGCGATCGCCCGCGCGATGATCCGCGACGCCCCGATCCTGCTGCTGGACGAGCCGACGACGAGCCTGGACGCCGAAGCCGCGCAGCGGATCCTGGCGCCGCTGCGCCGGTTGATGGCCGGGCGCACCACCATCGTGATCTCACACAACCTGCTCACGGTCCGCGATGCGCAGCAGATTATCTACCTGGACCGCGGGACGATCACCGAAGCCGGCACCCACGACGAGCTGCTGGCCAACAACAACGGCTACGCCCACCTCTACCGGCTGCACCACCCGGAGCGTCCGGTCGGACCGCCGGAAACTCCGGCCCGACCGGACGGGCACATGCCCAGTTAGGAGGACACGACACGGCACTAGCGCCAGGATTCGCCGCGCCGAAGCGCGCAAAACCACCGTCGGCCGATACCAGCAAGCAATTTTCCCTTGCGCACCAAGAAGTTCTGGTTCACGAGGTGCTGCTGGTACCGCCACGGCGGATGCTCGCCGTACCGACTGGCTATTGCGAAGGTGAAGTCCACGGCGTTGCTGTTGGCGTAGCGGTCGACGTTCTCGAACCAGGCCATGCTGGTGCGCGCGGCGGCTTGCGCCAGGCGCAGCTGCGCGTGGCCTTGCTCGTTGAAATCCTTCAATGCTGCTTTCGAGTCACCGTGGTCGAACAGGTTCTGCGCGAGCGCTACCGCATCCAGCAGCGCCAACTGGGTTCCGGAGCCGATGGTGAAGTGCGTTGTGTGCGCGGCATCGCCGATCAGGATCATGTTGTCGTGCAGCCACGACTCGTTGTAGACGTGGGTGAAGCGCTGCCAGGAAGCGGCTTTCCCGCGGGACTGGCTGACCAGCGAGCGGCCCTGCAGCGGGCGGGCAAAGATCCGCTCCAGCACCCGCGTGCTCTCCTCGTGGCCTAGCCGGTCCAGGCCCAGGTACCGCCAGGCCAGCTCCTGGCATTCGACGACGACGGTGCTGACCCCGGCGCTGCTCGGGTAGGCGTGGAACCAGATCCAGCCCTCCGGGGTCTCCTCGAAGTCGTAGGTGAACATGTCGAACCGCCGGTCCGTGCCCAGCCAGATGTAGGGGTTGCGCCCCTGGTCCACCCAGGTGCCGAACTCGTCGGCGTACTGCCCCCGGATCCGGCTGTTCGCGCCGTCGGCCACCACGACCAGGTCGGCGTCGGAGAACTCGGACACGTCGTCGACGGCGCGCTCGTACTCGATGTGTGCCCCGACGTCCGTCGCCCGCTCGGCGAGGATCTCCAGCATCGTGGCGCGGTTGATGCTGTAGCCGTACCCCCCGAGATACGCCTTGTCCTGGCTGCACATCTCGATGACCTGCCCCTGCCACAACGTCGACGCCGCGCGGATCCGCTCAGCGCTTCCCCGGTCGTTGCGGTACAGCGTGTCCAGCAGGTCATCCCCGAACACGACACCCCAGCCATAAGTGGCGCCGCGCGGATCGCGTTCGACTACCGTCACGTCGTGCCCGGCGTCCCGCAGTTTCGTCGAAATGGCGAAGTACAGCCCAGCGGGGCCAGCTCCGATGCACACAATTTTCACGGCACAGCACCTCCTGGAAACAGGCGGGCAGCTGCGCAGGCGCACCAGGCGGTACGTCTTGTCCGCGTGACGCCCTCGTTGTACACCGCTCTCCGACTCGTCGCACCCCGCAATCCAGCGGTCCAGATGTCGGACCAGTAGGCAGGAACCTCGATTGCGGCCGCCCGTAGGCCGCGATACTCGGCGACGACCAGATAGGTTTCGTGGTCACCGACCACCTGTGCGACCTGATGCCCGGCACCGACCACCGGGACGCATCGCTGGGGGTGGAGGCCGAACGGGGCAGCAACGCGTTCACGTTTCCGACGATCCTGAAGCGCCTGGTCGAACACCCGGAAATCCGCCGGAGCTCCGATGTACCGCCAGGACCAGCTTCGCGCGTTGGAGGAGTTCGGCCCGGTGCTGGTGCAGTACCACGGCGTGGGCGAGGTCACCGGCAACATCACCGTGCTGCCACCGGACCGGCACGACCGCCAGCTGCCCGACGCCCTGGACTTCGGCAGCTGGGAGCAAGACCGGTTCCCGAGCAGGAGCGGCGATTCCTGGCGGAGCGCCCGTTCACGACATCCCGCGAGCACGGCTCGTTCCTGGCGGTCCTGCGCAGCCTGATGGTGTGTACGTCCTGCGTGATCTACTGTGGCTGCCGAACCTGTTCAAAGTCTTCGGAGAACCGATCTACACCGGCATCGTAGGAACACCCCAGGGGCCGAACAAGCCATTCACCCACTGCCACCGGATCGGCCCATTGAGGACGGAGGACGGGCGCGATTTCCGTTTCCTGGCTGGGAGGTTCGGACGTTCAGGCATTGTGATCGGGCGCTTCGAGCGTCTGTGTGCCCGGACCGCTCCGGGTTCACCACTAGACTCGCGGCATGGCTGCACCACCACCGCGCGGCGTGTTCGTCGGCCTGACCACCCTGGACGTGGTGCACCACGTCGACGCCCGCCCGGCGGCCGATCAGAAGGCCACCGCGACCGCGCAGTTCGTCGCGGCCGGTGGACCGGCTGCGAACGCGGCGGTGACATTCGCCGGTTTGGGTGGCGAGGCGGTGCTGATCACCGCCATCGGCCGCAGCCCGATCGCGTCGGTCATCCGGACCGACCTGGAGTCCTGGGCCGTCCGAGTCGTGGACGCTGCCGGGGACCGGACCGACGACGCTCCGGTGTCGGCAGTCGCGGTCACCCGGGGCACCGGCGAGCGCTCGATCGTCGGCATCGACACCACGGCGTTGCAGGTGCGGCAGGCACCGGCGATCGCCGAACTTGTCGGCGCGGCCGACATCGTGTTGCTCGACGGCCACCACCCATTGCTCGCCGAAGCCGCCGCAGCCGCTGCTCAGGCGCCGGTCGTGGTGGATGCCGGCCGCTGGAAGCGGACCATGAGGCCGCTGCTGCCGCGCGCCCAGGTGATCATCGCCTCCGCCGATTTCCGGGTGCCCGGCTCGGAGACCTCCGAGGCGACCGCCCGCGCCCTGGTCGACCAAGGCGTCCCGACCGTGATCACCACGCACGGCGACGCCCCGGTCCGCTGGTGGCACCGCGGCGACCACGGCGCGGTGCAGCCACCGAACGTCCAGGTGGTGGACACGCTCGGCGCGGGCGACGTCTTCCACGGCGCCTATTGCTTCTTCGCCTGCCAAGCTGACGCCGACGTCCCGACCAGTATTGAACGCGCTGCGGCGGTCGCCGCCCTCAAGTGCGCGACCCCAGGTCCCCGCGGGTGGCTGCGACGGCTCCCTGAACTGGGGTGGCACCGCCCGCTACGTCGGGAAGAGTAGAGACATGTTCGCTCCTAGGCCGACCCATGCGCCGCCCGCATCGCGGAGACTGCGAACATGCGCGCGATGAAATCGCTGATCGGGGACGCCGTGCTCGCCGTCCTCATCACGTTGATCGGCATCGTCGGCACATTGGGCGCCGACCACTGGACTGCGACCGCGCACCGGCCGATCGACGGCGTCGGCCTGGTGCTGGTGGCGGCCACCGGGCTGGTCCTGGTGCTGCGGCGTCGCCAACCGGTGGTGACGCTGCTCGTCGCCGCCGCCCTCACCTCGACGTACCTGCTCCTGGGCTTCACCTACGGCCCGATCCTGCTGGCGTTGATGATCGCGGTCTACACGTTGGCCAGGCACCGCCCGCCGGCCACCTCGGTGCCGACGGCATTCGCCGCCCTCGTCTTGCTGCTGGTCCACATCTTCACCAGCGCAACCGCGGTGCCCGGCCTGCTCGGGGTGATCCCGGGTTCGGCGTGGGTGGTGGTGCCGTTCGCGATGGGCAGCGTCGTCCGGTTGCAGCGCGAGGCAGCGTCCCGGGCCAGGGCCGAGGTACTGCGCCAGCGCGTGGACGACGAGCGGTTGCGAATCGCGCAGGAGGTGCACGACGTCGTGGGGCACGGGCTGGCAGCCATCAAGATGCAAGCCGACGTGGCGCTGCACGTGCTGCCGAAGAAGCCGGAGCAGGCGGAGGTCGCGCTGGAGGCGATCAGCCGCACGAGCAGTGATGCGCTGGAAGAGCTGCGCGCGACACTGGCCTTGGTGCGTCGGACCGCCTCGCAAGGCCCGACCCCGGGCTTGGCCAGGCTCGACGACCTGCGGAAGCGGATGAGCGAAGCCGGTGTTCAGGTCCAGTTGGTCACGAACGGTCGGCCGCGGGAGCTGCCCGCCGCGGTCGACCTGACCGGCTACCGGATCCTGCAGGAGTCGCTGACCAACGTGCTGCGCCACAGCGGCGACAAGCGCGCCGAGGCCACCATCGACTACGCGACCGACGCCCTGGTCATCACGGTCACCAACCCGCTCACCGGATCGCCGGGCGACAGCGGCGGGCTCGGCATCCCCGGAATGCGGCGGCGGGTCGCGTCGCTGGGTGGCGAGTTCACCGCCGGTCCCACCGGGGACGGCCGGTTCGAAGTGCAAGCCCGCCTGCCCATCGAAGGACATCCATGATCACCGTGCTGATCGTCGACGACCAGGACCTGGTGCGCATCGGCCTCCGCACCCTCATTGACAGCGAGGACGACCTGACCTGCGTCGGCGAGGCCGCTGACGGGTTGGCGGCGGTGGCTGCGGCGCGCGAGCACCGCCCGGACGTGGTGCTGATGGACGTGCGGATGGCTGGCGTCGACGGGTTGGAGGCGACCCGCCGGATCACTGCGGCCCCGGAGCTGCCGGACACCAAGGTGATCGTGCTGACCACCTTCGAGATCGACGAGTACGTCTTCGCCGCGCTGCGCGGCGGGGCCAGCTGCTGAAGGACACCAAGCCGGTCGAGCTGCTCCGGGCGATCCGGCTCGTCGCCGGCGGTGAGGCGCTGCTGGCGCCGTCGGCGACCAGGCAGTTGGTCCGGGAGTTCGTGTCGATGGCGCCGCGGTCGCGCCGACCGCACCCGCAGCTGCACACACTCACCGAACGGGAGCGCGAGGTGCTGGGCCTGGTGGCGGAGGGCTTGAACAACGAGGAAATCGCCGAACGCCTGGTGGTCAGCCCGGCGACGGCGCGCACCCACGTCAGCCGGGCGATGATCAAGTTGGGCGCGCGGGATCGCGCGCAACTCGTCGTCTTCGCCTACCAGTCAGGGCTGGCCGACTAGCGCAGCGCGTACTCGCGGAAAGCCGGTCGCATCCCCATAAAAGGAGGTTCGCCGGGACTTGGCGGTAAGGCAGACTGTCGCCGTGCTCGTCACCCTGACCACCACCCACCGCCCGGCAACCGACCTCGGTTTTCTGCTGCACAAGCATCCAGAGAAGGCCCAAGCCTTCCCCGTGGCCGCCGGAACCGCGCACGTCTTCTACCCGATGGCCGCCGAGGAGGAATGCACCGCCGTGCTGCTGCTGGACGTCGATCCGATCAAGTTGGTGCGGGGCAAGCGCAACGACGCGTTCACGCTGGGCCAATACGTCAACGATCGGCCGTACGCGGCGGGTTCGCTGCTCGCGGTGGCGTTGGGTTCAGTGTTCCGGACCGCGTTGAACGGGCGTTGCGATGCGCGGCCGGAACTGGCCGAGACCCCGATTCCGCTGCGGGTGAGGGTTCCCGCACTGCCGTGCCGAGGAGGCGTGGAGCTGGCTGCGCGGCTGTTCGAGCCGCTGGGCTGGCAGGTCGAGGCCACACCGGTGCCGTTGGATCCGCAGGTTCCCGGCTGGGGCGACTCGCACTACGTGGACCTGCGATTGTCCGGCGAGCTGCGCGTCTCCGCCGCTCTCAAGCACCTCTACGTGCTGATCCCCGTGCTGGACAATGCGAAGCACTACTGGGTCAGCGGGGATGAGGTGGACAAGTTGCTGCGGGCCGGTGACGGCTGGCTCGCCGACCACCCCGAACGGGAGCTGATCAGCAACCGATACCTGGCGCACCGCAGGGCGTACGTCCGTTCTGCCCTGGCCCAGCTCGCCGAGTCCGATCCGGACGAACTGGACAACGCGCTCGTCGCGCCGGTGGTGACCGAAACATCCGAACAGGACATTCCGCTCGCCGTGCAGCGCCGGGGCAGCGTGCTCGCCGCGCTCAAGGCCAGCGGGGCTCGCCGCGTCCTCGACCTCGGTTGTGGCGGTGGGGCTTTGCTGCACGACCTGATCCAGGAGCCGTCGTTCACCCAGATCGTCGGGGTGGACGTGTCGGCTCGCGCGCTCGAAGTCGCCGCGCGCCGTTTCGAGCGGCTGCCTGAGCGCCGCCGCGAGCGGCTCACGCTGCGCCAGTCCGCGCTCACCTACGTGGATCCCGCCCTGGCCGGGTTCGATGCGGCCGTGCTCATGGAGGTCATCGAGCACGTCGACCCGAGTCGGCTGCCCGCTCTGGAGCACGCGGTGTTCGCCGCCGCACGACCGAACACGGTCATCATGACCACCCCGAACGTGGCGTACAACGTGCGTTTCGAGAACCTGCCCACCGGCGCGTTCCGGCATTCCGACCACCGCTTCGAGTGGACGCGGTCGCAGTTCCGGCAGTGGGCCCAGGGCGTGGCCGATCAGCACGGCTACGCGGTCAGGCACCTTCCGGTCGGCCCGGAGGATCCGGAAGTCGGGGCGCCGACCCAGATGGCAGTGTTCAGCAGGACGGTGGTGGCCTGATGCGACTGTCCATTCCGGACATGGCGCTGGTGGTGCTGATCGGCGCCTCGGGCGCCGGGAAGTCCACCTTCGCTCGCACCCACTTCGCGCCGACGCAGGTTCTCTCCAGCGATTTCTTCCGCGGTCTCGTCGCCGACGACGTGACCGACCAGTCGGCTAGCGCTGCCGCCTTCGACGCGCTGCACTACGTCGCGGGCAAGCGGCTGGCGGCCGGGCGGGTCACGGTCGTCGACGCCACCAACGTCCAGCGCGGCGCCCGGTCCGCCTTGGTCGAGCTGGCCAGGAAGCACCACGTGCTGCCGGTGGCGATCGTCCTCGACATGCCCGAGTCGGTTTGCCTGGAGCGCAACGCGGAGCGCCCCGACCGGGACTTCGGCGCGCCGGTCGTCCGGCGGCACCGGGCCGAGCTCCGCCGCTCGCTGAAGTCGTTGCAGCGAGAGGGTTTCCGGCGCGTGCATGTGCTGCGCAGCGTCGAAGAGGTCGACGCGGCCACCATCGAGATCGAGCCGCTGCTCAACGACAAGCGCGCCGAGACCGGGCCGTTCGACGTGATCGGCGACGTGCACGGCTGCCGGGCCGAGCTGGAGGAGTTGCTCGAAGCGCTCGGATACGTCATCGAGCGCGACGCAGAGCAGCGCGCCGTCGGTGCTGCGCACCCGGCCGGTCGGCGTGCGGTGTTCGTCGGCGACCTGGTCGATCGCGGCCCGGACACCCCGGGCGTGCTCCGGCTGGCCGTGGGCATGGTCGCCACCGGAACCGCGCTGGTGGTGTGCGGCAACCACGAGCAGAAGCTCGTCCGCGCGTTGCGCGGCCGGAACGTCACGATCGCGCACGGCCTGGCCGAATCGTTGGCGCAGTTGTCGGCCGAGCCGGAGGAATTCCGCAAGCAGGCAGAAGAGTTCTGCGACGGCTTGGTTGCGCATTACGTGCTCGACGGCGGCAAGCTGGTGGTGGCGCACGCTGGGCTGCCCGAGCACTTCCACGGCCGGGCATCGGGAACCGTGCGCAGCTTCGCGCTTTTCGGCGAGACCACCGGCGAAACCGACGAGTACGGGCTACCGGTGCGCTACCCGTGGGCCGACGACTACCGCGGCAAGGCGATGGTGCTGTACGGCCACACACCGATGCCCGAGGCGGAGTGGGTCAACGGCACGATGTGCCTGGACACCGGTTGCGTCTTCGGCGGCAAGCTCACCGCACTGCGCTACCCGGAGCGCGAGGTCATGTCGGTGCAGGCGCAGCGCGTCTGGTACGAGCCGAAGCGGCCGCTGCTTCCGCCCGACCAACTGCCGCCGCTGGCCGACTCGGTGTCGCGGCGGGAGCCGCACGTGCTCAACCTCGACGATGTCGTGGGCCGTCGTTCGGTGGAAACCCGCCACCACGGGCGGATCGCCGTCCAGCCCGAGCGTGCCGCGGCGGCGCTGGAGGTGATGAGCCGCTTCGCGATCGACCCGAGGTGGCTGCTGTACCTGCCGCCGACGATGGCCCCGGTGACCACCTCCAACCGGCCCGGCGTGCTGGAACACCCCGAGGATGCGTTCGCGGGTTATCGCGCCGCCGGCGTGCAGGACGTGCTGTGCGAGGAGAAGCACATGGGCTCGCGCGCAGTCGTGCTCGTGTGCCGGGAATCGTCGACTGGCGCGGCCAGGTTCGGCATCGATGGCCCCGGGGCGGTGCACACCCGCACCGGACGGCTCTTCTTCGCGCCTGACCAGACCGAGGAGCTGCTGTCCCGCGTGCGCGCGGCGGTGGATTCGGCCGGTCTGTGGGACGAGCTATCGACCGACTGGTTGTTGCTGGACGCCGAGCTCATGCCGTGGAGCGCGAAGGCGGGCAGCCTGATCACGAGCCAGTACGCCGCAGTCGGCGCGGCGGCGTCCACGGCGCTGCCGAGCGCCGTGGACGTTCTGGCTGCAGCGGCGGAACGCGGCGTCGACGTCGACGCGTTGCATGCCAAGACCAGTGCGCGGGCGGCCAATGCCGATGCCTACCGGGAGGCGTACCGCCGCTACTGCTGGCCGACAGACGGGCTGGCCGGTGTGCGGCTGGCGCCGTTCCAGGTGTTGGCCTCCGAGGGGCGGACCTACCACAGCCTGGAGCACGGCTGGCACCTGGCGTTGGCGGACCGGCTCGTCGGCACCGACCCGGAGTTGTTCGCCACCACCCGCCGGATCGCGGTGGATACCACCGACCCTGCCTCGACCGCGGCGGGCACCGAGTGGTGGGAGGAGCTGATCGGGGGCGGCGGCGAAGGCATGGTGGTCAAGCCGATGGCCAACCTCACCACGGGGCAGCGCGGCTTGGCCCAGCCGGGTGTGAAGGTGCGCGGCCGGGAATACCTGCGGATCATCTACGGTCCCGACTACACCGAGGCGGCGAACCTGGACCGCCTCCGCCAGCGGGCTCTCGGCCGCAAACGCGGCCTGGCGACCCGCGAGTACGCGCTCGGTCTCGAAGGCCTGGAGCGGGTCGCGCGGGGCGAGCCGCTGTGGCGGGTGCACGAGTGCGTTTTCGCCGTGCTGGCACTGGAATCCGAGCCGGTCGACCCCCGGCTGTGATCCGCCGCGGCGATCCGGGAGTTCAGCCCCACCCGCATCGCCGCAGCCCAGCTGCGGCCCACCACCCGAACGCGCGGCGCGGGGTCACTGGCCGATCGGGACGAACTTGGACCAGGCGGTCTCGCTGAGCTTGCTCTTGCCGTCCCAGAGTTCGATCTTGATGCGGACGTTGCCCTTCTCGCTCAGGTCCAGGTTGCAGTCCACCGGCGGACCGTCGCTGTTCTGGTCCTTGCACTCGTCCGTGCGACCGTAGTCGGTCTCCGACACGGTCTTGATCCACATGCCGTCCTTGTTGGTGTCGTGCGCGAAGAGGTGGTCGCCGACCGCCTCGAAGCAGCCGGTGCCGCGCTCCTCGCCCTTGAATCTGATCGACTGGCACCACTTGGTCTGCATCGGCTTCGACGGCGGTGTCTCCGGATCCGCCGACGGCTCCGGGGTCTCGGGAGCTTGCGTTTCGGTTTCCTGCTCCGGCGGTTGGACCGGCGGGACGGATGGCGGCGGGGAGGCCGGCGGCGGGGAGGCTGGCGGCGGGGGCGCGCTGGAAGGCAACGGGGTGGGGATCGGCGGCGCCATCGTCTCCCCTGCCCGCTGCGCGGTGTCGTCCGCCGGAATCGGCTGGCCCGGTTCGGTACGCATCATGGCGGCGACTGCCACCACACCGGCCACTGCCGCGACGACCCCGACCCCGCCCATCACGTACCCCCAGCGCGCGATGCCGCCCTTGCGCTTCGGTTCCGCTGGCGGTTCCGCGAACTGCGCCGGGATCGCCGTGACGCTGGTCAGCGCCTCGCGCGCCGCGCGGGCCAGCTCACCGGCGCTGGAGAAGCGCTCGGCGGGGTCCTTCGCCATGCCGCGCGCGACGATCTGGTCGAATTCGCGCGGGATGTCGCCGCGAACGCCGGTCGGCACCGGCGGCGGCTGGTTGAGGTGCGCGTTGATCAGCGACGCCGCAGTGTCCCCGCCGAACGGTTTCGTACCGGTCAGGCATTGGTAGAGCACGCAGGCCAACGAGTAGACGTCTGCTCGGTGGTCGACGGGGCCGTCGCCGAACCGCTCCGGCGCCATGTAGGCGAGCGTGCCGACGGTGTAGCCGGTGGAGGTCAGCGACGCGGTGGGGCGCAGCGACGCGGCGATGCCGAAGTCGACGAGGTAGGCGAAACCGCTGTGGCTAACCAGGATGTTCGACGGCTTGACGTCGCGGTGCACCAGGCCTTCCTGGTGCGCGGCGTCCAACGCCGTCGCGATCTGCTCCAGCACCGCCACCGCATCTACTGGGCGCATCGCGCCGTTGGCGGCGAGCAGGGCACCGACGTCGCTGCCCTCGACCAGCCGCATGTCCAGGTACAGCCGGCCGTCGATCTCGCCGTAGGCGTGGATCGGGATGACGTGCGGCTCGCGGAGCCGTCCAGCCGCGTGCGCCTCCCGCTTGAAGCGCTCGCGGAACTCCTCGTCGACCGCGAGGTGCTGGGCCAGCAGCTTGAGGGCGACGATGCGATCGTGGCGCGTGTCGTACGCGCGGAGGATCTCACCCATCCCACCCCGCGCGATCAATCCTTCCACCCGGTAAGGACCGAACTGCCACTTCACCGTGCGTAACTCCTCAAGACCGACATCGCGCGCCATCCTATTAGGCGAGTCACACGGTCCCCGCACACCCCGAGCGCCACCTCGTCGACCACGCCTGGTGGTGACCGAAGGAAATCGGCTGAACACCGCCTGTCGCTGGTGAAGTTTCCGCTACGAACCGATACAGATCGATGCGTCGCGCGTTCCCGGCTGCTAAAAGAAGTGGATCATGCTCGACCACCCGTCTGTGGAAAGGACTGGTCCGCCGATGTCGACCGACGGGACGAACGCACGCAAGATCGACCGGGGCGATCCCGAGACCGGCTGCCCGGTCAGCCGCGGCTCCGACGGCGTATGGACGATCCGCAGCTATGCCGCCGCGCGCACCGCGTTGCGCAGCACCGACACCGTCCAGGCCGGGCTCGGGGTGGAGACTGTCGAGAAGATGCCCGGCAAGATCCGGCGCCCCGTGCTGTACCGCGACGGACCGGAGCACCGGGAGCACCGGCGCCAGACGGCGAAGTACTTCACGCCGCGCCGGGTGGATGAGAGCTACCGCGAGATAATGGAGCGGGTCTCGGACGCCCAGCTCGACAAGCTCCGCGGGGCCGGGCAGGCGCAGCTCTCGGAGCTGAGCTTCAGCCTCGCCGTCGACGTGGCGTGCGCGGTGATCGGGTTGACCGAGAGCCGTCCCGGCCTCCAGCAACGGCTGGAGCGGTTCTTCCCCGAGGAGTTCGGCGAACCAGGCTTCACCAGCCTCCACGGGCTGTACTGGGTGTGGCGGCAGGCCACCAGCTGGTCCGGGATCTACTTCGGCGACGTTCGGCCCGCGGTGCGCGCGCGGCGCAAGCAACGCCGCGACGACCTGATCTCGCACCTGCTGGACGAGGGCTGCTCGCCGACCGAAATCCTCGGCGAGTGCATCACCTTCGCCGCCGCGGGCATGGTCACCACCCGCGAGTTCGTGAACCTCGCCGCGTGGCACCTGTTCACCGACGAGGCGCTGCTCGACCGCTACCGCGCCGCCGAGGAACCCGGACGCCTCGCGATCCTGCACGAGCTGCTGCGGCTGGAACCGGTCGTCGACCACCTCAAGCGGCGCACCACCGCCCCCGTCGAGCTGCCGACCGACGACGAGGACATGGTCACAGTCCCGGCCGGTGAGGTGATCGACATCCAGGTCAGCGCCACGAACACCGACCCGCAAGCGGTGGGCGACCAGCCGCTGGCGGTGTGCCCCACCCGTTCCCTCAACGACGCCTCGGCCCCCGGGCTGTCCTTCGGGGACGGCGCGCACAAGTGCCCGGGCGCGAACATCGCGATCCTGGAAACCGACGTCTTCCTGACGAAGCTGTTCGCGCTCCCGGGCGTCGAGATGTCGGAACCACCGCGCGTCTCGTTCAACGACGCGATCGGCGGCTACGAATTGCGCGGCATGGTCGTCCGCGTGCCGAAGCCCTGACAGACCGTTCCCGTGCGGGGCACCTCCTGCCAATCAACTTGGCAGGAGGTGCCCCGCACGCATCACCCGAACGCGGTCATGTCCACATCGGACTTCTACTTAGGACTCCGGCACCTCGTCCGCGGCGGGGACTGCGATGGGTCGCAGCCGCGCCCAGACAACGAAGGCGGCGGAGAAGACGATCATTCCGATGCCGGCGTAGAGGTTGAGGTTGATGCCGCCGGACTTCGCGACGTCGTCAGCGCCGGCCGTCGCACCGACGACGATGAGCACCACCGCGTAGATGCCGAACAGCAGCGCGATTATCGTCCGGATGTCGAAGGCACCAGCGGTGCCCGAGCTTTTCGCCATGTCAGTTCCTCGTGTCAGTTCCTCGGCAGAGCCGTCTGGCTGTTATCCGAAGGCGATGTTGAGGGCGATGATCAGGACGAGGGCGATCCCGGCCAGCAGCCCCGGCCGCCGGTACCAGCCCGCGTCCTCCCCGCTGGTCGCGGCCTGCCGGCTGGCCCGCGGCGTCAACGAGTACACCAACCCCGCCAACTCCGCCTCCGGCTTCGGACGCGTCGCCACCGACACCACCACGCTGACCACGATGTCCACCACGAACGCCACACCCGCACCCACGAAACTCGCACCCTGCCCCGGCAGGTCCAGCACCCCCGACTCCGACAGCCCGAACACCGCCACCGCCGACACCGTGCCCAGCACCAGCCCCGCCCACCCCGCATGCGGGGTCATCCGCTTCCAGAACATCCCCAGGATGAACGTCGCGAACAACGGCGCGTTGAAGAACGAGAACAACTGCTGCAGGTAATCCATCAAGTTCGAATAACCCGCCGCGATGAACGCCGTACCCACCGCCGCCAGCGTCGCCCCCACCGTCACCCGGCGACCCATCCGCAGGTAATAACCATCCGCCCGGTCCCGCACCACGTACGACTGCCAGATGTCATAGGTGAACACCGTGTTGAACGACGACAAGTTCGCCGCCATCCCCGCCATGAACGACGCCAGCAACCCGGCCAGGGCGATCCCCAGAATCCCGTTCGGCAGCAAATCCCGCATCAGCAACAAGATCGCATCGTTGTAATCCACACCCCCGCCACCGGTGCCACCGGACTGCTTGTACGCCGCGAGCTCCGGGATCAGCACCGCCGCGATCATCCCCGGAATGACCACGATGAACGGGATGAACATCTTCGGGAACGACCCGATGATCGGCGTCCGCTGCGCCGCCGACATGCTCTTGGACGCCATCGCCCGCTGCACCTCGACGAAGTTCGTCGTCCAGTACCCGAAGCTGAGCACGAACCCCAACCCGAACACCAGACCCAGCACGCTCAGCACACTGTTTTCGAACCCGGTCAACTCATTGCCCGGCCACGCCGACAGCTGCCCCGCACCCCCCGGACCCGCCGACACCTTCGCCACCAGACCCTGCACACCGCCGACCTTCACCAACCCCACGATCGTCAACGGCAACAACGCCGCCACGATCACGAAGAACTGCAACACCTCGTTGTAGATCGCCGCCGACAACCCACCCAACGCCGTGTACGACAACACGATCGCCGCCGCCAGCAACACCGACAACCACAACGGCCAACCCAGCAACGCATTCACGATGCTGGCCAGCAAATACAGGTTCACACCCGCGATCAGGATCTGCGCCACCGCGAAACTGATCCCGTTGACCAGATGCGCCGCCTTCCCGAACCGCCGCAACATGAACTCCGGAACACTGCGCACCTTCGAGCCGTAGTAGAACGGCATCATCACCACGCCCAAGAACAGCATGGCCGGCACCGCACCGATCCAGAAATAATGCATCGTCGGCATCCCGTACTCGGCACCATTCGCCGACATACCGATGATCTCGATCGCACCCAGATTCGCCGAGATGAACGCCAAACCCGTCACCCACGCCGGCAACGCCCGCCCCGACAGGAAAAAGTCCAGACTGGTGGAAACCGCACGCCGCGCCAAATACCCAATACCCAGCACAAAAACGAAGTACAACGCCAACAACGCAAAATCCACCGCGTTGGCATCAAGCAGCTGACCCCGAGCCAGCACCTGGGTACTGGCCCATCTCCCAGTGAACAAAGTGGTCCCTCTTTTCACAGGAACGTCGGAGTGGCGCGCCGAGAACGCAGGACGCGAAGATGTGCTCGACCGGGTCGGGTTCGCCGCCGGTGCAATATGTTGTCCGCAGCAACATATCACTTGGGAGACGCCGCGAAGAAGATTACTGAACTGATCAAGCACGTACGGCGTAACCACATCGCAACGTACGCTTTCCTCGCCGGGGCAACGGTTTCGGCCGTTCGGCTCAGCCGCTGGCCAAGACCTGCTCGAAGGCGAGCTCGGCGGCGCCGAGCAACTTGCCGTCGCCGCCGAGCGATGACGTGACGAGCTTTGTGCCGCCCATCGCCCGACTGACCAGGCTGCGCTCGGCGACCAGCTTGCCGACGTGGTCGATCAACGTGCGTGGCAGCGCGGTGAACAGATCACCGAGCACCACCAGTTGCGGACACAGCAGGTTGACCACGTTGCACAGCCCGATGGCAAGCCACTCGCCGAACTCGCCGAGCCGCTGCAACACTTCGTCGGGCTGTTGCGCCAGCGCGTGCAACTCGGCGACGACGACGCCGCGGGGCGAATCCTCCGGCAGGTCCAGCGCCCGGCTCAGGGCCCGCTCCCCCACCTCGGTCTCCCAGCATCCCCTGCTGCCGCAATAGCATTCGTGCCCGTCCGGCCGCACCACCATGTGCCCGAGCTCCCCGACATAACCGCCGCTGCCCCGCAACGGCATACCGCCGGAGATCGCCCCGCCACCGACACCGACATCGGCCCCGACGAAAACCGCATCGGTCACTCCCCGCGCCGCCCCGCGCAGGTACTCGGCGAGCACGCTGAGTTCCGCGTCATTGCCGACTTCCACCCGCCGGCCGCCCAGCGCCTTGGAAAGCCAGTCGCCGAGCGGCACCTCGGTCCAGCGCAGGTTCGGGGCTTCGCGCACCATCCCGTCCGCGCGGCGCACCACGCCGGGCGCCGACGCCCCGACCGCGACGACGTCGACCCCAGCCTCCTCGATGAGCACCGCGCTGTTGTCGACGATCTTGGTGAAGACCTCGCGCGGATTCCGGGTGGCCGGGCGGAGGCTCCAGCTGCACCGGTTGAGGATCTCGCCACCGAGCCCGATCAGGGCCATCGCGACCTGCTCGACCCGGATGTCGACCGCCAGCGTCACCGCCGCGTGCGGCTGCGGCAGCACCAGCAGCGACGGCCGGCCGGCACCGCTGCGCTGGGCGGGCACGCGCTCCACGACGAGACCGTCCTTGACCAGCTCGTCGACCAGGGCCTTGATGGTGCTGCGGTTGAGCCCCATCTCGGTGGCCAGCGCCGCCCTTGTGCAGGGCCCGCCGATGTGCAGCCGACGCAGCAGTACCGCCCGGTTGTGCTGGCGCACCTCATCGGGCCGCGCTCCCGCGTGTGGTGTCGTGGTCAACTCGGCCGCATCCTCCGCCTGCATCGGGCTTCGCCTCCGGGAAAAGCTGTAGCACAGCGACCGCTTGCGCTGCGCAACGTCCTCCTCCGCTCAGCCTTCATGCTGCGCCGCCGAACGCCGCCGGGACAGCGCGTCCACGCCCGCGGCAGCCACTAGGACAAGGCCGGTGATGATGTTCACCGGGGCCGCCTGGAATCCGAGCAGGTTCAGTCCGTTCTGGACCGTGGCCAGCACGGCGCCGCCGAGGACAGCATCCTGCATGCGGCCCTTCCCACCGAACAGCGAGGTGCCGCCGATGACCGCAGCGCCGACTGCGAACAGCACGAGGTTTCCGTTGCCCGCGCTGCCGTCGACCGATCCGACCTTCGAGGTGTAGACGATGGCGCCCAGCGCCGCGACCGAGGAGCAGACGATGAACGCGCTCATCCTGATCTTGGCGATGTTCACCCCGGCGCGGTGCGCGGCATCCCGGTTGTTGCCGACCGCGTGCAGGTGCCGGCCGTAACGGGTGCGGTCCAGCACGTGCGTGCCGGCGACCAGCAGGAACAGGATGATCGGCACCACGTAGGGCACGCCGCGGATCGATGCCAGCTCGGGGTGCGGTGAGCGGTTCAGGGTCAGCAGGTACGTCGCGAGGCCGCCGCACCCGAGAACGGCAATCACTTTCGCCACGACCAGCACCGTCGGTTGCGCGACGAGCCCGTGCCGGAGCCTGGCCAGGTGCCGGTAGCCCACCACGACGGCGTATCCAGCTCCGGCCACCAGGAACAGCAGCCAACTGCCCGTAACGCCGAGGCTGCCGTTGGCGACGGCGAACAGTTCCGGGCTCTGCCGGATCGAGATCGTGCCGCCCGGTCCGACCAGCTGGAGCACCACGCCGGACCAAGTGATGAAGAGACCCAGCGTGACTACGAACGACGGGATGCGGACCTTCGAGACCGCGAAACCCGTCACGCACCCGATCGCCGCGCCGACGCACACCGCCAGCAGCATCTCCAGCCACGGGTTCGCGCCCACCCCGGCCACCACGAGCACCAGCGCCAGCGCGGAAAGCGCTGCGCCGAGCCAGATCCTCAGCAGCAGCGCCAGCAACGCCGCCGCCGCGAGTCCCAGCACGAAGGCGTAGAACACCGAGCCGCCCATCGCACCGAGCAGGTTCCCGTCGTGCTGGAAGTGCAGCGCGAGCACCGACGCCGCCACGCCGGAGGCCGTTCCGGCGGACAGGTCGATCTCGCCGATCAGCAGCACGTAGACGATGCCCATCGCGATGATGGTCTGCCCTGCACCTTGGTGCAGCACGTTGGCCAGGTTGTTGAGGGTCAGGAAGTCCTCCGACAGGGCGGTGAAAAGCACCAGCAGGGCCGCCAGCGTCACCAGCGCGGGCAACGCCCCGAGGTCGCCGCGGCGGATCTTGCCGACGTAATCGCGCAGGGCCTCGCCGGTGGCACGGGAGGTGTTGTCGATGCCGAAGTCGGCGATGCGCAGCGCCGGTTGGGCCGCGCCGCTCTGGCTGTTCGTCATGGACGGCCCTTCACACTGCTGTCGGGCGGGCCAGGCCGAGCTCACCGGAACGCCCGGCGGTCATCAGCTCGACCACCTGGCCGCCCGTCAGCTCGCTGGCGGGTAGTTCGGCGGCCATCCGTCCCAGGTAGAGGGTGGCGATGCGGTCGGCGACCTCGAACACGTCGGTCATGTTGTGGCTGATCAGCACCACGCCGAGGCCCTGCTCGGCGAGTCGGCGGACGAGGTCGAGGACCTGCCGGGTCTGCGCGACGCCGAGCGCGGCGGTGGGTTCGTCCAGGACGACCACCTTGCTGTTCCACAGCACGGCCTTGGCGATGGCCACGGTCTGCCGCTGACCGCCCGAGAGCGACCCGACCTTCGCACGCACCGAGCCGACCGTGCGCACCGACAACGAGCGCAGGGTGTGCCTGGCCGCCAGCTCCATCTCGGCGTCGTTGAGCAGTATGGCCGGGCCCTGTTCGCGGCCCAGAAACATGTTCTGCACGACGTCGAGGTCGTCACAGAGTGCCAGGTCCTGGTAGACGACCTCGATGCCGAGCGCGGCCGCGTCGCCGGGCCGCTGGACGTGCACCGGGCGACCCTCGAACAGCACCTCGCCGCTGTCGATCCGGTGCATGCCCGCGATGCACTTGACCAATGTCGACTTTCCGGCGCCGTTGTCGCCGATGAGGGCGGTGACCTCCCCGGCGCGCACGGTGAAGTCCACATCCCGCAACGCGCGGACCGGGCCGAAGCTCTTGTTGACCTGGCGCAGCGCCAAGATCGGTTCGTGCACCCCTGCCCTCCCTTGGAACGCGTGCGTCAGGCGATGCCGAGTTGCCGGCACGCGCCCGCGAGCTCGCCGCCGCAGATCTCGTCGGCCCGGACGTTCCCGGGGCCGAGCACCGACTTGATGTCCTCCCGTGTGATCAGCTGCGGCGCCAGCAGGACCGACTTGACCTCGCGACCGGCGACCGGATCGGGCGTGCGCTCGTCGGCCAGCGCGTCTGCCGCCGCGACGTCGCCCCGGACCAGTGCCGCGGCTACCTTCGCCGCCACCGCTGCTTCCTCTCGGATCGGTTTGAACACCGTGGACGACTGGTAGCCCTGCAGGATCGCGCGCAGGCCGTCGACGGTCATGTCCTGGCCGGTGACCGGAACCGCGCCAGCCAGTCCGTACTTCTGCAACACCGTGATCACGGCCGCGGCCAGGCCGTCGTTGGCGGCCAGGACGCCGTCCACCCGCCCGCCGTTGGCCGTCAGCAACTGCTCGAAGACCTGGCCGCCGGCCTGGTTGTCCCAACCGTCGACGAACCGGCTGCTGGCCAGCCGGAGGTCGCCGGCGGCGTAGCGCGGGCCGAGCTCTTCGGACTGGCCGCTGTGCACCAGCGTGGCGTTGTGGTCGGTCGAGGCCCCGCCGACCTCGATCACCTGCGCACCGGGCTTGTCGCGCAGCGCCGCGGCGAGCGCCCGCGCCTGGAGTTCGCCGACCATCTCGTGGTCGAAGCTGACGTAGTAGTCGGCGCTGCCGCCGACGTTGAGCCGGTCGTAGTCGATCACCGGCACGCCCTGCTGCTCGGCCTTCTGCTCCACCGTGGCCCCGGCGTCGCCGCTGGGCGCGGCGATGATCAGTACCTGCACCCGCTGGCTGAGCATGCCGTCGGCGATCTGGGCGAACTTCTGCGCGTCGCCCTGCGCGTTCTGCACGATCGGAGTCAGGCCTTCCTGCCGCAGCGCGGCCTGGAGCATCGGCTGGTCGAAGTGGGCCCAGCGCGCGGAAGTCGCGGTGTCCGGCAGGATCACGCCGACCCGCGGGCCGCCGGGCCCCCGCGCCGCCGCGCCGGGATCCGGCTCGGGCAGGCGGTTGTTCCCGCAGGCCACCAGCAACAGCCCGACGCTGCAGGCCATCGCGATCAACGCCGCGGGCGTTCTCCCCATCGAGAAGCCTTCCCCACTCCCGAGCCGAACCGTGCAAGCCAAACGTTGCGACAGACAACATATGGCACAAGACCGCCGACCGAGAAGTTGACCTGATCGATGCAGCGCCGAAACTTGATCGATGTAGATCGTCTTACGGAGTCGTCGCCCGATGGTATGTTGCCGCTTACAACATATTACCGCTGCCCGTTCGACCTGGCCGCCGGTCGCTTCTCGCTCAACGGCAACGCAAACACCGCGCACCGGCGCGGGCCGTTGCCTCGCACTCAGTTCCGCCCCATCCGGAGGATTCCGAATGCAGAGGAGAGCAGCATGACCCACTTCCGGCCCGCGACAGCGCTGGCCGCGGTGGCCTGCATCGCCGCGGTCACCCCCGCCGTTTCGGCGTCGCCGCCCGCCTACCGCGACGCCTCGCGCCCGGTGGCCGACCGGGTGGACGACCTGATGGCGCGAATGTCGTTGCAGGACAAGGTAGGCCAGATGACGCAGGCGGAACGGTTGGCCGCCGACCCGGCCACCGCCGCGGCCGCCGGCATCGGATCGATCCTCAGCGGTGGCGGCTCGGCACCGACGCCGAACACCGCCGAGGCCTGGGCGGACATGTACGACGCCTACCAGCGCGCGGCCATCGCCACCCCGCTGGGCATCCCCACCATCTACGGCGTCGACGCGGTGCACGGCCACAACAACGTGCAGGGCGCAACGATCTTCCCGCACAACATAGGGCTCGGCGCCACCGACGACCCCGAGCTGGTCGAACGGATCGGCCGGGCCACTGCCGAAGAAGTTGCCGGGACCGGCATCGACTGGGACTTCGCGCCGTGCCTGTGCGTGGCGCGCAACGACCGCTGGGGTCGGACCTACGAGTCGTTCGGCGAATCCCCGGAGCGGCCCACGACGATGGCCTCCGTGGTGACCGGCCTGCAGGGGTCTACTTTGGACGGACCGGCTTCCGTGCTGGCGACCGCGAAGCACTACGTCGGAGACGGCGGCACGACCGGCGGCGACGACCAGGGCAACACCGAGATCGACGAGGTGGAGCTGCGCGCGGTGCACCTACCACCGTTCCGGGCCGCGATCAAGCGCGGCGTCGGCTCGGTGATGATCTCCTACAGCAGCTGGAACGACGTCAAGATGCACACCAACGACTACCTGATCAACGGGGTGCTCAAGAACGAGCTGGGCTTCACCGGATTCGTCGTCTCGGACTGGCAGGCGATCGACAAGACCGACGGCGAGGAGGGCTTCACCGCCGACGAGGTGCGTAGCTCGATCAACGCCGGACTGGACATGATCATGGTTCCCTACGACTACCAGAAGTTCATGGACCTGCTGCGCGCCGAGGTCGAGGCCGGTCGGGTGCTGATGTCGCGCATCGACGACGCCAACCGACGCATCCTGACGAAGAAGTTCGAACTCGGCCTGTTCGAGCGGCGCTTCACCGACCGCAGCTTCACCGGAACCATTGGCAGCCCGGAGCACCGCGAGCTCGCCCGCGAGGCGGTCCGCGAGTCGCAGGTCCTGCTGAAGAACGACGGCAACGTGCTGCCGCTGGCCAAGGACGGCGGCAAGATCTTCGTCGCCGGCAAGAACGCCGACGACATCGGCAACCAGAGCGGCGGCTGGACGATCACCTGGCAGGGCAGCAGCGGGCCGATCACGCCGGGAACCACCATCCTGCGAGGAATCCAGCAGGCGGTGTCCCCGGGCACCGAGGTGACCTACGACCGGGACGGCAACGGCATCGACGGCAGCTACCGGGCCGCGATCGCGGTGGTCGGCGAAACGCCCTACGCAGAAGGCGAAGGAGACCGCCCCGAGGCGATGGGCCTCGACGAAGAGGACAAAGCGACCCTGGCGCGCCTCGAGGCATCCGGCGTGCCGGTCGTCGTGGTGACGGTTTCGGGCCGCCCGCTGGACATCGCGGCGGAACTGCCGGAGTGGAATGCCCTGCTGGCGGCATGGCTACCGGGCACGGAAGGAGCGGGGGTGACGGACGTCCTCTTCGGCGACAACAACCCGACGGGAACCCTCCCGATGACCTGGATGTCCAGCGCGGACCAGCAACCCATCAACGAAGGAGACGACCAACAGCCCCTCTTTCCGCACGGCTACGGCTTGAGCTACTGATCAGCGGTGACGGGCGCTCAGCCCGCAGCGGGGAGGATTCGGCCGTTCACCTCGCCGAAGGAAATCCGGGTGCCGTTGGTTCCCGGGGCCGTGGCCGTGATCGTCACTTCGTCGCCGTCCCGGAGGAACGTGCGCTGCTCGCCGCCGACCTGGACGGGTTCCTTCCCTCCCCAGGTGAGCTCGATGAACGCTCCGCGCTGGTCCTTCTCCGGGCCCGAGATCGTGCCGGACGCGTAGAGGTCCCCGGTGCGGCTGGTGGCTCCGTTGACCGTCATGTGCGCCAGCATCTGGGCCGGGGACCAGTACATCTCCCGGTACGGCGGGCGGGCGACCTCGTGGCCGTTCCAGGACACCACCAGGTCGATGTCCAGGCCCCACGGTTCGGCTTCCTGCAGGTACGGCAGGGGTTTCGGGGCCTGGGCCGGGATCGGGACGCGCGCGGCTTCCAGCGCGAGCAGCGGCACCACCCATGCCGAGATCGACGTGGCGAAGCTCTTGCCGAGGAACGGGCCCAGCGGCACGTACTCCCACGCCTGGATGTCGCGCGCCGACCAGTCGTTGACCAGCACCGCGCCGAACACCCGGGTGGCGAAGTCCTCGGTGGGGACGGCGGTACCCAGCTCGGAGCCGGTGCCGACGACGAAACCGAGTTCGGCCTCGATGTCCAGGCGGCGGCACGGGCCGAACGTCGGCACGTCCTCGTCGGGCACCTTGCGCTGGCCGCTGGGGCGGACGACGTCGGTGCCCGACACCACGACCGTTCCACTACGCCCGTGGTAGCCGACCGGCAGGTGCTTCCAGTTCGGCATCAGCGGTTCGGCGTTCGGCCGGAACAGCCGGCCCAGGTTCGACGCGTGGTGCTCGGAGGCGTAGAAGTCGACGTAATCGGCGACCTCGATGGGCAGGTGCATGGTCACCTCGGCGACCGGGCGCACCGCCGCATCCGGCACGTCGCCGGACACCAGTTCGGTGATCTGCTGCCGCACCCGCACCCACCTGGCGTGCCCCTGCGCCATAAACGCGTTCAGCGTCGGTTGCGCGAAGACCTCGTCGCCCAGCGCCGCCGCCAAGTCCACAACGGACTCGCCGACGCGGACACCGACGTGCGGCTCGGTGCCGGGCGTCGAGAACACGCCGTAGGGCAGGTTGTCGAGCCCGAACAGCGAACCGCCCGGGATGTCGATCAAGGTCACGAAGCGACTCCTTCTCCGCTGAGCACCTCGACCGGCACCAGGCCAAGGTCGATCAACTCGGTCAGCGGCTCGATGATGCTGCACGTGCCGAAGGACAGGAACCACTCGCGGGCGGCCGCGACCCGCGCGCTGTCCAGGTTCGAGACGCGTTCTGCGATCCTGCGCTCGTCCCGTTCCGCGAGGACGGCGGCGATCTCGGTTTCGTCGGCGAAGTCCACCGCCGCGTCGGTGGCCAGCAGCAGGTTCAGGTAGCCGTGCTGCTCGAAGCCGGTGTCCGGGTCGGTGTTGCGGATCGCGTGGTGCAGTCCGGCGGTCGCCTTGAACGGCACCCGCGCATCGACGACCGCCCGGATCGCGGCGGCCAGTTCGGCCTCGTCCGGGTACAGCTCGGCCTTCACCCCGCCGGTGCGGAACTTCGCCCGGTAGCGGGTCGACGTGCAGGTGGCGATGACCTCCGGGCGCCGCTCGTCCCGGGGCACCTCGACGAAGACGGCCACGTCGTCGGCCGCCACGCGGGCCCGGTCGAGCTCGGCGAAGAACTCCGCTGGAGCCTGCCCGGGGGGCACCGCGACCTCCAGCGCCCGCAGGCGCACCGGCAGCGACTCGGCCGCCGCGAACACGGCCGGGAGCTGCCGCGGCCCGTTCGGTGCGGTGACCGAGAGGTCGAGTGTCTCGCCGGGTTCGAGCAGTCCGCCAAGCTCCGCGAGCGCCGGTGCCGCGAGGACCAGCGGCCCGACCAGCTCTGCATAGAGCGAAGCCGCGTACCTGGCGTGCGCGGCTACGGCTTCGGGCAGCGGCGAAAGGCCGGGCGGGAACACCGCGGCGTCATCGCACAACGACTTGGCGAAATCGGGCACGCTCACTGCTTCGGCCCCCGTCCCGCCCAGGTCCAGGCATAGCCGGGATCTTCTGCCGCCCGACCGCCCTCGCCGAGCTCCAGCGGGCGGAACGTGTCGACCATGACCGCCAGCTCGTCGAAGAACTCCACCCCGATGCTGCGCTCGTACGCCCCGGGCTGCGGCCCGTGCGAGTGCCCACCCGGGTGCAGAGAGATCGAGCCCTGGCCGATTCCGGAGCCCTTGCGCGCCTCGTAGTCCCCGCCGCAGTAGAACATCACCTCGTCGGAGTCCACGTTGGAGTGGTAGTACGGCACCGGGATGGACAGCGGGTGGTAGTCGACCTTGCGCGGCACGAAGTTGCACACCACGAAGTTGTCGCCCTCGAAGACCTGGTGCACGGGAGGCGGCTGGTGTACGCGGCCGGTGATGGGCTCGAAGTTGGACACGTTGAAGGTGTACGGGTACAGGCAACCGTCCCAGCCGACCACGTCGAACGGGTGCTCCGGGTACACGAACCGGGTGCCGACGATGCCGCTGCTGCCACGGTGCTTGATCAGCACCTCGACGTCGGTGCCGTCAGCCAGGACCGGTTCGGTGGGGCCGTGGAGGTCGCGCTCGCAGTACGGCGAGTGCTCCAGCAGCTGGCCGAACTTCGAAAGGTACCGGCGCGGCGGCGTGATGTGCGAGTTGGCCTCGATGCAGTACGCCCGCACCGGCTCGTCGCCCTGCGGCAGCCAGCGGTGCGTGGTCCCCCTGGGCAGGATCACATAGTCGCCCTGCCGGAACGGCAGCGCGCCGAACACCGTCTCTACGACGCCCTCGCCGGATTCGACGTACACGCACTCGTCGCCGATCCCGTTGCGGTATAGCGGGGAAACCTCGCCCGCGACCACGTAGGAGATCCGCACGTCGGCGTTGCCCAGGACCAGCCGGCGGCCGGTGACGACGTCGTGGCGCTTCCACTCCTGGCCGCCGAAGAGGTCGTGCAGCTTCAGGTGCCGCGGCCGCAGGGGATGGTTCGGCTCGGTGTCGAGGCCGGGCAGCTCCCAGACCGTCGAGTCGACCAGCGCCGACGGGAGGTTGCGGTGGTACAGCAGCGACGAGTCGCTGGAGAAGCCCTCCTCCCCCATCAGCTCCTCGTAGTACAGGCCGCCGTCCGGCCTGCGGTGCTGGGTGTGCCGCTTCGGCGGCACCTCGCCGACCTGCCGGTAGTACGCCATCGCCCCCGCCTCCTCGCAACGGTCCAGGGCATCGTCGCCCCGACGTTCATTAAGTTAAGGTATTTACTACTTGCCCGGTTTCGCAACAGCCGGACGGATCAGTTCCGGCCGCGGATGTCGAACTGGTCGCGGTTGGTGATCAGCTTGTCCAGCAGCATGATCAGGATGCGCTGCTCGGTCTCCGTGAGCACGCTGGTCCACTCGTGCTCCCGCTCGTTCTGCGCGCGGAACACCTCGACCATCTCCTGCTGCCCGGCTTCGGTCAGCGACAGCAGCACCGAACGGCCGTCGCGCTCGCCCGGCGCCCGGTCCAGCAGCCCGTCGGCGACCAGCGTCTTGGTCAGGTTCGACACCGCGGCCCGGCTCATTCCGGTCAACTCGGCCGCCTTCTTTGCCTCCAGCGGGCCGGCCAGCCAGGTGACGAACAGCAGCCGGAAACCCGACCAGGACCGGCCGCGGGGCCGGTGCACCGCCGCCTCCAGGTCGTAGGTGACGATGTTGGACGCCCGGTTGAGCGTCAGCAGCACCTCGGTGGCCAACTGGTGCCGGAAGCCGTACTCCGTCGCCAACCTGTGGTTCGCCAGTTCGACGAAGGACCAGAAGTCCAGCTCGTCTGCGGTCATCGCACCCCCCGTGCCGAACTGATCAATACATGAACTATCTCAGGTCCGCTCGTGAAGCACCAGCCTGAGCCGGTTCTCAGCCTGCGGGCCGTTCTCAGCGTTATCTCAGCTGCCTTCAGACACCCTTGGTCACAGGACCCGACAGGAGGATCTGATGAAACGCAAGCACGTCGCTTACGCGGCGACCGCCGGTGCCGCCGCGGGCGTCCTGGGCCTGACCATGCTGACGCTGCCCGCCGGGGCGGGTGCGGCCCCGGCACTACCCGAGGTGGCACCGGAGCAGCTGGTGGAGTCGGTGATGCGGGCTCAGCCACCGGCGCTGACCGGCACCGTGGAGGTGGACAACGCGCTCGGATTACCCGCGATCCCCGGCGCGGGGCAGGCCTCCGAGATGCTCGCCAACGGAACCAGCAAGTTCCAGGTGTGGGCCGACGGCCAAGGCCGCCACCGCGTTTCGGTTCCCTCGCACAACGGCGAGCTGACCGTAGTCGACGACGGCTCGACGGTGTGGAAGTGGGACTCCGCCGAGCAGAAGGTCGTACGCTCCCCTGAGCACGCGCCGGAAGCGGCAGAGCACGCCGCCCCAGCTGACCCCGCGGCGACGGCGCGCGAGATCATCGACAAGCTCCGCCAGACCAGCGACGTCAAGGTGGACGGCACGGCCAGCGTCGCCGGCCGCGACGCCTACGACCTGGTCCTGACGCCGAAGCCGACCGAGCGCACGTTGCTGCGTGAGGTGCGGGTCGCGGTGGACGCGGAGAAACGCATTCCACTGGAGGTCTCGGTGCTCACCAACGGCTCGAACGACCCGGCGCTGCAGGTCGGATTCAGCAGCGTCGACATGAGCGCGCCGGACCCGGCCCTGTTCCAGTTCACCCCGCCCGCAGGCGCGAAGGTGGAGGACGGCAAGGCCGAGCACTCGCCCCAGCAGCGCCCGGCCCACCCGCAGGGCGAACACAAGGTCGTCGGCGACGGCTGGGACTCGGTCCTGGTGGCTCAGCTGCCGCAGCAGGAGAAGCAGAACGGCCAGGACCCGCGCCAGATCGCCGAGCGGGTCGGCAAGCCGATCAGCGGGCCGTGGGGCAACGGCTGGATCATCGGGACCGCGGCGGGCAACGCCCTGCTGACCTCCGATGGTCGCCTCGCGGTCGGCGCGGTGCCGGAACAGGTGCTCACCGCCGCTCTCGGCGAGGCGTGATGACGAACGCAGTCGAAGCGGTGGGGGCGGCTGCGGCCGCCCCCACCGCGGGCGATCTCGCCGCGCGCACCGTGGGCCTGCGCAAGACGTACGGCAAAACCGTCGCAGTGGCGGGCGTCGACCTCGCGGTGCCGCGCGGCGGGGTGGTCGGCGTGCTCGGCCCCAACGGTTCGGGCAAGACGACCACGATCCGGATGCTGCTCGGGCTCACCGCCCCCACTTCGGGCGAGGTCGAACTGCTGGGCCACCGGTTGCCGGAGCACAGCGGACGGGTGCTGCCGCGGGTCGGCGCGCTGGTCGAAGGGCCCGGTTTCCACCCGTTCCTGTCCGGCCGGGAGAACCTGCTCCGCTGCGCGGCGATGGAGCCGGCGCTGCGCGGTCCGGAGATCCGCGGGGTGGTCGAACAAGCGCTGGAACGCGTCGGGTTGGACGCCTCCGCCGGCCGGCGGTACCGGGGCTACTCGCTCGGCATGAAGCAGCGGTTGGGCCTGGCTGCAGCCCTGCTGGTGCCGCGCGAGCTGGTGGTGCTCGACGAGCCCACCAACGGCCTGGACCCGGCCGGCACCCGCGAGATCCGCCGGATCATCGCGGAACTGCACAAGGCGGGTACGACCGTGTTGGTGTCCTCGCACCTGCTCGCCGAGATCGAGGCGACCTGCACGCACGCCGCAGTGCTGCACCGGGGTTCGCTGGTCGCGCAGGGCGAGCTGGCCGCCATGCTGGAGTCCGGCGCACCGCACCTCGTGGTGTCCACATCGGACGTTTCCGGCGCCGTGGCGACGCTGCACGACAAAGGCGTGCCAGCGCGGGAGGAAAGCGGAGCGGTCCGCGTCGAGTTGTCCGATGTGGACTCATCCGAGGTAGTAGCGATCCTCGTGCACGCCGGGGTGCCGGTGCAGGAAGCGCGCCGGGCCCGGACCGGGCTCGAGGACCTCTTCGCCCGGTTGACCGAGGAGGAACTGTGACGGCGACAGCGGCAGTCACGACAACAGCGCGGACATCGGCCCCGCTGGGCCGAGTCCTGGTCGCCGAGCTGCGATGGGTGCTGCGCCGGCCGCGCAACCTGCTGGCGCTTCTGCTGCTCGCAGGCCTTCCGGTGCTGCTCGGTACCGCGATCGCCGTCACCGGCGGGCCCGGCAGCCGCGGCGGAGGTTCGATCCTCGCCGCCGTGGCCGGGAACGGGCTGGTGCTGCCGGTCGCGGCCCTCGTGCTCGCGCAGTCGTTGCTACTGCCGCTGGTGGTGGCGATGGTCGCGGCGGACGCGCTGGCCGGGGAGGCTTCGCACGGCACGCTGCGCGGCCTGCTGCTCGCGCCCGTGGGCAGGGTGCGGCTGGTCGGCATCAAGGCCTTCGGCGTGCTGGTGCTGGCAGTGCTCGCGGTGACCGTCGTCGCCGTCAGCGGTGTCCTGACCGGGCTCGTCATCGTCGGCGGCGACGGCATGGTCACGCTCTCGGGCACCACGCTGCCGATCGGTTCGGCGCTGGGCCGGGTGGCGCTGGCCGCCGGGTGGTCCGCAGTGCAGATGGCCGCCGTGGGGGCGGTCGCGCTGGCGATCTCGTCGCTCACCGAGCACCCGCTGGTGGTCATGGCCGCCACCTTGGGCGGGCTGATCGTGTTCGGGGTGCTCGGCACGATCCCGGCCCTGGACTGGTTGCAGCCGGTGTTGATCACCACGGACTGGTCGGCGGTGATGGACGTGCTGCGCGATCCGATGAGCGGCGACACGCTGGTTACCGGCCTGTTCCGCGCGGGGTGCTACCTGCTGATCGGCCTGTCCGCCACCATCGCGCGCGTGGTCACCAAGGATGCCTGACGGTGCGGGGGCGGCGACGCCTCCGCACCCGGCATCAGCGCTGGAGCACCGCGTGGAGCTCCAGCCAGGCGGCCTTCAGCAGCAGGCGCGTCGTTCCGGCCCGCCCCAGGACGGGGGTCGTGCGGGCACGGCGAGGTGGTCGTTGCTGCTCGTGGCGCACGTGGAACCCTTCGATCTTGCTGGGCCGGGCGCCACCGCGCCCGCCCGAGACCCAACGCCTGGCAAGACCCCGTTGTCCCGCCAGGCCGCACGCCGCCCGGGGGCGTGCCCCGTCCGAACCGTGCGACGGACACATTGCTCTTTACTCGCCGGTTGCGCAAGGAAATTTTCGGTGCTGGCCGCGATCGGCGCCTCCGCGACGCACGTCGCCCGCGCCGGACCGGGCAGGTAAGTTCGGCTCCGTCCGCGTTCGAAGGGGAGTCATGGAATTCCGCCATCTCGGCCGCAGCGGCCTGGTCATCAGCGAACTCGCCTACGGAAACTGGATCACCCACGGATCCCAGGTCGAGGAGGACGCCGCGACCGCGTGCATCCGCGCGGCACTGGACGCCGGGATCACCACGTTCGACACCGCCGACGTCTACGCCGAGGGCCGCGCCGAGGCCGTCCTGGGCCGCGCGCTGCGGGGCGAGCGCCGCGCAGGCCTGGAGATCTTCACCAAGGCGTACTTCCCCACCGGGCCGGGCCGCAACGACCGCGGTCTCAGCCGCAAGCACATCATGGAGTCCATCGACGCTTCGCTGCGGCGGCTGCAGACCGACTACGTGGACCTGTACCAGGCGCACCGCTTCGACCCGGAAACGCCGCTGGAGGAGACTATGGAGGCGTTCGCCGACGTGGTCCGCAGCGGGAAGGCGTTCTACATCGGGGTCTCGGAGTGGACCGCCGAGCAGATCCGCGCCGGCCATGCGATGGCCCGGGAGCTGCACGTGCCGATGGTGTCCAGCCAGCCGCAGTACTCGGCGCTGTGGCGGGTGATCGAGGACGAGGTGATGCCGACCTCGGCGGAGCTGGGCATCGGCCAGATCGTCTGGTCCCCCATCGCGCAGGGCGTGCTCACCGGCAAGTACCTGCCCGGGGCCACCCCACCTGCGGGTTCCCGCGCCACGGACGAGAATGGCGGCGCGACGTTCGTGTCCCGCTTCCTCCGCGACGAGGTGTTGGAGCGGGTGCAGCTGCTCAAGCCGCTGGCCGACGAGGCGGGGCTGTCGCTGGCGCAGCTGGCGGTGGCCTGGGTGCTGCAGAACCCGGACGTCTCGGCAGCCATCATCGGCGCCTCCCGGCCCGAGCAGATTACCGAGAACGTCGCGGCCTCCGGGGTGAAGCTGGAGGCCGAGCTGTTGCGGCGCATGGACGAGATCCTCGCCCCGGTCGTCGAACGCGACCCAGGCAAGACCGCCGAGAACGCCCCGAAGGCCCGGAAGTGACCTGCGCGGCTAGTGGCTGAGCCGCTCCGACACCGACGGCTGGCGAGGTGCCGGCACGAACGGCGTGGACTGCGCAGCCGAGTGACGTCGTCTCGCGCGCGACACAGCGCCCGCGATCAGCCCGACCACGGCGGCGAGCAGGAGAATGCCGAGCCCGACGACGGTCGACCCGTCGACAGTGAGGTCACCGCGCACGCCGATCGAGAAGGTGGCGAAGAGGGCCCAGCACACCGCCGCGGTCGCGGTGGCTGCGGGCACCGTCGTGAGTGCCGAGACGATGGCGACTAAGATCGCCAGCAGCACCACGGCGGCTGCGGGGCGGGCCGTCTCGTCCACCGCGATGCACGCTGTGACGACCACGAATCCGCTGGCGAACCCGAGCGGATATCCGAAACCCCCTGGCAGGACCTGCGATTCCGAAGGCATCATCCGACCATTAGACGCCTCCGGAAGCCGCTGTCCGCGAAGTTTCCGCCACTTTGCCGCCCACCAGCGCAATCCTGACAAGACCATGACGGCAACTTACTCGGGCCCCGGTTCCCGGTCTTGCTTTGCCGCCGGGTCAGGCTGGCGGTCCGGAGTGGACGATCAGCACCAAGGCCGGGTCCGGGCTCGTGCGGCGGTGGCGGTGCTTGGCGCGGCCGGGGCAGGCGATGCTGTCGCGCGGGCCGAGCTCGTGCACGGCCGGTTTCTCTGGCTCCACCAGGAGTTCCACCTCGATCGTCCCGGAGACCACGTAGACGAACTCGCGGCGGGCATGGCTGAAGTAGTCTTCGAACTCCTCGGTCCTGACGACCCTTTCGGTCACGTCGGCGCCCGCCTCGTAGTGGTCGAGCAGCCGCACCGAGTCCACCACCTGGTCCGTGCCCTGCTCCAAACGGACGCCTCCGGCCGACGGTGCGGCCTCGGCCAGGAAGGCCTGCTGCGTCGTGCGCAGCGATTCGGCGATCAGGAAAAGCGAGCGCATCGAGGGGCGCGCCCGCCCGCGCTCGACCTGGCTCAGGAACGGGTGCGAGAGCCCGGTGTCCGCGGCGACCTGGACCAGCGTGCACCCGAGTTCCTTGCGGCGGGAGCGGATCGCCGCGCCGAGGCGGATGTCCGCGTCCTGCACACCGCGACGCCTGTCGCCCACTGCTTCCCCCTCCGCTAGGCGCTGCCCGCCATCGATGTTACCTGTATCAACATTCCTCGTCCCCTCCCCCCCGTTCGGCGAGTTGCCCGGTGCGGCGCTCAGTGCTGCACTGACCGCTCGGAGACGTGGCAGGGGGCGAGGGCGATGACCGAAGCGACCGAACCAGTTTTCGACAACCTTCGCGCGCTGTTCATCAACTGCACACTCAAGCGCTCGCCGGAGCGCAGCAACACCGAAGGCCTGCTCGAACTCAGCGCGGGAATTATGCGCAGCAGCGGCGTCGAGGTCGACAGCATCCGCGCCGTCGACCACGACATCGCCGTAGGTGTCTGGCCGGACATGACCGAGCACGGCTGGGCCACCGACGAATGGCCGCAGCTGTACCAGCGGGTCCTGGCGGCGAACATCCTGGTGCTGGCCGGGCCGATCTGGCTCGGGGACAACAGTTCCGCGATGAAGCACGTCATCGAACGGCTCTACGGCTGCTCGTCGCTGCTCAACGACGCCGGCCAGTACGCCTACTACGGACGCGTCGGCGGCTGTCTGATCACCGGCAACGAAGATGGCGTCAAGCACTGCGCGATGAACGTCCTCTACAGCCTCCAGCACCTCGGCTACACCGTCCCGCCGCAGGCCGACGCCGGATGGATCGGCTCGATCGGGCCCGGTCCGTCCTATTTGGACCCCGATTCCGGTGGTCGGGAGAACGACTTCACCAACCGCAACACCACGTTCATGACCTACAACCTCATGCACGTGGCGGCGATGCTCGACCGGGCGGGCGGCATCCCCGCCTACGGCAACCAGCGCACGGAGTGGGACGCGGGCTGCCGCCCCCACTTCGAGAACCCCGAGCACCGCTGAACGGGGCGGGAGTGGCCAGCGACTACTCCCGCCCTCGCTACCTCTCGGTCGGTTCGACGGTCAGGTCGGCATCGCGGGTCTCGCGCATGAACCAGACGCACACCGCGCATATCACGGCAATCAGCACCACGTAGGCCGAGATCGGCAGCGACGAGCCGGTCCAGGCGATCAACTGGGTGGCCAGGATCGGGCTCAGCCCGCCGCCGACGATGCTGCTGGCGTTGTAAGCCACCGACGAGCCCGTGTAGCGGTAACGGGTCGCGAACAGCTCCGGCAGGAACAGGAATGCGCCCATCGGCGCGAACAGGGCCGCGAACGCGATCATGCCCACCGACATGCCGATGGCGATCAGCACCGGCTGCTTCGTGTTGATCAGCGCGAACAGCGGGAACGCCCACGCGATCGCCAGGATCGCGGCACCTAGGCAGACCCGGCGCCGACCGACCCGGTCCGAGTACATCGCCAGGACCGGGGTGGCGATGCCCATCACCGCGGCCGCGATCATCGCGCAGATCAGCAGCATGTTCTTGCCCAGGTGCAGCACCTCGGTACCGTAGGACAGCGAGAACGTGGTGATCGTGTAGAACAGCGTGTGCGCGAGGATGAACGAACAGGTCGCCAGCAGCAGAGTTTTGGGCTGGCGCTTGAAGACCTCGACGATCGGCGCCTTGGCCTTCTCCTGCTCCCGCATGGCCTTCTCGAACACCGGCGTCTCCGCGATCTTCATCCGGATGTAGTAGCCGACGATGATCAGCAGCGCGCTGGCCAGGAACGGCACCCGCCAGCCCCACGAGTCGAACGACTCCTCCGGCATGGTTCCGCCGAGCGCGAGGAACGCGGAACCGGCGATGACGAAGCCGACCGCCGGACCGACCTGCGGGAAGCTCGACCACAGCCCGCGCTTGCCCTGCGGCGCGTACTCGGTGGCCAGCAGCACGGCACCGCCCCACTCACCGCCTAGCCCGAAACCCTGCAAGAACCGGCAGGTCACCAGCAAGATCGGCGCCGCGACGCCGATCGTCTCGAACGTCGGCAGGAGACCGATCGCCACGGTGCCGGTCCCCATCAGCAGCAGCGAGACGATCAGCATTGTCTTGCGACCGATGCGGTCGCCGAAGTGGCCGAACACCACGGCCCCGACCGGCCTGGCGATGAACCCGACGCCGAAGGTGGCGAACGCCGCGAGCGTGCCCGCCAGCGGCGAGAACGTCGGGAAGAACAAGTGGCCGAACACCAGCGCCGCCGCGGTTCCGTAGATGTAGAAGTCGTAGAACTCGATGGCGGTGCCGATGAAGCTCGCCGCGACGATGCGCCCCTTGGGCACCGCAGTGGGTGGCGAGCTGGCAGCGATGGACATGGGCACTCCTCCGTGACCGGTTGGACAGCGCGAAGCGGCGCCGAAGCCGATAGATCCTCGCCCCTTGGAACGCGCGCTGTGAAGATCTTGAACCAGGCAAATTCGCCGGGGCGGTGCAGGCCCTGCGTCGTCCGGCCCGGACTGGCCGCTGGTGGCGCCGTCGTCCTAGGCTGAGTGGTGCCGACCAGCTGGAGGTGCGCATGACCGACCGGTCCGTGCCTGCGGTTTTCGAGCGGGTGCTGCCGTTGTTGGCATCCGCACCGGAGCATCCGGACACCAGCCGCGGATACCTGGACCTCCTCGGCGCGCAGGGCGAGGCACCCTCCGGCCCGATCCAGTCGTTCTGGGAGTCGAAGGCCGGTTCGGCCCTCTACGACCACGCGCAGTCGCTCACCCGGCGCGTGCTCCCGATGTGGTTCGGGCTGCCCACCCGGGCGTATCCGCCCGCCGGTGGGCGGGTGCTGGACATCGGCTGCGGGCCCGGCAACGTCACGGCCCGGCTGGGGCGCGCCGTCGGCCCGACCGGGCTCGCGATCGGCATCGACGTTTCCGGGGCGATGCTGGCGCGGGCCGCCCGCACCGAGACCACCGACAACGTCGGGTTCATCCGCGCCGACGCGCGCGAGCTACCGTTCCCCGACAGCACCTTCGACCTCGTCACCAGCTTCGCCGCGCTGCAGCTGATCCCCGACCCGCACGACGTGCTGGCCGGGATGGCACGGGTGCTCGCCCCCGCCGGCTGGATCGCGGTCATGGTGCCGACGCCGCGCGGCAGCCTGCTGCACCGGGCGGCGAAGCTGGTCGGAGGCCGGTCCGGCCTGGTGTTCTTCGACCCCGACGAGGTCGCCGAGCCGCTGCAGGCCGCCGGAGTAGGAGTCGTGCACACCCACCGCAGCGGCCCGGTGCTGTGGATCATCGCTCGGCTGCCGGCTTAGTTTCCACGTCGATCGCTTTCCGGATCGCGGTCAGCACTTCGATCCGCTGCTGGATGGTCTCCGCTCCCGTTAGGTCCTTCTCCTCGTAGTACCGCAGCAACCGGACGGACACCCAGGTCCGGCCGCTCGACCGGCCCAAAGACTCACGGCTGGTCGGCTGCGGCGTAGTGCGCGATGAGCCGCTGCAAAAGCGAGCGGGCCGCAGCATCCTCCAACGACGCAGCCGACAGAGCGTCGAAAAGGCGGTGGAACCGCGCCAGTTCTTCTGCCTCGGTGATGGTCATCTCCGTGTTGACCGTCTCCACCAGCGCGAGGTCGTCGATGATGACGAAGCCGTGCAGCGGAACCGCCGTCAGCTGCGCGTCCAGCGGCACGATCGCCAGTCGCATCGTCGACATGCCGGCGAGGGCCAGCAGCCGGTCCAGCTGGGCGACCATGACCTGGGGCGGGGCGATGGGATGCCGCAACGCGGCCTCCGAGCAGAGGATCTCGACCTTCGTCCGCGGGCTGAAAAGCACGCTCTGGCGGGACATTCGCCGTTCGACCGACTCGGTGACGTCGCGGGGGCTCTGGTGCAGGTCCGCAACCACCTCGAAGACGTGCCGGGCGTACTCGGCGGTCTGCAATAGACCGGGTATCAGCGCGATCTCGAAAAGCCGGATGCGCTCTGCGCCGCTCTCGAGCTGCTGGCTGTACTCCTGTCGGGCGCGATTCCCGGTGCGCAGCTGGCGCTTCCAGCTCGCTGCCTCGATCCGGATCTCGCGCAGCTCCTGCCGCAGCTCGGCCACCACATCGTCGGCAGCATCGGTCAGCCGGCAGTAGGTGACCACGTCCGCGTCGGAGACGGACTGCTTCGCCGTCTCCACCCGCGAGACCTTGGACGGCGTCCACCCGGCTTGCTGAGCGAGCTGTTTCCCGGACAGCCCGGCTGCCAGGCGCAGCCGACGCAGCGCGTCGCCGAACGCCAGGCGGCGAGTGTCGAAATCGGTCACCGGCTCCTCTGGGTCAGGTCGTGCAGGTAAACCATCAGCGGAATCGCATGATCGTATGCGATGTCCCGCCAGGCCCGGTACCTGTTCACCTCCCCCGGGCTGGCGATGATCTCGGTGCCAGCGAATCGCTGGTTCTCGAAGTGCATCAACGCGACCTTGGTCTCGTCGAAGAGCCAGAAGTCGCGGGCTGGCAGGCCCAGCGCGTCCGCCTCGACCTGGGTGAGTACCCGCAGGTCCTCACCGGCGGCGATGTTGGCCGGGCTGACATCGAGCTGCCAGCGCTGGTATTCGGTGGGCGGATCCCGGAAGACCCGGACCCGGGAGAAGATCCGGCCCGCGCGGGTCGCGGTTGCGACCTCATCGAGCCAGGGCCGCAGCCAGGTCAGGTCGTCCGGTTCGCCGGCCCGCCAGCGGCGCCAGGGTTCGGCTTCGGCGGGCTGGCGGTAGGTGCCCTGGCATTCCCACCGCCACGCCCGGTGCCGGAACGAGCGCAGGAGTTCCTCGAACTCCGCGCCGGGTAACACCCAGGTACTCACGGCGCCGCCTTCGGCACGAAGTCGAGCAGAGCAGCTGGAACCTCCACCGCAGTCTCGTGGTCGGGAAGACCGCGCTCCCTAAGCGCGGCAAGCGCTTCCGGATCGGTGACCTTGTAGCCCTGGACGACGTAGGTTCCCTGGTCGGTGCTGTACAGCGTGGGGCAGGTACCGGCGTGGGACGTCGTTCCCTGGAAGGTCAACTTCACTTGCTCCTCCTTGTTCGGAAGACTCATGCATCGTCTGTGCAATACCTGCATTCGGTCAAGCGTCGGCCCGTCGCGCAACTCAAACAGCCGAACCGGGTGATGCAACTGTCGTGATCAACTGGGCCGTTCGGGTTGGAATACCGGAATGTTGCGTGGATTGCTTGAAATGCGTACGCCAGCTTCTCCATACTTTCGATCGCGACCGAGAACGGGGAGACCGAGAGGCGGCCGAGCGCGTGAGGATCACTCAGTTCCTGGCGAACGCGTGCTCCAGCGCGCCGGCCCGCCGCCCCTCGTCCCGGTCCCCAAAAATCCCCGGCCCGGTGTTGAACCCCGACTCGCACCGGGCCGGCCTGAACATTCCATCCACAGTAGACTGACCAGGCGAGCCGCCGGAAAGGGCATCCGATGCATCGCGGCTCGCCCCTCCCGACATTCGGGATCGAAGAGGAGTTCCTGCTGCTGGATCCCGAGACCGGCCGCCCGGCACCACGAGCTGCTGGATCCCGAGACCGGCCGCCCGGCCCCACGCATCCCGGCGGTCGACGACGACGCCACGAGCACCTTCAAGGCCGAGTTCGCCCGCTTCCAGCTGGAATCCAACACCCCCGTCTGCCGCACCGCCGTCGAGGCCCGCGAACACCTGCTCGCGGCCCGGCGCACCCTCGTCGTCGCGGCCGATCGGCGCAACCTGCGACTGGTCTCGACCGGGTACTCCCCGCTCGGCATCCCCGCCCCCTTCCCGATCACCGACACTCCCCGATACCGGCGCATCAGCGACCACTTCGGGCAGCTGCTGGACTCGCACACCGCCACCGGCTGCCACGTCCACGTCGGTATGCCCGACCTGGCCACCAGTCTCGCGGTGTCCAACCACCTGCGCCCGCACCTCCCGGCACTGCTCGCGCTCACCGCGAACTCCCCGTTCTACGACGGCCGGGACACCGGCCACGCCAGCTGGCGCACGGTCGTCTGGTCCCGGCTGCCGTCGGCCGGACCGCCGCCGATGCACCGGAATCCGGCCTCCTACCAACGCGCCGTCGACACGCTGCTGGCCAGCGGCGCCGCGCTGGACCACTCCATGATCTACTGGTTCGCCCGTCCCGCGCCGCATCTGTCCACATTGGAAGTTCGGGTGGCGGACGCCGTCGCCACAGCGGAAGAAGCACTCCTGCTAGCGCTCTTGGTGCGCGCACTGGCCGCGGCGGCGCTGCACGACATCGCCGAGGACCGCCCCGCACCCGAGCTCCCCGACGAGCACCTCCGCCTCGCCACGTGGCGCGCCGCGCGCGACGGGCTGGAGGGGCGAGGCCTGGACGTGACCGGGGAGCTCAGGCCTGCGCGATCTCTCCTGGACGAGACAGTCAAGGCGGCGCTGCCCGCCCTGGACGCCAGCGGCGACACCCGACTGGTGACCGACCTCCTCGACCGCGTGCTGCGGGATGGCAGCGGAGCTCACCGCCAGCGCCTGGCGCACGCCCGCCGCAACGACATCGCCGACGTCATCGCACTGCTCGCCGAGCAGACCCGCGCCGCCGCGCCGAGGTAGAACCTTGTCCACATAGGATATCCGCGGGCGCTGTCGAGCACATCTCGCTGAGTGGATCTACATTCCGCCCCGCCTCCTTGCTAGGGTCGACCTGCGAAGCGCGGCCCAACGAAGGAGGTCCAACGATGGCGATCGGACCGGAAGCTCCGGCAGCTCCGCAGCGGATCGTCGACGCCGTTCTCTTCGACACCTTCGGCACCGTCGTCGACTGGAAGTCCGGCGTGGCCGACGCCGTGGAGGCGATCGCCTACCGGTACGGATTCGAGGTCGATGCCGCCGAGTTCGCGCTGCGGTGGCGAGCGCGCTACCAGCTCTCGTTGGAGCCCATCCGCAGCGGCGCCCGGGAGTTCCTCACCCTGGACGAGCTGCACAGGGAGAACCTGATCGCCACGGCGGAGGAGATGGGCCTGCCCATCGAGCGGATCGAGGCGGCCGACGTGGAATGGCTCAACCGGGCTTGGCACCGGCTGGACGGCTGGCCGGACAGTGTGCCCGGGCTGACCGAGCTTAAGCGGCACTTCATCATCGGCCCGCTGTCCAACGGGCACCTCGCACTACTGACCAACATGGCCAAGCACGCCGGGCTGCCCTGGGACGTCATCATCGGCTCGGACGTGACCCGGTGCTACAAACCGGACCGGGACGCCTACCTCGGCGCGGCGCGACTGCTCGACCTGCCGCCACACCGAGTCATGCTGTGCGCGGCGCACAACTCGGACCTGGCCGCGGCCCGCAGCGCGGGCCTTCGGACAGCGTTCGTCGCGCGGCCGCAGGAGTACGGCACCACCCAGCAGTCCGACCTGCACCCCACCGAAGCTTGGGACGTCATCGCCCGCGATATCCGCGACCTGGCAACCCAGCTGCGTGACCACATCACCGCCTGACCACCACCGTCCACCCCGGACGGGTTCACTCGATCGCCCACCTGACCGCCGACATGCGGGGTCCAGGCAGAGCCGCGGCACACGATTGCACCCCCGGCATGAGGCCGCGCGGCGCCGACCGGATGCTGCCCCAGCGCCATTCGGTTCCGTCGCGCCCCATCCACCCGACCAGGGCCAGGCAACTCGCGCGCGCCTGTCGACCACCAACAGAACCGAATTTTAATGTCCACAAAGAACGAGACGTCGCGACTCCCGCCCCGCTCGCCGCGCTGACGAAGCTCGCCACCAACCCCTCGGCGACCGCCGGGCGCATTTCGACGAACTGGTCCGAGGGCGGGTTGCGCCACGCAGCCGATCAGCACCGCGACCTGCTCAACGTAGTGCTGGGCGCGGATGTGCTTCGAACCGAGCAGCCGATGCGGGACCACATGGCCTACACCCACCGGGTGCTCGGCCCACCCCAGCCAACGAGCTGACCGACCGGCGCGTCAGTTGTAGCCGCGCACCAGGTGGCTCTCGTCCAGATCGAGTTCCGCCTCGAACGCGGCGAGCTCGCTCGACGCGTCCTCCGCGCCCTCCAGATCCTCCACATTGGATTCTTGAATCGACACCGCGTTTCCTTTCTCTCAACGCTCCATCGACGGAGCAGCGAATTCCCTTGCACCGAGCCGGGAATCCGAATCAGTCCACTGTGCTAATGCGACCGAATAGTCCAATCAGATGCGGTGAAAGTGCTCGACGGGCAACGCGCGAAGACCGCTCGGGGTGCCGACATGTTCGTGCGGAACATCTTCGGCCTCCTCATCGACGTGCACGTCGGTCAACGAGCCGGGTTCGCCAGGCAGGGGTTCTCCAAGCAGGGGTTCTCCAAGCAACCGCGAGGTTAAGGTATTACACCTCGATCTGCCGGACGGCGGCGGGTCGGTCGAGCGATAACCTCGGCGCGACAGCAACCTGCCGCCTCCGGACCGACCTCGCGTTTCCGCAAGCGCTCCAGGCATTTCCACTGCACCGATCGGCGAACGACACCGGCCCAGGCGGGTGCCGGGCGACCGCCATTCGGCGGATGCCAAAGCGGCCGGACCGGCCCCACCCTGTCACCTGTCACCGATGTGCCCGAACGAAATGGAGCTCGATGACCAGTTCCCGGGGAGGCCCGCAGGCAGCGAGCCACGACGCGGTCATCGCCGCGCTCCAGCACATGGTGCGAAGCCGCGATCTCGCTGCGCTCCCGGAGACAACCGAGGCGTTGTCGCGCATCGTGGAGGAGATTCCGCTCAACGACGCGCAACGCGCCGCCGCCGTGAACAACCTCGGCAATGCCATGCACCTCTGGTTCGAAGCCGACGGCCACCCGGCGGATCTGGACGAAGCCATCAGGCACTACCGGGAAGCTCTCGACTCGGCACGACGCACCGATCCGCAGCGGCCGCTCTACTGGTCCAATCTCAGCCTCGCGCTGCTCAAGCAAGCGCGGCGCAGCCGACGCCCGGAACTCGTCGAGGAAGCCGTGACGACCGCCCGTCAAGCAGCCGACTTCACATCACTGGGATCGAGGCAGCGCGTCGCGGCACTCCTGCGGCTGGTAGACGCACTGCGGATGCGCGCCGCACTCGGCGGCACCGGAACGGAAGAAGCCGTTGACGTGCTGCGCGAAGCTGCCGCAGACGCGCCGCCCGACCTGCCGGAGCGGCCGACGCTGCTGTTGCGGGTGGGCACTACGTTAGTCACCTGCTTCGACCAAGGCTCCGGCGTCGAGAAGCTCGACGCCGCCGTTCAACTGCTGCACGACGCCGCTGATGAGGTGCCCGGCGGACCGGATCTCCGGGTGGCGCTGTGCAGGCTCGGCGTGGCCCTGCGCATGCGCTTCGACGAGGAGGGAGATCCCGAAGATCTCCGATGCGCGGTGGACGAGTTGAGCCGCGCTGCGACGAGCAGCCCACGCGACGACGGGCTCCTCGCAACGGCGCTGTTCAACCTGGCGGGCGCGGGCGCGGAGCACTTCGACTGCACCGCGGAACGCGGTGCGCTGGACGAAGCGATCGAGGTACTCGACCGGTCGGTCGAGCGGCTTCGAAGCGACGACCCCCGGCTCGCGTCGGTGTTCCTTTCCTTCAGCGAACTGCTACGCTGGCAGTTCGCGATCACCAGGGACGGGCGCACGCTCGATGCCGCAGTGGATTTCGCGGACCGGGCCGCTTACTGCGCCGACGCGCCGGACGAGGATCGCTGTTGCGCGCTGCGGGTCTTCGTGGCTTGCCTGCTCTGCCGCTTCGAGAACGCAGGCGCCGCCGACGACCTCGCTCGTGCCGACGCGGCCCTGACCGAACTCGATCGACTGGCGCCTGCGGACGGCCCGGTGCGGTTGGGCCACTGGATACAGCGCGGCCGCCTCGCAGTGCGCGAGTTCGAGCAGTCGCAGGCCAAGTCGACCCTCAACGCGGCGATCACCGCGTACCAGCGGGTCTTGGCGGCGATGCCCGCGGATGATCCGGAACGTGCGGCGGTGTCGGTCGAGCTGTGCAACGTCCTGCAGCGGCAATCCAAGCAGAACCGGCGGCGCACCTACCGGCTTGCGCACGCCACGTTGCGGGCGGCCGCAGAGCTGCCGACGGCACCTGCCGCGACGCGGATGCGCGCAGCAGTGCTGGCCGGGCACCTCGCGGCCGAGACCAGCCGGTGGGAAGACGCGGCGACCATGTTCAAGTCGGCGATGGCCCTGCTGCCGCTGGTCACCAGGTTCGGGCCGCCCCCGGACGCCGCTCGACGGTACGAACTGACCGCCCTGGTCGCCGACATGGCCGCCTGCGCGGTGCACGACGGCACCCCCAAGCAGGCCGTCGAGCTGCTGGAACACGGCCGGAATCTCTTGCTGGCGCAGGCGCTCGGCACCGGCGACGAGCACACCGCCCTGCGCCACGAACTCCCCGCGCTCGCGGCGGATCTGCAACGCGTCCGCCAGCAACTGGATTACCTCCCCGACAACCTGCTGGGGGCAGCGGTGCGGCGGAAGGCAGTCGGGCGCCAGCGCCGCCTGGCCGACCGGTAGGCGGAGCTGGTGAACGAGGTCCGCAGCCAACCCGGCTTCGAGCGGTACCTGACACCGCCCGCGTTCGGGCAGCTCCGCGATGCCGCTGCGGACGGTCCCGTGGTCATGGTGAACGTCAGCGCGTACGGATCGCACGCCCTGCTCGTCACCGCTGGCGAGGCGGTCGGCGTGACCCTGCCTCGCCTCGACGTCCGCAGCACCGCGAAGTACACCAGGCTCCTGCTGTCGGCCGACAACGCAGCCGACGTGCGGGAGGTGCTGGCCTGGCTCTGGCATTCCGTGGCCGAGCCGGTGTTCAACGTGCTCAGCTACTACTACGTCACCGCCTTCGGCCGAGTGCCCGCCGACGACCAGCGGTGGCCGCGCATCTGGTGGTGCCCCACCGGCCCGGCCGCTTTCTTGCCGCTGCACGCGGCCGGAAGCGCGACGCTCCCCGGCACCGGACGGTCGGTCCTGGAACGCACGGTTCCGTCCTACACCGCGACGTTGCAGTCGTTGATGCACGCCCGGCAGTCCGAGTTCCAGGCCGGCCTCGATCCCCGCGTGGTCCTCGGCGACCGCGCGACCGCTCGGGCCGAAGCCGGCCTGGTGACCCAGCGCTGGCCCGCCGCGAAGGTCCTCGAACTCACCGAGTCGACGCGCGCAGCAGTGCTCGCCGCACTGGCCGAACCCGGGCCCGTGCATTTCGCCTGCCGCGGCATCCAGAAGGCGCACGACTCCGCGTCGAGCCGACTGTCCGGTACCGACGGCAGCCCGCTGCCCATCGCCGACCTCGTGCGATCGCCAGGGGGGTTCGCCTACGTGTCGGCGAACGAGGTCGCGCTGGATCCGGGCAGCCCACCCGACTCGATCACCCAGCTGCTGCCGCTGCTGCACCATGCCGGGGGTTTCCAACACGTGATCGGTCCGTTGTGGTCGGTCGACGGCGACGGTTCGATCATCGACTCGCTGTACACCGACCTGGCTGAAGATGGTGTGCTGGACATCGCCAACGCGGCCGAAGCCCTGCACCGCACGGTGCGGGCGATGCGGCAACTCCACCCCCACGACCCGCGCCTCTGGGCCGCCCACATCCACGTAGGCCCGTGATCGCCGGACCTAGACGAGTAATTCCAAATTCCTGCGAGCATGAGGCGAGGGTGTCCATGATCCGTTTGTGACGACAGACCTGGACACCCTCGTGATCGCACTCTACGTCAAAATCGACGATGACCTGGCCGGTTCGGCTCGGCTGCCTGGTCGGCCACCCAAGCTCAGCCACTCCGAGTTACTGTGCCTGGCCGTCATGCAGGCGATGCTGGGCTTTCACAATGAGGCCCGATGGCTGCGCTACACCCGCACACACCTGCGGCATCTGTTCCCCTACCTGCCCGGACAGTCCGGGTACAACAAGCGCCTGCGTGCCGCACTGCCGCGGATCAAACGGATCATCCGGGTACTGGCCCGCGACACCGACTTCTGGCATGACACCGTGTGGATCACCGACTCCACCCCGGTGCCCTGCGGCATGTCCCGCCCCACCGTCAAGCGTTCGGACCTGGCCGGCTTCGCCGGCTACGGCTACTGCGCGTCACACTCGCGGTTCTTCTGGGGTCTGCGCCTGTACCTGGTGTGCACCCCGGCCGGGATGCCGATGCTGTGGGCGTTGGCAGATCCCAAGCTCGGCGAGCGCGAGGTGCTGGCCGCGATGCTGGAGGTCGACGCCGAGATGATCAAGGACCGGGCCGGGCTGCTGCTGATCAGTGACAAGGGGTTCGCCTCGAAGACCTTCGAACGATCACTGTCCGAACAGGGCATCACGCTGCTGCGCCCGTCGCGCAAGAAGGAGGTCCTGCGAGCAGGCGAGCCGATGCTCAAGAAAGTCCGCCAACTCATCGAGTCGGTCAACGACACGTTGGGCGACGGCCGCACCGGCCAGCCAGTCACTCGCTCACTCACCGCCTACGATCACTGATCGTATTCAGACTTACTCGTCTAGCCGGCTTGCGGCGCGAAGGCCTGCAGGAACGTGCGGACTGCGGATGCCGCCACGGCGCGGAGCTCGTCGTCGGGGACCTGCCGGGTGCCCAGCCTGGCCCGCGCTTCCATCGGGCCGGTGAGCAGCGCCGCGAACTGCTCGGCGGCTTCGGCGGGATCGCAGTTGCGCAGCCGGCCGGCCAGCACGAGCCGGGCGAGCCGGTCGGCGAGCGCTTCGGTGACGCGGTCCGCCGCGCGGCCCCGGACGATGTCGATCAGGTCGGGAAACTTGCCGAGCTCGGCGTAGAGCAGTCGGCGCAGCGCCCAGGAGCGGTCGTCGCAATAGCACTGGAGCAGGTGGAATCCGACCTCTTCCAGCATCGGATGTAATTCGCCATCGCCGCGCAGTTGCTCGACGACAGCCATGTTGCGCGCCAGCGCCCGGCCGGAGTCGGCGGCGATCGCCTGCCGGAACAGGTTCTCCTTGTCGCCAAAGTGGTTGTACACGGTGGGCTTGGCGACGCCCGCTTCGGCGGCGATCGCGTCCATCCCAGCCTGGGCATACCCCTCGCGGGCGAACACCCGCATCGCCGCGTCCAGGATCGCCTGACGCTTGTCGATGCGACCGCGCGAGGCGCTGCGCCCCGGCGTCGCCGAAGTGTCCGCGCCGCTCACCACCGCATGGTAAGCCTAGCTGAACTCTCCGGTTCAATCGGATAGCCAATCTGCAGCGCCTTGAGCGAGCGAACTCCACCCGCCGTTCCGGGAAATCGTCGACGAATACCTCAGCCGCTGATGATCTGGTCGTTCTCGACCACGACCTTCAGTTCGGGCAGCGGTGTCGTGGCCGGGCCTTGTTTGACGGCACCGGTGAACGCGTCGAAGACCGACCCGTGGCACGGGCAGCGCAGTTCGGCTCCCTGCGGAGCCACCGCACAACCCTTGTGCGTGCACTTCCCGTCGAAACCGACGACCGTGTCGTCGCTGGGCCGGGACACGATCACCGGCTGCCCCTGTTGCGTCTTGAGCGCGACGGCTTCCCCGACCGGCACTGCGCTGAGCGCCGCGAGGGGCTGTCCCGGCGTTGGAACGGCTGCGCCCGCACTGGGCTCGGCAGCACCGGACTCGGGCGCTTGCGAACCGGTGTCGTGGCCGCAGGCCGCGAGGGCGGCAGCTCCCGCGGCCGCACCGGCGACGGCTCCCCCGGCGGTGAGGACAGTTCGGCGAGTGTGCTTTTCAAAGGTCATGCGGTATGACACGAGCAACCACCGGCCCCGGTTCAACGCCGCCCAGAATTTTGAACCGGAAGGGCGAGCATTTCGTGTTCCCTGGCGTAGCGGATTCTGCGGCGGCGGGAGTGTGGCGATGTCCGACTGGATACTGCGGGTGCTGGTGGCAGCGGGGTTGCTGGGTTCGGCGTGGGTGCACCTCGTTGTTTGGTTCGACTGGGCCGGGGACACCGACGTCATCGGGCCGCTGTTCCTGGTCAACCTCGTGGCCGGTGTCGTGATCGCGGTTGCCGTGCTCATCTGGCGCCACTGGTTGCCCGTCCTGGCGGCGGTCGGATTCGGCGCGGCGACGCTGTTGGCCTACTGGCTTTCGGTCACCGTCGGGCTCTTCGGTGTGCAGGAACAGTTCGCTACCTCGGAGGAGGTTTGGGGCGTGATCACCGAGGCTGGCTGCATCGTCTTCAGCGCCGCACTGCTGGCGGCGCGTTCCCGACGTCGGGCTGCGGTGTGAGCGACGACGCCGAGTCGCAGTTGATGCGCATGCTGCACGACCAGCACGCGTCCGCGCTGTGGGCCTACGCCTTGCACTTGACCAGCGGAGACCGCGCGCGTGCCGAAGACGTGGTGCAAGAAACCCTGTTGCGGGCCTGGCGGCATCCGAAGGTGCTCGACCAGTCCCAGCGGTCCGCCCGGGCTTGGCTGTTCACGGTTGCGCGGCGGATCGCCATCGACGGCTGGCGCTCGGCGGCGAACCGCGCGGAGGTGCTCACCGACCTACCGCCGGAACCCGTGCCCACCGACGAAACCGACCGGGCCATGCAGGGCTGGCTGGTCGCCGACGCGCTCGCCGAGCTGTCCCCGCGGCACCGCGAGGTGCTGGCGCTGTGCTTCTACCAGGGCATGTCGGTGACCGATGCCGCTCACCGGTTGGGGGTACCGCCTGGGACGATCAAGTCCCGGACGCATTACGCGTTGCGCGCGCTGCGCCTGGCGCTCGAAGAAAGGGGCGTGACCCGGTGAGCCGGCACATCGAGCCGGGGGCAGACCCGTTCGAGACCTTCGACGCCGCGTACGTCCTCGGCGCATTGTCACCCGAGGACCGGGCGGCGTTCGAGTCGCACTTGTCCACCTGTGATTCCTGCGCTGATTCCGTTCGGCTGCTGGCCGGATTGCCGGGCTTGCTCGCGCAGGTCGACGAGCACCACGCCGATGTCGAACCCCCGCCACCGGACCGGTTGCCGAAGCTGCTGGCCGAGGTCCAGCGCCTACGGCGACACCGGCTGCTGGCGACCGTGTCCGCGGTGCTAGTCGGCGCGGCGGCCTGCCTGGTGCTGATGCTCTCCCTTCTCCTGACCGACCGTACGGCGGGTGAGGAGATGACGGCGCTCGGCGCCTACCCGGTGCAGGCCAGCATCAACCTCAGCGACGTTTCCACCGGCACGCGCGTGGACATGTCGTGCAGCTATGAGGGCACGAAGGGCGGTGACTACATGCTGGTCACGGTCCAACGCGATGGCCGCACCGCGGAGCTGGCAAGGTGGTACGCGCTGCCGCAGAACACGGCGTCGCTGGACATGACAACACCGTTGCGGCGCAACGAAATCCAGTCCTTGGAAATCCGGATCCCGGACGGACCTGCCGTGCTGCGCCTCGTGGTGAACGAATGACTGGCCCGTCAGCCGGGAATCCCCCGGGCGACACCGTCCAAACCGGATCGGACGTCTGCGGGTGCTGTCCCAGCCACCGCCGAAGCTCACCGCGTCACCCACTCGCCGAGTAGATCACGGGCCTGATCGCCACCTCGACCGATTAGTTCTCGGCACGGCCCGGGTCAACTCCTGTGACAGCGCAACGGTGCCGGTGGGAGCGGGCACCGGAGGAGAGGGTTCTCGAACGTGGATATGACACCGAGTGCGGGACGGCGGGAGTGGGTCGGGCTTGCGGTGCTTGCGCTTCCGACCCTGCTCTTGTCGTTGGACATGAGCGTGCTGCACCTCGCGGTGCCGCACTTGGCCGCCGACCTGCGGCCCAGCAACACCGAGCTGCTTTGGATCATCGACAGCTACGGGTTCATGATCGCCGGATTCCTGGTCACAATGGGCACGCTCGGGGACCGCATCGGGCGGCGGAAGCTGCTGATGTTCGGCGGCGCGGGGTTCGGCATCGCATCGATCGCGGCGGCCTTCGCACCCACACCCGCGATGCTGATCGCGGCCCGGGCGGTACTCGGCATCGCCGGGGCCACGCTGATGCCCTCGACGTTGGCGTTGATCAGCAACATGTTCCAGGACGCCCGGCAGCGCGGGACCGCGATCGCGGTCTGGATGAGCTGCTTCATGGGCGGCATGGTGATCGGGCCCGTGGTCGGCGGCGTGCTGCTGGAGAACTTCTGGTGGGGTTCTGTCTTCCTGATGGGCGTGCCGGTGATGGTCCTGCTGCTGGCAGTTGCTCCGGCGCTGTTACCTGAGTACCGCGACGAGAGCGCTGGCCGGTTGGATCTCATCAGCGTCGGGCTGTCGCTGGCCACGATCCTGCCGATCGTCTTCGCGCTCAAGGAGCTCGCCAAGCACGGCCCGCAGGTGCCGAGCCTGGCAGCGCTGGCGGTCGGGCTCGCGCTGGGTGTGGTTTTCGCGCGTCGTCAGCGGCGGATCGCCGATCCGATGCTCGATCTGGGGCTGTTCCGGGTGCGCGCTTTCAGCGCCGCACTTGGCATCATGCTGGTCGGCGCGATCACTATGGGCGGCGTCTTCATGCTGGTCAGCCAGTACCTCCAGCTGGTCGCCGGGCTGACGGCGCTTGAGGCGGGGGTCCTGCTGGTGCCGCAGGCCGGTGCTGTCGTCGTCGGGTCGCTGATCGCGCCAAGGCTGGCCAAGCGGTTCCGGCCGGAGTTCGTGCTCGGCTTCGGCATGTTGCTCGCGGCGGGCGGGATTCTGCTGTTCACGCTGGCGGATGTCGGGAACGGGACGGCGGTGGTGGCCATCGGCATGGTGGTCGCCAGCTTCGGCATGGGCCCGCAGGGCGTGCTTTGCACCGAGATGGTCGTGGGTTCAGTGCCGGCGCAGAAGGCAGGTGCCGCATCGGCGATGTCGGAGACCAGTGGCGAGTTCGGCATCGCGATGGGCGTCGCGCTGTTCGGGAGCCTCGCCACGGCCGTCTACCGCAACGTGCTCGCGATTCCGCCGGAAGTGCCGTCCGGCGTCGCGGTCGAGGCCCGAGACGGGATGGCCGGCGCGATGAGCGCAGCGGGGCGGCTGGCCGACCAGGCGAGCGTGCTCGCCCCGGCGCGAGAGGCGTTCACCAGCGGTCTCCAGGCGGTTTCCGTCGTCGGCGCCACCTTCGTGGTCCTCTTCGCGGTCATCGGCATGGTTGTGCTGCGCAAGCGCTCCCAGCCCGAGCCGGAACTGGCGGCCTGTGCGCCCGAGGTGACCGCCGCCTGAACGCGCTTCAAATGCGGTGGTCGTCGACCAGTTCGCCGGCCTTGGCGAGCAGGTCGTCGGCCAACCGCGTCGGGACCAAGCCGAATCGTTCGTCGTAGGCCGCGACGACCTCGGCTTCGAAGTCGTTGAGCGATACGCCGGGCGACTCCGCGGCCACCGAGCCCACCGAGTCGTCGTCGAAGGGCAGATCCAGGTGCCGGTAGACCTCGGTCAGCAGCGGGCGCAGCACTTCGGCGTCGTCGAAGATCGCTACCGCGCTGAACAGCCATGCGCCACGCACCATCCGCTGCGCAGTGCCGACCAGCTTCACGCGGCCCCTCGCGTTCACGCTGTGCGCCCCCGGGCAGTACTCCCCCGGCACCGCTCCGACCTGCGCGCCGACGCCGTGGTTGCGCAGCACCCCGGCCCACAGCTCGGCGTAGCCCACGAACCGCTCGTCCATGCCCGCCAGGTGACCGGGGTCGGTGCCGACGTGATCGACCACCAGCGACCGCTCGGTGTAGGCCACCGCACGGCCGCCCGGGGCGCGCACGACCGGCGTGAACCCCGCGTCCCGAACGGCGCGGACCGCGTCGGGAAAGCCGGGCAGCAGCGTGTCTCGCCGTCCGAAGGCGACGACGCGGGCGTCCGGCCGGTACACCCGCACCGCCGGACCCGACTCGCCTCTGCTGACGCGGCGCAACATCGCATGCGCTACCGCGACCTCCAGCGCCTGATCCGCGCCAATCCCGAGCGCACCGCGAAAGAGCTCCACGGGCCGATTCTACTGGCCGGAAGATCGCCAGCTCACCGGCCGAAACCCGGGACCATCCGGTACCGCTGGAACGAGGTCGGAATGACCGGGTTCCGCTCGAACAGGATTCGTGCCACCGACGATGGCCTCTTTGTAGAGCGCTGCTTCCGGCCGGTCAGCACGGCTTCGCGCGGGCTGTCGTCGGCGCGCACGAACTGGATCAGCCCGTCCCGCCTGCCCAGTAGCGTCGATCCCGGTCATGCGGTCGACGACCAGCGTCACGCCGGTGCCCTCGACCAGGTCCGCCAACGGTAGGTCCCGCAGCGCCTGCCCGGCGGCGAGCTGGTGCAACCGCACCCGCTCGACGAACCGATCACCTGCGTTGATCAACGTCACCTCGGCATCGGTCCACCGGGCCGCGAGCTTCGCCGCGGCCAACCCGGGGTAGCCAGCCCCAACAACAACGATCCGAAACGCCCTGGTTTCCTCTCGAATCCGCGCAACCGAGTGCGAACAAGGAACGGGGCACGACGAAGAAGCGTGACGAGCAGTGGCCCAAGTCACAGCGAATCGCCGCGAAATCGCCTTCCTCAGTGCCTGTTAGCCTTGCGCGGTGTCAGACGCAAGACGTGATCCGGGGAAAATCCGCGGCAAGGGCAGTGCAGGCGCGCGTTCCGGCCAAAGTCTTCGCGTCAGCACCCGCAACGCACTTTTCCAGCAGTGGCAAGCCCTGCTGTCGAACCGCACCAAGCGACAGCGTTCCGGCGAATTCCTGATCCACGGTGTGCGACCGATTACGCTCGCGGTGGAGCGCGATTGGCCACTGCGCAGTCTCTTGTACCCGTCGGGCAGGAAACTCTCATCCTGGGCCAGGCGACTGATCGATGAATGCGCCGTCAAGACCGTTGAAGTGCACCCGGATCTACTCTGGGAACTCGGCGAGCGCGAATCCGAGCCACCGGAACTCATCGCCGTCGCCGAGCTGCGGCCCGACGACCTCGACAGGGTGCCAGTGGAGCAGGACTTCCTGGGCGTGATCTTCGACCGGCCCACCAACCCCGGCAACATCGGGACCCTGGTGCGCTCCGCGGACGCCTTCGGCGCCCACGGCCTGATCGTGAGCGGTCATGCCGCAGACGTCTACGACCCGAAGTCGGTGCGCGCGAGCACGGGGTCGCTGTTCTCGGTGCCTGCGGTCCGGGTGCCGTCACCGCGCGGCGTCCTCGACTGGGTCACCGAACACCGGCGGCGCGGGGTGCCGATCGCGGTCGTCGGCACCGACGAGAACGGCACCTCCGAGATCACCGAATGCGATCTCACCCGGCCCGTCCTGCTGGTTATCGGCAACGAGACGACCGGGATGAGCACCACCTGGCAGGAAATGTGCGACGAGGTCGTCCGGGTTCCCATCGGGGGCGCCGCGAGTTCGCTGAATGCGGCCTCAGCGGGAACCGTGCTGCTGTACGAGGCTGCCCGGCAGCGCGGTTTTCCCGTTGCCTGAGCCGGGCGGCGAAATTCTCGGCTGATCGGCGGTTCCCGTTGCGGCGGTCGTGTTGTTCTCGGTTTGCAATCTTGATTATTGCGGTTCGGCGCTAGTACGGTCCGATTTCGTTTGTCCTTCTTGCGAAATGGAGGTCCTGTGATGGCCGCTCCTTCGGAATCCGTTCCCGCCCCCGCTCCGCCGAGCTGGACTCCGCCGCTGGTCGAACAGTACGAAACCCGTCCCGAGGTCACCGCTTACGCGCATGACGGCAATCGGTGAGCCAACCGCTGGGCGAGACCGATTTCCGGGAATCCTTGCAGCGGTTAGCGAAGCGCTACTGGGCGCACCACCCATTCCACCGACGCTTGCACGACGGCCGATGCAGCCCTCCGGAAGTTCGGCTGTGGGTGGCCAACCGGTGGTACTACCAACGACACCTGTCTCAGAAGAACGCCGCCATCGCGGCGAACTGCCCGCTGCCCGAGGTGCGGCGGATCTGGATCGAGCGGATCGGCTTCCAGGACGGACCCAGCGACGCCGAAGGCGGCCTGCACGACTGGCTGGTGCTCGCCGAAGCGGTCGGCCTGCAGCGGTCCGAGGTCCTCGACGAGCGCCACGTGCTGCCCGGCGTTCGGTTCGCCGCTGACGCGTATCTGGACTTCTGCCGGCGCAAGCCGTGGATCGAGGGTGTGGCCGCGGCGTTGACCGAGATGTTCTCGCCCGATCACATGTCCGACCGGATGGCCGCCTGGCGGCGCCACTACGACTGGATCGAACCCGCCGGGCTGGCCTACTTCGAGCGGCGGATCCCGGCCGCCCGCGCGGACAGCACCCAGACGCTGCAGGTCGTGCTCGACCACTGCGAGACGCGCGAGCAGCAGGACGCCGCGGTGCGGGCGTTGGCGTTCAAATGCGACGTGCTTTGGGCGATGTTGGACGCCATCGACTACAAGGGACAGTCATGGACGTGACCGCCGACAGCCGCCCCGGGCTGCGGCGCGGTGTCCGGTTTGTGCATGACCGCGTCCGCGCGAGGCACGCCCTGCTGTACCCGGAAGGCGTGTTGCTGCTCAACGACACCGCAGCCGACATTGTGCGCAAGTGCGACACCAAGCGCACGGTCACCGACATCGTCAGCGAGCTCGCGGCCGCGTACCAGGGCGTGACCGCCGAATCCGTGCTCGAAATGCTCGCGGACCTGGCGCGTCGCCGAATGCTGGGGGCGGAACCGGCCGAGGTGGCGGAATCCGGTCCGCAGCAGCAGGATCCGCGATCCGGCCTGCCCCTGGGCTTGCTGGCCGAGCTGACCTATCGGTGCCCGTTGCAGTGCACGTACTGCTCGAACCCCCTAAACCTCGCCGACTACCAGGACGAACTCGACACCGAAGACTGGTTGCGCGTCATCGAGCAGGCGCGGTCGATCGGCGTGCTGCAACTGCACCTATCCGGTGGCGAACCGGCACTGCGCCGGGACCTCGTTCCCCTCGTCGCGGCGGCCCGCGGACTCGGCATGTACACGAACCTCGTCACCAGCGGGTTCTCCCTGCCGCCGAAGCGGTTGCACGAACTCGCCGAGGCCGGCCTGGACCACATCCAGCTGTCCGTGCAGGACTCGGCCGCGATGTCGGCCGACGCCATCGCCGGACGTCGCGCGCACGCCCGCAAGATGATCGTCGCGCGCAGCATCGCCGCAACAGGCTTGCCCATGACCGTCAACGCAGTCCTGCACCGCGGGAACATCGCGCGGCTGCTCGACATCGTCGAACTCGCAGTGGATTTCGGGGCGGAACGCGTCGAGCTGGCCAACACCCAGTTCTACGGCTGGGCCTTGCGCAATCGCGCCGCCCTGATGCCCCGCCGGGAGCAGGTGCAGCGCGCGGACGCGGACGCGGCGCTGGCCCGCGAGCGCTACGGCGACCGGTTAGAGATCGTGTACGTGACCGCGGACCACTTCAGCCCACGCCCCAAACCGTGCAACTACGGCTGGGGCAACCGGCAACTGACGGTGGCCCCGAACGGCGACGTGCTCCCCTGCCTGGCCGCCGGGCAGCTGCCCGGACTGGACCTCCCCTCGGTGCGCGACTCGGCGCTGGAGGCGGTCTGGTTCGATTCGGCGGCGTTCAACCGCTTCCGGGGCACCGAGTGGATGCCTGATCCCTGCCGCAGCTGCGCGTTGAAGGACGTCGACTTCGGCGGCTGCCGGTGCCAGGCATACCAGCTGGTGGGCGACGCGGCGGTCACCGATCCGGCCTGCGCGTTGTCCGAACACCACGACCTGATCCGGACCGAGTTCGAACCGCAGCCGGCAGTTCCGAGGCGGATGTGATGCGGGTACGTGTCCTGGGCACCGCAGCAGGCGGCGGCCTTCCGCAGTGGAACTGCGGCTGCCAGAGCTGCTGCCGGGCCGCGGAACTCGGCGTGCAGCTCAGCCAGGACTGCCTGGCGATCAGCGGCGACGGAAACTCCTGGTACCTGGTGAACGCATCGCCGGACCTGCGAACGCAGCTGCTGGCAACCCCCGAACTCCGTCCACCGCCGGGCACCCGGCGCACCCCCGTCGAAGGCGTGCTGCTCACCAGCGCCGAGCTGGACCACACCCTCGGCCTGCTCACCCTGCGGGAAGCCGCCCGGCTGCCGATCTACGCGACCGCCGCCGTCCACCAGGCGCTTCGGCAGGCGTTCCCGATCACCGAGGTCATCGGCAGTTACACCGCCGTGCAGCCGCAGACCGTCTCCGATCGCCAAGTGCTGACGGCCGGACTCGCTGCCGAGATCGCCGTCGTCGGCGACAAGCGCCCCCGTTACGCGGGCGAACTGCGCGGAACCGGTTGGGTCGTCGCCTACCGGTTCACCGGCGCCGGCCGAAGCCTGGTGTACGCGCCGTGCCTGCCGGCCTGGAGCGACGCGTTCGAGCAGATCATCGATGGCGCCGACGTCGTGCTCCTGGACGGCACCTTCTTCACCGAGGACGAGCTGACGCATGCCTCCGGCAGCGACCGCCCCGCGAGCAGCATGGGGCACCTGCCGATCCGGGCGGCCCTGCCGGAGATCGCCCGCCACCCGAGGACGCGGTTCCTGTTCACCCACCTCAACAACACCAATCCGCTGGCCCACCCCGACGCGCCAGAGCTCGCCGACCTGCGCGCGGCCGGTGCCGAGATCGCCGCCGAACGCCAGCTGCTGGTGCTGGAATGACACCCCCGATTTTTGCTCGCGCCTGATATCGGGTATGTGGGAGAAGTGAACGACGAGCGGCTGGCGAAGTACCGGGAGATGCGCGACTTCACCCGCACGGCCGAACCCAGCGGCGACGCCGAGATGCACGCGACCGGCGACCGCTTCGTCGTGCAGCGGCACCGGGCCCGCCGCCGGCACTACGACCTGCGGCTGGAGTTGGACGGCGTCCTCCTGAGCTGGGCCGTGCCCAAGGGGCCGACGCTGGACCCGGCAGCGCGGCACATGGCCTTGCAGGTCGAGGACCACCCCCTGGAGTACGCCGATTTCGAGGGCACCATCCCGGCCGGCGAGTACGGCGGCGGCGACGTCATCGTGTGGGACCGCGGCACCTGGGACGCCGTGGAGGACGATCCGGCCGCCGCGATCGAGGCCGGGACGCTGCACTTCGACCTGCACGGCGACAAACTGGTGGGCCGGTTCGTGCTGGTGCGGCGCGGCGAGAAGCAGTGGCTGCTGCTGCACAAGAAGGACGAGCACGCCGAGCCGGGCTGGGATCCGGAAGATCATCCGCGGTCGGTGAAGAGCGGCCGCACCAACGAGGAGGTCGCCGCCGCGCCGGAAGCGATGTGGCGCAGCGATCTACCGCCGTCGGAAGCCGAGATTCCCTTGGGCGCCAACAAGTCCTGCGCGACGGCGCACTGGGATCCGCCCACCGGCGAAGAGCTGGCGGCGCTCGACGAGCTCGGCGGCAAGGGCCGATGGCGGCTGGCCGGGCGGAACCTCGCGCTGACCAACCTCGACAAGGTGCTGTTCCCGGCCCGCGACGGCGAGGCGCCGGTGACCAAGCGCGACCTGATCCGCTACCACGCGCTGATCGCCCCGGTGATGCTGTCCTACCTCGCCGACCGGCCGCTGAACTCGCATCGCTTCCCGAACGGGGTGGACGAACCCGGTTTCTGGCACAAGGAAGTCCCGAGCCACGCCCCCGACTGGCTCCGCCGCTGGCGCTACGAGGACGCCGACCCGGACGACACCCAGTGGTACCTCATCCCGGACAGCGTCCCCGCCCTCGCCTGGCTGGCCAACTACGCGGCGCTGGAGCTGCATGCATGGACCTCGCGCGCATCCGACGTCCGCCACCCGACCTGGGCGCTGTTCGACATCGACCCGGGCAGCAGGACGACGTTCGAGGAAGTGCTCGTCCTCGCTCGCCTGCACCGGACCGCGATGGAGCACCTCGGCGTCGAGGCCCGCCCGAAGGTGACCGGGCAGCGCGGCATCCAGATCTGGGTGCCGGTCGAGCCGCGCTACACCTACGCGGAAACCCGGGCTTGGGTCGAGAAGGTGTCCAAGGCCGTCGGCGGCACCGTCCCCGAGCTGGTCAGCTGGGCGTGGACGAAGACCGACCGCCGCGGCCTGGCACGGCTGGACTACACCCAGAACGTCATCAACAAGACCCTGGTCGCCCCCTACAGCGCCCGCCCCCGGCCGGGCGCCCCGGTGTCGGTTCCGCTGGAGTGGGACGAGCTCGACGACCCGGACCTGGCCCCCGACCGGTGGACGATCCGCACCGTCCTGGACCGGATCGCAACGGTCGGGGATCCCTTCGCGGCCCTCCTCGACGTCGAGCAGCAGCTACCACCCGTCTGAGCCGTCACCGGTTCGGCAGGTAGTCCTGCCCGAGCGGATTCGGCCCCACCGCGTGGCCAGCTTGCCGCCCAGGATGGTGCCGGCCACTCCCCCGGCGAACAGCACGAACAACGCTGCGCCCCGGCGGTTTCGCCGCCGCCCACGCGTTGCTGCGCCTACGACGAACGCGTTCAGTCCGTTGTAGACGATGGAGCGCGCCGCCTGCGGCCCGGCTGGCCGTGGGTTCCGCTGATCGACCCGCCGCTGGAACTGGCCACCTGGGTGGTGTGGCGGTCGAGCACCCGCCCGATCGTCGAGCAGGTCGCCCGGTTGATCTCGGGCCATGCGGCCACCTTCTCGGAAGAGTGATCGAGCTGGCGCGGCCGACCGGGTACCGGTTGGCTCTTGATCATGCGAATCCGAACCCGATCGGCAGTGCTCGCCGCTGCCGCCGTGCTGTTCCTCGCCCCGGCCACGTTCCCGGCCGCGGCGCAGGAATCCGCCTCGTCCCGACTGCTGGGGACCTACGTGGTGCCGCACGACCTGCGAGTGGACGGCACCCCGGTCGGCGGTCTGTCCTCGGTGGACTACGACCGCCGCAGCGGCAACTTCGTCTTCGTCAGCGACGACTGGTCCGACTACGCACCGGCCCGCTACTACCGGGCCGACGTCTCGGTGACCGAGCGCGGCGTCGAGGACGTGACGTTCACCGGGGTGACGTTGTTCCGCCGCCCGGATGGCACCACCTATCCGACGATCGACACCTGGCGCGAGGAGCAGCACCAGGTGCCGCGCCCGTTGCGGAACGTGCTGGGCACCGTGGACCCGGAGGAACTGCGGGTCGATCCGCTCACCGGTGAAGTCGCCTGGACCAACGAAGGGCAGCGCAACGTTCCCGCCGACGGCTCCGAGCGGGAGACCGTGCTGCTCGACCCGGCGCTGCGGATCTCGCACCACGACGGCCGGTACGTGCGGGACCTGCCGACCGCGCCGAACGAAAAGATGACGATGGGCGAAACGGGCCCGCGCGTCAACGAAACCTTCGAGGGCCTGACCTACACCGCCGACGGCATGCAGGTCGTCTCCGCACTCGAGGGTCCGCTGGAGCAGGACGGGCCGCCGGCCAACGCCGACCACGGCGCCTTCAGCCGCATCACGGTGCACGACCGGGCGGGCCTGCCGACCGCCCAGTACGCCTACCCGGTGGAGCCGCTGTTCGCCCAGCCCCAGCCGCCGAACGACTGGAACACCAACGGGATCTCGTCGTTGCTCGCCGACGAGCAGCCGGGCCGCTTCCTCGCCCTGGAGCGCGGCTACGCCAGCGGGATCGGCACGAAGGGCCGTATCTTCGAGTTCAGCACCGTCGGGGCCGACGACGTCATGGGCCGGTATTCGCTGGCCGGTGGCGGTTTCCGCGCCGTGCAGAAGAAGCTGCTGGTCGACCTGGACGAGATCGGCGTGCCCTACACCGACAACGTCGAGGGCATCAGCTGGGGACCGCTCCTTTCCACCGGGGAACGGGTGCTCCTGGTGGTCAGCGACAACAACTTCTCGCCCAACCAGCAGACCCAGCTGATCGCCATCGCCGTCCGCTGACCGGTCTCACGACTTCAGGTGTTCGGCGAAGAAATCCTCGATCCGCCGCCAGGCATCGGCGGCGGATTCCGGGTGCGGGCCGGCTCCTGTGATCCGCAGCAGCGGGCGCAGCGCTGCCGGCCCGTTCTCGGCGTCGTTGAGAAACGAGTGCCCCGCCTCCGGGTATTCCTTGACGTCGTGCGCAATTTGGGCTCGTTCGAGGGCCTCGTCGAGTTTGGCGGCGGCACCCTTCAGCATGCGGTCCCGACCGCCGTAGCTGCCGACCACCGGGCAGGCTTCGGCGAGCGCGCGGTCGATGTCCTTGGGCAGCTGGCCGTAGTTCGCCGACGCCGCGTCGTAGATGCCGCGGCCGGCGGCGACGAGCGCGAAGGCACCACCCATGCAGAACCCGATAAGCCCGACCTTGCCAGTGCAGTCGGGGTGCGCCGTCAGGGCGGTGCGGGCGGCCTCCAGGTCGGCGTAGGCGCGTCCGAGCCCGGACAGCGCGGCGCGCATCGTCGGAACCAGGCAGCGCCGCGGGCCACCGTCGGTGAACAGGTTCGGCATCAAGGTCAGGTAGCCCGCCGCTGCCATGCGCTCGGTCTGACGCAGCATGACGTCGTCGACGCCGAACGCCTCGTGGACGACCACCACGCCGGGCCACGGTCCGGGAGTCGTCGGCTTCGCCAGATGGCCGGTCAGCTTGCGGGAACCACCGAGGGCGGTGCTGCGCTCGGTGAGGTCGATGGCCGTGGGTGCGGGCACGGAGTCCTCCGGGATCTGCGATGCACTACCTGACCGGCACGACGATACGGCTGATCCGGTCGGCCGGTGGTGTCCTTCCGGGGCCTGGCGTTGACGAATCCCTGACGCGCCGCAGCGTTTGCCCGGCCCCGGTCCGGTCGTACAGTCCGGTGGGTCGATGAATGGAGTGGACCGGTGAACGGCAAGGTCGATTTCACCGGCGTCCAGTCCACGATGCTCGTCACCCTGTACCTGCGGGCGCTGGAAAGCCGCTCGGAGGATTCGATCCTCCTCGACCACACCGCTGTCGAGGCGGTGCGCCGGATCGACTACGACTGGCGGAAGCTGCGGCAACCCGGGTTGGCGAGCAACCGGTTCGGTGTCGCGCTGCGCGCGAAGCAGCTGGACGACTGGGCCGCCGACTTCCTCCGCCGCAACCGCGTCGCACTCGATCTTCCGGCGACGGTGTCGCGAACTCGCGGATGGCCGTGAGGGCTTCGCTCGCCCGGTGCCAGGTCTCCTCGGTGGTGGTGCGGCTACCAGGTCACGGGCAGTTCAATGACGCCGCCGGTGATGGTGGTGCGCACCTCCAGCTCGTCGATGTGCTTGGCCAGGCGCAGGCCGGGGAGGCGCTGGGCGAGGGTGGCGAAGACGATCCGGAGTTCGGTGCGGGCGAGGCTGGCGCCGATGCAGAAGTGCGAGCCGTGCCCGAACCCGAGGTGGGCGCGTTCCTCGCGGTCGGGGTCGAAGGTCTCGGCGTTCGAGTAGGTGGCCTGGTCCCGGTTGGCGGCGTTGATGGACAGGATGACGGCATCGCCGCGGTGGATGGTGGTTCCTGCGACGTCGAGGTCGGTGTGGGCGTAGCGCAGCAGGCCGAGGTCGCCCGGTGCTCCCAGGCGCATGATCTCCTCGACGGTGGCGTTGACCCGGCCGGTGGGGTCGGCGGTCAGCGACTGCCACTGATCGGGACGGGTGAGCAGGAACAGGGTGCCCAGTCCGATGCGGTTGACCGTGGTCTCGTGCCCGGCGAAAAGCAGTCCGACGCACAGGCGGACCATCTCGTCGTAGTCGAACCCGTCGTCAGTGCTCTGGGCGCGCACGATGTCGGAGATGACGTCCTCGCCCGGCTCGGCACGTTTGCCCTCCGCCAGCCCCGCCATGTACTTGCCGAACTCGGCCTGCGCCTGGTGGGCGTCGTCTCCGCTGGCGTAGTTGGCCATGCGATCGGACAGCGACCGGAAGTGCTCGCGGTCGCTCTCGGGCACTCCCAGCAGCTGGCAGATAATCGCCACCGGCAGCGGGAAGGCCAGCCCGGCATGCAGGTCGACGATTCCGTCGGGCGCGGCGCCGTGCTCGGCGACCAGCTGGTCGATGTAGTCGTCGACTAGGTCTTGCACGTGACCGGCGAGCATCCGCATCCGTTTGGCCGAGAACGCCGGGGTTAGCAGTCGGCGCATCCGCGCGTGATCGGCTTCTTCGGTCTCGTAGTTGCCCGTGGGGCCGTCCTGCACCGCGGCGGTCGTGATGCGCGATGCCCGTTCCGGCTCGGGGTGCGACCGCCCGAGTCGCTTGTCGCTGAGCAGCTCGCGGACCTCGTCGAAGCGCGTGACCAGCCAGGCGGGGTCACCGGCTGGGCTGGTGACCGGCGTGACCGGCGCTTCTCGGCGCAGCACCTCGTACAGCGGTGCGAGATCAAGCACGTTCGGCCTCTCGAAGGGCAACTGCAGGCGCTGGGCGGCAACGCTCATGGCTTCCTCCTGTGGTGTCTCGCAGCACCGTGAACCTACGATTATTGACAGTCACTGCCAATAATGCTGAGTCGGTTAGGGTGTGTCAACGCGTAACCGTCGAGCTGCTGGTGGAGGTGCCCGTGGTTGACCGACACGACCGCACGACCCGCCGCGGGCGTCCTCCCGTGAGCGACCAGCAACGCCAACAGCAACGGCTCGACATCTCCCGCCACGCAGTGCGGCTGTTCCGCGAGCAGGGCGTGGCCGCGACATCGGGCGAGCAGATCGCGAGGGCCGCCGGGGTGTCCGAGCGCACGCTGTGGCGCTACTTCCGCAGCAAGGAAAGCTGCGTCGAACCGCTGCTGACGAAGACGATCGACGCATTCCAGGAGGTGCTGCGCACCTGGCCGCCCGAACTGGAGCTGGCCGAGCACCTGCGCGCGGCCTACATGCCCGTGCTCGACTCCGCCGACTCCGACGTCGAGGCGGTGCTCGCCGTGGTACGCATGACGCACGACGAGCCCACGCTGCGCGCCGCCTACCTCGTGCTGCGGGAGCGTGACGAGTCCGCCTTCGCCGACGTGCTCGCCGAGCGCATGGGCATGCCGGCCGACGCGCTCGAAGTCCGAATGCAGGCCGCCGCCACGAGCGCGGCGCTGCGCGCGGCGACCGACCACCTCGTTTCCATTGCCACCGAGGGGATTTCCCCGGACACCTTCAGCGAACACCGCGAACGCCTCGCCGATGCCCTCCGCCTCTTCACGCGGGTGCCCACTCGCCGCTAACCAGTCCGGTACCAGCGCTTCAACGACGGGTGCACTGGTGCCGCTGCCCTGTCCACATCGCCCGGTCAGCTGGTGAAGGAGATGAATCCGCCGACGAGGACGCCGTAGAGGACATGTCCCAGCAGGCTGACGATCGGTGTCACCACTCCGTAGTTGAGCAAGAGGAACCCCGGCGGTTCGAGCAGCGCGCTCTGGGGAGCACTGGTCAGGTTCGTTCCCATGCGCGGGTGCACTACCGGCAGCAGGATGTTCACCAGTGCAGTGCCTGCGAACATGCCGTGGACCAGACCGAACAGCGCCCCCAACCACCAGCTGCTGGTTCCCAGGGCGACGAACAGCCCGTAGTAGCCCAAGGCGAACAGCTCCCCGAACACGAAGTGCGCCAGGTAGCCGAGGGCTTTCGCTCGGGAACGGTTGACCGTTACGCAGGTGCCGAGCAGGAAGGGGATGTCGATGCGGGTCAGTTTGAGCTCATTCGCCGCGCGCAACGCCGTGGTCAGCACCAGGGTGCCGATGAACCCGCCAGCGAGCGCTCCCCAGATCGTCACCGCGTCATCGCCTGCTCGGTGATCGCACAGGCTGCGCTGATCAACGCCAGATGGGTCAGGCCCTGCGGCATGTTTCCCAGGAACTCCCCCGTGTTCGGGTCGATTTCCTCGCTGTAGAGGCCCACGTCGTTGGCCAGTCCGACGAGTTGGTCCATCAGCTCCGCGGCCTCCTCGAGGTGGCCGCAGCGAGCCAGGGCCTCAGCCAACCAGAACGAGCAGGCCACAAACGCCCCCTCAGTCCCCTGCAGACCATCGTCACCGCCGTAGCGGTACACGAACGGTCCGTGCGCCAGGTCGCGGCGGATGGCCTCGATCGTGCCATGCATCCGAGGATGCTGCGGATTCGCATAGCCGCGCAGCAGGCCGAGCAAGACGCTGACGTCCACCTCCTCTGCGTCGGCGCTGCGCACGTAGCTGTTCCGGTTCGCGCTCAGACAGCGCGTTTCGATGAAATCTTCGATCACGGCCTGCTCACGTCGCCACGCGGGTGCGTGCCGACGGGAGAGCAGCCCGCGTTCGACCAAACGCAGCGCGCAGTCGAGAGCGATCCAGCACATCATCTTCGACTGGGTGAAATGTTGGGGCGGACTGCGGACTTCCCAGATCCCCTCGTCCGGTTGCCGCCAGCTCGCGCACACGAAATCGGCCACCCTTGCCAACCGTCGAGCGATGTCGGGATCGAGCTGGCCGCTGGCCGTCGCATACAGCCAGGCCGTCTGCAGCAGTTCGCCGTAGGTGTCCAGCTGCAGCTGCCCGGCTGCCGCATTGCCCACCCGCACCGGCGCCGACCCGCGGTACCCCTCCAATGGGAGCACCCGCTCGGGTGCTCGGACCCCTCCGTCGAGCCGGTACAGCGGGCGCAGGCGCGGCTCGTTGAACTGGGTGGCATGCATCAGCCACCAGAAGTAGGCCTGCGCCTCGCTAGGGCACCCGAGTGCGAGAAGGGCGTCCAGGGTGAAGACGGAATCCCGCAGCCAGGAGAACCGGTAATCCCAGTTGCGCTCTCCGCCGATCTCCTCTGGAAGCGACGAGGTCGCAGCGGCGGCCACCGCGCCCGACGGGGCGAACACCAGCAGTTTCAGCGCCAACGCACTGCGCGTCACGGCTTCCCGCCATCGCCCGGCGCAGGCGCGATCCCGCAGCCAGGCCCGCCAACGGTGGCCGGTCTCCGCCAGCCGCGCCGCGCACTCCGCGCGTGCGGGCACCACCAGCGGCTCCTCGTGCGCGAAGCTCAGCGCGAGATCCGCCCGCGAACCCAGCCGGATCTCGAAGGCGCCTTCGATCCCGTCACCGGCGCACACCGGCTCGCCCGCACCCCAGGTGCACACGGCCACCGCATCCGTACCTGCCGACGCCACCGGCAAGCCTGCTCGCTGGCTGATACGTGGGCTTGCGGCGCCGTAGCCGAAGCGGGGCTGCACTCTCCAGCGCATGGGTACTGCCCCGGACAGTCCTTCGACCTTGCGGACCAGTTCCCGGGTGGGCGTCAACGCCGCTCCGGGCAGTGTCAAAGCGTCGGTCACCTGGACCGCGCCCGCAGCCGTGGTACACGTCGTCTCCACCACGTTGGTACTCGGGAGGTACCGGCGGCTCACCTGGTAGGGCAGCTCCGGTTGCAGGGCGAAACAGCCTCCCCGACGCGCGTCGAGCACTGCGCCGAAGACCGTCGGCGAGTCGAGGTCCGGCATCGTCAGCCAGTCCACCGAGCCGTCCCGGGCGAGGAGGGCAACGGTACGGCCATCGCCCAATGCCGCGTACTCCCGCAGCGGCGCGTACCCCTCCCAGCGAGGCGCAGCGACCCGTGGGCCGTTCCCGAGATCGGACCCGATCATCGAACCCTCCGAGCCGCTACCAGGAGATCCCCTCAGCCACACCACCGGCCACCAAGATCGCTCATGTTTCTCAGGCCCGAGCAGACCTTCAGATGACGAAGCTGGTCATGCCGTTCCACGGCGCCCTCATTTCGCCAGACTGCCGCAGCACAGCCGAGCCGAACCAAGGCCTTTCTGCCCCAATCACGGAGTTCAAGGCACCGCTGTCTCCTGGACCGCCTCGTCGAACCCCGCGCTCGCTGGAGCAGGGGGGAAGCGAAGGTCATCGGCGTTGTTTCCGCCGCTCCACCTGGCTCCACGAACTCAGCGGCGTCGGGCCAGCCACCACTTCAGGTTCGGCGACTCCGCTCCGATCGTCGTGCAGCAGTGTCCGGTGTGGACGATCGCGTCCGGGCCCGGTGCGATCTGCTTGGATGAGATCAAAACCCGGCGGCTGGATCACGGATCGCCCGGTCGAACGCTGCCAGCAGCGCGACCCGGTACGCACCAGACTGCCCTGGCCCGCTCGAGGCGTTCGTCGGGGCAGTCCGATCAGGCACCGTGGTCACGGGAAAACGACCGTGCTGTGGCCGTTGAGCAGCACCCGGCGTTCGCAGTGCCAGCGCACCGCGCGGGACAACGCGAGCGCCTCGGCGTCGCGCCCCACAGTTTGCAGTGCACGGGGGTCGTAGGTGTGGTCGATCCGGATGACTTCCTGTTCGATGATCGGCCCCTCGTCCAGGTCCGAGGTGACGTAATGCGCGGTGGCACCGACGAGTTTCACACCGCGCTGGTACGCTTGGTGGTACGGCTTGGCACCCTTGAACCCGGGCAGGAACGAGTGGTGGATGTTGATTGCGCGGCCGTACAGAGCCTTGCTGGTCTCGTCCGAGAGGATCTGCATGTACCGCGCCAGCACGACCAGCTCGGCGTCGTACTCATCCACGAGCTGCAACAGGCGCGCCTCGGCAGCCTCCTTCGTCTCCGGGGCGACCGGTACGTGCACGAACGGCAAGCCAGCGGCCTCGGCCATCGGGCGCAGGTCCTGGTGGTTGGACACCACTGCGACGATGTCACCCCCGAGGCTTCCGGCCCGCCACCGGTAGATCAGGTCGTTCAGGCAGTGGCCGAGCTTCGATGCCATGACCAGGATCCGGGCGTTCCGGTTGGCGTTGAAGTCGTAGGTCATCTGGAACTCAGCGGCCACCGGCGCGAATCCGCGCGACAGCTCCTCCAGATCGGTGCCGTCGGGCGCCGTGACCTGGGTGCGCATGAAAAGCCGGTCACGCACGGCGTCGTCGAACTGCTGGTGCTCACCGATGTCGCATCCGTGTTCGAACAGGTATCCGCTCACCGCGCGCACGATGCCTGTCCGGTTGGGGCAGCTCAGGGTGAGGGTGCAGGTGTGACTCACGCAGATCTCCTCAGCACTCCACGATGTTGAGAGCCAGCCCGCCGCGGGCTGTCTCCTTGTACTTGTCCTTCATGTCCGCGCCGGTTTCGCGCATGGTCTTGATCGCCTTGTCCAGCGACACGTGGTGCGCACCATCGCCGCGCACAGCCATCCGGGCTGCGGTGATCGCTTTGACCGAGGCGACGGCATTGCGCTCGATGCAGGGGATCTGCACCAGCCCACCGACCGGGTCGCACGTCAGGCCCAGGTTGTGCTCGATGCCGATCTCCGCGGCATTCTCAACCTGCTCCGGGGTGCCGCCGATGATCTCAGCGAGACCGGCAGCGGCCATCGAACAGGCCGAACCGACCTCGCCCTGGCAACCGACCTCAGCGCCCGAAATGGACGCGTTCTTCTTGAACAGCAAGCCGATCGCGCCCGCGGTGAGCAAGAACCGCACGGCATCGTCATCGGTGAACGAGGGCAGGAACTTCTGGCTGTAATGAAGTACTGCCGGCACGATCCCGGCGGCACCGTTGGTGGGGGCAGTAACCACTCGACCGCCCGCGGCGTTCTCTTCGTTCACCGCGAGGGCGAAAAGCGTGACCCACTCCATCGCGTGCAGCGAGTCCGCGTCTTTCGCACCGGCCTCCAGCTGCTCCCGCAGCTTCGCGGCGCGGCGACGGACCTTCAGCCCACCAGGCAGGGTTCCCCCGGTGCGCGTGCCGCGGTCGACGCACTCGCGCATCACCGACCAGATGTTCAGGAGCCCCGCACCGACCTCCTCCTCGCCACGCCAGGACAGCTCGTTGGCGAGCATGATGTCGCTGATACGAAGCCCGGTCTCCCTCGTCAGCGCAAGCAGCTCGTCGCCCGTGGTGAACGGGTAGCGAACCGGCGTGTCGTCGTCGACCAGCACCGGCCGGCCAGCCTCGTCCTCGTCGAGAACGAACCCGCCACCAACCGAGTAGTACTCGCGACGGTCGAGCTCGGCGCCGTCAGAACCGTAGGCCGCGAACACCATGCCGTTGCTGTGGAAGTCCAGCCGCTTGCGGCGGTGCAGCACCACGTCGTTGTCCGCGGAGAACGAGATCTCGTGTTTTCCGCCAAGGCTGATCCGCCCGTCCGCGCGCACGGCCTCGACCGCCGGGTCGGCGGCCACGGGGTCGACCAGGTGCGGCTGCTCACCAGCCAGCCCGAGCACCACCGCCTTGACGCTGCCGTGGCCGTGGCCAGTGGCGCCGAGAGAGCCGAACAGTTCACAACGCACCCTGGCCGTGCGGCCGAGCGCCCCGGACTCGCGAAGCCGGGTGACGAACAGATACGCGGCCCGCATCGGGCCGACCGTGTGCGAACTCGAGGGTCCGATCCCGACCTTGAACAGGTCGAACACGGAGATGGTCATCAGCGCTCCCTGGTCGCTTCATCGCTCCCTCAGATATTGAACTAATATATCAATCTGATGCAAGACCTGCACCAAAGAAGTGCCGGCGCATGTCCCCCTGGATTTCAGGTCCTAAGATGATGCCCGTGTCCACTGCCCGACAGGAACTCGAATCGTCGACCACCTCGCTGGCCGACCGCGCCTACGCCGCGATCCAGGACCAGCTGATCATGCTGGACATCCCGCCGATGGCGCCGATCGACGACTTGGCGCTGAGCGAGTCGCTCGGCATTGGACGCACCCCCGTCCGCGAGGCCCTCAAACGTCTCGAGGTGGATCGTCTGGTGGTCTCGTACCCGCGTCGCGGCACCTTCGCGACCGGCGTGGACATCACCGACCTCGCCTACATCTCCGAAATCCGCGTGCAGCTTGAACCGCTGGCCGCCCGCCGGGCCGCCGAGAACGCCGGGAAGGCCCTGCGCGAGAAGCTGGCCGAGCTCGCCGACACCATCCAGGACAACGACGTGCTGATCATGTCGCGCAACGAGCTGATGCAGTGGGACCTGCGGGTGCACCGCTCGATCTACCGCGCAGCCGGCAACCCCCACCTGGAAGACACGCTGGTTCGCTACAACAACCTCGCCACCCGGATCTTCTGCGTGTTCCTGGAACGCATCACGCATTTCGACCGGCACATCGAGGAACACGTGGGCCTGCTGCGAGCGGTCGCCGATGGCGAGAGCCGGAGGGCCGAAAAGATCGCCCGAGACCACGTCACCGGATTCGAGAAGGCGATACGGGCGATCATCTGACCGCCACATCGCGAGCGGCTCAATCTTCGATCGCGGCAAGCACTTTGAGCGCGTCGACCGTGGCGGCCACGTCGTGCACGCGGAGGATCTTCGCGCCGCGCTGCGCCGCCAGCACAGCGGCGGTGACCGAAGCTGCCTCACGCTCCTGCACCGGCCGCCCGGTGATTTCCCCGAGCACTGCCTTCCGCGACAGTCCAGCCATCACAGGTGCACCGAGCTCGGTGAACGCGCTCAGCGACCGCAGCAAGGTCAAGTTGTGCTCCCGGTTCTTGCCGAAGCCGAAACCAGGGTCGATCACGAATTGCTCGCGCGGCATGCCCGCACCTGCACACACTTCGATCCGTTCCCACAGGAACTCCCTTACTTCGGCAAGCACGTCGACGTAGCTCGGGTTGCGCTGCATCAGGTGAGGCGGCCGGAGCATGTGCGACAGGCAGACGGGCACCCCCGAACCGGCTGCCATCTCGACTGCACCGGGATAGCGCAGTGCGCGCACATCGTTGATCATCGTCGCGCCCGCGGCCACCGCTTCCCTCATCACCTCCGGGCGGGAGGTGTCGATCGACAGCGGAGTGTCCGTCCAACGTGCCAACTGCTCGATGACCCGCACAACGCGGTCGAGCTCCGCTGCGGTGCTAGGCGGGCGGGCGCCCGGCCGCGTGGATTCGCCGCCGATGTCGAGAATGTCCGCACCCTCTTCGATCAAGCGCAGCCCGTGCCGAACGGCTGCGCCGCTGTTCCAGTACGCGCCGCCGTCGGAGAACGAATCCGGTGTGACGTTGAGGATTCCGCACACCAGTTTGCGCGGGCCGCGCAGCATCTTCAGCAGATTCCCCACAGCAGCGGCAGGTGTGGGAGCGCTCAGGTCTGTACCAGCGGTTCGCGGCTCGGTCATATTGCGCTCCGCGAAGCGGATTCGACCGTGTGGCGCAGCAACAACGCCGTGGTCACCCGTCCGACCCCGCCGGGCACCGGGGTCAGCCCAGCCACCAGGTCGGTCACGGCTGCCGCGTCAACGTCGCCGGCGAGGCCGCCATCGGCAGTCGGATTGGTGCCGACGTCGACTACAACCGCGCCCGCACTGACGTGGTCGGTGCCGATCAGACCGATCCGCCCGACGGCCACGACGAGGATCTCGGCCGAACGAGTGTGCTCGGCGAGATCCCGGGTGTAGCGGGAACCGACGACCCGCTCGGCGACCGCGACTACCCTTCCAGGCACCCGCCCCGCCTCGGCCAGCGACGCCGCGATCGCCTGCGAACGCGCGGCCTTCTCCTCACCGGTGGAACGAGGGAGCGCATAAGCGTCCCCGACGGCTCCGAAAGCCGTGGCATCATCTTCGGCCAAGGTCAACGCGAGCTCGCGGAGATCATCGGCGGAGTTCCGCACCGAGGTGACAGCAGCGGCGTGCTCGGCGTACTTCTCGCCGTCGCTGTAGCGGGCAACCATCCCGACCAGCGCGGCGGCCTGGGCGGCGTGCAGCCCGGCGCTAGCCGGGCATTCCGCACATGAGGGTTGATCAACTCGGCCTGGTCGTCATGTTCTTTGATCCACGACCGAACACCCTGTCAGAGCCCTTGAACGGGAAGACACAGGCCCGGCCGATCAACTCACCTATGCCCATGTGCGGATGACGGGGCTAGCCCCGCCGCCAGGTGCCGGTACCCGAGCTGCGAGTTCTTGCAGGAAGGTTTCGAGACTGTCCATGCGCATGGCATCGGTCTTTCGTTCTCAGGGGCTGGGCCCGCAGTCGGGTGGGTGCGGACACCGACCGTTTGCGGACCCCGCACCCTGCTCGGGGCCGCTCAGCGACGAATTCGGGCCATCTCCGGGTCGACCAGCGGTTCTGCGGCGACGGTGGCGCGCACCTTCCGCCCGAAGTACTGGATCTCCACCGAGGTGCCTGCCGCAGCCGACGCGGGGAGCCAGGCGTAAGCGATCGGCTTGCCGATCGTGTGGCCGAACGCGGCCGAGGTCACATAACCCGCGGCTTCGCCATCGAGGAAGACGGGTTCGTTGCCCAGCACCACGCTACGACCGTCGTCGATGGTCAGGCAGGCAAGACGGCGGGTGACCGATTCGTCACTCAGCCCGGCGATCGCCTCGTAGCCGACGTAGCCGGTCTTCTTCTTGTTCACGGCGAACCCGAGACCGGCCTCGTAGGGGTTGTGCTCGGTCGTCATGTCGCTGCCCCACGACCGGTAGCCCTTCTCCAGGCGGAGGCTGTTGAACGCGGCGCGCCCGGCGGCGATGACGCCCAGCGGTTGCCCCGCTTCCCACAGCACATCCCACAGCCGCTGGCCGTATTCGGCGCTGGTGTAGATCTCCCAGCCGAGTTCGCCCACATAGGACAGTCGCATCGCGGTGACCGGGATGCCGGCGATGTGTGCCTGCTTCAGGCGGAAGTACTTCAGCGCCTCGTGGGAGAAGTCATCGCCGCTCAACGGCTGCACCAGGTCACGCGCCAGCGGCCCCCACACGCCGACGCAGCAGGTACCGCCGGTGATGTCGCGAATCTGGACGCTGTGGTCGTCCGGTGCCTCGCGCAGGAAGTAGTCCAGGTCGAGGTTGCCGTTGGCGCCGACCTGGAACAGGTGCTCGCCGAGCCGGGCGACGGTCAGGTCCGAGCGGATACCACCGGCCTTGTCCAGGGCGAGGGTGTAGGTCACCGAGCCGACTGACTTGTCCATCTTGCCGGTGGTCAGCCGCTGCAGGAACTCGATCGCCCCCGGGCCGCTGACCTCGATGCGCTTGAGCGGGGTCATGTCGTACATGGCGACCGCCGTGCGGGTCTTCCACGCCTCCCCCGCGGCGATCGGCGAGTGGAACATCGCTGACCAAGCGTCGCGCGACGGCGGCTGCCAGTCGGTCGGCAGTTCCTTGACCAAGCGCGCATTGGCCTCGTACCAGTGCGGCCGCTCCCAGGCGTGGGCCTCGAGGAAGAACGCGCCCAGTTCCTTCTGCCGCGCGTGGAACGGACTTACCCGCAGGTCGCGCGGCGACAGCTTCGGTTGCAGCGGGTGCCGCACATCGTAGATCTCCACGAAGCTCTGCTGCGAGGTCTCGCTGACGTAAGCCTTGGTCGTCTCGATCTCGTCGAACCGGTTCACGTCACAACCGTGGAGCTCGGCGTCGCTGCGGCCGTCCACGAGCAGCTGCGCGACGGCGCGGGCGACACCTGCGGAGTGGGTCACCCACACCGCCTCGGCGATCCAGAACCCGGCCACCTGCTGGGACTCTCCGACCAGCGGTCCGCCGTCAGGGGTGAAGGAGAAGACGCCGTTGAACCCGGACTCGATCTTCGCCTCCCGCAGCGACGGCAGCAGCACCTTGCTGTGCTCCCAGGACGGCGCGAAATCCTCCTCGGTGAACGGCAACATCGATGGCATCGCCGCCTCGGTGAGATCGTCGTCGTCGACTTCGGACAGCTCGGACAGCCGTGTCGGCATGGGGCGGTGGGCGTAGGTTCCGATGCCGACGCAGTCGTTGTGCTCGCGGTAGTAGAGGTCGTGGTCCTGGTGGCGCAGGATCGGCAGCCGTGCCTCGATCCGCTCGTCGTTGCGGCCGACGAGCTCAGCGATCTGCCCGGTGCGCACGTATTGGTGGGCCATCGGGAGCAGGGGCACCGTCATCCCGACGAGCTCACCGACGGCCTGCCCCCAGAACCCGGCGCAGGACACCACGATGTCGGCGGGGATCTCCTCGCCGCCGTCGGTGCGCACACCGGTGACCCGACCGCCCTGCTGAAGGACCTCGATGACGCGGGTCGAGCCGCGGAACACCGCGCCGCGGGACTCGGCGCGGCGGGCCACTGCGACGACGGCGCGGGACGCCTTGGCCAGGCCGTCCGTCGGGGTGTGGAACCCGCCGAGCACCCGTTCGCGGTCCAGCAGCGGGTGCAGTTCGGCGCATCGCTCCGGCCCGACGACCTCGCCGGGCACCCCCCAGGAGGTGGCCCACCCCTGCCTGCGGTGCAGGTCGGCGAGCCGCTCCGGGGTGGTGGCGACCTCGAGGCCGCCGACCTGGTTGAAGCACCAGGCGCCGTCCACGTCGAGGCTCTTGAACTTCTCCACCGTGTAGGTTGCCAGCTCGGTCATGACCTTCGAGGCGCTGGTCTGGTACACGAGACCAGGCGCGTGGGAGGTCGAGCCTCCGGTGAGGGGCAGCGGCCCCTGGTCGAGAACAGCGACCTCGGTCCAGCCGCGCTCGGTGAGCTCGTCGGCCAGGTTCGCACCGACGATCCCGGCTCCGATGATGACGACGCGAGGGGTGGTGCTCATGACGGGTCTCTCCTAAATGCACGGTCCACTGCGACCGCTACGAGAACGCCTGTGAAGGACGGAAAGTCGAGCCGTGCACGATCGAGGACGCCTGGGCCCTAGTGGGCGGGGCGGAATTCCTGGGACGTGTCGAGCAGCCAGTCTGCGAGGTACCCGGCGAACGACGGCCGGACGAAGAGCCGGAAGTCGTCGCCGCTGCCGAGGGCGAGGATCAGCACACCGGTCTGCCCGATGCTGGTCTGCGCGCTCGATCCGTTGGGGAAGGCCGAGGCCCGCAGGTCGATCGAGCACCCGAACGACAGCAGCTCTCGTGCCCTCCCACCGCTCAGCCGGATGGTGGTGCGCTGTGCGGACACGTCCACGGCAGCGCCGCCGTGAGCGGATACAACCTGGCCGAGCGAGTCCTCCAGCTCGTGCGGGCGGGCGTTCTTGCTGGTCACCAGCCACTCATCTGGTCCGAGCCAGATGATCTGGCCGTCCGTGGTGTGGGTCCAGGTGTTGGGTTCGACGGGCAGCGCCGAACCCAACGCGCGCTCCACTGCCTCGGCGCCCGGTCCTGCAGCATCGACGCGCAGGTCCACCGCAGCCATTGACTCCTCGGGCTTGACCATCAGCCCGTCAACCGCCCACGTTAGCTCGGCCAGAGCGGCTTTCCACGCTTGCAGGGGGTGCGCGGGGTAGAGGGTTTCAGCCATCGCGGCGTGCTCCTTCCGGGTCCACCAGCACGGTGTCGCCGATCTCGGCCTCGATGAGCTTGCCGCCCATCGGAACGTGCACCAGGTCACCGATGCGGGCACGGCCGTTCTTCACCAGTGCGAGCGCGAACGGTCGCCCGAGCTCGGCGCTGTGGTAGCTGGAGGTGATGTGCCCGAGCATCGGGACCGGCGGCTCGGGTAGCGCCCCGTCCTCGCGGAGTTCCACGATCTGCGAGCCCTCGCGCAGCTTGGTGAGTCCATCGGTCGGCAGCAGGGAAACGAATTGCTTGCGAAGCGGGTTGTGGTTCTCGGGCCGGGCGAACGAGCGCTTGCCGATGAAGTCTTCCTTCTTCTTCGACACCACCCAGTTCATGCCGAGGTCCTGAGGCGTGACCGTGCCATCGGTGTCCTGCCCGATGATCGGGTAGCCCTTCTCCGCGCGGAGCACGTGCATGGTCTCGGTGCCGTACGGGGTGATATCGAAGCGCTTCCCGGCCTCCAGCAAGCGCTTCCACAGCGACAACGCGTACCAGGAGTTGACGTTGACCTCGTAGGCCAGCTCGCCGGAGAAGGAAATCCGCGCGACGCGGGCCGGCACACCGTCGAGTGCGGTGTCCTTCCAGGACATGAATGAGAACGCCTCGTTCGACACGTCGAGGTTGGGGAACACCTCGCCGACCACGTCCCTCGACCGCGGGCCGACGACCGGGAACACCGCCCAGTGCTCGGTGACCGAAGCCAGGTGCACACGCAGTTCCGGCCACTCGGTCTGGAGCCACTCCTCCATCCACTCCAGAACGGCCGCGGCGCCGCCGGTCGTCGTGGTGACCAGGAAGCGGTTCTCCGCGATCCGCAGCACCGTGCCGTCGTCGATGACCATGCCGTCGTTGCCGCACATCACGCCGTAGCGCACCCGTCCGACCTTGAGCGTGCTCATCATGTTCGTGTAGATCCGGTCGAGCAGCACCCCGGCATCCGGGCCCTGAACGTCGATCTTGCCCAGGGTGGAGCCGTCGAGGATGCCAACACTCGCTCGGGTGGCGGCGCATTCGCGCAGCACGGCGGTGTCCATGTCCTCGCCTGGCTTCGGGTAGTAACGCGCGCGCTTCCACTGCCCGACGTCCTCGAACACCGCCCCGGCCGCTACGTGCCAGGCGTGCAGCGAGGTGGTGCGCTCCGGGTCGAACAGCTTGCCGCGCTCACTCCCGGCTAGCGCGGCGAACGCCACGGGGGTGTACGGGGGACGGAAGGTGGTGGTGCCCAGTTCCTCGATCGGGCGGTCGAGGAGCTCGGCCGTGATGCCGGAGGCGATCACGCCGGAGGTCTTGCCCTGATCGTGCGCGGTGCCGATGGTGGTGTAGCGCTTGACGTGCTCCACCGACCGCAGCCCGGCGCCGACAGCCCGCTGGATGTCCGCGACGGTGGCGTCGCGCTGGATGTCGACGAACTGGCGGTCCGGGTCGCCTTCGGTCCGCCACAACACCTTCGTCGGTGTGCGGGCGGGTTCGGCGTCGACGGACGGAGCTCCGTCACCGGCGCCTTCGCGCACCACCCCGGCCAGGTCGAAGGTGCCGTTCGCGGCGCCGATCACGGTCACGCCGGGCAGCGTTCCGGACGGGCGGAAGGCGCCGAGCGCGGCGTCGTAGGCCAGCGCTCCCTTGATGTGGCTGAACAGGTGCACCACCGGGTTCCAGCCGCCGGAGACCAGCAGCAGGTCAGCGGGCAGCCGCACCGCACCGCCGGCGTTGCGGGCGAGCACGCCGGAAACGCGCTCCTCGCCTTCGGTTCCGGTGACCACAGTGGACGGATGGACCGTGGTTCCACGCGCCACGGCACGATTCTTCCATTCCTCGGGCGCGGTGTCCCGCGCGTCGAGGATGGTCACACGCGCGCCCGCGTCGGCGAGGTCGATCGCCGCGGCATAGGCGGTGTCGTCGCTGGTGAACACGACGATCTCGCGTCCGGCGAGCACGCCGTAGCGGTGCAGGTAGTCCCGTGCTGCGGAGGCGAGCAGGATGCCGGGACGGTCGTTGTCCTCGAACACGATCGGCCGCTCGTGTGCGCCGGTGGCGACGACGACCTTGAGCGCCCGGATGCGGTGCACCCGCTGCCGGGCGCGGTTCGCGGGCGCGGCAGCGCCGAGGTGGTCGGTGCGCCGCTCCAGCGCCAGCACGAACCCGTCGTCGTACTGCCCGAACGCGGTGGTGCGCTGCAGGTGCAGCACTTCCTGATTCCCCGCCAGTTCGGCGACGACCTCGTCGACGAACTCCCGGGCCGGACGACCGTCGATGCGCTCGGTACCAGTGAGGCTGCCGCCAGGGGCGACGCGGTCGTCGACGAGGACGACGCTCTCCCCCGCGCGCGCCGCGCTGCGGGCGGCGACCAGCCCGGCCGGTCCGGCGCCGATCACCAGCGTGTCGGTGTGGGTGTGCTTGCGGTCGTAGCGGGCGGGGTCGGGCACGTCGGCGAGACGTCCCTGCCCGTTGACGCCACGGGCGACGAGCCCATCGGTGAGCTCGTGTGGGTGTGCTTGCGGTCGTAGCGGGGGGGGTCGGGAACGGCTTCTCGATCTGCACCAAGCCGGTGGGGTCTTCGGTCCAAGCGGCTCCGATCCCGTGCGGGCGGCCCAGTTTCACACTGGTGCCGACGCGGTGGACGCCGTTGGCCAGCAGGGCCGAGGCGAGCGTGTCACCCGGGTGGCCGGTGTAGGTCCGGCCGTCGAAGGTGAAGGTGAGCGTGCGGCTGCGGTCGATGCGGCCGTACCCGTCGACCCGGTTCATGCGGTCACCTCCTGTTCGGCCCGCGCCACACCGGCGACCGGTCCGCCGACCTCGTAGGTGGCGAGGAACGCGTAGGTGCGGGTGTCGCGGACGGCGTTGAACCAGCGGCGGCAGCCAAGACTGTGGCTCCAGCGTTCCGCGAACGGCCCCTTGGGGTTGTCGCGGTAGAACACGAACTCCGCCCATTCCTGGTCCGACAGTTCGGCGGGCTTTTCGGGGTAGGCGATGTCGGCCTGGCCGCCGTAGTGGAACTCGACCTCCTCGCGGGGGCCGCACCACGGGCAGTGGATGAGTTGCATGGCAGTCCTCGGATTCAGTGGGCGACGGCCGCGGCGCCGTGCTCGTCGACGAGCGCGCCGGTGGCGAACCGGTCGAGGCCGAACGGGGCGACGTACGGGTGTGGATCGCCGTGGGCGATGGTGTGCGCGTAGCACCAACCGATCCCCGGCGTGGCTTTGAAACCGCCGGTCCCCCAACCCGAGTTGACGAACAGGTTCTCGTACGGGGTGTGGCCAACGATCGGGCTCGCGTCCGGGGTGACGTCCACGATGCCCGCCCAGGAGCGCAGCAGGTGCGCCCGCGCGAACACCGGGAACAGCTCGACCGCAGCAGCCATCTGGCGCTCGATGATGTGGAAGGCGCCGCGCTGGCCGTAGCCGTTGTACGAGTCCACACCCGCACCCATCACCAGTTCGCCCTTGTGCGCCTGCGAGACGTACACGTGCACGGCGTTGGACATCACGATCGTCGGGTGCACCGGCTCCAGCAGCTCGGAGACCAGCGCCTGCAGCGGGTGCGATTGCAGCGGGGCGCGCACGCCGAGCACGTCCAGCAGCACCGACGTGTGCCCGGCCGCGCAGAGTGCGACGGTGCCGCAGGCGATGTCACCGCGGGAGGTGCGCACCCCGGTCACCCGGTCACCGTCCACTGCGAACCCGGTCACCTCGCAGTTCTGGATCACGTCGATCCCGGCCTCGTCCGCGCGGCGAGCGAAGCCCCAGGCCACGTAGTCGTGCTTGGCGATGCCCGCGCGCGGCTGATAGGTCGCGCCCTGGACCGGGTAGCGGATATCGGCGGAGATGTTGACGATCGGGCAGATCTCCTTGACCTGCTCGGGCTCGATCCACTCCGCGTCGATCCCGTTGAGTTTGTTGGCCTCCACGCGACGGACCGAGTCGCGGACGTCCTGCTCGGTGTGCGCGAGGTTGAGCACACCGCGCTGCGAGAACAGGATCGGGTAGCCGAGGTCCTCTTCCAGGCCCTCCCACAGCTTCAGGGAGTGCTCGTAGATCGCCGCGGATTCGTCCCACAGGTAGTTGGACCGGATCAGCGTGGTGTTGCGGGCCATGTTGCCGCCCGCGAGCCAGCCCTTCTCCAGAACCGCGACGTTGGTGATGCCGTGGTTCTTCGCCAGGTAGTGCGCGGTCGCCAGGCCGTGCCCACCGCCACCGACGATGACCACGTCGTAGGACTTCTTCGGTTCCGGGTTGCGCCAGAGGAAGTCAGGATGTTCGGGCAGATGCGCGCCAGGAGGCGTGGTGGTTGCACTCATGCCTGCAGCTCCGGGTAGAGAGGACGACTTTGGGCGAGATCCGCGACGCGGTCAGCGAGGGCGTCAAGGCCGACTTCCGGGGTCTCGGGACGTAGCGCCAGCGCGATGATGTCCGACACCTCCACGAACTCCTCATCGTCGAAACCGCGCGCAGCCAGCGCCGGGGTACCGATGCGCACCCCGGAGGAGACCATCGGCGGGCGCGGGTCGAACGGGACGGCGTTGCGGTTCACCGTGATCCCAACCCTGTGCAGCCGGTCCTCGGCCTGCTTCCCGTCCATCTCGGAGTTGCGGAGATCCACCAGCACGAGGTGGACGTCGGTGCCACCGGAGACGACGCCGACGTTGCGCTCCTGCAGCAGCCGGTCGGCGAGGATTTTGGCGCCGGCGAGAGTGCGCTCCTGCCGCTCGCGGAAGGCGGCTTCTCCGGCAAGCTTGAACGCTACCGCCTTGCCCGCGATCACGTGCTCGAGCGGGCCGCCCTGCAGGCCGGGGAAGACACTGGAGTTGAGCTTCTTCGCCAGGTTCCCCTGAGCGAGCACGACCCCGCCGCGCGGGCCTCCGAGCGTCTTGTGAGTGGTCGAGGTGACCACGTGCGCGTGTGGCACCGGTGATGGGTGCAGCCCCGCAGCCACCAGCCCGGCGAAGTGCGCCATGTCCACCATCAGGTAGGCGCCGACCTCGTCGGCGATCCGCCGGAACTCCGCGAAGTCCAGCTGCCGCGGATAAGCCGACCAGCCCGCGATGATCAGCTTCGGCCGCCGCTGCTTCGCCAGCCGCTCCACCTCGGCCATGTCGACGAGGTGGTCGTCTTCGCGCACGTGGTACGCCACGGCGTCGAAGTACTTCCCGGAGAAGGTCAGGCGCATTCCATGCGTCAGATGCCCGCCGTGCGCGAGATCCAGACCGAGGAACGTGTCTCCCGGCTCCAGCAGCGCAGCCATGACCGCCGAGTTCGCCTGAGCGCCGGAATGCGGCTGCACGTTCGCGTAGTCGGCCCCGAAGAGCTTGACCCGGTCAATCGCCAGTTGCTCGATCTCGTCGACGTTCTCGCAACCACCGTAGTAGCGACGCCCCGGGTACCCTTCGGCGTACTTGTTGGTCAGCACCGAGCCCTGGGCCTGCATCACGCTCAACGGCGCGAAGTTCTCACTCGCGATCATCTCCAGCGTGTCGCGCTGCCGCGCCAATTCCCGGTTGACGGCCGCATGGACCTCCGGGTCCGTCTCCGCCAGCGGCAGGCCGAGCGCGCGTTCGGCGCTCGGTACCACTTGACGATCAACCGTTGCGGACATGCGGCCGACCTCCCGTGTATCTGTGTGCGATGATTGATATATCAATTAGACGTCACGTTAACCGCCGTGCCGGGCTCGGTCAACAGCCCGGGGAACTTCTCCCGGAATTCGAGAGACGTCAGTGCCCCCGCGCTATCCACTCCTCCAGGTGCGGCGCCTCGGCGCCGATGGTGGTCGAGTCGCCATGTCCGGTGTGCACGGTGGTTTCGCCCGGCAGGGCAAGCAGAGTTCGGCCGATCGAGCCGATGATCGTGTCGAAGCTGGAGTAGGACCGCCCGGTTGCGCCAGGGCCTCCCCGGAACAAAGTGTCGCCGGTGAACACGGTCTTCAACTCAGGCACTTGGAGACACGTCGAGCCCGGCGAGTGCCCCGGCGTCGAAAGCGCGCGCAACTCGATGCCGGCCACGGTGAAGGTCTGCATGTCCCGCAATTCCCGATCCGGTTGACGATCCGGATGGGTCAGCTTCCACAGCGGCGCCTCGGCGGGGCTGAGCACGATGGGTGCATCGAATTCGTCAGCCAGCACCGGTGCCTGGTTGATGTGGTCGTCGTGGGCGTGGGTGCACACGACCGCCGTCACGCGGCGATCGCCGATCTTCTCGGCGATGGCGTCGGCGTTGTGGGCCGGGTCGATGACGAGAACCTCGCAGTCGTCACCGATGAGCCAGACGTTGTTGTCGACCTCCCAGGTCCCCCCGTCGAGAGAGAAGGTGCCCGAGGTGACCAGGTGCTCGATGGGACTCACAGGACCACCACCGAACGCAGCACCTCGCCGCGGTGCATCTTCTCGAAGGCGTCCTCCACCGCATCGAGGGAGATCTCCTCGGTAACGAATTCCTCCAGCGGCAAACGGCCCTGCAGGTGCAAATCGACGAGGGCCGGGAAGTCGCGCGAGGGCAGGCAGTCGCCGTACCACGAGGACTTGAGCGCTCCACCACGAGCGAAGTACTCGATCAGGGGCAACTCCGGTGCCATCATCTCCGGCGTCGGCACGCCGACGAGAACGACGGTGCCAGCCAGGTCACGGGCCTCGAACGCCTGCTTCCACGTCTCCGGTCGGCCAACGGCATCGATCACCACGTCGGCACCGAACCCACCGGTGCAGCTCCGGATGGCCTCGACGACATCCGCGTTTCGGGCATCGACGAAGTGGGTGGCTCCGAAATCCCGGGCTTTGTCCAGTTTCCGCGGGTCTCGGTCCACCGCCACGATCGTGCTCGCCCCCGCGAGCCCAGCCCCGGCGATGGCTGCGTCTCCAACGCCTCCGCAGCCGATCACCGCAACCGAATCGCCGCGGCCCACGCCCCCGGTGTTGATCGCGGCACCGATACCGGCCATCACCCCACACCCGAGCAACCCCGCCGCCTGCGGCCTCACCCGTGAATCGACCTTGGTGCACTGCCCTGCGGCCACCAGCGTCTTCTCCGCGAAAGCCCCGATCCCCAGCGCCGGGCTCAGCTCCTGCCCCGAGGCCAGCGTCATCTTCTGCGTCGCGTTGTGCGTGTTGAAGCAGTACTGCGGCTTTCCCTTGCTGCAGGCCCGGCACTGCCCGCACACCGCCCGCCAGTTCAGGACCACGTAATCACCGGGCACCACGTTGGCGACGCCCTCGCCAACCGATTCCACGACCCCGGCGGCCTCGTGCCCGAGCAGGAACGGGAACTCATCATTGATCCCGCCCTCCCGGTAGTGCAGGTCCGTGTGGCACACCCCGCACGCCTGCACCCGCACTACGGCCTCACCGGGGCCTGGGCCGGGGACCACGATCGTCTCAACGGTGACGGGCTTGCCCTGCGCGAGCGAGACGACTCCGCGGACTTCTTGCGACATGCTGCTTTCTCCTGTTCCTGGTTGCTTTTCAGGCCCGGACGAACCCGACGACGACCCACTGCTCGTCGGACGACGCGGACCTCGGTTCTGGGGTAGCGGTGCGGATTGCGACGCCTAATGTGACATACGGCTGGTATATCAGTCCATCATCAACTGGGATTGCTCGGTGGCGGCGCGGCCCGGGGCCGGAGCGGCGAGGAGAACGCACCGATCCGGCCCCGGGCCGTAGCTGCCGGGAGGACGCTTCTCCCGGCAGGCCGACATCAGCCGGAGATCGCGGCCGCCACCCAATCCCGGAACTCGCCGATGTGGTGCTCGCTGGGAACCAGCACACCACCCGAGGCGTATGCCCGCGAGGACATCGCCGGCTGGCAACGCTCGCATGCGTCGAAGTCCTGCTGGTTGACCCGGTGGAAGAGCTCTACCGAACGCGAGAGATCGGCCCCGGTGTCGATGACCTCCTGCGTGTAGAGCCAGTCGCACTCGACGATCGTCCGGTCCACCGCCACCGGGTACATGCGGTGGAAGATCACGTGGTCCGGGACGAGGTTGATGAACGCCTGGGGGTTAATCGTGATCGCGTAGTAGCGCCGATCGTGGTCCTCATCAACGCCGGAGAGGGTTTCGAAGCCGCTCTGCCCGTCCACCGTGAAGCCGGTGATCTCCTCGCCGAACTCCGCTCCGTGCCCCACGAAGTACTGCGCCGCGTAGCCATCGGCGAACTCGGGCAGCACTTCAGTCAGTTCAGGATGGATGGTCGCGCAGTGGTAGCACTCCATGAAGTTCTCAACGATGAGCTTCCAGTTCGCCTTCACGTCGTAAGTGATCCGGCGACCGACCACGAGGTCCTCGATCCTCCACCCATCGATGACGTCGGGATCACCGAGCCGGGCAGCAACCGCTGCCTGCACCGTGTCGGCGAAGGACGGCGGCTCGTCAGCGAGGCAGACCCAGACAGTTCCGAGCCATTCCTGCAGGGCGACGCCGATGAGGCCGTATTCGTCGCGGTTCACGTCGTTCATGGAGTTCAGATTCGGTGCCGCGATGAGCGAGCCATCGAGGCCGTAGGTCCACGCGTGGTACGGGCACTGCAAGGACCTGCGGACCGATCCGGACTCCTCGAGGCACAGGCGTGCGCCGCGGTGCCGGCATACGTTGAGGAAAGCTCGCAACGCGCCGTCACGGGCACGCACGATCAGCACGCTCTCCCCTCCGACGTCGACGCTGCGGAAGCTGCCCAGTGTGGCCATGTCATTGCTGCGGGCCGCGGCGAACCAGTTGCGCTGGAAGATCCGGGACTGCTCGATCTCGAAGACCGCGGTATCGGTGTAGTGCGATCCGGGCAAGGTCGGAATCAGGCTGGAGGCGGATTCCGGCTGCTGGCTGTGGACTTCGACAGAGCTCACAAAGACCCTTTCCTGCTCTTTCAATGCGGCGATGAATAGTCAGCGCGGATCCGGGGCAGCTGAGAGCTCGAGGAAACACCTGGGCCGAACTGGTGCCCGAGGATCACCGCGCTAGCACGGGAACGGAACTGGACGAGAAGGGCCAAACGATCGTCGGATCAGCGTTGCGCCGGCCGGAATCCTGCTAGCTGGCGACGCCATCTCCCGAACGAGCGGGCGCGGTCGACCGCGAGAACTGCTACCGGGTTGCCGGCCTGATTGCGGTAGAGCGCGAGGAAGTCGAGCGATTCGAGGTCGCCCTCGATCACTTCGATCATCGAATCCGCGGTGCGGTGACCGGCGAATTGGATCTTGTGGCCATACTGGTCCGACCAGAAGTACGGCACCTCGTGATGCGCTGGCGGCGTGTAGCTCCGACCGAGGAGAGCAGACACTGCCGCAACCGGCTGTTGCACGGCATTGGTCCAGTGCTCCATGCGCCGCGCCGAGCCGAGGTAGTTCCGGTGGGAGTTGGCGCAGTCGCCGACCGCGACAACACCAGGGATGTTCGTGACGCCCTGCGCATCGGTCACCACACCATCGTCGAGGTCGACGCCCGACCCGCCCAGCCAATCCACGGACGGTGCCGCCCCGATCCCGACCACCACCACATCGGCGGGAAGTTCGCGGCCATCGGTCAGGCGGACGGCCTTCACCTGCGTGCTGCCGACCAGTTCGGCGAGCGAAACGCCGGTGTGCAGCCGCACTCCCCTGGTGGCGTGCAGCCCGGCGCAGATCTCGCCCATCTCAGCGCCGAGCGGCTTCAGCAGCGGCACGGGCGCGGTCTCGACGACATCGACCTCGACGCCCAGTCCCACCGCCGTCGACGCGATCTCGGAACCGATGAACCCCGCCCCGATCACAACCAGACGGGCTCCCGCGACCAACTCCTCGCGCAGCGCCATCGCATCGTCGAGCGTGCGGAGCGTGTGCACTCCCTTTGGCATCTCCCCGGCGAGGTTCTTGGCCCGGGCACCAGTCGCCAGGACCACGCCGTCGGACACGATCCGTTCACCTTCGTCGAGCACCACCGCCCGCCCACCGGTGTCGAGGGCAGTCGCGGTGCATCCGAGGCGCCACTCCGCGAGCAGTGCGGCGTCCTCAGGCGTCGCCAGCTTCAGGTCGTCTTCCGAAACCGTTCCGCCCAAGAACTCCTTCGACAACGGGGGGCGGTCATACGGCGCGTGCGTTTCGTCGCCGACGACGACGATGCGTCCCTCGAAACCCTGATCACGCAGCGCGCGGGTCGCCGTGAGCCCGGCGAGGGAAGCCCCGACAACAGCAATCGTCCGCATCACCGGACCTCTTCCGTAAGCGCCTCAGCGACTTCCGCACCGACCTCCACCGACTCGTACACGTAGATCTGCCCGTCGGAGATGACGATTTCGTGCGTGCGTACTGGTTTCCGCGCAGGCGGCCCGCTGGGCCGCCCGGTGCGGAGGTCGAAGCAGGCGGCGTGCAGCGGACACTCGACCGCACATCCTTCGAGCCAGCCGTCCGACAGCGAAGCATCCTGGTGGGTGCACGTGTCGTCGATCGCGTAGAAGGTGCCGTCAGCGTTGAAGACCGCGATTGCCACGCTGCCCTGCACACGTACGGACTCCCCAACCGGGATGTCGGACACCGCGCCAACTAAGATCATCGTTGCTCCTGTTGCTCATTGCGGAACACGACGTGCTATTCGCAACAGAGCATCCGGCACTTATCGTTTCCCGTCAATTAACCGATCCCAGATCGACTCACCTCAGGTTCGGAGTTGCAACATGCACAACAACGACAAGATCGTGGCCACGTCTGAGCCCCGGACGCAGACTCAGGCCGTCGACCGGGCGCTGTCGATGCTCGTCCTGCTGGCCCAGCGCGGGCCGTCCGGCGTGACCGAGCTGGCCCGCAAACTGGGGGTCCACAAGTCCACGGCATCCCGCCTCATGACCGCCCTGGAGAAGCATCGGTTCGTCGAACAGGTAGGCCCGCGCGGAAGATATCGGCTCGGATTCGGCATTGTCCGGCTCGCCGGAGCGACGGCGGCACAACTGGACATCGCCGGCGAAAGCAGGCCGATCTGCGCTCGGCTGGCATCCGAACTGCGCGGAACGGTGAGCCTCAGCGTCTTCGAGGGCGGCGGCGCGACCGCCGTCGTGCAGGAGCCGAGCACCGAGCGCAACTGGATCGGCCTCCGAGTCCCGCTCCATGCGACTGCGAGCGGAAAAGTGCTGCTGGCGAGCTTCGGATTCGAGGAGCTCGAGGACGCCATGAAGCAACCGCTGCGGCGTTTCACCACGCACACCGTTACCTCGCGCGGCGCCTTGCTGGCCGACCTGAACCGGGTGCGCGCTCGCGGCTGGGCAGCCGCGAGCGGCGAGTTCGAACCCGACCTCCACACCGTCGCCGTCCCGGTGCGCGGCCCGGGCGGGCGCATCGCCGGAGCGCTGAGCGTATCGGCAGACGAGGCCCATCTCCGCCCCGCGGACTTCCAGGGCATTTCACGCATTCTCACCCAAGCCGCCGAGGAGATCCACGATCGCTTGCAAAGTCTCGCGGGCCCGTAGCCGGCGCAGCGACCTTGACCACCACTAACACATCTAATAGCTTACAGAAATATATCAGTCGCATGAAACACGGGTGATCATGAATCCAGATCCTCGGGCCTCGGTCGACCAGGTAGCGGTCGTGGATGCGCAGACCATTCGTCGCGCGACAACGGCTGCAACATTGGGAAACGTCGCCGAGTGGTACGACTTCGGCATCTATTCGTATCTCGCAGCAATTGCCCTGGATCGGGTTTTCTTCCCCGATGCTGGGGAGTGGGCGGCGGTGTTCACCCTGGGCACGTTCGCCGCCGCGTTCTTGGTTCGCCCGCTCGGCGGGCTCATCCTCGGCCCGCTGGGTGACCGCATCGGCCGGACCAGGGTCCTCTCCGCCACGGTTCTCCTGATGGCGATGGCCACTGCACTGCTCGGGCTCGTTCCCAGCTACGGCGCGATCGGTATCGCGGCCCCGTTGATCGTGTTGTTCATCCGGATGCTGCAGGGCTTTTCCGCGGGCGGCGAATACACCGGTGCACTGACCCTCGTCGCGGAGTACGCCCCGGACCGGCGGCGCGGTTTCCTGGGCAGCTGGCTGGAGTTCGGCACGCTGGTCGGGTACACCCTCGGCGCGGGAATCTGCACGATCCTGGTCGCCGTGCTGCCAGCGGATGATCTGTTGACCTGGGGCTGGCGGCTGCCCTTCATGCTCGCCATTCCGGTGGGAATCACCGGGATCTACCTGCGGATGCGCCTGGAGGAGACGCCCGCGTTCCGGCAGCTGATCGAGCGCTCACCGGCGATGGCCACCATGTCGCTCCGCCGCGTCTTCCAGATCTTGGTGAACCATTACCGCTCGGCGGCGCTGATCGCTGGCGGACTGATCGTGGCCTGGAACGTCACCAACTACGTTCTGACGAACTACGTGCCGACCTACCTGGCGGGCACCCTACCGGCCTACGGCAAAAGCGGGACCAGCGAGGCGCTTTCGACCACGCTCCAGGTGACCGTCATGCTGGCGATGCTCTGCGTCATCGTGTTCGTCGGCAAGCTCAGCGACAGGATCGGCAGGAAGCCGATCCTGATCACCGGCAGCGTTTCGCTCCTCCTGCTCGGCCTGCCTTCGGTCTGGCTGCTGAGAGCGGGGCTCACCGGCCAGGTCCTCGGCTTGCTGATCATGGGTTTCGCGCTGCTCTGCTTCGCGGCGGTGACCCCCTCGACGCTGCCCGCGCTCTTTCCCACCTTCATCCGGTACGGCAGCCTCGCCATCATCTTCAACTTCTTCGTTTCGGTGTTCGCGGGCACCGCACCCACGGTCATCGGTGTCGCGGTGACCACGACGGGCAACCTCGACTGGCCTGGCTACTACCTCATCGGGGCAGGTGCGATCGGGCTCGTGAGCGCCTTTTTCCTCAAAGAGTCAGCCGGACAGCCGCTGGCGGGGGCGGCGCCCCTCACCTCCAGCGCGGACCTGCCCGCACCGAAGCTCTCGAAAGACGGCGTGCCGTTGGAAAATCCGCCGGCGCGCCCACGGAGATGACGAACCGCCCCTGCGGACGCGGCAATTGAGCCAATGGGCCCCGGACCTACCGAAGATCTGGGAGCATGACGGATGGTCACCGCGTGACCCGTCGTTAAGTCCCTGCTACCGATCAAAGGTCTGCGTTGTGGCTGTGGGGCGGTGTTGCAGCTCTCGGAGTCGGCTCCGCCCGCTCGGGCGGCGCGTTAGGAGAATCGATGGTCGATGCGACGAACACCCGTCCCATCGAGGAAGATGTGGTCAGGGATTTCGGCACCACCATGTCCTACGGCCAATACTTGAACCTCGACCAGTTGCTCGGCGCCCAGCGGCCGGTCAGCGAACCCGAGCACCACGACGAGCTGTTGTTCATCATCCAGCACCAGGCTGCGGAGTTGTGGCTCAAGCTCGTGCTGCACGAACTTCGGACGGCGCGCGAGCACCTGGCAGGCGACCGGCTGCAACCCGCGCTGAAGGTACTGGCCAGGGTCAAGCACATCCAGCACACCCTCACCGAGCAGTGGTCGGTACTGGCAACCCTGACACCGCCGGAATTCGCGCAGTTCCGCGGATTCCTCGGCAGGTCATCAGGATTCCAGTCCTACCAGTATCGCGCCGTGGAGTTCATCCTCGGTAACAAGAATGTCGATATGCTGAAGGTGTTCCGGCACGATGAGCACGCCCACGCACTGCTGTCCGGGCTGCTCGGACAACCCAGCATCTACGACGAATTCCTCCGGTACCTCGCGCGGCGTGGGTACCAGGTCCCTGCCCCGCTGCTGGTGCGCGACGTCAGCCGCGCGCACACCTACGTGCCCGACCTCGTGCCCGTCTTCCGGAAGATCTACGAGTCGGTCGCGGAGAACTGGGATGCCTACGAAGCCTGCGAGGAACTCGTGGACTTGGAGGAGAACTTCCAGTTATGGCGCTTCCGGCACCTGAAGACCGTGGAGCGCACGATCGGGTTCAAGCGGGGCACCGGTGGGTCCAGCGGCGTGCCCTTCCTCCGCGACGCGCTAGACCTGACCTTCTTCCCCGAGCTGTACGCGGTGCGCACCGAGATCACCCGGTAGACGGCCAGGAGGACCACGATGCCGAGCGACGAGGACGAATGGGTGATCGCCGATTCCGCCTGGTGGGGACGGTGGTTCGACCGGTGCGCGGTACGCCTGCGCGGTGGCCGTGCCGTCGGTACCGGGCCGCTGCCACCCTGGTCGGTGCCGAGGGGTGCACGGGTCCGGCACGTCGAGGGCACCCTGCTGCCCGGGCTGCGCGACGCCCACGTGCACTCGAGCCTGGTGGACCTCCGCGCCGTCCGCGCCGGCGGCATTGCGCAGGTCGACGACCTGGGCAGCGTTCCCGCCCTGATCGCGGAACTGGTGGCCGCCGACGATCCGAGGTTGCCGCGGGTCCGGGCGGTCGGAGCCTTCCTGACCGCGCCGGGCGGATATCCCAGCGATCGATCCTGGGCGCCGCCCGGCAGTTTCCGGGAGGTGCAATCGGTGATCGATGCCGAATCCGCCGTGGGGGAGCAACACCAGTTCGGCGCCCGGGCCATCAAGGTCGTCCTGCATCCCGAGGCAGGGCCCACGCTCCCCGCACGTGTGCTCGAAGAGATCGTCTCCACGGCGCACGACCTCGATCTGCCCGTCATAGCCCACACCGAAGGCGACAACACCGTCCGCGACGCCTACGAAGCAGGCGTTGACAGGCTCGCGCACACGCCTTGGACCGAACGCATCGACGACCGGCTGCTGACCGACGTGGCACAGCGGATGAGCTGGATCAGCACGCTCGACATCCACGGATACGGTGCTGATACGGTCGAGCTGCGCATCGCGATCGACAACCTGCGCCGGTTCTTCAATCGCGGCGGAACCACCTGCTATGGAACCGATCTCGGCAACGGGCCGCTCCCGATGGGGATCAACCCGCGCGAGGTCGCCGCACTCCAAACCGCTGGCCTCACACCCGACGACGTGCTGACCGCGATGACCGATCTCGACAGCCCCGCGACACCTCCCTGCTGGGTCCCGAACGGCCTCGATCGCCCGCCATCCCGGTTCGCCAGTTCCCTGCGCACCGCACGAGTCCTCGACCCGACGCCGACGTCCTGACTCGACCACCAACGGAGGAAGAACGCATGTCCGACCGCACCGGCCTCCTGGAGAAAGCGCACGTCCTGGATGAAGCCGATCCGCTGCGCGACTTCCAGGACCGGTTCTTGACGCCGGACGGCGCGGATGTCGTCGCCTACCTCGACGGCAACTCCCTGGGACGACCCGCTCGTGCGCTCCCCGAGCGCATGCACCGGTTCATCCACCAGCAGTGGGGGCAACGCCTGATCCGGGGGTGGACCGACGAATGGCTCAACTGGCCGGAAGCGATCGGCGACCGCCTCGGCCGGGCCGCGCTCGGCGCCGCACCCGGACAAGTCGTCGTGGCCGACTCCACAACCGTCATGCTCTACAAGCTCGCCCGCGCTGCGGTCGCCGCCCGGCCCGGCCGACGCGAAATCGTCCTCGACACCGACAACTTCCCCACCGACCGCTACGTCCTGGAAGGCATCGCCGCCGAACGCGGCCTGGTCCTCAAGTGGATCGAAACCGACCCGGCGGCGGGCATCACCGACGAACAGGTCGCCGGAGCAGTCGGCCCGGACACCGCGTTGGTCGTGTTCAGCCACGTCGCATACCGCTCCGGCTACCTGGCCGACGCCGAAGCCATCACGCGCACGGCACACCGAGCCGGTGCGTTGGTGCTGTGGGACCTCTGCCATTCGGTCGGTTCGGTACCCGTGCACCTCGACTCGTGGGACGCCGATTTCGCCGTCGGCTGCACCTACAAGTACCTCAATGGCGGGCCAGGCTCTCCTGCCTTCGGCTACGTCAACGAGCGCCATCACGGGCTCGCGCAGCAGCCGATCTGGGGCTGGATGGGACATCGCGAACCGTTCACGATGGGGCCCGGATACCAACCCGCCGACGGCATCCGCGGGCTGCTCAGCGGCACGCCCCCGATCCTGGCGATGCTCCCGCTGCTCACCGGCCTGGACATGCTCGATGAAGCGGGGATCGAAGCAGTGCGCGCGAAGTCGTCGCTGCTGACCCACTACGCCCTGGAACTGGCGGACGCGTGGCTGTTCGACCGGGGCGTGCAGCTGGCCTCACCACGCGAACCCGAGCGCCGCGGCGGGCACATCACACTGCGCCGAGCCGACTTCCGAGAGGTCACCGGGCTGCTCTGGCAACGCGGTGTCATCCCGGACTTCCGCGCACCCGACGGAATCCGCATCGGCCTCGCCCCGCTGAGCACCAGTTTCGTCGAGGTCCACAACGGTCTCTGCGCACTCCACCAACTGGTCGACGAACGCGGAAAACCGTGACGATCCAGCCCGCTTCGCGAGGTCAGGCCCGGGCGAGCTCACGGAGCACGAAGCGCTGGACCTTACCGTTGCTGGTGCGGGGCAGGACTTCCAGGAACCCGATCGCCCTCGGGCACTTGTACGGCGCGTCGATGCCGAGATCGGCGAGCAGCCGCACCAACGACACCACCGACAGCCAGCCACCGGACTCTTGCGTGTACAAGCCCTAGACGGTGACGATCAGCTGTCTGGGCTGCATGCCGCGGCCGGCCCACCACGGCGTCGCCCACCGAGGCGCTGTCCGTCATCATGTCCGTCGTAAGGGGGAACCCGATAACAGTGGTCACGCAGGTCGAGCGCCGCACCGCTGCCGATCGTCAACGGCACGGGCATCCCGACGAGATTCTTGGCGCTGGTCGAGCAGGAGTGACCCACGGCCACGGCAGGACCGGGAAGGAGCAAGGATGAACGTCGCCGAGGTCGTCGGCCGCACATTGGCCGCACTGGGCGCCGATCACGTCTTCGGGGTCGTCGGCAGCGGCAACTTCCACGTCACCAACGCACTGGTCGCCGCCGGTGCCCGGTTCGTCGCTGCCCGGCACGAAGGCGGCGCGGCGACGATGGCCGACGCCTACGCGCGCACCAGCGGCCGCATTGGAGTGCTCTCGGTGCACCAGGGCTGCGGGTTGACCAATGCGCTCACCGGTATCACCGAAGCAGCTAAGAGCCGAACCCCGCTGCTAGTGCTCGCTGCTGAGACGGCCTCCGCCGCGATCCGCTCGAACTTCCGGATCGACCAGGATGCGCTGGCAACCGCCGTCGGCGCCCGCGCGGAGCGGGTGCACAGCGTTGCCACCGCCGTCGGCGATGTGGTGCGGGCGTTCCGGCTGGCCACCGAGGGCAGGCAGACCGTGGTGCTGAACCTGCCGCTAGACGTCCAGGCGGCGGAGCTCGACGGTGAACCGCCTGTCCCACAGCTCCCGGCGCTGAGCCCGGTCGCGCCGTCCGCCGCAGCGGTGCGGCAACTGGTCGACCGGCTGGTCGCCGCGCAGCGGCCGGTCTTCATCGCCGGTCGCGGTTCCCGGCGCGCCGGCGCCGAGCTGCGGGCGCTGGCCGAGACCTGCGGGGCGCTGCTGGCCACCTCGGCGGTGGCGCGGGGCCTGTTCCGCGACGACCCGTGGTCGTTGGACGTCTCCGGCGGGTTCGCCACGCCGCTGGCCGTCGAGTTGATCTCCGGAGCCGACCTCATCGTCGGTTGGGGCACCGCCATGAACATGTGGACCATGCGGCACGGCAACCTGATCGGCCCCGGGTGCACGCTGGTGCAGGTCGATCTCGAGAGCGAGGCGATCGGCGCGCACCGCCCAGTAGACCTCGGGGTGCTCGGCGACGTCGCCGCGACCGCCGAGGCGACGCAGGCCGAACTCGCCGATCGCGGCATCCAGCGCGTCGGCTACCGCGTCCCGTTGGTGCGGGAGCGGATCGCCCGCGAAGGTTCCTGGCGCGACGTGGAATTCGTCGATCAGTCCACACCGGACGCCATCGATCCGCGCACGCTGACCATCGCCTTGAACGGGCTGCTACCCGAAGAGCGCGTGGTGGCGGTGGATTCCGGCAACTTCATGGGATACCCGAGCATGTTCCTGCGGGTTCCCGACGAGCACGGCTTCTGCTTCACCCAAGCCTTCCAGTCCATCGGCCTCGGCCTGGCCACCGCAATCGGCGCTGCGCTGGCCCGCCCGGACCGGCTGCCGGTAGCCGCGCTCGGCGACGGCGGCGCGCTGATGGGCATCGCCGAACTGGAAACCGCGGTCCGGCTCGGCCTGCCGATGGTGATCGTGGTCTACAACGACCACGCCTACGGCGCGGAGGTCCACCACTTCGGACCGGACGGGCACACGCTGGACACCGTCAAGTTCCCGGACACCGACCTCGCCGCCGCCGCGCGCGGCTTCGGCTGCACCGGAGTCACGGTGCGCACCGCAGGAGACCTCGCGCCGGTACGCAATTGGCTGGCCGGACCGCGGACCACGCCGCTGCTGATCGACGCCAAGATCGCCTCCAGCGAAGGCGCCTGGTGGCTCGTCGAAGCATTCCGCGGCCACTGACCCCGACAGATTACTGACAGCCGTCACAAGCGACATATCGATAGCTGGACGACGCAGGCTCCGGGACCGATGGATCCTCGACAGAGCGCTTCTGTGGCAGCCCAAGCAATTCTGCCGCAATCGCGCGAATCCGCGCTGATTCCGTTGCCCACCACAGCCGTCGGCAGCTGCGATCACGGGCGCTGTTCTGGGCCACACCAGCGGCAGTCGCAGGGTGCGGCACCAGACCTCCTGGCGCTCGGCGATCGACGGTCCCGCGCTCTTGACTTCACTCGAAGCCGAATTCATCTTACTGAAAAAACTTCACCGAAGTCGAAGGCGCGGAAGCTGAGCCATGAAGGTCAACACACCGCACGGCGGGATCAGCTACACACGCCTCTCTCCCGGCTCGAGCCGCTTGGAGCTGCTCGAGGGCTACCTGGAACCCGGCGCCGCGTCCTCGATCGAGGCTTCGCGGAGCTGATTGCCTGGTGGACGGGCGTGCCGTTCTTCATCGTGTGGAGCGCGATCTACTTCGCGGTCAGCCGGAGGCCGGGCAATCGGTCCTCCGGGGAGCGTCGCGGATGACGTCCCGGAGGTCATCGCGATACGCGCGCCCAGTACCTCGTTGCCTGGGCGCTCGGTCGAGCCGCTGGAGCGTGCGCCGGATGCCTTTACACTGCAGGTACTGGCAGTTTGTTCTCGTGAGGAGCGGTCATTTCAACCGACGGTCTCGCCACGCGGGCAGCCCTGGTGGTCAATGCACGGGCCCGCACGGGCAGCAAGGCATACCTGCGGGCGATCGAGAAGCTGCGCGGCCTGAGCGTGCCGCTGCACTCGACCTTTCCGCTGCACGATCCGGCCCGCCTGCCAGAAACCGTGAACGCAGCCGTGGACGCGGGCCACGACCTGATCATCCTCGGCGGCGGTGATGGCAGCGTCAGCTCGGTCGTCGACGTCCTTGCACACCGCGGAGTGCCGATGGGCCTGCTTCCCCTGGGCACCGCCAACGACTTCGCCCGCACCCTGCACATTCCCACGAATCTCGACGAGGCGTGCCGCACCATCGCGCACGGCAGAATCGTCGACATCGACCTCGGCCGCTGCGGGAACAACTACTACGTCAACCGCGCATCGGTCGGCCTCGGCGCAGGCGTGGCCGAAGCGATGTCGCCGAAGCTGAAGAAGTGGACCGGAGCACTGGCATACCCAGTGGCGACCATCAAGGCATTGCTGCGGCACCAACGGTTCTCGGCGCGTCTGACCTTCCCCGATGGTGATCACGAGCCGCAGGAGCACCACGGGCTGCTACAGCTCTCGATCGCCAACGGCCGCTACTTCGGCGGCGGGCAGCTTGCGGCGCACGACGCCGGGATCGACGACGCGACGCTGGACATCTCCGTGATGCGGCACGGCAGCGTCCACGACCTGGTCATCGCCGCGCGCGATCTCAAACGCGGTGCGCTGGACAGCGACCACATCCATCATCTCCGCACCGCGCGGGTCGACGTGGTGACTGAACCCGACCTGCCGATCAACGTCGACGGCGAACTCGTCGACGCCACCCCGCAACGCTTCTCGGTCGCGCGCAACGCCCTCCACGTCATGGTTCCCCGAACCTGGACGGACGCCAGCAGCCCGGACTTCTAGTTCAGCACTGCTATCCGCCGTTCCAGTTCGAACGGGACGGCGAGATCGTCGGCTTCGCGTTGATCGATCTCGTCGCCGCGCAGCTCACCAGGGCGCTCGATCCGGAACTCGTGGGCGACGTGCTCAGCGTCATGCGAGGCCTCACCAACGACGGGATGACGATGCTCGTCGTCTCGCACGTGGTGGGTTTCGCCCGCGAGGTCACGGACAGTGGTTTTCACGGACGGTGGGGCGTCGTCGAAGACGGCCCACCGCGGCAGGTGGTGGGCAATCCGCAACACGTCCCTCGGGCGCAGCCGTCGGCACGCTGCGTAGCGTCGGGAGCGGGCTTGAACCACAGCCGTGACGTGCTGAGCAACCACGCGAGTAAAGGACCACGTCCTCCGCCCAGAAGGCACGAGGCAGCGGACGTGGTCCTGCCCGGTCACGCAGGCTGCATCGCTTGCGGCGTCACCTGACGGCACATGGCTGCGCACTGCGTCATCAGATCCGCCAGCTCGGTCATCTCCTTGGCACCCATCTGCCTGCACATGTCGGCGGACATCTCGCACATGTCGGCGCACATTCCGCACATCCGTACGCACATCTGCACCATGTCCGCGCCGGCCTTCGTCATGCTCGAACAGCGCATCATCATGTCCGCACACATGCGACACATTTCCGCGCAGGACATCAACATCATGCTCATCTGCATCGATTGCTCACTGCGCATCTCCATGCAGCGGGACAACATCTGCTCGCACTTGTCATGGCACTTGTTGCACATGTCAATGCACTGCTGCATCTCGGTGCTCATCTGACGTGTCATTTCTGAACCCCCGTAGTTTCGGTTCGAATGGAGCAGTCTGCGAACGTCGTCCATCAACTGCCCCAAGAGGTCTGCCTACTCCAAGCCAACCGAGATCGCATGTCGTCAACCGCCACGGCTACGGACAACCAGCCGACGTAGCAGGGGGCTTGCACGGTGACTACAACGGCTTCGCCTGCCTGACTTTCAGCTGCCGCACGAAGCCGCACGCGCACGGAACGCTTGCACCTGCCCCAACGAAGCCTCCTGGGAATCCCGGTCCCTGCACCCCGGGCCGGGCAAGCTGGCCAACGGGCTCCTGCGCGGCAGCAGGCTACGAACTACCGGCAAGGGCGCGCGCCGGATCGGCGGCCGAAACCGTTGGGGCCGCGCGCAAAATCGTCAATGTTCGAGGAGCCGGCGCAGGACCGGCCGGGCTGCTTGGACCGGATCCGTGTCGGCGGGCATCCGCAATGCGCCGCTGAGCCACAGGTTGGCGAAGCCGTGCACGATCGACCAGGCCGCGAGGGTGGTGTGCTCCGGGCCGGACGGCGGGATGGTTACGGCCCGCGCACCTTCGCGCAGCACGTCACCGGCGCGCGCCTCGGCCTTCCGGACCGCCTCGTCGTCGCCCCGGTAGAGGCCGGGCTGGAACATCACTCCGAAGTGAACCGGATAGGTCACGGCGAAGGAAACGTAGGCGAGGCCCATGTCGAGCAAGTCAGGTTCGGCCGCTTCGAGGGCGTCGGCGAGCAGCGTGAACCCTTCGACGGCGATGGCGGTCAGCACGCCGCTCTTGTCACCGAAGTGATGCGCGGGCGCAGCGTGCGAGACGCCGGCGCGCCGAGCAAGTTCCCGCAGGCTCCAGCCGTCGAGACCCGAATCGCCGATGGCCTCGACGGCGGCGGTGACGATCGTGCGGCGAAGGTCCCCGTGGTGGTATCCGATCTTGCTCACAGCGGCCTTTCACTCAGAGGTGGATTGCACCCGGAGTCAAACTTGTCGTTGACAAGATATCAGGGCACTCGATAGCTTCAACCAGATGAAACTTGACAGTGACTAGATCGGACCTGCCATGACTCTCCTCGTCCTCCTCATCGCACTCCTGGGGCTGCGCGGGCTCGGCGCACTCGGCGTACGCCGGTTCGCCACCTGGCCCGCCGCCGCGGCGCACGCGCTGGCGATCATGCTCGTCATGACTGCCAGCGCGCACTTCGCCCCGGCCGACGTCACCGTCATGCCGACCCACGACGACCTGGTCCGGATGGTGCCGCCCGCGGTGCCGTTCCCGTCGGCGATGATCTACCTCACCGGTGTCCTGGAATTCCTCGGCGCCCTGGGCCTGATCGTCCCCTGGACCCGCCGCGCGGCCGGCTACTGCCTGGCGCTGCTGTTCGTCGTGATGCTGCCAGCGAACATCTACGCCACAAGCGCGGAAGTCATGCTCGCCGGCGAACCCGTGTCCCCGCTGTGGCAGCGCATTCCGGAACAGATCCTCTACATCGCCGCGGCGCTCTGGGCCACCCGCGGTGCGAGCGCCCTCGCGCTGCGGGGGGCATTCCGCGGCATCCCAGCCACGGAGTCCCGGCGCTGAAACCCATCGACGTCATCGAGCCGTGCACTCCAACGAACAGCATCCGGCTCCACCTCGTCAACCCGGAGCGGAGCCGCACTCCACCCGGGCCGCCGGGCCGCCACCGGAGGTCTTCGGGTGCGGCCGCGAGAGCGAGGTTCGGGACACCGTCCAGCAGGGCACCGATCGGCACCTGACCTTCGAGGCGGGCGAGGGATACGCCCAGGCAGTAGTGGATGCCTTGGCCGAAGGACAGGTGGCCGCCGTCGGTGCGGGGGATGTCGAAGCGGCTGCCGTCCTGGGCGTACACCGAGTCGTGGTCGGCCGATCCGAGCACCACGGACCGACGCTGTCCGCTGGGATGGTCACCCCGCCGATCTCGACGTCCTCGACGGCGAAACGCGGCGTCGCGCGTTCGACGGGCCTGTCGAAGCGACAGCATCTCCTCGACAGCGGGCCCAGCAGTTCCGGCTTCGAACGCAGCAGCTCCAGCTGGCCCGGGTCCGCCAGCAGGGCGAGCACGCCGTTGCCGATCAGGTTGACGGTCGTTTCGTGGCCTGCGATCAGCAGAAGTTTGATGGTGCCGATCAGCTCCCGCTCGGCGAGCCGGTCGTGCTCGTCGGCGGCGACGATCAACGCGCTCGCCAGGCTCGGCTGGTCGTCGACGTCCACGGCCGGGTCGATGCGCCCCCGGGTGTCCACGATCAGGTCGACAAGGTAGCTCTCCCGGGCCGCTTTGGCCTTCTCGCGGATCGCGGCGCCTTCGTCGGACAGCGGCGCCGAGACCATCTCCCGGTTCCAGGCCCTCAAGAATCCACTGTGGAGCAGTCAGCTCCGGGGCAGCGGGATGTCCGCGCGCTCGCTGCGCCGCGGTCCGTGCTCGACGTAGTCGGCGGCGAACCGCATGCCCTCCTGGTACGCCTCGACCCGCGCGCGGCCGATCTCGGCCTCGATCTGCTCGGGCTGCAGCTCCTCGGCCAGCGAACGCACCTCCGCCAGCCGGTGGCGGGTCTCCTCATCCATGCCGGTTCCGCCTTTCCTCGTCGGTTCCCCAGATCCTCGCGGCTCCCGTCGAGTTCTGCACGATCAGGCGACCTCCGATGGCGGCTGAACACGGAACGCCACTGCCACGGTCACGCGGCGTGCGCGATATGGCCACCATCGCGACTCCCGCCGCCATTTCATTCGCCGACCCTGATCGCAAGGTCGTCTACCTGATCCACCCCTCGACACCCGGCTCGCGAGTCCTGTTCGGACTCGCGAGCCGTCTTGTCCGACCGCGGCCGGTCAGCCCGTCGTCGCCGGGTCGACCTTTTCCAGCAGTTCCAGCAAGGTTTGCCGCTGTTCGGCGGTGAGCGGGGCGAACAGCTGCGCCGCCGCGCGGGCGCGGATGCCGGCCAGCCGCTTGCACATCTTCCGGCCGTCCCTGGTCAGTTCCAGCAGAGTGGAGCGGCGATTTCCGGGATCGACCTCGCGCCGCAGCAGGCCCGCGTCCTCGAGGGCGTCGACGATCGGCGTCACCGCTCGCGGCACCACGTGCAGCAGTTCCGCCAGCTCCGCCATGCGCGGTGGGGTCTCACACCTGCCGAGCACGGACAGCGCACGCGCCTGCGCCGGGGTCAGCCCGAGATCCCCGGCACCGCACCGCTGCAGGACGTGCGCGGACTTGGCGAGCCGCAGGAACAGCCCGCCGAGACGTTCTTCTTCACCACCGGCATCCACCCGGCCAGTTTAACAGAGTGACAGTAATAGTGAACTATGGTAAATATGAAGGCATCTCCGAATCTGCCCGCCACTGGAGCCGCCTATGTCAGCGCCCGAGAAAACCCCACCCGCCCAGCTCCGCCGCATCGGCGACCTCTTCCGGCCGCACCGGGGCATGCTCCTGGTCGTCGCGCTGCTGGTGGCCGCGTCGTCCCTGGTCTCCGTCGCGTCGCCGTTCCTGCTGCGCGAGATCCTCGACGTCGCCATCCCGCAGCAACGGCTCGGCCTGCTGACCGCACTGGTGCTCGGCATGATCGGCGTGGCCGTCGCGACCAGCGTGTTCAACGTCGCGCAGACGTACCTGTCCACCAAGGTCGGGCAGAGCGTGATGCACGGACTACGTTCCGCGGTCTACGCCCGACTGCAACGCATGTCGCTGGCGTTCTTCACCCGCACCCGAACCGGCGAGATCCAATCCCGCATCGCCAACGACATCGGCGGCATGCAGGCCACTGTCACGTCCACCGCCACCTCGCTGGTCTCCAATCTCACCACCGTGGTGGCCACCGTGATCGCGATGGTCGCGCTGGACTGGCGGCTGACTATCGCGTCGGTGGCCCTGCTGCCGGTGTTCGTGTGGGTCAGCCGCCGGATCGGACGGGAACGCAAGAGGATCACCGCGAGGCGGCAGCGCCAACTCGCATCGATGTCCGCCGGCGTGCAGGAATCCCTTTCCGTCAACGGAATCCTGCTGGGCCGCACGATGGGCCGGGCCCGGTCGCTCACCGATGCCTTCGCCGCCGAGTCGGCCGAGCTGGCTCGGCTCGAAGTCAGTTCCAGCATGGCGGGCCGGTGGCGGATGTCGAGCATCCAGATCGTGATGACCGCGCTGCCCGCGCTGATTTACTGGGCGGCCGGTGTCACCAGCACCTTCGGCGTCCCGCTGATCACCTTGGGCACGCTGGTCGCCTTCGTAACCTTGCAGCAGGCCCTTTTCCGGCCGACGCTGTCGCTGCTGTCCACCGGTGTGGACGTGCAGAGCTCGCTGGCTCTGTTCGGCCGCATCTTCGAATACCTCGACCTGCCGATCGACATCGACGAACCGGAACGACCGGAGCGGCTGTCGCGGATCGAGGGCGAAGTGCGGTTCGCGGACGTGTCGTTCGCCTACGCTGCCGAGAGCACCGACGGAACCCTCACCGGAATCGACGTGACCGTGCCAGCCGGCACCAGCCTCGCAGTGGTCGGCGAAACGGGGTCCGGAAAAACAACGCTCAGCTACCTGGTGCCGCGCCTCTACGACGTCACCGACGGGCAGGTGCGCATCGACGGTGTAGACGTGCGCGAACTAGGCTTCGACACGCTCGCCGCCGCAGTCGGCGTCGTCTCCCAGGAGCCTTACCTGCTGCACGCCTCGGTGGCCGAGAACCTGCGCTTCGCCAAACCCGACGCCACCGACGAACAACTGGTAGCCGCGGCGAAGGCGGCGCAGATCCACGACCACATCGCAGCGCTACCAGACGGCTACGACACCTTGGTGGGCGAGCGCGGATACAGGTTCTCCGGCGGGGAGAAGCAGCGGCTCGCGATCGCCCGCACGATCCTGCGCGACCCGCCGATCCTGATCCTCGACGAGGCCACCAGCGCCTTGGACACTCAGACCGAAGGCGCGGTGCAGCAAGCTCTCGACAAGCTGTCCTCGGGCCGGACCACGATCACGATCGCGCACCGGTTGTCGACCGTGCGCCACGCGGACCAGATTGTGGTGCTCGACAGCGGACAGATCGTGGAGAACGGCACGCACGACGAACTGCTGGCCGCCGACGGCCGCTACGCGGCACTGGTCCGACGCGACGACCAACTCCCATCCGCCGCGTGAACACCTGACCGGAGTCCTACTCGGACGGAGGTGGACGTCCGCATTCACCGAAAACCAACGAGCGCCCTCGACGTCTTGGTCCGCTCCCAGATCCTCAACCTGCTGCTCGAACGCAAGGAACAGCTGAACCTAAAGCTGATCTTCGTCTCGCACGACATCCAGACCGTGCGGCGGATGAACGACCGGGCGGCGACGATGTACCTCGGGCGAACAGTCGAGCAGATGCCGGCCGAAGCGGTGTTCGGTGCCCGCCATCCCACACCTAGGCGCTGTTCGCCGCGACCCCCGGCCTGCTGTCGCCGATCGAGCCGATCCCGCTCACCGGCCCGGTTCCCTCGGCGACCGGGCCGCCGAGCGGCTGCCCCTTCCGCACCCGGTGCCAGCGCGCCGACGAGACCTGTGCGGCGACGATGCCGGACCCGCAACGCGACGCGCCGGGCCACGCGTTCCGCTGCCACGACCCGGTCCTGGTCGGCACCTCGGACCCCCACCGAGCCCTGCCCGGATCCGGTTCGACCGGCCGAGATTCGGTTCCCCCACGGTAGTAGATCAGTCTAAATAGGACATCTACGTACCCGGAATTCCGACCGCCGAACTGAAACCGAGCCCGAACGCCTTGTGCGCGCGAAACCAGGTCGTAGCCGACCGAGTGGATCTGCGCGACGGCCGCGGCCGTGTCCGGCTTCAGCAGCGGCGGCGGGCGGCGCCGCCAGTTCTGCGCCGCCCGCGGGTCCAGCGTCAGCGCAGCTCGGCGATGGCCTCGACCATGTGTTTCAGCGCCGCCTCGACCTCGGCGTAGCCTCGGGTCTTCAGCCCGCAGTCGGGGTTGACCCACAAGCGCTCCGCCGGAACGGCCGCGAGCGCGGCCCGCAACAGGTCCACGACCTCGGCGGTCTCGGGCACGCGCGGCGAGTGGATGTCGTAAACGCCGGGCCCGACGCCGCGACCGAAGCCGACCGCGTTGAGGTCGTCCAGCACCTCCATCCGCGAGCGGGCGGCCTCGATGCTGGTGACGTCGGCGTCCAGCGCCACGATCGCGTTGATCACGTCGCCGAACTCCGAGTAGCAAAGGTGGGTGTGGATCTGGGTGGACTCGGCAACGCCGCAGCTGGCCAGCCGGAACGACGTCACCGCCCAGTCCAGGTAGTCCGCGTGCTGTGCCGAGCGCAGCGGCAGCAGTTCGCGCAAGGCGGGCTCGTCGACCTGGAGGATCCGGATGCCGGCGGCCTCCAGGTCGTTCACCTCGTCCCGGATGGCCAGCGCGACCTGCTTCGCGGTGTCCGCCAGCGGCTGGTCGTCGCGTACGAACGACCACGCCAGGATCGTCACCGGGCCGGTGAGCATGCCCTTGACCGGTTTCTCGGTCAACCGCTGGGCGTAGCTGGTCCACTCGACCGTGATCGGTTTCGGGCGCGCGACGTCGCCGAACAGGATCGGAGGCCGCACGCACCGCGATCCGTACGACTGGACCCAGCCGTTGTCGGTGCTGGCGAAGCCGTCCAGGTTCTCGGCGAAATACTGCACCATGTCATTGCGCTCGGGTTCGCCGTGCACCAGGACGTCGAGCCCGATCTCCTCCTGCAGCCGGATGACGCGCTCGATCTCGTCCCGCATCCGCTGCCGGTAGGTCGCCTGGTCGATGCGGCCGGAGCGCAACGCGGCGCGCGCCTTGCGGACGTCCGTGGTCTGCGGGAACGAACCGATCGTCGTGGTCGGCAATGCGGGCAGGCGCAAGGACTTCTGCTGGGCCGCGCGCCTCGTCTCGTAGTCGCTGCGCTGCGAGTACTCCGGCCGCAGAGCCTGCAGTCTCGCCCGGACGCGGTGGTTGCGGACCCGGTCTGCGCTGGCGCGGTCGGCGATCGCGGCTCGTGCCTCGGCCAGCTCACCGGCCACCGCGTCGCGGCCCTCGCTCAACGCACGGCCGAGGACGACCACCTCGCGAACCTTCTGCGCGGCGAACGCCAACCAGGACTTGACCTGCGGATCGATGTCGGCTTCCGCCGCGACGTCGTACGGCACGTGGAGCAACGAGCACGACGTGCTGACCGCTACCTCGTCCGCCGAACCGAGCAGCGTAGCTGCGGTTGCAAGCGCCTTGTCCAGATCGGTGCGCCAGACGTTTCGCCCGTCGACGAGCCCGGCGACCAGGGTTTTGCCGCTCAGCCCCCGAACCGTCGACACCGCATCCACTGTGGATTTCCCGGCGACGAGATCGACGGCGAGCGCCTCGACCGGGCTGGACGCCAGCACACCCAGAGCCTCACCGAGATCACCGAAGTAGCCCGCGACCAGCAGGTTCGGGCGCTCCTCCAGTTCACCGAGCCGCTCGTACGCGACGCTCAGCGCATCGAGCTCGTCCGGCGTGCGGTCCGCGGCGAACGCTGGCTCGTCCAGCTGCACCCACTCCACACCGGCCCGGCGCAGTTCGCCCAGCAGCTCCGCATAAGCATCAAGCAGCCCAAGGAGCCGATCCAGCGGCTGGAACGACTCGGGGGCTCCGTCGGCGGCTTTGGCCAGCAGCAGGAAGGTGAGCGGGCCGACGAGCACCGGTCGGGTGATCACGCCCTCCGCCGCGGCCTCCCGGTACTGCTCCACCGGCGTGCGGTCGGCCAGCGAGAACCGCGTGTCCGGACCGATCTCGGGCACCAGGTAGTGGTAGTTGGTGTCGAACCACTTCGTCATCTCCAGCGGCGGCGCGGATTCCACCCCGCGCGCCATCGCGAAGTAGGTGTCCAGCGGACCCAGCCCGAGCCCGGCGAAGCGCGGCGGGACCGCGCCGAAGGTGACCGCGGTGTCCAACACGTGGTCGTAGAACGAGAACGTGTTGCCCGGCACCGAATCCAGGCCCGCGTCCCGCAGCGCGCGCCACGCGTCGACGCGCAGTTCCCGCGCGACCGCGCGCAGTTCCGCCTCGTCGATGCGGGACGACCAGTAGCTCTCCAATGCGCGCTTGAGTTCCCGGTTGGGACCGATCCTGGGATAGCCGAGTACGGTAGATCCGATTCTGCTGGTCAACGCCCTCTCCTCGCGAGCTCGACGACGGATGCCCCGAGGTCTGGGAAGGCGTAGGCGAACCGGCAGCGTCACGCGGCGCGAACCGTTCGTCCGCCAGGTCCTCCCGCGAGACCCCGGACCGCGCACCACCGGGTGCGCGCACCGGTGGCAGGTCTTCGGACTCGCGGGCGCGTCCCGGCCGACGCCGGGGTTCCTACTGGCCGTCGCTTCCCAGGCACACGTGCCCAGTGCTGTGCCCGGTCTCGGACCGGGGACGGCGTTCGTTCCCACTTACCGCTGCGGGGCAGTTCCGGATTCGCACCGGATTCCCTCTTGCCTCGCCCGCCCGCGGCCGCGACTCCCGTCGCGATCCGGGGTGGACGAACCACCAGCACAACGGAGGCTACCGACTGGGAAGCCGTTGGCAAGGGGCCGGGGCTTGCGCGGACCGTGCCGGACGGCCACCGCGCATCCGGTGACTTCCGTGGTGAACACGCCCTTCCTGCCCTCCCTCCCGCCGTCGGTGAGAGGCTCGTCACACAGGGTCGCCACGCCCGAGCCGCGGGGCCAACGCGGTGTGCGACCGGCGGGGGCCACCCGGGCGGGTGACGATCGCGGAGTGGGCCGGATCCGCATCTCACGTTCCGCTGGGCCGGGCCGTCTACGGGGAGTGAAAGTGAAACCGTTCGAGCAGATCGTTGACGAGTACGGCCCGATGGTGCTGCGGGTGTGCCGGGCCGTGCTCGGACCGGCTGACGCCGAGGACGCCTGGTCCGAGACGTTCCTGGCCGCGCTGCGCGCCTTCCCGGAGCTCACCGAGGACGCGAACGTGGAGGCCTGGCTGGTCACGATCGCCCACCGCAAGGCGGTCGACGCCACCCGGGCGACGGCACGCCGACCGGTGATGGTCGAGCGCGTGCCCGAGCGGCCCAGCACCACGGGCCGCCCGGAGGACTGGGACGGAGACCTGTGGGCGGCGCTGAGGGCGCTGCCCACCAAGCAGCGCATGGCGGTGGCCTACCACTACCTGGCCGGCCTGCCCTACGCCGAGATCGCCGCGATCCTCGGCGGCAGCACCGATGCCGCCCGCCGGGCCGCGGCGGACGGCATAAAGACCCTGCGCACGACGTACAGACATGCCACGAGTGTGGGAGGGGAAGCGTGATGATGACGATCCACGAGAACGACGACAGGCACCTGTTCGACGCGATCCCGGCGATCGACTTCGACGCCAGCAAGCGGCTGCACATTGAGCTGGTGAACGCGGCCCAGCGGGAAGGGCTGCTCGACGTCGCCTACCGCACGATAAACACCCCGGTCGGCGAGCTGCTGCTGGCCGCGACCGAACGCGGCCTGGTGCGGGTCGCCTTCGCCCGCCAGGGGCACGACGAGGTCCTGGAGTCGCTGGCCGCGACGATCAGCCCGCGCATCCTGCGGACACCGGACCGGTTGGAGAAGGTCGCCCGGCAGATCGAGCAGTACTTCTCCGGTCAGCGGCGCACCTTCGACCTGCCGCTGGACTGGCGCCTCTCGCGCGGGTTCCGGCTCAACGTGCTGTCGCACCTGCCCGACATCGCCTACGGCCGCACCGCCAGCTACGCCGAGGTCGCCGTGGCCGCAGGGAGCCCGAGAGCGGTGCGCGCGGTGGGTACCGCGTGCGCGACGAACCCGCTGCCGGTCGTGGTGCCGTGCCACCGCGTCGTGCGCTCGGACGGCACTTCGGGCGGATACGTCGGCGGCGTGGAGGCCAAAGCGATGCTGAACCTGGAGGCAGCATGAGCACGCCGAAGACGGACCGGTTCGCGAAGCGGGTCGCCAGCGCGGACTGGCGCGCGGTCGCGGAGGAGGTCAACGACTACGGCTGCGCGCTGCTGCCGCGGTTGCTGACCGCCGCCGAGTGCGAGCGGATTGCGACCTTGTGGGACGAGCCGGCGCATTTCCGCGCCACGATCAACCTTCGCCGCCACCGATTCGGCGACAACGGCGATTACCACTACTTCGCCGCACCGTTCCCAGAACCGGTGGAGAAGCTGCGGCAGGCCCTGTACCCACGCCTGCTGCCGATCGCTCGGGACTGGTACGAAAAGCTCAACCGGGAAGCGGAGTGGCCGGACACGCTCGACGAGTGGCTGGAGCGCTGCCACCGAGCCGGGCAGGCCCGCCCCACGCCCATCCTGCTGCGCTACGAAACGGGTGGATGGAACGCGTTGCACCGCGATCTGTACGGCGACAAGGTGTTCCCGCTGCAGGTCGTGATCAACCTCAACAGCCCGGGAACCGATCACACCGGAGGCGAGTTCATACTGGTGGAGCAGCGCCCCCGCGCCCAGTCCCGGGGCACCGCAACGCTGATCCCGCAGGGGCACGGCCTGGTGTTCACCACTCGCGACCGGCCGGTGCGCTCGGCGCGCGGCTGGTCCGCGTCCCCGGTGCGGCACGGAGTCTCGCCGGTGCGTTCCGGTCGGCGCCACACGCTGGGACTGGTCTTCCACGACGCGGCCTGATGATCTACACGCTGCTTGGGGCCGACGGGCGGCCGTACGAAAGCGCCGTGCCAGGCCGCCTCGGCGGCTACCGGCGCGGCAGGATCTACGGGCGGCTCGACTGCCCGTCCGCGTTGCGCGCGATCGCCGACGGAGGCTACGTGGCGCACCGGGTGTTCTTCGCGGACGAGCCCACCGCGCGTGCGGCCGGCTACCGGCCCTGCGCGGTGTGCCTGCCCGATCGGTACCGGGAGTGGAAGAACGGTTGAGGACTGCTTCGATGATGCGACGAACCCATTCGCCGCTGGCCCGTGAAACCAGGACGAAGACCGGAATTCTACCGCCGCGCAGCGAAATCGAGCTGGAGACTGTGGTCCAGTTGCTCGCCGAGCTGCGTCCGCGAACGGTTTCGATCGTGATCGGCTCATCCCGCGACGCCCAGTCACGGGACACCGCCGATGCCATCGCCCAGGCCTGGGCGCAGCGGGGCGGGCACGTGCTCGACGTCGTCGACTGGCCCGAGCGGGCCGCGTCGTGGCTGCGGCAGGCACGACGCTTCGCCGCGCAGGACCCGGACGCATGGGTGGTGACCGCACAGGTTTCCGGCTGGGTGCAGATGGGACGGCGCCTCGTGCACTCCACCAGCTGGAACCCGGCACGCACGATCAGCACCGCCGCCCTCGCCACCGAAGACCTGATCGCGCTCGGCGGCGTGGGAACCTTCGACGGGCTGCGCGGCGCAACCCGTGACGGCGGCACCTGGGAAGTGGTCCGCACCATCCTCCTGCACCGCACCGATTCGGCCCCTTGAGCATTCTCTGGTGGTATAACCCAAAAGCACGTGTGACCAGGTACCGGTCGCACACCACGAGAACCCGAGGAGAACGAGACATTGAGTCCCGCAGCGGCAGACACCACGACCGATGCCGGGGTCGTGATCGGCGAGGACGGGTTGGCGCGTCCGCCGTGGGCCGCCCGCGATCCCCTGCTGCGCGAGTACTACGACACCGAATGGGGAATGGCAGTGCGCGGCGAGCAGGCCCTTTTCGAGCGGATCAGCCTGGAAGGCTTCCAGGCCGGGCTCTCCTGGGCGACGATCCTGCGCAAGCGCCCCGCCTTCCGCGAAGCGTTCGACCACTTCGATCCGGATGCCGTCGCGGCCTACACCGAGGACGATGTCGCGCGCCTGCTCGACAACTCAGGAATCGTACGCAACAAAGCCAAGATACGAGCAGCCATCGGCAACGCCCGCGCGACCATCGAGCTGCGCGCCGACGACGGGCTGGAGGCATTCGTCTGGTCGTTCAAACCGGACACCACGCCACGCCCGCGGACGATCGCAGAGATCCCCACCACGTCACCTGAATCCGTGTCGTTATCAAAAGCACTGCGGCGCAAGGGATTCGCGTTCGTCGGCCCGACGACGATGTTCGCGCTCATGGAGGCGATCGGCATGGTCGACACGCACCTCGTCGACAGCCACCGTCGCGGCACATCCGGTATCTGGCCGCAATCGTGACCGGGCGGTGATGCCGCGGGAAGCGGCCTTGGATGCAGGCGTTGCAACCGTTGATCCGGCTGACGCGCAGCCCGATCAACTCCGGGTCCGCCGCGGCACGCCACCGACGTCCACGACGTTCGACAGGTGCTGGATGCCCTTCATGGCGTCCAGGAGCACCACGGCCGGGTCCTTCACCCCAAGTTGCCTGATCGCTGCCCTCCAGGAAGCGTCGGCGGCGTAGGCGTGTCACATCGGCCGAGTTCGGCGGGTCACTCCTACGACACGACGCAACGGAGGGATGTGGCCGATGGACGAGAGGGATTTTCTGGCGGGCCGATTCGAGGCCCACCGCGACCACCTACGGGCGGTGGCCTACCGGATGCTCGGCTCGCTGAGCGAGGCCGACGACGCGGTCCAGGAAGCCTGGCTCAGGCTCAGCCGCTCCGACACCGACGAGATCGAGAACCTTGGCGGCTGGCTGACCACGGTCGTCGGCCGGGTGTGCCTGAACATGCTCCGCGCGCGAACCGCCCGCCGCGAGGAGCCGCTGGACGTGCACGTACCCGACCCGGTCATCAGCAGCCCGGACAACTTCACCCCGGAGCACGAGGCGCTGATGGCCGACTCGGTCGGCCTCGCACTGCTGGTGGTACTCGAAACACTCACGCCCGCCGAACGGCTCGCTTTCGTGCTGCATGACATGTTCGCGGTGCCTTTCGACGAGATCGCCCCCATCGTCGGGCGCACCTCAACTGCGACCCGCCAACTCGCCAGCCGGGCCCGCCGGCGGGTGCAGAGCGCAGCGCCAGCCCCGGACGCAAATCTGGCCCAGCAGCGCGAAGTCGTAGACGCCTTCCTCGCGGCCGCGCGCACCGGGGATTTCAATGGTCTCCTCGCGGTCCTCGACCCAGACGTCGTGGTGCGCACCGACGGCGGCTCGCTGCGCCCGAGCACCACCCGGCGCGGCGCGAAGTTGGTGGCGGGGGGCGCGATCATCTTCTCGCAGATCGCCGAGCTGACCCGACCCGCGATCGTCAACGGCGCCCCCGGGGCGGTTGCGATCTCGGGAAGCCGACCGATCTCGCTCGCGGCGTTCACGGTCGCCCGCGGAAAGGTCGTGGCGCTCGACATCCTCACCGACCCGGACCGCCTCCACGACCTCGACCTGACGTTCCTCGACGACTGACTGGAACGAGCGCCAACGGCCCAACCTCCCCCACCCCGGACGGACTCCGAGCATGACCTTCCTTACCGGCTCCCGACGATTCATTAAGGATCGTCGACATCTACGGCTTCGTGATCGCGGGACTGCTGATCGGCGATGGGCGGGCACTCTCGGCGACCGGATCGGCCGCCGAAAGCTGCTGCTCGCCGGCGGGGCGGCCTTCGGCGCCGCGTCGCTGCTGGCCGCGTTCGCCACCAGCGCGGAGATGCTGATCGTGGCACGTGCGCTGCTCGGGATCACGGGGGCCGCGCTGCTGCCTCCGACGCTTTCGCTGATCAATAACATGTCTCTCGGGGCGCAGGCGACCCGGTGTTCATCGCCGGCGCTATCCAGTTCTTCGTCGTGCAGTACCTGCAACTAGTGCTGGGAATGTCGTCGTTGGTGGCCGGGTTGTGGACGGTTCCGGTGATGCTGGCCGTCATCCCCGGAACGCTCGGGGTCCCTGCGCTGACCCGCCGCACCAGGGCAAAGTGGATCATCATGACCGCTGGCGCTGGGGGTGGTGGCTCTGGTGGTCGTCGCCACGGCCGGTCCCCCCGGCCCCGGGCTCGCGGTCACTGGGTTCAGGTTGCTCAACCTCGCGATGAACCCGGCGAAGGTGCTGACCTACGACCTGATCATCAGCAGCGCCCCACCGGAGCGTGCGGGAACGGCTTCCGGTTCGGCCGAGACCGGCGACGAACTGGGCATAGCCGTCGGCGTGGCGATCGCGGGCAGCATCGGAGCTGCCGTCTACCGTGCCCAGCTGGCCGGGGACGCGATTCCTGCGGCGACTCCAACAGCGGTCGCCGAGACCGCCCGCGACACGCTGGCAAGCGCCGTTGCAGCGGCCGACGAACTGCCCGCCCACGGCGCCGCACAGCTGCTCGCGGTGGTGAAGGCGCCCCACGAACCACAGGAACACCACGGCGGCAACTGTCATGAGCAACGCCGCCAGCAACACGGTTGAGCGGTGCGCGGCAACGTAGAAGAAGGTCAGGACCGCCTCGTCGCTGGCCGGCGGCGTGGGATTGAGGAGCACGCTGACCAGTAACAACACGGCGGCGACCAGCCCCCTGACCGCACCCGCCCGCTCCCATGACCGCTCGTTCATCACAGCCCCCTCTGCATCCGCGGTGCGTAAAGCACCGCCCGGTACGCCCGGGTACACCAGAGTTCGGCAGCATCGAGGCGCTGCGGCCACCAGCGAACCTTGGTGGCCTGCTCGACTGTGGGCGCGACGGGTCGGGGTCAGCTCAGGCCGAAGCGGTCCGCCCAGGTAGCGACGTCCCCGGTCGTCGCATTTCCGCCGCAGACCACCAGGCCGAGCTTGGCCTCGGCCCCGACCTCCGCCAGCACGCGTCGGGCGGCCGGGAGGAGGCATCCCGCGGCCGGCTCGGCCCAGACCTTCGCGTGGTTGGCGAGATCGAGGGTCCCCTGCACCGCTTCGGCGTCGGGCACCACCAGGACATCGGTGACCAATGTGGACACGTGGTCGTAGGTCAGCTGCGAGACCGCCGGGGCACTGAGCGTGGACACCACCGACGACAGCTCCACCGGCACCGGACCGCCGGCTGCCAGCGCCTCGGACATGGCCTGCGCACCGCGGGTCTCCACTCCCCAGATCCGCACATCGGGGCGCCGCGCGCGCAGCGCCGCTGCGACGCCGGCGATCAGACCGCCGCCACCGATGCTCACCAGCACGTCGGTGACGTCATCCGCGTCGTCGGCGAACTCCAGGCCAACCGTGCCCTGACCTGCGATGACAACTGGATCGTCGAACGGGTGCACGAGGGTGAGCCCGCTGGCCTGCAACTCCGTCATCAGCGCGAACGCCGCAGCCATGTCGTCGGTGACTCGGACGAGGGCACCGGCCGCCTCAGCGACCTCGACGGCGCGCGCTGGCGCCGAGCGCGGCATGACGACGGTCGCCTTGATCTCCAATGCACCGGCCATGACCGCGAGGGCGATCCCGTGGTTTCCGCCGCTCACCGCGACGACCCCAGCCGCGCGTCCGGCTTCGCTCAGCGCGTTAAGCTTCGCCGTCGCTCCCCGCACCTTGAACGAGCCAGTGCGCTGCAGGAGCTCAAGCTTCGCAGTGACCGGCGCCCCGAGCAGCTCGGCGAGGCCCGGGCTTGGCACCGTCGGCGTCCGCACGACGTGTCCGGCGATGCTCTCGGCCGCTGCCTCGATGTCCCCGATGCCGACCAACCCGCTTGCCTCAGTAGCAGTCACATCTGCACGTTAGCTGACGGCTCCCACCGACTGCCGGAGGCTGCGCACTGCAACGAAATCGCTGGTTCCCCGGCAGGTCGGTGATTCACAGTCGCGCTATGGCAACCGACCCCAAGCACACGGTGGAGACGGGATACGACCGCATCTCGCATCGCTACGGGGAACGGATCAGACGCATTCACGACAATCCCCGGATCTACCTCCCCGAGGAGCACACGAATCGGTTTTCCTCGGCGGCCTCCGTGGTAAGTCTCGGCTGCGGCCCGGGCAAGCCATGCACGACCGTGCTGGCCGGGCACGACGACGTCCTCGGTGTCGACGCTTCCGCAGTACAACTGGAGCTGGCATGCAGGAACGTGCCGCGTGCACGGTTCGTGCAGGAAGACCTGACGCGACTTCGGTTCGCTCCGGCAGCCCGCGTGCACGCCGCGCAGCGGCCGTTCGACACGCTTTCCGGCGGGCAGCAGGCGAGTTCAAGATCCTGCTGCTGGAGCTGGAAGGCCTCAACCTGCTGCTCGACGAACCCACGGACAGCCTGGACCTGGTATCGGCCGACGCGCTGCAGTCCGGTTTGGACGAGTTCGAGGGCACTGTCATCGCGGTAACCCGTGACCGCTGGTTCGCGCGCTCGCTCGACCGGTTACTCGTCTTCGACGCGAACGGACTCGTCAGGGAATCACCAGACCCGGTCTGGAACTAGCAAGGGCTGTTCGGTCAAGTCGTACCGAAGGGTCCCCGCCGATGTCAGTCCGCAACGGCGGCGTCGCCGAGTTGCGCGCCGAACACGGCGGCGCACCCTGGAACTGGCCGGTACCCGCGAGTCGAGCCGGTGCCGGAAACCGCGCAGCAGATCCACATCGGGAAAGGTGATCGGACATGGCGAACGAACTGCGCGGCCGCCGAGTGGCCATCCTCGCCGCCGACGGTGTCGAGCAGGTCGAACTCGAACAGCCGCGCCAAGCCGTGGAGCAGGCCGGCGCCGAGGCCGAGCTGGTTTCGGTGCACGCCGGCCAGATCCAGGCGATGAACCACGACATCAACCCAGGCGACCGGTTCACCGTCGACCGGGAGATCTCCGACGCCTCGGCCGACGACTACGACGCGTTGATCCTGCCCGGCGGCACGATCAACCCGGACAACCTCCGGCGCGACGCACGCGCGGTGGAGTTCGTCCGGAGCTTCGTGAACTCGGGCAAGCCGGTCGGCGCGATCTGCCACGGGCCCTGGACGCTCGTGGAGGCCGACGTGGTGCGGGACCGCAAGCTGACGTCGTTCCACAGCATCCGCACCGACATCCGCAACGCGGGCGGCGAGGTCGTCGACGAGGAGGTCGTGGTCGACCACGGGCTGGTGACCAGTCGCAGCCCACGCGACCTGCCCTCGTTCAACAGCAAGATCGTCGAAACCTTCGCCCGGGGCGCCTGATCGCTGCCGTTGCGACGAACTGCGGCGCCCCTGGGTGCTTCTGGTGCGAAGCACCCGAGGGCGCCGGCAGGCGGATCAGTCGTGCACGATCACGCCGCGGATGTTCTTGCCGTCGCGCAGGTCCTGGTAGCCCTCGTTGACCTGTTCCAGCGTGTAGCGCGTCGTGATCAGCTCTTCGAGCTTGAGCATCCCGGCGTCGTAGAGGCGCAGCAGCCGCACGATGTCGTACTGCGGGTTGGACGAGCCGAACAGCGTGCCCTTGATGGTCTTCTCGTTCAGCGTCAGGTCCGCGCCGGAGACGTGCACCGTGAGCTTCGCCGGATCGGCGAGGCCGGTGATGACGACGGTGCCGCCCTTGCCGATCGCCGCGGTCGCCTTCGACACCACGGTCTCGTCGACCGTCCCGACCAGGATCAGCGCCGCATCCGCGCCCTGTCCCCAGGTCAGCTCGGTGACCTTCGCCTGGGCCTCGTCGGCATCCGCGAACGCGTGCGTGGCACCGAACTTCAACGCCGTTTCCCGCTTGAACTCCAGGGGGTCGACGACGACCACGTACTTGGCCCCCGCCTGCACCGCACCCTGCACGGCGTTGATGCCCAGCCCGCCGATGCCGTAGATGATCACGGTGTCACCGGCCCGGACGCTGCCGGCGTTGACTGCGGTGCCCCAACCGCTGGGCACCCCACAGCCGACCACCACCGCGATCTCCAGCGGCAGCCAATCGTCCACCTTGACCACCGAATGCTGCGAGATCGTCGCCCGTTCGGAGAAGGTGCCCAGCATGCACATGGCACCGAAGTCCTGGCCCTCGCCGTGGAAGCGGAACGTCCCGTCGGGCATGGACCCGGCCAGGATCGTCGCACCCATGTCACACAGGTTCTGCCGACCGGTCGAGCAGTAGCGGCAGGTGCCGCAGTTGGGGATGAAGCTGCACACCACGTGATCGCCGGGCTTGACCTTGGTGACGCCGGGCCCCACTTCCTCGATGATCCCGGCGCCCTCGTGCCCGCCGACGATCGGATACCGGGGCGGCAGGTCGCCGTCGGTGAGGTGCAGGTCCGAGTGGCACAGCCCGGCCGCGGTGTACTTGATCAGGACCTCGCCCGGTCCCGGGCCGTCCAGGTCCAGTTCGACGATCTCGAACGGCTTGCCCACTTCCCGCAGGACCGCTGCCTTGGTCTTCAAGTCCGAATTCCTCCGATCACAGCGCCACGTTGACTGCTTTGGTCTGGGTGTAGAGGTCGATCGCGTCCGGCCCCAACTCTCGCCCCCACCGGGACTGCTCGAAACCTCCGAAGGGAAGCGCGGTGTCGAAACCGTTGTACTTGTTGATCCAAACAGAACCCGCCTTGAGCCGCATGGCGACCCGGTGCGCCTTGGAGATGTCCCGGGTCCACACCCCCGCTGCCAGCTCGTACACGCTCTCGTTGGCGGAGGCGGCGACGCCCTGCGCGGCGTTGAACGGCAATGCGGCCACCACCGGTCCGAAGATCTCCTCGCGCACCACGCTGAACTGCGGCTGCACGTCCACCAGCACCGTCGGTTCCACCAAGAATCCGCTTTCACCACAGCGCTTGCCGCCGGTCAGCGCCCGCGCCCCGTCCGACAGGCCTTCCTCGACGTACGGTGACGCGTTCCGAACTGCTCCTGCGAGCCCAGCGGGCCGGGCTAGGTGGTGGGGTCCAGTCCCGGGCCGATCTTGACCTCGCTGGCCGCTTCGGCAACCGTGGCGGTGAACTCGTCGAAGATGTCGTCCTCGACGAACAACCGGGTGCCCGCGACGCAGCACTGCCCCTGGGTGAACAGCCAGGCGTTCATGGGGGCCGCAGGGCCGGTGCTGGACGAACTCGCCATTCGGCTGGAAGGCACCACCTTCTGCGTCGCGCTCGCCGACAGCACCTGCCGGATCGTGGACCGCCAGCGGGTCGGCGTCCTGACCGAGCGGGCAGCGGAGTTCGGGCAGCTGGAAGCGTCGCGATCGGCCGCCGACTTGCCGTTGTCGAGCGGCGTTCCGCGACTACGCCGGATGAGCGACGAAGATCCACGGCAGCACGGTGAACGTTTCGATGCCGTTCGTGCCCAGTGGTGAGTTCCACGCGTACACACTGCGGCGGGTGTCCCGGGACATTACCCCCATCCGGGCGTGACGGATTGCGCCGAAGGACTCTACTGTCTGCGACTACTGCTGAGCATCGCTTTTCGGGAGGCAAAGGTGGCGACCGAGCAGCTGTCCTACGACTCGGGTGTTTCCGAGGTTCCGTTGTTGGGGGAAACGATCGGTGCCAACCTCGATCGGGCGGTGGCGAAGTTCGGGGATCGGGACGCGCTGGTGGAGTGCGCCTCGGGGCGGCGGTGGACGTACCGGGAGTTCGGCGCGGCGGCGGACTCGCTGGCCGTGGGACTGCTGAATGCCGGGATCGGCAAGGGCGACCGGGTGGGGATCTGGTCGCCGAACCGGGCGGAGTGGACGCTGATCCAGTACGCCACGGCCAAGATCGGCGCGATCCTGGTCAACATCAACCCGGCGTACCGGGTGCACGAGCTGGAGTACGTGCTGAACCAGGCCGGGGTCCGGTTGCTGGTCTCCGCCCAGTCGTTCAAATCCTCCGACTACGCCGCAATGGTGGCGGAGATCCACCCGAGGTGCCCCGGCCTGGAGCAGACGGTCTTCTTCGACACCCCGGAGTGGACTGCTCTCACGGCCAGCCCGGCAGATCCGGTCCGGCTGGGCGGGATCGGGCTGTCCACCGACGACCCGATCAACATCCAGTACACCTCCGGCACCACCGGATTCCCCAAGGGCGCGACGCTGTCGCACCACAACATCCTCAACAACGGTTTCTTCGTTGGTGAGCTCTGCGGCTACACCGAGGACGACCGGATCTGCATCCCGGTGCCCTTCTACCACTGCTTCGGCATGGTCATGGGTAACCTCGCCGCCACCAGCCACGGCGCCGCCATGATCATCCCCGCCACGGGCTTCGACCCCGCCGCGTCGCTGGCGTCGGTCGCGGCGGAGCGGTGCACGTCGTTGTACGGGGTGCCGACGATGTTCATCGCCGAGCTCGACCACCCGGACTTCGACTCCTTCGACCTGTCGTCGCTGCGCACTGGGATCATGGCCGGCTCGCCCTGCCCGGTAGAGGTGATGAAGCAGGTCATCGACCGGATGGGCATGGCGGAGGTCTCGATCTGCTACGGCATGACCGAAACCTCGCCGGTGTCCATGCAGACCCGCGCCGACGACTCCCTGGAGCGCCGGGTTTCGACGGTCGGCCGGGTCGGGCCGCACCTGGAGGTCAAGATCATCGACCCGGCCACCGGACTGACCGTGCCGCGCGGCACGCCGGGCGAGTTCTGCACCCGCGGGTACTCGGTGATGCTCGGCTACTGGCAGCAAGCCGACACGACCGCGGAGGCCATCGACGCCGCCCGCTGGATGCACACCGGCGACCTTGCGGTGATGGACGCGGACGGCTACGTCAGCATCACCGGCCGGATCAAGGACATGGTGATCCGAGGTGGCGAGAACATCTACCCCCGCGAGATCGAGGAATTCCTCTACACCCACCCGGACATCCTCGACGCCCAGGTCATCGGAGTCCCCGACCAGCGCTACGGCGAGGAGCTGATGGCCTGGATCCGCATGCGCGAGGGCGCCAAGGCCCTGACCGTGGAGGCGCTGCGGGAGTTCTGCACCGGCAAGCTCGCGCACTACAAGATCCCCCGCTACGTCCACGTCGTGGACGAGTTCCCAATGACGGTGACTGGGAAGATCCGCAAGGTCGAAATGCGCCAGACCGCCGAAAAACTCCTCAACCTCGACGAGCAGCGATGAGCGAAGGGCAGGAGCCGGGGTCGTCAGTTCCGGCTGAGGCATGGCTTCTGGCTCGACTCCGTCGTCGTCCGTCGCCGGATTTTGCCGCGCACCCAGATCACGCGCTCGCCGATTTCGACGAGGCGGTCCAGCACCTCTACGGGCTGCGGCCCCGCAGCGATGTCTCCCCGGGAGCACTATGCGCTCGGCGGCCGCGACATCGGGCTCGGCCAGGACAGCGTCCAGAGCGGGCGGAACACTCTGGACGCGGAAAGCACTGCGACTGAGGCGACCATGAGCTATGCGGCATGGACGGTTCCAGCGGTAGCGGCTCGAAGCGCAGCGGCTCGTGGTGGTTGATCGGGAAACTGGTGGCATCGTGCCGGTCGCTCTCGCGTACGGGCAGGCCACGCCGCCATCGCCGACGCGACCGCCAGCTCTCCCGCGCCGCCTGGATCGCTGCTGGAATCCGGCAGGAGATGTCTCCACCTCGGGTGGGACGTTCCACCGCCGCGCGTAGGAACCGTTGTCCCAGCTGCCCTCGAGCGGAAGGCCCGCCGGCGACCGCCCTGTACTCGTGCGCAAGCGCAACGCCCTGCGCCACCCCGGCGGGCAGCGAGCGGCCCCACTCCCCCTCCTCCCCGAGGATGTCCAGCAACGCCTGGTAGCGGTCCTCCTTGGCGAACCTCTTGCGGAACGCAAAGCGGTCCTGGTGCATCTTGGCCGCCAGCTGGTCGACGACGAGTTCCTGCGCGCACCGCACGTTGGGCGAGTAGACGTTGCGCATGCTGCCGGTGTGGAATTCCAGCGGGATCTCGTTGAGCAGCTGCGTGGTGACGCCGAAGTTGTATGAGCTGCGTTGGGAGAGATCGTCGTCATCCCGGGTCCGGGTATGGCGACGATCACTTTAGGAACGAGGAGGCTGCGCAACTGTTCAGGAATTGACCACCTGGCAACTCGCGGAAGGCCTCGGATGGACGCCACTCAATAGATCCGCAACTGCGGAGTATTTCACCTACTCAAACCGCAGAAGCGGTATTTTTTCCGAAAATTTCACGCATCAGAGGAACTGCACTAGACCCGAACGGTCGATGTGCCTCGGCCGGGGCCCGCTCTACCGTGAGCGCATGGAGCCGTCTGGGCGCGGTATCGGGGAGCCCGTGATTCCGGCCCAGCGCATCGCGCCGGGTCCCGGGCAGGTGCTGATCACGGGCGACGTGGTCCGCGACCGGGTGCTCGATACGGCCGATCTCGACGCTCGCGCGCACATTCGGCAGGAGGTCCGCTACGTCACCCGGCGCCGCCGGGAACTGCACTCGGTGCAGGGAATTCCGCTGCACGAAGTGCTCACGGAAATGCCTCCGCAGCTCGACGGGCGGCACAAGATGGGGCAGCTCAACGTCATCGTGCTCGCGCTGTCCGAGGACGGTTTCCAGGTCGTGCTGTCACTGGCTGAGATCGATCCGGAATTCGGCGCCTGCGCGGCGCTGCTGGCCACTCGCTACAACGGGCGTGCCCTGACGCGGCCGACGCTGGTGATGCCCGGCGACGGTCGGGCGAGCCGGTACGTGCGGGGCTTGTGCCGGTTGAGGTTGCTGAACATCGCACCGGCCGAGCCGGTGATGTCGACCCGGTAGTTCATCCCGCCCTGTGGTCTGCTCGGCGAAAGCCACGCCCGGCAGCAGGTTCGCCGCCGCGATGACACCGCCTGCGGGCCAGGAAACCGCGTCTGCTCAGCAGATCCACCCTTGCCTTTCGTGCTCGAAGTGCCAGGACTCTAGCCAGGTGGACTGACCTGGACGGGCAGCTCGGATGAACCTGGTGCGGCGGGCGGAGAAACTCCGGCGAATCGAGTGGTGAGAGGAGACGTCACTCCTCGCGGCTGAGCGCACTCCAGCGCAACTTCTCCTGCTCGCGCTTCGGCAAACCTGCGACGACGAGGTCGTAGGAATCCTCGATCATGTCCAGCACGAGCTGATCGGGCACCGAACCGTCCACGACGACTGTGTTCCAGTGCCGCTTGTTGAGGTGGTAGCCGGGCGTGATGGCCGGGTGTTGCGCGCGCAGATGCACCGCCAGTTCCGGTTCGCACTTGAGGCTCACCTTCAGCGGATCACCGCCCAGCCTGCTGATCGCGAAGATCTTCCCGGAGACCTTGAAAACGCTGTTCGCCTCGTCGAAGGGGAACTCTTCGCGCGTCCCGGCCAGCGCGAGGCATGCGTTCTTGAGCTCCTGCGGGGTCATGGGTGCAGCGTAGTGGCCAACCCCGACACACCCTGCCCGGTTAGGGCCGACGAGAAATAATTTCGATCAACACTGAAGCGATAGTGACTATAAGCAATAACAGGCGCGGCTTGAACGCGGAACCCGCCGCAGGCGCGGCGGCGCTGCGGCGGGTTCCGGGGAGTTTGATCAGTAGCGGTAGTGGTCGGGCTTGTAGGGGCCGTCGACGTCGACACCGATGTAGGCGGCCTGCTCCTTGGAGAGCTTGGTCAGCTTCACACCCAGAGCGTCCAGATGCAGACGAGCCACCTTCTCATCCAGGTGCTTGGGCAGCACATACACCTGCTTGTCGTACTCACCCGGCTTGGTGAACAACTCGATCTGCGCGATCGTCTGGTTGGTGAAGGAGTTCGACATCACGAAACTGGGATGCCCCGTAGCATTGCCCAGGTTCAGCAACCGGCCCTCAGACAACACGATGATCGAATGCCCATCCGCGAACACGTACTCATGGACCTGCGGCTTGATCTCCTGCTTACGGACACCAGGCGTTTTCTCCAACCCCGCCATGTCGATCTCGTTGTCGAAATGACCGATGTTGCCCACGATCGCCTGGTGCTTCATCCGCGACATGTGCTCCGCGGTGATGATGTCGAAGTTCCCCGTCGTCGTGACGAAGATGTCAGCGATCTCCACGACATCATCCAGCGTGGTCACCTGATAACCGTCCATCACCGCCTGCAACGCGCAGATCGGGTCGATCTCGGTCACGATCACCCGCGCACCCTGACCCCGCAACGACTCCGCCGAACCCTTACCGACATCACCATAACCACACACCACCGCGACCTTGCCGCCAATGAGCACATCCGTGGCACGGTTGATGCCGTCAACCAGCGAGTGCCGGCACCCGTACTTGTTATCGAACTTCGACTTCGTCACCGAGTCGTTGACATTGATCGCCGGGAACAACAAATCCCCCGTCTTGGCCAGCTCATACAGCCGGTGCACACCGGTCGTGGTCTCCTCCGTCACACCCCTGACCTCACCCGCGATCCTCGTGAACCGCTTGCCATCCGCGGCAACGCTGGCGCGCAGCGTCTCCAGAATGACCCTGTACTCCTCCGGGTCATCCTCGCCAGCCTGCGGCACCACCCCAGCCGCCTCGAACTCCACACCCTTGTGCACCAACAACGTGGCGTCACCACCATCATCGAGGATCATATTCGGACCCTCACCACCACCGAACTGGAACAACTGGTCCGTGCACCACCAGTACTCCTCCAGCGACTCACCCTTCCACGCGAACACCGACACACCCGCAGGCGCCTCCGGCGTCCCATCCGCGCCCACCACAACCGCAGCGGCAGCCTCGTCCTGGGTCGAGAAGATGTTGCACGACACCCACCGGACCTCAGCACCCAACGCGACCAGCGTCTCGATCAACACCGCCGTCTGCACCGTCATATGCAACGAACCCGCAATCCGCGCACCCCTCAACGGCTGCGAAGACGCATACTCCCCACGCGTCGCCATCAAACCCGGCATCTCATGCTCAGCCAACCGGATCTGATGCCGCCCGGCCTCAGCCAACCCCAAATCCCGGACAGCGAACTCCAGGCCGTTGACCTTCTGCAACTCGACGCTCATAACTACCTTTCCCTTGCGGAACTATTCATTCGGGCACGACCGTCCAAAGTAGAACGCCCGGACCGTCCGGCAACACGTGTGCTCGGGCCTGTGCGCGTCAACCGCGGTGCCCAATCAGACGGATTCGAAGTGGCCCGGCTTCAAGCGGACATCGAATGTGAAGGACCGCTCCCGGGCCGGAATCTCAAGCCACTCATCAAAAAAGACACCTCCCGTAGGAGGCGCCCTTACCGTGATCCTTGAGCCGCTTGCTGAGCGTGGCGGACGAAACGTCCGTTGCAGCGCCTCTCAGCCCGCAGTTGCGCCGTGTTAGCGCATCGTGTTAGTCAAACCCGGCGTGACCACATTTTGGAACCGCCCCAGGTGTTTGTCAACACGGCTCCAGCCCACCCCAGCACATGCGCGAAAGCGCACGTCAATCCGAGTTCGACCACGAGCCACCGAACAGTACCAGGCCACACCGGCCGCATCGCCCACGGTCGCGCCCACCAACCCCACCACTCCCCCGCGCCACCCTCGACTCGAGCATCTGCGAGCAAGCCACGGCCAGTCGGGCGAACATCGGGCTGATCTCGAACACCACTCGCCTACGCGCTGGAACACGGGTGGAACGTGATTCTCGACGGCATCCTCAGCTCCAAGCGCTACACCGGCATGCGCGATGAACTCCGCCGGGATCACCTCGGGACGACCCACTTCTACTACTTCGACATCTCCTGGGACGAAACCGTCCGACGACACCGTACCCGCGGGCGGCCGGCCTGCTTCTCCGGGCAGGCGTTCGAGCCGTAAGCCAGCACAGTCGATGCCGTCGAGATGCACCTACGAGAAGTCCGGGCGGGCGCCAGGATAGGGAGTCTCGGGGTAGTCGACGTCGGCGAATCGCGTTCGCGTCGGGGCTTCGTCTTGCTGTTCGGCGAAGCACATGCCGCTACAGCATTTCAAGAGCGCATGAGTGCCGTGCCCCTCCGTCGAAATGCTCCGCAGGCGGCGACGTGAATTCGCCCTTCGCGCCGATCTCCGCGCGATCCGTTCACGCCGAGACCGATGCTCCCAATTCCTGCGCGGCATTGCGCCAGTCGTCGGAGCAAGGGCCGTCGCGCTAGTCCGTCAGGGCTATGTGCTGCGCAAACTTGTCAACGGCGAACGAGTTCGCGACCATACTGCCCGCGTGAGCGAACTAACAGCCGAGCAGATCGCCCAACATGCTTACGATGCCGGCTTCCGCGGCAAGGCCCTGACCACGTCGGTGGCGGTTGCTCTCGCGGAGTCCAGCGGGAACCCCCGCTCCCACAACCCCACCCCGCCAGACGACTCCTACGGTCTGTGGCAGGTCAACATGCTCGGGGACATGGGCCCGGAGCGGCGCAAGCAGTTCGGGCTCGACTCGAACAAGGACCTGTTCAATCCGGACGAGAACGCCAAAGCCGCCTACGCGATCTCCAACCAGGGCAAGTCCTTCGACCCCTGGTCGACCTACACCAACGGGGCCTACAAGAAGCACCTCGACGAAGCCGAGGCTGCGGCCAAGGCGGTCACCGGGAACGGTGGCAAGACCAAGGCGCCGGAGGGCTCCCCTGGTGACGGTGGTGGGGGCAAGCCCGGCGGCGATGGGTTCAAGGTGGCCCCGGACCAACTCCTCGCCTACACCAAGGAAGCCGACGACATCGCCGGACAGCTGGCAAACACCGGCGCGAAGACCGTGCACTCCGTGACCGGCATCGCCAATGACAGCTTCGGCGCGGTCGGCCAGGAGACCGGCTTCTCCGCCGCCCTGGGCGATTTCAGCAAGAGCCTGGAAAAGCAGGTCAACGCGACTGGAGCGAACGCGCGCAAGCTGGGCGCCGCGACGACAGACGCCGCGAAGGCCTACCGGGACACCGACGAGGAATCCGCCAGGGAGCTCAAGAAACTCCTGACTTGATCCGAGGAGTCCGAAGTGGATGTTGATGACATCGCATCGAGATTCGCCAGCGAATTGTTCACTCACCAAGGAAAGCTCGAAGGCAAGGTGGGCGAGGTGCAGCGCGCGCAGGCCGCCCTGGAGTCGGCGGCCAACGCCATCCAGCACCAGCGCGAGGCGCATCAGAAGGCAGCCGACAAGCTGCTGAGCAACTGGGAGAGCGAGGCCACGGATGGTTTCCAGAAGAAGGCGACGAAGTTCGACCAGGACCTCACCGCGACCGCAGACGCCAGCGCTAAGGGCGCCAAGATCGTCGCGGAGGTCACCAAGGCCCTGGACGGCCGGCATAGCGCGGTCGGGTCGCTCGTCGAGGACTTCATCACCAAGGCAGGACAGGTCATCCAGGCCGGGGTGGCCGTCGCCGGTGTCGCGGCACCGGCGGGACTGATGCGGGCGGTCGCCGAGGTCGCCGACCTCGCGGGCGGGTACATCAAGCAGTCCGGCGGCGAGCTCAAGGATGCCCGCGACGAGATGGCAGAGGCGGCGCGGAAACTGCGCGCGCTGCTGGAGGAGGTGGACTCCGACGGCGTCGCCGATCCCGAGAAGCAGCTGCGCAAGCCGGGCGAAGACGGTGCTGAGGGCGGCGAGGACGGTCCCGGCAAAGGCAAGGGGTCCAGCAAAGCCGACGAGATCCTGCACAACGCCGGCAAGCACATCGGCTACCACGAGGGCCCGAACAACCAGAACAAGTGGGGCCCGAGCGGGCAGCCCTGGTGCGCCTACTTCGCCACCTCGATGTGGCGGGAGGCCGGCGTGGACATCCCGAAGTACGGCTATACCGGGGACGTTTACAAATGGGGCGAACAGCACGGCACCGCATATGGCCAGCACGACCTGCTCAAGAACGCGCAGCCGGGTGACGCGCTGCTGTTCGGCACCGGCCCCGGTCATGGCCAGAGCGAGCACATCGGGCTCATCGAGAAGGTCGAGGGCAACAAGATCACCACCATCGAAGGCAACTCCGGCGATCAGGTAGCCCGTCGCACTTACACGCTGCCCAAGGACGCCGACCGGTTCTACGGAGGGGTGCATCCGAAGTGATGATCATCGGACGTGCGCAGCGCAACGGGGTTTCGGTCGAGGTTGTCCCCGGTGGCGCGCTGCAGTCCCTGGAACTGGCCCCCGAGGCGCTGGAGTTCGGGGCCGCACGGCTCGCGCGCACGATCGTGGCGCTGGTCCGGGCTGCGGCGGCGAAGGCGAACCGGGCGGCCGGGGAAGCCATCCGCGCGGAGTCCGGCGAGCTGCACCCGGACGTCCTGGCCGTGTTGGGGCTCCCCCAGGACGACGCGGACGCCGGCACCGACGACACAGCCGCAGCAGGCTCCTGGAGGCGTTGATGGACGAACGCAGCATCGACGAACTGATCGAGATCGCCGAGGGGATGCCCCGGACGAACGGGCTCGCCGCGGGCTTGGACGCCGTTCGCGGAACCGCGCGCGGTGAAGGCGTTTCGGTGGCGGTGGACTTGCAGGGGCTGCTGGTCGGACTCGAACTCGACGACCGGGCGCTCGCGCTGGGCCCCGCGGGGCTGGCCGCGGAGATCTCCCGGCTGAGCAACGAAGCCGGCACGGACTCCCTGCGGCAGGGCATGCTCGCGATCCAGGCCGGGTGCGGTGCGGAAGTCGCGGCCGCGGTTGGCGACTACTTGATCAGCATCGAAGGCGAAGCCGAGCAACCCGCGCCGGAACCGCCCTCGCGACCTGTCACCTGGGACGACGAGGACGTCCACTGGGGCAGCACGAAGAAGGAAAGCTGGTGACCGCTCCCCCGGTGACCCGACCGCAGGCCGGTCCGGTCACCGGGGACACGCCGCGGCGGGGTGCCCCACGATCCGGCTGACGGGGATGCCGCTCCACTGCGGACTTCGACCTCAGCGCGGGATGTACGTGTGCTTGAACTCGTTGAGGTCGGTCCACCCGGTCAGCAGGTCCACCACGCGCTCGACCGCCTTGATCGACGCCGCCGGGTCCGCGCCCTGCGGCGCGCGGTTGTTCAGCAGCCGGACGAACACGGCCTGGTCGTCGGCGATGAAGGTCGGCACGCCCCAAACGTTGTGCGAGGCCACGAACTCCTCGTGCTCGCAGCGCACCTTCTCCAGCGCGGCACCGTCGTCGATGCGGGCGAACACCGTGTCGGCGGGAACCCCGTGGTCGGCGAGAACGCGTTCGATGGCCGAGCGGTCCTCCAGGTGCAGTCCGCCGTCGTGCCTCGCTTCGAACAGGGCCCGGTGCACCGCGGGGAACCGGTCCGGGAACTCGTCCCGGACCACCACCCCGGCTTGCAGGGCGACAATTCCGCTGTCCTGCTCCGGCTTCTCCCAGACGCTGGGCTGGCCTTCTTCGACGTGTGCCTGGCCCAGGGAGAACGGCAGGTACCGGACCTGCCAGTCGGCTCCGGCTGCCTGGCCTGTGAGCAGGTGCTCGTGTGCGTTGCGGGCGAACGGGCAGCGGTAGTCCCAGGTGACGGCGAATGAAGTGGTCACCTTCGGGTCAACATCCTTGTCCTGCTTGGTTGTTCCCCACGACCGGAGGAACGGGGTCAAGCATGGCAGTACGAGTCCGAGGATGCGTCGCCGCCCTGGAGGCGCACCTGGTGGACCCGCCGCCCGCGGAATTCGTCGCCGCGCGGGAAGAAGCGCTCGTCCACCGACAGGCCACCGCCGGCGTCCGGATCGGTGTCGATCTTGGCGAACCACGCTCCGACGCCGTCGGGGTAGAACTGGTCGTCCCACGATCCGTACAGCGAGTTCGTCAGGTAGATGCGCCGGCCGTCGCGGCTGACTTCCACCATCTGCACCCCGCCCGCCAGCGGCTCGTCCGGCGCGGCCGGGTGCGGAACGCGCCCGGTGATCCCGCCGAGGCGGACCGACCCGGTCTCGCGGGGGTGCGCCGGATCGCTGACGTCGTACTGCTTCAGCTCGCCGGTGCCCCAGCAAGAGACGTAGAGGAACCGGTCGTCGACGGACAGGTTGATGTCGGTGACCAGCGGTGGCACCGCGCCGAAGGGCTTCAGCACGGGCGGGAGCTCGTCGGCGGGGGCGGGCTCGGCGGGGATGCTGATCACCTTCTCCGCCTGCCAGTCGCCGCCTTCCCGGTGCCAGCGCCAGACCGACGCGGACAGGTCCTCGGTGCTGATGACCACGCCAGCGAAGCCCCAGGTGGCTCCGGGATCGTGCGACGGCCGCAGCTCCAGCACCATCTGGTGCTGCGCGCCGAGGTCGACCCGCTGGAGGTGGCGCCCCTCGGCCAGGTCCCAGAAATGCAGGGCGTGGCCGTACTCGTTGTTCAGCAGCAGTTCCGGGACGACTCCGTCGTCGATCATCGAGGGTGTGCCCCACTCGCTGGTGATCAGGGTGTTCTGGTTGAGGTGCCACCAGGCGTCATAGGCCAGGTGCTGCGGTCCCCGGTCGGTTTCCCACGCACGCACGACGTCGAACGTGTCGTGGTCGAGCACCGCGATCCCGCCGGGCCCGTCGGCTCCGTCGGCGCCGCCGAGGCAGGACAGGTAGATCCCGTCCGGGCCGCAGTGCAGCGTGTGCGGCCGGGAGTAGCCGGCCTTGGCCGCGAGTTCGCTGGCCGCCACGGTCCGCACCAGCCTCGGCTGGCTCGGATCTGGGTGGGTGTCGTAGATGTGGATGTTCGACGACCGCAGTCCGGGAAGCAGCAGGTAGCGGCGCTGCAGGCCGTCGGTGTGGTGGCCGGCGTGGGCGAACGCGCTGCTGCACGCGTTCCAACCGAAGTGGTGCAGTTCGTCGCCCCGGGTCGGCAGGTCTGCCCAGCCGACCACCTTGCCGTAGGTCGCCGATTCCGGGTCGGTGTCCACGACGGTGAGCGCGTCCGGCTGCGCACCGGTCCGGTCGAACGCGACGACGTAGGCCAGTCGTTCGGCGGGCGCGGCGATGGCTTCGCCCGGGCTGCGGTAGAAGGTTGGATCGAGCTCGTGTTCGGCTGGAGAACTCATCTCGTCCTCTCGACAGAGCGGCTTCGTTACTCAGCGTATCGGACGCGCAGCGGAACGTTGAGGCTTTCCGCATCGTAAGAATCGGCACTCGGGCGGCTCAAGCGGGCTGGTAGGTCAGGCAGTCCACGATGTCCTGCTCGTAGCCGACGGAGATGCCGGGTGCCTGGCATTCGAGGTGGTCGTTGTACCGGCAGTCGGACATCTTGCACGCGCCCACGTGGCCGACCACGTCAGGCACGCCGCCTTCGACCGGAGCGGTGCAGAACGTGTCGCACTGCGCGCGGAGCGGATGGCCGATGGTGATGGCGAGGGCGTGGCAGTTCTGGCCGTGGTTGAACGCGCAGTTTCCGGCGGTGCACTTGTTCACCAGAGGCATCTCCATGACTCCCACCTGATTTCGTCGGCAACAACCGCCATGATGGGCAACACCCGCCATGATGGGCCGGGCCCGGCGGCCCGGCATCAGATCCGGTGGGTGCCGAAGTCAGCCGTCGGCCCGGCGCTGCCGGCGCAGCAACGGCTTGGCCGGCGGCGTTCGCCAGCCGGTCAAACCGGGGTCGATGGGCGCGGTGCTGCCGGGATGGCGCGCCGAGGTGCTGGACGACGACAGGGACGAGCCCGCGCCCCCGCGCACTGCCGGGGGCATCGCGCTCCACGTCGCGGACAGCCCGCTCATGTGGTTCTCCGCCTGCACCGCCGCACCGGAGAAGACCGCCGAACGCTTGTCCGCCGACGGACGCTTACCTCACCGCGACGACTCGCTGGTCGCGGACCTCCAGCAACTGGTGAAACGCAAGTTCGCCGCGCACGCCTACCCGCGCGCGAGCAGTCTCGGTTACCCGTTCCGGCTGCGTTGTTGTCCTGGCCGCGGCACTCGACTCGATGCTCACCAAAGGTCCTTCCCGCCGTGCGCTCCTTTGCCCCGGCATCGCCAGCGGTTATGCTCCGCGCCACACATCACGCCGCGATACCCCCGGAAGGGGTGTGGGGATCGTGTACTTGCGCCCGGACGATGGGGATGCTTTCCGGCAGGCCCTGCGGGTGGTGCGGCAGCGGGCCGACGTGCCGGTCGTCTTCGGCGGGCAGGTCGCGGACGGTTCCGTGCGGCTCTCGGAGTTCGCTGGCATGCGCACTGCCGCCTTGAAAGGACTTCGCGTGCGCGCTGAAGCCGGGCTCGGCGGCCAGGTCCTGGCATCCCGGCGTCCCGGTGCGGTGCAGGACTACCGGTCTGCCGTGACGATCAGCCACGACTACGACGCGCCGGTACTCGCGGAAGGGATCAGCTCGGTGGTCGCCGCGCCGGTGACGGTTCGCGGTTCCGTTCGCGGAGTGCTCTACGGTGCCGCGCGCGGTGCGTTCCCGCTCGGTGACCGGGTGCTCGATACCGTGGTCGACGCGACCCTGCACCTGGCCGGTGAGCTCACAATCCGCGACGAGGTCGACCGGCGGCTGCGACTGCTGGACGTGGTGGAGGCCGACCGCGCGGTGCCTCGCGACGGCATGGCGAGCGAAGAGGTTCGCGAGCTGCACGCCGAGTTCCGCGCCATCGCCCAGGGGCTCGACGACGCGGCCCTCCGCGACCGCCTGCACCGGGCGTGCGCACGGCTGGCCCATCTCACAGCCGCCCGCGACTATGTCGATGCGCCCTCGCTGGCGCAGCGCGAGCTGGACGTGCTCTCCCAGATCGCGCTGGGGTGCAGCAACGCGGAGGCGGCGAGGCGGCTTTCGCTGCGGCCGGAAACAGTCAAGGCCTACCTGCGCAGCGCCATGCGCAAGCTGGACGTCCACACCCGGCACGAGGCGGTCGTCGTCGCCCGGCGCTGGGGCGCGCTGCCCTGACGTCTTGATTGCGCTGCCGCAGTTCCGGGTATTCCCACATGGTGGTGCGGATTCGTGCGGAGGGTTGCGATGTGCCGGCTGTTCGGGTTGTCCGCCGCACCAACGCGGGTGCACGCCACGTTCTGGTTGTTGGAAGCGCCCGACAGCCTCGCGCGGCAGAGCCGTCGCGAACCGGACGGGACAGGGCTCGGCACATTCACCGCCGAAGGTGAACCTGAGGTCGACAAGCGCCCGTTGGCCGCATACGAGGACCGGGCGTTCGCCGAAGAAGCCAAGCAATGCAAGTCGAGCACGTTCATCGCACACATCCGCTACGCCTCCACGGGTGCCCTGGAACCGCGCAACACCCACCCCTTCCAGCAGCAGGGCCGGTTGTTCGCGCACGACGGCGTGATCGGCGATCTCCCGGCGCTGGAGGACGAAGTCGGCGACTACCGGACGCTCGTCGCGGGGGACACCGATTCCGAGCGCTTCTTCGCGCTGATCACCAAGCACATCAACGCGAACGGCGGTGCTGTTGGTGCCGGGATCGCCGCCGCCACGCGGTGGGTCGCCGACTCGCTCCCGGTTTATGCGCTGAACCTGGTCCTCGCCACGCAGACCGAGATGTGGGCGTTGCGCTATCCGGACACGCACGGGTTATGCGTGCTGGAGCGCGCTGCAGGCGGTCCGCACCGCGACCGGTACCTGAACCAAGCCAGTGCCGCCGGGCGCATCCGCGCCCGCAGCGGTCAGCTGGCCGAGACCCCGGCGGTGGTGGTGGCCAGCGAGCGGATGGACGAGGACCTAGGCTGGCGGGAACTGCGGCCCGGGGAACTGCTGCACGCCGACGGCGCACTAGCGGTCACGCGAGAGCTCGTCGTGGACCACCCGCCGCGCCAACAACTAACCCTGACCGATCTCGATGCGCACGCCGCAGCCTCACAGGCGTGACACCGGCTCGCCCAAGGCGGGTGTCGCGTCGGCGGCGCTGATCGCAGCGTCCGCAGTGGATGCGTACGTGAACCGGTCGGTGATGTCGAGTATCCCAAGCAAGCGGTCGACGATCCGGTTCTGGGAGACCAGCACCAGATTCGCCTGACGCATCAGGGCTCGGTGCCCGGCTTCCATCAGCACCACGACCCCGTCGGTGGACAGGAAGGACAGTCCGGAGAGGTCCAGGACGGCGGTTCGGGTGGCGGCCGTCAGGTGCGCGCGGACCGCCTCGGCGAATTGCGTAGCGCTGTTCATGTCCAGGATTCCGGCCGCTTCGATGACGATGACGCCGGGTGCCGGGCGCGTGGTGCGCAGGCTCAGCTTCTCGGCTTTGGGCGCGAGGTCTTCCGCGCTGCGTTCGGTGCGCGGCGCCGGAACTTCGGTCCGGCCGAACTCGGCGAAGGGCATGTGCAGCCTCCCCTGTGCTTCGGGATTCGAGCGGTCGGCCACGTAGCGGGAATCCGCAGCAGGCCGTCTCCCACGCTACGACCGAAACCGAGATCACCAGGGAAGATGACATTTCGCGCGCATCACAACACGAAGGGTGCCGAACCTCCGGCGACGCCCCACGACCGGGTGACAGCAGCCGTCACTCGCAGCAAGCGCCGATGCAAGTTAGCTCGAACCGCCCGCGACCCGCGGAGCCAGCGCGTCGTTCGCGCTGCTTCCGATGTCCTCGCGCTTGAGGAAGTCCTCCACGTCGAACAGGTTTCCGTCAGCCCGGTCCAGGACGTCGAGCAGCGTCGACAGCCGCGAGACCGCATCGACCTGTTCGGCCAGGAACCAGCGCATGAACTGCTCGCCCAGGTAGTCGCCGTCCTCGCGAACCGTTTGGGTCAACGCGGCGACCTCGGCGGTCACCGACCGCTCCTGTGCCACGGCGAGCGCGACGAGCTCCCGCGGCTCGGTGAAGTCGTTGCGCACCGCCCGAATGGCCGGTATCTCCACCTCGGTGCTGCTGTCCATCATGTACTGCACGATCCGCAGCGCGTCGTCGCGCTTCTTCGACGAGCGCCGGTAGAAGTGCGTCGCCAGGCGGGGCAGATCCCGCTGGTCGAACCAGACCGCGATCGCCAGGTACTGCTGCGCGGTGCCGAACTCGTTGGCCACCTGTTCTTCCAGGAGGTGCTGGCTGCGCGAGGTGCGGGGGTCGATCTTCTTCACGCTACTGGTCATGGGCGCCAACGCTAAAACGCACCGCTATCGGCTACTCGTCACCCGCCGCGATTCGAGCCAATCGAGCGATCCCCGGCACGACGAGCAGACGGATTCACCTCCGGGTGCGGCGGGTGGGGGTCGCGGTGGCGGGGTCTTCCGGCCACGGGTGCTTCGGATAACGACCGCGAAGTTCCGCGCGCACCTGCTGGTACCCGTTGCGCCAGAACGAGCCGAGGTCGGCCGTGACCGCCGCCGGTCGCCCGGCCGGGGACAGCAGGTGCAGCACGACCGGAACCCGGCCGTCGGCGATGCGGGGCACGTCCTGCCAGCCGAAGACCTCCTGCAGTTTCACGGGCAGTGCGGGGCGGTCGTCCCGGTAGTCCACCTTGATGTGGGAGCCGGACGGGACCTCGATCCGATCCGGCGCGAACTCGTCCAGCCAACCCGCCGCCGACCAGGGGATCAGCCGTCGCAACGCGACGCCCGCCGGAATCCGGAGATCGGCCCGCCGCCGCCGCGCCGCCGAGAGCTCCGGCTCCAACCAATGGTCCACTGCGGACAGAAGCGCTCCGTGCGGACAGAAGCGCTCCGTCGTCGGTGGGGGGGCGTGCAGGAACCCGAGCCGCTGGCGCAGCCGCCGCGCATCCTCGCTCCAGGACAGCAGTTCCAGCCCCTCGGCACGCAGGCCCGCCAGCAGCGCCTCCCGGACTTTGGCGGGTTCCGGACAGCGGATCGGCCGCTGGCTCAGGACGATCGCGCCGAGCCGCTCGATCCGGACCGCGCGCACATCGCCGTCGACCCAACCTATCTCGTCGCCAGTGGTCACCAGGGCAGGCGCCGCGCTCCGGGCCAGCTCCTCGTCTGCCGGTGCGGCCATGCGGACGGTGCCGCAGGCGCTGCCAGGGGACCGGTCGGCGACAGCCACGGCAAGCCATTCCGAACCGCGCAACCCGGAGTTGCCGGGCAGCTCCACTGCCGTGCCGGACGCCATCAGGTACACCGCCGACTCCGCGCCCCGGCGCCGCGCGAGCCGCTCGGGCTGCGCCAGCGCGACGACCAGCGCCGCATCGTCGCGATCGGAGGTTCCGGGATGCGGCTGCACCGAGGCACGCAGCCTGCGGACCTCGCGGCGCCACCGATCGCTGCCCGGCGCGCCCCGCCGCAATCGGGAAAGTGCGGTTGTCACGTCGATTTCGTTGGTCAGGGCGTCGTTGTCGAGGAGGGCAACGACCTCGGTGGCGATGTCCACACCCGCTAGTTCGCGGCCGTCGAGCAAGGCCCGGGCCAGCCTCGGGTGCAGGCCGAGTTCGGCCATCCGGCGGCCCCGATCTGTCACCGCGCCGGAAGGTTCCAACGCGCCGAGCCCGCGCAGCACCTCCCGACCCGCCGCAAGCGCACCGGCGGGCGGCTCGTCCCACCACGTCAGCGCCGATCCGTCAGGCGTTCCCCAGCACGCAAGTTCCAGGGCCAGCCGGGTCAGGTCCGCCGTCCGAATCTCCGGTTCCGGGTAGGCGGGCAGCGTGCTGTGCTCGTGCTCCGGCCAGCACCGGTACACCACGCCCGGCCCCTGCCGACCGGCGCGGCCCGCCCGCTGCTCGGCCACCGCCGCCGACACCCGAACCGTGGCCAGCCCGGCCAGGCCGCGCCGGTTGTCCACCCTCGACACCCGGGAAAGGCCCGAATCCACGACGGCGCGCACCCCGGGCACGGTGAGGCTCGATTCCGCGACCGCCGTCGCCAGCACCACCCGGCGCCGCTCCCCCGCCCGCAGCGCCGAATCCTGCTGCGCGTGGCTGAGCCGCCCATGCAGCGGCAGAACGTCCACATCGGACCCTTCGAGTTGGCCCGCGACGCGGCGGATTTCGGCGGCCCCGGGCAGGAACGCCAGCACATCGCCGTCCTGCTCGGCCAGCGCGGTGCGCACCGCCCGCGCCACGCACGACTCGATCCGCTCGCCTCGCGCCGGCGGCAGGTATGCGGTTCGGACCGGGTGCGTCCGCGCGTGCGCCTCCAGCACCGGGGCGGCGCCGAGCAGTTCCGCCGCCCGGCCGGCCGCCACCGTGGCCGAGGTCGCCAGCACCTGGAGATCGGGCCGCAGACCGTCCCGCGCGTCCAGCAGCAACGACAGGAGGAGATCCGCATCGAGATGCCGCTCGTGGCATTCGTCGAGCATCACCACGTCGACCCCGGACAACTCGGGGTCGGATTGCAGCCGCCGCACCAGCAGGCCGGAGGTCACCACCTCGACGACCGTTTCCGCACCACGACGGCGCTCGCCCCGAACCGAGTACCCCACGCGTTGCCCGACCTTCTCGCCGAGCAGGCTCGCCATGCGCTCCGCCGCGGTTCGGGTCGCCAACCTCAGCGACCACGACGCGCAGGCCCTGCTCGGCGAGCGCCAACGGGACCAACGTCGTTTTCCCGGTGCCCGGCGGAGCCACCAGCACCGCCGTGCCGTGCTTGGAAAGCGCACGAGTGACGTCGTCGAGCGCGGAACGGACGGGAAGTTCGGGGAAGTCGAGCATAACGGCCTCATCCTGCCATCCCGACCAGCCGACGCCTGCATCCGTGCTGCCCGCATAAGGGCGGAGGACCACCGGGACCGGGCCGGCGCTCGGGCCGCTGATCTCGGCTACACCTTCGTGTTCGTCGCGGCCGTCGACATGACGGCCGTCGCGGGCACGATCGGCGGCGGGCTTGGGGACTTCGCCATCACCTACGGCTACCAGCGCTTCGAGTGGGGCAGCACCGGGGTCGCGGTGCTGATCATCAGCGTGCTGGTGCAGGCGGCCCAGCGCCTGGGCAACTTGTTGTACCGCAAGGCACTGCGCAGCTGATGGCACTGGCTTGTGATCAACGGCGTCGGCGTTCACCCCGGTTCCGTCCGGGGCGAACGCCCACCGGTGCTGGCGGGGCGTCGCTGTCCAGGCGGTCCGCGATGAGGTCCAGCAGCGATTCGACTTCCGCCTGGTCGTAGCCGGCGCCGGTTTCGGGCTGCTCGCGGAAGACGACGGTCTGCACGTCGTTCGAGGTCAACGTGTCGGTGCCGCGCAGGGTCGCGGCGACGCGGTCCAGGAAGTCGTCGACCTGGTCCTCGTCGTAGCCGCGCTTGCCCGCCGTCGAACCGCTCAGCACCACGCTGCCGATCGCCTCCGAGGTGAGCTGGGGCGTCTCGGGGCCCACCGGTCGCGGGAAGGCGCGGGCGACCGGGATGCGCTGCGTCGGAAGGTTCCCCTGACGCGGTGTCATGTTCTTGATGATCGTGGAGACCATGACGAGGAAGGCGAAGACGCTGGCCTCCTGGTAACCGGGTTGGCCCGGCCCGGGAGGATTGAACCGGACGCCCAGCACGTCCTGCGCGGTGAGGGTGTCGGCGCCGCTGAGGGTGGCTTCGACGCGGTCCATGAACGCGTCGACCTCGGCCTTGTCCAGCGCGGACTGCGACGTCGCGTGCCCGTGGAAGACCTCGACGCGTCCCGGTGGCATGCGCTCGGCGGCCCGCTGCACCGGTTCGGGCCGCGGCGCCGCCACAGCCCGGTCGGCACGCCGGACCAAGGTGTTCCGCTCGCTCGCCGTGCCGCTCCCCCGCTGCCCGCGGCGCTCGGATTCCCGCACCTCCAGCTTCATCAGGGTCAGCGCGATCTGGTCCAGGAACTCAGCGACCTGGGTCTTCTTGTAGGCCCGCCCAGGTTTGCCCGGGCTGAACCGGGCGGTCAGCACATCGCGCACGGTCACCAGCCGCTTCCCTCGCAGCGTCTCCTCGACGCGTTCGAGGAACTCGTCGACCTCTGCCTCGTCGAAGCCGCGGTTGCGCCGCCACGTCCTGGCGAACGCAACGTTGTGCACGTCGTCGGGGTTGAGCATTCCTCGTGCCTCCAGGGCATGCCGCGTCGACTTCTCGGACGCTTGCCCGGCGTGCCACGCCTGAGCCCCCGACCCGCCCGTTCTGCGCGAACAGCTTGCCCAAGGCCGCGCGCGAGATCAAGCCTTCCGACCACCCCGGAAATGGCGCGTTCGCCCCACGCTGCGCCGCGTGCCCGGCCGACTTCGGACAGTGCGCCCAGCAGGCGCGTCCGAACGGCCGAGTCCCGCCGCGATGAATCATCCACTTAGGACAGTTGGCCCGCCACGCGCCAGAGAGCCAAGATGGGGGTACCGCACGACATCGGAGGGCGCGATGACCGACAACACCGGTGAGCAGCCGAGGATCCAGCGATCGCCCAAACGGGTGCGGGCCTACCTCCGCGGCCGGCTGGTCGCGGACACCAGGGGTCCGATGCTCGTTTGGGAGCACCCCTACTACCCGACCTACTACCTACCGGCGGAGGACGTCAAGGCGACGCTGCGCCCGACCGGTGAAACCCGCCACATCGACCGCGTCGGGGACGGCGACGTGCACGACGTGCTGGTCGACGGAACCGTCGCCGAGGGCGCCGCCGTCCGGTTCCCGGACTCCTCCGCAGCACCGAACCTGGTGCGGCTCGAATGGGGCGCGCTGGACGAGTGGTTCGAGGAGGACGAGCCCGTGTACGTGCACCCCCGCGACCCGTACAAGCGGGTCGACGTCCTGGCCAGCTCGCGGCACGTCACCGTGCGGATTGGCGGCGTCGTCGTGGCCGACTCGCACCGCCCACTCGTCCTGTTCGAGACCGGGCTGCCGCCGCGCTACTACCTCCCGCTGACCGACCTCCGGACCGACCTGCTGCGGCCGTCTGACCGGCGAACCCAATGCCCGTACAAGGGAACCGCGACGTACTGGAACGCGATGATCGACGGCACCGAACACGCCGACATCGTCTGGACCTACCGCGCGCCGTTCCCGGAGAGCCAGAAGATCGCCGGTCTCGCCTGCTTCTACGACGAGCGGGTGGAGATCACCATCGACGGCGAACTTCAGGAGCAGCCGCGCACCCCGTTCTCCTGACAGTCCATCGTGGACGGTTTTCGGAAAGCGCTGCCACTCCGCGCGGACGAGATGACAAGATCATCCCATGCCTGCATCCCGTCGCGAACTGCTGCGCTGGCAGTTCGACCTGACCTGGTCGCTGTTCGAGCTGCACCTGGAACAGCTGAGCCCCGAGGACTTCCTCTGGGAACCCGCGAAGTGCTGCTGGACGATGCGCCTGGGCGACGGCGGAGCGTGGGTGCCGGACTGGGCCGATACCGAGCCCGACCCCATCCCGGTCCCGACCATCGGCTGGGTCACCTGGCACATCGGGTGGTGGTGGAGCGTGACCATCGACCGCGCGCAGGGCCAGACGCCGCGCGACCGTACCGAGGTCGAATGGCCCGGTGCCGGGCAGCCGACCATCGACTGGCTGCGAGGGCTCCGCGCGGACTGGCTGGCGGTGCTGGACGAGCTCGCCGACGCAGACCTGGACGCCGCCGCGCCGTTCCCGTGGCAGAACGACCCGAGATGACCGTGGCCCACATGGTCGGCTGGATCAACGCGGAACTGATGAAGAACGCCGCCGAGATCGGCCAACTCCGCCTGGTTCGGGCCGCTTCGTGAGAGCCATCGCGCGGATCAACGCAGCTGCGGCAGGACATCGGCCGCCAGGCGTTCGGTCTGCTCGGCGTGGTCGAACATGGGGCTGAGCAGGATGCGCTGCGCACCGGCGGCTGCTACCTCGCGCAACGCCCGCACGCAGTCCTCCGGCGTTCCGGCGACCGCGGCGGCCTCGATGGTCGAGGAGCGGCGGCCGTAAAGCCTTTCCAGCGCCGCGTTCATCCGCTCCCGCCCTCGCTCGGGCGATTCGTCGACCGCGACGTAGACGCGTTTGGCGATCGGGAATTCGGCCGCGTCCCGCTCCTGCTCGGCGAGCGCGGCGACGACGGTCCGGACCTGCTCCGCGAACTGCGCGGTGGGCGATGATCCGGCGCCGAAGAAGCCGTTGCCGTGCCGGACCGCGCGGCGCAGCGCCGCCGGGCTGCTGCCGCCGAACCAGATTGGCGGATGCGGTTTCTGGAACGGCTTGGGCTCCATCGCGGCGTCTTCGAGCTGCCAGAAGCGACCGTCGAAGGTCACCCGGGGCCGGGTCCACAGCTGCTTCATCAGCTCCAGCCCCTCGGTGAAGCGGCCGACGAAGCGCTCGGGTTCGACGCCGAACGCGGCGAACATCCGGCCCTTGCCGCCCGTGCCGACGCCGATTTCGAGGCGGCCTCGGGACAGCTGGTCCAGCGTGCTCAGGCTCTTCGCGAGGTGCACGGGGTTGTGCAGGGTGGTCACCAGCACCGCGCAGCCCAGCCGCAGCCGGTCGGTGCAGGCAGCCGCGAAGGTCATCGTCTCGATCGGGCTCAGCTGCGGCATCGTGCCCAGCACCTGCTCCTGGGTCCAAGCGCTTTCGAAGCCGAGCTCCTCGACGCGCTTCAGGTGCGCCGCGAAGCCGGAGGCGTCGAACTCGCCGTCGGCGAAGAACTGCGGGATCGAGATCGCGAGCCTCATGCGCCGATCGTATCGGCGCCCGGATCGGCCGACAGCCCCTCGCCACGCAGCGCCCGGTTCTTGTCTTTGACAAGAGCGAAGCTGCGTAGCCCACCTGTGCAACTTGCACCGCAGCGGGTTCTCGGACGCCTTTTCACGAGGACAGCCCCGAAGCCGCGTCATTGGTCATACACAAATCGGCGATCCCGGAGTCGAGGATTCCTCAGCGGCTAACGTTGATCGCGATCTTGCCCCGGACGTGGCCGGTCTGGTTCAGCCGCAGCGCCTCGGCCGCTTGTTCCAGCGGGAAGACCTCGGCGATCGGCACGGTCAGCTTGCCTGCATCGACCAGATCGGCGAGTACCTGCAGGTCGTCGCCGTCGGGGCGAACCCACGCGTAGGTCCCGCCCGCGTCCGCGACGGAGGCGTCGGCGATGGAGCCGTGGCGCCCGCCGTCCCGCAGGACCGCCTGCGTGACCGGCAGAGCTCCCCCGGCGAAGTCGACAACCACGTCGACGCCGACCGGCGCCAACGCGCGCACGCGCTCGACCAGGCCCTCGCCGTAGGCGACGGGCTCGACGCCGAGCGACCGGAGGAACTCATGGTTTCGCTCCGAGGCGGTGCCGATCACGCGTGCGCCCTTGGCCAGCGCGATCTGCGAACCGAGCACCCCGACTCCCCCGGCGGCGGCGTGGATCAGCACGATGTCATCGGACTCGGTGCCGAGCCGGGTGAGCAGTTGGTAGGCGGTCAGCCCCGCCAACGGGAGCCCGGCGGCCTGGTCCCAGTCCCCGGCGGCCGGTTTCCGCGCCACCGACCGCGTCGGCACCGGGATGAACTCCGAATACGTCCCGTCGTGGACGAAGTCCTTACGCGCGTACGCGATGACCTCCTCGCCGGGCAGGAACTCCGGTGTATCGAGCCCGACCGACTCGACCACCCCTGCGACGTCCCAGCCCGGCACCACCGGGAAGAACGTCTGCATCGCGCCGTCGAGGTACCCGGCCATCAGCTTCCAGTCCACCGGGTTCACCGCGGCGCTGCGCACCCGGATCAGTACCTCGCCCGGCGCCACCTTCGGCATCGGCAGCTCGGCGAGTTCGAGGACCTCCGGATCACCGTACTGCTGGTAGCTCATCGCCCTCATGTGACATCCAAGGATCGCTGGGACACAACATCAGCATGACCGCTCCCGCCGCAGGCGGCCCGCCGGAGGGAATGGACCAGGTGAGGGGCACCCGCGCCCTGAAATGGTCCCCGGAAGTTGGACTCGTTAAGTAAGAGTCTAGGCCGCGAGGGTCTGGGCCCGGTATTGCACCGGGCTCAGGCCCTTGCAGTGTGTGTGGCCTCGAGTGGTGTTGAACCAGGTGATGTAGTCGTCCAGCGCGGTCGAGGGCGGCGTCGATGCTCGTGTCCAGGAGCATGCCGCTGGCCGCCAGACTGGCGAAACCATGCAGGCCAGCGAACACGGCGAGGCCTTTCGCGGGGATCCGGCGGTTCGACGACTTCCAGCAATCCCTGGTCTGGCCCGCAACACCCTCAACGCCCGGCTGCGCGGAACCGCTGACCGCCGACTCGGTCACAAGGAACTCGGCCCCGGGTTCCCCGCCCAGCTCGCCGACCGCGAGGACGTCCGGGCGCGCTTCGGGAAACGGCCGGAGTGGCCGCCCCACGACTCGCGACAGTCCCGAGCCAAACCGATTCAGCGCGGTTCAGCGGTTCAGCAAGCTCCGAGTGTCATGTATACGTAGACCTCGGGCAGCTGTCCCGAGCCACTTCGGGGTCTTACGCTGTGCACATCACACAACGCTCCGCCCGCGGCGCACCCGGCAAGCACTGCACGGCAGCGTGTGAACGTCGATCAAGACAGGAGTTGCAACTTGAGCGAGCCGACGTACTACGCCCCCGAGGGCGGCCTGCCGTCGCAGACCACGCTGCTGACCGACCGGGCGGTCGTGAAGGAGGCGTACACCGTCATCCCTCGTGGCGTGCTTCGCGACATCGTCACCAGCAACCTGCCCGGGTGGGACAGCACCCGCGCGTGGATCCTCGCCAAGCCGATCGCCGGGTTCGCCACCACGTTCGCGCAGTACATCGTCGAGGTCTCGCCCGGCGGTGGCAGCGCCGAGCCGGAACCGGAGAGCGGCGTCGAGTCGGTGCTGTTCCTGCTCACCGGCACGCTGAACGTCGTCATCGAGGGCGAGAAGCACGTCCTCACCGCGGGCGGGTACGCGTACCTCCCGGCGGGCGGCAGCTGGTCGGTGGCCAACGAGTCCGACGCAGCGGCGACCTTTCAGTGGGTCCGCAAGGCCTACGAGCCGGTGGCGGGCTATCCGACGCCGAAGGCGTTCGCCGTGCAGGAGCAGGACATCGAGCCGACGCCGATGCCCGACACCAACGGTGTGTGGGCCACCACTCGGTTCGTCGACCCGAACGACCTCTCGCACGACATGCACGTCAACATCGTGACGTTCGATCCCGGTGCGGTGATCCCGTTCGCCGAGACGCACGTGATGGAGCACGGCCTCTACGTCCTCGAAGGCAAGGCGGTGTACCGCCTCAACGACGACTGGGTCGAGGTCGAGGCCGGAGACTTCATGTGGCTGCGAGCCTTCTGCCCGCAGGCCTGCTACGCGGGTGGTCCGGGCAAGTTCCGCTACCTGCTCTACAAGGACGTCAACCGGCAGATCAAGCTGACCTGACGCACCTCCCAGGCATGGCGCAGCGGTGGCCCGGCGGTTTCCGCCGGGCCACGCTCGTTCGCACTGGTGCACCGCCCGGGCGCAGAGTAGAACGAGGGTGTCGGACCCGGCGCCGGCGAGCAGGCGCACGGGAGTGCCGCACGGGAGGTGCCCGTGACTCCGAGCCAACAACCTTCGGGATTCCTGCCGATCGCCGACCACGGGTTGATCGGTGACTTGCGCAGCGTGGCGCTGGTGGGCACCAACGGCACGATCGACTGGTACTGCTGCGGCCGCTTCGACGGTCCGAGCGTCTTCGCGGCCATCCTCGACGCCGACCGGGGCGGCTCGTTCGAACTCGCGGCCGACGTGCCCGCGCGGACCAAGCAGTTCTACTTCCCGGACACAAACGTGCTGATCACCCGGTTCTTCGCCGAGGACGGCGTCGGCGAGATCCAGGACTTCATGCCGATCGTGGACGATTCGCGCGAGGCCGGCCGGCACCGGCTGATCCGCCGGGTGGTGTGCGTGCGGGGGTCGCTGCCGTTCCGCGCCCGGGTGGCGCCTCGGCTCGACTACGCCACATGTCCGCACACCCTGCGCGTCGAGGGCTGCCACGCGATCTTCGAGTCGGCGTCGCTGTCCCTGGCGCTGACCGCAAGCGTGCCGGTCGAGCCCGATGGAACGGACGTTTGGTCGGCGTTCAAGCTGCACGAGGGCGAGGTCGCGGTGTTCGCACTCGACCAGGTGGGCGGCGACGTGATGCCTCGGACGTGCCCGCTGGCCGAGGCCGAACGCGAGTTCGCCGCCACGGTGCGATTCTGGCGGCAGTGGCTGTCCGCGTCCCGCTACCGCGGTCGGTGGCGAGAGATGGTGCACCGATCCGCGCTGACGCTGAAGCTGCTCACCTACGCGCCGACCGGCGCGATCGTGGCCGCGCCGACGACGAGCCTGCCGGAGAGCATCGGCGGCGCGCGGAACTGGGACTACCGCTACGTGTGGATTCGCGACGCCGCGTTCTGCGTGTACGCCCTGCTGCGGCTGGGGTTCACCGCGGAGGCCGAGGCGTTCATGGGGTTCCTGTCCAAGTACGTCGACCTCCGCCACTGCGACTCGTCGGGACCGTTGCAGATCATGTACGGCATCGACGGGCGCAGCGAACTGCCCGAACGCGAAATTCCCCACCTCAGCGGCTACCTGGGCTCGGCCCCCGTGCGCGTCGGCAACGCCGCCGTCCACCAGTTCCAGCTGGACATCTACGGGGCGCTGATCGACTCGATCTACCTCTACGACAAGTGGGGTGCGCCGATCTCCAGCGAGCGCTGGGACGAAGTGGTCGACGTGGTGGACTGGGTCTGCGCCAACTGGGACCGCCCCGACGAGGGCGTCTGGGAAACCCGCGGCGGACGCAAGAACTTCCTGTACTCGCGGCTGATGTGCTGGGTGGCGATCGAACGCGCCATGCGGCTGGCCAACCACCGGGGTCTGCCTGCCGACATCCCGCGGTGGCGGCAGGCCCGCGACACGATCTACCGGCAGATCATGAAGCGCGGCTGGTCGGACAAGCGCCACGCGTTCGTCCAGCACGAGGACGACGACGTGCTCGACGCCGCGGTGCTCATGATGCCGTTGGCCAAGTTCGTCTCCCCGACGGACCCGAAGTGGCTGTCGACGCTCGACGCGCTGGGCGAGCACCTGGTGTCGGACTCGCTGGTCTACCGCTACGACCCGCAGGCCAGCCCGGACGGGCTGCCAGGCACCGAGGGCACGTTCTCGATCTGTTCGTTCTGGTACGTCGAGGCGCTGACCCGCGCCGGACGCCTCGAAGAAGCACGGCTGGCGTTCGAGAAGATGCTCACCTACGCAAACCACCTGGGCCTCTACGCGGAGGAGATCGGCCACACCGGCGAGCAACTGGGCAACTTCCCCCAGGCATTCACCCACCTCGCCCTGATCAGCGCCGCATTCAACCTCGACCGGGCCCTCGGCTGACCCAGCCGGGCCGATGCCACCGGCGCAGGCCACCAAAGGCGAACGATAATTTGCCCGCATCAGTTCGTGTCTTTGCACGGTGTCGATCTCGACGCCATGCTCGCCGTTGTCGACAATCGTTCGTACGCGCGTGGTGTGCGGTACGCCGAGCAGCACGCGGTTGTGCGGATGCACTGGGACGATCCGGAAAACGCCCGTGCCGGCACCGTGCATGGCCGAGACGGCGATTTCTACCAGCCGGTGGCGTACTTCCGCGAGCTCGGCGGCGCGTCTCTCGGATTCGCGAAAGGCAAGTGCGACTGCCCGGTCTCGTTCAACTGCGAGCACGTGCTGACCACGATGCAGGAAGTAAAGATGATGGACGAGGGCAATCTGTTCGGTGCAGGCCTGAACGCAGAAAGGATCCGCGAACTGCTCACCTAGCCGAAGAGTCGCCTCGGCAATCGACGCCCCACACGCACCACACCTCGACTACCGGGTGGTTTCCAGCTGGCTGCGGTCCCAGCCACCGCGTTCGGCGGCGGCTTCGTAGGTGGTCTGCAGGAACTCGAGCAAGGTTGCATCCGGGTCCGCCGCGGTTCGCACGGTCTCGTACGGCAGCAGGAACTCGCCGACCTCGGGGCTGTAGAAGGCGTCCTCCGGGCAGACCGGGTGCTGAGCATACTCGGCGGGTTCGGGGTACGCGTACGAGTAGAAGGTGCCCTCACCGGGTCCGCCCGGCCAGAACCCGCAGCTGCTGAGCTCGTGGGAATAACCCTCTACCATCACCCAGTCCGCGCAGTTGGGTGCGCCGCCGGGATGTTCCGGCGCGGTGCGGCCGGAGAACCGGGTGACCGCCAGGTCCATCGCGCCCCAGAAGAAGTGGACCGGGCTGACCTTCCCCACGAACCGGGACCGGAACGCGGTCAGCACCCGGTGGGCGGCGAGCAGCTGCCGCCAGAACAGGCGCGCGTGCTCCGGGTGGTAGGAGGCGTGTTCGCTGTCTTCCTCGAACGGAATGGCATGCTCGATCTCCCTCGGCATCGTCCAGATGGAAACCGGCAGGTCTAGCTCGCGGAGCGCGGTCATGGTCTCCCGGTAGAACTCCGAGACCGATTTCGGTTCCAATCGGACCTGCCGGGCGTCGCCGCTGCTCGATCGGATGTGCAGCTGGTGTGCGCAGAAGTCGAACTCGATGTCGAACGCCCGCCCGTCGTGCGGCATCACCGAGGTGGTCAGCCCGCGAGCCGAGACGTACAGCGGAACCTGCCACCAGTGGTTGAGCATGGGCTCCATCGCCAACCGGACCTTCCCCACGACCTGGGTCCACATGTGCAGCGTGTCGCGAGTCTCGGCCCAATCCTGCACGAGCAGCGAAGGCCAATCCCCGACCGAATCTCGAACACCCGTCATAGCCGCCCCCCGGCACGCCTGACCTGACGGGCCCAGTGTGCATTTCCGGCCGCCCCACCGCGCTGCGGAGCACACTTACGAACGTGCACGCGTTTGCTCACGAAATCGCGCCCGACCAGTGTGAGAACGCCACGGCCTGGCAGTGCGCGACCCTACGACTGGCGCTGCGCAGCGAGCCACCCGAACCGACGGAGCGCGCGGGCAAACCACTCCGTTTCGTCGGCCAGGCATCCAAGGCTTGCCGTATCGACATCACCGAGGGAGATCTGCTCCGCTTCACAGGCGAGGTCGCCCTGGAGCAAGCGCATGGCGGACACCATTTGTCCAGGAGTGTCGATCCGCGCCGGGATGCCGTCCGCCGCCAAAGCGTCGGATTCTCCTTGCCCACCAGCGCTTCCGAATGCGGCGGACACGATGCAGTCCGTGCACTCCCGGACAGCTCGGGGCAGACCGAGCCTCAAACCATCGGGTACACGCTGGCCGCTTGTGATACTGAGATCGGCAGTCGGCCGACCGCCCCAAGAACACAGGGAGAGCTGCCGATGGGACGACGGGCCGATCTCCAGTCGCTCCCCGCACGCTCGTTAACGCTGTCCTACACGGTCGCCGAGTGAGATGCCTTTGTCGCCGGGGTCCGTGCCGGGGAGTTCGACCTTCCACACTCCGCCCAGCCAGCGGCCTGATCCGCACGGGGCTGTGAGTCTCGTGGCAGCCCAAAGATTCACAGCCCCGTTGCCGTGTCAGGGATTCACCTGACGCCCGCCGACCGCACCCGCTTCGGGCCTTGGCTGGTCGTGCAATCATGTAGTGCTGTGGAGTCCACCCGTGTCGATCGCTGGCTTTGGGCCGTCCGGCTGACCAAGACCCGACCGGACGCCGCCGCGGCGTGTCGCGGCGGGCACGTGCGCGTCAACGACCGCCCCGCCAAGCCCGCGACCACCGTATGCCCCGGCGACGAAATCCGAGCGCGCGTCGGTGACCGGACCCGGATCGTCGAGGTGGTGCGGGTGATCCAGCGTCGCGTCGGCGCGGCCGATGCCTCCACCTGCTACATCGACCGGACGCCGGCCCCGCCGCCGGAGGTCTCGATGCCCGTGGCCCGCCGCGAGCGGGGCACCGGCCGGCCCACGAAACGCGACCGCCGGATGATCGAAAAGTTCCGCGACGGGCGGATCTGACCGGCGGGCGCGCTCCTGGTTCTTCGCTCCCCGATCCGGGAAGAAGCGGGTCACCACTGCCGTTTCGATCAGGCCCTCCACCGTGTAGAGGACGATCGATGCCGCCGTGAGGACCACGGCCGAGGCCCACAGCTCGTCGTAGCGGAAACCTCCGACCGCGCGCAGGATCGCTGCCACGGTGCCCTGGCCAGCCACTCCGCGATCAGAGCTCCCATCAAGGCACCAGGCACGGCGATCCGGGCAGCGCGGGCAGCGCGGCCGGGACGGCGACCTTGCGGATCATCGTCATCTTGCCTCCGCTGTAGGCCGTGACCAGGTCGATCGTCGGGCGCGGCGCGGAGCGCAGGCCGAACACCGGGTTCACCAGCGCCGGGAAGAACACCACGATCCCGCCGATCACAGCGATGCCGAGCGCGCCGACCAGGTCTGCGATCTGCCGCTGTTCCAGGGAGAACCGCTGCTTCTTCGCTAGCACGGTCTCGCAGACCGGCGTGAACGACCGGTCCTCGGCGATCACCGCAGCGGCAGGTCGAGTTCGGCGCACGCGGCTACCAGCCCCGCGGGCATCGCCCTGGTGACGAGCAGCCAGACGATGAGGCCCGCTGCTTGGCTGCGTGCCAACGCGGCGGCGAACGGGCGGCTGTCGGCCGGTTCGTAGTACCAGAGGCAGCTGGTCAGCACCAGGTCACCGGGAAGCAGGGACCGAGCCCGGAGCGGACCCAGCGGCGGCTGTAGGGCTCGACGAGGTGCAGCAGCTGGTCGATGAAGCGGAGCGCCAGCCGCCGCTTTCGACAGGTCGTAGATCCGGCGGTGGAACTGGTAGTTGAGGAACGCGCGGCCCGCCGCGTCGGCGCACTTCTCGCGCATCTGATCGGCCATGACCTGCAGTTCGTCGATGTCGCGTTCACGGCAGCCGCGCACGATCTCGTCGGCGAGATTAGGTTCGAGCTGGAGGCGCAGTTCGAAGAGCTCGGTGATGTCGCCGTGGCTGAGCTCGGCGACGATCATGCCGCGCTGCGGTTGCACCTCGATGAGGCCCTCGGCGGCGAGTGCGTGCAGGGCTTCGCGCAGCGGGATGCGGCTGACTTCCATTTCGCCGGCCAGTTGTTCCTGGACCAGGCGGGTGCCGGGGAGGAGCTCGCCACGCCGGATGGATTTCCGCAGCCGCGCGGCGATCATCTCGGCGCTGTTGCTGGTCCGGGCTGCCCGCGAGTCACTGCGCCAGTGATAACGCTTGGCCAATCCGCAGCGACTGTATACATTCGCTGCGATTCAATGCGAGAGGAAGGTTCCCGGATGTCCGGTGAGGTCGACGTCGCAATCATCGGCGGTGGATTGCTCGGCCTGGCAACGGCGAGGGCGGTGCTGCGCGCACACCCGGATGCCTCCGTGACCGTCCTGGAGAAGGAATCGCGCTGGGGCGCGCACCAGTCAGGGCACAACAGCAACGTGATCCACAGTGGCCTCTACTACGCCCCGGGCAGCCTCAAAGCGCGGCTGGCCCGCGCCGGCGGAGAGGCGATGATCCGCTACTGCACCGAGCACGGCGTGCCGGTCAAGCGCACCGGCAAGATCGTGGTCGCCACGGCCGAGGACCAGCTGCCGCGGCTGGACGCGCTCGCAGTCCGAGGCCGGGAGAACGGCGTCACGGTGCAGCGGTTGAACCGCGCCGAGATCGCCGAGCGGGAACCGCACGTCGCCGGGGTTGGCGCGTTGGCGGTCGCCGACACCGCGATGACCGACTTCGGCCAGGTGTGCCGCGCCGTCGCGGCCGAACTCACCGAACTCGGCGCCGACCTGCGCACGAACTCGCCAGCGCGGTCGTTCACCGTCGGCCGTGACCGGACCGCCGTCCACACACCCACCGGCGAGGTCCGGGCCCGGGTCATCGTCAACTGCGCGGGCCTGCACAGCGACAAGATCTCCGAAGCCGCCGGGCACCGGCCGCCGGTGCGGATCATGCCCTTCCGCGGCGAGTACGCCGAGATCCGCCCGGCCCGCCGCAGGCTGATCAACAATCCGGTCTACCCGGTTCCCGACCCGGACCTCCCCTTCCTCGGCGTGCACGTGACACCGATGCTCGACGGCACCGTGCACGTAGGACCCAACGCAGTGCCCGCCCTGGCGCGACAGGGATACCGGTGGCGCGACGTCGACCCGCGCATGCTGGCCGAACTGCTGCACGATCCCGCCCTGCACGGGCTCGCGCGACGCTACTGGCGCTACGGCCTCGCGGAAATCAGCCGATCGCTGATCTGGCCGCTGTTCGTCCGCGAAGTCCGCCGGATGCTCCCGGAGATCAACAGCGAAGATCTGCGCCGGCACGGCAGCGGCGTGCGGGCGCAGGCCGTCAAGGCCACGGGCGAGCTGGTCGACGACTTCGTCATCAGCCACACCCCGCGCGCGATCCACGTGCTCAATGCCCCGTCGCCAGCGGCGACTTCGAGCCTGCTCATCGGTAGCCACATCGCCGCCGAAGCCTTCGACCAGCTCGGGCTCGCCGACATCGCCCGGCGCGTGCGCGAGTCCCCAACCGGAAGCTGACCTGGAAACCCGTTGCGGCGCAACCACCTGCCGCGACCTCGCCGCAACGGCGTTCCCCTCCAAGCAGTTCCCGGCCACTGTGCGCGCCAGCGGGTCGGACCGCACCGAGAGCGGTGTCCGTTCTGCTGCCAGCAGGCGCAACAACCCGGAGGGTCGGATAGCGAGCTCCAACTGCGAATTCGGCGACCAGATCTACGCGCCCGGTGGCAAATCCCCATAACAGAACGAGAACCGATGCGGGCAATCCGCCGCACCCCGATCCGCAAGCACCGGGGAACGTCAAAACGTGCGAAGAAGCTGCCAGGCGGATCGTGCATGGCTCGTACCCCGCACGACTGCGCCGGCCGATCGGCGTTCAGACCGGCCGGGCCGCCTGGATGAGTGCGTACGAGCCGCTGGTCCGCCAGGCATCGCCGGTCTTGTCCAACGTCGCCGCTGTCGCTTCGTCGAGTCCCACCACGACCTCGGATTTCAGGACCCGCAAGGCGACGACCGGGCCCGGGAAGTACGACGTGACATCGACGAAGGACGTGGTAGGGGGCCAATACCGGTCACCGACGAGCCGTCGGTAGTTCAGGTCGCCCTTCATGATGGTCACCGAGGCGGACGCGAACTCCTCGCGCAGGTCGTAGGGCATGCCACGGTAGTCCAGCGGAGCGCAGAAGAACGGGTGGTCGCGCACCTCGATCCGACCGGCCCGCAGGCCGTCCCAGACGCGCCGCCCGATCGCACCCACCTCCCCGGCCAGCTCGATCAGGTGGCGCAGGACGCCGAGCACGTCGGCGGGCGTGGCATCGGAGACGTAGTACGGGGTCGGTTTGACGTGCAGGACGACGCGGTCCGCGCGGCCGGTCGTCAGCAGGTGGTCGACCAGCACCAGGTCGGCGGCCAGTTCACCAGCGGAGTTGTCGGCGACGAGGTGGACCGGACCGGGCGCGTCGAACAGCGACCAGAACAGCAGGCTGTCGCCGGTCACCAACCCCGCCGCAGCGCCCTCGGCGTCCACCGACATCCGGAACGCGAGGTCGGCCTGGTTTCCCCACACCGCGGCCTGCACCACCGCGTCGTCGCGGCCGCGCTCCCCGAGCAGCGGCAGCTCGTTGAAGGCAGCCAGCGCTTCGGCCGCACCCGCGCTGCCGAGCTCGGCATTCTTCGGCGAACGGATCTATACCGCGCCACGGACCGGGCGCGAAGTACCCGATGGCGGCGAGCAGCTTGCGGAAGAAGTAGCTCTCCGCCCACAGGAACGAGCATTCGGACCACGGCCTGCCCAGCCGGTCTTCCGCCCAAGCCGCCCAGGCGCCGTGGTCGGGCGCGTCGTCGTCAAGCGGTTCGACGACTCCCCCGGTCGTCTCGCGCAGCAGTTCCGCGAGCCTGTCACGCACCCCGGCCCCGAACGGGAACGCGGCGCACAACTGCTCGATCATGGCCGGGTGGCGTTCGTGGAACACCTTCCACGCGAACGAACCAGGCACCCCGATCGTGATCGACTGCGCTTCCGATCCCACGACAACTCCCCGCTGTGCTCCACGACCAACTTGCAACCGGGAGCCTACGCACGTTCCCCGGCTGGTTCCTGGCGCTGACCCCGGCGGCAAGAGATCGGTTCCAGTGCTGGTCGACGACGTCGAGGAATAAGACACTTGACGTACCGGACCGAGCAACTGCCGTCATGTTTTCTCCTGAGAGAATCGGTACGATCCGTACCGAATTCGGGAGGGAACATGACGGACGAATCGCCCGGCCCAGCCCCGACCAGGCGGCGCGGGGCCGCCCTGGAGCAGGCGATCCTGCGCGCTGCGGCCGACGAGCTCGTCGAGTCCGGGTATCCCGGGCTGAGCATGGACCGCGTCGCAAAACGCGCGGGTACCAACAAGAACGCGATCTACCGCCGCTGGCCCAACCGGGCAGCACTCGGCGTTGCCGCGTACCGGCAGATGGTCGAAACCGAGATGAAGGCCCCCGACACCGGGGAGCTGCGCGGCGACGTGCTCACCCTGTTGCGGCGGATCAACCGCGACCTGTCCTCCCCCAAGGGCGAAATCGTCCGCGGCCTGCTGTCCAGCATCGGCGACGAACCGGAACTGCTGGCGCAGCTGCACGAACAGCTCACCGACGGAGCGGGCGTGTGGCTGACGATCCTGGGACGCGCAGTCGCCCGCGGCGAGATCCGCCCCGAAGTGCTGCATCCACGAGTCGCCACCGTGGCAATCACGTTGCTGCGCAACGAGTACATCACCCGCGGGCTCGCGACAGCGCCCGACAGCACCATCGTCGAGATCGTCGACGAGGTGTACCTACCGCTGCTCCGCGGCCGCAGCGCGAACCCCTGACCTCCACGCGACCGGGCACGATCTGCTGCGCGAGCTGCAAGTCCCCGCTGAAATGCCACACCTGAACGAGGTTATGGCTGGTCACGGCACATCGGTTGCGGAGGCTTTTGTGGCTCCTCCGGGAGTTGTGAACCCGGCCAGGACCCTTGCCGGGGTGCCGTTGGGGATCTTGATCGGGACGTTTCTTTCGCCTTGGCCGTTCACGTCGAGCCCCTGGTCCGCTAGGACTGCGCCGTTGGCGTCCAGCACGAACAGGTGTACCCGGCCCGGTCCGTTCACTTCGAGGCGGGCGTGGACCTCACCTTGCTCCGCTTGCGCACCGGTGAGCCTCGTTCCCGCATCGCCTGCCGGCCGCGCGCCGCCCAGCGACGTGTTCCGCAGTACCGCCTGGTCGATCGACCGGGGCGAATCCACCGAGGACAGCGCGTTCAGCGGGAGCACCGAGGCAGGTGGCGGGGCGGGCCGGCCTGCGGGCCGGTCCTGGAGGATCGCCTGGCCCCAGCGGTACGGGTCGCCTTGCACGCCTCCCCAGGTGGACCAGCCGATCCGGGACTGGCCGGTCAGGTCCTGGGTGTCCGAGTCGTACACCAGGACGTTCAAACCCAGCTTCCGGGGATCGACCGAACCGGGCAGCACTTGCAGCGGGATGGCCAGCTCGACCGTGTACCCGCCCTCGCGCAGCTTGGACGCGATCTTGACGCCGGGCGCCGTCTCCTCGCCCGGGCCCTGGTGGTTGTCGGCGTCCCTGGCGTGGCAGGGTGCCCCGGATCCGCTGGTGGTCGGCAGCACCGCGACCTTGAACGTGCTCGACGTGTTCTCCGAATCCGCCTTCGGGTCGATGGTGATCTCGACGGCGTCGGTGCGCCAGTGCCGCTTGCAGTCCTCGGGTGCCAGGACCGCGCCCTGCTTCTCGTCCACCACGTCGACCAGTGCGTACAGCGTCTCACCGCGCCAGGAGAACCTTGCGGTGGCAGCACAATCCGGCGCCGCGCACCCCTCCCCTTCCCACAGCGCGGATGCGTCGAGCGGCGCGCCCGGATATTCCTGCGGTCCCGCTTCACCGTCAACCACCGGCTCGGTGCCGGACTGCGGAATCGTGGTGGCCGGAACCAGTTCCAAGGCTGCGGCGCTCTCGCCCGTCGCGCCGTCATCGGTGCGGGTGATCAGGGTGTACGGGTGATCGCCGCCGTGCATTCCGGTGGGCATTTCCGGGTCCGTGCCGCGCACCTCGAAGGTGAGCACCGAAGTCTCCCCGGCAGCGGTCGCCTGGAACGGCTGCTCTGCGTTCGGCACCTCGAACCCCTGAGGCGGCACGAACCGAACCGTGCCGGAACGGGGTTTCGCGCTGTAGTTGCGCACGACCACTTGCACGTCGCGTTTGCCGAGGGCCGGGACCGTTTGGACCGGGGCGACCTCGTTCTGCAGCAACGGAAGCTGCGCGTCGGTGGTCCACCGCTGGAACTCCGCGACACCCGGCAGCGGTGCCTGCTCGGCCACTACCGGTGGCACGACGTCGAACCGCAGCTCACTTTCCCCACGGCCCTGCGGGGATTCGACGCGCACCGGCACCTGAACCCGCTCGGATCTGTGCCGGCCGGGAACCGCCACCGTTAGGTCGACTCCTGCGGTCTCCCCCGGTTCCAGCGGCCCGAAGGCGCCGTCGCCCTGGAGTTCCCATCCTGGCGGAAGATCCAGCGCGACCCGGCCCGCCTGCAACGCCGTGTTCGCCGGTGCGGTCACCTCGACGTGAACCGGCGTGCTCGCACCGGCGGTGATCCGCGAGCGCTCTGCGGTCGCGGTCAGCCCGGTTCCGACCGGCAAGCCGCCGGGAATCGGTAGCAGTGCCCCGAGCAACGGCGCATCCGCGCCTTGTGCCCCTGGCATGTGCGCGGCGCGGTTGGCCATCTCGGTGAGGTGGTCGCATCCGATCTGCGCGGGATCGCGCGGGACGTCCGGCCGGGTGGCCCACCCCTGGCTCTTGTATTCGCGTTCGGCGACGCGTTCCCGCTGCTCCCAGTTGGTGTCCCCGACGACCCCGTACACGTAGTACTCAGGCCCCGGCGAATCCACCGACGTGGTGCGCTTCTCGCAGTCCTCGCCTTGGACTTCCTCCTCCGCCCCGGCCGCGTTGGACAGCACCCGGCGCACGGACCACGGCGAGAGACCCTCGTCGCTGATCTGCTCCGGGAACGCCGCGGGATCGGAGGCCTGGCGGTAGGCCTCAAGCGCGAGCCGTGCCGCGTACTGGTGGTTGCCGTGGTTGCCCGGCGTGGGCGCGGGGTTCATGGTCACCACGACCTCGGGCCGGGTTTGCCGCACGACGCGGACGAGCTTCGCCAGCACCTCGTCGTGGTGCCAGGCCTGCTCGGTCAGCGGGGCGCTCACCGTGTAGTAGAGGTCGGGCTTGTCCAAGTTGTACACGTCCGAGATGCCGAGACCTCCGACAGCACGGCGTTCCTCACCTTCGCGCAGCAGGCCCAACGCCGGTCCTTCCTCCGGTCCGACCGCGTTGCCACCCCCTTCACCTCGGGTGATGGTCACGACACCGGTTCGCACCTGGTGGTCGTGCCGCCAGCGGCCGAAGGTGGACAGCAGCGAAGCTTCGTCGTCTGGATGCGCCCCGACGAAGAGAACTTCCAGGTCTTGAGGCTCCGGTTGCGCGGAAGCCGCCGGGGGCAGGATCCCCGCACCCAGCACCCCCGCCAGCGCGACAGCCGAACATGCACGAACCGATGGCACCGATCCACTCCTCGGACGAGACGATCATGCGGCGCCGAGAATGGCACGGCCCCGATCACCGCGCACGCAAGAACAGTCCACCGCAGAAGACATCTCACACTTCAGGACGACAGCGGTGACGGACCGGCTCGAAGCAGACGCTGCTCGAGGTCAAGACATTCACCGTCGCACGGTGGGAGGAGGGCGTCGATCTGACGCGCGTGCTCGGCGCTGCTCCGCTGGGGGCGTTGGCGACACAGTCGGTCGCGCAACCAGGGAAAAGGCAACCCAAGCCGCCGAACGGCTGGATCGCTCAGCGTAGGCTGGTCCAGGTCAGGCCCGCGCGGCTGCGCGCCGGAGCAGCACCCATGTCGACGCAAGCAGCGCTGCCGCCGCGACGGCTTGCGCAACCGCGAAGGTGCCCCAGGAACCCTGATATGCGCCGTCGGACCAGAAGGCGTTGCCGAGGTAGGTGAATCGGGGGCCTAGGAGCAGGGAGCCGAGCAGGAGCAGCAGTTCCGGGCCGAGGTATGCGGCGACGGTCGCGGCGACGAAGGCCCGCTGGGATTCGTCGCCGGGCTCCGTGAGCGCGGTGGCCGCGCACAGCCCGCCGATAGCGACCACCGGCAGCAATGCCGCCAGCGCTCCCACCCCGGCCAGCACGGTCATGCTGCCGTATTCGTGCGGGATCCCGGCGAACAGCAGGATGAACTGCGCGGCGGCTGCGCCCACCACGACGTAGGCGAGCGGCCGCCGGGTCGGCGGCACGATGCGGGCGCGCCGGGGCAGCACGTCGAACGGCGCCAGCCGCATGACCAGCAGGACGGTGAAGGCGATCACGGAGAAGAACTCCAGCCAGACCCACACATCGGCCTCGGCGTGGATCGAGGCGAGCGCGTCCACGAGGCAGTAGACCGCGTTCGCGACGACCAGCCCGGTACCGACCGCGCCTCGTCCGCTGGGGCGCTCCATCAGCACCAACCCGGCGAACAGCATGGCGAACCGGATCAAGAAGTAGCCGAGCCCCAGGAAACTCGAAGCGGCGATCATCGGGGTGGAAACGAACAACGTGGTCGCCGCGACCGCCGCGGCTGCCGCGAAAAGCACCTTCGGGCTGCGGAGCCACACCGGAGTCCGCACACGGCTGCGCCAGTCCCCATCGACCGGCGGTGGCGCCGTTCGCGCGCGGGCCCAGTCGAGCACCGCCGCCATCCTCGCCGACAGGTTGCCGACGCCCGGCGGGCTGACCGCGTTCCGCAACTCCGCTGCCAACGCGGAAAACGGCACGCCCGCCGCGCTGGCCGCCACGACGATCAGCTCGTCGGCGGCCTGCGGCTCGGCCGCCAGCCGGTCCTCCCCCAACCGGCGGACTAGGAGCTCGCGCGCCTCGACCGCGCTGAGCACGTCCAGCATCAGCGAGCGGGCGCCCTCGGCGATCAGGCCGGTCAGCGGGTTTCGGCTGGTCAGCACGATGAAGGAGTTGGAACCACCGGGCAGCAGCGGGCGCACCTGCTCGGCGTCGCGGACGTCGTCCAGCACCACCAGAACCGGCTTGTCGGCCAGCAACGTGCGGTACCGGGCCGCCTGAGCAGCAACATCCGACGGAATCCTGTCTTCTCCCAAGGCTTCCAGGAAGCTCCGGAGCACATCGCCGGGTCGCGCCGGCCAGCCGGAAGGGTCAGAACCCCGCAGGTCCGCGTATAACTGCCCGCCGGGGAACCGGTCCGCCACCTGATTCGCCCAGTGGACCGCCAGGGCCGTCTTGCCGATGCCCGTGGTGCCCTCGACCGCCGAGATCACCACAGCCCTGGCGGAATCCGCCAGCACGGCGTGCAACGCAGCTAGTTCGTCCGCCTGCCCGGTGAACGGGGCAACGGCCTGCGGCAGCTGCCGCGGCACCACCGGCTCCTGGTGCTGTCCGCCGAAGTGAACACCGCCGTAGACGGCACCCACCTGCGCAACCGGCCCGTTGACCGTGCCGCTCTGCTCGTTGTTCGTCTCGCCCTCATCGCCCACGAGGCACCCACCCCCATCCCATCTGGCCCAATGTGACGTTACCGGGTGATCTTAGCGCCAGCGGTGAAAACCCGTGCGGGGAAAGGACATGTGCGGGCCCGGTCGTCGGGCCGGGGCGGGCCGCAGCCGCGCGACGAAGTCCGCGAACTCGGCCTGCTGCTGCGGGGTCATCACGCCCTTCGGGACCACCACGCCCTGCGCCTTGCCGAACATCACGTATCAGACCTCGGGAGTTTCCACCGCGCGCCCGAGACCCGCCCAGCAGAGCCGCGACCGCACGATGAACGGGATCTCGCGGCTCTCGAAGTAGTCCACCGCCGCGAACCACTTGCCGGCGCATGAGAACCACGGTCACCGACCAAGGGCTTCAGCACCCCAGCACCGACCGCTGAGCTTTACACGTGTTCCTCCTGACATCGCAGCCCACCCGGCCCACCGCCGAGTGCGATCGTTACCAGGATCGCCGCGACCACCCACATCGCGGATCATCCGTCAGGCCGAGCCCTGCCCCGCAGCCGATCGGCCACCAAAAACGGCTCTTGTGATCGATTAGTGGGCGTGTGGCCTGGGGTTGGGTCCGGAAGATGAAGGCACGCCCTCGCTTCGGGCTAGGTTGTTGGTTGCGAGATCAACAAGCTGATCAGGGAGCGAACGACGTGCCGGATGTCAGTGTATGGCGCGCGATGGCGGGTCTGGACGACAGGACCGTGATCGAGCGTGTGGCTTTCGAAGAAGGCCGTCCTGGCCGCAGAGCGGGTAGTGCTGCATGTGCGGCCCAGCCGCCGTAAGGGCGAGCATGACCGGTGCGGCCGGTGCGGTCGGAGAAGCCCTGGATACGACGGCGGGAGGCGCCGTGAGTGGCGGAGTGTGGATTGCGGGCTGACGCAGATGTGGCTGGCAGCCGACGCGCCCAGGGTGCGCTGTGCCGAGCACGGGGTGACTGTGGCTCGGGTGCCCTGGGCTCGGCATGGTGCCGGGCACACGCTTGTCTTTGACGCCCAGGTGGCGTGGCTGGCGGTGCGAACCTCGAAGTCAACCGTGCGGGAGTTGCTGCGAATCGCATGGAAAACGGTCGGGTCGGTCATCGACCGGGTCTGGGCCGACATCTCCGCTGAGATCGACCTGCTCGACGGGGTCCGCAAGATCGGGATCGACGAGGTTTCCTATAAGAAGAACCATCGCTATCTGACGATCGTGGTCGACCACGACACCGGTCGGGTCATCTGGGCCGCGCCGGGCCTGGGCGCCGCCACGTTGAGCACGTTCTTCGACGAACTCGGACCCGAACGCACCGCGGCCTTGACCCACGTCAGCGCTGACGCGGCGCACTGGATCGCCTCGACGGTCACACAACGCGCCCCGCAAGCGATCTTGTGCGCCGACCCGTTTCACATCGTGGCCTGGGCCACCGACGCCATCGATACCGTCCGCCGCCAGGAATGGCGTGCCCTCAAAGCACTCGCCGACACCGAACGCGCAGAACAGGACCGTCGTGTCGGCCGCCCCACTGCCGATGATCCGAAGCCGGAAACCCCACGGCAGGACCTGGCCAGGGAGTTCAAAAACGCCCGCTACTCCCTGCTGAAAAATCCCGACAACCTCACCCAGGACCAAAGCCTCACCCTGAAGTGGATCACGGCTTCCAGCCCCCGCCTCCACGAGGCCTACGCGTTCAAAGAGAAACTCCGCATCGTCTTCCAAGCCAGGGGTAAGCAGGGCAAACGCATCCTCGACGCCTGGATCAAAGAGGCCGGGCGCAGCACCCTGGAACCCATCCAGAAGCTCTGCAAGTCCGTGGTCCGCATCCGCGCGTCCATCGAGGCCAGCCTGGAGCACGGGCTGTCTCAGGGCCTGATCGAGTCCACTAACACCAAGATCAGACTCTTCACCCGCATGGCCTTCGGGTTCCACACGCCCCAGGCCCTGATCGCCCTCGTCATGCTCAACCTCGGCGGCCCGACACTCACCCTCCCCGGGCGCACTTAACCCACACATACGTCAGGAGAGCCCCAAAAACAAGCCATTTGGCCAGGACGACCAGACCACCTCCGCGACGAGCGGGCTCGTGCTTCCGCATGTTCCTGGGCGGCCGACGTCGCCAACAGCCCCGAAATCTTGGGACTAGGGTCGGTTCCATGGTTGATCGGTTTCAGGTCGTTCCTTCCGTTTACATCGCGCTTCGCAGGTCGGACGCCCGCGAGGAGGTGCTGCTGCAGCTGCGCCGCAACACCGGATATATGGACGGGCATTGGGCCCTGGCCGCGGCGGGCCACGTCGAATCCGGTGAATCCGTCATCGACGCCGCGTGCCGGGAAGCCACCGAGGAACTCGGCATCGACATCTCCGCCGAAGACCTCGTACCGCTGTCGGTCATGCACCGAACGCAGGGCGACCACCGGGCGATCAACGAGCGGGTGGACTTCTTCTTCGAATGCCACCGCTGGACCGGTAGGCCCAGACGGGCCGAGCCTGAGAAGACCGCCGATCTGCAGTGGTTCCCGCTGGACGCACCGCCGAATCCGACAGTGCCCCACGAGCAGTACATCCTCCAGCACCTGTGCGCAGGCACCCTCCCCCGGGTCACCACGTTCGGCTTCTGACCGCCTGTCGTCGACTGGGGTTTGACCTTCACCCAGGGACAACCCGCAGGGTCTGATCACCGGGCGAGGTGCCCGGGACGGGGAGGGAGCCATCATGGCCAGGCTGAGCATCGGCGATTTCGCACAGGCATCGGGCCTGCCGCCGAAGGCGTTGCGGCTCTACGACGAGCTGGGGCTGCTGCCACCGTCTGATGTCGATCCGCGTTCGGGTTGCCGCGCTGAGCAAGCTGTTCTCCACCGGCCGCCCAAGGCGTCCAGTTGGGGAAGCGTCCACAATGTCTCGACCCAGCGTCCACCTGGATGGGGCTTTCAGGGCCTGCAACGACGCCCAGTCGGCCCTGGCCGCCGAGCGCCGCACCGACGAGAACCTGGCCGACCTCAACGCGTCGCTGGAAGCGCCGAACGACACCCCGGCGAATACCATCTCTGCCTCGGGGAGGACTTTCGGTTCCACGAGATCGTGACGCGATCCTGCGGGAACCCGTTCTTCTCGTGGTTCATGGCTCCGGTGAACACCTGCCTGCGCGAGTCCTACAAGAACGAACGCGCCTACCTCGCGAGCCTCCCGAGGACTTTCGCCGAGCACCGCGCCATCCTCGATGCCATCACTGCTGGCGACGCAGCGGCAGCGCGCCGGAATTCGCGCCAGCACCTGAACCGCGTGATCTCGCAACAGGAATCCCTGGTCACACCGGGTGACGAGCCGTAGTCGCGCCTGACTTGGATCGACCGTGGAGTCCTCAGCCGCAACGCATCTCCAATGAAGGCAGGCACGTTGAACCCCTCCTCCTACTCCCACCGTGTTCTCCCCGACGACGTCGTCCGATCGACGCTGGTCGCCCGCGTCTTCGACCCGGTGTGCGGAGGGCCGTGCGTCGCCGCGGTGCGCGGGTCGGCGGTCGTCGACTTGACCGGCGTCGAGCCCACGGTTTCCGGGCTACTCGAGCGCACCGACGCCGTGCACATCGCGCGAACGCACGAAGGCGGCCGGAGCTGGCAGCTGTCCGACCTCCTGGACGCCACGCTCGCCGACGATCGCACGCGGCCCCACTTCCTGGCACCTGTCGACCTGCAGGTCGTGAAGGCCGCGGGCGTGACCTTCGTCCGGAGCATGCTGGAGCGGGTGATCGAGGAGCGCGCCGAAGGCGACCTCCGCCGGGCCGAGGAGATCCGCGCCAAGCTCGGCAGCGTCATCGAAGGCCGGATCTCCCAGGTCCGACCGGGTTCCGCGGAAGCGCGGCGGATCAAGGAGGTCCTCGTCGCGGAAGGTCTCTGGTCGCAGTACCTGGAGGTCGGCATCGGCCCGGACCCGGAGATTTTCACCAAGGCCCCGGTGCTGTCCGCGGTCGGCACGGGCGCGGAGGTCGGTGTGCTGGAGCGCTCGGTGTGGAACAACCCGGAGCCCGAACTCGTGCTCGCGGTGACCTCGCGCGGTGTGCCGGTGGCGGCGACGCTCGGCAACGACGTCAACCTCCGCGACTTCGAGGGACGCAGCGCGCTGCTGCTGACCGAAGCCAAGGACAACAACGCGTCCTGCGCGATCGGCCCGTTTCTCCGGCTGTTCGACGACGAGTTCACCTTGGACGACGCGCGGAACGTGGAGATTGGCCTGGAGATCACCGGCACCGACGGCTACCGGCTGGACGGGGTCAGCCCGGTCAGCGAGATCAGCCGCGACGTGCGCGAACTCGTCGACCACGCCCACGGGCGCCACCATCAGTACCCGGACGGGTTCGTGCTGTTCACCGGCACGATGTTCGCCCCCACCGAGGACCGAGACGTCCCCGGCCAGGGCTTCACCCACAAGCCCGGTGACGTCGTATGCATCTCCTCCCCCGCACTGGGAGCCTTGATCAACGTCGTCAGCACCGCGGAGGCCGCACCGGACTGGACGTTCGGTATCCGCGCGCTGATGACCAACCTCGCGGCCCGGGGTCTGCTCGCGGGCAACCCGCAAGCGTGATCCGCGAACCGCGCCTCAACGGAGGCTAACCAGCTTTCCCGCTACGCCGCGCTGGAGTGGACCGGGCGCGGATCCGCGACCGGCTTGGCGCCGATGCGGCCCTTCCTGCACGCGTACGCCGAGGCCGGTGGCCCGGCCGGGCTCCTGGAAGAGGAAACCCTCGTCCAGCTGATCCGGCACCAGTTGCGCCGCGAGGCTCCATCGTTCCAGCGGCAGGAGCTACAGGGAACCGTCCACGACTCGGAAGACGTCGCCTACCACGAACGCCGCCTGGAGATGTTCGGAGAACTCCGCCCGTGACCCCGCAAGATCCGGAAACCCTTTTCCCGCAGCTGAACTCGCAACCGGGCCTCCCGGCGAAGCACCCGGTCGGGAACCCTGCGCCGGGTCGGCTGCTGTTCGAGAATTGGGGTCACCACACCCGCGCCGCGTCGACGACGTTACCGACAGGAGCTATCCGCATGAGCACTTCCGCGCAGATCGGCGTCACCGGGCTCGCCGTCATGGGGCGCAACCTCGCCCGCAATTTCGCGCGCAACGGCTACGCGGTCGCCGTGCACAACCGCACCGCGTCGAAGACCCGCGCGCTCATGGACAAATTCGGCCACGAAGGCGACTTCGTCGCGACCGAAACCCCGGCCGATTTCGTCGCCGCGCTGGAACGCCCCCGCCGCCTCGTGATCATGGTCAAGGCCGGTGATCCCACCGACGCCGTCATCCAGGAGTTCGCGCCCCTGCTGGAACCAGGCGACATGATCATCGACGGTGGCAACGCGCACTTCGCCGACACCCGACGCCGCGAGCGCGAACTGCGCGAGCACGACATCCACTTCGTCGGTACCGGCATCTCCGGCGGCGAAGAAGGCGCGCTGCACGGGCCCAGCATCATGCCCGGCGGATCCACGCGGTCCTACGACTCCCTCGGACCCATGCTGGAGAAGATCGCCGCGAAGGCCGCCGGCGGCGCACCCTGCGTGACGCACATCGGCCCCGACGGGGCGGGCCATTTCGTGAAGATGGTGCACAACGGCATCGAATACGCGGACATGCAGCTGATCGGTGAGGCCTACCAGCTGCTCCGCGAGGTCGCTGCCTTCTCCCCCGCCCAGATCGCCGACGTCTTCCGCACCTGGAACACCGGCCGCCTCGACTCCTACCTGATCGAGATCACCGCCGAAGTCCTGTCCCATGTGGACGCCGCGACCGGCAAGCCGTTCGTGGACGTGGTCGCCGACCAGGCGGAGCAGAAGGGCACCGGACGCTGGACCGTGCAGCTCGCGCTCGAACTGGGCGTGCCGGTCCCGGGCATCGCCGAAGCGGTCTTCGCCCGCTCGCTGTCCGGTCACACCGCCCTGCGCGAAGCCTCCCGCGGGCTCGCGGGCCCCGCGGCGAAACCGCTGGGCAGCTCCGAGGCGGCCGCGTTCGCCGACCAGGTCGAGCAGGCGCTGTACGCGTCCAAGATCGTGTCCTACACACAGGGCTTCCACGAGATCGCCGCAGGCAGCGCGGAATACGACTGGAACATCGACCTGGGTGCGATCGCCTCGATCTGGCGCGGCGGCTGCATCATCCGCGCCGCGTTCCTAGACCGCATCCGCGCCGCTTATGATTCGCGCCCCGACCTGCCGAGCCTGCTCTCCGACCGGACGTTCGCGCAGGAGATCGCCGCCGCCCAGGACGACTGGCGGGCGGTACTGGTCGCCGCCACCACCCAGGGCGTGCCGACACCGGGATTCGCGGCGGCACTCGCCTACTACGACGCGCTGCGCGCGGACCGGCTCCCGGCCGCACTCACCCAAGGCCAACGCGACTACTTCGGTGCCCACACCTACCGCCGCACCGACCTCGAAGGCTCGTTCCACACCCTCTGGGCAGCAGACCGCTCCGAAGTGCCGGCCTGACCGTTTCGGGCTACGCGGTTACGGCGCGGCCGTAGCGGTCTTCCAGGCGGACGACGTCCGCCTGCCACCCCGGATCCGCGGTGGAGGCTTCCAGCAGGACCACGTCGGACACGGCGATGATCCGGTGCACCACCCCGGACGGGATGCTCGCCGTCTGGCCGGGGCCCAGTTCCATCCGGACCAGCGACGTCCGGCTGGGCCCGAGGTCGAGCAGCGCGAAGCCGGACTGGACGGCGACCGTCTCCTCCTTCTTCTCGTGGTACTGCAGCGAAAGTGCCTCACCTGCGCGGATGTGCAGCACCTTGCCAACGTAGCGGCCTTCCACGACGGCGAAGATCTCCTCGTAGCCCCAGGGCTTTTCGATCCGGACCACCGTTGCGAGGCTGGACAGCGCGAACTCTGCGACGTCGGTCACGACGATCCATTCCTTTCCAGGTGAAACGCCAACTCGAATGCGCGTTCGGGCAATCTGCCCGCGAACGCGCGGACGGCGCGTCCACGGGAGTCTCGACGACCTGGCGGCGCACGACGAACCAGCATTCGATTCCCCCAAGCACGCGGTGCGAAGCACCACGGACTTGCGCACCATAACGCCGGAAATGCGATGCCGCCCGGGTCCGGAGACACCCGGGCCGACACCGCTACCGAATCGGACGACAGGCGGCGACGTGTGCTTCGGAAGTGACAACTGGGGCTGCTGGGCTCGTGACCGAGCGCGTCAGGGAGTGGGCCCGGGCCCGGCGGTCGGCAGGTAGCGCGGCGCCCGCCAGGCGTTCAGCTCGCGCTCGGCGACCGCCGCCAGCGACAGCAGCTCGGCGTCCTGCCGGTAGCCCGCCATGAGCAGCAACCCGACTGGCAACTCGCCGACGGAACCGGCGGGCACCGACACCGATGGGAAGCCCGCCACCGCCGCCGGGGTCGAGGACGGGATGACGTCGTCGTCACCTCGTTCGCAGTCCGTGGTCCACGCCGGCGGGTTCGCCGGCGAAGCGATGGCGTCCAAGTGGTGCGCGGCCAGGGTCTCGTCGATCGAACGCCGCGAGAGATCCGCCAGCTCGGCGCGCATCGCCTGGTACTGCGGATCGGTCGTCGGCGGCGCGGCGAGCGCCTGTTCGAAGAGCTCCTGGCCGGCGAAGCAGGTCTGCTCCGCTGACGTCCGGCGGTTGAACTCGATCAACTCGGCGAGATCCCGGGGGCCCTCGCGGGTGGCGAGGTAGGCGTCGATGTCACGGTGGAACTCGCTCAGCAGCGCGGGGAACTCCAGCTCGCCGAGCCGGTCCTGGTAGGACGGGGTCACCTCCAGCACCTCGGCGCCGGCGGCGCGGAGCCTCTCCTCCGCACGGGTCATCACGGCGTCGACCTCCGGTCCCAGCACCGGCAGCCGCCACAGGCCGATCCGCTTGCCGCGCAGGTTCATCGGCGGCGAGAACGCAGCGGCGCCGTCCGCGCCCTGCAGCACCGCCAGGGTCAGCGCGGTGTCGATGACGTTGCGCGCCATCGGGCCCGCGGTGTCTTGCTCCGCCGAGATCGGCACCACGCCTTCCTGGCTGACCAGGCCGAGGCTCGGCTTGTGGCCGACCACCCCGTTCATCCCGGCTGGGCACACGATGGAGCCGTCGGTTTCGGTGCCGATCGCCACCTGCGCCAATGACGCGGCGAGCGCGGCGGCGGAACCCGACGACGAACCGCACGGATTGCGGTCCAGCACGTACGGGTTGCGGGTCTGCCCGCCGACCGCCGACCAGCCGGAAGTGGGCGTATCCGCGCGGAAGTTCGCCCACTCGGACAGGTTCGTCTTCCCGAGAATGACCGCGCCCGCGTCCCGCAGCCGGCTCACCACAGCAGCGTCCGAGCGCGGCGGCCTCCCCGCCAGCGCCAGGGACCCGGCCGTCGTCGGCAGATCCCGGGTGTTCACGTTGTCCTTGAGCAGAACGGGAATTCCGTCGAGCGGCCCGAGGGTCGCACCCCGGCGGTGCCGGACGTCGCTCGCGGCCGCCTGGACCATCGCCGTCGGGTCGGTGCGCAGCACCGCGTTGAGCTTGGGGTCGACGGCGCGGATCCGCCCCAGGTAGGCGGCGGTCAGCGCCGACGAAGTCAGCGACCCGCTCGACATCCAGTCCTGGAGTTCGGGAATCGTCACAGTGCCGAGGTCGGCCCCGACCGTGGAGGCGGACTCCCGGCCGATGGCCCCGGAGTTGCCCAACATCAACGATCCGGCGGCGAGTGCGGCGATCAGCGCGATAGCGTCCATTCTGCGCATGAGGCCCATGAGACAACGCCCAACTCGATCGGCGCAAGATCTTCTCGGCGTAGCTCCAGCGCTCTTCCGCCACCCGCATCGCGGCGCGGGTTCACCCGGCGCGTTCGGCCATCAGCCGCTACCAGGCGGCGTTGGACTCGACCGGCATCCTGCTGGTCCGGCTCGTCGTCGACCCTCCGTGGCCCGCGACCGTCTCCGGGACCGGCACGCCGACGACGAACCCAGCCTGCGCTGGCACCTGGACCGCACGAACGAACTCGCCGAGATCCTCGACGCGGCCGGACTCGACGACCTCGTCCTGGACTCCTCCCACGAGCCGCCAGCGAGCCTCGCCGCCGACGTCCACACCGCGGCCGGCTGGTAGCGCCGTGAGTCTTCTGGACTGCTACGGCAACCCAGAAGACTCACGGTCGGCGTTGCCAGCGCCCGTTTCAGGCTGGTGCGCCGGTTTCCACCAGGCTGCCGTCGGCGAGGCGAAGCCACCGGTTCACGCCGATGTTCGCGAGGAACAGCTCGTCGTGACTCACCACCACGAACGCGCCTTCGTAGGCGTTGAGCGCACTTTCGAGTTGCCCGACGCTCACCAGGTCGAGGTTGTTGGTCGGTTCGTCGAGCAGCAGGAGTTGGGGGGCCGGTTCGGCGAAAAGGACGCAGGCCAGGGTCGCGCGCAGCCGCTCGCCACCGGAGAGCACCCCGACCGGGAGATGCACGCGGGTGCTGCGGAACAGGAATCGGGCGAGCAAGTGCATCCGCTGCGACTCCGGCATTTCCGGCGCGAAGGCGACCAGGTTCGCCAGCACCGTGCGGTCGAGGTCCAGCAGGTCCAGCCGTTGCGAGAGGTAGGCGATACGGCCATCGGCGCGTTTCGTGCTGCCGCCCTCCAGATCGCCGTTGATCACGCTCAGCAGCGTGGACTTCCCGGCGCCGTTGGGCCCGGTCAGCGCAATCCGCTCGGGCCCCCGGATCGCCAGGTCGATGCCTTCGCCAGCGAAGAGGTCTCGCTCCCCGCGGCGGATCCGCATCCCTTCGCCGAGGAAGACCGTGCGGCCGGCCGGAACGTTGGTCCCGGGCAGCTGCAGCGCGATCCGCTGCTCATCGCGCAACGCACGTTCGGCCTCGTCGAGCCGCGCCTTGGCCTCGTTGAGCCGCGCTGCGTGCGTCTCGTCGGCCTTCCCCGCCGACTCCTGGGCGCGTCGCTTCCGCGCCCCGGCGAGGATCTTCGGCAGCCCAGCGCTCTCGATGTTGCGGGCGGCGTTGCTGGCCCGGCGCTGCGCCCGCTCGCGGGCCTGCTGCATCTCCCGCTGCTCGCGCTTGACCTCTTGCTCCGCGCTGCGGATGTTCTTCTCCGCGACCTCTCGCTCTGCGCGCACGGTCTCCTCGTACACCGTGAAGTTTCCGCCGTAGTACCGGATCTCGCCCTGGTCCAGTTCGGCGATGCGGTCCATGCGGTCGAGCAGCGTCCGGTCGTGGCTGACCAGCAGCAGGCAGCCCTGCCAGTCTTCGAGCACGCCGTAGAGCTTGCGGCGCGCGTCGACGTCGAGGTTGTTGGTCGGTTCGTCGAGCAGCAGCACGTCGGGCCGCTTCAGCAGCTGTGCCGCCAGGCCGAGGGAGACGACCTGGCCGCCGCTGAGGGTGTGCAGGCGCCGGGTCAAGGAGACGTCCCCGAGGCCAAGCCGTTCCAGCTGGGCGCGGGTGCGTTCCTCGATGTCCCAGTCGTTGCCGACCACGGCGAAGTTCTCCTCGCTCGCATCCCCGGACTCAATGGCGGCGAGAGCCCGGAGCACCGGCGCGATGCCCAGGAGCTCGGCCACGGTCGGATCGCCGTCCAAGGGCAAGCTCTGCGGAAGGTAGCCGAGGACACCTTCGACGGACGCGGAACCGCCGGTGGGCCGGTACTCGCCGGCGATCAGCTTCAGCAGCGTGCTCTTGCCCGCGCCGTTCGGCGCCACGAGGCCGGTGCGGCCGCCAGCGACGGTGAAGGAGAGGTCCTGGAAGACCGGCGTGTCGTCCGGCCAGGAGAAGGACAAGTTGGAGCAAGTGATGAACGCATCGGACATGTGTGAGAGTCCTCGTGGGTGATGCGGGCGCACCAAGTGGCCCGGAGGAGAACGGTGGAACGACTACATGGCCACGACCGCAGCGCGCACGAGCGCCTGCAGGTGGCAGATCACGTCCGGGTATCACCCGGAGATGTCGTCGTCACCAACCATGTCTGATCTCCCTCACTCGCAATCCACTCCACCGTAGCAACAGGGCTCCGGGCGGTGCCACCAGGTTTTGCGGATCGCTGCCCAGCCGGGGACGCCCGGGCGGTGCCGAAGTGGACGGCGAGCCGACATCAAGCAGCAACCGGCTGGCTGTCCACTTCAGACATCGAGCTGGCGGAGGCGCGGTCAAACCCTTGCATAGCGCGGGTTTCGAGCGCGTCGGCGGCCGGTGGCCACTCCACCCGCCGGGGGCCCAGCCAAATCTCATCGGCCCCCAGAAGAAGTTGACCTTGGCGCTCGACGAACAGCCACGATCCGTCCGGCTGGCGCCAGGTCAGGGCGTGGTACCAGCCGGCCCCGACGTGCGGTTCGCCTTTGACGACGCCACGGTTGGTCCAGCCAGGTCTCGCCTTCGGCGTCGTCGCCGTCGTCGATCGAGATGGTTTCGTTGGCGCTTAAGTGCCACCAGGCCGTCAGCGCCCCTTCCTGGAGTCCGGCGAAGAACCCCCTCAGCTCGTCCCGCCCGCGCGCCGTGGACAGCGCGACGAAGACGCCGTCGGGGGTGAACAAGGCGGCGAGTTCGTCCCACGGCCGTCGTCCACGTACTGGAGTTGGACGTAGATGCCGATCGCGGCCAGCGCCAGCCCGGACAGCAACGGGATCCGCCAGCCCCAGCTCTCGAACGCGCCGTCGGACAACGTCCAGGTCAGCACGAGGAACATGCCGTTGCAGCGGCGCGTGCTCGACCAGCAGCAGTGCCGCGCCGCCCCGCTGCGCATCGACGCCGAGGCCCAACACGAGGCGGAACACCATCAGCAGCACCGGTGCCCAGATGCCGATCGAGGCCTAGCCCGGGAGGGTACCGATGGCGGACGTCACGGCGCCCATGACCAACCATCGAACCGACCAGCGGCGGCTTGCGGCCGAAGCAGTCCCCGATGTGCCCGGCGATCACCCAGCGGTCGCGCGAGGAACCGACCGAGAAGGTGACGAACGAAGCGAGCGTGCCAGCGATGGTCAACCGGATGCCCACCACATCCGGTACGAACGGTTCGAAGATCCGCGCCCGCGACCCTCCGCGATTGGCCTCGGCAGCACCACGAGGCGAAGACCGCGCCTGGACCTGGGAGTGCGTTGAATCCCCGAGACGGGAAGGCATCGGCGGCGGTCGCGCTGCGTCCGCCGCCTACCGGGTGTTCCATTGTTGGTCGGGGTCCACCCACCGCTCGCGGAGCCGAATGCCGATTCAGGTACTGGTCGGCACCCGATCTCCTGAAAGGAGCCTCATGCTTCGAGAGGACTGGCCGACACCCGAGGAAGGCCTCGTCATCACGCATTTCCTCACCGTGCGCGACGTCGCCCGCTCACGGGAGTTCTACGCCGACATCTTCGGCGGGCGGGTCGTGCTGGAGGAAAACCCGGCGATCGTCAAGGTCGCCAACTCGTGGATCATCATGAACCCGGGTGGCGGTCCCACTCCCGACAAACCAGACGTCGTCCTGGAGCCACCGGATCGGCCCACCACGGTGTCGGCCTTCATGAACGTGCGCGTGGCCGACATCGCCGCCTTCCACTCCGAGGCGCGCCGGAAGGGCGCCGAGTTCCTCACCGAACCCATCGACCGCAAGGCCGAGATCCGCTGCTACCTGCGCGATCCCGACGGTTACCTGATCGAGGTCGGCCAGGCCACTGGGATGCTCGAAGGGATCTTCGCCGACCGGCCGGCGGATTCGGGACGCTGACCCGACCGGCCGCTGCTGGACAACGCCTCGCCCGGCAGCGGCCGGCTGGGACATTCCGGTGGCCGGGCCGGAGTGCCGGCAATCCCGGTCTCGGTGTGGGCCAGCGCCCACCTGCTCCTGCCTGGCCCCGGCCTGGTCGATCACGGTCACATCGTGCGATCCGGTGGCCCAGTCCCATTCCGCGAACACGCGCGCGGTGCTCCTTCTGCACTGGAGAAGGACCCGCTCGGTCGTGAGGACGCCCACCGGAAGCTCATTAATCGGCCCTCGACCAGGTCGGGCATGCTCCCCGGTCAAGCGGCCTCGGCTCGGTGGGCTGGCAATACTCATGCCGACCGTCCAGCGGCTCGCGAATCAGGCCATGCACCTACCGGGACCGAGTGGTCAACTCTATCCGTTCGGGCTGCAACAGGGATGGTGGCCTAATGAGCATGCTCGCGGTCGCTCCGGTGCTGACCTGGACCGTTTTCGTCGCGCCGGGCCAGCTGTGAGATCGGTGGGGCCTGTCTGCTCGGCGGGCAGGCTCGCCGGTCGGCGCTGGATGTGATGCCGGCATGAGCGAGGGCATGCGGACCGCATTTCCGGCCTTTCGCGTGTCCGAAGGAGTGGCCTAAGCGCAGCCCGCTGGCGGCGGCGAACTCGCGCCCAAGCCCAAGATGCCGAAGATCATGGTGCGACGCGCGCTCCGGACACTGTGGACGGCTGGCTGGATTCGCCCGGAAGGCACGGAAGTCACCCGCTGGGTGCTGACCACGAGAGCACTCCACATCGAACAGCGCGTCATCGCGGACATCGGCGTGCACGACGTCTCCACCGCGATCATGCACGAACTCCGCCGCAAGAATGACGAAACCGTGCACCTCATGGCGCGCGAGGGCGACGAAGCTCGCCGCGCGCCTCACCGCGAACCAGCGCCCGTGCCATACCATGCCATGCCATGCCATGCCGATACTCCAGATCCCGCTGCGGAGCAGGCCACCGGACGTACCCACCAACGCCGTCGGGTGTTCCACCGACAACAGAGCCCGTGCGAGCGGCATGATCACCAGCGATCTGTGCCGCGTGACGGCACAGCTGACGCCTGGCGGCACGGCCTTGGGGTCAAGGTCGCACCCGTTCAAGGGCACGAATCACTTGCTCGACCTTGAACTGCGAGAACTCGCCCCGTACAGCCGGGGAGATGCGCGGTGTCGACGCGCCGTTGGCCGAACGCGGAAGCAGAACCAGGTTGTCAGCCGTGCCGGGACAACCAGTCGACCGTGAATTCGTGCTCGGCCGCCAGGAGGCTTTGCACCTCACCCGCGAAGAGGTCTTCCAGTTTGCCACCGAGCAGCGGGATGCCCACCTTCACATCGCCCTCTACGACGAACTCGCACCCCGCCGGCGGCAAGTCCCGCAGCCGCTGCGAAGCCGTGATCGCCTGCGGCACGGTCAACGCACCCGCCGTCACTTCGCCCGCGTAACTACCATCGGCCTCACGACGCCAGATCTCCCTGCGGTCGATCGAGAGGTCCCCGCCGACGACTGCGCGTGCTACCGAGGGGATCACCTCGGCGCGCACGCCCTGCCGGATCCGGAACCGCGCGCCGGTTTCGGTTGCCTCGTGCTCGACCAGCTCGTTGTCACCGCCGAGCACTCGCAGCCGCTCGCGGAGGCAGTCGGGGCCGGTCAGCGCTGCGAACACCCGAGCGGTGGGCCACTCGTAGGTGGTCCGGTACTCGATCCTGCGCGTCATGCAGAGGAGGTTACCGCCGATTTCAGAACGCTGCGGTTATAAACCAGTGTCGCGGGGGCGACCGGTTCGCGTCACCTCCGTGACCTCGGACCCCCACCCTCGCCAACTTGCCCGAGCTGCCCACCGGTGGATTACCTCCGGGGCGGCCCCGCGTTGCCCGAGCCACGTCGGATCCAGCGCACAATTGTCCTTATTGGACGATTTCGCGCGCCGTGGTGTCGTGCAGCGGGTCGCAACCGTCCAACGTGGGCCTAGTGCGGCCGAGTGCGTCGAGTTGGATTAATTCGGTGGCGTGGCGCGGGAAAACCGTAGATCATTGCTGCGTCAAGGTCACCGAGAGGCAGGAAGAACGATGTACGCGGCAGTTGAAGGTGCGAGGGTGCCGATCCGGATGTGGGCTGACCCTCAGTCGGTCGAAGACGCCGCCATGCGCCAATTGCACAACGTCGCCAACCTGCCGTGGGTGCACGGACTCGCCGTGATGCCGGACGTGCACTACGGCAAGGGCGCCACCGTCGGCAGCGTGATCGCCATGCGCAACGCCGTGTCCCCGGCGGCGGTCGGCGTCGACATCGGGTGCGGGATGAGCGCCGTGCGAACGTCCCTGACCGCTGCCGACCTGCCGGACGACCTGCGCGTGCTGCGCGGCCGGATCGAATCGGCCGTGCCGGTCGGCTTCGCCATGCACCGCACCCCGGTGAACCCGTCGCGCGTACCCGGGCTGGGCGGCTGGCAGGACTTCTGGTCCGTCTTCGGGGAACTGCACCCGGGCGTGCAGAACCTCCAGGACCGGGCGCGGGCGCAGATCGGCAGCCTCGGCGGCGGCAACCACTTCATCGAGGTCTGCCTGGAGCAGGACGGCCCGGACGCCGACCGCGTGTGGCTGATGCTGCACTCCGGTTCCCGCGGGATCGGCAACGAGCTGGCGAAGCGGCACATCGACATCGCGCGGCGCCTCCCGCACAACGCGGACCTGCCGGACTCGGACCTCGCGGTGTTCGTCGCGGGCACGCCGGAGATGCAGGCCTACCGCCGGGACCTGTTCTGGGCGCAGGACTACGCGGCGCGCAACCGCGCCACGATGCTGGCCTTGGTGCAGCGGGCGCTAGCCGAAACGGTGCCGGGGACCAGGTTCGACACGCCGATCTCGTGCCACCACAACTACGTGGCCGAGGAGAGCTACGACGGGGTCGAGGTGCTCGTCACCCGCAAGGGCGCGATCCGGGCGGGCGCGGGTGATCTCGGCATCATCCCGGGCAGCATGGGCACCGGTTCGTACATCGTGCGCGGCCTCGGCAACGAGCGGTCGTTCCAGTCCGCCTCGCACGGCGCCGGCCGGCGAATGTCGCGGAACAAGGCCCGCAAGACCTTCACGGCCGCTGACCTGGAAGCGCAGACGGCCGGCGTGGAGTGCCGCAAGGATGCCGGCGTGGTCGACGAGATCCCGGCCGCTTACAAGGACATCGATTCGGTGATCGCCGCGCAAACCGACCTGGTCGAGGTGGTGACCCACCTGAAGCAGGTCGTCTGCGTCAAGGGGTGAACGCCGGGTGCCTCGGTGGTCCGACCGCCGAGGCACCCGGGCCAACCGGCAGAACGAAGCACAGGTCTTCCCCGGTCGTGCCGACGGCAAAGACTGCGCCGTGAAACCTGGACTGCCGCCCAATCTGCCCGATTGACGGCCGTTCGACCACCCGAAGACCACCGCTAAGTTCGGCCCCAACGCGGCGCTTTCGAGTGGCTCGGGTGGCGGCGAGCTGGTCTGATCGCAGGATGGATGTGGCTGCGAATCCGGTTGCTGCGGCTCGGTGGGACTGGCGTTCGGTGATTTGCTGGGCGCTTTGGGGCTGGGGATCATCGGCGTTCAACACCGTGATCCTCACCTTCGTGTTCACCGTGTACCTGACGGGCTCGGTGGCGAGCGACCCGCAGACCGGGTCCAAAGCGCTCGGTGTCACGCTCACCATCGCCGGAGCGTGCATCGCGCTGATCGCGCCGGTGACCGGGCAGCGCAGCGATGCCGGCGGACGGCGCAAGCGGTGGCTGGCGCTGCACACCGCCCTCGTAGTGGTCAGCACGGCCGGGCTGTACTTCGTCCAGGACGTTCCGTCCTCCCTGCTGCTGGGCCTCGTGCTGGTCGCCGTCGGCAGCGTGTTCGTGGAGTTCGCGGGCGTGAACTACAACGCGATGCTGCTCCAGGTCTCGACGCCGGCGACGATCGGCCGAATCTCGGGATTCGGCTGGGCGATGGGCTACTTCGGGGGTCTCGTCGCACTGGCGATCGTCCTGTTCGGGTTCGTGCAACCCGAAATCGGTCTGTTCGGCGTGACCTCTGAGGACGGACTCAACATCCGCGTCGTCGCGCTGTTCGCGGCCACGTGGTTCGCACTCTTCGCGCTGCCATTGCTCATCTTCGTTCCCGAGGCCCCGTCGCCTGCGGATCAAGTCCAGCGGTCCTTCCTGACCGGGTACCTCGTGCTGGGCAAACGGCTGGCCTGTATGTGGCGCACCGACCGGAGCACGTTGGGATACCTGGCGGCCAGCGCGATCTACCGGGATGGGCTGGCCGCGATCTTCACCTTCGGCGGCGTGATCGCGGCGGGCACCTTCGGCTTCAGCCCCGGCGAGGTGGTGGTCTTCGCGATCGCGGCGAACCTGATCGCCGGTGCCAGCGCTTTCCTGGGTGGTCGTGCGGACGACCGGTTCGGCCCGAAGCCCATCATCGTCACGTCGCTGTTCGGCCTTGTCGTGGTGGGCAGTTCGTTGGTGGTGCTACCCGACAAGGCCGCTTTCTGGGTGTGCGGGCTACTTCTGGCGGGCTTCCTGGGACCCACGGAATCGGCCAGCCGGACCTTCCTCGCCCGCATTGCGCCGCCGGGGCGGGAAGGCGAAACATTCGGCCTCTACGCCACCACCGGTCGGGCGGTGAGCTTCCTCGGACCGCTGGCCTTCAGCGGCTTCATCGCGCTGTTCGGCACCCAACGCGCAGGCATGGCCGGGATCGTCCTCATCCTGCTGATCGGCCTGCTCGCGATGATTCCGGTCCGAGCCCCCCAACGCACCGACGCGGCGACCACCGGCAGCCCGCTCTGACGGCGAGGCCGATGCTGCTTCTAGGGCCTGTTTCAGAAGTTGATCTCGGTTTGAGATGATCTTCGTGTGGGTCGAGGTGATCTGACGAACGAGCAGTGGGCGAAGATGGAACCGTTGCTGCCCAAGGGTAAGAAGTCGGGCCGCCCGCCCAAGCATCCGAAACGGCAGCTGATCAACGGTATCCGGTTCCGGGTGCGCACGGGTGTGCAGTGGCGTGACCTGCCGGAGCGATACGGCCCGTGGCAGACCGTGTATGGGCTGTTCCGGCGCTGGCAGCGCGACGGGACCTGGAAGCGAATCCTGACGCGGCTGCAAGCCCAGGCCGACGCCGAAGGCCTGATCACCTGGGATGTCAGCGTGGATTCCACTGTCGCTCGCGCGCACCAGCACGCCGCCGGTGCGCGAAAAAAGGGGCTGAACAGCGGGAACCGCCGGGCGGGGTTGACACCGAACCGGATGATCACGGAATCGGCCGGTCGCGGGGCGGGCTGACCACCAAGCTGCATATGGCCACTGAGCAGGGTCAGAAGCCGTTGTCGCTGGTGGTCACGGCGGGGCAGCGGGGTGACTCGCCGCAGTTCCAGCCGGTCTTGGAGCGGATCAGCGTGCCCCGCACTGGTCGGGGCCGGGCGCGGACACGTCCGGACCGGGTGCTGGGCGACAAGGCGTACGGTTCGCGCGCCAATCGCTCGTACCTGCGGCGACGGGGCATTCGGTGCACCATTCCCGAGAAAGCGGACCAGATCCGTCACCGCAAGAACCGAGGTTCGCGCGGTGGTCGCCGGCCGGCGTTCGACACGGAGATCTACAAGCAGCGTCATGCCGTGGAATGCGGAATCAACCGGCTCAAGCGGAACCGGGCCGTGGCCACCCGGTACGACAAACTCGCTGTCCGTTACGAGGCCACGGTGGTCATCGCGTCTATCAACGAGTGGCTCTGACATCTGAAACAGACCCTAGTAGCGGCCTTCGGTCGAGAAGTCGAGGGTGGGCGGGTGAAACTCGTCAGGTCGGTCGAACGGCAGCAGGTGCCCGGCACCGGGGATGACCTCCAACCGCCCACGAGGGGCTGCCGCAGCCGCCCGCCGCACTTTCCGTCGCCGACCAGCGGATCGTCCGCTCCCCGCAACCACAAGCCCGGAACGGCCAGCCTTCCGAGCCCTCGGCAGGAAGTCGAGCCGCATCGAAAACGGCCCGCGGGCGAGGATCTGCCAGTCGTCGAGCGCATTTTCGCGATGCCGTGCCTCGGCCTCCGCTTCGGCCCGGGCGAACTCGACGAGCCCGTCGAAGTTGTCCGTGGCCGAACCAGCGGCGAGGTTCCGCACCATCGGCCTGCGGATCGTGGTGACGGACTTGGCCATGTAGCGGCCGACGAACGCGACCCGTTGGAGCGAGCAGGTGGTCGAGGAGCTCGTCCACCAGGAGATCGGACAGCTCCTGGTCGACCATCCGCTGCCACGGCTGGCTACCGCCGCGCCGCGGCAGGTCGATCGCGTAGATGCGGTGCGTGTCGGCCAGCGCCGGGAGGACGCGGTGCCAGGTGAGCTCGACGGTGTCGAGCACCCCGCCGTGCAGGAGCAGGACCGGTTCGTTCTCCTCAGCCCCCGCGGGGTACGGCCGCATCGGTCCGCGGGCGAAGTCTAGATCGGTGGCAGTGACGAAGCCGTTCACCGGTGCTCCTCCGTATCGGCGTCGAACTGGCCGGCCATGCGCCCCAGGAGCAGCAGATGGGCGTCGTTCGCGGCGGGCGCGCCCGCATCCGGCAGCGACTCCAATCCCCGCTCGATCAAGGTGGTAACCACGTCCAGCGCCGCCGCGAGCTGGTCCCGGGTCAGTGGTCCGAGCACGGAGCTCGCCGACAGCAAGCCGATGGTGAAAGAGGAGAGGGCGATGGAGATCGCCTCCGGGGCGGCGTCGGATGCCAACGATCCGGCTTCGTGGAGGGCTTCGACGTACTCGGTGATCCAGGCGAAGCGCTGCCGGTATCGGTCGCCCCCGACGGCGGGCATGTGGGATCCGAGAACCGCCTCGTCGTCCAGGAATGCCGCGGTCAGCAGCGAATCGTCAAGCAACGCCACGATCCCCAACCGGTAGGCGGCGCTCAACCCGACCGGCGTCGACGCTTCGACGACGCGTTGGCGGACCTGGTCGACCAGACGCCGCGCGCACCGTGCGAGCAGCGCGTCCATCAGCTCGCGCTTGCTCCCGAATTCGCGGTAGATCGCTCCCTTGCCGATCCCCGCTCGGCGAGCGATCCGCTCGACGGTGACTCCGTCGAAACCGTCGCGCAGCACCAGACTTTCGGCGGCGTCGAGGATCGCGCCCACCCGGTTGGGGATCAGCGGCCGCGGCACCGGACCACACCTCCTCGTAGTGACCAGAGCGTCGATTCCGGTCACTATAGCTCGGTTATTGGCGTGCCCAGCGGGACGTGGACGGGAAAGAGTTGACCTCGTGACCATCCAGTTCCCGCTGATGAGCGCTCGCCTGCAGGTTCGCCCGTTCCGAACCGAGGACCGCACCGCGATCCACGCGGTCTACGGCGACCCCGAGGTGATGCGCTACGTCGCCTACGGCAACGCGGTCTCGACGGCGGAGAGCGCGGCGATGGTCGACGACTACATCCGGCACCAACGCATGCACGGGGCTACGCGTTCTGGGCAGTGATCGAGCGCTCGACGGACCGTCTCATCGGCGACGCCGGGTTCGAGGCGCGCGACGTCGGCGCCGAGTTCGGCTACACGCTGGCCCGCCAGTCGTGGGGTCAGGGCCTCGCCACCGAGGTCGGGCACCTCTGCCTCGCCGCGGCATTCGACCAACTCCACCTGCCGGAGCTGACGGCGGTCGTCGATCCCCGGAACCCCCGCCTCGGCGCGCGTGCTCGACAGGCTCGGATTCCGGTCACACGGCGAATGTTTCGAATACGGCAGGCCGCACCACAGATACCTGATCACCGCCGAAATCTGGCGGCACGGCCTGGCCTAGCGATCCGATTACAGACACCTTTCCGACTTTCGCCCGCCACTCCCGAGGACATCCCGGACGAATTGATCGAGAATTTCTCCGAACAATTCGATCACGGCGTCGATCATTTTTTTCAAAGTCATTTTCAGGCACCTTGAACAATTGATCTCCGAAGGCGGCAGATCACAAATGCGATCGATCTAGCTATGTGGACGATCGCCACGCCTGGAAAAATTTCGATGGTGACGATCTGTGACTGCATCCCCTGATCTCGCATCCTCGATCAACGTACAGGGGACACATGAGGCGCCGCGAACGTGTCGATCTCACCTTGAGTGAGTAGTGTTCCCAATTGGACATATCAACGGCACCACGATCGTATGATCATGCATTCCTGCGGCTGCCGACCGGAAAGACCGTGTTTACCGTTACGAATAGTCGCCTTCCGGATCTCGCGAGGCGATTTGGGGAAAATGATCTCGAATGCGGGATTCTCGCGCATTGATCAAAAGGAGGCTCGAGTGTCCTCAACGCTTGTTCGCCTTGGCGGGATTGCCGCCTTCGTGTTGGGTACTTCGATCGGTCTTGCTCCACTGGGGAGCGCCGAAGTGAATTCGGCGACACCACCGCTGGTCCGCACGGCCGACGACAAGTGCGATAAACCTGGGGTCTGCCCACCAGCGCCGCCGCTGCTGCCGTGCAACTTCGAAGAGTGCCCGCCTCCGTGCGTGGAGAACTGCCCGCCGGAGGAGGTCGCGCCTCCGATTGCACCACCAGTAGCGGTGCCACCGGCAGCGGTGCCGCCGCCAGCGGTGCCACCGGCAGCAGTGCCACCGGCAGCGGTGCCACCTGCGCAGTCGCCAGCACAGCGGCCGTCGGCTAGGCCGACATCGGCCAAGCCGCAGGTCGTCCCGACGGCCAAGCCCACCGTCCCGCCGACGCCGCAGGTCGTGCAGAAGCCGGTCGGCGCCGTTCCGGCGGGTGGCGGGGCCACGGCACAGGACGACTCTGGCGTCTCCGGCCCGCTGCTGGCAGCAGGCGGCGCGGCTGTCGTCGCCCTGGCGGCTGGTGGCGCTTACGCGCACCGACGTCGGCGTGCCGAGTCGCAGCGCTGATCCAGCCGGGATGGTGGTGTGCGCTCAGGAAGCGCACACCACCATCCCGCACGACTGCCCGCACACAGGCGGAACTCGGCGTCGCGGAAGCACGGAGGTGGAACGTGAGAGCTGCAGTTCTAGCCGTGTGGATCACCTTGCTGCTGTCCGCGGCGGTCGCGGCGGTCTTCGGCCCGGCGGGCGCGGATTCCGCACCGCCGCCGGCCGCGGCCCCCGCGCCGGTGGTACCGGCGACGTCGGTGCCGGGCGATGCCCATCCGATCGGGATCGCCATCCCGTCCATCCGGGTGGCGTCGAGCCTCGTGCCGCTGGGGTTGAACGCGGACGGTTCGGTCCAAGTTCCCCCGATCGAGACGCCCAGGCAGGCCGGTTGGTACGACGGCGGGCCGGGCGCGGGCGAGGTCGGCCCGTTCGTCGTGCTGGGCCACGTCGACTCCTACACCGAGGCCGGGGTGTTTTACGGGCTGCGCGATCTCCGCACCGGTGACCGGATCCAGGTCAAGCGCCGGGACAGGTCGCAGGTCACTTACCTGGTCGACCGCATCGAGCGGTTCCCGAAGGACAAGTTCCCCACCGACGCCGTGTACGGCGACGTGCCCCGCCCGGAGATCCGGCTGATCACGTGCGGCGGGGATTTCGACAAGTCGCGCCGCAGCTACGAGGACAACCTGATCGTGTTCGGCCACCTCGCCTGAGATCAGCGCGCTCGAGCTCACCAGGTCACGGGTGCGAGCGCGGTCCCGGCCGGGCACGCGAGAACCTGCTCCGGCAGCTCTAACAGCGCGGATCCTCGCCCGAGCGGGATGTAACCCGCGCGCTCGCCGTGACTCCAGCGCAGCGCCACCGCGCTGCCCGACGTCCTTGCGGACGGCCGCTACGTCGCCGCGCCCATGATGATGCACGTCCAGGCTGATCAGGCTGCGGACCTGTTCGGCGATGTCTCCGCGGCGGACCTTGCGAATGCTCGACCACGGTCGGCGTACAGGTTCCCGAGCGGACGCGACTCGCGACTGAACCGACACCGAGTGCCGATGGCCTCTGTTCCGCCACCTCACATCTGAGCCACTCTTGGTGCGCGGGCTGGTGAGGGGGTGCTCGGCGTGCCGTTCCAGAACCGGAGGGACGCCGGTCGTCGGCTGGCGCAACAGTTGCGGCACTTCCGCGGCGCGGACGTCGTGGTCCTCGGATTGCCGCGCGGTGGGGTGCCGGTGGCGTTCGAAGTGGCGCAGGCGCTGCGCGCGCCGCTGGACGTGATCGTGGTTCGCAAGCTTGGCGTGCCCACCCATCCCGAGCTTGGCATGGGCGCCATCGGGGAAGGCGACGTTCGCATCATCAACGACGAGGTGCTGTGGAAGACCGGGGTCAGCGCGAGGGAACTGGACGAGGTGGAGCGGCGCGAACGGGTCGAACTCGACCGGCGCGCGCGGCTGTTCCGCGTCGATCGCCGACGCGTGGACGTGACCGGCAGAACTGCGATCGTCGTCGACGACGGGATCGCCACCGGCTCCACCGCGCACGTGGCCTGCCGAGTGGCCCGCGAGCAGGGCGCCGCCCGCGTGGTCTTGGCCGTGCCCGTGGCGCCGCCGCAAGCGCTGGAACGACTTGAGGAAGTGACCGACGAGCAGGTCTGCCTGGAGACTCCGGGCTGGTTCATGGCGATCGGCCAGTGGTACCGGGACTTCACCCAGACCCCCGATGCCGAAGTCGTCGAGTTGCTCCACCACGCCGGCCAAGCCCGCGCGACGAGGACCGCAGATGACCGATGAGCACCGCGGATGCTCGCGACGGCAGTTCCTCGCCTACGCCGCCGTCGCAGTGCCGCTGGCCGCGTGCTCGAAGCAGTCCGTCGCCGGACAGCAAACCCCGACGGGTGCGCCGCCGTGGATGTTGACCCCGGATCCGGCGGCCGACCCCGACTTCGTGCGCGACGAGCGAGTGATCGACGAGCTGCTCGTCTAACACCGGGACATCTCGCGGGAAGGTGGAGCACTTCTCCTACGCGGTCCGAACGACCACCACCAACGCCGATCGGCACGTCGCCGAGCACATCCGCACCCACCTCGATCGGATGAAGTGGCGGCTGGACCGGGGCGACCCGATCCGCCAGCACGACCCGCTGTTCGCGGAGCTCTTCGCGCACCACCAGCCAATCGATCTGCAGGTCGAGCCCCTCCCCGACGGCGTGCGGTCCTGGAAGAGTCGTCGGATCCCCGAACGGGGATGCTGCTCCGGCAGCACACGGTTCGGTGGTGTCCGAACTCATCGCCATCGGAGTGGACCGCGCGCTGCGGCCCACTCCCCTGCCTCCCGGCTACCCGGGCTAGTCGCCGTTGTCCTATGTGGACTTCCTGACGGCGCGGGTCGCTCACGACTTCGACGGAGCTGCCAGGCGCTCAGTCAGGAATCGTTTCAGCCCCGACCAGGAGCGTTCAGCGGAGCGTTCGTCGTACTGGATCCCCAGCTCCGGGCTGTTCGCCTGCGGCGCCATGAAGGCATGCATGGTGTTGCCGAACACCTGCAGCTACCAGTACGCGCGAGCACCTCGGCGCGCAGGTTCGCCCGCAGCTGAGACGAGGTCAGAATTCGTTGGCAACATTGGACTTCCACGAGCTTCGACCGGTCATGCGCGATCCCCGGAGAGCTCGGGGCGTGGATCAGCGTGTTCCCGGCGGGGCAGCAGGACCGGCATGCCCAGGATGAGCACGCTGGCGATCGCGATGGCGACGCGGGTGCCTATGGCGTGGTAGCAGCCCCCAGAGAAACGTCAGCGCGGCACCGGTGAGGCCGCTGCTGATGGTCCACTCGGACAGGGGTTGGGCAATCCGCGCGGACGGGTCTGCCGCGCCTTGCGCGTGGACGTCCTCAGCCGCCGCATGACGGGCCGAGAACGCCCATCCAGGACTCGCAGCCCTGCGAAAGCACCTTAGCCACGCCCCTCCTCGCGGCGCCGATGTCTGGGCACCTCGCCGCGCGTAGCCCGGCCGACCTCCGGGAATCGAGCCCGACGATCCTCTTAGGACAGTTCGGGCGATGTGGCAGCACGGCAGGGACCGGCCCTGACGTGCGATTTCCTTCAGTCATAGCCGAGGGTGATCACGTCGTCCTCGTCGTTGCCCTCGGGTGGTTCCGGAGCCGAGCTGCTGGCCGTCGGCGGTACATCCCCGGATTTTTCGACGTCGGTCCGCACCGCGCTCTCCTCCCGGATCATCTGGATCATCCCAATTGCGTTGTACCGTTTCCGATCCGCGCCGACCGACATCCGATTCCCCGACGCACGACCGGAAACTCCTCGTCACAGTGGTGCGCTTTTGGCGTACCCGCGCAGGCGCGGCCAGAAACCCGAAACGCGCTCGGGCTCCTTCCCGAATGCCTGAGCGGTAGGGGCAGCGGCGGGAATTCGGTGGCTGCCGCCGGATGGGCGCCGCTAGCCTCATGACACATGATCTACGAGCATCCGCTGGCCTACCTGCTCGGGCTCGAAGGCATAGCGCTGCTGCGCGGGTTCACCGGGGAGTTCGACCGCACGTTCGTCGAGTCCCGCATCGCCGAGGTCGGCGGTTGCTCGACGAGGAGTCGCTGGCGAACTCGGCTGTGGAGGTCGACCGGATGGGCGTGGTCGACGGCTACCGCGCCTGGTCGGCGACGTACGACGAGGTGCCGAACGCGGCGTTCGACTTCGACGGGCCGGTGCTCGAGATCATCGAAGCGCTGCCGACTGGCGTCGCCCTGGATGCTGGACCCTCGCGGCCCTGGTTCCCGACGCGGCGGAGGCTGCCAACGCGGGAGTTCCGGCCACGATCGTCTGGCACTTCCAACTGGACCACAGCTGACCCACTGGCAACACCGTCCACATTGCTCATCCGATTCCGGCCTGGCGACGAGCGCACCTTTGAGCCGTGCCCGCGCGGGGAACACCTGGGTCGGATGTTGAACTCGTGCTTGGGAGTGACTTCGTCATGGGAATTCTCAGCTGGATCTTGTTCGGCCTGATCGCCGGGGCGATCGCCAAGTTCATCCTGCCGGGCCGCGACCCCGGCGGAATCATCGTGACCATCGTGATCGGGATCGTCGGTGGACTGCTCGGCGGATGGATCTCAACCCGCCTTGCAGGCGGTGCGGGAATCAGCGGTTTCAACGTGATGAGTTTCGTGTGGGCGGTCATAGGATCGCTGATCCTGCTGCTTCTCTACCGCCTGATCTTCCACCGCACGCGCGCTTGACGCGGTTGCCACGGACCGGACGACTCCGGGAGTTGCCCATTGCGTCACGCGCGCCCGGTCAAGCTGCGAAGCGCGCGAGCCGGTCCTCCAGGTCGTCGCCCGCGTTCGGCATGCGAAACGACGGCGGCTGGAGCATGCCCGGGTTGCGGCCGCTGATCGCCTCCTGCAGGAAGTGCCGCACCAAGCCGGGATCGGGCAGGATGTCCTCACCCATGAATTCGATGGCCGTGGTGTCCCCCCGGCCGTCGGTCTCGACCCGCAGCGCCCAGCCGCTGACCTCGTCCCAGGTGAGCAGGAGCGGGAAGTCCACGAGTGTGGGCACCTTGGAGTGCACGAGGATGATCGCCGTGGCCAACCCGCTTTCCAGGTCGACGTCCACCTCGTACACGTCGTCGCCCAGGTCGCCCGCCACCGTGCGCACGTAGTTGATCAAACCACCTGCTGCCGGACTCGTCATGTCCATTGGTTTCCCCCCGAACCAGAACAGCGTCTCCCGCTGTTCTCCTGGGGGTAACCGAGCAACCGGTCCCGCAGTCCGCCCGATGGCATGAATTCCGCTGGCGGTGATCTTCCCGTTTCCGGGCCGTTCGCCGGTTACCTCGCGGTACTCTCGCCGGCATGGCCGAGCCGGGACCGAAGTCCGACCTGCACCTCTACCTACGGTCCGCGCGCGAGGCCCTGCTGTGGAAGCTGGACGGGCTGTCCGAGTACGACATCCGCCGACCGCTGACACCGACCGGCACCAACCTGCTGGGGCTGATCAAGCACCTGACCGGCTGCGAGCTGGGGTACTTCGGCATCACCTTCGGACGCCCGTTCGACGAGCCGCTGCCCTGGCTGACCCACGACGCCGAACCCAACGTGGACATGTGGGCGACCGCGGATGAATCGCGCGAGGAGATCGTCGGGCTGTACCGCCGGGTGTGCGCGCACTCGGACGCCACGATCGACGAGCTGGCGCTGGATGACGCGGGCACGGTACCGCACTGGCCGGACGACCGGAAGCGGATCACGATGCACCGGGTCCTGGTGCACATGATCGCCGAGACCCACCGGCACGCCGGCCATGCCGACATCATCCGGGAGCTCATCGACGGCGCCACCGGTCTGCGCCGGGAGAACGACAACATGGCACCGGGCGACCAAGGGTGGTGGCAGGCCTACCGGGACCGGCTCGAAAACGTGGCGCGGCAAGCCGACCGGGGTTGACGGCCGACACCAAGCCGCCGAGCGCTAGCCCTCGCACCGAGTGTGCTCGCTCGACACGTCCATCCCCGCCCGACCTGCCGGAGCCAGCACCCCGGCATGCGGCTTCCAGCAGCCTCCACACCCGCGCTTCGCTGTCCCGTGCGGGGAGATTCCGTGAAGCCGATCAGCCGAGAGATCATCTCTTCCGGCGAGTGGAACTGACAAAACCGGACAAGATCGGGAGCGGATTTGTTCGGTTCGGACAACCAGTACCGACGGACCGTCGGCCATCCTCGGTCTGGAACGGTTCGGCAGTTCCAATCACGGAGGTTGGTCGTGGACGGCGAGAGCACAGGTCACAGCCGTGATCCGCAGGCCGTGACCGAGGTCCGGACGGATGCGCCCGGTTGCGCTCGCACCGCAGCGCGGTGGCTCTGGACGTAATCGCCGTCGTCCGGGTCGACGCGGTGGCCCGGACTCGTGGGACCACGCAGGCCGGTAGCCGCCAGCGACCCCACTGAGCGAGCCACGCCGTTTAGCCGTGCTGCCGCACCGCATTCGAATCTCGGGCAGTCGATCGTCGCCCTAGCGGAGCCCGGACCGCGTTCTCCCGCTCGCAGCAATCGTGCTCGCCGCCCTGCCGCCATACGCCGAACGGTCCCGGCATCCGCCGATCCGGGACGCCACCGATGAACAGACACGAGGACATGCCACATGGCCACGACGCAACGCCTCTGGTTGACCCAGCACGCCCACGACCGGCTCCGGGAAGAGCTCGCCGAGCTGCTCGACCGACGCCAGGGCGGCTCCGCCGAAGGCACGGCAAACGACCAGGACTTCGCCGCGGACGCGGGTCGTCGCCGCGGACGCATCCGGGAGATCCAGGAACTGCTCCGGAACGCGGTTGTCGGCGAGGCACCACCGGACGACGGAGTCGCGGAACCCGGCATGGTCCTCACCGTCCGCTTCGACGACGACGAGACGGAGACGTTCCTGCTCGGCGCGCGTGATGGCTCCGACCTCGACGGGCTCACCGTCTACTCGCCCGATTCACCGCTCGGCGCCGCGCTGTCCGGTGCCACGCAGGGAGAGCAGCGGACCTACTGCGTCCCCAACGGCGGGACCGTGCAGGTGACCTTGATGCGTGCCGTGCCCTACGGGCGCCACGGCGCTGGTCAGCCGTAGGCGGCCCGGGGTCCGGGGCGGTCACGCCGGCGGTGCGAGCACCACCGCTGAGTTGTGGCCGCCCAGCCCGAGCGAGGACTTCAGCGTGAGCCCGTCGGCCGGTGCAGTCGGGCCGTCCAGCAGCTTCGGGTGGCCCGGCGCGACCTTAGGCGGCGCGGGGATCAGGCCGCGGTCGTACCCGAGTGCGGTCGCGGAGATCTCCGCCGCCGAGGCCGCTCCCATGCAGTGGCCCACCAGCGGTTTGACCGAGTAGAGCTCGGCGTCGGTCGGGAGCAATTTTTCGAATACGGCCGCCTCGGCCCGGTCGCACTGCCGGGTGCCGGGCCCGTGGGCGTTGAGGTAGCGCACCTGCGACGGCTCCGCACCGGCGTTGGCCAGTGCCTCGCTGAAGCAGCGGACCAGCTGGGTCAGATTCGGGTCGACCGAGGTCACGTGGTGCGCATCGTGCGACATCGCGCCGCCGAGCACGCGGGCGTACGGGTTCGGCGACCGCTTCGACAGCACCATCCCGACCGAGCCCTCGCCCATGATGAAGCCGCGGCTGCCCTCCTGGAACGGTCGGCAGGCCTGCAGCGGTTCGGCGTCGGTGATCGCGACCCCGAGCCGGCTGAAGTGCAGCACGGTCTCGGGCGTGGACGACAGGTCGGTGGCCACGAAGACCACGTCGTCGACCACATCGGCATCCAGCCAGGCCTTCGCGGAGAGCAGGCCCGCGTTGCCGGAGGCGCAGGTCGCCGAAACGTTCATCGCCGGGCCGTGGAAGCCGAACTCCTGCATGAACGTCGACACCGGGGTCGACGGCATCAGCGACAGGTAGTCGCGCACCGGTACGTCCGCGCCCCGGGTGGCGTAGAAGTTCCGCCACAGTTCCAGGTCCCCGAGCACGGCCGCATGCAGCAGCCCCACCCGCCGCCCGGGTCGCCAGCCCCGGCCCTCGGCGTCGATGATCGCCTCGCGCGCAGCGGCTCGCATGGCCCTGGCGAAGCGGCTCGGACCGTCCAGTTCGTCGCCGCCGTCCGGCACGTTCGCGACCCACGCCGCCTGGTCCCGGTCGGGGCCGTGCCCGCCGATCGGTCGCGCGGCCACCTCGCCGCCGACCAGTCCGTCCCATAAGGCCTCGCGGCCCCAGCCGTAGCCGGTCACCGCGCCGATGCCATTGATTCCGCAGTGCTGCGCGCCCATTTGCTCGTCTTCCTCCGAACCGGCCACCACGACCGTCGTGGTGAATCGCTCGGGACCGCGGCGCGTCCAGATCGAATACCATTCACCGCATGAGAAAATTGATCCCGAACAACACCCACAAGAGTTAAGATCGATGCAATTGATCGCCACGATATGTGTTTCGGCTCTCCGGTTTTTCACACGGATGAATGAAGATCGGAAATGGCTGCACTTTTCGCCTAAATTCGTGTTGGCATTTGAGGTGGCTGCTCGCTCGTGATCGGGGGCTCGCTCGTCATCGGCCACGGTGCGTGCTGCTCAGCACGAGCGGTTGGTGGCCAGCAGTTGTGGGAACTGCTAGGTCGAATGGGAAAAAATGGCGCTGTGGCCACGACGGGCGCGGCTCACGCGGCGAGCGGCGGGGCGAGGTCTCTTAATTGGACGGATCATGGAGATCGATCCTGGGGGCGGGTTCCCGAACGGTTCGGGCCTCAACGATGAGTTCCTGGACCTCGCGCTGTCCGCGCAGGGCGCGATCGGGTGGACGTTCGACTTCGTCGACCAGCGGATCACCTGGACACCAGGCTTGGACACGCTCCTGGGCATGTCCGGTGCCCCCAAGGACACCCTGCGGGCCCGACTGGCCGAGCTGATCGAGCCGTGGACCGTGGCGGCGGAGACCACCACGCAGTGGCAGGACCTCGACCTGGAGCAACCCATCACCACCGCCGACGGCGGAACGCGGTTGCTGCAGTTCCACGCCCGCCCGTTCGGCGGCTGGCAAGCCGCCGGCCTCATCGGGCTGGTCCGGGAGGTGACCGATCAACACCGGGACAGGCAGGCCCTGGCGGACCTCGCCAGCCGGTACCGGCTGCTCGTCGAGCTCAGCCCGGAGGCGATCTGCGTCCACCAGAAGGGAATCATCAAGTACGCCAACGCCGCGATGAGCACGATCGTCGGCGCCGAGTCCAGCAAAGAGCTGTTGGGGCGGCCGGTCGCCGACTTCGTCGCCCCGCACTCGATCGCCGAGATGCACGAGCGGATCCGGTCGCTGACGACCGCCGGCACCGCCACGCCGCGAGCGCAGGCCGATCTGCGGCGGGTGGACGGCACCCCGGTCCCGGTGGAGCTGGTCGCGGTGCACACCACCTGGGAGGGACACCCGGCCGTGCAGGTCATCGGGCGGGACGTCACCGCACAAAAAGCGGCCGAAGCCGCGCTGCGCTACCAAGCGGCGCTCGTGCAGCACGTCAACAACGCGATCATCGCGACCAGCCGCGACGGGGTGGTCACCAGCTGGAACCCGGCCGCCGAAACCGTCTACGGAGTGGCCGCCGACCAGGCACTGGGGCGGCACGTCGCGACGCTCGTCGGCGCCCCGCTGCGCCCCGAAGCCCTGATCGCCGGCGGCGGGGTCACCGAGGCCGTGCACCGCCACCAGGACGGATCCGCCCTGATCATCCGGATCTCGGCGGCGGAGATGGACTCCGGGTACGTGCTGGTGTGCGCCGACGAGACTGCGCGGCGGCAGGCCGAGCAGGACTTCGCGACCGTCGTCGCCGCCCTGGACGAAGGCGTCATCGTGATGGGGCGGACGGGGGTCGTCGAGTCCGCCAACCCCGCCGCCGAGCGCATTACCGGAGTGCCCGCGGCCGAGATCGTCGGCAAATCACCGACTTCCTGGCCGTTGTCCGACGAGTCCGGGGTGACGCTGCGACCGGAGGAACACCCGTCGGTGATGCCCCGGCAGACCGGGAAACCGGAGAACTCGCGAGTGGTCCGCGTGGACCTGCCGGACGGCCGCAAGACATGGCTGCGGGTCACGTGCAGCCCGCTGAACCCCCAGGACCGCCCGCCGCACAAAGTCGTCGCCTCGTTCACCGACATCACCGAGAGCCGGGCCGCCCGGGAACGCCTGGAGCACGAGGCCACCCACGACCCGCTGACCGGGCTGGCAAACCGCACGCTGGTCCTGCGGCACCTCGAGGTCTCGCGGCGACGAACGCTCCCGACGGCAGTCCTGTTCATAGACCTGGACAACTTCAAGCGCATCAACGATTCCCTGGGCCACGGCACCGGTGACGAAGTGCTGCGGATAACCGGGGAACGCCTGGTGCGCGCGACGCCCGACGGAGCGCTGGTCGGTCGCCTCGGCGGGGACGAGTTCGTGGTCCTGGTCGACGGCGAGAGCGACCACGCCGTGCTCCACAGGCTCGTCCAACGGCTGCTCGCTGTCCTCACCGAACCGGTTCGGGTGCAGGGCAGGCAACTGCACGTCAACGGCAGCATCGGCGTGGTGCTGGTCGGCCCCGGCGACACCCGCTCCGGGATGGACCTCCTGCGCGACGCCGACGTCGCCATGTACCAGGCCAAGGCGCATGGCGGCGGCCGCTGCGCGTTCTTCGGCGTCGACCTGCGCGAACGCGTGCAGCGGCACATGGTGCTGGAGCAGGACCTGCGCCACGCCGTGGCGAACGACGAGCTCTGGGTGGCCTACCAACCCGTCGTCGATCTGCGCGGCGACCGCATGGTCGCAGTGGAGGGCTTGCTCCGGTGGTCGCACCCGTTGCACGGAACGGTCTCGCCGGGGGAATTCATCCCGCTGGCAGAGGAGAGCGACCTGATCGTCCCGATAGGCGCGCACATGCTGCGCCTCGCGACGCGCCAGATCGCCGCCGAACGCGAGCGCCACGACCTCGACCTGCACCTCAACGCGAACCTCTCACCGCGCCAGCTCGAAGATCCCGATCTACTGGACCACGTGCAGCACGCGCTCGCGGATTCGGGGCTGCCGGCCCACGCGCTGTGCCTGGAGATCACCGAGAACGCGATCATGCAGGACACCACCGCCGCGACCCGCATCCTGACCGCCCTGCGCGAGCTGGGCATCTTCCTGGCGATCGACGACTTCGGGACCGGGTACTCCTCGCTGGCGCAGCTCCGGCGGCTGCCCGTGGACATCCTCAAGATCGACCGGACGTTCGTCACCGACCTCGGCACCTGCGACGAGGTCGAGGTCATCGTCGCAGGCATCGTCGCCATGTCCCACGCGGTCGGTCTCGACGTCGTGGCTGAGGGCATCGAGACGGCCGCCCAGCTCGCCATCATCCGCGATCTCGGCTGCGACCAGGGGCAGGGCTACCACCTGGGCAAACCATATCCGATCGGCGAGCTGTTCCCACCGCCTGCCGACCGGCGGTGACACCGCACCATCCACACTGGACTGCGACGCTGACCGGCGTCGTCGAACTCCTGAGCGTTCTGGGCCACGCACCGGTCAACCATCCGGATGCTTTTCAACCGTTATCGGCGTGTCGGCCGTCGCGCGGTCCGGGTTCCGGCGGGGTTTCGACTGGCTGCGCCCGGTGTCTGCTGGTCTGATCGTGACGTGGGCATGTCTGCGAATCCCCCGCCCGCAGCTCAGCGGGACGTGCGTGGGGTGATCAGCTGGGCGCTGTGGGACTGGGGTTCCGCGGCGTTCAACACCGTGATCTTGACCTTCGTGTTCACGGTGTACCTGACCGAGAGCGTGGCCTCCGATCCGAAGAGCGGGTCGGAGGCCCTGGGCCTCGCGCTCACGATCTCGGGCGTGTGCATCGCACTGGTGGCGCCGGTGACCGGTCAGCGCAGCGACGCCGGCGGACGGCGCAAAAGGTGGCTGGCGGTGCACACCGCGCTGGTCGTGGCCAGTACCGCCGGACTGTTCTTCGTCCATGACGCCCCGCAGTACCTGCTGCTGGGGCTGGTGCTGGTCTCGGTGGGCAGCGTGTTCTCCGAGTTCGCGACGGTGAACTACAACGCGATGCTGCTCCAGGTCTCGACGCCGGCGACGATCGGCCGCGTTTCGGGATTCGGCTGGGGCATGGGCTACTTCGGGGGCCTCATCGCGCTGGTGATCGTGCTCATCGGCTTCGTGCAACCGGAAGTCGGGTTGTTCGGCGTGACTTCCCAGGACGGCCTGAACATCCGCGTCGTCGCGGTGTTCGCGGCCGCGTGGTTCGCGGTGTTCGCGCTGCCGCTTTTCTTCTTCGTCCCCGAGGCGGAGTCGTCCGGCGAGCCGCTACGCCACGCCATCCTCGGCAGCTACATCGTGCTCGGCAAACGGCTGGCGCGGATGTGGCGCACCGAGCGGCGCACCCTGGGGTTCCTGGTCGCCAGTGCGCTCTACCGGGACGGTCTGGCCGCGATCTTCACCTTCGGCGGCGTGATCGCGGCGGGCACCTTCGGCTTCACCGCCACTGAGGTGGTGGTCTTCGCGATCACTGCGAACCTCGTGGCCGGCCTGGGCGCGTTCCTGGGAGGGCGTGCGGACGACCGGTTCGGCCCGAAAACCGTCATCCTCGCCGCACTGATCGGGCTGGTCGTGGTCGGCAGCACCCTGGTGGCGCTGCCCGGCAAACCGTCGTTCTGGGTGGGCGGGCTGCTGCTGGCGATCTTCCTCGGACCGACGCAATCGGCCAGCCGGACCTTCCTCGCCCGCATCGCCACCCCCGGCCGGGAAGGCGAGGTGTTCGGCCTGTACGCCACCACCGGACGAGCCGTGAGCTTCCTCGGACCACTGGCCTTCAGCGGCTTCATCGCCCTGTTCGGCACCCAACGCGCAGGCATGGGCGGCATCGTCCTCATCCTGCTGATCGGGCTGCTCGCGATGATCCCGGTGGCAGCACCCGACCACTCCGGCAACACCGACGACGTCGCGACCAGCGGCGCCCACTGAACACTCGAGGACCTGCCCCAGCAGGCCGTCCGGTGGGCCAGCGCGAGCGCCTCGCCGGACGCCTGCTTCTTCGCTGGCGCGAGAAAGGTTTGCAGCGCCAGGCTGTGCGCTTCCTGACTCCGCGGTGCAAGCAGGTGGGTGCGCAGCAGTTCGTCGACGCAACCCAAAGCGGGGAGTGCTGAGCTTGCCCGACGCAACGAATCTGGACTTCGTCGCGTTCCACGGTTACAAGTGGTTGTTGAGCCCGCGTGGCGCCATTCCTCGAACCAGCGGCCACAAGATTCCAATGTGGACATTTCTCGGTATGCGAGTGACGGGTTCATAACACTGCGCCGGACTGGGCCCTCACGAACAGGAACACCGGTTGGGTGTTGAGCACCTCGACGTGCTCCGGGGCGACATTCGCGGCTTCCCCCGGCCGCGGTTCGTCCACAACGTCGATCTCGAACCCCGCTTTCCGCAGCGAACCGAAGATCGAGGACAACGATCGCCGGTAGAAGGTAACAGTCACGCACTGCCCACCCCAGTCCCAGTCCTCGCTGACGAGTTCGGTGCGGTGGTAATCCGCCCTGTCGGACAACAGCCAGCCCGTGATGGGGTGATGCACCGAGAAGACCAGCACACCGCCGGGCACCAGACACCGGCGCAGCTCCGCGAGCAGCGGTGCCCAGTTCTCGATGTAGTGCAGGACCAACGAAGCGACCACGACGTCGATGCCGCCGGTCGGCACGACGTCCAGAGGTCGTTCCAGATCGGCCACTTCCGCACGGGCGCTCCCACCCAGTCGTTGCTGGGCAAGTTCGACGAGCCGCGGCTCCCGATCCAGGCCGAGCACGTCGGCTCCGCGCTCGACGAGCTGCGCGGTGAGCACGCCCGAGGCGCACCCGAGTTCCAATACCCGCTTGCCGGCGACATCGCCTGCCAACCGCAGGATCGCGGGGCGGTCGTAGTGGGCGTTGGGGGCGCTGCGTTCGGAGAACGTCGCGTAAGTTGCGGCGTGTTCTCGGTAGATCGAATGATCAGCCACTCCACCGAGCCTAGCCGTGCGAAGTCCGCGCAGATCCCGAGATCGCCATCGCCTACTTCGTGCGGAAGGTGAAACGGAAGGTTCCGATCCAGACCTCGTCCCCGTCTGCCAGTTCGGCCCGGTCGACCGGGGCGTGGTTGACGTAGGTGCCGTTCAATGAGCCGGAATCCGTGATCGTGCACTGCTCGCCGTCTTGGCAGATCTGGGCGTGGAAGTGGGAGACGGTCGGCGCGTCGAGCGTGATGTCGCAATCCCGGCTACGACCAACCGTCAGCGGCGTTCCCGTGACCGGGATGGCCGTGCCCGCCTGCGGGCCGCGGGCGATTACGAGCTCCGCGCTGCTACCAGTCGGGGCCGCTGCGGCACGTGGTGCTGGTGTGTCGACGCCTGCCTCCGCGGGGATCGCAGCGGGCGGCACGTCGCGGAAAGCTTCCGTAGGCGGCACCGCCGTACCGAATCTGCGCTGGTTCATGTCACTCTCCTGACGGATCCGGTTCGCCGTCGCGCGCACGCGATGGCTGCCAATTCCGGGTCGCCGGGGAACCCGCCAAGCCCTGCCTCACTCCGGCGCCGCGGCCCATCCGGCCGCTCGTCACCCACCGGGCTTGCGCCTTCCAAGCTACCGGCGACATCGCGCCGTCCCGCTGGAAAACGCTGAGAAAGCACTGGGAATTCACTCGCGACGAGCAATGCGGTCAATTCGCCGCCTCAAGGTCCACAGTAGATCAAGCGCGCGGCGGCGTCGGGCCATCGGCGAGACGCGGAGCCGACCTGGCACAGTGTCGTTGCACACGTTTACTGGGCGTTACGCCGCCCGAAGGCTGTCACCCGGTCCGGGTCATGGCTACTCTCGGTGGGGGCAACCTCATGACGCCGGGCGCATTCAGGAGGTGATTAACCTGCGGACGTGCGATGGGCTGACCCGTTCGGGGCATGCCGGTCCTCCTCACCTGCGGACGCAAGAGGTCGGGCTCGACCTGCTGGCGACCGCCATCAACGAATACGCGATCTTCATGGTCGACCTAGACGGGCGCGTGGCCAGCTGGAACCCCGGCGCCGAGCGCTTGAAGGGCTACCGCAGCGACGAGATCATCGGGCAGCACATCTCAGTGTTCTACCCGCCCGAGCGGCTCGCCGAAAAACCCCCGGAGTGGGAGCTGGAGCACGCTGCGCGCACCGGCTACCACCAAGGCGAGGGGTGGCGCGTCCGGAAGGACGGCAGCCGGTTCTGGGCCCACGTGGTCACCGCCGCGTTGCGGTCGTCCGACGGAAGCCTGCGCGGCTACGCGAAGGTCGTAAGGGACGACACCGAACCCCGCGCCCGGCTGGAGCGCTCCAGCGAGCGATTCACCAACCTGATGGGCCTGACGCCGGTGGGCATCGCGCTGTTCGACGAATCGCACCGCCTGGCCCGGGCCAACGACGCGCTGTGCGACCTGCTCGGCGCAGGGATCTCCGAACTGCACGACACGCGGGCCAACGACCTGCTGCACCCGCAGGACCGGTTGGAGCCGATGATCTCGCGGGCCCCGATCGCCGACGCCCCCACCCATCGCGTGCTGAAGCGGACCGACAGCCATCCGGTGCACTGCGACCTCCGCTGCACCGCGGCCGTGCAGGACGATGGGCGGTTGTTCTGGCTGGTGGCGTTCCAGGACATCACCGAACGGCACCAGCGGGCCGAAGAACTCCACTATCAGGCTACCCACGACTCGCTGACCGGCCTGTTCAACCGTCGCGCGGTCAATGAGCTCCTGAACGAACTGGTGCGCGGTCCCCGCGCCGACCGGGTCGGCGTGCTGTTCTGCGACATCGACAACTTCAAGCGGATCAACGACTCCCTGGGGCACGACGCCGGCGACGAGTTGGTCGCGAGCCTGGCCCGACGGCTGCAGGGCGGCGTACCCGCAGGGTGCACCCCGGCCCGGCTCTCCGGCGACGAGTTCGTGGTGGTCTGCCCCGACGTCGAGGCGGTGGGCGGGCTCGAAGCGCTGGCCGAGACCGTATCCGGCCTGCTGCGCACCGTGGTGCGGCTCCAAAACCAGCAGGTCCAGGTGTCCGCAGCGGTCGGCGGCGCGGTGCTCGACGGTGCCGGGGCGTACGGCGAGGACCTGCTCCGCTTCGCGGATGCCGCGATGTACCGGGCGAAGCGGCACGGACCGGGGCGCGTGGCGCTGGCCGATCCAGGCCTGGCCGAGTCCATCAACCGGCAGCTGCGACTCGAGGTGGAGCTGCGCGACGCCATCGACAACGACGGTCTCGTGCTGCACTACCAGCCCGTCGTGGACGCCGCGGGCACCGTCGTGTCTGCCGAGGCGCTAGTCCGCTGGATGCATCCCGAACACGGTCTGCTCCCCCCGGACGTCTTCCTGCCCGTTGCCGAACAGGGCGGACTGATGCGCGACCTGGACCGGTGGGTGCTGCGCACGGCACTGCGTCACGCCGCCGCTTGGCCCGATGTCGGCGGGCGTCCGGTGGGCATCGCCGTCAACCTCGCCGGGCTGCTGCCCGATGACCACGGCTTCACCGCCGAGGTGACCGACGCCATCGCCGAGTCCGGCATCGATCCGAACCGGGTCGTGCTCGAACTGGTCGAGACGGTGCTGGTCGACCTGCCGCCCCAACCGCGCCGCGCCATGCTCGACCTCGTCGAGCGCGGCGTCCAGTTCGCCGTCGACGACTTCGGCACCGGTTACTCGTCGCTGGCCCGGATCAAGGACCTGCCAGCGCAGATCATCAAGGCCGACCGCAGCTTCGTCGCCGACCTCGGCGCCGGTTCCCGGGATCTGGCGGTGGCCCGGGCGGTGGCGGACCTCGCCCGCGCGCTGGGCTGCCAGAGCATCGCCGAGGGCATCGAGACCGCGGAGCAGTTCGAACTGCTCCGCGGCGTCGGGATCGATGTCTACCAAGGTTTCCTGTTCGCCCGCCCGGTCCCCGAAGCCGAACTCATCATCCTCCTCGAAAACGGCCTCCCGCTCCTGTCACGAGCGACGGGAGCTTCGGTCAACACGGCGTCCACCACGGCGTAGACCGTCCACGTCGGAATGGTTGGCCGACGCGGGCCGCGGCGTCGGCGGCGTTCATCGTCGTTGTCGGCCGGGATCCCGCTCGGTGCGGGCGAGGATGTCGTCCTGGAAGGCGAGGTAGAGGTTCGCGACGACCTGCGCGGACGTGATCCGGCCTCCGACGAGCTGTTCGACGTTGCGGAGGCGGTAGCGCACCGTGTTCGGGTGGATGAAGAGCAACTCGGCGGTTCGCTTCACGTCCTGATCGCAAGCCAGGTAGAGCACCGCTGTTTCGAGCAGATCCGGCGACTTGATCAAGGCGCCGAAGTGCCTTTCCAACCGGTCGGCCACCTGTGCGTCGTCACGGCGCGTGAGCAGCCATGCGGCGAAATCGACCTCGTCCAGTCGAACGATCGTCTGGTCACTGCCCCGATCATGGCGGCGACCGGCAAGGTGCCAAGCCGTCTCGGCCTCGTGTGCGTATCGGCTCGCCACCGTGAGATCGCAGAAGGCGCCGCTCACCCCGACCAGATGGGTGCGCGCGAGCACCCCGAGCCAGGCAGCCGCGGCGTCTCGCTCCGCGATGACTGCCGTCAGACCGGTCGTCGGGTCTTCGGCGTCGCGGGTGTCGGACAGGACCAGCGGCACGCCCTCGGCCTCGGCCGCTTCCAGGAGGGCTTCGGCGGTGGTCGCCGCCCCGCGTGCGGCCCGGTCGCCGATCGGGCTCGCGGCCACGAGACGGAGAGCGTCGCCGACCCGAAAACCGAACGCCCGCAACCGGTCCCAGGTCTGGCGCACCTGCGAGGTGGTCACGCCACCGCGTAGCGCCGACACGATTCGGGCGGCCTCCGCTCGCTCTTGGCTGATCACCAGTGACCGCGAGGCGTTGGCCGCCGCGAGCACCCGTTCCGCCGTTTCCAGCAGTTCTGGGCTGATGTCGTCGAGCAGCGACCTGTTCCGCGACGCCACCGCCAACTGGAAGCCGGATCCCCGGAGGCGAAACGGCCGGGTTGCGACCATCCACTGCCCGACCACGAAGCGCTGCGGTCCTGGCTCGCGCGCGCTGATCTCCTCCCAAACCAGCCGCAGGGGCCCGTGGCCGGTCGAGGCGACGATCCGCCCCGCGCCCTCGTAGAGGACCGCTGCGCCCTTGCACAGCGTGCCGAGCCGGACCACGAGTGCACTCACCGGGTCTGCGGCCGACAACGCGTGCAGCAGGTCGTTCTGCAGCCAGACCGCCCGCTTCAGCAGGTAGGTCTCCGCGGACAGCGCGCCGCGGTTGATGAAGTCCTCGATGGCGGCGAACCGGCTCCCGCCTCCCACGCTCAGCAGCGGGAAGTTCCGCTCCCGCGCGGCGGCGCGGATAGCTCGCGGAACCTGATCGAAGTGGACGCCCGTGCCGAACAGCAGGGCGGCCGCATCGGCCGAGACGAGGTCGGCGATCAGCCGCCTCTGCGGCGCGGGATCGTCCGGGGCGGCCGCGAACTGCAGGCCGGTGGTGAGCACGATCGAGCGCGGGCGCAGCCAGCTCGCGGCGTCGGCGATCTCGATCGAGTGCGCAGAGCGGACCACCGCCGAAAGGTCGCCGGGTTCCTCCACGGTCAGCTGCAGGCTCGGCTCGTCGACGAGGTCGCGAAGAGTCAGCTGCGGCCAGCCGCCGCGGCTATCGGTGCTCATCCGCGTCCTCTCCACGCCCAGGCACAGGAACTGTGCTACCGGACAGATCAATTCCCCGGCATTTGTAATTCTCACAGTGACAGCGCCTACAGCGTGGGGCAACCTTCTTTTCCAACCGCAGCCAGCGGCGGATAACAGCCCGTCCCGCACGACTTTCGAGGAGATCTCCACATGGCAAAGCAGCGTGTGGCCGTCGACGTCGGCGGCACGTTCACGGACGTGTGCGTGTTCGACGAGGACGCCCGGAGCATCCGAGTCACCAAGGTCCCGTCCACCCCGGACGACCCGATGCGCGCCGTGCTGAGCGGCGTAGAACGCGGCGGCATCGACCTCTCCGAGGTGTCGCTGTTCTCGCACGGGACGACGGTCGCCACCAATGCGCTGATCACCAGGAACTTCCAGCCCGCCGCGATGGTCACGACGACCGGTTTCCGGGACGTGATCGAAATCCGCGACGGGACCAAGGACGACCTGTGGGACGCCTACCACGACGTGTCCCCGCCGTACATCCGCCGTCGGGATCGCTTCGAGGTCCCCGAACGCATCGACTACGCGGGCCACGTCGTGAAACCGCTCGACGAGACCGAGGCGCGGCGCGTGGCGGCGTTGCTCCGCAAGCGCGGGGCGCGGACCGTGGCCGTCTGCTTCGTCAACTCCTACGCCAATCCCGCCCACGAGATCCGGATGAGGGAGATCCTCGAAAGGGAACTGCCGGGGGTCGCGATCTCCACCAGCGCGGAAATCCTCCCGGAGATCTTCGAGCACGACCGGTTCAACACCACGGTCGCGAACGCCGTCCTCGCACCGCTCGTCAGCGGCTACGTCAACCGGCTGGCCGAAGAGCTGAGCGCGGGCGGTTATCGCGGAGACCTGTTGCTGCTGCACTCCGGCGGCGGGTCGATGACCCCGCGCATGGTGGAGCGGTACCCGGTCCGCCTGGCCGCCTCCGGCATCGCCGCGGGCGCCATCGCCGCCCGGCACGTCGCCGCCCAATGCGGCTACGCCAACGCCATCGGCTTGGACATGGGCGGCACCAGCACCGACATCGCCTTGGTCCACGGCGGTGAGCTCCGGGTCACCAAGGAGTGGTCGGTCGAGTACGGGTACCCGATCATCTTCCCGTCGATCGAAGTGCTGACCATCGGCGCCGGCGGCGGCTCCATCGCCCACCTCGACGAGGCCGGCTCCCTGCGCAACGGCCCCCAGTCGGCCGGTGCCTCGCCCGGCCCGGCGTGTTACGGCACGGGCGGCACCGAGCCCACCAACTCGGACGCGAACCTGGTGCTCAACCGCCTCGGCACCGCCCTGGCGGGCGGGGCGAAGGTGCTGTCCCCGGAACTGGCCGAGAACGCCCTCCGCGACCAGGTTGCCCAGCCGCTCGGGCTCACCATCGAGGAGTCGGCGAGCGCCGTCCTGCGGGTCGCCAACGCCAACATGGCCGACGCGGTCCGCCTGATCTCGATCCGGCGCGGCTACGACCCCCGCGACTTCGCCCTGATCGCCTTCGGCGGTGCGGGCGGGTTGCACGGTGCCGAGGTGGCGCGCGAGCTCAACATCCCGACCGTCGTCGTCCCGCCGAACCCGGGTGTGACGTCGGCGCTCGGGTGCCTGCTGGTCGACATCCGGCACGACCTGTCGGCGATGTTCGACGCCGTTGGTGACGAGGCCGACGTCGAAGAGTTCGAGAACGCGTTCGCCGGTTTGGAAGCCGAGGCATCGGCCCGGCTGCGGCACGAGGGCGTCAACGCCGAGGACGGCGTTCTGCAGCGCACCGTCTCGATGCGCTACCTGGGCCAATGGCGGTCCCTGACCGTGAAGTGCGGCAGCGGGCCCGATGCCCTCCGCGAGGCGATCGAGTTGTTCCACGAGCAGCACGAGCGGGAGTACTCGTTCCGCAGGGACGAGACGCCGGTGCAGATCTACCAGCTCGGGCTGACCGCGATCGGCGTCACACCCAAACCGGTGGTCGCTCCGCACGAGGTCACGCCCGGTGCGGCGCCGACAGCGCAGCAGAACCGCAAGGTGTACTTCGAAGGCACGGGATGGGTCGACACACCCGTCCACGACCGAGCCGCGTTGCCCGCCGGGTGCCGGCTCACCGGGCCTGCGGTCATCGAGCAGTTGGACTCCACCACCGTCGTACCGCCGGATGCCCGGGTGGAGATCGACGAATGGCTGAACATCCGCATCCACCTGACGGAGGCCTGAACCATGACGACCGACCAGCGGCCGGCGCCATCCGGCGCGGTGACCCCCGCGGGCCTCGACCCGGTGACCTTCGAGGTGCTGAAGAACGCCTTCGTCACCGCGGTCGACCTGATGAGCGAGCAGATCATGCGCACCTGCTACTCCTTCGTGATCTACGCGCGCGACTTCTCCTCCGCGCTGTGCGACGCCGACGGGAACACCGTGATGCAAGGCAGCGCCGACATCGCCGTGCACGTGGGCACGCTGCACTTCCAGTGCAAGGCGGTCCTGGAGGAGTTCGGCGACGACATCAATCCCGGTGACGTCTTCGCGGTGAACGACCCCTACCGAGGCGGCACACATTTCAACGACGTGAGCTTCATCCGGCCGATCTTCGTGGGAGCGGAGATCATCGGGTTCGCCCAGAACAAGGGCCACTGGGCCGACATCGGCGGCAACGTCCCCGGTTCCTTCGACGTAAACGCGAAGGAGCACTTCAGCGAAGGTCTCCGCATCACCCCGGTCCGGGTGTGGCACCGGGGACGCCAGCTCCGCGACGTGGCGCAGCTGCTGGTGTCCAACACGAGATCGCCGTACAGCTGCATGGGCGACCTGAACGCGCAGGCCGAAGCCACGGCGGTGTGCGAGCGCGAAATCCTCCGCCTGGTCGACCACTACGGCCGGGACACCGTCGTGGCAGCGATGGGCGGCGCCCAGGACTACGTCGAACGCATCGTCCGCCACAAGCTGGCCGAACTCCCCAAAGGCGAATGGGAAACGGTCGACTACCTCGACGCCGACCCCAGCAAGCCGGAAGGGTTGGTGCCGATCTCGGTCAAGATGCGCATCGACGACGACGGCATCCACTACGACCTGTCCGGCAGCGCGCCGGCGGTGTCCACGTTCCTCAATTCCGGTTACGGCACAACACATTCTGCGCTGTACGCCGGAACCAAGACGTTCTTCCCGGACGTGCCGCTCAACTCCGGGCTGTACCGGGTGGTGCACGCCGAACTTGGCCCCGAGGGCACAGTCGTCAACGCCAGCTGGCCGACCGCGGTCACCGGATTCTGCTCCGGCCCCTACGAGAAGCTGATGAACGCGCTGTTCGAGATCTGGTCGCAGGTCATGCCCGAGCGGGCTATGGCTTGCGCGTTCAACCTCGAATACCTGCTGGTCGGCGGCAAGGACGGCCGCACGGCGGACCGCCCCTACTTCATGTGGTACGACTGGATGGCCGGCGGCTGGGGCGGCCGAGCGACCAAAGACGGCTCGGGAGCGACGGCGCCCGTCTTCGGGCCGGGCCTGGCCGTGCAGCCCGTCGAAGGCCAGGAACGGCTCTCCCCCGTGCTGACCACCGAGCACACCATCGTGACAGACTCCGGTGGTCCGGGACGCCATCGCGGCGGCTGCGGGTTGGAGAAGGGCGGCGTACTCACCGACTGCGAGAGCACCGTGATGTCGTACTGCTGCGACCGCGCGCGGTCGATCACCTGGGGCATCGCCGGTGGCCTGCCCTCGCTGCCGCACGGTGTCTGGCTGAACAAGGGCACCGAGGACGAGCGGTTTCTCGGCGCGACGTTCTCGAACGTCGCGATCGAGCCCGGCGATGCGTTCACCCGGCCATCGGCCGGCGGCGGGGGCCACGGGGATCCGCTGACCCGGGATCCCGCTCTCGTGGTCGAAGACGTGATCGACGGGTACGTCTCGATCGAGCGTGCGGCCAAGGATTACGGCGTCGTCGTCGAACCGGTCGACCCCGAGTTGGACCGGTACGAAGTGGACATCGCCGCCACCGAGGAGCTACGGAGGTCCATCGCCGCGGAGCGGCGGGGCTGGTTGGCGGAGGACCCGCACGTGGTGGCCCGCCGGTATCGCGCGGGCGAACTGGACATGCTCGATTCGATCAGGCGATACGGCGTGATCGTCGATTGGGGAACCGGCGAGCTGCACGAGAACACCACGCGCCAGTACCGAGAACTGCTCCAGAAGCGGGCCGCGGCCTACTGGGACCGTCGGGGCAGATCTTCGGGTTGCGGCCGGTGATGTCCACGATCCAGTCGAGCCGCGGGGCGTCGGCGGGAACCTCCGCCGCAGCGCCCCACAGGCCTTCGACCGGGGCGTTCGGGACGAATTCGGCCACGTGGTCAAAGCAGGCCCGCAGCGTCTCTTCGGGCAGGCCGAAGGGCTGACCGGTGGCCTTGGCGAGGTCCCAGTCGTGCACGACCAACTCGGTCAGCGCGATCTTGCCCCAGACCTCGTTCGGCAGGTCCACGCCGGCGCCGTTGGAGGTGCCCCGCCACGCTCCCGGGTTCGCCCACGCCTCACCGAGCTGCTGCGTGCGGGCGCGGTCGGCCGCCATGCCCCGTTGGAGGCGGGGGCGCACGGCATCGGCACCTCGGCGCTTGGATGCATCGGACCAGCTTCCCGGCACGGCGACTCTGCGCCGTCCCCGATCTGCGAGCCGGGGCCTTTGGCCCCTGGAACCGGCAGCTCCGGCTCCCGCACGGTGACTTACTGACAGAGCGCATGCCTGGTCGGCCTGCTGATCCGAGCAGTCCGGGCGAGCGGAGGGGACGGCGACATGACAACGCACGGAGCACGACGCACGCACACCGGATGGGTGGGATGGGTGTACTTCGCGGCGGTCGTCCTGCTGCTGGCCGGAATCATCCAGGTGATCAACGGGGTGATCGCGTTCGCCCGCTCCGGCACGACGTACGTGATGCCGGCCGGGGCGGTCCAGATCAACTACGCCGGGGTCGGCTGGAGCTTCCTGATCACGGGTGCCGTGCTCGTCCTCACCGGAATCGGGCTGTTCGGCGGTCGCACCTGGGCACGCGCCGTGGCCATCGTCATGGCGTTGATCAGCGTGCTGGCCAACCTCGCCTTCTTCACGGCGTATCCGCTGTGGTCTGCGGTCGTGATCGTGCTCGACGTGATCGTGATCTACGCATTGGCCGCCCACGGCCGAGAGGCCAGCCGCAGGTAGTCCGCGGATCCCGCGGCGGGGAGGCGACCAGTGCACCTGCAAGTCCTGCCCCTGGCCATCACCATGATGGCGGGACCGCAGATCATGTCGGCGATCGTGTTCGCGACCAAGTCCCGCGCGGTGCGGGTGTCCGTCGCGTCCTCACCGGCATGGTCCTGGCGACGACCGGCGGCGTGCTGAACGCTCGCGTATCGGCTGCACGGCTCGGCAGCGCCTGCCCGTTGATGGCGAGTCGCCGGAGGGCGAGCGCTCAAGGCAGGCAACAGATCGAGCTCATCGCCCGGCTGGTGCTGGTCGCGGTGCGGAACCACCTGGGGCGCAAGACGGCGGAACCGAAATGGCTCAGCACACAGCTGTCGGCGACCCGAACACCGCGTTCAAGACAGGTCTGCTCGGCGCTCCTCGCCGCGCTGCCGCTGTTGCTCTACCTGATCTCCCTCCTCCTCGCTACCGGCGGTTGATTTCCTCTGTGCTGACCCGGTCCGAGACGAGGAAGGCTTTGGCCCACTCCGCGCGCGGGTCGCTGTCCACGAGCAGCGCTTTTACCAGCAGCGTCAACGGGATGGCCAGCACCGCCCCCAGCGGCCCGACCGCCCATGTCCAGAACACCAGGGACAACAAGGTCACGGTGACCGAAAGCCCAACGGCGTCGCCGACGAAGCGCGGCTGCACCAGGCTCTGCACAACGAAGTTGAGCACCGCGTAGACAGCGACCACGACGACAGCCAGCTGCCAACCTCCTTGGAGCAGGGCGAGGACGACCGGCGGCACCAGTCCGATGACGAACCCGACGTTTGGGATGTAGTTGGTGACGAACGCCAGCAGCCCCCACAGCACCGGCAGCGGCACCCCGAGCAGCGCCAATGCGATGGTGTCCAGCACCGCGACGATCAGCCCGAAGACTGTGGAGACCACCAAGTAGCTTCGGGTGCCGCGGGTGAAACCGACCAGCGCCTCGGCCATCCGCGGATGCCGGGCGGAAACGATTCCGAGCCTGCGGCCGACCCCGCTGGTCTCGATGCCCAGGAACAACAGCAACGCCAAAAGGAACACCAGGTTGGTGCTCACGCTCGCCACACCGGACAGCAGACCGCCGACGAACCCGGCCAGCTCGGTGTAGTTCACCCTGCTCGCGGCGGTCTTGATCTGCTCCGGCCCGATACCGAACTTCGCGAGCGTCTGGGCGATTTCGGCGGTGAGCGCGTCGGCGCGTTGCGCGTAGTGTGGGAGGACCTCCGCCAAGCGCGCCACCGAGACGAACACCACCAGGGCGAACGTGATGAGCACCGCGTAAACCAGAACGACCAGCACCGCGGTGGCCAGCCAGCGTGGACAGCCCTTCCGGACCAGCCACGCCGGAACCGGGTTCGTTGCGATCACGATGACCAGCGCGAGGAACGTCGGCGCGATCAGCCAAGCGGCCGCCCTGACCCCGGCGACGACCACGACCGCTGAGGCCATCCCCAAGAGCACGACCAGCCCCTGCGGCAGCCGACCAGCCTGTGCCCCGGGTGTGGCCAAGCCACCGCTGTGATTCGCCACCAGACAAGCCTACGAGCCCCGACTGCGCACCGCGCGTCGATCAGCGATCCACAGTGGATCAGCGGCGCGCCGTCGCGTCGCACGGTTCGGTGCGACAGGCACAAACCCACGCCGAGTACGCTGGAACCTGGACCGCCTCACCGCGTTCGTCGCGCCGGAGTGCTGCTCCACTGCGAGGTTCCACACGTACCGCGCTTGAGCGCAGTCAGGTGGCTCTGGGCCCGGCGGTGCTGCCGGTAACCATCGCCGTGTTCGCCGCGTACGCGATCCGCAGATTCCGCTTCCGTGGCCGGAACCTTTGCCGCATCGTCGTGCTGTCGACCCAGACGTCCCCGGCATCCTGTTCCTGCTCCCGCTGTCCCTGATCTACGCCACGGTCGGCCAGGTGACCGGCATCGCGCTGCACGGCAGCCACCTCGGCCTGGTCATCACCTACCTGGCGTTCTCGCTGCCGTTCTGCACGAACTGGCGGCGTTCGCCGAAACCCTGTCCACTGTAGACATCGATCGCTGTAAGTGCACCGACGTGCCCGCATCCGGTCGAGCACTTCGCCGCGCGGAACGCACGCGTCAACCCGGAGGACACGCACCGGACCTACTCGGCGCTAGCCGAGATCGCCGGTGTCGAACGACCGATCACGGTCGACGATCCGCGGGTGTTTCGGCGTCGTGCTACAGAACGCTCACGGGCGGATGTTCACTGCACAACCTCAAAACCGGTGAAGACCTTTCCAAGATCCGCCCTCCGCCTACGGCGTGCGGGTCGTCGAACTACGCGCGGACTGAGTCCTGGGACCGTGAGTGCTTCGGGTCGCTGCAACGGCCCGAAACGCTCGCGCTCTAGGTGATTCAGGCCCAAAGTCCCTAGTCCTGCCACGTCAATGACGTGGAAGCGTTGGGGTGGGCGTGTGTCAGGTGCGACCAGCTTCCGGCCGGGGTACAACGGAGGCCTACCCGACCCACGCTGGTGCTGGGCCGCTCGTGCCTCACGGGCATTCGGCACGGGGCCACCGGGCTTGACCGCTCGTTCCGCCGCTCGTGGGAGACGCTCATGAAGATCGTGTGCATCGGGGCCGGACCTGCCGGCCTCTACCTGGCCATCTCGGCGAAGCTGCGCGACGCCGACAACGACATCACGGTGATCGAACGCGATCCACCGGGCGCCACCTACGGCTGGGGCGTCGTGTATGGACACGCTATACCTCAACGACCGGGAGAGCGCGGAGCGGATCCGCGCCGCATCCACGCTCTGGCAGGAACAGGTCGTCTCACTGCGCGGCACCGAACACGCCTACATCAGCGGGTACGGCTACAGCATGAACCGCGCGCCGCTGCTGGAGATACTCGCCGATCGGGCCGCGATGCTCGGGGTGGACATCCAGTACGAGCGGGCCGTGGAGGACCTGTCGGAATTCTCCGATGCGGATCTGATCGTGGTGGCCGACGGTGCCAACAGCCGGACCCGGCAGCAGTACGCCTACGAGTTCGGCACCGAGGTGTCCCAGGGGCGCAACCCCTACCTATGGCTGGGCACGGACCGGGTCTTCGACAAGTTCACCTTCGACTTCGAGGAGACACCGCAGGGCTGGATCTGGTTCCACGCCTACCCTTCCAGCGCCGGGATCAGCACCTTCATCGTCGAATGCAAGGAGGAAACCTGGTACGGGCTCGGCCTGGACCAGCTCGGCGCCGACGAGAGCATGCGGCTGCTGGAGGACATCTTCGACACGCCGCTGGCCGGGCACTCGCTGATCAGCTCGTCTCGGGGAAAACCCGCGTCGTGGCACCGGTTCACGCAGGTCTACAACGAGACCTGGCGACACGACAACGTGATCCTGATCGGCGACGCCGCGCACACCACGCACTTCACGCTCGGCTCCGGCACCAGGCTGGCCATCAGCGATGCGGTCGTGCTCGCGCAGAAACTGCTGGAGCGCGAGCAAGTGGCCACGGCGCTCAAGGAGTTCGACCTGGAAGGCCACGCCGCGCTGCGCGTGGCGCAGACCTCGGCGCGCACCAGCATGGCGTGGTTCGAGAACGCCGACCGCTACACGGATCGCAATGCCGTGGACTTCTGCTACGCGATGTCCTCCCGGAACAGCTTGCAGCCGCCTTGGCGCTACCAACAGCACGTTCTCACGCAGCACCCGGCTGCGCGCAAGGCCCTACGACTGGTCAACAACGCCTCGCGCTGGGTTCAGGCGCGCAAGCGCGGCGAGTCGCGGCGGCCCTAGGACAACAGCACCACCACCGCGAGCCCGACCCAGGGCGTCAGGTGCAGGCACACCAGCCCGCCCAGCGACAGCACCAGCAGGATCTCCTGGGTGACGTAGCTGACTGAGGACAGCGGGTCGCTGGCGGAGATCGGCAGCGCCAGCCGCTTCGGCAACAGCGTCTCCCCTAGCCGGTCACTGCGCACCGGTCGGCCGACGAGCGACCGTTTCAGCACTTCAGACGGCGGCACGGGCTCAGCGTAGGCCCGGCCGGACCGATCCGGCCCCTTGAGAACCCGGCCGGGTCAGGGCCCTGGCGGGAACGTCCCGAGCGGTCTCGAGGCTACCGGTGGTGCGGCCGGGCATGCCTGTCGACGTGCACGTCCGCACCACCTATCGCCGGGTTGTTCGGATCACTCGACGTGGGTGGCGTCGCGGACGGTGCCGACGTATTCCTCGACGAGGTCTTCGAGGGCGACGATGCCGATGGGTTGGCCGGTGGTGTCGGTTGCGGTGGCGAGGTGGCTGCCGGTGCGGCGTAGGGAGGTCATGGCGTGGTCGAGGCGGGCGTGGGCGGGGACGGTGGGGAGTCGTCGGATGCGGGTGGGGGCGATGGGGGTTGTGGGGTCGTGTCCGGCTTGGTCGAGGACGTCTTTGATGTGGAGGTAGCCGGTGAGTGTTCCGTCGTCGCGGCGGAGGGGGAATCGGGAGAATCCGGTGTGGGCGACGGCTTGTTCGACGTCGCCGAGGGTGGGGTGTTGCGGGAGTGTGGTGAGGTCGGGTAGGGGGACGAGGACGTCTGCGACGGTGTGTTCCACTGAGGACAGTGTTTGGGCGAGTCGGCGGTGTTCGGATTGGTTCGAGGAGGCCTTCGCGGCGGGATTCGACGAGGAGTTCGGCGAGTTCGGCGGAGGTGTAGGCGGTGTCGAGTTCGTCTTTGGGTTCTACGCGTAGTAGGCGGAGCGCGGTGTTGGCCATCATGTTGAACACGGCGATCAGTGGCCGGGCGAGTTTGACGAAGCCGACCAGGGGTGGGACCAGCCAGAGGGCGAGTCGTTCGGGTTCGGCGATGGCGAGGTTTTTCGGGACCATTTCGCCGACGAGGACGTGGAGTACGACCACGATCGCTAGTGCGATGGTGAACGCTACGGCGTGGGTGATGGTGTCGGGGATGCCGAGGGTGGTGAAGGGTGTTTGGAGTTGGTGGGCGACGGCGGGTTCGCCGAGGCGGCCCAGGCCCAGGGAGCAGAGGGTGATGCCGAGTTGGGCGCTGGTGAGCATCAGCGAGCCTTCCTGGCTGGCTTTGATCACCACTCGGGCGCGGGTTTTGCCTTGGGCCAGCAGTGCTTCCAGCCGGTCCCGGCGGGAGGACAGCAGGGAGAACTCCGCGCCCACGAAGAACGCGTTGAGCAGCAACAGGACAACACCCAGCACGATCGCGAAACCGTCGCTCATCGAACCTCCTCCACGGCCTCGGCGCTCCCGGTGTTGCCGGGTTCGCGAGTGAGACGGAGATCTGCGATGCGGTTGCGATCCATCCGCGTCACCGTCAGCACCCAACCATCCAGAAGCAGCTTGTCGCCGACCTCGGGTATGCGGCCGAGTTCACCCAGCACGTAACCCGCGACAGTCTCGTAATCCCCGTCCGGCAACGGAGCCCCAACTGCGTCCACGAGTTCGTCCGGGCGCAGCAGGCCGGAGATGATCCAGGTGTTGTCGCCGATGTGCCGAACAGCGGCGATTTCGCGGCGGTCGTGTTCGTCACGGACGTCGCCGATGATCTCCTCGACGACGTCCTCCAGGGTCACGATGCCCGCGCTACCGCCGTACTCGTCGACCACCACCGCCAACTGCAACCCCGATCCGCGCAACGTCTCCAACAGCGCGTCACCGGCCAAGGTCTCCGGCACCGTCGAAACAGGCTGAACGAGTGATCCGACGGTGGTCCGTTCGCGTTCCCCGGCTGGCAGCCCGAATGCTTGCTTGACGTGGACAACGCCGTGGATCTCGTCCAAATCACCGCCGTGCACCGGAAAGCGGGAGAACCCGGTGCGGCGGGCGACGTCGAGCAGGTCCATCACGCTGTCGCCGGCGGTCAGGGACTCCACACGGACGCGTGGGGTCATCAACTCCTCGGCGGTGCGGTCGCCAAACCGCAACGACCGGTCGAGCAACTGCGCCGTCGACGCGTCCAACGTTCCGTGTTCGGCGCTGGAGCGCACGATCGACCCGAGTTCTTCGGGGGAACGGGCGGATCGGAGCTCTTCCTGGGGTTCGATCCCGGTTGGCGCTGTTGTTCATCGCGTCGATCAGCCACCGGAAGACCCGCGAGAACCGGGCGTGATAGCCCGACACGGCACGGGCGGTGGACAGCGGGCGGGCGATGGCGAGGTTCTTGGGCACCATCTCCCCGAAGACCATCGACAGGGTCGTGGCCAGCAGGATCGCCAGCGTCAGCGACACCGCCCCGGCCACCTCACCGGGCAGCCCCAGCGCGGTCAGCCCCGGACGGATCAGGTCACCGACCAACGGCTCCGCCACGTACCCGGTGACCAGCGTGGTCAACGTGATCGCGACCTGGGCACCGGAAAGCTGGAACGACAGCGTCCGGTGCGCCTTCTGCACCGCCCTCGCACGCCGGTCACCGACCTGACGCACATGCGCGTCCACCGTGCTGCGTTCCAGAGACGTCAGCGAGAACTCCGCGGCAACCGCCAACCCGGTGCCCAACGTCAACACGCCAACGAAAACAAGGCCGAGAACGGCCAACAGGATGTCCATCACCGACCACCCCAGAACGGGGCATCGGCCACCAGCCGCGGAAAGCCGGGACTACGTCCCGGCCCGGTACTGCCCTCTGGAGATTGCGCTTCGCGCACTGAAGATGTCACTCCTCGACAAAACAAAGGGGAGGAAAGGGACACGCAGTATATCCCGAATGGAGTACCACCCCAGCGAGCAAACTAGATCGAGGTCACACTGTTGGGCGTTCGCAGGCCGTCGCGCCCAGCCGACCGAGTCCGCGCAGATACACGAACTGCGCCGACTCGACCGAACAGGCGATGTTGTGTTGATCACGATTTTTGGGGTGTTTGTCCGGAACTCGCTGCTCTACTGTTCCGTTCCAATGGACATGGACGATGATCCTGACAGTCCCGGCCGTGCTCCTCGCAGTTCGAGGAGCACGGACCCCACGAGGACGCTGACGCCACCGCAAGCCGACAGGCTGCGCGGAGCCGCGCCACCACACGTCCGAAAGCCAACGTCACCCACGGACCTGGACATCATCCACTTCGGGCCACTGGGGAGAGTCGAGTTCTGCGCGCTTCCGCGCCGTGCAGCCGAGAACCGGCGAGCGCTCCTCCCCCGGACGACCAACTCCCCCTTCCTGCGCCCCCGCATGCCCCCTCGGCCTGCCGGGACGTCGAACGCGGAAGCTCCGAAGCGCATCGCGCAGGCTCGCGGCCCCGCAAAACCACGCTGACCGGGCCGCGCCGAATCTCCGATCGACTGAGGAGCCGCATCACCCGCTACCCATTCGAGAACACGCACCGCAATCAACTGACAGCGAAGAGAGAAGGAAGGGCCAGCAGAATGGTCTTCAAGAAGCTCCTGGGCGCGCTCGGTGTCGGCGGCCCGTCGGTGGACACCGTGCTGCAGCACCCCCACATCCGCCCGGGCGAGAACCTCGTCGGCGAGGTCCGCATCACCGGCGGCAACCAGGACGTCAACGTCGAGCACGTCGCGCTCGGCTTCATCACCCGCATCGAGACCGAGCACGGCGGCCGCGACGGACACGCCGGGGTGGAGTTCCACCGCGCCGTGGTTGCCGGGCACTTCGCGCTGCGCGAGGGCGAGAACAAGACCATCCCGTTCGAGCTGCCCGTGCCGTGGGAAACGCCGATCACCAGCGTCTACGGCCAGCACCTGCACGGCATGACGCTCGGCGTGCGCACCGAACTGGCCATCGCCAAGGTCGCGGACAAGGGCGACCTCGACCCGGTCATCGTGGAACCCCTGCCCGCGCAGGAGAAGGTGCTCGAAGCCTTCTCCCAGCTCGGTTTTCACTTCAAGAGCGCCGACCTGGAGCACGGCCACCTGCACGGCGTCCGCCAGGAACTGCCGTTCTTCCAGGAGATCGAGTTCTTCCCGCCGCCGCAGTTCGCCGGGCGCATCAACGAGGTCGAGCTGACCTTCGTCGCCAGCCCGCACGGGCTGGACGTGGTGCTGGAGGCCGACAAACGCGGGGGGTTCTTCGCGCCGAGCCAGGACGCCTTCGGTCGCTTCCACGTCACCCACGAGGAAGCGCTCACCACCGACTGGGCGGGGCAGATCCGCGGCTGGCTGGAGCAGGCCGTCGAACGACGCGGCGGCATGGGTCACCACATGGGCGGCTACGACCACCAGGGCTACGGCCACCACCCGCACGGCCACCACGAAGAGCACCATCGGCGCGGTTCCGGGATGGGCGGCATGGTCGCCGGCGCCGCGCTCGGCGCCGGCGCCGGATTCCTCGGCGGCATGGTCGCGGGCGAGATCATGGAAGAGGTCTTCGAGGGCGACGAAGAAGAATTCTGATCACCGTGGCAGGCGGGCGCCGGGAATCCGTTCCCGGCGCGCGCCGCGCGATGGTCCGGTCATCGGCCGCCGAGATCACCCGCTAGATTGATCAACATCTTGTTCGGGGACCGTCTACCGGGAGTCTTGGTGAGCACGCGTGAATGCGTCCGCGCGCTGGTCGACGCGCCACTTTCCCAACGGCTGATCATCACGATCATCCTCATCAACGCCGTCACCCTCGGCTGCGAGACATCCCCCGACCTGGTGGCCTCCTACGGCTGGCTGCTGCACGCGGTGGACCGGGCCGTGCTGGCGATGTTCACGCTCGAACTCGCCGCACGCTGCCACGCCTACGGCTGGCGGTTCTTCCGCGACCCGTGGAACTGCTTCGACGCCATCATCGTCGGCATCGCGCTGCTGCCCACCACCGGAGCCTTCGGCGTCCTGCGGACCCTGCGCATCCTCCGCGCACTGCGGCTGATCTCGGTGGTCCCCAGCATGCGCCGCGTGGTCGGCGCGCTGCTCACCGCCGTGCCCGGTATGGCTTCCATCGCCGCCCTGCTGGTGCTGATCCTCTACGTCGGAGCCGTGATCGCCACCAAGCTGTTCAGCGCGGTCGCGCCGGACTACTTCGGCGACCTCGGCGACTCCCTGTTCACCCTGTTCCAGGTGATGACCGGCGAGGCCTGGTCCGAGGTCGCCCGCACCGTGATGACCGAGGAACCCTTCGCCTGGGTCTTCTTCATCGGCTACATCGCCATCACGACGTTCACGGTCCTGAACCTCTTCATCGCCGTCGCCGTGTCCGCGATGGAGTCCCAAGTGGGCCGCGAGCGCGAGAGCAGTGAAGACACCGCCGAGGGCGAAGCGGTCCAACAACTCATCGCGGAGATCCGCGAACTCCGCACCGAAGTCCGCGAACTCCGCACCACAGCAACTGAATCCGCGCCTAGAACCTGACGCTTCACCGCTGCTCCGGTTCCAGCCACGGCTCTTGCGGGAGCGGACTGCCCGTCTCCAGCAGGGACTTCAGGTTGGACAGCACTGCCGCCCACCCACCAGCCGCCTCGTCCCGCTCGGAATCGTCGGCGAAGTTCTCCTCGGTGACGGTGAGCCGGACGATCTCGCCGTGCGGCCGGATCTCGAACGTGATCCGGGACGGCCCGTTCGGACGGTCCTGGCCCGGCATGGCCGCCGTGAGCACGAGCCTGGTCGGCGGCGAGCTCTCCACGACGGTGCCGACGACATCGGCGGTGCGCGTGCCATCCGTTCGTTGGTGCTCCCACTGCGAACCGACCGCCCAGTCGGACACGTTGCTGTGGCCCCAGAACCGCGCCGTCAGGTCGGGGTCGGTCAGCGCGTTCCAGACCTCCTCCGGCGTGCTGTCGATGTAGATCACGTACACGAAATCAGGTTTGTCGCTCATGCGGGCCTCCTCCGCTCGCCGCTTCAGCTCGCTCAGCGCTTGGACGCGCGGGCGCTCGAACTTGTGGATCCACCTGTCCTGGATCTCGCCGAGGGGAACGGGATTGAGGTAGTGGAACTTCTCCCGACCGCGCCGGACCGTGCTGATCAGGTTGGCCGCTTCGAGGACGGCCACGTGCTGGGTCACCGACTGGCGTGCCATGTCCAGCTGCTCGCACAGCTCGCCCAGCGTCTGCCCGTTGCGCTCGTGGAGCGTGTCCAGCAGGTACCGCCGAGTCGGATCGGCGAGCGCCTTGAAGACCTTCTCCAGCTCAGCGGGCACACCCGGCATTATGCAGGCAAATGCCTGCATAATGTCAACCGTCGCGTCAGCCGACGAACTGGTCGTAGAGGAGGTAGCAGTTCAGGCCGACGATCAGGATGGCGATCAGGGTCATCACCGTCGTCAGCCAGCGCGGGTTGGCGAACTCCCCCATCACCGCGCGGTCCCGGGTCACCAGCACCAGCGGGATCAGCGCGAAGGGGATGCCGAAGCTCAGCACGACCTGGCTGAAGTTGAGGACGTCGGTGGTGTTCATGCCGAGCGCGATGACCAAGAGCGCGGGCACCATCGTGATCAACCGGCGCAGCAGCAACGGGATCCGGAAGTTGATGAACCCCGCCATGACGACCTGCCCGGCGAAGGTGCCGACGCCGGACGAGGAGATCCCGGACGCGAGCAGGGCGACCGCGAACACCAGGGCGGCGGCACCACCGGCGAGCGTGGCGAGGCCCGCGTGCGCGTCCTCGATGGTGCTGATGCCCGTGTTCCCGGTGTCGTGGAAGAGCTTCGCGGCGACCAGCAGCATCGACAGGTTGATCATCCCGGCGAGGCCGAGCGCGACGGCCACGTCCCAGCGCTCGAAGCGCAGCACCCGGCGGCGGTCGTCGTCGTTCGAGCACGCCACCCGGCGGCTCATCAGCGCCGAGTGCAGGTAGACGACGTGCGGCATCACGGTGGCGCCGACGATCCCCACCGCGAGGTAGGCGCTGCCGCTGGGCAGCGCCGGCACCAGCCCGGAGATGGCCTGGGCCGGTTCCGGGCCGATCTGCAGCAGCTCGTAGGCGAAACCGGCGATGATCAGCAGCAGCAAACCGGCGATCGCCCGCTCGAAGGGCCGGTAGCCCAGCGCCTGCAGGCCCAGCAGCGCGAACGCGACCACCGCGGTGATCAGCGCCGCCGGCATCATCGGGATGCCGAAGAGCAGGTACAGGCCGAGGGCCGCGCCGACGAACTCGGCCAGGTCGGTGGACATGGCGACGATCTCCGCCTGTAACCAGAGCCCCCACCGCATCGGCCGGGGATACCGCTCCCGGCAAACCTCGGGAAGGGTCTTGCCGGTGACGACGCCGATCTTGGCGGACAGGAACTGCACCGGCATCGCCATCAGGTTCGCCAGCACGACGACCCACACCAGCGCGTAACCGAATTCCGCGCCGGCGCCGATGTTCGTCGAGAAGTTGCCGGGGTCGACGTACGCGATCGCCGCGATGAAGGCCGGCCCCAACATGGCGAGTGCGCCGCGCACCCGGCCTCGTCCGAGCACCTGCCCGACGGCCGGTCGCGGGCCCCGTTCCGTATCGATCTTGGTCATGCCCATTGATCCACCCGTGCTGCCGTCCCGGCTTCCTGCCCGTTGATGACTGCCTCCTGTCGTCCCACATGCCCGCGCGAGCCGTAGTTCGGCTCGACGACCAAGAGATTACGGTATGCCGAAAACTCGTCTTCGAAAACCCCCAACTGATCACGCGCGGCCCATCGGGTCCGGCCCTGCCCACGCCAGGGTGTTCGAGTTCGCCGCGTTGCGCACAGCGCATTCGCGTCCGGCACGTTCAGGTCCCGGGTCCTACACTCGGAATATCGATTCCACCGCGACGCTTCGACCGGATCGCGCGATGGGGGGGAAATCGACTCGGGTTGGGGTCGCCGATGTCCGAGGAAAACCAACGTCGTCACGGCTACCGGGAAGGGCTCGGCGGCGAGTTGCTAGCCGAGCTCCTGGGCACCTTCGTCCTGATCTTGTTCGGGTGCGCTTCGGTCGCCGTCGCGGTCGCGGGCCTGCCCGGTTCGGGACGCCAGTCCGACGCCTTCGGGCCGGGGAACTGGCTCATCATCGCGTTCGGCTGGGGATTCGCCGTGGTGTTCGGCGTCTACGTCGCCGGCGGCGTCAGCGGTGCGCACATCAACCCAGCGGTCACACTCGCCTTCACGGTGCGGCGGGCCTTCCCGTGGCGGAAGGTCGTACCGTACGTGGCGGCCCAGTTCGTGGGCGCGTTCCTGGCCGCAGCGGTGGTGTACTCCGTCTACAGCTGGGCGATCGACGCGTTCAACGCCAAGGCCGGCCTCGCCCGCAACCAGTCCTTGGACACGTTCGCGATCTTCGCGACGTTCCCCGCCAAGTACTTCGACGGATCGTGGTGGGGACCGTTGCTGGACCAGATCGTCGGGACTGCGGTTCTGGTGCTGCTCATATTCGCGCTCATCGACACGCGCAACACCGCTCCGTCCGCCAACATGGGGCCGTTCATGATCGGCATGGTCGTCACCACGATCGGTCTGACCTTCGGCCCGAACGCCGGTTACGCGATCAACCCGGCGCGCGACTTCGGGCCTCGGCTGTGGACGTTCATCACCGGCTGGGGCGATATCGCGCTACCCGGGAGCTACCAGTGGTTCAGCAACTACTTCTGGATCCCGATCGTCGGGCCGCTCGTCGGGGCCGTCATCGGCGCCGTCGTCTACGACCTGTTCATCGGCCAGGTGGTGGCCGCCCGCGCCGCCCCGCTGGAACCAGGGCTGACGAACGAGGAAGCTGCCGAAACCAGAAGTAAGACAGCCTGAGCTGTTCAGAACCGGCGACCGGCAGGCTCGTCAGGCGTCGCTGGCGAGGGCGTTGCAAGAGCGATGCACCGAGGAGCAGCGGCTGATGATCATCGAGGCGTTGGCATTGCTGGATGACGTGGCCCAGTCGTGACGAGGCAGGCGGCGCGTTCCGAGGGGTCGCAGCGCGGCGGATTCGACCGCAAGCCGATCACCCCTGTGCTGCTGGGCTCGATCCTGAACCTGATCAACTCGTCGATGCTCGCCGTGGCCCTGAATCCCGATCGGCGCTGCGTTCGGGTCTCCGCCCGCGCAGGCGGCCTGTCTGGTGACGGCGCTGTACCTGGTGGGCACCGCGCTGGTCGGCGTTACCGGACTGCTGGGAACGCTCGAGAAGATTTCCCGCGCCTCGGCGAGAGGGCTAGCACCCGCCGAAGTCCTGGACCGGCTCGCCAAGACCGACACCGACTGAAACCCGTTGCCGGACTAGGGCTTTCCGCATCCGGGCGGTCAGTCCGCACCGGCTCCTGCCCGAACGAGCCGGCGGCCGATCCGGGCGATCTCGTCGATGATCGCGGCCGCGGCCGAGACATCGGCGGACAACGGGCGATCCCGGGCATCCGGATCGAGTGCGCCGCAAGCCCGTCGGTAAACCGCCCGGACCGGTTGCGCAGGGCCAGGCCCGCTCAACCGGAGCGCGCGGATCGCGGCCACCAGTTCGCAAGCCAGGACGAGCCGGTACGCCTCCGCCGCGCGGCCGGACTGCCTGGCCGCCTGCGAGGCGAAACTCGCGTGTTCTTCGGCGCCCCTGGAAAGCACCACATGGCCCAACGTCGCGGGATAGGCGGCGTTGCGCAGCTCGGCCAAGACGGAACCAACGCCGTACTCGAGCACCATGATTCCCGAGCTGCCCGGCGGGCCGGTGGCCAGGAACGGGCGCAGGCAGGTCATCTCGGGATCGGTGAGCAGCGACAGCCTCCCTGCCGAGAGTTGCGCGGTCGAGAGCATCGCCAGCCGCAACCGGTCCAGCGCGAGGACGAGCTGGGCGGCGTGGAACCCGCCGTGGTGGCGAACCTGCTGGTCGGTGATCAGCGGATTCTCGCTGGCGGCGTTGAGTTCCACGGCCAAGACCGAGTCGACGTCGGCCAAGGCCTCCAACGCGGGGCCGTGGACCTGGGGAAAGCACCGCAGACCGAACGGGTCCTGGATCCTGCACCCAGCCGTCACCGCCCCGCCGAGCAATGCCAGCATGTCGGCGGCGACCCGGGCCGCTCCGGCGTGCGGCCGCCCGGCGTGCACCTCGGGCGCGAACGGCTCGGTCGACCCATCGACGGCGAGCAAGGTCAGCGCGGCGATCGGCGCGGTCGCATCAAGAAGCCCGCGCACCTCCTCCGCCGCCAGCGCCGCCTGGGCGATGGTCAGGGCGTTGCTGCTGATCAACGCCAGGGCGTCGCCGTCGGTCATGATGACCGGATCCGGCGGCCGTCCCCCACCGGCCCAGCTCGCTTCTCCCGCGAGAGCGACTCCGAGTTCGGCCAACGGGCCGAGATCGCCGGTCCCGACGGCGCCGTGCTCGTGCACCTCCGGACAGGTACCGGCGTTGAGTGCGGTGACCATTGCTTCGGCGATAGCGGGTTGCAGCGCGCCACCGCGCAGGACCTGGTTCACCCGGACCGCCAGCATCGCCCGAACGTCTCGTTCGGGCAGCAGGTTCCCGATTCCGCTGGCATGGCTGCGAAGCAGCCGCATCCCGTGCGCCGCGCTTCCGGGCACCACTTCGCCACGGTTGGCACCGACGCCGGTGGTGCGACCGTACACCGGTTGCGGCACGGGCTTCCGCGCGTTCAGCCAACGCTTTCGGAGGCGGTCCAACGCGGCCGGTGACGCGCCGACCCCAAGGCCGTCCGCGATCCGGACCACGTCCTCACCGGACAGTTCAGGTCCGCCGAGGAGCACGGGATTTCCGGCGCGCACCGCACCCTGAATGGCAGTCACGACTCCTCCCTCCACCCGCAGCGTCAGATGCGGGCTGTGTCGTTGATGGGACGCAGCTCCTCGGCGTACGAGACGGAAACGCGCCGGATCACGCCGCCGGACACGGCGTACTGCCCCATCCGCCACAGCGGTGGGGAGTACGCGTGGATCGAGACGCTCTTGCGTTCCTTGCCCGTGAGCCGGTGGATGTGCTCAGGGCCGCAGCCGAACACGAAGCCGGCGCCGACCTCGGTCGCCAAGCTCGGCCCGGCCACCGCCAGGTTGTGCTCGACGAGCGCACCCCCGGCCACCGCGACCGCGAACGAGGAGATGTCGTGGTCATGCCAGCCCGTGTCGTTCTCCGGCATCCAGCACAGCACCCACACGTCGACGTGCGCGTCCCGGTGCAGCGATGCGTAATGCCGCTTGTCGTCGTTGAAAGCGACGTGGTGCCGCCACAGCTCCGGTCGGCGCGCCAGGTCCGCGACCAGGCCGAGCAGCTCGCGCGGGTCCAGGCAGCGGCCGGGCAGGGTTTCGAGGGTGAAACCGGTTGGTACCTCACCGATCGGGAGCGCTCGCCGGGCGGGCACCTCGACAGCCGCATGAGATTCGCCGATCACGGTAGTCCTCCTTCGAGCAGGCGACGCGGGTTCGAACAGCGGATGGCCCGGGAGGCGGCTTCCCCCAGGCCGGGATCGGTCGGCTCGGCGTAGGGGCGGTCGCTGCCGAGGACGACCGGGTCGATCCCGAGCACCCGGATCAGCGCGTCCACCCCGCGCGGCCCGTACGATGACGTGTCGACGAAGGCGTCCGGGTCGATGCGGTCGAACGCTCCGCCCCTGGCCACCAGGCGCTCGTGGTGCACGGGTGCCAGCCCCGCTCCGGCGGCGAAGCAGATCCGCAAATCCGGCAGCAGCGCGCGGCCCGCGACGTGCCAGGACCACCACGCCGCCTGCATCTGCGCCACGTAGTCGACGACCGGCGGCCACCACCCGGGCACGCCAGGCGGGCAAGTCGCTGCGCCGGGGTGCACCATGACCGGTCGGTCGTGCTGCTCGCACACCGCGAGCAGCGGGGCGATGCGTTCCACATCAGCGGGTTTCCGCATGGCATCGGCCGGGATCTGCAGGCCGACGCATCCGCTGCCGAGCGCGTCCCGCACCAGCCCGGCATCGGGTTCCAGCACGTTGGCCGCGGCCCACACCCGGAACGGATCGGGCAGCTCCAACGCCCCGCGATGCCATGCGTCCAGCAGCGGGCCAGCGTCCTCCGGCGGGAGCCATTCGATGGCGAGCGGGCTGGACAGCGAAACGACCGCAATCCCGTCTTCCCGGGCCGCGCGCTTCGCCGGTTCGTGGTCGGCAGGGTCCACCTCGAACGGCGGCTCGCCCGCCACGTGCAGGGTCCAGCCGCGCAGCAGCGGCGGATTCGCCCGTGCGCGCAACGCGTCGACGAATTCCGCAGGCCACAGGTGCTGGTGCACGTCGATCATCAATCCGGGCAAGGCAACGCCTTAGTGAAGCGTTTCAGTGAACGGCTTCAGTGAACCGCCTCAGCGGGCGTTCGGTCAAGGGCCGAACGCGTCCATCCGCCACGCGCTAGGCTTTCCAGGTGCAACGCCGCAAGCGCCCCACGATCAAGGACATCGCGGCGGAGACGGGGCTCTCCCCTGCCGCGGTGTCATACGCGCTCCGCGGCCTGCAGGTCCCCCCGGAAACGCAGCAGCGCGTGCGGGAGGTCGCCGACCGCCTCGGCTACGAGGCCGATCCGGTCGCCCGCGCGCTGGCCAGCGGGCGCACCGGGATGGTCGGCGTGCTGTGCAGTTCGCTCGAGGACCTGTGGCAGCAGAACTTCGCCACCACGCTCGGCAGGCGCTTCCTCGCCGCGGACCGCAACACGCTGTTCATGGACTCCGCCGCCGATCCCGCGCGCGAGGCCCTGCTCGCCAAGAACCTCCTCGACCAGCGGGTCGACGCGGTCGTCACGATCCCGGTCGACCCGACTTCCCCGCACTGGCCGGAAGCCGCCGCGCGGACCATGCTCGTCGCGATCGGCGACCCGCTGCCCGGGGCGTCCACCGCCGCTGAGGTGGTCTTCGACAACAGCCTGGGCGTCACCGACGCGCTGAAGACCCTCAGCGCCGCCGGGCACGACGAGGTCCTGGTGCTGACGCCGGGACCGCGCCTAATGCGCCAACGCCCGGCCGAGAAGGTCGTCCACGAGGTCGCGCGCGAACTGCGGATGAGCTTGCGCGTCCTGGCCTGCCCCAACGACTTGACCGGCGCGGCCGAGGTGGCGCGGACCGCGCTCGCCGAGGAACCCCGGCCCACCGCGGCGTTCTGCCTCACCGACTCGATGGCCTACGGCGTCTACGAGGCAGCTCGCGATCTCGGCCTGGCCATCCCCGCGGACCTGTCGGTCCTCGGCTACGACGACCACCCGGTGTCCCGGCTGCTGACACCGGCGCTGTCCACCTACCGCTGGGACGTGCAGACCGTCGTCGACGCGGTCGTCGAGCGCGTGCTCAAAGCGGTCGACAAGAACCGGCGCAGCCGGCGCAAGCTGATCGCACCGGAGCCGAAGCACCGCGACTCGGTGGGCAGACCACGCCCGTGACCGGCCCCCGGGCTACGGAGTCGGATGCTCCTCGACGAGGGGTTCAGGGGCCGACAGCCGCCATGCCTCGTACACGAGCTCCTTGAGTTCGTCGGCGTCGATCCCCCGCAGATGCACGACCACCCAGCCGAATCCGCCTGCCGTGAACTGCACCTCGAACACGTCCGGGCGCTCGGCGACCAGTGCGATCTGCTCGGACAGCGTCTGCTTCAGGCCGACCGTCTCCGTTCGCGGCCAGTAGTAGCCGAACCGCTTGCCGCGCACGCTAAACGACGTGTAGTCCCTCGCCTCCGCGCGCTCGACCTCGGCGAGACGGTCCACCATCCGCATGAACTTACCGCTCGGCACTCCCATGCCCAGCATTTTGGCGCACACCGCCGACATTCCGGACCGAGCAACCTCGTGTTGCTGCGGCTAGCCCAACTTACGCATTTCGACCCGGAGCAAGATCCACCGATAGTAAGCTCCCGCCGGAGAACGATGGTGGACCTATTCGGACGAGACGAATCGTTGTGCCTGCTCGCTAACGCCGCGGCGCAAGCGCGGGCCGGACGCGGCGGGCTCATCATGCTGCGCGCAAATCCCGGTCTCGGCATGACCGCCCTGCTGGACGCCCACTCTGCCACGGCGCGCGGCATCGGCATGCGGACGCACCGGATTGTCGTGCTACCGCCCAGCGGATGCACGGAGTTGTCGACCGGTCTGCCCGAGTGGACCGAGCCCGCCGTGGTCGTGATCGACGATCTACACCGCGCGGACGACGCGACGCTGCTGGCGCTGCATGAGCTCGCCGAAGGACTCCACGACCGCTCGCTGCTGGTCGTCACCGGGCGGCATCGCGGTACTTCTCCCGCCCGGTTTGAGCGACTCGACCGAATGGCGGTCGTACATGACCTCCTCCCGGTGGAGGACGACGCTGTCAGCGCCGTCCTCCACGATGTAACCGGTGGGGAGCCGCCGGAATCGTTGCTGCGGCTTGCGGACGAGGCACGCGGCAACCCGTGGCTGTTGACCCGCCTCACCGATGACGACCGTGCTTCGGCGGTGACCGCTTGGGCGACCGACCTGGCGGGCGGCGACGGCGCTCTGCTGCGTTTCGCCGCGATCCTGAACGAACCCGCGTCGGTCGACGAATTGGCCGCCGTCGCCGAAAGGGCACCGGTGGACGTGCTGGCCGGGGTCGCGCGGCTCGCCGCGCTCGGGCTGGTCGAAGAGCAGGCCGGGCTGGTGCGGTTCCGGCATCCGGTGGTGCGCCACGACGTGGCGGCGACGTCGGTGGGTTTGCGCGGTTCCGCGGCGCGGACGCTCGCGGGCCGCGGCGCCGCACCCGCCGCAGTCGCCGAACAGCTCGCGCACACACCGATGGACGCCTGGACCCTGGCTTGGCTCGACGCCCACGCCGACCGCCTCGCCACCCAGCCGACCCCGGCGGTCGTGGAGCTGCTCGACCGCGCCGTTTCCTGGCTCCCGCCCGGAAATTCGCGCCTGCACCCGTTGCGGGCCGCGCTGGCCGAGGCGCTGATGTGGTCGGGCCGCATTGATGAGGCGCTGCGCGCCGCCAACACCAGTCTGGCCGCGCATCCGGACCCGCCGATCAGGCACCGGCTGCGCGCGGTGCTCGCCCTGAGCTGCATCCGGGAGATGGATCCCGAAGGCGCTGCCACGGCCCTCGATCCTGAACGGGTGCACGGGGCACTCCCCGGACGGCTCGCCGCGATCGACGCCGCCGCTTGCCTGCTGGCCGGCGATCTGGAGGGCACGGAGCGCGCCGTCGAAGTCGCGGCACCCGAAGCCGCGCACGACCCGCTCATCGAGGTGTACCTGCTGTCTTTTCGTGTTCCGCAACCTCGCCGGGGCGCTGGAGCTGCTGGACCAGGCGGACGCACTGCTCGACATCTCGGTCTCCGACCGGGGCCAATGGTTGATGTCGCGCCTGCTGCGCGCGGTCGTCCAAGACCTGCGCCAGGACCGGACGGCGCTGCAGACAGTCGAGGAAGCTCGTCCGCTCGCGCGGGTGTTCGGCGCGGGGCTGCTGGCCTGGCTGCACACCATCGCGGCGCTGGCCTCGTTCAACAACGGGATGTGGGATCGAGCGCTCGACGAGATCGACGCGGCCATGTCCCTGCCCGACCTGTACGGGATGGGCGGGCCGCTGCACGGGGTGGCCTCGTCGATCCTGCTGAACCGCGGTGACCTGCCCGGTGCTCGCGTCCACGTCGAGCTCGCCGAGCAGTCCGTCAGCCGCGGGGCCGCCGTGTTCTACGAGCAGATCACCGTGCTGTCGCGCGCTGTCGTCGCCGACGCGGAAGGCGACGCGCAGCGGGCGCTGGAGCTCGTGCGCAGCCTCGCCGACGGCGCCGTTGGGGTCCACCACGGCCACGCGGTCTCGACCGTCGGCGCCCGGATCGTGCGCATAGCGGTCGCGGGCGGCGACCACGACCTGGCTGCCCGGCTGCTCGCGCAGATGCGGGAGTTGTGCGCCGGCGAATCCGCCGGCGAGCGCAATGCGCTGATGTACTGCCAGGGCTTGGTCGACAGCGACGTCGACCTGCTGCTGACCGCCGCCGAAGGATTCGCCCAGAACGGATCGCCGATCTCCGCCGCGAGCGCGGCGGAGGACGCGGCGCGGATCCTGGCCGCTTCTGGCAGACCCACCGATGCGCGGGCTGCCTACCAGACCGCGATCGACCGGTACGCCGCGCTTACGGCCACCGGCGCCATCCAGCGAGCCGACGCGGCGCTGCGCGCCTACGGCGTCCGGCGCGGCGCGACGGGGCCCCGCCGCCGCCCGAAGCACGGCTGGGACAGCCTGACCGCCGCGGAGCGGCGCGTCGCGGAGCTCGTCGCGCAAGGCCTCACCAACCGGGAGGTCGCCGAACGACTGGTCGTTTCGGTCCGAACGGTCGATTCGCACGTGTCGCGGATCCTCGCCAAGCTCGGCTACTCGTCGCGGGTCGAGATCGTGCTCGGATTCGAGCAGCGTGGCTGAGCCCACCACCAGCGCCGAATGCCCGCCACCGATGCCGGTGGCATCGAAAATCCTCGCCCCGACGTTGAGCGCGCTCGTCGCAGCAGCTCGCACAACCTGGGCGACCATTCCGCGCAACCGGCCACAACGTGGGCGAATCGGGCGACATCAACGCGACGTACCCATGTCATACCGACAACATCAGCAATGTTGCTGATGATTCTGCGGGCCGGTTCTGATGATCTTTGTACGGCGCCTGCCGAGGGGAAGCGGGCCCGACATCGAAGGTGGAACACCGCATGAACCTCCTGCGCAGGTCCGTGCTGCGCGGCTGGGTCGCCGCACTTGTCGGCCTCGTCGCCGCGTCGGGAACGGCCGTGTCTGCGGTGCCCGCGGCGAGCGCGCGCCCCCACGCTTCGAGGACGGCTTCGGCCTCACCGTCGTCAGCGAGCCGGTCTGGGCGGACGACGCGGCGCGCACCTTCACGTTCACCGTGAAGTCCGGTGGCACGGCTGAAACACCCTTGACCACAGGAAATGCTCGTGATGGTGGTGCGCCGGCGAGCCGGCGCACCGATTGGAAGGCAGAAGACCGGGAATGATCGACGACTCCGGAACAGCGAATCTCGTTGACACGGCGTCCGCCGGTGTCCAGGAACTGGCGGGCGCCGCCACCTCCGTGCTGGACCAGGCCGGGCCGGCCGGCGCGCTGGCGCAGCCCGTCGTGAACGCGCTGCGCAACGTGTGGGAGGGATACTTCGGTTCGCCGATCCCGCCCGACGGCACGAACTGGAACGCCTACACCCACGAACAGCTCCACCAGATGCTGTGGGAGAACGCCGACGTCGGTGAGGTCAGCACGGTCGCCGCCGAATGGGGGCGGCACAGTACCGAGCTGACCGACCAAGCGGACTCGATGCGCCAGCAGCGGGGCGTCATGCAGTCGCACTGGAGCAGCGCGGCGGCGGACCTGGCGACGAACCGGCTCGGCGAGATCGGGGACCGGACCTCCGACATCGGCACCCGCGCGAGCACCGTCCAGCAAGCCACCCAGGACGCCGGCGACGCGCTCTCCGTCGCGCGCAACACGATGCCGCCGCCGCCCGGTGATCCGACCGGGATGGCCCTGTCCAGCGCCGCGGCCGGCGCCGGTGCGGGTGCGGTCATCGGGGGCATCATCGGTGCGGGCGCGGGCGGGATCGGCGCCGGCCCGGGCGCCTTGATGGGGGCCGCCATCGGTGCCGTAGCCGCCGGCGGCGGCAGCCTGTTCCTGGCCAACGTCGATGCCGCCCAGAAGAAGGCGGAGGCGGTGCACGTGATGCAGCGCTACGAGGCGAGCCTCCGCAACAGCAGCCGAGCGATCGCGCCGGCCGGGTCGATTGCGCCGGCCGGGTCGACCGTGGCCGAGACCTTCGGCACTGCACCGGCGCAAACCTCCGCGGCCGGATTCGGTGGCGGAGGTGCGGCGGGCGGCGGGGTGCCCTGGGGGAAGCTGGTCGGCGGCGCCGACCCGTTGGGCGCGGGACTGCGCGGCGGCGCACTCGGAGGTGCGCTGATGGCACCGGCCGGCGGCACGTCCGGTCTCGCCGGACGCGGCGCGGGCAGCGGAAGCATGATGCCGCACGGCGCGCGGCGCGGCGCGGAGGAAGAAGAAGACCAGGTGCACCAGAACCGCATGCCCACCGTCGACCAGAAGTTGTTCGCCGACGACAGGCCGGCCAGCGCCCCGGTCATCGGAATCTGAGCAGGACAGGAGTGAGAACCTTGACCTCCGAAGGAAACCCCGGGCGCGGCTACCAGGTCGCGCCGCAAGACCTCGCGTCGCAGGTCACGGCGTTGTCCGGGATCGGCGAGCGGACCAACGGCCTGGTGACGTCCGCCGGCGAGCTGGCCGGGCGGATGCCGATGCTCGGCACCGCGCCGCCCGCGCTGCACCTGGCGAATCGGCTGCGCGAGGCAGCCGGCGCCTCCGGGCTCACCGGTGAGATCAGCGCCGCCGACACCGAGCTGAACAGCTTCCACACCGCGCTGCAGGCGACCGTCACCGGATACCTCCAAACCGACGACGACAGCGCGCAGGCGCTGCGGAACACGGGCGGTGCCGCGAAATGACGGCCGCGACTACGCGCACTCCACGGCGCGAGACCCCCGAAGGAATCCACTTCGGACAGATCGAGCTCGACCTGATCGCCACCCACGTCGGCGTGCCCTTCCCGGTCCCGCTCCGCGTGCCGTCGTTCGGTCGGATCGCCGGTGAGCGCGAGGTGCTGCTCGCTGCGGCTGGGCAGACCCTCCAGGCCCGTGGTCTCGCCGACGAGGATGGACCGGCCGGTGCCGCGGCCGAGTTGGCCACGGCGCTGCGCGAGCACCGTGGCACCGTTTACCTCGTGCTGGTGGACGGCGACGGGGCGACCGCCATCGTGGCGATGGTCTACCGCTCCTGGGCGCTGATCTGCGAGCAACCGCTGGACAACGACCCGGCCAGCCCGGTTCGGATCCGCCGGGTGGTGGCGAACGCGCTGACCGACTCGCTGCTCGCGATGGTGCCCGATGTGGCGGCGGCCAGGTCGATGCCGATCTCGCTGCCCGAACGCGCGATCAGCACCGCGCCGGACCTGATCAGCGACGTGGCGGACGACGCGGCGAAAGAAAGGCTGCTGCGCGAGCTCGTTCGCGACTGCGGCGGTGATCCGGACGTGCTCGACCACCTCGCCGGGCTGCTCTCGTCGCTGACCGGTCGGGGCCAGCTCGGCGCGACGCGCCGGGACGGCGACGACAGCGTTCGTGCCGGTACCGAACTGTCCTGGCTGGACGGTCCGCGCGGGAGGGTGCGGGTCAACCCCGCCCGAAACGGCTGGATGAGCATCAACCCCTTGCGAAGGGACGACTTCCGGTTCGCGCTGGAGGACCTGGCCGGAATCGCACGCAGGCCGCGATAGCGCGAACTGTTCAGGACGAGTCGGAGGAAACACCGTGGATTCAGCAGCACAGTGGCTGGCGAGCTACGACCAGAAGCTCGTGCGGGCGGCGGCCAACGCCAAGGCCGCGAGCGAAACCCTGAGCCGGATGAGCGGCACCGCCACTTCCCCACGCGGCGAAGTTGCGGTGCAGGTCGGCCCCAGCGGAGCGCTGGAGGACATCCGGCTGACGCCGGCGGCCCGCGCGATGGAGGTCGAGCAGCTCGCGAAGCTCATCCTGGCCACCGCGCAGGAAGCGCAGCGCTCGGTCGGCTCCCAGGTCGTCGAGATCATGACCGATTACGTCGGCGACGGCCCCGCGCTTGACTTCGTCAAGCAGAACATGCCGCCCGCCACCGGGGTCGACGCAACGTCGGGTGCGCGCCCGACCGACAACGACGAGGACTACTTCGCGAACCCGCGGGTGATCGTCTGATGAGCGCACCCAACAACTTCCAGGTCGATCCGGCGCAGATCCGGGAGCACGCCAACACGGTCTCCGGTATCGCGGGCGGGCTTTCCTCCGCCGCCGGAGGCCTGCCGGGCGAACCGGCCGAGAACGCGCTCGGTACGTTCGTCCAGTTCCTCACGGCCGGGTTGGGCACCGCGATGACCCAGGCCACAGACGCCATCGCGCTGGCGGCGTCGGCTGTGGACGATGTAAGTGCAGCGCTCGTGCGGACCGCCGAGGACTACCAGCGCGCTGATGAGCACAACGCCGCTCTGCTGCTCGGGAAGGACTTGCGGTGACTACAGTTGCGACGAACCAGCCGGGTCTGGGGCAGTCGAGCATGTCCCAGGTCGTCGACGACCTGAAGTCGACCACGCAGGCGGTGCAGGGCAAGTCCTGGCTGTCCGGTGACTTCGGCGGTGCGAGCCCGGGGCTGCAGATCATCGCCTCGGTGCCCGACCCGCTGTCGGCGCTGTCCGGGGCCGGTTTCGGCTTCATCACGGAAGCCGTGTCGTTCCTGGCGGAACCGTTGCAGCAGCTGGCCGGTGACCCGAGTTCGGTCTCGTCGGGAGCCCAGGGCTTCCAGGCCGCCGGACAGGCCGTCTCCTCGATCTCCGACTCGTACCGGGAATCGGCCGGCTCGCAGACCAGCGGATGGTCGGGTGCTGCGGCTTCGGAGTACCTGAAGACCGGCGCGGAGCTGGTGGACGGAATCAACGGGCTCGGCCAGGCGAGCGTCGCGTTGGCCGAAGCGGCGGCCGGCGCGGGCGAGGCGGTCGCGAAGACGCTCCAAGAGGTCACGACCCTGGTCAACGAGGCGACCGCGAAGATCATCATGATCATCAACCAGGCCCTAGCCGCGGCCCAGGCAACCTTCGGCGCGAGCATCGCGGCCGCGATCCCGCAGGCCGTGCAGGTCGCCGTCGAATACGGCGGGCGGATCCTCGGGCACATGCAGAACCTGTTGTCCAGCAGCCAGAGCCTGATGACGCACGTCAACTCGACGGCACAGGCCGTGGCGAAGCTGACCGACAAGATCTCGCAGATCAGCGAGCGCTGCCAGGCGAGCACCGAAACGTCCGGGAAGCCGACGTCCGCGGCGGGATCGGGCGGGAGCCCTGGCCAGCCGTCGAGCGTGTCCGGCGTGGCGCAGCCCCAGGCGCTGCCCGACTCGGCAACGCCCCAGGCGTCCTTCACCGCAGCGGCCCAAGCGTCGTACGCGGGGGGTGCGTCCCCGTTGCCGCACCTGCCGTCGTCGCAGGCCCATGCACCGTCGCAGGTGCCCCAGGCGGGATCGACGGTACCCGGCTCGGCGTCGGCCCAGGCGTCCTACGGATCCCAGTCCCAAATGCCCTTCGGTGCGGCCCCGTTCCTGCCGCCCCGCACGGCGCAGTCCCAGGAAAGGGACAGTTCCGACCGACCGGGCGCTCGCGAGCAGCGTGAGTTCGAGGAGGGGAACTCCGACGAAAGGCGTTGACCTCGCAGGCACCACCGCTCGCCGGACTGCCTTGCCGGGGCTGTGAGTCTTTTTGGTTGCTTTGGCTGCCGGACAGACTCACTGCCCCGTGGCACACGCGCGTCATCCCATCAGCACGGCGACGAACAGCAGAGCGATGGCGATGATCCCGGTGACGACGATGATCAGCAGGTTCGGCTGCGGCGGAACTCAGCCACGACGCGGCGGCGGTGACTTCCATACCGTCCTTTCGAAGCAAGGACGGTATGGGTGTTCCGGTCGTGGGTGATGACTGCGGCGTGGTGCTCCGCGCCTTGAGCTAAGCCGACATGTCGGCCGCTACCGGCCGCTGCCAGGCATGCCAGGCGAGGCGGCAAAACGGCAGCACCATCAGCAGGTCGGCGATGTACGCGACCCAGTCGAGCCGGAGTACCCGGGCCAGCGGGAAGATGATCGCAGCAAGGCAGAGCAGGACCGCGACCCACCGCGGCGACATCCGGGTCCATCCGAGGATCGCGCCGAACGCCAGCAGGGCCAGCGGGAAGCTCGGCCCTGGCAGCCACAGCACGAACAGGCTCTGCGGCGGGTAGTCGTCCAGCGCGGCCAGGGATGCCCGGTCGCTGATGCCGAACACCCCCTCGAAGAAGCCCTGCAGCCCGAAGGCGATGCTCCCGAACATCCCGACCAGCAGCAGCAACAGCCACAGTCCGGCCAGGACGGGCACACGCTCCCGAAACCGCTCGTACTCGCCGATCAGCCCGTACACCCACGGCACCGTGGACAATGCGATCAGCATTCCGCCGGTCACCCCATAATGGCCGTCGACCCAGAAGAATGGCGATGCAGCGAAGATCACCGGTCCGAGGAAGAGCGCCACCGCCTGCAATCGCTGAACGAGCATAACCGCAGGCTAAGAGCGCTGCCGCCGCCCCGCAGCCGGAACAGCCCGCACACCACCTGCCACGGCCCGGCGCGCGACTGGCAGCTTTTCCGGACTAACTCACGGTTGAAAGTGGATCGGTGCCCGATGCGCCGACCGCGTTCCGAGCCCCCCTCGGCTTCCTCAGCCTTCAGCTTCAGCGAAATCGTTTGTGCCAGCGTCAATCGCAGCCTGGATGCGTTCCGCCTCTCGTCGGCAGGCGCGACGCCATCTCCCGAACACCCAAGCCCTGCCGGCGCAGCGTGGCGATCCGTTGCCGTTCCAGCTGCGACAGGAACCGGCTCAACCGAGCGTCCTCAGCCAAGGACACGGGCGGGGGTCCGCCGTTCTCCGCTCGCCACAAATACCCGGTCTTACGACCGATCCCCAACAGCTGACACGCCTCGACAGTGCCTACCCCACAGGCCAGCAGACGCCAGTACTCCGACTCAAGATCCAGTGCGCGCGCACGAGAATCAACGAGGGGTTGGGCTTTGACCGCCTGGGGGTTTGCGGCTCTACGCTCGGGTCAAGGGTCAGCTGGGGGCGGCAAGGCGAAACTCCAGAAGGCAGCGCTGGTCAGTCAGGTCGGTCACGGTGTCGAGGACCAGTCCGTGGGCCGAGGCGAGCGTACGAAACTCGTCGACCCGGCGTTCGCGACCGCCGAAGATCACGAGCATGGCCAGATCGAACTCCGTTTCGGCGCGTCGTCCGCCGACCGGTTCGATGACCAGAACGCGGCCGGTGGGGCGGACGGCCTCAACGCAGCGGCCAAGAATCCGGTTTGCGTGTTCATCGCCCCAATCGTGCAGGACGTCGCACAGCAAGTAGGCTTGCGCCCCTTCTGGAAGAGGGTCGAAGAAGCTACCCGCGGTCACTTGGGCTCGGTCCTCGACATGGTGCGCGCAGAAAGTGCGGCCGGCCTCGGTCGCGGTGGGTTCGAGGTCGACCAGGTGGCCGCGGACCCGAGGATGAGCGGCCAGAATCGCGGCGAGGAGGCTACCGTGACCGCCGCCGACGTCAACGATGGTGGCGAAGCGGTCCCAGTCGTAGCCGCCGACGATCTGCGGGATCTGTTCGCGGAATCGGTGCGTCATTTGCTGGTCGAACGACTCGCGCAGGCGAGGATATCGGGCTAGATGATTGATTCCGTGAAGATCATGTGAAGTGGGGCCGGGATGTGGACATGGGAGGAGGGCGTCCAAGATCAATGTGTGAGCAATGACCTAGACACCCTCCTGACCGCACTGTACGTGCTGGTCGACGACCATGTGGCGCCAGCCCGTACCGGCCGTGGTCGCCGACCCGAACTGACCGACAGCGAACTCGTGTGCCTGGCGGTGGCCCAGGTACTGCTGGGTTACCACAGCGAACGCCGCTGGATTCGGCATATCCACAGCACTCCGCAGTGGCGGGCGATGTTCCGCTTCCTGCCGAAACAGTCCGGCTATCACAAACGGCTCAAATCTGCGGAACCGTTGCTGTGCAAAACCATTCTCATACTGGCCTCGTGCTGCCCGTCCTGGTTCGACGATCTGTGGATCACCGATGCCACCCCCGTGCCCTGCGGCATGTCCCGGGAAACCGTCAAACGGTCCGATCTGGCCGGGCACGCCGGCTACGGCTACTGCGCCTCCCACTCCCGGTTCTACTGGGGCCTCAAGCTCTACCTCGTCTGCACCGGCGACGGCATGCCGATCATGTGGTGCCTGGCCCACCCCAAAATCGGCGAACGCCAGGTCCTCGCCGCGCTGCTCGACCACAACCACCCACTCATCCGAGACGGCCAAGTCCTCTTGGCAGACAAGGGATTCTCCGGCAAATCCTTCAAGGAACTCACCGAGGAAAAGGCTGTGCGTCTGCTGCGCCCGGACCGCAAGGACGAGACCTATCGCAACGGCAACCTCGGTGGCGTACGCCAGTGGATCGAGTCAGTCAACCAGACCCTCAAAGGCCAACTCGGCCTCGAACATCACGGAGGCCGCACCCCAGCCGGCGTATTCACCCGCGTCGCCCAACGCCTGCTCGCCATGGCAGCCGGCATCTGGCACAACTGGACCACCGGCGTGACCAGCAAACGATCACTCATTGCCTACGACCACTAACACCAACTTCACGGAATCAATCATCTAGGTCGGCCCAAAAATCCTGTCCGTAGCGGCGTGAGTAGCCCGCTTCGCCGGTCGTGATGCTGTGCAGGAGTTCGACGAACGCAAGCTCGCTGCGGCCGCCAGCCATGTCCAGGTGCAGGAAGTTGGTCAAGCCGTTGTCGGCGTCGCTGCAGAGCGTCGCTCCGTAGACAGTGGTCCGGTAGCTCGTGGATACACGCTCGACGATTCCGAGGGCCGCAAGATGACCCAAAAGGAGTTCGAGCGCCACCGGTGACACTTTGAGCTCGGTCGCGACTTGCTCAACGGCGGCGCCGTCACCACGCAGCCGGTCCGTCAGGCCCAGTGTTACTGCGACACGCAGAGCCATCGGTGTGGCCAAGCCTGCCAGGTTTCGAATTGCGGCAACGTTGAGGTCGTTCACAAAGGTCGAGGGTGGCATGCCTGTCAACCGAATATTGGCCTTTCTTCGGGACAGGACCCTTCACCGGCCAGCGAGCGGGAATTTCGTTCGCTGGGCGCTCAAGCGTGTCGCCGGGGCGATAGTCGATCTCGGCGAGCTGTCTCAACCCGGACTGCTATTGGCGCATTAGGTAGCGAGTTCGATCACCGGTAGAACCGTATGGTCGCGAGCAGCCACCCAATTCTACTTTCGGCCGGTCGAACAGTTCCTCAAACTCGGACAACCCGGTGTCGGTGACAGGTTTGCACTCGTTCTTCGGTCGCGCCTTTCGGCGATGATCGAGGAATTCTTGGTAATGGTGCACGGCATCCTCGTTGAACACGGACTCTGGCGACGTCAGGTATCAGATGTGTCTGAAGCCTTGGTTGGTCAGAGTGGTCTGAGGATCATGAGGACCTCGTCGCGGGTGTCGTCGATGGCGAGGCGGAGCGCGTTGGGCCAGCGGCCGACTTCGCGCCAGCCAAGCCGTCGGTAGAAGTCTTCGAGTCCGATGCCGCCTCGGGCTGCCAGGTGGAGCTGTTCGAGGCTCATTTCCTCGCGTGCGATCTGCCGAAGTCGTTGCATCATTGCGGATCCGAGCCCGTGGTCGCGGTGGGCGGGGTGGGTTTGGAGATGCCGGACGATGCCCCAGTGCTCGATAAGGGGGTTGAGATCGCGGTTGAGGGCCACCCATCCGGCGACAGCCCCGTCGAGCAGCGCGAGGAGCAGGCGGTTCTGGTGTGGATTCAGGCTGTCGATGAGTGCGTCGGCTACCGGGGCGACCTGGTGCGAATCAACCGGCGGGAATGGGAAGCCAACCGCACCGCCGTTGTTGGCCACCTCGATCCAGCAATCGATCAGTTGTCGCCTCAGTGTGGGTGTGATGGCGCCTGGATCGGTGAGCTGAAGCAGGTCGAGATCGCGTCGCGTGGGCATGCTGAGTCGACCTTCCCCGTTGTCGGATCACAGCTGATTCCGGCGGCTGATGTCGGCGGCGTAGTTGGCCTGGTCGCCGCTGCTGGCGCGTTGCCAGGCGACAGCGACGCTGATATGGATGCCGAGCATGCGTGCGAGGACGGCTGCGGGCAGGTCGGTGGCGAGCTGGAACAGCGCGATGGAGCGGCCCTGGCCAGGAGTCGGCGGACGCGGCTGGCCAGGAGTTGGCGGACGAGGCTGGCCATCGGTTCGGGAAGGCCTACCGGCTCATGTCTGAGGCGCAGCTGTACTGCCGTCTCATCGATGTCGACGTGGTCGAGGGTGAAGCGGCTGACCGTGGAAGGCCATTGGGCGTAGAGCAGGACGAGCAGTCCGGCGACGCGATCTTCGGGCTTGAGGGTGTCGTCGTGCAGCAGCCAGCGCGCTTGTTCCCACCTGCGGTCGGTGTCGACCAGGCGCTGCGGTCCGCCCCACTTGACCTCGGGAAGCCAATGCCGTTGTCACAGGACCTGCTGAGCACAGCGGTGCCGGTCGCGGACTGACGAACCTCGCATCGCCGGTCCCTGGGAACCACCTCTGGGATCCGGCGCTTGTCGTGCCCGTCAGGTGGGGACGCCCGCGGGATCCGGCCGAACCTCTCCTGCCTCGACCCCCGGCGGTGTCCAGGAAGACCTTGGGGGCCACCCGGTCGATGGCACCGCCCCGCCCGATGACCATGCCCGATGCGAAGTCGATGAGCCGCACCGCCTCCGCCTTCGGCAAGCTCGTCAGGTCCATCACCACAGGCACGCCTTGGCGGAAGTAATCACCGACGTGGTAAACGTCGTTGTAGTTCTGCGGGTGCAGCGTCTTGACCACGCCTCCAGTCTCGTCCGCAGACGGGCAATGTCAACAGCAACGCCCCCTGCTCCGGGCATCCACCGGTTTCCGATGCGGATTCCAAGCGCAAATCACCCCGACCGCAGCGGCTCCCGACTGCCTCGGCGATCATCCCTTTTCCGCGAAGTGTCCATTGTGCACCTCTCTGCCGCCGATGAGGCCCGCCTCGACGAGCCCGTCGCCAACGTACCAACAAGGTCGCTAAATTGAACCCACCGGTTCAATGTGGGCGTTCCTGTTCGCGATCTCGAACATGGCTCCCCGGCCAGAACCGCCGGATTCCCGCAACGCAAAACTACTGGTCAGACACCGTCAGGACCCTGTCCGAGCGGCCCGCTCCGGCCACCGACGTAATGCCGCCGATCCCCCACTTCCTCGACGCACTACCGGCCGAACCACTCAGCGCGGTCAACACGCGAGCCAGGATCGACGTGGTCGGCGAACCGTTCTCGTCGCATCGGCGGCCCCGCATCGCGGCCATCACCGACGAGTTGCTGGAAGCCCACCCGAGGTAGCGTTTTCTGGTCCGGTGCGCCGAATCCCGTTGGCGCACCGGCCAACAACCGCCGGCACGTTTCGGCGGCGGAGGCAGGCTGCCGCCCGGAAAACCGCTTCACGTGCGAGCAGCGCCGTGATTGCATGGGCTCCATGCTCTCCGTCGACCGGCTGCTCGCGTTCGCCGCCATGTCGCTCCTCCTGATCGTGATCCCCGGGCCCAGTGTGCTGTTCGTGGTCGGGCGGGCGCTGGCCCGAGGCCGCCGAGCCGCGCTGACCACGGTCGTGGGGAACACGCTCGGGGCTTACGTGCTCGTCGTGGCCGTAGCGCTCGGGGTCGGGTCCATCGTGGAGAGCTCGACCTTCGTGTTCACCGCGTTCAAGCTGGCAGGTGCCGCGTACCTGGTGTACCTGGGCGTCAAGGCGATCCGGCAGCGCAAGTCGCTGCCCGCCGCGTTCACCGGCAGCGGCCCCGCGCACGGCAGCCTGCGCACGTTGTGGGAGGGGTTCGCGGTCGGCGTGGCCAATCCCAAGACCATCGTGTTCTTCGCCGCCGTGCTACCGCAGTTCGTCGACCGCGACCAGGGGCACGTCGCGATCCAGATGCTGCTGCTCGGCCTGGTGTTCAACGTCATCGCGGTGGCTTCCGACAGTATCTGGGGACTCGCCGCGGCCACCGCGCGGAACTGGTTCGCCCGCTCACCGCAGCGACTCGCCATCGTCGGCGGGGTCGGCGGGCTGGCGATGATCGGCCTCGGCGTCACGGTCGCCGCAACGGGCCGCAAAGACTAGGCCCGGGCCTGCACGGGTTCGGTCTAGCAGATCAGTCCGGTTGGGCGGCCTGGATCACCGCTTGGATCGCTTGGGTTACCCGTTCGGCCGCTTGGTCCGGGTTCGGTTGGCCCGCGTCCAGCCAGGCGATGACCGCTTCGAGTGCGACCGCCGGCACCAGCAGTGCTGCCCAGTTGCGCCATGCGCCGTCCGGGATCGCCTCGGCGAGGTGGCGGTCGGCGATTTCGGTGGATGCGGTCCTGATCGTGTCGACGACTTCTCGGAACTCCGGCTCCCGGGCGGCGTGGCGGAACAGCAGCCGGAAGCCGTCGGGGTCGTCGGCCGCGGCTCGCAGCAGCGCCGGGATGGTGGTGTCGTCGAAGTCGTCGGCCCCGACCGCGTCGTCGAGCCGGGCGCAGGTGCGGTCGAGCACCGCCCGGTACAGGTCGGTCTTCGAGTCGAAATGCCGGTAGAGGAGCACGCGGGTGATGCCGGCTTCGGCCGCCACGTCGTCGAGACCGGTGGCGGTGTAGCCGCCGCGGGCGAAGGCGCACGTAGCCGCGGCGAGGATCTGCTCTCGCCGTTCGGCGCGCGGCAGGCGCCGCACCCGCTCCGGGGCTTTCGCCGCCACGTCAGCCGCGTCCTGGCCCTCGGTTGCCATCGCACTCCATCACTTGTTTACACACGAGTATACATCTACTGTTGTTTACACAGGGGTATACAACCGATTTCCACCACGTGGAGGTAACCGTGAGCACGCGGATCCAGCTGCCGTTCGACCAACGGAATCCGCTGGAGATCGCGCCGCTGCTGCGCGAACTGCAGTCCACCGGCACGATCCACGAGGTCTGCACCGCAGTGGGGCATCGGGCGTGGATGGTCACCGGTTACGCAGAGGTGCGGCGGCTGTTGGGGGACGAACGGCTCGGCCGTTCCCACCCCGATCCGGAGAACGCGTCACGCACCGGGGAATCCGCGCTGTTCGGCGGCCCGATGGGCGACTTCGACACCGAGCAGGCCGAGCACGCCCGGATGCGGTCGCTGCTCCAGCCGCACTTCTCCCCCAGGCGCATGCGCGCGCTGCGGACACGCGTCGAGGCGTTGACCGCGGAACTGCTCGACGACCTGGCCGCACAAGGTGCGCCGGCGGATCTGCACGCAGCGCTCGCGCTGCCGCTGCCGATCCTGGTGATATGCGAGTTGCTGGGCGTGCCGTACGAGGACCGGGACGCCTTCCGCTCCTGGACCCAGGCCGCAGCCGACATCCGGGACCGGAAGCACTCCGAGCAGGGGCTGGCCGACCTGTTCGAGTACGGACGCACCTTGGTCGCCCGCAAGCGACAGAACCCGGGCGACGACGTCATCTCCTGGCTGTGCGGCACCGCCGGGGTGACCGATGACGAGGCCGCCGGACTGTCTATGGCACTGCTGTTCGCCGGACACGAGACGACTGTCGTCCAGATCGGGCTCGGCGCGCTCCTGCTGCTGGCCAACCCGGAGCAGTGGCTGGCGCTGCTCGACGAACCCGGCTTGGTCGGTGGCGCCGTGGAGGAGATCCTGCGAGCACCTCGCGGAGACGGCGGGGGAATTCCCCGCTACGCCCGCACCGACATGGACATCGGTGGCACCACCGTCCACAAAGGAGATCTCGTCCTGCTCAGCAACGACGCGGCCAACCACGACGAAGCCGCGTTCGCCGAGCCGGAGCGCTTCGACATCGCCCGTGCCGGTGCGAGCCATCTGACCTTCGGGCACGGCCCGCGCTACTGCGTCGGTGCGCCGCTGGCCCGCATCGAGCTGCAGGCCGTGTTCTCCCAACTGGTTCCGCGGTTCCCGACGATGCGCCTGGCCGTGCCCCTCGACGAGGTGACAGTGCGCCGCGACACGCTCACCGGCGGGCTGACCGAGCTCCCGGTGACGTGGTGAGCTGGCGCGTCATCACCATCCGTACCCGGCGAGCGGCCACCCCGGCGTCGCCGTCACTTCGTTCCCGCTGACGGTCTGGTCGGCGGAATTGTTGGTGCTCTTGTCCCGGCTGCTGCTACTGCTGCTGCTCTCGCTGGCTTTCCCGTCACTGTTGGACGTGTGATTTCCGGTGTCGCCCGAGTGGCGCACCGCGACCAGGCTCGCCGTGCCGCTCGCGGCGGCGGATCCGGCGTCGACAGCTCCGAGTGTGAGGGGCAGTGCCAACGCGAGACCGGCCAGTGCTCGTACCGCTGTCCGCATTTAGATGTCCTCCTGGCTTCGTGCGCGGAGATGTGCTCCCTTTCCGGGATTCCCTTCAGAACCGGGAAATGCGGCGCTCCAGCCGAGGGTTGGATGTCGAACGCGCATGTTCGTTACCTAAGTCCCTTGTCCATTTCCGCGGATCGTGGATAGCCACCGGCTTCCCACAACACCGAGTTTTCTACGGCCGCGCCCACATTGCGCCAGGGAAAGACCCGGGCCCGCTCCCTGGCGATTCCCGGGGCGCGCCAACGAGGTTCGCGATTCAGCGCGGCGGCACGGACGTGCTCGGGAGCCGCAGGCGTTCCGGAGGAGTTGCGAATCGACGGGGCAACGCCTCTACCATCGGTCATGGCTATTTCCGGCAGCCGTGCCGGGGCCGGGCTACGCGGTCGGGACCGCGAATGCGACGTGTTGGATCGCCTGTTGGCGCGAGTCCGGACTGGGCAGAGTTCCGCGTTGGTGCTTCGCGGCGAGCCCGGCACTGGCAAGACGGCGTTGCTGGACTACGTGCGCGAGCGTGCATCGGGCTGCCACCTCGCCCAAGTCGTGGGTGTGGAGTCGGAGATGGAGCTCGCGTTCGCCGGTCTGCACCAGCTGTGCGCGCCGATGCTCGACCGACTGGATCGGCTGCCCGAACCGCAGCGGGACGCGCTGCGCGTCGCCTTCGGCCTGCACGAAGGCGGCGCTCCCGATCGGTTCTTGGTGGGTTTGGCGGTCTTGACGTTGCTCTCGGAGACTGCCGTCGAGCGGCCACTCGTCTGCCTCGTGGACGATGCGCAGTGGCTGGACCGGGCCTCGGTGCAGGCCATGACGTTCGCGGCGCGCCGCTTGCTGGCCGAACCCGTCGCAGTCGTTTTCGCCGTGCGCGAGCCCACCGACGACCACGAGCTGCGCGACCTGGCGGGACTCGTCATCACGGGGCTCGCCGATGCCGACGCGGCCCAGCTGCTGGCTTCGGTGATCCACGGGCGGCTGGACGAGCAGGTGCGGGACCGGATCATCGCCGAGACCCGGGGCAATCCGCTGGCCCTGCTGGAGTTGCCTCGGGCGTTCACCCCGGCCGAGCTGGCCGGCGGGTTCGGACTCCCCCGCCCCGGGCCCGTGGCCGGTTGCGTCGAGCAGTGCTTCACCCGCCGGCTCCAGTCCGTTCCGGCCGACACCCGGCGGCTGCTGCTGACCGCAGCCGCGGATCCCTCCGGCGACGCCGGCCTGCTCTGGCGGGCGGTCGCGCGGCTCGGGATCGCGGCCGATGCTGCGGCTCCAGCCGAGGCCGCCGGGCTGATCGAAATCGGTGCCCAGGTGCGTTTCCGGCATCCGCTGGTGCGTTCGGCCACCTACCGGTCGGCGCCACCACAGGAGCGCCAGCAGGTGCACCGCGCTCTTTCTGAGGTGACCGATCCGGAGGTGGAGCCCGACCGGCGAGCGTGGCACCGCGCCCGCGCGGCCCAGGGGCCGGACGAGGTGGTGGCCGGAGAGCTGGAACGCTCGGCCGACCGGGCGCAGAATCGCGGCGGCATCGCGGCGGCAGCCGCGTTCTTGGCGAAGGCGACCGAGCTGACGCCGCAGCCGGCTCGCAGAGGCGCGCGTGCACTGGCCGCCGCACAGACGAAGTTGGACGCCGGTGCTCCCGATGCATCCCTTGGGCTGCTGGCAATCGCGGAAGCGGCACCGCTCGACGAGCTCCAGCATGCACGCGCCGACTTGCTGCGCGCCGAAATCGCGCTCGCGGTCAACCGGGGCCGCAATGCTCCGCCGCTGTTGCTGAGGGCTGCCGAGCGCCTTGAACCGCTCGACGTCGCGCTGGCGCGCGAAACCTACCTCGAAGCGCTTGAGGCGGCGATCTTCACGGGCCGCATCGGCAACGGCGACGATGCACTGAGAGCTGCCGAGGCTGCCAGGCCCGCGCCACCCGCACCGCAGCCGCCGCGGCCGATAGACCTCATGCTGGACGGCCTGGCCGTGCGGTTCACCGAAGGTTTCGCCGCCGGAGCGCCGCAGTTGCAGCGCGCAGTGCAGGCGTTTCGCCTCAGCGATGCGCCCAGCGCGGAAGATCTGCGCTGGGGCGGGCTGGTGTGCCGCGTCGCCACGGATCTGTGCGACGACGAGGCGTGGCACGAGCTCGCCACGCGCGGACTCAGCCGCGCTCGCGACACCGGCGCGCTCACCGCGCTCGCTACCGCGCTCAGCTACTGCGCGGGCGCGCACGTGCATGCCGGCGAGCTCGACGTGGCGTCGGAGATGCTCGACGAGGCTGACGCGATCGCCCAGGCAGCTGGCAATGCGCCCCACCGCTACGCAGCGATGACGCTCACTGCGACCCGCGGCCGCGAAGGCCCGGCACTGGAGTTGATCGAGACCAGCGCGCGGGATGCCGACACCAGAGGTGAAGGCCGGGCGATCACAATGGCCGACTATGCGACCGCCCTGTTGTACAACGGCCTCGGTGACTACCAGACGGCGTTCGCCGCAGCCGAACGGGCCTGCCAGCGCGACCAGCTGAGCGTCTACTGGTGGGCACTGGCCGAGCTGGTCGAGGCGGGCGTCCGGAGTGGGCACCGCGACGTCGCCGCCGACGCGCTCCAGCGGCTTCAGGAGCGAACGGGCGCGTGCGGCACGGATTGGGCTTTCGGGACCGAGGCTCGTTCACGGGCGTTGCTGAGCGAGGGTGAGCAAGCCGAGGCGCTGTACCGGGAGGCCACGGAACGGCTCGCACGCAGCCGTGCCGCCGTACATCGTGCACGCGCCCATCTCCTGCACGGCGAATGGCTGCGCCGGGAGAACCGGAGGCTGGAAGCGCGTGAACAACTCCGTTACGCCCACGACATGTTCAGCCGCATCGGTGCCGAGGCGTTCGCCGAGCGCGCTCGCCGGGAACTCGTGGCCACCGGCGAAACCGTGCATCGGGTCACACCGCAGACGCTGGTGGTGCTGACCGCGCAGGAGGCGCAGATCGCCCGGTTGGCCCGCGACGGCCACACCAACCCGGAGATCGGCGCCCAGTTGTTCCTCAGCCCCCGCACCGTCGAATGGCACCTGCGCAAGGTGTTCACCAAGCTCGCCATCGGTTCACGCCGGGAACTCCGCCGAGCTCTGCCCAATGCGGCACTGGTCAACTCACCTGGCTAGCTGATCCGATCCGGGCCCGCCCGACGCTGTCGGACAAGCCCGAGTGCGTCCAATTAGGACGAAATCGGATCAGCCGACGTAGACGTCGAGCTGCATCCCCATTTGCCGGTGGTTGCCGACCGGGCACCAGAAATCGTACACGCCAGGACGCAATGCCACGGTGAGATCCGCCGCTTGGCCCGCCTGGACGACGGGAGTGCGCGCGTTCGTGACTCCTGGCCCGGCGATCTGCAGGGCGTGCGGAGCCTGCCCGTTGTTGACGGCCCGGAACGTGTATAGCCCCGGCGGCAGGAAAGCCGGCTGCAAGAGCCGGAAATCGACCATATTGACGACCACGAGGCGCGGCCCGCCGCCGCCCGCGTGCGCCGTCGGCGCCGGTGATGCCGCAGCCGACGCCCCGGTGCAGACGGCCGCGACCAACACGACCACGCCGAGCAGCACGCCCAGTAATGCTCGCCTCGTTCCGCTGGATTTCCTGCCGGAAGACCTGTTCTCGTTCGCTTTGATCAGCATTGCCGCCCCCACGACAAATTCGGCACCGGGCCGGAAAAGCGATAGCATCAAGAAAACCATTACCAATTACCAGCCCGGGTGTTCTGACGCTGCGTCCAGGGTAAATCCGCGGCCAGTCCGGTTGGTGCCGCATGTTCCAGATGTGCATGGAGGAACCGCAGTTGCGGGTCTTGCAGCCGCTGGTGGGCCCCTCCGATCGCCCCTGTGACGATCGCACGGCAAATCTAGGTATGGAACTCGGTAGTTCTTACGCCGTTTTCCGCCGCGACTTCGCGCATGGTGGATCGATCGTCCCCGAATCCCCGACGATCGAGGTCGACATGCCCCTGTTCAACGACCACCGACAACCCGACAACGCTGCCCGCCCGCGAAGCCCGGCATCTGGCGCGAGAACGAGGTCAGACCTCGGAGGCTCTCGCATGCTCGGCGATCCATGCAGCGACCTGGGCGCAGGACGCACCGCCGAGCTTGGCGAATATGTGTTCGACGTGGCTTTCCGCCATGCGCAACGCGATCACCAGCTCGGCCGCGATCCCCTACGTCTTGCCGACACCACCTACGCCGGTGAGCATCGCGAGCCGCGAGCGGGCCACCATCGACTTCGCTTCGGACAGTTCACGACTCCGTCCGACGAAGCTGGTCGTGTCAACGGGAATGTTTCCCGCCGCAGGTCACGACACGTTCGCCCCCGATCGGCGAAGATCACTGCGTGCCGCGTAGCAAGCCCCGACGGGGTTGCGCGTGCATTTCCGGCTGCGTATGCCACCGACTTCGCGAACTCCACCACGCGGCGAGCAGCGGTTGACAGTTCCCGTGCCAGGGCCGGACGTCGGCAGAACCTCTCCACGGGGGCATGATGCGAACTTCCGAATGCGAGTTGACCAATTCGTCCGCACAGTGGCAGCTGCTGCTGGATCGTGCCGCGTCCCCGATGGCCTTGCTCGACCCGTACGGTCACTTCGTGCACGTCAACGACGCGCTCTGCTCGGTGCTCGGGTACGGGCGGGACAGCCTGCTCAACCGTCCGCTCGCCGACTTCACAGTCGGAGAGGTTCGAGGTGACGGAGCGGTGGCCGATCGGCGCTTCAGGCGGTCCGACGCGACCACCTTGTGGATGCGCCAAAGCACATCGCCGATCCTCGATCCGGATGGCAAGCCGGATTTGCTGCTCACGCAGTTCCACGAGATCGCAGACCGCCCGGAGACCAACGTCCTCTGGTGCCGGGTGTTCGCCAACGCCCCCATCGGTATGGCGCTGCTGGACCTCGACGGCCGTTGGACCGACGTCAACGACGCGTGGTGCGACCTGCTCGGGTACAGCAGGCAGGAGATGCTGGGATTGCGCTACTCCGACGTCACCTACGCCCGGGACCAGGAGAACGGTTCGGCGGCGCTGGCAGACCTGGTCGAAGGCAAGCAGACCACCGTCAGCCTGAAGAAGCGCTACCGGCACCGGGATGGCCACCCGATCTGGGTGCTGGTCCGGACCAGCGTGGTCACCGGCCCCGACGAACGCCCGGCGTACCTGGTCAGCCAGTGCGAGGAGCTCAGCGAACGCTGCGTCTCCGACGCCCACCTCGCCCACCTCGCGCTGCACGACCCGCTGACCGGGCTGGCCAACCGGGCCCTGCTCGCCGACCGCCTGGCGCACGGCCTCGCAGAACTCGAACGGGACGGCGGCGTGGTCGCCGTGCTCGTCGCGGACCTCGACGAGCTGAAGCCGGTCAACGACACCTACGGGCACGCCGCAGGCGACCGGCTCCTCACCACTACCGCCGACGAGCTGCTGAACGCGGCTCGCCCAGGGGACACCGTGGCCCGGATCGGCGGCGACGAATTCGCCGTCATCAGCACGCATCCGGACGTCCGGGCGGCCGAGGAGTTCCGGGACCGCATCGCCCAGCGCCTGCGGATCGAACGCGAAACGCCCGACTACCGCTTGCGGATCCGGGCCAGCGTCGGGCTGGCCACGACCACCGATCCGGCCACCCCGCCGCAGGTGCTCCTGCACGAGGCCGACCGGGACATGTACCGGCGCAAGCACGGGATGCGCAGCAGCGCGGGGGAAGCCCCCAGTTGCCCGAGCTGCCACTCCCGGGAGCTGCGCGCAACCGCCCGATGAAGTACCGCAAGCCGCTCCGCGGGCTCGGTGATCAGTGCGCGAACGCCGTTCCCCCGGTTCGGACGCGGTCGACCTCCGGCCGGTACAGCATCAGCACCGCGGCATCGCCGATCCACACCGCGAACACCACGCCGGTGACCGCGGCGGCGACCATGACGAACGGACCGGTCAGGAAGAAGGCCGTGACACCAGCGATCAACCCGATCAGCGCCACTACGAAGCCAAACCACCCGACCCACGGAGCGAGCAGCTCGCGGCGCACCATTGCGGCCCCGGTCGTCGAGGCGAACAACGCCACCAGCAGGCCGACCGGACCGAGCGACAGCCGGTGCAACTCCGAGAGCACGAACACCGACGACTGGCTCGCGGTCGTCACGTCCCGGGTCATCGAGGCCAGCGCGATCACCGGGAGCATGCTCAGCATCGTCGTCGTCGACAGCACGACACCCGCGGCGAACACCACCGGCGAGAACGCCTCAGCGCCGCCCTCGGCACGCTGCAACAGGTGGCGCAGGTGCCCGACGAACCACAGGAACACCACGGCCGCGAGCGTCCCGAACAGAGCTGCCAGTGACACAGTCACCCGGTTCGCGGCCACGTAGAAGAAGGTCAGGACCGGTTCTTCACCGGTCGGTGCGGACGGGTTGAGGAACAAGCTGGCCAGCAGCAACACCGCCGCCGCCAAACCGCTCGCCGCTCCTACGCGCTCCCATGCACGTTCGTTCATCGCAGCCTCCTCGGGTCGGATACCGCAAGCCACCGGGTTACCCGCATGGCGAGGTGAAACCACCACCGGACGCACCTGCTCGCCGTCCGGGAAGAACCGGCGAGGCAGTTCGGTGCGACGGCGAGGAATCACTTCAGCGATGCCAATGGGCTCTGCCGCCCCGCGGCGCGAGTCCGCGATGCTTGGTTTCCAACGGAGCCGACGGCTCCCGGAGGAACGCGGAGAACCGGCGATGGTTGCGACGAAGCACTGGACCGTCGACGTCTACTTCGACGAGGACGTCGACCACACGCACGCCGAGGCGCGGCTGCAGGCTGCGGCCGCCGGGGACCTCCACGGCAAGGGATCGGCGCGGCGCAATCCGGAAGACCGGAGCGTCCCGGAAATCGGCGACGAGGTGGCCGCCGCCCGAGCCCTGTTCGACCTGGCCCGCCGGCTGCTCAAGACCGCCGAGCACGACGTCGAGCAGATGACGGGCCAGCCCGCCCACCTCCACACCTGATCGGGCCGGTGGAGGTGCGCGATTTCGCGCAGTACCGGCGGTCGTGGAAGACGCAGTGGAAGCGTGCTTGGCAGGCGAGTCCCCACCGGTGCGCGCGGCGAGTCGCCGCCAGCGAGGCATCAAATGTGGACCGGATACCGGCCACCTCGAAGGCGCCGTCCGCCTGCTCGTGAAGTCTCAATCTCGAAACCGGTCAGCAGACTCGCGGGAGTCCGTCCCGGCTCATGCGCAAGGAGTTCTCCGAGCTGGAACGCCACTGCTTGCGAGCCAAGGGGCGGTGGTCGCGAACTTCCTTCGCCGAGCCGGGGTGTCGATCGGGCCCGAAGGCTGCTTCGCCGCCGGCGACACCGGACATAACGCTCGTGACGCCCTCATCGCCTGACGCAACGAGGGCACCTTGCGCCTGCGACCGGCTCCGGCGGGCCGTAATGGCTCCGTTCAGCGAAAGGGGCAGCGGCCCCGCGGGGCCGCTGCCGGTGGTCAGGACGTGACGGCGCACTGACCGCGATCTTCGCGTACGGGTCCGGTCGCGTTCGGCCGGACGTCGAAGTCGAAGATCGCCGCCGGGACGTAGAGGGTGCAGCAGGCATTGGGGATGTCGACGATGCCGCTGATCCGCCCCTCGATAGGCGCCGATCCGAGCAGCAGGTACGCCTGCTCGCCGGTGTAACCCCACTTCTTTAGGTATTCGATGCCGTTGAGGCAGGCACGGCGGTAGGCCACGGTCGCGTCCATGTATAGGTTCGTATCCGTGTCGTGGTCCACCGAAATCCCGGAGAACGACAGGAACTCCGAGTACCGCGGTTCGACGTTGCCCGGCATGAACAACGGGTTGGTGCTGATGCCGAACTTGTTCATGCCGTCCTTGATCAGGTCCACGTGCAGGTCGATGAAGCCGCCCATCTCGATCGCACCGCAGAAGGTGATCTCGCCGTCGCCCTGGCTGAAGTGCAGGTCTCCCAGCGACAGCTTCGCACCCTCGACGAAGACCGGGAAGAAGATCCGCGACCCGCGGGTGAGGTTCTTGATGTCCTGGTTGCCTCCGTTCTCCCGGGCCGGAACCGTCCGGGCTCCTTCGCGGGCGATCCGCTGCGCCTCGCTGCCGTCGGCTTGGCCCGCCAGCGCGCCAGGCTCGGTCGGCGGCAGGGCGAGCGGGGGCACCCGGTTCGGGTCGGTGTCGATGAGCGCCTGCTCCCGCCGGTTCCACTTGGCCAGCAGATCGGCCGACGGAGCCGTACCGATCAGACCGGGGTGGGTGATGCCGGTGTAGCGGATCCCTGGCAAGTGCCGGGAGGTGCACTGCTGCCCGTGGAAGTCCCAGATCGCCTTGTAGGCGTCCGGGAAGTAGTCGGTCAGGAATCCGCCGCCGTTGGCCTTCGCGAACACGCCGGTGTAACCCCAGCCCTGCCCCGGGGCTTCGCCGATCTCCTGCGGCACCGGACCCAACTCCAGGATGTCGACGACCAGGAGATCACCGGGTTCGGCGCCTTCGACGCTGATGGGGCCGCTGAGCATGTGCGTGAGGTCCAGGTTGACGTCCCGGACGTCGTTGGCGGAGTCGTTGTTGCCGAGTTGCGCGTCGGTCCACTCCCGGCACTCGACGCGGAACTCCTGGCCTGGACGGACCATCGCGGCCACCGGGACGTCCGGGTGCCACCGGTTGTGCCCAGGCACGGCCTGCTCCCGCATCGACTTCGACTGGTCGACGCTGAAAACCACTTCTGGCATGGAAATCCTCCTCACTGATGTGCCGTCCGGCGCGGTGCGGACATCGCCCGGCTGCCCGACCGCAGGCCCCGGACCGACCACACGCCGGTGGTGAACAACCACAGCGCGACGAATACGACGACGCCGAAGATCAGCAGCGCCAGCGCGATGGCGTTCGGGTCCTGCCAGTGGCCGGTAAGGATCAGGAAGGACGGGATCGCGCCGGTGACCCAGCCTTCGATCGCGGCGACCCAGCCGGTGAAGCGGGTAAGCCGTTCGAACTTGAGGCCCAGCAACAGGAAGAACAGCAGCCACAGGAATGACCAGTACAACCAGATCACGCCGAACGGGCTGTCCCCGAGCAAGCGGAAATTCGCGTACGAGTAGCCGATCGCCATGATCGCGACGAACAGCGAGAACCAGCCGACGCCGCTGCTGTCCAAGTTCCCGAGCAGCCCGATTCCGACGTAGAGGTAGGTGAAGCCGAACAGGTAGATGCCCGATGCGCTGAGGATGGTGACGGGATCCGCGAGGTGCGTGCCGATCAAAATCGTCGGCGTGATCACCTGGAGCCCGCCGACGAACAGGTTGAACACGGCGATCGCTTTCGGATCCGCCTTGCCCAACAGCATGACGCCGTTGAGGAACAGCACGGCGCCGACGTAGAGCAATCCCACATATGCCACCGGTGACACCTCCGCTGGTGCCTGGGGTCGGTCAGGGACGCGGGAGCCGGGACAGCACCGGGTGCGGCGCAGGCTGCGGACGCCCCGGCGGCACCTCGGTGACCACCTCCGGTTCCGCACCGCTTCGTTCCTCGCGCTCGAGCGCGGCAGCGAGCTGCCTGGGCACGGTGGTGAGATGCGGCGCGGAGAAGACCCTGCGGGCGGGTCGTCTGCATCCGGGGCAGTCCTGCGATTCCGATGCGGTTCCGATCGGCTGATTCGTCTCGAAGCGACCGCACCGAGGGCAGTCGTACTCGTAAGTGGCCATGATTGCGCCGGTCCTTCCCCGTGGGACCAACTCGTTCTCGCCCTTCGGCCGCCGATGGCGGCGATGGCACCGACGCAAATCGGCGCCCCATAACCGAGGAGACGCCGGGTGCGGTGCGCTGTCAAGCACGGGGACGGCGCACCGAACAAGCAGCTCCGCTCGCCGGGTGATCGGCTTCCGCGTGACACGGGGCACCATTGACTCTGAGTACTAATCTTGTCGATAATTTCACCCATAAGTGTGAGCACCTCGTCGGAGTAGTCACACCGCGCACGCGGCACCCGACACGATCAGAAATGGGTGGCTGCCGATGCGTCCCCAGCATGCCCCGCTCGGTCACGTAATCCTGACCGCCTGGATGTGCCCCGGCTGCGACGTCGCGGGGCGAACCGCACCCGACCGCGAACCGGAATGCTGGAACTGCGGCGGCCCGGTCGTGGTCACCGCCCGGCCCGCGGTGCCCCCAGCCGGCCGCAGTTCCGCCACCGGTTCGCCGGCCAGCCCGTGAGCCGCACTCCCGACCGCTTTCCGCAGCGGGGCACGGCATCCATCCCCCACGCGCTCCGGCCCCCAAACTATCTCTGACCGGAACAGGGCGTGAAATCGTTTTTTATCCACCGAGGAAATTCGACCGACTGCGCAACGTGACCGGGAACTACAAAACGCACTCGGGGCGAAAGACCCGTTTTACGCGCTGTCATCGAGTCCTACCGTGGACAATGTTCTAAACAACATGGCGAACCCGACGACACGCCGACGCCTGGATCAGGGCGGAACCGATCGGGATCTCCGCCCGACCGTGCCACCTCGGCATTCCAGATGTGCCCGGCCGTCTAGGGCTTCGCCATCAATTAACGGGGGATTACGATGAAGATCAGCACAATCTTCAGCAACCGTCACGGCTGGGGCTGGGGCCACGGCTGGGGCTGGGGCTGGGGCTGGGGTCACGGCTGGGGCTGGGGCGGCTGGGGCCGCTGGGGCCGTCGCTGGTGATCAGGCCCTGACGTCCCGGGAGGCCTATCCCTTCCGGCAACCACATCTAACCCAACGCAGTCCTGCTGTTCGCGGTAGCTCTCGTCTTCACGGGCGGGAGCTACCGCTTTGCTGTGGACACCGCGGCTCCCAGACGGGGACGGTCCACAAGAGACGATCACGCGCGAGGATCAGGGCAATTCTTGATCAACACACCGCACGTGATCGTCATGCGGGAAATCGGAGGACCCCACCAAATGACCGACAGCCTGCGGTCAGGAGGTCGCTGAGGAACACCGTGGCGGTGGCCGCGGTCGGCACGTTCACCAGCTCGCGACGGCGCACGCCGACGAGCCGGACGTGATCCCTCGATCATCGGCGGCCACCAGGCGCCGGCTCGGATGGCGAAGCCGATCGGGACCTCGCCCATTCGAAGGAGCGGTCCAGCCAGATCTCGTCGCCCCTCGGCTGCCCTCGAAGGAGGCCGACACCATCGCTTCGCCGTCGCTTTCATCTTCTTGGCCTCGCGCCGGATCCCCGGGAACCCGACGGACCGAGTCGCACAAGTGCCGAGGGAACCCCCGCAAATGGAATCCCAGCGAAGAGCGGAAGCACGAATTCGTCCTAACTGGACACTGCACAGGATGAAAGTGCATGTCCTGACTGCCAATACCCAATTCTTGTCTCGTTGTCATACCCGATCGGATATTGCCGGAGACCGGGCGGCTCGATACGTTGGACCGATCTGCGAGTAGACAACGTTGTCAACGGGGAGGTCTCTTGCCACGCCCAAACGACGTTCCGATCAATCGTCGGCGCGCGCTTCTGGCAGGTGCAGGTGCTGCGATCGGAGCAACCGCGATTCCGACGCTTTCCGGTGAAGCCACCGCCTCTCGGAAAAACGCCGCGGCGTTTCCGCTGGGGCCCTTCAAGAAGAGCCCGCAGAACCCGATCCTGCGACCGGATCCCGCACACGAATGGGAATCCTCCTACCTCTACAACCCGTGCGCGATCGTCGTCGAGGGCCAGGTCGCGCTGCTCTACCGGGCGCAGAACGCGGCGAAGACCTCTTGCATAGGTCTGGCGTTCAGCGACGACGGCATGACCTTCCGCCGCCGTCCCGAACCGGTGCTCACCCCCACCGAACCCTGGGAGATCCCGGGCGGTTGCGAGGATCCGCGAGTCGTGCGGATCGACGGCACGTACTACCTGACCTACACCGCCTACGACCGCCGGCGGGCGCTGCTCTGCATGGCCACCTCCACCGACCTGGTGCACTGGACGAAACATCCCCCGCTGTTCCCGAACCTGCCCGATCCCGGCCACGGGCCACAACCCTGGAACAAGTCCGGCGCGATCGCACCGGTGCCGATCCAGGGCTGGTACTGGATGTACTTCGGCGAGTCGAACATCTTCTGGGCGCGGTCGAGGAACCTGCTCGACTGGGAGACGCCGGGCAACGACGATCCCGTTGCCAAACCGGTGTTCCCGTGGGAGAAATCGCTCATCGAGCCCGGCCCGCCACCGCTGCTGACCGACGAAGGCCGCCTGCTGCTGATCTACAACGGCCGGGCCGACGGCAGCGGCGGCTACCGGCGAGGGCAGTACTCCGGCGGGCAGCTGCTCATCGACCCACAGAACCCGACCAAGGCCCTCGCCCGCCTCGAACGCCCCTTCATCTTCCCCACCGCCGACGACGAGCAGAACGGCCAGGTCAACCACGTCGTGTTCAGCGAAGGCCTGGTCCGGTTCCGGGGCCGCTGGTTCCTGTACTACGGCATGGCCGACTCGGTGCTCGGCGTGGCCACGGCCCCGGCCTGATACCCCGTTCCCTCCCGAAGAGGAGCATGATGAACGAATCGAGAAGCCGAATTCAGCTGAGGCCGAGGCGAAAATCCCGGTTCACCGCGCTGCTCGCAATATCGGTTGTGGCGGCCGCCCTGCCGTCGACTGCCACATCCCCTGCCACAGCCGCACCGGCCGGAACCGCGGCGATGGCCGGCGATCCGGCGCAGTACGTCAACCCATTCGTCGGCACCAAGCCCGGCGGGCCGGACTTCGGCCACGGCGGCGGCGCGGGAAACACCTTTCCCGGCGCGGTGGCCCCGTTCGGCATGATGCAGTGGAGCCCGGACACGAAAACCTACCAGCACGGTGGATATTTCCACGACGACAACCGGATCCGCGGCTTCAGCCTCACCCACATTTCCGGCGCGGGCTGCGGGGACTTCGGCAACATCCCGTTCATGCCCGTCCTCGGCGACCGCCCGGTGGACAACTACACCTTTTCCCACAGCAACGAATCCGCCGCACCCGGCACCTACGGGGTCACCTTCAACAACGGTCTGAAGGCGGAACTGGCCGCCACCCAACGCTCCGGAATCGCCCGCTTCACCTACCCGCAGGGGCTGCAAGCCGCGCTGTCCATCGACGCGGCCAAGGCGTTCAACAACGCAACCGGTTCGCTGACCATCGGCACCAACACCATCAGCGGGTACAGCGAGAGCGGCGGGTTCTGCGGAGCGGGGAACCGGTACAAGGTCTACTTCCACGCCAGCTTCGACCGCGATTTCACCAGCACCGGAGTCGTCGAGTCCGGCGAGGTCGACCACAACCGCACCCAGATCTCCGGCGCATCAGCAGGCATCGCCCCGCAGCCGACCAAGCACGCGAGCCCGTCGCCCGCCCATCCCGAGGCGAGTGACGGGACGCAGGCATTCGTGAAGTTCGACACCAGCACCGATTCCGCGGTCGTCGCCCGGGTCGGAATCTCGTTCGTCAGCGCGGAGAACGCCAAGGCCAACGCGGAAGCCGAGCAGGGCGCCAAGAGCTTCGACGAGATCCGCGACGGCACCCGCGCCGCGTGGAACGGGATACTCAGCCGCATCGACGTCAGCGGAGGCACCGATGAGGACCGCCGGCGCCTCTACACCGGCCTCTACCACTCGCTGCTGCACCCGAACCTCTTCAGCGACACCAACGGCCAGTACACCGGGTTCGACGGGCAGGTGCACGCGGCGACCGGCGGACATGCCCAGTACGCCAACTTCTCCGGCTGGGACGTCTACCGCTCGCAGATCCCGCTCGTCGCGCTGATCGCACCCGACATCGCCTCCGACATCGCGCAGTCCGCGCTCAATCAGTCCGTTCAAGGCGGGTACTTCGACCGCTGGACGGTGGCCAACGGCGGCACCGGTGTCATGGTCGGAGACCCGCTGCCGATCATCATCGCCAGCTCCTACGCCTTCGGCGCGACCGACTTCGACGCAGCCGGGGCGCTCAAGAAGATGGTCGACGGCGCCGCGAACCCCAGCGAACGCGCAGGCTACAACCAGTACAACTCGCTCGGCTACGTGCCTCCGGGCGTGAACGGCGTGTGGGGATCGGCGTCCACCACTCTCGAGTACACCAGCGCGGACTTCGCCGTGGCGCAGCTGGCCGGCCGCATCGGAGCCGCGGAGGTACACGACGCGTTCATGACCCGCGCGCAGAACTGGAAGAACCGCTTCAACCCCGGCAACGGGTACCTCCAGCCGCGCAACGCTGACGGCTCCTGGCCATCGTTCGACCCCGTGCAGCACGACGAGTACGTCGAAGGCAACGGCGCGCAGTACACCTGGATGGTCCCCTACAACCACCGGGCGCTGTTCGACCTGATGGGCGGCGACGAAAAGGTCGCCTCGCGGCTGGATGCCTTCTTCACCGAGCTCAACGGAGGTCCCGACGAGCCCACCGCCTACCTCGGCAACGAGCCCACGCTGAACACCCCGTGGGCGTACGCATACGCCGGGCAACCGCACAAGACGCAGGACATCGTCCGCCGCGCGCTCGTGGAGTTGTTCAAGTCAACGCCGGACGGCGAAGTCGGCAACGACGACCTCGGCCAGATGTCGTCCTGGGCGGTCTGGGCCTCGATCGGCATGTACCCGCAGGCTCCGGGGCGGGCCGACTTGGTGCTCGCCAGCCCGTTGTTCTCCTCGGTGGTCATCGACCGGGGCGACGGCACCAAGATCACGATCAACGCGCCAGGTGCCACCGAGAACACCAAGTACGTGCACGGCCTGAAAGCAAACGGGGCCGAAAGCACGAAACCTTGGCTCGGCGAGGATTTCGTCGAGACGGGCGGCACGCTGGACTTCGCCCTCGGCGAGGAGCCCGACACCACCTGGGGAAGCTCGCCGACGGACGCGCCGCCGTCCTACGACGCGCCACCCCCGGCGGGGCCGACGGGTGCAATCGGGCGACGATTCGACGGCACGGGGCTCCAGGTCCGGGACTGCGCGGCGGAGCCCAGCCAGATCTGGCACCTGCCGGCCTGATCCTGCCTTGTGGATCGTCCTGACCGATGCGGAACCGCGTCGGTCAGGACGATCTCCTCGCGAGCTACGGCGGTTGTGGCGATTCGTACAAGACGGAACCGGCGGTGGTTTCGCACCATCCAGTCCATTGTGGACGCATTTCCTGTCCGACGTGCGCTCCGCAGCATCGGCCGGCCGGCGGTCGTCACGACCGCGCTCGCGGCCTGCGGCGGCCCCGGGGACAATATCGCCAAGTCGACACCCCGCTGACCCCAACCGCCAGCGCCGCGCCGGTCGTCAGGGAGCCCACGACCCCGCCCGGAAGCAAGCTGGCCGTGGGTTGACCGAGCAGTCATCGCTTACTACGGCATCGACAAGGGCACCATCGCCCCTTCACCGTGACCGCGATCGGGCCCGGCAACCAGGCGAGCTTCGAGCAGGCGTTCGGCGAGCTTGGAGAACCTCGGCGGAACCGATCTGGGCGGGAAGAACGGTCCGAGGATCGCTGGCCTCCTGGCTGACGGCACCACCACGGGCATGTTCATCAGCGGGCGGTGCCGGAGTGCGAGGGCCAGCGGGACAACCCCTCACCTGGCACCTCTCCGGCAAAGTGACGGACCTCTTCCCAGCCCCTCCCGACCGCAAGATCGTGTTGAGACATTCGCATCGGCCCCGGACAGTGGTGTCGATGTCGAGTCGGATGGCTGCGGGGACGGGGGCCGGGATGCGGGGCACAACAGTGGGGCTGGTCATCGGAAGCGTGCTCGCTTGCGCGCTGACCTCGTGCTCGGAACCCAAGCCGTCCGTGGCGAGCGTGACGGCCTCGGTACCAGATCGGGCCGGCCAGATCGCCCCCAGCGAGCCCCTGGTCGTCATGGCGCACGAGGGCACGCTCACCTCGGTCGCGGTTACCACCGACGGGGGAACTGCGGTGCCCGGTTCGCTGAGCGACGGCGGCCGCAGGTGGCGCACGACGGTGCCGCTGGATTTCGGCAAGACCTACCACGTGCGGGCCCAGGCCGAGGACGTGGATCGCAAGCCCTCAGTCCCGCTGAACTCGTCGTTCCGAACCGCCATACCCGTGGACACCGTCACCGTGGAGAGGACCCGGCCCACCGACGGCGACACGGTCGGCATCGCGATGCCGGTGTCGATCTACTTCAGCAAGCCGGTGACCGACCGGGCCGCCGTCGAACGCCGCCTGTCGGTCGAGCCGTCGGTGCCGACCGAAGGCTCGTTCCACTGGATGAGCGACGAACAGATCAACTGGCGCCCCAAAGACTTCTGGCAATCCGGAACCAGCATCCGGGTGCGCGCGCGGCTGTACGGCGTGGACACCGGCGGCGGCGTGATGGGAACCGCCGACCACGAGAGCATCTTCCTCGTCGGACGGGACCAGCGCGCGGTCGGCAACGTCGAGGACCACACCTTCACTGTCTTCCAGGACGGACAACAGATCCGCCAGTTCCCGGCCTCCTACGGCAGGAGCGTCTACCCGACCCAATCGGGCACCCACGTCGCGTTCGAGAAGCACATCACGACGCGGATGCGCTCGGACACCTGGGGAGGCCCGCAGAAGGGCCAACCCGGCTACTACGACGAGGTCCTGCCCAACGCGGTGCGAATCTCGAACAACGGCGAATTCGTGCACGTCAACGCCGCGACCGTCGGGCAACAAGGCGTCGCCAACGTCTCGCACGGATGCGTGAACCTGTCGCCGGCCAACGGAAAGTGGTACTTCGACTTCGTGCAGATCGGCGACCCGGTGGAGATCGTCGGCTCCGACCGCCCGCTGACCACGGCCGACGGGGACATCCCGGACTGGACGATCCCCTACCCGGACTACGTCAAGGGCAGCGCCCTATACCAACCCCGCTGACCACCGAGCGGGGCTCACCGTTTCCGCAGGTCCGGGCCCGTGAGGTTTCGGGCTGCGGTAGCTGCTGTTGCGGTAGCCGTCCTAAGGACTCACGGCCCGGTGACCACCGCCGCAGTCAGCTGGCCGCGAGTTTCCGAGGGAGGAAGGCCGCGATCGTGAGGGCGATGACGGCCGCTGCCGCGCCCATCGCCATGATCACCTGGAAGCCGTCCCGGGACGGCACCGTCAGCGAGCCGAACGTCGCCGTCAGCTGAGCCAGCACCGCACCCGCGACCGCGCTGGAGACCGACGTGCCGATGGAGCGCATCAGGGTGTTGAGGCTGTTGGCCGCAGCCGTCTCCCCCACCGGCACCGCCGCCATGATGAGCGCCGGCATCGCGCCGTAGGCGAGGCCGATGCCCGCCCCGATCACGCTGGAGACCAGCACGAGCTGCCAGACCCCGGACATCAGCACGATGCCCAGGCCGTAGCCGGTGGCGACCACGACGGCGCCCAGCATCAGGGTCACCTTGGGGCCCTTGGCCTTCGAAACGCGCGCCGACAGCGGCGCCATCGCCATCATCACCAGTCCGGACGGCCCCATCACCAAGCCCACGACGACCATCGTCTGCCCAAGGCCGTACCCGGTGACGGCGGGCAACTACAGGATCTGCGGCAGGACCAGGGACATCGCGAACATCGCGAACCCGAACACGGCGGACGCGATGTTGGTCAGCAGAACCTGGCGGCGAGCGGTGGTACGCAGATCCACCAGCGGCTGCCTGGTGCTCAGTTCCCACCAACCCCACAGCAGGAACACGACGGCCCCGGCACCGAGCAGGCCACCGGCGCGGGCAACGCTCCAACCCCACTCCGCGCCCTTGGAGATGGCCAGCAGCAGGCAGATGAGTCCGATCGACAACCCGGCCGCGCCCACCAGGTCGAAGCGTCCTCCGGTACGCACAGCGGACTCCGGTACGAAGGCCACCACGAGGGCGGTCGCGACGACGCCCAGGCCTGCCGCCGTCCAGAACAGCATGTGCCAGTCGGTGCGTTCGGCCAGGAAAGCGGCGGCCGGCAGGCCGAGGGCGCCGCCGACGCCCAGCGAGGCACTCATCGTCGCGGTCGCCGAACCCAGTCGTTCGGCCGGGAGTTCGTCGCGCATGATGCTGATCCCCAGCGGGATGACACCAGCAGCCAGGCCCTGCACGGCCCGCCCGACGATCATGGGCGCCAGCGCGTTGCTGAGACCGCAGGCGGCCGAACCGGCCACCAGCAGCGCCAGGCTGATCAGCAGCATGCGCCGTTTGCCGTACATGTCCCCCAGCCGCCCCACCACCGGGGTCGCAACGGCCCCGGCGAGCAGCGTCGTGGTGATGGCCCACGCGGAGTCGGCCGCGGACGCCCCCAGCAGCGCGGGCAGCACGGGGACCAGCGGGATCACCAGGGTCTGCATCAACGAGACCACGATCCCGCTGAAGGCCAGCACCACCACGACGGTGTTGGACCGCGGCGGGCTCGATACCGCGGTGTCGACGGGCTGGGCTGGAGCGTTGGGCATGTCGGGGGCCTCCGTCGGGCATGCGTGGGTGGTCACTCTGCGAAGCCAGACATTAAATCAACTGATTGACTTAAACCAGCGGAATCGGTTAACTGGTCACGGGCAGGCGACCGACTCGGAGGAACTTGCATGGCGGGCAACGTCGATAGCGAACGAGCGCTGAGCTACCCGATCCCCAGCACGGCGGCGCTGGAGCCGCCCGCCGAGTGGGCGCAACTGCGGCCGGAATGCCCGGTCGCGCGGGTGACGCTGCCCAGCGAGGACGGGGCAGCGCTGACCACCCGCTACGCGGACGTTAAACAGGTGCTGTCCGACCCGCGGTTCGCCCGCCAGCTCAACGCCGACGGCGCGGCCCGGATCCCGGCCAACGAGTCGCGCAGGGTGTTCAACAGCTCGATGGCCGATCGCCTCATCGACGACGCGCTGCTCCGGCGGCTTCCCACCCTGGAACTGGCCGTCGCGACGGAAAATCTGAATCGGTTCGAGCGCCTGGCCGTCGGCGGTCTGCGTGAACTCCCGGTGCCGTGGTGACGATGGCCGGGCGGACAGCTCGGGCGGACCGGGTGAACGCGACGCGGGAGCAGATCCTGACGGCGGCGGAACAACTGTTCGCCGAGCACGGGGTGTTCGCGGTGTCCAACCGCCAGGTCAGCGAGGCCAGGGCAACAACGCCGCGGTCGGCTACCACTTCGGCACCAAGACCGACCTGGTGCGGGCGATCGCGCGGAAGCACGCCGAGCAGATCGAACGGCTGCGGCTGGAGATGGTTGCCGAAATCGAGGGCTCCACGGAGGTGCGGGACTGGGTCGCCTGCCTGGTGTGCCCCACCACCGAGCACCTGGCCGCTCTTGGCAGTCCCACCTGGTACGCGCGCTTCGGCGCCCAAGTGATGACAGATCCGGCGCTGCGCGAGATCATGATCGATGAGGCACTCGCCTCGCCGTCGCTACTACAAGTCCTCGACGGGCTCAACCGCTGCCTGCCCGACCTGCCGATCGACGTGCACCTGGAACGTGGCGACATGGCCCGCCAGCTGATGGTCCACATGTGCGCCGAACGCGAACGCGCCCTCGCAGAAGGCACCGCCACGCCCCGGCAGAGCTGGCACGATGCCGCGGCCGGGCTGATCGACGCGATCGTCGGGATGTGGCTGGCACCGATTCACATCACGCCCATGATCGACCCCCAAGCAGAGGAGAACCGCTCTTGACGGTGACCGTTGACGAGGAGAAGTGCTGCGGTACGGGGCAATGGCGCTACCCGCCCCCGATGTGTTCGACCAGCGGGAGGCGGACGGCATCGTGATCCTGCTCGACGCCGAACCGGCCGAGTCGCTGCACGGCTCCGTCCGCGAGGCCGCCACCATGTGCCCCGCCGCCGCGATCGAACTCGGCGAGAGCTCATGAGCGGTCCCGCCAGCGTGCTGGTGGTAGGCGCTTCCGCCGCCGGACTTGCCACCGCAGAGACGTTGCGGCGCAAGGGATATCTGGGAGGACTGACCCTCCTGGGGGCTGAGCCGCACCCGCCTTACGACCGGCCACCGCTGTCCAAGCAGGTGCTATCCGGAACCTGGGATGCCGGGCGGACCCGGCTCCGGCAGCCCGCGACGCTGTCCGAAATGAACGCCGAGATCATCCTCGGTGATCCGGCCGTCGGCCTGGACGTGGCGACGCGCACCGTCCGCACCACGTCTGGGCGCGCCCTGAGCGCAGAAGCGATCGTCGTCGCGACCGGGCTCCGGCCCCGCACGCTTCCCGGTCAAGGCGAACTGACCGGTGTCCACGTGCTGCGCACCCTCGACGATTCCCTGACCTTGCGGCCCGCCTTGCTGGCTGCTTCGCAGGTCGTCATCGTCGGGGACGGCGTGCTCGGCACCGAAATCGCCGCCACCGCGCGGAAGATGGGCGCGGAGGTGACGCTGGTCGGCCCGCAGCAGGCGCTGCTGGAAGGCCAGTTCGGCTCGTCGGTGGGCAAACTGCTGGGCGAACTGCATGCCGAACACGGAGTCCGCCTGCGGCCGGGCATCGCGGTCACCGGACTGACCGGACACCACGGCCGGGTCACCGGTGTGCGCCTGGACACCGGTGACGAGCTTCCGGCCGACGTGGTCGTGGTGGCGTTCGGCGCCACGCCGGCGACGGAATGGCTGGCTGACAGCGGACTTCGGGTGGACGACGGGCTCGTGTGCGATTCCCGCTGCCGGGCGGCGGAGGGGATCTACGGCGCCGGGGACGTGGCCCGCTGGCAGCACGACGCGCTCGGCACCTCGCTGCGGTTGGAGAACCGGACCAACGCCACCCAACAGGCCAACGCCGTTGCCGTCAACATCCTCGGTGAGGACCAGCCCTACGCGCCGGTCCCCCACTTCTGGACCGACCAGTTCGACACCAAGATCCAGGTGCACGGGCTTCCCACCAGGGACGCGAAAGTGACCATTGTGGACGGTAGCGCGGCGGACCGGCGATTCGTCGCGCGGTACCAGCACAACGGCAAGGTCGTCGGCGTGCTGGGCTGGAACATGCCCAAGCAATGCCGCCTACGCCGCCAGGAAGTAGTCGACGCGCTCTCCGCTCCGGTACCGTGACAACAGCTCAGGAAGGCAAGCGATGACCGATGTGCTGAACCCGGTTGGCGAGAACTCCGCAGACGTCCCGGAGTACCCGATGGCTAGGGTGGCGGCCTGCCCGTTCGATCCGCCGCCGGAGCTGCGGACCAAGCAGGTGGAGGGCCCGCTCGCGAAGGTCCGGCTGTGGGACGGCAGCACGCCGTGGCTGGTGACCCGCTACGCCGACCAGCGGGCGCTGCTGGCCGACCCACGGGTCAGCGCCGACATCACCCGCCCCGGCTACCCCAGTTCGGCCCCGATCGGGTCGGGCGGCTCCCACATCAGCTTCATCCTGATGGACGACCCGGAGCACGCGCGGCTGCGGCGGATGGTGACCGCACCGTTCACCATCAAGCGGGTCGAGGCGATGCGGCCGACCGTGCAGAAGATCGTGGACGAACTGATCGACGACGTGCTGGCCGGCCCGAAGCCCGTGGACCTGGTCGAGGCGTTCGCGCTGCCGGTGCCTTCGCTGGTGATCTGCCAAATGCTCGGGGTCCCCTACTCCGACCACGACTTCTTCCAGGAGAACAGCAAGACCATCATCAAGCGGGACGCGAGCCCCGACGACCGGACCGCCGCCCTGGGCCGGCTCGCCGGCTATCTGGACGACCTGGTGGGCGCGAAGCTCGAAAACCCCGGCGACGACCTGCTCTCACGCTTGGCCGAGCGAGTCGCGGCCGGGGAGCTGTCCCGGCAGGCAGCGGCGCAGATGGGTGTGCTGCTGCTGATCGCCGGCCACGAGACCACCGCGAACATGATCGCGCTCGGCACCCTGGCACTGCTGGAGAACCCCGATCAGCTGGCGGTCCTGCGCGAATCGGACGACCCGAAACTGATCAGCGGGGCGGTCGAAGAACTGCTGCGATACCTGCACATCACGCACAACGGCCGGCGTCGAGTGGCGCTCGAGGACATCGAGATCGCCGGTCACGTCATCCGCGCCGGCGACGGGCTGATCATGCCCAACGACATCGGCAACCGCGATCCTGAGGCCTTCCCCGAACCCGACCGGCTCGACCTGACCCGCGACGCCCGCCACCACGTAGCCTTCGGGTTCGGCGTGCACCAATGCCTCGGGCAGCCGCTCGCGCGCATGGAGCTGCAGGTCGTCTACGGCACGCTCTACCGCCGCATCCCCACCCTGCGACTGGCCGAGGACCTGTCGCAGATCCCGTTCAAGCACGACGGTTCGGTCTACGGCGTCTACCGCCTGCCGGTGACCTGGTAACCGAATTCCCACCACAGCGGAGGAGAACCATGAAGGTGACGATCGACCAGGACAAGTGCGTCGCTTCCGGGCAGTGCGTGATGGCCGCCGCGGAGGTGTTCGACCAGCGCGACGAGGACGGAACCGTGGTGCTGCTCAACGCGAATCCGCCCGTGGAGCTGGCTGCGGACGTCCGGCAGGCCGCGGTGCTGTGCCCGGCGCTGGCCATCACCGTGGACGAATGACAGGGTCCTGAATCGCAACCTGGGAGTACATCACCCGCCAAGGGCACGGCTGCGGGAGACTGCGTCGTCGATGGGGCTCCGGCGAGGGTGCGGGCCCCCAGCGGACGACCACCGCGACGACCACCGCGACGACCACCCGCACCAGTAGCGGAATGCCGTACTCCTGCAAGACAAGGGTTAAGACGACGTTGCTGCACGAGGATCATCGCCGCCGGAAGAGCCAGGCCCTCGGGCTCCGATGCGACCTCTGATCAAGTAGGCGTTCGCGCGCCCCTGCACACGAGGAACTGCCCGGACTTCAGCGAAGCCCGGGCAGTTCTCCGCGCGCGTCAGTCGGAATGCGTGCCGGCCGCAGCGGCCTGCGGGACCGGCTCGCCGCGCGGCGGGATCGCGTCCGCCTCGGCAGGGTTGATCATCCGTAGCGAACCGTCGGCCGCGCTGCGCGCGATGGCCGACATGGACCGCAGTGCCGAATCGATTTGCGCCTGCTCGTGCTGCGAGCCCATGTCGCTGAGCTCGATGAGCACGCTGCCGCGCAGGCCGTAGGCGTTGCGCGCGATGCCCTGGTAGTCGCCGCCGGGGTACTGCGAAACATTCGCCCCGCCCTCGGTCATCGACCGCTGCGCCACCACCGAGACCTGCTTGGCCAGCTCGAGGTTGCTCGGCGTAACGCCCCGGTTCGTCGGCCACATCAGCGATGCGGTGATCTCGCGTCCGCCACCGTCGACGTAGCGGCCCTGCATGTGGTAGTCGACCACGATCTGCGGCTGGAACTCCGCGTAGTGACGCTGGATCAGGCCCGCCTCGGTAGCGGGGTTGTTCTCGGGCGCGACCGCCGGGTCGTGGTAGCGGTTGATGTCGTAGCCCTTGCCCGCCTCGCCGTACTCCGGAGCCGCGTCCGGGGCGTAGTTGTACCGCCAGTTCAGCTCGTGACCGTCCGGGTTGGCCCGCACCACGATGTCAACGGTCACCTGCGACCGCAGCCAGCGCTGGTAGCGGCTCTGGCCGACCCCGGCTTCGCGCAGGAACTCCAGCGCGGCCACGGTGCCGAGCGGCTCATCGCCGTGCTGCTGGGTGACGTAGAGGACACGCAGCGGCCCGTCGCCGACCCGCGCGCTCCACACCGGCCGGCCCTGGTTGGACTTGCCGATCGCGGAGACCTCGATCGCGCCGTGGCTCCGCCTCTGGAGTTCGTCCAGCTTCCGGGCCAACTCGGCGGTGCTGGGCCGAGGATCGATCCGGCCGGGCGGCGCCGCCTGGGACGGTGCGACGAACCCCAGCACGGAAATGACTGCTACGGCAACGGAAAGCAGCGCTATGCGCGTCGACTTCGCCATGACGCAGGAGTCTGCCCCGCTGTACGACTGAACCACAAGATCGGCAGCCCTATTGCGTTGCGCAAGCAACGAGCCGACGGCGGTGCGGCCAAGCCCCCGCTCAACCGCACCGCAGCGCAAGACGAGCCTCTAGCTGGCCTGCTTCTCGTAGCCGACGAGACGGACGCAGACGGTGAGCCCCTCGATCGCCCGCTCCAGCTCTTCCAGCCCCGGGTAGCTCGGCGCGATACGGATGAAGGCGTCGCGCGGGTCGTCGCCGTACGGGTGCGTCGCGCCGGCCGGGGTCAGCGCGATGCCGGCCTCCTTGGCACGGCGCACGACCTCCTTGGCGCACCCGTCCTGCACCTGCAGGGCCACGAAGTACCCGCCCTTGGGCGAGGCCCAGGTGGCGAGCCCGGTCCCGCCGAGTTCCGTCTCCAGGATCCGCGCCACCGCATCGAACTTGGGCTGCAGCAGGGCCCGCTGCCGCTCCATGTGGGCCCGCATCCCGTCCGCGTCCCGCAGGAAGATGACGTGCCGCAGCTGGTTGATCTTGTCTGGGCCGATCGACCGCTTGGAGTTGTTGCGGAGCAGCCACTGCACGTTCGCGGGCGACGAGCCGAAGAAGGCGACGCCCGCGCCCGCCACGGTGATCTTCGAAGTGGAACCGAACACGAAGACCCGGTCGGCGTTCCCGGCCTCGGCGCAGGCGGCGAGGAGGTCGGCGATCTCGACGGGCTCGTCGGTGAGGTGGTGGGCGGCGTAGGCGTTGTCCCAGAAGATCCGGAAGTCGGGCGCGGCGGTGCTCATCGATGCCAGCCGGGCCACGGTCTCGTCGCTGTAGCTGACGCCGCCCGGGTTGCTGTACTTCGGAACGCACCAGATGCCCTTGATCGCCGGGTCCTCGGCCACGAGCCGCTCCACGACGTCCAGGTCCGGGCCGTCGGCGGTCATCGGCACCTGGATCATGTCGATCCCGAACCGCTCGCAGAGCGCGAAGTGCCGGTCGTAACCGGGCACCGGGCACAGGAACGCGATCCGCTCCTGGTCCACCCAGCGCGATTCGGCACCCGGCAGGACGCTCAGCAGGGCGTGCACCAGGCAGTCGTGCATGAGTTCAAGGCTGGAGTTCCCGGCCGCGAGCAGCTGCGCGACCGGCACCTGCAGCACCCCGGCGAAGATCTCCCGGAGCTCGGGCAGCCCCTGCAGCCCGCCGTAGTTGCGAACGTCCGTGCCGTCGGCGGCGGTGTGCCGCCCGCCGGGCAGGCTCAGCAGGTCATCGGAGAGGTCGAGCTGCTCCGGCGACGGCTTGCCCCGGGTGAGGTCCAGCGAGAGCTCGCGTTCCGCGAGGTCCTGGTAGTCCTGGCGAGCCCGCTCAAGGAGCCAGGTCAGGGCGCCGGCGCTCAGCTCGGTGGTCATGGTGCTTCCTCTCCCAGGTGCCACATCGACGGTGTTGCGCCCGCCGAGCTTACAAACCGGCAGGGTGGCCGCTTGCCGCGCGTGCGTCGGAGCGCCGAACCAGGTGGGCCGGTTTCTGCGCGGCGACCGGCGAGGAACCGAGATGGGCGCGAAGGTCGCGCACGAGCACGGAATGCAGCCCAGCGCGACGGCCCGGACGATCCGCGGAATAGCTGCCCAAAAGACTCACGGCCCCGATCGTTCCGGCACGATGCCGCCAACTCTGCTCACTGCTGCGCGGGAGCGCTCCCGGCGGAGGAACGACTCCACGATGATCAGGTTGATGATCCAGCCGAGCCACTGCCCGATCGGGATGGTCGCCTCCACCGCCGCCGGTACCGAACCTCCGTACATCGTGCCGATGAACGGGAACTGGGCGAGCAGCAGCAGCGGCACGACGATGCGCGAGGTCACTGCCAGGAACGTCAACGCGTAGTTGCGCAGCATCCAGGCCCGGTGGGCCGCGAAGTCCCGGCGCCGCGCCGCCCGGGCCGCCAGTGCACCCGTCACCAGCCAGCCGACGGCCGGGATGAGCAGCCCGACCCTGGTGAGGGTGTGCTCGGACATCAACGCCACGGGGATACCGGCCAAGCCCGCCGGCAGCACCCCAGCGAGCAGATAGGTCCGACCGATCGTCCGGTGCAGCCGTTGGCGGGCCCGCAGCGCCGGGAGGAACTGCAGCGGCCCGAGCACGAGGGCCACCGCAGCGGTGAAGATGTGCACAACCAGCAAGATCCAGTGCAGTTCGTTGCGCACCTGGATCCGGCTCGCGTCCACGTCGAGCAACACGTAGGGCATGACCAGGGCGGTCGCGGCGATGACCGCGATGCCCAGCAGCAACCAGCCGCGCCGTGCCCGCCCCGCCGATCTAGTCATGTTCAGCCTGCTTCCTGCGCCGATCGCGCGTCGAGACAGCGATGAGCTCGGCCGCCGGAAACCACTTCCGGCGGCCATCGGGATCAGCCCAGCTCGTTGAGTCGCTCGCGGTACTCGTCGGAGCTGATCTCGCCCCGGGCGAAGCGCTCGGACAAGATCTCCTTCGCCCGCTCGACGCCGGAGCGCTGCCGCGGCCGGCCGCGAACCGCCAGCCAGATCACCGTGGCGATCAGGGCGACGATCAACAGCAGGAAGAACAACCCGAAGATCCAACCCGGGCCGTTGTGCGCGCCTTGCCAGCCTGGTCCCCACTGCATCAAGAACTCGGTCAACATCACTGCCACCTCCGAAGCCGCATCCACTTGCTGCTCAAGCTTCGGTTCGGCGACCTCGGATGTCGTCGGTCGGCGAGCGGCAGTTGGTCTACCGCGCTCGACGTAGTGCGCGTACGCAGGACTACGTGCGCACCACCACGGCGCGAGGCCTCCGGCGGCGATGTCGACGAGCAGGTCCATGATCCTCGGCTGCAGGGCCGGATTACCGAGCCGTTCGGCGAACATCGGGACCAGCAGCACGCACCGCGGGACCCCGATGATCACGTCGGTGTCCGCGTCGACCAGCTCCCCTGCGGCGCGCCGGTCGTCGATGAACTGGGTCAGGGCGATGGCCGGGTTGTCGGCGACAACGGTGACCCGCGCCGGGGCGAGCTTGCGGGCCACCTGCGGATCGGGTGTTGACTGCACTCCGGCCCGACCGCCACCATTGCGCCATGCGCAGTACGGTGCGCATTGAGCAACAGTTCCGGGACGCCAGCTGGTTGGGAGTTGCCGATGAGGATCTTGCTCGCCGACGCCTTCCCCGCCGCTCACCTGGCCGAGCTGACCGAGCTGGGCCACGACTGCGACTACCGGCCGGACGCCACGACCGATCAGCTCGCCGAGCGGCTCACCGGATGCGAGGCACTGGTAGTCCGCAGTACCCGTGTCCCCGCCTCTGCCCTCGACGGCGCCGACGCCCTGCGGCTGGTCATCAGGGCCGGATCCGGCACGAACACGATCGACTGCGAGGCCGCGTCCAGGCTCGGGATCCACGTGTGCAACGTGCCCGGGCGCAACGCGGTCGCAGTGGCCGAGCTCGCCTTCGCCCTGCTGCTCGCGTTGGATCGCAGCATCTGCGACAACGTCGCAGACCTGCGGGCAGAGCGCTGGGACAAGAAGAGGTACTCGCGCGCACGAGGAATCCTCGGCCGCCGGGTCGGCGTCATCGGACTGGGCCAGGTCGGGCTGGCGTTCGCCGAACGCGCGGCCGCATTCGGGATGGAGGTGTACGCCGTGGCCAAACCCGGGCGCTCGCAGGAGACCCTGGACCGCGCCAGCTCGATCGGCGTGCACTTCGTCGACGACCTGCACACCCTCGCGAGGACCTGCGACGTCCTTTCGCTGCACGTGCCTGCGACCGACGACACCCGGCACCTGATCGACGCCGACCTGCTCGCCCAGGTGCAGCCGCGCACGATCATCCTGAACACCTCGCGCGGGCATCTCGTCGACGAGGACGCGCTCATCGAAGCCTTGGAGGACAAGGACATCCGCGCGGGTCTCGACGTCTACGCGGACGAGCCCGCGACCAGCACGGGGCACATCGAGTCCAGGCTGGCCAAGCACCCGAACGTCTACGGCACCCATCACATCGGGGCCTCCACCGAGCAGGCGCAACAGGCGGTCGCCGCGGAAGTGGTGCGGATAGTGGAGACCTTCGCCTCAGGCACGGTGCTGCACTGCGTGAACCTCGACGAGGGGCGTTCCCCGCAGCCCGCAACGCATTTCGGCGACGACTCATGAGCACCACCCGGCAGGACGCATCGGAGTCCACCGGGATCACCGCACGGCCGCCGCGCGTGCTGTTACACGGGAGCGCGCTGTCCGAACCGGCGGTCGTGGTGTACCGGTTGGAGACCGATCGGCACCGGCAGACCGGGGTCGTGGTCGAGGTGTCGATCGACGACTACCGGCAGGGCCGGATCCGCCGCCACGAAGCAGCCCAACCGTCCCGCGTGCGGGAACTCGACGAGCAGACCGAGGCCACGGGGATCGAGCGGATGCCCGTGATGCTGGTCCACAGAGGACATCTGCACGCCCGGATCGCCGCGATCACCGCTGATGTTCCCACCGCGCGCCTGACCGGCGACGTCACCCACACCGTCTGGGTCCGGCGCGACGAGACCTGCGCGCGGGCGGTGTGCGAGGAGATCGGCCACATCGGCGACCTCTACATCGCCGACGGCCACCACCGGATGCTGGCCGCCGAGCGTTACGCCGCAAGGCACGGCCACCTCGGGCCCGACCACCCCAGCGCTTTCACCCTCGCAGCGCTGTTCCCCAGCGACGAGATGCGCATCCTGGGCTACCACCGCTGTTTCGCGCTGACGCCGGGCACGTCCACCCGGGACGTGCTGAAACGCCTCGCCGACCACCCGCTGACGGAGCGAATCGAGGAATCCCCGGCGGCGGAGACGGAATCCGGCGTGGTAGCGGTCGGACTCGGCGACCGCTGGTACCGGCTGCGACTGCGTACCGTGGGAGTCCTCGACGCCTTCGCCGTCGAGCAAAACCTCCTGCCGAAGCTGCACGACCTCGTGGACCACCAGATCGAGGCAACGCCAAACCCGCACCACGCCGTGGAAACCTGCTGGTGCAGCAGCGAGAACGCGCTCCGGCTGATCCCGCACCCACCGACGGTCGACCAGGTGATGGCGACCTCGGACGCGGGCCGGCCGATGCCGCCGAAGTCGACCTGGTTCGACCCGAAACCCGCCCCGGACCTGTTCCACCGCCCGCTCACCTGACGCGCCGCGTGCGAATCGGGCGGTCAACCCGGCGGGACGAGTCGTAAAATCCCCCTACACCTGCGGCAGAAACCTCACTACGATCCCGCGTCGACCGGCGTCGATCAGGAGGTTCTGCGGTGACGGGCATTGCGGCGAACGGAAGAACACGTAGGAAGCAACCCCCACCGCCGAACGGCGCACGTGCGGGAAAACCGGGAAAGTTGTCGTTCGCCGTGAGCACCGTCGCAGGTGCCGCCCTGCTGGCCGTCGGCCTTCCCCCAGCCGCCTGGGCGGAACCGCCGGCCGCGCTGCCCGCGAACTTCGACGGGGCCGACGGCAAGTGGCAACCGGCCTTCGACTACGACGGCGACGGCTGCTACCCCACCCCGGCCATCGGTCCCGACGGGGCGATCGCCGAGGGGTTGAAGCCCTCCGGTGCCCTCAACGGGAACTGCCACGACCACTCCGATCTCGACAACACCAACTCCTACTCCCGCGCCAAGTGCGACGACAACGGCTGGTGCGCCTACCTCTACGACCTGTACTTCGAGAAGGACCAGGCGCTCGACGGCGTGGACGACGCCTTCGGGCACCGGCACGACATCGAGCACGTCGTGGTATGGGTGAACCAGGGCGAGGCGCAGTACGTTTCGACCTCTGCGCACGGGAACTACGACAAGCACCCCGGTTCCGAGGTCTCCTGGGAAGGTACGCACCCCAAGATCGTCTACCACAAGGACGGCGTCAGCACGCACTGCTTCCGCCTGGCCAACCACGACGAGCAGCCGGAGAACCACTACGGCACGTGGCAGTACCCGGACCTGGTCAGCTGGAACAACTTCCCGTCCGGCATCCGGGACAAGCTGACCGGCGCCGACCTCGGCAAGGCCAACCTGGGGATCAAGGACGGCGCCTTCGAGAAGAACCTCGAGAAGGCCAAGCCCGACGAAGTTCCGTTCAACCCCTACGAGTGATCGTGGGGCCGGAGGACGACTGCGGCGAGGGAGTCCGAGGACTCCTCGGGGATCCAGTGGCTGACGCCGTCGAGCCGCACGAAGCGGTCTTGCTCGAAACATCCCGCGTCATCAGCCGTCGCTCCGAGTCGGGGTCCGCAACCGGGTCATTCACCGGAACGAGCACACCTACCATCCGGTCGGTATGCCGCGCCAGAGCTGGACCTGGATCGTCTACTTAGGACAGCGATGAGCTCCGGGACCGACCCGCCTGCCGTCAAAGCGGCGAGTTCGCCTCCGGCACCGGGGCGACGGGCAGGATCCCGGCCGCGGTCTTGGTGATCGCCTCGTGCGCGCGGGCGATCGTGCGGTTGTCCCGGCCACCCGACCGGGTGACGGCGAGGATCCGGCGGGCAGGGGCGGGCTCCCCGTGCAAGCGGATGCGCGCGACCGGCCAGTCGCGGTGCAGCCGGGCCAGCCGGGGCACCAGGATGACGCCGAAACCGTGGGCGACCATAGCAGTGCCGGTGTCCCATTCGTCCGCGTAATGCGCGATGTCCGGGCTAAAGCCCGCCGCCATGCATGCGGTGATCACCAGGTGGTGGTAGGTGCTGTCCGGGCGGCCCACGATCCACGATTCGTTCGCGGCGTCGGCCAACGTCACCACCGGGCGAGCCGCCAACGGGTGGCCCGCGGGCGTGACCAGGTCGAGCGGGTCGTCGAGCAGCGGCAGCTGGTCGAAGCGCGAGTCCGACAGCGGCGGGGTATCGGCGGTGACGATCACCAGAGCGAGATCGGCATCGCCGGCGAGCAGCAGGTCGAAGCAGCGGGCCGGCTCGGCTTCGATCAGCCGCACGCGCAGGTTCGGGAAGCTGTCGCGCAGTTCTGCGGCCGCAGGTGGCAGCAGATGCGTTGCAGCGGTGGAGAAACCGCACAGCGTGAACGATCCGCCGGGCTCGTCGGCGAGTGCCGCCAGATCGGCTTGCGCGCGCTCCCACTGCGCGAAGAGCAGCTCGGCGTGCTGCAGCAGCGCCCGGGCGGCCGAGGTCAGCCGAATCCGGCGGCCCTGCGGCACCACCAGCTCCACGCCGAGCTCGGCCGCCAGCTGGCGGAGCTGGTACGAGACGGCCGAAGGCGTGTAGTGCAGCGCTTGGGCCGCAGCCGTGACGGTCCCGTGCTTGGCGACGAGCTGCAGGACCCGGAGCCGATTGTCAATCATGCAAGCAGTTTGCACGATTCTCTGCATGAACGTTTGATTGTCTGTCGGCCGTTCGAGCCCCACGCTTGCGGTGTGCCGGTCTCCGGCAGCACGCGCTCTTCAATCCGAACGGAATTCGCGAGGAGTAGAAGTGACTGCTTTCCCAGACATCGCGGCAACACCGGCGGAACTGATCGATCACCGGGCGGTCGGGCGCAGCCTGGAAGCGCCGTTCTACACCAGCCCGGAGTTCTTCGACCTGGACGTCGCGGCGATCTTCGCCGAGCACTGGATCTTCGTGGCCACCGAGGCCGAACTCCCCGAGCCCGGCGACTACGTCACCATAACGCTCGGGTCGTACTCGATCGTCGTCGTGCGCGACGACGACGAGAACCTCCGGTCGTTCCACAACATCTGCCGGCACCGCGGCGCACGGATCCTGGAGCAGGAACGCGGATCGGTCGGGAACATCGTCTGCGGATACCACAAATGGACCTACGGCACCGACGGCACGCTGCTGCACGCGCCGTCCCAGCCGCAGGGCTTCGATCCCGGCTGCTTCGGCCTCAAGCCGGTGCACGTCCGCAGCGTCGCCGGGCTCGTGTTCGTCTGCCTAGCCGAACGGCCGCCGAGCGACTTCCCCGACGTCGCCGCGCGAATCGAGCCCTACCTGCTGCCGCACCAGCTGCGCGGCGCAAAGGTCGCGGCGCAGATCGACGTCGTCGAGGAGGGCAATTGGAAGCTGGTGATGGAGAACAACCGGGAGTGCTACCACTGCGACGGCCATCCCGAGCTGCTGCGCTCCTTCTTCCCGACCTACGGCTACACCGAGGAGAACCTCCCGCCGCGACTGCGCCCCGCGCACGAGCGCTACCTGCAGGTGGACGCCGAGCTGCGCCAGACTTGCCAGCGCCTCGGGCTGCCTTACGAGCTGATCGAGGAACTGGACAACCGCGCCACCGGATTCCGGATCCAGCGCGACGCGCTCAACCTCGCCGGTGAATCCTTCACCGCGGACGGCAAAGTCGCGTGCCGAACACTGCTCGGCGACTTCCCGACGCCCCGCCTCGGCCATTTGGCGCTGCATCTGCAGCCCAACTCCTGGTTCCACTTCGTCAGCGACCATGCGATCACCTTCGCGGTGCTACCGCTGGCGGCTGACCGGACGCTGCTGCGCACCACCTGGCTGGTGCACCCGGACGCGGAGGCCGGCGTGGACTATGACCTGGACGTGCTGCTCGCGGTCTGGACAGCCACGAACGAGCAGGATGCGGAGCTCGTCGGCCGAGCCCAGCGCGGGATCGGCAGCCCGGCGTACGAGCCTGGGCCGTACGCCCCCACCGAGTACCAGGTCGAGGCGTTCTGCAACTGGTACATCACCCGCCTCCGAGCGCACCTGACGCGATGAACGGCGCGGCAACCTTCCGGTCCCTGTTCGGCCGCCGCGACTGGGACGGCGCGGCGGATCAGCAGCTGCTCTGCAAGCAGGTTCAGCAGATCACCAGCGACGTCCGAACGTTCGTCCTCGAACCCGTCGAGCCCCGGCTGTTCCGCCACGACCCGGGGCAGCACCTCGTCGTCACGGTCGAGATCGACGGGCGGGAGGTCGAGCGGTGCTACACGATCTCCTCCCCACCGACGCGTCCGCACCTCGTGGCGATCACCGTGAAGCGGGTTCCCGGCGGGCCCGTCTCGAACTGGCTGCACGACCGACTGACACCCGGTGCGGTGCTCCGGGCTCGGGGACCGCTCGGCGAGTTCTCGATGGTCCACCACCCGGCGGACAAGTACCTCTTCCTCTCCGGCGGCAGCGGCGTGACTCCCCTCATGTCGATGACCAGGACGCTGCACGACCTGGCGTCCCCGGCCGACGTTGTCTTCGTGCACAGCGCCCGCACCCCCGACGACATCGTCTTCCGGCAGGAGTTGGCGCTATTGGCGGCGACCTCGGAGGGGATCCGGGTCAGCCACATCTGCGAGGCGGACGGGCCGACCGAGCGGTGGGACGGGCATCGCGGGCGCCTGACCACCGACGTGCTGCGGCAGATCGCGCCGGACTTCCTCGACCGTGAAGCGTTCGTCTGCGGCCCGGCGGGCTACATGAAAGCCGTGCGACTGATGCTCGCCGAAGCCGGTTTCTTCATGGACCACTACCACCAGGAGAGCTTCACGATCACCCCGCCCGAGCCGGTGCGCGCGGTGTCCAGTGTGGACGAATCGTTCTCGGTGGAGCTGGCCCGCAGCGGGCTGACCATCGAGTGCGCCGCGGGCACGTCCGTGCTCGACGCCGCTGCGCGGTCGGGCATCAGCCTGCCGTCGTCCTGCGGGCAGGGCATGTGCGGCACCTGCAAAGCGACGCTGCTCAAGGGCTCCGTCGACATGCAGCACAACGGGGGCATCCGCCCCCGCGACCGAGCCGAGCAGAAGATCCTCCTCTGCTGCTCCAAACCATTGGAGGACCTGGTCATCGACGCCTGAGAACCAGCGGGTCCGGCCTGCTCCGGACCCATGAGCACTTTTTTCGGTGCAATGCCACCCGAAAGCGCTCACGGGTCCTCGGCTACCCGGGCGTCGACCGCTGGCCCCGGCGCCAGGCACGGTTGTTCTCAAGAGCCCGGGAGCACTCCGCCGCGCAGTTCCCAGCGGCGGGTGATCGGGTTCCGGACCCAGCGGAGTTCGGTGACCTGCTCCCACGGCTGGAGCGCGTCCAGGTGACGGGACCACAGCAGGTTCTGCGTCGCGAAGTACCGCCTGATCCCGGCGAACCGGGCCGGCGTCGGGTTGTCCCGAAGTGGAGTGCGCATCGTGCTTACCTCTGGAGTGGCGTTCGGTTGATGGCACTCAGTTTGCGATGCACCAATTCCTGCCAACAGTGGCAGCGACGCCGTTGTGCCGCAAAATCCTGCCAGCTATCGTCGAGACATGCTGCGTTCAGTGGCTGCGGTCGTCCTGGACGGCGCCGCGCCGTTCGAACTCGGTGTGCTGTGCGAGGTCTTCGGCTTGGACCGCACCGCCGATGCCGTGCCACCGATCGAATTCCGGGTGTGCGGCGAGCGCCCCGGGGTGCCGTTGGGCACTTCCGTGGGGATGAGCCTCACCCCCGAGCACGGGCTCGACGGGCTGGATGGGGTCGACGTCGTCGCGGTCCCCGCGTGCCGGATCCGGGACGTCTACCCGCCGGGTGTGCTCACCGGGCTGCGGGAAGCCGAGGCGCGCGGGGCCACCGTGCTCTCGGTGTGCACCGGCGCCTTCGTGCTCGGCGCTGCCGGGATCCTCGACGGTCGCCGCTGCACGACGCACTGGTTCCAGGCGGCCGATTTCCGGCGCCGGTTCCCCGCCGCGCATCTCGACCCGGACGTGCTCTACGTGGACGACGGGAACGTGGTGACCAGTGCGGGCACCGCCGCCGGGATCGACGCCTGCCTGCACCTGGTGCGTCGCGAGCTCGGCTCTGGTGCGGCGACGAAGATCGCCCGGCGGATGGTCGTGCCGCCGCAGCGCGACGGCGGGCAGCGCCAGTTCATCGACCTGCCGGTCCCCGAGTGCTCCGCCGACAGCCTGCAGCCGCTGCTGAGCTGGCTGCAGGAGAAGCTCGACCGCGAGCACACCGTCGCCAGCCTCGCCGGGCAGGCGCAGATGTCGCAGCGCACCTTCGCACGCCGGTTCGTCGCCGAAACCGGGACGACCCCGAACCAGTGGCTGGTCACGCAGCGCGTGCTGCACGCCCGGCGGCTCCTCGAAGACACGCAGCTGGGTATCGACCAGATCGCGCGTGAATGCGGGTTCAGCACCGCTGCGCTGCTCCGGCACCACTTCCGGCGCATCGTGGGCGTCACGCCGCGCGACTACCGCCGCACCTTCTCCCGTCCTGCCGTCGCGAGCTCGGGTTGACGAGGTGTTCAGCGGCGGGTCGCGCAAGCAATGCAGGTCGCCGCCGCAGGTAGCGCCTCCAAGCGCTCCGGCGCGATGGACTTCCCGCAGCGCTGGCAGATGCCGTAGGTGCCCTTGTCCAGCCGCGCAGTGGCCCGCTCCAGCTCGTCGAGCTCCCGCCGGACGTCCGCGAGCAGGCTCTGCACCTGGGCTCGCTCATACGCGAGGGTCGCGCCCTCGGGGTCGTGCTCGTCATCGGTGCCGGTCCACGTCGACACCTCGCCGATGGACTCCAGGTGGCGTTGCAAGGCCTCGACGCGCGCCATCGCACTGGCGCGCTCCTCGGCCAGCAAATCTCTCGCCGTCCGCGGTTCCAGCGGGGACGGCGCGTCCTGCGGCACCTGCTTGCTCATAACGAAGTGAACGCCGCCACTCGGTCGGCTATTCCGCCAGTTCACGCGTTTCCCGGAGGGCTCGATCACCGCGTCCGCTGCCGCAGGACCCGCCGGTCGGCATGGTCGTCCGTGCTTGTTGGCGGCAGCAACAACGAAGCGGTCGCACGGCGTCGACGGCTCCAGAATCGCTGGGCAAAAGGCGATCGACTAGGGCCTGTTTCAGAAGTTGATCTCGGTTTGAGATGATCTTCGTGTGGGTCGAGGTGATCTGACGAACGAGCAGTGGGCGAAGATGGAACCGTTGCTGCCCAAGGGTAAGAAGTCGGGCCGCCCGCCCAAGCATCCGAAACGGCAGCTGATCAACGGTATCCGGTTCCGGGTGCGCACGGGTGTGCAGTGGCGTGACCTGCCGGAGCGATACGGCCCGTGGCAGACCGTGTATGGGCTGTTCCGGCGCTGGCAGCGCGACGGGACCTGGAAGCGAATCCTGACGCGGCTGCAAGCCCAGGCCGACGCCGAAGGCCTGATCACCTGGGATGTCAGCGTGGATTCCACTGTCGCTCGCGCGCACCAGCACGCCGCCGGTGCGCGAAAAAAGGGGCTGAACAGCGGGAACCGCCGGGCGGGGTTGACACCGAACCGGATGATCACGGAATCGGCCGGTCGCGGGGCGGGCTGACCACCAAGCTGCATATGGCCACTGAGCAGGGTCAGAAGCCGTTGTCGCTGGTGGTCACGGCGGGGCAGCGGGGTGACTCGCCGCAGTTCCAGCCGGTCTTGGAGCGGATCAGCGTGCCCCGCACTGGTCGGGGCCGGGCGCGGACACGTCCGGACCGGGTGCTGGGCGACAAGGCGTACGGTTCGCGCGCCAATCGCTCGTACCTGCGGCGACGGGGCATTCGGTGCACCATTCCCGAGAAAGCGGACCAGATCCGTCACCGCAAGAACCGAGGTTCGCGCGGTGGTCGCCGGCCGGCGTTCGACACGGAGATCTACAAGCAGCGTCATGCCGTGGAATGCGGAATCAACCGGCTCAAGCGGAACCGGGCCGTGGCCACCCGGTACGACAAACTCGCTGTCCGTTACGAGGCCACGGTGGTCATCGCGTCTATCAACGAGTGGCTCTGACATCTGAAACAGA
>NZ_GL877878.1:1587027-1620725 GCF_000194155.1 Saccharopolyspora spinosa NRRL 18395
GGTGGCGCGGTAGTCGGCCCGCCAGGCGGGGTCGGTTTGACGCGCCCGCCCGGCTTGCAGCGCGGCCTCGTGGGCACTGACGGTGATCGTGCGGCCGGTCTTCGCGGTGGTGCACTGTGCGGCCAGTGGGCAGGCCGCGCAGGCGGCGCCGAAGCTGGCCGCTCCGGCGTGACGCTCGCGGGCGCGGATGGGCGCGGTGTGCCCGGCCGGGCAGGTCACGGTCTGCGCATCGAGGTCGATGTCGAAGCGGTCCTTCGGGAAATGACCTTTCACCGCCGCCGGCGGCTGCACCTTCAGTCCATTGTGGATGTCGGTCTCGTCCAGCCGTTCCAGCAACTCGCCCGCACCGTAGGCCGCATCCCCATACACCGCCGCCCGATCCTCATCCTTAGCTTCGGCTTCGGCTTCGGCTTCGGCTTCCGTGGTGGTGGATGGGCGGTCGGTGGATGCGCGCACGTTGGCTGGGGTGATTCGGCAGTCGTCGAACTGGGATCCGGATGCTGTGGTGTGGCTGTACGCCTGTGAGGTCTCCGAGGTGTTTGCGCGGGCGTTGGATGAGGAGTTGGGGTCTGGGGTTCGCTGGACGCGGGACATGGTGTGGTTCGGTCCGGGTACCGGTGGGTTCGCCTCGATGGTTGCCGGCGCGTATGTGGGTGAGGGTGGCCGGTTGCTTCCGGTTCTGCCGCCCAACGGCAGGTGGGAGTCGACTCGGCCGGATGACGATGGGCAACCGGAGGTGGGTCCCTATGACCTTCGCTTGCCGGAAGACCAAAACGGGCTGCGTCCGGACTGGGTGCACCTGCGCACCCCGGTGGTTGAACGGGTTGCCGGACTGGACGAGCAGGAGATTGAGGACCCCGAGCAGGGATTCGAAGAGACGGAGGATCCGCTTGCGGATCTGATGCGGGAATTCTGGGAGGACGCGGATCGAATCCATGCGGAGCCGCTGCCTTTTCCTGGCGGTGACGAGTTGGTGGCGGGGCTTGCTCGGCCGTTCGCGCGGGAGGGCGGGGATGGTTGGGAACGGCTGGCGCGGGAGGTCGGGCTGGATGTTGCGGCGGGCGGTTTGTGAGGTCTCTGGCGGAGTTGGCGTGGGATGTCGATTCCGATGAGGGTGAGTCGGCCGCGGGGGTTTTGCCGCGGATGCAACGGCTGCGGGTGTTGATCGAGGCCGGCTTCGACGACGGCAGGCCGGGTGCTGCTTTCTATGACCGGTCGCTGCACGACTTGCGGGGGCTGGTGGCTGATCTGGCGGATCCGATGTTCAACCCTGTGACGGGTCAGCACGGTGCTCCGCAGCCGGAGGAGGTGTCAGACGGCGAGGTTCGTCGCTGGATCGATCGGATGCGCTTGGCGCTCCATCTTGGTGGTGTCGGCGCGGATCTGGTGGGCGGCAGGCGCGGGTTGCGGGTGATCCGTCTGGCAGAGCAGTTGTATGGCGAGACACCAGACGAGACAACGTTCTACGACCTGGCGTGGTTGGCCGGTCAGCTTGATCTGGAGGCGTCGAATATTTCGTGGGTCACCCTTACCAACATGATGGCGGGTTTCGACGGCCGAGCCGGTAGGCATGCTTCTCCTTCGGAAATGCGTGAGTTGGTGGGGTTGGCGGGGAGGGCGCGAGAGATCCTTGGACGGCTGGATTCCGTTCAAGCCCATGCCGATGTCGATGCCGGTGCTGATGGGGGGCAGCGGGTCACTCCGGTGCAGGCGTTGGAGGCGATGTGGAACGCCGATCTGCCGTGGCGGCAAATAAGGGACAGGCTGGGGGGGCGTTGGAGGCAATTTGGAACGCCGACAGGCGTTGGGAATGGACGAAGAACCGGCTGACCGAGCTTGAGGACACTGCGCTTGACGACGATGACGAACAGATGGCGGAGTGGGCCATGAGATTGCTGTTCGACTTCGAGGACGCTCGGTCTGTGGTGGTCAGGGGGCCGGTGGAGTCGCAGGCGCGCCTGAACGCCGTTGTCCTGACTCCGTTCGTGACGAGGATTGCGGAGCGGTTTGGGGGTGGCTGGAGAGAGGTTGCGGCGGAGATAGGGCTGGGGGCCGGGACCGGCCTGCCCGCTGATTACCGGCAGTCGCTGGAGAATTTGGCGGAGTTGTACTGGGATCTAGATCCGGATCTTTCCGGATTTGACGAGGCTTTGCTGTGGATGCGGCGGGTTCGGGTGTTGATCGATGCCGGTTTCGGGGGCGCCGGGGAGGGTGCTGCTTTCTACGCCGTGGGGCTTGACGATCTGCGGAGCTTGGTGGCCGGGCTGTCCGGCCCGGTGTTCAACCCTCAGACCAGACAGCGTGAGCTTCGGACGCTCCGGGCTGTGGGGGTCAAGGAGATTCGTCGCTGGGTCGAGCTGATGGATCTGGTGGACGATTTTGGTGGTGTCGGCAGGGCGGTCGGTGAGGTAGGCGCGGGTTTGGTGGGGGGTACGCGGCTGTTGCCGGTTTTACGGCTGGCAGAGGAGTTGTATGGCAAGCGGCCGGAGGTGGAGATGCTGCGCGGGCTGGCGTGGTTGGCCAACCAGCTTGATCCCGTGTCGGCGAATATTTCGCAGACGTCCCTTGCCCGCATGGCGGCGGATTTCGAAGGCCGAGCCGATGAGTACGCTTCTCCCCCAGAGGTGCGCCGCTTGGTGGAGTTGGCGGGGATGGTGCGAGAGGACCTTGGTCAGGTCGACCGCGATCCGGTGGGGGCTCTGGAGGCGATTTGGAACGCCGACAGGCGTTGGGAAAGGACGGCGAACCGGCTGGCCGAGCTCGAGAGAACTGCGTCCAACGAGGGCGACGACCAGACGGCGGAGTGGGCCACGGGATTGCAGTTTGACCTCCACGAAGAATGGTCTGTGGTGGTCAGGGAGCCGGCGGAGACGCAGGCGCGCCTGAACGCCTTTGTCCTGACTCCATTCATTACAAAGATTGCGGAGGGCTTTGAGGACGGCTGGAGCGGGCTTGCGGCGGAGGTAGGGGTCGGGGGCGGAGCTGGTTTGCCGAATGATGCCCGGCGTTCCTTGGTGAACTTGGCGGGGTTGTACTGGGAGATAGTTCCGCAGCTGTCCGGATTTGACGATGCTCCGCTGTGGATGCGGCGGATCCGGGCGTTGATCGACGCCGGCTTCGATAACAGCCGCGGCAGTGCTGCCTTCTACGCCCTGGGCCTTGACGATCTGCGGAGCCTGGTGGCCGATGTGACCGGGCCGGTGTTCAACCAACAGGCCAGACAGCTGGAGCCCCGGCCGGCCGGTGCGGTGAGACTCGACGAGATACGTCGCTGGCTCGAGGAAATGGACGTGGCGCACAACGTTGGTGGCTACAACGCGCTCGTTAATCGGATCGGCGAGGATTTGGTGGGCCACAGGCGGCTGTTCCCAGTCATCCGGCTGGCAGGGCAGTTGTACCGCGAGATGGCGGACATGGAGACGCTGCACGCCCTGGCGTGGTTGGCCAACCAGCTTTATCCCGAGTCGTCGAAAATTTCGTTCACGTCCTTAGCCAGCATGGTGGCGGGCTTCGAAGGCCGACCCGGTGGGCAGGCTTCCGTTTTGAACGTGTTTGACCTGGTGGATTTGGCGGGGATGGCGCGGAAGGTCCTTGCGGGCGACGGCTATCCGTCGCATGCGTTGGCGGCGTTGTGGACGAACGGCCCGGTGCAGGCTTTGGAGGCGATTTGGAACGCCGACAGGTACTGGTGGCGAATGAACGACAGGCTGACCGTGATCGAGGCCAACGCGGACGAACAGACGGCGGGTTGGGCCGCACACGTGCTGTTTTCGTTCGAAGGCACCCGGTCTTGGGTGGTCAGGGAGACGGCGGAGGCGCCAGCGCGACTGAACGCCGCGGTTCTTCCTTCGTTGGTGAGGGCGATTGCGGCGCGGCTCAACCCGGATGGCAGCGAAGGTTTGGAAGGACTGGCGCGGGAGATCGGGTTTGGAGACGCGGCTCGTCTGCCGGCTGATTACCCGCAGTCCCTGACGGATTTGGCGGGGTTGTACTGGGAGATACTTCCGGATCTTGTCGGATTTGATGAGGCTCCGCTTTGGATGCGGCGGATTCGGACGCTGATCGACGCCGGTTTCGGGGACCGCCGCGGACGTGCTGACTTTTATGCCCGGTCGGTTGACCATCTTCGGAGCCTGGTCGCCGACCTACCGAGGCCGGTGTCCAACCCTCCGGCCGGACGGCAGGAACCCCGGTGGCCCGGGACTGTGGAGATCGACGAGATTCGTCGCTGGCTCGAGCTGATGGACGTGGTGCACGACCTTGGTGGTTACCACGCGCTGGTCAGTGTGATCGGTGAGGGCTTGGTGGGCGGCAGGCGGCTGTTGCCGGTCATACAGCTGGCAAACGTGATCTATGGCCAGCGGCCCAAGATCGAGACGGTGCACGACCTGGCGCGGTTGGCGCACGAACTCGATCCCGAGTCGTCGCACGTCGACTTGGATAGTCTTTCCGACTCCGTCAGGGATTCCCTTGAACGCGACTACGGTACCCGCTTCGACGAAGCGGACATGCGTCATTTGGTGTCGTTGGCGGGCGCGACTGGTTGGCTCAGCGGGCGGCTGGATTCCGTCTCGCCGAGTGGTGTGCATCGCACCTCGGTGCGGTTTGAGATGCAGGGGTCGACGGAAAGCGTCGAGTACACGGCGTGGACGCGGTCGCCGTCCTACGCGGCTTCGGATGCTGCGGAGGGTGGTAAGACGCTGGTGGTGCTGGGGCATGGCGATGTGGTTGTGTCCCTTGACGTAATCGCCAAGATGCAGGGGCGTAGTAGTGCGGATGTGTTGGCGCAGGTCCATCTTCCTGGTCGGGGGCCGAGGTGGGTGGTGTGCCGGGTAGATGCGAGTGGGCGGCGTCGGCCGCGGTTGGTGAACGAGCCGACGGCGGAGTTGGCCGGTGTGCCGTGGGTGGAGCCGTTGCTGTTTTTTGCGTCTGGTGACAGTGAGCAGGCTGCGCGCGTCGAGGGGTTGGTGCGGGGGTTGGCGCGGGGGTTGCGGGGTGTGCAGGTGGTGGGTGTGCATGTGACGGAGGACGGGCGCGCGGAGTTGCGGGATGGCCGGTTGGTCACACCTGAGGACTTCGCCGAGGAAATCTGGGAGAGCGAGCAATTTGTGCCCGGTTTCCCGTTGGCGTTTTTGGGCTGTGGTGCGTTCCGGCAGCCGGTGGGGGGTGGGGCTTCATTTGCCGACCAGGTTGCGGAGGCGTTAAGTACGACGGCTAGCTGGGGGACCGATGGTGATGTGTGGCTGACCGAGGATGGTTCGGTCCACGCTACGAAAACCGTTGTGATGCCGGACGGTCGGATGCTGCCGACGTTCGTTGGTGGTATGGGGAACGGTCATTGGTATCACCGTGATTCGGGTGCGGGTTTGGTCGAGCACGGTTCGGAGTTGCGGGCGGCGTTCAACGGCTGGGCTGAGCCGCGTTATGCGGTGGGGGCGAACCCCGCCCCGTTGATCAGGTGGGCGGGCAGGCCAGGACCAAGCCGAGAGGAGGGTTTGCTGAGCGTTGGGCTGACGACGGGCGCGGCGATGCCTGCCGGGTCTTCGTCCGCCGGAGGAGGTAGCAGGCGGGCGCAGGAGGAGGTTCGGTCGGAGGTGGTGCGGCAGCGCGCCGAGACGATTGCGGCGCGGTCCGACACCGTGGACACGCAGGGCAGCGAATCGAATATCCGGGCCGGGGCGGGTGTGGAGCCTCAGACGTCGACATCGGACCCGGACAGCGGCGCCGTGTTCCCGGGACAGCAGACGTCGTCGAGTGCGATGCCTGGTCATGGTGGGCTTTCAAGCGTGGATTCGGTTGCGGTGTCGTTGGACGATGTCCACGTCGGTTCGAGGGTGCCGGGGATGGGAGCGGCCGAGCGCTCGTTGCGTCGTGCTACTGCGGCGCGGGAACTGCAAGTGTTGAGCGATCAGGCCTATTCGGGGTTGGAGGATTTGTCTGAACTGGCACGGGCATCATTGTTGGCGAACGCATCCGAACAATTGGGGGCGCCAGTTAATGGCTCGACGCATGCTGTACGCGTGATGGCCTATCACACGATGCTTGGAGTCGGGGACGATCAGATCGCGCAGCTACGGGACCGGCTGGCCCGTATTTGGGCGGACTTGATGGCTGTGAGTGCGGGCGCGGGGCCCGAGCCGGGGAGGGATCCAGGTGCGGGGCCCGAATCGGTCGGAGATGCGGGCGCGGTGCCCGCACCGCGGGGGGATGTGCGGTCGGAGCCCACTGGGGAGACGTCGGGTGATGCGGCGAACGACGACGCCGTGGGTGACGTCGATGAGGCGGAACTGCAGCGGTTGCGGGATCGGCTTTCCAGGTTGGCGGGCGAGGACGAAGGTACATCCGTCGAGCGGGCCGTGTCACATCGCACGGTGGATGATTTTGAGGCTCGGTGGGCCGGCTATTTGGCTGCCGATGGGGAGTTCGGTGATCAAGTCGGATTGCGCGCGGCGGCGGCAGTGCAGCAGTGGATGGGTGAGCGTCCGGAGGGGGTTGCGGGTCGGGGGCCGTTGGTCGATGAGCAAGAGCGTCTGTGGGATTCGATCACCCGTGCGGTGAGGCTGGAGATCGCGCGCCGTGTCGAATTCAACGGCTTGATCAATGCACTTCGTAATGACTTTGCTGAGCGGCCTGATACCGCGATGGAACGGTGGGCGGAGCGGATTGGTGAGGCTAAGGATCGGGTGGAGCAGTGGGAGGCGTCCGCTGACCCGGCGTCGTTAAGGATCGTCCACGGAGTGGCGGCGGCGATGCTTGGAGCCGATGTCGCAGGCGGAGCCGGGCACGGTGGACAACGACGTGCAAGACGCACTTCGCTCAGTGCTGACCGAACTGCTGACGGGTGTGGGGGAGACGCGGGAGATAGCGGATGGTCGCGACATCGCGGAGTTGATGAATGCGCTTTATGGCGACTTTGCGGCACTGCTTGATATTCCATCGACAGATCCTTCGTGGCTGCGTAGTCGGGCGAGGACCGCTTCGTGGTTCGATCCCGATCCGGTTCCCTTGCGACCTGACCAGTGGGAGAATCTGCGGCAGGCTGAGCCGGACTTCTCGGTTCAGTCCGAATTGCGGGAAGTGGCGGGTAACAGCACCCCGCGGTCCATCGAAAGCACCGCGCAGATGGTGCGATACGACGTGCGGCGGATCAAGGTGGAGGGGCGTTGGGTTCAGGAGTACACCCTCAAATTTTCCCTGGTAAACGACTCGCATACGGAGTCCATCGATCACGCGACGTGTGTCGAGAAGGTACGCGCCGCGGCTGATCTGTATTTCAACCAGGGTTACCGGCTTCCGTCGGGCGAGCAGTTCCATGTGCGGGTCGAGTTCCCGGACGATCCGGAAAATGCGGACCAGACGATCTCCCAGGACAGCAGCATGCAGGCAAGCCTGCTGACGTACACGGACGTCGAGGGTTCCGATGCGAGGCTCGCCCGGCTCTTGGGGCTTCACCTGGGAATTCTGGATGAAACCCCGCAACAGCGTGAGCTCGAGAAGGATGAGCGGGGCGTGTTCTATCGGGACGACATGCCGGTGTCCAAGAACCAGCGTATTCCGATACCGCGCCGGAACCGGGTGTACGGCGACGAAAGCGTGATGTGGTTGGGTAGTCGTAGTGGTCGGCTGTTGCCGCGGCATCTGGCGCGGCTGGAAGAGAGCACGCGCGCGTACGGTTTCCGCCCAGAGGCGGCGGATGCGGGTTCGCCGACGCTTGCCGCCATCCGGCCGGAGGATTTCGGGTCGGTGGCGCAGTGGCGGGCTCGAACGTTGGACACGCTGTTGTCGCAGAAGGACATTGATGTCGACTCGGTAATGGATGCGTTGCGCCGGTGACCCCGAGCCGCCGTTTACCTCGGTGCCGCCGGGACTCGACTACAAGACGTACCTCCGGCGGGATGTGCTCGAGTACGCGGCTGCGGTTCATGGGCACGTGTCCACAGGTTTGGGGGCGTCCGATCCTGTGGTGCGGGAGCAGTCTTTCGAGGCCGCGATGCGCCTGATGCGTGTGCTGGACCGTGAGCTACGCAAGATTTGGGCGGTGCAATTGGCTTACAATGTCCAGTTCGGCTCTAGCTTGCGAGACGACTTGATCCAGCTGCGGGGCGATCAATACGAATTGATCGGGGACGTCTTGGGCGACGTCGATTCGCAGCCCGCTTCGACGGAGCAGATATTCGAGTGGTACCGGAAGCTGAAGGACACCACATTCGAAAACTATTCCCTTGGCAGGACGCCGGTTCGTCATGATCACCCCGAAAACGGCTGCTGGCTCCGAGCGCACGCCTGGGCGATGGACCTGAGGCGGATGGGTGCCGATGCGATGAAGATCTTTGTTATCCGCGACAGGCCCAGGCTGAGCATTTATTCCCCATATTTAGAAGGTGCGTTGCCGGGCATTCCCGGGAAAATTGAACCTCAATATCATGTCGCGCCGATGGTCCAGGGGCATACCGATTCTGGGCCGAGGCTTTGGGTGCTGGACCGGGCCGTCAGTGCCAACAGTGACGATCACGATGGGCGTCCGCTGACGATGGAAGAGTGGCTCGGTCAGCTGGGTGTGGACGCCTACGACAGGGAGTCCGTTACGTACCTTGGCGGTCCGGCGGAACAGGTACAGCAGTGGTTCACCGAATACTGCAGCACCATGCCGACGACCACATATTCCAACGGGCAGGTGTATCCCGATGGTCGGGCTGTCGTCTTGGTAGTGCCCGCGCACTTTTATTGGCCTCCGGTACCAGGGGTACCGGAGCAAATCCCGGGCAGTCTTCTTGGGGCCGATCTCGCGTTTCGGGATGAGGAAAGCAAGCTCATCGAGATGAACCGCACGGCCGAGCGGCGTGCCAGGCAGCGCCAGGAGGAGGCGCCGGGTGCGTCCGCCGCGGATGGTTCTCGTCCCAGGCCGGTGGGCGAGCCCGGTGCTCCGGTGCCGGGCGGGGAACGCGAGGAGTCGGCTGGTCTGGCGGACTCCTCGGGTGCTGTTGCGGCCTCCGGTCCGCAGGCGGTGGCCCCGGAGGCGACATCGCCGCAGGCGGCCTCGGCGGCCGGGGGCCCGCAGTCTGCGGCCACCACACGCGATGGCGGGGCGGACACGCGGGATACCGGTGGGCAGTCGAGCGAATCGAATATCCGGGCCGGGGCGGGTGTGGAGCCTCAGACGTCGACATCGGACCCGGACAGCGGCGCCGTGTTCCCGGGACAGCAGACGTCGTCGAGTGCGATGCCTGGTCATGGTGGGCTTTCAAGCGTGGATTCGGTTGCGGTGTCGTTGGACGATGTCCACGTCGGTTCGAGGGTGCCGGGGATGGGAGCGGCCGAGCGCTCGTTGCGTCGTGCTACTGCGGCGCGGGAACTGCAAGTGTTGAGCGATCAGGCCTATTCGGGGTTGGAGGATTTGTCTGAACTGGCACGGGCATCATTGTTGGCGAACGCATCCGAACAATTGGGGGCGCCAGTTAATGGCTCGACGCATGCTGTACGCGTGATGGCCTATCACACGATGCTTGGAGTCGGGGACGATCAGATCGCGCAGCTACGGGACCGGCTGGCCCGTATTTGGGCGGACTTGATGGCTGTGAGTGCGGGCGCGGGGCCCGAGCCGGGGAGGGATCCAGGTGCGGGGCCCGAATCGGTCGGAGATGCGGGCGCGGTGCCCGCGCCGCGTGGGGATGTGCGGTCGGAGCCCACTGGGGAGACGTCGGGTGATGCGGCGAACGACGACGCCGTGGGTGACGTCGATGAGGCGGAACTGCAGCGGTTGCGGGATCGGCTTTCCAGGTTGGCGGGCGAGGACGAAGGTACATCCGTCGAGCGGGCCGTGTCACATCGCACGGTGGATGATTTTGAGGCTCGGTGGGCCGGCTATTTGGCTGCCGATGGGGAGTTCGGTGATCAAGTCGGATTGCGCGCGGCGGCGGCAGTGCAGCAGTGGATGGGTGAGCGTCCGGAGGGGGTTGCGGGTCGGGGGCCGTTGGTCGATGAGCAAGAGCGTCTGTGGGATTCGATCACCCGTGCGGTGAGGCTGGAGATCGCGCGCCGTGTCGAATTCAACGGCTTGATCAATGCACTTCGTAATGACTTTGCTGAGCGGCCTGATACCGCGATGGAACGGTGGGCGGAGCGGATTGGTGAGGCTAAGGATCGGGTGGAGCAGTGGGAGGCGTCCGCTGACCCGGCGTCGTTAAGGATCGTCCACGGAGTGGCGGCGGCGATGCTGGAGCCGATGTCGCAGGCGGAGCCGGGCACGGTGGACAACGACGTGCAAGACGCACTTCGCTCAGTGCTGACCGAACTGCTGACGGGTGTGGGGGAGACGCGGGAGATAGCGGATGGTCGCGACATCGCGGAGTTGATGAATGCGCTTTATGGCGACTTTGCGGCACTGCTTGATATTCCATCGACAGATCCTTCGTGGCTGCGTAGTCGGGCGAGGACCGCTTCGTGGTTCGATCCCGATCCGGTTCCCTTGCGACCTGACCAGTGGGAGAATCTGCGGCAGGCTGAGCCGGACTTCTCGGTTCAGTCCGAATTGCGGGAAGTGATGGGTCCCAGCACCCCAAGGTTTATCGTATCCATGGAGCAGTTGGTGCGATACGACGTGCGGCGGATCAACGTGGAGGGGCGTTGGGTTCAGGAGTACACCCTCAAATTTTTCCTGGAAACCGATTCGCCTCTGGAAACCGACTCGCCTATGGGGTCGATCGATCGCGCGACGTGCGTCGAGAAGGTAGGCGCTGCGGCTGATCTGTATTTCAACCAGGGTTACCGGCTTCCGTCGGGCGAGCAGTTCCATGTGCGGGTCGAGTTCCCGGACGATCCGGAAAATGCGGACCAGACGATCTCCCAGGACAGCAGCATGCAGGCACGAGCCGCCGTTTACCTCGGTGCCGCCGGAACTCGGCTACAAGCCGCACCACCGGCGGGATGTGTTCGAATATGCGGCTGCGGTTCGTGGGCACGTGTCCACAGGTTTGGGGGCGTCCGATCCTGTGGTGCGGGAGCAGTCTTTCGAGGCCGCGATGCGCCTGATGCGTGTGCTGGACCGTGAGCTACGCAAGATTTGGGCAGTGGAAACGGCTTACGAGATCCAGTTCGGCTCGGACTTGCGAACGGACTTGATCGAGCTGCGGAGTGATTATCACGAAGCGATCGGGAATGTCTTGGGTGACGTCGTTTCGCGGCCCGCTTCGATGGAGCAGATAATCGAGTGGCACCGGAAGCTGAAGAACACCACATTCGAAAACTATTCCCTTGGCGGGACGACGGTTCGTTATGATCACCCCGAAAACGGCTGCTGGCTCCGTGCGCACGCCTGGGTGATGGACCTGGTGCGAATGGGCGCCTCTCCGATGAAGATCTTCGTTGCCCGCGACATGCCCAAGCTGAGCTTTTATTCCCCATATGCAGAAGATGCGTCTCCGGGCAAGCCCGCGAAAGTGGAATTTGAATATCACGTCGCGCCGATAGTCGTGGAGCATACCGATTCTGGGCCGAGGCTTTGGGTGCTGGACCGGGCCGTCAGTGCCAACAGTGACGATCACGATGGGCGTCCGCTGACGATCGAAGAGTGGCTCGGTCAGCTGGGTGTCGACGCCGGTGACAAAGAGTCCGTTACGTTCTATGCCGGTACGGCGGAACAGATACATCAGCAGTACATCGACGACTGCAGAACCAGGTCGTGGGCCAGATATTCCAACGGGTTTGTGTTTCCCCGAGGCCGGGCTATCGTCTTGTTCGCGCCCATGCACACTTTTACGATTCCGAATCTAAGGGAACCGAAAGAAATCCCGAGGGATCTTTCTGAAGCCGATCGCTGGTTTCGGGATTGGGAAAGCGACCTTATCAAGATGAACCGCACGGCCGAGCGGCGTGCCAGGCAGCGCCAGGAGGAGGCGCCGGGTGCGTCCGCCGCGGATGGTTCTCGTCCCAGGCCGGTGGGCGAGCCCGGTGCTCCGGGCAGTCTGCGGCCACCACACGCGATGGCGGGGCGGACACGCGGGATAACGGTGGGCAGTCGGTGGATGCGGATGCGATCGAACCGGCGACCCCGCAGCCGGCGGCAGAGCAGCCTGCGGTTCCCGAAGGCGATCTGCCTTCGCCGACGGCGCGGGACGGCCTGACGTCGCCTGCGGGGGTGCCGGTGGCGCAGGGTCGGATGGGTAAGTTGGTGTCGCGGCAGGACATCATGGAAGCGGCGGACAGAGTTCCGTATCCGGCGGGGATGCCGCCGGTGACCGTGGTGGGAGCGCGGCGTGCGCAGGATCTGCTGACCCAGGTCAACAGGCTTAGCGATGAGAGAGACGAGCACGATGACCAGGGCTTCGTGGCGTTGAGCCGTTTGGTGACCTATGAAGCAGCATCGGTGGAGGAGACCGAGGGAGCTACGAGGGAGCGCCGTGACTGGGCGCTCGTGGGGTATGCCCGCGATCTCAGTCTCATCACCGGCACATTGCGGGAGGGATGGAGTATCCAATCCGGGCTCGCTGGCGGGGCCGGACCGGCGCAGCCGTCCGATGTGGATTCCGCCCGGGTGCCGTTCGGTGAGCTGATGCCGTTGAGACCTCCAGTGGATGCGTGGACAGGGTCGGAACTGCGTGGCGGCGAGACGGAGTACGTGCAGGGCGGGTTACGTGGGCCGCTGCCGGATGTGGTGGATGGTCGGCGTGTGGTGTTGAACGCGGCGGAGCTGGCGGGGGTTTCTGGGGACGTGCGCGCGGCGCTGGACGCTTTCAGCGCAGCGACGGGAGTGGCTGCGCGGCCGAGATTGGCCGACGTTGATGAATACAATGTCGTGGCGTTCCTGCGGATGCTGAACTGGTGGGGTGTTGTAAACCATGCGTTGGTGGTGAAGAAGCGGAAAACGACGTGGCTCCACGTGAGGCGTTCGCGGTTGGATCGGGAAGGTCTGCTACCGGAGTTGGTCGAGGAGGGCACCGACGTCTGGTATGTGATGGGCGAGTACGCGCAAGGGGCGAAGGCGGATAGCGCCAAGCGGCCCGACGACTTGTGGGACCTGCTGACCGAGCGGCCGCCGGGGGAGTTGGGGGAGGTGCCGCCGCATCTGGGGCCGAACAGGGTATTGCCGCCGGATACCGTCCTGTGGAAGATAGCGGAGTCGGTCGAGTTCTTCCTGCATGTGATGGACCCGGCTGGTGTCAGGGTGGAGTACGGGCTGGCAGATCAGGGGCTGTGGCTTCGTGGCCGCGAGGTCGAATGGGGTGAATTGTTCGGGGCCTTGAAGGATGAGGGGCCTGCGGAGTTGATGAGTATGGTCAACCCGGGGGTGCACCGGAACAGGTATCTGGCTCAGGCGTGGGGGGTGGACGAAACCACGGCGCGGGTGTGGCGGATGTGGTCCCACCTACCCATAGAGTGGCATGCCGAGGCGTTGCGCCGGGCGATCACCGGTTCGGTAGTCAGCACCTACGGCGGGCGAGAAGCGGTCAAGACACTGGTCGAGACACTGGTGCCGGGCAGTGCGCGGTACCAGGAGCGGTTGCGCGCTCTGGGCAAGATCATGATGCGACTGGCCGATCGCCGCCGTCGGCTGGAGAGTTGGGGCGAGGAAGCGCGTGACGCCCCCAGCGCGGCTGAGTACCGCCGCGAGCTGCAGCAAGCGGTGGCCGAGGTCGGTGGCCTGGACCAGGTGGTGCTCGCCGAGAGCAAGCCCGACATCCAGGTGCCGGGCCTCCCCGGTCCGGCACCGCAGGGTGCCGGTGTGCAAGGCCGGCAGGCCAGTCCGCGGGAGCTGAGCGTGCTGCATGAGTTGGCGCACGCCTTGGACGGTCGTGAGCTTGAATACCTCAGGCGCTTGATCAGCGAACACGGGGACGTTTCCCAGGCGGTCGGCGTTTTTCGCAACGAGTCCAACTGGCGTGACCGTCCTGGCAGTCGTGCGGTGGTGCGCGGGGTCGTGCTGGACACGATTGTCGAGGCAGGCGCGGTCGCGGTGGCTGACCGATTGCGGGAGCTGGGCCGCATGAGGGGCGTGCAGGTGGCCTCGCAAGGGCGGCCGGAGGGGGCATCTACCGCCGCGCGGGAAGTTTTCAGTTTGCAGACCACGCAGGAGTGGTGGGCGTGGACACTTAGCGATCTGGTGGAGTACGTCGCCGGGGATGCTGTGCCCGCCGAAGTCCCCGACGAGGAATTGGTAAGGCACCTCGGTCCGGCCCGAGCGGCCTTGGTGACCCGAGTTCCCGAGTCCACGGCTCAGGCGTGGCTGGACGGCAGTCGCCAGCCCGACGGGTTCGATCGGGACCTCATGCGCGGGGCTGGCCGGCTCTCGGGCTCGGAGTTGGTGCGGTACCTCGGTCCGGGCCGGGCACAAGAGGTGGTGCCTGTAGACGAGTGGCGGGTATGGCGGTGGCTAGGGGGCTTCATCGAGCCCTCCGTGGGGGAAGCTGCGAAGCTGCGTCAGGCTGTTCTGCGGGCTATCACCGACGGGCTCCTCCCGTCAAAGCCGTTGCGGCGGGGGGGGGTGGTGGGGGTCGGGTTACGGGAGGCTGAGCGCCGTCTCGCGTGGGCCGATGCCACAAACGGAGGCGAGTTCCCGTCCGACGCGCGGTCACAGTGGCTGAAGGTGGACAACCCAGATCCGCCTCTGCGGCCCGCGTCGCGAGAGGTTATCGATGGGCTCGGGGAGTCGTTGAAGGCTTCGGTCAACTACATCGTTGTTCAGGTCCTGCTCGGCAATGAGGATGCGAGGGCCATGCTGGAGGGCTCGGGGATCGTGATTCCTGGCCCGGGTCCTGGCGCGGCCACGGGGTTGCTGGAGCAGATCGCCGACCGGCTCCGCGCGGCGAGGGGCATGCTGGACTCTGGTGTGTTGCGGCGGCTGTTCTGCGGGCTATCTCGGACGAGCTCAGGCAGCGGCCAAAGCCGTTGAGGCGGGTGGTGTGGAGCGAGAACGGGATACGGGAGGCTGAGCGCCGTCTCGCGTGGGCCGATGCCACGAAGGGGCGCGAGTTCCCGTCCGGCGCATTTTTGCAGTGGAGGGAGGTGTTCTATCTAGATCCGGTTCCGCGGCCCGTGTGGCGAGAGGTCTTCGAGGGACTCGAGGAGTCGGTGAAGGCTTCGGTCTACTACCTCGTTGTTCAGGTACTGCTCGGCAATGAGGATGCGAAGGCGATGGTGGAGGGTTCGGGGATCGTGATTCCTGGCCCGGGTCCTGATGCGGGCAGGCGGTTGCTGGAGCAGATCGCCGACAACGTCCTCGCCGAGGAAGACGTGCTGTATTCCGGTGTGTTGCGGCGGGCTGTGGGAGGTGCGGCGAGTGAGCAGTTCCAGGCGGCTACCGGGGGTGTTGTCCCGCAGCTTCGGCTGACCGGTGGCCCCGATGCCGTGCGGGAGTTCATGCAGCGGACGGCGGAGGACGACGTTCATTTCCTTGTGGTGAGGGTACCGTCGGTGGCCTCGCAGGATGCCGTGCGGGCAGAGCAGGATGCCGTGCGGGCGGTGTATGTGAAGGGCAACGGCGCGAAGGCGTTCCTGGCCTCTGGTGACTTTTTTGGAGGCGGGCAGGCGCACTATTTCCTGGACACGGTCCAGGGTGATGACAGAAGGATCGATCCCGAGTCGACGTTGCCGCCGGAGGTGATAGCGGCTGCGGTTGCAGATTTGGATTGGTGGGTTCAGCGCGGGGGGCGGCGATGGTGGTGGTTCCGTGGCGCCTGTGCGGGGTGAGGATCCCACAGCGGCTGGCGTCATTCTGGGTGGGCCGGCGCAGGTGGCGTGGCTGGATGGCCAGTTGTCGTCAGTGGCGGAGTTGCTTCAATTGCGGGAGTCGGAAAGTCCGGACCGGCTCGGTAACCTGGCCGGGATTGCGGAGCTGGCCGAGTTGGCGGGGCGGATGGAGCAGCATCTGAAGGCGATGCCGCCGGGATTCGATCCGGACGGCGAGCGTGCATTCAACGTCGAAGCGGCGAAACGCATCGTCCGGCAGGGAGCCTGGACCACAAAGGATCTACACACCGTCGAAGACGGATTGCCTGCGATGCGGCAGGTCGAGAAGATCTGGCGCAACCTCGCGTCCCGGCGCACATCCGCTGATGGGCATGTACAACGTCGTCAGGCCTGGCCTTGGCCTGGTGATGGGAGGGCTAACGAGGCCACTTCCGCTGCGGTGGGGGATGTCGACGCGATCGAACCGGCACCAGCGTCAGGGTTGGGACCGGTTTCCGAAGGCGGTCTTCCTTCGCCGACGGCGCAGGACAGCCTGACGTCACCTGCGAGGGTGCCCGACGTTGCCCGGCTCTCCGATGCGGCAGGTCGAGAAGATCTGGCGCAACCTCGCGTCCCGGCGCACATCCGCTGATGGGCATGTACAACGTCGTCAGGCCTGGCCTTGGCCTGGTGATGGGAGGGCTAACGAGGCCACTTCCGCTGCGGTGGGGGATGTCGACGCGATCGAACCGGCACCAGCGTCAGGGTTGGGACCGGTTTCCGAAGGCGGTCTTCCTTCGCCGACGGCGCAGGACAGCCTGACGTCACCTGCGAGGGTGCCCGACGTTGCCCGGCTCTCGTGCTCGGAGCTGGTGTGGTACCTCGGTCCGGGCCGGGCACAAGAGGTGACCGACTCCGACGAGGTGCCTGTAGACGAGTGGCGGGTATGGCGGTGGCTAGGGGGCTTCATCGAGCCCTCCGTGGGGGAAGCTGCGAAGCTGCGTCAGGCTGTTCTGCGGGCTATCACCGACGGGCTCCTCCCGTCAAAGCCGTTGCGGCGGGGGGGGGTGGTGGGGGTCGGGTTACGGGAGGCTGAGCGCCGTCTCGCGTGGGCCGATGCCACAAACGGAGGCGAGTTCCCGTCCGACGCGCGGTCACAGTGGCTGAAGGTGGACAACCCAGATCCGCCTCTGCGGCCCGCGTCGCGAGAGGTTATCGATGGGCTCGGGGAGTCGTTGAAGGCTTCGGTCAACTACATCGTTGTTCAGGTCCTGCTCGGCAATGAGGATGCGAGGGCCATGCTGGAGGGCTCGGGGATCGTGATTCCTGGCCCGGGTCCTGGCGCGGCCACGGGGTTGCTGGAGCAGATCGCCGACCGGCTCCGCGCGGCGAGGGGCATGCTGGACTCTGGTGTGTTGCGGCGGGCTGTGGGAGGTGCGGCGAGTGAGCAGTTCCAGGCGGCTACCGGGGGTGTTGTCCCGCAGCTTCGGCTGACCGGTGGCCCCGATGCCGTGCGGGAGTTCATGCAGCGGACGGCGGAGGACGACGTTCATTTCCTTGTGGTGAGGGTACCGTCGGTGGCCTCGCAGGATGCCGTGCGGGCAGAGCAGGATGCCGTGCGGGCGGTGTATGTGAAGGGCAACGGCGCGAAGGCGTTCCTGGCCTCTGGTGACTTTTTTGGAGGCGGGCAGGCGCACTATTTCCTGGACACGGTCCAGGGTGATGACAGAAGGATCGATCCCGAGTCGACGTTGCCGCCGGAGGTGATAGCGGCTGCGGTTGCAGATTTGGATTGGTGGGTTCAGCAGGTCGGACTGCGCGCCACTGCGGGGGGCGGCGATGGTGGTGGTTCCGTGGCGCCTGTGCGGGGTGAGGATCCCACAGCGGCTGGCGTCATTCTGGGTGGGCCGGCGCAGGTGGCGTGGCTGGATGGCCAGTTGTCGTCAGTGGCGGAGTTGCTTCAATTGCGGGAGTCGGAAAGTCCGGACCGGCTCGGTAACCTGGCCGGGATTGCGGAGCTGGCCGAGTTGGCGGGGCGGATGGAGCAGCATCTGAAGGCGATGCCGCCGGGATTCGATCCGGACGGCGAGCGTGCATTCAACGTCGAAGCGGCGAAACGCATCGTCCGGCAGGGAGCCTGGACCACAAAGGATCTACACACCGTCGAAGACGGATTGCCTGCGATGCGGCAGGTCGAGAAGATCTGGCGCGACTTGGCGTCCCGGACTGGCCGGACAAACAACGCTTAGCTCTGTAAGCCCTGGTCAGGTGCTCGGGTCTTGATGTTGGTTCCGCTGTCGTCGGTGTGGACCAGATGACCGGCCGTGATCGCCTCCGGTACGGAGAACTGATCCGCCACCTCACGCACGGATCGGACGATCGGGATCGGCCGAGCCTGGAAGGCGGGACCAGTGACTGGGAGGGACGGCCACCGGCCCCGCTGGCCATCACGTTAGGGACGAGCATGAACGGTGAGTGACAGGTAAGTGACAGTCCGTTCAGGTGACTGATAGCACCTTCAGGTGCCATCGCTACGCTTGCCTAGTAGGCGCGCACTCGGACTGAACGGGAGGGTTCCCGTGCTGGACACGCGGAGCGTTGGCGACCGAATCGCCATTGAACGAAAGCTAGCCGGATCAAATCAGACCCAGCTCGCCCAGGAAGCCAACTACAGCGTGAGCATGGTTCGGGCGGTTGAACAAGGGCGCGAACCAGCCTCACCGGGGTTCATCGCAGCTGTGGCGCGTGCTCTTGGGGTAGAGCCGGAACAACTGACCGGCACGCCCTACCGCGCCACCATCGAGGAAGACGGCCCGCTGGAAGGAATGGCCGAGCTTCGCGCCATCCTCGCGGAAGGGAGCTACGTACGCCCGGTCCAGCCGGGCACCCTGGACGAGATGGCGGCCGAGATGGGCGCCGTGAACCTCGTGTACCGCAACGACAAGGGGCGGCAAGCACTTCGGCGGCTCCCCGTGCTGATCCGGCAACTTCACGGCGCGGCTCACGCCGCGAACGCTGACGCTGAACGAGCGCGGGTGTACTCGCTGCTATCGAGCGCGTACGTCACGGCGGAACGGCTGTGCCGCCGGTTTGGTTTCATGTCGCTCACCACGCCCGCCGTGGATCGCCTGGAGTGGTGCGTGGAACGGGCGGACGATCCGTTGTACGTCGCTCAAGCCAAGATCAAGCGTTGCCGCGTGCTGATGTACTTGGGCTCCACCGATGTCGGACTGTCTCTTGTGGAAAGAGGGCTGGACGCGATCGGTGGTGACGACGAACCGGCCCTAGCTGTCCGGGGCTACGGCCACCTTTGCGGGGCCATTGCTGCGGCTCGCGGACGCAAGCCCGACGTAGCGCGTACGCATATTGAAGAGGCGCGGAAGCTCGCCGCCCAGATGGACGGCGAGAGCGACGCCTACGGCACGCTGTTCGGCCCCGCAAACGTCGGTATCCACTCGTGTGCGGTGGAATTGGAAGCGGGCGACCCCGGCAAAGCGGCGCGTGAGGGAGCCGCACTGAAGCTACCGACAAGCATCGCTCCGCCCCGTGCGGGGCACCACTGGCAGGACACAGCCCGTGCGTGGCTGCTGTCTGGGCAGCCGGGTAAGGCACTGGACGCACTGAACGCCGCGCGAAAGGTAGCGCCGCAGCAGACGCGGCTACACCCCAGCGTCCGAGAGACGTTGCGGGGAATCGCAGGGGCCGAACGTAGACAAACGGAGAGCCTGACCAATTTCGTTGGCTGGGTTGGCGTGAAACTCTGAACTGAAAACGGAGTTCGACACCCCGGGGGGTGCCGGGTGCTATGACGTCCAGATGTGGCGACCCTGGGAGTAGACCAACCTACCCAGAGTCGCCACGGTGTCGAGTTGATCTGCGCTGCGCTCGCTGAGCGCAGCGATGGCGGTGGTTCAGCGCCTGCGTCACGGGGGGAGGGAGGGTTCGCAGCCGGCGGCCGCAGACGTTGTCCTGGGTGGGTCGGCGCAGGTGGCGTGGCTGGATGGCCGGTTGCCGCGAGTGGCGGAGTTGCTTGATTTGCCGGAGTCCGCGCGGCTGGATCGTAACCTGGCGGGGATTGTGGAGGTGGCCGAGTTGGCGGGGCAAAATGCCCAGTTGCGTACGGCTGAACGTGCTCACTTGTCAGCTGTCTGGTGTGATCGGCTTCTGCCAGATCAGCAGGTAACGCCAGAAAAGGAGTCGGCGCACACGCACGCCGGGCAGCACCGCAGCAGCCTGGTTGGCGACCTCCCGGGTAGTCAGCGGCGGGTCCATGACCACGGGCATGGTCGTGTGACTGGAGTCTTTGGCGAACCCGCCATTGCTTCCCATCGCCCTTTTCGCCAGGAACATCGCGCCAAGCAGCCGATGTCCGACGGCAGCGACGATCTCGACAGGCAGCTCACGGGCGAGGTCCGGTCGAGGCAGGGCAATGGCCGCGAGGACTCCTCCGGGCCGCAGAGCAGCCGCGAGCACGGGAAGTGAATCCTGCAACGGCATGTGGTGCAGAGCGCTGATGGAGAAGATCGCGTCGTAGTCCTTGCCTGGCAGTGGGTCGGCTAAGACGTCAGCGAGAACGCAGTTCACGTTGTTGGAGGTGCGGTGCTTTGCCTTTTCGATCATTGCTGCGGAGCGATCGAGGGCGTCGACCTTCTCACTTCGCTGGGCAAGCTGGTCAGCGAACGCTCCGGCACCACAGCCGACATCCAGCACCCGCCGACAGCGCTGCGGCATCTCGCGGAGCAGCAGCCGGTGGTAGTAGGCGTTGTGATCCCAATCGAGCACGACCGGACGTTACCTTCTCATCGTCGCGCGGTCAGCCAGCCACCCGCAGCAACCGACGTCATTTTTCGCCAACATTGATCACGATTCCGCCCGTCAGGTGACGCCCGAATTCGCGGACAACTGACGCCGTTTTTCACCGTCACAGCCAATCGTCCGAAGCCCACCGCGTAGCCGCGACGAATGATGTCATCTAGATCCTCTAGAGCGCAAATCGCCAGTTTAAGAGCGAGCGTCGCTGATCAGCCGAAGCAGTGCATCCGTGATACCTGGTGCGGCGGCGATGGTTTCTCTGGCACCGAAGGTGTGGGAAGTGCCCGCAGCGTCGGTGACGGATGCTCCTGCTTCGCGAGCGACGAGGACTCCAGCTGCGGTGTCCCAGGGCTTGTTTGAGAGAAGGATGCATGCGTCGGTGCGTCCTTCCGCGGCCCAGACGAGATCAAGGGCTGCGGAGCCGAACATGCGTACCCGTTCGACGTTCTCGGCGAGGGCCTGTGTCAGCGCAAAGCGGACGCGGTTCTTCTCGGCGGCACCTGCCCCGACCGCGTAGTCGCCGATCGACACGATGGACTTGCTGAGTTCGGTTGTCCGACTCGCATGTATGCGCTGTCCGTTGACGAATGCCCCCTGACCCTGGACGGCGTTGTAGCGAAGACCGAGGAAGGGCGCGGAGATGACGGCGATGATGGGTGTGCCGCGTTCGACCAGGGCCAGCGAGACTCCGCAGAGGGGGAGACTGCGGGCGAAGTTTGAAGTTCCGTCGATCGGGTCGAGCGCCCAGATCCGCTCGGCGGCTTGGTCGAGCGAGCCCCCGCCTTGCTCCTCGCCGAGAAAGTCGATGTCGAGGGCGGCGTGTTCGAGATACGCGCGAACTTCGTGCTGTACCTGGATGTCGAGGTCGGTGACTAGATCGCGGTCACCCTTGGCGTGGATCTCCCCTGGGGGCGTGGTCGTGAGGAGTTGGTGCCCCAGGTTCACGGCTTCGTTGGCGATCGTGAGCAGTTCGTTGATGCCGGTCACGCGATGACTTCCTTCGAGCGGTTCCACATTGATTCGAAGACCTGGGTAAAGGTCTCGAAGAGCCCGGGTGCGCCTGGCTGCTTCTCGGCGACGAGGGTGGGCGATTCGACCCCGCGCGCATCAGGTAGGTACGGCTGGACCACGCATGTCAGGTCATCCATCACCACGATGTTGAACCGCACCGGCTCGTCATAGGTGCGGATGCGGAGGTTTCCCCGTGCATCAGCCGAGAGCTTGCCGTAGACCCGTTGTAGGGCCAGGATGTTGAGCGCCGTCAGGGTCGAGAGCACGCCCGGCGGGTGGCCTTCTTCCTGCTCGCGTGCCTTGACATGTTCACCTTCGGGATCGAGGAACAGGCACTCGACTACGGTTCCCGACGCCAGCCGTTCCAGCAGGCTTTTATCCGAATACTGCTGACATAGCAGATTGAGGGAAAGCCCGACCATGCTGATTTTCTCGGCATCGTCGAAGAGTTTCTGCGGTGGCATTTCATATGTGAAGGCGGGACGGGTCGCGAACACCGCTGTCACACCGGCCATGCCTGGTGCGTGGGTTGAACCTGGCGGTGCGGCAGCAGCGGTTGCGCTTCCGGCTGACAGTGGCTCCGGCACGAATTCGATTCCGCCGGTATGTGTTTCGAACAGTTTCGCTGCGCTCCACTTGGGGAACATGGCTCCGAGAATGCGGCAGTGATGCGCGTATGGCAGGCCGCGAAGCTCGCCCGAGAGCCATCGATAATCCCGGAAATAGCGGCCCCACCGCTCACGTCTGCACTATCCGCCACGTGCCACGTAACTTGCTCACGATCATCGAAAAACAGCACGTCCCCCCCCGCATGCCCGTTACCACGCTTGGAAAACAATCAATGCGGGGCGACGGATGCTGGTTTCCAGGACTAGCTGTGAAATGTTGATCGATTCGCGAGGCGGCCGATTGCTTCGTCATGCATACCCATGTCTCTGAAACACGAACAATTCCATGCTTCTGGACGCGGTACCGGTGACCGATGAACCGGCCCCGTCCACGATCGCGCACACCCAGTTTTCCGCTTAGCTCCAATGGGTGCGGGCAGAGTTCGGGTCTGGCTGCCACATGACCTGCGACGGTAGCGGCAGCCTGTTGTGTTCTCCGCCGATCATGCTTCCCGACCTAGTGACCGCGCGCCCGTTCGGGCGTGCGTCGGCCGAAGCGGTGGCGTGGGCATGTCTGCGCCGACTGGCAGTGTGGCCATTGCAGCACGACGGCCAGCGCCACGGCCGTTACAGGCAAGACCCGGTACGGAACGTGCGGAGTCGGCACCCGTCCGGCCTGGACTCTTGCGTCCACCCAGCTTGGCAGCAGGGACCGGGCGGCGGATGCCAGCAGCCCGGCCGCGTGGAGCTGGCCGAGCAGAGACTTGGATCATGCTGCTTGTTCGGTTGGCTCCATCGATGCCTTCAGCTTGCGGAGTGCATGGTGCAGGCGGGATTTGACCGTTCCTACGGGAATTCCGAGGACGTCGGCGGCGCTGGCCGCGGTCCGGTCGGCGAAGTACACCTGGTAGAGCACGCTGCGGTGTTCCGGGATGAGCTCTTGCAACGCATTGGCCACCGACATCGATGTGATCACGTCATCCGAGTGGTCGCCCAGGATGCCGACCCCGATGCCGGCGGACTCCTCGACCTCGTCGGGGCGTGCCCGGCGGGCACGGATCTTGTCGATGGCGATGTTGCGCGCTACCTTCGTCAGCCAGCCCCAGGCCGAACCGAGTTCAGGACGGCTGAGTGCGTCAGCGTGCCGCCAGGCGCGCAGCATCGTCTCCTGGACGATGTCCTCAGCCTGGTGCGGATCGGACATCATCCGGCTGACGTAGACGTGCAGAGCCGCGAAATAGTCCCTGTAAAGCTGGTTTACCACGGATTGCGGGTCGGGAGCGGGCCGGTACGGCTCGCTGGGGCGTGCCTTGTCCTCCCGGCGCGAGGCGATGGAATTCAACATGCTGACCACCCTGGTCCGATCCTGCGAGCTGTCCGCGCGACCAGTCGACGGCGGCGTGGCGTACCGCGGTTGTGCTCGATCACTTGCTTGTACTACTAGGTTTCCTCTTGTACTGAGCTGGAAAATCAGTGAGCTCACGTACACCGCCAAATGAGGTAGAGAAGGGCAACTGGTGGAACTTCTGCGGGGCGAACCCGGGACGCGAACGTGGTGGTCACGGTGCGTGAGGGCCCAACGAGTTGGTCACAGGCCCCTCATCTACAACGCCTCTGGGTGTGACGTGGGGTTGATTCAGCCACAGAGGCGGTCTAATTGGGGCAGTGGACTGTGTTGGGCGGTGCCCGGCTGCCGGGTGGCTTCGATGGCGATCTCGACCCTGGAGCGCACTCCGAGTTTCGCCAGGATGCGCGAAACGTGCACCTCGATGGTGCGTTTGGAAGCGAAGAGGATCGCCGCGATTTCTGCGTTGGCGTGGCCTGCCGCGACGAGTCTCGCGACCCTGGTTTCGGTTGGCGTCAGGGCTTCCCAGCCGGTGGTCGCATTTCGGCGGCGTGCGCGTAGCCGACGCATACCGTGCGGGCGCAGCCGGGTTTCGGCGCGCAGCAGGTCCCAGTCGGCGCCCAGGTCGGTGTAGATGCGAGTCGCTTCAACGTACGCCGCACGGGCGGCGCCGAGATCGCCGTTTCTGGCGTGCAGGACGGCGGAATCTTCTAATGCCTGAGCGCGTTTCGGGGGTTGGTCCATCCGTCGGTATGCCTCAACGACGGCGTCGATCAACGCCGGATCTCCCTCCAGCATCCCCCGGCAATGTCTGGCTGCCGTCGCGATGGTCGGAGCTGACCCGTGGGCGGCATCGGCTTCGCAGGCTTCCGTCGCCCGTAATGCGGTGTCGCGGTCATCGAGGGCCAGCGCGAGTCGGACCAGCAGCGGCAGCCAGGTGTGCCGGGTGCCCGCGTGCTCGTCGCGGGCCAGCGCGGCTCCTAGGGCTGCCGCGGCATCGTCCTGACGACCGTCCCTTTCGTACAAGGTCGCTTGTGCCAGCAGTGCGAACTCCGTGCATCGGTCTGGGCTTTCGGGGACTGCGGCAAGATGTTCTTCCACGGTGTCGCGTTCGTCGCGGTGACTTGCGATGACCGCTGCCAGGCAACGCAGTCGCGATTGTTGCGGGGCGGGCATCCCGTCGCAGCACTCCACCGCCGCTTTCAGTTCGGCCACCGCCTCGTCCCACCTGCCGGTAGCATGGAGATGCTCGGCAGCGCAGAGCCGCGCCACGCCGCGCTTGGGCGAAGTCCCGTATTGTTGCGCGATGGCTTGTATTTCCCGCAAGGTTTCCTCGGCCTTGTCGACCTTGCCGAGTTCGAAGAGCACGCCGCGCAGGTCGACCAGGATCAGCAGCAGCTGATCGGTGAACTCGGGGTCGTTGCCCAACTCGGACAGTGCGCGATCGAAGTCGGCTGCCGCCGCGGCAAGATCCCTTTGTTGGAGCGAAATCAACCCGGTTACGTGCAGTGCTAAGCCGATCGCGAACGGGTCGCCGGCCTCCCGTCCGATGTCCAGTGCCCGTCGGGCCGCTGTTTCTGCGGTCTCGACCTGGCCGAGGGAAAGCGTGGTTCTGGCGCGCAGTCCGTGCAGTCGTGCGGTCCAGCGACTGGCCAAATTGCTCGTCTTGCCGGATTTTCCGGCGCCGATGGCGTTTTCGACCACGATCCGGGCCTTGTCGGTCTTGCCGCCCACGGTCAGCGACCACGCGAGGAACCAGCTCGTCTCGGCGGTGATCTCGGCGTCTCGGCTGCCGGCCAGGATTCCTTCGGCCAGTTTCTCGGCTTCCTCCGCGCGGCCGAGCAGCAACAGCGCCTCTGCCAACCTGATCCGCAACGGTTCGCGTCGCGGGTCGTCGGGATCCAGTGCGTCTGAAGCAGAGGTGAGCAGGTCGACCGCCAGTTCCGGGGCGCGGTGGGTCAGCTTGTGGGCATTGTGCAGGAGCCAGTCGACGCCCCACTCGTCGATGCCGACGGCGGCCTCGCCGGGTAGGGCGGCGCGCAGGTGCTCGGCAACGTTCTCGATCCGGGCGCCGGTTGGGAGAAGTGCTCGGGCGGCGTGGTTGTGCAGCGCGAGTCGGAGCGGAGTCGGGATGTCCTCATACAGCGCCTGCTGGACCACGGGGTGCCGGAATCCCAGTTGGGCACCGAATTCGACCAGGACGCCGGAGACGATGGCTTCTTCGACGACGCCAACCAAGTCGGTCACCGAGCGGCCGGAAAGCGCGCACAGTTCGGTGACGGAGAACGCTGGGCCGAGAAGCGCCGCCATCCGCAACACTTCCCATGTGCTGCCGCTGACGTGACGCAGCTGAGCCGAGATGACCGTCGCCAGCGACTTGGGCATCCTCGCCAATTCGGAGGTCAGCTCGACGACGTTGTCCGCCGAACGGGTGAGGTGGCCGTCACGTTGCAGGGAATTGACGATTGCGTGAACATGGCAGGGGTTTCCTGCTGCACCCTGCAGGACCTGGCGGAGCGTCGAGCCGACTGCGTCGGCGTCGAGCAGTTGCCCGGCAAGTTCGGCCACCGCCGCTACATCAAGTGGGCCCAGCGTGATGACCGAGTTCCGCATGTCGGTCTGGTGGCGACGAAGTAGTGCCAGGTCGGGCCGGTGCGGGACAGGGCCGCAGGCGGCGATCAGCAACAACGGCAGGTGCCCGATCATCCGGCCCAGGCGGTGCCAGGCATGGAGGCTGGCCGGGTCGGCCCACTGCATGTCGTCGATCACGAGGATCACCGGTGCATTAGTGCACATGCCCTCGATGAGTGCCAACAACCGCTCGGTGGCGGCCGCTGGCGGGTCGGCACCGGCGCCGGACAGCATGTCGCTGATGGCTCGCTGGTCCGGGTCAGGTGAATTCGGCGTGATACCAAGGCAGTCGAGCAGGACGCGCAGCTCGCAACGATGGGCGAACTCGTCGGCGGTTGCCCGGAACACCTGGCAGCCGAGTTCTTCGGCGCTGGCCAGCCCTGCTGCCAGCACCGCCGACTTGCCGATGCCCGCCTCACCGTCGATCCATACCGCCGCGCCGCGTCCCTGTACGACCTGGCGGACTGTGTCCTTGAGGCGCCGCACCTCGTTGTCGCGGTCGACCAGGACAGTGCCGTAAGTGAAAGACTCCACGACCCGCTCCTTGCTCGACACTTGCCGTGCCATGCTCCACATGGATTGCACCGCAAAGATTCAGCTGTGTCGCACGGGGGGTCAAGCTCGATAGGCGCCCTGGACCCGAACTCTGCCCCAAAGGGCCGGGATCGGTGACCGTTCAGCCTGAGCTGTCTTGGGTCGTCGTTCGTGTTCTCGGTTGCTCACGGCTTCTGATTCGGACCTGCGCAGCACCGAATATCGGAACCCAGGTGTTCTATGCGTCGCGCGGGTTGGCGCCGGTTGCGTAACTGGGGCGTTCCTGAGCTGCGGCCCCCGGCGCAGGTGCGACCGCATGTGGTGATAGGTCGGATTGTCCGATCCGCGCGTCTTGTTCGTCAGGTTTCGCAACGGCCTCCTGCTTCTGCTCCGGCGAATTGGTGGTTTGGGCTTGCGACGCTTCGGCGGTCCACGCGGAACGCCAACCGCGATTGCGGCCACGTCGGATGACCGCGGCTGCCAAACCGCCGACCACGAGCGCGCCGATCATCAGGAATGCGAGCGTCAGCGCAATCTGCACCGGTCGGTGGTCGATGACCGGAACTGGCGGCAGCCGAAGCGGCGGAACCGGCTCGGCCAGCGGCTTGTCGCCGGATTCCTCCGGAAGCAAGGTCGACAGCGCGGCATAAGGGTCGACGACGCCGAACCCCAGCGCGCGGTCCGGGAGCGTGGATCCCGGGTGGTCGGCCGTGGTCAGCAGTCGGTGCCGAACCTCGGCGGCGGTAAGTGTTGGGCGGTAGCTGCGCACCAGCGCCGCGGTGCCCGCCACGAAGGCGACGCCGATCCCGCCGCCGGAGGCGGTGAGGTGACCGGAACCGCTTGGGCCGACGCTCAGCACGTTGCTCCCAGGCGCCACCAACGAGGGTGTCACGGGAGACGGGGTGTCCGATTTCCGAATCGGCGCGCCTGTCTCGTCGATCCCGGAAACCGCGAGCACGGAGGAAAATGCGGCCGGGTAGGGGGTTTGGCCGTTCTGCATGTCGATATCGGCCGCCGCGATGATGAGCACGTCACGTGCCGCCGCATACTCCACGGCCGAGCGCAACTCGGCAGTGGGGACGGGCGTGGCCAGCGACACCGCGACCACCTTGGCGCCGCCATCCACCGCGAGCCGGATTCCGCTGGCCAGCTTGGCGGGGTCGACCTCGTTGGCCTTCTCGGCCACCCGGATCGGCAGGATTTCGGCATTCGGCGCGATACCGGCAAATCCCACCCCGGTGGTCTGTTTGGCCGCGATCAGGGCCGCCATGAACGTCCCACGGCCCGCGCAGTCGTTGTTCGCCGAACCGGAAGACAGCAGGTCCGCGCCCGGCCGCACCCGGCCCGCCAGTGTCGGCGCCGCCGCGCTCACGCCGGTGTCCACGACTCCCACCAGCGCCGAGCTGCCCGTGTCGAGCTGCCACGCCAGTTGTGGCGCGAGCCGACGTTGCGACCACGGCACGTCGCGCACGATGTCGTTAGCGGGCGGGACGCACTGGCTGGACTGCGCGGAAACCGGAGACGGCACGGCGACAAGCCCGACAAGAACCAGCAGCGTGGTCGCCACCAGCCTGGACCGCCTCGGAACCCGCGCGCCGCGCGATTTGAACAGGCTCGACCGATCGCTCACCGGGGGCTCCCGACGGTTGCTTCGGCGGGTTCCAGCCAGGCGGTTTGCAGCAGTGTCGCGTTGCGCCGCGTGACGAGATGGGCACGACCGGGGGGGAGGTTGCGGGGGCGCATTCCGTTGAGGAGCGGCATTTCCGTCGGGGGACAGGACAGCGCGAGGTCCGGTGTGTTGGATTCCTGCATGCGGCGTACCACCGAATCCATCGAGATCCGGCCGGAACCGGCCGCGCTGCGCGTCAGGATGACGTGCAGACCGATGTCGGCTGCCTGCGGCAGCAGTTCGAGCAGGGTGTCCAGCGGTCCGCCCATCGGGGTGACCAGCAGGTCGTAGTCATCGACGAAGATGAACACCTCCGGACCCGACCACCAGTCCCGGCGCTGCAGCTGCTGCGGCGTGATGTCCGGCCCAGGCAGCCGTTCCCGCAGTTCGGTCGTGGTCGGACCGATGATTTCGGCTGCCGCAGGGGATGAGAACGCGAAGCCGCGACGGTAGCTGTCCGGAACCGCGTCGAGCAGCGCCCGGCGGGAGTCGATGAGGATCACTTCCGCCTCACCTGGGGCGTAGTTCTTCGTCATCGCCTCGGCGATCAACCGCAGCACGGCGGTTTTACCGCTGGCGGTGTCGCCGAGCACCGTCAGGTGCGGTTGCTTGGAGAAGTCGTGCCAGACCGGCTGCAGGTCCGATTCGCCCAGTCCCAGCGGCACCCGCAACTGCCCTTCCGGCGCGGGAAGTTCGGCGGCCGGCAGCACCGCGGGCAGCATTCGAACCGGGGGTGCCGGCGGCCCGTTCCAGCTGTCGGCGACCGTCTCGGCGAGGGAGCGTGCCGCGTCGGAAAGATCGTCGGTGCGCTGCCAACCGTCGATGCGCGGAACTGCGGCCAGGAAGTGCAGCTTGTCGGGGGTGAGGCCGCGTCCGGGCTGCTTGGGCACGCCCTGCGCGGCGCGCATGTCGATCACCGAGTCGATCGCGTCGCCCAGCCTCAGCTCCAGCCGGGTGCCGAGCTGGTCGCGCAGTTGGCTGTGGATGTCCGACCACCGGGCGGTCGTCAACACCACGTGGATTCCGTAGGTCAGACCGCGCGCGGCGATCTGCCGGATGGTTTCGTCGTGCTCGTCGAAGTCGGCTCGTACCGTTGCCCAGCCGTCGACAACCAGGAACACGTCACCGAACGGGTCGTCGGTGATCCGGCCGTCGCGGCGCATTGCGCGGTACGCGGCCATGTTCTCCACGGAGTGCTTGGTGAACAGCTTCTCCCGCATGGTCAGCACGCCCTGCACCTCGGCGACCGTGCGGCTGACCCGCTCGGTGTCCATCCGGCCGGCCACACCGCCGACATGCGGCAGCTCGCTGAGCGTTTGCAGGGTACCGCCGCCGAAGTCGAGGCAGAAGAACTGCACCTCCACCGGGCTGTGGGTCAGCGCGAGTCCGGCGATCAGCGCGCGTAGCAGCGTGCTCTTGCCCGACTGGGTGCCACCGGCGATGCCCACGTGTCCACCGACACCTGACAGGTCTGCCAGGTAGAGGTCCCGGGCCTGCTCGAAGGGTTTGTCGACCACGCCAACGGGTACCGTCAACCGACCGCGACCCGGCCAGCCGACCGCGCTCAACCCGAGCTCCGGGTCGGGCGCCAGCGGCGGGAGCAACTGGTCCAGCGTTGGCGGGTCGGCCAGCGGCGGCAACCAAACCTGGTGCGCCGGCGGTCCTTGACCGCGCAGCCGACTGACCGCCACCTGCAGCAGCGTCTCGGTCGGCTCGTCGGCGTCGGCCTGCGTCTCGACCGGCTCCGGCTCCACCGGCTCCGCTTCCCGATCGGGCAGCCGAGCTGCCCCGAACGGCACGACCTGGCGCCGCACTTCCTCCTGGCGCTGTTCGACGGTGCGCCGCTTGAACGGCGCGGATACGTAGGCGGCCTTGAACCGGATCAGCGTGGCGACGTCGGAACGCAGGTAGCCGTTGCCCGGCGCGCTGGGCAGCTGGTAGGCGTCCGGGACACCGATCACCGAACGGCTCTCCATCGCGGAGAACGTGCGCAGGCCGATCCGGTACGAAAGGTGGCTTTCCAGTTTGTGCATGCGGCTGTCGTCGATGCGCTGACTGGCCAGCAGCAGGTGCACACCGAGTGACCGGCCCAGCCGGCCGATCATGACGAACAGCTCGGAGAAGTCCGGGTGCGAGGCGAGCAGCTCGCTGAACTCGTCGACCACCACGAACAGACTGGGCATCGGATCCAGCGGCGCACCGCTGGCCCGGGCTTTCTCGTAGTCCAGCAGAGAACTGTAATTGCCCGCGCTGCGCAGCAGTTCCTGCCGCCGCACCATCTCGCCCTGCAGCGCGTCCTGCATCCGTGTGACCAGCTCAGCCTCGTCGGCCAGGTTGGTGATCACCGCGGAGGTGTGCGGCAACTTGTCCAGGCCGAGGAACGTCGCGCCACCCTTGAAGTCCACCAGGACGAAGTTCAGGAACTCCGACGAGTGCGTGATCGCCATAGCGAGAACGAGCGTGCGCAGCAGCTCGCTCTTACCCGAGCCGGTCGCACCGATCAGCAGACCGTGCGGCCCCATCCCGCCTTGGGCGGACTCCTTGATGTCCAGCTCGATCTTGGTGCCGTTCTCGGCAATGCCGATCGGCACTCGCAGCCGGTCCGGACCACTGGTCCGGGGCCAGACCTTGGTTGGGTCCAACTGGTCCATCTCGCCCACGCCCAGCAGCGCGGCGAGGTCGAAGTCGGTGACCATCGGCTCGACGATGTCGGTGGTCGCCCCCAGCCGGAACGGCGAGACGTTGCGTGCAAGGGCCTCGGCCTTGCGCAGGCTGAGGGCATCGGGGGTCGCCAGCTTAGTGCGGACTTCGTCACCGGAGCGGTCGTTGCGGATCATCTCCAGCGAGTCCGGGGCGACGTCCAACCGCAGTACGGTCCGGTTGGCGGGGCTCGGCCAGCTGTCGACCAGGTTCAGCAGGCATTATCCTGGACTCGGCGGGCAACTCCACACCGTCGACGACGACCACCACATAAGGCTCGTCCCGAGACGGCGACGTTCCCGCCTCGAACCGGCCCCGTTCGCCCAGTTCGTCGGCGAGCAGCGCATCCAGGCCGGCGGCCGAGTCGGCGATGAGCCGCACGTTGCCCGCGCCGTCCTGTTCCGTGCCGTGCTGCGAGTGCGGCAGCCACTTCACCCAATCCCATTCCTCCGCCCGGGTTTCGCTGGCGCATACCGCGACCTTCAGATCATCGGGGGAGTGGAAGGTGACCAGTTGTGCCAGCATCGCGCGCATCAGCTTCCGGCCGGCTTCGGCGTCCCCGCGCATCTGCACCTGGGCGAAGCCGCGCAGGAAGATCGCGGTCGGCAGATCGTTGATGGTGTTGTACGCGCGGATGAAGCGGCGCAGCGCCCGTGCCGACAGCGGCTCGAGGTCCTCCACCGGCTTGCTCTGCGGTGGCGTGATGGTCATGGCCAGTTTCTGCGGGATCAACCCGATCCGGATCTCGGCGAAGTCGGGGTGCGAGATTCGCCGCTCCCACAGCCGCGCGCTCATCGACACCGACCACAGCGCGTCCGGATCCGGGTGCCGCCACACCAGCGCAGTGCGCTGCTCTGCGGCGGCGCCGCGCACCTGTTTGCGGGTCTGCCCGAGATAGCGCAGGTAGTCGCGTCGTTCACCGCGCATGCGGCGCTTGCGTTCGCCCGCGCCCCGTGCCATCTGCCCGAACCCCATAGCCAGCATCCCGACCGACATCAGTGCGACGCCGATCAGCGCCATGCCGCCGTTCTTGCCCATGAACATCAGCATCATCGCGCCGGAACCGAGCGCCATCGGCAGGTACATGAGCATGCCGCCGAAGCCCCCGCTGACCGATTCGGACAGGACGGGCGGTTCTTGCAGGGAAAGTTCTCCGCTGGGCATGTCCGGCGGCTTCTGCCGTGGGGGTCGGCGGAACAACGTCACGCTCACCGCACTCTGTCCCTTCTTGACGCTGCTGCTGGAGCGGGCCGCCGTGCGGAGGACTGCGATTTCAATGGAAAGCACCGGTCGGCGCCCGTTGAAGTCGCGGCACCCCTCACGGGGCAACCCGGCTCGGATTCGTCTGCTGTTGGTTGAGACACGGATGCGGACGTCTCTGCGGATCTGCCCGTTGTTACCCAACTTCGATCGCATCGGGCCGTTGGGGTGAACTTCCCGGGAGACGGCTGCGTGTTTTGGGCATGACGGGAACAACGCAGCCCACGGTTGACGCCGGTGAGGTGTGCCCGCTGATGATCTACGGCCCCAAGTCGCGCATCGAACTGGCGGTGCTGGCGCAGGTGCCGCTGGCCGACCTGCTGCCGACCTTCCTGGGTCATCTTGGCCAGGAGTTGGGCAATGCCGGCCTGCGGCGCGGAGGCTGGGTGCTGCAGTCGTCGACGGTCCTGGCTTTGTCCGCAACAAGCTGACTGCGGACTAGATCACGAGGAGCGAGGTTGCTGGACCTGCTTCCCACCGGTCCAGTGTTGTCCGGCAAGGGTGGGGGGTGACGCCGCTACATCGTGACGACGGCGGCCCGGTGTCGGGGAACGCCGAAATATCGCGGTTTGGTTTCAGCCAACAGGGAGAAAAAATGAGTGACCTACCAGACAATGGACAAGCCGAAACGCCCCTAATGCCCCTAATGTCCCTAACCCCAATCGTTACGTACAAGAGTCCTGAAGTCGGTACTCCCATGACGTACGGGCTCAAGGAAGCTCAGCTGGCCAAGATCATCCAGGCCACCGACGATGCCCTGGCCAAGATGCGGCAGCTGAACAACAACGTCTCCGCTCAGGCCAGTGCCCTGATGTCGGCGAACCAGTCGAATTCCGGGAAGATCCTCAACGACCGTTTCAGCGTCTGGGCCCAGGACTTCGGGCAGATCGCGGCCAATCTGAGCCTTCTGAACGCGAAGGTAAAGGCCCTGCGACAGGTGATGCTGCATGCTTCTGAAGATTCCGACAGCCAAGCGAGCCACTGAAATCAGTTCTAAATCCACTCCTATGAAAGGGGAAGGTTGGGGCTAAGGCACGATCGCGCGGAGTGATCGACTTGGCTCGTAGGTTAGCCGGCTGGGTTGGCGTGCTCGGCCGGGAAATGGAGGATGGCCTCCTTCTGGGATCATGGAGATTGCGAATAACCAAACTCCAGAAGAAGGCCATCCTTTATCATTTTCTCATCGCTCGTCATCGCTCGTCATGGCTCGTCGCTGTTTGCGTGGGTAGCTTCGCGTGATGGTGTGGTTACCAGTTCATGCGACTGCGGAGTCGTTGACTGTGGGTAGTGGGAGTTTGCCGGCGATGAGGTAGGCGATGATGATCATTTTGTTCTTGTTGCGGTATCCGCGGGCGCGGGCCTTGGCCGCCTGGATGAGCGAGTTGGTGCCTTCGAGCAGTCCGTCCGAACGAAGCGAACGGACCGTTCGTGCCGCCTACCGAGGTGAACAGGCCGTTCGCCTCACACC
>NZ_GL877878.1:1622078-1632471 GCF_000194155.1 Saccharopolyspora spinosa NRRL 18395
ACTGCTGGAGCTGTTCGGCGTCGGCCCCGAAACCGCCGGCCAGCTGCTGACCTCCGCCGGGGACAACCCCGAACGCATGCGCTCCGAAGCAGCGTTCGCGCACCTGACCGCGGCCGCACCGATCCCCGCGTCCTCCGGCCGCACCCACCGCCACCGCCTCAACCGCGGCGGCGACCGCGCCGCCAACAACGCCCTGCACACCATCGTCCTGGTCCGCATGCGCCACGACGAACGCACCCGCGCCTACGTCCAACGCCGCACCAAGGAAGGACTCTCGAAGAAAGAGATCATGCGCTGCCTCAAACGATTCGTCGCCCGCGAGGTCTACCACGCCCTGACCACCACACAAGTCACCCAAAACGACCTTGCACCCGCCGCTTGACATCTATAGGAGCATCCGTTCGTGCCGCCTAGGAGGGTGTCGTTGACGGGCTCGATGAGCTGGCGGACCTTCTTGAGCATCGGCTCGCCAACCCGCATGACCTCCTTCTTGCGCGATGGGCGTAGCAGAGTGATGCCCTGTTCGGACAGTGATCGTTCAAAGGTCTTCGAGGCGAACCCCTTGTCGCTGATCAGCAGCAGCCCGGCCCGGTCCTTGATCATCTCGGCGTCGACCTCCAGCATCGCGGCCAGCACCTCGCGCTCGCCGAGCTTGGGATCGGCCAGTGCCCACAGGACGGGCATTTCCGGCAGGGGTGCACACGAGGTAGAGGCGCAGGCCCCAGAAAAACCGTGAGTGTGACGCGCAGTACCCGTAGCTGGCGAAGCCCGCCAGGTCCGAACGCTTGGCTGTGGGGCGGGACATGCCGCAGGGCACCGGGGTGGAGTCGATGATCCATACCGTGTCGTGCCAGAAGTCGGTGTCCTTGGCCAGGACGCGAACGACCCGTTTGATCTGCGGAAGCGCGGCCCGTAGTCGTTTGTTGTAGCCGGACTGCCCCGGAAGGTACGGGAAAGAGGTGCCGCTGGTGTGCGCTGGCGTAGCGCAGCCACCGGGCCTAGCTGTGGAAGCCCAGCATCGCCTGCATCACGGCCAGGCACAGTAACTCCGAGTGGCTCAGCTTGGGCGGCCGTTCGGGAAGCCGCGCCACGTCGGCCCGGTCGTCGTCAATCTTGACGTAGCGTGCGATCACGAGGGTGTCCAGGTCTGTCGTCACAAACGGTTCATGGACACCCGCGCCTCATACCCGCAGCCATATGGACTTACTCGTCTAGTACGGACGGGTGTCCGTGGGGTCGTGAATGGCAATACCGGTTCTTACCGGATCAGTCACTCCCGACCGTTTCGGACATTACGGGCGGTTCCTGCAGGAAAGGTTCTCCGCTGGGCATCTCCGGCGGCTTCTGCCGTGGGGACCGGCGGAACAACGTCACGCTCACCGCGCTCTTTCCGTTCTTGACGCTGCTGCTGGAGTGGGCCGCCGTTTGGGGCAATCCGGCTCGGATTCGTCCGCTGTTGGTTGAGACACGGATGCGGACGTCTCTGCGGATCTGCCCGTTGTTACCCAACTTCGATCGCATCGGGCCGTTGGGGTGAACTTCCCGGGAGACGGCTGCGTGTTTTGGGCATGACGGGAACAACGCAGCCCACGGTCGGCGCCGGTGAGGTGTGCCGGCTGACGATCTACGGCCCCAAGTCGCGCATCGAGCTGGCGGTGCCGGCGCATGTGCCGCTGGCCGACCTGCTGCCGACCTTCCTGGGTCATCTCGGTCAGGAGTTGGGCAACGCTGGCCTGCAGCACGGGGGCTGGGTGCTGCAGAAGCTGGGCGAGGCGCCGTTGGACGAGGACCTCGGCACTGCTGCGCTTGGTCTCTACGACGGCGACATGCTCTACCTCCGGCCCCGCAACGACCAGTTGCCGCCGGCGGACTTCGACGACCTGGCGGACGGGGTGGCCACCGGAATCTCCGACCGCAAGGACGCCTGGAGGCCGGAGCTGACCCGGCGGTTGTTCCTCGGATTGGTCGGTGTGGTGCTCGCTTTCGGGCTGCTGCTGTTGCCGATGATTGGCGTCGGCGTCGGTGTCGCTCTCGTGGCCGGCGGTGTGGCAGTGCTCCTGGTGATCGCTGCCGCTGCCGCCTCCCGCGCGGCTGGCGACAAGGGCGGGAGTGTGTTGCTGTCGGCCAGCGCGATCGGCTTCGCCCTCGTGGCGGGACTGGCGTTGCCCGTACTGCGGCGGTCGCTGTTCGAGGCCCCGGGAGTGCTGACCGCTCCCTCAATTCTCTCGGCCGGGTGCTGCGTGCTTGTAATCGCGGTGCTCGGAAGGCTCGCGGTGGGTGGCGGTTCGGACTCCGGCTTCCTCTCCGCCGGGGTGGCCGCGCTACTCACGGCTATCGCCGGCGGGCTGTCCCTGTTGGATGTAATCGGCGCGAAGGGCGCCGCGGCGATCGTACTCGCGCTGACATTCATGCTCGGTATGCGTGTTCCGGTCCTCGGCGCCCGCATGGCTGGCTTGCGCATACCGCCGCTGCCCGACACAGCCGAGGAGTTCCAGCAGGACGTCGACCCCGAGCCGAGCCGGGAACTGCTGGCCAGGACGGCCCGCGCCGATGAGTTCATCACCGCCCTCTACATCGGACTCGGCATCGTGGGGGCCAGCTGTCTCACGGTGCTCGCGTGGAGCCCCGGATGGGCACCGATGACACTGGCGTCGGTGGGATCGGCGCTGCTCATGCTGCACTGTCGCGACTTGCTCAGCGCCCGGCAACGGCTCGCCGTGCTGATCCCCGGAATCATCGGTGCCGGGATGGTGCTGGCTGCGCTGTGTGCCTTCGGCCCGCTGGCGCTGCGACTTTCCCTGGTTGGGGCGCTGATCGTGGTGGCTGCCCTGCTGTATGCGGGCGCCCGCACGCTGCCGGGCCGCAAGCTGCTGCCGCACTGGGGTCGTGCTGCCGACTGGAGTCAGACCATCCTGGCCATCTCGATCATTCCCCTCGCGCTGGCCGCGATGGATCTCTACGCCCGGGTGCGTGCCGGATGGTCCTGACGCAGAACAACTCGGATCAGCCGAAGGAGGTGTGCCATGCATTCGCGCAGTGACCAGGTCCAAGCGCACTCGTTCATGACCGCGCGGCTGGTTTCCGCGCTGGTGCGCGCGGAGCCGGACATGGCCACCCCGCCGCTGCGGCGCACCCCGCTCGGCATGGTGATCGGCTTCGCGCTGGCCGTGCTGATCGTGGCCGGGTTCGCCGTGGCTGCGCTGTTGTCGCCGGGTGGCGCGACGGCGTGGACGCAGCCGGGCACGCTGATCGTGGAAAAGGAAACCGGCACCCGGTACGTCCTGGCCGACGGCGTGCTGCGTCCGGTGCTGAACCTCACCTCCGCCCGACTGCTGCTCGGCGCGAACATGCAGGTGGCCAACACTCCGCAGTCCTCGCTGGCCAACGTGCCGCGCGGGACACCGGTCGGCGTCGTCGGAGCACCGGACTCGTTGCCGGACCCAACCAAACCCGTCGACGCAACCTGGCTGGTCTGCGCCGAATCCGCGGTCGATACCACGGGCTCGCCGCGTCCGGTGCTCTCGCTGGGCGTCGGTTCCGCACCCGATGCGCGGCCCGTACCGGACGATCGGGCCGTCCTGGTGAGCTCCGCTGACGGGACTGAATACCTGGCGTGGCGCGACCGGCGGATGAAGCTGACGGGGCCGTGGGTGAGCCGGGCGCTCGGATACAACGACAACTCGGCCATCCGAGTTCGCGACGCCTGGATCAATGCGCTACCCGCCGCTCCGGATCTCGGGGCGCCGCAGGTGTCGGGGCAAGGCGAGTCCGGCCCCGTGCTGGACGGTCAGCAGACCATGATCGGCCAGGTTTTCGTGGTCAACGGCGTCGGGATGTCGGAACGGTACTTCATCCTGACCCAACACGGGCTGCTTCCGGTGACCAAGACCGGAGCCGCGCTGGCGCTCGGCAACCCGGCCACTGCGGCCGCATATGGCGGCACGCAGGTGGCGGCGCGAAAGCTCAGTTCGGCGGCCCTGGCGTCTGCAACTGTGTTGCCCGCATCCGAGGCGATGGCGGCATGGCCGCCTACTCCACCAACTCTGATGGATGGTCGGAGCCCGTGCGTTCAGGCCGTCACCATCGGCAACAACATCTCCCAGCGTCTGGTGTCACGGCCCAGCGTGTGGAACGCCGAAGTCGTCGACGGACCTGGCTTCGTCCGCAACAAGTTGACCGCGGACCGGATCGCGATGCAGCCGAGTAGCGGAATGCTGGTGCGAACCCTTCCGGCTCCCGGCGTGACCGGTGCCGGCCTGTACCTGATCGCCGAGCCCGGGGCGAAATTCCCGGTGGCGAACGAGGGTTCGGCCGCTGCACTGGGTTACTCGGGAGCGAGGGCGGTGGGGGTGCCCGCGAGTTTGCTGGACCTGCTTCCAACGGGTCCAGTGCTGTCCGGCAAGGGTGGGGGGTGACGCCGCTACATCGTGACGACGACAGCCCGGTGTCGGGCAACCGGCAACGAACCGGTTTTCATCTCAGCGAATAAGGAGAAAAAGAATGCAAAGTGCCGCCCAGTACGGCCTTAACGCCGATCATCTGCGGAAGATCATCCAGGCCACCGACGATGCCCTGGCCAAGATGCGGCAGCTGAACAACAACGTCTCCGCTCAGGCCAGTGCCCTGATGTCGGCGAACCAGTCGAATTCCGGGAAGATCCTCAACGACCGTTTCAGCGTCTGGGCCCAGGACTTCGGGCAGATCGCGGGCAACCTGACCAACCTGAACGGCAAGGTCAAGGGCCTCCTGCAGCTGAGCCTGCAGACCGCTGATGACGCCGCGAGCACTTCGGGCCAAGGCCAGTAAATTCCGAATCCACTCCTATGAAAGGGGAAGGTCTTGTCTGACTTTCTGGTCAATCACGGCAACTATGGCGACGTGAATGCGACTCTCGCGTCGGCCGTCGGCACGATGGGAAGCATCCTGGAAGACCTCAACAACTTCCTCAAGGGGACGAACGAGGCCGTCCAGGGTCAGGCGGCGCCGCTGTGGGCCGACGAGCAGATGAAGTGGAACCAGTCCTACCAGGACATGCACATGCGGCTGAGTTCCGGAGTGAAGGCGTCGAACAACGTTGGTGAGATCTTCCAAGAAGGCGACCGACGCGGCGCGGCCCTCTTCTAAACCACGCATTCGGCAGTGAATGTGGTGGCTCGGTCCGGGGTTGCCGCGCATGCCTCGGACCGAGCCACCACTCATACCCGCGTAGCAGAGGAGGAAAGCCATGTCGGGTTCCAATGTTCCAGGTAAACCGATTACGGCGTTCGACCGGAGTCAGTACGAACGATTGATCAGAGCCATCGATGATGTCGATCAGGGGCTGGCCAAGATGTTTCTGAAGCCTGGCTCGGATATTCGGCTGGACGCCACGTTGGGCAGCAGGCTCAAAATCGGTAACTCGAGCTGGGCCGCAGTGAAGGATTTCAACACAGGCGCCACCAACTTCGGCACGTCGGTTGACGGTATCAACCGGAAGTACAGCAAGGGCTGGCAGGATTTCATCGATGCCCTCAACGAGGCCAAGGACATCTTCGAAGAAACCGACGACCTCGCGAAATACGGTGCCGAAAAGTTCTTGAACGAGTACCCGGACCTCGGGGCGTCGGACGGTTCGTCGTCGTCCGGTGTCCCCGGTGGTGGCGCCGCCGGTGGTGGCGCCGCCGGTGGCAGCGCCGCCGGTGGCAGCGATAGTGGCAGCGATGGCGGCAAGGGCGGCGGCAAGTAGCCGGGGTCTTCGCCCACATCGTGATCCGTCAGTATTGCTCGAAGTGCATCTTGAATCCTCCAAACGCACCTGACCGCCGGAGGATTCAATTTGGTTAAGCCGGCGCGGCTTTTCCTGATGAACAGGCAGTTGTCCCAACTAACCAGTCGAACGGCTTGTCGCCGGTGATCGAGGAGAGCCAATGGCTGAAGAGGAACCAGCCCAGCTGAAAGTCCCCGACAACACCCACTTCTCGGAGTGGGGCATCGGAGAGGTACTCCTCGCGCTCACCGGCGACCAAGTCGACTTTCGATCGGCGGCGGGCAAGAGCTGGATCAAGTTCAACACGGAGGAATCGGGAGGGTCGTGGGACAAAAGTAAACCGAGTTCGGCGCTTATCCAGTATCACGCCTGGGACACGCTCTATTATTCGGCTGGTTACGACGACGACGCATTCAAGGCGTGGGATGACCTGTGCCTCAAGATGGATACCATCTCCAACGACTTGGCCACGGGACAGCGCGGCTCGCTGGATATGCTATCCGTTTACGAGGCTGAAGATAAAGTCAAGCTGTACGAGCAATTTCTGAAATATTCGACCGGGGATTTCCGTTCCTGGGCCAAGTACCTCGACCAAGACAACTCGAAATTCGAGGGGCGGGCGGCGTCGGTGATTCAGCGCCGCATGGACACCTATGCCGATTCGCTCGCAGACGTGCATCAGCAGGTCACCGATAACTACGGAGTCAGGGTGTCCTCGGCGTTGGGCGACCTGAGGTACCAGCTGTCTGCTGTCATAGCTGCGATCACTAACGCCTGGTGGCAGGGCGCCCGGAGTAAACTCTATGGGCTTCCCCGGAAGTTGGCGTATTCCCAGGCGGCGAGTGTGTCCAAGTTTATTACGGATAACGGCTTAGTTGCGCCCAAAGCGGCTCACCCCAATTATGCTCTGGACGATATAGTCGATAGCTCGGACCGGGACACAGCGGAGGAGTTCATTCGCAGCTGGCTGGCTAGTACCGAATACGGGAATGTCATGACCGCGGCCGCCTGGAACAAGATGAACGACGAGGTCAACAACAAGATCACGTCGGCGCTCGACGAGCTGGACACTGTTGCGCGAGACGCCATGTCGGACCTGTACCCAGCTATGGTGACCGCTACGACCGCCCTGACCGCACTGGTCGAGCCGACGCCCAGTAACTCGTCCGGCGGTGGTGGTTCCGGGATTCCGAAGCCGGATGGGGGTACGCCTCCTCCGCCGAAGTGGAAGTGGCCGGATCCCAACGGTGGTGGGCCCGGTGGCCACGATAAAAATGGGAAGCTGTGGCCGGATCCCAAGGGCGGTGGGGCTGGTGGCTTCGATAAAATGGGAATCCGTTGCCGGGATCCCAACGGCGGTGGGGCTGGTGGCTTCGATAAAAATGGGAATCCGTTGCCGGATCCCAACGGTGCCGGGCTTCGATTCGAACGGGCATCCGTTGCCTGGTTTCGATTCGAACGGGAAGCCGCTGCCGGGCTTCGATTCGAACGGGCATCCGTTGCCTGGTTTCGATTCGAACGGGAAGCCGCTGCCGGGCTTCGATTCGAACGGGCATCCGTTGCCTGGTTTCGATTCGAACGGGAAGCCGCTGCCGGGCTTCGATTCGAACGGGCATCCGTTGCCTGGTTTCGATTCGAACGGGAAGCCGCTGCCGGGCTTCGATTCGAACGGGCATCCGTTGCCTGGTTTCGATTCGAACGGGAAGCCGCTGCCGGGCTTCGATTCGAACGGGCATCCGTTGCCTGGTTTCGATTCGAACGGGAAGCCGCTGCCGGGCTTCGATTCGAACGGGCATCCGTTGCCTGGTTTCGATTCGAACGGGAAGCCGCTGCCGGGCTTCGATTCGAACGGGCATCCGTTGCCTGGTTTCGATTCGAACGGGAAGCCGCTGCCGGGCTTCGATTCGAACGGGCATCCGTTGCCTGGTTTCGATTCGAACGGGAAGCCGCTGCCGGGCTTCGATTCGAACGGGCATCCGTTGCCTGGTTTCGATTCGAACGGGAAGCCGCTGCCGGGCTTCGATTCGAACGGGCATCCGTTGCCTGGTTTCGATTCGAACGGGAAGCCGCTGCCGGGCTTCGATTCGAACGGGCATCCGTTGCCTGGTTTCGATTCGAACGGGAAGCCGCTGCCGGGCTTCGATTCGAACGGGCATCCGTTGCCTGGTTTCGATTCGAACGGGAAGCCGCTGCCGGGCTTCGATTCGAACGGGCATCCGTTGCCTGGTTTCGATTCGAACGGGAAGCCGCTGCCGGGCTTCGATTCGAACGGGCATCCGTTGCCTGGTTTCGATTCGAACGGGGATCCGCTGCCGGGTTCCGGGGCTGATTCCGGAACTGGTTTTGGGGCCGGGGCCGGTGCCGGGGCTGGCTTTGGTTCTGGTTCTGGTGCTGGCGCCGGGGCCGGCTTTGGCGCTGGTGCTGGTGCTGGTGCTGGTGCTGGCGCTGGTTCTGGGGCTGGTTTTGGGGCCGGGGCTGGTGCTGGTGCTGGGGCTGGCTTTGGGGCTGGTTCCGGCCTCGGCGCTCCGACGCCTGCCGGACTGAATGCTGCTTCGTCGCCGGGCGGTTCGGGTCTCGGTGGTGGTACCGCTGGCCCGCCTGCAGCGGTGCTGTCCGGTGGATCGCCGGGGATGAACGGCAATGGCGGCATGGGTTCCGGGATGATGCCCCCGATGATGCCTCCGATGGGAGGCATGGGTGGCATGGGTGGCGGTAACGATCAGAAGGAACGCGAGCGGCAGACGTGGTTGTCTGAGGACGACGAGGTTTGGGGCGCCAACGACGCCGCTGGGCTGAGTGTGATCGGTCGGCCCGACGAGGAAGGCTATGAGTTCGACGAGTCGATCGTGGCCGCCGGGCCGATTCGCGGGCCGCGTCAGCCGGCGCCGCAGCCCGCCGAAGACGAGCAGGAAGCGGAGACCGCAACCCGAAACGCGTAGTGCGGTAGTAACCAATCTCCGTGCCAGGAAAGGAGAGGTGCCATGTCCTCGCCCATGTTCGATGAGCTGGAGGCGGCGCTTGAGGAGCTTCGCAGTCAACAGAAGCGCATTCGCGAAGCTCAGCAGGAGGCCGAGCAGGAGACCACGTCCTTCCGGACCAAGGACCGCATGATCTCGGCCGTCGTCGATCACAAGCTGCGGTTGACAGAACTCAAGCTGTCGGGTTCGCGCTACCGCAGCCTGGCGCCGGCCGAGCTTGCCAGCCGGATTGTCGAGGCGGTCCAGGCGGCGCAGGACGAGGCCGCGAAGAAGTCTATGGACGTTTTCACCAAGCTGGCGCCGACAGCATCCGGTCCCCAGTTCGGCGAGGTACTCAATACCGAATTCGACCTTGACCGAATGTTCGAAGAGGCTGTCCGCCTAGCGCAAACACCACTTTTCCCCGAAGACGTTAAGCAGAGCGAGAAGAACGAGGAGGCGGAGTCAGATGGCAAGTGAAGACGATGTCTTCTGGGCCAGCATAGGCGGGCTTAGAGGCAGCAAAGGTTCGGTTGACGATCTCGCATCGTCCTTGGAGGTCAAACTCCGCAGCCTCAGGACTGAACGGGTCCGGCTTCTGGACGGCGCGGGATCGACGGACGGGATCCTGAACCCGGTGAAGCAGAAATTGGACGGGTTCGACCAGGTTCTGAAGATCCTCGAAACGCTCGCAAAAACCTTGAAGGAAAAGGGAGAAGGTCTCAGTGAACTCACTCAGCTCTTGGAGAGCATGAACTCCGACGCCGAAGATGGTGCGAAGGCAGCCGACGGGACCGGCAAGAAGTAGCCGAGCGTACTTCTTCGATGTGCCCGCGTCGCGGGCAAAGCCGGTGCGTCGGCACTACAGGGTCGATACCGGAGTCGGTCGTCGAGATCGGAGGGGCTGAAGGCGGGTCCTACCGGACCCGCCTTGGCATCCAAAGGCGTTGTCCGCCAGGTCCGGATGGGCGTCGGGCAACTTGGGCGGTTCGAACGAGTTGCCCTTTCTTTCTACTTCTTGCTACCCGAACGCGCGTTCTTGTGACATCTAATGGTGTGCTGGTCTGACCAGGAAGACATAATACCGATCATTGTCGTTTCGCTTGGTTTCAGGGTTGGGTGGGTTTGATGTTTTCGTCGATCATGGTGCCGGAGGAGGTGAGGCGGCTTTTTCAGGTGTTGACCGGTGAGGATATGATTCCGCTGAGGGAGCGGGTTTCGGGCAGGATCGGCAGGGCACGCCGCCGCCGGTGTATTCCGGTGAGGTGCCAGGTTCCGGGCAGGCCCGGCAGGGCACACCATTGTCGGCACATTCCGATGAGGGAGCGGGTTTCGGGCAGGACCGGCAGAATACACCGCTGCCGGCAGATTCCGCTGAGGGAGCGGGTTTCGGGCAGGATCGGCAGGGCACGCCGCCGCCGGTGTATTCCGGGGATGAGGTGCCAGGTTCCGGGCAGGACCGGCAGGGCACACCGCTGCCGGTACATTCCGATGGGGTAGTGGGTTTCGGGCAGGATCGGCAGGATCGGCAGGATCCGCCGCCGCCGTACAGCGCGGTTGCCGGTGGCGATCAGGTGTCCGGGGCGCATGGTGTGGATGTGCCTGGGAACCGGCCGCTGGGGGTGCATGCCTCGCAGACACCGGACTCACCAGCGGTGACCCCAGATGCTTCTGGTGTGCCCGCGGATGC
>NZ_GL877878.1:1633000-1652448 GCF_000194155.1 Saccharopolyspora spinosa NRRL 18395
CAGTTCGGATTCTGGTAGTAGCAGCCCGGGGCGGTGGTCGCGGTCGGATCTGGATCGTGAGATCGCCCGGGCGAAGAGGCTGGACTTGTCCAGTGGTGAAAGGGAGGCGGCGGGGCTGGTTGTGCGGCGTGCGCATGACGTCGGGGGGTTGGCTCGTGCGGATGCCGTTGTGTCGTTGGAGGATGTGGTGGCGTTGGTCGCGGCCAAGCACCACGAACTCGGCGATGCTCACCAGGACCAGGTGGTGGAGTTTTCCCAGGCACTGGCCGACAGGCTGGGCACACAAGGCAGCGGGCTGAGCATTCACGCCGGAGCCGGGCCGGAGGAGGCTGCTACGCCGCCAGGGCCGACTGATGTGAATCCAACGACGGGCCGGTCCGACAACCACGATTCCCCGGACCGGACTGCGGAGCCGGACGGGATGCGCGATCAGCCTCGTGATCTGGCGGGGTTGGCGCCTGGTGAGAGAGCACCCCGGGAAACCCCCCAGGAAGATCCTGGCCCGGATCGGCAGGATGCTCGTGGAGATGATGTCGGGCTTCCGGAGGCGCCGAGGCAGGAACCGGCGTATTCGCCTATGCCGCAGCCAGGTTCCGACCGTCCCTACTCCTCGCCTGAGGAGTTGGTTGCCGACCTGCACCGCGACGCGGCAGATCCGGCCGACTCAGCAAACACTTCGGGACTTTCTTCACTCGGCCCGGACTTGTTTAACCTGCGCGAACCAGAACCAGCTCCGGACTTCCTCCGCGGGCATGACTACGGGGAGGACTATTCGAATCTGACTGCCGCGCAGCGCATCGCAGTGCTCGAAAACCTGGACCTCAGGAAGACCCGCCCGACCTGGGATGCCATGAGGCCGGATGCACTGCACACTGACGTGCCGGTGATGAGCAGGAGCCTCTCCGAGCGCGAGCGGATGGGCTGGGCACCGGCGGGGGTCGAATTGCCATTGCCGGCCCACTTGGAAACGCCGAAGGTGGTGCATTCAGTATGGTTCTTCGGTGCGCCACTGTCGGGTGCGTTCCGGCAGAACCTGCAGATCAGTGCGTCGCAGGCCCCCACGTTCTTGTTCGTCAATCTTCCGCGCGTTCGCGTGGAGGAAGCCATTGGTCGGCAGCCCACCGATCCGGCCGATCCGTTGACCGCGGTCTGGGATTTCGTGCGCTGGACACAGGAAAGCGGCGTAATCCCGGTCAGCTTGGCGGAGGTGTCAAACGCTGACACACCGTTCGATCTGGCCGATGCGACTGCAACCGAAATGCTCAAGCTGAACGGGCCAGGCTGGGCGGCAGCCAGTGACAACGTTCGGATGTCGATCCTCAAGCGCTGGGGCGGGGCATATCTCGACTCGGACAACCACGTGACCGACGTCGATCGGCTGTTCAGCGCGGTCAACGCCCGCGAAGCCTTCGCGGTCAACATGGGAGTGGCGGGCGGAGACCCGAACAACGACGCGTGGGTGATGCCCAAGGGACACCCGGCAGCCGAGCTGTGGATCGCTCTACAGGCGCGGAACTATGGCGCGACGCAGGTCGAGCTTTTTCCGGAAGTGTTACTTGGCGCGGACTACCGGATGCCGGGCGGTAACGCGATGCGTAACAGCGTGTTGTATCGGACCGGGCCGGGGCTGTTCAACGACTTCGTGCAGGTACTCGAATATCGCGACAAGCACGATCTCCCGCCGATCTCGGGAATCGAGCGGGGTGCCGCACTCAGCTGGGGGCCCGAGTCCGCGACGCGACCGCAACCGTCTTCGGGACGGCAGGACACCCTGTTCGTGGCGAAGGCGGTCGTGGAAACCCTAGCCCGCGACTTGCTGAGCAACCGCAACGGAGATCTGCACCTGACAGCCGTGCGACAGGCCATCGATGCGCATCCGCAGCGTGACCTCCTGTTGAACGCCGTGGTGTCGTTCATCGCGTCGAGGCCTGACCTCGCCGGTGCGGTGCAGTCGGTTACTTTGGAGGCGTTTTACCAGCACGGCGATGTCCGGGTGGATTTGCCGGAGGCCGCCAGCAAGTTGATTGAGATCGACGGCGACCCCTTCATGCTGCTCGGCGAGGGGGTGTATCCCGCCCACCTGAACGAGCCCGTAGGCGGCGCTACCACCACGCCTTCGCCGATTGATCCGGCAACGTCCGAAACTCCTCACCTCGCTCAGGAAGAGTCTGCTGACGGTGGGCGGTCGGAGACCGTTGGGGACACGCGGTCGGAGTCCACTACGCATGTGCCGGGTGATGCGGCGACCGATGACACCGAGAGCGCCTTCGACGAGACGGTGCGGGCAGAGTTGCTGGAGCGGCTTCATCGCTTGAGCGGGGACACGGAGCCGTCTGGTGACCCGATGCCCGTCACGGAGTCTGCTGTGGACGGTCGCGGAGCTGTCTGGTCGGGCGACGACGTTGTTTCGCAGGACGATGTCGCCGCCGGTGTGACGGACGGGCGGCGGGCCGACGGTGAATCCGTCGAGCGGGGGGTGCCGTCTCGTACGGCGGATGAGTTTGAGGTTCGGTGGGCCGGCTATTTGGCTCGCGGGGATACTTTTGACGGACAGATCGTTGGGCTGGCGGGCGTGGCGGCGGAGCAGAAGGTGGGTGGGCGTCCGGAGGGGGTTCCGGGGCGGGGCCCGTTGGTTGACGAGCAGGTGCATCTGTGGGAATCGGTCCAATATGCGGTGAGGCAGGAGGTCGCGCGTCGGGTCGACGCTAGCGGTGTGGTCACGGCGCTTCGTGATGACTTTCGTGCGTTGCTCGATCCCAGGCTTGATTCCGGCGAGATGGCTGAGCGGATCGATGCCGCGATGTCGACGTGGGCGGAGCGGATCGGTGAAGCCGCAGATCGAGTGGAGCAGTGGGAGGCATCGGCCGGTGCGGCATCGGTAGCGACCGTCCACGAGTTTGCCGCGCCGATGGTGGCGCTGTTGCCGCAGACGAGGCCGGACAACATGCCTGAAGAGCTGCACCAGTTCTTCCACGACGGGCTTCGATCGATGGTGACCGACCTGCTGGCGGGTGGCGGGGAGGCGCGGGAAGTCGCACGCGGCCGGGATCTTGACGATTTGATCAATGAGCTTCGTGACGACTTTGTCGCGATGCTTGATTTCGACGAAGTACCTGCGCGGGGCGATGCCGCGTTGGAGCAGTGGGCTGAGCGGATCGGGGCGGCCGCGGATCGAGTGGAGCAGTGGCAGGCGTCCGCTGACCCGGCATCGGTGGCGGTTGTCAACGAGTTGGCGGACGCGATGGTGGGGCCGTTGCCGCCGGTGATTCCGGGCACGGTGGCTGAAGAGACGCAGCAGTTCTTCCACGACGGCATTCGTGCCGTGCTGGCCGATCAGTTGGCGGGTGGCGCGACACGCCGTGATGCGTGGGAGCAGTCGGCGGAGGTACGTGCACTCGCCGAGCAATTGCGCACTCACACCCGTTACGGGGAGGTGGGGGTGCCGGATGACGAGGGTTATCTGGTGCCGTGGTCGGTCATGCTTCAGCGGATCGGCGACACCGACGGGATTAACCTCATCCACAGTTTCCAGCAGGACTGGAACGCCATGCTCCCGAACAGGGATTATGCGACGTTCAACGAGCTGGAGGACGACCGCCGGATTTATGCGCGGGATACGACTCGTGGGATCTTGGAGAGCCTGCCGCTGAGCGAGTTGCTTGACGGTCCGGCGCGCGGTGTTGGGGAATTGGCGCCGGAGGTGGAGGGGCTTTATCAGCGTGTGGCGGTTGCGGTAACGAATCGGCTGATTTATGGCAATGACAACCCCAACGTAGGTTTCCAGGAAGCTCAGCGTGTCGCCCGAGAATTGTTGACCGGCGCAGAGCAAATGGCTGGTCTTGCCGACGTGGTGGATCTGCTGCGGCAGCAGACTCAAGTGGATGCTCCCCCGCCGTATGTGGATGCGCCGCCGCCGTACACCGAAGGACCGGCTGATGATGGGGGGCGGAGTGACCTTGTCGATCGGCCGTCGTCGGCTGATCAGCCGATTCGCAGCTATGAGCCTTACGAGAATCTCGCGGCGTCGGTGGTCGGCGAGTTGCCGACGGAGTCGGACCCGCGTGTCAACGAGTTGTTGCAGACAGTGGGGATCGCTTTTGCCCAGCGGCCGGCATCGGCGGAGTTTTCGGCGGCGGTGGCCGAGGCGTGGGCGGATTACGAGATCGTCGCGTTGGTCGATGCGGGTATGGACCCCGAGGTCGTTGACGGTGTGATCGCGGAGTTCCGGAACACTGTTGATTCAGCGTGGGATAACGCGCTTGCGGCTGCGGATGCGATTCGGGATGCCGGTGTGCCTTTGCCCGACGTGCCGTTGCGTGAGACTGCTGATCAGGCGAGTGATGTTGGTCCTGATGGTGCAGGGGACAGGGGCGAACCTGTCGACCAGCAGTCGCCAAAGGATCTCCTTCGGGATCTTGCTCAGTCCGCAGATCGGCTGGCGGAGTTTCCGCACGCGGAGGCGGAGCAGTTGCGGTTGCGGATGTTGCGTTGGGTGCAGCCCCCGCAAGGCGGGTTGGCCAAATTCGAGCTCGCTCAGGCGTTACCGGTGTATGAGACGGTGCTGAGCGCGTTGGCGTTCCAAGCTGCACAGAAAAATGGCACGTTGGCCGCGCAGCGGTTGGCGGAGTCGCTGGATCTGGGGCTGTTGGTGTCCATCGGGCGGGAGTTGGCGAATCGTCCTCAGACGGAGGATGCAGCGATCCGCTCTCTGCGGGAGCTTTTCCTGAACGCGAAGGCGGACATACCCGATACCTCTGATGTGACGGACAACACCCCCGATGGTTTCTCTGGTTTCAGGCCGGAACCGGCTTCCGAGGGTTTGAGTTCGGTTGAGAGTGGCGGTCGGGATGCGGGGACGTTCGGGAGCGGGAGTCGGGGGGGGGGGGATGGGGTCGGTTCGTGGGTGGGCGATGGCGATTCTGTCAGCGGTGATGGTGCCCGGTCGTTGGATGGCGATGGTTGGGATGCGGGGACGTTCGGGAGCCGCAGTCCGGAGCCCGAGGACGGGTTCGGTTCGGGGCTGGGCAATAGCGACTCTCCCAGCGGTGATGGTGCCCAGTCGAGCCCTGGCGAGCGCACTGAAAGCCCGGGTCGCACCAGTCGGTCTGGGAGTCCGGGGTCTGAGGATGGGGTCGGTTCGTGGGTGGGCGATGGCGATTCTGTCAGCGGTGATGGTGCCCGGTCGTTGGATGGCGATGGTTGGGATGCGGGAACGTTCGGGAGCCGCAGTCCGGTTGAGTCCGAGTACGGGGTCGACTCGTGGCTGACCAGTGTCGATTCTGTCAGCGGCGATGGTGCCCGGTCGTTGGATGGCGATGGTTGGGATGCGGGTCGCACCAGTCGGTCAGTCCGGGGTCTGAGGATGGGGTCGGTTCGTGGGTGGGCGATGGCGATTCTGTCAGCGGCGATGGTGCCCGGTCGTTGGATGGCGATGGTTGGGATGCGGGGACGTTCGGGAGCCGCAGTCCGGAGCCCGAGGACGGGTTCGGTTCGGGGCTGGGCAATAGCGACTCTCCCAGCGGTGATGGTGCCCAGTCGAGCCCTGGCGAGCGCACTGAAAGCCCGGGTCGCACCAGTCGGTCTGAGGAGCGAGTATCCGAGTCCAATGTGGGCAGTGGGACGAACCCCGATCCGTTGCGGGAGTCCTACCGGGTTGCGCTGAGTGAGTTGGCAGGGGCTGACTCCGACAGGCGGGACGAGGCGTTTGCGCGGGCGGACAGCATTTTGGGCCCGACGCTTCGGGAGTACCAGATGGCTCGGGTGCTGATGGCGCATCAGTACCTGACGTTCCCGAATGATCGGGCTGCTGCGGTGCGACTGCGTGTAGAGCTGCAGCGCCAAATGAGCCGGCTGGCGCACATAGGTGCGGGCGCGGGGCCGGAGCCAGGTGCGGTTCCGCGACCGGAGGATCAAGCAGCGGGACGATCAGGGGAGTCTGATGGTTCCCAGTCGTTGGGTGATGGTGTTTGGGATGCGGGGACTTTCGGACACCGGAGCGCGGAGTCCGAGGACGAGGTCGGTTCATGGCCGGGCTATAGCGGCTCTGTCAGCGACACTGGCACCCAGTCGTCGCACGGTGGTGGTTGGGATGCGGGGACGTTCGGGCACCGGAGTGTGGAGTCCGATGATGGGATCGACTCGCCGCTGTCCAGTTTCGCCTTTGTCAGTGGTGATGGTGCCCAGTCGTCGTTGGGTGATGGTGGCGAGGTACCGGCTGGTCAGGTCGACGGCACGAGGGCTCCTGCCTGGGACGCCGAGCCGAGCCCCGGCACCTCCCCTGACGATGCGCATGTGTTGGGTGATGCGGCGATCGATGACGCCGAGAGAGACCTCGATGAGCTCAATAAGCAGCGGACAGAGTTGCTGGAGCGGCTTCGTCGCTTGGGCGAAGACGGGGAGCCGTCCGAGAGCTCGGGGCGCGCCGCGGGGTCTGTTGTGGACGATGATGCTGTCTCCACTGGTGAGAACGGTGCGCGACGCCGTCAGGCCTGGCCTGGTGCGGGGACGAACCAGGATTACTCCACTGGCGGTGGTGCCCGGTCGACGGGGAGTTCGGCTGGCTCGGATGCTCGTTCGAATGCTGATAGCGGCAGCATGGTGGATACGGCTGATCGAACCGACCAGAGCGATCGAACTGCCCTGACCAACCCAACCGAACAGTCCGATGGAGTGGATCGGATCGCCCAGCCCGCCCAATCCGTCAACGACAGCGAACCGCCTAATGAACCCGCCGTTGTTCGGGCGCGGGTTGACGATGTCGATGCCCACCAGGACAGACCTCGGTTGCAGGTTCCCGGTTATATCCGTCGCAGCGAATCGCTGGGCCCGGCGAAGCAGATCGCCCAGACGGTCGGAGCAGACCAGGTCGTCGAGGCCGTGGAGGGATTGGTGCCTGAGGGCACCGATCCAGTCGGCATCGACAATGTGGAACATGCCGTGCGGAAGCAGATCGACACCTTGCTTGGTGAGGGAAGGGAGTTCGAGGTCGGTGGGGTAGCTGTGCGGGTGCAGGCCGAGTTCGACCTGCGAGACAGCGAAGTCGTGGGGGGAGAATCCACCGATCAGTCGGCCACCTATAAAGCCGATCACGTGGCGGGCACGGCGCATGCGGGAAGTCACCGGCCGCGTTTCCAGCAGCTGTTCTTCGTGCCCGTCGTGCCGGGTCTTTTCGTTCTGGGCGCTGTTAACCTGCCGACTGGTATGGCCTCGAACCGGGTCACGAACCGCGCCGAAACGCACGGCCAGTCGATGCGCATCGCGTTGCCGGAGCGCGCAACCCCGGGCACTGACAGCGAATACGCTGGCTCACAGCAGGTGTACGTGCCGGTGACGTTCCGGGTTTCCCGGGTTGACAAGGACGGGCACAGCACTGGTCCTGTCACGATCGTCGGTGGACGCAATCAGCCTGACGCCCGCCCGATCGGCACCACGTTGAGTGTGCCCACGGGATTGCGGCCGATCACGCGCGCACGTGCTGTGCCAATGCCGAGTGAGCTGCCTCCCTCCGTGCTGGAGGGGGCTACGGTCAGGCAGTCGACGCGCGGTCGGTATCAGGGCAAACCCTTGCGGACGAAGACGAAGTCCGGGGAGCCGCCGGCTATCTATGATCAGGTGGCCGCCCAGCTTGGGTCGCTGGACACGGACTCGCGGCAAGCCCTGCGGAAGTCTTTGAGCCCGGACAATATCGGACGGGTTCTGCCGGACATGCGGGTGAGCGAGCAAGCGGCAGACGCCGGTCGGGGCTGGGTTACGTTGGGGGCGGAGCTGCGCTCGGGCAACTGGTTCAAGCGTCTGCTGTCCAGCCGCACTCATGATGTGCAGATCCGGGCCGTAGCCAAGGAAGTCGCCTACCTCGAGACCTTGGACAATGCACCGTCGGAGTCGGCCTTCGAGGACGGCACCAAAGCGGTGAACGTTCACGGTACGGGGCGTGCCGGTGAGGTTTCGGGGGCCGCGGGGCCCGCCGTGGACGTCGGGCTGGTCTCCGCAGCGGCAGGCCCGTGGGCCGCGGCCGGTGCCAGCCGCAGCCGTGACCATGAGTTCCCCAGCTCGTCGAAGGTCAGCGACACCACTTCCCGCAAGGTCCAGATCGTTCGCTACCGCACCGTTTACGACCTGCAGGTCCGCCTGCCCGGTCGGTCCCCGATCACGTTCCCGCACGCCATCGATGGCATGCACTGGACGCCGTCGGAGTTCGGGCGAGCAGCCGGTCTCCTGACCGAGGACGGCCAGCCGCACCCGAATCGCGTGGCTGACATCACCCGCGCCGCGCTGGAATCCAGTGGTGCGGGCGCGAAACTGGCCAGGATCCTTCGCGATTCGGCGCATACCATTCCGGGGCATCACCGGTGGGCTAACGTCCCCGGACTTCGCTGGGCTTGGCGGGACACCGATCTCGTCGTCGACTTTGATGATCCCAAGCTGGTCGAGGGAATCTCGCGTAGGGCAAACAAGCAGCTGGAGCGGGGCCATCAGATCGACAGTTCGCTCGCGGGCAGCCACTTGTCGTCCCCGCGGGTGGTCGAGGAAATGCTCACCGATCAGGCCGCCTCGCTCGACATGGTCGAGCACGGTCGAGGACACGACTATCACGTGTCGCTGAAGGTGGCGGCGGAGGTGCTCGAAGTCCGGGATATGGATGTGGTCGAGGAGACCGATGCTGGGTGGACGATGTCGGAATCGGAGTCCGCCAAGCAGAGCAGGGGCGTGTCGTGGAAGGTCGGGGGTGGGTTTGTGGCCCGCGTCTACTCTGCGTTGTCTGGCCATTTCTCCCTTGCCACCAACTACAACAAGTTCGGCTTCGAGCGAAGCAGTTCCTCACACGTGGGGGAGGACACTTCGCTGTCCTTCGGCGGCAATCGGGGGAAGGAGCCGGCTGCCACGGGCGGAGTGGGCAAGGAACCGCGGAAGCGGCTGGCCTACCGGGTGCGGTACACGGCGTCGGGGACGCACTGGCAGGAATGGAACCAACTGGTCAAGGGTGTGACCATCGGCAGGCCGGGGATGCACACGTCGACGCGTGACCCGTTGCCGATTGTGGATGCTTCGGCCCAGGCGGAGGGCCGGGATCCGGGTGTCGTGGAGACCGACATCGTCGTGGAACTGCCTGCGTGGCAGGCCGACCAGCTCAAAGCCCAGTTGCAGAAGCTGCGCGCCGATGCCGTCAAACCCATCGAGCGCACCGAGGTGCCCTACAACGACGAGACGATGCGGCAGGGCCTGTCCCGGGTTTTCGACGGTATGCCGGTCGTGTCCGTGCATGGTCTCAAACACCTTCGGGACTCGGCATACCGGCAGCTCAGGGAACTTTCCGGGCACCGGGTCTGGGAACTCGGCGGCAACGCGAACCTGATCGATCGTGGGATCTCGCTCAACGAGGTGCGTGCGACTCCGCATGCCGGCAGCAAGAAGTTCCGGGTGGACGGGCTATCGGCGGAGAAGCGCCGCCGGGCTCAGCATGCTGTGGTCGAGTATTCGCTCATGATGAAAAACCCCGAGCCGGTGCTGGACGGGGACGGTAATCCGGTCAAGATCTGGGACCAGCCGACGCGGTCGGTGACCGGTGGACACACCACCGGCAGCAGCAAGGCCGGGACCTTCTTCTGGTCGAACTCCCTCGAGCCCGCGATTGTCCCGGTGGATCACAACACTGGCGTCATCTCCAGTTTGTTCATCCAGGAGTGGGTCCCGGGGTCCGGCAACTTCCGGCGCGAACGCGGAGGTGCGGGGGACAGCAGCCTCACCCGGTCGGAGACGGGCAAACCGCGCGAACTCCACCTGGTCACGGTGGACCTCGAGCCTACCGTCGGCGTCGAGGTCAAGACCGTCGGCAAGATCGACAAATCTGGGTTGTTCAAGGGTAAGCCGCTCGCCCGCTCCGCCGAGCGGTGCCTGCGTCGATGACGGTGTTGGTGGACGACCGGCAGCTGCAGGAGATCAAGACCAGGCAGGCCGAGTTCGAGGCGCAGCGAGCACGCGAACCCGACGTGACCGACGTTCCCCCCGGGCACACGCTGGCTACCCCGTCCTGGAGCCGGGGAGTCACCGAACCCGTGGACTTGAGTGACCGGATTCCGTTGCTGCGCGAGCAGATTTCCCAGCGACTCGGCCCGGACGCGGCCAACTGGCTGCTGCCGGATTCCGCGCAGGGCACCCCCCTTGGCAACGACCGCACGGCCAAGCATTTCCTGTCCGACGTGCAGGCCAAGTTCGGCGACCTCGAGAACGGGGGAGCCAGCACACAACTGGCGTGGGAAGGCCGCTGGAAGGGCCACACCTACGAACTCCACGTGGGGGCCGAACTTCTGGGTGAGCCGGAGGCGGAAGGGATCAAGCACGGCGGGCTTGCGACGGCCAGCGTGGCGTCCATCGCCGCAAACAAGGTCCGCAGCCTCACCGGGGTCCTCCTCGAAGTCATGTCGGGCATGATCCCGGGGGTCGTGATGAACGGGGCCGACTCCCCGGGTGGAGCCGGATCGGCGGGCGGTGATTCGATCCCGCAGCACGGGCCCCCCTACGCCAGGCTGGGCTTGGGATTCGTCCACATCGCCGAATGGCTGAAGCGGGTCCGCAGCCGCACGCAGAGTGAGTCCACGAGTTACCTAAGCTCCGAGACGGTCTCCGGTGCGCTGGCTTCGCACCGCGCCGAGGTGCTCTTCGATGTGCGCCTCGAGCGCCACGGGGAACGCATCGCCGCAGCCCCGGACGTTCGCACCGTCGGGGTGAGCACGGCGGTCGAGGACACCCTGCCCGCGGACCTGGCGCAGCGGTCCCGCGCGGCCGAGATCACCGAGCTGCCGGCATCGCAGGCTACGGACGAGGCCATCCAGCGCTGGAAGACCGACCACGACGCCGAGGTTCTGCCCGGGGCCGACAAGTTCCGGGCGGTGGAGTTCCGCGGCAATGTCGAGGATCTAATCGCCGCAGCCGAGCAAGCGATCACCTCCTCCAGAAGCTCGGTGACCGCGGAGGCGCGCCGGAGCTTGCGGGCGTGGTTCACCCCGCACCGCTTGGAGGCGCTGCTCAGCCCCCTGACAGATCCGGAACCCAAGACTGTGCCGGTCGAGCTGCCGCCCGGACTGGGCGTGAACCTCGACCTGTACCTCAAGATTCCCGATCGGGGCGCAGTCACCTCGACGAGCGGACGAATCAAACTGGATGGCTCGGCGCACATTCGTTCGGCCGACGAGCAGGAGACCGGCTCGGCCAGCGGGCATGCCGTGTTCGCCGCACCGTTCAACGCCGGGGGTGTATCGCACCCCGAGGGAGCGAAGACCTACGAGGAAGGCCGCCACGAGTTCGGCCAGGGCGGTGACTGGAACATTCCGCTCATCTCCCGCGGCGGGCACGAATCCGAAATCGAACACCGAGCGGGATCCGAGTCGGACCGCGAATTAAGTCGCGGTGAGAGTGCGGACTCTCCGTTGCAGGACATCACCAGCACTTGGCTGCACGGTGCGGAGTTCCGCATGCTCGCGACCCCCGCTGAGCACAGCATCGGAAAGCGGAGAGCCGGCGTCAGCGCCAAGTTCGATGCCGGTTACGTGATCCGCCGCAGCGACCGCGGCGGCGAGCTACCGGCCGGGCTGGTGGACGGAACGAGGGAATTCGCCGAGCGGGACAAGGAATGGACCTCCGCGAGCGACCAGCAACGCGCCGCGCGTTTCCACCTGTCACAGGTCACGCAAGCCGAACAACGGGCCGATCGCGAGGAGCTGCTGGCTGCCGCTGTTGACAGGCAGACAGCGCAGCGGGCTTTGGACGAGGCGGACACGCGTGCACAAGAGGCCGAACACAAGTGGTGGCAGGCCAAGCGCCACTACGAGAACGAACTCTCCCACGCCCGCACCGACCCCGCGCTGGCGGGAGCTCCAAGCGACGCGAGTCTGACCATCCGCGAAGATCCCCGGGCGCGGTTGCAAAACCGCCTCGCCTTGTACCGGGTGGCGCGAAAGGCTGTCGATGCCAGGCGGGAGGGACGCCGGCCCCGCGCCCGCTACGTCGTGCGCGGCGACCTCGGCAGACAAGCCGACGACGCATCACAAGCCGGGCACGATTTCTCCCTCGTCACACACGACCTGCAACGCATGCTTGACCTTGAGCAGAATGACGTCCCCAGCGAAGCCCGTCTTGGGGCCGACGACGTCGGGCTGATCGCACCACCGCAGTTCCTGCACGCCGACGGTCCAACGCGGGTGGAGATCTGGATCGAGCCGGGCCCCCTCGCGCGCAAACTCGCGGAATCCGAGTTCAGTCCGAACGGCGATGGGTGGACCCGCGAGGACCTGCGGCGTGAGGCGGAACGATCGAGGCCGGTCTTCGGTGATCTCAGTGCGTTCGATCAAGAGTCGTTGCGGTGGCAGGCCGAGACAGTCCTCGCCAGGGACCACGATTTCCGCGCCCTCGACGGCCGGACCGCGGACGAGGTTTTGGCGCTGCGCAACGACATGGCGGCGGTGCTGGCGCGTCCGCTGTCACAAGACGAAAACCGGTTGGCTGACGAGCTCTCGCGGAACCTGGCACGAGAGTTCCACACCGCTCGGAGCACATCGATGCGCCCGAGTCCGAAATCTGCGGACCCGCGGGGACCGTCCCACGCGACGGCCAAACGGGGGCTGGAACCGATCCAGGAGGAACAACCGAAGCCGGACGGCGCGTCCCCTACGGATGGCGATCCAGTACGCAATGCGTCGACTTCGGACTACCCGCAGGCGCTCAAGGACCTGGAGGTGGAACCGGAGGCGCCGATTGTGTTGCCGGCAGGCGGTTTCGAGCTGCGGAGCCAGGGCTGGGGGGCTGACCTGCCCGTAGATGTGACGGGCCCGAAGCAGCAGTCTGTGAAGAGGACGCGGGAGGAGACGGGTGAAAGTGCTGGGGCCTCCAAGCGGCGCAAGGGGGAAGTAACCGCTGCTGGGAAACAGAAAGGAAACGCGGAGCCTTACCAGAATAATAAGGACAAGGCTAAGGGATATAGCGGAACGTACCATCGGCCAATTAATGCAAAGACTGCGGTGTATCGCCAGAATAATAAGAGTCAGAAAAAGAGAGAAAACGCGGAGTATTATCAGAAACATAAGGACGAGTTTAAGCACAAAAACGCGGAGTATGCCCGAAAGAATCCGGACAAGATCAAGAGCCTCGTTCGGGAGTATGACAAGAAAAATAGGGCCAAGATTAACCAAAACCACGTGGCTCGCCGTCGGCGGCCCGCTGAGATGGTTGCGAAGTTGTCGGCGTTGTCCGAGCGCAATTCGTATCAGCAGGCCGAGCTCGATTTGTGGCAGCAAGTAGAGGCCGACCGAAAGAAGCTCGATACGCTGAGGCGGCGGGTATATAAACAGAAAAAACTGGCTGGGGCGTGGGCTGCGGAAATCCAGGCATTGGAAGCGGTGACGAAGCCGACCGAGTCTGAGCAGGGCAGCCTGCGTACGTTGCGGGACCAGGTAGCTGAGTTGGATGGTCTTAAGGGGGTGCTGGCGAGCACGAATGAAAAGCTGAAAGAAAACAAGAATAAGCTGAAGTCGATGCAGGCCCGGGGGGAGGAGACCGGGGCGGGGCGGAATGCGGGCTTGGAGGCACCGGACGAGCGGGCGGCGGGGCGGAAGCGGAGAAAGGCGGAAAGTGACGCGAAGGATCGCAAGGGGTTAGGGGACGCCGCCGCTCGGGATGCGGTGTTGGAGGAGTTGAAGACGCAGAGGCAGCTGGCGTCGGAGGAGGCGGAGCTCCAGCAGAAGATGGCGAAGGAGAAGGACCGGGAGGTGACGGAGACCGGGGTGAGTGGGGCCCCGGTGGCAGGACGGGATGAGCGGATCGCAGGGCCGGACGGGGTATCGGAGCGGACTGGGGCTCAGCAGGACGACCGGCGCCCGGGGACTGACTTCGATCTCGGTGCGCGGCTCTATCAGGCGGTGGCTGATTCAGATGTGTCGCGGGATGCGGATCCGGCGACGGTTGCTGGGCCGATGTTGGGGGAGGGTGCTCATGAGGAGTTTCTCGCGACCGAGCTGCCCGCGTTCCAGGACACCGGGGATGGTGTCGGTGATGTGGGGGCGGTAGTTGGGGAGGAGGACGGCGATTTCGCTGCGTTCCTCCGTGACTATAACGACAGGGAGGGTTTTGGCGGGCTGTTTGGCGGTGAAGGGGATGGGCTGTTTTCTGGTGAGACGGTTGTGGATGAGGGGTCGCCGAAGCGTGTGAAGCGCGCGGGGTTGGTGGCGGGTGAGTTGGCGGCTGGGTATCGGTTCCTGACGGGGGCGAACCGGGCTAATTATCTCTCTGGTGACACGCGCTTCCAGGTGAATTGCCAGGAGGCGTTTGTGGCGTTCCATAATTCTCTGAAGTTCAACCGGCAGTTTGTGGCGGGGCCGGCCGGTAGTGATCGGGATCCGGCGCGGTTGGTGGTGGCGTTCGGCCGGGACGCCCGACGGGTGGATGGTGTGGCTGCTCTTGAGCGGCATGTGGGGAGCGGGCCGGTGGGTGTGGCTGCGCCGGTTATTTACCAGCGAGCGGATCGTAGTGCGCACGTGATCGCCGCGGTGAATGCAGGAGAGCGCGATGGGCAAGAAGTGGTCCTTCTGCTGGATCCGCAGAAGGGGGAAGTCGTTGAGAGGGATGATGTCCTGGCTGCGACCGGGATGTGGGTGATTCCGATGGCGGAGGTGGAACCGGATCCGCCGGTGGAGTTGCCGGGAGGCGGTTCCAAGCTGCGGCGCCAGGGCTGGGGGGCTGGGCTGCCCACCGGGGTGGCGGGTCCGAAGCGTCGGTCTGGTGCGTCTGGGCCGGCGGCGGGGGAAGCTGGCACGAAGGGCACGAAGGGCACGAAGGGACTTAACGAACGGAGACAGGCTGTGACAGGAGCCGCTGAGGTTGATTCCGGGAGTCAAGGTGGCGAGGGCGATGCGTCCGCGCCGACGGATCAGGCAGCACAGCAGGACGCTCGATTTACGGCGGGGAATAGAAGCGGATGTAAGGGAAGAAGGACGGCTGAAAGCCCGGGTGCGGAGAGCGATCGGGTTGCGGAGTTACAGAGGCGGAGGCAGGTGGCTCTGGAGGACGAGGCTGAGCAGGGCGGGCTGCCTGCGTTGCGGGCCAAGGCGGCTGGGTTGGCTGATTCTGTGGAGCAGTTGAAGAAGACGAGGCGAAGCCTGGCGGAAAAGAAGAAGAAGCCGACCGGGTTGCGGAGTTGCAGAGGCGGAGGCAGGTGGCTCTGGAGGACGACGGCTCAGGCAGCACAGGACGCGCCGGTGCCGGCGTGGAAACAGAGGCGGAAGGAAAGGGACACGGAGCGGTACCAGGGGAGGAAGGGCGCCATCGCCCGGGTTGCGGAGTTGAAGGGGCGGGAGGATTGAAGGAGCTGGAGGAGCAGGGGCGGTTGTCTTCGGAGCAGCAGGCCGAGCTCAATTTGAAAAGCGGAAAATGCCGTGAACTATCGGGGGGCGAAAAAGGCCGCCGCCGACCGGGTTACGGAGTTGGAGGGGCGGGAGGAGCTGACCGTTGCCGCAGAGCGCCGGGGTTGCGGACAGGCTGCGTACGTTGCGGGACAAGGTGGCTGGGTTGGCTGATTTTGCGGAGCAGTTGAAGGAGGCGCAGCGAAGCCTGGCGGAAAAGAAGAAGAAGCTCAAGTTGATGCAGGAGGCTGGGTCCGCGCCGACGGTTCAGGCAGCGTCCGCGCCGACGGCTCAGGCAGCACAGGACGCGCCGGTGCCGGCGTGGAAACAGAGGCGGAAGGAAAGGGACACGGAGCGGTACCAGGGGAGGAAGGGCGCCATCGCCCGGGTTGCGGAGTTGAAGGGGCGGGAGGAGCTGACTGGGGAGGAGGCGGAAGAGCTGGCGAGGCTCGAGCCGGAGGTGGCGGAGTGGAAGCGGAAAAAAGCGGAAAATGCCGTGAACTATCGGGGGGCGAAAAAGGCCGCCGCCGACCGGGTTACGGAGTTGGAGGGGCGGGAGGAGCTGACCGGGGAGGAGGCGGAGGAGCTGGCGAAGCTCCAGCCGAAGGTGGCGAAGCAGAAGGAGCAAACCCAGAAAAATAAGCAGACGTATCGCAAGATGATAAACGCCGAAGCCGCCCGGGTTGCGGAGCTGCAAGGGCGGGAGGAGCTGACTGAGGAGCAGGCGGAAGAGCTGGCGAGGCTCCAGCCGAAGGTGGCGAAGCGGAAGGAGCAAACCCAGAAAAATAACCAGACGTATCGCAAGGCGATAAACGCCGAAGCTGACCGGGTTGCGGAGCTGCAAGGGCGGGAGGAGCTGACTGGCACCGGACGAGCGGGCGGCGGGGCGGAAGCGGAGAAAGGCGGAAAGTGACGCGAAGGATCGCAAGGGGTTAGGGGACGCCGCCGCTCGGGATGCGGTGTTGGAGGAGTTGAAGACGCAGAGGCAGCTGGCGTCGGAGGAGGCGGAGCTCCAGCAGAAGATGGCGAAGGAGAAGGACCGGGAGGTGACGGAGACCGGGGTGAGTGGGGCCCCGGTGGCAGGACGGGATGAGCGGATCGCAGGGCCGGACGGGGTATCGGAGCGGACTGGGGCTCAGCAGGACGACCGGCGCCCGGGGACTGACTTCGATCTCGGTGCGCGGCTCTATCAGGCGGTGGCTGATTCAGATGTGTCGCGGGATGCGGATCCGGCGACGGTTGCTGGGCCGATGTTGGGGGAGGGTGCTCATGAGGAGTTTCTCGCGACCGAGCTGCCCGCGTTCCAGGACACCGGGGATGGTGTCGGTGATGTGGGGGCGGTAGTTGGGGAGGAGGACGGCGATTTCGCTGCGTTCCTCCGTGACTATAACGACAGGGAGGGTTTTGGCGGGCTGTTTGGCGGTGAAGGGGATGGGCTGTTTTCTGGTGAGACGGTTGTGGATGAGGGGTCGCCGAAGCGTGTGAAGCGCGCGGGGTTGGTGGCGGGTGAGTTGGCGGCTGGGTATCGGTTCCTGACGGGGGCGAACCGGGCTAATTATCTCTCTGGTGACACGCGCTTCCAGGTGAATTGCCAGGAGGCGTTTGTGGCGTTCCATAATTCTTTGAAGTTCAACCGGGAGTTTGTGGCGGGGCCGGCTGGTGCTGATCGGGATCCGGCTCGGTTGGAGGCGGCGTTCGGGGGGATGGCCCGGCGGGTGGCTGGTGTGGCCGGGGTTGAGCAGTACGTGGGGAGCGGGCCGGTGGGTGTTGCTGTGCCGGTGATTTACCAGCGTGCCGACGGTAGTGCGCATGTGATCGCTGCGGTGCATAGCGGATACCGCGATGGGCGTGGGGTGGTGGATCTGCTGGATCCGCAGAAGGGCGAGGTCGCTGAGAAAGCCGATGTTTCCGCGGTGGCGGGGATGTGGGTGATTCCGGTGTCGGAGGTGGCGCCGGATCGGGAGGTGGTGTTGCCGCCCGGTGGTTCCGGGCTGCGAAGCATGGGCTGGGGGGCTGGGTTGCCCGCCGAGGTGGCGGGTCCGAAGCGTCAGTCTGGTGTGTCCGGGCCGGTGGCGGGGGAAGCCGGCACGAAGGGCACGAAGAGGACGCGGGAGGAGGCTGGCGAGAGTTCTTCCGGGGCGTCCAAGCGGCGGAAGGTGACAGGAACCGTTGGTGTTGATTCCGGGAATCAAGGCGGCGGGGAGCCCGCGCCGCAGGAACAACCGAAAACGGATCAGAGAGCGAAAAGATATTACCAGAAGAATAAGGAAAAGTTGAATGAAAACAGCGCGCAATATTATCGGGATAATAGGAGTGAAATTGCAGTATATAATGCAGAGTATCACAAGAATAATAAGGTAGAACTTAACGAACGGAGACAGGCTCGCGATCGGGCGGCAAAGGCCGCCGCCGTCGGCGAGATTGCGAATTTGGAGGCGTTGGAGGAGCAGGGGCGGCTGAATCCGGAGCAGCAGGCCGAGCTCGATTTACGGCGGGGAATAGAAGCGGATGTAAGGGAAGAAGGACGGCTGAAAGCCCGGGTGCGGAGAGCGAAAGGACCGGCTGCGGAGATCGAGGCGTTGGAGGCGTTGCAGCAGCCGACCGAGGCTGAGCAGGGCGGGCTGCCTGCGTTGCGGGCCAAGGCGGCTGGGTTGGCTGATTCTGTGGAGCAGTTGAAGAAGACGAGGCGAAGCCTGGCGGAAAAGAAGAAGAAGCTCAAGTTGATGCAGGAGGCTGGGTCCGCGCCGACGGCTCAGGCAGCACAGGACGCGCGGGCGACGGGGGCGAAACAGAGACAGAAGGAAAGGGACGCGGAGCCGTACCGGGCGAAAAAGGCCGCCATCGACCGGGTTGCGGAGTTGGAGGGGCGGGAGGAAAGAAGAAGAAGCTCAAGTTGATGCAGGAGGCTGGGTCCGCGCCGACGGCTCAGGCAGCACAGGACGCGCGGGCGACGGGGGCGAAACAGAGACAGAAGGAAAGGGACGCGGAGCCGTACCGGGCGAAAAAGGCCGCCATCGACCGGGTTGCGGAGTTGGAGGGGCGGGAGGAGCTGACTGGGGAGGAGCTGCCTGGGGAGGAGGCGGAAGAGCTGGCAGAGCTCCAGCCGAGGGTGGAGAAGCGGAAGGAGCAAACCAAGAAAATTGATCAGAAGTCTCGCGAGACGAGGAAGGACGCCGTCGACCTGGTCGCGGAGGTGAAGGGGCGGGGGCAGCTGACTAAGGAGGAGAAGGAGGCCCTGGCAAAGCTCGAGTCGAAGGTGGAGAAGCGGAAGGAGCAAAAGAAGAGAGATAACGCGAACAAGCGGGCGGGAAAGGCCGCCGCCGCCGACGAGATTGCGAAGTTGGAGGAGTTGGAGGAGCAGGAGCGGCTGACCTCGGAGCAGCAGGCCGAGCTTGATTTGCGGCGGGAAATAGAAAAAGGAGCAGGAGCGGCTGTCCTCGGAGCAGCAGGCCGAGCTTGATTTGCGGCGGGAAATAGAAAAAGAGAAAAAAGAAGAAAATATGCTGAATAAGCGAGTGTCGAGAGAGGGGAAATGGTCTGCGGAAATCGAGGCGTTGGAGGCATTGTCGCGGAGTGCCGCAATTGAGACCAAGCTGAGTACGTTGCGGGAAAAGGTGGATAGGTCGGCTGGTTCTGTGGAGGAGTTGGCGAAGACGAGGCGCCGGCTGGCGGAAAAGAAGGAGAAGCTGAAGTCGATGCCGGCCCGGGGGGAGGCTGGGTCGGGGCGGATTGCGGAGGCAAGTGGGCAGCAGGACGAGCAGGATGCAATGGTGCCGAGCGGGGTATCGGAGTCGGCTGGGGCTGATCGGGACGAACAAAATGAAGGGGACGAGCGGTCGGATGGGAGCGTTGATCTCGGGGCGTCGGTTGATGAGGTGATGGGGGATTCAGCTGGGGAGGGGCCGGCTGCGGCATTGCCGTCCGATTTGGACGAGGACGATCGGCAGGCGGGGTGGGAGGAGCCGGGGGAGCCGGATGCGGCTATGCAGGCGGAGCGGGAGGAGTCGGGGGAGGGGTTGGGCGATGCTGAGAACGAGCGGGTGGAGGGTGCGACCCGCGATG
>NZ_GL877878.1:1652533-1659300 GCF_000194155.1 Saccharopolyspora spinosa NRRL 18395
GGGATCACGAGGTTGGCTGAGTTGGCGGAGCGAATGGAGCGGCATTTGAGGACGTTGCCGCCAGAATTCGATCCGAACGGTGTGCGTGAGTACGTCGAAACTATGAAGCAGTGGGTGCACCAGGGACGGTGGACTCCAGTGCAGTTGCAGACACTTGAGTCGCGCTTGGGTGACATACAGGCGGTGGAGGGGAGGTTGCGCAATGCTCGCCGGGCGGAGGTGCGTGAGGTGTTTGTGCAGGCGAGGCAGGCGATTGCGCAGGGGCGTGTTCCGGTCACGTATTTCAAGGACGGTGTGCCTGGTGGGGTGAGTTCCCGGTCGGACGTGCGTCTGGGGTTCGAGGTCGAGTTCAAGCTCCCGGGTGATCATTTCGATGCGCGGGTCGACAGTTTGGGGGCGGCGCTGGAGCGTGAGGGTTTGGTGGATTGGCGGGCAGCTCACGGTTCGAGGCTGGTTTTCAAGAAGGATGCCGAGGCGATTGCGGCCGATGGTAGGTGGGTGTTGCTGAAGGAGTCGAAGCCTTTCGAGGTGGAGGCGACATCGCCGGTCCTGCGTAGTGACACTGTGTGGCCCAGTATGGAGAAGTTGCTGGGTGCGGTGCGGGGGCAGGGCGGTTTTGGTTCGGAGTCAGGGGGGCATATCAATGTCAGTTTCGTCTGGCCGTTGACTCCTCGGCAGCATGTGCGTGTGGCGCAGGTCGCGAAGGCTTTCGAGGCGTTGCTTTTCCGGTTGGGCAACGTTGCGGGCAGTGATGGGTCGCGGCAGCGTGAGGGTGGGTATGCGGGGCCGATTCCGCTTCCGTCGGATCCGTACACAGTGGACGAGTTTGGTGGGAATCCCGAGTCGTATTATCCCGTTCATGATCCGGACGATAAGTATCGTGCGGTGCGTGTGGAGGCGTTTGGGGACGAGGGTGACCGGCTGGAGTTCCGGTTGTGGGCTGGGGACGCGGGTGAGTTGACCGGGAATCCCGGGTTGTGGCAGGTGCGGTCGGAGTTGAGTGGTACAAGGACACGAGCCTCGTCGTGGCCCGGGTGACGTCAGACGGTTCCGGGATCCGCCTCCGGAATGGGCAGGCGATCAATTTTGGGCTGTTCGCCCGTTTACTCGCGGCGCACAAGGTCGGACGCGGATGGCACAACGAAAAAATGTGGACGCTGCTAGCGATTCCCGGCGCACCCTATGCGCTGCTGTCAGCGGTGTTGCAGGTCGTTAAAGGACCGGTATTGGCGACTACGTCGGACGTGTACAGAACCACGGACGGGCGTCTGATTGCCGGCGATTACGAACGGCAAAGCGATGGTCGCGTTCGATTCCGTCCCACCAGAGATGGGTGGATCGAGTTCACCAAAAACAAAGACGAGCCCAGCCGGTTTACTGGTAAGTTTGATCTGGGCGAGGCGTTGATGGATTCCAGGACCAGGCTTTTTCTCGACGATCCTGTGGAGGTTTATCGGTACTGGCCCGCACGCGCGGTGCCCGTGCCTGTGGGGTTGCCGGTGGATGCGGTGCGGGTGCCGGTGCCCGTGGATGTGTCCACTTCGGACTCCGGGACGTTGATGCGGAAGCGGACCTCGGCTTGGTAGTCCGTGTCCGCCACCTGGTATCCCGCCGAGCGCAGGTCGTTGTCCAGCCTTCCGGCCAGCAGGTAGTCCACCGTGGTCGTCACGGTGCGGACCGGGCGGCGTTCGAGCAGGCCCACGTGGTCCAGCGCGGCCGACACCGCGCCGCCGTAGGCGCGCACCAGGCCGCCCGCGCCGAGCAGCATCCCGCCGAAGTAGCGGGTCACCACCGCGACCGCGTTGGTGATCTCGTTGCGGCGCAGCACTTCCAGCATCGGCACACCCGCCGTGCCCGCCGGCTCGCCGTCGTCGCTGGACTTCTGAAACTCCCCGGAGTCGCCGAGGACGAACGCGGAGCAGTGGTGCCGCGCGTCGTGGTGCAGCCGGCGGCGCTGCTGGATGAATTCCCGCGCTTCCGCCTCGGTGGTCACCCGCGCGAGCGCGCACAGGAAACGAGACTTCTTCACCTCCAGCTCGTGCTCACCCGGCCGCTTGATCGTCCGCATCGGTCTCCCTTGTCCAGTGACGCCCGCCACGGCGGCGCAGCGCGCTCCGGGGCATCCTCCCATTCCGGAAACTGTGCAGGTCAGCGCGGTGATCCGGGCTCGAGGAGGTGGCGATTTCCGTTGTGGGCCGCGGCCACGTAACGTCCCCCCTCATGGAGCAATCATCGAGCCCGTTTGAACCAGGCACGCGGGTGCGCGCCACGTTCGGCCGGTTCCGTGATCAGGTCGGCACGGTGGTGGAGACCGCCACCGGTCTCCCTGAAGTCTTCGGCGGTCCGGTCCTCTGGGTGCGGTTCGACGGAGCCGACGATCCCGGCCTGGTCGCAGGCAGATTTCTGGAAGCCGCCTGACGCCCGCGCCGGCCGCGGGTGGTCCCCAGTTTCAATTGAAACCTCGCGGACCACCCCGGGGTCCACAGTTTCAATTGAAACTGTGGACCCCCCAACCACCCCGGGTAACGGGTTTGGAACTGCTGGTAAGGGGTTTGGCACTGCTGGTAACGGGTTTGGCACTGTTGGTAAGGGGTTTGGAAGTGTTGGTAAGGGGTTTGGCTGCGCGTGCATGATGATCAACAGGCCGATCTAGGTTCGTAGACGTGCCACTGGTCGACCACGACCAACAGAGGACAGTGTTCGGCGAGTTTGTCGAACACGGCTTGCAACTTGGGTTCGCTGGTGGGCCGGGGTGCATCGTGCAGGCTCTTTCCGGTCGGGACCAGGCGCGCGGCATGGTGCTCACCCGTGCCGACGTCCAGGTCGAGGAACACGCCATACCTGCTGTTCATGCACCAGCTACTTCGCGTTGTGCGAGAGTTGGTCACCGGTCGGGCATCGACGGCTGTCACGGACAGGCATCTCTCACATACACCACCAGGGAGACAGTAGACCGGGCGGGCAGGTTGCGCCTGAAGTTCGGGTAAGGGGCTTGGAGAGGGAGTGCGACCGGGCTCATACTGCGCTGGAGATGGTCTGGCGAGTAAGGGGGTGGAGCAGCATGAACGAGCTCGCGGAGCGGGCACGCTCCTGGTTGCATGACACCTATGGTCCGCGTGTGGTGTTGAGGGGTGAGGAGGCGATCCTCTCGACGGAGCGGGCCGCGTTCTTCGGTTGTGGTTACGTGGAGTCTGATGAGCCGATGTTGGCGGCGACGATCTGCGTGCCTCGGGACGGGGCGGAGCCGTTTCCCGCGTCCAATGCGGGTCCGCTGGATGAGTCGCTCAATGTGTTGGGGTCTGGGCGTTGGCGGGTCAACGCGGGTAACTGTGTGGTCGCGACGGATGCGGCGGTGAGTGGCTGGCCTGCGTCGGCGTTGCCGTGGGATCCGGCTGGTGAGGTGCCGGGTTGGTGGGATCGGATGCTGGCGTCGTATTTCCCGGATGCGGAGGTGGTGACCTGCGCGACGTGGGAGGACGTGAGGAGGACCATTGTGGACGGGGGTGTGGGGACCCGGGCCGTGGTGTGGTTGCGTCGTCAGCTCGGCGGGCGTGAACTGGCCGACCGGGCTCATACTGCGCTGGAGATGGTCTGGCGAGTAAGGGGGTGGAGCAGCATGAACGAGCTCGCGGAGCGGGCACGCTCCTGGTTGCAGGACACCTATGGTCCGCGTGTGGTGTTGAGGGGTGAGGAGGCGATCCTCTCGACGGAGCGGGCCGCGTTCTTCGGTTGTGGTTACGTGGGCTGGTCGGGACGATGTCGTGTCGCTGGACGAGGTGGTGGCGTTGGTCGCGGCGAAGCACCGCGAACTCGGCGGTGATCAGCGGGACCAGGTGGTGGAGTTTTCCCGGGCGCTGGCGGAACGGCTGGGCACGGAGGGCAGCGGGCTGAGCATCCAGGACGGGGCCGGGCCTGTGGGTCAGGTGGGGCGTTCAGAGGAGTCCGCAGCAGAGTTGGGATCGGGGCACACCAGCGGTGCGTCTTCACGGTCGGGTGCTGCGGTGCCGGTGGATGAGACCGCGAGCGGTGCCGGGGATCAGAGGGGCACGAAGAGGACGCGGAAGGAGGCTGAGCAAAGGACGTGGGGGGAGGCTGGCGAGAGTTCCGGGGGGGCCAAGCGGCGGAAGGTGATAGCAACCGATGCTGAAGTTTTGCGGCGGGAAATAGAAAAGGACGCAACGGCGGAAAGTCGGCTGCAGGGTCGAGTATCGACCCTGCAAAAAGAGGCTGCGGAGATCGAGGCGTTGGAGGCGTTGCCGCGGAGTGCCGAGGTTGAGGCCAAGCTGAATGGGTTGCGGCAGCGGATGGCTCAGTGGGCTGGTTCTGCGGAGCAGTTAGAGGAGACGCGGAAAAGGCTGAAGGAAAATAGGGCGGCGTTGGAATCGATGCAGGCCCGGGGGGAGATTGGGCCAGGGGAGATTGCGGGCTTGGGGGCAAATGGGCAGCAGGAAGAGCAGAATGCAATGGTGCGGAGCGGGGTATCGGAGCAGAGTGGGGCTGATCGGGACGAGCAGAATGAACGGGACGCGTCGAACGTAGCGAAGCAGCAGCAGAAGAGCGTAGCTAATGCGAAGTATAAGCAGGCGGAAAAGATCGCCGCCGCTACCGCAATTGCGCGGTTGGAGGAGTTGGAGGGGTTGGCGGAGCAGGGACGGCTGACTCCGGAGCAGCGGGCCGAGCTTGATTTGCGGCGGGAAATAGAAAAGGACGCAAAAAAGGAAAGTGGGCTGCAGGGTCGAGTATCGACCCTGAAAAAAGAGGCCGCGGAGATCAAGGCGTTGGAGGCATTGCCGCGGAGTGCCGAGGTTGAGGCCAAGCTGAGTGCGTTGCGGGAGCGGATGGCTGAGTGGGCTGGTTCTCCGGATCAGTTGAAGGAGATGAGGCAAAGGCTGAAGGAAAATAGGGCGGCGCTGAAGTCGATGCTGCGGGTTGCGCAGTTGCGGGAGTCGCTGGAGCAGGCTGAGTCTTACCTGGCTACGTTTGACGCGTTGCCGGGGTGGGACGAAATGTTGCGGGCGGATTTCGCGACGTTGCCGATGTTCGATCAGGGGCGTGCCCGTTTTCCGGGAGTTCCGGACCGGGTTGTCTGTTTGTGATCAGGATCAAAATATTGCTGTTCCGGCGTTAGTGCTGGCTGTTGGTGGTGTTTCTTGCGGGGAGGCCTGGTTGTGTGGGCGGGCAGGTTTGCCCGACGTTCGGGCAAGGTGTTTGGAGGCTGGGTGTGGTGGGCTCATAATGCGCTGGAAATGGTGAAATGATCTGGTGGCTGAGGGGCGCTGGCGTTCGTGGAGACCCCGGCGGTTCCTGAAGGGTGTCGCTGATTCGGAATTCCGGAAGGCCAGCATGAGCCGTCCGGACAAGGATTGTGTATGTGTCGCTCGCCGGGATGGTTGGGTTGAGTTGTGTGATGCCAAGGCGGTGTTCGGCGTGTCGGAGGACCATTGGTTGGTGTTCGCTGCCGAGGAGTTCGACGCCTTTTAGCCGTTGCTTGGGAGGGCTGTGCGGAGGGGCTGTGCTGTGTGTTCGGTGTGCCCGTTTTCCGGGAGTTCCGGACCGGGTTGTCTGTTTGTGATCAGGATCAAAATATTGCTGTTCCGGCGTTAGTGCTGGAGTCTCACAGGGCGAGAAGGGCTGCTGTCGCCCGTGTTGCGGTGTTGGAGGAGTTGGCGGGGCGGGGGCGGCTGACTGAGGAGCTGGCGGTGGAGCTGGCGGCGCTCCGGCCGAGGGTGGCGCAGCTGAAGCAGCAAAAGAAGGACTCTGTGGCGAAGTCTCACAGGGCGAGAAGGGCTGCTGTCGCCCGTGTTGCGGTGTTGGAGGAGTTTGGGGCCGCTTACTGAGGAGCAGGAGGTGGAGCTGGCGGCGCTTCGGCCGCAGGCGCAGCAGTGGCAGCAAAAGAAGGATGCGGATGCGGATCGGTACAGGGTGGGAAAGGCGGCTGCCGCTCGTGTTGCGGAGTTGGAGGTGTTGAGGGAGCAGGGGCCGCTTACTGAGGAGCAGGAGGTGGAGCTGGCGGCGCTTCGGCCGCAGGCGCAGCAGTGGCAGAAGCACAAGGATGCGGATGCGGATCGGTACCAGGCGAGAAAAGCGGCCGCCCGGGTCGCGGTGTTGGAGGCGTTGAAGGAGCAGGGGCGCTTGACTGACGAGCAGGAGGCGGAGCTGGCGGAGCTTCGGTCGAAGGTGGCGGGGCGGGGGAAGAAGGCCCTGGGCGTGACGGAGACCGGGGTGGGTGGCCCGGTGGCCGATCGGGGTGCGGGGCCGGACGAGGTGTCGGGGCGGACAGGGGCTGATCAGGACGACTTGGACGCGTGGTCGGCTGACGTCGATCTGGACGCGTGGCTTGCTCGTGCGGTGGCGGATGTAGATGGGCCGCAGGTGCTCCAGGGTGCCGCGGATGCTGGGGTGATGCTGGGCGAGGGTGCTTATGATGACGAGTTTGTCGCGAATGAGTTGCTCGCATTCCTGGGACAGGATGCCGGCGACGATGCTGCGGGTGTCGGCGGTGCTGGGTCGGTTGCCAGTGGGTTTGATTTCGCCGGTTTCCTCCCCGACTACACCGACTGGGCGGGTTCGGTTGGGTTGTTTGGCGAGAGTTCGCGGGGGGTTAAGCGGCGGAAGGTGGATGCGGCCCCTGGTGCTGAGGCTGTTTCCGGGAGTCCGGGTGATGGCGGGAGTGGGGTGCTTACCCCGACGGATCAGGCAGCCCAGCAGGACCCGAGTGCGGAGCGGAAACGGAAATGGCAGGAAAATAACACGAAGCAGTACAACGC
>NZ_GL877878.1:1659596-1709553 GCF_000194155.1 Saccharopolyspora spinosa NRRL 18395
CGAGCAGTACGTGCGGAGCATGCCGGTGGGTGTGGCTTTGCCGCTGATTTACCAGCGTGCCGACGGTAGTGCGCATGTGATCGTTGCGGTGCGTGCAGGAGATGGCGATGGGGTGGATCCGCTGGATGCGCAGAAGGGGGAGGCCGCCGAGGCCGCTGATGTCCTGGCTGCGACCGGGATATGGGTGATTCCCGTGCCGAGGTGGCGCTGAATCGGGAGGTGGTGTTGCCGGCAGGCGGTTTCGAGTTGCGCCGCGAGGGTGGGGGACCCGGGCCGCCCACGGCGGTGACAGGTCCGAAGTGTCAGCCTCGCGTTGGGCAGGACGCAGGCACGAAGAGGACGCGGGAAGGGGAGGCTGGCGAGAGTTCCGGGGCGTCCAAGCGGCGGAAGGTGCAAGAACCCGCTGCTGGGAGTGGTTCCGGTAGTCAAGGTGGCGGGAGCTATGGGTCCGAGCCAACGGATCACGCAGCACAGCAAGACCTGCGGATTGCGGAGGGGAAGCAGCAATGGCGGAAAGATAGCCGGACGTATCGCGAGGCGAGAAAGACCGCAGCTGACCTGGTCGCGGAGTTGAAGGGGAAGGGGCAGTTGGCTCCGGCGGAGGAGGATGACCTAGCGACGCTCCAGCGGAAGGTGGAGCAGCGGAAGCAGCGAAAGCAGAAAGATAACGCGAAGCGGTACGGGGCGAGAAAGGACGCCGCCGCCCGGGTTGCGAAGTTGGAAGAGTTGGAGAAGCAGGAGCGGTTACTCCGGAGCAGCAGGCCGAGCTCCGATTGCGGCGGGCAATAGTAATGGATGATAGGGAAGTGCATAGGTTGAATTACCATGCCTCGAAAAGGAAAAAGTGGGCTAAGGAAATCAAGGAGTTGGAGGCGTTGTCTCGGAGTACCGAGGTTGATGACGGATTTACTCCGTTGCAGGAGAAGATGGATGAGTTGGCTGATTTTCCGGAGTAGTTGAAGAAGGCGCGGGGGAGGCTGGCGGAAAAGAAGAAGAACCTCAATGAGCTGGGTCGGTTTGCGGACTTGGAGGCAAGTGGGCAGCAGGACGAGCAGGATGCAATGGTGCTGAGCGGGGTATCGGAGTCGGCTGGCGCTGAACGGGAAGCGTCGCCGGTTGGGAGCGTCGATCTTGGTGCGTGGCTTGATCGCGAGCTGGCGGATTTGGATGTGTCTCGGGATACGGGTTCGGCGGAGCAGAGTGGGGCTGAACGGGACGCGTGGTCGTATGGGGGTGTTGATGTCGGTGGGCCGGTTGATGAGGTGGTGGGAGATTCAGGTGGGGAGGGGCGGACTGCGGCATCCTCGTCCGTTTCGGACGAGGATCGGCAGGCGAGGTTGGAAGCGTTGCGGGAGTCGGATGCGGTTTTGCAGGCGGAGTGGGGGGAGACGCGGGAGGGGTTGGACGATGATGCTGGCCGCTACCGATCCGGCGATCTACCGGGGGCTGGATCGGTTGATGGGTGATCCGGATCTGCTGGGGATGACGACCAGACCAGGGACGAGGGGCTCTGGCTGGAGAAGCTGGCGGCGTTCTTGGAGTTGTTGCCGCTGAGCGAGGGCGGGCCGGCGTAGGTGGTGCAGCTTTTCGCCTGGACACACCCGTGGAAGTTGACTGGTCGCGTTGTCGGCTACTCGGCGCTGGTCGTGGACTTGCCCGTTCGCGGAGACCCGGCGGTTCCTGAAGGGTGTCGCTGATTCGGAATTCCGGAAGGCCAGCATGAGCCGTCCGGACAAGGATTGTGTATGTGTCGCTCGCCGGGATGGTTGGGTTGAGTTGTGTGATGCCAAGGCGGTGTTCGGCGTGTCGGAGGACCATTGGTTGGTGTTCGCTGCCGAGGAGTTCGACGCCTTTTAGCCGTTGCTTGGGAGGGCTGTGCGGAGGGGCTGTGCTGTGTGATCGGCGTGCCCATTTTCCGGGAGTTCCGGACCGGGTTGTCTGTTTGTGATCAGGATCAAAATATTGCTGTTCCGGCGCTAGTGCTGGCTGTGGGTGGTGTTTCTTGCGGGGAGGCCTGGTTGTGTGGGCGGGCAGGTTTGCCCGACGTTCGGGCAAGGTGTTTGGAGGCTGGGTGTGGTGGGTTCATAATGCGCTGGAAATGGTGAAATGATCTGGTGGCTGAGGGGACTGCGTGGCATGAACGAGCTCGCGGAGCGGGCACGCTCCTGGTTGCAGGACACCTATGGTCCGCGTGTGGTGTTGAGGGGTGAGGAGGCGATCCTCTCGACGGAGCGGGCCGCGTTCTTCGGTTGCGGCTACGTGGAATCCGACGAGCCGATGTTGGCGGCGACGATCTGCGTGCCTCGGGACGGGGCGGAGCCGTTTCCCGCGTCCAATGCCGGTCCGCTGGATGAGTCGATCAATGTGTCGGGGTCTGCGCCGGGGTCGTGGCGTTGGCGGGTCAACGCGGGTAACTGTGTGGTCGCCACGGATGCGGCGGTGAGTGGCTGGCCTGCGTCGGCGTTGCCGTGGGATCCGGCTGGTGAGGTGCCGGGTTGGTGGGATCGGATGCTGGCGTCGTATTTCCCGGATGCGGAGGTGGTGACCTGCGCGACGTGGGAGGAGGCGGCGGGGGCCATTGTGGACGGGGGTGTGGGGACCCGGGCCGTGGTGTGGTTGCGTCGTCAGCTCGGCGGGCGTGAACTGGCCGGCCACCTGTTGTATGCCGATTATGCGGATGGCGCTGTGGTCTTTCTCGACGGTCTACGGGGGACTGTCGCGGAGCGGAACGATGCCGAGGTGGCTGAGCTTGTGGTGGCGCGTTTCCAGCGTCGGCGGGGTGATTCGGTGGGTGGGTTGCTGCCGTGGGAGGTCGCGGCGGAGGAATTCGCTGGGGCTGTGGAGAAGGCGGAGGCGTGGCTGGCGTACCGCTATGACGGTGAGGTGGGGCTTGTCGGTGCTGATCCGGTCGATGAGACTGAGCGTGGCTGGTTGTTCGCGTGTACTACCCGGAGTTTCCGGGACAGTGGTGACTGGCGTGAGCAGATGCTGGATGCGGCTCTGGTGGTTCCGAAAGCGCCTGGTGAGCAGCCGTTCGGTTTGCCTAATCGTGATCCGTGGTCGTGGTTGGATGACTGGGATGCGGGGAAGCCGGGGTTGATGCCGCCGCCGGAGCCTGGGCGGGCTGCGTGGTTTGGTCCGATGGTGGCGGAGCTGGGGCCTGTGGTCGGGGTGGGTGTTCATGAGCATTGGTTCGGGGTGTTGGAGGAGATCGCTTCTTTTCCGGTGCAGACCCAGGTGTTGGTGTGGTTGCGCAGGAGGGATGTCCGGGGCCGGGAGAGTGTCGGGCATTTGTTGGTGGCTGTGAACGATACTGATGGTGTCCGGCTTTTTGATCCGATGGACGGGCGTGCGCAGCCGCTTATCGAGACCGCACCGTTCGAACTCCGGGTCATGCGCTTTGGCTCGTGAGTACCGGTCGAAGGTGCCGGGGCGGGGGCAGAAGAAGAAGGACCGGGACGTGACGGAGACCGGGGTGGGTGGCCCCGTGATAGGGCGGGGTGTGGGGCCGGATGAGATGTCGGCGCCGGAGGGGATGTCGGGGTGGACTGGGGCTGATCAAGTCGACTGGGACGTGTGGTCGGCTGACGTCGATCTGGATGCGTGGCTTGCTCGGGCGGTGGCGGATGTAGATGGGGTGCAGGTTCCGCAGGGTGCCGCGGATGCTGGGGTGATGCTGGGCGCGGATGCCTATGAGGGCCGACGGATCAGGCAGCACAGCAGGACCAGAGTGCGGAGCGGAAACCGAAACAGAAGGAAAAGAACGCGAAGAGTTACCAGGCGAGAAAGGCTGCTGCCGCCCGTGGGCGTTGAAGGAGCAGGGGCCGTTGACTGGGGAGCAGACGGTGGAGTTGGCGGAGCTCCAACCGAAGGTGGCGCATTGGCAGAAACGGAAGGAAGGGTGGGGCTGTCAAGTTTTCGGTGTAACTGTTGATTTCGGTTCTATCGGCGTCCGGCGGACAGGCGTCCGTCGAAGGTGATCTCGAAGGCGTTGAGGGCCTTCTTCCAGCGGTTGGACCAGCGCTTGCGGCCGGAAGGCCGAAGCCGCCCGTGTTGCGGAGCCCCGTGGTCGGCCCCAGGCTGCCGACCGGGGCCACGTCACCGCCACCGCGCTCCGCCTGCTTGACGACACCGGGCTCGACGCACTCACCATGAGAAAACTTGGCGACGGCGGTCGGCGTCCAGGTGGGCACGCTGTACGGCTACTTTCCGACAAAGCGGGCGCTGCTGACCGCGATGGCCGAGGCGATGCTGGATGGCTGTCGTGACGCGGCAGAGGGAGTGACTCGGCCGCGTGAGCGAGTATGGGCACTGATGAGAAGTCTCCGCGCCGCCCTCTTGTCCTATCGCGACGGGGCGCGGGTACACGCGGGTACACATGCCACCGGGCCGAACACCCTGGGATTCGCCGAAGCCCTCGGCATCGCCTTGCGAGAGGCTGGGCTCGACGCTTCGGCAGCGACCAAGACCGCGCACTTGCTCCTTCACTTCACGACGGGTCATGTCATCGAGGAACAAGCGGCGAGCCAGCCGGGCCCGGAATTGTCCGCCGAGGTCGACAGCTTGCGCCAAGCGATCCGGTACGGCGAATATCCGCATCTTGCCGAGGTCCAGGATCGGTTGACGGGAATGGATCTGAGCGAGTTGTTCGAGCAGGGCTTGCGGTTGCTTACCGCGGAGCTGTCCTGACGAACCGCTATCCGGTGTGTTGCTCACGATGGCTTGCCAGGAGGTCGGCGTTCTCCGTCGTTCGCCGATATCGTCGGCGCGCTCGGGATCAGTGAATCCACCGCGCGCACCTCGCCCGCGACAGCCTGCGAGCGGTCACCTCGTGGAACCCGCCGCTCGACGAGCGGCGGGTTCCACCTGGCGCTGCGCCCGGCCGAGGCTGTCCACCTACGGGATGCCTTGCCCGGCCGGTACCGCTGTGGAGTCAATCCGGGAAGGTGGTTTCGAGGGTCGCCACCTTTCTGGCGATGGCGAACTGCTTGCCGATCGCCGCCATCAGGGACTCGATATCCCCATCGGTGGTCAGGCCGTCGTCGGCGGGTTGCCCGGTGCGGCGGCTGTGCTCCATCGCGGTCAGCGCCGCGCGCCAGTCACCGCGAAGCACCACATCCGCGTCCGGGGCGGGTGTGAGCGCGAAGGTCGTACCGCCGGGGCTGAACCGTAGTTGCCAGTGGACGGTCGCACCGTCCACCGGGCCGTCGGTGAGTTCGTACACGAGCACGTACTCGCGCGGCAGTTCCGCCGCCGCGGCTGCCACTTCCTTGGAACGGGCGAGCAAGTCGTTCATCGCCTCGATGTGCTCCTGCGACATGAACTCCACCACAGACCTCCGAATTCACCGTCTGACCACAGCCATTCTCGCCACCTCGGCTGGCACCGCGCAATCGACGATCGTCGCGTCGGCCAGGCTCCGGACGTGACGCTTGACGGCTGTTCCCGGGCCACCGGCGGATCAGACCGGAGCCGCCCGCGAGGGAGGGACGAACGCAGGGAGGGCGGGAAGTATGAGCTCGGAAGTCGGCGCGGATGTTGTGGTGCTCGGCGCGGGGGTGATCGGCTCGGCGATCGCGCTCGAGCTGGCCAGGACGGCCCGCCGGGTCGTCGTCGTGGACCGGGGGAGCGGGGCCGGGCAGGGCTCGACCAGCGCGTCGAGCGCCGTGGCGCGGTACAACTTCTCCACCCTCGCCGGGGTGACCGCGGCCTGGGAGGCGCACTACAGCTGGACGGCGTGGGCCAAGCACCTCGGCCACGACGTCGGGCACCTCGCCCGGTTTGAGCGCAGCGGCATGATCGTGCTCGACGTGGACGCGGTGCCCCGCTCCGGCTGGCTGCCGCTGTTCGACCAGGTCGGCGTGCCGTACGAGGAGTGGGACGCCCGGACGCTGGCCGAACGGGTGCCCGGCATCGACGTGGGCCGGTGCTGGCCGCCCAGGCGGATCGACGACGACCGCTTCTGGACGGACCCGCGGGGCACGCTCGGCGCGGTCCACACCCCGGACGCCGGGTACGTCACCGACCCCCAGCTGGCCGCGCGCAACCTCGCCGACGCAGCAGCCGCCGAAGTGCCGAGTTCCGCTTCCGCAGCACCGTGACGGCCGTCGAATCCGCTGGTGGCCGGGTCACCGCGGTCGTGCTCGCGGACGGTACGAGGATCTCCGCGCCGGTCGTGGTGAACGCTGCGGGCCCGTGGTCGGGCCGGCTGAACGAGCTGGCCGGCGTCGGCGCGGACTTCACCGTCGGCGTGCGGTCGATGCGGCAGGAGGTCGCCCACGTGCTCGCGCCCGAGGGCTACCGCGGCCCCGCGGTCGCCGACGTGGACCTGGGCACGTACTTCCGCGGTGAGGTCGGCGGCGGGCTGCTCGTCGGCGGCACCGATCCGGACTGAGATCCGCTCCAGTGGCTGGACGATCCGCACGAGGCGAACCTCAAGCCGACGATGGCGGTGTTCGAGGCCCAGGTGACGCGGGCGGCGCGGCGGCTGTCCGGGCTGCGGGTGCCGAACCGGGCCCGCGGTGTCGTGGGCGTCTACGACGTCGCCGACGACTGGACCCCGATTTACGACCGCACCGAGCTGGCCGGTTTCTACGTCGCGATCGGCGCCAGCGGCAACCAGTTCAAGAACGCCCCGGTGGTCGGCAGGCTGATGGCTGCGCTGGTCGACCAGGTCGAGGCGGGCGCCGACCACGACCGCGAGCCGGTGCGGTACCGGGGCCCGCACACCGGCCTGGACATCGACCCCGGCAGCTTCTCCCGCAGCGGCCGCGCAACACCGGCAGCTCCGGCACGGTGCTGGGCTGACCCTCGCGCGGTCTACCTTGGACGGGCAGGTGGTGACCGGAGCGGAGGGGATGACATGGCGGACGGCGGTCTTCAGTCCATTGTGGAGGAATTCGCCGAGCGGTTGCGGCGCTCGGTCGCGATCGACGACCCGTCGATCCGGCTGCTCGCCGCGAGCCGCCACTTCGGGGACGAGGACCAGGTCCGGGTCGGGTCCGTGCTCAACCGGGCGGTCGATCCGGAGCTGGCCGACCGGGTGCTCTCACTGGGCATCGCCGGCTGGGCCGCACCCGGCGTGACGACCGTCGAAGGCGCGCTGCCCCGGCTGTGCGTGCCGGTGCGCTGCAACGGCATGCTGCTGGGTTACCTGTGGCTGATCGACGAGTTCGCCGACCGCGAGACGACCGCCGCGGCGGAGGCGGCGGCCACCGCGGGCACGGTGCTCTACCGCCGCCTGCTGCTGCACGAACGCTGGAAGGCGAGGCAGGAAGGCATTCTGCGGGAACTCGTCTCCTCCGATGCCGCCGTGCGGGCCCAAGCGGTCGAGGACCTGCTCGCCGAGAAGTTGGTTCGGCGACGACTGCATGCGGTTCACCGTGCTCGCCGTGTAGTGCCGGGTCACGCACACGACGTCGGCTCCGCAACAGGTCGCCTTCGAGGCCGCGATCGAGCGCGGCATCCGCACGATGGGTGACGACGCCACGTTGATGGTGGCCAACCGATCGCGTGGATCCTGCTGATCCAGCGCCGTTCGCCGTCCAGGGCACTGGTGGATTCCCTCGCCGACCGGATCACCGGCCGCTTCCGCGGGCTCACCGGCGACAGCGTCCGCCTGGTGTTCGGCCTGGGCGGCACCGTGGGCAAGCTCGACGCCGTCGTCACCTCGTACCAGCAGGCGTTGCTGGCGGCCCGCGCCGCGATGCTGCTCCCGAGCGTCGGCGAACTCGCTCGATGGGGTGAACTGGGCCCGTACAAGCTGCTGCTGAAACTGCCCGTGGACGAACTGCGGAACACGTCCCAGGTACCGGCGCTGGTCGCGCTGGAGAACGAGGACAACCACCACGTCCTGATCGACACCCTGACCGTTTTCTTCGACCACGGCGACAACATCCAGCGCAGCGTGGACGCCCTGAGCATCCACCGCGCCACGCTGTACCAGCGCCTCAAGCGCGTCGAGCAGATCACCGGCTGCAGCTTCGACAACGGCGACGACCGGCTCATGCTGCACCTCGGCCTCAAGCTCCGCGCTATCACCACCGCGTACCGCGACCACTTCGGCGGCTGAACCCCGGAACCGGACGACGAACGTCGAACGCCCCCGGCACAAGAGGCGACGTTTGCCGATCGTGATTGTCGGTGGTCTTCGGCACCATGGGCCTCGTAGCCACCAGTGAGGAGACGAGCCATGACTACTGGCCATGCCGGGTTCGACCGGTTCATCGAAGGCGTGGGCGAACTGGTCACCGATGGCACCGTCGTGCCTGCCTGGTCCCCGGATGGCAAGTCGCTGGCCTTCCTGGACGGCACGGCGGAGGAGCGCACCGGGCAGCTGGTGGACCTCGAGTCCGGGCGCAGCGGCCCGCTCGTCGCCGACGTGACGGCGCTGCGGGACGCGGTCCGCGCGGCGACTGGGCAGACCCCGGCCGGAAAGGGGCTTCCGTTCGACCACATCGGCTTCGCCGGCGCCCGGCAGTTGGCCGCCGCGGTCGGTTCGGTGCAGGTGACGGTCGATCTCGACAGCGGTGAGGTCGCCGAGGTGCCCGCGGAACGGCCGCTCGACGTCCACCTCGAATTCGCGGACAGCCTTCGCCGGACACCGAAGGAGTTTCTGCGCACGGTGCCGTTGGTCGACCCCGCGAAGGCCCGGGAACTCGCTTCGCCCCAAGGGGACGCGTTTATCTCCACAGTGGACGGAAACATCGTGCTGCGGTCGGTCGCGGACAACCGCGCGGTGCCGCTGACCACCGACGGCACACCCGAGCACGAGTACCGCTTCGACCTGGTCGACCCAGCCTTGGCCGTCCTGGGGCTCGCGTTCGCGGTGTGCAACTGGTCGCCGGACGGTTCGCGGCTGGCTGTCCACCGGGTCGACAACCGCGGGGTGCACCAGTCTCCCCAGATCCACCACCTCAAACGGGAGGACGAGGTGGTCCACCGGTACCACGGCCAGGCCGGTGGCCGGCTCGAACGCACCACGCTGCACGTGCTCGACCGGTACGGCCGGGCGCCGGTGGAGCTCGATCTCGGCGACACCACCGACACCTACCCCGTGCACGCAGCCTGGCTGCCGGATAGCGCCCAGTTGGTGGTCTTCGTGCTGAGCCGCGATTGCCGCCGGGCCGAGGTGTTGCTCGCGGACGCGACGACCGGTAAGACCCGCCGGCTGTTCAGCGAGGAGGGCGAGACCTTCCTGCGGATTCACCACGACGTGTACTTCGGCCGCAAGATCGGCCTCTTCGCCACACCGGATGGCACCCGGCTGCTCTGGCTGTCCGAACGGTCCGGCTGGAAGCACCTGTACCTCTACGACCTCGACGGCACCCCGATCCGGCAGCTGACCGAAGGGGAGTGGCCCGTCGATTACGTGCACCGCGTGGACGACGACCACGTTTACTTCACCGCGCACCTCGACCAGACCCGGCCCTACGACGTGCACCTGGCGCGGGTCCCGCTCGCCGGTGGCCCGGTCGAGCGGTTGTCGGACCAGCCGGGGGTGCACCGGATGATGTTCGCGCCGACCGGCGAGGTGCTGATCGACACCTGGTCGACACCCGCGGAAGGGCCGCGCAGCGTGCTGCGGCGGGCGGACGGTTCGCTGGTCTGCGAGTTGTCGGCGGCGGATACGTCCCAGCTGGACTGGACGCCACCGCGGCAGTTCACGGCCACCGCGGCGGACGGGGAAACCGAGCTGTGGGGTGTGATGTTCTTTCCCGCCGATTTCGACGAGACGAAGCAGTACCCGCTCGTCGAATACGTTTACGGCGGTCCGCAAATAGCGGTGGCACCGCATTCGTCCGACGGTTTCTACACCAAAAAAGTCCTCGCCCTTGCGCAGCTCGGTTACGTGACCTTCGTGGTCGACGGGCGGGGCACTCCTGGGCGTTCGAAGGCGTTCCACGATGTCGTCTTCCGCGACTGGACTGCGGGTCTGGCCCCGGATCACGCTGCGGTAGTCCGGCAATTGAAAGAACGGCACACGTTCCTCTCCGAGGCGAAGGTCGGCGTTGTAGGGGGTAGCTGGGGTGGGTACACGGCGTTCCACCTCGCCGCCGAGCGCCCGGATATCTACACCGCGGCGGTGTCGTTCGCGCCGGGGTTCGACCCTTATTCTTCGGTGCTCTACGAATGCTACTTGGGTTTCCCGCAAACCGACCGGGACGCCTACCGAAAAGCCGAGCTGTTCCCGCTCGCCACGCAGCTGTCGTCGGAATTCCTGCTCGCCTGCGGAACGATCGACCACGCCACCTGGACCGACAGCATCAAGATGTGCGAGGCGCTGATCCGGGCGGGGAAGGAACACGAGTTCGTTGTCCTGCCTGAACAGCCGCACGGCTTTGACGCGGTGCACGACAGCTACTTCTGGCGCAAAGTCGCCGCCTTCTTCCGCGCTCACCTGCAGGAGGGGAACCGATGACCGGGGCGGCCACTTCCGCGCTCACGCGGATCGCGGACGACGCATGGGCCCACGTCGTGGGGACCGAGCCCCAGTTCGCGCTGAGCATCGGCCAGTCGGTCGGGCAGTTGCCGCACGGGTCGTTGGCGGAGGTACAGCGCGAGGCCGCAGTGGGCCGTTCGATCCGGGACCGGCTGTGCGAGATCGACCCGTCCGAATTGACCGCGGACGACCGGAACACCTTCGCTCTGCTGGAACACCTGGGTGCCGAGTGGAGTGAAGCCGAGGAAAGCTGGTGGTGGCGGTTCCCGGTCGCTCCCTACCAGTCCTACTCACTCGCTTTGCACGGGAATCAGGTGCTGCGGGCTTTCTCGCCCGCCGGCTCCGCCGACGTCGACCGTTGGCTTTCGTGGGCGGCTGACATCGCCGCCTGGGTGCGGTGCGCTCGGGAGAAGCTGGCAGCTCAGGCCGACCGCGGCTGGGGGGTGCCGAAGGCGGCCCTCGACGGTTTCGCCGCCGCCGTGCGCGGACATCGCGCCAGCGCCACGGATTGGCTGGCGCTGGACGACATCGGGAAACTCGGCACCGCCGATCGCGGCCGGTTGACCGACGGCGCGGAGAGAATCCTTTCCGGCGAGATCCTTCCCGCTTTCGACGCGCTGCTCGAATACCTGACCGGGTCGGCCTGGGAAAGCGCGACCGACCAGGTCGGTCTGTCCCAGTACCCCGGCGGGGAAGCGGCATACCGGAAACTGGTCGAAAGCACTGCAACGTACGCCGTCTCCCCGGAGGAAGTGCACGAACTCGGGCTGGCACAGGTGGAACTCCTGGACGAGCAACTGGCCCGGGTACGCGCGGAGGTGGGATTCGACGGGGGAGAGCGCGAGTACCAGCGGCTGCTCGAAGCGGACTCGCGCTTCCACGCGACGACGCCGGAAGCGGTCGAAACCACCTACCGACGGCACATCGACGTGGTGGCACCGGTCGTCGGTCGGTGGTTCCGCGTCACTCCTCAAGCGCGATACGAGGTCCAGCGGCTCGCCCCGGCCCTCGAAGCGGGCATGTCCTACGGCTACTACGAACAACCGACCGCGCGGAACCCGGTCGGCCGGTACCGGTACAATGGGTCCGGTTTGGACACTCGTTCGCAGGTCAACGCTGCGGCGCTGATCCTGCACGAACTCGTTCCCGGGCACCACTTCCACCTCGCGCGGCAGGCCGAGGACACCGGCCTGCACCCCATTCGCGGCAGACTGGCGCCGATGATGCTGGGGGCGTACACCGAAGGCTGGGGCGAGTACGCGGCGTCGCTCGGTTTCGAGATGGGCGTGTACGAGGACCCTTGGGACCGGTACGGGGCTTACCTGCACCAGCGGTTCGTCGCGCAGCGGCTGGTCGTGGACACCGGGCTGAACCTGTACGGGTGGTCGCTGGAGAAGGCAGGGAAGTACATGGCGGCCAAGACCATGGAATCCCCGGCGCAGGTTCGCACCGAGACGCTGCGCTACTCGACGGACCTGCCCGGCCAGGCCCTCGGCTATCGGCTCGGCTGGCGCAAATTATGGCAACTACGGGAACAAGCCGAATCCGCCCTGGGCGCCACGTTCGACATCCGCGACTTCCACGATCTGGTTCTCGGCGCCGGCGCCCTCCCGTTCACCGCGGTCGAAGACAACATGAATCGATGGCTCAACGACCGCTGACGTGCTGTCTGCGCGACTCCCGCCCATGCTGAGCAAGATGTGAGGGACTCGTGGCCGCCTTGGGGTCTGTAGTGCTTTCAAGAGAACAAATCGAGCGTATCGAGCGAGCGTGTGATGAGCTCGCCTGGGAGCGAGTGGACGCCTTTTCGATGGCGGTAGCCCGGGCGCTGAACCTGACCGTGTACGACCTCTACGAGCAGCCCAGCCCGCAGTCCGGCACCGAACGCGAGGGCATCGCCGAGCTGGAGACCGCCGTGATCGCGGGGCCTGCCCTGGCCATCGACGACCCGCCCAGCCCCCTCGACACACTGGCGCGGGCGGTGGCCACGGTCGCCGAACTGCAACGGAAGTCGCGCTACGACCGCTCCTCGGCGTTGATGCCCGACCTGCTCGCCGCCCTGCACACCGCCGCCCAGGCCCGTGCTGGCGCCGCCGAGGCCGAGCGGGCGCACGGGTTGCTGGCCCGGCTTGGGCTCTTGAGCGGCTCACCTTCTCTCCCAGAGAACGAAAGTGAGCATCCCCTCAGCGTCGAATAGTCAATGATAGTGACCCCGGCGTGCGACACCGAGGAAACCGAGGCTGACGAGAAACGCGAGGGCTGCCAGATACACGAAGTACCAGGACTCGTTACCCATGCTCGCAAACCAGGTAAGCAGGACCGAAGAGCGACAGGGCGACGTTATACGGGATACCGATGCCGCTCGCACGCATTCGCGCAGGGAACCGCTCTGCCATCACAGCTGCGAGCACAGAGAACACGCAGGCAGTCAGGGCAAGGAAGGCAAGATCGATGAAGAGGGCGCTGACCCATGAGTCGTTGAGTGCCAGAGCCAGAGGAACTATGGCAACCGCGCCTCCGAACGAGAAGACCAACGCAAGCGGCGTTCGACCGATCGAGTCCGAAAGCCTTCCGAACAAGGGAAGGATGACAATGCCGGGTAGACGGCGGGGATCTCACCCGCCATTTACCCGGCAATGGACACCCTTTTCGCTGACCGACCGTTCCGTGAATTCCCGGTCCCTGCCCCTGCAGGGTCGCCTTTCTCGTAGCCGAGATGGTGGGTCATCTCCGCTTCCAGCGCCCGCTCCAGTACAGCCTTGGTCAGCTGGTTGAGCAATTCCTGAATACCCAGCGAACCGCCATTCGCCTGGGCGTCTTTCACAAGCGCGTCCAACTTTTCCGGCGACAGCGCACCGGCGAGGATCTCGCCCGCGTTCGACTCAGAATTCGAATCCGATGCGTCCTGCATCACGAATGAACCTTTCTTGGGAGGACGGCGCCCTCCCGATCTTGGACCATCCGCGGCTTACACAGCTGGCATGACACGGCCCGGCCCCTTGGACTCCAACGCCTCCACGCCACCAGCCACCCACGCGCGGCGCCATGCCCGCGCAGACTTCGCTGAGACCTCAAGCTCTTTCGCCAACTCCACCGGCGAGGCTCCTCGCTCGAACATCTTCGCCACCCGCCAACGAACCTGTTCACGCTTGGCACGCGCCGCCGGGCCAGTACCGCCCCCATCCGCATATCGCACAACCAACCTTGCCCGGAAATCCACAATAGACCAAGACGATACGCCGACCCTGAAGCGACAAAGTCAGTAGTTGACGATGTGAACGGCCCGGATCTCGACCGGGTCGGCTAGCAGTTGCCCTCGGAGATACTCGACCGGCGCGTCCGGCAGCGTCGGAGCCCGGTGAATCTCGCGGACGACGTCCATACCGTCGACCACTTTCCCGAACGCGGCGAAGCCCGCGCCGTCCGCGACACGGGTACCCCCGAAGTCGAGACCGGGGCTGTCGGCCACACAGATGAAGAAGCTGGCCGCCGTGCCCGTTCCCAACCGGCCCCTGGGAAGGGACACGACACCTTCCGTGTGCGCGATACCGCTCTGCTCGGTCGATTCGTGATCGAGCGGTTCCCTCGGCAACGCACCTTCGGCGATGGCGGCCTGCACGATCTCGATCACCGGATCGCCGTTGTCATTCTGCGGTGTGACCGCACGCTGGAATAGCCCGCCCGCATAGCTTCCGTCTCGGACATAACGGAGAAAGTCGCCCGCGGACAAGGGGGCTCGCCCTTCGTCTGCGTCGATGTGGATCTCGCCGCGATCGGTCGCCAGGACGACGCGGGTAATCACGCGGTCTCCCGCGTCACAGGAGCAGCCGCGTTCGCCATGATCTTGGCGGCTATGATCTCGTTCAGTACCGATCCCATCTTCACCCCACGAGGCGGCGTCTCCCCGAAAAGGTGCGTGACGAAGTAGTCGAACCGGCGGCGTGTGCCATACCCGGTCATGTCGTGCCCGGCGTTCGGCAGGAGGATCAGATCGAAATCCTTGTCGGCGTCGATCAGCGCCTGCGTGAGCTGGAACAGGCCGGCGGGATGGCAACCCCAGTCATTGAGCCCGTGCACGAAAAGCAGCTTCCCGGTGAGCCCCTCCGCGTAGGTCCGCGCGGCCTGCTCGCGATAGTGGCCCGCCTCGTAGTCCCCGTGATAACGCTCCCCCCAGCCATGCCAGAACAGCCGCTGGTCGTAGTTGCCGCCGCCAGCCACAGCGACGGAAAAGAATTCACCACGCCGAAGCGCGGCCAGCGCGGTCGCGTAACCACCGCCGGAGAAGCCCGTGATGCCGACTCGGGACAAGTCCATCGCGGGGTAGCGCTCCGCGAGCTGGCGGATTCCGGCGATGTGGTCGTCGATGTCGGAGGCCGTGTGAGCGGCTCCGTAGGAGGCTTGCCGGAAGTCGCGTTCGCGGTTCGCCGTGCCGCGGCCGTCGAGTACAAGTGCGAAGGCGCCGAGGCGAGCGAAGGCGGCCGTATCGATATAGGCAGAGGTCTCGACGTAGTCGATGAACGGCGCTTTTGGCGTCCATGAGACCTGGGGGCCGCCATAGATGTGATCGATCACCGGGTAGGAGGAATCGGGGTCGAAATCCACCGGCTTGAACAGCAGGCCGTGGACCTCGGTCTCACCGTCCGCGGCGAGAACGGTCACCGATTCGGGCCATTCCCAGTCCGCGGGCAGGCCGATGTTCTCGGCGACCTCCAGCTCGGCCAGTAACTCGCCGGTCCGGGCGCGCAGCACGCTGCGCGGAAGCCGGTCGACGTACGCAACCGTTTCCACGAAATACCGGCCGTCCGGGGAGAAGCCGGACACCCGTTCGGTGTCGGCACCGGTTAGCATCCGCAACGCGGTCAGGCTGAATTCCCTCGGCCGCCAGACCTTGTGGTCCCCCGGTTCGTCGGAGAGAACACGGAGGTTCTGACCGTCGAGCGAGGCGATACAAGGCTGGCGCAGGTATGGGTCGTTCTCGTCGAGGCCGCCGGCGAGGAACCGGACTTCCCTTCGTTCCGTATCGACGCCGAGCAGCTCACGCACCTGCCAGTCACCCCTGGTGATCGAGTTCCTCAGGTCGCCCGTCTCGAGGTCGTACAGGTAGAGGTGTCCCCGGCCGGTCCGCTCGGAATACCAGATGACCTCGTTCGTTCCGGGAAGGTGCTCGACCAGTGCGGGGCCGTAAACGTTGACTCCCAGCTCCAATGCCTTGTCCGCCATTTCGGAGAAGATCACTCTGGTCGAGCCAGTAGCGATATCGAACGCCACGACGTGGGCCGCCTTCTCGCCTCGCTCGATATCGACGAAATAGGCGATCTTGCTGTCCGGCGACCACCAGGCGAGCTGCCCGGCGAAGATCGTGTCGTTCATCCGCACCGCGGGCAGCCGGGGGTACCTGGCTTCGATCTGGCGGCCCGTCTCGGCTTCGACGGCGATCACGCGGAACTCGGTGACCTTCGGATCGCCAGGGAGACTAGTCCGGTTGGTGTGGATGACCGGCCGGGCGCCGTCGCCGTCACCGGGGACGAAATCGACGAGGGCAAGTTCGGGCACATGCCGTTCGTCGGTCTGCACGGTGAGGAAGTACCGCGAGTCGGGTGACCACAGTCCTTCCGGCGGCGCGCCCGCCGCCACCCGGAAGGCGCGGGCGGCCAGCGGGACGCTCGCGTAGGCGTTGGTCTCCGAACCATCCGTGGTCAGCCGACGTTCCGCCCCGGTTGCGCCGTCGCGCAGCCAGAGATCGTTGTCGCGGACCAAAACGGCGGTCGTTTCGTCCGGTGCGACGGCCCACTGGGTGGCGGCTGACTCACCACGATCGCTCAGGACGTCGTCATCCGGAAGATAGGACCAGATCCGGCCGTGAAACTCGAAAATTGCGCGCACCGGATCGACCGTGAAGTCCAGATTCGTCAGATCGGCGTACTCGCTGTTGATCCGGGTCTTCAGTTCGGTCTCGAGTGCCACGAAGAAAGGGGCCAGCGTGACCGTGGCGAAGTCGCCGGTACCCGCGTCGACGATCCTGACCTCTCGCCCCTCGTCGGAATGACGGTCGTACCAGAACTTCCCGGTACGACCGATCCAGCGCGGATGCACCGTCGCGTTGCGCACGAGCTTGTTCGGATCGGCGAGCAGGTCCCGGATGGTTTTGTAGCGGCTTTGCCAGTCGATGGTCACGATGGCCTCTCCTTTCGATTCAGACCGCGGCGGCGGGTCGGACGTGGTTGGTGCGGGCACGCGACGGCACCGCGTAGGAGACCGTCAAGGCGAGCAGGACGGCGCCTGCGGACAAGGCGAACCCCAACTGGAAAGCCGATTCCTTCGGCAGCTTCGTGACGGGTTCGCTCATCGCGGTGAGCAGGACGGCGACGATCTGGACGCCGACGGCAGCGCCGATCGATCGGGCGACTAGGTTGATCCCCGTGGCAATGCCGGTCTCCTCGGCGGTCACCGCCTCGACGGTGCCGGTGTAGAGCGCAGTCGAGGCCACGCCGACCCCGATTCCGGTCGACAACAGCAAGATGACGACGATCTGCCAGGGGCTCGAATGCCACCAGATCGCCATCAGCGCACCGGCAGACGTGATCAGCAAGCCCGCCACGATCGTGGTCCTCGAACCCACCTTCCGGACGAGATAGCCGGAGGCCGGCCCGATGACGATCGCCACGAGAACACTGGGTAGCAGGTAGACGCTGAGGTCCGTCATCGAGGCGCCTAACCCGAAACCGGCGACCGCAGGCGGCAGCACCACCAACTGCGGGATGAGGAAGTACATCACTCCGTAGCCGGCCCCGAGCACCGCGGAGATGAGGCAGGAGCTCCACATTCCCGGCTTGCCCAGCATACTCAGGTCGATCAACGGATCCCGCACCCGTCGTTCGACCAGGACCCAGCACACGCCCAGAACGACGACCGCGCCGAGAAGCATCCAGAACGCGGCGCCACCCTGTGGTCCGGACGAAAGCCCGAGCATCAGCGCGGACAACAACGCGGCCAGCAAAACCGCACCCACCCAGTCGACTCGGCCGGCACCCTTCACCCGTGTCCGGGGCAGTGTGAACGGTGCGAGTACACCCGCGAGGACGACCAGCGCCGTCGGCAGCAAGAACATCCATTGGCGCGAGAGCGCGTCCGCGAGCGGACCCGCTCCCAGTACTCCGGCGGCACCGCCGACGGTGTACAGGCCGGTGATGAGCCCGATGCCCACGGACATCCCTGCCGCAGGGAAGGAGTTCCGCAGTAACGCGAAGCTCAAGGGAAGGAAGCCGAACCCGAAACCTTGGAGCAGCTGTCCGATCAGCATGACCGGAAAAGACGCGGCGAAGGCGGAGACGACACCTCCGACGACCACACACCAAATTATGACGAGCAGGACACCCCGTCCCCCGTAAAGATCGCCGAATCTGCCGACAATGGGCCCGGCGACGGCGGCGGTCAGGATCAACGTGGTGGACAGCAGGCCTGCCTGCGCTGGGGTCAGGCCGAGTTCCCTCTGGATCAAGGGAAGCGCGGACAGCGGCATGCTCTCCAGCGCTGAGATGGCGATCACGAGGACGGACAGGACGAAGAGCGCGAGCGGGCCGGGCTTGGCCGCCGGGGGTGCTGAAGCGGTGTCGGACATGGATCCTCCAGAAACAAAGGAACGGAACGGAATAGCCCCTAAGCCCGGCCGGTGGCGACCGGTTCCCTGGTGAAAACGGTCGGTCAGGCGCGCCTCCGATCGGCGATCCACGTCCGGATCACGTCGCCCAGAACGTCGAGCGGGAGTGAGCCATGACCGATGACCTGGTGGTGGAACTGCTTGATGTCGAAGGCCTTCCCGAGTTCGGCCTTGGCCAGATCACGCAACCGGTGGATCTCCCGGCGCCCCACAAAATAGGCCAAGGCTTGCCCGGGCCAGGAGATGTAGCGGTCTACCTCGTTCGCGATGTTCGCCTCGGTAGTGGCGGTGTTCTCGCGCATGTAGGCGATGGCCTGGCCACGAGTCCAGCCGAGATGGTGCATCCCGGTGTCCACGACCAGGCGGCACGCGCGCAATGCGTCGAATGAAACCATGCCGAGCCGCTGGATGGGCGAACTGTAGAGACCCATCTCGTCGGCGAGCCGCTCCGCGTACAGGCCCCAGCCTTCGACGTGGGCCGTAAGATTCCCGACCGCGACGCGACGGAACCGCGGCAGGTGATCCAGCGTCTGCGCCAGCCCGATCTGGAAATGGTGCCCTGGCACGCTCTCGTGAAAGGTGAGGGCCTCGTATTCGTAGCGGAACCGCGAGTGCGGGTCCACCGTGGACACCCAGTGCACGCCGGGCCTGCTGCCGTCCTCGGCAGGCGGCTGATAGTAGGCCAGCGGTGAGGTCTTGGCTTCCAGCGGGCCGATCTCTCGGGTCTCGCAGGCTCCGATGTCGTAGCGGAAGAACCAGCCGGGCAGAACACCGTTCGCGCGTACGAGGGCTCCGTCGGCGAAGCGCAGGATCTCCTCTGACGTCGAGAAACGCAGTTCTCGGCTGGTCCGCAGCTTCTCGAGGATCTCCGGGACGGAGGTGGTCCCGAGCGCCGGGCCGCCGATGTCGGCGAATTCCTGGCGCAGGCGCTCGACCGCATCGAGCCCGATCCGGTGAACCTCCTCGGGAGACAACGTCGTGGTCGTGTGCCGGGTAACGGCCTCCGCGTAGCCCTCGGGGCCGCCGGGGACGTGGCAGATCCCCGGCTTGTCATCCTCGCGGGCCGCAGTCATGGCCTCGGCCAGCCGCGCGCGAAGACGGCCGACGGCAGGGCGGACGATGTCGGTGATCAGAGCTTCAGCTTGGCTGTGTTCGGCGTGTCCCGCCGCGGGACGGACGAGCACATCGTCCGTCGGCGACGAGGAGAGATAGGTGTCGAGTTGCTCGACGGCTTGCCGTACGCCCCGCCGTGTCGGCAGGCGCCCGGCCGCGACGGCTATCCGGTAGCGCTCGCTCCAACCGTCAAAATAGAACTCCAGTCCGCGCAAGCGGTCGAGGTAGGCCCGTCCGGACCGGTCATCGCCGAGCACGGACATGGGGACCGTCCGGAAGACCTGCGTCTGCGGAGCGATCAGTCCGCCGGACACCGCGACGTCCATGAGCCCATGTCGCAGTTCTCCGGCGGAGGAGGAGATCAGCCGTCGCAGCACCTTGGCGGACAGCTCGTCTGCGGGCGTAAGACCCGTGATCTTGTCCAGCCGACGCTCAAGGCCTTCCAACCCGCTGATTCGCGCTTCATCGCTCCGCGCGCTCGGGTCGGGTACAAGGTGGTCGTAGCCGGGGATCCCGAACATGGTGGCGCCCAGAGGATCACTCACCATCGTCGCGTCGAAGAACTCGTCGCCGATCTTCGTCAGTTCGTCCGCTGACGCGGACGTGTAGCGCTGGGTCATCGAACCTCCGAAGCCCGGATGGTGAACACAGTGCAAGCAACAGTAGATGTCGTTTACTTTTTTGTAAATGACATCTCTGCTAGAATGTCTGTCATGCACGAGGGGGACGCTGGAGCAGACCAGGCCGAAGACTTCATCGAGAGTTTCGCGGGGCTCTACTCCAGCCAGCTGCCGAAGATGGCGGCACGGATGCTGGCGGCACTCCTGGTGACTGAGGACACCGAGCTCTCCAGCCGCGACCTCATAGAAACGCTCGGCGCAAGCGCGGCAACCGTATCGAACTCAGGTCGCCTGCTGCTCCGGCTCGGCATGGTCGAGCGCACCGTATCGCCGGAAACCCGACGTGACCTCTACCGGATCCGCGACGACGTCTGGGTCAGGATGTACCGCGAAGCCGGCAAGACCGTCGGCAGCACCATCAAGCTACTCAACGAAGCCCTCGACGAGCGTCGCTGGCGCCATAGCCGGGCTACCGAGCGCATGCGTGAAATGCGGGACTTCTACACCTTCCTCGATCGCGACATCCCCGAGATGGTGACCCGGTATGAGAAGTGGCGCGCCGAGCAGGCTGGGTGCCAGCGGACACGAAACGAAAAATCCGGGTAGGCGGACAGTTCAGTCCGGGTAGGCGGACACCGAAGAATCTGGCTCTGGCGCGAGTTTCGTGGTTCGGTGACTCAGGGTGAGCCGGGGGCCGTCAGGCCAGGATGACGCGTTTGCGGAGGAGGTCGAGCTTGGCTCGGCCGTACATCTGCCTCTTGAGCGCCTTCAGTCTGTTCACGTTGCCCTCGACCTTTCCTGAGCTGTAGGGCAGCGTGAGTCCTGCGGTGACGGCGTCTTGGTCGCGGCGGAGCCCGATGGCGAAGGAGTGCAAGTCGGGCTGATCATCATGTTCCACTGTGGACAGCCAGGATTCTAGTTTCTCGCCTTCGCGGTTGGTCATCATCTTCGCGAAGTCCTTGACGTGGTCGGCGAGGCGATCCAGGTGGGGGCAGCGGGATCGGATGTCGGCGAGTTGGTTGGTCTCGTCGGTATCGAGATCCTCTGGGCGGCGCAGCAGCCAACCGGTTATCTGACGGACTCTCGGCGCGGCAGGCGGCGACGGCGGAGGCGTGAGCATGCCGCGGAATGGCTGCAGGTAGCGGCGCACGGTCTTGTCGCTGCCGGTGTATCCCTGGGCGGTGATCTCCTTGGTCAGCTGCGCGGCGTCGGTGGTGCCTTCCGTCCAACGCTGGTGTAGGTAGGGCTTGAACGGATCGAGCAAGCTCGCCCGGGCGATCGCCTTGCCGAGAAGTTCGTCAACCGTACTGGCACGAGCGAAGCGCTGCACAGTCTTGCGGTCCAGCGAGATCTGCCTGCTGATGGCGGAGATCGTCTCGCCGCGGTCCAGGAGCCCGTGAATCGCGACATAACGTTCCCGGGTACGGATCGCCAGTCGCGACTCGACCGGTTCGGGCATCGCGGCGTCCGGCTGGTCCTGGGCCGCCTCCGGCGCCGACACACCGACAGTTTCGCCGTCGAGTTGGTCGAGCTTGACACAGCAGCGGTGGCGCCCGACCGCCTTCTCGACGTAGTCGCCCAGGTTGCGCCACAGATGCCAACGGTCGGCCACCTGGACGGCGTCCGGGGCCCCGGCCTTCGCGCCTTCGGCGTAGGCGCCGGCGCGGTCACGGCAGATCACCCCGGCTCCAGGATGCGCGCGCAGCCACTGCTCCAGTGGTTTGGCCTCACGACCGTCCAGCAGGTCGATCACGCTGCCGGTGTCGATGTCGACCAGGATCGTGCCGTACACGTGCCGCTTGCGCAGGGCGAAGTCATCCACGCCGAGCACCCTCCGGGATCACCGGCCGGTACTCGACATCCCAGGATCGCCAGCCCTGAGACGAAAAGAAACTCAAGATCACGAGCGGCCACAGTAGAAACACCACACGCCGAGGCGCAACGCCCAAGCCCCCAGGGCACCAGTCCCCTCCCGGCTTATCGCAACACGGGAACTAAGCAGAGACAACGTGCCGAAATTGGTGCGGGGTGACATGTACCGGGTTGCTGTGGGCGTCGCGGATGTCGCAGCGGCGCAGCCGGGTCGCCCGCCGTGTCGGTGCGCATGACGAGGGTGTTGACGAAGAACCCGACCAGGTCCTCCAACGCGTCGTCGGTGCGCCCGGCGATGCCGGTGCCGATCGTGATGTCGGTGCCCGCGCCGAGCCGGGTGAGCAACGCCGACATGGCCGCCTGCAGCACCATAAAGTCGTCGCGCCCTGGCCGCGTCCCAGGCTCGCGAGCCCGCGGTGCACCCGCGCGGGCACCTCGAACCAGGTCGTCTCACCGGCAGGCGACAGCGCCGCGTGCTGCGGTCGGTCGGTGGGGAAGCTGACCACGTCCGGCAGACCGGCGAGCTGGCTCGCCCAGTAGCCCAGCTGCCGGGTGAACTCGCTGTCCGGGGTGGCCCGGCTCGCCCAGCAACTGTCGTTGCCACAACGCGTAGTCGGCGTAGGCGACCGGCAACGGATCCCACGACGGCGCGGTGCCGGACCGGCGGGCCGTGTAGGCGGTGACGAGGTCACGCGCCAGCGTGATAAAGATTGGATAACGAGTCGGGAAAAGGAGGGCATTTTTCGGAGTCGGGGATGTCAGAGGCGCTGCGGACGGCGCAGCGCATCCAAGTGCGCCGTCGGGCGGCCCGCCGCCTCGTGCCGTGCACGTTCCTGGGTAAGCATCTGCGCTTCTCCCGCGCCGACCTCGACCAGATCGTTGCTGAAGCCGCCCGTCCGGCGTCAACCGGCCGGGGCTCAGCGTCCGGCACTGGAGCGGCGCCTCGCCGCCGGGGCCGGCCGCCGGTCCGAGCCCGGACCGGCTCCCGCTGACCCAGCCCATGACGCGTACGGATTCTTGTCGTGCCTGAACACAGTTGGGTTGCGTTTTTCGGTCCACAGAGCGTCTATATGGCCGTGTCGCATTCCCGGCACGGTCATATCCACTGTTCTCTTTGAAAGAGGCCAATAATGGCATGGGTAGAAAAACATCGAGGCGGTTTCCGTGTCCGCTATCGACTCGATGACGGAACTATCTTTACCGAGAACGGCTATACCACTCAGGACGAGGCGGACAACCGTGCCGCCGATGTGGAGTCCGACCAGCGCCGACGCCGGTTCGTCGACCCCCGACTGGCCGAAACCACAATAGACGAGTGGATCCGCTCCTGGTCGGAGGCACACCGCGTCGCTGGCATCACCTGGGCGACCTACGACTCCCACATCCGTAACCACATCCTGTCCCGCTGGTCCGGCACCGCCCTGGGAGATATTGCGCGGATCGCGGTGAAGGGGTGGGTGAACAAGACGCTCCGTGAGAACATGGCCGACAAGAGCGCCCAGGACATCCTCGTGTTGTTCTCGATGATTCTCGGGGAAGCCGTGGACGAAGGGCTCATCGGCTCGAGCCCATGCCGGAAACTGCGGATCAATTTCGAGGACCGGCCGGAGCGGCCCCACGCCGCCACCGATGAGGTGGACGCGATGGCCGGGCGCATGAGCCCGGACAACTGGCTGATGACGATCACCGACGCCTACACCGGGCTGCGGTGGGGCGAGATCGCCGGGCTGCAGTGGATCCGTACCTACCTCGACGACGACACGCCGCACATCGACATCGACCCGAAGTTCGGCGCGCTGCACGAGGTGCGGGGCCGGTTGGAACTCGGCCCGCCCAAGACCCCGGCCAGTGCCCGCACGGTGCACCTGCCGCCGTTCCTGGCCGACGAGCTGCGGGCGCACCGGGAAACGCAACCCCGACTCGCGGTTCGTGTTCACCGGGGCCAATGGCGGGCTGCATCGGCGGTCCAACTTCCGCCGCCGGGTCTGGCTGCCCGCTCTGGCCGGGGATGAGGAGAAGGGATGGTCACCGCTCAACGAAGAGCTGCACTTCCATGACCTGCGTCACACGCAAGAGACGTGGTTGATCGAGGACCGGGTGCCTCGGATCATGCGGCTGGTGCGGCTCGGACACAAGCGCAAGGACGTCGACGACATCTACTCGCACGTCACCGAGCAGATGATCGAGGATACGCTCCAGTCCCTCCAGCAGCGGTGGGAGCAGGACGGCGGGTGGACCTGGCAGGAAAACCCCGCTGTGGAACCAAAAGCGGCATGACCTCTTCGGATTGGGGGTTGTGGTCAGGAAGCCGTGCTCCCCATTTGCTCCCCAAAAACAACCGATGGCCTGTCGATGAAAATCATCGACAGGCCATCTGATCAGGAAAAACGAAATGTGGGCGATACTGGGATCGAACCAGTGACCTCTTCGGTGTGAACGAAGCGCTCTCCCGCTGAGCTAATCGCCCTTGTTTTGTTGTCTCAATCCCCGTTCCTGGGGACGAGAAGAACAATACACGATCGTTTTCAGGTCCCGAACAGGGGGGACGCCAACCAGTTCCAGTGCAGGCCGAGCCAGCCACCGGCGATCTTGAACAGGCCCAGCATCCACAGCGTCGTCAGGACGACGAGGCAGGTGGCGCCCATGACGGCGAGCTTGGTGGCGAGGTGTTGGCGGCCGAGCCAGCGCACCCAGCGCTGGTAGTGGCGCTTGGCGAAGCTGTTGACGCGGTGGGCCCAGTCGAACTCGGTGGCGAGGATGCCGAGGCCGGCGAAGACGACGAGCCAGCCGGGGCCAGGGTAGGGGATCATCAAGATGCCGGCGACGAGCACGAAGGTGCCGAAGACGCCGAGCACGATCCGGTAGCTGGTGTTCAGCCTGGGCTTGCGGCGGATGCGTTCGCGAAAGGCACGCAGGCGCTCCCGGATGGCGTGCAGCCGGGACGTGTGCTGGGGGTCGGGGGGTTCCGTGCTGGTGTCGCGGGGGTCCGACTCGGTTGTCTCGTTCAGGGTTGTCCACCTGCCGGTTGCGAACGTTCGTCATGTTCTGCCGGTTTGTGGCCGCGCCGCTCGCGGTGTCCGGTCTGGGCCAGAATACGGGCCTTGTCCGGGTGGGACCGTGCCGTGGGTCACCGCGTGTCAAGCGGGCGCTCGGGCGTCGCGGGTTCGCCGGGCCCTCCGAAGTGCGATCGGGATCATAGACGGTTGTGCTCGCCGTTGGGGCTTTCGGCCCTGTTGTGCTCCTTCGATCCTGGTCACATTGTGACGCCACTCTCGACAGGGCGTTCGGACGTACGCGTGCTTGGTTACGGAGGAGATGCATGGCGTTAGCCCGATACGGGGAACTATGGTGGCGAGCGTCTCAACGGCTGGTCACGCTGCGAGAATGGCGAGCGGTTCGATCGCCTATTCTCGAGTGGACGTCAGGCGAGCTCGACGAAGTGGGAAACCCGGTGGTCAGCCGGGCGCGGCGGCGAGTTCCGCAAGGCGAGGGCGGCGGAATCGAAGGTTCGGTGCAAGAGCGGTTCGTTCGGTTACGGAATGTAGCGGAGCTTGGTCGCTGGGTAGGTGTCGGTCCTGCGGCTCAACGTCCTCTGTCGGGTTTGTTCGCGACGGATCTTCTTCTGGTGTGAACAACGGATCTGGTCTGTCTCGCATTGAGGCGGCCAGCCTGTGGTCACTCCGGCGCCGGAGCAAGTTGAACACGCTGTGCGTTCGCGTGATTGCCCAGCGAAGTGGGGCCTGCCCCGTACGGGTGATCTATGTGTTAGTTGCGAGCGTATCGGCCCGATGAGGCGTCACAACTATGTTGCTCGGTCGATAAGCGGACCGGGAGGAGCAGAAAGGGGAGGACAATGCGTAACGATCATGTGACACTGCGTTCGACAGCTGTGTTCGATCTGTTGGCTCCGCAGACACCGGCCGTGCCGGTCCAGGTCGAGCTGCGCTACGACACTCGGGATCCGTACGCGGTGGTGGCTGCGTTCCGCACCGGCCGCGCCGGCTGGGTCGAGTGGGTGTTCGCCCGCGACCTGCTCGCCGACGGTCTGATCGCGCACGCCGGTGAGGGCGACGTGACGATCCGCCCGGCGGTCGACGCCCCGGAGGTCGTGGCGATCGAGCTGAGCTCGCCGTCGGGCCACGCGGTGTTCGAGGCCTCGGCGCAGGAGCTGGCCGACTTCCTCGACCGCACCTACGACGTCGTGGTGCCGGGCAACGAGAACCTGTGGGTCGACGTGGACGAGGCGCTGACCCGGCTGCTGCCCCACGACCTGGGCTGATCTGGGAGAACTTCGGCTCGGCGCGGTCTCGTTCCGGCCGGGTGGCCCCCCCTTTGATCGTGGTCGTGGGAGTGGTCTAGAGTTCACTGTGCAACGCGGCGGATGGGCCCGGAAGACCCCGGACTTCGAAGTCGCAGGCAGGCGGACGTAGCGCAGCTGGTAGCGCATCACCTTGCCAAGGTGAGGGTCGCGGGTTCGAATCCCGTCGTCCGCTCTGGATTCTCTAGCGGTCCAGCCGACTTTGGTGTGGATGCGGAGTCCGGCGGAGTGGCCGAGTGGCTTAGGCAAGGGCCTGCAAAGCCCTGTACGCGGGTTCGATTCCCGCCTCCGCCTCGCGCGATTAGCTCAGTGGGAGAGCGCTACCTTGACACGGTAGAGGTCACTGGTTCAATCCCAGTATCGCGCACCATCTATATACGCAGGTCACAGCCCTTGCCGGTGGTCATCACCGGCAGGGGCTGTGTTGCGTATGCGGTCTCGAGACGGTGATATGGCTGTGGCGCACGCCGCGATTTGACCATTGCCTGGGGTTGGTGTCGTGGCTGTCTTGAGGGCGAGGATGTGATCGTGAGGTTCCTGCGACCGTCCAGACGAGTGCATGACCTGCCGTTTCGTCGACGGTGTTGCTCGATTCGATCGGCGGCCGGAGCGTGTCGAGGATGTCGTGTCAGCACTCGCGACATGATCGTTTGACCGTGAACTGACCAGTTGCCGCGCCGTCGGCATGACTTATCCGTCGTTGCGCTCTTGCTGGTTGTTCCAATTCATTCGGATCTGTTGTTCGCTTGCCTTGTATTCTCCAAGGGATACCCCAGGGGCATGATCGAAGCGAATCAAGCGGTCGCCGGTTGAACCCGAACTGCGCGAGAAGATGCGCGTGGCACAGGCGATCGCGATGTTCAGCGGCCCCTCATCGCGAGCGTGGACGAACCGACCGAGCAGCGCGGAAGTCTTGCGCGGTTCCGCCGGGTCTATCCCGAACTAGGTGACTGTCATTTCGATGCCGGTGTCGTGGGTTTCTCCTCGTCGGTGGCCCAGTCGGCGAGTTCTGGCATGGCTTTGTCGTTGATGCGCAGGCCAATGCCGGGTTCGGTGGGGAATTCGGGGTGGCCGTTGATGACGGCGGGTTCGCCGAGAAAGAGCGGTCCAGGTGCAGTTGGGCTGGGACAGGACGACGTGCAGGGTGGCGGCGGAGTAGACGTGGGGGATGACGTCGATGCTGGCACCGGAGGCCATTTGGCACACCCGCCGCAGTTCGGTGATGCCGCCCACCCGGTGCACATCGGGCTGGAGCACGTCGGCCGCGCCGGCGTCGATGAGGTGCTGGAAGCCGTAGCGGGTGAATTCGTGCTCCCCGGTGGCGATTGGCACTAGACCGAGGTGGCGGAGCGCGGCGTGGCCTTCGACGTCGTCGGGGATGAGTGGTTCTTCGACCCAGCGCAGGTCGAACTCAGCCACGCCGCGCAGCATGTCGGTGGCGAACGCACGGTCCCAGCCCATGTAGGCGTCGCTCATCAACTCGATGTCGTCGCCGATTTCGTCGCGGATGGCCTCGATGTAGCGGAGGTTGGCGAGCACGCCGCGACGGCCGTCGGCGGGTCCGTAGGGCCAGTTCGCCTTGACCCCGGTGTAGCCGCGTTCGGTGTAGTCGCGGGCCATGCGGCGGACCTCGCTGAGGTCATCGTCTGGTTGGACCTTGCTGGCGTAGGCGCGGACGGTCTTGCCGTGGTACCCGCCGAGCAACTGGTACACCGGCTGGCCGAGAGTTTTGCCGAGCGCGTCCCAGATAGCGATGTCGATCGCGCTGATCGCTTCGATCGCGGCGCCTTTGCGTCCGTGCACAATGGACGATCGGTAGAGCTGTTCCCAGATTTGTTCGGTGGCGCGTGCGTCGAGTCCGGTCGCGATGCGTCCGAGATGCTCGTTGAGCATGGTGGTCGCCGCGCCGATCCCGTCCTCGGCGTAGCCGATACCGGTCGTGCCGTCGGTGAGGGTGACGCGTACGACGACGATGCCTTGTGGCCAGGTGTACCAGGACCATCCGTTGCCGCGCTGCGGGAACTGGCTCATCGGGTTGGGGCCGCGGACGCTCTTCTGCTGCTGCCAGAAGTTGCCCCACATTGACCGGGCGACATGTCGTGCTTCGACTCGGGTGATCTCCATCGATTTCCTCTGCAGAACGCTGGGGGACTGACTCTGGCGCGTTGACAGGTTAACCCGGTCGGCCTACATTTTGCATATAGTTCATCGATATTGCAATATTTGCAACGGGAGTTGATCGTGGGCATCGGATCAATGCGTGCTGTGTCTTGGGCCGGTGTCGATCGACTCGAACAGCGGATGGTCCCGATCCCCGAGCTCGGCCCCGGCGAAGTTCTGATCAAGGTCTCGCGGGTGGGCATCTGCGGCTCGGACTTGGCGATCGTTCGGGGGCAGCACGCGCGTGCCCAGCCCGGAGTGATCATCGGTCATGAGTTCTGCGGAACCGTTGCCGACTCGAACGCCCCGGGTGCGCCACCAGTAGGGAGCCAGGTCGCGGTGCGGCCACTGATCGTCTGTGCCGATCGTGGAACGGTTCCGACGTGCCGGGCTTGCGCCTCCGGGAACTCCCACGTGTGCGCAGCGCTCGGGTTGTACGGGGTGGACGAGCCGGGCGGGCTGGCCGAGTACGTCGCGGTGCGCGCCGACGCCCTCCAGCCGGTGAGTCCGAACGTTGTGCCGGAACTGACCGCACTGGCTGAACCGCTCGCGGTCGGGGTTGCGGTCGGGCGATTCCGTCGCGGTTTACGGTGCGGGGCCGATCGGTTTGCTCACTGCGTTGGTAGCCCGGTATCGCGGAGCCGGCGATGTCGTGCTTGTCGAGCCGAACGCCTGGCGGCGTGGCGTCGCGGAACGGTATCGGTTCACCGTCCTGCCTTTCGGAGCGGAAACACCCGTCGAGATCCGCAGGCGCAGCGCCGGGAACGGAGCGGACATCGTTTTCGACTCCGCGGGGCATCCCGCGGTGGCCTTACAGCTGACCGAGGCCGCGAGGATCCAGGGGACGATCATGATCGTCGGTGTCTACAAGTCGCCGCCGGCGGTGGATCTGCGCACGGTCAACTTCGCAGAGCACCACGTGATCGGCACCCGGGTGTACGAGCGCGCGGACTTCGCAGCCGCCACCGAGTTGATCGAAACCGACGCGCTGTCGCTGTCGGACCTGCCGACCACGACCTTCCCGCTGGATGCCACAACCGACGCGTTCGCTGCGGCGGCCCAAGGTGAGGGTTGCGTGAAGGTCCTCATCGACCCATCGCAGAACAGGGGAAATGCATGACGAATACCGCACCGGCGCGTGGGGCGTGGGTGATTGGCGGCGGTAGCGGCATTGGGCGCGCGACCGCACTCCGGTTGGCGCGCGACGGCTACCACGTGATCGTTTCCGGTCGATGCGAGGAGCATCTGGCCGAGACCGTCGAGAAGATCACCGAGGCTGGCGGGCACGCGGAGCCGGTCCCGGTCGACGTCACCGAGGACGACTCGGTGACCGCCGCGCACCGGACCGTCGAAGAACGGGTGGGAACACTCGAGGTTCTGGTGTGCTCGGCGGGAACCAACGTGACGAATCGGTGGTGGTCCCAGCTCAGCAGCAAGGACTTCAGCCGGGTCGTCGACACGAACCTGAACGCGGTGACCCGGTGCGTGCTGACTGTGCTGCCGGGATTCCGTGCTGCCGGCTTCGGCCAGGTGATTGTCGTGTCGTCGTGGGCAGGATGGCGCTACATGTCTGCGGCCGGTGCCGCCTACAGCGCCAGCAAGACTGCGCTCGGTGCGCTGGTGGAAACGCTCAACGATCAGGAAGGCCGCCACGGTATCCGGGCCACGCACCTGTGCCCGGGCGAGGTCGCCACCCCGATCCTGCAGACCAGGCCGGTCCCGCCGCCGACGGAGGAGGTCGAGCGCATGCTCTCGCCCGACGACGTCGCCAAGGTGGTCGGTTCGGTCGTGGCCCTGCCCGCCAACGTCTGCGTCAATGAACTCGTCGTCACCCCGGTATGGAACCGGATGTACGTCGACACCAGCGCCTACACCCCGACTGGAGCCTGACGATGCGGGTGGCCGTCACAGACGAGAACGTCTGGCCGTGGCTGCGCGACAGCACCGCCCTGGCCAACCAGCCGATCGAATTGGAGTACCTTCCGGGAACGGATCGCGCGGCTGTGCGCGACCGCCTTTCCGGCGCGAGCGCCTGTGTAGGGGTGTTCTTCGACGCTGAACTGGCCCGCGCGGTCGGGCCGGACTTCCGGTTGCTGCAGGTCACTGCGGCCGGAACCGACCACATCGCGATCGACGAACTCCCCACCTCGGTCGCAGTGTGCAATGCCTATGGGCACGGCCGTTCGATCGCCGAGCACGTGCTGATGGTCCTGCTCGCAGCGCGCCGCCACCTGCTGTGGCGCGATGCGGAATTGCGCCAAGGTCGCTGGCGCACTCGGATGGTGGATCCGACCGCGCCGGTGTTCCGCAGCCTCCGGGACAGCACGGTGGGGATCATCGGCTTCGGCCATATCGGACGGTCCATCGCGCAGCTGTGCCGGTCGGTGGGCATGCGGCCAATCGCGGTCCGGAAATCCGCGAGCAGCCGCGACGTCTCGGACCCGGACGCCGTGTGGGTGGCCGGTATGGACGCCCTCGGCGATCTGCTGGACGAATCCGATGTGCTCGTCGTGGCATGCCCGCTCACCGACGAAACCCGTGGACTCATCGCGGCACCCGAGCTCAAACGTCTCGGCTCGGCCGCGACCGTGGTCAACGTCGCTCGCGGCGCGGTTTTCAATGAGAGCGACCTGTACGACGCCCTGCGGCAAGGGACCATCGCCAATGCCGCACTCGACGTGTGGACCACACCGGCTTCCGCGGACGTGGTCCCGCCCTCGCCGTTCCCTTTCGCCGAACTGGACAACGTCGTCATGACCCCGCACTTCTCGGCCACGGCCGACGACACGTATTCGGAACGGGCGGAGGAGGTCGTCGAGAACCTCGTGCACCTGCTCGACGGAACCCCGCTGCGAAACGTGGTCCGGGAGGCATCGCCATGACCACAGCGGAGAAGCTGGATCTGGTCGCCGTTGGGGAAACCATGGTGATGGTTACACCCGAGCCCGGCGGACGCCTGAACACCGGCAGCAGCTTCATCCTGCGACCTGGTGGCGCGGAGTCCAACGTCGCCGCTCTGCTCGCGAAACTCGGACACCGCAGCGCGTGGGCCAGCGCCGTCGGAACGGATCCGCTCGGCGACATCATCGTGGAGTCGCTGACCGGGCACGGCGTCGACGTCGATCTCGTCCGCCGCGACGAACGCCGCCCCACCGCGGTGTACTTCAAGGACCCGGCCCCCATCGGGACCAAGGTCTACTACTACCGGACCGGTTCGGCGGCATCGGCGATGAACACCAGCGACGTCGCTGCATGGACCCAGCGACCGGCGCGCATCGTGCACATCTCGGGGATCACTGCGGCAATCTCGGCTGACGGAATGGACGTGGCCCGCCACGTCGTTTCCGACCGACCGTTCGGCCCGGCCCTGGTCAGCTTCGACGTCAACCACCGACCGAACCTCTGGAGGAACCACGCGGCGGAACTCCGCGCACTCGCCCAACGTAGCGACATCGTGTTTGTCGGTCGGGACGAAGCCGAAGCTCTCTGGGGCACCTCCGACGTCGACAGTGTCCGGGACCTCCTCGACGAACCGGCCTCCCTGATCGTCAAGGACGGTGCGACCGAAGCCGTGGCGTTCACCCCGGCCGGCGTGTTCCGCGAACCATCTATCCGGACCGATGTGGTCGATGCTGTCGGGGCTGGCGATGCGTTCGCCGCCGGATGGCTCAGCGGGCTGCTCGACGATCGCGACGAGGTGACCCGAATCAGGCTTGGGCATTATGTGGCGTCGCAGGTTCTGGCCTCGCCCTCCGACTTCGCCGAGCTGCTTCCGGCGCGAGAGATCGTTGGAATGCTGGCTAGCCTTTTCGACGAGCCGAACGGTGAAGCAGCCGACGATCCAAGGAGCGATGACCTATGTCGCAGACCGTAGCGCGTGCGATCGACATCATCGGATTCGTCTCGCGCCAGCATCGTTCCCTCGGAGAGATCGCCGAACACCTCGGAGTACACAAGTCCACGGCGCTGCGTCTGCTGCAGACGCTGGAGGAGGGCGGCTTCGTCCGCCGGGTCTCCGAGGGGTACGGCATGGGCTTTCAGCTCATCGCATTGGGCCAGCTGGCGCTGGATCAGGTCGAGGCACGCTCGCTGGCGCACCCGGTCCTGCAGGAGCTCAGCGAACAATACGGGCACACCGTCCACCTCGGCGAACTGGTCGGTCACCAGATCGTCTATGTCGACAAGATCGACGGACGCGGCAGCGTCGCGATGGGCTCCCGGATCGGCCTGCCGGCGCTCGTGCACACCGCCGGTGTCGCGAAGATCATCACCGCTTACCAGGACCACGACACCCGAGCGCGCATCCTCGACGGCGTGACCTTCGAGCGCTACACCCCCACGACCATCACCGACCTGGCCGACCTGGAAAAGGACCTCGATGTCACCCGAGACCGGGGCTGGGCCGAGGACAACGGGGAACGCGAGGACTACATCAACTGCATCGCCCTGCCCGTGTTCGACGCACGGGGCAAAGTTACGCACGGCATCTCCATCACGGCGCTGCGCGCGGTGGCGCCGCTTGAGGAGCTGCGAGGGCACATCGACCAATTCCGGGCAGCCGCACACCGGATCTCCAAGAGCCTGGGCTGGCGAGGAGACCAATATGGACACTGACACCTTCTTCAAGTGTCGTCTCGATCGCAACCCGGTGCTGGGGATCTTCCGCAACCTCAGCCCGGGGCAGACCGTGGCGATGTGCGAACGTGCCTGGGACTTCGGGGTCGAACTCGTCGAAGTCCCCGTGCAGTCACCTGACGCGCTTCCCGCGCTGCGCGCAGCACTCGCCGCCGCGAAGCCACGCGGCAAACCCATCGGCGCGGGCACAGTCACCGCAGTGGATCAACTGGCCGCAGTCCATGACTTGGGCGTGGAATTCACCGTGGCCCCCGGTACGCACCCCGACGTCATCGCCGAATCACGACGGCGCGGCCTGCCGCACCTGCCCGGCGTCGCCACCGCCACCGAGATCTCTACCGCGCTCGCAGGCGGCCTCACCTGGCTGAAAGCGTTCCCTGCCGCACAACTAGGCCCGGATTGGATTTCCGCCCAGCTCGCACCGTTTCCCGACATCAGGTTCGTCGCGACCGGGGGAGTCGATGCATCCAACGCGGCCCACTTCCTTGCCGCAGGATGTCGCGGAGTGGCAGTCGGATCCGCACTGTCCGATCCGGACGCATTGCCGGAGCTCCGGCGTGCCGTAGCGAAAACGGAACGCTGACGTTCACCGATCGATTCGAGGTGGAATTCTTGACACCGAGGAATTCTGCGACCTAGCATTGTGATTAATGCATTCTCATTGCAACATTTGCAATGATTTCCTGTTGGGTGCTCCTATGTAGCGCCGAATCGCATTCAACGACGAACCGCAACGGCGATCAGAAAAGAGTCACCGTGACACCTTCGCCCACTTCCGCGGCTGCCCTCGACAGCCGCGGCACGAGACGAGTCGTCATCGCCAGTTCGATCGGAACGGTGATCGAATGGTACGACTTCGCCCTCTACGAGGCGGCATCCGCCCTGGTTTTCGGCCCACTGTTCTTCCCGGAACAAAGCGCGATCGGTGGCGCGCTGGCCTCGTTCGCGGTCTTCGCCGTCGCGTTCTTCGTGCGACCGATCGGTGGCATGATCGCCGCTCACATTGGTGACCGAATCGGGCGGAAGCCCATTCTGATCTTCACCGTCACGCTCATGGGGGTGGCCACAGTGGCCGTCGGGCTGCTGCCCACCTACGAGGCGATCGGGATGTGGGCGCCGATACTTCTCGTGCTCACCCGCATGCTGCAGGGCATCGGCGCGGGAGCGGAGTTCGCCGGTGCTGTGACCGCAGTCGCCGAATACGCTCCACAGAACAAACGAGCTTTCTACACCTCCTTCGCTCAAGCCTCCGTGGGCCTGGCGTTCGTCCTGTCCACCGGATTCTTCGCGGTGCTGGCCGCGATCCCGCGGGATGCGCTGCTCAACGGGGCGTGGCGGATTCCGTTCCTCGCCAGCGTAGTGATCTTCGGCGTCGCGATCTTCATCCGGCGTCGCGTCGAAGAAACACCGGAATTCATCGAAGCCAAATCCGAAATCAGCAAGCCAACGACCGAACCGACGAAGATACCGCTGCTGCAAGCGATCAAAGGAAGCCCACGAGAGCTGACCGTCGGCATCCTCTGCGGCTCCGGATTGAACGTAGCCGGCTACCTCGTCAACACGTTCTCGTTGAGCTACATCAAGACCACGCTGGAAATGTCGGCTACCGTCGCGACGCTTGGAGTCGTCGCAGCCACCGGATCGAGCATCATCGCCGTTCCGTTGTTCGGCATCCTCGCCGACCGCATCGGCCGCTGGCCGGTCCTGCTCGGCGGCGCGATCTTCACCGCGATCTACATGCCGTTCTACTTCATGCTGCTCGATACCCGCCAGTCAGGCATCGTCGTGGCAGCGATGGTGATCGCCTACGGCGTTGGCCAAAGCGCCATGCTTGGTTCCCAAAGCGCATTCCTCTCGGAACTCTTCGAAACTCGCTATCGCTTTACCGCGATCGCGGCCTCGCGCGAAATCAATGTCATGGTCCTCGGCGGTACCACACCCTTCATCGCCACCGCTATGGTCGGAGCAACGAACGGCTCTCCCTGGCCAGTGGTGCTCTTCGTCGTCGCCAGCCAGTTCCTGACCATCGTTTCGGTGCTCCTCGCACGCCGGACACGTCGAATCCCCGGCACAGGTCCCTCCAACCTACAAGTGCGGAAAATTGAATCCCAGCCGCTGACCTGAGAAAACGCATCACCGGTAACACCGGCCGTATGAGGGAAACACGGTCTGGTCGCTGAGCCGCACAGAAGTCCTTGGCGACCAGACCGTCGCCGGGTCGTTGGCCCCATTCATTGGCGTATCGCTGCTGCGTGGTTATGGCTCGCCGGTACCTGTCGGTGTCTACCCGGAACCGGTGACCGCGCCTTCATCGGTGATGCCGACATCAACGAGATGTCCACACTGGACCGTCGCGGTGCCGAGATGTTCATCGACGGCCTGCGGGGGATGTGCGAGGCGGTGCGGAACTTCCCGGCCCCGGTGCGCGCTACGCCTATCACTGGGTCTGGCGAAGGTGAAGGCGACCCTGGATCAGCGTGGAGGCCCGGCCCGAAAGCGCTTCGGGCCGGGCCTTCCGGGGCGCTGGGTCAGTTCTGGGAGAGCAGCGAACGCAGGAAGAAGACCAGGTTGGCCGGGCGCTCGGCGAGGCGGCGCATGAAGTAGCCGTACCACTCGTCGCCGTAGGCCACGTAAACCCGCAGCTTGTTTCCTTCGGAAGCGATCCGCTTCTGCTCCTCGGCTCGGATGCCGAACAGCATCTGGAACTCGTAGCTGTCCGCGCTACGGCCAGACCGCGCGGCCAGGTCGGCGGCGATCGCCACCATCCGCGGGTCGTGGCTGGCCACCATCGGGTAGCCGTCGCCCTCCATCAGGATCTTCAGGCAGCGGACGTAGGAGCGGTCCACCTCGGCCTTGTCCTGGTAGGCGACCGAAGCCGGCTCGGAGTACGCGCCCTTGCACAGCCGCACCCGGGAGCCCTCGCCCGCCAGGTCGCGGCAGTCCTGCTCGGTGCGGTGCAGGTAGGCCTGCAGCACCGCGCCGACCCACGGGAAGTCCACCCGCAGGTCGCGGAGGATGCCCAGCGTCGAGTCCGTGGTGGTGTGGTCCTCCATGTCGAGGGTCACCGTGGTCCCGGCGGCGGCTGCGGCCTCGCAGATCAGCCGCGCGTTGTCCAAAGCGATCTTCTCGCCGTCGGCGGGCAGGAACTGCCCGACCGCGGAGAGCTTCACCGAGACCTCGGCCCGGTCGGCCAGGCCCTCGGCGGAGAGCGCCTGCAGCATCTGCTGGTAGGCGTGGACGGTGTCGGCGGCCTGCTGCGCAAGGAGGGTGTCTTCGCCGAGGTGGTCGAGCGTGACGTACATGTTCTGGTCACGCAGGGCTCGGGTGGCCCGGACCGCGTCCTCGGGCGTGGTGCCAGCGACGAACCGCGCTACGACCGGCTTGGTCAGCGGGTTGGCCTCCACGAGTCGGCGCACGCCCTGGGAACGGGCGGCGGCCAGCAAGGTGCTGCGCAGCATCGTGGGTCTCCTTCTTCGCAGCTGTTCTCGGGGTTCGGGAATCTCCTTGCCTTCCGCGTTGCCTGCAGTCGAAATTGCGTGCCGCGGTTCGCCGGACGGCACCGGCGAAGGATTCGGAGTGAGGTGTTCGGGGTGAGGGGCACCCGCGGCAGGCGCGGGTGCCCCTCACGCTCAGCCCATGTGCGGGTAGCCGATGTGGGCGGGGGCGTCCCAGGTTTCCTTGATGGCCCGGGGGCTGGTCCAGCGCTGGATGTTCAGCAGCGAACCGGCCTTGTCGTTGGTGCCGGAGGCGCGGCTGCCGCCGAAGGGCTGGCGGGACACGATGGATCCGGTGGGCTTGTCGTTGACGTAGAAGTTGCCGGCCGCACCGCGCAGCTTCTGGTGCGCCAGCTCGATGGCGCTGCGGTCGGTGGCGAACACCGCACCGGTGAGTGCGTAGGGGCTGGAGGCGTCGACGACGTCGAGGATGTGGGAGAACTTGGCGTCGTCGTAGACGTGCACGGCGATGATCGGCCCGAAGTACTCGGTGGTGAACACCTCGTCGGTCGGGTCGTCGCAGACCAGCACCGTGGGCTCGACGAAGTAGCCGGTGGAGTCGTCATAGCCGCCGCCGACGAGCACCTCGATGGAGTCGGTCTTGGCCGCTCGGTCCAGCGCTGCCTTGTGCTTGGCAAAGGCGCGGTGGTCGATGACGGCGCCGCCGAAGTGGGAGAAGTCGGTGACGTCGCCGTAGCGGATGGTGCGGGTCAGCTCGGCCAGCTCGTCGCGCAGCCCGCCCTCCCAGATGGAGCGCGGCACGTAGGCGCGGGAGGCGGCGGAGCACTTCTGGCCCTGGTACTCGAACGCGCCGCGGGCGAACGCCGCCGCCAGCGGGGCGGGGTTGGCCGAGGGGTGGACGACGATGAAGTCCTTGCCGCCGGTCTCGCCCACGATGCGCGGGTAGCTGCGGTAGCTGTCCAGGTTGTCGCCGATGATGCGCCACAGCTTCTTGAAGGTGGCGGTGGAACCGGTGAAGTGCAGGCCCGCGAAGCCCGGGTCGGTCAGCGCGACATCGGAGACGGCCTGGCCGTCGCCGGTGACCAGGTTGATCACCCCGGGCGGCAGGCCGGCGGCCTCGAACAGGCGCATGGTGAAGTGCGCGGCGAACTGCTGCGAGGGCGTCGGCTTCCACACCACGGTGTTGCCCATCAGCGCCGGGGCGGTGGGCAGGTTGCCGGCGATGGCGGTGAAGTTGAACGGCGTGATCGCGGTGACGAACCCGTCCAGCGGGCGGTAGTCCATGCGGTTCCACTCGCCGGGCACCGACCGCGGCTGCTCGGCCATGATCTGCCGGGCGTAGTGGACGTTGAACCGCAGGAAGTCGATGAACTCGCACGCGGCGTCGATCTCGGCCTGCTGCACCGACTTGGACTGGCCCAGGATGGTGGCGGCGTTGATGGTGTCCCGCCACGGCCCGGCCAACAGGTCTGCGACACGCAGCAGCACCGCAGCGCGCTCGTCGAACGACGTCGCGGCCCAGGCGGGGGCGGCGTCTTTGGCGGCCTGCACGGCGTCGGCGACATCCTGGGTGGTGGCCTGCGCGGCGGTGCCCAGCACGTGCTGGTGGTCATGCGGCTGAACGACGGCGAAGCGGTCGCCGCCGCCGAGCCGCTGCACGCCACCGATGGTCTGGGTCAGCTCGATGCGCTCGGACTCCAGCTCCGCGACCCTCTTCTGCAGGGACTCCCGCTCCGGCGAGCCGGGCGCATAGCCCTTGACCGGCTCGTTGTAGGGCACCGGTACCGAAGTGATGGCGTCCATAGCCAAATTCGCCTCCTTGCGAGAAGTCGCTGTCGGGGGAAGGGTCCTGTTACTTGGGAGGTTAAGGTTTCGTTAGCGCCCCGGGCTTGTCCGTTCGGCTATCGTTGACATTGCTGGATTGTTCGGTTGGACAAGTGGGGGCCCTGGTTGCACGAGGTCGAAGTTGACGCCGTGGGCGTTGCCGTGGTGGGCGTGCCATTGCGCCAACTCCTGATCGCAGTGGGGGAACCGCTGGTCGACGTGCTCGCGGCGCCGCGCGGCTTCGAAGTCGAGGTGCGCGACGTCGTAATTGTCGACCCGGAGGAGGAGTCCGGCAGCGGTCGCAGTGGCGATTTCGTGCTGGTCATCGGCGCGCGAGGCAGGGCAGCCGCCCGGCTGGTGCGCGCTGCGGCCCGCGACGGGGCGGCTGCCGTGGCGGTGAAGGTCGACTCCGAAACCGATGCGCGGGCCCTGCGCGACACCGCGATCGACTGCCGGATCGCGCTGCTCGGCGTGCGGCCCGAGGTCCGCTGGGAGCGGCTGGAGTCCTTCGCGCGTTCGGCCGTCGACAACGCCCGGCTGACCACCGACGCGGACCTCGGCGAGGCGCTGGGCGACCTGTTTTCGCTGGCCCAAACGGTGGCGGCGATGACCGACGGCATCGTCGCGATCGAGGACACCGCGAGCCGCGTGCTGGCGTATTCGCGCTCCGACGACGAGGTCGACGAGCTGCGCCGCCTGTCGATCCTGGGGCGGCAGGGGCCGGAGCCGTACTTGGCGATGCTCCGGGAATGGGGCGTTTACCAGCGGTTGCGCGCCGGTGAGGACGTCGTGCGCCTCGACGAGCGGCCGGACCTGGGCATCCGCCGCCGGATGGCGGTCGGCATCCACGCGGGCAACCAACCGCTGGGCACGATCTGGGTGCAGGAAGGCAAGCGGCCGCTGTCCGAGCATTCCGAGCGGGCGCTGCTGGGCGCGGCGCGCGTGGCGGCGTTACAGCTGATCCGGCAGCGCACCGAGGCCACGGCCGGGCCACGGTTCCGGGAGAACCTGCTTACCGGTCTGCTGGACGGCCTCATCGACGCCCAGTCGGTGTCCGACAACATCGGTGCGGATCCGGCGAAGCCGGCGGTGGTCGTGGTGTTCACGCTGCGCCCGTCGGACGCCAGCGCGGACCGTTCCGAACTGGAGTTGCAGCGGTCCGAGATGACCAGCCTGATCTCGGTGCACGCCTCGGCCTACCGGCGCAGTGCGCTGGTCACCACGATTGGTTCACGGGTGTACGTGCTGCTGCCGGACCTGCCGGAACGCTCTGCGGTGGCGTCGGCGCTGAGCCTGACCAGGGAGATCGTGGCGGCGGCCAGGCAGCACGTGCGGGCGCGGGTGCAGGTGGGCGTTGGATCGGCGGTCCGGACGCTGGACGAGGTGGCGGAGTCGCGCACCGAGGCGGACCGGATCCTCGACGCGATGACCCACGACCTGCACGCGGAGATCGCCACCATCTCGGATGTGCGGGCGCAGGTGGTGATCAGCGAGATCCTGACGGTGCTGCAGGGCAACGAGCGGTTCCGCGACTCCCGCCTGGCGGGGCTGCACGAGCACGACGCGGAGCACGGAACCGACCTGGCCCGCTCGCTGCTGGCGTACCTGGAGGCCTTCGGCGACGTCCGCGCGGCCAGTGAGGGCTTGCACGTCCACCCGAACACCCTCCGCTACCGGGTCCGCCGGGCCGGTGAGATCACGGGCGTCGACTTCGCCAACCCGACGGAACGCCTGAGCGCGCACCTGCAACTACTGCTCGCCCGCCGGACTGCCCGCCGCTGACGGCTGCTCGATGGCGTCCTCGCCGCCCCATCCTGAGCTGACCGCGATGGTGATCGAGCCGCCGTCCCGTAGGTGCCTCGGGGCCCGGCGGAGCAGCGCGATCTGCCCGAGCAGTTCACGTCGAGGTTGATCTAGCACGCGATCCGGCGCGGCGGCGCGGGCGCGTGGTGCTGGGGGATCGACGTCCGGCTCAGAGTTTGCGGAGGCGGACCCGGTTGATCGAGTGGTCGATGTCCTTGCGCAGCACCAGAGTCGCGCGGGGTCGGGTCGGGAGGATGTTTTCCACCAGGTTCGGTTCGTTGATCGTGCGCCACAGGTGCTCGGCTTCGGCGCGGGCCTCGTCGTCGGAGAGCTCGGCGAAGTGGTGGAAGTGCGAGTTCGGGTTCGCGAACGCCGTGCTGCGCAGCGCCAGGAAGCGATTGGTGTACCAGCGGGCGATGTGGTCGGTGTGCGCGTCGACGTAGATGGAGAAGTCGAACAGGTCCGACACGGCCAGGCTCGGCGCGGGCTGCAGCACGTTAAGCCCCTCGATGATCAGGATGTCCGGCTTGCGGACCACGTGCTGTTCGCCGGGCAGGATGTCGTAGGCGACGTGCGAGTAGACCGGCGCGGCCACCTCGGGCGCCCCGGATTTCACCTCGGTGACGAAGCGCAGCAGCGCCCGCCGGTCGAAGCTCTCGGGGAAGCCCTTGCGGTGCATCAGGCCGCGGCGCACCAGCTCGGCCTTCGGGTACAGGAAGCCGTCGGTGGTGACCAGGTCGACCCGCGGGTGGTCGGGCCAGCGGGCCAGCAGCGTGCGCAGGATCCGCGCGGTGGTCGACTTGCCGACCGCGACGCTGCCCGCGATGCCGATCACGAACGGCACCTTCGTGCCGCGGGTCTCCTCGCCAAGGAACGTCGTGGTGGTCTCGTGCAGTCGCTGGCGGGCGGCCACCTGGAGGCTGATCAGCCGCGATAGCGGCAGGTAGACGTCGGCGACTTCGGCGAGGTCGACCGGCTCGCCGAGCCCGCGCAGGGCGACGAGCTCGTCCTCGGTCAGCGGCAGGGGAAGGTAGTCGCGCAGTTCTCGCCACTGCGCGCGGTGCAGCTCGACATACGGGCTCAGTTCGCGAACGCGCGTCACAAGTACCCCTCGGCATTGAGGCCCGGTAGGAACTCAGACGCCCCGGGGAACTTCCGGCGGCGTTGAAGAAACCCTAGGACGCCGGAGCCGTGCGGCGCTGTGATCCAGTGCACGCTGAGACGCAGAAAACACCCTTGATCGATCGCGACGATCTTCCGCTTCGCGGACAACATATTCCATTTACGGCAATTTCAATGGAAATTGGACCTTCGATTTCCATTGAAATTGCACTGGAACGCCGGAACGCCGGACGTCGCACGGGGAGGCGACGTCCGGCGTTCGGAGTTCCCGGTCCTCCGACCGGGGTCAACGGCTCACTTCTGGGGTTCGGTGGACGAGAGCTCGTTGAGCTTGGACTTCCGGTACCCGTAGGCGAAGTAGATCACCAGGCCGATGACGAACCAGGCGGCGAACCGCAGCCACGTAACCGGGTCGAGGAAGGTGACCAGCCAGATCGAGAAAATGATGCCGATGATCGGCACGACCGGCATGCCGGGGCACTTGAACCCGCGTGGCAGATCCGGCCGCTTGTAGCGGAGGACGATGATCGCGGCGCACACGATCACGAACGCCAGCAGAATACCGATGTTGGTCAACTCCGCGGCCTCGCCGATCGGCAGCAGACCCGCGATCAGCGCCGAGGCGATGCCGATGAGCCAGGTGAAGCGGCTCGGCACCTTGCGCACCGGGTGGGTCTTGGAGAACCACTTCGGCAGGAGGCCGTCCCGGCTCATCGCGAAGCCCACCCGGGTCACGCCGAGCATGAAGGTGAACAGCACGGTGAGGATGCCCAGGATGGCGCCGACGGCGATGATCGCGCCCAGCACCGGCAGACCGACGTCGGCGAAGGCGGTGGCGAACGCGCTCTCGGCGCTGATCTGCTGATACGGGATCATGCCGGTCAGCACCAGGCAGGCCAGCACGTAGAGCACCATCGAGATGGCCAGCGAGTAAATGATCGCCTTCGGCATGTGCCGCTGGGCGTCCTTGGATTCCTCCGCCGCCGTGCTCATCGCGTCGTAGCCGAACACCGCGAAGAACACCGTCGCCGCACCGGCGAACGCGCCGCTGATGCCGAAGGGGAAGAACGGGTTGTAGTTGCCGGTGTTGATGTGGAACGCACCGACGACGATCACGACCAGCACCACGGCGACCTTCAGGTACACCAGCAGCGTTTCGAAGCGCGCCGCGCTCTTCATGCCCTGGTTGAGGATGAAGGCGATCAGCAGGCACAGCAGCGCCGCGAACAGGTTGATCTTGTAGCTGCCCGCCGGGGCGGCGCCGTCCTCGGTGCCCGGCGCGCCCATCATCCACAGCGGCAGATCGATGTGCAGGAAGCCGAGCAGTTCGTTGAAGTAACCCGAGATGCCGATGGCTACCACCGCGACGATCGCGGTGTACTCCAGCAGCAGGTCCCAGCCGATCAGCCAGCCCACGACCTCGCCGAGCACCGCGTATCCGTAGGTGTAGGCCGAACCGGCCTTGGGGATCATGCCCGCGAACTCCGCGTAGGAGAACGCCGCGGCCGCGCTGGCGATACCCGCGATCAGGAAGGAGATCAGCACCGCGGGCCCGGCCTTTTCGTTGGCGACGGCGCCAGCCAGGGAGAAGATCCCGGCGCCGATGATGCCGCCGACGCCGATCGCGGTGAGCTGCCACAGGCCCAGCGAACGCTTGAGTCCGGACTCGCCGTCGTCCTCGATGATCGTGTCGATCGGCTTGCGGCGGAATATCCCCCGCCCTGGGGTAAGGCTTGGTGTGGTCACGGATTCTCCCGAATGCGTTCGTCCTGCGCGAAAGGGTACGTACATTGCGTGATCCGGCCCGGCGGACGTTCCGCGCAACGTCGTCCGTGTCTGCATCACCGAAGGGTTTGCACGTTCCGGCGAAACCTACGCGCCGCCGACGCGTCACTTGATTGTGGGGTCGGATGAGAGTTTCCGGCCTCGTTTGGTCGAGCGGACAAATCGGCCGGTGGGTGGTCGCATCCTGCTTCACAACTCGGCACGTTCGGTAGCGACGCGTGACCGCCGGGCGTCGCGATCGTTAGTGTTCACGCCGGTGCCCACTCGAAGCCAGCTCCGCTGCGGAAATGAGATTGTAATGTCCAGTTACCGCACCGTCGTCGTTGGAACGGACGGCTCGGCACCTTCGCTGCTCGCGGTGTCCCGCGCCGCCGAGGTGGCCCGCGACTCGACGGCCCGGCTGGTGATCGTCTGCGCCTACTACCCGAGCAGCACGCGGGAGGTCGAGGAGGCATAGAACGCGCTCGGCGACGAGGCGTTCCAGGTGATCGGTTCCGCACCGGCCGAGGACACCCTTCGCGAGGCCTCCGCCGTCGCCCGCGGGGCGGGGGCGACGAAGATCGAGACCTTCGCGTCGGTCGGCGCGCCCGTGTCAGTGCTGCTGGCCGCCGCCGAGAAGGAGGCGGCCGACCTGCTGGTGGTGGGCAGCCGCGGGCTGAACACGTTGAAGGGCCGGATCCTCGGGTCGGTGCCGTCCGAGGTGTGCCGTCGGGCCGATCGCGATGTGCTCGTTGTCCGAACCGCGCGATGAGGGTGCGCCGCGCGGCCACGAGGGTGCAGGAGACCATCCTCGGCGGGCCGGCGCGGCACACCAAGGAAGAGGTCGCCGCGGCGGCCGGGGTTCCTGTCGCCCGGGCCGAGCAGCTCTGGCAGGCGATGGGTTTCGCCCACGTCGAGGACGACGCGGTGGTGTTCACCGACGCCGACATCGCCGCGCTTCGCGCGCTGGTCGAGCTGGTCTCCGCCGAGGTGATCCCGCCAGAGCTGGAGTCGGCGGTCGCGCGGTCGCTGGCACAGACCATGTCGCGGTTGGCGGAGTGGCAGGTCGGGATCTTCAAGTCGCTGCTGGGCGAGCAGTTCGCGGTGGACGTGGCGACCACGGCGCAGGTCGCCGAGGTGATCCTGCCGGTGATGGCGCGCATGCAGGACTACGTGTGGCGGCGGCACCTGGCGGCCACCGCTTCGCGCGAGCTCGCCGAACGCGATCCCGGGGTCGACGAGCGGGTGCAGGTGATCGGCTTCGCCGACATCGTCGGCTACACCAGGTTGATCCGGGACTTCACCGAGCTGGAGCTCGCCCGGCTGATCGACGGCTTCGAGTCGCTGGCCGGCGCCGTGGTCGCGGAGAACCACGGCCGGGTGATCAAGACGGTCGGCGACGAGGTGCTGTTCGTGACCGACACCGCGACGGAGGCCGCCGAGATCGCGTTGACGCTCAACGAGGAGATCGCCAAGACCGACCTGCTGCCGCGGCTGCGGATCGGGCTCGCGCGGGGGCCGGTGCTGGCCCGCTTCGGCGACGTCTACGGGTCGACCGTGAACATCGCGAGCCGGCTGACGTCGGTGGCTCGCCCGGCCTCGGTGCTGGTGGACCGTGAGCTGGCGGCCGCGTTGCGGGGGCACGCGGAGTACCGGCTGATCTCGGTGGGCCCGACCAAGGTGCAGGGCTTCCGCGGCCTGCGGGCCTGGGCGCTGCGCCGTTCGGAGTGAAGTCGCATCGCCGGCCGTGAGTCTTCCGGGTTGCTGTGGCTGTCCAGGAGGCTCACGGTCGGCGTGCGGCACCGGCCCGGCGCCGGTGTGACCGAAATCCCGATGCATTTGCATGCGACAAGCAAGAATCTTTGATAACTCACCGGTCCTACGTCGATCACCTGGCGTTTTGCGACCTTCGACGATCGCCGCCGACGACACCACATGGTTGTTTTGCCCCTTTTGTTCGCATTGCGGCCATGTTTGGCCCACGTAAAGCGGGATGCCTGCGCGCTGGACCAGCAATAGAGTCGAGGCATGGCCGATCGGGGAACAGTCGTGGCAGGAAGCCATTCCGACGAAGTATCCGCTTTGGTGGCGCAGTACGGCCGGTTGCCGGCCAGCGCGCCGGTGCGCCTTGCCAAACCGACCTCGAACCTCTTCCGCTTTCGCGCGCCGTCGCAGGGGCCGGGACTGGACGTCGGGCGGTTCAACCGGGTGCTGGAAGTGGATTCCGCCAGCCGCACCGCGCAGGTGCAGGGCATGGCGACCTACGAGAGCATCGTCGACGCGCTGCTGCCGTCCGGGCACATCCCGCTGGTGGTGCCCCAGCTCAAGACGATCACACTCGGCGGTGCGGTCGCCGGGCTGGGCATCGAATCCACCTCCTTCCGCAGCGGTCTCCCGCACGAATCCGTGCGGGAGATGGAGATCCTCACCGGAGCCGGTGAGGTGGTCCGGGCCCGGCCGGATAACGAGCACGCCGACCTCTTCCGGGGATTTCCGAACTCCTACGGCACGCTGGGCTACGCGCTGCGGCTGGAGATCGAGTTGGAGCAGGTCAAGCCGTACGTCCGGTTGCGGCACGTGCGCTTCGGTTCGGCGGGGGAATGCGCCACGGTGATCGCCGAGATCTGCCGCGACCGCAGCTTCGACGGGGAGCCGGTCGACTTCCTCGACGGCACCGTGTTCAGCCCGCGCGAGCAGTACCTGACGCTGGGCTCCTATGTGGACAAGGCGCCGTTCACCAGCGACTACACCGGGCAGCAGGTCTACTACCGGTCCATCCAGCAGCGGCAGGTCGACTTCCTGGGCATCCACGACTACCTGTGGCGCTGGGACACCGACTGGTTCTGGTGCTCCCGCGCGCTCGGCGCGCAGCACCCGCTGGTCCGCCGCTTCTGGCCGCAGCGGTACCGCCGCTCCGACGTCTACCGCCGGATCGTGGCCTGGGACCGCCGCCACTCGGTCACCGACCGGATCGCGGTGCTTAGCGGCAAGGGCCTCAACGAGCCGGTGATCCAGGACGTGGAGATCCCGGTGGACCGGCTGCCGGAGTTCCTGGAGTTCTTCCACCGCGACATCGGGATCTCCCCGGTCTGGCTGTGCCCGGTGCAACTGCGCGACCGCGAGGGCTGGCCGCTGTACCCGATGGACCCGGACACGCTGTACGTCAACGTCGGTTTCTGGGCCACGGTGCCGCTGAAGCCGGGCGAGGCGCCGGGGCGGCACAACCGGGCCATCGAGCGCGCGGTGACCGAACTCGACGGGCACAAGTCGCTGTACTCCAACTCCTACTTCGAGGAAGCGGAGTTCTGGCAGCTCTACAACCGCCCCGCCTACCAGCAGTTGAAGGAGACGTACGACCCGAAGGGCCGGCTTCCCGGGCTGTACGAGAAATGCGTGGGGGAAAGATGATTTCTACGCAGCTTGAGCCGTGGTCACGTCGTTCTTGGCAGGCCGGGCATGTCGCTCGAATGCTCTTCGGACATAAAAGCAAATCCCACGCAACCCTCGAACTGAGCGGCAGGAAGGAGATCCGCTGATGGGCTGGGCAGAGGTGTTCACGCGCATCCTCGGAAGCGACGTCTCATTGGAGATCCGTGCGTTCGACGGCAGCCGCGCCGGGCGTGCGGGGGCGGACGTGTGCGTGGAAATCCGTTCGCCGCTGGCACTTTCGCATCTCGCCGCCGCGCCGGGCGAGCTCGGCCTGGCGCGCGCCTACGTCACCGGGGCGATCGAGGTGCACGGCGACATGCACACCGCGCTGACGGCGTTCCCCAGCGTGGCGCTCAACGACATCCCGCCGAGCCTGCGGCGCGAACTGGCGGTGAAGCTGGCCGGGTACCGGTTGTGGTGGCCGGTGCGACCGCCGGAGGTGGAGCACCGCCCGCGCGGCTGGCGGCACTCGAAGCGCCGCGACAGAAAGTCGATCTCGTACCACTACGACGTGTCCAACAGGTTCTACGAGTGGGTGCTGGGCCCGTCGATGGCCTACACCTGCGCGGTGTACCCCGAGGCGACGTCCACTTTGGAGGAGGCGCAGTTCACCAAGCACGACCTGGTGGCGCGCAAGCTCGGCCTGCAGGAAGGCATGCGGCTGCTGGACGTCGGCTGCGGCTGGGGCGGCATGGTGATGCACGCGGCCGAGCACTACGGGGTGCGCGCGCTCGGCGTGACGCTGTCCCGGCAGCAGGCGCAGTGGGCGCAGAAGACCATCGCCGAACGCGGGCTGGCCGACCTCGCCGAGATCCGACACCTGGACTACCGCGAAGTCACCGAGACCGGCTTCGACGCGGTCAGCTCGATCGGGCTCACCGAGCACATCGGTCAGGCGCAGCTGCCGGGCTACTTCTCGTTCCTGGCGGGCAAGCTGCGCCCCGGTGGGCGGCTGCTCAACCACTGCATTACCCGGCCGGACGGCAGCCACGGGTCGCGGCCGGGCAAGTTCATCGCCCGCTACGTTTTCCCGGACGGCGAGCTGGAGCCGGTGGGCACGCTCGTGTCGGCGATGAACGACAACGGCTTCGAGGTGCGGCACGAGGAGAACCTGCGGGAGCACTACGCGCTGACGCTGGCCGGTTGGTGCCGGAACCTGGAGGAGCACTGGGACGAGGCAGTCGCCGAGGTGAGCTTCGACCGGGCGCGCGTGTGGCGGCTCTACATGGCGGCCTGCCAGCTGGGCTTCGAGCGCAACATCGTCCAACTGCACCAGGTCCTCGGCGTCCGCCTGGACGACACCGACGCCCACTACCCGCTGCGTCCGACCTGGTAGTAGAACCGTGTCCGCTGTTCAGGGCTCGCGAGCCGTTGGATCGCTAGCCGGGCATTCCGCACATGAGGGTTGATCAACTCGGCCTGGTCGTCATGTTCTGGGCTCGGGCTTCGGGGAGCGTGCGGCCTTGACGTAGCGGTTGAGGACGGCCCGGAGTTGTTGGGCGTGCGCATCGTTCAGGTCAATTTCATACGTCACACCATCCAGCGCGAAGGTGACGGTGTGGTTGGCCGGGGACCCGTCGACATCATCGACGAGTTCGACCTGAATCCGCTCGGCCATGATCACCTGTCTCGGGAACGTGCCCCGCCTCGATCCGCGACACTTGCAGGTAAGACTACTGCGAGCCTTAACCACGTTGTAGCACGCGGCGGCACCGTTGTCTCGTACTCAACCATAGAGCAGCTCGTTGCCCAGCCGATAACCGCCGGGCGGGTCACGTGCCGCCGCGCCCGGCGAGGGTACGTGGCCACCAACGGACAGTAACCACTGCGAGACAATCCGAGTCAACTGCTTGTTGGCCTGCCGGGCCTGCTCCTCCTCGCGCTCCTGCTGGCGCGTGCTGCTCGTCGGCTCGGGCTTCGGGGAGCGTGCGGCCTTGACGTAGCGGTTGAGGACGGCCCGGAGTTGTTGGGCGTGCGCATCGTTCAGGTCAATTTCATACGTCACACCATCCAGCGCGAAGGTGACGGTGTGGTTGGCCGGGGACCCGTCGACATCATCGACGAGTTCGACCTGAATCCGCTCGGCCATGATCACCTGTCTCGGGACGGGAATGAGGCGGAGACGGGCCAGTGCCTCGAAGACCAGCCTGCCGGTGGGTTTGGCGGGCCTTCCTACGTAGAGTCCGTCAAGCGTGGTCTGGGGGGCGATTGCCAGTCGGAGTTGGCGCTCGATCAGACAGAAGATCAGCAGTGCCAGGCAGATCACGGTGATCAGGGCGGCGATGCGCCGGTTGTTCTTCAGGAACATCGGTGCCACCGCCAAGGGGCCTTTGATCGTGCTGTAGCGGCGTTCCACGACTTCCTGGCCCTTGTAACGGCGCAGGATCTCGGCCGCTGCGACGGTGGCGGGCAGGTTGGTGAGCAGGGCGTACCAGCCGTCGGTGGCCGTCTCGGCATCCAGCGCGGCCTGGTCGAACCACCAGCGCAGGGTGGGTTTGCCGGTAGCGGGATCGGTGCCGGTCTCGGTGCGCAGGTAGGCGGTGACCCGTCGGGCGGCCGCGATCGCGGCGACTCGGGCGGTCACGGCTTTCTCGTCAGGGTAGTGACGGGAACCCAACCCCCGGGCCAGCCGGTCGAGGTCATCGCGGGCGCGGTCGAGTTTCTTGGCCCGGGCGGTGGCCGCGGCGTGGGCTCGGGCGGTGGAGTGCACGAACACCCGCCGCAGCGTGAGCACCGGGTCTCGCTTGCGTTTGCCCGCAAGGGTCATCGTGTCCTCGCTGACGTGCCATCGGCCCCGCGCGGCAGCCGGTTTGCTCGTGTCGCGTTGCGCGACGTAGTCGACCTGGGTGGCCGAGTCGAGGTCCAGTGCGGCCAGTCTCGCGGCGGGGGTGTACGCCTTCGAGGCGGGGGCGATGAACCCGACACCGGCATCGATCATCGCCGAGACATTGGTGTAGGACACCAGTTTAGAGTCCCCGCTCAGCAGGAACTCCTGGGGCTTGGCCATTTTTTGCAGTTCGGTCATAGCGCCCACTACCTGGGTCCGGCTTCGGCTCTTCGGCCGGAGTCGCTTCGAACGGCGCTTCCTCGACGGGCTCGGGCTGCTCGACCGGCTCCGGGGCGACCGGCTCGGCGGCCTTCTTGCTGAGGCGCTCGCGGGTGCGCTGCGCGGCGCCGCGGATCTGCTCGGTCAACTGCTTGTTGGCCTGCCGGGCCTGCTCCTCCTCGCGCTCCTGCTGGCGCGTGCTGCTCGCCGGCTCGGGCTTCGGGGAGCGCGCGGCCTTGACGTAGCGGTTGAGGACGGCCCGGAGTTGTTGGGTCAACTGCTTGTTGGCCTGCCGGGCCTGCTCCTCCTCGCGCTCCTGCTGGCGCGTGCTGCTCGCCGGCTCGGGCTTCGGGGAGCGCGCGGCCTTGATGTACCGGTCGAGGACGGCCCGGAGTTGTTGGGCGTTCTCATCGTTCAGGTCAATTTCATACGTCACACCATCCAACGCGAAGGTGACGGTGTGGTTGGCCGGGGACCCGTCGACATCATCGACGAGTTCGACCTGAATCCGCTCGGCCATGATCACCTGTCTCGGGAGCTAGCCGGGCATTCCGCACATGAGGGTTGATCAACTCGGCCTGGTCGTCATGTTCTGGTATTTGATCATCTTGGTTTGGTCGGGTCGACACCGAGTAGGTCCAGCAGCCGGGTCTGCAGTGGTGATGGCCGGGGAATGCCGGGTGGCTGCCCTCCGGTGG
>NZ_GL877878.1:1709653-1995489 GCF_000194155.1 Saccharopolyspora spinosa NRRL 18395
AATTGGTGACCTCGCGGATTCAACTGTCGCGTGTTCGTCGTCTTGTGTCACCGGGAGTGGTCATCGGGGCGTAGCGGGCCCAGGCACCACCGGCCTCGGTGGCGAGCCGGGCGGCGTGGTCGAGGGTGTAGCCGAGCATCCTGGCGACCACCGGCGCGGGTGCTTGGAGAACGAGCTGCCGGAGCGCCGCCGTGCGGCCGGTGAGCGTGCGGATGCCGTGTCGGCGGAGGCGGCCTTCGACCGTGTCGGTGGTCATGGGTTGGCCGCCGCGCCGACCGGGGAACAGCCAGCGTGCTTCGGGATTGGTGGCGGTGGTGAGGTTGAGCCGCTGCTGGATGTGCTGTTGCAGCAGCCCAGCGAAGGGCTCCGGGACCGGCGTGGGTGGCTCACCGAGCCGGATGCTGACCTCACCGTTTTCGTGGAGGACGTCGTCGACGGTCAAACGCAGGACGCGGGTCAGCGGTTGCGCGTAGAGCAGCATCAGGATGGCGGCGACGCGGGTGAGCAGCGGGATGTCCTCGTCGGTGAGCAACCGCCGGATCAGGGCGATGCGGTCGTGCTGGCTGAGCGGGGCAGGGTTGCGGGTGTCCTTGTGCGGGAGCGTCACGCGGGCCAGCAGCTTGTTGCGCATCGCCCAGCGCAGGAAGGCATGGGTGAGCCGCCGGGCGGTGTAGGCGCCGGCGTACCAGGCGTCGACCTCGGCTTGCCGGCAGGCCGCGAGTAGCAGGCCGCGTTCGCGCAGCCAGACCAGGAACGCGATGGCCTGGCGGATCTCGTCCCGCGCCTGCTGAGTCTGCTTCTCGGTGACCGGACCGCGGTCGGCGAACCGGCGGAGCCGGTGGAGGACGTGCCAGGTAGCGAACCGTTCGACGAGCTGGCGGGGCTCGCGCTCGCCGATGCCATTCAAGGTGTCCCGCAGCCACCGCTGGAACAGCATCAGGTGCCGGTCGGCGTGCGGGAGAACGCCGTGCAGCATCAGCAGATCCCGCAGATAGGCCACTGATCGCCAGGGCGTCATGCTGTCCAGGGTCTCGTGCGTGACCGGGACGCTCGGGTCGGCCAGGGCGCGCAGCATCGCGTGGACGTGCGGGCGGCTGATCCAGTTCACCCCGGCGCGGGGGTTACGCATTCGACGGACCCCATCGAAGAACGGCCTCAGCTCGGGCCTGATGCCGCCCTGGCCGTCGTCCAGAACGGCGTGCAGGTCCTCGGCCAGGGCGCATGGCCCGCATAATCCCCGCCGATAGCGGGGTCCTTGCGTCCCGCAGCCGGAGCAGACCAGGGGCGCGGCGCTCATGACTCCGGGCAGAGCCGGGCGCGCTTGGGCCGACGCGCGTTGAGGTTGACCACGCCGTCATCGGTGGCGGTCTTGCGGACCGCAGCGTTCTGGGCCTTTGTCGCGATCAGGTCAGCCGGGGTGCAGTTGAAGATGTCGCACAACGCAGCGAGTACTGCCAGCGACAACCGCTCGGGGGTTCCGGTGGCCAGCCTGTGAACTTGGGACACCGACAGGTTGATATCCCGGTCGACCAGCAACGGCACGAGGTCGGAGATGGTGAACATGCCATGCGCGGCCATGACCTCACGCAGCCGCCACTTGTAGCTGACCTCGCGTTTCATTGGCTCCTCCGGGTGGGTTCGTCGAGGGCGGTGGCCAGGGTCTGGTCCAGGGCCTGGCGCAGCGTGCGGGTCCGGAAGTCCGAGGAGACGCAGGTATACAAGGAAGTTGTGCTCGCATGTTCATGTCCACATTGGAATTGAACAAAGAGCGGGTCTCGGCCTGCCTCAATGAGATGCGTGACGTAGGAGCGTCTTAGCCCGTGGAAGTCCAGGCCGGGATCGAGACCCAGTGCGTCGCGGTAAGCGGCGAACCGTGAGTTGATCCTCTGTAATCCGATCCGCTCCCCGCGCTCGGACGGCCACAACGCCGACGAGCCGGGCGCGGCCAACTGGGGCCGGAACTCGGTGACCCACTCCTCCAGGATCTCCGCCGTCCACGTCCACACGGTGGCCACGCTGCGCCGCTTGGGCGGCGAGCCCTTCTTCGCCTTGCCATGCCGGACATGGATCAAGCCGTAGTCGCCGAACTCCGGCCCATGCGGATTGCGGCCGATGTCGGTGACGTCGAGCATCCTGGATTCGTTGCGCCGTAAGCCAAAACCGTAAGTGATCTTGAAAAGCGTCGCGTCCCGGAACGCGGGCAACCATCCCTTGCGTCCCCGGTCGCGAGCCCTGGTGACCTGCTCGTCGGCGTAGTCGAAGAAGTCCTGCAACTCATCGATGGTGAACGCACGCTTCTCCGGCCGGGACTCGACCTCTTGCAGGTGCGTCGCGACATTCCAGTCGTGCACCACCTGGATCGGGTGCGTGCCGAAGCGCTGCTCGCAGATCGAGGACCACTCGTAGGCCGGGTCGCAGACGTACTGGCAGAACGAGCGCAACGCGTCCTGGTACGACCGCAGCGTCGAGTGCGCACAGCCGCGTACCGCCCGCAGGTCGCCGAACCACTCGTCGGCGTGCTGCGGTGTCCACTGCCACGGGAACGCCCCGACGTACTCGAAGAACGCCCGAAGCCGGCCAGCCCGCTTTTCGATCGTCGACAGCGCCAGGTTGCGGGCCAACTGCTGATTGCGCCAGCCGTCCAGCATCGCCTCGAACACCTGCTCCTCCGGGCGCAGTAACGCCACCCCGTCGGCCAAGTGCAGCCGAGCTGCCCCCGGAATCTGGTCCTCTCGACCCGCCACCGATCACTCTCCGTCTTTCGCGTTGGATGCGAAATCTTCGCATCCAACGCGAAGTCTTGTCCATAGTGGCTGGTCAACACGCCTACCGCAGTCACCCGCTGACCAGCGGAGGGACGCGCGCGTTAGGCTTCCCGTCGGCACGGTGCGCAGCTCGCGGCATGGTTTCCCACCTGCCGCGAAGCGGGTCTCGAACCGTCGTCAATACGCATCCGGTGCGATATGCGGCGGTCCTCTACCACTCATTCGTGAGAGCTTGGTTCGCGGGACCCGCATCAGGCCCGGCCCGGTTTTCCCGGCCCGTGTCGCGCTGACTTGGAATAAGTTACACGGCCCCGAAACACCCCCAACAACCACCCCCCACAAAAGGTGAAAACGCCAGGTCAGAGACGATTTTGGGGCGTCGCGCCGCCGCCCGTGTCCGCCGCCCCGATCGATGTCCACGTTCGTGTGGTCCTGATTTGTCGCCGCGACTCGCCTGGACTGCGGAGGTAGCCTCCCAGACGATCGCCAGAACGGGGGTAGCAGTGGACTCCACACCGATCTATACCGAGCTGCGAAAGACGCTGATGGACCCGGAAGACCGGAATTGGGGTCCCAGCGCTCCGCCGGAGTTCGCCGCTTCGCTGGCGGATCGGGTCGAACGGCCGAAGACCGAAGCGAAGAAGCCCGTGCGCACCGGCTCCGGGTCGCGCGGCAGGGCCCGAAGGCACCGCGCCGAAGACTGACCTGAGTCACACCACGCACCGCGCCCGCGCCGAGGGGCCCGGTGCGGTTTCGCGTCGGTCGGGCAACGGGCCTAGGACGCGAGTCGTCTCGCGCTGACGGACCGGGTCGTCCCGAACGGCCGCCGCCAGGAGCCGATTCGTGTAATCGTGCTGCGGGTCGCCGAGCACCTCTCGGTCACCCTGCTCCACCAGTTTGCCCTGGTGCATGACCGCCACCCGGCGCGCCAGCCGGTTCACCACAGCCAGGTCGTGGCTGTCGACCGGACAGCTCGTTCAGGTAGCGACGACTCATCGCTGAGCCGAGCTCTACCGCGCCAAGCAGGGTGTCCACGCGGCCCTCGATCTCGCGCCCGCGGGCGGCGCGGTGCAAGCGGAGTGGTTCGGCGACGCTGTCCGCGTTGGTCATGCGCGGGTCCAGCGACGAGCACGGGTCTTGGCAGACGATGCCGGTGTTGCTCCGCACCGATCGCAGTCGGGCGGGCGGGCCGGCGGCTGATGTCCTGGCTGTCGAGAACGATCCGGCCTTCAGCCGGGGTCAGCACCCTGGCCACGGCTTTGCCCACAGTGGACCTCCTGAAGCTGGATTCCCCTACCAGCGGGAGGGTTTCGCCGCGGTCGATGTGCGACGACAGCCGGTCGACGGCGCGCGTTGGCCAGGGTAGCTGACGGCCAGGTCCTCGACGCGAGGTACAGGTTTTGTGACTCCGCCGACTTCGACCATCAATTTGCCGAAGCCAGGCAGCATGAGGATCTGCTCGGTGACCACGGTGCCAGAAATCAGCGTGCCGAGCCGCAGGCTGAGGGTCGTCATGACGGTGATCAGGCTGTTGCGGAGGCCGTGGATGGCTACCACCCCCACTCCCCGGCGCCCTTGGCGCGCGCGGTCCGCACGTAGTCCGAGCACCACGTAGTCCGAGCACAATGCGTCCAACATGGACGATCGCAGCTGCCGCATCAGAACCGCCGCCAATCCGCTGCCCAGCACGAACGCCGGCAGCACCAGCCGTCGCAGGTTGCCGAGCGGCTATTCGGTGAACGGGACGTAGCCGGAGGCGGGCAGCACGCCGAGCCAGACGGCGAACACCAGCACGCAGATCAGGCCGAGCCAGAAGTTCGGGATGGACAGCCCGAAATGCGATACCCGGTTGCCCAGCCAGTCCGGGACGGTGCTGCGGCGCACCGCGGTCACCACCCCGGCGGTCAGGCCGATCAGCGCGGCGAAAAGGAGGCTCAGCACCGCCAGTTCCAGGGTCACCGGCGCCCGGGTGGTACTGCGGGCGGTAGAGGTAGATGACGTTGTTCCGCTGACGATCTGCTCGTACAGTGCCCGGCGGCGGGGCACGTCCTGCTTGCTGGCCGCCTGCTTGATCAGTTCGTCGGTGCCCGGGTCGAAGTCGCCGCCGTTCTGCGAGCCGCCCTCGGTGTGGAAGGCCGCGATGTTGCCGTCCGGGTCGGGGCGGCCGGACCAGCCGACGAAGAAGGCCTGGAACCGGCCCTGCCGCGCCTCGCTGATCGACGTGGTCGACTCCGTCGGGCGCAGCGCGATGTCGAAGCCGCCTGGGCGGCCATCGCTCGGATGACCTGCCCGGTGTGGAGCTGGGTCGGATCGTTGGCCAGCGTCATCTCGAACCGCACCCGGGTCCGACGCTCCCGCCTCGGCCACGAGCTGGCGGCGGGTCGAGCTTGTCCGGCTCCTGGTCGAGCGCGATCACCGTCTCGCCACCGCGGACCTTCGCGGCCTGTATGGAGGAGCGCACCTGGGCGGCGGTCTATTCGACGTCAACCAGCGGGGCACAGCCGGTCGCCGCGATTCGCCACGACCAGCATCACCGCACGCGCTACCCGAACCTCACTGCCACGCTCGCCTCCCACCTGCCACACAGGTAAAGGGGTGATCGCGTGTATTTGGCCGGACACGGCGTTTCCACATCCGTGATCGTTCCGGCATCGACCGGGATTCGGACACGGCAGTCCCTCGCTGGTGGAAAGGCGTTCAGCTCCCGTCCGTCGTCAGCTAATGACGGCCCAGCACGTGTCCTTTCGCGGGCACGCATCCGACCGCCACCGCGAATTCGGGCCAAACGACCGAATCTCAGTCGACCGCGGAGGAGAACTGTGGCATCGAAACCGCCGGGACGCGGGCCGGTTCCGGCTTCGGCTCTTCGGCCGGAGTCGCTTCGAACGGCGCTTCCTCGACGGGCTCGGGCTGCTCGACCGGCTCCGGGGCGACCGGCTCGGCGGCCTTCTTGCTGAGGCGCTCGCGGGTGCGCTGCGCGGCGCCGCGGATCTGCTCGGTCAACTGCTTGTTGGCCTGCCGGACCCGCTCCTCCTCGCGCTCCTGCTGGCGCGTGCTGCTCGCCGGCTCGGGCTTCGGGGAGCGCGCGGCCTTGATGTACCGGTCGAGGACGGCCCGGAGTTGTTGGGCGTTCTCATCGTTCAGGTCAATTTCATACGTCACACCATCCAACGCGAAGGTGACGGTGTGGTTGGCCGGGGACCCGTCGACATCATCGACGAGTTCGACCTGAATCCGCTCGGCCATGATCACCTGTCTCGGGAACGTGCCCCGCCTCGATCCGCGACACTTGCAGGTAAGACTACTGCGAGCCTTAACCACGTTGTAGCACGCGGCGGCGCAGTTGTCTCGTACTCAACCATAGAGCAGCTCGTTGCCCAGCCGATAACCGCCGGGCGGGTCACGTGCCGCCGCGCCCGGCGAGGGTACGTGGCCACCAACGGACAGTAACCACTGCGAGACAATCCGAGAAAGTAATCCAGCGCACATCGCAAAAAATTCCGGCGGCGGCTGGATCATTCTTGCAGCTATCGTTTATTGTTCGCTCGCTCTACTCCGCACCGTCGGTGCGGAGTAGGCGGGGAATCGAACCGGAATCGAGGGTTACCGTGGCGCAGAAAGTCACCGTTCAGCTCGTCGACGACGTCGACGGCACACCAGCCGACAGCACCGTGGAGTTCGCCTTGGACGGGGTGAACTACTCAATTGACCTGTCCTCCGATAATGCCGCCAAACTCCGCGACTCGCTGGCGTCTTTCGTGGCCAGCGCGCGCAAGACCGGTGGCCGCAAGCGCGCCGTCGCCAAGGCTGGCAAGCCCGCGACGACGCCGACCGCGGCCGACCGTGAACGCAACCAGGCCATTCGGGAATGGGCCCGGAATCAGGGGATGCAGGTTTCCGACCGGGGCCGCATTCCGGCCGAGGTCGTCGAGGCCTACGACAACGCTCAGTGAGCCCTAGCCACGGGCGGCCGGTTCCAACTCGGAGCAAATCCGGCCGCCCGTGAAACTCGCGCAATGACTCGTCGTAGTGCGGTTGTGGACCAGCAGTAATTGGCCGGGGTGAATCCCTTATCTCGTCGCCAAGAAGTCGGTGATTTCCTGACGAGTCGGCATCGAGCTGCTGGCCCCGTTCCGCTGCACCGACACGGCCGCTCCAGCGGAGGCTAGCCGCAGCGCCTCGGGCACCCCGGCGCCTTCGCCCATCGCCGTGCTCAGCACGCCGAGGAAGGTGTCGCCCGCGGCCGTCGTGTCCACGGCGTCGACCGGGAAGCTGGGCACCTCCACGCGAGCGCCGTCGCGGTTGCCGTACAACGAGCCGCGGGCACCGAGGGTGATCACCACCTCGGGGACCAGTTGGAGCAGTGCGGCCAGCGCGCGGTGCGGGTCGTCGTCGCCCGCCAGGATCGCCGCCTCGTGTTCGTTCGGCACCAGCAGATCCACATTCGGCAGGATGTCGGCGGGCAGCGGCACCGCCGGGGCCGGGGTGAGCACCACGCGCACCCCGTTGCGCCGTCCCGCCGCCGCAGCCGCGGCCACGCCGGGGAGCGGAATTTCCAGCTGCAGCAGCAAACTCCGCGATCCGGCGATCAGTTCTTCGTCGCCGTCGACGAGCCCGTCGACCGTCCCGTTCGCACCCGGCACCACGATGATCGAGTTGCCGCCTTCGTCGTCCACCACGATGTGCGCGGTGCCGCTGCGCCCCGGCACCGTCCGCAGGCCCCTCACATCCACAGTGGACTTCTGCAGGGTCTCGCGGATCTGGGTACCGAAGTCGTCCCCGCCCACCGCGCCGATCATGCGCACTGCGGCGCCCGCCTTGGCCGCTGCGATCGCCTGGTTGGCGCCCTTGCCGCCGGGCACCGTGTGGAACTCCCGCCCGAGCACCGTCTCGCCCCGCTTCGGCGCCGTCCCGACGTAGGCCACCAAGTCCATGTTGCAGCTTCCGAATACGGCCACAGTCGTTGTCACGTGGTTCATCATGGCCGATGCGGAGGCCCCGAACGCTTGACGGGTCTTGGCCAGTTCGACGACGTACCATGCCGACCAACCGTCGAGGAGAAGGCGAGACGCGGTGGATTACGCGGTGACAGCCGAGCTCGAGCCGCCGGCCGGGGTCGTGGGGCTCGACGCGCTGCAGCAGGAGGGGATCGCGGCCGTGCTCGACCGCCACCTCGCGCTGGTCGAGGGAGTCTCGGGCCCTGGGGACGCCGACATAGACGTCCTGGACTACCGCATCACGGTGCACCCGACCGGCGCGAACGTGGTTCTCGCGCTCGACGCGCCGTCGCTGCTGGCGGCCGAGGACGCCGCCGCATCGGTGCTCGACGAGCTGATCCGCGAGAGCGAGGTGCTCGGCGGCTGGTCGGTGTCGCACTCGGAGGTGCGGATCACCGAGGACGAGTTCAACCAGCGGCTGGCCGCGGTCGACGACGTCAACGAGGAGCTGGAGGCCGCGGTCGAGGAGGCGTTGGAGACCTCCGCCGAGCCCGCGATGGACGCCGAGCACTGGCGTGCCCGGCTCACCGAGCTGGCTCCGCAGCTGCGAGGGTTCGAGGCGAGCGCGTTCGGCGTCGAGCCGGATGCGCACGTCCTGCCCGCGGGGGCGCTCATCCACGCGGTGCGGGTGGTCACCGACGAGATCTTCTACGACGAGCTGGCTCTGGCGGTGAACAACGCGACGGTGGCCGACGCGGTCGGGCTGCTGGTGCTCGAGGAGCTCCCGCCGTGCTACGACCACCGCTACGACGCGTTCTTCGCCCGCGCGTTCGTGCTGTCGTCGGCGGCCGTCGCAGTGCGGCTGACCGAGCCGTCCTGGACGCCGCCGCGCACGGTGGCTGAGGCACTGGCGTTGCGGCTGATCATCAACGAGGCGCGCGTGGTGCTGGAGGCCGCTGAGCTGATGAGCTGGGAGGAGAGCGAGTCGGTGTTCGCCGGGTTCGCCGGGCGGGCCTTCGGTGACTCCGAGCACGAGGAACTGTACGAGGTGGACCTGCCGCTGACCGCCGACGCCGAGCCGGAGGTGGTGGAGCAGATCACCAAGGTCGAGGCCGAGCTGCGCGCCCGGGGCCTGGCCTTCGACCAGTGGTTCGTCCCCCGCGACGGCGACCCGGCCCGCCACCCCTACCTCGGCTCGCTCTAGATGGTGCGATTTCGCTGAGCGTTTTCCAGCCGCTTCTTGTGTTGCGGTGCGGGTAGCGGAACCTCAGCGGCCTTCTCGGCTGTGAGATCCCGGGCGCACGTATGACCAAATACGTCGCGCCCGGGCTGTCTTCACGAGAAGGCCGCTGAGAACCCGCAGCGGTGCAAGCCCGCGAGGGCGGGCTAATGCGGCTACGCCGCTTGCGGCAGCCCCGTAGCGTGCGACTTCCAGCGTCGCGGCCGCGGATCGACCCGGATGAAAACGGCTCAATGGAAATCAGCGCTCCGATTTCCAAATCGCCCCAACCAGGAAACCGGGGTTCCGCGTTGCGGAAGGTTCAGGCCTGGTTTCGGACGGAGTACGGGGGGACCGTGCAGCCGATGAGGCTGGCCTCGTCGATCGTCTCCGGCTGGTAGGCCGACTTCGAGAACGCCTCCAGCATCACGTTGGTCGGGTCGTCGATCTGCTCGACCCGGCCGAACAGGAACGCCCACTCGTGCTCGTCCGAGCCGAAGTAGGCGACCGTGTCGAACACCGACCGGAACCGGTTGTAGGAGCGGATCAGCGTCTCGTTGCGCCACACCGTCGGGCAACCCGCTTGGAACGCGACCACGCCACCGGCCGCGAGCACCGCCTGGCAGCGCTGGATGAACTCCAGGCCGTACAGCCGGTTGTGCTGGCCGTCGGCGTCTTCGGCCCGCTCGTCGGGCAGGTCGACGACCACGATGTCGTAGCCCTCCGGGGGCGCCTGGTCGAGGAAGCCCCACCCGTCGGCGTAGTGCAGCTTGATCGGACCGTCACCCCGCTCGACGCGGGCGAGTTCCTCGGTGCTGTAGCCGTACGGCAGGTGCTCGGCGCAGACGCGCACGCACTGCTCGTCGATGTCCACGTGGTCGACCCTGCTGGCCCCGGCCGCGGCCGCCATCTGGCTGGCGACGCCCTCGCTGGAACCGATGATCAGCACCCGTTCGGCCTGCGCGGCGAGCAGGAACGCCGGCACCATCATCGCCTCGTGGTAGACCAGCTGGGAGAACTCGGTGCTCTGCCGGTCGTCGTCGCAGAACAGCGCGACACCCTGCCCGGTGCGGCCGATGACCACGTGCTGGTAGGCGGTGTCGCCCTCCCACAGCACCTCGTCGACCCGCCACAGGCGCTGCAGGTCCGCGCCCATCGGTTCCTTGATCCACCGGTGCCCGTCGAGTTCGATCAACGGTGCTCCTCCTTGATTCACGTTGCCAGGTAAGGCGAATTCACGAGGCTAGGTTTGCGTAGTCGTGGCCGCGTTGAATGGTCTGGACGTTCTGCGAAGCCGGCTTCAGCGCCTCGGCGAGCAGTTGTACCGCGCGCTCCGGTTGGGCGGTGTGCCCGCAGGTGAAGACGTCGATGAAGATCGAGCCGTCCTCCGGATACGTGTGCAGCGAGGCGTGGGACTCCGACAGCAACGCCAACACGGTGACACCTTGTGGCTCGAACCGCTTGGCGATCATCTGGCACACGGTGGCGTGCGACAGGCTCAGCGCGTTGTGCAGGGTGTCACGCAGGAACTGCTCGTCGTCGAGCAGTTCCGGATCAACGCCCTCCAGCTCGGCGAGGACATGCTGGCCGGTGAACAACCCGACCGGCGGCGTTCCGGTGTCAACGGACATCTATCGACCTCCCATCAGTTCGCAGAATTCCAGTACCAAGTCGGCACGGCTTCGGTGTCGGCTCCTCGAAGTCGCCGAGGCGATCACGGCTGTTCGTCGCCGTCGACGCAGTACGTGGGCAGCGGGGTGAATCCGTTGAAGCCCACGGACGAATAGCTGGCGGTGTACGCGCCAGCGCTGAGCAGGTCGACCCAGTCGCCGCCGCGCAGCGTTCGCGGCAGCTCGTACCGGGTGCGCTGGTAGAGCACATCGTCGCCGTCGCAGGTCGGCCCGGCCAGCACGACCGGGCCCAGTGGGTCGCCGTCGCGCGAGGTGCGCAACCGGTAGGTGATGGCTTCGCCTTCGGTTTCGGCGAGCCCGTTGTAGCGGCCGATGTCCAGGTAGACCCAGCTGCGTTCGCCGTCGCTGGAGTCCGAGACGAGCACGACCTCGCTGCGCAGCACGCCAGCGTCACCGACGATGAAGCGCCCCGGCTCGATAAGCAGTTCCGGCCGCTGGGCGCCGAAGTTGCGGTCCAGTGATTCCTCGATGCGGCGCACGTAGTCGGCCAGCGGCGGGGCGGCTTCGGTGTAGCCGGCGGGTAATCCGCCACCGAGGTTCACCATCCGCAGCCGCACGCCGTGCGCGGCGCAGTTCTCGAAAACCTGCCGGGCGGCGCTGATCCCGTGCTCCCACGCGACGGGTTCCAGCTGCTGCGATCCAATGTGGAACGACACGCCGTAGGCGTCCAGGTCGAGTTCCCGCGCGCGCCGCAGCAGTTGCGCGGCGATCTCCGGCGGGCAGCCGAACTTGCGGCCGAACGGGGTGCGGGATCCCTTGTTGTCCACCAGGACCCGGCAGAACACCTGTGAGCCCGGCGCGACCTCGGCGATGTTGGTCAGGTCCGCGGCGCTGTCGGTGACGAACAGGCGGACGCCCTGCTCGTAGGCGCGGGCGATGTCGCGGCGCTTCTTGATGGTGTTGCCGTAGGAGATCGACTCCGGCGCCGCGCCCTTGGCCAGGCACAGGTCGATCTCGCCGGGGCTGGCGACGTCGAAGGACGCCCCCAGGCCGACCAGTTCACCGACCACTTCGGGGGTGGGATTGGCCTTGACCGCGTAGCAGATCCGGGCGTCCGGCAGGGCGGTTCGCAACTGCCGGTAGCGGTCGCGGACCTGGGCCAGATCCATGACCAGGCAGGGGGTTTCGGGTTGCTGCCGGTCGAGGAACTGCAGAATCGGGTCCGGCGCGGCGGATTCGGTCTGCTGCGCGGTGCCGCTCGGGCGGTCCGTCACACCGGTGGTGGCGGACAGATCGGTCAATCCCGGTACCTCCGTCTCGGCTGGTGGGGTTGGGGTTTCCCCGGGTTCTTCCCGCCAGAAGAATGCGCGCTTGGAGCGCAACTGCGACCAAGCACGGTACCGCGCTCACTTACGGATTTCGAACTGCGCCCACCTCTTTCCCCGGACAGCGAGACATAGTGTGAGCACCCCCACGGGACCTCGCCGAGGTCGTCGCGTTGCGTGGTCGGATTCCGACTTCCCGTGATCGGCGGGCCACCTGGGCACGGGGGCTCCTCGGGAACAGGTTTTCCTGGTCTGGACCCATGAGTGCGTCGGGTGCCATCGCGCCGCGAAGCACTCGCCTGGGGAAGTGTCCGTCCAGAGCGGATCGATCCGCTAGTCGGCGGGTTCGCGGTCCAGTTCGAGGGCGAGGTAGAAGTCCACTCGGGACGGGAACTCGGCGAGGTCTCGCCCGGTGATCTCCTCGATCCGCTGGATCCGGTAGCGCAACGTGTTCACGTGCACGTGGAGCCGCTTGGCGCAGCGCGACCACGAGCCGGAGCAGTCGAGGAACACCCGCAGGGTTCGCAGCAGGTCCGAGTTGTGCGCCGAGTCGTACTCGATCAGGTCCGCGAGCAGCCGCTGCCGGTAGGAACGGCGCAGCTCGTCGGGCGCCGACGCCAGCAACACCTCGTGCGAGGCGAGCTCCGCCGCCACCACGACCTCGGCGCGCCCCCGGCGCTGCTGCGCGAGCCGGCGCGCGTAACCCGCCTCCTCGAGCGCTCCGCGCAACGCCGTCGCCGGGCTGATGTCGCTGACGCCGACCGCCAGGCGCCGCTGGCCCAGCGCCGGCTCGGTTTCGGCGACGATGCGCCGCAATAGCGCGTCCAGCTCCGCCAGGTGCGTTTCGTCGCCCACGAACAACGCCGTGGCGCCGTCGCCGAGCGGAGCGGTGACCGAGGCCATGCCGGTCGCCGCAGCGACCTCGCGCAGCAGCAGCGTCGACTCCGCCGGGTCGCCGGCGCCGAGGGCCACGGCCCGCAGCGGCTCGTCCGTCGGCAGGCCCGCGGTCTCCAGGCGGGCCGCGACCTCGGCCTGGGTGGAGGTGCCGTCGAGTAGCCGCCGCAGCGCCGCCTCCACCGACCTGCCCGCGATCCGGCGGGCCTCGTCCACGCGCGCCCGCACCAACGCCACGACGGTGCCCAGGTCCGTGGCGATGGCCGCCTCCTCGTCGCCCCAGTCGGCGACGTCGCCGCGCGCCAGCACGAACCAGCGGGCGGCAGGCGGCTCGGTTTCGGACTCCACCGGCCACAGCACGCATGCGTCGCGGGACTCCCCTGGCCGCACGGTGCGGGGCAGGCGGCCGGTGGCGAACGTGCGCAGCGCCGCGCAGCGGGTCTCCTCCGGCAGTTCGCCGGTGCCGCCGACGATCCAACCGGCCGCCGACAGCACCCAGCAGTCGGTGCCGAGTTCGTCGGCCGCCATCCGGAGCACCCGGTCCAGGTCGGCGCCGGAGGCGACCGCGGAGACCAGCTCGCGGCGCGGAGCGGAGCGGCGCTGGATGCGGTCGGCGAGGGCGTTGAAGCTGACCGGCAGCGGCACCTCGAAGGCGGGCAGGCCGTACTGCCGGCATGCCTCGACGAGGTCCGGCGGCGCGTGGCCGAGCCGCGCGGTGCCCGCGGCGAGGGCCGCCACCCCGGCGTCGACCAGCGCGGCGACGAACTTCTCCGAATCGCTCGGGTCGTTGCGCCACACCAGGCCGCTGAGCACCAGCTCGCCGCCGTGCAGGTAGCGCCGTGGGTCGAGCAGGTCGGTGATGTAGACGCCACGGACCGGCCGGTCCACTTGGTCCGCGCCGTTGAGCAGCACCAATCCGAGTTCCGGGTCTGCGAGGAGATCACTTAGCCGCACCTGCGCACCTCGGGCTCCGCCGCCCCGCTCCATCGCGGAGCCGGGGCACCCGCGCCGGGCCGGTCGTCGGCCGCGAGACGGGCATCTGTTCCGGGTGAGTGTTTCGGCCGGGTGCCCCGGACGCCGCAAGGGGCTCCCCGCGTTTGGAGAAACATACAACTCCGGTCCGGCTACCGGAAGGCTTTTTCGGGCCTTCCACCGCTAGCGGTCGAACAGCCCCCGGTTGTGTACTGACTCACACCTTTTCACCAGCCGTGACAAGGAGCAGACCCGTGGAATTCCTCCGCCCCGCCTCGTGGCGGGAGGCACTCGAAGCCAAGGCCGCGCATCCGGATGCGACGCCGATCGCCGGTGGGACCGACGTGATGGTCGAGATCAACTTCGACCACCGCCGCCCCAGCACGCTGCTCGACCTCACCGGCGTTCCCGAGCTGACCGGTTGGTCGGAGGCGGACGGGACGTTGCGCATCGGCGCGGGCCTGCCCTACACCCGGCTGATCAACGAGCTCGGCGACCGGCTGCCGGGCCTGGCCATCGCCAGCCGCACCGTCGGCTCGCCGCAAATCCGCAACTTCGGCACGCTCGGCGGCAACCTCGGCTCCGCCTCCCCCGCCGGCGACGGCCACCCGCCGCTGCTGGCCTCCGACGCGCTGATCGAGGTCGAGTCGGTGCGCGGCAAGCGGCTGATCCCGGCGACCGAGTTCTTCACCGGCGTCAAACGCAACGCGCTGGCCGAGGACGAGCTGATCGCCGCCGTGCGGATCGCCCCGGCGACCGGCCCGCAGCAGTTCTCCAAGGTCGGCACCCGCAACGCGATGGTCATCGCGGTGTGCACCTTCGCGATCTCGCTGCACCCCGACCGCAAGCAGGTCGGCACCGGGATCGGCTCGGCCGCGCCGACGCCGCTGCGCGCGCCGGTCGCGGAGGAGTTCCTGAGCGCCGAGCTCGACTGGGAGCAACGACGGCCGTTGGAGGACTCGGTGGCCCGCCGCTTCGGCGAACTGGTCGCGCAGGCCGCGTCACCGATCGACGACGTGCGCGGCACCGCCGACTACCGCCGCCACGCGCTGGCCGTGATGGCTCGCCGGACCCTGTCCTGGGTCTGGCACGACCACTGTTCCGGGAGGCAGGAATGCGCCTGAAGTTCACCGTCAACGGACAACCGCGCGAGGCCGACGACGTGTGGGAGGGCGAGAGCCTGCTGTACGTGCTGCGCGAGCGGCTGGGCCTCCCGGGTTCGAAGAACGCTTGCGAGCAGGGCGAATGCGGTTCCTGCACGATCTACCTCGACGGCGTGCCGGCCTGCTCCTGCCTGGTGGCCGCGGGACAGGCCGAGGGCCGCGAGGTGCGCACCGTGGAGGGCCTCGCCGACGGCGAGAAGCTCGACGAGGTGCAGGAGGCGTTCGTCGAGGCCGGTGCCGTGCAGTGCGGCTTCTGCACGCCGGGCCTGCTCGTGCAGACGCACGACCTGTTGGAGCGCAAGCCGAATCCGTCCGACGCGGAGATCCGCGAGTCGCTGGCCGGGAACCTGTGCCGCTGCACCGGTTACGAGAAGATCATGGATGCCGTTCGGCTCGCCGCCCGGAGGAAGCACGCGCAGCGGAAGGCGCACGCATGAGTAGCCACGCACCTGCTCGCAGTCCGCAGGAGCTCAACGACGCCATCGGCGGCGGCATCGGCGAATCCCCGCTGCGCCCGGACGGCGCGCTCAAGGTGCGCGGCGAGTTCGCCTACTCCTCGGACCTGTGGGCCGAGGACATGCTGTGGGGCGCGACGCTGCGCAGCCCGCACCCGTACGCCCGGATCCGCTCGATCGACATCGGTCCGGCGATGACGATGGCCGGGGTGCAGACCGTGCTCACCGCCGACGACGTGCCCGGCGACAACTGCTTCGGCCTGAAGTACGCCGACCAGCCGGTGCTGGCCGCCGATGTGGTGCGCTACAAGGGTGAGGCCGTCGCACTGGTCGCGGCCGACCACCCCGAGACAGCACGGCGCGCGGTGGAGAAGATCGTCGTCGACTACGAGGTGCTGGAACCGGTGCTCGACGCCGAGCGGGTCGCGCACGACGAGACCCTGCCGAAGCTGCACCCGGACGGCAACGTCGTGCGGCACCAGAAGATCGTCAAGGGCGACCCGAACGCGACGGCCGAGGTCGTGGTCTCCGGGGTGTACACCGTCGGAATGCAGGACCAGGCGTTCCTGGGGCCCGAGTCGGGACTGGCGATCCCCGCCGAGGACGGCGGCGTCGACCTGTACCTGGCGACCCAGGACCTGCACTCCGACCTCCGGCAGACCGCGCGGGCCCTCGGGCTGCCGCCGGAGAAGGTGCGGATGACCATGTCCGGCGTCGGCGGCGCGTTCGGCGGCCGGGAAGACCTGTCCATCCAGGTGCACGTGTGCATGCTGGCGCTGCACCTGGGCAAACCGGTCAAGATGGTCTACAACCGCGAGGAGTCGTTCTACGGCCACGTGCACCGGCACCCGGCCAAGATGTACTACGAGCACGGCGCGACGCGCGACGGCAAGCTCGTGTACGTCAAGGCGCGGCAGTACTTCGACGGCGGCGCGTACGCCTCGAAGACACCGGTCGTGGTCGGCAACGGCACTACGCTCGGTGCCGGGCCGTACAAGGTGCCGAACGTCGACATCGAGGGTTGGGGCCTCTACACCAACAACCCGCCGTGCGGCGCGATGCGCGGACTCGGTGCTGTGCAGCCGACTTTCGCCTACGAGTCCCAGATGGACAAGCTCGCCGCCGCGCTGAACGTGGACCCGGTCGACCTGCGCATCGCCAACGCGATCGAGCAGGGCGACTCGATCCCGACCGGCCAGGTGCTGGACTTCCCGGCTCCGGTGGCCGAACTGCTGGAGCGCGTGCGGGCCCTGCCGATGCCCGGCGAGCGCACCGGTCCCGTGGACATCCGGGACATGCCCGGCGGGGCGTCCAACACCACGCACGGCGAAGGCGTGGTGCGCGGCGTCGGCTACGGCGTGACGATCAAGAACATCTGCTACGCCGAAGGCGCCGACGACTTCTCGACCGCGCGGGTGCGGTTGCAGGTCATCGGCGGGGAGCCGGCGGCGCTGGTGCACACCGCCGCGGCCGAGGTCGGGCAGGGCCTGGTGACGGTGCAGCAGCAGATCGCGCGGTCCGAACTCGGCGTCGAGCGGGTGACCATCCACCCGAACGACACCAGCGTCGGCCCGGCTGGCTCCAGCTCCGCCTCGCGGCAGACGCTGGTCACCGGCAGTGCCGTCAAGGCGGCCTGCGACGCGGTGCGGGAGGCGCTGTTCGCGCGGGTCGCCAAGCGCTTACAGGGTGGCAAGGTCGTGTCGGAGGCCCACGGCGTGCTGGCCGACCTCGTGGAGGTGCTCGGTGACGACGTCATCGAGGAAACCCGCGAATACCACCACCGGGAGACCTTCCCGATGAACGAGAACGGCCGCAGCGAACGGGTTCACGTGCAGCACGCGTTTTCCGCGCACCGCGCGGTCGTCGACGTCGACCTGGACCTCGGCTTGGTCAAGGTCGTGCAGCTGGCCTGCTCCCAGGACGTCGGCAAGGCGATCAACCCGGACGCGGTGATCGGGCAGATCCAGGGCGGCACCACGCAGGGCATGGGGCTGGCGGTGATGGAGGAGATCAAGGTCGTGGACGGGCACATCCGCAACCCCTCATTCACCGATTACCTGATCCCCACGATCCTCGACACGCCGCCGATGGAGATCGACGTCATCGAACGCGCCGACCCCAACGCGGTCTACGGGCAGCGAGGGGTCGGCGAGCCGCCGACGATCTCCACCACCCCGGCCGTAGTGGCCGCCATCCGCGCTGCCACCGGCAAGGAACTCCCGCACACACCGGTGGCTCCCGAGCACATCGTGTGACGAGACCCGCTGGGGCGGCGGTGCCGGGCCGCCGCTCCGGCATCCCCGACAACCACCGGAAACCCATAGGAGGGGTTCAGGTTTGCGGGGCGGTGCGAGCTGAGTCTCACAAAGCAAGCGGCTACCGCCGCTTGTTGAACCGACGCTAATTAGGAGGAAACAATGTCCGTGGACGTCGCAACGGGCGCCGAGCAGGACTGGATGGCCTTGGCCATCGAACTCGCCACGACCAATGTGGACAGTGGCGGCGGCCCGTTCGGCGCGTTGATCGTCCGCGACGGCGAGATCATCGCGACGGGCACCAACAAAGTGACCGTCGACCTCGACCCGACCGCGCACGCCGAAGTGATCGCGATCCGCAGCGCCTGCCGGGCGTTGGGCACCTTCAAGCTGGACGGCTGCGTGCTGGTGACCTCGTGCGAGCCGTGCCCGATGTGCCTGGCCTCGGCGCTGTGGGCGCGGGTCGACCGGGTGCTGTTCGCCGCCGACCGGGACGACGCCGCCGACGCCGGCTTCGACGACCGCGCCTTCTACGACGCGTTCAAGGACCCGGAGACGAAATGCCCGACCCCCGTCCACCAGGTGGAGATGGCCAACCGCAACGCGGCTTTCGACGCCTGGCGCGGCAAGACCGACCGCGTGGACTACTGACCCCAGCGGGTCTTCCGGGCAGCTTCAGCAACTCGAAGCGCTCACGGCCCCAGGACGCCCTGATCCTGGGCTCGAATTTCCCTCACCACCACCCCGAGAAGGGGCAACGGCCGCGACGACCGGGTCGCCCGTTGCCTGCGGACGGGCCGCACCGACGGTTTCCGCGATTCCACCGGAACCGGGCCCGCCCGCCGTCCCGAAAAACATTGCGGGACAGGGAGAACCGATCGATCAAACGCCCCACACCGATTTTGGCGAATCCCAGCCGGGCACTCCCCTACCCGGCAACGCCGAGAAGAAGTCCGGGCGGCACCCGAATTCCGGGGCCGCGCGGGGGCGCCCACCGGCATGGGAGGACTCATGACCCAGCAAGTGCAACCGGAAAGATCCGCCGACTCCGGCACCTCCGGGATAGACCGCTTCTTCCGCATCGCCAGCCGCGGCTCCACCATCTCCCGCGAATTGCGCGGCGGCCTGACGACCTTCGTCGCGATGGCCTACATCGTGATGCTCAACCCGCTGATCCTCGGTTCGTCCGCGGACGCGTCCGGTGCCAAGCTGACCCCCGAGCAGCTGACGACCGCCACCGCGGCCACCGCGGGCGTGATGACCATCGTGATGGGCCTGGTGGGCAACGCGCCGCTGGCGCTGGCGTCCGGCCTGGGCGTGAACGCGGTCGTCGCCTTCACCATCGCGCCCGCCATGACCTGGGCGCAGGCCTTCGGGCTGGTGGTGCTCGAAGGCATCGTGATCGTCGTCCTAGCCGTCAGCGGCGCCCGGGAGAAGATCATCAACTCGATCCCGGCCGCGCTGAAGACCGCGCTCACCGTCGGCATCGGCCTCTACATCGCGCTGATCGGCCTGGTCAGCGCCGGGTTCGTGACCCGCAAGCCGGACGCGGCCAACACCACGGTGCCGGTCCAGATGGGCCAGGGCACCGAAGGGCACCTGGTCGGCGTGCCGATCGCGATCTTCTGCCTGAGCCTGCTGATCATGCTGGTGCTGATGGCCCGCCGGGTGCCCGGCGCGATCCTGATCGGCATCGCGGTGAGCACGGTGCTGGCGATCGGGGCCAACGCGGCCTTCGGCATCGACCCGAAGCAGTGGGGCACGATCGTGCCCGAGCTGCCCGACCAGTTCATCGGCAGCCCCGACTTCAGCCTGTTCGGCGACGTCGACCTCTTCGGCGGGTTCGCCGCGGCCGGTGGCATCGCGGCCACCGTGTTCCTGTTCACCCTCGTGCTGTCCGGGTTCTTCGACGCAATGGGCACCATCACCAGCGTCTCCTCGGAGGCAGGGCTGGTGAAGGACGGCAAGGTCGAGAGCATGGGCCGGATCCTGGCCGTGGACGGCGTGGCCGCTGCCGCGGGCGGGCTGACCGGATCGTCGCCGAACACCGTGTTCCTGGAGTCGGCTACCGGCGTCGCCGAGGGCGCGCGCACCGGCCTGGCCAGCGTGGTCACCGGACTGCTGTTCTGCGCGACACTGCTGTTCACGCCGCTGGCGGCGGTGGTGCCCGCGCAGGCCGCCGCGCCGGCGCTGGTGATCGTGGGCGCGCTGATGATGGCCCAGGTCCGGCACATCCCCTGGGACGACCCCGACTTCGTCATCCCGGCGTTCCTGACCATCGCGGTGATCCCGTTCACCTACATGATCACCAACGGCATCGGAGCGGGCCTGGTCGCGTTCGCGGTCATCAAGGTGGCGCGCGGCAAGGCCCGCGAAATCGGCTGGCTGGTCGGCGTCCTGGTGATCGTCTTCGCGCTCTACTTCGGAGTGGAAGGCGTCGAAGCCCTGGTCGGGTAACCACGCGAGGAGCTCCTCGGGCACTCCGCTCCCGAACACCCGCCACCCGATCGAGTGGGTGGTGAGGGGCACCCTTGAGCGACTGTGCCGCCCAAGGGTGCCCCTCACCTCGACGAGGTCTCGGATTGGGGGCTCGGCCTCTTGGTTGGAATGGGTACCTTGCGGTGGTGGTAGTTGCGGGAGTCGTGTTGGCCGCCGGTGCCGGTCGTCGGTTCGGGATGCCGAAGGCGCTGGTCGAGTACCGCGGGACGTTGCTGGTCGACCGGGCCGCGCAGGTGCTCGCCGCAGGCGGCTGCGCGCCGATCGTGGTGGTCGTCGGCGCCGCCGCGGACAAGGTCCGCGAACGCGCTGAGCTGGCCGGTGCGACGGTCGTGTTCAACCCGGACTGGGCCACCGGCATGGGCTCGTCGCTGCGCACCGCGCTCGACGCGCTCGCGCCGACCGATGCCGACGCCGCCCTCGTGCTGCCCGTGGACATGCCCGGCATCGGCCCGGAAGCCGTGCGGCGCGTCGCGGCGCACGCGAACCCGAGCGCCCTCGCCGCCGCCGCTCACGACGGCGTCCGCAGCCACCCCGTGCTGCTGGGACGCGACCACTGGGCCGGGGCCCGCGCGGCGGCCACCGGGGACGCCGGTGCCCGCGGCTACCTCAAGGGCCGCGAAGTCGTGCTGGTGGCCTGCGACGACGTGTCGGAGGGGTTCGACATCGACCGTCCCGAAGACCTCGGCCGGGCCAACCCGTAGAGTCGACGGCCACGCGTGACCGGCCCGGAACGGCTGCGCAGCACCGACACCGGTCGACGCCCCGTCACGCGAACGCCCGAGCACACCGCAGGCGGAGGCATTCATGGCAAGCGGACACATCACCGCCAACTACGTGCCGGACGGCGACGACTGGCTGGTCACCGTCACGGCCGGAACCGATCGCAGCACGGCCAGCGCCCCAGGGCTGATCGCGGCGCGGGACCAGGCCGACCAGCTCATCGAGAAGTTAGCGTCCGGCGCTGCGGGACGTGTCGTGATCCACCTTCTCGACGGCGACGGATTCGCCTTCACCACCGCGTACCTGCAGGCCAGGCACGGCCTGTCCGACGAGGCAACCCGCAAGGCCGTGGCCGCCGCCTCGGGCCACGCTCGCGGTGCCCGGTGACCGCGCACAACTCCGGAAATGCGTGCACAGTGGACGAATCCGACCAGCGCCTTAGGATGTCGATCGTGAAAGCGGCGAGCAGTGCACGCGAGGAGGAAGCAGCGTTGGCCAGCGTCGAATCGAACCAACCGGCCACCGGCCGGGGTCGCCCGCGGGATGCCACCCGCGACGCCGCGCTGCGCCAAGCCGCGATGGAGGTGCTCGCCCAGGTCGGCTACCGGGCGTTGACCATGGACGCCGTCGCCGCCCACGCGCGGGCTGGCAAGGCCACCATCTACCGCCGCTGGGACTCCAAGCTCGACCTGGTCATCGACACCTGCACCCAACTGGTGCAGCGCAGCGTCCCGGAACCCGACCAGGGCAGCATCGAGGCCGACCTCGGCGAGTTCCTCCGCGGCTTCGCCTCGTTCCTCACCGGCCCGGTCGGCAAGGCGGCCCAGGCGCTGGTCGGCGAACTCCCGCATGAACCCGAACTGGCCGCTGCCTTCCGCGAATCCTTCCTGCTGCCGCAGCGGGACATGCTGCGCCGCCTCATCGAACGCGGCGTGCAGCGCGGCGAGGTCCGCGCCGACGCGCCGATCGACACGGTCGTCGAACTCGCCGGCGCGGGCCTGATCTACCGCCTGATGCTCACGGACGAGCCGCTAGACACCGGTTTCGTCGACCGGCTCCTCCGCGAAGGCCTGCTGCCACTGCTGCACACCGCCACACCGTCGGCGTAGTCCGGCCTGGAAAACCAGGCGCTAGGGTGGTGCCACTTGGTGGATGGAGGTCTGTGTGGCCCACGGATCGGTGACGGAGCTAAGCCGCTGGCCGGTGAAGTCGCTGCGCGGTGAGCGCGTCGACACAGCTCGCTTCGACGACCGCGGAATGGCGGGTGACCGCGCGTACGCGCTGCTCGACGAGCGCGCCACCCGAGCCGGCAACGTGCTGACCGTCCGCCAGAATCCGACGATGCTCAGCTGGGCGGCGAGCTACGGCGACGTCGCCGACCCGACCGAACCGCCGACGCTTCGCGGCCCGGACGGCGTGGACTGGACCTGGACGGACCCCAAGCTCGCCGACGTCCTCGCCGACTCGCTGGACATCCCGCTCAGCCTGCGCGCTGCCGACGGGCAGCAGGACCGCGGGCCCACCGTGCTCGTCACCTTCGAAGCCTCCCGCGCCGCCCTGTCCGACGAACTGGGCGCCGACGTCGACCTGCGCCGCTTCCGAACGAACCTGCACGTGACCGCCGGCCTGCCGGCCTTCGCCGAAGAGGACTGGGCACCCGGCACCACGCTCACCGCGGGCGAAGTGGAGCTGGCGGTCACCGGGGACAACGCCGGGCCGTGCATCCGCTGCGCGGTGCCCAGCTGGGACGCCGACGGCCGCGAGCGCTGGCGAGACCTGCAAACCCACCTGATCGGGTGCCACGACAACAAGTTCGGCGTGATCATGCGCGTCACCAAGCCCGGCGAAATCCGCCTCGGCGACGCGGTGCTGCAGGAGCCGTGAGCCTTTTGGGCTGCCGCGGCGGCCCAAAAGACCCACGGGCATTCACCGGAAGAGCTTGCGCACCACCGCAACGGTGACGAGAACGCCGACACCGATCAGCACGTAGCGCACCCTCGGGTCGTTGAGCTTCTCCTGCAGGCTGGACTTGCCGTACTCGACGAAACGCTTCGGGTCCGCCTTGACGCTCAGTTGGTCCAGCGTGGCGGCCAGCGCTTCACGCGCCTGCTCGATGTCGCGCTCGATGACGTCTTGATCACGGGCCACGTGTCCTCCTCGCGTTCACCTGGCTGCTGACACCGTAGAGCACCACCGAACCCGCCACGCACCAGCGGTTCGCGTGTCGCGCCCTGAGCCCCGGTCTGGGAACTCCCCTCCCGCCAAGATCACCTCACACGCTACGCTGTGCCGAGCGGGGCCGTAGCCCAATTGGCAGAGGCACTAGGTTTAGGTCCTAGCCAGTGAGAGTTCCTCTTCCCTACCCCGAACGGCAGTCGGGGTCCGTCCGCATCGCGGTGGAGGATCAGCGGAGTCCCGGGTGACGGCTTCGATGCGTCCGGCTGAACGGAACCCGCCGATTCACTCCCGCGCGAGTTCCGCCTCGCAGGCGGCGCGCAGGCGGCCGAAGACCGATTCGGAGCCCGCCGGCCGCGGAATGCCCAGGTGCTGCTCCCGCAGCTCGTCCATGAACGCGTCCCACAGCTCGGGGCCACCTCGTTCGAGCAGTTCCGCGCGGATGGCCAGGTCTCGCGTCACCGGCAGGTGACGCCGTCCCCATGCACCGAGGTGGGCCATGACGGGGACGAGCTGGATGGCGGGCTCGGTGAGGCTGTAGATCACCTTCTGCCTGTGGGTAGGGTCGGCTGCCTTCGACAGCAGGCCGTTCCGGGCGAGGCGCTGGAGCCGGGCGGCGAGGATGTTCGAGGCGATGCCTTCCTCGGAGTTGTGCAGCAGCTCGCGGAAGTGCCGGCGGTTGCCGAACATCATGTCGCGGACGACGACCAGCGACCACTTGTCGCCGAGCAGCTCGACGGCGAGGTTGATTGGGCATCCGGAACGCCGCTCGTCCCTCACTGGCCCCTCCCATCGATCGGCAACCGCTTGCACTTTGCATCCGGTTGTCCGTATGGTTCCACCACCGATTGCAAAATGCAATCGGATGGGACGGCGAACATGGGCGCTCCGATGCTTGACGCGATCACCGCAGCCGGCGCCTACGCGATGGGGCGCAACATGTTCGGACCCGGTCCGCGGCGGGTGGGACCTGGGCTGGAAGGGCTGGTGGGGCGATGCACCCCGACCAACCAATGCCTCCGCGCCGGGCTCATCGACGAATTGCGCACCCACATCGCCCCGGTCACACTCGGTGCCGGAGAGCGGCTGTTCGACGGCGTGCCCGCGCTGGACCTGGAACTGGTCTCCGCGCGTCCCGCCTCCCTCGTCACCCACCTCACCTGCCGCATCGCCGCTGAACCGGCGGCGAAGCGGGAGCACGGAGCACGAATCCGCTCCACCGGGCAACCGCATCCCCGGACCGCACGTCTACGCCGCAGAACCAGTTTCGGCTGTGATCGGAGGCGTGATGACTTGGAGAAGCGCGGCCTTCGTGGCGGCGGGCGCGCTAGCGCTGCTGGGGACGATTCCGGCGGCCCACCCGGCGACCGGGGCCGTGCACGGAATGCACTTCTTCGACCGCAACGTCGACGGTGCTTGGCAGCCCGGCGAACCTGGCGGCGGCAGCGCGGTCGGGCTTTACCACCTGGACGGCAGCTGGGTGGCGACGGTTGGGACGAATCCCGATGCCACGTACGAAATTCCCGACGTGCCGCCCGGCCAGTACCGGGTCGGCATCAACCCGATCGGCTACCAGATGACCACTCCCAGCGAGGTCGTCGTCGACGTGCGCCCCGGCGGCACCGCCCGCGCCGACTTCGGCAAGCTCGGTAGTGACATCACCGGCGTCACCTGGCACGACGTGAACGCCGACGGGCAACGCCAGGCGGACGAGCCGCTGCTGCCAAACATCCCCTTCTGGATCGGCAGGTGGGGTAGCGGTACCGACGGCACCGGGCACTACTCGATGCCGAACCAGGGAACCAGCACCTACGTCCTGCGCTTCGTCCCGCCCGAGGGCATGGCGTTCTCGCCGCAGCACGTCGGCGCGCCGGAGACCGACTCCGACGCCGACCCGGTCGATTGCACGGCGACCGCCGTCGTCACGCTGACCGACGGCAGGATCAACCAGATCCCGAACCTCGACATCGGGCTGGTCACGAAGTAGGCGGACCACGGCAGTTGCCGTGCGCGCTTGGACGTTCCGTCCAATTAGGACTTCCGCACGGGAAACGGCAAGCAACGCAACCGGATGGTTCCGGGCAGATCCGCGTGAACCGATCCGCCTCGGCGCGCATCACATGAACCGGCGACGTCCGGCCAAGAGTGGCTACCCCGCAATACGGTGACGGGCTGGGCCGTGCGTTTTTCTGGGAGACGAGTTTTCGCACATTGGTATTGGTCACTACGGCACCTGCCTTGGGCTCAATGCCTTGTGCGTCTCGCAGTCATGGTTGGTGGCGTATTCGGCAATGGATTTCTTCACGCAGTCATCGCATCCGATTCGTGCGATGTAGTCGCTGTCGCCGCGGACAACAGGTTTGCCGCAGAGCGTGACTCGGTGGCGCACCATGTGCGCAACCCGATCGGGAGATGTCCAGGTTTCGCCGGTCACGGCTGCACCTGCTCACGGATGCCCGGGGTGGGGGCGGTCGCCATGTTTGGGACCGACCCCACGATCCCGCTTCGCGCCACGCCGATGGGCAATGTGCCGCGCTTAGCGGGAGGCGTCGCGCAGGTCCTGCCGCTCGGCCGCCACAGCAGTAAACCGAAGCCGCACAACACGCCCGGCAACAGAACGACGGCCAGGAGAAACAACCATTGCGACATGAGAAAACCCTCGCCCCTAAGGAAAGGAGCGAGGGGGACTTGATGTCACCGGGGACAATCTGTCCCCGCCCGATCGGGCTAAGCGGCGATACCTAGCCGTTCGGCGAACTTGGCGGCTTCGGTACGGATCGACATGGGGCCTCGCTGGGCGAGATCGCCGATAAGTTCCCGGGCTGCCAAGTTGAACTGGACTGCCTCGGTCGAGTGCCTTCCGGCCTGAATCAATGGAATCAGTGCGCCGCTGTCACGCTGCTGGTGGAGTGCTCGGGCGACGTGGACCAGATGCGAAGCACGCCAGTTCCGGGACGGGATTGCTCCGATGTCGACTGCCTCTGCTGCCCGCACGGCCTCCGTAGCATCGCCCAGGGCCTGGGCGAGCCAAGTTCGGTGGAGCGCGACATGGCCAGCGCTGAAACCGTGATGGTGTGCGTAGTCATCTGGCAGACGCGACACCATGCGGTTTGCGTCCTCCCAGTGAACCCATGCCGACGGGTCGCCGAGATGCCGGGCTTTCGTGGAAGCGCAGGCAAGTTGAATCGCACCCCAAAGCCCACGTGCGTCGTCCGGCCCGGTCTCCAAGTACGGTTCGAGTGACTCGGCGGCTTGACGAAGTTGGTCCACGGCTTGTTCTTCACGCCCAGTGACTCGGAGGGCGAAAGCCGAGTAGAGCAGACCAGTCGCGTACGCGGTGGGAAGGTCAGCGTCTTCGGCCAAGGATCGCCCTCGATCAACTGTCAGCCAGTACCAGTGATGGGCGTCACCTTGCCACGCGAGGTACGCCTGACCGAGATGCATCACGTCAGCCAAGGCCGCACGCGCTTGCCTTCGGTCGGTTCCTTCGTGGGCTTGTAAAGCACTGCGGCCAGCCCGGATGAGTTCAGGCAGGACCTTCGCGGAGGCGGACCGTTGTACCTCAGATGCGTGCCAGTCCTGCCATGCTTGCGTGGCAGCTGCTTGAAGCCATTGTGGCGAAGCAGGGTTGCGGTCAGCCGGAAAGTAGTCCGTAAGCGCGTGCCCAACTTCTTCAGCGCCCGGGTGTGTAGGACGCTCGGCCTGAAACACCGGCGCGCTCACCTCGGGACCGTAGATTTCGGCGAGGTCCTTCACCCCAAGGACCCGAGCGAGCTTCACGCCGGTCTCTAGCGGAAGGCCTCGTTGCCCTCGCTCGATTTTCTTCAGCCAGTCCTCGGACTTCCCTAAAAGGCCGGCGATGGCGGCCCGGCTCTTACCGCGTCGTTCGCGGAGGTGACGGACGGTGTTGCCGACTTGCGCGCGCTCGTCTTCGGATGCCATTGAATCCACCTGCCCTCGTCGCCTGGTGGTGCCTGGTCCCTTCCCCGCCATGCCGCTAGGGCGTCCCCTAGGAGCGTTCGCCTCGGCGGAGAGGTTCCTGAGCGTAGCGACTGTTGACCATGCAGTGACAGCCCAAAACGGGCTGCCGTTCCGCCGAGTTGGCGAGGCCGCCCGGAGTGGCAACGTCTGGCGTCACTATCAGCGTGTCTAACCGATGAAAGGTGGTAGCGGTTTCGCGTGCCATGTGGAAGGTTCATCGAAAATCGGCCACCGCTGACCCGGACCTGCAAAATCACCCATTCATCCAATATGGGAGCCCAAAAGACTCACGGCCCCGTTCGCGGTCGGCTCGCGCAAGGGGGCTGGCGACACCGTCCACGTCATCGTGGTTATGACGCTGGGCATCATCATCACCTGGGTGTTCAGCCGGACGCGGCAGGGCCCGCCGCTGATCGTCCTGCTGCACGTCACCTTCAAGGCCGCCTCGGCGGTGCTGGTTCCCCGAGCTGTTCCCCGTTTTCTAGCGCAGCTGGGGCCGTGCAGGAAACGCTGGAGGAGATCGCGGCAGGAGCGATCGACTTCTACACCGGGACGTTCCCGAACACGGCGTCGCTGTTCTCTGGACCGCCAATGCTGACGGCGCACCGGGACACGTTGCAGCAACGGGGCATGGCCCCACGTGGTCCGCGACAAGCTGGCGGCCTACCTGGCCGCCGAACAACGGCGGGGGCGATCAGCGGAAGCGAACCCCGAAGCGGCGGCTGCGCTACTCGGAGCATGCCTCCAGAACGCCTTCGTCGCCCACTTCTCCAAACAAGCGAGCCCCCCCGACAGACCTGGCCGAGACGCACTGCTCCGACAACGATCCGAACCAGGACTTCGACGACCTGAGCGGCGATTTCGGGACCGCGCTGGAGACCTGGCGGGCGGAGTGTGCGAAGTCCCGCGAGATCGTCGCCGCCGCCACATCGCTCGACGAGACCGGCATCCGCCGCTCCACCGGCGAGCCGATCTCGCTGCGCTGGGTCGTGTTCAACATGCTCGCCGAGTACGCCCGGCACAACGGCCACGCCGACCTGCTGCGCGAGCGCATCGACGGCACCGTCGGCGCGTGACTTTTCCCGGGGTGCGGGACTTCGCGGAAGTTCGCCGCGAAGTCCCGCATCCTCGGTGGTCAGCGGTCGGCGAGCCACTCCAGGGCCGCGGTGGTCATGGCCGTCACGCCGGTCGTCAGGGTCGGCTCGACGACGGGGGCGAAGAACGGCGAGTGGTTGGACGGGATGTCCCGGCTGAGGGTGCGCGCCTGCTTCGCCGCCAGGAACTTCTCCTCGTCGGCGCCGCCGAAGAACCAGTAGCAGGTGGGCACGCCGGCGGCGGTACCGAAGATGCCGACGTCCTCGCTGCCGGTCACCGGGTCCATCTGGTGCACCCGGTCGCCGATCTGCTTGCGCAGCGCCGCCGTCGTCCGGTCGGTGGCCGCCGGGTCGTTCACCAGCACCGGGAAGTCGTGGAGCGGCTCGAACTCCGGCTCCCGCTCGGCCCCGGCGGCGATCGCCTCGGCCCGCACGATGCGCTTGACGGCCGCGATCACCTGCTCCCGGACCTGCTCGTCGAAGGACCGGATGTTGACCCGCAGTTCGGCCTGGTCGGGAATGATGTTGTCCTTCGTGCCCGCCTTGATCGCGCCGACGGTGACCACGGCGGTGTCGCTGGGGGCGACCTCGCGGGAAACCACGGTCTGCAGCCGCATCACGGTCGCCGATGCCATCACGACCGGGTCGATGGAGTTCTGCGGCTGGGAGCCGTGCGCCCCGCGACCGAACATGGTGACCTTGATGCCGTCGGCGGCGGACATGCTGGGGCCGCTGATCATGCCCACCGAGCCGGACGGGAACGGGAAGACGTGCTGGCCCAGGCAGACGTCCGGCTTGGGGAACCGGCCGAAGAGGCCGTCGTCGATCATCGCCCGCGCCCCGGCACCGATCTCCTCGGCGGGCTGGAAGACCGCCACGATCGTGCCCGCCCACCGGTCGCGGGCCGCGACCAGCAGGTCCAGCGCGCCGAGCTGGCAGGTGACGTGCATGTCGTGGCCGCAGGCGTGCATCACCGGGACGTCGTTGCCGTCCGGGTCGGTGCCGCGCCGGGTGCTGGCGTAGTCGAGGCCGGTCTGCTCCAGGACCGGCAGCGCGTCGAAGTCCGCGCGCAGCAGCACCGTCGGCCCCTCGCCGTTGCGGAGCACGCCGACCACGCCGGTGCGCCCGACCTCGGTGGTGACCTCGAGGCCCAGCGCTTCCAGCCGGCGCGCGACCTCCGCGGCGGTCCGGTGTTCGGCGAAGGACAGCTCCGGGTTCGCGTGCAGGTCCTTGTAGAGATCGGTGAGATCACCCCGGATGTCGTCGAGTCGGCCCAGCACGGCCCCAAGATCGCCCACAGCACCCTCCGTTCGTCGGCCCTCACGTTATGCGTGGTCACCCGCACGCACCACACCTCCCGACCGTTCGGCAAGCGAGGGGATCCTTGACCGACCAAGCCGGTCGCGAGGCCTCCCAGCGAGTGTGGAGCTGGTCAGCGGTGGGCGGGGAACTCCACGACCTGTTGGTAGGTCGGGCGGTTCTGCCAGCTGATCTTCTCCTGGGCGATGCCGCCAATCTTGGTCTGCAGGATCGCGTCCGCGCACCACTGGTCGCCGGGCGTGCAGTCGGCGTCGCCCGGGTAGGTTTCGGCCGCCGGGATCGCTGCCGCCTGCTGCAGGGTGTCGAGCAGCATTTGTCGGCAGGCCTCCGCGTTTCCGCCGCCGCACAGCGGCTCGCCGAACCCGCCGGGCACCGGCTCCCCCAGCACCGCGCGGATGTCCTTGGACACCTGGCCGAACCAACCGAACTGGAACGACGAACCCTGGTGGCTTTGGCCGACGTGCCGGCCCGGTTCGCCGTTCTGCCAGCCCGAAGGCGACTCGTTGATCTGCATCACGTCGGTCATCGCCTGGTAGGCCGCGCCGCCCACGGCGGGCTCGAACTCGCCGCGCACCAACAACGGCCACCACGCGTCCAGCAGTTCGATCGCGTCGGCATGCGCGTAATCTCTGCTGCCCGGTTCGGTCTCCACGCGCTTGCCGCCGTCGGCCAGCCACGCGCGCAGCTCGTCGACCAGCGCCGACACCTGCGGGTCGGCGACGGGCCGGGTGTCGATCAGCCGCAGTAGGTCCGGGAGGACCCGTTCGGCGCGCAGGTCGGTGACGCCCGCGTCTGCCATCGCCTGGGTCAGCGTGACGCGGTTAAACTTGCCGCCCGCCGCGAGGTGCACGGCCACGCGGCGGTCGAGCAGGTCGCCGCGCTGCACCGCGCCCTTCTCCGCCCGGTCGCCGGCCGTGCCGGGCGCCCGCTTGTTGTTCCAGCTGATGTAGTAGTCCTGGTTGACCGAATTCGGGTGCTCCTGGAACGGGGTGTAGGCGGCGGAGTTGTCGGCCGGGTTCCAGTCCTGCCACTCGAACGCCGGGTCGGAGGCGATCGGCATGCTCGGGTCGACGTCCGGCTTGCGCACCACGCTCGCCCCGGAGTTGAAGTAGGCCGTGTCGGTGGCGTCCGCGTAGAACCAGTTGAAGGTGTAGCTGATGTCGTGGGCGGCGCGCTGGAAGTCCCGCGCCGAGGTGATCGCGGACGGGTCGTTGAACTTCTGGAAGCCGGTGATCGAGTCGACCTCGTGCAGGAACGTCGAGCGGGCGCGGGCGAACGCCACCGGCTTGCCGTCGACGGTCGCCCGGTGCGTCACCGGCCCGTAGCGGGTGCGGAATGACACCAGGCGGTAGGAGCCCTGCGGGGTGTCGTCGCCGAGGTTCGGCTGCCAGGCGTTCTCGCGTTCCACGGTCTGCATCGGCAGGCATTCGCCGCGGAAGCGGTAGGAGTTGGAGTCCTTCGTGGCCGGGCGGCCGTCCGGTTCGCACAGCTCGACGGCGTAGGTGTCGATTATGTCCTGCGACGCGGTGGTGGCGCTCCAGGCGTAATCCTGGCCGCGGCCGAGCAGCGTGTAGAAGCTCAGCCCGGCGAAGGAGGCGCCCTTCGACGAGATGCCCGGCCCCTGGAGTTCCTGCAGGGTCAGCAGCTGCGGCGAGAAGTAGCCGGTCTGCGGCCCGAAAACCGCCACCGGGTGACCGCTTTCGGTGTGGGCGCCGGAGACCACGAGCGCGTTGGACATGCCGCGCTCCTGCCCCATGCCGCCCGGCACCACGCCGTCGTCGAAGATGCCGCGCAGGCTTTCCACCGGATCGTCGGTGGCCGGGCGGGGGTTGACCGATTCGGGCCGGGCGGCCGGTTCGGGGGTTTCGGCGGCCGAGCCGGTCGGGTCGAAGATCAGCTGCTGGGCGGAAACGGAACCGGGGTCCGGAATCACGACGCCCCGCGGGTTCGCCGGTGAGCCGCCGTACGGGAACGCCTGCCCGTCGTGGATGGTGCTGATGGCTTCGGGATCGTTCTCGGCGCGAAACGCTGCCCAGATCTGTTCGCCGCGCTCCGGCCCGAACTGCTCGTGCAGCGACATCCGCGCGACCGCGTTCTGTACCTCGTGCCCGCCGCCACCGCCGAACTGGGCACCGACCAGCGAGGCCAGCACGACCAGGTCGGTGACCTTGAACGGTTCGATCCGGCCTTCGTTGGTGATCGGATCGACGTGGCCGGTGGCGACGTACTCGCCGGGGAAGTAGCGCCCGCTGTGCGACTTCTCGATGTATTCGTTGATTCCGTCCACATAGGACTTGGCGTCTTCGAGGGCGAGGCGGCCGCGCTCCCCGAAGCGCGAAACGGTGTCGATCTGCTGCTGCAGCTCCTGCTCGGTGTACGGGGAGGCGGAGAAGAACTGCTGTTCCAGCTGGCGATTGGCCGGGGCACCGCCGGCGAACGGGGTCACCTCGCCGCGCCCGGCGCGACGCATCGCGTCCATCAGGAACAGCTTGTCCTCGGCGGTCGCGAAGCCCGCGCCGTACGCGGTGCCGGACCGGGTGGTGCCGTAGATGTGCGGGATTCCGGCGGTCTTGTCCCGGATGATGGTGACATCTTCGCGCGGCTGGTAGGTCCGCTCGACGTTGTCGGGCCGCACGCCGAACGAGTTGTCGTTGAAGAACTCGTCGATGGTTCCGGTGGTCAGCTCCGAGTAACCGCCGGCGAGGCGGTCGTACTTGGCGAGCTGGTCGTCGGAGTGCGGCGGCCGGGTGCCCAGCAGCATGTGCGCGACGAGCTCGGCGAAGGTCGCGTTGCCGTTCTGGCCGGGCGGCAGGATGTGGTGGCACTGCTCCCGGCAGTAGTCCGTGACGGGTTCCGGCGCCGGTTCGGCGGTCGAGGCCGGCGCGATCAGCAGGGAACCGACGACTGCCACGGCGCTGAGCGCGGCCAGGTTGGGCGATCGTCGCGACATGCCAGGGTCCTCCCGATAGGTCGTCGCCGACCTCGGACGATAACTACCCAGGAGTAAGAATGAAATACTTTCACATTAGGCTTGACTCGAACGGCCCAACACGAAAACCCAAGTAGACCAGCGAAAACCGGCACCACGACTGCACAGACTGTGGACAACTCGCACAACCTGTGGACAACTCCCTCAATTTCAATGGAAATCAGAGGTTCGATTTCAATGCCGGGTAGACGGCGGGGATTTCACCCGCCGTCCCCCACAGATCCGGACGTAAGCCTCTCGGCTTATCCGGCTCGTGCCGTTCAGTTGTCAGGTCGTGTAGCGCAGCGCCCAGTGCGCGAACAGGTCGGGCGATCGTTGCCGGACACCCTTCAACCACGCTCTCGTCCGGGCTTCGCTGCGTACGAGCCGCTTGTACTTCCGTCTTGCCCAGCGCATCAGATGGCGATCAACGCGCTTGCCGATCGGGACGACCGCGCTCGGATAGAACGCGGTGAAGTAGTTCAGCCAGCCTCGCAAGGCCGGGTTCACTTCTTCGGCGAGGTCATCCAGGCTCCAAGTCGTGCGTCGATGCAGCCGCCAGGATGCGGCCTTGCGGCTCATATCAGTCAGCTTCCCCGGTGCCACCGCGGGCAGGAATCCGGTCCGGGCCTTGCCCCGAACCTTGTCCCACGCTTTCCGGGGACGAAACGCGTACCCACAGAACGTGAACGTCACCTGCTCATAGGCCAAGTGGCGCCGATCGTCCTTGCAGTACACGATGCACGTCTTATCGGGGTGCAACTGCAACCCGATCTCCGCGAACCGACGACCGATCGCCTGGCGCACCTGGTGCGCCTGCCGTTCGGTCACGCAGTGGACCACCACATCGTCTGCGAACCGCTCGAACCCGACTCCGGGAAACTCCCGGTTCATCCAGCTGTCGAAGCCGTAGTGCAGGAAGATGTTGGCGATCAACGGGGATATCGGACCGCCTTGCGGTGTCCCCTTCGTCCGGTGGGCCAGAGTTCGGTCGGGCATCTGCATCGGCGCTTTCAGCCAGCGCTCCACATACAGCATGACCCACTGCTGGGTCGTGTGGCGCGCCACCGCCTTCATCATCAGATCCCACGGCACGGAGTCGAAGAAGGCTTTGACGTCCAAATCGACGACCCAGTCCTTCTTGAAGCACCGCTGCCGACATACCCGCAGCGCATCTACCGGCGACCGCCCAGGACGGTAGCCGTAGGAGTCATCGTGGAATATCTTCTCCACGTCCGGCTCCAACATCAGCACCGCCGCAGTCTGCGCCACCCTGTCAACGACGTTGGGTATGCCCAAAATCCTGGTTCCACCCTTCTTCGGGATCTCCACCGCTCGGACCGGACCAGGGAAATAACTGCCCGACGACATGCGGTTCCACAGTCGGAAAAGGTTGTCAATCAACCTCTCCTCAAACTGCTCGATCGTCACGCCATCTGCCCCGGCCGCTCCGCCGTTACTTTTCACCTTCAGCCACGCGGCCCAGATCAGCCGCTTGGGGATGTCGTACGACTTGCCTTGCAACCCTGGCTGACTCACGCGGTTCCTCCCTTGCGGTTGACCACCTGCGCCAGCCCGAACGACCCCGCTCCTTCGCTCCCCAACCCACTGCGATACGCAGGCGGATCACAGCTACTACGGGCGAGTCCGCCGGCGTCCCCGCTTCGGTACTCTGCTCCTTGCGGATTCCGCCGCTTGGAGTCCTCCCTCTCGCCCCCGGCCACGCGGCCAGCGACAGTATCGGGGCACGCCTTCACACGTTCCATACGAGAGCCTGGACCGGGCTCATGCTGCCTATATGCCGGACACCACCTGGGCAGTAAGCGGATATCCCCCAGGTTCATCCCGAGACTCACCTCCGGCCTCGGTTTTGATGTCGTCTGACTGAGTTTCGACACGTCAACGGCAGAGAACTTCACGTTCATCGCTCATCTTCCCGGTCCACACCTGACGCGGTCACTGCCGCGCCTTTTCCCACGACGCTCAAGACGACGGTCTTCAGCCAACGCCCCTCGTGGTGGTTTGAAGCCGTCTTCCGCAAGACGGCTCCGGAGGGCCAAACAACCTCCATCTCCCGTACAGCACCGCAGTCCACGAGGCTGCCATCGATCCCTACCTCGCTTTCCGCGTTCGTGTTCGCAAGAGGTGATCTCAGTAAGAGGTGTCTGAAGGCGGCCTGCCGGATTGGGTGTGTGATCGGGTAGGGCTGGACTGGGGAGAGTAGGACGTGGGGTCCCTGGTAGAAGAAGTTCGACCAAGAAACGATCTTCGACCAGGGAAGGCCCCACGTGGTCACGTATTCTGCCAAACTCGATGTTCCCCGTGAACTGGTGGTCTTCCTCAGCAAGCTGCTAGGCGGTGAACGCCGCCGGAAAGGGACCCGCAAGGGCCGCCGGGCGTTGACCACGTTCTGGCAGGCTGTGCTGGTCCTGCGGTGGTTTCGCGGGCCCCGACATCACCACACTGGCCCGCGATCACGGTGTTGGCCGTGCCACCGGCTACCGGTATATCGACGAGGGCATCGAGGCGCTGGCCGCGCAGGCCCCGGATCTGCACGAGGCCCTGCAGCGCGCGAAAGACAACGGCGACGCCTATGTGCTTCTCGACGGCAAAAACTTCTCTTCCGACCGTCTCGGCGAAAAGATCACCAGCGTCAAAGGAACCGAGATCGACCGGTGGTACTCCGGGAAAACCCGCGAACAAGCGGGCAACATTCAGGCGGTGATGGACCCGAAGGGGTTCCCGCTGTGGGTTTCCGACGTGGAGCCGGGGTCGGTGCACGACATCACCGCCGCCGAAGACCACGTCCTCGGGGCCCTGTACTGGGCCTACTCCCAGCTCGACCTGCCCACCCTGGCCGATGGCGGCTACCAGGGCGCCGGAGCCGGGGTGTTCACCCCGATCAAACATCCCAAAACCAGCAAAGGCCGCCCACTCGACGTCGACAACCAGACCTACAACAAACTGCTGCGCGGCCTGCGCGCCCTGGCCGAACGCGGATTCGCCCTGCTCACCGGCCGTTGGCGCACCCTACGACACTTCACCACCAGCCCCCGCAAAATCGGCCCCATCGTCCAAGCCGCACTCGTACTCACTCATTACGAACACGGCCGACTCGCATAGCCCCTACTGAGATCAGCTCAATGGAAATCAGAGGTTCGATTTCCATTGAAATTGCGGACCGTCAGGATGCCTTGGCGGGGGACACCTCGCCGCTCTTCCACTTGGCGTTCTCCAGCTCCAGCGCCGTCCACAGTAGATTCAGCGGGTGCTCGGCGTAGTAGCCCTGCCGCTCCCCTCGGCGCGTGAACGCTCCCACCAGCACCTGCATCTTCGGCCCGACGTCGTTCACCAGCTCGATGGTGCGCAGGCCCTGGCCCTCCGGCAGCCGACCGTCGCCAGCCGCCTCGCCCACCCCCTGCGTGACGATCATGCACCCGTACAACAGCTCCGAACGCAGCAGGTCGAACCCGTAGCGGACGTCGTCGATCTCGGCGGCGATACCGAGCTTGTCGCGGAAGTCGGTGCCGAACCAGCCGTGCAGGAATCCGGAGATCAGTCCGCTCGCCGGCACCACCAGCGGCACCGCGTGCAGTTCACTCGCGCGCATCACGCGGTTCGGCAACTGTTCGCCGGATAAGTTCGTGACCAGGCTCAGACCGCTGCGCCGCCACTCCATCACGTCGAATTCGGCCAGCACCGAGTCGTCCTCGGCGATCAGCACGCTACCGCAGACCAGATCCGCTTGCTTCGTGCGCAATGCGTCCAGCAATTCGCGGGTCCGCAAGTGCGTGACGCGCAAATCGATTCCGCGTTCCTGGAATTCCTCGGCCACGTGTTCTCCCGCATTGGCGAGGAAACCGAGCGTGAAACGAGTGGTGCCGACAGTAACCGTTTCACCGCGAAGTCGTCGCGATTCGCGAACGCCGTCCAACCAGTCCGCCAAGGTGTCCCGCGCGATCTCCACGAAGGCTTCACCGGTGGCGGTGAACAACACCTTCTTTCCGCGCCCCTGCTTGACGACGAGTGGTTCTCCGCACAGCTGTTTGAAGTTCCGGTTCAACGTGTCCAGCTGCTTCTGCACGCTGGACTGCTCCCGCCCGAGCGATCGCGCCGCGGCCAGCGCGGTTCCCACCTCGTGCACCAGGACCAGCGTCCGCATCTGGTCCATTGTGGTGTCCAGCAGCGCAGCCGGTGACTGCAGCAGGCGGCTGCGCAGGTCGGTCGCGGGCAAGCTTGCGGTTCCGGCTAACGGCACGGCTGCTTCCTTCTCTCTTCCCTTTCTCGCCGGAGTGTAGTGCGCCGAACTGATCTGCATGCCAGAACTAATGATCTGCGGAATTTTTCCGGAAAGTGCTGGAAACCCGTGCGGCGCGGTGTAATGATCTGCCTCGCCCCCAGCAGCGGCACATCGTCGACCGCCCGGGCCGGTTCGCACGGTCCGGTGAACTCGGGGCAATTCGCACGGACGCGGGCTGCGGTGCCGTAAACACTGCTGCCTGCTTGGAGAGGATTCGCGAAGCATCATGCGCACCCACCACCGCCGCGTCCTACCCGGGCGCAGCGTCGGACGAGGTCTATTCCCGCAGCGCGTGGGCCCGCTCTGCGGTGCGCAGCGCCGGACAACGGGAGCGTCGCGCGGCGGTCGACACGGCTACCGGCTCCCCCGGCACACGCTCCGCGCGGGAACGGACCACGGCCACCCGGCGACCCCACCCCGGCCAGCCGGGTCGGTGCCACCCGCGGACGCGGGTCCAGGTGACGGCGCCACCCCTTATCCCCCGAACTTCATCCCCTTTTCTGAAGCCCGGCAAGGAGAAACAAGCCGTGACGTACTCCCAGACCGCTCCCCCGGCGACCGGTGCACCCAGCACGCTCAAGAAGCCCGGCACGCTGCTGGTGCTGGTGGTCATCTCCGCGATCTCCGCGTTATCCGGCCTGATCGGCGCGATCTACGTGTTCGCCGGTGGCCGCGGCCTCGCGGAGAGCTACGCGACCAACCTCGTCACCAGCAACCCCGAGGTCTTCGACCTCGACACGGTCATGGAGACCACGGGCACCGACAGCGCCCAGGACGTCATCGAGCTCGCCAAGTCCGTTGACATGTGGGACAGCGTGGTCTCCATCGCGCACCTGCTGATCGCCTTCGCCGCGCCGCTGCTGCTGTTCACCCTGTTCGCGCTCAAGGGTGCGACCTGGGCGCGCGTCCTGATCACCAGCTTCGCGATCCTGTCGCTGTTCGGCGACCTGGCGACGGCGTTCGGCTACGGCCCGCAGCTGCTGAACATCACGGGCTTCGTCGGCCTGCCGACCGCGATCATCGCGGTCGTGCTGTGCTGGCTGCCGGCGAACAACCGCTACGCCAAGGCCCGCAAGCTGGCCGCCTGATCTGGAATCGGCAGCGCCGCACTGGGGGTCGGCGCAGCGGAATTCCACAACGACGGAGGCCCGGCACCGAAGGGGTTCGGTGCCGGGCCTCCGTCTTTCCTGCTGCGAACGAGCCTCGAAGCGAGTGCTTCTCAGGCCGACTTGAGTTGCTGGCGTTGGCGGCCGAGGCCGCCGATCTCCAGCTCCACCACATCGCCGGCCGCCAGGTACGGGAAGCGCCCGGACATCGCCACGCCCTCCGGCGTCCCGGTGTTGACCAGGTCGCCCGGCTCCAGCGTCAAGTACTGCGATAGGTGCCGGACGATCTCCGCGACACCGAAGATCATGTCCGCGGTGTTGGAGTCCTGCCGCGTCTCGCCGTTGACGAACGTGCGCAGCCGCAGCGCCTGCGGGTCGGCGACCTCGTCGGCCGGGACCAGCCACGGGCCGACCGGGTTGAACGTCTCGCAGCACTTGCCCTTGGACCACTGCCCGCCGGAGTGCTCCTTCTGGAACGCCCGCTCGGAAACATCGTTGGACACCACGAACCCGGCGATGCAGTCCAGGGCCTGCTCGGCGCTTTCCAAGTAGCGGGCCCGGCGGCCGATCACGACCCCGAGCTCCACCTCCCAGTCGGTCCGCTCGGCGCCGCGCGGGATCAGCACCTCGTCGTACGGCCCTACGACCGTGTTCGGGTGCTTGAAGAACAGGATCGGCACCTCCGGCGGGGCCGATCCGGACTCGGCGGCGTGCGCGGCGTAGTTCTGGCCGATGCACAGCACCGCCATCGGCCGCGCGATCGGCGCGCCGACCCGCAGGCCGGTGCCGTCGCCGGCGTCGTCGACCGCGGGCAGCTCGCCGGCGGCCAGCGCCGCGCGGGCCCGCTGGATGCCGTCGCCGGCGAGGAACTCACCGTCGATGTCGTTGGTGATCGGGCTCAGATCGAATACCCGGCCTTGGTCGTCTGCCACGTGCGGACGCTCAGCACCCACCGGACCCAACCTAAGAAACTTCATCTCGCTCCTTCTCGAACGTGCGTGGTCGGCTTGCGCAGCGGTGCGGGTAGCGGAACCTCAGACGCCAATGCGCCACGCTGGGGTAGGTCCTCCCTGAGAACCCCGGCGGGGTGGGCACAACCTGAGAACCTGCGGCGGTGGACGTTGCGCCCGTGGCAGAAAGCGGCTGACGCCGCGTGCCTGATCGGCGAACTTGCGCTGAACAACCCGCCCCTCCCGGCCTACGCGATTTCCTCCGGCACTGCCGTCACGGCTGGTCGGCCGGGTGGGATGCGGGTGCACCCCGAGACCAGGTCGCAACGGCAACCCTCCGACCCTCCACGGAACCGGCCCGGAAGGCAATACCTCACGGGCGGGCCGGCCGGACGAGGATCTTGCGATCGACCCCGGACCGTGGAAAACCAGTGCGCGCATCGGCTCGCCACCTCTTCACATAAGTGAAGGTGAGTTCGATCACTTGAGATTGGGCCAAGAGGCAGTGCGCCCCGTCAAGCTCGGAGCGCGCGGGTCACCGCGCCGAGCCCTTCCGCGATGGCGCGCAACTGGTCGCGGTCGAGCACGTCGATGAGGTTCGCGCGGACCAGTTCCACATGCCCGGGCGCGGTCGCGCGCAGCTTCTCCCGGCCCGCTCCGGTGAGCCCGGCGACGACCCCCCGGTCGTCGGTGTCGCAGGTCCGGCGGCGCACCAGCCCGGCCTTCTCCAGCTGCGCGACCTGGTAGGTCAGGCCGCTCTTCGAAGTCACCACCCGCTGGGCGAGCTCGGTCATGCGCAGCTCGCCGCCGGGCTCGGCGGCGAGCCGGACCAGGATCTCGTACTGCGGGTGGGACAGCCCCGCCTGCTCGCGCAGCTGCTGCTCGATCCGCCGGGCGATCAGGTTGCTCGCCTCCACGAAGGCGTTCCAGGCGGCCATCTCCTCGGCGTCCAGCCAGCGCGGTTCCGTCATGCCAACACCCTAGCTTGTTCAAATTCGAACGACAGCGTAGCTTGGGGTGTGGTTCAAATTCGAACTAGGAGGATCGCCATGACCGCACCGGCGGCGGACCGGATGCCCGCTCTCTACCTCAGCCACGGCGCGCCGCCGCTGGCCAACGACCCGCAGTGGCCCGACCAGCTCGCGGCCTGGTCCCGCGACCTGCCAAAGCCGAAGGCCATCCTGATCATCTCGGCGCACTGGGAGGAGGCGCCCCTGGCGATCGGAGCCACCACGACCGTGCCGCTGGTGTACGACTTCTGGGGTTTCCCCGAGCACTACTACTCGGTCCAGTACGCCGCGCCCGGCGCGCCGGAACTCGCCGCCCGGGTGCGCTCGCTGCTGCGCAGCCCGGACACGCCGGTGCAGGACTTCCCGGAACGCGGCCTCGACCACGGCGCGTACGTGCCGCTGAAGGAGATGTACCCGGACGCCGACGTGCCGGTGCTGCAGATCTCCATGCCGACGCTGGAGCCGGATCGGTTGATGCGCATCGGTCAGGCGCTGGAACCGCTGCGCGACGAAGGCGTCCTAATCGTGGGCAGCGGCTTCTTCACGCACAACCTCTCCGCACTGCGCGCCGGGACCACGCCGAGCTGGTCGACGGAATTCGACGACTGGGGCGCGCGGGCCCTCGAAGCGCGCGACGTGGACGCGCTGCTCGACTTCCAGCACAAGGCCCCGGCGGGCCGCCTGGCACACCCCCGCACCGAGCACTTCGCACCGCTGTTCGTGGCGCTGGGCGCGGCGGGCAAGGACCTCGACCAGCAGAAGATCGCCATCGACGGCTTCTGGTGGGGCCTGGCCAAGCGCTCCATCCAGTTCGGCTCGTGAGTGCGAAAACCGGTTCTTACCGGCTTTCGCGCTCACGAAGCCCGATCAGCGGCGGAGCTGGTGCTCGACGGAGGCGACCACATTGGACAGTGGCGCGCGGGTCTCATCGGTCCAGTCCGGCCCGCAGCGCGGCGTCGGCGCGGAGACCGACATGGCCGCCACAACCTCGCCCGAGTGGTCGCGGATCGGCATCGCGACGCAGCGGCAGCCGATGATGTACTCCTCGTCATCGAAGGCGAAACCGCGCACCCGGGCCTGTTCGATCTCGGCGAGCAGCTCGGTCGGATCGGTCACCGTGTTCTCGGTGAAGCGCGCCAGCTCCACGTCGCGGTAGCGGCGCTCCAGTTCGTCGTCGGACAGCCCGGCCAGCAGCGCCTTGCCCAGCCCGACGGCGTGCGCGGGCAGCCGCATTCCGACCGCGGACACCAGCTTCATCGGCTGCGGCGACTCGGCGATGGCGATGTAGACGTTCTCGGTGCCGTCCAGCCGGGACAGCTGCACGGTCTCGCCGGTCTCCTGCGCGAGCTTCTCCATCAGCGGCAGCGCCAGGCCGACGATGTCGCGGTGCCCGGTGTAGCCCTGTCCGACGGTCCAGGCCTTCAGCCCCAGCCCGTAGGTGCGGGTGGTCTGGTCGAACTCGGCGAAGCCGCGGTGCACCAGGGTGCCGAGCAGGCCGTGCACGCTGGACAGCGGCAGCCGGAGGGTTTCGGCGATGTCGCTGAGCCGGTGCCGGCCGCGGGAGAGCAGCTCGAGGATGACCAGCGCCCGGTCGGCGGATTTGACCACGTTCTGCCCGCTGCCCGCCTGCTCAGCGGTGGCCGGTTCCGCCTTCACGCCGGATTTCCTCCTGCTCCGTTGCCGCCGTGCTCCCCCGCACGACCTACTGAACAGTACAGCGGGCGAGCCGGGCCCGCGCAGCTCGTCCAGGAGACGCAGGCGGCGCTGATCCACCAAGCCCGCGAGTAGTTCTGGGACTACGGAACCCAATCTCACTCGTTGGACTTGACCTGCGAAAACGAACACCGAGTCGGCACGCAGCGTTCGTCGCGCGAGCCGATCCGCTCGGCCTCTACCCGGCCAGGGCGGTGGCTATTTCGGTGGCCAGGGCAATGTTGTTGCGGTACACCGCGATGTTGACCGCCAGGCTTCGGCCGCCCGTGGCGGTGCGGATCCGGTCGAGCAGGAACGGCGTGATGTCGTGGCCGCTGACGCCTTGCTCCCGGGCCTGCTCCCACGCCTCGGCCAGCGCCCGGTCGTGCAGCGTCGGGTCCAGCTGCTCGGCCGCCGGCACCGGATTGGCCACCAGCACGGCCGAACGCAGGCCCAGCTCGTCGCGGGCCGTCACCACTGCCGCGACCTCGGCCGGTGCGCCGACGGAATGCTCGATCGCGTGGCCGGAATCGGCGACGTAGAAACCCGGGAAGCGCAGCGTCCGGTAACCGAGCACCGGGATGTTCAACGTCTCCAACCGCTCCAGCGTCGCGGCGACATCCAAAATGGATTTCACCCCGGCGCTGACGACCACCAGCGGCGTCGCGGCCAGGGTCACCAGGTCGGCGGATTCGTCGAAGCTGGTCGCCGCGCCGTGGTGCACCCCGCCGAGCCCGCCGGTGGCGAAAACCCGGATTCCCGCGCGGTGCGCCAGGAATGACGTCGCCGCGACGGTGGTCCCGGCGTTGCGCCCCTTGGCTGCGGCGATCGGCAGGTCCCGGACGCTCGCCTTCACCGCCGCGCGGTCGCCGGCCAGCCGGTCGAGCTGCGCGCCGGTCAGGCCGACCGTCGCGACCCCGTCGATGACGCCGATCGTCGCAGGCACCGCCCCGGCGGCCCGGACCTGCTGCTCGGCGGCCCGGGCGACCTCGCCGTTGTCCGGGCGCGGCAGCCCGTGGGTGATGATCGTCGACTCCAGCGCCACGACCGGGCGCCCCTCCGCGACGGCCCGCCGGACTTCCCCGGATACCACCGGCAACGACATCCGCACCTCCACCGCGGCGGGGCCCGGAGCCAGCGTCGCGGAAAAATTCCTCGGGTCCGAACGCCCCGAAGATGTGAGCATATAGGGATGAACCAGCCGGGTACGCCGTTTCGGCCAGTCGCACCCACGATCGAACTGCCCGCGGTGGAGCGGCAGATCATCGAGTGGTGGCGCGCCCGCGAGGTGTTCGAGCGCAGCCTCGCCCAGTCGGCGGGCGGTCCGCGCTGGGTGTTCTACGAGGGCCCGCCGACGGCCAACGGAACCCCCGGCACGCACCATGTCGAGGCGCGGGCGTTCAAGGACGTCTTCCCCCGGTTCAAGACGATGAAGGGCTTCTCCGTGCCGCGCCGCGCGGGCTGGGACTGCCACGGTCTGCCGGTGGAACTTGCCGTGGAGAAGGAACTCGGCATCAGCGGCAAGCCGGACATCGAGCGCATCGGCGTCGCCGAGTTCAACGCCCGCTGCCGGGAGTCGGTGCAGCGCTACGTCGGCGAGTTCGAGGCCGTGACGAGGCGGATGGGTTACTGGATCGACCTGTCCGAGGCGTACTGGACGATGTCGCCGGGCTACGTGGACAGCGTGTGGTGGGCGCTGAAACAGATCTTCACCGCCGGCCTGCTGGTCGAGGACTACCGGGTGGCCCCGTACTGCCCGCGGGACGAGACGACGCTGTCCGACCACGAGGTCGCGCAGGGCTACGAGAACGTGCACGACCCGTCGGTGTACGTGCGGCTCCCGGTCGACGGTCCGGTCGCCGGGCACCACAACGTCGAGCTGCTGATCTGGACGACCACGCCGTGGACGCTGGTGTCCAACACCGCGGTCGCGGTCCACCCGGCGGTCGACTACCAGGTGGTGCGCACCGTGCGCGGCACCTACGTGGTGGCCGGACCGCTGGTCAAGGCGGTGCTGGGTGAGGACGGCGAGGTGCTCACGACGCTGCCCGGCACCGGGCTTGCCGGGTTGCGGTACCGGCGGCCGTTCGACCTGATCGACATCCCGGACGCGCACCGGGTCGTGCTCGCCGAGTATGTGTCCACAGAGGACGGCACCGGTCTGGTGCATCAGGCACCGGCCTTTGGCGCCGACGACCTCGCCGTCTGCCGCGAGAACGACCTCCCGGTGGTGAACCCGATCGGCGGCAACGGTCGGTTCTCCGACGACGTCCCGCTGGTCGGCGGCATGTTCTTCAAGGACGCCGACGCAGTCCTGATAGAAGACCTCCAGCACCGCGATTTGCTGTTGCGCTACAGCACTTTCGAGCACCCATACCCGCACTGCTGGCGCTGCCACACGCCGCTGATGTACTACGCGCAGCTGTCCTGGTACATCCGGACCACGGCTATTCGGGAAGCGCTGCAACGCGAGAACGAGCGCACGAACTGGTTCCCGGAGAACGTCAAGCACGGCCGCTACGGCAACTGGCTGGACAACAACGTCGACTGGGCGCTGTCGCGCAGCCGCTACTGGGGCACGCCGCTGCCGCTGTGGCGGTGCGCGGAGGGACATGTCACCACGGTCGGTTCCCGCGCCGAGCTCGGCGAGCTGACCGGCCAGGACTTCACCGACTTGGACCCGCACCGGCCCTACCTCGACGAGATCGAGTTCCCCTGCCCGACCTGCGGGCGTTCCGCCGCGCGGGTGCCCGAAGTCATCGACGCGTGGTTCGACTCGGGCTCGATGCCCTTCGCCCAGCTCGGCTACCCGCACGCCCCTGGCAGCGCCGCGGAGCTGGCGAAGAGCTACCCGGCGCGGTACATCTGCGAGGCGATCGACCAGACCCGCGGCTGGTTCTACACGTTGATGGCGGTCGGGACGCTGCTGTTCGACCGCTCGGCGTACGAGAACGTGGTGTGCTTGGGGCACATCATGGCCGAGGACGGCCGGAAGATGAGCAAGCACCTCGGCAACGTGCTGGAGCCGCTGCCGTTGATGGAGGCCCACGGCGCCGATGCCCTGCGGTGGTTCATGCTCTGCACGGGTTCGCCCTGGTCGGCACGGCGAGTGGGGCACGGGCCGCTGCAGGAGATCGTCCGCAAGGTGCTCATGACGTACTGGAACACCGCGTCGTTCTTCACCCGCTACGCCTCGCTCGTCGACTGGATCCCAAAGGATGCCGATCCGCCCGCCGAGCGCCCGATCCTCGACCGCTGGGTGCTCGCCAAGGTCAACCGGCTCGCCGAGCAGGTCGACGTGCGGTTGGAGGCCTACGACACCGCGGGCGCCGGTCGGGCGCTGGCGGAGTTCGTCGACGACCTGTCGAACTGGTACGTCCGCCGCTCGCGGCAGCGGTTCTGGGACGGCGACGTCAACGCCCTGAGCACGCTGTACGACTGCCTGGACGTGCTAACGAGGCTGCTCGCGCCGTTCGTGCCCTTCATCACCGAGCGGGTGTGGCAGGACGTCGTCCGCCCCGGGGCACCCGAAGCGCCGGAGTCGGTGCACCTGGCGGCCTGGCCGCTCCCGGACCTCGCGCTGGTCGATGGCGCCCTGCTGTCTCAAGTGGACACCGAGCGCCAGCTCGCCGAAGCCGGCCGCGCGGCGCGCAAGAGCAGCGGCATCAAGGTGCGCCAGCCGCTGGGCCGCGCGCTGGTCAGCGCCGCGTTGCCGCCGGAGCTGCTCGCCGACCTCGCCGAAGAGCTGAACGTGCGAGGCATCGAGCCGCTCGACGCAGCGGGCGAAGTGCTGGACGTGTCGGTGAAGCCGAACTTCCGGGCCTTGGGAAAGCGATTCGGCAACCGCACCCAGCAGGCCGCGGCGGCGGTCAACGCCGCGGATCCGGCCGCGCTGGCCCGGGAACTGCGCTCGACGGGGCGCGCCGCGATCGAAGTCGACGGCAAGACCGAGCCGCTCACCAGCGATGACGTGATCATCAGCGAGGTTCCGCGTACCGGCTGGGTGGTGGAGTCGCAGCGCGGGATGATCATCGCGCTGGACACCTCGATCACCCCGGAACTCAAGCGCGCGGGGCTGGCCCGCGAGGCGATCCGCTTCGTGCAGGACTGCCGCAAGCAGGACGGGCTCGACATCGCGGACCGGATCGCGCTGCGCTGGCGGGCGACCGGCGAACTCCGCGAGGCGCTGCTGGCACACGCCGACGAGATCGCCGCCGCCGTCCTGGCCGTCGACGTCGCCGAAACCGCCAGCGCCCCCGAGGAATTCGTCGAGTACGCCGAACCCGAGCTCGATCTGGCGGTCTGGTTGCGCAAAGCGCAGTGAAGGCCGTGGACGGCGAACCACCCACGGCCTTCAGCCGGTGCTGGTCGGTCAGGAACCGATCTGCGCCTGGATGTCGTCGTAGTACGCGCCGACGCGGGCGTACACACCCGGCTTGCCCGGGCGGGCGCAGCCCTCGCCCCACGAGGTGACGCCGATCAGCTTGTTCGCCACGACCAGCGGGCCGCCCGAGTCGCCCTGGCAGGTGTCCACGCCGCCTTCCGGCACCCCGGCGCACATCATGGCGACCGGGTTGTACTTGCCGTACGCGCCCTTGCAGGTGTCGTCGGAGGTCACCGGCAAGGTGGCCTTCTGCAGGTTGTCGGCCTGCTGGCCGCCCTCGGAGGTGTTGCCCCAGCCCAGGATGGTCGCCTGGCCGTCCGGCGCGTAGCCCGGGTCATCGGCCTTGGCCAGCTCGATCGGGGTCTCCTGCACCGGCGCTTCGAGGGTGAGCACCGAGACGTCGAAGCCCTGCGAGGCGTCCTGGAATTCGGGGTGCACCCAGACGTCGGTCACCTTCGAAACGGTGCCCTCGCCCGAGCTGATCACGGTGCGGCCGCTGACCACGTTGATGTCAGCCGGCTGCGAGCCGACGGTACAGTGCGCGGCGGTGAGCACCTTGTTCGGCGCCACCAGCGAGCCACCGCAGAACTGCTGACCGCTCGGGGTCAACAGCGCGACGGTGAACGGGTGGTCGGCGATGTTGGCGTCTTCGCCGCCGACGATGTACGGGGTGACGTCCGGCGGCTGTGCTTGCGCGACGGAGGCCGTGGTAAGCGCGGCGACGGCGATCGCGGTGACTACGCCGAGCCGGGCCAGGCGACGTGTGGCATCGACCATCGTTGCTTCTCCTTGTCCCATCGGTCGTTGCGCAGCAGGCCCGGCGGCCTGCCTTCCGCCGGGTCCGCTACGCACAGCGACGAACCTGATCGAAACGATATCGGCGCCCGCGTCTACCTGGATAGCCTCCGATTTTGCCGTTTTAACCACTCCGCACAACCACTTTCCACACCTCGAAGGCTGGCGACGACCGCTTTCCGTTGCCCACGAGCAGATCCAGCACGGCCAAGGCACGCACCGAAGCCCAATCGCCCGCACAGCCCAGAGTTCAGAGGCCCCGGCGAACACTCAACGCACCCAACGCAGTCCCGAAGCCGCGCATTGGTCATACGCTAATCGGGATCCCAGAGACCAGGCGGCGTCTGAGATTCCGCCGCCTGCAACGCCAAGCAGGACGAGGCTGGAATCCGGGAACTTGTAGATGTCCCCGGTGCACCCCGAATTGCACCGGGGACACCTCAACCTCGGCCGGACCCCTCCGACCGGTGTTCGCCATCGATCCCCGAACCGATGGCAAGCACGCTCCAAGGCCCCGACGCCTTGATCGGAACGTGCTACGTCATGGTTTACCCAATCTTCGGCGGAATATTCCAGAGCCAATCGGCGCAGCCTTCTCGGTTGAGCGTTGAACCTCTCGGCGTAACCGCTGCTGGGACCGGGCGGACTACCTCGGCACCAGGCCCGCGTCGTAGGCGAGCAGCCCGGCCTGGAGCCGGTTCGCGCAGGACAGCTTCACCAGCATCCGCGACACGTAGCTCTTCACCGTCGCCTCCGACAGGTAGAGGCGTTCGGCGATCTGCGCGTTGGACAGCCCCTGTCCCAGGCAGGTGAGCACCTCGATCTCGCGATCGGTGAGGTCCCGCACCAGTTCCACGGCCCGCTGCCGGGTGTTCTGCTCGTTGGCGGACGCCGCGAGCAGCCGCTTCTTCGCCTCCTGGGAGAGCACCGTGTGCCCGTCGGCGGCGACCCGCACCAACCCGATCAGGTCCTCCGGCGGCGTCGACTTGACCAGGAACCCGGCCGCGCCGGCCCGCAGCGCGCGCAGCACGTACTTGTCGGCGTCGAAGGTCGTCAGCGCGACCACGGCCGGCGGGTCCGGCAACTTGCAGATGCGTTCGATGCCGGTCAGCCCGTCCACGCCGGGCATCCGCAGGTCCATCAGCACCACGTTCGGCCGGTGCCGCACCACGCATTCGACGGCCGCCGCGCCGTCCTGCGCGTCGTCGACCACCTCGATGTCGTCGGCGGAGCCGAGGATGGTGCGCAGGTGCGCGCAGACCATCGGCTCGTCGTCCACCACGACGACCCGGATCGCATCACTCATCGCCGACCGCCTCCCCAGTGGGCACGTAAGCAGGAAGCACCACGTCCAGCTCGAAGCCGCCGTCGGCACCACGCCCGGCGTGGAACGTACCGCCGACCAGTTCCACCCGCTGTTGCAGCCCCAGCAGTCCGGACCCCGATCCGCTGCCCGCCAGGTCAGCGGCGGCGCGGCCCGGCGGCTCGGTGTTGCGGACGACCAACCGCAACCGGTCGTCGCTGTAGATCACGTGCACGCTCACCCGGGCCCCGAACGCGTGCTTGTGGACGTTCGTCAGCGCTTCCTGCACGACGCGGTACGCCGTCCGCCCCACCGCCGCCGAGACCATCGCCACATCACCGTCCACAGTGAACTCCACCGGCACGCCGACGGCCTCGGACTGCCCGATCAGCTCCGCCATGTCGGGCACCTCGGTCGGCGGGGTCGCGTCCGGCAGGCCGTCCTCGTCCGCCGCGCCGCGCCGCAGCACGCCGACGAGGTCCCGCAGCTCCTCCAACGCCGCGCAGCCGCTGGTGCGCAGCTCCTCCGCCGCCCGCCTGGTCTCCGGGTCGTTCGCCGCGATCCCCAGCGCCCCCGCCTGCAGCACCATGAGGCTGACCCGGTGCGTGACGACGTCGTGCATCTCGGTCGCCAGCCGGGTCCGCTCGTCGGCCCGGGCCTGCTCGGTGAGCAGTTCCTGTTCGTACTCGACCCGCTCGACGCGTTCCCGCAACGCCTGCACCAGGCGGCGCCGCGCGCCGCTGTAGAGCCCCATGACGGCCGGGAGGATCGTCCAGACGACTCCTACGACGATGACGTTGCCGTTCAACTGCTCCCAGGGGCGGACCGCGAGCACGGTGGTGATGGCCACCATGCCCCAGGCGAGGAACTGCTTGACGTGGCCTTGCGAATAGGCCGCGACGGCGTAGATGACCCAAGGCGTGAGGCCCGGGATCCACGGGTCGCTCTCCTGGTTGATCGCGAGCAGCGGCCCCGGACCGAACTCGATCAGCAGCACCTGCGCGATCGACAGCGCCGTGTTGAAGGTCATGATCGCCACCGGGAAGCGCCGCCTGGCCAGCAACGACAGGGACAACCCGGTCATCAGCAGGTCGTCCATCCAAAGCCCGCCGACCCAGTCGTACGCCTCGAGCGGGGTATCCGAGGGGAAGAGGGCTTCGAGGACGCGGCCGAGCAGGTGCAATCCGATCACGAGGCCGACGTCGAACGCGGCCTCCTGCTTGGAGTTCCACAGCAGCCGCCACAACGGGCGCTTCACGTGGACCACCGTAGTTAACCGCGTGTTGGGAATCGGCGAAGAAACCACTCGCGGCCACGAGGCATATACGAAAGTTGCGCCTGCCGCCGGGCGGAACAACTTTCGGCCCGTGGAACCGCTACCAAGCGCGGTGTCGCCGAGCTGATCAACCCGGCTTCAATGGATGCACACTCCAACCGAGACCTGGGGGAACGATGCGCGCCGAGCTGCTCAGCCCGCAGCCAGCACCGCCTGCTGAACCCGAACTGCCGCCGCTGGCGAAGTGGCCGGTGTTCACCATCGCCGGCCTCGTCGCGGCCGCCCAGCTGGCGTTCAGCCCGTTCGGCGGCTTCTGGATCGACGAGGCCTACATGCTCGCGGCCGGGAAGCACCACCTGGACTGGGGCTACGTCGACCAGCCGCCGCTGGCACCGCTGATCGCCGCGGCGATGGACTGGATCGCACCGGGGTCGATGCCCGTGCTCCGGTTACCCGCGGTGCTCGCGACCGCCGCGCTGGTCGTGCTGACCGCGCTGCTCGCCCGCGAGTTCGGCGGCGACCGGCGGGCCCAGTCGCTGGCCGCCGGGGCCGGCGCCACCGGCCTGTGGACCGCGATGGTCGGGCACTGGATCACGCCCTACACCTTCGAACCGCTGTTGTGGCTGCTGCTCACGTGGACGCTGGTGCGCTGGGTTCGGCTGCGCGATCTGGGCCAACCCGATGATCGACTGCTGCTGCTTTTCGGCGTGCTGCTCGGCATCAACATGCAGTTGAAGTTCCAGGTAGCGATCCTGTGCGTGGCGCTGCTGATCAGCGTTCTCGTGGTCGGCCCACGGGACGTCCTGAGCCGGCCGAAGTTCTGGGGCGGCGTCGGCATCGCGGCGGTGATCGCCGCGCCGACGGTGCTCTGGCAGGCGCTGCACGGTTGGCCGCAGCTGCAGATGGCCGCCGTCGTCGCAGAAGAGTCGCCGATGCTGTCCGGGGGCCGCAGCGGAACCGCCGTGACCTTGGTGCTCTACGCCGGAGTCGCCGGCGCCGCGCTGTTCCTGTTCGGGCTGTGGCGGCTCGTGCGCAACCCCGAGCTGCGCTCGTACCGGTTCCTCGCCATCACGACCTTGCTGCTGTACGTCTTCTTCGTCGCGACAGCGGCGCGGCCGTACTACCTGATCGGCCTCTACGGCGTGTCGATCGCCGCCGGGGCTGTGGGGTTCCAGCGGCGCCGGGAGTCCCGGCGAACCCGGTTCGGCTGGATGGCTTGGCCGGTGTACGCGCTTTCGGCCGCGGTGGCGGGATACATGCTGTCGGTGTCCTTAATGGTGACGCCGATGTTCGGGGTGCCGACGGCCGATTCGCTGGCCCGCGACGCCTCTGCCGCCTACGCTGCGCTGCCAACGGAACAGCGGTCGCACACCGCGGTCATGGCCGACAGCTACGTCATCGCCTCGATGCTCGAAGTCGGTGCGGCGCGACACGAATTGCCGGAGGTCTTCAGCCCGCACCGCGGTTACGGCTATTTCCCGCCGCCAACCGAGCGGATCGAATCCGTGCTCGTCGTTGGCGACTCGACGGCGCTGCGGCAGCAGTTCGCCGAGGTCCGGCAGGTGGGCACCGGCGAGGTCCCGATCTGGCTCTGCACCGGAAAACGCGGAACCTGGGCGGAGATCTGGCCACAGCTCAAGTCCCTTTGAGCCGCGACGCCCGACTCGCCGGGCCGGTTGCGCCAGCTGCGCGAATCGCCGAACCTGCCCCGGGATCGGGACGCGCGCTGCGACAATGCCTTCAGCAATGTGAAACAGAGAGGGGCCGACAGTGGCCACCCCGACGAATCCGAACTCCCCGGGGCTGCGGCTGCGGCCGCCGCGCAACCAGGTCGAGCGCCGCGCCATCGGCTGGTGGACGGTGCAAGCGCTGGTCCTCGTCGTCCCGCTGCTGGTCGCGCTGGCGGTCACGGCGGTGTTCATCCCACCCGCGAGGTTCTGGCTGGTGCTCGCGCTGGTCGTGGTCGCCGCGCTGGGGGTGCCCTACACGCTGGTGATGCCGCAGTGGCGGTACCGCGTGCACCGCTGGGAAACCACCGAGGACGCCGTCTACACCGCAGCGGGCTGGCTGCGCCAGGAATGGCGCATCGCGCCGATGTCGCGGATCCAGACGGTGGACACCGTGCGGGGCCCGCTCCAGCAGCTGTTCAACCTGTCCAGCGTCACGGTCACCACCGCATCCGCCGCCGGCCCGCTGACGATCGACGGCCTGGACCGGGAGGTCGCGGCGGCGCTCGTCGAGCGGTTGACGGCCACCACGCAGGCCACCCCGGGGGATGCCACATGAACAGCGTCATCGACGGGCAGTGGCGGCGCCTGGACCCGAAGACCATCGCGGCGGCCGCCACCCTGGTGCTGGCACCGCTGGTGCCGACCGCGGCGGTCATGCTCCTCTCCGCCGCCAAAGCCGCGACCTTGCTGATCACCGCGCTGATCTGGGTCGGCATCGCGGTGCTGATCGCCGGGTACACCGCGGCCGAGTGGTGGGTCACCTGGTACCGGATCACCGAGGAGCGCTTCGAGCTGCGCCACGGCGTGCTGACCCGCAACCACCGCTGGATCCCACGCGAGCGGATCCGCAGCGTGGACCTCACGGCGGATCCGGGCCACCGGCTGTTCCGGGTCACCACCGTCAAGATCGGCACCGGCGGCCAGCACGAGGGCAACGATCTCAAGCTCGACGCGATCTCCCGCCACCACGCCGAATCCCTGCGCCAGGAACTGCTGTTCGGCACATCGTCCACTTCGGACACCGTGGCGCACGGCGATCCGGACACCGTGGCGCACGTCGCGGTGGGCACCGCTGCGGCGAGCGCCGAGGTGGGCGAGGCCGTGCTCGCCCGCCTCAACCCCTCGTGGTTCCGCTACTCCGCGCTGACCTTCTCGTTCGTGCTGATCGTCTGGGGTGCGATCGGCTCGGCCGTGGGATCGTTCAGCGAACTGCTGAAGGCCTTCGGCTTCTTCGACTCCCTCGCGCACGCCGTGCTGGTGTCGTCGCTGTGGCTGGTGATCGCGGCCGGACTCGTCATCGCCCTGGTGGTGGGCGTGCTCGGCGCCATCGCGTTGTCCGTGGAGATGTGGTGGGGCTTCCGGCTGACCCGGGAGCGGGGCGACACGCTGCGGGTGAAGCGCGGCCTGCTCACCACCCGGTCGGTCTCGCTGGAGGAACGCCGCCTACGCGGCGTCGAGCTCGCGGAACCGCTGTTACTGCGCTGGGCCCACGGGGCGCGGCTGCACGCCGTGGCCACCGGGCTGAACCAGAAGCAGGAAGAGCACCAGCCGGACAACAAGACGCTGCTGCCACCGGCTCCCCGCGAGGAAGCGCAACGGGTGGCTGCCGAGGTCCTGCGGGAGGAAAGGCCGCCCACCGAAGGCGAATTGCGGGGGCATCCCCCGGCCGCGCTGCGGCGGCGCATCACCTGGGCTCTCGTGGCGGCAGTGCCGTTCATCACGGCGGCCGTGGTGGCCGCGATGATCGGATGGGTGCCGGTAGCCGTGCCCGCGGCAGTGGGGGTGGTCGCGGTAGCGGTGGCGCTCGGTTTCGCGGTGGACGCCTACCGGAACCTCGGCCACCGGGTCGACGATCGCTACCTGATCGCGCGGTCCGGCACCGGAATTCGCCGCACGGTCGCCCTGCAGCGCGACGGGATCATCGGCTGGCGCATCACACGGACCGTTTTCCAGCGGCGCTCGAACCTGATGACCATCGGGGCGACGACGGCCGCCGGGAACAGCATCTACGAGGTACACGACGTCAGCACCGGAGCGGGCCTGGCGATGGCGGAGGAGGCAGTGCCGGAACTGCTCGCGCCGTTCCTCCAGCGGGGCTGACCCATCGAGCGGTTCCGGTTGTGAGTGGCTCCGCTCCGGTGGTGAGCGGAGCCACTGCCCGTCAGGAGTCGAAGCTGCCGTGCTTCAGGCCGCGGACGAACTCGTGCCAGCGTTGCACCGCAACGGTTAGCTGGCCGGCGGCTCGGTTCTTGGTGTCGCGAACCCCGACGCAGTCAGCCCCGAAGCCGACTTCGACGCACTGGCCCTGCCCCTGGGTCCGGGTGCTGGTGCGCCAGTCGGTGATGTATGCCATCTACAGCTCTCCTATGCGTTGTTGAATGAGTTGAACGGAACCTTCCGGATCTACCGCATGCGCCCGTAAATGGTCCATCATGATGACGTAGTTCGACAGCTCGATCTCCCTTTCGAGGTAAAGCCCGCCCACATGGGTTTCCAGATAAACCACATCGGGATCTATGTGATTTGAGTAACGGAGTATGACGAACGGTCCGGCCTGGGCCGGATGGGCGCCCGCGTCCAGTGGCATCACCTGCACCGTCACGTGCGGCATTTCCATCAACTTAAGCACGTGCTCCAACTGCCGGCGCAGCACCCCGTTGCCCCCGACGCAGCGCCGCAAGGCCGATTCCCCCACGACCGCCCACAACTCCAGCGGGTTCGGGCCGACGACCCGCTGCTGGCGCTGAATCCGCAGATCGACCCTCCGGGTAACTTCGGAATCGTCTGCTCGAATGAGCGTCGCCTTGGTCAACGCATACGCATATTCACGTGTTTGCAGCAATCCCGGAATGGCCTCGGACTCGTACGTGTGAATTGAAGACGCTTCGGCTTCCAACCCGACGTAGGTTTCGTACCACTCCGGCAGGACGTCGCTGTAGGAATGCCACCAGCCCCGCTTCCGGGCGTCCCGCACCAGGTTGATCAACTGGTCCCGCTCGGCACCGTCCACCCCGTAGAAATCCAGCAAAGCGGAGACGTCGCCGACCGATGGGGACCGCTTCGCGGTTTCGAATCGTCCGATTTTCGCTTGCGTGCAACCGAGGTGGGTGGCGGCCTGCTGCTGGGTCACCTCGGCCTGCGCCCGCAGGCGGCGCAACTCGGCGGCAAGGCGACGACGACGCACCGTGGGACTGACTGTCATGATCTCCATCCTCCACGGCTCTCCACGTTGCGTCACCACCCCATCACCCGTACAGAAATCGACCACCCAACTATTCCGGTGAATAGGACGAATGGCTGAAAGCGCACCGCAGAACCCGGTTCACCGGCGGAACGGGTTGCCGGGGGCTCGTTGCGCGCCGCAGTGGACGGTGCTCACGTTGTGTTGGCGGGCAAGCGAAACCGACGCGTGACAACGCCGGTTCATGGGCAGCGACCAGCCGGCTCACCAGGTTGAGGCGCCGCCAGGCCGCGAACGTCGGCTTACGGCCGCGGGACGTTGCGCAGGTTGCTACGCGCGAGCTGCACCATCTTGCCCACGCCGCCGGAGAGGACCGTGCGGCTGACCGCGAGCGCGAAGCCTTTCACCTGGTCACCGGTGATCCGCGGCGGGATCGACAGCGCATTGGGGTCGGTCACCACGTCCACAAGCGCCGGCCCCGGGCTGCGCAACGCGTCGGCCAGGGCATCGCGCACCTCGCCGGGCTTCTCCACCCGCACCGAGTGCATCCCGGCGGCGGCCGCGAGCGCGGCGAAGTCGACGTGGTCGTGGTCGGTGCCGAAGTCGGGTAGCCCGTCGACCAGCATCTCCAGCTTCACCATGCCCAGCGACGAGTTGTTGAACACCACGACCTTCACCGGCAGCCGATGGGTGCGCAGCGTCAGCAGGTCGCCGAGCAGCATCGACAGCCCGCCGTCCCCGGACATCGAGATCACCTGGCGCCCCGGCTCGGCGATCTGCGCCCCGATGGCCTGCGGCAACGCGTTGGCCATCGAACCGTGCACGAAGGAGCCGAGCACCCGCCGCCGCCCGTTCGGCGTGATGTAGCGGGCCGCCCACACGTTGCACATCCCGGTGTCCACTGTGAACACCGCGTCGTCCGCGGCGAGGTCGTCGAGCACGTCCGCGACGTACTCCGGGTGGATCGGCACCTGCGTCTCGACGTTGCGCGTGTAGGCGTCCACGACGCGCTCCAGCTGGCCGGCGTGCTCGCGCAGCATCCGGTCCAGGAAGGTTCGGTCCGACTTCTGCGGAACGCGCGGCAGGACGGCGCGGATGGTCTCCCCGACATCACCGTGCACGGCCAGGTCCAGCACCGTGCGTCGCCCGAGGTGGGCGGGCTCGATGTCGACCTGCACGGTGTTGGCCTGCGGCAGGAAGTTGTCGTAGGGGAAGTCGGTGCCCAGCAGCACGACCAGGTCCGCGCGGTGCATCGCGTCATAGCAGGCGCCGTAGCCGAGCAGGCCGCTCATCCCGACGTCGAACGGGTTGTCGTACTGGATCCACTCCTTGCCGCGCAGCGCGTGCCCGACCGGAGCGTTCAACCGCCCGGCGAGTTCCATGACTTCCTTGTGCGCCCCACGGGTTCCCGCGCCGCAGAAGAACATCGGCCGCTCCGCCCCGGTCAGCTTGTCGGCGAACGCGGCCACCTGGTCCTCGGACGGCACCACCACCGGTGGTTCGCACTCGACGATCCCGTGGCCGGTGGGACGGACCGCGGGCTTCTGCGCGACGTCACCGGGCAGCACCAGCACGGAAACGCCGCGCCGACCGGCAGCGGTCTGGATCGCGGTGCGCAGCAGGCGCGGCATCTGCTCGGGCTGCGACAGCAACTCGCAGAAGTGGCTGCACTCGTTGAACAGTTCCTCGGGGTGGGTTTCCTGGAAGAACCCGGTCCCGATCTGCTCGCACGGGATGTGCGACGCGAGCGCCAGCACCGAAGCCCCGCTGCGGTGCGCGTCGAACAAGCCGTTGATCAGGTGGAGGTTGCCCGGCCCGCAACTGCCCGCGCACACCGCGAGCCGCCCGGTCATCTGCGCTTCCGCCCCGGCGGCGAACGCCGCGGCCTCCTCGTGGCGCACGTGGACCCACTCGATGCCCTCGGTGCGGCGGACCGCATCGACCACCGGGTTGAGGCTGTCCCCGACGATGCCGTAGACCCGCCGGACCCCGGCTTGCACGAGCACTTCGATGAACTGGTCGGCGACGGTGGGCATGGTGATCCTCCGGCGGTCGGTGGGGGCACGGCCACTCCTCGTCTACGCGGGGCGGTCACGGCCCGCAACTCGAAACCCGCGATCACCCTTTCGAGGGACTCCGGTAACGAACCGGGTGAAAAAATCGATCAAGTCCACGCCGGCTTCGCATCGCCGGAATTCCAACTACCCGAAGGGAATCGCGGTGTCCATCCGCCTATACACCACCTGCGCGCTAGCAGTGACCGCCTCGGCGGTCGCCGGATTGCTCGTCGGCGGATTCATCGCGACAACGGACCAAGCCCCCGCCCAACCGCGGATCACCCAGGTCTCCCGACTGATCCCCGCCAGCGGCGAGCTCCAGTCGGAGTGATCGTCGCTTGACCGCCCACGAACGGGTCGGGAGCATCGGCTAGCGTCGGGCGCATGAGCGAACAGAACCGACTCTCGACAGGCGAGAAGGCACCCGAGTTCTCCCTGCGGGACGCCGACGGCAAAACCGTGTCGCTGAGCGACTACCGGGGCCGGTCCGTGGTGGTCTACTTCTACCCGGCGGCGAGCACGCCCGGCTGCACCAAGGAGGCCTGCGACTTCCGCGACAGCCTGGCGGTGCTGGGCGAAGCGGGCTTCGACGTCCTCGGCATCTCCCCGGACAAGCCGGCCAAGCTGGCGAGCTTCCGCGACGCCGAGGGTCTGACGTTCCCGCTGCTGGCCGACGAGGACAAGTCCGTCATGACGGCGTGGGGCGCGTTCGGCGAGAAGCAGAACTACGGCAAGATCGTGCAGGGCGTGATCCGGTCCACTTTCGTGGTGGACCCGGAGGGCAAGATCGCCAAGGCCCTGTACAACGTCAAGGCCACCGGCCACGTGGACCGGCTCCGCAAGGACCTCGGAGTCTGACCGAACGGGCACCGACCCGGCCGGTGCCCCTGCCAACCGGACTTCCGCTGCGCTAGTCGAGCGTCATGTAGACCGCCACCCCGGCGGCGATCACGACGACCAGGTAGCGCAGCAGGTTCGACGGCAGCTTCTGGGCGAGCTTGCCGCCGACGAAACCACCCAGCACCGTGGTCGGCACCAGCGTCAGCACGGCGATCCAGTCGACCGGTGCGATCAGCGCGTAGACGATCAGCGTGACGGCGCTGCCGATCATGCCCAGCCAGCTCTTCAGCGCGTTCAACCGGCGCATGCTGTCGGTGGCGGCGAGCACCAGGATCGCGATCAGGATGACGCTGCGCGCGCCGCCGAAGTAGCCGCCGTAGATCGAGGCGAGGAAGATCCCGACGGTAAGCAGCACGGTGCGGTCCGGAGCGTCGTCGCCGGGCGTGCCCAGCCATTTGCGGATGGTGTTCTGGAACGCCATCAGCACGGCGGACAACCCCACCAGCACGGGCACGACGGCGTCGAAGACCTTGCCCGGCAGGACCATCAGCAGCACGCAGCCCAGCGCCGATCCGACGGCCGCGGCCACCGTGGTCAACCACACCCGCCGCGGCGTTCCGGTGAGGTCCTTGCGCTGGCTGATCGCGGCCCCGACGAATCCGGGGCCCTGCGCTATCGAGTTGGTCACGTTGGCCACCAGCGGCGACATCCCGGTCGCCAGCAGCGCCGGGAAGACCAGCAGCGAGCCGCCACCGGCCACGGCGTTGATCGCGCCGGACAGGAAGCCGACGACGACTAGCAGCGCCAGTTCGAGCCAATCTGTGAACACGAAGTCTGAAGTTAGCTTCTGGAACCGCTCAAATTCACTCCGGGGCGAGCGGCATCACACCGCGCTGGCGCGGTGACCAGATCCGAGAGGATCATTGCCCCCGATCAGTAACGCCGTTATCGTTTTATAACGCCGTTATCGAACCTCGCAGGAGGGTGTTCGCCATGAGCAACCCGTTCACGCAGGGCAACTACGCGCCGGTCCGGCAGGAGCACACCTGCACGGACCTCGCCGTCGTCGGCGAGATCCCCGACCACCTGGACGGCCGGTACCTGCGCAACGGCCCCAACCCGATCTCCGAGATCGATCCGGACACCTACAACTGGTTCATGGGCGACGGGATGGTGCACGGCATCCGCCTCCGCGACGGGAAGGCCGAGTGGTACCGGAACCGCTGGGTGCGCTCGCCCGCCGCCGCGAAGGCGCTCGGCGAGCCGCCGCGCCCGCAAAACCCCCGCGCCGGCCTCGGCGCCGTCGGCGCGAACACCAACGTCATCGGCCACGCCGGCCGCACCCTCGCCCTGGTCGAGGGCGGCGCGACGAACTACGAGCTGACCGACGAACTCGACACCATCGGCCCGTGCGACTTCAACGGCACGCTCCCCGGCGGCTACACCGCACACCCCAAGCGCGATCCCGAAACCGGCGAACTGCACGCGGTGTCGTACTTCTTCGGCCGCGGCAACACGGTGCAGTACTCGGTGATCGGGGCGGACGGGCGCGCCCGGCGCACCGTTGACGTGACGGTGACCGGCAGCCCGATGATGCACGACTTCTCGCTGACCGAGAACCACGTGGTGTTCTACGACCTGCCGGTGACCTTCGACGCGCGCCAAGCGGTCCAGGGCACCGTTGCGGCGTGGCTGCGCCGACCGGCCCAGCTGGTGATGTCCGCGCTGATCGGCCGCATCCGGGTGCCCGACCCGATCACCGCGCGGATGGGCAGCCGGATCCCGGCGAACCGGAGGTTCCCGTACCGGTGGAACCCAGGCTATCCGGCGCGGATCGGGGTGATGCCGCGCAACGGCGGCTCGCGCGACGTCCGCTGGTTCGAGGTCGGTGCGTGCTACGTCTTCCACCCGCTGAACGCCTACGAGACCGAGGACGGCATCGTGCTGGAAGTCGTCCGGCACTCGAAGGTCTTCGACGCCGAACTGCACGGCCCCACCGAAGGAAGCCCGACGCTGGATCGCTGGACGGTGGACCTGAAACGCGGCCGGGTGCGCGAAGAACGCCTCGACGACCGCACGCAGGAATTCCCGCGGGTGGACGAGCGACTGGTCGGCAAGCGCCACCGTTACGGCTACTCGGTCGGCGACGACACCCTGTTCAAGCACGACATGACGACCGGCAAGGCGGAAACCCGGAGCTTCGGCGAAGGAAACCAGGTCGGCGAGTTCGTCTTCGAACCGCGAACCCCGGACGCCGGGGAAGACGACGGAATCCTGATGGGTCTCCGCTTCACGGCGGCGGAACAGCGCAGCGACCTGCTCCTGCTCGACGCGGAAACCCTCGAAACGGTGGCGGAAGTCCAACTCCCGGACAGAGTCCCCAACGGCTTCCACGGCAATTGGGTCCACGCGGAGAACTGACTGCGGTTCCCCGGCAGTCGCCGACCACCGGGGGCTCCGGGATTCGCTTCGTAGCGCGCTAGTGGAGGGCGCTACCGGCCTTCCACTTGTCCCAGGACAGCGACCAGTCGCCGTAGGTGTCCCACACCGGCAACGCCGGACCACCGGAGTTGGTGACCTCGACGACGTCGCCGAGTCCGAAGTGGTCGAAGAACCACTGCGCGTTGGCCTGGTCGAGGTTGATGCAACCGTGCGAGACGTTGGCACTGCCCTGCTGGGCAACGCTGGCCGGGTTCTCGTGGACGAACTCGCCGTCGTTGGAGATGCGTTCGGCGAAGAACTCGTCGGACCGGTACGCGTTCGGATCGGGCGGGCACACCCCGTAGGTGCAGGAGTCCATCGTGTACTTCTGCTGCTTGTCCGAGATCACGTGCGCGCCGACGTGCGTCGGGGTGACGTCCTTGCCCAGGCTGATGGGCATCGTGTTGACGAGCTGACCGTTGTGGAAGATCTGCATCTGCTCGGTGTTGCCGTCCGCCTTCGCGATCCAGGAGTCGTGCACCGCGAAGTCGATGCTGCGGTCGGTCTGCCCGTACACCCCGCCGCCCAGGTCGACGCCATAGAAGTTGATCTTCAGCGAGACCTTCGTGCCCGGCTGCCAGTAGTTCTGCGGCCGGTAGTGCACTTCCTTGTCGGAAAGCCAGTACCAGCCCCCGGGCTGGTTGGGGGTGCTGCTGATCTGCAGCGCCTTCTCCGCGGCGGCGCGATCCTTGATGGAGTGGTCGAACCGGACGACGATGGGTTGACCGACACCCAAGTCGTGGGTCGACGGCGCCGGAACCACGCTCGGGTACGCCTGTGCCGTGGGGGCGAGCGTGTGGATCGCCTTACGCTCCGTGCTGGTCTTCCCGTCGCCGTCGACGACCGTCGCGGTCACGTCGTAGACCTTGTCGTAGGCGAGCACCTCGGTGGTGCGCCAGCTCGCCTGACCGTCCGCCATCTGCCCGGCGACCTGCTTGCCGTCGGGATTGGTCACGGTGACGGCCGTGAGCTTGCCGTTGCGGACCGACACGTCGATCGGCGTGGTCGGGTTCACCTGGTCGCCCCCGGCAGCCGTGATGGCCACGACCGGCGCGGGCTTGTGAGACTCGGCGCCCTCCCCGCCGCCTCCGGTCGGAGAGCACCCGGCCACCCCGATCAACGTCCCGAGAACAACACCTGCAACACACAGCCGAAAGCGGACGAATTGCCGCATATTGCCTCGTCTCATTTGCTCACCCCACCTATAAGCGTAGTTTCGCCTGCCACGAGCGGGTTACGGGGTGCGACAAGACAGGAACGGTGGGATATCGCATGGGGGTGATAAATCCGAATTGAATGGAATTGCCCCGTATTGAATTACCGGGAGTTTTTCGATCACGACCTTTCGTAACGTCTCGCGCCCACCGCAATGCCCACCGGGCCATACCACCCGTCCCGCACGCGGAAGTCCAGCCCCGCCCCCCCGTCTACAGCGGCTTCCAGGACAGCCACTCACGCGGAGACCTAGGACCGACCAGCGCATTTGTCCGGAGCAAGCGACCCCGAGAAGATCGACAGCGGAGTCTGCCTGAGGGGGTTGGCGTGTCCGGACTCGAAACAGCCTTCCTGCGGGTCGGCGGAACCGTCGTCAAGCACGTCGCCACGGCCTGGCTGACCAGGAGGAAGACCGAGATCCGCCGAGGCGCGGAGCTCACCGATCTGATCGCGCAGCGCTCCGGCGGGCTGCGCGAGCGGGACCGCCGCGCACTGCGCCGCAAGCTGGAGGAGGTCGGCGAGCTCGCCGGGGAACAGCTGGAAGAGCTGTGCGCGCGGGGATTCGCCGATCTGGCGGAAGGCGAACGCCTCGCCGCCCTCGACACGGTCGTGGACGCCCTCGCTGAGTCAGACCTGTCCGACGCCGTGCTCCTCGGCGTCGACCTGAATCCGATGTCGCTCGCCAAGCAGGTCCTTGACCAGGTGCCCGGCGCACCCGCCCGCGCCGGGCTCGGCGCGGGCGGGTGCGCAGGCGCTGTTCGACCGCGCCCTGGACCAGAGCTGCGTGCAGCTGGTGCACCTGGTCCGCGAGCTGCCCGAATACGACTCCCGCCTGGCCGAGGAGACCCTGCGACGCGCATCCGACGTCCTGTCCGGCATCGACCAGGTCCTGGAGCGATACCGGTCACCAGCCTGGACGCACCCGCCGGGGCCGACCACGACGAGCAGTTCCGCGCGACCGCCGACGTCTTCGACCGCACCTACGAGTCTTTCCCCGGACTGCGGCGGGTCCTGTTCAACAGGTGCTGGCTCACCGACCTGTCGCCGCTGGCCGGACGCGACATCCGGGTGGTCGTGGGCGCGAAGGACCGGGTCAAGGGCATTCCGCTGCTGAGACCCGGCACCGTCCGCCGGGTCTGACCGCAGGCAGGCTAGCCCGCCAGTTCGCGGAGGGCGGGGAGCAGCAGCCGGAGCGCTCGGCCCCGGTGGGAGTCGGCGTCCTTCTCCTCCGGGGAGAGCTCTGCGCTGGTTCGGGTTTCGCCTTCCGGGACGAAGATCGGGTCGTAGCCGAAGCCGTTGGCTCCGCGCTCCTCCCGGATCACCGTTCCTCGCCATTCGCCGCGCACCACGGTTTCCATACCGTCCGGCAGCACCAGCGCCGACGCCGAGACGAATGCCGCGCCGCGGCGCTCGTCGGGGACGTCCGCGAGCTGGCCGAGCAGGAGGTCCAGGTTCGCCTGGTCGTCGCCGTGCTTGCCGGACCAGCGGGCCGACAGGACGCCCGGCATGCCGTTGAGCGCGTCGACCGCGATGCCCGAGTCGTCGGCGACCGCAGGCAAGCCGGTGGCCTTCGCCGCGTCGGCGGCCTTCGCCACCGCGTTCTCCTCGAACGTCGCGCCCGTTTCCGGGGCTTCCGGGAACTCCGGGACGTCGGCCAAGCCGACGACCTCCACGCCCGTCACGCCCTCGGCTTCCAGGATTCGGCGGAGTTCCACCAGCTTCTTCTGGTTTCGGGTGGCCAGCAGGACGCGGGTCATGCGGCGCTCCCCGGCAGCTCACCCGGGTAGGGCTCGGCCAACGCCGCGGCCTGGAGCTGGGCGAGCTTGGCGCAGCCGTCCAGCGCGAAGTCGATCATCTTGTCCATCGTGGACCGCGTGTAGGTGGCGCCCTCGCCGGTGCCCTGCACCTCCACCAGGGTGCCGTGGTCGGTGGCCACCACGTTCATGTCCACCTCGGCGCGGGAGTCCTCCTCGTAGGGCAGGTCCAGCCGCACCCGGCCGTCCACCACGCCGACGCTGACCGCGGCGACCGAGCAGGACAGCGGCTTCGGGTCGGACAGCCGACCGGCCGCGCCCAGCCACGTCACCGCGTCCGCCAGCGCCACGTAGGCGCCGGTGATCGCGGCGGTGCGGGTGCCGCCGTCGGCCTGGATCACGTCGCAGTCCAGCGTGACGGTGTTCTCGCCCAGCGCCGCCATGTCGATGCAGGCCCGCAGCGAGCGGCCGATCAACCGGCTGATCTCGTGGGTGCGGCCGCCGATGCGGCCCTTCACCGACTCGCGAGCGCTGCGGGTGTTCGTCGAGGACGGCAGCATCGCGTACTCGGCGGTCACCCAGCCCAGCCCGGAACCGGTCCGCCAGCGCGGCACGCCATCCTGGACGCTGGCCGCACACAACACCCGGGTCTTGCCGAATTCCACCAGCACCGACCCGGCCGGCCAGTCCTGGTATCCGCGCGTGATCCGCACCTCTCGGAGCTCGTCGTCGCTCCGTCCGTCAGCTCGTGCCACGCCCCAACCCTAAGCCCGCCCGGCCCCCGCCCCGCCGACCACCCCTGGCACCCGGCCGGACGAACCGGGCACGCCGCGTCGGCGCGGGACGGCGATTACGCTCGAAAGTGGCGAACGCCGATTTCGTACACGGTTACCGGTTTTAGTCCGGGCAGGTATCCCACTCGCGCCCCAAACGTCCACAGTTCCATTCCCCCGGGGCGGCGCCGCTGCGGCACGACTACCTGCGAGAACCAACTCCGCGCCTCGTCATCGCCGTGCGCGGCGCACGGTCGGCAGCGCTGCGGCGAACGAACGCAGCCACCCGTCGGCCGTGTTGAGCGCATCGGCGTCACAGGCACACCGAAGCGCGAGGGGATCGTCCACGACGGCCGACTGTCGCAGAGGCGACGCCGCGACGCAGCCGAATATCCGTCAGATGTCGTACGTTGCGTCGGCGACGACGAGCTCGGCGGGGCCGTCGAAGGCAGCCTTCGCCTCGGCGAGGATCGCGTCGCGATCCGCCCACGGCACGATGTGCGTGAGCAGCAGGCGGCGGGCCCGGGCCGTTTTCGCCACCTCCGCCGCTTGGCGCCCGGACAGGTGCACGCCGTCCGGCGCGTCCGGGAAGTCCGCCCAGGACGCTTCCGACAGCAGCGCGTCGGCGTCCGCGGCGAGTTCGGTCAGCTGCGGGCACGGCCCGGTATCGCCGGTGTACGCCAGCACCTTGCCCCCGGCCGCCACGCGGAAACCCCACGCCGGGCACAGGTGCGCCATCGGCACCGCCTGCACCTCGAACGGCCCGATGCGCACCGGCTCCGCGGAAATCGGGATGAACTCGAACACATCCGACAGATCGGTCTCGGCGAGCTCGGCCGCGTTCGGCGCGTAGAGGGCGGCGAGCCGCTCCGGCGCGTTCTCCGGAGCGATCACCGGCAACGGGCGCTCGGTCGCGTCGTACGGGGGCTTCGGGTGGTAGCGGCGCAGCACCGCCAGCGCACCGAAATCCGCGCAGTGGTCGGGGTGCAGGTGGCTGAGGAGCACCGCGTCGAGCTGGAAAGGGTCGATGAACCGCTGCATCGCGCCGAGAGTGCCGTTGCCGAGGTCGAGCGCGATTCGCGTGCCGCCGGACTCCAGCAGGTACCCGGACGACGGCGAATCAGGGCCGGGAAAGCTGCCGGAACAACCGAGGATCGTCAGCTTCATGCGATCGAGCTTGACACGGTCAGAGGCCGAACGGCATCGGCCGCCAGTGCCGGGCCGAGGAACCGGGCCGCCAGCCGGGCAAACCGGTCTGGTGCGCCGGTGGCGCTGAACTCGTGCTCGGGCACGGCTTCCGGGGCTGCGAGCAGGTCGTTCTCGGTAAGCACCCGCAGCACGTCCTTGGCCGTCTCCTCCGCGCTGGACACAAGCGTCACCTGATCACCCATCGCGAGCTGCAGCACCCCGGTGAGCATCGGGTAGTGCGTGCAGCCGAGCACCAGGGTGTCGACGTCGGCCTGCTGCAGCGGGTCCAGGTAGCTCTGCGCCAGGCCCAGGATCTGGCGGCCGCTGGTGATGCCGCGCTCGACGAAATCCACGAAGCGCGGGCATGCCACCGTGGTGACCGTGATGCCCGGGGCGACGTTGAAAGCGTCGTCGTAGGCGCGGGACATGATGGTGGCCTTGGTGCCGATCACGCCGATCCGCCCGTTGCGGGTGGTCGCCACCGCTCGCCGCGCCGCGGGCAGGACCACTTCGACCACCGGGATCTGGTAGCGCTCCCGGGCGTCACGCAGGCACGCTGCCGACGCGGTGTTGCAGGCGAGCACCAGCATCTTCACGCCCTCGTCCACCAGCGAGTCGGTGATCGCGAGGGTTCGGGCGCGGATCTCCGCCAGCGGCATCGGACCGTACGGCGCGTTGGCCGTGTCGCCGACGTAGTGCAGCGTTTCAGCAGGCAGCTGGTCCATGATCGCGCGGGTCACGGTCAGCCCGCCGACGCCGGAGTCGAAGATCCCGATCGGTGCGTCAGTCACCCGGCCAGTTTGCCAGGCTCGGATCCGGCGGCCTGCCCGCGCGTGCTGCGCGCCACCAGCCAGGCCGCGAGCGCCCCGCCCAGCGCGCCGAACAGGTGCCCCTCCCAGGAGATCCCGACCTGGCCGGGCAGCACTCCCCACAACATGCCGCCCCAGTAGAAGAACAGCGCGACCGCGACCAGGATCTGGGCGAAGCTGCGCTGGAAGAAGCCGCGCAGCAGCAGGAAAACCATCCAGCCGAAGATCACCCCGGACGCGCCGACGTGCACGCCGGGCGCCCCGATCAGCCAGGTGCCGACGCCGCCGACGATCCAGACCGTCGCGGTCACCGCGATGAACTGCCGCAGCCCACCGGCTAGCACCAACCAGCCGAGCACCAGCAGCGGCAGCGTGTTGGCCCACAAGTGCCCCCAGCCGGCGTGCAGCAACGGCGCCCACAGGATGCCGTCCAGGCCGCTGACGTCGCGTGGCACGATGCCGTTGGCCTCGAGAGCCGCTGCGGGGTCGGCGACGTCGAAGAACTCGATGCCGTAGAGCACCGCGACGGCGATGAGCATGCCCACCGCGGCGCGCAGCGGGTTCTGGGGCAGCACTCGCGCCTGGCGGCGTTCAGGCAGTCGGTTCACACCAATGAGGCTACGCGGCGGAGACCCCACTGGTCTCCGGGATGACCCTGAGTTTCGCCTCCGACCGCACTTCACCCCGGGCAAGCCAAGATCAACAAGGCGTACCCCGGTAAGGTTCCCGATCGTTGTGCTTCTTACCCGGAAAGGTGACTTGTGCAGGTCGACATCGCGGTACCAGCGGGGGCGCGGTCCGGACAGGCACCGACCTGGGACGTCGGCACCGACACACTGCTCTGGACCGATGCGCCCGCCCACACCGCGCACCGCTACGTCCCCGGGCACACCGATCACGTGATGGGTCTGCCGCAGCAGGTCGGCGCAGCGAAACCGCGCAGCCGCGGCGGGCTGGTGCTGCACCTTGCCGAAGGCATCGCCCTGTTCGACGCCGGCGGTGAGCAGCGCACCTGGCTGGTCTACTGGGCTCGCGACGGCGTCCGGGCCGGAGCGACCATGATCGACCGCAAGGGCCGGTTGTGGGCCACGACGGTGGGCGAAGGCGGCTGGCTGGCCCGCGTGACGGCGGACGGCGCGGCGAACATCGCGGTGCCGGGCCTGGTCGCCGGACATGGCATCGCTTGGAGCCCGGACGACACCCGGATGTACCTGTCGGACGGCACGGCGCGGCGCATCGACGTGCTGGACTTCGGCCTCGTCGCCGGTGCGGCCAGCAACCGCCGGGCGCTCGTCGACGTCGACGGCGAACCGGGCGGGCTGTGCATCGACGACACGGGCCGGATCTGGGTCGCGGTGCGCGACCGGGGCGAAATCCGCTGCTACACCGAGGAAGGCGAGTTGGCGCAGACGATCCCGCTGCCGGCCCGGTGCCCGACGGACTGCTGCTTCGGCGGCCCGGACCTGACGGACCTGTACGTCACCACGGCCCGCGACGGCCTCCTGGACCCGACCGAAGCGGACGGAGCACTGCTGGTCGCCCCGAACATCGGCACCGGAAACCGCCCCTACTCCTTCACCGGCTGACGCCCAGCCAGCCTCGTTCACCGCAGTCTCAATTGAAACGGGCTACTAATCCAGGAAGGGTGTCCTGCGGCACCCCTCGACTGTCCGGTGTGGACAAACAGAAGTGACACGCTCGAACCAGCGATGGGTGTGTGCAACCAATGCAGCTTCGACGTCCTTGAGCGCGACTACTCCACACGGAGAGGCATAATCGAGGATCATCGAAGATACAACGGCAGAAACCAACAATGACGCCCCGGTGCCACGCACCGGGGCGTCATGCATTCAGCGGTCGAATCGACCCTGCTGCACCGCACGAACGAACGTCGATACGTCGACACTCAAGGTCGGACCGTACGGGTCTTTCGAATCACGGATTGCGTCTAACCTGGTCGTTAGCTCGATACAATTTCCATTTGCATGTGAGTAACTGGACTTTTGCCATTTGTAATTAATCATCGCTCACCTCCTCCCAATGCGCTGAAGCCTTGGCAATAAATTCAAGCGATTCCCCCGTCTCCATCGCAATATCGTCAAGCCATCGAATGGCTTTGCGATACTCATCTACGTCATGCTTTGCGTGTATGAACGCGCCCGAACTGTGGTGTTCAAAGTGAACGACGGGGGATGAGTCGGAGAACTCATAAAACACGAACGGACCAGCAAGACCTGGATGCCATCCGACTTGAATTGGAACGATGCGCACTGCAACATTTGGACGCCTCGCAAGATCGCTGAGATTTGCAAGCTGTTCAAGCATCGTTTCGCGGTCACCAATCGGAACAGATAGCGCGACTTCGCCGATGTAGGCACAGAACTCAACTGGGTTGCGTCGGGTAATAACTTCGCCGCGACTCGCGCTCAACATGACGCGAAGCTCGGTGTCATTTTCCGAAAGTCCGCTAGCTTTCTTTATTGCTCGCGTGTATTCGAGTGTTTGTAGCAGGCCAGGAACGGCCATAGGTATCCACTCAACAATCGACGTAGCCGAACGCTCGCATTCGATGACACCCGCGAGTTGTTGAGGAATACCGTTTAGCCCAACCGTGAGCCAATTAGGTTCATGGACATTGCGAACAAGATCGAGAATCCGATCACGATCTTCCCCTGCTACGCGTAGCGTGCCGAGAATCGCAGCTACTGCTTCGATCTTCGGTACACGCTTGCCCGTCTCCCAGTTCGATATTTCTACGTGCGTATAGCCGACTTGGCGAGCAAGCTCTCGTACACCCACCCCGGACGCTGTTCGGACCTCCCGAAGGGCAGCAGACAACGCCCTTGCACGCGGTGTACCAGCGGTAGCAGGCATGTAACACATCCTATCGGCCGTTTCGGCTTGATTGATCACCCGTTTTGGTAGTGGTGGTGCTTGAGCGCTACCAGACACCATCGAGTGCTACCAGGGGAACGGAAGCACTACCAGGGTTGGAGGTAGCATGACCAACGCGCCCAGCTTCTCAGATGGACCGTCCGGGGTAGACGACGGCACTATGCCAAGTCACAGCGCCGTTTCTGGTCCACCTGGCCCAGCTGTTCCGCCCGGCCAGATGCCCGAGGGTATCGGCGTGCGGTGGTTCCGCTATAAACATGGCGTCGTAGGTGAGTCGAAACGTGTCCTGCACTGCGCGGAAGAATCTAGGGATGGCACGGTGACGTCCGTGTCTGGGGAGAAGTTCCGACGCGTGCTGGTGGAGGTGTGCGAGGAGGGTGACGGGGCAGCGTGCGTTCCCTGCCTGCTAGTCGTTATTTCCAGAGCTGATCGACCGGCCGATATGCCACCCGTGGTGAGTCAGGTTCCGGCCGACACGCTTGCTGTGATGCTTGCCGAAAGCCAATGGGCCATCAGCGATGCACAGTTCAATATCGTGCGGGGGGACTACCCCCTAGCGAATCAGGTAGTGCTAGCGGATAAATTGCGGCGGCTCTCCCATGTACTTCACGTTCGGGCGCATGCCATGCGATCAGACGGGGGCACCGGGTGAGCGGATCGGGCTTGTCCGGACCAGCTCCCGCGATGGAAGGGGACGCGTGTCTGCCTGGGGTCCGGGTGGTTTGGACTGACCATCTCGGGTATGCACACGAACGCAAGCCCGGCACCATCGCGACGTCGCGATGCGGACGCAACATGGGCAAGTCCAATACGCCACCTTTCGTGAGACCGTGCCGCGACTGCATTGAAGAGGCATTGCGGGAAGAGTCACCCTCCGAAATGGCTATCGGACGGCATAGACGTACCGCATGACCCCAGACACGGCCCGGTGCCGGTCGACACTGGATATCCAAATGTCGTGCCCCCCGGCCCGCCGGCCGCATCCACCGTGATTTCCTCATTTTCATACTAGTACGAACGGTTTTAATGTAGTGCGAACGTCTCCGCAAAGATTCAGCACGGACAAATTGATCAATCTCACCAAGGAAGAGAGGGACGTCATATATTGCATCGCCTGCGAACTTACCGACAATGAAATTGCGATGCGGTTGCACATCGCGAAAGATACCGTAAAGTCCCGATTGGGTAACATCTACCGCAAGTTTAATCTACGCAACCGAGTCGGCGCCGTGATTCTGGGGTACGAGCTCGGAATCCTCAAGCCGTCACATGCCGAGCAATTCAGAAATGCCGAAAATTCGCCGAGTGGCCATACATCCCGCATATGCCTGCCGGTCCGCCAACAAGACATGAAAGAAATCGAAGCTTTAGCGGATCTTCTTGCCAGGCGCATGAAAAAACATCTCCACACTGAGGCCATGAGCCGACAATGGGAACAAACGAGAAGCCGATCCTAGTCGCGACCCCGCCACCTGTGCGATGCCCCTGCACCACAGGTGCGGGGCATCGTCCGCACACCGACACACCCCGCACCACCACGGCAACGGCAACGGCAACGGCACGAATGTTGTCACTGTGCGCCATGAGACGATTGTTTGAATGGAAATCGAAGGACCAATTTCCATTGAGCCTTTCATCCTGGTCGATCCGCAGCCGCGACGCCCGAAGTCCCACGACGCGAGATCGTCGCATGCACCGAAGGCGCATACCACCCTCGCAGCTAGCACCGCGGGTTCTCAGCGGTCTTTTGCGCAGGACAGCCCGGACGTCGCGGATCGGAAAACGCCCATTGAAATCGATGACCTGGATGCGTGAAGGGCACCTGCTGCCGTTACAACTGGGTCAGAGGTGCCCTTCAGTCGTCAGAGCTCGATGTCGCCGGAGGCGGGTCAGGCCCAGAGTTGGCCTTCGAGGCGTTGGGCCGCTTCGTCGATGGTGCCGCTGTAGGCACCCGTCGACAGGTACTTCCAGCCCGCGTCCGCCACGATGAACGCGATGTCGGCCGACTCACCGTCCGCCGCCGCCTTCTCCGCGATGGTCAGCGCCGCGTGCAGCACCCCGCCGGTGGAGATGCCGGCGAAGATGCCTTCGCTCTCCAGCAGCTGGCGGGTCCGGCGCAACGCGTCGTAGGAGCCGACGGAGAACCGGCGGGTCAGCACGTCCGGGTCGTACAGCTCCGGCACGAACCCCTCGTCGAGGTTGCGCAGGCCGTAGACCAGCTCGCCGTAGCGCGGTTCGGCCGCCACCACCTGCACGTCCGGCTTCTGCTGGCGCAGGTAGCGGCCCACCCCGACCAGGGTGCCGGTGGTGCCCAGCCCGGCCACGAAGTGCGTGACGGTCGGCAGGTCCCGCAGGATCTCCGGGCCGGTCGTGCGGAAGTGCGCGTCGGCGTTGGCCGGGTTGCCGTACTGGTAGAGCATCACCCAGTCCGGGTTCTGCTGGGCCAGTTCCTTGGCCACCGCGACCGCCTGGTTCGACCCGCCGGCCGCGGGCGAGGAAATAATCCGCGCCCCGTAGGCCTGCAGCAGCTGCCGGCGCTCCTCCGAGGTGTTCTCCGGCATCACGCAGACCAGGCCGTAGCCCTTGAGCTTGGCGGCCATAGCCAGCGAGATCCCGGTGTTGCCGGAGGTCGGCTCCAGGATCGTGCAGCCGTGGGTGAGCCGGCCTTCCTTCTCGGCCGCCTCGATCATGGCCAGCGCCGCCCGGTCCTTGATCGAACCGGTCGGGTTGCGGTCCTCCAGCTTGGCCCACAGCCGGACGTCCGGTGCCGGTGACAGGTGCGGCAACCCCACCAGCGGGGTGTCACCGAGCGCGTCCACCAACGAGTCGTAACGAGCCACGGTGCGCCTCCTCCTTGCCCTCTACCTGCAAAGGATGTCTTCTGCTTTCAAACGGCGCAGCCGCTTGGCCAACCTTGCGATCGGCACCGCCGCGGGTTCCCAGACGTCTTCTCGCGAGGACAGACCCAGCGCCGCTGTTCGGCATGCACAGGTCGGGGATCCCGGAATCGAGAAGGCGTCTGAGGTTCCGCTACCGGCACCGCTTCGCGAAGCGGGTCCTCGGACGGCGCTTAGCGCATGCCGCCGGCGACGGCGGGCAGGATGGTGACGCTGTCGCCGTCGGTGACCTTGGCTTCCAGACCGCCGGCGAAGCGGACGTCCTCGTCGTTGACGTAGACGTTGACGAAGCGGTGCAGATTGCCTTCCTTGACCAGACGGTCCTTCAGGCCGTTGAAGTTGCTGTCGAGGTCATTGATCACCTCGGCCACGGTGTTGCCCGCGGCCTCGACGGACTTCTGGCCGCCGGTGTGGGTGCGCAGGATGGTCGGGATCGAAACGTTGACTGCCATGAGGAACCTCCTGTCCACGAAGGACTTTCGTTGGGAACGGGACGCGAACACGGGTGGGCGAGCCGCAGCTCAGTCGAGGTCTGGAACCTCGTCGGCACCGGTGTGGGCGAACATGTACGACTCCACGACCTCCACCGGCTCTTCGGTCACCTGACCGTCGAGGATCCGGTAGGAACGCAGCTCATGGGTCTTCGGGTCCCGGGTGGACACGAGCACGTAGTGCGCGTTGGGCTCCGAGGCGTAGGAGACGTCGGTGCGCGACGGGTAGGCCTCGGTCGAGGTGTGCGAGTGGTAGACGACCACCGGTTCCTCGCCGCCTGCGTCCATCTCGCGCCACACCTTCAGGTGTTCACCGGAGTCGAACCGGTAGAAGGTGGGCGAGCGCTCGGCGTTGATCATCTCGATCAGGCGCGTCGGGCGGTCCGACCCTTCCGGGCCGGCAATCACGCCGCACGCCTCGTCCGGGTGGTCCCGTCGGGCATGCGCGACCATCGCATCGACCAGGTCGCGTCGGATCACCAGCACAGCAACCATCCTAGTAGTTGAGGCACCGGCCTCCCACGATGTGGAAAAATTCTCGCACCGGTGCGGCTTCGTCGGGCGAAACGCAGGTACACGATGATTCATTCCCGCGCCGAGGGGTAGAGCCGCGTGTAGGAAGTCACCTCATCGACCGGTTCCGCAGCCAGCACGCCGCGCACGATCGCCCGCGCCACGACATCCGCGGCGACCGCGCACACCGCGTCCAGCCGCGCCGCCCAGCCCTGCTCCCCCGGCGCGGGCAGGGCAGCTCCGGTGCCGGTGGCCAGCGCGAACATCGTGTCGCCGTCGACCAGCAGGTGCGCGGGCCGGACCGCGCGGGCCAGCCCGTCCTGCGCGGCGACCGCAAGCCGCCGACACTCGGCCTTGGACAACTCCAGGTCGGTGGCGACCACGCCGATCGTGGTGTTGAGCGGCCGGTCGATCGGGCCGTGCCGGCCCTGGCGCTTGCCGAACAGCTGCCGACCCGCCTCGACCTCGGCGGGATCGGGCGCGCGTAGCCCGGCCGTCGGGATCCACGGCCGCCCGGTGTCCGGGTCGATCGCAGACCCCGCGGCGTTGACCGCCACCAGGGCGCCGACGGTGGTGCCGTCGTCCAGCACGGCGCTGGCCGTGCCGATGCCGCCCTTGACGGTCCCGACCACGGCGCCGGTGCCCGCGCCGACGTTGCCCTCCCGGGTATCGGTGCGGCTCGCGTTCTCGCAGGCCCGGTGGCCGAAGCCGGCGTCGGGCCGGTTGCCCCAGTCGCCCATCGGGACGTCGAAGATCACCGCGCCCGGCACCACCGGGACGACGTGCTTCGGGTCGGGGCCGACCCGCACGCCGTGCCCCCGATCGCCTAGCCAGCGCATTACCCCGTCGGCCGCAGCCAGGCCGTAGGCGCTGCCGCCGGTGAGGACGATGCCGTGCACCTTCTGCACCAGGTGGCTCGGTTCGAGCACGTCCGTTTCCCTGGTTCCCGGGCCGCCGCCGCGGACGTCCACCGCCGCCGTCGCCCCCTCCGGCACCAGGACCACGCTGGTGCCAGTCGCCCAGTGCTCGTCGAGCCGCTGCTCGTGCCCGACCCGCACACCGCCGACGTCGACGATCGCATCGAGCGCTCCCGGCCAGGTCATCCGGCAGGCTCCTCTCCTTCGGGGTCGTGAGTGTTTCGGGCAGCTGTGACAGCCCAAAAGCACTCACGAGTCACGTACCAACCACACACATCGCTGGCATCACGTTAACCAGACGTAAAGGAATCGCCGCCGTTCTTGTTGTCGCCCCGCCGCCTCCGCACTGTGAGTCCGTTCACTACGAGGAGGATGGATGTCAACTGAGGTGCACAGCCGCGACGATGCGGCTCGCTCCGGTGGCGAGCGCAGGGTGGTCGCCAACGTCATTCGCGGCTCGATCGGCAACTTGATCGAGTGGTACGACTGGTACGCCTACACCGCGTTCAGCGTTTACTTCGCGGCGGCGTTCTTCCCGAAGGGCGACCTGACCGCCCAACTGCTCAACACCGCGGGCGTGTTCGCCATCGGCTTCCTGATGCGCCCCCTCGGCGGCTGGCTGCTCGGCCGCTACGCGGACCGCTTCGGCCGCCGCGCCGCGCTCACCTTCTCGGTGACGCTGATGGCCTGCGGCTCGCTGGTGATCGCGCTGACGCCGAGCTACAACACGATCGGGCTCGGCGCCCCGCTGCTGCTGGTGTTCGCCCGGCTGGTGCAGGGCATCTCGGTCGGCGGCGAGTACTCGACGTCGGCGACTTACCTGTCCGAGGTCGCCACTGCGGGCAAGCGCGGCTTCTACTCCAGCTTCCAGTACGTGACGCTGGTCGCCGGGCAGCTCACGGCACTGGGCGTGCAGATCGTGCTGCTCCTGGTGCTCAGCAACGAGCAGATGGAGTCGTGGGGCTGGCGGATCGCGTTCGTGATCGGCGCGATCGGCGCGCTGGTCGTGATGTGGCTGCGCCGCGGCATGGACGAGACCGAGAGCTACAAGAAGACGAAGACCTCGGAGGGGAACCAGTCGCGCGGCACCGTGAAGGCGCTGCTGCAGCACCCCAAGGAGTGCCTGCTCGTCGTCGGCCTGACCCTCGGACACGACGTACCTGCAGAAATACATGGTGGCGACCTCGGGCATCGACAAGGGCACCGTCGCCTGGATCAACTTCCTGGCGCTGCTGGTGTTCCTGTGCCTGCAACCGCTGGCGGGTGCCTTGTCGGACCGCATCGGGCGCCGCTGGCTGCTGCTGGCCTTCGGGGTCTGCGGCAGCGTCCTGACCGTGCCGATCATGACGCTGCTCGGCTCGACGCAAAACCCGGTGGCGGCGTTCGCGCTGATGCTGGGCGGCCTGGTGATCGTCACCGGCTACACCTCGATCAACGCGATCGTGAAGGCCGAGCTGTTCCCGACCAACATCCGCGCGCTCGGCGTCGGCCTGCCGTACGCGCTGACGGTGGCGATCTTCGGCGGCACCTCGGAATACGTGGCGCTGTGGCTCAAGCAGGCGGGCATGGAGCAGGTGTTCTTCTGGTACGTCTCGGGCTGCGTGCTGATCTCGCTTCTGGTGTACCTGCGGATGCGCGAGACCTCGAAGGACTCCCGCCTCGACCGGTGACCTAGCGCGTGGCCGTACTCTGAACGGGGTTTCGGAGGTGGCCGGTGCGCGTGCTTCTCGTCGAGGACGACGACGGCGTGGCCAACGCGCTCGTCGAAGTCCTCGCCGCGCACGGCCACCGGCCCACCCGGGTGTCCCGTGGCGCCGACGCGCTGACCCGCCACCGGGAGCACGACCTGGTGCTGCTCGACCTGGGCCTGCCGGACGCCGACGGCCTCGACGTGCTGCGGAAGCTCCGCCGGATCGGGCCGATCCCGGTGGTGGTGCTGACCGCCCGCGGCGAGGAGCGCATGGTCGTCCGCGGCCTGCGTTCCGGCGCGGACGACTACCTGGTCAAGCCGGTGCGGATGGCGGAGTTGCTGGCCCGGATCGAGGCAGTGGCCCGGCGCGGTCGCCTGCCGGGCGCGGTCGCCGACGAGGTCCAGGTCGGCGAGGTGCACGTCGATCTGCGGACCCGCCAGGTGCGGGTCGACGGCCGCGATGTGGAGCTGACGCCGAAGGAGTTCGACGTGCTCGCGGTGCTGGCGGGCGAGGCAGGCAGCGCGGTTAGCAGGCAGCGCCTGATGGACGAGGTCTGGGGCGACGCCTACCTGGCGGTCTCCCGATCCCTGGACGTGCACATCGCGCAGCTGCGCGGCAAACTCGGCCGCCCCGAACTGCTGGTGACGATCCGCGGATTCGGCTACCGCTTCGGGGCCTGATTCCGCCGCTCGGTCCGGTCGGCGTGGAAAGTACGGTTGAGCAGCTGGAATCTCCTGGACGGCGTGGGGGCTGATGCGCAAGCGACTGTTGTTGGTGCTGCTGACCTTCTCGGTCCTCGCGGTCGCCGGGTTCGCCGCTCCGCTGCTGCGCGCCACCGCCGCGGAGCGGACGCAGCAGCTGGTGCTGGCCCGCACCGCCGACCTGGACCGGTTCGCCGCGCTCGCCGACCACGCCTTCAGCACCGGCGACACCACCCAGCTGATCGCCGAGGCAGGCCGCTACACCGAGCTCTACGGCGAGCCGCTCGTGGTGGTCGACGCGAACCGAGCGCCGGTGGTGGAAACCGGCGGGATGCACGCCGCCGAGGTGGCCGAGTCGATCGACAAGGCGCTGCGCAACGAGCTGGCGGGGCCGGTGCCGTGGCTCCAGCCGTGGTCCGGGGGAGAGTTGGTGCGGTACCGGCCGGTCGGCGACGGCATGGGGGTGACCGGTGCGATCGTCCTGCGCGCCTCGGTGCAGCACGCGACGCGGGACATCGCCGGGGGGTGGGCGCTGATCGCGGCGGGCGCGCTGAGCGCTCTGGCGGTGTGCGGGCTGCTGGCGCTGGTGCTGGGCCGGTGGATCCTGCGGCCGTTGGCGGAGCTGCGGGGCGGGGTGCGGGCGGTGGGCGCCGGTTCGCGCCGCTCGCGGGTGCCGGAGGACGCCGGCCCGCCGGAGCTGCGGGAATTGGCGGTGTCGTTCAACCGGATGTCGGAGGCGGTCGCGGACGCCGAGGAGCAGCAACGGCGGCTCGTCGCGGACGCGTCGCACCAGCTGCGCAACCCGATGGCCGCGCTGCGCCTGCGGGTCGATGCGCTGGAACGGCGGATCACGCCGGAAGGTGCGCAGACCTACCGGTCGACCCTGGACGAGGTGGACCGCTTGGAGTCGCTGCTGGACCGGCTCCTGGACCTGGCCACCGCCGATCGCGAACCTGCGGAGTCGGCAGTGGAGCCCTGCGAGGTGGATGTCGTGGTGGCCGACCGGATCGAGGCGTGGCGATCCGCCGCCGAGGCGGCCGGGATCCGGTTCGCAGAAGCCCGGCTGGACCCAGGCGAGGCGGACCTCCCGGCGGAAGACCTGGCGCAAATCCTCGACATCCTGCTGGACAACGCCATCAAGTACGCCGGGCAGGGGGCGACCGTGTCGGTGACCTGCGAGGCCGGCCCCGGCAGCTGCGCGCTCACCGTCAGCGACACCGGCCCGGGGCTGTCCGGCGAGGAGATATCCCGCGCCGCGCAGCGCTTCTGGCGCGCCGGGCGGCATCGCGGCAGCCGCGGTTCCGGGCTCGGGCTGGCAATCGCCGACCGCCTGGTGACAGCTCGCGGTGGCTCGCTGCGCATCGACCCCGCCCAGCCGCACGGCCTGTCGGTTCGACTGGAACTGCCGTCGCGGGAGGACACGTGATGCGCCGCCGAACCCTGCTCACGCTCGCCGGTGCCGGGCTGCTCAGCGCCTGCACCGGGCAGACGCCCGAGCGAACGATCCGCATCGCCGCCGGCGAGCCCGGCGGGTTCTACACCGCCTTCGCCAGGCAGCTGGCCGCCGAGGTGTCGGCAACCGTGCCGGGCATGCGGATGGCGGTGTCGAGCAGCCAGGGCAGCGTCGCGAACGTCGAGTTGCTGCGCGACGGGCAGGCCGATCTCGGCATGGTGCTCGCCCACACCGCCGCGGCGGCGCAGAACGGCGACCTCGGCCCGCGGATTCCACTGCGCGCCTTGGGCCGGGTTTACGAGAACTACACGCAGCTGGTCGTGCTGGCCGACAGCCCCGTGCACAGCATCGATGACCTGGCCGGACGCCGGGTTTCGATCGGTGCCCCGAAGTCCGGTACCGCGATGCTCGGGGCCAACCTGCTCGCGAAGCACCGCGGGGTGCACAGCGAAGCGCTGCCGCTGGAAGACGCGATCGCGGCGTTGGAGCGCCAGCGGATCGACGCGCTGCTGTGGTCTGGCGGACTGCCGACGCCGGTGCTCAAGACGCTCGACGACCGGGTCGGCATCCGCTTGCTGCCGCTGGACACGACGGCGGCCGGCTGCGCTCCGATGTGCGACCCGGTCGTGGTGCCGCCCCGCGCTTACCGGCACACCGGCGGAGTCCCCACGGTCGGGGTGCCCAACATCCTGGCCTGCACCCCGGAACTACCCGTGGACCTGGCCGAAGCGGTCGTCCGGATCCTGGTGCTCCGCGCGCCGTTCCTAGTCCCGCAGGAGACGGTGGGCACCCAGTTCCTGGACGTGCGCAACCTGATCGGCACCGGCGCGGTACCGCTGCACCCCGGCGCCGAACGCGCCTACCGCGACCTCCACGGCTGAAACCGCAGGGGTTAGACGTGTACTGGGGATCCCGGACCCGAGAAGCCCTCTGAGGTTCCGTCACCCGCAACGCGACGCGGAACGAGCGAGACAGCCCCTCATCAGGCCATCAAAGCGCCGACGAGGCTGTCTTGGACCCAGGTGAGCCACTGGTACACGCCTAGGTGCTCGCGGCGCATGTCGTCGTCGGGCACCTCGTCCGGCATGTCTTCCGCCACGTCCAGCGCCGTGCCCAGCGCCAGCCGGACGTCGTTGAGCGCCGCCAGCCAGCCGTCGGCCTGCTCGCCGGTCAGTTTGATCCGGCCGCCCTCAGGTGGGCAGGTCTCCAGCACCAGCGCGGCCACCCCGGCCTTGGCCTCCAGCAGCCCCGGCTCGTGCAGCGACCGCATCGCCCCAGTCGCGTCCGACTCTTCCTCGTCGGTCTCGCCGGTGATCGGGTCGCGCCGGTAGAAGTCCGGCAGGAGCCTCGCCAGCACGCGGTCCTCGGGCGGCGTCGTCGGCCCGGTGCGGATGCCGGTCAGCTCTGCCAGCTCGTCCTTGGGCGCCTCGTCGGACCGGGCGGCGAGCATGTCCTTGATCTGCCCCACCAGACCCCGGATGACCGCGGCTTCCTGCTGCGACAGCTCGGCCTGCACGTGACCGTTCTTGCGGGTCCAGCCTTCCACTCAGGAATCCTTCTGCATCGTCGCCCACAGGCCGGCGGCGTGCAGCTTCGCCACGTCGCCCTCGACCTTCTCCTTGGAGCCCGAGGACACCACCGCCTTGCCCTTGTGGTGCACGTCCAGCATCAACTTCGTCGCGTGATCCCGGGTGTAGCCGAAGATCTTCTGAAGCACGTAGGTCACGTAGGACATCAGGTTGACCGGGTCGTTCCACACCACGGTCACCCACGGCTTGTCCTCGGTACCGAGTGCGTCCGGTTCGAGTTGCGCGCGCTCGATTTCAGCGGGCGAGGTCATGTCTCCATCGTCGCACGCGGCCGTCACAGCAGTGTCGACCGCACGGGCAAACCCGACACACGCACTGGGTTTGCGCCCACTTCCGCCATTCGGCACCCGTGCGTCCGGCGAGCGGCGTTCGACCACACGCGACGCCGGGAACCCCGAATCCGGTGTTCCGCCAGGTGACCACCCAAGCGCACCCCGGCCCGCACTATTTAGTCTCAGCGGCATGAGCTCTCCGACGGGCAGCACCGCGCTGTTGACGGACCAGTACGAGCTGACGATGCTCGCCAGTGCGCTGCGGGACGGCACCGCGCTCCGCCCGTGCACCTTCGAGGTGTTCACCCGACGCCTGCCGGACGGCCGGCGCTACGGGGTCGCCGGGGGCACCGGCCGGATGCTGGACGCGATCGAGAACTTCCGGTTCGGCGCGCCGGAACTCGAACAACTCGCCGCCACCCGCGTCGTGGACGACGCGACCCTGGAGTGGCTGCGCGGCTACCAGTTCCAGGGGCAGGTCGACGGTTACCCCGAGGGCGAGCTGTTCTTCCCCGGCTCGCCGCTGCTGACCGTGCGCGGCACGTTCGCCGAGGCCGTGGTGCTGGAGACGCTGATCCTGTCGATCCTCAACCACGACAGCGCCATCGCGGCCGCGGCGGCGCGGATGGTGTCGGCGGCCAACGGTCGCCGGATGATCGAGATGGGCTCGCGGCGCACCCACGAGGAGTCGGCCGTGGCGGCGGCGCGGATCGCCTACCTCGCCGGCTTCACCGCCACCTGGGCGGGCCGCCGCTACGGCATCCCGACCGCGGGCACCGTGGCGCACGCGTTCACCCTGCTGCACGACTCCGAGCGCGCCGCCTTCGAATCCCAGATCGCCTCGCTCACACGACGCTGCTGGTCGACACCTACGACATCACCCGCGGCATCGAGCTGGCGGTGGAGATCGCCGGGACCGGCCTCGGCGCGGTCCGGATCGACTCCGGCGACGTCGGCGTGCTCGCCCGGCAGGCCCGCGACCAGCTCGACCGGCTCGGCGCGACGGGTACCCGGATCGTCGTCTCCGGCGACCTCGACGAGTACGCCATCGCCTCGCTGCGCGCCGAACCGGTCGACGGCTACGGGGTGGGCACCGCGCTGGTCACCGGCTCCGGCGCGCCGACCGCCGAGATGGTCTACAAGCTGGTGGAGGTCGAGGGCCGCCCGGTCGCGAAGCGGAGCTCGCACAAGACGTCGCGCGGCGGCCGCAAGGCGGCAGTGCGGCGGCACAAGGAAACCGGTACCGCGGTGGAGGAGGTCATCTTCCAGATCGCACCGGGTGCCGCCGAGCCGGTGCTCGGGCCGCACGACCGCTTCCTGCAGATCCCGCTGATCCGCGACGGGAAGCGGGTCGACGACGTGCCGACGCTGGAGGACGACCGGCAGCGGCTGCGGCACGCGCTGGTGACCCTGCCGTGGGAGGGGCTCAAGCTATCGCACGGCGAACCGGCCATTCCGACGGTCTTCCACGAGGCTTGAGCCCGGCGCTTCCCGCAAGGCCCGGTGGCGCTTCAGAATTGCGGTAACGGCGGCGAGGGGGTCGTGATGACCAAGGCTTTGATCATCGTGGACGTGCAGAACGACTTCTGCGAGGGCGGATCGCTCGCGGTGGCCGGCGGCGCGGGCGTGGCGACGGAGATCTCGCGGTACCTCGCGGGGTTCGACCACGACCACGTGGTGGCAACGCGCGACTACCACATCGATCCCGGTGCCCACTTCAGCGACGAGCCGGACTTCGTCCGCTCCTGGCCGCGGCACTGCGTGGCGGGCACCCCCGGCGCGGCGTTCCACCCAGAGCTGGACGTGGGCCCGGTGGAGGCGGTGTTCTCGAAGGGCCAGTACAGCGACGGCTACTCCGGTTTCGAGGGCATCGACTTCCGGGACCGGCCGCTGCGCGACTGGCTCGCCGACCACGGCGTCCGCCGGGTCGACGTCGTGGGCATCGCCACCGACCACTGCGTCCGCGCCACGGCGCTCGACGCGGTCCGATCCGGCCTGGACACCACGGTGCTGCTGGAGCTGACGGCAGGTGTGTCCCGCGAAACGGTCGACGCGGCGCTGTCGGCGCTGGACTCCGAGGGCGTGAACCTCATCGGCGAACCGGTGGTCCGGTAGCCGAGGCGGGTCGGGTGGTGCAGCCCTGCGGCGAAATCCCGAGGGTCTTCGAAAAGCTCGCGCGACGCTACGAACTCCGTGGCAGTGCCTCGCCACGATGCCGCAGTTTCCCGGACCACGAGTGCCCCTCCGCGCCCGGTTCGAGCAGGACATGCGGCAGCGCGCGGTTCGCCGGGGCATCGGGGCTCGTGGACAGGGGTGCGCGGTAGTTTCTTCTCGTGCCCACCTCTGTCCCGCGATGGTCCGACCCGGTTGCGTTCGAGCCCGACGAAGACGACGAGCTGCCACCGGAGATCGCCGCCGACCTCGCCAAGGTGGGCAAACGGGACGCGCCGGAACTCCCGCTGACCGCCAAGCCCAAGCAGGACATCCCGGACCTCGCGACGCTGATGGAGATCGCGATCGGGGCGGTCGGCGGCGTGCCTCGCGAGGGCCAGGCCCGGATGGCCCAAGCCGTCGAGCACTCCATCGGCTCCGGCGAACACCTGGCCGTGCAGGCCGGCACCGGCACCGGGAAATCGCTGGCGTACCTGGTACCGGCGATCCGGCACGCCGTCTCCGAAGGCACCACCGTGGTCGTCTCGACCGCGACCATCGCCCTGCAGCGCCAGCTCGTCGACCGGGACCTCCCCCGGCTGTCCACGGCGCTCGCCGACGCGATCGGCCGGCGGCCGACGTTCGCGATCCTCAAGGGCCGCCGCAACTACCTGTGCCTGAACCGCGTGCACGGCAACGCTCCCGAAGAGCCCGACGACGGCGCGCTGTTCGACGCCTTCGCCGCGTCCGCGCTGGAGCGGCAGGTCAAGCGGATCCGTGAGTGGTCCACCGAAACCGAGACCGGCGACCGCGACGAGCTCGTACCCGGCGTCACCGACCAGGCCTGGCGGCAGATGTCGGTCACCGCCAAGGAATGCCTCGGCGTGCACCGCTGCCCGGTGGGCACCGACTGCTTCGCCGAACGCGCCAGGGCCGAGGCCGGGCGCGCGGACATCGTCGTGACGAACCACGCGCTGCTGGCCATCGACGCCCTAGACGACCGGCCGGTGCTTCCCGAGCACGACGTCGTCCTGGTCGACGAGGCGCACGACCTGGTGGACCGGGTGACCTCGGCGGCGGCCAGCGAGCTGACGGCGGGCGCGGTGCGGACCGCCGCGCGGCGCTGCGGGCGGGCCATCGACGAGGAGGTCGCCGACCGGCTCAACGAGGCCGCCGAGGGGCTCGACCTGGTGCTGCAGTCGGCGAATCCCGGTCGGCTGGAAGAACTCCCGCAGGACCTGGGCGGCGCCCTGACGGTGACCCGCGACGCCGCGTGGGCCTGCATCAACGCCCTCGGCCCGGAACGAAAAGAAGACGCCGAGGGCAGCACGGCGCGCAAGCTCGCGCACGCGGTCACCGAAGAGGTCCACGACACCGCGGTCCGGCTGCTGGAGGCCTTCGACGACGAGAAGCAGTTCGACGTCGTTTGGGTGTCGGCGGAGCCGAACCGCCCACCGACCGTGCGGGTCGCGCCGCTGGGGGTCGGCGCGCTGCTGCGGGAACGGCTCTTCGGGCAGCGCACCACGGTCCTGACGTCGGCGACGCTCGCGCTCGGCGGCTCGTTCGACACGCTGGCCCGGCAGTGGGGCTTGCCGCCACAGGAGCAGTCCCAGCCTGCCTCCGGGATGGCCACCGCGAAGGAGGTGCCCTCCGACACCAGCGGTCCCAAGTGGACCGGGCTGGACGTGGGTTCTCCGTTCGAACACCAGCGCAGCGGCATCCTCTACATCGCCAGGCACCTGCCGCCGCCGGGCCGCGACGGGCTGCCACCGCAGTACCTGGACGAGCTGACCGAGCTGGTGCAGGCAGCCGGCGGACGCACGAAGAGCTGCGCGAGCGGCTCAGCACGCCGGTGCTGTGCCAGGGAGACGACTCGACCGCGCTCCTGGTCCGCAGGTTCGCCGAAGACCCGGAGACCTCGCTGTTCGGCACCCTGTCGCTGTGGCAGGGCGTGGACGTGCCCGGCGACTCGCTGCAGCTGGTCGTGATGGACCGGATCCCGTTCCCGCGCCCCGACGATCCGCTCGCCTCGGCCCGGCAGAAAGCGGTGTCCGAACGCGGCGGGAACGGGTTCATCACGGTTGCGGGCACGCACGCCGCCCTGCTGCTGGCGCAGGGCGCTGGCCGGCTGCTGCGCGCGCCGAACGATCGCGGCGTGATCGCGGTGCTTGACCCGAGGCTGGCCACCGCCCGCTACGGCGGTTTCCTGCGCGCCTCGCTGCCGCCGTTCTGGACCACCCACGACCCGGAGGTCGTCCGCGGGGCCCTGCGGCGGCTGTCCTCCGCCGCCGCGGAGGTCTAGCAGTGCCGCAATTTCAATGGAAATCGGAGGTCCGATTTCCATTGAAATTGCGGGAATCCCTTGTCGGGGACGGCACGGAACCGAGATTCGGAGCGTCGTGATCTCGTTCGAAGACTTCTTGCGCCGCGTGCCGAAGGCGGATCTGCACTTCCACCTGGCGGGTGCCATCCCGGCCGAAGCGGCCGGGGAGATCGCCGTCCGCAACGGAGTCGCACCACCCCACGTCCGGCCCGGAGTCGCTCTACGACTTCGGCCAGTTCTACGAGTTCATCGAGCGGTACGTGCAGGTCGCGGAGGCCATGCGGACCCGAATGGACTTCGCACAGGAGGGCTACCTGGCGGGCAACCTCCAGTACCGGGAGATGTTCTTCAACCCCACCGACCACTACCGCAGCTGGGCGTCCTACCCGGAGCCGGTTGACGGGTTGATCGACGGCATCCGGCAGGCCGAGCAGGACTTCGGGGTTCGCTGCCAGCTCATCCCGTCGATCAACCGCATGGAATCGCCTGCCGCCGCTGTCGGCATGGTGCGCGACGGGCTGCGCTGGCGCCGCGACGAGGTCATCGGCATCGGACTGGACGCCACGAGCCCAGCGGGCCGCCGGAGAACTTCGCCGAGGCGTACCCACCCGCAGAGGACGCCGGGCTGCACGGGACCGCGCACGTCTGCGAGGACTACGCGGGCCTGAACGGCGATCCGCCGGCCAACGCGCTGACGGCGCTGAATCTGCTGCACTGCGACATCTGCTGCACCGCGACATCTGCTGCACTGCGACCGGCTGGACCACGGCTACAACCTGCTGACCGACCAGGCGGCGCTGGCCAGGTGCCGGAACGCGGCGGTGCCGTTCACGGTCTGCGAGCCGGGTTCGAACAAGGCGCGAGTGCTTCGCGGTGCGGTGGACGCCGGTTGGGGCGGTGCTGGTGTGAAGCGAACGGACCGTTCACTTCACCTACCGAGGCGAACGGGCCGTTCGCCGCACACCAACACCCCAGGCACCCCCATCAGAAGAACGGAGCGAACGGACCGTTCACCTCACCTACTGCGCAGCCTATGAGAGCGAAGTCAAGTGGCGGTGTTTCCGGTTTTAGGCGTGCGGCAGCAACCCCGCAGGTGTGCGGGGGGGTTGATCACGGTAGGTGGTGATGTGGTGGATGGCGTGACTGGCCGGGGTGGCGGGTGCCTGCGCCCACTCTCCGTGCTCGACCTAGCCCAACAACCGGGTTTGTCCCAACAACCTGCATGCGAGCTCGGGCGGCGGGTGGGCGGGGCGCCCTGCTCAGTTCCGGGTTCTGCCCAAGGAGGAGTCGGGTTCGCCCCGTCCGTGGTCAGTGTCGCGTTATGCGGCCTGCGGAGCCACCTTCTTCGTGGTGCCGGCGGCGCGGGATCGAGGTGGCCGGTTTGTAGGTGATCGACAACTCGGCGCTGGGCTTTCTGTTTCGGCGGGGTTGGCGGGTAGGTTGAGCTCGCCGCGCCGATCGGATCCCACCGGGGGCACCCGATTCGACGAGAACCGCTGGTCGCGGAGCCTTTCCGACCGGCCGGAAGCGGTCTCGTCGGGCGCGGCACGAGTCGCCGGTCCGGCAATGGCACCGACCGACCACGTTGTCGATCTACCGCTAGGGAGACGCTGTGTCCGCACCACGCCAAGCTGCGCCCGCCGCGAACCTGGCCAGGACTGTGGTCTTCGCCGCATTCATCGCCGTGCTCGGCATCTTCCCCGGCTTCTACCTGGGCGGCGCGGCGGTACCGGTCGTGCTGCAGAACGCCGGACCTCTACTGGCCGGCAGCATCCTGGGCGCCCGCCGAGGCGGTGCGGCCACGCTCCTGTTCCTCGCCCTGGTCGCGATCGGCCTCCCCCTGCTGTCCGGTGGCCGCGGCGGCATTGCGCCGTTCATCGGGCCCAGCGGTGGGTTCGTGGTCGGCTGGGTGGCGGCGGCTGTCGTCGTCGGCCTGATCGTGCAGCGCAGCCTGCCCAAGCCGGGACTGTTCGTGCTGCTCGCGGCCAACGTCGCCGGTGTCGCCGTGGACTACCTGATCGGCATCCCGTACTGGGGCCTGGTCATCGGCGACCTGCGCACTGCCGCCCTGCAGTCGCTGGTGTTCCTCCCCGGCGACGCCGTGAAGCTCGTCGCCGTCTCGCTCGTCGCCGTCGCGGTGCACCGCGCCGTCCCGGCAGACCTGACCGGCTCGGCGCGCCGCGCCACCGCCGAGGGCTGAGCGTGCTGCCGATCCTCGGCCGCTCCCCCGCTTCGCGGGTCGCGCACGCCGGAACCGCGCTGGATCCCCAGGAGCTGCTTGCACGGGCCACCCGCGCTGCGCAGCTCCTACCGCCCGGCTCCCGGGTCGCCTTCGACGGCGGCAACGCGCTTACGCGCTTGATCCACTTCCTGGGCGCGGATCTCGCGGGCTGCGCGACCCTGTTCCTCGAACCCGCCTGGACCGACGGCGATCGCGCGGCGGTCCTCGCCGACGCCCGCCCAGACCTGGTGCTGAGCCTGGACGAGTCGCCTGGACACGCCGCCGACGGAGGCGAACGGACCGTTCGCGCCACCTATCGACACCAACAAGCCGTTCACCCCACAACCGAACCAAGTGAACGGACCGTTCGCGCCACATGCCCAATGCCCGCCGGCAGCGAGCTCACGCACTTCTACCTGCCCACCACCTCCGGGAGCAGCGGCTCTCCGAAGGTGCTGATCCGGTCGCGGCGGTCGTGGCTTCGCAGCTTCGCCGCGCTCGGCCTGCCGTTGGCCGCTCGGGATCGCGTTTTGGTCCCCGGGCCGCTGAGTTCGTCGTTGTTCCTCTTCGGCGTGCTGCATGCGCTGCATTCGGGTGCCGAGGTGGAGCTGTTGGACAAGTGGTCCGCGGCCGACGCAGCCGACGCTTCGCGGCGGGCCACCACCGTCCACCTCGTGCCGGCGATGCTGTCGGCACTTGTGTCCACTTTGGAGCACGATCCGGTCTTGCGGGCCGAATGCAGTTTGCGCACAGTTGTTTGCGGCGGGGCGAAGGTCGACGAAGCGTTGGAGGAACGGCTCGCCAAGGTGCTTCCCGGGTGCGCGCTCGTCGAGTACTACGGGTCGGCGGAGCATTCGCTGATCGCGGTTCGGCGGGGTGGTCCGCTGCGGCCTGTGGTCGACGTGGAAGTGCGCGATCCCGTTGACGGTGTCGGGGAACTGTGGGTGCGCTCCGAGCTGGTCTTCGACGGCTACCTCCGCGGCGGCGAGATCGTGCCAGCGGCGACGGAGGACGGCTGGTCGACAGTCGGCGACCGCGCGGCACTGCACTCCGACGGTTCGCTGGACGTTCTCGGTCGCGCTGGGTCGGCGATCAACACCGGTGCCCGGATCGTCGGCGCGGAGGAGGTCGAGTCGGTGCTGCGCGGCGCCGAAGGCGTCCTTGACGTGCTGGTTTGCGCAACCCCGCATCCGAGGTTCGGCGAGCTCGTCACGGCGGTCGTCGAGATCGACCCGGTCGCCCCGCCGTCCCTGCGCGAGCTGCGGGCGAGGGTCCGGCGAGCGCTGGACCCAGCGAAGCGCCCCCGGCGCTGGCTGGCAGTGCGCGACCTGCCCCGAACGGCGTCCGGCAAACCGGCGCGCGCCGTGATCGCGGAGCGCCTGCGCGCCGGAACCCTTCGCACGGAGGCGTTGTGAACCGGACTCCTGTCGTGATCGCGGCTCGTCGCACTCCGATCGGCGAGGCTGGTGGGCTGCTGCGCCATGTGCCCATCGACCGGCTCGCGGCGCCCGTGTTGCGCGCTGTTCTCGACGATGCCGGAATGGACACAGTGGACGATGTGCTGCTCGGCAACGTCCTCGGACCAGGTGGGAATCCGGCTCGGGTGGCGGCGTTGCGCGCCGGGTTGGGCGAGGCCGCACCGGGCATGACGATCGATCGGCAGTGTGCGAGCGGGCTGACCGCGATCACCACCGCTGCGGCGATGATCCGCGGCGGAGCCGGGGACTGGTTCGTCGCCGGCGGTGTCGAGAGCCCGTCGACCGCGCCGTGGCGGGCATGGCGACCGCGCTCGGCGACCGAACCGCCCTGCTTCTACAGCCGTGCGCCGTTCGCACCGGCCGAGATCGGCGACCCGGACATGGGCCCGGCGGCGGACGTCGTGGCGTCCGAAGCCGGGATTTCGCGGCAACGCCAAGACATTTTCGCCGCCCGCAGCCACGAACGCGCCATCGCCGCGCAACGAGCGGGGCGTTTTGGCGCTGAGCTGGTGCAGATCGGGAGCGCCGCAGCGGATGAGCGGCCGCGCGAGGGCTTCACGGCCGAACGCCTGGCCCGTTTCCGGCCCGCGTTCACTCCGGACGGGACCGCGACCGCAGCGAACTCGTGCGGGATCAACGACGCGGCCGCCGCCGTGCTGATCACCACCGAGGAGCAGCGCCGCCGGCTCGGCGTTCCGGGGCTGCGGCTGCTGGACTGGCGCACCTCGGGAGTCGATCCGAACCGACTCGGCCTGGGCGCGTTGCCCGCCATGCAGGAGCTGCTCAAGCGGCACACCCCGGAAGTCGTCGAGTTCAACGAGGCCTTCGCCGGGCAGACCCTTGCCTGCCTGGATGCCGCGGGCATCGACGAGCAGCTGGTCAGCCCCGACGGCGGCGCGATCGCGCTCGGCCACCCCTGGGGCGCCTCCGGCGCGGTGCTGGTAGTGCGGTTGTTCAGTCGGATGGTGCGGGCGGACGGGCCGCGCATCGGCCTGGCGGCGCTGTCCTCGGGCGGCGGGCTGGGCGTGGCCACGATGTGGGAGCGAGTGGGTTGATCGAGTTCGAGGAAGTCGGGCACAGCTACGACGAACGCACCGTGCTGGACGGGGTGGACCTGCGGCTGGCCGAGCGGCGCGTCGCGTTCGTCGGGGCGAACGGCTCGGGCAAGTCCACCCTGGCCCGGATGATCAACGGCTTGGTGCACCCCAGCCGCGGCCGGGTGCTGGTCGACGGGGTGGATCCGGTGCGCGACGGCCGGGCGGTGCGACGACGCGTGGGGTTCATCTTCACCAACCCGGATAGCCAGATCGTGATGCCAACCGCAGGCGAAGACGTCGCGTTTTCGCTGCGCAGGCAGGGCCTTTCCAAGGCGGAGCGGCAGCGCCGGGCCGCGGACGTGCTGGCGCAGCACGGGCTGGAGGGCTACGCCGACCACCCGGCGCACCAGCTTTCGGGCGGGCAGAAGCAACTGCTGGCGCTGTGCTCGATGCTGGTGCTGGAGCCGGACGTGCTGGTCTGCGACGAGCCGACGACGCTGCTGGACCTGCGCAACAAGCGGCACTTCGTCGACGTCCTCGGCGGGCTGCGGCAGCAGGTCGTGCTGGTCACCCACGACCTGGACCTGCTGGACGACTTCGACCGGGTGGTGGTGCTCGACGCGGGCAAGGTCGTCGCCGACGACCAACCGGCGGCGGCCATCCCGTACTACCGGGAGCTGATCAAGTGAGTCCGCTCGGCCTGTACGAACCGGGCAGCAGTCCCCTGCACCGGCTCGGGGCCGGCTGGAAGTTCTTGGCACTGCTGGCTTTCGCAATGATGACGTTCGTGCTGCACTCGCCGCTCGCGCTGGCCGGGTGCGTGCTCGGCGTCGCGGTCGCATACCTGGTCGGCCGGATCCCACCGCGCCGCTGCTGGCAGGCGGTGCGGTTGCTGATCCCGCTGCTGCTGGTGGTTTTCCTGCTGCAGTGGTGGATGCTCGGCCTCGACAGCGCCGCGGTGGTGTGTCTGCGGCTGCTCGGCGCGCTCGCCGCCGCGAACCTCTTCACCCTGACCACCAGGGTCGACGACCTGGTCACCGCCGTGGAACGCGGGCTGGGCCCGCTGCGGCGCTTCGGGGTTCGGCCGGAACGGATCGGTCTGCTGGTGGGCCTGACGCTCCAAGCGGTGGCGGCGCTCTCGACGATCGCGACGCAGGTGCGCGAAGCGCAACGAGCCCGAAACGCGGAGCGCTCCTTCCCGGCCTTCGGAGTGCCGTTCCTGGTCCGCACCCTGCGCCACTCCGACGAACTCGGCGAAGCACTCGCGGCCCGCGGCGTCGGCGACGACTGACTTCGTTCGGCTACCCGTTCTGCCAGCTGGTTTCCCGTGAGTGCCTTTGGGCGCCATAGAAATTGGGGTTTTGTGTCACTCCGCTTGGGATCATGGGACAGCGGAAACAGCAGGTCAGGGCGGGCGGCGTTTGACGCTTGATTCGTACGGGCGGTTGTCGTGGAGGTCTCGCCCGCCCAAGTGGGCCGGGGACGGAAGGCGATTGCCACCGCAGCGGAGGCGATGCTGGCCGGGGTGGAGGATGCCCAGCTGGACCGGCTACCTCCGGTTACATCAAGTACGAAGTCCTGATCGGACTGCTGATCTGGACCGCGTCGTTTCTCTGCCAGGAGATCGTGCTGAGCTGGCTGCGGCCCCGCAGCGGGACCAGCGGGACGGTCAGCCTCGCGCGCGGCGGCAACAGCATGGTCCTCCCGCTGTTGACCGGCATGGTGCTGGAACCGGCAGCTCCCAGCGCGGAGGTCATCACGGCGGCCGTGGCGGCGCCGATAGCCCTGCTGAGCTGCTGGATCCTGGCCAGCGGACGCCTGCTGGACTGCGGCGAAACCGGGACTTTAGGCCCTGGTATCTATCCCGCCGCAGTGGCCAAATTGATGGTTACCGGGGAAACCCGGCGACCGGCCCGAGGATGCAGTGGCCTTGACGACCAATCAGGCCGCCAGAGACCTAGCAATCGAAAGATTGCAAAACATTCTCGGGCTTGGCCTATGTCTGGGCCCGTTCTCGGCCCGCCTCCCAGTTCCCGCTGCTCTGCGGTCGTGAGCATTTCGGCTGCTGTCGAGGCCGTTTTGGAAGTGATCGTCCGAGTTGCGGTAGGGCGGGCTCTCGTCTTTGAAGCGGCGAAGCCGCTTAGCCGACCCTCCACCTCGCACCGCCACCGGTTCTCGGACGTCTTCTGACTACGACAGCCCAGACGTTACGACAGCCCCGACGTGGCGCATTTGTCCATGCGTCGGCCCGGAGACCGGACGACGGCTGAGGTTCCGCCGCGCTGGACGAGTTCGGAAACAGCCGCTACAGCGACCCGAAGCAACTCCCGGACCGGCTGCCTGCGGCCACGGCCGGGGTCAGCGCCACTGCGCCAGAACCGTGACGGTGCCCGGGTCGACCTCGGTGAAACCGGCGTCGCGGACCATCGCCACCCGCGCCTGCCGCCAAGCCGTTTCCGGGTCGTCGCGCGGGTGCAGGCGCGCCCAGGTCGCCGCGTCGGCCTGCCGCACCGAGCAGCGGAACCCGTCGGCCGCCCAACCCTCCAGCTCGGTGTCCAGGCCCGCCCCGTGCAGCAGCGCCGCCAGGATCATCGTCGCGTGCCCCACCTGCGCCGCGGACTTCCCGGCGCTCATCGGCACATCGGGGTTCAGCCACAGCGTCGGCGCATCCGGTGCCGGCGCTCCCGGCTCGTCGGCGGCCAACTCGCTGCCGGAGATCTGCAACCGGCTGAGCTCCTTGGGCATGTCCGCCACGCGCATCGGCAGGAACGCCCGCACCTCGGCGTCGCCCACTCGAACGGTGCGCCCGGGCAACGACTGGACCGCTTCCCAGTGCGCGCCGCGCGCCCGCCGCGCCACCTTGCGGATGCGCCCGGAGATCCAGGCATGCATCGCCTCGTGCCACTCACCGCCCGGCTTGCAGCGCTCGTCGAGGCACACCGCAATCGCCGCCGCCGCGGCCGCCTCCAGCAGCGCCGTGCGGTCCGGCGGCTCGCGGCGCTCGATCCTCAGCACCATCGGCATCAGGACCACGTTCTCCGGGTCCTCGTCCGAGATGTCCGCAGTGGCCTCCCCCGGCAGCGCCAGCCACGAGGCGTACCGGGCGATCAGCGGGTCGAGGACGGAGAGGGCAGCGGAATCAGGCACACCACGATTATCCGATTCCTGGCCACCGATATTCCGCCCCACCGCGGACGTCACACGTCCAGCGGCACCCGCCGCAGCACACCGTCCTCGGCGTCCGCCGTCTCGATCTCGGCACGCGTCACGCCGAGCACGAACAGCACGGTGTCCAGGAACGGGTATGACAGCGCGGTGTCGGCGACCTCCCGCAGCGCGGGCTTGGCGTTGAACGCCACCCCGAGCCCGGCGGCCGTGAGCATGTCGATGTCGTTGGCCCCGTCGCCGACCGCGACGCACTGCGCCGCCGGCACCCCGAACGACTCGGCGAACCGCCGCAACGCCTTGGCCTTGCCGGGGCGGTCCACGATCTCCCCGACGACCCGGCCGGTCAGCTTGCCGTCCACGATCTCGAGCTCGTTCGCGGCGCTGAAGTCCAGCCCGAGCTCGTCCACCAGCTGGTCGATGATCTGGGTGAACCCGCCGGAGACTACGCCCGTGTGGAAGCCCAGGCGTCGCAGCGTACGGATGGTGGTCCGGGCACCGGGGGTGAGTTCGAGCTCCGCGGCGACGTCGTCGAGCACCGAGGCGGGCAGGCCCTCCAGCACCGCGACCCGCTGCCGCAGCGACTCGGCGAAGTCCAGCTCGCCGCGCATGGCCCGCTCGGTGACCTCGCGGACTTCCTGCTCGCAGCCGGCCCGCGCGGCGAGCATCTCGATGACCTCGCCCTGGATGAGCGTGGAGTCCACGTCGAAGACCACCAGCCGCTTGGCGCGGCGGGCCAGCCCGGTGCGCTCGACGGCCAGGTCCACGCCGATGCGCGCGGCCAGGTCGGCCATCGCCGAGGTCAGCGCATCGTCCGAGCCCTCGCCGTCACCCGGGACGCTGACCTGCAGTTCCAGCCCGGTCACCGGGTAGTCGGCGACGCGGCGGATGGAATCGATGTTCACGCCGATCTCGGCCAGGCCGCGGGCGACCTCGCTGAAGCTGCGGGCGGTGACCGGCTGCCCGAGCACCACGACGACGTGCGTCGAGCCGAGCTTGGCGGCGCCGCCGTCCTCGGTGCCGATCGCCACATCGACGGTCATGCCGACGGTGGCCATCGCCTGCTCAACGGCCTCCTGCAGCTGCTCCGGGTCGCGTTCGGTGGACACCAGCACGCCGAGCACCAGCCGACCGCGGATCACCACCTGCTCCACGTCGACGATGTCCACCCCGTGCCGGGTCAGCGCGGCGAACAGCACGGAGGTGACCCCCGGCTTGTCCTTCCCGGTCACGGTGATCAACACGGTAGTCGCGTTCACGACAGCGGTATTCCTCTCTAGACCCCAGACAAACGATGAGCCCCGGCGAGACACAGCCCGCCGGGGCTCATCGTCGAGCTAACCCCACCCTGGCACAGTTCTGCCGTGCGGGGCTAGCGCCCAAGTCACTTCTCGGAGTTCCCCGAGGCACCGACCGCCGGGTTCGCCTCGTCCTTGTGCGCGAGGGTCTTGCCGGTGAGGCTGAGGTGCCCCTCCAGCCGCATCCGCTCGGAGATGTGCGGGTAGTGCAGCTCGAAGGCCGGCCGCTCGGAACGGATCCGGGGCAGCTCGGTGAAGTTGTGCCGCGGCGGCGGGCAGGAGGTCGCCCACTCCAGGGAGTTGCCGTAGCCCCACGGGTCGTCGACCGTGACGACCTCGCCGTAGCGGTAGCTCTTGAAGATGTTGTAGAGGAACGGCAGCATCGAGGCGCCCAGGATGAACGCGCCGATCGTGGAGACCGTGTTCAGCGCGGTGAACCCGTCGGACTCCAGGTAGTCGGCGTACCGGCGCGGCATGCCCTCGTTGCCCAGCCAGTGCTGCACCAGGAACGTGCCGTGGAAGCCGATGAACGTCAGCCAGAAGTGCAGCTTGCCCAGCCGTTCGTCGAGCATCCGCCCGGTCATCTTCGGGAACCAGAAGTAGATGCCGGCGAAGGTCGCGAACACGATCGTGCCGTAGAGCACGTAGTGGAAGTGCGCCACCACGAAGTAGGTGTCCGAGACGTGGAAGTCGACCGGCGGCATGGCCAGCAGGACACCGGTGAGACCGCCGAAGAGGAAGGTGACCAGGAAGCCGACGCTGAAGATCATCGGCGTCTCGAAGGTCAGCTGCCCCTTCCACATGGTGCCGATCCAGTTGAAGAACTTCACACCGGTCGGGATCGCGATCAGGAACGTGGTGAACGCGAAGAACGGCAGCAGCACGGCACCGGTGGCGTACATGTGGTGCGCCCACACCACGACCGACAGGGCCGCGATGCCCAGCGTCGCGAGGACCAGACCCGTGTAACCGAACAGCGGCTTGCGGCTGAAGACCGGGAAGATCTCCGACACGATGCCGAAGAACGGCAGCGCGACGATGTAGACCTCGGGGTGGCCGAAGAACCAGAACAGGTGCTGCCAGAGGATCACGCCGCCGTTGGCCGGGTCGAACACGTGTGCACCGAGGTGGCGGTCGGCCATCAGGCCCAGCAGCGCGGCGGTCAGGATCGGGAACGCCATCAGGATCAGCAGGCTCGTGACCATGATGTTCCAGGTGAAGATCGGCAAGCGGAACATCGTCATGCCCGGGGCGCGCAGGCAGACCACGGTGGTCAGCATGTTGACCGCACCGAGGATGGTGCCCAGACCGGAGACCGCCAGCCCGGCGATCCACATGTCCGCGCCGTGGCCCGGCGAGTGCAGGGCGTCCGACAGCGGGGTGTAGGCGAACCAGCCGAAGTCGGCGGCGCCACCCGGCAGCAGGAAGCCGCTCACGACCATCAGGCCGCCGAACAGGTACAGCCAGTAACCCAGGGCGTTCAACCGCGGGAACGCGACGTCCGGGGAACCGATCTGCAGCGGCAGGATGTAGTTCGCGAAGCCGAACAGGATCGGCGTCGCGTACAGCAGCAGCATGACCGTGCCGTGCATGGTAAACAGCTGGTTGTACTGCTCCTGCGACAGGAACTGCAGCCCTGGAACCGCCAGCTCCCCGCGGATCAGCATCGCCATCAGGCCGCCGACCAGGAAGAACGCCATCGACGTGACCAGGTAGAGGATGCCGATTTGCTTGTGGTCCGTGGTGCGGAACATCCGCGCCAGGAAGGACCCCTTGACCGTTTTGCGCACCGGATAGGGGCGCGTGGCGATCGGCTGTGGCGCGACGGCCGTCACGGTGCCTCCTGCACTCCCTTTTGAAGCCTCATCGAACCCGGCTGGGTCCGCCCGACCCGGTTGGGCCGGTTGGCAGCACGCGACACCCTGCAGAGCCCCTGCAGCACAAGCCAGTCGCGATGCCTGCCGACTGCGGATACTAGTCCGGGCTTCCGGCCGTAGTTCGGCCGGGCCGTAGCCACCCTATTCATTGGAACGGGCACCGTCACCCGCAGTGAGATCCACCCGACAGCGCGCCCCCGCGGCGACGTCGCCCGCACGCGCCCGCGGGGCGCCGGTTAGCCTACGGGGCAAGAGGTCCGGCAGCCCACCTGCGATCAGCCGCCACCGATCAACGGGCCGCCCTGGGACGATGTCCACCAGATCCTGGAGGGGAAGCACGTGCGGAGGAGCACGATCATCGGCGCCGTGCTGGCCTGCGGTCTCGCACTCGCGGGCTGCACGCCGAGCGATGCGCCCAGCGACCAGCCCCCGGCCCCCGGCACACCGCCGCCCGCGACCGCGCAGCAGCACGCAGAGCACGGCACCGGGTCGACCGGCGAGCACACCACGACGGACCGCGAGTTCGCGCAGCAGCTGCTGGCCAACCGGCAGCAGGTGTCGAAGCTGGCCGACCTGGCCGCCACCCACACGCAGAGTGCCGAGGTCAGGTCGCTCGCCGCGGAGCTGAAGCAGTCGGTGCAGCCGCAGGTCGAGCAGCTGAACGAGTTCCTGAACTCCGCCGCTGGCCAGCAGTCGGGCAGCGCCCCGGAGGACGAGGCCGAGAACTCCGCCGACGCGGGCCTGCAGACCGACCAGCAGCTGCAGCAGCTCTCGAAGGCCTCGGGCGCGCAGTTCGACCAGCAGTGGAAGCAGGCGATGCTGTCGCTGCAGGGGGGTGCCGGGAAGCTCGCCCGCACCGAGCAGGAGGAAGGCTCGGCGCAGGCGATGCGCAAGCTGGCCGAGGAACTCGTGGCCGACGAGCAGCAGACGACGACCAAGCTCAACTCGCTCTGAGCTGACACGGTTTCATCAGGTGAAGGGCACCTTCTGCCAACTTGGCAGGAGGTGCCCTTCACCGTTGGTGCGGTCGGGTTGAGCGGCGGCGAAGCAGTCGGACGGGGGCCTCCGCTGCGCTGGTGGCCAGGGCGACCGCGAGGTAGGCGGGCCGGAGCAGCAGGCCGGTCGGATCGCAGTGCCGAACACGTTGCAGACCGTGGCGATAGCAGCCCGTCCCGGCCGTGATGCCCAGTGATCTTCGACGCGTCGGTCGGTTCCCAGCGCCCGCGGCCGGCTCGCGTTCAGCGCGCTCAGCCACTGCTGACCGGCGCTGACCAGCAGTCCGTCCGGCACCGCGCGGTTCCGGGCCGGACGAGCTCGCCGCCGATCAGCACCAGGGTCACGATGCCCAGCCACCACAACGGGCTCCGAGGCGGAATGCGGCCGTCGCGGCAGGGTCAAGGCATTTCCTTCCAAACCTACTGCGAGTAGGCTACTGCTTAGTAGATAACTCGCTGGCTCCACGAACCTTGGGAGTGCTCATGCCGAACGTGTCCGGCAAGGTCGTCCTGATCACCGGCGCCGCGCGGGGGATCGGCGCGCAGACCGCGCGTGAGCTGGCCCGGCGCGGGGCGCGGCTCGCCCTGATCGGCCTAGAGCCCGACGAACTCGCCACCGTGGCCGCGGAACTGGGCGACGGCCACTTCTGGGGCGAGGCCGACGTGACCGACCCGGACTCGATCGAGGCCGCCGTGTCGCGCGCCGCAGAGCACTTCGGCCGCATCGACGTGGCCATCGCCAACGCCGGGATCGCGCCGGTCGGCACGGTCCGCAAGAGCGACCCGCGCGCGTTCGTCAAGACGATCGACGTGAACCTCAACGGCGTCTTCCACACCGTGCGCGCCGCGCTGCCGCACTTGGCCGACCGCCGCGGCTACCTGCTGGTGGTCTCGTCGCTGTCGGCGTTCGCCCCGATCGGCGGGATGGCCGCCTACACCGCGAGCAAGGCGGGCGCGGACGCACTGGCCAGCGCGCTTCGCTCGGAGGTTGCGCACCTCGGCGTGATGGTGGGCAGCGCGCACCCATCGTGGATCGACACCGACATGGTGCGCGACGTCGCGCACGACCTGCGCAGCTTCCACGAGATGCGCAAGCGGCTGCCGTGGCCGATGCGCGCGACCACGAGCGTCGAGAGCTGCGGCAAGGCCTTCGCCGACGGAGTCGAGCGCCGCGCCCGCCGCGTTTACGTGCCGCGGTCGATCATGCTGATGCACTGGCTGCGCAACGCTCCTTCGTCGCGGCTGGTCGAGCGGCTCATGATGCCGACCATGCGCCGCCTGATCCCGAAGATGGAGGAGGAAGTGGCCGGCCTGGGCCGGTCCCTGAGCGAACGCCACCAGAAGCTCCAGGGCTGAACGGGCACCGGAGGGCTCGCATCAGCGAGGGCGCGGGTTCGAGCGGCGGTTGGGACCGGTGGTCGGGTTGTCTGACGCGAAACGCTGCCCGGACACCGGGATCTCAAGGCGAGCGCCGCTCGCTGAGCAGCGGCCGCCGTTCCGGCTGGACCCGCCGAGCGCGATCTTGTCGATGCCGTCGAACCACTTCACCTGCTGCGGAACCAGCACACCCAGCGGCAGCAGCCCGCTACCACTATGACCGGGAAACTCCGCATATCTCCGTGAATCCTGTGTAGCGCGGGGTGAACACCCTCGGAATAAAGAAGAATCGCCTTTCCGCTGCCATGCCGGACCGTTCGCGAACCTCATCCGCCGAACCCGCACGCTGGCACCCGGGGACGTGCGGCGGTTCCCGGCCGAGCCAGGCGGCGCGAAAATCACGTGCTCCCGTTGGGCGCTGCTGCTAACGTCGATGTCGTTCGCGATCGACGACATGCGTGGAACGGGAGGTGAGATCTCATGGTTGCCCTGGTGATCGCTGCGGCGAGCAGCGCCCGGACCGTTCTCACGTCCCGAGTCCCGGTCTGACGCGCCGTCCCAGCTGATGCGTCCGCCGCGTTGCGGGTATGTCTGCACGCGTCTCCGCCGGGACTCCCTTCACCAGGAGTTCCTTCCGTTGTCACAACACAATTCTGCTTCCCCGGACGATCTCGCCGTGCGTGACGCGTTCTTCGCGTCGCACCACGGCCTGCCCCGGCAGGGGCCCGGATCCGACGCGACCACCCGGCACCTGCTCGAACTGGCCGTGCCCGGAATGCGCGAGGCGGTCGCGGCCGCCCGAGCCGAGATCGAGATTCGCCGAGCGCACGGCCGCGACTACCGCTACACCGGCTATGTTCTGCGCCCCAAGAACGAGGAGAGCACCGAGATGTGGACCACCCGCCCGGAGACCGACGCCGACGTCCCAGCGATCCGCGCGGTCAACCTCGACGCCTTCCCGACCGCCCTGGAGGCGGACTTGATCGAGGCCCTGCGCAAGGATCCGGCGTGGATCGACGGACTGTCCATTGTGGCCGAAGACGCGAACGGTGAGGTCGTCGGCCACTCGCTGCTCACGCGCAACCACGTCGACGGCTTCCCCACGCTGACCCTCGGGCCGTGCGCGGTGCTGCGGCGCTACCAGCGCACCGGCGCCGGTTCGGCGGCGATCCGGGCCGGGCTGGAAGCGGCGCGCGCGATGGGTGAGAAGTTGGTCCTGGTACTCGGGCATCCCGAGTACTACCCGCGCTTCGGGTTCAAGAGAGCGTCGGAGTTCGGGATCAGCCTGACGATCGAGGTCCCGGACGAGGCCATGATGGCCCTCCCCCTCGACCCAGAAGCCGAAATCCCCAGCGGCAAGGTCCAGTACCCGGCCCCATTCGGCATCTGACCCACGGGTGAGTCGCGGGTGCGCAGCCAACCGGCCTGCGCACCCGCGCCCTCGGCACTACCCGGCCTCGAAGCCCCCGACGAACGGACCCCAGCCGGACGCCCCGACCCACAACGCGGGCCTGCCCGGTCCTTCGAGTCCCGAACGTCCACAACGCCGCGCCCTAGCCGCACCTCGACGAACTGATCATTGCCGCGACGCCTGAACACGACGCGAGTCCCGCTCACCTGGCTGAGCCGGGCGAGCGGGACTCTCAGTCGGTGTCGCGCTCAGTCCTTCTTGCGGCGGAAGAGGCTGAGGATCGGGTCGTAGCGGCGGTCCGCCACCCGCTCCTTCAGCGGGATCAGCGCGTTGTCGGTGATGTGGATGTTCTCCGGGCAGACGTCCGTGCAGCACTTGGTGATGTTGCACAGGCCCAGGCCGTGTTCGCCGCGCGCTTCCTCCGGGCGGTTCTCCGCCGCGTCCAGCGGGTGCATTTCGAGCTCCGCCACCCGCATCAGGAAGCGGGGGCCGGAGAACGCCTGCTCGTTGTCTTTGTGGTCGCGGATGACGTGGCAGGTGTTCTGGCACAGGAAGCACTCGATGCACTTGCGGAACTCCTGCGACCGCTGCACGTCCACCTGCTGCATCCGGTACTCGCCCGGCTCCAGGCCTTCCGGCGGCGCGAACGACGGCACCTCGCGGGCCTTCACGTAGTTGTAGGACACGTCCGTGACCAGGTCCTTGACCAGTGGGAACGTCCGCATCGGCGTGACCGTGATCGTCTCGGCCGGCTCGAACGTCGACATCCGTGCCATGCACATTAGCCGGGGGCGGCCGTTGATCTCCGCCGAGCACGAGCCGCACTTGCCCGCCTTGCAGTTCCACCGAACCGCCATGTCCGGGCACTGGGTGGCCTGCAACCGGTGGATGATGTCGAGCACCACCTCGCCCTCGTTGACCTCCACGGTGTAGTCGCGGAGCTCGCCGTCGTCCGAGCCGCGCCACACCCGGAAGTGCGCCTGGTATCCCATCAGAGCCCCTTCACCTCAACGTCCGCCAGCTCTTCTTCGGTGTAGTACTTGCGCATTTCCTCGACCTTGAACAGCTCCAGGAGGTCCCCGCGCATCGGCACCTGCGACTGCTCTACGACCTCGACCTGCTCGTCGCCGATTCCGCACACGAGCAGCTTGCGCCGCCACTTCGACTCCATCACCGGGTGGTCGTCGCGGGTGTGGCCGCCGCGGCTCTCGGTGCGCAGCAGCGCCGCCCGCGCCACGCACTCGCTGACCAGCAGCATGTTCCGCAGGTCCAGGGCCAGGTGCCAGCCCGGGTTGAACTGCCGGTTGCCCTCAACCGCGAGGTGTTCGGCGCGCGCCTTGAGGTCTCGCAGCCTCGCCAGCGCCTGCCGCATCTCCTCGCCCTTTCGGATGATGCCGACCAGGTCGTTCATCACCTGCTGCAGCTCGGCGTGCAGCGCGTAGGGGTTCTCCGCGTTCGGCGCGGCAGCGGACTCGAACGGATCCTGCGCGCGACGGGCCGCGGCGTCCACATCGGACTGGCCGATGTCCGGCCGCGCCCCGAGCCCCGCGACGTACTCGGCGGCACCGGCGCCCGCGCGGCGGCCGAAGACCAGCAGGTCGGACAGCGAGTTGCCGCCCAGCCGGTTGGACCCGTGCATCCCGCCGGCCACTTCGCCGGCCGCGAACAGCCCCGGCACCCGGGACGCCGCGGTGTCCGGGTCCACCTCCACGCCGCCCATCACGTAGTGACAGGTCGGCCCGACCTCCATCGGCTCCGCGGTGATGTCGACGTCGGCCAGTTCCTTGAACTGGTGGTACATCGACGGCAGCCGCTTGGTGATCTGCTCGGCGGACAGCCGGGTCGCCACGTCGAGGAACACCCCGCCGTGCTGCGAACCCCGGCCTTCCTTCACCTCGTTGTTGATCGCGCGCGCCACCTCGTCGCGCGGCAGCAGCTCCGGCGGGCGACGGTTGTTGTCCGGGTCGTCGTACCAGCGGTCGGCTTCGTCCTCGTTGTCCGCGTAGTTGTCCTTGAAGACCTCGGGGATGTAGTCGAACATGAACCGGCGGCCCTCGGAGTTGCACAGCACGCCGCCGTCGCCGCGCACCGACTCGGTGACCAGGATGCCCTTCACGCTCGGCGGCCACACCATGCCGGTCGGGTGGAACTGGACGAACTCCATGTTGATCAGCGACGCCCCGGCTCGCAGCGCCAGCGCGTGCCCGTCGCCGGTGTACTCCCACGAATTCGAGGTCACCTTGAACGACTTGCCGATCCCACCGGTGGCGAGGATGACCACCGGCGCCTGGAACAGCACGAACCGCCCGGACTCACGCCAGTACCCGAACGCCCCGGCGAGCCGGCCGTCGTCCTTGAGCAGCTCGGTGACCGTGCACTCCTGGAAGACCTTGATCCTGGCCTCGTAGTCACCGTGCTCGGCGTGGTCTTTCTGCTGCAGCGACACGATCTTCTGCTGCAACGTGCGGATCAGCTCCAGCCCGGTGCGGTCACCGACGTGCGCCAGCCGCGGGTACTCGTGACCGCCGAAGTTGCGCTGGCTGATCCGGCCGTCCGGGGTTCGGTCGAACAGGGCGCCGTATGTCTCCAGCTCCCACACCCGCTGCGGCGCTTCCTTCGCGTGCAGCTCGGCCATCCGCCAGTTGTTCAGGAACTTCCCGCCGCGCATGGTGTCGCGGAAGTGAACCTGCCAGTTGTCGCGGGAGTTGACATTGCCCATCGACGCGGCGATGCCGCCCTCGGCCATCACCGTGTGGGCCTTGCCGAACAACGACTTGCACACCACTGCCGTGCGCAAGCCCTGGGACCGCGTCTCGATCGCCGCGCGCAGGCCCGCACCACCGGCGCCGATCACGACGACGTCGTACTCGTGCCGTTCGATCTCCACCATCGACTTCCTTCTCCTTCACAAGCGGCGGCAGCCGCTTGCGGTGTGGGACTCAACTGACACCGCCGCAGGTTCTCAGGGGCCCTTCTCGCGAGGACAGCCCCGACGTGGTGTTGGCCACTCATGAGGTCGGGGATGCCGCAGCGAGAAGGCCGCTGAGGTTCCGCTACCGGCGCCGCCACGTAAACCACCTGAGAACACTTCCTGGCTAGTTGAGCAGTCTCGGATCCGGGAACGCCCCGCTGGCCACCAGCAGCACGTATAGGTCCACCAGCGCCACCGACACCAGCGACGACCAGGCCAGCACCATGTGCTTGCCGTTGAGCCAGGTCACCTTGGTCCAGAACCAGTAGCGCACCGGGTGCTTCGAGAAGTGGGTGAGCCTGCCGCCGATCAGGTGCCGGCAGGAGTGGCAGGACAGCGTGTACGACCACAGCAGCACGGCGTTGACCACCATCAGCAGGGTGCCCAGCCCGATGCCGAAGCCGCCGTCGGCGCCCCGGAAGGCGATCACCGTGTCGTAGGTCAGCACCGCCGCCACGATCAGCGCCGCGTAGAAGAAGTAGCGGTGCACGTTCTGCATGATCAGCGGGAACCGGGTCTCGCCGGTGTAGCGGCGGTGCGGTTCGGTGACCGCGCAGGCTGGCGGCGACGCCCAGAACGACCGGTAGTAGGCCTTCCGGTAGTAGTAGCAGGTCAGCCGGAAGCCGAGGACGAACGGCAGCACGAAGATCGGCGGCGGCACGAATGGCCCCAGGTCCGGTGCCGGTTGCCCCCAGTGGCTGGAGCCCGGCACGCAGGCGGTGGACAGGCACGGCGAGTAGAACGGCGCCAGGTAGTGGTACTCGGGAACCCAGTACCACTGGTTCATGAAGGTGCGGATCAGGCCGTAGACCACGAAGGCCAACAGCCCGATAGCGGCGGCAGCCCCCACCGGTCGGTTCGCAAGGTTCGCACGGAGATCCGTGCCCGGCCGGTGGCGGTTGGTGGTGCGGACATTTCGCAGACCTCGTTGTCTTAATCGTCCGGCAGTGCTCACCTGAGGCCGCTCATTGTGGATCAACGGTCCCGGTGCAGGTAGTCCCCCAACCGGCGCAACAGCCGGGGGGCTTACCCCGATCAAGCGAAATGCGGGGGAACGCATCCCCCGCATCCAGACCCGATCCACTGCGGACAGGTGGGCGGCTGCCGACTGGCGGCGAGCGGTACCAGACGGCGGCCCTACTGCGGGGCCCGCCCGCCCAACCCCTCGTCGTCGGCGTCGCGCCACAGCGACGGGTCGTAGGGGGTGTCGGGCACTATCACCACGTCCTCGGTCGACTCGGTGCTGCGCCGCTGGATGGGGAGGGTGCCGGAGAGTTCCGCGACGTCGATGTCCAGCCGCTCCACGTCGTTGTGGATCCGGCGCACGGCCGGGGCGTCGCCGTAGCGGGATCGCAGCGCACTGACGCTGCTGCGGAGCTGTGCCAGGACCCGCTGGAGTTCGGCCAGTTCGGTCGTCGTCGAGGCCATTGGCGAACACCTCTTCCGCCTAGTGGTGTGCTTACCGCACCGACTCTGCCCCTAACGAAGGAATGTGACAAGTACCACACTGTAGATCTTGAACGAATTCCCCCACCGGGGTCAGGCGCTGCTGCGCGGCGCCGCGCAGCGCACCACGAGCTCGGTTCCGAGAGCACGCGCGGGCCGCTGCGGAACGGCGATCGATGATCACCGCTGCCACCGCCACCACAGCGAACGTCGGGACGAAGCACGGGACCGCCGTGATGATCGGGTGGCTGGCCAGGACCAGCTCCGCCGAGGCGCTCGTCATACCTGCCGTGACGTCCGCGAGCCGGCCGGCCGGGACCGCGCGGTGTCGCGGGGCGCGGCAGGCCAGCCGGCGGCCCGAGATCGCACGCGACACCCGCTGCGCGCCCACCCCAGCGACACCACCAGCGTCACCGGGCAGGCCAGGACCACCAGCGAGGCGCTGAGCCACAGCCACGGCGGGATGTCCAACTTCGTATCCCGCTGCAACACCTGCCACTCCGGTTGTCCGTCGCGGGTGAACAGCGGTTCCGCTGCCAGCTCCGGCAGGCCCAGCGCCACGTCCGCAGGCATGTGGATCGTGCGCTGTTCGGGCCGGTGTGGCGGGTCGTCAACCCGTTGCGAAATGGAGACCGAAACCGGCAAGGTGAACTATCTTCGGCACGTGACCGTCGACGACGCCGGAGTGCTCATCAACCCGATCCTCACGGAGGGGCAACGGCACGGCGGCATCGCGCAGGGCGGCGCCCAAGCCCTGCTGGAGGAGGTCTCCTACGACGCCGACGGAAAGCCGCAGAACGCCACCCTCGCCGACTACGCCTTCATCACGGCGGCCGAACTGCCCAGCTTCGAGCTGCTCACGATGGAAACGCCGGCCACGCTCGACCCGTTGGGCGTCAAGGGGGTCGGCGGGGCCGGCACCATCGGCGCCACCCCGGCGGTGCACAACGCCGTTGTCGATGCCGTGGCCCACCTCGGAGTCAAGCACATCGAGATGCCCACCACGCCAGAACGGGTGTGGAAAGCGATCAAAGCCCATTCATGAACTTAATTGCCATAGGTGGTCCCGTAGCGGAACCTCAGACGCCGGTGGTCACCCTGCGCGCGTGGGCCAAGCGGCGACGCCGCTTCATGGACAGGAAGACAACGAGGCATAGAAAGCCCGCGGAGTTGGTTCAGGTGAGTGGATCACGCTGACCTGACAAGCGCTTAGGAGTTCGTTTCGTGCAAGTTTCGATCAACGTCAACGGCGAGCGGCGCAGCCACGAGGTCGAGGACCGCACGCTGCTCGTCCAGTACCTGCGGGACGACTGCGGCCTGACCGGCACCAACATCGGTTGTGACACCACGTCGTGCGGGGCATGCACGGTGCTGCTGGACGGCGAGTCGGTGAAGTCGTGCACCGTGCTGGCGGCCCAGGCCGACGGCCACGAGGTCACCACGATCGAGGGCCTGGCCGACGGCGAGGAGCTGCACCCGATGCAGCGCGCCTTCCAGCAGAAGCACGGGCTGCAATGCGGGTTCTGCACGCCGGGCATGGTGATGGCTTCGGTGTCCCTCGTCGAGGAGAACCCGAACCTGACCGAGGCCGAGGTGCGCGCCGGGCTGGAGGGCAACCTCTGCCGGTGCACCGGCTACCACAACATCGTCGAAGCCGTGCTGACCGCGGCCAAGGTGAAGTCGGGGGCCGCGGAATGATCCCTGCCGCGTTCACCTACAAGAAGGCCAACACCGTCGAGGAGGCGCTGAGCCTGCTCGCCGAGCATGGCGACGACGCGAAACTGCTCGCCGGCGGGCATTCGCTGCTGCCGCTGATGAAGCTGCGGCTGTCTGTGCCGGAGGTGCTGATCGACCTCGGCGGGCTGCGCGACCTGTCCTACATCCGCGACGAGGGCTCGGAGATCCGGATCGGGGCGCTGACCCGGCACCACGACCTGGAGCACTCCGAGCTGCTGACCCGCGAGGTCCCGCTGCTGGCGCACGCCGCAGGCACCGTCGGCGACCCGCAGGTCCGCCACCGTGGCACCATCGGCGGCTCGCTGGTGCACGGCGACCCGGCCTCCGACCTGCCCGCGGTGGCGCTCGCGCTGGACGCGGTGCTGGTCGCGCAGGGCCCGTCGGGTACCCGCGAGATCCCGGCGACGGAGTTCTTCACCGACTTCTTCGAAACCGCGCTCGGCGAAGACGAGCTGCTGGTGGAGATCCGGGTCGCGAAGAACCCCTCGCAGGGCTGGGACTTCCAGAAGTTCACCAAGCGCGCCATCGACTGGGCGGTGGTCGGCGTAGCCGTCGCCGGTCAGCGCGTAGCGCTGGTGAACATGGGCCCGACGCCGATGCGGGCGCGCGGCGTGGAGGAGGCGCTGGCGAGCGGAGCGAGTGCCGCCGAAGCCGCGGAGCGGGCGGCGGAGGACACGTCGCCGCCGGACCAGGCCAGCGCCAGCGCCGACTACCGGAGGCACCTGGCGAAGGTGCTGGTGCGCCGGGCGCTGGAAGCCGCCGTGGCACGCGGCGCGTAGCGGTTCAGTCGAGGTGCGGGACGCCTGTGACCGCTCGGTCACGGGCCCCGCACTCGTTTCTCGGATGAGTAAGGAGTCCACTGTGGAGGCACTGGAGCCGGACGTTCTAGCGGCGCTGCGACGCTACGACACCCCGACGATGGCCAACGCCATCGAAACATTCGACATCCGCCCGCACGACACCGGCTACGCCGGCCACGAGATCCGCTGCATCTTCCCCGACCTGCCGGTGATGGTCGGCTACGTCGCCACCGGCACCATCCGCGCCCGGGGTGACGAGCCCGGCCACGGCCCGGACCTGGTGTGGAACCACGTGCGCCAGATCCCCGGGCCGCGTGTGGTGGTGCTCCAGGACCTCGACGACCCGCCGGGGCACGGCGCGTTCTGGGGCGAGGTCATGGCCACCACCTTCGACGCGCTGGGCTGCGAGGGCGTGGTGACCAACGGCTGCGTCCGCGACCTCGACGAGGCGCACGCCGTCGGCTTCCGCTTCTTCGCCGGTTCCGTCGGCGTCTCGCACGGTTACGTGCGCGCGGAGGAGGTCGGCGTCCCGGTGACCGTCGGCGGCCTGCAGGTCTCCCCCGGCGACCTCCTGCACGCCGACAAGCACGGCGTCCTGCTCATCCCCCGTGAAATCGCGGCGGACCTCCCGGCCGCCGCGGAGCGGGTCATCGCCCGCGAGCAGAACTTCCTGGGCTGGGTCAAATCCCCCGAATTCGACCCGGACGACAACATGATCGGCCGCCTCCGCCACTGAGGCGTGCCGCCGGGCAATGGGCCTGCAGGCAGGCGGCGGTGATGCCCTGCCCTCGCGATCACCGCCGCCATGCCCAGGACGTTCGGCCCGCGCCCGGCGAACCAGGCTCAGGGTTGTTCACTCGTCCTCCGGTTGGTACGGCCCGTCCATCTCGACGACGATCCGGGCGGAATCTGGGCGCGACCACGAGCGAATGCACAGCACTGGGGTGCCGGTGGCGGCGTCCAGGCTGACGCTTTCCACGAGCCACACCGGTCGATCTGACTCGATTTCCAGGCCGGCGACGACCTCGGGACCGGGGAGCGTGTTGCTGACCCGGCACCAGGAGCGGACCGGTTGGACCTTGCTCATCTGATGCAGGATCGAGTCGACCGATTCGACGCTGTGCACCGCGATCTCGACGTCGTCCAGCACGTCGGCCGGGATCCATTCGTTCGACCAGCCGTGCAGCAGGTCGTCGACGTAGTACTGCCGGATCAGCAGGCTCGCCGGGCTTCCGACGGGCCGCTCCAAGCGTTCGGCTTCGGTCGCGGGCAGCGAAGCGCGCCGCACGCCGCGCACGACAGAGCGCGGTTCGGCTCCCGCCTCGCGCACCGTCTGATGCCAGGACGGGGCCCGGCGCTGCGAGATCACGTAGTCGATGCGCCGGTTCACGAAGGTCCCGGCACCGCGCACCCGGCGCACCAGCAGCCGCTGTTCCAGTTCTTGCATGGCGGCGCGGGCCGCCGCCCGGCCGACCTCGAACCGCGCGGCGATCTCGTGCTCACCGGCGATCCTGCTGCCCGCCGGGAGCTGCGCGAGTTCGGCGGCGAGCGTGTCGGCTATCTCCACGTACCGGCTTCTGACCACGTCCGGAAGCCTGCGCGCCGAGCTTGTCCGAACAACTTCGCCCAGCTCAACGCCCGGAACCGCGAAGGTGAACACCCCGAACACTTAACACCGTTTCGCTGGCAGACTCCCCTCCCGCGGTGGGGACCGCAGTTTCAATTGAAACTGCGGTCCCCACCGCAGAACGTTCCACCGCATACGCTCTGACAACTCGCGTAGCTTCGACACCGTGATCGAGATCGACTCCGCATTCGTCACCGAACCCCGAGCCACCTATGCCCGGCTCCGCGCGCAGGGCCCCGTGCACCGCGCCACGGCCCCGGACGGCACCTCGGTCTGGCTGGTCACCCGCTACGCGGACGTGCGTGCGGCGCTGGCCGATCCGCGGCTGTCGCTGAACAAGAAGAACTCCGGCGGCGGCTACCTTGGCTTCTCGCTGCCGCCCGCGCTGGACGCGAACCTGCTCAACATGGATGCGCCGGAGCACGCGAGGCTGCGCCGCGTCATCGGCAAGGCGTTCGCCCCGCGCCGGATCGAGCCGCTGCGGCCCCGGGTCCAGCAGATCGCTGACGAGCTCCTGGACGCCCTGACCGGGCAGGACGAGGCGGACCTGCTGCCGACCTATTGCGCGCCGCTGCCGATCACGGTGATCTGCGAGCTGCTCGGCGTGGATGCGGCCGACCGGCCGGACTTCCGGTCCTGGACGGACGGCATGCTCGCGCCCGAAACGCCCGACCAAGCGCGCGAAGCGCTGCGCGCGCTCTACCGCTACCTGCTCGATCTGATCGCGGCGAAACGCGCGAACCCCAGCGCCGACTTCCTCAGCACGCTGATCGAGCTCCGCGACGAGGAAGACCGGCTCAGCGAGGACGAGCTGACCTCGGCGGCGTTCCTGGTGCTGTTCGCCGGGTACGAGAACACCGTGAACTTGCTGGGCAACGGGCTCGCGGCGCTGCTGACCCGCCCCTCGACGCTCGCCCAGGCACGCCGGGGGATTTCACCGACCACTGTGGACGAGCTGCTGCGGTTCGACCCACCGCCGCAGTTGGCGATCCGCCGGTTCCCAGTGGCCGACGTCGAAATCGGCGGCGTGACCATCCCGGCCGGGGAGACGGTGCTGCTCTCGCTGGTGTCTGCGCACCACGACCCGGATCGCTACGCGGAACCGGACCACCTCGACCTCGGCCGCGAGGACAACCCGCACCTGGCGTTCGGCCACGGCCCGCACTTCTGCCTCGGTGCGTCGCTGGCGCGGATGGAGGGAGAGATCGGCTTCGGCGCCCTGCTGAGCCGGTTCCCGAACCTCGCGTTGAGCGTGTCCGAGGAGGAGCTCCAGTGGCGGAACTCCTTCCGCAACCGCGGCCTGCGCACCCTCCCGGTGGCCCTGGGCTGAGGCGGTTCGCGACCACTCGCTTCTGGTGCCGGGGCGAGTACCGTCGGTGACGTCATGCGAGCTCGCTCCACGTCGCGCAAGATCCGGATCGGCACGTCCGGCTGGGTGTACGGCCCCTGGCACGGTCCGTTCTACCCGTGCGATCTGCGCCGCGGCGCAGAGCTGGAGTACCTGTCGCGCCGGCTCGGCTCCGCCGAGGTCAACGCGTCGTTCTACTCCCTGCAACGCCCGGACACGTACCGCCGCTGGGCGGAGCAGACGCCGGACGACTTCCTGTTCGCGGTGAAGGGCAGCCGCTACATCACCCACATGAAGAGGCTCCACGACGTCGAAACGCCGCTGGCGAACTTCTTCGCCTCCGGCGTTCTCGCCCTCGGCTCGAAGCTCGGGCCGCTGCTCTGGCAGCTCCCGCCGTCGCTGGGCTTCGACGTCGAACGCCTGACGGCGTTCTTCCGCCTCCTGCCCCGCAGCACCGCCGCGGCCGCTGCGCTGGCCGCTCGGCACGACGACCGGCTCGCGGGCCGCTCGCTCACCGAGACCGACGCGGATCGCCCGATGCGCCACGCGCTGGAGGTCCGCCACCCCGGCTTCGCCTGCACCGATGCCGTCGAGCTGCTCCGCAGCCACGACGTCGGCCTGGTGGTGGCGGATGCGGCTGGCGAATGGCCGCACCTGGAAGATGTGACGAGCGATTTCGTGTACCTCCGCTTCCACGGCGCGGAGGAGCTCTACGCCAGCGGTTACACGGCGAAGGACTTGGACCGCTGGGCGAAGCTGATCCGCGCCTGGCACGGGGGCGAGTGCCCCAAGACCAAGCACACGGTCGCCGACCCGGCTCCAACGTCGAAGGGCCGCGACGTCTACGCGTACTTCGACAACGACGTGAAGGCCCACGCCCCCCACGACGCGATGTCCCTCGCCGAACGCTGCTCCGGCTGAAGCCGGGCCAGGATCGCTACGGCTGGGGATGGTTCGGCCGAATCAGGTGTCGTGCGTGCTGTGGGCTGCTATGGCGACCCAACGCCACGCACGAGCCCCGACCAGGCCGCTCAGGAGGCTTCGGAGCCCGGGAGCTGTCGGTTGTCGAAGGTGTCCCGCACCAGTTCCGCCAGCTCGCGGTGACCGTGCGCGGCCAGGACCTCCGCCACCCGGCGGCCGAGCACGGCGCGTTCCTCCCCCGTCGCCAGGCTTTCGATCGCGGCCAGCACGTGTTGCGGAGCTCCCCAACCGCTGCCCTGGAGTTCGAACTCCTCGAAGCGGATCGAGCGCATCGTGGGCTGATCGGTGGGGACCGCGCTGATCCATTGTGGAGCGTCGATGTCCGGAGCGGGCACCCGCGTGTCGTGCGCGGCGGCGGTCAGCCTCCGCAGGTTGCCGATCTGGTGGACCGCCTCGCCGACGTTGCCGTCTTCCCGCGCCAGCCACCAAACCAGCGCGCTGCCGGGGTCTTTCAGCACGTCATCGGCCAGGTAGGCGCGCTTTTCCCGCTCGTGGTCGCGGTTGCGCTGCCAGAGTTCCTGCCGCTTGCTGCCTTCGGCCAGGTGCCGCAGCCGGTCCGCGTCGGATTCGGTGAGTTCCAACCGCACGTCGCCCGCCCAGGCCGACACGTGCCCAGAAGGATCCGTGCGCTCCGCGCCGAGCGCGGCGTTCAGCCGGTACTGCGCGAGTTCTCCTTCATCCGGCGGAATCTCCGCCACGAGGTACTTCGCCTGCTCCAGGACCACGTCGACCGCAAGCGCACCGGGGTCGGCGTGCGGCAGTCCTGGCGCGTCGGGTCTCGGGTACCAGAACACCTTGCCGGATAACAAGAACTTGTAGTCCGGGTGCGCGCTGCGAATCGGCAGGCGCGATAACAGCTGCTCGACGGGCGCCGGCCGTTCCGGCGGTTCGGCGGCTTCGACGAGTTGCGGCTCCGCCGCGAGTTTCCGTTCCTTCCAGCTCCTGTACCGCCAGAACACCAGCCACGGAGCCGCGAGCGTCAGCACGACCAGCGCGAACCACAGCCACATCGGCCAGCCGAACCGGAGCCCGAGCACGATCCAGAGAAGCGCCGCGATCACCGCCACTGCTTTCACGACACCACGCTGCTCACGATTCATCTGAGGTCCTCCATGCAGGGGCCTGGGCTGCACCCCCAATTCAGTACCGGGCGTCGGGCACGGCGGAACCGTTCAAGCGGATTTCCGCTCGAACAGAGCAGACCCGCCCACGGATCGGGTCAGAACCGCAAGAACACCGCTGTGGCGTCGTCCTGGGGTTTTCCCCGGTGGCGACGGCGTTCGTCCGGGGTTTCGGCGGCTTCCGCTGCTCGCACGCGGCGCAGTAGTTCGGCGGGGCCCGCGTGTTCGACGAGATCCAGCAGATCGGCCCAGTCGCCCAGGCCAAACCGCTCCACGTAGCGGGACGCGCCGTCGGTCAGCAGCACCGCCCGGCGGACGTCCGCCGCCGGGACCACGCCGTGCACCGCCTCGTGCGCCGCTTCGGGCTTCGTGCTGGCGACCCAGAAGCCGCCCGGCCGGTTCCGCTGGTCGCGGACCGCTCCGACCGTGTAGCTGGGCAGGTGTTCGAGCCGGTCGTCGACGACCGGCCGGGTCTCGCCCGCCACGTCGAGCACGATCGGGCTGTCGGCGAGCACCAGGTACTCCAGGTCGTCGCCGCGCAGCCGCAGCAGCGCCGCGGTCGCCGAGGGGCTCGAAGGGTTCTGCAGGTCGCAGGTGTCCGCGTGCGCCGCGCAGGTTGCCCGGATCGCGTCGGCGAGGACGTCCGCAGCAGTTCCGCCCGACACCGCGAGCCGCAGCGCCAGCTCACCGCCGAGGCGCCGCACCAACCAGGGCACGTCGTGCGCACAACCACTGTCCACACCGGACGGCGCGGTCGCGCCGTCGAGGACGAACGCCCAATCCGGTCCGGCCGCAAGGTAATCCTCGTTCGCCCGCCCCGGGGTGGCGATCGTCGCGTGGGCCACCTGCACGATCGATCAGCCACCGGGACGATGCGGGAGGTTGTGCAACGCCGCCACCAGCGGCGCAAGTTCCGGGACCTGCTGCGCGTCGGCCAGCGCTTTCTCCAGTGCTTCGTCGTGGGTTGGCCGGGCCTTCTCCAGCAGGGCGCGGCCGGACTCGGTCAGCTCGGTGTAGATGCCGCGGCGGTCGTCCTTGCACAGGACGCGGGTCAGCAGCTGGCGGTCTTCCAGGCGGTTGACCAGCCGGGTCGTCGCGCTGCCGCTGAGCGCCGTGGCGCGGGCGAGCTGCTGCATCCGCATGTGCCAGCCGTCCTGCCTGCCCAGCGCGTCGAGGACGGTGTATTCGACGACCGACAGCCCGTGCTCGGCCTGCAGCGCCTTCTCCAGCGTGGTTTCGAGCGCGCCGTGCAGTGCGGCGAGCGTGCGCCAGCCGTGGGCCCGAATCTCGACAGCGTCGTCGGCGATCCCCACCGCACACCTCCCGTGACGTATCTCGCCTCCGACTATAGCAGCTTGCGCAGATATGGCGCGCGTGCAAGCATGTTGTCGACCCGGCCCTTCTCGTTGGGCACGACCGAGAAGTGGTCGACCTCCCAGCCCCGCCCCTCGATTGCCCGGATGCGTTGCGACCCGGGATCGATCGCGTCGCCCTTGCTGCCGCGCATCGCCACCAATCGAACGGTGAGCCGCCGCCGCCCGTGGTCATGGGCGGCGACGGCCGGCGCACTGAGATCGTCGGCCGTATTCTGGAGAATTCCCATTCCGCCATCAAACCCCAAAGCGCGCAAACAGCACGAAACTGGTCAGTGATCGTCGTTGCGGAAGAAGAGTTCCTCCAAGTGGTCCGCTGTTTCGGCGACGAAGTTCAGCGGATCGGTGAACTCGTTGATGTCGAGGTTGAGCAACGGCAGCGAATGCCGGAGCACGACGTGCTCGCCGATGATCACCGCCCCGCACACCACGGAAGTCTGCCCGAGCTCCTCCAGCAGTTTCCACAGGTCAACACCGTCGGCCCGGCCGATTACCGAAACGACCTGAACCCAGTCCTCGCGGCCGTCAAGCAGCTCGCGGCAGACGATGACGATCTGGCTGCGGTCGTCGTCGTATTCGACGAGGATCCGGACCTCGTCCCCGCTGTCCTCGATGATCTGGTATTCGGGCTCGCCGTCTTCCACCTCGCCGATGACGAGCCGGTATTCGTTCCGGACAAAAGCGATGAGATCTTCCCAAGTCGCCACGTTTCCTCCCAGTCATTCGAAACGCGATCCTGCCACGCGGACTCGTCGCGCCAGGCCGTTTTCCGAACGGGAGCAACCGAAAGCGTCATTCAGGTGAGCAGCGGCACGGAGTTGGGGCCGATCAGGTCCGTGCCCGGCATGGGGACCGGCGGGTTCTCCGGGTCCGTGCGGAGCTGGGGGAATCGGTCCAGCAGGATGTTCATCGCGATCCGGCCTTCCAGCCGGGCGAGCAGCGGAGCGCCCAGGCAGAACCCGTGAACATCGGCCACGGCAGAGCGCAGACCGGAAATCGCATTGCAGGAAATAGGAACTCGCGCGAATCAGCGGTTCATCGGAAACTCCGGTGCGAGGCCGGAACTGACCGCGGTAGCAGCCGGTTTCGGCTGCTACCGCAAGGTCTCGTGCGGCCCGGACTCGGCATCGAGCCGCCGGGGCGAACCGCGCCGATCATTCGTCGACGTTCCAGGAGCGGCGAACGACGATGCCGCCGGTCATGGTGCGAGCACTGACCTCGACGGTCTCCTCCGATTTGCCCGGCGCCTCGGCGGCGTCCAACGAGTTGCTCACCCGACCGCCCATTGAGTTCAGGTCGAGGTAGGCGGCTGTGCCTTCGCGGATTCCGATCTCCAGCTCCCCCACCGCAGTCGCGAGCACGACCGTGCCGCGTGCGACCTCGTGGATCCGGATATCGCCGTTGGCGGTCTTGGCATCGACGGAGGCGTGCGCCCGGCCGATGGAGATGCCGCCGTTGGCGGAGTTCAGCCGCACGTCACCGGAGATCTCGCCGATCCCGGTGTCCCCGTTGGAGTTCTTGAGCACCCCGGTGCCGTCGACCTTCCCGATCCGCAGCTCGCCGGACCCGGTGGTCGCCTCGGCCGGCCCGTCCACGCGCTCGACGTTGACCGCCCCGGTCCCGGTCTTCACGTTCAGCGGACCGGTGGTGTCTAGCCGGATGCTGCCCATCGAGGCCCGGAACCGGCACTTCCCGAGCCGTCCTTCGCTGCGGAAGTCCCCCAGCGCCGAGGTGCCCTCGACCTTCGACCCGGCAGGCAGCTCGATCACCACGTCGACCGAGCCCCCGTCGCGGTTCCCGTAGTGCCGCCACCGCTTCGAGGTCTTGACCACCAGTTCCCCGTTCGAGAACTCGACGCGGGTCAGTTCCGCGGCCTTCACGTCGGCCTCGCGGGACGCGTCGGTCGGCCGCACCTCGACGACCGTGTCGGTCCGGTCGCCGGCGACGATCCGCACGTCGCCGAGGACGACGTCGACGTTGGCTGAAATCGGTTCTGGCGTGTCGAAAGTTGGCATGGTTGTCCCCTAGAGTCGTGCTTCGTGAGCGTCCTGGCTGGCAGGACGTATGGTGCGTGGCGGTCGGGTTGCGCGCCGCTAGCGCGCCCAACCGGTGTATCGCTGCCCGCGCCGGCCGGCGCTGTGCCCGGCGGGTCGCTCAGCCGGCTCCACGGCCGCGGCGGCGGCCCGGACGAGCCACGCGTTGACGGACAGCCCTTCTCGCGCGGCCGCCTCCTCGACGCGGACCTTGAGGCGCTCGGGCATCCGAACGTTGATCCGCGACATGGCGCCCTCATCGGCCTCCAGAGCCAGCCGGACCTCCGCCGGAGCACTTTGGCCGCCCTCCGCCTCGAACGCCTGGTCCGTCGGCGGTGCAGTCACGACGAATTCCGGCTCGCCGCCGCGCAACCGCAGATCGACCGACCCCGGCGCGAGATCGCGGGTGATCTCGTCGACGGCCGACGACAACGCATCCAGCAGGGTCAGCCGGATGGCGGACTCCAACGGCGTCGTCAACCGCTCGGCGAGCGCGCGAGCATCCTCCCCACCAACCTCGGCGGCGACGGAGAGCTCCCGCCGGAGGTTGTCGACGTATACCCCGAGATTCATGGCACCATGATGGCATCATTTTGGCACACATGCAACCATGTCTGGCGCAGTCGAGTGCCACGAACGCCGTACAGTGCGCTGACCAGGCCCGATTCACGCATCAGAGCAGGATCGGAGATCACGGCCGCCCGCTTCGGCGAACGCGGGAGAGAGATGGCACCGAGCCCGTGCCCCTCGACCGGCAGCCGAGCGGTCACGGGCTCGCATCCCGCCAGCTGCAGAGCCAACTGGCTGGAATACCGGCGCGGTCCGCTTTCACGCCACAGCACTACAGGTTCTGGAACAGCGCCACGATAAAGGCGGTTACTGCGGATTCCGCCACGATCGCACCGGCACGTGCAGCCCCGGCCAAGGCCGAACGGGCCAATGCGCGGAACGTTTCGGCGCGACTACCCCGATTCTGCTCAACATCGCGCGCGGGTCGGCGCCGGTCGATGCGGAGTTTCAGGTGGACCCTCGTACCGCCGGGCAGGCGGGTCGGAACACGTATCATGCCAGCTCCATTTCCGGTTCTGGCTCGGCCTCTTGCCGGAGCCACCACCCATTGGCCGGCGGGATGCGGGGCGCGCCAAGGGATTTCGGAGGGAGTCGGAGTCCGGAGAGAGAAAAAGCCAGGTCAGTCGCACTCTCCGAAGGGGTCCGACTCGGCCGGTCAGCTGCGGAAGACCCAAACAGCGGCTTCCCGGCGGCGAGCGCGAGCGGAGATACTCGGGCTCGTGCGGGCCGCCTCTGACCGCGGGGAAGGCGGAGGATGAAGTCGAGATCGAAGCCGGGAAGATCCGCTGCCCTGGTCCGAGCGCTCGTGGAATTGGAACGGCAGGCCAAAGAATCCAGAGCCCGAACCGGCCTGCGTTCGTCGAGGGCGGCCCTCGCCAAGGAAAGCGGTGTATCGGAGCAGACGCTCAGCGACTGGTTCAACGGTCGGCACGTGCCACGCGACCTGGACCAATTGATGAAGGTGGTCGAAGTGCTGACCAGCTGGGCCGACCTGCGTGCCCCCGAATACGGGCGCTGGAACCGATTGCTGGTCGATGATTCCTCCCACCGAACAAATTCCGTGCCGGAATCCTCCGGTTCTGACGGACTCCGTTCAGACCCCGGTGCTGATGCGAGCGGCGCGAACCCACCTGCGAACCAGCTGCACCAGGGTTCGACGCAGAAAGGCGCAATCGCAGCTCCTGCGCGGCTGCGCCGCCGGAACCTCCTGCTCGGCATCGCTGGCGCCGGCGCTGCCGCAGGACTCGGCTTCGCCGGTTGGCAGCTGGTCGGCCGCCGCCCCGGCCAACTGCTGTGGAAGCACCGCATCGACGGGCCTGTTAGTTCAACCCCTGCGGTGGCTGACGGCGTGGCCTATTTCGGAAGCGATGACCAGAGCTTGTACGCGGTGGACGCGGCCAGCGGAGAGCGGCTGTGGAGATTCCCCACCGGCGGTCGCGTGCGGTCGTCCCCGGTGGTTGTCGACGGTGTCGTGCACTTCGGCAGCGACGACAAGACCCTTTACGCGGCGGATGCGAACAGCGGAGAGCCGCGATGGCACTTCCGCACCGGCGGCGACCTGGGGTGGTCGTCTCCGGCGGTGGCCAACGGAGTGGTGTACGTCGGCAGCGGCGACCGGAATCTGCACGCGCTGGACGCGAGCACCGGAGCCCGACGATGGAGCATTCCCACCGGCAACCGCGTCTGGTCTCCGGCGGTGGCCGATGGCGTCGTTTACTTCGGCAGCGATGACAAGACCCTGCATGCGGCCGATGCGGCCAGCGGAGAGCCGCGATGGAGCGTCGCCACCCAGGGTGTCTTCACGTATCCGACGGTGGCGAACGGGGTCGTGTACGCCGGTGGTGGGCAGAATCTGCACGCGTTGGATGCAGCCACCGGAAAACAGCGGTGGGCTTTCCCCATCTACGCCAACGCGGGTTCGAGCCCCGCCGTGGCCGACGGGGTGGTGTACGTCGGCAGCGACGACCACAACCTGTACGCAGTGAACGCGGAAAGCGGCGCGGGCCTCTGGAGATATCCCACCAACGGCGAGGTGCGATCATCACCGGTGGTGGCCTACGACGTGTTGTACGTCGGCAGCGGCGAGGGCGACGGCAACCTGCATGCGGTGAACCTCGACGGCACGCCGCGGTGGAGCTTTCTCATCGGCGGCTACATCTGGTCGTCTCCGGTGGTCGCCGACGGCGTGGTGTACGTGGGCGGCGCCGACAGCCACCTCTATGCGGTGACCGCGTAGCGGCGAGCGCCCGTGATTGTCCAATATGGACTATCGAGCCATGCGGCTTCTCCGGAAGCGAAGATCCCGACTCGTCAGCCAAAAGATGCTCAGCGAACGCAAGCACCAGAGGCCGCCGCGCCGGACGAATACCTCAATCGGCCAGCAGGTGCTCTCGGCCGAACATGGTGGCGGCGGCCCGCGCGGTGGGCGTGCCCGCGTCGAGGTCGGCTCCCGCCTCGCGGAGCACTGCCACGACCTCGTCCGCGCCCTTGAACAGCGCACCGGCGATGGGCGCCTGGTCGCGCTCGTTGCGCAGGTCGGGATTCGCGCCACGGTCGAGCAGCGCGCGCACCGTCTGGGCGTACCCGTGGTAGGCCGCGAGCATGAGCAGGGTGTTCCCGCCCTGGTCGGCCACGTCGACCGGGAGTCCGTGGTCGACGAACTCCGCCAACTGCGCGGTTTCGCCTGCCCGGGCCAGGTTCATGGCAATCGCCACGACGCGCTCGGTCTGCTCCGGAGTCAGTCCACCGTGGCTCATCAGCAGTTCTTCCTGATCGAATCTATCGAATCTGGCGAATTGTCTTGCGGGGACAGCGCGGCGGCCACGGGCATTCCCGTGGCCGCCGCACCTGCGAACGGAGAAGTCCGGGCCCTAGCGGGTCTCAGCCCTTGCTCGCGGCCAGCGCCTCGACCGCCTTGCGGACGCCCTCGCCGTAGGCGGGGTCGGCCTTGGTGCAGTTGGCGATGTGCCGCTCGATGGTCGCCTGGGAGGCGCCGTCGATGGCGCGCGCGGTGTTCTCGAAGAGGACCTTTTGCTGCTCCGGCGACATGTTCCGGAACAGGATCCCGGGCTGCTCGAAGTAGTTGTCGTCGTCCTCGCGGAAGTTGAACCGGTCGGCGACAGCACCCACCGCCTGGGCCGGGTCGCGGTAGGCGGGCTGCTCCTGCCAGCGGCCGTACGAGTTCGGCTCGATGCCCGGGGTGGCCCCCTGGTTGGCGTCGACGCGCATGGCACCGTCGCGGTGGTAGGAGTTCACCGGGTTCTTCGGCTTGTTGACCGGGATCTGGTGGTGGTTCACACCGAGGCGGTACCGCTGGGCGTCACCGTAGGAGAACAGCCGGCCCTGCAGCATCTTGTCCGGCGAGAAGCTGATGCCTGGCACCACATTGGCCGGGGTGAAGGCGGCCTGCTCCACGTCGGCGAAGTAGTTGTCGGGGTTGCGGTTCAGCTCCCACTCGCCGACCTCGATCAGCGGGTAGTCCTTCTTCGACCACACCTTGGTGAGGTCGAACGGGTGGAACCGGTAGGTCTCCGCGTCGGCCTCCGGCATGACCTGCACGTACAGCTTCCACTTCGGGAAGTCGCCGTTCTCGATCGCCTCGAAGAGGTCGCGCTGGTGGGACTCGCGATCCTTGCCGACCAGGGCCTCGGCCTCGGCGTCGGTCAGGTTCTTGATGCCCTGCTGGGTGCGGTGGTGGAACTTGACCCAGAACCGCTCGCCCTCGGCGTTGATGAAGCTGTAGGTGTGCGAGCCGAAGCCGTGCATGTGGCGGTAGGACGCCGGGATGCCGCGGACGGACATCACGATCGTGACCTGGTGCAGCGCCTCGGGCAGGTTGGTCCAGAAGTCCCAGTTGTTCTCGGGGTTGCGCAGGTTGGTGCGCGGGTCGCGCTTCACCGCGTGGTTGAGGTCCGGGAACTTCAGCGGGTCGCGGAAGAAGAACACCGGGGTGTTGTTGCCAACGATGTCCCAGTTGCCGTCTTCGGTGTAGAACTTCATCGCGAAGCCGCGGATGTCGCGCTCGGCGTCGGCCGCGCCTCGCTCACCGGCGACGGTCGAGAACCGGACGAACAGCTCGGTCTTCTTGCCGACCTCGGAGAAGATCTTCGCACTCGTGTACTGGGTGATGTCGTTGGTGACCGTGAAGGTGCCGAACGCGCCCGAACCCTTCGCGTGCATCCGGCGCTCCGGGATGACCTCGCGGTCGAAGTGCGCCAGCTTCTCCAGGAACCACACGTCCTGCAGCAGCATCGGCCCGCGAGCGCCAGCGGTCAGGGAGTTCTGGTTGTCAGGGACCGGCGCACCGGCCACCGTGGTCAACGGTTTCTGGTTGTTCTCAGGCAAAACTCGCTCCTCGGTGGAATGTTTTCGTGCGTGCTCACTCGGCGCGGGAGAGGCAGTCCGGGCAGATGCCCCAGAAGGTCACCTCCGCCTCGTCGAGCACGAATCCGTGCGGGTCCTCGGCGTGGAGGCATGGCGCCTCTCCCACCGCACAGTTGACGTCGGCGATGGCACCGCAGTCGCGGCACACCAGATGGTGGTGGTTGTCGCCCACGCGCGTCTCGAACCGGGCGGGGGAACCAGCCGGTTCGATGCGGCGGACCAAACCCGCCTCGGTGAGCGCGCGCAGGACGTCGTAGACCGCCTGCGTCGACACCGAACCCAGCTCGCGGTGGACGGTCGTCGCGATGGTGTCGGTGTCCGCATGGGGATTTTCCGAGACCATCGTGAGCACGGCAACCCGCGGACGGGTCACCCGCAGCGACGCCCCCCTCAGGAGGGCGGCGGCATCGACGGACGGCATGGCCCCATGACTACCAACGTTTCTGGAATGAGTCAAATAAAGCGAACACGAACTGGTGAACACGAGCGCCCGCATCGCCTGACCGAGCCGCACCACGCGAAGAGCCCCGCCGACGAATTCCGCCGACGGGGCTCTTCCATTCCTGATCTGGGCAAGGCGGGGCTGGACGCGTCCCGCACACCCCGGCTATTCGGCCTCGGGCCTCCAGCGGGCGATGTCGGCGTCGGTGATCTCGGTGGGCTGCGCCGCGAGCTGGGTGATCCTGATGTGGTTGCCGAACGGGTCGCGCAGGGCGCAGTCGATGCCGTAGGGCTGCCGCGTGGGCACCTCGGTGAACTCGACGCCCTTCGCGCTGAGGGTCTCGTAGGTCTTCTGACAGTCGTCGGTGGTGAGGATCGCCGCGACGCCCATCGCGCCCTTGGTCACCAGGTCGCGGACCTGCGCGGCGACCGCTTCGCTCAACGACGGCGGTCCCGGCACCTCCAGCAGCAGGTGCCGTTCCGGATCCGACGGCAGCGCGATCGTGAGCCAGCGCATGAATCCCATGTCGACGTCGGAGGCCACCTCCTTCCTGCTGATCGAGGACCATGACGGAGTGGATGCTGATGCGGTTGAACATGTCGAGAACGCTACGAGCAGCCGGGGCGTTGTGGCTTATCCGAAACGACTCGGTCTGGTCCACGCCTTGACGAAGCAGACCGGAACGCCGAGCGGCCGCGCGCTGGCCCGGTACTCGGTGGGCGGGACGCCGACGATCGCGCGGAACGTGCGGCTGAACGTCCCCAAGCTCTCGAAGCCGACCTGCCGGGCCACCTCGGTCACGGTGACCGAAGGCGAGCGCAACAGCGCCATGCCGCGTTCGATCCGGCGCCGCTGCAGGTAGCGGTGCGGTGTCTCGCCGAACGTCGACCGGAACGAGCGCGTGAAGTGGGTGGGGGACATCAGGGCGATCCGAGCGAGCGCGGCCACGTCGAGATGACGGGCGAAATCCCGGTCCATCGCGTCCTTGGCACGCAGGAGCCGCCGATTCTGGTCCTCCTGCGGGCTCATGGAAGCGGCTGCCACGCACCGATCGTAGAGCCGAACTTCCGGGAGGAGCGAGAGCGCGGTGAACTGGCCGCTCGACCAACTCGCCGAGATCGCCCAATCCCGGCCTCCGACGAGGACGGCGACCGGGTCCGAGGGCTGTTGCTCGCGAGCCACGAGGTCGACGGCGTGAACGAATGGCAGCTCCGCGAAGGCCGAGTCCGCATCGCACCAGCTGACGCCAGGTACCGGGGCCTCGACGCGTAGCCGTCTTGGCTGCCGGGAGTTCTCGTTCATCCGCCCCGAAAAAGCGTGTTCTGGAGCATGATGCGCCCATGACGGAAACCAGAAGCGACGAGATCGCTACTGACAGCGAAGAGTCCGATCCGGAGACGCTCCAAGACTTGCTCAAGGACGAGCTGAGCCGAGGAGACGCAGCACTGGGAAGAACGGAGACCAAGACGGGCATCCTGCTTGCGGTCTTCAGCCCCATCCTCACCATTGGCGTTGCGGTGCTGCCTCGAGCCGGGGCGTCGTTGCCGGCGATCCTCCTGTTCTGGTCCGCGCTAACACTGCTGGCGGTCGCCCTGCTGCTGCTCCTGTGGAACGTGCGACCCCGGCTGCGCGGAAGTGGCTTCATAGCCGTCGAATCGATGACGGACGCCGAACTGGCGCAGTACCTCAATAGCGCGGCGAACGATCCGCTGCGCTGGCGTCGCGAACAGCTGCTCGTAATAGCCCGCCTCGGAGCGAAGAAGTTCAGGATCCTGCGAGCAGCAACCACACTCGTAATGACGGCCCTGCTGCTGGCGATAGCCGCAGCGATCGTCTCAACGGTGGCCACATGATGCGAGCCGTTCAAAGATCATCTCAAGCGCGGCCGCATGCAAGAATTGCTGACAGTCCACACGGTCCACACGGTCCACTTCGGCCACCGTAGAACGGCTGCGGCGAGGACGTCGAAACCCCAACTCCCGGTCGGTACGGACTTCCTCGACCGCTAAGTCTGCAGATGCTCGACCCGGACGGCACCGAGCTCGTCTACCTCGGACCCGGCCCCGACGACAGGCAGCAAGTCCGGCTCCGGCGGCAAGGTGGCGGCGACATGCTCGCCACTTACACCACCGCCAACTGCCGCGCAGCATGGGCGCTCTCGGTCAAGATGGCGGTGCAAATGCGGGCCGGTCAACGCGAGACGATTGTGATCGACCGGCCGCCATGCGATCTGGCCGACCAGGAGTGGTTACGGTGCCGTCGGCAGCTACCTCGGTTCCTGCCACCAGGAGCCGAGCTGACCGTGATCACCAGCGTCGGCGAGACCTACACATACCAGGGAGAGCAGCGCAATGAAGCTTGACGTCTCGGTCCGCGTCTTTTCTGAAGGCGGACACGAACGGCATGTCGTCGTAGAGCACGTCGACCAGTTGCCCGCGCTCGTCGACCAGCTCGCCGCCGAGGACACCGGGTCCGCGATCATCACGCACCAAGCTCGCCCCAGATGGAACGAGCAGGGCTTCGACCACGAGCTTGTGGTGGCGTTCGGCACGGACGGGCGGGCTGCTTTGTCGTACTGGGACGCGGAAACACCGCGGCACTACAGCCGAGGCAGCGGTCTCGCGGTCGAGGGTTGGGAAGACGAGAACATTGTGCCTCCCGCCGACGCATGGGTGCCCCGCAACCTTGTCGAGAGCGCACTGGAGGAATTTCTGCGGACTGCAAAGCGGCCGACGGCCGTGGAGTGGCGGCCTGACCCCTTTCCATTACCTGGCCTGTGACTACTCCGACCCGTGATTGTCGGTCGGGCCGAATGCCTCCGCCACTATGAAGGCGTAGCGATCCTGGAAGCTGACCTGCCCTCGGGATGACACCTGCGGATCTCGGAAATGCCTTTGGCGATCTCTTCGTCGGCCAACCAAACCACGCGCCGATAATGCCGCGGAGCCGTTGTGCGCAACGCCTTTCAGCGGAGTCTTCACCCAACGTCAGCGTCGGACACGCCGACAATATGGAGCCGCGATTCGTACTTGCTCACCGCCCAGACGTAATTGACCGGTCTTTTCGATCGCACGCCAGGGCGGCTCATCCTTTCCCCCGTGCCCCCTCGCGGACTGCGGCTCCTGCTCCGTACGGCAAAGACTGGTTACCAACCATTCCAGCCCCAAGCCCAAACCAGCCGCGATCGGGACCGAGAGCGCAAGGCCGACGTAAAGATCAGTCATGCCTGCACCGCCTTCCGCCGAGCGGACTGGAGTCCGGCGATCTGGCCGCCAAGAGCTCGGTGCAACTGCTCAGCCTGCGACCAGTCGAGCAAACGCTCGACATCAGCAATCCTCACGACGACGGCGTGCTCCGTGTGAGCGAGTTCGATCTCGCTATCCCTGCTTGATCGATCGCGGCAGGGCACCGTGCTTCGGTACTTGAACATTGTTTTTCCTCCTCACCTGGAAGGGCTGGGATGCCGAGGACGGGAACCCGGCATCCCAGCCGCGTTCAAACTCAACCGAAGCCCCGGCCTGCAAGGGCCGGGGGCGGCGGGGAGGCCGCCACCTTCTGCGGCCCCGTAAGGCAGGACCTTCTGAACGGCACCCCGACGGCCGATGACACCAAGGTCACTAACCTCATAGAGGCGGGCACAGGCGCGCGCATCAAGGCGCTACGCGTCCGGCGGGGCCGCACCCAACGAGGACCGGCTGACCGTGCACACGTGTTCTACTCGCTGCTTACCAAAGTCGAAGGCGGGATACCTACTCAACGCGCGACCGGTGTTCGCGCCGATGGCTGCTATCGCCCCGTGCTGTCTACCGACTGATAACAATATCCGGTTTTTTCGCTATACGGGGTTCCGGTCGGGCTGGTTTCGGGGCGCCGGCATGCGTGTGGGGCCCGCACCCAGGTGCGGGCCCGCTTCTGTAGCGCTCGTTCGGCGGCTCAAGGCAAGGAACAGTGCGCGACCATCCACAATGGTGGGTTCCGACTGATCGGTTGCTTCGATGAGCCGTCTCATGCCTGTCGAACTGCCAAGGGCACGCAGCTACCCTTCCAGCGGTCAGCCTATGACCAATAGCACCCATACCGGAGCAATCCAGGCCAGCCTCGGCGCCGAAAGCGGATTGAACTCGCCAACGCCAATTGGCACGGCGGGGCATGATCAGTGGCGAGTAGCGTCCTGAGCGCCTCTGTCAATCCGTTCGGGCTCGGTTCCGCCAGGTGCATGAGATTCTGGACGAGCTTGATCACCTTCCTGGACTCGAGCGTGACCAAGCACCGATACCAGCGGTGTCCGGATGCCGCGCGGCTCGCGCGCCATCCGGACATCTCGGATCAAACCGTCGCTGTTCGCGAACTCGGTTCAGGGCGAGCCAGAGGTCACTGCTGGGGCATGAGGACCTGGTCGACGACGAAGACTGTCGCGTTGGCGGTTGGGACGTTGCCGCAGAGCACGTTGGCTCCGTTGACCTTCAGCTGCTGGCCGGAGCCTTCGATGGTGACCTTGCCGCCCTGCACGGTGTCGACGGTCTTGGCCTGCGAAAGGCTTTGGGCGTCCATCCGCTTCGGCACGACATGGTAGGTCAGGACGCTGCTGAGCTTCTCCTTCTGCGCGGGGTCGCTGAGCATCGCGTTGAGCTGGTCCGGCGGGATGGCGTCGAACGCTGGGTCAGCGGGTGCGAACACGGTGTACTGCGTGTTCGGGTCGTTGAGAGTGTCCACCAGACCGGCGGCCTTGACCGCCGCGGTCAGCTTGGTCAGCAGTGGGTTGTTGCTGGCGGCCGTGCCGACCGGATCGTCGATCATGCCCTGCACGGACCCCTGGTTGCTCGGGTCGGTGGGAACCTGGGCGCATCCCGGACCGAAGACGTCTTCGGCGGTGGTCATGCCGTCGCCCATCGCCGGCTGCTGCCCGCTCTGCGCCGGGGGCGGCGGCGCCGGCTGCTGCTGCGGCTGTTGCTGGGCGCTTTCCATGCCAGTGCCGCAGCCCGCGAGCACGAATGCGGAGGTGGCGAACCCGCCCAGCAGGGCAGTGATTCGTCGACTGGTCCTCATGGGAATCGTTCCTCCTCGGCGTGATTACCGTGTCATCGATGATTCGGAGTTGCGCCACAACGGGATTGGTCCGGATCCTCGAAAAGTCATCGGGCGGTGCAGAACACCGAATGCCAGCCGGTCGCGCCGTCTGGCACGGTCGGCACCCGCTCTGGAGTCTGGGTGTAGCCGTTCCGATCGGTGGCACGGCATTCAATGCGATGTCCACCAGGGGCGAGGTCGAGGTCGGCATACCACATCCGCCAGGTGTCGAGATTGACCTCTGTTGACAGTCGGGCCGGCTGCCACGCACCGCCGTCCACCCGCACCTCTACCCGGTCGATGCCGATCGTCTGCGCCCACGCCGTCCCCGCGACCGTCGTCCGTCCCGCCGGGATCCTGGCGAAGCCGCGCGGCCGATCGATGCGGGACTGCGTCTTTATCGGGGCCCGCTCGGCCCAACCCCGTCGCTCCCAGTAGGTTTCGCGGCCGAAAGTGGTCAGTTCGAGGTCGGTAAGCCACTTGGTCGCTGAGACGTAGCCGTACAGACCGGGGGTGACCATCCGCACCGGGAACCCATGCTCGGCGGGCAGCGGTTCCCCGTTCATCCCGTACGCCAGCAGCGCGTACCGCTCCGGGGCGAGCAGCACGTCCACCGGTGTGCCCGCGGTGTAGCCGTCCACGCTGGTGCTGAAGACCTGCTCGGCCCCGGCCTGGACACCCGCTTCCAGCAGCACGTCCCGGATGGGGACGCCGACGAAGTGCGCCGTCGACACGTACGGTCCGCCGACCTCGTTGGACACGCAGGTCATGGTGATCGTCCTGGCCACCCTCCGACGCCGCAGCAGATCGTCGAAGGTCAACGTCAGCTCCCGGCCGACCATGCCGTGCACGCGCAGCCGCCAGTCCTCGGACCGCAGCCGCGGCACCCGCAACGCGGTGTCGACGCGATAGAAGTCGCGGTTGGGCGTGCGGAACGACGGCGTGCCCAGCTTGGCGAAATCCGCACCCGCAGGAATTGGCGGCGGCGGTTTGATCGTGACCGCGCTGCGCGACGCCTCGACGCCGTCGCGGGCACCGGCCAGCATGCCACCGATTCCGGCCAGAGCTGAACCCGCAGCGACCGCGCCACCAGCAATGAGGAAGCGACGCCGCCCGTCCGCCGTTCCTTCGCCGGACCGCCGAGCGACCACGTGCAGCCGGGCGAATACTGCGGTCCCGGCCGCGGCCGAAACCGCAGGTGCGGCGATCGCCGAGGCGCCGAGGTCCGGCCGCGCGATCGTCGCGGCGATCCCGAGTCCGCCGAACACCGCGAACAGCACGAGCCCGGGCCACGCGGAACGCTGGGAGACCAGCCCGCCGAACACCGCAAGCCCGGCGATGACCACCGACATTCCTAGCAACAGCACCATCTTGTCGGCTTCGCCGAAGGTGCGGATCGCAAACGCCTTGATCGGTTCGGGGGTCAGGTCGATCGCGGTGTTGCCGACCGCGAGGTAGGGCGAGGCATTCGGTTCCACCACGGCGGCGACCAGATGCCCCGCGCCCAAGGCAGCGCACACCGCCAACACGCTGATGAGGATTGCGACTGCCCGTCCCAACGGTTTGCTGCTCATATGAGGGATTCGGCGCGGGCACACGGAACGCTTGCTCTCGGTCAGCGCCGTTTCGGCGGCAGCGGGAAGAACCCGCTGGTGCGCTCGACATAGTCGGCGTACTCAGGACGCGTACGTCGCATGTGCCGCTCCAGCACCGGTTTTCCGGATCCCCTGGCCAGCAGCCAGGTCATCAGCAGCGGTGAGAGCACAGTCGCCAGTACGACGGCCTGGTGGGCCGCGGCCAAGTACAGCCCCCACCACACGCAGGCGTCGCCGAAGTAGTTCGGATGCCGGGTGAAACGCCACAGGCCCCGGTCGAGCACCTTGCCCGCGTTCGCCGGATCGGCCCGGAAACGCCGGAGCTGCGCGTCACCGATCACTTCGAAGAACATCCCGACCGTCCACAACGTGGTTCCCACCCACAGCACGAACCACGGCGTCGACGGCCCGCCCAACTCCAATTGGGCGGCCTGCACCGGCAACGACACGAACCACATGACCAGCGCCTGCGCCAGGTAGACCCGGACGAACATCCGCAGCCGGGGCCGGGAGCCTGCCCGGTCGAGGATCGCCTGGTAACGCGGATCCTCCGGCTTGCTCCGTCCGCGCAGCAAGATGTGCCACGACAGGCGCAATCCCCAGACAGCGGTCAGCAAGGCGGTGATCACCGCTGACGGCGCCGGTCGTTCGGCGGCGAGCAACCCCGCGCCGGTGATCACGACGAAGCCCAGTCCCCAGACTGAGTCGATCGTGTCGTAGCGTCGACGGTGTGCCGCGATGCCGAAGGTCGCGATGACGACGGCCAGCGCGACGGCCAAGGCGAGCACCGGCTAGCCCTTCCCGGCCGTCCGCAGCAGCGACTCCCGCGACACCAACGGCAGACCGCTGTCGCCGTCGGTGCCCGCGCGCACTGCGAGGATCTGGTTCACGCCCATCCGGTTCTCCTCGAACGCCAGCGCCCCGCCCGCGAGGTAGAGCCGCCACACCCTGGCCTGCTCCACGCCCACCATGCCGACGGCATCGTCCCAGCGGTCCCGAAGCGTCCGCGTCCAGTCCCGGACGGTGCGCACGTAGTGCTCCCGCATGCCTTCGACGTCGCGCACTTCCAGCCCAGCCTGCTCCAGGTAGTCCAGGGTCCGCCCGATCGGCACCATCGCCATGTCGGGCGCGATGTAGGCCTCGATGAACGCGCCACCACCAGGAGCCGTGCCGCCGCGCGACATCTGCTGCAGCAGCAGTCTGCCACCGGGTCGCAGCATCCGGTGCAGCGTCGCGGCAAAGACCGGGTAGTTGCCGGTGCCGACGTGCTCGCCCATCTCGATCGAGGCGATCGCGTCGAAGGGCGGGGCGTCGATCTCGCGGTAGTCGCGGTGCAGCACCTCGACCTGCTCACGCAGGCCGAACTGGGCGACGCGGCACCGGATGTGCTCGGCCTGCCTACCTGACAACGTCACCCCGGTGGCCCGGACGCCGTAGCGCTGCGCGGCGTAGAGGATCAGCGAGCCCCAGCCGCAGCCGACGTCGAGCAGCCGCATTCCCGAGGTCAGCCCGAGCTTGCGGCAGACCAGGTCGAGTTTCTCCTCCTGGGCAGCGGCCAACGGCAGCTCACCATCGGTGTAGTAGCCGCACGAGTAGGCCATCCGCGGATCGAGCAGCAGCTCGTAGAACTCGTTGCCCGCGTCGTAGTGGTGCGCGATCGCCGAGCGGTCCCGGTTCCTGCTGTGTAACCCGCCGGACAGCCGAGCTTCCCCGGCGGGCGGTGCCGGGCGCGGGCCGACCGCGCCCAGCCGCAACGCTGCGGACACCAGCCGCAGCCAACCGCGCGCGCCGAGCCGGACCGGACCGAGCTCCTGGTCGCGCGCGGTGGCCCAGCAGCGCCGCAAACCCTCGCCGAGGTCTCCGCGCACGTCGAGGTCGCCGGAGACGAACGCGCGGGCAAGCCCGAGCTCCCCCGGCTGCCAGAGCAGGTGGCGCAGCGCGCGGCGACTGCGCAGGAGCACCCTCGGCTCGCCGTCCGGGCCCGCGACACTGCCGTCCCACGCTGTCAGGCCGATCGGAAGCTCGATGCCGTACAGCTCCCGGACCAGCTCCTCGATCCGATGCGCCACCCCGATCGATCCTGCGAACACGTTTCCTCCTCAGCCGCCGACGTCTACGTGCCGAGTTCGGAGCACGATGCGGACCGGATTGGACCGCTGTGGGTGCCATCACATTGACCCAACCGCACGACCAGGAGCACCGAACAACGGGCATGCACCTCTCGGCAACGACGAGCACCCTGTCCCACCAGGACGATCCGGCGACCAGCATTTGGGACGCAATCGGACCGCCGCCGCACTCGCCGTTGCGCGCCCGCGCGGCCAAAGCGCTGTTCCGCCGCGCCGTATCGGACCTGCCCGTCCGGATCGTCCTCGCCGGTGGTGAGCGCATCGGCGCGGGCGGGCCCGGCGCGCCGCTGATGCGGGTGGAAAACCCGCACGCGTTCTTCCACCGCCTGGGTGCGGACTCCAAGATCGGGTTCGGCGAGTCCTACATGGCCGGCGACTGGACCAGCCCCGACCCCGCCGCGCTGCTCACCCCGTTCGCCGCCCGGATGGACACGCTCGTGCCGCGACCGCTGCAGTCGCTGCGCCGGTGGGTCGACCCGCCGCGGCTGGCCGCCGAGCGCAACACCCCGAGCGGCTCGCGGCGCAACATCCAGCGGCACTACGACCTGTCCAACGAGGTCTTCGCGGTGTTCCTCGACGAGACGATGACCTACTCGTCGGCGCTGTTCGAGCCCGGTGTCGACGACCTCGCCGAAGCCCAGCGGCGCAAGATCGACCGCGTCCTTGACCTGGCCGGGGTGCGGTCCGGCACGCGGCTGCTGGAGATCGGCACCGGCTGGGGCGAGCTGGCCGCGCGCGCCGTGGAGCGCGGAGCGCAGGTCACCACGCTGACGCTGTCGCGCGAGCAGCAGCGGTTCGCCGAACAGCGCCTGGCGGGCAGCGCCGAGGTCCTGCTGCGGGACTACCGCGACGAGCGCGGCAGCTACGACGCGGTCGTCAGCGTCGAGATGATCGAGGCGGTCGGGTCCGAGTACTGGGCGGCCTACTTCCATGCGCTGGACCGGCTGCTGGTGCCTGGTGGCCGCATCGGGCTCCAGGCGATCACCATGCCAAACGACCGGATGCTGGCCACCCGCCGCTCCCGCACCTGGATCCACAAGTACGTCTTCCCCGGCGGAGAACTCCCCTCGCTGCCCGCGATCGAGCACCACGTCCGCAGCGGTACCGGGCTGCGGCTGTCCGAACGGCACGCCTTCGGCCCCAGCTACGCTGAAACGCTGCACCTCTGGCGCACCCGCTTCCTCGACGGGTGGGACCGGGTGGCTGCGCTGGGGTTCAGCGGGACCTTCCGGCGGATGTGGGAGTTCTACCTCGCCTACAGCGAGGCCGGGTTCCGCTCCGGGTACCTCGACGTGTGGCAGCTCGGCCTCACCAAACCCCACCGCCGCTGACCGCGAGGAGACGCGATGGACAACTCCGAGAGCCCGCGCCCCGCGGACCGATCCGATGCGGCGCTCAGCGCCGAACAGCTGCTCGGCGGGGTCGCCAAGGGCGACGAACAGGCCTTCGAGCTGCTCTACGACCTGGTGTCGGCACCGTTGTTCGGCCTGGTGCAGCGGATCGTGCGCGACCCCGCCCAGTCCGAGGAGGTGGCCCAAGAGGTGCTCGTCGAGGTCTGGCGCACCGCGGCCCGCTACCGCCGGGACCGGGGCAGCGCGCTGACCTGGATCCTCACCGTCGGCCACCGCCGGGCGGTCGACCGCGTCCGGCACGCGCAGGCGACGCGGGACCGGGAGTCGCGGGCCGGTGCCGAGGAGTACCGGCGCCCGTTCGACGAGGTCGCCGAGGCGGTGACCACCCGGTGGGAGCAGCGCCAGGTGCGGCGCTGCATGTCGATGCTGACCGAGCTGCAGCGCGAGTCGCTGGTGCTGACCTACTACCGGGGCTACACCTACCGCGAGGCCGCCGGGCTGCTGGGCAGTCCGCTGGGCACCGTCAAGACCCGACTGCGGGACGGACTGATCCGCCTGCGCGACTGCCTGGGGGTGGGCGCATGAACACCGACATGGCCACGCTGACCGGTGCCTACGCCGCCGACGCGCTCCCCGACGACGAGCGCAGCGAGTTCGAGCGCCACCTCGGGACCTGCGCGGACTGCGCCACCGAGGTGCGCGAGCTGCGCGAGACCCTGGCGAGGCTGAGCGCCACCTCGGCGACCCGGCCCCCGGACGGCCTCAAGCAGCGGGTCCTCGACGAGATCCGCACGACCAGGCAGCAGCCCCCCGCGACCCACGACCGGCCCCGGATCGCCGCCGCGCGGCCGTCCTGGACCACCCGCCTGGCGGTGGCCGCCGTCGTGCTCGGCATCGCGACGGCGGGCGGACTGGGTGCGGTCACGATCCGGACCCAGAACCAGCTCGACGACACCCGCCGGGAACTGACGGCGGGCAGCGAGCGCAGCGCGGAGATCGCCGGGGTGCTCGCCGCACCCGACGCCAGAATCCTCTCCGCCGGGGGCTCCGGAGTGAACGCCACGACAGTGATGTCGAAAGAACTGGGCAAGACGGTCTTCATGGGCTCGGCGACGACCGCCCCGCCACCGGACCGCGTCTACCAGTTGTGGTTCATCGGCGACTACGGCTACATCTCCGCCGGCGTGATGCGGGAAAGCGGCTCCGGCCGGATGGACCCGATCGTCGCGCCCGTCCCGGCCGGAACCGCCGGCATGGGCGTGACCACCGAACCCGCCGGCGGTTCCCCACAGCCCACGACCGCCCCAGTGCTGCAGATGACCATCCCGGCCTGATCAAACCGACAAAGAGGAGCCATCACCACGCACTCGCCTCGACGGGATTTGTCGGTCTGTCGGTCCTCGCGGCCCTGGAACACGTCAGCAGCGTCCGGATGCAGCACAACTGCCGGGCGTTTTCCCGCGTTTCGGCGTCCTGCCGCGCTTCCGGCACCCAGACGCTGAGATCCGCCCTTGTGAGCACAGGCACAGCAATCCCGCACGGCGATGGCCGCGAACAAAGAGTATGGAGGAAGATTATCCGGATCTGCGGATACTGATGTCTCGGGCAAGCGGAACGACCACCGTGTTGCTGGTGTTGCACGGGGGCAAAGCAGTCAGCCGATCCCCGGTGCGGCCGACCCAGCTGACCTACCGGCGAATGCTGCCGTTTGCCCGTACGGCGCACCGCGCGACGGCGCGCCTGGGGGCGGCGGTGTGGGTTCTGCGGAACCGCACGCAGGGCTGGAACGAGCCGATGCTCGACCCTGTCGCCGACGCCCGCTGGGCGCTGGGCATCATCCGCGCCACACACCCGAACGCGCGCGTTGCCCTGATCGGCCATTCGATGGGGGCCCGCGTGGCGCTGCGCCTGGCCAGTGAGCCTGACGTCACCGCAGTGTGCGCGCTCGCGCCCTGGACCATCGGCTCCGAACCGGTCAAGCACCTCCCGGGCCGGAGGGTTTGGATTGTGCACGGCGATCGGGACCGCATCACGCCGGCCGAATCCTCGCTCGTCTACGCACGGCGGGCCAGGGAATCCGGCGCCGAGATCACGCGTCACGTCGTGGCGGGCTCGGGGCACGCGATGCTGCGCCGCGCCGGGCAGTGGCACCGCCACGTGCGGCGCTTCGCGCTCACGTGCGCTGCCGAGAGGAGCCCGGCATGAACCGGGAGCGGATCGGGGTCATCGGGGCGGGAGTCTCGGGGCTCACGGCAGCGCATTTGCTGCAGAAGCGCTACGACGTGGTGCTGTTCGAGTCCGACGACCGCCTCGGCGGACACGCCCACACCCACAACCTGGTCGCCGAAGACGGCGAGCCGGTTGCCGTGGACAGCGGGTTCATCGTCCACAACGACCGCACCTACCCCCACCTACGTCGACTGTTCGGCGAACTCGGTGTGCACACACAGGAAACCGAGATGTCGATGAGCGTGCGCTGCGACGAGTGCGGCCTGGAATACGCCGGCGCCAAGCGATGGGACGGATTGTTCCCCCGGACCGCGAACCTGCGCAACCGCCGGTATCTGCGGATGCTGGCGCAGGTCCCGCGTTTCCATCGGGAGGCGAACCGGTTTCTCGACGCCGGACACCCACGCGAGGCAATGACGCTGGGCGCGTTCCTGGCCACAGGAGGCTATTCCGATTACTTCGTCGACCATTTCGCGCTACCGTTGGTGTCGGCGGTCTGGTCCACCGATGGGACGCGCAGCAGACAGTATCCGGTCCGGTACCTCTTCGAGTTCCTCCGCCACCACGGAATGCTGTCGATCGGCGGCTCTCCAACCTGGCGCACCGTGGTCGGCGGCTCCGGCGAGTACGTCCGGCGGATCGCCCAGCGACTCCACGCAGTCCGTCGCGCGACCCCGGTGCGCTCGGTGCACCCCGCCGTCGGCAGCGTCCAGGTCCGCGACGCCTCCGATGCGGTACACGAACTCGACCGGGTCGTCATCGCCACACACGCCGACCAGGCATTGGGCCTTCTGGCCCACCCAACGCCACGGCAGCGCCAAGTATTGGGCGCGTTCACCTACTCCGAAAACGAGACCTGGCTGCACACCGACCCGTCTCCACTGCCCACGACCCGCGGAGCCCGGGCCTCGTGGAACTACCTCAAAACATCGTGCTCGGCCGGTCCCGTGGGCGCGCGCGTCAGCTACGACCTGAACCGTTTGATGCGGTTGGCCGAACCCGCCGACTACATCGTCACGCTCAACGCCACCGAGCACGTCGCCCCCGACCAGATCCTGACCAAGATGACCTACCGACACCCCGTTTACACCCCGGAATCCGTTGCAGCGCAACGTGAGTTACCCAGCATCGGAGATGAGCGAGTGCAGTTCGCCGGCGCCTACCACGGGTGGGGCTTTCACGAGGACGGGTGCGCATCCGGGGTGCGCGCCGCCGCCGCGTTCGGAGCCGGGTGGTGAGCGGCGTGTACCTCTACGACGTGGTCGTCGGCCACACCCGCCACTGTGCACCGCAGCGCTCGTTCCAGCACCGCCTCTACACCTGGCTGGTCGACCTCGACGCGCTACCCAACCTTCCCTACCCGTTGCGGGTCCTGGCGCGATTCGAGGCCCGCGACCACCTCGGCGATCCGCGCCGGACAATCCGGGAAAACCTGGACCGCTGGCTCGCACGACACGACGTCAACTTGCGAGGCGGGCGCGTATTGATGCTCGCCCACGCCCGCGTGCTCGGGTACGTCTTCAACCCTGTCACGATCTACTGGTGCCATCAGCCCGACGGCAACCTCGAATGCATCGTCGCCGAAGTCCACAACACCTACGGCGAACGGCACTGCTACCTAGTGCATCCCGACGCCGCCGGAACCGGCGAAACCGACAAGCAGCTCTACGTCTCCCCGTTCCTGCCAGACCAGGGCAGCTACCGGATGCGCCTTCCGCTACCCGGCGAACGACTGCGCTTGCACATCGACCTCCTCGACGGCAACCGGACACTGCTCACCGCCACAATGCACGGGCGCCGCCAGCCCGCCACCCCATCGCGGCTGCTGCGATCAGCGCTGCGCCGCCCATTGGTTCCCCACAGCGTCGCCGCCTTGATCCGTCGGCACGGAATCGCACTGTGGCTACGGCGCGCCCCGCAGTGGTCAAGACAGCCGCACAGCCACCAGGACGGCGTCCGATGACCACCACCGTCCCGCCTCACGTCGACCGGGACGGGCCCCAGGAAACTCACGAGCTACTAGCGCGCCCAGCACGAGCCGGGGACAACCGTCCGCGCTCGACAAATGCCCTGCCGGGCAAGTCACGGGGCCCATCGACAAACCCAAAAACCTTACAGGAATACAACTCGAAGATGGCCCTGATGCGATGAAGGAGCGGGGCCTCCGCTCCTCGTGGTCCCGAGCGGACACTCGGGTTCTCACGTCACCACGAAGCAGGCCCCTGTGTCTGAGCATGACGGCAGACAGTTCGTTGGGATCGATTTGCACCGGCACCGGTCGGTGATCGTGCGGCAGGGCATGACCGGTGAGCAGTTCGGCGTGGTGCGGATCGCCAACGATCCGATGACACTCGCCGGTGCTGGCCAAGCAGGCCCTGCACCTGCCCGTCAGCGACCTGTTCGGTGTACGCCGCCGGGCGCTGCTGGGAAAGCTCCGCTCGACGGTGCCTACCGGGCGCGGGTCAACAGCCGTTGCGGGCTGATCGACGCGTTCGGCTTCGAGATCGAAAGAACCACCCACCTGATAACCGGGAAACTGGCGCAGCACCCTGGCTAACAGGCGATCCAACAAATCCCCGGGGTCGGGCCGACCCCGGGCGGCGGTGTTCACCGCCGAGATCGGCGACGTGGCCCGCTTCACCAGCGCCCGGGCTCTCACCTCGTGGGCCGGGCTGCCCCCTCGCCACCGAGAATCCGACACCACCGTGCACCGCCTTTCGGCATGAACATGATCGCGCAACCGGCATCGGCGACAAGGCCAAGCCCCTCCGGGGTGGCCTACGGCAAGCCTGGCCCCGCACGCCTCGCCTGCGCCTGCCCACAACAACCGGAAGCCGGGCAAAAAACGCTCACCGCCAACGACATCAGCACTTGCCCGGCCCCACGCCTTCATGGATGACCACAGAGTCCGACAGGCGAAACATCACCAGTGGTCCACAGATGGTCCACAACTCCGGGCCATGCGACTCACCGTTCACGTCGCCCGCAGAACGGCCAGAGGGCCGGTTACCGGGGATTTCTCCCCGGTAACCGGCCCTCTGAATTGAGTGGAGCTGACGGGATTCGAACCCGTGACCCCTTGACTGCCAGTCAAGTGCGCTACCAGCTGCGCCACAGCCCCTTGTACTATTCCCGAGGTGTTTGGTTCGTTCGGTGTTCATTCCCGAACCGCGCATCTCGTTGTGTCAATACAGTACAACAGGCCTCCGGAGGAGTTTTCAGGGGGTCCCCCTCTTGGATCTACCCAGGGCTCCGGTCGAGCTGCTAGACCCTGGGGCGTGGCGACAGCACAGCGAGTGTGTCCTTCGCTGGTGGCTCCCGAGGCCGAGGGGGCTGATCCCGAGAGACGCCGTGAACTGCAGGAACATCGGTTGCGCAGGTTGGTCGACCGGCTGCTGGCCGCCGGCGGCGTGCAGGCCGGGCGGCTTCGGGACTGCGGCGTCTCGGCGGGCTCCGACGTGCGGCTCGCCGATTTGCACCGGTTGCCGTTCGTCTCCAAGCAGGACTTCTGGGATTACTACCCGTTCGGGCTGCGCACCGCCGCCGACGAGGACGTCGTCTGCGTGCACGGCACGTCCGGCACGTTGGGGCGGGCGACGCTGGTGCCGTACACCGCGCGTGACATCGCCGTGTGGGCGGAGGTGATGGCGCGGGCATTGGGCGGGGCAGGCGTGACGCGGCGCAGCTTCGTGCACTGCGCCTACGGGTACGGCTTGTTCACCGGCGGGCTCGGCGTGCACCACGGGGCGACGCGGATCGGCGCGACCGTGCTTCCGGTGTCCAGCGGCGCCACCGACCGGCAACTCCGGTTGTTGCTCGACCTGCGCCCCGATGTGTTGTGCTGCACACCGTCGTACGCGATCTACCTCGGCGAGGCGTTCGCGTCGACCGGGATCACCGCCGAGCAGTTGTCGCTCCGGGTGGGGTTGTTCGGGGCCGAGTCTTGGACCGAGGAGATGCGGTTGAGCATCGAGGGGCTGCTGGGGTTGCGGGCGCTCAACGTCTACGGGCTCACCGAGGTGATCGGCCCGGGTGTGGCGTGCGAGTCGTTGGACTCCGAGGGACTGCTGAACATCGCCGAGGACCACTTCTTCCCCGAGGTGGTCGATGCGGACGGCGAGCCGCTGCCGGACGGCGAGGTCGGCGAGTTGGTGTTCACGACGTTGACGAAGACCGGCACCCCGCTGCTGCGCTACCGGACCGGCGACGTAGCCGCGCTGGCCGGGCCCGTGCCTGGCTCGGCGCGGACGCTGCGCCGGATGAGCCGGGTGCTGGGCCGCACCGACGACATGCTGGTCGTTCGCGGCGTCAACGTGTTCCCGTCGGAGATCGAAGCCGTGCTCCTGGCCGATCGCCGGGTGGCACCGCATTACCTGATCGTCGAGGACCTCCGCGACCGGTCGCGGCCGGAGTTGCGGATCGCCGTCGAGCCGCAGGACCCGCACGACGACACCGCCCTCCTGGCGGCCCAGCTCACGGGCGCGCTACTGGCGCGACTCGGCATCACGTGCATCGTCCGGGTCCTACCGCCCGACCACATCCCACGCGCCGAATCGGGCAAGGCCAGGCGGTTGGTGAGCTGGGAGCATGACGGCGTCGTGCCGCTACCCGGCCTGGAGTGATCGCAAGGCTTGCGCCGCCACCTGCAGGTCCTCGACGAACCCCTGGTACACCGCCGCCCGGTCATCGGTGACCCGGGCTGCGCGAGCCGGCAGGACCAGCCCCGGCAGCCCTGCACCGCCTTGCGCAAGCCCGGCAGCCTGGCCCGGGGCGGGACGAACTCCTCGGCCCCGGACATGGCTCAACCGGCGACGCGGCCGTTCGGTTTGGGCAGACCACGGGTGTTGGCGGCCTTGACGAACTCGGCTCGGGGGTCGTGTAGTTCGCCTAGCGCGACGACCTGGCGGGGGAACGGCAGTTCCATCAGCCAGTCACCGAGGATTCGGGCCTTGTGGGACGCGGTCGGCATTCTCATCAGGTGGTAGCCGCGGTGCAGCAGCCACGCCGGGAAGCCCTTCAGCTTGACCCCGTGAACCTCGGCGGCGCCCTGGAACAGACCGAGCCCCGCCACCGACCCCGCGTACTTGTGCTTGTAGTTCACGAGTTGTTCGCCGCGCAGCATCGCGAGGATGTTGTCGGCCAGCACCTTGGCCTGCCGGACCGCGTGCTGCGCCGACGGACTGCACAGGGCGTCCGGGTCACTGCTGGTCAGGTCCGGGACCGCAGCGCAGTCACCGGCCGAGAACACGTTGTGGGTGCCGCGGACCTGGAGCCTCGCGGTGCATTCGACGCGGCCCTTGGCGTCTCTCGGCAGGTCGCTGTCCTCCAGCATCGGGTGCGGCTTTACCCCGGCCGTCCACACCACGGTGTCGGCGTCGAACTCGTCGCCGTCGGAGAGCGCCACGTGACCGTCCACAAAGGACTTCGCGGTGGTGTTCAGCTTCACCTCGATGCCGCGTTCCTCCAGCCGTCCCTTGGTGTACTCGCTCATCGGCGGGCTTACTTCGGGCATGATCCGGCCCATCGCCTCGACCAGCACCCAGCGCATTTCCTGGGCCGAGACCTGCGGGTAGCTGCGGATCGCGTAGCGCGCCATGCTCTCCAGCTCGGCCATCGCCTCGATGCCCGCGTAGCCGCCGCCGACGAACACGAACGTCAGCAGTCTGCGGCGGAGCCGCTCGTCGGTGGTACTGGCGGCGATGTCCAATCTGGACAGCACGTGGTTGCGCAGGTAGATCGCCTCGCCGATGGTCTTGAACCCGACGCCCTGCTCGGCCAGGCCCGGGATGGGCAGCGCCCGCGAGATCGAGCCGGGCACGACCACCAGCATGTCGTAGCCGAAGCGCTCGACCTTGCCGTCGCCGAGGGTCGCGGTCAGCCGCTGCCGGGCGTGGTCGATACCGGAGACCTGCGCGGTCAGCACCTCGCAGTTGCGCAGCGCCTCCCGCAACGGCACCACCACGTGCCGCGGTTCGAGCGAGCCGGCCGCGGCCTCCGGCAGGAACGGCTGGTAGGTCATGTGCGGTTGGGTGTCGATCACCGTGACCTTGGCTTCGCCGGGCTTCATCTTCCGCTGCAGGCGCAGTGCGAGGGTCAGGCCGACGTGCCCGCCGCCGATGATCACGACGCGTGGCTCAGGCATGTTGCGGCTCTCCTCTCGCACCGGAGCGGGTGCGACGGGGATCCACCTCGCGTTCCGGGTGCCGCCGCAGGTACTCCTGTTCGAGCTCGAACGTGCGTGCCGTGTGCTCCCGCAGCGCATCCGGCGAGCCGTGCAGGAAAGTCCCATTGCGGGTCCGGTGCAGGTGGCGCAGCTCCCGCAGCAGCAGTTCCTCGGCCAGCTCGCAGCCGGGAATTCCGGTGGTCGTGCTCATGTCGTCCTCCCGCATCGGCAGGCAGGCGGAGTCACTACGCCGCGGGGTCACGACGTCAGTGCCGGGATACCCGACGATCCGCGACCGGACACCTGTCCCTCGTGCGTCCAGCCTGCGGGGCGGCGGGCCGTTCGGCGACTCGATCGAGTTCGCCTGATCCGGACCGGGACCGGCGCGCGGTCGAGGGCCGCGATTTCGCGCAAAATCCGCGCTTCCTCGTCACTTGGGAAGGACCTCGGGGCTCAAGCCGCTTCGGTGGTGGGTTCGGGGCGGGGCGGGGTGGCCGGGCGGGTCTCCGGGGCACCGATCCAGGCCAGCAGGCCGAGCACCGCGGTGAAGCCGGTGACGGCGAACGCCGCGCCGTAGGACATCGTGTCGGCGAGCACGCCTGCGATCAGCGGGCCGAGGATCGCACCGAAGTCGGCGGACATCTGGAACGCGGCCAGCACCGGGCCGCCCTTGCCCTTCGCACCGATGATGTCGGCGACCGCGGCGTTCTGCGCGGGGTTGAGGATTCCGGCGCCCACGCCCGCGATCAGCGACGCGGCGAGGAACCACGGGATGGAGTCGGTGACGCCGAGCGACGCGGTGGCCAGGCCGGAGACCGCGAGCCCGATGAGCACCAGCGGCTTGCGGCCGCGCTTGTCCGCGATCCGGCCCGACAGCAGCAGCACCGCGGCGTTGCCCAGTGCGAACACCGACAACGCGATGCCGGCCATCGACTGGGTGGAGCGCAGGGCTTCGACCACGAAGAGCGGGACGAGCGCGATGCGGACGCCGTAAACGGCCCAGCCGTTGCTGAAATTCGACAGCATCGCCGCCCGGTAGGCGCGGTGGCGCAGCGCTTGGCCGACCGTCATCGTCGGCACCCCGGTGTCGGTTCGCGGCGCGGCCAGCGTCGACTTCCGCAGCATCAGCCAGCCGATGAAGGCCGCGACGAACAACGCGATCCCGTAGGTGACGAACGGCAGGCGCAACGAGTAGCCGACCATGATGCCGCCGATGATCGGCCCGGAGATGTTGCCCAGCAGGAAACTCGTCGCCCACACGCCGGACGCGCGACCGCGCAGGTGCGGCGGGGCGAGGCGGACCAGCAGCGCCACCGCCGACACCGTGAACATCGTCGATCCCGTGCCGCCAAGGGCACGGAAGATCAGCAACTGCCAGTAGGAACCCGCGAACGCGCAGGCGGCGGTGCTGATACCGACGATGCTGATGCCCCACACGTAGATGGAGCGCTCGCCGAAGAACGACACCAGGCGACCGCTGACCGGCGCGAATGCCAGCCGCATCAGGGCGAACGCGCTGATCACGAGGGAGGCGGCGGTGACGCCGACGCCGAAACTGGTGGCGAACGTCGGCAGCGCGGGCGCGACAATGCCCATCCCGACAGCGACGATGAAGCTGCCGACGACGAGGACCCAGATCTCGCGGGGAAGGGAACCGATGCCGGAATCGCCGGCGTTCTCGACGGGTTCGATGGTCTCGTCCGCCGTTGCCGAACTGCTCGACACCGCTCCTCCAAGGTATTTAGGCAAACTAAGCGAAACGTGCGGCTGCGGCGCGGTCAATCGAGCAACCACGCCGCAGTGCCTGTTTCGTGAGTGTTAACCGCGCTCTTCGCGCCGCTATTCCGGTCGACGTTCTGGGTCTGAAGCGGAGCAGCCGCTCAGCCCACGCTCGCAACCGGCACCGGCGCGGGTTCTCAGCAGTGTCCTGCGGGAACACCCGCACGCCGGGCTATCTCGCGAGGACAGCCCCGACGTGGCTGGCATTCATGCTGTCGGTGATCCCACAGCGAGACGGCCCCTGAGGTTCCGCCACCCGCACCGCGACACAAACTGGGTTGAGAACAAGGTCCAAGCGGTCTTCGTCACAGCAGATCGTCGATCCGGCGCGCGTAGGCCGTCACCGCGTAGACCACCTCGAAGCCGCAGGCCTCCGCGAACCGCTCCGCCGTCCCGCCCTCTTCGGTGTGCGCCGCGACCAGCAGCGCTCCGCTCCCGCGCAGTTCGTCGACGATGTCCGCGACCAGTTCCCGCCCGACGCCGCGGCGCCGCCGGCCGGGGCGCACGACCACCTGCTCAACCAGGCCGATGCCGCGCTCGACGAAGCCCTGGGCGAATCCGGCGATGCGATCGGCGCCGGGGTCGTCGACGACGCGCAGCACACAGCGCGGGTCGTCGATCCGGTGTCCGAAGTTGCGCAGCAGCAGCCGCTCGTCCGGGTCGGAGAGCCCGGCGTCGTCGGCGATCAGGTCCACGATCTGGGGCAGGTCGCGGTCCACGGCTGGACGCGCCCCTCCCCTGGTGTCCTGGCGGAACCGGTGCAGCAGGGCCACGAGTTCTTCCACCGCGCGCCAACCGGCGTCGTCGGCGATGCCCTCGATCTCCGCGACCGTGGTCGGCGAGGCGTAGACGACGGCCTCGGCGCGGCCCGCCTCGGCGAAGACCTGCTCCAGTTCCAGCAGGGTTCCGGCGATCTCCGCGAGGGTTCCCCACAGGGCGCACGCGTGGTTCGCGGCGGGCAAGGGGTTGTCCTGGTTGAGCACCACCGTCGCCGCGCCGACCCGGGTGCGCAGCCCGTAGCGCACGACGGCCGATGCCAGTCGCGCGGTCTCGACCAGCCCTGCGAGTTCGCGGGCCTGCCTGGGGTGCAGCAGGGCTTCGTCGTCGGGGTCGTGCAGCGGGTCCACCCGTCCATTGTCCCCGCCCCGTTCAACCCGGCGGTCAGTCGGACCGTTGGGCAGGATGGAACGCTGTGAGCACGCCCGCACAACTCGCCGAGGAACTGCTGGCCGCCCTGTTCGACGCAGACCCGGCCGGCGCGACGCTCTACGGCATCCGGGACCGCGACGACCGGCTGGCGGACATATCCGCAGGAACCGAGCTCGCGCTGCGGGAACGCGCCGAGAACATCCGGGTCCGGGCGATGGCGGTGGACACCGCGCACGCCGATCTGGAGCAGCGGCTGACCATCGCGGTGGTCGTGCGGCAGGCGCAGGCGCTGGTCGACCAGTTCGACGCCTGCTCCCCCGAGTACACCGTGATCGGGAACCTGTTCGCACCGGTCGCGGGCTTGCTGTTCCAGCTTGGCCAGGTGCCCGTCGCCGACGCGCAGCAGGCCGAGGACTTCTTGCTGCGGCTGCGGCAGATCCCCGAGTTCACCGCTGCCGCCGCGCGGCGGCACCGCGAAGGAGTCGCCGCCGGACGGGTCCCGGTTCGACCGCTCGTCGACAACGCGATCGAGCACCTCGACGGCTACCTCGCCGCGCCCGACACCGACCCGCTGCTCACCCCGGAACTACCCGGCGCGGCGCTGGCGGAGAAGCGAAAGCGGCTGCTGGTCGACGTGGTGCATCCGGCGCTGCGGGAGTACCGGAACGTGCTCGCCGCCGCGATCACCCAGCACTCGCGCCCCGCGGAGCAGCCCGGGCTGTGCTGGATCAACGGCGGCCGCGAGATCTACCGGCGACTGGTGCACAGCCAGACCACCACCGAGCGCACCCCGGAAGAGCTACACGAGATCGGGCGGACCCACCTCTCGTCGCTGCGCGGCGAGATCGGCGAGCTCGGCGCGAAGATCTGGGGCGAATCCGATTCCGATGCGGTGCTGCGCAGGCTGCAGGCGGACCCGGCGTTGTACTGGCGGGACGGCGAAGAGCTGCTGACCGCCGCGCGCAGCGCGATCACCAGGGCGGAAGCCGTGGCGCCGCAGTGGTTCGGGCGGCTGCCGAGCCGACCGTGCGAGGTGCGCCCGGTGCCCGGCACCGCGTCGGCCAGCACACCGATCGGCGTCTACATGGCGCCGGCGCTGGTCGGTTCGCGGCCCGGCGTGTACTTCGCCAACACCGAGCAGGCCGAGCAGCGGCCGCGGTTCGTCTCCGAGGTGATCGCCTTCCACGAGGTCGTGCCCTGTCACCACCTGCAGTTCAGCCTAGGACCGGACCGACCTGGCGCGGCTGGGCATGGTCGTGCAGGACCTGCTGCGGGCCGCGCGGCTGCTCGTCGACACCGGGCTGCATGAGTTCGGCTGGGGCCGGCAGCAGGCGCTGGACTATCTGCTCGTGCACACCACGCTGTCCCGGCTGGAGGCCGCGTCCGAGATCGACCGCTCCATCAGCATCCCCGGCCAGGCGTTGTCGTACCTGGTGGGGCGCTTGGAGATCGAGCGGATCCGGCGCACGGCCCGCGACCGGCTCGGCGCCGCCTTCGACATCCGCCGGTTCCACGACGTGATCCTGAGCCACGGCGCACTGCCGCTGTCCACATCGGACTTTCTCGCCCGCGAGGAACTCGCCTAACTCCTCCTGCGACATCCAGGTGATCCGATCCGGGGCCGCCCGAAAACGACACGCAACCTATTAATGTCGGTACGGAGCGTGCTCGAACCGTGGTCAACCACGCGGCGGCTGCGGCCGCCGACTTGAGCGGGTTTTCCCACCGGATCCCGGAGGCGTCATGAGCGGCGATTTTGACCCTCTCGCTCGGGTGAGCCGACCGGATGTGGGCGCCCCACGAGATACGGAGGCGCCGTGACCGGGACCTTCCACCACCGCCAGGAAAGATTGCGCCGCGAGGCCGAGGAGGAGCTGCGCGACCGGCTGCTGCCGACGTGGCAGAACCGCGTGCTGCAGCGATTCGTGGTGGAGCGCGAAAGCGGCTGGTACACGCTGCTCAACCAGTTCGCGCCGCACACCCCGGGCAACCGCCCCGACGCCGTCCTCGTCGGGCCGCTCGGGGTGCTGGTGGTCCTGCTGCGCGAAAGCGAACCCGATTGGGAGGCCTCGCGGGCGGCGTTCGTGTGGACCGCGGAGCTGTTGGCCGGCGCGTCGATCGGATCGGGCATGTTGACCGAATCGGTGGCCCGGACCGTGGTCGTGCATCCCGCCGACTTCGAGGGCCGGCGCGGCCACACCGGCGAGCACCTCACCGTCACCGAGGCCGAACTGGACCGGCCCCTGCGGCGCGGCGACCAGGTGCTGGCGGGCGAAGAGGCGCTGGCCGTCGCCCGCCACCTGGAAAACCGCACCTTCGACCTGACGCCGATCATGTGGAATCCGCAGCGGATCCCGCAACAGCGCGCTCCCGGCCAGAGGGGGTGCCCGGCCGGGCTGTTCGACGTCCACGACCTGCGCCGCGAGCGGGTCGAGCACGCCCTGGACCGGCCGTTCTGCGACTGGCGGATCTTCCTGGACGACGCGCAGCTCGGCACGGTCCGGCGGCACTACTCCGGTCCGGCGCGGATCACCGGCCCGGCGGGCACCGGCAAGTCAGTGCTGGCCCTGCACCGGTTGGCCCACCTGGCGCGGCGGTCCACCGGGAAGCTGCTGTTCACCACGCACCTGCGCAATCTGCCGGTGATCGCCGAGGCGCAGTTCCGGTCGCTGGCGCCGCAGCTCGCAGCGCGCATCGAGTTCACCCACCTGCACTCCTGGGCGCGGGACTTCCTGGCCGGGCGCGGACGGGCCACCGAGGTCGACGAGCAGCAGGTGGAGCAGGCCTTCGACGCGGTGTGGCAGCGCAGCGAGCTGACCGCGCCGCTGCGGAACTTCCGCGGTGCGCGCGGCTATTGGAAGGACGAGATCGACCGGCTGATCAAGGGGCGCGGGATCCGCTCGCTGGAGATCTACCGGAAGGTGCCGCGCAAGGGTCGCGGCGCGAACCTGCCGGCCGAATTCCGGGCGCACGTCTGGCAGTTCTACTGCGAGTACGAACGCGCGCTGTCCGAGCGGGGCGCGTTCGACCACAACGACGTGCTGATGCGGGCGCTGGCGGAGCTCGAACGCCGTCCGCTGCCCCGGCAGTACACCGCGGTGGTCGTCGACGAGGTCCAGGACCTGACGCTGATCGGGCTGCGGCTGGTGCACGCGATCAGCGGCGACGGGCCGAATCAGCTGCTGCTCGTCGGCGACGGCCAGCAGCAGGTGTACGCCGGTGGCTGGCGGCTGTCCGAAGCCGGGATCTCGTTGCAGGGGCGCGGGGAGATCCTGCGGCGCAACTACCGGAACCGGACCGCGATCGTCGAGCAGGCCGGGGAGTTCGACGCGATCAACCGGTTCGACGACCTCGACGGTGGTCCGACGGTCCCGCTGCGCTCGGCGCTGCCGGTGCTGCGCGGCGGGCGGGTCGTCGAGTGGCAGGGCGACGACCAGGACGAGGCGCTGGTATCCGCGCTGCGGCGCCTCGACGACGGCTCTGCGGCGGCGGTGCTCACCCGCACCAACGGCGCGGCCGAGCACTGGGAGAAGGTGCTTCGCGCAGCGGGTTTCGCGGTTCGGCCGCTGGACCGCTGGGATGGGCGAGATTCCGCGACGATCCACGTCGGGACCGTGCACCGCGCCAAGGGCACCGAGTTCCGCAGCGTGTTTCTGCCCGACGAACCGCTGTTGTCCGGCGGTCACCGGGAAGAACGCGAAGCGCTGCACCGGCAACGCCTGGTCGCGGTGACCCGAGCCCGCGATTTCCTCTGGATGGGCAGTGTCGTCGCTTCGTGAGTGCCGGCTCGGGTTCTTGGCTTGTTGTTTAACCTGTGCGGTTTTGGTGTTGTTCGAGGGTGAGGTCGCGTTTGATGGTCTTGCCGACGTTGTGACGGGTGGCGCGGTGGGTGTTGCGGGAGCCGGGTGGGCGTCCGGGACCGGGTCGGGAGGGTTTCGGTGCGGCTGCCGGGGAACCGGTCTTCGCGTGGAGGTTGCGAAACCCCCGCCGGACGCGGGCGGGCGTCAGCCGACGTGGCTCGGTGACTGGTCTTTCCCAGGGGTGTCGAAGGTCTTCAGCGATGGGCCGGGCGAGGCGTAGTTGTGTGTGGGCGACCAGGACCAGCCAGGTCCAGCGATCGGCCGAGCCGGGTGCTCGCAGTTTCGGGCGGGTCCACCCGAGGGTCTGCTTGAGCAGTCGGAAGGTGTGTTCGAGGTCGAATCGGCGGAGGAATGCCTGCCAGAGCAGATCAACCAACTCGGCGTCGGCGCAGGTGACCGAGGACCACAGCCACACCGGTTTGGGGTCCCGGTCTCCGGGCAGGTGGTCGACCTGCAAGCGGATCACGGTGCCCTCGACGAGGGGCAGTTCGCCCTCGTGGTCCAGCCAGGAGCCGCGGTGGGTCAGGCGGGGGTGCAGCCGGTCCCAGGCCCGCGCCTGAGCGTGTCCGTAGCGGGTGGTGTCGGTGCTGGTGGTGTGGTCGGGGGCATGCCAGCTGTTCTCTTCGGCGAGGGTGAACACGCCGCCGTGCTTGCGTGGCCGCCCGACGGTACCCGGCTGCCGGGGCGGTGCGGGCCGCAGCAGGACGCGGTCGGAGCGGATTCTGCCCACCAGTTCGACGGGCAGATCGGCGAGGACGAAGGCCAGCCGGGTCACGTCGTAGCCGGCGTCGGTCACGATCAGGATGTGCGGATCGCCGGGCCGCCAGTGTCCGGCGCCCATGATCCGGCCCACGACCTCACGTAGTTGAGCGGCGGTGACCGCGGTGGCATCGTCGGCGGGCCCCAGCCGCACCGCGTCCAGGATCGCCGTCCACGAGGTACGCCCGGTCTCCAGCGCGGCGACAAAGGAGTAGGGCCAGCCCGGGATGAGCTGCGAGGTACTACGGGAGCGGCCATAGACATGGCAGAACAGCCGCTCGGGGCTGCACGCGGCGTCCGGGCGCAGCCAGGGCGAGACGTCCACGGCCAGAACGATCCGCCCGCCGGCGGCACGCGGTAATGGCAGCCGGGCCAAGGTGGTGCGTAACCGGTCGGCCTCAACGCGGCCGTGGTTGATCGCGTCGTAGCCGGTGCCATGCCCGCGCCGGTGCTCCGCGGCCAGGGACAGTTCGGCCAGGCTGGTGACCGGTCCATCACTGCATAACACCGCGTCGGTCAGCTCGAACAACGCATCCGCCCGCCCGGTCAGACATTCATAGAACCGCTGGCGGAACCCGGACAGCTCCCCGAGCGCATCGGCTTGGCCGGTGTCGTGCACACTCATCATCGAAGCCCTTGGTTGTGATCTTCCGTCTGTCGCAAGAGGAATGATCAACCAAGGGCTTCATCCATGATCAACCGGGCCCCACCACGGTGCTACCTGGTTAAACAACAAGCTTGGTGCCTGTCTTCGAAATCCCTTTGCGCGGCGGTGCGGGTAGCGGGGTGGGCCAAGCGGCTGCACCGCTTAAAAGACGAAGATCAAAACCTGGTTCTAAGACAGGCATTTACCGGAGTCAGCGCTCACTAGATTCTTGCGTCAGGCGCACGAGAGCCGCGGCGTCCTCCGAAGGCAGGGAGCCCCAGCGCTCGGCGACCTGCGCGTTGAAGGCTTCGCGGAGCTTGCCACCTAGCGCCATGCCCTCGTCGGTCAGGCTGAGCCTGCTGATCCGGCGGTCGTTGCGGTCCGTCACGCGGGCCAGCAGGCCGCGTCGTTCCAGGCGGTCGACCATGCCGGTGATGTTGGTCTTGTCGCAGCCCAGCAACGCCGCGAGCTCGCCGGCGGACGGGGTGCGGTCCTTGAGCAGGCACAGCAGCTCGACCTGTTGCGCCGTCAGCCCGAAGTGGCGGGCGATGGCCGCGTAGAGCCCGCGCAGTTCGCGGTGCAACGCCATCAGGGCGCGCGAAAAGTCCGGGTCCATCGCCGCAGGCTACCTCGACGGTTGACATCCTCGACAAATTTAGTCGAGTATCTCGACTGATGACGACATCGACCAGTGGAGGCGGACTTGAACAAGGTTGCACTGGTGACGGGAAGCTCGCGCGGTATCGGCCGGGCCATCGCCGAGCGGCTCGGCGCCGACGGCATGAGCGTGGTCGTCAACTACCGAGCCGACCGGGCCGCCGCTGACGAGGTCGTCGCCAAGATCGAGGCCAGCGGCGGGCGAGCGACAGCGGTGCAGGCCGACGTCACCGACCCCGCGCAGCTGCGCGACCTGTTCGACGCTGCACAACGGCATTTCGGCGGCCTCGACGTCCTCGTGAACAACGTCGGCACCGCCCGCTTCGCGCCCATCGCCGAGGCCTCCGACGAGGACTTCGACGTGCTGTTCGACACCAACGCCCGCGCCACCTTCACGGCCCTACGGGAGGCGGCGAACCGGCTGCGCGACGGCGGGCGAATCGTGGTGATCTCCAGCGGTGTCACGGCGGCGAACCGGCCCGGCACCGGCCTCTACGGCGCGGCCAAGGCCGCCGGCGACCAGCTGGTGCGGGTGCTGGCGAAGGAACTCGGGCCGCGCCGGATCACCGTGAACAGCGTGCAACCAGGCGCAACCCGCACCGATGCCCTGGCCGAACTGCAGCCCGAATCGGTCCTCGAGCAGATGGCCGCACAGACCCCGCTTGGCCGCATCGCCGAGCCCGCCGACATCGCCGACATCGCGGCATTCCTGGCCTCCGACGACAGCCGATGGGTCACCGGCCAGGTGATCCACGCCAGCGGCGGCACCTTCTGAACGCGTGGCCTGGACGATTTCTTTGAGCGTTCTAACCTCTTCTTACGTTGCGTTGCGTTGCGTTGTGTTGCGGTGCGGGTTGCGAGGGTTAGCGATGCGCGGCGGAACTCGCCATCTCGTGGCGAACCGCGCGGACACGCGCCCAGTGGTCCAAACCTTCCTCGCCGCCTTGGAAGAAACCCCAGCCGAGAGCCCGTGAGCACTTTTCGGCGATGTAGAGCTGTTCTGGCTGGCGGTTCCGCTGGCCGCTCCAGCGGGAGTGGCCTGGTCGTGCCTCCCCAATCGGTGTGAAGCGAACGGCCTGTTCACGTCAATAGACGACACAAACGGTCCGTTCGCCCCACACCAGGTCCACCTAGAACGCCCTCTACAGCGCCCAGAAACCTCTCGCCACCTGGCGAGCGGAAGCCGCCGCACAGCCCCGAATTCCCGGCCCGCTTCCACTGTCGATCAACGCCATCCGCCCGGCCAGCATGTGGGATCGGCGCCAGAACGGGAACTCTACGTCGCCGCAAGGCATCTCCCAACGAGTCGATCCCTGCTCGGAACCCGCGCAGGTTGGGTGTCCTGACTGGCTCTCACCCCGTTCCTGCTGCCTGATGGGGACGAGCGCGATCGGCTCGCTGGAGTCCCGCCGGCTGAACCCGCGTGCCGCGATCATCACGGGCTCACCGATCCTGCCGATCCTGCTGGTCGGGCTGCTCGGCACCCTCGCCGCGCTGGCCGCGACTTCGGTGCCGTTGTTCTTCGCCAGCTTGGTGATCACCGGGTTTGGTTTCGGCGGAGCGTTCCTGGGCGACTTCGGCAGCGCGTCCGGCTCGCCGAACCCAACCGGCGTGCAACCCTTTTCGCGACGGTCTACCCGGTCAACTACTCGGCCTTCAGCCTCCCTGCAGTGGCGGCGGGAGTCGCCGTGACGCAGGTCGGTCTGGGCATGACGGCCAACGTATACGCGATCGGGGTGGCGGCCACCCTCGGTTTCCTCGCCGCAGTGCGGCTGTTGCCCAAGCACTGACCCCCGGGCGCCTGGACCAAGTCCACCCGGCTAAGGGGCCGGATCAGGGTTATTCCCGGGGCACCACCGGATGTCGCCAGGTGACGCGACCAGCAACCTGGTGTCCGTGTCAAAAGGAACCTCGCAGCGTTGGCGGCAGGCCGTCGTTTGGCTGCACGTGATCACCTCGGTCGGCTGGATGGCGCAAGCGCTGGTGCTCTTCGCCCTGCTGGCAACGAGTTTCACCAGCGACGACCTCGCAGTCCGGATCGGCGCGACCTCGATGGCGCACGTGGTGGACACACACCTACTCGCCCCGTTCGCGAACGCCGCGGCATTCACCGGCTTCATGCTCGCGGCGTCTACCGCCTGGGGCTTCTTCCGGAACTGGTGGGTCCTGGTGAAGTTCGCGATCACCGTCGTCCAGCTCTACGCCGGGATCTTCATCCTCTCCGACGCGTTGGAAGGCTCGGCCGAAGCCGCCCGGGCAGGCCTGGCCACCCCGCCGCCCGCGCTGCTCATCGGCACCGCGTTGATGGCCTCGGCTATCGCCTTCCAGGCGTGGCTGTCCATCGCCAAGCCCTGGCGCCGCACCTCCTGGGCGGCGAAGGCGAAGCTGCCGACGGCCTCGAACCGGGTCTTCGCGGCGGCGGTGGCGGCGCCGCTGATCGACATCGCCACCGGGCTGGTCCTCGGCTTCCCGTCACCGCTGTGCCAGCTCCTCGTCCTGACCGCCCGCCTGATCTCCAGGCACCGGCAGATCCGGCCTAATCTCGTCGGAAGCCGGTTGGCGTAGATCGCGAGGCTGCCGATCAGCAGCAGGGCGACCATCGAGAGCGGGCCAACCACCGTGCTTCCGGTGGTGTCCTTGACGAAACCGATCAGCGTCGGGCTGATGAAACCGCCGAGCAGGCCGATGCTGTTGATCAGCGCGATTCCACCGGCCGCCGCCGTGCCCTTCAGGTACGTGGACGGTATCGCCCAGAACACCGTGTACGACGCCCACACGCACACCGTCGCGACAATGATGGCGATCAGCGAAACCGCGAAGCTGCTGGCAGTGAAGGCCGCGACCCTGAGCGCGACGGCGCTGATTCAGTGCCGTGATCGAGCTGTGCAGGCGGCGTTCACCGGTGCCGTCCGAGCGCCACCCCAGCACGACCATCAGAACGATCGCGAACGCGTACGGCAGCGCCGAGTAGAGACCGATCGTGATGGTGTCGGTGAGCCCGTTCTCCTTCAAGACGGTCGGCGGCCAGAAGCTCACCGCGTACAGGCCGCTGACCAGGCGGAAGTACCCGATCGCCAGGGCGTAACCCGCAGATCGCGCAGCACCTCCCGGAGGCTGTGCGTCCCCTCGTCCCGGTCCACCGCGAGGTCGCGGCGCAGCAGTTCCTTCTCCCCAGCGCTGAGCCACTTCGCCCGGTCAAGGGTGTCGGCCAGCGTCCCCCAGACGACGAACGCGAGCACCACGCACGGCAGGCCTGCCAGCAGGAACATCCACTGCCAGCCGTGCAGTCCGGCGACGCCCTCGAAGTTGGTGATCAGCCACGACGACACCGGGCCGCGAGCATCGAACCGATCGGATCGGCAGCATCAGCAGGCCCATCGCCGCCGCAATCCGCGCCGGCGGGTACCAGTAGGTGAGGTAGAAGATGATGCCGGGCCGAAACCGGCCTCGAACCGCCGAGCAGGAAGCGCAGCACGTAGAACGTCGTCGCGTCGCTGCCGAGCATCATCGCCGCCGAGGTAAGCCCCCAGAGGACCATGATGCGGAAGATCGTCTTGCGGGTGCCGACCTAGGGTGCAGCGCCGGACGGCCTCGGCGAGCGGTAGCACGCCGAGGCCGCCAACCATGCGAAGCAGTGTCGGAGAAACCTCATCACAAGAACCACAAAACGATGGAGATCTGTGCCTGATCCGGTTTGAATGTTGGAAACCGACGCAACCGTCACACGGCCAACATGAGCGAGGAGGGTGCCGGGTGCTGGACGAAGTGGATCTCGCGCTGGTGGACGCCCTGCAGGTCAACCCGCGAGCGAGCTGGATCGCGCTGGCCGAGGTGCTGGAGCTGGCACCCATCACGCTGGCCCGCCGCTGGCAGCGGCTGACCGACGCCGGCGCCGCCTGGATCACCGTGGCGCTGGGCAATAGCTCCTCGAAGGGCGCGACCGTCGAGTTCGCCTGCGCTCCGGGTACTGCGGTGCAGGTCGCCGAGCGGCTCGCCGAGTTGCCGCACGTGATCACCGTCGGCGTGACCACCGGCGAGTACCAGGTGTTCGCGCTCGTCATGGCGCCGACGCTCGGCGCGATCTCCAACGTGCTGCTGCGGACCCTGCCGCTGCCGAAGGAAGTCACCAAGGTCCGCAGCCACGTCTTCGGAAGCACCTTCGGCGGTATCATCTGGCGGCTCGGCGTGATGAACCGCAGCCAGGCCGAGCAGGTCCGGGAGTCCGTGGGTCCGCCGCCGCGGGAGATCCGGCCGTTCGGTGTCGCCGACCGCGCCCTGTTCCTGGCGCTCGGCCGCGACGGCCGCCGCAGCTACGCGAGCCTGGCAAGCGAGCTGAACATCTCGCCTCAGGCTGTGAAGCGCCGCCTCGACCGGCTCCGCCAGCACGGCGACATAGTATTCCGCTGCGACATGGCCCGACCGCTGGCGGGCTGGCACACGATGGCTCTGCTGTGGCTGGCGGTTCCCGACACCGAGGTGCAGCGCATCGGCAAATCCCTCGGCAGCTGGCCGGAAACCAGGCACTGCGCAGCGGTGACGAGCCCGACGAACCTAGGCCTGATCGTTGGCCTGCGTTCCCTGAACCACCTGGACGAACTGCTGATCCGAATCGCCCACGAACACCCCGACGCCAAGGTGATGGACCGGAAACTGATCCTGCGGACGACGAAGGTCCACGGACGCATCCTCGACGACCAAGGCCGAAGCACCCGAGTTGTCCCGGTAGACCCCTGGGCAGCCCTGTCAACCTGACGGGGCCCGCGAGCGTCCTTTTGTCGCTATAAGCATCGCTATAAGCGCGCTATGGCGCCTGTTTTGGAACTCGTTCTGGCTGGAGGTTCGGCAGGCAGCCCCAGCGGGAGCGACCTGGTTCCGCCCGCCAGTCGGTGTGAAGCGAACGGCCCGTTCACCTCGATAGACGAGACGAACGGCCCGTTCGCGCCATTCACCATGCGTAGGCCCCCGCCAGTCGGTGTGAAGCGAACGGACCGTTCACCGCCGACATTCCGTCGTTCCCGCCTGGACTTGCCCGCCCTGGGTGCGACAACGGTTCCCGACAGGCTGATCAGTGCGCATCGGTCCGGCGACAGGTAGGACACCACGTGCAGACCGAAATGCCGCCCGCGTTTATGTCGCTTCCCGATGAACAATGCCAGCCGTTCCTCCGCGTAGTTGCGACTTCTTCGGCAGTTCTCGGGGCCGGGTTCCCGTTAGTGGTTCAGTTCGGCAAGCTGGCGCCACTACATTTTCCTATACGGCTGTTCCAGCGCCGTCTGCGGAACGCCCCAGGGCTCGTGTAGCGCACAGTCGCGGGGAGGACTCGCTCGGGCTTGACCGGGCGCAATTGATGCAGCGGTGTAATCGCACGCCGATGTCAGTCATAGCCGCGGATGAGGTGAGGCTCGTCGTTGGCCGCGTCCGGTGAGGGAATGTGGTCGTCGGTGGCTGACTGGTCTTCCTCTGTTGGGCGGTTGAGCGTGCCGGTGATCGGCATGGTGATCTCCTGTTCTAGTCGAGAACCGAGGCTCTCGGGTACTTCTCGTCGTTCGGGCGCACATCTTCGTGTACCGCCCAGTGGGCTAGGTCCTGCACCTGGCCGTCTGCGAACAGCGCGCAGGTGCGGTCTTCGACGGCGAACACGCTCAGCAGGTCGACTTCGAGCAGGCGAGCGGCGACGAACGGGCCGGTGATGCGCGTGACGTCGCAGACCGCTCCGATTCGGAACAGGGAACGGGATTCGGTTGTCACATCGTCGCCGCCGGCGCGCAGCACGATCCGTTGGTGCGGCGCGATGGCACGTGCTGCGACCGCGACGGCGATGTTTTCCAGCCCGTCCGAAGAAACTGCCGCTATTGCTCGTGCCTTCGGCAACAATAAGCGGCGCAACAGGAATCGGTCGCCGCCGCGGCCGACCACGACGGGAATTCCCAGCGCGCGGGCCAAGGGCAAGCAGGGCGCGTAGTAGTCGCGTTCGACGGCGACGACCCCGATTCCCAGTGCCTGCAACTCGGAGCACAGACGGAGTCCAACTTGCCCGAGGCCGACCACGACGACGTGGTTGCGTCGTGGAACGGCGCGGCTGCCTACGAGTGCGGTGAACCGGCGGGATGTCAGTCGGTCGACCAAGCCCGCGGTGAACATCGCCGCCAGCCCCAATACAGCGAGCATGGAGATGGCAGACAGCGCCTTGTACCAGTCCGGGGCGTGCTCGGCGGCAGGTGCCGACCCCACGGTCGTCAGGGTGCGTACGGCGTGCCAGGCGGCGTCGGACCAATGTTCGTGCAGCACGAGAACGCCCAGCGCGGTGTCCAGGACCGCTACCAGCAGCAGTCCGGTGAGCCCGGTGAGCATGGCTTGCGATGAGCCGTCCATCGGGCGGAACTGCCCGAGGGCCTTGCCGACGCGGGCTTTCCACGACCGGGGCCAGCGTTGATGCCAGTGCACCCGCAGTCCGTTGGGGGCGTGCTGGACCGCCACCAGGCGGTCGTCGACGCGTCGGAGGCTGGCCAGCTCCGGCGCGACGCAGGCACCCAGCAAGGTCGGCACGATGGCATCGGTCATGCCCAGCACCGTGCAGTTGGGTACGGCGCGGGAGATTTCGGAGGCCACGGTGTGGTCGAAGATCGTCACGACCAGGCGAACTCCGGGCGCCAGGTGCTCGACGAGCAAGGTGTACCGCAGCGCGACGATGTCGTCGCGGGAGACCACCGCAACCCCGTCCACCGCATCACGCAGGTGCTGCCGCAACGACTCGTTGTCCGGCCGGTGCAACTGCTGGACAACGTTGCCCCACGACTCGGCGTGCTCGGCCACGGAGCGGCCCAGATCCTCGTCATCTCCTACGACGAGCAGCCGACGCCCCCTCGGCGGAACGACTGGTTCGTTCATCCCTCGTAGATCCCTCGCACAATTGCCTCCGGATTCCATGAAGTCGGGCGTGACGCACCATCGCGCTACCAGTGGCCGTCCAAAACCTGGCTGATCTGCCGTGTGATCCTCAGCGCTGCTTCCGGTCCCGGGTGGACAGTGATCAGAGAGCACTGCGGACGACGGCGTGCACCATCTCGGCGAGGGCCACGTGGGTCGTTTCCGGGATGCCGTCGACGTCGCTGTCAATCACCCCCGCCACCGAGTTGATCAACCCGAGGTCGGTCCCGCGCCGGAGCAGCGCAGCTTCCCGCTGAGCGGTGTGCACGAGGCGCGGATCTTTCGCTCGTGCAGCGAGCGCGGCCGCGATGCCGTAGCAACCCCAGTTCGAGCAGGCTGCGGTGACGAGGACGTCTGTCTCGGATATCGCGCCGATGGTCTCGCCGTGACGGACGTGCGCACGGACGGCTTCGCCGATCACGCCCATGCCGATTTCGTTGCCGCCGTCGCCGACCGCGAGGGTGGGGATGCCACGCTCACGGGCGCTGTCCCACAAGCGGTCGATCCGGGCTCGTCCCATGCCGTAGTCGACGGCGCGCATGCTGTAGTAAATGCCGTCGGCGGCCCGTCCGACGCGTTCAGTCGAGAAGGCCGCGGCTGGGGAAAGGTCGTCGAGCAGACGCTGCGCGGCGGGCTCGGCTTCCTCGTCGGTAGTCGGGAATCGCAGCACGGTTGCCACGGCCAGTGAGCCGTCGTGTGCCGCGATCCGCGCCTGTTCGTAGGGCAGCACTGACAGTCCGGCGCTGGTCAACATCGCGGCCAATCCCTCGGCGAGGGTCTCTTCTCCGACGAGTACCGGCAGGGCGTGGGAGCCGAGCGCCAACGCGCGTGCGACCGCGGCCGCGCCAGCGGGGCCGTCATTCTCCCCGACGGTCGGGGAGATCCACGCCCGCGAGACCGACCCGGTTGTCATCAGGACCGTGGCTCCGTCGGGGACGGCGGCGAGCAGGTCTGCGGCAGCTCCGACCAACGGCCCGCCCTGGCGCCGTCGGGCGGCGTCGTAGAGGTGTTCCACTCCTCGGCCACCGAGGTCGAGGGTGACCAGCCTGTCGAGTCGCTCGTCGATCTGATCGGTCCTCATGGGTTTCCTCCCAGGACGAGCTCGGCCACGGCGGCACGGTCGGTGACGACGGCCGCGAGTTCCTTGCTGGCGCTCAGAACGGCCTCGACGACCGAGGTGACTCCTCCAACTCGGTGGATGGCGTCAGCGGTGGGCTTGAGGCGCAGCGACACGCGCGCGCCGGGCTGCCCGTGGGTGTTAACGGTGAGAATCCCGTGATCACGCAGCAGCAGAACGCCGAGTGCCGAGCTTGCTTCGCATGGCACGACGGCTGCTTCATTGGCGGGTGCTCCGGCCCGGTCCAGAACATCACGCAGGACATCGTCCTCGTGAATCATGGGCCCGAGGTCGCTGTTGCGGACCACACCGTCGCGGTAGTGCTTGGACAGCGCACCCGCGAGCTCCTGTCCTGCGCGCGCCTCCTCACGGAGCAGTTCGGGTGAGTAACCCTCCAGCGAACGAAGTGCACCGGCGGCGATGGGTGCGCGGGCCTCCATGCCAAACCCTGCGCCCGTGGCAGACACACGGGCGACCAGGTCGGGGCGGCCTGCCAAGAGGCCGGCACGTGGCCCGGACAGCCCGGCCTTGTCGCAATTGGTGACGACTAGGTCTGCCCCCAGCTGCAACGACGGCGTACCGCCGTGCAGGGCCGTCCGGAGCCGGGCTCCGTATGCCTCATCGAGCAGCGTCACCGCACCGAGTTCGCGGGCCAGGGCCGTCACTCGACGGATGTCGGCGTCGTCCATCCTCTCGAGACTGCTGGTGACGGTCGTGACCAGAACAAGCTTCGGTCTGCGGGTCTGGATCGCCTCGGCCCAGTCCTCGACCACCGGGACGTTCAGCACCTCGACGCCGGCCAAGCGTGCGCCGTGCCCGACGGAGGCGTGCGACGGGCCGCCGGCGGGGACCACCGAGACAACGGTCTCGTCCCGGACGAGGGCCACGATCGTGGCGATGATCGCGGCGCTGGTCCGGTTGAACACCGCAACGTCGTCCGAGCCCAAGCCTCCGAGGTGAGCGAGTCCGGTGGCGCGCAGGGCCGGTGCGAACAGACCCGGTCCGACCCATTCCTCGCACAGCGTGGTCAGGTCGTCGGCGTGGACTGGGTAGTTGCGCTGGTTACCGGTGAAGATCGCAATGGACTCGGGCCCCTTGGCCTGGACCCGCTCGGCGGCGATGCGCTGGGCGTTGCGCAGACGCAGCCCCTCCTCCGTCGCGGAGGTAATGATCGTGCCGCGGGCGAAACCGGCGACGGGGTCGATGGGATTGCCGAAGCTGTCTTCAGCCGTCATGGTGAGAGGTCCTTCGAAGTGAAACGCGTGGGAACGACCTGCGATCAGAAGTCGATGCTGGCCCGGTAGGTCTCGGTCAGGAATGCCACCGACACCAGGCTGATCACCGCCGCGCCGACGACGTACCAGCCCACGGCGGTGCTCGCTCCGGTCGCGGCGACCAGAGAGGCGGCGATGAGCGGCGTGGGGCCGCTGGAGATGATGCCGGCGGTCTGGTAGGCGATTGAGGATCCGGAGTAGCGGTAGCGGGTGGAGAACTGCTCGGCGTAGATGACGCCATGCAACGAGCCGGTCGCGGCGTGCCCGATGCCCAGGCCGAGCACGAAGGCCAGAACGATCAGCAGCTCATTGCGGGAGTCCAGCATCAGGTAGAAGGGGAAGGCGAGCGCTCCGAGGAAGATCACTCCGCCCGCATAGACCTTCAGCCGACCGATCTTGTCTGAGAGCAGGCCGAACACCGGCTGCATGACCAGGTCGACGGCCGCGCCGATCATCAGGCCGGTGGTGGCGACGCTGCGCGGCATGTGCAAGACGTCGGTCACGTAGGTGAGGCTGTAGACGGTGATCAGGAAGTAGCCGACGTTCGCCGCACTCTGCAGCAACGACAGCCACACGATCTTGCGCCAGGCGTGCCGGAAGGCCTCGACGATCGGACGGTCGGCTTTCGCGTCCGCGGCCTCGATCTTGGTGAACACCTGCGGCTCCTCCACCGAGAGCCGCACGTACATGCCAATCCCCATCAGCACGATGGCCAGCAGGAACGGGATCCGCCAGCCCCAGCTCATGAACGCCTCATCGTCGAGCGTCGAGACGAGGGCGAACATGCCGGAGGAGACCAGCAGACCAGCCGGGACGCCGGCCTGCATCCAGCTGCCGTAGAACCCGCGGCGGTCGTCGGGTGCGCGCTCGACCGACATGAGGGCCGCACCGCCCCACTCACCACCCAGCATGAAACCCTGGAAGATCCGGCAGACGATCAGCAGGATCGGGGCCCAGACCCCGATCTGGGTCTCCGGCGGGATCAGTCCGATGAGACCGGTGCACAGACCCATCCCGAGAAGGGTGATGATCAGCATCTTCTTGCGGCTGACCCGGTCACCGAAATGACCGAACACGATCCCACCGACCGGCCGCAGGATGAAGGCCACGGCGAAGGTCGTCAGCGACACGACTGTGGCAATGGCCGGACTCAGGTCGCTGAAGAACACCCGCGGGAATACCAGTGCCGCGGCGGTGCCGTAGATGAAGTAGTCGTACCACTCCACCGTCGTTCCGAGGAACGAGCTGGCCGCCGCGCGCACCGACGGCTTCGCCGGAGCGTCCGGGACGGGCGGTGCTGAAGCATGTTGAGACATGGCTGGACCTACCTGTCAGATCTAACGACGCTGCGCGTCGCGCGGTGAGCGGGGGCGAGGATTTCTCCAGGAAGTCAGGGGACGCGGATGGTGACGCTCTTGCGCGTGGTGTAGGACTCGAGTGCTCCTTCGATCGAGTACTCGCTGCCGATGCCGCTCTGCTTCACCCCGCCGTAGGACATGCCGGGGACTTGTCCGCCGGCCTGGTTGACCTGGATCCAGCCGGCATCGAGGCGGGTGGTGACCCGTAGGGCGGTTCCGACATCGTGGGTGAACACGAACGCCGCCAGGCCGTAATCGGTGTCGTTGGCCTGGGCGACGACGTCGTCCTCGTCTGCCCAGGGAATGACCACCAGGACCGGGCCGAAGACCTCATCGCGCGCGATGCGCCAGGTGTTGTCGACATCGGTGATGATGACTGGCTTCGGGTGCAAGCCGGCCACTTGGTCAGCGGGCGGCGGAACCTCGCCGGTGGCGAAGACGGCGCCTTTGTCCGCAGCTTCAGCTAGGAAACTGCGGATTTCCTCATACCGCTCGACGTTGATCACCGCGCCCACATCGGAGGTTTCGTCCAAGGCGTCGCCCACCGTGAGAGCTTCCACGGCCGCGACCAACTTCGGTACGACCTCGTCCCACACGGACTCGTGCAGGAACAGCCGTGAACCGGCCGTGCAGGACTGGCCCTGGCGGGCGAACCGCAGCGCACTCACCAGGTTCGCGACGAGCGCGTCGACATCGCGGCCCTCGCCGACCGCGTCCGGGAAGACGATCGAGGGGCTCTTGCCGCCCAGTTCCAGGGTGACACGGGCGATCCGGTCAGCTGCGGCGTGGCTGACTGACCGTCCGACCTCGCTGCTGCCGGTGAAGGAGACCTTGGCGACCTCCGGGTGCTCGGCCAGCGCCGCCCCAGTGACCGAACCCGGCCCGGTCACGACGTTGAGCACGCCAGCGGGAACGACCTCGGTGGCGAGTTCGGCGATCCGCAGCACGGCCAGCGGCGCATCCTCTGCGGGTTTGAGGACCAGGGTGTTGCCGGTGGCCAGCGCCATACCGATCTTCACCGCAGCCAACACCACAGGGGAGTTCCAGGGGATGATTGCTCCGACCACGCCCAGGGGCTCGCGGGTCGAGTAGCTGAACAGACCCGGGCCTAGTGGGAGGGTCTCGCCCTTCTGCTCTGCGGCCGTGGCCCCGTAGTAGCGCAGCACCTCCGCAGCGCCGTGGACCTCGCCGCGGCTCTGGGTCCGGAGGGCATTGCCGCTTTCCGCGGACAGGACGCGTGCGATGTCTTCGGCGTGGCCGGCCACTCGCTCGGCGAGAGCTGTCAGAGCCGCTCCACGGGTACGGGAAGCCAACGTCTTCCACGCCGGGAACGCCGACTTCGCCGCGGAAACCGCCCGGTCGACGTCCTGCGGGCCAGACTGTCCCAGTTCGATGATCACTTCGCGGCGGGACGGGTTCTCGACGGTGAAGGTGCGGCCTGCGGCGGGCTGAACCCAGGATCCCGCGACCAGCAGACCGGTCAGGCCCTTGGTGGGAAGGACGAGCTCGGTGGGGTTAGTAGTACTCACAAGCGAATCCGTTTCGATGCGTGGAGGAGGAGCGGGTCAGAGCGCGAGGCGGACGCGGTTGAGCCGCTCGTAGATACCGGCGACGCCTGTTGAGTCCTCGCCACCGTGTCCCTGGGAAGCCGCAGTGTTGTAGAGCTGGCGAGTGACCTGGCCCAGGAACATCGGTCGAGAGCCGAACTCGGTCAGTGCCAGACCGATGTCCTTGTTCATCAGGTTCAGCGCGAAGTTCGCCGGGCGCTCCTCGGTGAACAGCGTCTTCGGCAGGTAGTCCAGCATTTTGGAACCGGCCAGCCCCGCGGTCAGCACGTCGGTCAGGACTCCGAGATCGGCGCCCTCCGCCACCGAGGCGGTGAGCACCTCGCCCAGCGCAACGGTGTTGATCGCAGTGAGCAGGTTGTGAGCGAGCTTGGTCAACTGTCCGGTGCCGGTATCGCCGCAATGCACGATCCGCGCCGCCAGGACATCGAGCACCGGGCGCGAATCCTCCAAGACATCGGCTGGCCCGCCTGCCATCACCACGAGGTCGCCGCTCTCGGCGCCCGCGACACCGCCGCTAACCGGAATGTCGAGAAAGCGGATGCCACGCTCGGCCAGTCGGCTCGCGGCGGCGCGGGTCGTCGCGGGGTCGACCGTGCTCGCGTCGAGCACAGTCGTTCCCGCCGCCGCGACACCGACGATCTCGCTGATGACGGAGGTGAATACGTCCGGGTGCGGCAGGCTGGTCAGCACTACCTGGGCGTCAGCGCTCGCGGCCGCAGCTGTCTCGGCAGAGGCGGCGCCGTGCGCGACCAGCGCTGCCACCGCTGCCGGATTCGGGTCGACGACCGTCACCTGATGGCCGGCGTCGATCAACCTGGTCGCCATCCGAGAGCCCATGTTCCCGATACCGACGACGGCGATCCGGATGGATGCCATGTAGTCCTCGCCCTCTGGCTGTCGCTAGCCCAGCGCAACCGAAATCGGTTGTCTGCTGTCCCGCAACCGCCACGCTCGGGGCCTTCCGAAATCGGCGCGGTGCGCCGATGAGGCCTATCTCGAATGTGTGTTTGCGAAACCTAAGCCGGGATGTGAGGTAAGGGAACTACCCGAATTCTTACGGCAGCCGTAAGCGGAGCTTACGGCAGGATGTCAGCCCGGTTCACCATCCGCGAACTTGTTGGCCTCGCTCCACAGCGTTGCCAGGGTCGCAGCGATCGACGGACGGCGGGTGCTCCCCCGCGTGACCGCCGCCGAGATGTGCCGGAACAGCTTCGGCTCAAGCGGACGGAGCACAACGCCCTCGATCGAGGTACCAGCAGCCAAGCCAGGCAGGACCGCCACCGCCCAACCAGTCCGGACGAAGCTCACCGCGGACATCGTGCTCCGGCAGCTGCACACGATCTCGGGTTTGAAACCCGCTTCAGCAGGAAGCCGTGATACGCGGCGGCGGACTCGTTGATGGCCCATCGCTCAGCTGCGAGCTCGCTTAGCTTCAGGCTTGGCCGTGCAGCCAAGCGATGCGAATCCGCGAGCACGACGTAGAACTGGTCCTCCATCAGCGGCACGTACTCCAGCGAACTACTGGACGCCTGCGGTGGGACGAGGTCATCCACCACCGCGACATCAACCTGGTGCGCGACCACGCCGCGAATCGCGTCGACCGGTTCCAGCTCGGCGAACGACAAATTCAGCTCCGGATACTCGACCTGAAGCCGCAGCACCGCCGGCGGTGCGACGGTAGTCGCGAACGTACCGAACGAGGCGATGCGAACCCGCCCGATGACCCGCCCTTTGGCCTGCGCGACGTCCGCCTCGATCGCCTCGACATGCGCCAGCAACTCACGGGCCTGCGCCGCCAGCTGCAAACCCGCTGCCGTGAGCTGGACACCCCGGGGAATCCGCTCAAGCAACACCACTCCGACCTCGCGCTCAAGCTGCGCGAGCTGCTGGGACACCGCCGGCCGACTCAGCTGCATGGCCTCGGCGACCGCAGTCATCGAGCCCAGGTCAGCGAGCTCTTGGAGTAGCCGTAACCGCCACAGGTTCAGCACCAGCACCCCTCCCAGCCGGACGATCCGTCAGCAAAAGTTACACCCGACGCCAAGAATCCTCTCTCCCGCTTTCGGGCCCTTTCGGGGAGAGTGGTCCCACACACCCCGACACGAAGGACGTTCTCGGATGCTGGACGCTGACCTGGAGCGACTCGGTGACCAGATCGACCGGCTGGTCACCGTGGAAATGCGGCCCGCGCACGGATCGGTGCCTGCTGGGCTTGTGGTACCGCTCTACCAGGTCTGCAGAGCAGCAAACGGAAGGCCGCTGAGCACAGCAGCCGCGGAGGCACTGGTCAACAGCGTGACCGACCGGCCGCTTCTGATCGTCACCGGGGCGGGAGCACCGCCTGCGCTACCCGCAGGGGAGACCGATGGCCCGCCCGGCGCCGTCACTCTGGCGTTGGCCGCCCAGCGTGGTCTCCGAGCACGTCCCCAGCTAATCACCGAAGAAGCTCATGCCCCGGCCGTGCGCGAATGCCTCAAGATCGCAACCGACGGCGACATCCCGCTCCAGATATTTCCCTACGGCGATCCCGCCACCGCCGGCCTCGCCGCCGAGCGCATCCTCGATCGGCACACCCCCGGCGCCGTCGTGTTCGTCGAACGCGACGGCGCCAACGCTGAAGGCCGCTACCACGGCGTTCGGGGCAATTGCCGGGCCCCGCTGGATGTCGCTCGAGCTGATCTCCTGGCCGCTGCGGCTCGGCGAAGGGGGATCACGACGATCGGCATCGGCGATGGCGGCAACGAAGTCGGTTTCGGTGGCGTGCGCGAGCAGGTGCGCACCCTCTTCCCTCGACGCGCCGACTGCACCGAGGGCTGCCCTTCAGGGCGCATTACCACGGTCGAGACCGACGTCTGCGTGAGTGCCGGGGTATCGAACTGGGGCGCATACGGTGTCACCGCCGCACTCGCCGCCATGATCAAGGACCTCGACCTCATTCCAGCACCAGCACAGGAGCACGCTCTGGTCGAAGCGTGCCTGCGCGGCGGTGCCCGGGACGGCGCGACCGACGACCACGCAATATCCGTCGATGGGATCCCCAGCGAAGGCCACAGCGCGATAGTCACGCTCCTGCGAACAATCGCAGCCTTTACCTCCGGTCAACCAGTCAAGTGATCGTCTGCGTCGGCCCGACAGCGAGCGGATGAAGGTCGTCTTGCTCGAAGCCAGCCCACCAGCAATCACGGTTCTCAACAGCAGATGTGGAAGCCAGCAAGGCTCCGAGCAAGACATGAATCTCAAACCGCGTACGTGCGCCTCATCCGCGCCCGGCAGAGTCGACGCCACCGACATCGATACAGCCCTTGCCTCTGTCCAGATCTGCGGGAGCTGCGCCGACAACGAGCGCCGGCTTATCAACCATGCGCTCTTCCGTCGGCTCTACCTCGCCGACAACCGCATCACCGATCACGAACCACCGGACGACGCCCGGTGCGCGCGAGTGACACCGGCCCCACCAGCCACGACACCTCAGGGGACTAGAACACCGAAATAGCCTTTGCCAGCAAGAACCCTCCCGACCAGACACTGGGCGGGAGGGTTGCTCTGCGTACAACCCGCAGGTCAGAACGCAAATATCGAATTATCGGTGGAGCTTCTCCGTCGTTACTCGAACCGTCCGGAACTGATCGGTCCGCTGGTCAGCGTCATCAAGAAGATCAACAACCCTGGCCTTGATGGTAACGAAACGGTCACGAACGTCAACGGCAGGACAGCCTCACCTGACCGCACGTACAAGATCCTCTCTCCTGAAGAGATGACCGAGATCATCACTGCCTACCGATCAGGCACTACGGCCAAGGCCCTAGCTGAGCACTACGGCGTCCACTACGTGACGATCAAGAAGAAACTGCGAAAGCATGGGGTGCGACGGCGATAGGTGCCGCGAAGGCGTGCGCCCTCCATAACAGTTCTACTACAGAGCGTAACATCCACGCGCATCGTGCGACCTAACCCAATAGGCAGAAAAAGCAACCTAGGATACAATTACAAAAGAGGCAAGCTACCATGACCAGATTTTCCATCGCATACGTACCATCCGACACCGAGTTTTTGGTGAGTGACGGAGACTTTTCCGCGCTGGAAATTCGCAACAGCGGCAATGGTAGCGGATTCCACTACTTCTTTGACACCCGAACAAACCGGCTCATAACTGATTTCGTTTTGGAAGACCGTCCGCAGGTCGCCACCTTATGCCAGGTTACCCTTATCAAAAAGGACGATGAGTACTCGCCGCGAATACGACTGTGGAAGAAAGACAAGACGAAGGTCGGCAAGAAGGTCGTTGAGCACAAAGTCCCTGAGACCGAGCTGACTAAAATCATAAAGGCAACAGTAGATACGGGAGAGGCTTATCGGAATTTCTGGAAGGTCATCCATTTCCTGCAAAGCTTCTCAGAGGTATCACTTCCGGACAATAACTTTCGTGTCGTCACTGACGATCGAGCGCAACTGGCCAAGAGCTTCGAAGGCAAGGACAAGCAGACCATCCTCGAAGCAGTACGGATCGCAATCGGTGGCTCGATCACCGAAGAAGATCTACGCATGATGAGTAACAGGAAAGCCCAACTTGGGGTATTCGAGAAGCTCCTGAACGATGCAGACTTCTTTGAGAGTGAACAGAAACGTCTAGAAAAGAAGCCCGAGGCTATCTGGCAACACTTCTTTGAGTCGAACCCTTGGATTTTCGGATACGGCCTGCACCTCATTGCATGCGAACCTCTAGACGAGAAAAAGATGGAGCGCATAACCACAGGCGCGAATATCTTTACCGGAGCCGGCAAGCGGAGTGATGCGGTCATGCGATCAAAAGGCTACATCAGCAGCCTGGCATTCTGCGAGATTAAGACGCACAAAACTCCCTTGCTAGAAAAACTAGCGTACCGCCCTCCAGACGTGTATCAAGCCTCCAAAGAGCTTAGCGGAGGCCTATCACAGGTACAGAAGACCGTGAGCAAGGCCCTTCTCCTTATATCCAACCAACTACACGAACTCTACGAGGACGACGGCACCCCGACGGGGATCCAAGTCTCGACCACAAAGCCTCGACAGGTTTTAGTCATCGGACATCTTAATGAGCTGACACAAAACGGGAGGGTCAATCCCGAAAAGCTGACGTCTTTTGAGCTCTACCGGAATTCGATCCAAGATGTTGAAGTCATCACTTTCGATGAGCTATATGAACGAGCCTGCTTCATCGTTCGCGATAGCTGAACACGGCTCCTTATCGCCTTGCTCACCCTCCCATAAGGAGCCTGTTGCTACGCTCGTCACCGGTCTTGCATTCCGTTAGAAGTTCCAGCCGAGAGGTGAACAGCACGCGTAGAGAGTCGACGGCTACCTCCAGGGCCCACTGAGACTTCGGCACCAACTTTTGGTCGGATGGCATCTTATTCCCGTGCACCACGTCACTACGCATGTCGTACAACTTGGACAGCTCACTACGAAGCACAGATCGCTTCTCCGACGTGTCTTCCAGAAGCCACGCTATAGCTCCCGACACCCGTAGCGTAGGCTCACCTCTCCTTGAACCGAGAAGGTTTTCCCACGCAATGACAGCGTCCATGAGGACGTCTGCGAAGTCGCGGCGCTCGGCCGCAGCTCGCAATGTGCGCCGGATCGCAACATCGATGTACTTAGTACGATGCGCCTCGACTGCAATGGCAAAGTCTCGCCATTTGCTCGCGGCAGCTTCGTCCAATTGCTTAGGCATAAAACTTCGACTCATGCGAGGATCGCTCCAGCCCACGCCGTAGCCGTGCGCGAGCGGGTCATGGACATAGCGCCAGGTTGGCAGAACCGTAATCGGCTCACTCGCGTTGAAGTCTTGAGATAGAAGAGCTCCGAGTTGCACGTTTTCTATTAGTCGCTGAACCTGGTCGAACGCACGAAGATCTTGGGGCCACTCGTCTCCGGGCTCAAATTGACGCATGCGAACCCGATAGTCGATTTTTGTATCGAGTACCACATCACCACTGTAGTCAATGGAAACATTGACACCATCAGACCCGGTGCCTTGCAACTGTCCTTCAATACCGCCAGGAACGAGTGGTCGGTCTCGATCATCGGTCTTCCTGAGTATGCCCCACCCAAGATCAATGGGCTGATCTACCAGCAGGCGCACTCCAGTGAACGCCACTCGGACGGGAACCTCGACATGCCGACCATCGAGCGCATCTCGAACAATTGTAAGCTGCATGAGCGCGGCCTCAACATGCTCATCAACAGAAGGATGTCCGGGCTTAGCAGTGTTCGCCGCTCGCCAGCCGGCACCAATCAACATTTCGGCAAACATGATGAGCTGTACTCCGCCGCCTTGGCCAGTACTCCGCAGCAACGATCCGTGTCGACCCGAGTTCTCGTCCTCCGCTTGGAACAGCTTCGCAAGGACTTCATCAACCATGACTGCCGCCTTGAAACGTTGTCGAAGCGGATTCTGATATACCGACACGGTTGAACTGTTCGGAAAGGGATCAGCGTCAGTCGGAAGGAGGTAGAGTGGGTACACATCGCGAACAAGTTGAGCCAGAATGTCCTCAAGCGATCCACTACTTACAAGTGCCGCGCCCTCACCTGTAGCGATTCCCCTGATCACATTGACCAACGTCGTATGGAACGGCTCTTGATATATGCCCAGAATGTGCGACAGGTTCAGACGGCGCAAGCTCAGATTATCATCGCCCCGCGAGCCATGAAGAACGATGTGTAGCTGAAGCAGAGCTTGCGTTTGCTGTAGTGTTCCAAACTCATCGTTAGGGCCGACGAGCCATTGGTCAATTTCATCCTCGGTGGCCCCAAGTTCGTAGGCAAGAAACGGCCTGCCGAGCGCCTCAAGCAGAAGAGGTTTAACTACGGGAGGCAAGGACGGCAGCTCGGCACTCATGAATTAATTATACTGCATTCAGTGATCTTCCTCTCTCGACACGTGAACGGCGATAACAGCTTCTTGGGCAGACCTCACGACAGTATGGGACGGACTGCATCTCAGCGCCACGATTGCTCTCCGACACCAACCCACTGTTGACGCGCTCGCCACCCTGCGTCACGATGGTCGGGCAGTTTTCTCCAACTTCGAGCAAGGAGGCCCTGTGCGCGCCGAGTTTCTTGGCAAAGACCCCGAGTCCACCGAGGGTGCATCCCCTACGCTGTTCGCCACCGACCGGACCGACCGCGTCACCTACATCGCTCAGGGCTGGAAGGTGACCGACCCGCAGGTGCTCGCCGACGTCGGCCCGGTGCCCGACCACGAGACCCTGATCGAGATCCCCGAGGAAGTGCTGAAGTTCTACGCTCGCCGGTACGCCGAGGAGAAGGGAACGGACAACTGACCTTCATCGAGCCAGGCCCGGAGTTCGCCAAGCTCTTCGAGACCTTCGAGCACACGGCCTACCGGCTGGAGACGCGCGACCAGTACAACATCCCTCGTGAAGCCGAACCGCTCCGCAAGTTCCTCGACGGGGAGCCGGACGTCTCGTACCACGAGGGCTGGTCGAACATGGTCCGCCAAGCGACGGCCGAAGGGCGCCGCTTCTCGCGCGTACGGGTGGTGACCTTCCCGCTGACCGACTACACCCGCTTCGCCATGTGGGTCGCGGGCTACACGCGCGAAGCGGGCGACGACATCCGCTACATCACCCGCGAGCAGGCAGCCGGCCTGCCGAATTACGACTACTGGCTGTTCGACTCCCGCAAGCTGCTCAAGATGCGCTTTACCGACGACGACCAGTTCCTCGGCGCGGAGGTCATCGAAGACCCGGCCGAGATCGTTCAGCACAACTACTGGCGTGACGTGGCTCAGCACCACGCCATCGAGCGAGATGAGTTTGTCGCCAAGTATGAGCAACGGGACGACCGGCGTTGACGAAGCGCGCAACGCGCTGGGCAAACGACTCCGCGAGCTACGGGTAGCCGCCAAGCTATCCGGCAAAGAGCTCGCGGAGTCGTTGTCATGGGTGGGCTCGAAAGTCTCGAAGATCGAGAACGGCAAGCAGACGCCGACCGATGACGACATCAAGGACTGGACGAGAGCCACCAAGTCGGAAGATCAGACGGCCAGCCTTCTCGCCGCGCTTCATAACCTTGAGCTTCAGCACGCCGAGTGGCAGCGAGTGCTCAAGGCAGGCATGAAGTCCCACCAGCTCACCCTCTCGCAGCTGGACGAACAGACCAAGTTCTACCGCGGCTTCGAGAACACGGTCATTCCTGGGCTGACGCAGACGCCCGAGTACGCTCGTGCCCGCTTCGCGCAGGTCGTCATGGTGCACCGGGTGCCCAACGACATCAACGAGGCCGTAAAGGTCCGAATGCAACGTCAGGAGATGCTGTACCGGCCTGACAAGCGCTTCCACTTCGTGATCACCGAGGCCGCGCTCCGCTACCGGCTGGTCTCGCCGGAGATCATGATCGGCCAGCTTGACCGCCTGATGGCGATGACCTCCATGCGCAATGTCAAGCTCGGCATCATCGACTTCAAGACGCAGTACGTCACCGATCCCCGGCATGGCTTCTGGGTTTACGACGATCACCTTGTTCAGTTCGAGTCATACTCGGCCGAGATCAACCTTCGCCAGCCCCAGGAGATCGAGCTGTACACCGGCATCTTCGAGCACCTGGCCGCCGTTGCCAGCTACGGCAGCGAGGCTCGGGCGATCATCAGCCGCGTCATGCACGAACTGGCCGGCGAGGCCGACGACGCTGGCTCCTAATTTCCGCAGGTCAGACTAGGCAAAGTTTTTCGAGAAAAACCGAGCAAATTTCTGGCGGCACTGTATCGGCCTGCTTACTCTCCAGAAGCGCCCACCCCGCTGACCTCGGAGAAGAGCCGCCTGATGATCCCGGTGCCCCTGCTGACCACGGACCAGATCAACCGCTTGCCCGAGCGTGCCCGGGAGGTGGTGGAGTACCGCAAGAGCGGCCTGAGTCTGAACCACATCCAGGGCTGTTCGCTCGGGTGTGCCTATTGCATCCGGCACACCTACGGCCTGTGGGACGAGAACCAGCCCGTCGCCCTCATGTCCGACGCCCAGGCCGTCGAAGAGCTGGTCAACCACCGCTACTTCCAGCCGCACGTCACGCCGATCCAGGTGTTCAACCGGGCTACCGAGCCCTTCTTGCCGAAGGTCCGGCCGCACACCTTCGCCGTGCTCGAAGAACTTGACGCCCGCGAGCTGACCAACCACGTCCTCGTCATCACCCGGCACCAGCTCAAGCCGTACGACATCGACCGACTGAACCAGCTTCGACATCTCAAGGTGACGCTGCTGTTCACGTACTCGGGCATCGACAACAAGGAGGTCGAGCCGTATCCGTCGCACGTCGCGGCCGATTCGCTGAAGCTCATGAGCGCCCCGACCTTGAGGAGGTACCGGACCATCCTCTACTGGCGGCCGCTCGTGCCGGGACTCAACGACACCGACGACCACTTGGCCGCGGCGCACGAACTCAGCAAGCACGCCGACGCCACGGTCTTCACCGGGCTGTTCTACCGCGACCAGATCGCCGAGTACTACAAGGCCAACGGTATTCCCGAGCCGTACGAGGACACCGCTCGCCGAAAGATCGTGCCTGAAACGCTTGAGGCCAGGGTGCTCGACACCTTCTCGAACTCCTCGGCCCTGTTCCGCAAGACCTCCTGCGCCGTGTCGTACGCCCACAACCTGCCGGACTACAACGGCCACTACGGCATCCGGGAGCTGTGCGACATCTGCCCGCTGTCCCAGCTCGAGCTCTGCGCCGGGGCTCATCGGGTGCCGACCGCCGAAGACGTACACCAAGTGGCCCGCGTGTTGCCCGAAGCCGACAAGCTTCAGGTCGTAGACATCAGTGAACGGGCCGCCGTCGTGTCCGGCCTGGAGACCGAGCAACCGCGCTACTTCCTTCAGCACGCGCTTGGCTTCCAGGTGCACGACCAGCGTCACCCGCACCACGCGCACCGGCACGGCCGCGCCGACATCGGATGGAAGGCAGTCTCAGCATGACGCACTGGACCAAGTTGAACTACGTCGTCGTGGACGTCGAGGGCAACGGCCAGCAGCCGCCGGACCTCGTGGAGCTGGCCGCGGTGCCGATCGTTGACGGGATCATCGGCGAGCCGAAGAGCTGGCTGGTTCGTCCCGACCAGCCGATCACGCACTTCGCCAAGAGGATTCACGGGATCACCAACGAGAAGGTGGCCGACTCGCCGGTCTTCGCCTACATCGAAGCGGACGTGCTCAAGGCGCTGGACGCCTCGGCCCTGATCGCGCACAACGCCCATGTCGATGTCGGTGTTCTTCAGCGCAAGCTCGGTGACTGGGAGTGTCCCGAGGTGTTCGACACGCTCAAGCTCGCCCGGCGCCTGCTGCCCGGAAGGAAGACGTACAAGCTCGGATCGCTTGTCGAAGAGTTCGAGCTTGATCACGGCCTCGACGGTGAAGACCGGCCGCACCGCGCCACGTACGACGCCATCGTGACAGCCCGGCTGTTCGTTCATCTCGCAGGCCGGCGGAGCGTCGAAGAACTCAGGGATCAGCCGACAGGGGGTGATCGTGATGACGAGCCAGCTCTTTTCTAGCGGCAGGCGCATCGGCTTCGGCTCCATGCAGCTCACCGGCCCTGGCCATTGGGCCGCACCGGACAACCCGGACCAGGCCATGCAGGTACTCCGCGATGCGGTCGACGCAGGCGTGACACACATCGACACGGCCGACGCCTACGGCCCGTTCACCGCAGAGAAGTACATCCGCAAGGCGTTGCACCCTTACCGCGACGGCTTGGTCATCGCCACCAAGGGCGGGCTCACTCGTCAAGGTCCCGACCGGTGGGCACCGTGTGGGCGGCCGGAGTACCTGCGCCAGTGCGTCGAGATGAGTCTCCGGCGGCTCCAGGTCGAACGGATCGACCTGTACTACCTCCACCGCATCGACCCGGCCGTCGCGATGGAAGATCAGCTCGCTGTTCTACGGGACATGCAAGTTGAAGGAAAGATCCACCACATCGGACTGTCCAAGGTGGACGTCGGTCAGATTCGCAAGGCCAGCGAGCTGGTTGACGTCGTGGCCGTCCAGAACAAGTACAGCGCGAGCAACCGGCTATTCGAGGAAGTTCTCCGATACTGCGACGACGCCGGTATCGCCTTCGTGCCGTACGCCCCGCTGGCATCCGGTCGGCTCGCAGAGCCTCACGGTGTGTTGCGCGGACTGGCTACCCAGTACGACGCGACACCTGCCCAGCTCGCGCTGGCGTGGCTGTTGCACCGGTCCCCGGTGATGATGCCGATCCCTGGAACCAGTAGCAGTGCGCGCCTTCACGAGAACCTGGCAGCCCATCAGATCGACCTCACCCGCGAAGACATGGCCGCTATCGAAGAGGCGGCCACCAAGACTGCGCGGTCAGAAGTCGGTAGGGGGCAAGGATGAACCTCCGGACCTCTTCTGACCGCGGGCGCGGCTTGTTCGTCAGCGTCGACGGACCAGGCGGCGCGGGCAAGACCACGATCGTTCGGCACTTGGCCCAGCTACTCCTTACCGAAGGCCACCAGGTCCATGTGACCGCCGAACCGTCGAGCGGGCCTATCGGGAAGCTGGCGTGCGACTTGACGCCGACCGTCACCGGTCACGCGCTCGCCTGCTTGTACGCGGCCGACCGGTACCACCACGTTGAGACGGAGATCAAGCCGCTCCTGAAGAACGGCCACCTCGTCATCTCTGATCGGTACGTGGCGTCCGGCCTGGTTGTCCAGCGGTTCGACGGTGTTGACCCCGTGTTCTTGTGGCAGCTCAACGAGGAGGCTGAACGGCCGGACCTCGTGGTCATCCTCGAAGCAGACCCGGATGTGATCGCTGAGCGGCTGGAGGCGCGCGGACCGCACAACCGCTTCCAGCACACACCCGGCAGCAGCCACACCGAGGCCGTCTTCTACAGGCAGGCAACGGAAACGTTGGAAGAAGCGGGCTTCGCCGTGCTCGCCCTGGACTGTTCCAGTCGGCCACCCGAGCAGTCCGCGGCGATCATCGCTGGCGAGCTGACGGCGCTTCTCGCTCCGAGCGAAGCGGTCAGCGGATGAACCCGCCGATCAACAACGAGGATGCCCTTCGTCGTTACCCGGAGCTTCAGCAGCTCGTCACCGTTCGAGAAGTCGGCTGGGTCTTCCGCCCGATCCAGGACCAGGACGGCCCGCTGGAAGGCATCGCAGGAAGCTTCAGCCGCAACCAGTACACGGACGCCATCTTCATCTTCGACCGCACCAACGTCAGCGCGGCCCGCGTGCTCGATGACGCTTACGGCGGCGGGTGCGTGTGGTCGAAGGAAGGTTCCGACCTTCAAGAGGTCGTCTACGAGCTGCTTGGACTGCCTGAGCCAGGTGATCCGGGAGCGCCCTATCTCGTCAAGCGCTCCAGCCTCCTGTGGACCCCGTGATGACCGCCGTCGTTCAAGGTGAGCTGCCCGTCCAGAACGAGGTTCCCCGGATGCGTGAAGAGCCTCAGTTCTTGGCGGCGCTCGACCTGGTGGCGCTTCCTACGGCCGTGCCCGTTGCCCGGATGTTCATCGCTGACACCCTGCGTCGGTGGCACGCCTTGTTCATCGAGGACCACATGGAGGCCGTCGCCGTCGAGCTGGTATCGCTCAGCGTCCAGGCCACCAGCCCAGCCGAGGATACGAGCTGGACCGACATCACCGAACTCAACCCGATTACGCTCCGTCTGCTGGGCTACCAGCGGCACATCGTCTTCGAGGTCACCGACGCCCACCCTGAAGCCTTTGAGATCACCGAGGACACCGAGCTGCGTGAAGACAGCGGCATCGGCCTGGTCGACGGGCTCGCGAACAGGTGGGGATCATTCGTCGCGCCGCGGGGCCGAGTGATCTGGGCTGAGCTGGCCGTATACGAGCGCACGAAGGCAGGGCTGCCCAAGCGCGACCGCAAGCCGACGCCTTACCCGCGAGGTTCCATCTCCCCGCCGGCCTCAGCCGCAGATGTCAAGCTTCTCCGCCGAGTCCGAGACGGCCTAGAAAAATTGTAGCCTCCCGCGCTAGGCCAAGTGCTCCTCGCGGACACATGGCACCCCCTGACTGACCCTTTCCGGGTAAGCATCTGTGGCTCTGGGTAGTCGTCGTGGCTGCGGCTGGTGCGTGTGGCGGTGACACGCCGAAGTTGTTGTGATGCAAAGTTAAAGCGCGGAACCCCGGGTATGAATTTGGTCCTACCACAGATCAACTTCATAGGAGTTCCGCGCCTGATGAGTGTGACATACACCGCGACGTTGCCGGTACGCGACCTGACCGTGCTGTACCTGTCGAGCTTGCTGCACACCCAACGCCTGCGGTGCGGCACCCGCAAGCACCGGAGATCGCTGAGCACATACAAGCAGGCGATCCTGGTGCTGCGCTGGTTTCTCGACGGCACTCGCGTGAAACAGCTGGCCGTCGATCACACGATCAGCTCCTCCACCGCATACACCTATCTCCATGAGGGATTCGCAGTGCTCGCCGCCCAGGCTCCAGCACTGGAATCAGCACTGCTGGCAGCGAAAATCGCAGGCCACGGCCACATCTCCATCGATGGCACCCTGATCGAAACCGATCGGGTCCGTACACCCGGCCCCACTCGTGGCGTGGACCTGTGGTGGTCGGGAAAACACTCCAACCACGGAGGCAACATCCAGGTCATCACCGCCCCCGACGGCTGGCCGCTATGGACCTCCCAGGTGCGCCCGGGCCGCGAGCACGACACCACCGCGCTCCGCGCCCACCCCGAAATCATGCCCGCCCTCACCGCCTGGACCAGCGATGACCTGCCCGTCCTGGGCGATTTAGGCTACGAAGGCGAATCCGGCACCATCACCGTCGCCTTCAAGAAACCGAAAGGCGGCGAACTCACCGACGACCAGAAAGCCCACAACAAGACCCACAACGGCAAACGAGCCATCGGGGAACGCGGAAACTCCGTGCTCAAAACGACCTTCAAAGCACTCCGCAACATAAGCCTGTGCCCCCGGAAAATCGGCACCATCGTCAAAGCCGCCCTCGTCATCCTTCACACCGAACACGACCGCACAACATGATCAGGGTCAAGCAGCAAAAAGACATAGATTACGTGATCGTCTACCACTTCAACCGAGTCTTTCGCAACACCGTTGACGCCGCGATCACCAAGCGTGATCTCAGCAAATTCGGAACTCGCATTGTCTCAACCATCCTCGATATGGGCGAAGGACCCGAAAGCGCGATGGTCGAGTCAATCATCCACGCCGTCGACCAATACCAGTCACAAGCCAGTGGAGCAGACATCCGCTACAAGATGGGCCAGAAAGTCAAGAACGGCGGCACGATCAGCACGCCTCCGCTCGGCTACCTCAACGTTCGCGAAGCCAAGCCCGAAGGCGGCGAGATTCGCACTATCGCTGTGGACCCGGAGCGCGGCCCGCTCATCACCAAAGGTATCGAGCTGTTCGCCAGCGGCCAGTACACCGCACAAGAAGTGCTCGACCAGATCAACGCCGCTGGCCTACGTACCCGAGGCGACCGTCGCCACTCACCGAAACCCCTCTCTCTGAGCCAGTTTTACCTGATCCTCAGTGACCGCTACTACTGCGGATTCGTCACCTACGATGACCAGGAGTACCCCGGCCGACACCAGGCGCTCATCACCGAGGAGATCTACGACCGCGTTCAGCGCGTCCTCGCCCTTCGCCGGGGCGGCGGCACCCGCGAGCGTCACCACCATCACTGGCTCAAAGGCTTGCTCTGGTGTCACCGCTGCGGCCACCGGATGCTCATCGCCAGAGGTAAGGGCAACGGGGGTATCTACTTCTACTTCTTCTGTCGGGGTCGCCAGAAGCACCTCTGCGACTTGCCGTACCTCAGTGTCGCCAAGATCGAAGCCGCAGTAGACAAGCATCTCGGCACAGTACGGCTCACTGACACCTTTCAGGCCACAGTGCGTCACCAACTTGCCGACGCTCTGTTGTTAGAGCAGGGCCACATGAGTGCGTTCAAGAAGCGTCTTGGTGCTCGGCTGGACGAGCTGGACACCAAGGAAGACGGCCTGCTCGATCTGCTCGATGACCCCGAATGGCCGCGCCAGAAGATCAAGAAGAAGCTCACGGAGATCGAACGGGAACGCACCGAGGTCCAAACCCAGCTTGCCGACACGACGAGCAGGCTGGAAGAAGGGCAGCAGTTCTTCGCCGCAGCGCTCGCCCTCCTCGCTGATCCGCAGGGCTGATGCCGCTTAATGATCTTGGCCAGAGTTGCTCGCTGAAATTCCCCACTCGGGCGTGGTGGTTAGCGTAGCGGTTGCCGGGTGCCGGTGGTGGCTTGGCGGAGGGTGTCGGTGCGGGCTTGGGCCAGAGTTGCTCGCTGAAATTCCCCACTCGGGCGTGGTGGTTAGCGTAGCGGTTGCCGGGTGCCGGTGGTGGCTTGGCGGAGGGTGTCGGTGCGGGCTTGGTGGTCGCGTAGCCGGTAGGAGTCACCTTCGAGGGTGAGCACGACGGAGCGGTGCAGGAGTCGCTCGAGTAGGGGTGCGACGACTTCCGAACACGACCGCACAACATGATCACCCACAGCGACCAACCGTTACCCGGAAAGGCTCAGTCAAAGAGTACGCCACCGGCGCGAGACGTCGTAAGCGTGCCGTGCTCTACCTCCGCGTGTCTACACCCAGTCAGGTCAATACCGACTATAACCCCGAAGGTATCTCGATTCCCGCTCAGCGTGAGGCAGGGAAGCGCAAAGCTGACTCGCTCGACGCGGAAATTGTCCATGAGTTCGTTGAGCCAGGCCGGACAGCAACAAGCATCGACAAACGACCTACCTTCCAGGAAATGCTCGCTTGGGTCAAGCAGCAAAAAGACATAGATTACGTGATCGTCTACCACTTCAACCGAGTCTTTCGCAACACCGTTGACGCCGCGATCACCAAGCGTGATCTCAGCAAATTCGGAACTCGCATTGTCTCAACCATCCTCGATATGGGCGAAGGACCCGAAAGCGCGATGGTCGAGTCAATCATCCACGCCGTCGACCAATACCAGTCACAAGCCAGTGGAGCAGACATCCGCTACAAGATGGGCCAGAAAGTCAAGAACGGCGGCACGATCAGCACGCCTCCGCTCGGCTACCTCAACGTTCGCGAAGCCAAGCCCGAAGGCGGCGAGATTCGCACTATCGCTGTGGACCCGGAGCGCGGCCCGCTCATCACCAAAGGTATCGAGCTGTTCGCCAGCGGCCAGTACACCGCACAAGAAGTGCTCGACCAGATCAACGCCGCTGGCCTACGTACCCGAGGCGACCGTCGCCACTCACCGAAACCCCTCTCTCTGAGCCAGTTTTACCTGATCCTCAGTGACCGCTACTACTGCGGATTCGTCACCTACGATGACCAGGAGTACCCCGGCCGACACCAGGCGCTCATCACCGAGGAGATCTACGACCGCGTTCAGCGCGTCCTCGCCCTTCGCCGGGGCGGCGGCACCCGCGAGCGTCACCACCATCACTGGCTCAAAGGCTTGCTCTGGTGTCACCGCTGCGGCCACCGGATGCTCATCGCCAGAGGTAAGGGCAACGGGGGTATCTACTTCTACTTCTTCTGTCGGGGTCGCCAGAAGCACCTCTGCGACTTGCCGTACCTCAGTGTCGCCAAGATCGAAGCCGCAGTAGACAAGCATCTCGGCACAGTACGGCTCACTGACACCTTTCAGGCCACAGTGCGTCACCAACTTGACGACGCTCTGTTGTTAGAGCAGGGCCACATGAGTGCGTTCAAGAAGCGTCTTGGTGCTCGGCTGGACGAGCTGGACACCAAGGAGGTGCGGGCTTGGTGGTCGCGTAGCCGGTAGGAGTCACCTTCGAGGGTGAGCACGACGGAGCGGTGCAGGAGTCGGTCGAGTAGGGCGGCGGCGACGGTGGTGTCGCCGAGGACCTCGCCCCAGGAGGCGACGCCACGGTTGCTGGTCAGCACGATGGAGGTCTTCAAATATCGTTGGGAGACAACCTGAAACAGTGCGGAGGCAGCCTCGGCGGGAAGCGGAAGGTAGCCCAGTTCATCGATTACCAACAAGGATGGGCCGTTGAAGAAGCGCATGGTGGTGGCCCAGCGGCCCTCGATCGCGGCGCGGTGGCAGCGGGCGGCGAGGTCGGCGGCGGTGGTGAAGTAGGTGCGGTAGCCGGCCTCGGCGGCTTTGCGTGCCAGCCCGACGGCGAGGTGGGTTTTGCCGAGGCCGGGTTGACCGATGAGCAGGACATTGGTGGCGGATTCGATGTAGCGGCAGGTCGCCAGCTCGTTGATGAGCTTGGGGTCGACGGCGGGGGCGGTGTCGTAGTCGAAGTCCTCCAGGGTGGCCGGGGTGGGTAGCGAGGCGAAGCGGAGCCGGCCGGCCAGGCGGCGGGCCTCGGTCGCGGACACCTCGATGCCGAAGAGACGTTCGAGTGTGGCGGTGGGGGTGAGGTCTTCGGCGGTGGCTTGATCGAGGACCCTGGGCAGCGCCTCGGCGGCGGCGTGCAGCTTCAACGTGGCCAGATGGCCGCGCAGCTGCTGGTAGAGGCTGGCCTGGCCGGCGGTTGTCGGGGTCGTCTCGTCGGTGGCGGTGGTGATTTTTGTTGCTGTCACTGGGTTTTCCTTTCTCTGGCGTGTTATTTGTCGCCGGCCGGGGCGGCCGGGGGCGGGGTGGTGCGGGCGGCGGCTGCCGCGGCGTAGCGGGCGAGATCGATGACGACCTCCGCGCCGGCGGCGCCGGGCGTGGTCGGGCTGCCGCTGGTGCGGGTGCGCAAGGTGTCGGCGGCGGCGCGGGCGGCCGGTCCGGGTGGGATGCGCTGCTTGCTACGGTGCGGCCGAGCGGAGGTGGCGGCGGTGATGGCGGCGTGTTCGAGGGCGAGCACGTGTCCGTGGTCGCGGACCATGGCGCCGGCTCCCTCGGGTGCCAGGGTGTGGCGGGCGATGACGGTTCCGGTCTCGGTGGCGATGTCGAGGTGCCCGGCGCCGAGCCGGAGGGTGACGGTGACGGTGGCTCCGGCCAGTTCCGGGGCGACGCTGTAGCGGTTGCCGCGGAAGGACACCAGTGCCTGGGCCGACACCACTCGGGTCACCGACAGGGTGGCCGGGAACGGCGCGGCCGGCGCGACGGTGGCTCCGGCCAGTTCCGGGGCGACGCTGTAGCGGTTGCCGCGGAAGGACACCAGTGCCTGGGCCGACACCACTCGGGTCACCGACAGGGTGGCCGGGAACGGCGCGGCCGGCGCTGGACGCAGCGGCTCGGCCGCCGCGACGGTGACCACCGAAGCCTTCCCGTCGGAGGTGGGACGCAGCCGGGTGTCGCCGCGCTTGGCGCACCAGGTATCGAGCACCTGCTGGGCCTGCTCGGGCGTGACGTCGTCGGGCAGGGTGCGCCAGAAGCGTTGCGCAGCAACGTGATTGGCCTTCTCCACCACGCCTTTGCGGTTGCCTCGTCGCGGTGGACACGCCCGCACCTGCACACCGTAATGCTTGGCGACAGCGGCAAAGGAGGCCTGCACCCGCCCGGTGCCGGGGTTGATCACGGTGGCCATCCGGTCGAACCGCCACACATCCGTGCACCCGCCCAGCGCGCGGGTGACCCGGTCCAGGGCGTCGATCAGGTGCGGCTGATCCATCGACGGACACAGCCTGCCGCGCCACCGGCTCGAGTGCGACAGCGCCCCCACCAGCAGGTGGGCGCATCTGCCCCACCCCCAGTGCGCGGGCGGGTCGGGCAGATCGACCCAGTCCCACTGGGTCTCCTCACCGGGCGGGTGCTCGATCACCGCGACCGCCCGCCCCGTCGCCGGTCGGCACGGCTCACACGCCGGGCGCAGGCTACGGATGCGCAGCTGGCGGGTCAGCGTCGGATACGAGAACCCGTAGCCCAGCTCGAGCAGCTCGTCGTAGAGCGTGGTGGCCCACAAGTGCGGGTCCTCGGCCAGCCGCGCCGCGCAGTAGATCGCGAACGGCTCGAACGGATCCGGCGTCGTGCAGGCACGAAACCCGGGTTGACGGTCGCCGTTGAGATAGGCGCGGATGGTCTTACGGTCCCGGCCCAGGTGGCGGGCGATCGCGGAGATCGTCCAGCCCCGGGCGGACAGGGCGTGCGCGTCGATGTCTTCCTCCCGTGTGAGCATGGAGACGTGGGGCTCCTTCAAGCTGGTGAGTGGTCAGAGACCACCAGCCTTGAGGGAGCCCCGCCCGTCTCGGCGGAGCCACGCGGGTGGGGAATTTCAGTGAGCAGGTCCGGGGAGATTCACCTGAGCGCCATCAGGGGCTCCTTCAAGCTGGTGAGTGGTCAGAGACCACCAGCCTTGAGGGAGCCCCGCCCGTCTCGGCGGAGCCACGCGGGTGGGGAATTTCAGTGAGCAGGTCCGGGGAGATTCACCTGAGCGCCATCAGGGCTTCTACCGACGCGGCAGTGACGGAGTGAAGCGCGCTATGACGAAGGTCATCTTCAGCAAGCTGCACGTCGACGCCGAGATCATCGCCGGACACGACCTCACCGACGGCATGGTTGGGCTCATCGAGGTCGGGACCAGGGCAGTCACCAACGACAAGAGCGACCCCCTCCCGAAGGAAGGAGCCGCTCTTGATCGGATGACCGACGCAGACTTGCTCGAGGTGGTCCTTGAGGACCACGGTTCGAGTAAGGCCGCGTTGGTGGAGGTGCCGGGAATCGAACCCGGGTCCTCCGTCGCCTCACCAAGACTTCTCCGTGCGCAGTCCGCTGTGTCTCTGCTCGGCTTCACCGGTCTCGCGAACTAGCCGGTGTGACAAGCCCAGTCGCTGTTAGATGTCCCGCCAGGTCCCGCGACCGGACCTGGCGGTAAGAGCCTCCTAGCTGATGCCGGATCCCGGGTCGGAGGCAATCCCGGTCCGACAGAGTCGCTCCTCGCTCAGGCGGCGAGGGCGAACTCGCGCTGACTCTTGTCGGCGCTTATTCAATTGCGGCGACGCTCACGGTGGTCTCCCGCCTGCACCGGCACGCTTCCCTTGGATCAACGTACGGAGTCGAAACCGTTCACCCCCTCGCTGCCGGCTCGGCTTTCGAACCGGTGTACCCCAGCATAACGCCTCGCTTCCCGGCGATCATTCCGATATCCCTGAAACGATCAAGTCCCTAGCCCGAGCAGCCAGGACGGTGTGCCGTGCAGCACGGCGCGCAGGAAGTCCGCGCCGAGCCGGTCGTCGGCTTCGGCCCAGCTCGCGATGGCCGCGAGCTGCTCGGCGTACGGGTAGGGGATGTTCGGGAAGTCGGTGCCCAGCACGATTCGGTCAGCGTGCGCGGCCAGCCTGGCCGGCCAGTCCGCGGGCAGCGGAGCGATTCGTTCGGTGAAGGCGACGCCGACCATCGTGGTGTCGAGGTGCACGCCCGAATAGCGGTCCACGAGGTCCAGCGCCGCCGCGTAGTCGGGCATTCCCGCGTGCGCCAGCACCGCGACCAGTCGCGGGTGGCGCCGCAGCACGCCCTCGAACACGTCGAGCCCAGTGTGCTCGCCCTTCCGCGGACCGTCGCCGCAATGCACCACGACCGGCACACCCGTCTCAGCGAGCAATCCCCACGCGGGCTCAAGCAATGCGTCGCGCGGGTCAAAAGCGCCGACCTGGACGTGCACCTTCACGCACCGCGCACCGGCATCGATCGCTTTGGCCAGGTAGTCCGCGACCGAGGGCTCCGGGAAGATCGTCGCCGTCGGCACCGCGTCGGGTGTGCGGTCGGCGAAGTCGCGCGCCCAGTCGGTCAGCCAGGCCGCCATGCCCGGCCGGTGCGCGTAGACCAGCGGCGCGAAGGTCGTCACCCCGAGATCGCGGAGCGTCTGGATACGGACTTCCTCGCTGTGCCGGTAGTGGATCGGCCACTCGAAGCCGTAATGCGTGGCCCCCTCGTCGAAGTAGGCCCAGACCTTGTGCAGCACCCGCTCCGGCAGGAAGTGCGTGTGGATGTCGACCAACCCGGGCAGCCCCAACCCGGCCGTCCAGGCCGGGACCTCCGCATCGTTGCGCAGCGGCACTACCGCATGCCCTTGCGCGCGCGCCCGATGGCCTTCTGCATCTCCCTGTCCGCGTCGCGCTTGGCCAGGTCCTGCCGCTTGTCGTGGGCCTTCTTGCCTCGCGCGAGGGCGAGTTCGACCTTCGCCTTGCCGTCGCTGAAGTACAGCGACATCGGGATCAGGCTCAGCCCGCTCTCCTTGATCTTGCCGATCAGCCGGAGGATCTCGTGCTTGTGCAGCAGCAGTTTGCGAGACCGGCGCGGCTCGTGGTTGGTCCACGTCCCCTCGGTGTACTCGGGGATGTGCACGTTGCGCAGCCAGACCTCGCCGTCGTCGACGGTGGCGAATCCGTCGACCAGCTGCGCCTTGCCCTGCCGCAGGCTCTTGACCTCGGTGCCGGTCAGCACAATGCCGGTCTCGTAGGTGTCCAGCACCGCCCAGTCGTGCCGCGCCTTGCGGTTCTGCGCGATGACCTTGCGGCCGCGTTCCTTCACCATACGAACAACTCTAGCTTTCGTGTCACGTGACTTTCGGTGCCGCGGTTCGCAACGCGAACCGCGGCACCGGTAATCCCGCTACAGGCGGACGTAGAGGCGGAGCGTGACGTAGCCGGTGACCGCCGAGACGGCCGCCGCGACGAGCAGCAGGACCGGTGAGACCAAGGCGATGTCGCCCCATTCCACGCGGGGGATGATGCCGGTGCCGAACACCGGCGACAGGGCCCGGTCGAGGAATGCCACCTTGATGATGAGGAGGCCGACGATCCCCAGGAACGCTCCGATCAGACCGGAGACAACCGCCTCCAGCAAGAACGGCAACTGTGTGTACCAGCGGGTGGCACCCACCAAGCGCATGATGCCGGTCTCAGTGCGCCGAGTGAACGCCGAGAGCTGGATCGTGTTGGAAATCAGCAGCAGCGCGGCGAGCGCCTGGATGAGCGCGATGAAGAACGCACCATTGCGGACGACATTGAGCCCGTCGAACAGCCGGTTGAGATAATCGGCCTGGTTGACGACGCTGTCCACACCGGGACGCCCGCTGAACTGCTGCTGCAACGCCGGGAAGCGCTCCTGGTCGGACAGCTTGACGCGCAGCGAGGCCGGCATCGCCTCGGCGCGGGCGACGTCACGCAGCTCCGGCTGCGACTCGAAGACCTTGTTGAAGTTCTCGAACGCCTTCTGCCGGTTCTCGAAGGCCACCGACTCCACGCCGGGCACGCGCTTGAGGTCGGCCATGATGTTCGCGCAGGGCTGCTGGGTGCAGTCGTTGTCGTTGGCGCTGACGTCGTCGGTCATGAACACCACGACCTCGACGCGGTCCTGGTAGGTCTCCTGCATCTTGTCGATCATCCGGACCACGAGGAGACCGCCGCCGAGCAGACCGACCGAGATGGCGGTCGTCAGGATCATCGCGATGGTCATCGTCACGTTGCGCCGAAGGCCGTTGACGACCTCGCTGAATACGAAGCTCGCGCGCATCTTGTGTCAGCTTTCCTGCCGGTCGGGGGTGTTGTCCTCAGGTGCGGGGTCGGACGCTGTCGGGGCTAGCGGCCGACGCCGTAGACGCCGCGGGCATCGTCGCGGATGACCCGTCCGAGGCTGAGCTCGACGACGCGGCGCCGCATCGAGTCGACGATGGAGTGGTCGTGCGTGGCCATGACCACTGTGGTGCCGGTGCGGTTGATCCGCTCCAGCAGCAACATGATGTCCTGGCTGGTGTCGGGGTCGAGGTTTCCGGTCGGCTCGTCGCAGAGCAGCACCAGCGGCCGGTTGACGAAGGCCCGCGCGATCGCGACGCGCTGCTGCTCACCACCGGAGAGCTCGTGGGGCATCCGGTCGGCCTTGCCTTCCAGACCGACCAGCTGCAGCACCTGGGGCACCACGCGGCGGATGTCGTTGCGGGGCTTGCCGATCACTTCCAGCGCGAACGCGACGTTCTCCGCGACGGTCTTGTTGTTCAGCAGCCGGAAGTCCTGGAACACGCAGCCGATGCGCTGGCGCAGTCGGGGGACGCGGCGACGCGGCAGTTTCGCGACGTTCCAGTCGGCGACGAAGACCCGCCCGCGAGTGGGCACGTCCTCGCGCAGCAGCAGCCGCATGAACGTCGACTTGCCGGACCCGGAGGGCCCGATGAGGAACACGAACTCGCCCTTTTCGATGCCCACCGAGACATCGTCGAGAGCGGGCCTGGTCGACGTCTTGTACGTCTTGGACACGTGCTCAAGGCGGATCACGGGGCGTGAGTTTACCTGCGACCGTTAGGGGGACATCACTCACCCGGACCGGCGGCTGCACCCGCGATCACCTGCGGGTTCATCGCCGGCCAGGACCCTGCGCGCGGTACTGGTCAGGCCACGCTCTGCCGCTGGCGGCGCCAGCGGATGCCGGCCTCCAGGAATCCGTCGATGTCGCCGTCGAGCACCGCGTCGGGGTTGCCGACCTCGTGCTCGGTGCGCAGGTCCTTGACCATCTGGTACGGGTGCAGCACGTAGGAGCGCATCTGGTTGCCCCAGCTCGATCCGCTGTCCTTGAGGGCGTCCAGCTCGGCGCGCTCCTCCTCCTTCTTGCGGGCCAGCAGCTTGGACTGCAGGACGCGCATCGCGGCGGCCTTGTTCTGCAGCTGCGACTTCTCGTTCTGGCAGGACACCACGATGCCGGTCGGGATGTGCGTGATGCGCACGGCGGAGTCGGTGGTGTTCACGCTCTGCCCGCCGGGGCCGGAGGAGCGGAAGACGTCGACCCGGATGTCCTTCTCCGGGATGTCGACGTGGTCGGTCTCCTCCACGACCGGCAGCACCTCGACTCCGGCGAAGGAGGTCTGCCGCCGGCCCTGGTTGTCGAACGGCGAGATCCGCACCAGCCGGTGGGTGCCCTGCTCGACCGAGAGGGTGCCGTAGGCGTAGGGGGCGTTGACCCGGAACGTGGCCGACTTCAGGCCGGCCTCTTCGGCGTAGGAGGTGTCGTAGACCTCCGCCGGGTAGGAGTGCCGTTCGGCCCAGCGCAGGTACATCCGCATCAGCATCTCGGCGAAGTCGGCCGCGTCGACGCCGCCGGCCTCGGCGCGGATGGTCACCATCGCCTCGCGCTGGTCGTACTCGCCAGAGAGCAGCGTGCGCACCTCGAGGGCTTCGAGGTCCTTCTTGAGGCGGTCCCGCTCCTCGTCGGCCTCGGACAGCCCGGCCGAATCGCCTTCATCTTCGCTGAGCTCGTAGAGCACTTCGAGGTCTTCGAGGCGCTGCCGCAGCTCGGTGATCTTGCGCAGTTCGGCCTGGCGGTGCACGAGCTGGCTGCTGACCCGCTGTGCGTGCTCGACGTCGTCCCACAGGTCCGGCTTGGCGGCCTCGGCCTCGAGCTCACCGATATTCGCGCGCAGCGCGGCCAGATCCATCACACTCTCGATGCCTTCGAGGGTGTTGGAAAGTTCTTTGAGTGAGGCAGCGACGTCGGGATTCACAGTGCTCAGCGTACTTCACCGAGCACGGGCCGCCCACGAGGACGGCCCGTTTCCGGCCGTGAGTGGTTCTGGCCATCGAGGTGACGACCGCCACTCACGACGGTCCGGCCCGGGAACTCAGTCCGGAATCGAGTCCAGCAGCTTGATGATCGCCCGGTTGTAGGACACAGTGAAGTCTGCGGCCGCCTTCTCATACGGGTCGGTCGCGGCCTTCGCCGCGTTCCTCGCCTCGTCCACCTTCACCGCGTACTGGGCGCGGGCCGACTCGACCAGCCCGGAGCGCTGCTTCGGCGTCAGGGAACCCGAGTAGACGAGCCGGAGGATCAGCGGGCTGCGGACGTTGTCCGGCCCCGGTTCGGTGTTCAGCCACGACTTGAAGGCGCGCTTGCCAGCGGCCGTGATCGCGTACTGCTGGCTGGAGCGCGGACCCTGCTTGCCGAGGCGCAGCAGGCCGGCGTCGGTCAGCGCGGGCAGCTCGCGGTATACCTGGCTGCGGGTCACGCTGAAGAACCCTCCGAAGCGCTCGGTGGCGGCAGCAACCAGCTGGCCACCGGTCTTCGGACCTTCGTGCAGTAGTCCCAACAGGGCAGCGGATGTCGCATTCAGCTCGGTCACAACTGCCACGGTGCCATGCCTCCGCGCCGCTGTCCACAGTGGTCCCCAGTTCTGTCCACAGTGGTTGCAGTGGACTGGTCCAAGTGGACGAACGATTGCGCCATTGGCGCGCGCTCCAGACGACTGGCGGCGCGGCGGCACCGAACACGGGGCGCACACATCCACGGTCGCATGACTGCACGTATTGCGACGAGGATTCCCACGGTTCGCCTGGATGGGGGGTCTTCGCGGCGCAATGCGGTGCTATCACGTTGTGGAGCCGCACAACTACGGCAAGTCACTAGCAATCTGCATTTGGCCGACAAGTTGGCGGCCCGATGAGCGGCCGATTCAGGAGGTGCTGGGCGTGCGTCGCAGTTGGTTGCGCACCAAGGTCAACGAGGGCAAGACGAAGATGACCAACAAGGTCACCGAACAAGCCAAACGAGCCAGGTCACTGGTACCCGTGCAGAGAGAAGGCGAAACAGACGCCTGCATGGTGTGCGGACGAACGATGCGCCCGGCAGGAGTGGTGCGGGGAGAAGGAAGGGTCTGCTCCCCGACCTGCGCCCGCCAATGGGCCGAAGGCCTCAAATAACCGGAAGACCAGAAAAACGGAAAGCCCCCGACCTAAGCCGGGGGCTTTCCGTTAGTAGCGGGGACAGGATTCGAACCTGCGACCTCTGGGTTATGAGCCCAGCGAGCTACCGAGCTGCTCCACCCCGCGCCGTCTGCGTTTTTCTGTTGTACGGAGTACTTTACACACCCCCAAAACCCCCGGAACAAGGGGGTCCTCCAAACCTCGAAAACCCCACCCCACCAGCAAAGACTCAAACCAAACCGACAACGGGCGCCCAACACGCCCAAGAGCCGAGAAACGCCCCAACAAGGTCCACCTCAAGCCGCCACCGCAAGCCCACGCACACCGAACGAAAAGGCTGGCCCAGAGCCAGACCGGGAACGCTCCCAAACACAAGGAGCCGACGAAGAGCGACCACCGCACCGTGGGGGCCTACGGGGCTCGGTCCCCGTAAAGAAATAAGGACAACGGGAAAAGGCCCCCGACTATGTCGAGGGCCTTGACCATCAAAAGAGTAGCGGGGACAGGATTCGAACCTGCGACCTCTGGGTTATGAGCCCAGCGAGCTACCGAGCTGCTCCACCCCGCGTCGTTGTGTACCCAACCTTACGGCGCGATGAAGCCTAATGCAAATCGCCGGGCACAGAAGTGACGCACGACATTTGCGCTCGATCGGCCCCCGGAAAAACAACGGGGCGGGGACCGCCTGCACGGTCCCCGCCCCGGTCGTCGGCGTCAGTCAGCCGCCGGTGCCCTGCGCCTGCTCGAAGCGCTTCACCGCGTCGTCGAGCTGCTGGTAGGCCGCGCCGAGGTCGGCGAAGTTGCCGGACTGCTGGGCCGCCCGGACATGCTCCAGGGCCGCCCGGATGTCCGTCACCGCCTGGGACAGCTGGGGGGTGCTGCCGGGCGCCAGCGGCTGCTGGTTCTGCGTCGGTGGCGGCTGCTGGCCGTTCTGGCCCGGGTTGGTGGCCTGTCCCGCCCCGGAGCCGAACACCTGCTCCAGCGCTCCGGCCAGGGTCTCGGAGAAGCCGACCTTGCCGCCGAAGGACACCAGCACCCGCGCCAGCTGCGGGTAGGAGTTCTGCTCGTTGCGCTGGATGTAGATCGGTTCGACGTAGAGCAGACCGCCCGCGACCGGGAGGGTCAGCAGGTTGCCGAAGATCGCGGTCACGTTCGGGTTGTTGAACAGCGTCCGGTTCTCGGTGACCGCAGGCGTCGACTCCATCTGGTTCTGGACCTGGTTCGGGCCCGGTGTCGAGTTGTTGGTCGGCAGTCGCAGCACCGTGAGCTTGCCGTAGTTGTTGGGCTCGGAGGACGCCGAGACCCAGGCCGCCAGGTTTTCGCGGCGCAGCGCGGTGAGCGCGCTGGTCAGCTGGAACTCGGGCCGGTCCTGGCCCGAAACCTGCGCGAGCACGTAGTACGGGGGCTGCTGCCCCGCGGTCGCGGCGGTGCTACCGCGGCCGGTCGGGTCGGACGGCACCTGCCAGAAGGTCTGGTTGGAGAAGAAGTCGCCCGGGTTGTCGACGTGGTACTGGGTGAGCAGCGCGCGCTGCACCTTGAAGATGTCCTCCGGGTACCGGAAGTGGTCGCGCAGCTCGGGGCTGATCGCGCTCTGCGGCTTGACCACCCCTGGGAAGACGCCTTCCCATGCCTTGAGGACCGGGTCCTTGTCGTCGACCGAGTAGAGGTCGACGGTGCCGTCGTAGGCGTCGACGGTCGCCTTCACCGAGTTGCGGATGTAGTTGATCTGCTGGTTGGGCTGCCGCTCGACACCGGTGAGGGTGTCGTTGGTGGCCTCACCGAGCTCGGTCAGCTCCGAGTACGGGTAGTTGTTCAGCGTCGTGCCACTTGATCTTGCCGTCGACCACGGCCGGGTACGGGTCACCGTCGAGCTTGAGCCACGGCGCGACCTTCTGCACCCGGTCCCGTGGGTTCCGCTCGTAGATGATCTTGGAGTTGTCCCCGATCGCCCCGCTGAACAGGAAGTTCCGCTCGCCGTAGTTGGCGGCGAACACCATGCGCTGGAACAGGTTGCCGACCGGTACGCCACCCGCGCCCGTGTAGGTGTACTGCTGCTGGTCGGTGTCGTACTCGCGCGGCGCCTCACCGGCGTTGCCGCCGACGATCGCGTAGTCGTTGCGCCCCACCAGCTCGCCGTAGTACACCCGCGGCTGCTTGACCGGGATCGCGCCCTGGCCGTTGTTGGCCACGTCGCTGATCTGGAAGACCGGGTAGCCACCCTGGGTGGCGCCCTCCTTGAACGTCGAGTCGACCCGGTCGGCCGGCGCGGCGACGAAGCCGTTGCCGTGCGTGTAGACGGTGTGCCGGTTGATCCAGTTCTGCTGATTCACGGCCAGGCCGTCGGTGTTGATCTCGCGCAGCGCGACGAGGTAGTCCCGCAGGTTGCTGTTGGCGTCCCGGTACCGGTCGACGTCCAGCTTGTCGGTGAACCCGTAGAAGTTGTACTGCTGGGTCAGCTGGGTGAACGTCGGGGCCAGCACGTTCGGGTCGAGCAACCGGATGTTCGGGATCGTGCCCTTGTCCGCGGCCACATCGCTGGGCTGCAGCTGGGTCCGGCCCGGGTAGTCGACGAACTGGACGTTGGCCTCGCCGATGTTGAACGCCGCCTTCGTCGCCGCCAGGTTGCGCTCGATCGACTGCGCCTCTCGCTGGTTCGCGTTGGGGCGCACCGAGAACTGCTCCATCAGCGCCGGCCAGACCGCGCCGACCACCACGCTGGAGAGCACCAGCAGCACCGTGGCCAGCGCCGGGATCTGCAGGTTCTTCAGGAAGATCACGGCGAAGAACGCGATGGCGCAGAACACCGCGATACACATCAGGATCAGCTTCGCGGGCATCACCGCGTTCAGGTCGGTGTAGCTGGCACCGGTGAACAGCGGGTTGCGCGAGGACAGCAGCAGGTCGTAGCGGTCCAGGAAGTAGTCGACCGCCTTGAGCAGCACGAACAGGCCCGCCAGCACGGCCAGCTGGACGCGCGCGGGCATGGACAGCTGCCCGGAGCGGCCGGCCAGCCGGATGCCGCCGAAGATGTAGTGCGTGATCAGCGCGCCGATGAAGGACACGGTGACCGCGATGAACCCCCACGACAGCAGGAACCGCCAGAACGGCAGCTCGAAGGTGTAGAAGCTGACGTCTTTGCCGAACTCGGGATCGACCTGCCCGAACGGCACGCTGTTGAGGAACAGCTGCAAGGTCTGCCAGTCGGCCTGCGCGGCGAGACCGCCGATAACGCCCACCACGATCGGCACCCCGAGCCCGAAGAGGCGGGAGCGCTCGGTGGCGACGGTGCGGTACCGGGCCAGCGGGTCGTCCGGGCCGCTGACCGGCACGAACACCGGCCGGTTGCGGAAGGCCAGCCAGAGGTTCAGGGCCAGCACGCCGCCGAGGAAGACGGCCGCGGCCACCCCCAGCCCGGCGCGGGACGCCAGTTGGGTGGTGAAGACCTGCCGGTAGCCGACCTCACCGAACCACAGCCAGTCCACGAATCGCGATCCGGCGATCAGGGCGACCAGCACGATGCCGCCCAGTATCAGCAGGATCCGGCTACGCCGGGACAGTTTCGGCATTCCTAATCAGCAGGCAACGCACGCTCCTGGTGACGATCAGCAGGCTCCTTGGGCGATACCGGCGGACGGTCGCCCTCGTGATGTTCAACTCTACGACCCCGTCGAAAAGTTCCTGGAAGCGGCTTCGCGAACTGGATTAAGCGGACATCTTTCGCAGGTCATCGGTTCGACCGACGGCAGGCGCCGATCCCGGCGGTGCGACCATGTCGGCATGCCACCGGAGACCCCCGAAGACCTGGCCGCGGCGCTGACGTCGGCCGCCCGCGAGATCGAGGAGTTCGTCGACGCCGCGGGCTGGGACCAGCCCGCCCAGGTGTTCGCCCTCGTGTCCACCGGCCGCCTGCTGGCCGCCGAACCCGGGCTGGCCGACCAGCTCGACCCGAACGCTCCGCTGACCCCGATCGCGCAGGAGGCGCTGCCCGCCGACGACCTCGCCGAGGCCCTGGGCCGCATCGAGTGGCCGGAGCAGGTGTCCGGCTGCGCGCTCGTGCAGGAGATCGTGGTGCTTCCGCCGGAAGCGGAAGCGGAACTGCCCGGCGACGCCGAGGAGGCTCGGCAGCTCGCCGCGGAGCACCCGGAGCGCCACGAAGCGCGACTGGTCGCGGCGGTGCTGCGGGATGGCGGTGAAGCGTGCGTGATGCGCCTGCGCGCGCCCGGCGCGGAATCCGGCGGTGAGGTCATCCAGGACCCGTCGCTCGCCCCGAACCTGCTCACAGCCCTCCACGCCACATTCGCGGAGTGACTCTTCCGGTTTCAACGGGGGCCAGCGCGCTTGATCCCCGTTGAAACCGGTCAGCAGCTGGCTGGGACCTGCCCGTTGCGCACCGCATCGAGGGCCTTGGTCGCGTCGTCGAGGGTGGCGACCTTGGCGAGCTGCATCCCCTCCGGGGCCTGCGACTTGGCCTCGGCGCAGTTGTCCGCCGGCACTAGGAAGGTCGTCGCGCCCGCTTCGCGGGCCTTGACCATCTTGAACGGGATGCCGCCGATCGCCCCGACCTGACCGGTCGGGCTGATCTCCCCGGTGCCAGCGACGAACTTGCCGCCGTTGAGCTCGCCCGGGGTCAGCTTGTCGATGATCGCCAGGCTGAACATCAGCCCCGCCGACGGGCCGCCCACGTCCGCCAGGCTGATCTTGATGTCGAAGTTGACGTCCGGCCGCTCGATCGCGGCGACCCCCAGGAAGCCCTGCGGGTCGTCGCCCGAGTTCGCGCCCAGCTGCACGTCCGCGACCTGTTCGGGCTGGTCCGCGTGCCGGAACCGGATCTCCGCCCGGTCACCGGGCTTGGTGCCGACGAGCGCCGCCCGCAGCGCCGCCGGGGCGGTCACCGGCTTGCCGTTGGCCGTCAGCAGGTGATCGCCGGGTTCCAGCACGCCGTCCGCCGGGCTGCCCTTGACGATCTCGCCGACCAGCACCTTCGTCGGGTAACCGAGGTAGCGCAGGGCTGCGGTCTCGGCCGTGGTCTGCGAGTCGTTGAACGCCTTGGTGTTCTCCTGCTCGATCTGCTGCTCGCTCTTGTCCGGCGGGAAGTACAGCTCGCGCGGCGCCAGCGCGTACCGGCCGCTCACCCACAGCCCCAGCGCGCCGAACAAGGACAGCTGATCGGTCACCGACACCGTCGTCATGTTCAGGTGGCCGCCGGTCGGGAAGGTCTGCTGACCGTCGATGCTGATGACCGGAACGTTCCCGTCGAGCCCGAGGGTGTCGTAGGTCGGCCCCGGCCCGAGCGCCACGTAGGGCACCCGCACGAACGCGCCGAGCAAGCCGAAGACGACTACCAGTACGACGCTTGTCAGCAGCGTCCACGTGCGGCGGTTCACGAGGTGACAGCGTACGTGTTCGCCTCCACGGCGTGTTCAGACCTCACGGCCCGCAGGCCCTGGCAAGCGAAGACCGGCCACGGCCTCCGGGGGTCAGAGCCGACAGGTCGTTCTTCCACCCCGCACGCCGCATCGCGCCAGCAGGTCACCCGTGAACCTTTTAGGTGTTCGCGTCGAGCGAGCTTCGGACGCCTTCTGTGGGGCAGCGCAAGCCGCGTACGGTGGAACTATGACCAACTTGCCGTTCGGGTTCGGCTCGCAGGACCCCGACGACCCTGACAAGGGCGACTCGTCGCAAGGCCGCTCTGAGGGCGGCGCCGGAAACCCCGGGGACATCCCCGGTTTCGGTTTCGGCGGCATGCCCGGTCCGGGCGGCATGCCGAACTTTGACATCGGCCAGCTCGGCCAGATGTTGACCCAACTCGGCCAGGCGCTCAGCCACTCCGGCAGCGGTGGTTCCGGCCCGGTGAACTACGAGCTCGCCAAGCAGCTCGCGGTGCAGCAACTGCACAACAACCAGCGCACCGAGCGCCCCAGCCAGGACCAGGTGAAGGCGATCGAGGACGCGGTCCGGCTAGCCGAGCTGTGGCTGGACGCCACCACCTCGCTGCCCGCCGGAGTCCGCTCGGTGCAGACCTGGTCGTCGGTGGACTGGGTGGAGAAGACCCTGCCCACTTGGCAGCGGCTGTGCGACCCGGTCGCGCAGCGGATGTCCAGCGCCTGGCTGGAGGCGCTGCCCGAGGAGGCGAAGCAGGCCGCTGGCCCGCTGCTGTCGATGTTCGGGCAGATGGGCGGAATGACCTTCGGTTCGCAGCTGGGCAACGGCTTGGCCCAACTCGGCGGCGAGGTGCTGACGTCCACCGATGTCGGCCTGCCGCTGGGCCCGGCCGGTACCGCCGCCCTGCTGCCCGCCAACATCGAGCGCTTCATCGAGGGCCTGGACCGGCCGATCAGCGAGGCGACCGTGTTCCTTGCCGCCCGCGAGGCCGCGCACCACCGCCTGTTCAGCCACGTCCCGTGGCTCGGCCAGCGGCTGCTGGCGACCTTGGAGGAGTACGCCCGCGGCATCCACATCGACACCTCGGCGCTGGAGGACCTGGCCGGGAAGATCGATCCGGCCAATCCGAGCTCGATGGAGGAGCTGATGGGCTCCGGTGTCCTCGAGCCGAAGACCACCCCCGAGCAGCAGGCCGCGTTGAACCGGCTGGAGACGTTGCTGGCGCTGGTCGAGGGCTGGGTCGACGTGGTCGTCGCGGACGCCGTCGGGGAGCGGCTGCCGGGTGCGGGCGCGCTGGGCGAGACGGTCCGGCGGCGGCGGGCCAGCGGCGGACCGGCGGAGCAGACCTTCGCCACGCTCATCGGCCTGGAACTGCGACCCCGCCGGATGCGGGACGCCGCGAACGTGTGGCGGCTGATGACGGAGCGGCACGGCGTCGACAGCCGGGACCGGGTCTGGGACCACCCCGACCTGCTGCCGGACAGCTCGGACCTGGACGAGCCGCTGGACTTCGCCGACCGCTGGGGCGCGGGTTCGGCAGACCTGGACGACCCGATCGCCGCGATCCGCCGCGCCGAGGCGGACGAGGCGGCGAAGTCCGACGACGAGGGCGACGACTCGTCGAAGCGCGACGGGAGCTGAGCCTCGGCGCCCTGCGAGCGGATGGACACCTCCGGAAGTCCGGAGGTGTCCTTTTGCCTGCACAGATTGACCAGTGCTGCCTCAGAAGCCTTCTCGGTCTCCGGGGAGCCCCGAGTGCATGTCCCACGCGGCGCTGAGCCGTTCTCGCGATAACGACCGCTGAGCTTACCCCGCGGCAGTGCGAGTTGTGTGTGTGGCGAAAGAGAAAACTGGCTGATCACCCGCGGTAAAGCCGCGTGACGTGCCGAAGCCGCGCGGGCTCTCAGCAGCCCGCCGGCGCTTCGGCTTCTTCCGCGTCGTCGTCCAGGCCGATGCCGAGCTGGGCGGCCGCCGAGAGGCCTTCGAGGTACCCGATGGCCCGTTCGGTCCTCGGGTACCGGCGCACCCACTTCCAGAAGTCGGCGCCGTGGCCGGGCACCAGCAGGTGCGCCAGCTCATGCACGAGCACGTAATCGAGCACCCATCCGGGTACATCTCGGAGGCGCTGACTCACCCGAATGGTGGCCTCGCTGGGCGTGCAGGAAGCCCACCTCGTGCGCATCGGTGGCACCCACCGGACACCGCGCGGTTGCGCCCGGCCGTCGAGGTACTTCGCGGACAGCTCGCCGCACCGCTCGACCAGCGCCTCGTCGGATTCCCGCGCGGGCGAGCGCCGACGCGTCTCACTGCGCTGCAGGCGGCTGAGCATGTCCGCCACCCAGCGCTTTTCCTCCTCGCGGCTCATCCGCGCCGGAAGCAGCACCACGATCTTGTCGCCGTCGCGATATGCGCTCACCGTCTGTCGGCGGCGCTTGCTGCGGCGCACCTCGACCTGGGGTTCAGCCACGGGAGTGGACCTTAGCGAGTGGTCCCGACAAACGGTTCCCCCTGTGAGCCGATCCTCAGCTCCTACGCATCGCAATCCCCCGAGGGATTACTCCGTTAAGTCGAACATGCGATGCTCTTATTGCATGCATGTCGAATGATCCACATGTAGCGTTCCTCCAGCCGCCCGGACGAGGGCCGCAGACGACCCAGCGACGACGCTGGATCACGAGATGAAGGAGGGGAGCCGTGGCCGAGACGTACAACGGCTACTGCGTGAAGTGCCGGGAGAAGCGCGACTTTTCCGGTGAGGTCTCGGAGACCAACGGTCGCCGGATGGCCAAGGGCACCTGCCCGGTCTGCGGCACCAAGATGACCCGCATCCTCGGTAAGGCGTAACCGGGCACGGGTGGGCCGCCGCAGGGCCGCCCACCCGCCCGTACCACCCGACGCGCTTCGCCCCAGCGTTCGACGCGCACCGGCTATGCGCCGGGGCGTCGGGGGAGTATACGCGTATTCAGCGCGAATCGACGGTTCCAAGGCTCGAAGTGCCGACTCGCTCCCCCTTGTTCGGCACACGACTGCGCCCGGTGGCGCAAACATGGCATCCAACGCGTCGATCACGGCCCAAGGCGCCGCAGGGAACCTCTAGATGATTGATTCCGTGAAGTTGGTGTTAGTGGTCGTAGGCAATGAGTGATCGTTTGCTGGTCACGCCGGTGGTCCAGTTGTGCCAGATGCCGGCTGCCATGGCGAGCAGGCGTTGGGCGACGCGGGTGAATACGCCGGCTGGGGTGCGGCCTCCGTGATGTTCGAGGCCGAGTTGGCCTTTGAGGGTCTGGTTGACTGACTCGATCCACTGGCGTACGCCACCGAGGTTGCCGTTGCGATAGGTCTCGTCCTTGCGGTCCGGGCGCAGCAGACGCACAGCCTTTTCCTCGGTGAGTTCCTTGAAGGATTTGCCGGAGAATCCCTTGTCTGCCAAGAGGACTTGGCCGTCTCGGATGAGTGGGTGGTTGTGGTCGAGCAGCGCGGCGAGGACCTGGCGTTCGCCGATTTTGGGGTGGGCCAGGCACCACATGATCGGCATGCCGTCGCCGGTGCAGACGAGGTAGAGCTTGAGGCCCCAGTAGAACCGGGAGTGGGAGGCGCAGTAGCCGTAGCCGGCGTGCCCGGCCAGATCGGACCGTTTGACGGTTTCCCGGGACATGCCGCAGGGCACGGGGGTGGCATCGGTGATCCACAGATCGTCGAACCAGGACGGGCAGCACGAGGCCAGTATGAGAATGGTTTTGCACAGCAACGGTTCCGCAGATTTGAGCCGTTTGTGATAGCCGGACTGTTTCGGCAGGAAGCGGAACATCGCCCGCCACTGCGGAGTGCTGTGGATATGCCGAATCCAGCGGCGTTCGCTGTGGTAACCCAGCAGTACCTGGGCCACCGCCAGGCACACGAGTTCGCTGTCGGTCAGTTCGGGTCGGCGACCACGGCCGGTACGGGCTGGCGCCACATGGTCGTCGACCAGCACGTACAGTGCGGTCAGGAGGGTGTCTAGGTCATTGCTCACACATTGATCTTGGACGCCCTCCTCCCATGTCCACATCCCGGCCCCACTTCACATGATCTTCACGGAATCAATCATCTAGCATGTGACTGGGCTTCTCGAGTTCGAATGAGTCTTCGGACGTCGAGAGGGTTTTCCTGCGCGCACCAAAGGAGAATTCGTGGCCGACATCCCCCGCCGGGCAACACACCGCACCGCGAAACTCGCCAGTCTGCCGCTCGGTGTCGCAGGCCGCCTGGCCGCTGGTTGGGGGAAACGGCTCACCGGGCAGAACCCCGCGGAGATCAGCGCCGAGGTGTCGGCGAAGACCGCTGAGCAGTTATTCGCGGTCCTGGGCCAGCTCAAGGGTGGCGCGATGAAGTTCGGCCAGGCCCTGAGCGTGTTCGAGGCGGCCGTGCCGGACGAGATGGCCGGCCCGTACCGCGAGGCGCTGACCAAGCTGCAGTCGGCGGCCCCGCCGATGCCCGCCAGCAGCGTGCACCGGGTGCTTGACGAGCAGCTCGGGCGCGCGTGGCGGAAGCGCTTCGCCGAGTTCGACGACACCCCGGCCGCGGCCGCGAGCATCGGGCAGGTGCACCGCGCGACCTGGCACGACGGACGCGAGGTCGCCGTCAAGGTGCAGTACCCCGGCGCGGACGAGGCGTTGCGCTCCGATCTGCGCCAGCTGATGCGCTTCTCCCGGCTCTTCCAGTCGTTAGCGCCCGGCGCCGAGGTCAAGCCGCTGCTGGCGGAGCTGCAGGACCGCATGGTCGAGGAACTCGACTACCGCACCGAGGCCGACAACCAGCGGGCGTTCGCCAAGGTGTTCCACGGCGATGACGACGTCCGGGTGCCGGCCGTGGTCGCCAGCGCCCCGAAGGTGGTCGTCACGGAGTGGGTGACGGGCAAGCCGTACGCGCGGATCATCGCCGACGGCGATCGCGCGGAACGCGATGCGGCGGGCCGGCTGCTCGCCGAGTTCCACTACTCCGCACCAGCCCGGGTGGGCCTGCTACACGCCGACCCGCATCCCGGCAACTTCATGCTGCTGCCGGACGGCAAGCTCGGCGTGATCGACTTCGGCGCGGTCTCCCGGCTGCCCGACGGCCTGCCCCCGACGTTCGGCCGTATGATCCGGCTCGCGCTGGAGGACAGGCCCGCGGAGCTGCTGGATCTGCTGCGCGCGGAGCGGTTCGTGCAGGGCGACCGGGAGATCCAGGCCGAGGACGTGCTGGCCTACCTGGCACCGTTTGTGGACCCGGCCCGGACGCCGACGTTCCACTTCACCCGGCGCTGGTTGCAGCGCCAGGCGGAGCGGGTCGGCGACCTGCGCAGCCCGGACTTCCGGACCGGGCGCTCGCTGAACCTGCCGCCGGACTACCTGCTGATCCACCGGGTCACGCTCGGTGCGACCGGAATCCTGTGCCAGCTCGACGCGGAGGTCGGGGCCCGCGACATCATCGCCAGTTGGCAGCCGGGCTTCAGCGACTGACCCCGGCGCTGGATCTTCCGAAGGGAAATTGCGTTCCCTGGTCGGCGTCAGTCCTCAGGTCGGGTGCCGAGGTGGACCGTGTTGGCCGCGAGGTAGTACACGTCGTCGCGGTTCCCGGCGTAGTGCTCGCCCGACTCGTCGAGCAGCTGGTCGAGCGCGGCCAGATCCGCTGGTCCGACGCGGTTCTCGGCGTCCCGGCGGAGGAACTGCAACCGGCGCAGCACCGCCTGGCGTCCGGTTCCGGAGACCGGAGCCGGACGGTCCACGAGGTAGCTCCACGACCGCACCTCGGCCAGGCCGGCCTTGGACAGGGCCTTCCCCCACCCCATCGGCAGCCGGACCGAGCCGGTCATCTCCGCCCGCATCTGCCGGAACCAGTCCTCGCGGGCGGCGATCAACCGGGCCTCCAGACCCGGCTCGCTGAGGCCGACGTCCGGCGGCAGCACCCTCGTTTCGAGCCCGAACTCGACGACCGCCAGCCGCCCGCCCGGGCGCACCAGCTTCGTCAGGCGGCGCAGCCCGGCCAGCTGGTCGGGCAGGTGGTGCACGACGAACGCCGCGAAGACCAGGTCGGCCTTGACCGGAGCCCCGGCCCGTTCGAGGGCTTCGACCAGCGAGTCCTCCGCGGCGTCCGCCTGAACGGCGTGGACCTCCACCCGGTCGGAAACCCGCTTGACGCGGTCACCGGCCGCCGCGAGCAGCTGCGATGCCGCGTCCACGACGGTCAGCACGCCACCCGCGTCCGCCAGCGCCGCCGCGAACGCCGCCGCCGTCCCGCCCGCCCCGGCACCGACCTCGATCACGGTGCGATCGGTCGGGCGCAGCAGCTGGGCGACGAGTTCGGCGATCTCCGGCGCGTTCAGCTCGTCACCGTCGCGGAGTCGCTGCAGGTGCTCGTCCCAGTCGATGTTGTCGTGCGAATGTCCGGCCACGGGGCATCACGATACGGCCAATGCCCCGGCAGGTGCTTGGAGTTTTCAAGGTGCGCGAACCGTCGAGCGCGCATCGAGGTTCGTTCGGCGGAGCTGATTCCCAGCCGCCGCCACGACCGCGGGGTTCCCGACCGGTGTGCCCGGCCGGGAACCGTCCGAATGAGACGACGACTGGAAATCCTTTTCGGTGCGGGATGGTTCAGCGGCGCGCGACTGACTTCGCCCGCCGAGCCGATCTCGGCCTCGGCGGGCTCAAGAACATCGGGCCGCGTGTTCCGCGCGCCGACCGGCGTAATCGGCGAGCCAACGCCACCAGCGGCCGGCGGATATCTGCCGCGCCAACCGATGTCGGTGCGCTTCGTCCATCAGTTCGTTCATTCGTATCCGGGACAAGTCCTCGGGCATCAACATTCGTACCTCGTCCTTCATCCGGGTGTCGGTGATGGGTTCGGGAATTCGGTCGTAGGTCATGCCGCCCGCTCCTGACGCCGTCGCTCGGCCGCTGCGGCGGCCGGTGCCTCGGTCGGCAGCGGGTGCTTGCGGGGACGGCCACGGGGGCGCTTGCGGGCGACCACCGCGCCTCGCTCGAAGATCTCGCCGCCCCAGACCCCCCAGGGCTCACCGCGCGACAGCGCACCGGCCAGGCATTCGGTCTTGATCGGGCAGTCGGCGCACAGCGACTTGGCCTGGTCCAGCTCCCGCGGGTTTTCGGCGAACCACAGGTCCGGGTCCTGACGGCAGGGCAGGCGGCTGTCCAGCAACGTCGCGGAGCCGTCGAAGAGGCCGGCCACGGTGTCCCCGTCCGGCAGCAAGCCCTCGCCCGCGCTTGATATCGGCACACTCGCGGTCAACATAAAACTTCCTCCTGTAGTCGGTCGGCAGCAGTTTGTGGTTGTGGATGGCGGAAAACCAGGAACAACAAGAAGGCCGCGGACCCGATGCGGGGTCCGCGGCCTTCGAGAAGCCTGGGAGATTCCTAGATCAGTGGATCAAGGAATCGCCAAAGAACGGACCGCCGTGGGTCGACCACGGTCAGCGGCAGCGCGCGGAACCAACGCGGGTTGAGCTTTCGGCCATAGCCGGCATCGTGTTCGGCAACAGCTGGGAACGGCGCGAAAGTAACGCGGAACAGCGCGATTGCCCCGGCCATGAGGTGGCTCGGGGTGCTCGACATCAGAATCGTGGACACCAGGCCACCTCCCTTCGGGGTTCAGGCCGCGGTTTCTTCCAACCACGGCTCGCGCTCTTGCAGGTTATTGGCACAGCCGTGCCGGTCGCAACGTATTTTTCGAAGAATCCGCTCGATCGTCTGAAAAACCTGCGTCACCAGGCATTTCAGGGCGTGTCGCGGCGCTCACCCTGGATCAGCGCGAGCACGTCGGAGCCGAACTTCTGCAACTTCGACGCGCCAATCCCGGAGATGCCCACCAGTGCGGTCTCATCCAACGGCCGCTGCTCGGCGATCGCGGTCAGCGTCGCGTCGGTGAACACCACGTAGGCGGGGACCTTCAACTGCCGGGCGCGTTCGCTGCGCCACGCCTTCAGCTGCGACAGCAGGTCCTCGTCCACATCGGACGGACAGTCGGCGCAGCGGCCGAGCTTGATGTCCATCGTGCCCGCCAGCGTGGCGTTGCAAACGCGGCAACGCGGCTTCGCGGACTTCGCCGGTCGCGACAGCAGCTCGCGCTGCTTTACCTTGTTGGGCAGCGCCGCCGGGTGCTCGTCCGGCACCAGGCTGTACAGGAAGCGGCTGCGTCGCCGGTAACGACGCCCACCCGCGCGCGCCAGCGCCCACGACAGGTAAAGGTGCTCGCGGGCGCGGGTGACCCCGACGTAGAGCAGGCGGCGTTCCTCCTCGACGCCTGCGTCGGTGTCGGCGTGCTGGATGGGCAACGTGCCTTCGACCAGCCCCACCAGGAAAACCGCGTCCCACTCGAGGCCCTTGGCGGCGTGCAGCGAGGCGAGTGTGACGCCTTCGACGGTTGGCGGGTGCTGGGACTCGGCTCGCGCGTCCAGCTCCGCGACGTAGCGGGACAGGCCCGCGTCGGGCACCGTCGCGGCGAGCTCCTCCGCGAGCTCCACCAGCGCGATCAACGACTCCCACCGCTCGCGCGCGGCACCACCGGCAGGCGGCTCGTGGGTCAGCCCGACCTCACGCAGCACCGAGCGGACCGTCGCAGGCAAGTCCTCCTCCTCGGCGCCGTGCGCGACTGCGGCGCGCAGCGTGACCACGGCCTGCCGCACCTCCGCGCGTGCGAAGAACCGCGCACCACCACGCACCTGGTAGGGGATCTCGGCGTCGGAGAGCGCCTTCTCATAGACCTCCGACTGCGCGTTGACCCGGAACAGCACGGCGATCTCCGACAGCGCAACACCCCGCTTGGCCAGCTGCGCGATCTTGCGGGCGATCGCCTCGGCCTCGTCGGTCTCGTCGTCGTACTCGGCGAAATCCGGGCGCGGCCCGTCCGGGCGCTGCCCGACCAGCTTCAGCCGCGTGCCGGCCGGCCGCTCCCGCGCGGCTCCGATGACCTGGTTGGCCAGGCCCACCACCTGCGGCGTGGACCGGTAGTCCCGCTCCAGACGCACCACAGTCGCTTCCGGGTACTTGCGCGGGAAGCCGATCAACCACTTCGGCGAGGCACCCGCGAACGAGTAGATCGTCTGGTTCGCGTCGCCCACCACCGTGAGGTCGTCGCGGTTGCCCACCCAGGAGTCGAGCACCCTCTGCTGCAGCGGGTTGACGTCCTGGTACTCGTCCACGACGAACGACCGGTACCGGCTGCGGAACTCCTCCGCGATCTCCGGCTGGTCCTCCAGGATCGCCGCGACGTGCAGCAGCAGGTCATCGAAGTCCAACACCTGCGCCCGGTTCTTCAGCTGCTCGTAGGCCGCGAACGCCTTGCTGAGCTGCTCCGGCAGCACCGGCACGTCCCGCCCGGCGGCGGCCGCGACGGCCGGGTACTGCTCGGGGCCGACCAGCGACGACTTGGCCCATTCGATCTCGCCGGCCAAATCGCGGACGTCCTCCCGCTCGGTGGACAGGCCGAGCTTGTTCGCGGCCTGCATGACCAGCCGGAACTTGTTGTCCGTCAGTTGCCACATCTGGGTCTCGTGCACCCGCGGCCAGAAGTAGCGCAACTGCCGGAAGGCCGCCGCGTGGAAGGTCTGCGCCTGCACCCCCGCCGCGCCGAGCGCACGCAACCGGGTGCGCATCTCCCCCGCCGCCCGGGCCGTGAAGGTCACCGCGAGCACCTGGTTCGGGGCGACGAGCCCGCGCTGCACGAGGAAGGCGATGCGATGGGTGATCGTGCGGGTCTTGCCGGTGCCCGCACCCGCCAGCACGCACACGGGGCCGCGTGGTGCGATGACCGCCTGCCGCTGCTCCGGATCCAACCCTTCCAGAAGTCGCGGCTGCTCGGTCATGCCCGGCATCTTCGCAGACCGCCTCCCCCGTTCGAGGCCACACCCCAGCACCCGACATCGCGTGTCGGAAATCCCCGCAGAACGATTCGCACGCAAATCCGCGCCGGAATGCGCTCCTGAGCGGAGGCACTCGGCGGAAGTTCGCACGTACCGGCACCGGGCTGCGGGAGCCCGAAACCGGGGCGGGAATCTTCACCGCCGAACCCGGACGCCGTCGGAGGGCTGGCCGGGGACACGCCCCGAACAGCCCTTCCGCGTCAGTCGTTCCAGGTGGCCCAGCCCTTGATCATGCGGTAGGCGATAGACACCCCGGGCGGGAGCCGCAGGCCGTCGACCGGTCCGCCCTCCGACTTCAGGGCCGCTCGAACCGTGTCGCGGTGCACCCAGCGGGCGTCCTCGATCTCGCCGTCGGCCGGCGTAAGCGGCGCGGACCGGTCCGCGATCGCGGCGAAGCCCAGCATCAGCGACCGCGGGAACGGCCACGGCTGGCTGCCGAGGTAACGGACGTCCGCGACCGCGACGCCCACCTCCTCCGCGATCTCGCGCGAGACGCAGGCTTCCAGCGACTCGCCGGCCTCGACGAACCCGGCCAGCACCGAGTACCGCTCCGGCGGCCAGACCGGCTGGCGGGCCAGCAGCACGTGGTCCGCGCCGTCGTGCACCAGGCAGATCACGGCCGGATCGGTGCGCGGGTACTCCTCGCGGTCGCAACCGGTGCAACGCCGCGCCCAACCGGCGCGGACCCGCGTGGTCGCCGCCCCGCACACCGCGCAGTAGCGGGCGCTGTCGTGCCAGCCGAGGAGGCCGACCGCGGTGGTGAACAGCCCGGCGTCGGTGTCGTTGAGCAGACCACCGCCGGTGCGCAGGTCCCGCCAGTCGTCCTGGGCGCCGTCGTGCTCGCTGCGCAACGCCCAGTAGCTGATCTCGCCCTCAGCGCCGAGCAGGACCGCATTCGGGGCCGGACGTTCGCCGAATTCGCGCGCGGGGTGCACCACCAGCCGCGAATCCGGGCCGATCTGGGTGCGTCCCCGGGCGTCCACCAGGACGACCCGACCGGCCGACCACAGCTCCGCCCCGCCGTCCGGGGTGTCCCGCAACGTCTCCCTGCGATCCACAGTGGACCTGGACAGCAGGGGCGCGGCGTCCAGCTGGAAACCCGCCCCGGCGACCACGTCGGAAATCATTTGCCCGCCTCACCGTCCACGCACGTCATGGCAACGCCACACCCCCGAGCAGTCGAAGCTGGTCGGCGAGCTTGTCCGCATCACCGACGACAACACCGGTGAACGCGGTCGGGGTGAACCGCCGCGCAGCCTCGCCCACCTGCTCGACCGTGATCGCCCGCAACCGCTCGGGGTGCGCGAGCAGCCAGTCCTGCCCCAGGCCCGCCGCGGCCAGCGCGACGAGCGTGGACGCCATCCCGGACTGCGAAGCGGTCGAGGTGAGCAGGCTCCCGATGGCGTACTGCCGGGCCGACTCGACCTCCGATTCGGTCGGTGGCACCAGCGCCAACCTAGCCAGCTCGTACCGGGTCTCCAGCAGCGCGGCCGCGGTTACCTCGCTGGCGGTGTCGGCGTCGACGAGGACCGTGCCGTTGCCCCGGGTGAACTCGAACGACGAGTGCGCGCCGTAGGTGTAGCCCTTGTCTTCGCGGATGTTCTCCACCAGCCGTGAGGAGAAGTAGCCGCCGAAGACCAGGTTCGCGATCTGCAGAGCCGGGTACTGCGGGTCGGTGCGCGACAACGCCTGGGCGGAGAACCGCAGCTGCGACTGCACCGCGCCGGGCCGGTGCACCAGCCGGACGTCGCCGCCGCGAACCGCCGGCAGCGACGGGAGTTCGCGCGCGGTGTCCTCGGACTGCCAGCCCGCGAGGTTGCGCTCGACGGCAGCCACCGCCTGGTCCGGGTCGATGTCGCCGACCAGCACCAGCACCGAGCCCCGCGGCAGCACGGCTTCGCGGTGCAGCGTGCGGACCTCCTCGGCGCTGACCCCGGCGACGTCCTCGGCCTGCGGCACCTCGCGGACGAACGGGTGGTCGCCGTAGCGGTGCCGCTGCAGCTCCTCCCGCGCGATCACCCGCGGCTGCGAGCGCGCGACGGTGATCCGCTCGACCAGCCGGGTGCGCTCCCCCTCGACCTCCGCATCGCGGTACACCGCGCCGGTCAGCGCGTCCGCGAGCACGTCGAGCAGGGTGTCCAAGCCGGTTGCCAGCGCGTCGCCGGTGACGCTGAGCCGCTCCGGATCGACGGTCGCGTGCAGGTCGCCGCCCACCGCGGCCAGGTCCGTGTCCACCTGCACGCGGTTGCGGCGCTCGGTGCCCGTCAACAACGCCTCGGCCAGCAGCTCAGCACGGGCCGGGTGCTTCTGGTCCTCACCGGCGAACGGGATCCGCAGCCGCAACTCGACCATCGGGACCACGCCGTGCCGGACGGCGATCACCCGCAGCCCGTTGTCCAGCACGGTGTCCACGGCGGCCGGTGCGCGGCCGATGCGGGGCTCGCCGAGCGGCGGCAGCGGCCGCGGGCCAAGCTCGGTGCGGCCGATTTCCTCGGCACTCCGGTGCGTTGCGCGGGTCATGCCGCACCTCCTGTCGCGTTCTCGTCGCCTGCGGGTTCGATCTCCAGCACCGCGCGCGCATCGGGCCGCAGCGCCTTCGCCGCCGACGCGACGCTTTCCGCGCTGACCTCGCCGATCAGCCTCGGCAGCTCGGAGATCAGCTCGGCGCGACCGTGCAGTAGTTCGGCGCTGCCCAGGTCGAGGGTCCGGGTGACCACCCGGTCGTGCTCCCGGTACAGGCTCGCGGCCCAGCGTGCCGTGACGCGGGACAACTCGTCCGCGCTCGGGCCATCGGTGGCCAGCTTCTCCAGCTCCTCGTCGATCGCGCCGACGACCCGGTCGAGCTCGACCTCCGGGGTGTGGATGGCGGTGAGGGTGAACGTGTCCGGGTCGCGGGCGTCCAGCGGGGCACCCATCAGGCCGCAGCCAGCGTGCACGTCCACCACGAGCGCGTCCTGGTAGACCAGGCGCTGCTGCAGGCGGGAGGCGTCGCCGTCGGACAAGATCGCCGCGAGAACCACGTTCGCCAGGTAGGCATCGAGTTCGGAAACCGGGTCGGGCAGGCGGTGGCCCAGCGCGACGGCGGGCAGCGGCGCGTGCGGGTCGGTGTGCTTGCCGCGCAGCTCGCCGGCGGGGAACGGCTCGGCGAAGGACGGCCGCGGCGCGACGTTGCGCGTCGGCACGTCACCGAAATGCTTGTTGACCAGGTCGATGGTCTGCTCGACCTCGATGTCACCGACGATGGTCAGCACCGCGTTGCCCGGCGCGTAGAAGGTGTCGAAGAACGCGGCGCAGTCGTCGACGGTCGCCTGTTCCAGGTCGGTGAAGTCGCCGTAGCCGTTGTGCGCGTTGGCGAAGGTCGAGTAGAGCACCGGCGGCAGCAGGATCCACGGGAACCCGCCGTAGGGGCGGTTGAGGACGTTGAGGCGGATCTCCTCCTTCACCACGTCCACCTGGTTGCGCAGGTTCTCCTCGGTGATCTTTGGCGCCCGCATCCGGTCCGCTTCGAGGAACAACGCCCGCTCCAGCGCCGCCGACGGCAGCACCTGGTAGTAGTCGGTGTAGTCCTGGTGCGTCGAACCGTTGAACGTGCCTCCGGAGCCCTGCACGTGCCGGAAGTGCGCGAGTTTCTCCAGGCTCTCGCTGCCTTGGAACATCAAATGCTCGAAGAGGTGCGCGAAACCGGTGCGCCCCTCCGGTTCCGAGCGGAAGCCCACGTCGTAGTGCACGCTGACACCGACCACAGGAGCCTGCCCTGACGATGCTCGGCCCGCTGCCGAGTCCGGTGCCAACACCACGCGCAGCCCATTGGGCAAGGTAACGCGATGCAGCTGGGGTTCGACCATGCCATGCAGCCTACGTGCGGACTGTCAAGCCGTGTGTGCCCCCTTCGCCACTCTTCGTCGATTCGTGCTGACTGCGCGTGGGCACCGGCCCTGGACGACCGCGAGCACTTCTGCGACATCCAGAAGTGCTCACGGGGTCCTGATCAGGCGGAGCTTCCTCGCGAGGCCTGCCAGCGCGGTCAGCGGACCTGGGCGATCATTGAATCGATCTCAGCCCCGATCGTGCGAGCATCGGCCGGCAGCAGCGCGAAGACCTGCTCACCGCTGCTGCCTCGCTCGACCCGGTTCAGATAGCGGCCGTCGGGCTCGGGGTTGTCGAACCACGACACCATCTGCGAACGCTTCCGGCGGCCGTACTGGTCGCGCACGTTCGCCGCGATCTGGCCGATGCGCTGGTGCGGGGACTGCCCGATCTCCTCGTAGAGCTTCACCTGCAGATCCCCGCTGCTGCCGCGCGTCGGGGTGGCGGACTGCATCACGCTCATCTGGTCGAAGTCCTCCGGCGGCGCCTGCACAAGCGAACTCTGCGGGACGCGCACCGGCCCGCGACTGCCCGGCTTGGAGGGCGGCAGCGTCGCCAGCAGCACCTGCGGCAGCGGGACGTTCTCGTGCACCTCGACGGTCAGCATGCCGCCGCGCTGCGGGTCCTCGCTGGGGGTCTGCACGCCGAGCACGACCCGGTTACCCTCGGTGAACACCGCGAGCGCCCGCCAGCAGTGGTCGGTGCCGATCTGCGGGAACCACAGCGAATCGACCCACAGGTACGGGGTAGCCAGCGTCTTCAGCGCGGCGACGAGCGGCGGCGCCACCTCGTCGTTGATCACGACGCCCGAGGAGGTCATCCGCTCCAGCTCCGCCACCGCGATCCGGCTGAACTGGTCCGCGGTATACCCGACCGACCGACTGCTCAGCGGCAAGGTCAAACCGTCGATCCGCAGGTACTTGAGCACGATGTCCAAGTGCACCGGCTGAAGCTGCCACCGCCCCAACACACTCACTGCGCTTCTCCCCTTTTTAATTCGCCCGCTGCACGCGCAGATGACCGGTGGCGCGGCAAACGGCCAGCACCACCGGCCATCGTTGGGATCACTCCCCCAGAACCGGCGGGGCGGTCCTGGGCATGTCGTTCATCCAGATGTCGTCCTGCTCTTCGAGCCAGGACGGGCGCTCGTGCTCCTCGTCCTCGCCGCCCTTGCCGCGCTGGCCGGCACCACCCATGCCGCCCATCGCGCCGCGCCCGGCACCAGCGCCCCGGGCACCTGCCGCGCCCGCACCGGCACCAGCCCCGGAACCGAGTCCGCCGACACCCGCGCGGCCACCAGCGCCCATGCCACCGGCACCGGCCCCGGCACCCAGCCCGCCAGCCATGCCGCCGACCATCCCGGCACCGACACCGCCGCCCGCACCGCCACCACCCGGCATACCACCACCGGGGAGCCCGGTTCCGCCACCGCCGGGGAACCCGGGCCGATCGGCCCACTGGCTACCGGTTCCGGAAGGCGTGGTGTAGCCGCCACCGGGGATACCGCTACCGACATTATTGGGGTCGTATGCACCGACGGGGCGCCCGCCGCCGGGAATGTCACCGCCGGGAATACCGGTACCGATGCCACCGCCGGGAAGCTTCCCGGTCCCGCCGCCCGGCATCCCGCCGCCGGGTCCACCACCGGGATTGCCGGGACCTCCACCGCCCCATTCCGTGGGGGGCGGCGGCGGCACCGGCGGCGGCTCCTTGGTGTTGCCGTCCGGCCCCTTGTACTGCGGCATCTTCGCGTCGACCTGGGTGAGCGTGGGGCTGTAGACGCGCGCCATCGTCTCCTGCGCGGCCTTCTCCGCCTGCTCCTGCTCCTCCATCTGGCTGAGCGCGTTGATGCCACCGCCGGCGATACCGAACGGAATCGAAGCGGAAGCGGCCTCACCCCAGCTGAAGCCCTTCGGCTTCTCGACCATCTTGCTGGCCTGCCCAGCGGCCTCACCTGCGGCGTGCAGGTTGTTCCCGGTCATCTCGAAGGCGTCGGCGCTGGCCTTCATCCAGTCGGAAGCGGGCTTGCCGACCTCACGAGCGTTGCTCGCGGCCTCGCCTTCCCAGCCCCCGTCGACGATCTTGGCGAGGTCCGTGGCGTAGTTGTTCCCGCGCTCGCGCAGTCCCGTGGCCAGCTTCTTCCACGCCTCGGCGACCTCACCGACCTTGCCCTGGTCGATCGACTCCTGGTTGGTCTTGTAGATCTGCCCGTGGCTGAAGCCAGACCAGTTGAGGCACTGCGTGATAGCCGGCGAGTCGTAACTCGCGACGTTGAGGCCGGAGTTCTGCTGCGCCAGCTGCGCTTGCTGCTGCTGGGCGACCCGGCTGGCCTCTTCGCCATGCTTCTTCCGGTCCTCTTCAGCGGCGCTCTCCCAGCCGAAGACCCGGGAACCCGCGTTGTCGAGGGTACTGAGAAGTCCCATCACTCCCCCTGTCTAATCACTTCGGCAGCCGAGAAGCCGTTTGGTTCGCGATCTTCTCGACCTCACCACAGGGATCCGCCAAGGAATCGCGCATGTAACCGGTAACCTGATACAGGACGATGCCGCCGCCTGCAGATACAACGGTGACGCAGCCGCCCTGGTCCTTAGCACCAGCCACGATCATCCGAGCGGCGTCGCGGCCTGCGATCTTGATTTCCGTGTACTCGTCATGGCCGCCACCCTCGCCGAGGCTCTTCACAGTCTCGTCGGCGTTCTTCTGCAGAGCGAGACTCATCTTCTTCCCAGTCCACGAACAGCCCGGCTGGAAACTGACCTGCGTGAACTCTTCGCTCTGAGTGGAAAGCCCATAGGACGTCAACTCGTCGGGTTTGAAGAACGTGCACGGATCAAAGCTCGCCAGCCCGGAACCTGATTCCGAAGTCGGTGCGGCCGAAGTCTCGTTGCTGCTGCCGCCAGTCGGACCGCCACTCCCGCACGCCGAAAGCCCGAACAGGGCCAAGCCGGCAGCCGTCGCGATCAGGGACCGGGAAAACGTACTCACTGAATACCTCGCCTCAGATCGTCGGCGTTCTGCTCGTCGGTGGCACGGTAGTCCCTAGCGGCGCCGCGGAACGCCTCCGCCTGCTTCTTCAGCTCGTCCTGCATGTCACGGATCAACTTCAAGGCTCCGGCATCCGGATCGCCCGCCTTGTCCTCGAACCGCTTCGCCAACTGCTGGCCATCGGGATAGTTACCCAGCCCCTTGACGGTGTTAAGAGCCTGAGCGCTCTGCCACAGGCGGAAAAGCGCGTCGATCTCGTCTTCGCAACGTTTGGCGGCTCGTTCGGCGACCTCTGGGTCCAGCGACAGCTTGCCCGCGCCGACCTGCTGGTTGATCCACTGCGTGCGGCTGCTGATCGCCTTCAGCCCTTCCTTGGCTGCGGCGAACCCACCTACGTCTGCGCTTGCCATCCCAGACCCCTCTGGACTCTGCGATCTCCCCCGGAAACGATGAACACTTTAACCTGACGCAGGGGCGTCCGTAACGGTTCCCGACAAACCCGAAGTACCTCCGCCTGCACCCGTTCGGCCGCAGGTCACGGAGGCGTCATGATCTGGCGTCTCGCGGTTACGGTCAGCGATCACGTGAAGCGCAGAAACCTGGGTTGGAACCAGCTTTGCGACGCCCCTGCTCCTCGATCACTGGACCACCTCACCCCAGGTCGTCGGCGGTTTGCTCGGGTGGCGTTGCGACCATGCCAGGTCGTCTTGGTCCCGCTTTGCTGCCTTACCGCAGGTCGAAGCGGCCCTCTTTGACGTTGCCTAAGAACTCCCGCCAGCGGGTAAGGAAAATCTCGCCCTTCGAGACATATGGATCGAGGGTCGCGAACTCGTACGCCGCGAAGAAACCTTCGAGACCGGTGTACGCGCCTGCGCCGACCGGGATGACCCAGATGCCGGCTTTGGGCAGGTAGGCGCAGCTGATCAGGTGTTGGAGCTGAGCGCGCATGACCCCGACTCCGCCAATGCGCCGTCGCAGCGCCATCTCATCGATGACGAAGTTCGCTTCGGGACCGTTTGGCCTGGTAAAAAAAGCGCTTGGCGGCCGATCCGCGTCAAGACGCGGCGCTCCACCCCGCTCTCTGGCCGGTCCAATGTGGAAATCCTCTGCCGGGCATAGCTGGCCGTTTGCAGCAGTCCCGGGACGGGAGTTACACCAAAGTCGGTGATCTCGGTGGCTTCGCTTTAAAAGACCATGATGTTGGCGAGCTGGTGGGCGAACTCGTCGCTGGTGCGTGACGGCTCAGGGCAGCATGCCGGGAGCGGTCGGGGCAGTCTCACCGTCGCGCAGGTCATGGCCGCCGTCGAGCGGGCGCGGTGCGCCGAATACGTTGGGCGGCATCGGTTGCGCGGGTGAGTCAGTGTTTGACCAGCTCGTTCAGCTTCGCTGCCAGGGCCGGGAAGGTTTCGCGGAAGCGTTGCAGGTTCGGGGTTTCGGCCGGGCTTCCGTACCAGTACAGGCCCGGCGTTTCGTCAGCTCCCGGGTCCAGTTCCGCGAATTCCGCCAGCCAGCGGTCCGTTTCGCCCAGTACCACCGCGTACGGCAATGAACGGGAGAACACCGTCTCGCGGTCCGGCGCCGGCAGGGAGCTCACCGAGACGTCGTGCAGGTAGCCGCGCAAGCCGCGCACCTGCACGACGAGCGCGCTGCCGCGGCGCGTTCGGGCGGGCATCAGGCGTGCGCTGAACATCATCGCGATGCCGCCGATCACCACCCCGATCCCGAGCAGCGCGAGGGAGCTCGTCAGCGCCAACACCGCGGTCAGCGCCGCGCCACCGATGATGACGCCCAGTCCCGTCCACCAGAACCGGTTCCGATCGGCGTCCGGCCGCCGCGCGAACCACTGCTTGTCCACGACCTCCGCGTACAGCGCCGTTCGGACCGCGTTGGCGTCCAGGTCGCGGAGTTGGGACAGCTGCACCTCCGCGGCTTCGCCGACGAGCAGGTCGCAGACCGCTCGCTCGAACGGCCGCAGCGACTCGTCCGCCGGGTTGAGCCGCACGATTCGCCAGTCCTGCTCGGGGAGTTCCTCGATCCACAGGTAGTTGCGGACCGCCAGGTCGATGATCGTCGCGGTGATGTCGACCGGGTCGACCCGCTCGTCGATGACCGTGCCGATCTGGCCGGGCAGCACGCCGTCCGGGGAGGCGAACGTGATCGCGCCCCGTGAGTCGGTCATCAGCAACTCGACCTGGTCCGCGTCCTCCGCGAACGCTTGCACGTCGCGGCCGCGGGCATACCAGACGAGCCCGAGGCCGCCGATCAGCAGCAGGCCGATCCCGGCCAGGCCCGCGGCCGTCGCCGGCGTCAGCGAGAACGCCCGCGCCAGGCTGAAGTACTCCTCGGTCACCGCGTTCGCCGGCACGGTGCCGGCCGGGACCTTGAAGGCGATGTCCATCCGGTCGCCGGGCTTCAGCCCGTACGTCAGCGCGTGCATGGACTGGGTGTGGGTGATCTCGAACTGGGCGCAGCGGTCCGCGCTGCCCAGCGGGCCGGCCAGGCACATGATCTCCTGCGGCACCTTCGGCGACAGCAGCGACACCTCGACGCGGTCCACCGGCACGTTCCAGCCGCCGGACACCTGCCAGCGAACGGCCTGCAGATCACCGGTGTCGGCCACGGCGCCGCGAACCGAGTACTTCAGCGTCGAGACCCCGGGCTGTAGCGTCAGGTGCACGTTGTCGGAGCCCACTTGAACCGCGCCGCCGCCGTCCACCACCGCATCGGAAACGGTGAACACGCGGTCCGCGCCGGGCCCTGCGGACTGCCGCAGCGGCATCGTGCGTTCCACGTGCCGACCTGGGGGAACGTTGATCTGCTCGGTGACCGATACCTGGCCGTCGCGCTCCAGTTTCAGGTGCACGCTGCTGGAAACCGTGCCAGGCAGCGCATCGACCGGCTGCTCCTGCGCTGCGGCTGTGCCGGGCGCGCCCAACAGCATTCCGGCCAGGGCGAAGGTGAGTGCCCATTTGGTCAACACGGCCCAAACGATAGCGGCCCATCGCTAAGCTCTGGTCCGCAATGGTGGGATTGATGTGAGGAAGCCGGGGGAAATGACTGCTCGGTGACGGCCCGCTGAACCTGGACCGATCGTCCACACTCGACACTCCGCGAGGAAGACCGCATGACGCAGCCGCCCAGGCCACCGCGCGGCCCCCAGCAGCCGCCCCGCCAGCCCTGGCCACCGCAGCAACCTCGCGGCGCGCAACAACCCCCGAACCCCCAGCCGCCCCCGCCCTCTCGACCGCAGCCGCCACGCGGCGCGCAGCAGCCGCCTCGGCCGCCGCAACGCGGTCCGTTAGCGCCGCCCAACCCGCAACCGCCGCGACAGCAGCAGATGCCGCCGCGCGGTCCGGTTTCCCGGCCTCCGACGCGCCAGGTCGCGCCGCCCCCGGTCGCGCGCCCGCTACCGCCGTCGATGGTTGGACGGACCATGCCGCTGCCCAGACCGCAGCGGCAGATGCCGCCACCGATGCCGCCCATGCGCCCACCGAAGCGCAAGAGCAACACCGGTGTCGTCGTCGCGCTGTTGCTGGTCGGCGTGGGGTTGTTCGGCATCGGCACCATCGGCGCGATGGCCGCCTCGATCACCTCGAACCGCGCTTCGGACTACAGCTCCACGAGCGGCCGGACCACCACGACGGGTTCCAGCGAGTCCGAGACCTCCAGGAGCACGACCACCAGCCGCGAGGACGCGACGACCACGGAGCCCGGCAGCAACGACGACGGTGCCAAACCGGTGGCAGAGCTGGGCGACAACCCGATCAACGTCCCGGGCAACGGTGCGATGAACATCCCGTGCAACCTGCCCCGCTTCAACACCGATGTCGCCTCGCAGGACCGCTTCTACCAGGCCGCGCTGCCCTGCCTGATGAAGGCGTGGACCCCGGCTCTGGAGAACGCGAACCTGCCTGCCCGGACGCCAGCCGTGATCACCACCGGGGAGAACATCGAAACCCCCTGCGGAACGCGGCGGTGGAACCAAACCGCGATGTACTGCCCGGGCAACCACACGATCTACATGACCGCGCGCTACTACGCCCAGATGGAGAAGCGCACCAAGGCCGGGGCGTATCTCGGCCAGTTCGCGCACGAGTTCGGCCACGCGCTGCAGGGCATGACCGGGATCAACAGCGCCTACGGCGACGCCTCCTACGACGCGGGCGGCAGCGCCACCACGGCGGGGTTGGAGCTGACCCGTCGTTCGGAGCTGCAGGCGACCTGCTTCGAAGGGATGACGCTGGCCGCGCTGCAGAACGGCGGCGTCAGCAACGACTACATCTTCCCCGCGCTGGAGGACTCGTCCGGCCGCGGCGACGAGCACAGCGATGTCCCCGATCACGGCAGCATGGCGACCAACGCGGCCTGGGTTGAGCAGGGGTTCCGCAAGAACCGGATCACGGAGTGCAACACCTGGCTGGCGGCATCATCCGATGTCGACTGACGTTTCCGCGCAGCGTCGGCCGAGCATCAGGCCGTAGCCCCCGCCTGCGACGGCGGCGAGGGTCAGCAGGACCCAATTGGCGCGCTGCGTCTGCGCTTTCAGGTCGGATTCGGCTCCTGCCGGGCGAACCACGAAGTCCTGGCCCTGGTCGGCAGGCACCAGCACCGGCAGCTGTTGGCCGCGGGCGTGGCCGCAGCCGTCGAACGGTGCTTGCCGCGTCACGCCGTCGATCCGGACCTCGACGCGATCCCGGGCCGAGTCCGCGCCGCACGGCCGGGACTCGACGACGGTCGCCGTCGCCGCGCGCATCGCAGTCCGGTCCTCGCCGGCCGCAGTCACCAGCGGCCACAACGTCACGGCGGCCACCGCGATGCCCAGCAATCCCAGGACAAGCAGGATCGGCGCCACCGACGCCGAACCTCGTTGCCTTCCCACGACATCGATATTGGCAGAAGCCGCCGGCGGCAGCGGGGTCACTCCCAGCAGCCTCCGAAACACCGTCGGTGATACGACTTCCGGGCGTTCGCAAGCGGTTTGCCAGCCTCAGGCGTCCGCGGGCGTGACCTTCTTGACGTAGAGCAGCCGGTCGCCTTCCTCGATCGCGTCGGCCTCCGCCGCATCCACCCGGTACAGCTGACCGTCGCGCACCACACCGAGCACGATGTCCGAGAGGTGCCGCGGCGAGCCACCGATCTCCTGGGGCTCGACCTCCCGCTCGGCGATCGCCAGCCCGACGTCCGGGGTCAGCAGGTCCTCGAACATCTCCACCACCGACGGCGTCGAGGTCGCCATGCCCAGCAGGCGGCCCGCCGTTTCGCTGGACACCACCACCGAATCCGCGCCGGACTGGCGCAGCAGGTGGACGTTCTCGGCTTCCCGCACCGCCGCGACGATCTGCGCCTTCGGCGCGAGCTCCCGCGCGGTCAGGGTGACCAGCACCGCCGTGTCGTCGCGGGCAGGTGCCACCACGATCGCCCGCGCGCGCGGCACGCCCGCCACCCGCAGCACGTCCGAGCGCGTGCCGGAACCGTTGACGGTGACCAAGCCTTGCGCGGACGCGGTTTCGAGCGCGCGCTGATCGGTGTCGACGACCACGATGCGACCGGGCTCGGCACCGTCGCCGAGCAGCGCGGTGACGGCCGAACGGCCCTTGGTTCCGTATCCGATGACGACCACGTGGTCGCGCACCTTGGACCTCCAGCGTTGGATCTTGAAAGCCTGCCGGGAGCGCTCGGTGAGCACTTCCAGTGTGGTACCGACCAGCACGATCAGGAACAGCACCCGCAGCGGGGTGATGACCAGCACGTTCACCAGTCGCGCCTGCGGGCTGACCGGGGTGATGTCGCCGTAGCCCGTGGTGGACAGCGACACCGTCGCGTAGTAGACCGCGTCCAGCAGGTCCAGCTCGCCGCCCGCGGAGTCCCGGTAGCCGTCCCGGCCGATGAACACGATGAACACCGTGGCGGCCAGCGCGAGCATCGCGCCGATGATCCGGCGGATGATGGACCGGACCGGGCTGGTCGTGCTGCCCGGCATCCGGATCACGCCCACGAGCGCGTGGTCGGGCCGCCTGGTCAGCTCCTCCTCGTCGGAGCGCCCGCCGATGAAGGGGTGCGCCAACTGCTTCGGACTGCGCCGCATCATGCACCCACCGGCCGCGCCGCCGCGCAGGACGACCCGCGCACGTTCTTACCACTCACGGCGGAGAACAGTAACTGTTGCCCGGGCATCCGCTGCAATGCGGCACCCGTGGTTTCGACGACATCTCCTGCAGGCCGGAAGGACCTTGTCTGGACATCGCGGCGCGGCGGCATACCATGCAGCGGTGCAGCAACTTCAGCACGCGGCCCGTGCCCTGGGGTGGGACGGTCAGTTGATCCCGGACGTCGAGGTCCTCGGTGCGCGCTTCACCGCCGTGGCCCGGATCCGGCGCGAGGTCCACGAGTGGCGCAGCCACCACGGCTGGGGGCCGGAGCTCAACCCGACCTGGTTCCGCTCCTGGTCCGAGCCCTGCATGCATGATCACGTGCCGGTGGCCGCGGTCGATCTGCTCGGGATCCTGGTGCCGGTGTCGCGCGCCCGCCACGCCTTGCACGCGTGCGGGACGCTGCTGACGCTGGCCCCCTGCGCCGTCGTGCTGCCCCCGGACACCGTGTACAAGCCGTTGCGGATGCTGGAGCTGGACTACTACGGCGTCGGTGTGGTCAACGCCGGCTTCGAGGGGCCGGCCGAGCTGGTGGTCGCGCCGGAGGACCGGACCGCGGAGTTCGGGTCGTCCATGTTCGGCCGCTGGTTGCTCGAAGTCCTGTACTCGCGGATCCTCGAACTCCCCCAACTCACCGAGAACGCCTGACGCCCCGGCAGCCCGGGACGTCAGGCGCTTCCTCGTCCGCCGCTCGCGGAACAGCCGTCCGGAGCGCTCGGAAACGTGCGTCGAGATCAGGCGAGGACGTACTCGTGCCAGTTGAGGTTCTCCGGGTTCCAGCGCATGCCGCGGCTCTCCTTGAGCGCGCGCAGGGCCTGCATCGTGTGCGGCCAGCGGCGGATCACGTTCGCCAGCGCGACCGGGGTCATCAGGTCGGCGGTGCGCCGGTGATCACCGGGGCCGAGCAGCGCGATGCCGCCGGGCGTGGAGATGATGTCGGTCAGCGAGACCTGGCCGGACAGCGCAGCCTGCTCGACGCTGAGGATGCTTTGCGGCTGCAGTTCGGCCGGCCAGTTGTTGCGGTCGATGTCGGCGGCGACCGGCTGTTCGCAGCTGCCGCATCGGCATTGGACCTCGCTGGCCCAGCCGTGCTGCTTCCACGACCACACCGCAGCACCGCCGGTGTCCAGATCGGACAGCGCGGCGACGTGCGGCCAGGCCCCAACGACGACGCTGAGCACCGCCTTCTTCGAGGGTCTCGGGTTCCGGCCGGGCCCGTCGAAGGACCAGGTGCCTTCGTCGTCGCGGTGCACCCGCACCAGCGGGGCACGCATCGCCAGGACGTCGGTGTCGACGTTCACTTCGGATTCCGGTGGCGTCTTGAGCTTCCAGTCCGTGTTCATCGCGGGCATAGTCGACCGCCGCGAACCGCGATCTCAAGCTCCGCCACCCGAACGTGTAGTCATCCTGGTGCGGCAGGTGATCCCGGCGACGCCGCCGTTTCCGCAGCTCGAGGCCCGCGGGTGTTTTCGGGTGCCGTGGCGCCGAACCGTGCTCACGACCCTGACCAGGCCAAACCGTCACTGCGCTGCGGGGACCGAGGTGATGAGGTTCCGGAGGCCGTCGGCGTCGAGGAGGTCGGCCGGGCGGAGCGTGTAGTCGTGGCGGACGTAGTGGAACGCCGCGCGGACCTTCGACAGCGGCGTTCCGGACAGTTCCGCCCAGGCCAGCCGGTATGCGGCGAGCTGCACCGACAGCGCCGGGACCTGGTCGCCTCCCGGCACCGCGCCGGTCTTCCAGTCGAGGACCGTCCAGCCTCCGTCGGCGTCGGCGAACACCGCGTCCATCCGGCCGCGCAGCACCACGCCCTCGACCTGTGTTTCGAACGGCACCTCGACGCGGTGCGGCGTGCGGTCCGCCCAGGATCCGGCGAGGAACGCCCGCTGCAGCTCGGCCAGGTCCTCGTGCACCGGCGCGGATTCGTCGGCTGCGCCGGGCAGTTCGTCGAAGTCCAGCAGCGCGGTCGAGGTGAACCGGTGCTCCAGCCAGGTGTGGAACGCGGTGCCGCGGCGGGTCATCGGGTTCGGCGGGAACGGCAGCGGTCGGCGCAGTCGCCGGGCGAGGCTGTCGGAATCCCCGGCGAGTTCGACGAGTTGGCTCACCGACAGGTGGTCCGGCAGCCGCACCTGCTCCCGCCGCTGCGCCGCCGCCGCGCGCTCGGCCAGCAGCACGTCGACGTCCCGCGACCAACCGTCCTCGTCGTCCTCCGGCTCCGCATCATCCACAGTGGACATCGCGGCCCGCACGAGCCCCGCGCCTTCGGCCACCGCCGCGCGGCGCGGACCCAGCGGGTCCACCGGCCACTCCGCGCACCGCACGGCGTCGGCGAGCGGGTTCGTCGCGTCCTCGTCGGGTTCCGCCGTCCACAGGTCGATGTCCCCGGTCCCGGACCCGCGGAGCACCTCGGCCAGCTGCCGCAGGAAGCCCGACGGCCCCTTGGGCCGGTCACCGTTCTCTCCCCACCAGTGCCCGGACAGCAGCAACGTCCGCTCTGAGCGCGTCACCGCGACGTAGAGCAGCCGACGCTCCTCGGCGAGCCGACGCTCCTCGAACTCCTCGTCGTGGATCCCAAGCGTCTCGGTGAGTTCCTTGCGGTCGAGCCCGGACAGCCGGTCGACGTCGAGCCGAGGCAGGTCTTCGGCGTCGCCGCGCAGTTCGGCGGGCAGTTCGGTGACCGAGCGCAGCCACGACGAGGACTTCCGCTTGCCGGGGAAGACGTCGTTGACGAGGTGCGGCACCGCGACGACCTGCCACTCCAGGCCCTTGGCCGCGTGCACCGTGAGCACTTGGACGCGGTCCTCGGCGACCTCGACCTCGCCTGGTTCCAGGCCGTCTTCGGCACGTTCGGCCGCTTCCAGGTAGTCCAGCAGCGCGGGCAGCGTGGCCGACGGGCTCGCGGTGGCGAAATCGGTGACCGCGTCGGCGAACGCGTCGAGGTGGATCCGCCCCGCGCCGACCGGCCGCGCGATGCTCTCGATGTCCAGCAGCAACGTCCGCTCGACGTCCGCGACGAGTTCGGGCAGCGGCTGGTCGAGGCGGCGCCGCAAGGTGGCGAGCTCACCTCCCAGACGTCGGATGCGCCGGTAGCCGTCGCCGGAATAGCGCTGCGCATTGCCGGGATCGTCAAGCGCGTCCACCAGCCCAGCCTGTTCCGCGTTCTCGCCCGGCAGCGCCGCGGTGACCACAGCAGAGGGATCTGCGGTCTCCGGTGTCCCGAAGGCCTGCGTGCCGAGCTCCCGCGCGCGATCCCACAGCGCCGCGATGTCGGACGCCCCGAGACGCCAGCGCGAGCCGGTGAGCAGCCGCATCGCTGCCGTCCCGGCGAGCGGGTCCACCAGCAGCCGCAGTGCGCTGACCAGGTCGCGCACCTCGGGCTCGTCGAGCAGCCCACCGAGCCCGACGACCTCGACCGGCAGACCGCGTTCCCGCAGCGCCGCCGCGATGTCGGTCATGTCGGCGCGGCGGCGCACCAGCACCGCCGCGGTCGGCGGCCGTCCCGTCTCGTCCAGCGTCGCCTGCCACTGCGCGGTGACCTGGTCGGCGACCCAGTCGCGTTCGGCCCGCACGTGTTCGCTCAGCGCCAGCCGGATATCGCCGGCCTCGGCGCCGTCCCTGGCGCGCAGCTCGTCGACTTCCAGGCCGGTTTCGCGCAGCGGCCCCGAAACCGCATTGGCGGCGTGCAGGACTTCCGCCGGGTTGCGGAAGCTCGTCAGCAGCCCGTACCGGTGCGCCGGCGCCATTCGGCCGTCCTCGATGCGCGGGAAGTCGGTGGTGAAGCGCGGGAGGTTCGCCGCGCTCGCGCCGCGCCAGCCGTAGATGGCCTGCGCCGGGTCGCCGACCGACGTGACCGGTAGCGGGCGCTCGTGCCCGAACAGCGAGCGCAGCAGAACCCGTTGCGCGTGGCCGGTGTCCTGGTACTCGTCCAGCAGCACCGCGCCGTACCGGGCGCGTTCGCCGTCGACGACTTCGGGGTGTTCGGCGGCCAGCAGCGCGGCCAGCGACATCTGGTCGGCGAAGTCCATTGCGCCTTCGCGCCGCTTGCGCTGCGCGTATTCCTCGACCAGCGGCATCAGCGCGACCCGCAAGCGTTGCGCGGCAACGACTTTCACCAGGTCCTGCGGGAGGTTCGCGCGCTGCCCCTTGGCGCGCGGCGCGTTCTCGACCGCGTGGCAGAGCTTTTCGGCGTGCGTGCGCAGGTCGTCCGGGCTCACCAGGTGTTCGGCGAGCTCGCCGGCCAGCGACAGCAGGTAACCGGTCACAGTGGACGGGACCTTGTCCGTGTCGATGTCCTCGGTCCAGGTCGCGACCACGTTGTGCGCGAGCTGCCAGGACGCCGTCTCGGTCAGCAGTCGCGCGCCCGGCTCGACCGGTACCCGCAGGCCGTGCTCGCCGACGAGCCGCCCCGCGTAGGCGTGGTAGGTCAGCACCGTGGGCTCCTCGGTGAGCACCGCGGAGCGCAGCTGCCCGCTGGGATCGACCTCGTCGAGCAGCCCGGACCCGGCGAGCCGTCGCAGCCGGGCGCGCACCCGGTCGGCGAGCTGCCGCGCGGCCTTGCGGGTGAACGTCAGGCCGAGGATGCGCTCCGGCGTCACCAGCCGGTTGGCGACCAGCCAGACCACGCGGGCGGCCATCGTCTCCGTCTTCCCAGCGCCCGCACCCGCCACGACCAGCGCCGGCTCGGCGGGCGCGGCGATCACGGCGGCCTGCTCGGGGGTCGGCGGGTGCAGCCCGAGCGCCTGCGCGATCCGATGTGGACTGATTGCCGTTCCACCGGCGGCGGTAACCGCTTGCGGAGTGGGACTAAGCCGCCGCGGGTTCTCAGAGGTCGCCTCGGGCGGACAGCCTCGACGCGGTGAATTGGCATTCATGAGCCGAGGATCCCGGACCGAGGCGGCGTCCGGAACTCCCGCAGGGGGGCCGCTACCCGCACCGCTACGCGAACCATTTGAAACACTCTCCAGTCACTGCGCGACCTGTCTTCCGGCCGGGTGGACCGGACAGCAGGTGCGGGCCGGACAACGATCGCAGTCCGAGTTCTCGCTTGCCACATAGGCAGGTCCGAGGCTCGAAGCGGCGGCGGCGTGCACCACGTCGAGCCACACCTCGATCCGCTCGGCGTCCAGCGCCTGCTGGGCACGTTCGGTGGCCGCGCCCTTGCGGTCCGACTTCGCGACGTACAGCAGCCGCGCCCCGCCGGGTTCCTCGCCCACGCCGAACGCACCCAGCGCGGCGGCCAGCTGGTACACCGCCAGCTGCGGGTGCTCCTCCGCATCGCCCTTGCTGACCGGTGTCTTCCCGGTCTTGACGTCGACCACCACCGGGCGGCCGTCGGCATCGGCCTCCAGCCGGTCCACGCGTCCGCGCAGTCGCAGCCACGGACCGCCCTCCCGGCCCGGAACCGTGATATCCAGGTCCTTCTCCACGCCGACCTGCGTGAGTTCGGCCCGGGACTGGACCAGCCAGGTCAGGAACGCGTCGAGCATGCCCTCCACGCGCTTGCGCTCCTTGCGGGAGAACCACGGCGCACCGGCGTCAACGGATTCCCAGGCGTCGTCCAGGGCCTTGTGCAGCTGGTCGGTGTCCGCGCCGTCGGCGGCGGCCTGCACGAGCGCGTGCACGAGGGTGCCGGTGACGGAGGCGAGTTCGGCCGTGTCCTGGCCGCCGTGCCGCTCGACCATCCAGCGCAGCGGGCACTTCGCCAAAATATCCACAGTGGACGGCGACACCTTGACCGGATCGTCACCGGTCACCAGCGGCGTCGAGCTGGAGCTCGCCGGCAACCCGTACCAGGCCTCCGGGCTGGCGCCCGGAACCCCGGCGTTGGCCAGCCGCGCGAGCTGCGCCGCCGCCCGCTGCCGCCGCTGCGGCTCCGCCTCCGCATCGCACACCACCCGCCGCAGCTCGCCGACCAGATCCCCGAGCGCCAGGCCGCGTTCCGGGCGCGCGATCGGCCGCTCCACCGCATCGGGATCGCTGACCACGCCCTCCAGCTCGTCCAGGAACCGCGAGGGCTGCTCGTCCTCCCCGCGCACCGCGCTGACCAACAGGTTCCGCCGCGCCCGGCTCGCCGCGACGAGCAGCAGCCGCCGCTCCTCGGCCAGCAGCGGCGCGGTAGCCGACACCCGCTCGGCGTCCACCCCGGACAGCACGTCGACCAGCCGCTCCACGCCGAGCAGCGATCCGCGCAGCCGCAGGTCGGGCCAAATGCCTTCCTGCACACCGGGAATCGCCACGACCTCCCACTCCCGGCCGCTCGCGGCATGCGCCGTCAGCACCGACACGGAGTTGTCCCGGGGGGCGGTGGGCGCCAGCGAGCTACCCGCGATCTGCTGGCTGGTCAGGTAATCCGCGAAACTGGCGACGTCCGCACCCGGCAACCTGTCGACGTACTGGGCGGCCGCGTCGAACAGCGACACCACGGCGTCGAGATCGCGGTCGGCCTGCACCCCGACCGCGCCGTGCCGCTCCGACTGCGCCACCCAGCGCTTCTCCAGACCGCTGGCCTTCCACACCCGCCACAGCGTTTCTTCCACGGTGTGCCCGGCTGCGACGGAGTCGGCCGCGTTGCGCAGCAGCGCCGCGAGGCGGCGAGCGGGCCTGGCGGCGGAATCTTCCAGAGCAGCGAGGCGGTCGCCGTCCTGCAACACCTCCACCAGCAGCTCTCCGCTGGCCCGGCTCCCGCCTGCGGCGAGCTCCAGGCGGCGCAGCCCCCGGCGAAGCCGCCGCAGCGCGAGCGGATCGGCGCCGCCGAGCGACGAGGCAAGCAGCTCAGCGGCAGCGTCCGCGTCGAGCGCCTGCGGGCGCGCAGCGCAGCGCAGCAGCGTCAGCAGCGGCCGGACGGCATTGCGCTGCGCTAGCGGAATGCCGTCGACCGGCAGCGCGATGGGCACACCGGCGGCCAGCAACGCGCGGCGAAGCACCGGAAGTGACAGGCCGGTCGACCGGACCACGACGGCCATCTCCGACCAGGCGATCTCGTCGAGCAGGTGGGCTCGGCGGAGCTGATCCGCCACCCACGCGGCCTCCTGCGCCTCGGTGGCCAGCAGGCGCACCTGGATCGAACCATCTCGCCCGTTCTCGGGCTCGACCAGCTCGCGCTGGGGGCCCGTCCCCGGCAGCCGCGAGGCCAGCCGCTGCACCGCCTCCCGGACCGCCTTGGACATGCGGTGGTCGACGGTGAGGACCTCGGTGTTCGTGCCGTCCGGGTCGGCGTCCAGCAGGCAGCGCGGGTCGGCGCCGCGGAAGGAGTACACGGCCTGGTCGGGGTCGCCGGCCAGCACGAACTCGGCGGCCGTGTCGCCGAGCCGCCGGATCAGCCAGTACTGCTGGGGGTCCAGGTGCTGCGCGTCGTCGACGAACACGTAGCGCACCCGGTCCTGCTCGGCCGCCAGCAGGCCGGGATCGGTGTCGAACGCCAGCAGCGCCGAGCCGATCAGCTCCGCGGCGTCCAGTGCGGGGGCTTGCGCACCGCCAGCCCCGCGCAGCAGCGTGACCTGCTCGTACTGCCGCGCGAACCGACCGGCGGCGATCCATTCTGGACGGTTGTGCCGGCGGCCGAGGTTGACCAGCTGCTCGGGCCCGACGCCGCGTTCCGCAGCGCGCAGCAGCAGATCCCGCAGTTCCTCGGCGAAGCCGGGCACGGTCAACGCCGGTCGCAGCGTCTCCGGCCAGTCCTTCGCACCGGTCTCGACATCTCCGGCCAGCAGGTCTCGCACGAGCGCGTCCTGGTCCGGGCCGTTGAGCAGCTGCGGGGGCGGCAGCTGGTCGCGCACCGCCTGCAACCGCAGCACCGCGAAGGCGTACGAGTGGACGGTCCGGACCAGCGGTTCGGGCGCGGTGCGCAGTTCTTCCGAAGAACCGGTGAGCAACCTGGTGATTTCGGTGCGCATCCAGGCCGCAGCGCGCCGACTCCCGGTCAGGACCAGGACGTTCTCCGGAGACACCTCGTGGTTGCGGATGCGGTCGGCGGCCAGCTGCGCGATCAGCGTGCTCTTGCCGGTGCCTGGTCCACCGAGGACCCGGAGGAGGCCGTAGCGATGCGCCAACGCCCGCTGTCCGGCTGCGTCCCAGTTCGTCCGCCTACGAGCGGTTTCAGCTCGGCGAACGAGGACGGGCGTGGTCGGGGATGGCACGCATCGATGGAATCACGCGCCGGTGACAAGGTCGCGCAGGGCTCGCGGATAGCTCCCGCTCAACGGGAAATTCACGGAACCTTTTGGTGGTGCAAACCAATTTCCCCCTCTGGCAATGTGACGATCATCACATTGCCTACCCCGGCTGTGACCAGCGGAATCGTGCCCCGGGCGCGATCGAACCCCCCTTATGGAGGAACCGTGAGCAAGGTCCGAAAATGCCTGCTCGGCTGCGCCGCGGTCGCCGGTGCGTTGACCATCGGCGCGGTGCCCGCGCTCAGCGCGGAGACCCCGGCCCCGGCCTCGAACACCGCGGCGTCACCGGTCGCCGCGTCCCCGTACCTCTACAACGGCTGGGGCAACCCACCCAAGCCCGGCGAGGTGATGAGCGCCACCGGCATCAAGGACTTCACCCTGGCCTTCATCCTCTCCGACGGCAGCTGCAACCCGGCCTGGGACGGCACCCGTCCGCTGGACGCCGACAAGGCTGTCATCGACGAGATCCGCGCCGGCGGCGGCGACGTCGTCCCGTCCATCGGCGGTTGGGCCGGCAACAAGCTCGGCGAGTTCTGCCAGGACCCGCAGGCGCTGGCCGGCGCCTACCAGAAGGTCATCGACGCCCACGGGCTCAAGGCCATCGACATCGACATCGAGGCCAGCGAGTTCGAGACGCCGGCCGTGCAGGACCGGGTGCTGGAGGCACTGAAGATCGTCAAGGAGGCCAACCCGGGCCTGCAGACCGTGGTCACCTTCCCGACGCTGAACACCGGTCCGAACGACGCGGGCAAGCGGATGGTCAGCCGGGCCAACGAGATCGGCTCCAACGTCGACGTGTGGACGCAGATGCCGTTCAACTTCGGCGGTTCGGACATGGCGGCCGACACGATCAACGCCACCGAAGGCCTGAAGGAGGTGCTCAAGAGCACCTTCGGCTACCGCGACGCGGAGGCCTACGCGCACGCGGGCATCTCGTCGATGAACGGCAAGACCGACGCGGGCGAGACCGTCGACCAGGCCGCGTTCCAGAAGATGGCCGACTACGCCGAGGAGAAGGGCCTCGGCCGCTTCACCTTCTGGTCGCTCAACCGGGACCGCCCGTGCGGCGGGGGCGGTGCGGACTCCTGTAGCGGCATCGACCAGCAGCCGTGGGAGTTCACCAAGATCGTGGCGGGCTTCCAGGGCTGATCATCTCCGAGGATCGAACGTTCCCGCTGGTCAGGGCCCGCGAATGCCGCTGGGTGCCAGGGCGCCGCAACGCACTCGTGGGCACCTGCCGTCTTCGCCGGGCCGGTGCGGCTTGTCCCGCACCCCCGCCACGGGAGTACCTTCGGGCTCGTGGACGAGGAGGCGGTGGAGCAGGTGCGGGCCGTGGTGGCGTCGATCCCGCCCGGGTCGGTGCTGTCCTACGGCGACGTGGCCGAGCTCGCGGGCCTGCGCTCGGCGCGGCTGGTGGGCCGCATCCTCGCCGAAGACGGCGGCGATCTGCCGTGGCACCGCGTCCTGCGCTCCAACGGCACGGTCGCCGACCACCTGCGCCGCCGCCAGCTGGAACTCCTGCGAGCCGAAGGCGTTCTCGCCGACGGCGCCCGCATCGACATGCGCCACTACCGCTGGGGCGCCTGACCCCGAGCGACAAGCACAAGACCGTCCTGTTTGGACAAACTACTTCCCCGTGCGCTTCGGCAATTCGTCGGCCACTAGCCGCACCAGAGACGCAGTGCGGGCGCGGTCCGGCAGCGCATACGGCAGGCCCGCGGCGGCGATCGGCGCCGCCGTGACCGGTCCGACACAGGCGATGAACACCTTGTTGCGCAACGTTTCTCGGAACAGCTCGCCCCGCCCGGTGCGATCCGCACGTGCCAGCAGGTTCGTCGCGGCCGGAGCGCTGGTGAACGGCAGCGCATCCACCTCGCCCCGCACCACCGCGTCGATCAACCGGTCCAGCGCGGGCAGATCCACCGGATCCGTCCACCGGTAGACGGTCACCGGCACCACCTCGGCACCGGCCGCCCGCAGGGCCTCCCGGAACTGCAACATCGGATCGCCGTGCACCTGGAGCACAACCCGCTTCCCGCTGAGATCGCGTGCCAGCAAGCGCTCCAAGACCTCGGCCGACTCCTCCGACGGCGAGGTCCACGACTCCACCAAACCGGCGCCGCGAACCGCGCCCCGCACCTTCGCACCACGCGCCAGGATCTCGGCCGAGCGCAGCTGCGCCAACAACCGGTCACCGACGCCGTTGGCCTGCGCCGACTCGATCCAGCCCCGGAACCCGACCCCGGTGACCGCGACGACGTGATCGACCGGCGCGGCCAGGACTTCCTCGGTCGCTGCGGCCAACTCGCCGTCCTCGGGCAACGGCACCGTGTGCATCGCCGCTCCGAAGAGCACGCGGGCACCGCGCCGGGCGAACAACGCCCCGATCTCAGCGGCCTTGCGTTCCGCCGTCACGCCGACGGTGAAGCCGCTCAACACTCCCTGCACGCCCCAATACTCACACAGCGCGAGAAGAGCAGGGGCTCAGAGAACTTCGAGAACCATCTGGGAAGCGCGCTCCAGCCCGGTAAGGGTCTGCGAGGACGAGCGCGGGTGCAGGGCGTGCACCGCGAGCCGGAACAGCAGGGCGCGCAGCAGCGCCTGCGGCCAATCGGTGAGGTGCGACCAGCGCTCCACTATGGCCGGGTCGGCACCACCCCACGCCAAGGCGTCGATCACCACCACCGCCGCGGCCCACTCCGCGGACCGCCAGTACGGGTTGAAGTCGATGATGCCGGGCGGCGCGTCCTCTGTGAACAGCACGTTGCCGAACAGGTCCCCGTGCACCACCTGTGGCCGCAGCTGAACCTCCCGCCGCGACCCGGCGAGCACGTCGTAGAGCCGGCCGCCCTTCTCCTGCGGCAGCACGTATTCCTCTTCGCCCCAGGCCATCCGGTCGGCCAAGGCGTAGATGTCCTGCCGCGCCTGCAGGAACCTCGGCCGGGCCAGGAACCGGCTCGCCGAGTGCAGCCGCAGCGACATGGCCACCACGTCGTCGTGCCGGGGCTCCGCCTGCCCGGCGAGGTTGCGGCTGGCCGACCAGCCGGACACCACCCAGCGCCCGTCGGTGGACCGCACCGGGCGGGACACCCGCACCTCGTCGGGCTCCAGCAGGTCCAGCGTCTGCGCCACCCATGCGGCCTCGGCGGTGTTGGCGGCGGGCTTGAGCACGATCCCGCCGCACCGCCAGGCGACCGCACCGTCTAGCGGCTCGGGTTCTTCGACGCGCGCGCCGAATGCCGCGCGCACGTGCGGCGGTGGCGGCTCCGGCGTATGACTCACGGGCGAAACGCTACCTCGATGATCGCAATTTCCGCAGCAGGCCACTCCGTGCGCCGCGAACACGACATGCCGACATACCACGGGTCGGTGGGCGGAAACACCGCCCACCGACCCGCGAAAACCCGATCAACGACCGGAGATCAGTACGTCGGCAGGCTGGGGTCGACCTGGTTCGCCCAGCCCAGGACGCCGCCGCCGACGTGCACCGCGTCGGCGAAGCCCGCCCGGTGCAGCGCCGCCAGCGCCTCCGCGGAGCGGCCACCGGACTTGCAGTGCAGGACGATCTTGCGGTCCTGCGGCAACTCGGCCAGTGCCTCGCCGGAGAGGATGCGGTCCTTCGGGATCAGCTTGGAGCCCTCAATCTTGACGATCTCGTACTCGTGCGGCTCCCGGACGTCGATGAGCTCGAACTTCTCGCCCCGGTCGAACATCTCCTTCAGCTCGCGCGGGGTGATCGTGCTGTTCGCCGCCGCCTGCTGGGCTTCGTCGGAGACCACGCCGCAGAACGCCTCGTAGTCGATCAGCTCGGTGATCGGCGTCGGGTTCGGGTCCTTGCGGATCTTGACCGTGCGGTAGGTCATCTCCAGCGCGTCGTAGATCATCAGGCGGCCCAGCAGGGTCTCCCCGATGCCGGTGATCAGCTTGATGGCCTCGTTGACCATGATCGAACCGATCGACGCGCACAGCACGCCCAGGACGCCGCCCTCGGCGCAGGACGGCACCAAGCCGGGCGGCGGCGGCTCCGGGTACAGGTCACGGTAGTTCGGTCCGTGCTGCTCCCAGAAGACGCTGGCCTGGCCCTCGAAGCGGAAGATCGAGCCCCACACGTACGGCTTGCCGAGCAGCACCGCGGCGTCGTTCACCAGGTACCGGGTGGCGAAGTTGTCCGTGCCGTCCAGGATCAGGTCGTAGTCGCGGAAGATGTCGAGCGCGTTCTCCGAGGTCAGGTGCGTCTGGTGCAGGTTGACCTTGACGAACGGGTTGACCTCGGCGATGGAGTCGCGGGCCGATTCCGCCTTGGGCCGCCCGAGGTCGGACTGGCCGTGGATGACCTGGCGGTGCAGGTTGGACTCGTCGACCTCGTCGAACTCCACGATGCCGAGCGTGCCCACCCCGGCCGCGGCCAGGTACAGCAGCGCCGGGCTGCCGAGCCCGCCCGCGCCGACCACCAGCACCTTGGCGTTCTTCAGCCGTTTCTGCCCCTCCATCCCGACATCCGGGATGATCAGGTGGCGGCTGTAGCGCGCGACCTCTTCCTTTGTCAGCTCCGACGCCGGTTCGACCAGCGGCGGCAGCGACGATGCGCCGGACATTCCCAGCTCCTCCTCAATGGTCGGTGCAGGCTGCGCTCGGAGCGTGGCAGCAGCACCTCAAGCGTCCCCGGAGGACACCCGAACGGGACCTCACGGAATCTGCAACGCAAGACTCCCCGATGGGCTTCCGCAACCCAAACTACTCCCACGATCCGGGACGAAGGGCGCCTCGAAATCACGAGCCGCTGGCACCGGCCGTCGGGAACGGCCAGGCGTTGTACTTGCAGACGAAGCCGTCGGCCGGGATCTCGGTCCCCTGGTCGGCGATCTTGTTCAGCTCGTGCAGCTCGTTGTTCGACACGCTGAAGGACTGCTGCATCATCACCGGCGCCAGCCCGCCCTGTGAGGGGCAGCCGACGTGCTTGTTGCCGAAGACGTGCCCGACCTCGTGGTTGATCGCGTAGCGCTGGTAGTTGCCGATGTCACCCTCGAACGACACCGCGCCGCGAACCCAGCGGGCCCCGTTCAGGTAAACCATGTCGCCCTTGCGGCACGAGCTGTCGTAGGGCACGCCGTTGCGGTAGTCGCAGGCTTCGCGGGCGGTCTGCTGGCTGACCAGGATGACCCGGAAGTCCGGGCGCGGGCCGCTGGCGTCCACCCGCTGCAGCGAGATCCCGCCGGCCTGCGGGTTTGTCCAGCTGCGCGGATCGGACAGCGTGGCCTGCACGAGTTTGCCGAACTCGGTGTTCGGGTTTCCGATCTGGGCCTCGATCCCGACCTCGACCTCGACCGTGTACCGGTACAGCTGGCCGGAGCCGATCACCGGGGAGGTGCCGGGCAGCACCTGGTAGGTGCGCGCGCCGGTCTCCGGGATCTGCCCACCGGGCGGCAGGTCGGCGGAGAAGAGCGCGGGCCCGAAGGTCTGGCCGGGCGGCGCCTCGGTGACGATCGGCTCCTCCGGGGCGTCCGAGGCGATCGGGTCGAAGAGTCCGCTGGCCGAGCCGCGTTCGGATGGGCGGAGGGTCTGGAAGACGGCGAGTGCGCTGACCACAATCAGCAGCGGCACCGCGTAGATCCGCCAGCCGTAGCGGTAGTGCGCCCCCCGGCGGCGGCGCGGCCGGGGCTTGACGTCCTCGTCGGGTTCCGCGGCGTCGTCGACGTGCTCGGGCTCCGGCGACCCGGAGACCGGGTGCCACGACGCGGCCAGCGGCTCGCCTCGGCGGCGATCTCCGGAGCCTGCGTGGGCACTCCTCCGTCCCGCCGATCGGCGGTCGGACGCGGACGCACGAGATCGCTGCGGCGGGCGGTTCACGCCCTAAGCGTGCCATAGGGCCCACGGCACCCTAGGCCACCACTGGCCACTCCGGGTGACTGAAGCACCGCGAACCACACGAAGTGACGCAAAAGGTCACCACCACGAGTCGGCCTGGACCAGTCCGAGCAACGCCCGCGCGACCACCCGTGGCCTCTCCATCTGGGCAACGTGCCCCGTTCGGGGCAGCACGAGCAGTCGGCCGCGCGGCAGCAGCGTCGCGGTGCGCGGCGCCTTGCGGACCGTCACCACCCGGTCTTCGCTGCCCCACACGACCAGGGACGGCGCGGCGATCTCGGGAAGCCGGCGCCACAGCGAGCGCGCGGGCGGGACGAGCCAGGAACGTATTAACTCCGTCGTGGTCCGCCCCAGCGCCGGACCAGACCACGGCAGCCGGCTACATTCCTCGAACTCCGCGGCAGCCTCGGCGAGCCGGTGCGACGGCACCACGTCCGGCTCGGCGAAGCACAACCGGACCAGCTGCTCGGCCCGGGCGGCCGGCGTCACCGCCGCCAGCCCCCGCCGCGTGCGGGCCCCGAGGACCGGCAGCATGGCCACCGCGATCCGCGGATCGGAAAGCCGCCGCGGGTCCAGCCGCAGGTCCGGCATGGCGGGCGAGATCAGCGTCAGCGACGCGATCAGGTCCGGGCGCAGCGCCGCCACCTCGATGGCCACCGCGGCACCGAAGGAGTTACCGGACAGGTGCACCGGCGCGGCGTCGAGCTGTTCCAGGACGGAAATCACCACGTCGGCGTTGGCCTGCCGGGTGAAGCCGAACCCGGGCGGCGGTTCGGAACGCCCGAAGCCCGGCAGGTCCAGGGCGATGCTGCGCAGCTGCCCGGCGAGCAGCCCGGCCAGATCGGTCCAGTTCGTCGACGACCCGGCCAGCCCGTGCAGGTGCACGGCGGTCGCGGCCCTCGGCGACGGCCCCGGCGTCTCGCGCAGGTGCACACGCATCGGACCCCAGCGAGTGCCCAGTTCAACGTGCCGACCGGGCGGCGGCTTCGCCGTTAGGTCGATCGGCGGAATGCCGTCCGCCACCAGCGGCACCCTCGTCAGGTCGTACCGGTCCGAAAGGGCTCGCCGGTGCGGCCGAGCGGCCGGTGTTGTCGTGGTCACACCTACAGCATGGCGGTCCGCCCGAACCCGGATTTCGCTACCTACCTCTACCGGCGAGTAGAGTCAGGCCCCACTGGGTGGCCGGAAGGCCGCCGAGCGAGTGGAAGGAATCGGGTGGAGGCGAGGATGACCGAGACCGCGCAGCCGAGCCGAGGCGTCCGGATGCCCCGTGACGCACGCCGGGCACAGCTGCTCGAAGCGGCTCAGTACGTTTTCGTGCACAACGGCTACCACGCGGCGGCGATGGACGACATCGCGGAGCGCGCGGGGGTCAGCAAGCCGGTCCTCTACCAGCACTTCCCTGGCAAGCTGGAGCTCTACCTCGCGCTGCTGGAGACGCACGGCAACGAGCTGGTGCGCCGGGTCCGCGAGGCCATCGAGTCCACCTCGGACAACAAGCTGCGGGTGCGGGCCGCGATCGGTGCGCTGTACGAGTTCGTGGCCGGCGAGGGGCAGGCTTTCCGGCTGGTCTTCGAATCGGACCTGCGCGGCGAACCGGCCGTGGAGAAGGCCGTGGAGGGCGCCCTGTCCGGGTGCATCGACGCGATCACCGAGGCGGTCACGGCAGACGCGGAGCTGGACGCGGAACGCGCGCGGCTGCTAGCGGTGGGCCTAGTCGGCCTCAGCCAGGTGACCGCACGCTACTGGCTGGACGCGAGGGAGACGATCTCCCGCGACGAAGCGGTGAGCCTGATGTCCACCCTCGCCTGGAAGGGCCTGGCAGGCTTCCCCCTGCAGAACCCCTGACCCCGGCGGACCGCGATTTTAATAATGAGCCTTTTCATCCTGGTCGATCCGCAGCCGCGACGCCTGAATTCCCACGACGCTGAGGTCGTCGCATACGCCGAAGGCGCATGCGAATAAGCCGACTACGCCGCCCGAAGGTGTCTCCACCGCCGGTCAGGTGAAGCGTGAGGGGCACCCTCGGCCGAGGGTGCCCCTCACGCAGAAAAAACCAGGTCAGCTGACACCGAAGCCGACGCGCGGCAGCGCCGCCGGGCCGATCTCGACGTAGGCGACCTTGGTGGACGGGACGATGATGCGACGCCCCTTCTCATCGGTCAGCGCCAGCACGCCGTCAGCGTTCTTCAGCGCGTCGGCGACCAGCGACTCGACCTCTTCCTGGGACTGTCCGCTGGCGACCGTCAGCTCGCGCGGGCTGTCCACGACGCCGATCTTGACCTCCACGCCGAACCTCCGTTGAGCACTCGTTTCCAATGGGATGCGGCAAGGCTATCCCAGGTCCCATCGCGATCGGGCAACGAAGCCCGGCGAGCAGATATTCCGCTGCGGATCCAGCGCGCACCTCCGGACGAAGTCAGCCCGAGGGCAGACAGTTCTCGCGCCCGGAAGTGGGGTTCGTCAGCCCAGGCCGAGCCGAGCCATCCGCTTGGTGTGGTTGTTCTGCAACCGCCGGAACATCGCAGCTATTCCCGTGAGATCCCCGGATCCCTTGATGATCAGCTCAGCCAGCGCGTCCCGCTCCGCGACCACCCGCTGCGCCTGCGTCATGGCCTCGCCCAGCAGCCGCCGCCCCCACAAGGTCAGCTTGTCCCGCAGCTTGCGGTCCTTCTCGCAGGCCGCCTGCACCTCGCGCTCGGCGAACGCCGAGTGACCGGTGTCGGCGAGCACCGTCAGCACCAGCCCCCGCGAGGTCGGGTCCAGCCACTCCGCGACCTCGCGGTAGAAATCGGCGGCCAAGCCGTCCCCGACGTAGGCCTTGACCAGTGATTCCAGCCATGAATGCGGCGCGGTCGACTCGTTGAACGCCTCGAACGGCGCCGCGAACGGCTGCATCACCTCGTCGATCGCCACGCCGTGCCCGGCCAGGTGCTCTTCGAGTAGCCGGTAGTGGCCGATCTCCGCGGCGGCCATGCTGGCCAGCGCCGCGCGGCCGGTCAGCGTGGGCGCGGTGCGCGCGTCCTCGGCAAGGCGGTCGAAGGCCGACAGCTCTCCGTAGGCCAGCGCCGCGAGCAGATCCACGACGCCTTCCTCGTAACGCTCGTCACTTTCACCGGGCAACCTGGCGCGCTGGTCAGCCTCATTCATGGCTGCGAGCCTAACCGGCACCACGCCCGAGTAATACGCACCACGGCGAGAACGGCCGGCGAACAGGTATCCTCGAACCTCGGAGGAGCATCGGCGTCCGGCGGCGTGGTCGTACACCGTGGGGCTGGCTCCCCGAACGTCACGATCTGGGCGACTCACGCCCGAGCGGGACGGCCCCCGGACCACTGCCGACGCGAACGCGGCCCGAGCGACCCGCTCGTCGGCTTGGGCGCGCATGCGACGCCGAGAGTAACGAACCAACAGCGGGTCAACCGCTGAGCGAACAGAGGCGCGCACCATCACGTCGGTGACCACTAGCACGAAGAGCGGCCGCGACCAGCGAGCCGCCGTGCCGGGAGGACGTCGCCACGGATCGGCCCCGACCGGGACGCGTGCGCGCAGGTACCGAGAGAGGCGATCATTCTGACGTTCACCAACAGCCAGGCCCCCGACGGCCTCGAAGATCACAGCGGGGGCGGCAGCCCCGACATCACAGACCTCGAGCACCGCGAGTCCGGTGCCCCCGAAGCCGGAGATGCCGCACCCCTGAAGGCCGGCACCGCCGGCGCCCCTGACGCCCCGACCTTCGCCGAGCTGGACGTGCACCCGGACATCGTCCGCGCGCTGCGCGAAGCCGGCATCGAGCGCACCTTCGCCATCCAGGAGCTGACCCTGCCGCTGGCGATGCAGGGCGAAGACCTGATCGGCCAGGCCCGCACGGGCACCGGCAAGACACTCGGCTTCGGCGTCCCGCTGCTGCACCGCCTGCAACGGCCCGGCGACGGCACCCCGCAGGCGCTCATCGTGGTGCCGACCCGCGAGCTGTGCCTGCAGGTCACCCGCGACCTCACCGACGCTGGCAAGCACCTGGGCGTGCGAACCGTCGCCGTCTACGGCGGCCGCCCCTACGAGGAGCAGATCTCCGCGCTGCGCAAGGGCGTCGACGTGGTCATCGGCACCCCGGGACGCCTGCTCGACCTGGCCGAACAGCGCCACCTGGTGCTCGGCAAGGTCCGCGGGCTGGTGCTCGACGAGGCCGACGAGATGCTCGACCTCGGGTTCCTGCCGGACATCGAGCGCATCCTGCACATGGTCCCCGAGCAGCGGCAGACGATGCTGTTCTCGGCCACCATGCCGGGCCCGATCCTGACCCTGGCCCGCACGTTCATGACGCAGCCCACGCACATCCGGGCCGAACAGGCCGACGAGAGCGCGGTGCACGAGCGCACCCGGCAGTTCATCTACCGGGCGCACGCGATGGACAAGACCGAGCTGATCGCGAAGGCCCTGCAGGCCACCGATCGCGGCCTGGCGATGATCTTCAGCCGGACCAAGCGGACCGCCCAGAAACTCGCCGACGAACTCACCGAGCGCGGCTTCGCGGCCGGCGCGGTGCACGGCGACCTCGGGCAGGGCGCGCGTGAGAAGGCGCTGCGCGCGTTCCGCTCCGGCAAGGTCGACATCCTGGTGGCCACCGACGTCGCGGCCCGCGGCATCGACGTCGCCGGCGTGACCCACGTGATCAACCTGCAGTGCCCGGACGACGAGAAGAACTACGTGCACCGCATCGGCCGCACCGGCCGCGCCGGGCGCGAAGGCGTCGCGATCACGCTGGTCGACTGGGACGAAGAGCCCCGCTGGAAGCTGATCAGCGACACGCTCGGCCTCGGCAAGCCCGAGCCCGTCGAGACCTACTCGACCTCGCCGCACCTGTTCAGCGACCTCGACATCCCGGCGGACGTCACCGGCCGGCTACCGCTGGCCAAGCGCACCCGCGCGGGCCTGGACGCCGAACCCGAAACGCAGGGCGAAGCCAAGCGGCCCCGCCGCAACCGGCTCCGCACCCGCGGCGGAGCGGACCAGCGCACCGGCGACGCCGAAACCGGTGCCCGCCAGGAAAGCGACGCCGAAACCCGGCCTGCCCGGCGGCGGCAGCGCCGCCGCACCCGCAGCGGTGCCGAAGCCGCCCCGCAGCCGGCGGAAGCGCCCGCCCCAGGAGGCGAAGCCGACGCTGGCGAACGCCCCCGCCGCAGGCGCCGTAGGCGCCGGGCGGGCGAGCCGACCGGCGAAGCCGGCGACGCCGCGTAGCGCGAGTCGAGACCCGTGAGCCGAATGGAGCGCGAAACGCTCCATTCGGCTCACGGGTCGAGCTTTGAGCGGAAGCCCTCGAAGCCGCGCAGAACCGGCGACGTCTGAGGTTCCGCCACCCGCACCGCCACGCGCCACCCGCACCGCCACGCAAGACGAGTTTGGGAACAACCTCTACAGCTAAGTCGGCGCAGTAACAGCCAGGCGATCGAGGAGTGATTTTGGTCCGGCCGGAGCGGCGCACGAGAACCGACCTCGCCGTGGTGGCGTTGATCGCCGTGGCCGCGCTCGTCGGCGGTGCCGTGCTCTGGTTCAACAGCGATGCGCGCGCCACCGTTTCCGAGACGGCTGCCCAGCCGATCCCGGAACCTCCCGCAGCCACCGGGGTTCCGCCGACGCTGACCGAGGCTTGGCGCGCTACCAGCCCCGCCACCCCGATCCCGGTGGTCGCCGGGCCCGCCGTGGTCACCGGATCCGGCAACGAGGTGCTCGGCCACGACCCGCTGACCGGACAGGTCGCCTGGCGCTACGCCCGCGACCTTCCACTGTGCACGGTCGGCACGGAGTGGGACCGTGCGATCGCGGTCTTCCGCAAGTCGGAGAACTGCAGCGAGGTCACCTCGCTGCGCGGGCCGACCGGGGTCCGCGGGCCGCAGCGCAATTCCGACGCCGAGTTCGGCACGCAGCTGCTCGCCGACGGCACCTACGTGACGGCCACCGGGCAGCGCTCCTTCGAGTCCTGGCGCTCGGACCTGGTGCGCACCCAGCAGTTCGGCATGCCGCCCGCGGTGAAGAACCCGGGCAACAACCTGACCCGCCCGGAATGCACCTACTCCTCGATCGGGGTCGGCGACGAGCGGATCGGGGCCGTCGAGTCCTGCCCTGGCGAGCAGGGCCGGATCACCGTCCTGAAGACCCACCCCGAGGACGACGAGAAGCCCGAGGAGGTCTTCAGCGTGATCCTCGGCAGCACGTCCGCCGGGATCGTCGCGGTCAACGACAAGCACGTCGCCGTCGTTCTCCGAGACCGCTCACAGGTCGTGGTCTACAACAACAACGGCTCGCTGGTGACCACCTTCCCGGTGCGCGCCGGCACCCCCGACCTCCGCGCGAACGTGCAGGTCGAGTCGACCGCGAAGGGCCGCCGCATCTACTGGCACACCGGCGTCGACACGATCGCCCTGGACCCGGGCACCCTCACTCCACTGTGGACCGCACCGGACACGCTCGGCCCGGGCGTCGGTTTCGGCGGGAAGCTGCTGGTGCCGGTGCCGGGCGGCCTCGCGGTCGTGGATGCCGTCACCGGGAACCCCGAGCGGGTGATCCCGGTGGACCGCGGCGGCTACACCGGCCCGATCCAGCTCACGACGGTCGGCCCGATGCTCCTGGAGCAACGCGGCGACACCCTGGTCGCCCTCCGCTGAAACCCCGGAACCAGCAGGTCCCGACGCGAATTCCCGGTTCCAGCCGAGAACTCCTGGATCAGGCCCACCACCAGAACCACAGCGAGCCGATCACGACCACGAACACACCCAAGGCCGCCAGGCTCCCCCGCGCGTCGCGGCGGCGGTCCGCGACCGCCTGCAGTGCCAGGGCCACCAGCGACGCCACCAGCTGAGCGATCACCGCCGCCAGCCCGGGGCCTTGCTGCCCCTGGCCCGTCGCCCAGAACTGCACGGCAACCAGCCCGAGCGCGAGCAGCAGCAAGCCGACCGCCAAAGCGCCGGTGAGGCCTCGGAAAGCGGATCCGGCCTGACCGGCTGGCTTCGGCTGGCTCAGCGCGTGACGGCGGTGCCGCTGCCGCGGAAGATCAGCCGCTTCCGGCAGCCGCCGCGTGTGGGGTGGCTGCGCTCGTTGCGAAGCGGGCGTGCGCATCGGCCTGTCCTCCGGTCGCATGTCGTCACTCCCCCAGCGAGGCCCAAGGAGGCAGGCTCGGCGCGGCCTGCCGGCCTTCCTCGCAGTGAGCCCGGAAGTCGCACCACGAGCAGTGCCGCCCTGTGCTCGTCGGGAACGTCGCCTGCGGGTCGGCCCCAAGGTCGAACGCGTCCGTCGCGGCCTGGAGCTCCCCGGCGAGCTGCTCGGCGCGATCCTGCAGCTGCGCAAGCGATTTCGCGGTGTGGTCCCAACCCGCGACCGTCCCGGTCGGCAGGTGGTGCAGCTCGACCCGACGACACGGCCGGCGCAGGTTCTTGCGCACTGCCAACGCGTACAGCCCAAGCGCCAGGGACTGCCGCGCATCGTCCACGCGCAGCCCGTGCCGCCCGGTCTTGTAATCGACGACGACGAGTTCGCCGTGCCGTTCGTCGATCCGGTCCACCCGCCCTTCGGCGATGATCGATCCCATCGGCGCCGACACCCACCGCTCGACGGCGAGCGGCACGACGTCGGGCGCCAACTGCTCGACGTAGGAGCCCACCCACTCCTGCGCCCGACGCCGGTAGTCACCGGCCTGCTCCGGGCTGGCGAAACCGTCGGCCTTCCAGTACTCCCGCACCAACGCGGCAGCGCGTTCCGGGCTGCGCTGATCGGCTCGCAACTCGAAGTACGCGCGCAGCGCGTTGTGCACCACGGCGCCCAGGGTGGCGTTCGCCCAGGCACCACCGCGCGTCGGTGCGGGCCGGTCCAGGTACGTCATGCGGTACTTCCGGGGGCACTGGGCCCAGGTCGCGAGTCTGGCCGGAGTGACCCGCACCAGTTTGCTGGGAATACCTTCTAGACCGAGCTGCCCCTGCACGCCCCTACAGTACGCAGTTTTCCCGTTCCCCAGATGATCCGCCCCGTCAGTTGATGACCTTGCTGCCGCTGCACCGCGCCACCAGGCGATCCAGCGAATCGGGAGGGGTGGTTTCCTGGCCGATCCGGATCGTCTTGTTGGTGCCGTGGTAGTCGCTGCTGCCGGTGGGGATCAGGTCCAGTTCCGCGGCCAGCCCGCGCAACCGCACCCGTGTCTCCGGGTCGTGGTCGGGGTGGTCGATCTCGATCCCGGCCAGCCCGTGCTCGGTGAGCTCGGCGACGACGTCGGCGGTGACCACCGGGCCGCGTGCGGTCGCGAAGGGGTGCGCAAGCACGGTCGCACCGCCGGCCTCGGTGATCATGTCGATCGCACGGCGCACGGGGGTGTCGGTGCGCGGCAGGTAGTAGCGACCGCTGCCACCGAGGTACTTGGCGAACGCCTCGTCGACGCTGACCACCGTGCCGGCGTTGACGAGCGCGCGAGCCAGGTGCGGACGGCCGCCGGGCGAGTCCGGCGGCAGTCCCGCCATGATCTCGTCCGGGTCGACCGGGAACCCGTCCGCGGCCATGTGCCGCGCCATCTCGTAGAGCCGCTCCCGCCGCTCCGCGCGCAGCCGCGACTGCTCCTGCGCGAGGGCGGCGGAGTTCGGGTCGAAGAGGTACGCCAGCAGGTGCACGGTGATGTTCCGGCCGTTGCCGTCCGGGCACACGCAGGACAGCTCCGCGCCCGGCACCAGCCGGAACCGACCAGGCCCCGCGAGATCGCGCACGGCCTGCTCGGCCGCCGCCCATCCAGCGGTGGTGTCGTGATCGGTGATCGCTACCGCGTCCAAGCCAGCCGCGACGGCGGTCGCCACCAGCTCGGCTGGAGTGTCGGTCCCGTCGGACTCGGTGGAATGCGTGTGCAGGTCGATTCGCACACCCACCAGTGTGACCGATGGTCCGGAGCCAGGCCGAAGCAACACCCGACCAGCCAGCCCGGGTACGCCTGCAGACCCGGGCCGACCAGCCCGATCAGAGCTTGGCGGCCTTCCTCTTACCCACCGCGGCGCGCCGCGCCTTGAGCATCGAGAAGCGGTCCTGCTGCTGCCCCTTCTTGTCCCCGAAGACGAGCGCCGAGATCGCATCCTCGACCTCGGTCGGGTTCGGCACGTACTCGATGCGGTTGAGCGCCTGGATCTGTCCAGCCGACTCGACCACGAGCGTGCCGTACCCGAGGATGCGGCCCATCATCGTGCGGGCGAACGTCAGGTCCGTGACCTTGGTGATCGGCATCATCGCCACGTTGGTGGTGAAGATGCCGGAGGTGATCAGGAACCGCTTGTCGGTCACGACAACGCGTTCCACGTACCAGTCCAGGACCTGGTAGGCGAAGCGGATCAGGATGATCAGCCCCGCGTACCAGAGGATGTTCTGGACCAGCCCACCGGCGCCCTGGGGCACCAGGTAGGACACCATCACCAGACCCACGAGCAAGCCGGTCGCCTCGAAGAGGTCCCACACCAGGGTCGCCCAGTGCCGCCGAACGCGGATCACCCGGCGTTCGGTGTCCAGCAGGTACTCATCGGGATCCCTCGGAGCGAACAAGGCACCCGCCTCCCGCGGCTCGCGCTTTACTGGAAGAGGTTCTGCATGAAGGTTATGACGGCCTCAGCTGCTCCCCGCAGACTCTCCAGGATGCCGTTGATGACACCGCTGGCTTCCACTGGCGCGGAAAACAGGAAGAACAGGAGGAACGCAACCCCGGCCCACGTGAGGATTTTCTTCATGTTCACTGTGACGCACCCCGTCCAAATGCCCTTGAGTAGCGCAGGCGCCTGCTGATCCGTTGTACCGCACTCCGCTGCTTTACGGCAGCTTTGTACCGCACTTGGGTCAGTCGTTTCCGGGCAGCCCCGGATCAACTACCCTCCGTGTCCGTGATCGTATCGGAGAATCCCGTGATCCGCTGCGTCGGTGCGATAATTTACGATCCCAGCGGCCGGTTGCTACTGGTCAAACGCGCACATGAACCCGGAAAGGGGAAGTGGTCCCTACCGGGTGGCCGGGTCGAGCCCGGCGAGACCGACCATTCGGCGGTACAACGCGAAGTCCGCGAAGAAACGGGACTCTCCGTCACCGTCGGCGCCCTCGTCGGCCGCGTCTTCCGCCCCGCACCGCTCGGCACGTACGAGATCCTGGATTACTCCTGTCGGAGTACTGAACAGAATCTTTCCGCTGGTGACGACGCTGCGGACGCAATCTGGGCCGATCATGCGACTTTCGCCACACTTGAGCGAGACGATGCGCTGACCGAGGGCCTGGTAGAGACCCTGCGCTCCTGGGATAGTTTACCCCGCAACGAGTGATCGCGAAAAAAGGCGATCGGGACAATCTGTCAAGACCCAGTCGACGGCTTGACCGCGGCCCGTTCGGATGCCCGGTCCGAGCCGAACGCGAATCCTGATTCGATTCGGCAGCAATCCGCGCAATTCGCCCATTTCATACAGCATGTTCCGGTGGGTTGTGACGTCGAATGCGAGCCGTTGCCAACGATCCACTCAGACGGAGTATCGTGTCCGGTTGGCTGACTCAGAGACCACCGCATCGGTGGATGACCTTCGGGAGGTGAGGGATCGTGGACAGCAGTGCCGATAGCGCGCTTCCGTGCAGTACCAACCGCATCCCCGCCGGAAGGGCCAACCGCTAGGCACCGCCCGCCAGGCCCGGCCGGGATGCGCGAGCAGCGAGCAAAGTCCGCTCAGCACGCCATCCGCGCGGCATTCACCCGGATCTTCCACCCCGGGGTGCTGCGCCCAGGACCTTGGAGGTCGCCGTGCCCAACCTGCCCTCGCTCGGCCTACGCAACCGGAACGGTCGCGGTCCACTACCAACCAACCGCACGCCCGCACCGGTTTCCGCGTACGTCGTCGACTGCGCCATCTATGTCGACGGGCACCGCGTCGAAGGCTCGTGGAACCACGCCGACGCCATCGAAGAGGTGCGGCGGCGCAGCTCCGGCTTCGTCTGGATCGGGCTGCACGAACCCACCGAGAAGCAGATCAACGGCATCGCCGACACCTTCGGCCTGCACGAGCTGGCCGTCGAGGACGCCGTGCACGCGCACCAGCGCCCGAAGCTGGAGCGCTACGACAACACGCTGTTCATGGTGCTGAAGACGGTCCGCTACACCGATACCGAGACGCGGTCGACGACCAGCGAGATCGTCGACACCGGCGAGCTGATGGTGTTCCTCGGGCGCGACTTCGTCATCACGGTGCGACACGGGAAGCACGCGGGGCTGGGAGATGTGCGCAGCCAGCTGGAGGCCGACCCGGAGCAGCTCGCGCTGGGACCGTCGGCGGTGCTGCACGGCGTCGCCGACCACGTGGTGGACACCTACCTGGAGGTCACCGAGGCCATCCAGGACGACATCGACGAGATCGAGGCCGAGGTCTTCGAGCCACGCACCAAGATCGACGCCGAGCAGATCTACCTGATGAAGCGCGAGGTCATGGAGCTGCGGCGGGCGGTGCTGCCGCTGACCAAGCCGATGCAGCGGCTCGCCGAGGGCTACACGCCGATGGTGGCCGACGAGGTGCGGTCCTACTTCCGCAACGTCGAGGACCACCTGGCGAAGGTGTCCGAAATGGTCGGGTCCTTCGACGAGCTGCTGACCACCCTGGTGGACGCCACGCTCGCCAAGATCACGCTCCAGCAGAACACCGACATGCGCAAGATCTCGGCGTGGGTCGCGATCGTCTCGACGCCGACCATGATCGCCGGGATCTACGGCATGAACTTCACGCACATGCCCGAGCTGGAGTGGACCTTCGGGTACCCGCTGGCCCTCATGGTGATGCTCGGCGCCTGCATCACCCTGTTCAAGATCTTCCGGCGGAACAAATGGCTGTGATCGCACGTCGTAACGATTCCGGTGCCGCCGGCGATATGTCGTGCGGGGTTGCTTCGCACCCGGCCATCAGCCGGGTGCTGTTCCGCGTGTCATCGACGACCGCCCTTTCCCTTTGGGCGGCGCGAGTGTGCGAGGAGGTTGTCATGCACCGTCTTCCGCAGCATCAGGGGCGGATCCGGCATCGGCTCCTCACCGGTCCGGACTTCCCACGGCGAAGTCCCGTGACGCGTCGGGAGATCGCCGAGCAGTTGTTCCGGCACACTGCGTGGGTGCAGCGAAAACCCGGCGCGATGTGGGACGCGGTTCCCGCCGCGCCGCGCGCCGTCGCGCGCTGACGCCTGCTGGGAAGCACCGCGGGCCACGTCGTGAAAGCGAATCTCTTTTAGATCTTCGTTTCTTTCACGTTGGGAGGCACCGCCATGACTCGTTTGGCCGCCAACAAGCTCATCCTGCTCGTCGCGCTGATCATGGGGTGGATAGTCACCCTGTTCGTGCTCATCGCGAACCAGATCTGACTCGGAACCCCGCCGTTTCCGAACCGTCCACTTCGGCTGAATCCGGTACGCCTGGCCGGTAACCGGTTCCGGCGACGCCGCCGGGTGTCGCCGCCGCGACGCCGTTACAAACTCCCCAGCCCATCGTCGCGATGCTGGGAAGTGATCACAGATGTCGCTAGTCGAACGGATGATGTTGTGCGGGATGGTCGTACCGCTCGCGCTGCTGTGCTCTGGGTCGCCGCTCCTGGCGGCCCAGAAGCCTTCGCCGGAGCAGCGGATATTCGAACTGACCAATGCTGAACGCGCCCGTGCGGGATGCCCGGCGATGCGCCTCAACGGTGACCTGAGCGAGGCGGCGGCCAAGCACAGCGCGGACATGGCGCACCAGGACTTCTTCGGGCACAGCGGAACCGACGGTCGCACCCCCGCGGAACGCGCCCGATCTGCGGGATTCCCGAGCGACTACGTCGGCGAGAACATCGCTGCGGGCGGCGAAACCGCCGACGAAACGTTCCGCCAGTGGATGAAAGCGGAGCCGCACCGGGAAAACATCCTCGACTGCGCCTTCACCGACCTCGGCATCGGGCACGCAGCCGCCCCGCACAGCCACTACCGCCACTACTGGACCCAGGAGCTCGGCCGCCCCTGATCCATCCCCTTCGGGTGACGGGCGAACGGCACCTCCGACCGACCACTTCAGGGCGGAGGTGCCCGTCACTTCAAAACGTGCCGCCGTGCGCTGCGCAAACGCTTTTTGTGCTGGTGAGGGCTTTGCCCCTGCGTTTCTGCTACACGGCTGCTACACGCAAGATCACTGGACGCCTGATTAGCGAGAACCCCCGGCGCAAGCGGGCGCGCCGGGGGTTCAGCTGCGGAGGGTTCCGACGCGGATGCCGACACTGGTCGATCAGGCGCGGAAGATCACGATGGCGGCCAGACTCGACATGAACGCTTGTGCCGAACCCACCACAGAAAGTGGCGGCAGTCGGCCCGGCAGGCGGATGTCAGCGAGAGCGACGAGGCTGCCCTGCAAGCCTCGCAGTCGATCTGGAGTTGACGCGCGCAGAGCTGAGGCGGACTCGGGAAGAACGAGACCGGCTACGAGCGAAGGTTCAGCGCGGGCTGGGGCAGCAAGCTGCCCAGGCCGGCAACGTCGAGTTGGAGAAGCGCATCCGAGAGCTTGGTGACGAACTGCAACAGTGCAACGCCGCGCTCGCCAAGGCGTAGTCAGAGCGGGGCGAACTCCAGGGGAAATTGAGCGAGGCGGAGGGTACCGTAGCCGCGCTCAGGAGGTCGTTGAAGCAGATGGTGCCGGACCAGCGCATCTGAACCGCCGCTGGCTGCGGCGGGGAGGACCGCGGCGGTCAGACTCGGAACGCGCTGCGGGGGCCGGTGCGGTGGATCCGCTGGCCGTGTATGGCTCGCCCGCCCAGTACGTCGAGGATGGGGGTGATGGCGTGTTCGGGGTCGATGTCAGCCCGGCAGGTGAACACGTCGAGGTGGGCGAGTTGGTGTTCGGGCCAGGTGGACACGGTCAGGTGGGACTCAGCGAGGACGAGCACGCAGGTAGTGCCGTGGGGTTGGAAGAGGACCGGGAGTTCACCGAGGACGGTGCAGCCGAGCTGGCTGGCAGTAGCGCGCATAGCGTCCAGCAGCGGGCCGGTATCGGGAGCGGGCATGTTGCAACCGGTGATGTCGTAAACGGCGTGGATCACGTCAACCTCCAGCCAGTCAGGCAATGCTTGCGTTCGGGGTCCGATTTCGCAGGTGGGAGCGGATGAGGTCGGCGAGGTAGTCAACGGTGTAGGTGCGGTGCAGTCGGCGTGGCTCGGCTGCCCAGCGTGTGACTTCTAACCAGAGGGCGTCCAGAACGTCGTCGCCGTGATCGTCGAGCAGCAGGTCGAGGTTGACAAACCCTTCGGGCAGGTCGGCGTACGCGGCGCCGTAGCGCACGTACAGGGTTTTGCTCAGCTTGCCCCCGGTGCGGTCGAGCACGAGCGGGGTGAAGATGCTGACCGGCCATTGACGCACCGGGACTTTGAGGTTTGCCAGTGCTGGGGCGAGAACGTGGGCGTACCAGCCTCCGCCCCAGTCGGCGCCGTCGATGGAGACCGAGCAGGCGTCGTAGAGGTGGCGTTCGGCGGCGAGCAGGTATGTCTTCTGGATGGAGCGGACGGGTGTGTTGGCGTCGTACCAGCCTCCGGTGCCGGTGACATCGATCGTTTCGCGATATCCGCCGTGTAGCGGGCAGACGGAGTCCAGGTGGACTTGGCCTTCACCTGGGGTGATGGTCAGGTGGCGGGCGGATTTCTCCATCAGCCGGCATTCGGGGCAGCGGGACCGGATGCGGACGATGCCATCGGTGGGGGAAACGATCGGCCGGAAGTCGTCGAGCCGGGAGGCGATGGCGTGCAGGCATTCCCGGACGGGCCTCAGTCCTTGGTAGACCGAGTACGGCCGGAACTCATACCGGATGTGGGAGCGTGCCGCGGCCCAGTCCAGCAGCCGTTGGAAGCCGGAGACACGCTCGACTCGGTCGAGGTGGCCAGAGTCGATGAGATCGCCGACGGTACGGGTGTAAGTCTCGCCGTCGATGTCCACCGTTTCGCCGGGGGCGTTTTCCAAGGCGTCGAAGATGACGGTGGCCGGAAGGTTCAGTTGCTCGGCGGCGTGGGCGGTGATGGCGAAGACGGTGAGCACTGTGACGACGGTGCCCAGGTGAGGTGTGCCGTTGAGCTGGGCCGCGGTGGTGACCCGTAGCCGCTGCCGCCCGCGGGCGGCAGAACGCAGCAGGTCGGTGTTGTCACGGGTGAGGTGCGCGATCCCCACCGGAGCAAAAATCAGTTCGTTGGGTGTCGGCTGGTTAGTGGTGCTGATCGCGGGCATGGTGTCTTCCTTCCGATGTAGATCCACACGGCGGTGAAGTCGGGATCGGGGCTCGGGATCCGTTTGAGCAGCAGCAGGTGCACTCCAGCGCGGGTAGCGGCGGTGGTGTAGAGCTGCCTGGTCAGCTCGACTCGGCTCGGAGCGTGGCGGGCGACCCAGTTCGCTCCACCTACCCACCCGCCGGGTGCCTGCAGGCGGTGAATGTGGGCGAAGCTGGTTGTGAAGTGGTTGGCGTCGCGGCACAAACCCAGCAAGCCGAACTGGGTGACCAGGTTGAATGACTGTTCGATGAGCCTCGGGTCCGTCGGTGGCTGGCTCGAGAGACAGTCGGCCTGGATGAGCGCGGTCAGGGATCGGCAGCGTGCTTCGAAGGCATCTGGGTCGGTGCGACCGCATAATTCCAGTGCGGTGACGTGGATTCCTCGTGGCTGGGCGGTGGTCACGAACTGCCGGAGGATCTCCAGGCGCTGTGTGTCGATGTCGACCGCGACGAGGCGCTGGGCGCGCAGGGCGGTGGCCCATAGCATCGATTCGGATCCGCACCCGAGATCGGCCCATGTCGTCACGGGCGGGATCCGCATCAATGCCGCGAGGATGTCCTCGGTGCCGAGGCCGAAGCGGAACTGCTCGGCATAGTAGCGCCGCCAGTACTCCTGTGCTCCCGCCACGGTTCCTTCGCTGTTCACGGCTTAGCCTCGGCCGCAGCCAGAACCTCGGACATCCCATCCTGGCCGGGCAGGAATCGCACACGACCGAATCCCGCAGTGGTAAAGGCATTGCGGAGGTCGGCGGCGGTGAACAGCGCCAACTCGATGGCCGTGGCGTGCAGGCTGGACCCTGCCGGGCTGCGGTAGTCGAACTGGATCTGCAGCCGGTCGCCGTGGCGGTGCTGGCGTCGGCGCCGTAGCACTGCCCCGCCGGCCTGCTCGGGGTGAAACCACCGGTCGGCGAACCACACGCCGTGCTGACGGGCGGGGTCGTAGAAGCCCGCCGTGTCGACTCCGCCGCCGGGGTGGACACAGGTCACCTGCGCCAGCACCCCCGCCCCGGGCGCGACAGCGGCCCGTAACGCCGTGAGCAGCTCGACAAGAGCGGTTTGTGAGCGCGGCGTTCGGGACGACGATCAGGCCCACGCTGACCAGATCCGGTGACTGCTGGACATAAGCCAGGTGGCGGCGTGTTTTCTCATCAGATAAGCCACTGTGCACGGCGTTTTCCGTGGCGGCGGCGAGCATCGCGGCACTGGCGTCCACGAGGGTCACCGCCAGTCCTGACCGGGCATAGTCGGCAAGGAAATGACCAGCGCCACATGGGATTTCCGCGACATGATCGACCGCTGGGAGCAAGCCGCGCAACAGCCGTGGGCGTGCGAGGTGCGCTGTCTCGGCGCGGGCGAACGCGGCTCGCCGCTGGTATGACTCGACGACGGCGTCGGTGCCGGTGCCGGTGGTGGTCACGCGGCGACTCCGAAGTACGCGGCGTGTTCGCGGCAGACCGGGTGCACCAACTCCCCATCGTGGGCGATTCGCGCCGTTGCCACCGCAGGATCGGCGTCGCCGCAAAGGACGACCCGGGCCAGACGTACCAGGTAGGGCAGAGCGTTGGTCGTGTACGCCTGGGTTGCGGTCACCGGCACCAGCGCGGGCAGCGCGTCGAGTTTGATGTGCAGCACCCCGTGGACCACGCGCGGTGGTTCACCTGGCTCCTGCACCCCTCCGGCGGTCGGCAGGTAGCCGTCGCCGTAACCACAGGTGGCGTCAACGATGACCGAGCCGGGTTTCATGTCCCGCAGGTCTGCTTCGCTGATCATCGGCGGGGTGTCGAAAGTGGACACCAGGATTGCGCCGATGACTAGATCAGCCTGGGAGATCAGTTCCCGGCGAATCCGTGCGGTGTTGACCGCTACCCGTACCCCGGTGGGGGCCTGCGGCCGGTATTCATCCGCCGATCCTTCGCACCGAGTCAGCACGGTCACCCTGACACCTAGGGCGGCGGCGGTGCGTGCGGCGGCCGAGCCGACGTTGCCGGAGCCGATCACGACCACTCGTGGCCGGGCGGCGCCTGCGACCTCGGCGAGAAGGACACCGCGCCCGCTGAATTCCTGGAGCGCCTGCGCGCCGCGGAGAACGGCTTGGATCCCGGCGATCTGCCCGCCCGGGGCGGCCAGCGGGAACCGACCGTGCTCGGCAAGGAACTCGTAGCTGTAAGCCGAGATCTTGCAGTCCATGAGTGCGGAGAGCATGGCAGGGTTGCCTTCGGCATGAAACAGCGCCCCGAGTGCCTGCCTCGGCCGCAGGCGTCCCAGATCGGCGGGGTTGGTGCACTTGTAGCGCAGCACCAGCGGAGCCGCCCATACCCGCTCGGGATCTGCGAACCGCACGCCTTCGGCAGCGAGATCGGCGTCTGGACAGAACACCCCGGCCGCCACGTCGGGCTCAGCCAGCACCGTGAATCCGGCGTCCCTCAGGCAGCGCGCCACCGCAGGCGTCAACAGTGTGCGCCGGTCACCGGGAACGGACTCGCGGGGAAAGCCAACAACAGCTGCGTCGAGGTTGGGCATGTGCGCCTCCAGGAACCGGTCAAGGCAACAACAGGTACTGGAAGGGTCACCCGACGTGATCTGCTGAACCAGATCACCGGATGTACCGGCCTTGCGCACCGCTTGTCGACGCGTTGTTCACGCTGGCATCGAAAACCCAGGTCACCACGCATAACACCGTGCCCGAACTTAGCGCGGAGCATCCGGGTGACTACACTTCGTGCTCCTGGATGACGCGTCGTGATCGCGAATGACAGGAGCTGGGTGTGCAGGACGGCCTCTTCGACACAGCAGACGTCACGCTCCCGCCTGAGCGGGTCTTGATGTCGCTGAACCCCGAGTACTACGAGCTGATCTGGCAACGATTGAAGCGGCATGAGTTCCGTCGCCGCTTTCTGCAAGGACGCCCCACAACGTGGTACGTCTACCTCACCACGCCCCTCTCCACGCTGGCCGCGGTGATCGACCTCGACGAAGCCATCGTGGACACGCCACGGTCGATCGCCGACCTCGCCGAGCAGTCCCGCGTGGGCAACGGAGCGTCGGTGTTCGAGTATCTCCAAGACCTGAAACGCGGATTCGCACTGCCCATCAAGAACGTCCGTGAACATGCCGGATTCACCGCTGCCGAATTGGCCGACATGCTCGGTGGGTTCCACCCGCCGCAGGGCTACATACTGATCGACAAGCACCCCACGTGGGCGGGAGTGTGCGACAAGCTGATCTCAACGGATGTGGTGCGAGAGCTGGTCGTGGAGAATCCCGCGCCCATAACCTGATCAAAGGAAAGGGGAAAGCTGAAAACTGAGGGGTGCCAATGACCGGGCGCACACGTCACAGGAGTCCGACGGTCGCACATGGTGTTTCCCCGCTACGGCAGGCTCGTCGAGCGATTCCCGCCACGCTGGAGCAAGTGTGCGAAGACCTCGACAAACAGTCCCGCGACGGCTCGTCAGGGATCACTCCGAGCATGCTGTCTGGCTGGGAGCTCGGCAAACACATCACCAGCATCCGCTACCGACGGGTGCTCGCCGAGTACTACAGCCAGCCGCCGGAAGTGCTTTTCGCTCACCAAGACCAGCAACTCACCGCCGCCACCGAGACACCCCGCTTGCTGGTCGGCCATCACGATCTCCGCGACGCCATGACCGAAGTCGTCCGCAACGCCCACCGCTACCTCGCCGTACTGGGATCTCGATCCCGCGATACTGCCTATCTCGAGACCATCGAAACCGTGCTGGCGCAGCGCCCCGAACTGGTGCACTACCGCGTGCTGTTCGGCCCACCGCACCACCAAGTCCTCAAAGACCATCTGCTGCGGCTGCTGGAGATCCGTGACCCGCAGGACCGAAGCCTCGGGGTGAAAACACTGCATATCAGCATCATCGCACCACCAAGTCCTCAAAGACCATCTTCTGCGCTGTCGTCCCGGTGGCGTCGCTGACCTCCGCCGAAGCGTTCGACTCCGGTGTGCTGTTTGAGGCCGGCGTGGCCGAGAGGCTGATCGACCACGCCCGCCAGTGCTACGCCGCTGGACGCAAGGTCGAGACGAACCAAGCGCTGCGGGAGTTGCCGACAGTGCGAAGCTAAAGACCCAACGGATGCCCACCAGGGACCCGGTTGGAGGGAGGTGCCGGTCGTGAACGCGATCAACCATGTCGGTGAGCACGACGTGCTGGCCGCTGCTAAGGAAGACCACGAGTCAGTGATCGAGTTGACCCGCGACCTGGTCGCCATTCCCAGCCGGGGCGGTGTCGACTCCTACGATCCGGTGCTCAATCGACTCAGCATCTGGCTTGAGCAGCGCCACCTCGCCGCCACCGTGCTCAAGGACAAGACCGGCGCCACCGTCGGTCTGACCTGCGAAGTCAAGGGGGCTCGTCCCGGTCCCCGGTGGGTCCTGGACGCCTGCCTGGACACTGCGCCCTTCGGCGACGAACACGCCTGGACTCATCCACCAACCTCGGCCGTCATCGACGACGGCTGGCTCTACGGCCGGGGCAGCGCCGACTCCAAGCCTGCAGCCGCGATCTTCTGCCACATCGCCGCTCGCCTGGCCATTACTCCGAGCACGCTGCGAGGCAGCCTCGTGCTGCTGTTCGATGTCGACGAGCACACCGGCGGCTTCGGCGGAGCCAAGCGCTACTTCGAGGGCTCGGAGGCGCCCGACGACGTCGCCGGCGTGATGATCGGCTACCCCGGCATGGACAAGCTCGTCATTGGCGGACGCGGTGTGCACCGCGCCAAGCTGCACGTGCACGGTGTGGCCTCGCACTCCGGCGGCAGCAAGGCCACCCCCAGCGCCATCGAAAAGGCCGCGAACCTCATCAAGGTGCTCTCCACCGCCGAACTTCCCGACGGCACCAGCCCCGAATTCCCGCTGTCAGGCAAGCTCACCGCCACCGCTATCCAGGGCGGCGAAGGCTACTCGGTCACCCCGGACCTGTGCACGGTCAACGTCGACATCCGCACCACCCCCACCTTCAACGACGAAGCCGCCAGCCACCTCCTGGAACACCTCGTCGCCGGTGTCGACGACGCCTGGCCGGGTACTCGGCCCACGCTCATCCAGGTCGACACCTGCTGGCCCGCCTACTCCCTCGACGAGAAATCCCGGCTACGCACCGCCCTCCTCGACGCCGCCAAGACCACCGGGGTCCACGTAGAAGCCAAGATTGCCGGACCGTCCAACATCGGCAACTACCTCGCTGGACTCGGCATCCCCGCCACCGCCGGCTTCGGCGTCACCTACACCGGCCTGCACGGCACCGATGAACGCGCCCGCCTGGACACCATCCCCACCGTGCAAGCCACCTACCACAAGGCGGTCCTTCAGCTGATGGCGTAGGCGATCAGCTAGCTCACGCAGAACCCGCCACAACCTTCTCGAAACTAGGGCCTGTTTCAGAAGTTGATCTGGGTTTGAGATGATCTTCGTGTGGGTCGAGGTGATCTGACGAACGAGCAGTGGGCGAAGATGGAACCGTCAAACCGAGATCAACTTCTGAAACAGGCCCTAATACTCCAGCCGCACTTGGTGATCTTCGTCGTGTAGCTTGTCGATCTTGTGATGGTGACTGATGAGGATCTTGATGCTTGGGTGGCTGGGCTGGAGGAGTTGTTCGGTCAGGTGGCGGGTCGGTTTTACCGGGTCGAGCCGCGCCGGCGGGCGCGTGCTTATGTGCGCGGTCTGTTAGCTCCTTTGGCCGGTAAGAACGGATGGACACTGGCCGAGGCCGCTGGCGATCTCACTCCCGACGGGATGCAGCGGCTGCTCAACGCCGCAGCCTGGGATGCCGACGGGGTCCGTGACGACCTGCGCGATTACGCGGTGAGCCACCTTGGCGAACGTGACGGTGTGCTGATCGTGGATGAGACCGGGTTCCTGAAAAAGGGCTGCAAGTCCGCCGGAGTGCAGCGGCAGTACTCCGGCACTGCCGGACGGATCGAGAACTGCCAAGTGGGTGTGTTTTGTGCTTATGCCACAACGAAAGGCCGCACGCTGATCGATCGTGAGCTGTATCTACCGAAGTCCTGGATCGCCGATCGAGCACGGTGCCGCGAAGCCGCCGTCCCGGAGGAGATCGAGTTCGCCACCAAACCGGTACTGGCCCGGCGGATGCTCGCCCGCGCACTGAATGCCGGTGTACCCGCCGCCTGGGCCACCGCCGACGAAGCCTACGGCGGGGACTCAAAGTTCCGATCCTGGCTGGAAGATCAGCGCATCGGCTACGTCGTGGCTGTGCCCAGTAATCAGACCATCCCTGCGGTGGCCGGCACGTCCCGCGCCGACGTGCTCGTGGCCCACGCACCCGATGACGCGTCACCAATACCGCGCCCGACAAGCCCACTACCAGCGCAGACAGACCAAAAACTACGAAGTGCGGCTGGAGTACTAGTGCCGTCTCATGGCCGTCGGACACCGCAGCGTGCCTCACATGTCATAACTATCGATCTCACAGTGGCCTGCGAGAAAGACTTGACACCCTAGATAACGCTGATCCCGTGTGCGACGACCAGGTTTCCGTGCCCGCCTTCCCAATCGGGGCCAGCGCCTGTGGGGGCGTCGCTGGCCCACCAACCTGGCAAGCCACCAGGCAGCGGTTCGGTGAGCCGCACCAGGGTGGTTGCCACACGCCCGATTTCGTCGTTTTGGCTGCTCTGCGTCGTCTGGATCAGCGAGTGCAGCGCTTCCGAAAGGCGGTCAGCGGCCAGTGCCAGGGCTTGCTGGCTGTCCTGCGCCAGTTGATCGGCGGTGGTGATATCTGCCTGGATGTCTCCCACTGCCAACACGTGCTACATCCGGCCCGCGTAGCTCTCGGTGGTGGAAACCATCGCCTGCTGCGGCTCGTCGTACACCAGGTTCGTGTGCTGAAGGGCGGTGATGCCTACTTGCATTTTCTCGTTGGCCTGCGCGATTCTTGCGCGTACCTCTTCCATTCCTGGCATCGGTTTTCTTTCTGTTGAGGTGCGGACAGAGGGTGCCCCGGCGCGCGGGTGTTCGGTTGCGGCGTTTTTGCCGCGCGTCGAACCCCGCCAGCCACCAAAAGCGAGTCGGCCGGGTGGCTGTCGCGCGCCGGGGCCTGGGGAGCTGGCTGGGCACCTGGGAACGTCACGCGACCTGCCCGGCCAGCGAGTCACAGTTGCGGCCCGCCCCCCTGGCCAGTGCGCCACGCCGTTCGAGTCGTAGACGGGCGTCATGTCCTCGCCGCTGTCCTCCTGGTCATCGGTTTCGGGCTGGTTATCCGGCATCAGTCGCCTCCTTCCTTCGTCCACAGTGGTCTTTTGGACCCGCATCGTCGTTGCTGCGTGGAGTTGGAGCCCGCCAGGGGTGATGCACCGAGGGGCGGCGCACCACCCCGGACGGGGACTGCTCGGTGCCGCTCGGGGGAAGTCACGCCACGTTCCTTCCTGGCATATGACGTGTTAGTCAGTTCCGTGGTGTTCATGACGACCTCCCTGCGGGCCACATCTCGGACACAACTCATGGCGATATGGCTACTTACGGAAACGGTAACGACGCTCCGGCCGTAGCCGTGTGGGGCAACTTGCACCTCAAGTCCGGCCTGGCCGCTGCCCGGTCCGGAAACCTCGCCAGCGCCGACGCTCATTGGCGGGAAGCCCATGAAGCCGCCCAGAGGCTCGGGGGCGACCGCGATGACTACCGCCTGTGTTTCGGACCGACGAACGTCAACATCTGGTCAGTGGCACTCGCAGTTGAAGCGCTCGACGGTACTGAAGTGGTGAAGCGTTCCGAGCGCTTCGAGATCCCCACGCATACCCAGCGTGAACGATCAGGCCATCACTGGATCGACGTAGTGCGAGGCTTCTTACTGCACGGCGATCATGACAAAGCCACCCAGAGCCTGTACCGAGCATAGGAAATTGCTCCACAGCAAGCGAAGTGCCACCCAATGGTCCACGAGACGATCCGAAATCTCGCAACAGCACGTCGTCGTGCAGATCCGGTGGCACACCTCACCGCATGGGCAGGCGTTCAGAACGCCTAACCCCCGCAAGGGAGAAAGACATTGGTCCACTCCCGATATTAGTTGACGCACAAAAAAAGGCCCCCGTCTGTCCCAGTAGGACAGACGGGGGCATCTTGTCCCCCGCGGCCGTCACGTTCGGCGCGATGACGGCTTCCCGAGCTTGCGCCACGACGCCTGGATGATCGGCGTGCAGGCCCCTTTCCGAAGATCGTGGGGCACGTCCCGCGCATCACCCGTATCCGTGCAGGTCACGACCGGTCCCAGCGCGGCCCCGCGAAAGGTGCCCCGCGCCTCGATCGGTTGGTCAGGTGAGGGTTCGGCCGGTGGTGGGGTCGAAGAGGTGGATCTTGTCCGGGTCGAACCAGACCGTGAGGGACTGGTTCTCGCGGGCCGCCGATTCGACCGAGAGGCGGGTGACGACCTGGCCCTCGTCGGTCGGGACCTCCGCGCTGCCGCTGTCGGCCGCGAGCTCGTCGAGTTCCGCCGTGCTCGCCCGTCCACCGTGGAGGGTGAAGTACACGTACTTGTCCGAGCCCATCTCCTCCACCACGTCCACCTCGCCGGTGAACGTCGCGCCCGCCGCTCGGGCGGTGTCGTCGAGCAGCGCCGCGTCCTCGAAGTGCTCCGGGCGGATGCCGAGCACCAGTTCGCGCGGTGCATCCGCCGACTCCAGCGTGGTGCGGATCCGGTCGCCCAGCGGCACGTCGCCCAGCGCGCTGCGCAGGGCGCCGTCGGCGAGTTCGACCGGGACGAAGTTCATCGCCGGCGAACCGATGAAGCCCGCGACGAACAGGTTCGCCGGGTGCTCGTAGAGGTGCTGCGGGGCGCCGACCTGCTGCACCACCCCGCCGCGCAGGACCACCACGCGGTCGCCGAGGGTCATCGCCTCGGTCTGGTCGTGCGTGACGTAGACCGTCGTGGTGCCCAGCCGCTTCTGCAGCTTCGACACCGAGGTCCGCATCTGCACCCGAAGCTTCGCGTCCAAATTGGACAGCGGCTCGTCCATCAGGAACGCCTTGGGGCTGCGGACGATCGCCCGCCCCATCGCCACCCGCTGCCGCTGCCCGCCGGAGAGGTTGGCGGGCTTTCGGTCCAGGTGCGGCGATAGGTCGAGGATCTTCGCGGCCTCCTCGACCTTCGACTTCACCGTCGTCGAATCGACCTTGGCCAGCCGCAGCGGGAAAGCCATGTTCTCGAACACCGTCATGTGCGGGTACAGCGCGTAGGACTGGAACACCATCGCGATGTCGCGGTCCTTGGGCGCACGCTCGTTCATCCGCTCCCCGCCGATGCGCAGCTCGCCGCCGGTGATGTCCTCCAGCCCCGCGATCATGTTCAGCGTGGTGGACTTCCCGCAGCCGGAGGGGCCGACCAGGATCACGAACTCGCCGTCCGCGATCTCCAGGTTCACCTCGTTGACCGCCAGCGCCCCGTCCGGGTATTTCTTGGTCACCTTGTCCAGCACGATCTCGGCCACTTCGGTTACCCCTTCACTGCGCCGGAGGTCAGTCCGGACACGATGCGTCGCTGGAAGAACAGCACGAACAGGATGATCGGAATGGTGATCACCACCGCGGCCGCGGAGATCGAACCCGTCGGGTCCTCGAACTGGGAGTCGCCGGTGAAGAACTTCAGCGCCACCGGCACGGTGCGGGAGTTCTCCGTCGAGGTCAGCGAGATCGCGAACAGGAAGTCGTTCCAGCAGAAGATGAACACCAGGATGGCGGTGGTGAACACGCCCGGCGCGGCCAGCGGCGCGATCACCTTCGCGAAGGCCTGCCCGGGCGTGGCGCCGTCCATCTTGGCCGCCTTCTCCAGTTCCCACGGGATCTCCCGGAAGAACGCCGACAGCGTGTAGATCGCCAGCGGCAGCGAGAAGGTGATGTACGGCAGGATCAGCCCGGGCCAGGTGTCGAACAGGCCCAGCGTCCGCTCGATCTCGAAAAGCGGGGACACCAGCGACACCTGCGGGAACATGGCGATCAGCAGCGATGCGCCGACCAGCAGCCGCTTGCCGGGGAAGTCCAACCGGGCGATCGCGTAGGCGGCCATGATGCCCAGCACCACGGCAATCGCGGTGGCGATCAGCGCGATGCCGATCGAGTTCAGCAGCGCGTGGGTGAACTCGGTGGTGCGGAAGATCGCCGCGTAGTTCTCCAGGGTCCATTCGCGCGGGATCAGGTTGCCGTCCGAGAGCGTCGCCGGGCTCTTGAACGACAGCGACAGGATCCACAGCACCGGCACCAGCGCGTACACCATCACGATGATGTTGAGCAGCGCCCATTTGGTCTTCCGCGCTGGGGTTTCCGCCCCGCCGACGCCGGCCATCAGCGCCTCCCCTTGTCATCGCTACCGGGTGCGGCCGCGCCGAAGAGCTTGACGAAGATCCACGCGATGAGCGCGACCGCGATGAAGATCAGCACCGACATGGTCGAGCCGATGCCGAGGTTCAGCCCCTTGATCAGATTGTTGTAGGCGAGCACGGACACCGACGAGGTGTCCTGCGCGCCGGAGGTGAGCACCACGATGTTGTCGAAGACGCGGAACGCGTCGAGGGTGCGGAACAGCAGCGCGACGAGGATGGCCGGCTTCATCACCGGCAGCATCACCTTCACGAACCGTTGCCACGGTCCGGCGCCGTCCATCGCCGCCGCCCTGAGCAGATCGTCGGGCACCAGCGCCAGGCCCGCCATCAGCAGCAGCGCCATGAACGGCGTCGTCTTCCAGATCTCGGCCACGATCACGATGGCCAGTGCGCTGGCGTGTTCGGTCAGCGGCGCGCCGTCCGGGGTGATCGCGTTGGCCAGGTAGCCGGTGTCCGGCGTCCAGGCGTAGCGCCAGCTGAAAGCCGCGACGACGGTGACGATGCCGTACGGGATCAGGGTGACGGTGCGCACGAGGCCGCGGCCGACCAGCGCCCGGTGCATGATCAGCGCCAGCCCCATGCCGAGCGCGAACTCGATCGCCACGGAGACCACGGTGACCAGCACCGTCACCCAGAACGCGCTCCACCAGTAGCCGTTGCCCAGGACGGTGATGTAGTTGTCCAGCCCGACGAATTCGCGCTGGTCCGGGTACTTCAGGTCGAAGCGCTGGAACGACAGCCACAGCGCGTAGAGGATCGGCCAGCCGGTGACGGCGATCATCACCAGCGCTGCCGGGGCGCACAGCAGCCAACCGAGCTTGCGTTCGGCCTTCTTGCCCTCGCTGATCGCCCCCTTGCCGCCGGACGCCACTCCCGGTTCCGCATGACTCGTCCGCACCATCACGGCATCACTCCCTTGGAGTCCAAGGCGTTCTGCACCTCGGTCCGCATCCGATCGGCAGTTCTCTGCGGGTCGATCTCCGCGATCGGGGACAGCATGTTGGACAGCACCGTGGAGACGTTCTGCGCGGCCGGCGTCACCGATCGCACGCCCGGGTCCTTGAGCGCTTCCAGGATGGTGTCCCGCATCGGGTATTTGGCGGCGACCTCGGGATCCGAGTAGACGGACTCGATCGTCGGCGGCACCCCGTCGTTGATGGCGGAGAACTTCTGGTTCTCCGGGCTGCGCAGGCACTTGGCCGCGTCGAAGGCCAGGTCCGGCTTGGTCGAATAGCTGCTGATCGCGTAGTTGGCGCCGCCGATGGTGGACTTGCTCGGCACCCCCGGCCGCAGGCCGGGCACCCGCGCCCAGCCGACGTTGCGGGCGAGGTCAGGCTTCTTCTCCTGCATCGACGGGTAGACGAACGGCCAGTTCACCTCGAACGCGGACTGCCCGGTCTCGAACTCCTGCCGGGCGTCGTCCTCCTTGGCGTTGTTCATCGACGCGCTGGTGACGCCCGCCGTGCCGAGGTCGCGCAACGCCTGCAGCGCCTGCACCGCGCTGGCGTCGACCACCGCGTGCTTGCCGTCATCGGAGATGAGCTGCCCGCCTGCCGACTGCACGAGCGTGTTGAAGTGCACGTACAGGCCCTCGTACTGCGCGCCGGTGAACGAGATCCAGTGCGGCTTGCCCTCCTGCTTGAGCCGCTGGGCGGTCGAGATCATCTCGGCCCAGGTCTTCGGCGGCTCGGGCACCAGGTCCTTGCGATACCAGAGCAGCTGCACGTTGGTGTTCTTCGGCGCCGCGTAGAGCTTGCCTTCCCAGGTGGCCGTTTCGAGCGGCCCATGCAGCGTGCCGCGCTCCGCCTCGGCCTTGTTCTCCCCCGTCCACTCCCGGATCCAGTTCGCCTCGGCGAACTCGCCCGTCCACGTGACGTCCAGGTAGAGGATGTCCATGCCGGTGTCCCCGGCGGCCAATCGGCGCACCATCTGCTCCCGCTGGCCGTCGGCGTCGCGGGGCAGCTTGTGGTAGACGATCTGGTACCGCCCACCTGCCTGGGCGTTGCAGCGGTCCACGTTCTGCTGCAGGTTCTCCTCGGGCGCGCTGTACAGGTTCACGGTGTTCGCGCCGGAGGCCGGTGCGCAGGCGGTCAGCACGGACGCGCACACCAACGACGCGCCCAGCACTGCCGTTCCACGAGTGCGGCGAACTCTCACGGTCGGTCCTCCCAGTTGCTGGTCACAGCCACGACCAAGCATTGGGGTGCCCACGCTTCGTCGCCTGCCACCACCGGCAGTGAGCCGGTGGTGGAAAGCTAGGCCTCTTGATCAGTCAAGGCAAGCCTTGTGGCCAACACGTGAAAGTCGGTGAAAACGGACACCCACGAGCTCCGCCGAAAGCCCCACCGCGCTGCGCCGATCGCCGCATTTCGCCTGGTCGACGCGTCCTTCCGACACGCGGGCCCGGCAGCGCGAATTCCGGGAAACGCGAAGCGGACCCGGGCTCCTGCTGGTTCCCGGGTCCGCATCTCGGTCGTCAGCTCACTGCGCCGGCGGCGGGCGCATGGCGAGTTTGGCGAGCAGGTCCCTGCCCTGTTCGGCGTGGCGGGGTTGGGCCAGCACGTCGTAGCGGCCCGCGACCAGCTGGCTGGCCGAGGAGAAGTCCCGGCGACCGCGGGTGGAGGCGTAGCCGACCGCCGCGAAGACCAGGCCGAACACGATGCCCGCGCCCAGGCCCACCAGTACCGGGCCGAACCAGTTGCCCTGCGGGGTGAACAGCCCCAGGATCAGGCCCACGAACAGGCCGAACCAGGCCCCGGACGCCGCGCCGCCACCGAGCACCCTGCTCCAGGTGAGCCGCCCGGTCACCCGTTCGACGAGCATCAGGTCGACGCCGACGATGGTCACCTCCTGGACCGGGAAGTCGCTGTCTGCCAGGTGGTCGACCGCGCGCTGCGCCTCTTCGTAGGTGCCGTAGGAGCCGATCGGCCAGCCGCTCGGCGGGGTGGGCAGGTTGGGTGTGCCCGGCGCCTGCCGGCCGGAGCCGGTGAACGGATTGGACACCGCTGACACCTCCGTTGATCGCTGCCACGTGGCGGGGACCGCAGGCAGGCGGGCGAGCCCGATTCCGGCGTATTGTCCCCTACCCCATCAGGTTACCCCGTGGATTCTTCTGGAGATCATGTCCGTCCGCGCGATCGCACGCATCCGCAGTCCGGGAGGTCACGCGGCCGCTTCCCGGCGGACGACTGCGAACGTCAGCGCCGCGCACCCCAGCGCGGCCAGCGCCAGGAGCAGGAAACCCCAGGTGTAGTCGCCAGCCAAGCCGTAGATCGCGCCCATCACCAGCGGCGGGAAGAACCCTCCCAGGCCGCCCGCGGCGCCGACCAGGCCGGTCACCGCGCCGACCTCATCGGCTGGGGCCAGCTTGGCGACCAGCGCGAACACCGCCCCCGCGCCGGCCCCGAGCACGGCGGCCAACCCCAGGAAGGCGATGGTGCCGAGCGGGGCGAGCGGCAATTCGAAGGCGGCCAGGATCGCGAAGAGCATGGCGAGCGAGCACGCGACGCCGAGCACGCTGGCCGGGTGCACGCGGTCGCAGAGCCAGCCGCCGACCGGCCGGGCGACCACGGCCAGCACCACGAACCCCGCCGTGCGCATCGAGGCGTCGCTCGGGCTGAGGTCGTAGGCCGACTTGAGGTAGGTGGGGAGGTAGACGCTGAACGCCACGAACCCGCCGAAGGCCAGCGCGTACAGCACCGACAGTTCCCACGTCGCAGCCAGCCGCAGCGTTTCGACACTGCGGTGGAACGCCGAACCCGGCGGCACCACCCGATCGGCGGGGTCGCTGAGCAGAGTCCACGCCAGCACCGCCACCACGACCAGCGCCAGCGAGACGATGACGAACGGAGCGAGCGGCCCGAACGCATTGGCCAGCGGCAGCGCGGAGAAGGAGGCGACCGCCGTGCCGCCAGTGCCGATGCCGAAGACGCCGAGGGCCATCCCGCGGTTCGCGGGCGGGAACCAGGCGTTGACCGCCGGGACGCCGACGGCGAACGTGGTGCCGCCGAGGCCGAGCAGCACGCCACCGATCATCAGCATCGGCAGCGAATCGGGGAACAGACCGACCAGCAGCACGGGAATGATCGTCAGCAGGCTGATCAGGGTGAACATCGGCCGAGCGCCGTAGCGGTCGGTGAGCGAGCCGACCGGGATGCGGCCCACCGAGCCGATGATCACCGGCAGCGCCACCAGGATCGCCTGGGTGAACGGCGCCAGCCCCAACCGCTGGCCGATGCCCGGTGCGAGCGGGCTGAGCAGCGCCCACGCCCAGAAATTGATCATGAAGGCGAACGTCGAGACCGCCAGGACGACCCATTTCTTCGCCGACGCGACCGCCAATCCGGCGAAGGCCGGCGCGGGATGACTGACCACACTGACACCTCGGCTCTCCTTCGCTGATCGGACGGGCCCCGCCGAGTTGCACATCGGACCGATCGGCCCAATCGTCGAGTTTGCGTGCCTCGGCCACGGGCTGCGACTCGGAAGACGCGCGGCCACCCAGGCACCGACGACAGCCCCGCGAAGGAGCCAGGCGATGGCGAACCGGCCGGAAGCGGGCACCGACGGACCGGTGTCCGACCTGCTGCTGCGCACCCGCAAGCTGCTGTCCCCCGGCAAGGTCTCGGCCGATCTGCGCAGCATCGACTTCGTGGGCGGGCGCGAAGGCGACGTCTTCTACCGGGACCGGTGGAGCCACGACAAGGTGGTCCGCTCCACGCACGGCGTGAACTGCACCGGCTCCTGCTCGTGGCAGGTCTACGTCAAGGACGGGATCATCACCTGGGAGGCGCAGCAGACGGACTACCCCTCCGCGGGTCCGGATTCGCCGGAGTACGAGCCGCGCGGCTGCCCGCGCGGGGCAGCGTTCTCCTGGTACACCTACTCCCCCACCCGGCTGCGCTACCCGTACGTGCGCGGGGTGCTGCTGGAGCTGTACCGGCGGGCCAAGGCCGCCACCGGCGACCCGGTGCTGGCCTGGCAGTCCATCGTGGACGACCCCGAAGCGCGGCGGAGCTACCAGCGGGCGCGCGGCAAGGGCGGGCTGGTGCGGGCCGATTGGGATGAGGTCGTGGAGCTCATCGCCGCCGCGCACGTGCACACCATCCGCAGGCACGGCCCGGACCGGATCGCGGGGTTCTCGCCGATCCCGGCGATGTCGATGGTTTCGCACGCCGCCGGCGCCCGGTTCATGTCGCTGATCGGCGGCACCATGCTGTCGTTCTACGACTGGTACGCCGACCTGCCGGTCGCCTCGCCGCAGGTGTTCGGCGACCAGACCGACGTGCCGGAGTCGGCGGACTGGTGGAACTCCTCGTACCTGGTGATGTGGGGCTCCAACGTCCCGGTGACCCGCACCCCGGACGCGCACTTCATGACCGAGGCGCGGTACCGGGGGCAGAAGGTCGTGGTGGTGTCGCCGGACTACGCCGACAACGTGAAGTTCGCCGACACGTGGATGTCGCCGCAGCCGGGCACCGACGGTGCGCTGGCGATGGCCATCGGGCACGTGATCCTGCGGGACTTCTTCGTGCAGCGGCAGGCACCGCGATTCGCCGACTACGTGCGCCGCTACACCGACCTGCCGTTCCTGGTGGGGTTGCGGGACACCGGCGGGCGGCTGGTGCCGGACAAGTTCCTCACCGCGGCCGATCTCGGCGCGCCGGGCGATCACGACCGGTTCAAGCCGGTGCTGGTCGACGAGCGCACCGGCCGCGAGCACGTGCCCGGCGGCAGTCTGGGATTCCGCTTCAACAGCGCGGAAACCGGTCGGTGGAACCTGGATCTGGGCGAGGTGCAACCGCAGCTGAGCCTGCTCGGCCACGCCGCCGCCGAGCGGGTCGCGGTGGAGCTGCCGCGGTTCGACGTGCCCGGCGAGCGCGGTGCCCGGCTGCGCCGCGGCGTCCCGGCGATCCGCGTCGGCGGGCGGCTGGTCACCACGGTGTTCGACCTGGTGCTGGCCAACTACGGGGTGGCCCGCGCGGGGCTGCCCGGGGACTGGCCGAGCGGCCCCGACGACCCGAAGCCGCACACCCCGGCCTGGCAGGAGGAGATCACCGGGGTACCCGCCGCGCAGGTGACCCGGGTGGCCCGCGAATTCGCCCGCAACGCGGAGGAATCCGGCGGCCGGTCGATGATCCTGATGGGCGCCGGCACCAACCACTGGTTCCACTCCGACACGATCTACCGGGCGTTCCTGGCGCTGGTGACGCTGACCGGCTGCCAGGGGATCAACGGCGGCGGCTGGGCTCATTACGTCGGCCAGGAGAAGTGCCGCCCGGCCACCGGTTGGGCGCAGCTGGCCGGCGCGCTGGACTGGTCGCGGCCCCCGCGCCAGATGATCGGCACCGCGTTCTGGTACCTGGCCACGGACCAGTGGCGCTACGACGCGCTGGGCGCCGACGAGCTGATCCACCCGCTGGGCCCGGGCCGGTTGTGGGGCGCGGCGATGGCCGACTGCATCGCCCGGTCGGCGCGGATGGGCTGGATGCCGTCGTACCCGACCTTCGACCGCAATCCGCTCGAGCTGGTCGATTCGGCCCGCGCAGCCGGGGTGGAGCCCGCCGACCACGTGATCGACGAGCTGCGCGCCGGGCGGCTGCACTTCGCTTGCACCGACCCGGACGCCGAGCAGAACTGGCCGCGGATCGTCACGGTCTGGCGGGCGAACCTGCTGGGCTCGTCGGCGAAGGGCAACGAGTACTTCCTGAAGCACCTGCTCGGCACCGATTCCGCCCTGATGGCGGAGGAGGCCCCGCCGAACCGTCGGCCGCAGGACGTCAGGTGGCTTCCGTTGGCCCCGGAGGGAAAGCTGGATCTGCTGGTATCGCTGGATTTCCGGATGACCAGCACCGGGCTGTGCAGCGACGTGCTGCTGCCCGCCGCCACCTGGTACGAGAAGCACGACCTGTCCTCGACGGACATGCATCCGTTCGTTCACGCATTCACCCCGGCGATCGCGCCACCCTGGCAGACCCGCAGCGACTTCGCCGCCTTCCACGCCGTGGCCCGCAAGTTCTCCGAACTCGCCGCGATCCACCTGGGCATCCGCGAAGACCTCGTCGCCGCGCCGCTGCTGCACGACACGCCGGACGAGCTCGCCACGCCCGGCGGCGTGGTGCGCGACTGGGGCCGCGACGAAGTGGAACCGATCCCGGGTGTCACGATGCCGAAGCTGATCGTGGTGCGCCGCGACTACCCGGCGGTGGCGGAGAAGATGGCCGCCCTCGGGCCGCTGGTGGACCGGCTCGGCGTGAGCAACAAGGGCTGGACGGTCATCCCGGATCAGGAGGTCGAGCGACTACGCCACACCAACGGCACCGTGCAGCACGGAGTCGCCACCGGACGACCGTCGCTGGCCCGGGATGTCCACGCGTGCGAAGCGATCCTCGCACTGTCCGGCACGACCAACGGCCGGATCGCGGTAGCGGGCTTCCGCACGCTGGAGGAGCGCACCGGGGTCCGGCTGGCCGACCTGGCCCTGGACAACGAGGGCAAGCAGGTCACCTTCGCCGACACCCAGTCGCGGCCGGTGCCGGTGATCACCTCCCCCGAGTGGAGCGGCAGCGAGCACGGCGGCCGCCGCTACACCGCATTCGCGATCAACGTCGAACGGCTCAAGCCGTGGCACACCCTGACCGGTCGCCAGCATTTCTACCTGGACCACGACTGGATGCAGGAGCTCGGCGAGGGGCTGCCGGTGTACCGACCGCCGCTGAACATGCACCAGTTGTTCGGCGAGCCCGAGGACCCCGGCAGCACCGCGGTATCGGTTCGCTACCTGACACCGCACTCGAAGTGGTCGATCCACTCCGAGTACCAGGACAACCTGCTGATGCTCGCACTGTCGCGCGGCGGACCGGACCTGTGGATGAGCCCGGCCGATGCGGAGCGGATCGGGGTGCGCGACAACGACTGGGTCGAGGCGGTCAACCGCAACGGCGTGGTCGTCGCGCGGGCCGTGGTGTCGCAGAAGATGCCGCGGGGAACGGTGTACATGTACCACGCGAAGGACCGGACGGTGGACGTGCCGAAGTCCGAGATCTCCGGACTGCGCGGTGGGATCCACAACTCACTGACCCGGCTGCTGCTCAAACCCACCCACCTCATCGGCGGCTACGCCCAGCTGGCCTTCGCGTTCAACTACCTGGGGCCGACCGGCAACCAGCGCGACGAGGTCACCGTCATCCGCCGCCGCAGCCAGGAGGTCGAGTACTGATGCGCGTGATGGCACAGCTGGCGATGGTGATGAACCTGGACAAGTGCATCGGCTGCCACACCTGCTCGGTCACCTGCAAGCAGGCGTGGACCAACCGCAGCGGCGTCGAGTACGTCTGGTTCAACAACGTGGAAACCCGCCCCGGGCAGGGGTATCCGCGCACCTACGAGGACCAGCAGCGGTGGCGCGGCGGTTGGCGGCTGACCCGTGGCGGCAGGTTGAAGCTGCGCGGCGGCGGGCGGTTCAAGCGGCTGATGTCGCTGTTCGCGAACCCGAAGATGCCCGCCATCCAGGACTACTACGAACCCTGGACCTACGACTACGACAACCTGATCTCCGCGCCGCTGAGCGACCAGACACCGGTGGCCCGGCCCAGGTCGCTGATCTCCGGCGAGCCGATGAAGATCTCCTGGAGCGCCAACTGGGACGACAGCCTGGCCGGCTCGCCGGAGCTCACGCAGCAGGACCCGATGCTGCGGAGGCTCTCCGACGAGGTCAAGCAGTCCTTCGAGCAGACGTTCATGTTCTTCCTGCCGCGGATCTGCGAGCACTGCCTCAACCCGTCCTGCGTCGCGTCCTGCCCGTCGGGCGCGATGTACAAGCGGTCCGAGGACGGCATCGTGCTCGTCGATCAGGAGCAGTGCCGGGGCTGGCGGATGTGCGTCACCGGCTGCCCGTACAAGAAGGTGTACTTCAACCACCGCACCGGCAAGGCCGAGAAGTGCACGCTCTGCTACCCGCGGATGGAGGTCGGGCTCCCGACCGTGTGCTCGGAAACCTGCGTGGGCAGGCTGCGCTACCTCGGGGTGGTGCTCTACGACGCCGACCGCGTGCTCGAAGCGGCGTCCGTGGCGGACGAGCACCAGCTGTACCCGGCGCAGCTGGAAGTGCTGCTCGATCCGAACGACCCAGAGGTGGTCGGCGCGGCGCGCCGCGCCGACATCCCGCCGGACTGGATCGACGCCGCGCAGCGCTCCCCCATCCACGCGCTGATCAAGGACTTCCGGATAGCGCTGCCGCTGCACCCCGAGTTCCGCACCATGCCGATGGTCTGGTACATCCCGCCGCTGTCGCCGGTGGTGGACAAGCTGGTGGAGACCGGCCACGACGGCGAGGACGTGGGCAACATCTTCGGCGCCATCGACGCCCTGCGGATCCCGGTCGAGTACCTGGCGGAACTGTTCACCGCCGGCGACGTGCAGCCGGTGACCGCGTCGCTGCGCAAACTGGGCGCGATGCGGTCGTACATGCGCGACATCAACCTTGGCCGCCCGCCCGACCCGGCCATCCCGGCCGCCGCCGGGCTGGACGTCGAACAGATCCAGCGGATGTACCGCCTGCTCGCGCTGGCGAAGTACGAGGAGCGCTACGTCATCCCGCAGGCGCACGCCGAACTCGCGGAGCAACTCGACGAGCCGGGGTGCTCGCTGGACTACGAGGGCGGTCCGGGCATGTACGGATCGGGGCCGTTCGGGGAGTCCTCCGGGCAGCCGGTGCCGATGGCGGTGGAGAACTTCCACCTGCTCAAGCAGCGGCAGAGCACCGAGCACTTCACCGCTCCGGACGGCTCGCGCCGGGTGAACCTGCTCAACTGGGACGGTCGCGGCACCCCCGAGGGACTGTTCCCGCGCGACGACGAGGATCGCTGATGGGATTCGACCGCTCCCGGGCTCTCACTCACCGCATCGCGGCATACCTGCTGGCCTACCCGGACGAAGAGCTCCGCGCGATGCTGCCGCAGCTGTGGGAGGCCAGTGCGGAACTCCCGGCGCGATTCGGTGCACCGCTGCGCGAAATGCTGGACCACCTGGACACAACGACGCTGCTGGCCGCGCAGCAGCACTACGTCGAGACCTTCGACCTGCGGCGGCGCTGCTGCCAGTACCTGAGCTACTGGTCCACCGGCGACACCCGGAACCGGGGGCGGGCCATCGTGGACTTCAAGCGCATCTACCGGTCCGCCGGGGTGCTGCCACCCGAGGACGAGCTGCCGGACCACCTCACAGTGGTGTTGGAGTTCGCCGCCACGACCGACCAAGCGCTGGGCACCGCGCTGCTGGTCAACCACCATGCCGGGCTCGCGCTGCTCGCGAAGGCCCTGCACGACCAGGGCACGGTGTACGCGCGCGCGGTCGACGCGGTGCTGGCCACGTTGCCCACGCCGACGCCGGAGGCGCTGCGGGCGGCCGAACGCATCGCCGCGACCGGGCCGCCGCAGGAATCCGTGGGCATGGCGGGACCGTTGCTGCCATTCCCCGCCGCACGCCCGGAAACGACTGCCGAGCAGACGGGAGTCCGCCGATGAGCACCTGGGACGTGCTGCTGTGGGGGGCCGCGCCGTACGCGACGATCGCGATCCTGGTGGCCGGCTCGATCTGGCGCTTCCGGTACGACCGGTTCGGCTGGACCACCCGGTCCTCGCAGCTGCTCGAATCACGGCTGCTGCGGTTCGCCAGCCCGCTGTTCCACTTCGGACTGCTGGTGGTGATCGTCGGCCACGTCGTCGGGCTGCTCGTCCCGGAATCGTGGACCTCCGCACTCGGCGTCTCCGAGCTGCTCTACCACGTGGTGGCGGTCGGGCTCGGCGCGCTGGCCGGTATCTGCACGCTGGTCGGGGTGGCGCTGCTGATCTACCGGCGGCGCCGCAACGGGCCGGTGTTCTCCGCGACGACCGTCAACGACAAGGCGATGTACCTGGTGCTGGTCGGGGCGATCGTGCTCGGGTTGCTGACCACGGTGCTGGCAAACGGCATCACCGAGGGCTACGACTACCGGGCCACCGTTTCGCCGTGGTTCCGCAGCATCTTCGTCCTGCAGCCCGATGTGGCGCTGATGGTGGACGTGCCCTGGTCGTTCAAGGCGCACATCCTGGTGGGGCTGCTGCTGTTCGCGCTGTTCCCGTTCACCCGGCTGGTGCACGCCTTCAGCGGTTTCGCCGCGGTGCGCTACCTGTTCCGGCCCTACGTCGTCTACCGCAGCCGGGCGGTGGGGCGGAGCCGCCGCGGCTGGGAGCCCGTCGGGATCCCCGGCCAGCGCCCAACAAGCGGCAAGCACGACGCCCCGCACCCGCCCCGGAGGCCCTGAATGAGGACCACGTAACGATCAAGGCCTTGAAACTCAAGCTCAGACGAGGTCGGATACCTCCGCCTTGGGCACCATCGCCCGTGGCGGCGCCTTCGGCGCGAAATCGGCACGTCGCCTGGGGCGCGGCGCGAGGACGTCGACGGTGCCCACCAGGACCATGTGGGCGTAGGCGGTGAGGCCCGTCGCCAGGACGATCCAGCCCCCGCCGCTGAAGGCGTTCGGCTCGCACAGCCACAGGACGCCGACGAACACCAGCAGCGTCAGCACCGATGCACCGACGCGCGCGGCAGTGCGGTAGGCCGCCGCTGCGGGCCAGGTCAGCAGCGCTGCGACCAGCGCCAGCCCGAGGGGGCCGAGCCGGAATCCGGTGGTGAACAGCCAGAACTCGGCCGCCAGCAGAACCGCCGCGATGAACGTCGAGGGCAGCCAGCGCGCCAAGCCGCGGCCGAAGCGGTGCGCCAGTCGCCACCCCGACCACGCGGCGAAGACCACGGTGAACAGCATTGCCAGCAGCGCGCCGGTGCCGAAGGACGTACCGGAGAAGTCGGCCACGACCAGCCAGTTCCCAGGCACTCCGCCGAACCAACTGAAGCTGTCCGCGCACGCGACATCCGAGCCGATACCAGATTCCGGGCAGGCGAAGGCCAGGGCGAGCATCGGCGCTTCCGCCGCACCTGGCGGGAACGGACGGGCTGATACGACCAACGAGCTCTGGTACGCCGAATCGTGCTGCTCGGCGGACAGGATCTGCGTCCCGGGCAGCGACCCCAGCCCGATGCCGGTGAACGTCACGGCGCTCGCCGCCAGGAAGCCCAGCAGCGCCGCGCGGCGCGGTGCGGCGAAGGCGTACACGATCGCCATCAGCAGCGGCTTGATCAGCGTCATCGCCCGACGCCCGAGCCACGGCAGCACGCCGCGCCCGGAGGGGCGGGCGGCGCGGTAGGCGAGCAGTCCGAAGCGCGTCGCCATCGACAGCGCCCGCGGCTCGCCGAGGTCGGCGAAGCGCTGGCGGCCGACGTCGTAGCGCTCCACCTGGCTGGACAGCTGCGCGGGCGACGGCAACGGCGGCTTGCCACCGCCGTTCGGGTCCGCCCCGGGCGAAACGCTTGCCACGAAAGGGACTTCCCCGGCGGCAATGGTCCACTGCAGACGCTCGGTGAGCAGCCGCCGGGTCTCGGTCAGCGCGTGCTCGTCGTCCGGGTTGGCGAACAGCGCGTCGAGTTCGGCGCGCACCTCCCCCGCGTGCTTCGCCCACATCTCGGCCAGGAACCCGCGCCACTGCCTGGCCTGCTCCTCGCCGAGATCCCCGAGTTCCGCTGCCGTCGGGCGGGAGACGATCGCCTGCAGCGCGTCGCCGAGCTCCTCCGAGCCGCCGTGGCGCTGTGCCAACCGAGTCGGGTCGGCGAGCAGCCGGACCAGCGCGGCGGCGGAGTCCATCCGCCCCCACATCCAGTCGTTCGCCCGCCACTTCGCGGACAGGAACGCGCCGAAGTTGCCCAGATCCAGGCCCCGGATCTTGTCCGCGATCTGCAGCGGCGCAGCTTCGGCGCGCCGGAGCGCGGTGAACGGCAGCGGGCTCTGCTCGTCGCTGACCACGCGCAGCAGGTTGATCCGCGTTCCCGGGACGCGGCCGACGTCCAGCGGCGCGGTGAGGACCACCAGCTGCCGCAACGTCTCCGGTCGCCGGTCGCTGCGCTCCAGCAGCGAATAGCCGATCTGCTGGGGTTCGTCGACGCGCTGGCGCGGCGGTGCCGCGGCGGCCAGCCGGTCCGCGACCCGGTGCAGCACCGCGCGCGCCTCGGCGACCGCGTCCACCCCGGCGTCGTCCGGGACCGCGTCCGCACCCGACGATTCCACGATGGACATCAGCTCGCCCGCGAACTCCGCGAGTTCCCGCTGGAAGTCCTCGCCTTCCTCGACGGCGCGCAGGACCGCGCCCAGCAGCGGCCGGATCGGGGACGGCAACCGGTGCTGGAGCCTGGTCCGGCGGCGCAGCACGCGCTGCACCCACTCGTCGAGTTCGGCGGTCTCGACGATCGGTTCGAGCTTCGCGCCGTTGATCCAGTACCGGTCGGCGTGTCCCTCCAGCACCTCGCCGAAGCTCCGCAGCCGGTACAGCACGGACTTGCAACGCCCGATCTCGCGGCTTTCCGGCGACCAGCGTTCGATGTCCCACGCCCAGCCGAGGCATTCCTGCAACGCGGTGAGCAGGCCGCGCGCATCGTCGAAGACGCGCGTGGTGGCGCCGCTCCCGAGCCCAGCCGAAAGGCGCCGCGCGAGCTGCGTCCTCGCCTGCGCCGACCACTCCGCGAGCGGATCGCCGACCACCGGCGGCAGCAGCTTGCCGTCCTCGGTGCCCGAGGGCTCGGTGAGCATCCGGTACACCGCCTGGGCGTCCAGTTCCGCGCGCACCACCGCGTTGTCCGGCGCAACCGCGCCGACGTGCTGCGCCAGCACCGACGCCCGCTCGTCGTCCGGCGCGGTGCGCAACAGGGCGAACAACGCCTTGCGGCGCAAGGCTGTTCGCTCGACTACGCGGTTGTGCTCGTCCAGCGCGTCGAGGTCGGCGAGCAACGATTCCTGAGACAGCCGGGCCTTCAGGGCCGTCGCGGTCACCGGCACGGCCAGCCCGGGCTCGCGGCGTTGGCCGTGCGAGGCGACGGGGTCCGGGTTCAGGTAGAGCAGCCACCGGTGCGTCGGCCGGTCCGCGGGCGCGGCCGTGATCGCATCGATCGCTGCCGTCACCGGGATGTTGTCCAGCACGCCGCCGTCGATGACCCGGAACGGCGGGAGCTCCGGATCGGCGGCGGTTTCGGAGAACAGCCCGACCATGTTCGGCTCACCGTCCGGCGGCTCGCCGAGCGACGAGCGCACCTGCGCGGGCTCGAAGGCGAACGGGAACGACGACGTCGAGCGGGCGGCGTGGGCGAGCCGCAGCACCGTCGCCGCGAAGTCGTCGCCCGCGCCGAAATCCGACAGCGGATCGCCGGCTTTCCCCCGATGGTGGAACCGGAACGACGCCGTGCGCCGCTCCTGCAACATCGGCCCAGAGCGGCCGTCGAAGCGCTGCTCCAGCATCGGGTCCAGCAGCGTGGCGGTCAGCAGCAGGTCGGCTTGGCTGCCGGGGCGCTCAGCCCCCACTGGCACGTTGTCGGTGATGACGTCGGCAAGCTGGGCACGGAAGTATCGATCACCCTCCAGCAGCGACGGCGGGCGGTCCTGCCAGAACTTCGGCACCGGCCGGGACATGGCCTCCACGTCACCCAGCCGCACCCACACCTCGCGCATCCGGTCGAAGGGCATGCCGTAGACCAGCGTCGCCGACAGCAGCGTCGCGTTGAGGCCACCGGCCGATGCCCCCGCCAGCACGTCGACCGCGACGGAGTCGTAGCCGGACAACTTCGCCAGCGCCGCCCACGGATGGGTACCGGTCGAATCGCCGTCCGCCGGTGCCCGGGAGTCCGCCACCGCCTCGCGGACCCGGTTGATCTCGGCGACCGCGCCACCGATCCACACTGCCATGCTCGCGCCGCCGCGCATCGCCAGCGCCAAGCGCAGTTCCTGCTCGTTCTCCGCTCCTGCCGCGGTGGCCACCTCGGAGCCCGCCCTCTCGATCGACGTCTGAGGATCATCCGAAACCTACCGCGCGGATCGACGGTACCGAGCCGCAACAGGATGAACTCAACCCTTCCGCCACCGAACCGAACCCCGACGGTGCAACGCCACCACGCGAACGGCACCGGGAACTACGTTTCCGCAAATAAACTCGGGTTTTGACCTTTTTGGTTCTTCTGTTTCTTACTGTCCCGTTTGGGGTTGCCTGTTTTGGCGTGTTTGGTGTGGACGGGGCACCCCCCCGCGACTCGCACCGCCGCGGAAGCTCAGACATCGCCTGGCGAGGAAAGCCCCGAAGCCATCATTCCGGTGGGGTCCAGCGGTCGGTTCTGGTCATGCCCGCCGCGCGGCCCTTGCCCGCGATCACCAGCGCCATCTTGCGGGACGCCTCGTCGATCATCTCGTCGGCGAGCATCGCCGCACCCCGCTTGCCACCGGCCGCCGAGGTGTGCCACTCGTAGGCGTCCAGGATGTTCTCGGCGTGGTCGTAATCCTCCTGGCGCGGCGAGAAGAGCTCGTTGACCGCGTCCACCTGTGCCGGGTGCAGCACCCACTTGCCGTCGAAGCCCAGCGCCGCCGAGCGGCCACCCACCCGGCGCAGTCCCTCGACGTCCTTGATCTGCAGGTACGGCCCGTCGATCGCCTGCACCCCGGCCGCGCGGGCCGCGGTCAGGATGCGCATCAGGATGTAGTGGTAGGCGTCGCCGACGTCGTAGCCCGGCGGCTGGTGCCCGACGACCAGCGACCGCATGTTGATCGAGGCCATGAAGTCGGCGGGCCCGTAGACCAGCGCCGCCAGCCGCGGCGAAGCGGCGGCGATGGCGTCCACCTCGACCAGGCCGCGGGCGTCCTCGATCTGCGGCTCGATGCCGATCCGGCCGACCTCCAGCCCCACGGCCCGCTCGATCTGGGTCAGTGTCAGATCCAGCCAGCGCACGTGCTCGGGGGTGCTCACCTTCGGCAGGATGATCGTGTCGAGCTCGGCACCCGCGCCCTCCACGACGGTCACCACGTCCCGGTAGGTCCACTCGGTGTCAAGCGCGTTGACCCGCACCGAGCGGATCTTCTCGCCCCAGCCGCCCTCGTTGAGCGCGCCGACGATCCGGTCACGCGCCTCGGCCTTCGCCAGCGGCGCCACCGCGTCCTCGAGGTCCAGGAAGAACTGGTCGGCGCCCAGCCCGCGCGCCTTGTCGATCATCTTCGCGCTGGACCCCGGCACCGCCAGGCAGCTCCGCCGGGCACGTCGACCGTCCACGTTGTCCTCCTCTGGCATGGCGAGTCGCTGCGTGTGTACCACGCACTCCGCCGCTTGGGCCGGACAAGTGCCCGGCGGCACAGTCCCGTTCCCGAGCGGCGGCGCCGCGCCGTTCCGCCCGGGCAGCGGACTGCACGGAGAGTGCATAGCCTGATCCACGTGGCAGCCACGACCAGGGTTTTCGCGGCCCGGATGGCCGGCCTGTCGGTGTTCGGGCCGGACGGCGAATCGATCGGTCGGGTGCGCGACGTCGTCGCTGGGCTCAGCGTCCGGCGGCAGCCGCCGCGCGTCCTCGGCCTGGTTGTCGAGCTGCCAACCCGGCGCCGGATCTTCGTGCCGATGCTGCGGGTCACCCGCATCGAATCCAGCGCCGTGACGCTGGCGACCGGCAAGGTGAACCTCCGCCAGTTCCACCAGCGCCCCAACGAACTGCTCGTGCTCGGCCAGCTGCTCGACGCCCGGGTCGTCATCGACTCCACCGCCGCGCCCGCCGTCCTGGTCGACGTCGCGATGGAGCAGATCCGCACCCGCGACTGGCAGCTGGCCAAGCTCGCGGTTCGGGAGCGCACCGGGCGGCTCGGCCGCCGCGGCCCGACCCAGGTGCTGGACTGGGACCAGGTCACCGGGCTGGCGGTCGCGGAGCTGACCGGTCAGCCGCAGGGCGTGCAGCAGCTGCTCGCCATGTTCGAAACGATGCGCGCGGTCGACGTCGCGAGCACCCTGCACGAGCTGCCGACCAAGCGCCGCTACGAAGTCGCGGAGGCGCTGGACGACGAGCGGCTCGCCGACGTCGTCGAGGAACTGCCCGATGAGGACCAGAAGGACCTGCTGGCGTACCTGGACGATGAGCGATCGGCGGACGTGCTGGGGGCGATGAACCCCGACGACGCGGCCGACCTGCTCGCCGAGCTGTCCGAAGTGGACAAGGAGCGGCTGCTCGGGCTGATGGCGCCGGAGGAATCGGCACCGGTCAAGCGGCTGATGGCGTACTCCTTCGACACCGCAGGCGGCCTGATGACACCGGAACCGATCGTGGTCGGACCGGACGCGACCATCGCCGAGGCGCTGGCGATGGTGCGCAACCGGGACCTGCCGGTCGCGCTGGCCAGCATGGTGTTCGTCTGCCGCCCGCCGTCGGCCACCCCGACGGGCCGCTACCTGGGTTGCGTGCACATCCAGCGGCTGCTCCGCGAACCACCGTCCACTTTGGTCGCCGGCGCCCTGGACACCGATCTCGCGAGCCTCCCGGCCGGGGCGTCGCTGGCCGACGTCACCCGCTACTTCGCCGCCTACAACCTGGTGTGCGGGCCGGTGCTGGACGACGAGGAGCACCTCATCGGCGCGGTCACCGTCGACGACGTGCTCGATCACTTGCTGCCGGAGAACTGGCGGGAAAGCGGACTTCCCGAACCTGAGACCGGCCCGACGGACCAGGAGGCGCTCTGATGCCCGAGCTGCTGACCCACCGCCGACTCGACCTACCCCGTCCGCCGCACCGGTTCACCGTCTCGTTCGACCCGGAGCTGTTCGGGCAGATCTCGGAGCGGATCGCCCGCTTCCTCGGCACCGGCAAGTTCCTGTTCTGGATGACGGTGTTCGTGATCTTCTGGATCGCGGTCAACCTGTTCGCGGTCGGCCTGCAGTGGGATCCCTACCCGTTCATCTTGCTCAACCTGGCCTTCTCCACCCAGGCCTCCTACGCCGCCCCGCTGATCCTGCTCGCGCAGAACCGGCAGGACGACCGGGACCGGGTCTCGCTGGAAGAGGACCGAATCCGGGCGGCGCAGACCAAGGCGGACACCGACTACCTCGCCCGCGAACTCGCCGCGCTGCGGCTGGCGATCGGCGAGGTGGCCACCCGCGACTACCTGCGCGGCGAGTTGGACAGGCTGCGCGAGGAAGTCCCCGGCCTGCGGAGCGAAGTGGAGAAACGCCGAATCCGCACCAGCTTCCGAGACGCCGACGACATCTGAACCCAGTGCGATTTTCATTGAGCCATTTTCGTCCTGGCCGATCGCAGCCGCGACGCTGCAAGTCCCACCAGGCTGCCGCAAGCGGCATAGCCGCCTTGGCCCACCATCGCAGCGTGCACCGCCGCAGGTTCTCAGCGGCCTACTTGCCAGGACAGCCCGGAGGTCGCGTATCGGTACCCGGAGTCGAGAAGGCCGCTGAGGTTCCGACTTGTAGGTAGCTACCCCCGCACCGCAACGCGAGAAGAGTTTGTAAAACGCTCAATGGGAACCAGCACGCTGTTCTCCGTTGAAACCGCCGTCGAGGTCGGCGAAGAGGGCGACGATCGCCGGGGCCGTGACCTCGTGGGCCGCGTACTCCTCGCGGGTGCACCAGGCGAGTTCGGCGATCTCGGCGGCCGGCTCGGGGATCCCGTCGAGTTCGCCCGTGTAGCAGCTGAGCTCGACCTGCACGCCGTCACCCTGACCGACGGCGTCGGTGACGTAGCGGCCGAAGAAGTCCGCCCCCCGCAGCCCGACGCCGAGCTCCTCGCGCACCTCCCGGTGCAGGGCCTGCACCTCGGTCTCGCCAGGGTCGATCTTGCCGCCGGGCAGGTAGAACGCGGCCTGGTAGTCGGCGCGGACCAGCAGCAATCGCCGGTCCTCGAACCGGACCAGGCCGACTGCCCGGATCAGCTGTTCGGGAGCGGTGGGGTTCGCATCGTGCACGACCTCATGCTTGCGCACGCTGCCCCGGCGGCGACGGCACACCCCCATCGGCCAGCCGCTCGCAGGTACGCATCAGCGCCTCCAGCTCGCCCGCGGTCGCGGACAGGAAGTACCGCGCCACCCCGGTGCGATGCGTCGACGCCGCGAGCTGCAACCGCGCTTCGCCACCTTCGGTGATCACGGCCTGCACACCGCGCCCGTCCGAATCGACCCGGACCCGGCGCACCAGCCCGAGCCGTTCGAGGCGGTCGACCAACCTGGTCACCCCGGAGCGGGACAGCAGCACGACGTCCGCGAGTTCGGTCATCCGCAGCCGCTGTTCGGGGGCCTCTGCCAGCGCGTCGAGGACGTCGTAGGCGGCGAGCGTGAGCCGTTGCTCGGCGATCAGGTCGCCTTCCAGGCAGCGCGTGACCCTGGCGTGCGCGCGGAGGAAACTGCGGTACGCCAGCAATTCACTTCGAGTCGGTAATCGATCAAGAGCCGTCTCGGCCACGAAGATTGATATTACGGAACGCGTTCACTCGACTGCGCAGCGCCCCCGAACAAGTATCGCGTTCTACTCGGCGAGCCCCGCCGACCAGCGCGGGCGACCCTGTTCCTGGCGGGCTACCGGTCCGTAGCATTGGGATTGCCCACAACGCGGTGTGAGAATCTTCGAGGTCGGCGCACGGCGTCGTCCGAAGCGACCACCGACCACGTCCGCAACTGCAGCTTGCCGAGGTAACCGTGACCAGTACGCAGTCCGCGCCCACCGAGGACGCCGTCCGGAAGGCCCTCAGCCAGGTCGAGGACCCGGAGATCCGTCGGCCGATCACCGACCTGGGCATGGTCAAGAGCGTGTCCATCGACGCTGGCGGCGCCGTGGCGGTCGAGGTGTACCTGACGGTCCAGGGCTGCCCGATGCGGGAGACGATCACGCAGCGGGTCACCAGCGCCGTGTCCGCCGTGGAGGGAGTCAGCTCGGTCCAGGTCGAGCTCGACGTGATGAGCGACGAGCAGCGCACCGAACTGCGCAAGATGCTGCGCGGCAGCGCCGAGGAACCGCGCATCCCGTTCGCCGAGCCCGGCTCGATGACCAGGGTGTACTGCGTGGCCTCGGGCAAGGGCGGGGTCGGCAAGTCCAGCGTGACGGTCAACCTCGCGGCCGCGATGGCCAAGCGCGGCCTGTCGGTCGGCGTGGTCGACGCCGACATCTACGGCCACTCGGTGCCGCGGATGCTGGGTGCGAGCGGCAAGCCCACCCAGGTGGAGAAGATGATCATGCCGCCGCAGGCGCACGGCGTGAAGGTCATCTCCATCGGCATGTTCACCCCCGGCAACACGCCGGTGGTCTGGCGCGGGCCGATGCTGCACCGGGCGCTGCAGCAGTTCCTGTCCGACGTCTTCTGGGGCGACCTCGACGTCCTGCTGCTCGACCTGCCGCCCGGCACCGGCGACGTGGCGCTGTCCACCGCCCAGCTCATCCCGAACGCGGAGATCCTGGTGGTCACGACCCCGCAGCAGGCGGCGGCCGAGGTCGCGGAGCGGGCCGGGGCGATCGCCATGCAGACCCGGCAGCGGCTGGCCGGTGTGGTGGAGAACATGTCCTGGATGGAGTTGCCGGACGGCCAGCGGATGGAGGTCTTCGGCTCGGGCGGCGGCCAACTGGTGGCGGAGTCGCTGAGCCGCTCGATGGGCTCGGACGTGCCGCTGCTCGGCCAGGTGCCGTTGGACCCGCGGCTGCGCGAAGCGGGCGACAACGGCACACCGCTGGTCCTGGAGGCCCCGGACTCGCCGGCGGCGGTGGTCCTCAACGACATCGCAAAGCGCCTGTCCACCCGAGCGCGCGGCCTCGCGGGCAAGCTCCTCAGCGTCTCCCCCACCTAACCACCACACTTCCGGGTGAGAGGTGAGGGGCACCCTTGAGCGACTATGCCGCTCAAGGGTGCCCCTCACCTCGAAAAAATCACGTGTGCTTGGCTACCGCTAGGAGTCCCGGGCCGGTGGGGAGCGTGACCGGGACGAGGTCGTCGTCCTCCTGGATGGCCCGGACCAGATCTCGCAGGGCCAGGGCCAGGGCGCTCCGGGTGTCCGGGCTGGCCAGCTGAACGCCCGCGAACACGATCACCCCGCCCGGGCGCAACAGCCGGACGCCGAGGTCCAGGTACCTCGGGTAGTCCGTGGTCGCGATGCCAACCGACACCAGGTCGTAGCCGCCTTCGGTCAGCCGCGGCAGCAGGTCGACCGCCCGGCCGGCGATCAGCCGGGTCCGGCCCGGCCGCACGCCCGCCTCCCGCAGCGTGGCGCGAGCCGCGCGCTGGGCCGCCGCGTCGGCGTCGATCGAGGTCAGCACGCCGTCCGGGAGCATGCCCTGCAGTAGCCACAACGCGCTCTCGCCCGACCCGGTGCCGACCTCCACCACGGCCTTGGCCCGCAGCGCGGCCGCCAGGAACCGCAGCACGTGTAGCGGCGACGCCCCGACCGACGTGTCCGTCGGACCGCCGGTCGGCGCGCCGGACAAGCGGGATCGCGCCTGCTCGTGGCCCACGGGCCCGGCACCCACCGGCGTCTCGGGTATCACAACGCGAAAGGTTATCGGCGTTGCCGACAGCGATGTTCCGCGCGCCCGAATTCGTTAGGGGGCCGTTTCCGGCAGGCCAAGATGAGACCCGGATCACATCAGGTTCTCAGCCAGTTCTCAGGCGTCTTTAATCGCTACCTCACCAGGGCATACGAGACTAAGCACGTCATAACCGACACCCAGCGGCGTCTCCTCGACGACAACGCCGGGAACAACGGAGGCGACATGTCCGTTCTTGGAGATGCAACCACACAGGAGGTGGCTTTTCGCCCAATGGCAACACAGCCGATGAGTGTGGCCCCGAGTGTCCAACGGAGCACCGTCTCGCCCGCAGCGGAAGAGGTCGCCTGGGCCCCGCCGACGTGGGACGAGGTGGTACGGCAGCACGCCGACCGGGTCTACCGGCTGGCGTACCGCCTGACCGGCAACCAGCACGACGCCGAAGACCTGACCCAGGAGACCTTCATCCGGGTGTTCCGGTCGCTCGCGTCGTACAAGCCGGGAACGTTCGAGGGGTGGCTGCACCGGATCACCACGAACTTGTTCCTGGACATGGCCCGCCGCAGGTCCCGCCTGCGCATGGAGGGCCTGCCCGAGGACAGCGACCGGCTGCCCGGCGGTGGCCCGAGTCCGGAGCAGGTCTTCAACGACACCCACCTCGACCCCGACCTGCAGACGGCGCTGGACGAGCTGCCGCCGGAGTTCCGGGCGGCGGTCGTGCTCTGCGACGTCGAGGGGCTCTCCTACGAGGAGATCGGCGCCACCTTGGGCGTGAAGCTGGGTACTGTGCGTAGCAGGATCCACCGCGGGCGCCAGATGTTGAAGGCCACCTTGGAAGCTCGCCGCGAGCATCCCCGGGAGGTTTGACGAATGACGGTTTTGCGTGGGTGGGGGCTGCCGGAGCAGCACCTCGCGCTGGACGCGATCGTCGCGTTGGTGGACGGGGAACTCAGCCCGAGCGCCCACGATCGCGCCGTAGCCCACTTGGCCCACTGCCCCGCGTGCACCGCGGACGCCGCCGCCCAGCGGCAGGCCCGCGCCGCGGTCCAGGCGGCCCAGACTCCGTCGATCTCACCGAAGCTGCTGCAGGCCCTGCAAGCCATTCCCGCGCACGCGGAGCTGCCGAGCCAGCCGGACGGCTTGGCGCTGACCGACGACGGCCAACTGGTCGCCGTGGCCCGCCCGGACCGGGCGAAGCGGTTCGGCGACGGGGCCACGCTCGGATCCAGCAGGCCGTTGGGCGGCTCCCAGCAGCCCTTCGGCAGCGCGTCCCCTTTCGCGCATGACGACGACGCCCCGTCGCGGCGGGTCGGCCGCCGCACCCGGCAGGGCGCCGGCGTGGTGTTCTCCGGCCTGGTGCTGGGCGCCCTCGCCTTCATGAACCTGCCGACCGACGAAGACGGGCAGCCGATCCCGAGCGCACCGGACCCGCTGCCCGGCGGGGTGTTCACGAATGCCGTCGTACCGGCTTCGTCGCGCGAATCGCTGCCCGCCGAGCCGAGCGCTGGCCATCCGACATCTCCGCACGTCGCCGCGGTCCATCCGCCCTCGTCCGCGCCCCCGGCACCGACGACCTCGGCTCCCGCCCCACCGGGGAACTGAGCACTCCTCCCGGCGAGGACCGCGACTTCGCCCGCTCCCACACGAACTTCACCGGTCGCCCGGCAAAATGGGCGTACCGGCAGTGGGCCCACATGCCGGTGGCATGGGCACACCGCCCGTGTGATCCACTCGAACGGACGAGTCCCGACCGCATGCCCGGGGAGCGATGAGCGACCAGCCAGGAAGGCCCGCGCAGGGCTCCGACGCCGACCAGGGACGTCGGGATCAACCCCACGCAGACCAGCAGGAGCCCAACGGGCGATCCGCCCAACCCGTGCATCCGTGGCAGGGAGCGGCGAACCCCACCCGGGGAGTGCCCGCCGGACCGGCCAGCCCGCCCCCAGCCGCGCAGAACGGGCAGGCCGAACCACCCCACGCCGCTCACGGCGAGCAAGCCGACCCGGACAGCACCGCCGTGCATGGCAGGCCGTCCAAGCCACCGCACCCAGCGCAGCACGCCTATCCGCCCCGCCTCGCCCCGCGCCCGCTGCGACGCCCCCCGGTCGACCCATCGCAGAGCTCGGTGTTCGGCCGTCCGAAGGGCGTGCCCGGCAGCTTCGACTCGAACCGGCGCGACCTGCCGGTGCGCGGCATCGAGCAGACCCTGCCCCCGCCGGAAGCCCTAGCCCAGGCGTTCAGCCGCCCGCCGCGCAGCGGCGAACGCCTCCAGCGGGCCCCGGGCGAGCAGCCGATGACACCCGAGCCGGCCGACGAGCCGGCGCTGTGGAACTCCGGCGAGCGCGATCCGTGGCGCGACCCGGCCGCGGCCGCGATGATCGGCCCGCCCGCTCTGGTCGAAGAACCCGAGAAGAAGCCCGACAGCACCGAAACCGGTCCGCTGCTGAGCGCCCGCGAGGTCCTGTTCGGTCGCCGGGTGCACCCGCGCGCGCTCGCGATCCTCGCCGCGGTCGCCCTGCTCGTCGGCGTGGGCGGCGGGCTCCTCGGCCGGATCACCGCCGAGGAGGGCAACCCGCTCACCAACCCCGACGTCACCCTCGCCGAGGTGGAGCAGGGCAAGGATCGGCCGAAGGGCACCGTCGCCGCGGTCGCGCAACGCGTCGTTCCGGCCGTCGTGTCGATCGAGGTGCGAGTCGGCGCGCAGGGCGGCAGCGGATCCGGGGTGGTCATCGACGGCAACGGCTACGTGGTCACCAGCAACCACGTCATCTCGATGGCCGCAGACACCCCGAACGCGCAGGTCGCCACGGTCTTCCACGACGGCACCCGGGCCCCGGCGCGGATCGTCGGGCGGGACGTGAAGACCGACCTGGCGGTGATCAAGGTCGAGGTTTCCAACCCGACGGTCGCCCAGCTCGGCAGTTCCGACGGGCTGGCGGTCGGCGACGAGGTGATCGCCATCGGCTCGCCGCTGGGCCTGGCCGGCACCGTGACCACCGGAATCGTCAGCTCGGTGCACCGCCCGATGCGGCTGGCCGGTGAGGGCACCGACACCAACGCGGTCATCGACGCGATCCAGACCGATGCCGCGATCAATCCCGGCAACTCCGGCGGTGCCCTCGTCGACGGCAACGGCGCGGTGGTAGGCATCAACAGCGCGATCCGCACGCTCGGTGCCGGCGGCGAGGGCGGTTCGATCGGGCTGGGCTTCGCGATCCCGATCGACGACGTCCGGCGCATCGCCCAGGAGCTGATCCGCACCGGCAACGTGCAGCACGCCAACCTCGGTGTCAACGCCAAGTCGGTCAGCGACGGGCTCGCCGACGGTGCCCAGGTGCAGAACGTGCAGGACGGCAGCGCTGCGGCGACGGCCGGGATCGCCGAAGGCGACGTGATCGTCAAGATCGGCGAGCGCAAGGTCGCTGGCGCCGACGAGCTGATCGTGGCCGTCGACCGGCACCCGGTCGGCGAGCGCGTGCCGGTGACCGTGGTCCGGCAGGGCCGCGAACTGGTCCTGGACGTGACCCTGAAGTGACCGCACGGGTCGCCCAGGTTCTCGGATGGACGCGCCCGGTGCGCGGGACCGCGCGAGTTAGACGCCAGGTGGCGATTTCGCGCGAAATCGCCACACCCGCGCCCGTGCCACCGCCGCAGGTCCCGGACGGAGGCCCCCTCGGTGCGAATCTCGCAGGCTGGACGACCTCCGAGGTTCCGACCTCCGGCGCTGGTTTTCCGCCGAACGCGCAGCTAACAGTTCGTGAAGGCCATGTGCTGGGCTACTTCCCCCTCCTGCGGCTTTCACCCGGTGGGTACGCTGGGGGCGTTGGCAGCTCATGCGGTGCTGGTCCGCGTGCCGCGAAGCCCAGGAGGTAGTCGAGAGGTGTTCGATAGCATCGGCTGGCCCGAACTCCTGGTTCTCATCGTGGTCGGGCTGTTCATCCTCGGCCCGGAGCGCCTGCCGCAGGGCGCGGCGTGGCTGGGCAAGACGGTTCGCCAGGTCAAGGAGTACGCGACCGGCGCCCGCGAGCAGATCAAGTCCGAGCTCGGCCCGGAGTTCGACGAGCTGCGCAAGCCGCTGGAGGACCTGCGCGGCATCCGCAACTTCAACCCGCGCACGGCGGTGACCAAGCACCTCTTCGACGGGGAGAACCCGCTCGACGGCATCACCAACACCAACGGCAGCACGAACGGCAGCGGCTACCAGCCGAAGCCGGCGGACCCGCCGAAGCCCGCGCAGCGCCCGCTCGCCCCAGGCGAGCGCCCCCCGTACGACTCCGACGCGACCTGACCCGGGAAGCCCTTCACGTTTCGCCGATCGTGGCGTCACGAAGCCTGCGCGACGGCGACGCGCTTGCGCGTGGGAACCGCGAGTCGGACGGCGAACGCGGCCACCGCCAGCCAGCAGCACAGCAAGACCGTCATGCCGGACCAGCCCCACGCGCCGTAGGCGGCGCCGCCCACCACGCCTCCCGCGCTGCTGCCGCCGTAATAGGCGAACTGGTACAGCGCGGACGCCTGGCCCCGGGCCGACGCCGATGCCCGGGCCCCGACCCAACCGCTGGCCACCGAATGCGCGGCGAAGAACCCGCCGGTGAACACGACCAAGCCCACCACGATCACGAGCAGGTTGCTGGCGAGCATCAGCAGCAATCCCACCGCAGTCACCGCCAAACTGGTGAACAGCGCCTGCGTGCGTCCCCAGCGATCCGCGGCGCGACCGGCGAACGTAGAGGTGACCGTTCCGGCCGCATAGGAGAGGAACGCGAGCGCGGCGAGCGCCGGAGGCACTAGCAGCGGCGCAGCGGTGAGGCGGAAGCCCAGCACGTTGTAGACGGTGACGAAGGCGCCCATGCCGAGCGCAGCGACCAGGTACGGCACGTAGAGCACCGGGTCGCTGAGCGCGGCGCGCAAGCCGCCAAGCAGCGGTCGCCAGCGCAACGGCTGCCGGTGGTGGTTGCGTTCGGCGGGGAGCAGCACCACGAACAGCACCGTGCACACCCCGGCGAGCAGCGCCACCGCGAGCATCCCGCCGTGCCAGCCGGCGAAGTCGCCGACCACTCCGCCCAGCAGCCGACCGGACATGCCGCCGATGGTGGTGCCCGCGACGTATAGGCCCATCGTCGTGCCCAGGTGCTGGCCGCCGGTCTCGTCGGCCAGGTAGGCGACCGCGACCGCGGCCAGGCCCGCGATCGCCGCGCCCTGGACCAGCCGGACGGCCACGAGCACCGGGAAGAACGGCACCCACGGCAGCAGCAGGCCCAGGACTTCGGCGATCAGCAGCGCCACGATCATGGTGCGGCGGCGGCCAACCACCTCCGACAGCGTGCCGAGCGGGATCGCCGCGACCGCCAACCCGAGCGTGCTTGCCGAAACCAGCAGGGCCGCCGTGCCCGGGTCCAGCGCGAAGACGTCGGCCAGCTGCGGCAGCACCGGTTGCGGCGCGTAGAGCAGGGCGAACATCGCTAGCGCGCCGAGCAGCAGGGCGATGCGGATCTTGCGGATGCGGGCCGGATCGACGGGGTTCACGAGCTCGAACGTAAGCAGGCCTAATTAATGCGTCCAATTCAGCTTTACAGCATCATTGATGCGGTGACGAATCAATCAGCCGTGCCGGACGACGCGCCGCAGCTCGCGGCCCATCTCGCCCCGGCGCTCGCCCTGCTGCGGGCGGTCGCCGCCGAGGGCCATCTCACACGAGCGGCCGAATCCCTTGGCGTCCCGCAGCCGACGGTCAGCCGCACACTGGCGAAGCTGGGCGAGCGACTCGGCACCCCGGTGATCGTGCGGCAGGGTCGCGGCATCCACCTGACCCGCGCCGGCGCCCTGCTCGCGGAGGCCGCCGAAGACGCGATGCGCGGGCTGGAGGCGGGCTGCCGCGCCGTGATCGAGGAGGTCGACCCCGATCGCGGGCACGTCACCTTCGGGTTCCAGCACACGATGGGCAGCACCCTGGTGCCGCCGCTGCTGCGAGGCTTCCGCGACGAGCACCCGCACGTGCGGTTCGGGCTCGTGCAGGGGCCGCGGGACGCCATGCTCGCGCGGGCCTGGTCCGGCGAGGTCGACCTCTGCCTCACCGCACCACTACCGGACCGCGATCCGCGCTGGAAACCGCACCGCTGTGGCAGGAACCGCTGGTCGCGGTGCTGTTCATGCGGCACCGGCTGGCCCGGCGGAGCAAGCTGCGGCTGGCCGAACTCGCCGAGGACGACTTCGTCGCGACGCGCCCAGGCTACGGCTTGCGGCAGATCTTCACGGGCCTGGCCGAGCGCGCCGGCTTCGAGCCGCGACTGGCCTTCGAGAGCGAAGAGGTCGACACGGTTCGGGGTTTGGTCGCCGCCGGGCTCGGCGTGGCGCTGCTGCCGCCGGGCGACAACGGCCCGGCACCGGGCACCGTCGAGGTGCCGCTGGATCCGCCAGCGCACCGCACGATCGGGCTCGCCTGGCCAGCAGGCCGAATCCTGCCCCCAGCGGTCCGCACGTTCCGCGACTTCACCCTGGCCCGGCGCAATTTCAATGGAAATCGAAGATCCGATTTCCATTGAAATCGCGTATCGACTCGCCGGGTCACTCCGAGAGGTTCGCGGCCAGCTCGACGAGGCTGCGAGCCGCGAAACCGGTCCCGCCCGACACCACCTCGGCGTAGTCCTTGTCGGCCCGAGCCGGGCCCGCGATGTCCAGGTGCGCCCACCGCAGACCGTCGGTGAACTCGCGCAGGAAAAGCGCGGCGGTGATTCCGCCGGGCCCCGGCGGGGTCTGCTTCACATCGGCCAGCTGGCCCTTCACGTCCTCGGCGTGGTCCTCCAGCAGCGGCATCCGCCACCAGGCCTCGCCGACCCGCTCCCCGGCCTCGCGGATGCGGTCGGCCAGCTCGTCGTCCGTGGCGAACAACCCGCCGGTGCGCAGCCCCAAGGCGACCTTCATAGCCCCGGTCAGCGTCGCGACGTCCACCAGCAGGTCGGGTTCGAGCCGGTCCACGGCGTAGGCCACGGCGTCGGCGAGCACCATCCGGCCTTCGGCGTCGGTGTTGCTGACCTCCGTGGTGGTACCGCCGTAGTGCCGGACGACGTCGCCGGGCCGGTAGGCGCTGCCGGACACGTGGTTCTCCGCCGACGGCACCAGGCCGGTCACCCGGACCGGCAACCCCAGCCGCGCGATGGTCAGCAGCGCACTGATCACCGCCGCGCCGCCGGACATGTCGGTGCGCATCAAGTGCATGCCCTCGGCGGGCTTGATCGAGATGCCGCCGGTGTCGAAGGTGATGCCCTTGCCCACCAGCACCAGGTGCGGGCCCCGGGCGTCCTGCGGCTGGTAGGTCAGCTCCAGCAGCCTGGGCGGCCGCGCCGAGCCGCCGCCGACCGCGAGGATCCCGCCGAAACCGTTGTCGGCGAGCCACTTCTCGTCGCGCACCGCGGCGGTCAGGTTCTCGACGTCGGCGGCCAGTTCGGCGGCGACCCCAGTGAACCAGGCCGGGTCCTTGATGTTCGAGGGCGCGTTGGCGAGGTCGCGGGCCAGCGCAGTGGCCGCCGCCAGCTCGCGGGTCCGCCGGACCTGCTCGCCCAGTGCGGCCTGGTCGGCACCCTCCGGCGCCACGAGCAAGACCTTCCGCAGGCGCGGCGGCGCCGGCTTGGCGGTTACCCGGAACCGGTATCCGCCCAGCGCCAGCCCCAGCGTCAGCGCCGACACCACGTCGCGGTCGACGTTGTCGGGCAGCCGGATCTGGAGGTAGTCCGCGTCGGAAGCGTCTCCGAAGTCGCCGATCTCGTCCTCGGACTCCGCTGCCTCGCCCAGCCTCTCGCGCAACGCGCGCGCCAGCGCCGCCCCGGCGCTGCGCCATTTCACGGGCTCCCCGGAGCCGACGCCCACGACCCAGCCGACGCCGCCAGCCGGCAGCGGAAGCGCGCGGACGTCACCGGCGGCGGCCGTCGCACCGACGGCCTGCAGCACCGCGACGTCCACATCGAACGGTTCTGCCGCGGCGGCCAGGTCCGGCCCCGCCTCGCCTTCGAAGACGGGGACCGCGCCGGGCACGCCGTCCCGCCACCGCTGCACAACGTCCACTTCGACCAGCGACGTCGGGATCACGGGCAGTGCCGGGTCCACGTCGCGGGCAGGCTGGGCGGAACGGAACACTGAAGCACCGGACACGAGAAGACCTTCCTGCACGGCTCGTCGCGCGCACTCGACTGTCTGTCCTTGAAACGGCGGGGCGGCTTGTGCGGCCCGCAGAACGGGTTCAACGAAAGCTCCGAAGCTACCGTTCGCGCAGGCCCGGGCACGATGCGCACCCCGTCCGGGCCGCAGGGGCGGCATGCTGGGTGATCACGGGGCGGTCCAAGGACTTGCCTGTTGCCGACGACGGCCCCGGCGCCACCTCGGCACCGGGGCCCGACCGCGGCGAAGAACGCTCGCCACTCGCCGTCGACTTGATTGCGTTGTCGCCTCGGGCGCTGGGTGCACCGGCTTGCGGTGCTTCCCCGATCGCCAGCCGGCGGCCTCAGCCGGTGGCCGACTCCAGGGCGTCGCCCAGGTTCTTGGCCTCCTCGACCGACATCTCGACGACGAGCCGCCCACCACCCTCAAGCGGGACGCGCATCACAATGCCGCGTCCCTCCTTAGTCACCTCGAGGGGACCGTCACCGGTCCGGGGCTTCATGGCCGCCATAGCGTGCTCCCTCCGTGAACTCATCCCCCGCTGATCGCCACAACCAGCTCGGGTCCTCCCCATTCTCCCCCATCCCGAGGTGTGGACGAAACCGAGCCGATCAACTCGTGTCGCCCGTGCGCTGGTCGAATGCCCGCGAGGGCTGGCAGACTCACCGCCCGTGCGGGCTGTTTCGGTGCGTTCCGGCGCGACCGCCCACGACCTGGCAGCGGCGCCGCGGCGGGCCGGGATCGGCGGGCCCTCCGCGGTCGCCGACCGGTCCCGGTGGCGCTCGACCACAACCCGGGCGACCAGCCAGAACACTGTCTACTCGGGACTTCGCGAGATCCGCGGCGTCCACTTTGGAAACATCGAGTAGCGGTCCGGCGACCCGCCACAACGGACCCCAAGGCAAGGAGCGCGAAGTGACCGACGTACTGCTGACCCAGGACATCGATGGTGTGCGCCTGCTCACGCTGAACCGGCCGGAGTCGTTCAACTCGCTCGACGTCGCCCTCAAGCAGGCGCTGATCGCCGCGCTGCGGGAGGCGGCCGCCGACGACTCGGTGCGGGCGGTGGTGATCACCGGGGCGGGAAAGGCGTTCTGCGCGGGGCAGGACCTCAAGGAGCACGTCGCGCTGCTGAACTCCGGAGACCCGACGCCGCTGAACACTGTCGAGGAGCACTACAACCCGATCATCCGGGCCGTGACGAGCATGCCGAAGCCGGTGATCGCCGCTATCAACGGCACCGCGGCCGGGGCTGGCGCATCGCTGGCCTACGCATGCGATCTGCGGGTGGCCGCGACGAACGCGAAGTTCCTGATGGCCTTCGCCAGCGTCGGGCTGTCCACGGACTCCGGCGCGTCCTGGACGCTGCCGCGGTTGATCGGCTACGGCCGGGCGATGGAGATGCTGCTGCTGGCCGAGCCGGTGGCCGCCGAGGACGCGCTGCGGATCGGCATGGTGAACCGGGTCGTGGACACCGGCGAAACCGTTGCGGCGGCCACCGAGCTGGCCACCCGGATGGCTGCCGGGCCGACCAGCGCCTACGCCCGCATCAAGGAGGCGATGCTGGCGGCGGCGGCCGAAGGCCTGGCCGAGGCGCTGGCGGTGGAGGCCGGCGCGCAGGCGGAGGCCGGGGCAACGGCTGACCACCGGGAGGCGGTCGCGGCCTTCGTCGAGAAGCGCACCCCTCACTTCACCGGCCGCTGAGCCAGGCATTTTCGCCGTTCAGGGCCCGTGAGTACGTGCGGGCGCCACAGCGCCCTGCGCTACAGCGCCCTGCGCCTAGCGCCCAGAAGCACTCACCGGCATCCACCGGCGGGCCCTGGAGCGTAAGGAAGCGCCCGAGGCTCCGCTACCTGCACCGCTGTGCGGGGCGCGCCAGCAATTCCCACCAGTTCGCGCGCCAGCAGTCGGCCAAGTGGTCGTCGACCATGCCCGTGGCCTGCATCAGCGCGTAGCACGTGGTGGGGCCCACGAAGGCGAAGCCGCGGCGCTTGAGCTCCTTCGCCATCGCCGTCGACTCCGGGGTGGTGGCCGGGATGTCGCCGACCGTGGCCGGGCGCCGCTCGCGGCGTTCGGGGGCGAACGACCAGAGCAGCTCGTCCAGCGGGCGGTCCAGGTGGAGCACCGCGCCGGCGTTGCGGATCGCCGCGTCGATCTTCGCCCGGTTCCGGACGATGCCCGCGTCGGCCAGCAACCGCTGCCGGTCGGCTTCGCCGAAGGCCGCCACCCGCTCCGGGGCGAACCCGGCGAACGCCAGCCGGAACGCCGCGCGCTTGCGGAGGATCGTCAGCCAGGACAGCCCGGACTGGAACGCCTCCAGGGTGATCCGCTCGAACAACTCAGGTACGCCGTGCAGCGGGACTCCCCACTCGCAATCGTGGTACTCGGTGTAGTCCGCGGGCCCCACGCCCCACGGGCAGCGCGCCCGGCCGTCCGCGCCGACCACCGCCCCGGACTCAGCCACGCTCCCCACCACCCGCGTAGTCGCGGCAGAACGCCGCGAAGGCGCTCAGCGACCGGCGCACGCCCCAGACGAAGAGCGGTCGCACCACCGGCCAGACCAGCGCGCCGCCGAGCGGCAGGGTCAGCCGTTCCCACCACAGGAACATCGATGCCTCGTTCCCGCAGCGGACCACGTCGAACCCGCCGTCCCCGACGATCAGCTGCCCGTGGTGGCGCACCCGGCAGCTCTGCGGCGGCCGCCATTCGACGATCTCCATCCGGTCCACGACGCCGACACCGCGATACCCGGTCACCGCCACCAACTGCGCGCCCAGCCCGTCGGGGCCGCCGAGCGCGTGCACCTCGGTGCCCAGCATCCACTCGCCCTGCCGCGCCCAGTCCGTCGCCGCCGCCCACACCACCTCGGGCGGCGCCTCGACCGGCACGCTCAACCGCAGCTCGACCGGGCGCACCGGTCAGTCCTCCGGCTCGTCGGGACGCCCGGCGCGGGCTTCCTGCAGCTGCTCGTCGGCCGCGTCGAGCTGCCGCTCCAGCACCGCGATCCGGCCGTGCAGTTCGTCGAGCTCCCCGGCGAGGCGCTCCAACGCCCAGTCCACCTCCGACGCCTTGTAGCCGCGAAGGACCTGCTGGAAGCGCAGCGCGCGCACGTCGGAGCCCTCGACGTCGGCCGGGGGCAGGCGGGTCGGGGTCGAGCCCGGCGGCAGCGGCGCGAGCTGCTCGCCGCGTCCGAAGACCAGCGAGGCCAGCAGGTAGATCACCGCAGCGACCGCGAGCACCACGAACAGGTAGATGAGCGCACTAGCCACGGTCGTCAATCGTGGCACGGACGGCGAACCGCCGCGGCCACGGTCACGTCTTGGCGGGAGCCGCTTCGAGCACGCCCTCGATAGCGGACGTGAACTCGCGCCACGCGCGGCGCTCAGCCTGCAGCGTCTGCACACCCGTCTGGGTCAAGCGGTAGGTGCGGCGCTGCCGGCCGCCGACGGTGCTCCAGGTGCTCTGCACGTAGCCGGCGCGCTCCAATCTGCGCAGCGCCGGGTACACGGTCCCGGTGGGGAGATCAAGGGCGCCGCCACTGCGTTCCTGCAGCGCCTCGATGATCGCGTAACCATGCAGGGCCCTGCCGTCGAGCGTGGCCAGCAGCAGGGCGTCCAAGTGGCCGCGGAGCGCATCAGCCTTCACAAGTAGCGACTCTACGGTCATTTGCGACCACTGTCACCGGCCTTACACAAGAGGACCTAAGTCCTTTCGCGATCCGGACCCCCGATGACGTCCATCACACCCCCTGGGGGGTGCGCCGTTCGGGTGGCGCAAAGCCGAAAACCCGTTGGCATCGCCGGGATCCGACACACTGCGGAGTCGGACGTGCCGGGCCAGTGATCAGGAGTCGTCTGCCGTGCCCAAGGACAGTTCCCAGGACGCGACCACCGGTTCCTCGCGACTGGACGCCGCGACGACCTTCGCTCCGCGGCAGGAGGCCCTCGACCAGCTGCGCTCCTACCTCGTGGTGCTCATCGACGTGATCGAGCAGCACCCGGAGGCGACCTTGGAGCGCGACGAGACGCAGTGGCGCCTAGAGGAGCTCGTCGAGGAGCTGGCCCGAACGCGCCCGAGCGCGCCGCGGGTCCAGTCGCGGTGGCTGCGCCTGGCACCGGTGCTCAGCGAGGTGCGACCAGACGTGCCGATCGCGATCCTCACCCAGCTCGTGAAGCAGGCCGTCGGCGACCGCTGACCGCCAGTTTCAATTGGGTGTGGCTCTTTTGAGGTGAGGTCATGCTGCCTGGGGGATGGCGTTGTGGGTGGGGTGGTTGCGTTGT
>NZ_GL877878.1:1996557-2054560 GCF_000194155.1 Saccharopolyspora spinosa NRRL 18395
GGCCGGGACCGCTCGGTCAGCAGCTCTTCCAGCTCGCCATGCGTGATGCCACAGTCAGCGGCGCCGAGCTCCGTGATGATCGACTCGAACACCGCCCGAGAGGATTCGAACGCTCCGGCGACATCGTGGTTCGCGTACCCTGCCACAGGGCTCCTTCTTTACGTTGATGGACGTCAGACAACCCACAACGTAACCAGAAGGAGCCCAGACCACGATCACCACCCACCGACCCCCCCGACCACAGCTCCCCTCAAAAGAGCCACACCCGTTTCAATTGAAACCACCCACCACAAAACCGCAGAACCCCAGTTTCAACTGAAACTGTTCACCTTGGGGATCCCAGGTGTCCCCAGTTTCAATTGAAACTGGGGAGGCTCAGGCCAAGGCTCGCAGGACCTGTTCCGGTGGGTGGGTGCCAGCGATGGCCGCGACCATCTCCACCGTTCGGCGGGTTTCCACCACGTGGTGCGCGCGGAAGACCCGAGCGCCGCCCCAGGCCGCGATCGCGGTGGCCGCCAGCGTGCCCTCCAGCCGCTCCGTGACCTCCGCGCCCAGGGTCTCGCCGATGAAGTCCTTGTTCGACAACGCCATCAGCACCGGCCAGCCGGTCGCCACCAGCTCGCCGACCCGCCGCAGCAGCGTCAGGCCGTGCCAGGTGTTCTTGCCGAAGTCGTGGGTCGGGTCGATCAGCACTCCGTGTGCGGGCACCCCGAGGCGCACCATCCGCTCGGCCCGCTCGACGAGTTCGGCGGTCACCTCGGCGACCACGTCGGCGTAGCGGGGCCGGTACGGATCGGTGCGCGGCGGCAGGCCGCCGGTGTGCGAGCACACGACGCCGACGCCGAACTCGGCGGCCACCTCGGCGAGCTTCGGGTCGGCGCCCGCCCAGGTGTCGTTGAGCAGGTCCGCCCCCGCCTCGCACACCTGGCGGGCCACGTCGTGGCGCCAGGTGTCGACGCTGATCACCAGGTTCGGGTGGCGTTCCCGGACCGCGGCGACGAACGGCGCCACCCGCCGGACCTCCTCGCCGGCGTCCACCACCTCGCCCTGCGCACCGGCGCGGACCCCGCCGATGTCGACGATGTCCGCGCCGTCGGCGACGGCCCGGTCCACGGCGGCGGTGGCCGCGTCGGTCTCGAAGGTGCGCCCCCGGTCGAAGAACGAGTCGCGGGTGCGGTTGACGATCGCCATCACCAGCGGTCGGTCCTGGGGCATGTCCTTGTCGCGGAACCGGAGTGGCTGCACAACTGCAGATCCTGGCACGTGGCCAGGACCGAGCGGTATGTGGATCGGTTTGCGCAGCGGTGCAGGTAGCCGAAATCAGCGGCCGCCTCGACCCGACTTGTGCATGACCAATAAGCGGCATCGGGGTTGCACTCGTGAGACGACCGCTGAGAACCCGCGGCGGCACAAGTTGCGTACGTGGCGAAAGAAAACGCGGCTAACGCCGCTTGCCTGACGCCTACGGGCAGTTCCGTGCGCCGCGCGGGTGCCCCTGGCTTTGGTCCGGGAGGGTCATGGGGCGCAGGCGTCCAGGGCTTCGTCGACGTCGGTGGCCACCGTGAGCACCTCCAGCGAGTGCTGGGTCGCGAAACCGGTGTCCACCAGGCCGTGCAGCCAGTCCATCAGCCCGCGGTAGTGCCCGTCGGGGTCCAGCAGCACGACCGGTTTGGCGTGCATGCCGATGTAGCGGGCCGTCCAGATCTCGAACAGCTCCTCGCAGGTGCCGATGCCGCCGGGCAGCGCGAGAAACGCCGTCGAGTGCGCGTCCATCAGGCCCTTGCGCTCCCGCATCGTGTCCACGACCAGCAGCTCGTCGGCCTCGGTATCGGCGACCTCGCGGTCCACCAGTGCGCGCGGGATGACGCCAACGGTCCGGCCGCCACCGGCCCGCGTCGCCCGGGCGACCTCGCCCATCATCGACACCCGGCCGCCGCCGGAGACCAGCGTCCAGCCGCGCTTGGCGATCTTGGTGCCCACCTCGGCAGCCAGGTCCAGGTGGTGCTGCGGCACCGGGCGCGACGCGCAGTAGACGCAGACCGCAACGTCCACAGTGGTCTCCCCCGCGATTTCCCCCAGTTCGGATTCAGCGCTGCTCAATGAGTGGCCTCCCACGCCTCGTACGCCTCCTGCACGATGCTGACCGCGTCGTCGATGTCGTCGGTGAGGTGCAGCAGCGCGAGATCCTTGTCGCCGATCTTGCCCGCGCCGTGCATGCTGTCCCGGATCCAGTCGTACAAGCCCTGCCAGTAGGACTTGCCGAACAGCACCACCGGGAACTTCGTGACCTTCTTCGTCTGCACCAGGGTCAGCGACTCGAACAGCTCGTCCATAGTGCCGAAGCCGCCGGGCAGGCAGACGAAGGCTTGCGCGTACTTGATGAACATCGTCTTGCGGACGAAGAAGTAGCGGAAGTTGACGCCGAGGTCCACCCACGGATTGAGGCCCTGCTCGAACGGCAGTTCGATGCCGAGTCCGATGGACAGCCCGCCGGCCTCCGACGCGCCGCGGTTTACGGCCTCCATCGCGCCCGGTCCGCCGCCGGTGATCACCGCGCAACCGATCCTGGCCAGCGCAGCACCGAGCTCGACGCCGACGGCGTACTCCGGGTGTTCCCGGGAGGTCCGCGCCGAACCGAACACGGTCACCGCGCGCGGCACCTCGGCGAGCGCGCCGAAGCCCTCCACGAACTCGGACTGGATGCGCATCACCCGCCACGGGTCGGTGTGCACCCAGTCCGACGGGCCGCGCGAGTCCAGCAGCCGCTGGTCGGTGGTGGTCGGATCGCTCAAACTCGCCCGGCGCAGCACCACGGGTCCGCGTTGCTTCTCCTGGGGGCGTTCCGAGCCGTTCGGCTCGCCCCACACGCCTTCGATTGTCATGCGGTCGAGAGTACGCACGGGCGATCGGCACCCATCGCCTGCCCGCCCCGGGAAATGGCTGTTCACGAGGGATTCACACGAGCGTGCAGCGGCGTACGATACGAAGAAAAGATCTAGTGGCGCCGGCGACGCCGGCCGCGCACACCACGCAGATCCGCCTCGATCTACGCAGGCGCCGGAGCGGGTCGCCGGGCACGACCGGAATCTAGCCCGGGAGCCAGCCATGCTCATAGAACTGCTGATCCTCATCATCGCCCTGGGTGTTATCTACGTAGCCGCGAGCGTCAAGGTCATCAAGCAGTACGAGCGCGGCGTGGTGTTTCGCCTCGGCCGCCTGCAGGAGCTCACCCGCGGACCAGGGCTGACGACGATCGTCCCGGTGATGGACCGGATGCGGAAGGTCAACCTGCAGATCGTCACCATGCCGGTGCCGGCCCAGGAGGGCATCACCCGCGACAACGTGACCGTCCGGGTGGATGCGGTCGTGTACTTCAAGGTCGAGGACCCGGCGCGCGCGATCGTCAACGTCGAGGACTACCTGTTCGCTGTCGGCCAGGTCGCGCAGACTTCGCTGCGCTCGATCATCGGCAAGAGCGACCTAGACGACCTGCTGTCCAACCGCGAACGGCTCAACCAGGGCCTGGAGCTGATGATCGACAACCCGGCGCTGGGCTGGGGCGTGCACATCGACCGGGTGGAGATCAAGGACGTCTCGCTGCCGGAGTCCATGAAGCGCTCGATCGCCCGCCAGGCCGAAGCAGAACGCGAAAGGCGTTCGCGAGTCATCTCGGCGGACGGCGAGTTCCAGGCATCCCGCAGGCTCGCCGACGCGGCGCACGTCATGGCCGACACCCCGGCCGCGCTCCAACTGCGCCTGCTGGAAACGGTCGTCGAAGTGGCCGCGGAGAAGAACTCCACGCTGGTGCTGCCCTTCCCGGTCGAACTCCTGCAGTTCGTCGACACCGCGAAGCACATCGCCGCCGCGACGAGCGGAGACGCAGCCCCGAGCGAGGAGCCCGCGAAGCAGCCGGTGGAGCTCACCGACGCGGAGCGGGAGGCGGCGGAGCTGCCCGCAGCGAGGCCGGAGGCAGCGGAGCTGCCGCAGCAACGCGAGGAAACCGACGGCCGGAGGGCGAGCACGGCGAAGCCGGCGGAGCGCTCGGAGAGCGCGGGGAGCGGCGAGGAGTCGATGCTCGGCATCGCCTGATCCCGCGCGTTGAGCGGAGTGAGGGGCACCCGTGACCGAATTGCCTGGTCACGAATGCCCCCTCACAGGATCACGAGAGGAAGCGGTGGAGGACCTCGGCGCAATGGCGGATTTCCGCCGTCGCGACGTGCTCCTGCTTGGTGTGGGCCAGGGTCGGTGAGCCCGGGCCGAAATTCACCGCCGGGAGGCCGCGGGCCGCGAAGCGGGCCACGTCGGTCCAGCCGAGCTTCGCGACCGGCTGCGCACCGGAGGCCTCGACCAGTTGCGCTGCCGCCGGGGCGGTCAGGCCGGGCAGCGCGCCCGGGGCCCCATCGACCACCGCGACCTCGAAGCCGCCGAAGACCTCGCGCAGGTGCGCTTCGGCGTCGGCCAACGACTTGTCCGGGGCGAACCGGTGGTTGACCGACACCACGCACTCGTCCGGCACCACGTTCCCCGCGACACCGCCGTCGATCCGGACCGCCTGCAGGCCTTCCCGGAATTGCAGGCCGTCGATCACCGGGTTGCGCGGCGTGTAGTCGACCAGCCGCTGAAGCACCGGGTGCGCCGCGTGAATCGCGTTGAGTCCCATCCACGCGCGAGCCGTGTGCGCGCGGGTACCCGTGGTGCGGACCTCCACGCGCATGGTGCCCTGACAGCCCGCCTCGATCGCGGCGTTCGACGGCTCGCACACCACCGCGAGGTCGCCGGCGAGCCAGTCCGGCAGCTCCCGCTCAATGCGGTTCAGGCCGTTCCGCTCGGCTTCCACTTCTTCGCAGTCGTAGAACACGAAAGTCAGGTCGTGGCGCGGTTCGGTGAGGGTCGCGGCGAGGTGCAGCATGACCGCGTCGCCGCCCTTCATGTCGACCGTGCCGCAGCCGTGCAGGACCTCCTCGGCGCCCGACCCGGTGCGCCGCAGCGGGAGGTTGTCGTTGATCGGCACGGTGTCCAGGTGTCCGGCCAGCACCACCCGCGAATCCCGGCCGAGGTTCGTCCGCGCCAGCACCGCGTCGCCGTTGCGCACCACTTCGAGGTGCGGCGCTTGGGCGCGCAACGCCTGTTCCACCGCATCGGCGATGGCTTTCTCCCCGCCGGAAACGCTGGGGATGTCCACCAGCGCGGCGGTGAGCTCGACGGGGTCAGCGGTGATATCGAACGACGCAGTCACGCCCCGGAGGCTACCCGGGGGGTCTCCGTTTCCGCTGGTAGCGACCCGTCAGCACGTCTGGGCGCTACCGCACCGGACCGCTCTCACGGGACCTGACCAGCAGAGACGGCGTTCGCCGGGCGTCGGGAACGGATGGGAACGGATGGGAACGGATGGGAACCGGATCCGCGCAACCACCGTCCAACGCGTGATCATCACGCTAGGCAGCCGCCGCTGGAGGTGGGCATGGATTACACGGCCAATCCCGACGCGCTCAGGAAGGCTGGGGCGAGCGCGAAATCGGCCGGCGAGCAGGCCGGGCAGGTCAAGCTCGGACCCCCGCCCGAGGACATCGCCGAGGCGATGCCCGGCGGCAAGTCGGAAGGCGCGGCGAAGCAGGTCGCACAAAGCTGGGAGAAGGCGATCAAGTCCTGGAGCGAGGCCGCCCTCCAGCACGGCGATTCGCTGAACGCGACCGCCGACGAGTACCAGAACTCCGACGAGTCCGGCGCGGCCGACATAGGCCGCCTCGAAGCACAGGCCGGAAGGTAGGCAGCGAGATGGTGTCCTTCGCCGATGTGCGTCGCTGGAAACCGGAGGGCCTCGACGCCGTCCACAACGACCTCGGCAAGCGCCGCGACGACCTGATCAACCTGCAGGACGAGCTGGACGGCGCCAAGAACCCCGAGGGCTGGAACGGGAAAGCCGCCGACGGCTCGGCCAAGCAGCACGAGAAGCTGATGTCGGACATGCGCTCGCTGGTGGCCGAGGTCGCCACCGTGCGGGTCGCGGTCGCCGCGGCGGCCGACGACGTCGCCAGGATCAAGCAGCAGATCCAGCAGGCCGAGCACGAGGCGCAGGCCAACGGCTTCGAGATCACCGAAGAGGGCGGCGTCAAGGACGTCAAGCCGCCGCAGGACGTGCCGGAAGACCAGCTGGAGCAGGTCAAGCAGCAGCGGATCCAGGTCCGCGACAAGCTGGTCGAGACGATCGAGAAGATCCTCGACGAGGCCGAACGCACCGACGCCGAACTCGCCAAGGCGCTGACCTCGGCGGAGCAGGACGAGATCAAGCCCGGCAAAGGCGATTCCCTGGCCGATGCCGCGAACACCGACGACATCAAGGCCCTCGCGGAGTCCGCCGGGAAACCGAAGGACGACTCGCCGAAGGCCACGGCGGAGTGGTGGAAGTCGCTGTCCGACGAGCAGCGCGCGGCGCTGCGCGAGAACCCGCCCGAATGGCTGGGCAACCGCGACGGCATCCCCGCGGAGGTCCGCGACGAGGCCAACCGCAGCCGGATCGACGACGTGCGCGGCGACCTGCAGGCGGAGAAGGCGAAGCTGGAACAGGGCGGCGTTTCCGAGGACGAGAAGGAAAAGCTCCAGCAGGTCAACGACAAGCTCAAGTCCCTCGACGAGGTCGAGAAGACCATCGCCAAGGAGCAGCCGCCGCGCCAGTTGCTGGTGCTCGACAGCAGCGGCGAGCGGATGAAGGCAGCCGTGGCGGTGGGCGATGTGGACACCGCCGACCACGTCTCGGTGTTCACCCCCGGCTACACGACGACGGTCCAGGGCAGCCTCGGCGACTACGACTCGAAGATGCAGGAACTGGTCAAGGAATCGAAGGCCGAACTCAACCGCAACGGCAAGGACGACAGCGTCGCCGCAGTCGCCTGGCTGGGCTACGAGGCCCCGCAGAAGTCCGAGGACACGGACGTTTTCGGCGATTCGGTGGTCAGCTCCAACTCCGCCCAGGAAGGCGGGGAGAAGCTGAACAACTTCTACAAGGGGATCAACGAGTCCCGCGACACCGACCCGCACCTGACCGCGATCGGGCACTCCTACGGCTCCACCACCACCGGCTACGCCCTGCAGGGCGGCGGCCACGGCGTCGACGACGCGATCATCTTCGGCTCGCCCGGCGTCGGCACCAACGACATCGAGGACCTGCACGTCCCGGAGGGGCACGCCTTCCGGTTGGAAGCCAAGGACGACCCGGTCGCGGACTTCGCCCGGTTCGGCGGCGACCCGTCCCACATGGACGGTTTCAAGGACCTGTCCACCGAGAAGTCGGCCGAGGGCAAGGGCGTCGAGGGCCACAGCGATTACCTGAAACCCGACACCACCAGCCAGCACAACATGGCTTCAGTGGTCGCGGGCTTGCCGGACAACACTGTGGAGGGCAAGACCGACGGCGTCGGCGATGTGATCTCCTACGTGCCGCACCAGGCCCAGGAAGCGGGCTCCGCGATCTACGACTTCGGCGAGAAGACGGTGTCCGGTGCCAAGGACCTGGGCGAGAAGACGGTATCCGGCATCAAGGACTTCTTCTCATGAGAAAACTCATCCTGTTCGTCCTCTGCGGTCTGCTCGCCACCAGCTGCGCGAGCGGACCTGAACCGTCCGACGGGGGAAACGTGTCAGACCCGCACAGCATGCTGCAGCAGCGACCGTCTATGGAAGAGATCACCTCGCGCTACGAGGAAATGCAGCAGAAGCTGCGGGATCGGCTGTCCGCCGATCTCGGCCTCGCGACGCCGTGGATCAACAAGGGCGACCCCGGCCAGGCGGCCTGCCAGGGCAAGGAGCTCTCGCATGTCGACGGCGCCGAAGAGCACAGTCTGGACACCTGGGTCTACGAGGGCAATATCCCGGACGGCGAGTGGGACCGGGCTCAGCAGATCGCCATCGACGTCACCAAGGAGTACGGCTTCAAGGAGCTGGAGATCGTGGTGAACCGGCCCGGTGACCACAAGGTCGAGATGCGGGACGACTTCGGCGCGAAGCTGCAGTTCGGCACCAAGGTGAACACGATCATGAGCCTCCGCACCGGCTGTCACCTGCTCCAGTCCGCCAAGGGCTGACCCCAGTAGCGGCCGCCAGCCGTGAGTCCTTCGGGTTGCTGCGGCGGCCCGAAGGACTCCCGGCCGCGTCTCCGCAGCAACCGACCAGTTCGCCGAAAGGCCAGGCCGCGTCATGGTGCCGTTTGCCGCCGTTCGGCGTTGGAAAACCGATGCGCTGGAGGGGGTTTTCCGTACCCTCGGCAAGCGCCGGGACGAGTTGGCCGGCCTCGACGACGAGCTCAACGTGCCGGCCGGGCACTCGTACCGGATCGAGGCGAAGAACGACTGGGTGGCCGACCTGGGCCGCTTCGGCGGCGACCCCAGCCACCTGGGCGGGATGACCGGACTGTCCGCGAAGGACTCCGAGCACGGCAAGGGCGTCGAGGGTCTCAGCAGCTGCCTCACCCCCCAGCACCGGCCAGTACAACATGAGCGCGGTGGTGGCCGGAGTGCCGGATCGGGCGGTCAAGGACAATGGCCGCGGCATCGGCGACATGATCTCCGGCATCATCTCCTGAGGCGACCGTCGCCAACACCGGACCCGACGGGGGAATCGTGGAAGACCCGCGCAGCCTGCTCCGCCAGCGCCCCAGCATCGAGGAGATCAGCGAGCGCTACGAACAGATGCAGCAGCGACTGCTGGACCGCCTCAACACCGAGGTCGGGCCGCTGTCGTGGGCGGTGTCGGACCCCGTCAGCCGGGCCGGCTGCACCGAGTTCCCGGACGTCTTCGACGCGGAGAGCCGGGTGCTGGAGTCGTGGCGGGCGCCCGGCAACCTCCCGGACGCGGATTGGCCACTGGCCGTGGAGATCGTCCAGGAGATCACCGTCGAGTACGGCTTCGGCGAGCCCGAGATCATCGTCAACCGCAGCGGCGACCACGAGATCATCGGCAACGATCAGTTCGGCGCGGTCTACCAGTTCGGCACCGCAGCCAACACGGTGCTGATGATCACCACTGGCTGTCACCTGCTCGCCGCCGCGAAGGGCTGAAAGCCTGTTTCCACTCGGTTCAGGTAGCGGCTTCTCAGACACCGTCTGGACTCCGGAATCCCCGACACTCACGCACGTCCAGGCCTCGCCAGACGACGTCTGAGAAGCCGCGGCGGTGCCGGTTGCGAGAGTTGGCCAAATGGCTGACACCGTCTGAAGAACAAAACCGCCCTTGCACCCGACACTGGTGCGTCGTTCGGCCCGCCCGGTGGGGCCCACCCCTGCGGGACGCCACCACCTGCGCCGATTACCGTTTCCGGTATGAGTGCACAGTCTCCCGACCCGCAGACCACGGGTGCCCACGGCGTGGGCATGGCCACCGTGACCGACGACGGCACGGTGCTGGACACCTGGTTCCCCACCGTCAAGCTCGGCGAGCCGGGGCAGTCCGGAACCACGCGGCTGACCGCCGACCAGGCGGCCGAGTCCCTCGGCGAGGCCGGGGCGGCCCTGCTCGGGCGGGACGAGGCCCGCGGGGTCGAGGTCGTCGCGGTGCGCACCGAGATCGGTCGGCTCTCCGACGAGCCGGTCGACGCGCACGACATCTACCTGCGCCTGCACCTCCTGTCGCACCGGCTGGTCCGCCCGCACGGGCAGAACCTCGACGGGATGTTCGGCCTGCTCGCCAACGTCGTGTGGACCAACCACGGCCCATGCCCGGTGGAGGGCTTCGAGGCAACCCGGCTGCGGCTGCGGGCGCGCGGCGCGGTCACCGTCTACAGCGTCGACAAATTCCCTCGCATGGTCGACTACGTCGTGCCGTCCGGGGTCCGCGTCGGCGACGCCGACCGGGTCCGGCTGGGTGCGCACCTCGCCAGCGGCACCACCGTGATGCACGAGGGCTTCGTCAACTTCAACGCCGGCACGCTGGGCGCGTCGATGGTGGAGGGCCGGATCTCGGCCGGGGTCGTCGTCGGCGACGGCTCCGACGTCGGGGGCGGCGGCTCGATCATGGGCACCCTCTCCGGCGGCGGCAAGGAGGTCATCTCCGTCGGCGAGCGCTGCCTGATCGGCGCCAACGGCGGCGTGGGCATCTCGCTGGGCGACGACTGCGTCGTGGAAGCGGGCCTGTACATCACGGCGGGCACGAAGGTGACGCTGCCGGACGGCACCATCACCAAGGCCCTGGAGCTGTCCGGCTCGGACGGCCTGCTGTACCGCCGCAACTCCACCACCGGCACGATCGAGGTCACCGCCCGCACCGGCGGCAAGGTGGAGCTGAACGCGGCGCTCCACGCCAACGACTGACCCGAACGGGCTTCCGACACCACGAAGGGCTCCTTCGACCGACCTTGGGTTCTAGCCGGTCGAAGGGGCCCTTCACCCCGTAATCCGGGCGGTTTTCACTGGATGGGCGAGGCATCGCTCGGGGCGGTCGGTTTTATCATTGGCAATGGCTACCAGCTGGCAGCAACGAGACCTGACGAGCGTCGTTGAACTGCCCGCCGAGCCCTTGGCGGCCGATCGGCGGGCACCCCTCGCCGAGCACATCCGGGCCGGGTTGGACGCCCGCCTGCGCGCCCTGATCGCACACGATCCGGGCACCAGGCGAGGCGAGGATCCCGAGGAACTGCACCAGATGCGGGTATCGGTGCGCCGGATGCGCGCGATGCTGCTGTCCGGCCGGCCGTTCCTCGATCAGGACTGGTCGGAGCCGCTGCGCGCGGAGCTGGGCTGGCTGGGCAAGGCGCTGGGCCCGGTCCGCGATCTCGACGTTCTGCTGGAACGGCTCCGCGAGGAGAGCGCCGACCTCCCAGCAGACGAGCGCGCCGCGGCGGACCGGCTGATCGCCGGGCTGGAGGCCGAGCACGGCCTCGCGCGGGTCGCGATGCTCACCGCGCTGGACAGCGACCGGTACCTGGCCTTGCTCCGTTCGATCGCCGACGCGCTCCGCTCCGGACTGCCGACTCCGGACTCCGATGTGGACGCAGAGCGCAAGCTGCGCAGGCTGGTGGTCGGCCAGTTCCGCAAACTCCGGAAATCCGTTGCACAGCTACCGGAAGTGCCCGCCGACGACGAGCTGCACGCGCTGCGCATCCGGGGCAAGCGGGTGCGCTACACCGCGGAGCTGGCGCAGCCGGCGTTCGGGAAACCGATGCAGCAGCTGATCAAGGCGGCGCGGCAGTTCCAGGACGTGCTCGGGGAACACCAAGACGCCAGCGTCGCGGAGGAGCGCGTCCGCAGTTTGCTCAGCGACCTGGGCGAGGACGTCGACGCCGCGGTCGCCTTCGTGGCGGGGCGCCTGGTCGAGCGCGAACAGACGCGCAAGGCAGCCCGCCGGACCCAGTGGAAACCGGCTTGGGAAGCCCTGGACACCGCGGCCGCAGCGATCTGACAGCGCTTCCCCCGGACAAGCGCCCGCCTGGACTCCGGAATCCCCGACTTACGTATGACCCACGCGGCATCGGGGCTGTTCCTCGCCAGACGACGTCCGAGAACCCGCAGCAGTGCGAGTGTCGTAGATGGGCTAGGCGGCTGGCGCCGCTTCAAAGACGAAAGCCCGGACTACCACATCCCGGACGACCACTTCCAAAACGGCCTCGGCAGCACAAGCGCTCACGGGACTGAACCGGTCATTCGCCCAGGCGTTTGGCGACTGCGGCGATGCGCTCATCCGTCGCCGTCAGGGCGATGCGGACGTGGCGGTCGCCCGCCGGACCGTAGAAGGTGCCCGGCGCGACGAGAATTCCCCGCCGCGCCAACCAATCCACCGTCTCCCAAGCACCGTCACCGCGGGTCGCCCACAGGTACAGGCCCGCCTCAGAGTGCTCGATCCGGAACCCCGCCGCCTCCAGCGCGGGCCGCAGCACCGCCCGCCGCGCCGCGTAGAGCTCGCGCTGCGCGCTCACATGCGCGTCGTCGCTCAGCGCCGCGGTGATCGCCTCCTGCACCGGGCGCGGGACGATCATCCCCGCGTGCTTGCGCAGCTCCAGCACGCGCGCCACCAGATCCGGATCGCCGGTGATGAACCCGGCGCGATACCCCGCCAGGTTGGAGGACTTCGACAGCGAATGCACGGCTAGCACGCCGCGGAAGTCGGAGCTCACCGAGGGGTGCAGCACCGACACCGGTTCGGCCTCCCACCCGAGCGCGAGGTAGCACTCGTCGGCTGCCACCACCGCGCCGAGCTCCCGCGCCGCCCGCACCAAGTCGGCGAGTTGCTGCGCACCCAGCACCCGCCCGGTCGGGTTGGACGGGGAATTCAGCCACAGCAAAACGGTTCCGGGCGGCGGCAGCTCGCCGGGCGCGAGCCGGACCACCTCGGCGCCGGCGATCTTCGCGCCCACCTCGTAGGTCGGGTAGGCCAGGTCCGGGATCGCGACGATGTCACCGGGCCGGACGCCGAGCAGCAGCGGCAGCCAGGCCACCAGTTCCTTCGAACCGATGGTCGGCATCACCGCGTCCGGTACCAGGCCGGATACGCCGTGGCGCCGGTGCAGCGCGGCGACGGCGGCCTCGCGGAGCTCCGGGGTGCCGTGCGTGGCCGGGTAGCCCGGCTGGTCGGCCACCGCCGACAACGCCCGCTGCAGGTTCTCCGGCACCGGGTCGACCGGCGTGCCGACCGAGAGGTTGACGATGCCGTCCGGGTGCAGCCGGGCCGTGGCGGTCTGGGCCGCCAGCGAGTCCCACGGAAAGTCCGGCAGCTGCGGGCCCCGGGGTCCGGGCGCCGGGGCGCCCGGACCGGTTCCGGAGCTCATTCGCCCTGCGGGGGCAGGCTCTTGATGGGCTCGACGTCCTTGTCGACCTTGCCCACCTTCGCGGCACCGCCCGGCGAGCCCAGCTCGTCGAAGAAGTCCACGTTCGCCTTGGTGTAGGCCGCCCACTCCTCTGGCACGTCGTCCTCGTAGTAGATGGCCTCCACCGGGCAGACCGGTTCGCAGGCACCGCAGTCGACGCACTCATCGGGGTGGATGTAGAGCATCCGCCCGCCCTCGTAGATGCAATCGACAGGGCATTCCTCGATGCATGCCTTGTCGAGCACGTCGACGCAGGGCTCGGCGATCACGTAGGTCACGGTTGCTCTCCTGCTCGAAGCGTTGTCCTACTCGCGCTCAGGAACCTCCTGAGGCGACTGCTGACAGTATCTCTCGTACCCACCCTGGACACGTAACTGGTCCCATAGCGCGGGAGCCGGACCGACTCTACGACGCCCGGGTTAACGGCGTAAACCATTGCGCCGCAACCATTGCGCCCCGAGCCGCCCAACCTTGCGCAAAGCCGATCTTTCGCCCAGGTAGCCACCCACGACGCCGACGACCGGGACGCTGCCGAGCAACTCGTGGTAGAAGCGGCCCTGCGGTCGCTTGCCGAGTTCCGAATCGATCTCCCACAGCGCACGTGCCATTCGCCACACCGTGCGCGCGACCGCCTTGGGCGTCGCCCGGCCGTGCTCGTGGCGCGAAGCCTCGATGTCCTCGGTGAGTTCCGAGACCCGTTCGTCGTCCTCGGCGTGCCCCGCCGCCAGCTCGGCCGAGAGCTCGCGTTCGAGCAGCACCTTGGCGATCAGCTGCACCTTGACGGCCCGGTCGGTCACACCGTGCTCGGCGGCGATGGCGCACAACACCAAGCCCTGCCCGGTGATGCCGAGAGCGTTGCGGATCGGCAGCCGCGAGGTGATCACCCCGCCGAACCGGGGCAGCCCGGCGACCAGCGCGAGGAACCTCCCGACCCGCGATGCCCACCAGTCACAGCGATCCTCGACGGACATCGCATCCCAGGCGGAACTGCCGGGCAGCTGCATCCCGTCGAGCTGGCGCAGGACCTTCCGCAGCGCCCCGTCGGACTCCCCCAACTCGAGCTCCTCGCTCCGGCCGCGCAGCCGCAGCGGATCCGACTCACGCAAGGCATCAAGCACCGGCGCGGTCGCCCTCACGAACGGCCGCAGCACGGCCGCGATCCGCTCGTCGGTCAACACCTCAGCCATCGCCGCTCCCCGAGACCTCACGTCCTGGGGTTCTTTCCCATCACGATTCCGAGCATCACCGCGCTCGGCAATGCGCCACCGCCGATCAGCAGCAAGGAACGCCAATCGTTGAGCAACACGATGTCGCCGCCCGGCCCGAAGACTCCGAACACGAACACCGTCGCGAACCACACCAGCAGCGGCGCACCGGCCACCCGGCGCCGCGGCGAGAGCCTCGCGGCCTCGGCCACCAGCAGCGGCGTGGTCACCACCGCCAGCGCGGCCGTGATCGGGACCTGCACGGAGCCGAGGTACGACGGGAGGAACAGCAGCTCGATCAGGGCCAGCAGGACGGCATCGAGCAGCAGGAAGCCCAGCAGCACGCGGTCACCTGCGGTCAACGGTCGCCAACCGGCTCGGTTCCGCTCACCCCGAGCCCGCCGAACAGATCCGTCTGGCAGCCCTGCGGATCACCCGTCGCCAACACATAGTGCTCGGTCGTCACGATCGGCTGGGCGACGCCGTTGGACAGCGCGTAGGCCGCGACGCCTTCGCCGTTGTGCCACTGGTCCAGCCACACCTTGACCTGGGTGCCGTGCGCGCGCAGGGCGCTGATCTTGGCCGGCAGGTGCAAGGACACGTCGACGACCGTGGTGATGGACTCGTCGTCGACGCCGGCCAGTTCGTGCGGCTGGGGCAGCTCGAACGGCAGGTCCTCGGCCTGCGCCAACGCGGCGAGCCCCTTGGCGACCACGTCGCGGGACGGAACCGCGTAGAACACCCGCTGCACGTCGGAGACCTTCGCGGCCGCCGCGACCGTCAGCTCGTGGGCCCGGATGTGATCCGGGTGGCCGTAGCCGCCGTCGGCCGCGTAGCTGACGACCACCTGCGGTTTCACCTCGCGCAGCACGGCTTCCAGCGCATCGGTCTGCTCCTGCAGGTCACCGGTGGCGAAAGCCCGCGGATGCGCGTTCGGCAGCGCGCCCGCCCGGCCCGGCTGCTCCCAGAGCATCCCGGAGTCGCGCCAGCGCCCCACGCCGCCTAGGAACCGGTGGTCGGCCACGCGCAGCGCGGCGCAGGCCGAGCGCAGCTCGCCGACCCGGTAACCGCCGAGCTGGTCGGCCTGGTCCGAGGCCAAGCCCCGCAGGCTCTCGGGGATGACCTCGCCTTCCTCGCCGAGGGTGCAGGTCACCACCACCACCTGCACGCCGCGGGCGGCGTAGCGGGCGACCGTCCCGCCGGTCCAGAGGGTCTCGTCGTCTGGGTGCGCGTGTACCAGCAGCAACCTCGGTGGGGCCGTCAGCGTCACCGGACCAGATTAATCTGCGGCGCAAACCACACAGCGCACGGTAGCCGCATTACCCCGAATGTCCGTATCGGCACGCTGCGTACAGCCCACCGGGTCACGTCACCCACGGCGGAACCGATACGCCCGCAAGCCGACGACAGCAGCGTCTCCGCAGATCGCAGGTCCCGAGTCCGCGGAGTAGCCGCGCGATCCCATCACAGGCGGTGAAAGGCGGCCTGGAGGGGCTGGAGAGGCGGCGATTTCCCGAGAAACCGCCGCCCGGCAACCCGCCCCGTGCGGGTTAATACCCGTCGCTGTCGGCGGGCGTCCCGACCCAGCGGGCAGCGGTGGAGAACGGCCCGGCCAAACCATTGCCCGCCTCGACTCCGGTGACTTCCCGGCGCAGCGCCATCACCTGGGCCTGCTGGTACAGCGGCAGCGCCACCGCGTCGCGCCACAGCACGGGCTCGACGGCCGCCGACGCCTCGGAGAACGGCACCTGGCCGGTCAACGCCGCGTCGATCGTCGGCTGCAGCAGCTGATCGCAGAACCCGGCGTCGTTGTACGGGAACGGCTTCTCGCTGTCCTTCGCCACGCCCGGACAGCCGTACGAAGACGCCAACATCGCCGCCGGGTCGCCCCCGGCCGGCCGCGGCGCGATGGCCATGTCCACCGATCCCGACCCGCCGGACTCGCCGGACTGCGGATTGGCCGACAGCATCTCGCCGAACAGCTGATCACCGGTCGGCGTCACCACGGTCGCCTGGATCCCCTGGTCCCGCAGCTGCCGCGCGGCTGCCTCGGCGATCCGGATGTAAGACTCGTGCTCGAACGGCGCCGCGATGACCAGGTTCAACGGCCGCCCGTCCCGCAGCCACTCTCCGCCGCTGCGGTGGTATCCGGCCTCGTTGAGCAGCCGATCGACCTGCGCGGGGTCCGGCCCGTTCGGCAGCCCCGGTTCGGTCGGCGTGTAGCCGCGCTCGGACGGCGCGAGCACCTGGGCGTGCGCCTGGAGCTGCGCCGCAGGCCCGCCACCGGTGCCGGCCTCGATCAACGCGGGCCGGTCGAGCGCGGCGAGGACCGCCCGGCGCACCTTGACATCCGCGAGCGCCCGGCTGTCGTGCCGCAGCAGCACCTCCATAGTCGCCGGGCGGGGCACGGTGATCAGTTGCACTGCGTCGCCGAGGTCCTGCAGCGCCTGCATGGTGCCCCGGTCCGCGCCGAACACCGCTAGGTGGCTGTCGCCGCTGCGCAGCGCCTCGACCTGGCGGGCCCTGTCGATCGCGCGCAGCACGATCCGGTCCGACTGCGCGGGCGGGCCCCAGTACCGGTCGTTGCGCTCCAGGATGATCTCGCCGCGGTCGAGGTCGATCTGCCGGATCGCGAACGGCCCACCGGAGGCCGGGTAGCCGTCGTCGAGCACCGTCGCCCAACCGCGCGGCGCGTCCCGCAGCAGGTGCGCGGGCAACAGGTTGTTGAAGAGCGTCTGCCAGCCGGGGAACGGCTTGGCGAAGGTGACGTCGACGGTCTTGCCGCCCTGCCGCGACGCCACGTCGTCGATCAACTGGTAACCGGCCGGGTCGGCCACCCCGGGCTGGGAGCGCAGCTGTTCCCACAGGTAGACGAAGTCCTCGGCGGCGATCGGTGCGCCGTCGGACCAGTTGGCCTCGCGCCGGATCCGGTAGCGCACGGTGAACTTCTCCGCGTCCGGCACCACCTCGGCCGATTCCATCAGCGTGCCGTCCAGCTGCAGGTTGCCGTCCGGCGCCGGGCGGAACACCGACGGCAGCATCAGGCTGGCCAGCGCCGAACTCGTCGGCGACAGGTCAGCGAGCGTGTGCGGGTTGAACCCGCCTTCGAGCTCGTCGACACCGACGACGACCTCCACCGGCATCGGCTGCGTCGGCGGAGCGCTGGTCGTCGACGACTGCGTCGGGGGTTGCGGTGGCACAAGCGGCGGCGGGGGCGCATTTGTGCAGGCAGCCACCACGCTGACGGTTGTCACCAGCAGGCAGACAGCGGCCAGTGGACGGCGTCGACCCAAGGACACGCCGAACCTCCCCTCACGTCTGCTGCCCGACCACCCCGGCCCACCCGGGGCGGCCCGCACGTGCGGAAGACGCGCGGGAGCCTATGGTTCCTGCCGTCGACGAAATGATCGACACCGGGGTCGAAGCCCAGTGTCCTCGCCGCCCACCCGCGCCGCGTGCGGATCGGCGAAATCCCGGCGGACTCGACGACGTAGGAGCTCAGCAAGCACGGAACGACGATTTCGCGCGAAACCGGCGCTCCCAGCGCGTACTCGGGTGGCGATTTCGCACGAAATCGCCACCCGAGCACACCTCAGTTGACGTTGTTGTCGCGGGCCTTGGCGCGGGAACGCTCGCGGGCGCGGGTCGTGCCGTCCAGGACCAGCTTGCGCACCCGGATCGCCGCCGGGCCGACCTCGACGCACTCGTCACCGGAGCAGAACTCCAGCGCCTCCTCCAGCGCGAGCGTCCGCGGCTTGGCCAGCCGCTCCAGCTCGTCCGCGGTGGAGGACCGCACGTTGGTGAGCTTCTTCTCCTTGGAGATGTTGACGTCGAGGTCCTCGGCGCGCGGGTTCTCCCCGACCACCATGCCCTCGTAGACCTCGTTGCCCGGCTCCACGAAGAAGCTGCCACGGTCGGCCAACTGCAACAGCGCGTAGGTGGTCGCCGAGCCGGCCCGGTCGGCCACCAGCGAACCGGTATGCCGGGTGCGCAGCTCGCCCACCCACGGGAAGTAGCCCTCGAAGACGTGGTTGGCGATGCCGGTGCCGCGAGTTTCGGTGAGGAACTCGGTGCGGAACCCGATCAGGCCGCGGGCGGGCACCACGTACTCCAGCTTGATGCGGCCGGTGCCGTGCCCGTCCATGCTCTCCATCCGGCCCTTGCGCCCGGCCAGCAGCTGGGTGACGGCCCCGAGGTGCTCCTCGGGGGCATCGATGGTCAGCCGCTCGAACGGCTCGCACAGCTGGCCGTCGATGGTCCGGGTGACCACCTGCGGCTTGCCGACGGTGAGCTCGAAGCCCTCCCGGCGCATGGTCTCCACCAAGATGGCCAGCGCCAGCTCGCCGCGGCCCTGCACCTCCCAGGCATCCGGCCGCTCGGTGGGCAGCACCTTCATGCTGACGTTGCCGATCAGCTCGGCATCCAACCGGTTCTTCACCAACCGCGCGGTCACCTTGGTGCCGCCGTTGCGGCCGGTCAGCGGCGAGGTGTTGACGCCGATGGTCATCGAGATCGCCGGGGCGTCGACGGTGATCCGGGGCAGCGGCTCGGGCGCGTCGGCGTCGGCGATGGTGTCGCCGATGGTGATGTCCGGGATACCGGCGATGGCCACCAGGTCGCCCGCGGACGCCTCGTTGCACGGCACCCGGTCGAGGTTCTCAGTGATCAGCAGCTCGGTGAGCCGGACCTTCTCGACGGTGCCGTCGGCACGGCACCAGCCGACGGTCTGGCCCTTGCGCAACGTGCCGGAGTGGATCCGGCACAGCGCGATGCGGCCGAGGAAGGAGGACGCGTCGAGGTTCGTCACCAGCGCGCGCAGCGGCGCCTCGGTGTCCGCGGTCGGCGCGGGCACGTGCTTGAGCAGCACGTCGAACAGCGCGGTGAGATCCTCCTCGGCGGGCAGCTCGCCGTCGACCGGCTGGGCCAGCGAGGCCCGACCGGCGCGGGCGGAGGCGTAGACGACCGGCAGGTCCAGGATCGCCTCCATGTCGAGTTCGACCTCGCCGTCGAGCTCGCTGGCCAGTTCCAGCAGCAGGTCGTGGGTCTCCTCGACGACCTCGGCGCAGCGGGCGTCCGGGCGGTCGACCTTGTTCACCACGAGGATCACCGGCAGTCCCGCGGCCAGCGTCTTGCGCAGCACGAACCGGGTCTGCGGCAGCGGGCCTTCGCTGGCGTCCACCAGCAGCAACACCCCGTCCACCATCGACAGGGCGCGCTCGACCTCGCCGCCGAAGTCTGCGTGGCCGGGGGTGTCCACCACGTTGATGGTCACCGGGCCGGCGTCGGTCTCCCGCCTGACCGCGGTGTTCTTGGCGAGGATCGTGATGCCCTTCTCCCGCTCCAGGTCGTTGGAGTCCATCACGCGGTCGACGAGCTCCGCGCGTTCGGAGAAGGCCCCGGACTGCCGCAACATGGCATCCACCAGGGTGGTCTTGCCGTGATCGACGTGGGCAACGATGGCGACGTTGCGCAGATCACTGCGAATGAGGGCGGCGACACTGGTGGCGGACACGCGGGTACTCCTGGATCGGCGCAGGTGGGCGCGGCGGGTTTGGTCGACTTCGTCCGGGTGCGGGATGATCCGCAAGGCACCGAGCCGCGGCTCCACTGCGCCGCTGCTGCGGAGCTCATTGGCGCCACCCCCGCCGAGCGGAGGCGCACGCACGTCGACGCGCGGCTCCCCCAGGGTAGTGCAACCTGATGCGGGACCGGCCGTCGCGTGCCCAGCGCAACACCCGACGCCCGGCTCCCAACATCAAGTTCGCCAACCGAGGTTAGGTTCGCCTAGCCTGTGCCTAACCCCGTCTCGGCATCGGAAGAACAAACCGTGGGCAAAGGCACCATCAAGGTCAAGAAGAAATGTTGTCGATCTCGACCACCCTGCAAGAGCTGCCCGATCGTGGTACTGCGCGACTTGCTGCGCGAGGCCAAGGCGGAAGAGGTCAAGAAATCCCAAAAGAAGGTCAAGAAAGGGTTAAAGAAAAAGAGCGCGAAATGATCTGACCGCGGCACCTGCCGTGGTTTGCGGATAGGTCTGGGACTACTTACGGGCGGCCGGGGACAGCGGGTCGGCGTACTTCGCCAGTTCGGGGATCGTCCGCAACGCGGTGAACTCGATAACCTCGTAGCGAGCGAGTTTGTGCAGCGCGAACGGGTCGGTCGCGAGGATCGCATCGAGCCGACCGCGGGACATCGCCCGGGCGATGATCACCCCGCCACTGCGCGGATGGCGGTGGCCGGCGGCGATGAAGTCGCCAGCGTCGTAATGCTGGGTAACCCATTCGTAGTGATCTACCAGTTGGCCGTCGATATCCGATTCTGGCGCGGTGTATTGCAGCAGCACTACAAACATTCTTTCACGGTAGCCCTTCTCCTTGACCGCTGCCGATCACCAAGCGGTAACATTACGGCGTGCACGCAATGTCGAACATGTGGTGGGCCGTCCGAGGGCGGCCCAGCGACGTCGTGCACTGACACGCAGACATCGGCCGCTCCGCCGGGCGGCCGAGCGGTATGAGGTCGATCCTGGCGGGCAGCGGCCCAAGACCCGGGAGAGACCAATGACCCGCCTGTCCGGCATCACCCCGTCCGGCCACGTCCAGCTGGGCAACTACCTCGGCGCCGTGCGGCGGTGGGCCGCCGAGCGCGAACCCGCGGACCTGTTCTTCGTCTCCGACCTGCATGCCATGACCACGCCGCACCGTCCGCAGCGGCTACGCTCGCTGACCCGGGAGCAGTTCGCGGTGCTGCTCGCGGCGGGCATCGACCCCGATTCGCTGTTCGTGCAGTCGGATCTGGTCGGCGAGCTGGGGACGCTGAACTGGATCCTGGAATGCACCTGCTCCTACGGCGAGGCCGCCCGCATGGTCCAGTTCAAGGAGCGGGGCGCCGGGCAGGAGTCGGTCCGGGTTGGCCTGCTGACTTATCCGGTGCTGATGGCCGCCGACATCCTGCTGCAGGGCGCCACCCAGGTGCCGGTCGGCAGCGACCAGGACCAGCACGTGGAGCTGGCCCGCACGCTGGCCCGCCGGTTCAACGCCAACTACGGCGACGTCTTCACCGTCCCGGAGGCCGTGATGCCCAAGACCGGGGCACGGATCCGGGATCTCGCCGACCCGACGCGCAAGATGGAGAAGTCCAACCAGCAGAGCCCCGGCGTGGTCTTCGTGCTCGACGAGCCGGACGCCATCCGGCGCAAGTTCCGCCGCGCGGTCACCGACGGCCTCGACGAGGTGCGGTATGACCCGGATGGTCGGCCGGGCGTGGCGAACCTCCTGGAGATCCTCGCCGCCTGCAACGGCACGAGCCCTTACGCCGCAACGGAATCCGCGAGCACCTACACGGAGCTCAAGGAGGCGGTGGCCGAGGCGGTGATCGAGGAGCTGCGACCGGTGCGCGAACGCGCCCGGAAGCTGCTGGACGCCCCGATGGAGCTGGACCGCATCCGGGCGCACGGGGCGAAGCGAGCGAGCGAGCGGGCGCAGCCCCGCCTGCAAGCCGCCCTTCGCGTCACCGGCCTGCGCTGATCCGCTCCAGCGGGGGGGCGCTCGCGACCCGGATACCGGGCCACGAGCGCCCCCACCCTGCACCACCTGCGCATTCGTTCACTAGTTCGAGTGGATCACCTGGCGAACACCTGATCAGTATCGGCAGCCTGGACTCATGGGTATTGCGCTGGAAGGCAACGCCGCGTTCTTGGTCGAGAGGAGTGCCGCAATGGCTGCACCATCGTTCGACCCACACGCCCCGTTCGATCCGCTCGTTGATCTGGATAGCTACGAGTCGGCGAGTAGCTCGCGGAGGGAGTGGACCAGGACCCGGTCGGCGTCGAGCCAGTCGAGTTCGGCCAATTCGTCCGCCGACACCCAACGGACCTCGTTGTGCTCCACCGCTTTCGGTGTGGCCGTGGGGTCCGCGAGTTCGGCCGCGTGGATGCGCAGGAGCATTCCGTTGCTGAGCGGGACGTCGGTGCCGACGCGGCCGGTCGGGCGGACCTCGACGGCGAGTTCCTCCTGGCATTCCCGGATTACGGCGGTGGGTTCGTCCTCGCCTGGCTCGACCCGGCCGCCGGGCAGTTCCCAGCGACCCGCGTCCGGCGCCGGGTAGCGGCGTTGCTGCGCCAGCAATAGTCCTTTGTGGACGATTGCGGTGCCGACGACGATCGGCCGGGAAGCCCAGGATTCGGCGAGCTCGCGCACGGCGGCGATGCGCGCGGCCAGCACGTCCAGCACGAACCGGCGGACGACGGTGATGTCGGCGAGCCGTCCCAACGGGCCGAACGGCGTCGTCCAGTGCAACGAGTCGGTAAGCAGCGTCCGGGGACCGACCTCGGCGAGTACCGATTCGTGGCGCAACTCTGGCAGCGGGCCGGAAATGAGCACGGAACTCATCGAGTCGGCATCGGCGCGCACGATTCGAGTGGTCAGATCCGCAGGGAGGCGGGCGATTCTGGTGTGGAAGACGATCTCGTCACCGGGGACGAGCAGCGCGGCCGGACGGGTCGCGGCGCGGCCATTGACACCGAGGGCGGCGAGTCCGACCTCGGCGGTGCGGGTGTGCCGCAGCGCGGCCCCCACCGTGGCCGGGGGTGCCTCGATCAGTCCGGTGCTCCGCAAAACCGACACGTGCAGACATTTTGCCCCACCCGAGCGGGTCACCGGCCACCGCCTGGTCGGAGGCCACGCTGCTTGGGCGCGCTACGCGCCCGACCGCACGTCGATGCCAGGCGAACGGCAGCCGCTCCCGCAACCGGCACCGCCGCAGCACCCGGGCGCTCAGCGGGCCGCATGCCGGGGCCAGCGTGCCTCGACGCGGGCACCGCCGTCCGGCGATGTCGAGGCCCGGACCGCGCCACCTCGACGGCGCACCGCCTCGGCTGCGAGGGCGAGCCCGAGCCCGGCACCGCCGGTGGTGCGCGCCCGGTCCGGTTCGACCCGGTGGAACCGGTCGAACACCCGCTCGCGGTGCGCCATCGGGATCCCGGGCCCGTCGTCGTCCACCACCAACCGCACCCAATCCGCTCCGGAGGAGCCCATGCCATCAGCAAAAACGGAGACCCGCACCAGCGTCCGGGTGTAGCGCAACGCGTTGCCGACGAGGTTGTCGAGCACCGTCGACACCTCCGCCGGGTCGGCCAGCACCAGCACCGGCCTGGCCGGGACCTCCACCTCGATCCGCGGGCCGGTGCCGGGCGCGCCGGGCGGTTCGAGCCGGTCGGCGGCGGCCCGCACCGCCGTCACGAGGTCGACCGGCTGCCCGGGGGCGGCCGTGTTGCGCTCGGCCCGCGCCAACGCGAGCAGGCTCTCCACCAGGGCCGACAGTCGCTGCGCTTCGTGCGCGATGTCCTGCAGGGTTTCGTGGGCGAGCTCCGGGTCCGGGTGCATCACGGCGACCTCGGCCTGGGCGCGGATGGACGCGACGGGGTTGCGCAGTTCGTGCGCGGCATCGCCGGTGAACCGTCGCAACCGCTCGGTGTCGGCGTCGCGCCGGGCGAGCATGGTGTTGAGCTCTTCGGCGAGCGCGCGGATCTCGTCGGCGGCCTCGGGCACCGGCAGCCGCTGACCTTCGGGGAGCCCTGCGGCAGCCACCCGCATCCGTTCCACCGGGCCCAGCGAACGGCGCACCACCAGCCAGGTGGCCAGCCCGACCAGCGCGGCGGCGAGGATCGACCCGAAGCTGAGCAAGCGGCCGGTCTTGCCCGCGGTGTCGGTGAACCCGACCAGCCTCGCGCCGGTGGCGACGAGCAGCGGTCGACCGGTCGGGTCGGGCACAACGATGCCGCGCCACCGGTGCACTTCGGCGGACGGCTCGAAGTCGATCACGCCGTCGCCGGAGCGCAGCTCGTCGATCTGCCAGTGGTGCAGGCTCGTCCCCGGCAGCCCGTCCAGCGGCGCGCCAGAGATGTCCAGCACCCGGATCTCGGGCGTGGCCACGGCGGAGGGCGCGGTCCCGCCAGCGAGGCGGCTCGCGGTCGTGGTGGCGGTGCGCTGCAGGTCGGCGTCGACCGAGTCGATCAGCAACCAGCTGACGACCCCGGTGCTCACGTGCGCGATCACGCCGAGTCCGATCAGCGCGACGGCGGCGGCCACGACGCTGGTCCGGAACTGGATGGTGCGTCGGTGCCACCACCGGCGCAGGCGCGCGATCATGCCGTTTCGACGCAGACCCGGTAGCCCTGGCCGCGCACGGTCTGCACCAGTTCACCGGCGCCGGCCGCGGCGAGCTTGCGGCGCAGGTAACCGACGTAGACCTCGACGACGTTGCGGGTGACGAACTGCTCCTCGCCCCACACCATGCGCAGCAGGTCGTCCTTGGGCACCACCGCCTCCGGGTGGCTGGCCAGCGCGACCAGCAGCCCGTACTCGCGCGGCGAGAGCGCGATCACCTCGCCAGCCCAGCGCACCTCGCGGGTGGCCCGGTCGATCTCCAGCTCGCCGACCCGCAGGCTCGCCTGCCGCCCGGCGGTGTCGCGGCGCCGCAGCAACGCGCGCACCTGCGCGACCAGCACCAGGAAGGAGAAGGGTTTGACCAGGTAACCGTCCGCGCCGAGATCCAACCCGTCGGCCTGATCGACCTCGCCGTTCTTCGCCGAGATCAACAACACCGGGGTGTTCACGTCGTCGGCGCGCATCCGCTCCAGCACCCGGTAGCCGGACAGGCCGGGCAGCATGACGTCCAGCACGACGACGTCGAAGGCGCCGGTCAAGGCCAGGCGCAGGGCATCGGTGCCGTCGGCCGCGACGGTCACGCCCATGCCCTCGGCGGACAACCCGCGGCGCAGCGCAGCGCGAACTCCCGGCTCGTCGTCCACCACCAACACCCGCGGAACCATGACCCAAGCATGCCGATCCGGCAACCCCGGCGGCAGGGAAATCTCAGCATGATCTCAGCTCCGGGCCCCATTCTCAGGCTGATCTCAGCCTTGGCAGCCGCTCCGGGTTCGCACGCGCCGCGGTACCGGTGGGGCACATGACCAGCGGCTACGCCGCTTCATGCCGGACATCGAGGCCGATGCCCGGCATCGACCTGGTCGGAATACGCGGAAATCCGTTCCCTGTGGTGACCGTCCGAAGTGGATCAACGCCATGCGGTGACACCTGCGATCCGGCCCGCTGTGATGTCCCTCGCCATCGGATCGGGCGACTAACGCCGCGCGAACCACCTACGACAAACGTCGTTCCCGGTGTCGCCGAAGCGCGTCCCGGAGCCCGCCCGCACCGGCAAAACCCATGCATGGCCAAACGCGGTTCGGCGAGACGATCAAGCGTTGCGAAAGTAGCAAGAGAAGACAACGGTCGAGCCGTCGCTCCAAGACGGGTCTTGACATATCGGCCCAGCACATGGCGGCTCAACAGCCTCCATCGCGTCCGCAAAAGTCGATGCGATCGACTGACTGATCAATCAGTCGTAGGTCGAAAACGCAACGCCAGCGGGGTGCTGTCGAGACGTTCCGGCGCCGCTTGAAAAGCCATGTCGCCGGCGCTCATCCGAATCGACGGGTGCGGCACCGCTGCGGCCAGGGTGGTGGAAGCCGCGCAGGTGTTCGCCCAGCAGGCCCCCGACGCCGGGATCACCGTCAACATCCGGCGGGTCGAATCGGGCGAGTTCTTCAGCGACATGTACCTGTCCTGGGACTTCGCGCAGCACTACTGGTTCACCCGGAACTTCCTGACACAGGCGGGTTCCGGCAGCCTGCCAGATGCCCCGTACAACGAAACGCACTGGAACCAAAAGGAATTCAACGACCTGGTGTACCAGGCGCGGGCCACCACCGATCCGGCGCGCCGCAATGGTACGCGTCGCGCGCGCCAAGCAGATCGAGTGGGAGAGCGGCGGCTACATCATCCGGGGTTTCCCGAACCAGCTGGACGCGCACAGCGTTCGAGTTCGGGCTGGCGCCGGACAAGAGCGGGGTTCCGCTGAACTCCTACGGTTTCCGCCACGCTTAGCAGGCGAACTGAGGGCGGTGCACCAATGACTCGACTGCTGGCCAAGCGAATCCTGCTCGGTGTGGTCGTCCTGTGTGCCGTGTCGGTGGTGGTCTTCCTCGCCACTCAAGCGCTGCCCGGGGACGCCGCCCGAGCCATCCTCGGCCGCGAAGCCACCCCGAGCGGCTGGCCACGCTGCGCGCTCAGCTGCACCTCGACGAGCCAATGTGGGTGCAGTACTTCTCCCGGCTGGGCAACATCTTCCAGTCTCCGATTTCCATTGAAATTGCGGAAGATCCCGGACCACGACGTGCCACTGACCCGATGGGGGTGCCGATGACTGCCGCTGCTTTGGACGCCGCTGGACTGGAGATTCGGGGGTGCCCTCAGAAGCCGCCATCGTCGCCGACGTGTCGTTCGCCTTGGCTCCGGGCGAGATCCTCGGCCTGATCGGGGATCCGGCTCCGGCAAGACCACGCTCGGCTGCTCGGCTGCTGACCCCGCCTGGCCGTGGTGTTCGCCTTCAGCCCGTGCCTGATGCGAACCGAAGGCTTCGACAACCGCGCCGATCGCCTCCTCACGGCCCTCCACACTTGCCGGTAGATCCTGCTCCGAGGAGCTTTTGCGTGGCGGTGCGGGTAGCTGAACCCCAGCTCCGCGTACCCCATTCCTGCTGCTGCGCGGTTTCGCCGGCGAAATCCGGTCACGTGGGCCTTAGGCTCAGTGTATGGACTTCGAGGTGGACGACTCGCGGGCTCGCATCGATCGCGACGTGGCGTGGGAATTCCTTTCCACGCAAGCGTATTGGGGCCAGTGGCGCAAGCGGGAGGACCTCGACCGGCAGATCGACGTCGCTTGGCGGGTGGTCGGCGCCTACCGGAAGCCAGACGGTCGGCTGATCGGCTTCGCCCGGGCGTTCTCCGACGGGGTCGGCACGGCGTACCTGGCCGACGTGTTCGTCGCCCCGGAGGCGCGCGGCCACGGCATCGGCAAGGCGCTGATCCAGAGCATGATCGAGGACGGCCCCGGCAGTGACTTCCGCTGGATGCTGCACACCGACGACGCACATGACCTCTACCGCGCGTACGGCTTCGTCGAGCCCGACCACACCTACCTGGAACGCCCCAGCCGCCTCTCGTGATCGGGGTGCTCGCCCGGGTGGAGGTCGGCGCGCCGAACCTCCACCATGTCGGTATGACCGAACTGCTCACTGACACCCAGGTCTCCGACGCGCTCCAGCACCTGCCGGAGTGGCGCCAGGACGGCGTCAAGCTGACCCGCACCGTCGAATTCGGCGGCTTCCCGCAGGCCATCCAGGCTGTGACCCGGATCGCCGAGATCGCCGAGAACGAGAACCACCACCCGGACATCGACATCCGCTGGCGCACCGTGACGTTCTACTGCACCACCCATTCGAAGGGCGGCATCACGGCCAACGACACTTCGCTCGCCCAAGAGATCGACAACGTCGTAGAGCAATTCCAACAGTGACCGGCCGGCTGCCCCCACTTGGATGAAAGTTTCCGCAGGTCATTGCCCGTGAGCGGTTTGGGGCCATCGCGCCCGGACCCGCTCACGGGATCTGACCAGGCGAAACCCAGGGTTCAGGCGATCCCTTCGACGAGGTCCACGGCTTCGAAGGCGCATCCCCAGGACAGCGCCACGCCGCTGCCACCGTGCCCGTAGTTGTGGATGATGCGCCCGCCTTCGTACTCCTCGACCTCCACCCGCACGGCCTCCCGGCCCGGCCTCAGCCCGACCAGGTCCGCGAGCACTTCGGCGTCGGCCAGCCGTGGTTCCACCTCGGCGCAGCGACGCCGGATGCCTTCGCTGACCTCGCGGCGCGGCACCATGTTCCAGTCGTGCTCGACCGCCACGCCGCCGAGCACCACCCGGTCGCCGTGCGGCATGTACGCGGCGAACTCACCAGAGTCGGACAGCTCGACGAAGTACTCGTCGATCCCCGGGTTGCGCACCACGACGTGCTGGCCGCGCACCGGGTGGACGCCGGGGTCACCGACCAGTTCCCGCGCTCCGACACCGGTGCAGTTGACCACCGTCGGGGATTCGGCGACCGCGTCGGCCAGCGACGGCACCGGGCTGAGCTGCAGTTCGCCGCCGGCGGCTTGGAACCTGGCGACAAGGTAGTCGAGGTAGCGGGGCATGTCGATCAGCGGCACGGTCGCGTAGTAGCCGCTGACGAACCCTTCCGGCAGTTCCTCCGGCGTGCAGGGGCGCAGGTCGGGGATCAGCTTGGCCTCGGGCGGGACCACATCGCCGAGGTCGAACCGGGCCGCCATCCGCCCAGCGGCGAGGTGCACCCCTGAGTTCTCGTCGCGGGCCAGCGCGCTGAACTCGGCGTGTGAGCGGGTCACCCAGTACAACACCCGTTCGGCGGGGCGCAGCATCGCCGGACCCCACATCGCGCCCGCGACCGCGGAAGTCGTGTCCTGCGGCCGATCGGCGGTCCGGATGCGCACGCGTTGGCCTGCTTCGGCGAGGACAACCCCGGCAGTGAGGCCTTGCACGCCCGCGCCGATCACCAGCACCGGGGCTGCGGATGCGGTCATCTTCGACACGCTAGCAGTGAACCGGCGAACTCGACGGGCTTGACGGGTAGCCCAACTCAGGTGCAAGCGCCCGACGCGGGACGCGCAGAACTCCGCCGCGCGCTCCCGCGCGTCGCGCGGCCGTCGCTGGCGCGAGCGGCCCCCGGGTACCGCACTTTCACCGTCGCGGCTGCACCGCTCAGCTACGCGATGTTCTTGCCGACGTCGGCTCCGGTGCCGGTGCCGGTGCCGGTGATGAACAAGATGGTCATCAGCCCGCCGGAGCAACGGCGTTCGGCAAGTCCCCGAAATGCTCCACAAAGGACTATCTGAAACGGGATCCCGACGAGCGGTCCGGGCGCTGCTGTCAATCCTGCGGAAATGATCCGCACGGTCCTGCCCTGCGCGAGGGGCGAGCTACCGGTCCTCGAACCCTGCCCGGACCTGGTGGCAACCTCCGAACCCAACCAGCGGCGATAGACGACCGCCTGACCAGCCTCCAAGAAACCAGAAACACCCTGGCCGACTACCTCGCCGCCACGAACAGGCAGGGCGAATCGACACCGTCGCCACACTGCTAACCCGCCGCCCCGCACTGCCGAACGAGGACGCGAATATCTCCCCGATTCATTGCCCCGAACGAGCGCATCAGCGACGAGTGGCGCCGGAAAGCTCGCTGAGCGTCAGCGGTCTCAGCTATGCTCAGGTAGGTCGGCTTCTCAAGCGCCTGCCAAGGACAGCCAGCGGTGCTGCCACCGCCCTCCTTCAGTGGATCGGCCCTTGGAGGCTCTTGGGGAGCCGACTACTTTGTGCAGTGATCGCAGGGAAACCAACAGTTCTGCCGCACGAGGCTGTTCGCCGGCATCGACATGATCCCCAGTGGAATAGCGCAAGATTCGCTGTTCCTGATCTGCGGCCAGACCTTGAGAAGATACGCGGGTTCGACATACCCGAACTCACCTCCGGGCCAGAGCGCCGCTTTAAGGAAGCCCCCGTAAAGGTCTGCCGCCTGGCTCTCCGCGTATTGGTCGGCCGAGACCCACCGGAGCCCTTGTTCCATGTCGAACGGAACCCTTGAATCCCGTCCAGCTTCTCGCCGGATGTACTTGTCAGTCGTTCGATGATCGTGCCCTCGAACGTGCCCGAACCGCGTCCAGACTTGAGCGCCGACCCCTTTCCAGGAGCGAGCCGCCCAGAGCGTCGACTTGTAAGTCTTCAGCGCGACGTAGTTGTAGAAGCGCTGGTGATCGTCCAGGTACGTCCCCTGTCTGAGCTCGTCTTTCACCGCGTATACGTAGCAAACGCGAAGTCCTCGAACCCCAGCTAGCACCTCCGCCGCCCTGCGGCGCCGATCGTGCGTTTTCACGTGTCGCTTCCAGGACATCACCGCATCGTCGGGCACCCGAAAGTCTTCCCTGAGCAGGTTCACCGCCGACCGGACGTTCGCCACGCCGACGTCGTCGAGAACAATCGCCGCCATGCCGAAGATCGGGCTGGAATCCTTGCCCGCACCCCGATCTCCCGTCTCATCTACATAGACGTGCAGGCGGTGCTTGATCGACATGACGGCAGAGTACGGAGTCGCTTACACCAAGAACGCAGCAACCCCTACGGTGCGTGACAATTTATTGACCATCTGCGACTGCCTAAGCAAGCGCCAGGAAACAGGCATTGAGTCTGACCCACCAACCCACAATCGCCCATGTGGCCTTTGCCACGGCGCTGTGGCCAGCGTGCAGGGCCGCAACAAACTTCACCTGTGAAGAAGTGTGGTGCGCCGCAAGAGCGTCGATCCCCAGTCGAACGTTCGTCTCAGAAAGCCGAACAGGCGTCCTAGCGATCGCCGAGCAGTACTCGTTCCAACTCCCACCACTCCGGCCGAGGCGATCCGACCGGCAGATCACCACGACCTACGAGTTCGGCGACAACGTCCGCGTCCCGTGCTAGCCGGAACCGCCAGACGCGAGCCCGCACCACGCCCATACCTCTGCTTCCCCGATCCCGTGGAGATCCGCACGGTTCTGCCCTGCGCGAGGGGCGAGCTACCGGTCCTCGAACCCTGCCCGGACCTGGTGGCAACCTCCGAACCCAACCAGCGGCGATAGACGACCGCCTGACCTGCCTCCAAGAAACCAGGAACGCCCTGGCCGACTACCTCGCCGCCACCGAGACCTGACGCGCGGTTGCGCCCATGCGGCACGGCACCCGAACGAGGCGCTCGTGGCCTCGTTCACGCCGAATCGCTACCGTGTCCCATGACCACGCTGCCCGACTGGATGCGCCCCCCGCGCACTGAAGGCTGGTTCGCGGAGGATCTGGACCGCCTCCCCGAGGCACCTCGGCACACTGAGTTGATCGACGGAGCCCTCGTCTTCATGGTGACCCCGCAGCGGTCCTGGCGCGGCCGTCTCGTCACCGGTCTCACGGTGGAGCTCGCACGTCAGGCCCCCGACGGCATCGAGGTCGAGCGGGAGATGACCATCCGGCTCGACGCCCGCAACCGCCCTGAGCCGGACCTGCTGGTCACCACCGCACCCTTCGACCCGGACCGAACCTGGTACGAACTGGAGGAGTACTACTCATCGTCGAGGTCGTCTCACCCGAGTCCGCGCATCGCGACCGCACGGTCAAGCTGCGCAAGTACGCCGACGCTGACATCAGGCACTACTGGTACATCGAGGACGAAGACGCGGTCGCGGTGGTGCACGTCTACGAGCTGGACGAACTGACGGGCGTGTACGCACCAGCAGGCATTTTCCGCGGCACCTTGCAACGCCCGGTCCCCTACGAAATCGACCTCGACCTGCGTCGGCTCACGCCGAGACACCGCAGCTGACCAGCGGCGATCTCAACCAAACATCCACGTCTGATCCAGCCCGAACGAAGATCGTCCGGCATCAATGCGGCGCCTGGCGCTCATTGCCGCGCTTGTAGTTGCCTGTCGCCTAAGCGAGAAGTTGCTGGTCGGATTCGTGGCTGACGCCAAGCCGCGCGCCCGGGCGCTGCGCGGGCACCGCCGATCGTCGCCACGACGCGACCTCCCCGGCTCACCCGCACCTCTCCGGACTTCGTCACCAGGTACGCGAAGGGTCGTCGTCCAGGCTCGCTTCTCGCCCCCAGAGGTCAGACGTTGAACCTGAACGATTGCCCGCAACTTTGCGACCAGCGCAAATCGAGCCGAAACCTCGCCTGAACTGCCAAGACGTTGATCTTAACTTCTCGTTGTTTTGCGCCGATTTTTGCTGCCCTGACGAACGACTGACGAACGACGGCCCATCGGTTGGTCTCATGAGGAAGCCACCCGTTGGACAGTGGAGACTCCAATCTCCGGCGGGCAAGTTTTGTAGCCTACCGTCACCCTTCGATCATGAATCCGGTCCCGCTCAGCTGCCTCTGCTTGGATGTGCCTAGGTGGGTGCGAGGATGTCGTTGGCGTCGTCGACCACGAGCTGCAGATGACGCCGCAACATTCGGATCTGTTTGGCTCTGGACAGCTGGGCGTGAGGAATGGCCGTACCGGTCAGCATGCGGTAGGTCCGCATGGACTCGCCGCGGATTCTCATCAGCTCGTATGCCTCAACCAGTTCGGGAATGTATTCCAGGCAGTACCTATACGTGCGGGGGTCGTAGGAGTACACTCCGCCACCTTTGAGATCTGCAAGGCTTTCTCGCAGGTAGCCGATGCCTCGTCGGGCTTGACACCGGGTCAGCTTCGCTTGGTGCATGAGTTCCAAGAGAGTCAGTCCACGAGCTCCCGCTGATTTCAGAGCGTCATACACGCGTTGCGCGTTCTCTTCTTGCTTGTTGTATGGCGTCATTGCTGCTTTCCCCCCTGGCCCCGTGGGCGCGGACGCTGAGGGGTCATGTCTCTCCTGCGATCAGTCGTTGGAGGGCTTCATCCATGTCGGTTTGGCCGGTTTGCAGGACGTGCTCGGTCCATTCGACGGCCGCAGTGACACGCTCCAACCCTTCCCGGATGGATTCCTTGGCATCGTCGGACAGCTCGGCCAGATGCAGCCCTGGAAGCGCCTTGCCGATACCGCGCGCGAATGACTGGCACAAGCCGAGCACGGTGTACACCTCGGCTTCCTCGTCCAGACGCCGAATCTCGGGACGCTGTCTAGCCGTTGAGTGGGCCTCCCGGATCCGCTCGGTCTGGGCCCGGTTAAAGGTCTCGCGCACCTGCTGCTTCTCTGCGACCCTCCGTACCACGGCCGGCCGTCGCATTACCCGCTCCACCGCCTCGGCTGCCTCCTGCTCGTCATCCAGCAAGTCCTCAACCGCGCGGAGCTTCTCCTCGGTGGTCTCAGGGACATCGGTCTTCCAACCTCTGACCCGACGCGCTGCGTCGCAGGTCCAGTGTCGTTCGCGCGTGCGTCGATCAACGGGAGGTTCGTCGATCAATGTGAAGCGGTCGGGATGTGGGGCGAGAATGCTATGGACAGTCCAGCACACCTGCTTGTTGCGCTCGTTTTTCGGCCATGCCGCAGAGACATTCCGGTATTCCTCAAACCGTTCCGGATCTTGCCCAATCTCGTTGGCATAGTTAGCCAGCAGCTTGTATGCCTTCATCGGCGGACGCTTGCCGTCCGGGGCAACCGGCACCAAGGTCAACGCGATGTCCCCCAGCTGGAACTGCGCTGAGGTCTCCGACTTCGTCAGACGCTGGCCTTGCTTCACTAACTCGTCCCACTGATCGATGCTGTAGTCGGTGGCCTGACTTGTGGCCATAGGGCACCTCCAGACCTGACTCTCGGCGTGGGCACCGATCCAAACCCACGCCTGTTCAGCCGCGCACCGGCGCTACCGACAGGCTCGGCTCCAGCTGGTACCAGCGGTAGAGTCTTTCGGCTGGTAGTCGCCAGTCAGATGCTTGGGGGCGGCTCTACAAACGGGGATCAAGGCAACGGGACCACAGGCAGGCAACCCACTACGCCACCACCACGCTGGCATGCCCGTAGGAACTGGCAGGCCGACCACTTACGCAGCGTGCCCAGCACCGTTCTTTGACCTTGCCCCGGTGGGCGCCATGCTCGCCGCAACTTCCCGCGGTTGGGCTTCTCTATCTCGGCGGCTTCTGCGGGGCCGCCTGCCTTCCGCTCGCGCCAGGACGAGGCCGCCGGCCTTTCCGCTCGCGCCCGGTCGCCGCTGATGGTCGGCCGGGACCGGTGAGCGCAGCGAGCCGCACGCCCGGCCGACCATCAGCGGCTTGACCGGGCTTGCATACAGGAAGGTCGGCGGCCTCGTCCTGGCTCGCATACAGCAGGCAGGCGGCCCCGGGCTAGGGCTACAGCAGTCGGACGGAGCTGGGCCAGGAAAGCCCCTCCGGGCTCTGGTCAATCACGCTCGCGCTGTCTGCGGCCATGCTCGCGCAGCTGTTGCTTCACGGCCTCCAGGTTGAACCTGGCTTGACCACCTGCGGTGACTGAGGCTGGGGTGATGATTTCCTGGCGTACCCAACGAGCAACGGTCTGACGCGTCACCCCAAGCGCGCGAGCAACTTCCGAGCTGCTGACAAGGCGCGCCGAACCGGACATGACCCGAAACTACGAACTTCGAGCCACGCCGTCTTTCCCGATGTTACCGTTGTTCCGAAGTTTACAGATGTTCCAGTTGGTTCGACCGGCGATGCACTTTGGGGTAGCCATGACGCCTGACGCGCAACTTGCAGTTCTGGCGCGGGAGACTCAGTGGGAACTCGACGAGGCGGCTTTTGAGCTGGGCGGCGGACGGTACACCAGCGACCAGCGACGCAAGCTCGCCGACAGGCTTTTCGGGCTCGCCGAAGCGCTACGCGGCGACCTGGACAAGCCGCTGATCATCGACGCGAGCTGAGCACGAGAGATCACAAAAACGGCGCTGCCTGGCTTAGCCAAACAACGCCGTTCAGTGTTTTTGGTTGCCGCTACGACTGATCAGCCGCCGGGGTGCTGCCGGACCCCAGCAGCGGTCGGCACTTAGATCAGCTCGGCCATCTCATCGATGATGCCTGTCGGCCGGAGTTTCATGAACTTCTCGCGCTTCCCGGGCTTGTTTGCGTACGCGATGCTCTTGGACCCGGCGCGTTGTGCGGCTTCGATATCCGTGGCCGAGTCGCCGACCATAACGCAGGTTTCAGGCGAGACACCGAGGAAGCTCATCGCCCGCAGCAGAAGGTAAGGCTGCGGCTTGAGTTCGCCGATGTCGGCACTCGCGCGAGCGGAGACGCCGGCGACCACCTTGGTCAGGCGATGCGCTCGAAGGTAGGCATTGACGGCGGCCTCCGAGTTGTTCGACACGATGATCGCCGGAATCGCCCGCTGCTCAAGCGCTTGCAGAACGGCGACTGCACCTGGCGTCGGCGGGGCGACCGCTACCGCACGTATCTCCAGCTCCTTGAGTCGATGCTCGACGACTGCCGCGAAACTGCCAGTTGCGGCGGCGTATTTCAGGACGTCGAACGGGTCGCGGCTCTGATCGACTACCTCCGGTAGCTCTCCCTTGAACAGGGCTCGAAGTTCCGTCGCCACCTGGTGGTCCGAGAGCCCGCCGAACACTGCGCAGACGGGGCCGTCGAAGTCGAGCAGCACGGCGTCACTGTCACAGATGATCTGCGGTGGGCCCGTCATCGGCGTACTTCCCGGGCGACGGTCGTCCAGATGCTGTCAAACCACATCTGAGACTGCCCGATGAATAGCGCGCTCAAGGACTCTTCGTTCGGCTCAGCGGCGTGATGGAACAGGGTTGCGTCCTTGCCCATGAGGTCCCAAATCGGTGTGTCCTCGCCGTCAAGCTGCACGACGTGTTCACGCACCGGGTAGTAGCCGAAGAACGCCTCGGATTTGTTGATCAAGTAGAGCTTGAACAGCGGCACAGCGGGATACACCCGGAGTTCCGCCTTAGAGTCCGCCACCAGTCCAAGTCGGCCCATCTCGTTGACCGTGTCGACGATCGCCAGCGTGTGACGCTGCATGATCCCGCTAGCACGCTTTCGGAACGCCGGGCTGTCCTCCATATCCTCGACTCGTGCGGGCAGCGTCCAGGGCACTTCGGTGTCAGGAACGAGCAGGCGAACCCGGATCGACTCGGGTCGGACTCGGCCACTACGGATCTTGTCGAGAGGCTCGGTCAGCGCACCGTGCAGTGTTTCGCCCGAGAAACCCGCGAAGTCGATTGACACGTCTGGCTGCTCGAAGGCGCGTTCAAGGTGAGGCCGGAGACCAACAGGTCGCTCAGTGCGTTCCCGGACGAAGACGCCACTCCCCTGACGGGAAACAACAAGGCCTTCATCCCGGAGGATCCGCAGCGCCTGCTGAATAGTCATGCGCGCGACTCCGTAACGCCGCGCCAGCTCCGTCTGCGAGGCAAGCTTGTCACCCGGCATGAGCTTCTTCGTGAGGATCGCCGCCCGGAGCGCGTTCGCAACCTGCTGATACGGCGGACGCGGGTCGTCGGGGTCCAGTTCAGTCATTTGCCCAGGTTATCGCAGCGAACCGCAATCTGACTAGCCATGTTGGCCAACCTCTTGACATGGCTAGCCAAGCTGGTTTAATCTGTATATGGCTAGCCAAGCTGGCCAACACGATAGAGGCTCAACGGAGGCAACGATGGCGCTGAAGAACATCCCGGTGAACATGCAGGGTTACAAGCTGATGATCACGGAGGCCCCGACGGTGAAGATGCGGGAGAACGACAACGGGGTGGCGGAGGCTGTGACGGACCGTCAGGGCGTGCAGCAGTTCGTGGTGTCGTTGTTCGCGAAGAAGCGGCCGCTGCCGGGCGAGTTCGCGGAGAAGGGCGAAGAGATCAAGGTGACCCTGACCGTCGACCCTGGTGAGGGCTTCGAGGAGGGCACCTACGTGCAGTTGGTGGATGCGACGACGAGCCCGTGGCAGACCGAGCGCAACGGCCGGTACTCGTCGGGGATCTCGTTCAAGGCCCACGGCCTGGCCCCCCTCGGTGGCTGAGATGCTGCAACAGGACATGGCTTGGTGGCCTGATCCACTGCCCGATGATTGCCCTGATCACTGGGGGCCGGACTGCGAGATCTGCGGGGGCGACGGCTGGGTGTTCAGTTCCGCTGTCGAGTATTCCCCTAATCCGCACGAAAGCGATTCTGACTGAATTCGCTTGAGTCGAATTTAGTGAATTCCTGCTCTTTGAGAATTACATAGTGGGCCGAGCTATGCCTAATTCCGGCACGATGACGTAATTCCGTGCCGGGAGGGCAATATTGACCCCCGGCTGTCGTGGAGTGTATCCGGGGGTCTTTATGGCCTTCAATATTGAAAAGGGGCGTACATGGGTGTTCGGCTGAAGGTGCGAGGTCGTCCGGTGCCACTGGAGGAATTCAGTATCTGGGTGGCGGATGAGGTTCGACACTACGGATTCTGCGTGTTCCGGGTACCGCTTTTTGTAAAGGGTCCCAAAAGAAAAGGCATTTGCGTCGAAGTGGACATTGTGTCCGGGTCGGCTCCGGAGCTTGAAGTCGGGATGCGGGTGCAGGTCGTCAATCCCCAGTTGTTCTTTGACGGCCAGGTCGCACGGTGGATAGCGGCTTCGATTCGGCAAGTGCCTGAAAGGGGATGAAATGACGTTGAAGTACTGCCCGGCGTGCCACATCGACCGGTGGCGCTACCAGCACTCGCAGGACGCGTTCTGCGAGCACCGTCTGAAGCGGTCCTAGTAAGGAGTTCCTGATGAACGGTTTTCACGGTTCGGGATGCGGCGCAAGTGAGGATCAACGCCAGTGCGGGTGCTGCGGAGTTCGGCGGCCGGTCCAGCAAGCGCAGGAAGCGGTGGTCGCAGCCCGGTTCGACCAGGGCTCAGAGCGAGACTCCGGGCGTGGTGAATCTGAACTTCGGGCAGGTGGAGACGCACGTGGCGGTCCCCGGCGACATCCACGGTGACCTGAACTTCTCGTAGCCCGAAACGGGCACGGACACGACTACCGAGAAAAGGGGAATTGGTTCGTGAATGCGAATTTGCCGGTCGGGATGCGGAAGAACACGCCCGCTGTCGCCCGGCTGAAGAAGATCGGGGAGTTGCTGGACGCGTTGTTCCGGGAACTGTCGCGGGTGGAGTTCCTGGAAGACGACATCATGCAGAAGAAGGATCTCCAGGAAGTCGAGGATTTGGCGGGCGCGGCGCAGGCGGGCGCGTTCGGGGAGGTACACGCGACGGTCCGGCGCATCGATTCGACGATGCTGGCGCTGGTGAACCACTTGAAGCGGTTCGGGGTCCCGAAGGGTATGGGGACCCCGCTGAACAAGATGCGGAACTCGGTCGGCGATTTGGTCGCCAAGCTGGAGATGACCCAGCGCCGGAACTGATACCGCTCGACTCGGCACAGGGGGCGTTGATCTCTATCGAGAATCAGCGCCCCCTTTTCTTCTGCTCGTAGAAAGGTAAGGCGGCAATGCGGGACACGCGGGTGGCCACGGAAAGGACCCCGGTTCGGGCGGCGGCACGGTTCGTCGCGCGGCATCCGCGTTCGGTGGGCTCGGTGGTGGTGCTGGACGCCGCGGTGCTGTGGGTGGGGTATCAGACCGTGCTCATGGCCGCCGGGATTGCCGTGGTGGCCGGCGCTTCCTGGCGGCTGCTGGACCGGCCGACCTTCGACAGGTTCGCCGGTCGCCTGCTGCGGGCGTGGTGGAGACGGTGGTGGTCCTACCGGCGGCAATGGCTTCGGATCATGACCGCCTGCAACCTCACCACCATCGATCACAAGGGAAACACGCTGGCTCCGCGCGTGACGCGGGTGAAAAGCACGTGGTCATGGGACACCGTGCACGTCCGAATGGCCAAAGGCCAAGAACCGGAGGACTTCGAGAAAGTGATCAACCGACTGGCGAACTCGTTTCAGGCGCGTTCGACCAACGTGCGCCACCTCAAGCCCGGCCGGATCGCGCTGGACTTCCAGCGCCGTGAACCCTTCGATGACCTGTTCGTTCCCCCGCCGGGCCTGGCGGAGTCGGTGGAGGCGGTGGACCTGCGGCGGCTGCCGATCGGCCGAGACGAATACGGCCGGGACTTCACCCTCGACCTACTGGGCCGGGACCTCCACATCCTTCTGGGCGGGGCGACCGGGGCCGGGAAGGGCTCGTTCATGTGGGCGCTTCTGCGCGCCCTGGCTCCGCTGATACCGAAAGGAAAGACTGACCATGATCCGCACCCTCTGGGGCCCGGAAGATGTCGCTAGCTACCTGAAGGTTCCGGTTGCCACCGTCTATCAGTGGAGGCACAAGGGTTACGGTCCTTGCGCTCGGAAGATCGGAAGGCATTTGAGGTACCGGCCGGATGACGTTGAAGCCTGGGTCGTCGGGCTGGAGGTGTGATCGATGGCGAGTATTCGCAAGATGCCAAACGGCCGGTGGCAGGCCCAGTTTCGACCGGTGCCGGGCGGGAAACAGATCACGAAGACCACCCGCCGAAAGATCGATGCGCAGAAGTGGCTGGACGAGCAGACGGCAGCCCTTACGACCGGCCAGTTTGTTGATCCGAAGGCGGGAAGGGTCACGTTCGCCGAGTACTTCGGTCAGTGGTCGGCTCGGCAGGTTTGGGTACCTGGTACCGAACGGGCAATGCGCCTAGCTGCTAGCTCTGTGACCTTCGGGGATGTCCCACTTAGCCGCCTTCTCCGGTCGCATGTCGAGCAGTGGGTGAAGCACATGGAGACCGAGCTACGCGGGTACGGCCGAGAAAAGGGACTCGCACCCGGCACCATCCGAACGCGCTTCAACAACGTCAGGGCAGTTCTTCGCGCTGCGGTCCGAGATCGCGTCATCCCGGCGGATCCGAGCGAAGGCGTTCGTCTACCGCGTGCGCGTAAGGGCTCATCCTTGAATCTCCCGACGTCGGAGGAAGTTCGAAAGGTCCTCGACTGTTCAGAGGAGCACTTCAGGGTCTTCATCGCCTTGTGTGCGTTCGCCGGGCTCCGGCTGGGTGAGGCTGCGGCACTCCAGGCTGGAGACATCGATTTGGAGGCTCGGATTCTGCGGGTTACTCGACAGGTCCAGCGTGCCAACGGCAAGCAAGTGGAGATCAGAGCTCCGAAGTACGGGTCTGAGCGAACCGTCTACCTTGCTGATGTCCTCGTCGAGATGCTTCGCGATTACCTGGAGAAGCATCGACCTGGAGAGAATCGAGATCGCTGGTTGTTCGAGGGCGAGCAAGGACTCCCGCCCCACCAAAACACAGTCGGCTACTGGTGGCGCAAAGCTCGTACGGCTGCCTCGTGCGAGAGCATCCGACTTCACGATCTGCGCCACTTCTACGCCTCTGGCCTGATCGCGGCAGGGTGCGACGTGGTGACCGTACAGCGGGCGCTCGGGCATTCAAGCGCGACGATCACCCTGAACACCTACGCCCACCTTTGGCCGAGCGCGGCTGATCGAACGCGCAGTGCTGCGTCTGGTCTGATCGGTGATGTTCTCGGCAAGCTGCCGAGCGCCTCGGAGGACGGCGAGGATGATGATCCGCCTGCCGCCCAACTGGTACCGGCCTGATAGCTGGCAAACACAGAAGGGCCGGGCTTGGGACTCCTACACAGGAGACCCAAGCCCGGCCCTTCGTGGGTTCTTGGGTTGGCGTTCGCCCGTCGCCGATGACGAACAAACGACCGGCTGACGAACGACTGACGATCGCCGACCTGCTGTGAGTCAATTACCAGCAGAAACGCCGTTGGTCAGACGTTGAAGCGGAACTCCACGACGTCGCCGTCGGCCATGCTGTAGTCCTTGCCTTCCATCCGGACCTTGCCCGCCGACTTGGCCTCCGCCATCGAGCCGGCCGCGATCAGGTCGTCGAAGGAGACGATCTCCGCCTTGATGAAGCCCCGCTCGAAGTCGGTGTGGATCACTCCGGCCGCCTGCGGCGCCGTCCAGCCCTGGCGGATCGTCCAGGCCCGCGCCTCCTTCGGCCCGGCCGTCAGGTAGGTCTGCAGGCCCAGCGTGTGGAAGCCCGCGCGGGCCAGCGCGTTCAGGCCCGGCTCCGCCTGGCCGATCGACTCCAGCAGCTCGCGCTGGGACTCCTCGTCCAGCTCCTTGAGCTCCGCCTCGACCTTGGCATCCAGGAATACCGCGTCGCCGGGCGCGACCAGGTCCCGTAGCTCCTTCTGCTTCGCCTCGTCGGCCAGCACGCCCTCGTCGGCGTTGAACACGTAGAGGAACGGCTTGGTGGTCAGCAGGTTGAGTTCGCGCAGGTCCGGGGTGTCCTTGCCGAGCCCCGCCGCGAACAGGGTCTTGCCGGAGTCGAGGATCTCCTTGGCCTGCTGCGCGATCTCCAACGCCGGGCGCTTGTCCTTGTGGGTGCGCGCTTCCTTCTCCAGCCGCGGCAGCGCCTTCTCCAGGGTCTGGAGGTCGGCCAGGATCAGTTCGGTGTTGATCGTCTCGATGTCGCTGGACGGGTCCACCCGGCCGTCGACGTGTACCACGTCGGGGTCGTCGAAGACCCGGATGACCTGGCAGATCGCGTCCGCCTCGCGGATGTTGGCGAGGAACTTGTTGCCCAGCCCCTGCCCCTCGGAGGCGCCCTTGACCAGGCCCGCGATGTCGACGAACGACACCGTGGCGGGCACGGTCTTCGCCGAGCCGAAGACCTCGGCGAGCTTGTCCAGCCGCTCGTCCGGCAGCGGCACCACGCCCACGTTCGGCTCAATGGTGGCGAACGGGTAGTTCGCCGCGAGAGCGTCGTTGCTGGTCAGCGCGTTGAACAGGGTGGACTTGCCGACGTTGGGCAGCCCGACGATTCCGAGGGTGAGACTCACGCCCCGAAGTCTAGGTGCTCGCCCACCGAGGCATCGGGGCCGGTCGCGCGGGGGGTGCGCGGATGCGCAGCCGGATGCGCACCCGCGCCCCGCGACGTCAGCCGTCCTCCTGGTCGTCGTCCTGCTGGTCACCGCCCTGCTGATCGTCGTCCTGCTGCTCCTGCTGCTGGTCGTCGCCGTCCTGCTGCTCCTGTTGCTGCTCCGGAGCGGGTGCCGAGTCGTTGCACCCCGCCGCCACCACCAGGGCGAACGCCGCGCCGGTCGCGGCGCCGAGGATCCGGAAGCCGCGCCTGGTACTGATCTTTGATCGGGTCATGCCGCGACGATAGGGACGAAACACGCAAAATGCACCCGTCTCGATCGAATTCCGCCGCAGGAGGAAGACGCACCCCGCCGCAGCGGGAGGTCCGCGGGCCGCCAGATCCCGAGCATCACCGGTGAGTTCAGTCGAACCACCAGGAGTTTCCATGCTCAAGCCGAGTCGGGCGGCCGTGATCGCGCCGACCCTGACCTTCCTCTCCGTCGAATCGCGGCACGTCCTGCCGCGCGGATTCGTCCTCTTCGAGCTCCCGGGCTGGGCGACACCACTGGCCGCAGCGGTCGGCGTGGTCGGCACCGCCGTGCTGATGTCGCCGTTGCGACCTCGCCGCATGCTCATCATGATCAACGGCGCGGCCGTCCTGCTGCTGCTCTGGGCCACCGGCGGCATCCTGTTCGACTGTCGCGGGTGTCCGGCCTGATGGGCTTTCCCCTGGCTGGCCGATGTTCGCCACCCGCGCCTTCGCGTTGCTGAGCGCGATCCTGCTGTTCCAGGCGACAGTCCTGCGGGTCCGGGACAGTCCTGCGGGTCCGGGAGATCACCGGGCCTGCGAACGCTGCGGCGGGCCGGCCGGGCCGCCGGCGCGCTGGCTCGGATATCTCGGCCTCGTGTTCGCGCTGCCCTATCTGATGATCAAGACCAACTGGGCGCTGGGCGGCACCATCGGACTGGACTACCCCGACCCGGCGCGGGACGGCTTCGCCAGCGGTTGGCTGGTCGTGCCCGCCGCGCTGATCGGCATCGTGCTGTAACTGGCCGTCGTCCACCGGTGCGGGCGGATCTGGCCGCGCTGGGTTCCCGGCCTGGCTGGCCGTCCGACGCCGCGCGGGCTGCTGCTCGCCGGCGGCTGGTTCGGCGCCGCGCTGCTTTTCATCCATGCATGGGGGCCCGGCCAGCTCGCCACGGTCCTCCCCAACCTGATCTCCGGCAGGTCGAACACGATCGCCGGGATGCGCTACTGGCCCGGCGCGCTGTTCTACGTGAGCTGGATGTGCTGGGAGCTGGTGCTCGGGTCGTCGGTCTACCTGTACCAGCGGGCGACGCGCCGCAAGCCGTGCGGAACCTGCGATCGCGCGCCGGTTCCGCAGAGACGATGTGGCCATGCCGTCCCGCCTGATCAGACCCTTCACCGCGCTCCACGTACCGGCGATGGGTGCACCTGATCCTCAGGGCCGCTGGCGTACCTGGCGGTGTCCGGGCTGGTGCTCGGGGCGCTGCTGGGCCCGGACATCGGGCTCGGCCTGCGGCCTGTCGCGGTCGGTCTCGCGCAAGGCGCGTTCGTCGTGCTCGCCGGGGTGGCCACCGGGTTGCTGCCGGCGACGCGGTCGCTGTCGGATGCCACGGCGGAATCCCTGCTCGGGCTGCCGGAATCCGGCGCCGCCGAGACCCGGCCGGATCGGTTGCGGACCGTCTGCTGGCTCGTCGTCCACCTCGCGCTCGGCTCCGGCATCGGCCTGCTGACGCTGATCGTTCCGCCGTTCATCCTGCTGCTGCTCGCCGATCCGGCGCTGACGCTGCCGCCCGAGCTCGTCGGCATCTCGCCGTTCCGGGCTTTCGGCATCGGGCATTGATGGGCGCCGCTGGTCGGCCTGGGCTTGATCGTCGCGGGTTTCCACCTGGTCGAGGGTGTCGGCGCGGTGTTGGCGCGGCTCGCCCGGACGCTGCTGGGACCGTCCGATCACGAGTGGTTACGGTGGCAGGTCGAGGCGTTGTCCGAGCGAAACCGGATCGCCGCCGAACTACACGACTCGGTCGGCCATGTGCTGAATGTCGTTGCACTGCAAGCAAGTGCGGCGATTCGCGTGCTGGACGGCGATCCCGCATTCGCGCGGTAGGCGCTCGCCGCGATCGCGGTTTCGACCCATAACGCGCTGGCCAACCTCGACCACGCGCTGGGCACCCTCCGTTCCTCCACTTCGGACGGATCGTCCCTGGCCGATCTCGACGACCTGATCCGCTCGACGGAGCTGGCCGGGCTCACGGCGCAGCTCGACCTCCGGGGCGCCCCGGGTTCGGTCCTGCCTAGGTGAGCCGCGAGGAATACCGCGTGGTGCACGAGGGCCTGACCAACGCCCTGCGCCACGCGGGCCGGGTGGCGGTCGCGGGTGCGGATCACCATCAGCCCGCGCGCGTTGGACCTGGACATGACCAATCCCCTGGACTCGGCGTCGGCTCGGGCTATAGAGCTGTTTTGGGCAGTGCTGGTTGAAGCGAACGGACCGTTCGCGCCACCTATCGAGGCGAACAGGCCGTTCGCTTCACACCAGCAACCCCGGGCCTACGTCAGGTGAATGAAGCGAACGGACCCTTCGGGCCGCCTACGGTGGTGAACAGGCCGTTCGCTTCACACCACTTGGCGAGGCAGAACCACACCGCTCGGCGCTGGGGCAGCCACCGGAACCACCAAGCAGAGTGCCTGCGATCAGCACCGCAACGCACTCATGGTTACCGAGCAGCGAAAACGTCGACTCTCGCGCCTCGTCGAGCGTGGGCGCAATAGGCTCGGTGGGGTCAGCGAATCCACGAGCGTGCTGGTCGTCGACGACGAGGCGTTGATCCGTTCCGGGCTGCGGACCCTCAGCGATACCGAACCCGACATGACCGTCGTCGGGGAGGCCCCGACGGCGCCGAGGTCGTCCCCCTGGTGCGCGGCTGCGGCCGGACGTCGTGCTGATGGACGTCCGGATGCCCGGCGTGGACGGCATCCAGGCCACCTCCGCGATCCTGGACTCGGTGCCCGAGCCGCCGCGCATCGTCGTGATCACCACCGTCGAACACGACGACCACGTCTACGGCGCGCTGCGCGCCGGAGTCACCGGCTTCCTGCGGCCGGAGGAACTCGCCCAGGCCATCCGAATCGCGGCGCGTGGCGAATCGCTGCTGTTCCCGGTCGCGATCCGCCGGTTGGCCGCGCCGCACCGCGCCAGCCGACCGCAGGTCGAACTCACCGAGCGGGAAGCCGGCGTCCTCTGCCTGGTGGCGCGCGGGATGTCCAACAGCGAGATCGCCGCTGCGCTGTTCATCGGCGTGCAGACCGTCAAGACCCACGTCGGCAACGTGCTGGCCAAGCTCCAGGCCAGGGACCACCAGGCACCGCCAGGCACCGCCAGGGACCGCTCGCAGGCCGTCGTGTTCGCCCTACGAATCGGGCTTCATCAGCGTGTCCGATTCCCGCTAGTAGGTGCCTCCGGGCGCTGGCACCATCGAAGGCATGTTGGTGGGAACCGAGGAAGCGCTCCGGGCGGTCGCCTCGCGCGACGCGCGTTTCGACGGATGCTTCATCCACGCCGTGCGCACCACTGGCATCTACTGCCGCCCGTCGTGCCCGGCGCGCACGCCCAAACCGAACAACAGCCTCTTCTTCCCGACCGCCGCCGCGGCGCAGGCCGCCGGGTTCCGCGCGTGCCGCCGGTGCCTGCCGGACGCCGTGCCGGGATCGCCGGAGTGGGACCTGCGCGCCGATCTCGCCGGTCGCGCCATGCGGCTGATCGCCGACGGGGTCGTGGACCGCTGCGGGGTGCGTGGGCTGGCCGACCAGCTCGGCTATTCGGAACGCCACCTGACCAGGGTGCTCACCGCCGAACTCGGTGCCGGGCCGCTCGCGCTGGCGCGGGCGCACCGGGCGCACTCGGCACGGATCCTTATCGAAACGACCGCGATCCCGTTCGGCGACGTCGCGTTCGCGGCCGGGTTCTCCAGCCTGCGCCAGTTCAACGAGACGCTGCGCGAGGTCTTCGGGGTGACCCCGACGGCGATCCGCAGCCGCGCGCAGCGCAGCGCCAAGGTTCCCGGCGGCAGCGCCGGGGCCGTCCAGCTCCGCCTGCCGTTCCGGACTCCCTGCGATGTGGCCTGTGTACTGCGGTTCCTCGGCGAGCGGGCGCTGGCCGGGCTCGAAGACGCCGGATCTGACCACTACACGCGCGCCCTTCGCCTGCCGTACGGCACCGGGATCGCCACGCTCCGCCCGCACGAGAAGTACGTTGCCTGCACGCTGCGGCTCACCGACCTGCGGGATCTCGGTAGCGCGGTGTCGCGGCTGCGCCGCCTGCTCGACCTCGATGCCGATCCGGTCGCGATCAGCGAGGCGCTCGGCGCTGACCCGGCGCTGCGGTCGGCGGTCGCGCAAACGCCCGGGGTGCGGGTGCCCGGCAGCGTCGATGGCGCGGAGATCCTGATCCGCGCCGTGATAGGCCAGCAGATCTCGGTGGCCGCAGCCCGCAAGACGACCGAACGGCTCGTTACCGCGCTGGGCGACCCGCTGGCCCACCCAGACGCTGCGGTGACCACGCTCTTCCCCTTGCGGAGCGAGCGCAGGAGGCCCTGCCGGGGCCGCGTCGGCGGGTGGAAACCGTGCGCGCGGTTGCAGAAGCCGTTGCCGGTGGACGCCTGGCGCTGCACACCGGGAGGGACGAAACCGAACTGCGGCAGGACCTGGAGAGCATCAGCGGCATCGGCCCGTGGACGTCGAGTTACGTCGCCATGCGGGTGCTGGGTGCGCCGGACGTGCTGCTGACCGGTGATCTCGCGTTGCGGCGCGGCGCCGGGATGCTCGGGCTGTCCGAAGACCCGGCCAAGATCCAGGCGCACGCGCGGCGCTGGAGCCCGTGGCGCTCCTACGCCGGGGTGCTGCTGTGGGAAGCAGCCGTCAGCGGCACGCCGCGACTGCAGCTCGCTTCGTGATCCTCCCCGTCACAACGATCTCCATGTGACGCGCTGAAGCGATCCACGGGCGCGAACATCCACTGTGGATCGTCAGGTTCGGATTTCGAGGGTGGAACCGTCGCGGGACTTGCGGACGCGGAGGCGGACCGAGATCCGTTGGCGCATCTCCTCCACGTGGGAGACGAGGCCGACGACCCGGCCGCCCGCGCGCAGGTCGTCGAGGGTGTCCATCACGAGGTCGAGGGTGTCGGCGTCGAGCGTTCCGAAGCCCTCGTCGATGAACAGCGTGTCCAGCAGCGCGCCGCCGGTCTCGGCGGCCACGACATCGGCCAGTCCGAGAGCCAGCGAAAGCGAAGCGAGGAACGACTCGCCGCCGGAGAGCGTCTTGGCGGGGCGAAGCTTGCCGGAGTAGTCGTCGAGCACGTCCAACCCGAGGCCACCGCGCGTGCCCCGCGCCCCGGCCGCGTCGGAATGCACGAACGAGTACCGCCCGCCGCTCATCCGCTGCAGCCGCCGAGTTGCCGCGATCGCGACCTCCTCCAACCGAGCAGCCAGCACGTACGCGCGCAACGACATCTTCCGCGCGTTCTGCCCGCGCCCGTTGACGACGTCCGCCAACGCCTCCAGTTCGGCGTGCTCCGCCAACGCCGGCCCGAGCTCCGCCCACGCTGCGCGCAGCCGCTCCGCGAGCTGCGCGATGTCGCGCTGCCGCTGCTCGGCGCGATGCGCCAGCGCAGCTGTGCGCTCCGCCGCTTCGCGCGCGACGACTGCCGCCTCGGTGGCCTCTTCGAGGCCGACCTCTGCGTCGGCGTCCACGCCGAACAGCTCCGCGCTGGCCAGCGCTGCGCGCGCGCCTGCGGCGCGTTCTTCGACCTCGGCGAGCGCCTCGGTGAGCTGCGTGAGCCGTTCCTCGCTTCGCTTGGCGGCGAGCGACGCGGCCACGTCGTCGAAGCCTGCCGTGGTGGCGGCTTCGGACAGGGCGGTTTCGTGTTCGGCGAGGCGCTTTTCGGCGTCGTCCCGGGTTGTCCGGGCGGCGGCGAGTTGTTCGAGGCGAGCTGCGGTGTCGAGCAGGTGCTTCCGGCGATCGGCGATGCTCGGGAACTCGGCCCGTCCGTCGCGGAGCCGCGCCTCGCGTTCGTCCACTGTGGTCACGATGGTGGCGTGTTCGCTGCGGGTCGCCGCGATTCGGGTGCGAACCTCGGACACCTGCTCGCCTAGGCGGTCGGTGGATTCTTCGAGTTCGGCGAGCTGTTTGGTGCGTTGCGGCAGCTGTGCTGCGGTGTTCTGAAGCGCGTCGCGTTCGGCCTTGAGTTCGGCGAGCTCGGCGGCGAGGTCTGCCTCGGTGTGTTCGCCCAGTCGTTCCGCCAGGTTCTCGACGTGCTGCTGGGCTCGTTGCGCGTCCGCGGCGGCCTTTTCGCGACGGGTTGCCGCGCGCTGCTCGGCGGTTTGGGCGCTGTCCTCGTCCTCGGCGCGCACCGGGTCGTCGATCGGTTTGCCGGGCTCGGGGTGTTCCGCCGAGCCACAGACCGGGCACGGCTGGCCGGGCGAGAGCCGGGCCGCGAGTTCCGCTGCCATCCCGGCGAGCCTGCGGGCGCGGAGGTCTTGCAGCAGGTCGCGGGCTTGCTGGTGGGCATCGATCGCCTGTTGTGCTCGGGCTGTCGCCGCCGCGAGTTCCTTCTGGGCATCGGGGAGTTCCCGTGCGGTCCGCAGCAGCGCCGCCACCTCGGTGCCGCGTGCTTGCACGGTTTCCAACCGCAGCTCAGCGTGTTTCGACTCGTCGACCTGCTGCCGCGCGGTGCCGATGCGGTCGGGCAACGTGGCCTGTTGCCCGACGAGCTCCGCTTCCAGGCCCTCGTCCGCGGAAATCCGCTCGGCGAGCGACGTCAGCTTCTTCCGGTCGGTTTCCTGTTGCTGAGCCTCGGGAATCAGGCGCGCGAGGCCGCCTGCTTCTTCCCGCTTGGCACCTGCGAGCGAACGAAGTTCGGTCAGCGGCGTCTCGGTGTCCAACTCGCAGGCAGCTGCTGCGGCGACGACCTCGGCTCGTGCTTTGTCGCGTTCTTGCTCCGCCCGCAATGCGGCGCTGCTGGCAGCGAGCACCGGAACCGCGCGTTGCGCGGCTTCCCTTTCCGCCCGCCAGGTGTCGTGCTGGTCCTGCTGTTCGCCGATCTCGGCGAGGGTCGCGTTGGCCTGCCGGACGCGGCGGACCTTCTGGGCCAGGTCACGGCGCCCGGTCAGCTTCGTCTCGGCGGCCTCCCGCTCGCGCCGCAGGCGGGAGTGCTCGGCCTGCGCGTCCTCCATCTCGCGGACGGACCGCTTTTCGACGTCCTCTAACCAGTTCCGCTCGTCCGCGCCGGCTTCCGGCTCGGTGCCCGCGACCTGCGAAACGCGCGCGAGCAGCTCGCGGACCTGCAGGGTCTGCTCCTCGACGTCCCGGCCGCGCTCGCGACGGCGGTCGACGAACCAGCGCTCGACCTCGCCGAACCGCTGGGTGCCGAACAGCTTCTCCAGTAGCTTCTCGCGTTCCGCGGTGTCCGAACGCAGGAATTTGGCGAACTCGCCCTGCGGCAGCATCACGACCTGGAAGAACTGGTCGACGGTCATGCCCAGCAGGCGTTGCACCGTGCGGCCGACCTCGTCGATGCGCGTCAGGCCTTCCGGCGGCTGCTCGGTGGGCGCGCCATCGACCCAGGTCAGCGAGGCCTTCGCCTGCTGCGTGGTGTAGCCGTCGCCGCGCTTCTTCGGCCGCTGGTAATCGGGGCTGCGCTCCAACCGGAGCCGCTGCCCCTGCACCGTCAGCTCCAGCACGACCTTGGTGACGGTGTCGGGCTCGGCCGTGTCGCAGCGCAGCCGCTTGACCTCGCCGCGAGCGCCGGGGACCGTGCCGTAGAGGGCGAAGGCGACCGCGTCCAGCAGTGTTGTCTTGCCCGCGCCTGTGTCGCCGTGCAGCAGGAAGAGGCCGTCGGCGCCGAGCCGGTCGAAGTCCACCCGCTGGTGGTCGCGGTACGGACCGAACGCGGTGACTTCCAGGCTGTGCAGCCTCATTTCGCGCCCTCCGCCGCGGCTACGGCGCGCAGCGCCTCGTCGAGCAGCGCGCGTTCGGATTCGTTGGGTTCCGCGCCCCGGCAGTCGGCGACGAACCGGGCGGCCAGGTCGTGATCGTCGCGGCCGCGCACGATCTCGGCGTAGCGCAGCGGCGCCGTCGCGCGACCGGTCGCGGGCTTCCACTCCAGGTGCACCGCGTGCGGGAAGCGCTGTTGCAGCCGCCGCATCGCCTCCAGCGGGCGCACCTCGTCGGTGAGGGTTGCCGAGACGTAGCACTCCTCCAGCTCGGTGTGCTCCGGCTCGTTGAGCAGGTCGTCCAGCAGCCCCTGGACCGTCGCCAGCCGCCGGGGCACCGGCAGCTCGCGCCGTTCGACACCGGCCAGGCCGTCGGCGTCCAGTTCGACCAGCCACACCGACTTGCGGTGCACCGCTTCGGAGAACGAGTAAGCCAACGGGCTGCCGGAATAGCGCAGGTGCTCGGCAAGTCGCTGCGGGCCATGCAGGTGGCCCAACGCGACGTAGTCGACGCCGTCGAACACCGAGCCCGGCACCTGCTCGACGCCGCCGACCGCGATGGTCCGCTCCGAATCGCTGCTGTCGCCTCCGGTGACGAAGGCGTGCGCCAGCACCACCGAACGAGTCCCTCGTGGACGTTCGGCCAGTTCGGCGCGCACGCGGTTCATCGCCTCGGTGAGCACCGCCGTGTGGCCGCGCGATTCGATCTCGGCGCTGGCCCCGGGCACGTCGGCGCTGGCCTGCAGGACGTGCCGAGCCGGGTCCGGTTCGAGGTACGGGATGCCGTAGAAGGCGACCGGGCCGTGCCGGTCGTCGATCACCACCGGCTCGTGCAGCCGCGCGATCTGGGTGCGCAGGTGCAGTCCGCCGGCCGCGGCGAATTCGGCGAAAGCACCGACGCGGGCAGCGGAATCGTGGTTGCCCGAGGTAACCACCAGCTGGGCGCCCGCCTCGCGGATCCGGCCGAGCACCCGCACGCAGGTCTGCACCGCCTCGCCCGAGGGCACCGCGCGGTCGTAGAGATCGCCGGCGATCACCACGACGTCGACGTGCTCCTCGACGACCAGGTCGGCCAGCCCACCCAGGACCGCTTCCTGATCTCCGAGCAGGTCCCGGCCGTGGAACGTCCGCCCCACGTGCCAGTCGGAGGTGTGCAGCATTCGCATGGGCCCAAAGCTATCGACGCCCCCACCGGACATCGCGGACCGCTTCGGCGTGTCGCCACAGGAGCCCGTTTCCGCAGGTCGTCGCCCGCGACCGCGTTGGACTGCCGCAACAATCCAACGCACCCAAACCCCCTGACGAGCAGAAACACCCAAACTAGCCGCAATTGCCATTAAATCGAATGTCCAATTTGAATGAGGGTTTTCATCCTGATCTTGACTGGTCAGGGGGTGTAGACGCGGGTGGCGTGGCGTGGGCGGGCTGGTCAGGGCCCTGATCATCTTTCTTGATCAGCTGGCAGTGGCCGGAATCGCGGAGAAGGGTATGACGATGATCACAAGCGGGTGATCGCAACGAGAATGCCCCGGCGGGCTGGGGAGCAAACGACACGGCCTGCTGTTGTTGGCCTTGACCGACGCCAGGGCAACCTGCTGTGGATCTCCGCGGCCACCCCGGCAGGGCATCGGGAATCACCAAACCGCCCGCCGCAACGCACCCACCACCAAACTCCGCGACCACGGCCTCGGCGCCGCCACCCCCACTACCAGCACAAACACGATGAAAACCGCAATGGAAATCGCGGTCCAACCTGGTGGATCGGACGGATCCGGCATCCGGCGCCGCGTTTGCGGCGTGGCTGTGCGTGATGTTGTCGGGTGCGTCGGCCATCATTTGAGCTGCCACGGCCACTACCGGACGGAGCTCGTGTTGGGTACCGGCGTCCTGATCACCATCGTCGTCGTGCTGATTCTGCTGTTCGCGGCTGCGCTGATGCTGATCTGGCGGCTGTACGCGGACAGCGCACGTCGCACCGACGAAGCGCTGCGCATGGTCGAGACCGAACGCTCCCGTACCGCTGAGCAGCAGGCGGCTCTGCGGCGCTACGAAGTTGCGTTCGCCTCCATCACCGGTCGCGGCGAGCTCGGCGAGCAGGTTCTCGTGGAGACCGCGCGCTCGCTGGGGCTGCGCGAAGGCATCCACTTCACGCTGCAGACCGACCTCGCTGGCGGTGGCTCCGCGCGCCCGGACATGGTGCTGGCCGTCGGCGGCGGGCGGCAGGTCCCGGTGGACGCGAAGGCGAGCCTGGCCGTGTGGGCCGAGGCGATGGAGACCGACGACCCGGAGGAACGCACCGACGCGCTGCGGGTGCACGTCCGCAACATCCGCTCCCGCGCCACCGAGCTCGCGGGCAAGGGCTACCAGAAGTGGGCCGACGCGATCTACGGCTCGATCATGTTCGTGCCGTCCGACGCCGCCGTGGTCGCCGCCCTGGACACCGACCCGCAGCTGCTCACCTGGCTGCTCGGCAAGCGGGTTTTCCTCTGCGGACCAACAGGATTCGCCGTTCTGGCGTCGGCGTCGATGTTCGCCGCGACGGAACGCACGATCGCCGAGGACATCGAGCAGGTGCGCTCCCATGCGGTCCGCTCCCAGCGCGCCGCGTCCAACGCGGTGGAAGCGGTGAACCTCTCCAGCACGCACCTGCAGCGCTTCGTCTCGGCCCGCCGCCGCGAACTCGACGCGCTGGAGTCCTTCCGGAGCACGGTGCAGCCGCTGGCCGAGGCCGCGGGCTCGGGCGACGTCGGCACCATCCGACACGACGAAGATGGCCTGGTCAACGGAGTCCCCGAACACACGCCCAACGGGGCGTGACGGACCGCCGCTCGTGGTTCAGACGTGGGTTTCGACGAAAGCCGCGACGGTGTCGACTATCAGGGTGTTGTGCGGGCCCTTGCCGAAGCCGTGGTCCAGGCCCTCGTAGGGGTGCAGTTCCGCCGACACCCCCAGCCTGCGCAGGTCCCGGGCCAGGTCGAGGCTCTGGTCGATCGGGACCAGCGAGTCCGCCGTGCCCTGCTGGATGAGGAACGGCGGCTCGTCCCCGGAGATGTTCTTGATCGGACTCGCCGAGTCGGCCTTCCCCGGGCACTCCACCGGCATGCACCCGAGCAGTTGCCGCACGACCTTGCTCGCGTACTCCTGCATCTTCGGGTGCGCCAGCTGCGCCTCGGCGCTCATGTCGACCGGTCCGAACCAATCCACCACGGCCCGGATCCCGGTCAGCCCGCCGCCCGGCTTCTCCGGATCCCCGGCCAGCGCGCCCAGCTGCGACACCAGGTGACCGCCCGCCGAGGCGCCCCACAGCCCGATCCGGTCGGCGTCCAAATGCCACTGCCCGGCGTGCTGCTGCAGCCAGCGCACGGCGTCGGCGACGTCGACCACCTGCGCCGGGTACTGCGCCACCCCGGTCAGCCGGTAGTCCACTGTGGCCACTGCATAGCCGCGTTCTAAGAGGCGCTGGGCGGTCAACGACTCCGGCGAGCCGGAGTCGGCGTTCAGCGTGCGGACCCCCGCGTTCCAGCCGCCGCCGTGCACGTACACGATCAGCGGGGTCCGCGTCTCGCGCTGCTCGGGGAGGTACAGGTCGAGCTTCAGCGCGCCGGTACCGTGCTCCGCGTAGATTAGGTCGCGCTGCACGCTGGCGGCGCCGAGATCGCGGGTGGCGACATCCGCCGGTCGTGCTTCGTCGGCATCCGATTCGCGCGAGCACCCGGTCGCGACCACCGCCGCCAGGGCGAGGCAGGCCGCTAAGACACGCAGCGTCACAGCCATCGGCCCCGTGCCTCCCCGATCTCATTACGGTTCACCCGAATGTCTTAGCTTAACAAGATCAGTGACACTGCATTCAGTAATCAGTCACGCTCGTCCGCAGCGCGCTGCTCGCCTGCCAAGAAGTGCGCGATCCGCACCGTGGAGTCGTAGAGGTCCCGGTAGTGCCGGAAGAAACCGTTGTAGCGCTCCGTGTGCTCGGGGTTCGGCCGGACGGTCCGCGTCACCGGGTTCCAGGCCTCCGGGGCAACGGCCGCGCCGGTGCCGAGGCCCGCGAGCAGCGCGTTGCCGTACGCCGCACCGACCGTCTCGGCCGGGATCTGCTGCTCCTGACCGGTGATGTCGGAAACGATCTGGGTCCACAGCCCACCCTGGGTGCCGCCGCCGACGGCGACCAGCCGCCGGGCCGTGCCGCCCGCCTCGCCCATCGCCGCGAGGTTGTGGCGGACCCCGAAACCGATGCCCTCCAGCGCGGCCCGGTACAGCTCGGCCCGGCCGTGGCTGGTGGTGAGCCCGGCGAGGACGCCGCGCGCGTCCGGGTCGAAGATCGGCGTCCGCTCGCCCGCGAAGTACGGCAGCAGCAGCAACCCGCGGCTGCCCGCCGGCACCTTGCTCGCCTTCTCGACGAGCTGGGCGAAATCGCCGTCGACGAGGCCGCGCAACCACTGGGTGACCGCGCCCGACGTCGCCATCCCGGCGGCCAGCGTGTACGTGTCCGGGAACGCCCCGCAGGTGCCCCAGAGCGCCGGGTGCGGTTGCACGTCCGTCAGCACCTGGACGAAGAACATCGTGGTGCCGTACATCAACATCACGTCGCCCGGCTCCCGCACGCCGACGCTGGTGGCCTCGGCCCACGCGTCCACGGTGCCCGCGGTGACGGGAAGACCTTCCGGCAGCCCGGTTTCGGCCGCCGCCTGCGCGGTGACCCGCCCGACGACCTCGGTCGGCCACGCCAGCTCCGGCAGCGGCAGCCCCGGCGCGACCCGCTGCGCCCAGTCCGCCGACCAGTCGCGGGCCTGCAGGTCGTAGAGCGGATCGCACTGGCTGGCCGAGTGGTGGTCGAGCACGTACCGGCCGGTCAGCCGGTGCACCAGATAGGAGCTGCACATCAGCAGCATCTCGGTGCGCTGGTAGCGCTCCGGCTCATGCTTGGCCAGCCAGCGGATCTTCGGCCCGACGGCCTGGCTGGACAGCGCCGAGCCGCCCCGGCGCAGGATCTCGTCTGCCCCGAACTCCTCGGTGAGCTCCGCGATCTCCTCGGTCGCGCGGGTGTCCACGCCGTAGAGGATGGCCGGCCGCAGGGGTTTGCCGTCGCCGTCGGCAGGCAGCAGCACGGGGCCAATGCCGCTGACGCCGAGCCCGGCGATCTCCCGGCCCTCAGCGGCGCGCACCAACTCCCGGGCCAGTTCCAGGAAGTCCGCCCACCACACCGATTCCGCGTCGTGCTCCACCCAGCCCGGATGCGGGTGGGAGGTCTCGTGCGGCCGGCTGGCGCGGGCGATTATCCGCCCGTCGGTGCTGACCAGCACCCCCTTGGAACTCGCCGTGCCGATGTCGATCCCGAGCAACACCTTCTCGGCCACCTGCGCGATCCTCTCGTCAACTCGAAAACCCGGAACACCAGCGATCGCCGACCGCACCGCGCCCGAGGTGCCCCGACGTGGCGGGGCATGCGATTTCCATTGAGCCTTTTTCATCCTGGCCGATCCGCAGCCGCGACGCTGGAAATCCCACGGTCCGGGGCTGCCGCAAGCGGCGCAGCCGCCTTGGCCCACCTCGCAACCGGCACCGCCGCGGGGCCGACTCCGGTGTTGCGCGATTTCAATGGAAATCGAAGGTCCGATTTCCATTGAAATCGCGGGAGTTGCCCACAACCTCCGGCGTGTCGTGGTCAAGACACGCCGGAGGTCCGCAACTTCCATTGAGATCGCACTGGACCGGGATGCTGTCAGCCCCTGGTCCACTCGTCGAGGCGGACGTTCAGCTGGTCCGCGACGGCGCGCAGGGCGGCGCGGTGGTCTCCCGGGACCGCGTGGATGTGGTTGGCGCCGAACTTCGACAGGAACAGCTCTCCCGGCGCGTCCAGCCGCGCGAAGGCGTGCGGCCACTCCGGCGTGGACTGGTCCATCAGCTTCTGGTTGGTCGCGTCGTCGTAGCGCTCGAACTCGCCGAGCATCAGCTGCAGCCGGTACTCGCCGTCCTCGCGGGTCAACCGGCCCAGCGTCATCTGCCCCGGCGCCGCGATGTGCTGCACCGACGCGCCACCGGCCGGGAAGAAGAACACCTCCGGGTAGAAATTGACCTTGGCCAGGTTCTCCGCCGGGTCGTCGCTGCGGGCGGCGTACCAGGTGGCGTGCTGGCCGGAGTTGCACAGGTCCCAGATGTCGCGGTCACCGTGGTAGTGCCGCACGTCGGCGAACAGCACCGGAGTGCCGGCCACCGCCTTGAACAGCTGCATGGTCAGCGCGCCGTCCATGTCCGCCTCGGTGGCGCAGACGTGCGGTTCTTTCGGCCCGTTCCAGTCGTACGGGTCGTTCAGGAACGCCTCGGTGACGTCCATCGTCGCGAAGTTCTCGGTCAGCTCCGGCTGCGCCTTGATGCCGGAGAAGTCCAGGTTGCGCTCCGCGATGATGTCCCGGATCGCCAGGTAGGACCGGATCTGCCGCTCCAGCAGCTCCGGCGTCAGCTTCTTGCCGTCGTAATGCACCCCGGCGGCGTGCTGCTCGATCCACTCGCGCGCCTTCTTGGCCTCGGCGGCGTCCGCTTTCTCGGCGCGCAGGACCAGCTCGTACTGGTCAATCTCCTCCACGTCGATGCCGAACTTGCGCATCCACTGGTCGGTGTTGGCGACTGCGGTGTTCATGCCCATCGGCCGCCCGCCGAACCGGCCGAACGTCGAACCGTGCAGCGACCGCACCGCGGCGGCGGCCTTGGCGTGCACGCCAATCTTCTCGACCAGTTCAGCGTCGTCCGGGGCACCCCAGGCCCGCGTGTGGCGGCGGCCGATCTGGTCCAGCGCACCGCCCGCGGCGAGCATGCCGACGAGGCCCGGTTCGGTCGGGTCGGTGCTGGCCACCAGCACCAGCGGGCTGCGGGTGGCGTCGGCGGCGAGCATGGTGAAGTGCGGGAACGCCCACACCGAGTAGCAGAAGACGGTGACGTCCACGTCCGCCGCGGCCACCTTGCGGGAGACCGAGGTGGCGAGCACATTGGTGGCGACCAGGTCGTCACCAACCACCACATCGTGCCCGGCCGCGCGCAGCGACCGGACCAGAGAATCCTGTTTGGACTGAATAAAGTCCGCGTTCCGGGCGTGGACGTGGTCACGACCGTCGGAAATGCTGACGACACCGATGCGAGCCACAGTTCCTCCCAAGTTCACTGACAGGCGGTGTTGACTGCTGCGGAACCGGTGGTGGGGACGCGTCAGTGGCGCCGTCTGGTGCGCCACCGGTGAACTCCTTGCGGATCGCCTGACCGGGAAATCTCGCCACCCAGTTGCCGATGAGACCGGTGAGCAATCGTTTACCCGGACGCTATTCTGGCGGGACGCGGACTGTCAAGGCAGGTGGCCCGCCATCACTCGGGTAGAGGGCACGAGGAGGAAACCGTGGCGACGATCAGCGATGTGGCGACCCGCGCCGGGGTGTCCACTGCGACGGTTTCGCGTGCGCTCAACGGCAAGAGCACCGTCGATCCGGCGCTGGCCGCGCGGGTACTCGCCGCCGCGGCCGAGCTCGGGTACCGGCCCAACGGCCCGGCCCGGAACCTGCGCAAGCAGGAGACCGCAGTGCTTGCTCTGATCATCTCCGACGTGGAGAACCCGTTCTTCACCGCGATCGCCCGCGGCGTCGAGGACGTGGCGCACACCGTGGGCTACTCGGTGGTCCTGTGCAACTCCGACGACGAGCCGGACAAGGAGCGTGAGTACATCGACATCGCCCTGCAGGAACGGATGGCCGGGGTGCTGCTGTCGCCGACCGGCCGCGGGGACAGCGCTGAACTGCTCAGCCGCAACAGCACGCCGGTAGTGGCGGTGGACCGGCCGCTGCCGAACTCCCCCGGCGACACGGTGCTGGTCGACAGCAGGCTCGCCGCCAAGGAAGCGACGCTGCACCTGGCCGCGCAGGGCTACCAGCGGATCGGCTGCCTCACCGGCCCCAGCGGCGTGCTGACCGCAGACGACCGCCTCGCCGGATACCGCGACGGCCTGCGCGCGGCGAAGCTCCCGGCACCGGCGGGGCTGGTGCGGCGCTCGGAGTTCAAGGCCGCCGGGGCGAAGCAAGCCGCGCGACCGCTGCTGACCCAGGACAAGCCACCGGACGCGGTCCTGGTCGCCAACAGCATGATGGCGGTCGGCGTGCTGGAGACGTGCGCCGAGCTGGGCCTGCGGCCCGGACGGGACATCGGCGTGGTGGCCTTCGACGACGCGCCCTGGGCGACGCTGCTCGACCCCCCGCTGACGGTCGTCGCCCAGCCCGCCTACGACATGGGTGCGGTGGCCGCCCAGCTGCTGCTGGACCGGATCAGCGGGGAACGCACCGACGCGACCACCACCACGCTGTCGGCCCACCTCGTCACCCGAGGCAGCAGCAACCGCCCCTGACGCCGCGACGCGAACGGACCATTCACCTCACTAGACGGCCCGAACAGGCCGTTCGCCTCAGCCAGACGGAACAGCGAACGGACCATTCACTTCCCAAGGAAAAGCGAACGGACAGTGATGATGTGTGTAGTGACGCCGCTGGTGGGTCTGACCCTCGAACGGACGGCCCGAACAGGCCGTTCGCCTCAGCCAGACGGAACAGCGAACGGACCATTCACCTCACTAGACGGCCCGAACAGGCCGTTCGCCTCAGCCAGACGGAACAGCGAACGGACCATTCACCTCACTAGACGGCCCGAACAGGCCGTTCGCCTCAGCCAGACGGAACAGCGAACGGACCATTCACCTCACTAGACGGCCCGAACAGGCCGTTCG
>NZ_GL877878.1:2055294-2084309 GCF_000194155.1 Saccharopolyspora spinosa NRRL 18395
ACTGCTGGAGCTGTTCGGCGTCGGCCCCGAAACCGCCGGCCAGCTGCTGACCTCCGCCGGGGACAACCCCGAACGCATGCGCTCCGAAGCAGCGTTCGCGCACCTGACCGCGGCCGCACCGATCCCCGCGTCCTCCGGCCGCACCCACCGCCACCGCCTCAACCGCGGCGGCGACCGCGCCGCCAACAACGCCCTGCACACCATCGTCCTGGTCCGCATGCGCCACGACGAACGCACCCGCGCCTACGTCCAACGCCGCACCAAGGAAGGACTCTCGAAGAAAGAGATCATGCGCTGCCTCAAACGATTCGTCGCCCGCGAGGTCTACCACGCCCTGACCACCACACAAGTCACCCAAAACGACCTTGCTTGACATCTATAGGAGCATCCGTTCACCTCACTGGACGGCGCGAACGGTCCGTTCGCCTCGCGAGGAGGGGCGAACGGTCCGTTCGCTCGCGTGGTCGGGATCAGTCGTTGCGCTGGTGCTGGCGGATGACGCCGTCCACCACCTGCTGGATGTCCGGGGGCTGCTCGCCGTCGTCCTGCCCGGTGGTGTCCGGGGTGCCCGCCTCCGACGTTCCGGACTCCGACGGGGCGGTCGAGGTCGGCGGGGCGCTGGGGCGGGTTTCCGGCGCCGACGGCGGAGCGCTGGGGCGGGGTGCCGACGGCGTGGCGCTGGGCTGGGTTTCCGGTGGCTGCGTCGGCAGCGGCGGGGGCGGGGGGGGGGGGTAGCTGACGTCCCTGGACGCGGCCCCCGTACCAGTACGTCGTCGAGCTGTAGATGCCCGGCTCGTCGTTGACCGGCCCGTGTTCGATCCCCGCGCGCAGGCCGGTGCGGAACGGCACCGCGTCGTTGACCATGATCCGGTAAGCGCCGGTGCAGTCGTACTGGCAGCCGTCGTTGCCGATCTCGTGCGACGGGTTGCCGTTCTGCGGCATCGAGAACGTGGTGCCGTCCCGGAAATACCACCCGGACTCGTAGAAGTCCTCGGTGCCGGTCCCGTGCCACGCCGGTTCCGCGGACCCGTCGACGTAGAACCGCTCGTCGCCCTCCAGGTAGTTGCGCTGGTTGACCGCAAGGGTCTGGAGGGAGTGCGGCTGGTTGTTGCGCTGCGCCGCGCCCGGTGGGATCAGGCCGCGCATGGTGTGCGTGACGCCGTAGAAGGTGCCCGCGCCCTGGGCGTCCAGGAACGTCCAGTCCTGGCCCGGCACGGTTTGCGCCTGCCGGTGGGTGGCGTGGAAGTACCCGGTGTTGCCGTCCACCTGCGCTGGCGCGCTGGTCACCTCGGCGGTCGCGCCGGTGATCGGCACCCCGCCGCCGTTGACCACCTCGACCACGGCGTTCTTCGAAAACGGCATCGGCCACCAGGACGTGTACCAGCCGTCGAGCCCGGGGTCGACCGAGCTCATCAGGGCGCGCACGTCGTACTCGCCGAGGCCGGTGCCGAAGAACTCGCCGATCGGGGCGTCCACAGTGGTCTGCCCGTCGAAGCTGATGCGGATCCGGGCGGTGGCCAGCAGCTCGTCGGAGGCCGCGACCTGGCGGGGGTCGCTGGGGTAGCGGCCGGTGAGCTTGAACCGGGCGAAGACCTGGTTGTCGATGCGGTAGCCGTGCGCGCTCTGCTCGCCGGGGTGCGCCGGACCGAGGTCGAGCACGTCGGTGCGCACCCACTCGCCGCCCACCCGGCTGTGCACGTCGTAGCGGAACTCGTTGACGTCCACGGAGGACGACACGAAGCGGTTGGCGATCTCCACCTGCGACTTCCCGGCGGTCACCGCGGCCGGCACCTCGATGATCTCCACGCCCCACTGGCCGGGGCGGGCCGGTCCGCTGCGCCACTGCCCGACCGGCCGACCGTCCACGAAGACGTCGGCGACCTGGTCGGCGATTTGCGCGTCGTGCCGCCGGATCAGCCGGATGCCCTGGTTGTTCGGGTCGACCCGCATGGTGAACCGGCTGCCGCCGGCCTGCCCGTACGCGTAGCCGTCGTCGACCACCTGCGGGCTGGCCGCCACCTGGGGCAGCCGCACCCGGAGCTGGGAGATCTGCTGCGGTCCGGCGAGCTCGGCGATCGTGGTCGAGGCGCCGGGTGCGAGGTCGAAGTCGCGGCGGGTCGGGGTGGCGCCAGAAGCGGCGGGCTTCGGGTCGGCGACGCCGAAGCGGTGCAGCCGGTCGAGCACGTCGGTGGCGGGGTCGTTGCGCTTGAAGGTCTGCACGCCGTCCGCGTTGGGGAAGACGCGGTAGTCGACGTGGTAGAAGTACGGGTTGTGCTGCACCGTCACCCGCATCCCCTTGCGGTACGGCATCGGCACCTTGATGGAAACCCCGCCGGCCGCATCGTCGGCGTTGGCCACCAACGGCCATGAGAACGGTGCGCCGATCCGCCCGCTGACCACGTCGATCAGCGGCGCGTCCAGCACCACCCGGCCGTCGAGTTCGACCACGATGTTGCCCGTCGCGGTCACATCGCCCCAGGGTTCGCGGGTGGACCAGATGGACGAGATCTCACCGGCACCGTCGTGTTCGGCGATCACGCAACCGCGGTAGCTGATCCGGATGCACGAGTAGGTGCCATGAAACCCGTCGTTGTTCCCACCGGTCCGGTCGTAGCTGGAGAACTGGAACGACTGCTCGTCGCCGCGCAGTTGCGCCATCGCGCCGAGGTTGCGGTAGGTGTCCCAACCGACCGGTCCCCTGGATGCCGTCGGCGGCTGCGCGTTCGCGCGAACGGAGCTGAAACCGGCGTCCGCGACAACGGCGGCAGCCGCCAGCGAAGCGATTCCGAGGTAGGCACCGAGCCGGCGGGCGCGCCGACGACCATTTCCCGGCGGCGTTGCAGAGCGGTCTCTCATCGTGCTCGCCCCTCTCCGCACACCACTGTCCGTTGTGGACAGTAATGGCGCTGTATCCGATGGTGATGCGCGATTGGATGGATTTTCGTCCGGCTCCGGGTGAAAGATCACTCGCGCAATGAGCGGAGCGTAAGAAAGATCTCCCCGGGAAGCCAACCACTAGGAGTGGTGTCTAAGAATCCGCGACCTGAATTCACTCAATGAGATGGTTGCCGGGCCAGCGGGCTCCGACAACCACCATCCAGGTGTATTGGGACTTTTCGCGCCAAACGAAGCGACAGCAACAGAAATGGTCCGGGAACGCAACTATCCACAATAGCTGCGAAAACTCATCATTATTTGCATGCGTGGGACAGCGAGTGGCCGCGGCCGCTCGAAGCGACCACGACCACTCGCTAAGTGCCGGCGAATTCGGTTCAGCCCTGGTTCAACCGGGCGTAGACGTCCGCGGCGTTGTCCTTGGTGACCAGCTCGGTCTCCAGGGTCTGCGTCTTGGGCACCGGCTGGCAGTCGATCAGCAGCTTCTTGGCCGCCTCGACCGCTTCCGCACCGCCGGTCGGGTAGAGGTTGGTGGCCTGCAACCGGCCGTCTTCGACCGCCTTGATGCCGCCGGAAGGAATGGGCAGCCCGTCGATGCCGACGAACTTCAGGTCGTTGCGGCCCGCCGCCTGGGCGGCTAGGTAAGCGCCCTCGGCCATCGGGTCGTTCTGCGCGTAGACAGCCTTGATGTCGGGGTTCGCCTTGAGCAGCGCGTCCATCTTCTGCTGGCCGACCGACCGCTCCCACTCGCCGTCGGCGGTGGCCGCGATCTCGATCTTCGAGCCCTGGATGCCATCCTTGAAGCCCTGATCCCGCTCCGCGGCCGGGGTCGAGCCGGACAGGCCCTTGATCTGCACGATCTTTCCGCCATCCGGCAGCAGCGTGTTCTTGAAGTACTCGCCGGCCTGCCGACCGATCTGGACGTTGTCCGCGCCGACGTAGGTGGTGAAGGCCTCCCCGTCGACCTTCCGGTCCAGCACCACGACCGGGATTCCCTTGTTGTAGGCCTTCTTCACCACGTCGGTCAGCGGCGCCGCTTCGTTCGGCGAGATCATCAGCAGGTCGACCTGCTTGGTCAGGAAGTTCTCCACGTCGCTGATCTGCTTGGAATTGTCCTTGGCCGCGTCGGAGAACTGGACGTCGAACTGCGGCACCTTCGCCGCGGCCTTGCGGATGTCGTCGTCCATCCGGACCCGGTATGGCTCGGCGAGGTTGGCCTGGCTCATGCCGATGGTGTACTTCTCGTTCGGGCCCTTGCAGTTCTTGGTCGGGTCCTGGTTCTGCACCTGCCCGGAGTTCTCGCTGGTCGTGCCACAACCGGCGGCGGCGAAGGCGGCCGCGGCGCACGTGACTGCGATCAAGGACTTCGTCGTCTTGCGCATCGTGCTTCCTCCCGGCTGAAGGTTTCAGGACGTGGGACGCAGGCGCTGCAACGCCGCCGCGGCGACGATGACCAGGCCCTTGATCAGGAGTTGCAGGTCGGTGTTGACGCTGTTCAGGCTGAGGATGTTGTTGAGGATGCCGAGCAGCAGGGCACCGGCGATGGTGCCGATCACCGAGCCCCGGCCCCCGGCCAGGTTGGTGCCGCCGACTACCACCGCGGCGATTCCGTCGAGCTCGTAGGCGATTCCGTCGTTTGGGCTCCCCGCATTCAGCTGACCGGCGTGCACGATGCCTGCCAGCGCGGCGCAGAACCCGGCGATGCCGAAAGCGATGATCTTGACCCGGTTCACCGGCACGCCGGACAACCGCGCGGCCTTCTCGTTGCCTCCGATGGCGTAGAGGTGCCGGGAATAGGCGCTGCCGCGCAGGAACAGGATCGCGACGATCGCGACCACGGCGAAGATCAGCGCCGGAATCGGCACCACACCACCGAAAGTCCGCTCCCCGAGCAGGGAGAACAGCATCGGCGCCTGGCCGGGCCCGTCACCGTAGGAGATCTGCACCGTCTCGCCGCCGGACCACATGCGCGCCAGGCCGCGCGCGATCTGCAAGCCCGCCAAGGTGACGATGAAGGCCTGCACGCCGAGCAGCGCGACGGCGGTGCCCTGCAGCAGGCCGAAGGCGATGCCCGCGAGCAGCACCAGCGCGACCGCGGTCCACACGCCGAAGCCGTCCTCGACCATCAGCACGGCCGACCCCACCGCGGCCAACCCGAGTACCGAGCCGACCGACAGGTCGATGCCGCCGATGAGGATCACGAAGGTCAGACCGACCGCGATGATCCCGATCTCCGACACCGCGCGCACGATGTTGAACAGGTTGTCGCTGGTGAGGAACAGGATCTGGCCGTCGTTGCGGGGCGAGAAGATCACCGCCGCCAGGAACACCGCGACCAGCCCGAAGAAGCTCTGGAACCGGAACAGCGTCTCGACGACGTTCGCCCGCTTCGCCGGAGCCGCCACTCCCCCACCGGATTCCGCGGGCCGTTGCTCCGTCTGGTTGCTCACCGCGCACCTCCCCCAGTGCTCTGCCGCCCGGTACCGACCGCTGGCCCGGACCCGCCGGCCGCCACGCTTTCGCCCATAGCTGCCGCCAGCAATTCCGCTTCACCGACCTCGGTGGTGTCGAACTCGGCCACGCTGCGCCCGGCGCGCAGCACCACCACGCGGTGGCACACGCCGACCAGCTCGGGCAGTTCCGAGGACGCCAGCAGCACCCCGATGCCGCGCCCGGCGATCTCGCCGAGCAGCTGGTAGATCTCGGACTTCGCACCGATGTCCACGCCTCGGGTTGGATCGTCCAGCAGCAGCAAACGCGGCTCCGTCAACAACATCCGGCCGAAGACGACCTTCTGCTGGTTGCCGCCGGAGAGGGTGCCCACCGGGTCGAGGATCCGGCCGAGCTTGACCTTGAGCTGCCGCACGCTGCGCTCGGTGGCAGACACCTCGGCGCGGCGGCGCACCAGCCCGGCCACGCCGAGCCGGTCCAGCACCGAGAGGACCGTGTTGGCCAGCACCGAATGGTCGAGCACCAGCCCCGAACTCCTGCGGTCCTCCGGCACGAAGGCGATGCCCGCTCGCAACGCCCGGTGCGGACCCCTCGGCCGCACCGGATGCCCGCCCAGCGACACCTCCCCCTCCCACGTGCCGGAGGACCCCGCCCCGAACAGCGATTCCAGCAGTTCGGTGCGACCTGAGCCGAGCAACCCGCACAGCCCGACGATCTCCCCGCTGCGCACGGTCAGATCGATCCCGTCGGGTTCGCGGCGACCCACCCGCGGGCGGCGCGGTCGGACGGCGAATCCGGACAGGGCCAGCAGCTCGTCGCCGACGGCGCCGCGCTCGGCCCGGAACATCGTCTGCACCGACCGGCCCACCATCGCCTCCGCGGCCTGCTCCGCGGTCAGCTTCCGGGCGTCGAACTCGGCGACCTTGCGGCCGTTGCGCAACACGGTGGCGCGGTCGGCGACCTGGCCGATCTCGTCCATCCGGTGCGAGATGTAGACGATCCCGGTGCCACCGCGGCGCAACTCGGTGATCACCGCGAACAACCGCTCCACCTCGGTGCTGGACAGCGCCGACGTCGGCTCGTCCATGATCAGCACCTTCGCGTCCAGCGACAGGGCGCGGGCGATCGTCACCAGCTGCTGCTCGCCGATGCGCAGCTCGCCGACCGGCCGCAGCGGATCCAGGTCGATTCCGGTGCGCCGCAGCAGTTCTCGGGTGCGCGAGGCCATCTTCCGGCGGTCCACCACGCCGAACCGGTTGCGCAGCTCGCGGCCGAGGTAGAGGTTCTCCGCGACGCTCAGCCCCGGCACCAGGTCCAGCTCCTGGTGGATCATCGCGATCCCGGCGTGCTGCGCGTCGGCCGGCTTGCCGAACTGCACCGGGCGACCCTCGATCGAGATCGCCCCGGAGTGATCGGCGACGTCCCCGGAGAGCACCTTCATCAGCGTGCTCTTGCCCGCGCCGTTCTCCCCCAGCAACGCGTGCACCTCGCCGGCGCGGACCGTCAGGTCCACTCCGTCGCACGCCAACACACCCCCGTAACGTTTCGTGACGCCGGTCATCTCGACCAGCGGTGGCGCCGTGCTCATAGGACCCCCGTCACGCCGCTTCGAGAATCGTGAGAAAACGATTGCCCGGACGCTAAAATGGTCACGCCAGTTGTGTCAAGGTTCACACCCCTGGCCAAGTGACAGGGCATCCATTCGGCTGCACGAACATCACGCAGCGATCACGCCATCCGGCAGCAGCGGTAACCCAACGTGCAGTAACCGGCGAGTTCCGGAAGAGGGCTCTCGGCCCGGGGTACTGGACCGTTACCGTTGGGACTCGTGACCGCGATCCGCGATAGCCAGAGCGCCCCACCCCCCAGCAACGGCGCCTCCCAGTGGTCGACGCGCTCCGCCTTCGGAGGCAACGGCATGCCGCTCTGGGGAGCCGTGCTGTTGGCTGCCGTCCCGACCGCGATCGGAACAGTCGTCGACATCCTGATCTGGACGCAACCCGACATCCTGTTCAAGGCCTGCTTCTTCGTCGGATGCGTGCTGGCCGTGCTGCTGGTCAAACGTCGGAGCGTGTTCGGGCCGATGGTCCAACCGCCGCTCGTGCTCACGATCGTCATGCCCCTGCTGGTGCTGATCACCGGCAGCGGGGTGGCCGCCGGTGCTGGGATCACCGCCAAAGCGCTCGCCATCGCCCGACCGCTGATCAGCAGCTTCCCGATCATGGCGGGTGCAACCATCGTCGCCCTGGGCATCGGCCTGGTCCGCATGTTCGTTACCCAGAAGGCCCGGTCCCGCACCGAGATCGCCGACAGCGACGAAGCCACCAAGAAGCGCCGCCGCCCCACCCCGCCCCGCAAGACGCCGGCGGAGGACGCCGCCAATAAACGGCGACCGGAGGAGCGAGATCGGGAGCGCGGTAGGAAACCCCGCGCCGAACCCGCAGGACGCCCGCAGCGAGCCCAAGCGGAGCGCGGGCGGGCCCAAGCCCCTGGGAGGGCGCGCAGTGGCGACACGCCCAACAAGGCGAGGGGCGACGCGCCTGGCAGGGCGCGCGGAGCAGCCGAGCCGTGGCCGGAGCGAGACGGCCGCGCGGTGCCGCCGCGGCGGGGCTCAATCCCGCGACAGGCGCCCGGGCGGGGCGGCCGCGAGCGGCGGAGCCGCCGCAGGGGGAGCCGCCCCGGCGACCCCGTCGGCCGCGACGGGACGAGCGGTTCGGGTAAGCGCAGCCGGGCGCGCGGCCCGTCAGGGCCGTGAGCGCTTTCAGGCGCCATCGCACACAGGCGCGATCACGGTCGCTGAGCTGGGACGATGTCGGCCAGTTGGCAGGTAAAAGTGCATCCGCGCGGCGCGGATGCACTTTTTCCGTCAGCCGCTCAGCGGACGCCCTTGGGCTTGTCCGGGTTGTCGTCGAGGTCCTTGCGGAGCTCTCGCGGCAGCGCGAACGAGATCTTCTCGTTGGCCGTGGTGACCTCGTCCACCTGGTTCCAGCCGCGCTCGGCGAGGTGATCAAGCACTTGCAGCACCAGCACGTCCGGCACCGACGCGCCGCTGGTCACGCCCACGGTCGTGACGCCGTCCAACCAGGCCTCGTCGATCTGGTTCGCGTAGTCCACGAGGTGCGCGTCGGACGCGCCCGCCTGCAGGGCGACCTCGACCAGGCGCTTGGAGTTCGAGGAGTTCTGCGAGCCGACGACGATCACCAGATCGCACTCCGGCGCCATCGCCTTCACCGCGTACTGCCGGTTGGAGGTCGCGTAGCAGATGTCGTCGCTCGGCGGTGCCTGCAGATCCGGGAAGCGCTCCTTGAGCTGGTCCACCCGCTCCATCGTCTCGTCCACGCTGAGCGTGGTCTGCGACAGCCACACGACCTTGCTCGGGTCACGGACCTCGACCTTGTCGACGTCCTCCGCCTTGTCGACCAGCTGCACGCGGTCGGGGGCCTCACCGGCGGTGCCCTCGACCTCCTCGTGGCCCTCGTGGCCGATCAGCAGGATGTCGTAGTCCTCGCGGGCGAACCGGTTGACCTCCTTGTGGACCTTGGTGACCAGCGGGCAGGTCGCGTCGATGGTGCGCAGGTTCCGCTGCGCCGCCTCGTCGTGCACCGCGGGCGACACGCCGTGCGCGGAGAACACCACGAGCGCGCCCTCCGGCACCTCGTCGGTCTCGTCCACGAAGATCACGCCGCGCTCGGAAAGCGTGTCCACCACGTGCCGGTTGTGCACGATCTCCTTGCGCACGTAGATCGGCGGACCGTAGGTCTCCAGGGCCTTCTCGACGGTGATGACCGCGCGGTCGACACCTGCGCAGTACCCACGCGGCTTGGCCAGCAGTACCCGCTTGGTCGGCCCGGCGTCCTGGTCAACGAGGTCAGTGGCCTCGGGCGAGGTCGTCATGCCCCCAAGGGTACGGACCTGGCCACGCACGTTCAGAACCTGTCGCCGGACTCACCTCGCGCGGCGGTACGACTGGCGGCCCCTGCGGGAGTCGCAGACTCCGTCCGGATTCCGGCTGCTTCAGATCACAGTCGTGCGGCGCGGGGTGATGGCTTCGACGGCCGGAGTGCGGCAGGCTGGGGCCATGTCATCGTTCCCCCTGCCGGTGCGGGTCGCCGCCGGACTCGCGGCCACCGCCGTCGAGCAGGCGCGCCAGCTCCCGACCACCCTGCTCGGCTTGCCGGTCACCGTGGCCAGCCAGGCGCTGCAGGCGTCGATGCGGATCCAGCAGCAGATCACCGAGCTGGCGATCAAGGGCGACGAGGCCCTCGCCGGACTGCGCACCCCGGAGGAGCAGCCTGCCTGGGCGACCTTCGACGAGGACGAGCCGACCGAGCCCGAGGTGCTCTCCGAGAACCTGACGGTGCTGTCGGACTACGATCACCTGACGCTGCCGCAGCTGCGGGGCAGGCTCCGCTCGTTCACCGACGCGGAACTTGCCGAACTGCTCGCCCACGAGCAGCAGCACGGTCGGCGCCCGGAGTTCCTCCGGATGCTGCAGAACCGCTTGGACCGCCTGCGCAACCAGTGACCCCAGACGACATCCGCAGTTTCAATTGAAACTGCGGCCCCCCGAGAGCCTGGTGAGCAGTTTCAATTGAAACTGCGGGCCGGGCCAGGGCCGTGAAGCACCGAGGAGTGACCGCTGAGTTCTCCGACCAGCCCCGAGGAGCCCTGGCCGGTAAGGACCGTCGCACGCAAGATCGCCGACTGGATCAACCGGCTGGGCACGATCTGGGTGGAGGGGCAGATCACCCAGATCTCCCTGCGCCCCGGCGCGGCCACCGCGTTCCTGACGCTGCGCGACCCGTCCGCCGACGTGTCGCTGACGCTCACCTGCGCCGCCGCGATGCTGCGCAAGATGGAGCCACCGCTGACCGACGGCAGCCGGGTCGTGGTGCACGGCAAGCCGACGTTCTTCGTCGGCCGGGGCACGCTGAGCCTGCGGGTCGACGAGATCCGCGCCGTCGGCATCGGCGAGCTGCTGGCGCGCATCGAACGGCTCCGCCAGCTGCTGAAGGCCGAGGGCCTGTTCGACCCGGCGCGCAAGCGGCCGCTGCCATTCCTGCCGAACCGGGTCGGGCTGATCACCGGCCGCGCCTCGGCCGCCGAGCACGACGTGCTGACCAACGCGCAACTGCGCTGGCCCGCGGTGCAGTTCGAGGTCCGCAACGTCGCCGTGCAGGGTTCGACCGCGGTGCCGCAGATCCTGACGGCCCTGCAGGAACTGGACCGGATGCCCGAGGTAGACGTGATCGTGCTGGCGCGCGGTGGCGGCAGCGTCGAGGACCTGCTGCCGTTCTCCGACGAGGCGTTGTGCCGCGCGGTCTCCGCCTGCCGGACGCCGGTGGTCAGCGCCATCGGGCACGAACCGGACTCACCGCTGGTCGATCACGTCGCCGACGTGCGCTGCTCCACCCCGACAGGTGCTGGCAAGCGGGTGGTTCCCGATGTGGCGGAGGAGACGCAGCGGATCCACCAGTTGCGCGACCGCGCCCGCCGCGCGCTGCACGGCTGGGTCGACCGCGAGCGCCGACTGCTCGACGCGCTGCGCAGCCGACCGGTGCTGGCCGACCCGTTCGGGCCGCTGGAACGGCGCGCCGAGCAGGTCGGGCAACTGCGCGACCGCGCCCGCCGCGCGGTGACCGCCGCGTTGAACACCGAACGACACGCATTGACCGCCACTCGATCTCGCTTGACGACCTTGGGGCCGGCGGCCACCCTGGCTCGTGGATACGCAATCGTGCAGCGAGTCGAGGACGGCGTGGACGGGGTCCTCCGGTCGGTCGACGAGGCGCCGGCGGGAACTCGTTTGCGGGTGCGGGTCGTTGACGGTGCGATCCAGGCAGTCGTACCGGACCGAGCAGGTTGAACAGGACAAGAAAGTGCACCCGAAGCAGGAACCATCGTTCCTCCCCCTGACCGTTGGCGTCGCGCAGTCGGCGGCCACCGGTTCAGCACTGCTGCGGGAACGGGTCGGCGAGGTGCGCCGCTGCGCCGAAGCGGCCGATTCCGCTGCGGCCGGATGCTGGGCCGCGCTGCTGGGCGGATGCCAATCCGCCGAGCGCAAGGACCTGCCGTCCCGGCTGCGCGCGCTCGCCGAAGCCACTTCCGGGTACGTGGGGGCCGGGTGGTGGGCGGTCTCCCCGCATCGACGTAGGGTCGCGGAGGCGCAGTTGCGCATCAACGACGCGGTGCGGGAAGGCGACGGTGCCGAGTTCGCCGAGGCGTTCGTCGGCTATGACCAGGCGATCGCCACTGCGGTGGTGTCCGTACAGAGCAACGTGGAGAGTCCGACCCCGTGACCGCGAACGAGCAGCAGGACGAGCACTTCGACCCGGTGGCAGAGCACCCCGAGGTCGCCGAGCTCGGCTACGAGCAGGCCCGCGACCAGCTGGCCGAGGTGGTCAAGCAGTTGGAGGCCGGCGGGCTTTCGCTGGAGGACTCGCTGGCGCTGTGGGAGCGCGGCGAGGCCCTGGCCGCGGTCTGCGAGCGGCACCTCGCGGGCGCCCGCGAGCGCGTCGAGCGCGCCCTCGCCGCCGTCGAGCAGGACTGACCCGCCGACTGCACCCCGCGCTCTCCCGGTGCACAGTTTCAATTGAAACTTCGGACCCTGGACCCTGGACCCTGGACCCTGGATGCGATGCACCACGGGGGCGTAGCCGCTTGGAACTGCGACCGGTCAGGTACCGGGTGGGGCGGCGATGGCGGCTTCGGCGAGGGTTCGGAATTCGGCCTCATCGGAGTTGCCGGTGATCAGCAGCCGGACTCCGTCGCGCTCCGCCACCCAGGCCTGCTCGCCGCGCACGCTGTCGTAGACCACCCACTGCCGCCCAGCGGCGTCGACGGCGCCCCGGGCGTGTGGCGCCTGCCGCGTCTCGCTCTCGACCAGCTCGTCCTCGGCTGCCGTCGACTGTGCCAACCGCAGGTACCGGCCCCCGCCGGTCAACCACCCCACGCGCACGACCTGCGCGTGGGAGGCGAGCGTGGTCACGTTCGCCGCGTTGGCCCGCCAGTTCGCCGGCAGGTTCGGCTCGATGACCGGGAACTCCACCCTCGCGGCCGCGCGCTTCAGCTCGGCCGGAACGTCGACGGTCGGCACCGGGCCGCCCTGGATCGACGGACCACCGGGGTTGAACGAGCACTGCCCCGCCATCCCGGCGATCCCGAATGCCACCAGGACCATCGGCAGGAGGGCGAACACCATCGCCGACACGGTCCGGGGCGGACGGGACGCGGTGGGCTGCTGGTTGCGGGGTTCGGCCACGACGCACATGCTCTCACCGCCAGGCCAGGGTTCCGCCGGGCGGCCGAACAGGAGTGGGCTGCCCCACGGGAGAGCTCCGGCAGACTCGCCGATCTGCGAAGATCGAAGGCAACGAGCCTGAGCGCGGGCCTGGATCCCGCCGGTCTCGGGCAGTGCAACCTGAAGAACGCTCACCACCGGGAGGCGCGATGAGCACCGAACGACACCGCGAAGCACCGGACCGCAACCTGGCGATGGAACTGGTCCGCGTGACCGAGGCCGCCGCGATGGCCGCTGGCCGCTGGGTCGGCCGCGGCGACAAGAACGCCGGCGACGGCGCCGCAGTGGATGCGATGCGCAAGCTCATCGGGACCGTGTCGATGCGGGGCGTCGTGGTCATCGGCGAGGGCGAGAAGGACGAAGCCCCGATGCTCTACAACGGGGAGCAGGTCGGCAACGGCGAAGGCCCGGAGTGCGACGTCGCGGTCGACCCGATCGACGGGACCACGCTGCTCAGCAAGGGCATGCCGAACGCGCTGGCGGTGCTGGCGGTGTCCGAGCGCGGCACCATGTTCGACCCGTCCGCGGTGTTCTACATGGAGAAGATGGCCGTCGGCCCGGAGGCCGCCGGGGTCGTGGACCTCAGCGCCCCGATCGCGGAGAACATCCGCCGGGTCGCCAAGGCCAAGCACATCGACGTCTCCGACGTCACGGTGTGCATCCTGGACCGCCCGCGGCACGAGCAGATCGTCAAGGACGTCCGCGCGGCGGGCGCGCGCATCCAGTTCATCTCCGACGGCGACGTCGCCGGGGCGATCGCGGCGGCGCGGCCGGACAGCGGCGTCGACATGCTGCTGGGCATCGGCGGCACCCCGGAGGGCATCATCGCCGCGTGCGCGTTGAAGTGCCTCGGCGGCGAGATCCAGGCGCGGCTGTGGCCGCGCGACGACGCCGAGCGGGCGAAGCTGCGCGACGCCGGGCACGACGCGAACCAGGTGCTGACCACTTCGAACCTGGTGCGCGGCGACAACATGTTCTTCTGCGCCACCGGGATCACCGACGGCGCGCTGCTCAAGGGCGTGCACTACCGCGCAAGCCGGTGCACCACGCAGTCGATCGTGATGCGCTCGAAGTCCGGCACGGTCCGGGTGATCGAGGCCCAGCACAAGCTGTCGAAGCTGCGCGAATACGCCGATGTGGACTTCGGCGAGAACGACACCGCGCCGCACGGCCTGCTGCCCTGACCGGAGCGGTTCGACCGGGAAATTTGTCCGCCACCGGCCCGTCGATCTACACCGACGTCGTCGCCTACGCGGACTGGGGCAACCGGAACACCGTCGGCTGAACCTCGCCCGGGTGACCGGTGGGCGTCTGCCGACAGCACTGGCAGTCACCGGGGACGCCTCCCGGGAAGCCGGTTCTGGGCGTTTCCAGGGCGGTTCCGCCGCCCAAACCACCCGACCCGGCGACCAGGATCAGCCGGGCACGGCGCGATTTCCGAAACCGCGCCGTGCCCGGCTGATTCGTCAGCTCATGTTCGAGGAGTGGCCGGGGAACAGGTGCGCGTCCGGGTTGAGGGCCACGGCGATGTTGTTGACGGCCGTCGCCGCCTCGCCGAACCCGGTGGCGATCAGCTTGACCTTGCCTGGATAGGCCGCGACGTCCCCCGCCGCGTACACCCGCGGCCGGCTGGTCCGCATCGTGCTGTCCACCAGGATCGCGCGCTTCTCCAGGTCCAGGCCCCACTTCTCGATCGGCCCCAGATCGGCGGTGAACCCGAGCGCGGCCACCACCGTCTGCGCCGGCAGTACCCGCCGCTGCTCGCCGCCGAGTTCGATCTCCACCTCGTGCAGCCCGGTCTCGTCGCCGCGCATCTCCACGACCTCGGCCGGGGTGATCAGCGGAACGCCCAGGTCTTCGACCTTGCTGACCAGGCCGGGGTGCGCGCGGAACCGGGTGCGGCGGTGCACCAGGGTCACGCTGCGGGCCACCGGGTGCAGCGCCAGCGCCCAGTCGAACGCGGAGTCGCCGCCGCCGACGACCACCACGTCGTGTCCACTGTGCACGGCCAGTTCCGGGATGAAGTGCACGACGCCGCGGCCGACCCAGTCGCCACCGGCGGGCAGCGGCCGGGGGGTGAACTCGCCGATCCCGGCTGTGACCAGCACCGCGCCGGCCCGGACCGCGCCGTCGCCGACCTCGACGAGCAGCCCGCCATCCACATCGGACAGTTCGGTGGCGGGCCTGCCGAGCAGGTAGGCGGGGTCGTACTGACCGGCCTGCTTCACCAGCGCGGCAACCAGATCGCGGCCACGGACCTCGGGGAACCCGGCCACATCGAAGATCATCTTCTCCGGGTACATCGCGGTCACCTGGCCGCCGGGCTCGGGCAGCGCGTCGACCACCGCCACGGACATCCCGCGGAATCCCGCGTAGTAGGCGGCGAACAAACCGGTCGGGCCCGCGCCCACGATCAGCAGATCGACCTCATGCGACACCGCGGTCATGCCCACCACCTCGTCGTCGACCGTGTGGACACACCCAGGCTAGCGGGACAGGTCCGCGATGTCCGCATCATCGGCGCGCGATGCGCCAGAACGCTGAATTCGCCGCCGCAGTTGGCGGTACCCGTCCAAGCACCGCCCGCTTACGTTCACCGAAAAGGGGATCACGTCGGGGAGGACTTCGTGAAGAGGACATCCATGCTGCTCGGAGCCGTCGCGGCCGCAGCGCTGAGCATCGGGATGCTGCCCGCGACCGCGAACGCGATCAACAACCCGGGCGCGCTGATCGTCGGCGGGCACGACGCCACGGAGCAGTACGACTGGATGGCATCGCTGCAGCGTGCCGGGAAACACAGCTGCGGGGCTTCCCTGATCCACCAGCAGTGGGTGCTCACCGCCGCGCACTGCGTCCAGGACGCCGCGCCAGCCGGCCTCGGCCTGCGGATCGGCAGCCCGGACCACACCACCGGCGGCACCGAGGCCGGCGTGTCCGAGATCGTGGTGCACCCGGACTACGCCACCAAGAACCCCAACGGCGACATCGCGCTGCTGAAGCTGGACCGCGCGGTGCCGGAGACGCCCGTCGAGATCGCCGACGCCTCCGGGGAGGCCGGCACCCCGTCGCGGATCATCGGCTGGGGCGTGACCTGCCAGGTCCGCGGGTGCGGTGAACCGCCCGCGCAGCTGCAGGAGCTCGAGACCAAGGTGGTGCCCGACGGCCAGTGCGCGCTGAGCGCGACCGACGGCGCGACCGAGATCTGCACCGGCAGCAACGAGCTGCTGGCCAACGCGTGCTTCGGCGACTCGGGCGGCCCGCAGCTGGAGGGCCAGCCGGGCGACTGGAAGCTGACCGGCGTCACCAGCCGCATCGGCAGCTTGATCCCGGTCTGCGGCACGGCTCCGTCGATCTACACCGACGCAACGGCCTACAGGGACTGGATCAAGGCCACCATCGGCTGATCTTTTCCGCGTGAGGGGCGCGCTTTGCCAAGTTGCTCGGCAAAGCGCGCCCCTGGCGCTTCACCCGCCGGTGACCGTCGGGGGGTGCGAGATCAGGCGCCTTCATCGGTCTAGTGCGGACTTCTCGCGTGCGCCCGGCCACAGATCCACCGCCGAGTGGGGCGGGCCACGCTGACCGCGAGCACCTTTCGGCGGGACACTTTCGGCATGGCTGAATACCGGATCGAACACGACACGATGGGCGAAGTGCGGGTGCCCGCCGACGCCCTGTACCGGGCGCAGACCCAGCGAGCCGTGGAGAACTTCCCGATCTCCGGCCGGGGCTTGGAGCGCGCGCAGATCCGCGCGTTAGGTCTGCTGAAGGCCGCGGCGGCTCGGGTCAACGGCCGGCTCGGGGTGCTGGGCGCCGACGTGGCGGAGGCGATCGCCGTGGCGGCCGACGAGGTCGCCGAGGGCGCCCACGACGCGCACTTCCCGATCGACGTGTTCCAGACCGGCTCCGGCACGTCGTCGAACATGAACGCCAACGAGGTCATCGCGACCCTGGCGTCCCGGCGGCTCGGCCGCGACGTGCACCCCAACGACCACGTCAACGCCTCGCAGTCGTCCAACGACACCTTCCCGACGACCATTCACGTCGCGGCCACCGAAGCAGTGCTCACCGACGTCATCCCGGCGCTGGAGCACCTCGCCACGACCATCGAGGGCCGTGCCGCGCAGTGGACCGAGGTGGTCAAGTCCGGCCGCACGCACCTGATGGACGCGGTGCCGATCACGCTGGCCCAGGAGGCCGGCGCGTGGGCCTCGCAGGTGCGCTACGGGATCGAGCGGCTGCGGGGCGGCCTGCCGCGGCTCGGCGAACTGCCGATCGGCGGCACCGCGGTCGGGTCGGGCCTCAACGCGCCCACCGGCTTCGGCGCGGCGGTCGCCGCGGAACTGGCCGGGATCACCGGCCTGCCGCTGACCGAAGCCCGCGACCACTTCGAGGCGCAGGCCGCGCAGGACTCGGTGGTGGAGATCTCCGGCGACCTGCGCACCGTCGCGGTTAGCCTGACCAAGATCGCCAACGACCTGCGCTGGCTGGGCTCCGGCCCGCGCACCGGGCTGGCCGAGCTGGCGCTGCCGGACCTGCAGCCGGGCTCGTCGATCATGCCGGGCAAGGTCAACCCGGTCATCCCGGAGGCCACCCTGCAGGTGGTGGCGCAGGTGATCGGCAACGACGCGGCGGTGGCGTTCGCCGGTTCGCAGGGCAACTTCCAGCTCAACGTGATGCTGCCGGTGATCGCGCGCAACGTGCTGGAATCCGCGCGGCTGCTGGCCGCCGTGTCGCGGCTGCTGGCCGACAAGGTGTTCGCCGGCGTGCAGGTCAACGTCGAGCAGGCCCGCGCCTACGCCGAGGGTTCGCCGTCGATCGTCACGCCGCTGAACCGCTACATCGGCTACGAGGAGGCGGCCGCCGTCGCCAAGCAGGCCCTCAAGGAGCGCAAGACGATCCGCGAGGTGGTCCTGGAACGCGGCTACGTCGACTCGGGCAAGCTCACCCTTGAGCAGCTCGACGAGGCGCTTGACGTGCTCCGCATGGCCAAGGGCGGCTGACGGCTCCGTTGCAGGACGGGACGAGCCCGGCCCGGGCTCGTCCCGACTCCCTCAGTGCTACTGCGGCGTCGGCGCTGCCGCCTTTCGCTTGCGCTGCAACAGGATCAGAGATAGGACGTTGGAGCGCGGACATTCCGCCGGCAGCGCTTCGGCGGTCGCGCGCAGCGCCTGGCCGATCGGCAGGTACCCGGACGGCCGGATCCCGTCGACCTCCTGCTCCAGCTCGGCGGCGTTGAGCGGGCCGACCGGCTGGGCGGGACGAACGCTTTCGCACATCGGGTTCCGGGCGATCTCGAAATGCCCGGTCGGTGCGGCGCGGGTGCGGGTTGTCGGGGGCAGTGCGCACCATGAGCGCATGGTGCTGCTCGCGGATTTGGTGACGACCTCGCGAGAGGTCTCGGCGACGCGTTCCCGCAAGGCGAAGACCGAGGCGATCGCTGGGCTGCTCGCGCGGCTCGACGCCGAGGAGGTCCGCCCGGCGACGGCGCTGCTGGCCGGTGAGCTGCCCGGCGGCCGGGCCGGGGTGGGCTGGTCGACGCTGGCCGCGCTGGACGTCGAACCCGCACCCGAGCCCGCGCTGACGATCATCGATGTCGACTCGGCGATCGACGCGGTGCGGCTGATCAGTGGCGCCGGTTCGGGAAAGCGCCGGGCCGAGGCGTTGACCGGCCTGCTCGGCAAGGCGACCGGTGGTGAGCAGGAGTTCCTGGTGCGGCTCTTCGGCGGCGAGCTCCGGCAGGGCGCGCTGGAAGGCGTCATGGTCGAGGCCATCGCCGCGGCGGGCGAGGTCCCGGCCGAGGCCGTGCGGCGGGCTTTCATGCTCTCCGGCCGGCTGCCCGCGACCGCCGAGGCCGCGCTGCGCGGCGGTGAACCGGCGCTCGCCGAATTCCGCCTGGAGGTGGGGCGGCCCGTCCGTCCGATGCTGGCTTCGCCCGCCGAATCCCTGGGCACGGCGCTCGACGAACTCGGCGAAGTCAGCGTCGAGTACAAATTGGACGGTGCGCGCATCCAGGTGCACCGCGACGTCGACGAGGTACACGTCTATACCCGCACGCTCCGCGAAATCACCCGCAACGTGCCGGAACTCGTCGAGCTGGTGCGAGGCCTGAACTGCCGGGCAGTGGTGCTGGACGGCGAGACGCTCGCGCTCGATGACGCCGGGCGCCCCCGGCCGTTCCAGGAGACTATGGGCCGGTTCGGCGCCCAGAACTCGCGCGATCTCCTGCTGCACCCGTACTTCTTCGACTGCCTGCACGTCGACGGCGAAGACCTGCTGGACCGGCCGCTGCAGTACCGCCTCGACGCGCTGGAACGAATCGCACCGCAGCACCGGATTCCGGCGGCCCTGTCGCCGTCGGCGGAACGCGCGGCGGAACTGTTCGACGAAGCGCTGGACGCCGGGCACGAAGGCGTCATGGTGAAGGCGCTGGACTCGGTGTACGCGGCGGGGCGGCGCGGCCGGTCCTGGCGCAAGGTCAAGCCAGAGCACACCCTCGACCTGGTCGTGCTCGCCGCCGAGTGGGGCCACGGCCGCCGTCGCGGGTACCTGTCCAACCTGCACCTGGGCGCGCGGGACCCCGACGGCGGCCCGCCGATCATGGTCGGCAAGACGTTCAAGGGCCTCACCGACGAGCTGCTGGCCTGGCAGACCGCGGAGTTCCAGCGCCGCGAGACCCACCGCAACGACTGGACCGTCCACATCGTGCCCGAACTCGTCGTGGAGATCGAACTGGACGGCGTGCAGACCAGCACCCGCTACCCCGGCGGCGTCGCGCTGCGATTCGCCCGCGTCCTGCGCTACCGGCCCGACAAGGACGCCGCGTCGGCCGACAGCATCGAGGCGGTTCGCGCCATGCTGCCGGGCGGGTGAGATCCTGACAGCATGAGCGGTAACGACTTCGACGCGATCGGCTCGATCAACATCGGACCAGGCACCATCGACCCGCGCGAGTACCGGGCGGACGCGGGCGCGATCGAGCTGGACTACTACGTCGCGGTCCTGGTCCTGGAGGCCACTTCGGACGCGGCCGGCCACCAGCCGCTCTACGAGGAATCCTTCGTGCTGCTCAAGGCGGAATCTGAAGGAGAGGCCAAGGAAAAGGCGGCCGAGCACGGCAAGCAGCAGGAAACCAGCTACCAGAACGAGAACCACGAACTGATCAGCTGGAAGCTGAAGCAGATCATCGAGGTGAAACCCCTCGAAGACGCCACCTTCGACGACGGCACGGAACTCTACGGCCGATTCTTCCGCAATTACCAGGCATACAGCTCCTTCGAACCTCTAACGGAAGAAGAAGCCTGAAAACGCAGCGGCCAGGATCCCACAACACAGCGGGCACACCCGGCGTGCTCCGTAACCCCAACAGCGCCTGGCCGACAGGAACATTGCGACGCCAACTTCGCGATCATCACCGGGCGTATCTGATTTGAACCCGAACTGCATTTCCCGCTTCACTACTGCGGGCGTTCGTCCACGCCTACGTCGATGAGTCCCGCGACCTCACCATCGGCGTCTACGCACCACCAGCGGCATCGCCGGCACCGACGCCGAGGAGATCCGCTGCGTACCGCATAGCCTTCAGCAAGGCGACGGAACGCTTCACTGGAGCAAGGAATCTATCTACAATCTGGTGATCTTGAATTGTGCCCCGGGAAACACGGCCTTTACGCCGCCGGGTCCAGGGAGGCGACTGGGGGCGTTCGACCCCGTATGGTGGTGAGACGTGCAGTTCTTGAACGGGCAGCAGCCCTCCACTGATCTGACCTACGACGACGTCTTCCTGGCGCCTCGGCGCTCCGGCGTCGAGTCCCGCTTCGACGTGGACCTGGCCACCAGCGAAGGCACCGGGGCGACCCTGCCGATCGTGGTCGCCAACATGACCGCCGTGGCGGGCCGCCGGATGGCCGAGACGGTCGCCAGGCGCGGCGGCTTGGTCGTGCTGCCGCAGGACGTCGATCCCAGCGCGGTCGCCGAGATCGCCTCCTGGGTCAAGGCGCGGCACCCCGTGTGGGACACCCCGCTGGTGTTGCACGCCGATGACGCCGTCGCCGACGCCCTCAACCTCCTGCCCAAGCGCGCCCACGGCGCCGTTGTCGTCGTTGACGACGACAACCGGCCGCTCGGGGTCGTCGACGAGGTGGCTTGCACCGGGGTCGACCGGTTCGCGCGGGTCGGGGAGGTCGCCGACCGGCACCCGGTCGTGCTGCCGCTGGAGACCAAGCCCCGCGAGGTGTTCGAGCAGCTGGACCAGCACGCCCGCAACGTGGCGATCGCCATTGACGCCGACGGCCGCTTGGCCGGGATCATGACCAGCCGCGGTGCGCTGCGCGCCGAGATCTACACCCCGGCGCTGGACGACGCCGGCCGACTGCGGGTGGCCGCGGCTGTCGGGGTCAACGGCGATGTCGCGGCCAAGGCGTCCGCGCTGCTGGAGGCCGGGATCGACACGCTGGTCGTGGACACGGCGCACGGCCACCAGGAGAAGATGATCGCCGCGTTGGGCGCGGTCCGGTCGGCGAGCCCGAGCGTTCCGGTGGTGGCCGGGAACGTGGTGACCGCAGAGGGCGTGCGCGACCTCGTCGAGGCGGGTGCCGACGTGATCAAGGTCGGTGTCGGGCCGGGCGCGATGTGCACGACGCGGATGATGACCGGTGTCGGCCGGCCGCAGTTCTCCGCGGTCGCCGAATGCGCCGCGGAGGCGCGCAAGCTCGGCAAGCACGTCTGGGCCGACGGCGGTGTCCGGCACCCGCGTGACGTGGCGCTGGCGCTGGCCGCCGGTGCGGCGTCGGTGATGGTCGGCTCGTGGTTCGCGGGAACCTACGAGTCGCCCGGTGACCTGCAGCGCGACGAGCACGGCCGGGCCTACAAGGAGTCCTTCGGCATGGCGTCCAAGCGCGCCGTGTCCGCCCGGACCCGCACCGACAGCGCGTTCGACCAGGCCCGCAAGGCGCTGTTCGAGGAGGGGATCTCCAGCTCCCGGATGCGCCTGGACCCGCAGCGGCCGAGCGTCGAGGACCTGCTGGACCAGATCACCTCCGGCCTGCGCTCGTCCTGCACCTACGCCGGCGCCCGCAGCCTGAAGGAGTTCTACGAGCGCGCCGTGGTCGGCATCCAGTCCGCGGCCGGCTTCGCCGAGGGCCGCCCGCTGCCCACCGGCTGGTAACGGCGGACCACAGTTTCAATTGAAACTGTGGTCACCACTCGTACAGGTGAGGCGTGTGGGGCGCCCGTGCCCGAATTGCTTGGTCACGGGTGCCCCGCACCTCATCTGCTACGGGGTGAAGTCGCCTTCCAGGAGTTCGGTCACGAGGGCCGCGATCGGGGAACGTTCCGATCGGGTGAGGGTGACGTGGGCGAACAGCGGGTGGCCCTTGAGCTTCTCGATCACCGCCGCCACCCCGTCGTGGCGGCCCACCCGGAGGTTGTCGCGCTGGGCGACGTCGTGGGTGAGCACCACCCTGGAGTTCGCGCCCAGCCTGGACAGCACCGTGAGCAGCACGTTGCGTTCCAGCGACTGCGCCTCGTCGACGATCACGAACGAGTCGTGCAGCGACCGGCCCCGGATGTGGGTCAGCGGCAGGACCTCCAGCATCCCGCGGTCCATCACCTCGTCCAGCACGTTCTCGCTGGCCAGCGCGCCGAGGGTGTCGAACACCGCCTGCGCCCACGGCGCCATCTTCTCGTTCTCGTTCCCCGGCAGATAGCCGAGTTCCTGACCGCCGACGGCGTACACCGGCCGGAACACCACGACCTTGCGGTGCTGCTGCCGCTCCAGCACCGACTCCAGCCCCGCGCACAGCGCGAGCGCGGACTTGCCCGTACCCGCCCGGCCACCCAGCGAAACGATCCCGATTTCGGGGTCGAGCAACAGCTCCAGCGCGATCCGCTGCTCGGCGGAGCGGCCGTGCAGGCCGAACGCCTCCCGGTCGCCGCGCACCAACCTGACCTGCTTGGCCGCGGTCACCCGGCCCAGCGCGCTCTGCGAGCCGGACAGCAGCCGCACCCCGGTGTTCGGCGGCAGGTCCCGGGCCTCGTCGAGGTCGGCGATCCCGTCCTTGAACAGGACGTCCACCGAATTCGGCTGCACCTCGACGTCGGCCATCCCGGTCCACCCCGACGGCACCACGTCCTGCGCGCGGTACTCCTCGGCGTCCAGGGCCACGGCTGCGGCCTTGACCCGCAGCGGCATGTCCTTGGTGACCAGCGTGACCCGGTGCCCTTCGGCGGCCAGGTTCAACGAGCAGGCCAGGATGCGGGCGTCGTTGGAGTCCGTGCGGAACCCCGGCGGCAACACCCGCGGGTCGGAGTGGTTGAGCTCGACGTGCAGGTTGCCCCCGTCCGCCCCGACGGGAACCGGTTTGTCCAGCTGCCCGTGCTGGATCCGCAGGTCGTCGAGGGCGCGGAGGGCTTCTCTGGCGAACCAGCCGAGTTCGGGGTGGTGGCGTTTGCCCTCCAGCTCGCTGATGACCACCACCGGGAGCACGACGTTGTGCTCGGCGAAGCGGGACATCGCCCACGGATCGGACAGCAGCACCGAGGTGTCCAGGACGTAGGTCCGGATCTCGCTGCCGCCGGCTTGCGCGGAGCTCGCGGACTCGCCGCTACGGGCTGGGATCTCCGCTGGAGGCTGGGAACGTCGTGCGGTCACGGCTACTCCCTCGCGGGCGTGGCATGCACACCCGCTCGTCGGCGGGCCGGGCCTGGCCCCGTCGCGCCCCGGCCGGACCGGTCGTCCGCCGTGGCCGCAGGGGCCAGGCACCGGCCCTTCGCGACCAAGGTGGACGTAGTAACCGTCCGCTCCAGCCAACAGCCACGATCAGGGCCTCCCGGACGGGCCGCGTACGGACTTGCGATTGGAACGGCCCGTCAACAGCGCACGCTACCTGCGAGATTGCGTCTCGGCAGGCAGCCACACAGGTGATTCGCCTAATCGTCGATTTTTCTTCATATGCCCCGAAATCCGCGCAGGTCACGGGCTTGCCGACCGCGTCGAACGGGCGCGAAACGCCGTTCGGCGGCAGGTCAGACCACCTTCGGCGGCTATCGGGGAGCACCTTCCACTCAGGCACTCCACGTGATCAACACTCCACCAGATGGGTGATCTTCGTCGGGTGAATGGATCAGACTCTGGCCGCCAGCTCCGCCCGGACGGACTCCGGAACCAGCGGTTCGTCAAGCAGCCGGCGATAACGATCGGTGCTCGAAGTGCCCGCCGGCCGGTTCTCCAGCCACCGGCGCAGCAGCCGGTAGCCCTCGACGTAAGTGGTGGTATAGGCGCGCCACAGCGGATCCCGCATGAACCGCACCAGGTGCCGGGCCCGCTGGTCCGACATCAGCATCCAGCGTTGCAGATAGGCAGTCACCTCGGCGTCGTCCGCGCCGCCGTCGTGCAACATCAGCAGGGCATCCTGGCCGACCGTCAGCAGCCGGCTCATCGCGATCTCCATCCGCTCCGCCAGCTCGCCGTCCATCCAGATGCCCAGGTCCGCGAAGATCTCCGCCGCCCACGGCCCCCAGCCCGGCCCCACCGCGGCCTGCAGCCCGAGGTTGGCCAGGCCCTCGGCCATCAGGCACTGCGGCGTGTTGACCAGGAAGATCGTGTGCTCGGCCTGTGCGTCCCGGATCGCCAGCCCGGCCTCCTTGCGGCAGTGCTCCGTGTGGTGGCCCGGGTAGGACTCGTGCGCCACGAGCTGCGGCAGGTTCGCGGCCCGGTGCCCGACGTCGGCGTTCACGGCCACGCGCGACCGGTACTCGCCGAGGTAGTGGTTGAAGCCGCTCCACGGCTTGTCGGTGACGATCTGGTAGTCGACGACCTCCTGGACCGGCAGGCCGAACTCACGCCGAACGCGGTCGCGCAGCGCGCTGGAAACCGCTTGGACGCAGACCTTTAGCCGCGTGGCTGGCACCGCATCCCGGCTTCGGACCGCATTCAGGCGCGCGGGCAGCGAGCCCCGGCCCGGCAGCACTTCGGCCAGCTCGCGGTGCGCCTCGCGGTACTCGTCCTGATCACCGAGCACCGGCGTGACCTGGAAATAGGCCTCGACCTCGGCCGGGAACGGCAGCTGCTCGCCGGCCAGCCCGCGCCCGGAGCACTCCAGCGCCGTCAGCTGTGCGGCGAGGAACCGGCGGCGCGGCTCGGCCAGTCCGGACTCCGGCAGCGCGGCGCGCAGCCGCTGCGCGTCGGCGGTCAGCCGTGCCGGGTCGGGACGCGACTGGGCCTGCACCCGCCGGCGCAGAGCCGGATCCCCGGTGAAGGAATCCACGAATCCCGGGACGAGCCGTTCGAATCTGAGCCCGAGAAGCACGTATTCCGTCACGAGCGCTTCGGAGTCCATATCGGGACACTACGCCGCGCACTCGCGTGCACGGACCACTGGGCTCGTTTTCCCGGACAACCCGAAACCACGCGCCAATTTGCCGACGCAACGAGAACTGTGCGACACGACACATCCGGATCACACGATGGTGTTAACGAGGTGTTTTTTCTTCGGTTTGCCTGGATATCTTTCACGCCGAGTACGCCCCCTCCCGGCTGAACTTATGGGGTGCGCAGCCGGGGAAGGAGCGCTCTGCTTCATCCCATCCAACAAGGAGCAACAAAGTGTTTAAGAAGGCTGCGATCGTCGCCGGTGCCGCCGCCGGGCTGCTGGCCCTGGCCCCCGTCGCCAACGCCGACAGCGCCGACAACGACGGCATCAACATCGCGAACGACAACAACATCAGCGTCCTGCCGGTCCAGGCCTGCGGCAACAACGTCGCCGTGGCCGGCGCGGTCGTGCCGATCGTGTCGCCGCAACTCAACAACTGCGTCAACGCCCCGATCGTCGACCACGCCAAGGTCAGCTGACCGACCCGGAACAGCTGCATCCGGTACGCGAATTCAGGTGCCGAAAAGGGAGCGTCGGGCCAACCCCCGACGCTCCCTTTTTTGCGTGCAATCACCGGGCCGGAAGGTTCTCGCCGCGCAATTTCGCATCGCCACGTGCGAATACGAGATTGGCGTTCACACAATAGTGTTAACGAGTTTGGGCATCCGGCACGCCGCAGGTAGCTTTCAGCCGGAACAAGCCAGACTCCATGTCCACCTCGCGGACTTTCCCGAAGTCCACCTGGTGCGAACTCCGAATACCGCGGATAACAGAGGAGAGTGAACCAAGTGCTCAAGAAGGCTGTGATCGTCGCCGGTGCCGCCGCCGGGCTGCTGGCCCTGGCCCCCGTCGCCAACGCCGACAGCGCCGACAACGACGGCATCAACATCGCGAACGACAACAACATCAGCGTCCTGCCGGTCCAGGCCTGCGGCAACAACGTCGCCGTGGCCGGCGCGGTCGTGCCGATCGCGTCCCCGCAGCTCAACAACTGCATCAACGCCCCGATCGTCGACCACCCCAAGGCCAGCTACTGAGAGCAGCGCAAGGGAAAGGCCAGGTCTCTCGGACCTGGCCTTTCCGCTTGTCGGGGTCAGCCGCCGAAGCGGCGGTGCCGGACCGCGTAGTCGCGGAGCGCGCGGAGGAAGTCGACCCGGCGGAAGGCGGGCCAGTACGCCTCGGTGAACCAGAACTCGGAGTGCGCCGACTGCCACAGCATGAAGCCGGACAGGCGCTGCTCCCCCGAGGTGCGGATCAGCAGGTCGGGGTCGGGTTGCCCGGAGGTGTAGAGGTGCTCGGCGATGTGGTCGACGGTGAGGACCTCCGCCAGCTCCTCGATCGTGGTGCCGACTTCGGCGTGCTTCTGCAGCAGCTTGCGCACCGCGTCGGCGATCTCCCGGCGCCCTCCGTAGCCGACCGCGACGTTGACCTGCATGCCAGTGCGCCCTTTGGTACGCAGTGCGGCGGCGGACAGCCGCGCGGCGGTCTCGGTGGGCAGCACGTCGAGGGCACCGACGATCCGCACCCGCCACGGCGTGGCCGGGTCGGTGAGCTCGTCCACCACCCCGGCGATGATGTCCATCAGGGCGTTCAGCTCGTCGGGGGTGCGGTTGAGGTTGTCGGTGGACAGCAGCCACAGCGTGACGACCTCGACCTGGGCCTCTTCGCACCAGCCGAGCAGTTCGGCGATCTTGCGGGCACCAGCGCGGTGGCCGTGAGCGGCGTCCAGGCCGGCCTCCTTGGCCCACCTGCGGTTGCCGTCCAGGATGACGCCGACGTGCCTGGGATGTTGCAGCCCGTCGAGCTTCCGGCGCAGCCGCCGCTCGTACACGTCGTAGATGAGTTCCTTCAACCGAACCTTGAGCGCCACGCCCGATGAGCCTACGCGGATCCCGAAGCCGCGTGGCCCCCACCTCTTTTCGGGGTACCGCAGTCGGAAGTGCCGCGCAGATCACGCCGGGAACGCGCCGCGGCCCGCTCCGCCGCGGAACCCCAGGTGGCCGACTTGCACGCATCGTGGCGCGCCGGTGCTGTTGACCACGTCGCCCGTGCGGCCCCTGGCTACGAACCTACGGTCCCGTAACCTCGAGGTGTGACTAGCGCCCTCTCCGCTCGCCGCCCGACCGCATTCGTGAAACCGCGGATGCGCGGCTGGATCCACTTCTGGTCGCTGGTGGTGTCCGTTGTCGCCGGTGCCACGTTGATCGCCCTCGCAGCCTCGACCGTGTCGGCCGCCGCCGCCGTGGGCACCTCCATCTACGTCGTGACCGTGCTTGGCCTGTTCGGCGTCAGCGCCCTTTACCATCGCAAGACCTGGAAGACGATCGGGGCGCGCACCTGGATGCGGCGGCTCGATCACTCGATGATCTTCCTGTTCATCGCGGGCACCTACACGCCGTTCGCGATGGTGGCCATGCAGCCCACGACGGGCGCGGTGGTGCTCGCCGTCGTCTGGGGTGGCGCGCTGGGCGGCGTGATCCTGAAGCTCGCCTGGCCCAACGCACCGCGCTGGGTGGGCGTGCCGGTCTACATCGCACTGGGATGGGTCGCGGTGTTCGTGCTCCCCGACCTGCTGCACAACGCCGGGATGGCGGCGCTGGTGCTGCTGATCGCCGGCGGGCTGATGTACACGGCGGGCGCGATCTTCTACGCGACCCGGTGGCCGGACCCGTGGCCTAAGACCTTCGGCTACCACGAGTTCTTCCACACAGCGGTGTCGCTGGCCGCGCTCTGCCACCACATCGCGATCTGGCTCGCGCTCTACGCATAGGAATGCCGCCGGGGTCGTTTTGCGTGGCGATGCTGGTGGCGGAACCTCAGAAGCCTTCTCGGTGCCGGGATCCCCGGCACACGTATGCCCAATACGTCGTAGCGAGGACTGGCCTCGCCACGAGCCCTCCGGCGGGCACAGCCGCTGAGAACCCGCGGCAGTGCAAGTGCCGTGAGTGGGCTATGCGCCCGCGGCGCATGCGGCAGCTTTCGGCAAAGCAAGATGTGCATCGCGGCCACGGTCTACCGTTGGAAGCGGCTGCACCGCTTGCCGGACGGACGAAGCGTCGCAACGAAATTCGCCCGACCGCTGTTCAGCCCGCTAGTCGCCAGGTTGCGGCTCCGGGCCGCGGTTGCGCAGTTCGTCGACCTTGGACAAGGCTTCGCGGAGTTCGCCCAGCCAGTCCTCGGTGTGCTGGCCGACCAGCCGCACCGCCCAGGCCAGCGCCTCGGAGCGGGACCGGGCCACCCCCGCGTCCACGAGCGTGTCCAGCACCATGCGCTCGGGCTGATGCAGCCGGGTCATCACCGGCACGGACAGCGTGGTGAACAGCGCCTCGGTGTCGCCGAGCCGGGCACCCCAAGCGACCTTGCGGCCGTAGCGGTGCTCCGCTTGGCGGGCGATCTCGATCCGCTCCTCGCGGGTCTCCTCGCGGAAGCGCGCGATCCGGCCGCTCTCCGCGGCGGCACGCTCGGCGTCGTCGGCGAATTCGCCGCCCACCGGCGGCAGTTCGCCGACTACCAGGATCTCCTCGCGGTCCACGGTGACGGTCGTGCCACCGGTGAACCACCCCTCGGGCAGCCGCCCGGTGAACCACGCATTGGCGTCCTCGGCCGCCGACGGCTCGCTGCGCCGCCCGCCACCCGCCCACGGCGGACCTCCCCGACCTCGACCGCGAGCCGTTCGACCAAACCTCGAATACATGACACCCACCTCCCGATTACAGAATTACACAGTTACATCGCAGGTGGGAGGGTTGCCATTCGGCCTGCAGCGAAACCGGCCGACGCGGGGCCGTGAGTCGTCTGGGCAGCTAGAGTCACCCAGCGGACTCGCGGCGCCCTCAGCGGACCAGGGAATCGATGAGGTCCTCGGTCGTGGTGACCGGGCGGTCGCACACGTAGCCGCGGCACACGTACGCCGCAGCGGCTCCGCCGACCAGCGGCCGCCCCGCCAGCAGCGGCACCCGGCTCGCCTCCGGCTGCCCGGCCAGCGCCACGGCTCCGCCCGG
>NZ_GL877878.1:2084361-2243496 GCF_000194155.1 Saccharopolyspora spinosa NRRL 18395
ACGGCTCCGCCCGGGGCGCTCCGCCGCGCCGCGGCGAGCAGCGCCGCCCGGTCGGCGTCGTCGGCTTCGCCGACCACCGCGACCTGGAGCGGGCCGTGGGCGCGAGCCTCGGCGACGCGACCCGCGAAGCGGGGAGCGCGCTGCGCGAGGAGCCCGGCACGGGCGAGCGCCCGCTCCGCCGCGGCGCGGTAGCGCGCGGTGGCGTCCGGGCCAGCGAGCGCGGCAGCGCTGAGCAGGGCCGAGGCGAGAGCCGAGGCCCCGGCGGGGCTGGCGTTGTCGGTGGGGTCGGAGGGGCGGCGGACGAGGGATTCGGCGTCGGCCGCGGTGTCGTAGAACATGCCCGGGTGGTCGGCGTCGGCGAACTGCTCCAGGGCCGTGTCCAGCAGCGAGCACGCCGCTTCGAGCCAGCGCGGCTCGCCGGTCGCCTGGTGCAGCGCGAGGAGCCCGTCGGCGAAGCAGCCGTAGTCGTCCAGCACCCCAGCGGCCGTTCCGACCGCGCCGTTGCGGGATGTGCGCCGCAACCGGCCGTCGATCAGGTGCCGCTCCAGCAGCAGCTCCGCTGCCTTCGCCGCCGCGTCGATCCAGCGCGGTTCGTCGAGCACCTCGGCCGCCTCGGCCAGCGCGGTGATCGCCATGCCGTTCCAGGCGGTGACGACCTTGTCGTCCTTGTCCGGCTGCGGGCGCTGGTCGCGGGCTTCGCGAAGCCTCTCGCGCACTCGCCGCCAACGGGCCGGGTCGTCGGGGTCGTGCTTGAGCTGCAGCGTCGACGCGCCGTTCTCGAAGGTGCCCGCCTCGGTGACCTCGAACAGCTGCACCGCCCATTCTCCGTCGACCGGGCCGAGGACCTCCCGCAGCTGGTCCGGCGTCCACACGTAGGTCAGCCCTTCGGCCCCTTCGGTGTCGGCGTCCAGCGAAGCCGCGAAGCCGCCTTCCGGCGTCCGCAGGTCGTGCAGCAGGAACTCGGCCGTCGCGCGGGCCACCCGCTCGCCGAGCGAGTTGCCGAGCCGGGCGAGGTGCACGTACGTCCGGAGCAGCAAGGCGTTGTCGTACAACATCTTCTCGAAGTGGGGCACCACCCACGCGGCGTCGACGCTGTAGCGCGCGAAGCCACCCGCCAGCTGGTCGTAGATGCCGCCGCGGGCCATCGCCGAGCAGGTGGCTTCGGCGAGTTCCAGCGCGGAGTGACCGTCCTCCGGCATGCCGACCCGCTCGTGGTGGCGCAGCAGGAACTCCAGCACCATCGACGGCGGGAACTTCGGCGCACCGCCGAATCCGCCGTGGACCGCGTCGAATTCCGCGTGCAGCCGGGAAACCGCACCGGCCAGCACATCTTCGTCCAAAATGGACTCCGGGAGCGGGGCGCGCTGCGCGGCCAGCTGCTCCACCACCCGCGTGGCGGCCTTCCGAACCTCCTCGCCGCGACCGCTCCACGCCTGCGCCACGGCGTGCAGCAGTTGACCGAACGACGGCATGCCGGACATCGGCTGCGGCGGGTAGTAGGTGCCGCAGTGGAAGGGTTCGCCGTCGGGGGTGAGGAAGCAGGTCATCGGCCAGCCGCCCTGCCCGGTCATCGCCTGGGTGGCTTCCATGTAGACGGAGTCGATGTCCGGCCGCTCCTCGCGGTCCACCTTGACGTTCACGAAGTTCTCGTTCATCACCCGCGCGATTTCCGGGTCCTCGAACGATTCGTGCACCATCACGTGGCACCAGTGGCAGGCCGCGTAGCCGACGGACAGCAGCACCGGCACGTCCCGCCGCCGCGCCTCGGCGAACACCTCGGGCGACCAGGGCCACCAGTCGACCGGGTTGTCGGCGTGCTGGAGCAGGTAGGGACTGGTCGCGTTCGCAAGCCGGTTCGCCATGCGCCCAGCCTCCCACTTCGACCGACCCGGCGCACACAGCCCCGGTGGACCATACGAGACCGATCTGTTCTCACAAAACGTGTTACAAATAGCCTCATCTCTGCTAATAATTACGATTGCTCCGGCGCTCGCAGGCCGGCTCGGCCAGCCGGCCGCCGGTGGCTCGCCACCAGCCTGACCTCGGGAGCTTGCGAATGACGTCGAAGACCATGCACGCCTCCGTGCCGCGCGGCGCCCGGGACATCGCGCTGGAAGAACGCCCCCTGCCCGAACCAGACCCGCACGAGGTGCTGGTCAAAGTCACCCGACCGCAGGAGTAGCTGGCGATGGGCAACGTGCGGTCGTCGGATGCGGTGGTCGAGCAGCGCAGGCGGAACGTCCTGCAGCACGTCATCGAGCACGGCGGGGCCCGCATCGACGAACTCGCGGAACGCTTCGAGGTCAGCCTCATGACGATGCACCGCGATCTCGACGAGCTCGCCGAACGCCAGCTGCTGCGCAAGCTGCGCGGCCGCGTCGAGTCGTATCCGTCGCTCACGGTGGAAACCGCGACCCGCTTCCGCGTCGGGCTGCGCGTCGCAGAGAAGGAAGCGCTGGCCACGGCCGCGGCAGCGGAGGTCCGGCCAGGCATGACGGTGCTCATCGACGACTCCAGCACGGTTTTCCCACTGGCCAAAGGGATTTCGGCGGTCGACCGGCTGACCGTGGTGACCAACTCGGTCGCCGCCGCGCAGATCCTCGCCGGCGCCGGGCGCGAGGTGGTGCTGCTGGGCGGCCGCTACCGCGGCGAATTCGACTCGTGCACCGGCCCGGACGTGCTGCGCGCGCTAGCCCGGCTGCACGCCGACGTGTCCTTCACATCCGCGACCGCCATCGCCGACGGCCAGCTGTTCCACCCGATCCAGGACTACGCGGCCATCAAGGACGCCGTCGTCGAATCCGCGGCGCGAAACGTGCTGCTGGTCAACCACTCCAAGTTCGGCAAGACCGCGACCTTCGCCTACCACGACGTCCGCTCCTACGACCTGGTCGTCACCGACGACGCCACTCCCGAGCAAGAACTGGCCGCGATCCGCGACGCAGGCACCGAGGTGCGGGTCGCGCCGCTGCCCGAAACCAAACACCTAGCCGAGGAAAGCAACCAATGAATTCCACTGTGGACAGCATCGGAGCGGCGCGATGACCCTGGTCGCCGGAATCGACTCCTCCACCCAGTCCACCAAGGTCGTGATCTGCGACGACACGACCGGAACCGTGCTGCGGGAGGGCCGCGCACCGCACCCGGACGGCACGGTCGCCGACCCGGAGAGCTGGTGGCAGGCGCTGACCAACGCCACCGAAGGCCTCCTCGACGACGTCGCCGCCATCGGCGTCGCCGCCCAGCAGCACGGCATGGTGGCGCTGGACGAGCAGGGCGCGCCGGTCCACCCCGCCCTGCTGTGGAACGACAACCGGTCCGCGCAGGCCGCGATCGACCTGACCCGGGAGCTCGGCGGGCCGCAGGCGTGCGCCGAGGCGATCGGCACCGTGCCGGTCGCCAGCCTCACCGCCAGCAAGCTGAGGTGGCTGGCCGAGCACGAGCCGCACCTGGCCGACCGGGTGACCGACGTGCTGCTGCCGCACGACTGGTTGATCTGGCGGCTGACCGGCGAATTCGTCACGGACCGCGGTGACGCGTCCGGCACCGGCTACTGGTCACCGCGGGAAGGCCGGTACCGGCAGGACGTGCTGGCCACCGCCTTCGGCGGCCGGACGCCCCGCACACCCCGGGTGCTCGCCCCGGCCGAAGCAGCCGGGCGCACCCGGGACGGCAAGCTCGTTTCGGCCGGCACGGGCGACAACATGGGCGCCGCACTGGGCTTGGACGTCCGGCCCGGCGACGTCGTGGTGTCGCTGGGTACGAGCGGCACCGTGTTCGCCTCGGTCGACAAGCCGAGCGCGGACCCGACCGGCCAGATCGCCGGATTCGCCGATGCGACGGGCAGATTCCTGCCGCTGGTGTGCACGCTCAACGCGGCCCGGGTGCTCACCGCGACGGCGGCGATGCTCGGCGTCGAGATGGCCGAGTTCGACCGGGTGGCCTGCGGGGCCGAGCCCGGTGCCGGCGGGCTCGCGCTGCTGCCGTACCTCGACGGCGAGCGGACCCCGATCCTGCCGGACGCCAGCGGCACCCTCCTGGGACTCCGGCGCGACAACATGACACCCGAGAACCTCGCGCGGGCCGCCGTCGAGGGGATGCTGTGCGGACTCGCCGCCGGCGTCGATGCGCTGCGCGCGGACGGCGTCGAGGTGGCCCGGGTGCTGCTCATCGGCGGCGCAGCCCAATCGCGGGCGGTACAGGTCGCGGCGCCGCTGATCTTCGGGGTGCCGGTGACGGTGCCCGCGCCCGCGGAGTACGTCGCCCGGGGAGCCGCCCGGCAGGCGGCGTGGGCGCTGGCGGGAACGGCGCAGCCGCCGGAATGGGCGCTGCCGGGAGCGGCGGAGCTCGAAGTCGTCGATTCCGAGGCGGGCGCCCGGATCCGCGAACTCCACCACAGGGCGTTTACCCAGGTACACGGCGAAACCGCCTGAGCCGGTCAGGGCGCGTGAGTGCACTTGGGCACCACGGCACCCTGGGGGTTCTGGGCTTCGTCGGGCCATTTCGTCGTCGCGAGCAGGAGTTCAGCACGCGGCAACGAGAACTGGTCGCCGAACCCACCGAGGTGTGGGGCGAACCCGCGAACCCGACGAGAACGGTGTGGCTGCCAGGTGGGACTTCGGTGACGGGGTTCTGGCGATCGGAGTGAGACCGTCCGCGAGCTCTTCGCAGCGATCTCACCCGCGTTCGACATCGGAGAGACGTGCGGCTGCGATGCCGATCTTCTTGGCGGCAGCAGCGCCGCTGAGCCCGCCTTCTTCTCGGTGATCGGCGCTTTCGCAATCGTGGTAGGAGTTCTCGCGGTGATACCGATACGCGGCGGGCGCGGTGATGGTGTGGCAGCTCAGCGAGGCCCTGGAAGCCAAACGCACCGCCCGGCTCGCGAGTCCCCGTATCCCCGCAGTTTCAATTGAAACCGCGGACAGTCCCAAGAATCCCACAGTTTCAATTGAAACCGAGAACAATCCCCCAAGGTTCCCACAGTTTCAATTGAAACTGTGGACGGTCCCGAGAATCCCGCAGTTTCAATTGAAACTGTGGACGAACCTGCGCTCGGAGGCGAGATCCGGTGGCCGGAGGAGGAGATCCGGTGGCCGGAGGAACCGGTGGCAGAGTGCGTGGGCCGCTACGCACGCCTTCCACGACTCAGCGCGCCCCGGCGACGTGGTGCTGCTCCCGCCGAGAGGTGAGAGGCGCCGCCTGCGCGTCGCGAAGGCCTGAACCGGAAAAAGGCCTGACCCGGACAGCAGTCGGGGCATCCGGCACTCCGGATGAGCCCGATTCGGCTTCGCCCCCGCTAGGGGGCTTCTTCCTTGTCCGGTTTCGCCTCGCCCTGCTCGGCTTCCGGCTCCCCGCCGCGCTTCGCGTCCGCTTGCTTCACCCTCGCCGGGGCCGCTGCCGCGGCCTTCTGCTCGTCGAAGACCACCGGGACCTTCTTCAGGTGCTTGGTCATCGAGCGGACCAGGAGCACCACCGCGATGGCGAAGACGATCAGCAGCACCAGGCCGACCGGGGAGGACTTGCCGAAGTCCTCACCCTGGCCACCCGGGTCGTTCGGTGGAGCGGGGGCCTGCGCCAGCACGTGGGCGACAGTCTCCCAGGCAGTCATGCGCACACCTTCTCCTGCACGCCGGAGAACAGGTCGTCCTCCGGCAACGTGGTGTCGACCAGCGAGCGCACCAGCTCGTAGTCCTCAGTCGGCCACAGCTCGCGCTGAATGTCGAGCGGGACCGCGAACCAGCGGCTGTCCGGGTCGATCTGGGTCGCGTGGGCTCGCAGCGCGTCGTCGCGCTGCTCGAAGTACTCCCCGCACTCGACCCGCGTGGTGACCCGCTCGTCCGGGTCCGGTCGGGTCGAGTCCCACTTCTCCAGCCACTCGCCGTACGGCGACTCCAGGCCGTTGGCCAGCAGCGATTCGTGGAACAGCTGCATGCGCTTGCGGGAGAAGCCGTGCGAGTAGTACAGCTTCAGCGGCTGCCACGGCTCGCCCACGTCCTGGTGCAGGTCCGGGTCGCCGGCCGCGTCGAAGGCCGCCACCGAGATCTCGTGGCACCGGATGTGGTCCGGGTGCGGGTAGCCGCCGTTCTCGTCGTAGGTGATAACCACGTGCGGGCGGAACTCCCGCATCGCCTTCACCAGCTCGCGGGTCGAGACCTCCATCGGCACGGTGGCGAAGACGCCCTCCGGTAGCGGCGGCATCGGGTCGCCCTCCGGCAGCCCGGAGTCGACGAAGCCCAGCCACTGGTGCTGCACCCCGAGGATCTCGGCCGCTGCGGCCATCTCCGCGCGGCGGACCTCCGTCAGGTTCTCGACGACCTCGGGCCGGTCCATCGCCGGGTTGAGGATGCTGCCCGCCTCACCGCCCGTGCAGGTGACCACGATCACCTCGTGACCTTCGGCCACGTAGCGCGCGGTCGTCGCGGCTCCCTTGCTGGACTCGTCGTCCGGGTGCGCGTGCACCGTCATCAGCCGCAACTTGTCCGCCATCGCCCGGTAGTCCTCCCGCTTTGCAGCATCTCTCGTGAACGCGGCCCCGCTGACAGGCCGCCGGACACCCCAGGGATACTTAACGTGGATGTCGGGTCCCATTGTTCCCGGTGGGTCCGACGTTCCCTGCGCCAGCCCCCGCATGACCCGTCCGCGGGCGGTGGCGAAGCCCGCAGCCGAAAGGCCTCCCAGCCCGGTGATGAACCAGCAGATCCCGCAGGACCGGTACGGTTCGCGTGCCCGCACGCGGACGCGCCCGGGCCTCCGCTGGGCGCTGATAGCGGTCGTGCTGGCCGCCCTGGTGGGCGTGGCGATCGTGGGCTACCGCAACCTCGGCAACCCGCCGATCGAGGGCAAGCAGGTCGCGTTCGAGATCCTCGACGACCACTCGGTGCAGATCGTCCTCGAAGTCCAGCGCGACGAGCCGCAGCGGCCCGCCGACTGCGTGGTGCGCGCCCGCGCCGACTCCGGTGAGGAAGTCGGCCGCAAAGAGGTCCTGATCCAACCTGCGGACGGCATCACCAGGCAGGAGACTGTCTTGCGGACCTCCGCCCGGGCGACCATCGGGGAGGTGTACGGCTGCACTTACAACGTTCCTGAATATTTGTCCACCCACCTACGGCCAACTGGGTGAACACCGGCGTACCGCGCCGGGTGCTGGGAAAATCCCGCCCCGGGTCGTGGCGCTTCGTGCTATTGTCGACTTCAGCACGGTCCCGCGCGGGCCGTGTTTTTCCGTTACTTGGCTATCGCCGAGAAATAAAGCGGGGAAATGCAATTCGCCCGTGGGGAAACGCGGGCCGCAGTCGACGAGGAGTGGTGACCGTGAGCGAGACCCAGGTGACCTGGCTGACCCAGGATGCTTACGACCGGCTCAAGGGAGAGCTGGACGAGCTCGTGGCCAACCGCCCGGCGATCGCCGCGAAGATCAACGAGGCCCGCGAGGAAGGCGACCTGCGGGAGAACGGCGGCTACCACGCCGCACGCGAGGAGCAGGGCCAGATCGAGGCCCGCATCCGCCAGCTTCAGGAGCTGCTGCGCACCGCCAAGGTCGGCGACGTGCCCACGGAGTCGGGCGTCGCCCGCCCAGGCTCGGTGCTGACCGTCCGCTACGACGGCGAGGACGAGACCGAGAAGTTCCTGCTGGCCACCCGCGAGGAAGGCGCGCACGGCGACCTGGAGGTCTACTCGCCGAGCTCCCCGCTGGGCAAGGCACTGCTGGACGCCAAGGAAGGCGATAGCCGGGAGTACGAGCTGCCCAACGGCGGCACGATGACGGTGACCCTGGTCAAGGCCGAGCCCTTCTCCGGCTGAGCCGATCTGTTCTTCCCGCGGGCGTCCCCGGCAACGGGGACGCCCGCTGTTGTCTGCGCCAGATCAGGACTCCGGGCGTGCGCCATCGGCCGCTAGCCGTTCCAGCAGCGGGCGCACCCTCGGAGCCACCGGCGTGGACAGGGCGATCGACGTCGACGTGCGCCGCACCCCGGACACCCCGACGATCTCGTCGATGACCCGTTGCAGGTCGGCGTTGGAGCGGGCGACCATCCGCACGAACAGGTCTCCCTGCCCGGTCGTCGCGTGCACCTCGCACACCTCGTCGATCGACGCCAGCTGCTCCGCCACCAGGCGCCGGTGTCCCTGCGCGATCTCCAGCACTGCGAAGGCGGTCAGGCCGTAACCCATTGCCGCCAGGTCCACCTCCGGCGGGAAGCCCAGCAGGACGCCGCGCTGCACCAGCCGATCCATCCGCGCCTGCACGGTGCCGCGCGCGACGCCGAGCCGGCGCGAGCACTCCAGCACCCCGAGCCGGGGCTCGTCGGAGAGCAACAGCAGCAACCGGGCGTCCAACGCGTCGAGCCCCTCAGCATTGGGAGCCATGTCATATCCCTTGTTCAGGCTGACCAATAAAGCCAGCGATTTGGATCAAATACTTATCATTTTGTGCAGCGAAATCAAATACTGTTGCTCAGGATGACCTGCCCGGCGCACGCTGACCCCGTCACTGCTTCGGCGAAACAGGGGAGGACATCGTGACCGGTACCGTCAACCACAGCAGCCAGACAGGGCAGCTCGATGACGTCACGTTCGACCAGATGCAGCGCCTCGTCGGCCTCGTCGAACACGACGACTCGAAGGACCCGTTCCCGGTCCGGGCGCTCGACGCAGTGGTGTTCGTCGTCGGCAACGCCACCCAGAGCGCGCTGTTCTACCAGGTCGCGTTCGGCATGGAGCTGATCGCGTATTCCGGTCCCGAGCACGGCAACCGGGACTACAAGGCCTTCGTGCTGAAGTCCGGGTCGGGCCGGTTCGTGCTGAAGGGTGCGGTGGGCCCGGACAGCCCGCTCGCCGACCACCACCGCCGGCACGGCGACGGTGTGGTCGACCTCGCCCTCGAGGTGCTCGACGTCGACAAGTGCGTCGAGCACGCCCGCGCGCAGGGCGCCACGGTGCTCGAGGAACCGCACGACGTCTCCGACGAGCACGGCACGATCCGGACGGCGGCGATCGCCACCTACGGCGAGACCCGGCACACGCTGCTGGACCGCAGCCGCTACACCGGCCCCTACCTGCCCGGATACGTCGCGCAGCAGGGCAGCTACGTCAAGCCGGCCAACGCCCCCAAGCGGCTGTTCCAGGCCGTGGACCACTGCGTGGGCAATGTCGAACTCGGTCAGATGGACCGCTGGGTCGAGTTCTACAACCGCGTCATGGGCTTCGTGAACATGGCCGAGTTCGTCGGCGACGACATCGCCACCGACTACTCGGCGCTGATGAGCAAGGTGGTGGCCAACGGCAACCACCGGGTCAAGTTCCCGCTCAACGAGCCGGCCGTCGGCAAGCGGAAGTCTCAGATCGACGAGTACCTGGAGTTCTACCGGGGCTCGGGCTGCCAGCACATCGCGCTGGCCACCGGCGACATCTTCAAGACCGTCACCGCGATGCGGGCCGCCGGCGTCGAGTTCCTGAGCACGCCGGACGCCTACTACGACGACCCGGCGCTGCGGGCCCGGATCGGCGAGGTGCGGGTGCCCATCGAGACGCTGAAGGAGCACGGCATCCTGGTCGACCGCGACGAGGACGGCTACCTGCTGCAGATCTTCACCAAGCCGATCGGCGACCGGCCGACCGTGTTCTACGAGCTGATCGAGCGGCACGGTTCGCTGGGCTTCGGCAAGGGCAACTTCAAGGCGCTTTTCGAGGCGATCGAACGCGAGCAGGAGCGCCGCGGAAACCTTTAAACGTCCACGGTCCGCCGCAGGTTCTCAGCGGCCTTCTCGTGAGAACAGCCCGGACGCGTCGGGCATGCGTGTGTCCGGGCTCCCACAGCCGAGAAGGCCGCTGACGTTCCGCTACAAGAAGAGGCTGGAAAGCTCAATGGGATCAGCCTTCGGACACGAGGGTGAAGCCCGCGGCTTCGAGTTCGTCGATGACATCCTGGCGATGCTCGGGGCCGCGGGTTTCCAACGAGATCTCGACGTCGACCTCGCCAAGCGCGAGCGCACCGGAGATCCGGGAGTGCTCGATGTCGAGGACGTTCGCGGAGAGCTCGCCCAGCTTCGCCAGCAGGCCCGCCAGCGAGCCGGGCCGGTCCGGCAGCCGCACCCGCAGCGAGAGGTAGCGGCCTGCCGAGCTCATGCCATGCCGGATCAGCTGAAGCAGCAGCAACGGGTCGATGTTGCCGCCGGAGAGCACCGCAACGGTCGGCGATGTGACCTGCTCGGGATGCTCCAGCAGCGCCGCGACGGCGGCTCCCCCGGCCGGTTCGACCACGAGCTTCGCGCGCTCCAGGCACAGCAGCAGGGCCCGCGACAGGGCCTCCTCGCTGACCGTCAGCACGCCGTCGACCAACTCAGCCACGTGCGCGAACGGCACCGGACCCGGCTCGCCGACAGCGATCCCGTCGGCCATCGTCTGGGTTTCGGCCAGCCGCACCGGTTTGCCCGCCGCCAGCGAAGCCGGCCACGCCGCGGCCTGCTCGGCTTGCACCGCGAGCACCTTCACGTGCGGGTGTTCGGCCTTGACAGCCGCGGCGATGCCCGCGACCAACCCACCGCCTCCGGTGGGCACCACGATGCTGCGAACTTCGGGGAGCTGGGCCAGGATCTCCAATCCGACAGTGCCCTGACCTGCGACTATGTCGGGATGGTCGTAAGGGTGGATGAACTCCGCCCCGGTCTGCCGCGCGTACTCGCGTGCGGCCGCGAGCGTTTCCTCCAGCTCAGCGCCGTGCAACCTGACGTCGGCGCCGTAGGACTTGGTGGCCGCTAGCTTGGGCAGCGGCACCAGCTCCGGCATGAACACCGTGGCGTGGATGCCGAGCAGCGACGCGGCCAGTGCCACACCCTGCGCGTGGTTCCCGGCGCTTGCGGCGACCACCCCGGTGGCACGGAGCGCCTCGTCCAGCGCGAGCAGCCGCACGTAGGCGCCGCGGAGCTTGAACGAGCCGGTGCGCTGGAGGTTCTCGCACTTGAAGAAGACTTCGCCGCCGCAGTACTCGCCGAGCACCCGGGAATGCTCGACGGGGGTGCGCCGCGCGATCCCGGCGAGCTGCTCGTCGGCGGCCCGGATTCGGTCCAGATCGACCAGCGGCATGGGCCAATCGTGCCACCGCGCAACGCGGGCCACCTGCGGCACTTTCGGTACCCTCGAACGAGCGGCCGGTCACCCGGACCGCACTGCGAGGAAGGCTTGGCAGCCGACGAGGGCTGTGCGGGGCAAGCTGTCGCGGAGGGGGGCAATGCGCGGTCATCGAGCACTCGTGAACACCGGCCCCGGTGTCGTGCATGCCGCTCGTCCGACGTTGGTGCCGGGGTCGAACATAGGAGGAAGCATGACGCGGCTGACCCCTATGAACAGCGCGTTCCCGCTGGTCACCGGCCTTGTCACGGCGGCCGCCCTGTCCGGCGTCGCGGTGTTCGCGGTCCTGCAATCCGGATGCGACGAGCCGGGTTCCTACCGTTCGCAAGACGGCGTGGTGGAGCTGATCGGCGGTTGCCTGAAGCCCGACGACCTCCCGGTCAATCCCCGGTACCCGACCGACACCCGCCCGCTCGGCAGCAGCGACCCGTCCCTCGAGCGCTGATCCCCGGGCCGCGAAACCCCGGTGTGCTCGACGTTCGCCCGAAGCTACGTCCCGGAACGCGGAGAGCGGCGATTTCCGCGAAATCGCCGCCCTCCACACGTGCCTGGTGCCCATTTCGCCCGAAATCGACCAGCCCGCCGGGTCAGCCGAGGGCGGTGAGGAGGTCCTCGACCAGGTCGTCGGCTTCTTCGATGCCGACCGACAGCCGCACCAGGTCGGACGGGACCTGCAGCATCGAGCCCTCGGTGCTGGCGTGCGTCATCCGGCCCGGGTGCTCGATCAGCGACTCCACCCCGCCCAGCGATTCGGCCAGCGTGAACAGCCGGGTGCGCGAGCAGACCTCCAGCGCCGCCTCCTCGCCGTCGGCGTGGAGGAAGGAGACCATCCCGCCGAAGTGGCGCATCTGCTTCGCCGCCACCTCGTGGCCGGGGTGCTCCGGCAGGCCCGGGTAGAGCACCTTCGCGACCTTCGGGTGGTCGACCAGCGCGGCGACGATGCGCTCGGCGTTGGCGCTGTGCCGCTCCATCCGCACGGCGAGGGTCTTGACGCCGCGCAGCGTCAGGAACGCGTCGAACGGCCCAGGCACCGCGCCCGCCCCGTTCTGCAAGAACGCGACCTGCTCGGCGAGCTCGTCGTCGGAGGTGACCACAGCGCCACCCACCACGTCGGAATGCCCGCCCAGGTACTTGGTGGTCGAGTGCACCACGACGTTCGCGCCGAGCTCCAACGGCTGTTGCAGGTACGGCGAGGCGAAGGTGTTGTCCACCACCAGCTTCGTGCCCGCATCGCGGGAGACCTGCGCCAGGGCGGCGATGTCGCCGACGTTGAGCAGCGGGTTGGTGGGCGTCTCGACCCAGATCACCTTGGTGTTCGGGCGGATCGCCGCCCGAACGGCGTCCACATCGGACACCGGGGCGGGGGTGTACTCGATGCCCCAGCCGCTGAGCACCTTGTCCACCAGGCGGAACGTGCCGCCATAGGCGTCGTCCGGGATGACCAGGTGGTCCCCGGGCCGCAAGGTGGCGCGCAGCACCGCGTCGGTGGCCGCCATGCCCGAGGCGAACGCACGCCCGTGCCGGCCGCCTTCCAGCGCGGCCAGGCATTCCTCCAGCGCGGTGCGGGTGGGGTTGCCGGTGCGGGAGTACTCGTAGCCGCCGCGCATGCCACCGACCCCGTCCTGGGCGTAGGTCGACGTGGCATGGATCGGCACGATCACCGAACCGGTCGTAGGGTCTGCCTCCTGGCCCGCGTGGATGGCGCGGGTGGCAAAGCCGTCACTCATGTGGAGCAGCGTACGACCCGGCCTTCGCAACGGCGCATCCGGCAGCCGAACTCCCGGCCGCAACGGCCTGCTTGGGCGAGCGCGCCTCGACAACAGGATTGGCGCCGCCGCATCAACAGCCAGCTTCCGTACCGCAAAAATAGAGCAATTTACATTCATCTACGCGACGGAGAGAAACTGGTTCGCCAGGAGCGGATTTCCGCAATTGTCGCAATAAGTCACCATTTTGGGACCGCCCCCCCCTAGCGTCAGCGCCGTAATCAAACGTAAGCCCGGGAGTCAATCTGAGATAAAACAGAAGAAGGCGATAACTGCTCCCCTGAAGAGTTTCTCACCCGCAACGCTCGCAAGCATGACGCTGATCGCACCGGCAAATCCCGCAGCGGAACCGCAGCGGGTGACGACCTACTTTGATGCTGTGCGGCAATTTGGAGACGACAACTTTTTCTGATCAGAGGAATTGAAGAAGCGTGGCCCCGGACAGAAGTCCGGGGCCACGCTCGTCGACTCAATCATCAGCGATTTACCACTGCGGGGGCTGCGGCGGCTGCTGCCCGCCGACGGGCGGGAAACCACCGGGCTGCTGGCCCGGCTGGCCGAACTGCTGCGGCGGCGCCTGCTGACCGAACTGCTGCGGCTGGCCGAACGGCTGCGGCTGGGCCGGCTGCTGCGGCTGACCGAACTGCTGCGGCTGGGCTGGCTGGCCAAAGCCGCCCTGCGGCGGCTGGCCGTAACCACCGGCGACCGGCGCTGGCGCACCAGCCTTCACCTTCATCCCTTGCGTGGTGGACGGCAGCCACCACAACACCAGAATCGCGGCACCGATCAAAAATGTGACGATCCCGGAGAGGACGGCACCCTGCACGATGTTGACGATGGCGCCAATGACGGCCAGGCCGGACATCACCGTGACCAGGATCCGTCCCCACTGCTTGCCCTTGCCGCCGAACAAGGCACCGGTGATCCACAGGCCACCCATGACCAGAACCAACAGGATGATGATGATCCCGTATACCGGAACGAACGCCAGTGCGGCAATGCCGCCGATAAGACCGAAGATCACGGAAAGCGCAGCGAGACCGATCGTGACCCACTGCGCCACCGGCAGCGTGCCAAGACTTCCCTGGCCCGACTGGGCGGGCTGGCCGTAGGCGGCCTGGGGCGCCGGGGCGCCGAAGCCGGCCTGTGCCTGCGGCGCCGGGAAGCCGCCGCTCGGCGGGCCCGACTGCGGCGGCTGCGCCGGGAAACCGCCGGGCTGGCTCTGGGTGCCCGGCTGCTGGTACATGGGCTGCGGGGGCTGCATCGACGGCGGCACCATCGCGGTCGCCTCCGCACCGCCGCCCTGACCGGCCAGGCCTGGCTGCTGGTACATGGGCTGCGGCGGCTGCATCGACGGCGGCACGACCTGCGTTGAGTCGGACGGCGGCTGCTGGCCCTGCGCCTGCACAGGTCGGACGACCTGGGTCGCGTCGCTGCCAGCCTGGTTGGGGTCCTGCGGGTCCATCCGGTTCGAAATGGGGTCCGAACCCTGCTGACCGCCGTCCGGCGGCTGCGGAGAGCTCATCGGGTGTCCTACTCCTCGAGGCGTAAAGCAAAAATCCTGGGCATGCGATGACACACGCTAGCTGATCGACCAGCAGCGTAGTGCCGTTCTGTAACAAGTCGTCATCGGCCAGCGATGAAACCGAGCACATCTTGTCGGGTCACCACGCCCGCGGGCTTCCCGTCGATCAGCACCATTGCCCCGTCGGCCCCGGCCAGCGCGGCCATCGCGGCGCTGATCTCCTCGCCCGCACCGATGGTCGGCAGCGGCGGCGACATGTGCAGTTCGACCCGGTCCGCGAGGTTCGCGCGGCCGGCGAACAGCGCGTCGAGCAGGTCCCGCTCGTTGACCGCGCCGACCACCTCGGCGGCCATGATCGGCGGCTCCGCGCTTACCACCGGCATCTGCGAGACGCCGAACTCGCGCAGGATCGCGACCGCCTCGGCGACGGTCTCGTTCGGGTGAACGTGCACCAGGTCTGGGATGGTGCCGTCCTTGCGGCGCAGCACGTCGCCGACCGACCCGCCGCCGTGGTCCGGGGACAGGAAGCCGTAGGAGGCCATCCAGGAGTCGTTGAAGACCTTCGTCAGGTAACCGCGGCCGCCGTCGGGCAGCAGCACGACGATCACGTCGTCCGGGCCGGTCTTCTCGGCGATCTTCAGGGCCGCCGCGACCGCCATTCCGCAGGAACCGCCGACCAGCAGCGCCTCCTCGCGGGCCAGGCGGCGGGTCATCTCGAAGGAGTCGGCGTCGGAGACCGCCACGATCTCGTCGCAGATGTCCCGGTCGTAGGTGGTCGGCCAGAAGTCCTCGCCGACGCCTTCCACCAGGTAGGGCCGCCCGTTGCCGCCGGAGTAGACCGAGCCCTCCGGGTCGGCGCCGATGACCTGCACCCGGCCGTCGGAGACCTTCTTGAGGTAGTCGCCGGTGCCGGAGATGGTGCCACCGGTGCCGATGCCGGCCACGAAGTGCGTCACCTTACCGCCGGTCTGCTCCCAGATCTCCGGGCCGGTGGAGTGCACGTGCGATTCCGGGTTGGCCGGGTTCGCGTACTGGTTCGGCTTCCAGGCGCCCTCGATCTCCTGGACCAAGCGGTCGGAGACGTTGTAGTAGGAGTCCGGGTGCTCCGGCGGCACTGCCGTCGGGCACACCACGACCTCCGCGCCGTAGGCCTTGAGGACGTTGCGCTTGTCCTCGCTGACCTTGTCCGGGCAGACGAACACGCAGCGGTAGCCCTTGCGCTGGGCGACCATCGCCAGCCCCACCCCGGTGTTGCCGGAGGTCGGCTCGACGATGGTGCCGCCCGGGCGCAGTTCGCCGGACGCCTCCGCGGCCTCGATCATGCGCAGCGCGATGCGGTCCTTCACGCTACCGCCGGGGTTCAGGTACTCGACCTTGGCAAGCACCGGGGTCTGCCCGGTGGCCACCGCGTTAAGCCGCACCAGCGGTGTGTTGCCCACCAGTTCGGTGACGTGCTCGACGTAGTCCACGTCCGGTCCTCGATCCTTCGTAACTGCTGCTCGCCGTGTGTGACGTCGAGCCTAATCGGCTGGTCACCGGCTAACTCAAGGGACCTGGAACGCGACACATGGTCAGGGAACGATTTCGGTCCGCGCCGCGTATTGCCTAGTGACGGGGTGTGTTCGCCGCGCGGATCCGGCGCGAAATGGGTGAATAATCCCCATCCCCGTTGGTGCGGCCGCGACCCGGCCGCGGTACTGGTGAGGGAGGGCCGAATGATCGCGGCGAAGGCGTTCCGGCTCGCACTGCTGGCGGCGGGCACCGCCGGCGGACTTTCCGGCGCTGCGTACGGGTTGCTCAACGAGCAGTCCCGGTACGCGCGGCGGGTGATCGGCCCACCGGCCAACGATCCGCTGCGCGCCGACGGCATCCACCTGCCCAGCGGCGTCGGCCCGGTGCCGCGCCAAGAGCTGCCCGCAGACGTCGAACCGCTGGAGCTCGCCGTGCTGGGCGACTCCGCCGCGGCGGGCCTCGGCGTCGACTTCCCGGCCGAGCTGCCCGGGGTGCGCCTGGCTCGCGGCCTCGCCGAGGAGCTCGACAGGCCGGTCGCGCTGATCACTCGCGCGATCATCGGCACCACCTCGCAGGAGTTGGCAGCGCAGGTGGACGCCGCGCTGATCCGCCCGCCGGAGCTGGCGCTGATCATCATCGGGGCCAACGACGTCACCTCGAAGCTGCCGGTGTCGGCCTGCGCGGAACTGCTCGGCGACGCGGTGCGGCGGCTGGTCGACGCGGGTGTCGCGGTGGTCGTCGGCACCTGCCCGGACCTGGGCGCCATCCGGCCGATCCCGCAGCCGCTGCGCTCCGTCGCGCGGCACTGGAGCCTCGCACTCGGTCGCGCGCAGCGGCGCGTGGTGGAGGCGTCCGGCGGGCGCGCGGTACCGCTGGCGGACCTGCTGTCGCCGGAGTTCCTGGCACGGCCGGGCGAGTTCTTCAGCCCGGACCGGTTCCACCCGTCGGCGGCGGGCTACGAGGCGGCGACGACGATCCTGCTCCCGGCGATGTGCGCGGCCCTCGGCGAGTGGGAGGGGGGCCCACTGCCACCCGCTCCCACCAGGTCGAAGGCGGCTGAGGCACGCCGTCCGACCAGCCGGATCGTGGCCCGGCTCAACCGGCGGCTGCACCTCCGCGCGGACTCCTGATCCCACCCCAAGCGACGTACTGACCGGTCGGTTTGCCTCTTGCCCGGTGACTGCCATCACCGCCAAGATGGGGGCGCCGGTCTTAAAGTGACCGTTCGGTAGGTCATGTCGCCTGAGAGGCGCTGACGAGCGCGGCGTCCCGCCCGCCAGCGACCGCGGACAAAGGAGTTCCCATGCCCGAAGCAGTGATCGTCGCCACCGCGCGATCCCCCATCGGCCGAGCCGGCAAGGGGTCGCTGAAGGACCTCCGGCCCGACGACCTCACCGCGCAGATCATCCGCGCCGCGCTGGACAAGGTGCCCGAGCTGGACCCGGCCGACATCGACGACCTGATGCTGGGCTGCGGGCTGCCCGGCGGCGAGCAGGGCTACAACATGGCGCGCGTGGTGGCCGTGCTGCTCGGCTACGACCAGCTGCCCGGCACCACCGTCACCCGCTACTGCTCGTCGAGCCTGCAGACCACGCGGATGGCCCTGCACGCGATCAAGGCCGGCGAGGGTGACGTGTTCATCAGCGCCGGGGTCGAGATGGTGTCCCGGTTCGCAAAGGGCAACTCCGACTCGCTCGAGGACACGAAGAACCCCCTGTTCGCCGACGCGCAGGCGCGCACCCAGCAGACCGCCGAGCAGGGCGCGGACTCCTGGACCGACCCGCGGACCTTCGACAAGATTCCCGACTCCTACATCCCGATGGGGCAGACGGCCGAGAACCTCGCCCGGCTCAAGGGAGTCAGCCGCGACGAGATGGACGATTTCGGCGTCCGCTCGCAGAACCTGGCCGAGAAGGCGATCGCCAACGGCTTCTGGAGCCGCGAGATCATCCCGGTCACCACCCCCGACGGCAAGGTCGTCGACGCCGACGACGGCCCTCGCGCGGGCGTGACCAAGGAGGGCGTCTCCGGGCTCAAGCCGGTGTTCCGCCCCGACGGCCGGATCACCGCGGGCAACTGCTGCCCGCTCAACGACGGCGCCGCCGCCCTGGTGATCATGAGCGACACCAAGGCCAAGCAGCTCGGTCTGACCCCGCTGGCGCGGGTCGTGTCAACCGGCGTTTCCGGCCTGTCGCCGGAGATCATGGGCCTCGGCCCGGTGGAGGCCTCCAAGCAGGCCCTGAAGCGGGCCGGGCTGGGCATCGACGACATCGACCTAGTGGAGATCAACGAGGCGTTCGCCGCCCAGGTGATCCCGTCCTACCAGGACCTGGGCATCCCGCTGGAGAAGCTGAACGTCAACGGCGGCGCGATCGCGGTGGGGCACCCGTTCGGCATGACCGGCGCCCGTATCACGACGACGCTGATCAACTCGCTGCAGTGGCACGACAAGCAGTTCGGCCTGGAAACCATGTGCGTCGGCGGGGGCCAAGGCATGGCAATGGTCCTGGAACGCCTCAGCTGATTCAAACGATGACGCGATGAGCGAAGAGCACCTTTGACCAACACACCGCACTCGGTCAAAGGTGTCCTTCACTCCGAAAAGATCCCATAAAACGACAAGAAACGGGCCCCTCCGTCCAACATGGACAGTTGGGCCCGTTTCGGCGGCCGCTGGCAGACCCTGCAATCAACTACTGCAAGCGCCGCCGCGACCTTGACGGCTGGCGCTGCCTGGGGCCGTCGCAAGCGGCGAAGCCGCTTGGCCCACCCCACAACCGGCACCGCCACGGGTTCTCAGACGTCGTCTGGCGAGGACAGTCCCGAAGCCGCGTATGTGCTCATACGGAAATCGGGGATCCCGAAGCCAGACGGCGTCTGAGGTTCCGCCACCCGCACCGCTACGCAAAGCGAGTCTGGAAATACTCCTTGTCAGTCGCTGCTCTGGAAGTAGGAGAGCAGGCGGAGGATCTCCAGGTAGAGCCAGACCAGGGTGGTCATCAGGCCGAAGGCGATGTACCAGGCGAACTTGGCGTCCACGCCGCCCTTGATCGCCTTGTCCGCCGCGTCGAAGTCCAGCAGGAAGCTGAACGCCGCGATCCCGATGCACAGCAGGCTGAACGCGATGGCGAGCCCGCCGCCGTCGCGCAGCCCCAGGCCGCCGGGGGTGAAGAAGCTGGCGATCAGGTTGACCAGCATCAGCACCACGACACCGGCCACCGCGCCGATGATCCACTTGGTCAGCTTCGGGGTGACGCGGATCGCACCCGTCTTGTAGACCACCAGCATGGCTGCGAAGACACCGATGGTGCCCGCGATGGCCTGGATGATGATCCCCGGGGAGAACAGCGCGCCGAACACGTAGCTGATCCCGCCGAGGAACACACCCTCCACGGCCGAGTAGGCGATGACCAGCGCCGGGCTGACCTTCTTCTTGAAGATGATGACCAGCGAGATCACCAGGCCGACGATCGCGGCCGGCAGCGCCAGCGCGACGGCCGGCGGTCCGACCAGGTAGGTCAGCGTGCCGGTGATCACCGCCAGACCGAGGGTGATCGCGGTCTTGGTGACCACGTCGTCGATCGTCATCGGTCGCGCGGTCTGCAGCGGCGCAGCCGGCGCCTGGCCGAAGGGTGCGGTCTGCCCCTGGCCGTAGTTGAAGTTCGCGTAACCGCCGGCTGTCGGCAGGTTGCGGAACGCTGGGTTGCTCGTTGTGCGCAACTCATCCTCCTGGGGCGTGCTTGCGCCGTCACTCGGAACAACGATCGGGGGCGTTGACCGGTTCCCGTTTCGGTAAAGCCGATTTTACCGTTCGATCTCGCTGATCCCCACCGCGGTGGGGCACTACTAGATATCGATTTCGCGAACAGTAACGGTCACCAAGCGTTGCCAACCGATCGCCGCCGCTGCAACCCGTGAGCGCCCGGCTCCGCCGCGCCGCCCGCGGCAGGGCTCAACAGGTGATCGAAGCAAACGATGCGTGCGTAATCTTCGGCGTTGCGTAACCGAGAAGGTCCGCCTAATGACCCCTTGTAGACACGCTCCGTGATCGGAATCATCGCGTGAGGCGACCCGTGCTCCTGGTCGGGGTTCGGAGAACGAGCACGCGGCGTCTCTCACCTCCACCACCGGAACTGGAGCTGAATGCACATGTTCAGGAAATGGCTCACGGCGGTGCTGGGCACCGCCGTGCTGCACGTTGCTCGCCACCCCCGGCGCAGCGAGCGCCGACCCCCAGGAGGCGATCGGACACGAGCTGCGGCCCGGTCAGCCCTACGGCGGGCGGGAGCGGGCCCGCGACTGGCTGGGCTCCTACCTCGTCAACGGGCAGCAGGTCTGGTGCGTGCAATTCGCGCTGACCGCCCCGGACAGCGGCGAGGAGTACCAGCCGGGCGACGAGCTCAAGACCAAATGGGGCACGAAGATCCCGGACGACGTGGCGGCGAACATCTCGTACCTGCTGCTGCGCTACGGCAACACGCAGTCCCCGGACGAGGCCGCCGCGCTGGCGCACCTGCTGCACTCGTGGACTGCGGCGCCGCGCAACCAGTCGGACCTGGATCCGACCAAGGACTTCTCCAGGATCGCCTACGACGTCGACGCCCACTACGCCAAGCTGCCGGAGCGCGCGAAGACCGCTGTTGACGGGCTCAAGGCGGAGGCCGCGGCGAACCGGGGCCCCTGGAAGGCCGAGCTCACCGCCCCCGACGGCGAGCAGACCATCGGCCAGGCCGCCGATTGGAGCCTCGTGGTGCAGCGCGCCGACGGCGAGGGCGTCGGCGGCGTCCCCGTCGAGCTCGCGGTGACCGACGCGGAAGTCGAGGGCCTGAACGCCGACGGTGTCGTCACGACGCCGAAGGACGGCAGCCCGCTTGCGCTGAAGGTCACCCCGACCGGCCCGAACCCGAAGATCACCGGCAAGCTGTCCGCGCCCGCCGAACGGCCCTACGTGCGGCAGGCCGTCAACCAGCCCGAGACGACCCAGCGCGTCGTGTCCACAGGCGGCGAGCAGGAGCTTTCCGTCGAGGCCACTGGCACCGCGGTGACCGCGCCCGGCGCGGTGCACGTCGGCAAGCTCGACGAGGAGAGCCAGGCGGGCATCGCCGGTGTCTCGCTGCGCGTGACCGCCGCCGACGGCTCGCCCACGCTGCGCCAAGACGGCACTCCGCTGCTCGGCGAAGACGGGCAGCCGCTCGTGTTGGTAACCGGTGCGGACGGCACCGCGACGGTGCCCGGCCTGCGCACCCCGCAGGGCATCAAGCTGACGGAGATCGCGCCCGCGAAGGGCTACGAGGAGGCCTTCGACGAGGCGAACCCGCCGTCGGTGACCGGCACCCTCAAGCCGGGCGAGACGCTGCAGCTGAGCCTGACCAACAAGCCGAACACGCCCACCGTGCCGATCCACATCCCGGCCGGTGACCCGACCCCGGCCGAAGGCGGGACGCCCGCCGGGCTGCTGGGCGGGCTGGCGGGTCTGACCTTGGTCGCGGCGTTCGGCACGGTCGCCGTGCGGCGGCGGATCGGGGCGGGCCGACAGCAGTGAGCACGCGTCGACGTTCCCTGTTCACGCTGGTCGCAGCCGGGGTAATCGCACTGGTCGCCACGGTGGCCATGATCGCTGGCGGCCTGTTCACCAGCACCGAGAAGCAGGTTTACCCGGTCTCCCCAGCCGCACCGGAGGCCCCGCACGCCGCGGCGGTTGCGCCGCGGGCGCTCCCCGCCCAACCGGTGCACGTGCCGGTCGGGCAGCCGCCGGGCACGATCCGGCTGCCGCAGGGCGGCACAGCGGAGCTCGTGCGCAAGGAGATCGACCGCTCGGGGACCCTGCCGGTGCCGGACGGCATCGCCGAGGCCACCTGGTGGGGCGCGGGCCTGGACGCGCCAAAGGGTGCGACGGTGCTCGCCGGGCACGTCAACTGGAAGGGCTCCGTCGGCCCGTTCTCCGAGCTGTGGGAATCGCGGTCCGGCGAGCAGGTCACCGTCGTCGACGACGGCGGCCGGGAATGGCGCTACCAGGTGTCCGAGGTCGTCACCGTGCACAAGGACGATCTGCCGGCCCGGGCCCGCGAGCTGTTCGGCCAGGGCGGTGCGCACCGGCTGGTGCTGGTGACCTGCGGCGGTCGCTACGTCGGCGGCGACCTCGGCTACGACGACAACCGCATCGTCGTCGCCACCCCGGCGTAAGCCGCAGCCGAACACGCGAAAGGGCCGGTGGGGCTTCCCGCCCACCGACCCTTTCGCCACTTCTTCCGGATCACGGAACTCACGTTCCGTTTGACCGCAATTTCAATGGAAATTGAGTCTGCAATTTCAATGGAAATTGCGGACTCACCGGCGTTTCTTGCCCTTCTTCGACGCCGCTGCCTGCTTGCCCGGCCGGTTCTTCGGCTGGCTCTTCTTGCCGCCCGGCCGACCTCCCAGCCGCTGGCCGTTGCTGCTGCTCTTGGTCGCCTGCTGGCCGCCCGTCGTCGCGGCGGCCGGTTCCGCCTCCGCCTCCGACTCCGCGTCAGCGGCCTTGGCCTCCGGGCGCACCGGCTTCTGGCCCGGCTTCGGACGCGGCGCGGACTTCTTGGCCTCGATCTCCTTTTCCTTCTCCCGCTCCTGCTCGTGGTCGATCTTCTTGGTCAGGAAGTGCTGCTGGCCCAGCGTCCAGGCGTTGTTGGCCAGCCAGTACAGCAGCACCGCGATCGGCAGGAACCAGCCCGAGATGATCGCGCCGACCGGCGCGATGTACATCATGAACTTGGCCATCATTGCCGACTGCGGGTTGGCCATCGCGGCGTCGGTCTGCTTCTTGACCGAGAGCCGCATGGTGAAGAAGGTGGCCACCGAGGCGATGAGCATCAGCGGGATGCCGACGATCATCATGGACGTCCGGTCGGTGCCGAACAGCGCGAGCTGGTCCGCCGGCTGGGTGATCCAGTTCGACAGCTTGGCGCCGAAGATGTTGGCGTTGACGAACGACTCGACGCCCGCCCGGTCGAAGACGAAGTTGCTCTGCGCGGTCGGCGTGAAGTTCCGCAGGACGTGGAACAGGCTCAGGAACACCGGGATCTGCAGCAGCGCTGGCAGGCAGCCGCCGAGCGGGTTCACCCCGTGCTCGGACTGCAGCTTCTGCATCTCCTGCGCCATGCGCTGGCGATCGCCCTTGTACTTCTCGCGCAGCTTCTGGATCTGCGGCGCGAACTTCGCCATCTTGCGGCCCGCGCGCAGCTGGCTCATCGCCGGCTTCAGCAGCACCACGCGCAGCGAGAACACCAGGAAGAACACCGAGAGCGCCCAGGCGAAACCGTTGTCCGGCCCGAGCACGGTGCCGAAGACCTTGTGCCAGAACCACAAGATCGCCGACACCGGGTAGAGGATGAAGGAGAAGAAACTTTCCACTCAGCCACTCCTGGTCATGGCCCGGCTATCCGGCGCTACCGGGGCGTACGTGCGCAGCCATACCCGTCGCGAAATGCAGGAACAGCCATACCAAGGGTGCCATGCCCGGCCATCGCCCGGCCGCCGCCCCTGGAAATGTGGCGCGGCTCAAGCCGCCCGCGCGCCGGGCTCGACCCCCGTTTCACCTGTTCACCCGGCCCGGTGAGGCCAGCGACCAACCGAGGATGCCGTCCGGGTCGAACCGCCGCTTCAGCACCGCCGACAGCTCCCGCACGTCCTCCGGAACGTAGCGGCGGTACATATGGGCGTTCTTCGGCCCGATTCCGTGCTCGGCGCTGAAGGTGCCGCGGTGGTCGTGCACCGCCGTGTCGGAGACGAGTCGGCGCACGGCATCGACCGCCTCGGGGTCGGCGGCGATGCTCGCGCGCAGCGGCAGGACCAGGTGCAGCCCACCGTCGCCGTAGTGGCCAAGCTCGATCGGCGCGATCTCCGGGTACCGGTCGGCGAGGCGCGCACACGTTGCCCAAAGCGTCGTTGACCGCTGTTTACCGCTTCAAGGCGCGGGCGACGATCCGGCCCGCGAACAGGTAGATCAGCGCCGCTAGGCCGTAGTTCAGGATCACGCCGATCGTGGCGTCGCCCGGGGTGAACACGTCCCCGAGCCCGAGCACGAAGAACTTCGCGGTCCCGTAGGTGAACGCGACGAAGTCGTTGTCCTGGTTGGCGCCGGTCAAAACGAAGATGATGTGCAGCACGAAGACCAGCGAGATCAACGCCGTCAGCACCTGGATGAGGCGACCGATCGTGTCGGCGCTGGGGCCCCGGAACCGAACGCCGCGGCTCCGGCGGTCGTCGTAGTCGCGATCACGGTGCCGGTCCGGATACGGGTCCGGGTCGCGGTGGCGATCCCGCTCCCGGTAGCGGTCGTCGTACGGATCGTCGCGGTAGCGGTCGTCGTAGGGCTCGGGATCCGGGTAGCGATCATGGTATGGGTCGCGGTGGCGGTCGTCGTACGGATCGTCGCGGTAGCGGTCCTGGTAGGGATCCCGGTAGCGGTCCGCGTCCGGGTCGCGGAGCGTGCCCGGGTCGCGGAAGGGCTCGGGCTGCTCGGCGTCCAGGTGCTGCTGGACGCGCGTCGCCGGGTACTGGTTGGTGGGAGGCTGCTGGACCGGCTGCGGCCCGACCGGCGTCGACTGGCCCATCGGCGTAGTCCCGGCCGGTGCGCCACTTTGCTGGAAGTCCTGCGGGCCGCCAGGCATCGGCGGCACCGGGTGCCCGGGCTGCCGCATTCCCGGCTGGCCCAGTTGCCCCGGCCCTTGCTGGCCAGGCGGACCTGCCTGCGGGGAACGTGGCTGACCGCCGAGGGGCACGCCCGGCTGTCCCGGCGGCGGACCTTGCTGACCGCCATGCGGACCGGGCGGCGGTCCCGGGAGGCCCGGCGGCGGCTGGCCCGGCGGCGGCGTGCCCGGCTGGCCGCCCATCGGCGCGCCCTGCTGTCCTCCCGGTCGAGGGCCGGGTGGCATCGGCTGGGGGGGGGGCGGGGGGGGCCCGGCGGCAGGCCGCCCTGCGGTGGCGGCCCTGGTGGAGGCTGCGGTCGGCCCGGTGGGGGCGGTCCCGGCGGCGGGCCACCCTGCGGCGGGCCGGGTGGCGGTCCCGGTCGGTCCGGGCCTCCGGGCCCCGCCCGCCCCGGGTCACCGGCTCGGGGATCTACAGGCTCATAGGCCGTCATGGCCGCGCATTGTCCCGGGGTTTCGCCCCGGGGCGAAACCCCCAAGTCCCCGCGTGCCCGATGACACGCACCACAGCCGCCCTGACCAGGCAAAACTGAACCGGCCTGCCAATCTGGCGCAAGGTTCCTCCCGGACGCCGGTCGTTTCCCGGTCAGAGCGGAAACTGCCGGCCTGGAGAAGTTCACGCGGGAGGCTTCGGCAGGCGTCCTTCGGTAATTCCCCAAGCCAGCGACTCCGCCAGGACGTGCTCCATCGCCTCAGTGGTCTTGCCGTAGCCCAGCAGTTCTCGCGCCCTCCGATAGACCTGCTTGGTGTCGTTGGCAGATCCGGCGTCGAGCGCGTGGCGCATCGCGTTGACGATCTCCTCTGGTGCGATTTCGTTGAACTTCCGGCCGTTCTGCTTGGAGTTGCGCCGGAAGCCGCGCCAGGTCGCCGAATCGTAGTGGTCGGGCCAGACGAACCTGGTGTTGGAACGGCCAGTGACGCGGTACCGATCCGGTAGAAACCGCTGCATCAAATGACTGCGGTCAGCACGTAGCCTCTGCAGTTCGAAGCACTTGCCGACCAGCCTCATCAGTCGGTCGATCTCGATCGGTCCCTCGCAGGCGATCACCTTGTCCATACATTCCTGCACCAGCAGTTGCACGAATTTGTCGTGCGCCAAGTCGTCAAGCAGCTCGCGGGTACCGACCGAAGTCGGTTCGAATGGAACGAACTCCTCGTCGGCCGTGCCGGGATTGGGTTCGGTGGCGTCGGGAGTCGTCACAGCGCCGCGCAGGGCCGGTCGATCCACTTCGACCTCTATGATCGGCACAGCCTCGACCGTCGGCTCTTTAACCGGTTCCTCAGTCTGAGTGGGCCATTGCACGTCCAGTACCGGGGAGTCCTCGACCGGCGCTGGCTCAGGTAGCGCTGACGAGGCGGCCACGGCCTGATCGATCTGGCCGAGAACGCCGTCTCGATCGGTCATCCACTGCGGCAACCAGACCCGCACCACTTCGGACCAGTTCATCACGTCGGTGAGCAGTCGCGGTGCTGCGTCGCGGTCGGCCAACGTCGGGCGTGCGGCCCACTCCGGGCTGTCGAGCAGGACTGCCACCTGCCAGCTCCGCTGGCCAGGCGAGCGCACCGCAATGTCCACCGTGAAGTGCGACAGCCCGTAATGTGCTTCCACCTCGTGACCGCGGGCCCGGATGGCAGCGGCGATCTCCTCGGTGATCCGGTCGAGGTTCGCGCGACCCGAGCGGCCGGTGAGATCGCCGGAAGTGTGCAAGCCCCGGGCTGCTACCTCCAGGTAGGCGCGCAGGTGGTGGATACCAGCGGCCTTGGTGGCCGTGAGGTCGATGTGCTCCGGGTCGAACGAGCTGAACACGATCACCTGCGAGCGTGCCCTGGTCACCGCGACGTTGAGGCGCCGCTCGCCGCCGGCGTTGATCAGCGGACCGAGCTGCAGCCGGACTCGACCGGTCTTGGGGTCCGGGGAGAACGCCAGCGAAAACAGAATCACGTCCCGTTCGTCACCTTGCACGTTCTCCAGGTTCTTGACGAACAGTTCCTCGTTGCCGCCGCGGGATAGCGCCTGCTGGATTCGCACGTCATCGCTGCCCTCCAGCAGGTTCAGGACCAGGTCCCGCTGTTGGATGTTGAACGTGACGACCCCGATCGACCGGTCGGCGGTGCGCGGGTCGGCGAGGATCCGGGAGATCTCCGCAACGATTGCCCTGGCCTCGACGACGTTGGTCCGGCTACCGCCCGACTCGAAGTGCCCGTCCACCCGCCGCCAGACGATCCCCACGGACTCGTCCCCGCCCGGCGCGGGCAGGCTGGCAAGTTTGCCGTCGTAATAATGCCGGTTGGAGAAGGCGATGAGCGACTCGTCGGTGCTGCGGTAGTGCCAGGTCAGCAACTCCCGGGGCAGCCCGGACTCGATGCACTCGGAGAGGATGCTGTCGAGGTCCGCTGGCACTGTGGGATCTGCCGGCTCCTCGGCATTGCTGGCCTGCATGACGCTGGTGGGCGGCATCTGCTTGGAGTCACCGACCACGACAACCGCCTTCCCGCGCCCCATCGCACCGATTGCCTGCGCAACGCGGATTTGCGAAGCCTCGTCGAACACGACGATGTCGAAGTCGATGTCCCCTGGCTCCAGGAAAGCTGCCACCGACGCCGGGCTCATCAGCAGGCACGGGGTCAGCCGGTTGATGACATCGGAGTACTGGACCACGGCTTCCCGGAACGAAAGCCGATCATTGCGGGCCCCCAAGCGCCGCAGCAGCTCCCCAGCGCGATCCCGGAACGCAAGATCCCGCTGCGATGCGTTGACGAGCGTGGCAGCGATCTGCTGTGGAAGGCGATCGCGGATCTCGTCGCCGAGTTCGAGGTAGTCGGCTACCTGCTGCTGGTGGGTCTCCGCGTCGAAGTACTCCAGCTCGCTGGTGTGCAGACGTTCGGCAACTGCGGACGCAGCGATGCCGCGGAGGACTGCCATCTCGATCTCCGCGGACCGGACTTCGCCGGCGAGGATCCGAGCGCGGAATTCGGACAGCCCTGCGTCCTTGAGCACATCGGTGTGCGCGAGTACAACTCCCCACCGCTGGATCGCGACCAGGCCGCTGCCGAGTTCGGAAACCCAGCCGTGGCCGTCACGCTCCCAGGAAGTCGCCCAGCCGGAATCCGTCGCCCAGCGGGAGAATTCCTCGTCGGTGGTGTTGAGCAGCTGCATCCAGTGCTGCCAAGCGCCGATGAATCGTGCCAACTCCTCGGCCGGGACGTGCGCGCCGAGCCTGCTGAGTGCCTCCCACACGCCTGGAAGTCGGTGACGGGCTTCTCGCGACACCTGCAGTGCGCGGTGTTCATACTGCACCGCTGCCGCTGCGTCCGGGCGGGTCGGCAACCACGACGGCGGCAACAACAGCCCATTTACCGCACGGGTGTTGTGTGCGACTTCAGCTGCGGCCTGCCTTGCTTGAGCCGCGACTTGAAGTTTCGCGAGAACGGTCGCCTCGTCGAGCTCCGCGTTCGGAGCCAGGTGTCCCCGCAGGCCATCGACCAGAGCCACGCGGCGCTTCTTCTTGCCGAAAAGCCCACGATCAGCTTCCGCCGCCTGGGCTTGGAGGCCGTCGAAGGCGGGATGCACGAAAAACTCCGGCCGGAACGTCGCGAGTGCTTCCCGGTGCTGCTGCTGGAACAGGCTGACCGCCCGCACCGCACCCTGCACGACGCCGTCCCATCCGGGTTGCGCGGCCGCCGCGGTCCGGCTGGCGTCCGGGAGCCTTCCTGCCCTGGCGAGCCGGGCTGCCTCGATAACCTGCCCTAGCTGCAACGGATTTGGCAGCGCACTGATCTGATGCCGCAACGTCTCCGGTAGCCGTGCGAAACACTGCCGCACGTCCTCAAGCTCCCGTGCGGCGGCAAGGACAGCTTGAGCGTCCGATCCCGCCACGTCGCGACGCCCGCTGATCGACCACGGGTGCTGCGGCCTCAGCCGCGCGGAGCGCGTTGCACTGGGCAGGTCGCGCGCGGCGGCCTCAACAGCCCGGCGCTGCTGCTCGGGAAGCGAGAAGTAGCTCGGCGGAACGACCGCCGCGGGGCCATCGCCGTGCGCCAACTTCGCCTGATAACCGGACCAGACCGAGAATCCAGCGCCGTTGGTGTCGTGCAGCTGCTCGGGGTAATGCTGCAACGCGGTGACCCTGGACCGGAACTTGGCGGTCAGCGCGCTCCACTCGTGGGGATGTCTGGGTACCTGCCGCTCTTTAGCGGCCTTGAGCTGCTGGCGGATGCTGCGCTGGGACTGCTTTCGGCCGTGCACGTCCAGGCAGAAGGTGTCGAGTCCGAGTGCGGCGAGCCGCCGCTTTACCACGTCCAACGCGGCTTGTTTCTCGGCGACGAACAGCACTGTCTTGCCAGCGGCCACGGCATGGGCGATCAGGTTAGTGATCGTCTGGGACTTCCCGGTACCGGGCGGTCCTTCCAGCACGAAGGAGTGGCCTTGCTCAGCGAGTGCGACAGCCCGCATTTGCGAGCCGTCCGCGGCGATCGGCAGGAAGAGCTCGGTCTCGTCGATCTCCACCGCGGCTTGCGTGGCAGCGCCCATCGGCCGACCAGGGTTCTCCACCAGGTGCCGCACCAGCGGGTTCCGCATGAAGGTCTCCCAGTGCTGCGTCAGATCACGCCACATCTGGAACGTGGAGAATTCCAGCAGCCGCAGGCTCGCAGTCTCGTCGATCCGGAAGTTGAGGTTGTTGTCGACGAGGCCCTTCCGTATCGCGCGCAGCGATGCGCCGATGTCGATGCCAGCTTTGTCGAGGATCGGGTTTTGCAGCACGGAAATCTCGACACCGTGCTTCTGCCGCAGCCACTGCACCAGGCAGTGGTTGGGCGCTGCGATTTCGTCACCGTCGACGACCAGCGTGTAAGGCCGGCGTCCGGTGCCGCCCTCGATGCGCACCGGTAGCACGAACAGTGGTGCGTGCGCCTCACCGCTTGGAGTTGGGTGCACCATCGAACCGAGGGTGAGGTACAGGTAGTTGCTGCCGGTTTCCTGCTCCACGGTCCGCGCCGCGCGCTGCAACTCCCGCATGCGGTCGACGTAGCGCGCCTGGGTCACCGAGGCATAGACGCGGCGATCGGCGACGAGTTCGTTTGCCACGATCTCGTCTGGAAGCTCTTGCGCGCGCCGCACACCCTGCAGCTCCTGCACACCGCCGAGGATGTCTTGCGCCACGATGTCGAGTGGCTTTCCCGTGTGCACCAAATCATCTAGGTCTTTGAGCGACCCGACAGGTACGTGCAGGTCTAATCCTTTGCCGCTCTTGGGGAGCTTTAGCAGAGGGTTGCGCAAACTCAGATCGAGCAGTGCTCGCCGCCAAGCTCCGATCCGCGGTGGTGCATCGCTGGTGGTGGCCTGCTGTTCGAGGTTCTCCTGGTCATCTAGCGCACCGCTGGCGAGCAGCTCGTCTGGAAGGGCGAGACGGCTCTGCCCCACTGATGGCGGCGCCTGGGCATCTGGGGCCACGGGATCCGCCGAAGGCATCGGCCGGATGTCGCAGCGGTGCGCGAGATGGACGTCGACCATGCCGTGGAGGTCGCGCGGACCCCGCAGGTGGGCGCGGCCCAGCCGAACTGCCTCAGCGAAGTCAACGGAGTCCGCACCCGGGCCGATCCCGGTGAGCTCGACGGCGACCGCCTTGGCGGATTCGACTACGTTGATCATCTGTGCCGGTTCTAGGGACACGCTCTCCGGCAGCCGTTCCTCGTTGAGGAAGAACCCGCCGAACGCATGACCACGCACGATCCAGATCAATGGGTGCAGCCCAGCTCCCTCCAGGCAAGCCGCGTAGGTAACCGACAGGTCGATGCAGTTGCCCACGCGGTCGCGCAGCACCTCCGCAGTGGTGCGGACCTTCTGCCCAGTGTCTTCGAAGGATGCCGGCATCCCGACGTAGGTGATCGCGTGCTCGCGCAGCGCCTCATAGATGGCGGCACCGATCTGCATCGCGCGCTTCGGACCGGCCTGGTAGCCCTGCAGCGAGCTGGAGCCGGTCTCTCGCTGGAGCAGCGCTCCGGCTGCCCGCAGCACCTGCTGCACAGCAGCGGTGTTGGGCTGCACGAAAGCGGAAATCGACTCGTAGAGCGCCGGAGCGCTCAGCCATTCGTTGTGGGCGAGCACCCGTGACGGAACCGACAGTTCGAGGTCAGCCCCATCCCCGATTCGCACGGCGACGCGATAGGTGACTGGAAACGCTTCGTCGGCGCTCTTCAACGCCGATGCGTCCGGGGCGAACTCGCGGAAGTCGTCCCAGCTCACCACCCCATCAGCGGGCACGGTCACCGCAGCGCGGGTCCACGGCTCGGCGAGCGGTCCGTCCGGCCCGATGAGCTCCAGCATGACCTCGACCTGTTCGATCGCAACGTCACCGCAGTTCTCGACCCGGAGATGGTGCACCACCGGAACCCTGTTGTGCACCAACGCGTAGTACATCGCGGATGGATGCAACAACTCGACCCGCAACCGCTCGTTCTCACCGCTGGACGAGTGGAAGACCGAATGGCTCATTGCGCTCACAATCGGAATAGGCAACGTACTCCCCAGATGGCAGCACGTCGACGTCACTGACTTTAGTTCGACAAACAGGACACACCCGTTACCGACCGCGCCGGAAACCACGTCCACGCGCGGCCTCCTATCAGTCAACTACAAGGACTTGGGCACCCACTCGTTGGCGAAGGTCTCCACCTGCTTGATGACGAGATCCACCGCCTCCCGCTCTTCGTCCGGCGGGTACTCGAACTTGGCCAGGACTCGGCGGATGACGGACCGCAGTTTCGCCCGCACCGGTTCATGTAGCGGATCATCAGGTCTTCCAGCTTCTCGGCGAAGCTGTCCCGACGCACCATGTTATGCCGGGTAACCTCGCGCATCTTCTGTTGGATGAGCCTGCACAAACGCCTCAACAGTAAGGTGCGGGGTCTCGGAGTCCCGAAGCCGGCGCAGGTACTCCGCATTCAGCTGGGTGATGTCGAGCTGCCCGAGCCCTGCCTCCGCGTGGGTGTCGGTGATCTCGTCAGCATCGACGACCGATGCGGCCAGTTGGAAAGGTAGATGCTCGCCTCGGCCGCGATGGGCCGCCCCCTGGCCTCGCGATCAGCCTCGTCAAGCTTGACTATCCAAGCCCTCACCTACGCGGTCCATATCACGGCCAAGCGTCTGGTCCTGCTGGTCACTCTGTGTGTGTTCGACGAGCGCCTTCTTCAGGTTCTCGGTGAGCGCCTTTCGTCCCATGCTCGAATAGACGCCGTAGGCCATATCGTCGACGAGGTTGTGTAGCAGGACGGCGTCCCCGTCGAACCGGGTGAACTTCGAAACACGACTCGACGACGTCGTGCCACCCGAGCAGCATCTCCCGCTCGTCGTCGCGCGGCGGCGGTCGCCGCGCGACGAACCGTTCGAGCACGGTACGGCCATCGGACAGCCGGTGCTGCAACGCGAAGCAGTCGATGGCGAGGACGGCCCTGCTCTCGTCGAGAACGCCGTAGCGATCGGCCGTCTCGAACAGCACCGCGTCCAACCGCCGTGCGAAGCGAGGGCCTTTGGGAGAGGCGAAAAGCTTGATCAAATCCTTCTGCCTGCGAAGGTGAGTGCCCCCGGCGCGGTTCGTACCGGCACTTGGACAACGGCGCCCAAGGCGCCGGACAAGTCTGACGGTGCAGAACGTCGCCGACCGCCGTACCACTAGTGAAGCTGAATTGAGTTCACGTACATCGTTTCCCACCCAGTTGATCAAGATCTGACGCTGTGCTCGAGCAGCTGGATCCATGCATCTGATGCATGGATCTTGGTCAAGATTCGTTTGATAGCGCGGGTCAGAGCTACTTACTGTCGGCTGTGTTCTGATCCGCCTCGGACGAAGGAGTCCGTGTAGTGAACAGGCGAAGCATCTATGTCGATGGCTTCTCGCATGAGAACCCGATTCCAGCGGCTTGCCAGCTCGGTGGCCTAGTCACCACCGGTGCCGTGCACGGCGGCGGCAGCGGAAGCGACCCGGACGATTTCCCGGCGAGGTTCGGCGACCAGGTCGCCGCGATGTTCGATCGGGTCGCGGCGATTCTCACCGCTGCCGGGGGATCGCTCGACGACGTACTCAAGTTTTCGGTCCGGATTTCGTCACCGGAGGACCGCGACGAGCTGAACAGGCAATGGTGCGCCTTGTTCCCCGATCCGTCCTCCCGACCCGCTCGCCAGGTGAGTATCGGGACCACCCGCCCGCACATTCTTGTCCAGTGCGAGGTTCTCGCACTGGTTGCGGGAGACGGGGGCGGAGATGCCTGACTACGCCCTGTTCGACGCGCAGCCGCGTGAACCTCAGTTACCGTCCCCGCCTCGGGCGTGCGACAGCCAAGTGCACATCTTCGGCGATCCGGAACGGTTCCCCACCAGGCCAGATGCGGCCTATGTCGTATACCAGGCAACCGTGGAGGAAATGCTGCGCATGCACAAAACCCTCGGGATCGACCGCGGCGTCATCGTGCAGTCGACCGCCTACGGCACCGACCACAGTGCGCTGATCGAGGCTCTGCGGATCGCTGGACCCGCCTACCAGGGCTGCGGCGTCGTCGACGACTCGGTCGACGACGAGCAGTTGGGAAGGATGCACGAGGCCGGCGTCCGTGGCGCGCGTTTCAACTTCCACCCGAAGTTGAAAAACGCCCTCCCCGCGCCCGAGCAGGTGCGGCGGACCGCCGAGCGGGTGGTGCCGCTGGGATGGCACCTCAAGCTCCACATGAACGGCGTCGACCCGCGGAACATCACCCCGCTGCTCGCAGATGTCGAGGCCGACGTCGTGATCGACCACATGGGACCGTTGCAGTACCGCCACGGGCTCGACGACCCGCATTTCCAGCATGTGCTGGAACTTCTGGGGCGCGGCAACTGGTGGGTGATGCTGTCCAACGGCGACCGCCGGTCAGTCGCCGGGTACCCGTGGGACGACGCGACGGCTTACGCGCGCGCCTACGTCGAGCGAGCGCCCGAGCGAATTCTGTGGGCCACCGACTGGCCCCATCCGCTGCATCCCGGACCGGTGCCCAACGACGGCGAACTGCTGGACTTGCTAGCCCGCTACGCGCCGGACCCGGCGGTGCGCGACCAGATCCTGGTCACCAACCCGCAGCGACTCTTCGGCTTTCCTGGCGGTGACCACGATGAGCGAGCCTGACGTGACTACGGCGCCCCCGCGTTCCGACCGACTGTCGCGGACACACCGGAAGGCCCTCAGCGCGGCCGTGCTGGGCTGGACCGTTGACATGTACGACCTGCTGGTGATCTTGCACGTCGCGTCCTACGTATCGGCGGCCTTCTTCCCCGCCAAGGCCGGTTCGCTGGTCGGGCTCACCGCCACGTACGCCGCGTTCGCGGTCAGCCTCATCGTCCGCCCGCTCGGCGCACTGGCGTTCGGTTCGTTCGCCGATCGGACCGGGCGCAGGCCGGCGATGGTTCTGTCCGTTCTCGGCGCCGGCGTCTCGACAGCCCTCATGGGCGTGCTTCCAGGCGTGGCCTCGATCGGGGTAGCCGCACCGGTGCTGCTCGTCGCCCTGCGCATCGTGCAAGGGCTGTTCGTCGGAGGAATCACTGCCTCGACCCACACGCTCGCAACGGAGACGCTCCCCGAGCGCTGGCGTGGCATGGCGGCGGGACTGATCAAAGGTGGTGGCGCGAGCCTGGCCGTCGTGGTGATCAACCTGGAGGTCATCGTCCTCGTCGCAGTGCTGGGCCAGGCGGGGTTCGCGAACTGGGGCTGGCGTGTGCTCTTCGTCGTCGCGCTGGCTGGTTCGCTGATCAACTATCTCGTCCTGCGCAGGGTCGAAGAGTCGCCAACGTGGCTCGCTCGCCACGTCGTACGCGCCTCCGCCGTGTCACGCGTCCGGCCCGGCCGCGCGCTTTTCAGCCGTCGCTGGCGTGCCGTCACGCTGGCCAGCGTCACCATCGTGTTCACCGCCTCGGCCCCCTACTACCTCACCACCGGCATCCTGCCCACGGTCTACAAGCAGGTACTGATGATGTCGCAGGACTCCGCCAGCCTGTTCCTCATCGTCAACGTCGTCGGTTCCGCGGCGGTCGCCGTGGCGTGCGGGCACCTCAGCCAACGCGTAGGACGCAGGAAGGTCTTCCTCGTCTCCGGCGCGGCCAGCCTGGTGCTGATCCCGGCGATGTACTTCGTGATGTCGACCAGGCCCGCAGACTGGCTGCTCCTGGTGTGCGGCGCGGTCATGGTGATGGTCTCGGGAGCAATCAGCGCACCGCTGATCATCTTCGTCAACGAGCTCTTCCCCACGGAGATCCGGTCCACCGCGACCGCGTTCTCCTGGAACGTGGGTTACGGATTGAGCGGCATGCTGCCCACTGTGGTGACTGCGGTGAGTGTGAACGCCTCCGCGATCATCCCGACGCTGATCGTGATCAGCGTGGTCCTTTCCGTGATCTTCCTGGCCCTGACGCTACGAGCACGGGAGACACGTGGTGCCCTCAACGAGACCTGACTGGAGGCACGAGCCAACCCTGGTCACGCGCCGCGAGCTGGAGTGTCTCGGCCAGGAACACCATAGGGGGCGCCGCGTCGTGCCGGTGAACGAGCCACACGGGCAAGTGCGCGAAGTCGTCCACGACCGGGACGAAGGCGATGCCCGTGGGATGGGTCAGCCCCGCCGAAGCCGGAAGCAGGGCCACGGCGTTCTTCCGGCGCTGCAGAGCCATGATCCGGTTTCCGGGTACGGTGTTTCGCACCGTATGCGGGACGAATCCGGCGGCGTCGAAGACTTCGTCGAGCAGCGCCTGGTACCCAGGTGCGAGTTCGGTGGGCGTGGTGACGAAGTGCTCGTCGCGCAATTCGGCCAGCCGCACCTCGTTCCGCCCGGACAGTGGGTGGGTGTCCGGCATGGCGACGATCAGCGACTCGTGTCGCATCAGCAGCGACGTAACTTCCGGATGATCCGGGTGGTAACGGACGAATCCGCCGTCCCAGTCCCGGCGCACAACGCCGGCCAGCACGTCCGCCTCCCACAGCTCAACGGCCTCGATGGTGACGTCGGGCAACGTCCGTTCGGCCTGCCCGAGCAGCACCGGCAGCGCTTCGTAACCGACGCTGAGGGTGTAGGCAATCCGCATCGTGCCACGCGTGCCGTCGGCGGTGCGAACCGCGCGCCCGATTGCCGCGTCCAGCCGGTGCAGCACATCGCCGACCTCAACGGCGAACTCCTGCCCCGCCGGGGTCAGACACACATTGCGGCTGTCGCGGACGAACAACTGGACGCCAATCCGCCGCTCGAGGCGCTTGATCCGCTGACTGAGCGCGGGCTGCTCGATGTGCAGGCGCACGGCCGCACGCGCGAAGTGCAATTCCTCCGCCAGTACGACGAAAGACCGCAGCACCGCGACGTCCACGTCCATGCCGCGATCGTATAGACCCCGCCCCTTCGGAGAGGAACACCTCATGGCTGATGTGACGACCCGCCTGCGCGGATCGATCGCCCCGTTGGTGACACCGTTCGACACGGACGGCGCACTGGATCTGCCCACGCTCGGCCGCCTGATTGAGCACCACGTCGACGCCGGGAGCCACGGCGTCTCCGTCACCGGCACCACCGGCGAGCCCGGCGCGCTGACCCTCGACGAACGCCTCCGGATGATCGACGCGGCTTCCGAGTCCCTGGACGGCAGGCTGCCGTTCGTACCCGGCACCGGGACCCACCAACTCCCGGACACCATCACGATCACCAGGCGAGCCGCCGAAGCAGGCGCCGACGCCGCACTCGTCATCGTGCCGTACTACGCCCGGCCCACCCAGGACGGTCTCTACGCGTGGTACAGCGACCTCGCGGCCGCCGTCGACATCCCGATCCTGATCTACAACATCCCGTCCCGCACCGGCGTGGAGATCGCGCCGGAGACGGTGGGACGGCTGTGGCGCGACGTACCGAACATCGTCGGCATGAAAGAGGCGAGCCCAGACTTCGCCCACGCGAACTTCGTGCTCCGCGAGACCGGACCGGAGTTCCTGCTGTTCTCCGGCCTCGAGGCGCTGTGCTTCCCGCTGCTGGCTATCGGCGGAGCCGGCTTCATCAGCGTCACCGCGAACCTCGTGCCCCAGGAGATCGCCCGGCTCTACGACGCCGTCGCCGAAGGTGACTGGGACCAGGCACGTGAACTGCACTTCCGGCTGCTCGACCTCAATGACGTGGTGCTTACCGAGACCAATCCGACGGCGGTCAAGTGGCTGATGTCCGAGGCCGGGGCGATCGGGCCGACGCTGCGTGCCCCGCTCGTACCGCTGTCGGAGGCGGGCAAGCGAAAAGTCCGGGCGGCAGCCGAATCCTGGGGCCTGCTGGAGCGCGCCCGATGACAAGCACGACGAACTGGGCACCGGTACCTGCCGAACTCGCGGGTTTGTTCGCCACCGTGAGCACGGCGACAGTGGCCAGCCAGCTGCTGAAACGGGGCCTGCGCGATCAATTCCTCGCGGGGGTGCACCCGCTGCGTCCCGGACAGCGCATGGTCGGGGCCGCGTGGACACTGCGGACGATCCCCGCACGGGAGGACCTCGACGGCCTGCTGCCCGGCACCCGCCCCACCGCAGGGTTGTCGCTGTTCGACGCGATCGAGTCAACCCCAGCTGGAGCCGTTCTCGTCGTGGACGGGCGCGGGCAAGCACGCACCGCCACCGGCGGGGACATCCTTGCCGAGCGACTACGGGTGCGAGGCGCCTGCGGCCTCGTCACCGACGCCGGTTTGCGCGATGTTGCGGGCCTCGCGGAGACCGGGCTGCCGTGCTACTCGGCCGGGGCCACGGCCAACGTCAGCAGGGCATACCTGCGCGTGCTCGAACAGGACGTGCCGATCGGATGTGGCGACGTCGCCGTCTACCCCGGCGACGTCCTCGTCGGCGACGACGACGGAGTCATCGTGGTGCCGAGGGAGTACGTCGAGACCGTAGCCGCCGACGCCGCAGACCAGGAGGGGCTCGAGCGGTTCATCGGCGAGATCCCCGGCCTCCGCCGAACTGCTGGCCGAGGCGGGTGCGTCGTTGCATGGCCTGTACCCGGCCTCCGCCGAACTGCTGGCCGAGTACCGCGAGACAGCCGACGGAAACAACAGTGGCAGGGAGCCGCACCAATGACCACCGTCCTTCCCGGCTCGCTGACTCCCGAGCAGACCTACCGCCTGCTCACCGGCGTCGTCGTGCCGCGCCCGATCGCATGGGTGACCACGTTGTCGGCCGACAACGTGGTGAACCTGGCCCCGTTCAGCTGCTTCACCTTCGTCTCCAACTCCCCACCGATGCTCGGGATCAACGTCGGGCGGAAATCCGGCCAACGCAAAGACACCGGGCGCAACATCCACGATCGGGGCGAGTACGTCGTGCACATCCCCGACGAATCGATGATCGAGGCCGTCCACCTGAGCGCGGTCGAACACCCGCCCGCCACAAGCGAAACCAAGGTGCTCGGACTCGAGACCACCGACTCCGAACTGGTCACAGTGCCCAGATTGTCGTGCGCCGCCATCGCGCTCGAATGCAGGCTCCACTCTGTGACCGCATACGGCCGCACCGGAGCGGAATTCATCGTCGGTGAGGTCGTCGCCTTCCACGTGCGCGAGGGTCTCCTCCGCAACGGCAAGATCGACACCGCGGAGCTGGCGCCTATCGCCCGCCTCGGCGGACCCAACTACGCCGGGCTCGGCACCGTCACCATGATGACCGCCATCGAACAAACACCGAAATCCGTCATGGCCGAGGCAGGCCCAACACCACGACGACCCCCCACCCCGTGAACGGCCCCGGAAATGCCCCGGAACCGCCCCATCCCACACCTGGAGGGTGCCCCTGATGGTCGTGCGGACCATTCGGCGATAGACCGCGGATTACCCTTCCTCTTCAAGCTTCTGGAACCGTTCTTCGAGGACCAGAGCCCTGATCTCCCGCAGGTGCAGCTCACCAATCCGGTCAAGCACGACGCTCTTCAGCGTTTGCTCATAGCTGCCGTGGGTCGTATCCGCCCGACGCTTCGCGACCTTGCCCAGCCATACACGCTCTTCAGCGTTTGCTCATAGCTGCCGTGGGTCGTATCCGCCCGACGCTTCGCGACCTTGCCCAGCCATACCGCCGCCACCTCGCGGAACTTGAAGTCGACCGTCAGCCGCGCCCTGGCCTTCTGCAGCTGCCCGATCGCCGACTCCAACCGCTCGACCGTGCGGACTGCTCGGAATCGCAGTTGATGCGCAAGCGCGGGACAGTTCGCTGCCCAAATGTGCATGGTGCGCCTACGCGGAGCTCGACGGCGCTATCGAGGTCGTCGGCTAGAAGAACTGGCTACTTCCGAAGGCTCTTCGCGACGTCGTTCGCGGCCTTCATCAGCGCTGCCCGGTTAGCGTCCGGCCCCAGTCCAGCCGTCGTGTCGTTCGGTGTAACTCCCGCCGCCTCGTAGCGGACCTCGACCGTGACATTTCCCGTCCGAAATTTGAGTTTCCCGTAGCCATCAGCGAACTCGCCGTAAGCTTCATCGCCGATCCCTTCAAGAGTCCCCTTGTCCGCCATCCCCTGGTTATTACGCATCATGACGAACGAGCGTTGCGCGATCGAAACGCCGCTACCTCCTTCCATTCCCTCGGGAGATTTGTGCAGGTACAGTTGAACAGCAAGGCCCTGCCGGTACGGGACCACGCCTTGCGCTGACGGTTCCGGCTTAGCTGCGGCTTGATAGCTCCATTGACACGTGTCTGTAGTTCCCGGTATCGGGGTAATGTTTTTCTCGCCGCGGGCTTCACCAACGACGTCCTGAATAGACTGCGGGCTAACTACAGTGCAGGCGTCAGGTATGTCAGTAAATGGGTCGGGGGCTGCCGCCTGGCCAGAACATGCGGCAAGCAAGGGAGCCGCGATCAATACGATGCTGAGTGAATACGTCTGCCTAATCCGCATGATGTCAGCTCCTCTTCCGAACGTCCCAGCCTTCGGTGTCCACAGACGACGATGGGATCGTTTCCGGAACCTTGAGGTCAACGATCTCCTGCTTAAGGTCCTGGCCAGCTCGCCGGTACTCGGCGATCGCGGTCTGGGCAGGGCGTGTGCAAGGTTGATCTGAGGGTTGCGGCGGGTTTTTGTCCAGGTGGGACGCGAGACCAGGGGGCGGGTTCAGGTGGGAGATCATCGGGTTGTTCAAGCCGTGACGGTCTGTCCAGGAGCCGCGCTCTTGTGTTCTTGGCTTCCCTGGTTCGGGTTGTGCTTGACCGGCCCACCCTCACAGTCGAGTCCTTGCGGGGTCGTGTGACTCCCGGTGCGAAGACGTTCATCGAGTCCGCCTCGGCGGAGAGAAGCCGCAAGTTCCATTGAAATCGAACCTTCGATTTCCGGTGCTGGCGGTGCTGGCGGTGACCGCCGGTGCGAAGACGTTCATCGAGTCCGCCTCGGCGGAGAGAATCCGCAAGTTCCATTGAAATCGAACCTTCGATTTCAATGGAACTTGCGGACCGTCGGCGTGTCGCATCCCGACACGCCGATGCCTGTGGACAACCTCCGCAATTTCAATGGAAATCGTGGGCGGGTACGGACGTGCCAGGGCCCGCAGCCTGGAAGGTCCTTGTTCTGGACGGAAACCTGCGAACCGGATATGGCGCTGGCGCCGACCGAACGGCACAGCCGCCGGTATCGAAACGGTCCACCACCTGGACAACCTGTTACCCACCTGGCCAACCTGCCACCCACCTTCCCGCCCGAAACTACCTAAACCTGATAGGTCAACCTTGCACACGCCCTGGCGGTCTGGGCCTGGGTAATCTGATGCGTACTTTGGCACGGTCTCTCAGCTCCCAAAGCCCGGAAGGGCATCAATCATCTTCGCGTTGGAGTCATCGACCGCCTGCGCGCGTGCAGAATTGATCGCCTCCAGGATCTTTCCTCCCAAAGCCGATGGGTGATGGGAGCGAAGTTCTGCGTCAGGTATCGACAGATCCTGAATCGCCCCAATTCCGTTGACCCGTGCGACCACGGCCTGGTCTGCCGACGAGCCCGTGTAGGTGCTTGCTACGGCTTCATCCCGCAGCGCCTGCACGGTGTTCATCTTCTTGTCCAGCTCCGCCAACATCGCCTCGATGTCGGGAAGTTCTGACACGACAACCTCGAGTTCCTGCAAGCTCGGTACGAGCGCCTACGACATGTCGTCCTCGTTAGGCGTCCCATCGGAATCTGCGTCCGCGTCGCCAATCACCGGCGGTGCGACGGCATGGCCGGTGTCCGGGTCGATCTCACCGCTGAACCCGAAGTGCTCGTCGGTGTTGCGGATGTTTTTGCGACGCCGATATCGGCCACGGAGGCTGCGAGTCCTGCGCCGTACCAGAGTGGCCCGAATAGGCTGGCATCGAACTCCAGCGCCCCAGACACGCATTTCCCCCAAATCTCGTTATGCCTGATCTTCGGTGGCCAAGGGTATCCAGCCGTCTTCCCACCGTGGGCGAGTCGAACGTCAACCTCGCCTTAAGCGGACGATCTCACTCGAATGGTCCAACCACCAGGCTTTTTTGTGCGCCATGCCACGTTTTGCAGGCGTAGGGCTGCCGGCTCGACATCAGGTGAAGCCGGTCCGTGCGGCGTGTGAGTAGTCGGAAAGATGGCCGACTGAATACTCAGGTGAAGCATTCCCATGCGGGGAAACGTAAGGGCGGGGCTCGTTCCGGCGAGCCGGATGCGTCGGTGCGATTCCGGCCTACTGATCGGGACCGTCGCATCTTGGGTCTGCTGGGAGAGCACAAGGTGCCGACTACCCAGCAGATCGTGGCGGCGGAGTTCGCGTCCGTACGTCGCGCGCAGGATCGGCTGGCGCAGCTGCGAAGGCTCGATGTGCTGTTCAGTTTTCGCGAGTCCTAACGCGACGGCGGCACCAGTCAGACGCCGTTCGCGCTTGGTTACCTTGGCGCACGTGCCATTGCCGCACAGCGCGCCGGGAAACCACCGACGCGACCCGCGCATCAGTGGTGGTCGGAACAGCGGTGCACCGGAGTTCTTCTGGAACAGCACGGTGAAGCTGCATCCGGACGGATACGGCTGCTGGGCCGAACATGGCAGGTGGGTGCGGTTCGTCCTCGAATACGACACGGGCACCGAGGCACTGTCGAAGGTCACGCACAAGATCGCCGACTACAGCGCGTTTCCGACCGATTCCTTCGGAATCCTGCTGTTCTCGGTTCACTCGGCGAAACGAGAACGGGCGCTGCGGCAGGCCCTCCGGCGCGCGGTCGGCACCACACGTCCGCCGCTGGTGATCGCCACTACCCACGCGACCAGGCGCACCCCGACGGGCCGGCCGGGCCGGTGTGGGCGTTGTGGGGACCAGGTTCCGATGACGCAGCGGCGCGGCGCTAGCCTGAACCGCCCGCCTCCGAGGAACGTTTTAGGTCAGCTCGGGACCAGCCTCCACTGCTTGGCGCGCGACTGAGCGCGCCACATGCTCCCATACCGGCCTTCCTGCTCAATCAGCTCGACGTGAGTGCCGCGTTGCGCCACCTGGCCGTCCTCGAACACGAGGATCTGGTCGGCGCCGACCACGGTGGACAGGCGGTGCGCGATGACCACAACGGTCTTGCCGGTGACCAGGTTGTCGATGGCTTGCTGGACGACCACTTCGGACTCGGTGTCCAGTGCGGCGGTCGGTTCGTCCAGAAGCACGATCGGGGCGTCCTTGAGGATCGCGCGGGCGATGGAGATGCGCTGGCGTTCGCCTCCGGACAGGGCCGAGCCGATCTCGCCCACGCGCGTTTCGTAGCCGTCGGGGAGGCGTTCGGCGAAGGTGTGGACGTTGGCTGCGCGGGCGGCGGCGATGATTTCGTCGCGGGTCGCATCCGGCCTGCCCATTGCGATGTTCGCGAGGATCGTGTCGTCGAAGAGGTAGACGTCCTGGAAGACGACGGCGAAGTGCCGCATCAGCTCCTCTGGTTCCAGTGAGGCCACGTCGACGCCGCCGATGCGTACCTCGCCCTGTTGCGGGTCGGCGAAGCGGGTCATCAGGCGGGTGAGGGTGGTCTTGCCCGAGCCGGAGGGGCCTACGAGGGCGGTCAGGCTGCGTTCGGGCACCTCGAACGACACGTTGTGCAGCACCGGCTCGGTGCGGCCGTCGTAGGTGAACGAGACGTCGGAGAAGGTGATGTCGAACGACGACGGCGTCCTGCCGCCCGGCCGGACTGGCAACGCACGCGAGTCGAGGGCCTCGCTGACCCTGGTCAGGGCCGCCTCGGACAGCTCGAACAGCTTCGTCATCGTCACCGCGGCCGCCAGCGGCTCGGCGAACCTCGCGGCGGTGACGACCACGGCGAGCAGCAAGGGCAACGTCAGAGAGGCGTTGAACACCAGCGACGCGCCGAGCACGACGAGTGCGATGACGGCTGCTTGCACCAGGAACTGCAGCGCGGCCACCGGGACCGAGGCGGAACGGTTCGAGGTGGCGTTGGCGGCGTGCTGGTGGGCGAAGACCTCGGTCAGGCGCGGGGAGTTCGCGCCCGCCTGGCCGGTCGCCTTGAAGACCGGCAGACCCTGCACGTACTCGACGATTCGGCTGGCAGCGCCGGCGTTGGCCGTGTCGACGCGGCGGAAGCCCTGGTTGGAGAGGGTGCGCAGCCTGCGCAGCAACGGGACGGACACGACCACCGCGGCGACGAGCACGAGGCCCAGGCGCCAGTCGACGGCCAGCACCACGACTCCGAGCAGTGCCGGCACCGTGACCAGCTGCACGAACAGCGTGGAGAACGCCGAGATGCCGGTGGCGGCGCTGGTGACGTTGGCGCCGACCACCGTCGTGAGATCGCCCGCGGCCCGGCGGGCGAGTTCCTGCTGGGGCATCGACCGCAGCCGCTCCCCCAGCCTGGTCCTGGTGTCGCCGGTGACGAGATGCCAGTAGTCGAACGTGAACGCGCTCTCCCGCAGGCGCAGCAACGCCTCGGCCACGACCAGTGCGACCAGGACGCCCAGCCACAGCCAGGCGGCGCCGGTGCCGACCGGGTCGGCGGCGAGGGCGGCGAGCAGCGGGATGAACGCCGCGTACGCGAGGGCCTGCACGACCGACGCGATCACCGAGATCCGCAGTGTGGTGCGGAACTGCGGCGCGTACGGCCCTGCGGCCAGGAACATCAACCTGCGGATGCGCTTCATGCGATCACGTCCTTCACACTGGTACCCACGAGCCCCCAGCTCGCGGCCTGTTCGTGCCGTGCCCACAGCGCCGAGTACCGGCCGCCGGCCTTCACCAGCTCCGCGTGCGTGCCGCGTTCGGCGACGCGGCCGTCGTCCAGCACGACGATCTGGTCGACGCCGGTGACGGTGGTGAGCTTGTGGGCGATGACGATGACGGTCCTGCTGACGGTGAGCCGGGCGACGGCTTCCTGGATCGCGGCCTCGCTCTCCGGGTCGGCGAACGCGGTGGCCTCGTCGAGCACCACCACGGGCGCGTCGGACAGCATCGCGCGCGCGATCGTGATGCGCTGGCGTTGCCCGCCGGACAGCTTCCCGCCGCGTTCGCCGACCTGGCTGTCGTAGCCGTCGGCCAGCTCGCCGACGATGAAGTCGTGCGCCGCGGCCGCTCGGGCAGCCTCGACGACTTCCTCGTCGGTCGCGGAGGGCTTGGCGAGCCTGATGTTCTCCGCCACCGTGCCGTCGACCAGGAACGGGTCCTGGAACACCAATGTCACGTGCCGCAGCAGGACGTCGCTGGACATCTCCCGCACGTCGACACCACCGACGAGCACCGATCCAGCGTCCACGTCGTAGAACCGCGGGATCAGCCGCGCCACCGTGGACTTGCCCGAACCCGACGGCCCGACCAGCGCGCACACGGTTCCGGCCGGGACGTCGATCGTGACGTCTTGCAGCACCGGGCGGTCCGGCGAGTAGCCGAAGGTCACGCCGCGCAACGCCACCTCCGCGCCGACCGGCGTCCGGGGCTCGGACGGCTCGGGCAACGGCGGTACGGCCAGCAGTTCGCCGATCCGGACGGCGCCGGCCTTGGAGTCGTTGACGTAGTTCGTCAGGTGCATCAGCGGTGAGATCGCCTCGATCGGCATCGCGCCGATCAGCAGGCCCAGCACCAGATCAGCGGGTTCGATCCACCCGGCGGCGAGCATCGGCACACCGCACGCGGCGACCACCAGCAGCGTCGGCAGCGGCACGATCACCAGCCGGTTGAAGGCCGAGGCGCTGCGTGAAGTCGCCGTCCACGCGCCCACGGCGTCGGTGAACTCTTGCACCGCCGACCCGAAGCGGCGAAACGAGGTGCGGCCATCGTCGAACGTCCGCACCACCGGCATGCCCTGCACGAACTCGACCACCGCGTTGTTCACGTCCTCCGCGGCCTGGTTGTACTTCGCGCGTTGTGCCGTGTGGTCGCGGGCCATCAGCGAGAACGACACCATCGCGAGCGGCACCACCAGGAGCACCACCAGCAGCAGCTTCCACTGCACGATGCCCAGTGCGATCAGCGCCGCAAGCGGTTGCGCGGCAACGCCTCCGAAGAACGGCACGGCGTCGGCGACCACGTTGTGCAACGCCGCCACGTCGTCCTGCACGATCTTCTTGATCCGGCCGGACCCCGTGCGCTGCACGACCCCCAACGGCATCCTGGCGAGCGCGTCGGCCAAAGTCCGCCGCAGCACCACTTCCAGGTCGAACGAGGCGTGGTGCGCGACCTGCTCGGCGAGCCACTTGGCGCCGAAGGACAGCACCAGCAACGCGAACGCGCCGCCGGCCCACCAGCCGAACGCGGTGAACGACCGGTCCGCCGCGAACAGCTCACCCACCGCCATCGCGACGCACACGTACCCGACGACCGCGGCGACACCGCCCAGCGCCCCCAGCGCGAGTCCGCGCCCGAGCCTTGACTTCACCCCCGGCGACAACGCGACGAGGTCCATCACCGGCTTCATCCCGGCGTTGTTGTCGGCGGACGTCCCAGAAATATCTGACATCACAGTCCTTCCCGCAGCGGCGCTGCAACGCCGTCCGCAACCTGACGGACGATCGGTGGTTCCATGCAGGAGAAGTGGTTTCCGTCCACTTCGGACACGGTGAACTCGCCCATGCAGACGTCGCGCCAGAACTGGAGCATCTGCTCGGTGAGTCCGGGGGCGAACGTGGACGGGCCGGTCGGCACGAGGAACCGCATGTCGCCGAAGTAGGCGGGCGGCACGAACCGCGCGGCCTGGAAGCTGTGCTTGAACACCCGGAACATGCCGAGCGCCAGTTCCGCCACGACCTCCTGGCCCTTCGCCCGCGAGGCGGACTCCGCGTACAGCGCGAACCGGTCCTCCTGCGACAGCTCGCCGAGCTTGGCGTAGAACTCGCCGGACTCACCGGGCAGCTGGGCCAGAGCACCCTCGGGTACCCGACCGCCGTTGTCCCGCACCAGAGCGGGGAACGCCTGCGCCACCGTCTGCGGATCGATCGCGCCGAACCCGAGCTGATCCGTGGCGACACCGAGGTTCGGCACGAATAGCGTCTCGAACATCAGGTCGTCCTCGATGTCGAACGACACCAGGTGGCTGCTCACGAGCACGAGGTCGTCCACGACGACGCCGCGTTCGCCGAGCCTGCGCGCGACCTCGGTGGCGAACATGCCGCCCAGGCAGTAGCCGACCAGCTGGAACCTCGGGTAGCCGGCCGAGATCAGCCGGTCGGTGTAGTCGTCGGCGAGCCTGCTCACCACGTCCACCGGGTCGATGGCGCGGTAGATCTCGGTGTCGGCGATGGCGATGCCGAGCACCGGGCCGAGGTCCTGCTCGACCATCTCTGCGGCGAGCGCGCGGAAGCACTCCATAGTGCCGAGACCGGCGTGGAACAGCACCCGGACCGGGCCGTCGCCGGTGCTGAACGGCACGAGCGCGGCGTTGCTGCCGTTGGTCACCACGGCTTCCGGTTGTGCCTTGGCGCGCAGGAACGCGGCCAGTGCGGCGATGTTCGGCTCGTTGAGCATCTGGCGCAGCAGCGTGTCGAACGGCACCGGCGTGGCCTCCGGCAGTCGCTCGCGCAGCTTGCCCGCCGTGCGGGCCATGATCAGCGAGTCCGCGCCCTTGACGAAGAAGTCGTCCCGGCGCCCGATCGACGGCAGCCGCAAGGCCTCCGCCCACACCACGCTCAGCGCTTCCTCCAGAGCGTCCGCGGGCGCGTCGCTCTCGTCGTCGGCACCCGCGACCGGCTTCCAGCCCGCGAGCGTGCGCCGGTCGACCTTGCCGTTCGACGTGAGCGGCAGGGCGTCCACGATCTGCAGCTGCGCCGGGATCATGTGCTCGGGCAGGCGTTCGCGCAGGAAGGCGACCAACTCGTCGGGCGTGATCGCCGCACGGTCGGTCTTGACCCGCCGGGCACCCGGCAGCTCCGCGCCGGGCAGATCGCCCTCCGTCAGCACCAGCCAGCCACCGGGGACGAGCAGTTCGGTGAACACGTCGTGCGGAACCGGGGCGATCACCAAGTCCACCGAGTTCGGTGCGAAACCCTGTGCCCGGTAGTCGATGGTGGCGTCCAGCGCGGTCAGGTCGGCGTCGAACCCGGCCAGCACGTCGGCGAGACCGTCGACCGGGATCTGCTCCAGCACGCGCAACGGCCGGTCGGTGCTCACCGCGACGCGGTGGGCCAGCGCCACGACCGGACGGGCCGCTTTCGCGACCAGCTGCGCGAACTTCTCGTTCAACGGCACCGGTTCCACCCGCGCGGACTCGACGACGCCGAACAACGCGCCGTCGTCCAGCACCACCCCGGCGGCCGCGACGGCGGGGTGCTCCAGCAGCGCCGCCTCGATCTCCCCCAGCTCCACCCGGTGCCCGCGCACCTTGACCTGGGTGTCCGCCCGGCCGAGGAACTCGACGTCGCCACCGGGCCGGTAGCGCGCGAGGTCACCGGTCCGGTACAGCCGCTGCCCGTCGGCGGGATGCGCGAGGAACCGGTCGGCGGTCGTTTCCTCGTCGTCCAGATAGCCGTCTGCAAGGCCGGCTCCGGTGATGTACAGGTCGCCGGTCGTCCACACCGGACAGTCCTGAAGGGACGGATCCAGCACGCGGAAGCCCTGGTTCGCGAGTGGCTTGCCGTAGGGAATGCTGTGCCAGCCTTCGGGAACGCCGTCGATGCGGTGGAAGTTCGACCAGATCGACGCCTCGGTGGCGCCGCCGAGGCCGATCAGTTCCAACCGGGGCAGCCGGGCCGCGGCTTCGGCGGGGAGCGTCGTCGGGATCCAGTCGCCCGACAGCAGGCCGAGCCGCAGGGTAGGCAGGTCCCTGCCTTCACCGTCCAGGTACGCGACGAGCATCTGCATCAACGCGGGCACGGAGTTCCACAGCGTGACTCCGTGCTCCGCGACCAGGTCGGCCCAGTGCGACGGGTCGGCGCGGCGGTCCGGGTCGGCCAGGACCAGCGTGCCGCCGAGGGCGAGCGGGCCGAAGACGTCGTAGACCGACAGGTCGAAGCCGAGGTTCGCGACGCCGAGCACGCGGTCGTGACCGGTCACGCCGAACCGTTGCGTCACATCGACGATCGTGTTCGCCGCGGCGCGGTGGCTGATCACGACGCCCTTGGGCTTGCCGGTCGAACCAGAGGTGTGGATCACGTACGCGGGCCGGTCCGGGTCACCGGCGGCGACCTCGAAGTCGTGCACCGGCTCCAGCTCGTCGACCGCGATGCCCTCGCCGGCCCACGACTGGGTCAGGACGCGCTCGATCCCCGCGTCGCGCAGGATCGCGGCCCGGCGCAACGGCGGCTGCAGCGTGTCGATCGGCACGTACACGCCACCCGCGAGCAGCACGCCCAGCGCACCCGCGACCTGCTCGACGCCCTTGTCCATCACGATCGCGACCAGCTCACCGGGCTTCAGACCGGGCAACGCCGCTGCGACCGCACCGGCACGACCGGCCAGTTCGCCGTAGGTCGTGGTACCACGGCGGTCCACGACGGCCGGCCGGTCCGGAGTGCGCCGCACCTGCTCGAACACCGGTTGGTGCAGTCGGAAGTCCGGCAGTTCGGCGGCGGTCGCATTGGCGTGGGCACGTTCTTGGACCTGCCAGGACGGCAGTGCGACCGGCCGTTCCTCGTCCCACAGCGCGTCCCCGTTGGCGAGGCCGCGCATCAGTTCCTCGAACGCGGCGAACATGTCGTCCACCAGCCCGTCCGGGAACACACCGTCGCGGACGTCCCAGTTGATCCGCAGGCCATCGGCGTCGTCCATGACCTGGCAGTCGATGAACACCTGCGGCGTCTGCGTGATGCCGAAGCCGTCGAACCGGGCGGCGGCCGGCTGGCCGTCGCCGATGCCGATCGCACTGGTGAAGACGATGGGCATCAACGCTTCCTCGCGCCCGCGGCGGCGCGCCAGCTCGCGGATCACCTCGACGCCGGAGTGCAGCCGGTGGTCGAGGTCGGCGAACAGCCGGTCGGCCACGCCGCGCGCGCGGTCGGTGAACGATCCACCGGTCCAGTCGACCTCCAGCAGGTTGACCGAGGTGAAGTCGCCGACCACCTCGTGCACCTGCGGGTGCAGGTCGAGGCGGTTGAGCACCGTGAGGTTGAGGCTGAACCGGGGCGAGGCAGCCCAGCGCGCGATCACCGCGGCGTAGGCGGCGAGCACGGCGGACGACGGCGTGAGACCGCGAGCCTGGGTGCGTGCGGTGAGCGCGGCCCACTCAACCCCGTCGAGCCGGAGTTGCTTGCGGGAGAACGCGGGCGGCTGCTCGCGGCGGTCCAGCGGCAGGTCCGGTGCCGGCGGCAGGGCGTCGAGGCGTTCGGTCCAGTAGGCGCGATCCCGTTGGTAGCGGCTGGTTTCCCGCAGGCGCAGTTCGGTGAGCAGGTAGTCGCGGAACCTCATGCCCAGCTCGGGCAATTCGAGTTCCGGGTTGGCGTGCAGGGCTTCCAGATCGCCAAGCACGAGCGCGATGCTCGCCCAGTCGGCGATGAGGAAGTCGAGCGAGACGTGCAGCACCGCGTGGTCGTCGGTGCGGGTTGCGCGCAGGTCGAACAACGGCCACCGCGCCGGGTCGTAGACGTGGTGGCCGAGCTCGGTCCGCACGTCCTGCAGCGCCTTGCCGACGACGTCCTGGTCCGCGCCGGACAGGTCGGTGACCACGACGTCGTAGCGCGGGACCTCGGGCAGCACGCGCTGGTAGCCGTCGGCGGAGATCACCGCACGCAGCATGTCGTGGCGCGCGATCAGCTTGTTCCAGGCCGCGTTCAGCCGTTCCGCGTCCAGCGAGGGGTAGCTGACCTCGACGTAGACGTGACACGCGACGCCACCGAACCCGAAGGCGTCGTTGCGGCCCAACAGGTACGCGGCCTGCACGTCGGTCAGCGGGAACGGCTCGAACCGGCCCTCGTCGTCGGTGGTCAGCTCGACGTGCTCGGCGCGCAGCAGGTCGAGCACGGCCTGTTTGCCCGCCTTGAGCTGCTCCAGCAGGTCACCGGTGAGTACGCCCTTCGGCGCGCGGTAGCGCAGCTTGTCGTCCTCGGCCCAGAGCGTCACGCCGGCCTTGGCGAGTGTGGCGACGAGGTCTGTTGTCTCCTGGCTGGTCACAGCTGGGGCTCCTTCGGAGGGGCGGGGACGAGGTGCAGGCCGCTGGTGAGCGAGAGGGGCGTGGTCAGACCGGCGAGCTCTACCTCCAGCACACCCGTGGTGGTGGCCGCCCGCGGGCGCAGCCACGGGTCCTCGCCGATGAGCCGGTCGTAGTCGGCGCGGTGCTCGGGCCGGATTCCGTAGTGCACGGCCCACACTGCGGTGGCGCCGTTGGGGTGGGTGATCTTCGCCGGCCGCTGGGGTGGGTCGTAGGAGGAGACGACGAACGGCAGCACGGCCGGTCGTGGCGACATGAACTGGTAGTCGACGCGCTGCCCGTCGGGACGGGTGCGGCCGTTGCGAAAGATCCGCGAGACGCCCAGGCCGCTGCCCACCAGCCGGTCGCGGGTGGCGGTCAGGTCGAGGTCGTCGGTCTCCAGGGCGACGTCCCGCCAACCGCCGTCGGCGCGGGCCCACCTCGCGAACCGGTCCCCCATGCCCCTGCCGAACCGGGCGGCCACCGGCCAGCGCAGCAGGCGCAACGCGGACGGGAACGTGAAGAACTCCAGAAATGGGCCTTCTTCGAACCACACGAGCGCGTTGTGCGCCGTGTCCGGAGCGCTTCCCCACGCGACCGAAAAACCGAGTTCGGCGAGTTCGCCCACTGTTTTCTGGACATTCTCGATCCGGCACAGCACGTGGCTGCACCTGAGTTCCTGAAAACCATCTGAACTGCTAGAAGTCATTGCACAAGTCCCACTCGAATGGTTATTTTCGCGCCGTGAAGATTGATTCCGCAGACCCTGCCGTGACGACGTGGTGTGAATTGCTCAGCGGCGCCGAGGTGGTGCTGGTCGGAATTCCGGAGAACGGACCGGGCGGGGACGCCGCCGCGGCGGCGGCGCTCAACGGGGCGAGGGTGGTGTTCGACGACCCGGCCGCGCACCCGGCCCGCACGCTGGCCGCGCTGGAGCGCAGCGTGGCCACCCACGCCGTGCTGGAGTCGGCAAGGGTCGCCGCCCTGGCCGCCGAGCCCGCCGCGGACCTCACCGACCTGTCGGCGTTGCGCACGGTGCTGCACATCGGCGGTCCCGCCGAGTTCGGCGAAGTCCCGGTTGTCCGGCTGGACCTCGGCGCCGACGGCGTGGTCGTGCCCGCCGAGGCGCACGATCCGCATGACGCCGTGATCGCCGCCATCGAGTCCGTGCAGCCGGCCGGGCTGACCCGCGAGCACACCGCCGAGTTCGTCGCACGACTGGACGACGCGGTGCTCTCGTCGATGCTGTTCGCCCTGCAGCAGCACGACGTCCTGACCTCGCCCTCCGTCGGCCACGAGGTCGCCGAGGTGCTGACGGCGGCCGGTGTCGCCGAACGCCACCACGCCGTCGTGGAGCGCTGGCTCACCGCCCTCACCGAACGTGGCGTGCTCGCCCGCGACGAGTCCCGCGTGCTTGGCGCGGACCTCGTCTCCGCGTCCACAGTGGACGAGAAGTGGGCGCGGGCCCGGCGGCTCTGGGTGAACGGGCTCGGAGACGCCGCCGTGGTGGACTACTTCCGCCTCAACGCCGACCACCTGCCCGGCCTGATGGCCGGCACCGAACAGGCCGCGCTGCTGCTGTTCCCCGAGGGCCGCACGGACATCGCGGACGCGCTGTACCGGCACACCGCCGTCGCCCGGCACCTCAACGCCGCCGTCGCCGCCGCGGTGCGCGAGCTGGGTGAACCGTTGCGGGTCATGGAGATCGGCGCGGGCACCGGTGCGACGAGCGAGGTCGTGTTCGAGGCGCTCGCCGGACGCGACGCCGACTACCTGTTCACCGACGTGTCGTCGTTCTTCCTGACCACCGCGCGGGAACGCTTCGCGCGCCACGGTTTCGTCCGCTACGACGTCTACGACGCGGACAAGGGCAACCGCGAGCAGGGACGCGCGCCCGGCAGCGCGGACGTCGTGATCGTGGCCGGTGCGCTGAACAACGCCCGCGACACCGACGCGACGCTGCGCCGGATCCGTGAGCTGCTGGTGCCGGGCGGCTGGCTGCTGGTGATCGAGCCGACCCGCGAGTACCTGGAGATCCTGGTGTCGCAGGCGTTCATGATGACCGCTGCCGATGACGCCCGGCTGCGTTCCGGCACGACGTTCCTGTCCCGCTCGCAGTGGCTGGAGGCGTTGGCGTCGGCCGGTTTCACGCGGGTGCACGTGACGCCGGGCGACGACCACCCGCTTGCCCCGATGTCGCAGTACCTGTTCGCCGCTCGACGGTGACGGACTACGCATCGCCCGGTCTCCCCGGAGCCGGGACCGGGCGATGCGCCGCGTCCGTCAGCATCGACGCGTAGCCCAGCTCGCCGGTGAGGTCACGCCACATCTGGCACATTGCGAGGTGGTATTGCTCGGGCCGTTCCGTCCGCAGCGCCTGGAGATCACGGCCGATCGCCTTTGGCAGCACGGTTTCCAGGAAGTCCCGGTAGTTCACGCTGGACTCGCTGAGGACCGCCGTGCCGTGGCCCAGGTGTGCGGCGCTGAAGTCGAACGACGTACGCGCCTCTGGCGGGATGTGCAGGCGTGGTGTCCACGAGACCGGTCCATGCGCGTCGTGCAGCGCCAGCCCGCCGCCGTCGAACCCGATCGTGGCCCTCGTCAGCAGGTGCATGTGGTTGTCGGGATCGTCCGGCGCGATCTCGTTCTGCACGCGCAGCACGATCGGCACCCCACCGATCTCGCCCGTCACGACGGTGAACGGCCCGCTGGTCGCGACCTTCGCGAACCGCCACGGCCTGATGGTGCCGAGTGCCTCCCCGAGGACGTGCAGCAACGGGAACGACACCTGCACGGCGCAGGAGGCCTCCAGGTACACCGGCTTCTGCCCGACCTGCCGCGCCGCACCCGCCCACGCTCGCACGGCGGGCAGCTGCGCGTACAGATCGCCCATCCGGAACCGAACGCCGTGCTGCCGCGCGGTTTTCAGGCTCGCCACGAGGTCGTCGTGGTGGATCGGCTGTTCCTGCAGCACGTGGATCTTCCTGGCCAGCAGCTCCCTGGCCAGCTCACTGCCGGGTCCGCCCATCGCCGACGACCTGACCACGACGCACGCGACGTCGACATCGGTCACCTGGCCGATCTCGGTCCACAGTGGAACACCAAGTCGTGCCGCGGTCTTGGCGGAGCGTTCGCTGCCGGTGCCGAGGATCCCGGCGAGCTCGAACTCCGGCAGCGCGGCCACGGCGGCGAGGTAGGACTGCCCGAACGTCGTGCCGCACACCACCACGCGGGTCACAGCGCGCCCTCTTCGACGGCGACGAGGTCGGCGATCGGCCGGTCCTCCACGACCACGCCCAGTTCGAAGACCACGGCTGGGTCCAGCACCTCGGCGGCGGTGTGCGAGCCGGACGGAACCTGACCCCGCAGCACGGCGAGCACCGCCTGCACGGTCACCGACGCCGTCATTTCCGCGGCCGAGTCGGCGCGTGCGATCGCGGTGCGCGTGCCGGCGGGCCCGTCGATCTGGACGTACAGGGCGGCATACGGGGTGCGCCCGGCGACGTCGAGCGAGGCCGCACCGCAGAGCGACCGAATCGCGTCGTGCGGCTCCAGTCCAGGCGAACGGTCGAGTGCCGCGAGCAGGTGACCGTCCTCGACGAACGTGTACCAAGTTCCGTCTGCGAGGGATATTTCACGTGCGACCGAAACGTTCTCCTCGTCCAAGAACGGCAACGCCACCACCGGGCGCGGCAGGTGCGGCAGCACGATGTCCCGCGTCCGTCCCAGCGCCTGCGCAACCCGTGCGCCGTCGCGCCAGGCGGCTCCGGCCTCGGCGCTGCCGTGCAGGAAATCCTCGGCACCGGCGGGGCTGAACCTGTCCAGCACTCCCGAGTAGGAGGTGAGCGTGTGAACCTCACCGAAGCCCCGCGCCAGCACACGGGGCAGCAGACCGGACAGGCCAGGCGTGGCACCGGCGGCGAACACCGCCACCAGGCCGGCGGGAACGGCGCGGAGCCGCACGCCATCGCCGCCCGCGTCCACGTGATCGGCGCCCGCTTTCAACGCGGCCAGGGCCACGTGCTCCGACGTGTCGTGCGAGGGACCCGCGCAGTTCACCACCAGCTGGGCGTCGGCGAAGAAGTCCGCGAGCGTCCGCGTGTCCCGCATGTCCACGCCGGTCGTACGGCTGCCGGCGTGCACCTCCAGGCCGTGAGCGCGGAGAGCTTGAAGCACGCGGCTGCCCACAGCGCCGGTAGCTCCGAGGAGGGCGATCACAGCTCGCCCTCCTCGGTGTCGGCCGCCTCGGCGAACAGAGCGGCCGCCTGCGCCACGGTCGGTCCCGCGAAGAGCTTGCGCAGCGGCAGCACGACTCCGTGCCGCTGCTCGACCTGCTGGATGAACCGCGTCGCGAGCAGGGAATCACCACCGAGCACGAAGAAGCTCTGCTCGCGGCCGGTCACCGGCACTCCGAGCAGTTCCGCCCACAATGCCGCGATCAGCTCCTCGAAGCGACCGCGTGGCGGCTCACCCGTCTCCTTGCCGCCGCCCACCAGCCACTTCAGCGCACCTCGGTCCACCTTCCCGTTGGCGCTCAAGGGAAGCCACGGCAGTACCCCGACCCGTTCGGGCACCATGTGCTCCGGCACCCGCGTCCGCGCATGGGCCCGCACGGCGGCGGTGTCGAGCACCGGAGCCGAGTCGGGCAACGTCGCCGAGATGACGGCCAGGCCGTTGCCACCGGGCCGGTGCACGGCGCCGGTCAGGCCGAACGACGCGAACTCCTCGGCCCACCTGCGAGCGCGCAGCATCGGCGATCCCGCTTCCCTGCGGGCCGGGTCCAGTCCGGCGAACCCGTGTTCCAGGACGGCGGCGGTCAGCAGGCCGATCGGGGCGAGTTCCTCCGGCTCGACCGCGATGACGCGGCCGCCCGGCGCGCACAGCAGCGCGGCCACCGCCACGCCGTGGCGCACGTCGGCGTACCGGTGCAGCACGTTGTTCGCCAGCACCACGTCGAACCGGCCCCGCAGCGCCTCCGGAACAGCGTCGATCGGACCGTCCACAGTGGTCACCGAGATGCCGAGTCCGGTCAGCTCCGCCGGCACACCCCACACCGCGACCTCGACCGGACGCCCCAGCTCGGCGATCTCCTGCCGCACAACGGCGGTCGCCTGATCCGCGACGGCGGCCACGATCGACGCCGGCGAGAGCAACGGCTCGCTCAGCAACGCCGACGCGGGCGTCCCACCCGAGAGGATGTCCCGGTAGAGATCGACCAGCTCGCGTGCGCGTCGCACAGCCGGATCGACGGCGGTGTCCTGCCCGGAGAAGGGCAGCGCGCGCCACATCCGATCGCCCAGGTCCCGCCGGGCCGTCCCGGAAAGCCAGGAATGCCAGACCCTCGCGGTGGGTTCGTGTTCCGGCGCGATCTCCCCCTTCAGCAGCTCGGTCAGCAGCGGTGCGACGACCACCGTCTGAGCGCTGTGGTCAGGAGGCACACCGTCCTGGCCGCCCGCCATCGCGGCGACGGGCAGCGCGGCCGGAACAACGGCGCCGACGAGCGACCCGTCCACCACCGCGGCCATCGCCGCTCCGGCACCGGGTGCCGACGACAACGCCGCCTCGACCTCGCCGAGCTCGATACGATGCCCACGGATCTTGACCTGCTGGTCGCGGCGGCCGAGGAACTCCAGCGTCCCGCACGGCCAGTACCGGCCGAGGTCACCGGTGCGGTACCAGCCTCCGGTGAACTGGGCGGCGGTCAGCTCCGGCGCGCCCCGGTAACCGCGCGCGACACCCGCCCCACCGATCCACAGCTCGCCTTCGACCCAGTCCGGGCAGTCGCGGCCGAACGCGTCCACCACCCGGAACTTCTGATTGCGCAACGGATAGCCGTACGGAATGGACGGCCACGCCGGGTCGACCTCGTCCACCTCTAAGAAGTTCGACCAGATCGAGGCCTCGGTCGCACCACCGAGCGCGGTGAACCGGCAGTCCGGTGCCACCGCCGCGAGCCTGGCGGGCAGGTCGAGGCCCACCCAGTCGCCGGACACCAGCACCACGCGCAGCGGCAGCGGCCGCGGTCCAGCGACCACGAGCAGCATGTCCAGCAACGCAGGCACCGTGTTCCACACCGTCACGCCGTGGCGAACGACGAGTTCGTGCCAGCGGCGGGCATCGCGCCGGGCGTCCTCCTCCACCAGCACGAGCGCGCCGCCCGCCGACAGCAGCCCGAACACGTCGTACACGGACAGGTCGAAGTCCAGTGTGGACACGGCGAGGCCCCGATCCGAAGGCCCCACCTCGTACCGCTCGGACACGTCGGCGATCGTGTTCATGGCAGCGCGGTGAGTGATCTCCACGCCCTTCGGCTCACCGGTCGAGCCGGACGTGAAGATCACGTACGCGAGCCGGTCCGGGTCACCGAACACCGGTGTCACGGGTTCGAGTGATTGTGCCTCGGCTACGAACTCCGGCGTCACGACCGTGCGAACGCCTGCCAGCGCGTGGATCCGTTCGCGCCGGGCATCGGGCTGGTCGACGCCGATCGGCACGTACGCGCCACCGGCCGCCAGCACGCCCAGCACCGCCGCGATCTGGTCCGCGCCCTTCGGCAGGGTGACCGCGACCGGCTCGCCCGGTGCGACGTCGAGCGCGGCGGCGACGCGCAGGGCGCGGTCCGCCAGTTCGCCGTAGGTCACCACGTCCGCGTCCAGCAACGCCGACCGGCCCGGCGTCTTCAGGGCGTGCTGGAAGAAACCGGCGTGCAGCGTCACATCGGGGATATCGTCGGCGGTGGCATTGACCAGCGCACGCCGTTCCTGCTGCGCCACCGGAAGAAGGTCAGGTACCGGGGCCGCCCAGTCCTCGGTCGCGAGCCAGGAGACCAGCTGCCGGTACGCGGCGAACATCGCGTCGAGCAGCCCGTCGGGGAACAGGCCGTCGACCGCGTCCCACACCAGCTCGACACCGCCGTCCACTTCGGACACCTGGTGGTCGAGCCAGACCTGCGGGGTCTGCGAGGTGCCGTGCACCTGCTCGGTCAGCAACGGGTTCGCGCGCACCGGCAACCCCAGAGCGCTCGTGAACACCACCGGCATCGTCACCTCGGCGACGCCGCTGTCCCGCGCCATCGACCGCAGCACCTTCACCGCGGACACCTCGCGGTGGTCGAGTGCGTCCCACATCCGGCGCTGCAACCGCCGCACCCCCGCGAGCCACGGCTCCCCCGCCTCGGGGTGGTGGTCGACCAGCAGCAGCGAGGTGAAGTCTCCGATCACGTTGTGGATGTCCGGATGCACCTCTCGCCGGTCGAACAGCGTCACGTTCACCGTGAGGTCCGGCTGCGCGCTCCAGCGACCCAGTACCTCGGCGAACGTGGTCAGCAGCACTGCCGAGGGCGTCAGTCCGTGCTCGCGCACGCGGGCGGTGATCGCCTGCCACTGCTCTGCGGGCACCAGCGCGGACCTCCGGACGAACCGTGGCGAGGTGATCGAGGCCGGATCGAGGGCGAGCGGCAGGCGTGGTCCCGGCGGCAGTTCGCGGGAGATCCGCGTCCAGTACTCGGACGCCTCCGTGGTGTCCGGTTCCGGGCTCAGCAGGTAGTCGCGGAACGTCACGCCGACCGGCGGCAGCTCTGCGGCCGGATTCTCATACAGCGCACCGAGTTCCGAGTAGAACGTCAGCACGCTCAGCGCGTCGAACACCAGGTTGTCGGTGCCGATCGCAAGCACGCCGCGTCCGGCGGTGATGGAGAACAACGGCCACGCGGACGGGTCGAACACGTGGTGCGACCAGGTCTCCCGCGGGTTGTCGACGAACTTCAGCTTGAACGGCGGCACCTCCTCCAGCACCTGCTGGCTGCCGTCGTCGAGGAACACCGCGCGCAGCATGTCGTGCCGTGCCACAAGCGCGTCCACGGCCGCTTCCAGCCTCGGCACGTCGAGATCGGTGATCTCGTACTCGCGGTAGAAGTGGCTGCCGACGCCGCCCAGGGTGAAGCCCTCGCCGCGGCCGACCCAGTACGCGCGCTGGACGTCGGTCGGTGGGAACGGCTCGAAGCGGTTCGCCGGATCCGCCACCACCGGAGCGAGCGTCGCGGACTCGCCCGTCGTGAGCGTGGCGGCGAAGTCGGCCAGCACCGGGTTCGCGAAGAGCTTCGCCAGCGCCACCTCGGACAGCCCGGCGGCGGTGAGCCTGCCGACGAGCCGGGTCGCGAGCAGCGAGTCGCCGCCGAGCTGGAAGAAGTTCTGCTCGCGGCCGGTGACCGGCACACCGAGCAGGCCGGACCACACCGAGGCGACCGTCTCCTCTATCGCTCCGGCGGGCGGGGTCAGCTCACCGTCGTCGGCGGACAGCTCGGCGACGGCCCTCACGAGCGCGGCGCGGTCGACCTTTCCGTTACGGGTCAACGGCAACGACGGCAGCACCACGACATGGTCCGGCACCATCACCGCGGGCAGCCGGTCGGCGAGGGAGCGCCGCAGCGCCTCCTCGTCGAGTTCGGCGAGCAGCGGCCCGGGGTCGGCGCCGGACTCCAGGACGGCGACCAGTTCGTCGGTGCGCTCGGCGAGCCGGTGGACCAACGGCTCGTTGCGCTTCCACCTGAGCGTGGTCCACGGTTCCGCGTTCCCGACCCGGTCACGCCACGGCACCTCGGCGTCCGGCACCTCGTCGAGCAGGTGTGCCAGGAACGAGTCGGCGATCTCCGCCCGGACGTTCGTCGTGACGACGGCGGCGATGCGCCGCTCCGGCGTCACGAGCGCGATGCCCTGGGAGACACCGGGGAACGAGGTGAGAACTGCGTCGATCTCGCCGAGCTCGATGCGGTGGCCGCGGATCTTGACCTGGTGGTCGGTGCGGCCGAGGAACTCCACGGTGCCGTCCGGCCAGTACCGGCCCCGGTCGCCGGTGCGGTACCAGCGGCGGCCGTCGTGCTCGACGAACTTCTCCGCCGTGCGCTCCGGGTCGTTCTGGTAGCCGAGCCCGACGCCGGTGCCGGAGACCCACAACTCGCCGGGCACCCAGTCGGGGCTGTCGTGACCGCGGGCGTCCACGACCCGGCAGCGGGTGTTGCGGAACGGCTTGCCGTACGGCACCGCCCGCCAGCGCGGGTCGACCTCACCAACTTCGCAGATGGTCACGTGGATGGCGGCCTCGGTCATGCCGCCGAGTCCCGCGAACCGGCAGCCGGGCCGCAGCTCCCGCAGGCGCGCGGGCAGGTCGACGGTGACCCAGTCGCCGCCGAGCATCACGAGCCACAGCGCGTCGCCCAGGCCTTGGCCCTGGCCCTGGCCCTGGCCCTGGCCCGCGACGATCAGCATGTCGAGCAGTGCGGGCACGCAGCTCACCACGCTGACGTCCCAGTGGCGCACCAGCCGCGCCCATGCGTGCGCGTCGCGGCGTTCGTCCTCGGAGAGCAGCACGACGCTGCCACCGAAGCCCAGGAACGCGAACAGGTCGTACGCGGACAGGTCGAAGTCCAAAGCGGACAGTGCGATCGTGCGGTCTTCGGGCGTGACGCCGAATTGGTCGTTGACCGCCTCGACGGTGTTCGCGACCGCGCGGTGCGGCACCTCGACGCCCTTGGGGGTGCCGGTCGAGCCGGACGTGAAGATCACATACATCACGTCCTCGCCGTCGGCCACCGCGAGATCGGCCGCCGGCTCGTGCGAGGCGGACTTCGCGACGACGTCGTCGGTTAGCACGATCCTGGCACCGGCGGACTCGTGCACGGCCGCCCGGCGCGCGGCCGGAATGTCCACACCGGACGGCACGTAGTGCGCGCCCGCGCCGAGCACACCTAGCACGGCGATGACCTGGTCCACGCCCTTGGGCAGGGTGATGCCGACCGCGTCGCCCTGCTGGACTCCGTTGGCGCGCAACAGGGAGACCAGCTGCCGGCCCCGGCGCGACAGTTCGCCGTAGGTCATGGCCTCCTCGTCGCCCCAGACCAGCGCGACCCTGTCCGGTTCGGCCTCGGCCAGCGCGAAGAACCGTTCGTGCAACGGCCTGCCGGGCGCGGCGCCGTCGGTGGCGTTGACGGCGTCACGGACGGAACGCTGACTCTCCGGCAGCAGGCCGCCGACGGGAACATCCCACCCGGTGCCCGCGGCGAGGCGGACGACCAGCGCGGTGAACGCGCCGAACATCGCGTCCAGCACGCCGGGCTCGAACACCGTCTCGCGCGCGTCCCAGCTGAGCAGGACACCGCCTTCGTGCTCGGTGACCTGCGCGTCCAGCCAGACCTGCGGCCCCTGCGAGATCATCCACACCGGACGGCCGATCCGTTCGCGCACCTGCGGCCCGAACAGCTCGCCGAAGTCGAGCGTGCTGGAGAACACCACGGGCGCGAGCACCTGCTCGCCGTGGTTGGCCCTGGTCAGCTCGCGCAGCACGTCGACGCCGGTGAACGAGGCGTGCCCGGCCGCGTCCCGCAGTTCGTCCTGGGCGCGTTTCGCCGCTTGCTCGAACGGTTCGGCGAGACCCGTGCGGACACCGAGCAGGACCGAACTGGAGAAGGCGCCGACGAGTTCGTCCACGTCGTCGTGCAACGGCTCGCGGCCGAACACCGGGACGTTGAGCAGGAAGTCGCGCTCGGCGCTCCAGGCGCCGACGACCTCGGCGAACGCGGTCGCGAAGACGACAGCCGGGGTGAGTCCGGCGGCGTGCGCGCACTCCTTCAGCCGTGCCGACGCGGAGGGGTCGAGCCAGTGCTCGCGGCGACGGCCGGTGGTCTCCTCGTTCTGCGTGATCCGCACCGGCAGCGCGGGCGCACCGGGAAGGTCGTCGAGGCGGCCGAACCACCACTCGCGGTCGCTCGCCACCACCTCGCCCCGCGTGCGGGCACGGTCGGCGAGGTAGCGCGGGAAGCTGTACCCGATGAGCGGCAACGGTTCCCCGGCCACGGCGCGCGCGAGGTCGGCGACCAGGATCCGCAGGCTCATCGCGTCCGCCGCGACCATGTCCACGTTCACGTGCACCCGTGCGGCGTCATCGCCGACCTGGGTCAGCTGGACGTCGAACACCTCGCCGCCGGAAACGTCCATGACGCGCTGGGAAAGCGCGGCGCGCAGGTCCGCGAGACGCCGCACGCGTTCGGCCTCGCCGGTGGTTCGAAGGTCGTGCACGGTCAGGCCGGGCCACGAGGTCTCGGAGGCGATGCGCTGGCGGCCGGAGTCGTCGACCGCGACACGCGTCATGCCGTGCCGGGCGAACACAGCGCGCACAGCCAGTTCCAACGTGGCCGGGTCGACCGGGCCGCCGTCGAACTCGGTGTAGAAGTGTGCCGCCACGCCGCCGAGCTCCTGGCCGTCGCGGCGGCCGATCCACAGCGCGTGCTGCAACGGGTCGAGGTCGAACGCCGCGGATTCGTCCACATCGGACTCATCGGCGGTGGTCGCGGCGCGGTCTCCTGCCAGCTCTCGCCACGCGGCGATGCTCGGTCGCTCCGCTAGCTCGGCGAAGCTCGCCGTCACCCCCGCCCGCCTGAGCTTGCCGGCCACGCGCATCATCGCGATCGAGGTCATGCCGCCCGCGATCAGGTCGGCGCCGTCGTCGAGCTGGTCCGCCGGCACCCGCAGCACCGAGGCCACCAGCGAGCGAACGTCCAGGCTGGTCACCGCGATGTCTCCTCGATGGCGAGGCCCAGCACGCGTGCGGCGTGCTCGGCGGGGAAGAAGTGGCCGCCCGGCACGACGTGACGGGTGAAGGGGCCCGACGTGTACGTGCTCCAGCGGTCCGCCTGCTCGGTCGTGACCTCACCGTCCTGCGCCCCGATGATCGCGGTGACCGGGCAGGACAGGGACGCCCCCGGCTGGTGCCGGTAGGTCTCCTCGACCCGGTAGTCGCCGCGGATCGCCGGCAGGAACACGGGCCACAGTTCCTTGGCGGACGCGAGCATCTCGGCTCCCGCGCCACCGACCCGCAACACCTCGGCCACCAAGCCTTCGTCGTCGCGCAGGTGGACGTCACCGCCGACCAGTTCGTCCGGCGTGTGCCTGCCGGACACCACCAGCCGCGCGGGCACGACGCTCAGCTCGCGGGCCACCTCGTAGGCGACCAGCGCACCCATGCTGTGCCCGAAGAGGACCAGAGGTGCGCCCGAAAGGGCTTCGACCTCGGCGGTGACACCGGCGACGAGCTCGCTCATGGCGGTCGGCGGGGCGTCGGCGATGCGGTCCTCACGGCCGGGGTACTGCACCGCGTGCACCTCGACGTCCGCGGGCGCGAGACCGGACCAGTCGCTGTAGAAACTGGCCGCACCGCCGGCGTGGGGAAAGCACACGAGACGCAGGCGAGCGGCGGGGCGCGGGGTTCGGCAGCGCAGCCAGCGCGCGGCGGTTCGGGGCAGCACGAGCAGCTCACTTCCCTTCGAAGGAGTCCTGATGAGGTAGAGCAATGTTCAAGGCAAGCAAGGGCACCCTAACTCGCCGCAGGGAAATACGCAGACCCGTTCGGCAAATCACCTGCGGTTAGTCGCGAGTATCACGTCGACTGATGCGCACATCGACATATAAGTCCAGGTCACTGCCGAACCCAAAGTCAGATTCCGCCATTCGCCAGATACCCGTATAGGCGTGGGAAAGTGCGTCGATCCGGTCTCAAATGGGTTTCCAGGTGACCTGGAACCCGGTTTCGAACAAGGTGCTTGTGCCGCGCGGAACGCTGGGTTAAGTTGCACCGCGCTTAGGTAGACCTAAGTCTTAGTCCGCCGCGTTTGCTGGAGGTTCGTCCATGTGGCTCAGTCGTCGTGATCTGCTGCGCACCGCCGGGCTCGCGCTCGGCGTCGCCGGCGCCACCTCGGTGCTCGGCGCGTGCGGGGCGAGCACGCCCGGCGCCGCTCCGGTCGAGGACACCGGCGCTCGCACACCCAGGCAGGGCGGAAAGCTCAGAGCGGTGTTCACCGGTGGCGGAGCGGCGGAGTCGCTCGATCCGTTCACCGGGCAGGCGCCGATCGACATCGTGCGCAACGACGTGATCTTCGACTCGCTGTTCACGCTGGAGAACGGCAAGCCCGTGCCACGCCTGGCGTTGTCCGCCGAACCCGCCGCGGACGCGAAGTCGTTCACGCTCAAGATCCGCGACGGCGTGAAGTGGCACGACGGCTCGCCACTGACCGCACAGGACGTCGCGCACACGTTCCGCTACCTGGGCGCGCCGGAGCGGGCGTTCCCCAGCGAGCTCGCGATGTACGTGAACCTCGCCGGGATCGAGGTCGTGGACGACGCCACCGTGCGCGTGCCGACCGTGCAGGCGCTGGGTGACCCGGCACTGTTGCTGGCGGCGTTCCTGGTCAAGGTGATCAAGAACGGCACGCAGTCGTTCGCCCCGCAGACCGCCCTGGGCACCGGGCCGTACCGGGTCAAGGCGTTCGAGGCCGGCCGTGAGGCGACGCTGACCCGCTTCGACGGCTACTGGGACAAGGCCGGGGTGGTCGACGAACTGGTGCTACTGAGCCTCACCGACCCGCAGGCCAAGACCAACGCGGTGCTCACCGGTCAGGCCGACTACGCCGCCGACATACCGTTCACCACCGCGAAGATCGGCGCGGCGTCGGCGGAATTGGAGGTCCGCACCGCCGGTGAACGCAGCCGCGTCGGCTTCGGTTTCGTGCTCAACACCACCATCGCGCCGTTCAACGATCCGCGCGTGCGGCGTGCGGTGCGGCTCGCCTTGGACCGCAAGGCGTTGGTGGACAGCGTCTTCCTCGGCTACGGCACTGTCGGCAACGACCTGTTCGGCTACGGCGCCACCGACTTCAGCGCACGGGAACCGCTGGCGCGCAACCTCGACGAGGCCCGCAAGCTCGTCAAGGAGGCGAACGCCGGTGGCGTGCCGATCGTGATCCGCTCGGCGGAGTACGAGATCGGCTTCAACGCCTCCACCCAGCTCGCCGCCGAGCAGCTCAAGGAGGCCGGACTGGACGTGCGGCCCGACATCGTCGGTGTGGCGGACTTCTACGACCCGGCGGCGATCACGGCGGCGAACGCGATGACGTTCTCCATCGGCGCCTTGCCGCTGCCCGTGCTGTACGCGCGGCTCGCGTCGAACCCGGCGTTCGCGTTGGCCGATAACGATCTGAAGGCCGCGATGGCCACCGGCCTCGGCTCTTTGGACGCCGCGGCGCGAGCCAAGGCGTGGACGCAGGTGCAGGGCGTCATGACGGACCGCGGCAACACCGTCGTCTGGGGACTCGCGGACACCCTCAGCCTGGCGCGCAAGGCGGTCGCGGGCGTCGAGGTGCGCGGCCTGGCCAAGTACCCGTACCTGGGTCACGCGGGGCTCGCGTGATCAGGCGCGCCGGCCTGCGGCTCGCGACCGGCGCCGGGCTGGTCCTGCTGCTGTCGGTGCTCGTGCACGTCGGCGTGGATCTGCTCCCCGGTGACGCGGCCACGGCTCGGCTCGGCCCGAACGCGACACCCGAGCGGGTCGAGGAACTGCGGCACCGGCTGGGACTCGACCAGCCGGTGCTGGCCCGGTACCTGGACTGGCTGGGCGGCGTGCTGCGGGGCGACCTCGGCCTGTCGGTCACCGGCAAGCCCGTCACCGAGATGCTGTCGGACCGCGTCGGCAACTCGGTGATCCTCACCGCCGTCACGCTCGCCCTGCTCGTGCCGCTGTCGCTCGGTCTGGGCGTCTTCGCGGCCACCTGGCGCGGCAGGCCCGTGTCGGTGGGGGCGCTGTTGCTGGTGTCGGTGCCGGAATTCGCGGTCGCCGGGGCGTTGGCGCTGGCGTTCGCGGTGACGTTGCGCTGGCTGCCCGCCGTGTCGTTGATCCCGCTCGGCGACAGCCCGCTCTCCCACCCGGAGGCGTTGGTACTGCCGGTGCTGGCGCTGCTCGGCGTCGGGCTGTCCTACGCGGTGCGCACGATCCGCTCCGCGGCGGTGACCGCGTTCGGCTCGCCGTACGTGGAGTTCCTGCGGCTCAACGGGATTTCGTCACGGTCGGTGCTGCGAGCGGCCGTGCTCCCGGCGGTGCTGCCGGTGGCTTTGCAGGTGTGGCTCGTGACCGGGGTCGGGCTGGTCGGCGGAGGAGTGCTGGTGGAGAAGGTGTTCGGGTATCCGGGCATCGGGGAACTGCTGGTGGCGTCCGTGCAGACCGGCGACCTACCGGTGGTGCAGGCGCTGGTGCTGGCGCTCGGGAGCGCGATGCTGGTGGCGCTGGCGGTCGCGGATCTCGCGGTGGTGCTGCTGACGCCCCGGTTGCGCACGCAGGCGGTGGCCGCGTGAAGAAGACGTTGCTGGTCCTCGGTGGCATCGTGTTGGCGTTGCTGCTCTTCGGGCCGTTGTTCGCCCCGCACGCCGCGACCACCCCGGTCGGCCTGCCTTACGCGGCACCGTCCGGCGCGACGCCGTTCGGCACCGACCACCTGGGCCGCGACGTGCTGTCGCGGCTGCTGCACGGCGGCATGCCGTTGGTGCTCACCAGTCTCGCGGCGGCGTTGATGGGCGCGGTCGTCGGTGCGACGGCGGGTCTCGTGGCCGCCCTCACGCGGTCGAGGTGGGTGGAGAACACGGTGATGCGTCCGCTCGACGCGATAGCCGCCGTGCCACCGATCCTGGTGCTGCTACTGACGATGACCGCGCTGCCGTCCCGGGCCGGGCTCGTGCTCGCCGTGACTCTCGCGACGGCTCCGCTCACCGCCCGCGTGACGATGGCCGCCGCCGCGCAGGTCGCCGGTCGTGCGCACGTCGAGGCAGCGGTGGCCCGGGGTGAGAGCTGGGCATGGCTGGTGGTCCGCGAGGTAGGGCCGTTGGTGGCGGCGACCGTGCTCGCGGACGCGGGTATGCGGTTCGTGTCGGCCGTTCATCTCGTTGCGGCTGCCGGTTTCCTCGGGCTCGGAGTGTCCGATTCGGACTGGGGGTTGATGATCGTGGACGCGTTGCCGGGTGCCGCCCTGCAACCGTGGGCGCTCGCCGTGCCTGTCATCGGGGTCGCGGCGCTCGCGATCGGGGCGAACCTGCTGTCCGACCGCGTGGTGCGGACGTCGAGAGGGCTCGCCGGATGATCGCGAACGTCGACGCGTTGCGCGTCGAGGCCGGCGGCCGGGCCGTGCTGGACGGCGTGGACCTCACCATCGGCGAGGGCGAGGCGGTGGGTCTCGTCGGCCCGTCCGGATGCGGCAAGACCACTCTCGCGCTGGCTCTGCTCGGCCACCTCCACGACGGCGCCACGCACGTGAGCGGGCAGGCGTTCGTCGACGGCCGGCCGATGCTGCCGAAGCCCCCACCACGCGTACGGGGCCACCTGATCGGCTACCTCGGCCAGGATCCCGGCCTGGGGCTCACGCCCTACCTGCGGGTCGACGCGGCACTGAAGCTGGCGGGCGCCGCCGACGTGTCCGAGGCGCTCGACCGCGTCGGACTGCCTGGTCGGCTGGCACGCCGGTATCCGCACCAGCTGTCGGGCGGGCAGCAGCAACGGGTGGCGCTGGCGTTCGCGCTGGCCCGCTCACCGCGGCTGCTGGTGCTCGACGAACCCACCGCCGCCCTCGACGTGATGGCGCGCGCGGAGGTGCTCGCGGAGCTGCGCCGGTTGCGGGACAACGGGGTCGCGCTGCTGTGGATCAGCCACGACCACGGGGCGCTGGGCCAGCTGGTCGACCGGACCCTGGCGCTGCGGCACGGCCGGATCGCCTCCGCACCAGAGCCGGTGGCCGGCGTGGTGCGCAGACCGTCCACTCAGGACGGAGAGCCGGTGCTGACGGCGACGGCCATCAGCGCCCGCCACGGCAGGACGCAGGTGCTGCGCGACGTCGACCTCACCGTGCACGCAGGAGAGTGCCTCGCCGTGCTCGGGGTCTCCGGGGCGGGCAAGTCGACCCTCGCCCGCTGCCTCGCCGGTCTGCACCGGCCCGCTTCCGGCACCACGGCGCTCGCCGGGACCACTCTCGCCGGCGACGTGCGCGGCCGTAGCAGGGACGAGCGGGCGAGGGTGCAGCTCGTCCCGCAGAACCCCGCGGAGTCGTTGCACCCCAGGCAGACCGTGCGAACCGCATTGCTCCGCCCGCTCAAGGTGCTGCGCAAGCAGCAGCACGGCGTCGACGAGCTGTTGGCCGCGGTCGGACTTCCCGCGAAGCTGGCGGACCGGTTGCCCGGCGAGCTGTCCGGCGGGCAACGGCAACGCGTGGCGCTCGCCCGTGCCCTCGCCGCCAGGCCAAAGGTGCTGGTGTGCGACGAGATCACCTCGGCGCTCGACCCGCGGGCGCGGGCCGAGGTGCTCGCGTTGCTCGACGACCTGCGCCGGGAACGCGGCCTCGCGATCGTGTTCATCACCCACGACGCGGCGGTCGCCGCCGCGATCTCCGACCGGGTGCTCGTCCTCGCCGAAGGCCGTGTTCTCGCGCACGGCGGCACGGACGAGCTGCTCGCCCGGCCTGACGACCTCCCGTCCCTGCTCGCGCTCGGACGGCCGACCGCGGAGGACCCGTGCAAGATCTGAAACAACTCCCCCAGCTCGACGACGCCTACCTGCAGAACACGCACGCGCTCGCGGCACGGCTGCGGGTCGAAGGCCCCGCACGGCAGGTCGTCATGCCCGACGGCGTACGTGTGTGGCTCGTGACGACGCACGCCGAGGCGCGCGCGTTGCTCACCGACCCCCGGCTTAGCAGTGATGCCGTGTACGACCGGCTTGAGTACGCCCGAGCGTTCGCCGAAGGCAAGAAGATCGAGTTCTCCCGGTCGCTCGCCGGGCACATGCTCAACGTCGACCCGCCCGACCACACCCGGTTGCGCAAGCTCGTGAACAAGGCGTTCACCAGCCGCACCATCGCGAAGCTGGCTCCGCGCATCGAGGAGATCACCGCCGAGCTGCTCGACGCGATCCCGGAAGGCGAACCCGTCGACCTGATCACGGCGTTCGCGCTTCCGTTGCCCATCAAGGTGATCTGCGAGCTGATGGGCATCCCCGCTGCCGACCAGCAGCAGTTCGCGACCTGGTCCGGTCAGATGGTGTCGACCGCGGCACCGGAGGAGATCGGCGCCGCGTCCGGGCAGATGGCCGGGTACCTCATGGGGCTGGCGGAGCAGAAGCGCGCACAGCCGGCCGACGACCTGCTCTCGGCGTTGGTGCACGCGAGCGAGGACGGCGACCAGCTGTCGGTCAACGAGCTGATCGCGATGACGTTCGTGTTGCTGATCGGAGGCTACGAGACCACGGTCAACCTGATCTCCAGCGGTGTGTTCAGTCTGCTGCAGGCACCGGACCAGCTGGCGGTGTTGCGGGAGAACGAGAAGCTGCTGCCCAACGCGATCGAGGAATTCCTGCGGTTCGAGACGCCGAACAACATGGCGTCCCCGCGCTACACCAAGGAACCCGTCGTCGTCGGAGACGTCGAGATCCCCGAAGGAGAGCTGGTGTTCGTGTCGCTGCTCGCCGGAAACCGCGACGCCGCGCGCTTCCCCGACCCCGACCGGCTCGACATCACCCGCCCGACCGGCGCGCACCTCGGGTTCGGGCACGGCATCCACTACTGCGTCGGGGCGCCCCTCGGGCGGCTGGAGGGCGAGATCGCGATCGGCAGGCTGCTCGAACGTTTCTCGCACATCGAGCTGGCGACGGACCCGGCGTCGTTGCGGTGGCGCAGTAGCACCCAGATGCACGGCCTGGAGTCGCTGCCGCTGGTCCTGCGCCGCTGACCCTCCGACGAAACGAGAAAGACGATGTGCGGCATCACCGGCTGGGTGGCCTACGACACGGATCTCACCCAGCAGCAAGACGTTCTGGCCGGCATGACCGCCACCCTGGCCGCCCGCGGCCCGGACGCGGGTGACGTGTGGGTGCGCCCGCGGGCCGGTCTCGGGCACCGCAGGCTCGCGGTGATCGACCTGCCCGGCGGCGTCCAGCCGATGACGGCGCTCGACGACACCGTGGCACTCGTCTACAGCGGCGAGGTCTACAACTTCGTGGAGCTGCGCGACGAGCTGGCCGCGCGGGGGCACCGGTTCCGCACCGCGAGCGACACCGAGGTCGTGCTCAACGGCTACCTGGAGTGGGGCGCGGCGGTCGCGGAACGGCTCAACGGCATGTTCGCGTTCGCCGTCTGGGACGAACGATCCGGCTCGTTGACGCTCGTGCGCGACCGCCTCGGCGTGAAACCGCTGTACTACGCGGAAACCCGTGACGGCGTGCTGTTCGGCTCCGAGGCCAAGGCGATCCTGGCGAACCCGCTGGCGTCGCGGAAGGTCGGCCTCGACTGCCTGCACGAGCTGGTGGGGCAGACCAAGGCACCGGGCTGGGCGTTGTGGGATGGCATGCGCGAGGTCGAGCCCGGCACCGTGCTGACCGTCACGTCGCAGGGCATCCGCGAGCACGTCTACTGGCGGCTCGGCACGACCGAGCACCTCGACGACCAGGACACGACGGTCGAGACCGTGCGGTCGCTGCTGTCGGACGCGGTGCGGCGCCAGCTGGTGGCGGACGTGCCGCAGGGTGTGCTGCTCTCCGGCGGGCTCGACTCCAGCGCGCTGACGGGCCTGGCCGCCGAGGTGATGCCGGGGCTGCACACGTTCTCGGTGGACTTCACCGGTCAGGAGGAGAACTTCCGGCCGGACGAGCTGCGCGCCGCCTCCGACGAGGCGTTCGTGCGCGAGGTCGTGACGCACGTCGGCTCCACGCACCGCACCGTCACCGTCGACACCCGTGAGCTCCTCGACCCGGCGCTGCGCCGGACGGTCGTGCGCGCGTGGGACCTCCCGCTCGGGCTCGGCGACATCAACAGCTCGCTGCACCTGCTGTTCCGGGCGATCCGCGCCGAGTCGACGGTGGCGTTGTCGGGCGAGTCGGCCGACGAGGTGTTCGGCGGCTACCCGTGGTTCCACCACGAGGCGGCGCGCACCGCTCGGACGTTCCCGTGGCTGGCGTTCGCGCACTCGATCAACACCGACCGGATGGCGGTGCTGCGCGAGGATCTCCGCGACCGGATCGACATCGAGGCGTACGTCGCCGACCAGTACGCGACGGCCGTGGCACGGGTGGAGTTCCTCGACGGCGAGTCCGAGCTCGAACGCCAGATGCGGGTGATCTGCCACCTGCACCTCACCCGGCTGGTACGGGCGTTGCTCGACCGCAAGGACAGGATGTCCATGTCGACCGGCCTCGAGGTGCGGGTGCCGTTCTGCGACCACCGGCTCGTCGAGTACGTCTACAACACGCCGTGGGCGCTGAAGTCGTTCGACGGCAGGGAGAAGTCGCTGCTGCGTGCGGCCGTCCGGCACGTGCTGCCGGTTTCGGTGGCCGATCGGCTGAAGAGCCCGTACCCGAGCGTGCAGGACACGAAGTACGCCACCGCGTTGCAGTCGCAGGCGGCCGAGGTGCTGGCGGCGGACTCGGCGGCGTTCGCCCTGGTGGACCGCGGCTGGGTACGCGCGGCGGTGGCGCTGACGCCGGAGGAGATCACCGGGCCGCGGCGCCAAGGGCTGGAGCGGGTGCTCGACGCGCACCACTGGGTCCAGGAGTACCGGCCGGAGTTCACGTTCTGACGCGACGGGGCGGCCCTCTCTCGGGCCGACGGGGCGGCCCACTCGGGCCGCCCCTCTTCACTTGCACGACGTTCGTGGGGGGTGGGCCGACGTCTCGGCCCACCCCGCTTCTCAGATCACGCCCGCGAGGTAAGCCGCGATCCCAGCCGGTGTCGGGTGGTTCCACAGCAATGTGGCGGGCAATGCCATCCCTGTCTCCCGCTCCAGGCGCACCCGTAGTTCCGACGCGAGCAGTGAGTCCACTCCCGCTTCGGTCAACGCCCGGGTCGGGCTCACCGCGTCCGCCGGCACGCCGAGCACCGAGCCGATCGCCGTCGCGACCAGGTCTTCCAGGCAGGCGCGCAGTTCCGCACCGGAAAGTCCCTCCCACGCACTCGCCGAGCCTTCCTCTGCCACCGTCGAGAGGCCCGACAGCACCGAGGGACGAGGCCCGGTGTGGTCGCGCCGCACGCGCAGCACCGCCGTGACACCGTTCGGTGCGGCGAGCACACAGTCCAAGGCGCGCAACGCCTCGTCCGCCGTGATGTCACCGGTGCCACGAGCCTCCAACTCGACGTCTGTCGCGGCGGCCGAGGTGGACATGCCGAGTCCGCGCCAGCTCGTCCACGCGACGCTCGCCGTGCCGGGCCCCCGATGCGTGGCAAGCGCGTCCAGATAGGCGTTGGCCGCGGCGTAGGCGGTCTGGCCGGGAAGTCCGAGCAGCGGGCCCGCCGACGAGAACAGGACGAGGAAGTCCAGCGACTCCACCGGGAACAGCTCGTGCAGCACGCGGGCTCCGTCGGCCTTCGGCCGCATGACGTCGGCCAGGTCGTCGGCCGTGACGTCCGCCATCAGTCCACTTCGGACCGTTCCGGCGGCGTGCACCACGCCCGCGATCGGCGGCACCGCGAGGGCGGCGAGCGCGGCTCGGGTGCCTTCGAGGTCGGCGATGTCCGCGGCGATCGGGAACACGGCGACGCCGGCCTGTTCGAGTTCGAGCACCACACGTCCGCGCGGGTCGTCGTCCCAGGACGACCGGGCGGGCAGCGCGGTGCGGCCCTGCAGGACGACGCGGCGGGCGCCGAGCTGTGCCAGGTGGAGAGCGACTTTCCGGCCGAGGGCGCCGAAGCCGCCGGTCACCAGGTAGGTGGCGTCGGGGCGGCACCTTGCCGGCCCGCTCGGCACCGCGGGCACAAGTCGCGGCACCCGCACCTGACCCGCCTCGACGGCCAGAACCGGTTCACGGCGGACGGTGAGCGCCCGGCCGAGGGTCTCGGCGTCGAGGGTGGTGGGTTCGGCGGGCAGCTCGAGCACGCCGCCCCAGAAGTCCGGGTGCTCGCTCGCTCCGACGCGGCTCACGCCGTGCAGCGGTGCGAAATCGAGCGAGCCGGACCTCGTGGCACACCACAGCTTCGGCTTCTCGCCCGGCATCGCGACGAGTGCGCGTGCCGTGTCGAGCAGTTCCTCCACCACGGCGATCGGTTCCGTGCGGACGGGGGCTAGCACGAGGTGCCCGGTGGCGTCGTGCGGGCTCTCGACCAGCGGCAGGCCGAGCGCGGCGGCGAGCTTGGCGTCCCCCAGCACCACCGCGGTCGCCTTGGCGTCCGGTTCGGCCGGCAGCGGTTCCCAGCGCACCTCGTAGCTCAGCGCGGGCAACGAGTCGCCGCGCTCGCCGTCGAGCTCGCCGTACCGCAGCCCGTGCATCCACGCGGTGCCCACCCGGACGTCCACCGTGTGCGGACGGTCCGGGTCGACCCTGACGACGATCTCGGCGGTCGCCGGAGCGTCCCCGCGCAGGCCGAACGCCCCGATCTCCGCGGGCATGCGCAGCACCGGCGGTCCGTCGAACGCCACCGAGGCGAGGGACAGCGCCGCGTCCAACAGCGCGGTCCACCCGTCGGCGACCACCGTGGCGCGCAACGCACCGGGCCCGCACGACAGGGCGGTGAAACTCCAGTCGTAGCCCATCGCGGCGACGCCGAGTTCGGCGAGCCGCGTGACGACGTGGTCGAGCGGCAGCTCCTCGTCGGCCACGACCCCGAACGGCTCGGCGGAGGTCTCCGCGACGACAGCCGTCGTGTGCGCCACCCAGTCGCCGCCGTTGCGCGACACGATCCGCAACGCCTCGCCGTCCCGGACGACCTGCAGCTCCCTGGGCTCGTCCGCGGGCACCGCCACCGGCATCCGCAGCCGCACGTCGCGCAGCCCGGCGCACTCGCCCGCCGTCCGGAAGGTGTTCAGCAGCACCGCCGCGGGCACGATCTCCGTCTCCAGCACCGGATGCAGGCCGGGGTACGGGCGGGTGCGCATGGCCAGCGTCGTGCTCCACACCCGCGTGGCCGACCCGTGCACGTCCACCGGCGTGCCCAGCAGCGTGTCCGGCGGGAACTGCGCGGCGGGACCGCTGACCCAGTGCGGAATGTGCCGCCACACGACTCCGGGCAACGGATGGAAGCCGCCGTCGGGCTGCAGCACCGACCAAGCCGGGTCCACGCCGTACCCGTACAACGCGGCCAGCCCCGCCAGCAGGCACTCGCTCTCGGACCGGTTGCGGCGCAGGCTCGCGACCGCGGCTCCGTGCACGTCGCGGGAGTGCAGCACCTCGTTCACCGAGTGGCTGACGACGGGATGCGCGGACACTTCGAGGAACAACCGATGGCCGTCTTCGACCGCTGCCTCGACCGCGCCCGCGAACCGCACGGGCTCACGCAGGTTGGCCGCCCAGTAGCGGGCGTCCTGCGGCGGTGCCGAACGCGGATCGTCCACGGCCGTCACGTACAGCGGCACGCGCGCGGGCCGCGGCTCGAGTTCCGCGACAGCCGGTGCGAGTTCTTCTGCCAATGGCGCCATCTGCGGCGAGTGGAAGGCGACGTCGGAGTCGACCTGGCGCACGACCTGGCCGAGGGCGGCGAGTTCCGCACTCACCTCGGCAACCGCTTCCGGTGCGCCGGCGAGCACCGTGGACGCGGGCGCGGCGGCGATCGCGGCGACCACGTCCGTGCGTCCGCCCAAGTGAGCAACAGCGTCTGCGAAGGACAGGTCGACCATCGCCATCGCGCCGTGACCCGCCACCGCCGGCAGCAGCCGCGAACGGCGGCAGACCAGCCGCGCGCCCTGGTCCTCGGTCAGCACACCGGCCACCACCGCCGCGGCGATCTCGCCCACCGAGTGACCGATGATCGCGGCAGGATCGATCCCCCGGTGCCGCCACACCGCAGCCAGACCGACCTGGATCACGAACAGCATCGCCTGGATCCGGTCCACCCCACCGAGGTCACCCGACTCCAGCACATCGCGCGGAACAACACCGAACTCCTCGGTGAACGTCGTCGCGAGCCGGTCGACGACCTCGGCGAACACCGGCTCGCTCGCCAGCAGTTCACGCCCCATGCCCGACCATTGGGCGCCGTGGCCCGAGAAGACCCACACAACGCCTTGCGAGGCGAGGACCTCCGCTGGTTCGACCGAACGCAGACCCGCGGTGAGCGACTCCCGATCGGCCGCCACCACGGCAGCGCGCACTGGCAGGTGCGACCGTCGGTGGGCCAGCGTGTGGCCGATGTCGGACAGCGGAACGTCCGCAGGCACCTTCGCGAGCTCGGCGGCCTGGTTCCGCACTGCCTCGGCGGAACCACCGGACACCGGGTACAACCGCAATCCGGAACTCGCGGCTACCGGGCGTTGGACGACCTCCGGTGCGCGCTCGAGCACGACGTGCGCGATCGTTCCGCCATAGCCGTAGCTGGCGACGCCGGCGTAGCGGGACGTGAGCGGACGCGCCTCGGTGACGACCTCCAGCCCGGACCCCGCCCAGTCGAAGTCGGTGCGCGGCGGGGAGTCCAGCACCGTCGGCGGCACGACGCCCGCGTCCAGGGCCAGCGCGGTCTTGATCACGCCCGCGATGCCCGCCGCCGCCTCGGTGTGCCCGATCGCGGGCTTCACCGCGCCGACGAGACACCCACCCTCGCCCAGAACCGCCGCGATGGCACCGAGTTCGATCGGATCGCCGACCCTGGTGCCGGTGCCGTGCGCCTCCACGTACCCGACCTCGCGTGGGTCGACGCCGGCGTCTGTGTAAGCGGACCGCATCAGATGTTCCTGCGCCACACCGGAAGGCGCCATGATCCCGTCGGTCCGGCCGTCCTGCCGCACCGCCCCGCCCCGCACGACGGCCCACACGTGATCGCCGTCGGCGAGCGCGTCGGCCAACCGCTTCACCACCACGACACCGCACCCCTCGCCGCGGCCGTATCCGTTGGCGTCCGCGGTGAACGTCTTGGAGGTGCCGTCCGGTGAGATCGCCCCAGCCTCGTCCAGCACCGCGGTCAGCCCTGGGCCCGACATGATCATCACGCCGCCGGCCAGCGCCAGCGGCACCTCGCCCGACGCCACCGCCGCGCAGGCCTGGTGCAGCGCAACGAGCGACGAGGAACACGCGGTGTCGACGGCGAGGGACGGGCCGCGCAGGTCCAGCGTGTAGGAAATCCGGTTGGCCACGGCGCACAGCGAGGCGCCGATGCCGGTCCAGGGCCGCACCCCCGGCAGGTCCTCCAGCAACCGGCGCCCGTAGTCGTCGGTGCCGACGCCCAGGTAAACCCCGGCGTCCGTACCCGCGAGCGAGGCCGGGTCGATACCCGCGTGTTCCAGCGCTTCCCAGGCGACCTCCAGCGCGATGCGCTGCTGGGGGTCCAGTTGAGACGCTTCGACGCCGGAGATGCCGAAGAACGCGTTGTCGAAACCGGCCACGTCGTCGAGGAACGACCCGCGCGCGGTCACCCGTGACAGGGCGGCGGCGTTCTCCCGGGACAGCCCCGCGGCCGCGTCCCAGCGGCCCGGCGGCACCAGCCCTGCGGTACGAGAACCCTTGAGCAGCAAGGAGAAGAAGGACTCAGGGGAGGTCACCCCGCCCGCGAACCGGCAACCCATTCCGACGATGGCGACGTGCTGACCTGTAGCAACCACCGCTCCAGCAGAACAGTCCGCCGACACGGGATGCGTGAGTAGCGGCTACTCAACTTCAGTGAGAGCGCGCACATACTCAGACGCCTGCAGTTGAGTAGTCACTACTCATGCGATGCCACTCGATCGTGTGATCACCTGATCGTGTGCGCACCGACGATCTCTTTCTCGCCGGCATCGGCAGCCATCTCCCGCCGAGGGTGGACTCCGAGTTCCCCGGCCAGCGCTCGGTCACCGTCAGCCCGGACGAACCCGCGCCGGACATGGCCGTCAAAGCCGCGCTCAGAGCGCTCGCCGCGTGCGGGCACGAGCCGGATGACTTCGCCGTGCTGCTGCACAGCGCGACACATCCGCAAGGACCGGAAGGCTGGTCCGCGCCCCACTACGTCCTGCTCAACACGCTCAAGCAGCCGATCCCGGCGATCGAGCTGCGGCAAGGCTGCCTCGGCATGCTCGCGAGCGTGGAAGCCGCCTTCTACCGGCTGAAGGCGAATCCCGCGCACCACGCGGCGTTGGTCACGACCGCGGACAACTTCTCGACGAGCCTCGCAGACCGTTGGACCGCCTCAGACCTCTTCGTGCTCGCGGACGGCGCGGCGGCGGTCGTGATATCCACGACGCACGGTTTCGCGAGGGTCAAGGCGATCGGGTCGCTCTCGGATCCTGCGATGGAGGTCCTGCACCGCGCCGGCGAGCCGTTGTTCCCGCCCGGCGCGACCGTCGGGCGCGGCCTGAACTTCCGCGAACGGGCCGACCACGTGCGCGAGCAGTGGGCGGCGGGGGAGGCACCGCCGATCCTCGGGTTCGGCGAGCAGGTGGCCGAGATCGCCGACCGCACGCTGGCCGAGGCGGGCGTGAGCATCGACGACATCAAGCGCGTCTGCCACCCCGGCTACACCGAGGACGCGATCGACGCGATCTTCCTCGACCCGCTCGACGTCGCAACCGAGCAGGGCACGCAGGAGTTCACCGGCACGGTCGGTCACACCGGAGCCGCAGACCTTTTCCTGGCGCTGGAACACCTGTGTCGCGGCGGTGAGGTCGGGGTGGGCGACCACGTGATGCTGATCGGGTCGACCACCGGGATGGAGGCCGGGTGCGCGGTCGTGGAGATCACGGGGGAAGGGGTCTGATGCTCGACGGATGCATGCCGTGGCCGGACGAGGTGGCGCGGCGTTACCGCGCCACCGGGATCTGGCGTGGCGAGTCGCTGGGGTCGGCACTGCGGGACGCGGCGGCGCGGTTCGGCCCACGGACCGCGTTGGTGCACAACGACAAGCGTTACAGCTACGCCGAGCTGGACGAGTGGGCCGGCAGGCTCGCCGCCGGGTTCGCCGAGGCGGGTGTCAAGTCCCGTGAACGCGTCGTGGTGCAGCTGCCGAATGTGCCGGAGTTCGTCGCCATCTGCTTCGGGTTGTTCCGGCTGGGCGCCGTTCCGGTCTTCGCGCTCGCCGCCCACCGCGACACCGAGCTGCGTCACCTGTGCGAGCTGACCGAGGCGGTCGCCTACGTCGGGCCGGGCGTGCACCGCGACTTCGACCACCGGGCGCTGGGCGAACGACTGCGCGCCGATCTCCCGCACCTGCGCTCGTTGTTCGTCGTGGACTCGTTGCCCGACGCCCAACCGAGCGAGTTCGCTGAACCGGATCCGTCTGACGTGGCGTTCTTCCTGCTTTCCGGTGGCACGACCGCGTTGCCCAAGCTCATCCCCCGCACCCACGACGATTACCTGTACCAGGCGCGCACGGCGGCGTCGGTGTGCGAACTGACCGGCGACGACGTGTACCTGGCCGCGCTGCCGATCGAGTTCAACTTCGCCTGGGGCTGTCCCGGCGTCCTCGGCACGCTGCTCACCGGCGGTGCCGTCGTGATCGCCGACGACCCGTCACCGGAGACGTGCTTCCCCTTGCTGGCAAGGGAATCCGTGACGGTGACGTCGCTGGTGCCGTCGCTCACCCAGCTCTGGGTGGAGGAGGCCGGGTGGACCGAGGAGGACCTGGGGTCGTTGCGGCTGCTGCAAGTTGGTGGCGCGCGGATGAAACCGGAGTTCGTGCGGTCGATCGGTCCGTCGCTGGGATGCGTGCTGCAGCAGGTGTTCGGCATGGCCGAGGGGTTGCTGACGTTCACTCGCGCGGGCGCCTCCGACGAGCACGTCCTGGGCACGCAGGGACTTCCGATCTCCCGCGAGGACGAGGTGTTGATCGTCGACGAGGGCGGGACACCGCTCCCACCGGGCGGGATCGGCGAACTGGTCACACGCGGCCCGTACACGGTCCGCGGCTACTACCGGGCGGACGAGCACAACGCGAAGGTGTTCACCGAGGGCGGTTTCTACCGCACGGGTGACCTCGCCCGGCTCACCGAGCATGGCGAGCTCGTCATCGAGGGCCGGATCAAGGACATGATCATCCGGGGCGGCGACAAGATCTCCGCGGGCGAGGTCGAGTCCTACCTCGTCGAGCACCCGGCGGTCGCGGCCGCCGCGGTGATCGGCTACGCGGACGAGTTCCTCGGCGAACGCACCTGCGCGTACGTCGTCGCTCGCGGTGAACCGCCGACGCTCGCGGAACTGCGCGAGTCGATGCACGCCAGGGGTGTCGCGGAATACAAGCTGCCGGACCGGCTGGAGCTGATCGACGCGCTGCCGCTCACCCCGCTCGGCAAGCCGGACAAGAAAGCGTTGAGGTCCAAGGAATGAGCATCACCGAGACAGAGCTGCGCACGACCGTCGCCGGCGCGCTGGGCACCGCGCCGGACGAGATCGACGGCGACGCGAACCTCGTCCTGCTCGGGCTGAGCTCGCTCGAGGTGATGCGGATGGCGAGCCGCTGGCGCCGGGAGAAGAGGCAGATCTCGTTCGCCGCGCTCGTGCGCTCACCGACGCTGAACCAGTGGCTCGTCCACCTCAACGCCCGATGACCGTTCTGCTCCTCCAGGACGGCTGCGTCTACACCGCGGACGCCGGCCATCGCGTGTTGTCGCGCGGGTGTGTGCTGGTCGTCGACGACCGGATCGCGGCGGTGGGCACGGCCGAGGAGGTCGGCGCCGCCGTCGCCGCGCTTCCACCACACCGGGCGGCCGAACTGGCCGTGCTGGACGCGAGCCGCATGATGGTGCTGCCGGGGTTCGTGAACGCGCACTGGCACGAGACATTCGCGTTGCGGCTGACCGGACAGAACGCGTTGCGCCCCACGTCCGATCGAGCGGACGTCGGCGGAATGCTCAGCAACGGCGGCAACACGTACGACGTCTCGGCGTCGTTCGACGGATCAGCCGACCTGGCCGACCTGCTCACCGCTGGCGAGGCGGCGGCGGTGGCGCGGTACTCGATGTGGACGCAGTTGCGTTGTGGCACGACGACTCTCGGTGACACCGGGTCGATCAACCATCCGGCGGCGCTCGCCCAGGCCGCGGCCGGGCTGGGCATCCGGTGCGCCGTCAGCCTGTGGGCGGGCGACGCCGTGTGCGAGCCAGGCTCCGACGAACCGGTGCGTACGAGAGACGCGGACGACCTGCTCGCACGCACCGAGGAGGTCGTGCGGCTGGCTGACGGCGAGCACGTGCGCGCCCGTCCCGGCACCATCTACGTCACCAACATGACCGACGAGCTCGGGAAGGGGCTCGCCGACCTCACCGCGCGCCACGATCTGCCGTTCGTCACGCATGTCGCGGCGTTGCGCTCGGAAGCCGATGTGATGCGCAGGCATTTCGGGACCACCGGCCTGCGCCGGCTGCACGACCTCGGCCTGGTCAACGACAGATTCACCGCCGTGCACTGCGGTTTCCTCGACGACGAGGAACGCGGGCTGCTGCTCGACGCGAACGCCTCGCTCACCGTGTCTCCGGCGAAGTACGGCTGCAGCGGTGAGACGCTGATGACCGAGTCCGGCACGATCACCGCGTTGCGCCGCGCCGGGCTGCCGGTGTCGTTATCGACCGACGGCTCCCCCTTGCCGCACGCGGGCGTGGTGGAGGCGATGCGCGCGATCTGGCACGGTGTCGCCGAACGCACCGGGGACCCCGCCGAAGTGCTGCCGACCGACGCCCTCGCTATGGCCACCCGCGTCCCCGCGGCGAGCTTGCGGTGGCCAGGAATCGGGTCGATCGAACCGGGCAACCTCGCCGACCTCGTGCTGGTGCGCACCGACGATTGGCGCTACCTGCTGCAGCCGCGTCCGCTGGAGAGCCTGCTGATGGTGGGCAGTTCGCAGGACGTCGACACGGTGATCGCCGGGGGCCGGGTCGTGATCCGGGACGGCCGCGCGACCGAGGTGGACGAGGACGCATTGCGCGCCGACTACCTGGACGCGCTGGGGTCCTTCAGCTCGCGGTGCCTCGGGGTTGACGCGGCACCGCTGCTGCGGGCGGCGCGGCGCCGGCCAGCGCCGCGCCGAGATCGGCCCGCCGGGTGATGCCGAGCTTGTGGTAGGCCCGCTGCAGGTGGTTCTCCACCGTGCGGACCGACAGCACCAGCAGCTCGGCGATCTCCTTGCTGGTCAGGTCGTTCGCGGCGTGCGTGGCGACTTCGCGTTCCCTGGTCGTGAGCGCGTACGGTTCCGCAGCGCACGTCAGTGGCCGTGACTCGCGAACAGGTCTGAGCGTGCGCACGGGAGGCGGTGGCTCGGCCTGACCCGCGACGGCGAGCTTGGCGTGCAGCCTGCGCGCGGTGAGCTCGGGGACGGCCGCCGCCACGACCTCGTCGAACAACGGGAAGGCGAACCGCACATGCAGCCCGCTGGTCACGGTGAGCACTCCCCTGCGGTTCAGCGCCTCGGCAGCCTCCTCGAAGCCGGGCAGCGTGTCCAGGCACAGCGTCCCGGCGAGGGCGACGAGGTCGATCAGTTCGGCCTCCGCCCCGGTCAGCCTGCCCAGCCGCACCCGCACGACATCGGCGATCCTCCCGTCCGCACAGAACAGACCGTGGAACCGCCACGTTCCGCCCTCGCGTCGCAAGCTGCCCTCAGCTACGGCGTGCTCGGTGAGCTCGCGCAGCAGCATCGCGTTGCCAGCGGTGAGCATGCCCAGGTCGCGCACGGCCTCGGTGTCGACCTCGCCTCCCAGCCTGGCCCGTAGCACCTCAGCGATCTGCTCGTGCCCGAACGGCCGGACCTCCACCCGTTCGGCCAGGCCGTCGAGCCACAGCCTGCTGATCCCCTCCGGCACCCACACACCCTCGTGCACGGCCGCCACCACGGACACCCTTCCCGCGGTCGCCAGGTGGTGCAGCCGCGCGGCGCACTCGGACGTGAGTGTCTCGGCGTCGTCGATGCCGACCACCACGTGCTCGTCCGGCAACCCGTCGAGGTCGAACGGCGCGAGCCACACCTGTGAACCGTCGACGTGTCCCAGAGCGACGGAAAGCAGCCTGCTCCGTCCCGCCCCACGTTCACCGGTGAGCACGACACCGCAGCCGGCCGCCACCGCCGCGCCGATCCTGCCGAGCTCGTCGGCACGGCCGGCGATAGGCCACCGGTCGTGTGATGACAGAGCCCTCACAGGGCCGCGCGACGCACCGCACATTCGGACTACCTGGGTCACAGTTAGGTGAGCCTAATTAACCCATTGCTGTCAAACAAGGTGACAAACGCGCCAAAAGTGCTGCCTATGCGTCCAACTGGGCGTTCGCGGATCGTTGCGTCTTAGTAGAACGTCGTTCAACGCGACCGGCGCCGAGCAGACCGGCGTTTCACCACAGCGAGCCGAGCCTGCGCGCCGTCCAGCGCCCGGCCCACGCAGAACCGGTAGAACTGCGCGTCGGACGCACGCAGGTGGTCGATGTTCAGGGCCCGCGACCGCAGCCAGTCCCCCATCGCCGACATGCCCTCGTTGCCGGGGTCGCTCGCCATCTCCGCGACCTCGCGTGCCAGCGCCACCCGCTCGTCCGGGTCCGCGTTCCGCTCGTCCTCGACCGCGATGAGACCGAGCGCGGTGTTCGCCAGGTAGTTGTAGATCATGGCCGCCTCGTCGGCGAACCCCGCCTCCCGCAGCACCCTCAATCCCGCGTCGATCACCCGTTGGGCGCCCGCAACCGGCCCGAGCACCACCAGGTGCCGCGCGATCCCAGGATGGCGCAACGCCACCCTCCGCACGTCGGCGAGCAGCACCTCGAACCACTGGCGCCAGGGCAGGTCGAACTCCGGCAACGGAACCTGCGCGACCACCCGCTGCGCCACCGACCGCACGAGCTGACGCCGACCGCCGACGTGGTGGTACACGACCGCCTGCGCCACCCCGAGCTCCTGCGCCAGCCCCCGGATCGTCCAGCCGTCGATCCCGTGACGCACCGTGAGCCGCACAGCAGCATCCACCACCTGGTCCGAGGTCATCGGCGGCAGCCCGACCGCACCGCGGGATTTCGGAGGATGAGACATCACCGAGGCAGCATATTTCGCCCCGGTACCCCCAACCCAACCCCGCCCGAAGACGATAATGATTATCAAAGTGCCGGTCGAGGTCAAGGCCGGACACCGGGTGTCCGTCGACGCGCCCCACACGGCCACGACAGTTGTCGTGCGCGAGTCAACTGCCGCCTCCGGCCTGAGATGCGCGCGCTGTACGAGCAGCACGTATTTGTCCTCGACGTGCGGAGAGGCCCGCCACCGTTGACGTTGTGCGCAACCGCCGTTGTTCGGGCGGTGGTTTCCGATGAACCCGAAACGAGCTAGACGAAGGTCTGTCCGCCTTGCAGGCTGACGGCCTGGCCTGCGGGGTATGCGAAGCGAACTACCTGCACGTCCGGGTTGCCGCAGTGCCCGTTGGCCGCTCAGCGACTGGTTCCCAGGTGCATGCCTGCATCGAAAGGTGCGCCGATTCAGCTAAGGCTGATATCGAGGCCGGCCGACGAGTGGGCGGTGGACGATGAGCGCCACGGTCCCAACGCGCCGGGACCTCGCGCTATGGGTGCAGTGCGGCTGCACGGCGTTGGTTGTAACTCCGCCGCAGGTACCAAATCCTATTGAACGCACGACGGAATCTGTCATGTCAGATGATCGGCCTGCCGTGTGCCCAGCGCCTTCCGGCTACTGGGTGGCGTTCGGCTACCAGAACCATGTCATCCTCACCAAGCCCCCGAAACGGAAAGACCACAAGCTGCCGGGGCTGTGCGGAGTTCTTGCTCGACCCGAGGAAATGTCCAATAAGGATGAACGCCCCGATTGTGCTTGGTGTGCTGAGCAAGCCCACACAGGACAGGTTCGGATCGTACCCAGGCCCGACACGGTGTGAGAAAGCGTGCTGGGCGCGTGCTTTCCCATGAGGGAAATGGAGCACGCAGCTGGCCGGGCAAGCACGCTTTGCTGCGTCGCACTGGGTGGGCAGGTAAGCGGTGCGGAGGGGATGAGAGCCGGCTCCGAACGGCCTCAAGCCGACTTGTGACCTCTGGTGAGCTGGTGCTGTGCACCACGAGGTAGATCTGTCGAACCTACCCAGTTCGTGTTGCTGTCTCGATAGCATCACGAGTCAGTACGAGGCCAGACACGGGCAGGGGAGGATCGTGGCACAGGCGTCGGAGCGCATCCAAGAGATGATGCGGAGGCCCGAGGAGCAGACTGCGCAGGCATGTCGGCTCCGGGAGAGAATGCAGGAGCTCAAGGGGCAGGCCCGCAGCAGTGACAGCTCGATGATGGTCACTGTTGCGCGGTCTGGGGCGGTCTTGGATCTGCAGTTGAATCCGGACTCGATGCGACAGTCCCACTACGCGTTGCGGCGAAGCATCCCAGGAGCGATCCGCGAGGCGACGCGGAAGTCTTCTCACCAGATGGACGAGGTCGTGCAGTCAGCGCTGGGCGACCGTGCCGAACAGTTCAAGAGCGCGTTCAACGCGGACTCGGCGAGTGGGGACATCCAGGCTGGCGGGGATCGGGTTGTGGCGCAGTGCGACGGGCGGACGACTCCGTCGACTACGACGACGACCTTTCCGACAGCACTTTCTTGGGGTGACGCGGCGTGACGATGAAGGTGGCGCCGGAAGCGCTGTCGGCGCACAGCACGGGTTCTGAAGGTGTAGCGGAGCATCTTGATCAGCTTTCGTCGGTGCTTGAGCAGGCCCGGGTCAGCGATGACTGCTTTGGGCCTATCGGCGAGTTCATGGCTTTCGCGTACTTCGATTCGCTTGAGGAGTGCCGTGACCTGGCGAAGCAGGCCGGTGCTTTCATGCAGCAGATTTCGGAGGCGGTGAGCGAATGCGCGAAGAATTACAGCGAAACCGATCAAGGGCAGGCCACTGAGTTAAGCGCGATTGACGTCAGCGGATTGCAGGTGTCCGGTGCGGGGCCGACCACGCTGGCTGGCGTCAACAGTGCGGGTGGCCCGCAGCGGGGGTTCATGGCCCAGACGGCCGGATACGGCATGTCCACGGTCTCGACTGCCCAGGATCTAGCCAAGGCCGACAACCCTCCCGACATCGCGATCGCGACCGTCAATGCCCGCATGGAACAGCTCCAGTTCGTCACCAGCCCGGGCCAGTCGTTCATCGACAACGGACTTGGATTTCTCATATCGTTGGTGATCAGCCCGCTCGTCGAGTTCGTCCTGGAACCGGCTATCGGCGACCCCGAACAGATGCGCAGCACAGGTAAGGGCTGGGAACAGGTCGCCGAGTGGCTGGAGAAGCTGGGCGAGCAGGAAAAACAGCGTGCCGACGCGACCAAGCCAGTCTGGGAGGGCCAGGCCGGCGATGCGTTCCGCAAGCAACTCGACGAATTCTCCGAGGGCACCAAGACGTTCGCCTCCGAAGTCCGCGGGTTGAAGCAGATCCTGGACATCGCCGCGGACCTTTTCGACGCGTTCGTCGAGATGGTCATCGACATCATCCAGGAACTGGTCATCGGCCTGATCATCGAATGGATCGCCGCATTAGCGGCCTCGTGGATCACGGCAGGCGCTTCCGTCGGTGCGGCCTCCGGGCTGACCGCGTCCCAGGTCGCGATCATCGGAACCCGGTTGGGCACCAAGGTCGCCAACCTCGTGCACAAGCTCAAGCCGCTGGTCACGAAACTCGAAGACCTGCTCCAGATGCTGCGCAAAGGCCCACTGCGCAAAGTCGTGGAGAAGATGAACGGGCTGCGAGGCGGTAACAAGGTCGAACAGTGGGTAGCACGCAAGATCGACGCCAACCCGCTAGCCAAGACGCTTACCCGAGGCGACACCGGCGACCTCGTCGATGCCCAGAAAGCGGTCAAACAAGCGGAAAAAGCACTTGCGGAAGGAAGGCCCGGTGCTCAGGCCGAACTGGATGACGCGCTGCGCCGGGTCGAAAATGCCCGGGAGAACGCTTCGATGGCGTCTACCACGGGTAACCGGTTCGCACACCAAGCCGTACGCGACGGGGACGGTACCGTGGTCACCATGGTATCGATTTAGTCCGTCGAAGGATCACCAAACGCGGCAGTCTGCCGCTAGTGCCTTGCGGTTATTGCGTCTGCAGAGGCCAAACCAGGCGCCCTCATGTGACGCAGACGGCACCAGCACGGCGACATGTGGCGCGACCTTACAGAGCGCTGCGCTGGACGAGGGAAATCTTCGTGTTCTTGGCGGGGCTGAGTCGGCGACTTTCCAGGTGCTGCCGGTGCCGCCTTCGTGCGCCCCGCAGGCGCGGCGGGGATGGGTCGCGAAGATGTCGACCTCGGCGACTGGCCAGCCGCTGTTGATGTCGGCAGCGGCTGGGCCGACACCGCGTACGGCCGCCCTGGGCGTGAGGTGTCCTCCACTGTCCTACGACCTTACTGGTTGCGGAACTTGTCGATATCGGCTTGGAGTTGGGAGTCTGGATGGTCGATCGATGCGATGACTCGCTCGACCCTGGCGCGTTGCTCCTGGTTGGCGGACCAGTAATCGACGGGGACCTTCAGGACGGCAACGAGTACGTCGCCTGGGTAGAAATCGCCTTCCAGTAGCGGATCCCGTTCCAACAGCGCGAGGACACGGGGCACGAGTACGTCGATCCCGACCTTCTGGGCCAGGAGCACACGGAGGTCCGCGTCGCTCAGTGCCCCTATCGGCTTGCGCCGCAACTGATGCACGGTTTTCACGAGCTTGGTTGCATCCGCTGGGGGCTCCCCCCAGGTGTCGTCTTCGATCTGCTCCAACGACAGGTCGTCGCGGCTCTCCTCGTTCGCCATGACCGTGCCACCACCTTCACGAAAGTTCTGGGGAATCGTATCGAGCCCTCCGCGCCCGTCAGCCACGTGGGACATAGCCCTCGGAGTGGTCCAGTAGACGGCTTGCCTCGGACAACTCCGATTCCAAGCCCGCGCGTTGCTCCGGCGTTGTCCGGGAGTCACCCAGTTGCCGGTTGATCTGCTCGATGCGGTTCACCAAACCACGCTGGGCGTTTTGCACCTCATCGACGTGATCCCACGGCTCCCCGTTCGGTTTTCTGGCGACCACCTCGCCGTTGAGCTCGCGGCGGGCCGCGTCGAGATCCTTCTCGGTGAGGTGCTCCTTGATGCGGTCGGTCTTCGTCGTTTGCTCGGCAGGCAGCGGCTCCGTCGACTCAACAACGTCATCGCTGGTGTCGATGGGATTGACTTCATCGTCGCCTGCCGCCTCCGCGGCCAGTCCGGCCATCGAGGCGCCCATGATGCCAACACCTGTCGCGATCCCTGCTGTCGAGACCGCGCCGAGTGGAACGCCACCGAGGGCGCCGACACCAGTGGCATCAAGCAGCACACCCGCGGTCTCGCCTGCCGCGCTGACCGCAGTGAGCGCAGCGCCACCCGCGAGGCCAAGAACCATTCCTGGGTGGTTGATCGCGGCGTTGCCCACCGACGCGAACGCGTTGACTACGGTGCCTGCCGCATCACCGACGGCATCCCCGGCTTTGGCCAGCCAACTGCGAGTGTCGGGGGCCTTATCTCGTGCACGGCCGATCGCGTCGGCAGCCGCCTCACCCGCTGCGGCAAGGTCGCTACGTGCTTTGCTAAGAGTTTCTCGTGCCGCTTGACGTTTGGCCTCACCCGGATCCGTAAACGGGATATCGTCGGCGGGAGGCGCGCCTGCAGGCACCTGTTGCTGAGCTCGCTCGACCAACCGTGCATGCTCGGCCTGAGCGCTTTGGGTGGCAGCCTCACCCTCGTTCCACATCCGGATCGCTTCGCCTGCTTGTACCTGTGCCCAGGTGAGGGTTCCGCCGTAGCGTTCCAACGCTGTGGCGGCGTAGTGGAAGCAGTCTCCGGCTTCCAGCCACTTGATCGGTTCGCCGTCGAATGCGGAGCGGAACTGCTCCGCTGCTTCGCCGCTCCAACCTTCTGAGCTGTCGATGCGCTTGAGACCTTCGCCAGCCTCACACAACATGTCGCCGTAAGCGGTCATCGATACCGACGTGCGGTGCAGGGCGTCGGCATCGCCTGGCACGAGGGCCTTGGGATCGTTGGTCGTACCCAGTTCGGCTGCCATCACTCCGCCGCCGGATCTTCGCCCGTCAAGCGCTGCACAACGCCTTCGAAGTGGGCTTGAACCGCCTCGTCAGTCCGTCGATAGACCTCGACGCACTGCGCCAGCCGACCGGCGATCTCCGCCCCGTCGTCGGCCAGGTTGACCACTCCTTGATCCCAGCGATCGCAGAACTCAGCCACCGTGGTGGCAAGCCGATCATGACCGAACGCATCCACAGGGCAATCGATGTCGCGTACCGGCTGCTTCCGAACCGACTCGATGGTTTCGTTTACACCCTCCGATGCTTGTGTCAAGGCAGGTAAGTCGACGCGAAACCCGTCGGTCATGCGGCTCCGTCCTCGGCTTGGCTCCAGTGCCCGCCACACCCTAGGACCGTGCGGCCACCGCAGAGTCGGTACGCAGCTTCATCCTCCGAATGGAAGAACTGCCCGGCACTTTGCCGAGCACGGCGAGTAGCCGCCGCCGTCGGCAGCAGCGTTTACCTTAGTTACGTCGCCGTTGCCTACGCCTGGGGCACGATCTTCCATGCGCATCTACCACCCGAATCGTGGCCGTGTACTGAGGGTCCGGCGCTTCTGGAGCTGGCCCTCCTGGCAGCCTAGGTCGAATCCCCGTTTCAGCCGCCCCTCGTTCAATGCCCGTTCGGTGCCACGCACCGCTCACAAGCCGACTACAACCATGGTCGGTTTACCGTGACCGAAACACCACCGCAGCAGTCATGGACGCCGGTTCGCCAACCACGGGGCTGCGGCACTTCGGAGAGGGCCGCAGCCCGACATTGAGCAGTCAAATCTCATACCTGCCGGCTCCCGCACCGGATTGCTGTCCAGCAGCCCATAGCGCACGGCGATCTGCAGGGTGCCCCTGATGGCCGTGCGGACTGATCGCCGGTAGCTCGCCGAATACCCTTCCTCTTCAAGCTTCTCGAAGAACTCTTCGAGGACCGGAACGCTGATCTCCCGGAGACGCAGATCAGCGATCCGGTCAAGCACTCCACCACCTCACGGAACTTAAAGTCCACGGTCAGCCGCGCCCTGGCCTTCTGCAGCCGCTCGATCGCCGACTCCAGCCGCTCGACGGCTCGCTTCTCCGTCGGGCCGGAGCGCTCCACGAGCCGCGTCTTACCGTCGAAGGCCCGAAACCGCGTGCGCGCCCGCCATGCGACGTCATCCAGCCGCGTCGTACTGATCTTCCCGTGAGAACCGATCTCGAGGGGCGGTCGACCCATCTCCGACTCCCTTACCGCGGACCAAAGCGATGAGTAAACGATGGGTACCCCACCGTCACGGCGAGACTCGGAAACATCCACGCGGGCTCTGAGCTCGGAAGTTGATGCGTGCCCCCGGCGCGGCTCGTACAGCATCTACACGAACCCGTACCCGCCGTGAGCTGCTGGTTACCGCCACAGCGGAGATTTCACCGAACCGTCGTCGGAGGGCCCACGAACGGGAGCAATGAGGCTCGGGGCGTCGGATTGGTGCGAGACTCGATTACGGAGCAACGCGTGGTGCACGTCGAGCAGCCCCTGTCCGGTACGGCACTACCGGACGGGGTGGGAGAAACCCGCCGAACCCGAACGACTCACCCCGGCCCGGGTCCGACGCGGGTTTCGGAACCTGCGCACGAAAGTCGGAAACCCTGCGGCTGCACCGAAGCCTTCCCAGCCCGGCCCAGGACGCCCACCAGGACTCCGCAACCGCCACCCAGCCACCCGCCATGACGTGCACATCGTCACCACGACAACAACCAGGAAACCCAAGCCCAAGACCCCCGCCCACGACGAAAGGGTTAAAAACCAAGCTAAGCCTGGCTGGATGCCTCATCTCGGCGAGTGCAGTCGTGGTGCAGCGCAAACCGCTACACCGCTTGCTCGATCACCGGCGCCGATCTTGCGGCACGTCAGGCGTGCACCGCTTCCTATGATCGTCGAGTCGTTACGACCTGACGTTGCGCACCTGTGGTCGGTCGTGCGCGCAGGAGCCGGACACGGTTGCACATGGGGGTCGGTACCGTCTGCGACCTCCTGGGCATGAATGTGGAGGCCGGACGCTCAGCGCTTCCGTCGCGACAAGCTGCTTGCTCTCAGAAGCTGCGGTCTTGCCCAGGAAGCCGTGGGGCGATCCACCTGTAGTGTTGTGACGATTGGCGTCGGCTATAGGCTGTGCGTGATGTGCTGGACGGCAATAGGAGAAATTCGTGACCGATATGGATCTTGGCAAGATTAAGCTGAATCCTTCGACATGGACTGCATCTAGTCTTGGCGAGCATGTCGGAATGATCTCCGGTGTGCACATTGATTCGGAACTTGCTAATAATGAGGGGCGGGGTGTTCCATATCTAACTGGACCCGCCGACTTCAAAGGCGATGTTGCGGTAGCCACGCGGTACACCGAGTGGCCTCAGGTGATGTGTCAGGCTGGAGATATCCTTGTAACTGTCAAAGGTTCCGGTGCTGGCCGTGTAGCTATCGCTGTAGAGGATGCCTGTATCAGTCGTCAACTTGCTGCCATCTGCACTCCAGTGGATGAGCGAAATTATTGGCTATCTATCATTAATGCTCACTACGAAGAACTGCAGTCTCGTGCTAGTTCCGGCCTAATTCCAGGTCTTTCTCGTGGTGACTTGTTGTCGCTTCGAGTGCTGCTGCCGACAGCTGGCGAGCGACGTGCAATTTCTAAGATTCTGGATTCCTTTGATAAGGCAATTAGGTCCATTGAGGCGGAAAGATCCAAGCTGTTTCAATTTAAAGCAGGGTTGGTTGACGACTTGCTGACTGGCCGCGTGCTACCGGCATGAGTGGGGACTTCTGTCGTCGAGGGTTGGTCGCCGCCGGGCGGCCCCGTGCTGCTACTCGGGGTCTTTGAAGTTGAGCGGGCAGCCCTTCATCCATCTGAGGTACAGGAAGGGTCCCTTCATCCACCTGTCGGCACTGTGGGCACTCGGTCCTCGGCCACGCTGTGTCACCAGCTCGGTTGCCGTGTCCGACCAAGTTCGAAGACCCGTTATTCGCGTTCGCTCTGATGGAAACGCTGCCATCAGGAATAGGTGCCTGCATCGGAGTCGACTGGCAAGTCTCAGGTATTACGGTTGGTCTATGGCCATGTGGTTCTCCATGCGAACTGCCGGTGCACAAGCAGTTGATGTTGCTGCGGGCAGGCCTGCTCAGCGGGTTCACCGGTGCGCTTGTGCCCTTGGGCGTGCTCGACAAGTTCACCACGGCGGGCATCGTCGCCGGCTGGTGGATGGACAACCGGCACGATCTGAAGGCTCTGGCCGCCGGTGGGTTCGAGCGAGTGCTTGAGGGGTGGGTCGACACGATCGAAGCCATGCTGGAGCCCGTCGAGCAGCCGAACGGCAAGTTCAAGCAGCCGACCGCCGTCGAGCGCCGCAAGGCGCTGGATCACCCGGTCGTTCCGCATCTGCTGCCGGAGTTCCTGGCCGAGCTGGAGAAGGCGGAGGCGGAGTTCGCCGAAGCCGACGCAGCACACAAGGCGGCCAAGACTGCGTTGGACGGCAGCGACGAGGACGAGGCGGACGACGCCGAGGAGTCCGAGGTGACTCCGGAAGAGGTGGCACGTCTCAAGAAGGTGGCGTCCGCGGCCCGAACCAAACGCACGAAGTTGGAGAAGCTCTTTAAGGAGCAGCTCCAGATCGCAGCGCAACAGGCGCTGACCACCGACGCCGTGGTCGAGATCGTGCTCCAGGTGTTCGAACGCGATCTGGCCCGCCGACTGGATCGCTACCTCGCGGCCGGACGCGCGGAACTGATCGCCACCTTCAACCGATGGAGTGACAAGTATCGGGTGCCGCTGTCGCAGCTGGAAGCCGAACGTGATGCCGCGACACGCAAGCTCGCCGAGTACCTCACTGAACTGGGCTACGCATGATCGAGACTAAAGTGTGACGGATGCGGCACCCGGAACGGGACGAGGTCGAGCGGCCCATGATCGATCAGCTGGTGGCGATGGGGTGGACCCATCTGCCGTTCGCTGCACCAGGGCAGGGGCGCCAGACCTTCGGTGACGTCATCCTGGAAGAGCGCCTCCGCGACGTCGTGAAGGCGATCAACCTAGACCCGGACGGACGGCCCTGGCTCGATGACGAACGACTCACCACGATCGTCAACCGGGTCATCCGCGAGCCCGAACAGGGCGTGCAGGGCAACGTCGCGTTCACGGAGCTGCTGACCGGGGCGGAGCTGACCGTCGTGGGGCGGCCGGACTGGGACGACGGCCTGCGCCAGCCGATCAAGCTGGTGGATTGGAAGCATCCTGAGCGCAACGAACTGCTCGTCGTGTCGCAGTTCCGGATCGACACGTTCAAAGGGCGCCGCCCGTACGTCGTCCTTGATCTTGTCCTGTTCGTCAACGGCCTGCCGTTCGCGGTGATCGAATGCAAGAACCCCGGCCCGACCGCTGTCGACGAGGCGATCATCCAACTGCATGGCTACGTCAACGATGCACCGGATCTTGCCCGGTTCGCCCAGCTGCTCATCGCGACAGACCGCGAGACCGCCCAGTACGGCACCATCACCTCGCCGCACGAGTACTTCGCCGCTTGGCGGTTCGTCGAACCCGCCGTTGAGCAGACCATCCGCGCCGAGACGGGAAAGCCCGCTGATCAACCACTCCTGGAACAGGAGATTCTCGTCGGCGAGATGCTGCGACTGGCCACCCTGCTCAACGTCATCCGTGACTTCACCGTGGGTCAGGTCGTGGACGACCGACAGGTCAAGATCGTGGCCAGGTGGCAGCAGTATCGAGCGGTGCGCCGGCTGGTTCGCCGGCTCGAGGAACGCCAGCGGGCCATCTCGGCAACGGTGGCACCCGATCCTCACGGCGGTGTCACCTGGCACACCCAAGGTTCCGGCAAGAGCCTCACCATGTCGTTCCTGGTGCGAGTGCTGCGCGGACACGAGGAGCTGCGCGGGTTCAAGGTTGTCGTCGTCACTGACCGTCTTGACCTGGAAGAACAGATCCGGCACAGCCTGGGTACCACCGGAGAGACGCCCCTGCGCGCGACATCGGTCGCGGATGCCCGCGTTCACCTCGCGCGGGCTCGGCCGGACCTGGTGCTCGTCACCATCCAGAAGTCCCGGGACGAGGACGAGCCGGACTCCGACGAGGACGAGTCACAGGTCGTCGCGTCGGCACTGAACGACAGCGACGAGATCGTCGTCCTCGTCGACGAGGCACATCGGTCGCAGTCGTCGTGGCAGCACGCGAGACTGCGTGGGAACCTGCCGAACGCGGTGCTCATCGGGTTCACCGGCACTCCGATCCTGCGTGGCCGGAAGAAGACCACTCAAGAGATCTTCGGACCCATCCTCGACGTGTATGCGTTGAAGGACGCCGAGCGGGATCGCGCCATCGTTCCGTTGCGGTACGAGTCGCGTGAGGTTCCTGGCGCGGTGATCGATCGCGCGATCCTCGACGCGGGGTTCGCGGATGCCGTACCGGGTGATGGAAATCAGCGAGAACAAGCGGTCCGGCAGCTCGCCCGCCACAGGGAGGTGCTGGAGGCCGCGGAATTGATCCGCGCCAAAGCTGACGACATGTTCCGTTACTGGGTCCGCTACGCCATGCCGGACAGGTTTTCCGCCCAGGTGGTCGCGGTGTCTCGCAAGGCAGCTGTCCGTTACCAACGTGCACTCCTTGAGGCCAGAGCACGGCTGCTCGTCGAGGTTCAAGAGCTCAGCCCGGCGCTGCTCTACGACCCGATGGCGTGGGAGGAAGCCGACGAGCGCACCCAGATCCTGTTGGAGGCTGCCGAGCATCGTGAGCTCCTGGAACGAATCACCGCTGCTGCGGTCATCTCACAGGGCAGCACACCTGACGATGCGGCGTGGCAGGAGTGGACGGACAAGGCACGCCACAAGGAGTACATCAGGCGCTTCAAGGACGGCTTTGGTGAAGCGCTGGAGTCGGAGCCGGACCGGATGTGGTCGGATCATGCTGGCGCACTGAGCCACTGGCATCCGATCCACGACGGTGGCGGGGAACCGTGGCGCGTGGATGTCACGGTACCCGGTGGCGAGGTCACCTATTCTCCAGCCGACGCGGCCGTTCCCGCCGAGCCGATCGTCTTCATCGTGGTGAAGTCCATGCTGCTCACCGGCTTCGACGCTCCTGTCGAACAGATCCTCTTCCTCGATCGGCCGATGCAGAGCGTCGAGCTCCTGCAAGCGATCGCCCGACCGAACCGGCCCCGCAAGCACAAGGCGTTCGGACTGATCGTCGACTACGTCGGTGTCTCGGCCGAGCTCGCCCAGGCACTCAGCGACTACGACCCCGAGCACTTGCGCGAAGTTGTCGGAGACACGGACGCCGACGCGGTCATGATGCCCTTGGACGAGGCTGTCGTTCCGGAGCTGCGAGATCAGCAGCAGCGCGTAGCGATTCTCCTGGCGGAGCAAGGAGTTTCCGGCCTCGACACCCCCGAGCAGCGTGAGGAGCTTCTCGCGCTGCTCGATGATCCGGAGCTTCGAGCCGAGTTCGATGACGTCACCAGGACGTTCCTGACCGCACTCAACGCGGTGCTGCCTCGTGCGGAAGCATTGGAGTACCAAGAGTTCGCCCGCAATCTCGGTATCGTCCAGTACCTGGCACGTCGTCGCTACCGCGATGCTCGCGCCCACTTCAACCCGTACCGGTACGGGTTGAAGGTACGGCAGCTCATCGACGCGCACATCCGCGTGGAAGGGATCCTTCAACGCATCCCGCCGGTGACGATCACCGCAGACGACTTCGCCGAGAAGGTCGACGCGCTTCCTGACGACCGGGCACGTGCGCTCGAAATGAAGCACGCGATGCGTGAGCACATTAGGGCCTGTTTCAGAAGTTGATCTCGGTTTGAGATGATCTTCGTGTGGGTCGAGGTGATCTGACGAACGAGCAGTGGGCGAAGATGGAACCGTTGCTGCCCAAGGGTAAGAAGTCGGGCCGCCCGCCCAAGCATCCGAAACGGCAGCTGATCAACGGTATCCGGTTCCGGGTGCGCACGGGTGTGCAGTGGCGTGACCTGCCGGAGCGATACGGCCCGTGGCAGACCGTGTATGGGCTGTTCCGGCGCTGGCAGCGCGACGGGACCTGGAAGCGAATCCTGACGCGGCTGCAAGCCCAGGCCGACGCCGAAGGCCTGATCACCTGGGATGTCAGCGTGGATTCCACTGTCGCTCGCGCGCACCAGCACGCCGCCGGTGCGCGAAAAAAGGGGCTGAACAGCGGGAACCGCCGGGCGGGGTTGACACCGAACCGGATGATCACGGAATCGGCCGGTCGCGGGGCGGGCTGACCACCAAGCTGCATATGGCCACTGAGCAGGGTCAGAAGCCGTTGTCGCTGGTGGTCACGGCGGGGCAGCGGGGTGACTCGCCGCAGTTCCAGCCGGTCTTGGAGCGGATCAGCGTGCCCCGCACTGGTCGGGGCCGGGCGCGGACACGTCCGGACCGGGTGCTGGGCGACAAGGCGTACGGTTCGCGCGCCAATCGCTCGTACCTGCGGCGACGGGGCATTCGGTGCACCATTCCCGAGAAAGCGGACCAGATCCGTCACCGCAAGAACCGAGGTTCGCGCGGTGGTCGCCGGCCGGCGTTCGACACGGAGATCTACAAGCAGCGTCATGCCGTGGAATGCGGAATCAACCGGCTCAAGCGGAACCGGGCCGTGGCCACCCGGTACGACAAACTCGCTGTCCGTTACGAGGCCACGGTGGTCATCGCGTCTATCAACGAGTGGCTCTGACATCTGAAACAGACCCTAGTACCCGGATGGCATCCGACCCGCACACGTACCAACGGCTGAGTGAACGCCTCGAAGAGATCCTCCGACAGATGGAGGACGACCACGACTTCGGACAGGCATACCTGGAGCTGGTGGGCCTGCAGGCGCAGACAGTGACCCTTTCCGGGTAAGCATCTGTGGCTCTGGGTAGTCGTCGTGGCTGCGGCTGGTGCGTGTGGCGGTGACACGCCGAAGTTGTTGTGATGCAAAGTTAAAGCGCGGAACCCCGGGTATGAATTTGGTCCTACCACAGATCAACTTCATAGGAGTTCCGCGCCTGATGAGTGTGACATACACCGCGACGTTGCCGGTACGCGACCTGACCGTGCTGTACCTGTCGAGCTTGCTGCACACCCAACGCCTGCGGTGCGGCACCCGCAAGCACCGGAGATCGCTGAGCACATACAAGCAGGCGATCCTGGTGCTGCGCTGGTTTCTCGACGGCACTCGCGTGAAACAGCTGGCCGTCGATCACACGATCAGCTCCTCCACCGCATACACCTATCTCCATGAGGGATTCGCAGTGCTCGCCGCCCAGGCTCCAGCACTGGAATCAGCACTGCTGGCAGCGAAAATCGCAGGCCACGGCCACATCTCCATCGATGGCACCCTGATCGAAACCGATCGGGTCCGTACACCCGGCCCCACTCGTGGCGTGGACCTGTGGTGGTCGGGAAAACACTCCAACCACGGAGGCAACATCCAGGTCATCACCGCCCCCGACGGCTGGCCGCTATGGACCTCCCAGGTGCGCCCGGGCCGCGAGCACGACACCACCGCGCTCCGCGCCCACCCCGAAATCATGCCCGGAACACGACCGCACAACATGATCACCCACAGCGACCAACCGTTACCCGGAAAGGCTCAGTGGAAGAGGAGAAGGTGACCACGGAGCTGGGGCTCGATCGGTGGACCGAGAAGCCGATCCACAGCCTCCTCGAGGAAGCTATGGCGGATCGGCCTGCTCTCGCACAACTCGACATCGTCACAGCGGCGCGTGGATTGGCGGTACAGATCAGCGACGAGGTGCTTCGACCGCACTTCCTGTACAACGGCCATGTGCGAGAAACCGCCCGCAAGCGGTTGATCCAGACACTCGTGGTCGACATCCGCTTCACGCCGGCCACCGCGCAACACATCGCGGACAGGCTGGTCGATCTCGCCACGAGCAACCGAGAGCGCTTCCTGCGGCTGAACGATCGGCCCCCACGATGACCGACATTCTCGACGCGGCCGTGGAGCGGGCAGGTCTGCCGGTCCATTGGTCCTGGCGGATCGAGGTACGACCACGACGCCGGACGCTGGGCCTGGACGTGTTGCCTGATGGATCGATTGTGATCGCGGTGCCTCGGCAAACCACACCTGAAGACGTGACCGGCGTACTCCGGGAACGTCGGTTGTGGTTGGCCAAAGCGGTTCGACGCCGAGAGGCTCTGGCAGCCGAGCACCCAGCCAAGGAACTTGTCAACGGCGAGGGGTTCACTTACCTGGGGCGACACTACCGTTTGCTTCTGGTCGATGAGCAGACGGCGCCGGTGAGGCTGCGTGGAGGATGGCTGCGGCTGAGGGGCGATGCAGGGGCCGCGGACATCGTCGACTGGTACCGCGTCCGAGGCCGGCATTGGCTGATCGAGAAGGTTCGATCATGGGCAGGTCGAGTCGGTGTCGAGCCGCCAGAAGTACTTGTCCGCGACCTCTCTACCCGGTGGGGCTTGCGCACGAAGGACCGCTCGCTTGCCTTTCACTGGGCGTCGATGCAGCTCTCGCCGGATTTGCTTGACCTGGTGGTTGTCCATGAGCTCATTCATCTCCTCGTGCCTCGCCACGACGACGAGTTCAGGCAGCGGCTGTTGGTGGCATTGCCAGAGGCCGTCGTATTGGAGTCGAAGCTGCATGACGAGGGGCGGCGCGTGTGGATGGGCGCTGTTCGCGCTGCGCTCTAATTCTTCACCGCTGGCCCCCATGCTCGTCGGCGTCGCCCTCCTCGACTGACCTTCGCTCCATCCGCAGCACAAAGCGCGGCGGCTCAGCTCGGGAGCGAGACACCCGCCCAGGGGTGCTTGGACCATCAGGCGGTTTTCCGGGAACAGGGCGAAGGGGTAAGCACGGTCAGCCTTCGCTGATCTGCCGCATGCCGTTGACGTCGTCATGGCGGCTGCCGGCCTCGGCGCCGGGCATGTGCTGATCCTGTCAGCGTTGTTCTGTGGGCGGAAACGAAGCGAGGTCAGTGTGCCCCCAGGGGGCACATACCAAACTGGGCTGACCTGTGGCTTTGCACCTCGCGCCCTTGATGATCCTCTAGAAGGACCTGGGATGACCTGCGAAAATGCTGGATCATTTGGTGCCCCCGGGCTGGCTCGTACAGCATCTACACGAACCCGCACCCATCGCGAGCTGCTGGTTTCGGCCACCGTTGACGTTGTTCGCAACCGCCGCCGTTCGGGCGGTGGTTCCCGGTGAACCTGAACGAGATTGTCGACGGTCTGACCGCATTGCAGGCTGATGGCCTGGCTTGTGTCGTGTGCGAAGTGAACTACCTGTACGTCCAGGTTGCTTCGGTGCCCGTTGGGCGCTCGAAAACCGGTTCCCAGGTGTTCGCCTGTGCCGACCGCTGCGCCGAGGCGGCCGTCATGGGACTCCGTACGAGTGGGGGTCGGTGATGACCACCACTGAACCGAGTACGCAGATGCCCCGACGGGACCGGGCGCTGTGGTTGCAGTGCGCCTGCACCGCACTGGTGGCCTTCGGCTCGGCCTACGCCTCGTACCGCCACGGCCGCGAATTCGCGCTCCGATTCGGCGCGGACGACATCACAGCGGCAATCTGGCCGCTGATCGTGGACGGCATGTTGATGAGCGCAACGGTCGAGCTATGGAAGACCGGACACCACGCACGCAAACGCGGCGGCGGTCAGTGGTCGGCGTGGCTGGCCTTCCTGTTCGGCGTCTCCCTGTCGCTATGCGCCAACGTCGCCGCCGCGCCAGTGCTCAGTGTGCTGGCGATCGCGGTCGCGGCCTGCCCATCGCTGGCATTGCTGCTCTCAGTCGAGTTACTAAACAGGGCGCTCAAACGCCGCCACACCGAGACAACAGGCGAGACCCGAAACGAGACCACCGAGACCGGCGAGACGGCCGACGAGACCGAGCAGCCAGTGACGCTCTCACAGGTCTCGGGCGAGTCCCGGCATCAGACGGAGCCGACCGCAGAGCAACGGATGTGGGCCTACTACCACACAGAGCGAGCCAAAGGACGCACGCCGACGGGCGCGGAGCTTGACCGGATCGCCGGAACGAACAACTACGGCCGCCGCGTTCTGCGCCGGTGGCGCACACGCGGGTGGTCAACCAGTACTCCGAGTCGCTCAGGATGAACGCGCGATCACGAGGTACGCACGCAAATAGGTGACGGGACCTCTTGCGTGGACGGCAAGGACCTGGCCTCAGCTGAGACAAGTAGACCTCGATGCAAGTGACTAGCCGCGTCCGGGCAGTTGGCCAAAAAAAATCGGGATCGTCTCCCGTGGCTGTCTCGACCGCCTTAACAGCTTGCCAAAGGCACTGACGCTCGCCTTCAGCCAATCCGCAGCAGACTACGGGACTTGGAGCTGCCGCAGGCGTGTTGATCTCTTTGGTGTAATCACAGCAGCAAGCTCCCGCGCTGTCGGTTCCTGGCTTTACCGTGCCACGTGCAGGATTTCAGCACGGATGAAAGGTCTGGGGCGTGCCACAGCGACGCAGCAACCGGCAGCACGAAACGTGGATGCGTCAGCAAGCCGCCCGCGAAGCGCGGGAGCGGGCGTCGCAACGGAAAGAGGAGGAGCGGCAACGCAAGGCCGACGAGCGGCAGCGCCAAGAAGACCATGTCCGTGAGCAGCAAGAGTCGGCGAAGCGGCAAACCGAAGCCGTCGAGCAGCGCGTAACCGAACTTACCGGCATCCTTTCTGCGGCGCTGTCGAAACCCGTTGGGCCTCTGGACTTCAAGACGGTGAAGGACAAGCCGTCCCTGCCGACGCTGGATCTCAGATCTGACGCGCAGCCGACTTCGCCGCCTCGATGGGAGCAGTTCGCGCCGGATACTCCCGGCACTGTGAGCCGGATGTTCGGTGGCCAGGCGCGGTACGAGCGAGAGAAGGCAATCGCCGAGCAGAGTTTCGAGGCCGCGCTCGAAAGTCATCGTCAGGATGAGACGGCACGGCAACAGCGGGTCGTCGAAGCTCGTGCGAAGCACGCAGAGCAGGTGGAAGCAGCAAAGAAACGCGTTGCAACCCAGCACCAATCCATCGAGGATTTGCGGCGCAAAGTCCGTGAGAAGGATCGGCACGCGGTAAGTAGGTACTTCCAACTCGTTCTTGACAGCATCAAGGACCCTTCTGGGCTTCCCAATACGCGGCGAGCCGCGTACGTGCCCGAGTCCGAACTGCTGGCCATCGAATGGGAACTGCCCTCGACCGAGGCAGTTCCGCGGGAGAAGGAGTTTGCCTACGTCAAGTCTCGCGATGTGATCGACATCCGCAAGTCCCGGCCGCTCAGCGAAATCCGGCAGATCTATAACGGGATGGCCGCGCAAATCGCACTGCGTGCATTGCATGTGCTCTTTTCTGCCGATCCAGCGAACCTTGTCACGACTATCGTCTTCAATGGCGTCGTGGAGGCGATCGACCCGGTGACCGGTCACGAGATCCGCCCAGAGCTGATCACTATGCGTGCTACCCGAGAACAGTTCGATCAAGTCAAACTGCACGGTGTCAATCCCGTGCAGTGCGTGCAGAAATACTTCGGCGCGGAGGTGTCGGAGCATCCTGATGAGCTAGCTGCCGTGGCACCCATCCTAAGTTTCAACATGGCAGACCCGCGTATTGTCGACCCGGTCGACGTCATCAGCGATATCGACAAGCGCCCCAACCTACTTGAACTCACCTCCAAAGAGTTCGAGGCATTTGTGCAGAACCTCTTCACTCGCATGGGATTCGACACGAAACAGTTCAAGGCCAGCGGAGACGGCGGAATCGACTGCATTGCCTACGACCCCACCCCCATCACCGGCGGGAAGTATGTGATCCAGGTCAAGCTCTACACCAAGACCGTCGCACCCACACACGTTCGTGACCTCTACGGCGTGGTCGTCGGCGAGGGCGCCACCAAGAGAATCCTCATCACCACCAGCGGATTCGGCCCAACCAGCCAGGACTTCGCAAACAATAAACTTCTCCAACTCATAGACGGCACCGGGTTACTCTATCTCTGCCACCAGCACAACATCCCCGCCCGCATCCTGAACCCGCGACGCAAGACGTGAATCCTCTTGTCTAATAACAGCAGGCGAAATCATCCGTTGATCAAGGGCCACTGTGTGGACATTTCAAGACCATTGATGGTCACGAATTACCCGGAGGAATTTCGCCAGATGCGAGAATTATTGTATCTCTCGGAACAAAAGCCTGAAGTATATGTTCTCGCGCTGTACCGCTCAGCATGGGCGAGCATCGCCCGGCGCTGGTGGTTTCCACGATGTTTCGCTGCCCGGACCTTTTCTGGGTTCGCCTTGCAGTAGGCACGGCGGGAGCATCGGTCCGAACAGCAGACGCGGTTTGCCCTACTGAGCGGCATCCTCCTCGCAGTGGCCGCAAGGGCATGAACGAAGGGGCAGTGCCGGCCGTTTCCGTGGCTACTGGGGCGGGGCGTGCGGCAGGTGGCGGGCGAGGATGTCGAAGTGTCGCTGTTCGGCCCATGCGCTGCGGTTGCCTATGACGTAAAGGCGGCGTTTGGCGCGGCTGGCGGCGACGTTGACGAGGTTGGGTTTCTGGGCGGCCCAGCGGCGGGCACCGGGGCGCTGTGGGTCGCTGCCGAGGACGAGGATCACGATGTCGGCCTGTTTACCCTGTGCGGTGTGGACGGTTCCCGCTGTCAGACCGGGGTAGTCGTCTTCTCGTCGCTCGATGTGGCGGGCGATGTCACGGAACGGGCCGATGACCATGACCTCGGACATGTCGACATCGAGCCGGATCAGGGCATTCAGGATGCGGTCGAGCTGGCGGCCCTCTTCCGGGATCCAGTGCCCCTGCGACTGGTCGGAAACGACGTCGATCCACTTCGACGCAGGAAGCACCGGATGCATTTCGGCGAACTCGGTCGCTTTGCTCGGCGGTGTTCCGTTGATCATGAGGCCGTCGTAGGCGACGGCGTTGACGATATCGAACATGGGCTGGTCGCAGCGCCGGTGCACGGTCAGCGGGGAGCCGACCCAGATCTGGCCGTCGTCACTGGGCAGCCATGTGCCGAGGAGGGTGAGCCGGTCGGCGAGTCGTTGGACCGAGGTGCGGCTGGTCAGCCACTGCTCGTCGACGCCGTGATCGGTGCGGATGGCTTGTTCGGCGCGGAACGGCAGCGTCGTGATGGGTTCGAGTTGCAGCGGATCTCCGACGACGACCGCCCGTTTGCTCCGCCACAGCGCGCCGACAGCTGCTTGCGGGGTAGCCTGGCCGGCTTCGTCGATGAGTAGCCATCCCAGCGCTTCCTGCTGGAGATGGGAGAACAGCCGGGCGAACGAGGCGAACGTGGTGGAGATGACCGGGACGACAAAGAACAGGGACCGCCACGCGGTCAACGCGGCGTCTTCGGGAAGATCGCGAGGTGCCTCGCCGCCGAGGATGTCGGCCATACCGTGGAGGCTCTGCCGCATCTGGGTGGGAACGTGTTCCAGGAACACTTTGTGCAGACGCAGTGCCGCGAGGAACACCTCGGTACGGGCGTCGTTCCAGGCCGGGTCGGTCCACAGCGCACCGAGTTCCCGTCGGTTCCGATCGGACCACCAGTCGGTGTCTGGGAAGAAGTCGCCGAGTTCGGCGCGAGCACGGCTCAGTGCGGCGGTGACGGTGGCGAGTTCGTCCGCGCAGCGTTGGGTGGTCTGACGCGCTGCCGCCGTGGCGTGGCTGGCGAGTTCGACCTCGCGGGTGATCTGTGCGAGTTCGTCGTAGGTGGAATTGAGTGCTTCTTCGGCGGCGGTGACCTTGGCCGCGAGTTTCCTGTCCTGCTCCCGCCACTCGCGCATCGCCTTGCCCAACGTCAGCAGCCACTGCATCAGTCCGGGTTGGAACTGGTGGTGTTCAACACGGCGCTGCACGTGGTGCTCGCGCTGCTCCTGATGGGACTGTGCGGTGCGTTCGACCTGGTTCAGCCGTTCCCGCAGCTCGGTTTCCGTCTGCTTCGCCTGAGACTGAGCGTCGCGTGCTTGCCGCAGGTCGTTGTCCAGGCGAGTCTTGCGTGCCAGGTTGGCGTGCGCCCGTTCGCGGTCGGCCTGGATCACTGACGCCTCGTCGAGGGTCTTCCGGAATTCGGCGACGGCGTCGTCCCAGGTGCTTGACGGGGTGGATCGTTCGTAGCTTTTCAGGATCGTCCACATTCCGCACTGCGCGACATCCTCGGCGGAAAGCCCCGCCAGCGGATCGTCGTCATCGTCGATGCCGGGGAGCGACTCGGGCTTGCGGTACCAGAATGCGTCCACGAAGCTGCTGCGGTTGCGCTTGTTGCCCAGACGCGCCGCGATCAACGCCCACGCCTGTTCGGGCGAGGCGGGCTCGTCGTCCTCGGCGTCGTTGTCCTCCTCGGCGTCGTTGTCCTCCTCGTCGACGGTCAGCAGTGCCGAGGCGATGGACGGGAAGTAGTCCAGCTCCGCGGCGGCCTCGCGCCAGGCGTCGTCGATGGAGTCGGCAGCGGGAATCTCGTGGGTCACGTTCTCGACGGCGCCGTTATTCGACGAGACCACCGCGATCTCGAACCCGGTCAGTTCTGGTATCCACTCGTGGACCACCCGAGTCCAGTCACCGGTCTTCCACGTGTACTTCTGGCCGGTGAAAGCGTCCTCGGGACGCGTCAGGTCAGCGAGGCGGCAGGCGCGCTGCACCACGAGTGCAGCGATGAGATCGCGCAACATCATGGTTTTCCCGGTTCCCGGTGGGCCGTTGACCCCGAAAACCGCCGCGTGGCCCTGCATGCTCAGTGCCGAGCCGACTGCGAGCTGCTGACTCAGCGCCAACGGGTACTTGGACTTTTCCGGCCATCGGCCGAGCGGTACCTGATCCGGTGCCGTGGCCCGCTGGACTGTGTCTAGGTTCTTCTGCACGTCGACGCGGCGCGAGGTATCCAGCGCGGCGTCCGGTCGCAAGTATTTCTCCAGTGCGCCGCCGATGGCGCCGGTTTCAGCTCGTTCCGCCACTTTCGCCAGGTCGTCGACGATGAAGCTATTCAGGAAATCGTGCCCGTCGACGCCGTACGCCTTGCGCTTGGTTACCACCTGGCTTTGAACCCTGATCTCCACCGGCTGCAGCGCCGTCTCGACCCCGGTGAGCTCGGCCGCGAGATCCCGGCATTTCTCCAGTTCGTCGGTGAAGATCGGCCGTCCGACTTCGTGGCCGCGGCGACGGAGCCGTTTTGCCCATTCGTCGTCTTCGTCGGCTGCCATGAGGTCTTCGAAGTCGGCGCTGAACTCGGTGCGGGTGGCGTCGAATCCCGACAACCATCCCGGCGTTCCGGGACCGGGATGCAGCACGCGGCCCGTCGCCCATGCACAACTGGACAGCACTTCGGAGCCGATCAACGGGCGCCCCTCGCCGGAGACCACGAACGCCGCGAGCGCGCTCTCCCCGTTGGGACGTTCGTCGAAGCTGTCCGCATCCGGGGTGAACACCCGCGACAGCACCTCGAACACCGACTCCATGGGGTACACGCCCACGTAGACTACGTGCCGCCATGCCTGCTCAGGGCGCAGTCGTATACGACCCAGCTCATGATCAGGTTCCCACGGCAGCGGCTGTCCCGGCTTGACCTTGAATACCCGGCGTTCCCGGCTGACCGCTTTCACCGACTGCGGGCTGAACAGCTCCACGGCACGCCAGAACCGGATGATCTCCGCCCGCTCCGAGTCCTCCGCAACCACTCAGCGCCCCAATCCGAGAAGACCACCGCGACGAAACGTGATCGCCCACTATGCGACCAGTGACCTTCGGGGAAGCCATCATCTGGCAATAATTGCGACCTGGATCACTTCTGTGTGAGTTCGTCGATCGTCACGCTTTCGTCGCGCCGGGTTCGATCACCTCGAGCGGAGGCAGAGCGTCGACGATCTTCATCGTCTCGACCGACACCATGACCACGCGTGCCACCAGATCGAGGATGTAGCGCGGGTTGCTTACCTCTCGGGACCAGTCATTGGGGTCGTTGACGATGCCGGACGCCTTGTCGGTCTTGATGTAGTAGCGGTCGATGATCCACTCGACTGCCGAGCGGCTGCCGAGCATGTAGCGGTTCGCCTCGTCCGGGATGCCGCGCAGGGTGATCCGGTCGTTGTAGTGCAGCGTGCTCTTATCCTGCTTCTCGCCTGCGGCTTTCTGCTCCGGCGTGGGCTTGCCCCACTTCATCCTCTTGCTGTCGACCGCGAAGAATTCGTACGGATCGCCTGTCGGCTCCACGTCGAGCCCGTCGAGCGGGTATGGATCCACCGACTCGTAGCCGACGTGTAGCTCGCTGAGCTTCCGGCCCGCTTCCGCGTATCCGACGAAGCCACGGACGAACGGGATACGCGGCAGGGACTTCTTCAGGTCGGCGGCGTAAGCCTCACGGTACTCGGACGAGTGCAGCAAGCCGTAGACGTAGAAGAAGATGTCATCCTTCGTGATCTGCTGATTGCCGTACGCCACGCGGAATTTCTTGAGTGTCTGGTCGGTGATGTTGTCGACCTTACGGTAACCGTCGATGACCTCAGCATCAGAGTCTTCGACAGCGAGAGCGAGGGTACCTGCCTCGGGAGCGATCGGTTCGTATCGCCAGCGAGCGAATTCATTAGCGCCGCTGGATCCCGTAGCGCCGTTATCGATCAGTTCGGCAACCATGAGCGACATGAAGGGAGGCGCCATCGATCCAGGATTGGGAAAGTAGATAGCCCAGTTCCCAGTTTCCGGTGACGGGTGGAGCCTTTCCAGGCGATAGACCATGTCGTTAAGTGGCCTATCGAAGTAAGCTCGCTGCTTCACGAACGGTCGATACATAGCTGGCCGAATGGCGCTCTTCCGAATGGCGCTCTTCCGAAAGCGGCGCTCACGGCCCTTATCCAGATCTGCCAACAAGCTGCGGTTCCAGCTGATCAGACTTTCGTCCCATGTCGCGTTTCCTGATGATCGCCCTTCATGCCTATCAGATTCATACGTGGCGATGAGCTTCCTCATGTTCTTCTCCAGCAGGGCAACGCTGGATGAGTAGCACCAAACATCGCGGTTTGTCTTGAGTCCTCCTGAATATACGTCAAAAATCTCATCGATTCCTATGAACGTTACGAAGTCATCGCGTCGCTGGTTAAGCCAGTCTCCGTGTTGGTTCGGTATGATCGTGTACGTGTCGAGTCCGGTGAGTGATCCCGCGTCGGCGACCTTGGCCAGTTTCTGCTCACGGGTGAGATAGTCGCCGATGTCGGTGTAGTGGATGGTAGCCTGGCCGATCTTGTCCGGATTTTTGACGAGCACAGTCACGGCCACGGTGGCGCGGCTGCCGCCGCCGAATATTTTTCCGCCTTCTTTGCGTGACTGCTCCCCGGCAGTGCGTTGGTTTCCGCGCAGATTATAGACGTGGATTGACGAGAATTCGTCGGTGAGAGTTTTGCGCATGCCATCGGCGGTGTTGGAGTCGAGCCAGCCGCCATTGGTGATGTAAGCGATGACGCCTCGTCCGGCTCGTTGTTTGATGCGCAGGGTCGCCCATTTGATCGCGCGGATGTACGAGTCGTACAGCGAGTTCTTGTTCGTCGCGGTGGAGCGGTCGGCGTAGGTCGTGCGGATCTGTTCGTCGAGCGAGGTATAGGACTCGTTTGCGTTGTCGTCGTTGGCCGAGTCCTGGCCCGACGAGTACGGCGGGTTCCCGACGATGACGGTGATCGGGAGTTGCTTGAGCCGTTCCAGGCGTGCGTTGTTTTCGGGGAACACGTCGAGGTCTAGGGTATCGTCGTCTTCCCACGACTGGAAGGTGTCGGTGAGGATCAGGCCCGGGAAGCCTTGGGGGTCGCCGGTGAGTTCGGCGTAGGTGGTTTCCATGTTGACGGCGGCGATGTAGTAGGCCAGCAGCAGGATCTCGTTGGCGTGGAGTTCCTCGGCGTACTTGCGCGCCAGGTCGTACGGCTTGATCAACCCGGACTGGAGCAGGCGGACCATGAAAGTGCCGGTTCCGGTGAAGCCGTCGAGGATGTGCACGCCCTCGTCGGTGAGTCCTTGGCCGAACTCAGCTTGGAGGACTTCGTCGGCGGAGCGGAGGATGAAGTCGACGATCTCGACGGGGGTGTAGACGATGCCGAGTTTGTCGACGGTCTTCCTGAAGGCGGCGGCGAAGAACCGCTCGTAGAGTTCGACGATGACCCGCTGTTTGCCCTCGGCTTCGGTTACGCCCTCGACCCGGCGGCGTACGTCCTTGTAGAAGCCTTCCATCGTCTCGTTCTCGGCTGCCAAGCCCGCTTGGTCGAGGGTCGCGATCATGCGTTCCATGGAGTGCGCGACGGGGTTGTTAGCGGCGAAGTCGTAGCCAGTGAACAGGGCCTCGAAGACGGGGCGGGTGATGAGGTGCTGGGACAGCATCTCCACGGCCTGGTCTGCGGTGATGGAGTCGTTGAGGTTTCCACGCAGACCTGCGACAAATTCCTCGAACTCCTGCGCCTGGGGTGAGGTCTTGTCTCTCAGCAGGCCGTTGATTCGGGTGATATGGGTCTGGGCGATTTCAGCGATGTCTTTGGCCCAGGTTTCCCAGTACTTGCGTTCGCCGACCTTCTGCACGATGCGGGCGAACATCGCGTCGCGGAAGGCATCGAAGTCAAAGTCGAACGTAAGCTGCTGGCCCTGCTGTCCTTGCTGGTCGCCCTGGTCGGCTTCGTTCTCGCCGCGTGGTGTGCCGTCGTCGATGATGAGCTTGTCGGGCTTGCTCTTGTTCAACTCAATCGAGTTGATCATGGCGTTAAAGCGATCATCATGCGACCGCAGCGCCTGAAGCACCTGCCAGACGACCCTGTATCGCTCGTTATCCCGCAATGCCTCCTCAGGAGCGACGCCGGACGGCACGACGATCGGCAGGATGATGTAGCCCAGTTCCTTGCCGGGTGCTTTGCGCATCACGCGGCCGACTGATTGCACGACGTCGACCTGTGAGGAACGCGGGGTCAGGAACAGCACCGCGTCGAGCGAGGGCACGTCGACGCCCTCGGACAGGCAGCGGGCGTTGGTCAGAATCCGGCAGACGTTCGATTCTGGTTCTTGTTTGAGCCAGGCCAGCTTGTCGTTACGAGTGTGGATCCGCATGGTGCCGTCGACGTGCTGGGCCTCAACCCGCAGCGGGTTCCGACTCTCGTCGTCGGGGTTTTCGTCTTCAAGAACGCGATCGACCAGGATCGGGAAACCTTCGGCTGCACGCTGAGAAGCGTTGATATCGCGGGCGAACGCGACCGCGGTGCGCATCGGGGTGCGATCCGTGACCTGCTCGTCGGTGCCGAAGTGTTTGGCCAGGCCGTTCCAGCAGCCGATCAGCCGCGCCGCCTCGTCGAGCTTGATCTCTCCGGACTGGGCCAATGCGTTCTGGAAGTTCTCCGAGACATACTGCTCATCTACCGCAAGCACCACGACTTTGTAGTCGGTCAGCAGGCGCTCTTCGACTGCCTCGCCGAAACCGAGCCGGTGAAGCTCCGGCCCGAAGAGAGCTTCTTTATCCATGTCGGCGAGGGCCGCGTTGGCGTCATCTGCTTTGCGGCGCGCATCGTCGCCGAACACACGGGGTGTGGCGGTCATGTACAGCCGCCGACGGGCCTTCAGGAATTCGCCGTCGTGGACACGGACGAAAGCAGATTCGTCTTGCCCTGCGAGGGTCACCCCAGTCGTGCGGTGTGCCTCGTCGCAGATCACCAGGTCGAACGCCGGTACGTCGAGTTGTTGGGCTTGGGCGACGACGTCGATGGACTGATAGGTCGCGAACACCACTGTCATTCGCCCGTCGACGTTCGGAGCTGACCGCATCCGCGCCGCCAGCGTCGCCGCATCAGTGGTCGCGGGCTCGGTCAGGTCGATGGTCGACATGCCCGAGTCGTCGTCAACGGTCTTGCGGCCCACGCGGACGTCGGAGCAGACCGCGAACGGGCGGATGTCAACCTCGGAGTTGGCCATCCACTCCCGCAACGTCTGCGACAGCAGCTGAATCGAAGGCACAAGGAACAACACGCTGCCGCCTGCACCGACCTGGTCCTCGGCGATCTTCAACGACGTGTAGGTCTTGCCCGTCCCACAGGCCATGACCAACTTGCCCCGATCACGCTCGGCGAACCCGTCTCGGACCGCGTCGAGGGCCTTCTGCTGGTGTGGGCGCAGGCTCTTCTTGCCCGTAGAGACGACGACCTCGGGCGTGGACCACGAGAACTGCGACCAGTCGATGTTGGCGTCATCGAGGTAGCGGATGTCGATGCGCTGTACTGGCACCGACAATCCGTCCAGGGCGTCCTTGGCATTCTTCGACCAGTCCCGCGCCGTGTCGACAAGGTAGCGCAGCGAGAACTCGGCCTTGCTGGAGGTCGTCACGAACGAGTCGATGTCGCCCTTGGCGATCGTGGCGTCCGAGTCATAGCACTTGCACTGAATCGCCGCGTAATCCCCGGTATCCCGGTTGCGCGCCACCAAGTCGATACCCGTGTCGGGACGACCGTTCCGGCCCGGCCATTCCGACCACAACCACACGTCCGAGAACCGCTTCTGCCACTCCGGATCCGTCCGCATATACGCCGCGATCAACCGCTCGAACTTGTCACCCTTGTCCCTCTCATCCAGCGACGTAGCGCGGAGGTCATCGAGGAGATCCGTGATCGTGGTCGGCATGATCTAAGTGTGTCTCACGATGCGTAGCCGCGGGGTCGAGGGCCGGAAATCGGCGAGCCGGCGTTCTTGTCGGCGGGTGCGGCCTCGAAGACGGGACATCACCTTCCCGCGTCGTTCCCTGATGGCAACAGAGCAGAGCTGGGAGGAAAACGGAGGTTTTCGCTGCTCGCAACGTAAGCCGATGGCCCCCAGCTACCGGTGGGGGCCATCAGCTTTTCAGTGGTCCAGCTCGCCATGCTTGATCTTTGTGACGAAGCCGGTCCAGATCTCGGGTGCGACGGCGAGCGTGCCGCCGTTGCGGTTCTTGGTGTCCCGGACTCCTACGACGTTGCTTGTCAAGGCAACCTCAACGCACTGTCCTTGTCCGCCGCTGCGGGACGAGACGCGCCATGCAGCGCGCGTTAACTCCTCCACGTCGTGCTCCTAGCGTGTGTCTCTCACAGGTCATGCGCCAGGTTAGCGATGAGGTGGGAGGTCTCTTCCGGAGACAACGCGAGGCTGCAGATGCGGTCGAAGACGTCGATGTACCGCGCTCGGTCCGCCGGACGTTCCAGCCAGAGGGCGCCTCGTTCGTTCTCGATGTAGACGGCGTCCATGTCGTAGCCCTCAGGGAACTTGAACAGCGTGAACGGCGCAGTCATCGCCGGATGCGGGCCAGCGGAGAACGGTAGTACCCGGAGCGTGACGTTCTCGCGCTCGCCGGCAGCCACGAGGTATTCCAGCTGTTCCTTCCATACCTCGACATCGCCGACCGGCCGGCGCAGTACCGCTTCGTTGAGCACGACCTTCAGGACCGGCGGATTCGGTGTCCGCAGCTGCTGCTGACGCGCTTGACGCAGGTCTGCTGATCGCTGGAGTTCGTCGTCGGAGATTTGCGGCCAGTACGTCCGGACGATGGCCTGTGCATAACGCGGCGTCTGCAGCAGCCCGTCGATCAGCTCGGCCGTGTAGGTGCGCAGCTCCTCTGCGTCTGCCTCAAGGCCGAGGAAGGTTTCGAACCACTCCGGGATCGTGTCGCTGTAGCTGGCCCACCAGCCACGTTCGTTCGACTCACGTGCGAGCCGGATGTAGGTGTCGGATTCAGGCGCGCCGATATCGAACAGCTGCATCAGCAAGCGCACATGGCTTGGCTTGATCGCCTGTTTGCCGAGCTCGATCTTGCTGAGGTTCGACGTGGTGGTGTCCAGCCAGTCAGCGGCGCCTTTCAGCGTGATCTTGCGATTCTCCCGCTCTCGCCGAAGCGCCTTCCCAAGCTGCCTACGCCGGATTGTCGGGCTTGGTGTGTTCGCCATCCGCACCTCCACGTGATCACTGACGCGACAAGTCTGCCTGCTGGTCGATGTCGTGCCTACATGTTCCCCCTGCCGGACGATGTCGTCACGACATCAACTGAGATAGCTTGATGTCGCCAGTTGATGTCGTGAAGATATTGCTGGCGCCTGCCCTGCCGCTCTCTCACAGGTCAAGGCGGCAGGGCAGGTCACGACATGGAAAGCGTGGAAGGTGCAGCGGAATGTTGGTGCTGATCGGGGCCGCCGTGGCTGTGTGGTCGCTGGCCTGCAGCGCGGCCATGGCCAGCTGGTGGGCCGACCACCGAGCACGGCCGGCAAGTCGGCGCCGCCAAATCCGACGTGAGGAGACGGCGTGCTGACCGAGGCATACGCGCTCTGGATTGTGCCGCCGGCGGAGAAAGTCCGGCATGCGACGAGGCCCCGTCCCGGCGCCTGGATTCAAGGGGATGTCGTGCAGGTCCTTTGCGAGAAGAAGGTCAAGGCGCCGTTCGCCACGCCCTACGGAAAGACCCCACGCAGCAACGGAATCGACGAGCGCTGCCCCGAATGTCTGCAGGCACTGGTGGACGAAACCTCGCGGAACTGGGACGCCTGATCATGGCTGCCGTCGTCACGTCAGACACGGTCACCGTGTACGCCATGGAGCTGCGCGGCATGCCGACCTGGCACTTCGTTCCCGAGCGGAATCCGTTGACCTGCGTGCTGGGCGGCGAGCCGGTGGTGGTTGCTCTCTGCGGAGAACTCAGCCGCCACCTCATCGGCGAACCCGCACCAGACCTGGACCTGTGTCCCCACTGCCGAAACCTCTACGAGCTCGGCTACCGCTAACCCATGAACTTGGCGCTCCCCCTGCCCAGGACAACGACGTCCTTGGGTAAGCGCCGAGACCGGTGGCCAGGTGCGCGCTACCCCCGACACTCCCGACGCACCTGGCCACCACCCCCTTCGAGGAGAAGCCAATGGACATCACCGAAGAGGAACGCGTCGAGCGGAAGCGCTGCCGCTGGACCGCCTACGCACTACAGAACCACCTCATCCCGGTGGACCAGGACGAGCCCGAATCATCGACGGTCGTGGCACTGTGCGGCCTGATCGGAATCCCAGTCGATGCACCGGTGCGGGACGGCTCATTGCCCAAGTGTGCTTGGTGTGCCTACGCGGAGCTCGACGGAACAGTCGAGACTGAAGGTTAAGGAGAGCACGCGACTTCGTTCAAGACGGCGTTGGCGCCGCCGCTGACCGCATCGGCACAGAGCATGCCAGCTCCGGCCACTCGTCTGAACAGGGTACTTCTTCACAGCCGTGGTCACTTTAAATTGTGGGTGACGTCGGTTGCGGCCTTCATTAGTGCTGCACGGTTAGCATCAGCCCCAAGGCCAACTGTAGTGTCGTTCGGTGAAACTCCCGTTGCCTCGTAGCGGATCTCGACGGTGATGTTTCCCTGCCGGAAGTTGATTTTTCCGTATCTATCGTCGAACTGGCCGTATGCTTCATCGCCAATACCGTCAAGCGTCCCCTTTCCCGCCATGCCCGAACTGTTTCGCAGCGTAGAAAAGGTGGTCTGGGCGGTTCTTACGCCGCTGCCTTCCGCCAAGCCTTCAACGGATTTGTGTAGATATAACTGGACTGAAAGGCCGCGCCGGTACGGGACGACGCCTTGCGCTGACGGTTCCGGCTTGTCGTCGGCCTGGTAGCTCCACCCACACGTGTCCGTCGTTCCGGCGATCGGGGCAATGTTCTTCTCGCCATTAGCCCCGCCGACAATCTCCTGTATTGCTTGTGGACTGACCACGGTGCATGCATCCGGTATGTTAGAAAATGGGTCCGGCTCCGTCGACTGACCTGAGCATGAAACCAGCAGAGGGGCAGTAATTAAGGCCGCACCGAGAGTAAATTTTGACCTGGTCTGCATGATGTCAGCTCCTCTTCCGGACGCCCCAGCCCTCGGCGTCAACAGACGATGACGGGATCGTTTCCGGAATCTTGAGATCGACGATCTCCTGCTTAAGATCCTGGCCGGCTCGCCGATACTCGGCGATCGCTGTCTGCGCCCGCGCGATCGCATCGCCCGCGATCCTGATGAATTCAGCGATAGCGTTGGCTATTGGCTCGGCGACTCCTATGATCGTCTCCTTGATATTAGCGATTACTCCGCCCGCAGCCTGGACAATCACTGCGGCACAGTTGATAATCGCAGTTACGGCCGCGTTGTAGACGTCCATCATGGTGGCCGCGATATCCTGGAGATGCTCGGACATACTTCCGAAGATTTCCCCGGCAGCGTTGAAAACCTTTTCAAGGTGATCGACGTAAACCCCGAAACTGTCAAAAGCTGAACCCGTCCAGTATGCCTTGAGGTCAGCCCTTGCGTTCGTAATTGAACTTACGGCGTCGTTGATCGAGTCCTTCGCATCAACCCCCCAGGCGTCTACGCGCGGCGCGATGTTCTCCGGATGGCCAAAAATGTCACGGATGGTTTTAATCATCTGAGCCACGGCGCTTACGCCTAGTTTTTGTCCGTATTCTATAACTTTCTTCGCTTCCTCTTCAGGAAACGGAAATAGTGGCCCGGCGGGTAGGGTCACGATGCGCCTTTCGTTCAGTCGCCGACGGCGAAACTTAGATGCCTTCTCTCATGTAGCCGAATTTTTCGTAGTACTCGGCATCGCGGCTTTCGTACTCATCAGCCACCGTCTTGAGGCTCTCGGCGGCCTTCTCAAGAACTTCCTGGCCTTCCTTTAGGCGCTCCAACGCATCGGCAACTGCCAAGTTGTGATTCCTGGTCGCTCCGGATGGCCCGCCGAGAAGACCAAGGTCCGAATCGTCCAGCTCCATTCCAAACAGTGCTCGGTGTGCCCTGCCCCACGCGTCGGCGGCTTCGTACAGGAAAGTGACGTTCTTGCGTAGGGCCTGTGGGACAACGGTGTAATCGCTCATCAGATCAGAGCCAGCCCTTCGGTTCCTCGGGTTCACGAAGCTGACGTGCCTGCTCCTCACCCTGCTGTAGAGCTCTCGTGACGACCGCTGCAAGGTGCCGCCCGTTGGCGTAGCGAAGCTCTTCAGTGTTCAGCCGCACGTCGGCAAGCTGTCCGTATGCGGTCAGCACGAGCTGTCCCAGATCGTCTTCTAGGTCGATCACGACCTGTTGCCCGCCCAGCTCCTGGGCCTGCTCCACCGCCCGGTTGTAGCGCTCCTGTGCTCGGGCCAGCTCTTCAGCGATGCGTTCTGATGCGTACTTTGGCACGGTCTTTCACCTCCCAAAGCCTGGAAGGGCCTCGATCATCTTCGCGTTGGAGTCATCGACCGCCTGCGCGCGTGCAGAATTGATCGCCTCCAGGATCTTTCCCCCCAAAGCCGATGGGTGACTGGAGTGAAGTTCGGCATCAGGGATCGACAGATCCTGAACCGCTCCAAGCCCGTTCACCCGCGCGACCACAGCTTGATCCGCCGACGAGCCCGTGTAGGCGGTTGCTGCGGCTTCATCCCGCAGCGCCTGCACGGTGTTCATCTTCTTGTCCAGCTCCGCCAACATCGCCTCGATGTCGGGAAGATCTGACACAACGACCTCCAGTTTCCTGCCAACTCCGGGACGGCGACTACGAGTCGGTGTCCTCGTCGAGTACCTCGCGGACTTCCGCATCCGCGTCACCAATTACCGGCGGCGCGACAGCATGGCCCGTGTTCGGGTCGATCTCGCCGCTGAAACCGAAGTGCTCGTCGGTGTTTCGGATGTACTTGCGCTCGTGCTCCTGGTCTTCTTCGCTCCGTCCGCGTTGGCCTGGTCCGGCCGCGCCGCCGAACGCGCCTGCCCCGCTGCGCCCGCCACCCGAACCAGTGCCTGAGCTTCCAGCAGTGGAGGAGCTGCCCAAACCAAGACCGCCGCGCCCGCCAACACCAGGACCACCACGGGTACCAACACCAGAGCCACCGCGGCCGACTTGACCGCCGCCGACGCCACGACCAGTTCCGGAGCCCGGTGTCCCTCCGGTTCCAGGAACGATGCCGACCCCGATACCTCCGGCTAGCGGCACGTTGGTTCCTGTGCTCGGCGGTGGGACGGTCCCCGGTATCGGGAGAGCGTGGTTTGCCCAAGCCGAACCGGATTCAGCCGGTGCACTCGGCTGTTCGGGCTGCACGGAACCGGGTTCATTGCCGGGCGGAGTGTGCGCTGTGCTGTCGCCGCGCGGAGTTCGCGTCCCAGAGGCCGCCGTCGATGAACCAGTGCCGGAGTAGCTGGTGCTCGGGTCCACCGCGTTCGGGCGCTGTGTTTCGGCGACGCGGACATCCGAAACGGATGTGGGCACAGCCGGATACGGCTGTAGAGACTGGACGGTACTGTTGGACGAAGTCCGGTACGCGGTGTAATCCTCGCGCGCTTTCTGCTCGGCCTCGTTGTGCTTGGCCTCGTGGATTTCCTGGCCGGCCAGCTTCATTCCGAGGTTGGTCGGTGCCAGGTCGCTGAATCCGAGATCCAGCGGCGGCACGTTGTGAGGCTGTGGCATCGTGTTCTTCGTGCGGCTGAAGTGCTCGCTCTGGCCCTCCACGCCCGTGGCCAGCGTTGACGACAGCTCTTCGGACTGCTGCACGACATTGCGGAACGGCGAGGACTCCTGCGTCATCGCCTCCGACGCACTACCGGTCCACGACTTGTTGCAGCGGCCGATCGCTCCTTGGACAATCTCGTCAACGCGCCGCAGGCGCGCAGTGAACTGGCCGGACAGGTTGCCCGCAGCGATCGACAGCGGCAAAACCCCCACACCACCGTTAAGTTCCCGGTGGATCTTCGGGTGATCGAACGCGGCCTGCGCCTGCCCTTCGATCTTCTTCGGTTGGCTGAACGGCCACACAGTCTTACCCCCTCAGTTCTTGGCTGGAAGATTCGACAGCACCATGCTCGCCACCCGCTTCGCCACGGCACACGTGTCCCGGTGCTCTGGTCGATCGCTTTCAGTCGCGTCGACGTCAACGACGAAAGTGTCTTGTGGTGTCGCTGAGACGTAGATGCCGCAGCTGGTGCTCAACGGTTGCGTTGTCACCATGGGGTATCCGTCGACCTGTTCGTCCGGAGCTTCCTTACGGACGCTGCGCAACGCGCTCTTCAACCCGTGATCCATCGTCGTCGACGGGCTGAGCTTCACGCGAAGCACGCGGTTATCCCAGGTACATGTGTCCTGACCCCAAGGCGAGGGGCGGTGGCTTGGTTCGCCTCCTGTGCCCAGCTGGTTCAACTGCTCGCTTGTAAGGAGCTGGCACGGATCTGCGACTGCGTCGAGGTTCTTCGGGTTCGAGACCGCTGGCATGGCCGGGTCAGAGGGCGGCGGAGGGGACGCAGTACCGGGATCGCCTTGCGACGGACCTCCAGAAGTGCAGCCCGCAGCCGCGAATGCAACTGCAATGAGGATGACCAGACCAGTCTTTGTTCGTTTCATGACTTCTGAATCTCGTTTTCTTGGTCGATACGCTCGTACTCGCGTTGTGCGGCCTCGATCTTGTCGCGGAAGTCCTTCACCCAGCGGGCCATGTCGTCAACGGTTTGCAGTGCAGAGCCAGGGCCTGTCGTCAGGTGCTCAATGATCTTGTTAGTCGTATCGACACTGACTTCGTCATCACCCGGAGGCAGGATGTCTCGGAAGGCGTTCGCGTCTTCGCGTGCAAGCTTGAGTTCTTCGAGCGCGGCATCGAGATCTGCTTTGACGGCGTTGAGCTCTTCAGGTGCCACTTCGAAACCGCTTGCTGCTGTTCCGGCGCCGGCGGCCATGATCAGGGGGATCTGGAACATCCCCGTCATGGGGTTCAGGGCGACTGCTTGGGCAATTTGGGCTTGTGCCGCCGGGTCATTCGGTGCGGTCATGGCTCCCCTCTCGTGTGGCTCAGTGGCGAAGTCCGGCGGTGATCGTCGCTGTCCGGTCGCGTCATCGCCGTAGTTTCTGAATGAGCTCGGAAAGTGTGCGTGCCACCCGTGGCGGGTCGGCTGGTGCGGTGACGAGAAATTCGCCGCGCAGGTACTGCAGGTAAGAACCCTGGGTGGTGCCGGTGAGAAGCACGACGCTGTCGGGAGTCTGCAGCTTGCCGCGACTGTTGCGGACCGCGATCGAGAATTCCCCGTCGTGGACGCGTTCTCCGGAAACCATGCGGGCGTACTCGCGAGCGTCGTCACTGCGTACCTTGCGGGCGCGTAGTTCGCGGATCGTCGCCCTGACCTGCTCTTGACCCTTGTGTTCGGCGGCTGCCTTGCTGGCTGCTTCGGCGTCTTCCAGCCGGATGCTTACTGCCGACCCGGGTGCGGGAGTGATCTCTGGCCAGAGACCCACCAGAGCGCTGTATGCCGAGATCGGCCACACGGGATCAATACGGACCTTGCGGCCCTCAACCCGGGTCCGGACGGCCTGATCATCGGAGATCGACACCAGCCCGCGGACGTGTTTGCCGCGCTTCGGCGCGAATCGCGTGTCGGCCTCGGTCGAAGCATGCGCCAACAGTCGCATGGTATCGGCGACCCACCCAACCGCTTCGCCGGCGCGGTTGATCCATCCGCGCGCTCGCGCCTTGCCCTGGGCTTTTTCCCATTCGGCGACGTGATTGTCGGGTTCTCCGAGGTCGGGGAAGTACTGCAGCAGTCGAGGGGGCGAGACCAGGCGTTCCTCGCCGTTCCCCTGTTGTGCGAGTCCTGCGCCGTACCAGAGTGGCCCGAACAGGCTCCACCGTGGGCGAGTCGAACGTCAACCTCTCTCTAAGCGGACAATCTCACTCAAATGGTCCAACCACCAGGTCTCCTTTTGTGCGCCGGCCACGGTTTATGCAGGGAGCCGAAGCCACCGGCCGTAGTACGCCGACACCGCCGGCCCCCACAGCGCGTCATGGCGCGTGCCGGCAACCCGATCAGCCCACGAGGCAAGGGATGCGGGTGCCCCGGCTGGTGTGTGTCCGCCGTGTCGACGATTGTCCCGTGACCACGACCAGCACGCGCGACCCTCCCACCCGCGTGTGGGCGTCGCGGCCAGGATTCGAACCTGCGACACCCGCTTCAGGAGATAGGGCGGGGGCCTGGATGGACGGCCGCTGAGCGGCACACGCATAGTGGCCGTCATGTCTGCGGATAACCGCTGTTGACCCTTGCTTATTGCACGCTGATCGCACGACCTCCGCTGCGCTACATTGGCTAGCCCTTGTTCGGCGCAGCCTCCGCAACGTCGTAAAGGAGGACCGGAAGCGGTGCGGCAGCGAGCACCAAGACCAGCGGCACCAAGCCCGGCAGGCTCGGCGCTAGTCGGACGTCTGCCGCTGGAAGCTGCTGCTGTTGGCCGGGCGACGAAGGGCCGACCAAGTCGTCGGCTGGATTCCGGACGGTAGCGATCCCCGCTGTGGTGATCCCCGAGTTGCGTCAGCACCTGGGGCGCTGGGTCGATGCCGATCCGGCCGCGCTGTTGTTCCTGGGGAAGCCGGGTGGTCGACTCCGGCGGGGCAACTTCCGGCGCGCGGTAAAGTGGGACGACGCGAAGGAGGCCACGTGGCTCCCCGATGATTTCCACTTTCACGACCTCCGGCACACCGGTGATCACCTCGCGTCGTCGGCAGGCACCAGTACGCGGAGCTGATGCACCGGATGGCCACGCCAGCGAGCGTGCGGCACTGATCTACCTGCACGCCACCAATGAGCGTGATCGTGAGATAGCGCAGGGCATGAACAAGCTTATCGAAAAGGGCCGTCAGGGGCGCCGGACGCTGTGAGAATGGTCGCCGAAAAACAATAATTAATTTTCCGATAGTCTCTCAGTAAGAAAAAAGGTCGGGCCAGCGTCTGATCTTTATCTCCGCATGCAGTGGAAGAAATGAGCAACACTTTTTATATATTTCCAACAGTCCGGCGTTATTTAGTTTTGTTTTGAGTGTTCTTGCGAGTGGAATCAGATGTAATACGTCACTGCTGGCGTAGGCGACCTGGGCTTCGGTGAGGTTGGAGGTTGTCCAATCGCTCATGCGCTCGGTCTTATCAATGTTGACGCCAAGTTCGTCTCTTAGTAGATACTGGAGGCTATGCCTATCTTGACGAGCATCTGGCTTCAGCATTTTGGATGCTACCTTGGTGCATTCAATGCTAGTCGGCGTTAATGACCACTTGTTAATCATGAACCTGAGGTCGAATGGCGCATGGTGAAAGATCTTTACAACATTCTCGTTCTCTAGTAGCTTACATAGGTTATCTGGTCGATTTTGTCCAATCTGGATAACTGTGGTCCCCGCCTCGGGCGAGTGCAGCTGACAGGTCCCAATACGGTCGCTATCCCAGTCGAGTCCTGTAGTCTCTATGTCGCATGCTACATGGCTTGATGCTGCATAGAACTCAAGAAGTGGGAAATCAATGTCCTTTGTTGCTAGGCGTGTCTGAGTCATATCGCCTCCTTTGAAGGTTTCTCCAAGGTATCGCTGCTAACTGGGAAAACCCTACGACTTTGACGGTGGATCGAGTCGAACTCCTGCACCAGGAAGTCGTACAACGAGCCGCCCTGCTGACAAACGACGGTAGGCACTCCTGTTCTCCTCTTTTGATGCGAGTACAGGGTGAGGACGGCAACTGATCCGAATCTATAGCAACTGAAAAGCGCATCTCCTTTTCGGAAGAAAATCTCCAAGCTTCCGTCTTTGGATGCAGGAAGAGCGGAAAATTCCTCTTTCGCTTCATTGATGTGGTTGATCAGTTTTTCGTGTGTGTAATTGAATCTTGTGGCTAGGGTGTTTACTGTGTGCTGATCGTCAGGGTCCGGCAAGAAGACGCGAATCTTGACGCCCTTTTTTCTGGCCAAATTTTCTAGGTTTGTCAAATTTGATTGCCGCCAGGTACTGCCATAAGCAAGGAAAACGTCAAATCGATCAACTCCTTTGAAAAGTTCGTCCCAGTCTGGCTCGCGGAGGTAGTTAGTTCCGATGTGGGAAACGGCAGCCAGGTCCATGTCGGATGCATACTTCGATGTTTCTAGAATCTCTCTTCGGAACGATCTTTTTCCTATTAATTCCCATATTGCCACGAGAGCTACTGACGCAATCAGTGTTCCGGCCACATTATTGGCAACCCCTTGGATCCCGGGTCTTTTTATTGCCCATTCCAAGTTGTTTGCAATGATTAGTATCAATATTCCTAGTATTAATGCCCCAATGGCGATTAGCCATGTTTGCAGCGTGGTAACCGTGCGGCTGGGGTGTGGGCGCTGAGTGCTGATGGTCTCCTCCAGTGTTCATGTGGGCGACAGTACTTTTCCTTACTGACAAGGACGCCAGTTGGACTCGAACTCCCAGTTGATACGCGCCTATCTTGTCGCATCGCGTGACTGGAGGATCACTGACCCCCGGTGTCGGCTGCCAGGAGTAAGGGACCACCTCAGAGCCGGTTTTGCCAGGAGCATGGGACCACCTGTTTGCCACTGATGGGACCGTCTGGGCTGGTGGTTTGCCAGTTATGGGACCGCCCGGCGTGGTTGTCGGCTGCCAGGAGTAAGGGACCACCTCAGAGCCGGTTTTGCCAGGAGCATGGGACCACCTGTTTGCCACTGATGGGACCGTCTGGGCTGGTGGTTTGCCAGTTATGGGACCGCCCGGCGTGGCTGCGGGGTTTCCGGTCGCTCGGCCGCTCGTATTGGCGGAATGAGCTACCGGGAGGTTTCGGTGATCGAGATCAGGGAGATGCTCCGGCTGTGGCTGGAGGGTCGAGGTCTGCGGGAGGTGGCCCGGTTGTCGGGCACCGATCGCAAGACCGTGCGCCGGTATGTGGAGAGGGCGCAATCGTGCGGGGTGGACCGTGAGGGTGGTGCCGGTCAGTTGACCGATGAGCTGCTGACGGCGGTGATCGCCGGCGTCCGCAGGAAGCGTCCGAACGGCAAGAGCCAGGCGTGGGAGACCATCGCGGCGCAGTCCGGGCAGATCACGGCGTGGCTGGATCAGGGGTTGACCCTGACGAAGATCCACATTCTGCTCGGGCGCCGTGGTGTGGTGGTGTCGTATCGGACGTTGAACCGTTACGCGAGAACGGAGTTGGGGTTCGGGAAGCGGCGCGTGACGGTGCGGGTGGCCGATTGCGAACCCGGTAGCGAAGTGCAGGTCGACTTCGGTCGGCTCGGCCTGCTGACCGATGCCGAGGGGCGCGGCCGGGTGGTGAAGGGGCTGATCTTCACCGCGGTGTATTCGCGGCACATGTTCGTCTATCCAACCCATCGGGAGACCCTCGGCGAGGTGATCGCCGGGTTCGAGGCGGCGTGGACGTTCTTCGGCGGCGTGTTCGCCGTGGTGATCCCGGACAACATGAAGGCCATCGTCGACCGTGCGAACGCGACCGAGCCGAGGTTGAACGACTCGTTCCGTGAATATGCCGAATCTCGCGGGTTCGTGGTGGATCCGGCCCGGATCCGCAGCCCGCAGGACAAGCCGAGGGTCGAGCGCTGCGTTCCCTACGCGAGGTCGAACTTCTTTGCCGGAGAACAATTCCGGGACCTCGATGATTGCCGCGAACGGGCGGCACGGTGGTGTCGGGAGGTCGCGGGGATGCGGGTGCACGGCACCACCCGGCTACACCCGGCCGAGGTGTTCGCCACGGACGAGCATCCGAAGCTGAAACCGTTGCCGGACACCGAGTTCGACATCCCGGCCTGGGCCCACCCCAAGGTCGCCCCTGATCGCCACGTCCAGCTGAACCGGGCTCTCTACAGCGTTCCCGGTGATCTGGTCGGGCAGCGGCTGACCGCCCGCGTCGACACGAGGACGGTGAAGCTCTACTGGCGAGGCGAGCTGATCAAGGTCCACCCCGTCGTCGAGCCCGGCCGCCGGCACACCGATCCCGCGGACCTGCCCGCCGAGCTGACCGCTTATGCGACCCGCGACCTGGAAGCGTTGCAGCGCAAGGCATCCGTCCACGGCCCGCACATCGGCGCCTACGCGGCGGCAGTGCTGGAACACCCCTTGCCCTGGACCAAGATGCGGCAGGTCTACCGGCTGCTCGGCCTCATCCGCCGACACAACGCCGAGGCCGTCGACGAAGCCTGCCGCCGCGCCCTGGAAGCCGAAGCGGTCAACGTCGGCCTGATCGACCGCATGCTCACCCGCGGCCTCACCGAGGCGCCTCCGGCCACCACACCGCAGCCCGGCACGGCATCGCGATTTGTCCGTGATACCGGCGACTTCGCGGTCCGGAGGAGCTCATGAACACGGCCCGCCGCGCCCAGGGCGCGAACGCGAAACCGATCGAGCCGTCCGCGGAGCTCAAGGCGCTCCTGCGCAGGCTCAAGCTCGGGCGGCTGCTGGACACCCTGCCCGAACGGCTCGCGCTGGCACGGCAGAACCACCTGCCGCACCACGACTTCCTCGAACTCCTGCTCGCCGACGAAGTCAACCGCCGAGACCGCCAAGCCATCGCTCAGCGCGCCCGCAAGGCCCACCTCGACCCAGAGATGATCCTCGAAGCCTGGGACGAGAACACCCCGGCCGTCTTCGACCGGGAACTATGGGCCGAGCTGACCTCACTGCGGTTCCTCACCGACGCGCACAACGTGCTGATCATGGGGCCGGTGGGCGTCGGGAAAACGTTCCTGGCCCACGCGCTCGGACACATCGCGGTGCGCCGCAAGCACACCGTGCACCACGAACGCGCCGACAAGCTGTTCAAACGGCTTAAGGCCGCCCGGCTGGATAACTCCTACGACGAGGAAATGCGCAAGCTGCACCGAGTCGACCTGCTGATCATCGACGACCTCGCACTGAAACGACTCGAGGCGACCGAGACCAGCGACTTCTACGAACTCATCGTCGAGCGCCACCGCAGCGCCTCCACCATGATCACCAGCAACCGCGAGCCACCGGAGATCCTGACGATGATGGCCGACCCGCTACTCGCCCAATCCGCCATCGACCGGCTCCAGTCGGCTGCCTACGAACTCGTCGTCGAGGGCGAGTCCTACCGGCAGAGGCAGAAGCCACAGATCGGCACACCAGCCAGCTCGGATTGACCAACAGCCCGGTCGTCGGACACCATCAGCACACGGCCCGCGACCGGACGCAACCCGGTCCCATGCTCATGGCAAACCGGTGGTCCCTTCAGGCTGGCAGGCGACAGGTTGTCCTCGCAGGTTGTCCTCGCAGGTTGTCCTCGCAGGTTGTCCTCGCAGGTTGTCCTCGCAGGTTGTCCTCGCAGGTTGTCCTCGCAGGTTGTCCTCGCAGGTTGTCCTCGCAGGTTGTCCTCGCTGAAGTAGCCCGTGTCGAACAGGGCCGTGCCGATGTTCTCAGGGGTGTCGCGGTGGGTGTCGAGCCGCTCGGCGGTGGCCTGGGTGCCGCCGCCCGAGGCTTGCGGCGCCAGCGCTTGCGCCGTGGCCGCGGCGATGACCGCAGCGGATGCGGCGCGGCTGCACGAAGACCGGACTTCGTTCGCCTCACCTCGCGGAATCGGTGAACGAAAGGTGCGAGCCGCGCGGCGACCCGAAAACTTACTGGCGAGTAAACTCGGCGTCAACGCGACCACGTTTCCCCATAATTCACACGGGCACCGACCGCCACGGCAAGTCGACCGCATGTCGCGCACAACCACCGATCAGGCGAATGACGTTGTGGCAAAATGGTTTCGGCAAGCCCGGGCCGCCCGAGATCGCAATCCGGCGTGATCGCCGGCCTGCCGTTGGTGGTAGTTGCACGCTCACCCGGAGCAACGGCCGCAGTCTGCTGTGCACGCCCGTCCGAACGCCGACCCGGTGCACCCGTTCCGACCAGAGTTGTCAGCGGGGATCCCGGATCGACACGATGATTCCCATGCGCCTTGGACTGAGCCTTCCACAGTTCGGCCCCTTCTCTGATCCGACCCTGGTGCCGACGATGGCCGCCGAAGCCGAAGCGCTCGGCTTCGAAAGTCTCTGGGCGGGCGAACGCGTGCACGCCGCCACCGCCCCGAGCACGCCGTACCCGGGCGGCACCATGCCCGAGCAGTTCCGCAGCGGCCTCGACCCGCTGCTGGTACTGGCACTCGCGGCGAACGCCACCACGCGCCCGCGGCTGGGCACCAGCACGCTCAGCGCCCCGCTGCACCCGCCGATCCACCTCGCCCGAAGCTTCGCCGGGCTCGACCGGCTCAGCCGCGGCAGGGTCATCGCCGGGTTCGGGCTGAGCTGGTCGCGCGACGAGTACGACGCGGTCGCGGTGCCTTGGCGGGAGCGCGGCGCACGGCTGGACGAGACCCTGGACGTGTTGGCAAGCCTCTGGGCGGCCGACCCGGTGCGGCACAGCGGCAAGTTCTGGACCATCAGCCCCGGCGACTTCCAGCCCAAGCCAGTGCAGCAGCACCTGCCGATCTACCTGGGCGGGCTCTCCCCTGCGGCGTTCCGGCGCATCGGTCGCCGCGCGGACGGCTGGCTGGGCGTGGCGCTGCCGGTGCAGGCGCTGCGGGGCGCGCTCACGAGCATCGCCGACCAGGCGCGGGAAGCCGGGCGCGGACCGATCGCCACTGCCCTGCGCATCAACCCCGTGGTCCAGGCAATCCCGACGGCGACGCCGGGCACCGGCCCGGTCGAGCAGCTCGTCGGCTACCTGCGCGAGGTGGCCGAACTGGGCGTCGCCGACGCGTTCGTCGACCTGCAGTTCACCACCTCGACCCCGGCCGAGCTCCTGGACCTCGCCGCCCGGATCCGGAACTCCTTCAACACCTGACGACCCGCACCCCGGGAGATCAGGCGAGGCTGCGTCCGGCCGTGGCTCGGTAGAGGTCGCGCAGCAGGCTCACCTCGGCGCCGTGGTGGAACAGTTCGCGGTTGAGGTGCAGCGCCAGCGCGGCGTAGCTGCGGTCGGCGAACGGGCCCTCGGCGGGGCCGACCGGCGTCTCCCACCCTTCGACGTCGAGGGAACCGATACCGTTGCGCCACAACGTCTTCTGTTCGTCGAGGTAGGCCAGCGCAGCCGCCGCCGAGCCCGGGTAGCCGGGGGCGTCCATCCGGTACGAGGCGTCGCCGAAGTGGTTGTTGGCGCGCATCGCGAAGACGTGTCCGGAGATGTGGCCCAGCCGCCAGGCGATCGTGGTGAACGGCGGCGGCACCGGCTCGGGGAAGGCGAAGTCCATCGCCCAGCCGTCGTCGACCCGCCGCAGCGACCAGCAATCGGGGACCGGCTCCCAGAAGTACTCCTCGTCGGTCAGGCCGTCGAGGCCAGGCCGCCACATCGTCCAGTAGAAGTCGAGTTGATCGAGAACTTCCGCCCGCCAGTCCATGCCGCCACCCTAGATCCGGCCCGTGGCGCCCGCCCGGATTTCGCGGGGTCCACCCGAGGTGAGCAGCGGGGTCTAGCGCACATACCGTCTAGTCGGTACGGTCCTGGGCATGGGTTCCATCGACGCGGCCCCCGCAATCCACGCGATCCGGGCGGTGATCTTCGACTACGGAGGGGTGTTGACCATCTCCGGCCGCGCCGCCATCCGCGCGTGGACCGAGCAGGAGCGGATCCGCCCGGAAACGTTCTCCGCCGCGCTCAAGGACTGGCTGTCGCGCAGCGCCCCCGAGGGCACCCCGATCCACCGGCTGGAGACCGGCGAGATCACCGCCGCCGAGTTCGACCGCACCCTCGCGGCGCGGCTGCGCACCTTCGACGACGGCCCTGTCCCGCCGGACGGGCTCCTGAAGCGGCTGTTCGCGCAGATGCGCAGCGAACCGGCGATGCTCGACCTGGTGCGCCGGCTGCGGGCCTGCGACGTGCGGACCGCGCTGCTGTCCAACAGCTGGGGCAACAACTACCCCTGGGAATTGCTCGACGGGCTCTTCGAGTGCACGGTGATCTCCGGCGAGGTCGGGCTCCGCAAGCCCGACCCGCAGATCTACCGACTGGCCCTGGACCGCCTCGGGCTTCCGCCGCACGAAGCGGCGTTCGTCGACGACGGCGCCCCGAACATCGAAGCCGCCCAGCGGCTCGGGATGCACGCGGTGCTGCACACCGACGCCGCCGCGACCCGCGCCCGGCTCGCCGAACTCGTCCCGGCCCTGCGCCAGGACCTCCCGCAAGACAAGGAGCGCCGTTGAACGCCCAACCGCCGGCCGGTGAGCTGCCGGGCCTCGACCTCGACCGGCTGCGGGCGCACCTCGACGCCGAGCGGCCCGGCCTGGTCGGCGGACCGCTCACGGGCGAATTCGTCCAAGGTGGACGGTCCAACCTGACCTACGTCGTCGGGGACGGCGCGCACCAGTGGGTGGTGCGCCGCCCGCCGCTGGGTCACGTGCTGGCCACCGCGCACGACATGACCCGCGAGTTCCGGGTGTTGTCCGCGCTGGCCGGAACGCCGGTGCCGGTGCCGGAAACCCACCTCCTGTGCCAGGACGAAAGCGGGCTCGGGGCCCCGTTCTACCTCATGGAGTACGTGCCGGGCACCGTCTACCGCACACCGCAGCTGACCGAACGGCTCGCCCAGCAGCAGCGCGTCGACCTGGCCTGGCAGCTGATGGACGTGCTCGCCGATCTGCACTCGATCGCCCCGGACGCCGTCGGGCTGGGCGAATTCGGCCGCCCGGAAGGCTTCCTGGAACGTCAGGTCCGCCGCTGGAGCAAGCAGCTGGCCGCCTCACACAGCCGCGACATCGACGGCGTCGAAGAGCTCGCCGCCCGGCTGGCGAAGACCGTCCCCAGCACGCCGCGCACCGGGATCGTGCACGGCGACTACCGGCTGGACAACGTGATCGTCGGCGACGACCAGCGCATCCGGGCCGTCCTGGACTGGGAGATGGCCACCATCGGCGATCCGCTCACCGATCTCGGACTGCTCGCCGTGTACTGGGAAGGCTTCAACGGCGTGGAGCGCAACCCCATCGCCAAGGGCGTGGGCCCCGACTTCGGCTTCCCGGCCGCACGACAACTGCTGGACCGCTACGCCGAACGCAGCGGCACCGATCTGTCCGACATGAACTGGTACGTGGCGTTCGGGTTCTTCAAGATCTCCGTGATCCTGGAAGGGATCCACTACCGCTTCATCCACAACCAGACGGTCGGCGAAGGCTTCGAACACGTCGGCGCACTGGTGGCACCACTGGTCGAGCAGGGTCTCGCCACCCTCAAGGAGGTATGAGGTGGATTTCGGCTACGACGAACGCACCGAGGAGCTGCGCAAGCAACTGCTGGACTTCATGGACTCGCACGTCTACCCCGCCGAACCGGTGTTCCTGGAGCAGCTGGCCGAGGCCGACGACCCGTGGTCGGCGCACCCGCCGGTCATCGAGGAGCTCAAGGCCGAGGCCCGCAACCGCGGCCTGTGGAACCTGTTCCTGCCGGGCGAGGGCGAGCACGGCGCCGGGCTGACCAACCTGCAGTACGCGCCGCTGGCCGAGATCATGGGCCGGGTCGGCCGGCTGGCCCCGGAGGCCACCAACTGCGCCGCGCCGGACACCGGCAACATGGAGGTGCTGGCGCTGTTCGGCACCGAGCAGCAGAAGAAGCAGTGGCTGCAGCCGCTGCTGGACGGCGAGATCCGGTCCGCGTTCTGCATGACCGAGCCCGCCGTCGCCTCCTCCGACGCCACCAACATCGGCACCCGCATCGAACGCGACGGCGACAACTACGTGATCAACGGTCGCAAGTGGTTCTCCTCCGGCGCGATGAGCCCGCGCTGCAAGATCCTGATCGTGATGGGCAAGACCGACCCGAACGCCGAGCGGCACCGCCAGCAGAGCCAGATCCTGGTGCCCAAGGACACGCCGGGCGTGCAGATCAAGCGCAGCATGAACGTCTTCGGCTACACCGACGCCGACCACGGCGGACACGCCGAGATCGTGTTCGAGAACGCTCGGGTGCCGGTGGAGAACATCATCGCTGGCGAGGGCGAGGGCTTCTCGATCGCCCAGGCCCGGCTCGGCCCCGGCCGCATCCACCACTGCATGCGGGCCATCGGCATGGCCGAGCGCGCGCTGGAGCTGATGTGCCGCCGCGCCAACGAGCGGATCGCCTTCGGTAAGCCGCTGGCCGACCAGGGCGTGGTCCAGCACTGGATCGCCGAGTCCCGGGTGAAGATCGAGCAGGCCAGGCTGCTGGTGCTCAAGACCGCGTGGCTGATGGACACCGCCGGCAACCAGGGCGCCCACACCGAGATCCAGGCGATCAAGGTCGGCGTGCCGCAGATGGCCACCTGGGTCATCGACCGGGCCATCCAGGCGCACGGCGGCGGTGGCGTCAGCCAGGAGTTCCCGCTGGCCCACCTGTACGCGCACGCCCGCACCCTGCACATCGTCGACGGGCCGGACGAGGTGCACCGGCGCTCCCTGGCCCGCCGCGAACTGAAGAAGTACAAGTAAATGTTCGCGGGCTGGTTCGCGCAGCAGTGCGGGGAGCGGAACCTCGGACGCCTTCTCGGCTCCGGGATATCCGACCGTCCACCACGCTGGGGATGTCCTCCCGAGAAGACGTCTGAGTACCCGCGGGGGTGCGAGTCGCAGGGGTGCGAGTCGCAGGGGTGGCGAAGGAGAAAGTGGCTGACGCTGTTTGCCCGGCGCGAACTCGCAGCCACGTACACAGCACCACCAATGCCGAGGGCTTCGGGGGCGTAATCGTCGTTTGAACGGCCGCCGCCCATCTCAAATCCACAACCACAACCCGCAAGGAGATCAAATGGCAGACAGTCGTGTCGCGATCGTCACCGGTGCCGCTCGCGGTATCGGGGCCGCCACAGCCAAGCGTCTGGCCGAGGACGGCTTCGCCGTGGCGGTCATCGACCTCGACGAGAAACAATGCGCCGACACGGTGTCGGCCATCGAGTCCGGCGGCGGCACGGCGCTGGCCGTCGGCTGCGACGTCAGCGACGCCGGGCAGGTGGAGTCCGCGGTGGACCGCATCGCCGCGAAACTCGGCGGGCCCACGGTGCTGGTCAACAACGCCGGCGTCATCCGGGACAACATGCTGTTCAAGATGTCCGAGGACGACTGGGACACCGTGATGAACGTGCACCTGCGGGGCTCGTTCCTGATGAGCCGCGCGGTCCAGAAGCACATGGTCGAGGCCAAGTGGGGCCGGATCGTCAACCTCTCCAGCACCTCCGCGCTGGGCAACCGTGGCCAGGCCAACTACTCCACCGCCAAGGCGGGGTTGCAGGGCCTGACCAAGACGCTGGCCATCGAGCTCGGCAAGTTCGGCGTCACCGCCAACGCGATCGCCCCCGGTTTCATCGCCACCGACATGACCAAGGCGACCGCCGAGCGGGTCGGGATGGACTTCGAGGACTTCGCCAAGGCCGCGGCGAGCCAGATCCCGGTAGCCCGCGCCGGCCAGCCGGAGGACGTCGCCAACACGGTGTCGTTCTTCGTCGACGAGCGCTCCGGTTTCGTCTCCGGCCAGGTGATCTACGTGGCCGGCGGACCGAAGGTGTGATGACCGTGGACGCCGACGAACTCCGCAGCAAGGTAAGGGAATTCCTCGCCGCGAACGACCCCGCGCAGCTGGATCGGCTGGAGTTCCTTCGGGCGCGCTTCGATGCCGGGCTGGCGTGGGTGCACTTCCCCGCCGGTCTCGGCGGCTTGGGCGCCGCGCGGGAGCTGCAGCCGGTGGTGGACGCCGCCTTCGCTGAAGCCGGCGCGCCGGACAACAAGCCTCAGCTCAACGTCATCGGGCTGGGCATGGCAGCGCCGACGATCCTGCGCTTCGGCACCGACGAGCAGCGCCGCCGCTACCTCCGTCCACTATGGACCGGAGAGGAGGTCTGGTGCCAGCTGTTCAGCGAACCCGGCGCCGGATCGGACCTCGCCGCGCTGTCCACCCGGGCGGTGCGCGACAAGGGGGGTACCTCCCGCTCGAGCGAAGCCGCGAGCGAGGGAGAGTGGGTGGTGGACGGGCAGAAGGTCTGGACGTCGCTGGCGCACCAGGCCCGCTGGGGGATCCTGGTCGCCCGCTCCGACCCGGACCAGCCAAAGCACAAGGGCCTGTCCTACTTCATCTGCGACATGACCGCGCCGGGCGTGGAAGTCCGCCCGCTGCGGCAGCTCACCGGTGCGGCCGAGTTCAACGAGGTGTTCCTGAGCGGGGTGCGGATCCCGGACTCGCAGCGCCTCGGCGAGGTCGGCCAGGGCTGGCAGGTCGCGCTGGGCACCCTGATGAACGAGCGGGTCGCGATCGGCGGGCGCACGCCCGCGCGAGAAGGCGGCATGATCGGCCTCGCCGCCGAGGCCTGGCGCAACCACCCGGAGAAGCGCACGCACGGCCTGCACGACCGGCTGCTGCGGCTGTGGGTGGAGGCCGAGGCGATCCGGCTGACCAGCATCCGGCTGCGCCAGCAGCTCGCCATCGGCGAACCCGGCCCCGAGGGCTCCGCGGTCAAGGTGGCGTACTCCGAGCAGAACCAGGCGATCACCGGGTTCGAGCTGGAGTTCCTCGGCGAACCGGGGCTGGCCTACGACGACTGGACGTTCCGCCAGCCCGAGTACACAGACTTCGTCAAGCGCGATCCCGGGTTCCGGTACCTGCGGGCGAAGGGCAACTCGATCGAGGGCGGCACCACCGAGATCCTGCGCAACATCATCGCCGAGCGGGTGCTGGGCCTGCCGCCGGAGATCCGCACCGACAAGGACCGGCCGTGGAAGGAGCTGCCGCGATGAGCGCCCCAGATCTGCTCTACAGCGAAGTGGAAGAGGACCTGCGCGCCAACGTCCGCCGGCTGCTGCGCGACCGGTGCGACTGGACTGCCGTGCTGGCCCGCTGCGAAACCGACGAGCCCTACGACCTCGCGCTGTGGCGGACCCTCGCCGGGGAACTCGGGCTCGCCGCGCTGCTGGTGCCCGAGGAGCTCGGCGGCGCCGGGGCCAGCGCCCGGGAGCTCTCGGTGGTGGCCGAGGAGATCGGCCGGTCCGTCGCCCCGGTGCCGTTCCTGAGCAACCTGCTGACCACCGCCGCCCTGGTGGCCTGCGCCGGGCAGCCGCTAGTCCGGGAGATCCTGCCGCAGTTCATCGACGGCTCCCAGCTCTGCACCGTCGCCGTCGGGTTGACCACCGTGCCATACGGCGCATTCCCGCAGTCGGTCAAGGCCGATGGGTCCGCGCTGAGCGGCTCGGTGTCGGCGGTGGTGGATCTGGAGGTCGCCGACTACGTCGTGGTGCCCGCAACCGACGCCGACGGCGCGGCGCTGTATCTGGTGGACACCTCGGTGTCCGGGGTGTCGCGGGCCTCGACGACACCGCTGGACCTCACCCGGCGGTTCGGCACGCTCACCCTGGACGGTGCGGTCGGCGAGCGGATCGCCTCCGGCGCCGGCGCCGAGCGGATCCTCCGGCAGGCGCTGGTAACCGCGGCCGGGCTGCTGGCCGCCGAGCAGGTGGGGCTGGCCGAGCAGTGCCTGGAGGCCACCGTCGCGTACGCCAAGACGCGCTACCAGTTCGGCCGCCAGATCGGCTCGTTCCAGGCGGTCAAGCACCGGCTCGCCGACCTGTGGACGGGGGTGAGCTCGGCGCGGGCCGTCGCCCGCAACGCCGCCGACACCCTGGCGCGCGGCGACGAGGAGTCGGAACTCGCGGTGGCCATCGCGCAGTCCTTCTGCTCCGACCTCGTGGTGCGGGCCGCAGAGGAGCACCTGCAGCTGCACGGCGGCATCGGGATGACCTGGGAGCACTCGGCGCACCTGTACCTGGGCCGAGCCAAGAGCTCCCAGCTCTCCTTCGGCATCGCCGAGACGCACCGGCAGCGCATCGCCGAACTAGCCGACCTGCCCACGCCCTGAGATGACAAGAAGACCCAGCTTTTCGTTGTCGCTCAAGGAGGTTTTGAATTGCGGGTATTCAGCAGCAAGGAAGAGATCATCGCGGCGACGGGCGAGAAGCTCGGCACCAGCGACTGGCTGACCATCACCCAGGAGCAGGTGAACCAGTTCGCCGACGCCACCCTGGACCACCAGTGGATCCACATCGACGTGGAGCGTGCCGAGAAGGGACCGTTCGGCGGACCGATCGCGCACGGGTACCTCACCCTGAGCCTGCTGCCGAAGCTGAACTCCCAGACCTACAAGTTCGAGGGCGCCAAGATGGGGATCAACTACGGCCTGAACAAGGTCCGCTTCCCCAGCCCGGTCCTGGTCGGTTCGCGAGTCCGCGCCACCACGGAGCTGGCGGCGGTGACCGAAGTGGACGGTGGGCTCCAGCTGACGGTCAAGTCGACCATCGAGATCGAGGGCGGCACCAAACCGGCCTGCGTGGCAGAAGGCCTCACCCGAGTGATCTTCTGACGAATTTCCCGCGCGAAGGGCACCTTCTTGCCGAGTACGTCAGTCAGGTACGCCGGCAAGAGGTGCCCTTCGAACTTCACCCCTTTCCGGGGAAGGGTGCGATGTGGATGCCCATACCGGGGCCCAGCGCCCCGCGAATCCGCTGTCCAAACAGGACAAGACAGCGCCCGTCGCGCCCCGTCCTGCTCAGGGGCGCAGGGAGGCCATGAGGAGGTCGGCGAACTGCTCGCCGACCTCCTCACCCGTGAGCTTGCCGTCCTTGCGGAACCAGGAGCCGAGGTGGTGCACCGCGCCGAAGAAGAAATCGACCACCAGGTCCGCCGACTTGTCCGACCGGAACACCCCGGAGAACTGGCCCTCCTCGATCAACGCCCGCACCCGCTCGTGGTAGCGCCGCCGCTCCGCCCGGACTTCCGCCTGCTTGTCCGCGTGCAGCAGGTGCATGGAGCGGAAGAAGATCACCGTGTCGTCGAGGTTGGCGGCCGTCGTGGCGACAACGTCCGCGGCCACCGCGTGCAGCCTCTCCTGCACCGGCGCGTCGCTGGCCGCCGCGCTCTCCATCCGCGCGTGCTGGTCGCGCAGCACCCGCGCGTAGATCTCGTAGAGCAGGTCGTCCTTGGAGCCGAAGTAGTGGTACATCGCTCCCTTGGTGACCCCGGCGGCGTCCACGATCTGCTGCACCGAGGTCATCTCGAAGCCCTGCTCGGCGAACAACCGCGTGGCCACGGCCAGCAACCGCTGCGGAACCGGTTCGGCGCCCGCCGCCGGTCCGGCAGTAGTGCGACCGTTCGCCGACCGCGCCATGTCAACCTCCCCTGTCGATGCCCACTCAGCGTATCGACCTGCCGGTCCGGCTTCGCGCGGACCGGCGGCGACGCGTGCCCTACTTCAGTTTGCGCTGAAGTTTCCGCATGCCAGCGTGCCAGCGCTGCGGTTCGGCGGCCCGCAGCGCGTAGTAGTCGGCGACCTCCGGGTGCGGCAAGATCAGGAATTCCCTGCCGTCCAGCGAGTCGGCGACCACGTCGGCGACCTGCTCGGGTTCGAGCGCGCCCTTCGCCAGGATCACCTCGCCGGCGTTGCTGCTGCTGCCGAGCATGTTCGTGCGCACCCCCTGCGGGCAGAGGGCCTGCACCGTGATGCCGCGATCGGCGTAGGTGATCGCCAGCCATTCGGCGAAACCGAGCGCGGCGTGCTTGGTCACCGAATACGGCGCCGCCTGCAGCATCGTCAGCAGGCCGGCGGCCGACACGGTCGCCAGGAAGTGCCCCTGCCCCCGCTCCAGCCAGTGCGGCAGCACCGCTCGGGCGGCGCGGACGTGCGCCATCACGTTGACCTCCCAGGACTGGGCCCAGGCGTCCTCGTCGGCCTCCGGCCCGCCGCTGCGGGAAATCCCGGCGTTGGCGCAGAACAGGTCGATCCGCTCGTGCTCGCCGAGGGCGGCGTCGACCAGCGCGCGCACACCGTCCTCGCTCGCCGCGTCACCGGGCACCGCGACCCCGCCCACTTCGGCGGCCACCCGCCGGACCTCTTCGGCATCCACGTCGCCCAGCACGACCTTCGCCCCGGATGACGCGAACTTCCGGCTCATCGCCGCACCGATGCCGTTGCCGGCACCGGTGACCACCACGACCGAATCGGCGAGCTGCAACTCGCACACCGCCCTTCCCCGAGTCTGGTTCCGCCTTCGACAGCGGCGATTTCGCGTGCAATCGCCACGAGCTCACACACCGCCCTTCAGGGTCACGCCGCCGTCCAGGACCAGGACTTGGCCGGTGACCCAGGACGCCTCTTCGGAGAGCAGGAACGCCGCCGCGCCGCTGATGTCGGAGGGAACTCCCAGGCGCTTCAACGGGTAACCCGCGGCGACCTCGTCCTCCTTGTCTTCGTACAGCGCCGTGGCGAACTTCGTCTTGACCACGGCCGGGGCGATGGCGTTGACCCGGATGTCCGGGCCGAGCTCCACCGCGAGTTCCTTGGTGATGTACGCCAGCGTCGCCTTCGTCGCGCCGTAGAAGCCGATCCCCGGCGCGGGGCGCAGACCGGCCACGGAGGACACATTGAGCACCGAGCCGCCGTGCTCCTTCATCCACGTGCGGTACACCTGCTGGGTCCACGCGAGCGCGGCCAGCACGTTGACCTCGAAGATCTTGCGCGCGATCCCGTGCTCCAGGTCGATCAGCGGGCCGTAGGTGGGGTTGATGCCGGTGTTGTTGACCAGCATGTCCACCCGGCCGAAGGTCTCCACTGTCTTGGCGACCGCTTCGGCTTGGTGCTCCTCGTCGTCGGCCTTGCCGGGGATGCCGAGCGCGTTCTCGACGCCGCCGAGGCCCTGCACCGCCTCGGCCAGCGGCTCGGGCTTGCGCGCCGTCAGGGTGACTTTCGCGCCCTCTGCCACCAGGCGTTCAGCGATGGCCAGGCCGATGCCCCGGCTCGCCCCGGTCACGATCGCGACCCGCCCGTCGAAACGCTTGCTCATCGGTTTCCCTTCTCTCACGGCGTTTTCACGCGGTGGCAGCCGCTGTCAGCGCGGGACCTCGGACGCGTCGCGGGCGGTGTCCGGCAGTTGGCGGCGCAGGATCTTGCCGGTCGCGGTCTTCGGCAGCTCGTCCAGGATTTCGATGCTGCGCGGATACTTGTACGCGGCGAGCTGCTGCTTGCAGTAGGCCACGAGCTCCGCCGCGGTGGCCGAGGCACCGGTGCTCAGGCCGACGTAGGCCTTCACGGTCTCGCCCCGGTATGAGTCCGGCACGCCGACGACGGCGACTTCCCGCACCGCCGGGTGTCCGTAGCGGACGTCCTCGACCTCGCGCGGCCGGACCTTGAAGCTGGCGGCGTTGATCATGTCCTTCGTCCACGTAGCACCAGCCCTGCGCGTCCATGAATCCGAGCGGTGTCCGGCCAGCGCGTCGAGCACCACGCCGGGCTCGAAGCCGCACACCAGGTCGAGTTGCCGCCCCAGCGCCAGTGCGGCACCGAGCTGGCAGGCCAGGCCGGTGATGTGGAACAGAGGTGCGAGCCCGAAGATCCCGTTGCCGCCGAGCTCCTTGTACCCGGGTCTGCGTGCCTTCGGCGTTGAACACGACGTTGCCGTGCGCGTTGGTGGCGCCCTTGGGCACGCCGCTGGTCCCCGAGGTGCAGACGAGCAGCGCGACGTCCGAACTGGCCAGTTCGATCTCCGGGGGTCGCCGTCCGGCGTTCGCCCGCGCGACCGCCAGCAGGTCCACGCACCCGGCGGCCGGACAGCGTTCGAGCTTGACGAACAGCCGCGGCGCGTGGCGGGTCTGCAGGTACAGGGGCAGCCGGTCGCCCCGGCCGGCCCCCTGTGCGACCAGGTGGACGGCCAGCCCGTCGCTGAGCTCGTCGAGCTCCCGGTCGCTGATCCGGCCGTCGAAGTAGGTGATGGCCACGTGGTCCGGGTTTTCCCGGTGGGCAGCGGAGGACAGTTCGAGCATGCTGTCGAACCGCGGCTCGATCTCGGCGGCGACCTCGCCGCCGTAGAGCGCCAGCCAAAGTCGTTCGTCGTACGCGCTGGCCAACGCGCCACCTCCACATCGAGACCGACCAGTCGGTACGTCCAGTCAACGACCCACGCCCGGTCTCGTCAAGCCTCGGTGGCACCGCCGTGCTCCGACCGGCGCAACTCCCGCTTCGCAACATCGCCAAAACCTTGACCACCCAACTGGTCCAGTCCATTTTGCGAGGACATCATCCGGCTCTCACCCCACGGAGGCCCGCATGACCAGACGAATGGCCGCGCTCGCCGCGGCCGTCCTCGCCGCAGCGCTCGCGTTCGCCCCCGCCAGCTCCGCCACCACCCGGCAAGCGCTGCCCAAGCACCAGCTCACCGGGTACTGGCAGAACTTCGTCAACAACGCCAAGCCGCTGAAGATCAGCGACATCTCGCCGAATTACGACGTCATCGCACTGGCATTCGGCAATGCCGACTCGGCCCGACCCGGCGCGGTCACCTTCAACGTCGACCCGGAGCTGTCCACCGCACTCGGCGGCTACACCGACGAGCAGCTCAAATCAGACATCGCCGCGAAGCGGGCCGAGGGCAAGACATTCGTGCTCTCAATCGGCGGCGAAAAAGGAAATGTCGACCTCGGCAGCGAAGCGAACGTCGCAAATTTTGTCGACTCGGTTGGAAAAATCTTAACTGATTATGGAATAAATGGGTTTGACATTGACCTGGAGCACGGGCTAAACGTCCCCAACACGACCAGCGCGATCCGTCAGCTGCGCGAACGCGTGGGCGATGACTTCGTGCTGACCGTCGCGCCGCAGACCCTCGACGTGCAACCCGGCGGCTCCTACCTGCAGCTGGTCGACAACGTCAAGGACATCCTCACGGTCGTGCACACCCAGTACTACAACTCGGGTTCGATGAGCGGCTGCGACGGCCAGGTCTACAGCCAGGGCTCGGTCGACTTCATAACCGCACAGGCGTGCAGCCTGCTGAAGGTGCTGCGCCCGGACCAGGTTTCGCTGGGCCTGCCGGCGGCGGCCGCGGCGGCCGGCAGCGGGTACGTCGATCCGTCGATCGTCAACAACGCGCTCAGCTGCCTGGCGGCCGCCACCGACTGCGGCCAGTACACCCCGGACCAGCCGCACCCCGAGATCAGCGGCGTGATGACCTGGTCCATCAACTGGGACGCCAGCAGTGGCAATGCTTTCTCGGATCCGGTTCGGACCCATTTGGACAGCCTGCCGTAGCCGACTCCGCCTCCGGTCGGGGTCTTCAGATCCACGATCACGCCAAAGAACACCCCGACCGGAGCTGCAAGTTCGTCACGGTGCGCAATCCACATGCTACGAAAAGTGATACTTCGCACTACGCGCACGTTCGCGCACACATTTCCGCTATACCGCGCTACCCTGGAGCCATGTCAGCCGCGCTGGAAACCGTGTTGGCACGGGCCGGTTTAAAGGTCACCGCCAACGAATTCCTGACCCTGGTCGAGGACGCCGCCAAGAAGCTCACCTCCCCGCAGGTGGACCCAGGCGCGCACTTCACCGAAGCGGAACGACTCGCGCTCACCGAAGCAGGCCTGGACCTGACGCCGTTGAGCGAGTCCGAAGCCGACGCCCGCGCGCGGACCGTCGCCGAACAGGCCGTGCTGCGCGACACCGCGCTGTCGGTCAACCAGGCCGCGGACCGGGTGGGAGTGGACAGCAGCCGGATCCGGCACCGCATCAGCGAACGCCGGTTGATCGGCTGGAAGGACCGCGGCGGATGGCGGCTGCCCGCGTGGCAGTTCAGCGACACCGACGTGCTGCCCGGGCTGGACGTCGTGCTCGCGCTGATGCCCGTCGACCAACCGGCGCTCGTGCTGGCCAACTTCATGACCACGCCACAGGAGGACCTCGAAATCGGGGACCGGCCGGCGAGCCCGCGCGAGTGGCTACTGGCCGGTGGCGACCCGCAGCGGGTGGCCGAGCTCGCCGCCACGATCGGCACCCCGGCCTGAGCCCCGTTCCCAACCTTCGAGACCCCAACCCAGGACGTTCATGGCACGGCTACCACAGCCGCCTGCGCCCGCTTCGCTGCAGGCAATGCTCCGGCGCACCGAAGACGTGATCGCGGTGCCCGCCGGTACTCGCCTCGTGCGCGTGTTCACCTCCGGGGGCAACCACCCCCAGCAGTGGAACAGCTTCCGCTACGCCGGCCCGTTGCCGCACGCCAGGTTCGACCCGCACCTGCCCAACACCCAGGGCGGCCCGACGGTCACCCGGGAGCACGGCGTGCTGTACTTCTCACTGTCGGTGCAGACCTGCATCGCCGAGGTCTACCAGGCAACCTCCACAGTGGACCGCCGGACGCGCAGCCCGCACTTGGTCCTGTTCCGTCCACGTCGGACGCTCCGGCTGCTGGACCTGACGGGCCTGTGGCCCACCCGCGCCGGTGCCTCGCAAGCGATCAGCAGCGGCCCCAAGCTGCGCACCCAAGCGTGGGCGCGCGGGATCCGCGCGGCCTACCCGGAGCTCGACGGCCTCTGGTACCGCTCGTCGATGGACGCGGGCAACCCGTCGCTGTGCCTCTGGGATCCACCGGCGGCAACGGCCCTCCCGGACTCCCCCGACGTCCTTCTCCCGCTGAGCCACCCGGGCCTGGACGTGCCCCTGGGACGGGTGTGCAAAGAACTCAGCTACACGCTGTTGGATTGATTCCAAGCTCATCGTGCGCGGGGGTGCAGGTGGCGAAACCTCAGACGCCACCCTGACACCGGGATCCCCGGCTTGCGCACTACCAATGCGCGATAGCTATGGAGCATCCGGCGTCGAACAGCACGGCATCGGCTGCGGAAACCACGGAGTGCAAGTCGAGTTCGCAGCTCGGCCCGGCGCTTTTGAACGGTATCCACACCATATGCAACGAGAGTGCCCGGAATTCCCGTTCGGAACTCCCGGCACTCCCATTGCGGATCAGGCGTTCTCGGCCGCTTCCTCTTCCTGGGATTCGGCGTCCTTCTTCGACTTCGCCAGGCTGGCCCAGGTCGTGATGGCCAGCACCACGACGATCACCGACAGGGACATCCAGTTGGTGATCTCCAGCCACTCCGGCACCAGGTGGTACTCGTGGAACGCGTGCAAGATCAGCTTGATGCCGATGAACCCGAGGATCACCGCCAGGCCAACCGACAGGTAGACCAGCTTGTCCACCAGGCCGCCGAGCAGGAAGTACAGCTGCCGCAGCCCCATCAGGGCGAACGCGTTGGCGGCGAAGACCAGGAACGGGTCCTGGGTGATGCCGAAGATCGCCGGGATCGAGTCGACCGCGAACAGCAGGTCGGCGCTGCCGATCGCGACGATCACCACGAACATCGGGGTCAGGTAGCGCTTGCCGTTGATCCTCACGCTCGACTTGGCACCGTGGTAGTCGTCGGTCACCGGGAACACCTTGCGGACCCAGCGGACCACGGCGTTCTCGTGGTACTCCTCGTCGTCGTTCTTCTTGCGGACCATGCTGACCGCGGTCCAGATCAGGAACGCACCGAAAATGAAGAAGATCCAGACGAACTGGGCGATCAGCGCGGCGCCGACCGCGATGAAGAGGCCGCGCATCACCAACGCCAGCAGGATGCCGATCAGCAGCACCCGGTGCTGGTGGATCGACGGGACCGCGAAGCTGGACATGATCACCATGAAGATGAACAGGTTGTCCACGCTCAGCGAGTACTCGGTGATGTAGCCCGTGAAGTATTCGATCGCGAAGTGGGCGTCGCCGAAGAACCAGACCCCGAGCCCGAACATGATCGCGCAGGCCACGTAGAAGGTGACCCACTTGGCGGCCTCCGCGGTGGTCACCTCGTGCGGCTTGCGGTCCACGATCACGAGGTCGAGCAGCAGCAGGAGGGCAAGGCCACCGAGCGTAGCCGCCCAGATCCACCACGGGACATCCAGTCGGTCAACCGCGGGTTGGGTCTGCTGGGCGAGCAGCAGCAAGTCGGCACCCATTTGTCACCTCCGGTTCAGGGCATGCGCCAGGGACCGGAGGTCTCTTCCACCGGTCTCAGACCGGTCGACGGCACCGGGCTTGTCCGAGCAAGTTCCGTGATGACGACACCGCCGCGAAGGAATACTCCCCTCCCGTTGCCAAGATTGTCACTTATGCACGGTCCCGCGCACCACCCCGGGGTCGCACAAGCAACGAACATCACGTGGCGAACCGTACGGTGAGCCTTTCTGGGCGGCAATGGGAACGACCAGCGGTCACACCGACGGCGGGACCGAGATCATTGCGCCTCACCCGATCATCGTTATGATCACCCCATCCGGCTATCCCGGGACCGCACGCGGGGATGCGGCACGGCCTCGGCTCCGGGCACAACGACGTGTCCGGTTGCTGTTTGGTCTCTGCTTCATAGCGTCTTGTCTTCGCCCGCGTCTGGATCGAAACCGGTGCCTTCGTCTTCCCCTACTGTCGAATGCGTGTCCGCATCCCCCCGTCGCCGCAAGGGCCTCGTCCCGATCGCCCTGTTTTGCTTAGCCCTCGTGGTGCTCGGAGCTTTCCTCTGGTCCGGTGACCAAAAACCAGCAGCCGCCCCAGAAGCTCCCCGAGAAGCGCTGGTGGACGTGCTCGACGGCCCCGGCGGCAACGAGCGGGTGCAGATCGATGTCACACTTTTCGCCCCGGCGGACACCCCGGCGCCCGCGATCTTGCTCGCGCATGGGTTCGGCGGCAGCAAGGACGACACCGCTGCCCAGGCAAAGGAACTGGTCCGCCGCGGGTTCACGGTGCTGACCTTCTCCTCCCGCGGCTTCGGCCGCAGCACCGGCGAGATCGCGTTGAACGACCCCTCCTACGAGGTGACCGACGCGCGCCAGCTGCTGGACTGGCTCGCGCGCCAGCCAGAGGTGCTGCGCGACGGCGAGGGCGATCCTCGGGTCGGTGTGACGGGCGGGTCCTACGGCGGCGCGCTGAGCCTGCTGCTGGCCGGGACCGACCCCCGGGTCGACGCGATCGCACCGCTGATGACCTACAACGACCTCGGCCAAGCGCTGCTGCCCAACGCCGCCTCGCGGGACCGGATCGGCGGCAGCACCCCGGCCGACGGCGCCACCGCGAATCACGGCGTGTTCAAGCAGGCCTGGGCGGGCATGCTGTTCTCGGCGGGAAGCTCGCCGCAGCAGCGCTCCGACCCGCGTCCGCAGGCCCCACCGCCATCCGACGGCGGCGCGGGCGGCTTCCGCAGCGAGACCATCAACCAGCCCTTGACCTGCGGGAACTTCACGCCGCAGGTGTGCGCGGCCTACACCGAGGTGGCGCAGACCGGGCAGGCCGGGCAGGCGACGCTGGACCTGCTCGACCGGATCTCCCCCAAGTCCGTCACCGCCAACATCAAAGTGCCGACGCTGTTGGTGCAGGGTGAACGCGACACCCTGTTCGGCCTGGACCAGTCTGATGCCAACGCCCGGCAGATTTCCGCCGCCGGCGGCAAGGTCAAGACGATCTGGTTCGCCGGCGGCCACGACGGCGCCTCGCCCGATCTGGCGCTGCGAGAACGCATCGCGGACTGGTTCGCCTTCCACCTCGGCGGGGTTCCACCGGTGCCCGACCCCGGCACCGGCTTCGAGTACGACATCGCCGGGCGGCCGCAGCGCAACGGCGAGATCCCGGTGCGCACCGTGTCCGCGCCCGCCTACCCCGGCGTGCAGGCCGAGCGCACACCGCGTTTCGCGCTGCAGCTGCGCGGCCCGGTCACGCAGGTGGTCAACCCGCCGGGCGGCAGCCCGGCGGCCACCAGCTCGCTGCCCGGCGTCGGCGAGGTGCTGGACGCCGCGGGCAGCTTCGGCCGGTCGCTGGCCCGCGACCTGCCCGGACAGGTAGCGGTGTTCCGCACCGATCCGCTGGCCAGCCAGCTGCTGATCTCCGGCACGGCGCGGACCCGCCTTTCGGTGGCGTCGGTGCCGGGCCAGCCCGCGACCGGCGACGCGGTGCTGTTCGCCAAGCTCTACGACGTCGGCCCGGACCGGCAGCGCAGCCTGATCGGCAACGCCGTGTCCCCGCTGCACGTCGTCGACCTGCCCGCGGACGGCACACCGGTCGAGGTGGACGTGGCCCTGCCGGGCGTGGTGCACCCGCTGGAGACCGGTCACCGGTTGGAACTGGCGGTGGCTACCACCGACCAGGCGTACGCGGTGCCGAGGGAACCGGCGGTGCACCGCATCGGCCTGGCCGGCGACAGCTCGGTGTCGGTCCCGTCGGTGCGCGGCGCGACGACGACCGCCAACACGGTGCCTGTGGCGCCGCTGGTCGGCATCGTCGTCATCATCGCGGCGGCCCTGGTGGCGTGGGCGCTTTCGTTGATCCGCCGCAAGAGCACCGATGACGTCGACCCGCTGCTGGCCGACACGCCGCTGCTGATCGCCGGGCTTACCAAGTCGTACCCCGACAAGCCCGCGGCGGTGCAGGACCTGTCGATCCGCGTCGAGCGCGGCCAGATCGTCGGGCTGCTCGGACCCAACGGGGCGGGCAAGACGACCACGCTGCGGATGCTGCTGGGGCTGCTCACCCCGACTTCCGGGCAGATCCGGATGTTCGGCCACCGGCTGGTCCCCGGGGCTCCGGTGCTGTCCCGGGTGGGTTCGCTGGTGGAGACGGCCGGTTTCCTGCCGCATCTGTCCGGATTGGACAACCTGCGGTACTACTGGGCGGCGACCGGGCGGCCGATGCTGCAGGCCCGCTTCGACGAGGTGCTGCAGATCGCCGGGCTCGGCACGGCCGCCCGACGCCCGACGCGCACCTACAGCCAGGGAATGAAGCAGCGGCTGGCGATCGCGCAGGCGATGCTCGGGCTGCCGGAGCTGCTGGTGCTCGACGAGCCGACCAACGGGCTGGACCCGCCGCAGATCCACCAGATGCGCGAGATCCTGCGCCGCTACGCGTCCACCGGCCGCACCGTGCTGGTGTCCAGCCACCTGCTCGCCGAGGTCGAGCAGACCTGCACGCACGTGGTGGTCATGCAGAACGGCCAGCTGGTGACGGCTGGCAGCGTGGCCGACATCGTGTCGGTCGACGGCGAGGCGACCTTCCGGGTCGACGAGCCGGAGCAGGCAGCCGAGGCGCTGCGCACCATCGAGGGGCTCGGCCCGGTGGAGACCGACGGCGACCTGGTGCACGCCGACCTCGCCGGGCACTCGGCTGCGGTGGCGGTGAACGTGCTGGTCGCCTCCGGGATCGCGGTGCACCAGGTGGGGCCGCGACGGCGTTTGGAAGATGCTTTCTTGCAGCTGGTCGGGGAGGATCACCGGTGACCGACGACGCCGAAGGGCCCAAGGCCGGGCAGTTGGACATGGCCGAGACGGCGATGGTCCGCTCCGGCCGCCGCCACTCGTCCCAGCCCGACGGCAGCGTCGAGGGCTACCGCGCGAAACGGACGCTGCCGGTCCGGTTGGAGCTGGCCCGCCAGCTGCGGCGGCGCCGCACCCGGCTGGCGCTGGGTTTCCTGGTGGTGCTGCCCTTCTTGCTGCTGCTGGCCTTCGAGATCGGTGACGACGGCAGGCGCGGCGGCCGGACCCTCGCGGACATGGCCACCGCCAGTGGCCTGAACTTCGTGGTGTTCACGCTGTTCGCGTCGACCGGCTTCCTACTGGTCGTGGTGGTGGCGCTGTTCTTCGGCGACACGGTGGCCAGCGAAGCGTCCTGGTCGAGCCTGAAGTACTTGCTGGCCGCGCCGGTCCCGCGCACCCGGCTGCTGCGGCAGAAAGCCGTGGTTTCCGCGCTGCTGTCGGGTTTCGGGCTGATCCTGCTGTCCGCGGTCGCCCTGGGCGTGGGGCTGGTGTGGTTCGGCAGCGGTGACCTGATCAGCACCACCGGCGAGGCGGTGCCGTTCCCGGGCGCGGTGGTGAACCTGGCGGTGGCCACCGCGTACCTGGCGGTGCACCTGTCCTGGATCGCCGGGCTCGCCCTGTTCCTGAGCGTCAGCACGGACGCACCGCTGGGCGCGGTCGGCGGCGCGGTGGTGGTCTCGATCCTGTCGGAGATCCTGGACCAGATCACGGCCCTCGGGGACCTGCGGGACTACCTGCCGACGCACTACTCGACGGCCTACTCGGACCTGCTGAGCGAGGACGTCGACTGGACCGCGATGGCGCACGGGGCCTTCTCCGCCGTCGCCTACGCGGCGGTCTTCACCGCCCTCGCGATCTGGCGCTTCCACAAGAAGGACATCACCAGCTGACCGCCGGGCTGGAACCGGCCTCCGACCGGCTCCGTCGAACCGCAGCGCGCACGTCACCGCTCAGCTCAGCGGAACGCCTCCGGAACGGCTGAGGACGAGGCGAACGGCCCGGTACCCGGCGGAGATCATCAGGAAGTTCCACCGAGCAGCGCTGATCGGACGAGGACGCTACCGAGTGCGAGCGCCTAAGCACCGAGAGTTGGGCGAACCGGAGTCGTCGGGTTGCCGCTTGTCGACGGGATGTATCTCACTCGGCACCGAACCGGCCCGGAAAGAATCCGGCCCGGATTGGCTTCAATTGGCGCAGACCACACGCCGACCAGCCGGAATCGACCTCGACTCGCGTGTTGTCAGGAGGCCAAAAGGATCGGATCAATTGCGATTCGGGAAAAGATCATTCCGATTGAGCCGCCCGCGCGCCGGTTGACCCAGGCGCGACATCAAGTTACACCCGAATGGAGTAACGCAAGATCGTCATCGTCGGGCGGTCGCTCCGCCGAACCCGGCCGGGATGATCTCTTGAACGCTCGTCTCCGCCGGTCAGGACATGTCTCGGCGGAGCATCCGAAGCATCGCCGAAACTCGCTCGACCGGGCCGCGTGGTGACCGCGCGAGCCTCCGGCGGAAGCCGCGACCGAACCTCCCGGGGCGGGACATTCCGCCAGTTCGACAAAGAGTTTCACCACGTCACGGCCGGTAATACGCGGAGCACCAATGGGTCAAACCCCCTACCTATTCAGCCGCCATTGATGTCGCTAGGATCACCATCGGTGATTAGTTGATCAATGAGTGAGCTCCAGTAGTCCCAGCGGTGACGCCCCCAAACCACAGGCACCCGTGCCCGTCACCAATCATCCCCCCGTACCAAGGACGCTGATGTCTGAGTTCCCTTTACCCGCCACGGATTCCGAGCTGTCGCCGGCTTCGGGGCGCAGCACGGACGACGACCTGCGGAGTCGGTTGTTGCGGCTGGTCATGGTGCACTTGGGTGCCCTGGCCGCGTTGGGGATCGCCGCCGCAGCCATACTGACCACGAATCCCGAGCCCGCGCTCCAGTACTCGGTGCTCGGCGGCGGGCTCGCGGGTTGCGTGATCATTCTGGTCACGGCCGTCTTCCGTGCCCGCGCCACGGCGAACGCGATCGAGGATCACGCCAACGATGCCGTCGCACTCGCCGAACGGCGGCTCGACGAATCCACGAAGCATACGCAGCAGTGGATCACCGACCTGCGCTCCACCGTCGAGCAGGGCAAGACCGAGTTCCCCCAACTGGTCGAGCAAGTGCGCGCGGGCGAGCATCCCGCGCCGCGGTGGCCGGCCGACGAACCCGCCGCGGGCAGCCATCCCTTCGAGCAGCTCTCCTACGAGATCCGGCAGGCACAGGCCGCGGCGGAGTTCGCCGTGGCCCGCATGCAGCAGGTTTCCGGTGCCGGTTTCGATGCAGCCGCCGGCACTGACCCCGGCGTCGCGGTGTTCGCGAACATCGCGCGACGCGTCCAGTCCCTCGCGCACCGGGCGATCCAGCGGCTCGACGAGCTCGAGCAACAGGTGGAGGACCCGGACCTGCTCAAGGGCCTGTTCGCGGTCGACCACCTCGTGACCGGCATGCGCCGACAGGCGGAAAGCCTCGCCGTGCTGGGTGGTTCGATGCCGCGACGGCAGTGGAGCCGACCGGTGCCGATGTACACCGTCCTGCGCTCTTCCGTCGCCGAGGTCGAGCACTACGCCCGGGTCAAGGTGCTGCCGCCGGTCGACGGCACCCTCCACGGCCACGCCGTCGCCGACGTGATCCACCTGATCGCCGAGCTCGTCGAGAACGCCACCGCCTTCTCGGAGCCCGACACTCAGGTCACGGTGAGCACCCAGCGGGTCACCGCCGGGCTGGCCATCGATATCCGGGACCGCGGGCTGGGCATCGAGCAGGGCGAGCGGGCCACGTTGAACGCCCTGCTCGCCGATCCCAGCGCGGTCGACCGCGACGAGCGGCTCAAGGACGGGCGAATCGGCCTGTACGTGGTCGCCCAGCTCTCGGAGCGGCACCACGTCGCCGTCGAGCTCGAGAACAACATGTACGGCGGCACTGACGCCCACGTCGTGATCCCCAGCAGCCTGCTGGGCGATGAAGAAGAGGAACCGGAGCAGCCTCCCGCTGCGGCGGAGTCCGCTCCGAGCACTGCCGCACCGACCTTGGCCACCACCCCGAAGCGGCAGCCGAAGCCGAAGCTGGAGCTGGAGACGGAACTGCAGGCGGAGCCCCTACTGGAACCGACGCCGAGCCGTGCCGCCGTTCCAGCACTGTCCGGGGCGGACACGCAGACCTTCGCGACCTTCAACTCTTTCGAGACGTTCGACCGGGATCGCCCTAGCGGGCGGCGCGGGGTGCACCGGGCCCCTCGCACGGAGCAGCACAGCCTGCTCGGCCACCTCGACGTGGACCCGCCCGCCGCGTCGAACGGTGCCTCGAACGGTGCCTTGAACGGTGCGCCGTACGGACGGCACACGGGAGTCGTGCCCGAGACCGCTGCGACCAGGGAAGCGCCCGCTCAGAACACGGCCAATAGTGAGCGTCCCCCGCTGCCCAGGCGCGACCGCTCCAAGACGTACGTGGTGCCCCAGCTCGCCGGCGGGCCCAAGAACTCCGACGGACCGCGTGGCGGCCCGAATCCTGGGCTGTGGGCGGCTTACCGGAAAGGCATCCAGGGCGGCACCAGTGACGGCGACGATCCGGGCGACCACAGCGCTTGACCCGCAGGGGTGCACCGCCACCCCTTCGCACCGCATTGATCTCAAGGAGACCTTTACTCATGGCCAATGACCTGCCCGCTGGCCAGACATCGGACCTCGGTTGGTTGCTCGCCAACCTGCTCCGGCGGGTTCCGCACACCCGTTGTGCCCTGCTGGCGTCCACGGACGGGCTCAAGCGGTACTACCACGGCCTGGAAGCCGACGAGGCGGACGCGCTCGCCGCGTGGGCCGCCGCGCAGTCCTCCCTCGCCCGCAACGGCGGAATGCGCTTCGGCGCGGGTGACGGGGTGCGCCAGGTCGTGGTGGAGTTCGACGACGTCGTGTTCTTCGTCTCGGCCGCTGGTCCCGGCGCGGTTCTCGTCGTCCTCGCTTACCAGGACGCCGACGCCAGCGTGCTCGGTTACGAGATCGCGCAGCTAGTCAAGAAGGTCCCGTCCCACCTCGCCACACCCATGCGGCAGCCCACCGCCGCGTCACGCGCAGGCGAGATGGGTGGGTGATGATGCCGATTCCGCCAGACAAACCCTGGCTCGACAACGAGGCCGGGCCGCTGCTGCGCCCGTACTCGCTCACCAACGGCCGGACCAAGCCAAGCGCCACGCTGACGCTGCAGTCGATGGTCCGGTCCACCGGTCGGGTGACGCCCGAGCGAATCGAGCCGATGCACGCCAAGATGCTCGAGCTCTGCCGGTTCGCCACGTCGGTCGCCGAGGTCTCGGCGCACCTGCACCAGCCCGCTGTGGTCACCAAGGTCCTGCTCTCCGACCTCATCGACTGGGGAGCCGTCACCACCCGACTGCCCGATGACATGCCCGACCGAGCACAGCTGGAGGCGTTGCTCCTTGGTCTCCAACAACTCTGAACTGTTCCCGACCGCGTTCAAGTTTCTCGTCGCGGGCGGGTTCGGCGTCGGGAAGACCACCTTCGTCCGGTCGGTCAGCGAAATCGAACCGCTGACGACCGAGGAAACGCTGACCATCGCCAGCATCGGCACCGATGACCTGGCCGGGGTCGGCGAGAAGACCACCACCACCGTCGCGATGGACTTCGGGCGCATCACCTTCGACCCGCAGAACATCGTGCTGTTCCTGTTCGGCACCCCCGGGCAGGAGCGGTTCTGGTTCATGTGGGACGACCTGGTGAACGGGGCGCTCGGCGCGGTCGTGCTCGCCGACACCCGCAGGTTGGAGGACTGCTTCGCCGCGGTCGAGTTCTTCGAACAACGAGGGATCGACTTCCTCGTCGCGGTCAACCACTTCGCCGGCGGCTTCCGCTACGAGCCCGAAGAGGTTCGGGAGGCACTGGACATCAAGCCCCGCGTGCCGATCGTCGCGTGCGACGCACGCGACCGGCGCTCAGCGGCGTCGGTGCTCGCTTGCCTGACCAAGCACGTTCTCGTCAACCGTCCTTTGTAGACGAAATACGCACAGCGGAAACGGCGGCGAGTGGAGGTGACCGTGCACTCCTGTCGAACCACGCGGGTTGTCGTCGGGCCGTGGATCCAATGGCCACTCCGCAGGTTTGTGCGGAGGTGTTCGATCCGCGTCCCGGCGGACACCGGCAGGGACGGACGTGACGGTGACAACCCGTCCACTCCGTTTTTTGCACGATAACGGCACACAGGGATGGAGTTCTTCTTGAGTACCTACGATCCCCAAGGGACCACCTTCGACGCCCAAGGCAATCGCATGCTGGAGCCTCAAGAGAGCGACAGCGTCGTGCGGTCACGGGTCGCCCGGCTACGGGCGCTTGGTTTGCTGGGCCTGCAGCGGGACGAACAGTTCAGCGATTTCGCGGCGAAGATCACCGAGGCGTTTCATGCTCCTGTTGCGGTGGTCAACATCTTCGATGACAAGAATCAGAATTTCGTCGGCGCCCACATGCAAGCGGGAGGAGATACTTCAAGCCTCACGACCATGCCGAAGAACGCTGGTTGGTGCCCGCACACGCTAGCACGGAAAAAAGCGTTTCCACTCGGCAATGTCATGGCCTATCCACGTTTCGCAGGCAACGTTCTCGTAGACGAGATGGGCGCGAAGTCCTATCTCGGGGCACCACTGATCGACGACACTGGCACCGCTTTGGGCACGGTCTGCGTGGTAGACATCGTGGAACGCGACTGGAATCTATCTGACGTGGAAACCATCAAAACGTTCGCCAGAAACGTGGTGCAGGGGATCTACCATCGGCAAGGTGGAATTGTGTTGCCCTGATCGCCGACCCTTCGGTGCAGCTCGCGTGGACTGATGTAGTGCATCAGTCCACGCGAGCTGCACCGCATTCATTTCGTCGTTCCGCGGGTGGGATCACGGCCGCGTCGACGGCCGGCCACCGCCGCGTGGTCGCCGTCAACGCATGAGCAGCGGATCCACGCAGTGTTCTTCGTCCGGCCTGCGCTGGTCGACGTTGCCGATCGTCTCCTCATATCCAGCGATGTGGTTGATCAGCGTCGGCACGTTCGGAAGCTCCAGCCTCACGTCGCGCCGTGCTTCCGTCAGCCGCTGGCGCAGCTTGTGCTCGCACCACTGGGCTGTGTACTCGTGCATCTCCGAACGGTAAGCCGTCGAGCTCGTTAACGCTGCTAGAACAGACCAGCACAGCAGGTCTCCGAGCACGTTGAAGAGGATGTGCTGCTCCTGCTCGGTGACGGCGCGGCGGGCGGTGAACGAGGCGGCCTCCTCGACGAGGTAGGTCACCTGCGGGGATGCGGGCAGGGCGTGGACGAGCTCACCGAAGCCCGCCGGATTGCGGTGGATCATCTTCCCGACGTATACGGTAATGGCCTCGGTCGCTCCTTCGAAGATCCGGAAGAGGCGGTAATCTCTGAAGAACGGACCGACGATGTTCGTGTCCAGGAAGCCTCGCGCTCCCAGCGTCTGCAAGCTGCGGTCCACGACCGTGAACATCTCTTCCGTTGCGACGATTTTCGCAACGAAGTACAGCAGTTCCGGCGGCTGCTCGCCCATGTCGAGCTGGGAAGTGATGTGGTCGAGCAGTGTCTCCACCGCCTGCGTCGCGGCCACCGCGTCGGTGAGGATCTGCTGGGTCCGGCCATTTTCCACCAGCAGGCCCGTGGCGACGGTGCGACGCGCGGCGTACCGCGCCGCTACCTCCAGTGATCGTTTCATCGCCCCGAGGCTGCCCGCAGCGAGAACGAGCCGCGCGAGCATGAATGCCGCGTTCGCGGCTTCGATCCCCTCGCCTTCAGTACCGAGCATCCACTCCGCAGGTACTCGCATGTCCTTGAAGGTCAGGATGTTCTGCGGCACGGCCTTCAGGCCCAAGGTCAGCAGCTCGGGGCCGGCGGTGAAGCCCGGGGTGGCGGTGTCGACGACGAAGCCGGTGTATCCCAGTTCCCTGCCCTGCTCGTCGCAGAGCCGGGTGAACACATTCAGGTACCTGGAAGCGGCCCCGAGGCTGATCCACCGCTTCGTGCCGTTGATCGTGTAACTGCCGTCCCAGTTCCTGGTCGCGTAGGTGGTCATGCCACGCAGGTTCGAACCCATACCCGGCTCGCTGGCCGCGCTCGTGGTCAGGCTCTTCCCCTGGGCGAGCAACGGGAGGACGTCCGCTTTGACCTGTTCAGAAGCGTGGTGCATGATCGGCGGGATGCCCACCGCGTTTTGCACAGCGGTCATGACGAACAGGTTGCAGTCGATCGCCCCGAGTTGTTCCATGATCCGGAAGGTGTCTCGGTAGTTTAATTCCAGCCCCTGGTACTGGCGTGGGACTTGAAGTCCCAGCAGTCCCGCACTGGCGAAATCGGGCACCACGCCGAGGTCGATGGATCGACGCTCGTCCATTCGTCGCGAATCTAGTCGTTCCCGTGCGTACCAACGCAGGAACTCTAGTATTTCGACGGCCTTGCTGGACAGCATTGCGTTTTCAACAGTGGGATTCCAAGATAGTTCTTCATTCGAGGCCCCATCGAAAGCGCGTTCGTTTAAGTCTGAAGTCACTGCTCCTCCAGTGGACTTGGTGCGACCTCGCCGGAAGGTGTACATGGGCGCACACATTACGTCAGAATATGTCCCGAGAGAACCGGCCCGTGGAAATGCCGCTCCCGGAGTTCGTCACGGGGCGGAGCCAATGGACGCGATTCTCCTGCCTGAGTCGAACCCAAGTAATAATTTAATGTTCGACGACTATAGAAAGCGGCGATTTGCGCCGGATAAGCCGTGCAGCGCTGCTCAGGTGGCGTGGTGCCGGCGGGTCACGTGCCGCTTGCTCGCCCTGCGCTAACCAGGGCAGGGCGGCCATCTTCAGAGCCTCGGGAGCGAAGTGCCGAACCAGCGGAACCCCAATGGTGTTGTGCACAATGGTCACAACCACTCGACCCGCGTCGATCGCAACGAACTGCGCCATCACTCGGAGTGCGTCCGCAGGCCGAACAGCCCGGCAGACGCGAAGCCCGGCACCAGGGAGGTCGAGAACGAACGGCGCTCGTCCACCCTCCGCGAATCGACGCCTCCCCGGCTGTACCTCCGCAGGAACTCCAGCATTCCCGACACGGCATCGTGGGGCGGTGCGCCCTTGTCGGTCGAGTCCATAGATCCCTCCTTTGAGGACCGCTCAGCACACGATCTTCAAGGCACCACGACGAGGGAGCCGACCAGGCTGGGGTTCGGTGCTCGTCGGTTTCCAGAAGTCGGGGCGCGAAAAATTCCCGGCAGGACGGATTCCACGCGGGTGAGTTGCGAAGTGTCTTACGGCGTAAAGGCGACTCCAAGGCCGACGACCGCTCGGCCCGTGAACGGCTGCCGGCAGCCGAGCCGGTACGACGGGGGGGACGATCCCCAGCGATCCCCAGCCAGCAGGCGGAAGCGCCGGCGGCGGCACCACATCGGACACCGGAGATCCGTCGACCTTGACGCGACCAGGCCGACAACCATCGAGGACGGGGCCCCGAAGCGGCAGGGCGGCGTTCATGCGCATCTCCGATCTGCGGTGACCCATTGCTTCCGTTTGACTACGAAAAGTAAGGATAAACTAGCCCTCCTTACTTCTTATGGGTACCACCTTTGAGGTGACAGGACACGTGTTCTAGGCAAATTCCGTTACATAGCGCAACATTCTGCCGTGCAGGCAAGCGAGCAATCAAGTCTAGGTGATTATCACCTCGAAGATCCGCCACCCAATCCGGCCGCGTTCGACCGCACGATCGGCGGGGCAACCTGCAGGTCGATGGAAATGTTCCACCTGCGGTACTTCGTGGCGGTTGCGGAGAATCTGTCCTTCTCCAAGGCCGCCCGGCAGCTGCACATGGCGACCTCGCCGCTGAGTCAGCGTTCGGGACCTGGAACACGACCTCGGCGCGGCGCTGTTCGATCAGGACTCGCACCACGTGCGGCTGACCGACGCCGGTGCGCCTCTGCTGCCGACCGCCAAGGACGTGCTCGGCCCGGCCTGCATTCGTCGATGCGGCTGCGGCTCAAGGCGTTCGAGGACAAGTGCGCCGCCGTGTGCGACATCAAGTGCTGGCCGAACGGCAGCAACGACCTGCTCGCGAACGTGCAGCATGGCGAACTCGCGATGACGCTGGCGCACCTGCCGGTGCACGCCGAGGGCATCAAGGTGTTCGAACTGGTGCGCGAGCCGCTCGGCGCGGTGCTGCAGCGGTGGAGTTCGGTTCCCGCAGCTCGGTCTCGCTCACCGAACTGGTCGACCACACCTACCTCAGCGCAGCGTCACTGATGCTGCCGACGTATTGCGGAGAGCTGCTGGCCCGGCTCGAAGCGGCCGGAATCCACCGGCGCATCACGCTCAACAACGGCGAACTACGGCAGCACCAGCGAATTGGTCTCGAATGGGGACGCATTCTCCATTTCGATACCGGAACCGGAAAGCGGAATGCACAAGCATCGCGTCGAGAACACTGTGGTGCTGCCTTTCGATGATTTCGACCCGAACCTCGCAACCGGGATGATCTGGCGCCGCAATCGCACCGCAAGCCAACCCGACCTGCAACGATTGATCGAACCGGCGAAATCGGCGTTGCACTGATTCCGTCCCCACAAATGGCGCGACTGCCAGCAGTGCCTTCACACAGGCAGTTCGGTGTTCCAGTCCAGCCATTCGGCCGGGTCGCCGTCGGGCGGCGCTTCGGCGTGGCGCTGCCCCAGTCGCTCGACCTCGTCAGGGCGTTCCGCGTGGTCGGGCGTCAGCGCGGTGCTCTGCTGCGCACTGCGGACGGTGTTGCGCTCGACCCTTCGCCTGCGCTGACGCTCGTAGGCGTCGAGACTGCCGTGGTCACGCAATGCTTTGGCCAGGACCACCGCATCCTCGAACGCCATCGAAGCGCCCTGGCCCGTCGCTGGCGACGCTGCGTGCGCCGCGTCGCCGATGAGCAGCATGCGGCCCTTGCGCCAGCGCGGCGTCGGCACCAGGTCGTGGGCATTCGTGGCGAGCACGTCATCGGTGGCCGCGACGATGTCCGCAGTCGGGGTTGCGTCCGGCCGCAGGACCGCAAGCAGCCGGTCGCGCATGGCGTCCGGGCCCTCCGTGCCGTCCAGCGGCGGCGCCGGCAACCTGCTGAACCAGAAGGTCCGGCCCTGCGGCGAGACCGCGTAGCCGAATGCGCTGCCGCTGCCCCGGACCATGTCGATGCGCCCCGGCTCGTGCGGTGGCTCGGCGCTGTCGGAGTAGCCGTAGAAGACCTGCTGGCCCACGTAGCGCTTCGGCACGGGGTCGATCAACGCGCGCACCGCGGAGTTCAGCCCGTCGGCGCCGATGAGCAGATCGCCCGCGACCGCCCGCCCATCGGCGAACCGCGCCGCAACCTGGTCGCCGTCGTGCTCCGCGGCGACGAAGCGCGCGCCGTACTCGACGGGGAGACCTCGGCGGTGGACCTCCGAGCGCAGCAGGTCGCACAGCTCGGCGCGGCGAACGCAGCGATAGCCATCGTCAAAAGCTGACGAACCCAACTCCGCCCCGTCGCTGCCGGTGAGGCGCAGCGACGTCAACGGGAAGCCCACTTCCGGGACGACATCGATCTGGCGCAGCGCCCACATCCCGTTGGCCGCCACCGTCAGGAACGCCCCGATGTCCGCCCCGCTGCACGGGTGCGCCTCGTGCACGCTCACCTCGATCCCGGCTTTGTCCAGCGCCAATGCGGCAGCCGTGCCTGCGATCCCGCTACCGATGATGACGACTCGCACGACGACTCCCCAGTTGTCGACCTGACCGAATGCACGACTGCGATCACCGTAGTCCAGATCGCCGACGACACCGCGCCAAGTCGAATTCTGATCGGGCGGCGGGCTCCCTTACCGAGACGCGGCAATCGGAGGAGTGGCGCGAGCTCGCGGCGGTCACGCAGGCATGACCATCACTTGATGCCTGCGGCGTCCATGCCCCGGATTTCCTTCTTGAGGTCGTGGATCTCGTCGCGCAGCCGCGCCGCCAGCTCGAACTGCAACTCGCGGGCCGCGTTCATCATCTGGTCGTTGAGCTGCTGGACCAGGTCCGCCAGCTCGGCGCGCGGCATCGACTTGATGTCGCGGTCCGCCAGCAGCCCGGCGCTGACCACGGCCTCCCCGGTCGGCTTCTTGCCGCGCGAGACGTTGCGGCCGGAACCGCCGACGGCCACCGACTCCTCGGTGTCCTCGGACTCGGAGTACACCCGGTCCAGGATGTCGGCGATCTTCTTGCGCAGCGGCTGCGGATCGATGCCGTGCTCTTCGTTGTAGGCCATCTGCTTGGCGCGGCGCCGGTTGGTCTCGTCGATGGCGTGCTGCATCGAGTCGGTGATCCGGTCCGCGTACATGTGCACCTGGCCGGACACGTTCCGGGCCGCGCGGCCGATCGTCTGCACCAGGCTGGTGCCGGAGCGCAGGAAGCCCTCCTTGTCGGCGTCCAGGATCGACACCAGGGAGACCTCCGGCAGGTCCAGGCCCTCCCGCAGCAGGTTGATGCCGATCAGCACGTCGTACTCCCCCAGGCGCAGCTGCCGCAGCAGCTCGACCCGCCGCAGGGTGTCGACCTCGGAGTGCAGGTACCGCACCCGGACGCCCAGTTCGAGCAGGTAGTCGGTGAGGTCCTCGGCCATCTTCTTGGTCAACGTGGTGACCAGCACCCGCTCGTCGCGGTCGGCGCGCTCCCGGATCTCGTGCACCAGGTCGTCGATCTGGCCCTCCGTGGGCTTGACGATCACCTCGGGGTCGATCAGCCCGGTCGGGCGGATCACCTGCTCGACGAACTCGCCGCCGGCCTGCGCCATCTCGTACGGCCCCGGCGTCGCCGACAGGTACACCGTCTGGCCGATCCGGTCGCTGAACTCCTCGAAGGTCAGCGGCCGGTTGTCCAGCGCGCTGGGCAGCCGGAAGCCGTGCTCGACCAGGGTCCGCTTGCGGGACGCGTCGCCCTCGTACATGCCGCCGATCTGCGGCACCGTGTAGTGCGACTCGTCGATGACCAGCAGGAAGTCGTCCGGGAAGTAGTCGATCAGCGTCGCCGGCGCCGAACCGGCCGGGCGGTCGTCGATGTGCCGGGAGTAGTTCTCGATGCCGGAGCAGAACCCGACCTGGCGCATCATCTCGATGTCGTACTGGGTGCGCATCCGCAGCCGCTGCGCCTCCAGCAGCTTGTTCTGCTTCTCCAGCTTGCCCAGCTGCTCCTCCAGCTCGGCCTCGATGCCGCGGATGGCCTTCTCCATCCGGTCCGGGCCGGCCACGTAGTGCGTCGCCGGGAAGATCCGCAGGTCGCGCACCTCACGCACGATCTCGCCGGTCAGCGGGTGCAGGTAGTGCAGCCGGTCGATCTCGTCGCCGAAGAACTCCACGCGCACCGCGAGCTCCTCGTAGGCCGGGATGATCTCCACGGTGTCGCCGCGCACCCGGAAGGTGCCGCGGGCGAAGGCGATGTCGTTGCGGGTGTACTGCACGTCCACCAACGCGCGCAGGAACACGTCCCGGTCGATCTCGCCGCCGATCTCCAGCGGGATGGACCGGTCCAGGTACGACTGCGGGGTGCCCAGGCCGTAGATGCAGGACACCGACGAGACGACCACGCAGTCGCGGCGGCTGAGCAGGTTCGACGTGGCGGAGTGGCGCAGCCGCTCGACGTCCTCGTTGATCGACGAGTCCTTCTCGATGTAGGTGTCGGTCTGGGGGACGTACGCCTCGGGTTGGTAGTAGTCGTAGTAGCTGACGAAGTACTCGACGGCGTTGTCCGGGAAGAAGCCGCGCAGCTCGTTGGCCATCTGGGCGGCCAGCGTCTTGTTCGGCTCCAGCACCAGGGTGGGCCGCTGGATGCGCTCGATCAGCCAGGCGGTGGTAGCCGACTTGCCGGTGCCGGTGGCGCCCAGCAGCACTACGTCCTTCTCGCCGGAGTTGATTCGCCGCTCCAGGTCCTCGATCGCCTGCGGCTGGTCGCCAGCCGGCTTGTAGTCGCTGACCATGCGGAACCGGCCATCGATCCGCGGGATGTCGCTGACCGGCCGGAACTCGGATTGGGCCAGGACGGGGTGCTCAGTCGCGAATGCCACGACAACCAATGTACGAGCCCGCCCCGACATCGTGCTCCGTCACGGGGTGCCCAAACGGCCACCAGGGCCGATAATGGGATACGTCACCCCAGTGCAGGAGGTGGTGTGATGTCGAGCAGCGCACCTATCGCTGGGCATCCGGATCTCACCGAGATGCGCCTGCGCTACGAGCGGGCCGCGGAAACTCCCACCGCTCAGGTGGCGGACGGCTTCACCGTGCTTGGTGGCCTGTTCGTCGCATTGTCGCCGTGGATCACCGGCTTTCACGCAGTGACGCCGTCGTTGATGGTGAACAACCTGGTCACCGGCCTGACCGCGACCGTTCTCGGGCTCTCGTTCGCGGCCGCCTACCACCGCACGCACGGCATCGCCTGGACCGTTCCGGTGCTGGGTGTGTGGACGATCGTGGCCGTGTTCGTGATGAGCGGAACCGCCGTCACGACCAGCAGCGTGCTGTGCAACGTGATCGGCGGTGCGGTCCTGATCCTCGCGGGTCTCGGCACGATGGCTCCGGCCTACGCCACCCGCGCGACGACCTGACCCCGACCGATCGGAGGTGAAGGATCACAAGTGGTGAAGGAATAGCGGGCGCGACGACCTTCGGACGTCGCGCCCGCCCGAATACAGTGGCAGGGTGACCACCCAGCGCGAGATCGCCGAACAGCTCGGCCTTCCCGTCCACCCGCCCAAGGTCGAGGTCTTCGACCTGGTCGCCAACACCAACACCGACCCCAAGGGCCACGTGCGCACCGTGACGCGCTACGAGCGCGCACCCTTCGGCCTGTACCTGGCCCGCCCGACCCCGGGGCACCCCCGCATCGCCGCACTCGAATCCTGGCTACTGCCGGAGCTCGGGTTGCGCGTGACCCGCTGGTACTGGCACCCCGAGCACAAAGGCGACACGGACTTCTACCTCGACGTGGCGGACATCGAGCCGGGCGAACAGCAGTGGCGGACGGTCGACCTCTACCTCGACATCGCGGTGCGGGAACGGCGCGCGGCGGAGCTGTTGGACGTCGACGAATTCGTGGTCGCAGTGCAGGCGGACCTGCTGGACGCGGAAACCGCGGAGCGCGCGATGCGGCGCGCGTGCAACGCCGTCGACGGGCTCGCCCGGCACCGGTACGACCTGCCGAAGTGGTTGCACGACAACGGGATCGAGCTGTCGTGGCGCGGGCAACCCGTCGAAGATCCCGCACCCGACCAGCGGAAGCTACCGCCATCTCGGTGACAGTCCGCGCACGCACCGAATCGATACTCGATGAGCTCCGAAAAGTTACGTCAAATAACGGTGCTGTCGATCTTCGGGGCCGGCTTTGCCATTACTGTCTGAAGTCGTGACCGCTGCGTTTTCTCCCCAATTGGTTGAAGTTATCGACGTCTTCAGCTCGCAGCGCAGGCGACCTTCCGGCAGCGTCGCGCAGTTGGAGGTCTGCCACGTCGAGCGCTGGGGACTCGCAGTGGAGTGCCCGACGCCGGAGGCCCCGGACCACGACGCCGAGATCACCTGGCTGCTGCCCGACCTCGGGCTGCGGCTGACCCGCTACCGCCCGCGCCGCAGGCATTCCCGCCCGGGGCCGAGCATGCTCACCGCGGTCCACATCGAGCGCGAGACCCGGTCGTGGACGACGACCGACCTGCTGCTCGGCCTGGAGGTCGGGGACCACGGCCGCGCGCGGATCACCCACGCCACCGAGTTCGCCGCAGCGGTGGGCGGCGGCGTGATCCGGCTCAGCGAGGCCGACTACGCGCTGCGCACGGTGCACCGCACGCTGGACGAGGTCACCCGCCACCGGGACATCAACCAATGGCTCGCCCACCGGGGCATCTTCCAGATCTGGTGACCAGGACCGGAGCCGGTCAGCACCCCTGAGCGCGTTCGGATGCGCTTTGGCACCCGAAACCACTCGCAGGCCCTGAGCTGCGGGGGCGAGCGCTACCAGGAAGTCGCGCAGTTGGTCGTGAACGCGGGTACCGATGTGAACATCCGCGACCGCAACGGCTCCTTAGCACGCCGAGAGCATGGCTACACCGAGATCGCCGAGGTCGTCCGCTCAGCATCCTGACAGTGAAGGGACGAGCCCCCGAAATGGCCCCACCATGCCGGGTGGAGGGTGCCTTCGAGCACGTCGCTCGGAGGCACCCTCCACCTTTTGCGGATCACGGGGTCCAGCCGGTGGTTTCGGCCCACTGCCAGGCCTTGGGGACGGCTTCGACGAGCCAGTGCTCCTTGGCGTCGGCGTATGCGCCGTGGTCTGCGTCGTTGGCGTGTTCTGCGGCGACCTTCCGCTTGAGTTCGAAGTACTCGTCGCGGGCCGCCCGGTCGGCGCGCAGCCAGGCCGGGAAGATCAGCGCGGTGCGCTGCCCCGGGGAGCCGTCGACACGCAGGTGCAAGTTCACGTAGCGGCCCGGATCGGCCGACTTGTGGTACCGCTTCTGCCAGAGCGCCGGGTCCGGCGCGAAGGTGTGCGGGTTGTCCCTGCGGATGTCCGGATGCACCAGGAAACCGGCCTCACCCAGCGGTTCGGCGAGCGCGTCAGCGTCGTCCATCGACCGCACCGTCAGCTGCAGGTCGATGACGTCCTTCGCGGGAAGGCCCGGCACCGAGGTGGAGCCGATGTGGTCGACCCGCACCGCCTTGTCGCCCGCCGCCCGCTCGATCCGGGCGATCAGCCGCCGCGCCTGCCGCGGCCAGTCCGGATCCGCATCGACCAGCTTCGGGGCCCGCTCCGGTGCAGGCCTCCGCAGCCGAACGTTCTCCTCGAACGGCACCAGCCGGTCCTGCCACAGCGCATCGACCTGAACGTTGATCTCCTCGACCGAATAGCTGTTGTCCAGCCAGACGTCCGCGACCTCGCGCCGCTGCTCATCGGTGGCCTGCGCGGCGATGCGGGCACGCGCGTCATCCTCCGCCAGACCGCGGTCGATCAGCCGCCGCACCCGGACCGGTTCCGGCGCACCGACGATGACCACCAGGTGGTAGTTCGCCGCGTAACCGGCCTCGACCAGCAGCGGAACATCGTGCACTACGACCGCGTCCGCGGGCGCCTGCGCGATCCGCTCGGCGGTCAGTTCGCGGATCTTGGGGTGCGTGATCGCGTTGAGGTCGGCGCGGGCGTCGCTGTCGGCGAAGACCTTCGCCGCCAACGCCGGCCGGTTCAGCGCGCCGTCGGAGTCCAGGATGTCGTCCCCGAACCGCTCGACGAGCTCGGTCAGCCCCGGGGTGCCCGGCTGCACGACCTCCCTGGCCAGCACGTCGGAATCGACGAGCACCGCGCCGCGCTCCACCAACCGCCGAGCGACCGTCGACTTCCCCGAACCGATCCCGCCGCTGAGTCCCATCAACAACACAGAACCCATCCTGCCAGCGAGACAGAACAACCCGGTGCACCCCTGGGAACAAAGTCCCCGCGCGCACTTTTCAACGCGATAGAGGCCGCTCAGGAACTCGATGTGCGACGGTGGTGCACCTGGCCTGGCGTCGGTGGCGCGAAGTGAACGGACCCTTCACGCCAATAGACGACACGAACAGTCCGTTCACCTCACCCACCCAACCCCGAACCCCAAGACCACCACCACACGAAGCGAACGGACCCTTCACGCCAATAGACGACACGAACAGTCCGTTCACCTCACCCACCCAACCCCGAACCCCAAGACCACCACCACACGAAGCGAACGGACCCTTCACGCCAATAGACGACACGAACAGATGCTCCTATAGATGTCAAGCGGCGGGTGCAAGGTCGTTTTGGGTGACTTGTGTGGTGGGACCCTTCACGCCAATAGACGACACGAACAGTCCGTTCACCTCACCCACCCAACCCCGAACCCCAAGACCACCACCACACGAAGCGAACGGACCCTTCACGCCAATAGACGACACGAACAGTCCGTTCACCTCACCCACCCAACCCCGAACCCCAAGACCACCACCACACGAAGCGAACGGACCCTTCACGCCAATAGACGACACGAACAGTCCGTTCACCTCACCCACCCAACCCCGAACCCCAAGACCACCACCACACGAAGCGAACGGACCCTTCACGCCAATAGACGACACGAACAGTCCGTTCACCTCACCCACCCAACCCCGAACCCCAAGACCACCACCACACGAAGCGAACGGACCCTTCACGCCAATAGACGACACGAACAGTCCGTTCACCTCACCCACCCAACCCCGAACCCC
>NZ_GL877878.1:2244188-2606003 GCF_000194155.1 Saccharopolyspora spinosa NRRL 18395
GTCAGTCCGTTCGAGGGTCAGACCCACCAGCGGCGTCACTACACACATCATCACTGTCCGTTCACCTCACACCCAGCACGGGCTATGCCCTGGAGAGTTCGGGTGTCCCGCCCCCGCAGGGTGCGTTAAGGGGCTCCGCGCTTCAGCGGCACGAGCGGGACCACCCCAACGCCAACGGAGAACGGCCCCGCACCTCGGAAGAGGTGCGGGGCCGTGGTGCCTCAGCCGTTAGGCGTCAGACTCACGCACCGCCGGAGAGCTTCTCCCGCAGCGCCGCCAGCTGCGCGTCGCTGGCCAGCGAGCCGCTGTCCTGCTCCTCGCTCGAACCCGACGAGTAGTTGCCGCCGCTGGCGGGCTCCTCGCTGCCACCGGCCGCGGCGGCCGCAGCGGCCTCCGCGTCGGCCTGGCGGGCCTTGGTGATCTGGGTGATGTGCTTCTCGAAGCGCGTGTGGGCCTCGGCGTACTGCCGCTCCCACTCCTCACGCTGCTTGTCGTAGCCCTCGGTCCACTCCTGGGTCTCCGGGTCGAAGCCCTCGGGGTAGATGTAGTTGCCCTCGTTGTCGTACTCGGCGGCCATCCCGTACTGGGTGGGGTCGAACTCCGAGTCCGGGCTGAAGCCCTCGTTGGCCTGCTTCAGCGACAGCGAGATCCGGCGACGCTCCAGGTCGATGTCGATGACCTTGATCATCACCTCGTCGCCAACCTGGACGACCTGCTCCGGGATCTCCACGTGGCGCTCGGCCAGCTCGGAGATGTGCACCAGGCCCTCGATGCCCTCATCGACGCGGACGAACGCACCGAACGGAACCAGCTTGGTGACCTTGCCCGGCACGATCTGGCCGATCGCGTGAGTGCGGGCGAACTGGCGCCACGGGTCTTCCTGGGTGGCCTTCAGCGACAGCGAAACGCGCTCGCGGTCCATGTCCACGTCGAGGACCTCGACGGTGACTTCCTGGCCGACCTCGACGACCTCGCTCGGGTGGTCGATGTGCTTCCAGGACAGCTCCGAGACGTGCACCAGACCGTCAACGCCACCGAGGTCGACGAACGCACCGAAGTTGACGATGGAGGAAACGACGCCCTTGCGGACCTGGCCCTTCTGCAGCTGGTTGAGGAACTCGCTGCGGACCTCGGACTGGGTCTGCTCCAGCCAAGCGCGGCGGGACAGGACCACGTTGTTGCGGTTCTTGTCCAGCTCGATGATCTTGGCCTCGAGTTCGCGGCCCACGTAGGGCTGCAGGTCACGGACGCGGCGCATCTCGACCAGGGAGGCCGGCAGGAAGCCGCGCAGCCCGATGTCGAGGATGAGGCCGCCCTTGACGACCTCGATGACGGTGCCGCGCACGGGCTCGTCCTTCTCCTTGAGCTCCTCGATGGTGCCCCAGGCGCGCTCGTACTGGGCGCGCTTCTTGGAGAGGATCAGCCGGCCTTCCTTGTCCTCCTTCTGGAGAACAAGCGCCTCGACGAAGTCGCCGACGGTGACGACCTCGGCGGGGTCGACGTCGTGCTTGATCGACAGTTCGCGGGAGGGGATGACGCCCTCGGTCTTGTAGCCGATGTCAAGCAGCACCTCGTCGCGATCGACCTTGACGATGGTGCCCTCAACAATGTCCCCATCGTTGAAGTACTTGATGGTCTGGTCGACGGCGGCGAGGAAGTCCTCCTCCGTCCCGACGTCGTTCACTGCGACCTGCGGCTTGGTGGCGGCTGCAGTCGGGACGGTGGTGGTGTCGGTGGACATCAGGTGGGTTGCTCCGGTGCGGATAGTTTGGTCGCTGGATCTGCCTTGTTGCCGCGCCCCGGGGTGTCCGGCCAAGGCCAGCTGACTTGCTGGACCAGGCAGTTCCGCTTCTCCGGCAGACCTCCGCGGCCGGTGCGACCCGGCAGGGAAGAGCCGCCGACAGAAGACCCACGGCGCGGGCGGTATCGTACGCGCTTTCTCGATCGCCGGGCAAACTGCGGTACGCCTGGACGACCTGTCGGCTCCGGGCGACGACAATGCATCACGTTCGAGCAATACCCACTATCGGCGGGGGGAATCCTTGACACGAGCCGACGAACCGGAGAACGACGGGCTCCAGCGTATCTCCGCGGAGCACTTGTTGGGCACGGTCGGTGTGAGCAAACGCACTGTCGACGCGGCGGAATCCCGGGGCGCGAGCCGGTTGTGGTGGGACGCCGACGCCGACGACTACCAAGCCGAACACGGCGCGTTCCTCGGCGACAGCGATTTCATGTGGTGCCCGGAGCGGCTGCGCGAGCAGGACACCGGGCTGCTCGGCGACGTCCGGGGCAAGCGGGTGCTGGAGGTCGGCTGCGGCGCGGCCTCGTGTTCGCGGTGGCTGGCCGACCAGGGCGCGCATCCGGTCGGACTGGACATCTCGGCCGGGATGTTGCGCCACGCCGTCGCGGGCGGTGAGCGCAGCGGGACCGCGGTGCCGCTGGTGCAGGCCAGCGCGGACTGCCTGCCGTTCGCCGACGATTCCTTCGACCTGGCCTGCTCGGCGTTCGGCGGCGTGCCGTTCGTGGCCGATGCAGGAGCGGTGTTCCGGGAGGTCGCGCGGGTGCTGCGGCCGGGCGGCCGGTGGGTTTTCGCGGTGACGCACCCGATGCGGTGGGTCTTCCCCGACGATCCGGGGCCGACCGGGCTGACCGCGACCCACTCCTACTTCGACCACACCCCATACGTGGAGATCGACGCCGACGGCCGGGCCACCTACGTGGAGCACCACCGCACGCTCGGCGACTACGTCCGCCAGTTGGCCGCCGCCGGGTTGCACCTGGTCGATCTCATCGAACCGGAGTGGCCGGAGGGGCACACTCAGACGTGGGGGCAGTGGAGCCCGCTGCGTGGACGTCTCTTCCCCGGCACCGCGATCTTCGTCTGCCACAACTGATAGACGCCGATTCACCACACTGGGGCCGTCCTCATCAGACAACCTCCGGGAACCCACGGCGGCGCGAGCCGCCAGGGTCGGCCAAGCGCACTTCAGGACAAAGAACCAGACCTACGGTCAAGGCAGCTTCCGAGGAGAAGTCGTGGCGAGTGCACAGGAGTTGATGCGGGCTCAGTTCGCGCGGTTCGCCGCGCTGGACCCGCAACTGCCGGACACCCACCACCTGCCGTCCGACGGCAAGGCGATCGTGGCCCGGACCGCCGACGGCGGCACGGCGGCCGGGCTCGTCGCGCGCAACTCCAATCCGCCGGGGTCGGTGCAGAGCCTCTGGCAGGCCGGTGAGGTGTTCGAGCTCTTCCCGATCGTCGGCGAGCAGCCGCAGGCGGGCATGGACGCGCTGCTGGGGACCTGGCGCGAGTGGCTGGCGGCGCACGCCTCACCCGGTCCGAACTCGTCCTGCATGGTCGTGTGGCCGAGCCGGGACGTCGCCGCTACCAGGGCGTTGCTGGATCACGGCTTCGTCCCGCTGTCCTGCTTGTCCGTGCGCCCGCCGGCGCCGGTTGCATATACGAGACCATCTGGTACCGTAAAGATACGTCGCGCCGGACCGGCCGATCTGGACGCCGTCGTCGAACTCACGCTTTCCGAGCTCGAATACGCCGCCCTGGTCGGCACATCCGCGTACCGACCCGATGCTCCGCAGCTGAAGCGGACCGCTGCGCACGTGCGCCTGCACTCCAGCGATCCCGTGTGGCTGGCGGAGCAGGACGGAACGCCGGTCGCGGTAGCGGAGTGCGGCTGGGTGGACACCGCCAAGTCGCCCGGCAGCTACCGGCTCCGGTCCGGCACATGGGCGTACGTCAACTGCGTGTCGGTGCAGGAGAAGCTCCGCGGAACCGGCGTCGGCCAACAGCTGATGGCAACGGCGCACAACGAGTTCGCGCGCGCCGGAGCCGTCGGCAGCTTCCTGTACTACAACCCGCCCAACCCGTTGTCCTCGGTGTTCTGGCCCCGTCAGGGCTACCGGCCGCTGTGGACGATGTGGGAGGTGCGCCCGGCCACCGCGCTGCGCTGACGCTCGCCGCGGCCAGCGCACGGCCGTGAGAGTCGAGGAGTTCGGCGTGGAAATCGTCGCCACCGGCGTCGAGGTGATCGGAGCGCACGGGCCGCTGCTGACGCCCACTTCGCTTCGAGTGCGGACCGGCCAGGTCCTGCTCGCGGCGGGCGACCCGAACTCCGGCCGCACCGCGCTGGCGCTGGCGCTTTCCGGCCGGCTGCGACCCACTCGCGGCAGCGTGCGCCTTAACGGCACGATCGACGCGACCGCGCTGCGGCGCAGCGTCGCGGTCGTCGACGCGCCGGACATAACCGAACCCGACGGCGCACTGGTGGTGCGCGACGTCGTCGCCGAAGGCCTGACCCTGGCTGGCCGTCGATCCGGCCGCCGTCGCGTCCGCGACTGGCTGTCGGCCCGGGACTGGCTGCCCGAGGGGGCGAGCGAAAAGCGCTTCGAGAACCTCGCCGGGTTCGAGCGCACCCGGCTGCTTACCGAACTCGCCTGCGAGGCGCGCGCAGTCAAAGCCCTGGTGCTGGACTGCCCCGACCGCCACGGTGGCGATCCCACCGGCTGGTACTCCATCGCCACCCGCCACGCCGAGCGCGGCCTAGCCGTGATCGCGCTCTGCGCCCCGCACTCCGCCGACAAGCTCGGCGTTTCGCCCGCGAAGGTCGGCGCGGACAACGCCGAACCATCCACTTCGGACTCTGCTGAAGGTCTGTGATGACTAGTTTCCGGCTCGCGGCCACGGAGCTGCGCCGCCTGACTTCGGGCAAACTGCCCAGGCTCGCGCTGCTCGCGGTCACCCTGGTGCCGCTGCTGTACGGCGCGATGTACCTCTACGCGAACTGGGATCCCTACGGCAAGCTCGGCTCGGTGCCCGCGGCCGTGGTCATCGCCGACGAGGGCGGGCAGCGCGAGGACGGCACCCGGCTGGACGCCGGGCAGGACGTCTACCAGGAGCTGCTGGATTCCGCCACCTTCGACTGGACCCGCACCGACGAGCAGCAGGCCCAGGACGGCGTGGCCAGCGGCCGCTACACGTTCGCACTGGTGGTGCCGAAGGACTTCTCCGCGGCGTTGCTCTCCCCCGCCGACTTCGAGCCGCGGCAGGCGAAGCTGCGGCTGATCACCAACGACGCCAACAACTACCTCGTCGGCACCATCGCTGACAAGGTGGCTTCCGAGGTGCGCAAGGGAGTGGCCGCCAGCTCCGGGGCCGAGGCGGCCAACCAGTTCCTGCTCGGGTTCAGCGCCGTCCACGACAAGACACTCGAAGCAGCCGACGGCGCGGGCCAGCTCGCCGACGGTGCGGGACGGCTGCGCGACGGGCTCGGCCAGGCCAAGCAGGGCACCGACCAGTTGGCCACCGGCGCCCACCAGCTGGTCGACGGCCAGGCCAGGCTCGCCGACGGCGCCGCGCGGCTCAGCGACGGCACCGATCAGCTGCGCGGCGGGCTCGGCGAACTGCAACGGCAGACCGCTCCGCTGCCGGAGCAGACCGCGGAGCTCGCCGACGGCGCCGAGCAGGTCGCGGCCGGCAACGAGCTGCTCGCGTCCAAGGCGGAAACCCTCGGCGGGCTCTCGCAGGAGGTCGTGGACAACCTCGCCACGACGAAGAAGAAGATCGCCGGCCAGCTCCGCGAGAGGGGCGTCGACGAGGCCCAGGTCAAGAAGCTCGTCGACGGCATCGACGAGCTCAACAAGCCCATCACCGACGCCAACGGCAAGGTGCAGTCGCAGCTCGGCCAGCTGCGGACGCTCGCCGACGGCTCCCGCCAGGTCGCCGACGGCAACCGCAAGCTGGCGAACGCGATGCCCGGCATGACCAGCGGCATCGGCCGGCTCGCCGACGGCTCCCGCCAGGTCGACGACGGCGCGCAGCAGCTCCGCGACGGCGAGCGGCAGGCGCTGGCCGGCACCAAGCAGCTCCGCGACGGCGCCGACCAGCTCGCCGGCGGCACCCGGCAGCTCTCCGACGGTTCCGGCGAGCTCGCGGACGGGTCGAACACCCTCGCCACGGAGCTGGGCGAGGGCGTCAACGACATCCCGAACCCCGACGAGCAGACCCGCAACGCCACTGCGGACACCATCGGCGACCCGGTCGCCATCGATACCAACGCCCTGGTCAAGGCCGACACCTACGGGGCCGGGCTGGCGCCGTTCTTCATGGGGCTGGCGCTGTGGATCGGCGGGTTCGTGCTGTTCCTGCTGATGCTGCTGATGCGCCCGCTGTCCAGCCGCGCGCTCGCGGCCGGGGTCGCGCCGTGGCGCGTCGCGCTCGGCGGTTGGTTGCCCGCGGCGATCGTCGGCTTCGCGCAGGCCGTGCTGCTGTACCTCGTCGTGGTCTTCGGGGTGGGCGTGCATCCGGCGCACACCTGGTGGACGCTCGCGTTCCTGATCCTGACGTCGTTCGCCTTCACCGCCGTGGTCCACGCGCTCAACGCCGCGTTCGGGCCGAAGGGCAAGTTCATCGCGCTGGTCATCCTGGTGCTGCAGCTGGTCACCGCGGGCGGCACGTTCCCGTGGCAGACGATCCCGGAGCCGCTGCACCCGCTGCACCAGGTGCTGCCGCTGGGCTACGTCGTCAGCGGCCTGCGCAACCTGCTCTATGGCGGATTGGGCCTGGAGGCGGCGTCGAACGCGGCCGCGGTCCTGCTCTGCTACCTGGTCGCGTCGCTGCTGCTGAGCACGATCGCGGCCTGGCGGCAGCGGGTCTGGACCCCTACGCGTCTAAGGCCCGAACTGTCCCTCTAAGCGCTTGTCGCCAGACTCCACGTGGCGGTGCGGGTGGCCCTTGCTGCGAGGACGAAGGTTCAGAACCGAGTGCTGCGGGGGCCTGACCTAGCTGGGCCAGGTGAGGATTTCGCCGGTGCGGCGGTGCGACAGCGCGTGGGGTCGTCCCCCAGACTCGACACGCGCGGTCGCACCGCCCGTCGGGCGGTCCACTCCGGGCTTTCCCCACTGGCCGGCCCCGGCGAGGAAGATCCGCCGGGAACAGAGCAGATCCCGCAGCGACAGCAGCACGCACAGCTCGTAGACGACGCGTTCGATGCGCCCCTCCTTGTCCACGACTGCGTCCTGCCACTCCGGCGGCACCACGTCGTCCAGCGGGATGTTCTGGTCGAAGTCGTAGAACCGGCCACTCCCCCAGCACGTGGTGTAGTCGCTGACCAGCTCACCGAGCGCCGCCATGACCGGCCAGCAGCCCAGGTCCCGGCAGCGGAACTCCAGGCCCGCCAGCAGGAGCTTGATGATCTGCTGGTAGTAAGCGGAGTACGTGCCGCGGAGCACCGTTCGCTTGCGCCGGGCTCGCACGGCGTCGCGGGCTTCGCTGTCGCGCGTCAGCTTCCTTAGCTCCTGCTCGCTGGCGATCGGGTACAGCACTGTCCGCACTGTGTCGTCGGGACGATCCAGGGCGGCCCGGGCCAGTTCGAGCAAGAGCATGTCCCGCGCCTGCCTCGGCCACGCGGCGTCGGCGGCCTCCTGGCCGAGCCGGTGCTCCGCCCGCGCCCGGATCTGGTGCAGCAGGCCGACCAGCACCCGGCCGAGCAGATCGGTGATCTCCTTGCGCCGCACCGAGCACAGCGCGCTCAACAGGGTCACGCGGACCGCTCGTGGATGCGCCCTGAGCTCCTCCGAACCCGCGCTGGCCACCCGTGCGCACCACGCCTCCACGAGTTCCGCCGGAACGTCGTCGAAGAGATCGGACGGCAGGTGCAAGGCCTGCACCGCGGTTTGCTTGCCGACCTCCTTGAGGAGCGCGCCCAGCCAGATGTGCTCGGCGTTGCTCTCCTCCAACTTGACCAGCAGGTCGGTCGGCAACCCCAACGCCTGCAGCGACATGAGGCTTTCGATCTCCAGGAGCAATTTCTTCAGGTTCATCGAACCCACCTCGGAGCGCAGTTCGGCGAGCGACCATTCCTGGCGCTCATCCGAGTCCGCGAGCAAGGTTTCCAACTGGTCCGCCGAATCACCGATTCGATCCGCGATGCTGTGGCAGAGCAGCATTTCGAAGTCCTGCAGCGCGCGACTCGCCACCTGCCGGGCCAGGTTCGGCGTCGGCGGCTCGACCTCCTTCGCGCGGCAGTGCGCGATCAGCGCGGTGGCCAACTTGTCCCGACCCCGCCCCGCCCGGCCCGTCTCGTCGGTCAGCCACGCCAACCACTGCCGCTCATCGCCCAGGTCCACCGGGCACCTGAGCACATCAACTATCTGCCCCTGGAGGAGCTCAACCGTGTCCTTCGTGAACTCCGAGGCGGCCAAATCCACCTTCACAGTTCCCTCACCCCATGCCACCAGCACGGAATAGTCCCCAATGAGCGGAACCGTAGTACTCAGGTGCAAAACACGAATGAGCGAATACGCATGCGAAGCTCCCGGGTGCACAGAGCGACAAGAACCTGACGTCCCCTCGCGTTGTTCGGGGCACTCACGGCCCCGGTGTGCTCACGTCGCGGCCGGCTGCAGCGGGACGGCGACCTCCATCCCGATCGCATTGCCGGTCTCGTCGAGCCGCCCGATCTGGCGCATCGACACGAGGTTCAGGTCGGCCCCGCGCCGCTGCGCTTCGGCCAGCAGCACGCGAACGGCCGGGTGCACAGCCGAGTCGATGACCGGGACGTCTTCATCGTGCCGCCAGCCCACCACGAGCTCCAAACCTGCCCGAACTTCCCCTCGCTCGACAGTCCACCCGGGAATCGCCCAGGCCTCCGGCACCGCCCGGGCGACCGGCCAGCAGCACAGCACCTCGGCCTCGTCGTCAGTGGACCCCGCCCGCATCGACGACCAGAACGGCCCGATCGGCGCGTTGTCCGCCGCCGCCAACGCCTGCCACAACGCGGCTGGCTCACCGAGTAGCGCCGGTAGTTCGACCACGGCGCCACCGTGACCGGCTTCAGCAGACCCTGCTTGTCGTAGATCCGCAGCGCCCTCGCACTCAGGCCGGTCAGCTGCGCGAAATCCCCAATGCCGAGGATGGATCCAGTCTGGACCTTGCCCCAGGGGCAGAGTCCAATCCGCTAATCGGCGGGAGCCCCCTCGACGGGATCGTCGTAGCGGGCGATCTCGATCAGGTTGCCGTCCGGGTCGCGCAGGTACAGCGAGGTGATCGGGCCCTCCGCGCCGATCCGGCTGACCGGGCCTTCCTCGATGCGCACCTCGTTGGCGCGCAGGTGCTCCTGGACCTCGGAGAGCGCGTTGGCCGTGACGAAGCACAGGTTGGCCGAACCGGGCACCGGGTGAGTCGCGGTCGGCTCCACCAGTTCGCTGGCCGCGTGGAGCTTGATCGTCTGCCGACCGAAGCTCACCGCTCGCCGCTCGCCGGGGAACGCCACCGGCGTCATGCCGAGGATCTGCTCGTAGAACTCCACTGCCCGATCGACATCGGCCACGGTGAGGACCAGGTGGTCCACTCTGTCGATGCTGATCATGCTCCTCCTCCGGGTTGGCGCGGAGGCGGATTCGGGGGTGTCCGCGCCCTACCGTTGTCGCGCCCGCACGCACGCGTCCGGGCCCGGCAACGCGTACGGCAGGTTATAGGCACCGATCCATCGCCCGTTCGGGTGGGGTCACCCGACGGTGATGTCGACCATTGAAAATGGTTGCACCGACCCGACTCCGGTGAGTGACCACTTCGTGACGGCCCCGCAACGAGATTTCAGCGGTTCCCGCTGAATTCGGCGGACCTCAGTGCGCGGCGGTGTCCCAGGAGCGGCCGACGCCGACGGAGACCTCCAGCGGCACGTCCAGCTGGTAGGCCGAACCCATCTGCTCGCGCACCAGCTTCTCCACCTCGGCCCGCTCGTCGGCGGCGACCTCGATGATCAGTTCGTCGTGCACCTGCAGCAGCATCCGCGACCGCATGCCGTTGTCCCGCAACGCCCGGTGCACGCCCAGCATCGCGACCTTGATGATGTCGGCCGCGCTGCCCTGGATCGGCGCGTTGAGCGCCATCCGCTCCGCCATCTCCCGCCGCTGCCTGTTGTCACTGGTCAGGTCCGGCAGGTAGCGGCGGCGTCCCAGGATCGTCGAGGTGTAGCCGTCCTTGCGCGCCTGGTCCACGACCTCCCGCAGGTAGTCGCGGACGCGGCCGAAACGGGCGAAGTAGGCGTCCATCTGCGCCTTCGCGTCCTCGGCGGAGATCCGCAGCTGCTGCGCCAACCCGTAGGCCGACAGGCCGTAGGCCAGCCCGTAGGACATCGCCTTGACCCGGCGACGCAGCTCCTGGTCGACCTCGCCGATCGGCACCCCGAACGCCCGGGAGGCGACGTAGTTGTGCAGGTCCTCGCCGGTGCGGAAGGCCTCGATGAGCCCCTCGTCGCCGGAGAGGTGCGCCATGATGCGCATCTCGATCTGGCTGTAGTCGGCGGTCATCAGCTCCGCGTAACCGTCGCCGACGACGAAGACCTCCCGGATCCGGCGGCCCTCCTCGGTGCGGATCGGGATGTTCTGCAGGTTCGGGTCCGTCGAGGACAACCGGCCGGTCGCCGCGATGGTCTGGTTCAGCGTGGTGTGGATCCGCCCGTCGTCCGAAATGGACTTCACCAGACCGTCCACAGTGGTCTTCAGTCGGGTCGCGTCGCGGTGCTCCAGCAGGTGCTGCAGGAACGGGTGCTCGGTCTTCTCGAACAGCGTCTGCAGCGCCTCGGCATCGGTGGTGTAACCGGTCTTGGTGCGCTTGGTCTTCGGCATGTCCAGCTCGTCGAAGAGCACCACCTGCAGCTGCTTCGGCGAGCCGAGGTTGATCTCCTTGCCGATCACGCCGTAGGCGTCCTGCGCGGCCTGCTTGACCCGGGCCGCGAAGCGCGCACCCAGCTCGGCCAGCTGCTCCGAGTCGACCGCGATGCCCGCGCCCTCCAGCTCGCTGAGCACCACCAGCAGCGGCAGCTCCAGATCGGTGAGCAGCCCGCGGCTGTCGATGCGGTCCAGCTCCACGTCCAGCGCGTCGGCGAGCTCGGCCACCGCACGCGCCTTCACCAGCTCGGTCGAGGCGGCCTTCTCCTTGGTCTCCGCCTCGTCCTCCAACAGCGACAGCTGCCCGTCGTCGTCGCCTTGCTCCGCGCGCAGCTCGCGCTGCAGGTAGCGGACCACGAGGTCCGGCAGCTCGAAGGACCGCTGCCCGGGCCGCACCAGGTAGGCCGCCAGTGCGGTGTCGCTGGTCAGGCCCGCCACCGTCCAGCCGCGGTCGCGGATGGCGTGCAACGGCCCCTTGACGTCATGCGCGGCCTTCGTCGTCGCAGGGTCCGCCAGCCAGGCCGCCAGCGCCTGCTCGTCCTCCGGGGTCAGGACCGTGACGTCCACGAACGCCCCGTTGCCGTCGGCGGTGGCCAGCGCGATACCGGCCAGGTCGCCGTGCCCCCGGGCCCACCGCCCGATGAAGGCCAGCCCCACCCGGTTGCCGTTGCGGGCGTGCTTGTCCAGCCACCCCGCCAGCTGACCGGGCTGCACGACGCCGCCGGAGATCTCGAATCCCTCCTCGACCTCCGGCTCGGCGCTGGACAGCGTCGCGAACAGCCGGTCGCGCAGCACCCGGAACTCCAGGTCGTCGAACAGCCGGTGCACCGCGTCGCGGTCCCAGGTCCGCACCGCCAGCTCGGCCGGCGCCGACTCCAACGGGATGTCGCGGACCAGCTCGGTCAACTGCCGGTTGAGCAGCACCGACGACAGGTGCTCGCGCAGGGACTCACCGGCCTTGCCCTTGACCTCGTCGACCCGGTCCACCAGATCGGCCAGCGAACCGAACTGCTGGATCCACTTGGTGACGGTCTTCTCTCCCACCCCCGGGATCTTCGGCAGGTTGTCCGACGGGTCGCCGCGCAGCGCGGCGAAGTCCGGGTACTGCTGCGGCGTCAGGCCGTACTTGTCCTCGACGGCCTGCGGCGTGAAGCGGGTGAGCTCCGAAACGCCCTTCGTCGGGTACAGCACCGTGACATCGTCGGTGACCAGCTGCAGCGCATCCCGGTCACCGGTGCAGATCGAGACCTTGAAGTCCGCCGCGGTGGCCTGCGTGGTCAGCGTCGCGATGACGTCGTCGGCCTCGTAGTTCTCCTTGCTCAGCACCGGGATGTTCAGCGCGCCGAGGACGTCCTGGATCAGGCTGACCTGGCCGCGGAACTCGTCCGGCGTGGCGCTGCGGTTGGCCTTGTACCCGGTGAAGGCCTCGCTGCGGAAGGTCTTGCGGGAGACGTCGAAAGCAACCGCGAGGTGCGTGGGCTGCTCGTCGCGGAGCAGGTTGATCAGCATCGAGGTGAAGCCGTAGACCGCGTTGGTGTGCTGGCCCGTGCCGGTCTGGAAGTTCTCCTTCGGCAGGGCGTAGAAGGCGCGGTAGGCCATCGAGTGGCCGTCGATGAGCAGCAGGCGTCGGTCCTCGGAATGCATCACGGCGGCGAGTCTAGGCTGAAGCTCCGACAGCTTGTACCCGAGGCGATGGGAGGGCCCGGCGTGACTTCGCTCAACGGCGGTGAGGCGATGACCAGCGACAACGATCGGTTGAGCTCGGTGATGAGCGACGCCGGTGAGCAGCTCACCGAGCGGATGGGCATCGAAATCGTCGAATGGGACCCCGATCGGGTGGTCGCCACGATGCCGGTCGCGGGCAACCGCCAGCCCTACGGTCTGCTGCACGGCGGCGCGAACGCGGTGCTGGCCGAGACGCTCGGCTCCATCGCCGCCGCCCTGCACGCGGGCGCGGAGAGGGTCGCGGTCGGGCTGGAGCTGACCTGCACCCACCACCGCGCGGCCACCGAGGGTGTGGTCACCGGCGTCGCGACGCCCGTGCACCGGGGCCACTCGACGGCCACCTTCGACATCGTGATCACGGACGAGAACGATCGGCGCACCTGCACGGCGCGGCTGACCTGCGTCCTGCGCGACCAGCCCCCGGGGCAGTGACTCCGTCACCCACGGAAGCTGTCCAGCAACAGCCCTAACGCGGGCCCCGCCGGGCCCGGCGGCACCACCAGCGACGTGGTGATCTCGACGCCCGCCAGCGGACGGATCGCCACGGGCTGGGACGGTGGCAGGTCACCGGCGCGGTAGAACGCGGTCCACGATGCGGTGGGGTCGGTCGCGATGTCGGCGAGGTGCCCTGCAGGTGTGTGAACGGCGGCCCGACCGGCGGTTCGACTCGCGTCGCGCAGCACCGTGGTGATCAGGTCGCGGAACGGCGGGTTGGCGTCGCAGGGTGCGAGGCGCAGCGGCAACTCGGCGAGCTGCGCCGGGCGCAGGACGTCCTCGTCTGCCAACGGGTGCCACGCGGTAACCACCGCGCATACCGGGTCCGTCCAGAACGGGAGGAGTCCCAGCCCGGCGGCCGACGACATGGCCCGCACGACGGCGGCATCCAGTTCCGCTGCTGGCCAACAGCAACGCGACCGGAGGCATCACCGGCACCAACCTGATCAGCATGCCGACGGGCGAAGACACTCCCACCCGCACATCCACGAGAAGTCCGCCGAGGTGTTCTGCTTCTTGGAAGGCGCAATGGAGATCCTGCTGGACGACCGCATCGAAACCGCCAGCAAGGGCGGTCTCGTGGTGGTGCCGCCCGGCATGCCGCATGCGTTCGCAGCGACCGAGAACTCCGCCGCAGAGATCGTCAGCTACATCACGCCCGGCGTCGAACGGTTCGAGTTCTTCCGCCTGCTGCGGCGAATCACTCGCGGGGAGGAACCGGAGTCGGCACTGGAGGCGATCCAGGACCGGTACGACGTGCACTTTCACCGATGTGGGACGCCGCCGGTCATCGTTGAGCTTGCCGGCGTCGGCCGCTGACCTGCAGCCGACGCCGGGCGGCCGAACTAGGAGAGGTTCTCCAGCACCGCCTGGGCAACCGCTTTCATCGTGGTGCGGCGGTCCATCGCGGTCCGCTGCAGCCAGCGGAACGACTCAGGCTCGGAGAGGTTGTGCTTGTTCATCAGCAAGCCCTTGGCCCGCTCGATGGTCTTGCGCGCTTCCAGACGCTCGGTCAGGTCGGCGACCTCCGACTCCAGCGCCTGCACCTCGGCGAACCGGGACACCGCCAGTTCGATGGCCGGCACCAGGTCGCGCTTTGCGAACGGCTTCACCAGGTAGGCCATCGCGCCCGCGTCCCGCGCCCGCTCGACGAGGTCGCGCTGGCTGAAAGCCGTCAGGATCACGACCGGCGCGATCCGCTCGCCGGCGATGTTGGAGGCGGCCTCGATGCCGTCCATCTTCGGCATCTTGACGTCCAGGATCACCAGGTCCGGACGCAGCTCCTCGGCGAGCCGGACGGCCTCCTGGCCGTCCCCAGCCTCACCGACGACCTGGTAACCCTCCTCGCGGAGCATCTCCACCAGGTCAAGCCTGATCAACGCCTCGTCCTCGGCCACGAGTACGCGACGTTCGACGGGCTTGGCCTCGCGTGTGTCCTCGGCAGCCGGCGTCGTCACCGGGATCCTCCAAAACTCGGGTCCGCCGATGCGGTCTGCATCGGAAACCGCAGCTTACCGGCTACGACTTCACACCGAGGTAAACACGGGACGTGACCATTGCGACATCGGATCGATCAAGCCTTAGCCACCCGCCGCCGCACGAACAGCACGTAGATCAGCAGGATCCCAACGAGGCTGACCAAACTCAGCGTGAGCTGCGAACGAACCTCCTCGATGGCGCCCATAGTGACCACCACCACGACGATCACGACCAGCGTGGCCCAGGTCAAGTAGGGGAAAAGCCACATCTTCAACTTCAGCCGCTCCGGCGCCTCCTGCTCCAACCGCCGGCGCATCCGGAGCTGCGAGAGCGCGATCATCCCGTAGATGAACAGCGCGACCGCCCCGGCGGAGTTGATGATGAAGTAGAAGATCGTGTCCGGCGAGACGTAACTCGCCGCAACAGCGACGTAACCGACCAGTGTGGACAGCAGGATCGCCTTCCACGGCACGCCACGGCGGTTGATGTCACGCACCCAGCTCGGCGCGAAACCCCGCCGCTGCAAGGCGAAGAGCATCCGGGAGGCGGTGTAGAGCCCGGAGTTGAGCACCGAGATCACGGCGGTGAACACGACCACGTTCACCACGACCTCCGCGGCGGGCAACCCGAACCGCGTGAAGGCCGCGGCGTACAAGCTGCCTTCGGTGGGGATCTCCTGCCACGGCGTGATCATGACCAGCAGGGTCACCGAACCGACATAGAACAGCAGCACCCGCCACACGACCGCCTTGGTCGCCTTGGCCACCGCCCGCTCCGGCTCGTCCGACTCCGCGGACACGATGGTCACGATCTCCGTACCAAAGTAGGAGAAGATCACGATGACCACGCCGTGCAGCACGGCGAAGCCGCCGTTGGCGACGAACCCATCGAGCGCGATGTTGCCGACCGAGAACTCGGCGCCCGGCCAGAGCCCGAGCACGAAAACCGTCCCGCACACCAGGAAGATCACGATCGTGATGACCTTGATGGACGCCAGCCAGAACTCGGTCTCGCCGAACGATCGCACTGAAACGAGGTTCGTGGCGGTGAGCAACAACATCAGCACCAGCGAGATGACCCACTGCGGCACGGCGGGCACCAGCGGGTTGACCAACTCGGCGCCGACGACAGCCTCGAAAGCGACCACGCCAACCCAGTAGTACCAGTACAACCAGCCGATGGTGAACCCCGCCCAGTTGCCCAACGAGGTCCGCGCGTACTCCATGAACGAACCGAGCGTCGGCGCCGCGGTCGCCATCTCGCCGAGCATCCGCATCACGAGCACGACGATCAACCCGCCGACGGCGTACGACAGCACGGCCGCCGGCCCGACGGTGGAGATCACCGCCCCGCTACCGATGAACAGGCTGGCGCCGATGATGCCGCCGAGCGCGATCATCTGGAGGTGGCGGTTCTTCAGGCTTCGCCGCAGCCCGGCGTCGTCGGCACCGCCCGCAGCGGACTCGACCTTCGTTTCGTCGACCATCACGACCCCTCGTGTTCGATCAGGCACCCAGAGTGGTGAACCTAACGCGCGAAGATCACCGCCACCAAGGTCCCGAACCGGGACAAACCACGCGATGAAGCGACGCGCACCCCTGACGGAAGCGGTTGATCACCAGTCGCGTATGCTGACCGGGCAAGCCCCCGTAGCCCAATCGGCAGAGGCAGCGGACTCAAAATCCGTCCAGTGTGCGTTCGAGTCGCACCGGGGGCACCAGCAGCAATCACACCACTCCCCGGCTCCGGTGACCTGCAAATCCGGGTCGAAGTGCCGCTGGCCACCGGGCAAAGCGGGGTGCGGCCCGGTGAGCCCGCCATAGACGCAGCTTCCACATCGCGACGCACCGTCGATCGATCACTGCATTTTCATCTTTCAGCACGGACGAAAGGATCGCGATCCTCTGGCCGCTCGTAACGGATACCTCCCTATTCCAGCCTCGACTTAGCAAACTCGATCACAGGGATCAGCAAGTACGGAATGAAGAGAACGGAGGTCGATAGCGGACCCGGAGACAGATTCTGGACGGCCCAAATGAATATGCCTCCAGATGCGAGCGTGGCCGACATCCACGAGGGAGAATTCTCGTACGAGGCCATGATCCGATCGATTCTTCTGTACCTGCGTTGCCAGCGACCCGAGTTTCGCGCAAGTCGTCGCCGCCGCGCCGCTGGCGCTATTCTTTCAATGTATCGGTGATAGCTGGCGGTTCCATAATTGCAGATGACCATGTGGCGTGCATAAACCCGACGCTCCCGCATGGATTCCACACTCAAGCCGTAACCGAAGTGACCAAATGAATTTCGAGCAGATCTGATTAGGCGCATAAAGAAGACCATGAGCGTTATTCACGTGAGTTACCAGCCACAAGCCCCGTAGTAGACTGGTAACGCAACGGCTCCACCTGTAAGTCGTGTTCTGTGAGAAGAAAACGATCTTACTCGATTGGGGCCGTTGCCCTATTTTTAGGTGATCAAGTCGCTAGAATAGCGCTCCATGATCATTCAAAACAAAAGGCAGCCCGACAGATGATCAAGAAGCTAAGCCGTGTCGGCGAATGGGGACGCGGATCAGCGAGCTGTCGGCGAGCATCGTTGCCGCCAGGTAGCCGACTCAAAGTCCGTATAGTGTGCGTTCGACGTCGCGCAGGAAAGCAGGATTGACCTGCCGAAATAGCTCGATCTTCGGATCAAGGGTTGATCCGGCGGCATGGCTCAGGCACCGCTACGCGGCAGCGGTGGCATCGCACGTCCAGATCTCCCAATCCGCCGTCGGCAGCACCGCCGGACCGAACTCGGCATGCAACGCGGCGAGCACGACTGGTCTGGATGGACCCGCTGATCCGCCGCCGCAAGAAAGCCTTCTTCGACCGCCAACCGATGCCTCGAATCTCCGTCGTCGGCTAACGACTCGCCGAACTCCTCCAGGCACCCGATAGCCAGCGCACAGAACAACCACCGCTGCGGAACCTGTTGCCTCATCTACCCGGCCGATCACCGGCACGACCCGCAAAGACGTGGATGTTCGCTACGTCAACGGCCCGGTGCACGCTCGGATCATAGTTCTCGACGTGGACATCCCGACGTCCCTGGACATACAGGGAGCCCGGCCTACCCCGGGCTGCTAAAGACGGTCACTGAGAATGAGACAGTGATGAATACGACCTCCGGTAGGTGCCAGTGGCTGATCAGCTGGCCGCGCCAGTAGAGCTTGACCGTCGTGCCGTCGGCGTGAGCCAGAATTCGTTACCGACAATGTCACCCGGCGCTGGGTAGAGCGCCCTGGCGACCTCGACATGCCGATTCGGAGCCACCTTCGGCCGGGTGCAGGCCGGGATCACGAACGCCTCGGCCGGCGGCGGCAGCACAAGGGTTGTTCCTCGGCGTCGAAAACCTCGGCCGGGCGGGACGTCGTCTCCCGCAGAGAAATTCGACCGCGCATATTGGACACGACGTTCAAACCCTGGGCTTGCCGCGGGGATGCCGAACCCGCGCCGGATCCACCGCGAACCCGCGGGCCTGGGCGTACTCGCGGAACGCGTCATTCAGCCGAGGATCGGTCGCGTCGGCGTGATCCACGATCGCTTTCATGTTGTCCGGCACCACAATCGCGAACACACCACCGAAGAACACACACGCGGCCTCGAACCCGGCCACCACCTCATCAAGCGTCTGCCGCAACGTCGGATAGACGAACATGTGCCGCCAGTACGCTGCGGTGAAGATCAACCCCTGCGCGGACCCGCCGTCGCCCGCTCGCGGGGTCCGGGACCAACCCAAGCCGCCCACACCACCTCGCCTGCCTTCTTGCGGGCGCGGGCGATCAACGCCTCGATCGCGGCCTGGCTGTTGGTGAACTTCTGGTCGAACACGATCTTGCCGGTCCGTCCGCCACACACACGTGGTGGCTGTGCTTGCCGACATCGATCCCTGCCCAGACGATCTTGCGGACCTTCTCCGGGCCCGTCCTCCCGTCATCCCAGCTCAACCCCGTGGACGACCCCGCCTGCAGCTCGATAAACAGCGACCACGCGCACGGATTTCAATCAGCGGCCAGGGCGTCCAGAACGGCGAGGCGGCCACGCCCAAGAACCGTCCTCCCGTCATCCCAGCTCAACCCCGTGGACGACCCCGCCTGCAGCTCCATAAACAGCGACCACGCGCACAGATTTCAATCAGCGGCCAGGGCGTCCAGAACGGCGAGGCGGCCACGCCCAGGAAGCCACCCAACGGCACGGAGTCATCGGCCACACCCCGCAGTCCTGGGTATCCGGGACATCCAACCCCGGACGACACCAACCTTATGAAGGGGTCATGGATGTGTGGCTGCTCAACGCGCAGCATATGTGCATATGAAGGCCGACCCGGGCGAAAAAGGACGTGACACTCGGGTGACCGGCCCGGTCACCCACGGGGCCCCACCTGCTTGGCTTAGCCGCGCAGCTCGGCACGGGCCAGCGCGTTCTTGTGCACCTCGTCGGGCCCGTCGGCGAACCGGAGCGTGCGGATGCTGGCGTAGTCGCGCGCCAGCGGGAAGTCTTGCGACAGCCCGCCGGCACCGTGGGCTTGAATGGCCTTGTCGAGGATCCACTGCACGGTGGCGGGCGTGGCGATCTTGATGGCCTGGATCTCGGTGTGAGCGCCCTTGTTGCCCACGGTGTCCATGAGCCAGGCGGTCTTGAGCACGAGGAGCCGCAGCTGCTCGATGCGGACCCGGGACTCGGCGATCCAGTCGCGGATGACGCCCTGTTCGGCAAGCGGCTTGCCGAAGGCAACGCGGGTCTGCACCCGCTGGCACATCAGCTCGATGGCCTTCTCCGCGACGCCGATGGAGCGCATGCAGTGGTGGATGCGGCCCGGGCCGAGGCGAGCCTGCGCGATGGCGAAGCCCATCCCCTCCTCGCCGATCAGGTTCTGGACCGGGACCCGGACGTCGTGCAAGACGATCTCGGCGTGGCCGCCGTGGTCGTAGTCGTCGTACCCGTAGACCTTCATGCCGCGCCTGACCTCCACGCCCGGGGTGTCGCGCGGCACGAGGATCATCGACTGCTGGCGATGGCGGTCGGCGTCTGGGTCGGTCTTGCCCATGACGATGAAGATCTGGGCGTTCGGGTTCATCGCGCCGGTGATCCACCACTTGTGGCCGTTGACGACGTACGTATCGCCGTCGCGCACGATCCGGGTGGCGATGTTGGTCGCGTCCGAGGAGGCGACCTCGGGCTCGGTCATCGCGAACGCGCTGCGGATCCGGCCGTCGAGGAGCGGCTCGAGCCACAGGCTCCGCTGCTCGTCGGTGCCGAAGGTGTGCAGCACCTCCATGTTGCCGGTGTCGGGAGCCGCGCAGTTGAGGACCGCCGGCGCGAGACGGCTCCGGCCACTGATCTCGGCGAGCGGGGCGTACTGGAGGTTGGTCAGTCCGGCTCCTTCCTCGCCCGGCAGGAAGAGGTTCCACAGCCCACGCTCGCGGGCCTCCGCGCGGAGCTCGTTGAGCACCGGCACCGTGTCCCACTCCCAGTGGTCGTCGCGAGCGTCTAGCTGGGCGTCGAACGTGGCCTCGGCTGGCTCGATGTGGGTGGACACGAGGTCGAGCATGCTGGCGCGCAACTCGTTGGTGCGGGCATCGAAAGCGAAGTCCATCGTGTGCTCCTTCTGTGGAGTCTCTAGCTGAGGTCGAGGGCGTCGAGGCCAGTCGCGAGCAGGGGCTCGACGGCATCGCCGATGCCCGCGAAGCCGTCGCCGACGGTCTGCCCGTGGAGGTATCGATAGTGGATGCCCTCGACGATGGCGGCGAGCTTGTACGCCGCCAGACCGACGTAGAAGCCGATGTGGGACAGGTCCCGGTGGCTGGCCGCGTCGTACCGAGCGATGATCTCGTCCTCGCTCAGGTAGCCGGGCGCGATGGCGGAATTGGGCATGTCCGGCACCGTGCCGAAGCTGGCCATCCGCCCGTAGACGAGCATGAGGGCGAGGTCGGTCAGCGGGTCGCCGAGGGTGGCCATCTCCCAGTCGATCACCGCACGGATGGTGTCGCCGGTCGCGTCGCTGTGCACCAGGGCGTTGTCGAGCCGGAAGTCGCCGTGGACGATCCCCGGGGACGAACCGACACGCTGGACATCCTCGACCGTGGCGGCCAGCCGTAGCAGGAGCTCATCGGCCGCCGGCAGCGCACGGGTCCGGGAGGCGTCCATCTGCTTGCCCCATCGGCGTACCTGCCGGGCGAGGAAGCCGTCGGGCCGCCCGAACTCGGCCAGGCCGACGGTGGCGGACTGGACCTCGTGCAGCGCGGCCAGCACGTCCACGAGCTGCTCCGAGAGGGCGCGCACGCGCCCCGCTCCAAGGGGAGCCAGCTCACTGGCCCATCGATAGGGCGTGCCCTCCACTCGCTCCATCACGTAGAACGGCGCGCCGAGCACGGCGTCGTCCGGGCAGATGGCGTAGGTGATCGGGACGGGCACCGGTGTGCCGCGAAGCGCCGTCATGACGGTGTACTCCCGGCCCATGTCGTGGGCCGTCGCCAGTACTTGGCCGAGTGGTGGGCGACGGATGATCCACGACGTGGTGCCGTCGGTCAGCTCGTAGGTCAGGTTCGACTTGCCGCCCGAGACGAGCCGGGCCGTGAGCTCCGCGTCGGCCGCGACACCGGGCACCTGCTCCCTGAACCACGGCGTCAGTGTGGTGAGGTCCAGCCCGGGCAGACCCGGCGAGGCCGCGCTCATCGCCCGCTCCGGGCGCAGGCGCGGGCGGGGATGAGCTGCGTCGGGGCGGCCCACGTGTCCGCCTGGTCGGTGCGTTGGAAACCCTGCATTCCCACGGCGCGTGCTCCGTGGACGTTCGCCATGTCGTCGTCGACGAAGGCTGTGGCCGCCGGGGCGACGGCGACCCTGTGCAGGGCCAAGTCGTAGATCGAGGCGTCCGGCTTGCTCGGTCCCGCCTCTCCTGAGATCACTACGGCGTCGAAGGCATCGTCGAGCGGCAGGACGAGGAACCGTTCGTCGTCGGTGGTCTCCGAGGCGGCGACCTGCTCGGGCGTCGGCGGCCCGGCGTGCTCGAGGATGCCGAGCGCCTTGCCGGCGAGCTTCGCTACGTCGATCTCGGCTACGACGACGCGACAGCTCTCCGAGGCAAGCCTCGCGGCGATCGCACGGCTGATCCCCTGGGCAGCCCCTGTTCTGACCACGCCACTTCCCGGGGAGAGCATTAGATCGACCCCGTGGCGATGGTGATTCCGCCGTCTACCGCCAGCAGCTGCCCGGTCACCCACCCAGCCTCGTCGGAGAGCAGGAATCGTCCGGCACGCCCAGCCGCCTGAGCGGATACGGCTCGGCGACCTCCTGCTCCTTGCCTTCATAGAGCAGCGTGGCGAACTTGGTCTTGACCAGGGCCGGGAGGACGGCGTTGATCCGGACCGACGGACCGAGCTCGAGGGCGAGAGTCTGTGTGATGTAGTTGAGCATCGCCTTGGTCGCGCCGTAGAACGCGATCAACGACGAGGGTGCAAGGCTGGCGACCGAGGACACGTTGACGATCGCCCCGCCGTGCTCGGCCATCCACGCCTTGCGGATCTGCTGAGTCCATGCGATCCCGGCAAGGCAGTTGACCTCGACGGTCTTCCGTGCGGCAGCCAGGTCCAACTCGAGTAGGCCGCCTGCCATCGGGTTGATCCCGGCGTTATTGACCAGGAGGTCGGCCCCTCCGAACGTCTCGATGGCGGCCGCAATGACCTCGGACTGATGGTTCGGGTCGTCGGCGTGACCCGCAACGCCGATGGCCACCGACGGTCCACCGAGCTCGGCGACCGCGTCGTTCAGCCCCGCGACATTCCGGCCCGTGATGACCACCCTGGCGCCGTCCGCGACCAGTTGCTTGGCGATCCCCAGGCCGATGCCCCGGCTGGCACCGGTAATGATCGCCGTACGTCCGTCAAACCTTGACGCAGCAGACGGAGTCGCGACGGGGACCTCGAGGTCGGGACCACGGTTGGATGCTGGCTTTGACACCTTTTGTACTCCGATCTTGCCGCGGAACGTTGCAGAGGCAGGTCGATGCGGTCGTGACGCGGACCCTAGCCAGCCGGGGGCAGGATCCGCAATAATGGAAGGCCATACTGATATATGTAGCGAGGGACCATGATCCGTAGCGAATTGCTCGACCGGCCGGCCTTCTACATCGACGGCGAGTGGCCGATTGCCAGCGGCCGTCCCCGGCACACCCAGTTCGAAGCGGCCACCGAGGAGGTACTCGGAGTAGTGGCGGTCGGCGGGGAGAGCGACATCGACCGGGCCGTGGCATCCGCGCGGGCGGCACTCGACAGCGGACCCTGGGGCCGGACCAGCCCCGAGGAACGGGCAGAGCACCTACGTCGGTTCGCCGATGCGCTGGAGCGCCGAGGCGCCGAAACAGCCGAGCTGGTCAGCCGCGAGAACGGCACATTGAAGGATCTCTCCCTGGCGTCGAACGTCATCGGGAGCACGGCGCTGCTGCGTACCTTGGCCGACCTCATCACGTCTCGCGAGTTCGAGAGCGTGCGGCAAAGCCGCGCAGGCGAGACGATCGTCCGTCAGGGTCCGGTCGGCGTCGTCGGGGCGATCTCCACCTGGAACTATCCGCAGCTCGCGGCGATCTCGAAGGTCGCGCCCGCCCTTGCCGCAGGGTGCACGGTGGTCCTCAAGCCGCCGCTCGAGACGGCGCTGGACGCCTACATCCTCGCCGACGCCGCCGAGGAGGCCGGGCTGCCGGCCGGCGTGCTGAACATCGTGGTCGGTGATGTCGAGGCGGGCCGTGCCCTCGTGGCGCACCCAGGCGTCGACAAGATCGCGTTCACCGGTTCGACCGCGACCGGGCAGGCCATCGGCGAGGTCGCTGGTCGCCTGTTCAAGAGGATGACACTCGAGCTCGGCGGCAAGTCGGCGGCCATTGTCCTCCCGGACGCCGACGTCGATGCGTTGCTCCGGACTCTCGACACCGCGATGTTCAAGAACGGTGGCCAGACCTGCTCCACGCACTCGCGGGTGCTCGTCCATCGGTCCCGGCGCGAGGAGGTGGTCGACGCGCTGGTCGACAGCGCCAAGAGCTTCGTCATCGGCGATCCGCTGGCTGACGGTGTGACGCTCGGCCCGATGGCAACCGAGCGTCATCGTGATCGCGTGCAGGGCTACATCCGCCTCGGCGAGTCGGAGGGTGCCCGTCTCGTGTGCGGTGGCGCCGGTAGGCCGGAGGGCATCACGCGGGGATGGTTCGTCGAGCCGACAGTGTTCACCGACGTCTCGAACGAGAGTCGGCTCGCGCAGGAGGAGGTGTTCGGGCCGGTCATCGGAGTCATCGCCTACGACACCGAGGAGGAGGCCATCGCTCTGGCCAATGCCAGCCCCTTCGGTCTCGCTGGTATGGTCTTCACACGGGACGAAGCGCATGGCCTGGAGATCGCCGGACGCATCCGGGCGGGGGCATTCGGCGTAAATTACTTTTCACTGGACGCTGGCGCCCCGTTCGGCGGGGTCAAGAGCAGTGGGATTGGCCGCGAGTTGGGACCGGAAGGACTGGATGCCTACCTGGAGTACAAGTCCATCTACGTCCGTCCAAAGAACGCTGGATGACCGGGTGGCTGCGGAAGCCGAGAGCGACGTCGCCCGAGGAGCGCAGGGCCCGCCGCTCAAACACCGGATGATCGCTCGGGTGGCCGAGATCCTCGAACTCGCGGCACGCGAGAGGGAAGGTGTCAGCCTCACTGAGTTCGCCCAGCGGCTGTCCGCGCCGGTCAGCTCCGTGCAGAGCCTGGTGAACGGACTAGTGGAGACGGGCTACCTGACTAAGTCGGGCCGCAAGTACGTCCTCGGCCCGGCCCCCTACGTGCTGCACCTCATCGCCCAGCGGGAGCCGATTCGCGTCGTCAGGCACAGCGACCTCGAAGCGTTGCACGAGGCGACCGGACTCACCGCCTACCTGGGGATCAACCTAGCCGGTAGGGCGATCTACCTCGACCATGTCACCGGAGACCCGGCGTTCGCCTACCTGGCCGAGACGCACGCGCCGCGGCCGCTGCTGCGGACTGCCGTGGGCCGGATCCTGCTGGCCAATTTGGACAAGCGTCTCCTGTTCGAGATCCTTCGCAATGTGGACGAGCAGGACCAGCCGTTGGTCGAGCCCTTCCTCCAGGAGATCCCGGCGATCCTGGAGGCCGACTACGCGGCCACCCAGGGCCTGGTGGCGAGCGACCATTGGGCGGTCGCCGCGCCGGTTCGTGAGAACGGGAAGACCGTTGCCGCGGTAGCGCTGACCGGAACCCCGGAGGAGATGAAGGACGACCTCGACCGCCTCGGCGTCCTGCTCCGCGAGCGGGCGCAGCTGTGGGAGAACCGGGTTCCCGACTCCTACTGATTCCGGCTGCCTCCGGTTGAGCGCCGTCTTGTTTAGGATTTGCCGAGAAATAAGTTGATCTCTTGCGCGCTGGTGTCGATCACATTGTGGTATGGCCGTTGCGGTGGAGATCGAGCAGTCGGTGGCGGCGAGGTTCTCGGCTTGTTGCCGCATCTGGACGAGCGGACGCCGCGGTTGTACCTGGGATCGGAGGCGCGGTCGCTGGGGCATAGCGGGATCGCGGCGGTGGCCAGGGCGGCGGGGATGAGCCGGCAGACGGTGGCGGCCGGGATGGACGAGGTGGATCCGGTGCGGCACCGGTGACGCGGATACGCCGGCCGGGGGCAGTGCGCAAAACGGCTGGCCGACGTAAATCCGGGCCTGCTGTCGGCGTTGTTGGCGTTGGTCGAGCCGGACGTGCGCGGTGATCCGGAATCGCCGTTGCGGCAGACCCCAAGCCGACCCGCAAACTGGCTGAGGAGCTGACCCGGGCCGGGCATCGGATCTCGGCGGACACTGTGGCCGACCTATTGCGAGCGAAATTGGGCGTGGCCCGCCACGCCCAACGGAAAGCAGCGCTGCACCATCGCCGCTGCGGTGCCCGCCGCGCACCGCAGCGGGCACCGGCCGCAAAGCGATCCTCGATCTGACCGGCCGAGCCGCGATCACCGTGCTCTACCAGCGCTTCTCCGTGCCACCACGAACCCTGGCGGACCTGTTCGGTGTCACCCAGCAAGGCGCCCACAACATCATCCGTCTCACCGCCCCCTGCCGGCCGTGATCGGTCACACGCGACAACTCGCCGGGATCCGCCTCAAAACCCCAACCGAGTTCATCCAGCACGCGACCGACGTCGGTGTTCTCAAGCCAGAACCAGGCTGACCAGGCGTGTTATTTGATCGGCAAGTCCTTACCGTACAACCATTCGGCACATAGTTGCGCCAATGACATGAATCGCGCAATAACGATGCGTCCGAGGGCTCCGTGGCGCACATTTCGCAATCATTCGCCTGGCCGATTGGCCTAACGTAACTCGAAACTTCGTGGAACTGCGAGAGGTGAGACATGACCACCACTGCGAGCCGGCGCCGGGCCGAGGGTTCACAGCTGACGACGGAGCAGTTCTGGGACACCGCTCGGCGTCACCTGATCCGTTACAACCGCGCGGGTTTCGTCCCGGCGATCATCGAACGTGCCAACGGCGCGCACCTCTACGACGAGACCGGGCGGAGCATCATCGACTTCACGTCGGGACAGATGAGCTCGCTGCTGGGCCACTCGCACCCGGCCATCGTGGAGGCCGTTAGTGAGTCGATCGCCACGTTGGACCATTTGTTCAGCGGCATGCTCAGCCAGCCGGTCGTCGGCCTGGCCGCAGCCCTCGCGCGCACGCTCCCTGCGCCGCTGACCAGGACCATGATCCTCAGCACCGGCGGCGAGTCGAACGAGGCCGCCATCAAGATGGCCAAGCTCTACACCGGCAAGCACGAGATCGTCGCGTTCGATCAGTCGTACCACGGCTCCACGCACGCGTCCGGAGCGGCGACCTACTGCCTCTCGCGATCCGGCTACGGCCCGGTCGCCCCCGGGAACCTGATCATTCCGACACCGAACTCCTACCGGTCGGCGTTCCGCAAGGACGGCGAGCACGACTGGCAGGCCGAGCTCGACTTCGGTTTCGCGATGGTCGACCGGCAGTCGGTCGGGAGCCTGGCGGCCTTCATCGCCGAACCCATCCTCAGCACCGGAGGGATCATCGAGCCACCGGACGGGTATTTCGCAGCGCTGAGGAAGAAGTGCGACGAGCGCGGCATGCTCCTGATCATCGACGAGGCGCAGACTGGACTCTGCCGCACCGGTGACTGGTACGCGTTCCAGCGCGACGGCATCGTCCCGGACATCCTCACGTTGTCGAAGACCCTGGGCGCCGGCCTCCCGGTGTCGGCGGTGGTCACCAACGACGAGGTCGAGGCCACCTGCAGCGACCGCCACTTCATGTTCACGACCACGCACGTGTCCGATCCATTGGCCGCGGCCGTCGGCCTGACCGTGGTCCGCACGCTCGAGGAGGGACAGTTCGATGTGACCGCACGCCGCCTCGGGGAGCAGCTGCGCCGGGGGCTGCTGGACCTGCAGGCTCGTCACGACCGCATCGGCGACGTCCGCGGCCGCGGTCTGCTGCAGGGCATCGAGCTCGTCATGGACCGCGAGACGAAGGAACCGGCCGACGACTACGGGACCCAGGTCACAGCCGCCTGCTTCGAGCTCGGCCTGCACCTCAACATCGCCCAGCTCCCCGGTGTCAACAGCATCCTGCGGTTGGCTCCTCCGCTGACGATCACCGAGGAGGACCTGGACGCCGGACTGGCCATCCTCGACCAAGCGCTGACGATCGCCTTGGACCGCGGGTAACGGGAAGGCGCCGGAAGGAAGAGCACGCTGTGACGACAGAAGCGTTCGTCTTCGATGCCATCCGAACCCCGCGCGGCAAGGGGAGGAACGGCAGTCTGCACTCGGTCAAGCCAATCTCACTGGTCACCGGCCTGATCGCCGAGCTGCGCCGTCGTTTCCCGGACCTGGACGAGAATCGGATCTCCGACGTCATCCTCGGGGTCGTCTCGCCGGTGGGCGACCAGGGCGCCGACATCGCTCGCACCGCGGTGCTCGTGGCGAAGATGCCTGACACCGTCGGTGGGTTCCAGCTGAACCGGTTTTGTGCCTCAGGGCTCGAGGCGGTCAACCTGGCGGCGCAGAAGGTCCGGTCCGGCTGGGACGAGCTTGTCATCGCGGGCGGCGTCGAGTCCATGTCGCGCGTGCCGATGGGCAGCGACGGCGGCGCCTGGTCGATGGATCCGGCGACGAACTACGACACCTTCTTCGCTCCGCAGGGCATCGGCGCGGACCTCATCGCGACGATCGGAGGATTCAGCCGCGAGGACGTCGACGCCTATGCCGTGAGATCACAGGAGCGCGCCGCCGCGGCTTGGTCGGGTGGCCATTTCGCCCGGTCCGTCGTGCCGGTCACCGACCAGAACGGCCTCCTGATCCTTGATCACGACGAACACATGCGTCCGGGCACCACGCTCGAGTCGCTCGCGAAGCTGAACCCAGCCTTCAGCACTGTCGCGGGCCGAGGCGGATTTGACGACGTGGCGCTGCAGAAGTACCACCAGATCGAGAGGATCGACCACGTCCACACCGGCGGCAACAGTTCCGGCATCGTCGACGGCGCAGCGCTTGTGCTCATCGGCAGCGAGCAGGCAGGCACCGACCTGAACATGGTCCCGCGGGCCCGGGTCGTCGCGACCGCCACCTCTGGCGCGGAGCCGACGATCATGCTCACCGGCCCGACGCCGGCGTCGCAGAAGGTCCTCGCGACGGCGGGCCTGACCGTCGACGACATCGATCTCTTCGAGCTCAACGAGGCGTTCGCCTCCGTCGTCCTCCGGTTCCAGAAGGACCTGCACATCCCGGACGAGAAGCTCAACGTCAACGGTGGTGCCATCGCGATGGGCCACCCGCTGGGTGCCACCGGCGCCATGATCACCGGGACCGTGCTCGACGAGCTCGAGCGACGCGGTGGCCGCTACGCACTGATCACCATGTGCATCGGGGGCGGGATGGGCGTCGCCACCATTATCGAGCGAGTCTGAGAGAGACGGCCATGAGCGGAAACATGATCAGTTGGGTCAAGGACGCCGACGGGGTCGTCGTGCTCACGATGGACGACCCCAGCCAGGCCGCCAACACCATGAACCAGCGGTACAAGGAGTCGATGGGTGCGACCGTTGACCGTCTCGAGGACGAGCTGGATTCCATCACCGGCGTCGTCCTCACCTCGGCGAAGAAGTCCTTCTTCGCCGGCGGCGACCTCAACAGCGTCGTCTCGGCGACACCCGCGGACGCGCAGCGTGTGTTCGACGAGGTCGAGGAGATCAAGGCGCAGCTACGTCGCCTGGAGAAGCTCGGCCGGCCTGTTGTCTCCGCGATCAACGGCGCCGCACTCGGGGGCGGCCTCGAGATCGCGCTCGCGACGCACCACCGCGTTGTCGCGAACATACCCGGGGTGATCCTCGGCCTGCCCGAGGTGTCACTCGGCCTGATGCCCGGGGCCGGCGGCGTCACCCGGATCACGCGGTTGCTCGGCATCCAGGACGGCTTCAGTACCGTCCTGGCGCAGAACACCCGTTTCCGCCCGGCGCAGGCGCTCGAACTCGGCCTCGTGCACGAACTCGTGGACAGCATCGACGCGCTCGTGCCCGCCGCGAAGGCATGGATCAACGCCAATCCTGGGGGCGGCATCGCGCCTTGGGACGTCAACGGCTACCGGATTCCGGGGGGAACGCCCTCCAGTCCGGAACTCGCCGCGATCTTGCCGGAACTCACGTCGAACCTGCGCAGGCGGATCAGGGGCGCGCCTATGCCGGCGCCGCGCGCAATCCTCGCGGCGGCCGTGGAGGGCGCGCAGGTCGACTTCGACAATGCCTCGACGATCGAGTCGCGGTACTTCACCGAGCTGGCCTGCGGCACGGTCTCGACAAACATGATTCAGGCGTTCTTCTTCGACCTGCAGGCGATCAACGCGGGCACGTCGCGTCCCGGCGGCATCGACAGGACCACGTTCAGCAAAGTCGCCATCCTCGGCGCCGGGATGATGGGCGCCAGCATCGCCTACGTCTGCGCGAAGGCCGGGATCGAGGTCGTACTCAAGGACGTCGCGCTCGAGTCTGCCCACCAGGGCAAGGAATACTCCGCGAAAATCGAGGCGCGGGCACTCGCGCGCGGGACGACCACGCAGGCGGCGTCCGACGCCCTGCTCGCGCGCATCCACCCGACGGCGGACGCGAAAGACGTCGAGGGAGCCGACCTGGTGATCGAGGCGGTCTTCGAGTCCGAGGAGCTCAAGCACCGGGTGTTCCAGGAGATCGAGGACCTCGTGCACCCCGCCGCGCTGCTCGGCTCGAACACCTCGTCGCTGCCGATCACGAGCCTCGCCCGGGGTGTGAAGCGCCAGGAGGACTTCATCGGGATCCACTTCTTCTCCCCGGCCGAGAAGATGCCGCTCGTGGAGATCATCCGCGGCGAGAGGACGTCGGACGCCGCGCTGGCGAAGGCCTTCGACCTAGTCCAGTGCATCGGCAAGACGCCGATCGTCGTCAACGACAGCCGCGGCTTCTTCACCTCGCGCGTCATCAGCACGTTCCTCTACGAGGCCGTCGGCATGCTGGGCGAGGGGGTCGAGCCGTCCACCATCGAGCAAGCGGCTCTGCAGGCCGGGTACCCGGCCGGGCCGCTGCAGCTCCTGGACGAGCTGACCCTGACGCTCCTGCAGAAGATCCGTAAGGAGACCCACGACGCCATCAGGGCGGCCGGTGGCGCTCCTCCCGACGATCGGGCAGGCGTCGTCATCGACACGATGGTCGAGCTCGGCCGCCCCTCGAAGGCGGCGGGTGCGGGCTTCTACGACTACGCCGACGGCAAACGGATCGGGCTGTGGCCGGGCCTGCGGGACGCCTTCGGGACGGGGACCGCGCCGGCTCCGCCGTTCGCGGACCTGATGGAACGGATGCTGTTCATCGAGGCGATCGAGACACAGAAGTGCTTCGACGAGGGAGTGCTGAAAACCAGCGCCGACGCCAACATCGGCTCGATCCAGGGCATCGGCTTCCCCGCGTGGACGGGCGGCGTGCACCAGTACGTCATCGGCTACGCAGGCGGCACTGCCGGGTTCGTCGAGCGGGCGGACGAGCTCGCGGACCGGTATGGCAAGCGCTTCAGGGTGCCGGACTCGCTGCGCGGTGCGCGATGAGCGCCGCCTCGGCACGGGGCCCGGGCTCAGGAGCGCGGGCGCCCCGATGCTCGCGGCGGGTCGGACTTGATGGTCAGCATTGGGAAATGCGACTGGAGATTCCCCAGGCCCGGCAGCGTCAGCAGCTTGTTGGTGACGAACGCCTCGTACGCGGCGAGGTCCTTCGTCGCCACCAGCAACCGAAAGTCCGGCGAACCGAACATGCGCCGCGCCTCGATCACCTCGTCATGGGCGATCAGCTCCGCCTCGAACTTCTTGGTGCTCGCCGGGGACTGGTCCTTGAGCTCGATCTCCACCAGCACCTCGAAGCCGCGGTCGACGGCCGCGGGCGCGATGCTCGCGTGGTAGCCGGTGATGATGCCTTCGTCCTCGAGTCGCTTGACCCGCCGGAGACAAGGAGAGGGCGTCAGCCCGACAGCTTCGGCCAGCTCGATGTTGGACTGCCGACAGTTGCGCCGGAGCTGGCTGATGATGGCGCGATCGATGCTGTCCACGCACCAAGTATGGCGCGATCGGGGGATCCGGCGCATGCGAGAGCCAAAAACGCTGCGAATCCGGAGGCGTCCGGCATCGGCACGAAGGTCTCACGTGGCCTGGGCGATGCAATGGTCGGCATCAATCTCGACGACGTCCCCGGGTCGCAGCGCCCCGCCGGACGCGGCTGGTGAACGGAAGCATCTCGATCTGGAGCCCCAGGAGTTAAACATGACGGACTTTCCCAACCTGGATCCCGAGCTGGCGGACGCCGTCGCCTCGATCCCAATTCTCGACCTCTCCGACATCGCCACCGCGCGCGCCCTCCAACACACGTCGACCCAGCCGGCGCTAGCGAACCTGTCGTACGACGGGGTCGACGTCCGGGTGGTGTCGGCCGCGGGGCTGGGCAACGCTCCGGACGTTCCGATCCGGCTGCTGACGCCGGAAGGTGCAGCTGCGCCGCTTCCGGTCCTGGTCGCGATCCACGGCGGTGGATTCGTCCTCGGGACCGCTCAGGAGTACGAGTACTTCTGCCTGGAGGTTGTCCGGGAACTAGGGATCGCGGTGGCGAACGTGGAGTACCGCCTCGCGCCGGAGACTCCCTTCCCCGGTCCCTTGGAGGACTGCTACGCGGCGCTGAAATACGTCTACACGAACAGCGACGAGCTGGGGCTCGACCCGTCGCGTATCGCCGTCGGCGGATCGAGTGCGGGCGGAGGACTGGCTGCTGGCACGATCCTGAAGGCGCGGGACACTGGCGAGGTGCCGGTCGTGTTCCAGTACCTGATCAGTCCAGCGATCGACGACCGCCTCGCAACGCCGTCCATGACCGAGTTCGTGGACACTCCTGTGGTGAACCGCCGGACCGGTGTCCTGGCCTGGCAGAACTACCTCGGTGCCGACTACGCCGGGCCCGATGATCCACGGGTCTCGATCTACGCAGCGCCCGGGCGCGCGACCGACCTGACCGGCCTGCCGCCGACGTACATCGTCGCGATGGAGCTCGATCCGCTGCGCGACGAGAACATCGAGTACGCGCTCCGCCTGCTGCGCGCGGGTGTCAGCGTGGAACTGCACTCCCATCCGGGCACCTTCCACGGCAGCATGGAGCTGGCCCCATCTGCGGCGAGCAGTGTGCGGGCCCAACGGGAGGTCATCGATGCGCTGCGCCGAGGCCTGACCCCTAGATGAGTGAGTCCTAATGGTCGTAGGCGATTAGTGATCGTTGACGGGGGCGTTGATGTGCCAGTTGTGCCAGCTGGTTGCGGCGAGGGCGAGCAGCCGTTGGGCGACTCGGGCCATCACGCCGGTGGGGTGATGAGGTGCCCTTGATTTTCCGGACAATGGATCTACTAGGGTCCATTGTCCGGAAAGTGAGGGAATAGGCCGGGACGCTCGGAAACTGGGCGGCTGCTTACCGGAAGAAGCACCCGGAGAACGCGGAACCGCTGGCCGTGTGCGAGCGGGCGCGGCTTCGTGCCAAGCTGGTCGGCGACGTCACCTACATTCCCACCACGGGGGGCTGGCTCTATCGCGGCTGGCCGTGCGGGCGCGGATTGTGTTGCGCTGCGCGGAATCCGGGGTGGTGTACGAGCAGGTCGCTGCCGACCTGGATGTGACCACGATGACCGTGGGTAAGTGGCGTAAGCGGTTTGCTGAGGCGAGGTTGGATAGGCTGGTCGACCGGCAACGGCCGGGACGCCACAAGGCTGATCTGGTGCTCACCGATGAGGAACGTGAGCAGCTTGTGCGGTGGTCGCGGCGGGCGAAGTCGTCGCAGATGTTGGCGTTGCGAGCAAAGATTGTGCTGGCCTGCGCTCAGCCGGGTGTGACGAACAAACAAGTCGCGGCCGATCTGCGGATATCTGCGAACACGATGAACAAGTGGCGCCGACGGTTCGTGGCCAACCGTCTGGAGGGCCTGATCGATGAGTCGCGGCCAGGGCGCCCGCCGTCGGTCCTGCTGTACACAGTGGAGGAGGTGATCACGGCGACGCTGGAAGAGACACCGAAGAACGCCACGCATTTGTCCCGGGCGTCGATGGCCGCCCGCAGCGAACTGTCGAAGTCCACCATCGGGCGCATCTGGCGAAAGTTCGAACTCAAACCACACCTCGCCGACGGGTTCAAACTGTCCAGTGACCCGTTGTTCGTGGAGAACGTCGTCGATGTTGTTGGCCTGTACCACAACCCGCCGGAGAAGGCGGTGGTGTTGTGCGTGGATGAGAAATCCGGGATGCAAGCCCTGGACCGATCGCAACCGGTGTTACCGATGATGCCCGGCATACCCGAGCGACGCAGTCATGACTCGCCCAAGCCTTCTGCACCCAGCTGCGACTGGATCCAAAAGCCCCGGCGCCGGCCTGACCCTCTACGCCATACTCCGTTCCCTGCAAGGAATTCTCGCCTGCTGGACCGGCGCCTGCCCCACCTGCCACCGCAGAATCCCCTTACACAAAAAGACCTAACGAAGCCCTACTAGGAGCCGGTGACCGCCGAGATGGTGGGGATCGACGCCAGTAGCTGCCGGGTGTAGGGATCCGCCGGCGACTCGAAGACCGACGCAGTGGGTCCGTGCTCGACCACCCGCCCCTTCTGCATGACCGCGACATCGTTGCACAGGCGCCGCACGACACCGAGGTCGTGCGTGATGAAGAGGACGGCGAGCCCGAGCGACTCGGCGAGCCCGCGCAGCAGGTTGAGGACCGTCGCCTGCACCGAGACGTCGAGCGCGGAGGTCGGCTCGTCCGCGACGATGACCTCTGGATTGGTGGCCAGGGCTCGGGCGATGCTCGCCCGTTGGCGCTGTCCGCCGGAGAGTGACCCCGGCTTGACGTCGAGCACGCTCGTCGAAAGACCGACCATGTCGATCAGCTCCGCGGCACGAGCACGCGCCCTCGTCCGGTCCATCCCGCCCGTCCGGAGGAGTTCCACGATCACCTGTCCGACGGTTAGCGAGGGGTTCAGGGCCGATGACGGGTCCTGGAACACCATCTGCATGCGTCGTCTCACCGCGACCGGCCGCTTCCGCGGGAGGACCTCCCCACCCAGCCGGATCTCACCGGACTGAGGCACGATGAGGCCGACCGCCGCCTTTGCCAGGCTGGACTTCCCGGACCCGGACTCGCCGACCACGCCGACGATCTGGCGGCGCTCCGCCGTCAGGCTCACGTGATCTACGGCCACGTGTGATGTGTCGGTCCTCCGGGTGAACCTGTTGGAACGGCCATAGGTCACGGAGACGTCGTCGATCTCAAGAAACGGCATGTTCCACTTCCTGGTTGCGTGGCCAACCGCCGTCCTCGACGCGGAGCGAGAATGCCGCAGCCACGTCGTCAGCGCGAACACAACGAGCGATGTGTCGATCACCCTGACCGACCCACGGCACCGCTCCACCCGTGCACTCAGGGACGGCCCACGGACACCGGGCTGCGAAGCGACAGCCGACGAGCTCCCCGTGCCGCTGGGGAGGGATTCCCTCGATCGCGAACAGGGGCTCGCCCGGTCGACCGCCGGAGGGGCTGGACCTGAGAAGGCCCGCCGTGTAGGCGTGGTGCGGGGAGCGGAGAACCTCGTCCGTGGGCCCGACCTCGATCGTCTGCCCTGCATACATCACGGCTACACGGTCTGAGATCTTTGAGATGACGGCTAGGTCGTGTGAGACGAAGAGCATCGCTAGCTTTCGTTCTTCGCGCAGCCCGTGGAGGAGATCGAGGATGATCGCCTGGGTGGTCACGTCCAGCGCGGTGGTTGGCTCGTCGCAGAGCAGGATCTGCGGCTCGCAGGCCAGTGCGGCAGCGATCAGGACACGCTGCCGCAACCCGCCGGAGAGCTGGTGGGGGTAGCACCCTGCGATGCGCTCGGCGTCCTTGATCCCGACATCCTTCATGAGTTCGAGCGCACGACGGTCGGCCACCTTCCGAGGGAGTCCGTGATGCTGGATCAGCGGCTCACGCATGGTGCGCCGGATGGTGAAGGTCGGGTTGAGCGCCCGCATCGGGTCCTGGAAGATCATCCCGACTCGGCGTCCTCCCGTGTCGATCCGACCCGCCGCCAGTTCGATGCCCGACGGGAGAAGGCCCGCGATAGACCGGACTGCCAGGGTCTTGCCCGAGCCCGACTCACCCACCAGGCCCAAGCACTCGCCCACCCTGATGTCGAGTGCGACGTCGGTGACGAGTAGGCCTCGTGGCCCCGACAGGGTGAGGCCGGAGACGTCTACAGCCACGGGAGCATCGGCGTCAGCGGTCATCGAGACGTTCTCCAATCAGCATGAGGCCCGAACCGATGAGGGCGATCATGAACCCCGGCGCTGCGATAAGCCACCACTGTTGCTGCATGTACGGCTGTGCATCGGCGATCATCCCGCCCCAGTCAGCTGTCGGCGGCGGGATGCCGAGTCCCAAGTAGGACAGGGACGCCAGGCCTAGCAGAACGAACATCATGTCGGTGACCAACAGAGTCAACGAACTTCTAATCGCATTCGGACACAGGTGACGGACCAAGATGCGCAGGTGGGAAATGCCTCCCAGTCTGGCTGCGTAGATGAAGTCCTCGTTCTTGAGTCGCAGCACCGTCGAACGCACGACGCGCGCGTATCCGACCCAGCCGACGATTGTGAAGACAATGAGAAGCGTCTTGACGCCACCGCCGGCAATGGCAACCAACGAGATGATGAGAACATAGACAGGAAACGAAAGCACCAAATCGACCAAGCGCGTCACTGCGAGGTCCCAGATTGAGCCGAAATACGCAGCGACACCTCCCACCACGGTCCCGAGGATGAACGGGAACAGGGCCCCGAGAAACGCCACCCCAAGGTCGACTCGTGCCGCAACAATCAAGCGAGAGAACACGTCTCGACCTAGTGCGTCCGTGCCGAGCCAATGAGTCGAGGATGGACTGGCAAGCCGAGCCAACAGGTCTTGCTCGTCGGGGGCATGAGGGACGATGTACGGGCCTACGATGGCCATCAATGCCGCCAAGATCACGATGGCGAGACCAAAACGGAAGCCAAAACGACCGACCGGCATCTTGGCGGAGGCAACGACCTCCTCGATTGCTTGACTCCCACCCGCTTCGGCCGACGTGCTGGCTCTCAGATCGGTCATGCGGCCCTCACTCTGGGATCGACGAGCGCCGACAGCGCGTCGGCGATCAGGCTGAACGAGATCACGACAACGGCGAACAGAAGCGTGATCCCGTTGATCATCGGGTAGTCGCGCTGATTGACGGCCAGCACCAGACTGGACCCGAGGCCCGGCAGTTGGAACGTATTCTCCACCATCACCGCACCGAATAGTAGGTAGCCAGCCTGAACGGAAACGATCGCGATCGCCGGAGCCGCAGCGTTGGGCAGCGCGTGGCGGGTCAAGAGACGCCCGCGGGGAACTCCCCGCGAGGCAGCAGCTTCTACATACCCCGATCCCAGCGACTCCACGAGGTTCGTGCGAAGCACCCGCACCTGCATGGGAGCCAAAAAGATCCCCAGGGTGATCGCGGGCAGCACGATGCTCTGTACATGTTCGAGCAGAGTTTCCCCGAATCCGCCAACGGGCAGCCAGCCCGTCGGTAGGGCTATCAGCCGTACGAGCATCAAGCCGCTCCAGAAGGTCGGAACTGCAATCGATGCCACGGTGAAAGCCCTGATGCAGGTGTCCACCCAGGTGCCCCGGTAGCGCGCCGCAAGAGTAGCCAGTGTGACCGAGAGCAGGATCGACAAGGTCAGCCCCGCCGTCAGTAACCATGCTGTGACCTCAGCCCGGTCGGCAATCAGATCACCGACGGACCTGGAGCTGCTGTAGGAGCGGCCCAAGTCTCCATGCAGGACGTTCCAGACGTAGTCGCCATACTGAACCAAAAGTGGGCGATCAAGGCCAAGTTGGGCGTTCATCGCGTCCACAGCCGCCTGCGGAGCGTCGATGCCCAGCAGCAGCCGGGCCGGACTCCCCGGAGCCAAGTGCCCCAGCACGAAGGACACGGCGGTGGCTCCGAGGAGGAGTAGAAGCGCGCTCGCCAGGCGCTTCAAGCTGCCAGCTACCATGCGACCCTCTTTTCTGTCGATCGTCGCCGGGAACGTCTCCGCTGAGTTTCCAATGCCACCGGCCCGGCCAAGTGCTACGACTTGTTGAGCCAGAGCCCTTCGAACGGAAGTGCCTGCTGGGTCACCGTGTCAAGTCCCTGGTATCCGGCGACGGAGCCCTTGAGCACCAAGCTGGGGCGCAACCACACGGTCGGAATGACGGGCAGTTCAGCACTGAGCCAGTTCTGGAACTCGTCCAGTGCCGCGGCCTGACCGGCTGCATCCGTTGCCGTCTGGTATTTGGTGAGAGCTGACTTGGCAACATCCGTGGACCATCCGCCGCCGTAGGCGCCCGAGGCGATGAAGAATTGCATGGTGGTATCTGCTGTGGTGCCGTTCGCGCTGATGTTCTGGTAGGCCAACTCGTACTTCCCACCCAGAACGTCGTTCACCCACGCGCCCTGATCAAGCGCCTGCAGATCGAATTTGATACCGATCTTAGCCACCTCTGCCTGCATGGCTTGGACCGTATTTGCCAGGGTGTCGTCGCCGGTAGGATAGATCACCTTGATCGTGGCGCCGTCCTTGTATGACGAGGCTGCGAGCAGTTGTTTAGCCGCTTCGATGTCGCCGCCTTTGACTGGAGCGGGATGTGCGGAACCGAGAACTGAAGCCGGGACGAACGTCGCGGTCGGCTTGTCGCCCGGGCCTCTAAGTCCCTTGACGATGGCTTCACGGTCAATCGCCATCGAGATGGCCTGGCGGACCTTCACGTCGCTGAGCGGACCCGTCCGTCCGTTGATGAAGAACATCTCGGTAGCGGCCGCGGCGGTGTTCACGATGTTCGCGCCGGTAAGGCTGGGGATCGATGCCTCCGGAGCGAACGGGATCGCCTGGACAGTCTTGGCCTGGAACGCCGAAGTCAGCGCGTTGTTGTTGTTGAACACCTGGAAATCGAGAGTGTCTATATATGGTTTGCCGCTATCCCAGTAGTTCGGGTTCTTCTTGAGCTGAATAGAAACACCCGGCTGGCGAGAAATGAACATGTACGGTCCCGTACCGACGGGCTTCTGCAAGTATTCGCTCTTGCTCTTCCCGCCGAAGTTTGCCGGGATGATGGCAGCGCGGGGGAATGACAACAGCGCCTCGAGGTTCGGCGTAGGCCGAACTAGCGTAAGGTCAACCTTGTCTTCGCCACTTGCCTTCTCAGAGGTGATGATCTCCTTGTAAAGGGATCCGTACGCCGAGCCCGCCTTGGCCTGCTCGATCGAGAACACCACATCCTCGGGCGTGATGGGCGTACCGTCCGAGAACTTCAGACCCTTTCGGAGCGTGACGGTGGCCGTCTTGCCGTCGGCGGACCGCGTCAAGCTCTCCGCGAGCGCGGGGACTACCTTGTGGTCGTAATCCTTGAACAGTTGGGCGTTGAGGTTGGCGAGGATCATGGACGTCGTGTCGCCCGATCCGTCATACGGATTCAGGGAGGTGATGTCGATGGTCAGTCCAACATCCAGAGTTCCACCCTGAACCGGCGTGCCGGTGGCACCGTTCGTGTCGTTACTGGAGTTTCCCGCGCATGCACTCGCCACAACCGCGACAAGCGCCACCATCGCCACTAGCAGCGGCATTCTTCGCTTCGAGTTCCCGACAGCGTCTCGGTCTCGTTCGACTGAGCGCATGGGCCAGAGTTGGTTGTCAGTCACGGCCGATCGATCCTGCTTCCTTGGAACGGTGTACCCGAGAGATCCGGCTACGGCTGGCGATGTGGGGTGAGCTCTCGCCCTCGGTTAGGACAAGTTCATTGACGGCTGGGGCTCTCGGGTCGGGCTGCTGAGCGTCAGCCCAGTGCTGTAGCCCGAGTCGCGCTCAGTGGTCCAGCGCTCGCGATAGGTGGGCATGCCGCCCGGGTACTGCAGCAGCTGTCGGTGCTTGCCGGGGATGTTGCCCGCATTGAACCAGCTCGAAGCCAGTTTGAAGAGAGTCTGGTCGTGAATTTCCTCGATTTCCGCGGTCCAGGCCACGTCCGCCTCCTCCGTCGACTCGAAGCGGGTCACCGACTCCGCGCGCAGGAACTCGAACAAGTCGATCAGGAGATCTCCCTGCAGCTCCGCGGCCGTTGGTCCGTTGGAGAATCCGGCAGTACTCTGCGGTCCGTACACGAAGGCGAGGTTCGGGAAACCGTTGGTGAAGGCTCCGAGGTAGTTGTCGACGCCGTCACTCCACTTGTCCTTGAGGCTTTGACCGTCCGCGTTGCGGATGTCGATCGCGTTCATTGCTCCGGTGTTGTTGTCGTAGCCGGTGGCCAGAACAATCACGTCGAACTCGCGCTCCACTCCGTCGGCAGTCCGGATTCCCCGCTCCGTGAACTCCTGGATGGGCGTATCCCCGACGGCGACGATGTCCACGTTGCTCTGACTCATGACTTCGTAGTAGTTCTGTTGCAGCGAAGGACGCTTCGCGCCGAAGGGGTGCGGCGGCTCGCTCGGTGCCAGGAGTTCGATCTTGGCCGGATCTGTGATGTAGCGGCGGACTTCGTTCTTCCAGAACTCGTACGCGAAGGCATTGGACTTCGCGTCGAACAACGTGTCGGCGAAGTTGCCCATCCAGAAGCTGAATCCGCCCTCGTCCCAGAGCTTGCTGTAGACGTCCTCGCGCACCTCGGGCGTCACGTCGACGGCGTTGCGCGGATCGAACTCGTAGTCGACCGCACCGAACGTCTTGGTGACCATGTCGTATCGCTCCGGGAGCGACCGCTTGATCTTTGCGCGACCCTCGACGTCGAGGTCCTTCTGCCGCATGGGCAGGGCCAGGTTGGGGGTCCGCTGAAACACGGTGAGCTTCTCCGCGACCGAGCCAGCCTCCTGGATCATCTGAACACCGCTTGCTCCGGTGCCGATGACGGCGACCCGCTTGCCGGACAGCTCGATGTCGTCGCGCCAGCGTGACGTGTGCACTAGTGTGCCGGTGTAGCGATCGGTATTGGCGAAGTTGGGCTCGTACGGCTCGACCGTCGACCCGGTCGCAAAGACCAGGAATCGGGTGGTCAGGACATCGCCGGGTTCGGTCTCGACCGTCCACGAGTCGGTGGAAGAGTCAAATCGGGATGCAGTGACCTTCGTGTTGAACCGGCAGTCTCTGCGAAGATCAAGCTTCGAGTCGATGTAGTCGAAGTACGCGCGCACCTCGGTGTGGTCGGGGAACATCTGCGAGTAGTCCCAGTCACTCCACAGCTCTTCGTCGGTGAACTGGTAGAGGGCTCCGTGGCTGTCGACTCGTGCACCGGGGTATCGAATCGCGTTCCACACGCCTCCGAGATCACTACCGGCCTCGAGGAGAACGACGGAGAAGCCTCGCTCACGAAGCCTGCGTAGCTGGTAGACGCCCGAGAAGCCGGCGCCAACGATGATGACGTCGTAGTCGATCCCAGCTGCGGAGGCAGAGTCGTCGTGACTGGCGGGACTAGCTGTCATTGTTCAAACCTTTCGGGGATTCTCCAGGAGGCGCTGGGCGCCCGGAGGGGAAGTGAGTTCGAACTCCTCGATCGACGCGGATCCCACGGCGCTCTGGTGTGGCACGGACCATACTCACCGGCACGGCGAATCCGCAATAGCGGAGCCGATTGCCTATATCCGTACCTTGCCTCGGCCGGCCGGCTCGGTGGGCGGCCAGCACTCTACGTAGACAAGGATTTCGTTACGCTATTGCGTAAGACGATGATTGTCGCCTACGCTCGCCGAACCTGCGTCGGGGCCCGCACGACCGGCCCGGGTCAACCTTCGTCGGTAGGAGGGGCCACGGACGAACGCCGTCACTGGATGCCTGGTCACGTCGCCGTCATCGCGGTGGACCTGAGCGGGTCTCTCAGCGAACGCCGTCCCGGCTTTGCCCAGTCCGATAGCCCACCGTCGTGCGCAACAACCCGCTACCGCTCCCCCGAGGACGTCACTGATGACCTTTCGCCCTATCCAGCCGACCGACCATGAACGCCTGCTTCGGTCGGCCGTTCGGGAATTCCTGAGAACCGCCCTCCCACCGGGCTACCGGCCGAGACTGGCCTTCGCCTCGGCACATGACCCTGACTTCACCCGGGCCCTAGCGGCACGCGGCTGGGTGGGCATGACGATCCCGAAAAAATACGGGGGCGCCGGTGCCCCGTACATGGATCGTTACATCGTCGCCGAGGAACTTCTCGCCGCTGGCGCGCCGATCGGTGCCCACTGGGCAGCCGACCGGCAGACGGCGTCGATGATCCTGAAGTACGGAACGGAGGACCAACGGAGGACCTACCTGCCGAAGATCGCCTCGGGTGAGTGGTACTTCTCGGTGGGGATGAGCGAACCGGACTCCGGCTCCGATCTCGCCTCGGTGCGGACCACGGCCCGTCGCGATGACGCCGGGGGATGGATCGTCAACGGGACGAAGGTGTGGACGACCCACGCGCACCTCAACCACTTCATGCTGACCCTGTGCCGGACCTCCGCACACGAGGATAGGCACCACGGTCTCTCCCAGATGATCGTGGACCTTAAGGCTCCGGGAGTCACCGTGCGTCCGATCGAGTTCATCGATGGGAGTGACGACTTCAACGAGGTTGTCCTCGAGGACGTCCATGTGGCAGACACGAACGTCCTGGGTGACGTCGGCGCAGGGTGGCAACAGGCGACGTCGGAGCTGGCGTACGAGCGCTCGGGTCCCGATCGGTACCTGACCGTGATGGCCCCGCTGATCGAATTCGTCCGCAGGACCGTCGACCGCGGAGGAAACGCACGCCAGGCAGAGGCCATCGGAGGAATCGCCGCGAAGCTCTGGGGCGTCCGACAGCTCGGGCTCGCGGTCGCGAGGTCGATCGACGAGGGTGCGATGCCGTCTGCGGAGGCCGCCCTGGTGAAGGACCTCGGAACAGCGCTGGAGCAGGAGATCGTCGAGACCCTGCGGGAAGTCGCGGGCGTCGAGCTGGATCCGACCTCGGACGACCTCTTCGAGAACCTGTTGGCCGAGGCGGTCGCGACCGGACCGTCGTTCACGATACGCGGGGGCACCACCGAAGTGATGAGAAGTGTCGCTGCAAAGGGATTGGAGGGCGTTCGGTGGTGACCTCATGGAGTGAGTGCCAGCGCGATGCAGACACGGTTCGCGAGACCGTCTCATCGCTCCTGGCCAACGTTGGCTCTCGCGACGGCGAAGTGTCCGACACGGGCTTCGGCCCCGAGTGGGACGCGCTCTTCGAGGGTGGGTATCTTTTCGTGCCCTCTGACGGCCACGACGGCGGGACCCTCGTCGAAGCGCTGGCCGTGGTGGAGGAGGCCGGACGGCATGCTGTCCGAGGGCCGGTCGCCGAGAACGGAATTCTTGCCGGGTGGCTGCTCGACCAGAGCAACCTTCCCGTCCCTGTCGAGCCACTGACCTACGCTCCGGCCCCCCTGGTGCGCGTGGACCGCGGCCGTCTCACGGGGACGGTCTACAAGGTGCCCTGGGCCCAGGACGTGGACCGCATTGTCCTGCTTCTCGAGTTGCCCGATGGCCCCGTCGTGGCGTCGCTCGACCCGCATGAGGCGACGATCGTGGCAGGCCGCAACCTTGCCGGCGAACGACGCGACACCGTCGTGCTCGACGGTGCCGCCGCCCTCATTCACGAGCTGCCACGCCCGGCCGCCGCCGAGGAACTGCACGCCCGTGCAGCGCTCACCCGTGCGGCACTGATGACCGGCGCAGCGGCGCGAGCCGTTGAGCTCACCTTTCAGTACACGAAGGATCGTGTGCAGTTCGGTCGACCGATCATCCGGTTCCAGCCCGTTCAGGCACATCTGGTCCAGGCGGCGCAATACGTCCGAGCCGCACAGGTCGCGACTAGGAGTGCCGCGCTCGCGATGACCTTCTCACCGGACGGCAGCTCCACCGAGGCCGCAGCAGCCAAGATCGTGTCGTCACACGCGGCGGGACTGATCGCGGCGGCGACCCACCAGGCCACCGGAGCCATCGGGATGACCAAGGAGTACGAGCTCGGGCACCTCACCCTGCGGCTCTGGAGCTGGCGGGACGAATACGGCTCTGAGGCCTTCTGGTCACGCTGGTTGGGCGAAAACGTGCTAGCGGCCGGCGCGGACGCGACCTGGCCGCTGATCGCCGGTCAGTCCCCCGAGCCGCTATGAGTGCCGCCGATCGTGGACCGCTCAGCGGGTTGCGCGTCGTCGACATGAGCACGACGCTAATGGGCCCGTACTGTGGCCTGCTGCTCGCCCAGCTCGGTGCAGACGTCATCAAGGTGGAGCGTCCGGGTGGCGACATCGTCAGGGACATCAGTGATCGATCCGGACACGGCCTCGGAGACTTCTACCTGAATTTCAACCGCGGCAAGCGCAGCGTCGTCCTCGATGTGAGCAACGACGCTGACGCCGCGATCCTCAGGGAGATGATCGCCGACGCCGACGTGTTCAGCCACAACCTGCGCCCCGCCTCGGCGCGGAAGCTGGGCCTGTCGTACGACTCTCTCGCATCGTCGAATCCAGGCCTGGTCTACTGCTCGATGCACGGATTCGATCAGCGCGGGCCGTGGCGCGACAAGCCCGCCTACGACGACACGATCCAAGCCGCAGCAGGGATCGCCGCGATGCAGGGTGGCACGACCGGTGCTCCTCCGATGTACGTCAAGAGCCCGATCGCCGACAAGACAGTGGGTGTCTTTGCGGTCATCGGCGTCCTGACGGCCCTTTACGAACGAGCCAGCTCTGGTCTCGGGCAAGAGGTGTCGGTGCCGATGTACGAGACGATGGTCGCGTTCACTGCAATGGACCAGCAGGGCGGCACCGTGTTCGATCCCCCGTTGGGGCCGAAGGGGTACGCGCGCATGGAATCACCGCACCGGCGGCCGTACCAGACGGCAGACGGCTACATCGCAGTTATGGTCTACACCGACCGCCAGTGGGCGAGCTTCTTCACCCTGATCGAGCGACCTGACCTGCTGGCCGATGATCGGCTGCTGACGATCGGCGGTCGGACCGAGAACATCGACGAGCTCTATGCCCTTGTGGCCGAGGTGCTTCCCACCCGCACGACCGAGGACTGGTTGCACATCCTCGACTCGTTGGACATCCCGGCCGCACCCGTCATGAGCATCGATGAGGTCGTCAAGACGCCGCAATCGATCGCCAGCGGTGTCTTCGAGTCCGTCGACCACCCGGTGCTCGGACTGCTCCGACAGCCCGGAATGCCGGTGACCTTCGGTCGTACACCGCCGGCGCCCGCCGGGCCGGCGGTGCTCCTGGGGGCGGATTCCGCCGCGATCAGGGACCACTACGACCACAAGAGCGGTGCGCAGCGGTGAGTGCGTCGCCAGTCCGCATCGAGTGGGCGGGTGCGGTGGCCACCGTCATCCTCGACCGCCCGAAACAGCGCAACGCCCTCGACCATGCCACGAAGGGCGCCCTGCGCCTGGCGCTGGAGGCGGTCGGTGATGCCCCCTCCGTCCGCGCGGTGGTGCTCACCGGCGTGGGGCCCGCGTTCTGCGCGGGCCAGGACTTGGGCGAGCACGCCGCGGCGCTGGAGGCCGACGCCGGCGCAGCGTGTGACACCGTGGCCCGAGACTACAACCCGATCGTCCAGCAGATCGTATCGATGCCGAAGCCCGTGATCGCTGCCGTTTGCGGTGCGTGCGTCGGCGCCGGGCTGGGCCTAGCGCTGGCCTGCGACCTCCGCGTCTTCTCCGAGGACGCGTCGCTGGGCACGGCCTTCAGCGCCATCGGCCTCACCTGCGACACAGGGCTGTCAGCCACGCTCGTCAGGTCCGTCGGTCTGGCCAGGGCCAAGGAGCTCGTGCTGCTGGCCAAGCCCTTCTCCGCCCAGGACGCGGTCAGCTGGGGCATCGCCGCGACGATCGTGCCGGACGGCGAGGTCGACGAGACCGCGCACCGGCTCGCCGCTCGGCTCGCCGCCGGACCAACGGCGGCGTACGCGGCGTCCAAGCTTGCCCTGGAGGAGGTCTCGACCCTGACGTTCGACCAAGCACTGTCGGCCGAGGCGCGGGCCCAGGCCGCGCTCTGTCTGACCCAGGACCATCAAGACGCCGTCCGCTCTTTCCTGAACAAGCAGAAGCCGGTCTTCACCGGCCACTGACGATTTGACGAGGCCCTGACATCGATCGATTCCGGGGCCTCGTCGTGCTCAGACCGCGCGCTCGACCTCGCATTCGTGCGAGGGCGGCGTGTGCGGTACCTGTCGCTCGTTCTCCGTGAGGCCGTCAGGCGCGCCGGCATCGCCCCGCACAGTCAACCTTCTGTGCGCCTCTGGCCTTACGGCGGTCGCTACCGCCCGTCGGCTCATCGCCTCGGGCGAGGTCGACCTGGTCATCGCGGGTGGGGTGGAGTCGATGACCCGGACCGCCTGGGTGGTCGAGAAGCCGGACAAGGCGTGGGCTTACTGGCGATGATTGAGCACTCACGCCGCCGCATTCGCATCCTCGGCGCGACCCCACACCCGTCCGCCTCATGGGTGGTGCAGGCCGCCAAGAACTTGGTCATGAACCTCGAAGACGTTAGCGGCCGGGCCAGGTACATGATCAGGGATCGGGACGGGAAGTTAGTTCGGGACCGAGACCTGGTTGAACGGGAGCATCGGTTCCAGCCAAGGAAAGACCACGAACAGCAGCAGCGCGATCACGCCCAGGGCCAGTAGCAGCGCGAGCACCAACTTCGCGCCCAGCGGCCCGGGGAGGTGACGCCAGATCCAGCCGTACATCTATGCCTCCCCGATCGCCTGCAACAACTGGGCATACGTGGCATCGGCCGTCTTCGGGAACTGATTGGTCAGCACCGCGTGCAGGATCAGCCGTTGCCGGTTGGAGAACTGCGGGTGGCACGTGGTCAGCGTGAGCAGTGCGGCCTGCTGTGGGGGCGGCAGGATGTCGGGCGGTTTGTGTGGCACCGGTGCCACGACATCGCCCTCCTTCGGGCTGACGATCTCGCGGCCATAGGTCTCGCCGTATGGGCCGCCGTCGGCCCCCTTCGTCCGCAGCGTGCCGACATGCGCGCACTGCGGTTGCGCGCCCTTCCCGGTCGACCAGTTCGCGATCTCGTCGGAGTGCGGCAGTACGCGGTAGACGAAGAAGTCGGTCTGCGTCTCCACCAGGATCGCGTCGCAGGAGCCCAGCAGGTCCAGGTCGTTGAAGGGCGCACCCTTGCCGACCCGGTGCCCGGCGACCGCGAAGTTGCCTGGTTCGCCGGGCAGCGCGGTGCCCTTGTAGTGCCCCGGCCCGACCTCCAGTGCCGCCGCTCCGGTGCCTTCCTGGATGGTGAAGCGGTAGTCGGCGCCGAAGCTCGGGATGTACAGCTTGGCGAACGCTTTGCCGTCGATCAGTTCGGGATGCGGCTGTCGGCCCTGTGCCCAGTCCCCGTTGAGCGTCGTCGTCGCGCCGGCCTGTTTCTTCGCCGAGAAGAGGTCGGTCACGTACAGCTCATAAACGATGAACAGCAGGACGATCAGCCCAGCGGTGATCAGCAACTCGCCGAAGCTTCGCACGATCTTCACGCCGAGTCCCCCCGATGACTTCTGCGCTTCCAGAATCGTCACGCGTGCTCCTTTCTGAAACTCGCTTACGTTAGCGTGTCGGGTGCAGGGGGTGTACGCGGAGTCGCCAGCCAAGGTGCCCGCTGCCGGGCCGACGCATCCGAGACGTTCTTTTCCCGTTCAGGCGCGGCTTCTCATGCACCTTCTTGATGCTCTTCCGGCTGCTCTTCGCCACCGCGCGCGGGTCGGTGACGCCCATGACTGCCGTGAACCCGGTCTTGATCACGGCACCCGACACGCTGTCCTTGTCCGCCACCTCTTCATCAACCACCTTCTCCTGGTCGGCCACGACGGCCGGGCGCCTGCTGGAGTCGAGTAGATTTCCTTGGGGTGTCAGCCAGGGCGTGTGCAAGGTTGATCTGAGGGTTGCGGCGGGTTTTGTCCAGGTGGGACGCGAGACGAGGGCGCGGTTTCCGGTGGGAGATCAATCGGGTTGTTCAAGCCGTGACGGTCTGTCCAGGAGCCGCGCTCTTGTGTTCTTGGCTTCCCTGGTTCGGGTTGTGCTTGACCGGCCCACCCTCACAGTCGAGTCCTTGCGGGGTCGTGTGACTCCCGGTGCGAAGACGTTCATCGAGTCCGCCTCGGCGGAGAGAAGCCGCAAGTTCCATTGAAATCGAACCTTCGATTTCAATGGAACTTGCGGACCGTCGGCGTGTCGCATCCCGACACGCCGATGCCTGTGGACAACCTCCGCAATTTCAATGGAAATCGTGGGCGGGTACGGACGTGCCAGGACCCGCAGCCTGGAAGGTCTTTGTTCTGGACGGAAACTTGCGAACCGGATATGGCGCTGGCGCCGACCGAACGGCACAGCCGCCGGTATCGAAACGGTCCACCACCTGGCCAACCTGCCACCCACCTGGGCAACCTGCCACCCACCTTCCCGCCCGAAACTACCTAAACCGGATAGGTCAACCTTGCACACGCCCTGGGGTCAGTGCCTCGCTCGTTGCAGCCTGACCGATGGCCACCCGAGTGTGTCGGGATTTCCCCAATCAGCCGGGGATGCCTGACATGTGATTCGGGAAAACCCCTTGCAGGGCTGGCGATGATGGTCCGTCAGGACACGCGATGTGCCAGATGCCGGCTGCCATGTCGAGCAGGCGTTGGGCGACGCGGGTGAATACGCCGGCTGGGGTGCGGCCTCCGTGATGTTCGAGGCCGAGTTGGCCTTTGAGGGTCTGGTTGACTGACTCGATCCACTGGCGTACGCCACCGAGGTTGCCGTTGCGATAGGTCTCGTCCTTGCGGTCCGGGCGCAGCAGACGCACAGCCTTTTCCTCGGTGAGTTCCTTGAAGGATTTGCCGGAGAATCCCTTGTCTGCCAAGAGGACTTGGCCGTCTCGGATGAGTGGGTGGTTGTGGTCGAGCAGCGCGGCGAGGACCTGGCGTTCGCCGATTTTGGGGTGGGCCAGGCACCACATGATCGGCATGCCGTCGCCGGTGCAGACGAGGTAGAGCTTGAGGCCCCAGTAGAACCGGGAGTGGGAGGCGCAGTAGCCGTAGCCGGCGTGCCCGGCCAGATCGGACCGTTTGACGGTTTCCCGGGACATGCCGCAGGGCACGGGGGTGGCATCGGTGATCCACAGATCGTCGAACCAGGACGGGCAGCACGAGGCCAGTATGAGAATGGTTTTGCACAGCAACGGTTCCGCAGATTTGAGCCGTTTGTGATAGCCGGACTGTTTCGGCAGGAAGCGGAACATCGCCCGCCACTGCGGAGTGCTGTGGATATGCCGAATCCAGCGGCGTTCGCTGTGGTAACCCAGCAGTACCTGGGCCACCGCCAGGCACACGAGTTCGCTGTCGGTCAGTTCGGGTCGGCGACCACGGCCGGTACGGGCTGGCGCCACATGGTCGTCGACCAGCACGTACAGTGCTGTCAGGAGGGTGTCTAGGTCATTGCTCACACATTGATCTTGGACGCCCTCCTCCCATGTCCACATCCCGGCCCCACTTCACATGATCTTCACGGAATCAATCATCTAGAGTGCGAGAGCGGCAATCGCTTGCTTGGCAACGGTTCTCGCCTTCACGGTCAGCTTCTGGTTGGTCGTCACGATGATCGCCGCGCCGCCTTTGACCACGGCATATACCGCGCCGCTTTCCGTCGACTGGTAGCCGCCCTGCCAGCCTGCCTGCTCGGTCGCGGGGTTGCTCGTGTCCACCGGCGCCGCCTTGTCGACGAGTGCCTTCGCCACGGCCGGGTCGCCGGAATACACCCGAACGGCGAGTTGGAGCTCCCCGGTGAGCGCATAGAAGAAGCACGCCGGGTGTGGCTTGTCCGCCGAGATCTGGACCTTCGACACGCGCTGCCCGTTCGCGTCGGCCACGAAGGTATTGGTCAGGTAGGGGCACGGCCCGGCGCCGGTGGGTTGCGGATCGGGCGGGAGTTGGACCGGTGTGGCCGTGCTTGTCGGCGTAGTGCTGGTGGGCGGCGTGCCGGTGGGCGCGGACTGGCTTGTCTGCGAGCAGGCCGTTGTGAGGGCGGCGGTGATCCCGAGGGCAAGCATGGTTCGTCGCATGGCCCGCATTCTCCCGACCGAAGACGGGTCGTCGAGTGTGACCCCTCTAGCAGGCTGCGCCTTGTACCGGGCCAATTTTCACGACTCTGCCTGTGGGCTGGTGTTTTGTGGTTTGCTTCAGGCAGGTATTCGTTGATCGCGCCGCCGAGGACTCGATGGCGGCGGGTCGGGGCGTCGAGCGGGATGGCGGCGGCGAGCGAGAGCACTTCATCGGGAGTGTGCACACGGCTGGTCAGCTCAATTGACTGGCGGGGTCTCATCTTTGTCACTCGTACGCGGCGCGGCGACCACCTTGTGGAGCAACATCAGACCGATAAGGCAGCGCGGCTCCTGGAGCTGGCCCGGCCGATGTTCCCGGAACGCGTCCACCTGGTCGAGCTGACCAACCGCGAGCATGCGGTACCCACCGAACTGAACTCCGGCAGAACCATCGCGGAGGTCACGCGCACACTCGTCATATCGTCCACACCGTGTGCACGCAGGTGAAAAGCGTCTACCGCAAGCTAGAGGCGTCCAGCCACGAGGACACGCTGATGCAGGCTTACGAGCTTGGTGGGCTCTGACGTCCACTATGGATCCTGATTCACAACGGTCCACTGTGGTCGACCAGTTCAGTGGAACAGCGTGGCGCCAAGCGGGTGTTGCTCGTCGAAACCGGGGAGGATCAGGAAGGTCGCGCTGGCGGTAGTGGTGGTAAATTCCAGCAGTGCGTCGGAATTATCCATCCGGGTCAGGGTGTTGGTGAATGTTCGTATGTCGTTCTGGAAGCTGATGAAAAGCAGGCCGGGGGCGGGTTCATCGGTGCTGTAGGAACGACGGAGCATGAGGCCGACGCCAACGACGTTGGAGTGCGCTCTGCGGACGTGGGCGTCCGCCGGGATTAGGTAGCGTCCGTCCGGCGTTTTGGCGCCGAGGTCCGGGTCCGAGGTGATGGTGCCACCGGAGAGAGGCACGCCGGTGGCTCGGTACCGACCGAAGACCGCTTCCTGGTCGGCAACGGACAGCGTGGCGAACCGTGGCAGATCGAGTTCCATGCGTCGCAGTACGGCAATGGTGCCGCCGGCGACTGGAGCCGGCCCGGCCAGCCACAGGTCTCGTTGTTCTTGGGCGGTGGTGTGCGGACCCACGATGCCGTCGATGAAACCGAACAGGTTTCGTGGCGCGGTAAGGCCCTGATCTACGGGAATGTTCGAACCGCGACGCCCGGACTGCCGCCAGCGTTCGTGTATCCGGTCACCAGCCTGGTCCAAGAGCGCGGCGGCGAGGATCGGTAATACCAAGGCGTCGCTGGCGCAGATCTGTATCAACAGGTCACCGCCGCGTGCCTGCGGGGCGATCTGCTCGCGGGAGAACTGTGGGAGATCCACGGCGCCGGGCAGGGAAGGATCGACCATGCGCACCAGTCGGGGGCCTACTCCGATCGTCACGGTGAGATCGCCCGGCGGTAGGCCCAGCAGTCGTGCATCCGTACCCGCGGTGAGCGTGCGGATGGCCTGGCCGAGGTCGGCCAATAATGGGCCGACAGCCACGGATTCGCCGAGGTCGGCCACCACAACCAGCAGATTGGGCTGGGCTGGCTGCGGGAGCGTGATGCCCGCCTGATACTGGCCCGTCGGTGACACCGGCGTGGTTGACGCGGGGGCATCAAGTTGGCCCGGCTGAGGGGAGCCCGATTCGCACCCGGCGGCGAGGCCGGCGGTCATCACGGTACCGGTGACACCGAGGAACGCGCGGCGTGACGGGCGATAATCGGCTCGGCTCACGGTAAGGAGAGTGCCATATCCGCCCTCCCACAGGCGAATCCGGCGTCCATGCCAAACTGCGATCATGCCTCGTTTCGGTCTTCGCGTGACAGTCGCGGTGCTGGGTACACTGATACTCCTTTTGGCCGGCTGCGGCGCCGGCGATGACGGATCGGGCCAGGGCCGACGACCGGCCGGTGCGCACGTGACGATCCGAGTGCCGGCTGACGCCCCGACGATCTCGGCTGCGGTGTCTCTCGCTCAGCCCGGTGACCTCGTGTTGGTCGCGCCGGGCCGATACCATGAGTCCGTGAAGATCGCCACGGCTCAAATTACTCTTCGTGGCGAGTTCCGGGACAAGGTCATTATCGACGGGCGGTTGCAGCAGCCGAACGGCATCGTCGTCGCCGCACCCGGGGTGGCCGTGGAGAACCTGACCGTGGAGAACAACACGCAGAACGGGGTACTGGTCACCGGTTCGGCGAAAGCGGTTGCCGGATTACCGGGGACAAGCGGCGGCTACGACACCGGCAACGAGCCCGTCACTTTCCTGAAATCGTTCCTGGTTTCCCATGTGACCGCGACCCGCAACGGGCTGTACGGCATCTACGTGTTCTCCGCGCAGGACGGTGTCATTGAGCACTCGTACACGTCAGGTGCGGCTGACTCGGGGATCTATGTCGGGCAGTGTAAGCCGTGCAATATCGTGGTGCGGTACAACATTGCCGAACTCAACGCGGTCGGTTACGAAAGCACCAACGCCAGCGGCGAGATGTACGTGGTCGGTAACCGTTTTGTCGGCAACCGGGTGGGACTCACCATCAACTCCGACCATCAGGAGAAGCTGCTCCCGCAGCGGGGTTCCGTCGTCGCCGGCAACCTGGTCGCGGGCAACCAGCAGACATCGACCCCCGAGCAGGCCGACGGTGGGTGGGGCATCGGCATCGGCATCGACGGCGGCAGCGAGAATCAGTTCAGCCGAAACCGAATCGCCGGCAATATCAACGCCGGGATGGTTCTTACCGCAACCGCCGACCTACCACCGGACGGAAACCAGATCACGGAAAACACTTTCGCCGCCAACGGCATTGACGTCGGCTGGACGTTTACCACCGCCACGCAGGGACGGGGTAACTGCCTGCACGCCAATGATCTGCGCACGACAGTGCCCGCTCAGCTCACAACGACCGCGTCCTGCCCGGTTCCTGCCCAGTCGCCCACGCCGTCCGGCACGTGGGCGATGCCGAAGGCACCCGGCGGTATCCCGTTCACCGATGTGGCTGTGCCCGACGCGCAACCACAGTTCCCGAACGCCACCACCACCGGCGCCACGACCGTACCGGCCGTACCGGCGCTACCGGACACCGCAACCATCCCTCTGCCGTCACCATCACTGCTCGCCGGCAGTGCACTGGTGCACACATCCTGAGCAGCGGGCTACGGCGGCGGGCTGACGCCGGGTACCGGCCGAACCGGAACATATTCCCCGGTGCCGAAATCGATGACCACCGGCTGCGGCTCGGACGCCACATCGACCTGAACCCGATACATGGTCCCATCCGAGCCGATCCAGTAGCGCACGCTGCCCGCCGTACCAGGCTTGGCACCAGCGTCCGGCCCGGTCATGACGTCCACCTGATGGCCGTCCAACCGATCCTGCCCAGTCCAGGTAGCACCGTTCTGCGGCAGTAGCGCGGCGTTGTCAGGCCGGTCACTGCCGAGACTGAGCGCAATGGCCAACGACGTGTCCAGCGCACTACCGGTCGTTTGCAGCGAACGGCTATACCAACCCGACCCGGGCGGCGATGCCGGTGCTGCCGCCGGGATGTTTGCCATCGGGTGGACAAACACCGTGGCACCCGTCCACTCGATCAACCCGCCGCTGGACGTATCGCGCCCGGTGCCGTGCACCACGCCATAACCGAGTCGGGCGCGGTAATCGATGGACCCTGTGACGACCAACCCACCAGCGGCACTCGGCACAGTGATCGTCACCGCGCGACCCCCCGCCTGGTAATTGCGAAACCGCGTAACCGCCAACCGGTTCGCCTCATCCGAGGACACAACACGTGGACCGGTAGGACCTGAACCGTTACCAATGACCAGAAACGCGACCACCGCCGCACCCGCAATGCCAATAACCGCCGCCACCCAGCGTGGCCGCAGCCATCGACGCAGGCCAGCACCGCACCGCAGGAAACCTTGCCGGACTCTCATGCTCCGCACGCGGCGCGACGCTAACAGGTCCGGCGATGTGCCCCTAAATCAGGGATCTTGGCAGCCGCAAGGCGTTCTGGTTATATGTAGCGGTTCGGGATGATCTTTCGGGGTTGGCGTGTCACCTGAGCTACGAAGCGGCTGTTCAGCCTGAAGAGGGCTTGTTCATCATGACAAGGGGGCAGCGAGCTATGACCCGAGCCAGTAGAGGATCGAAGCGGCTGGTGCGGTTGGGCTTGAGCGTTCTGTTACTGGTAGGCAGCGCCACAGGCCCGATTATGGGGACGGCTTGGGCGGCTGCCGCTTCGGCAATTGACGGCACACTGACGGTTCAGGTGCTGCGAGATTTCTTCGGCACAGGCGTGATCAACACGACAATGGACGTGCCGCAGCAGGGTATGAAGGTTGACGTTACCGACCCGGCTGGCCATCACGTCACCGGCATCACGGATGCCACCGGAAAGTTCGTGGTGTCGCCGTCGACCGTGCTGACCGGCGGCCAGTACCGCGTCGATGTCACTGTTCCGGCTCCCTACAGCAATTATTTGCGGGCGGCGCCGGCTTCTTCCCGGTATTTCGTGCCGATCCAGAATGCCGCTGGTGGGACAGACACCCGGTCATTGGTGGCGTTCGGGGCGAACCGCCGGGGTACGTGTCCCAGCGAGGTAGCGTGTCCGACCACACTCACCACGCAATCCCAGGTGGGCACGACTTTCGGGCTGGCCTACGACAAGTACCGGAACCGACTGTTCCAGAGCCCGGCGGTACGCCCTGTACGGGCCGGATGGCGGTGACGCCATCTACACCGTGCCGGCCGACGGTGGCGGCGTGCCAACCCTGTTCGCGAAGGTGCCGGGCGCCGTGGTGACGCCGCACAACACGGCCGACATGAACAAGGACGCTGGGTTCACCAACGCGCCGGGTAAAGAGAGCATCGGTAGCCTGGCCCTGTCGGAGGACGGCTCGACCCTGTACGCGGTGAACCTGCTGACCCGGACCTTGGTGAGCTTCAATGCGACCGGGGCCACCGCATCAGAACCCAAAGCGGTGGTGCCGATTCCGGACCCGGGTTGCGCGGCGCCCACCGACTGGCGGCCGTTCGGGCTTGAAACGCACAACAACACGCTCTACGTCGGTGGCGTGTGTAATGCGGAGAGCACGCAGAAGCGCACAGACCTGAATGCTGTTGTCTACGCCTACGACGGCAGGCAATTCACCACGGTGCTGACCCAGCCGCTTACTGGTGAGCGCGGTTACGTCTACCACGGTAGGCCTGGCAAGGCCCAGAACAACCACTGGAACCCGTGGAACACCAACCTGTCGACCTGGGACGAATTGCGCTTGGACAACGTCTCCATCAATCCGCAGCCTGAGTTGGCCAGCCTCGCCTTCACACGTGACGGCTCGATGATCCTGGGTTTCCGCGACCGGTTCATGGACGTGATCAGTTCGGGTGGGATCGACCCCCGGCCGGGCAACACCACCCCGGAAACCGGCATGTCCGGTGGTGACATCAACATGGCCTGCGCCAAGCCCACCGGTGGATACTTGTGGGAAGGCACCGGAAACTGCCCCAACCACGCGGACCTTGCCACCGGCGGCGGCCAGAACAGCGGCGTCGTCGAATACTTCCCGGGCGACTACGTTCCGGTCAAGGGTGCCCCGAGCCAGACCCCCGGGGCGCACCAGGAAGCCGCACAAGGGGCGGTTGCCTACATTCCGCAGCAGCAATGGGTCATCAGCACGGAGATGGACCCGGCCGGCAACTACAGCACTGACGGGACCGGTTACTACAACGTCGAGACCGGTAAGGGGCCCGGTAACAACCCGCCCGCCAACGGGTACCAGTTCGTCGCTTCGGGCCAGAATGGATTCGGTAAGGGTGGCGGGCTCGGCGATATCGCCTATGCGGCGGCGAATGCGCCGGTCCAGATCGGCAACGTGGTGTGGTTCGACGTGCCGCTGCCGGGTGCGACGATCAACCTGTTGGACGCCAGCGGCAAGCAAGTCGCCACGACCAAGACCGACGCCGCCGGCGAGTACTACTTCGGTGGGGTCGGCGCCGCCTACGAGCTCACACCGGGTGCGAAGTACACCGTGCAGTTCGACGTGTGTACCGCGAACACCAGCGAGGTGCCAGACCAGCCGCCGGCAACCGAGACCGGGCACATGACTCCAACGTGATCCCGCCGACCACCGGGCAGCTGTGCAACGGATACGCACCTGTCACGGCGCCCGCCAACCCAGGAGGAGTCGATCACACGATCGACGCCGGCGTGTACATCCCACAGGCACCGCCGACGTCCCCGCCGCCGACGTCCACACCGCCACCGTCCACGCCGCCTGCCTCTACGCCTCCGACGACCCCGATGCCTCCCACACCACCCCCATCCAACACGCCGACGGACTCGCTGGCCGACACCGGTATTTCCGGCCTGCCAGAGTTGATCTTCCTCGGCGTAGTGCTCCTCGGTGCGGGCGCGGCATTCGTGTTCGTAAGCCGGAAGCGTCGCGCCAAGCAACGCTGAAAACCGGGTGATCTGCCCGCCTGCGATCCGCCAATGGCGCGGGCGGGCAGACCGCCTGTCGGATGCCCTCGACGAGAACAGCCGCGAGGCCTACTTCGTCGCGGCTAAACAGCCCGTACTTGGTCAGCCCGCGCCAGGCGAATTCGGCTCTCACCGAACGAGCCCAGCGTTCCCCGCACAACCGGCATCCCACCGATCTGGGTCTACTTTTTCGCTTCGCGGCTCCATGAAACAGGCCGTCGCTGCCAAGCGGTTTCGTCACCTCGTAACGGGAGTGCCTCGCCGCTTCCGCCGCCGGCATCTAGCGAGTAGCTCTTGTGCCACACGCGAGAAGCCGCATGGCTGACGGATCACGGCGCCTGAAATGGCTTCCCACTCCTCCAGCGTCATGTCCGCCGAGCGGACCAACCGGCTGCTCCAGAGGAACGAACCCGTCGCGTTCTCCCACGAATGTCGAGGCGGTTTGCCTAGTGTCGGCGGGACCGACATCAGGCGTCCGCTGGCCGGGGGTGTCGATGCCGAGGGCGACCAGCCTTCTGGCGCTGCGCGGTGCGAGCGGCTCGCGATGTCGGCCGGAGGCGGGGTGCTGCAAGGGGGCCCGCGTCGAAACCCGACCGACGGGAGTTTTCTTGATGATCAACCGACGATGGCGCGGGGCGGTCGCCACGATCGCTGCCGCGGGGCTCGCCCTCAGCGCACCGGCGACGGTGCAGGCGTCCGAACTGGACGGTCGTGAGATCGAGCCGGCCGCGGAGCAGAAGACGATGCTGCTGGTGCACGGCTACAACCCGGATCCCCCCACCAACTGCAACGGGTCGACCTGGGACGAAGCCCTCAAGTACTACCAGGAAGCGGGCGGCCGGGATCGTTCCTCGATGCGGACGATCGGCTACTACGAGGGCGACCGGGCATTCTGCGATGACGTGATTGGCGACGGTCAGGCCGACCGCGAGCGGCCCATCCAGGAAATCGCCAAGGACTTCGCCAACTACATCTACAAGGAGTACACCAGCAAGGGCGAAGAGGTCGACATCGTCGCGCACTCGATGGGCGGCCTGATCACCCGCGTCGCAGTGCTCGGCACCCGCGAGGGCTGGAGCGGCTTCCCACCCAGAGTGGCGGTGGACGACATCGTCACGCTCGGTACCCCGCACCAGGGGCTGATCAACGGGTGCCGCAATCCCGATGCGGATCCCGACGACAAGTGCACCCGGCAGTGGAACCAGATGACCCCGGCGGACGAAGGCGGGTCGGGTTTCATCGACAAGCTGCACGAGTCCGCGCCCGGCCGCAACGACCGCGGCTTGGACGATCCGTGGGCCGCCGGGATCGACTGGAGCCTAGTCAGCTCGCTGGAAGACGAAACCGTGTCGTACTACTCCGGCATCGACAAGGGCTACTTCGCGCACCAGAAGTACGGTTACGACGAAGATCTGAACGACAACGGGGTTGCGGACTGCTCGGACCCGAACGTCAGCCACGGCAACCTCCGGCGGCTGACCGGTGCGGGCGGTTACTGCCTCCGCTACTGGCACCACGGGGCGGACGGCGGCCCCTACACCACCGAGAACGGCTGGTCCCCGCTGAAGGTGGCCTTCAAGGCGGTCCACCTACAAGGGCGACGACCTACCGCGGTGACGACCGACCGTGGTGCGGGCCCGATTTCCGCACCACGGTCACATCCGCGCTGCGGCCTGAATCGCATCGGGTGCGATACACGCCAGTTGGTTCACCGGTACCGCGATCAGGTCTGAACACCTGGATTTGACCGGTCAGGGATGCGGCGGGAGCTGGCCCGAGCCTGCCCGCCGATGACCACGCCAACCCCCGCCAGTAGCGCCGCCGAAGTGGCCCAGACTCGGTCGGGGGTTCAGCCGTAAACAACGGGGGGCGGACGGCTGGGCCAAGGCATGCACGGCCGCCGGTGTGGCAAGCACGAAACCGCCGGGCTCGCACCGTCGATCACCCGCTGATCAACCGTTACGCCACCCACCGACATCAACGCGACCGGGCTGCCGCTGGCCGCCCGGCGATGCTCGATGGCCCCCACCGAAGCACAGCGCCTGCGGACGGCTGAGGATGCGGTTAAGCCTCCTCCAAGGCCTCGCCGAAGGCCCGCAGCAGCTGCATGTGCCGGTTGTGCGCCAGCAGATGGCCCGTTCCGATGGTCAACGCCACCGGCCACGACATCAGCCCCGTACTGGCCAGGACGACTACCCCGGTCAGGTAGGCGAGCTCGTTCAGCGGGGGGAGCGGGATCGTCCCCATTCCCGGTACCGCCACCCGTACGACGTGCCTCTCGACGGCGAGCGGGCCTTCACCTGCACGACGTGTGGCACCGGGCGGGGCAGCACCGGTTTCGCTGGCACTCTTCGACGCCGGTGTCGACGCTTTCGTCCGGGCGGTCGTTGAGCTTGTCATGGTTGGTCCTCGATCCTCGGGCGCGGACGGCAACGCCGTTTCCGCCGGGGCGCGAACGCCATAACCATCCAGCGGACTGCCACGCCCTCACAGGGGCCAAGGTCCGTTCTGCACGACCGCTCGTCGAAGCCTGGGCTTCGACCGACCAGCACGGCGCGGAAGCAGGGGCTGTTCGAGATGCAACGGCCCCTATTCGCGCCCTGGTCTCAGGACTGCCAGTCGGGTTTCCGGTCTCGGCGGGGGCCGTTCGAAGCGGTAGCGCTGGGCTAGGTTCCCCCGCCGTGCTTCGAGGGCGAGGTTCATGTGGTGCTCGGCGCGTCGGGCGCGGTTGTCGAGGTCTTCTTCGGTGCACTGGTTCAAGAACATGGTCGGGCTACCTGGTGTCGGGGTCTGCGTGCGGCCGTCTTCGGGGTCACGCACTCAGTCGATGTTGCGGGACGTCCGCGCCGATCGCGGCGCGAAGCGCATCGTGGTGCGTACGGTGCACCGTCCGGGCCCTGTCCGGACCAGGGTTGGCTCGGGTGCCCTCCTGGTCGCAGATCCAAGTGCCCATGAACAGGTTGCGGTACACGTGTGGCCGTTGGGGTTGATGGGTGGAGGAGCGTGGCTCGCGTGGTCGGAACGCGAGGATCGCGGGAGCCCCGGTGGGCGTCGCGGCGCTGGTTCGGGTTGCGTACATCGGGGTGGTTCCTGGGTTGCGGGTCGGTCAGTACTGCACCAGCTTCGCCCGGCAAGGCCCCGGCAACTACGGGAGTACTACGTAGCGACTACCTATTTCCATCTCGGGACTTTCTCCTCTGCACCGGGCGCGCCTCGCGGTGCCGAGCGCAGCCCACCGTAGCGTGGCCGTTCACCTGCGGAAACGGATGCCCGGCAGGTAGCCTCGGCGGCAGAGGTCGAGCCGTGGCTGAGCAACCCGGGGGGCCGACATGGCAATTAGCGATGGACAGCGGATCGAATTATTGCAGCGCCGCACGATCGCCGAGCACGTCGATGCGGAGAACTCCCACGACTGGCTGCGCGTGTACGGCACATTCGTCCAGGACGAACACGCCTTCTACGACGTCGTGCCGCTGAGCACGCGGTACGAAGGGTTCCAGGGCGTTCAGGACTTCTACCAGGTGCTGGAAACAGCCGTTCCGGATTTCCGGGTCACCGTGAACGCCGAGTACGACACGCCCGGCTCCTCGGTCCGCGAGGTGACGATCAGCGGGACGCACCAAGGTGACTACTGCGGCATCCCCCCAGCGGGGCGGCCGGTCCTGTTCGAGCTGGCCGCGTTCTACCTCTTCCGCGCGGACGCCCCGGAGAAGCTGCTCGCGGAGCGCATCTACTTCGACAACGAGACCGTGTTGCGCCAGATGCGCGGCGAGGAGAACGCGCCCACCGGAATCGGACTGGCGTCCGCCTGACCGTCCGCCTGACCGCGCGTCGGCCGCTAGGTCGTGCTCTCGGAGTTTCGTTGTGCCGCCAACCAGGTCGCGATCTGGGTGCGCGAGCCGAAGTCGAGCTTGGTGAGGATGTGCTCGACGTGCGTCTCCGCGGTGCGTTGGCTGATCACCAGTTGCGCCGCTATCTCCTTGTTCGACATCCCCTCGGCGACGGCTTCGGCGACTTGGAGCTCCCGGCGCGTCAGCGGCCAGCCCGGACGTTGCCCGCGGGCTTCCGGGGGCGCCACGGGAGCCGATCGGGTCTTGCCCCGCATGGCCATCGCGAGTCCCTGCTCCAGCGGCAGCTTCGCGGTTTCCGCGAAGATCTCGCCGAACGCGCTCTCCCCCAGCGCCGCGCGGGCCTCACCTTCAGCCTTCTTCCGGTAGTCGAGCAGCTGCTGCGAACCCAGCAGCGGAATCCCGACGAGCGGCCAGATGCGTTCCAGGACGCCGAACAGCCTCGCGGCCTGGGCGTGTTCGCCCAGGGAAACGTACGACCACGCCAGGACCTCGACCGCAACTCCGAGGCCGAAGAGATCGTTGAGGCGTGATTTGAAGCCGATGCTCTCGCGCAGATCCGCGACCGCGGCGTTGGGATCGCCCCGCATCCAGCACGCGAGGCCTCGAACCACGAGCGCCCACGACCGGGTCCACGATTCGCCGACCTCGGCCGTGATCCGCAGGACTTCCGCGACATCCGCCGTCGCCTGGTCCGGCTCGTCCTGCAAGCACGCCACCAACCCCGCTTGGAACAACGACATCACCATTGGGCTGGTCATCGTGTCGTGCGCGCGGTGCCGCGACCACGCCTGCAGGCACAGCTCGCGCGCCTCCGCCAGTTCCCCCTCGGCCATCGCGGCGACGCCCCTCAAGTGCATGCCGAAGGCGGCCAGGCCCTGATCCCGCAGTTCTTCGGCAAGGGCACTGCACCGTTCAGCCGTAGCCCGCCCCCACTCCAGGTCGCCCTGGTGGGAGGCCAGCCAGCTGCAGACCCACAGATCCGTCGCCCGGGCTTCGGTGGGCCGCGAATCCAGCGCCAGCAGGCGGTCGAGCCACTTCCGCCCCTCCGCGATGAACCCGCAAGCCGTCCAGTAGAACCACAGCGCTCCCGCCAGGCGCAGCCCCGCCTGCACCTGCCCGGGCTGCGTTGCGCAGAACTCCAGAGCTGCCCTCAAGTTGTCGTGCTCGGCAGTGATGCGCGCGCGCCACTCGAGCTGATCCGGACCGAACCATTCGCGAGCGCATCGTTCCGCCAGGCCCAGGTACCAGTCCCGGTGCCGTTTGCGGAGTTGCTGCTTCTCGCTCTCGCCCAGCAAGCTCAGTCCGTACTCGCGGACGGTCGCCAGCATTTGGTAGCGCGTGCGGGTAGCGGTGTCGTTCCCGGCGGGCACCTCCGTGCGGATCAGGATCGACTTGTCGACCAGCGACGCCGTCAGATCCAGAACCCGCTCCGGTGTGAGATCGGCACTGCTGCAGACGTCCTCCGCGGCCTTGAGATCCATCCCACGCGCGAAGACCGACATCCGTGCCCAGAGCATGCGCTCCTCTTCCGAGCAAAGCTCGTAGCTCCAGTCCATCGTCGCTTTCAGCGTTTGATGCCGCGCCGACGTGCGGCAGCCGCCGGCAAGCAACCGGAAGCGGTCCCCGATTCGGGCCAGGATCTCGTCCACCGAGAAGAACCGCGTGCGGGCAGCCGCCAGCTCGATCGCCAAGGGGATCCCGTCCAGCTCCCGGCACAACTTCGCGATGACGACCTCATGGCCCCGCACGCACTGGAAGCCCGCAGCCGAGGCGCGCTCGACGAACAGGCGAACCGAGTTTGGCATCTCCGCGCCCCTGAGCCGCTCCACCTCGGATGGGTCGGGCACCGGCAGGGTGGACACCACGAGCACGTGCTCGCCGTACACGTCGAGGGGCTGCCGGCTGGTGGCCAGAACGCGCAGCGCGGGGGCGACGTCGAGCAGCACGGTGCACGCCTTTACGCACCCGCCCAGCACCTGCTCGCAATTGTCCAGCACGATCAGGATGTCCTTGTCCCGGACGTAATCCGCGAGCACGGCCTCCACGCCGCGGGAGGACCAGTCCTGGATGCCCAATGCCTGGGCGATGGTGTGCACGACCAGTTCGTCCTCGTGCACCTCGGCCAACTCGACCAGCCAAGCGCCGTCCCGGTAGGCCCGGCCCAGTTGTACTGCCGCGCGCAGCGCCAGCCGGGTCTTGCCGACACCGCCGACTCCGATCAAGGTCACCATCCGGGAGCGGGACAACATTTCCCTGACATCGGCGATTTCTTGCCGACGCCCAACGAAACTCGTCCGCTCAGCGGGAAGGTTACCCACACGCCTGTGTGTCGTACGACCGGCCACTACGGCCCCAGAACGAGAAAACAACACAACGCGAAATTCCACCCGCCAGCCTACGGCCGCTTCGCGCTCAAAGCGAGCGAGCAGCCGGGCGGCACGAGCATGTTCGACGGCAGCGGTGCGGTCACGAGACGGCTTCCGACACCCTTCCGACCACTCGCCGGGCGAGGTCGTGTGCCAGTTGGTGATCGCGGCACAGGTCCCAGGCAAGATCGCGGGCTACGTCCTTGGCCAGGTCCCGCGCGAGATCGCGGGCCAAATCCCTCGCCAGGTCCCGGGCGAGATCGCGGGCCAGGTCCCGCGCGATGTCACCGCCATCGATTTCGCTCACCTCGACAACGGGGGCGGCCTCGGCAGGCCGCGGCACCGCGGGCAGCAACGCGACCGCTGCAGCGGGCACGGTGGTGAATGCGATCTTGCCGAGAATGCGCATGAGCAGCGGTCTCCGGATCTTCGAGAGCAGTACCTTTCCGATCTTCGTCCGGTGCCTTCCGGAGCCACATCGCTGGATCGTGTATCGACCATCCCCCCAGCCGGCTGCCATGCCGATCTGGCGCTGGTCGGATCCGCTCGGCCGTGGTCGTCCAGGGCCATCGACTTGGCCGCCTCGTCGATCCCGGACCGATCCTGGCGCAGCCAGCAGTGGCGCTCCACCGCGCCGCGCACGCACTGCTCGTCGACAATCCTGCGAAATCTCCCCACGACGTCCAAAAGGCTTTCGCTCAATGGAAACCGCAGTGGCGCAGAACCTGCAACCGCCGGGCCGCTACCAGTCGCCTTCGCGTGCGTACGGGCGGCTCCAGAGGGCTACTTGTAGCGTTACCGCCTTGAACCAGGCCTCGTACATGCGGTCGACGTCGTCCCGGTCGTGTCCTTTCGCGCTCAGGAACGGGCGGATCGTCGCCGTGATCGGGTAGATGAACGCGATGATGTGGCGGAGCGGTACGCGATCGACCGCGTTGACGTGGTCGGTCTGGTCCTTCTTCGCCTGCGTGTGGCGCAGCGCGATTTCGTACTGGTAGTCGAGCCAGACATCGTCGTACGGACGCCTGCACGTGTCGAGGATCCACTGCTCGAACCGGGCCCGGACCCGCTCCAGGTACTCCGGGTCGGGCGCGCCACCGGCAGGGGCGAAGTACGCGACCAGGTGCGGGTGCACGGCGACGTAGTCGTACCAAGTGGCTACGACGTCGCCGACCTGATCCTCCAGAACGTCTCCGGCCAGGCGCAACGCCTGGTCGTCACCGTCCGTCCACAACAGCGTTTCCTTCAGCGCGTCCAGCTCGGCCGCCGTGACGGGCGAGTGCTGGACCTGTGGCTCGCCGTAGGTGTAACCGGGGATGCTGCCTGTGGTGCCCATCGGGTGCTCCCTGCGCTCGACAACCCATCGCTTCGGGCGTACCCGCATTCCCGCGTCTTATCGCCTCTCCGCCGCTCCGGCGCGGGGCACGAGTACATCTACGCCGACTCCCTGCGCTACCAGCACGCGCCACTGCTGCCCCATCTTCATCAAACGGAACAACGCCATCGTCCAACTTCAGGCAGCCACGCGCGGCGACGCAACCCGTCGACAGCCCACAGCGGAGCGCGTCTGGCACCAGTCCGTGCGCCGGTGCGTACGTGATCGCGGCGTCGACGCCGGGTCGCGTTCCTTCCGCTCCTCGGCAAAGGGATCGAGCGAACGTCCGCGTCTTCGGTCCCGATCATCCTGTTCGGACTCGACGGGCTGTGCCTCATCGCCATCTGGTGGCTACTGCGGCAACGCCGCGCACGGCTCGCGGAAGCACCCGCATCTCCGGCCCAGTCGTCGAGGTGACTCAAGCCCACCGGCCCGTGTGCTGGGCCTGCGAACCGCGCTCGACGGGGTTCGAACACGATGGCGGATTCGCCCTTTAGGGGACCTTAGGCCGGTGAACGACGCGGCTGTTGCGGGGACCATGAACCGTGCACGGCCGTGCGGTCCGGTTGCACGACGCGCGGTTGCGCAATCTCCTGGATCTGACCGCGCAGCACACCGACGCCACCCGCAGGGTGGGTCCGACGCACGAGGATCGAACATGAGGTCGCCGCTGAACCGGACGAACGCCGAGCCGTCCCGCGTTCCTGCGGTGCGCACCGGTGGTCGTCGTGCACGACGCGTTGAGGCTCCCGCAAGGGCCGCATGCACGCGCCGCTCACTTCCGTTCGACGCACCGCCGCGAGGAGAATCACGATGACCACCACCGCGATCCCAGGCTTGGACCAGGCGCCGACCACCCACGGGCCGCTGCTGGAGTGGGTTCGGGAGGTCGCCGAGCTGACCACCCCGCAGCGGGTGGTGTGGTGCGACGGCTCCGACGAGGAGTGGCGGCGGTTGACCACCGAGCTCGTCGCCGCGGGCACCCTGGTCCGGCTGTCGGCGAAGCCGAACTCGTACCGGGCCGCGTCCGATCCCTCCGACGTCGCGCGCGTCGAGGACCGCACCTTCATCTGCTCCCGCCGCGAGGAGGACGCCGGGCCCACGAACAACTGGATGGACCCGGGGGAAATGAAGGCCGTCATGACCGGGCTCTACCGGCGCAGCATGGCTGGCCGGACCATGTACGTCATCCCGTTCTGCATGGGCCCCCTGGACGACGACAACCCGAAACTGGGCGTGGAGATCACCGATTCCGCCTATGTGGTGCTCTCGATGCGCGTGATGACCCGGATGGGCGTTGGGGCGCTGGGGAAGTTCATCGGCGCCGACGGCCGCGAGCGCGAGTTTGTCAAGGCCCTGCACTCTGTCGGATCGCCGCTGGAACCCGGCCGGGCCGACGTGCCGTGGCCGTGCAACACGACGAAGTACATCAGCCACTTCCCCGAGGAACGCGCGATCTGGAGCTTCGGCTCCGGCTACGGCGGCAACTCGCTGCTGGGCAAGAAGTGCTACTCGCTGCGGATCGCCTCGGTCATGGCCCGCGACGAGGGCTGGCTCGCCGAGCACATGCTGATTCTCAAGCTCATCTCGCCACAGGGCACCGTCTACTACATCGCCGCCGCTTTCCCCAGCGCCTGCGGCAAGACGAACCTGGCGATGCTGCAGCCCACGGTGCCCGGCTGGAAGGCCGAGACGCTCGGCGACGACATCGCCTGGATGCGCTTCGGCGACGACGGGCGCCTTTACGCCGTCAACCCCGAGTTCGGGTTCTTCGGCGTCGCCCCGGGCACCGGCTACCACACCAATCCCGTTGCCATGCGCACCATCGAGCAGGGCAACACCATCTTCACCAACGTGGCGCTCACCGACGGCGGCGACGTCTGGTGGGACGGCATGACCGAGCAGCCGCCGGATCACCTGACCGACTGGAAGGGCCGCGAATGGACGCCCGGAACCGGCGAACCTGCCGCTCATCCGAACTCCCGGTTCTGCACCCCGATCGAGCAGTGCCCGATCGTCGCGCCGGAGTGGGACGACCCGCGGGGAGTGCCGATCTCGGCGATCCTCTTCGGCGGCCGGCGGGCCACCACCGTCCCGCTGGTCACCGAATCCCGCGACTGGACGCACGGCGTCTTCATGGGCGCAACGCTGTCCTCGGAGACCACCGCCGCGGCCACCGGCAAGGTCGGCGTCGTCCGCCGCGACCCGATGGCGATGCTGCCGTTCATGGGCTACCACGCCGGCGACTACTTCGGGCACTGGCTGCACATCGCCGAGCACACCAACGCCGCCAGGCTGCCGAAGATCTTCCACGTCAACTGGTTCCGCCGCGGCGAGGACCGACGATTCCTGTGGCCCGGGTTCCGCGAGAACTCCCGCGTGCTCAAGTGGATCGTCGACCGCATCGAGGGCACCGCCGACGCCGCCGACACGCCCGTCGGGCTCGTCCCCACTGCGGCCGACCTCGACCTGGCGGGCCTCGACGGCGATCCCGCCGACGTCGACGCGGCACTCGCGGTCGACACCGACGAATGGCGTGCCGAGATCCCGATGATCGAGGAATGGTTCGCCGGCATCGGGGAAAAGCTGCCCGCCGAACTCCGCAACCAACTCGACGTGCTGCGCAAGCGCCTGGCCGCCGCCGATGGCCGCGAATGAGTCGTCAATGTCCACAATGGTCATCAGGGCACATGGGCGGGTCCTCGGGCATTCGAGTGACTGGTGGGGCGGAAGACAACGAGTCGGACACGGGCGCTCGGTCCCCTTGACAGCCTGAGTGCGGGATTGCAGGCTTTCGGACCAGTTGGTTCAGTGGCTTGGCCAATGGAGGCTGCCATGCCGAACGGCACCGATTCCCGTCGGACCCACCGCCGCCGCGCCGTGATCGCCAGCACGGTCGGCACGACCATCGAGTGGTACGACTTTTTCCTCTACGGGACCGTGGCCGCGCTGGTGTTCCCGAAGATCTTCTTCCCGGGCTCCTCGGCGAGCGCCGGCGTACTGGAATCCTTCAGCACCCTGTTCGTCGGTTTCGCCGCGCGGCCGGTCGGTGCCGCGATCTTCGGCCACTACGGCGACCGGATCGGACGCAAGGCCACCCTGGTCACCACGCTGCTGCTGATGGGTATCGCCACGGTGCTGATCGGCCTGCTGCCCGGGTACGCCACGCTGGGCGTGGCCGCGCCGATGCTGCTGGTCGTGCTGCGGATCATGCAGGGCATCGGCGTCGGCGGCGAGTGGGGCGGCTCGGTGCTGATCGCAATGGAGTGGGGATCCGCCTCCCGCCGCGGTCTGATGGCGAGCATGCCGCAACTCGGGGTACCGCTCGGCCTGCTGCTGTCCACCGCCGCGGTGGGTGTGTCCAGCGCGGTGAGCGGCGACGCGTTCGAGTCCTGGGGATGGCGGGTGCCGTTCCTGCTCAGCGTGGTCCTGATCGGGGTCGGGCTGTGGGTGCGGATGCGGGTGCTGGAGAGCCCCGACTTCGCCGAGGTCAAGAAGCAGCAGGCCGTCGAGAAGCAGCCGGTGTGGGCCGCCATCCGCAAGCACCCCAAGGAGATCCTCACCTCCGCCTTCGTGCGGCTGGCCGAGCAGGCGCCGTTCTACCTCTTCATCACGTTCGTGCTGACCTACGGCACGAAGCACCTGGAGATGCCGCGCAGCGAATTGCTCAACGCCACGCTGGTCGCCGCCGCGGTCGGCCTGATCAGCGTGCCGCTGTTCGGGCACCTGTCGGACCGCTTCGGCCGGCGGCTCATCTACGGCATCGGCATCGTCTGCACCGGCTTGTATGCCTTCCCGTACTTCGCCCTGCTGGACACCAGGTCTTCGGGCCTAGTGCTGCTGGCCATCGTCGTGTCACTGATCGTGCACGACATCATGTACGGCCCGCAGGCGGCGCTGATCGCGGAGAGCTTCGGCACCAACATCCGCTACAGCGGCGCCGGACTCGGCTACCAACTCGCCTCGGTCATCGCCGGCGGCCCCGCGCCGCTGATCGCCGCCGCGCTGCTGCAGTCCACCGGCACCAGCGTGGGGATCAGCTGGTACATCGTGCTGTGCTCGGTGATCTCGCTGATCGCCCTGCTGCTGATGCCCCGCCGCACGGTTCCGGCTTCCTCCGACTCACCAACCACCTCGGACCGGCTGGAGGCATGACCTGCCACGCGCACCCGGCTCCACTGCGGCCGGGCTGCGCTCGCCCACGCCAAACAACGTCCACAGTGGACAATTCCAGTTGCGGCGTCATTCCCTACGCGGGGATTGCGGTCACCACCAGTGCGCCGAGGGCTGCTCTCGCTCGGAGGCCTGAAGTGAACGGACCATTCACGCCAATAGACGAGACAACCGGTCCGTTCGCTTCATCCACTCGACGTGGGCCTTGCACTGCGTGGCTTGCACCGTAGTCCTCGCAGCCCGGGCAGAAGCGACGCTGGATGACCGGACTTCCTAGACCCCACAAGTGGATGCCCGGTGGGAAGGACTGCCAGCCGGACATGACAGAGCCTCCGCACCGATACGGGTACATCCCCGGTTGGTGCGGGGGCTCTCTTCGTGTCCCGCCCTAACTAGGCGATGGCCGCACGCACGTGGTCGCGAAGGGGGCTCTGCAGGGCATCGACGCTGAGCCAGTCGGCTCCGGTCACTTCCTCGGTCTGCAACGCACCCACGTCGCCGCTGGTGCGGAACAGGAACCGGAAGTCGAAGTGGTGGTGGTCGGGTTCGCCCTTCCCCGGGTTGGCGGGGATCCGGTGAACGTCGACGTGGATTGGATCTTCGCCGTCCTCCGACACCAGCTCCAGATTGAAGCCGGTCTCCTCGCTCAGTTCTCGCAGCGCCGCGCCACGCAGCGACTCATCACCGGATTCGAGGTGACCACCAGGCAAGAGCCAGCGGCCGAGCCCCTTGTGACGGATCTGCAGGACCAGACCGTCATCGTTGACGAGGACGGCGCCAGCCGTGGCGTGCCCACGGAACTCCTTGCGAGGCGTGATGTCCACGCCCGCGTCGAGCAGGTCCGTGACCATCTTGAGTTCGTCAACGTACTCGGGTCGGACCGTCAGATAGGTCTTGACCGTTTGGGAGATATGTTTGCTTGTGATCGGCATCTGTTCACCTGTTGAAGTAGTTGAGCCACGTTGCGGCGACCAAGGGTCGGTAGTCGGCCACCTCGTGCATACCCGCCTCCAGGGTGCGCTGTGAGAGCCTGGCAACGGCGGCAAGGATCTCGGCCTGGACCAGGAAGATGAACGGCCCCACGCTCGCACCGTGAAGGAAGTTCACCGCGTTGCCCCTGTTCAGGAGATAAAGGCGGCTCGGTACCAGTCCACCGCGCTCGCTGCGCTGGGTGACTACTCGGGCTCGCGTACCGCCTACACAACCGCGCTCCCCGCGATCATCGCGCCCAAGCCACTCGCGCTCGCGAAGGTCGAGTACGCGGACCTGCTGGTATCGGTGCGGCAGGAAGACGAAGCATACGGTCTCGCGGTCGAGGCGCTTCAGGTCGGCAAGCAGTACGGCTCTGAGAAGATCGTCGATCGCGTACGTGACCTGCTTTCGCGGATGGCGACGACGTGTGGCGATGCCAAGCGGCTAGATCGTATGTTGATCGACCTCTACGACTAAGGAGCTGCTGTGGCGAGACTTGCCGTGACGGGACACCGAGGGCTGCCGCAGCAGACCACAGAGCTGGTCGAGCATGCGCTCCGCTCAGAGCTGGGGAAGTACGACGATTCCCTGATCGGGTTGAGCTGCATCGCGGACGGCGCGGATACGCTCTTCGCACGGGCAGTCCTCGATCAAGGCGGGGCGTTGATCGTCATCGTTCCGGCGGCGAACTATCGCGAGAAGCTTCCTGACAAGCACCACGCCGACTACGACGAACTGTTCGGCCGCGCCTCGGAGATCATTCGGCTCGACTTCCCCGAGTCCACATCTGACTCTCACATGGCCGCCAGCGTCAAAATGATCGAGTCGGCAGATCGCCTCGTCGCAGTGTGGGACGGCGAGCCCGCTCGGGGCTACGGGGGAACTGCCGATGTCGTGGATGCCGCTCGTGAGCGTGATCTCCCGGTCACCGTCATCTGGCCAGATGGAGCCGAGCGCGATTAGCCCTCGCTGCATCCAGTCGTGTGGGGGTGAAGCGTGGGCGAAGTGTGTGCGCTGAACCCCGAGAACGGTCGAAACCCGACGCAGTGTAACGGAGCCTGACGCAGCTTGACGAGTGATCGTCGCAGGTGAGACGTATGATCTCGGAAAACGCCCGCGCAGAGCGCCGTGGGTCAGCAGTGGTCAGCAGTGGTACGACTTCTTCCGCTTCGGGACCGTGGCCGCGCTAGTGTTCCGGAAGATCTTCTTCCCGGTTCCTCGGCAGGTCACGCCTCCAAACGGTCCGATGTGGTCGGCGAGCCTGAGGAAGCCGGAACCGTGCGGCGGGGCATCAGCAGCAGGGCGATCAGCGAGATCACCGAGCACAGCACGATGTACCAGCTGATCCCCACGCTGGTGCCGGTGGACTGCAGCAGCGCGGCGGCGATCAGCGGCGCGGGGCCGCCGGCGATGACCGAGGCGAGTTGGTAGCCGAGTCCGGCGCCGCTGTAGCGGATGTTGGTGCCGAAGCTCTCCGCGATCAGCGCCGCCTGCGGGCCGTACATGATGTCGTGCACGATCAGTGACACGACGATGGCCAGCAGCACTAGGCCCGAAGACCTGGTGTCCAGCAGGGCGAAGTACGGGAAGGCATACAAGCCGGTGCAGACGATGCCGATGCCGTAGATGAGCCGCCGGCCGAAGCGGTCCGACAGGTGCCCGAACAGCGGCCACGCTGATGCGCTCGCTCACGTCGAACAACGTCCACCGTGGACGATCGTAGTTGCGGCATCGTTCCTTGCGTGGGGATTGTGGTCACCAGCGGTGCGCCGCGGACTGCCGTCGCTCGCCGGCCTGAAGCGAACGGACCATTCACGCCAATAGACAAGACAACCGGTCCGTTCGCTTCATCCACTCGACGTGGGCCTTGCACTGCGTGGCTTGCACCGTAGTCCTCGCTGCCCAGGCAGAAGCGAAGTAGCCGCCCCGCTGACTTCGTTCACGCGCAAAGCAAACTCCCGGTTAACCTTCCGCGAACCGTGCGCTTGCCTGGCGGCTCCTAGCGTTGGTGGTGATCCTGTTGTCGGACGCAGAAAGACGGGGAGCCGGATGCATGAATTGGCGGTGAACGTCCTGGGCTCGCGGTCGTTGGTGACCGGTCTCGGGGCGCTCGGGGTATTCCTGGTGCTGTTCGCCGAGACCGGGCTCCTGATCGGCTTCTTCCTCCCCGGAGATTCGCTGCTGTTCACCGCAGGGGTGCTCGCGGCCACCGGCGTGGCGTCAGGTGGCTCCGCCTTGCTGCCGTTGCTGGTCGCCTCGGTCGCTGGGGCGTTGGCCGGAGCGCAGGTCGGCTACCTGATCGGCCGACGCGCCGGGGCCGCCATGCTCCGCCGGGTGCGAAACCGGCGCCTGCACGAGGGCGTGGACCGCGCGGGGCGCCTGCTGGACCGCTACGGCTACGGCAAGGCCATCGTGCTGGCCCGGTTCATCCCGGTCGTGCGCACCGTGCTGAACCCGATGGCCGGGATCACCGGGGTGCCTGCCGGGGTGTTCACGCTCTGGCAGGTCGCCGGCGGTCTGCTGTGGACGGTCGGCGTGATGCTCGCCGGGTACCTCCTCGGCACCTCCGTGCCGAGCATCGACGACTACCTCATGCCCATGATCGCCGTGATCGTCGTCCTGTCCCTAGTGCCGGTGGCGTTGGAGGTGTACCGGTCGCGCCGGACTCCGGAAGCGCGGTGAAGGGCGCGCCCGTCTATCCGGACAGCGACGGGTACCTGGCGGCGACGCAGTTCGCGGAGCGCACGCCTTGGCTCTGGACACCAGTGGTCCTGTTCACGACTTACGGCGTGGTAGCCCTGGTCTTGGCGGTTCTGGGAATGCTGTGGTGGGCGCGACGAGCCGACTCCACCACCGCGGCGAAGGTGCTCTGGGTGGGCATCGCGGTAGTCGCGGCGTACGCGGTGAACAGCGCGTTGAAGGACGTAGTGGCCGAACAGCGCCCGTGCCGGGCATTGCCGGACGTGATCACGGTGCTGCCTTGCGACGGTCCCACCGATTACGCGTTCCCCAGCAACCACACGGTCATCTTCGCCGCCTTCGCGGTGTCCACTTTGATCGTTCGCCGAACCTGGGGCTACGTCGCGGTGGTCGTGGCGCTGTTGATGGGGTTGTCTCGCATTTATGTCGGGGCGCACTACCCGCACGACGTGATCGCCGCCCTCGTCGTCGGCGCTGTTCACGGTGGCGCGTGGTTCGTCGTGCGCCGTCCCCTGACGGCCGGTGTGGAGCGCTTGCGGAGAGCTGGGCTACGGGTCGGGTGATTCGGCGATCGGAAGCAGCAGGGTGAAGGTCGGCGGAACGGGCTTCCGCAGCCACAGACGCCCTCCTTCGCCCTCGGCGAGGCCACGCGCTAGCGCCAGCCCGATCCCGCGCCCGCCGCCTTCTCGGCGCTGCGCGAACGGATCCACGCCGGCGTCAATGCCGGCCCCCTCGTCGGAGACGTCGATGGCCAGCACGTCCCCAGCGTCCCGCGCGGTGACCGTGACGGTGCCCGTGCCGTGCGTCGCGGCGTTGTCCAGCAGGACCGCGAGCACCTGTCGGATGGCCGCGGCGGACGCGTTCGGCCGAGCGGCCCCGGGCGGCGAGACCAGCAGTTCCCTGCCCTGTGCAGCCAGCAGGCCGTCCCAGCTCTCCCGCACCTCCGCGAGCAGTTCGTCCAGGTCCGCGGGCGCGGACGCCGACCCGCTGGTGCGGGCCAGGAGCAGCAGATCGTCGATCGTGCGTTCCAGCCGGTCCGCCGCGTCGATGCTCGCCTGGATCGCGGGGCGGAGGTCCGCGTCGCGCGAGTCGAGCGCGGCCTCCAACTGCAGCCGCAGCCCCGCCAGCGGCGTCCGGAGCTGGTGCGAGGCGTTCGCGGAGAACGCGCGCTCGCGGGCGAGGATCTCGCCGAGGCGGTGCGCGGTGGTCTCCATCGCGGAAGCGACGGAATCGATCTCGGGTATCCCGGCGCGGCTGGTGCGCACCGTGAAGTCGCCCTCCCCGAGCTGCTGGGCGGCGTGCGAGAGCTCGTCCAGGGGCCGCGTGAGCCGCCGGGCCATGCCGCGTGCCATCAACCAGGCGGCGGCCACCGCCAGCACCGACAACCCGACCATGACGAGCCAGGTCACGGCGGTGCGCAGGTAGACCTCACTGTGCGGGGTGGCCGCGCGGACGACGCCCACGACCGTGCCGTTGTCGGCGATCGGGACCGCCACGACGAGATCGTCACCCGCAGAGCCGGTGGCCACATCGCCGCGCTGGGCGGCGATGACTGCTGCGTCGGCTTCGGCGGGGCCGTTGCCGGTATCGAACTGCCCGGTCGGCGAGTACAGCGCGAGCCGCGTCTGCGGCTGGGCAGGGGGCAGCTGGAGCGGGCGCTGGTCGCGGATCAGCTCGTCGGCGACGGACAGCGCCGCGGCCTCGGCAGCGCGTTCCAGTTCCGCGCGCTCGTCCTCGAGGTAGTAGCCAGCCACAGCCGCAGCGAGCGGCAGGCCGAAGAGGCCGATCGCCAGCACGGCGGCCAGCACCGTGAGTGCCACGATGCGCCTGCGCACTGTCGCGCCCTCCTCGCCCTGTTCAGCCGGCCATGTTCTCCAGCCGGTACCCGTGTCCGCGGAGGGTGGCGATCCTCGGCACGTGCTGGGGTGACGTCGCGGCCGCGGCGAGCTTCCGCCGCAGCGCGGCGATGTGCACGTCGAGGGTCTTGCTGGAGCCGTACCAGTGCTCGTCCCACACCTCGGTCATGAGCGTGTCCCGGCTCAAGGCCACGCCCGGTTCCGCGGCGAGGCGGGCCAGCAGGTCGAACTCCTTCGCCCGCAGCGACACCTCCCGGCCGTCGAGGCTAGCGCGCCTGGCCGCCGTGTCGATGCGCAAGCGCCCCACGGTGACGGCCACTTGGGGCCCGGCAGCGGGGCCGCGCCGGAGGTGCGCGCGGATGCGGGCCAGCAGCTCACCGAGGCGAACGGGCTTGGTGAGGTAGTCGTCGGCGCCGGCCTCCAAGCCCACCACCACGTCCATCTCTTCGTGGCGCGCGGTCAGGATCACCTGCACGCACTGCGCCTGCGCCTCGCGCAGCCGGCGGCATACCTCGACGCCGTCGAGGTCCGGTAGGCCTAGATCCAGCAGGACGAGGTCAAACTCCCGGTCACCGGCCTGCTCCAAGGCGTCCCGACCGGTGCGCTGCCAGGACACCTCGTAGCCGTGCGAACGCAGGCTCGACTCCAGGGCCTGGCCGATCGTGTGATCGTCCTCCACCACCAACAGCCGGAACATGGCTGCAGGATATCCACCACGCATCGCCGCGCCCCGATGCGGGAGGACGGCCGCCCAAGCGGTTTGAACAGCCGATACGGGGTCCGTGTGACGCTGGTGGACCGGCAACGCGGCAGGTGGCATGGTGATCGTATGCCCGTCCACCACCCCGTCTTCGCACGCTTTTACCGTCGGCTGAGCCAGGCCTTGGAGCGCCGCGGCATGGCCACGCACCGCAAGGCGCTGCTCGCCGGCCTCACCGGAACCGTGATCGACATCGGCGCGGGCAACGGGCTCAACTTCGCGCATTACCCATCGACCGTGACCCGCGTCGTGGCCGTGGAGCCCGAACCGCACCTGCGCCAGGTCGCTCGGCGGGCTGCCGCGTCGGCCCCGGTACCGGTCGAAGTCGTCGACGGCCTTGCCGAACGGCTGCCGACCGAGGACAGCAGCGCCGATGCGGCGGTCGTGTCGCTCGTGCTCTGCTCGGTGCGAGATCAGGCGACGGTCCTGCGGGAGATCCAGCGGGTGCTCAAACCGGGCGGACAACTGCGCTTCCTCGAACACGTCCGAGCCGACTCCCCCGGCCTGGCGCGCGTCCAGCGCGCTCTCGACGCGACCGTCTGGCCCCACCTGGCCGGGGGCTGCCACGCTGGCCGCGACACCGCAGCGGCGATCGAGCGCACCGGCTTCACGCTCGACCGCCTGGACTGCTTCTTGTTCCCGGAAGCCCGCACCCCGCTGTCCTTCTACATCAGCGGCAAAGCGGTGCACGACAAAGCCGACTGACCTGCCTGGCGACCGACGAGTTCCAGATCGCCCGAAAAGGACGTTCGATTCCGCGGCCCGCGGTCGGAGTACTCGCGCTCGTCGAACCGCTCAACCCGGCAGTCCTCGGCGGAGCCGTGGTGATCGTGCTCGCCGTCGCCGCCGAGATCCGCGCACGATGACCGCCCGCGAGCGCATTTCCCGTTGCGGGAGCCAGCGAACCTGGGCCGGTCGGCCCCGGCTCCTCGTCACTTGATCTCGATGCGGCGCGACTTGCTCACCTCGGCCTTGGGCACCTTCACCGAGAGCACGCCGTCCGCGAGGTTCGCCTCGATCTTGTCCGCGTCGACCTCTCCCGGGAGGGTTCCGCGGAAGGAGAAGCTGCCGGTGCGTCGCATCTTGCGCCGCAGCACACCGGTGTGCTCCTTGTCCTTCAGCTCACCCGTGATCCACAGTTCGTGCCCACGGACTTCGACGGCGATGTCCTCCCTGCGCACACCGGGCAGGTCGACCTCGAACACGTAGGCGTTCTCGGTCTCCTCCACGTCGACCATCGGCTGCCACGCGACACCGGGCCGCGTCGTGGCCCACCCCGGGTCAAAGAGCTGCCCCATGCGATCCCAGATCTCCTCCAGCTCGCGGAACGGCTCCTGCCACATATCCGGGCGTCCCGCCCACTCCCGACCTTCGCCGCGCCGGACGGGCATCCGCTCAGCCATCCTGATCCCTCCCCACAACACGTGCGTTCCGACTCGGTACGTACCCGCCGTCGCAGCCGCACCAAACCGCTTCGGCGGATTTCCACTGCTTGCGCGCGGCGTTGCCGGGGAAGCGGAAAACGGCTCCCCCACCGGCTTTCCAGGGGTGCCAACCCGGGCGGGGATCGTGGGATCGTCGCGGTCTCCTTGGCGTCGGGTTGGCATCGGGCTCGGCGGGTTGCTTTCGACGTGCGTGTTTGTGCGGCGGCGCTGCGTTGCCGACTCGAGAGAGCAGTTCGTGCGCGCCGTGGGCGCCAAGAAGGTGATCGTCACCGGCGCGATCGCCACGGCTGCGCTGGTGTTCCCGTTCTTCTGGCTGCTCGACTCGGGGCAAGCATCTACATCTGGATCGTGCTGATCCTCGCCACCGGCGTGGTGGTCCCCGCGATGCTGGCCGCACAGGGCGCTTTCCTCTCCCAGCAATTCCCCACCACGGTTCGGGTGTCCGGCCTCGGCACCGGCCGGGAGGTCGGCGGCACCTTCTCCGGCGGCCTCGCCCCGCTCGCAGCGTTGGCGCTGGTGACCGCCTCGCCCACGCACACCACATGATCAAATCGTGCGGCTTCTGAACGCTACCCGACACCGATACCAAACCGCGTTATCCAGGGCGTTCGGGTGCGCTGGCATGGTGTTCGACGGACCCAAGGCGGCGGTTAACGTCGCAAAGGCCGCCGCCGGGCCCGGCCCCTGCGGCTTCCTTCGGACTAAACCTCGGACGGGTGCCAGCGGTGTTGTACCTGCTGGCGTGGGATGGTGGAGCACGTGACGTTGGAGGACCTCGTCCGGCTGCGCCGGGCCCGTGACCTGATGGACCGCGATTACGCGAAGCCGCTCGACGTTCCCGCGCTGGCGCGCTTCGCCCTCATGTCGCCGGGCCACTTCTCCCGCAGCTTCCGCGCTGCCTTCGGCGAGACCCCGTACAGCTACCTGATGACGCGCCGGATCGAGCGGGCCAAGGCCCTGCTGCGGCGGGGTGACCTGTCGGTGACGGAGGTCTGCTTCGCGGTCGGCTCCACCTCGCTGGGGTCGTTCAGCTCGCGGTTCACCGAGCTGGTCGGCGAGAGCCCGAGCTCGTACCGGGCCCGCCGCCATGATGACGGCGCCGCCATCCCGGCCTGCATCGCCAAGATCCACACGCGACCGGTCAGGAACGGAGAAGCGAAATCCACCCCTCGCACCTAGCGTGAAACGCATGGACATCAAGCTCTCAACATGCTTCATCGCCGTCGATGACCACGACAAGGCAATCGCCTTCTACCGGAACGTCCTCGGCTTGGAGGTGCGCAACGACGTAGCGTTCGAGGGGATGCGCTGGGTGACCGTCGGCGCGCCGTCGCAGCCCGATGTGAACATCGTCCTCGAGCCGCCGCTCGCGGACCCGAACGCCTCGCCCGCCGACAAGAAGGCCATGTCCGAACTGCTGGCGAAGGGCGTGCTGCGCGCTGTCATCTTCGACACCGACGACTGCGACGCGACCTTCGAGCGCATCCGCGCCGCGGGTGGCGAGGTGCTGCAGGAGCCCGTCGACCAGCCGTACGGCGTCCGCGACTGCGCCTTCCGCGACCCCGCGGGCAACATGCTGCGATTCAACCAGCCCCGCTAGCAGTGAGCCGGTCCTCGTCCCGCGGTGTCCGGGAGGGCCCCGGTCAGGCGCCGACGTAGGCCGCGAGGTGCTCGCCGGTGAGGGTGGAGCGCGCGGCGACGAGGTCGGTGGGCGTGCCCTCGAAGACGACCCGGCCGCCGTCGTGGCCTGCACCGGGGCCGAGGTCGATGATCCAGTCGGCGTGCGCCATGACCGCCTGGTGGTGCTCGATGACGATGACCGACTTGCCGGCGTCGACGAGCCGGTCCAGCAGCCCGAGCAGCTGCTCGACGTCGACGAGGTGGAGACCGGTGGTCGGCTCGTCGAGTACGTAGACGCCGCCCTTCTCGGCCATGCGGGTGGCCAGCTTGATCCGCTGCCGCTCGCCACCGGACAGTGTGGTGAGCGGCTGGCCGAGGCGGAGGTAGCCGAGCCCGACGTCGGCGAGGCGTTCGAGGATCTTGTGCGCGGCCGGGAGCTTCGCGTCCCCGGAACCGAAGAACTCCTTGGCCTCGGCCACCGACATCGCGAGCACCTCGCTGATGTCGCGACCGCCGAAGTGGTAGTCCAGCACCGCTGCCTGGAACCGCTTCCCCTCGCACTCCTCGCAGGTGGTGGCGACGCCGGCCATCATCGCCAGGTCGGTGTAGATGACACCGGCACCGTTGCAGTTGGGGCAGGCGCCTTCCGAGTTGGCGCTGAACAGCCCCGGCTTCACGCCGTTGGCCTTCGCGAACGCCTTGCGGATCGGGTCGAGCAGTCCGGTGTAGGTCGCCGGGTTGCTCCGCCGCGAGCCGCGGATCGCGGTCTGGTCGACCGCCACCACTCCGTCCCGCCCGGACACCGAGCCGTGGATCAGCGAGCTCTTGCCCGAGCCCGCCACCCCACTGACGACGACCAGCACGCCGAGCGGGATGTCGACGTCGACGTCCCGGAGGTTGTGGGTTCCGGCGCCGCGCACCTCCAACATCCCCGACGGCGTCCGCACCGACGGCTTCAGACGGGCGCGGTCGTCCAGGTGCCGCCCGGTGAGCGTTTCGCTGGCCCGCAGCGCATCGATGGTGCCCTCGAAAACCACCTCCCCACCCTCGGTGCCGGCGCCCGGGCCGAGGTCGACGACGTGGTCGGCGATCGCGATCGCCTCCGGCTTGTGCTCCACGACCAGCACGGTGTTGCCCTTGTTGCGCAGCTGCAGCAGCAGGCCGTTCATCCGCTGGATGTCGTGGGGGTGCAGCCCGATCGTCGGCTCGTCGAAGACGTAGGTGACGTCCGTGAGCGACGACCCGAGGTGCCGGATCATCTTGGTGCGCTGCGCCTCGCCGCCCGACAGCGTGCCCGACGGCCGGTCGAGCGAGAGGTAGCCCAGCCCGATCTCGACGAACGAGTCGAGGGTGTGCCGCAGCGCGGTCAGCAGCGGCGCGACGGACGGTTCGTCCAGGCCCCCAGCCCATTCGGCGAGGTCGGTGATCTGCATCGCGCAGGCGTCGGCGATGTTGATCCCGTCGATCTTCGACGACCGGGCCTCCTCGCTTAGCCGGGTGCCGTCGCACTCGGGGCAGATGGCGAAGGTGACCGCCCGCTCCACGAAGGCCCGGATGTGCGGCTGCAGCGAGTCGACGTCCTTGGACAGCATCGACTTCTGGATCCTCGGGATCAGGCCTTCGTAGGTCAGGTTGATGCCGTCAACCTTGATCTTGGTCGGCTCCTTGTGGAGCAGGTCGTGCAGCTGCTTCTTGGTGAACTTGCGGATCGGCTTGTCCGGGTCGAAGAAGCCGGAGCCCTTGAAGATGCGGCCGTACCAGCCGTCCATGCTGTAGCCGGGGATCGTGAACGCGCCCTCGTTGAGCGACTTGCTGTCGTCGTACAGCTGGGTCAGGTCGATGTCGTTGACCGAGCCCCGGCCCTCGCAGCGCGGGCACATGCCGCCGGTGATGCTGAAGCTGCGACGCTCCTTCACGGTCGTCCCGCCGCGTTCGAGCGTGACCGCGCCCGCTCCGCTGATGGAGGCGACGTTGAAGGAGAACGCCTGCGGCGAGCCGATGTGCGGCTGCCCGAGGCGGCTGAACAGGATGCGCAGCATCGCGTTGGCGTCGGTGGCGGTGCCGACCGTCGAGCGGGGGTCGGCACCCATCCGCTCCTGGTCGACGATGATCGCGGTCGTCAGCCCGTCCAGGACGTCGACCTCGGGCCGCGCCAGCGTCGGCATGAAGCCCTGCACGAAGGCGCTGTAGGTCTCATTGATCAGCCGCTGCGACTCCGCGGCGATCGTGCCGAACACCAGCGAGCTCTTGCCCGAGCCGGAGACGCCGGTGAACACCGTCAGCCGGCGTTTCGGGATCTCGATGCTGACGTCCTTGAGGTTGTTCACGCGCGCGCCGTGCACGCGGATCAGATCGTGGCTGTCGGCGACGTGCGGCTCAGGCGACTGCGCGTCCGTCCTCGTGGCCATGCTCATCGTGTCTCCTCGGATCGACAGTGCCGGGCAGTACGTCTGGCCCCCTTCGCCGGCGCGGTCGTGGCGACGGCCCGCCGTCCACCTGCTCGGTGATACCGGCCGGAGCGGCGCAAGGCGTCCACGCCGCTTTGGCCCGCAGCGCCGCGGCCATCCGGCTCCTGGCCGAGACGCCAGACTAACCAGCGGTTCGGCGCGGCCAGCGCGGGAACAGATTTCGAAGGTAACCCACACGGGTGAAGATTGACTCGATCAATACATAGTGTAATCGACTAGTACTCACCCTCCAGGGCTACCGCTACCAGGAACGACACTTAAATCACGGGATCTTGCAGAGGTTTCCTGATCGGGATCGAGTACCCCATGAGGGTTGGCCTCCCAACTTTGACTACGTAGCGTGTCCAATGGTCGGTCACCCCCCGAACCGACCGCCTGGGAGCCCGCAGCGCCGTACCCTGCCCTGCGGGCTCCCACCCCCGAAGAAACGACTGGGCAGGGACGACACCTCCTCGAACCACGTTCCGCCGGCACCCCCAGCACGCCGGGCGGTCGATCGTGCGCGGTCGCAGGCGCAGCAGGAGATCATCCATGACGCGCACCCGCATGTCCCCCACCAGCCGAATCGCCTCCGGAGCAATCCTCGCCGGCCTGATCGCCGCCGCTTCCCTGGCGACCACCCTCCCCGCCAGCGCCGCCTCGGCGTCCACTTGGGACGCCGTCGCGAAGTGCGAGAGCTCCGGGAACTGGAAGGCCAACACCGGCAACGGTTTCTACGGCGGCCTGCAGTTCAAGCAGTCCACCTGGGCCGCCTTCGGCGGCACCGCCTACGCCCCCAAGGCGCACAAGGCGACACGCGCGCAACAGATCGCGGTCGCGGAGAAGGTCCTCAAGGCCCAGGGGCCCAAGGCCTGGCCGGTGTGCTCGAAGAAGGCCGGACTCCACAAGTGACCGGTTCCCGCCCGTGAGCACTTCCAGGGGCTGCGGCACCGCGAAGTGCGCACGGGCGATCACCCACGGGCAACGCTCATCCTCGGGTGGAGCGTGACCGGGCCCACCGCGCCTCCGGGCGCGGAATAAGCGGGGCGGTTGTTCCGTTATCGCTGCTGCGCGGGGCAGGGGTCTCGCGCGTTTCGCACGCGATGAAAGGCTGATGCTGCCGTGGCTGTTGCCCTCTCCATTCTCGATCTGGCACACATCGGCCCGGGAGAGACGGCCGGCGACAGCTTCGCCGCCAGCGTCGACCTGGCACAGCGCGCCGAAGCCCTGGGCTACCGGCGGATCTGGTACGCCGAGCACCACAACATGTCGTCGATCGCGTCGTCGGCGACCAGCGTGCTGATCGGGCACGTGGCCACGCACACCAAGAGCATCCGGCTCGGCGCCGGTGGCGTGATGCTGCCCAACCACTCGCCGCTGACCATCGCCGAGCAGTTCGGCACCCTCGAAACGCTGTTCCCGGGACGCATCGACCTCGGCCTCGGCCGGGCCCCGGGCAGCGACCAGAAGACCATGCGGGCGCTTCGCCGCGACCCGACCGCGGCCGACACCTTCCCCCAGGACGTGTTGGAGCTGCAGGGCTACCTGTCGGGCGAGACCCGGATCCCCGGGGTCAACGCGACGCCCGGCGCGGGCACCAACGTGCCGCTGTACATCCTCGGTTCGTCGCTGTTCGGCGCCAGGCTCGCCGCCGTGCTCGGCCTGCCGTACTCGTTCGCCTCGCACTTCGCGCCGGATGCGCTGGAGGCCGCCGTCTCGATCTACCGGCGGGAGTTCCAGCCCTCCGCCCAGCTCGCGGAGCCCTACGTGATCGCCGGGGTCAACGTGATCACGGCCGACACCACCGACGAGGCCGAGCAGCACTTCCAGGCGGCGAAACGCTACCGGGTGGCCCGGATGCTGGGCCAGGGAAGGGAATTCACCCCGGAGGAAGCGGATACCATCCTCGCTTCCCCGGCCGGGCAACAGGTTCTGCAGATGACCAAGTACACCGCGGTCGGCACCCCGACCGAAGTGGACGACTACCTGGACGGGTTCGTCGAGCGGTCGCAGGCCGACGAGCTGATCGTCGCGTCCGCCGCGCCGGACCGCACCGCCTGGCGCCGCTCGCTCGAACTGCTCTCGGAGGTTCGCGGCCTGGTGGCCGCCTGACCAAAGAAGTCTCGTGAAGCGGTGCGGAAAGCACGACTCGGAGGCCGCCTGGACTCCGGGCCCCGAACCGTGCACGACCGCGCGGGTTCGGACCGGCCTCGGCAAGCGACGTCTGAGAGCTCGCGGCCATGCGGTCTCACCGGCTGGGTTCGCGCCGGAACGCCGCCCGCACCTGCAGGTGGCCGGCCAGCGCGATTGCGACGCACCACGCGACCGCGAGCACCCCGTTGCTTCCGCGATGTCCATGCGGTCGAGAACTTCCAGCACGAGGTCAATCCCGGACCACAGTGGACGGTCAGCGGACCGGTACGCTCCAGCGCAGGCTCGTTCCGCCCGACGGCAGCTGATCCACCGTGCACTGCCCGCCGAGCTGGGTGGCGCGCTCGGCGAGGTTGTGCAAGCCGCCGTGCGCCGCCGGTTCCGGGATTCCGACGCCGTTGTCCGTCACGTCGATCGCCAGGTTCCCGTCCAGGGAGATCGTGACCGAGAGCTCACTCGCCCGCGCATGCCGGACCACGTTGCTCACCGCCTCCAGGACGACGGCCTCGGCGTGCTCGGCCAGCTTCGGCGGCAGCACGTCGAGCGGGCCCGCCATCCGCACGGTGATCCGGATCGGGCTGTCACCGACCACGTCGGTGATCACACGCTGCACCCGTGCCCGGAACCGCACCGCGGTCTCGGCGGTGGCCTGCAGGTCGAAGATGCTGGCCCGCAGGTCCTCGATCACCTCGTGCAGCTGGTCGATGTGCTCGGTCAACCGGTCGGCCACGATCGGCGACTTCGCCCGGCGCTGCGTGCCCTGCATGGCCATGCCGATGGCGAACAGCCGCTGGATGACGTGGTCGTGCAGGTCGCGGGCGATCCGGTCGCGGTCGGCCAGCACGTCGAGCTCCCGGCGCGCGGCCTGCGCCTCGGCCCGCTGCAACGCCAGCGCCGCCTGGTCGGCGAACGAGGACACCACCTGCAGCTGGTCCTCGTCGAAGTCGGACGAGTCGGCCATGCGCACCGCGAGCAGAACCCCGGACGTCATCTCGTCGGCCCGCATCGGAACCGCGAGCGCAGGCCCGAACCGGACGGCCTGGCCTTCGGTCAGGTCGAAGACCAGCTTCGAGACGTTGCGCGGGATCCGCTCCCGGAACACCTGCCCGGTGATCGAGCCGCTGACCGGGATCGTCCGGTGCGTCAGGTCGTCGAGGCCCACCCCGACGGACATGCTGATGATGAGCTCGCTGACGTGTTCGTCCGCCGTGTCCTCGCCGCGCACCGGCACGGCGATCAGGGCGTAGTCGGCGGCGGTGAGCTCCGCGGCGCGCTCGGCGATCAGCTGCAACGCGTCGATGGGGTCGGTGCCCGCCAGCAGCGCCGCCGTGATCTCGCTGGTGGCGTCCAACCAGTGCTCGCGGCGGCGGACTTCCTCGAACAGGCGGGCGTTGTCCACCGCGATTCCCGCCGCACCCGCCAACGCCTGCATGACGACCTCGTCGTCCTCGGTGAACCTACCGCCGCTGCGCTTCTCCGTCAGGTACAGCCGCCCGAAGGTCTCCTGCCTGGCGCGGATCGGCACCCCGAGGAAGCCGCGCATCGGCGGGTGGTGGGATGGGAACCCCACCGAGGCCGGGTGGGAGGCGATGTCATCCAGGCGCAGCGGCTTGTCTTCCTCGATGACCACGCCGAGGACGCCGTGCCCGGTGGGCAGCGCCCCGATGAGCTCGCGCGTCGGCTCGTCGATGCCCTCGTACACGAACTGGCTGAGCTCGCCGTTGACGCCCAACACGCCGATGGCGCCGTAGCGGGCGTCGACGAGGTCCATCGCGGTGTGCACGATGCGCCGCAGCGTCGCGTCGAGTTCGAGCTCCGACGAGATCGCGAGCACGGCCGACAGCAGCCCGTCCATCCGGTCGCGCAGCCCGATGATCTCCTCGATGCGCACCTGGACCTGGGTCAGCAGCTCCCTGAGCCGCAGCCGGGAGAACGCATCCTCGACCGACCGCGGGCCCTGTGGGTCCTCCCGGGAACTCGGCACATCCGCCCTGCTCACACCTCCACTGTGACACGTACTAACGGTTCGCACCGAGGCTTGGCCTGGGTCCAGTGGTGACGATCGGCTCTGGTTCACCAGACCACGTCACCGGCACCCTGGCAACAACGGCGACCGGAGGGGAGACCGATGAACACGCCCACCGGCGCAGTGGGGTACCTGACGGCTGACCAGACCCGGGCTGCACTGCTCAAGGCCACCGCCGCGCCGTCGCTGTACAACAGTCAGCCCTGGCGGTTCCACTGCACACCAGACGCCATCGCGTTGTACGCGGACCGGTCCCACGCCGTGCCGGTGGCGGATCCGGAGCACCGGGAGCTCGTGCTCGCCTGCGGTGCGGCGCTGTTGAACCTGCGGCTGGCGATACGGGTGCTCGGCGTGCAGCCCGACGTGCGCGTGCTGCCCGGGCACTGCTCGGCGGATCTGCTCGCGATCGTCCGCCCCGTCCGGCGGCGCCCGCCGACGCCCACCGATGCCGAACTGGCGGCGGCGATCCCCCGGCGTCGAACAAACCGCAAGCCGTTCCTGCCCAACTCGGTCCCGCCGTCGCTGCACGGCCATCTGCGGCAAGCGGCGGAAGCGGAGCGGGCGTGGCTCGCCATCCCCGAGCGGGAACAGCTGCCGAAGGTGCAAGCGCTCACCCAGCAGGCGCACGAGGCGCAGATCTCCGACGCGAAGTTCACGGCGGAACTGCAACATTGGACGGGCCGCGACTCCAGCTCGCCCGACGGGGTGCCCGCGCGCAGCAGCGGTCCGCGGCCGGAGCCGCAGGACGAATGGGTGCTGCGCGACTACAGCAGCGGTCAGGCGAAGGCCCGGGTCGTGGGCAAGGACTTCGAGCCCGAGCCGCTGATCTGCGTTCTCGGCTCGTTCCAGGACGGCGTGCTGGCGCAGCTGCACGCCGGGATGGCGATGCAACGCGTGTTGCTGGCCGCCACCGCCGCCGGGCTGTCGAGCTCGTTCCTCTCCCAGGTGGTCGAAATTCCCTGCGCCCGCAAGGAACTTCGCTCCCTTCTTGGCGGCGGGTTGTGGCCGCAAGCCGTGTTGCGCATCGGCTACGGATCGCCGGTACCGGCGACGCCGCGCCGCCCCCTGCACGAAGTGGTCAGCGGCATGCCCGTCCCACGCGCCTGAGCGCGGTCACGTGCCTTTCGGCCGGTGGTGCAGCTGGGTGGCCAGGACCGCCGCCTGCGTTCGGCGTTGCAGCCCCAGCTTCGACAGCAGGCGGGAGACGTAGTTCTTGACCGTCTTCTCCGCCAGGTACATGCGGTCGGCGATCTGCCGGTTGGTCAGGCCTTGGCGAATGAGGTCCAGCAGGACTCGTTCCTGAGCTGTCAGCTCGGGCAGCTCCGTGGACTTGTCCAGCTTCGCCCGCAGCCGATTCATCAGATCCGCGGTGGCCCGTTCGCCGAGCAGCGACTTGCCCGATCCGACGATGCGCACCGCTGACGCCAGCTCCATCCCCTTGATGTTCTTGATCACGTATCCCGCCGCACCGGCCAGCATCGCGTCCAGCATCGCCTGCTCGTCCGTGAACGACGTGAGCATCAGGCAGTTCAGCCCGGGCAGCCGGGAACGCAGCTCGCGGCAGAGCTCGATGCCGTTTCCGTCGGGCAGCCGCACGTCCATCACGGCCACGTCCGGGCGCAGGGCGGGGATGCGGGCCTCCGCCTCGCGGACCGTGGCGGCCTCGCCGATCACTTCGAGGTCGGGCTCGGCGCCGAGCAGGTCGGCCAGCCCGACCCGCACCACCTCGTGGTCGTCGACCAGGAACACCTTCGTCACTTCGGACCGGGTGCCATCCACGAACCCCAGGCTACGAGTCGCTTCCCACCGGTTCGAATCGATCCTGAACCGCTGGCGCATGGGTTCGCGCTCGCCGTCCTGGACGGCGATTCCGCGCGTTAACGACCACGCGGCGCGGTGACTAGGTGAAATGCTGCTCGTAGCGCCCTCACCAGGCGTTACGGATAGCACTAAATTATCACTGAGTCGCACTGACACCCCCCTTACCGGCCACCTCGCGCACCCCTGCACCCACACCTTGCACACACACTCGCGGGCCCGACTGCACCCGCACCTGCGCCACGAACCGGGCGGCAGCGGAGCGCTCAGCCAAGGCGCCGCCCGGTCTGCTCGGGCGCTCTACTCGATACCCTGATCACATGGCTGACTACGTGCAGGTTGTGACCACGACGGACTCGGAAGAAGCGGCAGCCACCTTGGCGCGGAGCATCGTGGAAGCGAAGGGCGGCGCCTGTGTGCAGGTGGTGCCGATCCGCAGCTTCTACCGGTGGGAGAACGCCGTTCAGGATGACCCGGAATGGCAGCTTCAGATCAAGACGTCGGCCGGGCGGCTCGACGAGCTGATCAAGCACATCAACGAGCACCACACCTACGACGTGCCCGAGATCATCGCAACGCCGATCACCGGCGGCAGTGCCGCCTACCTGTCGTGGCTCGACGAGGAAACTCAAGCCTGAAAGCTCGCGAGCAGCCCCGACGTAACCCGCTGCCGCAGGGCCTCGGCCGTACCTCGTCCGCTGTCTTGCGGCAGCACCACGGTTAGTTCCCACAGACGGTCTTGCGCGAGGCTTGCCTCGGTTCGGACGGCGAGCGGCAAAGCTTCGGCCGCCAGCTCGTCAGCCCGGTCAACGTCCGACCGTGTTGCGGCCGAAAGGGCGAGGTCCGCGACCACCAGCGCTCGAACCTTGGTCTCAGTCGGCGATAGCACGGAGAGCAGCGACCCGGCGAGAGAGTCGGTCTCGCGGTGCCCCAATCGCCCGTACGACGAAACGGCGAGGCTGCCGAGCCTGCTCGCACCGAAGAAGCTCGTCCACGAGCGCTCGTGATGCGGGCGGGCGTAGTCGAACGCGGTGAAAGCACGTTCGAGCGCACGTTCGGCCGTTTCGCCGTCGCGGTCACCGCTTGGGGCGTGGGCACGCCGGACGAACGCACCGCAGACCGTCTCATACACGCCCATTGCCAGCACCGGGTCATCAGCAATGGCAGTGGGCACAGCACTTCTGTCCACCTGTGAGCCTTCAGGGCTTGCTTGAGCCGGTTGCTCGGAAACGGGCATGGCCGGTTCTAAGGGGGCTCCGGCGCGGCAACGCGCTGGAGCTACCCGACGAGCGGTGGTTCGCCTTCCTCACCGACCAACTCCTGCGCCGCGGCGTCCACAAAAGCGTTGTGGCACTGGAAAAAGACGTCCGCGAGTGGATCACAAACTGGAACGCCGACCCCAAACCCTTCGCCTGGACCAAGACCGCAGACGAGATCCTCAACTCCCTGCACAAATATATCTCACGAATTTCTGGCGCAGGACACTAGTTCTCCGTGATGCTGACTCAGCAGCGTAGCGCGCCCGCACGCGCCCAGCGCACCCTGCCCGAAGGTGCGACCGCCACCGCCGCCACCGTCTACGGCCGCACCAGTACGGACCCGCGCGTGATCATCGCCGACGGCCGCAACGTCCAACTCCGTGTCGAACGCGGGCAGCTGTCCATTCAGGACGGAGTAGGCCAGCACCGCCGCACCCGCACCCTCCCGAAGATCGAACGCGACGTGCGTCGCATCATCGTGCTTTCGGACAACGGGTATGTGTCCTGGGACGCCGCCCGCTGGTGCGCCGATGTCGGAATCACCGTGGTGCAGGCCGACCGGTCCGGCAGACAGATCACCACCGCCGCCGACCCCCAGCCGGATACCGATGACGTCAGGCTGCGGCGGGCGCAAGCATTCGCGGGCGACGATGGGCCGAACGCGGCCGTCGGTTTGGAGATCGCGAAATACATCCTCGCCCGCAAGCTCGACGGACAGGCCGCCATCGTCACCGAGTACCTGAACAACCCGGCCGTCAGCGACACGATCCGCCAGTACGCCGCCGATGTCGCCGCCAGCGAGAGCGTCAGCGCCGCTCGGGTGCGGGAAGGCGCAGCGGGCGCTGCCTACTGGCAAGCCTGGTCCGGGCACGTCATCGTCCCGTTCGAGCCACGTGAGGCGTTCAGCGTGCCCGCACACTGGACCACCTTCGTGGCCCGCAAATCCCCCATCGACACCGCCAAGACCAACGGCCACCACGCGGCCGACCCGATCAACGCGCTGCTGAACTTCGCCTACAGGCTGGCCGAGACCGAATGCCGCCTCGCCTGCCTGGCTGTCGGGCTTGATCCCGCGATGGGATTTCACCACTCCGACAAGCCCAACCGCGATTCGCTGGCCCTGGATCTGCTGGAAATCCTGCGCCCGGAGGTTGATCGGTTCGTGCTCGATCTGCTGTCCACCAACGGCCCCATGCGCTACCTGTCCCCGAAATTGTTCGTCGAGGAGTCCGACGGGCATTGCAGGCTTGTCCCACCCTTGACTCACCTGGTGGCCGAACAGTGCCTCGACTGGTTACGCAGCATCGTCCCCCACGCCGTCCACATCGCGCGCATGCTGGCCACTGGTGCCAAAGGTGCGGTTCGGCCCGCCGCTCCGAGCAAGCGCACGCGCCCCCGGAAGTACCGCCCCACAACGCCACTGCGCTTGTCCGGGACGGTCACGGTCGAGCGGATCATTCCCGATCACCTCTGGGCCAACATCGCTCCGCTACTGCCTGCGGCCCCGCAGCGGCGCAGCGTGGGACGTCCCCCAGCCGACAGCCGGGCTGTGCTGGCGGGCATCGTGTGCGCCGAACAACTCGGCTGCTCCTACACCACAATCCCGCCCACCCTCGGAGTCAGCTCCAAAACCTGCCAAACCCGACTCGACAACTGGCAGCAAGCGGGCACATGGCCCGCCGTTGAACGTGCCCTCCAAGACAGCGACCACATCCGCCAACTTCGCGCCGAAACCGACGCCGTTCCGGCCTGAACCGCCGTGTCGTGCGTCGGGGCGGGGGTATCCGTTTCGGCTTCCTGTCAGCAGAGCCCTGATCAGGCGTTATAGGGCACCGCGGACCGGAGCCGGCGGGACCTACCCCCTGCGGGTACTGGCCTTGGCTGCGTGGTCAGGTCGCAGACGCGACTAAGCGGTCGGGTTGGCGGTGATGTCTCCCCGGCCGCTCTGGTTTCTCTGTGGTGACGGTTCGGCTACCGTGACCGCTGTGATTGATGTTCGCCACACCGCGCATGACGACGTGGTAGAACGCGCCGAACGCGCCCTTTCCGTCCAGCTTGACCGGTCCTCTGTTGTGTACGGGGAGTCCGGCGCGTCTGAGAGCTACCGCTCCACGGCCGGTACGTGGGTGCGCATTGAGCGTCGCAACCGTCAACGTGCTGGCGGGCAAGCATGGATCGGCCTTGAAGAAGCCGCCACCATTCCCGGTGTCCGCAAACCCTCGTGGTTCCAGTCGGCGACGTGGGGTGACCAAGAGCGGGGGGTGGTGTGGCGTGCGGACGAGGTGCAGCTCATCACGGCTCCAACGGTCAGTGATCTCGATACTGCCCTGGCCCTGCCGGAATCGTGGTGGGCTGGCCTGTCGTCATCGCTTGACCAGCTCGCCGCGTACTCAACCACGCGCATCGGCATGAGTCAGCAGCACGTGACCCGCCGCATTACCGAGGTTTTCGGCAACGGTGCGGGTACCACGGTGGACGAGTGGAGCACCGCACACACGGATGTTCACTGGGACAACGTGACCACCGACGGATATCTGATCGATTGGGAGGATTGGGGCCGTGCGCCGCGCGGCCTTGACGCGGCGTGTTTGTGGCAAGCGTCTTTGCCGGTCCCGGAGCTGGCCGCGCAGGTCCGGCAGGTATTCGCCGCCGATCTGGATACGCGTTCGGGGAAGTTGGCCATGCTGCTTCAAGCGGCAAACGCGGTAAGGGCCGCTGCCCGGCTTGGCGCGCCGACGCCATTGTCAGGGCCCGCACGGGCAGCGGCCGATCAGCTACTTGCCGAGCTGTAGGAAGCCAGCGGCCAGCTCTGGCGTCAACTCGGCGCATACACCCTCGTCTACGAGCGTTCGCGCGATGGCGTCGGCAGGAACGCCGGTTTCGGCCGTGACCTGTTCGATGTTGACCGGGTTGCCGGATAGGAGCTTGCGAACGACCGGTTCGGCTTTCACCGCGAACGCAAGTTCTTTGCCGACTGCCCACACCGTCACCTCGTCCGGGCCGGTGATGATGTGCGGTGGAAAGTCGGTTAGGCAAACGATGTCGGTCAGCTCACCGAACGCGCCCCCAGTGATGACCCGACGTCGCTGTGGTCGCTCGGTCTCACGCGCCAACAGGTACACGTCTTGCGGGCAGCGGGCGACGAGTTGCGGCACCAGCTCCGCTAGCGTGTCGGTGTTGCCGTCCCGGTCCAGATCAAACCGGAATGCCTCGTCCTGGCGGGACCGGTCAGCGATCCATGACAGCCAGTCCACCCCGGTTCGCTTCACAAATCCGAACGTGGCGTGAAGCGAGTAACCGGCTCGGTCGTCGGTTCGGTCTGTGCGGGTCGCTCGGTGCCAGTAGCCGCGTGGAATGTGGAACACGTCCCCGGCCCTCATGGTGCCAGCCCAGAGGACTTCTTCTGACGGTGCGTCGGCGCGTTCAACGTCGCGGTACATCGGCGCTACCCGTGAGGTGCCGCGCACTTCCCAGGACTTTTCGCCGCCGAGCTGCACGACCACAACGTCATGGTCGTCCCAATGCAGATTAAAACCGGCCGCGTTGCTGGTCGTCAGGTAGGTATTCACCTGGACCAGCTCACGGGACCACCATTGCAATGCTTGGCAGGCGATTTCCATTGCGGGATCGAACGAATCCAGCGTATCCAGGACGAGCGTGCATCCCTCTCGGATGAAGGAGGCGAGCCGATCCATGCGCGCCATCTGCCGAGCTTGCCCTCTACGGCTTGTGACGGCGCGCGTGTACCGGTCGGGGTGCAACTCTTCACCATGTTGGAACACCCTCAGTTGCGGGAACTCCAACGACCGGCGCATGATGATGTCCAGCAGCCGGGTTGGAGTAAGGATCTGTTGGCACAGTTCGGAATTCGGCATCTTGCCGTAATCGACACCCGCTCCGAGCGATCGAGAATCCTTCCAATCCAAGGCTTCTTCAATTGATGAAACAAGTCTGTGGGTCCACGGCTGACGCTCCTTCGTTTGTGTACCAATGAGAACGGCGGCGACAGAGCAGGCGCGCGCCCTGTCGCCGCCGATCACTTGTTGCGGATCACTCCGGGATGTTCAGCCCGTCGCCGCCTTGGTCGCCGTGGCCGTCGCCACCACCGGACTTGGACGGGTCGCCGTGCACGAGGTTCAGCCGGTCCTGCACGACCGGCAGTCGCCGGACGCCGATCACCAACTCTTCCTGGTCTTCCATTAGGATTCCCTCCTTCCTTCCTCCATGCGGCTTGCGCCGCTCTTCCTTCCTTCCACCCTTACTACGGCGTGACAGCCGCAATCCGGGTGAACCGTGGGACCGCCGAATCACCGGTTCCGCGTAGTCGGATCACCGGTATCGAGTAACCGTCTTCCGGTGCGGGTGCCGGTCGGGGGCGACTGACGACACCCGCACCGGGTCTAGGCGACCGCAGCTGGCTGACTGCGGGCAGCTCGCCCGGCACAGTTCCGGCAACCGACCACGCTGACCCGAGCATGCGTCGGTGCGTCACCGCCGATCACCCGAACGTCGCACAACGTCCACCCACGCCGGGCAGGGTCGCGTTCGTGGGCGGTCCGGTGGTGGTCGACCCAGATGACGACAGGGTCGTTGCCGGTGTCGTCGGAGGTGAACCACGCAATTGGCGTCCGGGACTGCTGCGGTGCGATCGTCGCCCCAGGAGCGCGGGCAGGGAGACCAGCCGTCGCCATTACTGCCCCGCTGGTCCTTGAAGGCGCTGCAACTCGCCGGGGCACCCCGTGCATGGGGTGGGGCTCGGTCTGCGCGGGTCAGCAGGCGCGAGGACGCCCAGCGGTACTCCGCACAGGGACTTGAGCGCCCTGTGGAGAACGTAGTGCTCAATTCCGTTGCGGCTGACGAGCTTCCGGTAGCCGGTCACGACGAGATCACCCCGCTAATCGTGGGCCACAGGTTGCTGCGTGGAACCTGGCTGCTGGTGATTGCGGCGGACGCCTGTGGGTAGGCGTCCTGCCATTCAGCGCCGTAGTGGGTCCATCGTTCGTGTTCACGGACTTCGTTGTAAACCGGGTCGGTGTGCAGACACGCGGGTTCGCTGCATCGCCACACGGTGGCTCCGTCAGGGTCGTAAGTTCGACACGGCATCACTGATCACCCCTGGTCGTGGTCTGGGTGGCGGGGGATCGGCGTTCGTGTACCCGATGCCGTGCCGATCCCCCGCCAGGCCGCGCCGGTGTTCCTGGGGGGACGGGCTGGACGGGCCTACGGGAAGAAAGCATCGGAATCTTCCGGCGGCGGCCTCGCCAGCCACACCATTGCGGCTCTGCGTGATCACTCACGCACTGAGAGTGTGCAACCGGGCAAAGGCGTGAACTGACACAGAATTGACACAAAGATCAGCGTTACCCTTGGATCACGCCTCCTGCCCGGAGGAACCGGCCCCCGGACTAGGCCCCCGGGGGTCTCGGGCAGGCCAGGCGCACGGCACCCCGGGCGAGAGGACGTTCACCATGACCGCCACCGGTCCCGAGCACATTGGCTCGAACATTGCTCTCCGGCGAAAGGCGAAAGGTCTCACCCAACATGCGTTCGCCGCGCGGATAGGGATTTCCCCTTCCATGCTGACCAAAGTGGAGCGTGGGGAGCGAGAGGCCAGTCATTCCACCGTTGCCGCTGCCGCACGGGCGTTGCGGTGCACGATCGAGGATTTGACCGGTCAGCCCTATGTCGACAACAAGCGGGACAAGGCCGTTCACGCAGACATCGACGTTCTTCGGGGCGTGCTTCACCGAGTAGATCTCCCCAGCGACATCACCCCCCGCGACATCGACGTTATGGCTGCTGACGTGAGCAGCATCGAGAAACTTCGGCGAGACGCTGAGTACCGTAAGCTCGCCGCTCGACTTCCGGCGTTGATCGAAGAACTGTCTGCCGCTGTCCTGCTGGCTCCCGACGCACAGGCTCCGCGCCTGCATTCGCTGTTGGTGTCGGTCTATCGGGCCACGCATGTGTTGGTGCACCGGTTGGGGTTCCCTGATCTCGCCCACGCTGTTGAACACCTCCTGGCCAAGACCGCAGCGAAAACAGGGGATCCGCTGGCGGGAGCCCTGTCCGAGTGGGTTCGGGCGCAGCATTTCCAGGACGTTGGCGAGTACGGTCACGGCTTGACGCTGATGGCGGGTGCTCTCCGCGACTTGGGGCCCGAGCTTCGCTCCCCGAACGCTGCAACGCTCACGGTTGCCGGGAGCTTGCACTTGCGAGCGGTGACGCTGGCCGCGCGGAACAAGGACCAGGATGCGACCCGGGAGCACCTGTCGGCTGCGAGGGATCTCGCGCGGTCTCTTTCAACGGACGAGGTCCATTACGGGCTCGTGTTCGGGAACAGCAACATCGCTACCCATGAAACGGGGGCGTTTGTGGAATTCCAAGACTCCGCAGCGGCATTGGAGGCGGCACAGCGATGGCGTCCGTCACGGGCTATGCCCAAGCGACGACAGGGCCACCACTTCATTGATCTTGCGAGGGCATACCACATGCATGGGGACCGTAAAAACGCCTTGAAGTCTTTGCAGGAGGCTCGGCGGATCGCACCTCAGCAAACCCGGTTGCATCCGATGGTGCGCCAAACCGCCGCGTTGCTGGTGCACGATCACCGAAGGTCGAATCCCGACCTCACGAACTTTGCTGGTTGGCTCGGGCTCACCGCATAAACACGCTGACCCCGCACAGTGGCCTGTGCGGGGTCTCGGCAAATCAGCACGGACGGTGTAACACAGCCCCAGGGCAGGCGGGCGACCAGCAGCCGCCGATGGACGCGATACAGCGACCCGGTTTTTGCCTAGCCACGCAGAGATGAATCTTTCACTGAAATTTTGGGATATACCCGCACGTCGAGTTGTCCGGAAAGTTCGCTGGATTCAAAGCTGGCGATGAAATGTGTCTCGCCACGCTCGGACCTGATCGAAAGCGAAGTGGCCGTTTCTCTGAAAAATTCCCACAGCAGGTCGTCATCCTGGTTCCATTCGAACCGGATCGACTTCTCATGCGTGTCGTAGCTCAGCACTAGATTGCCATTTTCTGACGTGATCGTAATTGAACGAATCCAAGGCTCTTCCAGAGGCTCTGGAGATTCGCCGAATTCGTTCAGAAATTCTTGTTCGTCAGGAACGTTGAGCACGTCGGTCATTTTTTGCCCCTCCTGGGGATGATCGTAGTAAGCCGCAATCCTTGCGGAGTAACCTGCCACGCCGTTTCGAGCTGAAGGAACCCGCCAGGGCCAACAAAGAGCGAGTCTCGGATCTGATAGGTGCCATATTCGTCTGCAAAGGTCCGGATAATGTTCTCATCTGATCTTACTACGTGCTCCAAGTGCCGCTTCAGCGCAGCATGACCGTCTGGGGTGTCGAATATTCGAATACTGTTCAGTTCGTTGATCAGCTGCTTCGACCGGTTGGTGTTGTGCTTATTGGATCTCACTTTACCAAAGAAGTATTTGAACTTATCCCGGTCAATGATCGCACGATTTCGCTGCCCATTAGTCCCATTTGTTGATTTTGTCGAGTCGGTGAAACTTGTTGTGTCTGATACTCCCAGGGTTTCGACCTTGTATTTTCCGATTCGCTCCTGTACGTCGACACATAAGCGAAGGGCGTTCCCGATTTCGACCGAAGCCTGCTGCCAGGTTTCCAGGACTTCCGCGATTTCGGGATCGTTGCTTTCAGATACGGTCGAGTATAAGACGTTCGTCGCTTCGTCAATGAGGGATGCGGCCTGATTTAACTAAACAATAGAAAGGCGCTCTACAGCGAGGTCTAGGTTTCGTGCGATGTCGTCAACCGACATGCCCACCTTCTACGCTAGTCTGCTAACCCTTGGATAATAGCGATCACCGCAACAACCACAGTGGCAGCCCAGCAGAAATCCAGTCGCCGCCAGGCGGTAGCGAAACACCGCCGCCACCAGGCACCAAGCCGCAGCAGCAGGGCAGCCCAGCAGCACGGCAGCCAGCAGAGGAACAAGCACAGTCACCCAGCAGCAGCGAACCCCCGCAGCAACGAACCGCAGCCACACCCCATCCCCACCACCACAACGCACCGTGACCAAGCCGCCACCCGGCAACGATCACGGTGCGTCACACGTGGGACGACTTTTAGAGGCGTGTCCGGGTTGAGTGCACTTGATCAAGCTCTACTCCCTAACCCGTTTCGCGCGAAATCGCCGGGCTCTGCGTGGTGGCTCAGGCGTCGGTGCGGAAGGTGAAGCGGGCCTTGCCGACCCAGATCTCGTCGCCGTCGGTCAGCTCGGCGGACTCCACCGGCATCCGGTTCAGGTAGGTGCCGTTTAGCGAACCGCCGTCCACGAGGACGAACCGGCCGTCCCGGCGGCGCAGCTCGGCGTGCTGGCGCGAGACGGTGATGTCATCCACGACGATGTCGCATTCGCGGCCGCGCCCGATCGTGGTGCGCGGAGTGCTGATCGCGAAACCGGTACCGGCGTCGGGCCCGCGGTTGATCACGAGCCTCGCACGGCCGCTTGGCTCCTCGGGCGCGCGCGGCGCCGGAATCGGCTGCGCCACTGCGGCGGGCACCGTCCAGGGCCGGGTCGGCTCGTCCAACTGGGTTCCGCTCGGTGCGGACGCGTCGATCCGGGTCTGGTTCATCATCATTCTCCTTACCAACAAGCAACAACGCCGCTGCGGGCTGCGCGATCCAAGTGCGGCGGCTGAACCCAGAATGCCGAAGCCCGGACGCGAACGGCCAGGACCTTGGTCCTCACTTTTCAGAGTCCTCGGCCGGAATCACTCGCGGTGCACGAGTTCGTGGGCCACGGCGTGGCAGGCGCCACGGCCGTCGGCGCGGGCGACGATCCGGTTCGCCTCGATGCGCACCGCGGTTTCGGTGGCGTCGCTGACCGCGGACACCCCTGCCGCCGCGGCGAGGGTGCCCGACGCGTCGCACACGACCTGCAGGCGGGGCAACGACGAAGCCGGGAATGCCTGGCGCAGGCAGCCGCACAGTTCGGCGATGGCCAGCCGCGCCAGCGGCGCTAATTCACCGGGATCGCTGGTGACCAGGGCGATGGTGACCGCGGCCTCGGCGCGAACCGCTTCCTCGGCGGCGGAAAGCCGGTGCAGCCCGAGCACCGCAACCACGCCGTCACCGGTCAACCGCGCGGATTCGCCGCGCACGAGGTCGGTCGCTTCCGGTGGGGACCACGGCTCGTCGGTCGGTTGCGCCGGCGGGACGATCGGTGGCGGCGCCCAGAAGTCGTTGAGTGCCAACCCGGACAGGCGCTCACAAGCGCTGACGATGTCGAAGGGTTCGACGAAACCCGGTGCGGCGGCGGCCATTTGGCTCGCGCCGTGCAGCGTCGTAAGCACGATCTCCGCCAACCGCACCAGGCGGGCGGGCGGCGCTCCCGGCGGAACTTCCGGGGGCTGCAACCGTTCCAACGCGAGCGCGAGCAGGAGCGCATCCAGCTCAATCAGCTGCGCGTAGGGGCGCTGCACCCGCTCATCAGCCAGGATTTCCGGCATCAACTCCGCGCCGAGGGGTCGCTCGTCTGGCAGACGCGCGACCCATGCGCGGGCGAGCGCACCGAGCGCGTCATGGGCATTGCGGCCCGACGACGGGTGCAGCGGCGCGGGCGCACGCTCGGCCAGGTCGGCCAGAACCGCGAAGTAGAGGGCCCGCTTGCCGGGAAAGTTGGAGTAGACCGCGCCGCGGGTGAGCTCGGCGCGCTCGGCGATGGCGTCGATCTTGGCGTCGCGGAAGCCGAGCTCGGCGAACTCGTCCCGGGCCGCGGCGAGCACCTTGCCGCGGTTGCGTTCCTGGGCTTCCGCCCTGCTGAGCCGAGCCATCGTCCTCCCCCGAAGCGCACCTGAGCGGGTTGCCGTCCAACTCGATCCAAGATACCGTCACCACTCAAATGATGAGAACATCTGAAATGAACATCCGACTTTCGGAGGCCACGTGACCAGCCAAGATGTGACGGTTCCCGAGATCGACCTGACGACGCCCGAGGTGCTCAACGACCCGTTCGCGGCCTATGGGCGCGCCCGGGAACGTTCGCCGCTGGCACGGCTGCTGGTCCCCGGTCTCAACCCGATGTGGGCCGTTCTCCGCTATCACGACGCCAAGGCTGCGCTGACCGATGCCCGTTTGGAGCTCACCGGCGACAGCTTCGCCATGCGGCCTGACGTGCCCGAGGACTGCCTGCCCTACATGCGGACCATGCAGGAGATGGAAGGGCCGGAGCACACCCGGCTGCGCAGGCTGGTCGCGCCAGCGTTCACCGCCCGCCGAGCCGCCGAGTTCCGGCCGCGCATCGAAACGATCGTCGAGGCCCTGCTGGACGACCTGCCCGACGGCGGCGAAGTGGACCTGCTGCCGCACTTCGCCCGACCGCTGCCGATGGCCGTGATCTGCGAACTGGTCGGCATCCCCGAATCGGACCGGCCGAAGTGGCGGGAGTACGGCGCCCACGTCGCCGCCGGTTACGGTCCGGGGCTCGCCGAGTCGATCCCCGGCATCATCGCGGGCGCGAAGGCGGCGGTCGCGGCGCGGCGGGCCGAGCCCGGCGACGACCTGGTCTCGCAACTGATCCGAGCCCAGGACGAAGACGGCCACCGGCTCAGCGACGCAGAACTGGTCACCCTGATCTGGAACGTCGTCCTGGCGGGCCAGACACCGACGAACCTCATCGCCAACGGCGTCCACGCCCTGCTCTCCCACCCCGACCAGCTCGCCGCACTGCGCGTGAACCCCGACCTCATGCCCCACGCGGTGGAAGAGCTGATGCGCTGGTGCGGCCCGCAACTGCTGACGATCCCGCGCTTCCCACGCGAGGACGTCGAGATCTCCGGCATGCGGATCGGCAAGGGCCAGCCGGTGACGGTCGTGATCGCGTCGGCCAACCACGACCCGCGGGTGTTCCCCGAAGCCGACCGGCTCGACGTCAACCGCCCCGCCGGGCCCCCGCACCTGGGTTTCGCGCACGGCGCTCACTTTTGCCTCGGCGCCGCGCTAGCCCGAACCCAAACCGAGGTAGCGCTTTCCGTCCTGCTGGGCCGATTCCCGAACCTGGAGCCAACGCCCAAGGGCGTACAACACCTTCCCGACCCGGGCACCCGGCGCCTGAAAACCCTGCCCGTGACCCTCTGAATCCGCATAACGACCGGCCCCAGCGTGCCGTTCCGCGACAAGCACGATCAGCAAGTCCTCAACGCGCATGCTGGGCTCCAGAACCAAAGTCGCGATGCCCGAGGCGGTTGCCAAACTCTCAACTCACCAGGCATGAGCGCACCGCAAGAAAATGGCGATCACGGGTGGTCAGTCCTTATGCCGCGCAGCGCAAGAAGATGCGGGAACTCCTCAGCGGGAGGCCCGAGGTGCGGGTCGGGACCATGCACACCTTCCAGGGCGGGGAACGCGATGTGATCGTGCTGTCCCCCACCCTCTCGCAGAACGCCAAGCGGCAGTCCGTCCGGCGCCTGGCGGAAAACCAGAACCTCTGGAACGTGGCGTTCGCCCGCGCGACCTCGCGACTGGTCGTCGTCGGTGACGCGACTCGGTGACATGACACCAAGGGACTGCTCAGGACACTGCTCGCCCAAGCAGAGAACGCAGGTCTCCGGAACGCCAACGATCTCGACACGACGAGCCACTCGCCAGGCTGCACCAGTGCCTCGTCGTGCGGAGCACAGCGACCGCCCCGTCCAGGAGCTCATGCTTGCCGCGACCGATGGAGAGGTCGTCCGGATCCCGGTCTGGCGCTGCCTCTCCGACCCCGCAGAACTGCTGGCCGATCTCGGATGCTGACCAGCGACCGATTCTGCAGGCCCCAGCGAGTCGTCAGGGTTTCGCCGCGTTCGCGGCTATCTCGCGGGCGAAGACGGCGGCCGGTTCAACGGCTTGACCGGGTGGGATCGGGGTCGTGTTGCCGGCCGCGTCCACATCTACTCCGGCGAAGGACATTTTGAGGTTCAGGTTGCCGACGACGATGATGTAGTCGACGCCTTCGCTCGTGTTGCTTCGCACCGCGTACTCGCCGAAGCCCAGCACCCGCTCGAAGTGGTTCGGCGAGTCCCCGCTCAGCCGGTCCAGTTCTTCCAGCGCCCCGTTGGCTCCGGACCTCGCGTCGTTGCTCCGGTGCAGGCTTACGTGCAGGGACAGCTTCCGTTCGAGCGGATGAGCGCCTTCGGAACCCAGATCACGGTAGGTCCACGAACAGTATCCGGTGGTTTCAACCGCGATCGTGTCAGTCTCGTACGGCGTGCCGATCAGTTGGCCTGCCATCACCGGCGAGACCAGATCGCAAATCTGCGGTAGCACCTTGAACCGATCATCGTCCGGATCGAAGCCCGGGTTTCCGGCGCAGCCCGCCACGAGCAGGCCCATCAACGTCATCACCGCAACCGACCGCTGCAGGGTCGAGATCTTCATTTCGGTCTGACCTTCCAATCACTGGGTTCCGAGGCAGCGGCGGGGAGTGGCTCCGGAATCTTCAAATCCGCGGCGACTTGCGCTATTTCCACCCCGGAGCGCCGGAAATCAGCCATGACCTGAACCACCCGTTCGGCCGTCGACGTCATCTGCCTGACGAAGTTCGCGAGCGCCTGGAGCACTTCGTCGGCGACGTCGAAGATGGTTTCGTGGATCCTGGCGATGAGCCCACCGGTCAGGCTGATGACCTCGGCCGCCGTGTTCCCGATCAAGCCGATGGCTATCTTGTACGCCTCCGTTATGTGGTCCCGCATGTCCAACAGCTTCTTGCTGAATCGGTCGAAGAGGCCCGCGGTGTCCTGCATTACCTTCACCACGTGGTCCAGGTAGGCGATGTACGCCTCGGAGGCAGCGCCCGTCCAGCTGGCCGCAATCGCCGTGCGGGCGTTGGTGACCGTCTCGTCGGCTTGGAGCAGCTCGGCCTTGGCTGTCGGCGACCAGAGTCTGGCGATGCCCAGAACAGCTTCGGGATGACCGAGCCAGTCGCGGACTTCGTTGACGATGCGGACGATCACGTCCTGCCCGGTCTTCTCGGCATACTCGATGATCTTGGCTGCCTGTTCCTCTGGGAAGGGCGGGTTGGCGGCGGTCATGCGGATTCCTTCCGATGCGGGCGCTACCGAAGATGTCCGAACTGGGCGACGATCTCCTGTTGCCGGCGTTCCTGATCGTCGGCGACCGCTCGCAGGGCCTCGGCGGCGCTGTGGAGGTTGTCCGCTCCCTTACGCAGTCCCAGTTCAAGGTCCGCCGCCGCCTCGTTGCAGCTGAGCACGATCCCGTCCTGCTTGCCGAGCAGGCCGAGGTCGTCCGAAGCGAGCAAGTTTCCGTTGACCGCGTGGAGTGCGTTTCGCCAACGACTTTCGGCCTCCGACAGGAGAATCACGTTCGTGCGCAACGCTTCGATGATGACCTCGAATCCGGACATCCCTCACCTCCGCGCCTTCAATGCCTGCTGCCGGACGGCCGCGGCGCGCCGCTCCGCGCGCGCCAATGCCTCGACCACCTGGTTTCCGAGAGCTTTCTCCGTGGTGTAGCGGAGTTTGTCGTGTTCCAAACTGATGTCGACGAGTTCTCCGTACCCGTTAACGGCGAGCTCACCAAGGTCGCCGCCAATCGTTTCCACCACCGTCTCGGCCACCAGGCGCCGACTGGCCGCTTGCACTGCCGCGGTCCGCTGCTGGATTTCCGCGAGCAGGTTCTCGATTTCGTGCATCGAAGCCATCACTGCCCGCCCGCCAAGTCGGGCGCCACCTTCTTGAACGCCTGCGAGGCGGCTTCAGATGCCCGCGAACGAGCATTTCCAATGGCATCTTTGATTTCCGCAGCGACCGTCTCAGGATAGATGCTGCGGAGAGCCCCACCCCGGATCGCGATTTCCGTTACGGTCCCGTTGCCCAGACAGGTCGCGACCACCCGACCCGAACCGGATCGCCCGCTGAAATTATGGCTTTCGTGCTCGTCCCGCGCTCGGCGGATCACCTTGGCCCGTTGGTCCAGGTCATCTGCTGCTCGGCGTAGCGCTTCGAAGTCGACTCGATGCGTCCCCACAAGCTCTCCCCAGAATTCCCGATGGATTTGCGGTGACTCATTCTGGAGGCTATCGACATTTGGACACGGGGCGGACCACACCCGAGAACTCGGTCCGCATTTCACTCGAACAGTTTAGCCCGATCAACTGAAAACTACCCTCGATGGAATAACCATATAGAACACCCGGTGCAACCCCGCCACCCGTTCGGATTAACTCGACATCCTCAATCGAGGCACCAGGCATCGTTGGCGTTCTGCCAATGCAGACAGCAGGACTGCGGCGAACGCTATCAATTCGAAGAGTTCAATCCAACGATCGGGTGCAATTTTACACCCGATCAACGAATCGCAATTGAGATAATTTCGAAACCCATTCGAGAAAACGGGGAGTTTCGCCCGCAACAACGTTGGGAATATGCCACAAGGCAGGCCACCGAACGAGCGATGGCCCGGATTCATCCCGGTTCGGGATGAATCCGGGCCGCTACCGGACGGATTACTTCACCGCGCCCATCGACAGGCCTCGGACCAGGTGGTTCTGGGCGAACCAGCCGACGATCATCACCGGTAGCGAAGCCAGCAGGGCCGCCGCCGAGAGCTGCGCCCAGTACAGGCCCTCGCTGGTGATGAAGCCGACGAGGAAGACCGGGACCGTGCCCGCCTGCGCCGCCGTCAGGTTCACCGCGTAGAAGAACTCCGTCCAGGAGAAGATGACGCAGATCAGCGCCGTGGCCGCGATTCCCGGGGCCACCACCGGCAGGATGACCTTGAACAGCAGGGTCGGCAGGGTCGCTCCGTCGACCCGGCCGGCTTCCACCATCTCCGTTGGCACTTCCAGGAAGAACGAACGCATCATCCAGATCGCCAGCGGCAGGTTCATCGCCGTGTAAAGGATCACCAGCGCCCAGACGTTGTCCAGCAGCTTCAGGTTCTGCGAGATCACGTACAGCGGGATGATCGCCGCGACGATCGGCAACATCTTGGTGGACAGGAAGAAGCCGAGCGCGTCGCGGGTGCCGGGCACCGCCGAGATCGACAGCGCGTACGCCGCCGGGACCGCCATCAGCAGCACCAGCAGCGTCGACACCACCGTGACGAACGCGGAATTTCCCAGGTACGGCAGGAAACCGCGCTCCAGGATGCCCGCGAACTGGTCCAGCGTCGGGGTGAACACCAGGCGCGGCGGATCGGTGTAGGCGTCGGCTTCCTGCTTGAACGCCGTGAGCACCATCCACAGCAGCGGGAAGACGAACAGGATCGCGACCAGCCAGGTGAACGCGGTCAGCGCCCACTGGCCGACGGGGTTTCCGGTACGCATCATCGCACCTCGCTCACGCCGAAGGTCCGGAACATCAGCCGCAGCGCGAAGGTCGCCACGATCAGGGTCAGCACCACGACGATGACGCCCATCGCCGAGGACTGCCCGATGTCGAAGCCCTCGAAGGCCCGCTGGTAGATGTAGTAGGGCAGGTTCGTGCTGGCGGTGCCCGGACCGCCCTGCGTCATCAGGAAAATCGCGTCGAAGCTGTTGACGATGTAGATCGCGCCCAGCAGGACCGCCAGCTGCAGGTACCGGCTCAGCTGCGGCAGCGTGATCGACGCGAAGGTGCGCCACCGGCCCGCTCCGTCGACCGCGGCGGCTTCGAGCACCTCCTTGGACTGAGCCTGCAGACCCGCGAGGATCAGCAGCATCATGAACGGCGTCCACTGCCAGACGATCTGCGCCATGACCGAGGCCAGCGGGAACTCCGATAGCCAGTCGATGTCGCCGCCGAACACGAAGTTCAGCAGACCGTAGGTCGAGTCGAACATCGTCGTCTTCCACAGCAGCGCCCCGGCCGCCGGGAGGATCAGGAACGGCGTGATGAGCAGCGTGCGGACCACGCCGCGGCCGAGGAACTTCCGGTCCAGCAGCAACGCCAGCCCGAGGCCGAGCAGCATCGCCACCAGCACGCAGACCACGGTCAGCAGCACGGTGTTCAGCATCGCGCCCCGGAACTGGCTGTCGGCGAACACGTCCAAGTAGTTGCGCAGGCCGACGAAGTGCCGGGAACCGGGTCGCACCAGGTTCCAGGACTGGAACGAGTAGAAGACGGTGAGGAGGAACGGGATCTGCGTGACCAGGATCGTGAACAGCAGGGCGGGCAGCAGCGGCGCGCGCCGCAACCACGCCGTGCCGGACCACTTGCCGACCGGCTTGCGGATCGTGACGGGTGCCGTGGCGGTCTGGGTCATCGGGTCTCCCGGTATGCCGCGCCGACCGATTCGGCGTACTCCTGCGACTGCTGGAGCGCCTCGTCGACCGTGATCTGCCCCGCGATGGCAGCGGAGAGCTGTTGGCTGACCCGCGTGCCGAGGTCCTGGAACTCCGGGATGCCGACGAACTGGATCCCCGGGTATGGCACCGGCCGCAGCATGGCGTTGCGCTGCTGGGCGCGGTCGATCCCGTCCAGCGTGGGCTGCGCGTAGGCCTGCGCGGCCTGCTGGTACTCCGGGATCTGGTACGTCGACAGGCGGCAGCCGGGCGGAACCCTGTTCCAGCCGAAGGTGTTGCCGACGTTGCGCACGAACTCCTTGTCGGTCATCCAGCGCATGAACCGCCAGGCGGCGTCCTTGTCCTCGGCGACCTTCGGCATGGCCAGCGACCAGGTGTAGAGCCAGCCGCTGCTGCCGGTGCGCTCGACCGGGGCCGCGACGTAGCCGGACTTGCCGACGATCTTACTGCTCTCCGGGTCCTCGTTGGTACCGGCCATGACCGTGGCGTCGTACCACATCGCCGCCTGCCCCTGGCCGTACCGCGTGCCGCACTCGGAGAAGCCCGCGCTGGACGCGCCAACCTCGCCATGCTGCCGCACCAGGTCCACGTAGAACTCTGCGGCAGAGCGGAATTCCGGCGAGGTCAGCTGCGCGTTCCAGTTCTCGTCGAACCAGCGCGCGCCGAAGGTGTTGGCGACCGTGCTGAACGGCGCCAGGCTCTCGCCCCAGCCGGGCTTTCCGCGCAGGCAGATGCCGGACACGCCCGTCGCCTTGTTATCAAGTTTCGCCGCGAAGTCCGCGATCTGCTGCCAGGTCGGGTGTTCCGGCATGGTCAGCCCAGCCTGCTCGAACAAGTCCTTGCGGTAGGCGAGGAACGACGACTCGCCGTAGAACGGCACCGCGTACATCGACCCCTGGTACGACAGCGAGTCCCGGATGCTCGGGATGAAGTCGCCCGGGTCGTAGCCCTCGCTCTTCTCGATGTACGGCTGCAGGTTCTCCAGCCAGCCGTTGGCCGCCCACTGCGGGGTTTCGTAGTTGCTGATCATCACCACGTCGAACTCGCCGCCCTCGGTGGCGGTGGACGCGGTGATCTTGGCGCGCGCCTGGTTCTCGGGCAACTGCACGAACTTCAGCTTGATGCCGGGGTTGTCGCGCTCGAACTGGTCCGACAGCGCAATCGCGTCTTCCATCTGCGGGTTCGACACGATCGCGACGACCAGCGTGCGTCCGCCGGACCCCAGCGCACCGGCCCCGGCGCAGCCGGTGAGGGTGAGCAGTCCGGCGCACGCGAGCAGCGCGAGCTTCTTTATTCGGCTATGCATCAACGCCTCCCGGCAGCACCTGGACCTTCAGGCCGGCTCCGCTGCGCATCAGGTCGAGCGCCGCGGGGAACTCGTCCAGCGGCAGGGTGTCGGTGAGCAGCGCGTCGGTGTCGATCGCGCCCGAAGCCACCAGGCCGAGCGCCGCGCCGTAGCTGTTCAGCACGGCCATCGAGCCGATGATCTTGATCTCGTCGTTGTAGATGCGAAACGGCGACAGCGACACCCGGGCCTCGGCGGGGGCGACGCCGAAAACCAGCAGCCGGCCACCGCGCCGCAGCGAGTCGAAGGCCGCCTCGATCGCCGACGCGGCACCGGTGCAGTCAACCGCGGCGTCGAAGCGCTCGTCGAGTTCGGCGACGTCGGTACCCACCCGGACCGCGCCGAGACGGGTTGCCCGGCCCAGCCGCGCCTCGTTGCGGTCGACCACCGTGACGTGCGCGCCGCCGCGCTGGAGCAACTGCTGCATCAGCAGCCCCATCGTGCCCGCTCCCACCACGAGGAACCGTTCGCCCGCCTCGACACCGATCTGCCGGACGCCGTGCACCGCGCACGACACCGGTTCGACCAGCGCGCCCTGCTGCCAGGTCATCTCGTCGGGCATCCGGTAGCAAGTGGACGCCGGGACGGCGACGTACTCGGCGAAAGCGCCGTCCACAGTGTCGCCCGTGGCGTTCCAGTTCGCGCAGAGGTTGCCGTGGCCCGACCGGCACGGGGTGCAGTAGCCGCAGAACAGCGACGGGTCCACCGCGACGCGGTCACCGATCGTCCAATCCCCCGGTGTGTCCGCGCCGATCTCGACGACCTCGCCGGCGAACTCGTGCCCCGGCACGATCGGGTAAGGGGTGGGCGGGAAGTGGCCGTCGGCGATGTGCAGGTCGGTGCCGCAGATCCCGGTTGCACCGACCTTGAGCACCAACTGCCGGTCCCCGGCGTTCGGATCCGGCACATCGCCCACCCTGATCGAGCCGGGCTGATCGATGATCGCGGCGCGCATGACACTCCATTCAACTCTGCTCAAATGAGCGCGTCTTGTTGCAGTCATCCCGCAACATGCGGAGCATTCAAGGGCGCAATGGCAAGTTACGTCAACCTTTCGCCCAAATTTCGCGCTATCGTGCTCATATGAGCACCAAAGGGCCGAGGTCCCGCCTGACCGACACATTCACCGCGGCCTCGATCGCGCACCGGTTCTACCTCCAGGGCTGCTCGAAGATGGAGATCGCGGAGGAGTTCGGCATCAGCCGCTTCAAGGTGGCGAGGATCCTGAGCTCAGCGCAGGAAACCGGCCTCGTGCGCATCGAGTTCGACCTTCCGATGCCGGTGGACCTGCGGCTGTCGGACGAGGTCCGCGCCGCCTACGGGCTCCGCCGCGTCATGGTGCTCAATCGAGCGCAGAGCAAGGCCGATCGGCCGGAACTGCGCCGCCGGATCGGCGCGCTGGCGGCGCAGCTGCTGACCGAGCTGGCCACCCCGGACGACGTTATCGGCCTGGCCTGGGCGCGTTCGGTGAACGTCATGGCCGAGGCGATCGAGTCGCTCCCGAAGTGCCCGATCGTGCAGCTGTGCGGGGTGCAGGCAGGCATGGACATGCGTGACCGGTCGGTGGAGACGGTAGGCCGGGCCGCGGAGGTCGGCGGCGGCGACGCCTACCCGATCTACGGCCCGCTGGTGCTGCCGGACCGCCGCACCACCGACATCCTGCGAAAGCAGCCGGGCATCGCGGAAACCTTCGACCAGTTCCAACACCTGACCAAAGCGGTGGTGAGCATCGGTGCGTGGCAACCGGGCGAATCGACGGTCTACGACGCACTGACCCCGAGCGAACGAGACTCGATCGGCCGACGAGGAGCAACGGCGGAGATCGCGGCCCGCCTGTTCGACGAGAACGGCAACGCCCTGTCAACGGGCCTGGCCCACCACGTGCTGGCGATCACCCACGACCAACTCCGCCGAGTCCCGGAAGTGATCGCCCTGGGCTACACGCAACCGAAAGCCGAAGCGATCGACGCGGTCCTCCGCTCCGGCATCGTCACCACCCTCATCACCGACGCCGCAGCAGCCGACCGAATCCTGGAACTGGCCACCGGACGCCCACCCGCGTAGCCGAAGAGCGCCCGTTTCCCGTTTCCTCCAGAGACAGGAAACGGGAAACGACTCTATTTCCCGTCCGCCGAATCCGAATCTCCGCGACAATCCCCCGACGAGCGGCGCACAGCCGCACGGAACCAGATTTCCTTCCACGCGTCGAGGACGGCGATGAATCCGGCGGAGAGCACCAGGACCAATGCGAACAACTCGACACCCGAAAGTCTGATATCGGCGAGCACGCTCGTGGCCCACACCTGCGCTGCGCTGAACCCGAATGTGAGCGCCGCACTGCCCAGGAACGAGGCACGCGACGGATTGCGCTGTTCGGGTGCCAAATCTCGGACTGACTCGTCCTTGATCATCTCTTCTCCTAAGGTCTGCCGTTGGTCCGGCTCGCCCGGTACCGGACCGATGCGTTTCACACTGCGCGAAAACCGGTCAGGACCAACAGCCGTTTCCCCTCGCCCACCGAAACGGACAACGGGAAACCCGGAGGAAGATGTGACAGAACGGCCCACACTGTTCGGGGCAGAGCTTCGAAGACTGCGCACCGCCGCCGGTCTTTCCCTCACTCGAATGGCCACGCTGGCGCATTACAGCAAGGGACACCTGAGCAAGATCGAAACCGGCGGCAAACGACCAACACCGGATTTCGCCCGGCGCTGCGATGCGATCCTCGCTGCCGGGGGAAAGCTGGCGAGCCTGGTTCCCGCGCAGTCCTCCGAAGAACCGCTGCCCGAAGCCAACGGCGACGGTGAGGTGTGGTTGATGAGTCTCGATTCAGGTGGGAAAAGCTGGTTCCGGCCGATGGACCGCCGACAGGTGTTGGCAGCGGGAGCCGCCTCGATGCTGGCCTTCGGCATGGGCGGCGGTCATGCCATCGCGGAGGACGGCACGATCTCGACGTTCCGCACGATGTTCGACCAGTTCCGCCAGCTGGGGCAAACGGCGAGCCCATCGGTGGTGTTGCCCGCGCTGATCGCGCAGACCCACACCCTCCGCGAACTCGCCGCCCGCGCCAAACCCGCAGTGAGTGCAGAACTCCTGGTGCTGGGCGCGCGGTATGCCGAGTTCGCGGGTTGGATGGCGCAGGAGTCGGGTGACAACGCGGCCGCCCTGTGGTGGACCGACCGCGCCGTGGAGCTCGCGGATGCAGGACAGGACCGGTCACTGGCGGCATATGCCCTGGTGCGCCGAGCGCTTGTCACTCTGTACCGAGAGGACGCACTGGCGACGATCGACCTCGCCCAGCAAGCCCAACGGATCGCAACGTCCGCCCGCATTCGCGGACTCGCCGCGCAGCGCGAGGCACAAGGCCACGCGCTAGCCGGAGCTTACGACGCGTGCATGCGGAGCCTGGACCGAGCTCGCGATCTGCTCAGCGCGGCCCAGCCCGAATCCGGACCAGTACTCGGCACAGCGAACCTGACCGACCCGGTCGCGATGGTCTCGGGATGGTGCCTTCACGATCTGGGACGCCCGAGGGATGCGACGGTGATCCTCGACCGGGAAGTCGAACGAGTTCCGCTGGACGCTCTTGTCCCAAGCGCGCTACGGCGTCCGCCGCGCCCTGGCGCACGCCACGGCGGGCGATATCGACCACGCCTGCAAATTGCTCGAGCAGGTCCTCGGAATGGTCGACACCGTCAGTTCCGCCACCATCACTACCGATCTCCGGCGCGTGGCCCGCGTGCTCGCGCGGTTCCACACAGCATCCTCGGTGCGTGAGCTCCAACCCAGGCTGGTCGCCACGCTGCACAACCAGACCGCCTGAGAACCCTCCATTCCCACAGAAGTGAGGTACCGCTGTGCCCGAAATCTTCATCAACTACCGCACCGGAGACTGCGAACATGCCGCAGTAGCGATAGAGCAGAATCTGTCGGCGCGGTTCGGCCGTGAACGGGTATTCCGCGCCAGCAAGTCCATCCGCCCCGGCGACAACTACCGCACCGGGCTGTCGACGGCGTCCTCCAGTGCCCGCGTGCTGCTTGTACTGATTGGCCCGAAATGGCTCGACGCTCGTGATCGAGACGGAAACCCTGCACTGAACAACAAGGATGACTGGACCCGTAAGGAGATCCTGAACGCCATGCGCAGCGGTGCCCGGATCATCCCGATCCTGTGTGGACGGAAGCTGCCCCGGCTGGTGGCCGCCGATCTTCCGCGTGCCCTGGCGCCGCTCGCCGACCTCCAGTCCCTCACCTACGACACTGGAAGCGCTGAGGCCGGTCTCGACCGGATCGCCGCCGAACTCGTCGACCTGGTGCCGGGGCTCGTCGACCGGACTGCGAAAGCGCCTTCGACCGGCGGCGTGCACTACACCAACGGCGGTCCGGTCAACGGAAACATCACCCAGCTTCGCGATATGAGCGGTGGATCGATAACCAACACGGCGTTCAACGGCCCAACAGGCCCGGTGAGCACCGACGGCGGCGACCAGCACATCTCCTACGGCGACGGGGCGACCCACGTCACGGGCAACAAAATCGGCGGAATCCGCCACAAGTTCGGCTCGAAGCGTGAGCGAGGCGAGGACCGGTGACCGAGACCAACAACGAATTCCACGACACGCAGGGCAGCCCGATCCACGCCGGCTCCGGCGATCTGAACATCAACCCGGTCTACTACACGATTCACGAGAGCGTCCAGCAGCAGGCTCGCGGGCCACGGTTGACCCTGAAGGACGATCTGCGTTGGCTCAAGCGCCGGTTCGAGCCGCCACCGAACTTGGGCGCCGCTCGGGAGATGTTGCGGCAGTCCCGCACCGTCGTACTCACCGGGCTACTGGGAAGCGGTCGACGCACTGCGGCGAAGATGCTCCTAGACGAACTCGCCGACGATCACACCCCCTTCACCGTGCTAGACGACGAGGCGCACAAGCACGACCGAAGCCTGGACAAGCTGATGGTCCAGCCCGGGCACCTGTTCGTGCTCGACCTCTCGGACAGCACCGAGGACGTGTTCCACGCCCGGCAACGAGATCTTCTCTCATTCCGCACGATCCTCCAGCAGCGCACGGCTTTTCTCGCCGTCGTCGTGCCCGATTTCCGCAAGCACCACCTCGACTCGGACCTTGCGCAGTTCGAAGCCCGGATCGACCGGGCCCGAGGTGCCTCGGTGTTACGACGGCACCTGGAAGCGGAAGGGATCTTCCTCTCCGAGCAACAGCTGACTTCGAAGGAACTCGCACGCATCCTGTCCGCACCGATGTCGGAGATCGCAAACCTCGCGCAGATGGTGGTGCTCGCCCGGGACACGAACCGCGGCGGCGATCTCTCGACCTGGCTCAGTGAAGCGGTTTCCGCCCGAATCGACCGCAGCGACGAGGTGACGGAGCAGCTGAACAAGGTTCCAGGCGGTCGGCAGCGTACAGTGCTGCTCGCTGCCGCGATGTGCCGTGGAGCGTCGAGTGACGCGGTGTTCTTCGCGTCCCACCGCCTGGTGAGCTCGTTGAGCCTCGACGGGCGCGAGCAGCCCCGAATGGAACAGGAGGGCTACCGCACCCAGCTCTACGAGCTGAACATCGATGTCGCGCCGAACAACCGGATCGAGTTCAGCCGGCTCAGCTACGACCGGGCGTTGCGCGAACACTTCTGGGACAACTACCCGGATCTTCGGGAGCCGTTCTGCCGGTGGGTGGACGGCATCATCCGCATTGAGCAGTTCAGCGTGCAGGACCGAAAGAACCTGGTCGACCGGTTCGTGGAACAGTCGTTGCGCACCAACTCGCCGGGGCACGTGAGGTGGCTAATCGACCAGTGGATCTTTCCGAGGCAGACCGGAGCGCCGAACGTACTGCGCGACTACGGGGTGCGAGCCCTTCTGTTGGGTTTGAAGAACGAGCGCCACGGTCACTTCTTCCGGCGCCTGGTGTACGAGTGGTCGCGGCGCAACGAACTTCCCGGGGACGTCGGGCAGATCGTGGTGGACGTGTGCACCGAGGTGATCGCTCCGAATTACCCAGAACAGGCTCTGGTCCGGCTCCACCACCGGGCTCGCCGCGAAGACGGTACCGGCGTCCCGACCGCGTACCGCGCCCTGGTCGAGCTGACCTCTCGCGATCCAATATTGCTGCGGCTGCTGCTCGAAAGGCTCACGGCAGATCTGCCGAAGCAGCAGCCGTGGCCCGCCGATCACTTCCTGTTTCTCGCCGTCGCGGACCCGTTGCGGCTTGCCGACTCGAGCAAGCGTTCCCAACCTCTCGCGGCAGACCACACGATCCGTTCCCAACTCGGTTTCTGCTGGCGTACGACCATGCTCGCCCGCCCAGACATCGTCGCGCCACGCGTCTACAACTGGTTCGACGCCGCCGGCCGCACCGTGGCGTATGACCTGCTGCTCGGCATCCTGGCGGACGCGGCCAGCCAGCACCTCCACCTGCTCGGTTCGTTGCACGTCCTCGCGCGCGATTGGAGCCGCACGGCGAACGGACGCGCCGAGGTCTTCGTGCGGTTGTCCCAGCTGATCGACATGGCGCAGGGACTGCACGTCACCGATTACACGTTCAACCATGCGCCTGAGGAGGCCGTTCGATGAGCAAGGAAAACCGGATCCTGTACGGCGGCCTGGCACTCGCGGCTGTCATACCGCTCGTGCTCGGCTTACTGTTGCAGTGGCCGGCCTTGGTCACCGTTCCGTTGTTCGCAGCGGTGCTGTATGGGATCTACCGGAAGCTCATGCACGGGAACAAGACCACCAGCGACCACGTGGGCGTGGTCTTGGACAGGATCGGCCTCTACGCGGACAACCCGGTGCGGGCCTTGACCGCCCACCGCTTCGCCAAGCTGATCGAAGCTGCCGGAAATCCAGGTGTGGCCGACGAAGTCCGCCAGCGATTCGACGCACCACACCCATTCTGATAGCAACCATCCGCGGGCGCGGAGGCCTTGGGGCTGGGCAACTCCAGCTCCAAGGCTTTCGGATTCAACCCGTTGATCCCCTGCGCGGGCCGGGGTGTCCGATCGCCGAAGGCCACACCCCGCCGCCACGAAAACCTGGCCACCTCGATTCCCGCCTGGCGGGACGCACCCGCCTCCGGAATCGGCGAAATCACTGCGGCCAATGCCCAGCGCAGGGAACAGATCGCCCGCAACGACCTGCAACCGTAGAAACAGCGTGTCCCGCGACACAACTCGGTTGAGTTCGTGACACGAACTAATATAGTTCGTACTACGAACTCAACTCTTTCCTCTGCGGGAGCCTGAAATCATGAGTCGTACAGTCGCAGTCATCGGCGGGGGCTATGGGGGCACCGCGGTCGCCAAGGCGTTGGAATCCGAGGCCGACGTCATCCTCATCGACCCCCGGGACGCGTTCGTCAACGCGGCCGCATCGCTGCGGGCGCTGACCCGGCCCGGCTGGGCTGGCAACATGTTCTTCCCCTACAAGACCCTTCTCACGCGGGGCGAGGTTATCCGCGACCGTGCGGTCTCGGTGGACCCCAGCGGTGTCACCCTGGCCTCGGGCGAGCATGTCACGGCGGACTACGTGGTCCTGGCCACCGGCTCCAGCTACGCCTACCCGGCCAAGCCCAGCTCCGACTCGATCGGCGAGGCGCTGGACGACCTCCGCCGGACGCACGAGGAACTGCTCCAGGCCAACGAGGTGCTGATCCTCGGCGCCGGCCCGGTCGGCCTGGAACTGGCCGGGGAAATCAAGGAAGTCTGGCCGGAAAAGCACGTGACCATCGCCGACCCTGCCGAGGAGCTGCTCCCCGGCTTCACGCCGGAGGTGGTTCATGACCTGCGCGGCCAGCTCGACGCGCTGGGCGTCGAAGTGCGCCTCGGCACCGGCCTGGCGGCGCCGCCGAGCACCGAGGCCGGCCGGGCTGGTGCCTTCACCGCCACCACCACCGACGGCGACGAGATCACCGCCGACATCTGGTTCCGCGCCTACGGGACGAGCACCAACAGCGACTACCTCGCCGACGGCAAGCTCACGATCCGTACGCCGCAGGGCCGGGTTCCCGTGACCGAATTCCTCAACGTCAAGGAGCACGACCACGTCTATGCGGTCGGCGACATCACCGATGTCGCGGAGGCCAAGATGGCGGGCTACGCGATGCAGCACGCCGAGGTGGTCGTCAAGAACATCACCGCCCAGCTAAACGGCGAGCAACCCACGGCCACCTATCAGCCCCCGCCCTTCCCCATGATCCTGCTCCCGCTCGGTACGAGCGGCGGTGTCGGACAGCTGCCCTCTCCCGATGGCCCGACCGCCGCCCCGGCCGCGATGGTCGCCGAGTACAAGGGCGCGGATCTGTTCACCGGCCGCTTCACCGAGCAGTTCGGCCCCACCGCCTGAACGGCGGGGACTACGGGCTTGGCGTGATCGCCGCACGGCGGAGTACTCGGCGGCGTCCTGCCCAAGAACAGTGCGGCGGCGCCGCCCGCGGCGGCTCGGGACGCTCGGCCGATACGCTCGCCAAACACCGGTAAATCGTCGAATCGTATGGGAAATTGTGCGCCGATCTCGATGAAGGCCCGGCCCGCATCGGACTGGCGTGACTGATCGCGCAGGCCGATCACCGGCCTGCGGACGACCTGATCGCGAACGACGCGGCACCACCCCACCGCCAGCTGACCACTGTTTGCCCGGTAAACATGCGGGTAGGCTGCCAAGCAGTCTGCAAGTGTGGAGTCCCGATGACAGACGGTCCGCTGCCCGAACCGAACGCGTCGGCCCCGCAGCCCGACGCAGCGACCCCGATCCCGATCCCGAGCCCGATCCCGAACGTCGCGCACTTTGCACCGACACCGCCACACCCTCCTCTCCAACAGCCCTGGACCAACACCGCTGGCCCCGGGTGGACCGGCGGATCACCTGCGGTGAACGAGCCCAAGGGGTTCGGGCTGGCCGGGGCCGCGATGATCCTCGGACTTCTCGGGTGCGTGCTGCCGTTCCTCCCGATCGACCTGACCGGCGTGCGCCCCTACATCCCCTTCCCGTTCGGGCTGGCCGGACTCGCCCTCGCGGTCGTCGGCTGCACCGGCCGCCGCCGCGGCAAGCCGCTGGCCGTGGTCGGCGCGATCCTGTCCGTCCTCGCGCTGGTCCTCGGGGTGGCCATGCTCGTCGGCCACGCCCTGCACTGATCCTCGGGCAAGAACCGAACCGGGCGCGGCCCGCTTCGTCCAGCGGAGGAGGCGGTTCGTCTTCCTCCTCCGCACCGAAGATCTCCGCGCGCAGCCGGCAGTGCTCCCGGAACAGCCGGACGGCCTCGTCCGGATCGCCCGTGAACGTCGGATCCGGCAGGCCCCTCCTGCTCCTCCCCTGGCTCGGCGGGCAGGACATCCCGCTTGAACACGAGCAGCAGACGATCCGGTTAGTACTGCGTGCGGATCAGCGCCGGACTGGTGATCGCCCCGAACTCGCCCGAAGACTCGACGACCAGCTCGATGGTCAGGTGATCCGGCCACGGCTCGGTCGCGAAGTACGCCCGGTTTCCCGAACAGATCCACGCTCGAGGAACGGAATTCACCGTCAGCGAGCTCGTACTGCATGACGCTGCTGCGGGCTCCGTCCCTGTCCCGGTGCCGGACGTTTTCGCCTGTTCTACGGGCAGAAAGTCAACGCTCCGGCCGGTCGTCGACGTCGAAGTCGAGGTGGGCGATGCGCTCTTCGACGGTGACCGCGTTGCGGACGAAACGGCGGGCTTGCCGGGTCAACTCGGTGATTTCGGCGAGATGCGCCTCGACGGCGGCGCGGCTGGCGGCGTCGTCCCCAACCGCATCGAGGGTGGCCCGGTGGATGTCGTGCTCGATCTCGACGAGCTTGGAGAGCATGTCGCGCTGCCGCTCCTCGCTGATCAACAAGCCATGATCGCGTTCACCCTCGGACGGAACCTCGGGATGCCTGTCGACCATCGCGAACCAGTCCCTCCGCCTGAAGCTGACCCGACGGTACCAGCCACCACCAGCGCTACAACAGGTTCGGCTCGCGGACGCAGTGCCCGCCCGATGCGGGACCGGGCGGGCACCGCGCTGCTACTAACCGTCTACTTCGGTCACTTCTGCGGATCTGCCCCGTAGGGCTGGGTTATCGCTTCCAGGTAGTGGCCCGACGGGTCCAGGAAGTAGACGCCCCGGCCCCCGTGGTTGGTGTTGTACTGCTGGGGCAGCTTTCCGTGCGGATCCGCCCAGTGGTCGAGCCCCACCGCTCGGATTCGGGCGTAGATGCCGTCGAAATCGTCCTCCGTGACGAGGAATGCATAGTGCTGCGGCGGGAATTCGATGCCCGGCTCGGCGAACAGGAGCGTCACTCCCGCATCCAGGTAGACCGTGAGGAAGGGGCCGCCGGGCTCCACCGGCGGGAGGTCGAACATCTCCGTGAAAAAGGATGCCGATTCCTGCTTGTCGCGCGCGGCGACGATGGTGTGATTGAAAAGAGTGGTCATGAAGACCCTTCGAAACCGCGCCTCCATGCCTGACGTTGTCCGCCACCGGCACGCGACGCTGCCAGAATCAGATCACGGACGCATTCGACGCGTCAAGCCGGTTGTGTGGGCAGGCGCCCGCATTCGTCCACAACCGGATTCCCACCCGGTGATATGGGAATACCGGCGGGGCGCGGACACTTGAACGGCGTGACGTCGCGCGAAAAGGTGGAGGACATGAGGTTCCGGACGGGCGAGGTACGTCGCCGATGACATCTCCGCTGCTCGACAATCCCGCGTGGGCTTCGCTGACCGGCCCGCACGCCCGGTTCGCCGAGAAGCACGGCCGGGTGTTGCGCTACCCGGTCGACGTGGCACCGTTCCTGGCCATCCCGGACGAGTTCGACGAGGACGGCTGGCGGGACGTCGCGGAATTGGCCGGTCCGGGGGCGGTTGTCGCATTCTCCGGTCGGCGGCGAACACCCCCTCCCGGCTGGGAGGTCTTGGAGCAGCTTCCCGGCGTGCAACTGGTCGACGACGGCGTGGCCGACGCCGAGGACGCCGAGGCGGTGCGGCTCACGTCCGCTGACGTGCCGGAGATGCTCGACCTCGTCAAGCGCACCAACCCCGGGCCGTTCCTGCCACGCGTCGTCGAGATCGGCCGGTACCTGGGGATCCGGCGCGGCGGCGCGCTCATCGCGATGGCCGGCGAGCGGTTGCGCCCACCGGGATGGACGGAGATCAGCGCGGTCTGCACCGATCCGGCATTCCGAGGGCACGGTCTGGCAACCCGGCTCGTACTCGCCGTTGCCGCCGGTATCCGGGCGCGGGGCGAGAAGCCGTTCCTGCACACGACCGCGTCGAACACCAACGCCATCCGCCTCTACGAGTCGCTGGGCTTCCGGCTGCGATACCGGCTGACCTTCTCCGCCGTGCGGGTGCCGGAGACGTCCTTCGGATTGCGGTAGAGGCCGTCAACGCTCATACGCGCATTTACAGTGAGCACAAGCGTGCCGTTGTGGCGGTGGTGCGGGGTGTGCCGGCGTGGGGCGTCGGTGCTGCCGAGGTATGACGATGCCCCCGCACCTGTGGTGCAGGGGCATCGCACAGGTGCCGGGGCGTGTGCAAGGTTGACCTGTCCGGTTTAGGTAGTTTCGGGCGGGAAGGTGGGTGGCAGGTTGCCCAGGTGGTGGACAGGTTGGCCAGGTGGTGGACCGTTTCGATACCGGCGGCTGTGCCGTTCGGTCGGCGCCAGCGCCATATCCGGTTCGCAAGTTTCCGTCCAGAACAAAGACCTTCCAGGCTGCGGGTCCTGGCACGTCCGTACCCGCCCACGATTTCCATTGAAATTGCGGAGGTTGTCCACAGGCATCGGCGTGTCGGGATGCGACACGCCGACGGTCCGCAAGTTCCATTGAAATCGAAGGTTCGATTTCAATGGAACTTGCGGCTTCTCTCCGCCGAGGCGGACTCGATGAACGTCTTCGCACCGGGAGTCACACGACCCCGCAAGGACTCGACTGTGAGGGTGGGCCGGTCAAGCACAACCCGAATCAGGGAAGCCAAGAACACGAGAGCGCGGCTCCTGGACAGACCGTCACGGCTTGAACAACCCGATGATCTCCCACCGGAAACCGCGCCCTCGTCTCGCGTGCATCGCACAGGTGGCGAGGTCGCGACTAGGACCGGCTTCTCGCTTGTTCCCATTGTCGGCTCATGGCCTCAGTGTGGAGATATTTTTTCATGCGCCTGGCAAGAAGATCCGCCAAAGCTTCGATTTCTTTCATGTCTTGTTGACAGACCGGCAGACATATGCGGGATGTATGGTCAATCGGCGAATATTCGACATTTCTGAATTGCTCGGAATTTGACGGCTTGAGGATTCCTAGCTCGTATCCCAGAATCACAGCACCGACACGGTTGCGTAGATTAAATTTGCGGTAGATGTTACGCGTTCGGGACTTTACGGTATCTTTCGCGATGTGCAACCGCATCGCAATTTCATTGTCGGTAAGTTCGCAGGCGATACAATATATGACGTCCCTCTCTTCCTTGGTGAGATTTATCAACTTGTCTGTGCTGAATCTTTGCGGTGACGTTCGCACTACATTAATACCGTTCGTACTAGTATGAAAATGAGGGAATCACGTGGGTGCGGCCGGTTGGCGGCTGGAGGATCTGCCGCCAACCGGCCGCGACGGACCGATGCCGGGCCGGGGGGCACGACATTTGGATATCCAGTGTCGACCGGCACCGGGCCGTGTCTGGGGTCATGCGGTACGTCTATGCCGTCCGATAGCCATTTCGGAGGGTGACTCTTCCCGCAATGCCTCTTCAATGCAGTCGCGGCACGGTCTCACGAAAGGTGGCGTATTGGACTTGCCCATGTTGCGTCCGCATCGCGACGTCGCGATGGTGCCGGGCTTGCGTTCGTGTGCATACCCGAGATGGTCAGTCCAAACCACCCGGACCCCAGGCAGACACGCGTCCCCTTCCATCGCGGGAGCTGGTCCGGACAAGCCCGATCCGCTCACCCGGTGCCCCCGTCTGATCGCATGGCATGCGCCCGAACGTGAAGTACATGGGAGAGCCGCCGCAATTTATCCGCTAGCACTACCTGATTCGCTAGGGGGTAGTCCCCCCGCACGATATTGAACTGTGCATCGCTGATGGCCCATTGGCTTTCGGCAAGCATCACAGCAAGCGTGTCGGCCGGAACCTGACTCACCACGGGTGGCATATCGGCCGGTCGATCAGCTCTGGAAATAACGACTAGCAGGCAGGGAACGCACGCTGCCCCGTCACCCTCCTCGCACACCTCCACCAGCACGCGTCGGAACTTCTCCCCAGACACGGACGTCACCGTGCCATCCCTAGATTCTTCCGCGCAGTGCAGGACACGTTTCGACTCACCTACGACGCCATGTTTATAGCGGAACCACCGCACGCCGATACCCTCGGGCATCTGGCCGGGCGGAACAGCTGGGCCAGGTGGACCAGAAACTGCGCTGTGACCCGCCATGATGCCTCCTAATATTGACCTGGGACGTACGCTGTTGACGCAACGGTTGATCGATGGTGACTAGAGGTTGGGTGAGGCGGCCATGACCACGCAATTGCCCTAAACGGGTGATCTCGCCCGGATGACACGAAGGATGTATCGCATGGCTACTAACGGGTCACCAAGAGCACGGGCGCTATCGGCAGCGTTGCGAGAGGCTCGCAAAGAACGCGGAATAAGTCTTCGCGAGGTTGCAAGAAAGCTGACGATTGATCAGTCTCATCTATCAAAGATAGAGACTGGCAAGCGGGTACCTAGTGTTGAAACAACCGCCATGATCTTGGCTGTACTCGGTACAGAACCGGGCGAGCGTGAACGTATTCTCGATCTCGCGAAGAACGCGAGTGAGCCGAATTGGCTAACTGTTGGAATGCCTGGAATACCGCAGCAGCTAGCGGGAGCCGTCGAGAGTGAGCGTGCAGCGTCGGCAATAGTTTATTGGTCGCCTATGATTATTCCAGGCCTGCTACAGACTGCTGATTACGTTCGAGCTATCGCAATGAGCGGCGACCTCCCGATACATGAGGTTGAATCGCGTGTGATGGTTCGCCTGGCGAGACGCGAAGTACTGTCGCGTCGCAACCCTGCAAAGTTCGATATGCTGATCGGCGAGGGTGTGCTAAGGCAGTCTATTGGATCATCGGATGTGATGCTCGACCAATTGCGGCACTTGCTAACGACTAGTTCCGAGCACGACAACATTAATGTCCGTGTAGTACCTACGCGGGTAGGTTGGCATCCTGGAACGGCCGGACCGTTCGTACTGTACGAGTTCCCAGACTCGCCACCTTTCGTTCATTTTGAACACTACAGTTCGGGCGCATTCGTCACAAACTCTGACGACATTGAAGCGTATCGCAAAGCTATTGCAATGATCAGCAAATACGCCTTCAGCAGCGCTGATTCGATGGATTTCATTAAACGGATCATAGTGGAGGAGTATCAAGAAAATGATGCACGAGAACAATTGGCGCAAAAGTAGCTACAGCAACATCAATGGCGATTGCGTCGAAATCACCGCCACATTAGACGCTATCCGCGATTCCAAGGACCCGGACGGGCCGACGTTGGCTGTCGACGTGTCCATGTTCGTTCGATCTGTGCAGCACGGTCGTTTCGACCGCTAAATGATGACGCCCCGGTGCGTGGCACCGGGGCGTCATTGTCAGTTTCTGCCGTTGTATCTTCGATGATCTTCGATCATGCCTCTCCACTGCATTGATTGCACACCCATCGTTGGTTCGAGCGCGTCAGGGTGTGTCCGGTTGCTGTGTCTTGGTGGGGCCGTCCGTGGTTGAACGGGCCGGCTGCAGGAAGCGCTCGAAGAACTGGGCTTGTCGCTGTCCTGACCCCTTCCGGCGCGCGAACGCGCATCCGCAACGGTTTCCCGACATTCTGGTGCCCGGCGGATGACGGGCGGTCATCATGACCTTGACGTGATCACGAGGTGAGGAGACGGCCGTTGTCCGAACGCGAGCTGCAAGACGGGGGGGTCGGTGAGCCAGGCGCTGAGGCGGGGGCGCTGATGCCTTGGGCGATGGTTCCTTCGACACCGGCTATGGGAGTTGCACAAGCTGACGGACACCCGAAACATGATGTTGAGTCACGTGTAATGGTTCGAGTGTCGCGCCGGGAGATCCTTACAAAGCGGAATCCGGTTCACTATGAGGTGCTTGTTGGTGACGTTGCCTTGCGTCAGCAAATCGGGTCAAGTATCGCAATGATCGACCAATTGCGATACTTGATTAAATTCTGTGCAGAAAATTCGAACGTTACGCTTCGCGTGGTCCCAATACGTACCGGCTGGCATCCGGGAACCGCTGGACCATTCGTGCTCTACGAGTTCTCAGACGCTCCGCCTTATGTGCACTTCGAACACTATAGTTCGAGCGCGTTCGTCACCGATTCCAATGATGTCGATGCGTACCGCAAGGCGCTTGACATGATTGGCGAATACGCATTGAATCAGAGCAAATCGATTGATCTGATAGCACAAACAATAGTTGAGGAGCACCAGAACGATGAACCCGAAATATTGGCGTAAGAGCTCGTACAGCAACGTGAACGGCAACTGCGTCGAACTGACCACCACGTTAGACGAAATTCGAGACTCTAAGGACCCTCACGGGCCGACGTTGGCTGTCGACGTGAGCACCTTCGTTCGTGCTGTGCAGCACGGTCGTTTTGACCGCTGAATGATGACGCCCCGGGGCGTGGCACCGGGGCGTCATTGTCAGTTTCTGCCGTTGTATCTTCGATGATCTTCGATCATGCCTCTCCACGTTGGAGTAGTCGCGCTCAACAACGTCGAAACTGCATTGATTGCACACCCATCGTTGGCGCGAGCGTGTCAGGGTGTGTCCGGTTGCTGTGTCTTGGTAGGGCCGTCCGTGGTTGAACGGGCCGGCGCGCGAACGCGCATCCGCAACGGTTTCCCGACATTCTGTGCCCGGCGGATGACGGGCGGTCATCATGACCTTGACGTGATCACGAGGTGAGGAGACGGCCGTTGTCCGAACGCGAGCTGCAAAACGAGTTGGTCCGATTGCGGCGGCAACTGCACGCCGAGCCCGAAATCGGGCTGGACCTGCCGCGCACCCAGGAGAAAGTGCTGGCCGCGCTGGACGGGCTACCGCTGGAAATCACCACCGGCACCGGGCTGAGCTCCATCACCGCGGTGCTGCGCGGCTCTCGTCCGGGGCCGACGGTGCTGCTGCGCGGCGACATGGACGCCCTGCCGGTGACGGAGCGGACCGGCCTGGACTACGCCTCCCGGATCGACGGCAGGATGCACGCGTGCGGGCACGACCTGCACACCGCGATGCTGGTCGGCGCGGCGCGGCTGCTCACCGAACGGCGCGCGGAGCTGGCCGGTGATGTGGTGCTGATGTTCCAGCCCGGCGAGGAAGGCTGCGACGGCGCGGGGAAGATGATCGCCGAAGGCGTGCTGGAAGCCTCCGGGGCCCGCCCGGTGGCCGCCTACGGCATGCACGTCATGGCCGCGCGCCACGGCCTCGGCACCTTCCTCACCCGGCGTGGCCCGCTCATGGCGGGCGGCGACCTGCTGCGGGTGACCGTGCGCGGCGCGGGCGGTCACGGCTCCACCCCGCACCGGGCCAAGGACCCGATCGCCCCGGCCTGCGAAATGGTCGGCGCGCTACAGGCGCTGGTCGCGCGCACCATCGACCCGTTCGAGACGCTGGTGCTGACCATCGGCGCCTTCCACTCCGGCAACGCGGGCAACGTGATCCCGGGCGAAGCGGTCTTCGACGGCTCGTTGCGCTGGTTCTCGGCGTCCGCACGGGACGCGGTGTGGGACGGGATCACCTCCGTTTGCAACGGTATCGCGGCGGCGCACGGCGTCAAGGTGGACGTGGAGCTCAGCGAGTACGTGCGCGCCACGATCAACGACGACGCCGAGGCCGAGTTCGCCGCGCAGGTCGCGACGGAGCTTCGCGGCGACCGGTTCTCCTGGCTGGACCGCCCCGTCACCGGCGGCGAAGACTTCTCCCGGGTGCTCGAACAGGTGCCGGGCGCGTTCATCTTCCTCGGCGCCTGCCCACCGGACCGCGACCCAGACACCGCGCCGGACAACCACTCCCAGTTCGCCGTCTTCGACGACAGCGTGCTCGCCGGCGGCGCTGCGCTCTACGCCGAACTCGCCATCCACCGCCTGGCCCGCGCGTAATCCGTTGTCAGCGTTGAGAAATCCGGAGGCAGCATTGACCACCGAGACCGAGCAGCGCGCAACGCCACCGAAGTGGCGGACCATCGTCAGCACCGGCGCGGGCAACGCGTTGGAGTGGTTCGACTGGAACGCCTACGCGGTGTTCACCCCGTTCTTCGCCGCGCAGTTCTTCCCCACCCACGACAGCACGAGCGCGGTGCTGTCCAGCCTGGCGATCTTCGCCGTCGGGTTCCTGATGCGGCCGCTGGGCGGACTGCTGTTCGGCTGGTTCGGTGACCGGCTCGGCCGTCGCACCGCCATGATCGGCTCCATCGCGCTGGCCTCCGGCGGCAGCCTGCTGATCGGCATCGCGCCGACCTACGAGTCGATCGGCATCGGCGCGGCGCTGCTGCTCGTGGTCGCCCGGCTGTGCCAGGGACTCGGGCACGGCGGCGAGATGCCGGCGGTGCAGACCTACGTGGCCGAGATGGCGCCGCAGGGCCGGCGCGGGATCTGGTCCAGCCTCGTCTACGTTTCGGGCACCAGCGGAATCCTGGCCAGCTCCGCCCTCGCCGCAGCGTTGACGACGGCACTGCCGCCGGGCGCGATGAGCGCGTGGGGTTGGCGGGTGCCGTTCCTGCTCGGCGGCGTCGTCGGGCTCTACACCCTGGTGATGAGGCTGCGGCTGGCCGAGACGCAGGTCTTCGACCGGCAGCGGACCGCGGCCCGGCCGCCGCTGTGGCGGAGCTTCTGGGAGCAGCGCACCGCATGCCTGCGGGTGATCGGGCTGACCGTCGGCAGCACCGTGGTGTTCTACACCTGGGTGGTCTCCGCGCCCGCGCAGGCGATCAGCATCCACGAACTCGACCCGGCCGCGGCGCTGTGGGTCGGCGCCGTGGCCAACGCGGTGTTCATTTTGTCGTTGCCGCTGTTCGGGGCGCTTTCGGACCGCATCGGCCGCAGGCCCTTGCTGCTGCTTTCCTTGGTGGGCAGTGCGGTGGTCATCTACCCGCTCAGCTGGCTCGTCCGGGACCAGGTCTGGCAGTTCGCGGTGGCGATGATCATCGCGCTGCTCGTGATCGCGCCCGGTCCGGCGATCATGCCCACGGTATTCGCGGAGCTGTTCCCGACCCAGATGCGAACGGCGGGCACCGGATTCCCTTACGCCATCGCCACAGCAGCGTTCGGCGGCAGCGCGCCGTACCTGCAAACTTGGCTCGCCAGCGGTGGTCGCGGCGACGTCTTCCTCGGATACGCCGTGGTGCTGCTGGTGATCAGCGCCGTCGTCGCCTACCGCATGCCGGAGACCAAGGACATCACCCTCGGCTGAGCTCGTCCGCCGCTTTGCGCGATGATCTCCTCGACCACGGCGGTCTTGGCATCGGCGTAGTCCTGGACGTGCGCCCGCCGAGCGGCGGCGAGTTCGCGCTTCGTGCGCTCGTCGACGTCGCGCCGGATGGGCACGGAGGTAGTCGCAGAAGAACAGCATCCGCTCGATCTCGGGGCACCCGGTCGAGAACACATGCGGGTTGACGGCCGGGTTCCGGCCCCGGAGCAGCTGGTGCTCGTGCCAGCCGGATTCCCTTACGTGCAGCGCATAACCGGCTGCTTCCGGGTGCGGGACGTACGCGGCTTCGTCGGCCGAGTCGGCGACCGCCAGAACGATGTAGAGGATCGGCTTGGCCGTGAGACCGGGCACCGAAGTCGACCCCGCGTGCCCGGCGCGGACGACCAGCGGGCCGAGCGCCGCGCGGATGCGCTCCTATTCGCGCGCGTACTGCCGCACCCAGGCCGGGTCGGGCTCAGCGAGCGTGATCGGACCGTCGATGCGGTCGTGCGGCTGGAGGCACTCGGTCTGCGGATCGTCGGTCATGGGCCCAGCATCCGACGCGCGTCGAGCAGCGAACCGGCTCACGATCGCAGCCCTGCGGCGTGCGCGATAAACTTCCTCATCACTCCCCATCTGGACTATCATGGAGAACGATGAGTGATGAAATGTACTCGGTTGAACAGGTCGCCAACCGGCTCGGCCTGCATGTTCGCACCGTGCGCGGCTACATCCGCTCCGGACGACTCAAAGCGGTGCGGATCGGCAAGCAGTACCGGATCGCCCGCGCCGACCTGGAGGAGCTGACCGGGAAACCGCAGCCGTCATCGGCCGGTGCCGCACCTGTCGAGGTGTCGAGCATCGTGCAGATCGACGGCGTCGACCGGGCCGCGGCCGACCGGCTGAGCACGCTCGTGCTGGCCGGCGCGAACTCCGCCAGCAACCCCGCGCACCCGCTGCGCATCCAGACTGTCCACGACGAGGAGCGGAACCGCATGAAGTTCGTGGTCCTCGGCGGTGCAGGAGCCACCGCCGAGATCTTGCAGCTGATCGAAGCCGTGCTCGACGGCGACAACGGCCTGCTCTCCGGGGAGGTCGGCGGTGCCTGACGCGATCGAGGAGCGGGCCGGGGTGCAGGTGCTGGTGTGCGACCCGGCCGGGCCGCCGGTGACCACCACGCAGGACGCCCTGGACCTGATCGGCGCGTCCTATGCCGGCGCCGAGGTGGTCGCGGTGCCCGCCAGCCGGCTCGACAAGCGCTTCTTCACCCTGGGCACCCGCTTCGCCGGCGAGGTCATGCAGAAGTTCGTCACCTACCGGGTGCGCCTGGTCGTCGTCGGCGACATCTCCCGGCACCTGGCGGCCAGCTCGGCCCTGCGGGCCCTCGTCCACGAGTCGAACAAGGCCGACCACGTTTGGTTCGTCCCCGACCTCGACGCGCTCGACGCCAGGCTGCGCGACGCGGGCTGAGCGGTGAGCCCCGACATGATCCCTATCGCCGCCGGCGAAATCACCCTGCGTGACGAGGGCTCGAAGACCTGCTGGACGGTCGAATTCGCCGCTTTCCGGCTGGCCCCGCACCCCGTGACCCGCGAGCTCTACCGGGACGTTCGGGGCGAGGCACCGGCGAGTTCCGCGGGGCCACAGACCCCGGTGACCGAGGTTTCCTGGATGGACGCCGTCCGGTTCTGCAATCTGCTTTCGCAGGCGACGGGGCTCGAACCCAGCTACTCGATCGGCGACGACCCCGACGCGCACGACGTGGTCTGCGACTGGGAGGCCGACGGCTACCGGCTCCCGTCCGAAGCGGAGTGGGAACACGCGTGCCGGGCCGGAACCTCCGGTGTCCGCTACGGCGAGCTTGACGAAATCGCTTGGCACCGGGACAACTCCGGCGACGAGGTGCACGAAGTCGCAACCAGGAAGCCGAATTCGTGGGGACTCCACGACATGATCGGCAACGCGTGGGAATGGTGTTGGGACGTATACGATCCCGCGGTCTACGGCCCGTACCGGGTGTTCCGAGGCGGCGGCTGGTGCGACCGGCCGCGAGGCTGCCGGGCGTCGTGCCGCCGCAAGAGCCACCCGACTCTGCGCACGGACGACTTGGGATTCCGGCTGGCCCGCTCACGGTGACCCCGCTCGGTCAGCGCCCGGCCAGCTCCTCCAGGGCTTCGAGGATGTCTGCGCTGCTCTTGAGGCCGCCCAGGAGGTTCCGCTCGACCTCGGCGACCTTCGAGGCAACCCGGCGGTGAACCACCTGACCTCGGCGGGTCAGGTAGACCAGCACCTTGCGGCGATCCGCCTGGTCCACCTCCCGGTACACCAGGGCCATCGTGACCAGCCGGTCCACCAGCCGCGTCAGGGTCGGCCCGGTGATCATGGCGCGCTCCGCGAGCGCCGCCATCGCCAAGCTTTCTTCGTTGGCCAGGTTTCCACCACCAGCCACTGGTCGAAGGTCAGCCCCTCCGGCCGGACCACCTGCTCCACGCTCGCGGTGACCGCGCGAGCCGCCCTGGCCAGTGTCCGGGTCAGCGGCGGACCCGCGGCGACATCACGTGCTGCCATCCTCCCCGATCCTCACTCTCGCGCTTCCCCGCCAGGATCGTAAGACTTCCAGATGAAGTAACGAGGCTTTCCGCGTCTTCTCCGGAGCTCGCATGGCAGTCGGCTCGGCGGTCCGCGAACGCGCCGCCCGGTGCAACGTGGGCGGCATGGTGATTCCGCTGCGGGGCCGGCGGGCGTGTTCGGCCCGTCCCGCTATGCGAGCACTGGCGAGGCGGCGGGGCCGCGAAGGGAGGGTTTGAGACACCGGCAGGACAGCAACCGCTGTGAAGTGAACGGACCGTTCACCTTTGTAGACGACACAAACGGTCCGTTCGCTTCACACCAGCACCTTCCAAAACAGCCCTCGATGGCACCCGAAACCACTCACGGGACCGGAGCAGGCCGAACGCCGGGGACACCTAGTTCGCCGGTTTCCTTGATCCTCCGGCGAAATCCGAGGAGGCATGGTGGCCGAAAGGCAACCGCGAATGATGTAGACATCTAACCGTCTACATCGCTGGTTCAGCTTGTGGCTAGGAGGGTCCACGGTCAAGAACGGCCCGGGGCGGACGGTCAGCGCTCCGGGGCCGCGGCACCGTCGAGAGTCCGCAGGTCCTCGTCGCCGGTGATCGTGGCGAGGACCGCATCGAGCTGCGCCAGCGTCGGGCGCTGATCGGGGTGCGACAACAGGCAACCGTCGATCGAATCCGCCAGCGCTCGAGGCAGCCGCCGCGCAGCGCGGATTGGTGGCGCGGCCGTCTCCAACTGGGGAAACAGCTCCGCCCCGGTCCGCTGCGACTGCCCCGGCACCTCGAAGGGGTTGAATCCGGTCGCGGCTTCGAAGAGCACCAGGCCGATGGCCCAGACGTCGGTCGCCGGCCCGAGCATCCCGCCGCGAACCTGTTCCGGCGCCATCGCGCACGGCGTTCCGGCCCCGCCGCGGCTGGGGCCCGGTGACCGGGCAAGGCCCAGGTCGATAACGCGCGCGCGGCCGCACTCCGCGATGATGTTGCCGGGCTTGAGGTCCAGGTGCAGGTAGCCACGGTCGTGCAGGTAGCGGATCGCCGAGCACACGTGCTGACCGAGGTAGCCGAGTTCGCGGGCGGTAAGACGGCGTTTCCCACCGTCGAGCAAGCTGTCCAGCCTCGCCCCGGCCAGCGTTTCCATGATCAGCACCGGCAAACCGTCCGCCGCTTCCGTGACTTCGTATGCGCGCACGATGTGCGGATGCGTGCACGTCAACAGCAGCTTCCCTTCGATCACGAGGCTTTCGCACACGTCGGCGCAGGCTGCGCAGTCGGGACGCACGGCCTTGATGAAGCACCGGCTGTAGCGCCGGGTGCTCCAGGCGTCGTAGGAGTCGTATGCCTCGCCGCGCCGGATGTGTTCGATCACCGGATAGCCGGCCGCGATCTCCTGGCCTCGGCGCAGCGGTGCTGGCGCGGTGGACGTGGTCATGCGGGCTCCCGTTGCGGCAAGGTCGAGTCCCGCTGCTGCAGCCGGTACAGGGACGCGTAGCCGCCGTCGCGGTGCATCAGCTCGGCGTGCGTGCCGGACTCCGCGATCCGGCCGTGGTCGAGCAGCAGGATCAGGTTCGCGTCGCGGACCGTGATCAGGTTGTGCGACACGACGATGGAGGTGCGATCCACCATCAGCCGGCGCAGCGGGGCCAGCACTCGCGCGCTGGATGCCGCATCGAGCCCGACGGTTGGCTCGTCGAGCAGCAGGATCGGCGCATCGCGCAGCATCGCTCGGGCGATGGCGATGCGCTGCCGCTGCCCGCCCGACAGCAGGCGTCCGTGCGCCCCGACCCTGGTGCGGTAGCCGTCTGGCAGCGCCGTGATGAACTCGTGCGCGTCCGCGCTACGAGCCGCCTCCAGCACCTCCCGCTCGGTGGCGTCGGGCCGCCCCCAGACGATGTTCTCCCAGACGCTGTCGTCCACCACGAGAGCGTCCTGCAGCACGACCGAGATGTTGCGCCGCACCGCCTGCTGCTCGGCTTCGCGCAGATCGACGCCGTCGATGGTCACGGCGCCGGAATCCGGGTCGTAGAACCGGAGCAGCAGCTTTCCCGTGGTGGACTTGCCCGACCCGCTGGCCCCCACGAGCGCGATCGTCTGTCCGGAGTGGACGTCGAAGCTGATGCGGTGCACGGCGTCGCAGTCGGTGCTCGGGTACCGGAAGCTGACGTCGTCGAAGACCACGTCGCCGTGGACCCGGCCGAGGCCCCGCGGCCGGACCGGGTCGCGCACCTCGGGAACCTGGTCGAGCAGCTCGATGATGCGTTCGGCGCCGGCCGAGGCCGCGTAGACGGTGTTGGTCAGCCGCCCGAATCCCCGCACCGGGCTGTAGAGCTGACTGAGGTAACCGAGGAACACCAGCAGCCCGCCGAGGCTGATCGAGCCCCGGGACAGTTCCCAGGTGCCCAGCCCGACGATCAGCAGCACCCCGCCGATTTCCAGCAGGTCGATCAGCGGTGTGAACAACGCGTGCAACCGGGTGGCCACCATCTCGGCCGCGAAGCTGCCCAGGTTCTCGCGGTGGAAGCGGTCAGTTTCGGCGCTCTCCCGGCCGTACGCCTTCACCAGCGAGGCGTTGCTCAGGCTTTCCTCGGCGACAGCGCCGATGGTGCCGCTGCGCCGCCGCTTCTCCCGAGAAGCCGCCTTGATGCGGCGGGAGAAGTACCGCGCGGACGCCCAGAAGGCCGGCACCGCGATCAGCGACACCACGGCCAGCCGCCAGCTCAGGACGAACAGCGCCCCGGTGAACAGCACGATCTTGAACAGGTACGACAGCGCCTGGATCGTCCCGGACAACACGAGGTTCTCGATCGCGTAGACGTCGCCGGTGAGCCGGGACAACATGTCGCCGATCTTGCGCCGGTCCAGGAAGCCGATGGACAGCCCGTGCAGGTGCCCGAACAGATCGGTGCGCAGGTCCAGCAGGAACCGCTCGGCGACCCAGGTCGACACGTATTCGTCGGTGAACCCGACGATCCCGGACAGCACCGTGATCCCCAGGTAGGCCCCGCCGAGGGCGAAGAACAGCTCGAAGTCCCTGGGCACCAGGACCTCGTCGACGAGGATCTTGAACAGCCAGATAGTCACGGTGTCCAGCACAGGTCCGACCAGCACGAGCAGCACCACGAGCGCCCACCACCACCGGTACGGGCGCGCGTAGGGCCAGAAGCGCCGGAAGATCTCCCGGACGCCGACCACCGGAGCCTGCTCGACCAGGCCACCGGATTCGGGGGTGGGCACGGCCAGCAATGCCCGCAGCCTGGCGAGGAAAGCGAATATCCGGGTCATGGCACGCATGTGGCGGCGGTATCCCAACCGCCGCCGGTCAGCGGATCAGTAGCGCGTACGGCGGAACGAAGCGGTGCGCCGACGGCGCGAAGCCGTGAACCGTATCGAGCGGCGCGAACGCGAGTGGAACGCACGGCGCTGGTGGCTGGCAAACGCTCAGCGGACATCCTCCTGGCCACGGCTACCCCTAGCATCAAGAGCGAATCGCATCTCCTGCTTTCCGACACACAGCGTCGCGCCGGTCAGTTTCCCGCAGCAGGGACCAAAACCCTCTGTTCGGGCAAAGCCAACCCCGGTCAGGCCCCACCAGCCCAGCTCGCAAATACGTTTCAGAAGCGGCTGGCTGCGTCGCCGATATCGGGTTCCACCAACGCCAGGCATCTGACGCTGAGTGACCGCCAAATCAGTAGACGATCTCAGCCGGGCAGCCGCCCGGCTTCTTGCAGCGGCTGGTGTTGGGAGTGTGCAGACTCCGGTTCCCCCTGCGCCTCGTAGCGGCAGGTAAGTAAGCGATGAAGAGGCGCTTTGCCATTTTGCCCCCGTTCGACCCCGGGGAGCGCGAGAATCGTTCCTCGGTTTCCCTACTGATCCAATTTGCAGCTGCACCGCTGGCCGGAAATAGGGGCTAAGTGCTCTCTTCGCCCGGTCGCAACGCCCGCAGCGCAGCTGCCCGACCGGTGACCATGCGGGATGATTGACCGCAGGTGACTGTGATGTCTGGACAGGCTGGAGCGTGTGCAGGGGTGGACGTCGGAGGCACGTTCACCGATGTCGTCGTGCACGCCCCCGGTCACCGGCCGAAGGCCGTGAAGGTGCCCACCACTCCGGCGAACCAGGCGGAAGGGGTCCAGCGCGGCGTCGCCGAGAGCCTGCCCGGCGGCGTGCTGCGGCTGCTCCCGCACGGCAGCACCACCGCCACCAACGCCGTGCTGGAGCGCAAGATCGCGCGCACCGCCTTCGTCACCACCGACGGATTCACCGACGTCCTGCAGATCGCCCGGCAGAACCGCCCCGCCCTCTACGACCTGTCCGCGACCAAGCCCGAACCGCTGGTGCCGCATGAGCGGGTGGTCACCGTCGTGGAGCGGATGAGCCCACGGGGCGAGGCGATCGTCGAGCTCACCGACGCCGAGATCGAGCGGGTGGTGGGCGCGGTCGCCCGCCTCGAACCCGAGTCGATCGCGGTGAGCCTGCTGTTCTCCTATGTTCGCGACGACCACGAGCGGCGGCTGTGCTCGGCGCTGGCCGACCTCGGCGTGCCGATCACCCGGTCCAGCGCGCTGCTGCCGGAGTTCCGGGAGTTCGAGCGCGCGTCCACCTGCGTGCTCAACGCGGCCATCGAGCCGGTGATGCGCCGCTACCTGTCCAACCTGACCACCCGCCTGCCCGATCCGGCGATCACGGTGATGACCTCCAGCGGCGGCACCGCCGGGGTGGACTTCGCCGCGACGGCCCCGGTGCACACGCTGCTCTCCGGCCCGGCCGCAGGCGTGGTGGCCGCCGGGGCGGTCGCGCGCTCGGCCGGGTTCGACGACGCCATCGCCTTCGACATGGGCGGTACGTCCACCGACGTCTGCCTGATCCGCGAGGGCCGCCCGGACGTGTCGACGTCGTCGGAGATCGCGGGGCTGCCGTTCCGGACCCCCGCCGTCGGCATCCACACCGTGGGGGCCGGTGGCGGGTCGATCGCCTGGGTGGACACCGGCGGCGCGCTGCGGGTCGGCCCGCATTCCGCCGGTGCCGACCCGGGTCCTGCCTGCTACGGCCTCGGCGGCGAGGAGCCCACGGTGACGGATGCGCACTGCGCGCTGGGGCATCTCGACCCGGCTCGCGAGCTCGGCGGCGGCTTGCGGCTGGACGCCGATGCAGCGCACCGGGCGCTGGATGCGCTGCCGGAATCGGCCGCCGGGGTGCTGTCGGTCGTCCGGGCGACGATGGCGCGGGCGTTGCGCAAGGTCAGCACCGAGCGCGGGATCGATCCGGCTGGGCTGGCCCTGGTCGCCTACGGCGGCGCGGGCCCGCTGCACGCGACGGCGCTGGCTCGGGAGCTCGGCTGCCCCGCCGTGGTTGTGCCGCCCGCGCCCGGCGTGCTCAGCGCGCTCGGCCTGCTGCTGGCTCCGCCGCGTTTCGAGGCGTCGCGCACCGTGCTGGTGGATGCCCGCGAAGAACTGTCGCAAGCGTGGTCGGAGCTGTCCGCCGAAGCGCACCGGGAGCTGGAGAAGCAAGGCGTGACAACGGAGATCGCGCTGTCCAAGGTGGCCGACATGCGCTATGCGAGACAGTCTCACGAGCTGCGGATCGACGTCACCGAGAAAGCGGAGCTCAGCGAGCTGCTGCATACCGCGCACCGCGAGTCGTACGGGTACGAGATGCGGGACGAACGGGTCGAGGTGGTCACGCTGCGGGTCATCGCGCAGGGCGAGCCGGTTCTCGCGGACCCGCCGCAGGACTGGGACCAGGGCGAGCCGGAGCGCAAACCGGACCGCGAGATCGGCATCGGCGACCGGGCGGTGCGGGCGCGGATCGTGTCCCGGGCCGTGCTGCGGCCGGGCGACGAGGTCGCCGGACCGGCGCTGATCGAGCAGCCCGACACCACGACGCTGCTCGCCGACGACGAACTGGCCACAGTGGACGAATCGGGGAACTTGGTGGTGCGGCTGACATGACCGAGCTGACCGCCGTCGAGCTGGAGGTGTTCCGCCACGCCCTGGCCGGCATCGCCGACGAGATGGGCGTGGCGCTGCGCCGCGCGGCCTACTCCCCCAACATCAAGGAACGCGCCGACTGCTCGGCCGCGGTGTTCGACGCCGACGGCGAGATGGTCGCGCAGGCCGAGCACATCCCGGTGCACCTGGGCGCGATGCCGGCCAGCGTCCGCGCCGTGCTGGACACCTGCGGGCAGCTCGAACCGGGCCAGCAGGTCTGCGTGAACGACCCCTACCTGGGCGGCACCCATCTGCCGGACCTGACGATCGTCGCCGCCGTCGGATACGACGACCAGCTGCTCGGGTACGTGGCCAACCGCGCCCACCACGCCGACGTCGGCGGTGCCGCGCCGGGCTCGATGCCGGCGTCCGCAACCGAGATCGCGATGGAAGGAGTCCGCATCCCGCCGATCCGCATCGCCGATGCCGACGGCGAACGGGAGGACGTGGTCCGGTTGATCGCGGCGAACTCGCGAACCCCCGAGGAGCGCCGTGGCGACCTGCGCGCCCAGTTCGCGGCGAACCACGTCGGCGTGGTGCGGATGCGCGAGCTCGCCGAGCGGATGGGAGCGCAGCGGCTGCGCGAGGCGATGGCGGCGGTATGCGACTACTCCGACCGCCGGGTGCGCGCGGCGATCCGCGACATCCCCGACGGGTGCTACCGCAACGAGGACGTGCTGGAGATCGGCGACGGGATCCCGATCCGCGCGGCGGTGACGGTGTCCGGCGACGAGGTGGTGGTGGACTTCGACGGCACCGCCGAGCAGATCCCGGTGAACTGCAACGCGGTGTTCGCGGTGACGCTGTCGGCGTCGATGTTCGTGCTCCGGATGCTCACCGACCCCGACGCCCCGCCCAACGCCGGCTGCTACCGGGCGCTGCGCGTCGAAGCGCCGGCGGGCACGGTGGTCAACCCGACGTTCCCGGCCCCGACGGCGGCGGGCAACGTGGAGACGAGCCAGCGCATCGTGGACGTGCTCCTCGGCGCGTTCGCCCAGGCGATCCCCGGCCAGGTCCCGGCGGCGAGCCAGGGCACCATGAACAACCTGCTCATCGGCGGCAGCGACCCGGCGTTCAGCTACTACGAGACGCTCGGCGGCGGTGAGGGCGGCACCCCCGCGCGCCCGGGCATGTCCGGGGTGCACACGGGCATGACCAACACCCAGAACACCCCTGCGGAGGCGGTGGAGCTGGACTACCCGCTGCGGGTGTGGCGCTACGAGCTCCGGCCGTCCTCCGGCGGCGCGGGTCGGCACCCCGGCGGTGACGGCCTGGTGCGCGAGATCGAAGCGCTCGCCGACTGCACGCTCACGATCCAGTCGGAACGCCGCGAGCACGCCCCGCCGGGAGCCCGGGGCGGCGAGCCGGGCGAGGTGGGCCGAAACGTCCTGATCCGGCCGGACGGCACCGAGGAGCAGCTGTCGGCCAAGGGCACCTGGCCGCTGCGCCGAGGCGACCGGGTCCGCATCGAAACCCCAGGTGGCGGCAGCTGGGGAGCTCCCGGCGACGGCCGCTGAGCGCTACCCTGGGGGTGTCGACCGGGCGCCCCGCGCTGGCACGTGGAGCTTCCGAATTTCCCGGTCCGGCGGAGCCTCCGACCCCAGCGGCCGGAGGCTTCCTCGTCCGGGGCGCAGCGGTCGGTGATCTGTCAGCCATGTCGATCACTCGCTGACCATCACGGCCGCCGCCTCGCAGCCCGTGATCTGCTGGGTGGGTCCATGCCCGTCGTCCGTCCGGTCGTCGTTCGCCGGGTAGCTGATCGGGTCAGCCGAGCAGCCTGTCCAGCTGCTGCTGCACGGTCACCACCGCGAGCACCCCGAACAGCAAGATCGACCACACCAGCGCCGCCAACCGGTAACCGCGGACGCGGATCTCGGCGGGCAGCATCTTACGGTTGATGACGATCAGCAGTCCGGAGTAGATGAACATCATGAACCCGCCAACGCAGGCCGCGATGGTGGCCAGCAGCAACGGCTGGCCCAGCCCCGCAGCGACGACCACCGTGCCGATGAACACCAAGACCCACACCAGGACGGCGTAGATCTTGCTCTCGGAGACGTTCGGGAAGTACGTCGTCTTCAGCACGTCGGCGGCCAGCCGGCTGGTGTAGTCGACGATGCCCAGCGCCGCCGCGAACAGCGAGAACGCCCCGGCGCCCCAGAAGAAATAGCCAAACCAGCTCCCGGCCGTAGTCATCATCTGCTCGCCCTCGACGTGCAGGAACGACACGTCGTTGGACACATCGTTGGACACGTCGCCGCCGAAGACGGTGGCGTAGGCCAGCAGGGACATGAACATGATGGACAGGAAGGTGATGGCGACGAAGGTGAGCGCCTGCTCCTTGTTGGCGAACCGCCACCACGCCCGCCAGCGCGCCAGGTTCGCCTCGGTGGCCGGGAAGATGAACCCGGCCTGGCCGCGCGCCTGTGCCTCCCCGGTCAGCGGCGAAACGATCTTCGGGAGGTAGCAGCCCATCCCGAATCCCTTGTCCCGGATCCAGTTGCTCTGCACCAGGTTCTGCCCGCCGCCGGCCCCGGCGAAGGCCAGCGCGCCCATCAGGACGGCGAATCCGACCTCGGCGGCGGGAAACCGCGGCTGGGTGATCACGCTGGGCAGCGCCGCCCAGGTGCTGGCGCCGATGACGAACAGCGAACCGATCACGATGAGCAGCAGGATGGCCGCCACCTTGAGCATCTGCGCGCGTTCCAGCGCCGTGTAGACGGCCGGTGCCAGGGTCAGGATCAGCGCCACGACGACGAGGATCACCACGGAGATCACCGCGACGTTCCCGCCGAAGACGTAGCTCACCAGCGTCGCCGAACTGGTCGCCCAGGCCGGCCAGAGGTTCGCGAAATAGGCCATGATCGCGAACACCAGGCCCCAGTGCTTCCACAGCCGGCTGAAGCCGGTGACCGCGGTTTCCCCGGTGGCCAGGGTGTAGCGCTCGATCTCCATGTTCAGGAAGTACTGCGTCATCAGCCCCAGCAGGGCGGCCCAGACGAACGTCAGGCCGACCTGCGAGGTGATGTACGGGAAGAGGATGAATTCTCCGCTGGCCAGGCCCACCCCGGTGGCGACGATGCCCGGCCCGATGAGGCGCCACTGCCTGCTCGGCGGCTCGGGCAGGTCGCACACCTGGGGGCGCGGAATATGCTTGTCGGGAAAGACTTTCGCCGGATCGGACGGGCTCGTTTCCTTGTGGTTGACCATCTGATCACCCTCGTTCGTGGCTCGCCTGTTCAGCTGACCGATCACCGAGGCAGCGCTGGGCCGCCCGCGACCGGGCGGGCCGGTGGCGGCTCAACGGACGAACTGGTCGACGAATTCGCCGCCGAGCCCGACCTTTTCGTAGTGGGCACGGCACATTTCGATCTTGGTGAACACGTCTTCGTAGCCCACCCGGTGACCGGCCTCGTCAAGGTAGATCATCGCACCGGCGATGTTGAAGATCATGACCATTTCGTCGCAATCGTCTGGTACTGCGAGGGTGTGGATCTCGCCCGGCGGCTCGTACACGTAGTGGCCGGTCTCGGCCATCCACGGGTGTTCGTAGTAATGCCACTTGCTCTCGATCACGTAGCCGTGCACCGCGTGCTCAGCGCTCCCGCGCTTCCACGCTGCGCAGCCGCTCCGCTAGCGCGTCGCGGTCGTGCTGGGCGCGCTCGCGGCGCTGACGCGCCCTTTTTGCTTTGCGACGGAGCTCGCGCAGCTCGCCTTCCGCTCGGGCGAGCTCGTCGCGCAGCTCCTCGCAGCGTTGCTCGGCCTCGCGCTCGTCGTGCTCGGCGGCCTCCAGGGAGTCGGCGGCTTCGTCGAATTGCTCGTCGGTGTTTCGCACCTGCTCTCGGAGCTCGCGCAGCTCGGCGCTGCGCTGTGCCTCGCGCGGCTCCGCCTCGCGCTTTGGCTTGGGGCGGGTCGCGGTGCGGCGGATGGCCGCGACGGCGAGTTCGTCGAGGCCGAACCCGCTGTATTCGAGGGGTTTGACGAGGGTTCCGGCTTGCACCGCGCGCCCGGCTTCGGGGTCGGAGAGGGCTGCCGTCAGGGTTTGCTCGACTTGTTGGCGGGTTGGTTCGGCGAGCCGGTGGCCGTGCTGCTCGACGAGTTCCGCGGCTCTGCTGGTGAGCTCGTGCAGGAGGCGGGTGCGGTCCGCGGCCAGGGTGCGCAGGTCGTCACCGCGCAGTTCGCGCTGCGCCGTTCGCAGCTTCTCGCCCAACTCCAGGAACGCGGCCACGCTTCTGGGGTCTTGGGTGGCGAGGAGGTTGACCGCCCAGGCCGCCGCGGTGGGTTTGCGCAGCTTCTTGAGCCGGGTTGCGAGGTCTTGGTCGCCGCGTTCGGCGGCCGCCGCCGCGTGCCGGTCGCGGGCCGGGACGAATTCGGCGGGGGCGGCCGCGTACAGCTCGCGGATCAGGTCCTGCGACTCCACGGGATCAACGTGCCACGTCGGCGCGGTGCGCGCGACGTGAACCGCGTTCTTGGCCCGGCCGCCCGTCGGGGATCCGGGCGTCCGCTTCACCGGCGGGTCGAGGTCGAGCGCTTCGGGTGCGTCCGGGATTGCGCGAAGGCGGTCGCGCCCGGTCGAGTTCTCGGCGCAGGTGGCGGCATGACGTGAATTGTCCGCACAACGATGAACTTCATTCCCGTGAAGGGGAAGCACGGACGCCACGACACTGTCCACAGTGGCATGGAAGGAGGTTTCGCGCGCCGAGACCTGTTTGGCCGAAAATAGGTTTTCGGCGGGATGGCTCGCTTGCTAGCATCTTGGCGTTCTCGTGGAGTAGCTCAGCGGTAGAGCACCTGGCTTGGGACCGGGAGGGCGCGGGTTCGAGTCCCGCCTCCATGTCGACGCGGCGGTTTCCGCCGCACCCTGACGTAGCTCAGCGGTAGAGCACCCGGCTTCCAACCGGGAGGGCGTGAGTTCGAGCCTCGCCGCCAGGTCTCGCAGCAATTCTGTGGACTGTTGGAGATTTCCATGTCCGATCGGACTTTCCGCTCCGCCTCGCCGGCCTACGCGGTCGGCAGGTGGGCCGAGGCCGTGGCGGCGGCCAGGTCGGCGGCCGAATCCGGCGACGCAGCCGACCGCGCGCGGGAGAAGGTCCGCAGCTGGGAGGAAGTGCTCTCCGGAATGGCCAGCGGCCGGCTCGCGATCGGTTCCCGCGTCCCGGTCGCAGACACCCCGTCCTGGGTGACGCTGGAGGTCGCCCACGGTGGCTTCGCGACCGGTCGCTACCTGGCCGAGGAGCCGCTGTCGGAGGACGAAGCCGGGCGGCTGGCCGTGCTGCCGGAAGGCGTTCCCGGCGACTCCGACAGGGGACGGCTAAACCGCTGGTACCTCGGCGACGCGGGCCAAGCGGAGTTGCTGAAGGCCTTGCGCGATGGCCACTACCGAGTGGATGTGCCGGAGGAAGCCGCGCTCGCCGTGGCGGCGGTGCTGCTGGACGAGGGCTTCCCCGAGCAGGCTCTGGACCTGGTCGCCGAGCTGCAGCCGATGATGCACCGGCTGCGGTTCACCCCGCGTTTCGAGCCGGTGGCCCGTCCCAGCGGCACGGCCGTGCGGCTGGTTCCGGTGGCCGAGGTGGTCGGCTCGCTGCGGGCGGCGCGGGTGCCGCCACAGCTGGCCGCGATGCGCGCGACGCTCGGGGTGTGGAACCCGCTCTACGACAGGCTCGTCGCCCTTTGGTGCAACACCGTGGACGGCGAACTGCCTAGCCTCGACGACGATGGCGAGGTGCGCGGTGGCTGGCCGTGCCGGCGCTGGCCGGGGGACTGGGCGGATCAGCGCACTCGGTGGCTCGCTGACTACGAGCTGGCGTGCGAGGAGCACCGGGCCACCGGCAGACACGCCCACCCAAAGGGCAACTTCGCCCGGCTGCGCGCTGCCCTGCAGGCCTGTCCCGATGGCAGCGACGCGCTTTCCGCACGGGATGTCGGGTGGATCCGCCGCGCGCTGGCCAACACGGTGACCCGCCACGGCTTGGTCGGGTCCGAACTTCGCGAGGATGTCAGGGCGCAGCAGGCTGTTGCCGCCACGGTACCCACCTACGCAGCACTGGCCGGGGTGCTGGCCGCGAGGCTGGAGCGCTACCCGGGTGGGGGCGGTCTTCCGTCCCTCGACCCGATCGCCGTCGATGTGTCCGAAGAGGACGATCGGACCGATGCGGTTCCGGTGGGCACGCCGTTTCCGGCGCACCTGCTGGAGAAGGCATCCCGGGCGTTGGAAGCACCGGTGGACGAGCTGGTGCGGCGCGGCGTGATCACTTCTGGTGACGTGCTCGCGCGGGTGCTGCCGCAGCTCACCTCCCGGTTGATCGCGGCCCGGTTCGACGACCCGGTGCTGGCCGGGCTGTACGAGCAGCTCTACACCGCCTTCCGGCGCCGCCGCGGCCTCCTGCTGCTCAACCTGGAGCACCAGGTGCGGTTTGACGAGCTCCCCTGGGCCCGAGCGCTCGGTCTCTGCCGGACACCGCGCCGGGACAGCTCACGCCCCGGATACCTCGCGTTGCAGCAGGCCACGATGCTCGCGCTCACGTCGTTCCCGCAGGCCCTGCTGCCCAACCCGCTGATCCGCGAACTGAGCGCGCTGGCCGGCCAGGCAGGGGTGCGCATGCCACTGGTCGAAGAGGTCGCCGCGGACATCTTCATGGGCACCTTCACCACCAAGTGGCGGGATGCCGCCGCCGTGGCCAGTCGGACCATGTCCGGCACCACCTACGCGGCGTATTACGACCTGCCGGCGGAATCCCGGTGGACGCGGTCGCGGCGGTCGGTCCTCCGATGGGGAAAGGCGACCGCGGACGACTTCGCCGAGCTTTGCGCCGAGCGGGCCGCGGAAGCCGGTCGGTCCGGGAGCTACGTGGCCCGCAACGGTGCCGTGCTGGAGCAGAGCCAGATCCTGACCACGCACAACCTGGCCGTGCTGATCGACCACCTGGCCCTGTCCGACCGGCTTCGCGAGCACGCTCCGGAGCTGGTGGCTCGGACGTTCAGCTGGGTGGTGCGTCGGCTCGCCCAGCGCACCGACGACTACCACTCCGCGTTGATCCAGGTGAAGAACGCCGCCTACGCCTGGCGGCAGGGCATCTTCCTGCTCAGTTTCTGCGACCCCACGGCTCAGCTGTCGCGTGTGCAGCGGTTGAGCGACGAAGTCCACGCGAAGGGCCTCCACGCCCGGTTCGGTCCGGCGGTCGACGGGCTGGCGCACGTGCTGGACGGCGGGCGGTTCGCGGAAGGTGGCACAGTCCCGCACGGCCACGGCCGACGCTTTCTGGGCTGGGCCGCCGGCCAACACTGGTACTTCGCCCGCGACAGCTGAAGAACGCCGATGCCTGCAAAGCTGTCCAGGCATCGGAACCGGGCTCGGCGTCGCTTGTGGATTCGGGTGTTTCCGGGCGATTTCCCGCGATATCGCCGCACCGCCCAGCGAAGTGTTCACCAGCGGCGGCCTGGGCATGGGTTTCGCATCGCGAAACCGGCGGCGGGGTGTGCTTCGCCTCAGCGGTGGCTGGAATCTTGCGGCTCGGTGGGCGTTGACATCGGTGTGACCATGCGTCTTTCCGTGCTGGATCGCTCGCACATCTGGCAGGGGCAGAGCCCGCAGCGAGCCCTGCGGGAAACCGTGCACTTCGCACAAGAGGCCGAGGCCCTCGGTTACCACCGGTTCTGGGTGGCGGAGCACCACAGCGTGCCCGGCGTGGCCGGGGCGGCGCCGACCGTGCTCGCCGCCGCCATCGCCGCCGCGACCACCCGCATCCGGGTCGGCACCGGTGGTGTCATGCTGCCCAACCACCAGCCGCTGGTTGTGGCCGAGCAGTTCGGCGTGCTCGGGTCGCTGTTCCCGGACCGCATCGACATCGGGCTGGGGCGCTCGGTGGGCTTCACCAGCGGCATCCGGCGCGCACTCGGGCGCGACAAAGACGCCGCCGAGGGGCTCGGCGAGCAGCTCGCCGAACTGCTGGGGTACCTGTCCCGGCAGCCCGGCAAGTACCCCGGGGTGCACGCCGTCCCGGCCGAAGGATTGCGGCTGCCGGTATTCCTGCTCGCCACCGGCTCCGGGGCCGGCACCGCCGCCGAGTTCGGCTTGCCACTGGTGATCGCGGCGGTGCACGGCGACGACCGGATGATCCGCACCATCGACTCCTACCGCGAGCACTTCCGCCCATCGGAATGGGCGGCGCAGCCGTACGTCGTCATCGCGCGGTCCGTCGCGGTCGCCGACACCGCGAAGCAGGCCAGGCGGCTGCTCGTCCCCGAGGCCTGGGCGACCGCCTTCTCCCGCACTCGCGGCGAATTCCCGCCGCTGGAACCACCGGAGCAGGTGCTGGCGCGCGAGATGTCCGACCGCGAGCGCACCCAGTTCGAACGCGCGCTGGACGGCCACGTGTCCGGCACGGCAGACGAGGTCGCCGTCGCGCTGAAGGACCTCACCGCGCGTACCGGCGCCGACGAGATCCTGGTGACCACCACGGCCTACGACCCCGAAGACCGCCTCGACTCCTACCGCCGCCTCGCCGCCGTCGCCTGACGACGCCGTCCAGCAACGCCAAGCGACGATTTCGCGCAGTCGGGGGCCGGGGTCAGGTGGGTGGGGTGATGCCGCGGCGGGTGTGGCCGGGGAGGTGATGGACGCGGTCGATTTCACGGCGGTGGCTGGAGTCGAGTTGCCAGGGCACGCTGACCACCATCACGCCCTGCTCGAAACGCAGCCGCCAGGTCAGCCGCAGCGAACTCTGGTTGTGCAGCAGATTCTCCCACCAGTGGCCGACGACATACTCCGGGATGTACACGCACACCAGGTCGCGCGGGCCTTCGCGGCGGATCCGCTTGATGTAGTCGACGACCGGCCGGGTGATCTCGCGGTAGGGGGACTCCACCACCTTCAGCGGCACGTCGATGCCGTGCCGTTCCCACTCACTGCGCAACAGATGCGTTTCCGCGTCGTCGACGTTCACGGTGAGCGCGGTCAGCGTGTCCGGCCGGTTGGCGCGGGCGAACGCCAACGCGCGCAGCGTCGGCTTGTGCAACATGGACACCAGCACCACCGCGTGCACCCTGCTGGGCAGCGTGATCCCGTCACGCTCCGGTTCGAGTTCGCGCCGGACGTCACGGTAGTGCCGGTGGATGGCCCGCATCAGGAAGTACAGCAGCGGGATCGCGATCACCACCAGGTAGGCACCGTGGGTGAACTTCGTGATGAGCACGACGACCAGCACCGTCGCGGTCAGCACCGCGCCGACGGCGTTGACCAGCCGCGACCGGTGGTAGCGCGCCCGGTGCGCGGCGCCGGCGGCGTCGGCGAGCAGGTGGTTCCAGTGCTTCACCATGCCGATCTGGCTCAGCGTGAACGACGTGAACACACCGATGATGTAGAGCTGGATCAGCGCCGTCACGGACCCCTCGAACGCCGCGATGAGCGCGATCGCGACCAACCCGAGCAGCACGATTCCGTTGGAGTGCGCCAGCCGATCGCCGCGGGTGTGCAACTGGCGCGGCAGGTACCGGCGCTGCGCGAGCAACGACCCGAGCATCGGGAAGCCGTTGAAGGCGGTGTTCGCGGCCAGCAGCAGGATCAGCGCCGCGCCGGCCTGCACGACGAAGAACAGCACGCTGTCCAGCCCGAACACCGCGCCCGCGACCTGCGCGATGACGGTGCGCTGCGCGGTGCTGCGGCAGTCCGCCGGGAAGCCAATCAAGTCGCACGGGTTGTTCGCGATCCGCACATCGGAGATCATCGCCAGCGCGGTCACGCCGCTGAACAGGCCGATCGCCAACACCCCCATGATGATCATGGTGCGGCCGGCGTTGACGTCCTTCGGCCGCCGGAACGCGGGCACCCCGTTGGAGATCGCTTCCACCCCGGTCAACGCCGTGCATCCCGAGGAGAAAGCCCGCAGCAGCAGGAAGATCAGGGCGAGCCCGGTGACGTCGAGCTGCTCGGGCCGGATATCCCAGCCAGCGCTCTCCGCGACCGGCGGATGCCCCGCTGCGGCCTGCCCGAGGCCGACGACGATGGTCAGGCCCATCGCCGCGACGAACAGATAGGTCGGCACGGCGAACGCCTGGCCGGACTCTCGAATTCCGCGCAGGTTCATCGCCATCATCAGCACCACGACGACGACGGCGATCCAAACCCGCTGCGGGTACAACGACGGCACCGCCGAGACCAGGTTGTCGACACCGGCCGCGACCGACACCGCTACCGTCATCACGTAATCAACCATCAACGCGGCGGCCACCACCAGGCTCGGATTGCGGCCGAGGTTGCGCGCCACGACCTCGTAGGATCCGCCCCCGCTGGGATAGGCGTGCACGACCTGCCAGTAAGAAGCGACCACGACGGCGAGCAGCACCACGACCGCCAGCGCCACCCACGGCGTCAGGTGCAGCAGCGCCAGCCCGCCGAGCGACAGGATCAGCAGGATCTCCTGTGTCGCGTAGGTGACGGAGGACAGCGGGTCGCTGGCGAAGATCGGCAGAGCGAGCCGTTTCGGCAGCAGCATTTCCCGCAGCCGGTCGCTGCGCACCGGACGCCCCAGCACCAGCCGCTTCAGCACGTGCAACGCCGACGCCACCCCACCAGGCTAGGAGCAACCGCCGCCAAATGCGCTATAGAGCGTGTTCTGGAAGGTGCTGGTGTGTGAAGCGAACGGACCATCTGCGCCACCAAACGAAGCAAACAGTCCGTTCGCTCCACACCGGTTGGTGAGGCAGACAGAACAAAGCCACTCCTGTTGGGCGGCCAGCGGAGCCGCCAGGCAGAACGCGAGCGGCATTTCAGCGGCGTCGGCGTGCGACGGTGATGACTTCCGGGCTGTCGTAGTCCAGCGGGCTGCGATCCCAGTCCCCGAACTGCTCCGCCACCGCCAGGCCCGCGTCGGCCAGGAACGCCGACAACGCCTCCGGATCGAGGAATCGCAGCGTGCTTCGGCTCTGCCACAGCCGGTCCCAACCCGGACTGGTGTAGGTGTGCGTGGCGGAGACGAGATCGCCTTCCACCGGCATCGCGACCTCGCACGCGCAGCGCACCACGGATCCCGCCGGATCCACCACCTCGCCCGAGTACCGCACGTGCCAGTCCTCCCAATCCCGCACAAGCGGATTGCGGGTTTCGAAGACGAAGCTCCCGTCGTCGGTGAGCGCAGCGGCGACGGCTGCGAGCGCTACGTGCAGTTCGTCGTCGCCGAGGAGCACCTGGAAGGCGTGGCCGGTCAGCACGACCAGGTCGAACGCCTGGTCCCAGGCCGGTGCCCCGGCCAGGTCGGCGGGTATCCACTCGATGTCCGAGCGCTCCCGTGCCACCTCCAGCATCCCGACGGCCGGGTCCAGGCCGCACAGCCGCCCGGTGTGGCCGCGGTCCCGCGCGATGCTCAGCAGCGCGCCCGTCCCGCACGCCACGTCCAACACGCACCGCGCGGACATCACAAGGGGCAGGTAGAACCCGAAGTCCGACCGCCCGTCCGGCGGGCAGAAGAGCTCGTAGAGCGCGGCAAGGCGGTGTTCGGATAACTGCACGTCGACCACGGCCGTCAACCTGCCAGAGCCGGTCGGCAACTGGCGACCGAATTCTCCACGGCACCGAGCACCTGAACGTGAGTACTTTTGGTTGCTGCAGAGGCTGTTTGGGATGTGGCGACGAGCGGTTGCGGTGGATCCGCCCGGATCTTCGAAGTACCGAAGCCCCGGCAAGGCCGGGGTGAACGGTCCGTTCGCCCCACGCCCGCAACCCGAAATCAGCACAGGTGACTGAAGCGAGCGGCCCGCCCGCCACGCCTATTGAGGCGAACAGTCCGTTCACTCCACACCAGCGACGCCTCGCACACCACCCCGCCAACAAGACCCAAGACAGCCACCGATGCCCGCCACTCCTGACCGATCGTGTGATGGGTGAGGGGCACCCTTGAGCGGCACAGTCGCTCAAGGGTGCCCCTCACCTCGGTCACTTACGTTCGAGGACTGCTTTTAGGAAGCGTTGGGTTCTTTCGTGCTGGGGGTTCTCGAAGATCGTTGAGGGTGGACCCGATTCGATCACTGCCCCGGAGTCGAACATCAGGACCCGGTCCGAGATCTCCTCCGCGAAGCGCATTTCGTGGGTCACCAGCAGCATCGTCATCGCTGTGGTGTGGGCGAGGTCCCGGATGACGGCGAGGACCTCGCCGATGAGCTCCGGATCCAGGGCGGAGGTGACCTCGTCGAAGAGCATCACCTTGGGGCGCATGGCCAAAGCCCTGGCGATCGCCACGCGTTGCTGCTGGCCGCCCGAGAGCTGGCCCGGTTTGTGGCCGAGGTGCTTCTCCAGCCCGACCATCTGCAGCAGGTCGACGGCGCGCTGCTCGGCCTCCTCCCGCGGCATTCCCAGCACCTGGATCGGCGACAGGGTGACGTTGTTCAGGACCGTCATGTGCGGGAACAGGTTGAAGTGCTGGAATACCATGCCGATCTTGCGCCGTACGGCCGCCTGCCGCCGGGTGTCCGCCGCGCCCACGTCGTTGCGACAGTCCCAAAGCAGCTCGCCGTCGACCTCGACCAGCCCGCTGTCCGGCTGTTCCAACGTCATGAGCAGCCGCAGGATGGTGGTCTTCCCGGAGCCGCTCGGTCCGATGATGGAGACCTTCTCCCCGGCTGCCACGTCGAGGTCCAGTTCGCGCAGCACGTGGTTGTCGCCGAACGACTTCCCCACGCCGGCGAACGAGATCATCGGCTGTACGTCCTCATCGCGGGTGCGCAAGGCGCAGCTCCAATCGTTTGATCAGCTTCGCGGCCGGCAGGCTTACTGCCAGGAACAGCAGGCCCGCGATGGTCAGCGGCTCCAGGTAGCGGTAACTACTGGACCCGATCGAGGTCGCGTGGCTGAGCAGTTCGAAGACCGTGATGGCGGACAGGATCGCCGAGTCCTTGAACATCTGCACCACGTAGTTGCCCAGCGCCGGGATCACGTCGCGCACCGCCTGCGGCAGCACCACGAAACGCCAGCGCTGCCAGGCGGAAAGGCTCAGCGCCGTCGATGCCTCCCACTGCCCGGCGGGCACGCTTTGGATCCCGGCGCGGTAGACCTCGGCGGTGTAGGCGCTGTAGTTGATGCCGAGCACGATGATGCCGGTGACCAGCGGCGAGAACTGCACCCCGGCGTTGGGCAGCACGTAGAAGGCGAAGTACGCCTGAACCAGCAGCGGCGTGCCCCGCACGAACAGGACGAAGAAGTCGAACAGCTTGCCCAGCACCGGAATCCGCGAGTACCGGACGACAGCCACCACGAGCCCGAGCAGCAGCGCGATCACCGTGCCGATGAGCGTGACCTGAACGGTCACCCACAACCCGTCCAAGAGGGACGGGACGATGCTCGCCGCGAAGGACCAGTCCCAGATCATGGGCCGACCACCCGCCTCGGGCCGAGCCCGCGCTGCCGCGGTGCGGGCCGAGCGGGGTCCATCCGGCGCTCGAACCAGGCCGTCGCGATGGACAACAAGTACGCCACGACGAAGTACAGCACCAGGATGGTGCCGAAAACGGCTGCGGTGGCGCCGGTTGTCGCCCGCACCATCTGAGCCCGGAAGGTCAGGTCCGCGACGGTCACCAGCGACACCAGCGAGGTGTTCTTCAGCAGGTCGACGAAGACGTTGCCGAACGGCGGGATCATCGCCGGGATCGCCTGCGGCAGGATGACGTACCGCAGCCGCTGGTACGGGGTCAGGCTCAGCGCGATCGCGCCTTCGCGTTGGCCGCGCGGCAACGCGATGATCGCACCGCGCACGATCTCCGCACCGTAGGCGCCCTCGTTGAGCCCGAGCGCCAGCACCGCCGCGGCGAACGGCACCAGTTGGACCCCGAAGAACGGCAGGGCGAAGAACAGCCAGAACAGCTGGACCAGCATCGACGTGCCGCGGAAGATCTCGATGAACGCCCCGGCCGGCCAGCTCAGCCAGCGTCGCCGCGACATGCGGCACAGGCCCGCCGCGAAGGCGACGACCACGGTGATCACGATGCCCACCGCGGTCAGCGCGAGCGTGATCAGCAGGCCGTTGAGCAGCAGCGGTAGAAACGGGAGGATCTGGGACATGCGCTGGGCTCCCCCGGGTCAGCCCGCAACGGCGCAGAGCTGGTCGCGGGTGACGCTCCGGGCTGCGTCCGCCGAGAATCCCCACTTCGAGAGGATCTGGTCGAACTCGGGGCTGGCCTTCAGTGCGCGCAGCTGTTCGTCGTAGGCATTGACCAGGTCCTGGTCGGACTTGCGGAAACCGGCGCCCGAGCCGGTCTGCTGCACGTCCTGGATCGGCGGCGTGATGTCGATCCCGTCGGTCTTCAGCGAGTTCAGCGACAGGGTCGGCAGGAAGAACGCGTCGGCCCGCCCGGCCTGCACCGCCTCGATCCCGCTGCGGCCGTCGGGGATGTTGACCATCTGCGCGGCCGGCACGTTCTGCGTCTTCAGCGCGCCGTCCTCGAAACCGCCTGGCAGCACGGCAACTTTCACCGTCGGATCGGCTTTGACGGATGCCACGTTGGTCAGTTTCTTGGGGTTGCCCGCCAGCACCGCGAACGACTCCGTCGACACGATTTCCGGTTCGGAGTAGAGGATTTGTCCGCACCGCGACTGCTTCATGAACAGCCCGGCGGCGATGATGTCCCACCGGTTCGCGTTGAGCCCCGGGATCATCGACTCGTAGGGCGTAACCACGCCCTGGATCTCCGGGATTCCCATCCGCTTCAGCACGGCGGCGACCACGTCGGGTTCCGCTCCGGTGACCGTGCCGTCCGGTTTGATCTGCGTGTATGGCGGTTCGTTGGCGATGGCGATGCGGGCGAAGCCCTGCTTGCGAACCTGGTCCAATGTGGATCCCGCCGACTGGCCGGTGCCGGGTTGGGTGAAGCTGCACCCGGCGAGGATTCCGGCCGCAGGCAGGGCTAGGGCCGCCGTCGCGCCACCGCGGAGCAGCTGTCGTCGGGAGATTTCGTTTCTGCGCATCGGCTCACGCCTCCCTCGCATGCATCACCCATTCGAGTGACACTTTGGGGAGAGACGCTAGGTCGCCCGGTTCAACCTGTCAATCACGGATTGTTGACAATGAGTTACCCCTGGAATCGGCCGATCAGCGGTACGAAAGACCGCAAGATGTCGAACCACCTGCACAAACGCACCAAGGAACATCCACAACGTCCTGCACCGAGCGTCACCGCGAGCCGTTCCGCTTAAGCCGATCCGGCGAATTCCGCCGGAAGCACAGGAGTCGGCCACCTGTCCACAATGCTCACTCTTCGTAATGCGAAGCAGGCTGAAAGGCCCGGGGACGCTGTGGTCCCCCAGCCGCGCTGCTCGGGCGACGCCGGGAATGCGACCGGATCCTCCCGAGACCGCACACGATCCGCGCCCCAGCATTCCGACGGCACCCTGGGCCCAGTTCTGCGATCCGACCTTGAGCCCCAGGCATTGCCACTTGCTTGGCGAATGTGCCCGTGCGCCGCATCCGAACCGGGCACTCAGCCATTTTCGCGCCGCTGTAGCTCGACCTCAGCGGTATCCAGGTCCCGGACGCTGGTGAGGGCTTCGGCACCATATCCACCGCACGGGCCACGCGTAGCGGCGATCCACGGTCCAAGCCAGCACGGCATCGAGATCGGCCCTGCGCTCCTCCGGCGCGATGACCAGGCCCGCCGCCGGGCCCACGACCGGTTTGGCGATGGCGCACCAGGTCGTCTCATCCAGCGGGAAGGAGTCCCCCCGGAACCTGCGGTGCAGGAAATCGCCCTCATCCACGGGCACAGGTCCTCGTCAGGTTCCTGGTCGAACCCGAAATGCCCAGGGCTTGTTCCACAGGTTCGCCGACCTGGCTTCCGGTGCGGGCAGCATCCAAGACAGTCAGCGCTCCGGTCTCACCTCGTGGCTCGTGCGCATGCTGGTGTACGCGCGTCGCAGGTCGGGGGCAAGCTCGAAGGTCGCGGAGGAGTCGTTCCCGTCGGTCACGTCCGCGCAGCCGTAGGGGATTGGGCGCGGCGATGTCGGCGTCCCAATCCGGCGAATTCCACCAGCAGCACGGAATTTGGACTTCTGTCAAGTCTTCGCAATGCGAAGCAGGAAGAAAAGTCCGGGTACGCTGTGGTCCCCGGAACGACCAGGAGCGCGCACCATGACCACCGAGCCCTGCTCCCCGGCCGTGCTGCTCGGGCGGCTCCGGGAATGCGACCGGATCCTCCCGAGGCCGGGCACGATCCGCTCGCCCAGCATTCCGGCGGTGCCCTGGGACGAGTTCTGCGATCCGGCCGGGCCGTGGCTGGCGCGCTGCGTGGCGGAATGGCAGGAACGCGGCGGCTTTCGGCACCACCGGGCCGGGATCGTGCTGGTGGCATTCCGGTTCGGCTGGCTGGCCTGCTGCGCCACAGTGCCGGAGTACCACCTCGGCGCGCCGCTCCCCTCGCTGGCCGGGCTGCACGTCGCCGTGACGACCGAAGGCCGCCTCTCCGGACTCCGCCCGACCGGCGATCAGCTCGGCGAGAGCAGCCCGCAGCAATGGTGGGCGCAGCTCAGCCGGGCGTTCGAACCGCTGACCCGGGCACTGCACACGCTCGGCGGGCCGGCCCCGGAAAGCCAGGAATACTGGGGAAATCCGGTCGGATCCCTCGGTACGGTGCTCTGGCGGCTAAAGCGCTCGGGACTGCCCGGCGACGCAATCGCCACGGCCCGCGAGCTCCGCGCGGCCACCGGTCGCGAGCACCTACTCGACCTCGACCCGGAACGCGACCCGTGGACCCGCCGGACAACCTGCTGCCAATGGTGGCGGAACCCCGGCAGCGGCTACTGCGAAGAATGCGTCCTCTGGAATTCCCGTTCACGAAGGATGTGAGAGCGTGTCGTGAGCCGCCACCTTGCGGCGCCGACGTTGACCCGCGCTGCTGGGCTGTTCGCCCCAGCCCCCAGTTTCGGTGTGCCAGCGGTCACGTGGCCAGTGTTGCGGCGCGGGTTTGGCGGGCGATCTCCACGTCTTCGCGCGCCTGCACCACCACCGTGCGCACCGCAGCACCGGGTGCGGAGATGTCGGCGTCCTGTGTCGCCTGCTCGTTCAGCCCCGAATCCACCTTGGTACCAACGAATTTCAGCGCTTCGCAGACCGCCGACCGCACCGGCGGCTGGTGTTCCCCGATCCCGCCGGTGAACACCAGCAGGTCCAACCCGCCGAGCACCGCGATCATCGACCCGGCGTGCCGAACCAGGCTGTGCAGGTACACGTCTACGGCCACCGTCGCGTCCGCGTCGCCGCTATCGCGAGCGGCCAGCACATCGCGCAGGTCACCGGAAACCCCGGACAGCCCGGCCAGGCCGGAGCGCTGCGCCAGCACGTCGAAAAGATCTTGTGGCGCAACGCCTTTCGTGTTCAGCAGCCAGCCGAGCAGGCCCGGATCCACGGTGCCGCTGCGGGTGTTCATGACCAGGCCTTCCTCCGGCGTGAAACCCATCGTCGTGTCCACGCACCGGCCGTCGCGCACCGCCGCCATCGACGCACCGGCACCGAGGTGGCAGCACAGCACCCGCCCCTGCCGCGGCGGCAAAACCGCCAGCTCCGCGCCGCGGACCACCGCGTAGGAATGCGACAAGCCGTGAAACCCGTAACGGCGCAACCCCCACTTCCGGTTCCACTCCCGGGGCAGCGCGTAGGTAGCCGCAGCCGTCGAAAGCCCGGCATGGAACGCGGTGTCCACGCACACCACCGACGGCGTGTCCGGCTCAGCGGTGCGCGCCGCGCGTAGCCCGGCGAGCGCGCGCGGCTGGTGCAGCGGGGCGAGCTCGGTCAACGATTCCAAATACGACAGCACCCCGTCGTCGACCACGGTCGCCGCGACGATCCGCGTGCCGCCGTGCACCACGCGGTGCCCCACCGCGTCCGCCCCGTGCTCGTCGAGGAACCTGCGGATCGGCTCCGCCCCGCCCTCCCAGCGCTCCAGGGTCTCCTCCGCGACCGCCTCGTCGCCGTCCAGCAACCCGAGCTTGAGGCTGCTGGAGCCCGCGTTCACGGTCAGCACCCTCATCGCGCCGACCACACCCAGTCCCGGATCTCCGGCATGTCCTCGCCGCGCGTCGACACGTAGTGCCGGTGCTCGATCAGCTTGGTCTGCAACGCTTCTCGCGCGTACGCCGCGCGCGGGCCGAGTCGCGGCACCCGGTCGATCACGTCGATCGCCAGGTTGAACCGGTCGATCTGGTTGAGCACGCACATGTCGAACGGCGTGGTCGTGGTGCCCTCCTCCCGGTAGCCGCGGGCATGGATGTTGTCGTGGTTATGCCGCCGGTAGGTCAACCGGTGGATCAGCCAGGGATAGCCGTGGTAGTTGAAGATCACCGGCCGGTCGCGGGTGAACAGGCTGTCGAACTCGGCGTCGGACAACCCGTGCGGGTGCTCGCGCTCGTCCTGCAACCGCATCAGGTCCACCACGTTGATCACCCGGATGCGCAGGTCCGGGAAGTGCTCTCGGAGCAGGTCGACGGCCGCCAGCGTCTCCATCGTCGGCACGTCGCCAGCGCAGGCCATCACCACGTCGGGCTCGCCGTCCTGATCGCTGCTCGCCCAGTCCCAGATCCCGATTCCCCTGGTGCAGTGCACGATCGCCGCGTCCATGTCCAGGTACTGCGGGGCGGGCTGCTTGCCGGCCACCACCACGTTGATGTAGTTCCTGCTGCGCAGGCAGTGGTCGGCCACCGACAGCAGCGTGTTGGCGTCCGGCGGCAGGTAGACCCGCACCACCTCGGCCTTCTTGTTCATCACGTGGTCGATGAACCCCGGGTCCTGGTGCGAGAAGCCGTTGTGGTCCTGCCGCCACACGTGCGAGGTCAGCAGGTAGTTCAGCGACGCGATCGGCTGCCGCCAGGCGAGCTGGTCGGTGACCTTCAGCCACTTGGCGTGCTGGTTGACCATCGAGTCCACGATGTGCGCGAACGCCTCGTAACAGGAGAAGAACCCGTGCCGGCCGGTGAGCAGGTAGCCCTCCAGCCAGCCCTGGCAGGTGTGCTCGGAGAGGATCTCCATCACCCGGCCGTCCGGGGCGAGCGAGTCGTCGCCCGGTTCGGTTTCGGCGTCCCAGGTCCGGGACGTCGCGTCGAGGATCGCGTTGAGCCGGTTGGAGTTGTTCTCGTCCGGGGAGAAGACACGGAAGTTGCGTTCGTCCTCGTTCAGGCGCATCACGTCACGTAGGAAACCGCCCAGCACCCGGGTGGCCTCGCCGATGGTGGCGCCCGGTTCGTCCACCCGCACCGCGTACTGCCGGAAGTCGGGCATCCGCAGCGTGCGCAGCAGGAGACCGCCGTTGGCGTGCGGGTTGTCGCTCATCCGCCGCCTTCCGGACGGGTTGTGGTCCTTGATCCGCTGCACCGGCGCGCCGTGGGGTTCGAACAGCGCGGCCGGTTCGTAGCTGCGCATCCAGGATTCGAGCTGGCGCAGGTGCGCCTGGTCGTTGCGCGGGTCGCTGATCGGCACCTGGTGCGACCGCCAGCTGCCCTCAACCTGCTTACCATCCACAGTGGCCGGTCCGGTCCAGCCCTTCGGGGTGCGCAGCACGATCATCGGCCACCGCAGCCGCAGCATCCGGCCGTCCCGGCGGGCCCGGCGCTGGATCGCGGCGATCTCGTCCAGACACCGGTCCAGCGTCGCGGCGAACAGGTGGTGCATCGGCTCCGGCTCCGAACCGGACACCAGGTACGGCTCGTAGCCGAAGCCGCGCAGCATGCCGAGCAGCTCGTCGTCCGGGATGCGCGCCAGTACTGTCGGATTGGCGATCTTGTAGCCGTTGAGGTGCAGGATCGGCAGCACCGCGCCGTCGGTGACCGGGTCCAGGAACTTGTTGGAGTGCCAACTGGTGGCCAGCGGTCCGGTCTCCGCCTCACCATCACCGACGACGCACGACACGATCAGGTCGGGGTTGTCGAAGGCTGCGCCGTAGGCGTGCGAGAGCGAGTACCCGAGCTCGCCGCCCTCGTGGATCGAGCCCGGCGTCTCCGGCGCCACGTGGCTGGGAATCCCGCCGGGGAAGGAGAACTGCGTGACCAGGCGGCGCAGGCCCTCGTAGTCCTGCGCGACGTCCGGGTAGACCTCGCTGTAGGTGCCCTCCAGCCACGCCGCCGCGACCAGGCCGGGGCCGCCGTGCCCCGGCCCGATCACGTACATCATGTCCAGGTCGCGGGCCCGGATCGCCCGGTTGAGGTGGGCGTAGATGAAGTTCAGGCCCGGCGTGGTGCCCCAGTGCCCGAGCAGCCGGGGCTTGATGTGCTCGGGGCGCAGCGGCTCCCTCAGCAGCGGGTTGTCCATCAGGTAGATCTGCCCGACGGACAGGTAGTTGGCGGCCCGCCACCACAGCTGCAGCCCGTCGACCTCCTGCGCGTCCAGGTGTTCGGACACGGCGGGCGTGGTGGTCCAGGTGGCCCCAGCGGTTTCGGTGCTGATCTCACTGCTCATCCCGGCTCCTAATGCTCGGCACCCCGCCATTCAGCGTGCTGGGCACCAGCTGGTTCGCAACTCGGGGATCCTGCGGAAAACAACAGCTGATCAGTGCTGCGCCGCATTCCGCCACGCGCCTCGCCGCCATAGCTTTCGCACCGTGACTGGAAGGTTGATCCCCACGCGGTTCCGGTTGGCGGCCGGGCTGGGGTGCGCGCTGGCCGTGCTCGCGGTGCTCGCGGCCAGCGACGGGCCAGGGACCACCTCGTCGAGCGGCTGCGTGCGGAAGGGCTACAGGTCGAGGCGTTCGGTGGGCGCGCGCTCGTCCGCCGGGCTGGCAACCTTCGGCCGGGCGGACAACGTGGTGGCGACGCTGCCGGGAACCGCATCGACGGGAACGGTCCTGCTCGCCGCCCACTACGACTCCGCGTCCGTCGGGCCCGGAGCTTCCGACGACCTCTTGCTGCTGATCATCGTTGGCGAGGAGGAAGGGTCGCTCGGGGCGGAGGGCGTTCGTCCGGGAGCATCCGCTCGCCAATCGGGGAGGAGTGGTCCTCCGGCAGGCCGGGCATCGGCGTCCCAGCATTGTTTGGTGATCAAGCCTTGCGTTTCGTTGCAATACAAGTCAGGTCGGGACAGATGAACTGGTGCACTTCGGACTGTTCTGCTCACAGCTGTCCCGCATACGGTCGGCCCGAAGCCCGGTGAAGGCGCCAACGCGCTCGGCGACGCAGGTGGCGGGCAGCCGTGACCAACTAACTGGGGCACGGGTGGCCTCACCCGATCCGCTAGAGGAGGCGGTCGACGGTGATCTCGGCGGCGGAGCGGCGAGCCGCCGCGATGACGTCCAGGGCTGCCACCGCGTCCGCCGGGTCCACCGGCGGCGGTGTGCCGTCGCGCAGCGCCTTGACGACCCCGTCGTAGAACGCCAGGTAGTCGCCCGCTTCGCTGGGCACCCGCCGGACGTCGTCGCCGACGCCCAGGACACCCCACAAGTCCTCCGGTTCCCGGCCCCAGGTGTCGTCGACGGGCACGCGCCCGGCGCGCAGCTCGGCTTCCTGCGGGTCCAAGCCGTACTTGGTGAAGGTGGCCGCATCGCCGAGCACCCGGAATCGCGGGCCCGGCCGCGCCGCGACCTTGCTCATCCACAGGTGCGAGCGCACGCCGCTGGCGTGGGTGAGCGCGATGAATGTGTCGTCGTCGGCCCGCACCCCGGCCCGCCGGCAGTCGATCTCGGCGTAGACGGCGGCGACCTGTCCGAACAGCTGCAGGGCTTGGTCGATGAGGTGGCTGCCGAGGTCGTAGAGGATGCCCGCGACGTCCTCCGCGCCGCCGGAGTCCCGCCAGGTCGGCTTCGGCGTCGGCGACCACCGCTCGAACCTCGACTCGAAACGGTGCACCCGGCCCAGCTCGCCGTCGTCCAGCAGCTTGCGCACAGTGCGCATGTCGTTGTCCCACCTGCGGTTCTGGAAGACTGTCAGCAGCTGGCCCTTGGCCGCCGCGTGCTCGATCAGCTGCCGCCCTTCGAGCGAGGTCGGGGTGAACGGCTTGTCCACCACGACCGGCAGCCCGGCGTCCAGCGCGGCGGTTGCCAGCTCGGCGTGCGTGCGGTTCGGGCTGGCGATCACCACCAGGTCGAGCTCGCGCCCCAGCAGCGCGTCCATGTCACCAACCGCTGCGGCCTCCGGATGCTCGGCGCGCACCTGCTGCTGCCGCTCGGGGTTGGCGGTGACGACCGCCGCCAGCCGCAGCGACGGGTGGGCTGCGATCAGCGGGGCGTGGAAGATCGCGCCGCCGACGCCGTAACCGACAAGTCCGACTCGCAGTGCAGAGCTCATGCCCCCATTAGACCCCGCCACCCAGCCCGGCCCCGTCCCCGTTGACCGCAATTTCCATTGAAATCGAAGGTCCGATCAGTGAAGGCCGCTTAGAACCCGCACCGCAATGCAGGAAAGGGTTGGAAAACGCTCAATGGAATTGCGGCACCAGGTCAGGCCGAGGCCCGGCGCGGGCCCACGTTGGTCTGGCCCGGGAAGACCAGGCCGGTCTCGTAGGCCGTGATCACCAGCTGGGTACGCGAGCTGAGGTGCAGCTTCTGCATCACGTGGTAGAGGTGCGACTTCACCGTCAGCTCCGCCAGCCCGAGGTTCCGGGCGATCTCGGCGTTCGACCCGCCGCGCGCGACCTCCAGCAGCACGTCCAGCTCCCGCTCGGTCAGCGCGCTCAACTCGCTGCGGGCGTCGCGGACGCCCAGCGCCGCGAAGCGCTGCAACAGCCGCTTGGTGACTCGCGGCGACAGCAACGCATCCCCAGCAGCAACGGTGTGCACGGCCTTGACCAACTCCTCCGGCGTGGCGTCCTTGAGCAGGAAACCGCTGGCCCCGGCACGCAAGGCGGCGTAGACGTACTCGTCGAGGTCGTGCACCGTGAGCATGATCACCGAGGTCTCGCCGCCGGTTTCCGCGATGATGTCGCGGGCCGCCGCGATGCCGTCTTTGCCCGGCATCCGCACGTCCATCAACACCACGTCGGGCCGCCGGCGGCGCACCGCGGACAGCGCCGCTTCACCGTCGGCGGCTTCGGCCAGCACGCGCAGGCCCGGTTCGTTGGACAGCAACGCGACCAGCCCCGCACGAATCATGGCTTGGTCGTCGGCTACCAGGACGGTCGTGTCCGCAGTTTCCACGCCGGGCCTCCTCGGTCCGGGCCGCCCGAATTCCGGCTCAGGGCAGGTCCGAATATTCCGCGCACGGTAGCATGGCTTGAAGGTGAAATCCGTTCAAAACCGGATGCGCGGTCAAGGTTCCGCCCAGCAGCGCAACGCGTTCCCGCAGTCCGATCAGCCCGTGGCCCGACTGTTCGGATAGAGGTCGGGGGTCCACCGCGTCCAGCCCGCCTAGGTGGTTGGTCACCTCGATCCGCAACGCGTCCGGCCGGTAGTCCAGCAGGACCCGCGCCCGCCCGGAGCCAGCGTGCTTGAGCACGTTGGTCATCGCCTCCTGCAAGATCCGGTACGCGGTCATCTCCACCCCGGAGCCCAGCTCGCGGACCTGGCCGCGCCGGTCGAGCTTCCACACCACGCGCCCGCCGCGCACCGACTCGACCAGCTTGTCCACGCCGTCCAGGCTGGGCGTCGGCTGCCAGTCAATCGGGTCCTGACCAGCGGAGTTACGATCGCGCAGCACGTTGAGCAGGTTGCGCATCTCGCCCAGCGCGCTGCGGGAGGTCTGCTCCAGCTCCTGCAAGGTCTGCCGGGCGTGTTCCTGGTCGCGGTCGATCAGCGCCCGCGCGACGCCCGCCCGCAACGCCACCACGGACAGGTTGTGCGACACGATGTCGTGGAACTCCCGTGCTATGCGGGCCCGTTCGACGGCCGCGGCATCGGCGGCGAGCTGGTCGCGGGCGTCGTCGAGCAGCGCCAGGGTCTGCTCCAGCTGCGCCGCGCGACGCCGGCCGACCTGCATCGCGCGCGCCCAGCCGATCACCATGACGAGGTTCACCACCGCGCCCGCGATCCGCAGCAGGCTCTCCACCGGCGACAGCTCGTAGACGACCATCTCGGTGACCGGGTAGACCATCGCGATCGTCGCGGCGACCACCGACGCGATCCGCGATCCGCGCACGCAGACCGAGTAGACCGCGACGAGGATCACCAGGTTCAGCCCGCCGATGTAGAGCTTGAGCAGGGTGAGCGCGACGGTGACCGCCAGCAGCACGAACAGCACCAGCCAGGGCACCCGTCGCCGCAGCGGCAGCATGCTGGTGGCCGGCACGCTCACCACCAGCGGCCACCACCAGACCATCCACGGCGGATGCTCGCCGATGGAGAGGTCGAAGCCGTGCAACACGCACAGCACGACCACGAACACGACATCGCCGAGCACCACGCGGCGCGCGGTGATCCAGGCCAGCAAGCCCGTCCGCGGCGTCGCGACAGCGGAGCGGCCAAGCGCATGATCGACCATCGAACCTGCCTCACACCGTGCGCGGATCAGCTCGCTGGCGAGCCAGAACGGGTCCGTGAGCGGCAAAACCGCTCACGGACCAAGATCCTGCGTACTGCCCCGAGGCGCTTCATCCGCCGAAAGTCGTAGCGGAAACCTACCCGCTCGCGATCAACGACGGGGCCGGAACGATCAGTATCCGCGCGCGACCCACTCCTCGAACTGGGGCCGGACCGCGCCGATCGTGGTGCTCTCCCCGTGTCCCGTTCGGACCTCGGTGTCCTCCGGCAAGGGCAGCAACCGGTCCCGGATGGACGCCGTGACCGTCCCGAAGTCCGAATAGGACCGACCGGTGGCGCCGGGCCCACCGGCGAACAAGGTGTCGCCGGTGAACACCACGCCCAGCTCGGGCGAGTACAGGCACACCGCGCCCGGCGCGTGGCCGGGCGTGTGCAGCACCTGCAGCCCGATGCCGCCGACCTCGACCACTTGGCCGTCGGCGAACTCCCGGTCGGGCCGGCGGTCCGGGTGGACCAGGTTCCACAGCACCAGGTCGTCCGGGTGCAGGACGATCGGCGCCCCGACCGCATCGGCCAACTCCGGTGCCTTGCGCACGTGGTCGTCGTGGGCGTGCGTGCACAGCACGGCCAGCACCCGGCGGTCGCCGACGAGCCGGCGGATCGCCTCGACGTCGTGCGGCGCGTCGATGATCACGCACTCCTGGTCGTCGCCGACCACCCACGCGTTGTTCTCGACGTCGAAGGTCTGGCCGTCCAGCGAGAACGTGCCCGATGTGGTCGCGTGATCGATGCGCACCGCCATCAGAAGACCACCACCGAACGCAGCACCTCACCGCGGTGCATCTTCTCGAACGCCTGCTCCACCTGGTCCAGCGCGATCTCCTCGCTGACGAACTTCTCCAGCGGCAACCGGCCCTGCTGGTAGAGCTCGATCAGCATCGGGAAGTCGCGTTCCGGCAGACAGTCCCCGTACCAGCTGGACTTCACCGCGCCGCCGCGGCCGAACACGTCCAGCAGGGGCAGTTCCAGCTTCATCTCCGGGGCGGGCACCCCGACCAGCACCACGGTGCCGGCCAGGTCGCGGGCGTAGAAGGCCTGCTTGAACGTCTCGGGGCGGCCGACCGCGTCGACCACCACGTCGGCGCCGAAACCGTCGGTGAGCTCGCGGATCGCCTCGACGCTGTCGGTCTCGGAGGCGTTGACGGTGTGCGTGGCGCCGACCTGGCGCGCCCACTCAAGCTTCTTCGGATCCGTGTCCACCGCGATGATCCGCCGCGCCCCGACCATGCTGGCCCCGGCGATCGCGCCGTCCCCGACGCCACCGCAGCCCAGCACCGCGACCGTGTCGCCCGGCCCGGCGTTGCCGGTGTTGACGGCGGCCCCGATCCCGGCCATCACGCCGCAACCCAGCAGTCCGGCCACCGCCGGACGCGCCGACGGGTCCACTTTGGTGCACTGGCCGGCGTGCACCAGCGTCTTCTCCGCGAAGGCGCCGATGCCCAGCGCGGGCGACAGCGGGGTGCCGTCGGTCAGCGTCATCGGCTGCGCCGCGTTGTGCGTGTTGAAGCAGTACTGCGGCCGACCACGCTTGCAGGCCCGGCACACCCCGCACACCGCGCGCCAGTTGAGGATCACGAAGTCGCCGGGTGCCACGTCGCGCACACCCTCGCCGACCGCCTCGACGACACCTGCGGCCTCGTGCCCTAGCAGGAACGGGAATTTGTCGCTGATCCCACCCTCGCGGTAGTGCAGATCGGTGTGGCACACGCCGCACGCCTGCACCCGCACCACCGCCTCGCCTGGTCCCGGATCCGGAACATTGATGGTTACCACCTCGACCGGTCGGCCTTTCCCGGTCGCCACCACCGCGCGGACGTCGGCCACGAGCACCTCCAGCATTTCGTCGTTTCCAACCACCATCGTCATATGCGAGCACGAGCATCAGCAAGAGCACTCCCCGGCCGATTACGAACACGCAGAGTCACAGATCGGCTACTGTACGATTCCGGATAAAAGGGGGAGGACGATCATGGTCGACACGCGCATCCCGCCCGTCCGGGAGATGGACATCGATCGGCCCTGCGCCGCCCGGATCTACGACGCGTTCCTCGGCGGCAGCCACAACTTCGGCTGCGAGCGGGCTTTCGCGGAGCGCCTGGAGCGGGAGCTGCCGGACATCAGTGAAACGTACCGGGAGAACCGGGCGTTCCTCCGGCGGGTCGTGGAGTACCTGCTCGCGCACGGTGTCCGCCAGTTCATCGACCTGGGCTCGGGCATCCCCACGATCGGCCACGTGCACGAGGTGGCGCGGCGCCGCACGCGCGACTTCCGGGTGCTCTACGTGGACAACGAGCCGCTCACCGTCGCGCACAGCAAACCGCTGCTGGCCGGCGAGCCGCGCGCCGAGATCGTCCGGGCGGACTGCCGCGACCCGAAGTCCGTCCTGAACTCCCCGGAGGCCGCCGAACTGCTCGACCCGGCCGAGCCGGTGGGGCTGCTGATGGCGCCGGTGCTGCACTTCATCCCCGACTCCGACGACCCGGTGGCGCTGGTCGAGACCTACCGCGACGCGCTGGTTCCCGGCAGCCACCTGGTGATCTCGCACCTGACCGGCAGCCACGCCCCGGACGAGATGCGCATCCTCGCGGGCCACTACGCGGAGACCGCAGACCCGTTGCAGCCGCGCGAAGTGGAATGGATCGAGAAGCTGTTCGGCGACTTCGAGGTCGTGCGGCCCGGCACGACGTTCCTGTCGGACTGGCGCCCCGAACCCGGTCGGACGACCGCGAAGCAGCCCTACTGCCTCCTCCACGGCGGTGTCGCCCGCAAGCACTGACTCGTGACGCGATTTCCAAATTGAAACTGGGTCCGCCCCAGCGCGCGGCGGCGTCGCGGTAGGTCAGCGGCGGATGAACAGCAGCAGGACACCCGCGATGATCGCCGCGATGCCCGCTGCCAGCCAGGCGCCTGCCAGTCCGGCCTGTTCGGCGAAGATGCCGAAGAGCAGCGGTCCGAGGCTGCCGCCGAGGTAGATGCCGGTCTGCGTGAACGCGGTGGCGCTGGCGACCCGGTCCGGGGCGATCTTGGCGACGGTGAAGTTCAGCAGCCCCGGCCACGCCCAGCCCGCGCCGAAGCCGATGGACACCCCGATCAGGAATGCCACCGTCGAACCCACCGCCATCAGCCCGAAGCCGATCGACCCGATCAGCAGCATCGCGGTGATCACCCGCAGCAGGTTCGGGTTCTTGCGGTCAGCGAGCACGCCCGCGCACAGCCGGATCGTCAGCCCGGTAGCCGAGCCCAGCGACAGCACCAGCCCGGCCACCGCCGGGCTGAACCCGACCTCGACGGCCGTCGAGGTGACGAACGCGCCGAGCGCGTTGGCCGCAGCCGAACCGAGGCCGCCGGAAATCGCCAGCAACAGCAGCGCGCCCCGGGCGTCGTTGCGACCGGCGGTGTCGCCGCGTTTGATGACGGACCGCTCGGCGTCCCGCAGCCGCGGCACCGCGACGGCGGCGACCAGGCCGACCAGCCCGGCGATCACGAACACCCACCGCCATCCGACTGTCAACGCCACGGCGGGCACCGCGACCCCCGCCAGCAGCGTCGCGGCCGGAATGGAGGACTGCTTTACGCCGAAGCCCATACCTCGGCGGTTGGCCGGAATCCCTTGGGCGATCAGCAGGTTCGATGCCGGTTGCACCAGCGAGTTCGGCAGTCCGGCCACCCACAGCAGCCCCAGCAGCCACGGCGCTTCGGGTGCCCAGGCCAGGCCGAACAAGCAGAGCGAGCTGCCCAGCGCGCCCAGCCGCATGCCCAGGCGGGCGCCGATCCGCTCGACGACCCACCCCATCGTCCGGGACGACGCCGATGCGACGCCGAAGAAACCTGCCGCCCCCACTCCCAGCAGCGCCGCGCCGAACCCGAGGTCCTGCTGCAGTTGCACGCCCATGCCGCCGACGAGGAACACTGGGAAGACCCCGACCGTGACCACCGCGGCCACCGACGACAGCACCCGCGGGATCCCGATGGTCCGCGACACCTGCCCGGCGACGGCCACTGCGGGCATGCGTCCTCCTCGGTGCTTGCGGTGTGCTGTCTTACCAGCGTGGGAACCGACCGAATTTTTAGCAACGCTAACGTGACGCACACCTCTCCCCAGCCGACGCGTCTACCCCGGCCGGATGCCACCCTGGTTGACGTCGACCCCGCAGAGGCGCAAGGGTCAGTGGAGTTGATCGACAACAGGAGGACAGCGTGACCGTGGCACCGGGTTCCGGACTCCCCGCGTCGCAGATCCCCGATCTGGTGCTGCTGGACGCCGTGGAGCTGTCCTGGCTGATCCGCCGCCGGGAGATCTCCTGCGTCGAGGCGATGGAGACCTACCTCGGACACATCGACCGGTTCAACCCGGCGGTGAACGCGATCGTCTCCCGCGCCGACGAGACCGAGCTCATCGACCAGGCGCGGCAGCGCGACAAGGAACTCGACTGCGGCGAGTGCGCGGGGTGGATGCACGGTTTCCCGATCGCGGTGAAGGACCTCTCCGACGCGGCGGGGTTCCCCACCACGAAGGGCTCACCGATCTTCGCCGAGAACCTCGCGACGACCGACGACCTGCACGTGCGGCGGATGCGGGACGCCGGCGCGATCGTCATCGGCAAGACCAACGTCCCCGAGTTCGGCCTGGGCTCGCACACCTTCAACCCGGTGTTCGGCACCACGCTCAACGCCTACGACACCACGCGCAGCGCGGGCGGCAGCAGCGGCGGCGCCGGGGCCGCGCTGGCGCTACGGATGTTGCCGGTCGCCGACGGCAGCGACTTCATGGGGTCGCTGCGCAACCCCGCGGCGTGGGGCAACCTCGTGTCGCTGCGGCCCGGCTTCGGCCGCATCCCGAGCGAGGGATTCCTCAGCGAGCCCTCGGTGGTCGGCCCGATGGGGCGCACGGTGCGCGACGTCGCGATGCTGCTGTCCACGATGGCCGGTCCGGACGAGCGTGCACCGCTGAGCATCGAGCAGGATCCCGAGTTGTTCACCGGCAGCCTGGACCGCGACTTCGCGGGCACCCGAATCGGCTGGGTCGGCGACTTCGACGGATACCTGGCCACCGAGCCGGGCCTGCTGGACCTGTGCGCCGAAGCCTTCGGCGCCTTCGCCGAGATCGGCTGCGAGGTCGAGCCGGTGTCGCGCCCGCTGCCGGTCGAGCAGGCCTGGGAGACCTTCCTGCTGTGGCGCTCGTGGATGGTCGGGCGCAACAACATCGGCCTGCACGCCGACCCGGTCACCCGGGCGATGCTCAAACCGGAGGTGGTCTTCGAGGTCGAGGGTTACCAGCAGCTCACCGCGGACGACATCGCACGCGCCTTGACCGGCCGGGACGAGTGGTACGCCGCGGTGTCGCGGCTGTTCGACGAATACGACTTCCTGCTCGCGCCGAGCGCGCAGGTGTTCCCGTTCGACGTCGACCAGCGCTGGCCGCAGGAGATCGCCGGCCGGTCGATGGACACCTACCACCGGTGGATGGAGACGGTCGCGCCGTGGACGCTGTCCGGGCTCCCGATCGCCAACCTGCCGGTCGGTTTCAACGAGGCCGGGCTGCCGATGGGAGTCCAGCTGATCGGCCGCAACCACGCCGAATGGCCGCTCCTGCAGCTGGCCAACTCCTACGAACGAGCCACCGACTGGACCCACCGAGTCCTGCCACCCCTGCTGCGGTAAGGCCCAAACGGGGGCCGGCACCGAGGTTGGAAACGCTCATCTAAGTCGCGGAGCGCGTCTCAGCCGCGGAAGGCCGACAGGCCGGTCAGGGCCTGGCCGATGGTGAGGGCGTGCATCTCGCTGGTGCCCTCGTAGGTCAGCACCGACTCCAGGTTCGTCATGTGCCGGATCACCGGGTACTCCAGCGAGATCCCGTTGGCGCCCAGGATGGTCCGGGCGGTGCGGGCCACCTCCAGCGCGCCGCGGACGTTGTCGAGCTTGCCGAAGCTCACCTGCTGCGGGATCAGCTGCCCGGCGTCCTTGCGCCTGCCGAGGTGCAGCGCCAGCAGCCGTCCATTTTGGACTCGCACCGCCATGTCGGCGAGCTTGCCCTGGGTGAGCTGGAAACCACCGATCGGCCGCCCGAACTGCTCGCGGGTCGTCGCGTAGTCCAACGCCGCCTCCAGGCAGCTGCGCCCGGCGCCGACCGCGCCCCACACGATGCCGTAGCGCGCCTCGTTGAGGCAGGACAGCGGGCCGCGCAGGCCGGTGGCCTCGGGCAGCACCGCGTCGGCGGGCAGCCGGACGTCGTCGAGCACCAGCTCGCTGGTCACCGAGGCGCGCAGCGAAAGCTTGTGCTTGATCTCCGGCGCCGAGAAGCCCGGCGTGTCGGTGGGGACGACGAAACCGCGCACCCCTTCGTCGGTTTGCGCCCACACCACCGCGACCGAGGCGATCGTGCCGTTGGTGATCCACATCTTGCGGCCGCTCAGCACCCAGTCGGAGCCGTCGCGGCGCGCGACGGTGCGCATCGAGGCCGGGTCGGAGCCGTAGTCCGGCTCGGTCAGGCCGAAGCAGCCGATCGCCTCGCCCACGGCCATCTGCGGCAGCCAGTGCTGCTTGTGCTCCTCCGAGCCCCAGCGCCAGATCGCGAACATCGCCAGCGAACCCTGCACCGAGACCAGCGAGCGCAGGCCGGAGTCGCAGGCCTCCAGCTCCTCGCAGGCGATGCCGTAGTCCACTGCGGACAGTCCGGCGCAGCCGTAGCCCTCCAGGTGCATGCCGAGCACGCCGAGCTTGCCCAGCTCCCGGGCGAGTTCCCGGGCCTGCGGGAACTCCCCGCGCTCGAACCACTCCGCGACGTGCGGCTGCACGTGGTCCCGGCACAGCGCGCGCACGCTGTCGCGGATCGCGAGCTGCTCCGGGGTGAATTCGGCGTTGATCCCCAGCGGATCGCGCGGGTCGAACGCGGGACGTTTTCCACCAGCACTCATTGCGGGCTCCTCCTTGAGACGAGCGGGGAAAGCTCTTGCTCGGAGTCCTCCAACCACGCGAGGACTTCCTTGGTGTGTTCGCCAAGCAGCGGCGGCGGTGTCACCTCGGCGCTGCCGTGGTCGGAGAAGTCGATGGGGGTGCGCACCTGCATCGCGGCGCCGCCGCCGGGATCGACCATCGGCCGCAGCCCCAGCGACTCGGCGTAGTGCACCGCCCGCGACAGGTCGTTGACCTGGCCGCATGCGATGCCCACGCCCTGGAGACGCTGCTGCCAGTCCGCGGCCGTCCGCGCGCCGAGCACGTTCTCCAGCTGCCGTGCCAGTTCGTCGCGGTTGGCCACCCGCTCCGCGTTGGTCGCGAACCTCGGGTCGCCGACCAGCGAGACCAAGCCCAGCGCTTCGCACAGCCTGCGGAACTGCGCGTCGTTGCCGACCGCGACGGCCAGGAACGCGTCCTCGCAGCGCAGTGCCTCGTACGGCGCGATGCTGGGGTGCCGGTTGCCCATCCGCTTCGGCGCGATGCCGGTCGTCAGCAGGCTGCTCATCTGGTTCGCCAGCGACGCCAGCAGGCTGGACAGCAGGTTCACCTCGACGTGCTGGCCGTGGCCGGTCAGTTCGCGGTGCCGCAGCGCGGCCATGATGCCCAGCGCCGCGTCCTTGCCGGTGAGCACGTCCACCACCGCCACGCCGACCTTCATCGGCGCGCCTTCGGGCTCGCCGGTGATGCTCATCAGCCCGCCGAGCGCCTGCACGACGAAGTCGTAGCCGGGCAGGTGCGCGCCTTCCTTGCTGCCGAACCCGGAGATCGAGGTGTAGATCAGCCGCGGGTTGAGCTCCCGCGCGCTCTCGTGGCCCAGGCCGTAGCGGGCCAGCGAGCCGGGCTTGAAGTTCTCCACCAGGACGTCGGAGCGGCTGATGAGCCGACGCGCGGCTTCCTGGTCCTGCGGGTCGGCGAGGTCGAGGGTGATGCTGCGCTTGCCCCGGTTGACCGACTCGAAGTAGGCGGAGCTGTACTCGGTCCAGGGCGGTCCCCACGAGCGCGTGTCGTCGCCTTCGCCGGGGCGCTCTACCTTGATCACGGTCGCGCCGAGATCGGCCAGCAGCATGGTCGCGTACGGGCCGGCCAGCACCCGGCTGAAGTCCGCGACGACCACGCCGTCCATCGGCAGCGTCTCCATGCACCCACCCTTCCGCCCGGCAGGCCGGCGAACCGGCCGACCGATAGCAGTGCAGCGCGGTGACGGAGCAGCCGCTTGCATCACCGCGATTTTGGATCCAATATACAGTTGATCGGGCGACGGTCAAGACGCCCGAAAACTTGGGGAGCCTGGGATGCAGCGACCACCCACCACCCAGGAGTTCGTCCTCGACGAGCTCCGAAAGTCCATCGTGTCCGGCGAACTGGCGCCGGGCCAACCGATCCGGCAGGACACCATCGCCCAGCGCCTCGGCGTGAGCCGGGTTCCGCTGCGCGAGGCGCTGAAGACGCTGGAGGCGGAGGGGCAGGTGATCTACCAGCCGCACCGGGGGTACTCGGTGGCCGAGCTGTCGCTGAGCGACCTGCTGGAGGTCTACCGGATGCGCGAGCTGCTCGAATCGGAGGCCGCGGTGGTGGCGACCGAGCGGCTCAGCGATGCCGGCCTGGCCCGGATCACCGACGCCCAGCGCGATGTCGAGAAGGCCGCCGACAGCGGCGACCTGGTGGCCATGATCGCGGCGAACCGCCGATTCCACTTCGCGCTGCTGGAGCCCGCCGGGATGCCCCGCCTGTTGCGCATCGTGCGCACGCTCTGGGACGCCACGGACGCCTACCGCGCGGTGTACTACAACTCCGACACCAACCGCGAGCGCGTCCGCCACGAGCACGACGCGATCGTGGCCGCCGTCGCGGATCGCCGAGCCGACGAACTGGTCCGGCTGCTCGACGACCACCGCCGCCACGCGGTGGACGCACTGCGCACCACCATCGTGTCCGAAGTGGACTGATCAGGCCTTGAGGAGGATTTCCGCGGTTCTGCGCGCTTTCCGGACCGCGTCGGGGAAGCCGGCCGAGGCGGCCACCGTCGCACCCTCGTAGAGCAGCAGGGCGCCGTCCACGAAGTCCGCCGGGTCGGCCAATCCCGCTGCCGCGGCGAGCTCTTCGAAGTACTGCCGCATCCACCGCTTCTGGCCGATGATCACGGCGTGGGCCGGATGCTCCGGATCCGGGATCTCCGCCAGGGCGTTGACGAATCCGCAGCCCCGGAAGTCCGCGCGGTCCATCCACGCCTCGAGCGCGTCGAAGACCGCCAGCAGCTTCTCTCGCGGCGGGCCCGCGGACTCGGCGACCCACCGCTCCAGCCAGGCCCGCCAGCGCTGGTCCCGCTCGACCAGGTACGCGGTGAGGAGCTGGTCCTTCGAGCCGAAGCACGCGTACAGGGTCTTCTTGGTGACCCCGGCCCCGGCGGCGATCGCCTCGACCCCGACGGCGTGGATGCCCTGCCGGTAGAACAGCTCGGCCGCCACGTCCAGCACCCGCCGCCCGGCCGGCGTCAGCTTCTCCAACATCTCCACGTCCCGACTATACCGACCGGTGGGTTGACACGGACCGACCGCGAACGGCTACGGTGGTAGCCACACCGGTCGGTATACCCGTCCCGGCCGCAACCAGGACCCCGAACGGAGTGTTCCCAATGCGCGCAGTGCTGCTCACCGGCTTCGGCGGGCCGGAGAAGCTGGCGTACCGCGAGGACGTGCCGGAGCCGCAGGCCGGACCGGGCGAGGTGCGGATCCGGGTCGCCGCCACGGCCATCAACAACACCGATATCTGGACCCGCGAGGGCGCGTACGGCTCCCCCGACGCCCCCGGGGCGAGCGCCGGCTGGCGGCGGGAGCCGCTGGAGTTCCCGCGCATCCAGGGCGCCGACGTGGTCGGCCGCATCGACCAGATCGGCACGGGCGTGCCCGAGTCCAGGCTGGGCGAGCGGGTGATCGTCGACCCGATGCTCTACACCGGCGGCGAACGGGAACTGGTCGACACCGAGTACCTGGGCAGCGAGCGCGACGGCGGATTCGCCGAATTCACCACCGTGCCCGCCCAGAACGCCCACCCGATCGACAGCGACCTCAGCGATGCGGAGCTGGCGGCTGGCGCCCTTCCCCACCGCCTACGCGACGGCGATGCGCATGCTGAACCGTCGTGGTCACCGGCGCCTCCGGCGGAGTCGGCTCGGCGCTGATCCAGCTCGCGACGCTGCGCGGAGCGCGCGTCGTGGCGATCACCAGCGACGCGAAGCGGGATCGCGCGCTGCGCCTCGGGGCGGATGCGACGGTGGACCGCCGCGCAGCCGACCTGGAGGCGGCGGTGCGCGCCGTTGCGGACCGGGTGGACGTCGTAGCCGACGTCGTGGCCGGGCCGAGCTTCCCGGTGCTGCTGCGGATGCTCGCGCCGCTCGGCCGCTACGTCGTGGCCGGCGGGATCGCCGGACCGCTAGTGGAGACGGACCTGCGCACGGTCTACCTCCGCCAGCTGCAGCTGATCGGCTCGTCGTTCGGCACCCATGAGGACTTCGCCCAGCTCCGGCAGCACATCGCAAACGGCGAGCTGACACCACTGCTGGCCGAGACGTATCCGTTGCAGGAACTTCCCGAAGCACAGAAGGCCTTCGGAGCCAAGGACTTCTTCGGCAAGATCGTCATCACCGTGGACGGCTCAGCATGATCCTTGCACAGCACATGATCGTCGACGGAGTCCGGCTGGCCTACCGGCACACCGCCGGGCGCACCGGCGAAACGCTCGTGTTCCTGCACGGAACGCCGTCGCATTCCCACATCTGGCGCAACGTGATCCCGGCCATCGAATCCGCGGGGCACGGCGTCCTGGCCTACGACCTGCTGGGTTACGGCGCCTCCGAACGACCGCCGAACCGCGACACCTCGGTCACTGCCCAGGCGGATCTGCTGGCAGAAGTGCTGACGCAGCGGGGAATCCGGCGCTGCACGCTGATCGCGCACGACATCGGCGGCGCGGTCGGCCAGATCTTCGCGACCCGCCACCCGGACGGGATCCAGCGCCTGATGCTGATCGACTCGGTCAGCTACGACTCCTGGCCGTCGAGCACCTGGCGGAAGATCATCCGAGACCACCTCGACGACTACGCCGCCATGCCCCGGGCGGACTTCGAGGCGATGCTGACCCGCCAGCTGACCATGACGGTCGCAGACCCGACCCGGATGGCCGGCGACACCCTCGAAGCCTTCCTCGCTCCACATAGGACACCGATGGGCCGGGCGTCGTTCTTCGAACACCAGGTGCGCCAATACGACTCGGCCCCGACGCAACGAGTGGCCCCGCTGCTGAAAGCCCTGACCGCACCGACACGGATCGTGTGGGGAGCCGAAGACAGCTGGCAGCCGGTCACCTTCGCGAAGCGCCTCGCAGAAGACATCCCCAACGCGACCCTGACCGTGGTACCCGATGCGGGCCACTTCCTCATGGAGGACAACCCGACCCGGGTGGTCGAAGAGGTCCAAGCCCTCCTCGCGACCTGATCGGACATGAGGTGAAGGGCGCCTCTCGCCAACTGAACTGCTCCCCGGAAGTTGGACTGAGAAGTTCAGTTCTGATCTCCGGGGAGCAGTCGTATGGCTGGGCGAAGTTCGTTGAGCGCGGAGCAGCGTGCTGCGGCGATAGGGTTGTTCGATGACACTGAAGCCCGCTGACCAGGCCCCGGGCGAGGAAAGCGAGCTCGAAGCGCTGCGGCGGGAGAACGAGCGGCTGCGGGCCGAGAACGCCTACCTGGGAAAATTGCGGGCCTTGAGAGCGCAGGAACAACGGCGAAAGTAGCCGCCGTGATCGCTGTCAGGGCTGAGCATCGTCTCGAGGTGTTGCTCGACGTTGCCGGGCTGGCCCGGTCGACGTTTTTCTACCACCAGGCCCGCCAATCCCGCCCCGATCCGCAGGAGGAGCTCAAGGCCGCGATCCAGGCGGTCTTCGAGGAGAACAAGCGGCGTTACGGGCATCGCGGCATCCACCGGGAACTCGTGGGCGCTGGGTGGCGGGTCGCGAAGAAGACCGCGGGCCGGTTCATTCACCACGTTCCGGAGGATGTCCCGGACGCGCCGGGCCACGCGGTCTCGCCCGTGTCGGTGCAGGACGACACCGCTCCGGAGCGGCGTGGATCGACCCGGCGTTCATCGTGCTGCGGCTCGTCGAAGCCGGGCACGAGCCGAACGACGCGGAGGCGTGGGCGCGCAGGGAGCTCCCGGCGTTCGCGGCCGTCGACGACGACGCGGTGACGGCGTTCGCCTGCTACCTCGCCGGGCTGTGGACGTATTGGGCCGTGACCGACGACGACGGCGGCAAGCGGCACCGGGCGCGCCTCGCCCGCACCTACGCCGCATGGCGTCTCGGCGACCGGGCGGCGATCGCCTGATCAGGCCTCTACGCGCCGGTCGAGCGCAAGAAAGGACGCCCCCGGCCCCGTGAAGCGAGTAGGAACACGGGGCCGGGGGCGTCTCATGCCCGGCGCAGCCATTTACCGGGCGTATGCAACCGAGCGAGCCTTACTCGGCGGGCACTAGCGGCGTCCCGTCCTCGGAGCGGGGCCGGGCCGCCGGGGTCACCCTGCGACGCGCCCAAAACGTGAGGGCGACCGACACGGCGACGCCGAGCGTTGAGAGCCCGACCGTGATCGCGTTCGCGTCCTGCACCGTGATCCATCCGGCCCGGGTCCAACACGGTGTGCGGGTCACGACCGGTCCCAGCGCGGACCCACGAAAAGGGCCCGTCACACTTCACCCGATCCGGGATCCGGTTAGTTGTCGTAGGTGTAGAAGCCCTTGCCGGACTTCTTACCCTTCAGACCCGCGTCGAGCATCCGCTGCAGCAGCGGCGGGGCAGCGTAGGTGGGTTCGGCGTACTCCGCGTACAGCGAGTCCGCGATGGCCTTCAGGGTGTCCAGGCCGACCAGGTCGGACAGCCGCAGCGGGCCCATCGGGTGGGCGCACCCGAGCACCATGCCCTTGTCGATGTCCTCGGCACTGGCGAAACCGCCCTCCAGCATCCGGATCGCCGACAGCAGGTACGGCACCAGCAGCGCGTTGACGATGAACCCGGACCGATCCTTGGCCCGGATGGTTTCCTTGCCCAGCTGCTCGGTGGCGAACGTCGCGGCCCGCTCGACGGTCTGCTCGGAGGTCAGCAGCGACGGCACCAGCTCGACGAGCTTGAGCACCGGCACCGGGTTGAAGAAGTGCACGCCGAGGACCTGCTGCGGGCGGTTGGTGGCGGCGGCGAGCTTGGCGATCGGGATGGACGAGGTGTTCGACGCCAGGATCGCCTCCGGGTCGGCCACCACCTTGTCCAGCTCGGCGAAGAGCTTGAGCTTCAACCCCTCGTCCTCGGCAATCGCCTCGATGACCATGTGCCTGTCGTCGAGGTCGGCGAGCGTGGTGGTGAAGTGCAGCCGGGACTGCGTCTCGTCGCGTTCGGCCTCGGTGAGCTTCCCCTTCTGCACCGCGTGGTTGAGCGACTTCCACAGCTTGGCGCGGCCGGCTCGGGCGGCTTCGGCGTTGACCTCGCACACGATCACGTCGATGCCGGCTCGGGCACCGACCTCCGCGATGCCGCCGCCCATCTGCCCGCCGCCGATGACTCCCAGGCGTTCGATCTTCGTCACAACACCGATCCTTCCGCTTCCGGCTGCGCTGCCGACGCACGGCCGTCGTCGGCCAGATCATGCCAAAAACAGCGGTTACCGACCGGTAAAGAGTGCGCTAGGCCACGTCGATCGCACGATTGCGGGTGGAAGGTGTCCGCGTGGAGCCGGGCCACACCCCGGACCCGGCTCCACGCGGTCGGACCCCCGATCCGCCCCTGACCCCTGAAGTAATTTCAGGTTACAACATGGTCCGCGCATGAACGCATGCACGCCGGGCATGGGTTCCCGCTGGTCACGCTGGCTGGCACGTCGGGCACCACAGGGTGCTGCGGCCGCCGATCCGCATTCGCCGCAACGCCGACGAGCATCGCGGACACCGCCGGTCCGGCTCGTCGCGGTGCCCGGTCAGCCAGGACGCACCATCCGGAACCCGGCCGACGCGAACGGCCTCCCGCAGCATCGCCCGCATCTCGCGGTGCAGCCGATCGAGGTCCGCTGCGCCCAGGTCCGTGGTGGACCGGTTCGGATCGATCCGGGCCCGCCAGAGGATTTCGTCGGCGCAGATGTTGCCGATCCCGGCGAGCACCGCCTGGTCCATCAGGGCCGGCTTGAGGCGCCGCCGGGTGCGGGTGAGCCGCTCGGCGAACTCGTCGGTGCCGATCTCCTGCGCGTCCGGGCCGAGCTCGGCCAGCAGATCGTCCACTTCGTCCTGCTCCCGCGCGAGGTGGATCCCGGTCAGCTTCCGCATGTCCCGGTAGCGGAGTTCACCCGCGGCGAAGTCGAACACGAGCCGGTCGTGCTGGTGCAGCTCGTCGCCGTGGGCGCACCACTGGAGACTCCCCGTCATCCCGAAGTGCAGCAGCAAGGTCGGCGGCGCAGGCGAGGCGTTCACGGCGGCCGCCGTCGCGATCAGCAGCCATTTGCCGTGCCGCCGAGGTTCGGCGAAGTACCTGCGCCGCAGTGCGCGCTGGAACGCATCTGCGCCGATACCGCGCAGCACCTGCGCGTCGTGCACGCGCACCTCGCGCACCTGCCGACCGGTCGCCTGCTCCGCGACCCGGCGGAATCCCGCTACATCGGGCAGTTCGGGCATGTACCCCGGCTACCCGCTGGTGCGTCGTCCTAGCAGTTCGAGTCGGCCTCGAAGACAATTTCGACCATGAGCGAGCACATCCCACCCCTGCGGCGTCCAATGGTCGCGCGAGACCCCGCCGAGCAGCACCGCGTGGCCACGCCGTTGGAATTGCTCTTCGACCTGTGCTTCGTGGCCGCCGTCGGCCAGGCCGCCGCGCAGTTGCACCACGGGCTCGCCGAGGGGCACTTCGCCGCCACCGGCATCGGTTACCTCATGGTGTTCTTCGCGATCTGGTGGGCGTGGATGAACTTCACCTGGTTCGCCTCCGCCTACGACACCGACGACGTGGCCTACCGCGCGTTGACGCTGCTGCAGATGGCCGGGGTGCTGGTACTCGCCGCCGGGGTGCCCGGGGCGTTCCACGACTACGACTTCACCATCGCGACCATCGGTTACGTAGTGATGCGCGTGGCGATGGTGGCCCAGTGGCTGCGCGCCGCCCGGCAACATCCCGAGGGGCGTGCCGCCGCGCTGCGCTACGCGGGCGGCGTGACCGTGGTGCAGGTTGGCTGGATCTTGCGCTTGGCGCTGCCGCACCCGTGGTCGGAGGTCGGATTCGTGGTGCTGGTGCTGGCCGAACTCGCCGTTCCGGCGGTCGCCGAGAAGCGCCGGCAGACCGCCTGGCACCCGCACCACATCGCGGAGCGCTACGGGCTGTTCACGATCATCGTGCTCGGCGAGGTGGTGCTCGCCGTGACCGCCGCGATCCAGGAGGACGTCGCCGACGGCGGCTGGTCGGCGGAGCTGCTGGAGATCGGCTTCGGCGGGCTGCTGATGATCTTCGCGATGTGGTGGACCTACTTCAAGCACTCCGCCGTCGAGCACCTGCGCGATTCGCTGCGCGCCTCGTTGTCTTGGGGCTACGGCCACTACTTGGTATTCGCCGGGATCGCCGCGGTCGGGGCCGGGCTGGAGGTGGCGATCGACAGCAGCGCCCACAAGGCGCATGTGAGCGCCGTCACCGCGGCGCTGACCGTCGCGATCCCACTGATCGTCTACCTGGTGACGACGGGCATCCTGCATTCCGGGATGGCCGATGCGGGCGTCGCGATCCTGGTGGCGACGGCCGTGGGCTGCGGGCTGCTCGTGGCGACGGCGCTGCTGGCGGACCGTCTCAGCATCTCGGGGACAGTGCTGGTGATGGGAATCCTGATGGCCCTCCTGTTGGTGGCCGGGCTGTTCATCCAGCACGGGCGACGCAGCGCGCCGGCGCGCTGACTCCGGCACCCGCGTGCCAGGCGATGACTTCGCGCGAAAACGTCGCCTGGCACGCGTGGGAAAGGGCGATTCCGCGCGAAATCGCCACTGTTCCCCCGTAATGGCCCCAAGCGGCGCGACCACACGCGGAACGCGATCCCGCTGCCGCACTTGCGGATGGACGCGCGACAGGCGCCGGTTCAGATGAAAACCGCTCCGCCACAAGCTGGTCCGGCAGCACCGCCCATGCATCGACGGCTGCCATCCGCGCCGCCACGATCCCGGGCCGACCGGAGCGTCCCGCCTGCTGCGCATGGGTGGTTGCGGGCGGACCGGCACCGGGAGTCACTACGGTGCGCATACGATTTGGGCCCCGAGTCCTTGGAGGAGCCAGGATGCGAGAAGGCGACGCAGTGGCGGATTTCGTGCTGCCGGACCAGCAGGGTACCGAGCGCAAGCTGTCCGATCTGCTGGCCGACGGTCCCGTGGTGCTGTTCTTCTACCCCGCGGCGATGACCACCGGCTGCACCGCGGAAGGCTGCCACTTCCGCGACCTGTCCGCGGAGTTCGCCGAGCTCGGCGCGCAGCCGGTCGGGATCAGCACGGACCCGGTGGCGAAGCAGCGGAAGTTCGCCGAAGCCAACAGCTTCGCTTTCCCGCTGCTGTCCGACTTCGAGGGAATGGTGGCGCGCCAGTTCGGCGTGAAGCGGCGGTTCGGCCCCATTCCCGTGAAGCGCCACACGTTCGTCATCGATCAGCAGCGTCGGGTGCTTTCGGTGATCCGCAACGAGTTCCGGATGGCTGCGCACGCCGACGCAGCATTGGAAGCGCTCCGGCAGAACCCGTAGCTCACGACGGTGTCATCCCCCGGGCCAGCGGCGCCCGCCAGCCGTAGCGCAAGGCGAGCAGCCGGACGCTGACCGCGAGCAGCGCAGCGAGCGTGCTGGTGATCGGCGTCAGCACGTTCGCCACTGCCAGGATCGAGACCAGCGCGCTGCCGAGGAGCGCGGGCACCGCGTAGATCTCGCTCTTCGGGTGCAGCAGCGCCGGGATCTCTCCCGCGAGAACGTCCCGGGCCGCGCCGCCGCCGATCGCGGTCGCCGCGCCGAGCGCGATAGCCGCCAGCGGATGCATGCCGTAGTTCAGCGCCTTGATGCTGCCCGCAACGCAGAACACACCGAGGCCGACGGCGTCGAAGAACATCACGAACCGCCGGATCCGGGCGAGCCTGGGGTGCCAGAAGAACACCGCCACCGAGGCCACCAGCGGCGTGGTGAAGTAGGCGACGTTGGTGAAAGCCACCGGCGGCACGGCGCCGATCACCAGGTCCCGGAACAGCCCGCCGCCGAGCGCGGTCACCTCGGCCAGCACCGCGATGCCGACGGCGTCGAAGCGCTTTCGCACGGCGAGCAGGGCGCCGGAGAGCGCGAAGGCGAAGATCCCGACCAGATCCAGGATCTCCTGCACGAGCGGATTAACGATCGCGGTACCCACCGCGACATTCTCGCGACCACCCCGACCCCGGGAGGGGTGGAGGGCGCCTTTCGCGGGGCCGCGTTGGGACCGGTCGTGACCTGCACGGATACGGGTGATGCGTGGGACGTGCCCCACGGATTGCCCCACGAGATCAACATCCGTGCTCGACGCGGCCGTCCCACGCGGGCTCGCGTGCCCCCTGGTCGTGCATGGCGCTGAACCTTACGAGAGAGGTTCAGCGATGAGTAAGCAGGTGTGGGCCGAGGAACATCCGTCCGGCAACTACTCCGGCCGGTACCGCCACCCGATCACGCGCAGCGAGGAACGCGCCGGATCGTTCCCCAGTGAAGACGAGGCGCTTGCCGCCGCCCGTAAGGCAATGCGGGAGATCACCCGCATCTACAACGGCGACCCGGACCTATCCCCGGTCTCCGGCGCGCCGACGCTGGCGGAGTACGCGCACGAGGCGATCGCGCGGGCCGGGAGGGATACACGACGGTCCGCTCCGTGCGAGCTTCCGCACGTGCGCCAAGCTGATCGACGACGACACGGGCGGGTTGCTCACGTGCGCGATGCCGTACCGGCTGTGGGTGGCAATCCTGGTCAGTCGTGACACGGGGCTACGGATCTCCGAAGTCGCCGGGCTGCGGGTGGCGGATGTGAACACCGCCCGTCGGCGGCTCTCGCTGGTCGGCTCGTTCGATCCCGAGGGCGTATGGCGGGAGCACACCAAAGGCCACCGCGCCGGGATCGAGCTGCCATTCGGCGCAGCGCAGCACCAAGAAAACAGCGCCGTGAACGACCAGATTTCCACCCTAGACACAGAGGGTTTCGCGATGCCTGCGGTTATGCAGGACTCTGCAATTCTCGACACCGACCCGGACGAGCTCATCACCCGACATCGGGCAATGGAATTGCTCGGCGTCACCCGGCCGCCAGCGTGGCGGCGACTCGTGCGTGACGGCGAGATCGCGATCTTTCAACCCGCCGCCGGACCGAAACCGGCGTACGTGGTACCGCGCCGCGCAGCGGAGCGGTAAGCGTCGCTGACGTGGCGTACAGCGCGCGTAGCGATGCGCCCCCCGTCTACGGTCGAGCGGAGACGGGGGCGCGGTTGTGGGTGTTGGTCAGCCGAGCTCACCCGACTTCACCCGGCCCAGGAACGCCGCAAAGGCGGTCCCGCTGAACTCGAGGATCGGGCGGCTCGGGTCGGCCGCCTGCTTGGTGTCACGGATGGCACGGCCGGTGTCGGCGAAGCCGATCTCGACGCAGTTGCCGCCGTTGGTGCCGGACCGGCTCGACTTGCGCCACGTGTTGTAGGGGTGTTCGGGCATCGGTGTGCCCCTCTCAGGTTTGCTCGCTTCACTGGTCGAGCTCACCGACGATCACCGTATAGCGATCGGTGCCGCCGGGGTCCTCCTGTTAGATCGCGCCTCGCTCATGCTCGATATAGACGAACGCGGGGTCGGCTTCCTCCGGGAACTGCATCATCACGAATGCGCCGGACATGCCCGGATGCGAACCGGCCGAGAATGGCACGATGCGCAATTCCACGTGATCGAGCTTGGACGACTCGAGAAGGTGCTCAAGCTGTCCGCGCCATACCTCGCGCTCGCCGACAGTGCGTCGAATTACCGCCTCGTTTATGTAGAAATGGAGGCGTGGCGGATGGTCGCCGTCAAGCCGTTCTTGGCGTTCACGGCGCAACAATACTTGCCGCTCGATTTCATCGCTCGACATGTTCGGCTGGTTGGTCCGCATGGCAGCCCGGACGTAGTCCGCGGATTGCAATAGTCCGGGCACATATTCAGGCTCGTATGTCCATAGGTCGAGCGCGTCGGCTTCGAGTCCGATGTATTGCCTGAACCAATCCGGGACCGTTTCTCGGTACGCCGTCCACCATCCGCGCTCGTTCGATTCCTTCGCGAGCTTGGCGAGGTAACCGGCTTTCGACTCGTCGACGTCGTAAAGCTGGCACAGTGCCCGGACGGTCTGCACCTTGATCGCCTGAGCCGTCATCGCGCCGTACGTGGCGGCCGTGTCGCCGCGTCTGCTGTGGCGCGTGGAGGTCGACGGCTGGGACTTGATCGGCGTCGAGTGGGTCGACGGCCGTCACCCCGACTACCGGCCGGGCTCGCCGGACCTCCCCGCCGTCTTCGAGGTTCTGTGCCGACTCGGCGCCGTCGAGTGCCCGGACCTGCCGGAGCTCAAACGCCCGGTGCAACGGTCGGGCGCTTATGTCGACGATTCGGCCGAGCTCGACGCGCTAGCGGGCTCGACGTTGCTGCACACGGACTACAACCCGTTGAACGTCATTATCGATCGGACCGGCCGGGCGCACCTGATCGATTGGGCGTGGCCTACGCGGGGCGCGGCGTTCATCGACCCGGCGACCTTGGTGTATCGGCTGATCGCCGACGGGCATGCGCCCGCCAGTGCGGAGGCGTGGGTCGCCGAGACGCCCGCGTGGACGGCCGCGTCGGCGGAGGCGGTCGACATCTTCGCCCGCGCCAACGCCCGCGTGTGGGCGCAGATCGCCGCCGACGATCCGCACCCGTGGAAACGGCACATGTCGACGGTCACGCGGGAATGGTCCGAGAGCCGACGGGGCGCGTCTCGTCGCTGACTCTGAACCTGTTTTCGCAGTTCATGACCATGAGCGCCTACCGCCGGCACGAACCGCGGGGGTGATCTTGAAACGGTGTCGGTGATCCCCGGCATGATCGGCCGTCCGACTGTGACGGCGACAGGATCGGGGCGCACGGATGTCGGTGGAGGATGTCGACCGGAAGCTAGCGACGGCCGTCGGCAAGCTCGACGAGGCGGCCGAGAAGATCACGACGGCGACGCTTTCGTGCTCGGAGGGCCGGGACGCTCTCGGGTACGCGTTGACGGGTGCGACCGATCCGGAAGCACTCGAAGCGCTCGGCTTGCAGGAGACGGCGGCCGACCAGCTCGACGAGGCACGCGCCAAGGTGGCGGCGATCCGGGAGCGGATCGAGCAGTACCGCCGGAGTATCGGCGCGGGGGCGAGCTCGGCCGCCGGGAGCGCGCCGCCGGAACCGGAGCGCCCGGCCGCGCCGAAGCGCCCGCCGAACGTCGTCGGCGTCGACGGTTCGGAGTATCCAGCGGCGGCGGCGTGGGCCGTCGACGAGGGCTTACCCCCACGTGTGCAGCGCGGCGCGGGCTCGCCGACGGTCGGCTACGTCCGTGTGAACGGGCTCCCGACGCGGGTTCAGTCCGGGGCCGACGGATTCTCGGACATGGTCGATCAACGGCTACAGGAGATCGGCGTTCGCCGCCCGCTTGACCTACGGCGGCACGTCGAAATGAAGGTCGCGGCGATGATGACCCGGACCGGTGATCAACATCAGGAAGTCGTGATCAACCACGCCCCGTGTGGCTCGGAGCCGGGGCAGACACGGGGTGCCATGACATGCTTGAACCGTTCTTGCCACGGGGGCACTCGATGACCGTGCACGGAACGACGGCCGACGGGAAACCGTTCAGCCACACCTATCACGGGAAGGGATCATGACGGCGAGTGCGAGCGATCTGCTACGGGGCAACGACATTGATGTTCGGCAGCTTCCGCCGGATGTGGATCTGGTCGACGCGATTCGGCAACTGAGCCAAGATCCGGAGCTTGGTTGTCCGTGGTCCTGGACGTTGTCGAGCCTTCGCGATGACCTTCCGTGGTACGAGCAACCGGCGTTGTCGGTGGGCGTCCGTGACGCTGAGACGGGCGCGCTCGTCTGGCAGGATCAACCGCTGATGGTTCCGGCGAACGGAACCAATGCGGGGCCTGTCGACTACTGGCTAGGCGGGCTTCACCACACGCCGATGGACGCGCACACGGAGGTGCCGATCGAGCTCGTTCTACGTGCCGTCGCCGAATACGTGCGCACGGGCCAGCGCCCGACGTGTGTTGAGTGGATCGCGGTGTGCTGACACGGATGCGCAGTGCATCGTGCGGCGACTGAAAGAAGGATCGCCGTGGCTCAACTGAACGCACGGGACACGATCGCGGTGGTCGATGACGTGGGAGGTCGGCCCCGCGAGCGCCTTGCACGAGAGAAGCGGCCATGACGCCCCCGCCGGATGGTCTTCCGGCGGGGGCGTTGTCGATCTCTACGGCCCACTTCCGGGGGCGCGTCCGCATGGGGCAGGCGTGGGAAAGGGCTTGATCAACGGCGTAGGACAAACGTGGGCTCGAAACCGTCCCACTGCGTACTCACAGCAGGTCAGCAGCGTATAGACTGCGTACGATCAACCCGCTGGTCACACCACCCGTGACCAGCGTTTTACCAGGTCAGCGCCAAGCCTCCGAGAAAAGGGCGCCTTCGGTCGGCCAAGGAGCCTGTTGCGTTTTCGGCTAAAACGGCTGAACCGAAGTACCAAATCAGTCTCGATCGCCGCCGTTCGTCCGCCAGTGGCCATCTCAGCCGTGATCGATCGATCACGGTATGTGGTGGGCGTAATTTTGCAACAGGCTCCAAGCCAAGTCGGTCGAAGACATCCCTCACTCCCACTCGATCGTGTGATGGGTTAGGGGCACCAGTGACCCGGTTGCTCGGTCCCGGGTGCCCGTCGCCTCGTGAAGAATCAGGCGGGTGGGTTCTCGCAGGTGGGGTTCAGCGGTGATCAGCATCGAACCGGTGTCCGGGTTGGGCATCGGGTCCGCGGAACCGCGGATCTTGCCGATCGCCGCGTTGACCGACGCGAAGCCCATCCGGAACGGGTTCTGCGCGATCAACCCGGTGATCACGCCGTCCCGCAACCCCTGGATCTCGCCCTCCGAGGTGTCCCAGCCGATGACCTTCACCTGCCCGACCTTCCCCGCCTGCCGCACGGCCTCCGCCGCGCCGAGCACGCTGGGCTCGTTGGCCGCGTAGATGCCGTTGAGGTCCGGGTTGGCGGTCAGGATGTCCTGGGTGACCTGCAACGCCCGGTTGTAGTCGCTGTCGCTGGACTGCTGCGCGACCAGCTGCAGCCCGGGGTGCTTGGCCATGCCCTTCTTGAAGCCCTCGGCACGCGTCTCGTTGGTGCTCGTGCCGGGCTGGAACTCGATGAACGCCACCTTGCCCTTGCCGCCGAGCTGCTCGGCGAGCACGTCGGTGGCCTGCTCGGCGGCGGCGACGTTGTTCGTCGCGAACACCGGCACGTCCGGCGGCTGCGGGGTGGTGCCGGAGTCCATGTTGACCACCGTCGTGCCCTGGCCCTGCGCGGACTTGCTGATGTCGGCCAGCGCCTTGGCGTCCGTCGCCGCGTACACCAGGCCCTTGACGTCGCCCTGCGACAGCATGTCCTGCAGCAGGCTCTGCTGGCCGCTGACGTCGCTCTCGGCGTGCACCCCGTCCCAGTGGACCGTCACGTCCTGGTGCTTGGCGCCCGCGCACTCGGCGCCCACCCGCACTTTCTCCCAGAAGTCGAAACCGATCGCCTTCGGCACCACGGCGAGCTTGATCGGCCCGCCCTGCTGGACACCACCGCCGGTCTGCTCGCGCACCCCGACGCTGCACGCGGCAGTGCCCAGCACAGCGGCCACCGAAAGCAGGGCGGACGTCGCGGTCAGTACCTTCTTCATCGCCGAGCTCCCTTGCTCATCGCGGCTTACTGCGTTGGTGTTCGGGTCTTGTCTTGAAGCGGCGAAGCAACTCAGCCCGCCCCCACAATTTGCACCGCCGCGGGTTCTCAGCCGCTTCCTGGCGAGGACAGCCCCTTCGCCGCGTGCCGGACAAGGGGCTCCCACAGTCCAGGGAGCGTCTGAGGTTCCGCTACCGCACCCCTACGCAAAACGAGTTGTGCAACGAATTCCTCATCCGGCGTCGCCGCCGAGCTTGCGTCGTTGGTAACGGTCCCACCAGACCGCTAGCCAGATGATCACGCCGATCAGCACGTTCTGGTAGAAGGTGCTGATGTTGAGCTGGACCGCCCCGTTGCGGATGACCGCGACCAGGAACGCGCCGATCAACGAGCCCCACACGGTGCCGCGTCCGCCGAACAGGCTCGCCCCGCCGATGACGACCGCCGCGATCACGTCGAGCTCCAGGCCGTCACCGAAGTTCGGCTGCCCGGAGTAGATCCGGGACGCCGCGATCATGCCGCCGAGCCCGGCCAGCGCGCCGGAGAGCACGTAGACCGCGGTGGTGTAGCGCCGCACCGGGACACCGGACAGCCGCGCGGCCTCCATGTTGGACCCCATCACGTACGCGTAGCGGCCGAGCCGGGTCCGGGTGAGCACCACGTGCCCGGCCACCGCGACAAGCGCGATGAGCAGCACCGGGATCGGGATCGCGCCGATGACGCCCTGTCCGAGCAAGCGGAACGACTCCGGCGCGCCGAACACCGCGACCGCACCGGTGGCGATCAGCACCAGGCCACGGGCGACGCTGAGCATCCCGAGGGTGGCGATGAACGGCGGCAGCCCGACGACCGACACCAGCAGCCCGTTCACCAGCCCAGCCACCGCGCCGACGGCTATGCCGCCGACGATGCCCACCATCGGGTTGAACCCGTAGTCGGCCATCAACACCACTCCGAGCACCCCGGACAGCGCCGCCACCGAACCCACCGATAGGTCGATGCCGCCGGTGATGATGACCAGCGTCACGCCGACCGCCATCACCGCGTTCACCGAGGTCTGCGAGCCCAGATTGAACAGGTTGTCCGCGGTGAGGAACGACGGCGCGACGATCGACAGCACAATGAACACGACGATCAGCGCGCCGGCCGCGGCGACCTGCGAGACCGCGCCGGAGAGCCGGTCCCCCAGCCCGCCCAGCAGGCCGCGGTCCTCAGTGGACGGTGCCTTGGTCTGCTCAGTCATGGTTGCCCCCGTTTTCGACGTTGCGGGCCCCGGTTGCCAGCGCGACGACGCGTTCCTCCGAGAACTCCGCGCGGGCGACCTCTCCGGTGATCCGCCCACCGCGCATGACCAGGATCCGATCGCACATGTTCAGCAGCTCCGGAAGGTAGCTGGAGATGAAGACAACCGCTTTGCCCCGCGCGGCCAGGGAATCCATCTGCTGGAACATCTCCGACTTGGCCCCGACGTCCATGCCGCGGCCGGGCTCGTCGAAGAAAAGCACCTCCGCGCCGGTTTCCAGCCACCGCGCCAGGATCACCTTCTGCTGGTTGCCACCGGAGAGCGTCCGCACCGGGCGCCCCACCCACGGCACCCGGATCCGGAGGCCGTCGCGCTCCCGCTCGGCGATCTTGCGTTCCGCGGCGAGATCGATCAATCCGGCCCGCATCGGCAGCTTCGCCAGCGTGATGTTCTTATCCACCCCCAGCGGTAGGGCAAGACCATCGGTCTTCCGGCTCTCGGTGAGGTATCCGATGCCCGCGGCGATCGCGTCGGACGGGCCGCGGATGCGCAACCGCTTGCCGTCCAAGGCGATCGTGCCCGCGTCCGGCAGCTCCGCGCCGAACACCGCGCGCGCCAGTTCGGTGCGCCCGGCCCCGACCAGCCCGGCCAGCCCGACGATTTCGCCCGCGCGGACCTCGAACGACACGTCGCGGACGGCGTCGTCGCGGGTGAGCCCCCGGACCTCCAGCCGCACCGGACCGGGCTTGTTGTGGGTGCGCGGGTAGAGGTTCTCCACGTCGCGGCCGACCATCAGCTGCACCAGCCGGTCTTCATCCAGTTCGGTGACCGGTCGGGTGGCGACGACGGCGCCGTCGCGCATCACCGTCACCCGATCGCCGATCTCGAAGATCTCGTCCAGCCGGTGCGAGATGTAAAGCACCGCGATGCCCCGCGCGGTCAGCTCGCGGACGATGCCGAACAGCTCCTCGGCCTCCCGCTCGGTGAGGCTGGCCGTGGGCTCGTCGAGAATGAGCACTTTCGCCTGCACCGTCAGGGCTTTCGCCAGCTCGACGCGCTGCTGCTCCGCAGTGGACAGCAGCGCCACCCGCCGCCCCGGATCGATGTCCAGACCGACGTGGCCGAGCAGTTCCCGCGCGGCGCGGCGCTCCTCGGCCCGCGAGATCCACCCGCCGCGGCCGGGTTCGTGGCCGATGAACAGGTTCTCGGCCACCGACAGGTCGGGCGCCAGCGCGAACTCCTGGTGGACCATGACGACCCCGAGCCGCCGGGCCGCGCCCGGCCCCTGGTAGGCGACCGGGACACCGTCGAGTTCGATGCGTCCACTGCTGGGCTGTTCGACTTGCGCGATCAGCTTCATCAGCGTCGACTTGCCCGCCCCGTTCTCCCCGGCGAACACGTGCACTTCGCCGGGCGGGATGGCGAGCGTGACGCCGGAGACCGCGACCACCCCCGGGAACCGCTTGCCGACGTCGTGCAGCGCCACGGCGGGACGATCCTGCTCGGTGGACGTCACGAAGCGCCTCCCTCGGATCCACGTGATCGTTCCTTCGGGCTCGCAGTGCGCCGGATCATACCGACAACACCCATCCAGAGAAAGGATTGGAACGAAGCCAAGTATTCGATTACCAGAACCACCCAGCCGGGGCAGGTCGGTGGGTCTGCACACGCCGGCGCGGCGGATCCGTAAGCTCATTGGGGACGAGAACCGAGATCTTCGAGGCAGGAGGCTGAGGTCCTGTGCAGCCGTTGCTGGCCAGCGACCCGAACCGGGTCGGCGACTACCGGCTGCTCGCCCGGCTGGGCCGCGGCGCGATGGGCGGCGTCTACCTGGGCCGCTCCCGAGGCGGCCGAGTGGTGGCGGTGAAGATCATCCGGGCGGACCTCGCCGAGGACGCGGAGTTCCGGGAGCGCTTCCGCCGCGAGGTGCTGGCGGCTCACTCGGTCGGCGGATTCTGGACCGCTGCGGTGGTCAACGCCGACCCCGACGCCGAACAGCCCTGGCTGGCCACCGAATACGTGCCGGGCCCAACGCTGCACCAAGCCGTCGTGGACCACGGCCCGCTGCCCGAAGCCACCGTCCGCAGCCTCGGCGCCGGGCTCTCCGAAGCGCTCGGCGCCATCCACCGCGCGCACCTGGTGCATCGCGACCTCAAACCGGCCAACGTCCTGCTCGGCCCGGACGGACCGCGCGTCATCGACTTCGGCATCTCGCGGGCGATGACCGGCAACGCTCTCACCGCGACCGGCATGTTCCTGGGCACGCCCGGCTTCTTCTCCCCCGAGCAGACCCTCGGCAGCGAAGTCGGCCCACCCAGCGACGTGTTTTCACTCGGTGCGGTACTCGTCTTCGCCGCCACCGGAACCGGCCCATTCGGCGAAGAGAGCACAGCGGCCCTGCTCTACCGGGTCGTGCACACCGAAGCGGACCTGTCCCGGGCGCCGGAGGGCCTGCGACCGCTGCTGGCGGCCTGCCTCGCGAAGGACCCGGCCGCCCGGCCGACCCCGAGCGACCTGCTCGACCAGATCGGCGAAGCCAGCCCGCAGGGCAATGCCTGGCTACCGCCCGCGATCAGCGACGTCATCACCCAGCACGCGACTCAGTTGCAGCAGACGGCGAACGCGCCGCTGCCTGACACCGCGCCGCCGCAACCGACACCCAAGCCCGGGACTCGGTCCTACACGCAGGCGCACGACGCGACACCGGTTTCACCCACGCCGGTCCCACCCGCGCCGGTCATCCCCGCGTCCGTCGCGCCCCCGCCGGGATCGCCCGCCCCCGCGCCGATGCGGGACAAGATCGTCCCGGCACGTCCGAGGGAGACCACGCGGACGCCGCAGCGGGTGCGCAAGGACAACCCCGGTCCGGTGTTCGCCACCGGCGGCCGGTTCCGCGCCGCGATGTCGGCGGTGATCTGCGGGTTGATCATCCTCGGCGCCGGCAGGCTGTTCCAGACCTACGGCCTCGGCGGGCATTCGCACGACCGCGTCGCGATCTTCCAGTTGGGCATGCTGCTGCTGGGCATCAGCATGATCTGGTCGATCGGGAAGGTGCTGCTGCCGAACCTGCACCTGAAGATCAACAGCGACGGGCTGCTGATCTCCCGGATGGGCCTGACCCGGGAGATCCCGTGGAGCCAGGTCGATCGGGTCGACGTGGTCGGCGACGGCAAGCGGACGGCGGTCGCCGTGTGGCTGGCCGACGGCAGGAAGCCCAACTCCCTGTGGTGGCACCGCGCCCGCACGTACCACGGCGGGGCCCGGGTCTTCCCGATCGGCGCCACGGGCGGCTGGCTGACCCGCCGCCAGGAAGCCCGCCGGGCCCGCACGGCACTGACCCAGTACGCCTACGGCCGCTACGGCGCCGGCCGACCGTAACCGCGCAGTCCGCCCCGAGCGCACCTTCCGCACCAGTCACCGGGGTTGGCGATCAACGGGCACCGCACTTACGACGTGCCCGAGATCATCGCGACGCCGATCACCGGCGGTAGTGATGCCTCCCTGTCGTGGATCGACGAGGAAACTCAAGCCTGAGAACTCGCGAGCAGCCCCGACGTATCCTCGTCCGCTGTCCTGCGGCAGCTCTCCCGCAGGGGTTCGTCGTGGCTCGGGACTGCCGATCGGCGCTCACTGACGCAGGTGTGGTGCTGTGCGCCTCCGGGTCGATGTCATTGCGCGGCGAGGACTTTTCGCAGCTACGCAACGGCGCTTACGTCGGTATTTCTCACACCCACCCACACCGTATGGCCAGAGTGGACGGTGCCCACACTGCCCGTGACCTGACGAAACAGGCCTACCCGATCCCACCGCCGTCACCGGCTACAGTTTCGATGCTCGAAATCGCCAACCTGGGCGCCGGTTCCTCAGAATCCTGGGTGGTGCCCGGTGGCGCCTGCGCTTGCCGAATCCCGCGTCCTGTCGGTCACACCACCGGGTCCTGTCGGTCACACCACCGCGTCCTGTCGGTCACGCCACTGGGAGGATGCAGACCGGGGTCGGGGTCGGGACCGGTTCGCGCAGCGGGGTCAGGTCGCCGTTGTCCGCGATGCCGAACGCCTGTACGTCGTTGCTGCGCTGGCCCGCGACGAACAACACCCGGCCGTCCGGCGAAAGCGCGATGTGGCGGGGTTCGGCCACCACCGCCGGGCGGATGTCGACCAGCCGGAACTCCCCGTCGCTGGAGTCCGCGCGGAACACCGCGATGCTGTCGTACCCCCGGTTCGACCCGTACACGAAACGGCCGTCGGGCGTCACCACGATCTCGGCCGCCAGGTTCGGCCGCCCGTAGTCCGGCGGCAGCGTCGACAGCGTCCGGCCCGGCTCCAGCACCCCGGTTTCCGCGTCGTAGCCGAACGCGGTGATCGAGGACGCCAGCTCGTTGATCACGTATGCCCGCTCGCCGTCCGGGTGGAACGCCAGGTGCCGCGGCCCGGCGCCCGCCCGCAGCGGAACCTCGTGCTTGAGCGCCAGGTGCCCGCTGTCCACATCGAAGTCGTAGACGTAGACCGAGTCGGTGCCCAGGTCCACCGCGAGCACGTGGCGGCCGGACGGGTCGGGCAGCACCTGGTGCGTGTGCGGGCCCTCCTGGCGCTGCGGGTTCGGACCGCTTCCGCTGTGCTGCACCACGTGGCACGGCTCGCGCAGTACGCCGCCGTCGGCGATCGGATGCACCACCAGGTTCCCGGACTGGTAGTTCGCGGTCAGCAGGTACTTGCCGGACGGGTGCACGCTCAGGTGGCACGGCGCGGCACCCAGCGACGGCTGCGAATTGAGTTCGGTGAGCGTGCCGTCGTCGTGCACCTTGAAGGCGATGACCCGGCCTTGCCGCAGCTCGCTCACCGCGAACAGCGTCGCCCCATCGGGTGCCATTGCGAGGAACGAAGGGTCGGCGGCCTCGGCGACGCTCTCGGTGCACCGCAAAGCGCCGTCGGCGTCGGCGATCGCCAACCGGATCCCGTCGGCCGCCGATTCCGCGCTCGTGTACGCGCCCAGGTAGATCCGGTACTCACCGTTGTCCGGCATCAGCGCCTCGCCTTCCCAGTCCGGGGAACACTCACCGGGTCCATGATGTCAAGGGGCGACCACCCTCCCCCGCTGAGACAACGAACCGCCGCAACACTGCGAAATGACGCAACGAATCGACGCTTCAAGCAATGCCTCGCGGCTGAAATCTGCGCCATCGCCGACATAACCTTATGGCCATGACTGTCGTTCCGTCGCACCTCGAAGCGTCGTCGCAGGCCGCCCGGTTCCGGGAGCTCGACGAGCGGTACAGCGCGCACAACTACCACCCACTGCCGGTCGTGATCGCCGAGGCATCCGGCGCCTGGATGACCGATGTGGACGGACGGCACTACCTGGACTTCCTGGCCGGGTACTCGGCGCTGAACTTCGGGCACCGCCACCCAGACCTGGTCGCCGCCGCCACCGAGCAGCTCGGCCGCGTCACGCTCACCAGCCGCGCCTTCCACCACGACCAGCTCGGCCTGTTCTGCCGCGAACTCGCCGAACTCACCGGCACCGACCGGGTGCTGCCGATGAACTCCGGCGCGGAGGCCGTCGAATCCGCCATCAAAATCGCCCGGAAGTGGGCCTACCGGGTCAAGGGCGTGCCGGAGAACCAAGCCGAGATCATCGTGGCGGGGTCGAACTTCCACGGTCGCACGACCACCATCGTGTCGTTCTCCACCGACCCGGTCGCGCACGACGAATTCGGCCCATACACACCGGGATTCGTCGTCACCGAATACGGCGACGCCGCTGCGGTCGCGGCCGCGATCACCGAACGCACCGCCGCCGTCCTGGTCGAACCCATCCAGGGCGAAGCTGGCGTGATCGTGCCGCCCGCCGACTACCTGCCCCGGCTGCGCAGGCTCTGCGACGACAACGACGTGCTGCTCATCGCCGACGAGATCCAATCCGGACTCGCCCGCACCGGCGAGCTGCTGGCCAGCGAGCACGACGGCATCCGCGCCGACCTCTACACCCTCGGCAAGGCGCTCGGCGGCGGCATCATGCCGGTGTCCGCAGTGGTCGGTCGCGACGACGTGATCGGCGTGCTGCAACCCGGCCAGCACGGCTCCACCTTCGGCGGCAACCCGCTCGCCTGCGCGGTCGGCCGAGCAGTGGTGCGCCTGCTGAGCACCGGCGAGTTCCAGGAGCGCTCGCGCGACCTGGGAGCGCACCTGCACGCGCGCCTCGGCGAACTCGTCGGCCGCGGAGCGGTCGAGGTGCGAGGCCGCGGCCTGTGGGCCGGCGTGGAGCTCACCGCAGGCGGGCCGACGGGCCGCGAAGCCAGCGAGGCGCTAGCCGAGCGCGGTGTGCTGTGCAAGGAAATGCAGGACACGACGCTGCGTATCGCCCCACCGCTGGTGATCACCCGGGACGAGCTGGACACGGGCCTCGACGCGATCGAAGCGGTCCTCACCCGCTGATCCGCGAGCAACATCTCAGTAAGGGGAGCGAACGGACCATTCGCGCCATAGACAGGAGCGAACGGACCATTCGCACCCAACAGCCGCGTCGCCACCGTGGGAGCGAACGGACCACCCGCGCCATAGACAGGAGCGAACGGACCATTCGCACCAACAGCCGCGTCACCATCGCGGGAGTGAACGGACCGTCCGTGCCGTTGGCGGGAGCGAACGGTCCGTTCGCTCCCTCCCGATCAGGACTTGGCGAGGTCGCGGGAGAGCGCCGTCAGGCGGCTGATCGCGCGAAGGTACTTCTTCCGGTAGCCGCCGTGCAGCATCTCGTCGGTGAACAGCGCCGTCAGCGCTTCGCCGGAGACCCGCACCGGGATGGCCCGGTCGTAGAGCCGGTCGGCGAGCGCCACCAGCCGCAGCGCCACGTCCTGGTCCGGCGCCTCGTGCACGCCGCTGAGGTGCACTGCGGTGATCCCGTCGACCAGGCGGCCGTACTTCGAGGCGTGCAGCCCGGCCAGGTAGTCGCAGAGCCCGTCGAAGTCGTCGAGCGTCGAACCGTCGGTGGCCTCCGCGAGCCGGGTGAGTTCGTCCTCGCTCATCGGCGGCGGCGCGTCCGGCAACCCGCGGTGCCGGTAGTCCGGGCCGTCGACCCGCACCACGCCGAAGCGCGCGGACATCGCGTGGATCTCGCGCAGGAAGTCCGCCGCGGCGAACCTGCCCTCGCCCAGCTTGTCGGGCAGCGTGTTGGAGGTCGCGGCGACGTGCACGCCCGCGTCGGTGAGCTTCGCGATCAGCTGGGTGACCAGCATCGTGTCACCCGGGTCGTCCAGCTCGAACTCGTCGATGGCCAGCAGCCGATGCTTCGAGAGCCGCTCGACGGTCTCGGCGAAGCCGAGCACCCCCACGAGGCTGGTGACCTCGACGAATGTGCCGTAGGACTTCTGCCCCTCGGTGGCGTGCCACAGCGACGCGAGCAGGTGCGTCTTGCCGACGCCGAACCCGCCGTCCAGGTAGAGCCCCCGCTTGACGTCGTCGTTCTTCTTCCGGCCGAACACCCCGCGCAGCCAGGACCCGCCGCCGACGGCGGCGTTGATCCCGTCGGCGAAGGCCGAGCAGTCCCGAACCGCCTGCTCCTGGCTCGGCTCGTCCAGGTTCGGGATGTAGGTGTCGAAGCGCACCGCGTCGAACATGGGCGGTGGCGTCATCGCCTGGACCAGCTCGTCCGGGGTCATCTCGGGACGGCGGTCGACCAGACGGGGAGAACTCATGCGCCGACCTTATAACCGAACACGGGTTTCCCGGCCGTGCGGTCCCGTGCTCCTGCTCACCCGCCAGACTGGCGCGCGTGGTGGGATTGACCCGTGGTGGACAAGCTCTGGCCGGTCGACGGCGCGCAGCAGGTGGATGACCAACTGGGCGAGTTCTACTCCTACCCGGAGCAGCCGGAACGGCCCTGGGTGCGGGTGAACTTCGTCTCCAGCCTGGACGGTGCGGTGACCGTCCAGGGCAGCTCGCGCGGGCTGTCCGCGCCGATCGACCAGCGGGTCCTCGGGCTGATCCGGGACCTCTCCGACGTGGTGCTGGTCGGCGTCGGCACGGCGATGGCCGAGGGCTATCGCGGGGTCAAGCGCACCGAGGTGCGCGCCGAGCGGCGGCAGCGGCTCGGGTTGGCCGAGGTGCCACCGATCGCGCTGGTCACCGCGCGCGCGTCGTTGCCGCCCGACTCGCCGCTGCTCACCGACACCCTGGTGCCGCCGATCGTGCTCACCTGCGACGCCGCGCCGCAGGCGCGCCGCTCCGCGCTCGCCGACGCGGGCGCCGACGTCGTCGTCACCGGCGACGAGCGGGTGGACCTGCGGGCGGCGCTGGACGCGCTGGACGCGCGGGGGCTGCGCCGAATCGGCTGTGAAGGCGGCCCGACGCTGTTCGGCCACCTCGTCGACGAGGATCTCGTCGATGAGCTGTGCCTGACCCTGTCACCCCTGCTGGTCAGCGGCGACGCGGGCCGCATCGCGGCGGGTGGCGGCGTCGCCGTACCCCGGCAGATGCAGCTGCGGTCCGCACTGCACGCGGAATCGCTGCTCCTGCTCCGTTACGCGAGAATGCGGCCGTGACAGTTGGGACCGGTTCGGACGAGGCCCTCGTGGCTGCCGCCCAACGCGGCGACGCGACGGCGTTCGACGCACTGGTCCGCCGCCACACCACCAAGATGTACCGGGTCGCGTACCGGATCCTCGGGGATTCCGCCGAAGCCGAGGACGCCGTCCAGGAGGCGTGGGTGTCTGTATGGCGGTCGCTGGACCGGTTCCGCGGCGAGTCGGCACCGACCACCTGGCTGTACCGGGTGGTCACCAACGCGGCCCTCGCCAGCCTGCGTCGCCGCAGGCCCACCGTCCCATTGGAGCCGACCGACGACTGGATCTCCGACAGCGCGGCCCTCGGTCCCGAGGGCCATGCGCTCCGCACCGAGGAGGTGGCCCGCGTGCACCGCGCGATCGCGACGCTCGAACCTTCGCAGCGCATCCCGCTGGTGCTCCGCGAGCTGGAGGGCATGCGCTACGAGGAGATCGCCGAGATGCTCGACGTGCCGGTGACCGCCCTCCGGTCCCGGCTGCACCGGGCTCGGGTGACGCTGCTCGCGAGACTGAAGGAGATGCGCTATGGCTGACCGCTCCTTCGACCCAGACCGGGTCCTGCCCTGCGGCCGCACCGACGGCATGCTGCTGGACTTCCTCGCCGACAGCGCGCCGGTGGAGCTCTCCGAGCACATCCCGACCTGCCGGTTCTGCCAGGCCGAACTCGCCGAGCTGGACTCCGACTGGGCGCAGGTGCGGCGCACCGCGAGCCTGCCGATCGAGCCGCCACACGGGCTGGTCGAGCGCACGCTGACGGCGGTGCGCGGGGTGCGCGGCGGCCACGGCGCGGCGCCGGTGGAGCTCGACCAGGAGGGCGGCAAGCTGCGGATCGCCCAGCAGGCGGTGGTGTTGCTGACGCGGCGGTTGTGCCTGGAACTCCTCGCCGAGCGCCCCGGGGTGCACCTGCGTGGCTGCGTCGGCGACGTCGACGAGGTGCGGGTGGATCTGACGATCCGCTATCCGCTGCCCGCCCCGGAACTGGTCGAGGCGATCCACCGGGAGCTGACCGCCGCGCTGCAGGCGGCGCTCGGCGCGGGCACCCCGGCCGTGTGGGTTCGCGTGGTCGACGTCGCGCCGCCCGCAATCGGGTGACCACAATGGGTGATATGGCGCACAACCGCGGAAGATCAAGCCGGGAACGCGCATCGAACTTCGTATCGAGCCCCGCCGAGCCGCCCGGCATCGGCGGAACCGTGAAGGAGCTGGATTTCATGGCCCAGAACAGCGGAACCCCGCAGGACACACAGGCCACCGAGCGGAGCACCGATACCCGGCGCATCCCGGAGACCCGGGCCAGCAACGCCCCCGCCCGCCTGGCCGACGAGACCTCCCAGGGCAAGACCACCATCGCCGCGTCCGTGGTGCAGAAGATCGCCGGCATCGCGGCTCGCGAGATCTCCGGCGTCTACGCGATGGGCGGCGGGGTCTCCCGGGCCTTCGGCGCCATCCGGGACCGGATCCCGGGCGGTAGCGGGACTTCCTCCACTTCCGGGGTGCAGGTGGAGGTCGGCGAGAAGCAGGCCGCGGTCGACCTGGACATCATCGTGGAGTACGGCGCGTCCATCGTGGACCTCGCGCGGGCGGTGCGCCGCAACGTGATCACCGCGGTGGAGCGGATGACCGGGCTGGACGTCATCGAGGTCAACATCGCGGTCAATGACATCCACCTGCCCGACGAGGACGGCGAGGAGGCCGGTCAGCAGGCCACCTCCCGCGTCGAATGACCGCCGCCGGGTAGATGATGTCCGGCGCGGCGCCCGCGATCCCGGACGCCGCCAGACCACCCACTTACCGTGGAGGACGACTGCGACATGTCGGAGCAGGTTTCCGCTGGTGAACTGGCCGAGCGGGTGCTCGCCCACCCCTCGGTGGTGCGGCTGCACGGCGGGCAGTTCGGCGAGATCGCGTCGTACCTGCCCGGCAGCAAGGTCGTCGGGGTCCGGTTGCCCCCAGTGGGTGCCGCGGAGATCGGTGTGGTGCTGCGCCTGGAGAGGCCGCTGCCGGAGATTCTCGACGAGATCCGCAGCGCGCTGGCCGATCTGCTCGACGAGGTCCCGGTGGACATCACCGTCGCCGACGTGATCACCACCGACGAACCGGCGGGAAGCGCATGATGGGGGCTGTGCAGCGCGATCCGGCCACCGCGCGGGCAGCAATCCGCGCGTTTGTCCGAGCCAACCACCCGGACGTCGGGGGTGACCCGGAGCTCTTCGCCGCCGGGCTGGCCGAGCTCCGGGGCCGCCGGCCGTGCGACCGCTACGACGCGCCGGTGGTCGTGGTGCACCGGCCGCGCGGGATTCGGGGGCTGGTGCACCGGATCCGCGCGCGGTGGATGCGCCGGAAGCGGCCCCCGCGAGTCCGGTGAGTTTCCAAGTCAGTTCCTCAGCAGGAGGTTCCATCCATGAATGCGACGCAGACCGGCTTGCTCGCCGGCCTCATCCTCGGCACCGCCGGCGTGGTCGGCGGCTTCACCGGGTTCCTGATCGCGCTGGTGGTCGGCGCCATCGGCCTGGTGATCGGCCGGGTCCTGGACGGGGAGCTGGAGATCGGCGACATCCTGGGCCGGGGCCGGGGTCGGGACCGATGACGGCCACCCCCGAGCAGGCCGCGGCCGAGGACACCGGCTGCGGCGGGGATCCCGCCGATCGGGGCCGGCTGCACATCGGCCGCACCGTGGTGCGCAAGATCGCCGAACACGCCGCCGACCAGGATCCCGGTAGCGCCCGGACGCGCCGCCGGCTCGCCGGTGTCGGGCTGGGCCAGCACGGCGCCACGGCGCAGGTGTCCGGCCCGGACGACGCCCTGCGGATCCGGTTGGAGGTCGCGCTGCGCTATCCCGCGCCGGTGCGCGGGACCGTGGCGTCGATGCGGAAGCGGGTGCGATCGGAGTTGGAGCGCATCACCGGTTTCCGGGTCCGCACCGTCGACGTGACCGTGTCCGCCCTCGTTCCCGCGGACGTAACGCCGCGGGTGGAGTGAGCCATGCGCCTGTTGGTACGCCTGATCACCACGCTGCTCGGCCTGGCCGTCGCGGCCGCCGGGGCGCTGCTCGCGATCGAAGCGGTGTGGTTCCTGCTGCGGCCCGGCACCGGCGGTCTCGTCGTCCCCTGGCAGCGGGTCCACTTCGGACTGAGCTCGCTGTCCTGGCAGGACCCGCCGGTGCTCGCCACCGCGGCGGTGGTCGCAGTGGTGGGCCTGTTGCTGGTGCTCGTCGCGATCAACGCCGGGAGCAAGGACCTCCGGCTGCACGACCCCGCGCCGGAGGTCACCGTGACCACGGACCGGCGCTCGCTGGCCCGGCTGGTCGGGCACCAGGTGCGCGACCAGGACGGGGTCGCGGGTGCGTCGGTCACCGCCGGGGCGAAGCGGGTCCAGGTGAAGGCGACCGCGCAGTTCCGGGAATCCGGCGACCTGCGGGGCCTGCTGACCGAGACCGCCGAACACGCCGTGCAGGACCTGCCGCTGCGCACCACCCCGAAGGTGCTGGTGTCGGTGGCAACACCGAAGGAGCGGCGATGACCGAGACCAAGCGGGAGATCAAGCCGAGCACAACACCGGTCGCTCGCGGGCTGGCCTTCGAGCGCGTTGCAACAGCGGCCCTCGGCTCGTTCGCGCTGGTAGTCGGCGTCCTCGCGCTCCTGGTCGGCATTGGTTGGCTGGGCTCCTTCCGAGCGCAGCGCCCGCTAGCCGACCCGATCCTGGTGCAGTGGCTGAGGGACCACGGGCAGCTGGTGATAGCAGTCGCGATCGTGCTCGGCATCGTGCTGTTCGTGCTCGGCCTGTGGTGGGTGGTGCGGGCGCTGCGCCCCGAAGCGCGACCGGACCTGCGGCTGGAGCGCGGCGACGGCGACCTGACGGTGACGAGCGCGGCGCTCACCGAAGCCGTGCGAGCCGACGCCGAGCGGGTCACCGGCGTCAAGCGGGCTCGGGTGCGGATGTCGGGCAGCTTGCAGCGCCCGGCGCTTCGGCTGACGCTGTCGTTGCAGGAAGGCACCAACGTGCGCCACGTTTGGGAAGAACTCGACGAGAAGGTGCTTTCGCGCGCCCGGGAGTCGCTGGGCATGGATACCCTGCCGACGGCGATCCGCCTGCAGCTGGATCGCGCGCCCCGCCAACGCGTCCACTGACCGCTCCGGCGGCGCGGATCTGCCGCGGCATCGTGTTGCTGCGCTGCGCGCCCCGCATCCAGCACGCCATCCGCATTGGGCGACCTCGTGCTCAATCGCGCCTCGCCGAAGCACGCACCTTCGACCCGGCTAATTGAGCGCCATCCTCCAGGACGATCAAGCGGACCCAGTTGCTGGGCGCACCCAGTTTGAAGTTCTCGTCGAGTGCGCCGCGCTTTCAGCTTCCGCGGCGGGCATACTGCGCAATCGGCAACGCTGGAACGTCGCAGCAGCCCGTTCCGCGAAAAAGCTCTGAGCTCTGAGGAGGACTCGGTGCTTCCACTGCAACCACCGGTCAAGCCGATGCTGGCGAGCCCGGTAGAAGGCATCTCCCGGCAGGGCGGCCTGCTGTTCGAACCGAAGTGGGACGGCTTCCGGTGCCTGGTGTTCGCCGATCCGCAGGCCGAGCAGCCGGTGCTGCTGCAGTCCCGCACCGGCCGCCCGCTGAACCGGTACTTCCCCGAAGTCCTGCGGACCGTGACCGAACACCTCGACCGGCCCGCGGTGCTGGACGGCGAGCTCGTGGTGATCCGGCGCGACGACGTCGGCGACCGGCTGGACTGGGACGCGCTGGGCGAACGCATCCACCCGGCCGCCAGCCGGGTCCGGATGCTCGCCGAGAAGACACCGGCCACCTTCATCGCCTTCGACCTGCTCGCGCTCGACGACCGAGACCTCACGTCCGCGCCGCAGACCGAGCGCCGCGAACTGCTCGCCGGCCTCGGCCTGGACCACGGCGGGCTGCACACCACGCCGGTCACCGACGATCCGGAGACTGCGGAGGAATGGTTCCGGGTGTTCGAGGGCGCCGGGTTGGACGGCGTGATCGCCAAGCCCACCAGCGGCCAGTACGTACCGGGCAAGCGGACCATGTTCAAGATCAAGCACTCGCGCACCGCGGACTGCGTGGTCGCCGGGCTGCGCTGGCACGCCAAGACCGAACCAGGCACCGCCGTCGGATCCCTGCAGCTCGGGCTGCACGACGACCGGGGCGTGCTGCACCACGTCGGCGTCGTCGGCGCCTTCCCGGCCGCGCAGCGGCGCGCGCTGGCCACCGAACTCGGGGAGCTGATCACCGAAGGCGAACACCCGTGGCTCGGCCCGGACGCCGAGGATGGGCGGCGGCTGCCCGGTTCCATCAACCGCTGGAGCAGCAGCGAGCAGCCGTGGGTGCCGCTGCGCCCGGAGCGCGTCGTCGAGGTCTCCTACGACCACACCGAAGGCGCCTACCCGGGCCGGTTCCGGCACACCACGCAGTTCGTGCGGTGGCGTCCGGACCGCGAGCCCGAATCCTGTGACTACGACCAGCTCGACGAGCCGACGCGTTACGACCTCGAAGCAGTGCTGTACGGCGACGTGAACCGGAGCGCCCGCGTCGACGGGTAATCTCTGGCCCGTGGCAGGACAACGCATCGCGGTGATCGGCTCGGGCAGTATCGGTGGGGTTCTCGCGGAAGCAGCGCATTCCGCCGGGCACCGGGTGACGATGTGCGTCCGGACCCCGTTCGAGGAGCTGACGCTGGAAACCCCGGACCGCACCGGGGAGATCCCGGTTTCGGTGGTGACCGAACCGGGCGCGCTCAGCGAGTTCGACTGGGTCCTGCTGACGACCAAGGTCCAGGACGCGGCGAGCGCGGCGGGCTGGTTGCAGAAGCTGGACGACGGACGCGCCCCGGTCGTGGTGGTGCAGAACGGCGTCGAGCACCGCGAATCGGTCGCCAGGATGGGGCTGCGGGCTCCGGTGCTGCCCGCGTTGATCTACGTGGCGGCCGAGCGGGTGCGGCCCGGGCACGTGGTGCGCCGCTCCCCCGCCACCATGCAGGTCGAGGCCGGCGAGATCGGCGAACGCTTCGTCGAGCTGCTCTCCGGCGGCGACCTGACGGCTCGCACCACGAGCGACTTCCGCACCGCGTCGTGGCGGAAGCTGCTGACGAACCTGGCGCCGAACCCGATCACCACACTGACCCTGCGCCGCCTCGACGTGCTCCGCGAGCCCGACGTCCAGGAGCTCAGCAAGGGCGTGCTCGCGGAGGCCGTCGATGTCGCCCGCGCCGAGGGCGCCCAGTTGACCCACGACGACGCCGAGCAAGTGCTCGCCGACTACATCGAGAAGTTCCCGCCGACCAACGGAACGTCGATGCTCTACGACCGGTTGGCGGGCCTGCCCACCGAGCACGAGCACATCACGGGCGCACTGGTCCAAGCGGCGCAGCAGCACGACATCCCGGTCCCGCTCAACCAGACCCTGCTGACCCTGATGCGCGCCCTGCGCCCCATGCAGTTCCCGGCCGTCTGATCCCGATCGCACCACCACCCAAGGCGACGCTCCGTGATCACCTCGGCTCGTTTCCCCGGCTGGGTGCCGAGTTCGCGAGAAATCGGCGGTCACCCGGATAACGGCTGATCTCTGGCGCTGCGACCAGTGGAAACGGGGGTGCTTGCCGTGGCTGCCGAAGCCGGTCCCCGGGTCAGTTGGCGCCGATGTCCTTCGGGCCCGAGTTCTTCGTCGTGCCGACCGAACCCACCGAAGCGGCGACGACGCAGCCGACGGCGACCCACTGCCAGGCACCAAGCGCCTCACCCAGCACGAGGAGCCCGGCCAGCGCCGCCACCGCGGGCTCCAGGCTCATCAGCACGCCGAACACCCTAGGCGGCATCCGGCGCAGCGCCTCCAGCTCCAGCGAATACGGCACGACCGACGACATCAGCGCCACCACCAGCCCGGCGATGAGCACCGCCGGGTGCAGCAGCGCCGTCCCGGCCTCGGCGATGCCGAACGGCGCCGCCACCAGCGCGCCGAAGGCCATGCCCAGGGCCAGCCCGGACCCGCCGCTGGTCCGGCTGCCGAGCTTGGCGCCGACCACGATGTAACTCGCCCACAGCGCACCGGCCATCAGCGCGAACGCGACCCCGACCCAGTCGAGACCACCCTCCACACGAGCCAGCAGCACCACACCGGTCCCGGCCAGCACCGCCCAGACGATGTCGAGCTTGCGCCGGGAGCCGATCACCGCCACCGCCAGCGGGCCGAGGAACTCGATGGTGACCGCCGCACCGAGCGGGATCCGCTCGAACGCCTGGTAGATGCAGACGTTCATGCCCGCGAGCACCGCGCCGTAACCGGCGACCACGGCCAACGTCCGGCGATCCATCCGCAGCGACGGCCGCCAGACGGCCAGCAGGACGACCGCGGCGAACAGCAACCGCAGCGCGACCACCCCGGACGCGCCGGCCATGATGAACAGCTGCTTGGCGAACGCGGCACCGACCTGCAGGCTGATCACGCCCACCAGCACCAGCAGCGGCGGCGGGAGCGCCCCGAGTGCCCGCGCGGAGACGTTCTCCACGCTGAACAGTGGTCGCCTGTTGGACGATGCCCCCGAGCCGACCTGCGCGACGTGCACGATGCCCCTCTGCCTCCGACGATCGCGGCGGCTGCTATGGCCGCCTCCCGCTGCACGTTATCTCGCGGCCCGCCGTGTTTGTCACCTGATTGTCAGGGCCCTCACCGGGGCCTCACCTGGATCGTGCGATGCTGACCCGGTCCAGCGACCACCGCGCCTGCCGACGAGGAGCACCCGTGCCGCGCACCACTCACCGGGTCGGGGCCGCGCTGCTACCGTTGCTGCTGGTGATCGCCGCCTGCTCGGCCGGACCATCGGAGCGGCCCGCGGTCGCTTACCACGACGGCGAGCAGCAGGTCGTCCCAGCGCCACAGCCGCCGAAACCGGCACCGGTCCCGCCGCTGGGCTCACCCAGCGACGACTCGCTGAACTGGGAGGACTGCACCGAGCGGACCCGCGGCGAGCTCGGTGACCTGCCGGCGGGCCTGACGTTCTCCTGCGCGCGGCTGCTCAGCACGCTGGACGCGCCGGAATCCCCGGAACGCGGCACCGCTCGCATCGCGCTGATCCGCGCCGGGTCCGGCCACGTCCCGCTGGTGGTGCTGGGCGACGTCGGCGGGGAGCCGGGCACGACCTTCGCGGCACGGCTGGCCACCCAACTCCCGCCGGAGCTGCGCAACACCTTCGACATCATCGGGATGGACCGGCGCGGCACCGGCGAATCCGACCCGGCCGACTGCGTCCCGCCCGCGCAGCGCGACGCGATCGTCGGCTTCGACCCGCGCGCCACCGACCGCACCGCGCTGGACCGGCTGCTCGAATCGGTGCTGCAGGCCAGCCAGGAATGCCTGCTCGACCTCGACGAGCGGCTGCAGGCCTACGACACCTGGCGGACCGCCTCGGACCTGGAAGAGCTCCGCCTCGAACTGGGCGTGCCGCGGCTGCACGCGATCGGACGCGGCGAGGCGGCGAGGCTGCTGACTACGTTCGCCGAGCGCTTCCCGGGGTCCGTGGGTCGCCTGGTGCTCGACGGGGCGCCGGACCCGACCCGCGACTCCATCGGCCAGGTGGAATCCCAGGCGCAGAGCGCGGAGCAGACCTTCGACACGTTCGCCGCCGACTGCGTCAGCCGCGGCTGCCCGCTGGGCCCCGATCCGCGGAAGCTGGTCAGCGATCTCGTCGAGCGGACCCGCGCGACGCCGCTACTGGCACCGGGTTCCCCGGTCAACGGCGGCCGGGTGGTGCAGGCGATGCTGCTGGGCCTTTCCGACCGGGCGACCTGGCCCGCCCTGGCCGAGGCGCTGGCCGCCGCCGACCACGGCGATGGCGCCAAGCTCGCCGCGATCAGCGCGCCGCTGGTCGCCCCGCAGGGCGTGAACCCGCCGTGGCTCGACGGCGACCTGATCACCAGCTGCAACGACACGACGTTGCGCGTGCCGCCGCAACGCAGCAGCGAACTCGCGCTGGACTGGGTGAACCGCTTCCCGCTGTTCGGTGGAGCCGCCGCGCAGCGCATGGTCTGGTGCGGGTCGTGGCCTGTCCCGCAGCAGCCGCTGCCCTCGCCGCGCCGTCCTGACCTGCCGCCGATCCCGGTGATCAGCACCGCGAACGACCCGCTGCTGCTGGGCATGGGCAGCGATCACATGGCCGAGCAGATGCCGACCGGGGTGCTGCTGCGCTGGCAGGGCGCCGGGCACGGCGCCGTCGGCAGGTCGCCGTGCGTGACGGAGGCCGCCAGCCGATTCCTGGTCGAGGGCACCGTGCCGACCGATGGCATGGTCTGCCCGGGGTGATCCCGCAAGCACCCCGGGCAGACCCCCTGTTCAGCCGCAGCTGGAGCAGCAGCCACAGGAAGGACCGGTGCAGCTGCCGCAACAGCTGCAGCCACCCTGGGCTTGTGGAGCACGCTCGGCTTCGGTGCGGACCATCATCGCCTCCCGCGATTCTGCGAATACCAACGGTTGCGATGGTGCTCGCCGAAGGAAGAAACGGGACACCGCTGGCTGAGCGAACCGTTATCGGCCAACGAGCTGAACAGGTCACATGAAGGCATTGCGATCTGTAACTGAATGCGAAATGCGCACGACAATTGCGCCCGAACGGGTGACAACTCTTCGAACGCGCGGAGGCATCGCCCAAGAAGGCGTCGCCGAGCGGCTGCCGCGCTCGGTGCACGTGCGCGGCGATTCCTTCCGGCGCATGGTAATCGGCGGCCGCGAGGAGATGTCCGCGACGCCCTCCGACGAAGCCCTGCGCCAGTTGCGACTGCGCCACCGGCTCACCGCGCAGACCTCCGCCGAGCCTGGTCCGAAGCCGCGGTGTGACCGTCAGCGGCCGTACGCGTATTCGTACTGGTAGTGGAAGTCCGGCTGGTTCAACGACTGCACGGCGCCGTTGGTAACCAGGCCGACAACGCCGAGCACGATGAACACGACCAGCAAGACCCGGCCGCCCTTGGACATCACCAGCGGACGGGTGCCGGGCGACTGGCGCGGCGGGTTGTCCTCCGCGCGAGCGTCGCCGAACAGCTTCTTCGGGTAGGCGCCGGTCAGCAGGTAGAAGTAGGCGTTCGTGCGGAAGCCGTAGCGCAGCACCGCCGCGGAGGCGTCGAAGATCGGCCGGGGGTTGCGGCCCGACACCAACACGATCAGCCAGATGAAGAACGCCAGCATGCCCCACCCCTGGGCGACGACCGCGCTCACGATCGCGGCGGGGATCACCAGGATGATCCGGAAGAACACCGCCAACCGGTTGAGCTCCGCCGGCCGGACGTCGACCTGCACCGGGTAGTCCGGCTGGGAGACGACGAACGGCGGGTACTCGTCGACGAGCAGCATGTACGACGCCGCCACCCGTGCCTGGTAGCCGATGAACATGGCCAGGAAGTCCGAGATCCAGTCCGGCAGCCGCCCCAGGACCAGCGCGGTGAACCAGCCGATGATGACCACCACGGTGGCCGCGATGGACATCAGCCAGAGCACGATGAAGTGCGGGATCAGCAAGATCAGTCGCAATAGGACGGTCCAGCGCCGCTGCCGCTCCGGGGGCGTCACCGCCAGCTCCGGCCGGAACGGACCGTCGGACTCCACCGGATGCACGCTCATCATCGCCTCCCGGGTCCTCAGTGGAGCGCGGCGACTGCAACACGGCCCCCGGGCCCTAGCGGGATTCGGACGACGGCTCGCAGCCCCAATCACTCGATCCAGTGATCACACGAGCGGCGGGCTCACGACCCGGGATCTCGGCGCGTTTTCAGCGGAGAGCAGCAATTCCCGCGATCAGGAGAAACCATGTGCGGCCACGAGCTCGGTCACCTGTCAAAATTCGATGCCGATCAACGGGGTCATCACACTGTCGAGGTTGCCACCTCGCCAGCGGTCACGCACGTCAGCACCGCGCCACCCGCTGAGCCGCCCGAGCTCGGTTGGTCTTCGCGCACTGGCGACAGGTCACGGGCGGCAGGAGCTACCGTGGGGCCGTGGAACGTGGCGACCGGGATGAGGAGATCGAGCGCCTCGAGGAGGATCTGCACGGGCTCGACCCGGACGATCCCGAGGTGCAGGCCTTCGCCGCGCACCGCGACCGGATGCAGCGGCCGAACTCCGAGGCCACTGTGGAGGGCATGCTGCGCGGCGTGGACGACTTCGCGCAGAGCGTGAACCGGGCGGACGGCCATCGCCGGTTGGTGGCCGTCGTGGTGGTCGTGCTGATCCTGTTCGGAGTGCTGTTCACGCTCTGGAACGCGTTCTTGTTCGTGTTCAGCACCTTCCTCGGCTGATCTGTCGGGGGCTTGGGGCATGCTCGCGCCGTTACCCGAATCGAGGTGTGGTGATCGAGATCGACCGAGAACGCGTCCTGGCCTACCGGCACGCCGTGCAGCAGCTGGACCGCTCCGCAACCGGCGCCGAGAAGCTCGCCGTGCTGCCGCTCGGCGTGCAGGACAGCCCGGCAGGATCCGCCCTGCAGTCGGTGCGCACGAGAGTGCCCGAAGCCGAACTCCCCGACTCGCTGGCCCTCGGCTGGTCGGTGCGCGGCAGCGCGCACCTGCACCGCGCCGCGGACCTCCCAGAGCTGGCCGGGCGGCTATACCCGATGTCGGACGCGGACGTGGTGGCCCGAATGCCGATCATGAAGTCGGTCGACGCCCCGCTCGCCGTGTTCGGCAAGACGGTCGCGGCGATGCGCGAGCACTCCCTCGAACCGACGGATCGGGGTTCGCTGAGCGCAGCCGTGACCCGCGACGTCCCGGAGGCCTCGGCGTGGTGCCGGGCCTGCGGTTCGACCCACGTCTTCTACTCGCTGTACCTGCAAACCGGGCTGGCCGCCGGCATCCGGCTCGTCCGCCAATCCGGGCGGCTGCGGATCACAGCGGCCCCGCAGTGGCGCGTCCCGCAGCAGACCGCGCGCTTGGACGTGCTGATCCGGGACGGCCTGCGCCTGCTCGGTCCAAGCTCGATCGCCGACATCGCCGCATTCCTCGGCACCAGCGCCGCAGTGCTGCGGCCGGTCTGGCCGACGGACCTCGTCGAGGTCGCGGTCGACGGCAAGCGCTCGTGGTTCGTGCCGGAAGCCACCGACGCACTCGCCTCACCGCCGTCACCACGCGGCGTTCGGCTGCTGCCGACCGGCGACCCGTTCCTGCAAGCGCGGGACCGCGCGCAGCTGGTGCCCGACCCCGAACACCGCAAAGCGCTTTGGCGGGCGGTCAGCTCCCCCGGGGCGTTGCTCGTCGACGGCGAGATCGTCGGCACCTGGCGGGCCAAGAAGGCGGGCACCAAGCTTATGGTGGACGTGCTGGGCTTCCACTCGCTGACCGGCGCCACGCGCACCGAGGTGGACGCCGAAGCCGAGCAGTTGGCCGCGACCCGCGACGCGAAATCGGCGGTGGTGGCATTCGACTCGATCTGACACCGCACCGGTGCAGTCGATCTTCGGACGGATTAGCGTGGAGGCATGGATCCGCTCCCAGGAACCCCGAAGGTCACCAAAACCGAGCAGGAGTGGCGGGAACAGCTCAGCCCGAACGAGTACGCGGTGCTGCGCCAAGCCGCCACCGAGCCGGCCTGGCAGGGCGAGTACGTCGACACCAAGACGGTCGGGGTCTACGAGTGCCGCGGCTGCGGGGCGGAATTGTTCCGCAGCGACACCAAGTTCGAATCGCACTGCGGCTGGCCGTCGTTCTGGGATCCGACCGGCAGCGACGCGGTGATACTCCGCGAGGACCGGTCGCTCGGCATGGTCCGCACCGAGGTCCTGTGCGCCGCCTGCCACGGACACCTCGGCCACCTGTTCGAGGGCGAGGGTTACGGCACCCCCACCGATCAGCGGTATTGCATCAACTCGATCGCAGTCCGTCTAGTACCAGCGGACGAGGCTTAGAACGCAGAAAGCCCCACGCCAACAAAGACGCGGGGCTCTCAGTACCCGGCGCGGTGGGTCCGGTTGCGGCGTCATGCCGCTCGTCGATCCCGCTACAGCCGCCGTGTCGGGTTGGGTCGGCTTTCCCGTGCCGGGGAGCTGGGTGGATGGTCAGACGACGTCGGGGGGCTTCCGTCGCCTGACCATCCGTGTACCTGGCCAACCTGTCGGTAACGGCGCAGGTACGTGGTTGCGGTGGAAACACCGGTCGGGATCGACTGCGACGTCCCCACCGAGCCAGCGGGCTGAGCGGTCATGTTGACCGTGCAGGCCCAGTGACCAGGGGCGTCCCCACCGAGTCAGAGGGAGAGGTTGTGCAGCGCGGCCAGGAGACGGCACATCATTCCTGGATGCCGGGCCATCGCCTCGCGGTCATCGACCGGTAGCCCGGTCTCGACCAGCGGTAGGTGCCGGGTTTCTTCGACGGGGAGCGCATCGGCCAGGTCTTTTACGCATCCGTACGGTTCGCGGCTCCCGCAACTGGTGCCGACCGCTGCTGGTCTCGGACTCCACCCGCGCGACCAGATAGACGACCGTCAACGCACCCTCGCCGCCACCGGCGTGCCGTGCCGGGGCGCAGTAGAACGTCACCCACACCGCGATGCTCGCCACAGCAGCGAAACCGATCACGCATCCCCAGATGATCATCGAGTTGCCCCGTTTCTGATGTCGGGAATATTGGACCGCCCCCGCGCCCGGATGAACGCGAGACGCGGAGACGGCTGCATGGCTGGTGCGCGGCCCCTGATCCGCTAACAGGCATCTCGGCACCACCGGGAGAGCGCCTGGTCGCTGCGTCGTCGCGTGCCGGAAGTCCTCCGCTGGCGGGCAGATCCAGTAGGCAGCCTCGGGATCTTCGGGCGGGGGCGTAGGTGTGTTGTGAACCAAGGAGGGGCCATCCATTGGAAGCTTCGCTCACACCAGTCGTCTTACTCGTCTGAGACGAGTAAGACTATAAGCTTGTCGCTTGAGTTTCGGCAAGCGGCCAACAAGTGATTTCATGAAGAGCCAGGCAAGACGACCCAGACGTGTGAGAGGTCCCGAATGAATGCGGCAGCCCGCTACAAGGAGATCGCCGAGATTCTTCGAGGCGAGATCGCTTCGGGTGCCTGGGCGGTCGGAGACAAGCTGCCCTCGGAACCCGAGCTAATCCAGCGGTTCGACGCCTCGCGCACGACGGTCCGTCAAGCACTCGCGGAGCTCCGGGATGCCGGGCTGGTGCGAATGCGACACGGGGTCGGGGTGTTCGTGGCATCCCCTCGGGTAGTGAAGAGGCTCGACTCGCGGGAGCGCTTGTCCCGGGCGAGGCGGGAGCGCAACGAAGGGGCGTTCCTAGCAGAGGCGCAGGTCCAGGGCTTCGCCCCGGCGACGTCGGTCCGCGTGTGGTTCGAGCCGGCGCAGGATTTCGCGGAGGTCTTCGGGATGGACGAGACTGCGGAGGTCTGCGTCCGAGACCGAGTCATGACCGCGGACGGACAACCCGTGATGCTCGCTGTCTCCCGGTACCCGCGTGAGATCACCCGCGGAACCGCGGTTGAAGAGGAGGACACCGGTCCCGGTGGTGTGTTTGCCCGGCTGGAAGATCTCGGGTTCCCGGTGACGAACCATGAAGAGATCGTCGGTGCGAAGATGCCGGATGCGAACGAGAAGCAGGCGCTCGGCCTTGGCCGCGGGCCAGTCCTGACGGTCCAGCGGCTTACGTACAGCAACGGGCATCTCGTCGAGGTCAACGACATGGTGATGCCCGCGGAAAGCTACGAGCTTCGGTACGCATGGGATGCGGATTAAGTCGAAGTGTGCCCGCTGTAACACGATCACTACACCGCGCTACGCTGATCGCCGCGGCCCGTGATCACTGGCAACGCGGTCCGGGAAGGACCGAAACGATGCGGCCACTGCCTTCCCCGCTCGAATTCGGCACGTGGGAAACCCTGCCCGAGGACCCTCCCGAGCATCTGCTAGACCTGTCCGACGAGGACGTCAAAGACACGATCCGATGCCGCGACATCCTCAAACAAGAGTGGTCCGGGTACCTGCACTATCCACACGGATTCTGGCCGGACGCCTCGATCAAGCCGGACATCGCGGGGCAAGGCGAGGCCTGGCGCAACTGGCTGCTCCGTCCCGCTTGGGACTCGGTAGCAACCCTGAACGCGCATCTGCGCCGCCAGGCCGGTATCTAGTCACCTGGGTCCACCGCCGATTGGCAATCGGCGCAAAAGTCTCCGTCGCGGTCGGCTGCCCCACCAAACATTTTGCATTCCGCCATGCGATCACCTCCGGCAAGCAGCCTCAGCAGATGATCTTTTTCTCTCGCGCCTGCCGACAGAGTGAAAGGCCCCGGCACGGTGGGATCGGTTGCGGCGCGATGCCGCGCGTCGATCCCATACGGCCATCACGCTGAACCGTCCCGTGCCGGGGGGCTGGACCGAACGGCCCGGTGCCGGTCGGGGGGGACGGGGCCGTCCCCACCGAGTCAGAGGGAGAGGTTGCAGCGCGGCTAGAAGGCGGCGCACCATCCCGGGATGCCGTGCCACTGGGTGTCGCGCCATCGCTTCCCGGTCAGACTCGATTAGTGGCAGGTGCCGGGTTTCCTCGACGGCAAGCTCGTCTGCCAGGTCGCCGCGTAGCTGAACGATCCGCGGCTCCCGCAACTGGTGACGGCCGCTGCTTGTCTCGGCCTCCACCCGTGCGACCAGATAGGCGACCGTCAGCGCACCCTCGCCACTACCGGCGTGCCGTGCAGGGGCGTAGTAGAACGTCACCCACAGGGCGATGCTCGCCACAGCAGCGAGACCGATCACGCATCCCCAGATGATCATCGAGTTGCCCCGTTCCTGATGTCGGCCGGTGAGACCTGGTCCGCGACCAAAATTCGGGCGAATATTGGACCGCCCCCGCGCCCGGATGGACGCGAGACGCGGGGGCGGCTGCCCGGTCCGGTGGGCGCGGCCCGTGATCCGCTAGGGGAATCCCGGTTCACCGGCCGGGCCGTCTTAGAAGTTCCAGTTCCGCGAAGTAGCATCTCGATCACGGCGGGTGGTTGGAAGCATTTGGGGGTCTACATGTCGTCTACAGAGGACCTAGACATCGGTCTTGTCCTTCGCGAGGCTCGGAACGACGTGAAGATGAGCCTCGAAGACATGGCCAAAGCGACGCACTTCGGCAAGTCCACGCTCGGTCATGTGGAGACTGGACGCAGGCGGGCTACTCCAGAGATCATCGAGGCGTACGAGCGAGCCATCCAGGAAGCAGGGGGCGAAGTGTTCAAGCGCGACATCACACACCCAGGTCTCGCCAAAATCCGAGGCGCAAAGCTCGCAAACCTGAGCCGGGCCATTCGCGAGGGAGACCCCGACATCATCGCCAGGGCTCCCACCGCGCACTCGACAGACCTAGCGATCATCCACAAAGCCGACCCAGAAAGCTTCTCCAACATCCGTCGATGGATGTTGGAGGGGGAGACCTCGACCCTTCGAACCAACGCTCTGGCGATCCTGGCGAAGACGCCAGGAGAAGACAACGCGCGGGCCGTGATCGAGGTGCTGGAGACAGACGAGAAGGTTCGGAACCTTTGCCTCACGTCGGAGATTTCCCGCCTCCTCCAACTGGATTGGGGGCAATGCAAGATCCTCGCGCGGGACGTGGCAGCAGTGCCGAACCCGCGCAAGCTGGCCAAGAAGCTAGCTAGGGAAGTCACAGACCCGAACGACACGGAGAGCCGCTGGTGCGGGGTCTACATGCTCCGGGAGCTAACACCCGTTCTAGGCCGCTGACCTTCTCCCAATTGCCCTGCCTGGTCACCTACTGGGCGGGGCTTTCTTGTGCTCTCTGTCACCATGTGCATACCGCGCGCTACGCTGATCGCCGCGGCCCGTGATCACTGGCAACGCGGCGCTGCCGCTGAGAGGACTAGTCATGGATTTTGACGACCTTGGCATACCAGCCGGCCGCGACCCGGAGTATCCAAGTCAGATCTGGGCACCCCCGCACCGGTGTTTGCATCCTTACGAGAGTGTCCACCTGCAAGCCGCGCACTTCCCGGCCGCGATCGAGCAAGCTGTCTTCCGGCTCGACTGCTTCGCCTGCGGAGCGTTTTGGGATCAAACCAACGCGCCCGGGTGGGCCTACGACTATATGGCCCGCATGATCGACGACGGGAAGTTCCAGGTCGTACATCGCGACAAGCTGAGCATCGTCGGTGATGTCAAGTGGGAACAGACGAAGTACGGCAAGATCTTCGATGCGATTACCGGTGACTCGAACCCGATCTTGAGCAGCAAGATCCAGCTGCGGCGACCCGGTTAGCCTATCGATCTCCGAGGAATGCCCGGCTAGCTTGTTGTCTGCGGCCCGTGGTCCAGAGATGGAACACGGAAATGATGAAGCTAGTGGTCAACGGAGCTGAGCTGGGGTTCGTCAAGGCCACCCGGAGTCACATCGATGGTAAGGAGTGCCTGCACGTCGCTGCCGACGGTGACAACGTTCACCTGGTGGAGAGCGACAACAAGGCCGTGATCCTGTCGACCACGCGGGTCAAGTTCGCCGCATTTGTCGACGGCGCAAGGAAGGGCGAGTTCGACTTCGCCTGCTAACACCAGAAACACAAGAAGCCCCCAACCCGAGATGGCGGGTTCTAGCGATCCCCGCAACACCCTGGATTTCAGGGAGTTGCGAGGATCGTGGGTTTTGAGGAGTTGAGGGCGAGGTTCTTCGAGGCCCTGGACCGGGAAAATGGCCGCGTCTCGGGTGCTGCTCGGGCAGTTGGCGTGAACCGTGCGACGGCGTCCGACCGGCAGCGACGCGGTGATCCTCCGCGAGAACCGGTCGCTCGGCGTGGTCCGCACCGAGGTCGTGTGCTCCGCCTGCCACGGCCACTTCGGCCACGTCTTCGAGGGCGAGGGCTACCCCCACCCCCACCGACCAGCGCTACTGCATCAACTCGATCGCAGTCCGCCTCGTTCCGGCGGAGTGACGATCACACGATCACTTCAACCTTGCACGGGAGCTTCCGAGCGCGGGACAGCCTCGCGTCGGCTGTCAGCAGCGGCACGTCCAGGCCAGCAGCCAGCGCCACGTAGAGCGCGGCATAGAACGTGACCGCACCACGCAACTCCCACGCGGCTTGGCTGAGCCGACCTGCGTGGGGATAGCGGTGGTCGACCAAGTCCTTCATGGCGAGGAGCGCAGTCGTCGCGGCTTCCGCCTCGATCTGCCCGCCCAGCTCCTGTCTTCTAAGCACGTTCCCGACCGCTGCGTCGACAAGGTGCGGTGCGTGGCACTCGCCCTGAAGCAGCCGACGGCGCAGCTGCCGGGCCCGTCCGACACGACTGTGGTTGCCAGCACGAGGGCCGAGGCGTCAACGACGAATTCGCTCAACGTCGATCAGCATCCTTTGCCGCGAGGATGCTCTCGACGGTCACCCCGGTGCCGCGATCGTGAGCGAGTGCTGCCTCGACCGCCGCGAGCGCTTCTTCCTTCGTCCGGCGCGATGCCATGCGCACGACTTCATCGCGCATGTACGCGTGCAGCGACATCCCAGCGGAGCGTGCTCGGTTGCGGATCGTCTCGTACGCCTCTTCCGGGATGTCCCGGATCTGAATGGTCGCCATAGCGCGACCTTGTACCCGTCAGGGGAGGCGGGTCACCAGGTCCGGGACGTCGACCCGGTGACCGGTGTAGAACGGGATCTCCTCGCGGACGTGGAGGCGGGCCTCGGTGCCGCGCAGGTGGCGCATCAGATCGACGATCCGGTGCAGCTCGTCCGCCTCGAAGGCCAGGATCCACTCGTAGTCGCCCAGCGCGAACGAGGCCACCGTGTTCGCCCGGACGTCCGGGTAGTCCCGGGCTTCCTTGCCGTGGTCGGCCAGCATCGTGCGGCGCTCGTCGTCCGGCAGCAGATACCACTCGTAGGAGCGCACGAACGGGTACACGCAGATGTACTTGCGCGGCTCCTCGCCCGCCAGGAAGGCCGGGATGTGGCTCTTGTTGAACTCCGCCGGGCGGTGCAGCGCGACGTTGCTCCACACCGGTTCGGATGCCTGCCCCAGCGGGGTCTCCCGGCGGAACCCGGTATAGGCCGCCTGTACTTCCTCGATCCGCTCCGAGTGCCACCAGATCATGTAGTCCGCGTCGGCACGCAGCCCGGAGACGTCGTAGACGCCGCGGACCACGACACCGGACTCGGCCAGCGAGTCCAGGTACTCCTGGGTCTGCTGCGCGGCCTTCTCCCGGTCCTCGGGCAGGGTGCCCTGCTCGATCCGGAAGACCGACCACATGGTGTAGCGGATCGTGTCGTTGAGCTCGTTGTAGTTCAGCCGCGCCATGTTCTCATCGTCCCACTTCGCAGGGACCGGCCCGCAGGAGGTCCCGCGTGACATCGGTCGCTGCCGCCGACCCGGTGGCGATGCAGGCCGGGACGCCGACGCCGTGCAAGGCGGCACCGGCGATCGCCAGCCCCGACACCTCGGCCACGGCGCGTTCGACGTCGGCGATGAGGTCCAGGTGACCCACTCCGTACTGCGGCAGGCCGCCGCCCCAACGCACCACCACGGAGTCCACCGGAACCGCGGAGGTCCCGGTCAGCTCCGCGAAGTCCGCCGCGACCCGGCGCAGCACCTCGGCGTCGTCCAGGCGGAGCTCCGTGGTCTCGCCGAACCGGCCGACCGATCCGCGCACGAGCAGCTCGCCGTCCGCTCCGCGCAGGTGCGGCCACTTTTTGCTGGAGAAGGTGAACGCCTTGGCGGTGAACGGGGTTCCGTCGGCGTGCTGCTCGCCGCGCGCGATCAGCACCCCGGATGCCTCGGGCAGCCGCGTGTCCGGCGGTAGGGCGAGCCCGACCACGACCGAAGACGACAGCTCCACCGCCGCAAGCTTCGCCGCTGCGGCAGGAGCGGCGTCGTCGAGCAGCTTGCGGGCAGCCGATGCGGGCACTGCGAGCACCACGGCGTCGACATCCAGGAACTCCGGGCTGGGCGCGGCACCGATCTCCAGACGCCAGCCGGAGTCGGTTCGTGCCAGCTGCCGCACCGGGAACCCCAGCCGTATTCGGGCGTCGGCGGCGATCAGCAGCCGGTCGATCAGCTCCCGGAAGCCGTAGCGGAAAGCGCCGAAAACCGGTGGTTTGGGCGAGTCTGCCGATTGCCGCGAGGGCAGTGCCGCGGCCGCGGCCGCGGTGATCGACTCCGCTCCGGCGTCGAGCGCCGCGGCCAGCGCCGGAATTGTCGCCCGCAAGCCGAGCAAGTCCGCATTGCACGCGTAGACGCCGCCCAGCAGCGGCTCGACGAGGCGGTCGACGACCTCGTCTCCGACCCGCCCGCGCAGCAGCTCGCCGACTGAGATGTCGGCGCCGCCGAGCCGAACCGGCGGCAGATCCGCCTCCGCCCGGACTGCGGCCACCCCGGCTTCGGAAAGCACGTCCTGCACCGCATCCGCCGAAGCCGGGACGCCCATCACGGTCCCACCGGGCAACCAGCAGGTCCGGCCGCCGGCGCGCACCGTCGCGGACACCGCACCCGGGTGCACGACCTCTTCGGGCCCGCCGAGCTCCTCCGCGAGCTGCCGGACTTCCGCGCGCCGGTCGAGGAAGGCCTCCGCCCCGACGTCGTAGCGGCAACCGGCCAGCTCGACCGTGCGGAGCTTGCCGCCGAGCCGGTCACCCTGCTCCAGCAGCACGATCTCGGCATCCGGCCCCAGCTCGCGACGAAGCCGGTAGGCGGCGGTTAGGCCAGCGATCCCGCCTCCGACGACCGCGACTCGGTGCGCCATCACCGCTCGCTCGCGGCGTGCACCAGCTCAACGACGCGCGTGAGCACCTCGGGGTCGGTGGTGGGCAGCACCCCGTGACCGAGGTTGAAGATGTGCCCGCCGGCGGACTTGCCCTCGCCGAGGATCCGGTGCACCTCGCGCTCGATCGCGCCCCACCCGGCGAACAGCACCGCCGGGTCGAGGTTGCCCTGCACCACCGGCTCGGCCGCGTCCGGCACCGCCGCCCGCAGACGGTTCGCAGCCTCGTCCAGCGGCACCCGCCAGTCCACGCCGACCACGTCGGCACCGGCGGGGCGCCCCTGCCCACCCCGAAGTGGATCTTCGGTACGTCCGCGATCTCCGCAATGCCTGCGAAGATCCGCTGGCTGTGCGGCAGCACGAACTCGCGGTAGTCGCGCAGGGACAAGGCCCCGGCCCAGGAGTCGAAGAGCTGGATCGCATCGACCCCGGCCGCCAACTGCACCTCTAGGAACTCCAGCGTCGTGTCCGCCAGCCGCTCCAGCAGCGCGTGCCAGGTCTGCGGGTCGGAGTGCATCAACGCCTTGGTGCGTTCGTGGTTGCGGCTCGGGCCGCCCTCCACCAGGTAGGAGGCAAGCGTGAACGGGGCGCCGGCGAACCCGATCAGCGGCGTCTCCCCCAGTTCGCGCACCAGCAGTCCGATCGCGTCGGCAACCGGAGCGACCTGCGCCGGGTCCAGCCTCGGCAGCGCGGCGACGTCGGCGGCGGTGCGCACCGGGCTCGACACGACCGGTCCGGTGCCCGCGACGATGTCCAGCCCAATGCCAGCCGCGTAAAGCGGTAGCACGATGTCGCTGAACAGGATCGCGGCGTCCACTCCGTGCCGGCGCACCGGCTGCAACGTGATCTCGCTGGCCAGCTCCGGCGTCAGGCACGCCTGCAGCATCGGCACGCCCCCACGGACCCTGCGGTACTCCGGCAGCGAACGACCCGCCTGCCGCATGAACCAGACCGGGGTGTGCCGGGGGGTACCGCCGCGAGCGGCGACGAGCAGGGGAGCGTCGGCGAGGTCCCGGCGGGCCGAGACCGGCGCGGAGTTCGCGGAATTCGTCATCGAGGTCGCTGTCCGTACGTCGATCGGTGTCCCCGGGACGGCGCCGCGGCGGGCCGGCCGGGCTTGCGCGGCAATCTTCGCACGCCTGCCGCCCGCCCCTGGCCGAGAGCCTGCCGTTGGCCGCTGGCACGCCCTCGCCCTGGAAAGCCAAGCTGTCCGCGCCGCCACGCATAGTCAAGCGCGAAGCTCGCGCATCCCTCTTTCGGCGTGCCTCCGCAACTGCCCGCGTTCGGCCGCCTACAGTCGGCGGCGTGACGGAGATGTCGGCGACGCCCGAAGTCTTCCGGCAGGCTGTTGCCGCGTTGACGTCGTTCCGCCCGCGGGCCGAGATCGAGCTGAGCGAGGTCGGGCCACCAAAGCGCCTGGCGCCCTGGGCGCACGCGCTCGCCGCAGAGGCGAACGGGCCGGCCGGCGAGCTCGCCACCGCTCGACTGGTGCTCCTCTACGACCCGGACGGCCAGGAGGCGTGGGACGGCGTGTTGCGGCTCGTCGTCTACCTGCGTGCCGAGCTCGACCCGGAGCTGGCCACCGACCCACTGCTGCCGGCGGTGGGCTGGTCGTGGCTGACCGACGCACTGGAGGACTCCGGCGCCTCCTGGACCGCCCTTGGCGGCACGGTCACGCTGACCTCATCTGCCAGGTTCGGCGACATCGCGGGCCCGACCCGCAGCCACGATCTGGAACTGCGCGGCTCCTGGACGGCCACCGACGCCCAACTGGAACCGCACGCGGCCGCGTTCCACGAATTGATGGCGAGTGCAGCGGGGTTGCCTCCGGAAGGCGTCTCGATGCTCGGCGGGCGGCCCAGCAGCACAGCTTCGCGAGACTGAATCCGGATCGCCCGATCACCGGCTGTGCCGGTCGACTCCGGCGCGTAAGGTTCGGCGCAACCGATCCCCTCACCCGAGGCGGGCGACACGCCGAAGCGTGATTTCCTTTCGCGAAGACCCGCGAGGCGCCCGAACCATTGATTGCGCAAATTTTTCACAATCCGCGTTCGTATTACGTCGCTTGGCCACGCTCCGCCGTTACGGAGATAGCTCATAGTCACCCAAAAGAGCGATACGATCATGTTCAGGTAACAACTCGATCGGGATAGATACCCGATTGATCGTCCCGCTGACCCGCTTGGGCGGTTACGCTGCCCCCGACGACACCACTTTCGGTCGATCAGTGGCGCGGCTGATTGGTCGAGAGTCCCGGTGCCGGTCGGGGGGCACGACCGACTCCAGGGAGGTAGTGACGTGGCTGCCGTCGGCTTAGGTCAGGCCGCTCGAACCACGCCAGCCGGCACCTTGCCGGCCAACATGGTCCCGCACCCGCGGGAAGAGCTGTTCACGGTGCTCGTGGTGGACGACCATCCGCTGCTCCGGGAGGCAATCGCCGCCCGGCTGCTGCAGATGGGCGCCGGCACGGTGCACGAGGCCGCATCTATGGCCGAAGCCAGGGCTCGCGCCCTGGCGACCGGTCCTTGCGACCTCGCAATTCTCGATCTCGGGCTCCCGGACGGGACCGGCATCGAGCTGGTAACCGAACTCCGGAGCCAGGGCTGGCCACGGATCGTGGTGCTCGCTTCGTCCGATGACCCGTATGCGGTCCGGGCTGCCTTCCAGGCAGGTGCGCAGGCGTACCTGCTGAAGTCGGCCTCGCCGATGGTGGTCACCGACGGCGTGCGCCGCGTGCTCGACGGCGGCGTGTATGCCGATCCCAGCGTGGCGCCGGTGCTTGCCGCCGGTACCCGCGTGCCGGGAACGGACAACACGCCTCGCGAGCTGTCCGGGCGCGAAGTCGAGGTGCTCCAGTTGGTGGCCGACGGCCGATCCAACAAGGAGATCGGTGAGGCCCTGAACCTATCCGCGCTCACGGTGAAGAGCCACCTGTCGCGGATAGGGCGCAAGCTGGGCACCGGCGACCGGGCACAGATGGTTGCGCTGGCCATGCGGGCCGGCGTGATCCGATGACCGGACGCTGACACACCTGCATCGGGCGGTCGCCCCGACGAGCTCGGGTGGAGTGGCCCCACGGCGCGGGCCGAAGCACGTAAGGTCTGGTAGCCGTGGAAGCTGCAAGCCCCGAGACCGTCGGGTCCGACCGCCCGGAGCCGGTGTTGTTGACCGAACCCACCGACGGCGTACCGCCGGTGGTGGACACACCGGCCGCGTTGAACGCGGCCGCGGACGCACTAACTGCGGGGACCGGACCGGTCGCCGTGGACACCGAGCGCGCTTCGGGTTACCGCTACTCGCAACGCGCCTACCTGGTGCAACTCCGCAGAGAAGGCGCCGGCACCGTGCTGGTCGACCCGATCGCGCTGGACGGTGCGCTCGATCCGCTGCTGCCGGCCTTGGCCGACGCGGAGTGGGTGCTGCACGCGGCGTCGCAGGATCTGCCGTGCCTCGCCGAGCTCGACCTGCGTCCGGCGCGCTTGTTCGACACCGAACTGGCTGGCCGGCTCGCCGGGTTCGAGCGCGTGTCGCTCGGTGCGCTCGTGGAGCGCATGCTCGGCTACCGGCTGGAGAAGGGCCACAGTGCGGCGGACTGGTCTCGCCGACCACTCCCCCAGGACTGGCTGGTGTACGCCGCGCTGGATGTGGAGCTGCTGACCGCCCTGCGTGACGCGATGCGCGACGAGCTGGAGCGGCAGGGCAAGCTCGACTGGGCGCACGAGGAGTTCGAGGCGGTCCGCACCGCCGCGCCCGCCCCGCCGCGTGCCGAGCCTTGGCGCCGCACGTCTGGCATTCACCGGGTGCGCAGTCCTCGACAGCTGGCGGCCGTTCGAGCCCTGTGGGAGACCCGGGACAACGTCGCGCGGGATCGCGATCTCGCGCCGGGACGCGTGCTGCCGGACTCCTCGATCGTGCAGGCCGCGCAGGCCAACCCGAAGACCGAGGCCGACCTCGTAGCCCTGCCGGTGTTCGGCGGGCGTCAGCAGCGGCGCCGGGCCGCGATGTGGTTGCAGGCCCTGCGGGCGGCGCGCCGGCTGGAGAACGACGAGCTGCCGGCCGCAGCCTCACCGCACGAGGGCCCGCCCCCGACGAACCGCTGGGCCGACCGGGATCCGGCGGCCGCGGCGCGGCTGTCCGCGGCGCGTTCGGCGCTGTCGAAGATCGCCGAGCGCAACAACCTGCCAGTGGAGAACCTGCTGCTCCCCGACCTGGTCCGGCGGACCTGCTGGACCCCGCCGGAGGACCGCAGCGCCGACGACGTGGCCGAGCTGCTGCGCGACAAGGGCGCCCGCGAGTGGCAGATCAACCTCACGGCCGAGGACCTGAGCAAGGCTCTCCACGCGACGGCCACGGACTGACGTTCGCCGTGCGGCGGTTCCACGCGGAGCCGCCGCACGGGATCGTCGACTACGGATTGCGGCCGAGGAAGGCGAGCAGGCGGTCCTGCTCGGGCGCGTCGTCGGCGATGCGGACCTCGGGGCCACAGACGCCCGTGTGCCGGATGTTGTCCCCGAGGGCGAGAGCATCGGCGTAAACCCTCGTCACCTCGTCCGCTGGCAGCCTCTCATCCCCTCCGGTGGCCCTGGCGATGTCCCATCCGTGCACGAGCAGGTCGAAGCACAGGAACCGGTCGATCGTCGCCTCGGCCGTGGTGCGGCCGAACATCCCGTCGTACTCCTGCCGCGCCCGCTGCGGATCGTCGACCAGTGCTTGGAGTGCGTCGCGGGCCTCCGACCACGCTCCCAACGGGTCATCGTCGACGACCTTCGCCAAGGTGACCGTCAAACCCGCCCAGCTGGGGATTTCGCGGTGCAGATCAATGACGTGGCGCAGGACGTCCAACGCGGTCCAGCCTTCGCAGGGGGACTGCGCCGCCCACATGTCAGCCGGCACCGCCCCGACTCGGCGGGTGAACTCGGCAGCCAGCGCTCGGTACCGCTCGGAGGTTTCGCTCATGCCCTCAGCCTGGTCTATTACGAGCCGCCTGTCGTGTACGGATCGGACTTCAGCGGCCGACGAGCGCGCCCGGGCTGCTCCGGGCGATCTCCCGGCAGTCGCGCGAAAGGTGTGGCTGGTCGGTGTAGCCGGCGGCCACCGCCAGCGTTGCCAGATCGATCGGGGCGCCAGGATGCCTTGCCATGCGCAGGAACCGTTGCAGCCGGAGGATTCGGCGCAGCATCGAGGGCCCGTAGCCGAACGCCCGAACGCATCGCCGGTTCAGCTGGCGCGCGCAGAGGCCGGTGGCCTCGGCCATCTCGGCGACCGTCGTCCGGCTGTCGTGCACGAGCATTCGCCGGACGGTCTCGGCAGCGGAGTCCTCCGGAGCTGCCGCCCCGAGCCATTCGCGAGCGTGGTCTTGGAGGACGCGAAGCCGGCTCCGCTGGTCTTCGGCGGCGCCGATCTGGTCACCGAGGAGCCGTTGGGGGCGGGAGCCGAGCACGTCGTCGAGGGACGCCCGCCTGTTGCGCAGCTCGGCGGTGTCGAAGTCGAGAACACTGCCCGCCCGCCCCGCGCGGAATCGCACGCCTACCGCCTCGGTGCCCGGCGGCAGCGCGAACGACCACGCCGATGTTTCCGGGCCGCAAACGCGGATCACGCCCGTACTGATCCACAGCACGTCGACGCAACCGTCCGGCACGATCGTCGCGGCGCCCGCCACGTCCGCAGTCCAACCGGTCACGAGGTCCGAAGCCAAGTCCGGTGCCACCGCCGAAGGCACGTACAGCACGGGGTCAGCCTAGAAGTGGCCACCGACGGCGGCGCTGATCAGGATGTGAGACAGCCGACACGGTCTACCCGTGTGGTTACCGGTGGGTAATAAGCGCTAGAGTGCGGCTACCGCCGGTAGAGACCGTTTGATCCGGTCGGCATCATCCACCAAGCCAGTGAGGAGCACGCCGTGGCCGCACCTGCGTCGGTACCCGCCGACAGCCGCAGCCGCCAAGCGGTTCGGGACGTGGTCTTCGTCGACGGCGTACGCACGCCGTTCGGCAAGGCCGGTTCGAAGGGCCAGTACGCCCAGACCCGCGCCGACGACATGGTCGTCAAGGTCATCCGGGAGCTGCTGCGGCGGCACCCGGAACTGCCTGCGGAGCGCATCGACGAGGTCGCCATCGCCGCCACCACCCAGATCGGCGACCAGGGTCTGACCATCGGCCGCAGCGCGGCGCTGCTGGCCGGGCTGCCCAAGTCGGTCCCCGGCTTCGCCATCGACCGGATGTGCGCCGGCGCCATGACGGCGGTGACCACCGTGTCCAGCGGCATCGCCTTCGGCGCCTACGACGTGGCGATCGCCGGCGGGGTCGAGCACATGGGCAACCACCCGATGGGCGAGGGCATCGACCCCAACCCGCGCTTCGTCTCCGACAAGGTCGTCGACCCGTCGGCGCTGATCATGGGCTCGACCGCGGAGAACCTGCACGACCGGTTCCCGACGCTGACCAAGAAGCGCACCGACGCCTACGCGGCCCTCAGCCAGCAGCGCTACGACGAGGCGCTGCGGGCCGGGAAGATCACGCCTGACCTGGTCGCGGTGTCCACCCGCTCCAAGCGGGGCTGGGGCCTGGCCACCGCCGACGAGCCGCCGCGCCCGGGCACCACGGTCGAAGCGCTGAGCGGCCTGAGGACGCCGTTCCGGCCGCACGGCCGGGTCACCCCGGGCAACGCGGCAGGCCTCAACGACGGCGCGACGGGCTGCCTGCTGGCCGACGCGGACACCGCCGCCGAGCTCGGCCTGCCGGTCGGGATGCGGCTGGTCGGCTACGCCTTCGCCGGCGTGGAGCCGGAGGTGATGGGCGTCGGGCCGGTGCCCGCCACGGAGCGGGCGCTACAGCGCGCCGGGCTGACCATCGACGACATCGGCCTCTTCGAGATCAACGAGGCCTTCGCGGTGCAGGTGCTGGCGTTCCTGGAGCACTTCGGCATCGCCGACGACGATCCGCGGGTCAACCCGTGGGGCGGCGCGATCGCCTGCGGCCACCCGCTGGCGTCCTCCGGTGTGCGGCTGATGATCCAGCTGTCCCGGCACTTCGCCGAGCACCCCGAGGTGCGCTACGGCATCACGACCATGTGCATCGGCTTCGGCATGGGCGGAACGGTCATCTGGGAGAACCCGAACTACAACGCAGGAGGCGCGCGGTGACGACGGATTTCGCGACGCTGTTCCCCGACGAAGTGGTGACCAAGGCGTTCACCAGGCTCGTCGACGTGCCCGGCCTGGCCGGCAAGCTGGCGCTGATCACCATCGACAACGACCACGACCACACCCGGCCGTCCACCTTCGGCCCGGGTGGCCTGGCCAGCCTGAACAACGCGCTGGACGAGGCGTTCGCCGCCGAACCCGCGGCCATCGCGGTCACCGGCAAGCCGTTCGTGTTCGCCGTGGGCGCGGACCTTTCCGGCATCGGGCGGATCACCGAGCGGGAGCACGCCCACCAGATCGCCCAGGCCGGGCACGACGTGTACCGCCGGCTCACCGAGTCGAGGATCCCGACCTTCGCGTTCGTCAACGGCGCGACGCTCGGCGGCGGCCTGGAGCTGGCGCTGTCCTGCCACTACCGGACGGTGTCGGCGAACGCGGGCGCGATCGCGTTCCCGGAGTGCTTCCTGGGCCTGTTCCCGGGCTGGGGCGGCACCCAGCTGCTGCCGAACCTGATCGGGCCGGACGCCGCGGTGACGGTGACCATCGAGAACGCGCTCAGCCAGAACCGGATGCTCAACCCTACGAAGGCCCGTCAGCTGGGCATCTTCGACGAGCTGCTGGAGAGCCCGGACTTCCTGGAGGAGTCCGTGCGCTGGGCGGTCCGGGTGGTCAACGGCGAGCAGGCCGTGACCCGCCGGGAGATCGACCGCGGCAAGGCCTGGGACGACGCCGTCGCCCGCGCCAAGGACATCGTCGAGTCCCGCACCCAAGGCGCCTCCCCTGCGGTGACCAAGGCAGTCGAACTGATCGAGCTGGCCCGGGGCAACGACCTCGACGCGGGCTACGCCGCCGAGACCGAGGCGCTGACCGACGCGCTGATGTCCGACGAGCTGCGCTCCGGGCTCTACTCCTTCGACCTGACCCAGAAGCGCGCCAAGCGGCCCGCCGGGGCGCCCGACAAGTCGTTGGCGCGCAACGTCACCAAGGTCGGCGTGGTCGGCGCCGGGCTGATGGCCGGTCAGCTGGCGCTGCTGTTCGTGCGCCGCCTGGAGGTGCCGGTGGTGATCACCGACGTCGACCAGGAGCGCATCGACCGCGGCGTGGGCTACATCCACGGCGAGATCGACAAGCTCGCCGCCAAGGGCCGCCTGTCGCCGGACGCGGTGAACCGGCTCAAGGCGCTGGTCACCGGCTCGCCGGACAAGAAGGCGTTCGCCGATGCCGACTTCGTCATCGAAGCCGTCTTCGAGGAGATGTCGGTCAAGCAGCAGGTGTTCGCCGAGCTGGAGGAGCACGTCTCCCCCGAGGCGATCCTGGCCACCAACACCTCGTCGCTGTCGATCACCGAGATGGGTTCGAAGCTGAAGAACCCGGAGCGGGTAGTCGGCTTCCACTTCTTCAACCCGGTCGCGGTGCTGCCGCTGCTGGAGGTGGTGCGCGGCGAGCAGACCGACGATGCCGCGCTGGCGACCGCGTTCAAGATCGGCAAGCAGCTGAAGAAGTCGTGCGTGCTGGTCAAGGACGCGCCTGCGTTCGTGGTGAACCGGCTGCTGACCAGGTTCATGGGCGAGGTCATCGCGGCCATCGACGAGGGCACGCCGTTCGACGTGGCCGACAACGCGCTGGAGCCGCTGGGCCTGCCCATGACCCCGATGGTGCTCCTGCAGCTGGTCGGCCCGGCGGTCGCCCAGCACGTCAACGAAACGATGCACGCGGCCTACCCGGACCGGTTCGGGCTCAGCGGCAACATGCAGCGGTTCGTCGACGCTCGCAAGACCGCGGTGTGGATCACCGACGAGTCCAAAGAGTCAGCGGAGCGAAGCGCCTCCGTGGAGGGCGGCGGCCGGGCGTCGGGCGGGCAGGTCGTGGACCCCGAGGTCGCGGCGCTGTGGGCGCAGGGCGACAAGCCCTCGACGTCCGAGCAGGTCCGCGAGCGGGCGCTGAACGCGCTGGCCGAGGAGATCCGGATCATGCTCGACGAGGGCGTGGTCGCGGAGGCGCAGGACATCGACCTGTGCATGCTCCTCGGCGCGGGCTGGCCGTTCTGGCTGGGCGGCATCACGCCGTACCTGGACCGCGCGGGCATCGCGGAGAAGGTCACCGGCAAGCGCTTCCTCGCCCCGGGAGTGGCCTCCGTCCAGGCCTGATCACGTGCGAGAGGGGCGGGGCTGCGACAACGCTACCGCCCCTCTCGCGTGCGTGAAGTCCAGTCCGTGCGTTTGCCATGATGAGCGGACGCGGTCGCCGCGGCCACGAACATCGGCAGTGTCAGGAAGAGCTGTGTGAAGGGAGTTGGACTGCTACGACCAGGCCGCCGATTGGGACGGGTTCCACCCAGACTCGGCTGTGGCGGGCCATCGCCGCTGCTTGGACTGGCGACAGGCCCAAGCCCGCTCCGTTCCGGGCGGGTCACAGCTTTCGCGTCGTTCAAACCGTTCCTGGTTGTGCGACTGGCAATCCAACATCTTCAGCCGCCTTGTGGAGACGATGGTCGTAGGTCACGAATGCCGTCAGGTGCGAACCGAAGATCGCATGTGCCGTCGCAAGGTGAATCGCGTCGATTGAACACAACAGGACGTCTTGGTACGCAGCGGCCGTAGCTCGTACCACGTCGTCAATGTCGTAGACGCCGATCCTCTTCAGAACGGCGGGGACGGCGCTGAGCAAGTTCGGCTCGTACCGTCGTAGTGCCCGCGGAACCTCCACCTCGACGAGCGCAGATGCGACCAGCGGTACATTCGGCTGTTGCTCCAACCAATCCGCCAGAGCGTCGCTTTCTCGTTCTCGCCTTACCAGCTTGATGAGCGCAGCGCTGTCGAGGTAGATCACTAGTAGCGCTCCGCATCCCGTAGCTCACGGATGAGCGCGCCCGCGTCCACGTCAGTTCGAACAGGGCCGAGTGGCCGAGGCATAGACCCCTCCAGAGTCGGCGGGCGGAACTTCCCAGAAGCGATCAGCTCGCCGAGAGGGTGGGGATGCGCAGGAATGATCCTGGCGATGATGGCACCGCGCTCGGTGATGTCGATTTCCTCGCCGCGCTTGACTCTGGCCAGGACACTCGACGTCTCCTGGTTCAGCATGCGGACGGGCACCTCGCTCATGACGAGAGTGTAGAACATCAATGTTCTACATGTCATCCAGGTCACGGCGCGGCGGGGAGTTGGATCGTCACCGAGAGGCCTCCGGCTGGAAGGGATTCCGCCCGGACTCGACCGTGGTGGGCCTTCGCCGCTGCTTGGACGATCGACAGGCCCAGGCCCGCTCCGTTCCGGGCCGTTCGTTGGACTCCTGCGCGGCGGAACGGCTCGAAGAGGGATTCCACTTGTTCCGCCGGGATTCTCGGCCCCGACGACGCCACCCGCAGGGTTGTCCACTGTGGATCACTGCTGGCGCTGATCTCCACCCAACCACCGTCGATGTTGTGCCGCACCGCGTTCTCCAGCAGGTTGCCCGCGACGCGCTCCAGCAGCGCCGGATCGCCGACGGCGAACGCCGGTTCCGCACAACACTTGATGCGCAGTCCGCGCTGCCGCGCCTCGTGCTCCACCGCGCGCAGAGCGCGGCCCACGAGCCCAGTGAGGTCCACCGGCTCCCGCACCGCCAACTCCGCACCTTCGGTGCGGGCCAACAGGAGCAGGGCCTCCACCAGCCGCTCCGCGCGCGCCGTCGCCTCCCGGACCACATCGGCCATCCGGCGCAGCTCCGCCTCGTCGGCGTCGGGGTCCGACAGCGTGACGTCGAGCTCCGTGCGGATCACCGACAACGGCGTGCGCAGCTCGTGACTCGCGTTGGCGACGAACCTGCGCTGCGAGTCGAACGCCGCTTGCAGCCGGTCGAGCATCGCGTCGAAGGTGTCGGCCAGCTGGGCGACCTCGTCGCGCGGACCGGTCAACTCGATCCGTTCGTCCAAGGACTCGGCGGACAACCGGCGCGCGGCATCGGTCACGTCGTGCAGCGGTCGCAGCACCCGGCCGGTCACCGTCCACGCCAGCAGCGCGGCCGCCAGCACCACGGCGACGAAGGCGAACCCGCCGATCAGCAGGACCTGCTGCCGTGCGGAGTCGCGCAACGCCTCGCCGAGCAGTTCCGCAGGCACATCCACGCCGTGCACCCGGACCGGTGTTCCCGCAGGCAACCGGGGCACTGCGGCCACCACGTTGCCGACCAGCACCCATCCCAGCCACAGCAACAGCCCGCTGACCGCGGCGACCAGCGCCGTCGCCAGCAGGGTGAGCCGCCATCGCAGGCCCGGACCGCGGCGGGTGATCGATCGGGCGGCCCCGCACATCGGCTCAGTCCCGGGCGTGCTCGGCGCGGCTGGCCGACGGCACCCGGTAGCCGGAACCGACCACGGTTTCGATGATGCTCGGCTCCCCCAGCTTCTTGCGCAGCGTCATCATCGTGACCCGCACCGTCGTGGTGAACGGGTCGGCGTTCTCGTCCCACACCCGTTCCAGCAGTTCCTCGGAGCTGACCACGGCGCCGCCTGCCGACAGCAGCACCTCAAGCACGCCGAACTCCTTGCGGGTCAGCTCGACCTCGCCGTCCCCGCGGTGCACGGTGCGCCGCGCGGAATCCAGCGCCAACTCCAGCGCGGTCAGCAGCGGCGGTTGCGCCGGAGTGGCGCGACGCCCCAGCGCCCGGACCCGGGCGATCAGCTCCGCGAACGCGAACGGCTTGGCCAGGTAGTCGTCGGCTCCCAGGGACAGCCCGGCGACGCGGTCCTCGACCGCGCCGCTGGCGGTGAGCATCAGCACCCGGGTCAGCTCGCCGGAGGACACCAGCCGACTGCACAGCTCGTCACCGGACATGCCCGGCAGGTCCCGGTCGAGCACCAGCACGTCGTACCGGGTGATCGATGCCTTCTCCTGGCCGCTTTCGCCGTCGTAGGCGACGTCCACGGCCATGCCTTCCCGGCGCAATCCGCGAACTATCGCATCGGCCAACGGCTTCTCGTCCTCGACGACCAGGATTCGCACACGTTCACCCTGCCACAGCAGCCAGGCCGCAACTTCAATGGAAATCACGGCGTGTTATCCACAGGCTCCGGCATGTCGGGCACCCGACACACCGACCGGGTGCGATTTCAATGGAAATCGGACCTTCGACTCTTCGGCGTCAGCCGTTCGCCGCTTCCGGGCGCTCGTTGTCGGCCGCGACACGCAGCGACACGCGGGACCCGCGCTGGTTGGCGACCCACTCGGTGATGCGCCGGGCGATGCCCTGCTCGGTCAGCCCCAGCTCGGAAAGCACCTCGTCGCGCGACTTGTGGGTCAGGAACTGGTTCGGCACCGCCAGATCGCGCATCGGTACGTCGTCCAGCTCCGCGTCGCGCAGCGCCGCCGCCAGCGCCCAGCCGAAGCCGCCGTGCCGCCCGCAGTCCTCCAGAGTGACCACCAGACGGTGCTGCTCGGCCAGCTCGACGATCTGCCCCGGCACCGGCACCACCCAGCGCGGATCGACCACGGTGACCCCGATGCCCTGCGCCGAGAGCCGCTCCGCCGCGGCCACCGCCACCTCCGCGAACGCACCAACCGCGACGAGCAGCACGTCGTTGCTCTCACCGGCGGTCGCGCGGCGCAGCACGTCCACCCCGCCGACCCGCTCCACGGCCGGGACCTCCTCGATCACCGAGCCCTTGGAGAACCGGACCACGGTCGGCCCGTCGTCGACGGCGACCGCCTCGCGCAGCTCCTCGCGCAGCGTCACCGCGTCGCGCGGCGCTGCGACCTGGATACCCGGGATCAGGCCGAGGATCGACAGGTCCCACATGCCGTTGTGGCTGGCTCCGTCGTCGCCGGTGATCCCGGAGCGGTCCAGGGTCACCGTGACCGGCTGCTTGTGCAGCGCCACGTCCATCAGCAGCTGGTCGAACGCGCGGTTCAGGAACGTCGAGTACACCGCGAACACCGGGTGCAAGCCGCCCATCGCCAGCCCCGCCGCCGAAGTCATGCCGTGCTGTTCGGCGATGCCCACGTCGATGCAGCGGTCGGGGTAGGCCTCGCCGAACTTCTTCAGCCCGGTCGGGCCGAGCATCGCGGCGGTGATGGCCACCACGTCCGGGCGCTCGGCTCCGATTCGCACCAGCTCCTCGGCGTAGACGTCGGTCCAGCTCTTCGGGGCCGGCTTGGTCGGCAGCCCCGTCTCCGGGTCGATCACCTTGACCTGGTGCATCTGCTCGGCCTGGTCGTTCTCGGCCGGGGCGAACCCGTTGCCCTTGCGGGTCACCGCGTGCACGATCACCGGGCCGCCGAAGGACTTGGCCATCTGCAGCGCGTGCTCCATCGCGCGCAGGTCGTGGCCGTCGACCGGGCCCAGGTACTTGATGCCGAGATCGGAGAACATCACCTGCGGGCTAATCGCGTCCTTGATGCCGCTCTTGGCCGCGTGCAGGCCGGTGTAGAGCGAGCGCCCGACCACCGGGAGGTTGCGCAGCGTGCGGCGGCCGCTCTCCAGCGCCTTCTCGTAACTGGGGTTCAAGCGCAGCGCGGCGAGATGCTCGGCGAGGCCGCCGATCGTCGGCGAGTAGGACCGGCCGTTGTCGTTGACCAGGATCACCACCGGGCGCTCCTGGTCGGCGGCGATGTTGTTCAGCGCCTCCCAGCACATGCCGCCGGTGAGCGCGCCGTCGCCGACGACCGCCACCGCGTGCCGCGACTCGCCGCTGAGCTGGAAGGACCGGGCCAGGCCGTCGGCGTAGGACAGCGCCGTCGAGGCGTGGCTGTTCTCCACCAGGTCGTGGTCACTCTCGGTGCGCGACGGGTAGCCGGAGAGGCCATCGCGCTTGCGCAGCCGGTCGAAGCCGTCCTGCCGACCGGTGATGATCTTGTGTACGTACGCCTGGTGACCGGTGTCGAACACAATGGCGTCCTGTGGCGAGTCGAACACCCGGTGGACGGCCAGGGTCAGCTCAACCGCGCCAAGATTCGGTCCCAGATGCCCACCGGTGCGGGACACCTTCTCGATCAGGAAGTGCCTGATCTCCGAGGCCAGTTGCACCAGCTCAGCGTGCTTAAGTCGCTTGACGTCGGCCGGACTGTGCACGGACCCCAGCAGCGTCACCGTTCCACCTCACTTGTCGTGCCGGTCGGTTCATTCGCACGCTGGGGCCGGCTGGCTGCCTGGCTCCGCCGCGATGCATAGCTCGCCTCAGTCTACGGAGCGGGCTGCCGACGGCCCGGTGTGGTGTGTGACGGAACGCGGAGCGATCCGAAATCAGGGGCCCACACGTTCGTGTTCCGCCGAACGGCCGATGTTGCTAGCGTTCGGCGGATCATCCCAGGAGGGCCGAAATGACCAATTCAGAAGGCCGAAAAGCCGAGCTGGAGGCGCGCAACGCAGCAATGCGCGAGCAGGTGTCGTCGCTGCTGGAAGGCTTGCAGCGGCAGACCTCGCAGTTGCAGGAGGCGCAGGCGGCGGCGATGGCGGCGACCGGCGAGGCGACCTCCTCGGACGGGCTGGCGACCGTGCACGTCAACGCTGTGGGCATTGTCACCGACGTCCAGATCTCGCCATCGGCGTTCAAGTCCAGCACGCCGGAGAAACTGGCCCGGAGCTTCCTGCAGGCCGCGCAGGCGGCGGCACAGGACGCGCGCGCCAAGGCCGACGACGCGATGGCCCCGTTGCAGGAGGACGTGCCCGACCTGCCCGACTTCTTCCCAGGCGCCCCGTCGCTGAAGGACCTGGTCCCCGCTCCGCCGGAACCGACGACCCCGCCGGTTTCGCCCAACCCGCCCGAGAACGACGACTGGGACGACTTCGAACCCCGGTCCGGTTTCCGAAAGGACCCGTGGTGACCGGATTCGACGTGCGCCCCGAGGCGTTGCGCGGCGCCTCCCCGCAATTCGACGGCGCGGCGGACAAGCTGCAGGCGGCGCTGGACAAGCTCAACGGGGTGCTCCAGGCGGAAGGCGAGTGCTGGGGCAACGACGAGGCCGGGCAGGAGTTCGCCAAGGACTACAAGCCCGGCTCGCAGTCGGCCACCGATGCCTTCACCGGACTGACCGGCGCCCTGCACCAAATCCGGGGCGAGCTCGACAACACCGCGAAGACCTGGGAAACCGACGACACCAACAACGCGGACAGCTTCCGCTGAACACGGAGAATCCACATGGGGATCGAGATTCCGGATGCGGTGAAGTGGCTGACGCCGATCGTCGTGGGTGCCAGCTGGCCGGAAGGTGACGAGACCGCGCTGCGCCGGGTCGCCGAGGCGTGGACGACGGCCGGTCAGGACGTCGACGACGTCATCGCGCAGACCGAGGCGGCGGTCCAAGCGTCGCTGGGCACCATGCAGGGCCAGACGCACGACGCGTTCGAGCAGTTCGTGAAGGACTTCGTGAACGGCGACGCCGGTTACCTGCCGGAGCTGAAGAAGCTCTGCGAGTCGCTCGGCGAAGGCGCCGACGGCGCCGCGCTGGAGATCGAGTACACCAAGATGAGCATCATCGCGGCGTTGATCATCCTGGCGGCACAGATCGCCGCGATGATCGCTTCCGCGGTCGCCACCTTCGGCGCGAGCACGGCGGGCATTCCAATCGCCCAGGCGGCGACGCAGATCACCGTGCGCACCATCTTCATGAACCTGCTCAAGCAGATCGCCATCAACCTGGCGATCAACCTCGGTGTCGACGGCGCGATCCAGGGCATCCAGTTCGCGAAGGGCGACCGAAAGAGCTGGGACCTCTCCAACACCCTGGAGGCCGGGATCTCCGGCATCGCGGCTGGGGTCGCGGGCGGTCTCGTCGACGGCGCGGCGGGCGCGCTCGGCAACAAGCTCGGCAAGAACCTGGTGGAGCCGGCGACCCGCAGCTTCACCGAAGCCGCGGCCTACGGGGCCGGCAAGGGCGCACTGTCCGGCATGCTGGGCAACACGATCAACAAGGCCCTGCACCGCGAAATGCCGGGCTGGGGAGATCTCACCTCGGGAGCGATCTCCGGCGGCGTGGCCGGGGCGACCGGCGGCATGCAGAGCCGGCACGAGGGCCTGAACGCGACGTGGGAGGGCAACGGCCGCGGCAACGGCTGGGTGTCGGGCGAGAACAACCAGGGCTGGCGGTTCGAGTCATCGGAGGGCGCCTTGCACGGGGCCAATGTGGACAGTCCCTACAACCGCGGCTTCAATTCCACCCACGGCCAGCACATCCCCGGCGACGGCGGCCCGAACAACGTAAACAACAACCCGTACGACGACGGCAGACCGTCCTATTCGGACGGATCGGCACAACTCCCGTCGACCCCGGAGAAGCTGGACCTCCCCGACGGGCCCAACAAGTAACCCGGACGAGCGAATTTCGCCGGGCGCAGGGTGCCTTCGAACAACTCCGTCGCCCAAAGACGCCCTTCACTCTTCATCCGTGCGAGGGTTTTTTCGAGGTGAGAGCGCCCTTCGCCCAGTTGCCCGGCCAAGGGCGCCCCGCACGCTTCACATGAACGGGCGCCAGTTCGGGATCGGGGCATGGTCCGGGCGGAGGTCCCCCCACGACGGGCTCCCCGGCGGGAGCTGGTGCAGTTCCGCCTGGTCGAGGCGGCGGCGCACCCGCAGCCAGCCGACGGCCAGGAGCACTCCCAAGCCCAGCACGACGACCGCCACGATCCACAGCACCGGATCTCCGACGCCACGGCCAATCGCGGTGGTCAGCAGCATCGAGCCGAACACCGCCAGCGCGCTGCCGAGCAGGACCCGGAATCCCGGATAGGCCTGTGCTTGGCGGCCGCGACGCACCGTCGTCATGCGAGCGACGGCCCAGGTGCGCAGCCGGTGCCAGGCGGCGGAGTCCTGCGGGCCCGTGCGCAGCGGCCAAGCCGCGGTGGCGCGCCGCCGGACGATCGAGGCGACCAGTTGCGGGTCGGCCACGTGCACGATCCACTGCTGCATCCCGGCGACCAAGCGGAGCGCCGGTCCACGGCGCAGGCGGATGCCAGCGCCTCCCGGCAGCGGCCACCAGCCGTCCTCGCCACCGCCGATCTCGCCGGGCTGCGCGAGGACCAGCTCGGCCAGCGGCAGCGCTTGCCGGACCCGCCCGCCGCTGCCGCGCGCGGTCTGGGCGAGCACGATCCGGTCCCGGCCGATCAGCAGGCGCCCGCTACCGAGCGCGTCGAGCGGCACCGCGATCTCCACATCCAGTTCGGCGAGATCCTTCGCCGGCTGCGCGAACCGCCGGCACGCCAACGTCGCCAAGGCGGGCGAAGCGGCCACGGCGACCAGCGAGATCAGGCCTGTCGGCGCGGCGAACAGGACGTTCACGAACGCCTGCGGCACCGCGGCGAGCAGCGCCCAGCCCGGCCAGCGTCGCGGTGTGCGGGAGTCCACCAGCCACACCACCGCCGCGAGCCCGATCCACCCCACGGCCCAGCCGGTGAAATAACCGGGCACAGTGGACAAACCGAGCGCCAGCAGGCCCGCGGGGAGCAGCACGATTCCCAACGCTGCCAATAGAAAAGCGATCACCCGGCGTCCCGGCACGGCGTCCGGCGCGGATGTTCCCCGCCCGGCGACGGGCCGCACCTCGGCTCCGGACTCGGGCGGGGCCGGGAGGACTTCCGGCAGGTGTTCGCGTTGGGTCATCTCAAGAACTCCCGTTTCTGGGACCGGGCGTCCGCCGGCACCTGGTGCGCGGCAATCTCAACCGCGCCCCACCGGCTGGGCCGCAGTTCCGGTCGGAACTGCGGCCCCCCGATCGCTTGTGCGGCCCGCTGCGCAAAGTCAACCACCCGCACGTCGCCCCGCGACGACAGCTCGCCGTCGAGCGGAACAGCGCGAGCCGGGAAACGGCGCTCAGCCGACCGGCTCCAGCAAAGCGATGCACTCGATGTGATGCGTCATCGGGAAGGCGTCGAAGGCCTCCAGCTCGGTCATCCGGTAGCCGCGCTCCGCGAACAACCCCACGTCCCGGGCCAGCGCCGCCGGATCGCACGCGACGTGCACGATCCGCGCCGGGCGACGCGCCGTCAGCGCGTCCACCACGTCCCGACCGGCGCCCTTGCGCGGCGGGTCCAGCACCACGACATCCGGGGCCGGCAGGTCCTCGTCGGTGGCCACGTCCTCCACCGTGCCCGCGCGGAACGACACCTGCGGCAGGTCCCGCAGGTTCGCCACCGCGTCCTCCACCGCACGCCTCGACGACTCGACCAACACCACCGAACCCGCCGGGCCGACCTGCTCCGCGAGCGGCGCCGCGAACAGGCCCACCCCGCCGTAGAGATCCCAGGCCACGCCACCCTCCGGCGCTGCCGCCAGACGCGAAACCACCTCGGTGAAGGTGTCCGGCGCGCCCTTGTGCACCTGCCAGAAGCCCTGCACGGCAACGTCGAACGGCCGCCCGCCCGCGGATTCGCGAGCCACCCCGCTGCCCTGCACCTGCCTGGCGACGGCGCGCGCGTGACGCCGCTGCGGCTTGTTGTCCACGGCGGTCACGTGCACCTCGCCCGCGGCATCGGCCGCCACCGTCAGCTCCGCACCCGGGCGCCACCGGCGGTTCGTGACCTCGCTCAGCGCGCCCTCGACGGTGATCGGGCAGTCCTCGACCGGGATCACCCGGTGGCTGCGGTGCGCACGGAATCCCGCCCGTCCCTTGCGGTCCACGGCCAGCCGAGCGCGGCTCCGCCAACGCAGCAGCCCGCCGGGCAGTTCCCGCACCCGCACCGGCCAGTCGATCCCGGCGATGCGTTGCAGCTGCTCGGCGATCACCGCGGCCTTGAGCTCCCGCTGCGTCTCGCCGGCGGCGTGCTGCCAGTCGCAGCCGCCGCACCGGTCGCGACCGAGCGCCATGTCCGCCAGCGGGCACGGCGGGCTAACCCGGCCCTCCGCCGCGGTCAGTACCTCGACCGCATCGGCCCGGCAGAAGCCGCCACCGGCGTCCTCGGTGACCTCGGCGGCGACGACCTCGCCGGGCAACGCGTGGCGGACGAACACCACCCGGCCCTCGTACCGGGCCACGCAATGGCCGCCGTGCGCAACCGGCCCGATCTCGACCTCCAGCCGCCTACCGGTCCAGTCTGGCCTTTCGGTCACTGCTCACCTTCCCGTTCGTACCCAGCCCGCGCCGGGTCGCGCCCGGCATCGAGGTGAGCTGCTTCTGGCGGACCCGCGTGGACGACTCCAGCTGCCACGGCACGCTGGTGACCATCACGCCCGGCTGGAACAGCAGTCGGCTCTTCAGCCGCAGCGCGCTCTGGTTGTGCAGCAGTTGCTCCCACCAGTGGCCGACGACGTATTCGGGGATGAACACGGTCACCACGTCGCGTGGGCTGTCCCGCCGGATCCGCTTGACATATTCCAGCACCGGCCGGGTGATCTCCCGGTACGGCGACTCGAGCACTTTCAACGGCACCGGGAGATTCTCCGCCTCCCACCGCTTCGTCAGCTCGCGGGTGTCCTCGTCGTCGACGTTGACCGTGACGCCTTCGAGCACGTCCGGCCGGGTGGCGCGCGCGTAGGCGATCGCCCGCATGGTCGGCAGGTGCAGCTTGGAGACCAGGATCAGCGCGTGGTTGCTTGACGGCAGCACCGCGTCCGCCTCCTGCTGCTTGAGCTCCTCGGCAACCCGGTCGTAGTGCCGATGGATCGCCGTCATCAGCACGTAGATCGCGGCCATCGCGGCGATCGCGATCCAGGCTCCGTGGGTGAACTTGGTGATCAGCACGATCACCAGCACGCTGGCCGTCATGAACAGACCGAAGGTGTTGATCATCTGTGCGCGCCGCATCCGCCGCCGCGCCAGCGGATCGGTCTCCTTGCCCAGCAGCCGGTTCCAGTGCCGGATCATGCCGCTCTGGCTGAGCACGAACGACATGAACACGCCGACGATGTAGAGCTGGATCAGCCGGGTGACCTCGGCCTCGAAGGCGAACACCAGGATGATCGCCCCGGCGGCCAGGAACAAAATGCCGTTGGAGAACGCCAGCCGGTCGCCGCGGGTGTGCAGCTGGCGAGGCAGGAACCGGTCCTGCGCCAGGATCGAACCCAGCACCGGGAAACCGTTGAACGCCGTGTTGGCGGCCAGCACCAGGATCAGGCCGGTGAAGACGACCAGGTACCAGACGCCGGGCGGGAAGCCCGCGAACACCGCGCTCGCCAGCTGCGCGACCAGCGTCTTCTGCTCATAACCGGGCGGCGCGCCGATCAGCTGGCGTGCCGGGTCCTCGGCGATCACCGCGCCGGTGATCTGGGCCAGCATCAGCAGTCCCATGAACATCGTGACCGCGAGGCCACCCATCAGCGCCAGCGTGGTGGCCGCGTTGCGGGACTTCGGCTTGCGGAAGGCCGGCACCCCGTTGCTGATCGCCTCGACGCCGGTCAGCGCCGCGCTGCCGGAGGAGAACGCCCGCAGCACCAGGAACACGAACGCCACCCCGGCCATCTGGGTTTCGTCCGGCAAGATCTGGAAGTGCGCGCTCTCGGCCGGCATCTCCTGGCCGAGCACGAAGGTGCGGAAGAAGCCCCAGCCGATCATGCCGATGATGCCGATCACGAAGGCGTACGTCGGGATCGCGAACAGCGAGCCGGACTCGCGGACGCCGCGCAGGTTCATCGCGGTCAGCAGCGCGATCGCACCGACGGCGAACAGCACCTTGTGCTGCGCGACGAACGGGATGACCGAGCCGATGTTCGCGGCGGCCGAGGAGATCGACACCGCGACCGTGAGGATGTAGTCGACCAGCAGGGCGCTGGCCACCACCAGCCCCCACCGGGGGCCGTGGTTGACGGAGGCCACCTCGTAGTCGCCGCCGCCGGAAGTGTAGGCGCGCACGTTCTGCCGGTAGGAGGCGACCACTGTGACCATCACGAGCGCGACCAAGATCCCGATCCACGGGCTCATCGCGAAGGCGGACACGCCGGCCACCGAGAGCACCAGGAGGATCTCTTCGGGCGCGTAGGCGACGCTGGACATGGCGTCGGAGGAGAACACCGGCAGGGCGATACGCTTGGGCAGCAGCGTGTGCGCGAGGCGATCGCTGCGGAACGGGCGACCGACGATCAACCGTTTCGCCGCGGTTGCGAGCTTGGACACGGCACAGAGCGTAAGCGCAAAGGTGGGTCGGCAGGCGACCCCGGCCACCGGAATTCCTCTCAGGTCACATCCGGGCCTCCGCCCTGCCCACATGGACGCCTCACCCGGTACGGTGCAGCAGCCCGGAACCGACGGGCACGAACCGGACCGGACCCACGTCCGTGAAGGTACGGTCGGCAGACGATCGCGAGGTCGTCGCCAGAACCCGCATCCCGCAGCGAGGAGACAGCGTCGTGCACGTGGTGATCATGGGTTGCGGCCGGGTCGGGGCCTCCCTGGCCGCGGCCCTGCAACGGCTCGATCACACCGTGGCCGTGGTGGACAAGAACCCGCAGGCGTTCCACCGCCTGGGCAAGGACTTCCGCGGCCAGCAGGTCACCGGCAACGGCTTCGACCGGGACATCCTGGTCGAAGCGGGGATCGAGCAGGCGACCGCCTTCGCCGCGGTGTCCAACGGGGACAACTCCAACATCGTCTCGGCCCGGGTGGCCCGTGAGAACTTCGGCGTCGAGCACGTCGTGGCGCGGATCTACGACCCGAAGCGCGCCGAGGTCTACCAGCGGCTGGGCATCCCCACGGTGGCCACGGTGCCGTGGACGACCGACCGGTTCCTGCGCATGCTGCTGCCCGACGGCGTCGCCACGGCGTGGCGGGAGCCCTCCGGCACCGTCGCGGTCCTGCAGCTGCCGCTCGACGACGGCTGGATCGGCCGCCGGGTTGGCGAGCTGGAGGCCACCACCGGCGCCCGGGTCGCGTTCATAATGCGGTTCGGCAACGGGGTGCTCCCGGACTCCAAGACCGTCATCCAGGCCGACGACACGGTTTACGTGGCGGCGCTGTCCGGCACCGTCACCGACGTCACGGCGGCGGCCCGCCGCACACCCGAGGAGAGCGAGTAATGCGCATCGCGATCGCGGGCGCCGGCGCGGTCGGCCAGTCCATCGCGCGGGAGCTGCTCGAAGGCGACCACGAGGTCCTGCTGATCGAGCGAAGCGTACAGAACTACCACCCGCAGAACATCCGCGGCGCGGAGTGGATGCTCGCCGACGCCTGCGAGCTGGCGTCGCTGGAGGAAGCCGGGCTGGAGTCCTGCGACGTGGTCATCGCGGCCACCGGCGACGACAAGGTCAACCTGGTGGTGTCGCTGCTGTCGAAGACGGAGTTCGCGGTGAACCGTGTGGTGGCCCGCGTCAACGACCCGCTCAACGAGTGGCTGTTCACCGAGGCGTGGGGGGTCGACGTCGCGGTGTCCACGCCCCGGATGCTGGCCGCGATGGTCGAGGAGGCCGTCAACGTCGGCGACCTCGTGCGGCTGATGACGCTGCGCCAGGGTCAGGCCAACCTGGTCGAGGTGACGCTGCCGGACACCACCCCGCTGGCCGGGCGCCGGGTCCGCGACCTGAAGCTGCCCTCCGACGCGGCGCTGGTCACCATCCTGCGCGGCGGCCGGGTGATCGTCCCGCAGGCCGACGACCCGCTGGAGGCGGGCGACGAAATGCTGTTCGTGGCCACCGCCGACGTCGAGCAGCAGATCCGGGCGATCGTCCACGACCGCCAACCCACCGACTGACGGACGAGGCGTGGCGATTTCGCGCAGTGATGATGTGGGTGGCGACTAGGTGAAAGCTCGTAGCGCCCTCAACAGGCGTTACGGATAGCACTAAATTATCACTGAGTCGCACTGACACCCCCCTTACCGGCCACCTCGCGCACCCCTGCGCCCACACCTTGCACACACACCTTGCACACACAGTCGCGGGCCCGGCTGGCACCCGCACCTGCGCCGCGAACCGGGCGGCAGCGGAGCGCTCAGCCAAGGCGCCGCCCGGTCTGCTCGGGCGCTCTACTCGATACCCTGATCACATGGCTGACTACGTGCAGGTTGTGACCACGACGGACTCGGAAGAAGCGGCAGCCACCTTGGCGCGGAGCATCGTGGAAGCGAAGGGCGGCGCCTGTGTGCAGGTGGTGCCGATCCGCAGCTTCTACCGGTGGGAGAACGCCGTTCAGGATGACCCGGAATGGCAGCTTCAGATCAAGACGTCGGCCGGGCGGCTCGACGAGCTGATCAAGCACATCAACGAGCACCACACCTACGACGTGCCCGAGATCATCGCAACGCCGATCACCAGCGGCAGTGCTGCCTACCTGTCGTGGGTCGACGAGGAAACTCAAGCCTGAAAGCTCGCGAGCAGCCCCGACGTAACCCGCTGCCGCAGGGCCTCGGCCGTACCTCGTCCGCTGTCTTGCGGCAGCACCTCGGTTAGTTCCCACAGACGATCTTGCGCGAGGCTTGCCTCGGTTCGGACGGCGAGCGGCAAAGCTTCGGCCGCCAGCTCGTCAGCCCGGTCGACGTCCGACCGTGTTGCAGCCGAAAGGGCGAGGTCCGCGACCACCAGCGCTCGAACCTTGGTCTCAGTCGGCGATAGCACGGAGAGCAGCGACCCGGCGAGAGAGTCGGTCTCGCGGTGCCCCAATCGCCCGTACGACGAAACGGCGAGGCTGCCGAGCCTGCTCGCACCGAAGAAGCTCGTCCACGAGCGCTCGTGATGCGGGCGGGCGTAGTCGAACGCGGTGAAAGCACGTTCGAGCGCACGTTCGGCCGTTTCGCCGTCGCCGATCCGGGCGGCCTCTTCCGCTTGCCGCGCCGAATCTGAAAGTCCGTAGTGGACAACTCGGAGGATCGCTGTGCACGACTTGATCACATCGCCATTTCTAGATCACCAACCTTCTGTTGCGGCCGGGCAAACAGCAGGGGTTCAAGATTCCGACGCGCAGGTACCGGGAACTGCAGCAGACGAGCGTCGACCAGCCGTGCCCCTCGTGGCTGGTCGACGCTGCCACCAGTCGTGGGGGCTTGACCTGAGCGAGCGCTGGACAGGCGAGGCGGTGCTCGTCCGGCAGCCCTCGCCCTACGGCTACGCTCGCGCGTCCTAAGAACTCAACCTCGGCTGCAACTACGATTGCCCGTGATCGTGGTCGAGGAAAACAAGCACGAGGAAACTGAAATGCGGGCGCTCGCCAACGAGTTCGGCGACGACCACCACGTCTACAGCAACATCTCGCAACGATCCATAGTGGACCTGAAAGCCTGACGTCGCAGTCGACCGAGCACCTGCGCGCCAGTACACCCTTCACCAGGTGCAACGCCGGGGTGACCCGCTCGACGCCCGTCACGTTCCGCGCTGGCTGGCGCAAGCACAGCGTGACGAGCCGCGGGTCGACGGCCTGCCCCCGAACATGACGGAAACGCCCCCGCCCGCACCCCGGTTGCAGGCACACAACCGGGGTGCAGGCGGGGGGGCGTTTCCGTCAGAGCGGCCGGGTCAGCCGCTGGAGGGCTTGGAGTCGAGGGTTCCGGCCTCCCGGGCCTCGGCCTTCTCCTGCTCGGCGACCTTCGCGGCGCGGCGGATCGCCCAGACCGTGACGATCAGCGCCAGGCCGGTCAGCGGGTAGCCCATCGCGATCCGGGCGAACGCCAGCCAGCCGGTCTGATCCGAGTCATACAGCCACTGCTGCACCACGTACTTCGCCGCGAACACCACAGTCCAGGCCAGCGTCGCCAGGTCGTAGCCGCGCAGCGCTCGGCGCTGCTTGCGCCAGGAGAAGCCCAACCCGTTCAGCGCCGACCAGGCCACGCCGACGAGCGGCCAGCGGGCCAGCACCGACACCAAGAACACCCCGCCGTAGATCAGGCTCGTCCAGATGCCCAGCAGGAAGAAGCCCTTGGCGTCGCCGGAGCGGTAGGCGATGAACGAGCACACCGCGACCCCGAGCACCCCGGAGATGGCTGGCTGCAGCGGTTCCTTGCGCACCATCCGGAAGATCGCGATCGCGATCGCCACGCCGATCGCCGACCAGATCGCCGGCATCAGCGAGGTGAAGGAGCTGACCAGTACGAAGACCACGATCGGGACCGCCGAGTAGGCCAGCCCCCCGACGCCGCCCATCTGTTCGAGCAGGGTCTTCTCGGGTTCGGCGGCCCGCTGCGCGGTCTGGTCCGGCTGGTGGTCGGCCGCGTCCTGGGCGGGCAGCCCGGCGGCGGATGCGTCGCGTTCGCTCATGCGGTGTTCTGCAACTCGTAGTAGGGGTTGTAAAGCACCTTGCGCCCGTCGCGGACCGCGATCCGGCCCCGGGCCTTGATGATGCGTCCCGGTTCGATCCCGGCGATCCGGCGGCGCCCCAGCCAGACCAAGGTCACATCCTCGGTGCCGTCGTACAGCTCGGCCTCCAGCGTCGGTGCCGATGCCTTCGGGCACAGGCCCACGCTGCGCACCCGGCCGAGCACCACGGCCTCCTGACCGCACTGGCAGTCGCTGGCGCGCTGGGCTCCACCGGCTTGGGACCGCTGCGAGAGGTCGTCGGCGTCAAGCTCCGCAACGTCGCTGGTCAGGCGGCGTACGAGGCGACGCCAGTAGCCGCCGTCGGTCTTGCTCATCTAGCGCTCCCGTGCGCTTCCGGGGCTCGACTCGCAGCCCGTGCACCCCCAGCCTAGCCGTCCGCAACGGCGTCGTCGCGGGCCCTGCGGCATTACGAACTTGACCCGCCCGATCGGCTATTTCGAAACGCGCGAACGGGAAGAACAGGGGGTTTTCCCGTTTCCTGGTTCTGGGCGAGCGCCAGCGCCCCGCCGAGGCCGATCAACGTGGTGCCCCTGGCGACCTGCTGGCGCCGCCACTGACGCGGGTTCCGGGCCACGCACACCGAACGGGCCCGCGCAGGACGCCACCAGCAGGTCGGAGACCAGCACGAACGCCATCATCGCGCGAGTCGTGGCGGTGCGAATGGCGGAACCTCAGACGCCTCCTCGACTCCTGGATCCCCGACTCACGTCCAGGTCGCTTCGTGCCCGGTCGAACCGGTTTCAGCCCGGTTGGCCGTTGTTCTGGGCCTGGGCCTGCTGGATGTGGCGCAGGATCGCCTCCGGCAGCTGGATCGGCAGCGGCGTGCGCACCGGCATCGGTTCGGCACCGCGCACCACGATGGTCTCGTCGAGGACCGCGTACAGCAGTTTCGTGCACTCCTCGGCGTGCTCCGCCGGTCCGGCCGCGACGCCGCGCAGCAGCCACCGCGGGCCGTCCACCCCGACGAACCGCAGTGCCGCCTTCGGCGAGTCGGCCACCAGCTCGATTCCCCAGTCGCCCCGCTCGGCATGCACCTGGGCACCGTCCTTGCGCAGCTGGTCAGCGAGTTCCGCGCTGACCTCCGCCCACAGCCCGCTGCTGCGCGGCGCCGCGAACGCGCTGACCGTCAACCGGCCGACCTCCGTGACCAGGTGCACGGCGCGCACCGGGCCTGCCGGGTCGACCTCCACCTGCAGCTGGCCGCCTTCCGGCACAGGCAGCCGCACCGAACCGAGGTCGAGCCGCTCCACCTGGTCGTCGGGCGCCTCGCTCTCGTCGAACGGACCACCTTCCGCGAAGTCCTGCTCCTCGGCGCTCAGCTCCGCGTCCGCAGCGGCGTCATCGGCGCGTTTGCCGCGCCCGCGGCCCCATCCGAACATCCCCTCAGCCCTCCGTCCTGTGGCTGGCCTCGGCCCCCGAGACCGCCAGCACCTCGTGCCCGCCGGTGGACCCATAGCCCCCGGCACCTCGCTGCGACGCCGGCAGCTCGGCGACCTCCTGGAACACCGCCTGCTCGACCTTCTGCACGACGAGCTGGGCGATCCGGTCGCCGCGCCGCAGCGACAGCGGTACCTCACGATCATGGTTGATCAGGCAGACCTTGATCTCACCGCGGTACCCGGAATCAACGGTGCCCGGTGCGTTGACCACGCTCAACCCCGCCTTGGCGGCCAGGCCCGAACGCGGGTGCACGAAAGCCGCGTAGCCCTCCGGCAGCGCCACCGCGATACCCGTACCCACCACGGCTCGTTCGCCGGGTTCGAGCACCAAGTCGCTGGTGGTAACCAGATCCGCACCGGCGTCGCCTGGTTTCGCGTACGCGGGTAGCGGCACATCGGGGTCAAGTCGGGTCAGCAGGACCTTCAGGTTCGACACGGGCGGCGAGACTACCCTGAAGCCGTGTCGGAAAGCGCAGAAGCGGTCAGCGTCGCCGGGGACACCCCCGGTCAGGCGAATGCGGAGGGACGTCCGGTGTTCCGCGAACGGTTGTACGCGTCCTGGTGGACGTGGCCGTTGCCGGTGATCGGTGCCGCGATCATGGCCGCCACAGTGCACATGGGCTACCCGGGCGTGCGCGCGTGGTTGCCCTACGTCGTGCTCATCACGCTGGCCATCGCGATCCCGATCTGGCTGGGCCGGATCAAGGTCGAGGTCACCGGGGGTGAGCTGTGGGTCGGCGACGCCCACCTGCCGCTGCGGTTCATAGACGAGGTCGAGGTCATCACCCCTGCCGAGCAGCGGCAGGCGCTCGGCCCGGACCTGGACCCGGCCGCGTTCATGGTGCACCGCTCGTGGATCCGCACCTCCGTGCGGATCTGGTTGAACGACCCGGACGACCCCACCCCGTACTGGGTGGTCAGCACCCGGCGTCCCGAAGAACTCATCGCCGCCCTGAAGAAGGCGTGAATGCGGCGGGCGAGCGCTGACCGTCCCGAAATCACCTTCGAAACGACGCAGCGACTCGGCTCGGCCCTCGCGAACCGGCACCGCCGCGCGTTCGTCGAACGACGACGCACGACCGTGCGGGATCGGTCCGCAAAACAACTGGGCACACGCCGTCAGCGTGTGCCCAGCCACTTCCCGGTCTCGTCGACGCCCGGCCGCCTGGATCAGGCGGCGCAGTCGCGGCAAACGGGCTGGCCATTACGGTTCTCGGCCAGCCGGCTGCGGTGGTGGACGAGGAAGCAGCTCGAGCAGGTGAACTCGTCAGCCTGCTTCGGGAGCACCTTGACGGTCATCTCCTCGCCGGACAGGTCCGCGCCCGGCAGTTCGAAGTTCTCCGCGATCGCCCCTTCGTCCTCGTCGACGACGCCGGATTGCGCATCGTTGCGTCGCGCCTTCAGCTCCTCCAACGAGTCCTCAGCCAAGTCTTCGGACTCTCGGCGCGGAGCGTCGTAGTCGGTCGCCATCGTGATTCACCCCTGCGTTAGTGGAGACTGCAATGGTGTGCCGCTGGTAAACGTTCCAGGACCCGGATTTGTGCCCGCTGGCACAGTGACCGTGGTCTCGCCCTGCAACGCCTTCAGTTCCCCCGTTATGAGCGACTTGCCTCATCCGGCACTCCGTGAGGCGCCGAGAGGGTAGCTCATGACGAGTCCGCGCACGCATCAGGTCACCCATAGGTGTGGTGTTCGCTGCATCCGCGGGCTGTCGAAGATCAATCCTCCGGCGCCGCCCGGTCGCCTTCTTCGGTTGCCCAGCAATGCACCTCGTGATGCGGTGTCCAGGCAGTTCACTCGTCGGCATCGATTCAGCGGCCCGCGCCCGGCGTCCGCGACACGGTGGCGACGTCCAGCGCCGCACGACGCGAGCCGTACGCATAGGCTGATCTAGTGAAGACGGGCACACGCTGGTCGGGACATCCAGGGAGGGGCGGGACGTGTCAGCCGTGAGTACAAGGTCGGGGCGACGAACCCGTTACCGGCGGCGTCGACCACTGCCCGCTCTGGTGGTGCTGGTCGGGCTCGTGGTGCTGTCCGGATTGCTGTGGACCCGAGTCTTCGATTCGGTCAAGGACATCGAAGCCGCGACCACCTGCAACCCGCCCGGGATTCCGACCGCCGCACCTCACGGCGGGGAAACCACCGAGCCGGTGCCGCTCGGTCAGATGCTGCCGCGCGACGCGCTCGATTCGACCAACCCGATCCCACCACAGGACGTGCAGGTGCGGGTGCTCAACGGCAACGGCGAGACCCGGCAGGCGTCGCTGGTCAGCGACGAGCTCGCCAACCTCGGCTTCGCCAAGGGTGGCGCGGACAACGACCCGGTCTACGTCAACTACGACCTGAAGTGCCACGGCCAGATCCGCTTCGGCGTTGCCGGGGTGAGCGGGGCGCGGACGCTGAGCCTCATCGCGCCGTGCGCCCAACTGGTGCGCGACGACCGCCGCGACGCCAGCATCGACTTCGCGCTGGGGTCTTCCTTCGACGACATCAAGACCACCTCGGAGGCCAAGCAGGCGCTCCAGGAGTTGGAGAACTGGGTGCCGCAACGGGACCAGCAGGGCGGGGCCCACCAAGAAGTGACACCGCCTCAGATCGATAGCGAGCTGCTCAACAAGGCCCGCGATGTGCACTGCTGACGCAACAGTTCCGAGCGAAGGGCGCCTCCACCTGCTGCCCCAGAAGGCAGCGAGCAGAGGCGCCCTCCACCTGTCATCCGTCAGTGGTCAGACGCGTCCGGCATCGGCGCGGAGCAGCGCGTCGGTCAACTCCCCCGCGATCCCCGGCGCAGCGCAGACGATCATCCCGTCGCCCAGTCCGTCGGTCGACCCCGGCTGCGGCAGCCGCAGTTCCGCACCGGCCTCGGCGACGATCAGCGCACCAGCCGCCCAGTCCCACCGGTTGAGGCCGACCTCGTACATGCCGTCCAACCAGCCCGCGCCGACAGCGCACAGATCCAGCGACGCCACCCCGGCCCGCCGGATGTCGCGCACCTGGCCCAGCAGCCGACCGAGCACCTGGGCCTGCGCCGTGCGGCGCGCCACGGAGTAGGCGAACCCGGTGCCGATCAGCGACAGGTCGAGCCGGTCGGCGTTCGAGACCCGCAGGCGGCGGCCGTCCAGGAAGGCGCCGTGCCCGGCGGCGGCGCTCCACACCCGGCCGGAAACCGGCTCCACCACCGCACCGGCCACCGAACACCCGTCGAGCTGCGCGGCGAGCGAAACGGAGTACCAGGGGAAGCCGTACAGGTAGTTGACGGTGCCGTCGATCGGGTCGACCACCCAGCGCAGCCCTTCGAGCGCGCCGTCGCCGCCTTCCTCCTCCCCCAGCACCGACTCACCGGGCCGCAGCTGCGCCAGCCGCTCCCGCACGAGCCGCTCCACCGCTCGATCACCTGCCGTGACGACATCGGTCTCGGTACTCTTCGTATTAACCGCACCATCGGTGACCGACTGGTCACGCACAGTACGGGCCAGATCTGCGGCCTCTCGGGCGACCCGTACCGCTACCTGGCACAAGGCTTTTGCGTCTACTTCTGCTGCCAATCCCACATTCATATCGCAACACAACCCGGTTAAGGTCTGCACACCCTCATCTGAATCGAGTAGGAAGGATCAGTCATGGCGACTGCCCGCGGTTTCGGCGTTGATATCGGCGGGTCTGGCATCAAGGGCTGCCCGGTCGACATCGACGGTGGCGTGCTGGCCGAGGAGCGGATGCGGATCCCCACCCCGCAGCCCTCGACCCCGTCCGCTGTGGCGGATGCCGTGGCGGAGATCGTCGAGAAGTTCTCCTGGACCGGTCCGGTCGGCATCACGCTGCCCTGCGTGATCAAGGACGGCACCGCGCTCACCGCGGCGAACATCGACAAGGGCTGGATCGGCACGGACGCCCAGGAGCTGTTCGCCGAGCGGCTCGGCCGCACCCGCGACGACGTGCTGGTACTCAACGACGCCGACGCCGCCGGCACCGCCGAGATTCGCAGCGGAGCCGGCGCCGGTCACCGCGGCCTCGTGGTGGTGCTGACCTTCGGCACCGGCATCGGCAGCGCCATGTTCGTTGACGGCAAGCTGGTGCCCAACACCGAGTTCGGGCACATCGAGGTGGACGGCCACGACGCGGAGAAGCAGGCCGCGGCCTCGGTGAAGGACGACCTAGAGCTGACCTACGAGCAGTGGGCGCCGCGGGTCAGCCACTACATCCAGGCGCTCGAGAAGTTCATCTGGCCCGATCTGATCATTCTCGGCGGCGGGGTCAGCAAAAAGGGTCACAAGTGGATTCCGCTGCTGGAGACCCGCACGCCCGTGGTGGCCGCGGCGCTGCGCAACGACGCAGGAATCGTCGGGGCCGCGACGGCAGCCGCGACCAGGCACAACGCCTGATGCGCCGACCACGTAGCACATGTCGGGACGCGCGGACTCCGCCTTGCAGCGGAACCGCACCCCCGCATCGCGGTTACAATGGAACACAGCCCACTTGATTCGAAGTCCTCGTCGAGGAGAACACCGAGGCAGGCACCGGGTGTTTCCTCAACAGCAGCAGGACTGAATCCAGTGGGTTGTTCCCCCGACCTTCGGCGGCCGAGGTTTCGCGCCCTCCGGCCTGCCCTGATCGACCGTCGCGAAAGGGCGTACGTGGCAGCCGCAGAAACCGCAACCCGACGCTCCGCTGCAGCAACCGGCGGTGCCCAGTCCCAGTCGGGCCAGTCCCAGGCCACCCCAGCTTCGGAGGCGGCTGCTTCGTCTGACACCGAGCAGACGAACTCCACCGCCGCGCGCAAGAGCACTCCCAAGAGCTCGACGGGTGCGAAGTCGACGGCCCGCAAGACCACCGCCGCGAAGTCGGCGGGGGCCAAGAAGGGTGCCAAGGCCCCGGCTAAGAAGTCGACCAAGTCGGCTTCCGCCAAGGGCAGCGGCGAGGGCATGGAGATCGACGAACCGATCGAGACCGACCTGACGTCCCCGGACGTCGGCGACCTCGCCGACGTCGAGGTGGAAATTCCGGAAGAGCCGGTTCCGGAGGAGGAAACCAAGGAATCCGGCGACTTCGTCTGGGACGAAGAGGAGTCCGAGGCGCTCCGGCAGGCGCGCAAGGACGCCGAACTGACGGCCTCCGCCGACTCGGTGCGCGCCTACCTGAAGCAGATCGGCAAGGTCGCGCTGCTCAACGCCGAGGAAGAGGTGGAGCTGGCCAAGCGCATCGAGGCCGGTCTCTACGGCGCGGAGCGGCTGCGGCAGGTCGAGGAGGCCGGCGAGCAGCTGACCACCCAGATGCGCCGCGATCTGCGCTGGATCGTGCGCGACGGCGAGCGGGCGAAGAACCACCTGCTGGAGGCGAACCTCCGCCTGGTCGTGAGCCTGGCCAAGCGCTACACCGGCCGCGGCATCTGGACCTCATCCAGGAGGGCAACCTCGGCCTCATCCGCGCGGTGGAGAAGTTCGACTACACCAAGGGTTACAAGTTCTCCACGTACGCGACCTGGTGGATCCGGCAGGCCATCACCCGCGCTATGGCCGACCAGGCCCGCACCATCCGCATCCCGGTGCACATGGTCGAGGTGATCAACAAGCTCGGCCGGATCCAGCGCGAGCTGCTGCAGGACCTGGGCCGCGAGCCCACGCCCGAAGAGCTCGCCAAGGAAATGGACATCACCCCGGAGAAGGTGCTGGAGATCCAGCAGTACGCCCGGGAACCCATCTCCCTGGACCAGACCATCGGCGACGAGGGCGACAGCCAGCTCGGTGACTTCATCGAGGACTCCGAGGCGGTCGTCGCGGTCGACGCGGTGTCGTTCACGCTGCTGCAGGACCAACTGCAGTCGGTGCTGGCGACGCTGTCCGAGCGGGAGGCCGGCGTGGTCCGGCTGCGGTTCGGGCTGACCGACGGCCAGCCGCGGACGCTGGACGAGATCGGCCAGGTCTACGGGGTGACCCGGGAGCGGATCCGGCAGATCGAGTCCAAGACGATGTCGAAGCTGCGCCACCCGTCCCGGTCCCAGGTGCTGCGCGACTACCTGGACTGAGCTTCATCTCGGCCGATGCCGTCGACCCGCGATCTCGCGGTCGGCGGCATCGGTCGTTTGGGGTGCCCGAATCAGCTCGGGACGTTCTGCCCGCGTCCATCCGGGCGCGGGAGCCCATCCTGGGGAAACCGAACCTCAAGAGGCAGCCGCACGAGGGGGTGCGCATCATGTCCGTTCGGTTCCTCGTCCTCGCGCTCACCTCATTTGCAGCGCTGGCCGTGCTGCTGGGGGCCGGCGCCGCGCTCCCCGCACGGGTGCCCACCGCAGCGGAACCACCGGCTTCGCCGCCCGTGCTGACCGACCAGGTGAAGCCGCTCGAGCTCCGCTCCGCCCCGTCCGGCACCACCGGCACGCCGGGGACCTCTGGCAGCGCCGGAATCGGCACCTCGGGCTCGACGGCCGGGACCGTCAGAGACCCGGGGCAGACCGTCATCCTCGACTGGCCCGGGGCCCGCTGAGCCGACCTCCGCGCCAGCTCGGACAGCCTCGTCGGGACCGTGCGATCTGATCACGAAGTGCAGCATGCCGTCGGCGCGGATTCGATCCCGGTTGGATGATCTGCGCTGGGCGCCGCTGTCCAGCACGGCCCGACCGCCCGGCGGTGGGCCGCGGCGCACGACCGAGAGCTACCAGGCGCGGCACATCGCTTGATCGCGCCGTCGCGCGGGGTGCCCGAACTGTCGCTGGAGACACCGGAGAGGGCCGTCGGGGGCACTTCCGCGTCGAAAAACCGTCCGCCTGGTGGGATTTCCTGTTCGCTTCCAGCGGAACCGGCGGCCGCAGACCAGCGTCCGATATGTGATCTGAAACACCAAATTTCCGGTTCCTGATCGGCATCGACTTCCGAAAACCGGCCCCACCAGGCGTTATTTCCGCATGTCACAAGGCTCCCCGCGATGTTGATCACGCTCCGCGAGCGGTGCTGCTACAACCGGGTACTTCATGGTGACGACCGTCGCCACCCGGCGCGGGAACACTGACTGGGGCTGAAGCGTCTGGAAGAGTGGAGCAAACGAGCACCGCTCCCACAACCAGTGGGCCAACGGTGGTCGTAGCAGGATCGAGGGCGTCGGGTGATTCCGACGCCGGGACGGAGGGAGATGACGATGCCGGGAACGCTCACCCGCCCCGAGCTGACCGCCGCCGACCGCTGCGACCGCTGCGGGGCCGCTGCGAAGCTTCGCGCCGTATTGCCATCCGGTGGCGAGCTTCTGTTCTGCGGGCATCACGCCCGTGCGTACGAGGCCGGGCTGCGCGAGGTGCAGGCCGACCTCCAGCAGGACGAGCAGTAAGAACCCGTCAGACCGAACACCGGGCCCCCGCAGGTTCCCTGCGGGGGCCCGGTCGTACTTGCAGGGGTTCCGCATGGTCAGGCCACGCGAGCGCTTTCCGGTGCCATCGTGCCCAGCAGCACTCGCGATCGACTACTTGCGGAAACGCTCGTTCTCAGCCGGCGATTTCGGCCAGCGCGTCGAGCAGTCGTTGCACCTCCGACCGGCTCGTGTAGTGCGACAGGCTGGCCCGCACGCCGCCCTTCGGGCCGATGCCGAGCGCGTGCACCGCCTCCCAGGCGTACGAATGCCCGAAGGAGACGTTCAGACCGCGCTCGGCGAGCTGCTCCGCGACGGCCGCAGGTTCCTTCCCCGGGAGCCCGAAGAACGCCGTGGGAGTGCATGCGCCCTCCGGAGCGCCGTAGCGAACCACCCCGTCCAGCGCGGCGAGCCCGTCGAACAGCGCCCGGGCCAGTTCGTCCTCGTGGGCCTGCACTGAGCGGCGGGAGACCGCCAGCCGCTCGGTCCGGCTGCCGTCGGCGTCGGAATCCAGCCCCGCCAGGTGCTCCACGGCGGCCACCACCCCGGCCAACGCGGCGAACGGGTTGGTGCCGAGCTCGAACCGCTCCGGCGAGGTGTCCGGCGAGGGCGTGAGCTTGTCCGGGTGCAGGTTCTCCAGCGACCACGGGTCGGCGGCGACCACGGCAGCCAGGTGCGGCCCCGCCCACTTGTAGGCACTGGTCGCGTAGAAGTCGGCGCCCAGGTCGGCCAGGCGCACATGGGCGTGCGGGCAGTGCTGGACCCCGTCGACGTAGGACAGGGCGCCGACCTGCCGGGCCCGGTCGGTGATCGCTTGCAGGTCAGGCATGGTGCCCAGCACATTCGAGGCCGCCGTGACGGCGACCAGTTTGGTGCGCTCGCCGATGAGGCTGGTGACGTGGTCGGCGGGCAGCTCGCCCGTCGCGGGGTCCAGCTCCGCCATCCGCACGGCCGCACCCGCCCGCTGCGCGTGCTGTACCCAGGGGCGCACGTTGGCGTCGTGGTCCAGCTGCGTCACCACGATCTCGTCGCCGGGCCGCCAAGCGGCGGCCAGCACGGCGGCGAACCGGTAAGTCAGGGCGGTCATGCTCGGGCCGAATACCACGCACGCGGGGTCCGAGGCACCCACCAGGTCGGCGACTGACGCCCGCGCCTCCGCGACGATCCCGCCGGCGCGGCGGCTGGACTCGTACGGGCCGCCCACGTTGGACATCCCGACCCGGTAAGCGTCGCTGACCGCGTCGATCACCGGCTGCGGGACCTGGGTGCCCGCAGCGCCGTCCAGCCACGCCCGACCGTCCGCCAACGCCGGATACTGCGCCCGGATCTTCTCCACGTCAAAAGCCATGCCCCGACCCTATGAGACCAAAGTCGGTGACCGAACAGATCACCGCTGCACCATTCGGGTCCACTGCCCGAGCGGTCACCAGGAACGCAGGGTGGCGATGCGCTCTTCGAGCTGTTCGACCGTGGCCATCGCGGTGGGTGGTCCGCCGCAGGTCTTCTGCAGCTCGTTGTAGATCTTGCCGTGCGGCTTCCGGGTACGGTGGTGGTGCAGCGACACGAGCGTGTTCAGCTCCTTGCGGAGCTTCTGCAACCGCTCCTGCACGGTCTGCGGCCGCACGCGCTGCTCGGCCTGCTCAGCGGCCTTCGCCGCCTTCGCCACCGCCTCGCGCTTGCCGACGTCCTCCAACTGCTGCTCTTGGCGCTGCCGCAGCAGCGCACGCACCTGGTCGGGTTCCAGCAGGCCGGGCAGCCCGAGGTAGTCCTGCTCCTCCTCGCTGGTGCTGAACGCGGCCGTGCCGAACGACGACCCGTCGTAGATCACCTGGTCCAGCTCGGCCTCGGCGCCCAGCGAGGTGAACGCCTTCTCGTCCTCGCCGGGCTCGTCGCGCTTGCTGTTGGCCGCGGCCAGCAGCTCGTCGTCCCAGCCGTCCTTCTCCCGGTGCGGCTTGCCGAGCACGTGGTCCCGCTGCGCTTCCAGCTGGCTGGCCAGCTCAAGCAGCACGGGGACGCTCGGCAGGAAGATGCTCGCCGTCTCGCCCGGCCGCCGGGACCGCACGAACCGGCCCACTGCCTGCGCGAAGTACAGCGGCGTCGAGGCGCTCGTGGCGTAGACGCCGACCGCCAGCCGCGGCACGTCAACGCCTTCGCTGACCATGCGGACCGCGACCATCCAGCGGTCCTCGGACTCGGCGAACCCGGCAATGCGCCCGGACGCCTGCGGGTCGTCGGAGAGCACCACCACCGGGTCGTGCCCGGTAAGCCTGTGCAGGGTCTTCGCGTAGGCCTTGGCCGTGACGTGGTCAGTGGCGATCACCAGGCCACCGGCGTCCGGGATGCCGCCCTTGCGCAGCTGCGTCAACCGGGTGTCGGCAGCCTGCAGCACCGTCGGGATCCACTCCCCCGCCGGGTCCAGGGCGGTCCGCCAGGCCCGCGCGGTCTGCTCGGCGGTCAGCGGCTCGCCCAGGCGGGCGCTGAACTCGTCGCCTGCGTTGGTGCGCCACCGGGCCTCGCCGGAGTACGCCAGGAACAGCACCGGCCGGACGACGCCGTCGTTGAGGGCGTCGGAGTAGCCGTAGGAGTGGTCCGGGCGGCTGCGCAGCGAGCCGTCGGCGTCGGGTTCGTAGCCGATGAACGGGATGGGCGAGTCGTCGCTGCGGAACGGGGTACCGGTCAACGACAGGCGCCGCACGGCCGGGGTGAACGCCTCCCGGATCGCATCGCCCCAGGACTTCGCGTCGCCCGCGTGGTGCACCTCATCGAGGATCACCAGCGTCTTGCGACGTTCGGTGCGCACCCGGTGCAGCGTCGAATGCGCCGCGACCTGCGCGTAGGTCACCACGACGCCGCGGTAGTCGCTGGAGGTGATGCCGTCGCTGTTGCGGAAGTTGGAGTCCAGCGGGATGCCCGCGCCGCCAGCGGCCAACGCCCACTGGTGCTTGAGGTGCTCGGTGGGAGCCACCACGGTCACCGCTTCGACCGTGCGGTCGGCCAGGAGCTCCGCGGCGACCCGCAGCCCGAAAGTCGTCTTGCCCGCGCCCGGCGTCGCGACCGCCAGGAAGTCCTGCGGCTTGCTCGACAGGTACTTGGTGAGGGCTCGCCGCTGCCAGGCGCGCAGTGGCCGGGAAGGAGCCTGTGAGGGGTCGCTGAGCACGGATCGAACGGAATAGTCGAGTTGCGCTTCGGACACGCCGGCTCGCCGCTCCTTCCTTCTGTCTCCCCTGCTGAATGGCGAGGGCGCGCCACTGCACAGCCCCGCGGCCGCCCGCACGCGCGATGGGCGTCGATCAACTCGAAGCGGGCCGTCGTGCAGCTTACCTTTCGAGTCCGGGCAATACGGGATTGGCCGGAGGAGACCTGCACAACACTCCGTGGTCCCGGTGGTTTTGGCGGGCCGACGCCCGCAGCCGCAGCCGATGAAGCATCCTTATGGGTGCCATGCGTCAGCCGAGTCCACAAGACCACCGGGGACGCAGTGCGACCGTCGCGCCACGGGAAGTCCCGGTGCGGCGTGGGCCACTGCGTCTGGTCATGCGCACGCTCGACAAGGCGTGGTGGGACAACATCTTCTCGGAATCGGCGGCCGCCGCGTTCTGGCAGACGCTGTCCATGCCACCACTGCTGCTCGGGCTGCTGGGCAGCCTCGGCTTCGTCGGCGACTGGTTCGGTCCCACGATCGTCGACGCCGTGCACGACAAGATCCTCGCCTTCTCCCGCAGCGTCTTCACGGCGAACGTGGTGGACCAGATCATCGGCCCCACGGTCGCCGACATCCTGACCAAGGGTCGCAGCGAGATAGTCTCGGTCGGCTTCGTGATCTCGCTGTGGGCGGGTTCTTCGGCGCTGGCGTCGCTGGTCGACTCGATCACCCTCGCCTACGACCAGTACCTGGTGCGCAACAGCGTGTGGCAGCGGATCTTCGCGCTGCTGCTGTACCTGGTGTGCCTGGTCGTCGCGGTGGTCGGGCTGCCGGTGGTCGCGCTGGGCCCGGACTGGCTGCCGACGATCTTCCCGCAGGACCTCCAGGACGACATAGCCTGGCTGGTCCAGGCGTTCTACTACCCGGCGACCGCCGTCGGCCTCGTGGTCGCGCTCGCGACGCTGTACAAGGTGGCGCTACCGCGGAAGCTGCCGTGGCACCGCGGCCTGCCCGGCGCGCTGCTGGCGATGGCGATCTTCCTGTGCGCCAGCATTGGTCTGCGGCTCTACATCACGTGGGTGACCAGCACCGGCTACACCTACGGCGCGCTGGCCACCCCGATCGCGTTCCTGCTGTTCGCGTTCTTCATCGGGCTGGCGATCATCATGGGCGCGCAGTTCAACAACGCGATCCAGGAGATGTGGCCGGCGAAGATGACCCGCCGGGAGCGCCGGCGGTGGCGGCGCCTGGAGATGAAGCGACTCGCGCAGCGGATGCACACCGAAGAGGGCTACCGCGCGTGGCGCAACGGCCAGGCCGAAGAGGGCGACGAGAAGCCGAAACCTACCGCGGAGCCGCCGCGGAACGGCGTCCCGCTGCCGAAGCAACCGAACGACAAGCAGGCCGAACCGCACGGCGGCTGAGCGCCGCCGCGCGATGGTCCTTGGTTCAGTCCTTGCCGCCCGGAGGCAGGGACTCGAAGATCTCCTTGCAGTCCGGGCAGACCGGCGAGCCCGGCTTCGGCGACTTCGTGACGGGGAAGACCTCTCCGCACAGCGCGACCACCATCGTGCCCATGACCGCACTCTCGGCGATCTTGTCCTTCTGCACGTAGTGGAACATCTCCGGCCGGTCGTCACTGGTCTGATCAGTGGTCTCGGTCCGGGTATCGGTCTCCGGCATCGTCATCGTGCTCATGCCCCCAATGATGCCGCACGGCACCGCTGCATGTCGCCGACCGGCCGGGCGCGGCTCTCAGGCGCCGTCGATGACCTGGTGGCTGCGGGATTCGATCGAGTGCCGCGAGCGGCGGAACCGGTTCACGTGCTCGCGCTTCTTCGCCGGGCGGTCGTTGGCGATGAGCACCGCCATCCACGGCAACGGGATGGAAATCGCCAGGATGATCAGTGACAACCACCACAACTGCCACAACTGGAACACCACTGCGGCGATGACCAGACACGGGATGCGGCTGGCCATCATAATCGCGTACCTGCGGCGACGCTTCGCCTGCTGATCGTCGTAGGACGGCTGTGCCTCGGTGATCAGCACCGGGGTGTCGTCACGATGTGAGCTGTTCACGACGCTACCTCCGCGTTTCATGCTCCCACCCGATCGCCTCCGCCGATACCCCGGGTTCGCGATCACCGCCACGCCAGCGATCGGCCTGCCCCAGAGGTTGACCGGTAGGACGCAACGCCGAAACCTCGCCGGGTTAGATTCGATCGGGATCAACGGCGCGGGAGGACGAATGCTGTACGCGGTGAGCAAGCGGGTCGTGGGTGCGGTGACACGGACGATCTACCGGCCGACCGTGATCGACGCCGACAAGGTGCCCACGACTGGACCGGTGATCCTGGCCCCGAACCACCTCGCCGTGCTCGACAGCTTCATCGTGCCGCTGGTGCTGCCGCGCCCGGTGGCGTTCCTGGCCAAGGCCGAGTACTTCGAGGGCACCGGCTTCAAGGGCTCGCTGACCAAGTGGCTGTTCGGCTCACTCGGCGCGATCCCGGTGGAGCGCGGGCGCGGCCGCGCGGCGAAGGAGGCCCTCGAAGCTGCGGAGCAGGTGCTCCGCGACGGCGGCGCGTTCGGCATCCACCCGGAGGGCACCCGCTCGCCCGACGGGCGGCTGTACCGGGGGCGGACCGGCGTGGCACGGCTAACGCTGAGCACCGGCGCTCCGGTGGTGCCCGTCGCGTTGACCGGAACGGACAAACTCCAGCCGCGGGGCAAGAAGCTGCCCCGGCTGCACCCGGTGACCGTCCGCTTCGGCGACCCGCTGGATTTCGCCCGCTATGCCGGAATGGAGGGTTCATTGCCGGTGCTGCGCTCGATCACCGACGAGATCATGTACGCCATCGCCGAGCTTTCCGGCCAGGAGTACGTCGACCGTTACCAGAGCCCCGGCGCCGCCGCGGCGGCCTGATCCCGGGCGAATCCGGCGTTCAGCCAGTGGTTGGACGACCTGTCGTGGTGGGCCCTGAACCAGAGGTGGTCGGCGCATCGGACGTCGTGGGCGATCCAGTCGTTGTAGGCGACCTGGAGTCGGTCGGCGATCCCGAAGTCGTCTCCGCGGGCGGCGAGCTGGTGGGGACGCTGGTCCCCGTCGGTGCCGTCGGTGTCGTGGTCAACGTGGCGGGCGGGCTGGCCAGCTCCGCCGGCGTGGAACCCACCGGCGGGTCCTGGATGCCGTGGCACTGCTCGTAGGTCAGCCCGGCGCAGGGATCCGCCCCGAACGCCGGCTCGCCCCGCGTGGCCTGCAGTTGGTCGTCGATCCACGGATCGCTCGAGCGCGCATTGCCGTTCCCGCTGACATAGCCGCAGGCCTTGTTCGTGATGGCGTTCGGGTTGTCCGGGTCGTCGAATCGCGGCGCGGCATCTGGCTCGCAAGTGAGGCCGACCGGGTTCGGCCTGCGGTCGGCTACCGGCGACGGGAGCGGCACCAAAGACGACATCTTCCTCGGCAACGGGCTCACCAACGGCGCGACGGGCGGCGGTAGCAACTTCGGCGGTGCGGTGCTGCAGGCGCCTATCGCGAACATCAGGCCCGGCAATGCGGCGACGACGGCGTAGCGAGTCATAGGCGATCCCCCAGTGCGAAGGGCCGGTGCGGTCACTGGCCCTGTCATGGGTTCCGCGTTGACGTTGCCGGGCGTTATCCGGTTACCGCCCGTAGTGCCGCCGCCGTGTCAGTCCGGATAGCGGATGAACTCGGGCAGGACGTGATCCACCAGCCAGACGCCGTTCGCACTGACCCGGAACTCGTGCCCGCTCGCGTGCATCCCGGCGGCGTCCACGGTCAACACAACCGGCCGCCCCCGCCGCGCGCCGACATGCTTCGCGGTCTCGCGATCGACCGAGAGGTGGACGTGATGCCGGTTCATCGGCCGCAACCCCTCGGTGCGGATGCCCGCCAGGTTGCGCGAGATCGTGCCGTGGAACAGCAGCGCAGGTGGTTCGGTCACCGGTAGGTCGAGGTCCACCGCGACCGAATGTCCCTGGCTGGCCCTGATCCGGTCGCCCTCGATGGCGTACCGCTGCTTGTCGTTGGCATCGACGACCTGTACCAGCTCCGCACGCGAGATCGGGAACCTGTGCGAGGCGGCCGCCGCGAGCAGCACGTCGACAGCCACCCAGCCGTGCTCGTCCAGCTCGAGCCCGATCCGCTCGGGCTGGTGCCGCAGGTGCTTGGCCAAGTACTTCGAGATCCGCACCAACCTGCGCTCGTCCATCGACGCCTAGCCCTTGGCTGCCTTGGCCGCGGCCTTCTGCTCCTTCTTCCAGGCGCGCACCTCTGCGAGAGACTGATCGTCGACGACGTCGGCGATCGAGCGGCGGGCGTCCGCGTCACCGTAGGCACCGGCTGCCTCGCGCCACCCGGTCGGCTCGACGCCGCGCTGCTTGCCCAGCAGGGCGAGGAAGATCCGCGCCTTCTGGTCGCCGAACCCGGGCAGCGCCTTGAGCCGCTTCAGGACCTCCCTACCGTCCGGATCGCCCTCGGTCCAGATGGCGTCGGTGCGGCCGTCGTAGTTCTCGAGGATGTACTGAGCCAATGCGTGCACCCGCCGCCCCATCGACCCGCCGTAGCGGTGGATCGCGGGCTTCTGCACGCACAGCTCGACGAAGTCGTCGAGGTCGGACTCCGCGATCTTGGCGACGCTGAACCCGCCCATCCGGTCGGCGATCTTCTTCGGCCCCGCGAACGCGATTTCCATGGCGATCTGCTGATCAAGCATCATCCCGACCAGCAGGGCGAACGAGTCATCGGACAGGAGCTTGTCCGCTTCGGCATCGCCGGTGAGGTGCAGCGTTTTCGGCATGGGCACATCGTCGCACGCACTCGAAAACACCGTCAGGACGTGTGTTGACTGCCTACACTTCGTCGCTGCGTCTGAGCCAACGTCGTGCCGCCGCGCCCGTCGAGTGGTTCTCGCGATCGACTGCCACGACGCGGATGCATTGGCCGGGTTCTACGCGAAGTCGCTGGGCGGCGAGATGCACTCGCAGCAGCTCCGGTCGCCGCCCCTGAGTCTGGAACGGGGTCCGTAAAGCACGAGACCGGGGCTGGCTGGTCTACCCCAGTGGTGCGCGGGTGGCGTCGGAGGCTGGCTTTCCCGGGCCCTGCGTTCCGAGCCAGCCGTCGATCAGTTCGACTACCCGACCCGGCGCGGCTCCTCCCTTGATCAGCGCGCTCATCCGCTGGGCCTCCGCTGTCGTCGGTAGGAAGCCGACCAGCACCACCGGGAGCATCAGGCGCCGGGCCAGCAGTTCCTTCGCCGACGTCACCTGCGGCCGGCGGACGACCGACACGTTCACGCGGACCGCGTGCTCGTTGAGCGGCTGAACACCTGGCCGGTCGGTCTCGATGGCGGCGTACCGAAAACCGTGGGCCAGGTTGCACGCGGCGCAGTCCACCGGCCCGCTGCTGAGCCGTTGTCCACACTCATCGCAGGTGATCCGGTCGAGCGCGGCGTCCACCACCCGCCAGTCGTGCCGGTCGGGCTCGGCCACCACCAGTCCGGCGACCTCGGTCTCCGATTCGTCCCCCCAGTCGGCGCGGAAGCGCCGCCACTCGTCCTCGACGATGTCGTCGACCAGCGCCCGGCACCGGCCGCAATCGGGTGCGCCGCTGTACTCATGGCCACCGCATTCACCGCACCGCACGAGCGCGGCGCCGACCGCAGGTCTCATCCAGTCATGGTCGCGCAGAAGAGGAGACGGGCGCGATCGAATTTCCCGAGCTCCGCGGGGCGGGTGCTCCCAGCCGCACGAACGGGTGGTCGTGTGAGGATCGGGGCGTGATTCCAGACCTCTCCCCTGACCGCATCGATCGACTTCGCGACGCCTTCCAGTCCGCCGGGTACGACGCCGACGGCGTCGTGGAACTCCTCGGTCCCGAGGCGCATGCCGCGCTGGGCCGCGGCGAGCCCGTTCCCGCGCTGCGCGCGACCACCGACGCTGGCGCGCTCGGCACCCTCGTGCGGTTGTTCCTGCTCGGCCAGGCCGAGTCGCCGGCCGCCGTTGAAGCCGCGCTGGCTCCGCTGCCGCTTTCCGAGGCAACGGCCGCCGGGCTGCTCGTCGACGACGGCGACGGGCTGCGCGCAGGGCTCGACGTCCGTCCGCACGGCGTCAACGACGAGTCGTGGTGGGTGGTCTCGGACCTGGACTCGGACCTGCGCGGCGGGCGTCCTGTGGAGGCCGACCACGTGCTCGGCGTTGGGCACGCGTCGCTGAGCCTGGTCCGGGCGACCTCTCGGCGGCCGGTGGGCTCCGTGCTCGACCTCGGCACGGGTTGTGGTGTGCAGGCCCTGCACGCGAGCACGCACGCACAGCGGATCACCGCGACAGACGTGTCCAAGCGGGCGTTGGCGCTGGCCGAGGCGACGTTCCGGCTCAATCGCATCGACGCCGAACTCTCCGAAGGCGAGTGGTTCGACCCGGTGCGGGGCCGCAAGTTCGACCAGGTCGTGTGCAACCCACCGTTCGTGGTCGGCCCGCCGCGCACCGACTTCACCTACCGCGACTCGGGGCTGGCCGGTGACGATGCGAGCGCGCTCGTCGTGCGCCAACTCCCCGGCTTCCTCGCCGAGAGCGGCACCGGCCAGCTGCTGGCCTCCTGGCTGCACCGGGACGGCGAGGACTGGCAGGACCGGGTATCCCGCTGGCTGCCGCCGGGCGCCGGCGTGGACGCCTGGTTCGTGCAGCGCGACGTCGCCGACCCCGCCCTCTATGTGGGCACCTGGCTGCGCGACGCCGGATACGACCTGCGCTCGCCGCAAGGCCTGCAGAAAGCCGCCGAGTGGCTGGACTGGTTCGAGGTGAACGAGGTGATCGGGATCGGCTTCGGGTTCGTCACCCTCCGCCGCACCGACGCGCGTGGCGAGGTCGTGTGCGAGGACCTCCGGCACGCCTTCGACGATCCGCTAGGCCCGGAATCGGACCAGTGGCTGCGCCGGGTCGACTGGCTGCGCGCGCACGACTCCGCCGAGGCGCTGCTGACCGCCCGCCTGGTCACCGCGGACAGCACCGTGCTGGAAGCCGTCTCCGAACCAGGTGACGAAGGCTGGCACCCGCTGGTGCACCGGCTGCACCGCACCGACGGGCCGGGCTGGCAGCACGAGATCGACGAGCTGGGCGTGCGGCTGCTCGCCGGGTGCCGAGGGGCGCTGCCACTCGGCGAACTCCTAGAACTGCTCGCGATCGGCTACGGCGAAGACTCCGAGGAACTGACCCGGGCCGCGATCCCGATGGTGCGCGAACTCGTCCGGCACGGAATGCTGCTGCCGGCGGAATGGGCGGGCGGTGAACAATGAGAGCAATCGTCACCCGGGTCACTCGCGCCTCGGTAACTGTCGACGGCGTCGTGGTCGGCAAGATCGAAGAACCCGGGCTGTTGGTGCTACTGGGCGTGACGCATTCCGACGGGCATCAGGAAGTCGTAAAAATGGCCCGTAAACTGCACGAGATCCGGGCGCTGCGCGACGAGGAGTCCTGCGCCACGACCGGGGCACCGCTGCTCGTCGTCAGCCAGTTCACGCTCTACGGCTCGACCAAGAAGGGCCGCCGCCCGTCCTGGACCGAGGCGGCCCGGCCCGAACAGGCGGAACCGCTGGTAACGGCGGTCGTGGCCGAGCTGCGCGAGCGGGGCGCGAAGGTCGCCACCGGGGTGTTCGGCGCGATGATGTCGGTGGAGAGCGCGAACGACGGGCCGTTCACCCTTTTGGTTGAGGCCTAAACGTAACGAGAGCTCTCAGCAAATCCTCAGGCTGGCGGCGCAACGGATGTGACCGCCATGACGTCTCACCAACGACAACTTCGGGAACGAATTCGGCACGCCGGTCGTTTTCCAGGTAACGCAGCTTCGACGGCCATGCCGACAGGTGACCAACGCACCGATCGGCAGCACCGGAGAAGACGTCGACGCGGGGCTCGTACAACCGAGCGTACGCGTCTTCCACACCGCGCAACGGCGCGCAGGTGTGATTCGCGCCCGCCAAGCCAGCCCGTCAGGGAGGGAGCTCATGACCGTCCCGCAGACCACCAAGCCAGACGTCGCCGTCGCCGAAGACCTGGACACCCAGGGCCCATCGGCCGACCTGGTGCGCGTCTACCTCAACGGCATCGGGCGCACCGCGCTGCTCACCGCACAGGAAGAGGTCGACCTCGCCAAGCGGATCGAGGCCGGGGTCTTCGCCAAGCACCTGCTCGAGACCAGCAAGAACCTCTCCCCTGAGCGGCGCTCCGACCTCGGCGCCGTGGTCCGCGACGGCCGCCGGGCGAAGAACCACCTCATGGAGGCGAACCTCCGCCTGGTCGTGAGCCTGGCCAAGCGCTACACCGGCCGCGGTCTGGACCTCATCCAGGAGGGCAACCTCGGCCTCATCCGCGCGGTGGAGAAGTTCGACTACACCAAGGGTTACAAGTTCTCCACGTACGCGACCTGGTGGATCCGGCAGGCCATCACCCGCGGCATGGCCGACCAGAGCCGCACCATCCGGTTGCCCGTCCACCTGGTCGAGCAGGTCAACAAGCTGGCCCGGATCAAGCGCGACCTGCACCAGAAGCTCGGCCGCGAAGCCACGGACGAAGAGCTCTCCGCAGAAGCCGGCATCCCGGTGGAGAAGATCCTCGACCTGATGGACCACTCACGTGACCCGGTCAGCCTGGACATGCCGGTCGGGGCCGAGGAGGACGCGCCGCTCGGCGACTTCATCGAGGACTCCGAATCCGCCGATGCCGAGAACGCGGTGATCTCCGGGTTCCTGCAGGACGACCTCCGCCGCGTGCTGGCCACGCTGGAAGAGCGCGAGCAGGCGGTGATCCGGATGCGCTACGGCCTCGACGACGGCCAGCCGCGCACCCTGGACCAGATCGGCAAGGCGTTCGGGCTGTCCCGCGAGCGGGTCCGGCAGATCGAGCGGGAAGTCATGGCCAAGCTGCGCCAGGGCGACCGCGCCGACCGGTTGCGCGCGTACGCGAGCTGACCACGCGTTTTGGGGCGCCGTGTGTCCGCACAAAGCGCGGACCACGGCGCGGTCAGGATGATTTTGCGGGGGCCAACCCCGCGCAGACCCCTACGGTGCGGTGGTCGCCTCGGAACGGCTCCTAACGTCCGTGAGCGTTTCCGGTCTGCTCACCGAGCAGCCCTAGTTCCGAACCTTCGAGGGTCAGGGGGCCGGAGCTTCAGATTTCCGGAACCTTCGTGGCTCGGTGGATTCGGGTTCGGCGGTCCGGACTTGGGGCCTGGCTCCTTGTCGGTTTTGGCGGGTGTCTCGGCACTTCTTCTCGTTGGTGTTGTTGGTTCGGGGAACTGGTACACCCGGATGGCTCTTTGACCTTGTCGGGTTGGGGCGGGAACATCGTTCTTCACCCCCTTTTCCGGTCGGTTTTCTTGGTCTTTTGCGGATTCCGCCGCTTACCCCGGGAGGGCGGACTCGTCATTCGGGCGGGTCCGGCCTCCCGACCTTTTCGTCCCCCTGCCACAACGCTGGTTGAAGTCGCTGGTCTCGGAGCCGTCAGTCGGTGAACTTGGTCTGCCAGCGGTCCAGTTCTTCGTTCGAGGCCCCGTGGGCTCGGAGCCAGCCCCTCGCTCCGCCTTCGTGTTCGGCGAAGGTGTTCAGGACGCTCTCGATCGCCTCCGTCGGCGTCGACAGGAGCTCGCGGACCATCTCCTCGTCCACCCCCGGCGGCAAGGCCGGCACCGCGTCCAAGCGTTGCAGAACTCGGAGCATGTTCCGGTCGGTGCGCACGTAGTCAGCCACGATCGCATCGCGGCGAACCCCCACCGCGCTCAGCAACATCGCCGAGACCACCCCCGTGCGGTCTTTGCCCGCCGCGCAGTGAATCAGCACCGGACCGTCGGCGTCCAGGACGATGCGAAACACCTCGACCAGCTTCTTCGGCGCGCCCTGGACGATCGACTGGTACAGCGCCGTCAGCTCGTGGGCGGCTTCGTCGAGTTCCACATCCCCGTTCCGTGCCTCCTCCAGCAACGGCACGCTGTGCACCGTGGCCACCGCCGCCAGCGGGTGTTCCTCGTCACCCGTCTCCACCGAATCGCGGAGGTCCACCACGACCTTCGGCGGCCACGGCGACAAGTCCACCGGATCCCGGTCGCCGGCGTGCGGAGCGTCGCTGCGGTACACCACGCCCGCCTGGGTCGCCACACCGTCGCCGGTGGGCTGCCCGCCCAGGTCACGCAGGTTTACCAGCGCGTCGAGGGGATCTGTCGTCGACAAGGCAACCTCCGTTGCTCAGGTACCGCGTCCGAGTGCGGCGACGATGCTCGGGACAGCCTCGCAGGTGCGCCGCCGCGCTGCCAGGGCCTCGTTCGGCGGGCGCTCCGTCACACCTGGGCCACCCCCGTGGACGCGCAGATCGACCGCGCGGTTTTATTGGTTATCGCGTAACCCGAACGCGCGCAAAGGAGCCGCGACGTGACCACCACGTTCGATTTCACCGAGGTGCTCCCCCTCGGCCCCGATAACACCGACTACCGCCTGGTAACCACGGACGGGATCCGAGTCGTCGAGGCGGCCGGGCGACGATTCCTCGAAGTCGAGCCGACCACGCTCACCGCCCTGGCAACCGAGGCGATCAAGGACATCCAGCACCTGCTGCGCCCATCCCATCTGGCGCAGCTGCGCGCGATCGTCGAGGACCCGGAGGCCAGCCCCAACGACCGGTTCGTGGCCACCGACCTGCTGCGCAACGCGTGCGTGTCCGCTGGGGGCGTGCTGCCGATGTGCCAGGACACCGGCACCGCCATCGTCATCGGCAAGCGCACCGAAACCGTCCTTACCGGCGGCCGCGACGAAGAGGCGCTGGCCCGGGGCGTCTTCGACGCCTACCAGGACCTCAACCTGAGGTACTCCCAGATGGCGCCGCTGAACTTCTGGGACGAGCGCAACACCGGCAGCAACCTGCCCGCGCAGATCGAGCTGTACAACAAGCCCGGCACCGACCCCGCCTACGAGTTCCTGTTCATGGCCAAGGGCGGCGGCAGCGCGAACAAGACCTTCCTTTACCAGGAGACCAAGGCGCTGCTGAACCCGGCGCGGCTCGGCCGGTTCCTGGAGGAGAAGCTGCGCTCGCTGGGTACCGCGGCCTGCCCGCCGTACCACCTGGCGATCGTCGTCGGCGGCATGTCCGCCGAGTTCAACCTCAAGGTCGCCAAGCTCGCCTCCGCCCGCTACCTCGACGAACTTCCGCAGGAGGGCTCGGCGTCCGGGCACGCCCTGCGCGACGTCGAGATGGAGCAGCAGGTGCTGGAGATGACCCGGCAGTTCGGCATCGGCGCGCAGTTCGGCGGCAAATACTTCTGCCACGACGTGCGGGTGATCCGCCTGCCACGGCACGGCGCCTCACTGCCGGTTGGTGTCGCGGTGTCCTGCTCGGCGGACCGCCAGGCCAAGGCCAAGATCACCCCGGAGGGCGTGTTCCTGGAGCAGCTCGAACGCGACCCGGCCCGCTACCTACCGGACGTGGTCGACGAGCAGCTCTCCGACGAGGTCGTCAAGATCGACCTGAACCAGCCGATGGCGGAGATCCGCGCGGAGCTGTCCAAGCTGCCGGTCAAGACCCGGGTGTCGCTGACCGGCCCGCTGGTGGTGGCGCGCGACATCGCGCACGCCAAGATCGCCGAGCGGCTGGAAGCCGGCGAGCCGATGCCCGACTACCTGCGCGACCACCCGGTGTACTACGCGGGCCCGGCCAAGACTCCGGAGGGCTACGCCTCCGGCTCGTTCGGCCCCACCACCGCCGGTCGCATGGACGCCTACGTCGAGCAGTTCCAGGCCGCGGGCGGCTCGCTGGTCATGCTCGCCAAGGGCAACCGGTCGGCGAAGGTGACCGAGTCCTGCCACACCCACGGTGGCTTCTACCTCGGTTCCATCGGCGGCCCCGCCGCGCGCCTGGCCCAGGACTGCATCCGCAAGGTCGAGGTGCTGGAGTACCCCGAACTCGGTATGGAAGCGGTGTGGCGCATCGAGGTCGAAGACTTCCCCGCGTTCGTCGTGGTCGACGACAAGGGCAACGACTTCTTCGCCAACTCCACCAAGCCGACCCTGCAGATCTCCTTCGGCCGCTGACAACGCCGGTACTCCCGCAGGAGCCCCACCTCCTGCGGGAGTACCGGTTTCAGCTCAACCGATCGGCGCGATGGGCAGGTACCGCGTGGTCACCGATCAGCGGGGAACCTTGACATCTCGTTGTTCCAGCACGACCTTTCGCGCGTCCAGCGGCGCATCAAGCTGCACCGCCACCGGCGGGTAGCGCAGATCCATAGTGCAGATTCCCGGCGGTTCCGGGGTTTCCTCGACCAGCACCACCTTCACGTGGTCTGCGGTCTGCTCGGCCAGTTCGGCGTGCACCTTGCTGCAGCCGCCTTCCTGGCCGGTCGCCACGATGACCGTGCCATCGTCCTGTGTCCATACCTTCTTCGGATATCCCTTGGGCAGCGACGAAACGTCGACCGCCGTCTCAGCGACCGGCGCGCGCTCCTGTTCCGGCTTCGGCTGCACCGGTCCGGGCGGAGCCGGGGGCTGACCGCCGAAACCCACTTCATTGGCTGGCTGTTGGGCGCAGGCTGCCAACGCTAGGAGCAGAGCCCCTGCGCCCACTGCGGTGTGTAGGCGTCTCATGCCCTAAGGACGGAAGCACCGGAGCGAGCGGTTGCGCGGAATCGGCACCGGATTGAATCCACATCTTTCCCACATTTCGGAACCATTGGTGATCGGTTCCCGGCACGTGGTTTCGTCGTCAGGATCCCTTCTTACCCCGGGAGTGAGGAATGTCCACCACCGCCACATCTGCCACATCGGCTGCCGCACCACCAGAAGCGCCGCAGGACGAGCCGCAGTGGGTTCCGCTGACCGTCGGGACGATCGCGGCAGTGGCGCTTGTGGTCGCTGCGGCTGCGGAGGTCGGCGGGAAATCCGCATTGCTGGCGGGGCTGGGCCTCGCGCTCGGGCTGACGTTGTTCCACTCCCGCTTCGGTTTCACCTCCGCCTGGCGACAACTCGTCTCAGTTGGACAGACGTCTGGTGTGCGGGCACACCTGCTGATGCTCGGCGCGACGTCGATCCTGTTCGCTCCGATCCTGGCCGGCGGCGTGACGTTCTTCGGCGCCGAGCCGGAGGGGAACGTCTCACCGATCGGGCTCGGGCTCGTCGTCGACGCGGTTCTGTTCGGCATCGGGATGCAGCTGGGGGGCGCTTGCGCATCGGGCACGCTGTTCGCGGTCGGTGGCGGTAACACCCTGCTCGTGGTCACGCTCTTCTTCTTCATCTGCGGTTCGGTGCTCGGCGCCTTGCACCTTCCAATGTGGACGTCCGATGCGATCACCCTCGGTTCGTTCTCCCTCGCGGAGGACACCGGTCTCGGCTACTTCGGCGCGCTGGTGGTGCAACTCGCCGTCCTGGGCGCGATCGGTTTCGTCGCAACGCGTTGGGCACGGCGGCACAACGCGCCTCCGGCCGGGCGACCGCCGAAATCTCGCGGGCTGTGGCGCGTGCTGCGGGGTTCGTGGCCCCTGTGGGTCGGAGCGTTGCTGCTCGCAGTACTCAACGCCGCCGTGCTGCTGACCCGCGGCAGCCCGTGGGGCATCACCTCGGCGTTCGTGCTGTGGGGTTCGAAGGCCTTGCGGGCCCTGGGTGCGGACGTGGCGAGTTGGCCGTGCTGGCAAGGGGAACGGGCGGCGTCCCTGGCCGGCCCGGTGCTGGCCGACTCCACCTCCGTGCTGAACTTCGGGATCATCGTCGGCGCACTCATGGCATCGGCTGCGTCCGGCGCCTTCGTGCTCGCCAAGCGCCTGCCCGCGAAGGTGGTGCTGGCGGCCGTGATCGGTGGTTTGCTGATGGGTTACGGCGCGCGCTTGGCCTACGGCTGCAACATCGGCGCCTACTTCTCAGGAATCGCCTCGTTCTCGTTGCACGGCTGGGCCTGGGGTCTGCTGGCTCTGGTCGGCACCTGGATCGGCCTGAAGTTGCGGCCGCTGTTCGGGCTCGGCGTCCCCAAGCCCACCGACTCCGTCTGCTGATACTGCCTGAACTGCCTTGGCGCGCCACTGCTCGCCAAGGCGTTCTGGACGGCAGTTTCCGTACTGCTTGGTCTCGGGGCGCTCGGTCAGGAGGCGTGGGCGGTTCCGTCGCACACCGGGCGCTGCATCAAGCCCCGCGGCGCCACGAAGATGCCGCCTGCGTTGAGCACGACGGATTCCCGCCCGTTCAGTTCGATGCGTAACGTGCCGTCCCAGCACAGGAAGAACTCGTCCTCGCCGTGGTAGTCCACGGGGTCCAGGGGCACTCGCCCGCGAGCTGCGCGAGGCGGACCACCGCATCGTTGACGGCCGCCAGCTCGTGCCGTTGGAAGAGCCGGGCAGGGCCGCAGCCGCCTCATTGATCGACACCGCTCGTGCGGTTTCGCAGTCGTTTCCTTTGCCATGCGGTCCATCGTCGGGGCTCGATGGAAGAACTCCCAGGACCAACTCGGCAGAATTGGCCCCCATGTGGAGCTTTTAAGCGCGGTCGGGAGCAGCGCGTCAGGCGTGGACCGAGGAATCGTGAGCGCTGGCGATCCAGTCCGAGATCCAGCGGGACAGTTCGCCGCCGTTGCGCACCCATTCGAAGTGGCCGAGGTTCTCCGCACCGGATGCGGACCGGGTGTAGTGCTTGGCGGTGCGTCGTGCTCGCCGGGCCTTCGCGGCCAGGTGGTCCACCGAGGACTGCGGTGCGAGCCCGTCGCCTGCGACGCTGACGGTCAGCAGCGGTTGGCGCAGCTCCCGCAGCGCCGCCTCGTAGTCAGTCGTCGAACCGTTCAGCCGGTAGCGGCCGGTGCGGGCCTGCCGGGCCCAGTCGTGCATCAGGTCCGTCGCCTGACGGCCACCGAAGCCGAACCGCTCGCCGGGCCAGTAGCCGAGCAGCGCCGACACCGTCGCCACCGCCTGCGTCACGAACAGCGTGCGGAACTTGTGCACCCCGGGAAAGCTCCGGAACCACACCGAACCGGAGGCCACCAGCGCCACCCCGTGTACCCGGTTGGGATGGCGCGCAGTGTGCAGCAACGCGATTTGGCCACCGAGGCTGTGCCCGAGCAGGAACCTCGGTGCCTCCGGGAGGGCCGACTCCACGAGGTCGAGCACGGCGTCCACGTCGTCGATCAGGCTCTGGTAGCCGAACCGCACGCCACGGGCGGCCCGAGGCCTGCTCTCGCCCTGACCTCGCAGGTCGAAGAGCACCACCGCCAGGCCCTGCCGGTGGAGATCGGCGATGAAAGGCCGGTAGTACCGAGCCGGCACTCCCATCGCGGGGAGCAGGACCACCAACGGGCTACCGGGATCTTCCTGCCGGACGGCACGCACCGTGATCCGGTGAGTACCAGCCGAAACGTGCCCGAGCACATAGGAGGCCCGGTCACCCGAACCGTTCTGAACGTTGTCCTTGGTGGTGTCCTGATCCACGCCGCCAGCTTAATGGAACCGGCCAGTTTCGGACAGCGCGTGGCTTCGTCGAGTGGTCAGCGAAGCCGACGCGGCCCGGCGTCCAACGCCGCGGGCGACGCCCCGAGACCCACCCTGGCACCGGCGACCACCGCACCCGTCGGCGAGGCGAGCACCGGCTGCAACGCCAGGTCGCGCACCTCCGGCAAGTCCTCGGCCAACGTCGCCACCCGCAGGACCAAGTCCTCCAGAGCGGCGAGATCCGCCGGCTCGGTGCCCCGGTACCCGGCGAGCAGCGGTGCGGTACGCGGCGCGCGCACCAGCGCGGACACGTCCACATCGGACAGCGGGAGGGCGCGGTACGCCTTGTCGCCGAGCAATTCGCTGGCCACCCCGGAAAGCCCGAACGAGACCAGCGTCCCGAAGGATGGGTCGTCCGTCAGATCGATGACGCACGAGATCCCGCGCGGTGCCATCCGCTGCACGTAAACCTCGTCTAGCCCCGAGACTTGCTGGATGTCGGCGTACGCCGCCCGCACGGCGTGGGCGTTGCTTAGATCGAGGCGGACGCCGACCAGGTCGTTGCGGTGCCGAAGTTGGTCGCTCGCCGACTTCAGCGCCACCGGATAACCCAGCTCCTCGGCTGCCGCGGCGGCTGCTTCAACCCCGCTGACCAGCCGGAACGACACAACGTGGATGCCGTAGCAGCCGAGCAGCTGCACTGCCTCGTCGTCGCTGAGCGCGGTGACTCCCGCGGCCAGCCAGCCATCGACCAGCGACCGCGCCCGGTCCTCGTCGATCTCCGGTGCTCGCACGAAGTGGCCTTGCGGCGCGGCGCGCCATTTCGCGTACCGGGTCACCCGCGCGAGCGCCAACACCGACCGCTCCGGGCTCGGGTAGGACGGCACCGATCCCTTGCCGGTCGTGCCGTCCGGGCCGGGAACGACGAGCTCGTCCGGTACGCCTTCGGCTGCCAGGAACGTGGTCACCACCGGCTTCGAACGCGCGACGCCGGCCTCCTGCAACGCCTCGCGCAAGGCGCGGGCGTACGCGGTGCCGGGAACCGCGACCGGCGGGGCGAACACCGTCACCAACGCGTCGACATCCGAACGCAAGGCGACGTCGCGCACCGCGGCGGCGAATTCCTCCGGCCCCGCCGACGCACCCACGTCGACCGGATCGCAGGCCAGCGTCAGCTGCTGCGCCTGCGCCACGTCGGCGGCGATCATGCCCAGCGCCGACGAGTTGCCCACGATCGCGACCCGGTCGCCCTGCGGCAGCGGCTGGTGCGCCAGCAGCAGCGCGGCGTCGAACATCTGGGCAACCGACTCCACTCGGATCACACCGGACTGCTCGAACAACGCCTGCACGCTGGCCTCATCGATCTGCACCGAGGTGGCCGCCAGGCCGAGGCGCACCGCGTTGCGGCCCGATTTCACCACCACGACCGGTTTGCTGCGGGTCAGCCGCCGCGCCAACCGGCCGAACTTGCGCGGGTTGCCGAAGGACTCCAGGTAGAGCAGCACGACGTCGGTGGCCGGGTCGGTCTGCCAGTACTGCAGCAGGTCGTTGCCGGACACGTCGGCGCGGTTGCCCGCCGAGACGAACGTCGACAGCCCCAGCCCCCGCTCGGTGGCGGTGGCCAGGATCGCCACCCCGAGCGCACCGGACTGGCAGAAGAAGCCGGTGCGGCCGCGGCCGGGCAGCTGCGGCGCCAGGCTCGCGTTCAACCTGAACTCCGGATCGGTGTTGACCACGCCCAGTGCGTTGGGACCGACCACCCGCATACCGTGCACGCGGGCCGCCTGCACCATCTCGCGTTCCACCTCGCGACCGTCCGGGCCGGTCTCGCTGAACCCGGAGCTGACGATGACCAGGGTTTTCACGCCCTTGGCCAGGCAGTCATCGAGCACTCCGGTCACGCTGGCGGCCGGGATCGCCACCACCGCCAGATCGACCTCGTCGGGGATGTCGAGCACCGAGGCGTAGGCGCGCACCCCTCGCACCGAGCGGTGCTCCGGGTTGACCGGGTAGACCGGGCCGGTGAAGTCGGCGGTGAGCAGGTTGGTCAGCACCGCGTGGCCGATCTTGGCGTGATCGGTGGACGCACCGATCACCGCCACCGACCGGGGCCGCAGCAGGTTGTGCACGCTGCGCGCCTCGGCGGCCTGCTCGCGGGCGCGGGCCACAGCCACCGACTCCTCGGTGGGGTCGATGTCGAACTCCAGGTGCACCACGCCCTCTTGCATGGCCCGGCTCACCTGATACCCGGCGTCGCGGAACACCCGAACCATGGTCGAGTTCTCGGCGAGCACCTCGGCCACGAAACGCCGCAGCCCGCGTTCGCGCGCTGCGGCGGCCAGGTGCTCCAGCAAGATCGATCCCAGGCCGCGCCCCTGGTGCTGGTCCTGCACCACGAACGCGACCTCGGCGGACTGGTGCTCACCGAGCCGGTCGTAGCGGCCCACCGCCACGATGTCGTCGCCGAGCAGCGCCACCAGGGCCACGCGGTCGACGTAGTCGACGCGGGTGAAGCGCTCCACGTCGCGCTGAGGCATCCGCGGGTAGGGACCGAAGTAGCGGTAGTACCTCGTCCGGTCGCTCAGCCGCCCGTGGAAGGCCACCAGCTTGTCGGCATCGGCTTCGACGATCGGCCGCAGGTGCACGGTGCCGCCGTCGGACAGCACCACGTCCGCCTCCCACCGCCGTGGGTAGTCCTGCTCCTGGCGGATTTCCTCCTGCCGCCGCACTGCTCCGTCCACTTCGGACTCCTCAGTCCCGGCTGTCGGCCGGATCCAGACCATGCAACGGAAACACCGCGTGCCGCGTGTCGCGAATCGAGGTGTCCACTGCGGACGCGGTGACCCCCGACCACGGCTGGAAGGCCGGGTCGGCCCCATCGGTCATCGAAGTCGGCAGCGGCACGTTGTCCGCCAGCCGCACCGCATGCGCGATCCAGTCCTCCGGGATGGTCGTCGCCGGGTCGACGTCCCGGTTCAACAACGTCGCCAACAGGTGCGTCCAAGCCCGAGGCACCACCCGGAACAGCGAGTAGCCGCCACCTCCGAGCGCCAGCCACTTGCCGCCCGCGCAGCTGTCCGCGAGCTCCCGCAGGTTCTGATAGGTCGCGCGCTGCCCATCGACGGTCATCGACAGGTCCGCCAGCGGATCCTCCCGGTGCGCGTCCGCACCGCACTGCGTCACCAGCACCTGCGGCCGGAACGCCTCGAGCACCGACGGCACCACCGCATGGAAGGCGCGCCGCCAGTCGGCGTCCCCCGTCCCCGGCGGCAGCGGGATGTTGACGGCAGTGCCGTCGGCCGCGCCGGAGCCCACCTCTGTGGAGAACCCGGTGCCGGGCCACAGCGTCAGCGGGTGCTGGTGCAACGAGATGGTCATGACCCGCGAGTCGTCGTAGAACGCCGCCTGCACCCCGTCCCCGTGGTGCACGTCGATGTCGAGGTAGGCGATGCGTTCCACACCCTGTTCCAGCATCCACGCGATGGCCACCGAGCAGTCGTTGTAGACGCAGAATCCCGCCGCGCGATCAGCCATCGCGTGGTGCAGCCCACCCGCGATGTTGACCGCCCGGTCGGCCTTGCCCAACACGATCTGCTCGGCCGCCCGGATCGAGGCACCCGCGATCAACGCGGACGCCTCGTGCATCCGGTCGAAGATCGGGTTGTCGTCGGTGCCCAGGCCGTGGCCGACCTCCCAACCCGCGAGCGGCGCGGAGCGCACCGCCGCCATGTACTCGGCGGTGTGCACCCGCTCCAGGTCGGCATCGGTGGCCGGCTCCGGCTTGATCATCTCGACGCCTTCGAGGACCCCGAGCGAACGGGCCAACCGCATGGTCAGCTCCAGCCGGATCGGATGCAGCGGGTGGTGTCCACCCAGGTCGTAGCCGAGCACGGACTCGTCCCACACGACCGCGCACTGAGAACCCATGCCCCGGACGCTACCTGCACTGTGTTGCCGAACACAGCGGCCCGGATCACCCGCCCGTCCAGGCGGTTTGATCTTTCATCCGGCCTCCGATCCGGTCGCGGCCGGTCTGGCCGGATCCGCGGACCAGTTCGACCACGAACCCGCGTACAGCACTGCCGGTCGCCCGGGATCGGAAACGCCCGCGTGTTCCAGCGCGAGCAGGACCGAGCAGGCAGTCACGCCCGACCCGCAGTACGCCCCGACCAGACCCTCGGTATCGACCCCGAGGTCCGCGAAATGCTTCGCCAGCTCCTCCGGTGAACGCCACCGACCGGACTGCCCCGTGTGCGCGGCGAACGGCGCGTTCCGCGCGCCCGGGATGTGACCGGCGCGCGGATCAACCGGCTCGACGTCGCCCCGGTAGCGTTCCGGCGCGCGAGCATCCAGCAGGGTGCCCTCCTGGGCGAGCCGGGCCGCAGCGTCCGCGTCCACCACCGGCATCGAGCCCGGACGGACTCGGAAACTGCCCTCTGCGGGGTGCGGCACGTCCGTGGTGGTGGTCCGCCCCTCCTCCCCCCAGGCCGCGTAGCCGCCGTCGAGCACCGCCACCGACTCGTGCCCGGCCCAGCGCAGCAGCCACCAAGCACGGGCCGCAACCGAACCGTTGTCCGCGTCGTAGACGACCACCGGCCGGTCGCCGTCGACACCTGCCCGGCGCAACGCCGTCTCCAGGTCGCCCGGATCGGGCAGCGGATGACGGCCCGCCGGACCCGGTTCGGCGGCCAGTTCGGTGTCCAGATCGACGAAAACCGCACCCGGCAGATGGCCCGCGTCGTAGGACTCCCGCCCCGGCGGCCCCTGCAGCGACCACCGGACATCAAGGAGGGTCGGGGGCGACTCCCGGTGCAACTCGACCATGAGATCATCGGTACTGATCAAAGGATGCATGACGGCCCTTTCGTAGCCCGGCGACGAGGTCTGTCGGAAATCCTGGAAGTCAACTCCCCGACCACTGACCGTTGTCGCCCGGTGCGACTAGCATCGTGGTTGGGACTGAATGGGGAGCCGACGTGAACGATCTCATCGATACCACTGAGATGTACCTCCGCACCATCTACGACCTCGAAGAAGAGGGCGTGGTTCCGCTCCGGGCCCGAATCGCCGAACGGTTGGAGCAGAGCGGCCCCACGGTGAGCCAGACGGTCGCCCGCATGGAACGCGACGGGTTACTGACCGTCGCCGAGGACCGGCACCTCGAGCTCACCAAGGCCGGTCGCGCCCGCGCGATCAGCGTGATGCGCAAGCACCGCCTCGCCGAACGGCTTCTCGTCGACGTGATCGGCCTCGAATGGGAGCACGTCCACAATGAAGCGTGCCGCTGGGAGCACGTTATGAGCGAAGCCGTCGAGCGCAAGCTCGTCAAGCTGCTCGGTGGTCCCACGACCTCGCCCTACGGCAACCCGATCCCGGGTCTCGACGAGCTCGGCGTCGACCAGATCCAGGCGCCGGCCGACGGCGACCTGCAACGGGTCGACGAGATTGCCCGCAACGGCGGGGGGCGCGCCGTCATCCGCCGCATCGCTGAGCACGTCCAGCTCGACCCCGACCTGATGACCGAGTTGAAGGAAGTCGGCGTCGTGCCGGGCAACGAGGTCGAGATCTTGTCCGTGGTCGGGCCGAACAAGCCTATCGAGGTCCGCGGCGAGAACGGCAGCACCGAGCTGCCGGTCAGCATCGCGCACGCGGTCATGGTGCGCGCCAAGTGAACCCGGCGGACCGCGCGGCGGCGTTGTTCGCCGACGAGCACGGCGGCGCGCCGAGCGCGGTCTGGTCCGCCCCTGGCCGGGTGAACCTGATTGGGGAACACACCGACTACAACGACGGGTTCGTGCTCCCCTTCGCCCTGCCGCATCGCACGGCCGTCGCGGTCCGTCCCCGTCCCGACCGGCTCCTGTCCGTCGCCACCCTCGGCAGCGACGGCCGGCTGCACCGCGCATCCGCCGTAGCTATCGACGAGCTGCGGCCCGGCAATCCAACCGGTTGGGTCGCCTACCCGGCCGGTGTCGCGTGGGCCCTGCGCGATGCCGGGTTCCCGCTCGAAGGCGCCGAACTGGTCGTCGTCGGCGAAGTGCCGACCGGCGCCGGCCTGTCGTCCTCCCACGCCCTGGAATGCGCGGTGGCGCTGGCACTGCTCGACACCGCGCACCAAGCGCCGGGCGAGCCAAACGCGCCGAGCCTGAGCGACATCGCGCGCCTGGTACAGCGGGCGGAGAACGACTTCGCCGGGGCGCCGACCGGCTTGCTCGACCAGACCGCGTCGCTGGCCTGCACCGCGGAGCACGCGCTGTTCTTCGACGTCCGGTCCGGCGACTCCGAGCAGATCCCGTTCGACCCCCGCGGTGTGGGACTGGAGCTTTTGGTGATCGACACCCGCGTGAAGCACTCGCACGGCGAGTCCGGTTACGGACAGCGGCGGCAGGGCTGCGAGCGCGCGGCGGAGCTGCTGGAGCTCAAAGCACTTCGCGACGTGGCCATCGGCGATCTCGCGGCGACCCTGCCGAAGCTTCCGGAAGAACTCCGGCCACTTTTGCGGCACGTGGTCACCGAGAACGACCGTGTGCTGACCACTGTGGACGAACTCCGCGCCGGGCGGTACGCCGAGATTGGCCCGTTGCTGAACGCTTCGCACGCCAGCCTCCGCGACGACTACCGGGTTTCCAGCCCCGAACTGGACCTCGCGGTGGACAGCGCGCTGGCAGCCGGCGCACTGGGCGCCCGGATGATCGGCGGCGGCTTCGGGGGCTCCGCGATCGCCCTCGTGCCGGTCGACGACCGGCCCGGAATCGAGGGCGCCATCCGGAACGCATTCGACCGTCGGCACCTCGCGGCACCTCGTTCCTTCACAGCGGTACCCTCCGCGGGTGCGGGGCGGGATCGGTGACCACCGGGTCACCGAACACCGGGCACCCGCTGCCGACGGGCGGTTGACGACCCCCGAAGAAGATCTCCCACGGAAGGCAGTTCGCAGGTGAAGCTCCTCGTCACAGGCGGTGCAGGCTACGTCGGAAGCGTGTGCGCAGCACGCCTGGTGGAAGTCGGCCACGAGGTCGTCGTGGTCGACGACCTGTCCACCGGGCACGCCGACGCCGTCCCGGTCGGCTGCAAGTTCGTCGAGGCCGACATCGCGACGGCGGCGAGCGAGCTGCTCACGGAGCCGTTCGACGGTGTGCTGCACTTCGCGGCCAAGTCGCTGGTCGGCGAATCCATGCAGGATCCGCAGAAGTACTGGCAGGGCAACGTGGTCACCTCGCTGCGGCTGCTGGACGCGATGCGCGAGCACGGCACGCCGCGGCTCGTGTTCTCCTCCACCGCCGCGACCTACGGCGAGCCGGAGGTCGCACCGATCACGGAGGACACCGCGACCCGCCCGACGAACACCTACGGCGCGACGAAGCTGGCGATCGACCACGCGATCACCTCGTACGCCGACGCCCACGGCATCGGCGCGGTCAGCCTGCGGTACTTCAACGTCGCCGGCGCACACGGGGCATTCGGCGAGCGGCACACGGTCGAGACGCACCTGATCCCGATCGTTCTGCAAGTCGCCCTCGGCCAACGGGCGCAGGTGCAGATCTTCGGCGAGGACTGGCCCACCACCGACGGCACCTGCATCCGCGACTACATCCACGTCACCGACCTCGCCGACGCCCACCTGCTGGCGCTGGAAAGCGCTGCCCCGGGCCAGCACCGGATCTACAACCTCGGCAACGGCACGGGATTCTCGGTCAAGCAGGTGATCGACACCTGCCGCAAGGTGACCGGCCACCCGATCCCGGCGAAGGTGGCGCCGCGCCGGGCCGGTGACCCGGCGACGCTGGTGGCGTCGAGCCTGCGCGCGCGGGAGGAACTGGGCTGGACTCCGCAGCGCGCCGACCTCGAAGTGATCGTTCGGGACGCTTGGGAGTTCACCCGGCTGCGCCAGGAATCCTGAACGCCGCCAAGGCATTTCGTTCTCGCTCGTCTCGTCGTGATTCATCACCAGGCTCCGTCCTCTTCGAGCATGATCCGGGCGTCTTCGGCGGCATCGCGGGCGATGACCGCAAGGTCGGCCGGTGAGATGCCGGCTTCGATGGCTTGTTGGAGCAGGAGCCCGAGCCGGTGGTCGGGGCGGGCGCGCTCGATCCGCTCCAGCGCGGCACCGGCCAGCGCCCCTTCGCCCCGCAGGTAAGCGGAGAACGCCAGCAGCGCGGCGACCTCGGGCATTTCCGGGTCGGGAGCCTTGCGGACCAGGGTCAGCCAGAGTTCTTCGGCTGCCCTGGCCGTATCGCCCAAGGCGGTGCCCAGGGCAATGTCGCGCACCCTGGTGTCGGACACCGCGAGCAGTACGCGCAGAAGGTCGTCCTCGGTCAACGCGGCGCCGGTGCCGACGCGTTGAATGGCGGCGAACACGGCCCGCAGGTCGCGGGCTACCTTTCCCGGGTCGTAGCCGTCATCGCGTTCCTCGGTCAGCAGGTCGAGCTTCGCCGACCAGCGCGACACGGTCTCGGCCGACTCGGGTGCGACGAGCGCCCGCAGCTCCTCCCGACTGCCGAAGGTCACCGCCCCCGCCGCGGCCATTGCCGCAGCGACCGTCGAGCCCTTCGGGTCGGCGACCACGCCGGAGCAGTCCGGGTCCGCGTAGCACGCCCACTCGGCACCGGCTCGGATCTCCGGCACCCACAAAGCGTGGGCGGTCACGACCCCGGCGCGGTGGAACGCGTCGGAGACCACTTCGATCAGGTCGACGTGCGGTGGTCCGGTATCTCCACCGTCCGCGGTGGAGGAATCTCGGCAGCGGCCGGCGCAGGCGTCGCCGCAGGCAGCGACGTTCGGTTTCTCGCCGACGACGACCAGGATGATGGCTTCGGCTTGTTGCCGGCCCAGCGGGCCGGCAACAAGTTGCTCACCGAAGGCGCAGACCCGCATCGGGCAGGGCAGGTCGGTGCGCAACGTGACGCCGAATGTCGGCGTGGCCGCAAGATCGTGCAGGGTGAGCACGACGAGCGAGTGCGTCGGGTGGAACCCGAGCATGTGCGGCACGGCGGCGAGCAGGTCGGCGGGTTCGGTGAGCGAAATGGTGGTGTTGAGTCGCGTTGTCATGCCGCAAACGATCGACGCCGAAACGGCCCGGCGAAAGGCCTTTTCCGGAATCTGTTGACAGATCAGTCCGCTGTGGACAACTCAGCCGAGCACGGCCGCAAAATCCACTATGGAGTGACGATCAGCCGGGTCATTTGCGTCACTCTGTCGACGCTTACGCTCAGTTTCCATGACTCAATGCGAATCCTCGTCGCAATTGCCCTGGAGTATTCCGGCCTCTCAAGAGGCAACAACCGTATGCTTGCGGCACTCGGCTCGCACTCGCTGCAGGACTCGGGCATTCCCGCAGCGGGCTGCAATGCAAGCCGCTTTCCGAGCGGTCCTCACCCGATGGACCCGACAAGCGGCAGCTGGATCCGCGTGCGGGACAGATCGAGTTCCAGCCCGGTTCCCGGCTTCGGGCGCACCGTGAAGTCGTGATCGCTGGACAGCACGACGATCCCGAGCCGGTGCCCCGGCGCGAACACGAAGTCATCCGGCTGCATCGCCACGTCGATCGAGTAGTTCTTTCCGGGTTCGATCGACGACGTCCGATCGATCGCGTGCCGGTTCTGCGGGTCCGCCCACCCCCGGGTGATCACCGAGACCGCGCCGTCCGGCGCCTGGTCCACCAGCAGCGCCGTCACGTTGGCGGCAGGTCGGTCGAAGGTCAGCGCCAACTGAGCCCGAACCGCCCCGCTGACCCGGGCCGGAGCCGCCAGCGGGTCGCTGAAGTAGGCGAGCCGGTTCGGCGAACTCGGCGCCGCCGCAAGGTCGTCCGCCAACTGGCCCGCGTCGTCGCGAAGCGCCTCCACCACCCGGCCGGAAACCCGCGCTTCGGTGAGCCCGCCCCGCTCTGCACCGCCTGCTGTGGGCCGCAACGTCACCGCACGCGCCTCCGGCGCCGGCCACTCGGCTTCCTCGGTCCAGTTGCCGTCCTCTCGCTGCAAGGTGGCCCTCGGCTCGCCCTCGACGCCGTTGGGCACGTCGTACAGGTACCGGGTGAACCACCGGTTCAGCGTGCGAAGCCATTCCTGCTCCCGCAGCCGGAGAGGATCGGTGTGCCCCCACTGGTGCCACCAGATCTTGTGCGGCACGTCGTGTTCCCGCAGCGCTGCATACCACTGCGCGGCCTGCCTGGTCTTGACGTTCCAGTCGTTGAGCCCGTGCACGGAAAGCACCGCGGTGTGGACCTTGTCGACGTCGTTGAGGTAGTTCCGCTCGTCCCAGAACCTGCTGAAGTCGCCGGTGATCCGGTCCTGGTCCGCGGTGAGCTGGTCGATCACCGCTCGGCACGGCTCGCGATCCGCTCGGGTGTGCACGTACTTGGCCAGCACGTCGGCGTCTTCGCCCTGGTAGCCGCCGGGCGCCACGACCGCCCCGTCGGAGCGGTAATAGTCGTACCAGTTCGAGATCGCCCCGATCGGCACGATCGCCTCAAGTCCTTCGACTCCCGTGCTGGCCACCGCGTTGGAAAGGGTGCCGTTGTAGGACACCCCAATCATGCCGACCTTGCCGGTCGCCCAGCCCGCGTCGACCGGCGCGCCGGACGCGTCGTGGCCGGGCGCGCGGGAGTTCAGCCAGTCCACCACCGACTTGGCGCCGATCGCCTCGTTCTCGGCCCCGGTGGTCGGGCAGCCGGTGGACTGACCGGTGCCCAGCGATTCGCCGTACACCACCGCGTATCCCCTGGCCAGCAGGTATTCCTCGTACGCCCAGCTTATTTCGGCGGCCGCCGAAATAAGCTCGTCGCCCTGGGCGGTGCGGATGGTCCGGTTGCCCGGCCGCTCGGGGACGTACAGTTCGGTGTCGACGTTGTGGTTGGGGACATCGTTCCCGCCGGAGAAGTAAGGGCTGGCCTGGTAGACGACCGGCACCCGCAGACCCTGCTCGGTCTCCTTCGGTCGCAACACCTGGACGTGCACCAGGTCGTCCTGGCCATCCCGGTCGCTGTCCACCGGCGCGGTCACGAACAGGTCCTCGCGCACCACCTGCGCCGGGTCGAACACCGGTTGTGCCTCGCCGTCCTGGAACACCGGGCCCCGCGGTGATTCGGCGATCGCCGGCAACCCGGTGAGAGGTAGGACGCAAACCGCCGCCAGCAAACCCAACCGAACGCGACGCATGCACGTCTCCTGAAGCCGAAGGGAAATCGACACCAGCACTTTTCTTAGCGCGGAACGCGAAGTCAATCACCGCTTCGGCGGGTTTACGCGAGAAATCTCCGCTCGTCGCGCAGTAGAGTCGGAGCAGGTATTCGGCATCGAACCCGCGAGGAGCGAGCATGTCCATTCCGTCCAGCCTGCTGGCCTCGGCCGGATTGATCGGCGGCTTCGCGGTCGCCCGCGCGACCAAGCACCGGCACTGGGGCGGAGTGGTGGCCGCGGGTGCCGGGCTCGGCGCGATGGAGGCATGCCGCCGCCGGACGGGTGTTGCCCCGGCCCTCGCGCTGGGTGCCACCTATGCTGCGGCGCTGACCGGCTCGCACCCGCTGGCCAAGAAGATCGGTGCCTGGCCGTCGGTGTTCGCAGTCACCGGGGCGACGGCTGTCGCCGCTCACCTGTTGGCAAAGCGCCGCGGGTGAGCAACAGCAGCACCAACGGGATCGCCGCGGTCACGATCAGCGCCGTCACCAGCATCGACGCCGCTGTGCGCGGCGGGTGCGCGGCGTGGAAAACAGGTGCGGAACCGCCCAAACAGGGTTCGACGTCAACGCGACGTAGACCAAGGTTCGTTCCAGGAAGACCGCGGCGAGCACCTATTCGACGATTACGGTGCCATGAACCTTGCCATGCTGGCGGTGCTCTACGTTGAACGGCGGATAGTCGTCCACCGTCGGAATTCCGCCGTAGAACGAACGTGGGAAGAACAGCGTCCAGGAACCCACCGCGACGTGCACGAACGTCAGGAAGAACAACCCTGAGCGCAGGGCGGCGCGCATCATCACGCCTTCCGCTCGGCCAGGAACTCGTCAAACGTGATCCGGCCGACCGCCTGGTCCGGAGCCAGGTGGCCGCCGCGGCGGAAGCCGGCGAACGCCGCACCCGGTAGCCGGACCGGCAGCAGAACTCTGCGGTGTCCGGTCGAATCAAGACAGGCGCGAGCCAGATCTCGATGGCTACGGATCTCCGGCCCACCCATGTCCGGGATCCGACCGGCCGGCTCTCCGACCGCGAGTCCGGCCAGGCGGTCCGCGACGTCGCGGACGTCGATGGGCTGGAAATCCACCCCGGCGAGGGCCCCGATCACCGGGGACCTCCGCTGCACCGAGGTCATGCGGGCGACCAGGTCGTGAAACTGCGTCGTCCGGAGGATCGTCCACGGCAACCCGGAGTCCGCCACGCGCTGCTCTGCGGCGAATTTGGCGCGGTAGTAGAACAGCGGCACCTGGTCCACACCCACGATCGAGATGTAGACCAGGTGCGGATCGCCGTTGCGTCGGGCGGCGTCGATCAGGCATTGGGTAGCCGCCACGTCCTTTCGCCCCAGCGTGGTGGCGCAATGCACGATCGCGTCCACATCGGACGTCGCCGCAGCGATGCCCTCGCCCGTGCGCAGATCCCCGGTCGCCCACCCGTGCGGAACGTCCGCTGGCCGCGGGCGCCGGCTCAGCACGCGCACGTCGTGCCCGGCGTCGAGCAACCTGCGCAGCACGGCCTTGCCCAACGTGCCTGTCCCGCCTGTCACCAAGATCGGCTTCTGCATTCGTTCGCCCTCCCTGCGGTCTTGTCGTCGACGGGACGAGATGGAGCCGCCCGGTGTGACGATCATTCACCCGGCGGGTGCCACGGCCGCAGTCGCGGCACCCACGCTGGCACCGCGCGGCGGTACCGTTCGTACTCCGCTCCGAACCGGCAGACGAGCACCGGTTCTTCCCGGCACCGCACGAGGATGATCAGCAGCGCGCCCAGCACGCGGACGGGCAGCCAGTACGGCAGCTGGCGCCACTGCCATCCCGTTAGCGGCCTGGGGACGAGAACCGTGACGGTTCCCGGCCCCAGGACGAAGAACACCGCGCTGCCGACGGCAGCTGTGGTTCTGCGCATGACCACACCGCCTCCTCCGACTTCTTCCCCGAGGCTACGTCCGGGTGGCGCGATCCCCGATCGACGCGAGCCGCCACAGGGACGTGACCTCGGCGGAGCGGGCGGTGTGCAACGGGTCGGTGGGGTCCGAGGCTCTCGGATGGCTGGGCCGAACGTCCGACCGCCCGACGACGCGGAGCCCGGCCCCGCTGATCGCGGCCAGCAGTTCGGTTCGGCTGCGCAGCCCGAGGCGCTCCGCGAGATCCGACAGGATCAGCCAAGCCTCCCCACCCGGTCGGAGGTGCTCGGGCAATCCGGCGAGGAAATCCCGGAGCATCCGGCTGTCCGGGTCGTAGACGGCGTGGTCCAGCAGCGAGTGGGGCTGCGCCGGAAGCCACGGCGGGTTGCACACGACCAGTTGCGCGCGCCCAGACGGGAAGAGATCAGCCTGCACCAGGTCGATCCGCCCGGCGAGCCCCAGGTTCCGGACGTTTTCCTCGGCGCATCGGATCGCTCGTGCCGAACTGTCGGTGGCCACGACGCGCGCAACGCCGCGCCGGGTGAGAACGGCCGCCAGCACACCGGTCCCGGTGCCGATGTCGAAGGCGAGTTCCACCGACGGCAGCGGGGTTTCGGCGATCAGATCCACGTACTCACCTCGAGTTGGGGCGAAAACCCCGTAGTGGGCGTGGATGCGCGCGCCGAGAGCCGGGATCGAGATGCCCTTCTTGCGCCATTCGTGCGCGCCGATCACGCCGAACAGTTCCCGCAACGGAACCACGTACGGGACGTTGGCCTGCCCGTAGACCTCGTGGCACGCCAACCGAACGTCAGGTGCGCGCCGAAGCGGCAGCACATGACCGGGGTCGAGGCGGACCAGGACCAGTGCCAGCGTGCGGGCTCGACGCGATTGCTCCCGCCGATGCGCGTGGAACGCCTCGGAGACGGACAGGCCGTGTGTCCTTGTCCGCCGGATACGGCGCGAAACCGCGCTGAGCAGTTGGCGCGCGTTGTGGAAATCTCCGCGCCACAGCAAACCGGTTCCACGCGATACGAGCTCGTACGCCTCGTTCGCGGACATCCGGTCATCCGCGTCGACGATACGAGCCGGCGGCCGGGAACCGTTCGCTGAGAGCCACCGAAGCACACCTTTTTGCTGCGGGCAGGCAGCATTGTCGTCGGAAAAGTTCATGAACCGCTCCGCTCCTGCAGCCGGGCCGACCTGCGCAAGGTGGGAAGTGGACGATCTGCGCCCCAGCAAACGGCGAACGGCCCGGCGAACCGGAGAAATGGTCGCGGGCAGCATTGATCAACCGGTGGGGCCGGAGTCCTTGACTAACCGACCACAGCAGCATGAACGGGTGTCATCACGCCGCGAAGTCTAGCTCCGCCGCCCATCGACGCAGTGAGCGGCAACGGTCGCCATTTCCGCTCACGGCGCTGCGCTATGCCGTTTCCGCGAGACTCAGCTCCGGCGCTGCGCCGGAGCTCGTCGGCGATCCGCCCGGGTCGCCGACAGCCAGCCATTGTCGCAGCACCGCCTGCGTGCCCGGATGCGCCGCCGGAGAGCCCGAACCGCAAAAAGACCAGCGGTCACGCCTTGCCGGGGACTACCGTCTGGTCCGCTGCTCCATCCGCCACCCGAACTGGAGAACCCGTGCCGCCTGAACGCCTCTTCGAAATCCAAATCGGCTTCTACGCGACCGAGGAAGACGTCACGCGGCTCACCGGGGAATGGACCCAACTGCTGGACAGCCGCGCAGTGCCGTACCAGCTCTCCGTTGCGGGGCAGGAGAACTCGGCACCCATGCCGCTCGCCGAGTTCTACGCGGACCTCCCCCAGCAGTGGCGGTACGGGCATCCCGAAGCCGACCCCGGATCCCGCGACATCCACCAGATCCGGGTCGGCGTGCTCACCCCCCGGCCGCAGATGGACACCCTCCGCAACGAGCTCACCCGCGTCATCTGCCCGGACCCCGACCACAATTCTCCCTGCGCCATGCCGTGGGCATCCGCCTTCACCGACAGCGAAGAAAGCCCGGACGCGGCCGAAGACCTGAACCGGCAGTACGGACATCTTCGCTGAACCGCTGGGTACGTTAGAAACGCGCTTCCTGGAGCACGTCGACGACTGCCACCGGACCACCATCGCAACGAGCTGCTCGAAATCGGCGCACAACTCGCGACGTGTTCGCCGCGATCCTCCCGCGCGTGGCCGGCGAACTGCCGGAGGTGGCGAAGATCGATCCCCCGAGCCGATGGTCGCAACGGTGTCGGCGGGCCTGGACGCGCACATCGATTACTTCGTTCGTGAACCGGCAGACCGTGCTGGCCGCGAACAGGACGTCGTCGTGCGACCCGGTGATCCAGGCGATCATCTCCGACGAAATGGGACAGCTCCGGCAGCGCATCCTCAATTCGTCCGAACTCGACGGTCTGCGTAGCGAGGTCGCGTCGGCAGCGCTGCACGCGTGGCTGGTGTTCGTCCGCGCGATCTGCGTGGAATGGCTGGCGAACGAGGCTTTCTCCCGCTGTCCAATCGACACTGGAATCTTCCCAAGGCAGCAGACGCAGAGTGGGAGCCGACCCGAAGGCCGACCCCCACTCTGACGTGCAGGTCATCCGCTTGCGCGAACCATGCTCAATGCTGCATCGGATGCAATTCCGCTGAGAATCAGCTGCAGCCAGAGGTGGAGCCGCAGCCCTCGCACAGGTAGCAGGAACCCGACGGGCGCATCTTGGTGCCGCAGGTCATGCACAGCGGCGCGTCCGCGGCCTTGCCGAGGCGCAGTTCCAGCAGCTCGGTCGAGCTGCCCACGCGCTGCTCCTCTGCCTTCGGCTGCTCGAACTTCTTCGAGTAGTCCACAGTGGAACGCATCGTGTCCAGGTCGACATCCGAGCTCTGCTCGGCCGGCACCACATCGGTGCCGTTGACCTGCGCCTCCCGCTCGTCGACGGTGAAGACGCCCAGCTGGGCACGCTTCTCGTAGGGCAGGTAGTCCAGTGCGAGTCGGCGGAACAGGTAGTCCAGCACGCTGCTCGCCATCCGGATATCCGGGTCATCGGTCATCCCGGCCGGTTCGAAGCGCAGGTTCTGGAACTTCGAGACGTAGAACTCCAGCGGGATCCCGTACTGCAGACCCACCGAGATCGACATCGAGAAGGCGTCCATGACACCGGCCAGCGTCGAACCCTGCTTGCCCAGCTTGACAAAGATCTCGCCCAGCCCGTCGTCCGGGTACGAACCGGCGTGTAGGTAGCCCTCCGCGCCACCGACGGTGAAGGACACCGTCTGGCTCGGCCGCTTCTTCGGCAGGCGCTTGCGGACCGGGCGGTACTCGATCTGCTTCTCGACCGCCTTCTCCGACTCGCCCTTGTCGCCCCTGCCCGCCGACAGCGGCTGGCCGACCTTGCAGTTGTCGCGGTAGATCGCCAGCGCCTTCAGACCCAGCTTCCAGCCCTCGAAGTAGAGCTGCTCGACCTCTTCGACGGTCGCCGACTCCGGCATGTTCACCGTCTTGGAGATCGCGCCTGAGATGAACGACTGCACCGCAGCCATCATCCGCACATGGCCCATCGGCGCGATCGAGCGATCGCCCATCGCGCAGTCGAAGACCTCGTAGTGCTCGTGCCGCAGGCCAGGTGCGTCGACCACGTGGCCGTTCTCGGCGATGTATTCGACGATCGCCTCGATCTGCTCTTCCTGGTAGCCCAGCGCATGCAGCGCGCGCGGCACCGTCTGGTTGACGATCTGCATGGAGCCGCCGCCGACCAGCTTCTTGAACTTGACCAGCGCCAGGTCCGGCTCGATGCCGGTCGTGTCGCAGTCCATCATCAGACCGATGGTCCCGGTCGGGGCCAGCACCGAAGCCTGCGCGTTGCGCCAGCCGTTGCGGGCACCGATCTCCAGGCCTTCCTGCCACACCTTCGTCGCCAGCTTGTGCACGGAGGCGTCGTTGCGGTGGTAAGTGCGGACCAGGTCGTTAGCCGCCGCGTGCTTGCGCATCACGCGGCGGTGGGCCTCGGCGTTGCGGGCGTACCCGTCGTACGGGCCGACCACGCCGGCCAACTCCGCCGACCGCTTGTAGGCGGTACCGGTCATCAGGGAGGTGATCGCCGCCGCCAGCGCCCGGCCGCCGTCGGAGTCGTAGGCGTGGCCAGTCGCCATCAGCAGCGCGCCCAGGTTGGCGTAGCCGATACCCAGCTGCCGGAACTTCCGGGTGGTGTCGCCGATCGCCTCGGTCGGGAAGTCCGCGAAGCAGATCGAGATGTCCATCGCGGTGATGACGAACTCGACGGCCTTCTCGAACACCTCGGCGTTGAAGGTCAGGTCATCGCGCAGGAACTTCAGCAGGTTCAGCGAGGCCAGGTTGCAGCTGGAGTTGTCCAGGTGCATGTACTCCGAGCACGGGTTGGACGCGGTGATCCGGCCCGTCTCCGGCGAGGTATGCCAGTCGTTGATCGTGTCGTCGTACTGGATGCCCGGGTCGGCGCACTCCCAGGCAGCCTTCGCCATCTTGCGGAACAGGTCGCGGGCCTGCACCGTGTCCAGCACATCGCCGGTCATCCGGGCCCGCAGCCCGAACCGGCCGTTACTCTCCACCGCGCGCATGAACTCGTCGGAGACGCGCACGGAGTTGTTGGCGTTCTGGTACTGCACCGAGTTGGAGTCGGCACCGCCGAGGTCCATGTCAAAGCCGGCGTCGCGCAGCGCGCGGATCTTGTGCTCCTCGCGCGCCTTGGTGTCGATGAACTCCTCGATGTCCGGGTGGTCGACGTCGAGCACCACCATCTTCGCCGCGCGGCGGGTCGCACCGCCGGACTTGATGGTGCCCGCGGACGCGTCGGCGCCACGCATGAACGACACCGGACCGGACGCGGTGCCGCCGGAGGACAGCAGTTCTCGCGAGGAGCGGATGCGGGACAGGTTCAGCCCGGCCCCGGAACCGCCCTTGAAGATCAGGCCCTCTTCCTTGTACCAGTCGAGGATCGACTCCATCGTGTCATCGACCGACAGGATGAAGCAGGCCGACACCTGCTGCCGGGAGCTGGTGCCGACGTTGAACCACACCGGCGAGTTGAAGCTGAACACCTGGTGCAGCAGCATCCAGGTCAGCTCGTGCTCGAAGATCTCGGCGTCGGCATCGGTCGCGAAGTAGCCGTGCTCGACGCCCGCTGCGACGTAGGTCAGCGCGACGCGATCGATGAGCTGCCGGAGGCTGCTCTCACGGGTGTCGCTGCCCACCGCGCCGCGGAAGTACTTGCTGGTGACGATGTTGACGGCGTTCAGCGACCAGAAGTCGGGGAACTCCACCCCGCGCTGTTCGAAGTTGACCGACCCGTCCCGCCAGTTGGTCATCACCACATCGCGGCGCTCCCACTTGACCTCGTCGTAGGGATGCACCCCCTCCGTGGTGTAGACGCGCTGCACCCGGATGCCCTCGCGGGCACCTGCTTCCGGCTCCCCCGATGCGCCGGCCGGGCTACCGACGGTCTCTGTCATGACCTGACCCTCTTCCTTATCGCTCGCTGGTCGTGCTTCGTCGGCCCCGTCCGGTCTCCCCGTCCGGTTCGGTCGTGCCTCAATGTTCAGCGAAGCCCCACCGGGGGCCGTCCGCTGACGCCTTGCGTTTCCGCCCCCGCGGCGGGGCGTGCGCCGACGCGGCTTACTCACGGCCGCTCTCCGCGTTCTGCTCCGCACCGGCCTGCGCGGCGCGCCGCGCCGCGCGGAGGTCGGTGATCTCCTTCTCGAAGTCCTCCACCGAGGAGTACGCCCGGTACACGCTCGCGAAGCGCAGGTAGGCGACCTCGTCCAACTCCCGCAGTGGCCCGAGGATGGCCAGCCCCACCTCGTGGCTGGGCAGCTCGGAAACCCCGAGGGACCGGACCGTGTCCTCCACCTGGTGCGCGAGTTGCTGCAGCGCGTCCTCTTCCACCGGGCGCCCCTGACAGGCGCGGCGCACGCCGCGCACCACCTTCTCGCGGCTGAAGGGCTCGGTAACGCCGGAACGCTTGACCACCGAGAGCACGAGCTCCTCGATGGTCGTGAACCGCCGACCGCACGTCGAGCACGATCGCCTGCGCCGGATCGCCTGGCCTTCCTCGACCTCGCGCGAATCGACGACCCGGGAGTCCTCGCCGCGGCAGAACGGGCACCGCACCGGCCCTCACCCCCCTTCCCCAGTTTGGTCGCGGTCGCCCTCCGGCAACCAGCGCCCAACTCACCGTCCGTACGTGCGTGAGCACCCTACAAGCCCAACCTGTGGACTAAATACACGGACGTAACTACTAGATGTTGTGGTCGACTCTAAACCTCGGCCTACCGCGAAGCAAACTCGGCACGCCCCTTCGGCCTGACCGGTCGCCGCCGATCGGCCCAGCCGGCGGAAAACACCGAGGTCGCCACCGAAACCACCGGACGCGAGCCGCCGGACGACCACCGGCCGGCCAGGATCGGCGCCGCCCGCCGCCGATCCACCGGCGATCCCCAGCCGAACACCGTCGCGCGAATCAGTTGCCGACCGGAACCCTCAGCAGCCGACCGGCCTCCACAGCGGCCGCATCCAAATCGTTGAGCTCGATGATCTTCGCGACCACGGCGCGCGGGTCGCGGTCCGGCGCCACCCGGTCCGCGATCCGCCACAAAGTGTCACCGGCGTGCACTTCCACGACTGCGGTACCACCCGTCACCGGCGCGTCCCCGAGCCCGAAGAGCCCCACCAGCATGACAATGAGGAAAGTGAAGATCGCCACCGAGGTCAGCCAGAGCCACTCGCCCCGCCGGCGAGCCCGGTCGCAAGCGGCGACCGATCCCGCGGCGGATGCGCCGGTCGCGCGGAAGATGACACGACCGGGAACACGCTGGGCGTCGTCGCGCGGCCGTGACACCAGGACCGCATCGCCCACTCGCCTCCGCTCGACGACCTCCCGCTCGGCAGGACGTGCTCGTCTCGTCGCATCGATGTACGTGGTCATGATGCCTCCCACACCGGAAACCATGATCGAATAGATGTTCGATCGAACCTGCGTGCGATTGTGTACCAGGAGCACACCGTAGGGCGAGACTTGAGGCCTGAAATTAACTCGAACAGGTGTTTGATCTCTGGGTTTCTCCCGTCTACTGTGGAAATCGGGCGGACCGAACTCCCCCGCGATCAGCACCGCAGTTCACACGGACAGGAGGCAGCGGTGGCGAGTAATGCGACCGGCTCGATCAAGGGCCGCGTACAGGACGTCAAGGACGACTCCCCGGCCGACGTGCACAACCTGCCCGACCAGGCCAGCGGGGCCGACGAGCTCAGCGACCGCCAGGTCAAGGTTCTGGAGGCCATTCGGAAGTGGATGCGCGAGCACGGCTATCCGCCCAGCGTTCGCGAGATCGGCGATGCCGTCGGGCTCACCTCGACATCGTCGGTGGCCTACCAGCTCCGCGTGCTGGAGCGGAAGGGCTACCTGCGCCGGGATCCGCACCGACCACGCACCGTCGGCGTGCTCGTCGGCGGCGAGCCGGACTCGCCGGAGCTAGCCGGACAGGCCAAGCCCGCCTACGTGCCGGTGGTGGGCCGGATCGCGGCCGGCGGCCCGATCCTGGCCGAGGAGTCCATCGAGGACGTCTTCCCGCTGCCGAAGGAGATCGTCGGCGACGGCACCCTCTTCCTGCTCAAGGTGGTCGGCGACTCGATGGTGGACCTCGCCATCACCGACGGTGACTGGGTGGCGGTTCGCCAGCAGCCCGATGCGGACAACGGCGACGTCGTTGCCGCGATGATCGACGGCGAAGCGACCGTGAAGACTTTCAAGCGAACCGATGACCACGTATGGCTGTTGCCGCACAACACGGCCTACGAGCCGATCCTCGGCGACGACGCAGCAATCCTGGGCAAGGTCGTCGCGGTGCTGCGGCGCCTCTGACCTTCGGGCAGCCGACCTCGGCCGGGTCTTCCGACAACCGGGCCTCCGCCGCCTCGCAGCGGGATGTCAACTCGTGCATCCCGCGCAGGCGGCGGAGCATCGGCTGGTGGCGTCTGACGAACGCAGTTGGCCGCGCTTGCCCAAGTCGGTAGGCCTGGCGTATGCGGGGCTTGGCTCGCGCCACGATGCGGGTAGCGGAACTTCGGACATCGCTTCGCTTTGGGTTCCCGGCCGGTACACATCCACATCAAGCAGGTGACCTACCCGAGTCTCGCGGCCGCTCAGCGGCGCAGCCGACGCGTCACGAAGATGAGCAGTCCGGCCACCGCGGCCGCGAGCAACAGAGCTTGGCCGGCGGACATCCCGGAACCGGTCCGGTCCGCCAGTTGCGCTTGGTCAACGTCACCGCCCAGCGTCGGCTTAGCCGAGCCGTCGCCTTCGGTGTGCGCCCCGGTCGCTCGCGCTGCTGCCGCCACCCCGGGAATGCGCCGGACCGGCTGGTTGCCTTCCGACGCGGACAGCAGTGCGCCGTCCGGTTCCCACGCGATCGCCTCGCCTTGTTGCTCGTTCGGCAACGAGATGCGAAACGGTTCGCGCTGGAATGCCGCGACCAGATCGCCGTCCGGAGCGTCGTACACGTACGCCTCGGTGTAGGTGCGGATCGCGACCACCGTGCCGTCCTGGCTAACGGACCCACCCGTCACCAGAACCGAGCCGAGCGAGCCGTTAAAGGGGCCACCCGGTGTCTGGGTGGAACGCAGCGAGATCGAACCGACCCGCTCCAACGGCACGGTGCGATCCGCCGCCAATGGTCCGGCCGGGCCGTAGATACCGGCCGAACCGAGCGGTTCCTTGGTGACGATGTGCGGCACGCCGGCCCGGTCGAGCAGCAGGGCCTCCGCGTCGTGCGGCCCGTCCGGGTAGGCGAGGCGGTACAGCGTCGCGCCGCCGCCTGGCGGCATCACGTGCAGCGCGATGTCGTCCCGGCGGCGACGGTTGTCCCCGGTGTCGGCCAACCAGAGCGATCCGTCGCGCCCCAACGCGAGGTCCTCGACGTCGTAGGGGTCATTCGACGCTGTCCGGATTCCGCGGACCGAGCAGTCGGCCGGATCCAGCACGAACACCCGCAGCGAGCTGCCGCCATCGCTGATGGCGTACCAGGCGGAGCCATCCGATGCGAGACCGGACAACTCGGCGAGGCGCTTGTCGTCAACGCGACATTTCTCGACCGGCGCGAGCACCTGCTCCGCAGCAGCCTCGGGCGCCGTACCCGAGCCCACCAACAGCAGCAGTGCGGCCGCAGCCGCACCGCCCGCACCGGCAGTGCTCACCCGGTTCCCGCGAACGGCTGGAGCGCGCTGGCCAGGTCGGGCCGGACCTTGGCGCGGACCCGGGTGCCGTCCGGGGTGTGTTCCTCGTCGACCACTTCGCCTTCGGCGTGCACCCGCGCGACGAGTTCGCCACGGGTGTAGGGCACCAGCGCGTCCACGAAGACGTCGGGCCGGGGCAACCGGTCGGCGATGGCCTCGCGCAGCTCCTCGATGCCTTTGCCGCTTTGCGCGGAGACGAACACAGCGTCGGGCAGCAGCCGCCGAAGCTCGGCCATCCGGGTCGCATCGGCCGAGTCGATCTTGTTGACGACCAGCAGTTCCGGCGGCATCGCCGTCGTGTGATCCTCGGCGATCTCGTTCAGCACTTCGCGCACCGCAGCGACCTGTTCGTGCGGCGACGGTTCGGAGCCATCCACGACGTGTACCAGCAGGTCCGCGCCGCTGACCTCTTCCAGCGTCGAGCGGAACGCCTCCACGAGCTGGTGCGGCAGGTGCCGGACGAAGCCGACCGTGTCGGTCAACGTGTAGTTCCGGCCGTCCGGCGTGCTGGCCCGCCGCGTGGTCGGGTCCAGGGTGGCGAACAGCGCGTCCTCCACCAGCACTCCGGCCCCGGTCAACGCGTTCAGCAGGCTGGACTTCCCGGCGTTGGTGTAGCCGGCGATGGCCACGCTGGAAACCGCGTTGGCCTCCCGCCGACCTCGCTTGGTGCCGCGCACCGTGCGCATCGCGGAAAGGTCCTTGCGGAGCCTGCTGATGCGCTTGTGGATGCGCCGCCGGTCGGTCTCCAGCTTGGTCTCACCGGGACCACGGGTACCGACGCCGCCGTTGGCGCCGGCGCGGCCACCGGCCTGCCGGGACATCGTCTCGCCCCAACCGCGCAGGCGCGGCAGGAAGTACTGCAGCTGGGCGAGCTCGACTTGCGCCTTGCCCTCCTTGGACCGGGCGTGCTGGGCGAAGATGTCCAGGATCAGGGCGGTCCGGTCGACCACCTTGACCTTGAGCTTCTCCTCCAGCTGCCGCAGCTGACCGGGCGAGAGCTCGCCGTCGCAGATGACGGTGTCCGCCCCGGTGGCGACGACGATGTCACGCAGCTCGCGGACCTTGCCGGAGCCGACGTAGGTGCCGGGGTCCGGGCGGTCGCGGCGCTGGATGATGCCTTCCAGCACCTCGGAGCCGGCGGTTTCGGCGAGCCGGGCGAGCTCCGTCAACGACGCGTCGGCGTGCGCGGCGTCGCCGTCGGTCCAGACCCCGACAAGCACCACGCGCTCGAGGCGGAGTTGGCGGTATTCGACCTCGGTGATGTCCGCGAGCTCGGTGGACAGACCGCCGATCCGCCGCAGCGACGCACGGTCTGCGAGCTCCATCTCGCCCGTGGACGGTTCCGCAGTGAAGATGGGTTCGTATTCGTCGGCTTCGACCGCATCGCGGTCGAGCTCGGCGGACCAGGTCAAAGAGTTTTTCATATCGAGACCATTGTCCCACGGTCCGCGACTGATTTTCACGCCTCGCTCCTGGCATTACCCGTTTGCACTGGTGTGACGCGTGCCAGCGGCGGTTACGGCTGCTGCCACCAGGCGGGATCGAGGTTTCCGCGGGCCACCAGGACGGCGGGGCCGGTCAGGGTGGAGCTGGTCGCGGTGACCTCCACCTCCACGGTGCCACCCGGGATGTGGACGACCCGGCGTCCGGTTTCCGCACCGGCTGCACGCAGCGCCGCGACCGTGGCGGCGACCGTGCCGGTGCCGCAGGAACGGGTTTCGCCGACGCCTCGCTCGTGCACGCGCATCTGCACGTGGTCACCTTCGAGCGGCCGGACGAACTCGACGTTCACGCCGTTCGGGAAAAGGTGTTGGTCATGCGGCGGGGCGGTCTTGAGGTCCAGCTCGGCGAGGTCCACGTCGCTCACGCAGGCCAGGTGCGGGTTGCCGACATCGACGGCGACTCCGGCGAAGGCGTGCCCGGAGGCGCTCGTGGTGGACTCGCCGAAGACCTTTGCCGGGCCCATATCGACCGTGACCTGGCCGTCGTCGTGGGTTCGGACCCACCGGACGCCAGCGCGCGTGCCAACCGGCAGCTCGCCGGGTGCGGCCAGCCCGGCGTCGATCAGGTAGCGGGCGAAAACCCGCACACCGTTGCCGCACATCTCGGCGATCGAGCCGTCGGCGTTGCGGTAGTCCATGAACCACACGTCGGCCGGCACGTCGGCGGGGGCGTCCTCCAGCGCCCCTGCGCGGATGACCCGCAGCACGCCGTCTGCACCCAGCCCGCGGTGCCGGTCGCACAGCGCCTGCACCCGCTCGTCGGTGAGTTTCAGCGCGCCGTCCGGGTCGGGCAGGATGACGAAGTCGTTCTGGGTGCCGTGGCCCTTGATGAACTCGGGCCCTTGGGAGGAATGCACGCGCCCAGTCTACGTTCGCCGGGTCGCTGGTCCGGCGCGGCTCGACGCCGGCCTGCGGAAAGCCGCGTTCGGGGCGTCGCCTCGGAGGAGCAGCGCTGGTTCGCTACTCGCCCAGCAGCGCGCGGACGTCGGATGCCAGCTTCGGGTCGGCGGCGTCGAACCAGTTGATCCGCGCGTCTCGGCGGAACCACGAGCGTTGCCGCCGGACGAACCGGCGGGTGAGCTTCGCGGTCTCGGCTGCGGCGGCGGCCATGTCGCCCGCGGCGTCGAGCTCGCCGAGCACCTGCTGGTAGCCCAGCGCGCGGCTGGCGGTGCGGCCGTGCCGGAGCCCGGCCTTCTCCAGCCTCCGGACCTCGTCGACCAGTCCGGCGTCGAACATCCGGGTCACCCGGCGGTCCACCCGGTCGTCGAGGTCCTCGACGGGCCGGTCCAGCCCGATCAGCACCGCTCCGTAGCGGGGTGGTCCGGGCTTGGGCAGGTTCGCCGAGAACGGCCGCCCGGTGATCTCGATGACCTCCAGCGCCCGGACGATGCGGCGACCGTTGCTGGCCAGGATGGTTTCCGCGGCCGCCGGGTCGAGCTCCTGCAGCCGCTGGTGCAGCTCGGCCGGGCCGACCCGCACCAGCTCCCGCTCGTACTTGTCCCGCACCTGCGCGTCGGTGCCGGGGAAGGACAGGTCGTCGACGACGGCCTGCACGTAGAGGCCGGAGCCGCCCACCAGCACCGGAGTCCGGCCCCGGGCGAGGACATCTTCGACGGCGTCGCGCGCCTGCTGCTGGTAGGCCGCCACGGAGGCGGTTTCCGTGACGTCGAGGACGTCCAGCAGGTGGTGCGGGATGCCGCGGCGTTCCGCGGCGGAGAGCTTGGCCGTGCCGATGTCCATCCCTCGGTAGAGCTGCATGGCGTCGGCGTTGATCACCTCGCCGTCGAAGGCTGAGGCGAGCTCGATGCCGAGGTCTGACTTGCCGGTGGCGGTGGGACCGACGATCGCCACCAGATGCGGGAAGGACTGCACGCTTCGACCTTAGAAGCGCGTGCCGGGCGCGCAGCACAGCGGTCCGCCCGGTATTTCTGCTGACCAGGGGCCGTGAGTGCGTTGGGGCGCGGTAAAAGCTGTATTGGAGGATCGTCCGGGGCGCCGTGGGGCGGGCTTTTGAAGCGGCGCTGCCGATCAGCCCACCCTCGCAACGCACCGCTGCGGGTTGTCAGGTTCGGTGAGGACAGGCCCGAAGCCGCGTATTGGTCATGCACAAGTCGGGAATCCCGCAGACCAGACGCATCGGCACCGCCACGCAAGACGGGTGTGGACGCAGCCCTGCGGAAACACCCTGTTCAGGCTGTGCGAGTCCAGGTCGCCACGTAATAGGTGACGCCGAACGGGGTGGCCGAGTACAGGAGTTCGCCTCGCCAGGTCCCGCCGGTGGCCTCAACGACGCCGGGCAGGACTTGGAGCGCGGCCCGGCCCGCGACGCCGAGCTCCGCGCACGGTTCCGGTTCCAGCGCGAGCAGCGCTGCCGTGTCGACGTCGGCCAGCGCGCTGCGGATCTGCTCGTCGACCGGCTTTGCCCGCTCGTCCGGCGAGTACGGCGAGTGCTCGTCGGAGCGGTTGGTGCCATCGGCGAGCACCAGGAGACCGACATCGTCGGCAGCCAGCTCCGCGCCGAGCCGCTGGCAATCCCCGGCTGGCGTGCCCGGCGCCAACAGGTGCGTCGTGACCGCCAGCGCCCCTGCTTGCTCACGCAGTAGTCCGGCGATCAACGCAGGTAGCGGCAGCTCCGGGTCAGGGGTGCCGGCGCCACCGAGAGTCACCGGGAAGTCGACGCCGAAGCCCGCGAAAGTGCCCGCCGTGTCCGGTCCGAGCACCTGCGGCCCTGATTGATCTACGCCAACGGCCACCCATTCGGCGGCAGAGTCAGTCAGACTGGACACGGCGCGCAGACAGGCGCCCCGCAAGCGAACGGTTTCCGGGTCGGCCCGCACGGTCAACGCGGGAACCAGCAACGGCGGGTAGGGCACCACAGCGACACGGGTGATCACACCTGTGCACGGTAGAGGTCACGGGCGAGTTGGCTAGAGCAGGGAGCCGCAACCGGCGGCAGGAGGCTGAGGCGGGTTACCGCCCCCTGCCCGCTGCGGCCGAACAGGTGCCTGATGACAATGGAGCCGTGCAGGTCACAGGTTCGATCCGGGCACCACGTCGCGGTGCGCGCCGACTCCCCGGCGCATCGGTTCCGCGACGGAGTACCGATTCGCGCCCTGACCTGTTTGAATGCGCCAGCGGAGGCCGGACCAACGAACGGTTCGGGTCGACGCTTGCTGGGCCCCGCCGATGCGGGGCGCCCGTGCCGGACACGGGCATCAGAGCGGGCACGCAAGGAGGAAGCCGGCCATGACGCACCAGGACACGACCCCCGAGGCAGTCGCCAACAAGGCGGCCGCGGACTCGACCACCAGCACCACCGGGTCACCCACGGTTGCGCCCGCGGTACCGACCGCTTCCGCCGACCCTGCCAAGTGGGGGCGGGTGGACACCGACGGCACGGTGTACGTCCGCACCCCCGAAGGGGAGCGGGCGATCGGTTCCTGGCAGGCCGGTGATGCCGCCGAAGGCCTGGCCCTATACGCGCGGAAGTTCGACGACGTGCTCACCGAAGTCGAGCTGTTGGAGACCCGGTTGAGCACTCACGCCGGTGAGCCGAAGCACACCCTGACCAGCGCGAAGCACCTACGCGATTCGCTGGCCGAAGCCGCCGTGATCGGCGACCTGGTGGCGTTGACCGCCCGGATCGAGCACTTGGTGGTACAGGCCGAGCAGGCCGTCGAGGGCGCCAAGCACGAGAAGGAACGCGCCCGGGCGGACGCTGTCGCCCGCAAGGAAGCGCTGGTCGCCGAGGCCGAGCAGATCGCCGCCGAGTCCACGCACTGGAAGAACGCCGGCGACCGGCTGCGCGAGATCCTCGACGAGTGGAAGAAGGTCCGCGGCGTCGACCGCAAGACCGACGAGCAGTTGTGGCGCCGGTTCTCCAAGGCGCGGGACGCCTTCAGCCGCCGCCGGGGCTCGCATTTCGCCGAGCTCGACCGGCAGCGCGCGGCGTCCAAGGCGCACAAGCAGGAGCTGGTCGAGGAAGCGGAGTCGCTGACCGAGTCCACCGACTGGGGCGAAACCGCGAACCGCTACAAGCAGCTGATGACGGAGTGGAAGGCCGCCGGCCGCGCCCCGAAGGATAGCGACGAGCTGCTGTGGCAGCGCTTCCGCGCCGCGCAGGACCGGTTCTTCAGCCGCCGGTCGGAGGCGTTCTCCGAGCGTGACGCCGAGTTCGCCGCGAACGCCAAGCTGAAGGAGGAGCTGCTCGTCGAGGCCGAGCAGATCGACCCGTCCGCCGGCCTCAAGACCGCGCAGGCCCACCTGCAGCGGATCCAGGAACGGTGGGACGAGATCGGCAAGGTGCCACGGGAGCGGGTGCGGGAGCTGGAGGGCAAGCTGCGCGCGGTCGCCGACCGGGTGCGGTCGGCCGCCGACGCCCAGTGGCGGCGCACCGACCCGGAGGCGCAGGCCCGGGTCGACCAGTTCCGCGACCGGGTGGAGCAGTTCGAGGGGCAGGCCGAGAAGGCCCGCGCGGCGGGCGACGAACGCCGTGCGAAGCAGGCGGAGGAGCAGGCCGCCCAGTGGCGTGAGTGGCTGACGGCTGCGGAGCAGGCGATCGCCAGCCGCTGACGGCGGGTTTCGACACCGGAGGCCCACCTGCGCGTCCGGCGCACCGAACTCGCCGTCAGGCGAGCAACCTCGCCCGGAGGGCGGCGAGGTCGTGGTCGGTGCAGCCGCCGGAGCGCAGGTGGGCCGCTGCGTGGAACGAGTCGAGGGCCGCCGCCAGCGCCTCGACCCTGGTGGTGCCGTGCTGGGCGAGTGCCTCGTCGATCAGCGGCTCCTGGTCTGGCCAGCCGAGCCTGTCGAACAGCGGTCGTAGCCGGTCGTGGCTGAGCTCGTGGTCGGCGATGATCTCGTCGGCCGCCACCCCGGCGAAGGCGAGCAGCATCAGTGCGATGATCCCGGTCCGGTCGCGGCCGGCGCTGCAGTGCACGAGCACCCCGCCGGGTTCGACGTGCGCGATCGCGGTGACCACTTTGGCGGTGCGATCCGGGAAGCGGTCGAGGAACGGCTTGCAGTAGAGCGGCGTGCCGTGCAGCCGCTTGCCCCAGTAGCGGTGATCGGGTTGCACTGGCCGGGCGAACCAGAGGTCAGGAACGGGACCAGACGATCCGCATCCACTGCACGGCCAGCACGGCCATGCACGCCACCGCAAGCAACAGGCCGATCGACGGGCCCTCCGCGCCGCTCGTCTGGCGCGACCAGATCGCGATCACGCCCTCGAACGTCACCACCACACCGGCGAGTCCGGCCAGGAACGCGAAGATCCAACGCCGGGTGATCAGCGCCAGGGCACTCAGGCCGATTCCGACGATCGTCGAGTTGATCGCGAACAACCGCGGCAGCAGGCCGATCTTGAGCGCCGGGTCGGCCTGCCCCATCAGCACCTCCCAGCCTGCGGCACCGCGGACCCACGGCAGCAGCGAGCACAGGACGAGCACGAGCATCACCGATGCGATCACCAGCGCGCGCGTGCCGGGGTCGATGCGACGCAGCACCTCGCGTTCCGACCCGGTCAGCGCGCGGCGCGACCCGGCCGAACCTTCCGCCTTGCTCAACACGCACATCCCTGCTGGTCGGCGGGCTGCTGCGGCGGGGTTCCGAACGACGGCAGCCCGAGGCTGACTCCGGAGGTCTTGGGTCGCACACCCTCTTCCCAGTGATCACCGGCCGTGGTGCGGCGGTGGCCGGCGATGTCCGTGTCGGCGACGAGGTGGTGCGGCGCGGCACGCGTGATCGTGGTGTGCACGACGTCGCCGGGCCGGATCTCACCGTCGGTGGCACCGGCCGGGGTGAAGTGCACCAGCCGCCCGTCGCGGGCCCGACCCGAGAGCCGGTGCGTCTCGGCGTCTTTGCGGCCCTCACCCTCGGCGACCAACAATTCCACCGGGCTGCCGACCAGCTTCTTGTTCTCCTCCCAGGAGATCTCGTTCTGCAGCGCGACCAGCCGGTCGTAGCGCTGCTGCACGACCTCCTTGGGCTGTTGGTCGGGCATCTCGGCCGCGGGCGTGCCGGGCCGCTTGGAGTACTGGAAGGTGAACGCGCTGGAGAACCGCGCCTGCCGCACGACCTCCAGTGTGTGCTCGAAGTCCTCCTCAGTCTCGCCGGGGAAGCCGACAATGATGTCGGTGGTGATCGCCGCGTCCGGCATCGCCTCGCGCACGTTGCGCACGATGTTCAGGTACCGCTCGGAGCGGTAGGAGCGACGCATCGCCTTGAGGACCCGGTCCGAACCGGACTGCAGCGGCATGTGCAGCTGCGGGCAGACGTTCGGCGTCTCGGCCATCGCCTCGATCACATCGTCGGTGAAGTCGCGCGGGTGCGGCGAGGTGAAGCGGACCCGCTCCAGCCCCTCGATCTCCCCACAGGAGCGCAGCAGCTTCCCGAACGCGAAGCGGTCCCCGAACTCGACGCCGTAGGCGTTGACGTTCTGCCCCAGCAGCGTCACTTCGAGCACACCTTCGGACACCAGCGCCTGCACCTCGGCGAGGACCTCGCCGGGACGGCGGTCCTTCTCCTTGCCGCGCAGCGCGGGCACGATGCAGAACGTGCAGGTGTTGTTGCAGCCGACCGAGACCGACACCCAGCCCGAGTAGGCCGACTCGCGGCGTGCGGGCAGGGTGGAGGGGAAGACGTCCAGCGATTCGAGGATCTCGACTTCGGCCTCGTGGTTGTGCCGGGCGCGCTCCAGCAGGGTCGGCAGCGAGCCGAGGTTGTGCGTGCCGAACACGACGTCCACCCAGGGGGCCCGCTTGACGATCGTGTCGCGGTCCTTCTGGGCCAAGCAGCCACCGACCGCGATCTGCATGTCCGGGTTGCGGTCCTTGGCCGGCCGCATGTGCCCGAGGGTGCCGTAGAGGCGGTTGTCGGCGTTCTCCCGGACCGCGCAGGTGTTGAACACGACCACGTCGGCGGCGTCGGACTCGGCGCGCACGTACCCGGCGTCTTCCAGCATGCCTGCGAGCCGCTCGGAGTCGTGCACGTTCATCTGGCAGCCAAAAGTTCGGATCTCGTACGTCCTCGTGCTCACCGTTCCACGGTAGCGCCTGGTCAGATCGCGGATTCACCCGCCCGTGCGGGTGCGCGGCGGCCGGCCACGTGCGTCGAACCGGAGGTTTCGGACCGGCTTCACGACTCCGTAGCGTAACCAACTTGCAATCAGTGTTCTCCGCAGCTGACTGGACTATCCCCCATCGGGGGCTTAAATTTCGGCCATCGAATCCACTTGACGCGTTCAGGAGAATGAATGACCGCAGCTCCCACGGACGTCCCGATGATCCGGATGTCCGCGGTCGACAAGTACTTCGGCTCCTTGCACGTGCTGCGGGAAATCGATCTCGAGGTCCCCAAGGGCCAGGTCGTCGTGGTCCTCGGGCCGTCGGGTTCCGGCAAGTCGACGTTGTGCCGGGCGATCAACCGCCTGGAGCCGATCAACTCCGGCCGCATCGAGGTCGATGGGGTGCCACTGCCCGCCGAGGGCCGTGCGCTGGCCGAACTGCGCGCTGACGTCGGCATGGTGTTCCAGCAGTTCAACTTGTTCGCGCACAAGACGATCCTGGAGAACGTGACGCTGGGCCCGATCAAGGTCCGCAAGCAGAGCCGGGACAAAGCTCAGGACAACGCTCTGCAACTGCTGGAACGGGTCGGCATCGCGAACCAGGCCGAGAAGTACCCGGCGCAGCTCTCCGGCGGACAGCAGCAGCGAGCCGCGATCGCCCGCGCGCTGGCGATGAAGCCGAAGGTGATGCTGTTCGACGAGCCGACTTCGGCGCTGGACCCCGAGATGGTCAACGAGGTCCTGGAGGTCATGACCGACCTCGCTGCCGAGGGCATGACCATGCTGGTGGTCACACACGAGATGGGCTTCGCGCGCCGTGCCGCGCACCGCGTGCTCTTCATGGCCGACGGTGAGGTGGTCGAGGACACGGCACCGGAGAAGTTCTTCAGCGCGCCGAAGAGCGACCGCGCCAAGGATTTCCTGGGCAAGATCCTCACCCACTGACATACTTCAGAGAGAGGCAGCGAGACGAAATGCGAGCCAAGAAATTGCGGCTGATGACGGTGCTGGCCGCATCGCTGGCACTGGCGCTGACCGGCTGTGGACGTGAGGGTGGTCCCGGCGGCGGCGAACCGCAAGTTCAGCAGAACGTCGCCCAGAACGTGCAGGTCCAAGGCTCACCGACGTTCGACCGGATGAAGCAGAAGGGCCGTGTGACGATCGGTGTCAAGGAGGACCAGCCCGGGCTCGGTTTCCGCGACCCGGTCACCAACCAGTACTCCGGCTTCGACATCGAGATCGCCCGGCTAATCGCCGCGCAGCTCGGGTTCGACCCGAACACCCAGATCGACTACAAGCCGATCCCGTCCACCGCGCGCGAGCAGGCGATCTCGACCGGCGAAGTGGACTACTACGTCGGCACCTACACGATCAACGACAAGCGTAAGGAACAGATCAGCTTCGCCGGGCCGTACTTCATGGCCGGGCAGGACCTCCTCGTCCGCGCGGACAACACCGACATCACCGGCAAGGACTCGCTCAAGGGCAAGAAGGTCTGCTCGGCGACCGGGTCGACCCCGATCCAGCGGGTCAAGCAGGACCAGCTCACCGAGCCGCAGAACATCGTCGAGTTCCAGCGCTACTCGGAGTGCGTGCAGCAGCTGCTCGACCGCCAGATCGACGCCGTCACCACTGACGACGCCATCCTCAAGGGCTACGCTGCGCAGGACCCGGACAAGCTGAAGGTCGTCGGCAAGACGTTCTCCGAGGAGCCGTACGGGGTCGGCCTCGCGCACAACGACACGGCGCTGCGCAACAAGATCAACGACATCCTGGAGCAGTCTGTGACCAACGGCGAGTGGAAGCGCGTCTACGACGCCACCCTCGGCAAGTCCGGAACGTCCGCCACGCCCCCCAAGGTGGACCGCTACTGATCCCGTCATCGGATGCCCAGGGCCGCAGCGCGCCCTGGGCATCCGGTTACTCCAGGAGTACTCATTGATCAACATCTTGGTGGAGTACGGCGACGTCCTGGCCAGAGGCTTCCTGCGGACGATCGAGCTCTTCCTGCTGGCCGCTGCAGCCTCGCTGGTACTGGGCACGATCCTGGCAACGCTGCGGGTCAGCCCCGTCCCAGCGTTGCGGGCCGTCGGCGCCGGGTACGTGACCTTGCTCCGCAACACGCCGCTGACACTGATCTTCTTCTTCTTCGTCTTCGCCTACCCCAAACTGGAGCTGATCCAGTTCCCGTTCTTCACCGCTGCTGTGATCGCGCTGACCATCTACACCTCAGCGTTCGTCTGCGAGGTGTTGCGGGCTGGGATCAACACGGTGCCGGTCGGACAGGCCGAGGCGGCGCGCTCCATCGGGCTCGGCTTCGCCCAGTCGCTGATTAACGTGATCCTCCCCCAAGCCTTCCGTGCCGTGGTTCCACCGCTGGTCAGCGTGCTGATCGCGCTGTTGAAGAACACGACCGTCGCGGCTGGGTTCAGCGTGGCAGAGGTCGGCTCGGTCATCCCGTTCCTCAACGAGCAGGGTGAGCCGACACTGAACGCCTTCGTGTGGATCGCCATCGGCTTCCTGATCCTGGTTATCCCGCTGACCCTGATCCAGCGCAGCTTCGAGAAACGTTGGAGCGTGGCCCGATGAGCAGCGTTCTGTTCGACACTCCCGGCCCGCGCGCCCGCGTGCGCAACCGGCTCATCAGCGTCGTCAGCGCCGTTGTGGTGCTTGCCTTGCTCGGCTACGTGGTGCTCCGCTTCTACGCCACCGGGCAGTTCGACGCCAGCAAGTGGGAATGGCTGCTCTACGAGCAGATCCAGCTGGAACTACTCGGGGCTCTGTGGAACACCGTCCGCGCGTTCCTCATGGGCGCCGTGCTCGCGCTGGCGTTCGGCGCGGTGTTCGCGCTCGGTCGGCTCTCCGACCACGCCTGGATCCGGGTGCCGTGCACGGCGATCGTCGAGGTGTTCCGCGCGATCCCGCTGGTCATCCTGATCTTCTTCCTGTACTACGCGGCACCGGGGCTGGGCGTGAACTTCGGCCAGTACTGGTCGGTCGTGCTCGGCCTGACGCTCTACAACGGCTCGGTGCTTGCCGAGGTCTTCCGCGCTGGGGTTAACGCACTTCCAGCAGGGCAGAGCGAGGCGGCTTATTCCATCGGCATGCGCAAGAGCCAGGTCATGCGCAACGTGGTGCTGCCGCAAGCAGTGCGCGTCATGCTCCCAGCCATCGTGAGCCAACTCGTGGTGCTGCTCAAGGACAGCGCTCTCGGCTTCCTGATCACCTATCAGGAATTGCTGTACTACGCCCGGTACCTCGGCGGTATTCCCACGCTCGACCGGCCGATTATCCCGGTGAGCCTGGTCGTGGCAGCAATCTATATCTCGATATGCCTCTTGCTCACGTGGTTCGCGAACTACCTCGATAAGCGAAACCGGCGCACGAAGAAGACCAAACAGATCGCGCCGGCTACCACTCCCCTTACGGAGACTCCGCTCGGAGACTGAAACAGCTCTCGGCTGCCGGGGCCTGAACCGGGTCCCGGCAGCCGAGAGTGAGCGATCCGCTGGTTACTCAGGAATGTTGCACAGAGCTTTCCGAGTTGGTGAACGTCTTATCGGACGGAAGCTAGCCCCAGTCCAAACTGACTTCTGACCGTAACTATTCAGCTGGGTCGCTGGGTCGGGTGGCGTGACCGCTGCCTGAGATGATCTATGTGGCTGGTCCTGGGAAACTGTCGCGCGAGGAGTTGCTCGCTGAGCGTTTTCGGGTGCTCCAGCGCCGGAAAACGCTCACGGGCATTGAGCTGCGCGATTAGGCGGAGCCGGTCAGTGCGGGCGGGCGTTGATCCCGGCTGGGCGCAGGGTTGCGTCGTAGGCGCGCTGCCAGGAGCCATCGGCGACTGCGGCGTCCAGCATCTGTTGCAGCTGCTCGGCCAGCTTCTTGTCGTCCGACTTGATCAAGACGTAGCGCTTGCTGTCGGTGACCACGTACGGCCCGACGGCAGCTAGCTGCGGGGAATCGGCGGTACCGCCGAGCAGGACGTCCACATTGCCCGAGGCCACCGCGTCCAGCAGCAGCGTCGACGGCAGACGCCGGTACTGCACCTGGGTCGGGGCGAGGCCGATGCGCTTCGCCAGGTCGCGGGCGATCTCGACGTCGAAGCCCTGGTACTCGCCCGCCGGATCGCGGGTGACGAACTGCGGCGCGTCCACCCGCACCCCGACCAGGAGCTGGCGCCGCTGCTTGATCCGCTCGATGGTCGGCGAGGTGTCGAGCTCGACCGAATCGCCAACCGACGGGGCCGGGCTCGACGGCGCCGGCGTGGTCGGGGCGGGCAGGTTCGGCGGCGGCAACGCGTTCGACCCGGGCGGCGCATCCTGCCCGCAGCCCGACAGCACGGCAGCCACGGACACCAACGCAACGAGCGCGCGAATCCGCATCGGCCCCCTCCTCACATCTCGGTCTACCACCCATGATCGCGCACCCGGCGGCCCGATCGAGACCGGATCCCCGCCCTGCTGTATCGATTGTGAAATCCAGGCCACACCCGTTAGTGTGACTGCCGTCATGAGGCGCCAGCGTCGTCGCCCCGCATTTCGAGCCTTTCCGGAGGCGATCAATGGCGCCGCCAACACAGCACGTCGTCGAACAAGTCACCCAGCGGATCGCGGAGCGCAGTGCCGCGACCCGCACCTCGTACCTCGAACGCATCCGAGCGGCCGGGGCACGCGGCCCGGCCCGCACCGACTTGCCCTGCAGCAACCTCGCGCACGGCTTCGCGGCGTGCAGCGGTGCTGACCGGCTTGCGGTGCGTGGAGCCACCAAACCGGGCGTCGCGATCGTGTCCGCGTACAACGACATGCTCTCGGCGCACCAGCCCTACGCCGAGTTCCCGGCGTGGCTGAAGGACGCGGTGCGCGAGGCCGGCGGTGTCGCCCAGTTCGCCGGCGGCGTGCCCGCCATGTGCGACGGCATCACCCAGGGCCGCACCGGCATGGAGCTGTCGCTGTTCTCTCGCGACGTCATCGCGATGGCCACCGGTGTCGCACTCTCCCACGAGATGTTCGACGGTGCCCTGCTGCTCGGCGTGTGCGACAAGATCGTGCCCGGCCTGCTGATCGGTGGGCTGTCGTTCGGGCACCTACCGACCGTGCTGGTACCCGCCGGGCCGATGCCCTCCGGGCTGCCCAACCGGGAGAAGAGCCGCATCCGGCAGCTGTTCGCCGAGGGCAAGGCCAGCCGCGAGGACCTGCTGGAAGCCGAGTCCGCGTCATACCACTCGCCCGGCACCTGCACGTTCTACGGCACCGCCAACTCCAACCAGCTCGTCGTCGAGGTCATGGGCCTGCACCTGCCGGGGTCGAGCTTCGTGCCGCCGGGCACCCCGCTGCGCAAGGCCCTCACCGAGCAGGCCGCCCGTCGCGTTGTGCAGCTCGGGCGCGGCGCGGACTACACGCCGATCGGCGAGATCATCGACGAACGGGCCATCGTCAACGGCGTGGTCGCGCTGCTGGCCACCGGCGGCTCAACCAACCACACGCTGCACCTGGTGGCCATCGCCGCCGCGGCCGGGATCGAGCTGACCTGGGACGACTTTTCCGACCTGTCCGCGGTCGTGCCATCGCTGGCGAAGGTCTACCCCAACGGCTCGGCCGACATCAACCACTTCGCCGCCGCCGGGGGCGTGCAGACGCTCGTCGGCGAGCTGCTCGACGCCGGCCTGTTGCATCCCGACGTCAACACGGTCGCCGGGCCGGGGCTGGACCGGTACCGGCAGCAGCCGTTCCTGGAGGACGGGGAGCTCGTGTGGCGGGATGCGCCCGCGAAGAGCCTGGACCCGGACGTGCTGCGCGGCGTCGACGAGCCATTCGCGCCCGACGGCGGCCTGCGGGTGCTGGACGGAAACCTCGGCCGCTCGGTGATCAAGGTGTCCGCGGTCAGCGCGGAGCACCGCACCGTCACCGCACCCGCCCGGGTCTTCGACGACCAGCACGGCTTCACCGCCGCGTTCCAGGCAGGCGAACTGGACCACGACGTCGTGGTGGTGATCCGCAACCAGGGCCCGCAGGCCAACGGCATGCCTGAGCTACACGGGCTGACCCCCGCGCTGGGCGTGCTGATGGACCGTGGCCACCAGGTCGCGCTGGTCACCGACGGCCGGATGTCCGGCGCGTCCGGCAAGATTCCGGCGGCCATCCAGCTGACCCCGGAGGCCAGCGCGGGTGGGCCGCTGGCCCGCATCGGCGACGGCGACGTGGTCCGGCTGGACGCCGACCGCGGCACGCTGGAGGTGTTGGTGCCCGACGACGAGCTCGCCGCCCGCGAAAACGCACCGGTCGCGCCCGGAGCCCAGTTCGGCACCGGCCGCGAGCTGTTCGCGGCGTTCCGGCAGGCCGTCGGGCGGGCCGATCGCGGCGCCAGCGTGTTCACCCAGCTTCAGGCGCAGCCGACCGACGCGACCGTCTGACACCGGTGACCACCTGCGCCGATCCCGACGAGAAGAGGCGGCTGTTTCCGCTGGTCACGTGCCGTGAGTACTTTTGGGTGCGATAAGCGCCCGAAAGCACTCGCGGACACTAGCCGGGACGCCGCACGCACTAGGAACGGATGAACCACCTCATGAACACTGCAGCTGACGTGCTGGGTCTCGCCCCGGTGGTCCCGGTCGTGGCGTTGGACGACGTCGCGCACGCCGTGCCGCTGGCCGAAGCCCTGCTGCGTGGCGGAATCCGCACCATCGAGGTCACCCTGCGCACCCCGGCCGGGCTGCCCGCGATCGAGCGCATCGCCGCCGAGGTGCCCGAAATGGTCGCCGGGGCGGGCACGATCACTGAACCAGGTCAGGCCAAGCGTGCCGCCGACGCCGGGGCCTGCTACCTGGTCACGCCCGGGACGACCGACCGGCTGCTCGACGACATCGACGCATCCGGGGTGCCGTACCTGGCCGGCGCGGGCACGGTGTCGGAGGCGATGCGGCTGGCCGAGCGCGGGGTCACGGCGATGAAGTTCTTCCCCGCCGAGCCCAGCGGCGGTGTGCCGTTCCTCAAGGCGATCGCCGGGCCGCTGCCGGACCTGAAGTTCTGCCCGACCGGCGGGATCAGCCCGCAGACCGCGCCGAACTACCTCGCGCTGCCCAACGTGGGCTGCGTCGGCGGATCGTGGTTGGCGGCGAAGGACCTGCTCTCCGCCGGCGACTGGGCTCGGATCGAGCAACTGGCCCGCGAAGCCGCCGCACTGCGCTCCCCGCAGGGCTAGCAACCGCCCGTGAGTCTTTTGGTGCTATAAGGCTGTTTCAAACTCGTCCTGCGTAGCGGTGCGGGTAGCGGTGCATAAGAAGCCTCCTGGACTCGGGGATCCCCGACTGATGTACGCCCCCGGGGCTGTTCTCGCCAGCCGGCGTCTTTGCAAGTTGCATAGGTGAGCCGAGCGGCTTCGCCGCTTCAAGGACACAAGCCCGCCCCGCCTCGGACGATCACTTCCAAAAACAGCCTCCTACGGCTACCAGAAGGACTCACGGAGTTTCTCCCTTAAACGCGGTAGGCCGTACCCCGCAGCAGCTGGTTCTACCGCCGTCGAGATCGTCCGTAGCGTGCTGGTGGTCAAGTTCTTTCGACCCGTTGGCGGTCAGTCATGGACGGAGCACGCCCGGCCCGCAAACGGCTGTGCGGAGCCGTTGTCTACGTCTGCGCGACGCTGCTCGCGGTTCTCCTCGGCGTGCCGGGTAGCGCCAACGCTCAGCCTCCGCGCACCGTGGTCACCTTCACCCTCGACGACGGCAGCGTTTCGCAGATCTCCGGCGCGCGAATCCTCAGCAAGTACGGGATGCGCGGCACCTTCTACGTGGTATCCGGATTCATCGGCGCGCGCAGCTACCTCAGCCTGGACGACCTGCGCGCGCTCGCCGCCGCCGGGCACGAGATCGGCGGGCACACGGTCAACCACCCCGACATCATCGCCGTCTCGCCGGACGAAGCCCGCCGGGAGATCTGCCAGGACCGCGCCAACCTCGTGCATTGGGGCTTCCGGCCGACCTCGTTCGCCTACCCGTTCGGCAGTTTCAACCGCGAGGCCGAGCAGGCGGCGCAGGACTGCGGGTACAACAGCTCACGGGTCACCGGCAGCATCAGGACCGGGCACGGCTGCTCCGACTGCGCTCCCGCCGAATCGATGCCACCGCTGAACCCACAGATGGTGCGCGGCACCGGCATGATCGACCCCGAGTGGACCCTGGAGGACCTGCAGCAGGTGGTGCTGCGGGCCGAGGCATCCGGCGGCGGTTGGGTTCCGCTGGTGCTGCACCGGACCTGCGACTTCTGCGGCCCACTGTCGATCAGCCCGGTCGTGCTGGACCAGTTCGCGTCCTGGCTGGCGCAGCGGCAGGCGAACGGCACGGTGGTGCGCACGGTCGACCAGGTGATCGGCGGCGGATTCCGCACACTGGTCCCGCCGCCGGCACCCGCACCGCGCGACGGGCTGGTCAACGCGTCGCTGGAAGAACCGGGCCCGCGCGGCTGGGTGCAGAGCAGCTGGGGCCAGAACAATCCACAGTGGACCACGGTCGGGGATGCGCACAGCGGACGGTGGGCGCAGCGGCTGGACATCACCGAATACACCAGCGGCGATGCGAAGCTGACGCAGCAGCTCGACATGGGCGAGGCGGCTCCGGCCGCACACGCGAACAACACCTATGACCTCAGCGCCTGGTACAAGTCGACCGCGCCCACCCAACTCGCCGTCTACCGCCGCGACGAGACCGGTGTCTGGCGCTACTGGATCACCAGTCCGTGGTTCGGCGCCTCGGCCGACTGGGCGTCGGCGAAGTGGACGACCCCATCTGCACCGGAGGGCACCACCGGGCTGAGCTTCGGACTCACCCTGACCGGTCGCGGTTCGCTGACGACTGACGACTACAGCCTGCACGAGCACGTCATCCCGAAAGGCGAAGCCTTCTGCGCCCGCCTGCCTTGGATCTCCCTGCTCCGATGGCTCTGCTGACAGCGACCCGCGCGGTCCCGATGACGTTGGCGCAGGGTGCACTACCGGTCGCGGCGTGCGGCGAAGCTTCGTCACTCAGCGAGCGGTGCAGCAACCGCTCGTTGCACTGCAACAGGGGACGACTGAATACGGACCGCCACTCGTCGAGGTCGATGCGCTCGCGGTCGTACGCCGCGCAGACGGCGTTGACCGCGGACACCACGGCGTGGTTGTCGTCGAGGAGTGTCCCGTTCCAACGGGTTTCTCAACATCGACTGCACCATCTGAACTGCAATAACAGTACTCATGCAAGCCAAGACACAGCTTCTTGAATGGAGTCAGCGACGGGGACGCCAGCCGCTTCCAGGGCACTTCGACTCATAACCCCAGTCGTCACCAGCACACAGTTGGCTCCTGCGTGGGCCGCCGCTTCAGCATCGTCCACCACGTCGCCGATCACGACGGCTTCCTCTGGGGCAAGACCCAGCTCGGCCAGATGCCGCTCCAGGTGGGCAGCCTTCGACCCCCCTCCAATTCCTGCCCGAAGACCGTCAACCTGCTTGAAAAGGCCAGTGAGCTCGTACTTCGCCACCAGCGGCACCAACTCATCGTGGAACCACATGGACAGCAGGGACTGACTGCGGCCCACCGTGGTCCACTCCTCCAACACATCGGGAACTCCGTTTGCCAGGCCGCAGGTGTGCAGTAGATCCCGGTACGCCTCGTGGTACAGCACGTCGATGCGCGCCCAGTCTTCGTCAGTCAGCGAGCGGTGCAGCAACCGCTCGTAGCACTGCAACAGCGGACGACTGAATACGGACCGCCACTCGTCGAGGTCGATGTGTTCTCGATCGAAGGCGGTGCAGACCTCGTTCACCGCCGAGACCACGGCGTGGTTGTCCGAAAAGATCGTCCCATTCCAGTCCCACACGATGTGGTTCACGCGTCGCCTCGACTTCATGACGGGCACTCTACGATCCCACACCGAGGTTCCGGTACCACCGTCCCAGAATTAAGGATGCTCAGCTACGTGGAGCGGGACATCGACCATTCGGAGACGCTTCGTGTGGATTCCAGTGCGCCGAATAGTTTTTACCGCCATACCAGGGAAAGCTGAGCGGCCTGTGCACATCGCGCACCGGCCGCTCGACAGGTCTGCTCGCTCAGCCAACGAACGCAGCCGCGACGAGGTCGATCACGGGAATTCGAGGTCGGGGTCCGGGGCGTCGGCGCCGGAGCGCTCGATTTCCTCTCGCACCACGCGGAAAGCCAGGGCTTCGGAATAGCCCTTGCGGGTCAGCATGCCCACCATGCGGCGCATCTTCGCCGCATGGTCCAGGTTCGCCATCGTGCGGAGCTTGCGCTGCACCAGCTCCCGCGCCTGCTCGACCTCCGCGTCGCCATCCACAGTGGACAGCGCCGCTTCGACCACGTGCTCTTCGACGCCCTTGCGGCGCAGCTCGAAGCCGAGCGCCTTGCGCCCCAGCCCTTGGGACCGCTGCCTCGAATGCACCCACTCCTCGGCGAACGAGGCGTCGTCGACCAGGCCCGCGTCGACGAACTTCTGCAGCACCGCGTCCGCGATGTCCTCGTCGATCTCCTTGCGCAGCAAGGCTTGTCGCAACTCCGAGCAGCTACGCGCGCGGGCCGTCAGCAGCCGGTACACCGTGTCGCGGGCCAGCTGCTCGGGGTCGTCCGGCTTGCGCCGCGGCTTCGAGTCCTCCGCCGCGTCCGAGGGACCACCCGGCGGGGCGTCGTCGGGGACGCGGCTTTGTGCACCGCTCCCCCGACGCGCACCGTCACCGTTCATCTGCATTAGACGTCCAGCAGGTGCTCAGCGGGATCAGAAGTCCACCGGCGCCGGTTCGGCGTTCTCGGCGTCCAGCGTCGCCCCGATGCCGAGCTTCTCCTTGATCCGCTTCTCGATCTCGTTGGCGATGTCCGGGTTCTCCCGCATGAACTTGCGGGCGTTCTCCTTGCCTTGGCCGAGCTGGTCGCCCTCGTAGGTGTACCAGGCACCGGACTTGCGGATGATGCTCTGCTCGACGCCCATGTCGATCAGCGAGCCCTCGCGGCTGATGCCGACGCCGTAGATGATGTCGAACTCCGCCTGCTTGAACGGCGGGGCGACCTTGTTCTTCACCACCTTGACCCGGGTCCGGTTGCCGACCGCGTCCGAGCCGTCCTTCAGCGTCTCGATGCGGCGCACGTCCAGGCGCACCGACGAGTAGAACTTCAGCGCCTTGCCACCGGTAGTGGTCTCCGGCGAGCCGAACATCACGCCGACCTTCTCGCGGAGCTGGTTGATGAAGATCGCGGTGGTCTTGGCGTTGTAGAGCGCGGAGGTCAGCTTGCGCAGCGCCTGGCTCATCAGCCGGGCCTGCAGACCCACGTGGCTGTCGCCCATCTCGCCCTCGATCTCGGCGCGCGGCACCAGCGCGGCCACCGAGTCGATGACGATGACGTCCAGCGCGCCGGAGCGGATCAGCATGTCCGCGATCTCCAGCGCCTGCTCGCCGGTGTCCGGCTGGGACACCAGCAGCGCGTCGGTGTCCACCCCGATCGCCTTGGCGTACTCCGGGTCCAGCGCGTGCTCGGCATCGATGAACGCCGCGGTGCCGCCCAGCTTCTGCGCGTTGGCCACGGCGTGCAGCGCCACGGAGGTCTTACCGCTGCTTTCCGGGCCGTAGATCTCCACGATGCGGCCTCGCGGCAGACCGCCGATTCCCAGCGCGACGTCCAGCGAGATGGAACCGGTCGGGATGACCTCGATCGGTGCGCGCGACTCGTCGCCGAGCCGCATGACCGACCCTTTGCCGTACTGCTTGTCGATCTGGGCGAGCGCGAGCTCCAGCGCCTTGCCCTTGTCTGGTGTCGCTGCCATCGGGGGTCCACCTTGGTCGAGTCGAACTTGGTCGTCGTGTGTCAGATCAGACGCTACGGGCAGGGACCGACAATCCGGCTGCAGGGTGCTTCACCCATTCGATCCCGTGCGATCCCATCCTAGCCGAACGGATGTTCGATCACCGTCCCGACACGCCAGCTCCACCACCTGATCGTGTGACGGTGCGATCAGCGCAAACGAGGTGGACACTCGGAATAACCCATCGGGTGAACCTGCCGCCCGGCCCCGAGGAGGTGCCGACCATGCGAATGGACCGCTACCTGCCACCCGACCACCCGCTGAGCCGGTTCTACCGGGTCGCGGCCGCCATCTTCGGGGCCTTCCTGCTGGTCTTCGGCGCGTTCGGGCTGGCCAACCAGGTTCCGCTGTTCACCACCAGCGGCATCGACATCGTCGGGCTGTCCAGCAACGGTCTGCTGGCCCTGGTCTCGGTCGTGGTCGGCGTCCTCCTGATCAGCGCCGCGGCCTGGGGCGGACCGGTCGCCTCCACCACTACCGCCGCCATCGGGGTGCTGTTCTTCCTGTCCGGGCTGATCAACCTGGGCCTGCTGAACACGCCCTGGAACGTGTTCGCCTTCAAGCTGCCGAACGTGGTGTTCAGCCTGATCGCGGGCATGCTGCTGATGTTCTTCGGGTTCTACGGCCGGCTCAGCGGCGGCCTGCCGCAGGACAACCCCTACGTGCGCTACCGGCACCACGAGCCGCCCGCCCAGGACTTCCCGGAGCAGCGGCTAGCCGATGAACGGCGGATCGCCGAGCTCGAACAGATCTGCCGGGCCGAGGTCGCCGTCGCCGAGGGCCATCCAACGCCGGAGCAGCACCGGCTGGTGCAATCCGAGGCGTACCGGCACATGCAGGAGGAACGGCGCCGGGCCTACCAGCACTACCAGGACGCGGGGCGCACCCCCGAGCAACAGATCAGCGCGCAGAACCTGTGGGCGGACTTCGAGGTGCCGGAACGCCGACCCTCGCAACGGCCGACGGCCGAGCGGCAGGAGGGCCCGGAGTCCTAGCGCCGTTCGGCGGGAACTTCAAAGGCGTCGCAGACGGCCTGCCAGACCTCTTTGGTCGACAGCCCGGCTTCCAGAGCCTGGTCGACCGTGCGCCCGCCGAGCAACGAAAAAACGTGGTCCTGGGCCAGCATCTCGGCGCGAACCCGGCCGAATTCGTCGGCCATGCGTTGGCGGAAAGCTGTGTGGCGCATCGCCCGCAAGCGTACGCGGCGGCCGTACCCTGGTGGTGTGCTACTCCTGCTGGCCGATCCGACCGGCTTGTCCAGCCCGTTGGGGCAAGCAGTGATCGGCGCCGGGTTCCTCGTCGTCATCGCACTCGCGGTGCGCTTCTTCTGGGAGCACCGCAACCGGCGGTGAGCCGATCAGTCGGTGCCGGGCTGAACCTCCTGCTCGAACTCGTCGGCCATCTTGCCCGGGTCCAGCTTCTTGTCTTCGTTGGGCTTTAGCACCATGCCGACCAGCGGGCGGTCGTCGACGGTGAACACCAAGGTGCCGAAGGTGTCGCTGGTGACCGCGCGGTAGGTGCCGGACAGGCCGTTGCCGCTCCACTCCGCCTCGACCTGCTGGTCGCTGGTCACGCCGTTGAACTCCAGCAGCAGGTCGGCCCGCTTCTGCGCGGCCTCCTGCGAGCCCAGCTGGGTGTAGATGATCTGGGTGCCCGAGTTGGGATTGCCGATCGAGCAGGATGCCACGGTCCCGTCGAGCTCCCGCAGGCCGGGCATGATCCGCTGCCAGCCGGGCGCGCAGTTGGATTGCTCGGGAACGCTGCCGGCCAGGTTGGCCATGCAGGCGGTGAAGCCCTTGGCGTCGACGGTGCCGGGCTGCTGGCATTCCGCCGCGCTGGGGGCGCTCGACCCGCCGGAGACGCGGAACACGATCGCCACGATCGCGACGATCACCGCGACGGTCGCGACCGCGCCGAGGCCGATCAGCAGGTTGCGCCGCGAGTCGGGCTTGGCGGCGGGCTGCTGGAAGTGGGGTTGTTGCTGCTGCGGCGGCGCGACGGGGTAGGTCCGCACCGTGTCGGGTTCCCGGTACCCGACCTGCGGCTGCCCGGTTTGCGGGACGGCGACCGGGCCCGACGGCGGGTTGTTCCGGAAGTCCTGGGTCCACATCGCCGCCCCGTCCCGGGACACGTGGTGCGCCCCCAGCGCGACGGCGGTCTCCGGCTGGTCGAGGGTGGTCGGCACGATCCGCAGCTGCTCGCCGATCAGGCTGGCGACCAGCGGCAACCGGCTGGAGCCGCCCACCAGGTACACCCCGACGAGGTTCTCCGGCCTCATTCCGTTGGAGCGCAGCACCGCGGCCAGCAGCTCGACGCTGCGCAGCATGCTCGGTCGCACCAACGCTTCCAGCTCCGCGCGGGTAACCAGCACGTCGTCGAAGGGTTCCGGCATCGGCACCTCGGTCTGCGGGTGCCGGGAGAGGGCTTCCTTGGCGGCGCGGACGTCTTCGCGCAGGGCACGCTGGGCCCGCCGGTCGCCGGTGCTCTCCGGCCGCAGCAGCCGCTGCCAGCGCTGCGGGTCCTTGTTCGAGACCTGCCGCCCGACGTGCTCCAGCAGCGCCTGGTCGACGTCCAGGCCGCCGAGGTCGGCCAGGCCGTCCTCGGCCAGCACCGCGAACCCGTTCTGGGTGGCGCCCACGATCGCGCAGTCGAAGGTGCCCGCGCCCAGGTCGTAGACGGCCAACGCCTGGCCGGCACCGAGGGTGCGGTCGGGGAACGACGCGAAGTGCGCGGCGGCGGCCACCGGCTCCGGGACCAGCACCAGGTTGCAGCTGAACCCGGCCAGCCGGGCCGCCGACAGCAGCACGTTGCGGCGGACCGTGCCCCACTGCGCGGGATGGGTCAGGCGTACCTCGTCGGGCTGGGCGCCGCCGAGCTGCCGGGTGGTCTCCTCGGCGACCCGGTGCAGGACCGCCGCCAACGCATCGGTGACGGTGATTACGTTCTCGCCGAGCAGCAGGGTGCTCTCGTCCACGCGGTGCTTCGGGTTCGGCTCGAACCTGGACGGGTCGAGCCGCGCCCGGCGCTCGGCGTCGCGGCCGACGATGATCCCGCCGTCTTCGGTGGCGAACACCGCGGACGGCATGGTCGCCGAACCATCCACTTCGACCACCCGTGGTGGCCGGCCGTGTGCGGACAGCACCGCGACGGTGTTCGAGGTGCCGAGATCCACTGACAGGACGCGCACCCGTCCCCCTCCCAAGCCTGACGCTTTCGGGATCGAATGCTGCCACGTTCGAATCGGCGAATTGCAAAGAATCCCCGCAATCGTCTCGGATCACCTGCCATCCACCCCTTGTGGAAAGTGCGCCACCGCGCCGATTTCCGTTGCGACCGCAGTCCAGACCGGTCGGGGCAGCGGCGCCGGGGCGGCGGGGCGGCGGTTTGCGGCCGAAGCCGCGGTGGACGTGATGTCGGGGCGTTGGTCCAGCATGTAGGGGTGAGCGATGTGCTGGACGGCTTCTCCGCGGCGACCCGCGACTGGTTCCGCGGGGCATTCGCCGCGCCCACCGCAGCGCAGCGCGGGGCGTGGGAGGCGATCGCCGACGGCGAGCACGCGCTGGTCGTCGCGCCGACCGGCTCCGGCAAGACGCTCGCCGCGTTCCTCTCCGCCCTGGACAAGCTGGCCGCCGAAGGCACGCCCGCCGACGCGAAGCAGCGCTGCCGGGTGCTCTACGTCTCGCCGCTGAAGGCGCTGGCCGTCGACGTGGAGCGCAACCTGCGCGCGCCGCTGGCCGGGATCCGGCAGGCCGCGCAACGCCGGGGCAGCGCCCCGCCGGACATCCAGGTCGGCGTCCGTACCGGGGACACCCCGGCCGACCAGCGCCGTTCGTTCGCCCGCACCCCGCCGGACGTGCTGGTCACCACGCCCGAGTCGCTGTTCCTGCTGCTGACTTCGGCGGCTCGGGAATCGCTGGGCGGCGTGGAGACCGTGATCGTCGATGAGGTGCACGCGGTGGCCGGTACCAAGCGCGGGGCGCACCTGGCGCTGTCGCTGGAGCGGCTGGACGGTCTGCTGCCGCAGCCAGCGCAGCGCATCGGGCTGTCCGCGACGGTCCGGCCCGTGGAGGAGGTGCGGACCTTCCTGGCCGGTGGTCGGCCGGTGCGCACCATCCAGCCCGCGCACCCCAAGGAGGTCGAGGTCCGGGTCGAGGTGCCGGTGCCGGACATGGCCGAGCTGGGTGCGTCGACCGGCGAGGTCGAGGGCCCGGCGGCGGGCGCGGAGCAGCACACGTCGATCTGGCCGTCCGTGCAGGAGCGGATCCTGGAGCTGATCCGGCAGCACCGCTCGACCATCGTGTTCACCAACTCGCGGCGGCTGGCCGAGCGGCTCACCGCCGGGATCAACGAGCTCGCCGCGGAGGAACCGGTTGCGCTGGAGCGGTTCCCAGCCGAGGCGGTGGGCGGTTCCGGTATCGGCGGCGGCGCCCCGCCGATCGTCGCCAAGGCGCACCACGGCTCGATGTCGAAGGAACAGCGGGCTGTGGTCGAGGAGGAGCTCAAGTCCGGGCGGCTGGCCTGCGTGGTGGCCACGTCGTCGCTGGAGCTGGGCATCGACATGGGCGCGGTGGACCTGGTGATCCAGGTGGAGACGCCGCCGAGCGTGGCCTCCGGGCTGCAGCGCATCGGGCGCGGCGGGCACCAGGTCGGCGCGGTTTCGCGGGGCGTGGTGTTCCCGAAGTTCCGGGGCGATCTCGTCGGTTGCGCGGTGGTGTCCGAGCGGATGGCCGACGGGCTGATCGAGTCGCTGTCCTTCCCGCGCAACCCGCTGGACGTGCTGGCGCAGCACGTCGTGTCGATGGTCGCGATGGACACCTGGCCGGTGCCGGAGCTCGCGGCGCTGCTGCGGCGGGCCGCGCCCTACGCGGGGCTTCCGGACTCTGCGCTGCACGCGGTGCTGGACATGCTGGCGGGCCGGTACCCCAGCGAGGAGTTCGGCGAGCTGCGGGCGCGCATCGTGTGGGACCGGGTGAACGACGAGCTGCGCGCGCGGCCCGGTGCGCAGCGGCTCGCGGTGACCTCCGGCGGCACGATCCCGGACCGGGGGCTGTTCACGGTTACCACGCCCGCAGACGAAGCGGGCAAGGGCGGGGTGCGGGTCGGCGAGCTCGACGAGGAGATGGTCTACGAGTCGCGGGTCGGCGACACCTTCCTGCTCGGCACCTCGGCTTGGCGGGTGGAGGACATCACCCACGACCGGGTCGTGGTGGTGCCCGCGCCTGGCGAGCCGGGCCGGATGCCGTTCTGGAAGGGCGATTCGCCGGGGCGGCCGCTGGAGCTCGGGCGCGCCCTGGGCGCCTTCGTCCGGGAGCTGACCGGCGCGGACACCCCGGCGGCACGGTCGCGCATCGCGGCGGCGGGGCTGGACGAATGGGCCCAGGACAACCTGCTGTCCTATTTGGACGAACAGCGGCGGGCGACCCGGCACGTCCCGGACGACCGCACGATCGTGGTGGAGCGGTTCCGCGACGAGCTCGGCGACTGGCGGATGGTGGTGCATTCGCCGTTCGGCGCCAAGGTCAACGGCCCGTGGGCGCTGGCCATCGGAGCCCGGATCCGGGAGCGGCGCGGGATCGAACCGCAGGTCGCCTCCTCCGACGACGGGATCGTGCTGCGGCTGGCCGATGCGCTGGACGAGTCCGGTGCGGAAGTGCTGCCGACCGCCGAGGACGTGCTGCTGCCGCCGGAAGAAGTCCAGCAGGTGGTGACCGACGAGGTCGGCGGCTCGGCGCTGTTCGCGGCCCGGTTCCGGGAGTGCGCGGCGCGGGCTCTGCTGCTACCGCGCCGGGATCCGCGCCGCCGCACACCGTTGTGGCAGCAGCGGCAGCGGGCCGCGCAGTTGCTGGCGGTAGCCGCGCAGTACGAGCAGTTCCCGATCGTGCTGGAGGCGATGCGGGAATGCCTGCAGGACGTCTACGACCTGCCCGGGTTGACCGAGCTGATGTCGCAGGTCGCGGCGCGGAAGGTGCGCGTCGTCGAGGTCGAGACCCCGACCCCGTCACCGTTCGCGCGCAGCCTGCTGTTCGGCTACATCGGCATGTTCCTGTACGAGACCGATGCGCCGCTGGCGGAGCGCCGGTCGGCGGCGTTGAGCCTGGATTCGACGCTGCTGGCGGAGCTGCTCGGGTCGGAGGCGCTGCGGGAGCTGCTCGATCCGGAGGCGCTCGACGAGATCGAGCAGCAGCTGCAACGGCTCGCCCCGGAACGGCAGGCCCGCGACGCTGAGTCCACAATGGACATATTGCACTTCCTTGGAGATCTGACCACGGCCGAAGCCGAGGCGCGGGGCGTGCGGCCGGAGTGGCTGGCCGACCTGACCGAACAGCGACGAGTGCTGCGGGTCCGCATCGCGGGCGAAGAGCGCTGGATTCCGGTCGAGGACGCGGGCAAGGTCCGCGATGCGCTGGGCGTCGCACTGCCGGTCGGCGTGCCGGAGGCGTTCACCGAGCCGGTCGCCGACCCGCTGGGCGACCTGCTGATCCGCTACGCGCGCTGCCGCGGACCGTTCACAGCCGATGCAGTAGCGCAGCGGTTCGGGTTGGGCGTGGCCGTCGTCCACGGTGTGCTGGACCGGTTGACCGGCAGCGGGCGGTTGGTCCGCGGCGAGCTTCGGCCGCTGGAGGCTGGTGGTGGCGGGCCGCTGGAGTACTGCGACGCCGAAGTGCTGCGGCGGCTGCGGCGGGCGTCGCTGGCGCGGCTTCGTGCGGAGGTCGAGCCGGTGGAACCGGCAGCGCTGGGCCGTTTCCTGCCTGCGTGGCACGGCATCGGAGCCCGGTTGCGCTCCGCACCCACGGTGAACGACGTGTACGCCGTGGTCGAGCAGCTGGCGGGGGCGCCGGTTCCGGCGAGCGGGTTGGAGTCGTTGATCCTGCCCGCCCGACTGCCCGGCTACTCCCCCGCGCTGCTCGACGAGCTGACCGCCACCGGTGAGGTCACCTGGGTCGGCTCCGGGTCCCTGGCCGGCGGTGACGGCTGGATCGCGTTGGCGCCCAACGATGTCGCCGACCTGCTGCTTCCGGACCTGCCGGCGGAGTCCGCCGCCGATTCGCCGCTGCACCGCGCCGTCGTGTCCGCATTGGACGGTGGCGCGTTGTTCTTCCGCCAGCTGGCGGATCGCGCGGGAGCCCTGCTGGTGGAGCAGGGCGAGGCCGCGCCCGCCGACGACGCGGTCACTTCGGCTTTGTGGGACCTGGTCTGGTCCGGCACGGCGACCAACGACACCTTGGCGCCGTTGCGGGCCTTGGTTTCCGGGCGCGGCGCGGCGCACAAGCCACGCCGGAGCGCACCGCGCGGCCGCTACGCGCGGTTGCGCGCAGGCCGTCCGTCGATGCCCAGCCGCAGTGGCCCGCCCACGGTGTCCGGACGTTGGTCGCTGGCACCGCAACCGTCGGGCGACCCGACCCGTCGAGCGCACGCGCGGGCCGAGGCCTTCCTGGAGCGGCACGGGGTGCTGACGCGCGGAGCGCTGGACATCGAGCGCGTCACGGGCGGGTTTTCCGCGGTGTACAAGGTTCTTCGGGGCATGGAGGAATCCGGTCGTTGCCGACGCGGGTACGTCATCGAGGGCCTCGGCGCCGCGCAGTTCGCGGTGCCCGGTGCGATCGACCGCCTGCGTGCCATGTCCCACGAGGACAGTGACGGGGACGCGGTGGTGCTAGCCGCTGCCGATCCCGCGCAGCCTTACGGAGGCGCGCTGGAATGGCCTGCGGTGATGGGCGAAACCCGGCATCGACCGGGCCGCAAGGCCGGTGCGCTCGTGGTGCTCGTGTCCGGCGGAGCCGTGTTCTACGTCGAACGCGGCGGGAAGTCGTTGCTGTCGTTCACCGACGACGAATCCGCCCTGCGCAGCGCGGCGGCCGGGCTGGCCCGGGTGGTCCGGGACGGCTGGCTGGAGCAGCTCGCGGTGCAACGCGCCGACGGCGAAGGAGCTTGGGGATCCCGCCTGGCCGAAGTGCTCACCGAAGCGGGATTCCGCGCCACGCCCAAGGGCCTCCGGCTGCGTGCCTGAGCACGGGCCTCGGTTCCGCGGCTCACGTGCCGTTGGATCAGCTCCCCGGCCTGCGCGGCGACAGCAAGCTTCCTTGCCCAGCCGGGATGAAGAGCATCCAGAACGTGGTCCACACGGCCTGAACGTGCTCGCATGCGCGCGGTCAGGAACGCAAGGCTCCGAGGCCCAGCGGGGACGCGACCTGCAAGACCGGCGGGCCTGCTCGGTCACCATCACCGGCATGGGCAAGCGGGCCCTGACGAAGGCGGAGCCGGAGTTCGTCGAGCTCACGTTCGCTGCCTTCAGCGGAACCGAACGCGACCAGCTGACCGCGCTGCTGGGCAAGCTCCTGGACGTCGCGTGAATCCGATGACCTCGCGCGGACTTCGGATCTGAAGCCCGCATGAACCCCTCCGCCCAGGCAAGATGGGGTTTGATGATCTGGATTCAGTTCGCCGGAGCGCTGCTCGGCGGCGGGTTTTCGCTGCGCTGGCTCTTGCGGCAGGACAACGCGGAGCGCGGCTTCTGGCGCATTTTCGGGGTGGCCAGCACGTCCGCCCTGGTCGCGGTTGGTGCGTTCTTCGCGACTTACGTGCTGGTCGCCGTGCTGCTGGGACTGGTTTGGGTACTCCTCGGCGCAGTTTCTTGAACGGCTTGACGCAAGGAAACTCACCTCGGAAGCGACGCCGGGTGGACGGCAAGCGCGAGCGCGTCGCCGGGGCCGAGCCTCGCCCCAAACCCGAAGCTGGCCCGGCTTCGCGGCTTTCGCGGAAACGGCGACATGGACGGGAATTTCCCGCCGAAGCGGTGCCCGCACATGTCGACCCCGCCGTGCCGCACCGCGAACGACGTGCCGCAGCGCGAAGCCGGTCGCAAACCCACGACCGGCCCGCGAACGGCGTGCTCAGCGGGTGGCCAGCTGCAGCAGGCCCCACAGCTGTGCGATCGCGTCGAGATCGCCGCCGGTCTCCACGGCGCGATCCGGCAGCCGACCCCACATCCAGAGGTAGACGGCGGGCGCATCGCCGCCAACGACCGCGTCGGGCGTCGCGGTCGACACGTCGTCCGAGCTCACCACCGCAGTCCCGTTCTGGTCGGCGGTGACCAGCCAATTCCGGCCCTCCACGTACACCCCGACCGAACAGGCGCGCGTCGCGGTGATGCCGAGCGCGTGCAACCGGTAGCCGAACCACAGCCGCAGCACCTCGTCGATGCCGTCGGTCGCCACGTCGGGCTCGATCGGAGTCGGCAGCACCCCCGCAGCGGCCTGCACGTCCACCCGGTGCACCGTCGTGGCGTGCAGCATCCGGCGCAGCCAGAACCGCACGGTGTGCTGCTCCGGCCACCACGTCGGACACGGATCGTGCGGCGGCCTGGCGCCGAACTCGGCGAGCAGATCCGCCAACCGGACGGCGAACCGGCCGGTCACCTCGCGCAACTCGGGCTGGTCCGGCAGGTCCCAGCGCCGGTCCACCGCGGACGAGCCCAGCCAGGACAGCGTGTCCTCGCACAGATCGCCCAGGTGCCGGATGGTCTGCCCCAAGGTCCTCCCGGACGCGCCCCATACCGGCGCGTGGACGTGCGCGTCGTGGGTCGCCGCGGTGAGCAGCTGGGCCTCGATGCCGAGCAGGTTCAGCATCCGCCCGTAGTCGAGCCTCACTTCAGTACCGTTCATCGAGCCACCCCCAACAGGCTTCGCCCCACGATGTCGAGGAATTCCCGGCTGCGCGCCAGAAGTCCGTCGGCGTCCAGCCAGGTGATGGTGGGCACTCCGGCCTCCGCCGCGGCCCGCCGGTCCGAGCGCGCCGCGAAGTACGCCGCCCACTGACGCAGCTCGGGAGCGGCCCCGGTCAGCAACGTCCACACGCTGGCCGGACGAGCGTTCTCCCGCCGCCAGGAGCGCGCCACGACGACCGCCGTCGCCGCGCGTAACGCGGCCACGTGCGCGGCGACGTACCGCTCCCCGGGGCGGTCCGCCTCCTCCGCCTCGTGCAAGCACGTTCGCGCGTTTAGCAGCAACGACAGGGAGCCGGCCGGCGTCTCGGCCTCTGGTGTCGGTTCGTGGTTATCCACGGAGCACCGCGGAGCAGGAATCGAGAGATCAGTGGAAAAAGACATCGGCAGTCTCCTCTGCACGACGAAGCCGTCCACGCCTGCCGTGGGGAGCCGGCAGGTCCGGCGGCGGGGTGCTTCCCCCACCCCACCGCCGGACTCGATGCCCGAACTGGAGTTCATCGAACTCGCGTTCGAACAACTACAGATTAGCTCGCCCCACCGACGGACTCAAGCAATGCGCCGTAGCTCACCTGTTCGAGGCATGACCAGCCGAGATGATCACCCGAGTGGCCGAATCCGGCACCCGGCGAGGCCGCCTCGGCGGCCGGATCGGCCGCGAGAAGGACCGCGCGCTGGGAAGGGGTTAGTGTTCGGCCGTGACCGCCGCGCCATCCCCCAGCTTCGATCGGATCACCGAGCTGACCACGGACCAACTCCGGGCCCGGCTCCCCGAGGCCCTGCAGATCTACGTGACCGCGATGAACTACCCACCCGCGACCGCCCAGCAGCGCGCCCCGATGTGGTCGGCGCACATGCTGCGCGCGGGATGGCGGTGCATCGGCGCGTTCAACGACCACGATGAGCTCGTCGGCCTCGGCTACGGCTACCTGGGCGCGCCCGGGCAGTGGTGGCACGAGCAGGTCCGCCGCGGCCTGCTCAGCAGCGGCGGCGATGCCGAAGCCTGGCTGGACGAGTACTTCGAACTGACCGAGCTCCACGTTTACCCAGGGAGCCAGGGCGTCGGCCTCGGCGAGGAGATCCTGCGCCGCCTGCTCGCCGGGGCGCAGGGCAGCAAGGTGCTGCTGTCGACGCCGGAAGGGCCGACCCGAGCCTGGCGCCTGTACCGCCGGGTCGGCTTCGGGGACGTCCTGCGCAACTACCGCTTCACGGGCGACCCGCGGCCCTTCGCGGTCCTGGGCCGCTCCCTCCCCCTCGAACCCCGCTGAAAACGACGCCCGCTCCGCTCAGCGGTTCCGTTCGCGACGGCGCCGATTTCGCATCAAAATCGGCACCCCGCAACCCAATCGGGCGCGATCCAAGCGGGTCCAGGTTCGGGGCACCCCGCGTCGCGAGGGCGACTGAACCTGGAAACAGGTGAGGGGCACCCGTGACCCGGCAATCGGGTCGCGGGTGCCCCTCGCCGCGTGATCACAGCAGCGCTAGCTGCTCGCGGAGGGTGTCGAGGCCCATGCCGCCCATTTTCAGCGCCTGCGTGTGGAACTCCTTCATGTCGAACGCCGCGCCGTGGCGCTGCCTGGCCTCGTCGCGGGCCGCCCGCCAGAGGCGCTCGCCGAGCTTGTAGGACGGCGCCTGGCCCGGCCAGCCCAGGTAGCGGTCGATCTCGTCGCGGACCTGCGCCGGGTCGGTGATGGTCCGGCTCAGCATGAACTCCAGGCCCAGTGCCGGGGTCCAGCGCTCCCCCTCGTGGAAACCGGTGCCGGCCGGGATCTCCAGCTCCAGGTGCATGCCGATGTCGACCACCACGCGCGCCGCGCGGAAGAGCTGGTCGTTGAGCATGCCGAGCAGGTCCCCGTCGTCTTCGAGGTAGCCGAGCTCGCGCATCAGGCGTTCTGCGTACAGCGCCCAGCCCTCGCCGTGCCCCGAGACGAAACAGGCCAGCCGCTGGAACTTGTTGAGCCGCTGCGCCTCGTGCACCGCGGTCGCGACCTGCAGGTGATGCCCGGGAACCCCCTCGTGGTACACAGTGGACACTTCGCGCCAGGTGGGGAAGTCCTGCCGGTCGGCGGGCACCGACCACCACATCCGGCCGGGCCGGGAGAAGTCGTCGGTCGGGCCGGTGTAGTAGGCGCCGACGCCGCCGCCCGGCGGGGCGATCTTGCACTCCAGCCGCATCAGCGGGTCCGGGATCTCGAAGTGGGTGCCGCGCAGGTCCTGCAACGCCTGGTCGGACAACCGCTGCATCCACGCCTCGAACCGGTCTTGCCCGTGCACCTGGTAGCGGGGGTCCGCGTCCAGCACCGCCGCGGCCTCGGCGAGCGTCGCGCCCGGCCTGATCCGGTTCGCGATCTGCTTCATCTCCGCTTCGATGCCGGAGAACTCCTGCCAGCCCCACTCGTACGCCTCTTGCAGGTCGAGGCGGGCACCGGTGAAGTACCGCGACCACAACCGGTACCGCTGCTCGCCAACGGCGTCCTTCTCCGGCGCCTTCGGCAGCAGCTCGCCGCGCAAGAAGTCGGCCAGCCCGGCGAAGGCTTCGGCGGCCGATCCGGCCGCGGTGTCGAGGTCGCGGCGCAGCGACTCGTCCACACCTTCGGCCCGCGCGACCATCGCCGCGAAGAACGACTGCCCGCCGCGCCCGGACCAGGTGTCGCACTGCTCCGCGACCTTGCTGACCTGCCGGGCCGCCGAAACGTTGCCGTCGGCGGCCGCCGCCAGCAGCCCGGCGCGCACGCCAAGCATCGCTTCGGGCATCACCGACAGGCGGCGGGCGATCGTGCGCCACTGCTCCGGGGTGTCGGTCGGCATCAGGTCGAAGACCTGCCGGAGTCCCTGCACCGGGCTGGCGATCACGTTCAGCGCCGCCATGTCCGCGCCGACCTCGTGCAGCTCCAGGTCCAGGCCGATCCGCTCGGCGAACACCGCTTGCGCGATCCGTTCCGAGTCGTCGGACGGCTCGGCCGCCTGCACCGCGGCCAGGCTGCGCCGGGCGAGTTCCGCACGGGCCCGGTACCCGTCCGGCGAGTAGTCGGTCAGTTCTTCTTCCCGATCGGGTACGCCCATATAGGTTCCGGCGACCGGATCGAGCGAGATCAGCTCGGTGACGAACCGGTCGCTGATCTCGTGCACGCCGTTGTGGTCAACTCCCATGCCCGCCACGCTATCGCGCACCAACGACCCGCACCCTCCGCGGCGAAGCCAGATCCGCGCGGAAATGGGGCAGCCCAGCTCAGCCGCAAGCGGTGCCGGAAAGCGATCTCGGCTGTTTCTCCTTCCACCGCGCACGAAGCGGCTACCTCAAGAGTCGCCGCGAGCGCCGAAGGATGCCGGAGTCGGGAAGGCCGCGCACTCTTTCAAGTTCGCGGGGCGGCGGAAACGTGCTGCGGGTGGGAAGATCGCCCGAGTGGACGCCAAGTCGCCGCGCGGCCGCGCCGCGCTCCTGACGGTCCTGATCGGCGTGCTCGGCACGCTGCTCAGCGGGTGCCTGCACGTCAACGGCGCGCTGAACATCTCCGGCGAGGACCTGGTGTCCGGCGAGGTCCAGCTGTCCACCCAGATCGCCGACGGCCAGGCCCCGTTCCGGTTGCAGCCGCCCGAGAACCTCGCCGACCGGGTGCAGGTCACGCCGAACGACGACGGCGGGCGGACCGGCTCGCACCTGTCGTTCCACGACCTGACCTTCCCCGAGGTCGAGCAGCTCGCCGAGGCGCTGAGCCCCACCGACTCCCGGTACCGGCTGCGCCTGTCCCGATCCGGCTCGCTGGTGTTCTTCGAGGGTTCGGCGGACCTGACCCCGCTGGCCGACACCGACTCCGGCATCGACCTGAAGATCAGCGCACCCGGCGAGATCACCAACACCAACGGCCAGGAGAGCGCTGGCACGGTCACCTGGTCGCTGGAGCCCGGCTCGGTAACCGAGCTGTCGGCCACCTACCAGTTCTCCAACGCCGCTGGCATGGACTGGATCGGCTGGGCGCTGCTGGTCGGCGCGCTCACCTTCGGCGCGGCAGTCGTCGTGGCGCTGCTCGCGCTGCGCACCCACATCCGCACCCTGGCGGAGCAGAGCGCCTGAGCCTCAGAGGCCGAGGTTGGCCACCACCTGGCGCGTCGCCTTCGAGCGGTTGAGGGTGTAGAAGTGCAGCGCGGCCACGCCTTCGGCGATCAGCCGCTCGCACAACCGGGTCACCAGGTCCACGCCCGCTGCGCGGAAGCCTGCCGGGTCCTCCGCCAGCGGCATCAGCTGCTCCGACACCTCCGCAGGCACCGGCACCCCGGCGAGCTCGCCGAACTTTCCCAGCACCCGCGGGGTGGTGATCGGCATGACTCCCGGTAGCAGCGGCACGTCGCAGCCGCGGGCGACCATCCGATCGCGCAGCCGCAGGAAGTACTCCGGCTCCAGGAACAGCTGGGCGATGGCGAACCCGGCACCGGCCCTGATCTTGCGCACCAGGTGGTCCGCGTCGATGTCCAGGTCGGTGGAACGCGGGTGGCCGTGCGGGAAGGCCGCCACCCCGACGCAGAACTCGCCGAGCTCCCGGACCAGCCGGACGAGCTCCTCGGCGTAGGTCAGCCCCTCGGGGTGCTGGCGCCATTCGCCGTTCGGGTCGCCCGGCGGGTCGCCGCGCACGGCCAGCACGTTCTGCACCCCGGATGCCGCGTACCAGCCGATGACGTTGCGCAGTTCGGCGACCGAGTGGTCCACGGCAGTCAGGTGCGCCATCGGCGTCAGCGTTGTCTCCTGCGCGATGCGACCGGTGGTGCGGATGGTGCGGTCCCGGCTGGATCCGCCAGCGCCGTAGGTCACCGAGACGAACGCGGGATCCAGCGGTTCCAGCTCCCGGACCGCCCGCCAGAGGATGCGCTCCTCGTCATCGCTGCGCGGCGGGAAGAACTCCACCGAAAAAGTCGTCTTCTCGGTGTTCAACCGATCCACCACCGCCGTCATGCCGAACAGGATAGTGAACCGTCCCACGACCGGTGCCACATGGCGGTTCGAGCAAGCAGCCCGCTCAGGAGCCGCTTGACGCCGATTCGCGCACATCCGGGCGCGGAAGCGCACGCTGCAACGCTCGAAGAGGGCACCGCAAGACCATCTGGCTACGCTCCGGAGTCAATCTGGTGACTCCGAGCACCCCTTCGGACCCGGCCGTCACCGCTCGGTGGCATCGCGGAGGATGGAGGTGTGCCCCCATTGAATTCGACCGCCGTGCAAGCAACCAGCAAGGACGACGTCGCCGTGGAACTCGACTTCCCAGGTCAGGTCCAGCACACGCTGACCGAATACCTGCAGACCCGCCGCGCCGAGGCAACCGACGTCGACCCGGCGTTCGCGGCTGCGGTGGCCGAGCTCTCCGGGTTCGTCCTCGGCGGCGGGAAGCGGATCCGCCCGACCTTCGCCTGGTGGGGCTGGCGGGCGGTCGGCGGACCGGCCGAGGGGCCGACGGCACAGGCGATGCTGCGTGCCGCGAGCGCGCTGGAGCTGCTGCAGGCCTGTGCGCTGGTACACGACGACCTGATCGACGAATCGGACACCCGGCGGGGCAACCCGACCATGCACCGCAAGTTCGAGCAGATCCACCGCGAGTCCGGGTTCTCCGGTGATGCCACCCAGTTCGGGCTGGCCGCCGCGGTGCTGCTCGGCGACCTCGCACTGTCCTGGGCCGACGACATGTTGCACAGCGCCGGGATCGCGCCGGAGGCGCTGGCCCGCGCGCTGCGCCCGTGGCGCGCGATGCGCACCGAGGTGCTCGCCGGCCAGTACCTCGACGTGCTCGGCCAGTTCCGCGGCGACGAGACGCCGCAGGCTGCGCTGCAGATCTGCCAGTTCAAAGCCGCTTCCTACACCGTGCAGCGGCCGCTGGAGCTGGGCGCGGAGATCGCCGGCGCGGGCCCGGACGCGCTGCAGGCGCTGCGTCGCTTCGGTTCCGACATCGGCGTCGCCTTCCAGCTCCGCGACGACCTGCTCGGCGTCTTCGGCGACCCGGAGGTGACCGGCAAGCCCGCCGGGGACGACCTGCGCGAGGGAAAGCGGACGGTGCTGATCGCCGAGGCCGTGGCGGCGGCCCGCGGGCAGGCCGACCAGCCCGCGCTGGACCTGCTGCGCGACGTGCTCGGCGACCCCGAGTTGGACGCAGACCGCGTCGAGCAGGCCCGGCAGTTGCTCACCCGGCTCGGCGCGGTCGAGGCCGTGGAGAAGCGGATCAGCGATCTGACCGGGTCGGCGATGCTCGCGCTGCACGCCGCGAGGTTGGCCGAACCGGCCGCGTCCCGGCTGGCCGAGCTGGCGATCGCGGTCACCGACCGCAACCACTGATGCGCACGGTATCCGGCCGGACCGATCACGTCGTGGTAATCGGCGCTGGGCTGGCCGGGTTGTCGGCGGCCCTGCACCTGGCGGGCGCCAGGCGGCGCGTGACAGTCGTCGAACGCGCCGGACTGCCCGGCGGGCGGGCCGGGTTGCACGAGCTCGCGGGATACCGGATCGACACCGGCCCGACCGTGTTGACCATGCCCGAGCTGGTCGACGAAGCCTTGGGCGCGGTCGGCGAATCATTGTCCGAGCGCCTCGACCTCATCCCGCTGCATCCGGCCTACCAGGCACGGTTCGCCGACGGCTCGACGCTCGACGTGCACACCGACGCCGCCGCGATGGAGGAGGAGGTGCGGCGGTTCGCCGGGCCTGCGGAGGCGGCCGGGTACCGGCGGCTGCGACGCTGGCTGACCGAGGTGTACCGGGCGGAGATGCACCGCTTCATCGACGCGAACTTCGACTCGCCGCTGGGCCTGCTGTCGCCGGAACTGGCGCGTCTCGCGGCGCTCGGCGGTTTCGGTCGGCTCGGCCCGGCGATCGGCCGGTTCCTGTCGGACGAGCGGCTGCGCCGGGTCTTCTCCTTCCAGGCCCTCTACGCGGGGCTGGACCCGCGCCGCGCGCTCGCCCTGTACGCGGTCATCTCGTACATGGACACCGTCAACGGCGTGTGGTTCCCGCGCGGCGGCATGCACGAGGTCCCAACCGCGCTCGCCGATGCGGCGGCGGACGCGGGCGTCGAGTTCCGCTACCACGCCGAGGTGACCAAGCTGGAGCGGCGGGGCGATCGGATCGCCGCGGTGCGCACGTCAGACGGTGCCCGGATCGCGGCTGACGCGTTCGTGCTCACCCCCGACCTGCCGGTCGTGCACGAGCTCCTGGACCACCGCCCGCGACGGCGGTTGCGCTGGTCACCGTCGGCGGTGGTGCTGCACGCCGGGACCACCCGCGGCTGGTCCGGCGCCCACCACACGATCTCCTTCGGCGCGGCCTGGCACGGCACGTTCACCGAGATCATCCGCGACGGCAGGCTGATGACCGACCCGTCGCTGCTGATCACCCGCCCGACCGCCACCGATCCGTCGCTGGCACCCGACGGCCGCGAGCTGCACTACGTGCTCGCGCCGTGCCCGAACCTGCGCACGGGGCCGATCGACTGGGAGCGGGTCGGCCCGGCATACCGCGACGAGCTGCTGGGCACGCTGGAACGGCGCGGCTTCACCGGCTTCGGTGCCGCGATCGAGGCGCAGAAACTGGTCACCCCAGCGGACTGGGCTGCCGAGGGGCACGCAGCAGGAACACCGTTCTCAGCTGCGCACACCTTCGCTCAGACAGGGCCGTTCCGGCCGCGGAACCTGGTGCGCGGCCTGGCCAACGCCGTACTCGCCGGCTCCGGCACGACACCCGGCGTGGGAGTTCCGCCGGTCCTGCTGTCCGGCAGGCTCGCCGCACAACGCATCACCGGCTGACCGATGTTCGCGCAGTCAAAACCCGTGAGCACTTCTGAGCGTCATAGCCGCGTCATAGCCCCCAGAAGTGCTCACAGGTTTTAGGCATACGAAAGCTACTGGCTCGGGCCTCCAGCCCGGCTGCGCTCGCGACTCGCCGGGCGTCCCGAACCCTTCCGATGGCCTCAGAAGCCCATCGCCTGGGCCCGCCGCTTCACTTCCCGGCCGCGGTCGCCGCGCAGGGCGTCGATCGGCGTTCCGGGCAGCGAGTCGTCCGGGGTGAACAGCCACCGCAGGATCTCGTCCTCCTGGTAGCCGTTGTCCCGGAGCAGCGTGATCGTGCCCGCCAGGCCCTTCACCACTTCGGTGTCGGTGAGGAACGCGGTGGGCACGCCCAACACGCCGTTCCTGCGCAAAGCGAGCAAATGGCCATCTCGGATCAGTTGGTGCACCCGGGTCACGGGCTGACCGAGCCGCTCGGCGACGTCGGGCAGCGGGACAACCTCCACATCGGGAGCGAGCACATCCGGGGCAGCAGGGATCGCACTCACGCTGCACACCTTGCCACATGACCGAAGGTGATGCCGCGCACCGCACGAGTTTTCTTCGGCCTACGATCAAGATCGTGATCGATCCCGCGTCCGAACGCGGAGGTGTCCCCCGGACCGCCCGCCCGGCCTGCCACAATCGGATCGGAAAGGTTACCCGGCGGTTGGCGGAAGATGACTCCTGAGACACGCTCCAGCGGCGCGAGCCTCGTCGGAGCCATGCTCGAACGCCGTTACCGGGTCGATTCGCTGATCGCCCGCGGCGGCATGTCCACGGTCTACCGCGGCCTGGACACCCGGCTGGACCGGCCGGTGGCCATCAAAGTGATGGACGCCCAGTACTCCGGCGACCGCTCGTTCGTCGAGCGCTTCGAGCGCGAGGCGCGAGCGGCGGCCCGGCTGCACCACCCCGACATCGTCGCCGTCTACGACCAGGGCGTGGACCACGGCCCGGCCGGCGACCACGTGTTCCTGGTGATGCAGCTCGTCGAGGGCTGCACGCTGCGCGATCTGATCATGGACTGCGGCGGCCGCCTGCCGCTGCCGACGGCGCTGAGCGTCATGGCGCCGGTGCTCTCGGCGCTGGGCGCCGCGCACCAGGCCGACATGGTGCACCGCGACGTCAAGCCCGAGAACGTGCTGATCGGCACCGACGGCTCGGTCATGGTCGCCGACTTCGGGCTGGTCAGGGCTGCGGCCGAGGCGGGCACGACCAGCGGCGGCGTCATCCTGGGCACCGTCGCGTACCTGTCGCCGGAACAGGTGACCACCGGGGCCGCCGACGCCCGCTCCGACGTCTATGCCGCCGGGATCGTGTTCTACGAGATGCTGACCGGCCGCCCGGCCTACGTCGGCGACACCGCGCTTTCGGTGGCCTACCGGCACGTCAACGACGACGTCCCGCCGCCGAGCGAGCTGGTCCCGGAGATCCCCCCGGCCGTCGACGACCTCGTCTTCCGCGCCACGCGGCGCGACCCGGCGCGGCGCCCGGAGAGCGCCGAGGCGTTCCTCACCGAACTGGAGCGGGTGCGCACCGAACTCGGCATCGCCCCGGTGGCCGTGCCGGCCCCGGCGTCCGAGGAGCGCACCAGGCAGCTGACGCCGCCGGTCGCGGCCGGAGATCCGCCGACCGAGCAGATCCCGCCCGTCCGCGACACGCCCCCCGTCGGCCCGCAGCGCACCCGCGCGATGGCGCGGCCCGCCACCGGCGACCACACCCAGGAGTTCTCCACCGTCGCCGCTCCGCCCAGCGGGCCGGAGCGGGATCGCCGCCGCAGCAGGCGGACGGTCGTGGTGTGGACCGTCCTGGTCCTGGTGCTGGCCGCGCTGGTGGGAGGCGCGGCGTACTGGCTGGGCATCGGCAGCTACGTGCAGGTGCCGCGCGTCGTCGGAGAGCAGGAGGCAGCGGCGCAGCAGACGCTGGAGGGCGCAGATCTGACCGGCAACGTCACCAAGGAGTACAACAACACCATCGCGGAAGGCGTGGTGATCAGCTCCAACCCCGGCGAGGGCTCCCGGGTGCGCAGCGGCGGCACCGTGGATCTCGTCGTCTCGCTGGGCAAGCCCAAGGTTCCGCAGATCGCCGAGGGCACCACGGTGGCCGAGGCGGAAAGCGCGATCCGCAACGTCAAGCTGCAGCCCAAGCACGACGAGTCCGGCGACCAATACCACACCACGGTGCCCGAAGGCCGGGTCATCAGCGTCAACCCCGCCCCCGGCACCGCCCTGAACATCAGTACCGAGGTGACCCTGATCGTCAGCAAGGGCCCACCCCCGGTGAAGGTGCCCGATGTGCGCGGGATGAGCCGGGACGACGCCTTCACCACGCTGCGCAACGCCGGCTTCGACCCCTACGAGGCGGGTCGCCAGTTCGACTCCGGCGTCGACGGCGACCACGTCATCAGCACCGATCCGGCCATCGGCAGCGAACTCCGGCTGGTCGGCCAGCCACGGATCGGCGTGGTGCTGTCCAACGCGGTCCAGGTGCCCAGCCTCAACGGTGTTCAGGTGGACGAGGCGAAGCAGCAGGTCGCCGCGCTGGGACTGCAGCTGAGCGTGCAGGAGTTCTTCGAGCGGCCGAACATGGTGATCTTGGGCCAGTACCCGCTCCCCGGCAGCCGAGTGGAGCCCGGCACGACGATCCACGCGACCGCTTTCTGAGCACCGGTTCGTGGGTGCGCGCACCCGCGAACCGGCCAGAAATGCACGACGCGCAATGTGATCCTGATCTCTTCTTGTCGCTGTAACGTTTTCGCCCTGCCAGGGTCTACCAGCGGGGACTCGACGGGCGGCCGTCACCAAAAAGCGGGACCGAAGGCCACGACAGGACCGATCTGACCTGGTCACGGCGGCTCGGGCGGCCGGTTGTGGAACTATTGGGACCACAATGCCCCCGAGTGTTTCGATCGAGTCGGCACCCGACTGGTCCGAACGGACCAATAACACCGCAGCCGACCTGCCCAATCTCGGCGGACGTCGGCCACCTCGTCGTCCGCTGCCCTTGCGCACCATCGCATTGGGCGCGATCGGGTCCGTGCTGCTGCTGATCGGCTCCTTCGGCGCGGGCGGGACGCTCGTCCACGACCCCGTCCTCGGTTCCGGACCGCTGTCAGTGCTGCGCTACGGCCACGGTCGCGATGTGGCGGTGACGGTCGTCTACGTCGGCTTCGCACTACTGGTGTGGGCGTGGGTGCGGCTGGGTCGCGGGGTGATCGCGCACCTGGTGACCTCCCGCGGCGTGTTGTGGGCGACCGCCGCCTGGCTCGGCCCGATGCTCGTCGCGCCGCCGCTGTTCACCCGCGACGTCTACAGCTACCTGGGCCAGGGCCTGCTGGCGCTGAACGGCCTCGACCCCTACGGCGTCGGCCCGTCCGCGCTGACCGGCCCGATCCCGGAGAACGTGCACCCGACCTGGCAGACCACGCCCGCCCCGTACGGGCCGCTGTTCATGGGCGTCGCCAAGGGCGTGATCCTGCTGGCCGGGCACGACATCATCGCCAGCGTCATCGTGATGCGGCTGGTGCTGCTGGGCGGCCTGGTGATGCTGATCTGCGCCCTCCCGGGCCTGGTCCGGCACCTCGGCGGGCGGCTGCCGGTCGCGCTCTGGCTGGTCGCGGCCAGCCCGATGACGGTGGTGCACCTGGTCGGCGGCCCGCACAACGACATGCTGATGATCGGGCTGCTGTCGGTCGGCACGCTGCTGATGCTCGAAGGCAAGAACGTCGCCGGGATCGGGCTGGTGTCGGCGGCGATGGCCATCAAGGCGACCGCCGGGCTCGCCCTGCCGTTCCTGGTGTGGATCTGGGCGTCCCGGCTGGAGGGGCCGCTGTGGCGGCGCTTCCTCCGCGCCGCGTTCCCGGCGGTGGGCGTGTTCGTGGTGGTCTTCGGCGCTTGCACGGCGCTCGCCAAGGTCGGTTTCGGCTGGCTTTCCGCGCTGTCCGCACCCGGCATGATCGTCAACTACCTGTCCGCGCCAACCGCCGTCGGGCAGGCGCTGCACAGCCTGGTGTCGCTGTTCGGCGAGACCAACATCTGGCCTTTCGTGGGCGCCACGCGCACGCTCGGCTCGGTGCTTTTGGTGGCGATCCTCGCCTGGAACTGGTGGCAGGCCCGCGATGGCGGGCCCGAGGCGGTGCGCCGGGCGGCCATCGCGCTGTGCTGCGGCGCGCTCCTTTCGCCGGTCCTGCTGCCGTGGTACACGACCTGGGGCTTGGCCCTGGGCAGCGCTTTCCTCTGGACACCGCGGGCGCTGTCCTACGTGGTCGGCGCCTCGATCGCGCTGGTGCTGGCGTACTACCCCGACGGCGAGCAGGCGATGTACAACTGGCCCTTCGTCGCGGTCGGGATCGGCGCCGCCCTGCTCGGCGCGCTGTCGTTGGTCCGCTTCGACCCGCTGGGCCTGAGCTGTACCTTCGGCAAGCTGTCGCGCACTGTCGCGACTGGCCACCTTCCGCAGGAAGCGCACGGGTCACAGCGCTGACCGAGCCCGCCCCGGCCAAGGCGCGGTGTGCACCAGGACAGCCCGCGACGTAGTTCCGGATTCGGCGGCTGCGACGTGCACCCTCAAGTCCAGGAACGCTGCTGATCGGTCCGGACGCCGCTGTTCGACCACCCGCCTGCACGCCGCGCGCGTCCCGTCGAGTGACGAATCGAGCTGCACGAAACGCGGGAAGGCCCGGAACCGCGCTGGTTCCGGGCCCTCCCGCGTGCTTCCTGCTGGTTCAGCCGCGCAGCATCTCCGCGACCAGGAACGCCAGCTCCAGCGACTGCTGGGTGTTCAGGCGCGGGTCGCAGGCCGTCTCGTAGCGGCCCGCCAGGTCGGCATCAGAGATCTCCTGGGCGCCGCCGAGGCACTCCGTGACGTCCTCGCCGGTCAGCTCGATGTGGATGCCGCCCGGGTGCGTGCCGAGCCGGTGGTGCACCTCGAAGAAGCCCTGCACCTCGTCCACGATCCGGTCGAAGTGCCGGGTCTTGTAGCCGGTGCTGGCCCCGTGGGTGTTGCCGTGCATGGGGTCGCACTGCCAGATCACCTGGTGCCCGGAGGCGGTGACCTTCTCCACGATCGACGGCAGCACGTCGCGCACCTTGCCGTTGCCCATCCGGCTGATCAGGGTGAGCCGGCCGGGCTCGTTGTTCGGGTCCAGCCGCTCGACGTACTCGACGGCCTGCTCGGGCGTGGTACCCGGGCCGATCTTGATACCGATGGGGTTGGAGATCAGCTCGGCGAACGCGATGTGCGCGCCGTCAAGCTGGCGGGTCCGCTCCCCCACCCACAGGAAGTGCCCGGACAGGTCGTACAGCCGTGGCTGGTCGCCGGAGGTGTCCAGCCGGAGCATGGCGCGCTCGTAGTCCAGCACCAGCGCCTCGTGGCTGGCGTAGAACTGCACCGCGTGGAGGCTGGAGTCGTCGACGCCGCAGGCGGCCATGAAGCGCAGGCCGCGGTCGATCTCGGCGGCGACCGACTCGTAGCGCTCACCGGCCGGCGAGTTGAGCACGAAGTCCTTGTTCCAGTCGTGCACCTTGGTCAGCGCGGCCATCCCGGCGCTGGTCAGCGCGCGGGAGAGGTTCATCGCGGCGCTGGCGTTGGCGTAGGCCCGGATCAGCCGCGATGGATCGTGGCGGCGCGCCTCCTCGGTGGCGACCAGCGAGTTGATCATGTCGCCGCGATAGGACGGCAGGCCCAGCGCGTCGGTGTTGCTGGACCGCGGCTTGGCGTACTGCCCGGCGATCCGGCCGACCTTGACCACCGGCATGCTCGCGCCGTACGTCAGCACCACCGCCATCTGCAGCAGCGTGCGGATGTTGCCGCGGATGTGCGGCTCGGTGTTGTCCGCAAACGTCTCCGCGCAGTCTCCGCCCTGCAGCAAAAATGCCTCGCCCCTGGCGACCGCGGCGAGGTGCTGACGCAGCTGGTCCACCTCGGAGGGAACGGTCACCGGCGGCACGCTCTCCAGCACCTTCCGGACGTTGCAGGCCTGGTCCTGGTTCGGCCACTGCGGCTGCTGCACGGCGGGACGGGCCAGCGCGTCGTTGAGGCGGGCGCGCATCTCCGGCGGCAGCGGTGGCAGCTCGGGCAGGTCATCTATTGGGACGTCGACGGTCCATGATTTCAAACCAGACGCATCGGTGCCTTGAGCTGCGTTTACAGGGTCAGTGGGCATGAACTAATCCTCGATCGGTGATGCGCCATCATTTGGGTCTGGCTTCGCGTCGTTCCAGCTCGGTAGCCAGTGACCACCGGCACGTCGACGGTCCAGTTCACGTTCCCAGAATAAGCTCTGGGCGCTACCCCTTTAAATCCGGGAGAGCCGTTCCGCATAACAGTTCGCCCAACAAGCTTCGATTCAGTACGCGCCGCCAAGTTTGCGGTGGTCCCAGGTGATTGTCCGCGTCGGGGTGAAGCGCAGACCGACGCGCTTCGCGGCCCGGGCGCGCAGGACCGACCGGGCTTCGTCGCTCGCCGCGAGACCACTCGGGGCTGCCCCTCGGTAGCGCTCGGCGAGACCCATGCCGATGCGCTCGACGTCCTCCGGGGCCTCCAGGACCTCCACGTCGCATTCCAGCGAGACGCCGCGCAGCTCGCCGTACTCCGTGCCGGTCTCCAGCAGCAGCGTGGCCCGCGGATCCCGGCGCAGGTTCAGCGTCTTCTGCGACCGGCCGTAGGACCACACCTCGATCACCAGACCGTCGTGCACGAACCACATCGGCACCAGGTGTGGCCGCCCGTCGCTCTTCAGCGTCGCCAGCACCACGATCCGGCGCTGGGCGATGAAGTCGACGATCTCATCCCCGGACATGGTGATCTGGCCGCGTCGCGACATGCGTGCTCCGGTTTCCGTGCGGGTGCTGGAGTTCCGCCGATCTTCGGCCGCGGGCCGCGATCCGTCAACGGGCCGCCGCAGTCTCCTGCGTCCACTCCGCCTCGACCGCGTCCGCGTCGTAGCCCACCGGCTCCGAGCGCTTGACCAGCAGCGCCACCAGGCCCATCAGCGGGCGAGCGCGATCACCGAAAACATGCCGCTGCCCAGGGACGCGCTGAGCACCGGGAGAAGAACAGCACCAGCGGCGACCGGTTGTGTGGACACGGTTGTACCCCGCTGCGTTTGGTGGATCATGCTCGCGGGGCCGCACCGCGTCCGCAAGGCACTGTGAATCACGAGGGGGCTAGCCGAACGGGTGAAAAACTTCGCCCACTTGGTGGGACGCGAGGTCAGCGAACAGTGGCGATCAGCCGGTCGATGCCGCTGCGGATCCGACCTGCGTCGGCGGGGGTGAGCACGAACATCTGCTCGCCGGCGGAGCCGCGTTCGGTGTGGTCGAGGTAACGGCCGTCGGGTTCGGCGTTGTCGAACCAGCGCGCCACGGGCGACCGACGGACCCGACCGTGCGGGTCGCGCAGGTTCGCAGCGATCTGGCCGCCACGCACGTGCACCGCGTTCCCGATCTCGTTGTAGGCGGCCACCTGCTGGTCACCGCTGCTACCGCGCGACTGCGTCACCTCTTGCATCATGCTGTCCGGCATCTCCTCGGCTTGCGGGGCCGGCTTGAGCGAGCTGGCCGGAACCCGAATCGCGGGGCGGTTGCCCGGCGGCGCGGGCGGCAGCGTCGGCAGAAGCACTTGGGAGAGCTGCATCTTCTCGTGCACCTCGACGGTGAGCGGGCCACCGAACCGGTCGGTCTCGCTCGGCCCCTGCACGCCGAGCACCACCCGGTCGCCTTCGGTCAACGCGGCGACCGTGCGCCAGGCCGCGTCGCTGGCGAAGTCCGGGAACCACAGCGAGTCGACCCACAGGTACGGCTTGGTGAGCACCTTCAACGCCTGCACCAGGGCCGGGTCGACCTCGTTGTTCACCAGGATGCCCAGTTCAGCCATGATGCCGGCCTCGCGCTGGGCGACCTCACCGAGTTGCTGCATGGTGCGGCAGTAGGCCGGTCCTTCCAGCGGCAGCGTGAGGTCTTCGAGTTCGAGGTAGCTGCGGACGAGGTAGAGATGCAGCGGGTGCAGTTGCCAGCGACCGGCGAGGGCCACGTGTCCTCCCCCAAGGAGTGATCGGTGTGGTCAGGTGTGTCGCGATTTCAATGGAAATCGAAGGGCCGATTTCCATTGAAATTGCAGAAGTTGCCCAGTGGCGTCGGAGTGTCGTGGTGCGACACGCCGACGATCCCCAGTTTCAATTGAAACTGGGGACTGGTCAGGCGCCGAACACAGGTGGCGCGGTCTTGGGCATGTCTTCGAGCCAGATGTCGTCCTGCTCTTCGAGCCACCCGGGGCGCTCATGATCTTGGTCTTCGCTGCCTTGGCCGCGCCGACCGGCCGCGCCCATTCCACCGGCGCCCGTGCCGCCGCGTCCGGCCGCGCTACCCGCGCCCCCGGCTCCACCACCGGCTCCACCACCGCCGGCTGCGCCGAGCCCGCCGACTCCGGCGCGACCACCGGCTCCGAGCGTGCCCGCACCAGCACCGCCGCCGAGTCGACCGGCGCCACCTGCTCCGAGCCCGCCGGGCTTACCGCCGCCGGCACCACCTGCACCGCCAGGTCCGCCGCGTGCCGTTCCCGGGCCGGGGACACCAGGGCCAGTGCGTCCCGCGCCGGGGCCGGGCAGGTAGCCGACGCCCATGTCTCCATTTCCGGTACGACCGGGGAAGGTCCCGGGCAGATCACCTGGCAGCCTCGCCGGCGAGTCACCCGGTGTCCACGCCGATCCGGTTTCTGCCGGAATGTTGGGGTTGCCGCCGGTGATGTCGCCAACGTTGGCAACCGAAGGCGTCGAGGGCTGTCCGCTGCCCGTGCGGTTCCTATTCCTCGGAGGAACCGGCGGGGGCGGCGGCTCGATCGGGGGCGGCGGAGGCGGAGGGGGCGGCGGCGTGGGCTTGTCGTTGAGGTCCCGATACGCCGGAACCGAGGTGTCCACATTGGAGTACGTGGGGCTGAGCACCCGCCCCATAGTCTCCTGCGCCCCGCGCTCGGCCTGCTGCCGCTCCCGCATCTGCGCCAGCGCATCGATACCGCCACCAACGAATCCGGTTGGGATGCTGGCCAGCATGGTCCGGCCGTAGTGATGTACCTCGGGTTCGGGAACCATCGCCTTGACCTGACCGGCGGCCGAGGCGGCTTCCTCGATCTTGTTGCCGGTTAGGTGGAACGCCTCTGAACTGCTGGCCATCCAGTTGACCAGCGGTTCCGACGAATCGTTGGCCGCACGGGCGGCATCGCCCTCCCAGCCGCTTGCGATCGCCGCACCGGCGTTCTGCTGAAGTCTTGGCCCGACTTCCTTGAGCTTGGCGGCGATTTCCCGCCACTGCTGGGCCGCTTCGGTGGCCTTGCCTTGGTCCAGCGTCTGTTGGTTGGTGTCGTAGAGCTCCTGGTGGCTGTAGGACTGCCAGTTCTCCTGCTGGGTGATCGATGCGGGGTCGACCGCCAGGCCGCTGCCCATCGCACTGTTCTGCGCCGCAAGCTGCTGGCGCAACTTCTCGTTGTACTGCTCGGAAACAGCAGCAGCGGCCTCCTGGGCGTTTTTTGCCCGGGTGTTGTAGCCGAACAGGCCCGCGCCGGCGTCGTAGACCTGGCCAGCGCCTTCTGCGACGGCGTTGCCCACGGCGGTGGCACCATCAACGATGGCACCGCCGACGCCCTTGGCTACACCCCCTGCCCACTCGAGAAACCCCATCGATCCCCCAGCTATCCCGGCATCCGAGGCGCAATAGCCTCAGCAATCTTCAAACCCTCAGCACACTCATCAAGTCCCTGGTCGCGGAACTCGCTCACGTCGATGATGATCACGCCGCCACCAGCGTTGAACAGACCCGAACAGATCCGCGCCTGCGTCGCACTCTTGTCAATCGCACTAGCCGCAGGACGCCCATCGACCTCTGCACGGTCAAACTTCGCCCAGTTGTCCTGCTTGCTGTAAGACTCGACCGTCTTCTCTTGGTTCTTGTAGAACGTGGCGGTAAACGGCTTGCCCCTGAAGGAACAACCCGGCTCTGCAGTAATGCCGGTCTCCGGTTGACCAGGTCCTTCGAACCCGAACGATTTAAGTTCATCTGGAGTCAGCAGCGTGCACGGATCAACCTTCGCAAGCCCCTGATCCGTCTCCATTGAACCCGGGGAAACGTCCTTCGGTGAACCTCCACCGCACCCAGCGGCTGCCAACAGAGCCGCGCCTGAACAGACTGCAACGACGGTTCGAGACAGCACCTTCACGCCTGACTACCCCTCTGCAAGTCCTGACCGATCCGCTCGTCAGTGGCCACGTAGTCCTTCGCCGCTTGCCTGAAGAGATCCGCCTTCCGCAGCAGCTCGTCACGCAGCTTTCCCAGCAGGTCAGCAGCTCCCGTCGAGCCGTTTGTAGCCTTCTGCCCAAACTTGGATGCCAACTCCTGCGCAGAGCGGTACGCGCCCAAACCCTCGACACGCGCGAGTGCAAGAGCCTGCTTCGCGAGTCGGTCGACCTCGTAGGCCTCGTCTTCATACACATCGGCGGCTTTGTTGGCTGCGCCGGGGTTCATCCTCAGCTGGCCGGATGAAACCTGTTGCGCCAGCTGGTCATTCTGCTGCGCGATCGCGCCCAGCGCCGCGCCAGCACCGGCGAAGCCGACGGCCGAGCCCAGATCCCCAGGCGAGTAGGCGTCAGCCATCCCGAGCCTCCTCCGGCACAGATCACCCAACCCGAGACAACCCTAGCGAACCGGACATCCCACGCACGGGTGAACCGGAGAGATGATCACATGCGGGAGCTCACTTCACCCGTTCAGCCCGGCCAGGAACGACGCCCACCGAGCCCGCGAGAACACCAACACCGGCCCATCCGGATCCTTCGAGCGTTCGTTGTGATCGGGGTGAACACGAGTGCTCGTCGCGGTCAGCGCTGAGGCATGCGCCTCGGTCTGCATCAAGCCTCGAACCTGCATCTCGTTTGGGTTTGAACGTACGAACAGGCGCCGCCCGACCTCGCAGGCCGGGCGGCGGTTTTCAAATCAGGTCAGCCGAAGAGGACTTCTGCTTCTGCGTAGCGTTCCAGGGGCACCGTCTTCAGCGATGCCGTCGCGTCGCTGAGCGGGACTCGCACGATGTCGGTGCCCCGCAGCGCCACCATCTTGCCGTAGTCGCCTTCGGTGATCGCGTCGATCGCGTGCAGGCCGAAGCGGGTCGCCAGCACCCGGTCGTAGGCCGTCGGCGTGCCGCCTCGCTGCACGTGCCCCAGCACCACCGCGCGGGACTCCTTGCCCGTGCGCGCCGCGATTTCCTCCGCCAGCCAGGTGCCGACACCGCCCAGGCGGACGTGGCCGAAGGCGTCCTTCTCCCCCGTCAGCAGCAGTTCCTTGCCGCCTTCCGGGACCGCGCCCTCCGCTACCACGATGATCGGCGCGTACTGGCGCTCGAAGCGCTGCTCCACCCAGGTGCAGACCTTCTCGACGCTGAACGGCTGCTCCGGCACGAGGATGACGTTCGCGCCGCCCGCCAGCCCCGAGTGCAACGCGATCCACCCCGCGTGCCGACCCATCACCTCGACCACCAGAGCCCGGTGGTGCGACTCCGCGGTGGTCCGCAGGCGGTCGATGGCATCGGTGGCGATGTGCACCGCCGTGTCGAAGCCGAACGTGTAGTCGGTGGCGTCCAGGTCGTTGTCGATCGTCTTCGGCACCCCGACCACCGGTACCCCGTCGTGGGTGAGCTGCTCGGCGACGCCGAGGGTGTCCTCGCCGCCGATCGCGATCAGCGCGTCCACCCGGTTCGCCTCGAGGGTCGCCTTCAGCTTGGCGATCCCCTCGTCGACCTTGTACGGATTGGTGCGCGAGGAGCCCAGGATGGTGCCGCCCCGGTTGAGGACCTCCTCCACCTTGTCGAGGGTCAGCGGCGTGGTCAGGCCCTCCACCGGGCCTCGCCACCCATTGCGGAATCCCAGGATCTCGTGCTGGTGAACCGAAATCCCCTTGCGGGTCACCGCGCGGAGCACAGCGTTGAGCCCGGGGCAGTCGCCGCCACCGGTGAGCACTCCGACACGCATTCCAGCCGGCATCGCTTTTCGCCGCCTCCTCTGATCCAGTCCGGACGGGAAGTGATCTGCGTCTCCCCTGCGTCACAGCGTGGCACGAACTGGATCGTTGCAGCAAGTATCCGGGACGTTATCCCGGTCGCGGCAGACGACCGGGAACACCCGCCCCGAGGAATCCGGCAAAAAAAAGGGGTGCCGGTTCCAGCTGGAACCGGCACCTCCGAGGAGTCTGGAATCACGCGAAGCCGCGCTTGCGACGGACCTCCTCCATCACCCGCCAGCGTTCGAGGTTGTGCTTGGCGTCGGCCAGGGCGTCGTGCGCGTTGTCCGGCGCGGCGGGCAGCTTCGGCTTGCCGAGGTCCTCCCAGCGCTGCCGCAGGTCGCGGGTGAACTTCGGGATCCGCGACGGCAGCAGCGGCATCGCGCCCCAGAGCTGGGCCAGCGCCACGTGGTCGTAGGCCGCGTACCAGGCCCACAGCTCGATGTTCCCGTTGCGCGCGGTCAGGAAGGAATACAGGTCTTCACGGATCCGGGCGCGGGAGCGCCAGCACGCATCGGCGGGCGGCGGCAACTGCGGCAGCACGTGCTGCCGAACCCAGGCACCGGCCCGAGATGCGTCGAACTCGGTGGACACTGCGTAGAACTCGCGGCCGGACTCGTCGACCACCCCGATCGACACCAGCTCGATGGTGTGTCCGTCCTCGATGAACTCGCAGTCGTAGAAGTACCGCACCAGGTCAGCCTAGGTGGCGGCGGTTCCGGGTCCGGTCTCGGGCCGTCAGCCGGCCTTGGACTCCGGGAGGCGCTCGGCGGGCTTCTGAGTCTTCCAGCCCGCCACGTGCTTGCCCTGCGCGGCCAGGTCGTCCTTGACCTTGGCGGCGTAGACGTCGACGTACTCCTGGCCGGAGAGCTCCATCAGGGCGTACATGATCTCGTCGGTGATCGACCGCTCCACGAACCGGTCGCCGGCCATGCCCTCGTAGCGGGAGAAGTCCAGCGGCGGGCCGACCTTCACCACCACCTTGTGCGGGTACCACATCTTCGACCCGATTGGGTTGACCCGATCGGTGCCGAACATCGCGATCGGGAGCACCGGCACCTTCGACTCCAGCGCCATCCTCGCCACACCGGTCTTGCCCTTGTACAGCCGGCCGTCCGGGGACCGGGTGCCCTCCGGGTAGACGCCCAGCAGTTTCCCCTCGCGCAGCAGGCGGACGCCGGTGTCCAGGGCGGCCTGCGCGGCGGCGCCGCTGGAGCGGTCGATCGGCACCTGCCCGACGCCAGAGAAGAAGTACTTCTTGAACTTGCCCTTTAAGCCCTTGCCGGTGAAGTACTCGCGCTTGGCCAGGAACGTCACCCGCCGCGGCATCATCAGCGGCATGAAGAACGAGTCGGCGACCGCCAGGTGGTTGCTGACCAGGATCGCGCCGCCGGTGGTCGGCACGTGCTCGACGCCTTCGACCTTCGGACGGCAGAACAGCTTCATCAAGGGCCCGAGCAAGAAGTGCTTCATCACCCAGTACAACACCGCTCCGCCGCCTCCTCGCCGCCGACTTCCCTGCTCAGCCTACGGAGCCCCGAGATCCGGCACAATGCGGCCTCGCCGTCGGCGATCTCGCCGGTGCGATTGTGGATGAACCGTCAAGGCCACCCCGCATGTCGGCCGCGCATGCGACGATGAGGCGGTACTGGCTCGCCGATGCTGTTGGGAGGCCGCGGTGCCTGTGCTCCCCGGTGCCGAACCGTTCGTCCACGACGGGTCAGAAGACATCGGCGTGCTGCTCTGCCACGGCTTCACCAGCACCCCGCAGAGCATGCGGGCCTGGTGCGAGCACCTGGCGGCGGAGGGGTACACGGTCCGCTGCCCGCTGCTGCCGGGCCACGGCACCCGGTGGCCGGACCTGAACCGGACCACCTGGCTGGACTGGTACCACGCCGCCGAGGCCGAGCTCGCCGAGCTGCGCGACCGGTGCCGGTTGGTGTTCGTGTTCGGCCAGTCCATGGGCGGCACGCTCACCTTGCGATTGGCCCAGCGGCATCCCGAAATCGCCGGGATCGTGCTGGTCAACCCCTCCGTGATGACGCTGCGCAAGACGGCCCGGCTGCTGCCGCTGCTGAGCCGGGTGTGGCCGGCGGTCGGCGGGATCCCCGGCGACATCGCCAAACCTGGCGGCTTCGAACTCGCCTACGACCGGTTGCCGCTGCGCGCGATGGCCAGCCTCCAGCAGCTGTGGGGGATCGTGCGTGGTGACCTCGGTCGGGTGCGCCAGCCGCTGCTGCTGTTCCGGTCGACCGTCGACCACATCGTCGAACCGGTCAACTCCGCGATCGTGCTGGACGGGGTCGCAAGCGTTGATCTCACGGAGGTCGTGCTGGCCGACAGCTTCCACGTAGCGACCTTGGACCATGACGCGCAGGCGGTGTTCGCCGGTAGCGTCGAGTTCCTGCAACGAATCCACCGCGAACGGGCCGAGGAAGTCGTATGAACACGCGCCGCGACAACCCCGACGGGCCGGAGGACATCGACGCCGCATTCGCCGAGATAGTCGCCGACCTGGAGCGGGACTCGACGTTCGCGCGGTGGCCCGAGGACGTTCCTTCCGACCGCGCCGCGAACACCGCGAGTGCGGTCTCGGACGCGGCCGAAGTCGAGCCGCAGCCCGAGCGCGACGCGGGGCCGCGGGACTGGACGCCGCAGCCCGACGAGGAGGAAGAGCACTTCGTCCCGCCGGAACCGCCACCGCTGCCGACCCCGCGCATCACGACGCTGCTGGGGATCGCGGTGATCGCGGTCGGCGTGCTGACACTGCTGGTGCCCGGCCTGGCCGGGATGGCCAGCTCGCTGTCGATGCCGCTGGGGCTGGTGCTGATCAGCGCGGGCATCGGCTGGCTCCTGCTGCGACTGCGCCAGGGCCCGCCGAGCTCCGGCAACGACGACGGAGCCCAGGTCTGACGGAATCCGCAATTTCAATGGAAGTCGCGGAACTCCCGCGTGTCAGAGCCCGACACGCCGGAGGATGCTGTGGCGAACTCCCGGCGGCGTCAGGCGAGGTGTGGAGCTTCGGTTAAGGCGTGTTCGCGGGCCAGCGCCGCCGAGCCGATCATGGCCGCCGAATCTCCGTAGTAGGCCACCACGATCCTCGCCAGCGGGCGGTGCCCGGCTCCGGTGATGGCCGTGGCGTAGTACTCGCGGGCGTCGTCGATGAACAGGTGCGCCGAGTCGGACACTCCGCCGGCGATCACCACCACCTCCGGGTCGTAGACGTCCGCGACCAGCGCGAGGCCCTCGCCCAGCCAGCGGGCCAGGTCGGCCACCGCGCGGCGGGCGACCGGATCGCCCGCCTCCGCCGCGCGCGCCACCTCGACACCGGTCTGCTCGACCGGCGCTCCCGGCTCCTCCTGCCTTAGTTCCGCCGCGGTGGCAGCCAGAGCGGTGCCGCTGCAATACCGCTCCCAGCAGCCGCGTTTGCCGCACGAACACGGCCGCCCGTCCGGGACGACGCGCAGGTGTCCGAGCTCCGGCGCGATTCCGTAGGCCCCCCGGAACACCTCGCCGTTGATCACCAGCGCGCCGCCGATGCCGGTGCCGATGGCCACCAACGCGGCCACCCGCGCCCCCGCTGCCGCGCCTAAGCGCTGCTCCGCGACGGCGGCGGCGTTCGCGTCGTGCTCCAGGACCACCGGCAGCCCGAGCCGGTCGGCGAGTTCGTCGGCGACCACGACGTGCCGCCACGCCAGGTGCGGCGCGAAACGCACCACCCGGCGGTCCTCGCTGACGAACCCGGCGACGGCCAGGCCGACCCCGGCGACGGCGTACCGGTCGGACAACGCGCGTACCGTGTCCGCGATCGCCGCGTTCAGCTCGGCGCTGGTGGCCGGCGTCGGAACGCGGTGGGTTTCCAAGATCTCGCCGTGCTGATCCACCACGCCAGCCCGCACTCTGGTCCCGCCGACGTCCACTCCGATGGTCAGCACTGCGACACGGCCTCGGGTTCGTCGTCGGCCAGCACCGTGCCGCCGACCCGCTGGACCCGGATCCGCTGGACCTTCGACACCACCGGAACGTCCTCTTCGGACTCCCCGGACTCCTCGGACTCCTCGGGCTTTTCCACCGGACGCGCATCGGCCAGCATCTGCCGGAGCGACTGCACGATCCCCGCGAGCTGGTCGTTGAGCTCCGGTCGGTGGCCGCGCAGCAGCCCAACCGCTGCGCACAGTGGACACCAACCGCAGCTGGCCCTACCGCCGGAGTCGGCGTCCTGATCGCAGCCGCGCAGGTATTCCTCGGCCTTGCCGGCGGCCGCGTCGAGCAGCAGGCGGAGCTCCTCGAATAGCTGGTCGTGCCGGGATTCGTCGCGCATCTCTCACCGCATCCACAACTCGGGGTCGGGCCGGAATCGCACGGTCAGCCCGTCGTCACCGGCGACCGCCGAGATCACGATGCACCGCTGGAGCACCGCGGGCAGCGCGAAAAGCCGCCGGCGGCCGTCGACGGTGATCGCCAGCTCGGCGCCGATCCGGGCCAGATCCAGGTCGGCCGACGGGTGCAGCGGCAGCGCGATCTGCAGGGCGTACTCCGCATCCAAGCCGCGCCCACCGCCGGTGACCTGCATGGACGGCGTGCTCGAAGGGTTCTCCAGCGGATCGACCTCGGCGTAGAGCTCGTCGCCGAGCGCCAGCAGCGCCTCCGCGCCGACCGGCTCCGCTGCGCGGTGTTCGACCATTCGCAGCGGAAGTTCCGTCGCGCCCCGCAGCATGTCGAGCACCTTCTCCTGCTCACGGCGACGGGTGCGCAGCCACCCGGCCGCGGCACCGCGCGCCGATCCCGGGTGCGGCACCACTCGGTTGGCCACCAGGCCATCCACCCGGATCTGCTGCAGTGCCAGGGCAGTCAGCGTCCGGCGGGTTTCGGCCGCCACCACCGACTCCGGGGTGAGCACCAACCGGACGCTGGTGCCTTCGTCGCTGAGCATGTCCTTGAGCCCGGCCAGCCGTTCCGCGAGCCGCCCCAGCCCATCGGCGACGGAGTCCCAGCGCTCGACCTGCTCGCTGCCGGCGATGCCGGCCAGCAGGCCGCGCACGGCCCGGCGGTGCGCCGGGAACAGCCGTTCCAGGTACCCGGCCAGCGATTCGGGCAGCGCGAGCAGCCGCAACGTCTCGGCGGTCGGGCCGCAGTCGACGATCACGGTGTCCCACAGCGCGCTCGCGGCGAGCCGGTGCACCTCGGTGAGCGCCAGCAGGTCCTCCACCCCGGGCAGCACCGTGAGCTCTTCCGCGTCGACGTCGTCGACCCCCGCGCCCTGCAGCATGGTCCGCAGGTGTTCGCGCAGTTCGCGCCAGGTGCCGTCGACCAGTTCGCGGGTCTGCACCTCGGCCGCGTGCAGCACGGCGCGCGAACCGTCCAGTCGAACTTCGCGCGGGTGCGCGTCGAGGTCGGCGTCGAGCGCATCGGCCAGCGAGTGCGCCGGGTCGGTGGAGACGACGAGCACCTTGCCGCCGTGCCCGGCGACGCGAGCGGCGGTGGCTGCCGCGAGGGTGGTCTTGCCCACCCCGCCTTTTCCGGTGAACAGCAGGATTCGCAACGGATCGTCTCGGTCTCGGTCGGGCTTCGGCCAGCGTCCTACTTCGCGCCTTCGACGCGGCGTTTGAGCTCCTTCAGCGCCGTGTCCATGATCATCTTCTCGGCCTTGCGCTTGAACAGGCCGATCATCGGGATCGCCAGGTCCACGGCCAGGCTGTAGGTCACCTCGGTGCGCTCGTCCGTCAGCTGGTTCAGCCGGTAGCTGCCCCGCTGCGCCTTCTGCACGCCCCCTTCGACGAGCTCCCAGCTCACCGACAGCCCGTCGGCCGCCCAGTCGTAGACGTTGACGTACGTGTCCTTGACCACCCCGGCATCCAGCACGAAGCGGACCTTCGCCGCGTCGCCGTCCGAGGTGCGCGAGAGCACCTCGGTCTCCTTCACCGCTTCCGCCCACTCCGGGTAGGCGGCGAAATCCGCGATGGCTGCCATGATCTGCCCGGCGGGGGCCTCGATCACGATGGACTGGGTGGACTGATCGACCATGCGCCGCAGGTTACCGGGTGCGCGTGACGGCAGCGGCGCGGAGGAGCCGGGTTTTTCCTCACCTTCACCACTGGATCACATACGGCCGCCCGGTGCGCTTGAAATGCCCGACGTTGACGCACTCGGTGCGCCCGATGCGCATGCGCTGCGTCAGCGGCTGGTGCACGTGCCCGAACAGCGACCACCGCGGCTGGTCGGCGACGATCCGCTCCACCAGCGCGGTCGAGCCGTCCTCGGGCCGCCGCGCCACCACGTCGTAGATCAGCTCCGGAACGGCCGGCGGCAGGTGGGTGCACAGCACGTCCACTTCGGGCAGCGCCGCCAGGGCGGCGTTGTACTCGTCCTCCGGCCTGAGGTACGGCACCCACGCAGCGTGACGGCGCAGCGTCGCACCCGGCGGCAGCAGGGTGCCACCGACGAAACCGAAGGTCAGGCCGCAGATCTCGACGCTCTCGCCGTCCAGCACGTGGATGCCGTCGCGGACGAACTCCGGCCACAGGCGGGGCGCGTCGACGTTGCCGGGGGTGGCGTAGGCGGGCGCGGTCATCGCGGCGAACAGCTCGTCGTACTGCTCGCGGACGGCTTCCTCGACCACTGCCGCCGGATCGGTCAGCCCCGCCCACAACGAACGCACGTACGCCCCGAACTCGGGCCCGCAGCGGCTGCGCCGCAGTTCGGCGAAACGCGCCACCTTCTCCGGGCCGAAAACCCGCCCCAGGATGCCCTTTCCGTGGTCGTGGTAGTCGACGAAGTCGATCAGGTCGCCGAGCACCACCAACGCGTCCGCGCCGTCCCCCGCGCGCTTGAGGGCCTCGACGTTGCCATGAACGTCCGAAACGACGTGGACGCGCAACTCAACTCCCATCCGCCGACAACTCCTACGTCGAACCTAATCCGTTCCGGTACCGCGGTGGAACGCCCGTTGAGGTGGGTGTCACGCCGAATGGCGCAAGCCGCCAACCGGCGGCACCGCGCTAATCGCCGTGACGACTACGCTGTGTTGACTGCAGCGGGAGACCCACGAGGACTACCGCACAGTAACTATCGGCGTTAGGTTGTGCCCCACTGACTGGCGTGTTTCCGGAGGTTTCGACGTGCGAGAGTTCAGCGCACCCGCCACGACGACTGTGGCCGAGGACGAGAACCTCACCGACATGGTGTGGGCCAACGCGGAGCGCTTCGGGAGCACCGTGAGCTTCCGACGCCGGGTGGACGGCACCTGGGTCGACGTCACCGCCGCCGACTTCGCCGCGCAGGTGCTGGCCGTGGCCAAGGGCCTCGTCGCCGCCGGCCTGCAGGCCGGTGACCGGGTCGGGCTGATGTCGCGGACCCGGTACGAGTGGAGCCTGCTGGACTTCGCGATCTGGGCGGCCGGCTGCGTCACGGTGCCGATCTACGAAACCTCCGCCGCCGACCAGGTGGAGTGGATCCTCAACGACTCCGGCGCCAGGGCCGTGATCGTGGAGACCGAGGCGCACCGCGCCGAGGTGGACAAGGTCGTCGACCGGCTCTCCGAGGTCTCCCACGTCTGGCAGATCGAGGGCCCGACCAGTGGCGGGGCCGCCGGCGCGGTCGACGAGCTGACCGCGCTCGGCGCGGACGTCGACAACCGGGACCTACATCTGCGCCGCCGCGCGGTGCGCGCCGAGGACGTCGCGACGCTGATCTACACCTCGGGCACCACCGGCCGCCCCAAGGGCTGTGTGCTCACGCACCGCAACATGCTCGCCGAGGTGCGCGCGGACATCGAGGCCTTCCCGCAGCTGACCCGGCCGGGCAACTCGATGCTGATGTTCCTGCCGATGGCGCACGTGCTGGCCCGCGCGATCACCGTGATGTGCGTGTACGGCAGGGTCACCCTCGGCCACACCAGCGACGTCAAGGACCTCGTCACCGACCTCAGCTCGTTCCGGCCGACGTTCGTGCTGGCCGTGCCGCGGGTGTTCGAGAAGGTCTACAACACCGCCAAGCAGAAGGCGCACGGCAGCGGCAAGGGCCGGATCTTCGACCTCGCCGAGGACATCGCGGTCGCCTACAGCCGGGCCGTGGACGACGGCGGCGTCGGCTTGGGGCTGAAGCTCAAGCACACGCTGTTCGACAAGCTCGTGTACGGCAAGCTCCGGGCAGCGCTCGGCGGTCGCTGCATCGCGGCGGTCTCCGGTGGCGCGCCGCTGGGCGAACGGCTCGCGCACTTCTTCCGCGGCGTCGGCGTACCGGTGCTGGAGGGCTACGGGCTCACCGAGACCACCGCCGCCGCTGCGGTGAACGTGGAGTCCGCGTTCAAGGTCGGCACCGTCGGCAAGCCGGTGGCCGGCACGTCGGTGCGCATCGCCGAGGACGGCGAGGTGCTGATCAAGGGCGACGTCGTGTTCCGCGAGTACTGGAACAACCCGCTCGCCACCAAGGAGTCCCTCGAGGACGGCTGGTTCCACACGGGCGACCTCGGCTCGCTGGACGACGAAGGCTTCCTCAAGATCACCGGCCGCAAGAAGGAGATCATCGTCACCGCGGGCGGCAAGAACGTCGCCCCGGCGGTGCTGGAGGACGCGCTGCGGGCGCACCCGCTGATCAGCCAGTGCATGGTGGTCGGCGACCAGAAGCCGTTCATCGGCGCGCTGATCACCCTCGACCCGGAGTTCGTGCCGTCCTGGCTGGCGAACAACGCCCGCCCGGAGAACACCTCGGCGTCCGAGCTGATCGACGACCCAGACCTGCGCGCCGAGGTGCAGAAGGCGGTCGACGAGGCCAACAAGGCGGTGTCCCGCGCGGAGCAGATCAAGCAGTTCCGCATCTTGCCGCAGGACTTCACGGAGGCCACCGGCGAGCTGACGCCGAGCATGAAGCTCAAGCGCAACAAGGTGGCCGAGAACCACGCGACCGAGATCGAAGCCATCTACTCCAAGTAGGAGCGCTCGTCCTCGCAGGGCCGCCGGTTTCGCGCGAAATTGCCACCACCCCGGGTGAGTTCTCCGAGCGACTTGCTCGCTCTAAGGTGACCTTCGCCTCGAAAAGATCAGCCGAAGGTGTCGGGGAGGTCTGCTCGCCAGTCGACGACCAGCTGGTCCTTGGTGAGGCCCGTGGTCTCGCGGAGCGCCTTGTCCACTGTGGTCGGTGAGTTCGAGGCCGCGACGCGGCGGTAGAGGTCCACGAGGCGTCGTTCGCCGAGGCGTTCGGCGAGATGGCGGACCACCGACCAGGATTGCTGGTACGCCAGGTCCAGGCGTCGTCCGCCCTGGTGGAAGTCGCCGTCGTCGGGCAGTTTCGCCGGTGGCCCGGTCTCTCGTAGTTGGCGGACCAGGTCCGGGGCGATGTACTTGGGCGCCACCCCGCTACCGCGGTAGCCGACGTAATCCGCGAAGCCCTCCAGCATCCACATCGGCGCACCGTCCACTGTGTCCGCCCGGGCCGCGATGTGCGTGATCTCGTGCCGCAGAACCACTCTCAGAGCGGTGTCGGAGAGCTCGCTCGCCGCCTTCGGGTTGAGCACCACGCGCGGGCCCTCCACCCGGCGAGCCGCGACGTCCACCCGATCGGCCACCGCCACCGCCGCGATGTCGTCCACCGCGAACTCCGGCCCCACCAGCGACCGCAGCTCCTCCCTGGACTCCGGCAGCACCACGCCGACGCGCTGGGACCAGCCCGGACCCCAAATCCGCGTCACGTCGGCCACGGCGACGTCGAGCTGCCGGGCCACCCGCTCCACCGGCTGCCGGCGGTGGCCGATGACCATTCCGGTGGCGGTGCGCCGCACCTGGCACAGCCCGAAGTCCCACGGGCCGCGCCAAGCGTTCCCGTGCGCGCCCTCGTCGCCCGCGAGGTACCAGGAACTGCCGCGCCGGGCGAACACGTAGCCGAGCGGGCGCTGGGTGGGCACGCTGTCCACATCGGTCAGCGCGTAGCGCAGCACCACTCGCGGCGCCCAGGTCTCGTCAGCCTCGGGCACCGGCGGCCGGTCCCCGGTCGCGCCGTCCAACTGGTAGGCCCACTCGGTGACCGGGATCGTCGCGAGGTTCCGGAAGAGTTCGTGCTGTCGCCGCTGGAAGTCCGGCGGCGACTTCGGGTCCACCGTGGCCGCGAACGCCGACTCGTCACCGGAGCGGACCGCGGCGGCCCGCTGCTCCAGCAGGTGCCGCACAGCCACCTCCGGCGGCGACGTCGCGACGGTGAACCCAGCCCGCCCGGACACCTGCACCGGCGCGGTGCGCGGAGGTTCCGGCGACGGCAGCGAAAGCGAAGAAATCCCGGCCAGCACGGCGCCGGCGGCGGCAGCCGCCAGCCACCCCCGATACGTCCCCGGCGCAGGCACAGGGCGCATGGTATTCCCGATCACATCGGCGGACCCGTGGCCCCCCGACACACTTCCGGGGCCGGCATTTCTTCGTGGTGCCGGCCCCGGAAGTCGCGTGGTGCAGGCTCAGCCCGCGATTCGTCGGATCGCCGTAACCGGGCCGATCTTCTTGTAGTCGGCCACCTTGACGACATCGCCCTCGGTGGGGGCGTGCACCGCCTTGCCGTTGCCGATGTACATGGCGACGTGGCTGACCGGGCTGTAGAAGAAGATCAGATCGCCCGGCTTGAGGTCGCTGGCGGAGACGCTACGGCCCTCGCCGACCTGGGTCTTGGTCGAGCCGCCGATGGTCACGCCGGCATTCTTGTAGGCCCAGTAGGTCAACCCGGAGCAGTCGAAGGTCGACGGCCCCTTCGCGCCCCACACGTAGCTCGAGCCCTGCTTGCTCAGCGCGGCGTTCACCGCGGCGACCGCCGCACCGGCACCGCCGATCGAGCCGACGCCCGTCTCGCCGTCGGACTTCAGCGAGTCGCGGTCCGCACTGCTGAGCTCGTTGTAGCGCTGCCTGGCCTTAGCGATCTGGTCCTGCATCGCCTTGGTCTTCTGGTCCAGGTCTTCGGCGATGCGCGCGGCATCCGCCTCGGCCTGCACGGCGCGGTTGCGGGCGTCCTGCGCGGCGTGCTCGGCGGTTTCCGCCTGCTGCCGCGCCGAGGACACCGCCTTGACCGCGTCGTTGTTGTCCTTGGCCAGCACGTCCAGCGCGGACGCGCGGTCCAGGAAGTCGTCCGGGGTTTCGCTCACAAGCAGCGCCGACAGCTTGTTCAGCCGGGCACCCTGGTAGGAGGCGTGGGTGAGCTGGTCGACCTTGCCGCGGAACCGCTACCGCTCTTCCTCGGCGCGGGCCTGGTTGGCGACCTGCTCGGCCTGACCGGCCTCCTGGTTCGCGCGGTCCAGCTCGTCTTTCTTGGCGTTGTGGTCGTCTTCGGCCTTCTTGGCGTCTTCGGTGAGCTGCTCGGCCTGGTGCTGGAGCTCCTGGACCTGCTTGGCCGCGTCCGAGGCGTTGTTAGGGAGTTGCGGGTCTGCGAGTGCCGGCCCGGAGGTCATACCAACGACGGCTGCGACCGCGGTTGCGGCCAGGGCACCTCGCAAAGAGCGCTTAAGTCGGTGCGACTCCACGTCGCGCACTGCTCCTTCGTCTCCACCCGCTTACCGCCCGGTTGCCCCCTGCCCGGCGCGGCCCGACTCCCCGACAAGTCGATGCAGCGGTGCCCCGCAGGCCGCCCGGTCTGGGCAACTGATCGCCACGAGGTCCCGAGTAGGTTACGAAAGGTGAGCCGCAACGTCCAGAAGCGGGTCGAAAAAATTGTGCACCGATGCACAAGACCTCTAACGGAGGAGAGTCATGCGCTCACGGTGACGAATCTTGCGGCTTAACTACCTGGAATAGCGACGAAAAAATCCGCTCGGTAGGGAGATCCGGGACAACTCGGTGATCGATTATGAGATCGGCCACGTACCCACCGAATCGCCAGGCGGTCGGTTGCATCGGCAAGCTGCTAGACCCGGTTCAGCCGAGCCAGCAACATCGCGGACGAAACGGCATAAGCACCCCGCCGGCGGACGGAGGTGACCACGGCCCGGTCCGAGGTCGCCACCACGACTTGACGCCCCTTCGGTTCGGCGGAGACGAGATCCCGGATGACGTCGTCGGCCTGCACCCCGGCCTCGCTGAACAACACCCGGACGCCGCGCGGCCCGGCGGTCGGCACCGCCAGCACGTCGGCGCCGTCGAAAACCACGGTGACCTCCGCGCCAGTCCGCGCCGACAACGCGGCCAACTGGTGTGCCAACCGATCCCGCTGATCGGAAAGCGGCAATTCCGGATATCCGGTCTTGGTCACGTTGTAGCCGTCGACGATCAGATGCACGGCGGGCAACGCCAACAACCGGTCCAACGAGGCGACGTCCGGCACCTCGCCGGTCGCGCCGGAATGCGCGCGCACCCGCTGCACGACGTCCGCGGGCCGCGGCCCGCTCCCGCTCGCCCCGAGCTCGCGCCGCAGGCCGCCTACGGCGCCCTCCAGCGTGTCCAGCAGCAGCGCCAGCCGCACCTCGTCGCCCTGACGGGCTTCTCGGGCGGACTGCCGCGCGACCTCCACCTCGGCGCTCGCGCGCTCCGCGCGCCGTCGCTCGTCCTGCGCTCGCGTCCGCTCGCGGTCCCGCTCCGCGGCGATCTCCCCGAGCGCAGCCTCGCGCTCCGCGCGGACCTTCTCCAGCTCGCTGCGCGCGTGCACCGCGGCGTCCTTGGCTTCCTTGAGACGCACGCCCTGCTCCCGCAGGCGCTTGCGCAGCCGGTCCGCCTCCGCGCTGTTCTCGCCACCTACCCGGTCGGCGATCTGCTTGGCTTCGGTGAGTTCGCCGCGCAGCCGCTCGACGTCGGCGGTCAGCCGTTCGACTCGCGCCATCGCGGAGTCGCGTTCGGCTCGCAGTTGGCCATGTTCGGTGCGAAACGCGATCAGGTCCACGTAGTGCGGCGCAATCGGCGAGCCGAGCAGCACGACGGCCGCGGCGACCGCGACCGGGTCGGTGTCGTCGAGGGCGAGCGCCCCGGGGCGGTGGTTGCGGCACCAGTCCACAACGGCGGTGTGGAACACCCCGGAGTCGCGCAGCGCAGCGATCAACACAGGTTGGCCCAGCTTGGCCCGCTTGGCGGGGGCGAAGCGGACCACCGGGCGAAGCTGGCCCGGCACGTCCGACGCGCGCATCTCGTCCAGTGCGCCGGCAGCGAGTTCCGCCAGCCGGAGACGCAGCGGGCCGGGCAGCGCGTCCCAGTCGATCGGCGGGCCACCACCGGCCTGCTGCGCACTGTCCACAGCAGACTCGTCGGGGGTGGGGGTATCGGCTGACCCCGGCTTCGGCGGTACCACCCCCACAGGCTAACGGCCGGGGTGCCGGAATCCCGCATCCACCGACCCTGTTGCGGTAGCAGGACGTAACTCGAACCCTCCCCCGCATCAAAGGAGGGATTCCCGGCTCTCGCTGCCGCTCGCTGCCTGACCGCTGGGCGAGCAGCCTGGTCTGCCACGATCAACGCCAGCCGGGTCGGAACCGGCCCGGTTTCCCCAGAAGGCAAAAGGTTGTTGTGCTGGCTTGGTTCTCGCTCAGCGCGCCGATGACCTTGCCAATCGCCTGGTCGCCTCGTGCACAGACTTGACGCGTTTCCTCCCCGGCCTGACTGAAGACCGGGGCGATCACCGGTCCTGTCGGTAGCGGGACGTAACTTGAGCGCCGATGTCCGCGCACCCGCAACTGTCCTTCGACGAGCTCCTCGCCACCGAGGAAGTCCCGCTGCACGAGGTGACCTTCGTCGTCGTCGACCTGGAGACCACCGGTGGTGACCGCGACGGGGATGCGGTCACCGAGATCGGTGCCGTCAAGGTCCGCGGTGGCGAAGTGCTCGGCGAGTTCGCGACGCTGGTGAACCCGGATCGCGGCATTCCGCCCTCGATCGTGTCGATCACCGGCATCACCGAGGCGATGGTCGTCGACGCGCCCCGCTTCGACGCGGTGCTGCCGGCCTTCCTGGAGTTCTGCCGCGGCAGCGTGCTGGTGGCGCACAATGCCCCGTTCGACATCGGGTTCCTCCGCTCCAACTGCGAGCGGCTCGGTCTGCGGTGGCCGAAGCCGCAGGTGGTGGACACCGTTCGGCTGTCCCGCCGGGTGCTGACCCGCGACGAGACGCCCAACCACAAGCTCGGCACGCTGGCGCGGGTGCTCAACGCCCGCACCGTTCCCGTGCACCGCGCGCTGGACGACGCTCGCGCCACGGTCGACGTGCTGCACGCCCTGCTGGAGCGCGTCGGTCCGCTCGGGGTGCGGACGCTGGAAGACCTGCTCGGCCACCTGCCGGACGTCACACCGCAGCAGCGGCGCAAGCGCGGCCTCGCCGACGGTCTGCCGAACTCACCGGGCGTCTACCTGTTCCGCGGCCCGAAGGATGAGGTGCTCTACGTCGGCACCGCGACCGACCTCCGGCGGCGGGTCCGGCAGTACTTCACCGCCGGGGAGCGGCGCAGCCGGATCAAGGAGATGGTGCTGATCTCCGAGCGGGTCGACCACGTGGTGTGCGCTCACCCGCTGGAGGCGGAGGTCCGGGAACTGCGGCTGCTCGCCGCGCACCAGCCGCGCTACAACCGGCGTTCGAAGTTCCCGCAGCGCGCCTGGTGGGTGGTGCTGACCGACGAACCGTTCCCGCGCCTGTCGGTGGTCCGGATCCCGAAACCCGATGCGCTGGGCCCGTTCAGCTCCCGCCAAGCCGCCGCCGACGCCGTCGAGGCGCTCCAGTCCGCCACGACCGTGCGGCGGTGCGCTGAACGCATCTCGGCGCGCGAACCCAGCGGCCGGCCTTGCGCCCTGTACGAGCTGAAGCGCTGCGGCGCGCCCTGTGCGGGCCGTCAGAGCGCCGAGGAGTACGAGCCCGCAGTGATCTCCATCCGGGACGTCATCCGCGGCCGCAGCGCCGATCTGCTGGATCGGCTGCGCGACGAGCTCGACCGGCTGTCCGCCGCGCAACGCTTCGAAGACGCCTCCGTGCACCGCGACCAACTGGCAGCGCTCGTGCGCTCGCTGGACCGCGGGCACCGCCTGGCCGCCCTGACCAGCGTGCCCGAGCTCGTAGCGGCCCGGCCGGACGGCCGAGGCGGCTGGCACCTGTCGGTAATCCGGCACGGGCGACTCGCCGCCGCTGGCACCGCTCGGCGCGGCGTCCCGCCGATGCCGATCGTGGATCTGCTGCAGGCGTCGGCGGAGACCGTGATCCCCGGTGCGGGACCGCTGCACGGCACGACCGCCGACGAGGCACGGGTCGTCTACCGCTGGCTGACCACCGGCGGCACCCGCATGGTCCGCTGCAGCATCCCGTGGGCCGAACCGGCGAACGCCGCGGGTTCCTGGCGCGCCTGGTTGGAGAAGGCGACCACTGGCCGCACCCCCTACGCCGCGATCAACTGAAGGTCGCGGCCACCTGCCAGCGGAACCAACGCGCCTGGAGCCGTCAGCCCGTCATGTCGAGGCTGGCGATCACCTTGGTCGGCCGGATCCGGACCACCAGCTCGCCCGGCACCCCGTTGCGGCGGCCGAACTCCTCGGCCCGGTCCCGTCCCATGTAGCGGCCACCGATCTCGGTCGCCGTGCGCAGCAGCTCGGCGGGATCCTCCGAGAGCTCCGCGATGCCCTGCACCTGTACGAAGGCGAACGGCGGCTCGGGCAGGTCCGCGCACAGCGCGACCCGCGGATCGCGGGCGATCGCGCGGCCCTTCGCAGTGTTCTTGCCGGTGTTGAACACCACATCACCGTCGTCCAGCACGAACCACACCGGCGCGACCAGCGGTCGCCCGTCGCTCGCGGTGAAACCAAGCATGCCGGTGCGGGTGCCCGCTTCGAGGAAGGCACGGACCTCCGGATCGTTGATCGATGTCACGTGGGCAACCGTAGTGGGCCCGCCACCGCCTCGCGATCCCGGAAAACGACGAGGCCCGGCACCCCTCGGGGGCCGGGCCTCGATCGAACCGCGCTTACTCGGCGGGCTGCTGCGGCTTGCCAGCGGTCAGCTCGCGCTCCGCCTGCTGGACCTCGTCCTCGTGCCGCGCCCGCTCCAGCGCCGCGGTCTCCTCGATCGGGTCCGGGGTGAGCAGGCTGCCCGCCACCGGGCTGCCGGCCGCGCCGAGCTTGTTCATCTTCTTCGGCACCGGAGCGCCCTGGTAGGGCAGCTCCTCCGGGTGGCCGTGGTCGTCCACCGGGCCGAGCGGCTGATGGAGCTCGATGAACTCGCCGTGCGGCAGGCGCTTGATGATGCCGGTCTCCACGCCGTGCTCCAGCACCTCGCGGTCGCTGCGCTGGAGGCCCAGGCAGACCCGGTAGGTGAGGTAGTAGGCGATCGGCGGCAGGATCAGCAGGCCGACGCGGCCGGCCCAGGTCATCGCGTTCAGCGAGATGTTGAACTGGAACGCGACGATGTCGTTCGCACCGGAGATCATCAGCACGCCGAAGAGCGTCAGCGCCATCGCACCGAGACCGGTCCGAACCGGCGCGTCACGCGGCCGCTGGAGCAGGTTGTGGTGCGCGTTGTCCTTGCTGAGCTTGCGCTCGATCAACGGGTAGGTCATCAGCAGTGTGAACAGGATGCCCATGCCGATGACACCCGCGAAGAACACCGGCGGCACGGTGTACTTGCCGATGTAGAGCTCCCAGGCGGGCCAGATCCGCAGGATGCCGTCCGCCCAGATCAGGTACCAGTCGGGCTGCGAGGCCGCCGACACCTGGGACGCGTTGTACGGGCCGATGTTCCAGACCCCGTTGATCTGGAAGACGCCGGCCAGGATCGCGCACACGCCGGTGACCAGCGCGAAGAACGCACCGCCCTTGAGCGCGAAGGTCGGCATGATCCGGACGCCGACGACGTTGTTCTCCTTGCGCCGCACCCCGGGGAACTGGGTGTGCTTCTGGTACCAGACCAGCGCCAGGTGCACCGCGACGAGGCCGAGCATGACGCCCGGGATCACCAGCACGTGCAGCACGTACAGCCGCGGGATGATCTCCGTGCCCGGGAACTCACCGCCGAACAGCGCCCAGTGGAGCCAGGTGCCGAGCACCGGGATCGACAGGACGATGCCGGACAGGGTGGCCCGGATACCGGTGCCGGACAGCAGGTCGTCCGGCAGCGAGTAGCCGAAGAAGCCCTCGAACATGCCCAGCATGAACAGCAGGGCGCCGATGGTCCAGTTGCTCTCGCGCGGGCGGCGGAACGCACCGGTGAAGAACACCCGGAACATGTGCGCCGCCATTGCCGCGACGAACAGCAGCGCCGCCCAGTGGTGGAGCTGCCGGATGAACAGACCGCCACGCACCTCGAACGAGATGTTCAGCGTCGTCTCGAACGCCCGGGACATCGGGACGCCCTGGAGGTTCCGGTAGACGCCGTTGTAGACGACCTCCTCCATAGAGGGGTCGAAGAACAGCGTCAGGTAGACGCCCGTCACGATCAGGATGATGAACGTGTAGAGCGCGATCTCCCCGAGCAGGAACGACCAGTGCGTGGGGAAGACCTTGTTCAGCTGGCGCCGCATGCCCTTGGCGAGCTGGTACCGCGAGTCGAGCTCGTCGGCGGCGGTGGCCACCTTGCGGTACGTGGCGCTCTCCGCCTTTGTCGGTCGAGTGATCGAACTCATGAATTACGCTCCCAGTACGCCGGGCCGACCGGTTCGATGAAGTCGCCCTTGGCCACGAAATAGCCGTCCTCGTCCACCATGATCGGAAGCTGCGGCAGCGCCCGCGTGGCCGGACCGAACACCGGCTTGGCGTAGGTGTTGACCACGTCGAACTGAGACTGGTGGCAGGGGCAGAGCAGGCGCCCGGTCTGCTGCTCGAACAGGGAGGTCGGGCAGCCGACGTGGGTGCAGATCTTCGAGTAGGCGTAGTAGTCGCCGTAGTTGAAGTCTTCCTGGCCCTTGCGCTTGACCGGCTTGCTGCCGGGGCGCAGCCGGATCAGCATGACCGGCGCGTCGCCCTTGCGCATCGAGGCTTCGAGCTCGTGCTCGTCCTGCCGCATCGACTCCCGGAACGGGAAGACGGTCTCGAAGCCACCCGCGTCGATGTCCTCCGGCCGCAGCAGGGAGATCTCGTGCGGGTTGCCGGTGTTGCGGCGCAGGTAGGTCTTCTCGCCGTTCTCCGACAGCCACCCGGTGTGCTTCAGGGACTCCGGCCCCTCGGTCGCCCACGGGTTGCGGATCAGGCCGCCGATCGCGAAAACGCCCGCGCCGACGCCGAAGGCACCGGCACCGAAGCCGGCGGTGCGGCGGATCATCGACCGGCGGGTGATGCCACTGCGGTTGCCCGCGTCGGCGAGCAGCGCGGCGGTGGTCTGCCGGTCGACCTCGTCGGAGCCGTGGCCGTCGTGCCGCTGCTGGACCGCGACCTCGTGCGGGATGAACTTCTTCTGGTACTGCACGACGCCGATGCCGACGGCCAGGATCGCCAGGCCGAAGAAGAAACCGATCAGCGGGTTGTACAGCGAATAGATAAAGTGCGCGCGCTCGTCCGACGGCGGCGCGTAACCCCACGGCCAGAACACGAAGACCGCGATGAAGGCCAGCGCCGACAGCCCGGCGAGGGTGAACCAGGCGGCGACCGCCCGCTCCGCCCGGCGCTCCGCCCGGGTGCCCGAGAACGGGAAGTTGTCCCGGTACTCGACGAGTTCGACATCGTCGAGCGCCAGGCCCAGCCGGACCTTTTCGTCGCGGCTCATCTCGGCCAGTTCGGCCTCGGTGTATTCCTTCTTGTGCTCACTCATGCCCTGGCTCCGATCCACAGGGTGAGGCCGATCAGCGCGCCGAGCCCGACCACCCAGGCGATGACACCCTCCGGCCCGGGCCCGTAGCCGCCCAGGTCGTTACCACCCGGGTTGTTGTTGCCGTTGGTGACCGACTTGATGTAGCCGATGATGTCCTGCTTCTCCTCCGGCGTCAGCTGCCGGTCCGAGAACTTCGGCATGTTCTGCGGGCCGGTGAGCATCGCCTCGTAGATCTCCTGCTCGGTGGCCTCGTTCAGGTTCGGCGCGAACTTGCCGGAGGACATCGCGATGCCGCGGCCGGTGAAGTTGTGACAGGACGCGCAGTTGAGCCGGAAGAGCTCGCCGCCGCGCGCGGTATTGCTGCCCTGCAGCGCCTCGCCGGTCTTCTTCGGCGACTCCGGCCCACCGCCGTAGGTCTGCACGTAGGCGGCCAGCGCGTCGATCTCTTCCGGGTTGAACTTCGGGGGCTTGCGCAACGCCTGCGCTTCCTGGCGCACCATCGGCATCCGGCCGGTGGCGACCTGGAAGTGCACGGCGGCCTCGCCGACGCCGACCAGGCTCGGTCCGCGGTCCTGGACGCCCTGCAGGTTCGAGCCGTGGCAGGAGATGCAGGCGTTGTTGTAGAGCTGCTCGCCCTGCCTCACCAGAGCCGGGTCCGCAGCGGCGTGCGCGGTCTGCGGCTCGGGAGTCACGACGGTGTACAGCCCGCCAGCGCCCACCAGCGCGATGCCCAACGCCAGTACACCGGAGATCCGCCGCTTAAGCTTCGAGCCCGCGCGGTTCCGTTTCTTGTTGGTGGTCATGAGAGCGGCAACCCTTGCTGTCCGGTTCGGGGTGTTCGGTTTCGACCTCGTGATAAGAAGCCGATCACGGGACGAGGTAGATCACGGCGAACAGGCCGATCCACACGATGTCCACGAAGTGCCAGTAGTACGACACCACGATGGCGGCGATGGCCTGGGCCGGCGTGAACTTGCTGAGCTTCGTCCGGATGATCAGGAAGATGAAGGCGATCAGCCCGCCGATGACGTGCAGCCCGTGGAAGCCGGTCGTCATGTAGAAGACCGTCCCGTAAGCCGACGACGCGATCGTCGTCGCGTGCTCGGTGACCAACGTGTGGTACTCACCGGCCTGCCCGAGCACGAAGACCGTGCCCATGATCAGCGTGATCACGTACCAGCGGCGGAGGCCGAAGACGTCACCCCGCTCCGCCGCGAACACGCCCCACTGGCAGGTGAACGAGGACGCCACCAGAATGATCGTGAACGGGAGGGCGTACGGAAGGTTCAGCTCGGTGGGCGATGGTGGCCACTCGCCCTCGTTCTGCGCCTTCACCGTGAAGAACATGGCGAAGAGCCCAGCGAAGAACATCAGCTCGCTGGCCAACCAAACGATGGTGCCTACGCTGACCATGTTCGGCCGGTTCAGCGAGTGCACGCGTTGACTGATTGAGGGCGCTGCCGTTGTCACGCGACGCATTATGTCTTGCACGTTTTCGCCTCGCGCCTTCGGGTCCGGCCGTCAGCCGCAGGGTGTTCGGATTGCAACTGGGAGGTAACGCTCTGTGAAAAGTATCCACGCGCGATGGTCAGCCTTCCGGGCCGCCCGCAGGGCCCGCAGCAGGCCCGTGATCAGCGTCGGCGATCCCGCGCTGAAGGTCGTCGTGACCGCGTTCGACGAAACCGAGGCAGCCTCGGCCGCCCTCGGCCGCTCCGAGCGCTGGCAGCCCGAACTACCTGCGGTGTTGCGCCACCACCTGGCCCTGCCGGATCATTCGATCGAGGCCGCCCGGGTGCTGCTGGCCGCCGACGGCTGGGAACTCCGCCCAGGTGGGCGGGGCGGCGAGCTCGCCGCGCCGGGCCTGACCGCGTTGATCGCGCTGCGTGTCCAGCAACTCGACGCATTGCATTGCTCACAGGAGAGTTCCCGGATGGCCGGGCTCGCCCAGCGCCACGGCGGTCAGTCCTTCGGCTGGGACGCCCTGCAGCCCGACCCGAGCTGATCGACTTCCGGTTGATCGATTTGCCCGGGCGGCTACTGTTCGCCCCGGTCGGGCGGATAGCATCCGGAGATGTTCGGCGGTCCCACCGCCCCATCCTGCGCCGACCCGCGAGGAGCTAGTGATGAGCACACCGACCACGAACGTTCTCGTGTTCAGCCATCGCCCCGAGGTCCGAGAGGCGATCATCACAGCGATCGGGCGCCGACCGGCCCCGGATCTCGCCCGGCTGCACTACATCGAGGCCGGGACCGTGGCGGACGTGCTCAGCGAGGTCGACGCGGGCCACGCGGACCTGGTGATCCTGGACGGCGAGGCGCAGCCGACCGGCGGCATGGGCGTATCCCGGCAGCTGAAGAACGAGATCACGCAGTGCCCGCCGGTGGTGGTCGCTGTGCGCCGCAAGGACGACCGATGGCTGGCAACCTGGTCACAGGCCGACGCGGTCCTGGTACACCCGCTGGACCCGCTGGCCGCGGCCGAAACCGTCGCCGAGGTCCTGCGATCGCAGGGCAAGCCGGTACCCGCCTGACCTAACGTTGCGGGATGATTTGCGCAGCGGCGCGGTCCGCGCTCCCCTTTCAGGAGGCACCGCCGCTGCGTCCTCTGGCGCGCGGCTCGTGGAGGTGTCCGTTGCACCGTGTCGGGCCGCCGCCGCTTGCTGAAGACGGAGAGAAGAACGTGGGAACCTTGGCGGGAAACTGGGCAGGACTGCTGGGCAGCCTGGTCGCAGGTGAGGATCTCGCCGCGGAGGAAACCGCCTGGGCGATGGACCTGATCATGTCCGGGGAGGCCTCGCCCGCGCGGGTCGCGGCGTTCGTGGTCGCGCTCCGCGCCAAGGGCGAGACGCCCGCCGAGGTGCGCGGGATGGCCGACGCGATGCTCGCGCACGCCCGGCGGTTGGAGATCACGCAGCGCGCGGTGGACATCGTCGGCACCGGCGGTGACCGATCCGGCAGCGTGAACATCTCCACAATGGCTTCGATCGTGCTCGCCGCGTCCGGCATCACGGTCGTCAAGCACGGCAACCGGGCCGCGTCGTCGAAGTGCGGCACCGCGGACGTGCTGGAGGAGCTCGGCGTGGCCATCGACCTCGCGCCCGAGGGCGTGCGGCGCTGCGTCGAGGAGATCGGCATCGGGTTCTGCTTCGCGCCGGTGTTCCACCCGGCGTTCAAGCACGCGGGCGGCCCGCGGCGCGAGATCGGCATGCTCGGGCCGCTGACCAACCCGGCGCTCCCGGCTGCGGGCCTGATCGGCTGCGCCGACTCCCGGATGGCGCCGGTGGTGGCCGAGGTGTTCGCCTCCCGCGGCAATTCCGCGCTGGTGGTGCGCGGCGACGACGGCATGGACGAGATCACGACCACTGCCGACAGCACGGTGTGGGTGGTGCACGACGGCGCGGTCCGCGAGGACCGGATCGACCCGCAGGAGTTCGGCATCGCCCGCAGCCGCCCGGAGGATCTTCAGGGCGGCGACGCGACGGTCAACGCGAAGGCGGTCCGCGATCTCCTGGCCGGCGCCACGGGCCCGGTGCGGGACGCTGTGCTGCTGAACGCGGCCGGCGCGGCGGCGGCCTACGACGGCCCCGGAACGAACCTAAGCGACCAGCTCAACGCCGGTTTGGAACGCGCGGCGAACGCAGTCGACTCCGGTGCCGCCGCGGACCTCCTGGACCGCTGGGCGGCGCGCTCCACAGCCCTCCGCGCCTGACCCGGTACCGGAAACGACCGGACCCGCAGTTTCAATTGAAACTGCGGGTCCGTCAGGCGTTGCGACGCTCGGTTTCAACTGAAACCGAGCGGGGTCACTCCTCTTCGAGGCCGATCGAGAAGGCCGCTTCGGTGTCCCTGCGGGAGTAGGAGCGGAACGCGATGTGGGTGTCCGTGTCGAGGACGCCCTCGATCTTGTTGATCCGGCCGGGCACGATCTCGGCCAGGTCCTCGTGGCGGGACACCCGCAGCATGGCGATTAGGTCCACATCGCCCGCGCAGGAATAGACCTCGTCGACGCCGTCCAGGTCGGCGATCTCCTGGGCCGCCTCGGCGAGGCGATCGGCGGCGGTCTGGATCAGCACGATCGCGGTGATCACGGCAAAACCTCCTGCTGCAGGGGTACTGGAAGATCTTAAACCGCGCAGGCCCCCGGGTCCGGTGGACTCGGGGGCCTGCGGTCGGTGTCGTCGTCAGTGGTGGCTCTGACCGGTGTGGTACTCGAACACCAGCCCGGCCACCATGATCAGCACGAAGCCGACCGCGATGACGATCATCCACACGTGGAAGAACGCCAGGGCCAGACCGGCGAAGGCGGCGGAGGCCGCCAGGCCCACCGGCCAGTAGCTGCCCGGGCTGAAGAAGCCCAGCTCACCGGCACCGTCGCTGATCTCCGCGTCCGGGTTGTCCTCGGGCCGGTCCTCGATGCGGCGCGCCACGAACGAGAAGTAGCTGCCGATGATCAGAGACAGGCCGCCGACCAGGATCAGCGCCACCGTGCCGACCGGCTCCTTGGCCCAGACCCCGTACACGATCGCGGACAGGAAGAAGAAGATGGTGATGTAGTTGAAGATCTTGGATTCGACCTTCATGGAGTCCTCGCTCTCACGCCGTACGCCCTGCCGAGGGCACCCCTACTTGGTCCCGCTCTGCCCTGAGGGCACTCCGCCGGTGCGGACGGTGTTGAACGGAACACCGGTGACCGCGTGCGGGGTGCACAGCTCACCGCAGTTCATGGCGCCCAGCGCCTCGGCGGCGGTGTACGGCTGGCCGGTCTGCGGGTTGGCCTGCGTCCGCAGCTGCATGTACCGGTCGAACTTGTCCGTCGACAGCGCCCGGACCTCGAAGTTCATCATCGAGTGGTAGGTGCCGCACAGCTCGGCGCACCGGCCGACGAACGAACCTTCGCGCTCGACGGTGTTCTGGAAGACGTTGTCCTGGTTGTTCTTCTCCGGGTCCGGGAAGGTGTCCCGCTTGAAGTGCCATTCCGGCACGAAGAACGAGTGGATCACGTCGGTCGCGCGGATGTTGTACTCGACGCGCTGGCCGACCGGCACGACCAGCAGTGGGATCTCGCTGCTGCTACCGATGGTGCGGACCGGCTGCCCGTCCGGGGTCTTGTACCCGGGGTAGTTGAACTCCCAGTTCCACTGGAACGCGACCACGTTCACCCGCTGGTCCGGGTTGGCCGGCTTGGCCAGCACGGTGTTCTGGGTGACGGCCGTGAAGTAGAACAGCACGACCACCATTACGAACGGGACCGCCGTGTAGATCAGCTCCAGCGGCAGGTTGTACTGGAACTGCCGGGGCAGCTCCTCGTCACCCTTCTTCTTGCGGTGGAAGGCGACCGTCCAGAAGATCAGCCCCCACACGATCACACCTACCGCGAGTGCCGCGATGACTGACCAGGTCCACAGGTTCCGCATCGCCTCGGCCTGCGGGGTGACCCCCTCCGGCCAGCCGAACCGCAGGACCTCGTCGGTCGTGCAGCCCGTGGCCGCGACACCAACCAGACCGATCAGACCAGCGACCTTGACCAGCCGTGGCACTCGGGTCCCCTCCTTCAGGCCCACTGCGCGACGCCTCCTCGTGCAAAACTCACCGCTGCGGCCTGGTGATCGCCGTTCGTCCGCGGACGAAGCCGGAGATCTGCCGCCGGAATCCTGCGCAGAGCCTAGCCCAGGTGTAGCCGCGATACTGCTCCGGGGGCGTAGATCGCGGCCCGGCCCGGATTGCCGCCCCGCGCGTGCAGCGCGAGGGCGAACGGACGGCATACTGGTGCGAGCTGTGGGGGGCTGGAAATACGACCGCCGACTCGAAGAGGTGCACCAGACGCGTGTGCGGCCTGCTTGGACTTGTTTGTCCCACCGAAGAGAACGCCGGCTTCGCCGTTAACGCGGTGGCCAACGCGCTGCCGTGTCAACGACACCGGGGCCCGGACGAAAGCGACACCTGGCACGGCGGTGAGGTCGTCTTCGGCTTCAACCGGCTGTCGATCATCGACCTGGAGCACTCCCACCAGCCGTTGACGTGGGGCCCACCGGAGACCCCGCAGCGCTACACCATCAACTTCAACGGTGAGATCTACAACTACCTGGAGCTGCGCGCCGAGCTGATCGAGCGCTTCGGCGCCCGGTTCAGCACCGACGGCGACACCGAGGTGATCGTCGCCGCCTACCACTACCTGGGCACTTCGGTGGTCGGTCGGCTGCGCGGCATGTTCGCGTTCCTGATCTGGGACAACGAGCGCAAGGTGGTCTTCGGCGCGCGCGACCCGTTCGGCATCAAGCCGCTGTTCTACGCGGCCGGGCCGGGTGGCGTGGCGTTCGCCAGTGAAAAGAAGAGCCTGCTGAGCCTGGCGAGCACGCTGGGCATCGGCGAGGAGCTGGACCACAAGGCGCTGCAGCACTACCTGGTGTTGCAGTACGTGCCGGAGCCGGAGTCGCTGCACCGGCAGATCCGCCGCATCGAGTCGGGCACCTCGTTCACCGTCTCCCCGGGCGGCCAGCTGGTCACCGAGCGGTACTTCCAGCCGAACTTCCAGTCCCGGCCGGTCAACACCGACGCCGACGCGCGACGGCTGCACGACGAGATCGTCGACGTGATGCGCGACTCGGTCGCCAAGCACATGCGCGCGGACGTCACCGTCGGCTCGTTCCTCTCCGGCGGCATCGACTCCACGGCGATCGCGGCGCTGGCCAAGGAGCACAACCCGAACCTGATCACCTTCACCACCGGTTTCGAGCGGCAGGGCTACTCGGAGGTGGACGTGGCCGCCGAGTCCGCCGCGGCGATCGGTGTCAAGCACGTCGTCCGCACCGTCTCCGCCGAGGAGATGATGGAGACGCTGCCGCTGATCATCTGGTACCTGGACGACCCGGTGGCCGACCCGGCGCTGGTGCCGCTGTGGTTCATCGCACGGGAGGCCCGCCAGCACGTCAAGGTGGTGCTCTCCGGCGAGGGCGCCGACGAGCTGTTCGGTGGCTACACGATCTACCGGGAACCGCTGTCGCTGGCGCCGTTCGAGAAGGTGCCGGGGGCGCTGCGCAAGGCGATGGGCCGCGTGTCGACCGCCATCCCGGAGGGCGTGCGGGGCAAGGATCTGCTGCGGCGCGGCGCGCTGAGCCTGGAGGAGCGCTACTACGGCAACGCGCGCATCTTCCGCGACGACCAGCTGCGCAGCGTGATGCGCAGCTTTGACCCGGGCGTGTCGCACAAGGACGTCACGGCCGACCCGTACCGGCAGTCGGCGGGCTGGGACCCGGTGACCCGGATGCAGCACGTGGACCTGTTCACCTGGCTGCGGGGCGACATCCTGGTCAAGGCCGACAAGGTGACGATGGCCAACTCGCTTGAGCTGCGGGTGCCGTTCCTGGACACGGAGGTGTTCCGGGTCGCCAGGGGCATCCCGCTGGAGCAGAAGATCACCAAGGAGACCACCAAGTACGCGCTGCGCCAGGCGATGTACCAGGTGGTACCCGCGCACGTGATCAACCGCCGCAAGCTCGGGTTCCCGGTGCCGATCAAGCACTGGCTGCGCGACGAGATGCACGACTGGGCGCGCAACATCATCCAGCAGTCCCAGACGGACCACCTGCTCAACCGCACCGCGGTGCTGCAGCTGCTGGAGGAGCACCGCTCCGGCGTGCTAGACCACAGCCGCCGCCTTTGGGCGCTGCTGGTGTTCATGCTGTGGCACGGGATCTTCGTCGAGGGACGCCTGTCCCCCGAGGTCCCGGAGCCCCACTACCCGGTCCGCCTCTGACGGCTCCGCGCAGCGAACGGCCCGTTCACTTCACCTACCGAGGCGAACGGGCCGTTCGCTTTCCTGGCCGGACCAGATGACCGTTCCGCCGGATCAGGACTCGTGAGCACCTTGGGTCGTGACAGCAGCCTGTCTTTTCAGGACATCGTGAACAGTTGATGTTTCAGGACATCGTGAACACTGACCGGCCTGTCGGCGTGATCATCGGGTGTTGCCCGTGATCATCGGGTGTTGCCTGGTGATCGTGCTCGGATGGGCAGAACAGGGTTTCTCGGTGGATCCTGAGTTCGTCGCCGCAGTCACGCGCCACACAGGGCGAGAAGATCAACATTTCGCGATTCTGCCGCGAACATCGTGTGTCGCGGGGAAGTTCACCGAGTACTGCGGGTTGTGGCTGTGGCCGCTGAAGGTCGCGGCCATGACGCAGTGGGGCTGTCCGCGCAGGTGTGGTTGGGGCAGTCGGACCTGGCGCTGGTGTCGCTACGCGATCGCCTCCACCTACGGCGTGCTGATCCTGGGAGATCCACCGCAGCCAGCATCGGCTTGCACGCGGCGCTGGTCGTCGCTTCGCTGATCGCGATGTTCCCGGTGTTCTGGGTGTTCCCGGTGTTCTGGTGTTCCCGGTGTTCTGGGTGCTCGCGGTGTTCTGGGGGCTCGGGGGTGTTCTAAATGCTCGTGGTGTCGTTCAGGCCGGACGCCAAGGCGATCGAGTCCACCCCGACGCTGTTCAACGGGTCCAGTTTGGACAACTACCGGGACGTGCTCTCCAGCACCAAGGGCGCATTCCGGAGCTGGTTCGGCAATTCGGTGCCCATCGCGGGGCTGACGACGGTGCTCGGCGTGCCGCTGGCGGCCACCACCGCCTACGCCGCCAGCCGGTCCCACTTCCCGGGGCGGCACTGGCTGCTGCCGTCGTTCCTGGTGGTGCAGATGTTCCCGTTCGCGGTGCTGATCGTGCCGCTGTACAACAGCCTGCTGCCCCTTGGCCTGCAGGGCAGCGTATTCGGACTGGTGCCGGTGTACTGCTGCAAGCACCGCGATCTCGTTCCGCACCTACCTGTTGAAGGGCTACTTCGACGGGATGCCCAGCGAGATCGACGAGCCCTGGCGGGTCGACGGGCTGTCGCTGTTCGGGATGTTCTGGCTTCTCGTGCTGCCGCTGGCGAAGCCGGGGTTGGCGGTGACGGCGTTCTACTTGTTCATCATGGCCTGGAGCGAAGTGGCGTTCGCCTCGGCGTTCCTCTCGGCCGGGACCGGTCGAAGACGCTGGCATTGGGCCTGCAGGTGTTCGCGCAGCAGAACCGCGCCGAGTGGGGACACTTGGCGGCAGCGTCGGCGCTGGTGGCAGTGCCTGCGGCCGAGAGGCCGCTGACGAGGAACCGCTGACGCTGGGCGGTTGGAGTGAACGGACAGTGATGATGTGTGTAGTGACGCCGCTGGTGGGTCTGACCCTCGAACGGACTGAC
>NZ_GL877878.1:2606782-2964530 GCF_000194155.1 Saccharopolyspora spinosa NRRL 18395
ACTGCTGGAGCTGTTCGGCGTCGGCCCCGAAACCGCCGGCCAGCTGCTGACCTCCGCCGGGGACAACCCCGAACGCATGCGCTCCGAAGCAGCGTTCGCGCACCTGACCGCGGCCGCACCGATCCCCGCGTCCTCCGGCCGCACCCACCGCCACCGCCTCAACCGCGGCGGCGACCGCGCCGCCAACAACGCCCTGCACACCATCGTCCTGGTCCGCATGCGCCACGACGAACGCACCCGCGCCTACGTCCAACGCCGCACCAAGGAAGGACTCTCGAAGAAAGAGATCATGCGCTGCCTCAAACGATTCGTCGCCCGCGAGGTCTACCACGCCCTGACCACCACACAAGTCACCCAAAACGACCTTGCACCCGCCGCTTGACATCTATAGGAGCATCCGTTCACGCCTCCTGTGACCAGATGAACGGTCCGCTTCAGATGACCGGCCACCACTGCGCACGACTACGCTGAGCGCATGAACGCGTTCAGCCTCAGCGGCGCACCGATGATCCTGGACGGCGGCCTGGCCACCGAGCTGGAAGCGCAGGGCCACGACCTCTCCGATGCGTTGTGGTCGGCGCGTCTGCTGGCGGATGCGCCGGAGGAGATCGTCGCGGCGCATGCCGCGTTCTTCCGGGCGGGCGCGGAGATCGCGACGACCGCGAGCTACCAGGCGAGTTTCGAGGGGTTCGCGGAGCGCGGCATCGAGCGCGCCGAAGCGGCGAAGCTGATGCGGCGGAGCGTGGAACTGGCCCGGCTGGCCGGGGAAGTGGAGCCGGGCCGGCACCGCTGGGTGGCGGCGTCGATCGGCCCGTACGGCGCGATGCTCGCAGACGGCTCGGAGTACCGGGGCCGGTACGGCCTGACGAAGCGCGAGCTGCACGACTTCCACCGGCCGCGGCTGGAGGTGCTCGCGGAGTCCCGCCCGGACATCTTCGCCCTGGAGACCGTCCCGGACATAGACGAGGCGGAAGCGCTGGTGGACGCGGTCGCGGACCTGGACGTCCCGGCCTGGCTGTCGTTCACGATCAGCGGCGAGCAGACCCGGGCCGGCCAGCCCCTGGCAGAAGCGTTCGCCGTGGCGGCGGACAGCGACGCGATCATCGCGGTCGGGGTCAACTGCTCGGCGCCGGACGACGTGCTGACCGCGATCGAGATCGCCAGCGCCACGGTGGAAAAGCCGATCGTCGTCTACCCCAACAGCGGAGAGGGCTGGGACGCGCAGCGGCGCGCATGGACGGGCCGCGCCCGGCTGTCGGCGGAGCAGGCCCGCAGCTGGCGCGCGGCGGGCGCCCACGTGATCGGCGGCTGCTGCCGGGTGCGCCCGGAGGACATCACGGCGGTGGCGGACGCGCTGACTGATCCGGCGGCCTGATCGGGCGGTGGGCCGTCCGCCACCGAGGCCAAGCATTTACCGGACAGTTAAGCGACAAGTTTCTTATCCGACATACCGGATCTGCGGTGCAATGCCTCATCCGTTCGTCGGCGAACGGACGGGGCATGCGCGGGATGACCAAACTCGTGGGGGCGGCCGCCGGAGCGGCGCAGCTGTGCCTGGGCGCGCCCGAGGCATCCGCGACCAACGAACCAATGGCGATCAGCGGAACGACGATCTTCACCAAGGGCGAGGGCGGCTACAACTGCTTCCGCATCCCCGCCCTGGTGCGCACCCAGGACGCAGCACTCTGCTGGCGTTCGCGGAGGGCCGCCACAACAACTGCGACGACGCCAGCAACATCGACGTCGTGTTCAAGCGTTCGACGGGAAGACATGGCGACCGCTGGAACTCGTCACCGACGGACCCGGGGACACCCGGGGCAACCCGGTGCCGATCGTGGACCGGGCCACCGTCCGGATCACGTTGCTGACGAGGCACAACCCTGGCCCGGATTGCTCCGGCAATGGCTGCACCAAGACACCTTTCCTACAGCACAGCACGAACCTGCAAGGTACGCAGTGGACCAAACCGGTGGCGCAGCCGCAGCTGAAGAAGCCGGAGAGGAACACCTGGTACGCCAAGGGACCGGGCCACGGCCTGCAGATGACCCGCGGCGACCACGTGAACCGGATGGCTGCGGGCATCACTTCGAAGGCGGTAGCGGCGTGAGGCGCTGGGATGGTCTTCAGCGATGACGGCGGCGATACCACGGCCTACTCGCTCGGCAGCGGCGTCTGGCTCGGCAGATTCGCCAATCCGGCGAGGCTTCCGCTCTTGAACGCGTTGGCGACAGTGCCGTAGTTAGGCGAACTCGGTCGCGTCACGGTTGCCGGTGTACTCCCCCGCCGTCGCCGTGCCGTCCGCGATCACCTCCTGGAAGACGTACGGCTTCGCGCCCGTCCAGGCACGGTCCGCAAAGCCCCGAAGATCGCGCCGACGTCCTCCGGCGGCATGCGCTTGACGCCGTCCACCCGGAACCCGGAAACACCCCGGCTCACCAGGTCGTTGAGGTAGGCGATCTCGGTGTTGCGCACGTACTCGGACGCGGTCGCCAGGTCCGCCAGCCCGACGAGCTCGCAGTTGCGCACCTCCCACTTGTCGCCTTAATTGCTGATTTCCCAGCGGCAGCCGTGGAAATCGGCGTCCGAGTGGACGCCCGGGTAGGAGTGCTTCTCGTAGGTCGAGCCGCCGCTGCCCCGGCCCGCTCCCGACGGAGCCGGTGCCGCTCATGTGGTTCACCACGGCATCGATGTAATCTCCACGCCTGCGGCGCTGCAGGTCTGCACCGTCGCGGCGAACTGCTCCCGGTCGCCGCACGGGATTCCAGCTGGTAGCTCACCGATTGGTAGTCCTGGTACCAGCAGTAGCCCTTTCGGCGGGCACCACGTGCTCCTGCGGCGGCGACAACTGGACCGCGCCGAAACCCTTGGGGCCGAGGGAATTGTGCATTCCTGTCCGATGGATTCCCACGGCCACTGGAACATCTGGATGATCGGCCCGTTGACCGGGGCCGTGGCCGGTGCCTCCGGAGCGCCCGTCACGACGGGCACCAGTGCCGCGCCGCCCTGGATGACGTTTTCCGCAGCTGATCGCCCGGGAGCGCCTTCGGGTGCCGCAGAGCCTGTTCTGGAATGCGCTGGTTGAAGCGAACGGACCGGGTGTACAGGCCGTTCGCTTCACACCAATTGGCAAGGCGGAACCACCTCGTTCCCGCCGGTCCGCCACCAGAACCTTGAGGCAGAACGAGGTCCTAAACAGGCTCTACAGCCGTGAGCAGCACTCACGGGCCTGACTAGCCGAAGCATCGCTCAACCGAGGAGCGGAGCGACCTCCGCCGCCGCTTCGGCGCCGAAGGCGTCGGCGAAGCGCCGCCGGGCGCGGCCGTGGTCGAGGGTCCACTCCTGCGTCCCGGTCACCTCCAGGACATGCACGGCTATCAACGACCCCAGCTGCGCGGCACGTTCCAAAGACAGTCCTGTTTGGACACCAGCGAGGAAGCCCGCCCGGAAACCGTCGCCCACCCCGGTCGGGTCGACCTTCTCCCGCTCCGCGAGTGCGGGCACGAGCAGCCGCTCGTCGCCGGTGACGACCTCCACCCCGCTCGCGCCGAGGGTGGTGAGCCGGGTGCCGACCAGCTGCCGCACGTCCGCATCGGTCCAACCGGTCTTCTGCCGTAGCAGGCCCCATTCGTACTCGTTGGTGAACAGGTAGTCCGCGCCTTCGACCACCCGGCGCACCTGCTCCCCGCTGAGCCGGGCGAGCTGCTGCGACGGGTCGCTGGCGAACCGGTAGCCGCGGTGCCGGCACTCGTCGGCGTGCCGCAGCATGGCCTGCGGGTCGTTGGGGCTGATCAGCACCAGGTCGGCACCGGTGGAGCTGATCACCGGGGCCAGCTCGATGTTGCGGGCCTCCGACATCGCACCTGCGTAGAAGGACGCGATCTGGTTGAACTCGTCGTCGGTGGTGCACACGAACCGAGCGGTGTGCGCGACCTCCGAAACGTGCACGCCCGAGCAGTCCACGCCGTTGCGCTCCAGCCAGGATCGGTAGTCGGCGAAGTCGTCGCCGACCGCGCCGACCAGCACCGGCCGTTGCCGCAGGACGCCCATCGCGAAGGCGATGTTGGCCGCGGCGCCGCCGCGCCGGACCACGAGCCCGTCCACCAGGAAGCTCAGCGACACCTGCTCCAGACTGTCGGCGACGAGCTGCTCGGTGAACCGGCCGGGGAAGTGCATCAGGTGGTCGGTGGCGATGCTTCCGGTGACGGCGACTGGCACGGCACAACTCCTGGTGGTTCGCGCGGCTGGGCCGCAGCCAATACAGCACGGCGGAACGGTCCTCGCGACCCGCCGAACGTGGCTGCGGGTGACCACGCGCGCACCGAGCGGCACCACCCTGCCCGGTTCGGCGGCTTGCCAGGCGCGCGGCGGACAATGACGGTATGCGCGAAGTGGAGATCCGGGACGACATGATCCGGCTCGGGCAACTGTTGAAGCTGGCGGGCCTCGTCGAACACGGAGCGGAGGCGAAGTCGCTGCTGGAGGACGGCCAGGTCGAGGTCAACGGCGCGGTCGAAACCCGCCGCGGCAAGCAACTGGTCGAAGGCGACGAGGTGGTCCTCGGAAACGAGGTCGTCCGAGTGGTCACCCACTGAACCTCGCCCGCAGACCCAACCCCGGGTGGGGTGCAGAGTGAGGGGCACCGTGCCCGAGTAACCGGTGGTCCCTCACTTGACACCGGTTCGCGTCAGAGCGCCCGGCTCGGAGACGGGGCGCCGTAACCGGGCCTGCGCCATGATCTTCCGCGGGTCGAAGGCGGCAATCGGCCAGTCCGCGCCGAGCGCGACGTGACCGCCCGCGGCGAGGATGTCGCGATAGCGTCGCTCAACGAGCCGACGATGCCGATCGTGTCGTCGACCGTCCCAGGCAGGCACCACGGCGCGAGGACGGTCCGCACCCGTGAGGTCACCGCGCTCGTCGAGCTGTTCGAAGACCTTGTCGGTGCCCGGCCAGTACGCCAGGTCCCAGCATGTGCGCGCCGGTGATGCCCACCGCGTTCTGGGCGCGGTGCAGGTCGGCGACCCGCCTGGCGAGTTCGTCGAGTTCCAGCGACGGCATTGCGGCGCTGCCGAGCATCACGGCCGATGTCTCGTGCAGCTCGCCGGTCGGCGTGCCGTCTGCGTCGACCGGCGACCGCCGAGCGGTCGGCGGACTCCACCGCACCAGTGATCCCGGCCCGTTGGAGCTCACGTGTGTTCATCAGCGCGGTTTGCGCGTCGATCATCAAGAGGTACGCCGGGTGGTCACCGATCGCTTCGTCGATGTGCTGGCGGTGCAGCCAATCCGGGACGAACGCGTTGTACTGCGGGCCGCGCTCAATCAGGCATTCGCCGCGCCCCAGCCGGGCGCTCTCCCCGCGCAGTTTCGCTTGCCGCTCCGCCATTGGTCTACCTCCGCGTGCGAGACGTCGATGCCATCGCGGACGCGTTCGGCGTCCGGGCCGAAGACGCTCCGTGGGCGCGTGAATCGGACTGCGCGACCCCGACGGAAACCGGCGGTGGAGGCCCGCCCACGGAATGAGCGCTGCCCCGACCCCGGACAGCAAGAAGGCCGGCACCCGCGGGCACCGGCCTCATGCCAGATCGGCTTGCTCGATCAGTGGAACGAGTCGCCGCAGGCGCACGACCCGCCCGCGTTCGGGTTGTCGATGGTGAAGCCCTGCTTCTCGATGGAGTCGACGAAGTCGATCACCGCGCCCTGCAGGTAGGGAGCGCTCATCCGGTCGACGACCACGCCCAGGCCCTCGAAGTCCCGCCGAGCGTCGCCGTCGAGGCTGCGCTCGTCGAAGAAGAGCTGGTAGCGCAGGCCCGCGCAGCCACCCGGCTGGACGGCGATGCGCAGGTGCATGTCGTCACGGCCCTCCTGGTCGAGCAGGGCCTTGGCCTTCTGGGCCGCCGCGTCGGTCAACGTGACACCGTGGGCAGGCGCCTCGGCCTCGGTCGTGGTGTTCGGGGCGGTCATGGACTCTCCCTAGAGGTCTCGCTCGTCCGATTCCGGCGTGAGGTGCAACCACAGCCGGAGTCGCGCTATTCCCGCGGGCGCCGCCCGGGGGAGCTACGTCTTGTCTCCTCCGCCTATGGTGGCACAGTTACCCGCCTAGCTGGTGTGATGTGGCCTCCCGATGTCGGATCCGCCCGCTGGTGTCCGGTCTGCTGCAGCCCCGACCGGGGCGTCGAATACCCTGGAGGAGTGAGGTTCCTTCGCCGTAGCAGCGCTGAGCAGACCGCCACCACCGAGTCCGACGCGGAGACCGGTCAGGCTGCGGCGGAACATGCCGCCAACCACAACCACACCCCGAAGAAGGGGAAGCCGACGCCGAAGCGCCGGGACGCGGAGGGCAAGCGGCGCGGCCCGGTCCCGCCGCCGCCGAAGAACCAGCGCGAGGCGATCAAACGGTCCCGTGGCAACAAGGATGAGCGCCGGCAGGCCGCGCGGGAGCGCCGCGAGCGGATGATGCAGGGCGACGACCGCTACCTGATGCCCCGCGACAAGGGTCCGGTCCGTGCTTACGTGCGCGACCTGGTCGACACCCGGCGGCACCTGATGGGCCTGTTCATGCCGCTGGTGCTGATCGTGTTCGCCACCACGCTGGCGCAGAACCTGGTGGTCCAGCAGTACGCGACGCTGGCGTGCATGGCGCTGCTGGTGATGATGGTCGTCGAGGGCACCCTGCTGGGCCGGTATGTGAACAAGCGCGTGCGCGCGAAGTACCCGGATCACAAGGACCGCCCGCTCTCCCTGGGCTGGTACGCCTTCACCCGGGCCATGCAGATCCGCAAGCTCCGGGTTCCCCGCCCCCGCTACACCCCCAAGGACATCGCCAAGATCGGCTGATCCCAGCGCTCGTCGACGGCTGTCACACCGACCGCGGTCATCTGATCGATCCGGGTAGCGTCACTGCGACGTCGTAGGTAAGTGGACCGGAGGTTTCGTCGGGTGGCTGTGCGCACGTTGGTGCTCGGTGGGGCTCGTTCCGGCAAGTCCGCGCACGCCGAGGGTTTGGTCTCGGAATCCTCCCCTGTCACCTACGTCGCGACCGCGCGGCGCGATCCCGACGACGCCGAGTGGGCCGAGCGGATCGCCCTGCACGTCTCCCGGCGCCCCGGCACCTGGCGGACCGTGGAAGCCGGCGACGCCGATTCGCTGCTCCGTGTGCTGGCCGATGCCGACCCCGGGGCTACCGTGCTGGTGGATGACCTGGCCACCTGGCTGACCGGCGTGCTCGAAGACGCCGGCGCGTGGGATCGCGACCCCGGCGCGCTCGACGTGGTGGCCGGGCACTGTTCCCGGTTGGTCGAGGCCGTCGCCGGGTGCCGGGCCCGGTTGGTGGTCGTTTCCGCCGAAGTCGGCCTCGGCGTCGTCCCGGCGACCAGGTCTGGAAGGCTGTTCCGGGACGAGCTCGGTTCGCTCAACGCCCGGCTGGCCGACGTATCCGACGAGGTAGTCCTGCTCGTGGCCGGACTTCCGCTCCGCATCCGCTGACCCCAGACGCGCCGAACAAACGGAGGTTGTCGCTTGTCCACCGACCAGAACCAGTCCGGCCCGATCGGGTTCCCGGCGGTACCGGCACCCGACGAGCAGGCCCTGCGGCAGGCGGTCGCCCGGCACGAGCAGTTGACCAAGCCCGCCGGATCGCTGGGGCGGCTGGAAGAAATCGGCGTCTGGGTCGCATCCCGGCAGGGCAACTGCCCCCCGCGCCCCTTCACCCGCCCCCGCGTGGTCGTCTTCGCCGGGGACCACGGCATCGCGGCGCACGGCGTCTCGGCCTACCCCAGCGACGTGACCGGCCAGATGGTCAGCAACTTCCTAAGCGGCGGCGCGGCGGTGAACGTGCTGGCCACCAACGCCAGCGCGACGGTGCGAGTGGTGGACATGTCGGTCAACACCGACACCCCGCCGGTGGTCAGCGCGCACAAGGTGCGGCGCGGGTCGGGTGCGATCGACCGGGAGGACGCCCTCACCACCGACGAGGTAGACGCCGCTATCAACGCCGGGCGCACCATCGCCGACGAGGAAGTGGACTCCGGCGCCGACCTGCTCATCGCCGGCGACATGGGCATCGGCAACACCACCCCGGCGGCGGTGCTGATCGCCGCGCTGACCGGGACCGAACCGGTGGCGGTGGTCGGCCGCGGCACCGGCATCGACGACAACGCCTGGATGCGCAAGACCGCCGCGGTCCGGGATGCGTTGCGCCGTGCCCGCAAGGTGCTGAACGACCCGGTGGCACTGCTGCGGACCTCGGCGGGAGCCGACATCGCCGCGCTGACCGCGTTCCTCGCGCAGGCCGCGGTTCGGCGCACCCCGGTGCTGCTGGACGGGGTGGTGGTGGGTGCGGCGGCGCTGGTCGCCGAGGAACTCGCGCCCGGCGCCCGGCAGTGGTGGCTAGCCGGTCACCGCTCCGCCGAACCTGGCGGGCCGCTGGTGCTCGACCACCTCGATCTCACCCCGGTTCTCGACCTGGGGATGCGGCTCGGCGAGGGCTCCGGGGCACTCACCGCACTGCCGGTGGTCACCGCCGCGGTGCGGGTGCTCGGTGAGATGGCGACCTTCGCCGAAGCCGGTGTCGGCGGCCCGACCGAACCCGGCGCGAGCGGCCCGACCGAACCCGGCGCGAGCGGCCCGACCGAACCCGACGCGAGCGGCCCGACGGCGTGACGGTGCTGGACGGTCTGCGCCTGGCGGTGTCGTGGCTGAGCGTGCTACCGGTGCCCGCGCGGCGCGTCGACGACCGCACCTGCCGCCAGGCGATCTCGTTCGCGCCCCTGGTCGGCGCGCTGGTCGGTGCCTTCGGTGCCGCCGCGCTCTGGGCACTGACCGCGCTCGGCTCTCCCCCGCTGTTGGCCGGGCTGCTCACCGTCGCCGTGTTGGTGCTGGTCACACGGGGTATGCACGTCGACGGCCTGGCGGACACGGTGGACGGTCTCGGTTGCTACGGGCCACCGGAGCGCGCGCTGAGCGTGATGCGCGACGGCGGCGCGGGGCCGTTCGCGGTGGCCGCTTTGATCCTCGTGCTCGGCATCCAGGCGGCAAGCCTCGCCGAACTGGCGAACATGCCGCTAACGGTCGTCCTCGCATGTGCGGTGGGCCGCGCGGGATTCGTGCTGTGCTGCCGAGCCGGACTGCCGGCGGCACGCCCGGAAGGCATGGGTGCGCTGGTAGCGGGCAGCCAACCGACCTGGCTCGTCGCCGCCTGGTGGCTCGCCCTGCTCGCGGTGGCCGCCGTCGGCTTCGGCTGGCACGCGGCGATCGCCGTGGTCCTCGCCGCAGCCCTGCTACTCGCCCTCACCTGGCACACCCGACGCCGCTTCGGCGGAATCACCGGAGACGTCCTAGGCGCCGCCTCCGAACTCGCGACCACAACAGTCCTCGCGACCACGGCGGTCCTCGCCACCACGGCCATCGCCTGACCAAGTCCACCGCAATTTCCATTGAAACCTGAGGTTCGATTTCAATGGAAATTGCGAACCTTCGGCGTGTCGGCATCCCGGCACGCCGAAGGCTGTGGATAACTTCCGCAATTTCCATTGAAATTGCGGACACCCCTGGCGGTCAGCTGAGCTTGGTCATCCAGCCGTGGGTGTCGGCGACCGTGCCGTGCTGGATGCCGGTGAGGCGCTCGCGCAGCTTCATCGTCACCTCGCCCGGCTGGCCGTCGGCGATGCCGAACTCCCCGTCGCGGTGCTTGACGTGGCCAACCGGGGTGATCACCGCGGCGGTGCCGCAGGCGAAGACCTCGGTGAGCTCACCGGTGGTGGCCCTCTTCTCCCACTCCTCGACGGTGATCCGCCGCTCCTCGACCTGCATGCCGAGCTCCTTGCCCAGCTCCAGCAGCGACGAGCGGGTCACGCCCGGCAGCAGGCTGCCGCTGAGCGCCGGGGTCACCAAGCGCGCGTCCGAACCGGAGCCGAACACGAAGAACAGGTTCATGCCGCCCATTTCTTCGACCACGTGCCGCTCGCACGCGTCCAGCCACACGACCTGGTCGCAGCCCTGCTCCACGGCCTCGGCCTGCGCCAGGAACGATGCGGCGTAGTTGCCCGCGAACTTCGCCGCACCGGTGCCGCCGGGCGCCGCCCGCACGTACTCGTGGCTCAGCCACACGGTGACCGGCTTGATGCCGCTGGCGAAGTACGAGCCAGCTGGGGAGGCGATCAGCGCGTACAGGTAGGCGTTGGACGGGTGGTTGACGCCGAGCCCGATCTGGGTGGAGATCATGAACGGGCGCAGGTACAGCGAGCTCTCCTCGGCGCTCGGCACCCAGTGGGTGTCCACCGCGATCAGCTCGCGCAGCGACTCGATGAACAGTTCCTCCGGCAGCTGGGCCATCGCGATCCGCTGCGCCGAGCGCTGGAACCGCCGTGCGTTCGCCTCCGGCCGGAACGCGGCGATCGAGCCGTCGGGCTGACGGTACGCCTTGAGTCCCTCGAAGATCGCCTGCGCGTAGTGCAGAACCGAGGTCGCCGGGTCCAGCTCCAGCGAGTGGTAGGCCTCCACCGCGGCGTCATGCCAGCCGCGGTCATCGGTCCACTTGATGGTCACCATGTGGTCGGTGAAGTACCGTCCGAAGCCCGGATTCGCCAATACCTCCGCACGGCGCTCCTCGCTGGCCGGTTGCGGGTTGGGGGTCCGGGTGAAAGACAGCGCTCCAGTCATGCGCGTACCGTATCGCGCGCTTCGGAGCAGTTGAAACCCGATCTCCAGAACTTGGTCGTCCAAATATCCGTCGTCCGCTTACTCAACGTTGAACGAACGCCACCGTTCGTGACCCGAAGCGGGTGGATCCGGACGATTCGCCGCCTATGATGTGACCATGACGCACGCCCACAACACCCCGGTCCCGGCGGGGACACCCACGACGACGTCGCAGGATGCGCTGGCCGCAACCCTAGCGGCGCTCATGCCGCTGGGGGGCGGCCTGCTGGTGATGGTCGGTTACGCGTGGATCGGCATCTTCGGCGCGATCCTGGGCCTGGCTGGCGCCGTCGGATGGGCGTTCTGGTGGCGCAACAAGCACAAGACGTTCTTCCCCAAGGACCTGCGCGGTGGCTCGGTCGGCGGGATCGGCGCGCTCGTCGCCGTCATCGCCTTCCTGCTTTTCGTCTCGCTTTGACCCTGGCGGCACGGGGTCGTGAGTCCTTCGGGCAGCCGACGGACTCACGACCCCGGCTCGTCAGCTGAGCAGCAGTCCCTCCGGGAGGGACGGAAGTGCCCACTTCGGATCGGGCTGGGCATCGCAGTAGGTGCCGTCGAACGGGAACCGACGCGCCTCGGCCAGCGCGATCATGCGTTCGCCCTCGGCCTGCAGTCTGCTCAGGTGGCGCTCGTCGAACCGGCCGGCGGCCAACGCATCGGCCACCTCGTTCTCGTCCTTCCAGGACCAGCACCCGTCGGGGAACACCTCGATGTCGAGCACCCCGTCCACGCGCCGGACGCCGGTCGCATCCCTGCCCAGCGGGACTTCGAGGTTGACGTACCAGTTGCGGAAAGTGCCGTCGGGCTCGAAGAACCACCAGACCGACACCCAGCGGTGCTCGAACACCAGGCGCAGCGTCGAGGTACCGCGCCAGGTCGACTTCGCGGGGATTCGGGGCCCGTTGAAGCGTTCGGACAACGGCATCTGGCGCGGCGACCGGCCGTCCGGGGAGGTGGTGATCCGGATCGGCGTGCCGTCCAGGACCCAACAGAGCAGGTGGTCTCCATCGTCCTCGACCACCCGTGCTGGGTGGACGGTGCCGAGCGAACCGTCCAGCCTCCAGAAGCTGTAGAGCACTTCCTCACCGGGCTCCCACGCCAGGGACTCGCCAGTGGATTTCAGGGGAATGTTGGCAACACTCGTTTTGAGCATGACCCGCCTCATCTCCAGCGACGGGACACCCCTCCCGTCGCCAAAGGACCGACAACAACGACAACAAGCGTCGCAAGCATCGCAGAAATCGGCATGCTCATTGCGAGTAAAACCGACAAACCCATGCCCAGGCACGCTGCGCGCATCGGCCAGATGTGCCCCTCCGAAAGCAGCAGTCGCGCACCGGCATTAGTGAATGCGTAGTGGACGAGCAGGCAGCAGGCCGCGAAGGCCATCGCCGGAACCGGCTCGACCAGCACCGCGACCGCCACAGCGGCGACGCCAGCGGCCACATCGAGCAGATAGGGCGTCCCGGCACTGCTGGTGCGCCCCATTAAGCGCGGCAAGTCCCGGTCCCGCACAAGCGCCAGCGCCGTCGACCGGAACGACTCCAGCGCACCCAGCAGCACCGGCAGCAGCGCCACCGCCGCGCCGACGCCCACCAGCGGCGCGAGGTTCGCGGCCGCAGCGGCGGTCAGCACCTCGCGGATCGGCGTTGGTGAAAGCGCCAGCCGCGACCATCCCAGCTGGTAGACCAACGCCGCGGTCACGACCGATAACGCCACGGCGAGGGCGACCAGCGAGACCACGGTGCCGCGCTTCATCGCCGACCAGGCGAACCGGTCCTGCTCGACGGCAGGCGCGGTCAGCCGCTCGAAGCCGATGAAAGCGAAGAACAGCACGCCGGCCGCCCCGGTGATGCCCACCGCGCTGTCGGCCAGCGGGCGCCCGGTCGGGATCGGCGGCACCGGATCTATCGCGAAGCAGGTGACCACCACGAGCCCGAGCACCGCGACGGTCAGCGCGAGCCAGATCCAGGCGGCACCGCCCCTGATCCGCAACCCCACCGTCGCCGCGAGCACGACCAGCAGCAGCGCCACCGCGGCGACCTGCGGAGCAGCGGTCGGCAGGAAGAAATCGCCCAGCACCCGCGCGATCACGGCCATCCCGGCGACCTGTCCGGCGAGGTGCGCGCTGGCCCCGATCCGCGCCGGCAGTACGCCCACCCACGCCCGCACGCACGCGTAAGCCGCGCCTGGGCCCCAGTAGGCCTCGGACTGGTGCGCGGTCGCCGACGCGGCACATGCCGCGGCCAAGAACGCGACCAGCAGCCCGAGTGGCAGCCACGGCCCGGCTGCCGCAGCGGCGGGTGCGGGCGCAACGAACACGCCGGCACCGAGCATCCCGCCGAGGGCGAGCGGGATCCCGCCACTGCCGGACGCGAGCCGACCGCTCGATTCAACCTCTTGGGGCACGGCACCACCCTTACAGACGAATGTCGATGCGTGCAGCCGCCTGTCGGCTGACGCACGGTGCAGGCCGGGGCGGAGAGCCCGACCGGACCGCCACTCCGAGCGAATTCGCAGTTGCCGAGCGTTCTAGAGTGCGAAGGAGCTTTGCTTACACCGCAGCGTTGACGCAGTGACCCGGAGGATGACCACGTGACGACCCCGAAACTCGCCCTGACCGACACGGCGGTGGCCAAGCTGACCGCGGACGCGCTCGTCGTCGGAACCGTCCAGGGCGCCGACGGCCTGCAGCTCGCACCCGGTGCCGATCAGGTCGCCGCCGCGTACGACGGAGACCTTGCGAAGGTGCTCACCTCGCTGGGCGCGACGGGCAAAGCGGACGAGGTCGTCAAGCTGCCCGCTGGCGGAAAGCTGCGCGCCGACGTGCTGGTCGCAGTCGGGCTGGGCAAGCCCGCGGCGAACGGCGGGGTGTCCGGCGAGGCGGTGCGCCGGGCCTCCGGCGCTGTGGCCCGGTCGCTGAGCGGCGTCGAGCAGGCCGCCACCACGATGTCCACTGTGGACTTGTCGGCGGCGGTGCAGGGCACGGTGATGGGCGCCTACGCGTTCACCTCGTACAAGTCGCAGTCCGGCGACGGTCCGGTGTCCAAGGTGGACTTCGTGGTCGGCGACGCCAAGGCGGATGCGAACGCGCACGCGCTGAAGGGCGCCGCCGCGATCGGCGAGGCGGTTAACACCGCCCGCGACCTGATCAACACCCCGCCCAACGACCTGTACCCGGCCTCCTTCGCCGAGCGCGCCGCCGAATTCGGGCGCACCGCGGGCCTGGAGGTCGAGGTCCTCGACGACAACGCGCTGCGCAAGCAGGGCTTCGGCGGCATCCTCGGCGTCGGCGCCGGTTCCGCTCGCCCGCCGCGCCTGGTGCGCCTGCGGCACAAGGGCCCGAAGGCGGCCAAGAAGGTCGCGCTGATCGGCAAAGGCATCACGTTCGACACCGGCGGCATCTCGATCAAGCCCGCCGCGAGCATGGAGGACATGACCTCGGACATGTCCGGGGCCGCCGCCGTGATCGCGACCATGCTGCTGGCCGCGCGGCTCAACTACCCGCTGGACATCACCGCGACCGTCCCAATGGCCGAGAACATGCCGTCGGGCACCGCCTACCGCCCGGGCGACGTGCTGACCATGTACGGCGGCAAGACCGTCGAGGTGCTCAACACCGATGCCGAGGGCCGGCTGATCCTTGTCGACGCCATCACGCGGGCCTGCGAGGACGAGCCGGACTACCTGATCGAGACGTCCACGCTGACGGGTGCGCAGGTCGTGGCGCTGGGCAAGCGCACCCCCGGCGTGATGGGCAGCGAGGAGTTCCGCGACCGGGTGGCGCGGCTGTCGCAGGCCGTCGGCGAGGGCGGCTGGCCGATGCCGCTGCCGGAGGAGCTGCGCGGCGACCTGGACTCCAAGCTCGCCGACCTCGCCAACATCACCGGGCACCGCTGGGGCGGCATGCTCGCGGCAGGCATCTTCATCGAGGAGTTCGTCGCCGACGACGTGCAGTGGGCGCACCTGGACATCGCGGGCCCGTCCTACAACACGAGCGCGCCGTGGGGCTACACCCCGAAGGGCGGCACCGGCGTCCCGGTCCGCACCTTGGCGGCGGTGCTGGCCGACATCGCCGACCGGGGCTGAGCGCAATTTCCTGACGCGTCGGGGCCGTGAGTCCTTCGCGCTGCAACAGCCGCCCGCCGGATTCACGGCCCCGCTCGGTGTGTAGTTCTACTACGCCGAGGTGGCGTATTTGTGATCTGAACCTCAAAAAGAGCACCACAGCACGGCGCCGGAGTGCCACGATGGGTCGATGACCGAAACGACACCGACCGCGCCCAGCGCGGCACGGCACGGATACAAGGTCGACGTGGTGTGGACCGGCAACACCGGGCAGGGCACCAGCTCGTACCGCAGCTACGAGCGCACCCACGAGGTGCGCGCAGCGGGCAAGGACGCCATCGACGCCTCCGCGGACCCGGTCTTCCTCGGCGACGCGGACCGCTACAACCCGGAAGAACTGCTGGTCGCATCGCTGTCGCAATGCCACATGCTCTGGTTCCTGCACCTGGCCGCGGACTGCGGCGTCGTGGTCACCGGCTACCACGACCAGGCGCGCGGCATCCTCACCGAGAACCCGGACGGCTCCGGCCAGTTCGAAGAGGTGCAGCTCGCGCCCCAGGTCACGGTGGCCGACCGGGCGAGCGTGGACGTGGCGGAAGCCCTGCACGAACGCGCCCACGAGCTCTGCTACATCGCGAAGTCGGTGACCTTCCCGGTCAACTGCACCCCGACCACCCGCATCGCGAACTGACGATTCGACGCTGTTCCGGGCTCACCTCGCACCGCCGCGCGGATGGGCTAGCGGCTTCGCCGCTCCAAAGACACAACCGAACACCGGCGGCTTCGAGCCGCTCCTAGCCGTCGGCTGCCCTGCGGGCCCGGTCGCGGAGGATGCGCTGGCGGGCCTGGTAGTCCCGCATCCGCTGCGGGTAACCGACCTTCGACACCTCGTAGAGCGGGATGCCGATCCTGCGGGTCAGCCGGTACGCGGCCGACGGGCCGTCCACCCGCCGCCGGGTCCACTCGCCGTCGTGCGCGATGAGCATCAGTGTCGTCTCGGTCACCGTCGTGCGCGGTTCCAGGTATCCCTCGACGCCGCTGTGCTGCGCAGCCCAGTTGATCAAGTGCTCGGCGTCCGCCGAACTCGCGCCGCGCAATCCACCGGAGCGCTTCCCGCGGAACCGACCGAACAGGCCCACCGGACTCGCCTCCCGTCGCAGAGGATGTCGAACAGCAGCTGTTTCCGATGATGCCACCGGCAACATCGGGTGCGTGTGAAAAACGGTCACTCCAGCCACTCGGCTCGAACGGCGCCGCTGTGATCCTCGGCAGTGCAGCACAGATCACCCAGCCCACGTCGCATACGCCCGTCGTGTGGTGACAAGATGGCTGTCAGGCGACCGTGAACCCCTGTTCCGGCGACGCCATCAGCTAGTAAACGACGCCTGTCGAGGAGTGCGAAGTGACCGACACGTCCGCCGATCTGGTCATTCTCGGCGGCGGTTCGGGCGGCTACGCCTGCGCCTTCCGCGCAGCCGAGCTAGGCCTGTCCGTCGTCCTTATCGAAAAGGACAAGCTCGGTGGGACGTGCCTGCACCGAGGCTGCATCCCGACCAAGGCACTGCTGCACGCCGCCGAGGTCGCCGACTCCACCCGTGACGCCGACCAGTTCGGCGTCCGCGCCGCCCTCGAAGGCATCGACATCGACGGCGTCAACAAGTACAAGGACGGCATCGTCGCAGGCCTGTACAAGGGCCTGCAGGGCCTGGCCAAGGCGCACAAGGTAACCCTGGTCGAGGGGGCCGGCACGCTGGTCGACGCCAACACCGTCGAGGTCAACGGCACCCGGTACACCGGCAAGAACGTCGTCCTGGCCACCGGGTCCTACTCCAAGACGCTGCCGGGCCTGGAGCTGGGCGGCAAGGTCATCGCCAGCGAGCAGGCGCTGAACCTCGACTTCATCCCGGAGAAGGTCGTGGTGCTCGGCGGCGGCGTGATCGGCGTGGAGTTCGCCAGCGTTTGGCGTTCTTTCGGCGCCGACGTGACCATCGTCGAAGCCCTCCCGCACCTGGTGCCCAACGAGGACGAGTTCGCCTCCAAGCGCTTGGAGCGCGCCTTCCGCAAGCGCGGCATCAAGTTCAAGACCGGCGTCAAGTTCACCGGCGCGACCCAGACCGCCTCCGGCGTCTCGGTGAGCCTGGAGAACGGCGAGACCCACGACGCCGACCTGCTGCTGGTCGCCGTCGGCCGCGGCCCGAACACCGCCGGGCACGGCTTCGAGGCCGCCGGGGTGCGCATGGAGCGCGGCTTCGTCCCCACCGACGAGCGGCTGCGCACCAATCTGCCGGGCGTCTACGCCGTCGGCGACATCGTGCCCGGCCTGCAGCTGGCGCACCGCGGTTTCCAGCAGGGCATCTTCATCGCCGAGGACATCGCCGGGCTCAACCCGCAGCCGATCGACGAGGCCGGCATCCCGCGCGTGACCTACTGCCACCCCGAGGTCGCCTCGGTGGGCCTGACGGAGGCCGCGGCTAAGGAGCAGTACGGCTCGGTGGAGACCTTCACCTACGACCTGGCCGGCAACGGCAAGAGCCAGATCCTCAAGACCCAGGGCGCGGTCAAGCTGGTCCGCGCCACGGACGGCCCGGTGGTCGGCCTGCACCTGGTCGGCGACCGCGTCGGTGAGCTCATCGGCGAGGCGCAGCTGATCTACAACTGGGAGGCGCTGCCGGAGGACGTCGCTCCGCTGGTGCACGCCCACCCCACCCAGACCGAAGCCCTGGGCGAGGCGCACCTCGCCCTGGCCGGCAAGCCGCTGCACGTGCACGGCTGACGTCGGCTCCGCAGTCAGCCAGCACCCCGCCACACCACGAGGAGTCAGCAGCACATGGCCTTCTCCGTTCAAATGCCGGCACTCGGCGAGAGCGTCACCGAGGGAACGATCACCAGGTGGCTCAAGCAGGAGGGCGAGACCGTCGAGGTCGACGAGCCCCTGCTGGAGGTCTCCACCGACAAGGTCGACACCGAGATCCCGTCGCCCGCCGCCGGTGTGCTCCAGCACATCATCGCCCAGGAGGACGACACCGTCGAAATCGGTGCCGAGCTCGCCGTGATCGCCGACAGCGGCGAAGCAGCGGCCCCCGCTCCGGCCGCGGCCGCACCCGCGGCCCCGGCCGAGCCCGCGGCCGAGCAGCCCGCCCCGCCGCAGCCGGAGGCTCCAGCCCCCGCCGCTCCGGCCGGTGGCGCGGCAGGCACGGATATCAACATGCCGGCGCTCGGCGAGAGCGTCACCGAGGGCACCGTGACCCGGTGGCTCAAGCAGGTCGGCGAGACCGTCGAGGTCGACGAGCCCCTGCTGGAGGTCTCCACCGACAAGGTCGACACCGAGATCCCGTCGCCGGTGGCCGGCACCCTGCTGGAGATCACCGCAGGTGAGGACGACACCGTCGAGGTCGGCGCCAAGCTGGCCGTGATCGGCTCGGCCGACGCGCCTCCCGCCCCGGCTGCCCCCGCTGCCCCGCCCGCAGCTCCGCCGGCCCCCGCTGCTCCGGCTGCCCCGCCCGCAGCTCCGGCCCCGCCCGCAGCTCCGGCCCCGGCGGCCCCGGAAGAGCCGGCGGCGACCGTCGGCACGCCGTACGTGACGCCGCTGGTCCGCAAGCTGGCCAACGAGCACGGCATCGACCTGTCCGCGATCAGGGGCAGCGGTGTCGGCGGCCGGATCCGCAAGCAGGACGTGCAGGCAGCGATCGAGGCGAAGCAGGCACCGGCGCCCACCACCCCGGCCGCTCCCGCTGCGGCCGCGCCGAGCGCTCCGGTGCCGTCGGCGGAGGCCAAGGCGCTGCGCGGCACCACGGAGAAGATGTCGCGCCTGCGCCAGCTGCTGGCCCGCCGGATGGTGGAGTCGCTGCAGACCGCGGCGCAGCTGACGACGGTGATCGAGGTCGACGTGACCCGGATCGCCCGGCTGCGAGAGCGCGCCAAGGCGAACTTCGAGGCGTCCGAGGGCGTCAAGCTCTCATTCCTGCCGTTCTTCGCGAAGGCCGCCGCCGAAGCGCTGAAGCTGCACCCGAAGCTGAATGCCTCGATCGACGACGAGAACAAGCAGGTCACTTACCACGGTGCCGAGCACCTGTCGATCGCGGTGGACACCGAGCGCGGCCTGGTCTCGCCGGTGATCCACGACGCCGGGGACCTCAACCTCGGCGGGCTGGCCCGCAAGATCGCCGACCTGGCTGCGCGGACCCGCAACAACAAGATCAAGCCGGACGAGCTGTCCGGTGGCACCTTCACCATCACCAACACCGGTAGCCGCGGCGCGTTGTTCGACACGCCGATCCTGAACCCGCCGCAGGTGGGCATGCTCGGCACCGGCGCGGTGGTGAAGCGCCCGGTGGTGGTCGCCGACGAGAACGGTGGCGACACCATCGCGATCCGCTCGATGGTCTACCTGGCGCTGTCCTACGACCACCGGCTGGTCGACGGCGCGGACGCCGCCCGCTTCCTGGCCACGCTCAAGCAGCGGCTGGAGGAAGGCGCGTTCGAGGCCGACCTGGGTCTGTGACCTAGCGAAAGGTGAAAGGGGTCGCCCACCGATCGGTGGGCGACCCCTTTCGCTCGTTCCGGCTCCAGACCGCTAGCACCGCGCCGACCGGTGCGGGACGATGCCGGGCATGCACGTGGTTGTCGCCGGTTCGTCCGGTTTGATCGGCACGTCCCTGGTCGTCGGGTTGCGGCAGGCCGGGCACGACGTGGTCCGGCTGGTCCGCCGCCTCCCCCAAGCCCCCGACGAGCGGGGCTGGGATCCGGAGACCGGGCAGCTCGACGCGGATGCGCTGGACGGTGCCGACGCGGTCGTGAACCTCTGCGGAGCCGGCATCGGCGACAAGCGGTGGACGCCGGAGCGCAAGCGGCTGCTCGTGCATTCCCGGGTGCGGCCGACGCAGGTGCTCGCCGAGGCCGTCGCCGCGAAGGGCGTCCCGGTGCTTGCGAACGGGTCTGCGGTGGGTTTCTACGGCGACAGCGGCCCGAAACCGGTGACCGAGACCTCCGCTCCAGGCACGGACTTCCTGGCCGACCTATGCCGCCAATGGGAGGCTGCCACCGGCGCGGCCGCGCGGGCCGGTGCCCGGGTGGTGCTGCTGCGCAGCGGGCTGGTGCTCGCCCCGTCCGGTGGGCTGCTCGGGCAGCTCCGGCCGCTGTTCTCGCTGCTGCTCGGTGGCCGGCTCGGCGACGGCAGCCAGTACTTCCCGTGGATCTCGCTGGACGACGAGGTCGCCGCGATCCGGTTCGTGCTGGAGCGGCCCGAGGTTTCCGGTCCGGTGAACCTGACCGGGCCAGCACCGGTCACCAACGCGGAGTTCACCCGCGCACTAGGCGAGGCGCTGGGCCGACCCGCGCCGTGGATCGTGCCGGGCTTCGCGCTCCGGATCGTCCTCGGGGAGCTCGCCGACCAGATCCTCGGGGGCCAACGCGCGGTGCCGACAGTCCTGGAGGCGCAGGGGTTCACCTTCCAGCACCCGTCGATCGGGGCGGCGCTGGCGGCGGCCGTCTCGGAGTGAGCCTTGGGCCGTTGTCGCTGGGCCCGGGGCGTAGCCTGGCCGCGTGAGTCGTGCCAATACTACCTGCCGCGCATCCGCCGATCCGATGGCCGTGCGCGACCTGGGAACCATCGATTACCTCTCCGCCTGGGACCTGCAGCGCGAGCTGGCCACCGGCCGCGCCGAGGAGCAGAACCCGGACACCCTGCTGCTGCTGGAGCACCCGTCGGTCTACACGGCGGGCAAGCGCACCTCGCCGGAGGACCGGCCGACGGACGGGACGCCGGTCATCGACGTCGACCGCGGCGGCAAGATCACCTGGCACGGCCCGGGGCAGATCGTCGGCTACCCGATTCTGAAACTGGCCGACCCGATCGACGTCGTCGACTACGTCCGCCGCCTGGAGCAGGCGCTGATCTGGGTGTGCGACCAGTTCGGGCTGGAGGCGGGCCGCGTCGAGGGACGCAGCGGCGTCTGGCTATCCGCCGCGGACGGACTTCCGGAGCGCAAGATCGCCGCGATCGGCATCCGGGTGCAGCGGGGCATCACGATGCACGGGCTGGAGCTGAACTGCAACGCCGACCTCAGCCACTTCGACCGGATCGTGCCGTGCGGCATCAGGGACGTGGGCACCACTTCGCTGACCGCGGAGATCGGTCGGACGGTCACCATCGCCGAGGCGATGCCGCTGGTCCAGCAGGGCGTGCTGGACGCGCTTGAGGGCGAGTTGCCGGTCAGCGAGCGCAACATCCCGCGCGAGCAGCCGAGCGCCGCCGGGGTGACGCTCTCGCTGGACCCGAGCCTGCGCTGATCGGGCGGCGGACCCCGACCCACCGGTGACGCTCGACGACGTGGCCTCGGCCATGATCATGTTCAGCGACGGCGCGGCCCCCGACTTCCTGCGCAACCGCCTCGGCGAGGCCGCACTGCGCATCGCGGCAGAACCCCCCCGTCGGGGGGTGTGAGCCTGGACGCCGTTCCGCCGCGAAGGTCAGAGCTGGGGCGCCACCTCGGCGGCGACCAAGTCGAGGTGGTCCAGGTCGGAGAGGTCGAGGACCTGGAGGTAGAGGCGGGTGATGCCGGTGAGCTCCCGCCACGTCCCGATCTTGGCGACGACCTCGTCCGGCGTCCCGGCCAAACCGTTGAGACGCAGCTCCTCGACGTCCCGGCCGATGGCATCGGCCCGGCGCGTGAGTTCCGCGTCGCTCTTGCCGACGCACAGCACAAGAGCCGCGGACCGCACGATCTCCTGGTGCGGCCGACCGATCGCGGTGCACGCCTCGGCGACCCGCTCGAACTGCTTCGCGGCCGTGTCCACGTCGACGAACGGCAGGTTGAACTCGTCGGCGAAGCGAGCGGCAAGCTCCGGCGTCCGCTTCTTGCCCTGCCCTCCGATCAGCAGCGGCGGCCGGGGCTGCTGCACCGGCTTGGGCAGCGCCGGCGAATCCACCAGCTGGTAGTGCTCGCCGTCGTACCGGAAGTGCTCACCGGCCGGGGTGCCCCACAGCCCGGTGATGATCTCCAACTGCTCGGCGTAGCGGTCGAACCGCTCCTTCAGCGACGGGAACGGGATGCCGTAGGCGGTGTGCTCCGCCTCGTACCAGCCGGTGCCGAGGCCGAGTTCGACGCGCCCGCCAGACATCTGGTCGACCTGCGCGACCGCGATCGCCAACGGCCCGGGCAGCCGGAACGTGCCCGCCGTCATCAGGGTGCCCAGCCGCACCCGGCTGGTCTCGCGGGCCAACCCGGCCAGCGTCACCCAGGCGTCGGTCGGGCCGGGCTCGCCCGACACCGACCCCATCCTCAGGTAGTGGTCGGAGCGGAAGAACGCGTCGTAGCCGGTCGCCTCCGCGTGCTTGGCCACGCGCAGCAAGTCGTCGTAGGTCGCGCCCTGCTGGGGCTCCGTGAAGATCCGTAACTTGAAGTATTCGCGCACGGTCCCCGAGGCTAGTAGCAGGGTCCGGGCTGTGCCGACGGCCCGCCGAAGCGGGTCGTAACCCGTTACGGACCCGGTCCACGCACTCGCCGATGCCGAGGCCGCGTCGACCGCGCATTCCCGCAGCTGGTGCGCATCACCCCGCAGCAGCACTCGTGAGCACTTCCGGGTGCCATAGCACCGCGACGCACTCACCGGCATTGACCAGCAAAAACGCCCGAACCAGAGGTCACGAGCTCAGCTGACGGGCTGCGGCACCCGCCGGACCAGGCTGGGCAGCGGCAACTGGAGCGCGTGCCCGGCGGTCAGCTCACGCCGGGCACGCACGGAGGCGAACATGCCGCGCACCTCCGCCTGCAACTCCGCGGAGCCCTGCCGCACGAGCTCCACCGGCCACGGCAGCAGGTGGCAGAGCTTGAGCAGGAACACGAGCGGCAGCAACGCGATCTCCGCCAGCAGCTCCAGCATCGCCCCGGTGAACAGCACGGCGAACAACAGCAGGAACGGGATGGCGATGATCGCCGAGATCGGGTCGTCGCCGAGCCCGCTGGGCAAGCTGTCCACGGCTGTCGCGAACGAAAGCCGTCGGCGCCAGAGGAACCAGCGCCGACGCCCGTACGGGCTGAGCTGGTGCGTCACCAGCCGCCACCGCCGCACGCTGACCTCCACCGCGCATCGGCCACCCCAGGATGGGTGCCCAGGTGCTCGCGCAGCGCCCGGCGCACTCGGCGGGCCGCGGCCAGGCTGCCGACCCGAACGACCCCCGCCCGGCAGCCCCGGGTGCGGATCTCCAACCACCACCCCAGCCCCATCACCCGGCCCACCAGAACGAACGGCAGCAGCAACAGGACCACCAGCAGTTCCAGCCAGCAACCCAGCAGCACCGGCACGAGCAGCAGCAGCCAGGCGAACCGGAGCACCACCGAGATCGGCCCCTCGCTCAGCCGCGGCCAGCGGTCCCTGGCGAGGCGCAACCGGACGACCCGGAACCACGGCGCCCAACGGAGGTGGACCGACCAAGATTCTTTCGACACGGCTGTGCAGTATGCCTCCCCCGACCGGGCTACCACTGGGCAAATCCGCACCGCTTCTCACCATTTCGGACCGCTGGGATCAGGGGCGTAGCCTGTCGTCGTGACTGTCGCGCCGGAGGGTCGGAAGCTGCTGCGGCTGGAGGCCCGCAACAGCCAGACACCGATCGAGAAGAAGCCGTCGTGGATCAAGACCCGCGCACGGATGGGACCCGAATACACGGAGCTGAAGGGCCTCGTTCGCCGCGAGGGCCTGCACACCGTCTGCGAAGAGGCGGGGTGCCCCAACATCTTCGAGTGCTGGGAGGACCGGGAGGCCACGTTCCTCATCGGTGGCGACCAGTGCACGCGTCGCTGCGACTTCTGCCAGATCGACACCGGAAAGCCGGCCGAGCTGGACGTTGAGGAGCCGCGCCGTGTCGCCGAGTCGGTGCAGGCGATGGGCCTGCGCTACTCGACCGTCACCGGCGTCGCCCGCGATGACCTGCCCGACGGCGGCGCGTGGCTGTACGCGGAGACGGTCCGGCAGATCCACGCACTCAACCCCGGTACCGGGGTTGAGTTGCTCATCCCGGACTTCAACGCCAAGCCGGACCAGCTGGCCGAGGTCTTCAGCTCCCGACCGGAGGTGCTCGCGCACAACCTGGAGACGGTGCCGAGCGTGTTCCGCCGGATCCGGCCGGGCTTCCGCTACGAGCGGTCGCTGAAGGTGATCACCGAGGCCCGCGAGGCGGGCCTGGTGACGAAGTCGAACCTGATCCTGGGCATGGGCGAGACCCCGGAGGAGGTCCGCCCCGCGCTGCAGGACCTGCACGACGCGGGCTGCGACATCATCACCATCACCCAATACCTGCGGCCCAGCCCGCGGCACCACCCGGTGGACCGGTGGGTCAAGCCGGAGGAGTTCGTGGAGCACACCAAGGCCGCCGAGGAAATCGGCTTCCCCGGCGTGATGGCGGGCCCGCTGGTGCGCTCCAGCTACCGCGCCGGCCGCCTGTACGCCAAGGCCACGGTGCACCGCGGTATGCCGCTGCCGGACAACCTGGCCCACCTGGCCAAAGCCGGCACCGCCGCCCAAGAGGCCACCAGCCTGCTCTCCCGCTGATGCTCTCCGAGTGAGGGGCGCCGTCGATCGAGTTGCTCGGTCGAGGGCGCCCCTCGCGCTTCGCTCGACCGCGTTTTCGGGGCGGAATTCACGGGTCGGTCACGCATCCCGGACCGCACCTGCACCTGGTAGAGGCCGCGCCGTATCCTGAAAAACATGGCCAAGCAGGACAAGACCGCCAAGAAAGCGGCGGCCAAAGCAAGGCGCCAGGCAACCCTGGGCCGCATCAAGCAGATCTTCGAGGCGTTCAAGATGCAACGCCGGGAGGACAAGCTGCTCCTCCCGCTGATGCTCGGGGCGTTCCTCGGCGTGACAGTCGTGGTGTTCCTGCTGGGCATGATCTGGGGTATGCACTGGGTGTTCCTCCCGGTCGGCCTGGCCTTCGGCCTGCTGGCCGCAGTGATCATCTTCGGTCGACGGGTGCAGGCGACCGTCTACCGCAAGGCCGACGGCCAGCCCGGTGCCGCCGGGTGGGCCCTGGACAACCTCCGCGGCCGCTGGGTGCTGAACCAGGCCGTGGCTGGCACCGCCCAGCTCGACGCCGTGCACCGGCTGATCGGGCGGCCCGGGGTCGTGCTGGTCGGAGAGGGTGCCTCGCACCGGGTCAAGTCGCTGATGGCGCAGGAGAAGAAGCGCGTCTCCCGCCTGATCGGGGAGACGCCGATCTACGAGATCACCGTCGGCAACGAGAAGGACCAGGTGCCGCTGAGCAAGCTGCAGCAGCGCATCATGAAGCTGCCGCGCAACATCGGCCCGGGCCAGGTCGACGCGATCGAGAACCGGCTCGCGGCGCTGGCCAGCCGCGGCAACTCGCTCCCCAAGGGCCCCATGCCGCAGGGCGCCAAGATGCGGAACGTGCAACGCTCCGTCCGCCGCGCGAAGTAACCAAGACGAAGAACGCGGGCCCGGGTGCGCAACCCGGGCCCGCGTTCTTCGTCCGCAGTCGTCCTCAGCGCCGGATAACGATGGTCTTGCTCGCGCGGTCGTGCCAGGAGCGGCCGTCGAAGTTCCACATCACCGCCGGGATGACCAGCAGCGTCAGCCCGCAGCGCAGCACCGCGCGCAGCGGCCCAACCATCCCCGCGCCGTCGATCCGGGCGACCCAGATCCGCATCATCGCCATACCCGGTGTGAAGCCGAAGAAGCTCACCGGGATGACGGTGATCAGGAACCAGGTCAGCAGGCTCCAGTCGCCCGGGAACTCCGGCGCGGTGAACGCGGCGGTGATCAACGCCGCCAGCAGGATGTCGACGACGAACGCCAGCAGGCGCTTGCCCGGCGGCGCCGCCGAACCCGGGCCGTCCTTGGGCAGGCCCAGCTTCTCGCCGCGCCAGTCGGGCCGCGCCTCGGCGGCCTGCTCGCGCGCGTGGTTGAATGCGCTCTTCGGGCCGTCCAGCCACGAACCGATGACTCTTCGCACGTCATCCAGGGTACGTGCCCCTGCCATACGGCCAGCGGAGCATCACGCTCGGCCGGTGCGCGCAACCCCGACCACCCAAACGGGCGGCAGTTAACGCCCACGAAACATTCAGGTGACGACAGGGCAACACCCCTAACATAACGTGGACTACGAGCCGGCGGTGGAACCTTTGGCGTTGCGTCGGTGAGCTGTACGAGTGCGTGAAGGAGCCACCGAGGTTGTTCAAGAATCCTGACGAGGTCCTGCGCTTCATCGCCGATGAGGACGTGAAGTTCGTAGATGTCCGGTTCTGCGACCTACCGGGCGTGATGCAGCACTTCACGGTGCCCGCCACCGCGTTCGACCAGGATGCATTCACCGAGGGACTGGCCTTCGACGGCTCGTCCGTGCGCGGCTTCCAGTCGATCCACGAGTCGGACATGCTGCTGCTTCCGGACCCCTACACCGCCCGGCTGGACCCGTTCCGCGCGGAGAAGACGTTGATCCTCAACTTCTTCGTGCACGACCCGTTCACGCTGGAGCCGTACAGCCGCGACCCGCGCAACATCGCGCGCAAGGCCGAGCAGTACCTGAACGAGTCCGGCATCGCCGACACCGCGTTCTTCGGCGCCGAGGCCGAGTTCTACATCTTCGACTCGGTCAAGTTCGGCGAGGCCCCCAACAAGAGCTTCGCCGAGGTCGACTCGATCGAGGGCTGGTGGAACACCGGCCGCGACGAGGAGGGCGGCAACCGGGGCTACAAGACCCGGCTGAAGGGCGGCTACTTCCCGGTCTCCCCGTACGACCACTTCGCGGACCTGCGCGACCAGATGGTCAAGCAGCTGATCGGCTCGGGCTTCACCATCGAGCGGGCGCACCACGAGGTCGGTACCGGCGGCCAAGCCGAGATCAACTACAAGTTCAACACCCTGCTGCACGCGGCGGACGACTTGCAGCTGTTCAAGTACGTCATCAAGAACACCGCCTGGCAGCACGGCAAGACCGTGACGTTCATGCCCAAGCCGCTGTTCGGTGACAACGGTTCCGGCATGCACAGCCACATGTCGCTGTGGAAGGACGGCAGCCCGCTGTTCTACGACGAGTCGGGCTACGCCGGCCTGTCGGACATGGCGCGCTACTACATCGGCGGCATCCTGCACCACGCGCCGAGCCTGCTGGCCTTCACCAACCCGACGGTGAACTCCTACCACCGCCTAGTGCCGGGCTACGAGGCCCCGGTGAACTTGGTGTACTCGCAGCGCAACCGCTCGGCCTGCATGCGGATCCCGATCACCGGTGCGAACCCCAAGGCCAAGCGCGTCGAGTTCCGCTGCCCGGACCCGTCCGGCAACCCGTACCTGGCGTTCGCCGCGATGATGATGGCCGGCCTGGACGGCATCAAGAACAAGATCGAGCCGGCCGAGCCGATCGACAAGGACCTCTACGAGCTCCCGCCGGAAGAGGCAAAGAACGTCCCGCAGGTGCCGGACAGCCTGGCCAAGGTCATCGACAACCTGGAAGCCGACCACGACTTCCTGCTGGAGGGTGGCGTGTTCACCCCCGACCTGATCGAGACCTGGATCAGCCTGAAGCGGGAGGACGAGATCGACCCGATCCGCCTGCGTCCGCACCCGCACGAGTTCTCGCTGTACTTCGACGTGTGATCGACTGACAGCCCGGTCGAGCGGGGTGGGGACTTCGGTCCCCACCCCGCTTCGCTTCGCCCACCGAGCCGTAGCAACCGCTGTTATTAGCGACCGGGGTCAGATTCCCTGCCAGGGCGGGAGTTGCACGCCAGCGGTGCCGGGCTTGAAACGCAGCAGCGCGCCCGCGTAGGGGTCGTCGCGCAGCCCGAGTTCGTCGTAGCCGAAGCACGCCGAAGTCACGTACATCTCCTCCAGCCGCGAACCACCGAAGGCGAGGCTGGTGATCCGCCGGGTCGGTGCCCACAGCACGGTTTCGAGGTCCCCGCTGGGCGCGTACCGGTGGATCCGCCCGGTCCAGTGCATCGCCACCCACACGCATCCCTCGGCGTCCACCGCGATGCCCTCCGGGCTGCCCTCGGACTCCGCGCACACCACCCACTGCCGCCCGGACACCGCCCGCGCGCCGTCCACGTCGTAGTCGTAGACCCAGATGGTGCGCGTGTCGACCAGGTACATCCGGGTACCGTCCGGGCTCCACGCCAGGCCGCCGACTCCGGTCACCCCCTCGACCAGCAACCGCGCCCGGTCGCCGTCGAGCACGTACAGCGCGCTTGCGCGCAGGTCGCGGGCGTGCGTCAGGGTTCCGGCCACGAATCGCCCGGCCGGGTCGCAGGCACCGACGCTCATCCGGTCGCCGTTGCGCACCTGCACGACCGGCTCCAGCGCGGCACGCCCCAGGTACACCCGTGCGAAACCGTTCCCCGCGGCAGCGATCAACTGCCCGTGCCGAGTAGCACCCAGCGCCGTCACCGCGCCCGGTAGCACCCGCACTTCGTCGACACCGGAATCCCGGTGATAGGTGTGCAATTCGCGGCGCAGCAAGTCCACCCAATGCACGCAATTGAGCGCCGACATCCACAGCAGGCCCGTCCCGCACAGCGCCTGCCGGTCGACGAGCAGCTCGAAGTCCTCGGACATCGACAGTCCCCCATTCCGAACCACGCCTGCCCTGGTCGCCGAGGCTACTGGCGAATTCGGCAATTCGGGACCGCCGACCGGGTTTCCCGAAAAAGTCCAATGAGGATGCCGGATCGCGTTGCGCCGCGATACGTCATCCGGACTATTCGATTACCGCCGATTCACGCAATCGAACAATCTGCCGGCGTGGCCGAATAGTCCACATTGCATATGTCGTCCGGTCAGCTACCGGAAGAGGGCGAGATTTCCCGGACGAAGCAAACCCGGTCGTGCCCGCGCCCGTCGTAATCGCGGTGCACCGGAATCCCGTCAATTTCGGTGTCGCCGGGAACGAGCTCGAACCCCATGCGCCGGTGAAACGCGATAGAACCGGTGTTGGCCGGGGAGGTGATGCAGCGGACCCGGCTGCGCCCGGCGCAGGACGCGGTATCGAAGAATTCGGCGTACAACCGGCGCGCGAGCCCGCCCCGGCGCAGCGCCGGATCGACACCGACGAAGTGGATGTAGGCGTCCTCGGGGCGGTCGGCGGACAGAAATCCGATCAGGAATCCCGCCATTTCACCACCCCGCTCGGTCACGAGGCTCGTACCGGAGAAATGCTGCAAGAACAACCGTGGCGCCAACAAGGACAATTCGCGGGCTGCGGCCGGACTTCTGGAATCCGTCCACCACGACTCGATCGCCGCCACAATCCGAGGATGGTCGGTCTCTTCGGCCTGGCGCAACTCATCGGGCATGACACCACCCTTGGCGCAACGATCAGGAACCATAGAAGACCCGTTCCACGACGGTGCGAGCGCGCCGCGTCACCCGCAAGTAGTCGTCGACGACCTCACCGGCGTCCACTCCGGCCGGATAGCCCAACGCCGCCGCCACCGCGCTCAATTCCCGGATGTGCTTGGGAAGCTGGTCATCGGGCTTGCCGCGCACCAGCATCACCGCGTTGCGCACGCGCATCGCCAGCGTCCACGCCTCGACGAGCTCATCGGTATCACTGGCCTCCAGCACACCGACCGAGGCTGCGGCGCCTAACCCGTCCACCGTCGATGTGGTTCGAAGTTCGGCGAACTCGTGCGCATGCTGCAACTGAAGCAACTGAAGCGTCCACTCCACGTCGGCCAGGCCACCGCGCCCGAGCTTGGTGTGGGTGGCGGGATCGGCCCCCCGCGGCAACCGCTCTGAATCGACCCTCGCCTTGATCCGGCGGATCTCCCGGACCTTTGCCTCGTCCAGCCCGCCCTCCGGATAGCGGATCGGGTCGATGGCGCGGCAGAACCGCTGCCCCAGGTCGTGATCGCCCGCAACGACCCGCGCCCGCAGCAGGGCTTGCGCCTCCCATGCCTCGCCCCAACGCCGGTAGTACGCCTGGTAGGAGTCCAGGGTCCGCACCAGCGCGCCCTGCCGCCCCTCCGGCCGCAGGTCGATGTCGACCTCCAACGGCGGATCCTGGCTCGGTGCACCGAGCAACCGGCGAACCTGCTCGACGACGGAAGTGGCGAACCGGACGGCAGCCCGCTCGTCGGCCCCGTCGATGGGTTCACACACGAACATCACGTCGGCATCGGAGCCATAACCCAGCTCGGCACCGCCCAGGCGTCCCATCCCGATCACGGCGATCCGCGCCGGGATCTCGTCTTCCGACCGGCTGGCCACGTCCCGCATGGACACGTCCAACGCGGATTCCAGCACTGCGACCCAGATGTTCGACAGCGCCCGGAAAACGGTGGTCGGTTCCATTAGGCCGAGCAGGTCACCGCAAGCGATGCGCAGCAGTTCGTGCCGCCGCAATGAACGCGCCGCGGATACCGCCCGCTGCGGCTCCGAGTACCGCGCCACCGCGCTGCGCAACGATGCTGCTGCCTCCATCGGATCGCGCTCGGCGAGTGCTGCGGTATCCGAAAGCAGTCGCAGCACTTCCGGCGCCCGCACCAGCAATTCCGGAACCAGTTTCGAAGTGCCCAGCAGCTGGGCCAGCCGTTCGGCGACCACGCCCTCGTCCCGCAGCAACCGCAGGTACCAAGGGGTTTCGGCCAACGCCTCCGACACCTTGCGGTAGGCGAGCAGCCCGCCATCGGGATCCGGCGTGTTCGCCAGCAGATCCAACAACATCGGCAGCAAAGTGCCCTGGATGCTGGCCCGCCGCGACACCCCGGACGTCAACGCCCCGATGTGCCGCAACGCCCCTTCCGGGGAGGTGTAGCCGAGCGCGGCCAGTCGCTCGACGGCGGCCGAGGTGGTCAACCGCAGTGCCGCGGTGGGGACCTTCGCGACCGCTTCCAGCAGCGGGCGGTAGAAGAGCTTCTCGTGCAGGCGGCGAACCCTGTTGCCGTGCCTGCGGAACTCCGCGACCAAAGCCTGTGCCGCGGTGTTCCGGCCGCTGGAGCGAAGGCCGACCGCGCGGGCGAGCACGGTCAGCGCGTCGGTGTCGTCGAAGGGCGGGAACAGATGGGTGCGGCGCAGCTGTCGCAGCTGTAGCCGGTGCTCCACGGTGCGCAGGAAGCGGTAGGAGTCCACCAGGTCTGCGGCGTCGGTGCGGGCCACGTATCCGCCCTCGCCCAACGCCAGCAAAGCATCCAATGTGGACTTCGAACGGAGCGAGTCGTCGCTGCGACCGTGCACCATTTGCAGCAACTGCACGGCGAACTCGACGTCCCGCAAGCCCCCGCGGCCGAGCTTCAGCTCGCGCTCGACCAACTCCGACGGAACGTGGTCCTCGACCCGCCGCCGCATCGACCGCACATCCGAGACGAAACCCTCGCGCTCCGCAGCGGTCCACACCAGCGGCTGCACCGCTTCGAGGTAGCGGGCACCGAGCTCCTCGTCCCCGGCCACCGGGCGCGCCTTCAACAACGCCTGGAACTCCCAGGTTCGGGCCCACCGCCGGTAGTAGCTGAGGTGGCCATCAAGCGTCCGCACCAAGGCCCCGGCCTTGCCCTCCGGGCGCAGCGCTGCATCGACCTCGAAGAACGCTGGGCTCGCCACACGCATCATGAGGCTGGCCAACCGTGTCGCGGCCGGGATGTCCGACTCGCTGTCGGCGACGAACACGACGTCGACGTCGCTGACGTAATTCAGCTCCTGCCCACCGCACTTGCCCATCGCTATCACCGCGAGGACCGGCACCTCGTCCACGCCGGACCGCTTCAGCTCCGCGACGGCGACCGCCAGCGCCGCCCGCAGCGCCGCGACCGCCACGTCGGACAGGTCGGCAGCAACGCCCTCATACGACATCGTCGGCAACGACGGCTCCGCAACGCTAGCCATGTCGTTGCCGGCGACGTCCAGCAACAACCCCCGGTAGGTGCTCCGCAGAGCGCTAACCGCGTCGGGTCCGCGCAGCTCCGCAACCGGGCCTCCCGGTGTGCCCGGCACCCCGTCGCCGTCCGCTCCGACCGAAGCCAGCAGCACCGAAGTGCGCTCCTCCAGGGTGCTCGGCTGGACGGCATCCGACCGCAGCCGACGCCAGTCCGCCGGATTCGCCACCAGGTGATCGGCGAACGCCGTGGAATCGCCGAGCACACCGAACAAGCGCCCGCGCAGCCCCACGTCGTCCGCGAGTGCCTGCGACAACTCCGTCCAGGCAGGGCCTGCGAACTCCTGGAAGCGGTCGATGGCGAGCAGCGCGAGATCCGGATCCGGTGCGCGGGAAAGCGCGGCGACGATCGGCTCCGCTTGCGCCGGGCCGGCATCCGACCACCAGCCGACTCGCCTCAGCTGGGCCTCGGCACGTGACGCGTCGCTGAACCCGTAACGCGCGGTGGACGGCACCGAACCCGATCGGGACGAGTTGCTGTTCGCCATGTCCGAACCGTAGTCCGCATCCGATGCCGGTGAAGACCCAACCTGACGACAATCACGCCAGGGGCAAGAACCTGCTGGTACTGCGCTCCTCCGGGGGAGTGGCGACCATCCGCACGAAGCGTTCGGCGACCGGCTGCCACGTCTCGGCGAGATCGGCATGGAACTCCCGCAGGTGCTCGGGTTCCAGCTGCCCCGGACGGGCTGCGGCGGCGACATCCGGCGACAACCTGGCCCACTCCAACACCATTTCCGGGGTGGTCTCGATGTGGAACTGCAATCCGTACGCGCAGTCCCCGACCCGGAAGGCCTGGTTGTCGCACTTTGGCGAGGAAGCGAGCAGCCGCGCAGACGGCGGCAGGGCCGTGATCTCGTCGGTGTGGAACTGCAACACGTCAGGCGTCAGCGGCGCTGGGCCGAGTAGCGGATCCTCGGCCGCGGCATCCCGCTTCGCCACCAACAGGGTGCCGACCTCCGGCCCCTTCCGAGCGGCTCGAACCTGGCCACCGGTAGCGGCGGCGAGCAACTGCGCGCCCAAGCAGATCGCCAACACCGGAACTCGCTCGCCCACGGCCTTGCTCAGCAACGCGCGAACGCCAGCCAGCCAAGGGTGTTCCGCGTCGTCGTACGCACCGATTTCACTGCCGAGCACGACCACGCCCTGATGGCCGTCGAAGCCGTCCGGGAGCTGCTGCTCCGACGGAAGCACAACGTCGAGTTCCGCACCCGCGGCGAGAAGCCATTCGCCGAGCTCGCCCGGGGAATCCAACTTCGACGGCTGGACAACGAGAATCCGCACACCACCCATGCCTGTGAGGGTACGTGCCGGCAATCCGAACGCCCACCGACTTCTGCAGGCCGACCCGACGGATCGCCTTGGAAATGGGAAGGGGCCCCTTCTTCCGGAATGGAAGAAGGGGCCCCTTCAAATAGTGTGTCGGCGGTGTCTTACTCTCCCACACCCTGTCGAGTGCAGTACCATCAGCGCTGGGGAGCTTAGCTACCGGGGGAGCATTTCCTCTTCGCTTTCTTGTGTCGGTAACTGTAGCAGGCGCTCATTTCGGCGTTTTCAGGGGGGTCAACCCCGCGCTGATCGCTCCGAAGATCGAGCCCGTTGCTTGAGTTATCAACGCGCCTCGTAGCCTTGACGTCTACTTGGCGACCGCTTTACGTTACCCGGTGCACTTCGCGGTGTCAAACCGCGTGCCCCGGTTGGTGTGCGCTCCGCGGAGTTCGTTTCCGATCTCCGGGGCGCTCCCCAGGCCGTCCTCGTCAGGCTCTTGTGTCCTGTTTCGTCCGGCTTTCCATGCGGCGAAGGGAAAGTTACGCACACCCTACGTGAAAGTCAAATCGCCTGGTCAAACTCTTGACGGCGCTCCTTCGGGGGATCTTGGGTCACTTCTGCTTCGGCCGCAGCCAGAGCTTCACGGTGCTCGCCGAACCCGCCGCGTCGATCGCTTCCAGCAGGTCAGAGGCGGTGACCGCATGGGTTCGGCCGATCGGGACCAGGTCGTAACCCCACGTGCCGAACTCCCTCAGCGCCGCCGCCGGATCGTCACCCAGCTGCCGGATCGCATCCGGTGTGAAAGAGCACACGATCGAAGGACGGTCGCGGCGCAGGAGCCGGACCAGGCCACCGAGCACCCGATGCACACGCCCGCCCACGTCCACGTGCACGACCGAGAGCTTCAGGCTTTGCAGCGCGTCGTGGTTCTCCAGCTCGCGGTCGAGCCGGACTCCGCGCACGGACGGCGCTTTCCCGCCATCCGCAGGGCTGACCGACAGCCCACCTGCGAGCGACGATTCGGCTGCTAATTGACAGGACCCGTCCCACGCCGCGCCTTCCACCACCACGAGCCGGTGGCCCCATGCAGCGGGCACGTTGACTTCCACGTTGTGCTTGAGCAGTGCGCCGCTTCGCGGGCACGGTTCGACCGCGACGACCGCGCCGGTGTTGCCCAGCCTGTTCAGGACGCGCACGGTCTGGTAGCCCACGTAGGCACCGACATCCATGAATACGCCGTCAGGTTCTAGCAAGGAGTCGATCAGCGTCGACACGTCGACGTCCCAGTTGGGGTGCGACGACAGCCACGGGAGCATGAAGCTGTCGTCCGCCGGCAGTCGCAGCAGTCCGGCATCGCAGAGCACGGGCGTCGTCGTGCCGTCCCCACCACCGGTGTTGCGCTCGTGCTCCCTCAGCAGGATGCGTTGCAGGACGTCGGTGCGCTGCAAGGCGTTCGCGGCATCGAGGGACGCTGCGCGCAGGCCCGCCTCAACCCCGCGATCACTTCCCTGGCTTTGCTCCAGGGAGTCCATTCGGTCGAGGATTCGCTCGACAGCTCCGGTCAGGCTATCCAGGCGTTCCGCCAGGGCGTCCACCCGTTGATCGCCGACCCCGCCGTCTTCGAGCTTCAGGAGCCTGCGGTGCTGTTCGGCCAGGTCCGCCCGGGCTCGGACCATGCCGTCGTCGGTGCCCAGCAGCTGGGCACCGAGCTGGTCCTGGCGGCGGATCAGCTGGACGAGTTCCGCCCGCATCGCCTCCAGGTCGCCTTCGCCGTCCGCCTCGTACTGGCGGCGGAGCAGTTCGGAGGCGGTCTGCTCGACGCCGTCGACCAGCGAGCGCATCACGTCGCGGATGTGCTCGTCGTAGTGGCTCAGCGCTTTGAGGACGGCCTTGCGCAGCGCCGGTGCCATCGAGTTCCGGCTGCTCGCCCCCACCTCCGGCGTCCGGTGCAACGCGTGACGTGCCACCAGCAGCGGGCGCAGCGGGTCGTCGAACTGGCCGTGGCTGTCCCGCGACCACTTCGTGCGCCAGTTCCGGTAGGCCTGCTCGACGCGCTCGCGCAGGCGCGCGCCCGCCCGCGCGACGGTGTGCGCCGCAAGCAGGTTCTCCCTCGCTGCTGCGCCGAAAGCCGCCGTGCCTTCCGGGTCGTCGGCAGCGGCCCGCAGGAGTTCTGCGGCCGAGTCGATGTCCGGTTCGCCAGGCCCCGTGCAGGGCACGAGGCGTGCCGCTTCGTCGCCGAAGAACTCGGCGACCGCGCCGTGCTCCCCCGCGATCACCGGAACTCCGTGCGCCGCCACTTCGAGTAGCCGCAGGACGTGGCCATCACCGGCTTCGCCGCGGTGCAGCGACACGAAGCCGTCCGATGCGGACAGCAGCGGATTGATGTCGAGGTCCTCTTCGACCAGCAGGATGCGGTGATCCGTCGCGGTCGCCAAGCGCAGGCGCTCGGCGGCCTCCGGGTGCTCGACCGCACCGACGACGCCGACGAGCAGGCGCACCTCATCGCGTCCCGGGAATGCCGCCAGGAACGCGCTGACCACGCCCAGCGCGTTGTCCCCGCGCTCGGCCGCGTGGTCCACGAACGTTCCGAACACGAACTCGTCGGACAGCCCGAACCTGGCCCGTGCGCCCTTCCTGGTCGGCAAATCGACCCGGCTGCGCTCCGGTGCGGGCAGCGCGACGACCCGTGTCTTCGTGCCGCTCCGGCGGGCTGCGGCGCGGCCGCTCTCCGACAACGCCCAGGTCTCCGCCACGTCGACGGTGTCGGGGGTGCCGGTGTGGATGTCGATCACGTACCTGCCTGCGGGCACCGACAGGCCCGGTTCGCAGCGCAGGACGACCGGGTAGTACGCGGTATCGGCCGAGGGCAGCCCGGACGCTCCCACGGCGGTGCGCATCAGCTCTGCGAGTTGCCCGTCGCCGAGCACCGCGACACCGAGCTGATCGACAAGGGCCGCCCGGTTGTCGATCCTGCGGTGCACCGCCTCGGCGGGGACTCGGCCGCTGGCCACGCCGACGCCGACGCACCACTCGTGGAAGGCCTCAGCATTGCTGCCGAACGGGTCCGGGTAGTCGCACTGCAGGATCGGGTCATCCGCCCACACGGCCGCGGTCCAGCGGGAGCCGCCGGCCGCGCGTTGCCTGCCGTCGGCCGGGACGCACGACCACTCCCGGAACTCCGCCAGCGGGCCATCCGGTTCGAAGGGGCTCGGCGGTGGTTCTCCATCCGCGAGCCAGGCGTCGAGGTACTCGCGTCGCAGCGTCTCGGGCAGCACGATGCCGTCGGGCAGGACGTCGAACGGGTGCGGCTGTTCGCGGGTGTATCCGGCTCCGACCAGCGCGTTCCGGTAGCCCGCGCACAGCCCGGCGAACGCCGGGTTCTCGGAGAGCAGTATCCGCGGCCGGTCGGCGTAGTCCGTGGACAGCAGCCAGGGCCGCTGCGGTTGGAAGCCGTCGAAATGGACACTGCGCAGCGCGGCGCCGTCCACCGTGTGCCGACCGTCGCCCGCCACCACCAGCTCGCGCTGGGCCGCGTTCCACACCGACAGCCCCACACCGGGGTCGCGGATCACTTGGTGATCGACCAGCGCGGGCGCCCCGTCCAGCACCGGCGTCGCCGCGCCGGGGTCGGCGCGCAGCTGCTCCACCCACGTGGCGAGGAGCTGCTCGGCGCCCGGGCGGACGGCGAACGCGCTGGCGTCGAAGGTGCCCGATTCGGCGAGGTCGGAGGGGCTCGGGCGCAGGCCGTCCACGGCCAGCGGGCGCAGCACCCGCGGCACCAGGGCGACCGGGCGCTCGTGGGTCAGGCCCGCGACGAGGTCGTCGAAGCGGCCGAAGATCTGCACAGCCGGTTCGAAGTACAGCACCGTCGAGCCGGACTTCAGCAGGTGCTGCAGGAACCTGGGGCGCAGCACGTTGCGCAACTGCTCCGCGGTGCAGCCCATCGCCAGCCGGGCGTACTCCTGCTCGTCGAGCCCGATGTCGGCGAAGGTCAGGCCGTCCGGCTCCGAACGGGCCGCGCCGGGCAGGTCGACCACGAGCAGCGCGAACTGCGCGTTCGGGTGGTGGCGGCGGAACGTTTCGCGTAAGACGCGGGCGGCCGGGAGCTGGTTGCGGCACGCGAGCGTGCAGCCGAGCAGGGTGCGGGCACCGAGGTTTTCCGGGGTTTCCGCCGGCCACTCCGGCTCGCCGAACAGCTTGGCCGATTGCGCCAGCACGCCGGACTGCAAGGTGGATTCCGCGGCGGCCTCGCCGTCGGAACTCCCGGCTGCCACGGGTTCGGGCTGCGCCTGCGAATCAGTCACGGGCGAAACCTATCGCTCCACGCGCCACAGCGACACGCCCAACCCCATGAGTGCGCGGGCCGGGACGTGCCGCCTTAGCCCCCCGACCCCGATCGATGCGGACTGGGCGGGTGTTTTCGCACGTCAACGGCCGCGAGCACGTTGAGACGCGGCAGCGCCCCAACGTGCTCACGGGGCCTGACCAGGCCGAACGCCCGGGCTCAGAGCATCGGCATGAGGGTGCGGAGCTCGTACGGGGTGACGTGGCTCCGGTAGGCGTTCCACTCCTCGCGCTTGTTGCGCAGGAAGAAGTCGAACACGTGCTCGCCGAGGGTTTCCGCGACCAGCTCGGAGGACTCCATCTCGGACAGCGCCTCGTTGAGGTTCTGCGGCAGGTTGGCGTAGCCGGCTGCCTTCCGCTCCCGCTCCGTCAGGCCCCACACGTCGTCCTCGGTGGCAGGCGGCAGCTCGTAGCCCTTCTGCACACCGCGCAGCCCGGCCGCGAGGATCACCGCGTACGCCAAGTACGGGTTGCAGGCCGAGTCGAGGTTTCGGACCTCGACTCGGCGGGACGAGGCCTTGCCCGGCGAGTACATCGGCACCCGGACCAGGGCGGACCGGTTTGCGTGGCCCCAGCAGACCGCGGTCGGGGCCTCGCCGCCGACGACCAGCCGCTTGTAGGAGTTCACCCACTGGTTCGTCACGGCGCTGATCTCGCGGGCATGATGCAGGATCCCGGCCACGAACGCCCGGCCGATATCGGACAGCTCGAACGGGTTCTCCGGGTGGTAGAAGGCGTTCTGGTCGCCCTCGAACAGGCTGAAGTGGGTGTGCATGCCCGAGCCGGGCTGCGCGCTGAACGGCTTCGGCATGAACGAGGCGCGCACGCCCTGCGTGATCGCGACCTCCTTGACCACGTACCGGAACGTCATCACGTTGTCGGCCATAGTCAGCGCGTCGGCGTAGCGCAGGTCGATCTCCTGCTGGCCGGGGGCGCCCTCGTGGTGGCTGAACTCCACCGAGATCCCCATCGCCTCCAGGGTCTCGATGGCGTTGCGCCGGAAGTGCGGCGCCGCGTCGTGACTGGCCTGGTCGAAGTAGCCGCCGGAGTCGGCGGGCACCGGCTCGCTCGATGGCGTTGCGCCGGAAGTGCGGCACCCCAAAGCAGGAAGAACTCGATCTCGGGGTGCACGTAGCAGGTGAAGCCGGACTCGGTGGCGCGGGCCAGGGTGCGGCGCAGCACGTGCCGCGGGTCGGCCCAGCAGGGCGAGCCGTCGGGCATGTGGATGTCGCAAAGCATCCGTGCCGAGTAGTGCTCGCCGTCGGGGGTCTCCCAGGGCAGCACCTGGAAGGTGGCGGGGTCCGGCTTGGCGACCATGTCCGATTCGTAGACCCGGGCGAAGCCCTCGATGGCCGAGCCGTCGAACCCGATGCCTTCGGCGAAGGCGCCTTCGAGTTCGGCGGGCGAGATCGCCACCGACTTGAGCATGCCAAGGACGTCGGTGAACCACAGCCGCACGAAGCGGATGTCACGTTCCTCCAAGGTGCGGAGCACGAACTCCTGCTGGCGGTTCATGCACGCAGCCTAAGAGTTCCACCGACCAACTGCGTAACTGGTCCATGAAGCCGGCACCACCCGGACCTGGACTCCCCCACCGGATGAACGCGGGAGGGCACCGCCGGGCGACGGGTGGGAAGCTCGGAGGTGCCCTTCACCTGGTGGTGTTCAGCTCGCGGTGCAGCGTTTGCCTTCGGGCGGGAGCGTCAGGTCCACCAGGTACTTCGTGGTCGCGTCGTCCACGCAGGAGACGCCCTGCAGGAAGACCGTGTGCTGGGTGCCCTCGAAGGTCAGCAGGCGGCCGTGCAGGGCCTGCGCGAGCCGCACCCCGGCCTGGTAGGGCGTGGCGGGGTCGCCGGTGGTGGAGATGACCAGGATCGGCGGCAGCGCGCCCACCTCCGGTTCGGTGGTCTCGCCCGTGACCGGGACCGGCCAGAACGCGCACTTATCCCGCGCCGCGCTCGGCGGGTGCCCGCTGTCCAGGAACGGCGCCGCCTCGCGGTAGCGGCGGTCCGCCTCGCGGACGATGTTCGGGTCCTCGACGCGCTGGTCGTCGACGCAGTGCACAGCGTCGAACGCGTCGCTGGTGTTGCTGTACTGGCCGCCGCCGTCGCGGTTGTAGTAGTTGTCGGCGAGGGCCAGCAGCGTGCGGCCACTGCCCTGCCGGAGCTCGGCCAGCCCGCTGTCCAGGTTCTCCCAGAGGCTGGGCGTGTACAACGCCTGGATCGCTGCGATGGAGGCGTCCTTGTACGACAGTTCGCGGCTGTCGCCCGCCGGGGCCGGGTGGTCCACCAACGGGCGAGTGAGCTGTTGGAACGCGACGACCGCGTGCGAAGGGTCGGTGCCCAGTGCGCACCGCTGGCGCTTGGCGCACCAGGCCGCGAAGTCGTTGAAGGCGCGTTGGAAACCGGCGCCTTGGGCGACCAGCTGGTCGACCGTGGACTGCCCGGGGTCGATCGCGCCGTCGAGCACCATCGTCCGCACGTTGGTGGGGAAGGTCTCCGCGTACTCCGCGCCGATCAGGGTGCCGTAGGAGTAGCCGAGGTAGTTCAGCTTCTCGTCGCCGAGCGCCGAACGCAGCACGTCCATGTCCCTGGCGACCTCGCGGGTGCCGACGTTGGCCAGCATCTTGAGGCCGGTGCGCTCCGAGCACTTCGCCACGTGGTCGCGTTCTTCCTGCTCGGTCTGAGCGACCCCGGCGGGCGAGGTGTCCGCGTCGGAGTCCAGCCGCTCGGCGTCGCGTTCCGGGCCGGTCAGGCAGTGCACGGCTGGTTCGGAGGCGCCGACTCCGCGCGGGTCGAAGCCGACGAGGTCGAACCGCTGGCCCAGCGCGCTGTCCGAGACCGACGAGGCGAGGCTCGCGGCCGTGCTCATGCCGGATGCGCCCGGGCCACCCGGGTTCACCACCAGCGAACCGATCCGCTGTACCGGGTCGGTCACCGGTTTGCGGAGGAGCCCGAGGGTGATCGTCTGCCCCTGGGGGTCGGCGTAGTCCATCGGGACCTCCAGGCGCGCGCATTCCAGGCCTGCCTTCTGGTACGCATCGCGATCGCTGTCGGTCGTCGCGTACGGTCCGCACGGCCCCCAGGCCAGCGCTTGCCCGTAGAACCGCTCCAGACCTGCTGGAACCGGCCCGACCGGGCCCTTGTGCTCGGTGTGCGGCTGCAGCGGCGCCGCCTCTCGCGTCGGCGCGCTGCACGCGGTCGCGCCCAGCAGGGCCACCGCGAACAGCACGGTCAGTAGACGGGTCACTCACGAATCGTGACACGAGCGGAGAGGCGCGGCTCACGCCGGGCAGAAACGACGTACGCCTGTGGTGTGCGCGAAGATGGGTGCATGCCCCAGCTGCGCATCGCACTCGCACAGGTAAACGCATGCGTCGGCGACGTCGCCGGCAACAGTTCGATGATCCTGGACTGGACCCGCCGCGCCGTACAGGACGGCGCTCACCTCGTGGCCTTCCCGGAGATGGTGCTCTCCGGCTATCCGGTCGAGGACCTCGCGCTGCGCAAGTCGTTCGCCGCCGCGAACCTCGCCGAGCTGGACGCGCTGGCGCGGCGATTGCAGGACAACGGCTGCGGTGACGCACTGGTCGTGGTCGGGCACCTCGGCCGCGACGACGCAGGCCCGCGCAACTCCGCGTCGCTGCTCTACGGCGGCGAGGTCGTCACGACCTACCACAAGCACCACCTGCCGAACTACGGCGTGTTCGACGAGGCGCGCTACTTCGCGCCGGGCTTCGACCTGCCGATCGTGCGGTTGCACGGCTTGGATGTCGGGGTGGTCATCTGCGAGGACATCTGGCAAAACGGCGGCCCGGTGGCTGCGTTGGGCGAGGTCGGCGTCGATCTCGTGGTGTGCATCAACGGTTCGCCGTACGAGCGCGCCAAGGACGACGTGCGCACCCCGCTCGTCATCCGGCGGGCCGCCGAGGCGGGTGCGCCGATGGCTTACGTGAACCTGGTCGGCGCGCAGGACGAGCTGGTCTTCGACGGCGACTCCACGGTTGCCACGCCGGACGGCGAGATCCTCGCACGAGCACCACAGTTCACCGAGCACCTGGTGGTGCTGGACATGGACCTGACCGCGGGTGGGCACACCTCGACCACGGTGACCGCCGAGCCGGGCCCGATGCGGCTGCCCGCCTTCGACGTGCAGCGGATCGTGCTGCAGCCGGAGCCGCAGCCGCGCTACGAGCCGGTGTCCGCGCTGCCACCGGCGGAGCCGCTGGACGACGTGGCCGAGGTGTGGTCGGCGCTGGTCACCGGGCTGCGCGACTACGTGCAGAAGAATGGGTTCCGGTCGGTGACTTTCGGCCTCTCCGGCGGCATCGACTCGGCGGTGTGTGCCGCGCTGGCTGCCGACGCGCTCGGCGCGGACGCGGTGCACGGCGTGTCGATGCCGTCGAACTACTCGTCGGAGCACTCGCGGTCGGACGCCGCTGAGCTGGCGCGGCGGATCGGTTGCCACTTCGAGGTTCACCCGATCGCTGACATGGTCGACGTGTACGTGCGGCAGCTGGAGCTGACCGGGCTGGCCGAGGAGAACGTGCAGGCCCGCGCCCGGGGCGTGCTGCTGATGGCGTTGTCGAACCAGCGCGGGCACCTGGTGCTGGCCACTGGGAACAAGACCGAGCTGGCAGTGGGGTACTCGACGATCTACGGCGACGCGGTGGGCGCGTTCGCGCCGATCAAGGACGTGCCGAAGACGCTGGTGTGGAAGCTGGCGAAATGGCGCAACGCCGATGCGGAGAAACGCGGCGAGGTGCCGCCGATCCCGGAGAACTCGATCACCAAGGCTCCATCGGCGGAGCTGCGGCCGGACCAGGTGGACCAGGATTCGCTGCCGGAGTACGACGTCCTGGACGTGGTGCTGGACGGCTACGTGGAGGGCGACCGCAGTTACGCGGACCTGATCGCGGACGGGTTCGACGCCACGCTGGTCGAGCGGGTGCTGCAGATGGTGGACCGCGCCGAGTACAAGCGTCGGCAGTACCCGCCGGGTACCAAGATCACGTTCAAGGCGTTCGGCCGGGACCGGCGGCTGCCGCTGACCAACCGGTGGCGCGAGATCGCGCCGTGAGGAGCGGCGGGTCCCAGTTTCAATTGAAACTGGGACCCCCTGGGTCCTGAGCACAGCTTCAATTGAAACTGTGGTCGTGGTCTGAGTACTCGCGCGCGACCACCGAAGGAGGTTCGGCCGTGTGGGCCGTGCACGGATTGTGCGCTGTGGACGGGCGTCTGGTGCTGTGGGCGGAAGATTCCGAGCTCCCGGCTCGCGTGGCCGGGCGTGCTCCGCGCGGTCCCGTGTCGCACCCCTTCGCCGTGCCGGGTGAGGCTCTTCGGGACGCCCTGGCGGGTGAGCAGCTGAAAGCCGACTCCGTACGCCTCCAGCTGCCCTCCCACCCCTCCGCTCCCGCCGCATCGCCCGAACTGGTGCGGGATCCGCTGACCGCGGGGCCGGCGCCACGCGGCAAGCTTCGGCTGCGCGAATGGCTGGTACCTGCCGTGTCTTGCAGCCCCGCAGCCGTGATCGCCCTGCTCGATGAAGGCGTGCCCGGATGTCGGTTGGGCGCATCCGCGCATTTCCTGCGCAGCGTCGCCGGATTCGCCGAGCAGGTGGTGTCGCAGGGGCGGGTGCTGCCCTCGCTGGTCTTCGAGGCGGACCGGCCGACGGCGCGCTGGCGGCCGTCGTTGTCCGGCACTGATTCGGCTCGGTTCGTGGCGCTGCGCGAATCCATGCCGCCGGCCTTCCGCTGCGAGCGCGGCGACCCGCCCGCCGAGGTCCTGCGCGCGGCGCTGGACACGCTGGTCGACGGCATCGCCCGCGCCCGGGTCGCAGACGTCAAGATGCCCGGCGGCCGGACCGCGGCCGCGGCGTGGCTCAACGCGCTGGCCCACGAGCCGCGGTTCGACGGCGATCCCAAGAAGACGCGGAAGCTGGCCGGGCAGTTGGACGCCTGGCGCGCCAGCGGCGCAGGTGAGAGCCCCGTGCGCACCTGCTTCCGGCTGCACGAACCGGCGGGCGACGACGCGGACTGGCGGCTGGAGTTCATGCTGCAGGCCGTGGACGACCCGAGCGTTCTGGTGTCCGCGAACGAGGTGTGGCGGGAGGAGAGCCGGGTACTGCAGCGCTGGGTCGCGCAACCGCAGGAGTTGCTGCTCGCCGACCTCGGGAAGGCGGGCCGGGTCTTCCCGGCGCTCGATGCGGCGCTGCTCGTACCGCATCCCACGGAGTTGTTCCTGGACGCCGACGGCGCGTACGAATTCCTCACCCATGCGGCGCTGCTGGACCAGGCCGGGTTCGGGGTGCTGCTGCCGTCCTGGTGGGGACGCACCCAGCAGCTCGGGTTGAAGCTGACAGCCACCAGTTCCGGCACCGCGGGCACGGTGGCCAAGAAGTCCGGGCTCGGCATGGACGCCGTGGTCGACTACCGCTGGGACCTCGCGCTCGGCAACGAGCGGCTGACCGAGTCAGAGCTGGCGGAGCTTGCCGCCGCGAAGGTTCCGCTGGTTCGACTGCGCGGCAAGTGGGTCCAGGTCGACCGCAAGCGGCTGGCCGCCGGACTGGCCTATTTGGAGCGCTCCGGGACCGGGCAGATGACCGCCGGCGAAGTGCTGCTGCAGGCCGGGGTGCACCCCGAGGACGGCGACCGGCCGCTGCCGGTGGTCGAGGTCAGCGGGCACGGGTGGCTCGGGGATCTGCTCTCCGGGCAGGCCGAGCAGTACCTGGAGCCGGTGGATCCGCCGGAGGGATTCACCGCGACGCTGCGCCCGTACCAGCGCCGCGGCCTGGCCTGGCTGGCGTTCCTGGACCGGCTGGGGCTGGGCGCATGCCTCGCCGACGACATGGGTCTGGGCAAGACCGTGCAGCTGCTGGCGTTGGAGGCGCTGGCCCGATCGCACGGTTCGCGCGCCCCGACGCTGCTGATCTGCCCGATGTCGGTGGTCGGCAACTGGCAACGGGAGGCGGCCCGGTTCGCGCCAACGCTGAAGGTGCACGTCCACCACGGCGGCGGTCGGCTCATCGGTGAGGACCTCATGGAAGAGGTCGGCGGGCACGACCTGGTCATCACGACCTATCCGCTGGCCGCGCGGGATTCCGCCGTGCTGCGGGAGATCCGCTGGGACCGGGTAGTGCTCGACGAAGCGCAGAACATCAAGAACAGCGCCTCCCGCCAGGCGAAGGCGGTGCGCGGTCTGCCGGCCCGGCAGCGGATCGCGCTGACCGGCACGCCGGTGGAGAACCGGCTCGCCGAGCTCTGGTCCATCATGGACTTCGCGAATCCCGGTGTGCTGGGCTCGCTGAGCACGTTCCGCGCGCGGTTCGCGGTGCCGGTGGAACGCGACGCCGACACCGACGCGGCGGCCCGATTGCGGCGCATCACCGGTCCTTTCGTGCTGCGCCGGGTGAAGACCGATCCGGCGATCATCAGCGATCTGCCGGACAAGATCGAGATGAAGCAGCTGTGCAACCTCACCGCCGAGCAGGCTTCGCTTTACCAGGCGGTCGTCGACGACATGCTGGCGCGCATCGACAACAGCGAAGGCATGGAGCGCCGCGGGCTGGTGCTGGCGACGATGTCCAAGCTGAAGCAGGTGTGCAACCACCCTGCGCAGCTGCTCGGCGACGGCTCCCCGCTGCCCGGCCGGTCCGGGAAGTTGCTGCGGCTGGAAGAAATCCTCGAATCGGTGCTGGCCGACGGCGACAAGGCACTGTGCTTCACGCAATTCGCCGGGTTCGGCGGGATGCTGGTTCCGCACCTGTCGGCGCGGTTCGACACCGAGGTGCAGTTCCTGCACGGCGGCACGACGAAGAAGGCCCGCGACGAGATGGTCCGGCGGTTCCAGTCCGAGGACGGGCCGTCGATCTTCCTGCTGTCGCTGAAGGCCGGCGGCACCGGGCTGACGCTCACCGCCGCCAACCACGTCATCCACCTGGACCGGTGGTGGAACCCGGCGGTCGAGGACCAGGCCACCGACCGGGCGTTCCGCATCGGCCAACGCCGGGACGTGCAGGTCCGCAAGCTGACCTGCATCGGCACCCTGGAGGAGAAGATCGACCGGATGATCGAGGACAAGAAGGCGTTGGCTCAGCTGGTGGTCGGCTCCGGCGAGAACTGGCTGACCGAGTTGTCCACCCGCGAGCTACGTGACCTGGTCTCCCTGGAAGCGGAGGCCATCGGTGAATGAGTGGCGCGGATTCCCCCCGTCCGCGAAGCCGATCCGGGTCGAGGGCGGCATCAAGGCGCGCAGCAAGCGCGGCGAAATCGCGCAGACCTGGTGGTCGCGGCGGTTCATCGAGGTCCTGGAGTCGTTCGGCATGGGCGGCCGGCTGCAGCGCGGCAAGCGCTATGCGCGAGCCGGGCAGGTGCTCAGCCTGACGCTGTCGACCAGCCTGGCGATCGGGCTGGTGCAGGGTTCGCGCCCGGAGCCGTACCGGGCGCGGATCGCGATCAAGGCGTTCCCCGCGGCCGACTGGGAGCGGATCGAGCGGGCACTGGCCGGGCAGGCGCTGTACGCGGCGAAGCTGCTGGCCGGGGAGATGCCGACGGACATCGAGCGGGTCTTCGACGAGCTCGGATTGCAACTGTTCCCGACGACGATGCGGGAACTGACGATGGATTGTTCCTGCCCAGACTGGGAAATCCCGTGCAAGCACCTGGCGGCGGCCTGCTACCTGCTGGCCGAATCCTTCGACGAGGACCCGTTCCAGATCCTCGCCTGGCGCGGCCGGGGGCGCGAGGAGCTGCTGGACGGGTTGCGGGCGTTGCGTGGCAACGTGTCGGCCTCGGCGGCGGAGGAACCCGACGATGCCGCACCGCTGTCGGAATGCTTGGGAACATTCTGGACCGCCCCGGAATCCCCGGCGGCGTCGGCCACGCCCGCCCCGGAACCGACCCCGCCGGACGCGCTGCTCGACGAGCTCGAGCCGCTGCCGGTGAAGATCCAGGGCGAATCCGCCGTCGAGTTCCTGCGCCCCGCCTACCGGGCGATGGCGCGAACGGACCGTCCACCGCAATAGACGGCACAAACAGGCCGTTCACTCCAAACCCCGAAACACACCACAACTGCCGCGAACGGACCGTCCACCGCAATAGACGGCACGAACGGGCCGTTCGCTCCAAACCCCGAAACACACCACAACTGCTGCGAACGGACCGTTCACCTCGATAGACGGCACGAACGGGCCGTTCGTGCCGGATTCAGCCGTTCGCCCGGTTACCGGTCCAGGTGGTCGGACCGGCGGGATCGGGGCGCGTTCACCGGGGTGCAGTGCACCGGGGCGCCGAGGTCTGCGACGTAGTCGGCGCCGTAGCGGGCCGCCAGACCCGGTGCCGGGAAGATGAACTGGATCTGGTTCATCCGCAGGTCATCGCGCGGCGGACACCAGCAGGCCGACGCAAACGGCTACGGCTGCGGCGGTCATACCTGCGCGGGCGATTTGCATGGCGGGCGCCTTGGGGTGGGCGGCTAAGGCCGGAACGAGAAGATCACCAAGCCGCGATCCGCTGTCCCACCGCCGAACACCATGCGAACACCCGGGGCAGGCGTTCGGCCTGCTCAGCCCGTGATCGGTTTTGGGTGCCACAGCAACGAGAGACACTCGCGCTGGCGAACATCCACATCGCATACGAGCTGGCGCGGCGGCAGCGTGGTCGAAATATCACGGCCAGGCCAACGCCTTCGACCCGGGCTCATGCCGGAAACCGGGCTGGCACGCGACTATCCCCACCCGTCACCTCCTGACGCTCGCTCGCAGCGATCGGCCCCTCATCGTCGGAGATCAGTTGGTTTGTTCCGGTATTGCGGGCATCGACGCGCCGCCCGAATTCCAGGTTTGCAGGAAATGGGACTGGCGGGACTAGTTGACCAGTTCTATTCGGGCTCCGATCGAGTCCATCCGGTGGTATGCGAACGCTCGGCCGTAGGGCCAGCCGGAGAAGACCTCCGGCAGGCCCCGGTCCGCCAGGCGGCGCGAGTCGGCTGGTCTGCGGTTCGTTCCACTCGACGCCCGCGTCCCCTCGAAATCGAGCATCGCCTTCTCGAGGTCGGGCACGACGAAGCACACGTGGTAGAAGGCAGTCACCGGGGCAGTATCCCCTTCTCCCCGGAGTGGCCGTCGGCTGACGGGAGGGGGACACCCCCAGTTGCCCCCCTCCCGCGCTCCCACGCGCTCCCGGTTATTAGACGCCCGGGACGCCGTTTGGTTGCTTCGTTGTTTTCCCGTTATTGCCGGAGGTCGAGGCTCAGGCACCGCCGTTGCCGAATTCGCTGCAGGTCCGGGCGGGATCTGGGCTTTCGCAACGCGATGACAACGACCAATGCGAGCACCGCCGCCGACCGGGATCACCAATCCCAGCACCGCGCCATCGCGCCACTGCTTCTCGACCATCAGCGTCGCGGCGACGCAACGGCAGCCGGCGAACAGCGCCGCGCAGATCGGCAGCACGGCGAAGTACAGCAGCAGCGCCAACGGCAGCACGATGAACGTGATCACGACCCTGCCGCTGGCCTCGACGAGGTTTCACTTCCGCCACAAGCGGCCAACGGCTTGTAGGTCGTACCAAACCATCACGATCTCCACCGGGAATGCCCGAGCGTCACGAATCCCGCGCAGGCCCAGGCCGATCTTCACCGGTCTTCTCTGCTGTTCCGCAGTCGAGTTGCCGGGACGCGCGGCTCGGTGCGGTTGCACCGACCCGCATCAGTCGACGATCCGCTCCAACAGGCGGACGGTCACTTCGGCGCCGGCTTCCTTTCCGATCGCTTTGCGGACATCCGCCTTCACCGGCAGCTTGTGGGTGCCATCGCCCAGGGCCATGAATGAGCTCCGGAACGGGTGGCCGTCGATCGTCCCCCGGACCTTCACCAGGCCCCGGGTGCCGAAGTACTCGACCGACCTCGGCCAGACCACGTAGGTCCAGCCGCCCCGGTTGGGGCTCTTCTGCAGCGTCGCGTCGAACTGCTCGTCCATAGTCGCCTCCTCTCGCGAACCGCCTCCTGAACGTGCAGACCGCTGGCGGCCCGGAAACTCATCGCTCTGGCCTTCCCTGGTTCGAGCGGATATGCATGTTCCGCGAAGATCGAAAGGCAGGCGGCATGCATTGGAAGAAGTTCGGCTTCGGGTTGGTCGCGGCGGGTGTCGTCGCGCTGAGTGCGGCGTGCGCCGCGCCACTGGTCGAGCCCCCGAAGGCCGCGGCAAGCCGGGTGGACGACGTCGTTCAGCGCGGTGAGCTGCGGGTTTGCAGCACCGGGGACTACCGGCCGTTCACCTACCGGAACGCGGCGGGTGCCTGGAGCGGGATCGACATCGACATGGCGCACGACCTCGCCAGCAAGCTCGGCGTCAAGGCGACGATCGTCCCCACCACGTGGAAGACGCTGGTCACCGACTTCAACGCGAAGTGCGACATCGCCGTCGGAGGCGTGTCGATCACTCTGGAGCGCGCGAAGCAGACGTTCTTCAGCGCCGCCTACGTGGTCGACGGCAAGACCCCGATCACCCGCTGCGAGCACGCGGCGCGGTTCCAGACGTTGCAGCAGATCGACCAGCCCGGCGTCCGCGCCATCGTCAACCCCGGCGGCACCAACGAGCAGTTCGCCAAGCAGAACCTCAAGCAGGCCACCATCGTCGAGCACCCGGACAACAACACGATCTTCCAGCAGATCCTCGACGGCAAGGCCGACCTGATGATGACCGACGCCGCCGAGACCAAGTGGCAGGCCAGGCAGCACCCCGAGTTGTGCTCGGTGCACCCGGAGCAGCCGTTCACCTTCAGCGAGAAGGCGTACCTGCTGCCCAAGGGCGACGTGGTGTTCCAGCAGTACGTGAACCAGTGGCTGAGCCTCGCGCTGCACGACGGCACCTACGCGCGCATCGCCGAGCCCTGGATTGGCTGACCTGGAACTGTGATGTTGGCCCTCGAAGTGTGTCGGCGGAGTTGAGCGCATGCGACGCTTTCCTGCGCAACCATCCGTTACGACCCGGGGACCTGCGATGCGGGCTTCGAGGAATAGGACGGTCAACGATGATTTCTGCGCAAAATCAGGGCGAGACGGCCGCGCCGTACGGCTCCACGCCGACCAAGCGACGAGTCCGTATCCACCACCTCCAGCAGCTGAAGGAGCGCGGCGAGCCCTGGCCGATGCTCACCTCGTACGACATGTACACCGCGCGGATCTTCGACCAGGCCGGAATCCCGGTGCTGCTGGTCGGCGACTCGGCCGCCAACAACGTCTACGGCTACGAGTCGTCACTGCCGGTGACCGTGGACGAACTGCTGCCGCTGGTCCGCGCCGTGACCCGGTCCGTCGAGCAGGCGCTGGTCGTGGCCGACCTGCCGTTCGGCTCCTACCAGGCGTCGCCGGAGCAGGCGCTGGCCACCGCGACGCGGTTCATGAAGGAAGGCCGCGCGCACGCCGTCAAGCTCGAAGGCGGCCGCCGCTACGCCCCGCAGATCGAGGCGCTGGTGTCGGCGGGCATCCCGGTGATGGCCCACATCGGCTTCACACCGCAGAGCGAGCACGGCCTCGGCGGCTACCGGGTGCAGGGTCGCGGCGACAAGGCCGACGAACTGCTGGCGGACGCGCTCGCGGTCCAGGAGGCGGGCGCGTTCTCGGTGGTGCTGGAAATGGTGTCGGCGGAGGCGGCGAAGCGGGTGACCGGGGAGCTGCGGATCCCGACTGTCGGCATCGGGGCTGGACCGGACTGCGACGCCCAGGTGCTGGTCTGGACCGATATGGCGGGCATGAACACCGGTCGCACGGCGAAGTTCGTGAAGCGCTACGCCAACGTCGGCGGGGTCCTAGCCGATGCGGCCAGCCGCTTCGCGGATGAGGTTCGCGGCCACACCTTCCCGGCCGCAGAGCACTCCTTCGACTAGCAGGGGCGCGCAGATCGGGCGTGTCACCGGGGAGCGGGCGAGCGGCGATTTCGCGCGAAATCGCCGCTTGCCGGAAAGGGTCAGCCGGCGGCGGCCCGGGAGATGCGATCGGCCAGCGTCCGCGAGTAGCTGATGAGCTCGGGCGGAGCTTCGATGGTGCAAGGCACGCCGACCGTGGCGAGGGTGCCGGACAGCCATTCCGTAGGGCTCGACGCCGCGTTCGGAGTAACGCCGACCACTCTTGCCGCCTGGGCTCACGCGCACCTCCAGCCCGTGCTCTGAAGACTCGCGCAGCAAGATCGAAGCGGGGTGCCCGGTGCTTTGCCCGGGCACGTTCTCGACCGCAGAATGGCCGCGAACCGGTATCCGGGCTCCAGATCACCTCGATCGGCCGCTAGGCAGGCGCGGTGCCGTTGCCGAACGGCTTGCCCCCCAGGGCCTCTCGGCCGTGCGGGGTGCCCCAGCCCGCGAGATCCGGGCCTACCGGAACGATTCCGGTTGGGTTGATCTGGTGGTGTGTCGCGTAATAGTGGCGCTTGATGTGGTCGAAGTCGACCGTGTCGCCGAACCCCGGCGTCTGGAACAGGTCCCGCGCGTACGCCCACAGGACCGGCATCTCGGTGAGTTTCTGGCGGTTGCACTTGAAGTGACCGTGGTAGGCGGCGTCGAAGCGGACCAGCGTGGTGAACAACCGGACGTCGGCCTCGGTGATCGCGTCGCCGACCAGGTAGCGGCGGTCCGCCAAGCGCTCGGAAAGCCAGTCCAGGCGGGCGAAGAGCCGCTCGAAGGCCTCCTCATACGCCTGCTGCGAGGTAGCGAAACCGCAGCGGTAGACGCCGTTGTTGACATCGGCGTACACCACCGCGTTGACCTCGTCGATCTCCGCGCGCAGGTGCTCCGGGTACAGCTGCGGTGCGCCGTCGCGGTGGTACGCGGCCCATTCCGTGAACAGGTCGAGGGTGAGCTGCGGGTAGTCGTTGGTGACGACCTTGCGCTCGGCGACGTCCAGGACGGCAGGAACCGTGTAGCGGCTGATGAACTCGGGATCGGCGGCCAGGTACGCCTCGGACAGGAAGGCAATCCCGGTCACCGGGTCCACGCCCTGCGGGTCGAGGGTGAAGCGCCAGCCGCGTTCGTCGCGGATCGGATCGACGACCCCCAGCGACAGCACGTCCTCCAGCCCCAGCAGGCGGCGGACGATCACCGACCGGTGCGCCCACGGGCAGGCCAGGCTCACCACCAGCCGGTACCGGTCCGGCTGCACCTTCCACCCGGACGAGCCGTCCGCGGTGATCCGCTCGGTGAACCGGTTCACCTGCCGCACCCACGCGCCCCGCGTCGAGGTCTCCGCCCCGAACTGTGCTTCGGCCATACCCCCACCGTAGGCCCGGCGAGAAGCCCAGTTTCAATTGAAACTGGGGTTTCCCAGCAAATGGACGAGCACGGTCAGCGGGGTTCCCGCGCAGTTTCAATTGAAATTGCGGTCAGCCTGGTTCCGGCGATCTCCGACCCTTGTACGACAAAGTCGGCCGAAGTTAGGCCTTGACCTAGGTGAAAGGCCAACCGAGCGGGCACGCGCCCGCGTGAAATCGCCGCTCGCTCCTCGCCGAGCCCTGCTCAGCCCGCGCGTCGGGCGAGGACGTCGGCGTGGCAGGGCTTGGGCGCGCACCAGCAGCCCAGCGCGCGCCCGCTCAACTCACCCTCGCGCAGCTTCGCGAGCAGGTTCGGCTGCTCGTCCAGCCACTTCTCGTAGTGCCGGACCATCGCCTCGCGATCGACCTTGGCCTCCTTCAAGAACGGGCTGGCGAACTCTGAAGCCGGCCAGTGGTGCCGCGGCCCAGCGTGCCCGACGTAGGTCAGCAGGCCCTGCTCCTCCAGCCACGGCACCAGGTGCTTGTGCGGGCCGCCCATGCGCACGTTGACCACGACGGCATGCCCGTCGAGCAGGGCATCCGCCCTCTCTCGCTCGTCATCGCTCCAACTGCTCGCCTCGTCCGGCAGCACAACGACCACCTCCGCCGCTCAGGGTGCCGCCGTGGGGCGCTGGGGACAATTTCGCGAGGACCAACGCCCAGCGCTACCGGAGAATCCGCTCCCGAACGGCTCACACGTCGGTGATGCGGAGGCCCGCGTGGGCCCTGTAGCGGCGGTTGATCGCGATCAGGTTCGCCGTGAACGCCTCCACTTGGTGGGCGTTGCGCAGGCGTCCGCCGTAGATGCCGCGCACGCCCGGAATCACGCGGGCCAACTCGCGGACCACGTCGGTGGCCTCGCGGTCGTCGCCGAGCACCAGGACGTCCAAGTCCACGTGGCTGACCGCGAGATCGGCCAGGATCACCGCGGAGACGTGGTGGAACGCCGCCGTCACCCGCGACTCCGGCAGCAGCTGCGCCGCCTGCTGCGCCGCGCTGCCTTCCAGCACCGGCAGCGCGTACGGGCCCGTCTTGTCGAAGCCGAGCGGGTTGACACAGTCGATCACGATCTTGCCGGCAAGCTCCGCCTGCAGGGACTTGAGCAGGTCCGCGTGGCCCTCCCAGGGCACCGCGGCCAGCACGATGTCCGAGGCCGCCGCGCACCTGGCGTTGTCCTGGCCCGAAACGTCGCCACCAGCGATCTCGACGATCTCGGCCGCCGCCTGCTGGGCCCGCTCGGCGTTGCGCGAGCCGATCACGACCTTCAGGCCCGCCTTCGCCCACCGGATCGCCAGCCCACGCCCCTGCGCGCCGGTGCCGCCCAGCACCCCGACCGTCATCTCCCGCACCTCAGCCACGCCGGACCCCTTTCGTCTCCGTCGACCATGCGAATTCCACAATCGACCCGGAGACAGAAAAGCGCCACGGCATGTGCGTCAAGCCACTTCGAACGCGACGTCGCGGCGCGCCGGGTCGGCCTCGACGAGCCGCACCCTGACCTGCTGGCCCTCGCCGAGCCCGGTACCGGTGCACCGCGCGATGACCGGCGGATCGGCCACGAACACCTCGCCCGCCGAACCGTTGGGCACGCGCAGCACCGTCGCGGCGAACTCCTCACCGACCCGCGACGCCAGCGACCAGGCCTGCGCCTGGGCGATGCAGGCGCGCTCCACCTGCCCGGCCATCCGGTCAGAGCTGCCCATCGCCGACGGCAGTTCCGCCAACGCCACCCGCACCCATTCCGGTACTTCCCGGTCCGATGCCACCGCCAGGCACACCTCGGCGCTGTAGCGGTCGACCAACCGTCGCAGCGGGGCCGTCACGTGCGCGTACGAGGCTCCGATGCCCGCGTGGTTGGCCTTCGCAGGCGCCCCGTCGCCGAAGGCCGTGTAGCCCGCGCCGCGCAGCAAGCGGGTCGCAGCCACGTGCACGGCCAGCGCCTCCGGCTTGATCGGGTTGAGCCTCGCGAGCGCGGCTGCGGGTGGGGTGTCCATCGGCCAGTGCACGCCAAGCCTGGTCGCCGATCGGCGCAGCCCGGCGACCGTTTCGGGCTCCGGGTCGGGCACCGTGCGCAGCACACCGATCCCGGCCGACAGCATCATCTCCGCCGCGCACATGCCGGTGAGCAGGGAGATCTCCGCGTTCCACTCCTCGACCACGAGGCGCGGCCGCAGCACCAGCCGCCAGCCGCCCGCACCGTCGGATTCCACCTGCTGCTCCGGCAGGCCGAGCTCTATCGCGCCGCGCAGCACCGCCTGCTCCCGGCGCAGCCGCCCGACCTCGGGAAGCAGCGCGATCGAAGGATGCGGGTCGCCGAGCCGCAGCGAACGCTGCACTCCGTCGTAGTCCAGCTGCGCGACCGACCGCACCAGCGCCCGCCGGACGTCGACGCGCACCGGCAGCCCGTCGGAATCCAGGTCGATCGTCCACAGCACGGCCGCGCGCACCTGGTCCGGCAACAGACTCGCGGCGTCTTCGGACAACCGCGTCGGGTGCAGCGGAACGTTGCCGTCCGGCAGGTAGAGGGTCTGCCCACGTCGCCGCGCCTCGATGTCCAGCGCGCCACCGGGCAGCACGAAAGCGGCGACATCGGCGATCGCGTAGTGGATGCGGAAGCCGTTGCGCCGACGGCGGACCAGCACCGCTTGGTCGAGGTCCTTGGAGCCGGGCGGGTCGACCGTCACCAGCGGCAGGTCGGTGGCGTCCACCCGCGCCCCGTTGGGCACCGGCTGCGCGACGGTCTGCTCCACCTCGACGAGCGCGGCGGTCGGATAGTCGACAGGCAGCCCGAGCTCGGCGCGGATCGCCGAGAAGTCCAAGCCCAGTTCCGGCCGACTCCGACCGGTCGGTAAGGCGGCGGCAGCTCCGGTGCCACCCGGTGGGATCCCCGCCGCCGCCACGAGCTCAGTCCTCGCTGTTCCAGCGCCGGTCGGCGTCGTCGGCCGCTTTGGTCCGCTCCTCGGCTATCTCCAGCGCACGAGCCGCGGTCTCCCGATCCGGGTACGGCCCCAGGCGCTCAGCAGCCCGGCAACCAGCCTTCGGCTCCACCTGCCGATGCGTCAAACAGAAGTACCAACTTCCGCCGCCCATGCCTCGAGCCTCGCACGACAGCGCGCACCTGTCACGCGCCGGGTCGCGACACGACCGGTATGTCCCAACCTCACCAGGCCGGTGGGGGCGGCGCGGCCGGCATCGGCTGCTGGCCGCCGGGGTCCTGCCGCGGGATCGGGTCCAAGCAGGACACCAGCACCTGATGGGTCTCCGGGTTGTCGATGCGGCGACCATCCCGCATCCGGTACTCCAGGTCGCCGTTGTCGCCGACCTCCACAGTGCATCCGACCTCGGCGAGCTGGTCGTCGTCGAGGTCCACCAGGCGCTCGTAGCGGGACGGCACCACCCGGTACACGGGCCACTGCAGGTGCCCGAAGGCCTGGTGGAACTCCGCCAGCAGGTTGCTCATCTGCTGCTGCCACGGCAGCGGCATGGCCTCGGCCAGCGATCGCGGCAGCACCGCGTACCCGCCGTCCACCCCGGGCAGGGGCTGCCGGGTCAGGTAGTCCCCGAGCGGCGTGCTCGATGCGGGCGGACGAGATGGCCGCGGAATCGGGTCCGGCGTGAACATGATCAACCCTTTCCGAAGGTCAGCAAGCCGCCGCCATTCTTACCTACCGCGCACCCCAAGCGGCAGGAGCGGGCGCGCCCGGCGACGGCGTGTCGGCGGGCGCACCGGGCTCGCGCGGCGCGATCCCAGCAGGCGGGGCGGGCTCGCTCGTCGAAGATCCAGCCCCGCTCGACTGCGCCGGATCGGCGGCCGGGCGGACCACCGTGGGCAGCAGCTGGCCGCCGTCCCACAGCTTCGTCGTCTCGACGGACTCGCCAGGCTGCGGCGCGTGCAGGACCTCGTTGTCGCCCAGGTACAGCGCCACGTGGTGGATTCCGTTCGGATCCCGGCCGTAACCCCAGAACACGAGGTCACCGGGCTGCGCCTGGGCCAGCGGGACGTGCACGCCGCCCTGGGAGTACTGGGTCTGCGAGTACTTCGGGATCTCCACCCCGGCCGCCTTCCAGGCCTGCTGCGTCAAGCCCGAGCAGTCGAAGGCGTTCGGCCCCGCCGCGCCCCACACGTACGGCTTGCCGAGCTGGCTCTGGGCGTACTGGATCGCCTGGCTGGCCAGCACGCCGGCGCTGGGCAGCTCCTGGCAGGCGCTGACGCCCTCGACGTTGCCCTCCACGCTCACCAGGTGCGCGGCCATCGGCTCCCACTTGTGGTAGCGCAGCGGGAACGCCGACCGCTCCACCCGCTGGGCGGCGTCGCCGGGTCGCATCTCCTCCCAGCGAGGCACCGCGAGCAGCACGTCGTAGAACTTGTTGATCGCGTAGTCCACGTCGGTGACCTGCTGGACCGAACCCCAGCCCATCGACGGCCGCATCTGGAAGATGCCCAGCGAGTCCCGGTCGCCGTGGAACACGTTGACCAGGTTCGACTCGGTTTTGCCCGCCTGGATCGCGATCTGCCAGGCCCGCGGCGGCAGGCCGCGCTGCTCGCCGATTTCGATGATGCGCTTGGCGATGGCGACCGATTCGGCGGACAGCGTCACGGCGTCCCGCTCGCCGCGGCCCGCGCCATCGCCCCACGGCCCCAGGTCTGCGCTGCAGTTGGACCAACCCGCACCCCGCCCACCGCTGCCGACCAGCAGGGCGGTCACCGCGCCGACGCCGATCAGACCTGCGAAACCCGCGAGCACGACGAAGGCAACCACGAGCTTCCGCATGTCAACCTTCCTTGTCGTACTGGGCGACTCGCCAACCGGCAGGGGTCTTGTTCACGGTCACCGAGAGCGCGCCGACGTCGGTCGGCAACCGCACCACCATCGAGCCCGCGGTGGAACTGACCGCGGTGGTCGCACCGGTGATCACGTTGCCCGCGTTGCTCGGGTCCACCGACGCCATCTCGGTGAGGAACTCGTCAGTCGTGTACGGGCGCAGCTTGTCCAGCCACTGCTGGCGGTCGGCGCCGACCGGGTGGTCCACCCACGCCTTGCCCCACTGCTCGACAACGGCCAGCCCGGCCGGGTCCGGGGCGACCGGTGTCGGGACGGCCTGTGGCACCGAGATCGTCGGCGGCGACTTCGTCCGGGTCAGCGGCGGCACCACTGCCGAGTGCCGGGGCGCCGAGGTGCGGGGGGCGGCCATGTTCTGGGTCGGCGGCGGCTCGGGCAGCAGGAAACCGATGGCTGTAGCCACCACGGCGAGCACGATCACCGCAGTCGCAAGGTGCTTCGGCGAGCGCAACGGCCAGCCCCACAGCCTGCGGTACACCGCGGCCCGCCCGCGATGCGTCCGGATCGGCATCAGCTACCCCTCTTCCGCTCAGCCATCGGCTACCTCCAGCCCTCGGGAAGGCCGGTACACCACGTAGACCGGACGGCCGGCCACGACCTCCATCTCCGCTCGGCGCGGTGCCGGTTGTTCCGGCGGTCCGGGGACCGGGGAACCGGCCGTGCGCGACGGGACCAGCACCGGATCTTCGTCCATTCCATCCCATTTGGCATCCGCCACCGGGTTGGTATCGACCACTCGGCTTGTGCTCCGCGCCTCCGGCAGCGCCGCCGCGCCGCCAGGTCGGCGCGCCGCGCCGCCGGCAGGCAGCGCGGTTCCCGCGTCCGGACCGACATGTGCTGCGCCTCCGGCCGGCTCCGCCGGCGGCCGCGCTGCGGCGTCGCGTACTCGTCGTCGGGATCCGAGTCGCGCACCTGGTCCCAGAAGTTGCCGCCCTCTTCCTCCGACCGCCCGCGCCCGCGGAACTTGGCGAACAAGCCCTGCGGGGCGCGCGGCATGGCGCGGCCGACGGTGCCCACCGACAGCTGGACCATCTGGCCGATCCGCCGGACCGGCTTGGCGACCAGCAGGAACACCACCGTGACCAGCGCGGCGAGCAGGATCTGGGTCAGCGCCGAGAATCCGCGCAGCGGGTCGAAGATCCAGGTCAGGATCAGGGTGTGCAGTCCAGCCAGCGCCGAGATCATGACCACGTTGAGCACTGCGGCACCGGCCACCCGGCCGATGACGCGCAGCACCTGGTGGTAGATCAGCGCAACGAGCCCGATCAGCGGCCCGGCCAGGATCAGCACCCGAAGCAACACCTGGGCGAGCAGGATCGTCGCTTTCGCCAGCAGCTGGAACGCCGCGTAGGACAGGCCCTGCACCAGCGCCAGCACGCCACCGCCGACGCGGCTGCCGTCGACACCCTGGAAGTAGCCGTAGGAACTGCCCATCTTGCCGGCGACGTCCTCGAAAGCCTGCTTCTTCGGCTCCGGTGAACCGGCATCGGCCGCGTCGTTGACCTCCTGCTTCGTCCACGCCTGCGCGCGCAGCAGGTCCCGGCCGAGCTGCTGGGCCTGCGGGGAGTCGGGCGAGCCGAACTCGCCGCGCAGCCAGTTGCGGTAGATGACCTGGTCGTGCAGCAGCGTCGGCAGCGCGTTGGCCTCGTCGACGCCGACCTCCCGCAGGAACCCCGCCTGCACAGCCGAGGTCCCGGTGATCACCACGTCGTCCAGCGCGTGCGTGTAGACCAGCGGCGTCAGGTAGGTCGCGGAGGCGAACCAGAGCCCCGCCAGCGCCCACATGCCCCGCTTGCCGATCGTGGCCAGGTCGCCCTGCCAGATGTAGCGGAACAGCACTACCGCCAGCACCAGCGCGACCAGCCCGAACCACGGGGTGAACACGCTGTCGTAGAGCGCGACGGTGCCGGTGGCGATGACGTCGTCGAGCGGGTCCATCAGGTCGCCGTTGAGCAGCGCGTAGTGCAGGCCGTTGGTGGCGCCGACGAGGTTCTTGGCGACGTTGAACATCTCGTTGCCGAGCCACGTGTCGACCAGCGCGTTCGGATTGGTCACGCCCTGCGGGCCGCAGCCGAGGTCGTAGGTGTGCCAGACCAGCCCGGCGTAGCCGACCTCGTCGTAGGCGCTGCCCGGGTTCCCGACGCCCATCGGCGCGGGGTCCAGCGCTCCGACCATGCCCGAGCCCGGTCGCTCAGGGTTGGGCGCTTCCTTGCAGTCGAAGCCCTGACCCCAGGCCGGGGCGCCGATCAACGCCTGGATCGCGATCAGCCCGGCGACGAGCGCGAAAGCGCGGCGCTTGGGTGCGGTGCGCTTGGGTGCGGTGCGCAATTTCAATGGAAATCGAAGGTCCGAAATTGCGTTCGGGCCTCACGTCGCCGCCGACTTCGCAGGGCCATGACGATCACCGCGGCCAGCACGGTCACCAGAACTGCGCCGCTCACCGCGCGTCTTCCCCACCCCGCTCGCCCGGCCGACCGGTCGAGCGCTCGCTGCCGTCATCGGTGTAGCCGATGCCGACCGTTTCGAGCTCGAATTCGTCGAACGATTCGAAGTCGTCCGCGTACTCCTCGGCCGAGCGCAGCGCCGGGACGCTGGAATCGGAGTTCGCGCCGTTGTCGACCGGCTGCAGGGCCCGGCGTTCGACGTGGTCGTCGGCGGCCGGGGTGGTGTTCAGCGCGTCGCGCAGGTGGTCCAGGTGCGGGCCGGAGAAGTCGATGCGGATCTTCTCCACCCCGCCGGCCCCGTCGCCGAAGATGAACTGGCGCGGCGAACGGTCCCGCTCGGTGGCGTTGCGGGCCGGGCCGGGGCGGCGGCCCAGCGCCGCCACCACCTGCTCGTACCCGGCGCCGACGGGCACCTTGAGCAGCCGCAGCGCGTCGGCCTGCGCCTGCTCGTCGTCCAGCCGCCCGATGAACACCGAGTCCAGCAGGGAAACGAAGCCCTGGATGCGCAGGAAGTCCGCCGGGATTTGGCTGGACAGCAGGACTCGGACGTTCCACTTACGGGAGTCGCGGGCGAACCGGTTCATCAGCACCCGGCCGGTCGGCACCTCGGAGAGGAAGAACGCCTCGTCGATCCACACGCCCTTGCGCTCGTTCTTGGGCCGCTCGTAGATCGACCGCTGCGTCAGCCACGCGGCCAGGTTGAGCATCTCGACGCCAAGCGCCTCCGCGTCGGTCCAGTGCTCCCGGCCGACGCCGTCCTTCGGCAGCGTCAGGCCCGCCATAGTCAACACTGTGAGCCGGTCCTCGCGGCGCTCGGAGTACGGGTCGGCGTTGATCTCGGGGATCAGCAGCGACATCCGCTCCCGGATCTCGTCGAGGAAGTCGGCCACCACCACGGCGTGCTCGTGGTGTTCGCTCGCGTCGCGGCGCAGCGCCTCGAAGACCATGCCCGGGTGGGCGTCGGGTCGGCCGCCGACGGCGCGGACCGCGCGCAGCAGCACGATCCGGGTCTGCGGCAGCCGCGCCACCTCGTACGGCAGCAGACCGGTCAGCACGTCGAGCACCAGGCGGCGGCGGGTGGCCGCGGCCAGCGCGCGCTCGCGGCGCCAGCTGCGCTCCGGGTCTTCCTCGTCGACGAAGTGCTCCAGTTCCGGCTCGGCGACCACCCGGTACGGGTTGAGGATGCCGGGCTGGGCGTTGAGCAGGTTGATCGGCCGGGCGTAGGGCCGCAGCTCGGGCAGGGTGCACAGCGCGGCCAGTGGACCGGACGGGTCCAGCAACGTCCAGTGCGCCCCGGAGCGCAGCGTCTTGTAGACGGTGCCGCCGCCGAGGAAGGAGTTGTGCGTGGGGATGCACGTCTCCCCGGCCAGATACATGTGGTCCGCGTTATCCACCTGGACACAACGCACCGGAACAGATTCCACTGGCACTACATCGGCGATGTAGCGATAGCGGTTCGTGTCCCGAATGCTCGGATTGAGCTGCGCCAGCTTCCGCGTGAGCCGGAACACCTTGTCCGAGGTGGTAAACGAGATGATGTAGGCGGTCGAGGTGTGCGGATGCCGCCCCTTTACCTGCTTCGTGCGCAACCGAGCCTGATATCCCAGTCCCAGCACCAACTCGTGAACATCCCGGGCCAGTCTCTGGCTCGTCACGGAGAATTCGATGCCACCCGACGGCTTGCAGTACCCATCCGTATCGAGCAGACCGGCGAGCAACGCGCGGCGTTGCCCTTCGGACGCTCGTAGATAGCCGGCCGGGATGTGCTTGTTGTCCAGCAGCCCCATCCGCCGCAAATTCTGCTGCACCGCAACCGGCAAGCTGTAATCCCGTTGCGACGGGCGATACCGGCATTCCTGGCCAGCGCATTCCTGGCCAGCAGCCTCGATCTCGTCGATGAGCTCACGATCGAAGACCGTGATGGCCGCTCCGCAGGAGGTTCCGTCGCCGAGCCACGCCCCAAGTAGGTACGGCTCGACGGGCAAGTCGGCTTCCGGCAGGTCGAACGCCGCTGCGACCGGAACCGCGTGGTTTCGCTGCCTGCCGGAACTTAGCGTCGCAGCGATCTCAGCGGTCGTATGGATCGTGGGGCGCTGATTGATCTCCAGCGAGATCTCACCACGGCGCTGGTGCCCGCGAACGAAACGCGAATAGTAGACCGTGCCGTCGCTTCGGGCGTCAGGGGTACGCCGGTAAGTCCACATCTTCGTCGGCTGGCCACAGCCGCAGGCGCAGCTACCCGGAGGCGGTTCCGGGCTCGGCATCGTGGCAGCGGCCCGGCGGAGTCGTTCCGCTAGACGGTTCTGGGCCTTCCAGTCCTTCCTAGTCCGGGTCAGCCATTGATGCTGCGCGTCGGCGCGGATCACGGATCCATCCGAGAACACCACGTCATAACACGGACGGTCGAGCAAAACGTCGGTCGCCGCGATCACGCGAGTCGGCTGGCCATTCATTCCCAGCAGTTGATCGCCGACCTTGACCTCACCCATCGTGGTCCAGCCAGTCGGTGTGGGCAGCGGGGTGTCGAGGGCAAGCGCCTTGCCCCCGCCCAACCCGGCGACTATTGCGGTCAGGCCGGAGGCGTCGCGGATTTCCTGCGCCATCCACGGATCCCAGGCCACCGGGCGGCGGGTCGCGGTGCAGGTCTCGCCGAGCAGGACGCCGCGCCGGTCACCGACCTCCGCGGTCGCCTGCGGCACCGCGGAAGCGGCCCAGACCACCGATCCGCGGCGCAGGTAGGCGCTGTTGGCCAGCGGCTCGCCGGGGATGAATTCGCGGGCCATCGCGTACTGCGCTTCGGGGTGCTCGATGGCGATCTTCGGCTTGTACAGGTCGAGGATCTGCTGCGCCAACCGCAGCGCATCCCGCTCGGTGGGGCCGGAAACCGCCAGCCGCCACCAGGACTTGACCCGGGTGGCCAGCGCGGTGAAGCCGGAGGTCATCTCGTCGTCGACCTCCAGCACCCGGCCCGCCTGCCGGGCCAGCGAGGTCGGCGGCTCCAGGCCGTGCTCCTCGGTGTAGTGCCGCACCTGGGAGCGCACCTTGTTCATCTGCCGCTGCAGCTCGCCGCCGACGTCTTCGGGGCGCCGCACGTAGATCCGCGCGGACCACTCGACGGGCGCGGGCAGCCGGTCGGAGTGCTGCACCCAGGGGTCGTCGATCTCCGGGATCTGCAGGCCGTGGGTCTGCCCGACGGTGAGCACCGCGAGGTGCCGGGTGACGCCCGCGTTCGAGCCGGTGCGGCCGCGCACCGTCACGGTCGGCGCGTACGGGTCCTGGTGCATGTCGGAGGCGTCGGTGAAGGACGCGAGATCCTCCGGTTCCCACGGAGCGCCGGGCACCGCGGGCAGGTTGCGCGGCGCGGGCAGGCCCAGCGAGCACGAACGGTGCATCAGCCAGGAGATCTCCTCGGCGGTCACCGGACGCCCGTCCAGCCCGGCCGAGCCGATCACCTGGTCCAGGTGCTCGATCTCGCTGTCCAGCGCGATGAGTTCGGCGTCCACCGCTTCCGGGAACACCCGGCGCAGCAGCGGCGCGGCGCGTTCAACGGCGCGGTCCACCACGTTGCGGGTCTGCACCTGGACACCCAGGTAGACCTCTTTCTCCGCCATTGAGCGGCCCATCAGCTGCTGCTGCTCGCCGACCATGTAGTCGTCGAAGGACAGCGCACCGGGCGTGTCCGGCATGGGGTTGCGCGCGTTGTACACGTGCGCCTCGGCCCACATCCGGATCGGGTAGGGCCGGTTCGTCACGCGCAGGTGCATCCAGCGGCCCTGCAGCTCGGCGTACTGGCCGGCGATCGCGGCGATCAGATCCTGGCGCTGCGAATCGGAGCGGAAGGACCAGCGCTGCGGCGAAAGCCGGTACCAGGCGAACACGTCCTGGCCGGTGCGCAGCACGTGGCCTTCGATCGACCGCACGGCGATCGACGGCGTGTAGTTCGGGATGGACTGCTCGTCGCCGGGGCCGCGGGTGCGTTTGGCCTGCTTGCCGCTGGCACTGCGGACCTTGCCGTTCGAACCGCGGGGACCCGGAACCTGGTGCGTGTTGCGCTCACGGCCTCGCCGGCGACCGAACACCGCGAACCTCCTTGCTACGCGTGCGCCTGCTGGTAACCGTGCCGCGGGCCGCTGGCTGCCTGGACCGGGCGGGCCGCTGCTGCGGCTGCTGCGGCTGCTGCGGGCGAACCCGCTTGGACTTCTTCCTGGGCCGAGGCCGCTGCGCCTTCACCCTGATCCGCGCCGCGCTGGCGGCGCCGCCCGTGCCGGACGTCTTCTCGCGGGGCGCGGTGAGCTCGCGGAGCCACATCACCAGCACCGCACCCAGCGGGCGTTCGTGCCCGATCCGGGAGCAGATGATCCGGGTGACGACGACCGTGGTGACCACTGCCCACCCGGTGGAGAAGAAGCCGAAGCCGATGTTCATCCGGCGCTCCACCGCGAGCACGATCAGGAACACCACGAGCCCCACGCCCCAGGCGACGTAGCGGGCCCGCCACGGGAAGGTCGCCTTGGGTGGGCCGAGCCAGACGGCGTCGACCCGGTAGATCTCGTCGTCGGTCCGTATTCGCACGCCGAATCACCCGCCGCTGGTGCTGAACAGGCCAGCGATGAACGTGCCGATGTTGACGCCCGCCCCGTTGACGGCAAGACCGATGATCGCGAGCGCGACGATCACCCCACCGACGCGGCGCATGACGCCCGCGTTGTCGCCCTTGCCACCGCCCAGCCACAGCAGCAGGATCGCGACGGTGAGCAGCAGCAGCGGGAGCAGGTTTTCGAGGATCCAGCCCTGAATGCCTCCCGTGCCCACCTGTGTCTGCTGCGCCAGTACGTCCAGTTGCGCCAGTGTTTCCAGTGGCATGGCGGTCATCTCTTTACCCCTGATTGCGCGGAGTGTGGTCGGGTCGGTACCTCAGCGTTCCGGGCCGGCCCCGGCACGCAGGTACGAGTAGAACATGACATGGTCACCAGAAGTAGTGGTTGCCAGTTCCGGTGTGGCGGAATCGGTCGCGCGGAGCTGTCGCCGTCACGCCGTGAATAGGCCGTTCGGGCAAGCCACTTTCGGCACACCACCGGGAAAAAGACGCTCACCAGGCCGATTCTGGTCTGGATCAGTGTGGCTGTTCACCCGCTTGCGAGCCCCTTCGTAACACACCGTGCACGTTTCCGGTGAGCCAGTGGATTTCCGCACATCGCGTCATGATGCACCCGACCGGATCACGCGAATGTGAAATCGCGAGGCCGGATCGGAACAAGGTGATCTTGGCGCGCCAACTCAGGGTAGCGGTTCGGGTACAGCGACCGGCGGGCAGGGCCGTCCCCCGACGGAGACCGACCTGGTGCACAGTGGACGATCCGTGATTCCGGCGGGCGGCCCGGAAAGCCGAACGCCCGGCATCGGCCGGGGTATTCGGGACTGGAGCGGTCACTGGCTCGCCCAGTAGGCGTAGGACTGGTAATCCGGATAGGGGCCGAGGAATTCCTGCAACGGGCCTAGTTCGATGGTCAGGGCCGAATCGGTGACCAACTCGGCCGGGATCTCGAAGGTGGTCTCCACCCAGCCGCGCGGATCGGCGTCGAACTGCCAGATTCCCGCGACCTCCCCGTTCACCTCGACCTGGACGGCCCGGGAACCGGTCAGCTCGGCGGCCTCCGGCTCGGTCGCGTCGATGCGCGCCGTGATCGTCAGCGGCTGGTGCGGGATCAGGTCGTGGAAGGTGAAGCTCTCGCCGCCGATGACGTGCCGACCGCTGTCGACCACGTCGCCGCCGTCGGGCCCGGTGACGGTCTTGACGTGGGTTTCCGGCTGGAAGCCCTGGTGCGCCGGGATCACCTGGTAGTCATGCGTTTCCTCGTCGCGCAGGTCGGCGACGTTGAGGCGGTCGCGGATCTGCCCGCTCGGCGCCTGCAGCGGCTCGTCGCCGGAACCCAGCGCGTTCCAGTCGGCCTGGTAGATGGTCACCTTGTTGCAAGTCCGCGCCGCCTGGCACGCCGACAGCCCGCCGATCGTGGTGTACGAGAAGGTCGGCGACTTCAGCTCGAAGGTGATCAGCTCGCGGCCGAACAGCCCGCCCTCACCGAGGCCGTGCACGCTCCACGAGTCGAAGATGGCGAAGTAGTCCGGTCGCCGCTGCTGCGGCAGGTGCCGCAATTCCTCGTAGAGGCTGCCCGCACCGTGCAGGTTCGGGGTGGCGAACCCGGTGGTGGCCAGCCCGATCAGGTCGACCACGTAGCGGTCCGAGAAGTAGGCGATCGCGCCGACGTCGTTGACCGCGACGCTCGCCCCGCGCGGCAGGTGCCCCTTGATCCAGTGGCTGATGGTCACCTGCTGGTCCCGGATCCCGGCGGCCTGCTGAGCCTGCCGCAGGCTCCATGCCGGCAGTTGGGAGACGGTGAACAGCAAGGCCACCACGACCCCGCCGACCAGCACGGACCGCCGCGCGCCACCGGTGAACAGCTGCGCCGCCGAGTGGATCCCGACGACGCCGAACAGCAGCAGGATCGGCATCAGCGGCTGCACGTAGCGCATGTGGTGGATGTCGGAGTACTCCAGCGTCGACACCGAAGCGAGCACCAGCACGACCCCAACCCCGGCGGCCAGCGCCAGGCCGCGCCACTGCGGGAACCGCCGGAACAGCCCGATCACGCCCGCCACCGCGAGCAGCAGCGCGCCGGGGAAGATGTAGTCCTGAGTGGACAGTCCGGCGAAAGCGCTTAGGAAGATGCGGAAATTGCTGAGCACCTTGTCCGCGACTTCCAGCGGGTACACCGCTGGCATGTGCAGCAGCGACTTGGCCAGCACGCCGTTCTGCTCCGCCGAACCCGTCGCGGACCAGTAATACAGATACTGGGCCCCGGCGGCGTACACCGGCAGGCCGATCCAGAGGATCCGGCCGATCACGCGCGGCCAGGCGGCGCGGGTGCCGCGGGCGTGCGCGATCACATGCCAGATCATCGCCAGGCCGAGCATCGCGGCGAACAGCAGCGCTTCGGTCCGGGTCAGCGCGGCCGCCACCGCGACCAGCGGAGTCCACACGAACCGGCTCTGCGTGCGCTCGCCGGTGAACACCAGCAGCAGCGAGACGAGCAGGAAGGCGACGAACGCGATCTCCATGCCGCTGGTGGCTCCCCAGGCCAGCGGGCCGCTGAGCGAGACAAGCAGCCCGGCGAAGATGCCGACCTGGCGGCCGACGAGCCGGGCGCCGAGCCGGTAGGTGCCTGCGGCGGTCAACGCCAGGCACAGCGCGCCGAACGTCATCGCGAACGGCAGGAAGGCCGCGCCCTGGACGCCCAGCGCGTAGGCGCCGCCGAGGATCAGCACGTAGAGGAGGCTGCTCGCGCCGGTGCTGATCGGGTCACCGGTGTTGTACTGCAGGAAGTGCCCGGTACCGAGCTGGCGCGCGTACTGGAGGTGGATGTAGGCGTCGTCGACCGGGGGGATGAAGTTCCACTGGTTGTAAGCCAGGTTCACGACCAGGAACAACGCGCTGACGAGGAACGACAGCCCGCCGATCGACCACGCGGCGGCGTCCCGGAAGGGACATCCGGCAGATCGCGAACCGTCCGCGACCGCCGCCGCGGTGGTTCGCTCGCCCGGGGTTTCGGCGGGTAACTCGTCGTGTTCGTCGGCGCTGGGCGCCACGAATCTCGTCATTCTGGCTCCGAAGGTGGATCAGCGCGTTTCAACGCGCAGGAAGAAAGAAGTTGCCGACCGGCGGCGGCGAAGATCGGCGCGGCGTTGCGGACTCCTGAGAAACCGATGCCTCCCGGCACCGATCGCCCCGACCTCAAGAACCCAACGACGTCACCCTCCGCAACTGAACGCACACGCTGAGAAACCTCACAAAACGCCCATCGTGCGTATGAAGAGATTAGCCCGTGCGGCGCACCAGACCATCTCCGGGCCGATCACCAGACCAGACGACGTCCGCTAACGAACCTGGAAGCAAGAAGGGCGGATGAGTCGGCCTGTAAGCCGGATTCTGTTCTCGGGGGCCTTGCGGCCTTCCCGGTCGGTGACCATCCATCTGGGCCTGCCGTCGCCGACAGGCTCGTGCGGCCTACCCGCGGACCTCGGGCGAGCAGCCCTCGAACGTCCGCGCAGACGCCTGAACGGCGTCCTCTTGGCCTTGCTCCGGGTGGGGTTTACCTAGCCACCCCGGTCACCCGGGGTGCTGGTGGTCTCTTACACCACCGTTTCACCCTTACCCGGCGAAAGTTCGCCGGGCGGTCTGTTCTCTGTGGCACTGTCCCGCGGGTCGCCCCGGGTTGCCGTTGACAACCACCCTGCTCTGTGGAGTCCGGACTTTCCTCGACGGGATCGCTCCCGCCGCAGTCACCCAGCCGGCTCATCCGCCGATCTGATTCTAGTCCGTGCACGCCTCCCGCAACCCGGGTGGTCGCCCGAGCAGCAGCGGGATGGCGATTTCGTGCAGTGATGATGTGGGTGATGATCGTCCGGGGCGTCTGGCTCGATTTCGCGCTGACGCTTGTTCCGTCCCGAGCCGCCCCCACTTCCCGCGCCACCGAAACCGCTATTCGTTAACTCTGCATACGGTTTCAGGGCAAGCTAGTCACCCACCTCACACACGCCAATGGTCTGAACCAGCGAATCCAACGTCCGCACCAAACCCGATCCGAACGCCCGACCAACCCAGCACCGCGAGCACCTCGCGGCGCCACCCAGGCCGCCCCAAGCCGCTGCATCGGAGACGCCGAAAACGTCCACACCAGACGGATCTGTTCAGGCGACGGACACCCTTCCCCGCCGTGCTCGGCAAAAAGTGCCCCTCACCTGAACCCCGATCAAGCCAGCGAACACAGGTGAAGGGCACCCTTGACCGACCATGCCGGTTGTCGACCGTGCCGGTCGATGGTGCCCTTCACTCGAAGCCCGAACGGGCGTCAGGACCAGTGGGAGATGTCGTTCACCAGGCGGACCGAGGCGTTGCCGTCCGGGTAGAACTCCACGATGGACAGCGATGCCAGGTCCAGGTGGAGGCGGTAGAACATCGACGGGCCGACGTCCAAGCCCAGCCGCAGCAAGGCCTTGATCGGGGTCACATGGCTGACCACGATGATCGTCTGACCCGCGTACTGCTCCAGGAGATCATCGCGGGCCCGCGTGACCCGCTGGTAGACCTCGTCGAGGCTTTCGCCGCCCGGCGGCAGGACGCTCGGGTCGCCGAGCCACTTGCGGTGCAGCTGCGGGTACTGCTCGGAGGCCTCGCCGAAGGTGAGGCCCTCCCAGTCACCGAAGTCGGTTTCCAGCAGGCCGTCGTGGAAGTGCAGTTCGCCGCCGATGGCGTCGACCACCGCCTGCGCGGTCTGCCGGGTCCGGGTCAGCGGCGAGGCGATCACCGGCGCGACGCCATCCGGGGTGATCACCCCGTCCATCGCGGCCACCCGCTTGCCCGCCGCGCGCACCTGGCGTTCCCCCAGCGGGGTCAGCGCGACATCGCCCCGCCCGGAATAGCGCCGGTCCACCGACATCGGGGTCTGGCCGTGGCGCAGCAACAGCATCTTCGTCGGCGTGCCGTTGGCGCCGAGCCACCCGGACGGGCGGATCCGCGCGCTGCTCGCCCCGGCATCGCTACCGGCGCCACTGGATCGCGCCGCATCCGCTTCGCCGCCGGACCCCTCCCCGGCAGCGGGATCCCCGACCGGCCGGGCACCGCCGCCGGACTGGTCGCCGCTCGCCTGCTGGTCCATCGCCTCGTTGGCCAGGCGGTCGGCGTGGGCGTTCTGGGCGCGGGGCACCCACTCCAGGCTCACCTGCTCGAATCCGGCGATCAGCTGCCTCGCCTCGGCAGCCAGCGGCTGCAGGTTCGCGTGCTTGACCTTCCAGCGGCCGGCCAGCTGCTCGATGATCAGCTTGGAGTCCATCCGCACCTCGACCGCGGCAGCCCCGAGCTCTGCCGCCGCCAGCAGGCCCGCGATCACGCCCTGATACTCGGCCACATTGTTGGTCGTGACGCCCAGACCGATCGAGCGCTCCGCGAGCACCTCCCCGGACCCGGCGTCGCGGACCACGGCACCGCATCCGGCCGGGCCGGGGTTGCCCCGCGACCCACCATCGGCCTCGACGACAACCCGCAAACTCACCGGCTGTCCCCTGCCCGCACCAGGATCGCGCCGCACTCCTCGCAGCGGACCACGTCATCGGCCGCCGCCTCGCGCACCTCGGTCAACGCGGTGCGGTCCAGCTCGATCCGGCACGCGCTGCACCGGGCGCCCTGCAGCAGCCCGGCGGCGACACCGCGCTGCGCTCGGATCCGGTCGTAGAGAGCGGCGAGGTCCGCCGGCAACGCCTTGACAATCAGGTCCCGCTCGCCCCGGCGGCGCGCCTCCGCCACTTCGAGGTCGGCGAGCGCCTCGTCGCGGCGCGACTGGATGTCCGCGAGCCGCTCCTCTGCCGCGGCGAGGGCCTCTCGCGACTTCGTCACGTTCGTTTCGAGTGCCTCGCGCTGCTCCATGACCTCGAGCTGCTCGTCTTCGAGGATGCCCTGTCGGCGGGAAAGCGTCTGCAGTTCGTGTTCCAGGTCTTCGAGCTGCTTCGCGGACGCCCCGGCGGCCATCAAATCGCGGTCCCGCTGCTCCCGGGCGCGCACCTGGTCGACCTCGTTTTCCAGCCGCTTGACCTCGCGGTCCAGGTCGCTGAACGCGGTCTGGGCGACCACCAGCTCGTCGCGCTTGGCCCGCGCCTCGCCCTCGGCCCGGCCGATCTGCTCCAGCTCGGGCAGCGTGCGTCGGCGGTGCTCGACGCGGTTGAGTTCCGCGTCCGCCTCCGCGAGATCGAGCAGCCGTCGCTGAACGGCGGGGTCGGCTTTCACGCGAGCGCCCTCCCTGGGTCTGATGCCGCGCCAGCGTGAACGGTCCACGGGTCGGTGCGGCGGGTGGAAACGAGGACTTCGACTGTATCCGGCAACGCGGCGGCGACGGTGTCCGCGGCCTGTTGGCACCACGGCCATTCGCTGGCCCAGTGCGCCACGTCCACCAGGGCCGGCACCTCGGCGCCGGGGACGGCGGCCCGGGCCAGGTGCTCGCCGGCCGGGTGATGCCGCAGGTCTGCGGTCACGTAGGCGTCAACACCAGCGGCCGCCGCGGTCGCCAGGTAGGAGTCGCCGGCGCCGCCGCACACCGCGACCGTGCGGATCGGGCGGTCCGGATCACCGGCACCGCGCACCCCCCAGGCCGTGGTGGGCAGGTTGTGCGCGACGCGGCGCACGAACTCGTGGAACGGCTCGGTCTCGGACAGCTCGCCGACGCGCCCTAGCCCGGTTCGGGCGCCTTCCGCGTGCGGGACCAGCGGCCCGGTCACGGTGAGGCCGATGGCCTCGGCCAGCGCATCCGACACGCCCTGCACAGCGCTGTCGGCGTTGGTGTGCGCGCAGTACAAGCCGATCCCGGAACGGATCAGCCGGTGCACGATCCGCCCCTTGGGATCGTCGGCGGGCACGCCGTGCACCCCGCGCAGCAGCAACGGGTGGTGCGAAACCACCAGCTGCGCGCCGAAATCCACCGCTTCGTCCACAGTGGCCTCAACTGGGTCCACGCAGAACAGCACCCGCTGCACGACCGACTCGGGATCGCCGCACACCAGGCCGACCGCGTCCCAGCTCTCCGCCAGATCGGTCGGATATGCCACTTCCAACGCGCCGATCACCTCTTTAAGCCGAACCACCACCGGCTCACCCCCATCCCAAAATGTCGCGTAAAGCCTTTACCAGCAAAGCGTTCTGCGCCGGATCGCGCACGGCGACCCGCAAATGATCCGGCCCCAGACCGGGGAACGTGTCGCCCCGGCGGACCGCGATACCGTGCTGCCGCAACGCATCCCGCACCTCGGCCCCGCCATCCACCCGAAGCAGCAGGAACGGGGCACGTGCGGGCATCGCGACCTGTATCCCGGCAATCCCGTCCAGCTCCGCGACCAACCCGGCGCGGTGCTCCTCGAACTCGACCGCCGCCTGCTCCGACTCGGCCAACGCATCCGGCTCGCAGCAGGCGACCACGGCCTCCAGAACCAGCGCGTTGATCGGCCAATGTGGACGGTACCGGCCCAGCCGCCGCAACAGGTCCGGGTCGCCCAGCGCATACCCGGCGCGCAACCCGGGAAGGCCCCACATCTTCGTCAGGCTGCGGAACACCAGCAGCCCCGGTTCCCGGCACCCGGCCAGCGACTCCGGCTCGCCGGGCACGGTGTCGCTGAACGCCTCATCGACGACCACCACCCGGCCGGGCCGAAGCAGCCGCCGGATCTCCGCCGCCTGGTGCAGCACCGACGTCGGGTTGGTCGGATTGCCGAGCACCACCAAGTCCGCCTGCTCCGGCACCGCGCCCGCGTCCAGCCGAAAGCCGTCCGCCGGATCCAGCTGCACCCGCGCCACCTCAACATCAGCGGTGCGAAGCGCCAACTCAGGCTCGGTGAACGAGGGGTGCACCAGCGCCGCGAGGCGGGGGCGCAGCGACGGCAGGAGCGCGAAGCCTTCCGCCGCGCCGGCCAGCAGCAGCACCTCGGAGGCGTCGCGGCCGTGGCGGGCGGCGGCAGCCGCCCGAGCGGCGAGGTTGTCGGCGGCGGACGGGTAGCGGCCGAGGCGGTCGAGCGCCGCCGTGAGGCGGTGGCGGAGCCACGCCGGCGGGCGGTCCAGGCGGACGTTGACCGCGAAGTCGAGCAGGCCGTGCTCGGCGTCGACATCGCCGTGGTGCCGCAACGAATCCTGATCGTGCCCGCTGTTCATCCCGGGCAGTCTAACCAGGGCGGAGCCCGGCCCGTGCGCCGCGAAGGGCCGCGGTGACCCCCTCGTGATGTCGAGCCGGACCACGGCCTCACCAGAACGCGCGAACGCCCCCGTTCACACCGAGCAAAACCAGCTGCCCCGCGTCCCGCCGAAGTGAACGGACCGCTCATCCCACTAGGTGGCGTCAACGGTCCGTTCGCGTCAACCGCTGTTCGAAGCGAACGGCCCGTTCACGCCAGCAAGCAGGAACGAACGGCCCATTCGCTCCAAAACCCGCCCGCACGAAACAACCGGCCGCCCCCAAGCGACGCGAACGAACTACTCACCCCACCAGGCGGAGTCAACGGTCCGTTCGCGTCAACCGCAGTTCGATGCGAACGGCCTGTTCGCCTCGGTAGGTGAGACGAACAGTCCGTTCGCTCCCCTCCCCGCGCCCGGAGGCGAGGCAGGTTGGGCCGTACCCTCGGGAAACGTGCACATCTCTTTCGTCTGTACCGGCAACATCTGCCGTTCCCCGATGGCCGCGCTGGTGTTCCGCGAGCAGCTGCGGCGGGCCGGGTTGGACGGTCAGGTCGAGGTCACCAGTGCCGGAACCGGGCCGTGGCACGTCGGCGAACCAGCCGACCCGCGCACCACGAAGGTGCTCGCCGACCACGGCTACCCCACCGAGCATGTCGCCGCCCAGATCGACGACGAGCACCTGGCCGCCGACCTGCTGATCGCAATGGACGCCGGGCACCTCCGGGCGGTGCGCCGCCTCGTCGACAGCTCGGCCGAGGTGCGGCTGCTGCGTTCCTTCGACCCGGACTCCGCCGACGGCGCCGAGGTCCCGGACCCGTACTACGGAGGCCCGAACGGGTTCGACGATGTGCTGGCGATGGTCGAGGCCGCCACACCGGGTCTGCTCGACTGGGTCCGCGAACGGTTGTGACGACGATGCTCGATCAAGTCCGGGCGGCTGTCGCGGAGATCACCGGCCGTGCAGCGGATGATGTGCGCCGACTCGGCGGTGGCGACACCGCTGCCGCGTTCGCGGTGCGCCTCGACAACGGCGAGACGGTCTTCGCCAAGACCGCGCCCGCGACGATGTCCGGCGCCATCGAGGCCGAGGCGGCATCACTGGCCTGGCTCGCCGAGCCCGGCGCGGTCGCCGTACCCGCCCTGCGCGGGCATACCGAGAGCTGGCTGGTCACCGAGCACGTTCCAGAGGCGGCTCCGAGCCCGGGGGCCGCCGAGCGGCTTGGCCGCGAGCTCGCCGCGCTGCACGCGGCTGGCGCACCTGCCTTCGGCGCAGCGCCTCCGGGTGGCCCCGCGGACGCGTGGATCGGCCTCGCCCCGATGCGCAACGAACCGAGCGGGCAGCAGTGGCCGTCCTTCTACGCCCGGCACCGGGTCGAGCCGTACCTGCGGCGTGCCGTCGACTCCGGAACGCTCAGCGCCGAGGCCAGCGCGGTGATCTCGCGGGTGTGCGCGCAGATCGACGATCTCGCCGGGCCTGCCGAGCCGCCCGCCCGGCTGCACGGCGACCTGTGGAGCGGCAACGTGCACTGGGGCACGCAGCGGGCCTGGTTGATCGACCCGGCCGCGCACGGCGGGCACCGCGAGACCGACCTCGCGATGCTGCATCTCTTCGGCTGCCCCCACCTGGACCGCGTCCTGGCGGCGTACCAGGAGGTCAGTTCGCTGGCCGACGGCTGGCGGCAGCGGATCGGACTCCACCAGCTCTTCCCGCTGCTGGTGCACACGGTGCTCTTCGGCGGGGGCTACGCGTCCCAGGCAGTCGCCGCGGCCCGCTCCGCCCTAGACGTCTGAACCACACGAAGGTGACAACCTGCACAAACCTCCCGGCGCTCAAGGCAGCTGCGGCTTCTCGCGCGAATGAGGTTCGCCCAGGTGACGGTTGGTGATCGCGCTGGCCAGGAGCGGCCAGTGTGGCGGTGGGGGTGGCGGCGGGGCTCCGGGCTGGCCGCTTACCGTAGAAGGGTGCGCCTGAAGTTCTTGCTACGCCCCGGTTGGCTCGGCCTGATCGCGCTGGTCGTGGTGTTCGCGTCGCTCTGCTTCACGCTGCTTGCTCCCTGGCAGTTCAGCCGCAGCGACGAGGCCCAGGCGCGCAACAACGCCATCTCCGAGTCGTTCCACGCGTCCCCGAAACCGCTGGCGGAGGTGCTGCCCATTGGGCAGGTGCCGGACCAGCGGACCGAGTGGTCGCAGGTCGTGATGCACGGCCGGTACCTGGCGGAGGGCGAGACGCTGGCCTGGCAGCGCACGGTGCTCGGCGAGCCCGCCTTCGAAGTGCTGACGCCGTTCCGGCTCGACGACGGCACGACGGTGCTGGTCGACCGGGGCTTCATCCGCCCCGTCAACGGCACCCAGGCGCCGGACTACGCGGCCGCGCCGGCCGGTGACCTCACGCTCACCGCCCGAGTCCGCACCGACGAGCAGGACAGCAAGCAGCGCCCGATGTTCGACCACGACGGGCACCGCTGGGCCTACGCGGTGAACGCGGAGACCATCGCGAACGGCACCGGAATCGCACTGCGGCCGGGCTACCTCGCGCTCAACGAGGGCCAGCCGGGCGTGCTGGAGCCATTGCCGCTGCCGCGTCTGGAGTCGGGACCGTACTTCTCGTACGCGCTGCAGTGGATCGCGTTCGGCATCATGGCGATCATCGCGATCGGCTACCTGGTTTACTCGGAGCTGCGCACCGATGCCCGCCCGGCCTGGCGAAACCGGACCGACGCGGATAGCACGGCGGACGAGCCCGCCGACGGACCGGCACCGGGTGGCCGGGGCAAGAGGAGCGGCCGCCGCAAGGTGTCGGTGGCCGAGGCGATCGCGGAGGAAGAACGCCGCGAACGCGAAGAAGCAGCGGCCCGAGAATCCGGCGAGACGGCTGGCGAAACCGCCACCACCAGCGGCGAAGCCCCCAAAACCGAATCAACCCGCCAAGCCTGACCCAAGACGCGGCGTCAGCCCGGTCCCCGGCTCCCCCCAGCCGGGAAGCCCTGCCACGAGCAACGCGCCCCAATGTCGCCTAGGCATTGGGAACGCCCCGCGACCGAGATCGGTCCCGCCGTGGCCCAAGTTCCGGCCCAGCCACCGTACGCACCGGCAAACCCACCAAACTCGGTCAATAGCCGCGCACGCTTCAGGCGCTATGGCGCGCTATGGCGCTCAAAACCCTCACAGGCACTGACCAGGACTTCGGAGCTCCCCGAGGTTGCGAACCCGCAGGAGTTCCACTCGCAGCCAACTCCGCGGCCCCACGTTCCAGCCGCCCAAGGCCGAAAGTCTTTGGTTCGCTATCGCAGCCCAAAAGACTAATGGGCACTGACCAGGGAAAACAGCACTCCGGCCTTGAGCTGGCCACTGCGCCGGAAGCCTCACCGCGATCTTCCCAGCCCAGGAGATTGCGTTACCGCTGGTCAAGATCCATGAGTGCATTTTTGCGGGCGATAGAGGCCGTTCGGGAGCTCTCTCTGCGGCGGTGGTCCATCTGTACGTCGCTGGTGTGGAGCGAACGGACCATCCACGCCAATAGACGGCACAAACGGGCCGTTCACCTCATTCAGCCCACCCACACACCAAACAACCAATGTGAAGCGAACGGACCATCCACGCCAAAAGACGGCACAAACGGGCCGTTCACCTCATTCAGCAAGCGGCGGGCCTTGCCCCGGTAAGTCGGGCACCCTGGCCCGCGTGAGGTCGCGGTAAGGGCCTCGGCGCTTTCGAAGGCGCCAGCGGCCCCACCGCGGTGCCACACCACCACATCCCGGGCAGCATCTATAGCGCCCAATAGCTGACCAGGGATTTTGGGGCGAATGGTGGGTGTGAGCGGCGTGGGACGGTTGGCCGCAGACTGGTCTGGCGGTGGCGCTTCCGGTTGTTCGGGCGTGTGGCGCTTCCGGTCGTTCGGGCCGCGAGGCGTTGGGGGTGCTGGCGTCGCCCCGGATGCGTCGCGTGCGAGCCCGGGTGGGGTCCGGGGTTCAGCGGGAGCGGCGGTCTCGGCGGAGGGCTCGGATTAGGGCGAAGGCCGCCGTCAGGACTCCCGTCACCGTGCCGATCACCCGCGAGAGCTCGACGCTTCGGGTCACGTCGCCCGCGTCCGCTGTGCGGCCCTCTCCCAGCACTGGGCGCTGCTCCACCACGTGGCCGTACACCGTCCGGCCGCCCAGGCGGATCTGCAGGGCGCCAGCGAACGCCGCCTCGACCTGCCCGGCATTCGGGCTCGGGTGCGCCGAGGCGTCCTGCCGCCACGTCCGCCACGCCCCGCTCGCCGATCCGCCGACCACCGGCGCGCACGCCGCGGTCAGCACCGCCGCGAGCCGGGACGGCACCAGGTTCAGCACGTCGTCCAGGCGCGCCGAGGCCCAACCGAAGTCGCGGTAGCGCGGTGAGCGGTGTCCGACCATCGCGTCGAGGGTGTTGGCCGCGCGGTAGCCGATCAGGCCTGGGATCCCGGCGATCGCTCCCCACACCAGCGGCGCGACCACCGCGTCGGAGGTGTTCTCGGCCACTGATTCGACGGTGGCGCGGGCCAGGCCTTGCCCGTCCAGCACCGCCGAGTCTCGCCCGCACAGGTTGCGCAGCCGCGCTCGCGCCGCGTCGATCTCCCCGGCGTCGAGCATCCGGGCCATCGCGGTGCCCTCGTCGGCCAGCGACGAGCCGCCGAGCACCGCCCAGGTGGCCAGGCCGGTGACTGCGGCTTCCAGCACGGGGCTGCACCGCGACAGCCGCTGCGCGAGGACCCCGATCCCGACCGTGCCGCCGACCAGGAGGCCGGTGTAGGCGACGCCGGCGATCCGCTGGTCCCGGTGCAGCGCCCGCTCGGCGGCCTGCGCGACCTTGCCGAAGATCGCGACCGGGTGCCCGCGCTTCGGGTCGCCGATCGCCGCGTCCGCGGCCACTCCGAGTAGCAGTCCGACCGCCCGTCCCGCGCTCACCGGTGCCCTTCCTCCAAATCGATCTGGTGCGAGCGAACCTCTCCGGAAGCCCGCGGCAACATCCCCATCAGATAGGCGTTCTCCCTGGTGATCGGCCGTGAGTCGTCGAGCGGATACCACCGCCCGGGCGACTCCCGGGTCCGGACGCACCAAGGGTTCGTAGGTGCCCCTCGCACCTCGCAAATCTCCCCGGCACGCTACCCGTGGGGCCGGTCGGACCGGCCACCGCATGCCAGGTGACCGGCCGTGTCGGCACGACCGGATATCGTGGCGGACCGTGACGGCCCCGGACCACGATGCCGACGTGCTGCGCGCGGGCGTCGCGGGAACCACCGCGACGGACGTGCCGGCCACGCAGGCTCCCGAGCAGACCCGCGACGGCGGGCAGCGCCTGCAGCTCTTCGCCTACCTGCAGGCACCCGAGCACCGCACCTATCTTGCGATCATGCGGTTGTTCACCTCGACGCTGCTCGCCGACCTGTCCGCCGGCGAGGTCGGCGCGGCGCTGGCCGCGGCCGAGCGCGAGGGCCGGGTGGCGGCCGGAGAGTCCGATGTGGACACCGTCATCGACCGACTAAAGCAGCTGGTCAAGTGGGGCAACCTGGTGGCGGGCCGCCGCGAGACGATCGCGTCGAGCATCGCCGAGTTCCAGCACGGCAGCGTCCGCTACCAGGTCAGCAAGCTCGCGGTCCGGGTGCAGCGGGACGTCGACGCGCTCCTGCGGGTTCCCGAGGGCGCCCGCGAGGTCTCGCGCGAGTTGCTGCCCGCCATCGACCGCGGGTTGTCCGGGATCGGCGTGGCGCTTTCGGAGGCGTTGGCAGTGGAACGCCGCGACCCGAAGGCGAAACCCGCCCGGAAGGCCCGGGAACGGCTCGCCGAGCAGGTCACCACGGTGTTCCTGCAGCACGCCGAGCTCGCCGCCACCGTCCGCGACTTCTACGCGTACCTGGGCCAGGTCGTGACCCGCCACCAGCTGGCGCCCGACGAGATCTCCGGGTTCCGGAACCTGCTGGTCGAGTACATCCAGATGGTCGTAGAGGACGTGCTGCGGCACACCGCGACGATCGCCGGTTCGCTGGCCGGGCTGGCCGGGGTCCGCAGCGAGCTGCTCCGGCTGCTTGGCCCGGCCGACCAGTTGGGCGTCGACGTGGAGCGCGCCCGGGGCCGCACCATCGCGGACTGGCAGGAGCTGACCGACTGGTTCGTCGACTCGCCGGGTCGGCCGAGCCAGGTCGCCGCGCTGCGCGAGGCCACCGCCCGCGCGATCGGCTCGCTGCTGGCCAGCGTCAAGCGCGCCACCTCCGGCGGTGGGCTGGTGCCGGGGCGCCGGGGCGAGCTGCTGAAGCTGGCGAAGTGGTTCGATGGGGCCGATGAAACCACCGCCCACCAGGTCTATTCGGCCGCATTCGGCCTGCATTCCGCGCGGCACCTGCTGCCCGCGCCGGATTACGACAGCGACAACGACAAGGTCGCGTGGCGCGACGGCCCGGTCCTCGACGTGACGGTCAGCGTGCGCAGCCGGGGTGATCGCGGGGCGCGCGGCCGGACTTCACGGGTGCTCGACGACCCGATGACCGAGGAAACCCTGCTGGCGCAAGCACGTCAGGCCGACGAGCGGCGCTCCGCAGCGGTCGCCGAGCTGGCCGCGGCGAGTTCGCAACTGGCCGAGCGGAAGCTTTCTGGCGATGCGCTCGGCGTGCTGTGCGAGCTGTTGACGCTGGCGATGGCGCAGCGCGAAGGTTCCGACGACTCTGGCACGGCGCTCGACCCGGTGCACCGGCTGCGCGTCACGGTGCGCCCCGAGGCCGGTCGGGAAACCAGGATCTCCAGCGCCGCAGGCACTTTGACGCTGCGCGATACCGTGCTGGAGGTTTCCGGCGACGGAGCCATCCCCGAAACCCCGGAAAACGTGCGGGGAGCCGCTCGATGATCGCAACCTTCGAAGAACTCCCCGACATCGACGCGGCGAACGTGGTTCGCTGCGCGCGCGTGCTGCTGCGTCGGCCGCTGCTGCGCCCCGGCGGACCGGATGGCGACCTGCTGCCGATGATCTACCGCCAGCGAGTCGTGCTCCAGGAGTTGTTCTCCTCGCTGCTGGGATACCGCCTGGTGGTGGAGCGGCGTTTCGCACGGCTCTACAAGTCCGGGCCGGGCCCGGACGCCACCCGCGGCGAGGCGTCGCTGTCACCCCGCGGCTACGCGTACCTGGCGCTTACGCTGGCCGCGCTGACCGGCATCGGCCGCCAGGTCCTGCTGTCGCGGCTGGTGAGCGACGTCCGCGCAGCCGCCGTGGAGGCCGATGTCCAGGTGGTCGACGACCCGGCGGATCGGCGCGCGCTCACGGCGGCGCTGCGGCAGCTGGTGGCGCTCGGTGTGATCACCGAAACCGAGGGCTCGGTGACCGCTGAGTCCACCGCCGAGGCACTGATCACCATCGACACCGATCTGCTCGGCCAGCTCATCGCCGGGCCGCTCGCCGAGGCTGGCAGCCCCGAGCAGCTGGTCGAGCTGGCCGCCGCGGCCGGGCCGCGGCACCTGGAGCACGCGGTGCGGCGTCGGCTCGTCGAGGATCCGGTCGTGCTCTACGACGACCTGCCGACCGAGCAGGCCGCCTGGCTGCGCGAGCACGTGACGAATGAATCCCGGCTGCTGGAGAAGTTCTTCGGCTTGGTCGGCGAGTGCCGCGCGGAGGGCGTGGTGGTCTGCGATCCGGAGGACTATCTCACCGACCTGGTCTTCCCCGGTCCCGGCACGGTCGCGCGCATCGCGCTGCTGGCGCTGCCGGAACTGCTCGGCCACGCGGAACCGGACGGGTCCGGCAAGCACCCGGTGACCTGGCAGGACTTCACTGACGTCTGCCAGGACCTGGTCGACTCCTACCCTGCCGCGTGGTCCCGGCAGGCCACCGACGACCACCAGGACCTGGTGCACTCGGTCGTCGCGCTGCTCCGCCGGCTCGGCCTGCTGCAGGACCACGACGGCCGATGGCTGCTCAGCCCGGCGGCGCACCGCTGGCTGCCGCAGCCGGACGCCACCCCGGCCCCGGGCCGGGAACCGGAACCGGCCCCGGAGCCACCGGGCTGGTCGTTGTTTGACGAGATGACGGTGTTCGACGAGATGCAAGAGGACGGTCCACGGTGAGCGCAGACAGCACGGCATCGGTGCCCACCGCCAACCGCTGGCGGCTGCACCGCGGCGGGATCGTCAACATCTGGCAGTACGCCGAGACGACCTTCGACCTGGGCGGCGGCCGGGCGATCTTCCAGGGCACCAACGGTTCTGGCAAGTCCCGCACCCTGGAGCTGCTGCTGCCGCTTTGCCTGGACGGCGACCTGCGGCAGCTGGGTTCGAAGGGCTTCGACACGGTCAGCATCCGGCGCCTGATGCTCGACGAGTACCCGGGCGGGCCGAACCGGATCGGCTACGCCTGGATCGAGCTGCACCGCGAAACCCCGGGCGGCGGCGAGGAATTCCTCACCTGCGGCATCGGGGTGAAGGCGTCCAAGACCTCGCAGTCGATCAGCGATTCGTGGCGGTTCATCACCGGCCGCCGGGTCGGCATCAACCTCCACTTGGTCGGCACGGACCGGGTGCCGCTGGGTTCGGCGCAGCTGCGCGAGCTGCTCGGCGCCGACTGCGTCCTCGACGACCAGGCGTTCCGCGTGAAGGTCGCCGCCTCGGTCTACGGCGTGCCCGCCGCGCGCTACGGCGACCTGCTGCACCTGCAGCGGACGCTGCGCAACCCCGACGTCGGCCTGAAGGTCCTGGAAGGGCAGCTGGAGCAGATCCTGTCGGACGCGCTGCCGCCGCTGGACCCGGGCCTGATCGAGCGGCTGGCGACCTCGTTCGACGACCTGGAGTCGATCCGGGAGAACATCGTCCGGTTGACCGGCGCGGACAAGGCGCTCACCGCGTTCCTGTCCACCTATTCCGGCTACGCGTTCGGCGCGCTGCGCGACCGCGCCGAGGCGATGCGCACCGCGCAGGAGAAGCTTCGGGCGCTGCGCAAGGAGCTGACCGGCCTGGAGAAGCAGGTGGCCGGCAAGCGGCACGATCGCGAGACCGCGCAGCAGACGATCGCCGAACTAGAACAGCGCGAGGCCGAGCTGGAATCCAGCATCGACGCGTTGCGCTCCCACCCGGCGTATTCCGAGCTGCAGAACCTGCGCGACCGCGAGCGGCTGGTGGAAAGCTCCCGCACCGCAGCGGTTTCCGCGCTCGACACGGCGGAAAAGCACCGCGCGCAGGAGCACCGCTCGACGGAGTCGGTGGTGGGCATGCTGCGCCGGTTGACCGGTGACACCGAGGCGGCCGAGCAGGCCGCGGCCCGCGCGGCGCAGCAGCTTTCGACGGCTGGGCTGGACGGGTCGCTGGTGCCGCGACCACCGGTGATTCCGGCCGCCGAGGTGCAGGCAGAGCAGGAGCGGGTGCGCACCTCGCCGGAACCGGACGCTGAGCCGGTGCCCGTGGAGCGCTCCGCCGCGCCCCAACTGGACACCGATGCGCTCGCCGCGGAATTCCGCGCGGCGGTGCGAACTTCAGAGCAGGTCTCGTCGGTCGCCCGGCAGCGTTCGGCGCTGACGCTCGCGCTGCACCAGCAGTCCCGGGAGCTGGACGCGGAGCAGGACAAGGTCACCGAGCTCCAGCGGCAGGCGCGGCAGGCACAGCTGACCTCGACGGAAGCGGCCGGGCGGCGCAACCAGGCGCAGCAGGAACTCTCCGACGCCGCAGCGGTGTGGGTGGAACGCGCGCAGAAGTGGGCCACCGAGTGGCCGTCCACTGTGGATGACCTGCTGCCGGAGCCGCCCGCTGCCGAGGAGCTGGTCGGGGGCCGCTCGGCGATCCGGCAGGCACGCGAACAGGCACGCCGCTGGGCGAAACCGCAGCTGCACGAGGCTCGTCGGCAGGTGTCCGAGGTCGAGCAGGAAATCGCCGAGCTGCGCGAGCGATCCCGGTCCCGCGAACAGGAACTCGCCGAGCTCCGCGCCGGGCACGAGCAGACCCCGAGCCGCCCCACCTGGGCCGACGCCGAGCGGGACACCAGCCAGGGACGGGCCTTCTACGAGCTGGTGGACTTCCAGCCGTCGCTGGGCGAAGCCGACCGGGCCGGGCTGGAGGCGGCGCTGCAGGCCAGCGGGCTGCTCAACGCCTGGGTCACCGCCGACGGCGCAGTGCCCGGCCTCGCCGACCTCCTGGCCGCCCCCGCCGAGTCCGGCTCCGGCGGCACGCTGGCCGAGCTGCTGTCCCCAGCCGCCGAGGCCGACTGCCCGGTACCGCCGGAGCGGGTTGCCGCCCTGCTGGCCTCTGTGTCGATCGACGGCGGCGCCGGACTCTCGGTGTCGGTCACCGGTGCATGGAGCGCCGGGGTGCTGTCCGGAGCCTGGCGCAAGGAGACGGCGGAGTACGTCGGCGCGGGGGCCCGCGAAGCGGCCCGAGCCCGGCGCATCGCGGAGCTGGAGGAGGATCTTTCGCGGCTGCGCGCCGAGATCGGCGAAGCCGAGCGGCGACACCGCGAAGCGGGCGAGCACGCAGCGGCCCTCGATCAGCACCTCGAGTCGTACCCGGACGACAGCGACCTGCTGACCTCGCACGCCAAGCTGGCCACGGCGATCGAGGCCGCGGCGGATGCCGACCAGAAGGCCGTGCAGCTGCGCGAGCAGCACAAGAGCGCCGATCAGCGCTGGCAGGCGTCGCAGGCCGAACTGGTGCGCGCCGCGGGCGAGGCCGACCTGCCGGCCGAGACGCAGGCGCTCGACACCGCCCACCGGGCTACCGTTGACGCCCGCGCTGGCATCGATGCGCTGCGCGAGGCGATCGAATCGCGCTGTCTGCCGACCCTCACGGACCTGCGGGATCTCTCGCTGCATCACGACGCGGCGGTGGCCGATCGGATGGAGGCCGAGGCGCAGGCCGAGCGGCGCTGCGCCGAGTACGCGGAGCAGGCCACCGGGCTCGCGGAGCTCACCTCCGCCGTCGGCGGCGAGGCGCAGCAGATCGCCGACAAGGTCGGCGCTTTCGAGCGGGAGCGCGCCGACCTGCGCAAGGAGTTGCCGCAGGCGCGGGAAAAGATCAGCTCGCTGCGGGAGTCTTCGGCGCGACTGGAAACCCAGCTGGAGCACAAGCAGTCCCAGCTCGCGGCCCGGGAGCATGACGCGACGGCGGCGGCCGACACGTTCCGGCAGGTACTGCGCATCCCTGGCCTGTGGTCGGCCGCGGGCATCGCCGACACCACGCCGGAGGACCTCGACGAGGCGACGGGCATGCTCGCCGAGGCGGACCGCCGGGGCTCGACGGAATCCACGGTGCTCAACCGCCTGCAAACCCTTCAGCACTCGTTGAGCGGCAACTACGACATCACGGCCGCCGACCAGCACGGCCTGCTCACCGTGACCGTCACCGGCGAGGAAGGCCCGCAGCCGGTGGCCGAGGCCGCGCGCCGGGTCGGCGAACGGCTTGCCGAGCAGCGCGGTTATCTCAACGAGCGCTACCAGTCGATCTTCGCCGACTACCTGATCCGCGACCTCGCGGAGCGGCTGCGCGGCCAGGTCGGCATCGCCGGGGACCTGTGCAAGCGGATGAACGAGGTGCTCGACGGTGCCCGCTCCAGCCAGGGCGTGCACGTCCAGCTGGAATGGCAGCCGTCGGCGGCGCTCGGCGACGACATCAAGCAGGCCATCGAGCTGGTCCGCACCCCGTTCGCCAACCGCAGCGACGACCAGGACGCGCTGCTGCGCCGGGTGTTCACCGATCTGATCGAGTCCGAGCGGGACAGCACCTCGGGCGGCTACGCGGAAATCCTGGCGCGAGCGCTGGACTACCGGTCGTGGTTCGCGTTCACCGTGCGGGTCCGCGACACCGGACCGGACGGCAAGCCCCGCGTGCGCCGCCTGCGGCAGCTGTCCTCCGGCGAGACGCGGCTGATCTCGTACGTGACGCTGTTCGCGGCGGCGGCGGCGTTCTACGACGCGGTCAGCGTGTCGTCGGACGGGCGCGGGCCGCTGCGGTTGGTGCTGCTGGACGAGGCGTTCGAGCGGCTGGACGATCCGACGATCGCGCGGATGCTCGGCCTGCTGGTGGACCTCGACATGGACTGGCTGATCACCTGGCCCAGCGGCTGGGGCGTGTCCCCGAAGATCCCGAAGATGCACATCTACGACGTGCTCCGGCCCCGCAGCGGCCACGGCATCGCCTGCACCCACACGACGTGGGACGGCGCAGCCCTCGACCGCGCCGACACGTGATCTTTCCGGAGATATCCACAGAAACCCAGCTCAACACCATGATCAAATAGGCTACGCGGAATCGGCCACCTCGTTTGCGATCAGGTCCGGCCGTGGCGAGACCCATTTCATCGCTAGCGTTGAAACTGGGGATCTGTCTGGGGAACGGTCTGGGAACTCGACGTGCGGGTGTATCCCAAGATTTCGATCAAGGATTCATCCTTGCGAGGCTAGAAAATTGCCGGTTCTTGGCGTTGCTTCGCCGTCGCTACCGGGGGCCGCGCCCGTGACGCCTCCGTGGCGGGCGGACGAGACTGAGCTGATCACTACTCGTCCGGTGTCCGACCGGGGCGGGAGTAGGGGCCATGCCTGTGCTTGGGCGACATGGTGGGAGACGTTCAACCACTCGATGAACGCACTTCGCGCGCATCGCCCGGACCACTCAGCCACTCAGCACACTGCGCTGTTGACGCAGGAGCGCATTACGCGGCTGATCACGTCCGGGTTCGGCGACGTGGAGACGGTGGTGAGCGAGTGGTGCGCGGTGCACGTGATCTTTCGCCTTAGTGACCTTGCCCCTCCGAACCGTCACCGACAGACCCGTCAGAGGCGTGCACCTCGGTGCGGTCCTTGGATTTCCCGGTTGGTTTCGACCAGCGACATTTGCGTGTTCACCTCCCTTCATCGATCGCGGCAAAACTGGAAGCCGGTGGCCGTGCCGCTCGGGGGGCAAGGTGCTGTGCAGCGACACGGCCACCGAGTCCTAGGCCGTCGCCAGGGTCACGCTCATGGGCTACCCGATGGTGATCAATCCACGTGTCGGCGTGGTCGGTGCTGAAGTCGGTGGTTGTGTCGGCGAACCACATGCCGGCCGCCGTCGCGGTGGCACTCATCCGGCAAGCACCACCCTTTTCTTCAGGCGTGCCAGCTCGGATGGGCAGAGCGAACACGGTGCGGGAACACGCCGGCACGGATCAATCTCGGCCAAAGAGCCCAAGGGAACACCGCACAACGCGGCATCCGCGCCATGCTGGACGTAGTGGGCAACGTTGTTGCCGGGGACCAGTTTCAGAACCTTGGCGGTGGTCATCGCCGTGCCCACCTTCCGGTCACCGCCTCGCGGGTCGTGACGCTGCTTTCCGCCATGCGCGCCGGGCCGTGAGCGTCGTGTTCATGCTGCGCGACGATGTCCCTGCGCAGGTGGGAGAACAGGCACCGCGTGGCAGAACATCGCCACAGGACTGTGTAGTTCGGTGCAAACGTTCGTTTGGGCAACGGTCCGTCCCCCCAAGTCGTCGGGTTGCTGGGATGGCGGGACCAGGGATCAGCGGCGTCTATCCTGGACCAGCGTTTCCCAGCTCAGCATCAAGTGCGAGACTGGAGGCCATCTCTTGCCAACTGCGCTGCTGAAAGGTGCCTTTTCACGCGGCACACTTCTGAGCGAATGGGGACGATCTGACGTGGGTGTCGAGGACGACGTCCGTGCCGTGTGGGGCGTTGAGCCGCTGCGCGGTTTGTGGGCGCAGGCGCGGGACGCGCTGGAGGCCGCGAAGCCCCCGGAGACGTTCCGGTTGGAGCTGCCCGATGCCGAGACCCAGCGAGCCGTCGGCGAGCTCTACGGCCGTCCGATGTGGGGCCAGGGCACGCGGATCAGCGTGTCCAAATTGGACGAAGCGGTCCGGCGCAGCCGGTTCGCGTTGGGGCTGGCGGAAGTTCTGGAGATTCTGCACGAGCGGCCGCTGGTGCGGCGCCAAACCGCGGAGCGGGACGAACGGCGCGAGCGGACCGCAGGGACGCTGCGAGCGGCGCTGGCCGAGCGAGGACTCGCGACGGCCGCATGGGCGGAGCCGTGGACGCAGTGGCTTCAGCAGTACGGGCGAGTCGGCGACGACGAGCTCCCGGACGTCGCGCGGCGCGCGGCGAAGGCTCTGAGCGCGCTAGCGCTGGCGGAGCCGCCGGAGGCGTGGACGTCGCGTAGCGAGCTCGCGGCGAGCGTTGGCGGCGCGCATCAGCTCGACAACGGCACGGCGTTGAGCCGGGTTGTGCTCAAGGCCGCTGCGCTGGCGCACGGGGCCGAGACACCAGGAAACGAGCGCGAGCGCCGGGCCTTGTGGGAGCGCTGCGGAGTCACGCTCGATGCCGTGTCCGCGACCGTTCTGTGCTGGGCCTTGCCACTGGTCGGCTCGGACGACTGGTCGCGCGGCGTCCGGCAGCGCACCGCGCTGGGTCTGCCGACGCACCTTACCCACCTCGACCTGCGCGCCGCCCCGTCCGCGCTCGTCGAGGCGGGCACGACGATCGCCGTGTGCGAGAACCCGCGAGTCCTCGAATCGGCGGTGGAAGAACGCATCGCGCACCCCGTGGTGTGCGTGTCCGGCCATCCCACAACGGTTGCCGTGACGCTGCTGCAGCGCCTCACCGACTGCGGCGCCACGCTGCACTACCACGGCGATTTCGACTGGCCCGGCATCGGCATCACCCGATCTCTCTTGACGCACCACAACGCGCGTCCTTGGCGGATGTCCGCCGCCGACTACCGCGAAGCCCTCGACCAGGCCACGGCAACCCGCACCGACCTGCCGAACCTCGTCGGCACCCCGCTCGAAACCCCCTGGGATCCCCAGCTTGCGGAGCTGATGGCCACGACGGCCAGAGCCATCGAAGAGGAAGCGGTCCTCCCCACCCTCCTGAGCGACCTCCGCACCGGGTTAAGTACGTCAAGTACTTGACGTACTTAAACCACCCGGGAAGCTGGCTTCAACGAGGGGAGCCACCCATGTCCGCAGTGCATTTCGACAGCTACACAGAGGCACGCGCGCATCTGAAAGAACTGCTCGACGCAGCAGCCAACGGACAGGCTGCGACCATTCGACGCGACACGAGCACCGCGGCGGTCGTCGACAGTGAGCGGCTGCGGCACTTCCTCGCTGGCACCAGGGCACTGCAAGCGCAGGTCGTCTCAGAGGCAGGTGGTTGGTCGATCTTCCTGCCCGGCGTCCCGGTCGCGGCCGACGGCCCAGACTTCGACGACGCGATCGACGAGATGGTGATGGCGCTGCGCGAGTACGCGGAGGATTGGCAGGACCGCCTGCGCGCCACACCGAACCACCGCGAAAACTGGGGCCTGGTCCAGTTGATCGAGCTCAGCAGCGATGAACTACTCCGCGAATGGCTGATCGGAGCCGCCGAGTGACACACCCGCAGCCGACGCGCAAAGATCACGAGCGGTTCTGCGCACTTGAAGGCTGGACAGTTAGGACCGCACGCGGTCGGACCGGGACTCATCACATCACCTACGAGCTCGCGCTTCCTGACGGCCGCATCCTGAGAACCCGCATCTCGCACCCACCCGATCACACCAGCTACGGTCCGAGCCTTTGGCAGCACGTCATCCGCGACCACCTTCAGATCACGGATGCGGGGTTCTGGGCCTGCGTACGTGACAACATCACGCCTGATCGCGGGGTCCGAAAGAGCGCCACCGACTCGCTTCCGACCGACCTCGTATACCTGTTGATCAACCGCGTGGGCGTGCCGGAGAACGAGGTCATGGCCATGACCAAGGAGCAGGCCATCAACCGGATCAACGAACACTGGGCCAGCACCGGCACGCAGCCGTGAGAGGCCACGGTTTCAGAACTGCTGGTACATGTTCGTCACCTGGCCGTTGGCTGCCGAGGCGAAGTTGTGCAGTTGTGCGCACCGGTGGGGTGCCCGTACTTTCGCGGCATGGCATCGGTCGTCGTGGAGTTCTCGGCGCAGGAGCCGGAGCGGCTCGCGCGGTGGTGGGCCGACGTGCTCGGATGGCACCTCGACACGCGCTCCGGGACCGTCGTCCAGCCGACCGGCCCCGGAGTGCCGCTGCGGTTCGTCGTGAGCGCCCGCGCCAAGGCCCGGAAGAACGGCGTGCACCTGGACCTGCGCAGCGAGTCGCACGACGACCAGAACACGATCGTGGAGAGGTTGTTCAACGCCGGCGCCCGGTTCGCCGACATCGACCAGAGCAGCGACGTGCCGTGGGTGGTAATGGCCGACGTCGAGGGCAACGAGCTGTGCGTGCTGGAACCCCGGAAGGTGTACGCCGACACCGGGCCGGTCGCCGCAGTCGTGATCGACACCTCGGACCCGCGCTCGGACGCCCGGACTATGGCGACGGCGACCGGTATGGAACTGGCGGGCGAACGTTCCGAGTTCGCGTCGCTGCGCCCGCCGTCCGGCGAAGGGCCGTTCCTGGAGTTCCTGGAGAGCGAGTCCGGACCGGAAGGCATGCTCCGCGTCCTCGTGGAGTAACCCCTCGGGGCCTCGGCTAGCAAGTCCTCGCGCCGGTGCAGGACTCCACAGTGGATGTTCCGATTCCACCTTGCGGAGCGGGCTGTCAAGCATGCCGGTTCCACCCAGAACATGCATGCGCCATGCTCAGTTCTCCGCACCGGTCCTGGGCGAACTGATGCCTCGCGCCGTGCCGCCGGTTCCCTCGTGGTGCCCTCGATCTTGTCAACTTTCGTGCATTGTGGATGGTGTCAGCGGCGGGTCGGCTCGATGATCTTGACCCCGTGGAGGCGGCGGACGAAGTCCGCGCCGAACGCCGTGGACGGGGTGTGAGCACCAGGCGTCGGGGGTTCCGCGCTCAGGGAGTGGACCGCCCGGAGCACCGCGTCCGCCGTGAGGTCGTAGGTGTCCGGGCCGATCAGGGCCGCCGTCACGTTCGTGCCGTCCGGTGCCGTCGCCTCCGCGTAGACCTCGACCCAGCTGCGCGAGCGGGTGACCCGGCCGGGGCCGCGCACGACCGCGCCGATCGCCGCCTTCCCGAGCCGCTGCACGACGTGCGACCCCATCACGACCTGCGACAACCGGGTCGAACGACGACCGGTCCGGTCGAGTCCGGGTAGCTGGGCGAAGGTGGTGATGTTGCCGATCCCGGTGCTGCGGTAGGCCGTGCTGACATCACCCCAGGGCAGCGAGGTGACCCGTCGCGGCCCGGACGGGAACGGGATCTCACGCCGACGCCACGCCAGCGGCACGGCGCACACCTCGCCGTCCACGCGCGCCCGGCCGCCCAGCGCGGCACCCTCCAGCGCGCTCTTCAATGTTCCGCCGCTGATCCCGCCGCTGGTGTGGAAGGCGAGGTCCAGGTGGGTCGCGGTGGGCAGGCCGGCCGCGACCATCGCGGCCAGGCAGTCGGTGGGCACCACGTCGAAGCCCGAGCCCGGCAGGAGCACCACACCGGCGCGGCGAGCGTCCTCGTGGCGCGCGAAGACCGCCTCGAAAACGTCGATTTCGCCGGTGATGTCGAGGTAGTGCGCGCCGGCTCGGAGGCAGCCTTCGACCATCGGCGCCGACGTCACGGAAAACGGACCGGCGCAGTGCGCGACTACGTCGATGCCCCGCAGCCCCTCGGCGACCGCGTCGGGGTCGCCGAGGTCGAAGACCCGGTACGGCAGGCCCCTGGGCGTGGCGAAGGCCGCGATCTTCGCCGGGGAACGACCGGCCAGCACCGGCCGCTCCCCGCGGTCGAGCGCCAGGTCGGCGACCAGCCGACCCGTGTAGCCGCTCGCTCCGTAGATCATCCAGGTCATCGCGATCCTCCCGGGTAACACCGAACATCCTGGTAACGAACACCGCTGGGAACGGTCACGGGTTGCCCCGCGTTGTTCCGATCACCCGACATCGCGAACCAGGAAAGCCGCGGCCCCCTGCGGACCCGGCACACCCCGACCGGTCTTCAACTCGCCTGGTGGCCTAGGGCAACGGCGATCGCGGTGGCCGTGTCCCGGACCTGGCCGAGGAGGCAGCCGAGCTCGGGCAGATCGGTGTCGGCGCGCACTGTCGTCAGCGACACGGCCGCCAGAAGCTGCCCGGTGACGTCCGGGATCCCGACGCCGATGCAGTGCACCAGCCGCTCGAATTCGGCCTGGTCGGTGGCGTAGCCGAGCCGCGCGACCTCGACCAGGTGGGCCCGGAACTCGGCTTCGCCGGTGATGGTGCGCTCGGTGTAGCGGGTGAAGGCGTGCGCGGACAGCAGACGATCCCGGTGATCAGCCGGCAGCGCGGCCAGGATCACCTTGCTGGCGGCGGCGGTGTGCAGCGGCACCGCCCGTCCGATCCGCGACCAGGTGCGGATCGACGCGGCGCCCTCGATCTTGTCGACGTAGACGATCTGGTCGTCCACCAGCTGCGCCAGGTGCACCGTCAAGCGCGTGGCGTCCGCGAGCGAGGTCAGGTGCGGCCTGGCGACCGCGCGCAGGTCCATCTCGTCCAGCACCTGCTGGCCGAGCTCGACCAGCCGGAACCCGAGGCGGTAGCGGCCGTCCGGTCCGCGGGTGATCAGGCCGCCGTCGGCTAGCGGCTGCAGCATCCGCAGCGCGGTCGAGCCGTGCACCCCGAGCTCGCGCGCCAGCTCCGCGACGGTTTTGGGCGCGCTGGCGAGGGTTTCGAGCACGTGGACCGCCTTGGCAACCGTCTTCGACATCCACACTCCCTCGATCGGGCTGCGATATTAACAGAGGCATTGCAAATATTGCAGGAACGCGCGACGGTTGCCCGTCGGAGATCACCCGGACGCCGCGAACCGACCTCAAATCGCGTTCAGAAAAGCGTCCAATCCATCCTCCTCTCCTGGCGTCCGGCCAAGCCGGCGGGGCAAACCTCCATCCTCTGAACAACTACTAATAACGAGCCTCACCCGGGTGAAAAACTGCGCTCCGACCAATTCCAAATTGACAGCCATCGTGGCGGGTGATCGACTCCGCGTTGTATCCGTCAGCAATTCGGTACACGGAAGAAGGCCCCGAATGCGCCACTCGCCCGTCCTGTTCAGCACCGCGTTGACGCTCGCGGCGTTCGCGGTCGCGCCCGCCGCCCCCGCGGTCGCCACCGCGTCCGCCCCGGCGTGCGCGCTGTTCGCCTATCAGCCCACGCGCGAGGGCAACACCCTGACCGCCACCGGCGGGCGCACCGGTTGCCTGAACAGCGCGACGGTCACCGTGCGGATCGTCGTCGAGCAGAAAGACGCGACGCCCAGGGTGATCGGCGAGCTGGCGCAGAGCGGCACCGAGATCAACCTGGCCACGAAGGCACCGTGCAACTCCGGCGCGACCGTCAAGGTGCACACCGAGACGATCAGCTCCACCGGCGCAATCGCCCACTCCCCGACGAGCACCTTCGAGAAGTGCTGACCCGGATCTGAACGGGACAGCCGGAGGACGATACCCGGCGACGATCCTGCAGATCCCCCCTGCACCGCCTCGCGCGGACCTCCCCGACAGCGTGCATTCGGGGCCCTCCGGCGAGGCGGTGCCTTCTTTTTGCCGACTGGCGCGGGCGAAACAACTGCGATATCGGAACCACTCGCCTTCTCACCCCGCGAACCCACCTCCCAATTTCTACAGAACGGCAATTCCCGCGACCGCGCATCGAGCGGGAATCGATTCCAGGTTCAACCAATTCTTCGGCACCCGGCGAACGTCGATTCGCCATTCCCACCGATCGCCGCACCGGGTCGCGGGTCAGGTCTCGGCGAGCACCCGGCCCGGGACGTCCGGGTCGCAGCCCAGTCGGGGCAACTGTGCGCGGACCGCTCCGCGGGTGCGGCCGAACTCCTCGGCCAATTCCCCGATCAGCCGGTTCGCGGTCTCACCCACCGAACCCAGCCACCGCTCCCGGAGCCGCTCACCGTCGGTTTCGGTCCACGGTCGACCGGCGTTGGGCGGGCGTGGTCGGCTCCGCCCGCGCCCGGGCGTCCAAGGCGCGTGCAGTGCGGCCAGCCCGCCCAAGGTCTGGGCCAGGAACGCGTTCACGTCGCCCAGTCCGTCGACGGCGATCAGTAGGTTGCCTTCGGCCACGACGCGGCCGTCGGCGTCCGCTCCGGTGAACTCCATCGCGACGGTGGCCGGCTGGTCCGCAATGCCCGGTTCGCCCTTGGCGGTGACTCCGTAGGTGTGTTGTCCGACTCGTACTTCGTTGCTGAAATCCATGCCCCGAAGCTAAGAGCCGCGGCGGCCGAATCCCGGGAGTCAAGCATCGAACCGACGCGTGTCGGGACGATTTCTCGATCGAGTGAGGTGTGACGCATACCGGAAGCCGGAACACCGCCTCGGGTCCGGACGTTGAACAATCCGGTCGGTGCGCCCGTGTCCCCCGGGCCTCAATCACCGCCTTCGCGGAATACCGTTCGGCTGGAGCCGCGTCGCGCCATTCGCCGCAGAGGCGACCGGCGCATCGGCCGCCAAGCGAAACGGACCCCCGCCCCTCTCCTCGGGGCGAGGGTCATTTCGTCTCTTGGGCCTTTGCTCCGCGTTCGAAACAGCCACCGCGCCAGCCAAATCTGGCCGTCCCGAGCCGCTGCAAGCAGCGCAGCCGCTTAGCCGGGGACACCCTGCACCCCAAGCCTTTCTCGCGAGGGCCGCCCCGACGCGACGTACTCGTCTTATGTGCGCCGGGGATCCGGAGTCGAGAAGGCCTGTGAGGTCCCGCCACCCGCACCACTGAGAAGGGTGAGCCTCGAACGCGGTGGCTAGGCGAAGGGTTGTTTGTCCGGCTGGCAGACCTGGCCTGGTTCCGGGACCTTCAGGTCCGTCAGGAAATCGGCCGCGATCTTGTCGGTGCACGAGCTGTTGCCCAGGATGCAGTGGCCGAACGAATCGACGCTCACCAGCCGGGCGTTGCCCAGCTCCTGCTCCATCCGGCGGGAGAACTCGTACTGGGTTGCCGGGTCGTAGAAGTTGCCGAACAGCAGGACCGGGTTGGCCGCCCGGTTCTGCCACGGGCCGGCGTGCACGTCCGGGTCGATCGACGGCCAGGTCGAGCACCCGGCCACGTCGCTGAACGCCTGCGAGCGGCCGAAGGTCGGCGACTCCGCCTCCCACTGCGCGGCGATGCCCGGCACCTTCGCGGGTTCCTTGGGGATCGGCTTGTCCGAGCAGTTCACCCCGAAGTAACTGTCGTCCACGTAGGTCGACGCCGCGGCGTCGGCCGGGGCGTCAAATCGGCCGATCGAGGTCGGCCTGCCCAGCAGTCCCAGCAGTTCCGGGGCCAACCCCGGCTCGGGGTGCAACTGGCGGTGCAGCGACTGGAGGTCGGTGGCGAGCTGCCGGAACCGGTCCGGGGAGTACAGCGCGCTGCTCACGCTGACGGTGAACTGGTCGAGCGTGATCTGCGAACCGCCCGGCATCGCGATCGGGCCCGGCCGCAGGCGGTCCCGGATCTCGTCGAACTTCGCCCGCGGGTCGCCCTCGCCGAAGGCGCACCCCTGCGCCTTCTCGGCGCAGAGCTTGAGGAACGAGTCCAACGCCAGCTCGAAGCCCCGCGCCCGCTCCCGGTCGTACTGGACGCCGTTGGCGGTCCGCAGCGCCGGATCCACGTTGCCGTCCAGGATGATCGCGCGGCTGCGCTCCGGGAACAGGTTCACGTAGGTCGCGCCGAGCAGCGTTCCGTAGGAGAAGCCGACGTAGTTGAGCTGTTCGTCGCCCACGCCCTGGCGCATCAGGTCGAGGTCCCGCGCGACGTCTTTCGTGGACAGGTGGCCCAGCAGCTCGCCCGCGTTCTTGTCGCAGGCCTCGCCGTACTCCGCGTAGGCGGCCATCGTGGTGCCGATCTGCTGGTCGGTCACCGGTACCGACGAGATCCGGCCCAGCACCTCCTCGGCCTGCTCAGCGGACTTGAAGCAGCGCAGCGGCGTGCTCCGGGCCACCCCGCGCGGGTCGAAGCCGATGATGTCGAAGCGGTTCAGCACCTCCGGCTCGAACATGCTGAGCGCGGTCACCGGCCGCCTGAACCCCGCGCCACCTGGCCCACCCGGATTCAGGAACAACGAACCGATCTTCGCGTTCGGATCGGCCGCCGCCCGGCGCATCATCGCCAGTTCGACGGCGCCCCTGCCCGGGTCGTCGTGATCGATCGGCACCGGATACATCGCGCACCGATAGAGGTGCCGCTCGGTGACCGGCACCCCGTTCAGCACGTCCTCGTCGCACTTGCCCCAGGAAACCGGCGCGGCCCTGGACGGTTCTGCCACCGCCGGAGTTCCCGCCACCACCGCCGTACCCGCGACCAGTGCACTCGACGCGATGGCCAACGCTCGGCCTAACCGCCCGGAAAGCGCCCCCACCCGAACCTCCTCGCTTCGCCTGAAAACTCCGAGCTGGAGTCAACAGTCCGAAGAGGAGGGAGGACACCGCAGAATGCACGAACCTCCAGGACAAGAGGTCTGCTTTCGGACTAAGCGCCGGATCTCGGGGGTACCCCGGATGCCGATTTCCCTTGGCATGGCGTACGACGGTTGGCACTCGAAGCGCCATGCGGATCGCTGGCAGTCGTTGAACCGATCGCCGAACTGGTCCCCGGTCAGGAATAATTCCGAGCCGCCCTGATCCGCTGAACGGTGTCCGGGCTAGCACCACCGGACTCGACTAGTGCGGAAACCGCGTTTAGGACGACCTCAGGGGCAATTCGACGGCTGTTTCCCCCTCTCCAAGCATCAGCCCCTCGGCGTGCACGTGGTCCCCCTGGACAACGGCCGTCCCTCGGCCGGACACGTAGACGGCCGGACAGGTCTTGTCCTCACAGCCGGACACCTTGCGTAGCTTCATGGTCACAGCTTCGGCCAGCTGATCGGCACGGACAAGGTTCTACCCGCGTTCTTGCATAACCTGACCGTTACCCCGGGCGGTCCGGCGAGGGTCCTACGCCTGGTCTTCGGGTGGCCTCCGGCCTGGTCAGATACTGGCCGGACGGCCGTGGTCTGAGACCTACGATCTATCCCGACTTGCGTGTAAAAACCGTAACCGGGTACGCGAAATCGGCACTTCTCCGAGTCCGGGAGGCTTCTTACGGGACGAGGAAGCGGCTGTCGCGGGCGTCGGTGATCGCCATGTAGCCGGGCGCGTGGCCGATGGCGAACGGCGGCTTGGACTGCATCACGGCCGCCTGCGGCGTCACCCCGCAGGCCCAGAACACCGGGACCTCGCCGGGCCGGATCTCCACCGCGTCGCCGAAGTCGGGCCGGGCGATGTCCTGGATCCCCAACGCTTCTGGTGCGCCGACGTGCACCGGGGCACCGTGCACCGCCGGGTACCGGGAGGTCACGCGAACCGCGGTGGACACCAGGTCCGCCGGAATCGGCCGCATCGACACCACCATCGGCCCCGACAACCGGCCGGCTGGGCGGCATTCCCGATTCGACCGGTACATCGGCACGTTGCTGCCCGCCTCGACGTGGCGCACCGGGACCTCGGCCTCCAGCAGCGCCGCCTCGAAGGTGAAGCTGCAGCCCACAAGGAACGACACCAGGTCGTCCCGCCACAGGTCAGTGACCTCGGCGCGCTCCCCGGCCAGCTCGCCGTCCCGGTAGACCGTGTAGGCGGGCAGGTCGGTGCGCAGGTCGCCGGCGAAGATCGAGGCGCTGGTCTCGCCGGGCTCGGTCACGTCGAGCACCGGGCACGAGCGCGGATTGCGTTGCGCGAACAGCAAGAAGTCGTAGGCGTACTCGCGGGGCAGCGCGATGAGGTTCGCCTGGGTCCAACCCGCGCTGTAACCCGAGGTGGGCACGCGCAGTCCGGCGCGAAACGCTGCGCGGGCCTGCTCCGGCGACATCGCTTTCGGCTGCGTCATCGAAATCTCCCTACCTCTGCTGTTGAAGCCGATCTGCTCTTTTGTTCTGACGACGGCGCAGCAGCTCAGCCGCCCCCGCGACGCGCACCGCACGATCCGGGATCCAGCGCACCGGGCGGTGTCTGCGGTCCTGCTATGCGGAACGAGCTTGGAAGCCGTTTTTCAACCGGAAGCGGATTCGCTGGCCCGGCCTGGCCTGCGCCGCCTTGTCCACGTCCGTCGCGGTGACCACCGCGATCACCGGGTAGCCGCCGGTCACCGGGTGGTCGGCGAGGAACAGCGTGGGGCGCGCCGACGGCGGAACCTGCACCGCACCGGCGACCATGCCTTCGCTGGGCAGTTCCTCGGTGCGGCTGCGCTCCAACGCCGGTCCGTCCAGCCGCATGCCGATCCGGTTGCTGTCCGGGGTGACCTCGTACGGACGGCTGACCAGGGTGGCCAGGGCGTCGTCGGCGAACCAGTCGTGGCGCGGTCCGGGCTCCACGCGCAGCACGATCACGGCGGCCGCGCACATCGCCACCGGTGCCAGGTCCACCAGCGGGAACCGCGCTGGTGCCGGGCCGACCGGCAACAGCGCGCCGGGGGTCAGCGGCTCCGGGCCAAGTCCGGCGAGCACGTCGGTGGCTCGGGAACCGAGCACCGGTGGCACGGCGATGCCGCCGCGCACCGCGAGGTAACTGCGGAGTCCGCAGCCGGGCACGCCCAACCTCAGCTCGGCACCGGCCCGGATCCGCAGCACCGAGTTCACCGCCACCACCCGACCATCCACAGTGGTCGGACAGGGGGCGCCGGTCACCGCGGCGGTGAGGTCGCGGGTCGCGCGGACCGCGAGCCCGCCCAGCGTGACCTCGATGGCCGCCGCTGCCTCGTCGTTGCCGACCAGCCGGTTGGCCAGCCGGAACGCGCCGACGTCGGCCGCACCGGAGCGACCCACGCCGATCCCGGCCAGGCCTGGCCGGCCCAGGTCCTGAATCGTCGACAGCGGACCCGCGGCGAGGACTTCCAGGCAGCTCATGGGACCTCCCGGAACTGCACCCGCACGCCGGGCCGCAGCAGCGCCGGCGGTTCCCGGTCGACCCGCCAGATCTCCAGGTCCGTGCGCCCGATCAGCTGCCAGCCGCCGGGCGATTCGCGCGGGTAGATGCCGCTGAACGCACCGGCGAGGCCGACGGAGCCGGGCGGCACCTTGGTCCGCGACTCGGTGCGGCGCGGCACCACCAGCTCCGGCGGGCCGCCGACGAGGTAGCCGAAACCGGGGGCGAACCCGCCGAAGGCGACCGTCCACTCCGCCCCCGTGTGCCGGTGCACGACCTCGCGCTCGGTCAGCCCGGTCAGGGCCGCAACCTCAGCCAGATCCGCGCCGTCGTAGACCACTGGCACCCGCAGCAGGTCGCCGCTGGCGCGTGCGCCGTCGCGCGGCTCGACCGCACGCACCGCCGCCTCGACCGCCCCAGCATTGGCGCGCGGGCCCAAGTGCAGCAGCAACGTGCGGGCAGCCGGGACGAGGTCCGTGACGCCCTCCGGCGGATCCTCGGCGAGCACCGCGTAAAGCGCTTGCACAGCTTCGAGATCGGCCAGCTCGATGAGCAGCCCGGAGTCGGCGCACCGCAGGAAACGCATCACAGGCCTCGCGAGGTGAACGGCTCCAGCGCCACTCCCCCGGCCACCAGCCGGGCCCGCACGGCCTCGGCGATGGCCACCGCGCCTGGGCTGTCCCCGTGCACGCAGATCGAGTCGGGGGCGTCGATCTTGATCTTGGACCCGTCGACGGCCTCGATCGGCTCTCCTGCGGCCAGCTTCAGACAGCGGTCAGCGATGACCTCCGGGTCGTGCAGCACCGCGCCGGGCTCGCGGCGCGACACGAGGGTGCCCTCCGGGGTGTAGGCGCGGTCGGCGAAGGCCTCGCGGAACACCTGCAGCCCGGCCCGCTCGGCCTGGGTCAGCCACTCGGAGCCCGCCAGACCGAGCACGGCCAGCGCCGGATCGTAGCTGCGCACCGCCTCGACCACGGCGGACGCCTGTTCGGCGTGGTGCACGATCGCGTTGTACAGCGCTCCGTGCGGCTTGACATAGCCGACCTCGGTGCCCGCGACGCTGGCGAAGCCGGCCAGCGCGCCGATCTGGTAGATCACGTCGTTGGCCAGCTCCACCGGCGGCACGTCGATGAACCGGCGGCCGAACCCGGCCAGGTCCCGGTAGCTGACCTGGGCGCCGACCACGACGCCCAGCTTCGCGGCCCGCTCGACGGCCTGGCGGATCACCGTGGCGTCGCCCGCGTGGTATCCGCAGGCCACGTTGGCGCTGGTGACGATGCGCAGCAGCGCCTCGTCGTCGCTGAGCTCCCAGCGCCCGAAGCCTTCCGCGAGGTCCGAGTTGAGATCCATGCCCACCTCACTTCCACAGCGCGGCGATGCCGCCGAGCGAGTTGTATCCCAAGTCCAATGTCAGCAACCAGGCGGCCACACCCACGATCGGCAACCAGCTCGGGTACCGGCACCTGCCGAGCAGGTCCCGCCGCTTGGCCGCCACGAACAGCAGCACCCCGAAACCGACCGGCAGGATCGGGCCGTTGAGCGGTTCTGGCCAACATAGTGAATTGTTGAACAATTCTGCAATACCCCACGCGCACCTTTCTCGTTAGACTGCGATCAACTGCTGCACGTTGTTAGGAGCTCGATTGACCACCTCGGATCCGTGGGTGGACCTGCTCACGGCCGACCGGGCGCTCCTGGACCGCACGAGCACGGCCGAGCGCGTCGCCGATGTGCTGCGACAGCGCGTCATCGATGGCGCACTCGCCCCCGGCACCCGGCTGTCCGAGGAAAGCGCGGGCAAGGCGTTGGCGGTCTCCCGCAACACGCTGCGCGAGGCCTTCCGGCTGCTGGTGCATGAGCGGCTGCTGGCGCACGAGTTCCACCGCGGCGTGTTCGTCCGGGTGCTCAGCGCCGACGACGTGATCGACCTCTACCGCGTCCGCCGGCTGCTGGAGACCAGCGCAGTGCGCCGGGCAGGCGAGGCCGCACCGGAGCTGGTGGCGGCCGTGGACGGCGCGGTGGCCGACGGCGAGCGCGCGGCCGAGAACGAGCGCTGGGGAGACGTCGGCACCGCGAACATGCGCTTCCACGAGGCGCTCGCGGCGCTGGCCGCCAGCCCCCGGGTGAACGAGACGATGCGGCAGCTGCTGGCCGAGCTGCGCCTGGCGTTCCACGTGATGTCGCGCCCCCGGGAGTTCCACGAGCCGTACCTGGAGCTCAACCGGGAGATCGCGGACCTGATCACCAACGGCTCGATGGACGCGGCGGCCGAACGCCTCGACGAGTACTTCGACGCCGCCGAGACCCAGCTCGTCGCGGCATACCGGACCTACAACACGGGTTGATCGGGCCGGGTGGCGATTTCAATGAGCGTTTCCGAACCCCTCTTCTTGCGTTGCGGTGCGGCTAGCGGAACCTCAACGGCCTTCTCGACTCCGGAATCCCCGACTTGTGCATGACCAAATACGCGGCGTCCGGGCTGTCCTCGCGGGAAGACGGCTGAGAACCCGTGGCGGTGCGAGCTGCGCGGGTGGGCCAAGGCCGCTACGCCGCTTGCGGATAGCCCCGTACCGCAGGACTTCAGGCGTCGCGGCTGCGGATCATCCAGGATGAAGAGACTCCACGGAAATCAACTCGCTGGTTTCATTGAAACCCCGCATTCGGCATCCCGGAGTGGGGCCGGGTGGCGTGGGTCTAGGATCCTGGCGCGTGATGCCTCCGTTGAATGTTGTTGCGCAGGGCCATCGGCGACTTCTAGAGGTGCTTTCCGCGCTGACCGACGATCACGTCGCCGAGCCGTCGCTGCTGCCCGGCTGGAGCCGGGGCCACGTGCTGGCTCACCTGACCGACAACGCCCGTGCCTTCGCCCGGGTGTCCGCGCTCGCGTTGCGCGGCGAACTGGTCGACGCCTACGAAGGCGGGCAGACCGAGCGCGACGCGATCATCGAAGGGCTCGCCGACCGCAGCGCCGACGAGCACCGCGACTCCATCGCCCGGCACTCGGCCGCCCTGGAAGCGGTGTGGTCGCAGGCCGCCGCCGACGATTGGGAACGGCCGGTGCGGTTCCGCAACGGCGACCTCAGCGGGCTCGTGCACATGCGGTGGCGGGAGGTCTGGATCCACCTGGTCGACCTCGACCTCGGCGTCGGCCCGCAGGAATGGAGCGACGAATTCTCCTGCCACGCCGTCGATTTCCTGCTGCCCCGGCTGCCGGACGGCATCACGCTGCGGCAGACCGACGGCCCGCGCCGGTGGCCAGCCGACGTCGACGGCATCGAGATCACCGGCCGGGCCCGCGACCTAGCGGCCTGGCTCGCCGGCCGGACGCCGCAGCGGATCCCGACCGGTGCGCTCCCGGACCTCCTGCCCTGGCCCGCCCACCCCACGCCGATCCCGGACGAACAGCGCCTGTCCGTCCGTTGACCGGTCGGGTCAGACGAGGCCCGCGAACAGGTCGGATTCCCAGTCGTAGGGGCCGGTTCCGCGGCCCCGGTCGCCGCGGACCAGCAGGTAGTGCTCCATCGCGAACTCCGGGCGGGCCACCATCTGGGCGAAAAACCCGCCGTCATCGAGGTTGACCTGGCTGCGGTAGTGCCGCAGCGCGGCGATCTTGGCGGCGTGGAAGGCACGGCCGTCGACCATCGCGGTCAGCTCCTCGTCGGGCACCGTGTACGGCTCGAAGCCCTCGACACCCGCCTCCTCGATGCGCTTGAGGACCGAGCGCGGCAGGGTCGTCCAGTACACCTTCGGCACCTGCCACGGCTCGCCGAGTTCCGGCGCGTAGCCGGGGTCCGCCGCCGGGTCGAGGGAGGTCATCACCGCGCGGTGCGCGCCGATGTGGTCCGGGTGGCCGTAGCCGCCGAATTCGTCGTAGGTGATCACCACGTGGGGCCGTTCCGCGCGAAGGATCTCGACCATCGCACCGGTGACCTCGGCCGGGTCGGCCTTCGCGAAGGCCCCGTCCACGCCGTTGCCCGCCTCGCCGGCCATGCCGCTGTCGCGCCAGCGCCCCGGGCCGCCGAGCCAGTGGTGCCGGACGTCGCCGTACTCGGCCAGCGCCGCGCCGATCTCCCCGCGCCGGTACTCTCCCAGCGCGTCGGGATTTCCGCGCAGGTGCGCCAGATCATCGGCGATGACCTCGCCGAGCTCCCCACTGGTGCAGGTCACCAACGACACCGATGCGCCGTCCGCGCAGTAACGGGCCATCGTGGCGCCGGTGGCGGTGGACTCGTCATCGGGGTGGGCGTGAACCAGCAGCAGGCGACGATCGCTCATGGGAACGGAGCCTAGCCACGGGCACCGACACCGCGCCGCCGCCGCCGACCAGGTCACATCCGGCCCGTTGCGAAATTCCGGCAATGTTCGCATGGCGGTCAACCACTCCCGTGCTGCTGCGCGTGAGGATCTTGACGCGTCAATCGAGGAGGCAGATGTGTCCGGATTTACCCGACGGGGAGTTCTCGGCATGGCCGGAGCCGCGGCAGTGGCCGGCGCGGCAGGCGTGTTCGGCACCGGTGCGGCGGCAGAGCGGCCGAGCGGCAACGCGTTGATCGGTCCCGCGCGCGGCAATTCGCTGCACGTGATGACCTTCAACATCCGCGTCGACACCAAGGCCGCCCCGCCCAGCCCCGACGCCTGGACTACCCGCCGCCCGATCCTCGCCGAGCTGTTAAACGCCGAGCAGCCCACCCTGCTCGGCGTGCAGGAAGCGTTGTACAGCCAGGTCAAGGAGGTACTGTCGGACGTTCCGCGGCACTACGACTGGATCGGGCTAGGCCGGGAAGGCGGCGGTCGAGGCGAGTTCATGTCGATTTACTACGACACCCGCCGGGTGGAGCCGCTGGACTACGACCATTTCTGGCTCTCCGACACCCCGAACGTGATCGGTTCGAAGAGCTGGGGCAACAACGTGGTCCGGATGGTCACCTGGGTGCGATTCCTGGACCGCCGGAGCGGCCGCGAATTCGTCCACGCCAACACGCACTTCGACCACCAGTCGGAGCCATCGCGGCAGCGCAGCGCCCAGTTGGTGCGCGACCGCATCGCCGGTTTCGACCCGGCGCTGCCGGTGGTGCTCACCGGCGACTTCAACACCGCGGCCGAGACGTCGGAGTCGTACCGGATCCTGACCGGCGGCGGCCTGGCCGACAGCTGGGCGACCGCCGCCGAGCGGGTCACCCCCGCATGGGGCACCTTCGCCGGCTACAAGGAGCCGGTCGAGGGCAAGGAGCGGATCGACTGGCTGCTGCACAACGATCGCGTCCGGGTGCTGAAGGCGGCGATCAACACCTACCGCAAGGACGGCTACTTCCCGTCCGACCACCTGCCGGTCCACGCGCTCCTCGAGCCCGCCTGATCTGCAGGGACTGTTTCCAAACGCGTTTCCGCGCGGCGGTACGGGTAGCGGAACCTCAGGCGACATCTGCGGTTCCACGGCAGCGCAAGCTGCGAGGGTGGGCCAAGCGCCTCCGGCGTGCAGCCGCACCGACCTCGTTGAGGCCACGACGTCCTCCCCGAGTTGCGGGCGACGGAAAACGAGCCCGATGGAAACCCACACATGACCGGCAATTTGCGGGCGGCGGGTACCGCCACGGGAAGACGCCGGTGTGCTGCGGTCCGTCATCACCGATGGCGGCGCATTGCTGCTGGGCCTGGTGCTGCTCGGCTTCCTGATCCGCTCCGGTACCCCAGTGGGCGCAACGCAGAAACGCCTGATCAGCGGTATCTCGTCGCACTGTTGGGCCTTACTCGACGCGCTTCGCGGAAGCTAGCTTCGAATGCATGAGCGAATTACCGCAGGCGGGCGGGCGCGAGCAGGAGTACTGGTTCGACAGTGACTACGCCCAGTTGATCGACGCGTTGCGGCAAGGTGACGAGCTGGGGGACATCGCCGCGGAGTTGCAGCGCAGTGTCGGCGCTGTCGAGGGCAGGCTCAAGTACCTGATCCCGGGCGATGCCGTGCGCGGCGCGCGGGCTCGGGAAAGCTGGTTGCGCGCGAAGCTCGCTAACGAACCCGACTACGACTGGCGTGCCGTCGCGCTGCGGAACTACGCCGCCGAGGAACGGCGGTACTGGACCGCGACCGACGAACGCGAGCTCATCGCGGGCTGGCGGCGGCGAACGTTCCTGCCAGCGCTCGCGGACCAGCTGCGCGCTTCGGATTTCCAGGTGGCGCGGCAACTCTGCCGTCTCGGCTTGGCCGCGTCGGTGACCGAGGTCGTCGAGCACCTCGGTGCCGCGCCGGGCAGTACCACCGAGGTCCGCGCCCGGATGAACGCCGACCGGGCCGCGGCGGCGGTGTGGGTGCTCGTGGTGGACGGCGAAGGCACGCGCGTCCCGCTGTTTGACGGGCAACGCCGGCACATCTCGCTGCACGCCAGCTTCGACGACGCGCAAGAGCGCCTGGACCAGCTGCTCCGCCAGGCCGGTCGCCGCAACCGCGGGGAACTCCGCTGGAGTCTCGCGGAACGGACCCTCGGCGAGGGCACCTACGGCACCACCCACCACGACCTGACCCGGCCACCGGTCGCGAGCTGACCGCAGCTGTTGCCGGTTGCGGCCACGCTTCCCCCAGAAACTGCGCTGGAGGTTGTTCTAGTCCAGGCGGCGGCTGCGGTTCCGCCACCCGCACCGCCACGCAAAACGAGCCTGGAACCGGTCTTCAGCGGCGACCGCGTTGCCAGGAGTCGAGCGCGATCAGGGTCTTGGTGCTGGTGACCCGGTGGCTGCGGCGGATCTCGTCGATGGTGCGTTGCAGGTGCGCCATGTCGCGGATGCGCAGCCACACCAGCGCGTCGGGGTCGCCCGCGATGGTGAACACCGCCTGCGCCTCGGGCATCCGGGTTGTCGTCTGGATGATTTCGTCCACGCCGCTGGTGCCCAGGAACCGCAGCTCGATGAAGGCTTCCACGCCCCAACCAAGCTTCGCGTGATCCACCTGCACGGTGTAGCCGAGGATCACCCCGATCTCCTGCAGCCGGTCGATCCGCCGCTTCACGGCCGCCGTCGACAGCGTCACCCGGGTCGCGATGTCCGACAGCGTCCGCCGCGCGTCCTCGCGCAGCAGGCCCAGGATTTCGTGATCTGTCGCATCGAGCGTCACTTCGGCCATGAGCAGCGATGGTACGCAAAATTCGGGCGCGCAAAAGCCCCTGGACCGCCGATGTTTGCGTGCTGACTACCGTTTCGGGTTGCGGTGTTGTGCGCCACGCCCGCCTTCGGTTGGAGTGGCGTCGATCACGGCCCTCGGGCCCGCGACAAAGGAGTTCGACATGGCCGCCTTCACCCTGGACGACCGCTACCTCCAGGAATCGGGCACCGTCTACGTGACCGGGGTGCAGGCCCTGGTGCGGCTGCTGTTCGACCGGATCCGCCACGACCGCCGCGCCGGGCAGCGCACCGCGGCATTCGTCTCCGGTTACGAGGGCTCGCCACTGGCCGGCTTCGACCTGGAGCTGGCCCGCCGCTCGAAGCTGCTCGCCGACCACGACGTGGTCCACCGGCCGGGCCTGAACGAGGAGCTGGCCGCGACGTCGGTGATGGGCAGCCAGCTCACCGAAGGCCTCGGCACGCAGCGCCCCGACGGGGTGGTGGGCGTCTGGTACGGCAAGGCGCCGGGCCTGGACCGGGCCAGCGACGCGCTGCGCCACGCCAACCTCGCGGGCGCGAACCCGCGCGGCGGCGCGGTCGCGCTCGTCGGCGACGACCCGAACGCGAAGTCCTCGACGGTTCCGGCGGCCTCGGAGGCGGCGCTCGCGGACCTGGCGATGCCGGTGTTCTTCCCGGCGGACTCGCAAGACCTGCTCGATTTCGGGCTGCACGCGGTGGAGCTGTCGCGGGCCAGCGGGTTGTGGACGTCGCTGAAGGTCGTCGCGAACGTGGCGGACGCGGCCGGGACAGCGGTCGTGGCGCCGACCTGGACCGCACCCGAGATCCCGGCCGAGTTGAAGCCGTACTCGCACCGCCCCAACGCCCGCCTGCTCGGCCCCGAGCTAGCCGGGATGGAGCAAAGCCTGCACAACCTCCGCCTGCCGCTGGCGGTCGAGTACCTCCGGCGCAGCGGCGTCAACCAGGTGGTGCGCTCTGGCCCGGCGGACCGGATCGGCATCGCGGCGGCCGGGAAGTCCTATTTGGACATCCGGCAGGCGCTGCGCGCGCTCGGCCTCGACGACGCGGGCCTGGCCCGGTACGGGATCCGGCTACTCAAGCTCGGCGCGATCTACCCGCTCGACCCGCAGCTGGTCCGGGACTTCGCGACCGGATTGAGCGAGATCGTGGTGGTCGAGGAGAAGCGCTCGTTCCTCGAAACGGCGATCAAGGAGATCCTCTACGGCCGCCCAGACGCCCCGGCCGTCCACGGCAAGAAGGGGCCGGCCGGCGGCACCCTGTTCACCGAGCTCGGCGAGCTCGACCCGGATCGCATCGCCAAGGGCCTGGCCGGGCGCCTGACCGCGCACGGCGAGGTGGAGCCGATCAACGCCTGGCGGCAGCGCCGCCGCCGCGAACGCATCGCCGTGCCGCTGCTGGCGCGCACGCCGTACTTCTGCTCGGGCTGCCCGCACAACTCGTCGACGAAGGTGCCGGAAGGCAGCGTGGTCGGTGCCGGGATCGGCTGCCACACGATGGCGCTGTTCATGGACGCCGACCAGGTCGGCGACGTCGTCGGCATCACGCAGATGGGCGGCGAGGGCGCCCAGTGGATCGGCATGTCGCCGTTCGTCGGCACCGAGCACTTCGTGCAGAACATCGGCGACGGCACCTTCACGCACTCCGGCAGCCTCGCCGTGCGCGCGGCGGTCGCCGCCGGGGTCAACATCACCTACAAGCTGCTGCACAACTCCGCGGTGGCGATGACCGGCGGCCAGGACGCGGTGGGCGCGCTCCCGTTGGCGCGGCTGGTCGAGGTGCTGCTGCTGGAAGGTGTCGCCAAGGTCATCGTCACCAGCGACGCGCCCAAGCGGTTGAGCGGCAAGCTTCCCCGGGGAGTCGAGATCCGGCACCGCGATGACCTGCTGCGCGCACAGGAAGAACTGGCCGCGGTACCCGGGGTCACGGTGCTCGTCCACGACCAGGAATGCGCGGCGGAGAAGCGCCGCAAGCGCCGCCGGGGCAAGCAGCCCACGCCGGCGCAGAAGGTGCTGATCAACGAGCGGGTGTGCGAGGGCTGCGGGGATTGCGGTGCCAAGTCCAACTGCCTTTCCGTGCAGCCCGTCGCCACCGAGTTCGGCCGCAAGACCCAGATCCACCAGTCCTCGTGCAACGTCGACTACTCCTGCCTGGCCGGCGACTGCCCGTCGTTTCTGACCGTGGTGCCCAGCGGCCGCACGGCCCGCCGCGAGATCAGCGAGGTCAGCGCTGGCGAACTGCCCAGGCCGGAGCACGGCGCGGGCGACTTCACCGTCCGCATCGCCGGCATCGGCGGCACCGGCGTCGTCACCGTCACGCAGATCCTCGCGACGGCGGCGGTGATCGACGGTCGGCAGGTCCGCACGCTCGACCAGATCGGCCTCGCGCAGAAGGGCGGCGCGGTCGTCTCCGACCTCAAGATCACCCTGGAACCCGTTGCGCAGGCGCCGAAACTGGCCGCCGGCGAATGCGACCTGTACCTGGGTTGCGACCTGCTGGTGGCGGCCGACCCAGTGCACCTCGCCGCGGCCGACGCCGGCCGGACGACGGCGGTGGTGTCGACCACCGAAGTCCCGACCGGCCGGATGGTCGTGGACACCGCCGTCTCGTTCCCGGTGCAGTCGAGCATCCGGTCCGCCCTCGACGACGCGACCGCGCGGGCGTTCTACCTGGATGCGCGCGGTCTCGCCGAGAAGCTGTTCGACGACGGCCAGTTCGCCAACATCCTGCAGCTCGGCGCGGCGTACCAGACAGGTTCGCTGCAGCTGTCGGCGGAGAGCATCGAGCGGGCGATCGAGCTGAACGCAACGGCGGTGGCGGCCAACATCCAGGCGTTCCGCCGCGGCCGCCAGGCGATCGCGGACCCAGCCGCGCTGCAGGCCGAGATCACCCCGCCGCCGGCGAAGCCCCGCGAGCCCAGCACCGCGGCGCGCCGGGTGCGGGTGCTGGTCAAGGCCACGGAGGGCTCGGAACTGGCGCGGCTGCTGGACATCCGGATCCAGGACCTAGTCGACTACCACGACGAGGACTACGCGCGGACGTACGCGGAGTTCGTCGAGGAGGTGCGCGGGCGCGGAGTCGATGAGGTGACCGAAGCCGTAGCACGCAACCTCTACAAGCTGATGGCTTACAAGGACGAGTACGAGGTCGCCCGGCTCTCGCTCGACGAGAAGCTGCTGGCCGACGTCGAAGCCCAGTTCGGTGCGGGCTCCCGGTTCGCCTTCCGGCTGCACCCGCCGGTGCTGCGCGCGCTCGGCATGAACCGGAAGATCAGTCTCGGCCCCTGGTTCCGCCACGTGCTGCGCCTGCTGCGCGCGGCGCGGAAGGTCCGCGGCACCCGCCTGGACCCGTTCGGCTACGCCAAGGTCCGCCGCGTCGAGCGAGAACTGATCGACGAGTACCGGAAGATGATCTCGGAAGCGCTGGCAACGCCGGACCACCCGGCGCTCCTGGAACTCGCGGAGCTCCCGGACATGGTCCGCGGCTACGAGGAGATCAAGCTCGCGAATGTCGCGGCCTACCGCGAACGCCAGTCGGAACTGCTGAAGTCCCTGGAGGCGAGGCCGGTAGGCGCCGCATCGTGAGAAGGGGAGTCTCCTGCCCGGCACGAGACTCCCCCGATTCCGCGGTGGCGCTGCCCAGCGCATCGGGCGCGCCACTGCGGTGGCGGAACCCGCCTGCGACTGTCCACAATGGCAAGTCGCGGAGCAGGTCAGCTCGGCGGCCGGATGCTGATCACCTCGACCCGGGTTTTCCCTTCCGGGGCCGGGAAATCGACCGTCTCCCCCGGGTGGCTGCCGGCCAGCGCCAGCCCCAGCGGACTGTCGGAGGTCAGCGAGGCGTCCTCCGCGCCCGGTGGGATCTCCTCCGGGATGGCCACCACCCGGAAGTCCTGCGTCGTGCCGTCGGGCAGCCGCAAGCTCACTTCGGTACCGGGCGCCAGTCCCCCGACGTCGGGCTGCCCACCGGCCAGCAGCCCCGCCAGCTCTGCGATGCGGTCGTCGATCGCGACGAGCTCATCGCCGCCCTGCAACTCCTGCGCGGCGTCGCCACGGTCCCCGGGGGTGTCGCTGCGCCTCAACTCGTCGACCAGCTGCTGCCGCCGAGCGCGCAACGTGCGGATCTCCTCGGTCAACCGAGCCCGACCCACCGCCGATTCCTCGCCACCCATGACTCGATCCTTCCGCCCGGAGACGACCGCCTACCGAACTGCCGTCTTCAGCGGATGCCCGAGCCGGGGCGACACGAAACCGGCGGCTGGGCCGGTGGATCATTTCTTCTTCTGGGCAACGACGGCGGCGAGCGCGGCTGCGATGCTGGCCTCAGCGGTGGCCTTGTCGATGCCGAGCCCGGAGAGGACGCCGTCGCCGTCCTCGTTCTCCAGCAGCGCGAGCAAGATGTGCTCGGTGCCGATGTAGTTGTGCCCGAGCCGCAGGGCCTCCCGGAAGGTGAGCTCCAGTACCTTCCGCGCCGACCCGTCGAACGGGAGGATCTGCGGGGCCTCGTCGGCCGCCGGCGGCAGGGCGGCGGTCACGGCCTCCTGGACGGTCTCCAGCGTCACCCCTTGCGCGACGATCACCTTCGCGGCGATCCCATCAGGCTCGCCGAGCAGCCCCAGCACTAGGTGCTCGGGCAGGATCTCGACGTTGCCCGCGTCGCGCGCCGCGTTCTGCGCCAGCACCACGACGCTGCGGGCCCGAGGGGTGAACTTGCCGAATCCCTGGCTGGGGTCGAAACCCGCCGCGTCGCCCTTCGGCACGAACCGCTTCTGCGCGGCCTGCTTCGAGACGCCCATGCTCTTCCCGATTTCGGTCCAGGAAGCGCCCGAACGCCGGGCCTGGTCGACGAAGTGCCCGATCAGGTGGTCCGCGACCTCCCCGAGGTGCTCGGCCGCGATGACGGCGTCGGTGAGCTGGTCGAGGGCGTCGCCGTGCGCCTTCTTGATGGATTGGATCAGGTCGTCGAGCCGAACCTGACCGGAGAACTCAACTGAATCAGCCATACGTCAACCATAAGTTGACGCCAGAAAATCGTCAACCTCAAGTTGACGATCACTCGGGAAGTCGCTGCCGGAGAGCCCGAGCGAACGACAGGGCCGCCGCATCGACCTCCTCCTCCCCTGCGGCCGACCGCAACCACGCGGCGAGCGGCCCCGCGAGAGCAGGCGAAAGAGCAGCGATCCACCGAGCGCTCCCGGCCCGAGCCTCGGCAACGTGCTCGGTACCCCCGCCATCGAGGTGAGCGACGACCTCCGGCCGAGTGGCGAGCAAACCACCAACCCGCCAATCACCCGGCGTCGAAACGGCGGCAAGCCGCTCAAGCGACTCAGCAACCCCGAGAACCTCATCCCGCTGACCAACATCCACGCCCCCATCATCCAGCCGGGAAACGCCGGGAACGACACGGCATTCGGCCACCAGGGTGAGCGTGGAGCGAATCAGCAATCTTGCGGACGATTCCGGCCCCGCGATCTGGTGCTCTGGGTCACACTCATTTTTCTGGGGACTGATCAAGGGGACGACCGCTCTCGGGCTGCGCCGGTGCCCGCGAGCCGCTTCAGCCGTTGGAACGCCACGAGCGCCGGCCGCCGGCGTTCCCTCGTTGCAGAGGAGATCGAGTTGGGACGGTACATCGTCAACGGTGAGGTCATCGACGTTCGAGAGGATCAGCCGACGGCGAAGCAGCTCAAGGCCCAGACACAGAGCGTGCCGGGCGACTGGGTCATGGCGAACATGCCCGGCGGCGAGGTCGTCAAGCTGGACGACAGGGATCCGCTGCCCGCCAACGCCGTCGACTACTCGATCGTCACCCCGTTCACCTACGGCCTGGCGGAGCCCGAGGTCTGCGATGGCTGACGACCTCGAGCGCCGGCGGCGGCTCAGCCGCCTGAAGTCCGAAGTCCTGCTGCTCACCCAGCGCTACGGCCGGGTCGCGTACGACAGCACCGACGGATCTTGGCTGCACGTCGAGAAGTTCCCGATTCCTCCCGGCTGGAACAAGACGCAGGTCGAGATCCTGATCGACGTCCCGCACGGCACGCCCGGCTATCCGTCGGTGGCGCCGCAATGGTTCTGGGTAGACCACGACCTCCGGACGGACGACGGCCGGTCCATCGGCCACTTCTTCGCCCAGGGCCTCGGCCGCGAGGACGAGCGCTACCTCGACCAGGGGTGGGGACACTTCTGCGTCCACCTGGACAAGTGGCGCCCGTCCAACGGCGCCAACCTGCTCAACGGCCACAGCCTCATCACCTACCTGAACCTGATCGGCGCGATCTTCCACGACCACCGCACCTTGGGCGGGCGGTGACGGCATGGCGCGAATTCAGGACATCGTCTTCGGCGCCGGCCTGTGGCGAGAGCTGCACGGCCACCTGATCGGCCCGGACGGCAACGAGCAACTCGCGTTCGTGCTGGCGTCGCACAACGTTTCCAGGCGGCGCGTCCGGATGGTCGCCCGCGAGATCATCGCCGCGGGGCCGGGCGACCTGGCGCACCAGTCACCGGTCGGGATCGGACCGACCGCGGAGTTCGTCGCGCGCGCCCTGACCCGGTGCAGGCAGGAGGGATGGAGCCTCATCGAGGTGCACTCCCACCCGTTCGACGCCAGCGACGCGAGCACGTTCAGCAGCATCGACTGGGGCAACGACCGGGCCAAGATGCCGCAGCTGGCGGCCATGCTCCCCGCGCCGTTCCAGCACGCGACGATGGTCGTCGGGCAGCGGAGCCTCGACGCCCACTACTACGAGCGTGAATCGGAGACGATAGCGCCGATCGAGCGCGTCACGGTCGTCGGCGACGCCTCCGACGGGAGCCCGCTCCTCCGGCACCATGCGGTGACGAGCCAGCCGGCGCCGCGCCCGGCGCGGCCGGACGAACGCCATGCGCGCCAGCTTCCGCTCCTCGGTGCGGAGGTCCAGGACGCGCTGGCGAAGGCCGCGGTGGCGGTCGTCGGGTTGGGCGGGCTCGGTTCCTTCGTCGCGTCGGAGCTCGCGTACCTGGGCGTCGGCCGGCTCGTCCTCGTCGACCCCGATCGGGTGGAGGAGCACAACCTCAACCGGTTGATCGGTGCCCGGCACGACGATGTGGGCCGCCCCAAGGTGGACGTCTTCCGCGAGGTCCTCGAACGGGCGGCACCCGCCACGGCCATCGATGCGGTGACCGCGCCGATGCTGGCGCCCGACGCCCTCGAACAGCTGAAGGCCGTCGACCTGCTGCTGGGCTGCGTCGACAACCACGGCGCCCGCCTCACGCTGAACCACCTGGCCGTCCGGTACCTCATCCCGTTCCTCGACGCCGGAACCGGGGTCCGGCTCGCGCCGGAAGGCGCGCACTTCGGCGGACAGGTGCAACTCGTGGTGCCCGGCACCGGCTGCCTGGAATGCCGCGGTTTCATCGACCCGCGACGCGCGGCATTCGACCTCGCGACGCCGGAAACGCGGGCGTACGAGCGCGCGCACGGGTACGGGACCGAGGAACCGGCGCCGTCGGTGATCTTCCTCAACGGCATCGTCGGGTCCATGCAGGTGGCCGAGGCGGTGCGGATCCTGGGGCCGACGCCGGGCCGCGAGGTGCCGAGGCTGGTGATCTACGACGGGACGGCGCAGAAGGCGTTCGCCGCGTCGGAACCAGACCGGCCGGACTGCCCGACCTGCGGCGTCGACGGTGTCGCCGGGGTCGCGGACCTGGCGCCGCTGCAGGCCGCCGAATCGCCGCGGGAATTCTCGGTCGCGTCGAATGCCGCAGCAGAGGCCGCCAATGCCAGATCCCATCCCGCGCAATAACAGCGCCGGCGCACGCGGAAACACGCCTGATGATCCCCCCACGCCTCCGCCTGCTCAGGGGCAAGGGCCCGGCGGCGGGAACGGCTGGGTGTTCGGCGGGCTCGCCCTGGTGGTGCTGTTGATCATCATCTTCGCCAACAGCGGTTCGGACGAGTCCGACTCGCTCGCCGAGCAGCCAACGACATCGGCGACCACCACCGACGACTACCCGGACAGCACCTACGACTCGGACACCTCGACGACCACCGACCACGAGCCGACCACGACCAGCGAAGAACCGGCGGAACCGACCACGACGGCCTTCGACCCGGACACCCTCAACGACGCCTCGACCGACGAAACCCCCTTCACCACGGGCGCTCTGCTGCCGCAGGACTTCGTCGACGGCAAAGACGTGCGATACCGGCTCGTCGCAAGTGGCACGTGGGACGACTGCACGAAAGCCGTGTCGTCCAGTGCCATCCGAACGGCGCTGAACGGCAATGGCTGCCCGGAAATGCTCGTGGGCAACTTCCTCTCGAACAACAACGCGGTGATGGTCACGGTCTGGGTGTACCCGTTCGCCGACTACGACAGCGCGAGCAGCGCATACTCCGACCTGGATCCCCTCGATTTCCTGGACCTCGGCTGCTGGGACCCGAACAACGGCGCCGGCTCGCAGGCATGCGCGGGAAATCCCGAATCGGCCGCCAAGTGGCAGTTCGTCCAGCAGAACCACCGCTACGTGGTCGTGGCCCAAGCAATGGCGGTCAACCACTCGAACGACGAATCGGTGAAACCCTGGCTCAAAGCAGCATCCCGAGAAGCCTCAACATCCGCAGGCCCGCAGAACTACGCCGGCAACCAATGACGTGGTCAGCGCTTCCCACAGCGAAAACGACAAAAAGAAAGGCTTCCGCGAACGCGACGCGAACCCGACGTCGAGCCCTCGCCCCGGGGTCGAGTCCCGGACGGAATCAGGCGGGATTGTCAGGCACCCCCGGCATGATCAGAGACCCGGACGCGCAGAAGCGCCCCAACACGCACCCGCATTCGCGAAGCGAGCAGCAACACGGGTCTTGAGTTCTAGCGGTCGTCGTAACACCCGAGGTTCGGGGACGCGATGGGCTTCGAGATCCGCAAGATCCGTACACCGCAGGGACGCAGGAAGCTGAGCCGTGAGCGGGAGGAATACTTCCGGCTCATTGATCAAGGGGTAAGCAGCCGGGAAAGCGTGCCGGTCGTCGGCATCAACCGCCGGTCGGACCGGGTGCGACCGGCGTTTTCCCAGGTCAGCGTCAAGCCACGTAGAAGATGGTCTTTTTACCCGGCTCGCCCGGTGAATAGTGTTTCGGCGACTCGAATCGGCCGGGTCGTAGCGAACTCGTCTAGCTCGATCATGGCGTAGATATCGGCATCGGTGAGCGCGTTGGGTGTAGGCCTGTTCTCCAACTCGGCGAAGTCAACTATAGATGGCCACCACGGGTGCCTGATGAAAATATCCATCAGATGAGGCCTGACCGCAGTGCGAAGGAAACTGCATGCGTCCGGTTCCGGAAGTTGTGGTTCTTCATGACGGAGTGGATGATGTTCTTGATAGTCCGCTCGGAGTAGGAAAGCTTATTGGATATTTCCTGAACATTGAAACCGTAGGACAGCAGTCGCAGGACATCGACTTCCCTATCGGCCAGTTCGGGCACCGTAAGCCCCCTCGGGACAAGGACCTCACGAGTCATCCGCCGGACCTGATCCATCAACACCCCTTGCAGCGACGGGGGCAGGAACCCGGCCCCGTCGGCGATGGCTAACAATGCCTGCACAAATGCGTCCCGGGAGCACTGGTGCCGTCGCAGCACTCCCCGGACACCACGCTCAACAGCTAGGTGGAAGTCGGCATGCCCATGCTTGTCCACGATGAGCAGGAATCGGGTCGAATTGCCGGGTGACAGTTCCCCAATGAGGTCCATTGTGGACGAATTGATCGTGTCCACTGCCATCACCACGATGTCGGCATCCCGTCGATCGATGCTGGTTTCCACCAGGCACCGGTCGCTGTGCAGGTAGTGTTGAAGCCCGGCGCGAGTCATGGCGTCCGCGCTAACAATCGCTACGCGGATCTTTGTCATCGTTGCAGTCTCCATCGTGGTACCTCCTGCGTCAGCGCCCTTCCACAACGCAGGCGCTGAGCATCAATCCTTGACATTCGTCGCTTACTGGGAGCGCTAACGGAGAGGGTCGATCAGTCCCAGGGCCTGGCGGGACCGGTTGTTGCGGTGGTGGCGATACAGCATTCATTTCTTGTGGACCATGCTGAAGCCGAGGCGACTGGCACCACGCCACCGCTCAGGCCCTCTCCCAAGTCAGTGGTCCGACCGAACAGATCTGATCATCCATCCGGTCAGATTTCAGCTTTTGAAGCTGCTCCAGAGGATCGGAGGCGAACGATAGCTCGCTGCTGGTGAAAACCCTGTAAGCGAAACGGTTTCCCCGCTCAGCGCGCGGGTGTCGGTGAGGACCGGCGGGCCGGTGTGGCCGAAGAACACCAGCAGCCCCGCGATCAGCACGACGCCGACTACCACGGTGCCGATCAGTTCGATCGACGCGCCAACGTTGTTGATCCGCGTGGCCACCCTGACGCCGACGACGTTGAGGATCACGACCACCATGGTGCAGCCGATGGACAGAACCTGTACTTGCCGCGGAGTCGGGTCCGCCCTGACCTTCGGCGCGAATACGGTGCCGATGGCCGTGGCTGTGCCCGCCGTGCCTGCGAGGACCGAGATGAGCGCGATCCAACCGGTGCACCAGCCGAAGCTCGGCCCGACTAGCCGGCTTGACCACTGGTAGGCGTAGCCGGTGATGGGCATTCGGCCGGCGAGGCGGGCGTACACGGCGACGAGCGTGACCACGAGCAGCAGCACCGGCAGCCAGCGGAACACCGCCGAGCCACCGAGGTACTTGTAGGGGTCGGTGAAGAGCGTGACGATCCCGGTGTTGATCGACACCATCGAGAAGGCCAGCGCGAACGCCATGAAAGGGCTCATCGGACGGCGTAGCCGCTGGCGGTAGCCCAGGGTGGCGAGGTCGTCGGCGTCCGATAGTGGACGCGTGGTGATCGGCTTACTCATCTTACCCTCATCCCGGCCTCGACTTCGGTGAGCGTTTCGTCGAGCACGTCCAGGGGCCCGCGAGAGCAGCGCCTGGGGGATGTCGAACGGCGGCTTAATCTTAATCAGGCTGCCGAGGTTGGCATAGCGGCTTTCGCTGAAAATCAAGCCCTTTTCCTGTGCTCGCAGGAAGACCTCGTGGGCTTCGGTGACCGCCGGCTCTTTCGTGGCGCGGTCGCGGACCAGCTCGATGGTCACCATGAGGCCGGACGAACGGACCTCGCCGATCAGCGGGTGGCGGGTCTGCATCTCGCGCAGCCGCTCGGTCGCGTACCGGCCGTGCGCGGCGACGGCGGGCAGGTCGTCGTCGAGGATCGGCTGAACCGCGGCGAGCGTGATCAACATGATGTCCAGTTCGTCACACAGTGCTGGCAGGGCTGGGGTGTGGAACGTCGGTCGCGCGTGGGCGATCGCGCGGGTTTGCTCGATGACTGCCTCGATCAAGCGCGAGTGGCCCGCACCGAGGTTGTTGGACCAGGCTTGCGCGGTGCAGTCGATGTACTCGCAGCCGTGCTCCTCCCACACCGGCGAGCCAAGCGCCCGCACCAGGGTGAGCTTGTCCGGGTCGCCGCCACGCGGCTCGTGGAGCAGGGCTTCGCGCCCGAGGGCGTGGCGACCAGTCAGCGGGGTCACGATGCTCGTCACGGCATTCCTCGTTGCGCGCCTAGCGTAGGAGCGCTGGGGCTGCCCGCAGAAAGCCCGGAATCCGTATACTTCATGACTGTCGCCCATGAATGTGGAGCTCCGGAATCTGCGGGCTTTCGTGGCCGTCGCCGAAACCCGCGAACTTCACGAGGGCTGCGGAGAAGCTGATGATCGCCCAGCCATCGTTGAGCTAGCCGAACCGCCAGCTCTATGCGCAGCTCGGCTTCCGGCTCTTCGCGCACGACGCGAAGTCACCGTGGCACACCGCGAGACGCGTTGCGGATCGCACAGAACTTCGGCGAACTTGCGGTGCGGGTCGCGCACGGACGTACCTGGCGACTGCCTAGTTCGCCAGGAGCACTTGGTGATCTCTGCTGTTGTTCTGGTGGTTGTCGACGAAGATCTTGCGGCATGGGAACTGATGAGACGGAGTTCGCGGCCAAACCCGTGGTTGCCCGCGCGATGGTGGCTCGGGCGCTGGAAGCCGGGGTGCCCGCCCGCCGGATAACCGCCGACGAAACCTACGGGCAATACTCGACGTTCCGCACCTGGCTGGAATCCCGGCGCATCGGCTGCGCTCACGGACCGTGCAGCGCGGCATCGAGGATGCCTGACGGCGGACCCGGAAGGGAATAGTTTCATGCCCGCATGGGCAGATCCGTTCGTGCCCTGTTGCAGGGCAGAATCTCTCCGGCATATTTTCACAACGCAATTTTCACGTGCCCGCAGCAATTGTGGTTCGACGCAGAGACGCTGAAACGGAGAAAATATGCCCTTCGCGAACGCACTCAAGCGAACAAATTCTTCCGCCATCGCTGTCGGCATACCGGCATCCGCCGCCGTGCTGCTACGACGCCCGCCTCAGCCACCACCAGTCAGCACGTGAACAGTGGCCAGTGCCAGAAGTTCGCTGGTTTTGGGTCCAGCACCGCCGTCGAGCCGATCAACGATTTCGGCGCCCGGAGCCCATCCCCGTTCTGGATCCAGAGCGGCAATTTCCGTCCGAGCCGCAGCGGAGACATCATCACGTACGACTTCTCGGCCCCGCATGGGCGTTGACCGCGAAGGTCTGACCAATAGTGTCAACTGGGGAAGCGGGTCCACGAAATCCTGTGGCACACAACGTCACAGGATTTTGGTTGCGCGCCCGGAAGAAGTGAGCGCTACTGGCATCACGCCCTGCTGGCGAGTGTTTCGGCAGGCCGGTCGCTGTCACCTTTGGTGAACACGGAACTGATCTCGGCATCGAAGTCGGGTCGGTGATCGTCTCGCTCGGTGACAGGCCGGGCTGACGAGATGTTCGCGATGGCAGCGGATTTTCGCACAGGCGGACTCGCGTCGCGGGGCCAAGTGGGTATTGCTGGCGTTGATCTCGGGTGCGGAGCGGATGAACTCGTGGGGGCTGACCGAGCAGGCCGCGGGTGTGATATCCGACGGCATGCAGCGGTTGCCGAACTTCTACCGCAATCTTGGTGATCGCAGCGGGATCGTGGTCGCTGATTAGACGGGCTTTTCTACAGAAGGGCAACAAATCCGTCGGTGTCCAGCGTCAGAACTCGGGTACGGCCGGGCGGATCGAGAACTGGAAGCTGGGCGTGTTTTTGACCAATGCGCCGGTTCTCGACCAAACCCCAACAGGCACAGCGCATGCTGGAACACCTGCAAAACTCCGATGCAGGTGGCAGCATCTGCTGTTTCACCACGGATGAGGCCTACAGCGGCAATCCTGGATTGCGGACGTGGCTGCAAATCCCGCGACCTGGGCTACGTCATGGCCATCTCCTGCGATCAGCGATTCGACACCCTGCCCGGACGGATTCGAGCCGACGAACTCGCACGGACCGCACCCGTAGAGGCTGACAACACCTTTCGGCGGGCGACGGTACCAAGGACCAAAAATCACGCCTTGCCGCTGTAGTGCCAGGTGGAAAACTGCCACCAAAGCTGTCGTAGCCCGCGTTCAATGGGGACACTCGGGCTAGGCGGAAAACCGCCACCGCGAGGAGGGGTAATTGAAACCGTAGGGACCGTAGGAAACGGCGTGAGCCTGCGTAGCTTTCTGCCTTGCTCAACGCGGAGCAAATGTTCATTGCGTGGAGCGCACACAACCGGGGGTCTTACCACGAAGGTCAGCTTTGCGCGATTGAGCGCCTACCAGCAACGAACATCCACAAGATTCGGGCTGCTGTACACCGTCGGTTCCGGCTGGGAAGCACCAATCATTCTGATGTGCGTCGCTGCGGCGGGTCAGGTGATCGTCGCGATGGTCGTTGGCGGCGGCACGGTGCGGCCAGCCACCCGATCGCACCCCTTCGCCCGCGCACTAACCCGGGCACTTTGAGGAATTGTGGATGTCACGATTGCGAGAGGTTCGGTGCCAAGTGAACGTGCTGGCCAACATCATCGACGGAGTTCGCACAGACCTGCGGGCACGCATGGCCGAAGTGAGCCTGGAGGCTCTGCGGTGTCGGGCCAAGTCCCGTGGCCCTCGTATGACGCCGGAGGACGTTGGTGCCGCACTGCGCGGCACCGACCTCGTGCGGCTGATCATCGAGGTGAAGCGCGGCAGCCCGGCCCGGGGTCGGCTCGCGTCCATCGAACGGCCGGGAGTGCTGGTAGCCGAGTACGCGGCGGGCGGTGCGGCCGCGATCAGCGTGCTGACCGAGCCGAGACACGTCGGCGGCTCGCTGGACGACCTGCGTGCTGTGCGTGAGTCGGTCAGCGTTCCCTTGTTGCACAAGGACTTTGTCCGGCGTACGCGCACCGGCCATTGCGTACGCCCTGACATCCGCTGGACTCCGTCGGGTGACGCGCGACGAGGACCGCGTTGCGATGCGGCAGCGGGGCGGCGGGAGAACGTGACATGACCGGGTGCGAGGACTACCAGACCGTGGTGGCCGATGCGTTCGCGGGCCAGCCGCCGGACCACACCGGCCACTTTGGACGCTTCGGTGGCCGGTTCGTGCCCGAGGCGCTGCTGGCCGCGTTGTCCGAGTTGACGACGGCCTTCCTGGAGGCACGCGACGACGCGCGGTTTCGCCGAGCAACTCGCCGAGGATGTCCGTTCAGCTGGCGGGTGATGTCCTGCTCTCCGCAAGTTTGGTCGTGACCATGACCCACCGGGCGAGCAGCGCCCTGGCGTCGCCGCTGTCGACAGCACGAGCTGCCCTCTCCAAGCAGGCGCCCAACCGCTCCGTGATCGGCGCGGCGTCGGGCGAGGCCGCGGCGAGTCCCGCTGCGGCGGACAGCAGGACGGCCTCACGGACCGGACCGCGTTCGCCCTCGAGGAACCGCAGCGTGATCTCCGCGTTGTGGGCTGGCCCGCCGCCGCGCAGGGAACCTCGTGACGCCAGCGGAATGTCGAGGTCACGCGGGTCGAACGTTTCCTGGCGTACGGTCCCCGCGCGCACGTTCCACACCTGGGACGTGGTGGTGATCGTCAGTTCGTCGAGCCCGTCGTCGCCACGAAAGACGAGTGCGGAGCGGTCACGACGGGCAAGAACACCGGCGACGACCGGAGCCATCCGGGCGTCGGCGACGCCTATGGCGGCCGCGCCGGGCGCCGCGGGGTTCGTCAACGGGCCGAGCAGGTTGAAGACCGTCGGGACGCCTAGTTGCCTGCGTGCGGAGGAAGCGTGGCGCATCGCGGGATGGAACACCGGAGCGAAAGCGAACGCGATACCCACCGCTGTGAGCACTCGCGGCACTGTCGCCGCCGGAAGGTCGATAACGATGCCCAGTTCTTCGAGCAGGTCCGCCGAACCGCATGCCGAGGACGCGGACCGGTTGCCGTGCTTGACGATCCGTGTACCCGTTGCCGCGACGACGATCGCCGACATGGTGGAGATGTTCACCGTGTCGGCGTTGTCTCCGCCGGTACCGACGATGTCCAGCAACGGTTCGTCGACACCGATCTTGACCGCGTGCGCGTCCATAGCGCGAACCAGCCCGTCGAGCTCAGCGACGGTCTCTCCCTTGGACCGCAGGCCAATCAGCAGACCAGCCAGCCTGGCATCGCCAGCCTCGCCACGCATGACCTCGCCCAAGGCCCACTCCGTATCGCGCTCGGTGAGGTCCTGGCCGTCCGTGAGCGCCGAAAGAATCTCCGCCCATCGTTTTTTCCGAATCGTGTCGAGTACGGGTTCCTGGCCGGTCATCGCTACTCCTCCGCTGTTATTTCGTGTTCAGCGTTCCAGCCAGCGGAGGCGCTGACCAAGACCATTCGAAGCCGCTGCCGGCGGGCCATTTCCGCGCTGAAGAGGGAAAGAATGTTACCGATCGCGATCGACCGGAAGTCGCCGTTGTCCTTGACCGCACAGATTCGGTCAGTCATCCACGAACGAATATGGGACGGCACCCTGCACCCGGGTGTCCGGTTGCCATCAAGCCGCGATCTCGCTGCAGACCTCGGGGTTTCTCGCAGCGTCGTGGTTCAAGCCTACGAACAGTTGATCGCCGAGGGCTACCTCAGGGCCACTCAGGGGTCGGGAACCAGAGTGGCGACGCATCTGCCCCATCTCGGCCGGGTCGCGGTCGAGCAGCCGGCCGGGATCGCGGACGCCCGCTTCGACCTGCGCGTCGACGCGACCAGCACGGAGTTCTTCCCCGCGCGTGAATGGCTGAAGGCATACCAGGGTGTGGTTCGATCGATCGGTGGACCCGGCCCCTGGCGGCGCCCACTCGGTGTTCCGGAGCTCCGTTCCGAGCTCGCGGCGTACCTCGGCCGTTCGCGGGGGGTCCAGGCGACCGCCGCCGAGGTCGTCGTCACCGCGAATTTCGACCACACCTTCGGCGTGTTGTGCCACATCCTTCGCGAGCTCGGTGTCGACCACATCGCAGTGGAGAATCCCGGTGCGCCGTGGCAGGTCAGGATCGCCCAGCGGGCAGGCCTGTGGGTCACCGGAGTGCCCGTGGACGATGAGGGCGTCGACGTCGAAGCGCTCGCGCGGACCGAGGCGCGCGCTGTCCTGGTCACGCCGGTGGCGCAGGTACCGACGGGGGCCGTGCTTTCGCCGAGCCGGCGGGAGGCGCTGTTGCGCTGGGCCGTTGACGTGGACGGCTGGGTGATGGAACACGACCGGGACGGTGACCTGTGGTTCGGCGCCAGCAGTGGCCCGCTCGCCCTGCAGCGGTGTGGGACGGAACGGGTCATCTACGCCGGGTCGACCCGTGGCCTGCTCGGTCCGAGCTTGCAGCTCGGCTGGTCGGTGGCGCCCGAGGTAGTGACGCGTCGACTCGGCCGGGCGCAGTTGGGCGCTCCGGACCCGCTCACCCAGCTGGCATTCACCCATTTCGTCTCGTCCGGCTTGCTGGACCAGCACATCCGGCAGGTCCGGAGCACCTACCGGGCGCGGCGTTCAGTGCTGCAGGACGCCGTCGCAGAACACTTGCCGAGCGCCCAGCTGACCGGCGTACCCGCCGGCACGCACGCCTACGTCCGGTTGCCCGCCGGAGTCGACGACGTCCGGCTGGCAACCGTCGCACGGACGAGGTCGGTTCTCGTGCATCCTGGCAGGCACTTCCATTTCGACGGCCGGCCGTCCGCGCCCGGGGTGGTGCTCGGCTACGGCGCGGTGCGGCGTGGCCTGCTCGCGGAGGCCGTCGGTTTGCTCGCCGCCGTGATGGGCCAGGTCACCGGACTGCTTGCGTCGTGACGCCGGCCAGGAAGTTCGCGGCCATCGTCGGACCATCGGGGGTGGCGATGCTCTCCGGGTGGAACTGCACACCCTCGACAGGCAGATCCCGGTGACGCAGTCCCATCAGGTAACCGTCGTCGATCGACCGTGCCGTGCAGACGAGTTCCGCCGGCAACGGCTCGGCAACAACGATCGAGTGATACCGGGTGACCGTGCACTGGTCGGGTAGGCCGGCGTACACGCCGAGGCCGTCGTGGTCGATCATGCTGGTGCGGCCGTGCATGAGGTTGTCGGCGAGCCGGACCACACCACCGAACGCCAACGCAATGGCCTGGTGCCCGAGGCACACGCCGAGCAGCGGCACTTCGCCGGCGAACCGCCGGACCAGGTCAACGTGGCCTGAGTCGGCGGGATGACCGGGCCCCGGTCCCAGCACCACGGCGTCCGGTCGCCACGCGGCCAGCTCGGCCGGAGTGTGCAGACCAGAACGGACAACTCTGGTGTCCGCTCCGAGTTCGCGGAAGTACTGGTCGATGATGTGGACGAAGCTGTCGAACGCGTCCACCATGAGCACCTTCACGCCAGTTCCTCTCCGGTGAGTGCCCAGTAGGCCGCGCCCATTTTGGCCAGGGTCTCGTCCCATTCCCGCACTGGCTTGGACAACGCAACCACCCCCGCGCAACTTTGCGTGGCGTATCGGTGGTCACCTGGCGACGGTTCGCGATGCGTGATGGTCCGGATGCAGAGCGCCAACTCGGCCCAGCCCCGCACGTCGACCAGTCCGACCGCGCCCGCGTAGGCACCACGGCGCTCGACCTCGATCTGGTCGATGATCTCCATCGCGCGCAGCTTCGGCGCCCCGGTCATGGTCCCGGCAGGGAACGTGGCGCACAGCACGTCCCAGACGTCCTGGTTGGCGGCCAGCGTTCCGGTCACCGTGGAAACCAGGTGGAACACGTGCGAGAACGCCTCGACCGCCATCAGGTCGTCCACCTTCAGCGTGCCGGGACGGCAGACCCTGCCGATGTCGTTGCGGCACAGGTCAACCAGCATCACGTGCTCGGCCTGCTCCTTGTCACTGGCCAGTAGTTCCTTGATCCGATGCTCGTTGTCCGCTCCGGTCGGGTCACGGCGTGTGGTGCCCGCGATCGGGCGCATGGTTATCTGGCCTTCGTCAAGCCGGAACAGCAACTCCGGGCTCGCGCCGACGAGCGTCGAGCGTCGTGCCGGATTGCGTGAGCAGGTACATGTAGGGCGACGGGTTGCGGTCACGTAGGCGGCGGTAGACCTGCTCCGGTGTCAGTACGCTGCGAACGTCGATCCGGTGGCCCACCTGGATCTGGTAGATGTCACCCACGCGGATGTGGTCGAGACAGCGCTCGACCCAGCCCAGGAAGGTGTCCCTGTCGACGGTGTCGCGCACCGCCAGCGGCGCAGTCGCGGCTGGTACCGGCGCGTCGCCGGAAACGTCACGCAGAACGTCCGGCGACAGCGGTTCCGGCAGATCCGGTCCGGTGGCGGAGACCAGGACGGGCGATCCGCCCTCCCGACCGAACCACAGGGTGTGCTGGAACAGGGTGAGGGTCAGGTCCGGTACGTCCGGTTCAGTGCGTCGACGTGGCAGGTCCTCCATGAGCGCGGCCGCGTCGTAGCCAACCGTGGCAAGAAACCCAAAGGCGAACCCTTGGACATCAGTGTGCACTCGGAACAGGCTCGTGACGTCGCGGAGCATGTCCCAGGCGTTCGTCGTCGTCCGGCCGCAGCAGGTACGCAACAGCGCCGCGACGGAACCGTTGCCCTGCACTGTGACTCGTTCGCCGGTCACCGAGATCTCGGCGAGTCGGCCGAACCCCACCACATTGCCCGTGCCCCCACCGGAGCGAAGACCATCCGAATGCAGGTCCTCCAGCAGGAAGACCTCCTCGGCGCCGAATCGTCGGCACAGTCCGGTTCGCACCGCCAGTGCGTTCGCAGCGGTCCGCACGCGGACCGCGTCCACGGTGACGTCCAGCAATTGCGTTATCACGGAGATCGCGCACCTCCCCATTGTTGGCCGCCGGGAAAGCTAACCAAGCCCGAGTCGCGGTTAGCCAGACCAATCGACGCCCTGCCAACCGGACCACTCGGTCAATTCATTGCGCGCCAGAAGGGGATTGTGGTGGTCTGCCGATCGTGACGAATTCCGAGTTACTCGCCTCGTGGCGTGACGCGCCCGCAGCGCACCAGCCGGAATGGCCGGACCGCGCTGCCGTGAAGAACGTGCTCGCCAGGCTGGCCGCGGCGCCAGCATTGGTCACCCCAAGCGCATGCGACTATCTGCGATCCAGACTTGCCGCGGTGGCAAACGGAGAGGCGTTCGCGTTGCAGGGCGGCGACTGCGCGGAGACGTTCGACGGTGCGACACCCGAAGCGATACGGAACAAGACCAAGACCTTGCTGCAGATGGCCGTCATCTTCACCTATGCGGCGGCGAGGCCAGTCGTCAAGATCGGCCGAATGGCGGGGCAGTACGCCAAACCGCGCTCCAGCCCCACCGAGACCCGAGGCGGGGTGACTCTTCCGGTGTATCTCGGCGATGCGGTGAACGGCTTCGACTTCGATCCCGTGGTACGTGTTCCGGACCCGGCAAGGCTATGGCGGATGTACGAAGCTTCACGGTCTACATTGGGCATTGTCGACCGCTATGCGCACAACGGGTACGCGGGCCTCGACCAGTTGCACCGGTGGAACCGGGATTTCGTGGCGAATTCGCCGGCCGGCGCCCGTTACGAGGAGCTGGCATACGAGATCGATCACGCGCTGCAGTTCATGCGCGCCTGCGGTGCCCAACCCGAGGAGCTGCGTTCAGTCGAGATCTTTGCCAGCCACGAGGGCCTGCTGCTGGACTACGAGGACGCACTCACCCGCATCGACCGCGACAGCGGGCGCGCATACGCCACCAGCGGCCACATGCTCTGGATCGGCGAGCGCACACGCGCGTTGGACGGCGCGCACGTCGCCTACTTCAGAAGCATCGCGAACCCCATCGGAGTCAAGCTCGGCCCGACGGCCGCACCCGCCGATGTCCGCTCCTATGTGGATATTCTGGACCCGGACCGCCAACCAGGACGGTTGACCTTTATCACCAGGATGGGTTCGCGACAGATCCGCGACCGGCTGCCCGAGCTGGTCCGCGCTGCGCAGGATGCTGGAGGGAAACCGATCTGGATCTGCGATCCCATGCACAGCAACACCTTCTTGGCGCCGAGCGGCCACAAGACCCGGCTGTTCGTCGACATCGTCGACGAGGTGCGCGGATTCTTCGACGTTCATCGCGCCCTCGGAACACACCCTGGTGGCATCCACGTCGAGTTCACCGGCGAGGACGTGACCGAGTGCATCGGCGGCGGCAGCGAGGTCCTGGTCGACGACCTGCACCACCGCTACGAGTCGGCGTGCGACCCGAGGCTCAACCGCGGCCAGTCCCTCGACCTCGCCTTCCACATCGCCGAGTTGCTGTGACCATCAGGGGGCAACGCGCCCTTGCCAAGAGTCTGTCAAGTTAATGGTTCGCGCCGTGTGCTGAAACGCGAATGGCTCCATCGCGAATCCGGCCCGCGAATGTTTGCAGCGCGATCTCCTGCATGCACCTCGGCACCACGACTGCCGGCTTCGTCGTCGCGACCTTCATGCTGTCGTACTCGAACCTGCGTCCCCGGGGGGGGGATGGCACGACGATGATGGCGGCACTGACCACGGCCACCGCGATCAACCTGGGCTACGCGTGGACGCTCGGGATCCTCGCCGACCGCGTGGGGAAGCGACGGGTGTCCTGCGCCGGCCGTGTGGCGCACGTCGTGGTCGCCGTCCCGTTGTGCTGGCTCGTCGACACCGGCGCCTTCGCCGGGATCGTGGCCGGACCGCTGCTCGCTCGTCGTCGCGAGGGACGACCCGCGCGCCAACGCGACGGAGTTCAGCAGTGTTTGCGTTCGTAGGCCCGCGGCTGTGTCGACCAGCCCGCGTTCGCGCATCAGGTCGGCAACCAGCCCGACGCTCCACGCATGGCCTTCAAATCCTGCGCATCGCAGATCACGAGGCGAGCAAGATTTAGAACCTTGCACCAAGGCCGAGTACTAACGCGCACATTCCTATGCCCTCAAGGACATGGGCGGCTACGACCAGGCCCGCCGTCCACCTCGCTGGGCACCGTCCCCCTGGTCGCCTACTCATCTTTTCGGAAATCCGTCACTTGAAAACGCTTCCAAATAGTCAGGCTTCACCCAATCGGCGGCTGCCTCGCCACGGGAGGCGTGCAACCTTGAAAGGTGCCACGAGAGCTAAAAGGCACGTATCACGAACTTCTCGCCTTGGCGACGCTGGAGCCAGCAACCAGCTTATTCGATGTCAACATAGAGGCTTCTATCATTTGATCTTGACTGCCGACGCCGCCCGCTTGGCTGGGCCTCCGCGACGTCGCGATTTTGTCCACATGATTTTTCTGCCACTCCTGTTGAAAATTGAGGGCTACAGTGAGCTGATCTCAGTAGGGGCTATGCGAGTCGGCCGTGTTCGTAATGAGTGAGTACGAGTGCGGCTTGGACGATGGGGCCGATTTTGCGGGGGCTGGTGGTGAAGTGTCGTAGGGTGCGCCAACGGCCGGTGAGCAGGGCGAATCCGCGTTCGGCCAGGGCGCGCAGGCCGCGCAGCAGTTTGTTGTAGGTCTGGTTGTCGACGTCGAGTGGGCGGCCTTTGCTGGTTTTGGGATGTTTGATCGGGGTGAACACCCCGGCTCCGGCGCCCTGGTAGCCGCCATCGGCCAGGGTGGGCAGGTCGAGCTGGGAGTAGGCCCAGTACAGGGCCCCGAGGACGTGGTCTTCGGCGGCGGTGATGTCGTGCACCGACCCCGGCTCCACGTCGGAAACCCACAGCGGGAACCCCTTCGGGTCCATCACCGCCTGAATGTTGCCCGCTTGTTCGCGGGTTTTCCCGGAGTACCACCGGTCGATCTCGGTTCCTTTGACGCTGGTGATCTTTTCGCCGAGACGGTCGGAAGAGAAGTTTTTGCCGTCGAGAAGCACATAGGCGTCGCCGTTGTCTTTCGCGCGCTGCAGGGCCTCGTGCAGATCCGGGGCCTGCGCGGCCAGCGCCTCGATGCCCTCGTCGATATACCGGTAGCCGGTAGCGCGGGCGACACCGTGATCGCGGGCCAGTGTGGTGGTGTCGGTGCGGTCGCGGAACCACCGCAGGACCAGCACAGCCTGCCAGAACGTGGTCAACGCCCGGCGGCCCTTGCGGGTCCCTTTCCGGCGGCGTTCACCGCCTAGCAGCTTGCTGAGGAAGACCACCAGTTCACGGGGAACATCGAGTTTGGCAGAATACCTTACTGAGATCACCTCAGTGTCGAACGGTTCATTCCGAGACGCAAACCGGTTCGCTCCCGATTTGAAGGAAGAAACGAAACGGTCACTTCAGGCTGCTGCGCGATTTGCCTGCAGCACTCAGCACCGAGATGGGTATTGGGAGACTCCGCCTGATCCCAGAATATTCGATACCGCTATCGTCTCTCTGTGCTTGGCAAAAACAAGGAGTGGAGCGTCCATAGCGGTCGAGCGCGCACGGCAATGGCTCATGAACGCGGTGCCGCAGTGCCACGACCCCGTTGTGACAGCGCTAGAGGAATGGCTGCGCGCGCTGGCGCTTGGTGCAGAAAAGAAGCCAGCTCCCAACCTGTCGAGCACTAACCGAACATGGTCGGGACGCGTTCTGCTGGTCGAATCGATCTCCGTAATCGAAAATTGCCCGTCTTCGGATGCGGCGCACCTCCTCGACATCGTCAGAGCCCTTCGGGGAAAAAAGGTAAAGCAATGGCAGAGGACCCTGTTGGCAGCAGCGGAGATTATTGCTGACGCCAGCCTGGGAAATTCGATCCCCAGAAATGCAGTGACCAATCTTGTCGCTGAACAACGGACTGATGGCGGATTTTGTCTCATGCCCTCGGTATCCGCCCTTGCATGCATAGCGCTGCTCACTGCGAACGAGCACGAGGCGGCACGGAATTGCCTTACAAATTTACTTGAAAACCAATGCGCCGACGGAACCTGGCGATATCCTCCATTTGATATCTGGGATACCGCGCTCATGGTTCGCTCGCTGCGCGGGTACCGACTATTCGATGAAAAATCCTTGGGCGCCGCGTTGAGCTTCGTTGAACGAACTCAGTCCGATGATGGCGGGTGGGCGTGCAAAAGGGGCCTTGAATCAGATAACGATACAACTGGTGCCGCGCTCCTGGCGCTAGCGGGAACCGCAGCGGGGCGCCGAGCAACAAGCCGCGCTGTGGACTACTTACGTCGCGTTCAACGTGATGACGGATTGTGGATGACATGGCAGTCCGCTGACGATGTTCCGTCTCCTGACGTGACAGCTCACGTTGTTTCTGCGGCGACCACCCACTCCATGACCTCTCTCGATACTTCGCGGGCTGTGCGATGGCTGGTTAGGCAGTACGAAGAAGCCGGGTGGACCGCTCATTGGTATCCGACGCAAAGCTATGCGGTGCGGGAGATTAGCGCTGCTGTCGGCATCGACCACAAGACCAGTCGTCGCGCGGCCCAAGGCCTGATCAGCCAACAGCGGGCCGACGGGGGATGGCCTGCCTTTGATCACGATTCCAGTTCGTCTGCCGCCGCGACTGGCCTTGCGCTCTCCGTGCTTGCCAGATCGAAAGAAACACCAGACCAAGTGCTGCGCAACGCGGCAAATTTTCTCATCGGTAATCAGAACGATCGAGGAACATGGGCTGGCTCTCCGCTCATGGCAGGTCCTCGGCCGCTTCTGAACCATTATCCGTCACACACTCACGCGTTCGCCTCCACTGGCCTCCACGATTTCTCAAAGTTCGCATTTGACACGGAAAGAGATGATGCATTGGGGCAACTCTGACGATAGAACGCGATGCTAGTAGCGATTTGATCAATAAGGGGCTACGGGTGCTTAAATCTGTCGATTTCGATCCCTTTTCTACTCACCGGGAGGATCCTTATCCTTATCTCTTGTCCGCTCAAGAGACGCACCCGGTGTTCTATTCCGATCGCCTTGAAGCGTGGTGTGTCACCAGGCATTCGGACATTGAGCGGGTACTTCGGGATAGCACTCTCTTCTCGTGTCGTGATCACAACCCTCGCCCGCCCAAAACACTGTCTCCCGAATTGCTTCACGCCTTGGAGACCTGGCGTGGCAACGCGCCTCCTATGGGGTCCATCGATGGTCCCGAGCACGCCAGAATCCGCGCCGTGGCGGGCCGCGGCTTCACCGCGCGTATGCTCAACTCCTACGAGCCCCAGATCATCCGGGTCGCCGACTCCTTAATTGAGAGCATGAGCCGCAGGTCAACCTTCAGCTTTATTTCAGAGTTTGCGTATCCCTTTCCACTGTCCGCGATCTTGTCCGTTCTCGGCGTTCCGGAAGAATACCATGATTCCTGCCGAGAATGGACAGAACTGCGTATTGCGGTACTACTTCCCCGGGAGACTCCCCCGGCCGAGGTGCAACAGAGATGCCTCAAGGGGTTGCGCGACTTTGTCGCTATGAGCCGCAGTATAGTGGCCGACCGATTGAAGCATCCGCGCGAAGATCTCATCAGCAACATGCTGCACAGCGATATCCGCGGGAATAAGATGACGGCGGATGAAGTGGTGGCGCAGATTCCAACGCTTATTTCCGCGGGACATGAGTCAACCGCACAGGCTCTCGCATCTATCACATATAGGCTGCTTACTACGCCAGATGGCTGGCGTGCGCTGGTTGAGGGTTCTGTGAAGTCGCCAGATTTGGTTGAGGAAGGGCTACGGTTCGATGGCCCGATCAGCGGTTTTTTTCGGACCGCGAAAGCCGATTGCGAAATATCTGGAACTCCCATCCCTAAGGGGTCTCGAATATTCTTGGCGTTCGGCGCGGGAAGCCGCGACAAAGAGGTCTTCCCCGATCCCAATAAATTCTTGATCGACCGGTCGAACGCTCGGTCTCACCTAGCCTTCGGTGGTGGTCCGCACCATTGCGTGGGCGCCGCACTCGCCCGGCTGGAGCTTTCCATCGCACTCGACAAGCTTGCGCATAATTTTCCGAATCTCCACTTGGTCTCCGGGCAAAGCCCTCATCGTCTGCCTAGATTTCCGTTGCGGGCTTTGAGTGATTTTCTGGTAGCTACCGATGCAGAATTGCCGTAGACCACTGTCCGGCATAACATTCGTTCGGGTTCGCGCTTCCAAAAATGACAGTACGGCAGCCAAGGAGAAAAATGGCCCCGGCCGAACGGAATATGACATCGATGCTGCTGCACATCGAATCTGCTATAAACTGGTTGCAGCCGCTTGATGACGAACGGTCGGCGACACGAAAGCTCTTCATGTTGTTTTACTACCTGGCCGACAGCCATTCCGTCAGAAAAATTGACGACAGGCTAGTGGTCAACGTCGATCTGGTGCACAACATTGCAGACGGCGTGCATCGCACTGTTGAGTTCAGAGCCCCATCCTCATCACAAGGATCACCCGCTAAGATTTTTGCGGATTTTTGGGAACGTTTGACATCTCTGACCGCGCCAAACGAATGGCCCGTTCTTGCCGATTCTTCTCGGTGCCTGGCTGATTCAATGGTGATCAAGTACGAAGCTATCGGCGATGGCGTCACGCTGCCACTGGATAGATTCATCCAGGTACGCCGCCATGTCCCGGTTACGACCTTTCTCAGTGTCGAGCGCGCGTTGCGCGGAATTCCAGTTTCAACGTCCGAAGAAGACGCGACCCTTGCCAATCTTGTAGCTGATTACATCGGATGGACCAATGACCTTTTCTCCGCAAAAAGAGAGATCGAGGAAAATTTCAACCTCGTACTGGTCGGCCGTGAAGCTTGGCAGCTCCCGATCGACAAAGCGGTTGACCGTGTCGTTGGTATGCTCGAGGAGCGCCGGCGTGAGTACGCGAGGAGAGTCGGGGAGCTCGGGCAATTTTCTGAGTTGACAACTTCGGGTGTAGTGCCATTCTACGATGAACTCATCCATGCAACCGCGCAAATATATCGCTCCTCCGAATGGTATCGCGCAGCGAAGGAGGTACCTGATGCGATAGTCAGGCCGCCACGGTGACGGGCGGTGTGGCTTGACAGCACATGCGGTCGCGGATGAGGCAGTTCTCGACACGTTTGACGCAGGCGCGGCGGATCGCGGCGGTGTCTGGTAGCCGGTCAGCAGCATGACCGGGGCCGGCCCGTGTTGGTCAGGTCCACAGCGCGGGGAAGATCTCCAGCAATTGGGCCCGCAGCCGGTTGACCAATGTCCGTCAGCCGTCCAACGGCAGCAAAATGACAGCCACACCCGGAGCACCTGGCCCCTCCGGGTCCTACGAATGACCAGATCAGACCCACACTTGAGAGGTAGGGCCGCAATGACGGCATCTGACCTACTGTCGTGGCGACGGCAGATCTTGGACGACGAGTTGCGTGCGGCCGTCGACCGCCTGCCTGGCATGCTTCGCCGGATCGCCGGATACCACTTCGGGTGGTGGGACGCCGACGGCACGCCGGTTGATGGCGATACGGGCAAGGCCGTGCGTCCTTTGCTGGTACTCCTGTCGGCCGAGGCGGTGGGCGGATCGGGTATCGACGCGCTGTCAGCTGCGGTGGCAGTGGAGTTGGTGCACAACTTCTCCTTGCTGCATGACGACGTGATGGATGCCGACCAGCTGCGCAGGCATCGACCGACTGCCTGGTCGGTGTTCGGGATCCCGCAGGCGATCGTGGCTGGGGACGCAATGGTCGCGCTGGCCAATGAACTGTTGTCCGATCTGGACTTTCCGTGGACGGCGACGGCGCGGCGCTGGCTCAACGAATCCATGATCGAGCTGTGTGCTGGCCAGCTCGCCGACGTGGCCTTCGAACAGCGTGCTCAGGTAGATCTGGCCGAGTGCATCAGCATGGTCGAAGGTAAGACGGCGTCCCTGCTAGGCACGTCGTGCGCCCTGGGCGCGCTCACCGCCGGTGTTGACGCCGATCGGGTGGAGCTGCTTCGCCGATTCGGCCTCCACCTCGGGATCGCGTTCCAGCTGCTGGACGACCTGTTGGGGATCTGGGGCGATCCACAGGTGACCGGCAAGCCGGTGGGATCGGATTTGGCGCGGCGAAAGAAGTCACTGCCGGTCGTCGCGGCGCTGGCCTCCGGTACACCTGCGGGAGCGGAGCTGGCCGCAGTGTATGCAGCCGAGGACCCGATCCGAGTCGATCGAGCTTGTGAGCTGGTGGAATTGGCAGGGGGCCGTGACTGGGCGCGTACCCGTGCGGACGAGGAAATGGCGGCGGCCGTTGCTTGTCTGGACGACGCGAACTGCGTACCCACCGCGCGCGCTGGTCTGACCGGCCTTGCCAGCCTTGTCCTACACCGCAACCACTGAGCCAGGAGAATTGCGAGTCTGGATCCACCTCTCAGGTCAGGTCGTCGGAGCGATGGCCGGAGATCGTCTGTTCGTGGGCCGAGCTGGCTGCGATCCCGGAAACCTACGCGACCGCCTGGACGTGTCTGTTCGGGAATCTGGAAATTACCCCGGGGCAGACCTTGGTCATCCGGGGCGCAACGTCAGCCTTCGGGCAGGCCGCGATCAATCTGGCAGTCAACGCCGGTGTGCACGGCCGGTGTGCACGTCATAGGCACCTCTCGCAAGCGTGAGCGGTTTGCCCTGCTTAAGAATCTGGGCGCGGAGTGAGCTGAGCTGGAGGGCCCGGACCTTCCAGAGCGGATCGCCGACCAGCTTCGTGTTCGGCGCGCCTGGCTTCCCGCTGTCTGACGTGCCGCTGCAAACAATCGCGGAGGAAGTCGCAGCGGGCCGCCTAAAGGCGAAACCCTCGCGCGTATTCGGCTTCGAGGACGTGCTCGAAGGGCATCGCGTGATGGAGGCCGGCGAGGCCAAGGGCAAGTTGGTTGTCGTCCATGAATGACCTGCCACCTGCCGATAACGAAGGATCCAACGGGGTGGCACGAACACTCCCGGCGTTCTTCCCCGATCGGTGCATCGGAAACCCTCGACACCGGCCTGCGGCTAGGCTGGCTGCTCAAGCGGTTGGCATCTCCTGTCGGGACGCAGGTTGCCGTTGTTGTGGGGCGGCCGATGGCGCTTCAGCGAAGACCTGGCCAAGGAAGCCGCGGATGTATCCCGTGATGACCTCAAGATGGCTTTCCAACGCGAAGTGACCCGTGTCCAGTAGGTGGATCTCGGCGTGGGGCAAATCGTGCTGGAAGGCTTGCGCACCGTCGGGACCGAAGATCTCGTCGCGTGCGCCCCATACGGCCAGCACGGGCACCTGAGAGGTGCGGAAATACTCCTGCAGCCTGGGATAGAGATCGACGTTGCTCGGGTAGTCACGAAAGAGCCGCAACTGGATTTCGTCGTTGCCGGGGCGGTCCAGCAAAGCCTGATCAAGGGTCCAGGTGTCCGGACTGATCAAAGTCGGGTCGGTGACACCGTTCTCGTACTGCCAGCGGGTGCTTGCCAGCGTGAGCGCCGCACGCACCGGTGGCTCAGTATCCGGTCCGGGTGCCGCGGCGTAGGCGAACAGGCCGTCCCAGAAGGATCGCACGAAGCCGTCGGTGTAGGCGTTGCCGTTCTGCGTGATGATCGCGGTGATGCGTTGGGGTGAGCGGAGCGCGAGGCGCCACCCGATGGGTGCCCCGTAGTCCTGCACATACATCGCGAACCGGTCGACACCAAGGTCGTCGAGAAGGGCGGCGGTGACATCGGCCAGCGACTCGAAGGTGTACGGAAACTCGCTGGTCGAAGGCATGGATGAGTAACCGAAACCGATGTGGTCAGCAGCGATGACATGATAGCGATCCGCCAACGCAGGTATGAGGTGGCGGAACATGTGCGAACTGGTCGGGAAACCGTGCAGCAACACCACGGCTGGAGCATCTGCGAAGCCTGCTTCCCGGTAGAACACCCGTAGACCCTGGACCTTGGCGATCCGGTGATGCACAGGAACCATTCCTACGCCCCAACGCGTCAGTAGTGGGCACACGGCAAGCGTGTCTGCCGTATCCGGCCTGAGGTTGCGCTGCCACAGCTTCCCGAGATCGCGTTACTGCACCGAGCCCGGTTGAAAGTCCCAGCAGGCAAAGCCACGGCATTCAGCGTAGATATGGGTGCTGCTAACGAGACCACGGCAGAAAGTCCTTTTTGCGGCTGGGCTCAGGCTGGGCGGCTGGGCACCGGATCGCGGGGTCCCGGTCGAGGTCCAGCGAGAGCCTCAACCTAGTCGGGTTGGACGCCACCAGGCTTGAGGTCGATCGCATCAAGTCGACACGCAGCAACTCCCGCAGAGAACCGCAGCAGGCATCAGAGAAGCGGTGTCACAGCACTCCATGCCTGAGCACGCGGGCGGCGCGGATGCCTCGCGCTGTCCCGAAGAGAGCTACGAGATGGAAGGCGACTTCAGCGGCTGCAACACCATCGAAACGGGTCTGCCCAGACTTTGATTGTCACTGGGGGTTGACTGTTTTCAGGCCGCTGTTGCGGCGGTGTAGATGGTCTCAAACTCGACCGGGGTGAGTTTGCCCAGGCCCCGTTGTCGGCGTTTGCGGTGGTATTTTGTCTCGATCCAGGTGACGATGGCCAGGCGTAGTTCTTCCCGGGTGCGCCAGCGTCGTGTGTCGTTCTTTTGCAGCAAGGAAAAGAATGATTCCATTGCGGCGTTATCGCCGCACGCCCCGACCCTGCCCATCGACCCGGTCAGCTTATGGTTGCGCAGCAGGCACCGGTACTTCTTCGACCGGAACTGGCTGCCGCGGTCCGAGTGTACGATCACACCGCCGGGTCGCGTAGGGCGATGGCGTTGCGCAACGCGGTGACGGCATCGGTCAACCATTTCACATTCGGCGCGTTCGCGGTGAAATCCCGGCACACGAGGTCGTCGTGCACCGGCGGCCCAGCCTTGCGGTAACGGGCTTTTTTCTTAGCGTGTAAGGAAAAGATCCGTTGGATGGAGCAGATCCGCCACACTCGGTTCTCCGACACGGCAAAGCCGCGGGCAGACAGTTCGTCGGCGATGAACCGGTACCCGTCGGCCGGGTCGTCGGCATGGATGTCGAGTGCGGCGTTGATCAGCTGAGCGTCATCGAAGTCTCGTTGTGAGACCGGGTCAGATCGCCACTGGTAGTAGGCCTGCCGGGAGATGCCCAGCACCCTGCACGTCACCGCGACCGGCACCCGCACAGGGGCACCGGCCGCAGCCAGTTCACGGACGAGCGAGAAGACTATTTTCCCGGCAGGTTGCCCTGCGCCAGGTAGGCCGCGGCCTGACGCAGGACCTCGTTCTCCTGCTCCAACAGGCGGTTGCGCTTACGCAGTTCCCGCAGCTCAGCGGACTCCTCACACGTCACGCCGGGCCGCGCGCCGTTCTCGACATCAGCGGCGCGCAACCAGTGGGCCAGGCAGGACTCGGAGATCCCGAAATCCTTCGCGACCTGCTTCAACGGAGCCTCGCCACGACGGGCAACCGCCACGACGTCATCACGAAACTCACGGGGATAGGGCTTGGGCACGGTGGCATCCTTCCAAGCGAGACCGAAGCCTCACACATCAGGTGTCAACCAAACCCTGGGCAGCCCCGTCGGTGCGGCCGGTCAGTCGTGCAACCCTTTGAGTCCGCTATACCGTTTTCTCGACGACTGGCTGCCCCAACGGAAACTCATCGTTGAGCAGTGGACGCGCGAGCTCTCCTCCGAGCCGGACAGACCCCTTCAGGTGTTCGACGGTGCCAATGCCAAATGGCTGAGATCCGCGGCCGACCTACGCATCGGACTCGATCTTGCGGCCGAACCCGGGTACTGGAACCTGGTGTCCTTCCTTCCGCCGAGCATTACCGTGCGCTGATGGCAGCCGCCGGATTTACGACCACGACACCGCCCTCACCCCACGACCGAAATGTGGATCGGCTGCTGCAGCACTGGCGACGAACGTCTCGCCCTGCCCAGATAGACGAACAGCAGCGCGTAGCGCTCGGGCTGTGTCTTGACGTCGCCGAGCTGGATCCCCTGGGTCACCGCTGGGGCCCTACCCGCCAGCCGGACTTTCGCCGATCCTTCTTCGCGGAAGTCCACGCGAACGACCCCGACCACACTCCTGAGCGGCGGCACGAACCCGCATTGATCGATGCGTTCACCGACTTGTGGGATCTCTATCTGCGACACGGCTACGTCCTGTGCGACCGCGACGACGAGTTCCGGCTCCGCACGGTGTGCCTGTACCTGAGCCGCCAGGCCAAGAGCCTTACTGTTTCCTTGGAAGACATTCTCCGAACTGCCACCCAGGGCCCCACCCCTCAGTGGCAGTCGCTGCGAACGCAGTTACGGTGAGCGTGATGGGCAGGGTTCCGTCCGTTCCCGGCGGGCTGAATCAGCAGGCCTGCTCAGTCGCTGTACCCGCTAGCTGCACGGCCTGGCGGCGGCCAGGCTCCGAGCCCGGCCCGGCGGACGAGGTGCCGTCAGGTCCCGCGGCTGGCCGCCTGGCGTGCGGCGCTTCGGGAGAACCAGGCTCTTACAGGTTGTGCGAGAGCAGCTGGCTCAGCGTCTCGTCGATGTTCATCCACCGGTGTTCGTCATCGGGTTCGACCACGTCGTAGGTGTCGTTCACGAAGTCCGCAAGCTGATCGGCGTTCACCTCGAAGGAGGCCTGCCCCGACGGCGAGCTCAACTCGATCACGACCAACGTCGGATCGTCCAGTCGAGGGCGGATGCGCACGTCGCCTTCGCCTGCCTCGGCGATCAGCCCGTCGGCCAGCCGGCCGCGGGCGATCACCCAGTCCACCTGACCGTCCGTGCCCACGTTGAGCTTCATGGCGATCTCGTACGGGTTGCGGCTGTCGTACCGGAGTTCCACACCGACCGGCGCGATCACTCCCGCCGGGGCTACCAGGTTGAAGGTCATGGTGGCGAGTACCGTGCCGTGATCGTTTGCCATCATGTCCGCACTCCCAAGTATCGGCTTCCCATACCTTCGTAACGAAGCATGCCCAACTTGGGTTCATACCTTCTTCACGATGACTTCAGGCCCCTGGCCAGGAGTGGTGCTACGAGCCGATTTTCAGGCCCGTTCGGCGCGTCGCTGCTCCGTGGCCACGTGCGCGGGCGGGTTCGGCGGTGGATCCCGCCGTCGTGGGCTGGCGGGCGAGGAGGACCAGGCCTGCGCAGTCGGCGGTGGCCATCCAGTCGTCGAGGGTGGGCTCGGGGGCGGTCAGGCCGATGTCGGTCGGTCATGGGGATGGGTAGGGTGGCTGGCTCGATCGTGGTGCCGTGATGGTCGAGGAGTTGCCGGGTCTGTTCGATCGTGCGGTGGATTGCGCTGCGGCTGCAGGTGAACAGCTCGGCCAGGGTGTCCCGGGGGGAGGGACAGTCGCATGTGGAGGATGGTGGCCAGGACCTGGTCCGGGAATGTCAGGCGTGGTGGCCTTCCTGAGCGGGGTGCGTGCGGGCGGAGTCCTTGCTCTGCACGGTGTTGCTGGTGTGCGCGGTGGTGGGCGTCCGCGCGTGCTTGCCGCAGGGTGTCCAGTGCTGTGGTCAGGGTGTTCAACTCGGAGTGGGACATGCCGGTGAGTGTGGGCCGGGACAGGGTGGCCGTGTCCGCCAGAGTGGATGCGGGGGTGGGTCGGGTTCGCTTGTGTAGCCGCCGGTTTCGGGGTGCAGGGTGTAGTTCCAGTCGCCGTGGAAGCCGTGGCGGGTGATCGGAAGGACGGCCAGCGCGGCGTTGCTGACCGTGACACCGGTCGGGTAGGAGCCGGTGTCCAGTTCGGCGCGCACGCTCAGGCCGGTGCGGGTGGTGGTCGCGGCGATGGTCTGCACGATCACTTCATGGCTGGCCAGGGGCCTGCCGCGCCAGTTCATGGTGATGTGGGAGAACAGCCGGTGTTCCACCTTGTTCCACTTTGAGGTGCCGAGGCCAGCCCGTCACTGGAAGATCCAGAGGAGGCTGAGGATGTACCATCGCTGCGCATGGTGGTGGACAACGTGGCTGGTCACAGCACGAACAGTACGGGCGCTGTCCGGAGACGCCGCACGGTAAGGATCCGCTCCGCAAGGAGGCGTACCGACTCGAAGCCGAACACTGGATCCTGTATCAACGTCCGATCTCAGCCGACACGCTCCGTCGAAAGTTCGGCATCGGCTCTACCCGAGCCCGCGCCCTCACCTGCCACATCCGGCAGCACCGGCGACCACGAATGCTGGCGGCGGTGCCGATCGAAGCCCACTTCATGCCACTGCGGCAGTTCACCATCGCCAACTCCAACCACCGCAACCACACGACCGCCGACGGAAGCGCTATGAGAAGCAGCGCCCAGGACACCGGGTCCAGATCGACGTCAAGTTCGTCGAGCCACTCACCCCCGCCGGCCCCGTAAAACCTGGCAGCAAACCACAGGTGAAGCCGATCGGACGGCGTATCTTCGTCGGCTGCACGCCAACGCAGACACCTGCCCCGAACGAATCCTCCCATCGCGGTCGAATACTGGATTCCAGACCGCAATGGATCATCTTCAAGATCAACAAGTGGAACTACGAAGACCCTGTGACCTGCTGTTTCAGTAGATCACAGGGCCTGTCACAGAGGTGGGCACAGCTGGGTTCGAACCAGCGACCCCTTGCTTGTAAGGCAAGTGCTCTTCCGCTGAGCTATGCGCCCTGTTGGTGGCCGTCCGCTTCATCCGATCGGATCACCTGGGACACCCTACCGGTGTTGTGCGCCGCTCCCGGCACCCGGTCGGCCACCACGCCGATTGCAGGCGTTCGTCACTCCACGAGTTCGGCCAGCGCCTTCTTCCAGACGTCCTGGTCGCGGGCCTCACCCGGCTGGTTCACCTCGGCGAAGCGGACCGTGCCCTCGGTGTCGATCAGGAACGTGCCGCGGTTGGCCATCCCGGCCGCCTCGTTGAACACGCCGTAGGCCTTCGCGATCTCGCCGTGCGGCCAGAAGTCCGACAGCAGCGGGAAGGTGTAGCCCTCCTTCTCCGCCCAGGCCTTGAGCGCGAACGGGGAGTCGACCGAGACGCCGAGGACCTGAACCTTGTCGTTCTGGAACTCGCCGAGGTCGTCCCGGACCTGGCACAGCTCGCCCTGGCAGATGCCGCTGAACGCGAACGGGTAGAAGACCAGCAGCACGTTCTTCTTACCGCAGAAGTCGGCCAGCGAGACCTTCTCCTTGTTGAAGTCCGGCAGCGTGAAGTCCGGCGCCTGCGCACCGACCTCTACCGTCATGAGTGCATCCTCCTGATCGACGTGACCTTGTCAACGCCGAACCTACACCGACCCGACCGCCGTGGGCACCGATGGCGAGCATACCGATGGCGAGCATCGGTGCCCACGGGGTGGAACGCTGCGCGCAGCGACTGGCGGTGGCCGATCAGCGCCGGGCTTTCGCCCTGCGGTAGGCCAACCTGGTGCCCATCCAGCCCTCGCCGAGGCTGACGTTCGCCGTTTGGGCGAGGTTCGCCGTCGATGCCGCCTCTGCGATGTCGGCCGGCTCGACGTAGCCCTCCCGGCCGGTCTTCGGGGTCAGCACCCAGATGACCCCATCGTCGGACAGTGGCGTCATGGCATCGAGAAGCGTGTCCGTCAGGTCGCCGTCATCTTCGCGCCACCAAAGCAGCACGACATCGACCACTTCGTCGGCATCTTCGTCGAGCAGCTCGCTTCCGCAGCGCTCCTCGATCGCGGCACGGACGTCATCATCGACGTCCTCGTCCCAGCCGAGCTCCTGGACAACTATCTCGGGCTCGATGTCGAGCCTCTCGGCGACGTCGGCTTCGCCTTTACCGGCGTCTCCCGCGGCGACCACGGTTTGCTCACTCCTCCAATGCACAGGTGCGGCGACCGTCCGACGCCGCACATCTTCCAGATTTGGTGGATAGCGAACACTGCCAACCGCTACCCGCGCAACTGCTGACGGCACGACACGCCGTAGCAAATGTGTTGAGATTCGACTGTAGACCGACGAGCAACGGACCAACAGCCTGGTGCCGGATCCTCCCGCCGCCGGTGTACGCACCAGTGGCCAGAATGGGGGACCATGAGAGTGTCGGACATCACTGTCAGACACCACCCTGCCACGTCCACGACGTAGTCGAGGAGTTCCTTTGTCCCCGCTCAACAACGACGACGCCGCCGTCCCCGCCCAACGGGTGCGGGTCATCCGGGACGGTCTCGCCTCCCACTTGCCGGACATCGATCCGCAGGAGACCGAGGAGTGGTTGCAGTCCTTCGACTCGGTGCTGTCGGCCAACGGGCAGCAGCGCGCCCGGTACCTGATGCTGCGGCTGCTCCAGCGCGCCCGCGAGAGCGGCGTCGGTGTCCCGTCGCTGACCAGCACGGACTACGTCAACTCCATCCCCACCGAGAAGGAGCCGTGGTTCCCCGGCGACGAGGAGACCGAACGCCGCTACCGCGCCTGGATGCGGTGGAATGCGGCGATGATGGTGCACCGCGCGCAGCGACCAGGCATCGGCGTCGGCGGCCACATCTCGTCCTTCGCGTCCTCCGCCAGCCTCTACGAGGTCGGCTTCAACTGGTTCTTCCGCGGCAAGGACCACCCGGGCGGCGGTGACCACCTCTACATCCAGGGCCACGCCTCCCCCGGCATCTACGCCCGCGCGTTCCTGGAGGGCCGGCTGTCCGCCGACCAGCTCGACGGGTTCCGCCAGGAGTACTCGCACGCCGGTCCGGGCGGCGGTCTGCCGTCCTACCCGCACCCGCGGCTGATGCCGGCCTTCTGGGAGTTCCCCACGGTCTCAATGGGGCTGGGGCCGATGAACGCGATCTTCCAGGCGCGATTCAACCGCTACCTGCACGATCGCGGCATCAAGGACACCAGCCAGCAGCGCGTGTGGGCGTTCCTCGGCGACGGTGAGATGAACGAACCCGAGTCGCGCGGGCTGCTGCAGGTCGCGGCCAACGACGGGCTGGACAACCTCACCTTCGTGATCAACTGCAACCTGCAGCAGCTCGACGGACCGGTCCGCGGCAACGGCAAGATCATCCAGGAGCTGGAGTCGTTCTTCCGCGGCGCCGGCTGGAACGTGATCAAGGTGATCTGGGGCCGCGAGTGGGACGCGCTGCTGCACGCCGACCGCGACGGCGCCCTGGTGAACCTGATGAACACCACCCCGGACGGCGACTACCAGACCTACAAGGCCAACGACGGGGCCTTCGTCCGGGAGCACTTCTTCGGCCGCGACCCGCGCACCAAGGAGATGGTCAAGCACCTCACCGATGACCAGATCTGGGGCCTGCGCCGCGGCGGCCACGACTACCGTAAGGTCTACGCGGCCTACAAGGCGGCCACCGAGCATCACGGCCAGCCGACCGTCATCCTCGCCAAGACGATCAAGGGCTACGGCCTCGGGCCGCACTTCGAGGGCCGCAACGCCACCCACCAGATGAAGAAGCTGACCCTGGACGACCTGAAGCTGTTCCGGGACAGCCTGCGGATCCCGATCAGCGACCAGGAGCTCGACCCCTACCTGCCGCCGTACTACCACCCCGGGCAGGATTCGCCGGAGATCCGGTACCTGCACGAACGGCGCCGCCAGCTGGGCGGCTACCTGCCGGAGCGGCGGGCGAAGGCGAAGCCGCTGGTGCTGCCCGGCGACAAGGTCTACGAGGTGATCCGGCGCGGCTCCGGCAAGCAGGAGGTCGCCACCACGATGGCGTTCGTCCGACTGATCAAGGACCTCGCCAAGGACCGCGAGATCGGGCCGCGGATCGTGCCGATCATCCCGGACGAAGCCCGCACGTTCGGCATGGACTCGATGTTCCCGTCGCAGAAGATCTACAACCCGCTCGGCCAGCTCTACACGCCGGTGGACTACCAGCTGATGCTGGCCTACCGGGAGAGCGAGCAGGGCCAGATCCTGCACGAGGGCATCAACGAGGCCGGGTCGACCTCGTCGTTCACCGCGGCGGGCACCAGCTACGCCACGCACGGCGAGCCGATGATCCCCGTCTACATCTTCTACTCGATGTTCGGCTTCCAGCGCACCGGCGACAGCTTCTGGGCGGCGGCGGACCAGATGGCCCGCGGGTTCGTGCTCGGCGCGACCGCCGGGCGGACCACGCTGACCGGTGAGGGCCTGCAGCACGCGGACGGCCACTCGCAGCTGCTCGCCGCGACGAACCCGGCGGTGGTCGCCTACGATCCGGCGTGGGCGTTCGAGGTGGCGCACATCGTCAAGGACGGCCTGCGGCGGATGTTCGGCGAGGACGCCGAGAACGTCTTCTACTACCTGACCGTCTACAACGAGCCGTACCAGCAGCCGGCCGAACCGGAGGACCTGGACGTCGACGGATTGCTGCGCGGCCTGTACCGGTACCGGGCCGCGCCGGGCGGTTCCGGGCCGCGAGCGCAGATCCTCTCCTCGGGCGTGATCATGCCGCTGGCCTTGAAGGCTCAGCAGATGCTGGCCGAGGAGTGGGGCGTACAGGCCGATGTGTGGTCGGCGACGTCCTGGTCGCAGCTGCGGCGCGAAGCGGAGGCTGCCGATCGGCACAACCTGCTGCACCCGGAGGCCGAGCCGCAGGTGCCGCACGTGACTCGGGTGTTGTCGCAGGCCGACGGCCCGGTGGTCGCGGTCAGCGACTGGATGCGCGCGGTACCGGACCTGATCCGGCCGTGGGTGCCCGGCGACATGATCAGCCTCGGCGCCGACGGGTTCGGGTTCTCCGACACCCGACCGGCCGCGCGGCGGGTGTTCCTGGTCGACGCGGAGTCCACGGTGGTCGCGACGCTGGCCGCGCTGGCCCGCACCGGCCAGGTGGACAAGGCCAAGGTGGTCGAGGCGACCCGCCGCTACCGCCTGGACGACGTCCAGGCCGCCGGCCCGCAGACCTCGGACCCCGGCGTGGCCTGACCAGTCGGTGCGCGGAGGGCACCTCGGACGACCCAGCCGGTCCGAGGCGCCCTCCGCCTCACCCTGCCGCTCGGGGGTCAGCTGCCGACCGGGACGCTTTGTCGGTGCGCTGCGCGCGCGCCGTGCGGTTCCAGCTCCACCAGCCGTGGATGACCAGTGCCGCGAAGACCACGTAGATCGCCGCGCTGAAGTACAGCCCCGAAGCGATCTGCAGCGGGACGCCGACCGCGTCGACGGCCAGCCAGACCAGCCAGAACTCGACCAGTCCGCGGCCCTGCGCCCAGAACGCGACCAGGGTGCCGATGAAGATGTAGGCGTCCGGCCACGGGGCCCATGAGGCGTCCAGCGCGGACAGCAGTAGCGCGAACGCGGCGGTGCCGAGCGCCAGCGCAGCGATCAGCACGAGCCGTTCCAGGCCGCGGGCCTTGCGCACCACCACGCCGTAGACCGGATCGCTGCGCCGGGTCCAGGCCCACCAGCCGTAGCCGGAGATCAGCATGATCATCACCTGCCGGATGGCCAGCCCGCCCAGGTGAGCGGAGGCGTAGACGGCGAAGAGCAGCACCGTTGCGGACACCTGCACCGGCCAGGTAGCCAGGGTTCTGCGTTGCGCGAGGAAGACCACGGCGAGCGCGCACAGCTGCCCGACCAGTTCGGCCCAGGAGATCTTCTGGCCCAGCACGGTGACTCCGTTGCCGAGCACCCATTCCGCGATTGCCTGCACGCCCGCTCCTCCCACCGGCTGCGATCGCACCGGGGGTACACGCGGGTAGCCGACGTTGACGACCGCCGACGTGGTACGCCGATGGCCGACCGCGGCCGCCCGTGCGCTGCCTCTCATCCGGACTTTCACCGTCGGTTCCGGAATTTCACCGGATCGGCCGACACCTCCGCGGTGGAGGCGCTGGTTCGCGGACTTTCACCGCCGGTTCGGATTTTCACCGAGCCCCGGAGCGCACGACTTCGTTCGATCAGCTCAACATCGTGTGCCAGTGGATCTGTTCCAAGGTCGACATGTGGTTTGGATCACAGCTCGATCCGCCCAGGCTCACCCGGAAATCCGGTTGCGCCCGGGCCCGCGTGATCCCGGCGGCGGTATCCGGCCCTGCTGGCCGAGTCGCTTCAACTGCTGCGCACCGAGCCCCAGCTGCGCCGCTCGTCCTGGGTGCTCTTGATGTTGCTGGCGGGGCTTGCGCTGTTCCGCCACCTGATCCACCTGCGACGCGCCGTCGCTGCCCGTTCGCCGTGAGTGACAACGGAATTCGCGCGCAACAGACCGGGATGGCCGATCGAACACGCGTGCCCCTGTCGGTAGACTCGCTCGGCAGCACCGCCAGAGGGAGGCACGCCGGATGAACGACACCGACCGCGCCATCCTCGCTTTCGAGCTGGAGCACTGGCATTACCAAGGCAACAAGGAACGGGTCATCCAGGAGCGCTTCGGCTTCTCCCCGAACCGCTACTACCAGCGGCTGAACCGCCTGCTGGACGAACCCGAAGCGCTGCAGCAGCAACCGGCCCTGGTCAAGCGCCTCCAGAACCGGCGCGACCAACGGGCCCAGCGCCGCACCGCCAGGGATCGCTGACGCCCGGAGCCTCGGCCGAACTAGCGATGCCGAGGCCCGAAACTTCTTGGTACAGCACCGTTTCAGCTGCTCGAGACCCGCGAGTGCGTTGAGCGCTATAGCGGGTGCTTCCAAACTCGTTCTGCGTAGCGATGCGGGTAACGGAACCCAGACGCGGCCTGACTCCGGGATCCCCGGCTTGTGTATGACTAGGCGGACTAAGCGGCTAAGGCCGCTTCAAAAACAAAAGCCCGCCCTGCCACAGCCCGGACGACCACTTCCAAAACGGCCCCTACAACAGCTAACCACTCACGGGTCTTCTGAAGCGGCGCTGGCTCCTACGACTGGGGGCGTTGGGCGTACTGCTCGGGGGTGATCTGGCGGGCTTGCTGGATGCGGACCAGCTCCGCCAGCAGCGGCGCTGCCTGGTCCGCCGACAGGGCCTGGAACGCCGCCTTGATCGCGTCCGCGTTGGGGCCCGGCCCTGGCGCGGGACCGGCCGGCTGCTGCTTCGCCACCACCTCGTTGACCAGGTCGACGAGCATCGCGACGATCGTGCGCGGGCCGACCTCGGTCTGCCAGCCCTGGATCTCGCCCTCCGGCCCGCGGGGGCCGAGCAGTTCGTTTTCCAGGCGCCGCAGAATCGCGTCCTGCTCCGGAGTCATCACGTCCTCCTGGTCCTTCTTCCCGAGTTCGGCGCGGAACCGGTCCATGTCCACGTGACCGGGGTCGATCTTGCCGGTGACGCTGGTCTCCTTGTGGCCCCGCGCGGCGTCCATCGGGCGCCCGAGGTGGTTGAGCACCGCGGTGGTCGCCTTCAGCGCCGCCCGGTACTGCTCCGGGCTGGGCCCCTGGTTCACGCCCTGGTAGTCCCATTCGAACCCGACGTAAAGGGTGTTCCCGTCGCCCTCCGGGTTCGGCCCGGAGGCCTTCGCTTTCCCGGCGTGGTTGGCCCGCCCGGCGGCGATCATGTGCACGACGCCGTCGAAGGCGATCACCGCGTGGCACAGCGGTCCCGCCAGGTCGGGTCGGCCGTCGATGCACAACCGCACGCTCGGCGCGGGGTTCTCGTAGGACGCTGGGGTCGCGGTGTGGTGCTCCAGCACGCCTACCGGTGCGGGCTGCGGCCCCGACGTCGCGGTCCGGTCCCGCCAACCGTCGGTCTCGACCACGGTCAACCCGGCCGCGCGCAACACGTCCGCTAGCCAGACGAGAGGCAAGGCCACTTCTGATCACTCTCCCGGCTTGATCCGTTCACTCATGGTGGCGTGATCGCACGCGCGCGACCACGGCCAAGTGCGTGAAAAAAGGGGCGGGACCCACCCACGGGGTGAGTCCCAACCACTAGTCGGTACGACACGCGATCACGCGTGACCGCCCACACCGGCGTCGCCGGTCTCGGGCTTCGCGCCGTTCTTGCTGCCCTTGGAGTCGGCGGCGAAAAGGGCCTGGGCGTTGTTCAGCCACCGGCTCCAGCGCTGCCGCATCGGCCGGATCAGACCGCCGCCGAGCCCGGCGACGAGGAATATGGCCAGTTTCGGGACGAACGTCTCGATCGCGGCCCGGGCCCCGGCCAGTCCCTGTTGGAGGGCTCTCACTTTTCCTCCTCGACAAAACAAAAGCGAATTCGCGTGCGCCGGAGATCGTTTCGGGCGAATGGATTAACGGCAACCGCGACAGGCTCCCCGAAAGAGCGGTTCTTTCCCTCGTTTGGGTATCTGAGCGAGGACATGGCCACCACCACCGCTTTCCTCGCCAACGCGTCGCTTCCCGAGCACGATCACGTCAAGATCAGCCACCACGGCGCCGAATGAGCACTGCACTTCGAGACCTTGTCGCACAGGTGATGCACACTGGCCGGATCGGTCACCCCAGCCTGCTGCCGGACGGGCTGGTGCCGGTCGGCCCCTTTGCGGCTGCGCCGCAGGGACAGGGGTGCCAAGGCGGCTACGCCGCTTGCGGCAGCCCCTTACCGCGGGGCTGCCAGCGTCGCGGCTGCGGATCCGCCACGATGAAAAAGGCTCAAATCAACCGCAGTGACGATCATGTCAATGTGATGATCGTCGATCTGCCGACCCGCTGGAGTTCCGGTGCGCTGTGAGCCCGCCCGCACGGGACGGCTGCTGCCCGCCGGGGCTGATCGGCGGCGTGCGATTCTGAGGGCATGAGTACCGAACGCGCAGGTGAGCGGGATACCGGTACGCAGCGGCAGGTCTCCGCGGCCACCCTTCGTCGACTGGAACGGGGCACCGGCGGGCTGGCCAGCGCCAGCGTCAGCGAGATGGAACAGCGCCTCCCGTGGTTCCGGCGGCTGCCCGCCGACCAGCGGGCGAGCGTGCTGCTGGTCACCCAGACCGGGGCCAACAACTTCGTTGCGTGGCTGCAGGACCCGACCGAGGCGATCCGGCTGACCGCCGAAGCGTTCCGCACCGCGCCCCGGGACCTGTCCAGGTGGGTCAGCCTGCGGCAGACCCTGGAGCTGGTCCGGGTCGCCATCGACGTGTTCGAGCGGCAGCTGCCCGAACTGGCGGCCGAGGTGCCCGACCGCACCCTCCTGACCGAATCGATCCTGCGCTACACGCGGGAGATCTCGTTCGCGGCAGCCACCTCGTACGCCGCTGCGGCTGAGGCCCGCGGTGCGTGGGACGCGCGGCTGGAAGCGCTCGTCGTCGACGGCATCGTTCGCGGCGACGCCGAGGAGTCGCTGCTCTCCCGCGCCGCCGCGCTCGGCTGGGAGCCGTCGTCGGAGGCGACCGCGCTGGTCGGCAACGCACCGTCGGACGACCCGCCGACCATCATCTACCAGGTGCGCAGCCGGGCGGCGCGGCTCGGCTGCCCGGTGCTGCTCGGCGTGCAGGGCACCCGGCTCGTGGTGGTCTTCGGCGGGCCGGGCGACGCACGCACCAACGATGAGGCGGCCAAGCGGCTGTCCGAAGCTTTCGACGAAGGCCCCGTCGTGGTCGGGCCGACCGTGCCGAGCCTCGCCGAGGCGCACCGGTCGGCCGGCGATGCGATGTCCGCGCTGCGGGCCGTGGTGGCGTGGCCGACCGCGCCGCGCCCGGTGCCCTCCGGCGACCTGCTGCCGGAACGTGCGCTGGCCGGCGACCCGGAGGCCGAACGGCAGCTGGTCGAGCGGATCGTGCTGCCGCTGGTGGACGCCGGCGGCGCGCTGATGGAAACCGTCGACACCTACCTGGAGGTCGGCGGTGTGCTGGAGAACTGCGCGCGGCAGCTCTACGTGCACCCGAACACCGTGCGATACCGGCTGCGCAGAGTGGCGGAACTCACCGGCCACACGCCGTCCAACGCCCGCGACGCCCACGTCCTCCGGGTCGGCCTCGCGGTGGGTCGGCTCGCCAAGTCCCGCGGCCTGTGGTGACCGCACCGATCACCCGCCGTAGCAAGCATTTACCGATGTTCACGGCTCAGCCACCAACCGGGCACGGCCGACAACGATTCGGGACCGGGCAGCGTCTGGTCACCCGCTCGCTTGTAGACACTCCACAACATTGCGGTCCGGACTTCGTCAATTCCGTCATCACGTCGATCAGCCCTGGACGTGTTCAGTAGCAAGAGTGATCGCGCTTCTAGCCCCCGGACAGGGGTCACAGACCCCAGGGATGCTCAACCCGTGGCTCGAACTAGACGGTGCCACCGAACGCATCGGCACCTGGTCCGAGCTGACCGGCCTCGACCTGCACCGCCTCGGCACCACCGCCGACGCGGACGAGATCAAGGACACCGCGGTCACCCAGCCACTCGTGGTGGCGCTGTCGCTGATCGCCGCCGACGAACTGCGCCGCCGGGTGACGATCCCGGACGGCACCCCGGTCGCCGGGCACTCCGTCGGTGAGCTCGCCGCCGCCGCCATCGCGGGTGCCCTGGCCTTCGACGACGCCGTTTCGCTGGCCGCCGTGCGCGGCCGGGAGATGGCCGCCGCCTGCGCGCTGGAGCCAACCGGCATGGCCGCCGTGCTCGGCGGCGAGGCGGACGACGTGGTCACCCACCTCGAACAGCTCGGCCTGGACCCGGCCAACCGCAACGGCGCCGGCCAGATCGTGGCCGCCGGGCGGGTGCCCGCGCTCGAACAGCTCGCCGCCGAACCGCCAGTCGGTGCCCGGGTGCGCCCGCTGCCGGTGGCCGGTGCCTTCCACACCCGCTTCATGGCGCCCGCTCGGGAAAGCCTGGCCCAGCACGCGGAGAAGGTGACCGTGACCGACGCCGCCCTGCCGCTGCTGTCCAACGCCGACGGTGCGGTCGTCACGGACGCCGCCGAGATCGTGCAGCGGCTCGTCTCCCAGGTCACCAGCCCGGTGCGCTGGGACACCTGCATGGCGGCACTGGCCGAACACGGTGTCGAGGCGGTCGTGGAGTTCCCGCCCGCCGGCACTCTCAGCGGCCTGGTTCGCCGCGAGCTCAAGGGCGTCAAAACCGTCGCTCTGAAGACCCCTGCCGACCTGGACAAGGTCGCCGACCTGCTCAGGAGCGACGCGTGACGCGACCCCGCATTGCCCAGAACCCCATCTCGGCCGGCACCAAGCTGCTCGGCTTCGGCAGCGCGCAGGGCAACCGGATCGTCACCAACGACGACTTGGCCAAGATCGTCGACACCAACGACGAGTGGATCCGGCAGCGCGTCGGCATCATCCACCGCCGGCTCGGCGACGCCGACCAGACGGTGGTCAGCATGGCCGTCGAGGCCGGCGCGAAGGCGGTCGCCGACGCGGGCCTGACACCGTCCGATGTGGACCAGGTGATGGTCGCCACCTGCACCATGCCGGGCGGCATCCCGAACGCCGCGGCCCAGGTCGCCGATCAGATCGGCATCAAGGCCAAGAGCGCCTACGACCTCAACGCCGCCTGCGCCGGGTTCGTCTACGCGCTGTCCACCGCCTCGGACGCGGTGCGCGCCGGTTCGGCCCGCAACGTGCTGGTGATCGGCTCCGAACGGTTCCAGGAATGGCTGGACTGGGAGGACCGCGGGAACTGCATCATCTTCGCCGACGGCGCCGGTGCCGTGTTGGTCGGTCCGGCCGAGGAGCCGGAGCTCGGCCCTGGCGTGCTGGGCAGCGCCGGCGACCTGGCGGACACCATCTACCTGCGCGACGGGAAATACATCTACCAGGAGGGCCAGTCGGTCTTCCGGTGGGCGACCACGCAGATCGCCCCGGTGGCAGTTCGCGCGGTCGAGGCGGCCGGTCTCCAGATGTCCGATGTGGACGTACTGGTGCCGCACCAGGCGAACCTGCGGATCGTAGAGGCCATTGCCAAGAAGCTGCAGTCCCAGGGTGCCCGTGACGACCTAGTGCTCGCGCGTGACATCGTCTACTCCGGCAACACGTCGTCGGCGTCCATCCCGCTGGCCATCGACCACATGCGGGCGGCGGGGGAGATCCCCAGCGGTGCCGTGATGCTGCTCGTGGGCTTCGGCGCCGGGCTGTGCTACTCGGCCCAGGTCGCAATCTGCCCCTGAGCCCACCCGAAAGCTGCCGCGGGTCCACCGAGCCGCGGTGCGGAACGCAAGAACCAGGAAGGAACTACCAGTGTCGAACGAGGAAATCACCACCGGTCTCGCCGCCATCGTCGAGGAGGTCGCCGGTGTCGACGCCGCCGACGTGACCGTCGACAAGTCCTTCGTCGACGACCTGGACATCGACTCGCTGTCTATGGTGGAGATCGCCGTGCAGGCGGAGGACAAGTTCGGGGTCAAGATCCCGGACGACCAGCTGGCCAACCTCAAGACCGTCGGTGATGCGGTTGACTACATCACCAAGAACGCATGACAACGGATGTCGTGATCACCGGGCTGGGCGCGACGACACCGCTTGGCGGTGACGTCGCGTCCACCTGGGACGGATTGGTCAACGGCGCCTCCGGCGTTCGCCGGCTGGAAGCCGAGTGGGTGGACCGGCTCGAACTCCCGGCCAAGATCGGCGCCCCGCTGGCGATGGACCCGAGCGAGGTGCTGCCCCGCGTTCAGCTGCGGCGGATGGACCGCTGCGAGGCGATCGCCGTGATCGCCGCCCGCGAGGCCTGGGCCGACGCCGGTTTCGAGCTGCCCACCGACGACAACGAGCCGGTCGACCCGGACCGGCTGGGCGTGTCGCTGGGCACCGGCATCGGCGGACCGGTCACGCTGCTGCAGCAGAACGACCTGCTGCAGCAGAGCGGGCTGCGCAAGGTTTCGCCACTGACCGTGCCGATGCTGATGCCCAACGGCCCGGCCGCGATGGTCAGCCTGGACGTGCGGGCTCGCGCCGGAGTGCACTCCCCCGCGTCGGCCTGCGCCTCGGGCGCCGAGGGCCTGGCCAAGGGCTTCGACATGATCCAGCAGGGGCAAGCGGACGTGGTGGTGGCCGGTGGCGCGGAGGCCTGCATCCACCCGATCACCATCGCCGGTTTCGCCCAGGCCCGGACCCTGAGCACCCGCAACGACGACCCGGAGCGCGCCTCGCGCCCGTTCGACGTCGACCGCGACGGGTTCGTGATGGGCGAGGGAGCCGGCGCGGTCATCCTGGAGAGCGCGGAGCACGCCAAGGCGCGCGGCGCTCGGATCTACGGCCGGTTGGCAGGCGTGGGCATCACCTCCGACGCCTACCACATCACCGGTAGTCCGCCGGACGGCCGCGGCCAGGTCGCCGCGATGCGCAAGGCGATGCAGACCGCGGGCCTGCAGCCTTCGGACATCGGGCATGTCAACGCGCACGCGACGTCCACTGCGGTCGGCGACTTGGGCGAGGCGAACTCGGTGCGCAAGGCGATCGGCGACGGCGCGGTGGTCACCGCGCCGAAGGGATCGCTGGGCCACCTGGTCGGCGGGGCCGGTGCGGTGGAGAGCATCATCACGATCCTCTCGCTGCGGCACGGCATCATCCCGGCCACCCGGAACCTGGAAACGATCGACCCGAAGGTCGAGCTCGACGTGGTCGCCGACAAGCCTCGGCAGGTTGAGCAGACCGCAGCGATCAACAACGCCTTCGGCTTCGGCGGGCATAACGTCGCGCTCGCCTTCGCCAGGGCATGACCGTTCCCCGAAAGGACGGGCTGAGCCGTTGTTCAGCCCGTCCTTTCGCGCTCTGCGGTACGACGAAACCGCAGGCGGCCGGTCGCCCGTCAGCGACGCCCCGTCGCCCGGCGGCCGTCTGAGACCGACTCCCGGAGGATCCGATGACCGCAGTGGCCAGCCGGCCGGAGAGCGACCAGGAACAGCGGGATCCGCGGGATCCTGAGGTGCGGCTGGGCCAGCTGCTTGATCCGGGGTCGATCGAGCCGCTGCACCGGCGCGATGGCAGCGGGATGTTCGCGGTGCGCGGCCGTGTCGATGGCACGAAGGTGGTCGTGTACTGCAGTGATGCCACCAAGATGGGTGGTGCGCTGGGTGCGGGGGGCTGCGGGCACATCGTGGACGCCATCGATGTGGCGGTGCGTGAGCGCTGTCCGGTGATCGGCGTGTGGCATTCCGGCGGTGCCCGCATTCCCGAGGGGGTGGAGTCGCTGGATGGCATGGGCCGGATGTTCGCGGCGATGATCGGCGCGTCCGGTCGGGTGCCGCAGATCTCTGTGGTGGTGGGCCCGGCCGCCGGTGGTGCGGCTTATGGTCCGGCGTTGACCGATGTGGTGATCATGTCCCCGGCCGGGCGTGTGTTCGTGACCGGGCCGGAGGTGGTCCGGAGCGTTACCGGTGAGGAGATCGATCAGGAGGGTCTTGGTGGCGTTTCCGCGCACGGTGCGAAGTCCGGCGTGGTGCATGTGGTCGCCGATGATGAGTCCGACGCGTATGTGCGGGCGCGGCGGCTGACGGGGTTGTTCGCCGAGCCGGGCGTGTTCGACCTGCGTTGCGTGCGGGACGCTGAGGATCTGCGCGCGTTGCTGCCGGACCGTCCGCAGCGTGCCTACGATGTCAAGCCGGTGATCCGTGGCATCCTCGACGCCCGCGCCGATGGTGGTGCGGACTTTGAGGAGTTGCAGGCCAAGTGGGCTGCGAACATCGTGGTCGGTCTCGGTCGGCTCGGTGGCCGCAGCATTGGTGTGATCGCCAACAACCCGTTGCGCAAGGGCGGTTGTCTGGACTCGCTTTCGGCGGAGAAGGCCGCGCGGTTCGTGCGGATGTGCGACTCGTTCGGCGTGCCGCTGCTGGTGCTCGTCGATGTGCCGGGCTACTTGCCCGGGGTCGGTCAGGAGTGGGGCGGTGTGGTGCGGCGTGGTGCGAAGCTGCTGCACGCCTTCGGTGAAGCGGTGGTGCCTCGGGTGACGTTGGTGACCCGTAAGTCCTATGGTGGCGCGTACATCGCGATGAACGCTCGCTCGCTGGGTGCGACCACTGTGTTCGCCTGGCCGGAGGCCGAGGTCGCGGTGATGGGTGCCAAGGCCGCGGTCGGCATCCTGCACCGCAAGGCGCTGGCCGCCGCGCCCGAGGAGGAACGCGAGGCGTTGCAGGCCAGGCTCGCCGAGGAGCACGAGCGGGTTGCCGGCGGGGTGGGCCGGGCGATGTCGATCGGCGTGGTCGACGAGGTGATCGACCCGAAGACCACCCGCCGCCGGGTCGCCGAAGCACTGGCCGCCGCCCCCGCGGGCCGCGGTTCGCACGGCAACATCCCACTGTAACCGGAATTTCAGGGCAGCTGAAGGCGGCCTCCCGCGCGCGGGAGACGGACGCGACGATCGACTCGCCGGCCGGCCAGGTCGGCTACGGCAGCGCTTTCGCGCTCAGCAACGCCTGCAAGCGACACTTCGATTTCAGCCCGCGGAGTACCGCCTCGCGGCGGCGGGGTGATCGCGGATCACTGGTTGCAGTAGTCGAGCAGGGCGCTGTTGGGCAGTTTGCTGGTGTCCAGCCGGAAGCTCCTGCCCGCATCGTCCAACACCAGCGGGTACACGACGTTCCAGGCCACGCACGTCGCTTTGAGCTGCGGTGGCGCGTCTTCCAGGCCCTGCGTGCTCATGAAGGTCAGCATCACCAGCAGCGAGCCGTCCGCACCCTGGTCGATGCGGTGCACCGTCCACCCGAAGTCGTGGGTGGTGTCGTAGCTGTCGAACCACTTGTCCTTGGGCAGCTCCTGCCACTTCTCGGGGACCACCGTGGACTTCCACCGGTCGTAGTTCCGCTCGTTGATGGAGCTGAAGTGGAGGTCCAGCAGGGACTGCACGCCCGCCAGATCGGGGCTCGCCGCGGCATCCGGGGTGTAGACGATGCCGATCGGGGACTTGACCCACTCGGCCGACTGCGAGGCCTGGGAGTTCTGCTGGGTGAGCGTGCGCGGGTAGACGTTTTCGGCCAGCAGCACCCCGCCGCCCGCCGCACCGAGCAGCACGACGATCGCCAGCGGAATACCCCATTTGAACCAGGAACGCACGGTCTCAGCCTTTCACACCGAGATCGCTCGCGAGCGGTGGTTCCGGCAAGAACCGGAAATCACCCTCGCGAACCATGCGTCAGCCCACCCGGTGCAGCCAGGTCACCGGCGCGCCGTCGCCGGCGCGGCGGAACGGTTCGAGGGCGTCGTCCCAGGCCGCACCGAGCAGCTGGTCCACGCGGTGGCCGAAGGCCTCGGGGCTCTTGGTGTTGGCCGCGAGCGTCCGCAGCTGGTCCTCGCTGACCATGATGTCGCCGTTGGCGCTGGTGCAGGCCCGCCACAGGCCCAGCCCGGGCGCATGGCAGAACCGCTGCCCGTCGACCCCGGGACTGGGGTCTTCGGTGACTTCGAAGCGCAGCATCGGCCACGCGCGCAGCGCGGTGACCAAGCGCGCTCCGGTACCCGGCTCGCCCGTCCAGTTGCACTCCGCGCGGAGTTGCCCTGGGGCTGCCGGTTGTGCCGTCCAGCGGAGTTCTGTCCGAATGCCGAGTGCGCCAGAGATTGCCCACTCGACGTGCGGGCAGACCGCAGACGGCGACGAGTGGACGTAGACCACACCAGACGTGCGGCCACGGTCGCTGCCACGGGTGCTCACTGCTGACCTCCGCTGTTCGACGAGGGACGTCTTCCCCTACGACCTCGCGTACTTGGCGATCAACAGGTGCGGCGTCATTCTGCATTGCGGATGGAGCGGTCCGCCACCAGAACGTCGTCATCCGTCTCGCGCCCGCGAGCGACCTGCACCGCTCGGCCCGGCCCCGCACCGACTGCTCCGAATGGTGGTAATCGCAGATCCGGGGCGTTGCCGTGGGCTTTCCGGGTCGCTCGAAAGCACCAGTGCACGACTGGCCGGAGAGTGGTGGATACCACTCGATCGGACGAAAGTCGGAACCTCGGGACAATACTTGGTCCCCCGACTAACGTCTCAGCTCGAACAGCGGGTGATCGTCGGGCGCGCGGTGTCCGCCGGATCTTGGAGGTCGTCATGCGACTGGTGCGGCTCGGTGCGGAACCGACCCAGGTCGGCGCCGACATCCGGGCGGCCATCTCCGCATGGGGCACCGGTTGCTCGGTGCTCGGCGGGGTCGCCGCCTTCGGCTGCCGCCCGCCCGGCAGCCCGCGCCCGCTGGACGCGGTGATCGTGCTGCCCCGCGGGGTGGTCGTGGTGCTCGGGCTCGATCTCCCCGCGCCCGCGTTGAAGGTCGACGCGCCGCTGCAAACCCCGTGGAGGGTCGACGGCTGGCCGCTGGTGCGCACCGAGGGCGCGGTCAACCCCGGGTTGGAGGGGCTCGAATCGGCGGCCGCGCTGGCGCGCAGCCTGCAGTCGCGCGGGCTGGAACCGTTGCCGGTGGCCGCGATCGTGGTAGTCGGCCCGTATGCCGGTCAGGTCACGCAGCCCACCACCGACCTGCACCGCGGGGTGCGGGTGGTTTCGCCGAACACGACCAGCATCCTCGCCGCCGCCCGCGAGCTGGCCACCTACGAACGCCCGTGCCCCGTTGCCCCCGCCCAGCGGCTGTTGCGGGTGCTCGACGAGAACTGCGAGCTCGGCCTCACCGAGCTGGCCGACGAGGGCTTCCCGGTATCCGGGGCCGTGGATCTGGCCACAGCGGACACCATGCTGATCCCGAAGTACACCGACCATCCCGCAGCAGCGGCGGCGCGGCGATTCGCCCCGCGCGACAAGCTGATCGCGGTAGCGGCGACGGCGCTGGTGCTGCTTTGCGGCGTCATCGGGATGTGGTTGACGCTCGGCAAACCCGCCGCTAGCCCGCCGCCGCGGACCCCGCCCATCCAGCGGGCCGACGGCGTCGAGTTCGCGCAGATGGTGACCGCTCGCGACGCCTCGTGCGCGCAGCACTCGTTCGGCGATGTGCAGCGCTGGTTCGAGCAGCGGCCGTGCCGGAGCCTGACGCGCGCGGTGTTCGACACTCAGGTTTCGGGTCGGTCGGCAGCCGTATCGGTGGTCATCGTCGAACTGCCCGACCAAGGGGCGGCCAGCGAGCTGCGGAAACTCGCCGATGCCGCAGGCACCGGTGGCGTCACGGATCTGATCGCCGAGGGCTCCGGCTGGCCGGACGGCCCCGACGGGTTCGACGACGCGGCGCAGGCCGTGCAGCAGAACGGGAACCAGGTGCGGATCGTGCAAACCGTGTGGCGGCACCGATCCTCCAGTCCGGACGACGTGGGACTCCGCGCGCTTGCCGAACGCGGCCTCCGCCTGACGCCCCAGCCCTGACGCACCGCTCTCCCCGCTCCGGGTCCGCCGCGATTTGCCATCGGTCATACACAAGTCCGGGATCGCGGAGTCGAGAAGGCCGCCGAGGTTGCGCTACCCGCACCGCAACGCAAGAAGAGGCTGGAAACCCCTCAATGGAAATTGCGGCGGATTGCGCGGTCACGACTGCCCGGGTTCGCGAACTTCGTTCGATTTGGGCTGCCCGGGGATCCGGGACGAGCCGCCCCGGGCCGGCGCGCGGTCCGCGGAGAGGATCTTCGGGGCCTTGGTCAGGTAGGGATTTCCCAGCCGGGCGAGGAACAACGCCGGTGCGAACAGCGGGACGACGGCCGACAACGCTGCCGCCGTCACGCCCGCGCGCAACACTTCGCGCGGCAGCAACGTGGTCCGGCGGTCGACGAAACGGTCGCTGGTCAGCGCCGCCAGCCACAGCACGAGCACGAACCCCGCCAGGGTCGCCACCGCCAGCAGGATCGCGGGTTGGTAGCCGAGCCGTTCCGCGCCGAGCATGACCGAGATCCAGCCGAGCAGCGCCGGCAGCTGGCCGCGCTCGGTGGTGGCCGCCCAAAGCAGTCCACCCAGCAGCGCGAAACCGCCGCCGCTGCTCTGCCAGGTCTCGGTGAGGCGCTCGGCCCACTCGCCTCCGGTGAGCCCGAAGCGGGCGGCGAGCCGACCCAGCACGTCCAGCGCGGTCGGCCCGTCCTCCGGCACCAGGAACTGGCCGGCGATCCAGGCCAGCGTCCACAGCGACACCCCGAACGCGAGGACCTGCTGCCACCTCGGCCGGTCCAGCGCGGCCTGGTAGAGCCGCGCCAGTTCCCGTTGTTGCGCCTGCACGTCCACCCCTGTCCTCGGGACCGGAAAGCCGCTGCCGATCGTCCGTGCCCGGCGGCGATCAAGTCCGGCATTGATCAAATCGAGGGCGTGTCCGCGCTGCGGAGCGTGATCGGCTTCAGAAGACCCCGGGCCCTTCCGCGCACGCACCGTCGTCGGTGCAGGCCGGTGGGATCGGGCGGATCATCGAGCCGTCCACGAGCCACTGCCCCTTCCCCTTGGTCGACACCAGGAAGCGACCGAGCGGATCCGTGGACAGCCGTGCCTGGCCCGCGGCCAGCGGCGGGGTCCGGAACGGCACCCCGGCGCCGATCTTGCGCCCGCTGTCCGCAGCGTACGTGGCCACCCGGGACTGCTCGCCGCCGCAGTCCACCGGTTGCAGCGCCGCGACGTCGCGCCCGGACCAGGCGATGGCCACCGGGCCGCAGGTGGCGTCCGGCACCGCATCGACGTGCCCGGCCAGCGAGGTCGCGTCCGGCGCGAGCAGCAGCACCAGGGACTGGCGGCTGCCCTGTTGCCCGGCCAGCACCGCGAGGCGGCCGTCATCGGCCAACGCCAGGTCGTCCACCCGCAGTTCCGGCGGGATCGCGATCCGCTGCCGCTGGCCGCCGCCTTGCACGACCACCACGGCGTTCCCGTCGAGGTAGGCGACGCGCTCGCCGCCCGCGGTCAGCAACCGCCCGTCGCCGACGTCGCCGGGCAGCACCCGCTGCCCGCCGCGCAGCAGCACCTCGACGATCCGGCGACCGTCCGATGTGGACACCGTGGTGTAGACCCGGTCGTGGTCGGTGGCCAGGACACCTGCGTCGGCCCCGTCGACGCGGGCGACCTCCTGGTTCTCCCGGCCGGACCGCACGTCGAAGGAGGCGATCACGCCGGGCGCTGGCGCGGCGAGATAGCTGTCCGGCTGGACACTGACCGGCTCGGGTTCCTGCTGGCCGGGAATGACCAGCGAGGCCACGACGAACGCGGCCGCCGCAACGGCCACCGCGCCGACCAGGGCGAGCAGCGGGCGGCGCGGCGACCTCCGCCGGCGCGTGGCCGCCAGCAGCCGAGGCAGCGCGTCCGGCTTGGGTTCCACGTCCTCGACCAGCCGGTGCAGCTGCGCTCTCAGCAGGTCCACGTCCCCTGTGCTGTTCCCGTCGTTCACACCCACTCCCCCAGCAGATCCGACAGTCTCGAAACCCCACGCGAGCAGTACGACTTCACCGCACCCTGGCTGCAGCCCATGATCTCGGCGGTGCGGACCTCGCTGAGATCTGCGTAATAGCGCAGCACCACGGCCTCCCGCTGCCGGCGCGGCAGCTTCGCCAGCGCCGCTGCCAGCACCGCGCGGTCCACCCCGCGTCCCGTGTCGTCCGGCTGGCTGTCCTCGATGGCGAGCTTCGGCTGGTACTTCTTGGCGATCAACCGGCGCCGCAGCATGGACCGCGCCCGGTTGAGCACCGCCTGGCGCAGGAAGGCGAGCGCCTTGTCCGGATCACGCAGCCGGGAGCGGGAGTCGAAGACCCGCACATAGGCGTCCTGCACGATGTCCTCCGCAGAGGCGCGGTCGTCCACCAGCAGGATCGCGATGCGCAGCAGTCGCCGGTAGTGCTCCTGGTACAGGTCGGTCAGCTTGCTAGTCAGTTCATCCATTGCCGCCAGCCCGTCGCCCGGCCAGGCGGTCACGGGCAATGCGATCGACACCGTCACATATCTGCACGACGCCCAAGACCCCCTCCTTGGTTGCGGCCGGAATTCACTCGTTATCAATTGGCTGCGCCCAACGGCGGCGAAGTTTACCGGCGCACCAGTCGATGATGATCTCCCGGCGGCTTCTGCGGGCCCCGACACCCAGATGGATCATGCCCGGTCAGCCCCATGCACTACCGCCGCGCGCGACTGGGGTAAGCGGCAGCCTCCGATGGGAAATATTGCCGCCGGCCGTCCCCGGCGGTAGGCCTGTGGTGCTGACGTGGCGGGAGGCTGCATTGGAAATAGCTTCGAACCTCGCCTTCAAAGCGCCGAAGGGGCTCGGCCCAATCGATCGGGGCTCTTGGCGAGACCAGTCCCCAGCGCTCCGCATCGGACACGCACGACTCGGGATTCCGGAGCCCAAGGTTCCGCCACCCGCACCGTCACGCAAACGAGTCCGGCGACAGCCTTCAGGAGGATGCGATGAAGTTCGGGATTTCCACGTTCATCACCGACGAGGGGATCGGCGCGACGGATCTGGGCCAGGCCGTCGAGGAACGCGGGTTCGACTCGCTGTTCATCGCCGAGCACACGCACATCCCGGCCAGCCGGGAATCGCCCTACCCGGCCGGCGGCGAGCTGCCCCGGATCTACTACCGCACGCTGGACCCGTTCGTCGCGCTAGCGGCGGTCGCCGCGGTCACGCAGCGGCTGTTGGTAGCCACCGGGATCGCGCTGGTCGTCGAGCGCGATCCGATCACCACCGCCAAGGAGGTCGCCAGCCTGGACCTGATCTCCGGCGGCCGGGTGATCTTCGGCGTCGGGGCGGGCTGGAACCGCGAGGAGATGCGCAACCACGGCACCGACCCGGCGACCCGCGGCGCGCTGATGGACGAGCGGATCCGGGCGATGCGGGAGATCTGGACCAAGGACGCGGCCGAGTTCCACGGCGAGCACGTCGACTTCGACCCGATCTACTCGTGGCCGAAGCCGGTGCAGCGGCCGCACCCGCCGATCTACGTCGGCGGGGAGAGCGAGCGGTCGTTCGCACGGGTCGCCGAGTACGGCGGCGGCTGGCTTCCGCGCGGCGGCACTGAGAACCTCGGAGAACTGGTGGCGAAGGTACGCGACCGAGCGGGCTGGCGGGTGCCGGTCGCGGTCTACGCGGCGCCGTGCGATCCGGCGGTACTGGAGTCCTACGCGGCGGCCGGGGTGGACCGCACGCTGTTCTACCTGCCGACCCGGCCGCGCGACGAATCCTCGCGCAGGCTGGACGAACTGGCCGAACTCGCCGAAAATCTCGGCTGAACGAGCGGTCGCAAACCTCGCTGGACGCCGGTGACCTGAATTCAGGTGTGCCTTACATCCTGGTTACTTCCGGGCAATGTGCTGGACATTCGGGACATGCGAGTCGATCCTCGTGTCTGCTGTGCCAGTCGAATCGCACAGTACAACGGAGAAATGGGGTCCGGGGACGGTGGCTGAGATAACGGCACCGAGCACTGGGGCGGCTCGGAAGCGCAAGATGAGTCCCAAGGAAATCGCCATCTGGGTACTGGTGGCGGTCGTCGGCGCGATTTCATGGGGCGTCATCGCACTGGTCCGCGGCGAGGAGATCTCCGCGGCCTGGCTGGTTTTCGCGGCGCTCGCCTCGTACGCGATCGCCTACCGCTTCTACGCGCGGTTCATCACGTACAAGATCCTGAAGGTCGACGACACCCGCGCGACGCCGGCGGAGCGGCTGAACAACGGCACCGACTTCCAGCCGACCGATCGCCGGGTCCTCTTCGGCCACCACTTCGCGGCGATCGCCGGGGCCGGCCCGCTGGTGGGCCCGGTGTTGGCCGCGCAGATGGGTTATCTGCCGGGCACCATCTGGATCATCCTCGGCGTCATCTTCGCCGGCGCGGTGCAGGACATGGTGGTGCTGTTCCTCTCCACCCGCCGCAACGGCCGCAGCCTCGGGCAGATGGCCCGCGAGGAGATCGGCCCGGTGGGCGGCATTGCGGCACTGATCGCGGTGCTGGCGATCATGATCATCCTGCTGGCGGTGCTGGCGCTGGTCGTGGTCGGCGCGCTGAAGGGCTCCCCGTGGGGCACCTTCTCCATCGGCATGACGATCCCGATTGCCCTGTTCATGGGCTTCTACCTGCGCTACCTGCGTCCGGGCAAGATCGTCGAGACCTCGGTGATCGGCGTGGCGCTGCTGCTGCTGAGCATCGTCGCCGGCAGCTGGGTCGCGGACTCGTCGCTGGCCGGGATGTTCACGCTCTCCGGCAACGAGCTGACCTTCGCGCTGGTCGCCTACGGCTTCATCGCCTCGGTGCTGCCGGTGTGGATGCTGCTGGCGCCGCGCGACTACCTGAGCACCTTCATGAAGGTCGGCGTCATCGTGCTGCTCGCGGTGTCGATCCTGATCGCGATGCCGATGATGAAGACCGAGGCGATCACCGACTTCGCGCTCAACGGGCAGGGCCCGGTGTTTTCCGGCTCGCTGTTCCCGTTCGTGTTCATCACGATCGCCTGCGGTGCGCTGTCCGGCTTCCACGCGCTGGTGTCCTCGGGCACCACGCCGAAGATGCTGGAGAAGGAGTCGCAGGTCCGGGTCGTCGGCTACGGCGCGATGCTGACCGAATCGTTCGTGGCGATCATGGCGCTGGCTGCGGCGTGCATCATCGACCCCGGCCTGTACTTCGCGATGAACATGCCGTCGGCGGCGCTCGGCAACACGCTGCAGTCGGCGTCGCAGGCGGTCGCCGGGATCGGCTTCCAGATCACACCGGACCAGCTGGCGGCGGCCGCGGCGGCCGTGGACGAGCACACGCTGGTCGGCCGCAGCGGCGGCGCACCGACCCTGGCCGTCGGGCTTTCCGAGGTGTTCTCGCAGGTCATCGGCGGGGACGAGATGAAGGCGTTCTGGTACCACTTCGCGGTGATGTTCGAGGCGCTGTTCATTCTGACCACTGTGGACGCAGGTACCCGGGTGGGCCGGTTCATGCTGCAGGACACCGTGGGCAACGTCTGGAAGCGCTTCGGCGACGTCAGCTGGAAGCCGGGCAACTGGATTGCCAGCGCGGTGATCGTCGGCGCCTGGGGCTACTTCCTGTGGGCCGGGGTCAACGACCCGCTGGGCGGCATCAACCAGCTGTTCCCGCTGTTCGGCATCGCCAACCAACTGCTGGCGGCGGTGGCGCTGGCGGTGGCCACGACGATCCTGATCAAGTCCGGCCGCGCGAAGTACGCGTGGGTGACGCTGGTGCCGCTGGCCTGGGACGCGGCGGTGACGCTGGTCGCGAGCTGGCAGAAGATCTTCTCCGCCGACCCGAAGATCGGCTTCTTCGCGCAGCGCGCGGCCTACCAGGCGGCGCTGGACGCCGGGCAGACCAGCAAGGGCTCGGCGCACACCGTCGAGCAGATGCAGAAGGTCGTGATCAACTCCACTGTGGACGGTGTGCTCAGCATCCTGTTCGCGCTGCTGATCGTGATCGTGCTGGTGGACGCGGTCCGGATCTGGATCAAGGCGCTGCGCACGAGCGCGCCGCTGCCAAGCACCGAGGCACCGCACGTGGAGTCGAAGATCTGGGCCCCGTCCGGGCTGATCCCGACAGTGGAGGAGAAGCAGACCCAGAAGGAGCTGGCAGCGGCCGGGAAGGCCGAGGCCAGCACATGACCGGCACGCCGATCCTGGCCAGGCTGCGCGGGTCCGCCCGCACGGCCTGGCAGATCGTGCGCGGCGTGGTGGGTGAGAACGCCTACGAGCGCTACCTCGACCACCACCGCCGAAACCATCCGGACGAAGTACCGCTGAAGGAGCGGGAATTCTGGCGCCGCCACGTGGACCGCCAGGACGCCACCCCCGGCTCCCGCTGCTGCTAGCTTCGCCGAACCCGCTGAGGGGCGCCCGTGACCGGGTTACTCGGTCACGGGCGCCCCTCACTCATTTCTTCCGCGCTAATGACCGGGCCCACACCAAACGGCCCGAGATATGGCTACCCCAGCTGTAGGCACACTGGACTCCCCCCCCCCCATGAGGAGCCTGCGGTCGGGGCTGATGACCTCGACCCGCTACCCGAATGCCATGCCCCAGGCGGCAATACGCACATCCACGCGTTCGCCGTACTCCTGGAGAACCGCGAACAGACTGGACGCCGCATCAGCAACCAGATCTTCTGCGACCACAGCGAACTGTTCGGCGCTGCGCATCGGAGTTTTTCCCGATGGATCAACGACGAACGTGTCGGGTGGATGCCCCGAAGACACCTGACCCACCCCGACTAGCCGCGAAGATGATCGAGCAGGGCGCGTTACGTCCTGGGAACTGGCGCAAGAGCAGCTACTCCGGTGGTGGCGGCGTCGGCGGCGGCAACTGCGTCGAGGTCGCGTGGACAAGGGACGGCTGGCTCGCTATCCGCGACGGCAAGGCTCCCAAAGCCGGTGTTCTGCTCTTCACGCGCGTCCAGGCCGACTCCTTGATGCAAGGCCTCAAGAACAACAAGTTCGGTCAGTCCAGTTGACTGTGCACTGGGAGTGTCGGCGGCCAGACCACGGCCGAGGAAGTGGAATTCGAGTCAGTTCTGAAGTCCTCTCATCCGAGCTGTCGACCGGCCGCGATGTGGGGTGGATGTGGAGCGAACGGACCGTTCGCTCCGCAGAACGAGGCGAACAGTCCGTTCGCTTCACCGGACGAACCACGTCGGCAGCGGTCACCCCGATTTGGGGATATTCCTGAAGGATACGTCCTCGAACGGTTCGGGTTCCCTGCGCAGACCGAGGATCCGCTCGCCGATGACGTTGCGCTGGATCTGGTCCGCGCTCCCGCCGATGGAGTTGCAGTAGCCGTTCATCGCGGCGAAGTTGGCATCGTAACCGTCGGGGTGATCCGCTCCTTCCAGCATCGCCTCCGCCCGACGATCGCCGTCTGCACCCCGCCGGTCTCGTGCAGCAGCCGCGACATCAGCAGCTTCCCCAGCGACGCCAGCGAAGACGAGGGGCCCTGCTTGAGCTCCACCTGCACGCGCTGGTAGGGGCCTGTGAGTCCGAAATCGGTGATGGACACGATCACCAGGATCTACCCGACGGCGGATCTCGGTGAAGTCCAGCGTCCGCACCGTAGTCACCCAGGTGTCCGAAGTGGACATAAGTCCTACCAGTCGGCGCACCAGGCCGGCGTGCCCGGCCGGATCGTCGAGGTCGAGCGTTACGCCGAACTTCCCGGCGTTGTAGGTGGCCTCCCGGAGGCTGATACCGCCATACCGGCCAGGCCGTCCCGGGTACCGGTACCGGCCCTCGCCCGGGGTTCCACCCGGGCCACTTCGGCACCGAGGCCGGCCAGGTGCCGCCCGCACATCCCGGCCCGACCGTCGGTCGTGTCGACCACGCGCAGGCCCCGCAGCGGAGCGGGCGGATCGTCGTCGCGGCAGTGGCTCATTCGCAACCTCCCCCGGTTCCGCACTGAGTCCGACGCGCCGCACGCTATTTCCGACGGTTCCCGTCCGTAATAGCCCGAGCGCGCACACCTGCGAGGACGGTGTCGACGAGCTCGGTCACGTAGTCCACAGACCCGGCCCGGACCTGGCCCCGCAGGTGGCGCGGGGTGGCGCGGACGTGGTTGGACACCGCGCCGGCGATCAGGTCCGCGATCAGCGCCACCGAAGCGCCGGCCGGCAGTTCGCCGCGCTCGATGCCGCGGCGGACGATCGCACGGGTCGCCCTGATGTGCTCGGGGTACGGGTCGTCTGCCAACGACTCCGCCAGCTCGGGCGAGAACTGCGCGTCCACGCCGAGCCGTGAGGTCAGCGCGCCTTCGTCGGCGCCGAGGTACTCCAGCCAGCCGTGGGCGAACTCGACCAGGTCCGCGCGCAGCTCGCCGGTGTCGATCTCCGCGATGAACCGGGTGCGCTCCCGAACGGCGGCGACCAGCAGCGCGGCCTTGTTCGGCCACCGCAGGTAGAGCGAGCCCTTCCCGATCCCGGAGCGCCGGGCGACCTCGTCAAGCGAGAAACCGCTCCAGCCGCGCTCGGCGTACACAGCCCGCGCCGCCGCCAGGGCGCGCGTGTCCACCGCTGGGTCCCGGGGCCGCCCGGCGCGCTGTGCCTTCGCCACCACCCCATCCTGGCGGGTGGCGATTTCAATGGAAATCGGCACGCCGACTTCCATTGAAATCGCGAATCCGGGCAGCCGGGTTCCGACCAGCGGAAGCACCCGAACCCACTTGCACCATCCGGGAACCGGCAGCGAAGCGGTGCTAGCGGCGAAAAGGAGCTGCCTTGTGCACCCAGGTCGCGATCGTCGGCGGCGGCCCCCGCCAGGCTGCCGCTCTCCCACCTGCCGCACCAGCAGGGGATCGACTCCGTCGTGCTGGAACGGCGCAGCCAGGAGCACGTCCAGCGCCACGTGCGCGCCGGGGCGCTGGAACAGGGCACCGTGGACCTGCTCCGCGACGCGCTCGTCGGTGACCGGATGCTGCGCGAGGGCTAGGTGCACGGCGGCGCGCACCTGCAGTTCGACGAGGCGCGCCGGAACATCCCGGTCCCGGAACTCACCGGCCGCGCGATCACACCGCGTACGGCCAGCAGGAGTGGTGAAGGACCTCGGCGATTTCCGCCAGCGCGACGGCGGCCAGGTGCTGTTCGCGCGGCTGCCGCAATGCCATCCCGACTGACGCGCGCACCACCTACGAGCGCACCGACCGGCACCAAGGGCCACAACCTCGCGGTGTCCGATGTGGATAGTCTGACCGCCGTGATCGCCGGCCACTACCGGACCGGCAGCACCACCGGCCTGGACGAATACTCCGTGGCCTGCCCGCGGCGGGTCTGGCGGGTCCAGCAGTTCTCCTGGTGGATGCCGTCGATGATGCACCGCTTCGGTGGCCCGGACGCGTCCTTCGACCGCCACCCTGCAACGCTCCCAGTTCGACTATCTCCGCACCTCCACCGCGGCAACCACCACCTTCGCCGAGAACTACGTCGGCTTCCCGCTGCACTGAACCGGCCGGTGGAAAATCTGTTTCGCGGCGGGGGCGCCGGCGGAATAATTGGTGCAATGGAGTTCAGGAACTTCGACGCGCGGGGTTATCGCACCGTTGACGTGCGCACCGGGTACGGCGAGTGGGTCGCCAACTACGAGCAGACCGTCGAGGACGTCATGGACCTCGCGCTGCTGGACCGGCTCCAGGAGCCGTCGTGGGCAGCCGTCACCCGGGCCGCCGACCTCGGCTGCGGGACTGGCCGGACCGGGCAGTGGTTGCGAGGCAAGGGAGTTCCGGCGATCGACGGGGTGGACCTCACCCCGGAGATGCTCGCCGTAGCGCAGCGCCGCGGCGCCCACGACCGGCTGGTGGAGGCCGACGTCGCGGCCACCGGCCTGGCGGACTCGGCCTACGACCTGGTGATCTCCTCGCTGATCGACGAGCACCTCGACGACCTGAACCGGCTGTACCGGGAGGCGTGGCGGCTGGCCGCGCCGAAGGCCGCGTTCGTCCTGGTGACGTTCCACCCGCACTTCATCATGACCTCGGGCATGCCCACCCACTACACCAACAGCGCCGGCGAATCGGTGGCCATCACCACCAACGTGCACCTCGTCAGCGACCACGTCGCGGCGGCGCTGGCGGCGGGCTGGCGACTGGCGGAGCTGCACGAGGGGGTGATCGGCGACGCGTGGGTCGCGGTGAAGCCGAAGTGGGAGCGCTTCCGCAACCACCCGATCTCCGCCGCCTACGTCTGGCGCAAGGACGGCTGATCCTTCCGTGGCTGGTGAGTGCGTTTGGGCGCTAGGACACCGAAAAACATTCACCGGCTCCTTGGTCCCGAACTGAGCCCGGACGTTCGCCCTTGCCTCTCGGCACCCGGTCGACGAGTGTGGTGATCACGAGTCGGGTGAACGCGGAACAGCTCGCGAACGTCGTCGGCGCGGGGACCCTGGTGGTCGGTGCCGGCTGACCGCCGCCCCGCGGCCGGTCGCGAAGGCGCTCGGATACGGCGAGCACGCAGATTTCGCCCACGCCACCGGAATCATCGACCTGGCGATCTGGCGATCACCCCTGGCCTGCTGCGCGGCCGCCCGCGCTGGCCGTGGATGGCCGGGCGGGCGGCGCTCAACCTGGTGATTGCCAACCACTACCGGACCCAGCGCTCCCCGGCGGGCGTGATCGGAATGGCCGTGCTCACGATCGTCGACGGCGGGCTGGCCGCAGTCATGAAGGCCCGCCGGCAATGACCCGGTTCGGCGACACCGGGAATGTCTGACCGACCGCCTCCGTTGGCCAGTGACATGACCGCAACCCTCGGCAGGCTCGGCATCTGGCGGATTTCCACGGCACTCGACCCCGAACTGGCGATCGAGGTCGAGAAGCTCGGATTCGGCACGATCTGGATTGGCGGCTCGCCACCAGCGGACTTGGCGCTGGCGGAACGGCTGCTGGACGCCACCGACTCGATCACGGTCGCCACCGGGATCGTGAACATCTGGAATTCCGCCCCGCAGGCCGTCGCCGCGTCGTACCACCGGATCGCCGCGAAGCACCCGGACCGTTTCGTCCTCGGCGTCGGCGCCGGGCACCGCGAGATGACGGACACCTACACCAAGCCGTACCAGGCGCTGGTCGACTACCTCGACCACCTGGACGCCGCCGGGGTACCGAAGACCGACCGGGTGCTCGCCGCGCTCGGCCCGAAGGTGCTCAAGCTCGCAGGTGACCGGGCTGCGGGAGCGCACCCGTACCTGACGGTTCCCGCGCACACGAGGCAGGCCAGGGAGATCCTGGGCGACGCACCGGTGCTCGCCCCGGAGCAGAAGGTCGTGGTCGACACCGACCGGGACCGGGCCCGCGCCACCGGTCGCGCCTCGGTGGGCATGTACCTGAACCTGAGAAACTACACCCGCAACCTGCGCCGCTTCGACTTCACCGACGACGACATCGCGCCACCCGGCAGCGACCGCCTGATCGACGCCGTCGCTCTGCACGGCACCGCGGCCAAGATCGCCGAAGGCATCAACGCGCACCTGGATGCGGGCGCGAACCACGTGAGCATCCAAGCCCTCGGCGACGACCCGCTGCCGTCCTACCGCGCACTCGCCGAAGCGCTCCGCTGACACCCGGGCTCAAATCCTGGACGCATCGGGGTTTCTCCCCGATACGCGGGCGAAGGGACAGCCGGAGGATTCTCCCGTCCTGAGTAGAACGATCGAGGGAGTCTTGCGTGAGGACGTCCTGGTCGAGGTCGCCGTGGACGTTCTTTGCGCTGGTCTTCGTCCTCGGCGCCCCGTTCACTCTCCTCGGCGAGCTCTCCGACGTGCGGTTTCCGGCGAACATGCCGTTGAGCGCCCTGCAGTTCGTCGTCCCGCTGGTAGCGGCGGTGATCCTCGTCCACCTCAACGACGGCAGCGGCGGGGTGCGCAGGCTGCTCCGAAGCGCCTTCGACGCTTAGAGGATCAAGCGGGCGTGGTACGCGCCGATCCTGCTCATCATGCCCGTGGTCACGTTGGTGTCGTACTGGCTGATGCGCATCGCCGGGGAGCCGCTCCCCGAACCGCACATCTCGTTGTCGGCGGCGGTGCTGGTCTACTTCGCGCTCTACTTCGTCGCGGGCGTCGCCGAAGAAGTGGGCTGTACCGGCTACGCCACCGGCCCGGCGCAGCAGCGGTGGGGCGCTCGGGGGGCAGCGTGATCATCGGAACCGTGTGGGCGGCGTGGCACTTCCTGCCGTACCTCCAGCTGCACGAACCGAGTTGGGCGCTCGGGCAGTGCGCTTTCACGATCGTCGCCAGGGTGATCATCGTTTGGCTCCACAACAACACGGGGAACAGCGTGTTCGCGGCGGTCCTTTTCCACGCCACGATGAACGTGACCTACTCGGTGTCGACCGACGGCTGGTCCCACAACCCTGCAGTCACCAGCCTGGTCATGCTGATCGTGGCGACTGCGGCCATTGTCATGTGGGGACCGAAAACCCTTTCCCACTACAGGTTCTCACGGGCAGTCCGGTGACACGGCAGCAACGCAGCCACCCCGTCGAGCACGCGCTGCAGGCCGAACTCGAACCACTTATCCAGCTGGGCCGGGTCGACGGCATCTGCGGTCCTGCGGCACCGCCTCGCACGCGCCGACGCCGATGCGCAACCGGCGTACCTGGAAGCGAGCACGCCGCGAAACCAAGCCCTCTACTAACGATACGGCTTCAAGCCGCTGGACGATCCGACGGCGCTCCCGAAAGGCGGTCCCACCTGCAACCGCATTTGGCGCGAACCACGAGTTGTCGATGGTGCGCCCTAGCTTGGCGGCATGTTCGACGTAGCGACGTTGACCGGATTCCTCGCCGCAGCAGCGACAATCGTGCTGCTGCCTGGGCTGGTTAGGCGCTGGTGCTGGCCGGGGTCGCCAACGGCCGTCGGCGAGCAGGCGCGGTCACCACATTGGGCTGAACGCCGCGACACTGCTGCACGCGACAGCCGCGGCAGCGGGACTGTCCGCAGTGCTGACGACTTCTGCGGCCGCGTTCACGGCGATGAAGATCGAGCGGTTTGCCTGGTGTGGCTGTCGGTGCTGTAGGACTGCGCCTGGAGCATCACGGCCGGAGCGATGTCGAAAAGGCTCGCGAGCAACGCCAGGTTCGCCCAGTGGCGCCAACGGATCACGGCGACCGACCTCAGCGGTCTCGGAATCCGCCTGGCCGTGACCGAACAACGCTGACCGCGTCAACGGTCGGTCGGCTCGACCTCATGCAGCCTGCGCCGCAGATGCGCGCGTTCGGGTTCGGTACCGGCCAGTTCGAGCGCCTCCCGGTACGCCGCTGCGGCCTCGGCGAACCGGCCGAGCCGTTGCATCAGGTCGGCCCGCGCCATCGGGTAGGGGTGGTAGGCGCGCAGCTGCGGCTCGTTGGACAACTCGTCGAGCAGTGCCAGGCCCGCTTCCGGGCCATCGCGCAACGCCACTGCCGCCGCCCGATTCAACGCGACGATCGGTGAAGGCGTGAGCGCGAACAGCACGTCGTAGAGCGCCACGATCTGCGGCCAGTCGGTGGTGGCGACATCCGCTGCCTCGTCGTGCAGGGCGGCGATCGCGGCCTGCACGCCGTACGCGCCAGGTGCGCCGCCGACTAGCGCGACGGGCACCAGGCAACGGCCCTCCTCGATCATCGTGCGATCCCAACGGCCCCGGTCCTGCTCATCGAGGAGCACCAGCTCGCCGTCGGGCCCGGTCCGGGCGTCCCGCCGGGCGTGGATCAGCAGCATCAGCGCGAGCAACCCGGCCACCTCTCGCTCGGGTGGCAGCAGCCGACGCAATATCCGGGCCAGCCGAATCGCTTCCTCGGCCAGATCGAGCCGCTGCAACTGCGGGCCCGAGCTGGCCTCATACCCCTCGGTGAAGATCGAGTACAGCACCTGGAGGACGCCCGGCAGCCGCTCCGGCAACTCGTCGGCACCGGGCACCCGGAACGGGATCCTGGCCTCACGGATTTTCTTCTTCGCCCGCACGATCCGCTTGGCCATCGTCTCCGCGGGAACGAGGAAGGCCCGCGCGACCTCTGCCGTCGTCAACCCCGCGAGGCACCGCAGGGTCAAAGCACCGTGGTCCTCGGCCGCAAGCGCCGGGTGGGCGCAGGTGAAGAACAGCTGCAGCCGCTCGTCCGGCAGGTCACCGCCCACGTCCGCCCCGGCGACGCGTTCCGCTCGCTCCGCCTCCACCTGCAGGATGGCCAACCGCGCGGCGAACGCCTGGTCGCGCCGCAGCCGATCGACCGCTTTGCGCCGCGCGGTGGTCATCAGCCAGGCACCGGGCTTGGGCGGAACGCCGTGCACCGGCCAGTTGGCCAGCGCCGCCTCGATGGCCTCGGACGTGACCTCTTCGGCCAAGTCGAGATCTCCGAAGCGGCGGACGAGGGCCGCCAGCAGCAGACCGCGTTCCTCGCGGAACACCGCCTCCACCACCGGCATGGCGGCGCTGGCGGCCCGTTCGTCCCGCACGTCAGGCCCCGAAGTCGGCGACCGGCCGCACCACGACGGACCCGTCACCCCGCGCGCCGGGGCAACGCGCGGCCCAGTCCAGCGCCGCGTCGAGGTTGGGCACGTCGATGACGTAGAAACCGCCGAGGATCTCGCGGGTCTCGGCGAACGGCCCGTCCGTCACGGTCCGCCGACCGTCCTCGTCGACCCGCACGGCCGTGGCGGTGACCAGGTCCGCCAGCGATTCGCTGGCGACCAGGATGCCCGCCTCCTGCACCTCCTTGTCGTAGGCCATCCAGTCCTCGACGTTGCACTCGGCGGCCCCGCCGCTCTCGCCAACCGCACCGGCGTTGATCAGCAGCATGTACTTCATGGTCCGACTCCCTCGGCGTCCGTTTTAAAGTGCGGCAGCGTCGCCGCACGACACAACCACGAACGGGGAACGCCCGTATGGACACCCGGGACAAAAATTCTTCCCCGCCCCTGCACGCGGCGGACCGGCACGGCCCTGACCAGGAACAATGCGAGTTCTTCATTGCGGGCGCGCCTCGGGATCGCTCCGCCAAGTGCTCGGTCGGGGTGTCGAGGACGGCCAGGAAGGCCTTCGCCGCGGGTGTCAGGCCGACATCGTTCCAGACCAGGTGCTCGACGCGGGCCGACGCGTCGGACACGGGGATGGTGCGCGCGCCGGCGAGTTGGGGGACGTAGGTGGACGGACGCAGCGCGATGCCCAGGCCCTGCCGGATGAGCTTCGCCGTGAGATCGGGGGCCTGCACTTCGAAGGCGACATCGCGGTCGAGGCCCGCCGCCGAGACCGCCAGGTCGGATTGGGCACGGCTGGCGGTTCCCGCCGTGAAGTCCACGAACACCTCGGATGAAAGCCGGTGGAGGTCGACCTCCGGTTGCTCGGTCAAACCATCGTGCATCGAGATAGATCAGCTGAAAACATGTATTGGACTCATTGATCTAGGTTGCCCATTGGCCGGCTCAGCCGGTCACGGCGTGGTGCATGGGAACCGGCGCGGGCGATGGCGCCGAGGGAACCCGGGGGCGAACACCTGCGGCGTTGAGAATGAGATCCGCGATCGCTTCGGGGTGCGACACGATCGACAGGTGGCTGGAGTCGAGTTCTATGGTCGTCGCCCCCATGCGCGCAGCGAGGAACCTCTCAAGATCGGGCGTCGTGGTCCTGTCATTCTTCGACACCGCGTACCAGGTCGGTTTGTGCCTCCACGCCGCGACGCTCGTCTTCGACGAGAACAGCGAATTGGATATGGGGCCTTGCACGGCGTAGAGGCCAAGCGCGCGACTTCTGGGCACGTCGCCAGCGAAATCGCGCAGGAACGATTCCATGCTCAATTGTTCGAAGTCGCCGAATTTGACGATTCCGGAATTCGCAGGCGGCTGCGGGAACCGCGCCGCGAGGGCGGCGTAGTCCTCGCCGACGTCTGGTGCACGAGCGGCGACGTAAACCAGACCGGTGACATTCGGGAAAGTCCCGCCTCCGAGATGACCGTTCCTCCCCAAGAATGAGCGGCCAGGACCGTCGGTCCCTCCTGGCGAGCGAGGGCACGCCGAGTTGCCGCAACGTCGTCAGCTAGCGAGGTGAGCGGATTCTGCACCGAGGTTACGTTCAGGCCGGCCGCTTGCAGTCGCTCGATCACGTCCGACCACGACGAGCCATCCGCGTACGCGCCGTGCACGAGTACGACATTGCGCGCGGCAGTGGCACCCACCGAGGCTTGCGCTGACGAGAGACCGGCTAGCGAAGCTGTTGCGAATCCTGCAGTGAGCGCTTTTGAGAATGTTCGCCGACTGATCATCAGCACGTTTCCCTGCTCGATCGAGCCCGATGCGGTTCCCATCGCAGGGCGTGTGGTCCAAGATCCAGCTCGTTGAAGCGACGACTCCTCAATCTGTCCACAAGCGTCCGGTCTCCGCACCCGTACACCCCCGGAGCGGCGAAGCCGATGGATGAACCAGCGGAAATGAACGTAGCGCGCGGGCATCTGCGCAGATAGTTGATCTGCTCAGTCGGTTAACGACCGCCGGAAGCGGACACGGGCAAACCGGTGGGACCTTCCAGACCTGACCGGGCTGCGGGACGCAACACGTCGTCGGCTCCGAGTACCCGCGGGCGACGTTCCGCCGTCGGCTCGCGGCATCGCCGACCAGGTCGGACACTCCCTGCTCGACGAGCTCGAGTCAGCGAAGCCCCCTGACGCTACGTTGGAGTCGAGTACTCGCGAGACGCCGACAAGTCGGAGCTTGTGCTGGCAGGCCCGGGAGTACCAGCGCGAGGGCTAAACACAGCTGGACGAGTGGGCGCGATCGAGCGTGGAGGCAATGACGACGGCGACGGGAAAGGCGCTGGCGCTAGCCGCTCTGGAGGTGTCGGGTGACGGGTGGAGCTCGTTCGCTCGCGCTGTCGGTCGCAGCTGAGTGGGACGCAAAGAGCCGCCCCGCCAGTATTTCCGGGACGGCTCTTTCCGTACATTCAAAGAGCTTGGCCATTGCCCAACACGAGGTCGGCGTGATCTAGATAACGCTACACCGAAGCTGCTGCGCAAAAACCGAAACTCACTCAGACGCACGATGTTCTTGACGCGTTGCCACGGCTTCGGCCTCGGCGGCGTCCCACTGCTGCCGGTAGCTACGCAGCTTCGGCAACCGATCTTGCACACCCCACACAGCCCGCGCAGCAACGGTCTCCACGATGCCCCCATGCTCGATCACGGGTTCATGGAGGTCCTGAACCACGTCGGCGATGCTGGCCGCCTGAACCGCTGGAGCCCAACGCGCCAGCAGATCCATCAACCTCGGCAAGCCGATGACCTTCAGGTACTCCGACGTCTGGTCCTGATTGCTGACCTCGATGAGGTACTCGCTGCGGCCATCCTGGTCGCGTTGCCAGGTGAGCAGATTCAGGCTCGACCACTCCCCAGCGCCGAGCCTGAGGAATGGACTCCAACCTTGCGACTCCAGATAGTCCCCGACATCAGTAACGTCGGAGGCACCACCGAACACATCGTATGGCTCCCACTTGCCGTCGGCGGAGAGCTGCAAATCCCTAGGCGAGGTCACGGCGGCCACAGTACGACACGAGGACGGCTCGTCACTCCTTGAACCCCATCAGGTGCCCTTTGGGTCAGCGGTCGAGTGCCCGGACGAACAGATCCTTGGCCCCTGCGGCTCGTGTCACCCACCAGATATAGCCCGAATTGCCGGGCCACCCTCCCTCTTAGGACCCCACCGTCCAAGCTCCGCGCAGAGCCAAACATGACCAGTGCGCGATGGCGCTGATCAGCTCCAGAGGCTCTCACTCCGTCGCGACTTGGCGGCAAGCTAGTTTGATCGAATCGTCCCGGTCTTCGTTGACGGCTTACGGACACGGTAGGAGATCCAAGCCGCGTCACTTTGACAGCCAAGCGGGGTATAGCACGCTTGCGAGCCCGCCTCCGGACTGACTCGGCGAGTTTTGGTCACCTTCGGGCACCCGGCGTCCTGGAGCCAAAGCCGCCTGCCGTGTTGCTTCACGAGCCGCGTTGACTTCGTCGCGGAGGTTCGCAGGGGCTTCAACTTCACTGAAATGCCGACAGACTCCAACGGGACGTCAAACCGCCGCCACAAGATCTTTGGCCATTTCGCGCGCCTCGGCCACGTTCCGCCCCTGGGTGGCGCCGACATCCTCCACTTCGACGACCCACCACTTGCCTTCGCGGGTGGCGGTCGCCTCGAACTGGCGTTTGCTCACCGTGCCCCGCCTTTGATCAGCGACATCTGCCTGACCAGGTTCGCCGACATCAGGTCGCGCCTGACCGCTAGCCCGAAGATCCCGAAGAGCACTGTCCGGACAGATCGGCGCGCGTCGGCGGGCATATCCTCGGCCTGCAACGTGTCCATGAGGTCTTCGAGCCGGCCGACGGCGCATTCGCCAAGCCACAGGTTGCCGATCTCTGGAATGACAGCATTCCGGAGGTCCACGGAGTAGGTGTCGCAGGTCGTAACCCCGCCGAACACCCTCGGCAACCTTCTACTCGACCTGGCCGATCCGTACCTTGGCGATGCCGGCGACCTTCGAAGTGTCCTTGAGTTGGGTGCCGGACTTGCCGGCCGTTCTTGGAACGCGTCCCGGAGAGCCTTCTTCGCCTTGGCCGCCGTTGGCCCCACCGCTCGACCGGGGCGCGTGACTCCTTCAGCGCCCCGGAACCGTGCACGCGCTTTCCCGTTGCCGCCGATTTCCGTGACGGTGATGTTGCTGTGGGTGCGGATGACGAGGGGCGGCCGAGCCATGATCGACCCCGTTTCCGGTGGGTTTCCGGTGGGTTTCCGCTGGATTCGACCAGCCTATCGACCCTATGACCAGACCGACATGACCTCTGACCTGGCAAAACGGTGGGGCAGGTGGGACTTGAACCCACGACCTGACGGGTCATGAGATCACTCCCCGTTGTCTGCCGTCACCTGACATGGCCAGCAACTTTCACAATCGCACACGCCATAAGGAGACGTTGCTTGCCGACGTTGGACACGGTTTTGTGCGGGTAAAGCATGGAGATGATCTTGATTCGTCCTGGCGTTGTCGACCTCTCGCCGCAACAAACCGGGGCAGCCGAACCCTGAACCCGCGGATTCTGGGGCGACACCTGCCGTTGTCTTCGATCACTGCTCAATATCCGCCATGACCTGCATTGATTACGAATGCGAATGAACATCAGGGGCGGTTGTCTGCGGTCATCTGACGTTGTTTTTCGGGGGTAAGGCAGGGCAGCGCAGGCGCAAGTTCCCGGAGGCAACGCCCTGAGGTACCGCACGGCCACGACTGCCAAACCTTCTGATGGCTGGTCCGTCCGTGTCGATGGTTGTCGTCGCTTGTCCAACGTGGTCGTGACCTGCCGCGGAGCTGGTTCGGGGATTGCCCTCCCCTGCCGTCGTCTGACGTCGATCGGGGTCGATGAGTGGCAATAAAGCGGCACGTCGGCCATTCCTCCGGCTTCACCCGACACGGAGCCGACCTTCCGGATGCAGTCCCGTGTCAAGGGGCGAAGCTCCGAAGGACGCACATCGGTAGAGCTCGGGGTCCCCGCCGATGTCGCGCCCTTGACGCGGGTCGGCAATCGGAGACACTACGGCGGCCGGGTTAGGCGCCCCTAAACCGGCTTTAGGAGAAGTCGATTGGTGGACGGCGCTCCACGACACGCCGCTGGCGCCCCTCTCGACCTGGATGACCTCATATGATAGCGTCGACTTTATAGCGTCGACATTTGGAGCGATCTATGGCCGAGCCGAAGCCAAGGAAGCGCCGACCCCACAACGAGCTGAAGAATGCGATGCGCGAATACCTTGCCCGCAAGGGTGGTGGTCCGGCATCGATCAGTGAGATCAAAGACGCCGTCTACGACGAAGTGGGCGAGGCGCCAGACTCGTCGTTTCGCAGCGCATTGCAAGACGAGCGGTATTTCGTGCGCGTGGAGCGCGGGGTGTTCCGCCTCCGTGATTAACACCTCGACCCCCGTACCCTTCATCTGTGAGACGATGTCAAACATGCGTTCGATCAGTTATGTGGGCGACCTCGTGCGCCTCTGCGTCGGACTCGGCGCGCAGAGTAATGGGAAACTCACAGCGCGAGAGCGTGAGCTTGTAGCCGAGCATCCTGGTGATGCGCCCGAGACAATCGTGCAACGGTCAGCCATCCAGATCCAGCGAGGGTTCGACCCGCTAGGCGAGGCATACACGCAGATTTTCTCTCCGCTTGACCGCCGTCGGCTCGGTCAGACCTACACGCCCGCCACGATCGTCGAGTCGATGGTCGGCTGGGCGAGGGACCAGGGAAAGCCGGAGCGAATCGTTGACCCAGGTGCAGGCTCCGGCCGGTATCTCCTTGCCGCCGCCCGTGAGTTCCCTGAGGCAACTCTCATCGGGGCTGACGTCGACCCGCTGGCCACTCTCATGCTGCGTGCCAATGTCGTCGCGACTGGTCTCGCTTCTCGCACGAGAGTAGTGCTCGGCGATTACCGGTCGCTCGACCTGCCCGACATTGATGGGCGGACTCTCTATATCGGCAATCCGCCTTACGTCCGGCACCACCAGATTGCACCTGAGTGGAAGGCGTGGCTCCTCTCAACTGCAAAGGAGCGCGGACTCAAGGCCAGCGGACTGGCTGGTCTGCACGTCCATTTCTTCCTGGCGACCGCGGAGCACGGACGTCCTGGTGACTACGGCGCATTCATCACCAGCGCCGAGTGGCTGGACGTGAACTACGGAAGCCTCGTTCGCCAGCTGCTGCTGGACGGGCTCGGTGGTGACTCCCTGCACGTGCTCGACCCGAAAGCTGCGCCGTTCGCCGACGCCACGACGACCGGCGCGATCACGTGCTTCAAGCTCGGCGAGCGGCCTGAGTCGATCAAGGTTCGTCGGGTCGATGACGCGTCGGCGCTCGGCCGACTCGATGGGGGCCACGCCCTGTCTCGTCAGCGTCTCGCGGAGGCCAACCGCTGGTCGGTCCTCACGCGAGTAACCCCAAAGCTCCCCGAGGGCTACACCGAACTCGGCGAGCTGTGCCGCGTTCATCGCGGTGCCGTCACCGGCGCAAACAAGATATGGGTCCATCGCGACGGCAAGATCGACCTTCCCGAGAGCGTCCTGTTCCCGTCGGTCACCAAGGCGCTCGACCTTTTCGGGGCAGGTGAACGGCTCGCTGCCGCCGACCATCTCCGGCGTGTGATCGATCTGCCCGTGGATCTGGATATCTTTGACGTGGATGAGCGCAAACAGATCGATCGTTTCCTGCGTGCTGCGAAGAAGCAGGGTGTCCACGAGGGATACATCGCCTCTAAGCGAACGGCGTGGTGGAGCGTCGGCCTGCGTGATGCGGCACCCGTCCTGGCGACCTACATGGCGCGCCGCCCGCCAGCCTTCGTGCGCAACGACGTGGAGGCACGGCACATCAACATTGCCCACGGCCTTTACCCTCGGCAACACCTCGACACAGCGGTCCTCGACAACTTGGCTACGCATCTCCGCTCAGCCGTTACCCTGGCTCAGGGACGTACGTACGCAGGCGGGCTCACCAAGTTCGAGCCGAAGGAGATGGAACGTCTACCCATCCCGAGCCTGGAGTCCCTGAGCAAAGGAGACGTCAGTGCCGCAGGTTCCGCCTCCACGGTGGAGTGAAGACGAACTCACAGAAGACGCCGCCGAGGCGGTGCGCCGGTTCTGCGAGAAGCGGATGCAGGAGCCGCTGGAGCAGTATCTAGAACAGTTCGACAGCTTCCGCGGCACGATGGAAGACCTCATCGAGGAGACGATCGATCTCAGTGAGCTTCGTGAACAAGCCGCTGAGCAGCTTTCTGACCCGAGGGTGCTTTACTCCGTCAGGTATCTCGCTGGCCCGCCGATCAGCACCGATGATCTGAAAGAGCTCGTTGGCGATGGTGTGAGTCTCGCACCGACGAAGATCAAGTCTGACCCAGAGATGGCCCGGAGGGTCGTCGAGACCGTCTTACTCGGCCTCGATCGCGTCCGGTTCCCCTGGGTCGGGGAGGACCGAGAGCCCACGGACGCAGAGCGCGAGATCGCCGTGATCGCGACCGCGGCAATGATCGCGACGCAGAGGGTCCAGACAGCCCGGCGTAACGAAGCCAAGGACGAGCAGGAGGATGCCGTCGCGGAGGTGCTGAAACAGAACGGTTTCATCGAGGTACCGACCCGCGTCGTCGAGAACACATCTCACTTTCCCGGTCCTGGCGAGTTCTGCAGGGAGAGTGAGTTCGGTGGTCGCAAGGCAGACCTGATCGTCGGCCTCTGGGATGGTCGCGTCATGCCGATCGAGTGCAAGGTCAGCAACTCTTCGACCAACAGTGTCAAGCGACTGAATAACGACGCAGCCGCTAAGGCCGAGACCTGGATCAAGGTATTCGGGACGGCCACTGTCGTGTCTACTGCGGTGCTATCCGGTGTTTTCAAGATCCACAATCTCGAGAGCGCCCAGTCGCGAGGGCTAACGCTGTTCTGGGCGCACCGCCTGGACTCCTTAATCAGCTTCATCGAGAAAACCCGCCCGTGAACTTCACCGTTGCCGGACGCCTCGGGTGTGGTGGAGCGTCGTGGGCTGATCGATCGACAGCAATCAGACTTCGACCCTAGTCATTAACGCGCTCGGCGTGGTCACCCAGCACCGACATCCGAAAGCGGGGCACATCAAAGTCTCTGAACACTCAGGGGCGGTTTAGTGCTTACAGGACAGTCGAGACTTCGGAGCAGCTCTGATCGGGACCACAAGCCGGTGAGCCAGTTCGGGGCTGGCCGTTTCGTGCCCGGCCGGAGTGGTCAAGGCACCAACTCGGCGACGCGCCCAGCACCGTTTCGCTTCCGGCTCGCCCTGGTACGCCGTGATCAAGGTGCCCGGTCGGGGTTCAACATTCTCGAACTCGGGCGGCCCTCCGGGCCGCCTGCCTTCCGCTCCCGCGCCCGGACCGTCGGCCGCCGCCGGGACCGGCCGCCAGGCCGCACGCCCGCCGGCGGACGACTGGGCCGGGCTCGCATACCGCAGGCAGGGGGTAGAGAAAGTTTAAACACACGTGGACTGGGGCCTAGGGCAACAGCCGTGCGGCAGACAGCAGCCCTAGTCACGAACAAGCCTGGAGACGTAGCCGCCATCAACGAGTCGGCGGTACGAGGCATTGACTTCGTCTGGAACTTCCTGGGGGATCGCGAAACCGCGTTCTGCATAGACCGTGATGCGCTGGGTGTCCCACACGAGCATGTTGATCACGCGGTCGGCGTCTCCAATGGCGCGCACGTATTCGTCCAGCGGTAGACGCTGCGAGCTACAGACGATCTCGACCTCTGGCCAAATCTTCTTGGCCGTGGCGAACGCTCGACGTTGCTGGTAGGGCCGCGACACCAGCAAGATCGAGCCGACTGCAATATCCTTTGCGGCCAACAGTCTCCGGGTGTACTCGATGTTTTCGGCTGTGTTGGTCGCTTGCGGTTCGACCAGGATTGCCGAATCGGGAACCTCGCGTTCAAGGGCACGCTCGCGGTAGTGCACGGCTTCTCCCCGGGGAAACCGTCCTACGGTTGTCGGTGCGTTCGCGCCAGTGAACACGATCAGCGGAAAGTTCCCGGCCTGGTAGAGGTCGACAATGTGGTCGGCAACGCCAAGGTCATGGCTGCCCAGGCCGACGCCCACGTCGCAGGCTCGAAGTTCGTGATGAAGGTCGTGGTAGTTCCACAAGCGCTCCACATCCGCCCGAACGTTCTCCGGGATGCCTACTGTCGGTGCGTTCATTGCGATTCTCGCGCTCTCGGTTCAGTCGGGGATCTTGAACGTGTACGACCAGGCGAACCGTGATGCGGAGTGCACACCACGGGCGAACTCGACCACACGGCCGCTCGCGGTGCACGTCGCCCGGTTCAAGATCATTACCGGTTCGCCTGCCGGGAGTTCTAGGGTCCCCGCCTCTTCGGGGGTCGGCATCCTCGCGTACATGGTTTCCGTGATCGTGTCGGGTTCTAGCCCCTGGATGGTCAGGACCGCGAACCCGCCGCCACGCCCCGCTGGCCCTTCCGCTGGGTCGACCAAGGGGGTTCCTTCAACGTCCTCAGGGCGGTAGTAGCTCGTCAAGGTGTGGGTCGGCGTTCCTCGATCTTTGACAAGTCGGGCCCGACGACGACAACACCCCGGCCAAGACCGGGAAGACCCGGCGGGTACGCAAGCTCGGTGCCCGGATTTTCGAGGCTCGCCAGCTGCGGGGCCTGGTGCGGGACCCGGACCTGCAGGCCGTGGAAATGGAACGGCAGACCCGCCGCACCCTGATCGGGCTGTGGTTCTTCCTGTCGCTGGGCCTGGTGTTCACCACGGCCGGTGTCCAGAAGTTCCTGGCAGGCGATGCGACCCGCACGGATCCGCTGTGGTGGGCCGCGTGGACGGTCGAGCGGGCTGCTGATCGTGATCCTCAACTTCGAGGCCGTGATCCTCTCCTACGGTCTCGACCCGGATCACGAATGGTGGTACCGGCTGAAGAAGGTCCTGCTGGCCTCCACGCTGGCCATGAACGTCATCCCGCAGATCACGCCACTGCTGCGGGGCCGCTGGCAGGAGTTCAACCTGGGCTCGGCGGCGGTACACGCGATCATCCCGGTCATCGTCTACGGCATCGCCGAAGTCATCCCGGTCATCCAGGCAAAACGGCGGGAGATCATGCTCCTGATCTACGAGACCGCCGACCAGGCCGACGACACCGCAGAACCCGAACCCGGATCTGAACCGGCGCGGTCGGCCACCGAACCGGCCCCGGCTCCGACCTCGGCACCGGTTCCCGAACCAGCCCCGGCACCGGTTCCCGAGCCTGTACCGGGTCCGGTGATGCCTGCGATCCGGCGGGCTCCACGGCTCCCCGCTCCGATCCTCCAAAAGGTCAAGGACGCCCGCTCCCAAGCCCTGGCCAACGGGCGGGAGTTCACCGCCGCCGACATCCAGCGGGTAGCCAAGCTCTCTGCGGACATCGCCGAACAGGTCGCGGCCGAGTTCACCACCCACAACGGCCACGCCTTCAACTGAAACCGTTGCGGGACAACTGAAAACAGATACAAGCACAACCATGCTCGGCGGGCAGCACCACGCCGGGGATGGCCCTCGAAAGGTCACCACATGGTGTTGCCCACGCTCCCGGACGTCGACCGCATCAAGCAACGCATCCAAGCCCCCGATTACCGCGACTGGCGCAAGAAGGTCGAAGACGTCTACGGCTGCCTGCACCCGGTCCGCCTGTCCGGCAGCTGGCAGATCACCGACAAAACCACCGGCCAGGTGCTGACGGGCGCCCGGCCGAGACCAGCGGGCACATCCTGTCCCCCTGCGGCAACCGCCGCGAGTCGGTCTGCCCGGCCTGCTCGGACCGCTACGCCGCCGACGCCTTCCAGCTCATGCGCGCGGGCCTCTCCGGCGGCTCCAAGGGCGTCCCGGTCACCGTGTCCGACAAACCCCGCCTGTTCGTGACCCTCACCGCCCCGTCGTTCGGGCCGGTGCACAACCGCCGCACCACCGCCACCGGCAAGCACGCTCCCTGCCGCGGGCGCTACCACCACGAACACGACCCGCTGATCGGCCAAGAAGCGATCGACCCCGACGGCTACCGGCAAGCTCTGGAACCGCTTCACGACCAAGCTGCGGCGGCACCTCGCCCGCGCGGCCGGGATCACCGTCCGCGACTTCACCGACCACGCCCGGCTGTCCTACGCCAAGGTCGCCGAGTTCCAGCGGCGCGGCATCATCCACTTCCACGCCGTGATCCGCCTCGACGGCCCCGACGGCGCGATCGACGCCACCCCGGCCTGGGGCACGGCCGACGCTGTGCGGGCCGCTCACGCCGACACCACGGTCACCTCACCGAAGTTCGACGGCCAGGCGCTGACGTTCGCGTGGGGTGAACAAGTCGACATCCGGCCGATCCGCCCCGCCGAGGCGCGCCGGTTCGAGGACGAGCACGGCACGATCAGCGATGACCGGATCTCCTCCTACGTGGCCAAGTACGCCACCAAGGGCACCGGCAAGTCCGAAGCCGCTGACCGGCCGATCCGCTCCCGCACGGTGATCGAGCTCCTGCGCACCACCGAGCACCACAAACAGATCATGCGCACCGCCTGGGACCTCGGCGCACCTGTGGTCTGCCCCGACTGCCACCCCCACGGCGAGCACCAGGCCGGCGGCTGCGCCTGCGCCGCCATCGGCCACTGCGGCACCTGCGACAACGGCGGCTGGATCCCCGGGCCGCTCGACGAACTCAACCTGCGGCGCTGGACGCACATGCTCGCCTTCCGTGGGCACTTCCTGTCCAAATCGCGGGCCTACTCCACCACGTTCAAGCAGCTCCGCGAAGACCGGCAGATCTGGCGCTTTGAACAGAACCTCGCCGAACTCGGCGTCGAAGCCGACACCGTCGCCGTGGTCAACCACTGGGACATGACCAGCGTCGGCCACCGCACCGACGAAGAACGCGAACTCGCCGCCGCCATCGCCGAACGCACCCGCCAAGCACGCAAACACCGCTACGCCACCGAAAGGAAAGACTGACCACGCCGAACGCACCCGCCAAGCACGCAAACACCGCTACGCCACCGAAAGGAAAGACTGACCATGATCCGCAACCTCTGGGGACCGAACGACGTTGCCAGCTACCTCGGCGTCCCCGTCGGCACCGTCTACCAGTGGCGAAGCCGTGGCGGCGGTCCGCCTGGTCGCCGGGTTGGCAGGCATGTCCGATACAAGCCCGACCAGGTTGAGCAGTGGTTCGAGTCCCAGCCTGAGGGGGTGATCTGATGCCGCGCCCGCCGTTGCCTGTCGGCACCTACGGGAAGATCCGCTTCTACCGGACTACGACCGGTTGGCGTGCGATGACGAAGTATCGCGACTACGACGGCGTGACGCGGCCGGTTGAACGCATGGGAGCCACGCAGGCCAAGGCTTCAGCAGGCTGGTCTCACACCAGAGTCAAAGTTTGGCGAGGCTGCCGAGCTGTGGTTGAAGGAGTTCGAGGACGCCGTTACCGACGGTACTCGTTCACCAACGAGCTTGGACACCTACCGGGGACGGCTCAACAGCATTGTGCTTCCGGCGATGGCCGCGCTGCGGTTACGCGAGGTGACGGTTTTCCGCGTGCAACAGGTCTGCCAGGCGGTCAAGAAGAATCAGAGTGTTGACTCGGCCCGGACGGTGCGCAACATCCTCTCTGGAATCTGCGGCCTGGCGGTCCGGTACAAGGCCATGCAGGTCAATCCGGTTCGCGACATGGCACCACTCGAGGGCCGACGCAAGGCGTCTCGCTCACTCGAAGCTGAGGAGATGAAGGACCTGCTGCAGAAGCTCGACAGCAGCGAGGTAGCAATCCGTCATGATCTGCCGGACCTCGCCCGCTGGTATGCCGGGACAGGCTTCCGGACCGGGGAGGCTCTCGCTGTCCACTGGCATCACCTCGACCTTGACGCGGGCACCGTTGACTGGGCCGGAAACCTGATCCGCGCGAAGGGAACCGGCAACATGATCAACGACGGGAAGACAGAGGTCTCCGAACGGGCTCTCGCGCTGCCGACTTGGCTGGTGACCATGCTTCGAGAGCGGCAGGTGAGGCTGGCCGAGAAGTTCGGCATCGAGCCGGGCGAGCTAACCGGGCCAGTGTTCCCGAACACTCAGGGCGGTCTTCGCGACAAGCACAACACGCTAGCTCGGTGGCGGGACTTCCGTTCGGATGCCGGGTACCCGTGGGTGACCTTCCGGACCTTCCGCCGGTCGGTGGCGACGGTGTTGGACGATGCCGGGTTGACTGCTCGGGACATCGCCGATCAGCTCGGCCACTCCAAGGTATCGACGACTCAGGACGTATACATGGGGCGTCGGGTCAAGAGCCGCAAGGCGGCCGAGGCTCTGAGCAGGGTTGAGTGGTTCGCCGAATAAAGTGTGGGGAAAGTGTGGAGATGATCTCTCTGCGCTTTCCCCACAGGCGTTTCACCTGGGGTTTTGTGGGGCAGGTGGGACTTGAACCCACGACCTGACGGATTATGAGTCCGCTGCTCTGACCTGCTGAGCTACTGCCCCCGGCGGCTTTCGCAACACCGGCGATCGTAGCGAGGTCACGTGGGGCCGGAACTGGCGGGTGGACCGGGCCGACTGGCCTACGAGCCGGTTGATCTGACCGGGCGAATCCGCAGCGCACAGCGTTACGCCGAGTGGACTACCCGGGTACCGCCCGCACGAAAAAACGGGGCCGGCGCACCCGTGCAGTGCGCCGGCCCCGGACCGTCGTCGACTCAGCTGATGAAGCTGAAGACGTTGAAGGCTCCGCTGAGCTGGCCGATGACCACGATGGTGGCCAGCAGCGCGCCGATCGCCGCCACCGTGATCACCGACAGCATGATCAAGTAGACGATCGCCTTGATCGGCTTCGGCAGCCTGGCCACCGAGCCGAAGTCGGGCAGCGAGATGTGCGATTCCTTGCCGATCCCTGGTGCGGACATCCTGACTTCCCCCGTCCTCTGTCAGTCCCTTGGACGAAACACCGCTGCTCAAGAGACGAAGCGCAACGGGTTTCCGTTGCGCGCAACGCATCACGAGTTCATTTCGGAGCAATCGAGCGGATCAAACAGCACAGCCAAGCCATTCCAGCCCGCAGGTCGCGTGGCTTGCACAAATCATCCGTGCCGACACCGTCGACCGCGAGCCGAGCAAGGATGTGATCGCGCAACGATCCGGGATCGTTATCCAGCCCGACACCTGGTCACTCAGGCAGGTGACACGCACCGCCGCGACCACGGTGTCGCTACCGACAGCTCTCCACCGAAATACCCGCCACCGATCTTACCCAACGGATGCGCTACCACCGCCACCGGGCGTCGAGACCCTGCACACCCACATTCGACCGTCACGGTGACCCGGGGCGAACAAGCCGTGACGCCCTGTCGCGTCTCGAACGATCGGCACATCGGACGCACATCGAGCGTGCTCCGGCAACCTGTCGAGGGGGTGAACTCGCACTTCAAGATCCATTGTGGACACTTCTGTCGAGGCAGCTCGATCGCGACAACCCGCTCGACTTCTGCCGTGAGCGCAAGGAAGATCAAACCCGTCCGGGACGTCTAGGTGTTGGTGTTCTGCGGGCCGGGAGGGCGTCGGCGGTCCACAACCGGCTACGAGCCCGCGCCCGGCAACTCGCCGAGCTCGACCTGGCCCACGCGTTGATCGACTCCGGCCGGCTCTGGAGCACGAGCGCGGCTCCACCGGTCCGTGGACAAGCTCGCGGCAATCGCCCGATTCGAACCACCGAGCGCGATCTCGATAGACACGACCCACCAGGACGTCAGCGCGACCGCGACGCAGATCCTCGCCTTCTGACCGAATCCGGGGGAATTCGAAATACCGACCGTCAACATTCGGGATTACCGCAATCGGCTTCCGCTCGTTGTTCCGAACAGTCCTGAGCGGTTGCTCGGCAGGTCCGGTTCATCAATTTCGCTCGTACGGCGCAGGAACGATCCAAATCGGCGAACCTTTCCGGATCCGCTCCACCACGATCGCCATTTCGCCGAACCTGCTCCAGCCACTCCTGGCCGCTCGCGATGGCGCGAGCACTACGGCCGGGAACTCGCCCAATGGCGGCATCTCGCCCACCGCGACCACCCGCTGCCGCCATCCGCCCCCCTGCTACACCCAAGCCCACAGTTCGGACGACCAGCCCGCGGCAGGCCAAAACCGACGAGGCACCCGATCCCGCAGAGCTGCGCAGGGAATCCCTGCAGGGCCCGATCCCCGCGGCGCGCGCACTGGCCGTCGAGCAGAACGCCCTGGTCCGCGTCGTCCCCGACCCCTCCAGATACGTCACCCAACTCCGCCTCCTCGGCAGCACGTTGGTGACTAGCGAACTGATCCTGGTCGCGACGAACGCCGACCGAAGGCACCTGATCGAAGCGGGCTTCCACGCCCGTCTCCTCATCGCGGCCAACCCCTGAAGCACGACCTCGCACGATCACCCCCTTGGCAGGGTGAGTTGAGTCACGTAATCTCTCCGGCCAAGAATGTGAACTTGGTTCATTTTCTCAGGCTGCTGAGGAGAACATCCCATGACCGTTGCGAGGCGACAGGTGCTGGCCGCAACAGCGGCGGTTCCACTGGCCGTCTCAGCTCTCAGAGGCGCCAGCGCCGCTGCCGACCCCACCCGGGCATACCTGGTCGGTCCCGGCATCGCCGACGTGACCGGCCCGGCCGCCGAGAACGGCATGATGGGCTACTCCATGCCGCAGCAGCAGACCGCGGGCATCCATCTCCGCACCCTCGCGCGGGCCTTCATCGTGGCCGGCGCGACAAGCGGATCGTGCTCGTGACCGCCGAACTCGGCGCCATCTTCCAGTCGGTGCACCAAGGGGTGCTGCGCCGGCTCGAGGAGTCCTACGGCGATCTCTGCGCCGAGCAGAACGTGCTGCTTCAAAGGTGACTGTGGACGCTCGGTTCACCCCCGGCGGCCCGCGGCACGCCAGATGCACCGCGGCGATCGGCGCCTCCATGCCGGCGGGCAGCACCGAGGACGGCCCCGGCATCCCGATCCCCTAAGGCATCAAGAACCCGTTCCTGGACTGGCTGGGCGGAGCGGATGCGCCGATCCCGCACGAGTTGGCCGACGCCCAAGCACCCAAGCTGGTCGCGGTGCCATTCGGCGCGATGAAGCCGTACCCGTGGTGCCCGGAAGTGCTGCCGCTCCAGCTGATCCGGATCGGTCAGCTGTACCTGGAGGCCGGGGCGGAGGAGTACACCATCGACGCCGGGCTGCGGATCCGCCGCACCGTGGCCGCCGGGCCGGGCGTGCCGCTGGAGAACGTGCTGGTGCACGGCTACGCCAACGCCTACAGCCAGTACGTGACCACGCCGGAGGAGTACGACGCGCAACACTACGAGGGCGCTTTCACCCTGTTCGGCAGGTACACACTGCCCGCCGCCTACCAGCACCAACGCCTGCTCCGCGGCGTTAAGGCCGACCTCGTCAATCCACACCCGGTCACCGCACAGCACGAACCGGAACGCCAGTTGGCTGACCGCGACCATCGCCCGCGTCTCGGCCTGCGGGTTCGGTGAGGTAGAGGTAGGCGAAAGACTGGCCGTAGACCAGCACGGAGACGATCTCGTACCACTGGTCGTTCAACCTGCCACTGCGCTCGATCCAGCCCTTGGCTCGCGCCCTGTCCTCGGCAGCCTCCGGGGTCGCCCGCGGATCGTCCGGCTAATCAAGCCCGCTGCCGCACCAGGTCACGAACGCCGGCACGTCGAACTTACGCTGCGCTTCCGTCGCCGAGACCAGGCCGGTTTCGTGACGGATCTTCTCGTGCCGCACGATGGCGCCGAACTCCCAAAGACTGCACTCCACCTCAGACCCCTACGCGGTTCCGCGTTGGACCCTTCGGGCCGATTGGCCGCGCGGCAGCATATCGACACCGAGTACGCAACATGTCAGAAAATGCCACGGAAACGCGCCCTCACTCAAATGGTCTAGTCAATGCTCTTCAGCTGCCACGGTCACCGGAGCAGACGAGAGGCGTGGAATTGTGCGCCATCTCACAGAAGAATCGTGTCGAGCGGCCGCACTACTGGCCTAATTGGCGATTCGCTAGTTCGGTCAACCGGCCCACCGCACAGTCACCAGTCCCTGGAAGTTAACGATAGGCACGCTCCGACCTCAATGGATCCCTTATACAACACGGGGTGTCTGCCAAGTGGATGATCACGGCAAACCGTACTTACGTAGCAGCCTTCGTGCTGGGCACAGGAGCCGCCATCCGGTGATTACATTGACGGCCGACAGCAGGAGTGGCGTCGCGAGCAGGATCAGGTAGCCGATGGTTGCCGGGGTGTAGCCGACCGGTTGGTCGCCGGACAACTGGCGGTAAATGGGGTCGCCGACTGTTCTGACCGATGCGCTCACGGTACCAGTGAAGAAAAACGTGGAGATGATCGTGGTGAGGATCGTGCCACCGAACAGCGTGACGAGCACTCGCCGGGCCCTGGTCGCGAAGGTCACGTTAAGGTGCCCGTTTTTCACGTAGACCGGCGCAAACGCCAACGTGACACCAGAAGAGAAATAGAAGAACGCCGAGAGACCACCCATCATCGTCACCAGACCGGTCGTCGCCCAGGTCGCCGTGGGCAGCCGGTAACCGATCACGACCACCAAAATGCCAATGACGACACTCAAAACGACCGACAACGATCCAATGAGTACAGACCAGAACTGGATTTTCCGCCCGAGTTGCGACGGCAGCACCATAAACTCGTGGTAGGCGGGGCGTTGTGCCGGAGCGCGGTAGTGGTGCGGGGGTACGCCTGGCCCACCGGGGTTCATCGGTTGACTCGCCAATCTGATCCGTCACCGTCGCTGACGCTACCGTCGGAAAGGTCACGGTCCGAGCGAGACCACGTGCTGCCGACGTCGCGGATCTTCTGCGTGAGGGCGGTCTGCTCGGTCTCGATCACATCCAGATAGGAATTCACCGCCGTGATCGCAGCGGTGATCAAGCCGATCGCGACGCTTACACCCGTCGCGATCGCGCCGATCGCGGCACCTGCGCCCACGATGGTGCATGCCGCAGCGACGGCGCCGACGACACCGACGATAAAGACGGCTATGGCTACATAGAGCGCCAATTTGAAGGCGTCGAGCGCGTTCGCCAAGCTGTTCAGCGAGTTGCGGATCTGCAGGGCGAGATCTTTTAGACCCGTGAGCCCGTCGGCTTGTGCCGGAACGATCGCTTTGTAAGCTTCGGCCGCACGGCCCGTCCATTCGACGTTTGCATCGAGGTTGTGCAGAGCGACATCACCCGCAACGTCTCCGATCGGGTTGGCGACTCCGCTTGCCCACATCTCGGCTTTGAGCCTGAGTCCGGCGGAGTTGCCGGGCTGGTTCCACGCCTGCTGGATCTTGGCCCAGAATTCTTGGATCTTCTGTTTCACGACCTCCATGCCCCGTTGAATCGGCTCAATCAGGTGCGCAAAGGCTTCAGGGACCCAGGTGAGAACCTCATTGACCTTGTCGAAGAACTCCTTGATCCTCTGGTTCAGCTCCTGCAGCTTGTCGTCGACCTGGCCGACGAGCGGATCAGCCACCATAGATGTCCCCCTGCATTCGGTACGCGTTCTGGATTTCGTGCATCCCTTGCTCGTCGTCACGCTCGTACTGATCGGCCGAACTACGCAGGTCCGCGCCGATCTCCCTGAAATACTCGGCCGCCTGACGGATCATGTCTTCCAGCGCCGTGCGGGCGTCGTTGAAAGCGTCGTCCAGGCCCATGTCAACCGCCCATATCGACGCTTCTTCGCCCGTGATGTTGAGCGGCCCCAGGGCGTGCAGCGGGGCGTTCAAGCTGTCGGCTGCGGCTTCCCAAACGCGCGCATCCGACCGCAGCGCCTCCAGCGCAACGTCGACGCCATCACCAGGTTGAGTCACGTGGCACTCCTCGTGTCATCAGGGCGGTCACGACAGAAGACCGAGCCGGCGAAGGAACAGCTGCGGGTCGCTAGCCAGGACATTCAGCTCGTCAATGGCGCGGCTGTGAGGCCCCTGCGCCAATTCACCAGGCGAACTCTGCTCACTCAGATGTGTCAAGACCTCGGTGAGCTCAAGCTCGATCTCCGAATTCCGCGAGGACGCGGCCCAGCCCGAGTCGATCCACACCTCCAGAACCTGCCCACTCCTGGCAGAACCCCGAACATGCCCACCCGAACTCTCCACCGAGACCGTCCGGTCAACGCGAGCGGACAGCTGCTCGGTGAAGCCGTTGAGATCAGCCGAGACCGTATCCACCAACCTCATCACGTCGTCCTTGCCTAGCGGCGACGTATCAGGGACATCAGCCGGTTCGCCAGCCGCGGAGAGAGAAGGCGTCTGCTCGACACGTTCGACCTGGTTCTCAAGCACCCGCATGGTCGCAGCCGTGAATGCGGAAAGTACAGCCGCCCCAAGCTCACGTGGGTCGACCGAACGTCGCCAATCCGCAGCAAGAACAACCGAGGTCACAGCCCCGGCATCCGTGACATGGACAGTGACCGCCGGCGCCTCAGAGTCGGCCGTGTCATCCGTATCGCTCGCGAACGAACCACCACTGGGTAAGGGATCCTCCAGATCCTCGAAGTCCTCGAACTCCGACAGCGGGTCGTACTCGGGTTCCCAATCGTTCGCCCGACGCCTGCCGTAGCTCATCCGACTTCCCCTCCCCAGAATCGAGTGCCGGGTCAGTCTGCCGCCCAAACCCTCACCCGCACGTAGAGGGCTGCGGAATGTGTCCTGCGAAACGGCCAGTAGGGTGAAAGATCGCCGGGATGAGATCCGCCAGCCATTCCAGCTGAGTATTTCCTGGCAACGACGTAGCATCGGCGCCGGGTTCGTCGGGCACGCGGTGATCCCGGTCGGCAGCACCGGCTGCCCGGGAACCTCGATTGCCGAGTCGGCGGGAATACGGGGCGCGGTACAGGATCGGACGCGGAACTGGCGGCGATGGTGCTGGAAACTACTCAGGCCCGGTGGCCGCTCTGGCGGCGGTAGCTCAACCAATTCCCAGCCTTGGCAGCACCTCTAGCGCGACCAGTACTCGCACTGGGGCAGATAGTGCTGCCGCTGGTGTAGGTGCCACAGGTCGTGGCCAGCGTGACGGCAACGACAATGAGAGACCAACAAGCACCTGGAGCGGCGATGCGGACGCGGCTCGTTCGCCCATGCGGACCCGAGGTTAAAACGTGATCATTAAGGTTGCACCCTCCAGCCTCCGCAAGAGGATGGGCGGCCGTTGAGCCAGAACCGTTCCGCACGCCTATGGAAGTTGCGTCGCAGCTCGGCTGAAAACGGAGCGTTTCTGGACTGCTGATCTTGAAACCGGTTCCAAAAAGAAGAAGCCCAGACCGTATGACCTGGGCTTTTGCTCCTCCGACTGGACTCGAACCAGTAACCCTTCGGTTAACTGACCGTTCTGGCCGCCAGTCGCCGCCGGTCGATCTAGCTGGGAAATTTGTGATCGCTCACGACCCCAGTCGCCCACGTTCGCCCCGAATCGGCCGCGTTTCTGCACCATAAATGCACCCTCGTTCGTGATCTTGGCGCCGAGACGGCTGGCCAACCCCTTGGCCGTATTGCACAACCGGGCAAGTTGTTCTCGGTACGGGAGCGGGCCACGCCGTAGAGCCCCTACACGGCCTCGGAGGCGTCGAACCAACAAGGCGTCTGGAAGGCGGTGCGTCAAGACCCCACCCTGCCCAAAGTCGGCGAAACGCCCAGAATCAACCGAAAAGGCCATCCGCACTGTCCTTCTGCGCTCGGTGATCAGTGGGATGATCTTGGATATGCCGAAATCGCCGCGCGTCGTGCTCGCCTCATTCGGTCCTGACCAGTTCGCAACACTCCACTCCACATGCGAACAAGCCGGATTCGTGCCGGTTTCCTACGCTTACTCCCGTTCCAAGAGGCCGCGACAGCGGAGTTCCCCGAACTCCGGGAGGATTGTCGGCGAAGTTCTTAATGCCATTCCACCCGGCATGGACCTGTTGCTCCCCGGCAGCGCCGACGGTCTGGCCACCGCCCTGTCCGGGTATTGCCCTGATCTCGTAGTGGTGTACGGGTTTTCTTGGAAGCTGCCCGAAACCGTACTGCGCTTGCCCCGGTACGGCGTCATCAACGTGCACACTTCTTTGCTGCCGCGGTACCGAGGGCCCGCGCCGGTCCTGTGGGCGATCCGCAACGGCGATGCCGACATGGGTGTGACGATCCACCGCATGGACGGCGAATTCGACACAGGGAACATCATTGTTCAGCGAGGTGGCATTCCGCTGGACGACGACATCACTCAGGAAAGCTTGTCGGCGCGAATCAATCCGGTGATCGGCGATCTTCTCAGCATCGCGCTCGAACGCGTCGCGACAGGGTTCCCGGGGACCCCGCAGGACGACTCCGAGGCGTCCTACGCAGGGTTCATGGAACCGGGATTCTCGCACGTAGACTGGTCGCACACTGCCCGCGACATTCACAACCAGGTTCGCACGTTCCGACACATGGGATCCGGACGCGGTCCGCTCGGGCAGATCGACGGCCGGTGGGTGAAGATCCTCCGCACCAGTACTACCCGGGCGGAAGGCATCCGGGTTGACTGCGCGGACGGGCCACTTTGGGTGACCGAATTCGTGCCCGCCGAGCCACCCGCTACGGACGGCCCAACGCCTCGGTAAGGCGTTCACGTTTCGCGGCGGCTTTCGGATCTTCGAAGTCGGTAAGGCTTCGCAGGGCTTCCTGCCGGCAGTGCGATGCTTCCGCGGCCGCGTCGGTAGCAGCGAATGCTACGGCGAGGTCGTCGAGCGTGTGAGCCAGCTGCCAGTGATCTCCGAGTTCGCGGTGGATCGCTGCCGCTCGCCGGTGGAAGCCGACTGCCTCTCGGAGGCGGCCTAGTTCCTGGTACGCCTGGCCGGTGCCGTGCAATGACATGGCCTCGCGGCTGCGATCGCCCAAGCGCTGCTGAATGGTCGCAGCTTCCTGACAGGAGACCAGCGCCTCGCCCGGTTCGCCCACAGCCCGCTGGATCCGCGCCAGTTCGACCAGCCAATGCGCTTCCCACATCCGGTTGTTGAACTGGTCGGCTATGGCGAGAGCATCGCGAATAGACGAAAGCGCATTCTCGACATCGCCCGTTTCCCGTAGGGTCATGCTAAGGATGAACAGGGCGTTTCCTTCGCGGGCGCGATCGGCCAGCTCTCGGTAGACCCGAAGTGCCGCATGCAGGTTTTCGATCGCTTCCCCGAATTCCCCGAGCTCGTAGTAGGTCTCCCCGAGATTGCACAGCGCGAGGCCCTCCCGGCGCCTGTCCCCGATCTCTCGCGAAATCACCATGCTCTGTTCGAAGTAGGACTTCGCATCTGCCAGCCTTCGTCGCCGGAGCCCAAGTAAGCCGAGAGCATTGATGGAAATCGCCCTTCCCGGTTGATCGCCGATTTTCTCGCGAATCGTCAAGGCAGCGCGGTGGTAACTCTCGCTCTCGGCCAGCCGACGCGCTTGGAAGGACGATTTCCCCAGGCTTTCGAGCATCTCGGCTTCCCCGTGGAGATCGCCGACCTGGCGAGCGGACTCCAGTCCGATGAGACTGGTTGCCAGCCAATCGTCGAATATGTTCCTGCTCGCGTAAATGCTCCGCAGCATGGCTGAAAGCTGCCATGCGACCCGATGCAGCGAGACGTCCGAAGCAGCACGAGCAGCAGCGACCAGATTGGATCTCTCCACCTCGAACCAGTCCAACGCCTCAGTGCGACCGGCGAAGGTAATGGGAACGACATCCACCTCGGGTGGTTCGAGGGAAAATCGCCGAGTGCCAGGGAAGATGACGTGCAGCGCGGAATCAAGCGTGCGCAGATACCAGCTGAGCACGCGTCGCAATGCAGCTCGGCGGCTTTCCGGTGCCTCCTCGTGAAACACCTGGTCGGCCGCGTAAGCACGCAGCAGATCGTGGAGTTGATACCGCCTGGACGCGCTCTGCTCAAGCAGATGCGCCCCTACCAAGACATCCAGTTGGCGACGTACCCGACTGCCGTCAGCGTTGATCAACACTGCGGCTACCTCTGCGCCGAATTCCGAGCCTGGAAGCAGACCCAGCAGTCGAAACAGCCGCGCCACCTCCGCTGACAGCGCCCGGTACGACCAGGCGAACACGGTTCGAACCGCGTCGGCCTCCTCGTCATCTTCGGCTGTGAGGGCATCCCACAACGCCGACTCGTCGCGGAGATCCGAGATCAGATCGCCAAGCCGCATCAGCGGCCGACTGGCAGCACGCTCCGCGGCGATCCGCAACGCCAGTGGTAGCCGTGCGCACAACCGGGCCAACTCCCGCAATTCAGCGTCGTCGTCATTTGACCGGTAACCCGCAGTGACCGCGCGCAGCAGCGCGATGGCCTCCGTCTCGGGGAGCATGTCCAAACTCAGCCGCCGCGCACCGTCTCTGGCGACCAGCCCCGAAAGCCGGCTGCGGCTGGTCACCACAACCAAGCACCCGGCCGTTCCGGGCAGCAAGGGCCGCACCTGCCCGACCGACGCGGCATTGTCGAGGATGATCAACACCCGCTGGCCGGCCAGCCGCGAGCGGTACAGGGCGGCCTTTCCCTCCAGTTCGGCAGGGATCGCGGCCGCGGGTTCGCCGAGTGCCCGCAGAAACCGGTCGAGAGCTTCTTCGGCCGTTACCGGAAGGCCCGGGTCGTAGCCCCGGAGGTTGGCGTACAACTGCCCATCCGGGAAGCGGTGCCGCATCAAGTGCGCCCAGTGCAGGGCCAACGAAGTCTTACCGACCCCAGCGGTACCCGTGATCACCGACAGCGCCACCGCCAAGGGTTCATCACGGTCATCAGTCAGGACGCCATCAAGGTGTTCCAGCTCCGCGTTCCGGTTGACGAAACTACGCACATCCCCGGGAAGCTGCTGCGGTGTGGGGACGGACGACCGGTCGGCTCCGTGGAAGTGGACACCTCCATAGACATGCCGGGCCTGCACGACATCAGCTGTCGACCCGGACACTTCCGTGCGGTTGTCATGCCGCGATAGTTCGTCCGGGTCTCCACTGTGCATTCGTCATTCCCCACCGGGAGCTGCTAACGGGACCACCCTGCGTTCGAAGTAACTGGACAGGCTTTCTCCCATCTCATAAAGGTCCTGGATGAACTGCTGACACCGCGTGATCAGGCTCCGGTCCTGATATCTGATACCGGCTTGAAGAACCCCGTCTTTGTCGTACTCAGCTTGGTACATGACGTCATTCCCGAGAGTGTAGATCTCGGGCAGTGAACCGACCTTTTCGAAGTGCTCCACCTGTTCGACGTCCACTACGTGGACTTTGCCGCCGCACTCGTGCCGAATTCGCAGCAGATGCAGTTCCCACTGAAGATAGGGAGTGATTGGCTCTTCGACTACCCTGACCCGCCAAGTACCGAACCCCTGTTCGGCAATCCGCCGATAGTAGTCCGCCAGGCTGCTACGCCGCGATTCGATCAGGCGCATCGCTTCAGCCCAATCTCCGCTAGCGAAGGCCGCCCAGCTGTCGTTTCCCGGCTCCTTGAAATGTTGTTGGCGCTCCAGCTTCCAGAACCCCGGCTCCTCAATGCGCCAGAAGTGCCGCTGAAAGTCAGCGCGGTACTCGTCGAGCGGCATCCGATCGCCTCGCGCGCCGTCAAGCAGCTCACTCATCGGGTATGTCCAACTTCGCAGCCACGATCGTGGCCCGCGGGATGATCACGAGCCGCTCATCCGCGTCAACAGTCACACCCGCGGGGAGCCGCGACCGGTAGGAGTCCGTGAGATCCCGTCCGATGACTGCGACATCGCCGTTATCGAGCTCCCAGATGTCGGGACAACTGTCGTCCTCAGAGGTCAAACTGAGCTCGTGCGCAGACTTCCCCCATCGCCGTGCAAGCGAGGACGACGGGTCCGCTTCCCATCTTTTTCGGGGCATTTCGCACCTCATATCCGTCCACGGCACGCTTGTCGGCCGCGGAACCGCTCGACCCTTGATTCAATTGTCCGCAACTCGCAAAGTGTCATATACCAGAGATGACACTATTCGACCAACGTAGCATGATGATCTTGAACAGCGTCGTCCTCGTTGTCACTTTGCGCTGATCGAACCCGGAAGTACGCCCAATTTGGTGAAAGCCGGAACCCCTACCCAACTCGCCACCGAACCATCCTGGTCCACTACAAGAACTACTCGGATTCCAATGAGGTGATTGCAGGTAACCATCAATGATGGTGGTTGCATGTAACCATGCAGTCACTACGTCGCATATCACTACGGTTTGCGTTCGACGATGTGTCAGACGGGTGGCGAACTCTAGTCGGCGGAGGCAGCAGGGCTTGCCGACGAGATCGCGAGCCTTCGCGCGCTGACTACACGTCTGCAGGCGGAGAACAGGCGGTTGCTGCGCCTGTTGGAGTTGACGTCGGCCCAGGCGTCACCGCCTGGGCGTGTTCCTCGACCTGTCGACGATGGAGCCGCACGACGACCAGTAGGCATTCTCGTCGTCGCTCGGCCGGACGAGCCCGGCCGAGGTCAACCGGGTCGACCGCCGCGCCGGAAGCTCGCCCGACAGAAGGCGATCGAAGCCCACTACGCAAAGCTCCTCTCCGCACAGGTCGAGCGCTGGCAACGCGCCAGAAAACTCCGAGCGAGCCCTGAGGGGTGGCGCTGGCGCCCCGGAGGCTTGCCGTACCCTCGGATGCGGTCTTCGGGAGAGAGGAACGGGCTTGAGCGAGGTCGATTTTCGTCCTTTCGCTCATCTCGGCGCGCCCAATGCCGAACTATACCGCCGGATCATGGGCTCATTCATGCAGGCCAAACTTCGGTTCATCGTTCACCTTCGGCCGGAAGATGTTCACGAGGTCATTGGTGGAGACCTGCCGTCCATCGTCGATTCGCTTTCCCGGCTGGTGGATTGGGGGAATCTTCGCGCCGACCCGGACACCAGCCGCGTCACCACGGTCGAGGACTTTCACCGCGCTCGGTTCCTCTACCAGCTCACACACGCGGGCGAGGCCGCCGAGCAGGCGCTCGCGAGTTACGACGAGGCCCTCGGCAGGCGTGGGGCGCTGCAGGCCGTTGCACTCACGGACATCGCAACGCAGCTCCGCGCATTGCTGGAATTGGTGCATCAGGACGACCCTGATCCGGCGAAGGTGCATTTGTCACTGCGATCGCTCGTAGACCGCTTCACCGATCTCGCCGACAACGCACAAGCCTTCATGAATTCGCTGCAGCGCACCATCGATCTGCACGATGCCGACCTGGACGCCTTCCGCGCCTACAAAGACCGGTTGATCGACTATCTGGAGCGCTTCGTCAAGGATCTGGTCGCCACCGGCGGAGAGATCGCCGCACTGGTCGTCGACCTCGAGCAAATCGGCGTCGTGCGGTTGCTGGACGTGGCTGCCGAACGGGAAGCCGCCGATGCCGCCCCCGGCGTTGGCGAGGACGGGGACGATCCGCGCCAAGTCGAGTTCGAACGCGGGCGGTTGCGCTGGCAAGACCGTTGGCGTGGCTTCCGGGGTTGGTTCATCAGCGAGCCGCAACATCCCAGTCAGGCCAAGTTGCTTCGCGCCCGAGCCCGCGCGGCCATTCCGCAACTGCTGCAGGTGGTGGCGACGCTTAACGAGCGCCGCGCTGGGCGTTCCGACCGGTCCGCCGATTTCCGCAGTCTGGCGTGCTGGTTCGCGCAGGCGTCCCGGGAGGAGGACATGCATCGGTTGTGGCGAGCTGCGTTCGGGCTTTCTCCTTCGCGTCACTTGGTCGCGGAGGCCGACGAAGCGGACCACCCGGTTCCCGCGAACACCCCGTGGGCGCAGGCACCTCCCCTGGAGATCAGTCCGCGCTTGCGGAAAACCGGCAGCTATGAACGCCGCGGCAAGCCCAACCGGGTTGTCGACCGTTCGGCGCAGCGCCAGTACCTGGCCGAGTTCGCGGCGAAGGAGGCAGCCGAGACCGCAGCGGCCAGGCGAGCTCTCGTGACCGAACGCCCGACGCGCCTCAGCGATCTCGGGGAGCTGGACCCGACCGCGTTCCAGTTGTTCCTCCACCTGCTCGGCGATGCTCTGGCCGCGTACGCACCAGGTCAGCGCACGGTCACCACCACGACCACCGATGGCACCATGACCATCCGGCTCACCTCCCTCGATGACGGCAGGAAAGCCGAGATCCACACACCGCAGGGAGTCTTCCGGGGGCCCGATCACCTGGTGGAGATCATCGATCTGACCACCGAAGAGCAAGTGGAGCAAAGCGCATGAGTAGCCCTGGGGCAACCTCAGTCCGCCTCAACCGCACCCCAGGGGACCGTGACGCAAACCAGCCACAAGAAACCACGCAACGGGAGATTGGGCTGGACGCAACCACCACTGTGAATCGCGGAGAGGCGGACCAGGCATGAGCGCGCTCGGCGATGCAATGTCGGCCTCCCGCGCCGATGAACTGCGCCGCGCCGCCCGGGCCCTGTTGCGGCGCCCCCTGCTGCGCGCCACGGACCCCTCGTTCGTCCTCATCCGCCGGTACGTGCCCGACCTGCGGGACTGGTTCGACCGCAACACCGGCTGGCGACTGCACATCGACAGCGAAGTCGCCCGGCTCGTCAAGCAGCCGGCAGACACCACCGACACCACGCACCCGGCGCGGGACGTGCGGTCCAAGCAGCCGTTCGGTCGCCGCCGCTACGTGCTGACTTGCCTGGCGTTGGCCGCGCTGGAGCGCGCCGACGCGCAGATCACCCTCGGCCGTCTCGCCGAGCAGGTCGTGCTCGGCGCCGCCGATCCCGAACTCGTCACCGCCGGCGTCGAATTCACCCTGAGCAGCCGGGCGGAGCGGTCCGATCTCGCGACGGTGGTGCGGCTGCTGCTCGACCTTGGTGTACTCACCCGGGTTGCCGGAGATGAGGAAGCGTTCGTCAAGGACACCGGCGACGCACTTTACGACGTGCGACGCCGCGTCTTGTCCGCCCTTCTCGCCGCTCCGCGTGGCCCGTCGACAGTAACGGCCCAGGGATTCGAGGACCGGTTGGCCGCGCTGCTCTACGAGATCCCACCCACCACAGACGACCTGCGCAACCAGCGCATCCGGCATCGCCTCACCCGACGGCTGCTCGACGAACCCGTGTTGTACTACGAGGAACTCGACGATGCGGAGCGCGCATACCTCACCAGCCAGCGCGCGGCCATCACCGCACGGATCACCGAGCTCACGGGTCTGGTGGCCGAGACTCGCGCCGAGGGCATCGCGATGGTGGATCCCTTCGATGACCTCACCGACGTCCGGATGCCGGAAAGCGGCACCGAAGGTCACGCGACCCTGCTGCTCGCCGAGCACCTCGCCCAGCACGGCAACCGCGCCCTGCCGCTGGAAGAACTGCACCAGTACCTCCGGCGAAAGGCCGACGAGCACCGCACCTACTGGCGGCGCAACGCAACCGATCCGGGCGCCGAAGTCGAACTGACCGAGACCGCGCTTGGCAGGTTGGCTGCGCTGCGGCTGGTCGATCGGGCGGATGGCGCCGTCACCGCGCTGCCCGCGCTCTCCCGCTACGCGCTGGCCGAACCCACCATCCAGGAAACGAAATGAGCCGAGAACTGCCCGAGCCCGCGGTGCAGCGGTGGCAGCCGCTGCGTGCCGGTCTGATCGACATGTTCTACTACGACTCCGAGGAGTTCTGGTTCCGCGACGGCCGGCTGCTGCTGCGCGGCAACAACGGCACGGGCAAGTCCAAGGTGCTCGCGCTCACCCTTCCCTTCCTGCTGGACGGTGATCTCTCGCCGCACCGGGTCGAACCGGATGCCGACCCGAAGAAACGGATGGAGTGGAACCTGCTACTCGGCGGCGAACATCCGCATCCGGAGCGTCTCGGTTACACCTGGCTCGAATTCGGCCGCATCGACGAGCAAGGTGCGCCGGTGTTCCGCACCATCGGCTGTGGCCTGAAAGCGGTGTCCGGCAAGGGAATCGCGCGGCACTGGTACTTCGTCACCAGCAAGCGGATCGGCGATGACCTGGCGCTGGTCGATGCGACCGGAACCGCACTGTCCCGGGATCGGCTGATCGACGCGCTCGATGAGCAGGGCACGGTCTACGACCGCGCTCGGGACTACCGGCGTGCGGTCGACGAGACCTTCTTCGGTTTCGGCGAGCAGCGCTACAGTGCGCTGGTCGACCTGCTCATCCAGCTCCGCCAGCCGCAGCTGTCCAAACGCCCCAGCGAGCAGGCGCTGTCCAATGCGCTGACCGAAGCGTTGCCCACGCTGGACCAAGCGGTGATCGCGGATGTTGCCGAAGCCTTCCGCAGTCTTGAGGAAGACCGCGACGCGCTGGCCGCGATGATCGAAGCACGCGATGCCGCGCAGTCGTTCCTCGATCATTACCGCCGATACGCGTGCATCGCGGCGCGGCGGCGGGCGGCGCAGCCTCGTCTCGCGCAGTCGAACTACGAGCGAGTCAGAAGCGACTTGAGCGCGGCGGAAGCCGAATTCACCCGAGCCGAGGAAGAACTCACCGCGATCCGGCTGAAGCTCACCGAGCTCACCACCGCCCGGAAGCGACTGCAGGCTCGGGACGAGGCACTGCGCGCCAGCCCGGAAATGCGCAGCGCGCGCGAACTGGAACTCGCCGGGCAGCACGCACGAAGGCTGGCAGCGGAAGCGAAGCGGATCGTCGGTGAACGCGACCGTGCAGTCGGCAGGCTGGCCACGCAACGTGATCGGCACCAAGCCGCGACGCAGCGGCTGTCCGCCGCGCGGGAGACCCTGACCGGCGTCCGACGCTCCGGTGTCGACGTCGCCGACCGTGCCAGGATTGCTGTCGAGCACACCGGGGACATCGATCGGCCGCTGGACGAACAACCGGATCTGGCAGTGCTGCGCCGGACTGCCGAGCAGCTCGCGGTTCGGCAGCAGCGAGCGATCAAACACGTGACCGGATTGGTCCAGGCGGTCGAGGACGCTGTGCAGGCACTCGCGGCTGCCCGCCGTCGCGTGTCAGAGCTCGACGCGGAAGCCGCAGATCTGGCGGATCGGCGCGTCGAAGCCGGCAACGAGGTGCGGGAAAACGGCGTCGAGCTGGTGTCGGCGGTGCGCGAGCACCTGGAGAACGCGACGGAACTCCGGCTCGCAGATCTTGCCGCAGTCATGGCCGAGTTGGAGCTGTGGGTGGAGACGCTCGCCGGGCCGAACCCCGCCGCGACGGCGGTGAGCGCTGCCGGTCACGCGGCGGCCGGGGAGCTCGCCGCGGCGGCGGCCGATCTCGAAGCGCAGGAACGCGCCGGTCGGCAGCGCAGGACCGAACTCACCGACGAGATCGAGCGGCTGGAAAGCGGGGAAGACAGCGCCCCACCGGTTCCGCACACGAGGGACCACGCAGCCCGGGAAGGGCGTCCGGGTGCGCCGTTGTGGCGGCTGGTGGATTTCTCCGAGAACGTTGACGAGGCACGACGGGCCGGGCTCGAAGCCGCGCTGGAAGCGGCCGGAATCCTCGACGCCTGGGTAACGCCAGGAGGCGAGCTCTATGCCGCCGACACCAGCGACATCCTGCTGCGGACCGGCGAACCCGCGTCGGTGAACTTGAGTGCGGTACTCGAACCAGCTGTGGACCGAGCCGATCCGCACGCCGACGCGGTTTCCGATGCCACGGTCCTGAGCGTGCTCGCCTCGATTGGGCTCGGTGAGCACGGACAGACCTGGGTCGGCCCGGACGGGCGGTTCCAGATCGGGGTGTTGGCAGGCGCGTGGCACAAACCGGTCGCCACCTACATCGGGCGCGGGGCGCGCGAAGCGGCTCGCCGCGCCCGGCTCGGTGAGCTGCGCGAAGAACTCGCGCGCGTGCAGGCCGAGCTCGCCGTGGTCGCCGAAGCACGCCGACGGCTTGAGGAACGCAAAGCCAAGCTCGCCGAAGAGGTCGCTGCGGTGCCCAGCGACGCGCGATTGCGTCAAGCACACGCGCAGCTCGCCTCTCTTGATCAGGAGCACCAGCGGCTCACCGTGCGGCAGGCGAAAGCCGGACAGGATGTCGTGGCCGCAACCGCGGTCGAGGAAGCTGCCCGCACCGCGCTGGGCGAGGGTGCGCTTGATGCCGGCCTTCCCGCCGAACGCACCGAACTATCCGAAGTAGACAGTGCCCTGGGCGAATACCGCGTCGTCATAGCGGGTCTTTGGCCAGCGGTAGAGGCAGTCAGCGAAGCCGATAGGCATGCCGGGGAGACTGCGGTCGAACTGGAGCACGCCGAGTCCACAGTTGAGGAACTGACCGACCGCGCGGGCACGGCAGAGCACGAGGCCGCCGCCGCCGACGAACACCACCGCACCCTCAGCAGCACCGTTGGCGCAGCGGTCGCCGAGCTGCAGCGACAACTCGTCGAGGTCACGGAAGCCGTGCAGGACAACGAATCCGGCCAGCAACAGGCCGGGCTGGACCGGGATCGCGCGATCGAGCAGCGAGGGGCGGCCAAGGGGCGTCGCGAAGAGCTGGGCGAACAGCTCAAGACGGCGGCCGAGGAACGCGCGACGGCGGCCGAGTCGTTCCGCCGGTTCGCCGGTACCGGACTGCTGGCGGTTGCCTTGCCGGAGCTCGAGATCCCCGACCCGGCCGAGAAGTGGGCCCCGGATCCCACGGTTCGGTTGGCCCGCCGGGTCAACGAGGAACTCGCCGACGTCGCCGACGATGACAACGCCTGGGAACGGGCGCAGCACCGCGTCAACAACGAGCACAAGTCGCTGCACGACACGCTGTCCCGGCACGGCAACCGGGCTTCCGCGGATCTACGCGAGGACGGCGTGGTCGTGGAGATCGAGTTCCAGGGCCGCCCGGCGTCGGTGCCGGAACTGACCGAGGCGCTGGCCACCGAGGTCGCCGACCGGGAGCGGCTGCTCAACGAGCGAGAGCGGGAAACCCTAGAAAACCACCTGGTCAACGAGGTGGCGAGCACCCTGCAGGAACTCATCTCGGCGGCCGAGGCGCAGGTGGCGCTGATGAACCAGGAGCTGGCGGCCAGACCGACCAGCACCGGTATGCAGCTACGGCTGCTGTGGCGGCCGAAAGAGGACGGCCCAGCGGGACTCGCGGTGGCCAGGGAGCGGCTGCTGCGGCAAACTTCGGATGCGTGGTCAGAGGACGACCGGGCCGCAGTCGGCGGATTCCTGCAAGCCCAGATCGCCGAGGTCCGCGCCCGGAACACGACCGGAACCTGGCTGGAGCACCTGACGGAGGCGCTGGACTACCGGAAGTGGAACCGGTTCGTGATCCAGCGGCACCAACACGGTCAATGGCGATCGGCGAGCGGACCGGCTTCCGGCGGTGAGCGCGTGCTCGCCGCCAGCGTGCCGCTGTTCGCTGCGGCATCGTCGCACTACGCCTCGGCCGGAAACCCGCACGCACCGCGCCTGGTCACCCTCGACGAGGCGTTCGCTGGCGTCGACGACAACGCGCGGGCGAAGTACCTGGGTCTGCTCGCCGCCTTCGACCTCGACGTGGTGCTGACCAGTGAACGTGAATGGGGTTGCTATCCAGAGGTTCCCGGGCTACGGATCGCGCAGTTGTCGAGGGTCGACGGGGTGCCTGCGGTGCTGGTGACGAACTGGGAATGGGACGGTTCGGCGCGAACCCGCGTACTCCCGCAGGCTTCCCCCGCACAGCAAGGTTTGTGGGGTCAGTCGGTTGGAGCGTGATCGGCTGCGACGGCTGCTCGGCGATCCTGAGTTGGCCTGGCTGGTCAACCGGGTCCGCGCCCGAATGGAACGCGGCCAACCCCTGCACGGCACCGTCACGCTCGCTGACGCCACAGCCGCCCAACGCGCCGCCGCGCACCGGCTGCTCGGACGCCGCCCACGTGCGGGTGCCAAGGTGACGGTGTCACTGGACGCCGTCGACGATGTGCTGCGCCGATCAGGTGTCTGCGAGGACGGTCTGGCGGCTGCCGTCGTAGCGCTCACCGGACCGGTCTCGGAAAAAGCAGCGGTTGCAGCGAAACTGGCACAGGCCTGGCAGGAAGCGTTCGCGCCGCTGGAAGAGGTGGTCGGCCGGCAACTCGCCGACTGGTACTCGACGATCCGCGATACCGGCCTGGTCCGCAGGCTTACGGGCAACCCGGAAGCCGCCGGCCCGATTCTGCGCGATCTCGCTGCGGTTGTCCGGAATCTGCCCGCCGATGGCGAGCCGCTGGGGCATTTCGCAGCACGGGTAACACGTCGTGCGCATGCCCTGGACGAGGGCCCACTCGCGACTCTCGCCCTCGGGGCCGCGCGTGCCATGACGAGCATCCCGAACGGCAGCGGCTCCGAATGGCGGCACGAGGTATGGGCCTCGGTCGGTCTGCTGCGCGACGACGTGTCCAGCACCGTGTTGACCTTGGGCCTGCGGGGCGACGACCGCACACCGACCGGCCGCGCACTGGCCGCCTGGCACGAAGCCGGCCAACCGGTGGTGTTGACCTTGCGCCAGCTCGTCCGCAATCCCCCGGTGTTCACCGAGCAACTGGTGTCGGTGTGCGAAAACCCGGTGGTGGTCACGGCCGCGGCCGACCGCCTCGGTAGCACGTGCCAACCGCTGATCTGCACCAACGGCCAACCGGTCGCGGCGGTGATTCACCTGCTGCGATTGCTGACCGAAGCGGGAGCCGAACTCCGCTACCACGGCGACTTCGACTGGGGCGGCCTGCGCATCGCGAACGCCGTCCTGGACCGCTTCCCCGCCCGCCCCTGGCGCTTCGACACAAAGTCCTACCTGGCCGTCGCACCCCGCGGCCACACCCTGACCGGCACCCCAGTAACGGCCCAATGGGACGCCAACCTCACCGAAGCCCTACGCACCACCGGAAAAGCAGTCGAAGAAGAACTAGTCCTCGACGCCCTCCTCACCGATCTCCACCCCAACGCCTGAACCGCCCGAACCGCTCAGCAGAAACCGACGGACCGTGGTCTCCAACGCATCGGCATTGATCGCCAACATCGCATTCTGTTGGAAACTGTGGCCGTTTTCGCTATATCGGGGTGACGCAGCCCAGCCTCAGCGTCCTGATCGGGAATAGCCGCACAGGCCGGGCACTCATTATGCGCTGCGATCGGTTCGGCGCACGGCTGGCGACATCTACTGCTGGGAGGGGATGGTTGCCGTGTGCGCCCATGTCGCCAATGGCATTCCCTTTCCATGTCCGCAGTTTCTGGCCGCCCCGAATAGCGGTCAAGAGCCGGTGAACTCCCGAACATCCTCGATGTCGATCATCTGCTCGACCTGGCTCGTGACGTACTCGCAAACACATCCAGTTCGACGCCGAACTTCTCCCGAACCTAGACGATTTTTCCACAGGGACGGAAGCAAGGTTCGCAGGAACCACTGTTTCGAAGGCCACCAGCACGAACGTTTCCAGCTGATCCCCCGGCACCCTTTCGGCCCTGCTACTCAGGCGCTCACCCAACAACGCCTCGGCGAGACGTTCCGTGGTCCAGCCGGAGACGGCCGTGCGGGGCAGGACTTGGTCGGTAACCGATACAGGTGGTTCTGCGAGGCGGCATCGAAGAAGCCATGCGCATCGCCGAGGAGGCAGGCGAGTCGGCCGAGACCGGCTCGCCACCGTCACCGTCGGCTAGCTTCTCGGGACGTAGCGGAGGAGGACCGCGCCGGACGGGAAGGTGCGGTTCTCCACCAGTTCGAGTGGGATCCACTTGTCCAGCGGCGGGAAGAACGGTGTGCCGCCACCGACGGCGGTCGGGGTGAGGACCAGGTTGAACCCGTCGACGAGTCCGGCCCGGACCAGTGGTGCGGCCAGCGTCGCGCCTGCCACCTCGATGAGCCCGTCGGTCTCGTCCTTCATCTTCCGCACGACCTCGACCGGGTCACCGCGCTCCAGCCGCGCGTTCCCTTCGACCTTGTCGAGGGTCTGCGAGAAGACAACCTTCGGCACCGCCCGCCACAGCTGGGCGAACTCGACCACCACGGGTGTAGCGGACGGGTCCTCGTCGGCGGTCGGCCAGTACGCCGACATCAGCTCCCAGAGCTTGCGCCCGTACAGCGCTACGGCGAGAGCACGGGTGTGGTCGTTCCAGTACTGGTGCAGCTCATCTTCCGGCTCGGACCACTCGATGCTGCCGGACCTGTCGGCGATGTAACCGTCGACCGAGACGTTCATGCCATAGCTCAACTTTCCCATGTCCATACAGACTTCCCGCACGCGCGAAACTCATCGCGTGACCTCCCGGATCTCGATGTCCCCGGACGGCGAGGGCCCCAACGCCCATGTGGCTCGTCGATTTCTGTAGGCAGAGACTTACCGATAGGAGTTGTAAGAGGCTCCGGCAATTGGGTCATTCGAGGCGTCGTGAGTGGGTCCGGTGTCCCAGCGGTAGAGCGGTCTGGCGGGTGCGGGACGGACGACTGCGGACGAACATTGGCAACGTCGCGTCCCTCGACGACGCCGTCGCGGCCTTCAATCCGACCGAGCGGATCAGCGGGCAGACGATCATCCACGTTCGTCCGTGAGCGACACGCGCCCATCGATGCAACATTTCCACCAAAGAGACAAATGACCGAGGAGACAATTCCCATGAAGGCGATCGTGGTGACGGACCAGGCTGCGGGAACGGCCGGGATGACGCTGGTGGAGCGGCCCGAGCCGCCGGCAGCGATAAACGACGTCGTTGTTCAGGTTCATGCGTCGGGATTCGTCCCGACTGAGCTGACGTGGCCCTCGACCTGGGCCGATCGCGCCGACCGTGACCGAACACCGTCGATCCCTGGGCACGAGCTGGCCGGAGTGGTCGCCGCTCTCGGGTACGGCACGACGGGGCTGTCGGTGGGACAGCGGGTGTTCGGCCTCGCGGACTGGCATCGCGACGGCACCCTGGCGGAGTACGTGGCCGTCGAGGCACGCAACCTCGCGCCGCTGCCGGGCGACGTCGACTTCACGGTGGGCGCGAGCCTGCCGATCTCGGGCTTGACCGCATGGCAAGGGCTGTTCGAACACGGCCGCCTTCAGGCGGGGCAGAGCGTCCTCGTACACGGCGCGGCCGGCGCAGTCGGGACGATGGTGACGCAACTCGCACGTGAGTTCGGCGCATACATCATCGGCACCGGACGCGCCGCCGACCGCCAGAAGACGCTCGACTTCGGCGCGCAGGAGTTCGTCGACCTCGGCAACGACGCCCTGGAAGACGTCGGCGGGGTCGACCTGGTGTTCGATGTCATCGGCGGCGACATCCAGAGGCGGTCCGCAGGCCTGATTCGAGCCGGAGGAACGCTGGTGTCCGTCGTCGGGCCGACTGAGGCGCGGCCCACGGACGGCCTGGCGGTCGACTTTGTTGTCGAGTCCGATCGTGGCCAATTGGGTGAGATCGTGCAGCGAGTACGGGAAGGACGACTGCGGACGAACATCGGCAACGTCGCGACCCTCGACGACGCCGTCGCGGCCCTTAATCCAACCGAGCGACGCAAAGGGAAGACGATCATCCGCGTTCGTCCGTGAAGACTCGGGGACAGCGACCGGTCCTTGTGGGTGCCGATAAGGGGCTCCGGCAGTAGGTGCCGGTTGCTGATCTTGGCTGGGGTTAAGGCAGGGCGGGCATGGCCGTGGATGATCATGACATTCCTGACGCTTCGTGATCACAAGGAACGACCATGCCCGTGCTTCCATCGATCTGTCATTGAGCCGACCTGGGTCCAATTCGCCGCGCTGCTGCCCGAAAAATTAGAGCTTGTCCCCACGGATCCGCTGGGCTGTCACCGCAGGCGCATCCCCGACCGCATCGTCTTCGAGCATGTCATCGACGCCCGACTTCTACCATCACCTGGCCACCGCCATCGTCACAGTCCGTCAACTCATCCAACGCGCCAGACCGCTCTACCGCTGGGACACCCGACCCACTACGCGACGCCTCAAATGACCCAATTTCCGGAGCCTCTAAAGGAGTTATTAGAACTCCCCCACCATCAAGGCACTTGACCAGTCGGTCTCCACTCGAGTGCCATCCGGAAACACCTGAAGTTCTCGACTATGCACGTCGTCCAGGATGGCGTGCACGCTTTCGTGGAGTCCGGTGAGTTCCCGGCGAGAGCACCCCGCAGCCGCACTACCAGTGCCCGAGGCAACGCGAGAAGCAGGCCGAAGTTGGCGAAGTCCGTGGCTACAAAAGTCTCGTTGAAGTCGTTCACCGGCAGGTCAGCGTTCGCCGCGCCCCCGAAATCCAGCGCGCGCAGGAACGGCAGGTAGTAGTCGAGAGCGAACCGGTCCCGCGTGACCGCGTCGAGCGAAATGGGTTCGATTCCTTCCTTCTCCGGGTCAACAGCGTCGATCCGCATGCCTTCGTCGCGGACCGGGAAGGAAGCGACACAGCCTAACGCAACACATGGCTTCTCGTCGTCGATCGCGATCACGGAGCGCTTCTACGCCTCCAGTTGCCGCCGGAGTTTGAGATCCATGTCGCCGGCACGGCCTTTCGCCTCAGCCCCCACCCACCCGGCCGGCGCCAGACCGAACAAGTCCGAGCGCTTGCGAGTGTTCCCGAAACCGACTCGGTATTCGCTCGCGTACCGATCGATGTGCATCAGGGTGCGTCACCACAAGCAGCTTTTGACGGAAGATCCCGGTGATCGCTTGTCCCAGCGCGTAGGAAAGCGCCGCCGACTCCGAACGGTCCAGGCTGAGCGCGAGGTCGGACCGAAGGAGTTCCGCACGGTAGGTGCGTCGGAAGTAGGCCGGGATCAGCGAGGCCCGATGCAGCCATTCCCACACTGATGCGGCACCGTGCGACAGTCGATCCCCCGGAGCCGGCCAGTGACGATCAGCGCGTGCGCGAGGTCGTCAACCGAGAACGTCAACACGCCGCTGCGCGGCACCGTGCCGGGCGGGAACGCAAGGGCGGAGTACGGGACTTCAAAGTCCAGCGGAGGAACCTGCAACAGATAACCCTCCAGCACTATGGCCTTTGAGCCCGCGCCGTCACGAACCCGAGCCTCAGCGGCAATCCCGCGATGATCTCACTTGCTGTGCTGGTGCGGTCGAGCGCAGATGTCTGTGTCCGCATCCTGCAGCCCGATTCCGTTCTGGACGGTTGTCCTTTTCCAACGGCTGTTTGCCACGTCTGATAGTGCTTCGTATGGAACTACGTGGGTTTCGGCAGCCACACGATGATGACCTGACCAGATGTGCACATCGCCCAACAGGCCGCCAAAGCCCCGGCTTACGCCCGCAGCGGCGCAGCTCCGTGATTCTGCGCCTTTTCTGCACCCTCGGGGGACAAATCGGGCACAAAAAGAGAAGCCCAGGCCGTATGACCTGGGCTTTTGCTCCTCCGACTGGACTCGAACCAGTAACCCTTCGGTTAACAGCCGAATGCTCTGCCAATTGAGCTACGGAGGAATATTTCGTTCTCGTCAGCCCTCGTCGCGCTGACGAGAACTACTCTAGCCCATGCCCTCAGACCGCCTCACCGGACCCCCCTGTTGCTGATCCAGACGACGAACCCGCTGGTCAGCGCCGGTGGGCCACGACGAAGATGCGGCGGAACGGGAACCAGGTCGTACCGTCGCGTCGTCGCGGGTACGCCGCCACCAGGCGAGGTGCCAGCTCCGCGCGGAATTCCGCCCACTCCGCGTCGTCCAGCGACGCCCGGATCGGGCGCAGCGCCGTGCCCGTGACCCACTCCAGCACCGGGTCGGCGCCGCTCAGCGCGTGGACGTACGTCGTCTCCCAGGTGTCCACCTCCGCACCGAGGTCGGCGAGCGCGTTCGCGTAGCCGATCGGCGACAGCACCGCGTCGGATCGCAGCACCTCGCCAACCCTGTCCCGCCAGCGCGACTCCGCGACCAGTTCCCGGATCGCCACGTAGGACGGAGATTCGAAGTTGCCCGGCACCTGGAAGGCGAACCACGCCCCGGCGGGCAGTTGGGGCAGCCAGCGCTGCAGCAGCTCCAGGTGTTCCGGCACCCATTGCAGGACCGCGTTGCACAGCACGACATCGGTGTCCGGCAACGGTTTCCAGTCCCGGACGTCCTCCTGCCTCGCGGCCACCCCGCGGGCCTGGGCCGCCGCGACCATCTCCGGCGACGCGTCCGTGGCCTCGACCACCGCCTCGGGCCACCGATCGGTCAGCAGCGAGGTCAGGCTCCCCGCGCCGCAGCCGAGATCCACGACCCGGCGGGCCCCGGTCGCACCGACCCTGGCCAGCAGGTCGTGGGCCGGGCGGTCGCGCTGGTCACTGAACGACAGGTACTTCTGCGGATCCCACACGTCCACACCTCCGTATACAGTACGCTCGTACTGTATATTTGGGGCTTCGGCGGTGTCGAGCGGAAATCAGTCCGGCCCCGGGCCTTTCGCCTCCCGTAGGCGCTCGGCGACGGTCGCGGCGAACTCGGCCACCGCCGCCTCGTCCGCGTCCCGGTCGGCCCGCACCTGCAGCACGATCCCGTCCTCGCCGGGCACCTTGCGCTGCACGAACCACGCTCCCCCGCCGGGCAAGTCCCGGTGGTGGCGGGAGCGGATGGACTGGTTGACGCGCTCGTGCACGACGTCGGGCAGCCGCCCCGGCTCGGCCAGTTCGAGCCGACGGCCCGGCTGGTCGCGCAGCAGTACCGCGCCGCCCGCCGAACCGGCTTCCTCGGCCTCGATCACGGTGAGCACGCCGTTCCTCCAGGTCGCCTTGCTGAGCAGGTGCCAGCCGAGGCGGCGGCCTTCCGGCAGCCACAACCCCAGGTGCGTGGCGACCAGCGCTCCGTCGGCCGTCTTCGCCACCGCCAGCACGTGCTCCTCGGCCTCCAGCGAGCCGGGGAACTCCGCCGGTACCTCGGCCGTGCCGCTCAGCCGCGCGACGAACCGCCGCAGCCAGGCGATCACAGCGTCCCCATCGCCTGGTCCAGCAGCGCCTTGCGGTAGCCCTCCAACGCCACCATGTCGCCGAACAGCGCGTTGTACTCCTCGGCGTCCTCCAACGGCGACATCCGCTGCACCCTGGACTTGATGTCCGCGATCTGCCTACTGACCAGCCGCTCCTGCAACCGGGCGATCAAGGCCGCGACATAGCGCGGATCCTCCTCCGACTGGTTCTCCAACTGCTCCACCGAGAGCTCGGTGAGCAGGTGCCGCGCGACCTGGCTCTCGCACTGCTGCGACACCGCATCCACGAACGCCGCGCCGGACAGGCCGGACACGGTGCCTCCCGCTGCCAGCAGCGCCCGGTGCAGCTCGGTGTAAGCGGGCTCGGTGAACGCTTCCTCGGGCAGCGAGTCGTACAGCGGGCCCGCCAGCGCAGGCACCTGCAGCGCCGCCTTCAACGCCTCCCGCTGCAGGAAGCGCGGATCGTGGCGGGGCGGGCGCTTCGGCAGGTCGATCTCCATGCCCAGCGACTGCTGCGACTGGTCCTGCCGCGGGCGTCGCCGCGACGAACGGGTGGGGGCACCGGAGCTCTGCCGCACCTGGCGGACCACCTGGTTTTCATCGTTCCAGCCCGCCCACCAGGCCAGCTTGGTGGCGTAGCCGTCCCGGCTGGCCGGGTCCTTGATCTGCGCGACCAGCGGCACCGTGCGCTTCAGCGCCGCGACCCGGCCGTCGACGGAGTCCAGGTCGTACTCGGTGAGCAGGCTGCGGATGGCGAACTCGAACAGCGGCCGACGGCGGGCGACCAGGTCACGCACCGCCGCGTCGCCCTTGGCCTCCCGCAGCTCGCACGGGTCCATCCCGTCTGGCGTGATCGCCACGTAGGTCTGGCCGGCGAACTGCTGCTCGCCGTCGAACGCCTTCAGCGCCGCCTTCTGGCCAGCCTCGTCGCCGTCGAAGGTGAAGATGACCTCGCCGCGGAACGCATCGTCGTCCATCATCAGGCGCCGCAGCACGGAGATGTGGTCGTCGCCGAAAGCCGTGCCGCAGGAGGCCACCGCCGTCGGCACTCCGGCCAGGTGCATCGCCATCACGTCGGTGTAGCCCTCGACCACCACCGCTTGGCGCCGCTTGGCGATATCCCGCTTGGCCAAGTCGATACCGAAGAGCATCTGGGATTTGTTGAAGATCGGGGTGGCCGAGGTGTTGACGTACTTGGCCTCGATCGGGTCGTCGTCGAAGATCCGCCGCGCGCCGAATCCGACCACGTCGCCGCTGAGGTCCTTCAACGGCCACAGCAGGCGCCGGTGGAACCGGTCGATCGGGCCGCGGCGCCCCTCCTTGGACAGGCCGCACTTGATCAGCTCGTCGAGCTCGAAGCCCTTCATCAGCAAGATCTTGGTGAGCTTGTCCCAACCGGCCGGGGCGAAGCCGCAGCCGAAGCGCTCGGCCACCGCCTCGTCGAAACCGCGCTGCGCCAGGTACTCCCGGGCCTTCAGCGCTTCCGGCGAGCGGAGCTGCTCGGAGTAGAACTCGGCGGCGATGCGGTGCGCTTCGACCATCCGGGCGCGCGTGCCGCGGTCCCGCTTCGGTCCCGGGGTACCGCCCTCGTACTGCAGTTGGAGACCAACCCGGTCGGCCAGCCGCTCGACGGACTCGACGAAGCCGAGGTGCTCGATCTTCATCAGGAAGGCGATGACGTCGCCGCCCTCGCCGCAGCCGAAGCAGTGGAAGGTGCCGTGGCTGGGCCGGACGTTGAACGACGGCGTCTTCTCGTCGTGGAACGGGCACAGGCCCTTCTGCGCGCCGCCGCCGGCGTTGCGCAGGGCGACGTACTCGCCGACCAGATCGTCGATCCGGTTGCGATCGCGCACTTCGGCGATGTCGCTTTCCCGGATCCTGCCTGCCACGCACCCAGTCTAGGGGCATTGTGATCGTCACGGTCGAGGTGGCTTGCCGGTGCGGCAGAATCGCGGCTGTGCCCGCCACGAACGCCACCCTCGCCGCAGAATTCGACCAGCACCGCAGCCGGTTGATCGGCATCGGCTACCGGCTCACCGGCCGCCTCGCCGACGCCGAGGACGCAGTCCAGGACGCCTGGCTGCGGCTGGCGTCGACCGACCGCGAGAGCATCCGCGACCTGGGCGGCTGGTTGACCACCGTGGTCAGCCGGCTGTGCCTGGACCGGATGCGTTCGGCCGCCGTCCGACGCGAGCAGTACGTCGGGCCGTGGCTGCCGGAACCGCTGGTGACCTCGCTCGACGACGATCCGGGCGACATCATCGCGGTCCGCGACGACCTGCGGATGGCCGCGCTGCGCGTGCTGCACGAACTGCCACCGGACCAGCGGTTGGCGTTCGTGCTGCACGACGGGTTCGACGTGCCGTTCGCCGAGATCGCCGAACTGCTGAAGTGCAGCGTGGCGGCGGCGCGGCAGTACGCATCGCGGGCGCGCCGGGCGATGGCCGAAGCGGACCCGCCGGAGCGGGTGCCGCTGCCCGAGCAGCAGCGGGCGCTGGACGATTTCCTCACCGCGGTGGCCTCGAAGGACATCGACGCGATCACCCGGGTGCTGCACCCGGCGGCAGCGGTCTACGGCGATAGTGGCGGCAAGGCCCGCACCGCGCGTCGCCCGGTGGTGGGCGTCGACAAGGTCGCCCGGTTCATCGTGGGGCTCATGGAGAAGTACGGCGACGGGCTGGTCGAGAACATCCGGCCGGTGCTGGTCAACGGCGATCTGGGGGTTCTGTTCAGCGGCTCCGAAGACGGCAAGGCAGCGCCCCGCGTGTTCAGCATGGCGGTGCGCGACGGCCGCCCGGCGCAGATCTTCGACATCGTCAACCCGGACAAGCTCACCCGCGTCCCCTGGTAAGTACCGGGCCCCCGCCTGCCCAGAGACCGTGAGCGCTGTTGGGTGCGGTAGCAGCTGTTTGGGTGTTGGTTGAAGCGAACGGACAGTGATGATGTGTGTAGTGACGCCGCTGGTGGGTCTGACCCTCGAACGGTCACCACGCACGCGGCCGGACGGGCGTTTGTGATCTCATAGGAGCTTGGCCAAGAAGCCCCGTCACTGTCTTGTCCACCCGCCCGACCGGCGCGTGCCGCCCTCGGAACGGACTGGCAAGGACGGACATGACCAGCATGACGCACAACGCCCCGCAGATCACCGGTGGAGTCGACACCCACGGCCTGACCCACCACGCCGCAGTGATCGACTCGATCGGCCGGCACCTGGCCGACCAGGAGTTCCCGGCCACCATCCGCGGCTACCGGGACCTGCTGGACTGGACGCGCTCCCACGGCGACCTGGTCGCGGTGGGGGTGGAAGGCACCGGCGCCTACGGCGCCGAGCTGACCCGGGTCCTCACCGCGGCCGGGGTCGCGGTCGTGGACGTGGACCGGCCGGACCGCACAACGCGGCGGATGAAGGGCAAGTCCGACCCGATCGACGCCTACGCCGCCGCAACGGCCGTGCTTTCCGGGCGGGCCACCGGTATCCCCAAGAGCCGGGACGGGGCGGTCGAGGCGGTGCGGGCGCTGCGGATCGCGCGCCGCAGTGCGATCGCCACCACCCTCAAGGCGATGAACCAGATCCGCGGCGGATGGAAAACCCCTGCCGAGATCCTCGAACATCACCTACAATCGCCCCAAACAAGCGGTGTTGCCACGACCGCTTGAATCCGTCCGCTCGCAGATCTCCGCCAAAAGGCACAACCGTCTACCGGTCTCCGGCATCACTGGGAAACTCGCTGGTCGTAGGGTGATGGCCGACGGAGGTTACTGCGGCAACCTGACGCGATCACGTTTTACCAGAAACGACTCACGGGCCGAGCGGTCGGCTCCGAGCTTTGGAGCCGGAGAGAGACCGATGCCCCTTTTCTTCTATTGGCAGGGTTAAGGGGGCACACTTGCCGGGCTTCCCCGGTGGAATGTCGTGTTTTGCTGGCAGTGTCGCTCTGATGTCGCGGGTGCGACGCCGAACGCGCGCATGACGAGAATCCGTGAGGGGCGATGTTTGGCTAGGAACGTTGGTTTCTGCTGGCGGCCCCACGGCGGGTTCCGGAGGCCGGGGAGGGGGGTTTTTGGCTGGATTTGCCAAGCTCGCTCAAGACGAATCGTCCAGGTGGGGCCGGAGACGTTCACTTGTATGACCGCTGCGCGGGGCGTCGGGCATTCATACCAAGTTCAGGAGCGCGGCACGGATCGATTCGACACCCCACCACAGGCCCACCTTGTGGAGGTCCTGGTGTTCTGCAATGAACTCCGCGAAGCGATGTGGCCGGTCGATCCCGGCCGCGAAGAAAGCCGACGCTGCTTTGAGAGTCGCGTTGTCACGCCCTGGTTCTACGTTCTTCCGGCGTAGTTGTTGCAACTCCGCCGACTCTTCCGACGCGAACAGGCCATCCGCCTCACACCAACAACCCCGGCACCCACACCAGACTGAACGAAGCGAACGGACCGTTCGTGCCGCCTAACGACGCGAACAGGCCGTTCGCTTCACATCGGTTGGCGAGGCGGAACGAGACCGCGCCCGTTGGGATCGCCACCGAAACCTCTAGGCAGAACGGGTTTTACAGCGGCCTCTGCAGCACCCAACGGGCTCACGGACTTCTACCTGCGGTTCTAATCAACTTTCCCGGCCTATTGCCGGAGCCTCTAAGCAGGCCCCCGGCTCAGCTGGGGTCGGTGACTCGGGCCAGGAAGTAGAGGGCTCCCGTGGTCTGGTGGCGCACCAGGAATAGGAACGGTCGGTCCACTTCGACGCGGATCGGGTCCGGCTCCCGGACGATCGCGGTCAGCCGCATCATCATCGCCGTCGCCGCAGCGCCTTCGAGGCCGCTCTCGTCCACTTCCAGCACCGACTGGTGCATGATCATCGAAACTCGCAGCGGCTGATCTGTCAGCGGCGAAAAATCCGCCGCTGGAGTGAACAGCGCACGCACCCCGAGCGCGCCGAGCGGGCTGCTCAGCTCGGCGTCGCCGGTGACGTCGAACTTCGGCAGGAACAGCTCCACCCGCTGCTGCTCGACGGCGACCAGCAGCCTGCGCAGCCGCGCCGCGTCGAGATCCGGTTCGGACGTCGCCAGGTCGGCGTCCGGCAGCAGTATCACGGCCTCGACACCGCCTGCTGCGGGCAGGCTGACGACCTGCCATCTTTCCGCTGCGGCGTAGCCGAGGCGCCGGGTGGCGTGCATGGTCTGAACTTCGCGGTCGCCAGCCGGGGCGTGGAACGGCCGCCGACCGGTGGCTTTCTCGTCGAACGCCTCCCGCCACGAAACCTTCAGGTAGAGGGCGTTGACCAGGGCCGCGACCGTTTCCGGGTCGACCGAACCGGCGGGCAGCAGCTCGGGGATCAGTTCACGCGTCGTCTCCGAGACGTCCGCGTTGATCAGCTGCCGTGCCTCCTCCGGGGCCGCCCGGAACGGCGCGTTGCGCACCGCGCTTCCGGGCCAGTCCTCCAGCGCCGACAGGTAGGACTGCTCGACCAGGAGACCCGCGTGCGTCCACAGCGTGTTCGCCACCGCCAGCACAGGCGGCTCGGCGGCTCCACCGGCGGAGAGCTCGGCGGCGCCGCTGAGCAGTTTCAGCAGCCCGGCCGGGTCGTCCCGCAGCGCGGCGACCAGCTCGTCCCTGGTCTGACCGCTGGTCGCGGTCGCGGCCAGGCCGAGTGCGCTGGCCACCGAGTAAGGCGACCAGCAGAACGGGGTGTCCACCGGCGGAGCTAGCCGTCGGTGCAGGGACAGGCTGAAGTCGAGGTGTTCGCTCACGGCCGCTGGGCTCCGTTCCGCGTCGGCTGACTCGGGCTGATCCCGAGTCTGCCAGCCGAACGGCCGACACCGCTCGCACCGGCGCTGGCGGATTCTCGCCCACTCGAGCACCGGGGCGTGGGGGCCGCCAGCGGTTCGGCCGCGCAGGACGAATGGTGTTGCGCCCGAAGTGAAGCGAGCGGCCATTTTCGCGCGAAATCGCCGCCTGGAGCACCGTCGTCGACGTGAGCTTCCAGCCGCCGTTGCCACCCGCACCGCCAAGCGGAACAAGTCGGGAAACTCGTTCCTAGCTGATGGATTCCTCGATGTCAGAGAGGCCCATCAGGCGGAGCTCCTGGGCGATGTAGTCGGCCGCTTGCTGGGCCGCCGGATCCTGCCACCGCAGGTCCCGGACCCAGTCGGCCAGGTTGTCGGTGTTCACGTACGGCTCGCCGCCGACGACGAGCTTCTGGATGTAGTGCCGGTTGCGCATCGGGGTCTCCTTGCGGCCCGGGGCTTCGGGGCCGGGCCGCGGGCTGTCTCCGCATCGGACAGCCGGACGGGGATCGGGGGCGTGCTGTCGGCGGTCGGGACCCGCCGATTAACACTCTGAGTAAGAATTCTGCGGGAAAATCCCAGATCAACTCTCCCCTTTCGGATTAACATCACATCGGATTAGCCACGTTCCGTACATGATTTCGATGCCAGCCGATCGCCTGCGCGTCCGTCAACGACGAAACCTGGTCCAGCACGACGCGCAGCCGGGCCGCGTCGTCGCCCGCCCGGCGCCAGGCCGAGGCCATCGCCGGGTCCAGCGAATCCGGGGCCCGCTCGGACAACGCCCACACCAGCTCGGCCAGCAGCGCCCGCTGCCGCTCCTGCATCCGCAACCGCTGCGGATCGCTCATCACGTACCGCAGCGCGACTGCCTTGAGCACCGCGACCTCGGCCACCACCGGTTCGGGCACGACCAGCTCCGCGCGGTACCTGGTCAGCGGCCCGGGCCCGAAGCGGTCGGCCGTCCCGGTCACCGCCGCGGCCACGAACCGCCCGACGAGTTCGCTGGTGAGCCGTTTCAGCGCGACCTGCGCGCGGAACGTGCCGTCGTAGTCCAGCACCGCGGCCACCACCGGCCACCGCACCAGCTCCGACGCCGCGTGTTCGAGCAGCCCGGCGGTGTCCCCCGAACCGTCGCCCCAAAATTGCTTGGCCGCCATCCGGACGATCTCCGCCCGCTCATCGCCGCTGGTCAGCGAACGCAGCGAGATCCGCCCCGACAGCACCCCGTCCTCGACGTCGTGCACCGAGTAGGCGACGTCGTCGGACCAGTCCATGATCTGGGCCTCCAGGCACCGGCGCGCGGGTGGCGCGGCTTCGCGCAGCCACTCGAACACCGCCAGGTCGTCCGGGTAGACCCCGAACTTGGCCTGGCCCGGGCGCTTCGGCCACGGGTACTTCGTCGCCGCGTCCAGGCACGCGCGGGTCAGGTTCAGGCCGCGACCGACGTCACCCGATTCGGCCAACTTCGGCTCCAACCTGGTGAGGATGCGCAGGGTCTGCGCATTGCCCTCGAAACCGCCGCAGTCGCCGGCGAGGTCGTTCAGCGCCCGCTCGCCGTTGTGCCCGAACGGCGGGTGCCCGATGTCGTGCGCGAGCCCAGCGGTGTCCACCAGATCCGGATCGGCTCCCAACGCGGCGGCGATGCCCCGCCCGATCTGCGCGACCTCCAGCGAATGGGTCAGCCGGGTGCGCGGCACATCGCCCTCTTCCGGGCCCACGACCTGCGTCTTCCCCGCCAACCGGCGCAACGCCGCCGAATGCAGCACCCGCGACCGGTCTCGCGCGAACGGACTCCGGTCATCGGAACGGGCGCCGGCGGGCACCGCGACCTTCGGCGGCTCGGGCAGCAGCCGCCGAAGGTCGTGCGCGTCGTAGCCGGGCATCGCGCCCGTCGGGTCTCCGGAGCTCATCGCGCTCAGATTACGGCCAGAACCCGACACATCGCGGCAGCGCAGCGGGGCCTGTCGCGCGCCGTGCCTCAGCCCAGCCCGTCGCCGGAGATCTCGGACGGGGCGTGCGTCAGGCGGTAGTACATGAGTGCGCCGGTTTCCCGGACGATGTACTTGAACTGGACCTCGCGGGTCTGCACCACGGGGCCGGACCGGGCCGGGGACGCCCACGCCGTGAGCCCAAAGTCGTTGGCCATCGTCCGCGCCCGCAGCGAATGCCAGGGGTCGCTCACGATCAGCGCGCTCGTCCAACCACGCTGCTGGGACAGCTCGGCGACGGCCTGGAGGCTGCCCAGCGTGTCGCTGCCGACATCGACGTCCACGATCTTCCCGGAGGGCACCCCGTTGTCCATCAACCACTTCTTGCCGGCCTGCGCCTCGGTGTAGGCGTCACCGGGCAACCGGCCGCCGACCGTGACGATGTACTTGGTCAGGCCGTCCTGGTAGAGCTCCAAGGCCTGGTCGAGCCGGGCGGCCAGCACGTCCGAGGGCTTGCCGTGGTACTGGGCGGCACCGAGCACGACGACGATGTCGACCGGCCGCCGGTCGTCGGCGCGGGCCACCTGCCACACGCGGAACGCGGTGCCGCCGATCACCAGCAGCACCACCAGCAGGGCACCGACCACCGCGCGCCCCAGCAGCCGACCGACGGGTCGGCGCCGATGGGCGGCTCGATGAGGGCTCACGTTGGCATCCTCGCAGATCTTCGGGAACCACCGACGACGATCCGGGGCCGGCCGCACCGGGCGGTTCGACAGGTCCGGAAGCGCAAACCTTCTCAAGCGCTCCCAGACGTCGGGCCGACGACGTCCGAGGACGCCGCCGGCCCGAACCGGCGCACCAAGCTCAGCAGCCGAGCAGGCGGACCGCCAGGTACTCCTCCAGCTTGTCGATCGCCACCCGCTCCTGCGACATCGTGTCGCGCTCGCGGACGGTGACCGCGTGGTCGGACAGCGAGTCGAAGTCGACCGTGACGCAGAACGGCGTGCCGATCTCGTCCTGCCGCCGGTAGCGGCGACCGATCGCACCGGCGTCGTCGAAGTCGACGTTCCAGTTGCGGCGCAGCTGCGCGGCGATGTCGCGGGCCTTCGGCGACAGCTCGGCGTTTCGCGACAACGGCAGCACCGCCACCTTCACCGGCGCCAACCGGCGGTCCAGCTTCAGCACGACGCGCTTGTCCACGCCGCCCTTGGCGTTGGGCGCCTCGTCCTCGTGGTAGGCGTCGATCAGGAACGCCATCATCGGCCGCCCCACACCCGCGGCCGGCTCGATCACGTACGGCCGGTACCGGGAGTTGCTGGCCTGGTCGAAGTACGACAGGTCCACGCCCGAGTGGTTCGAGTGCGTGGTGAGGTCGAAGTCGGTGCGGTTGGCGATGCCTTCCAGCTCACCCCACTCCTGGCCGCCGAACCGGAACCGGTACTCGATGTCGACGGTGCGCTTCGCGTAGTGCGAGAGCTTTTCCTTGGGGTGCTCGTAGTTGCGCAGGTTCTCCGGGTCGATGCCCAGGTCCGTGTACCAGCGGGTGCGCTCGTCGATCCAGTACTGGTGCCACTGCTCGTCCTCGCCGGGCTCGACGAAGAACTCCATCTCCATCTGCTCGAACTCGCGGGTCCGGAAGATGAAGTTGCCGGGCGTGATCTCGTTGCGGAACGACTTGCCGATCTGGCCGATGCCGAACGGCGGCTTCTTGCGCGCGGTGGTCATCACGTTCGCGAAGTTGACGAAGATGCCCTGCGCGGTCTCCGGCCGCAGGTAGTGCATCCCCTCCTCGCTCTCCACCGGACCGAGGAAGGTCTTGAGCATCATGTTGAACTCGCGCGGGTCGGTGTACTGGCCGCGGGTTCCGCAGTTCGGGCACGGGACGTCGGAGAGGTCGTCCTCGGCGATCTCCTTGCCGGTGCGCTCGGCGTACTCCTCGGCGAGCTGGTCGGCGCGGAAGCGGTGGTGGCAGGAGGTGCACTCCACGAGCGGGTCATGGAACGCGGTGACGTGCCCGGAGGCCTCCCAAACCGGGCGGGGCAGGATCACCGACGAGTCCAGGCCGACGACGTCGTCGCGGCCCTGGACCATCGACTTCCACCACTGGCGCTTGATGTTGTCCTTGAGCTCGACGCCGAGCGGTCCGTAGTCCCAAGCCGACCGCGTACCGCCGTAGATCTCGCCGGACGGATAGACGAAACCACGGCGCTTGCAGAGATTGACGATCGTGTCGATCTGGTCGGCGGGCACGTTCACTCCGGAATCATCACTGGATTTACGTCGAACCAGCTGGTCGGGCTGGAGTTTCCCAGCGTACCGATCCCGGACCGGGTGACGTTCGCCCGGGCTGGCCATCGGGTGGCGCGAGGCCACTGGCCGAGCGTGCGGTATTGATGTGACAGGTCAGGTGGGACGTACCCGTAGGATGGGGTGCGTGGAGCGTCCCCGCCCGCAGGCCGCCGTTCGGGCGCCTGCGCGGCCGCCGCAACCGCAGTCAGGCGACCCCGCGTCGAGGCTCGCCGGAAAGGAAACGATGCCCGCCGTCAGCCCGGATTCCGAGCCGGCCCGGTCGACTGCGGGCCTCGCCCTGGACAGCACCGCCGACCACGTGCACTCGCCGGAGCGCGCCGCGCGCCCGGTCCCGCTGCGGGACCAGCGGATCCTGGTCGAGGCCGGGGAGCTGCTGAGGGCGCTGGCCGCGCCGGTACGCATCGCGATCGTCCTGCAGCTGCGGGAGGCTGAACGCTGCGTGCACGAGCTGGTCGACGCGCTCGGCGTCGCCCAGCCGCTGATCAGCCAGCACCTGCGGGTGCTGAAGTCCGCCGGGGTCGTCCACGGCGAGCGGCACGGCCGGGAGGTCGTCTACCGGCTCGTGGACGAGCATCTGGCGCATATCGTGGTGGATGCCGCCGCGCACGCGGAGGAGATCTCCGGCACCCGGTCGCACGGTCCGGCGCCACGTTCCATCGCATCCCAACAGGAGACGGAGACAGCGTGACCACCGGCGAGGGTCCCACGGTCGGCGTACCGGGACTGCGGGCCACCAAGCAGCGAGCGGCTGTGTCGAACCTGCTGGACCAGGTCGACGACTTCCGCTCCGCCCAGGAACTGCACGAGGAGCTGCGGCGGCAGGGCGAGGGCATCGGCCTGACCACGGTCTACCGCACGCTGCAAACCCTGGCCGACGCGGGCGAGGTCGACGTGCTGCGCACCCCGACCGGCGAGGCGGTGTACCGGCGGTGCTCCAGCCACCACCACCATCACCTGGTGTGCCGGCACTGCGGCCGGACCGTGGAGGTGGCAGACCCGCCGGTAGAGAACTGGGCCGAGCGGATCGGCCAGGAACACGGCTTCTCCGACGTCAGCCACACGGTGGAGATCATCGGCAGCTGCCCGGACTGCACCGCCCGGGGCTTCTGATGTTTCGGGATTCCTGACTCGTCTTGCGTGGCGGTGCCGGTAGCGGAACCTCCGACGCCTTCTCGGCTCCGGGATCCCCGACTTGTGCATGACCGAAGCATCGGGGCCGTCCTCGCGAGAAGACCCGCGGCGGTGCGAGCTGCGAGGGTGGGCTAGACGAGTAAGTCTGAATACGATCAGTGATCGTAGGCGGTGAGTGAGCGAGTGACTGGCTGGCCGGTGCGGCCGTCGCCCAACGCACCGAACGCGGCATTGCTCTGGAGCAGCTCCAGGGCATCCGTGAGCTGGTCACGGTTCGACGCGGCCAGCAGGCCCGACAATCGTCCTGGCCGTGATCGACGTCGATGCGGCCAATACCTCGCAGCACTGTCCTCGCTGTCGTGACACCGAGAGGGCCAACCGGACCACTCGGGATGACTTCCTGTGTCGTCGGTGCGGTCTCGCTGGACCAGCCGACGTCGTCGCCGGGGTCAACGTGCGCGACCGCGCACGCCCGGCGTGGGTATTTGTCAAACATGTCCCAACCGCTCGGTCCTTCATGGCCGAGTATTGGACCGGCTCTGCCACACCTCCGGGCTGTGGGTGCGTCCGGCCACGGCGACCGGGAGGTCGTCGTGCACCAGGTCGGCCAGGGTGACCTCCTCCAGCACTTCCCGCAGGCTGCTGCGAACGGCGATCCATACCCGCTGCAGAACGGCCACCGAAGGTTCGTAGCGGACATCCTCCGGCCGCACTCCGTGCACGCTCACCAGCGGCCCGTCCACGGCCCGGATCACGTCCGCCACGGACACCGCTTCCGCCGGGCGGGCCAGCACCCAGCCCCCGGCCTGGCCGCGCCGACTGGCGACGATCCCGCTCCGGCGCAGGTCGGCCAACACCGCCAGCAGGAAGTTGCGCGGGATGTCCTGGGCGACGGCCACATCTTCGGCCCTTGCCACTTTTCCCGGCGACAAGCCGAACCGGCCAGGTCATCGTCGATTTTGACGTAGAGTGCGATCACGAGGGTGTCCAGGTCTGTCGTCACAAACGGATCATGGACACCCTCGCCTCATGCTCGCAGGAATTTGGAATTACTCGTCTAGCGGCTGCGCCGTTTCAAAGACAACGACCAGACCACCAGCTCGTATGGCCTATGAGAACTGGTCTGGTCAGTACTCGTAGGTGTTCAGTACTCGTAGGTGTCTTGCGGGGTCGGGATCGGGCGGATCAGCGCCGTCTCCAGCGTCGGGACGTAGTCGTTGGCTTCCGTAGCCGTTCCCGGTCGCAGCTTGCCCGTCACCTCGATCCAGGTGTCCGCCGGGAGCTCCGCCGCTTGCGCGGCGGCCGCGAGGTCGACCTTCACCGGGGCCGCGTCCGCGGCGCAGCAGCTGATGCGCATCCTCGCGAGCTGCGTCGTTCCCGGTGTCGGATGCACGACGAAGCCCTGGAGGCGCACCGCCCGGCCGTTCAGCGCACCGCTGTCGTCCCAGATGACGCGGGTGACGAACTCCGACAGGCTCAGCAGCGGCGCCTGCTCGGGCGGCAGGCTCGGGAACAGGGATTCCTTCGGCGCGGCCGGCGCCACCATCCGGTCGCGGGTCACCGAGTCGGAGCCGAGGGCGGGTGGGGCGATCAGGAAGATCGCGAACACCGGCAGCAACAGCATCCAGGGACTCCGCGAGTTGTGCTCGTGCCACCCGGGCCCACTGGCCCGGACGTCGCGGACGATCGCGAACGCCGACAGCGCGATCATGACCACCCCCGCGACTACCAGCCACGGGAACAGCGCGGGCTTGACGTAGCGGAGGTAGCTGCCGCCCAAAGCGATCTTGAGCAGCGCGCCGCCCAGCAGCAACAGCAGCAGGTTCTGCGTTTCCCGGCGCATCACGCACCTCCCAGCAGCAGGGCGCCGACGGCGACCGCGCAGCCGACGGCGACCACGAACGTGGCGGGTGCGAACCGGGCGGCGAAGCGGCGGCCGAAGGCACCGGACTGCAGCGCGATGAGCTTGAGGTCCACGGCCGGCCCGACGACCAGGAACACCAGCTTCGGGATCAGCGGCAGGCCCGGCATCGAAGCCACCACGAACGCGTCGGCCTCGCTGCACAGCGCGAGGACCACCGCGAGCACCGCCATGACCAGCACACCCAGCACCAGCTGACCGCCGAGCGACTCCAGCCAAGCCGCGGGCACCAGGACGTTGAACACCGCGGACGTCAGGCCGCCGAGCACCAGGAATCCGCCCGCCTCGACCAGATCGTGCCGGGCGGACTCGGCGAACACCACCCACCGGCTGCCGGATCCGCGGTGCGCCTCGACCCGATGCAGCGCCCGCTCGGCGAGCCATTCCGCCTTGCCGAGCCGGGCCCAGAGCCAGCCCATCACGCACGCCGTCAGCAGTGACCCGAGGAATCGCGCCACCACCATCAGCGGCTCGTCCGGGAAGGCGACCGCGGTGGAGACCAGGACGATCGGGTTCACCGCCGGGGCGGCCAGCAGGAAGGCAAGCGCCGCGGCCGGTGCGACGCCCTGCTGCATCAGCCGTCGCGCGACCGGCACCGAAGCGCACTCGCAGCCTGGCAAGGCCACGCCCGCGACACCAGCCACCGGCACCGCGACGGCGGGGTTGGCGGGCAGCAGCCGACGCAGCGCCTCCGGCGGGACGAACGCCGCGATCAACCCGCTGACCAGCACGCCGAGCACTAGGAACGGCATGGCTTGCACGCAGACGGCGACGAACACGGTCGAGCCGGTGCGGAGCGCGGGGACGTCGAGCAGTGTGCTCAGCTGCTGCTGGAACACCGCCGCGACGACCAGCAGGCCGCAGAGCACCTCCAACGAGGTGATGATGGGGCGCCGCGTGCGCGGCGGGTCGGCGATCTCGGTCACCGGGTCATCGTGCCAGTTCGAACTGATAATCGTTCGCACTAGGGGGCGAAACCACCCCCACGTCTCCCGGCACCGACACCATCGCCCCTGCTCAAGCGGCGTGCTTGCCGCCGGACCGACACACCGACGCGTCCCCCGGCTCCGTGACGACCCGCAATTTGAAGGTCCGATTTCCATTGAAATTGCGGTCCAACCCCCGTCCGGGGGGGCTAGGTGGCGGTGCCCTCGGATTCGGTCAGCAGCTCGGTGCGCAGTTGGGACGCCGTCGCGACCACCAGCATCAGCAGGGTGCCCAGCGGAGTCGCCGCCATCCCCTCCGCCGGGAAGGCGTAGCGCAGGGTCACGTCCATGCCGCGCTCGGTGCGGACCACCCCGAGCGTGCCGAACAGACCCTGCCCCGCGCGTTCCGCGACCGACTGCGCGAGCTCGTCGGTGGCCGGCAGGTCCCAGGCGACCACGCAGGTCAGGCTCAGCACCGTCAGCCCCTCGGCGAGCTGCATCGCCTGCACGGCGCATGGGACGTCGGAGTGTCGGAAGGTGAGCGCGCCGTCGTCGTCGACGTGCACGTCGTGGTAGTTCTCCAGCGCTTCCTTCGCCGCGGTCAACAACCGCGCGGTGGCTGCGGCTTCCTGGGTCATCAATTGCCCTCCCGGGCGACATCGGCGGGCGCACCGGCCGCCGCCCTATCGATGGCTCCGCCGAACCGCCGGTCCCGGCGCGCGTACGCCTCGCACGCGTTCCACAGGTGCCGGCGGTCCACGTCGGGGAACAGGGTGTCCTGGAAGACGAGCTCCGCGTAGGCGGACTGCCAGAGCAGGAAGTTCGAGGTCCGCTGCTCACCGGACGGCCGGATGAACAGGTCCACGTCCGGCATCTCCGGCTGGTACAGGTAGCGGGCGACGGTGCGCTCGTCCACCCGGTCCGGGGTGATCTTGCCTTCCGCCGCCAACTTGGCGATCTCACGCACGGCATCGCCGATCTCGGCCCGGCCGCCGTAGTTGACGCACATGGTCAGGTTCATGACCTCGTTGTGCTGCGTGCGGACTTCCGCGGCCTGCAACTCGTTCACCACGCTGCGCCACAGCCGCGGCTTGCGGCCCGCCCAGCGCACCCGCACGCCCATCTCGTCGAGTTCGTCGACGCGTCGCCGGATCACATCGCGGTTGAACCCCATCAGGAACCGGACCTCGTCCGGGCTGCGCTTCCAGTTCTCGGTGGAGAAAGCGTACAGCGACAGCCACTTGACGCCGATCTCGATCGCGCCCCTGGCCAGCTCCAGCACGACCGCCTCGCCGCGCTTGTGTCCCTCGATGCGCGGCAGCCCGCGCTCGTTGGCCCAGCGGCCGTTGCCGTCCATCACGATGGCGACGTGTTTGGGCACGAATTCCGGTGGCAACGCCGGCGGCTTCGCGCCGGAGGCGTGCGGTTCCGGCGTCCGCACGGTCAGGTCGTCCTTGCCCCGCCCACGGCGTCGCAACATAACTGGGTTCTCCTTCGGACTGCTGGGCGTGCGTGCTCATTGTCCTCGCCCCGGTCGGTCATCGGTTCAGCGCCCGTCCTCGGCAGCGGCGACCAGCGCGACATCGGCCGCGCGCTCCTGGATCAGCTCCGGCACCGTCCGTTCGACCAGCGGCAACGACCGCAACTGCCGTTCCATGTGCCACTGCAGGTGCGCCGCGATCAAGCCGCTGGCCTCCCTGCGGACCGAGTTCGAGGCAGTCTCCGCGGACGGCCAGTCACCGTGCAGCAGGCATTCCATCAGCGGCAAGGTTTGCACCGAGGGCCGCACCGAACCGGCCGGCCGGCACCGGACGCACACCGCGCCGCCGGCCTGCACGTTGAACGCGGCGTGCGGGCCCGCTTCACCACAGCGCGCGCACTCAGCGAGCGCCGGCGCCCAGCCCGCGAAGGACATCGCGCGGAGCAAGAAGGCGTCCAGCACCTGCGAGGAGTCGCGTTCCCGCCCGGCCAGCGCGCGCAGCGCGCCGATGGCGAGCAGGTAGAGCCGCAACACCGGCTCGCCTTCCTCGGCGGCCAGCCGGTCGACGGTCTCCAGCACGGCGCAAGCCGCGGTGTAGCGCTGGTAGTCATCGACGATTTGCACGCCGAACGCGTCCACGGTCTGCACCTGGGTGATCACGTCGAGCGTACGACCGGTGTAGAGCTGCACGTCGACGTGGCAGAACGGCTCGACCCGCGCGCCGAAGCGCGACGTCGTCCGGCGCACGCCTTTGGCAACAGCCCTGACTTTCCCGTACCGCCGGGTGAGCAGGGTTATGATCCGGTCTGCCTCGCCCAGCTTCTGCACCCGCAGCACGACCGCAATATCCCGGTAGAGGCTCACCCCCTCATCGTCGCACCTTCGTGCGAGTTCCCCGCCGAGAAGGCGGAGATTCGAGGGATCCGGCTCGCGTCATGGAACGTCCCAGGTGTGCGCCGTCAATCACTGAGAGGAAGAGATGACCTACCCGCACGACCCGCAGAACCCGTACCAGCAGCAGGTACCGATCGTCGTCGGGCCGGGTTATCCGATGATGCCGCGCAACAACGGCATGGCCATCGCCTCGATGTGCGTTTCGCTGGCGGCGATCTTCACCTGCTACGGCGCGATTCTGATCGGGCCGGTCGGTGCGATCCTGGGCCACGTCTCGATGCGCGAGATCAATCGGAATCCGCAGGCCTACACCAACCGCGCAATGGCGCTGACGGGCATCATCGTCGGGTGGGTCGTGCCCGCGCTCTGGGTGCTGTTCATCACGTTCATGATCCTGGCCGCGACCGGTGTCCTGGGCAGCGGCCTGCAGAGCTCGTTCAACGACTAGACGTAGAGCGCTGTGAACGGCGGGAACGGCAGGTTCCTGATCACCGCCCAGACGGCGATCAGGACCAGCCCCGCCATCGGGGACCAGCGCCACTGCTCCCAGGTAGGGATGCGCCGCCCCTGCCAGCGGCCCAGCACCCAGGCGCCCCAGGTCCACAGGAAAAACGGGATGAACGCGATCAGCGCCGCGTTGTAGTGCAGCGCCGACAGCACGTCGCCGTGCAGCAGGCTGTAGAACAAGCGCGTCGCGCCGCAGCCCGGGCAGTCGAGCCCGGTCAGCCACTTGACCGGGCACGGCGGCAGCGGGAAACCCGCGTCGGACGTCGGGTCGGCGGCCAGCACGACGCCGGCCGCCGCGCAGCCGACGAGCACCGTCCCCGCCGGGAGCAGCATGGCGCGCAGCCGCGTCGCGGTCATTGCGTCGTTGCTACCAGGCTGCCGATGAGTACGGCGTACACGATGAAGAAGACGACGTAGGCGAGGATCAGCAGCCCGTAGGCGCTGGCACCTACGATGATGCCGATCTTGCCCCACTTCTTGGCCTCGTCCGCGGCCAGCTGAGCCTGGTTGAACTGGCCCTGGGCCCACAACGAGTTGACCGCCAGCGACTTGATCAGCGACGGGATCCCGAAGGGCCAGCACACGAGGATGCCGCCGATGGCCCACCCCAGGTTGTTGTTCACCGGCACCGGGGCGTATCCGAACTGCGCCGCGTAGGGTCCCGGCCCTGGCTGAGGCGGTGGTGGTGGCAGTGGCGGTGGCGGCTGCTGCGCCGGCAGGCCGGCGGGGTCGGACGGTTCGGTCATGGCCTCACCAGGGGACTCGGGCATGCCGTTGCGGCCAGCGCTCGGCTGGCCGCAACCACACGACTTTGATCAGTAGGAGGAGCTCACCGAGGCGGCGACGATCACGAAGAAGATCACGTAGATCAGGATGATCAGGACCCACCAGGCGGCACCGGCGATGATCCCGATCTTGCCCCACTTCTTGGCGTCGTCCGCGGCCGCCTGGGCCTGCGCGTACTGGCCCTGGGCCCACAGGTTCTGCACCGAGGTGGCCTTGATCAGGGACGGGATCGCGAAGGGCCAGCACAGGAAGATCGAACCGATGCCCCAGCCGATGTTGTTGTTCGGCGGGGCACCACCCATGCCGGGCTGCGGCGCGTAGGGGTTCGCCTGACCGTACGGATCGGGCTGGCCGTAGGGCTGCTGCGGCATCGGGCCCGACGGCGGACCGTATCCGCCCGGCTGCTGGCCGTACGGCTGCTGCGGGTTGGGCCCCGAGGGCGGGCCGCCATAGGGATTCGTCACGATTTTTCCTTTTAGTGGTCAACAAAAGAAGCCGATACGTCCTTGCCGTGCGCAAAGACCGGCCAGCAACGTACCTGAGACGCGCACGCATTTCGGCGGGTTCCCGGGAATCCGCCGCGAAGTTGTGATCAGAACCCCAGTTTGCGCAGCTGCTTCGGGTCGCGCTGCCAATCCTTGGCGACTTTCACGTGAAGATCAAGGTAGATTTTGGTGCCCAGCAGCGCCTGGATGTGCTTGCGCGCCTGGGTGCCGACGGCGCGCAGCCGCTCCCCGCCGCGGCCGATGACGATCGACTTCTGGCTGGAGCGCTCGACGTAGAGCACCGCGTGCACGTCGATCAGGTCGTCGCGGTCTTCGCGGGGGATCATCTCCTCGATGGTCACGGCCAGCGAGTGCGGCAGCTCGTCGCGCACCCCCTCCAGCGCCGCCTCCCGGATCAGCTCGGCGATGAGCGTCGTCTCCGGTTCGTCGGTCAGCTCGCCGTCCGGGTAGAGCTGCGGACCCTCCGGCAGCTGTCCGACCAGCAGATCGGCCAGCACGTCCACCTGGAAGGAGTCCACTGCCGACACCGGCACCAGGTCGGCGAACTCCATCACTTGCTGAAGGTCGAGCAGCTGCTGCGCCACCTGCTCCTTGCCGACCAGGTCCGTCTTGGTGACGATGCCCAGCACCGGGGTGCGGCGGGCCACCTTCTTCAGCTGCTCGGCGATGAACCGGTCCCCCGGGCCCACCTTCTGGTCGGCGGGCACGCAGAACCCCACCACGTCCACTTCGGACCACGTCTCGTAAACCAGGTCGTTGAGCCGCCGCCCGAGCAGCGTGCGCGGCCGGTGCAGGCCGGGGGTGTCCACGATGATCAGCTGCGCGTCGGGGCGGTGCACGATGCCGCGGATGGCGTGCCGGGTGGTCTGCGGTTTGCTCGAGGTGATCGCCACTTTCGAGCCGACCAGGCGGTTCGTCAGCGTCGACTTCCCCGTGTTGGGGCGGCCGACGAAGCAGGCGAATCCGGAGCGGTGCACATCTGCGGAGCTGGTCACCGCACCATTGTGACCGGCCCACCCTGGCCCCAACCCACCGGGCAACCCCGGCGCCGACGAACCCGCGCAGTTTCAATTGAAACTGACAACCCCACCCGCACTTGGGACAGTTTCAGTTGAAACTGCGCCGATGGCTACGCCTGGAGGACAGCGACGACGTCGCCGCGGGCGTCCGCGCGGAGGATCGTCGCCGTGCTGGTGAGGTCGCGGACCGCAGCCGCGGAGTCGGCGTCGACGGAGTCGGCGTCGGTGACGACCGCAGCCGCCTCCAGACCCTCGGCGCCGCTGGCGACCGCCGCCGCCACCGCCGCCTGCAGGGCCGTCAGCCGCAGGGACGGGAGGGCGACCGTGCACGCCGCGTAGGTCCGGCCGTCGGTGTCGCGCACCGCTGCTCCCTCGGCCGCTCCGGTGCGGGCCCGGGACGACCGCGCGAGTGTGACGATCTTGGCGTCCTCCGGGTCGATCTCCTGCGGAGCCACCGATTCGACGTGCTCAGCCACGGGCGTTGCTTCCCTCCTGGTCGGCACCGCTCAGCGGTGCTTGATCTGCGTTCACTGGCCGGACCAGCAGCGCGTTGATGCGAATCCGCCCGCGGTGGTCCTTGCCGCCCTCGGCGCGCAGCCGTAGCCCGGCGATCTCGGTCTCCGCCCCGGGCAGCGGCACCCGGCCGAGGCGCTGCGCCAGCAGCCCGCCGACCGTCTCCACGTCGGAGTCGTCGAGCTCCACGCCGAACAGCTCGCCGAGGTCTTCGACCGGCAGCCGCGAACTCACCCGGATGGTGCCGTCGTCGAGCCGCTCGATGGGGCGGTGCTCCTCCAGGTCGGACTCGTCGGTGATCTCGCCGACGATCTCCTCGATGATGTCCTCAATGGTCAGCAGCCCGGCGGTACCGCCGTACTCGTCGACTGCGATGGCCAGGTGGCTGCGGGACAGCTGCATCTCGCCGAGCAGCTCGTCCAACCGCTTGGTGTCCGGTACGAAGCTCGCCGGGCGCATCAGCTCCGCCACCGCCGGACCGGCCTCGTCGCGGGCGTCCAGCACGGCGCGGGTCAGGTCTTTGAGGGTCACCACGCCGACGATGTCGTCGACGCTCTCACCGATCACCGGGACGCGGGAGAACCCGGAGCGCAAGCACAGCGCCAACGCCTGCCGGGCGGACTTGGTCTGCTCGATCCAGATGATCTCGGTGCGCGGCACCATCACCTCGCGGGCGAGGGTGTCGCCGAGCTCGAAGACCGAGTGGATCATCTCTCGCTCGCCCGCGGCCACCACGCCGCGCTCGCCAGCGAGGTCGACCAGCTCGCGCAGCTCCACCTCGGTGGAGAACGGGCCCTCCCGGAAGCCCTTGCCGGGGGTGATCATGTTCCCGATCAGGATCAGCAGCCTGGTCAGCGGGTTGAGCAGCCTGGCCAGCACCCGCACCGGCGCGGCCACCTTGAGCCCAATGCCGTAGGGGTGCTGCCGGCCGAGGGTGCGCGGGCCGACGCCGACCAGCACGTAGGACGCCACCAGCATGATCAGCCCGGCGATCACCACCGCCCAGGCCTCGGAGTTGGCCATCCGGATGGCGACCACGGTGACCAGCACCGTGGCACCCATCTCGCACGCCAGCCGCAGCAACAGCAGCAGGTTGACGTGCCGGGGCCGGTCCGCGAGCAGCTGCGCGAGCTGCTTGGCGCCGCCGCGGCCCTCGCGGACCAGCTCGTCGACGCGGGCCCGGGAGGCCACGGCGATAGCGGACTCGGAGGCCGCGAAGACCCCGGCCGCCAGCACCAGCAGCACCGCGATGATCAGGAACGCAGTGGAACCGGTCACGGCCACCGCCGACTCCCCTAGTTGGTGGCGGCCGGGCCGCCCTGCGGCTCCGGCTCGTCCAGCCCGACGGCACCCAGCACCCTGGCGTCCGCGCTGCGCTGCGCGGCTGCCCGCTCGGCCTCGTCGCGGGCTTCGCGGTACTCGGCCAGGATGCGGTTCTGCAGGCCGAACATCTCCCGCTCCTCCTCCGGCTCGGCGTGGTCGTAGCCGAGCAGATGGAGCACACCGTGGACCGTGAGCAGATGCAACTCGTCCAGCAGGCTGTGCCCGGCCTTGCGGGCCTGGTCCTTGGCGAACGCCGGGCAGAGCACGATGTCGCCCAGCAGCGCCGGCCCGGAGCCGGCAGAGTCGGGGCGGCGGGCGGAGTCGTATTCGTCCATCGGGAACGACATCACGTCGGTGGGACCGGGCAGGTCCATCCACCGCTCGTGCAGGTCGGCCATCACGTCGAGCTCCACCAGCACGATGGACAGCTCCGCGAGCTGGCTGACGCTCATCTTGTCGAGCGCGAAGCGGGCGACCGAGACGATGGTCGCCTCGGGCACTGCGACGCCGGATTCGTTGGCGATCTCGATGCTCATGCGCGTCCCCGTCGATGCCCGTTTCGCCGATCCGACCGGTCGTGGTGGTCGGCGTCCTCCAGCGCGTGCCAGCGGTCGTAGGCATTGACGATGTCGGTGACCAGCCGGTGCCGCACCACGTCGTGGCTGTCCAGCAGGGCGAAGTGCACGTCGTCGACGCCGTCCAGGATCTGCTGCACGATCTTCAGACCGCTGCGCTGCCCGCCGGGCAGGTCGATCTGCGTGACGTCCCCGGTCACCACGATCTTGGAGCCGAAGCCCAGCCTGGTCAGGAACATCTTCATCTGCTCCGGCGTGGTGTTCTGCGCCTCGTCGAGGATGATGAACGCGTCGTTGAGGGTGCGTCCGCGCATGTAGGCCAGCGGCGCGATCTCGATCGTGCCCGCCTGCGTCAGCCGCGGCACCGACTCCGGGTCGACCATGTCGTGCAGCGCGTCGTACAGCGGCCGCAGGTAGGGGTCGATCTTCTCGTAGAGGGTGCCCGGCAGGAACCCGAGTCGCTCGCCCGCCTCGACGGCGGGGCGGGTGAGGATGATGCGGTTGACCTGCTTGGCCTGCAGCGCCTGCACCGCCTTGGCCATTGCCAGGTACGTCTTGCCGGTACCGGCGGGGCCGATGCCGAACACCACGGTGTGGTGGTCGATGGCGTCGACATAGCGCTTCTGGTTGAGGGTCTTGGGGCGGATCGTCCGGCCGCGCCGGGACACGATGTCGAGGCTGAGCACGTCGGCCGGCGACTCGTTGTGGTCGGCCGAGAGCATCGCGACGCTGCGGCGGACAATATCTGGCGTGAGCGGGCTGCCCTTGGCGATCAGCGCGATCAGCTCGGCGAACACCCGTTCGGCGAACGCGACCTCCGCGGGATCCCCGGACAGCGTCACCTCGTTGCCCCGGACATGGACATCGGCGGTGAGCAGATCCTCCACGACCCGGAGGTTCTCGTCCCTGGATCCGACCAGCGTCAGCACGACGTTGTCGGGAACGGTCACCTTCGACTGCGCTGTTGCCTGTTGCGCTGCGGTCTGGGGGTGCTCTCCGGACTGGGCGGCGGCTCCACCCGCTGCAATACCGGCCACGTGTGTTCGGGCCTGCTTTCTGCGCGTTCGCGCGGGTTGTTCGGTCAGTTCTCCCTGGCGTCGATGGTAGTCCACCCGGCAATCAGATTGCCGCCGTCGCCGCCACCTGGTCGACACCGGGATCAGCCGTTGAGCGGGCCACCGGTGAGTCCGCCGAGCGGTTCGCCGCCGAGTAGGTGCAGGTGCACGTGGAAGATCGTCTGCCCGGCGTCGGCGTTGGTGTTGAACAGCAGCCGGTAACCCGATTCGGCGATGCCTTCCTGCTCGGCGATCTCGCGGGCGACGGTGATCAGCTCGGCCAGCAGCTCCGGGTCGGCGGCGGCGAGCTCGCCGACATTGCGGTAGCGCTTCTTCGGCACGACGAGCACGTGGGTCGGGGCCTGGGGGTTGATGTCGCGGATCGCGATGACCCGGTCGTTCTCGCGCACCACGTCGGCCGGGACCTCGCGCGCGATGATCCGCAGGAACAAGGAGTCCATGTCGCTCATGCCCGGAAGATTAGAGGTTTCACGGTTCATCTTGCGAAGCGGTGCGGGTGGTGGGAACCGCAGACGCCGCCTGGACTCCAGGATCTCCGCCTGGTGCCCCGGCACGCTGCGCCGCAATCGGGTCTGGGGGTTGTCCCGTTTGCGGCGCAGCTCTCGCCGGACCGAGGGGGGAGGTGTCCGACGAGTGCTGGGGTCCGATGCCCCGTGCGGCACCGGTTGCGGCGAAACCCCGCCGCGATCTTTCGCACACCGAGCGTATCGCTGAGTCAACCGTTCGCGCTACGGATCGACCGAAGTTTTTGATCTTCTTAGCGGTATGTGACCACCTTGCGCGTACTGCGCCGATTTCGAATGAGATCGTCAGTCACCCAGTCGTGAGATCAGGTCGTTTAGGCCCAGCGGTCGGTGCGAACGCCGAGGGCTCCGAGGGCGACCGCGGCGGCTGTCGAGGCACGCAGGACCGTCGGGCCCAGGCGGACGACGTTCGCCCCCGCTTCGGCCAGCGCGGCGAGCTCATCGCTGGTCACGCCGCCCTCCGGGCCGACGATCAGGACGAGTTCACCGGTCGCGGGCAGATCCACCGACGACAGCGGCGTGGTCGCCGACTCGTGCAGCACCAGCGCCGCGTCGGCACCGCGGACCAGCGCCGCGAGCTGCTTGGTGCTCACCGGCTCGTCCACCTGCGGCGTCCACGCCCGCCGCGCCTGCTTCGCCGCCTGCGCGGCCGTGCTCCGCCACCGCGCCAGCGCCTTCGCGCCGCGCGGGCCGTCGTCCCACTTCGCCACGCACCGGGCGGCGCGCCACGGCACCACCGCGTCCACGCCCGCCTCGGTCGCCAGCTCCACCGCGAGCTCCCCGCGGTCGCCCTTGACCAGCGCCTGCGCCAGCCGCACCCGCAGTCCGGGCTGCGGGACGTGCCAGGTCTCGGAAACGGCGAGCTGCAGCGAATCCTTCGCAGCGACCACCACTTCGCAGCGCGCCAAACCACCCTGCCCGTCCGAGAGCAGCAGCTGCTCACCGACGCGCAGGCGGCGGACGGTGGCCGCGTGCTTGCCCTCCGGGCCGTCCAGGGTGGCCGCGCCGACGGCGGGCAGCCGCTCGACGGAGAACACCGGCAGCGAGGATTCGGACACGTCCCGCCTCACCGTTCAGTCTGTTCTTCGCAAGCGGCGGTAGCCGCTCGCGGTGTGGGACTCAACCCAAACCACTTCGAAGCACTCTTCCAGTTCAGCGGTGGCCGAAGGAGCGGAAGCGGGAGAACAGCCCGTGCCGGTTGCCGTTGCCGTTCGCGGTCACAGTCGGCTCCGGTTGCTCCTCGCCGCGCAGCACGGCGAGCTGGCGCAGCAGGTCGGACTGCGAGTCGTCGAGCCGGGTCGGCACCACGACGTCGAGGTGCACGTGCAGGTCGCCGTGGCCGCTGACCTTGCCGTTGGACCGCAGCTTGGGCAGGCCCCGACCGGTGAGCACGTGCTCGGTGCCGGGCTGGGTGCCGGGCTCGACCGTCAGCTCCTCCTGGCCGCCGTCGAGGGTTTCCAGGACGAGCACGGTGCCCAGCGCCGCGGCCGTCATCGGCGCTCGTGCGGCAGCTCCTCGACCTCGACGAACAGGTCACCGGCCGGTCCCCCGCCGGGCCCGACCTCGCCTTCGCCGGCCAGCCGCACCCGCATTCCGTCGCCGACACCGGCCGGGATCTTGACGGTGATGGTGCGCCGCGCGCGGACCCGGCCATCGCCGCCACACTGCTGGCACGGGTCGGTGATGACCTCGCCGAAACCACGGCAGACCGGGCACGGCCGGGACGTCATGACCTGCCCCAGGAACGACCGCTGCACGGACTGCACCTCGCCGCGACCGCCGCAGGTGTCGCAGGTCGACGGGGCGCTGCCGACGCGGGAGCCGCCGCCGTCGCAGGAGTCGCAGAGCACCGCGGTGTCGACGGTGATGTCCCGGTTCACGCCGCTGGCGCAGTCCTCCAGCGTCAGCTCCAGCCGGAGCAGCGCGTCCGAGCCCGGCTGGACGCGGCTGCGCGGGCCCCGCCCGCCGCCACCGGCGGCGCCGCCGCCGAAGAAGGCGTCCATGATGTCGCCCAGACCGCCGAAGCCCGCGAACGGGTCGCCCATGCCACCGCCGGCGCCGCCGCCGTTGGACAGCGGGTCGCCGCCGAGGTCGACAACCTGCCGCTTCTTCGGGTCGGAGAGCACCTCGTAGGCGGTCGTCACCTCGCGGAACCGCTCCTGCGCGGCTTCATCGGGGTTGACGTCCGGGTGCAGTTCTCGCGCGAGCTTGCGGTACGCCCGCTTGATCTGCTCGGGTGTCGCTTCCCTGGCCACCCCGAGGGTCGCGTAGTAGTCCCTGGCCACCTTTTCCGTACTTCCTCTGCTCGATCAACGAGTACACGCCGGTCGGGCGCGGCGAACCGTCACCGACCGACCAGGATCTCACCCACGTACGCGGCTACGGCCCGCACTGCTGCCATAGTGCCCGGGTAGTCCATGCGAGTCGGCCCGACTACTCCCAGGCCACCCAGTACCATGCCATCCGAACCGTATCCGGTGGAAATTACCGAGGTCGTCTGCATCTCTTTGGCCTCGTTCTCCATCCCGATGCTGACCCGCACGGTGCCCGAATCGCGAGCCGCCGCGAGCAGCTTGAGCACCACGACCTGCTCTTCGAGCGCCTCCAGGACCTGGCGCAGCGAGTTGGGGAAGTCGGCGACGTTGCGGGTCAGGTTGGGCGTGCCGCCCAGCAGCATCCGCTCCTCCGGGTGCTCCACCAGCGACTCGATGAGCACGCTGCACACGCGGATCAGCGAGTCGCGCAGCTCCGGCGGAGCCTGGTCGGGCAGCTCGGCCACCGCGGCGGAGGCGTCGGCGAGCCGCTTCTCGGCCATCGACGCGTTGAGCACGTTGCGCAGCCGGGCCACGTCGTCGTCGGTGATCACGTCGCCGAGGTCGACCATCCGCTGGTCGACACGCCCGGTGTTGGTGATCAGCACCAGCATCAGGCGCGCCGGGGTGATGGTGACGACCTCGACGTGCCGGACGGTCGATCGGGTCAGCGTGGGGTACTGCACCACGGCGACCTGCTGGGTGAGCTGCGCCAGCAGCCGGACGCTGCGGCGCATCACGTCGTCCAGGTCCAGCGCCCCTTCGAGGAACTTGTGGATGGCGCGACGCTCGGCCTCGGTCAGCGGCTTGACCTCGTGCAGCCGGTCCACGAACAGCCGGTAGCCCTTGTCGGTGGGCACCCGGCCCGCGCTGGTGTGCGGCTGGACGATGAAGCCATCCTCCTCCAGGGCGGCCATGTCGTTGCGGACCGTGGCGCTGGACACCCCGAGGTTGTGGCGGTCGACGAGCGCCTTCGAACCCACCGGTTCCTTGGTCGACACGTAGTCGGCCACGATCGCCCGCAGCACCTCGAATCGGCGTTCATCCGCATTCACCACCGCCACCTCCTTCACTCCCAACGACACCCGCCCAAACTTTGATGCCCAGGCGCAGCCCGGGTACCACCATCGAGTTTACGGTGTTCGTGCACCGGAGCCGAGGCGCACGGGCGGGCGGCGGTAGCCTGCCGCGGGGTCGCGGGCCGGTACATCCAGCGGAGCAGATCGGTTCCGTCGGAGGTAGCCGCAGGCGGACCAACTGCGGCGTCCACCGTGTTCGGCCGTTCGCCAGGAGGTGCCAGCTGCCGTGATCTTCAAGGACGTCCGGGAAGGTCAGCCGTACCCCGACCACCGGATGGCGCTGCGGGATTGGGCGAACGTTCCGCCGCGCCCGGTGCGGATGGAAGATCTGGTCACCACGACGAAGGTGCTGCACCTGGATCGGCTGCTCAGCCGGGACTCGACGTTCTTCGGGGACCTGTTCCCGCATGTGGTCCGCTGGCGCGGCGAGCTCTACCTGGAGGACGGCCTGCACCGGGCCCTCCGAGCGGCCCTCCACCAGCGCACGGTCCTGCACGCCAGAGTCCTCGACCTGGACGCAGCCCGGCCGGCCGCACCCGGTGGCGGTTCCAACGGGAATCAACGGCCCGATCCCCGTTGAAACCGCCCAAATCCGGTTTTCAGGAGATCAGGCGCTGAACCACTCCGTCGGCGAGGAGGCGACCGCGGTCCGTCAGGGTGCAACGACCCGCCGTCAGCGCTTCGGGCACCAGCAGACTGTCGGCGGCTGCTTGCTTCGCCGCCAGAAGGCCCGGCTCGTCCAGCGCGTCCACTGGGAGACCCGTGGCCAGGCGGAGCTCGAGCATGATCCGCTCGACCCGCTGGTCCTCGGCGTCGAGGCGCTCCCGCCCCGCCGCCGGCGAGTTGCCCTCCGCCAGCACCGCCGCGTAGCGGGCCGGGTGCTTGACGTTCCACCAGCGGACGCCGCCGACGTGGCTGTGCGCGCCCGGGCCGGCGCCCCACCAGTCGCCGCCCTGCCAGTAGCCGAGGTTGTGGCGGCAGCGCGCCGCGTCGTCCCGCGCCCAGTTCGACACCTCGTACCAGCCCAAACCCGCCTCGCCGAGCGCGCCGTCGATCAGTTCGTAGCGGTCGGCCAGCACGTCGTCGTCGGGCATCGGGAGTTCGCCTCGGCGGACCTTTCGGGCCATCGCGGTGCCGTCCTCGACGATCAGCGCGTACGCCGAGACGTGGTCGACCCCGGTGGACAGCACCGCCTCCAGCGAGGCCCGCAGGTCGTCGTCGGTCTCCCCCGGCGTGCCGTAGATCAGGTCCAGGTTGACGTGGTCGAAGCCGGCCGCACGCGCCTCGCCGACCGCCGCGACCGCGCGGCCCGGCGTGTGCCGCCGCTCCAGCACCCGCAGCACGTGCTCCGCGGCGGACTGCATGCCGAGCGACACCCGGTTGAACCCGGCCTCGCGGATCCCGGCGAAGAACTCCGGCGACGTCGACTCCGGGTTGGACTCGGTGGTGATTTCCGCCGCACCGTCGAGTCCGAACGAGTCGCGGATCGCCGCCAGCACCTCGCCCAGCCGACCTGCGCCGAGCAGCGACGGCGTGCCACCGCCGACGAAGACCGTCGCCGCCGCCGGCACCGGCCGATCGCCCGCCGCCAGCACCCGCGCGCCCAGCTCCAGCTCCGCCCGAAGGCCGTCCAGCCAGCTTCCGAAACTCGCTGATGAGCCCAGCTCATCGGCGGTGTAGGTGTTGAAGTCGCAGTAGCCGCAGCGGGTGGCGCAGAACGGCACGTGGACGTACACCCCGAACGGCCGCGCCCCCAGGCCCGTCAGGGCCTCGGGCGGGAGCGTTCCGTCGGCCGGGGCGGGTTCACCGACAGGCAGTTGAGCAGGCACTCCACCACTGTCTCACCATGCGGATGGGGATGGACCGGTCGGTGAGCACGTGGCACGCTGCCCCACATGGGTGCGACCTTGCCGAGGCTCTTGCTGGTCACCCGCCGCTACGTGGACCTGCGGCGCGTGTCCAGCGCGCTGTGCCGCGCCATCATGGGTTGAAATCCCGCCGCCGCGTTCTGCTTTGTCCAGTCGGCGCCGGGAGCGCCGAGCAGTGAGAACCGTCACCGTCGACGGGATTCCACGCGGCGCTGCCGCGCCCGAATCCCGGAGGTCGGACATGGTCCCCCCGACGGAAGCCCCTGCTAGCCCCGCCCGCAAGCGCAAGACGCGCGGCGAGGGCCAATGGGCGCTCGGTTATCGCGAGCCGCTCAACGCCAACGAGCGCTCGAAGAAGGACGACAACCCGCTGAACGTCCGGCAGCGCATCGAGACGATCTACGCCCACGGCGGCTTCGACTCGATCGACCCGGCCGACCTGCGTGGTCGTTTCCGCTGGTGGGGCCTCTACACCCAGCGCGCCCCGGGCATCCCCGGCGCGCGCACCGGCACGATCGAGCCCGAGGAGCTCGACGACCGCTACTTCATGCTGCGGGTCCGCATCGACGGCGGTGCGCTGACCACCGAGCAGCTGCGCACCATCGGCGAGGTCTCGCAGACCTACGCGCGCGACACCGCCGACATCACCGACCGGCAGAACATCCAGCTGCACTGGGTGCGGGTCGAGGACATGCCGACGATCTGGCAGAAGCTGGAGGGCGTCGGGCTGTCCACCACCGAGGCCTGCGGCGACTGCCCCCGCGTCGTGCTGGGATCGCCGGTCGCGGGCATCGCCGCGGACGAGATCATCGACGCCACCCCGGCGATCGAGGAGATCAGCGGTTCATCGGCGACAAGTCGCTGTCCAACCTGCCGCGGAAGTTCAAGAGCGCGATCAGCGGCTCGCCGCGCTGGGACACCGTGCCGGAGATCAACGACATTTCGCTGGTCGGCGTCGTGCACCCGGAGCACGGGCCCGGCTTCGACCTGTGGGTCGGCGGCGGCCTGTCCACGAACCCGAAGCTGGCGGTGCGGCTGGGCGCCTGGGTGCCGCTCGGCGAGGTCGCCGAGGTGTGGCAGGCCGTGGTGCAGATCTTCCGCGACTACGGCTACCGGCGGCTGCGGCACCGCGCCCGGTTGAAGTTCCTGCTCGCCGACTGGGGCGCGGAGAAGTTCCGGCAGGTGTTGGAGGACGAGTACCTGGGCCGCAAGCTGGTGGACGGCCCCGCGCCGGAGACGCCGACCGGTCACCGCGACCATGTCGGGGTGCACCCGCAGGCCGACGGCAAGTTCTACGTCGGCGCGAAGTCCGCGGCGGGCCGGGTCAGCGGCTCCACGCTGGTGGAGGTCGCGAAGGCCGCCGAGCAGGTCGGATCGCGGCGCGTGCGCACCACCGTCGAGCAGAACCTGCTGGTCCTCGACGTGCCGAAATCCGAAGTGGACAGCCTGGTCGCGGACCTCGACGGGCTGGGCCTGCCGGCCGCCCCGTCGCCGTGGCGGCGCAGCGTGCTGGCCTGCACCGGCATCGAGTTCTGCAAGCTGGCCATCGTGGAGACCAAGGAGCGGGCGATCGCCCTGGTCGACGAGCTCGAGCAGCGGCTGGCCGACATCCAGGGCGACGTCACCGACCCGGTGACGATCAACCTCAACGGCTGCCCGAATGCCTGCGCCCGCACCCAGGTCGCCGACATCGGCCTGAAAGGCCAGATGGTGCCGGACGGCGACGGCAACCAGGTCGAGGGCTTCCAGGTGCACCTCGGCGGCGGCCTCGGCGAGGACGCCGGGTTCGGCCGCAAGATCCGCGGTCACAAGGTCACCTCCGCCGAGCTCGGCGACTACGTGGAGCGGCTGGTCCGCCGCTACCTGGCGCAGCGCTCCACCGGCGAGCGCTTCGCGCAGTGGGTGGCGCGGGCAGCGGAAGACGACCTCAAGTGAGCCGAGCGGCGCCGTTCTACTGCCCGTACTGCGGGGACGAGGACCTCACGCCCGAGGCCGAGCCGGCCGGGGCGTGGCAGTGCGCGTCGTGCCTGCGGGTCTTCACCGTGCGGCTCGTCGGACTGTCCCTCGGCGAGCAGGCCGAAGACCCGGCCGGAGGAAACGGAGAAGCATGACTGCCGACACCACCACGAACATCGGCGCCCGGCGCAGCGACGACGAACTGCGGGCGCTGGTCGAGGAGGCCGCGCCGCGGCTGGCCGAGGCCGACGCGGAGGAAGCCCTGCGCTGGGCCGCCGACAACTTCGGCGACAGCCTGATCGTCGCGTCGAACATGCAGGACGCGGTGCTGGTCGACCTGGCGGCCAAGGCCAAGCCGGGCGTAGACATCCTGTTCCTGGAAACCGGCTACCACTTCGCCGAGACCATCGGCACCCGCGACGCCGTCGCGCAGGTCCACGACGTGAACCTCGTCAACGCGATCCCCGCGCAGACCGTCGCCGAGCAGGACGCCAGCGAGGGCCCGCGGCTGTTCGAGCGGGACCCGAACCGCTGCTGCTTCCTGCGCAAGGTGGTGCCGCTGCGCAACACACTGGCCCGCTACGAGGCGTGGGTGACCGGGGTTCGCCGGGTGGAGGCCCCGACGCGCGCGAACACGCCGATCGTGACCTGGGACGACCGCAACGCCCTGGTCAAGATCAACCCGCTGGCGGCCTGGTCCGACGACGACATGCAGCGCTACATCGACGAGCACGGCGTGCTGGTCAACCCGCTGGTGTCGGCCGGTTACCCGTCGATCGGGTGCCAGCCCTGCACCGCCAAGCCCGCGCCCGGTGCCGACCCGCGCAGCGGGCGCTGGGCGGGCAGCGCCAAGACCGAGTGCGGATTGCACGGCTGAGGAACTCCGGAGGAGACATGACGACAGTCGAGTTGCCGACCGATCGGACCGATGTGCCGCCGCAGGTGGACAACCTGGACGCGCTGGAGTCCGAAGCGATCCACATCTTCCGCGAGGTGGCCGGGGAGTTCGACCGGCCGGTGATCCTGTTCTCCGGCGGCAAGGACTCCACGGTGCTGGTGCACCTGGCGCTGAAGGCGTTCTGGCCCGCGCCGGTGCCGTTCCCACTGCTGCACGTCGACACCGGGCACAACTTCCCGGAGGTGCTGGCCTTCCGCGACGAGCTGGTGGAGCGGCACGACCTGCGGTTGGTGGTGGCGTCCGTGCAGGACTACATCGACGACGGCCGGCTGCAGGAGCGGGCCGACGGCACCCGCAACCCACTGCAGACCACGCCGCTGCTGGACGGGATCAGCGAGAACCGGTTCGACGCGGTCTTCGGCGGCGGTCGGCGCGACGAGGAGCGGGCCCGCGCCAAGGAACGCATCTTCAGCCTGCGCAACGCCTTCGGGCAGTGGGATCCGCGCCGCCAGCGCCCCGAGCTGTGGAACCTGTACAACGGCAAGCACCGGCCGGGCGAGCACGTCCGGGTGTTCCCGCTGTCGAACTGGACCGAGCTGGACATCTGGCGCTACATCCAGCGGGAGAAGATCGAGCTGCCGGAGATCTACTACGCGCACCGGCGCGAGGTGTTCCTGCGCGACGGCATGTGGTTGACCTCGGGTCCGTGGGGCGGGCCCCGCGACGGGGAGGTCGCGGCCACCAGGACCGTGCGCTACCGCACCGTCGGCGACGGTTCCTGCACCGGTGCGGTGGAATCCGAGGCGTACACAGTGGACGACGTGATCGCCGAGGTCGCCGCCAGCCGGCTCACCGAGCGCGGCGCGACGCGAGCCGACGACCGCATTTCCGAAGCAGCAATGGAAGACCGCAAGCGCGAGGGCTACTTCTGAAAAACGGTTTTCCACCCTCGTTTCGAGTAGCGGTGCCGGCAGCGGAACCTCAGACGCCCCCTCGGTCCGGGATCGCCGACCCGTGTATGTCCTACACGGCGCCGGCGCTGTCCTCCCGGGAGACGTCTGAGGACCCGCAAGCGTTGCAAGTGGCCCAGGCGGGCCAAGTGGCTTCACCACTACAAGAACACGACGGAACTTCAGAGACAAGGCACACAGCCGAACCACCAGGAATGGGTTCATCAATGACCGAGACGACCACTCGCACCGCGCCGGACAGCGGTACCGAGGTGACTCTGCCGGTGCACAGCGATCTGCTGCGGTTGGCCACCGCCGGTTCCGTCGACGACGGCAAGAGCACCCTGGTCGGGCGGCTGCTGCACGACACCAAGTCGGTGCTGGCCGACCAGCTCGACGCGGTGCACCGCGCCAGCGCGGACCGCGGCCTCGCCACCCCGGACCTGTCGCTGCTGGTCGACGGCCTGCGCGCGGAGCGCGAACAGGGCATCACCATCGACGTGGCCTACCGCTACTTCGCCACGCCCAAGCGCACTTTCGTGCTCGCCGACACCCCCGGTCACGTGCAGTACACCCGGAACACCGTCACCGGTGCGTCGACCGCGCAGCTGGCGGTTCTGCTGGTGGACGCGCGCAAGGGCGTCATCGAGCAGACCCGGCGGCATGCGGCGGTGCTGGCGCTGCTGGGCGTGCCGCAGCTGGTGCTGGCCGTCAACAAGATCGACATGGTCGGCTTCGACGAGGCGGTATTCACCCGCATCGCCGCCGAGTTCACCGAGCACGCCCGGGCCCTGGGCTACCGGGACGACACCGTGGTGACCATCCCGGTGTCCGCGCTGCTCGGCGACAACGTGGTGGAACGCTCCGCGAACACCCCCTGGTACAGCGGTCCTTCGCTGCTGGAGCACCTGGAAAGCGTGCCGGTGGCACCGGACCCGCACGACGCGCCGTTCCGGATGCCGGTGCAGTACGTGATCCGGCCGCGCACCGCCGAATACCCGGACTACCGCGGCTACGCGGGCCAGGTGGCGGCCGGTGTCGTCGCCGAGGGCGACGAGGTGGTCGTGCTGCCCGCCGGGCTGCGCACCCGGGTGTCCAAGGTGGACAGCCCGGACGGGGCGAGGCCGCGCGCCGCGGCCGGGCACTCCGTCACCCTGCTGCTGGCCGACGACGTGGACATCTCGCGCGGCGATCTGATCGCCGCCGCGGACGCCCCGCCGCGGGTCACCGACGAGCTCGACGCCACGGTCTGCTGGCTGGCCGAGAAGCCGCTGAACCCGGGCGCCAAGGTGCTGGTCAAGCACGGCACCCGCACCGTGCAGGCCATCGTCACCGAGCTGTCGGCCCGCTTCGACGAGCAGCAGCTGTCGAGTGTGGACGGTCCGGATTCGTTGCAGCTCAACGAGATCGGCCGGGTGCGGCTGCGCACGGCGGAGCCGCTGCCGATCGACGATTACGCCGCGAGCCGGCGCACCGGATCGTTCCTGGTGATCGACCCCGCCGACGGCACCACGCTGGCCGCCGGACTGATCGGGGTGCCGTTGGCGCCGCTGGCCGCCGCGTCAGAATGAGCAGGAGATGACCGCGCCACTGGTGGCTGTCGCGCACGGCAGCCGGGATCCGCGTTCGGCCGCGACCATCCACGCCCTGATGGACGTGGTCCGCGCGATGCGCCCGGATCTCGACGTACGAGTGGCGTTCCTGGACCTGTCGGCACCGCGCGTGGGCGACGTGCTCAGCGCGGTGCACGGCGACGGCCACGACTCGGCGGTCGTCGTGCCGCTGCTACTCGGCCGGGCCTTCCACGCCCGCGTCGACGTGCCCGCGGCGGTGGCCGACGCGGAGCGGCGCTATCCGCGGTTCCGGGTGCACGTGGCCGACGTGCTGGGCCCGGATCCGCGACTGGACGAGGCGGCGTGGCGGCGGCTTGCCGAGGCCGGAGCGTCCGCCAACGACCCGGAACTGGGCGTGCTGCTGGCCGGCGCGGGATCGTCGCACGCACCGGCAAACCGCCTAGTCGCCGACGTCGCGGCGCGCTGGCAGTCGCGCACGTCGTGGGCCGGCGCCGTCGCGACCTTCGCGGCAGCCGCCGAACCCGATGTTCCGGCGGCGATCGAGGCCCTGCGCGCACGCGGTGCCCGCCGCATCGCGGTCGCCTCCTGGTTCCTGGCCCCGGGCCTGCTCCCGGACCGGATCATCGAGCTGGCCCGCAAGCACGCGACAAACCCGCTGCTAGCGGCCCCGATGGCCGACGACGAGGGCGTGGCCGACCACCGCTACGCCGAAGCCCAAGCATCCCCGGACCTGTCCGTCGCCCTCTGACACGGGCGAACGGTTCCGGGCGCAGGCCGCCAATAGCGGGATTCGTGCCGTTGCGGCAGGGAATTCCGCCTTCCTGGGGACGGGTAGTCGCCCGGGGGTTGAGCAAAAGTCGACAACTCTGTTGGTGGACGCAACCTGCGGGGCATGATGTGGCCGTGTCATCCAGCTGGGTACACGAAGGCCGGCAGCGGCCCGGACACCCCCGACCGCCCAGGCCGCTGCCGGACCCGACTTCGCAGTGCACCGTGGGGGCCGGATGAACGCGCGACCGCACCTGATCGCGCGGGTCCGCGCCGAGTTCGCGCGCAGCGAGCAGGACAAGTCCTGCCACTTCTTCCCGCTGCCGGACGGCGGTGAACTGCCGGCGATGCTGTACGCCTACTGCGGTTTCGGCATCGTCCCAGGTCAGGCGGAAGCTCTCGACGGACCGGCCGGCATGCCGTGTCTGCGGTGCCTGATGGCCGCCGCGCTCTCCGACAGCAGCGTGTGATCGCGTCGCGACCAGCGATGACGGCAGAAACTCGCACCTTACGCTGAGTTGTTCTTTCGAACACTAAGCTTCACCCCATGTGGTCATGAGAGAGTTTAGTGCCAGCGTCTGGACGGGGAACCGGCCGCTCCTTGTGCTCGTCACACCCGTCAGGCCGCGCTATCGAGTGACCGCGCCGGTGGGGGGGCGATCAATTGCAAGGCTGGATGAGGAGTCGGGGACAACAGCGCGAGATGAACACGCAGCAGCCGAATCGACCGGTCATCACGCCAACCATGCGGGAACAGGCCCAGAAGCAGCCGAACACCTGGCTGTACGTGGTCGACCCGATCTTCACCGATCCGAACGCCGAGGTGCCGCCGTGGGGCTTCATCGGCGGCTACCGGGTGGACGAGCAGGGCGAGATCACCGACGACTTCTCGCCGAACCCGAACTACCGGCCGTCCCCGGTGGCGCTGCGGCTGCCCGCGCCGACCAACGACGTCGAACGCGCCCTGCAGCTCACCACCACCGGCTACGCGCAGGGGCATTCCCTGCTGACCGCGATGCTCGACGCCGAGCTGATCCTGTTCGCGCAGCCACAGGGCAGCGGGCTGTTCACGATGGAGCACGAGTCGGGCCGTCGGCAGCTGCAGGTGTTCACCTCGGAGACCTTCCTGCCGCCCAACTGGACGACCTGGCAGCGGATGACCGGTCGGCAGCTTTCGACGCACAACCTCACCGGCATCGACGTGCAGGTCAACCCGACCAGCCCGGTCAAGGCCCGGCTCCCCGCCGAGGACCTGGCCAAGGCCGCGGCCGCGGTGCCACCGAAGGCACCTGCCGTGCCGATCAACTCCCCCGCGAACGGAATGCCGGTGCAGGCCCCACCGGGAGCCGCGCCGCAGCCGGGCGAGCAGGCCCCGAAGCCGACGGGCGGGCCGACCGCGCAGCCGCCGGGCGATCCCCTGGAAACCGAGTTCGGCCGCCGGTTCCTCGGCTCGATGCTGGCCGGGGCGATCGGCGACGCGCTCGGCGCGCCGGTGAAGTTCTACCCGGTGGACCAGATCCGCAGCCGCTTCGGCGCGATGGGCGTCACGGAGTACGACCGCGCCGGTGAGCACCCGGGCGAGTTCACCGACGACACCCAGCTGGTGCTGTTCACCCTGGAAGGCCTGATCCGCGGGCACTTCGCGGCCCGCACCGCCGGGGCCGACAGCCCGCTGTCCGCGATCCAGTTGGCCTACCAGCGCTGGCTGCACACCCAGGGCTACGCGTGGATGCGGGCCGCCGGGCCGTTCACGATGAGCCACCCCAAGCCCGACGGCTGGCTGATCGAGCAGCGCGACCTGTTCGCCGTGCGCTCGCCGAACAGCAGCTGCATCACCGCGCTGCGCGAGTTCGCCGCGGTGGGCGCGCCCGGCACGTTCGAGCAGCCGATCAACGATTCGCAGGACTGCGGCGGCGTGGTCCGGGCGGCACCGGTGGCCCTGTGGTCCGACGAGCCGGAGCAGGTCTTCGAACTCGCCGCCGCAACCGCGGCCCTGACCTACTCGCAGCCCAACGGCTATCTGCCCGCCGGCGTGCTGGCCGTGGTGGTGCACCGGTTGCTGCGCGAGGAGACGCTCGAAGACGCGGTGCGGCAGGCCCGCGAACTGCTCGTGCAGTACCAGGGTCACGAAGACACCGAGCGCGCGTTGCAGGCCGCCGAGGAGCTCGCCAATCAGGGCAAGCCGAGCCCCGAGCAGCTCAAGGACACGTTGGGCGGCGGCTGGGCAGGGCACGAGGCGCTGGCCATCGCGGTGTGCGCGGCGCTTAGCACCGACAACATCGCGGCCGCGCTGATGGTGTCCGTCAACCACTCCGGCGATAGCGACTCGACCGCGGCCATCTGCGGGAACATCGTCGGCGCCCGCTACGGCGCGCCCGCGCTGCCGGGCGTGTGGCTGCGCGACCTCAAGCAGCGCGAGATCGTCGAGACGCTGGCGACGGACGCGCTGCTGGAGTTCGGCGCGACTCCGCCGAGCGATGACGCGTGGACCTCGCGCTACCCGGCCGCGAAGGACATCTCCGAGCTGGTGTTCACCTCCACCCTGCCGCTGACGGACGCGGGGCCAGTCGCGAAGCCCTCGAAGGCGCCGCCGGTCGCCGACGACGCGCTCGCCGAAGCGGTCGAGCCCGAAGCCGAGCCAAACGCTCACGCAGTTTCAATTGAAACTGCGGACCAGCAGGAGGCGGAGGTTCCGGCGGAGGACACCGCGCCCCCCGAGCCCGAAGTCCCTGCAGTTTCAATTGAAACTGCAGGCCAGTCGCACGCGGCAGTCGAGGCAGTCGACGAACCTGCCGAACCCGCCACTGACCCGGCGGCGCTTCGGCCGAACCGCATCCTGGGTTTCCTGCTCGGCGGCGCCGCTGGTGACGCGCTCGGCCACCCCATCGAGGACGACTCGCTGCAGAACATCCGCCGCAAGTACGGCGAGGCGGGGCTGACCGACTACGTCGACGCGCACCGGCCCGGCGGGTCGATCAGCGACGAGACCCAGATGACGCTGTTCACCCTGGAAGGCCTCATCCGGGCCAGCGTCCGCCGTCGGCTCTTCGGCGAGAACGAGCCCACCACCCAGGTTCAGCACGCCTACCAGCGCTGGCTGCACACCCAGGGCTTCGACTGGCGGGAGGCCGGCGGGCCACGGGCCGCGACCGCACCGGACGGCTGGCTGATCAGGCAGAGGGGCCTGTTCGTCCGCCGCGCGCCCGCCACGACCACCATCCAGGCGCTGCACGGCTACGCCAACGGCAACAAGCAGGGCTCGTTCACCAACCGCCTCAACGACTCGAAGGGCTGTGGCGGGGTGATGCGGGCCGCCCCGGCCGGGTTGTGGTCCGCCGACTCCGCCGAGGTGTTCCAGGTCGGCGCGATGACCGCGGTACTGACCCACGGCCACCCCAGCGGCTACCTGCCCGCCGGGGCGCTCGCCGTGATCGTCCAGCAGCTGCTGGTGGGCCGGTCGTTGCCGGAGGCGGTGGACCGCGCGCTCACCGAGCTGTCCACATGGGACGGACACGACGAGACGAGCGCCGCAGTGCGCCGGGCCATCGAGCTGGCCACCGCGGGCACCCCGACACCGGAGCAGATCCACGAGTTCCTCGGCGAGGGCTGGTTCGGCGAGCAGGCCCTGGCGATCGCGGTGTGCGCGGCGCTGACCCATCCGGAGTCGTTCGCCGACGCGGTGGTCCTGGCCGCCAACCACTCCGGCGACAGCGACTCGACCGCGGCGATCTGCGGGAACATCATGGGCGCGGCGCTCACTGCGGACGCGATCCCGCAGACCTGGCGCGACAAGCTGGAGCTGCGCGAGGTCATCGAGGGGCTGGCCGGCGACGCGATCCGCGAGTTCGGCCCGAACCCGCCGTCGGACGCGGAGTGGCTGGAGCGCTACCCGATCGGCGAGGCCGAGCCCGCCGTGCCACCACAAAAGGACGTCCTCGCGCCAGCGGCCGAAGTGCCCGAATGGACTCGGTACGCAGCAGGAACACCGGAATCGGAGACCGCGCAGCCCGGCGAGAGACAGGTCGAGGACGACCCGGTGCCGGAAACCCCGGGCCAGGAAGCGCCCGCTCCGGAAGCCGCAGCGGCGGAAGTTCCGGTCGCCGATGCTCCCGCCGCCGAGACGCCCGCTGCGGAACCTCCAGCTCCCGAAGCCCCGGTTGCCGAGGCGGCAGTCGTCGAGGCTCCGGCTACGGAAACCGCCGTCGCGGAGGCGCCAGCCGAGGCAGGCGACGTAGCCGACGAAGGCCTGTCGGACGAGGAACTGCAGCTGCTCAGCGTGTGGCGCAAGTTCCGCGACAACGGCGAAGGGAACTCCGCCGACCTGACGCAGGGCCTGCAGAAGCTGCTCGTCGAGGCCTTCGGCGCCGAACGCGCGGCCCAGCTGATCGGCGAGGCCGCCGCCGAGCCGGAAGCCGGAGCCGGGCTCGCCGCCGAAACCCGGGTGCAGCTCAGCCGCCGCGAGCGGCTCGAAGGCTGCGTGCTGGGCGCCGCCGCTGGCGACGCCCTCGGCGCGCCTTGGATGTTCGCCGACCTGCGCACGGTCCTGGGCGCGAACCCGGGAGGCGTGCGGGAACTCTCCGAGGCCTTCGCCCGCCGCGGCGCGGCCACCGCCTACTCGCAGCAGGCGGCGTTCGTGCTCTACGGCCTGATCGGCGGGAAAATCCGCTCAACGCTGCGCGGCATCCCGGCGTTCCGGCCGGGCTTGGTCCGCACCGCGCTCCAGCAATGGCTGCTCACGCAGGGCGCCCGGGTCGACGTGCCGGCCGGGACGCTCGCCGAGAACGAAACGCTTCGCGCGCAGCGGTTCCCGGACGATGCGTCGCTGATCTCATTGGCGCAGTGCAACGACCGCCGGGAGCCCCCGACGCCGGGCAACCCGCCGAACGCCGCCCGCACGCCCGCGGCAACGGTCCGCGGTGCGGTGGTCGGCTTCGAAGTCCGCACCGTGCAGGACTCGATCTCCCTCGGTATCGAGATCGCCGCGGTCACCCACGGGCATCCGGACGGTTACCTGCCGGCCGGGGCGCTGTCCGGGCTGGTGTCCGCGTTGCAGGAGGGCCACACCCTCGCCGAAGCGGTGCATGCCGTGCTGGCCGAGCTGGACCAGATGGAGGGTGCTGGGACCACTGCGCAGGGCTTGCGCTCCGCGATCGAGATCGCCGCGAACGGCCCGGTGTCGCCAACCAGACTGGAAACCCTGGGCCTCGGCTGGCAAGCGCCGGAAGCCCTGGCGATCGCCGTCGCGGCTGCGCTGGCACACCCGAACTCGTTCGCCGAAGCCGTGTCGCTGGCGGCTACCCACGCCGGTAACAGCGCGGCGACCGCGTCCATCTGCGGCAGCCTGCTGGGCACCGCCCGCGGCGCCGGGACGATCCCCGCCGAGTGGGCCACCGGCCTGGAGCTGCGCCCGGTCCTGGACCAGCTGCTGGAAGACGCGCACCGGGCAGGCACGGAGATCGACACCCACGAGCCAGTGCCCGGCTGGGCGCAGCGCTACCCCGGTTAATCCACAGTGGACGAATTCTGGTTGGACGAGACGGAACGGGCGCTGCTAGCGGCCTGGCGCGAAACGCACGCGCCCAGCCGCCGCGACCCGGTGGAGCAGCAGCTGCTGAACACCTGGCGGCGGTGGCAGCGGAAACCCGCCACCCGCCCGCTGTGGGCGACGGCCCTGCAACACCGGCTCAGCGCGGAACCCCCGCCGGCACCTGCCACCGGCCTGGCCGGTCGCAACGGCCCGCTGCCCGAAGCACCGGGACGGTTGCTCGGCATGCTGCTCGGCGGAGCGGTGGGCGAATTCGTCGCGCTCGGCCGGGTCGGGCAGCGCACCACCGCCGTGCTCTTCGTCCTGGAGGGCCTGATCCGCGCGCACACCCAAGCGCGGTCGGCGGGCGATGGAGATCCGGTCGGCTTCGCCCTCGGCGGACTCCAGCGCTGGCTGCACACCCGCGGCGTGCCTTGGCGAGACTGCGGGGCTGACACCGCCCAGCCCAACGGCTGGCTGGTGACGGAACCCGCGCTGCACTCCGCCGACAGCGACGAACCGACGATGCTCACCGCGCTCGCCCGGGTCGCCGCCGGGCACGCCGCCGGTTCCCGGCGGCAGCCCATCAACACCTCGGACACGGCCACCGCCGTGCCGCTCGGCGCACTCGCCGCGCTGTGGTCGGGCGACCCCGGCACGGTTTTCGCGCTCGGCGGCGACCTCGCCGCGCTCACCCACGGCCACCCGAACGGCCACAGCCCGGCCAGCGTGCTCGGGGTGACGATGCTGTCGCTGCTGCGCGGGAACGCGCTGCAAACATCGCTGAGCCTAGGACTTTCCGGCTGGCAGTCGGGCCGCACCCCGCTCAGACGTGCCCTGCGGCTCGGCCAGATCAGCCCCGCCGGGTTCCGGCCGCGCCGCACGAACCTCGACGCGACGCAACCCGGCCGCAGCGGCCTGGACGCGCTGGCGGTCGCGGTCCGGGTCTCATCGGCCTGCGAGGACGATTTCGCCGCCGCCATCGGCTCAGCCAGCGAGCACAGCGGAGACGCGGCGACGGCAGCCGTGCTGTGCGGGCAGCTGCTCGGCGCGCTGCACGGCCCGACGGCGATTCCGGCGGAATGGCTGGAAGAACTCCCGATCATCGAACTGGTCGAGCGGCTTTCCGCAGACGCAGCAAGGGAATTCGGCCCGTACCCGGACGAATCCGATCATTGGGAGCGCCGCTACCCGACCACCGAATCCGCCGAGCCCCTGGCACCGTCCACAGCGGACTACCGCACCGGGCTGACCGCGGTCCCCCGCCTGGCGGCGTCCCGCGACCGGTTCCTCGGCGCGGTTCTCGGCTGCGCGGTCGGCGAGGCGCTAGGCATGCCGATCGCCGCTGACAGCTGGGACGAGATCCAGTCCCGGCACGGCGCGGGCGGCCTGACCGACTACATCCCGGCCGGGCACCCGTCCGGACGGATCGGCAGCGACACCCAGCTGCTGCTGTTCTCGCTGGAGGGCACGATCCGGGCCAACATCAGCCGACGCGCCACCGGCATCGACGAACCGACCCGGCACATCCAGCACGCCTACCAGCGCTGGCTGCACACCCAGCACCTGAGCTGGCCGCGCGCGGCGGGCGAGTTCCTGCACGGCACACCCGAACCGGACGGCTGGCTGGTCGGCCAGCGGGCGCTGTTCCAGACCCGCAACCCCGGCCGCACCATGATGCGAACGCTCATCGCGTTCGCCAAGGGCCAGCAACAGATGGGATCCCCGGACAACCCGGTCAGCGACTCGCAGGGCAGCAGCGCGATCATGCGCGCGGTTCCGGCCGCGCTGTGGAGCAACGACCCGGCGGAGGTCTTCCACATCGGCATGAGGATGGCGGCGCTGACCCACGGCCACCCGGCGGCCGGGCTCAGTGCGGGAGCGCTGGCGTTCCTGGTGTCGCGTCTGATGAACGGTGAGCCGCTGGCCACAGCGGTCGATGCGGCGCTGGAGCAGCTCACCCCGCACACCGGGCACGAGGAGGTGAGCCGCCGGATCACCGCGGCGGTCCGCCTGGCCCGCAGCGGCCGTATCGCGCCGGGCGATTTGGAGCGCAACCTCGGCACGGGATCGACGGCGGCCGAAGCGCTGGGCATCGGGCTGTACGCGGCGCTGGTCTGCGACGGCGACTTCGACGCGGCGCTGCCGGTGGCGGTGAACCACTCGGGCAACAGTGCGACGACGGGCGCGGTCTGCGGCAGCCTGATCGGCGCGGAATCCGGGGCGGAGCAGATCCCGGAGCGCTGGACGGCGGAGCTGGAGCTCTACGAGGTGATCGAGCGCCTCGCCCACGACGCGGTACTGGAGTTCGGCCCCCGCCCGCCGACCTGGTCCGACCGCTACCCCTCGACCTGACGCCCAAGGCTGGTGAGTGAAAGTTCCGGTCCTTACCGGAACTTTCACTCACGGGCGGCGGAGTCGCGGGGGTGGCCGGTCGGCACGTGGGGAGGGACCGCACCAACCGGCGCGCGAAGGCCGGGGAACGCCGGGGATGCGTCTTTCACCCGTCCCGTGGCTTGGAGCGTCTGATGCGCCGGGATCCTTCCAGCACTCTGCGCTGGAGTTCCAGCTCGTGACCTGCGGTGGAGGCGCTCAGTCCGGCTCGAAGTGGGATGTTGCTCACTGGCCCGGGGTGGCTAACGGCGGTTAACGTGCCTGTCATGGATGAACTCGTGCACCTCGCCGTGGCCGACGGCATCGCGACGATAACGCTGGACTCGCCTAACAACCGCAATGCGCTGTCCGCGCAGCTGCGGCGCGAACTTCGGGACCACCTGAACGCAGCGATCGCCGACGACGCGGTGCGCGTGATCGTCCTGGCCCACACCGGCACGGTGTTCTGCGCCGGGATGGACCTCAAGGAGTCGCGTTCGGCGGACGCCGAGAAGCAGGGCGTGAACGAGTTCCCCGCGATCCTGGAGCAGATCTGGACCAGCCCGAAGCCGGTGGTCGCCAAGCTCGCCGGGCCCGCCCGCGCCGGCGGCGTCGGCATCGTCGCGGCCTGCGACATCGCGGTCGCGGCGGACACCGCGACCTTCGCTTTCTCCGAGGTGCGCATCGGCGTCGTACCCGCGGTGATCTCGGTGACGGTGCTGCCCCGCCTCAACTCTCGCCAGGCGCACGAGCTGTTCCTCACCGGCGAGACCTTCGACGCCCGCCGCGCCGCCGAAATCGGCTGCTGAACTCCGCGGTCTCGGCCGATGAGCTGGACGCGGAGGTCAAGCGCTACGCCGACATGCTCGCCCTCGGCGCCCCGAACGCCCTGGCGGCCACGAAGCAGATGCTCACCAGCCAGCGCCCGCCGAACATGGGCGAGGCGTTCGCGCAGATGCTGGAGCTGTCGGCCAAGCACTTCGCGGGCGAAGAGGGCCAGGAAGGCATGCGGGCCTTCGCCGAAAAGCGCAAGCCCGCCTGGGTACCCGACGTCCTGAAGTAACCGGCTGATCAGTCGCCTTCGCCGCCGATCCGCTCGCGCCAGTCTCTTTCCTGCCCGAGCAGCCAGCGCGGAACGATCTTGATCGGGACCGGGAAATCGGTGGCGAAGGCGTCTGTCCGGTCGCAATCGATTCGATGCGGAGCCGTCGCGCTGTTCTCTTGGGAGCTTTGGCCTGCGGTGCATCAGATCGACTGAGACCAGCCGCAGACCGGCCGTCGCGCTCTACCTCATGCACGTGCAAGCCCGACCCTCGGTCATGCCTGAACCGTGCGGTGGCGACGGCTACGGCGCGACCCGGAACTACCGAGCAAGGCCGGTCCGACACGGCCAGCTGATCTCCGCAGTACGTACCGACAGATAGATACGCAGCTGGCTACGTAGTGCCACCGATGTCTCCGTATCGGGGACTAAAGACACTGATGTCAACCCGATAAGCAGATACGTCCAAGGCCAAACCATGCTCCCCCTTTCCCACCCCGACCGAATCGAACCGGATTCGCCGCGCCCCCGACGTTCGTCGCACCCCTCCCGGCCGAGCGCCACGGAGGTACTACGGTACGGCGAGCGCTACGCGGACCTCCGCGACCAGCACCTCGCACACACCTTGATCCTCGAGGATGCGAGGGAGGAACGCGAGGAGATTTCGGCTCACGAGCGCATCACCTGCCACGTTCACCGTCGCTGGGCACACGAATGCATTGCCTCGCCGATGCACGTCATCCCCGTCACCGGGCACCGCTGGTGCCGCCCCTGCGAGGCCGAGGCATCCGTCGCGGTCGACGAGGTGACCAGATCGGTGACCGTAGTGTGCACGCGGTGCCGCCAGACCCCCGAGACCGCTGCGACTCGGCAGATCACCCGGACCTGCCGAGCCAGCCTGGCCGCTGCGCACGAAAGCCGCCGAGCCCGTGTGCAGGCCCAGAACACCGCCTCGGCGGCGGCCTGAACGATCACCTCGACGCCCAACAACCCAGGTCATCACCACACGCTTCGCGTGGTGGTCGCGGAAGGCCGTCCCGGGTGCCGATATCTCGACCGCAAGCAGTGGCGGCCGGGTGAGGTAAGGCGTTTCCCAAGCGTCCAGGTCCAACACGACCAGATCCGGTCTGCGGTAACGCGTCCCCTCTCGTTCAGCTCGACGCCGGCCCGTTCTTCAACACCCCGAACCGATCGGGAGCGCCGTACGGCAGCGTGAACGACACGGCCTGGCAACCAGTGCGTGCCGATAGACCTGCGGGCACGACAGCCCCAGTCGTCCATCGGCAAACTCGCATCCGCCGACATCAGGCGGACGGCCCGCCAGGTCTTCGACCGTCATCGCCCTGTCCGGTAGCTGCACGGCAGCCAGTACTACGAGGCTGCCCCTGCTCACGAACGGGCGATCAAGACCTGGTCAGGACTGCTGTGAACTCGCGGCCGCAGATGGGGTGCTCGGAGGCGTCGCGGAGGACCGCGTTGATCCGGCCGAAGGCCTTCGGGTCGTGCTCCGCCAGCGTATGGAAGCCAGACCAGACCAGCACGTGCTCGCCCTCCGGCAGCCACGACAGGTCCGTCAGGCAGTCGTAGAGGGCGTCGAGGTTCCGGCCCGCCCACTCCGGGAAGTTCAGCACCGCGGCAATCCCGTCCAGCGTCGTCCGCTTGCTGACCAGGTCTGAGCCGTCCAAGACGTGCGCGGTCGCGCCGCGCTGCTCGGCTTCCTGCACGGCCTCGCGCCTAGTGACGCCGCCCGACGGCTGCTCCACCTCGCTCACCGCCGGCTCCTTCCGCACCCTGCTAGCCCACTTCGTCGCAAACATCGCACTCAACCTGCGGGGTCGACAACCACAAATGAATCGTAATGATCGCTCGTGTAGTAAAGCTCGGATTGGCCACCGGTGACCAGTCTCCGGGCTCCGCGATCCTTCGAGCCCGGGGTCGGCACGGTGTACTCGTGGTAATAGCCGGAGGTCTTGTCCGGCAGGACGCCTTCCCGGTTGCCGAACACCGAGCCGTCCTTGCCCGGGTACGGGAACGGGCCGCCCTTGACGATCAGCTGCCAGGTCTTCCCGGCTTCCGCCGGCAGCGTGGACAGCTGCTTCGCCGGCAGGCCGGACTCGGCCCCGGGCACGGCCCGCTGCTGCGTCGCCGCACCGGAATCCAGGTCCACGTAGCCCCGGACGAACCAGCCGATGACGACTAGGGCGATCAGCCCGACCAACGCCACCGAGATGCGTCTGCGCGACGTCACGCCGCCGTCCCCTTCCGCCCGGTCTCGCCGTCCCGGCGGCCGACCGGGGGTTCCGCGTCGCGGACCCTCGTCAGCTTCGCTCCTAAGCCGTCGATACCGCGGTCGATCACGCGGGCGAGCCCCCAGCACAGCGGTAGCAGCACCGCCAGCACGAGGGTCACCTGCAGTGGGTAGACGAGCTGCACGAGCCACAGCTCGACGCCGTCGTACCACTCGACCAGCCACTCCAACACAGAGCGTCAGGGTACGCCCGGTCCGATGACGCCGTGCGCCGCCCCGGCCCCTCCCACGACTACCCCATGTGAACCTGTCGCCGCACGACAGCACGATCTCGCGAGGAATCGACCGCCACCTGGGGGAAACGTGATTCCTCGCGAAACCGACATCTCCGGTCAGCGCTGCTCGGAGTGCTCCCGGACGGACTTGATGATCGCGCCGAAGTCGAGGCTGCCGCCGCCCTCGTCGTTGAACCGCTGGTAGAGCTCGGTGGCCAGGCGGCCAATCGCGGCGTCCGTGCCGCTCTGCTCCGCCGCCGAGGTCGCCAGTTTGAGGTCCTTGAGCATCAGCGCCGCGGCGAAGCCGGGCTCGTAGTCGTGGTTGGCCCGGCTGGTCTCCACCAGGTCCGGCACCGGGCAGTTGGTGGTCAGCGCCCAGCACTGCCCGGTCGAGATCGACGCCACGTCGTAGAGCGCCTGGTGCGACAGCCCCAGCCGCTCCCCCAGCACGAACGCCTCGCTCACCGCGACCATGGACGCGCCGAGGATGAGGTTGTTGCACATCTTGGTGACCTGGCCGTTGCCGGGACCACCGCAGTGGATCACTTTGCGCGCCATCGGTTCCAGCAGGGACTCGGCACGGTGGAAGTCCTCCTCCGACCCGCCCACCATGAACGTCAGGGTGCCCGCCTCGGCGCCGGCGGTGCCGCCGGAGACCGGGGCGTCGATCGAGCCGAACCCGGCCTCGGCGGCGCGCTCGTGCGCCCGGCGGGCATCCGCGACGTCCACCGTGGACGAGTCGATGAGCAGGGTGCCGGGCTTCGCCGCGGCCAGCACCTCGTCGTAGCAAGCCAGCACGTGCTTGCCGCTGGGCAGCATCGTAATCACCGCATCGACGCCGGCGACGGCATCGGCGACCGACGCCACGGTGGTCACGCCATGCCGGTCGGCGGCCTCCAGCGCCGCCGGCACCAGGTCGAAGCCCTGCACCGCGTGACCGGCCTTGACGAGGTTCGCCGACATCGGGCCGCCCATGTGGCCCAGCCCGATGAATCCGATGACAGCCATTGTCATTTCCCCTTCTGCGCTGGAACTTCCGTCAAGACCGAAGCGGCGTCAGCCGAGCAGTTTCGGCTCGTCCGCGACCGGCTCGAAGAACTTCTCCACCCGCGATTCGTCCACATCGGACAGCTGCGCCGGGGACCACTGCGGGTTGCGGTCCTTGTCCACCAGCGTCGCGCGCACACCCTCGACGAAGTCGCCGATCCGCACGCACGCCATCGCCAGCCGGAACTCCTGGACGAGGGCCTCCTCCAGCGAGCCGTAGTCGCTGCGCAAGGCCTTCAGGGTGACCTTGAGGGAGGTCGGCGACTTGTGCTCGATCGCCTCGGCGGTCTCGCGGGCGGCTTCTTCCGGCCGCTCGCGCAGGCGCCGCAGGACCTCCTCCACGCTGTCCGCCGAGTACGCCGCGTCGATCCACTCCCGCTGCGCGGCCAGCGGCGCCTCGGGGGCGGGCTCGGAGAACTTCTGCAGCACCTCGTCCACCTCGCCGCCGGCCAGGTCCTCGACTAGCCCCGGCAGGTTCGCGCTGTTGACGTAGTAGTCGGCCACCCCGCAGTAGATCGCGTCGGCGCCGCCGATCGGTGCGCCGGTCAGCGCCAGGTGGGTGCCGAGCTCGCCGGGGGCACGGGAGAGCAGGTAGGTGCCGCCGACGTCGGGGATGAAACCGATGCCGACCTCGGGCATGCCGACCTTGGAGCGCTCGGTGACCACCCGGTGCGAGCCGTGCGCGGAGATGCCCACGCCGCCGCCCATGCAGATGCCGTCCATGATCCCGACGACCGGCTTCGGGTAGCCCGCGAGCGCCGAGTTGAGCTGGTACTCCTCGGTCCAGAACGCGGCGGGCAGCGACTCGTCACCGGCCTTCGCCGCGTCGTGCAGCGCGCGGACGTCGCCTCCCGCGCACAGCCCGCGCTCGCCCGCCCCATCGATCAGGATCGCCCGGATGTGCTCGGCGGTGCGCCACTGCTCCACCGCCTCCGCCATCGCCCGCACCATCCCCAGCGTCAAGGAGTTGAGCGCCTTGGGGCGATTGAGCGTGATCCGTCCGAGCGATCCCTGTTCCCGAACCAGGATCTCGGGCTCCGTCATGATGCGACTCCAAGTTCTCGCGCTGCCCACCCGGGCCGGCGGCGTCAGGCCGCCAGCAGGCCCCGGGAGATGATCAGCCGCATGATTTCGTTGGTGCCTTCCAGGATCTGATGCACCCGCAGGTCGCGGACGATCTTCTCCAAGCCGTACTCGGCAAGGTAGCCGTATCCACCGTGGATCTGAAGTGCCTCGTTAGCCACCGCGAATCCCGCGTCGGTGGCCAGCCGCTTGGCCATCGCGCACAACCGGGTGGCACCGGGGTCCTTGACGTCGAGCGCCCACGCCGCCCGCCACAGCAGCAGCCGGGCGGCCTCCAGATCGGTCGCCATGTCGGCGAGCTTGAACTGCAGCACCTGGAATTCGCTGAGCTTGGCACCGAAGGCGCTGCGTTCCCGCACGTAGGCGAGGCTCTTGTCGAGCGCGGCCTGCGCGCCGCCCAGCGAGCATGCGGCGATGCTCAGGCGGCCGCCGTCGAGGCCGGTCATGGCGATCCGGAAGCCGATGCCCTCCTCGCCGAGCCGCTGGTTGGCGGGCACCCGGACGCCGTCGAAGATCACCTGCCGGGTCGGCTGGGCGTTCCAGCCCATCTTCTTCTCGTTGGCCCCGAAGGACAGCCCTTCGGCGTCGCCTTCGACGATGAAGGTGGAGATGCCCTTCGCACCCGGCTCACCGGTGCGGGCCATCACCACGTATACGTCCGAGCTGCCAGCGCCGGAGATGAACTGCTTGACGCCGGTGAGCAGGTAGTCGTCCCCGTCGCGGACCGCGCGGGTCTGCAGCGCAGCCGCGTCCGAGCCCGCGCCGGGCTCCGTGAGGCAGTAACTGGCCAGCTGCTCCATCAAGCACAGCCGGGGCAGCCAGCGCGCGCGCTGCTCGGCGGTGCCGAAGCGGTCGATCATGCCCGCGCACATGTTGTGAATGGAGATGTAGGCGGCGATCGACGGGTCGCCGGTAGCCAGCGCCTCGAAGATCAGCACCGACTCGAACCGGCTCAGCCCGCTGCCGCCGACCGACTCGTCGACGTAGACCCCGCCGATGCCGAGCCCCCCGGCGGCGCGCAACGCCTCCACCGGGAAATGCTTGGCCTGGTCCCACTCGATGGCGTGCGGCGCGAGTTGTTCGGCGGCGAATTCCCGCGCGGTCTGCTGGATCGCGCGCTGGTCCTCGGTGAGCTCGAATGGCGACACCGGACCGGCGACGGCTGCAACGGACACGTCCGCTCCCTTCCCCTCGGCGGTTTCGCACGAAACCGCCACCTTCAATGGGGTGCGGCGGCGATTTCGCGCGAAATCGCCGCCGCACCCACCCGGTTCAGTGCATCGTCGGAATGGTGAAGCTGGCGCCTTCCTTGAGGCCGGAGGGCCAGCGCGAGGTGACCGTCTTGGTCTTGGTGTAGAAGCGGATCGAGTCCGGCCCGTGCTGGTTGAGGTCGCCGAATCCGGACCGCTTCCAGCCGCCGAAGGTGTGGTAGGCGATCGGCACCGGGATCGGCACGTTGACGCCGATCATGCCGGTGTTGACGCGCGAAACGAACTCGCGGGCCGCGTCGCCGTCGCGAGTGAAGATCGCCACGCCGTTGCCGTACTCGTTCTCGCTGGGCAGCCGGACCGCGTCGTCGTAGTCGGCTGCGCGGACCACGGACAGCACCGGCCCGAAGATCTCCTCCTGGTAGATCCGCATGTCCGGGGTGACATGGTCGAACAGCGAGGCTCCCAAGAAGAACCCGTCCTCGTGCCCGGCCAGCCTGAAGTCCCGTCCGTCGACCAGCAGTTCGGCGCCCTCCTCGACGCCCACGCCGATCAGGTCGCGGACCCGCTGCCAGGCTTGCTTGGTCACCAGCGGGCCGAAGTCGGCGGACTCGTCGAAGCTGGTCCCGATCTTGAGCTGGTGCACCCGCTCGATGAGCTTCTCGACCAGCGCGTTCGCGGTGGCCTCGCCGACCGGCACCGCCACCGAGATCGCCATGCAGCGCTCCCCGGCGGAACCGTAGCCGGCGCCGATCAGCGCGTCGGTGGCCTGGTCGAGGTCGGCGTCGGGCATCACGATTAGGTGATTCTTGGCGCCACCGAAGCACTGCGCGCGCTTCCCGTGGGCCGCGGCCGTCGAGTAGATGTACTCCGCGATCGCCGACGAACCGACGAACCCGACGGCTTCGATACGCGGCTCGGTCAGGATCGCGTCCACCGCGGTCTTGTCGCCGTTGACCACGTTGAAGATCCCCGGCGGCAGCCCGGCCTCGATGAACAGCTCGGCCAGCCGCAGCGGCACCGAGGGGTCGCGTTCGGAGGGCTTGAGCACGAAGGCGTTGCCGCAGGCGATGGCCGGCGCCGCCTTCCACAGCGGAATCATCGCCGGGAAGTTGAACGGGGTGATGCCGGCGACCACGCCCAGCGGTTGCCGCATCGAGTACACGTCGATACCGGTGCCGACGCTCTCGCTGTACTCGCCCTTGAGCAGGTGCGGGATGCCGACGGCGAACTCGACGACCTCCAGACCTCGCTGGATGTCGCCCTTGGCGTCCGCGACGGTCTTGCCGTGCTCGGAGGCGAGCAGGCGGGCCAGCGAGTCCATCTCGTCGTTGACGAGCTGGAGGAACCGCATCAGCACCCGCGCCCGCTTCTGCGGGTTCATCGCGGCCCATGCGGGCTGCGCCTCGGCGGCGTTGTCGACCGCCGCCGCGACCTCCTCCGCCGAGGCCAGCGGCACCCTGGCCTGCACCTGCCCGGTGTTGGGATCGAACACGTCACCGAAGGAACCGGACGTTCCCGCGACGCGCTTGCCGCCGATGAAGTGCTCCAGCTCGTTGGTCATGTCGCAACGCACCTTCCGCCGAACCGGTCGGTAATTACTAGGAAACCAAACCTTTGGTACTCCAATCTTTCCCAGAAATCCGACGGATGCAACAGGGTGCTCTGCATCACACCACCGAATGGGGGGTGGTCCGCGTCTACGTGCTGCCATCCCGAGAGCCGAACGGAACCGGCGGCGACGGCTATCCAGCCGAGCCGGCAATCCGTCCACCGAGGGGCAGAGCCGGCACGCGGCGGGGCGAAGCCGCCGCTCCAGCGCAACCGGACGGAACACCCCGGTTATCGCTGTTAACGTGGCCGGCAGCGGCAATTTCCAACGACTTCCTCGACATCGAACATGACTTTCACACCGGACGGTGAGCGGGGATCACTCCTGTCGCGCCGGGCTCGTGCCGATGGAGGATGCATGCGGACCAAGCTGTGGTTTCCGACGCGAGCCGCGAACTGGATCAATGCGCGCGTGTTCGCGTTGCGAGCCTCACCCCGGTGGGGACGATGGGTCAGCCGGTACCTCACGGTCGTCACCTACACGGGACGACGCTCAGGGCGCACGTTCAGCACACCTGTCGCCTACCGCCGCACCGCCGACGTCGTCTGGATCAGCGTGAGCTTTCCCGACTCCAAGACGTGGTGGCGCAACTTCCTCGGTACGGGCGGCCCGATCTCGCTGCACCTGGACGACGCGAACCGCAGCGGACACGCAGTCGCCCACCGCGACGAACGCGGCCGAGTCGCCGTCACAGTGCGCCTCGACGACTGACACCCGGTGCCGCATTTCAACCGAACCGGCTGAATCGAAGTGGTTCGACGACATCGGGTCAGCTCCGGCGCTCCCGGTGGATCGGATCGTCGGCGTTGAAGCCACAGGGCAGGTGCCGAACACGATCCGGATCTCCGATCTCGTACGGCAGCACAACCTGGACCGCCGCCAGGCCTTCACCGATCCCGCCCCGGATCCGATCGGTCCACAGAGGACGATCAGGCTTCGAGGTACTTTTCGAGAATGTTCCGGAGGTCGGGGCCGAGCGGGATCTCGTCGACTGCAGAGACCCAGGCGAAGGCGTCGTGCTCGGTCAGCCGCACGCCTTCGGTCGTGGTGACGGTGACCGACCAGGTGTGCTGACGGTTGTACGTGCCGCTCCGGGTGGTGTAGTCGAACGCCCCGAGGTATCCGGTGATCTCGGCGATCCGGAGGTTGGTTTCCTCGACCACCTCGCGATGCAGCGCGGTGGTCAGGTCTTCACCCGGATCAACCTTGCCGCCGGGGAATTCCCATTCGCCACCACGGGAATCCGCCGCGCGGCGCCGCACCAGCAGGACCTGCCCGCCGGCATCGATGACGGCCGCGACGATCTGCTGCTGCACGCCGTCGGCAGCGTCTCGGCGGACCAGATCGGCCACTTGGGCCAGGTGCATGCGGACCGTCCTCCCGGGCTTTTAGCCACCGTACCGGGCCGCCCCGACCACTCGCACACCCCTACGAGACCGGGACCAGCGAGGTGGACATCCGCCGGACCACTTCCAGGGCTCCGGGTTCGAGCGAGTAGCAGATCTGCGTGCCGTCCCTCCGGGTTCGCACCAGCCCGACCTCGCGCAACGTCCGCAGGTGCCCGGAGATCGTCGGCTGACTCACGCCGAAGTACTCGGTGAAGTCGCAGGCGCAGATCTCACCCTCCCGGCGCAACCGGTCGAGGACGCCGAGCCGGATGGGGTGCCCCATCGCCCGGAACAGGCCAGCGGTACGCGCCAGATCATCGTTGGCCACCCGATCAGCGTATCGCTATTCTCCTATATATAGGGAATAGGAGTTTTCCTATATAAAAGGATGGCGAAGACGCCCGGTGTGCACGAGTTAGTCCTGGAGGTGGCGGACCTGGCCGCCTCGGAGCGCCTCTACACCGAAGTGCTCGGCTTCCCGGTCATCGAACGCTGGGAAGGCGAGCGCTGGCGCAACCACGAAGCGGTGTCGGTGCTGGCCAGTGGCACCAGGATCGGCCCGTGGAAGCCGGCGCTAGGCATCGCCCGCGCCCGGCGCGGCGTGCACGTCCACTACGCCCTGCCCCTGAGCGACAGCGAATACGACGCGGCCGTCGAACGGGCTCGCGCGCGACGCGCAGGTCGACGAAGTGGAGTTCGGCCCGGGCAATGCCCACTCGGCGTACGTAGCCGAACCGGACCACAACATCGTCGAGCTCTGGACCTGGGACGTGCGGCAAGGCAACCCCGGAGCGCCGAGCGCGATCAGCGAAGGCGTCTCCGGGCTCTAGCGGATCTGTGAGTCCTTCAAGCCGCCGAGGCGGCCCGGCCTTCCGTAGCGGCCCCAAGGACTCATATCGGGCCGTACATCGCGGATCGCGAACTTTCCCTTCAAGAACAACGGTTTCGAGGCAGACGAGCTGCCGTCCACCGCGTGGCGGCGGCTAGCCGTCCACAAAGCACAGCCGGCCTGGCCGGAACCGCGCCCGAGCCCGGTCCGGATCGCGGCGCGCTGAGCAGGCGTCACGGGCTTACCCTGCAACGCATGCCCCTCGAGTCACCCGACGTCTGGGCAATGGCGGACCTGGCCACGCCGTTCGCAGTTCGAACCGCGGCCACCCTCCGGGTGCCCGATGTGGTCAAGGACGGGCCGCTCCCGCTCGCCGAGATCGCGCACCTCTGCAAGGCCGAGGCGGACCCGCTCGGGCGCGTGCTGCGATTCCTGGTGCACCACGGCATGTTCACCGAACCCGAGCCGGACGTCTTCGGCCCCAACGAGGCGTCGGACGCGCTGCGCAGCGACCTCGCCGACGGCCCACAACCTTGGCTGGACCTCGACGGCGCAGTCGGCCGCGCCGACCTCGCCTTCGTCGAGCTCATCGAACAGGTCCGGGGCCACCACCCCGCCTACCCGGCCGCGTTCGGCCGGTCCTTCTGGGAAGACCTCGCGCACAACCCCCAGCTGTCGGACTCGTTCGACTCGCTGATGGAGACCAAGACGTACGGGATCGCTCCGCTGATCGCCACCGCGCACGACTGGAGCGCATACGCGCGGATCGCCGATGTCGGCGGCGGCAAGGGCGTGCTGCTCGCCGAGATCCTCCGGACGAGCCCGCAGTCGAGAGGCATCCTGGTCGACCTGATCGGCCCGGCCCGCAACGCCGCCGACTACCTGCAGGAACAGGGGGTCGCGGAACGCGCCGAGGTGGTCACCGAGAGCTTCTTCGATCCGCTGCCCGTCCAGGCCGACGCCGCGGTGATCTGCGACGTCCTCGGCGACTGGGACGACGAGGACGCCATCCGGATCCTCGAACACTGCAGGCAGGCGGTGGAGCCGGACGGGCGGGTGTTGATCATCGAACTGCTGCCCGACAAGGACCGGATCGCGCTGTTCACCGAGATGGACCTGCGGATGATGATCTACGTCGGTGGCCGGTTGCGCGATCTCGACCGCACCCAGCAGGTCGCCGCGGCGGCCGGGCTGACCGTCGAGGACTTCACCCCGCTGGACAATGGCTATGCCATCATCGAATGCCGCCCCGAACGGTAGGGCCAGCTTCGTTGCGCGAAGGGGCGGGTAGCGGGCCTCGGACACCGCCTGGGCTCCCTCGACTTGTGCATGTCCAGCTGCCCTCGCCAGACGACGTCCCCGGCGGGCCCTCCGGCGCTTCAAAGGCGGAGAACAGCCTCAACAGTGCTGCAGGTTGGCGGCAACGGACTTCCGCCATTTCTCCGGTAAGTCGTCCAGGCCACCGGCGACGTGCTCGGCCAGGTCGGCCCGGGTGTGCATCTGGAGGGCGAACACCTCGTCCACCTGCACCCCGTGCCCAGGCCGGGAGATCACCTCGACCGCATCACCTGCCGCGATCTCACCCGGCTCCTCCACCGCCAGGTACGCGCCTGTCCGCCCGCGCTCGGTGAACCGCTTGACCAGCCCCTGGACATCCCAGAACCCGGCAAACACCCGGCACGGCGTGCGCGGACCCGTCACCCGCAGCACCGCCTCACCGACCGGCCACCGCTCGCCGATCACCGCAGAACTGCTGTCGCAACCCGCCAGGGTGAGGTTCTCGCCGGCCTTGCCGGGAACCAGGTCGCGGCCAAGTTACTTCGACCAGTACGCGAGCTCCTCGCGGTCGAACGCGTAAGCAGCCTGGTACCAGGCCCCGTGGTGTTTCGTGTCGCACACGGTGTCGCCACACACCCCGACCTGCTCGAATCGCACCGGCGGCTCGGCCGGGCGCTTGTCGATGCCGCTGCGCCCGACCCGACCGGTCCAATCCCCGGTCCGCACCACCGCCAGGTTCACCGACTCGACAATCCCCATGAGCCCGAACTTACGCGGGCAGCCACCGCCGACCCGAACGAGCTGCCATCCCTGCAACCTCGACGGCAACGGCTCCCGGACGCCACCCACGCACGCTGTCACCAGCGGTCGCATACCGCCCAGCAAGCCAAGCGCCGAGCGGCGCCACCACCTACCGCCCACTGCCGCGCGGGTTTCCTCGGGGCCCTCCCCTCCCCCCACCCCACCCTTCCCATTGCTGCCGCGCGGCAGTGTCCCGTTGATCGCGTCCGGTTGTCTGCGGACGGGATCTCGGTCGTTGCTACAGCCGGGTGCTGGCCTGCTGCAGTGCTTGGCGTGCTTCTTCGGTCAGGCGACGCACCAGTTCCGCTGCCGGCAGCGGGCGCGCCTGGGCATAGGTTTGGCCTGCCCACAGCGACATCAGTTCCGGGTCGCCGGCCTTGCCCGCAGCACCACGCATCGGCTTGGTCAGGTTGTTCAGCTGCGGGTACGCCGCCGGGGCGTCACCGTTGTCGGCCAGGAACCGGTTCACCAGCCCCCGCGCCGGGCGTCCGCTGAACGCGCGCGTCAGCTCGGTTTCCCGCTGCGCCGCAGCGATTTCTGCACGCTGGGTCGGCTGCGTGCCCGCCTCGTCGCACACCAGGAACGCAGTGCCCAACTGGGCCGCCACCGCACCCGCGGACAGCACCGCCGCGACATCAGCACCGTGCACCAGACCGCCCGCCGCGATGATCGGCAGGTCGACCTCCGCCTGGACCACGCGGATCGCCGCCAGCAGGCCGAACAGCGACCCGCCGCCCGGCAGCGCCGGGTCGTCGTTGAACACCGCACGGTGCCCACCGGCCTCCATGCCCTGCACGCACAGCAGGTCCGCCCCCGCATCCGCGGCAGCACGCGCCTCCTGCCGAGTCGTGACCGTGGCGACGACCTGGGCCCCCACCTCGTGCAACCGATCCACAATGGACCGGTCCGGGAGCCCGAAGGTGAACGACACGACCGGGATCCGCTCGGCGATCACCAACTCCACCTTGGCCGGGTAGTTGTCGTCGTCCCAGCTCGGCGAGCCCGCCTCGGCCCCGTGCCGCGCGGCCGCCGCCTCGACCCGCATCCGGTAGTCGGAGAGATCGAGATCCCGCCGTTCACCCGGGACGAAGAGGTTCACGCCAAAAGGCTCCGACGTGATCGCCCGTACCCCCGCGATCTGGTTGGCCAGTGCATCCGCCGTCAGGTAGCCGGCGGCCAGGAAACCGAAGGCCCCCGCAGCGCTCACCGCCGCGGTCAGTTCCGGCGTGGAGACGCCGCCCGCCATCGGCGCCGCGATCAGCGGAATTTGTCGCTCTGCGATCATGTTTCGACGGTAGCCCCAGCCCCACCGGGGGCGCATCAGAGCATCGCGCACACCACAACCCAGGCCGGTGACCCAGCAGCTGATTCAGTTGTGCGTGATCCGGCACTCTTTCAACGGCATTCCTCCTTTCACCCAGGCATAACTGGAATTGAGGAGCTGATCGGAAAGGCAACCCCCATGCGAACCACCACGCGCGATGACCTCGTGCTCCGCGCCGCCAGCGGCGAAGACACCGCAAAACTCACCGAACTGCTCGGCGCGGCATACCGCGACGAGCCCCGGATGGCCGGGCTGCTGCCGAACCAGGCGCAGCGAGAAACCAAGCTCCGTGCACTGTTCTCCCTTCTGCTCAAGCAAGACCACCTCGACCACGGCACCGAGATCGCCGCGCTGAACGGACACCCGGCGGCTGTCGCGGTTTGGGACCGGCCGGGCAGCCGAACAGCTCCGCTCAGTCGACGCCTCGCGCACCTCCCGGCGCTGCTGTCGGTTTTCCGCTGGCGGCTTCCCGAAACCGCGCGGGCGATCGAGGCGTTCAACGCCACCGACAGCCACCGGCCGGACGAACCGCACTGGCACCTGGCCGCGATCGGCACCGCTCCGCAGGCCCGCGGCCGCGGGCTCGGCCGCGCCCTGCTGGAATCCGGGTTGGCGCGCGCCGGCGCCCACGACACCCCGATCTACCTGGAAGCCATGACGCACGTCGGGGTCGCGCGTTTCGAGCGGCTCGGATTCCGCGTGATCCACGAGTACCCGATCACCGGTGGTCTCACCGTCCACGGCATGTGGCGGCCGATCGACCGCTGACGGCCCGGGTCAGGGCCGCAACCCCGCGACCAGATCCACCGGGGCGAAGCGGAGCGGGAATGGTCGTTGCGGCTCGAACAGCTCGTCCCCGACGACCCGCGCCACCCGCTGGTACTCGCTGCCGCCGACCAGTTCCCAAGCCGTCACCGACGGCACCTCCAGATCCGGGTCGACCAGCCAGAAGTGCTGGGTGCCCAGCCTGGCGTGGGCAGCCTTCCGCAGGCTGATGTCGTTCAACCGGCTGCTCGGCGACGCCACCTCCACCGCGAGCACCGGTGCGGTCCGCAAGTTCTTCAACGTCAGGTCGTCGTAGCGCGCGACCAGGACATCAGGCCGCAACTCGGTCCACAGGTCCTGGCGCACCGCGAATGGCGCGGACAGCACCCGGTAATCGGGTGGGCTCGCCCGGTGCAGGCGGACGAACAAGGCACCGAGCGCCTCCTGGTGCGGCCAGCCCGGTGCCGGGCCCACCAGCAGCTCACCGTCGACGAGTTCGTACCGGCGGCCGTCCTCCGGAAACCCCTCCAGGTCCTGGACCGTGAACCGGCGCCCGTCAAGATCGATCGACATCACTTGCTCCCTCCACTCGCTTGCGGGCCCCGAGGTTTTCGGAGTCCCGCAAATAAAGAGGAGCGAAGGGTCCGAACAGATACAGCCGCCACCGATGATCACCGGAAAGTGGAACGAAAAAGTGGGCGGGAACCCGACGCCTGGGTTCCCGCCCACTCGCACCATCGCGATTTTCCGACACCCCGCCACAGGGCCGCTGGTGCGTCTGGGGCGTGGTCGCGCGCTACCCGCGCGCCAACCACGGATTCAGTTTGGTCCGCGAGATCAGTGGAACTGCGCCGCCTCGGTCGAACCGGCCAGCGCGGTGGTCGAGGAGTCCGGGCTCACCGCGGTGCTGATCAGGTCGAAGTAGCCGGTGCCGGCTTCGCGCTGGTGGCGGGTCGCGGTGTAGCCGCGGTCCTCCGCCGCGAACTCGCGCTCCTGGAGGTCCACGTAGGACGTCATGCCGTCCGCCGCGTAGCCCTTGGCCAGGTCGAACATGCTGTAGTTCAGCGCGTGGAAGCCGGCCAGCGTGATGAACTGGAACTTGTAGCCCATGTGGCCGAGTTCGCGCTGGAACTTGGCGATGGTGCTGTCGTCGAGGTTCTTCTTCCAGTTGAACGACGGCGAGCAGTTGTAGGCCAGCATCTGCTCCGGGAACCTGTCCTTGACTGCCTCGGCGAACCGGCGTGCGACCTCCAGGTCGGGGGTCGAGGTCTCCATCCAGATCAGGTCCGAGTGCGGCGCGTAGGCCAGGGCGCGGGTGATGCAAGGCTCGATGCCGTTGCGCACCTTGTAGAAGCCCTCCGGGGTGCGCTCACCGGTGACGTACTGCTGGTCGCGCTCGTCGATGTCGCTGGTCAGCAAAGTCGCGGCCTGCGCGTCGGTGCGGGCGACGACCAGGCTCGGGACGCCGGCGACGTCCGCGGCCAGGCGCGCGGCGTTGAGCGTCTTGACGTGCTGGCCGGTGGGGATGAGCACCTTGCCGCCGAGGTGGCCGCACTTCTTCTCGGAGGCCAGTTGGTCCTCCCAGTGCACGCCCGCGGCGCCGGCGGCGATCATGCCCTTCATGAGCTCGTAGGCGTTGAGCACGCCACCGAAACCGGCCTCGGCGTCGGCGACGATCGGCGCCAGCCAGTGGATGTCCTCGCTCTCGCCGCCGGCGCCCTGCGGGTCCAGCGCCTCGGACCAGTTGATCTGGTCGGCGCGCTTGAGTGCGTTGTTGATCCGCCGCACGACCGCCGGGACCGAGTTGGCCGGGTACAGGCTCTGGTCCGGGTAGGTCTCGCCGGCCAGGTTGGCGTCCGCGGCGACCTGCCAGCCGGACAGGTAGATGGCCTGCAGACCGGCGCGGACCTGCTGGACCGCCTGGTTGCCGGTCAGGGCGCCGAGCGAGTTGACGTAGTCGGTCTCGTGTAGCAGCTTCCACAGCCGCTCGCTGCCTTGCCGGGCGAGGGTGTGCTCTTCGCGCACGGAACCGCGGAGGCGGATGACGGTCTCGGCCGAGTGGGTTCGCTCGATGCCCTGCCAACGCGGGTTGGTGTCCCAGTCACGCTGCAACTCCTCGACGGCCTGCTTCGCCTGCTCGCGGATGCTCATGATGTTCCCCTTCCGAAATCTCCCTGCTGCCCGTTGATCCCAGTCTTGACCCCGATCCAGCGAAACACGACCAGAATTTCGAGGTAATTTTCGCATTTTTTCTGCTAACATCAATGTCATGACGGAGTTCGCTACAGAAGAAGACCGTAGTTTTTCAACAGAACACGACCTTCTGGTCTTCGGTCAGCGGCTGCGGCACTTGCGCAGGGCAGCCGGGCTCACCCTCGTGGAACTGGGCGAACGGGTCGGGCGCGCGCCGTCGCAGCTGTCACTGCTGGAGAACGGCCACCGCGAGCCGAAGCTGTCGTTGCTGCGCGCACTAGCGGATGCGCTGGGCAGCTCCGTCGACGACCTGCTGTCCAAGAAGCCGCCGAACCGGCGCGCCGAGCTGGAGATCGCCGTGGAGAAGGCCCAGCTCGACCCGATCTACCAACGGCTGGGCGTGCCGCCCCTGAGGGTCGGCAAACGCGTCCCCACCGAAGCCCTGGAACACGTCCTCGCGCTCTACGAAGAACTCAAGCGCCGCGAGACTAAGCAGGTCGCCACCCCCGAAGAGGCCCGCAAGGCCAACGCTGAGCTGCGCGGCATGATGCGCGAGCACGGCAACTACTTCCCCGAGATCGAGAAGTCTGCTGCCGGCATCCTCGACAAGGCCGGCTACCACGGCGGCCCGCTGTCCGAAGGACTGATCCAGTCCATCGCCACGCACCTCGGCTACGGGCTGCGGTTCGTCACCGACCTGCCCCGCTCGGTGCGCTCGGTGACCGACCTGAAGAACCGGCGGATCTTCCTGCGCCGCGAATCGCTGGGCATGCACAGCCCGCGGACCATCCTGCTGCAGACCCTCGGACACCTCAGCCTCGGCCACCGCCAGCCCCGCGACTTCGCCGACTTCCTCCGGCAGCGCGTCGAGGCGAACTACTTCGCCGCCGCGGTCCTGGTGCCCGAACAGACGGCCGTGCCGTTCCTGCAGGACGCGAAGGCCGAGCGCGACCTCGCCGTCGAGGACCTGCGCGACGTGTTCTCCGTGTCCTACGAGATGGCCGCGCACCGGTTCACCAACCTCGCCACCCAGTACCTGGACCTCGTCTGCCACTTCGTGCGCAACGACGAGACCGGCATCATCTACAAGGCGTACGAGAACGACGGGCTGGTCTTCCCCACCGACCCGACCGGCGCCATCGAGGGGCAGCGGATGTGCCGGTACTGGGCGGGACGCCAGGTGTTCGCATCCCCGGACCGCTACTCGACCTACTACCAGTACACCGACAAACCCGGCGCCACGCACTGGTGCGTCGCGCACGTCGACCCCAGCCGCGGGCGGGATTTCGCGATCACCCTAGGCGTGCCCTACACGGAGTCGCGGTGGTTCCGGGGCCGGGACACCAACAACCACTCCAAGTCGAAGTGCCCGAACGGCGAATGCTGCCAGCGCCCGCCCGCGGATCTCGCGAGCCGCTGGGAAGGCATGGTGTGGCCGTCGGCCCGAGCCCACTCGCACGTGCTCGCCGCACTACCGTCGGACACCTTCCCCGGCGTGGACGAGGCCGACGTGTACGCGTTCGTCGAAGCACACCAGGGCTGATCAATGGCAGCGCGGACTCGGCGCCCGACCCACTACCGAAGGAGAACGACGTGGGCTCCCGGCCAAGGATCTCGATCGGCCTGATCCCCGGCGACGGCATCGGCCCCGAACTCGTCGACAGCGCCGTCGAAGTGCTGCAAGCGGCCTCGGCCGACCTCCACTTCACCACCGAAGACGGTGGCGCCGACACCTTCCGGCGGACCGGTGCCGCCTTGAGCCCGGAGTCGCTGGAGCGAATCCGCACCGCCTACGACGGTGTCCTCAAAGGACCCGTCGGCCTGCCCGACGTCCGCCACCCCGACGGCACCGAAGCCGGAATCCTCGGCGGCATCCTGCGCGGCGGGCTGGACACCTACGCCAACGTCCGCCCGATCGCCTTGCTCCGCGGGACGGTCACGCCGCTGCGCAGCACCGAAACGGGCATCGACTACGTGATCGTGCGCGAGAACACCGAAGGGCTTTACCTCTCGCGCGGGCGAGGGGTCGGGAACGACCGGGCCGTCGCCGACCAGATGCTCATGACCCGCGAGGGCACCGAGCGCGTGGTCCGCTTCGCGTTCGAGCTCGCCCGCCGCCGCAGCGGCGCGCCCGCTGATGGTGTCCGCCGCGTTACCTGCGTGGACAAGAGCAACGTGCTGCGCAGCTTCGCGTTCTTCCGGGCGATCTTCGACGAGATCGCCGACGAATACCCCGACGTCCAACGCGACTACCGCTACGCCGACGCCGCCGGGCACGACCTCGTCGCTGATCCCGGGCATTTCGATGTGCTCGTCATGGAGAACTTCCTCGGCGACATCCTCAGCGACGTCGGCGCGGCCACCATCGGCGGACTCGGCATGTGCCCGGCCGGCAACATCGGCGACCACGCCGCCTACTTCGAACCCATCCACGGCAGCGCTCCCGCAATCGCCGGACGCGACGAGGCGAACCCGACCTCCCAAATCCTCGCGGCCGCCCTCATGCTGGAACACCTCGGCGACCACGCGACGGCAGTGCGCATCAAGGACGCCGTCACCCGGGCATATGCCGACGGGCAGATCCGCCTACTTCCGAACTGCCGTCCCAAGGGCGGGACCAAAGCCGCCACCCGAGCCATCATCAACGCCGTCGACACTGATCAAGCGCCTTGAGCACTTCAGGGAGTTGCAGCGGGCTGTTTGGGACCCGTTGCGCAGTGGTGGTGCACCTGCGCGTCGCTGGCGTGAAGCGAACGGACCGTCCACTCCGATAGACGGCACAAACGGGCCGTTCACCTCACCCACCCAACCCCACCCACCAGACCATTGACGTGAAGCGAACGGACCGTCCACCCCGATAGACGGCACAAACGGACCGTTCACCTCACGCCCGGCCTCGGCAGCGCCCTGGATAGCTCGGGGCACCCGGGCCCCGCGAGGGCGTGTGAAGAGCCTCGGCGCTTCAGCGAGCGGCTCCAGCGCAACGCCACACCGTGAAAGCACTCACGAGCCTCAAGCAGTGAAAATCGTGCCTCAAGCGGTGTGGCGCAGGGCTTCGCACAGAGTCGTGGGGTGATCTCGCACGCCGACGTTCTCGCACGAGCGGATGCCGCAACGCTTCGCCAACGTCGTAGACGTGTTGTGCGACAAGGACATCGCCACGCACGTGCTCGCCGACAACAGCATCGCCGACACCTTGGCGAACGGCACTGATATCGAACGCACCGCCAGCCGACTCGCTCTGCTCCGCCCGCTCGCCACCGAAGTCCACTGAGGAAGATCCGGCACCGGCGACCGCCGATGCCGGACCATCCCAGCTACTTCTTGCCCTTGGCCTTGTCGTCCTTGGCTTCATCGGTGGACAGCGCGGCGACGAAGGCTTCCTGCGGAACCTCTACCCGGCCGATGGTCTTCATCCGCTTCTTGCCTTCCTTCTGCTTCTCCAGCAGCTTCCGCTTCCGGCTGATGTCACCGCCGTAGCACTTGGCGAGCACGTCCTTGCGGATCGCGCGAATCGTCTCGCGGGCGATGATCCTGGACCCGATCGCCGCCTGGATCGGCACCTCGAACTGCTGCCGCGGGATCAGCTCGCGCAGCTTCGAAGCCATCTTCGTGCCGTAGGCGTAGGCGGCATCGCGGTGCACGATCGCGCTGAACGCGTCCACCGGTTCGCCCTGCAGCAGGATGTCGACCTTCACGAGGTTCGACGCCTGCATGCCGGACTCCTCGTAGTCCATCGAGGCGTAACCGCGGGTCCGGGACTTCAACTGGTCGAAGAAGTCGAAGACGATCTCCGCCAGCGGCAGCGTGTAGCGCAGCTCGACCCGGCTCTCCGACAGGTAGTCCATGCCCGACAACTGCCCGCGCCGGCTCTGGCACAGCTCCATGATCGTGCCCACGAACTCCGACGGCGCGATGATCGTGCACCTCGCGACCGGTTCGAGGACGTCCTTGATCTTGCCCTCGGGCCAGTCGGACGGATTGGTCACCACCAGCTCCGAACCGTCCTCCATCTGCACCTCGTAGACCACGTTCGGCGCGGTGGAGATCAAGTTCAGGTTGAACTCGCGCTCCAGCCGGTCACGGGTGATCTCCAGGTGCAGCAGCCCGAGGAATCCGCAGCGGAAACCGAAGCCCAGCGCCCCGGAAGTCTCCGGCTCGTAGGTCAGCGCCGCGTCGTTGAGCTGCAGCTTGTCCAGCGCCTCGCGCAGCAGCGGGTAGTCCGTGCCGTCCATCGGGTAGAGCCCGGAGTACACCATCGGCTTCGGCTCGCGGTAGCCGCTGAGCGGCTCTTCAGCGCCCTTGCGGTCGGCGGTGATCGTGTCGCCGACCTTGGACTGGCGGACGTCCTTCACCCCGGTGATCAGGTAGCCGACCTCGCCGACGCCGAGCCCCGCCGAAGGCTTCGGTTCCGGCGAGATGATGCCGACTTCCAGCAGCTCGTGGGTCGCGCCGGTGGACATCATCCGGATTCGCTGCCGCGGCGTGATCCTGCCATCGACGACCCGGATGTAGGTGACCACACCGCGGTAGGTGTCGTAGACGGAGTCGAAGATCATCGCGCGGGGCGGCGCGTCGGCAACGCCCTGCGGCGCAGGGATCTGCCGGACCACCTCGTCCAGCACGGATGCGACGCCCTCACCAGTCTTCGCCGACACCCGCAGCACGTCCTCCGGCTCGCAACCGATGATGTGCGCCAGCTCGGCGGCGTACTTGTCCGGTTCAGCCGCCGGCAGGTCGATCTTGTTGAGCACAGGGATGATCTGCAGGTCGTGCTCCATCGCGAGGTACAGGTTCGCCAGCGTCTGCGCCTCGATGCCCTGCGCGGCGTCGACCAGCAGCACCGCGCCCTCGCACGCCGCCAGCGACCGGCTGACCTCGTAGGTGAAGTCGACGTGACCGGGGGTGTCGATCATGTGCAGCACGTGGTCGACGCCGTCGGAGGTCCACGGTAGGCGCACGTTCTGCGCCTTGATCGTGATGCCGCGTTCCCGCTCGATGTCCATCCGGTCGAGATACTGGGCCCGGTACGCGCGTTCCTCCAGCACGCCGGTCAGCTGCAGCATGCGGTCGGCCAGCGTCGACTTGCCGTGGTCGATGTGCGCGATGATGCAGAAGTTCCGGATTCGCTCCGGGGGCGTGAACGTGGTGTCGGCGAAACTGCTCACTCAGTGTTCCTCGCGGATGTCGACTGGTGCGGGGTTCACCCCATCGTCCCATGACACGCCTGGTACCCAGCGCCCAACTCCGGGTCATCCCCGATGCGACCACCCGCTTCGGGCTGCTGAGCTGGTCCTATGAGTGGTTTCGCCGGTTTCGCCCTGGACCGTGCTTTCGGTCACCCCACCGGAATCCTGGGCGCCGTGGGCGGCGCGCTGATGGCGCGCAGCAATGCGGCGGCAGAGCAGCAGGTCGTGCGGTTGGCCCGGCTGACCGGCGCGGAAGAAGTGCTGGTGATCGGCCCCGGGCCGGGCGTGGGGTTGCAGGCGGCCGCCGAACAGGCGGCGCACGTAGTCGCGGTCGAACCGTCTGCGCGCATGCGGCAGGCGGCCGCCCGCAGATGCGCGAGGCTGCGCAACGTCGCTGTTCAGGACGGCACCGCCGACGCGACCGGGCTGCCGGACGCTGCGTTCGGCGCGGCGCTGAGCGTGAACAACGTCCAGCTGTGGCCGGACCGCACCGCAGCGCTTGCCGAGCTGCACCGAGTGCTGCGGCCAGGCGGTGTCTTGCTGGTGTCGGCCCACGAACGCTGGTTGCCGGGCGGACGCCCCAGACTCCACTCCGACGTCCAGGCGGCCGGGTTCACCGACGTGCAGACGTGGGCCTGGAAACCGGACTACGGCACCACCCAGGCCCAAACCCGAGCCATCAAGCCGTCGTAGTCCGGCGCACCCCGCGACCGCATCAGGGCTTGCGGACGTCGACCCGGATCGGATGGTCGGCGGGGATCTCGACCAGAACGATGCGCATGCCGTCGGGGTCCGCCACCCAGCCCTCGTCGAGCCCCCACGGCTGCCGCTCGGGCTCGGCAAGCACCGTCACTCCGCGGTGCCGCAACCGTTCGAACTCCGCCCGCACATCGCGCACCTGCAGCCAGAGCACCTGGTCCGGGCTCGGCCCGGGCCCGCCCCGGCCGGAGATCTCCAGAAAACCCTGCCCCAGGAAGAAAACCGTGCCGCCGGGGAACTCCCGCGCGATGGCCAACCCGAGCACGTCCCGGTAGAACCGCAACGACCGCTCCCAATCCCGCGGCCGAAGGATCAACCGGCTGTTCAAGATCTCCATGCCACGTTTCTACCCGCGCCCACAACCAGCCGCCGGGCGACGCGGTCAGGCGATGCCGAGGAGGACGATTCCGGCGAGGACCACCACCGCTCCCGTCAATCGGCGGGTTGGCTGGGGTTCGCCCAGGAGTCGCCAGGCCAGGAGGCCCGCCAGGACGATGCTGAGCTCACGGGCCGGGGCGACCAGGCTCACCGGGGCGAGCTGCATCGCGAACAGGACGAGGATGTATGCCAGCGGTGACAGCAGGGCCACCGCCAGGATCTCGCGGCGGTGCGACTTCCAGGCCTCCACGACCCGGGTTCGGCGGCTCACCGCGTAGGGGGCGAGCAGCATCGAGCGGGCGAGGTTGTTAGCCCAGTCGTACGCCAGCGGCGACAACGCCAGCCCTGTCACGGCGTGCGCGTCCCAAACCGTGTAGGTCGCGATCAGCGCACCCGTCGCCAGGCCGAAACCGACACCAGCAAGACTCGCGCCGGAGCGCGGCACCCCGTCGGACAGTCCGATCACGAACACCCCGGCGACCACCAGCAGACCACCCAGAATCCCGAGCCAGCCCGGGCGTTCGCCCAGCAGCAGCACCGCGACGAGCATCGCCAGCATCGGGCCGGTGCCACGGGCCAGCGGATACACCACCGACATGTCGCCGACCGCGTAACCGCGTTGCAGCAGCAGGAAGTACGCCAGGTGCACGACCGCGCTCACCAGCACGCCCAACAGCCAGTCGCCCAGCGGCGGGAGCCCGTTCCAGATCAGCGATGCGGCCATCACCGGTAGGTACAGCACCGCACTGCACGTCGCGGTCAGCCACACGAACCCCGCACCGGCCGCCCCGGCGCGCTTGGCGAAGAAGTTCCACGCCGCGTGTGCGAACGCGGCGGTGGCGACGAGAAGAACGGCTGCCAGCCCCATCGAACCCTCTCCGTGCCGCGCAGGCGCGCGACATCCGGGTTCCTCCAGGTTTTTGTCCCGTCAGATGTGCGATCACGCGCCTTCCGCGATCGCCGGTGCCGCTCGGACCAGTCCCCCACACCCCTGGTTGTGACGATCTGCGACGGAGCGGGAGCGGAACCCTAGGCACAACCGGGCGTTGATGTTACTCCGTGCGAATCGCGGATCCGGAGGGACCGTTCCCGGACTCACCCCGAACTGCGGTGCGGGTAGCGGAACGTCAGGACTCCGGGAATCCCCGGCTCATGTGTGACCAAGGCTCTAGCTAGACGCCTGCGCGAGTTTCCAACCGAGGCTGACGACGAGCCCGGCCACCACCGTCAGGAACACCCGCCGGACGAAACCAGAGCCGCGCTTCGCGGCGATCATCGCGCCGACGACGCTGCCCGGTATGTTGCTCACGGCCATCACCAGCGCCGATCCCCAAAGGGCCTTGCCCGCCGGGACGAAGAACTCCAGCGCGCCGATGTTCGTGGCCACGTTGACGACCTTCGCTGTCGCCGAAGCCGTGACGAACGCGAAACCGACCAGGCCGACGAGCAGGAACGTCAGGAAGGAGCCGGTACCGGGACCTGCGACCCCGTCGTAGAAACGGATCACGGCGCCACCGGCCAGCATCACCAGCAGCTGTGCGCGTCGCTGGAAACGCGGCGAGTCGGCCGAACCCAATTCGGGTTTGCGCCAGGTGGGAACACCGACGAGACCCAACGCGACCAGCACGACGACGCTGAGTGACTGCGAGCGAAGAGCACCGGCCAGTATTGCGCCGCCCAGCGATCCGAGCAGGACGACGATCGCCATCGACAACGCGGCCGGCCAGTCGATCGGGGTTCGCTTCGCGTAGGTGCGGGCGGCCGCGGCGGTCCCGGCGATCGCCGCCACCTTGTTGGTGGCCAGCGAGTAGATCACCTCGCCGCCGGGCAGGAGCAGAAGGATCACGGGCAGCTGGTTCAGGCCATCGCCGCCGACGATCGCATCGACAGCCCCGGCCAGGAGCGCGGCGCCGCAGAAAAACAGCAGTCCGGCGAGGCACAGATCGGCGAATCCGGGCCAGTTCAACGCATCGAGCACGAGCCTTGAACCCTATGGTTCGGAAACGCCGGATCCGGCCCGATGTGATCGCCCTAGCCCGGCACCGCCCGCCCGAAATCTGCGCAGGTCGGCGCTGTTAACATGGACGACCGTGCCGTGCGGCATTCCGCCGTGGAGGAAACCTGCCTGAGCGCAGCGCCGACAACAGCGCGGCACGATCGATTCGACAGACGAGGAAGAGGCGCCACAGTGGCCAACATCAAGTCCCAGATGAAGCGGATCAAGACCAACGAGCAGAACCGGCAGCGCAACAAGGCCGTGAAGTCCGCGGTCAAGACCGCCATCCGCAAGTTCCGCGAGGCGGCTGACGCCGGCGAGAAGGACAAGGCCATCGAGCTGCAGCAGGCCGCCAGCCGCGCGCTGGACAAGGCCGCCAGCAAGGGCGTCATCCACAAGAACCAGGCCGCGAACAAGAAGTCCGCGCTGGCGCAGCGCGCCAACCAGCTCTGAGCTGAGGTCTGAACTTCGAAAGGCCCCTTCCCCGCGCGGGGAAGGGGCCTTTCGCGATTTCGGTGGAAACCGGTGCGATCACGAGCGCTGGTTGCGGAGCTCCACGAGGCGCAGGACGGTTCGTTCCAAGGCGTAGGTGGCGTCGGCGGCCATGCCCTTGACCCCGGCGTTGACCTCTGCAACCGCCTGGAGCGCCTGCGCGAGGCTCGAAGCGTTCCAGCCCCGGGACTGCGCCAGCGCCTTCTTCACCTTCCACGCGGGCATGCCCAGCTCGCCTGCCAGCCGGAACGGGTCGTTTCGACCGCCCGCGGCGGCGACGCGGCCAATGGTGCGGACCGAGTCCGCGAGCGCGTCGGCGATCAGCACGTGCGGGACGCCAAGCTGCACAGCCCACCGCAAGGCCTCCAGGGCAGCCGCGCGGTCACCCGTCACCGCCTTCTCCGCGACCGCGAACCCGGTCACCTCGGCTCGCCCGCGGTGGTAGCGGCGCACGGCCGTCTCGTTGACCTTGCCGCCGGTGTCGGCGACCAGCTGCGTCGCCGCGGCCGACAGCTCCCGCAGGTCGGAACCGACCGTTTCGATCAGCGCAGCCACCCCGGCGGCATCGGTTTTGCCGCCGGCCCGGCGCACCTCGTCGCGGACGAACGCCTCCCGCTCGGCGGGCTTGGTGATCTTGTTGCACTCGGTGACCCGCGCGCCTAGTTTGCGCAGCGCATTGGGTAGTTCCTTGGCGTGCTTCGAGCGGCCGCCGCCGGTGTGCACGACGACGAGCATGACCCCGTCCGCCGGCTGCTTGGCGTGCATCAGCAGCGCGTCGGCGATCTCCTTGCCCGCGTCCTGGGCGGACTCCACCGCCAGCACCCGGCCCTCCGCGAACAGCGATGGGCTGAGCAGTTCGGTCAGCTCCGGAGGAGTGAGTTCACTCACCTTCACGCGACGCAGCTCGGCTTCCGGATCGGCCGCGCGGGCGGCTCCGACAGCGGCCCAAACCGCGCGTTCCACCAGCAGTTCTTCGTCGCCGAGAACCAACTGCAGCGGATCAGGGACCACGGCCGGTGCGCTCATGCACGCATCGTCGCACGCACCCGTGACGTTCCCGCCATCTGGATCGTGCTGGCCAGACCCCGGCGCGGTCCACTAGCGTTGCTGGCACAACTGAATAGCTCATCCAGAGGGGCAGAGGGAACGGCCCGATGAAGCCCCGGCAACCGTTCGTCAGCGAATCGTGCTTTCACCCGCGAGGTCTCTGACGAAAGCGGTGCCAATTCCGACCCGTCCGCGGGACAGATGAGGAGAGGACCTCTCGATGACTGCTGCTGCCCATGCCCAGACGACTCCGAAGAAGACCTTCGACCTGGGCAACGCCGTCGAACTGGTGTCCAAGGAAGAGGGCCACCGGCAGCCGTTGGCCCCGGAGTTCGTCTCGCTGGAGGACTTCTCCCCGCTAGAGGTCGCCTACGACTTCGGCAAGATCCGCCGCGAGGACATCGAATCCGGCCCGCGCTCCATCTGGCGCTACAAGCAGCTCCTCCCGGTTCCCACCAACGTCGAAGAGCACCCGAACACCGAGCCGGGCTGTACCCGGCTGGTCCGGGCCGACAAGCTCGCGAAGGCGCTGGGCGTCAAGCGGATCTGGGTCAAGGACGACACCGGCAACCCCACCCACTCCTTCAAGGACCGCGTCGTCGCGGTGGCGCTGGCCGCCGCCCGCGAGTTCGGCTTCAAGGTGTTGGCCTGCCCCTCCACCGGCAACCTCGCCAACGCGGTGGCTGCCGCCGCGGCCCGCGCTGGCTGGGACTCGGTGGTGCTGGTGCCCAAGACCCTGGAGCGCGCCAAGATCCTGATGAGCGCGGTCTACGACGGGTCGCTGCTGGCCGTCGACGGCAACTACGACGACGTCAACCGGCTGGCCACCGAGCTCGCCGCGGAGCACGAGGACTGGGCGTTCGTCAACGTCAACGTGCGCCCCTACTACTCCGAGGGGTCGAAGACGCTGGCTTTCGAGGTCGCCGAGCAGCTCGGCTGGCGCATCCCCGAGCAGATCGTTGTGCCGATCGCCTCCGGCTCGCAGCTGACCAAGGTCTACAAGGGGTTCAACGAGCTCAGCCAGGTCGGCCTGGTGGAGCCGAGCCCGGTGCGGATCTTCGGCGCGCAGGCAACCGGCTGCTCCCCGGTGTCGACGGCGTACAAGGACGGCCACGACGTGGTCCAGCCGGTGCGGCCGGACACCATCGTCCGTTCGCTGTCCATCGGCGCCCCCGCCGACGGCCCGTACGTGCTGGACATCGTGCGCAAGACCGGCGGCGCCATCGAAGACGTCAGCGACGACGAAGTCCGCGAGGGCATCCGGTTGCTGGCGCGCACCGAGGGCATCTTCGCCGAGACGGCCGGCGGGGTCACCGTGGCCACGGCGAAGAAGCTCATCGAAGCGGGCGAGATCGACCCGGACGCCGAGACTGTGCTGCTGATCACGGGTGACGGGCTGAAGACCCTGGACGCGGTGCAGGACCAGATCGGCCCGAAGGCCACGATCGCCCCGACCACCGACGCGGTCAACCAGGCGCTGGGGCTCTGAACCAAGCCGATTCGAGACGCGCGGCGTCACCGCACGACGGTGGCGCCGCGCTTTCGTCTACAAAGGACCTCCTCGGACGCTCCGGGGCGGCCGCGGCTGTCCTACGACTCACCCGCGCGCAATGGGCCTCCCCTGGCGACGTAGCGGGGCCCCTGCGGGCCGGGCAGGATGGCGATGTCTCCTTCCTGGTCGGTGCGCAGCACTTTCGTGCCAGCGCGGGTCAGGTCGTCGACGACGAACGGGCTCGGGTGGCCGTAGGTGTTGCCGTCTCCAACACTGATCACGGCTAGTCGTGGACGCACTGCTCGCAGGAAAAGCGGTGTGGTGTAACGGGATCCGTGGTGCGGCACCTTGAGCACGTCGGCTCGCAGATCCGCACCGGACGACATGAGCCGCCCCTGGCCGGGCAGTTCGACGTCACCGGTGAGCAGGACCCGCCCGGCCGGGGTGGTCGCGAGCAGCACGATCGACGCGTCGTTGGCGTCGTCGGCCGTCTGCGCGCGGGCCAGCACCGGATCTGGGCCGAGCACGTCGAGGACCAGTCCCGGCCAGACCACCCGCTGCCCGGACAGCAGCGGCACGACAGGAACCTGATGTGCGCGGGCATCTCTGGTCACGTCATCCATCGCCCAGGCCGGTTCTCGCAGCGGGCCGATTGCGACCGCGCCAACGGGGACCTTGCCCATCAACGCGGCGAGTCCGCTGACGTGGTCGGCATGCAGGTGGGTGAGCACCGCCAGCGCTACCCGGCGAATGCCCAGCCGCTGCAGGCATTCCGCGGCCCGCTGCGGATCCGGTCCGGTGTCGACCACCACGGCCTCGTCCGGGCCACCGGTGGCCAGCACCAGCCCATCTCCCTGGCCGACGTCGCAGGCCACCATGCTCCAACCCGGCACCGGCCAGCCCGGCAACATGGTGCGCACCGGTACCAGCACCAGCGCCGCGAGCAGCACCACGACCGCAACCGCCCAGCGAATCCGTCTGCCGCGCATGCCGATCAGCCCGACCACCACGAGTGCCGCCAGCAGCAACCCGCCGACGGTGCCGGATGGCCAGTCGAACGCCGCGCCGGGAACCGCCGCAGCCCGGTCCGCGACCAGGATGATCCACTCCAGCTCCGGCGCTGCCAGCCAGCCGAGCACACCGGCCAGCCAGGTCGAAACCGGTGCGGCCACGGTGGCCAGCACGCCGAACACCGTCGCCGGCGCGACAACGGGCCCGGCCAGGATGTTCGCCGGTACCGCCACCAGACTGACCTCGCCGGAAAGCGCCGCGATCAGGGGGGCCGTGACGACGTGCGCCGCCAGCGGAACGGCGATCGCTTCCGCTAATCCAATGGGCACTCCTCTCGTCCGCAATGCCGACGACCACACCGGTGCCAACAGCACCAGCCCGGCGGTGGCCGCCACCGACAGCGCGAACCCCGCACTCATCGCCAGGTCGGGCTGGAGCAGCAGCAGACCGATCACACTCGCGGACAGCACCGGCAACGCCGACCGCTGCCTGCCGAGCACCAACGCCAGCAGCGTGATCGCACCCATCACCGCCGCGCGCAGCACGCTCGGTTCCGGCCCCGCCAGGACGACGAAACCGACGAGCGCCGCGCCCGCGCCGCCGGCCGACATGACCGGCCCCGCGCCGACCAGGTGCAGCAGCACGAGCACCGCGCCGCACACGATCGCGAGGTTGGCCCCCGAAACCGCCGTCAGGTGGGACAGACCGGCCGTCTCGAAGTTCTGCTCCACCTCCGGTGGCAGTCCCCCGGTGTCGCCGACCACCAACCCCGGCAGCAGTCCCGCCGCGGCCGGGCTGAGCACGTCGGCCGACACCCGCCGCAGTCCCTCCCGCAGGTCTTCCGCGACACGCTGCCAGCCTGGAGCCGACCCGACATCGGCGGGTTGGCCGAAAACCTGGAGCGCGGCGACCGTGAGCTCGCCCGCACGCGGCGGGGAGAGCTTTCCCGTCGCGGTCACCTGTTGCCCGGCAATGAGATCCCGCCACCCTGCAGTCGGCACCAGCAGCACCACCGCTCCGCCTGCCCGTACTCGACGCCCGGCGAGCTCACCGGACTGCAGCTCCGCGCTTACCAACGACCTGTCCGCCGCTCGTCGGGCGCCGAACGCCGCACCGCGCAACGGCCTTGGCGCGCTGGTCAACATGACCCGCAGTGTTGCCCGCTCGCCGTGCTCCGCTGCCAGTCGCACCGGGTGGTGCTCGACGCCGTGGGCGCGCACCGCAATTCCGGTCGCGGCAACGCCCGCCAGCAGCAGGACCGCGAGGGTGCCCCTGGCAACCGGCCCGGTCGGCGCCGCCCGCCACACCAGTGGCGCGGCCAACGAACAGAGCAACGCCAAGACTGCGGCCGGAACCCAGCCCACCAGCAATCCGGTCAACGTCACGACCCAGACCGCGAGTGCGGTCGGCACCAGGCGCAGGTCGAGTCTTGCGATCACACCCGCACCGCTTCCCGCAGCCGGGCGAACCGGGATTCGCCGATGCCGCCAACTTCACGCAGCTGCTCCACCGAGTCGAACCGGCCGTGTTCCGCCCGCCACTGCACGATCCGCTTGGCGGTGACCTCGCCGATGCCGGGTAGTTCATCGAGTTGATCCTCCGTTGCGGTGTTCAGGTTGACTTTGCCGTCGCCTCCGGGCTGGGCGGACGACGCCTGCGGTGGCGGCGGCACGGCGACGTAGAGCTGTTCGCCGTCGACCAGCCGGCGGGCCAGGTTGAGACCCGTCAGATCGGTGTCGGGTAGCGGGCCACCGGCCGACGCGAGGGCGTCGGCCACCCGAGCGCCCGGCGACACGGTGACCAGCCCCGGGCGAGTGACCCGGCCGACGACGCTGACGACGAGTTCCGGTGGCGCCGCGGTGGTGACCGGTGGCGGTGGCGGCGAGACGGGTAGTGGCACGGGTTCGGCCGCGGGCTGGTTCGCCCACGCCCCGACCACCACACCCACCAGGACCACCAATGCCACCAGGGCGAGCGCGAGCACACCGATCCGACCGGGGTCCGCTCTGGACCTCAGCAGGGATTCGGGAAGCCATCTCTCCGCCAGCCGCCGCCAAGACGAACCGGATCCGGTATCCGGTGGCGTCACCGAGTAGTTCGGGCCGACGCGCTCCGCCGGCTCGTCGAAGGACGCATGTCGCCGCAGGGTTTGCAGCCTGCTCCTCGGGTCGAGTTCTTCGGATTCGCCTGCGGTGGAACGAAAACTCCGCATTTCAAACATGTGATCGACTTTAGAGGAGACGAAACACGTTGCGCAGCTTTATTTTTCTCCGCTCAGACCACAGTGGAGGAAATCGTCCACAGATTCAGCACGAAGGTGTGGAATCCGCCCACCGAAAGGTTTTCAAGCTCCCGAACGCCACCCGTTCGGGAGCACCACGACACCCACCGCTCCGGGCCCGATGTGCGCACCGATGACCGCGCCGACCTCCGAAACGACGCAGTCGGCGGACTCCCCGAGTTCGGCCCGGATCCGCCCGGCGAGCTGCTCGGCTCGCTCCGGCGCGGCCAGGTGGTGCACGGCGATCGCGGCGGCGCCGGAACCCGCTGCCCCCAACGAAATGTCCAACAACCGAGTCATGGCCCGAGTGGTCGTGCGCACCTTCTCCAACGCGTCGATGCGCCCGTCATGAACGTGCAGCAGCGGCTTTATCGCCAACGCCGTGCCCAAGACCGCGGCGGCGGTTCCGATCCGGCCACCACGCCGCAGGTATTCCAAGGTCTGCACGGAGAACAGAGTCGTCGTGCGCTCGGCCGTCGAAACCGCAGAGCGTTCCACCTCGGCCAACTCTGCTCCCGACTTCGCCGCCTCGGCCGCCGCGAGCACCGAAAATCCCAGCCCCATTGCCGCAGATCGGGAATCCACGACCCGGACCCGCTCTGGATCCACCTCGCGCGCGGCCAGCCGCGCCGCATCCCAAGTGCCTGAAAGCTGCCGGGACAGGTGGACCGCGACCACGCCGTCCGCGCCGCAGTCCAGCGCGTCCTGATACGCCTTTGCTAATTCCTGCGGCGTCGCGCCCGCGGTGGTGACCCGATGCTTGCGGTCGAAGGCACGCGCAAGATCACCGGGGCCGAAAACGGGTTCGTCGACCGCGGCGGCGCCATCAACGCTGACGTGCAACGGAACGGTCCGCACCGCGTATCGCTCGGCGTATCCCGCCGGCAGGTACGCCGTCGAGTCGGTGACGACTGCAATTGGCACGCCGCAACCCTACGACGTCGCGGAAGGAATGCGATCAGCCCTCGACCGGTATCCCGGCGTTGTAAGCCATCAACCGCCAGCGGTGATCGCGGTTGCTACGCCGCTTCAGCACAACCCAGTGGCAGTTGCTGATGCCGCCCAGCCCCGGCCACAGGTCCAGCGGCAGACCGACCAGCTTCGCCGTCAGCGCGGTGATCAATCCCCCGTGCGCGCACAGCAACGCGGTGCCCTGGTGCTGGGATTCGAGCTCCTCCACGACCTCCAGCGCGCGCTCGGCGACCTCGACGCGGGACTCGCCGCCGGGCGGCGCCCACGTTGGATCCGCCCGCCAGGTGCCCATCGCTCCAGGCCAGCCGTGCTCGACCTCCGCGCCGCTGAGCCCCTGCCACTCCCCCAGGTGCGTCTCGCGCAACCGCTTGTCCAACCGCATCGAAGTCCCGCTGAACTCGGCAAACGCTGCTGCGGTGGTGCGTGCACGGCTCAGGTCGGAGCTGACTGCGGTGTCCGGAGTGAACCGGGCGATCGCCGGTGCCGCGCGCCGCGCCTGCTCCTGGCCGGTCTCGGTGAGCGCGCTGTCGAGGTGTCCTTGGAGACGGCCGGCGGCGTTGTAGCCGGTCTCGCCGTGCCGCCAGAGGACTAACCGGTCCAGGCTCACGATTCGGAGTCCGGCGAGTCGGCCTCGGCGGGCGCGTTCTGGTCCTCGAACTCGATCTGCGGGCAGTCCTTCCACAGCCGTTCCAGCTGGTAGAACGCGCGCTCGTCGGAGTGCTGGACGTGCACCACCACGTCGACGAAGTCGAGCAGGACCCACCGACCCTCGCGCGCACCCTCCCGGCGCACCGGCTTGGTGCCGGCGGCGCGCAGCTTCTCCTCGACCGCGTCGACGATCGCCTCGACCTGCCGTTCGTTGGGCGCCGAAGCGATCAGGAAGCAGTCTGTGATGACCAACTGCTCGGAGACATCCAGCAGGACCACATCGGTGGCCTTCTTGTCCGCCGCGGCCTGCGCCGCGATCAGAGCCAGCCGGCGGGCGTTCTCGGTGGCTGCCACGTCACTCCTCTCGGGTGGGTCCGGTGTGCGACCCACGCCGGGTAGAGGATAGCCAGCCCGCCTCGCACCAGGCCGAACCCGCCTCCACGTCCCTCGGGCCGAAGCCGCGGCCGCCCCAGGTGTCCTCGGGTTCGCATGTGGCGTTCCCGCATGGGCGCCCGCGCGGAGACCGAATCGCCCCGGGCCCCGCCCACCACGGTCCTTCACCCGGCGGTGAAACACGCAGGTCGCGCGACTGGGTGAGGCGAGCACCGGCCCATCCCGTCGGCGTTCGACGCCGTCTTGACCACGCCCACGGTCACCCGCGCCCTAACGATCTGCTTCCGACCGCGACGAGGGGCGGGGCGTGTCAGGAACCGGACGGGCCCCACTCCGCGCCGGCTTCCTCCCGGTAGAGGCCTCGCTTCGTGATGTACTGCACGATTCCGTCCGGGACCAGATACCAGACCGGCAGGCCCGCCCGGACCCTGTCCCGGCAGCCGGTGGAGGAGATCGCCATCGCCGGGATCTCCACCAGCGATACCGCCCCGGCGGGCAGGTGGGCCCCGTTGAGCGAGTAGCCGGGCCGCGTCACGCCGATGAAGTGCGCCAGGTCGAACAGCTCGTCGACCCGGTGCCAGGACAGGATCTGCTCCAGCGCGTCGGCCCCGGTGATGAAGTAGAGCTCCGCGTCCGGGTACTGCTGGTGCAGGTCGGTGAGGGTGTCGGCGGTGTAGGTCGGGCCGCTGCGGTCGATGTCGACGCGGCTGACCAGGAACCGCGGGTTGGACGCGGTGGCGATCACCGTCATCAGGTAGCGGTCCTCGGCGGGGCTAACCACCTCGTGGCTCTTCTGCCACGGCTGGCCGGTGGGCACGAACACGACCTGTTCCAGGCCGAACTGGGCCTGCACCTCGCTGGCTGCCACCAGGTGCCCGTGATGAATGGGATCGAAGGTGCCACCCATGACCCCGATCCTGCGACGAGACATAGCTGACAAGCCTAGAAAGCCGACAGCCCGCGCCGATCGGCGGGGCGTGCGTCGCGCGTCGCGGCGACCGTTGGGCCCGGCTCACACTCCCTATGAGCGGGGCCCAGGCCACGCCGGCCGTGGAGCCCGGCCCACGCTCCCCCTGAGCCGGGCCCCACGGCCCTGCGCAACCCTCGGCGGCTGGGGGCCCACCTCAGGTCGCGGGCGCTGCCATTTCTCAGGCGCGCACCGGTGTGACGGGCGCACCTGGGAAACCATGACGCGATTTCGAAAGTGGTCTGCGTCACTTTTCCGGGGCGATCGCCGCGCCGGTTTCGGCGTCCTTGACCAGGATCGCCTCCACCGGACACGACTCCGCCGCGTCGACCACCTCGTCGGTCGGCTCCACCGTCGCCTTCTTGGCGCAGGAGTAGCCGTCCACCAGCTCGAAGTGGTCCGGTGCGACGCCGGCGCACATGCCGGAACCGATGCAGGTGTCCGCGTCGATCTCGATCGACCAGCTCATTCGCCACCTCTTCCAGTTATGAGCGGGATCACCCGACACCTTGCCATGACGGCAGCATCCGCAGGGCACCGAGCATTCCGGTCTTCCAGTCGACGTCTTCGGCGGACGTCGCGAAACGCGGTCCTGGCAGCCGCGTCAGCAGCGTGCGCGGCGCGACCTGCAGCTCCATCTTCGCGAGCTGGGCACCGAGGCAGTGGCACGGGCCCCGTGCCCGAATGTCCTGCTCGTCGCCGCGATCAACGCGCTGAGCAGGTCGTCGGCCGGTTCTTCGCGGTGTTCGGCGAACAGCCCGGTCATGTCGACGAGCATCTTGTCGATGTAATCGGTCACCTGCTCCGCTCGGCGAACAACGCCGACGCGGCCTGCAACAGCGCTTCCTTGGTCGCGGCCGAGCCACGCTTGCGGCGCGGCGCCTGGGTGAAGTCAGCTCCCCGGGCACGAACTGGTGTTCGCCGCGGCGGAGCCCGGCCGCACGTGCCCGTCGCCGAAGGCCAGCCACTTCGTGGAGGTCAGTTCCGGCAGCCCCATCGGGCCGCGGGCGTGCAGCTTCTGGGTGGAGATACCGATCTCCGCGCCCATCCCGAACTCGCCTCCGTCGGTGAACGCGGTGGAGGCGTTGACCATCACCGCAGCCGCGTCCACCTGCACCGTGAACTGCCGGGCTGCGCGGACGTCACTGGTCACGATGGCTTCGGTGTGCCCCGAGCCGTGGGATCGGATGTGCTCGACCGCGTCTGGCAGCGAATCCACCACCGCTGCCGCGATGTCCAGCGACAAGAACTCCGTGTCCCAGTCCTCATCGGTCGCGGGAACCACATTGGAGCCCCCGACCTCGACGACTCGCTCATCGCCGTGCACGGTCACACCCGCGCCGTGCAGCTCGGCGAGCGCTCGGGGCAGGAACTCCTCCGCAATCTCCTTGTGCACCAACACCGTTTCCGCCGAGTTGCACACGCTGGGGCGCCGGGCCTTGGAGTTGAGCAGGATGCGCAGCGCGGTGTCGATGTCAGCGCTCCCGTCGACGTACACGTGGCAGTTGCCGACGCCGGTCTCGATGGCCGGCACCGTGGCGTTCTCCACGACTGCCGAGATCAGCCCAGCGCCCCCGCGCGGGATCACCACGTCGACCAACCCGCGCGCGGTGATCAAGTGCTGCACGGACGCCCGGTCGTGACACGGCAGGAGCTGCACGGCGTCGGCTGGCAGGCCCCGCTCGCGGACCACGTCGGCGAGGATCGCCACAAGCGCGGTGTTGGAGTGCTCCGCCGAGGACGAACCCCGCAGCAGCACAGCGTTGCCGGCCTTCAGCGTCAGCCCCGCCGCGTCCACCGTGACGTTGGGGCGCCCCTCGTAGACGATCCCGACCACACCGAGCGGTACCCGGACCTGCTGCAATTGCAACCCGTTGGGCAGCACGCCGCCGCGCACCACCTCACCAACCGGGTCCGGCAAACCGGCGACCGTGCGCAGCCCGTCGGCCATCGCGGCGACGCGCTCGGCGCTCAGGCTCAGCCGGTCGATCAGGCCTTCCGGCATCCCCGACTCGCGTCCGGCGGCAACATCCCGGTCGTTGGCGGCGAGGATCTCCGGCGCGCGCTGCACCAGCGCGTCGGCCATCGCGTGCAGCAACGCGTCCTTGTCGCCACGGGTGGCCTGTGCCAGCTCCGCCGCCGCCCGCTTGGCCCGCCGTGCCGCGTCGCGGACCTGCTCCCGCAGCTCGTCTCCGGGCACCTGGTCTGTGATCGTGGACTCGGTGGTGGTCACCTGCACAGACTAGTCCGTTCGGCCAGCGCCCCGACATCGGATTTTCACGCCCGGTCACCCCGGACGTGGCACGTCGCGGGCATCCGGTAGGAATCGGGTCGTGGACGAAAACGCGCTGCGCGAACTCGCCGACGACCGACTCCGCGCGCTGGCCGGCCCCGACGCCGCGCTGCGCGAGGACCAGTGGAGCGCTATCCGCGCACTGGTGCTGGAGCGTCGTCGAGCGCTCGTGGTGCAGCGCACCGGCTGGGGCAAGTCCGCCGTCTACTTCATCGCCACCGCGCTGCTGCGCGAACTCGGCGAAGGCCCGACGGTGATCGTTTCGCCGCTGCTCGCGCTGATGCGCAACCAGGTCGATGCGGCCGCGGCGGCCGGAGTGCACGCCGCGACGATCAACTCCGCGAATTCAGACGAGTGGGCCGACATCGAGGAGCAGGTTGCCGCCGGCGAGGTCGACGTGCTGCTGGTCAGCCCGGAACGGCTGAACAACCCCGACTTCCGGGACACGATCCTGCCGGAGCTCACCCAGGCCGCGGGCTTGCTCGTGGTCGATGAGGCGCACTGCATCTCCGACTGGGGCCACGACTTCCGCCCGGACTACCGGCGGCTGCGGACGCTGCTCACCGAGCTGCCCGAGGGCGTCCCCGTGCTCGCGACCACGGCCACCGCGAACGACCGCGTCGTGCAGGACGTCGCCGACCAGCTCGGGGTGGGCGGCGAGTTCACCGATCCGCAGGAAGCGCTGGTCCTGCGCGGCAGCCTGGACCGGGAGAGCCTGCGACTGGGCGTGGTCCGGTTGCCCACGGCGCAAGCCCGGCTGGGCTGGCTGGCGAGCCACCTGAAGGAACTGCCTGGTTCGGGGATCATCTACACGCTCACGGTGGCGGCGACCGACGAGATCGCGGCCTACCTGCGCGACCAGGGCTACGAGGTGGCGTCCTATTCGGGCCGCACCGATCCCGCCGAGCGGCAGCAGGCCGAGGCCGACCTGCTGGCGAACCGGGTCAAGGCGCTGGTGGCGACCTCCGCGCTGGGCATGGGTTTTGACAAGCCCGACCTCGGATTCGTCGTCCACCTCGGCGCGCCGTCCTCACCGATCGCCTACTACCAGCAGATCGGGCGCGCCGGGCGCGGTGTGCAGCGGGCCGAGGTACTGCTGCTGCCCGGCCCGGAGGACCGCGACATATGGAGCTACTTCGCGTCGCTGGCCTTCCCGCCGGAACCGACGGTGCGCGCCGTTCTCGATGCGTTGGCGCAGCAGGAACGCATGTCGACGGCTGCGCTCGAACCGCACGTCGAGCTCGGGCGCACCCGGTTGGAGATGGTGCTGAAGGTGCTGGACGTCGACGGGGCCGTCCGCCGGGTGAAGGGCGGCTGGGAGGCCACCGGCGAGCCGTGGCACTACGAGGCCAAGCGCTACGAGCGCATCGCCGCGGAGCGGAAGTCCGAGCAGCAGGCGATGCTCGACTACCTCGGCACGTCGTCTTGCCGCATGGAATTCCTGCGGCGGCAGCTCGACGATCCGGCGGCCGAGCCCTGCGGGCGCTGCGACAACTGCACCGGCTCCGGCTATTCCGGCGACGTCGACGACCAGGCGGTGCAGCAGGCGGAGGAGCGACTGCGCCGACCCGGTGTGGAGGTTTCGCCCCGCAAGATGTGGCCGAGTGGCATGGCTGCGCTCGGCATCCCGGTCTCCGGCAAGCTGCCCGCCGACCAGCAGGCCACCACGGGCCGGGCGATCGGGCGGCTCACCGACATCGGCTGGGGCAACCGGCTGCGGGAGCTGCTCGCCACCGGCGCGCCCGATCAGGAACTGCCGGACGACCTGTTCCAGGCCGGGATCAAGGTGCTGGCCGCGTGGGAGTGGGCGCAGCGGCCGGTGGGCGTGGTCGCGCTCGGTTCGCGGACGCGTCCACGCCTGGTACGCAGCCTCGCTGAGCGGATCGCCACGATCGGGCGGTTGCCGCTGCTCGGCGAGGTGCTGACGAACCCGAACACGACGCCCCGGCGCGCCACGAACAGCGCCCAGCGGGTGGCGTCGATTTGGCAGCAGTTCAAGGTGCCCGAGGAGCTCTCCGCCAAGCTGTCCACGCTGGACGGACCGGTGCTGCTGATGGACGACTACGCCGACACCGGCTGGACCATCACGGTCGCCAGCCGCCTGCTCCGCCAAGCGGGCGCCCCGGCAGTCCTGCCCTTCACCCTCGCCACCACTTCTTGATCGGCCTCGCAACCACGCCGCAGCTCAGGACCCTGAGTACTTTGGCGCAATAGAGGCCGTTCAGGGAGTGATCTCCGAGGTGCGGCAGGGCGGGCTTTGTCTTTGAGGCGGCGAAGCCGCTAAGCCCACCCCCGCAATTCGCTCAGACGTCGTCTGGCGAGGACAGCCCCAGCGCCGCGCATTGGGTCATGCACAAGTCGGGGATCTCGGAGACCTGACGGCGTCTGCGGTTCCGCCGCCGCACCGCCGCGCAGGACGAGCCGGAAACACTTCTACAGCAACGAAAAGCACTCAAGGGCGATCAGCCGACCCAACGTGCCTTGGTCCATCCGGCGATGACCTCGTCGAGGACCGGCATCGGCAGCGGGCCGTTGCCGAGCACCACGTCGTGGAAGGCTCGGAGGTCGAAGTCCTGGCCCAGCTCGGCTTCGGCCCTGGCGCGCAGCCGCTGGATCTCCAGGCGACCGACCAGATAGGACAGCGCCTGCACGCCGGATCTTCAGCACGCCGTCGGCCTGCTGCACCACCACACCGCGCGTGATCCGGTCCGCTGGCCGGGGATCGAGCTCGCGGGCGTGTCGGCGATGCGCAGTGCGCGTTGCCGGAGCGCCGATTGCGCTAACTCGTCGAGGTCGTTGAGCCGGTGGTCGATTCCCGGTAGTCCCTGGAGGAGCTCGTTCAGCGGGTCCTCCTCGGCGAGGGCTTCCAGCAGTTCGCCGGCGAGCTCGCGCACTGTGGTCACCGGGCCAGTCTGCCCGACGCGGCAATGCATTCGACCGACTCGGAACAGCGAACTCAATTCACCCGAAATGGATCACGAAAACGCCCAAATGTGAACGAAATGCGGAGAAGCGACCCGGTGCCCTCGAACCTCGAGCCGAGGGCACCGCGGGAGGTGGCGTCAGAAATCGAATCGACCGGCACGCACTCCGGCGACGAACGATCGCCACTGATCGCCCGAAACCGTGAAATACCCCGCCGTCCGCTGCTTCGAATCCCGGACGGCCGCCCCGTCACCGAAGCGACCGACCTCGACGCAGTCCGTCACCTGCGCCGACCGGCTCGACTTCCGCCAACCAACCGGCTTTGCCGTATTCACGCGATGGCCTCCATTTCGTTCGCACACTTGGCGATGAACGCGATCGAATCGGCGTCGTCCATCGCGAACGAGAGAAGGGTAGTGATCGCGTCCAGATATTCCTGCGCGAGTCCGGGGTTGTAGAGAAAAGCAGCAGAACGGTAGTGCTCCAAGTGAACTATCGGCTGCGCCTTAGGGAACTCGAAAACCACGAACGGCCCGACGTGCCCCGGATGCCACGTCGTCGAACCGCTGGGCACCACCCGGACGTCGATGTTGGGCCAGTCGGCCAGTTCCGCCACCTTGCGGAGTTGTTCGGCCATGACCGCGCGGCCGCCGATCGGCTCCCGGAGCGCGTGCTCGCTGATGATCGCCGTCAGCCGCGGGCCGCTGCGGGCGGAGAGGATCTCCCGGCGGCCGACGCGCATCAGCACCAGTTTCTCGGCCTCACCGACCGGCCGGCCGCGCATCACGGCGCGTGCGTAGTCGGAAGTCTGCAGCAGCCCCGGAATCAGCCCGGTGGCCACATTGGTTATGTGAGTGGCGGTGCGCTCGAACTCGATCAGCGCGGTCAGCTCCTGCCGCACGCCGGAGCGGTCCGCGGTGAGCCAGTTCGGCGCATCGGCATCGCGGGCCATCTCGACAAGTCGATCACGTTCGGTAGCCGAAACACCCAGAGCGGTCATGAAGGCGGCCACCACTTCCGGCGGCGGGACGGACTTACCCGTTTCGTACCGCATCAGCCTGACGTGATTGGTGTCGAGCTCCTGTGCCAGCGCACGCAGGCTCTTGCCGACCTCTGCCCTGGCTTCGCGCAGCTCAGCCCCGAGGGCGCGGGCCTTCGGCGTGCCACCAGTGGTACGGGTCATGAAACATAGCGAAACAGAATTCGGGTCTGGTAACTACTACCTGTTCAGGTAATTGGCCATCCGTTTCAGTACCACCAAAATGGTACGCGCGACGACGACCACCCCAGGCGCACCGCACCCCCGGTGTCCGATACCGCGCTCCCGTCGGCGTCGTCCCGGAACTGGCTGCCGGACGCGACACGCGGCGGACGCCTCAAATCGATTTGAACAGGCGGTGATCATGCATGCCACACCCGTTTCGCTGGCAACCGGGCAACGGACAGCGACACGCCACGCTGAAACCCCGACCCCGCGGCGGCTTTCCGGCCGATTCTCAGGTCGAGACGCTGTGCGGCAAGCAGATCACCGTGGATAACTCCGACGTCGCGTGGCTGTGGACGACCTGCCCCGAGTGCAACAAGACCGCGCACGAGTTGGCCGGGACCCCCATCGCTCCCTGTAGTCCAGGTCCTCCCGCTAATTGAATTCGGACCTTTCCGCACAGGCAACGCAGACCGTACTGTGTCGTGACCCGTACGAGGTCCGGAGGACAACAGCACACCTCCGGCGCGCACGGGCGTCCTACCAAGGCACCGGAGGATGCGATGGCGCAAGAAGCGGCGACGGCCGAGAAATCCCGACTACCCCTTCGCACGCTGGTCGCCGCCAGCATCGGCAACGCGGTCGAGTGGTACGACTGGACGATCTACACGGCCTTCAGCGTCTATTTCGCCGCGGCGTTCTTCCCCGGCGAACTCGCGCTGATAAACACCCTCGCCGCGTTCGCGCTGGCGTTCTTCTTCCGCCCGCTCGGCGGCTGGCTGCTCGGCCGGTTCGCCGACCTCCGGGGCCGCAAGACGGCGATGCTGCTGACCATCTCGCTGATGGCAGGCGGCTCGTTGATCATCGCATTGCTGCCGACCTTCCAGACGATCGGCTGGGCTGCGTCGATCCTGCTGGTCCTGGCGCGGGTCGGGCAGGGACTCTCGCTGGGCGGCGAGGTGTCCAACGCGTCGGCTTACCTGGCGGAGATCGCGCCACCGGCAAAGCGGGGCCGCTACTCGGCCTTCTTCTACATCTCGACCGGTTCCGCGCTGCTGGTCGCCTCGCTGCTCGGCTTCGCACTGACCGCGCTGCTCACCAAGGACCAGCTCACCGACTACGGCTGGCGGATCCCGTTCCTGATCGGCGGTGTGCTCGGGGTGCTCGGCATCTGGCTACGCCGCACGCTCGAGGAGACCGAGCAGTTCGAGGACAACCGCACCAAGGCCAAGGCGCTGAAGAATCCACTGTGGATGACGCTGAAGCACCACCCCAAGGCGGTCGGCCAACTCGTCGGTTTCAGCATGCTGTCCACGTTGTGCTACTACACGTTCTTCAGCGCGCTGACCCCGTTCGCGGTGCAGAACCGGCACGCCGACGCCACCGACGTGTTCCTTGCGCTGTCGATCGCCACCGCGTTGTTCATCGTGCTGCAGTACCCGATGGGTGCGCTGTCGGACCGAATCGGCCGGAAGCCGCAGCTGCTGGTCTGGTCGGCGGCGATCGCGGTCCTGATCGTTCCGCTGTCCACATTGGTCGGCCCCGGACTGGGCGGGCTGCTGGTGGTGTTCTGCGTCGGAGTCGCTTTGTACACGGCGATGACCTCGATCGCGCCGGCGATCATGTCGGAGCTTTTCCCGACCGAACTGCGCGGCCTGGGCATCGGCGCCTGGTACAACCTCACCGTCGCGATCTTCGGCGGCACGGCGCCGCTGGTGATCCAGGCGCTCGCCCGTTACGAGCTGTCGACGATGTTCTTCTGGTATATCGCCATCGGCGCGGCGGTCGCGTTCTTCGTGATCCGCACCCTCCCCGAAACCAAGGGCACCGAACTCCGCTGACCCCGACGGCTTGTGAGTGAAGGGCAACTTTGACTGCAGGGTGTACAGCTACATGGTCGCCCAAAGGTGCCCGCCGCCCCGAAAACCCGTTGCGGGCTGCTCAGCGCAGCGGGACGAGGTCGTCGGCGTGGACCACCTCTCGGCGTTGTTCCGCCGGTAGCTCGTGCGTCGAGCGGCCGATCAGGTCCGGGAGTTCCGTCGCGTCGTAGGCGACGACTCCGCGCGCCACCACCTTGCCCACCGGGTTGACCAGTTCGACCACGTCGCCGCCGTCGAAGGCACCCTCCACCGCCGTGACGCCCGCCGCGAGCAGGGAACGGCGGCGCTTGACCACGGCCGCCACCGCACCGTCGTCCAACCACAGGCGGCCATTGGCTCCGGCGGCGTGCGCCAGCCAGAAGCGGCGGGCCGACAGCCTGCTGCCGGTCGCCGCGAACGCCGTGCCGACGTCGGCCGGACCGAGCGCGCGGTCGGCCAGCGCTGCCGAGGTCAGCAGCACGGGAATCCCCGAGGAGCAGGCGACCCTCGCCGCCTCCACCTTCGACGCCATGCCGCCGGTGCCCAAGCCGGACGCGCCGGTTCGACCCGCCCGCACGCCTTCCATGTCCGCGTCGCCGTTGATCTCGCGGATCGCGGAAGCGTCGCCGCGGCGCGGATCCCCGTCATACAGAGCGTCTACATCGGACAGCAGGACCAGCGCGTCCGCCCCCACCAGATGGGACACCAACGCCGCCAGCCGGTCGTTGTCGCCGAAGCGGATCTCGTGCGTGGCGACCGTGTCGTTCTCGTTGACCACCGGCACCGCGCCGAGTCCGAGCAGCCGGTTCAGGGTGCGCTGCGCATTGCGGTAGTGGCCGCGGCGCACCACATCGTCCGCGGTGAGCAGCACCTGCCCGACCGTCAGGTCGTAGCGCGTGAAGGACTCCGCGTACGCGTGCGCCAAGGCCTGCTGGCCTACGCTCGCCGCGGCCTGCTGAGTCGCGAGGTCCTTCGGCCTGCGGCGCAGCCCCAGCGGCGCGATGCCCGCCGCGATCGCCCCGGACGACACCAGCACAACCTGGCCACCAGCGGCGACTCGCCGGGCCACGGTGTCGACCAGCGCCGCCAACCGCGCCGCGTCCAGGCCACCCTTCGTGGTGGTCAGCGACGACGACCCGACCTTCACGACAACGCGCTGCGCCGCCGCGACTGCCTTCCTGGTCGCCGAGAGCTGATCGCTCACCGGCCTTCCTCCTCCTCGACGAACCGGCCGAACTCGTCCAGCGAGCTGCGGCGGGCTTTCTTCGCCGCCTTGCGGTCCGCTGCTGAGATCCGGTCCTCGTGGTCGATGCGCAGGTCGGTGCCGCGGCGGCCGAGCACGCCCGCGACCCCGGCCGGCGTGGACGGCTCCCAGTCGAAGGTCATGTTGCCGATGGTCACCTGGCTGCCGGGCTTAGCACCGCGCTTGGCCAGGGCTTCCTCCACACCGAGCTTCGCCAGCCGGTCGGCGAGGAACCCGATCGCTTCGTTGTTGCCGAAGTCGGTCTGCCGCACCCAGCGCTCCGGTTTCTCGCCGCGCACCACGAACGCGTCCTCGAACTCGGGATCGGGCTCGACGGTGAAGTTGCCGCTGTCCACGGCCGTGGGCCGGACCACCACGCGCGCCGGCTCCGGCGGCGGCAGCTCCGCGCGGTAGCGCTCGACCTCGGCGGCCATCGCGAAACTGAGCTCGCGCAGCCCTTCGCGGGAGGCGGTGGACACCTCGAACACCGGCCAGCCGCGCGCGGCGACGTCCGCCTTGACCAGTTCGGCCAGCTCCTTGGCTTCCGGCACGTCCATCTTGTTGAGCACGACCATGCGCGGGCGGGACGCCAGGTCCTGGCCGCCCTGCTCGGCCTTCAACGCCGGGGTGTACTGCGCCAGTTCGGTCTCCAGCGCGTCCACATCGGACAGCGGGTCGCGACCGGGTTCGAGCGTGGCGCAGTCCACCACGTGCACCAGGACCGCGCAGCGCTCGATGTGGCGCAGGAAGTCCAGGCCCAGCCCGCGGCCTTCGCTAGCACCCGGGATCAGGCCGGGCACGTCCGCCACGGTGAACACCGTCTCGCCCGCGGTGACCACGCCGAGGTTGGGCACCAGCGTGGTGAACGGGTAGTCGGCGATCTTCGGCCGCGCCGCGGAAAGCACCGAGATCAGCGACGACTTGCCCGCCGATGGGAATCCGACGAGGCCGACGTCGGCGACCGACTTCAGCTCCAGCACCAGCTCGGACTGCTCCCCCGGCTCGCCGAGGAGCGCGAAGCCCGGCGCCTTGCGAGCCTTGGACGCCAGCGCCGCGTTGCCCAGCCCGCCACGACCACCGGCGGCAGCGACGAACGTGGTGCCCGCGCCGACCAGGTCGGCCAGCACCTCACCGGCCGCGGTCAGCACCACTGTGCCGTCCGGGACCGGAAGGACCAGGTCTCCGCCCTGCGCGCCGTTGCGCATGCTGCCCTGGCCCGGCTTGCCGTTGGCCGCGCGGGCGTTCGGGCGGTAGTGGAAGTCCAGCAGCGTGTGCACGTTGGGGTCCACGACGAGCTGGACGTCGCCGCCCTTGCCGCCGTTGCCGCCATCCGGACCGCCCAGCGGCTTGAACTTCTCCCGGTGCACCGAGGCGCAGCCATGCCCGCCGTCGCCTGCCGCGACGTGGATGGTCACGCGGTCAACGAACCGCGACACGAATGCCTCCAGGAAAACTCCGGCCGAGCCCGGCCCGGCGAAAACGGTCTTAGCGCTCCGCGCGTGCGAACCAGGGGCGCACGAACGTCACCTACCTCGATGGTGCCGCGCGGGGCGCGATGTTGCCGTGGGGCGTGACCACCCGCACAACGCAAACGACGAGGGGCGGGCCGGACTAGCCGGACCCGCCCCTCGTCGGGAAGTACTTCGCAGCCGAGAGCCGGGTCAGGCCTCGGCCGGCAGCACGCTGACGGCCTTGCGGCCGCGGTAACGTCCGAACTGGACAGTGCCAGCGGACAGCGCGAACAGGGTGTCGTCGTTACCCCGCCCGACGTTGAGGCCGGGGTGGAACTTGGTGCCCCGCTGCCGGATCAGGATCTCGCCGGCCTTGACGACCTGGCCGCCGTAGCGCTTCACCCCGAGGTACTTGGGGTTCGAGTCGCGGCCGTTCCGAGAGCTGGATGCGCCCTTCTTGTGTGCCATGACTACTCAGGTCCTCACTTCGTGATGCCGGTGACCTCAACGCGGGTCAGCTTCTGCCGGTGACCCTGGCGCTTGTGGTAGCCGGTCTTGTTCTTGAACTTGTGGATGCGGATCTTGGGGCCCTTGGTCTGCTCGACCAGCTTGCCGGTCACCGACACCTTGGCCAGCGCGTCGGCGTCGGTCGTGACCTCAGAGCCATCGACGACCAGAAGCGCCGGGAAACTGACCTCGGAGCCCAGCTCGCCCTCGAGCTTCTCGACCTCGACGACGTCCCCGACAGCCACCTTGTACTGCTTGCCGCCGGTTTTGACGATCGCGTACATGAGTCGGAAGTCTCCTGCTGCTCGGTTTCGCTACTTCACCAGGTCTGCGGCGGACGTCCACCTCGACCGCGCGGGGCGAGGATTCCTACCACGCCGCCGGTGCAGCGCCTCGGTGGGTTCCTGTCTCGGCAGCCGAGCCGCACGGGCGACCGCATTCGAAACAGGCGTTTAATCTCTCCGCCCGTCCGGCGGCGAGAAGTTCTCATCCATCATACAGACCGCGTTCCCAACCCCGATCGACCGGGGCCGCAACTGCGGGAAGGACCCGGCCGTGGAGGCCGGAGACGGACGAGCCGCGGCAGCATACGACCACCGGATCCCCGTGGTCAAATCCAGCCACCTGACGTTGGAAGGTGCCGGGCCCTGACCTGCGCTTGCTAACGTGAGTCGCTTATTGATTCGGATCTGGGGACAAAGCGTGACAGACATCGCATCCGACACGAACCGGGGCGAACGCGCCACCCCCGAAGCCCCCGTTCCAGGCCTCGTGCGGCGGTTCGGCCCCCTGCTCCTCGGCCTGTCGGCGCTCGTTCCGCCGCTGATGATGCTTCGGGAAGTGCTGCGCTACCCGCAGATGCACTTCTACGACTACTGGTGGGTCCTCCTCGACATCACCAACGACGACGGGTCGCTGCGCCCGGAGGCACTGTTCGGGTTCCGCAACGAGCACCCGTTCGTGTTGCCCAGCCTGCTGTTCTGGCTCAGCGCCCGGTACGGGCACGGGCTCAACCAGCCGCTGGGGCTGCTGATCATCGTCTTCGGCGTCGTGTCCGTGCTGCTCGTGTGGACGATGCTGCCGAAGTCGCTGAACCCGTGGCAGCGGGCCGGGCTGGTGGCGGCGACCTCGACGCTGGTTTTCAACCCGCACGGCATCCACAACTACGTGCGCTCGATGAGCGGGGCGTCGTGGATCCTCGCGCTGATGCTGGTGCTCGCGGCGCTGCTGGCGATGCAGCGGGAGCACCGGGTGCTGGCGATCGTGTTCGGGTTGCTGGCGTCGATCAGCTACGGCACGTCCTTCGCGGTGTGGCCGGCGCTGGCCCTGGTGGCCTTGCTGCGCGGCGACCGTCGCCGCTCGATCGCGGCCCCGACGGTGGTCGGGGTGCTCGTAGTGGCGTCTTGGCTGGTGCTGCGCGGCCCGCAGGGCGGAGGCGGCAGCTCGCCGACCGACGATCCTGCGCAGGCGCTGCTCGCCGGGCTGAGCATGCTCGGCATGGTGTGGACCGGCACCGAACCGGCGATCGCGCTGATCGCGGGCGTGGCGGGTCTCGCGGTGCTCGCGCTGCACGTCCGGCAGACCGCAGAAGAACGTCGCAGTGCCGCTCCTTGGTGGGGCCTGGCGATCTACGCGGTGGGGTGCGCGGCGATGATCTCCGGTTCGCGCGCCGCGTTCGGCGAGGCCGCCGGGTTGCAGAGCCGGTACAACAGCATGACCGCCGCACTGTGGATCGCGGTGCTGGTGATCGTGGTCGCCTGGCCGCGTTGGCCGAAGATCCGCACCGTCGCGGTCGCGGGCACGGTGCTGGCCACCGTAGCCCTGGGCGCCCCGATGGCGCAGAGCGTGCGGGCCGATGCGCCGAATCAGAACCTGCTGGCCATCGCCGCGCGCATCGGTCACCCCGACGCGTTCGAGGACCGGTTCCCCGAACCGGACCGGCTGCTGCCGCGGCTGCAGGCCCTCGGGCACTACCCGTTCTCCGGCGAGTTCACGCTGGGCTGCCCCGACGGCGTGGAGATCGGCGACCGGGTCAGCACCGCGGACTGGCGGGCCCCCAGCGTCGGCGCGCTGCGGGAGCCCCGGCCGGACGGCCGCGACGTAGTGCTCAACGTGGAGACCGACCAAGTCCAGGGCGGCGCGCGGATGCTCAAGGGCTGGGCCATCTCCGGGATCGAACGCGCCGAGTGCATCGCCGTGCTCGACCAGACTGACACGGTCGTCGGCGGCGGGGTGGTCGACATCCCGCGCTCGGACGCGGAAGCCCAGACGCCCGGCATCGAGATCGGGCTCGGCTTCGAGGCGGTCGCCCCCGCGCAGCCCGGGCTGCTGCGCGTCGCCTTCCACTTCCCCGACGGCTGGTGGATCCGGCCCCTCACGGAAAGTCCGCAGGTCAAGCCATGACAGATGCCGCACCGGAAGTCGAGGTCTCGCTGCTCGCCCCGGCCAAGAACGAACGCGAGAACCTGCCCCGGCTGTTCGCCGAGATCCGCGATGCGATGCAGGAGCAGCACCGGACGTGGGAGCTGCTGGTCGTCGACGACGGCAGCACCGACGACAGCTGGCAGGTGATCGCGGAGCAGGCCCGGCAGGACCCCCGGTTCCGCGGCATCCGGCTGCGGCGCAACTTCGGCAAGGCCGCTGCGCTGGCCGCCGGGGTCGCCGAGGTCCGCGGGAAGTTATTGGTCACGCTCGACGCCGACCTGCAGGACGATCCCGCCGAGATCCCGCGGCTGCTCGCGGAGCTCGACAACGGGGCCGACCTCATCAGCGGGCACAAGGCGCAACGGCAGGACCCGCTGGGCAAGCGGCTGCCGTCGAAGGTGTTCAACTGGGTCACCGGGCTGATCACCGGCCTGAAGCTGGCGGACCACAACTGCGGGCTCAAGGCGGCGCGGACCGAGGTCTACCGGCGCGTGCCGCTGTACGGGGAGCTGCACCGCTACATCCCCGCGCTGGCGCACCAGCTCGGCTACCGGGTCCGCGAGCTCGCCGTGCACCACCGGCCGCGGGTGCACGGCAAGTCCAACTACGGGCTCGAGCGGTACGTGCGCGGCGCCCTGGACTTGCTCACGGTCGTCGCGCTCACCCGCTACGGGCGGCGCCCGGCGCACCTGTTCGGCGGGCTCGGGTTGCTGGCCGGGACGATCGGCACGCTGATCCTGCTCTACCTGAGCGGGGTGTGGCTGTTCACCGACCAGTCGATCGGCACCCGCCCGCTGCTGACGCTGGGGATCCTGCTGGAGATCTTCGCGGTGCAGATGATCTCCGTCGGTCTGCTCGCCGAGCTGGTGCTGCACCGGACCGGGCGGGGCCGGGACGTGGACGTGCTGGTGGCCGACCAGACGACGAACGCGAGCCCGGCTCAGTCCGGTAAGTCGCCGTGAGTGTCCTCGGCGCTGTGCCACCCAGCAGTACTCACGGGTTCTGACCAGCGGGAACACAGGGCGCTGCGGGTATGCAGAAGCGGCCCGGCGAACACGCGAGGGGTGCGCACAACTACGGTCGATCACCGGCCGTATGGTCTCCCCGTGCACCCTGAGTCGGCGAAGAAACTTCGGCTGTACGCCTCGCTGCTCGGGCTCGTCGGCACCGTGCTGGCGTTGCTCGTGCCTTTCCTACCTGTCAACCACGATGTGGTGACACTACGGTGGCCAACCGCGGAAGGCACCAAGTCGGTGTCCGCGCCGTTGGTCGCCTATTCGCCGCTGTGGCTGGACGCGGAGGTGCCGTGCGCTGCCGCGCACGGCCTGGACGCGCGCACCGCGGGGCCGGCAATCCTGTTGAGCACCAACCCGCCGTCATCGGACTACGGCAAGCTGACCGGGCTGACGTTGCAGGTCGACAACGGCCAAGCCGCGCTTTACTCCAAGGGCCAGCAGGTGAGCACCGTGCCGCTGCCGGCCGGTGACTGCGCCATCAACATCCGCGCCGACGCCTCCGGCACCACCGCCGGGATCGGCAAGCAGGTGTGGGCCCGCGTTCTCGGCGACCAGCGCCCCCAGCTGACCGGCATCTACTCGTCGCTGGACAACACCGTCGACGACGTGCGCGGCCTGTCCTTCGAGTCAGCAGCTATGCAACGCCGCTCAAGCTCGTGGTGATCGCCTTGACCATCGCGGCGTTCATCGGCTCCGTGATCTGCCTGCGGCGGCTGGACGTGCGCGCCGGACGGCGTCCGCCGCGGCTGGCCCCGCGCGGCTGGTGGAAGCCGACCTTCCGCGATGCGGCGGTGTGCGCAGCGCTGGTCGTGTGGTGGTTGATCGGCGCGATGACCTCCGACGACGGCTATGTGCTGAGCATGGTGCGGTCGGCGCAGAGCGCTGGGTACATCAGCAACTACTACCGCTGGTTCGCCAACCCGGAATCGCCGTTCGGCTGGTTCTACGAGTTCTACGCGCTGTGGGTGCAGGTGTCGACGGCGACGCCGTGGGTGCGGTTGCCCGCGCTGCTGATGGGCATCGTGAGCTGGCTGCTGATCAGCCGCGAGGTGCTGCCGCGGCTCGGCCAGCAGGTGCGGCGCAGCAACGCCGCCGGCTGGGCCGCCGCCGCGGTGTTCCTAGCGTTCTGGCTGCCCTACAACAACGGGCTCCGCGCCGAGCCGGTCGTGGTGCTGTTCTCACTGCTGGCGCTGTGCGCCGTGGAGCGTGCCGTCGCGACCGGGCGGCTGATGCCCGCCGCGCTGGGCTTGGTCGGCGCCGCGTTGTCGGTGGGCGTCAACCCACACGGCCTCGTCGCGGTGCTGCCCTACATCGCCGCGGTGAAGCCGCTGTTCCTGTTGGTGCGCAAGCGGGCGCAGGAATTCGGCTGGGTGCCGGTGCTGGCGCCGATCTCCGCTTCCGGGTTCGTGATCCTGACGCTGCTGTTCTACGACCAGACGTGGCAGTCGGTCATGGACGCGATGGAGCTCAAGACCACCTTCGGTCCGAACGGCCGCTGGTACGAGGAACTCAACCGCTACAGCCTGCTGTTCAGCCAGAGTCCGGACGGTTCGCTGACCCGCCGGTTCCCGGTGCTGCTGGTGATCCTGTGCCTGACGACCTGCGCTGTGGTGCTGCTGCGGCGTGGCCGCATCCGTGGCGCTGCGCTCGGCTCGAGCCGACGGCTGCTCGCGGTCACCGCGCTGTGCTTCGCCGTGCTGGCCCTGACCCCCACCAAGCACACCCACCATTTCGGCATCTTCGCCGCATTCGGTGGTGCGCTGGCCGCGCTGACTGCGTTGGCGACCAGCACCACCGTGCTGCGCTCCCGGCGCAACCGGGCGGCCTTCGTCGCAGGGCTGATGGTGATCCTGGCGTTCGCCTCCACCGGTCCGAACGCCTGGTGGTACGTCTCGGGCTGGGGCATCCCTTGGTTCGACAAACCGCCGTCGATCAGCGGGCACCAGTTCAGCACGCTGTTCCTGGTATTCGCCGGGATCGCGGGCGTCATCGCGCTGATCGAGCACCTGCGGATCGACGAGAACAACCCGAAGATCGTCGATGAGCGCTGGGACAGCCCGGAGAAGCGCAGCCGGGCGCTGCGGCTCGGGACCGCGCCGCTATCGGTGCTGTGCGCGCTCATGGTGTTCGGCGAGGTTTCGGCGTTCGGCAAGGCCATCCAGGAGCGCGGCGACAGCTACAGCCTGTCCACGGACAACATCAAGCAGCTCACCGGGACCAGCTGCGGCTTGTCGGACTACATCGGGGTGGAGACCGATCCGCAGGCCAGCGTCCTGCCGGTGTCGCCCGAGCAGCCCGCCGTGGCCGCGCCGACTAAGAACTCCGACGTGCCGGTGCCGCCGCGCCGCTTGGCCGATCGGGAGACCGCCGAGCAGTACCTCCAGCCCAAGCAGGTCGGCTTCACCCGGCCGGGCGTGCCCCCGAGCGACGGTGCCGATCCGGATTCGCCGAACTGGAAGCCGCCGCACCAGTTCGGCGGCGACAACGCCCCGGTGTGGGGCAGCTTCGACGAGGCCGGCACGAACACCGGCGAGTTGCGCACTCCCTGGTATGACCTGCCGGAGTCGGCCCGCAACGGCGAGGTGCCGGTGGCCGTGAGCCTGGCGGGCGCGGAGACCGGGGCGAACTTCGTGGTCCTCGAATTCGGTAAGGACACCGACCGGGGCTTCCAGGTCACCGGCCGCTACACCGTGGCGCAGGGGCCGCCGCCCGGGTGGCGGGACCACCGCTACATGCTCGGCGCCGAAGCCGAGGGCGCGACGAAGATGCGGCTGGTCGCGGTCGACCAGGCGCTGGGCCGTGAGGGCTGGCTCGCGGTGACCGCGCCGCGGGTGCCCAAGCTGACGAACATGACCGAGGTCATCGGCGGCAGCGCGACGTTCGTCGAGTGGCCCGCCGCGCTGGTGCATCCCTGCCTGCGGATTTCCGGGCTGTACAACGGGATCGCGGAGATGCCGCAGTTCCGGGTGTCGGCAGGCGAGGAGGTCCGGGACATCGGCGAGGGCTGGTCGTCGCCGGATGCCGGCGGGCCGTTCGGCTGGTTGACCGTGGCGTCCAGCGTCCGAGAGCTGCCGACGTACCTGCGCAACGATCCGCAGCAGGACTGGGGTTCGCTGTTCGTGGTGCACCCGTACGAGGCGGATGCGCTGCCCGCGCAGGCGGCGATGGAGGTGCACTCCGAAACTCACTGGGGCACCTGGTCGCCGGGGCCGCTGACGCAGTCCGTGGAGCTGCCGGGTGACATGCCCAGCTCCGACGACCGCACCGACATCCCCACCTTCGACGACGAGCAGGACTGACCCCGGGCGGGCGTTTTCGATCCGAGTGAGGGGCACCTCCGACCGACTGAGCGGGTCGGGGTGCCCCTCACTCATGCCTGACCAGGTGAGCGGATTGCGATGATGGGTGCCTTTGGCGGCGTGGTCGCTCGCACCCGTCGCGGGTTCTGGTGTCGGGGCGGGTGGGCATCATGGGTCTGTGAGTCGGTATCGCGAGCGGCCGCCGGTCGGAGCGCTGAGCACGGCCATCGCCTGCGTGTGGACGCACGGGGCTGGGTCGCTCGGCTACCTGCAGCGCGTGGTTCCGGACGGCTGCGTGGATCTGATCTGGATGGGCGCCCGGCTCGACGTGGTCGGACCGGACACCACGGCCAGGCTCTCGGCGCTGCCGCCGGGCAGCCGCATCACCGGGATCCGCGCCAAGCCCGGTGCTGCCCGCCTGCTGCTGGGCGATATCCCCGCCACCGAGCTGCGCGATCTGCAGGTCGACAGCCTCGACATCTGGGGCTCCTCGATGCGGGACGTCGTGGGCAGGCTCGGCGATGAGCCGGATCGGGCTGGGCGGATCCTGGAGGAGTTCGCGTTCTCGCGGCTGTCGAAGTACCGGCCCGATCCTGTGCTAGCGCCGGTGGTGGCTGCCCTCGATGCTCCGGTCCCACCCGCGATTCCGGCGCTCGCGGACAGCGTCGGGCTGTCCGTGCGCCAACTCCGACGGCGTGTCGCGGCTGCCGTCGGATACGGCCCGCAGACCCTCGCCGGCGTGCTCCGCTTCCAGCGGGCGACGCGGCTAGGCGTGGGCTCGGGCGGACTCGCGGAGCTCGCTCACGCCAGCGGCTACGCCGACCAAGCGCACCTCACGCGCGAGTTCCGCCGCCTCGCCGGGGTGACCCCGCGCCAGTACTTCAGCCCGCTGCCGCAGAACGGCTCGTGAGTGCTTTGGGCGCAATTGCGGCTGGTTGCGGACTCGCTGTGCGGCGGTGATGCGCCTGGTGTCGCGGCCGTGAAGCGAACGGACCGTCCACCCCGATAGATGTCACGAACGGGCCGTTCACCTCACCCACCCAAGCCCAGCCACCGGACTACTGCCGTGAAGCGAACGCGTGAAGCGAACGGACCGTCCACCCCAATAGACGTCACAAACGGGCCGTTCACCTCACCCACCCCACCCCAGCCACCGGACTACTGCCGTGAGGCGAACGGACCGCCCCACCCCGATAGACGTCACAAACGGGCCGTTCACCTCACCACCCCCACCCCCCCCCCCCCACCCCCCGGACTACTGCCGTGAGGCGAACGGACCCTCCACCCCGATAGATGTCACGAACGGGCCGTTCACCCACATCCATAGCCGGTAGTGCCCTGGATAGCTCGGGTGCGCGCTCCCGCTTGGGCTGACTAACAGCCTCGGCGTTTCAAAGGCGCCAATGCCCCGTGACAACGCCGCACCGCCACATCCCGAACAGCCGCCACAGCACCGCAAGACCACTCACCGCACCTGGTGATCAGGCGAGAGCGTTCCAGAAATCCAGGCGGTGTTCGGCGGCGAAGTCCGTTCCGGTGATCTGTTCCGGGTGCAGTGACTGCACATGCGGATCGGCCGCCGAGAAGGTCTGCCAGCCGGGCAGATCCGGCCCGTTGGGGTCACCGCTGCGCGCGAAGTTCGCCCAATAGCGGTTAATCGTTGCCGCCAGCTGGCGCTGCGCTTCGGTCAGCGGTGCCGGGTTGCCTAGGTCGAACTGATAGGCAACCTCTGCGGAGTGGTGAGCACCGGGCGGGAATCCCGGCGGGAACGGCACGACCGGCGGCGCATCCCGGTCGGCGAATTCGTAGACGTACGTGGTGGTTTCCGCGCTCAGCGCGGTCGCGAGGTCCCACACCGAGCGTGCCCAAGCCGCGTCACCGATCACATCCGCCCAAGCCAGGCTCGGAGTCGCATGCGCGTCAACGGGGTACCGCTCGGCCACCTTGTCGGCTGCGGCGTCGAAGCCGTCTGCGAGCAGCTTGTCGTAGCCGTCGGGCGTGATCGGTTGACCTGCCGCGTCCCAGAACAGCGCCGTGAACAGCCTGGCCTCGTCCCGGGTTCCACCGGCTAACACCGGGACCCGGTGGAACCGCCCACCTGGCAACGCCTGCTCCGGGGACTCCGGCAGCACGGCACCGCCGAAAACTGGCCGACTGAACACCGATGACACGTTGATCAGCTGTTCGACCGGGATGCGGCGCAACTGCTCGATCGCCGACCCCTTCCCCGGCTGCACCCAGCCGAGCTGGCCGACCAGGTGCTCCGCCAACCCCTCGAATTCCACTATGGACAGCCATATGGCCGGCATCTTGGGTGATCCGGGCGCCCAGGCACCGGCCGGGGAGCGCAGCAGCGCGAACCCGCTCTGCACGATCGCCCGGTGGAACAGCCCGGCCGAGCCCGGCGCGACCAGGTGCGCGCTGACGTTGAGCCCGCCGTAGGACTCGCCGAACAGCGTCACATTGCCCGGGTCTCCGCCGAACGCGCCGATGTTTCGCTGCACCCAGCGCAGCACCGCCTGCTGGTCTTCAATCCCGAACCCGCCACCGCCGGCCAGGCCCGGGTAGGCGAAGTTGCCGAAGATGCCCAGCCGCGAATTCGGCGTCACCACCACGACGTCCTCGGCGACAGCCAGCCGATGCGCATCGAAGATCGCGCCCTCGCCGTTGGCCCCGCCGCCGCCGTGCAGCCACACCATGACCGGCTTGGAACCGCCGGTCCGGGGTGCGGTGACGTTGAGGAACAGGCAGTCCTCGTCCAAGCTGGCGATGTCGGCGAAGTCCTGCGGGAGCTGTGGGCATGGGTTGCCCGGCTCGGTCGCGTCGCGCACCTGCGGCCACGGAGCGACGGGTTGCGGTGAGCACCACCGCAGCTCGCCGACCGGTGGCGCGGCGTACGGAATCCCCTGGAACAGCCGGTGCTTCTCGTAGGTCAGCCCGCGCACGCGGCCGGAATCCAGTTCCACGATTTCGTTCATGACACCTCCGTGTCGTTGCGGGACGCCCCGCACCCCAGTCGGCTCAACCCGCTCGGGTGGCCAGATCGAACGTGGTCTCGAGCTCCCGGGCGTAGCGGTCGGCGTCGGCATCGGGCTCCACCCCGAGGCGAAGCGCGACGCCGTCCAGCGCGTGGCGCAACGTCACCGCCATGACATGCGGGTCGAAGTCCCGGAACTCCCCCGACCGCTGACCGGCGCGGAGCAGTTCTCGCATGCCTTCGAGTTCTCGCCGGTGCGGCAACGCCGCATCGTCGCCGCGTTCGTTCAGGAAGATCTCGGTGATCGCCCGGAGCTGCCGGTGGTTCGTGCGGTAGAAGTCCACACTGGACTCGATGAACGCCCGGAGCTGGTCGCGCGCCGTGCCCGCCGCGTCGATGCGTGCTCCCACCAGTTCCTCTGCCGCCGCGTAGACATCGGTGACGACCTGTTGCATCAGCTCGGCCTTGTTCCTGAAGTGGTAGGAGATCATGCCCGTGCTGCTCAGGCCGGCCCGCTTGGCGATCTGCCCGAACGACGCGCGCGAGTAGCCGAGCTCGACGATCGCCTCAATGGCGGCCTCGACGATCTGCGCCCGCCGTCCCCGCTCAGTGAACGATCTATCTTGCTCACTTGAGCTGGAATTTGCTCGCATGAGCTAAATCTAGCACAGGTGAGCAATCCTTGGGCCGCGCGGCCGTGAGTCCTTGGGGCGGCTACGGCGACCTGCTAGGGCGGTCCGAAGGACTCACGGCCCCGGTTCAGACTTGGTCGTAGGCGCGGAGGGTGCGCAGGGCTTCGATCGCCACCCGAGGTCGCCACTCCAGGCGGGTGCCGGGGGCCCACGCGCGCCAGCGGATCGGCCAGCCGCCGTCGTCCTCCTGCAGGCCCGCGAGGTGGTCAAGGCCCTGTGCCATCTCCGCGTCGGAGAACCACGAACGCGCCAGGCTCGTCGGTTCCGGCGCGTAGTCCCAGACGCAGTGCAGCTCACCAAGGGCGTAGCCGGGAGGTACCTCGGCTCGTTCGGGGTGCTGCGGATCAAGCAGCACCAACCCCTGTTCCCGCACGTACTCGCCGAGTCGCTTGGTCGCCGCACGCGCCCGATGCCGATCGGGAACCTGGTCGAGGAACGCCATCGCCGCCTGCACCTCGTACGGGTGACTCTCGGTCAGCCCATCGATCCGCTGCCAGCAGAACTCGGTGGCCCCGGCCAGCCACGGATGCTCGGTTTGGTTCTTGTGCAGCACGCCAGCAAGCAGTCCGGTGGTGAGCAGGTTCCCATCGGGTTCCTCGACTGCCGGCATCCACGGCGCGTGCGGGTAGTCCCGCAGCCGCGTGTCACCGGCGGGCACACCGCCGTCCGGACGCGTGATCGACATCAGGTAGTCGCAGGCCCCCGCAACCGCAGCCCCGTCGCACGCCCCGACCTCGTCGAGGATCATCAGCGCCGTGTAGGTCTGCAACGGCTGGCTGAACGGGCCGCGTGCGTCGGGCTCCAGGGCGTAGCCGTAGCCGCCGTCGGCGCAGCGGTACGCATCGAGCGCTGCCAGCACCCCGTCCGCGCTGCCCTCGGCGAACAAGAACTCGAAACGGCGTTGTTCCAGCACTCGCGCGGTCAGCCAGACGAACTGCTCGACAGCGGCCACGCGCTCGGCGGTGCATCGAATCATGTGCCGACGATAAGAAGAATGGCCGACCCGTTCTTGAACGAATCGGCCATTCCGTCGAATCTGCTCAGCCCTCGGTCGCAGCCCCGGTGGGGGCGTCCTCCACCGGCGGACCGGCCGGACGCGACGCTGCCCGGCGACGAACCCGCCGCACCGGCGCGGCCGGGGTGACGCTCGGTAGTCCGTTGTCGGCGGACTGCTGCGGCTCCGCCGACTTGCTGACCACCAGCGGAGTCACCGGAGCACCGGCGCTCCCAGCGGCCCGCGTCGCCTTCCGCCGCGGTCGGCCGTTGGCCTCCGCAGGGGCAGCCGCCACCGGCTCGGCCATCAGCGGCTCCGCCGCGGGCTCCACCGCCTTCGGCTCGACGACCGGCTCCGGCTCGACAACCGGTGCCTCCGCCTTCGGCTCAACCGGCGCCTCCGGCTTCGGCGTCTCCGGCTCGGCCTTGACGGCCTTGACCTCGACGGCCGCAGGCTCCGCCTGCACCCGTTCCGCCGGCTTGACGGGCTCCGGCTTGGGCTGCTCGACCTTGGCAGCCTCGGCCTTCGGCTCATCGGCCTTGGCGGCCTCTGCCTTGGCCTCGCTGCGCGGTTCCGGAGCGGGCTGCTCGTCGTGCTGCTTGCCGCGGTGCCGGTTGCGGCGAGCACCGTTGTTGACGGCCTGGCCGTTCAGGTGCGTGACCGGCTCCGTCGAAACCAGCAGGCCACGACCTCGGCAATGCTCGCAGGTGCTGCTGTAGGCCTCCAGCAGCCCGGTGCCGACGCGCTTGCGGGTCATCTGCACGAGACCGAGCGAGGTCACCTCGGCGACCTGGTGGCGAGTGCGATCCCGGCCCAGGCACTCGGTGAGGCGGCGCAGCACCAGGTCGCGGTTGGACTCCAGCACCATGTCGATGAAGTCGATGACGATGATGCCGCCGATGTCGCGCAGCCGGAGCTGGCGGACGATCTCCTCGGCCGCCTCGAGGTTGTTGCGGGTGACCGTCTCCTCCAGGTTGCCCCCGGAGCCGGTGAACTTGCCGGTGTTGACGTCGATCACCGTCATGGCTTCGGTGCGGTCGATCACCAGGTAGCCACCGGAGGGCAGCCAGACCTTGCGGTCCAGGGCCTTGGCGATCTGCTCGTTGATCCGCTGCTCGGTGAACACGTCGTTCTTGCCGACGTGCTTGTGCAGCCGCTGCGCCAGGTCGGGTGCGACGTGCTTGACGTAGGCCTCGATGGTGTCCCAGGCGTCGTTGCCCTGGACCGTCATGGTCGAGAAGTCCTCGGTGAACAGGTCGCGGACGACCTTGATCAGCAGGTCCGGCTCCTCGTAGAGCAGCTGCGGGGCCTGCGCGCCAGGCGTCTCGGCCCTCTCCTTGATGACCTCCCACTGCGCCTGCAGGCGCCGCACGTCGCGGTCCAGCGCCTCTTCGCTGGTGCCCTCGGACGCGGTGCGGATGATCACCCCGGCGTTGTCCGGCACGATACGCTTGAGGATCTCCTTGAGCCGCTTGCGCTCGGTGTCCGGCAGCTTGCGGCTGATGCCGGTGGCACCGCCGCCCGGCACGTACACCAGGAATCGGCCGGGCAGGCTGATCTGGGTGGTCAGGCGTGCGCCCTTGTGGCCGACCGGGTCCTTGGTGACCTGCACCAGCACGCTGTCGCCGGTCTGCAGGGCCTGCTCGATGCGGCGGGCCTTGCCGGCCAGCCCGGCGGCGTCCCAGTCGACCTCGCCGGCGTAGAGCACCGCGTTGCGGCCCCGGCCGATGTCGACGAACGCCGCCTCCATGCTCGGCAGCACGTTCTGCACTCGGCCGAGGTAGACGTTGCCGACCAGCGAGCCGGAGCCCGACGAGGTCACGAAGTTCTCGACGAGGACGTTGTCCTCGAGCACCGCGATCTGGGTCTGGTCGCCGTTCTGCCGGACGACCATCTTGCGGTCCACCGACTCGCGGCGGGCCAGGAACTCGGCCTCGGAGAGCACCGGCGCCCGGCGGCGACCTGCCTCGCGGCCATCCCGGCGGCGCTGCCGCTTGGCTTCCAGCCGGGTCGAGCCCTTGACCGCGCGGACCTCGTCGTCGCTGCTGTCCTGGCGGGTTTCCGCGGCCGCCGGCTCGCGCACGTGCACGACGGTGTTCGGCGGGTCGTCCTCGCGGGCGCCGCTTTCGTCGTCCGCAGAGCCCTTGCGACGGCGGCGACGCCGACGGCGACGGTTGGAATCGCCCGCGCCTTCGGCCTCGGCCGACTGTTCCTCGGTGGCTTCCTCGGCGACCGGTTCGGCGGCTTCGGCGCTGGTCTCCTCGGCGGTGTCCGACTCTTCCTCGCCACCCGACTCGGAGTCGGCACCGCGACCCCGACCACGGCCCCGGCGGCCCCGCCTACGACGGCGGCGACCAGCGGGTTCGTCCTCGGCCTCGGCTTCCTGCCCGGGCTCTTCGGCCGCAACGGCCTGGGGCTCCGGCTGCGCCTCCTGCGGCTCCGGCTCGGCCTTCGACACGGGCCTCGACTCCTGCGGCTGCGGTGCCAGGAACATCGCCTCCGGCGCGGCGAAGAGCGGCGTCAACCCGCGCGCGTGTTTGCCGGCCGACTCGACTCCGGCGGGAGTGAAGTCAGCAGCAGGCACCGCGGGCTCGACCGCGGACTGCGGTTCGGCCTCGCTCCTGGTTTCGGCCTGCGCGGGCTCAGCCGGGCCGTCCGACTCCGCCACCAGCTCGGGGTGCAGGGCCTGCACCACCTGCAGGGCGACGTCGCGGGTGATGTTCGACTGCGCGCTGCGGACCGATTCACCGATCGATTCCAGCGTCGTGATGATCTCCCGGCTGCTGGCGCCCAGCAGCTTGGCCAGTGCGTGCACCCGGAGCTTGGCGGGCAGCTCGATCGTGCCCTGCCCTTCTCGGGTAGGTGTGGGCGATTGCCCGCTGGTGCTTCCAGCGGGCGTATCCATGTTCAACATCCAGCTCCTCCGCCCCCGGGCGCGTCCGGGGACGCGGCCGCACAGAGGCATGTGCGATCTTCGGTCTCCGCCGCCCGCAGGCGACGGCAATTCTTGGTGGTCCCTCCGCCCCGGCCTTCAGGCCGGGAAGTCACACGGCGGGTCGACGACGTCCGCGCCGCCCGTCACCCCGCTGCGGGGCCTCCCGCCGGAATCCGGTCGCCGCCTGAGGCCCGGGCCAACGGGTCGACAATCCCTCCCCCGTCGTCGAGCCGACCCTGCTCCAGCCGGGTCGCGCTCGCGGCGGCCGACGGTGCCAGACCAGCGACGACACGCAGGGCGCTCAGTACGTCGTCGGGTCGTACGACCGGTGTTGTCTGCCGCACGACCGTTACAAGTATCCCATACGGTTCCGACGCCTCCGGCCAATCGTCCACCTGGACGGTCGACGCGGAAATTTGCTCACTCTGCGCGACGATCCGGGGACCGTCCGGGACCTCCGCGCTGACCAGCGCCGCGCGCGCGTCGATGGTGCGGCGGCCGTCCTTGGTCATCCGCTCCACCAGCGCGGTGTCAGCCGCCATCAGCGCCGTTACGGCGTCGCGCAGTTCGGCGACGTCCGTGCCGGGAAGATCGATCCGCCACCGGCTGACCTGCAGCCGGTCGGCGAGCGCACCGGGCTCGGCGTCCGCCGCGTCCAGCACGTCGATCCCGTCGGGCAGCGCGGCGTTGAGCTCGTCGCGCAGCACCTCCGGGTCGAGCCGTTCGACGAGTTGGACCTCGACGTACTCGGCCATGCTGGACACGCCGGTAGGCACCGCGCCCGCCCAGGACACCTTCGGGTGCGGGCTGAAGCCCTGGGAATACGCCATAGGTACCCCGGCCCTCCGCAGCGCGCGTTCGAAGGCACGCGCGACGTCCCGGTGTGAGGTGAACCGCAGCCGCCCACGTTTGGCGTAGCGCAGCCGCAGCTTCTGCACCGGTGGCGCCGAGGGATTGGGGTGATCTCGCCGACTCAGGATTCCCTCCCCGACCAATGATCGTCATCGGCGGTCGCCGTCGACCGCTCCGATGTCGATGCTTGCGTGCTAACCCGCAGTGTGACAACACCTGCGGGTCATGTTTCGCAGGACCGTACCCCGACGACCACCCCTGCACCGACAGCTCGGCTCACGGGCTCCGGTTGCTCGGGCGCACATCCTCGGCTCCGCCGAGGCGCAGCCGTCCAGCAATATCTGAACAGCGGAAACCGATCTGGTCCGAATTGTCAGCCGCCGTTGAAGGCCGGGTTGCGCACCGGGGAGCCCTGGCCGACCGGGGAGATCGGCAGCAGTTTTCGCCCGGTCGGGCCGACCTCGATGTCGGTGCCCATCGTCGGGCACACGCCGCAGTCGAAGCACGGCGTCCACCGGCAGTCGTCCTGCTCGCGGGCGTCCAGCGCGTCCTGCCAGTCGGCCCACAACCACTCCTTGTCCAGCCCGGAGTCGAGGTGGTCCCACGGCAGCACCTCGTGCTCGCCGCGTTCCCGAGTGGTGAACCAGTCCACGTCCACGCCTAACTGCCCGAGCTCGGCGGCGGCGCAGGACATCCAGCGCTCGAACGAGAAGTATTCGTTCCAGCCGTCGAACCGGCCGCCCTCGCGCCACACCCGCTCGATGACCCGGCCGAGGCGGCGGTCGCCGCGCGAGAGCAGGCCTTCGACCGTGGACGGTTTGCCGTCGTGGTAGCGCATGCCGATGTTCCGGCCCAGGCTGCGGTCGGCGTTGATCGCCTGGCGCAGCTTGCGCAGCCGGTCGTCGATGGTGTCGGGGTCGGTCTGCCCGGCCCACTGGAACGGGGTGTGCGGCTTGGGCACGAACCCGCCGATCGAGATCGTGCAGCGGATGTCCTTGCGGCCCGAAACCTCACGCCCGGCCCGGATGACCTCCTTGGCCATCTCGGCGATCTGCAGCACGTCCTCGTCGGTCTCGGTCGGCAGGCCGCACATGAAGTACAGCTTGACCTGCCGCCAGCCGTTGGCGAACGCGGCGGAGACGGTGCGGATCAGGTCCTCCTCCGACACCATTTTGTTGATCACCCGGCGGATCCGCTCGCTGCCGCCCTCGGGCGCGAAGGTGAGGCCAGAGCGACGGCCGTTGCGGGATAGCTCGTTGGCCAGGTCGATGTTGAAGGCGTCCACCCGGGTCGACGGCAGCGACAGCCCGGTGTTCGTGCCCTCGTAGCGGTCCGCCAGCCCCTTGGTGATCTCGGCGATCTCGGAGTGGTCGGCCGAGCTCAGCGACAGCAGGCCGACCTCTTCGAAGCCGGTGGCTGCCAGCCCGCGCTGCACCATCTCGCCGATGCCCTCGATGGACCGCTCCCGCACCGGTCGGGTGATCATCCCGGCCTGGCAGAACCGGCAGCCCCGGGTGCAGCCACGGAAGATCTCCACGCTCATCCGCTCATGCACGCTCTCGGCCAGCGGGACCAGCGGTTTCTTAGGGTACGGCCAGTCGTCGAGCTCCAGGGTGGTGCGCTTGAAGACCCGGTACGGCACCCGGTCGCGGTTGGGCACGACTTCGTCGATCGTCCCGTCGGGGCGGTAGCTGACGTCGTAGAACTTCGGCACGTACACGCCGCCGGACTCGGCCAGCCGGAGCAGCAGCTCGTCCCGGCCGCCCGGCTGTCCTTCGGCCTTCCAGCGGCGGAGGGCCTCGGTGATCTCCAGGACGGCTTCCTCGCCGTCGCCGAGCACCGCGGCATCCAGGAAATCGGCGATCGGCTCCGGGTTGAACGCCGCGTGCCCGCCGGCCAGCACGATCGGGTCGTCGTCGGTGCGGTCCACCGCGTGCAGCGGGATGCCCGCGAGGTCGAGCGCGCTGAGCAGGTTGGTGTAACCGAGTTCGGTGGCGAAGCTGAGACCCAGCACGTCGAACGCGCCGACCGGGCGGTGGCTGTCCACGGTGAACTGCGGGATGTCGTGCGCTCGCATCAGCTCTTCGAGGTCCGGCCATACCGCGTAGGTGCGTTCGGCCAGGACGTCCGGCTGCTCGTTGAGGATCTCGTAGAGGATCTGCACACCCTGGTTGGGCAGGCCGACCTCGTAGGCGTCGGGGTACATGAGGCACCACCGGATGGCGACGTCGTCCCACGCCTTCGCCGTCGCGTTGAGCTCCCCACCCACGTATTGCACGGGTTTGGAGACACGCGGCAGCAGCGGTTCCAACCTGTCGAAAACGGACTCAACACGCACGCGACCAGGGTAGAGGTCCGCCCCGGTCAGGAGGACCGGGGGCGATTTCAATGGAAATCGGACTTTCCATTGAAATCGCGCAACACCGGAGTTCAATCGGAGTTCAGACGTCCCGGGCGAACCAGATTTCGTCGCGGTCGGCACCGGTGGCGACCCGGACCGCGCCCGGCCAGCGGCCGCGTTCGACCCGGCCGTTGGCTTCCTAGAAGCGCTCCAAGTCGTGTCCGCTGCGGGTGATCAGGTCCAGCTTCTCCAGGCCGATCGCCCGGGCCCGCACCAGGACCTCGGCAAGCAGCCGCTTTCCCCATCCCTTGCCCTGGAACGCGGGATCGACCGCAAGCCAGGCAAGTTCACCTGTGTGCCTGCGGACCTGACGCTAGCACCGCCAGCCCTACCGGCACGCTCTGCTGGTCGATGGTGATCAGATACGCCGTCTCGTTCCGCGCGTCCTCGACGAGCGCGGCGGCCGCCGCGCGCAGCTGGTCGACCGGGTCCGTTGGGCTGAAGCCGGCCGCACCACCGGCGGCGGTGAAGCGGCCCCACAGACCGGCCAACGCGTCCACCAGGTCCGGGTGCGGGGTTTCCACCCGTGGCGGACCGGTGACGACGCCGTCGGCGGCGACGCTGGTTTCGGTTACGTGCTCAGATCTCGGGGAACCACAGCTTGAGCTCGCGCTCGGCGGACTCGACGGAGTCAGAGCCGTGCACGAGGTTGTACTGGACTTCTAGACCGAAGTCGCCGCGGATGCTGCCCGGCGCGGCCTTGTCGACCGGGTCGGTGCCGCGGAATGCCGAGATCGCGCGCGGGCCCTCGACGCACGCGGCCACGACCGGACCGGAGGTGATGAACTCGATCAGGCTGCCGAAGAACGGCTTCCCGTCGTGCTCGGCGTAGTGCTGCTCTGCGAGCTGGCGGTCGACGTTCTTAAGCTCCAGCGCGACCAGCTTCAGGCCCTTGCGCTCGATGCGGCTGATCACCTCGCCGACCAGGCCGCGCTCGACACCGTCGGGCTTGACCAGGACCAGGGTGCGCTCGCTCACGGTTGACTCTCCTTCATTTCCGGTGGCTCCGGGTGCGAACACGCTCCGCGCCCGATTTGCCCGCCAGGGTATCGATGCAGGTGACACCGCGAGCGGCGGCCCTGCCTCAGTCCGGCGCGATCACCTCGACCGTCGGGAAGTACACGCGGTACCGACGCGCATCGCGGGTCAGGAGGCGGAGTCGGCTGACCGCGGAGTGCGCACCGATGTAGAAATCGGGCAGCGGTGACCGTTTCTCCCCGCCTCGGCGCCGGTAGTCCTGGAAGCACTTCGCCGCGAGGAACGCAGCCGACCACGGCAGTGGCGCGCGGTGGTAGAGGTCGTCCGGCAGCACAGCGTCGAGCTCGCCCAAGGTCGAGTAACCGACCGAGACCTCGGAATAGACGATCGGGTTGATCACGACGGGTCCCTGACCGCTGACTTCCTTCAGCTTCCGTTCCGACCAAGGAGCCCACTGCTGGTCCTCGGTGATCAGGTCCAGGAAGATATTTGAGTCGACCAAGGTGACGGGCGGACGGGCTCCCGCCTCATTCACCACGGGTCAACTCCATGATCTCGTCGGTCGTCATCTCCCCGTGCCCGCTGCCGCGCAGCAAATCGACCATCCGCTGGCCACGGCTGGGCACCGAATGCCCGCGGGTGAGGATCAGCGCGTCTCCATCCAATCTGATCTCGATCTGATCTCCGGGTCGCAGTCCTAGTTCGCGGCGAAGGTCGACCGGGATGGTCACCTGCCCCTTCTCCGTCATCTTCACAGAAGTAAGAATACGACCTTTCCTACTTCCACTTCCACGGAATAACCCGATCGTGGCTGGTCAGCGCCTCGGCGCCAGCGTCTTGGCCCACAGCGAGCGGCCGGACTGGTCGCGGAGGTCCACGGTCAGCTGCTCGGTGCGGCCGTCGATGTTGACCTCGCCGAAGTGCTGGAAGCCCTCCCACGGGGAGGCGCCCTGGCGGGTCGGGGCGTTGACGAACACCTGGTCCGGGCCGAAGGTCGGGTCGAGCTTGTTCGGCCCGAACGCGCCGGCGTGCAGCGGGCCGGAGACGAACTCCCAGAACGGGTCGAACCCGGCGAACGCCGCGCGCTCCGGCGAGTAGTGGATCGCGGCCGTGTAGTGCACGTCGGCCGTCAGCCAGACGGTGTTGCGCACCGACCGGCGGCTGATCTCCTGCAGCACCCACGCCAGCTCGGCCTCGCGCCCGTTGGGTGCCCCCGGCAGCCCGTTCGCGACCGCCTCGATCTTGTCGCCGTCGGGCACGACGATGCCGATCGGCATGTCCGAGGCGATCACCTTCCAGGTCGCCCGCGACCGGCTGAGCTCGTCGACGAGCCAACGCGCCTGGCGGTCGCCGAGGATCCGCTCCGGCGTGGTGCCCGCCGAGTTCGGGTCGCGGTAGCTGCGCATGTCGAGCACGAAGACGTCCAGCAGCGGGCCGTGCGAGACCTTCCGGTACACGCGGCCGTCCACCGCGTCCTGGCGCCGGACCGGCTGCCACTCGTGGAAGGCCTGGAAGGCGCGCTCGGCGAGCACGTCGACCCGCTTCTCGGTGTACTGGGCGAGGTCCAGGATCTCGCCCGGGTACCAGTTGTTGGTGACCTCGTGGTCGTCCCACTGCACGAGCTGCGGGACCTGCGAGGCGAAGCGGCGCACGTTCTCGTCCAGCAGGTTGTAGGCGAACTGCCCGCGGTATTCGGCCAGGGTCTCGGCGACCTTGGACTTCTCCGGGGTCACGACGTTGCGCCACACCCGGCCGTCGGGCAGCGTGACGGACTCCCTCAACGGCCCGTCGGAGTACACCGTGTCGCCGCTGTGCAGGAAGAAGTCCGGGTTCCGGGCGGCCATCGCGTTGTAGATCGTCATACCGCCGAGGTCCGGGTTGATGCCCCAGCCCTGCCCCACGACGTCGCCGGACCACAGGAAGCGCACGTCCCGGCGGTTGCGCGGGGCGGTGCGGAAGGTGCCGGTCAGGGTCTCGCTCTCGACGCGCCCGTCGAGATCCTCGGCGATAACGCGGTAGTAGGCCTGCTCCCCCGGCGGCAACCCGGTCACCCGCAGCTCGCCGGTGCCGTCCGTCTCCGGGGTCAGGACCGGACCGGGGATCCGCCGCGCGCCGCGGAAATCGGCGTGCCGGGAGATCTCCACGAACATCCTCGACGGCCGGTCGGCGCGAGTCCACACCACGGCCCCGTCAGGGCGCGGGTCGCCGAGCTGGACGCCGTGGGTCAGCACCGGGCCACCGCCGCGCGCGAAGGCGGGGGCGCCGGAGAGGAACATGCCGGTGGCAGCGATTCCGGTGGCAGCGGCGCCGCGTAGCAGGGCGCGCCGGTTGAGCTGGAAGCGTTCGGGACTCATGCCGCTGGTTCTATCCAGGGCAGGAAGCTTCCGGATCACCGCTGGTCGACACAAAGGTGAAGAGTTCGTGCCGATCGGCCGCCGGTCACCGACGGCACTTTCGCGCTCACACCTGGTCTGCGGCCGATCGGCGCGATAGCTTCACGGGCAAACCGACTGGCCGGTCTGACAAGGAGGTCCGGATGCGCGCCGCCGTGCACACTGCCGCGAACCGGCCGATGCGGATCGAGGAACTCGCCGATCCCCGGCCGAAGGCCGGCGAGGTCGCCATCGACGTGCGCTCCTGCGGCGCCTGCCACACGGACCTGCACGTGCTCAAGGGCGAACTGCCGTTCCCGACGCCGACCGTGCTCGGGCACGAGGTAGCTGGCGTGATCGCCGAGGTCGGGCCGAACGTCAGCGGTTTCGAGGTGGGCGACCGGGTGGTGACCAGCTTCATCATGCCGTGCGGCCAGTGCGAGCAGTGCGCGCGCGGCAACGAGGAGATCTGCCAGAGGTTCTTCGAGTTCAACCGCGGCAAGGGGCGGCTCTACGACGACGAGACCCGGCTGTTCCGGCCGGACGGCGAGCCGGTCTGGATGTACTCGATGGGCGGCCTGGCGGAACGCTGCGTCACGCCCGCGACGTCGGTCTACCGCGTGCCGGACGGCGTGGAGCTCCGCGACGTCGCTTCGGTGGGCTGCTCGACGATGACCGCGTACGGCGCGCTGCGCCACGCGGCGAACGTGCACGTGGGCGACACCGTGGCGGTGGTCGCGGCGGGCGGCGTCGGTTCGGCGCTGATCCAGCTGGCAGCGGTGTTCGGCGCATCGGTGATCATCGCGGTGGACATCAGCGAGAAGAAGCTGGCTGGGGCGCGGAAGCTCGGCGCGACGCACGCGGTCAACTCCGCAGAAGCCGACGCACCAGCGGCGATCCGCGAGCTGACCGGCGGGCGCGGCGTGGACGTCGCATTCGAGGCGCTGGGCGCGGTGCCGACCTTCAACATCGCCCGGGACTCGGTCGTCGAGGGCGGGCAGATCGTGGTCGTCGGCATCGCCGCCAGGGGCACCACCGGGGAGTTCGACCTGGCCACCATCGCCCGGCGGAAGCTGCAGATCAAGGGCTCCTACGGCGCGAAGCCGCGGCGCGACATGCCGGTCCTGCTCGACCTGGTGGCCCGCGGCTTGCTCCGCCCCCAGGACGCGATCAGCCGCCACTACCCCTTCGAACAGGTCCAAGAGGCCTATGACGCGCTCAAGCGAGGCGAAACCGTCGGTCGAGCCGTCATCGATATTGGCTAGCGCTCATCCGCCCAGGTTCGGCGTCAGCGGAAGGTTTCAATTGAAACTGCGCCTTCCCCTGGCGAAGAGGACTCCGGCGATCACCAGGGCCCCGCCGAGCAGGGTGTTCCAGCCGACCGGTTCGGCGAGCAGGACCGCGCCCAGCGCCGTCGACCACAACGGGGTCACGTACGTGACCGTCGATGCGATGGTCGACCCTCAGCAGGAACGCGAGGCCGGTGCCCACCGCGCCCAGCAGCACCAGGGATCCGAACGCCGTCGCGCCAGGCCACGCGGGCACCGCCCCGACGACCGTGGCCGCCAGCGCGAGTTGGGTCGTGGCGCAGGTGAGTTGCACGGCCGTCAGCGCGGTCGCCGACTCGGCGCGGCCGGATAAGAACCGCCTGGTGTAGGCGAATCCGGCGCCGTAGCAGGTGGTCGCGGCCAGGCAGGCGAGGCTCCCGACCAGCACCCCGCCGCCGACACCGCGCCACACTCCGAGCACCACCAGCGCCCCGCCGAAGCCGATCAGCAGGCCCACCATCCGGCGCGCGGTCGGCTTCTCCTGCGGGACGAGCAGGAGGACGAAGACGAGCGTGGTCAACGGGGTCGTCGCGTTCCAGACCCCGGCCAGCACCGAGCTGACTTGCGTCTCGCCGTAGGCGAAGAGCGTGAACGGCACGGCGTTGAGTAAAAACGCCACCGCTGCGGCGTGCCCCCAGGTTCGGGGATCGCGCGGCACCGGAACCCGCTGCGCGGCGCATACCAGCCACAGCGCCGAGGCGCCGAAGAGGCAGCGCGCCAGCGCCACCCAGACCGGTGCGACACCGGCGTCGACTGCGACCTTGATCAGCACGAAGCTGGATCCCCAGATCGCGGACAGCAGGACGAAGCCCGGTAACCACCGTTCGGTTCCGCGCTCAGCGGACTCAACCAACCGCTCGGCCATGCCACCACCTTGTCTGTCGCCGTCGCCGTTCTCCGGCGGTTTCCCGCCATCGCACAAGACGGGGCATCATGAGTCAAACAAGCAGATCTGACTCATTGATGAGAGTTCCTCATGTCGATCAACATCGCGCCGCTCCGCGCGTTCCTCGCGGTGGCGGACGAGGGCGGGTTCAGCGCGGCGGCCGACGCGCTGCGGATCAGCCAGTCCGCGGTGTCCCACGCCGTGGCCGCGCTCGAGAAGTCGCTGGACTGCCGGGTGCTGGTGCGCCAGGGGAAACCCCGGCCGACGGCGTTCGGCGAAACCATCCTCGAACACGCCCGAACCGCCGTAGCCGCGACCGACACCATCCGCGTGCTCGCGGAGCAGCGGGACGGGCGTCCGACCGGCCCGCTCCGGCTGGCCGCACCGCCGACCGTCTGCCAGGGGCTGTTGCCCGAGTTGCTGGCGCGCTGGCGGGACGAGTTCCCGCAGCTGAAGATCCGCGTCTTCGAGGGCGAGGACGACGAGGTCGCCGACTGGCTGGCCTCGGCGACCGTCGAACTCGCGGTGCTCGTGGATCCGCCGCCGGGCGACGGGGTGCCGATCGGCGAGGACCGCTTCCACGCGCTGCTACCGCGCGACCACCCGCTGGCCGACCAGCAGGAGGTCGACCTTCGCGACCTCGACGACGACCCGTTCCTGCTGTCCTGCGGCGGCTGCGAGCGGCACGTCCGCGACGCCTACCGCCAGGCCGGGGCCCGGCTCGAACCCGCCCACCGCATCCGCGAGCTCGGCACGTTGTTCGTCATGGTCCGCGCCGGTGTGGGGATCTCGGTGGTGCCGGGCCTGGCCGAGCCGATGCTCGACGCCAGGCTCGTGCTGGTCCCCTTGCGCCAACGCGTAACCCGCAATCTCGTCCTCACCGGCCCGCTGGCCAGGCCCTGGCACCCGGCCGCTTCGGCACTCGTCGAAGCTCTCCGCCGCTAGCTGCCCGCGAGTACTTTTCGGCGCTATGGCAGCGCTATGGCGCCGAAACGTGCGCACGGGACGCGCAACGTTCAGTCGGCCTGTTCCGGCGGGTAGCCCGGCGGGTGGCCGAGCTGGTCGTAGAGCTGCCCCTCCCGCATGCGACGGGCGACGTCGCGGCGCAGGTACAGGACGTAGCCCCACACCGCAGCGAAGACCGCGCCCATGATCCCGACCGCCGGGTGCACGAAGGCGCACAGAATCATCGCGCCCTGCAGCGCGAGCGCGACGCCGAGGCCCCAGGGGCGGCGCTGTACGAAAGCGGCCGCCAGCATCAGCACCGAAAGCACCGTGACGACAACGAAGCCGATGCTGGAGACACCACCGCCGAGCTTCCCGACCACCGGCAGCGCGAGCATGAAGGTGATGAACTCCAGCACCAGCGTGCCCGCCATGATCCCGCGCAGGCCCTTCCACGGGTCGCGCACGCCGGTCGGCGCCACGGGCAGGCCCTTTTCGGGTTCGGGTTTCGACTGATCGGTCACGACGGCTCCCGTGTCTTGCGGATCGATCATGCCGGCTCCTTGCCGAACAGGGCGCGCGCCTCGCCTGCGGTCACCACGGACCCGGTGATCACCACGCCGCCGCCGGAGACCGACTCGCCCGGGTCCTCGGTCTCCTCGGCCAGCTCGATCGCGGTCTCGACCGCGTTGTCCAGCCGGGGTTCCACCACGATCCGGTCTGAGCCGAAGATGTCCTTGGCCACGCCCGCGAGTTCGTCGGGATCCATCGCGCGGGGCGAGGAGTTCTTGGTCAGCACGATCTCCTCGACCACCGGCTCCAGTTCGGCCAGGATGCCGCGCGCGTCCTTGTCGACGAGCACACCGACCACGGCGACCAGTCGGCGGAAGGAGAACTCCGAGCTCAGCGCGTCGGCGAGGGCGCGAGCGCCGTGCGGGTTGTGGGCCGCGTCGACGAGCACGGTCGGTGCCGCGCGGACCCGCTCCAGGCGTCCCGGGGTGACGACGCTGGCGAAGGCTTCGCGGACCCGCTCGACGTCGAGCTGCCGATCCGCACCGGCACCGAAGAACGCCTCGACGGCCGCTAGCGCGAGCGCGGCGTTGCGTGCCTGGTGTTCGCCGTGCAGCGGCAGGAAGATCTCGTCGTACACGCCGCCCAGGCCTTGCAGCCGGAGCAGTTGGCCGCCCACCGCGACGGTCCGGGACAGCACCCCGAACTCCTGGCCTTCGCGGGCCACGGTCGCGTCCACCTCGGCGACCCGCTCCATGATCACCTTCTGCGCCTCGGAGGGCTGCGCCGCCACGACGGCGATGGAACCGGGCTTGATGATCCCGGCCTTCTCCTTGGCGATCCCGGCCAGGTCGGTGCCGAGGTAATCGGCGTGGTCCAGCGCGACCGGGCAGACGACCGCGATCTTCGCGTCGGCGACGTTGGTCGCGTCCCAGCTGCCGCCCAGCCCGACCTCGATGACCGCGGCTTCCACCGGGGCGTCGGCGAAGGCCGCGAACGCCATGCCGGTGAGCACCTCGAACTTGCTCATCCGGACGTCGCTGCGCGAGTCCACGATCGACACGTACGGGGCGACGTCCCGGTACGCCTCGACATAGCCCTCGGGGCTGATCGGCGCGCCGTCGATGCTGATGCGCTCGGTGGCCAGCTGCAGGTGCGGGCTGGTGTAGCGGCCGGTGCGCAGCCCGAGGCCGCTCAGCAGCGCGTCCGTGATGCGCGAGGTCGACGACTTGCCGTTGGTGCCGGCTATGTGCACGACCGGATAGCTGTGCTGCGGGTCGGCGAGCAGCTCGGTGAGCGCCCTGATCCGGTCGAGCGACGGTTCGATCTTGGTTTCCGGCCAGCGTTCGTTGAGCTCGGCCTCCACCACGCGCAGCTCCTGCAGCGCGGCGGGATCGGTGCCGGACAAGTGCTCACTCCCCTGCGATTTCTCGACTGGGCACGACGAATGTCGAGGTCAGTCTACGTCTCGACGTCGGGCGGGCCGCCGAAGACCCGCTCGGCGGCGGTGGTCGAGCGGTCCGGCGGGGCGAGATCGACGAACGGCGGCCCAGTTCCGAGGGCAGCGTGCTTTATTGTGAGCCTTACTTAGGTTAGGCGTGGCTAATTAATGGAGGTGTTGAGCGTGGCACGCACCAACCTGGCGACGCGGAGGATCAAGCCGGAGCACAGCGAGCTGCTCACCCTGCGGGTGCTCCGCCGGGAGCGGATATCGCCGCACTTCGCCCGGATCACCCTGGGACGCGGGGACGTCGAGGAGTTCCGGTACATGGGCTTCGACCAGTGGTTCCGCCTGTTCATCCCGGTCTCGGAGGACTCGCTGTCCCGGCTGCCGGACAAACTCAACGCGGTCTCCTACGCCAAGTTCCTGACCACCGCGAAGATCTCCCGCCCGGTGCTGCGCAATTACTCGGTGCGCGCCTACCGGCCCGTCGGCCCCGACGGGCCCGAGATCGACGTGGACTTCGTGCTGCACGGCTCCGCGAAGAACGGCACGGCAGGCCCGGCCGCGACGTGGGCGCAGACCTGCGAAGAGGGCGACGCCGTGGCGATCCTCGACGAGGGCATCCGATTCAACCCGCCGCGGGGTGTGGAACACGTGCTGCTGGTGGTGGACGAGACAGGACTTCCGGCCGCGGCGGGCGTGCTGGCCGCACTGGCTCCGGAAACCCGCGGCCTCGCGTTGATCGAGGTCCCGTCCGAAGCCGACCTGCAGCCGTTGGACGCGCCCGCCGGCGTCGAGGTGCGGTGGGTCGTGCGGGACCATCCGGAATCCACCCCCGGGCGGGCGGCGCTCGCGGCCGCCCAGGCGCTGCCGACGGCCACCTCGCCGACCTACGGCTGGGTGGTGGGCGAATCCAACCTGGCCGCCTCGCTGCGTCGGCACTGGATCCGAAACGGCCTGCCGAAGGACCACATCATGTTCTGCGGCTACTGGCGGAAGTCATGACCGCGCAAGGGGGCTGAATCTGCGCCGAGAAATGGGGAGGAGCGGCGATTTCGCGCGAAATCGCCGTCCGCCACTCTCCTGACCGATCAGGCCTCCGGCAGCGCGGCCAAGCGCGCGTTGATGCGGGCGATGTCGGCCTGCGCCGTTTCGCGGCGCGCCTTGATCTTGTCCACCACGTCGGCCGGGGCCTTGGCCAGGAACGCCTCGTTGTTCAACTTCTTGTCGGTGCCCACGAGTTCCTTCTCCGCCGCGGCCAGGTCCTTGGCCAGCCGCTTGCGCTCGGCGACCACGTCAACGGCGCCGGAGAGGTCCAGCTCCACCGACACGTTGCCGCCGCTCAACCCGACCTCGATGGACGCCGACGAGGTGAACCCGTCGGCCGGCTCGGTGACCCGGGCCAGCACCCGCACCGCGGGCACGTGGTCGGCCAGACCCCGCTCCACGACGCCGCCGAGCTTGGCCGCCACCCGCTGACCCGGCTTTAGGCCCTGGTCGGACCGGAACCGCCGGATCTCGGTGATCAGCTTCTGCGCCGCGGCGATCCGCACCGCGGCCGCCTCGTCGGCAGCCGCCCCGGACACCTCCGGCCAGTCCGCGATAACCACGGACTCGCGGCCGGTCAACGCGGTCCACAGTGTCTCGGTGATGAACGGGATGGTCGGATGCAGCAGCCTCAGCAGCACGTCGAGCACGTACCCGAGCACCTCGCGGGTGCGCTCCGCCCGCTCGGCGGCGTCCTGCGGGACATCCGCACCCGGTCGCTGGTCCTGGGCAGGCGAAGAATTATCGCCCACGCCAGCTCCAGAAGCGTCCAGCTGGACCTTGGACAGCTCCAGGTACCAGTCGCAGAACTCGTCCCAGGTGAAGTGGTAGAGCGCCTCGGTGGCCTTGGCGAACTGGAAGTCCTCCAGCAGTTCGTCCACATCGGACACCAACTGGTCGGCCCGGTCCAGGATCCACCGGTCCGCGTCGGTGAGTTCGCCGCGGTCGGCCAGCCGCTCCGGCACCCGTGCGCCGTTCATCATCGCGAACTTGGTGGCGTTGAACAGCTTCGTGCAGAAGCTGCGGGACGCCGCCACCCATTCCTCGCTGATCGGCGAGTCGGTGCCGGGGTTCGCGCCGCGCGCCAAGGTGAACCGCAGCGCGTCGGTGCCGTAGTTGTCCATCCACACCAGCGGGTCGACGGTGTTTCCCGCGGACTTAGACATCTTCTTGCCGTGCGCGTCGCGGACCATGCCGTGCAGCGCGATAACCTTGAACGGCTCCACGCCGTCCATCGCGTAGAGACCGAACATCATCATCCGGGCGACCCAGAAGAACAAGATGTCGTAGCCCGTGACCAGGACGCTGGTCGGGTAGAACTTCCGCAGGTCCGCGGTGTCCACCGGCCACCCCATCGTGGAGAACGGCCACAGGCCCGAGGAGAACCAGGTGTCCAGCACGTCCTCGTCCTGGTGCCAGCCCTCGCCGTTCGGCGGCTCCTCGTCCGGTCCGACGCAGACGACCTCGCCGTTCGGCCCGTACCAGATCGGGATGCGGTGGCCCCACCAGAGCTGCCGCGAGATGGCCCAGTCGTGCAAGTTGTCGACCCAGTCGAAGTAGCGCTTGGTCATCTCCGGCGGGTGCACCGCGACCCGGCCGTCGCGCACCGCGTCGCCGGCGGCTTTGGCCAGCGGGCCGACCTTGACGAACCACTGCAGCGACAGCCGCGGCTCGATCGGCTCCTTCGACCGCGAGCTGTGTCCGACGCTGTGCAGGTACGGGCGCTTCTCCGCGACGATGCGGCCCTGCTCGCGCAGCGCCTCGCGGACGGCGGCGCGGGCCTCGAAGCGGTCCATGCCGTCGAACTGCGTGCTGGTGTGGGCGATCCGGCCCTGCTCGTCCATGATCGTCAACATCGGCAGGTCGTGCCGCTTGCCGATCTCGAAGTCGTTCGGGTCGTGCGCCGGGGTGACCTTGACGGCACCGGTGCCGAACTCCGGGTCAACGTGCTCGTCGGCGACGACCGGGATCTTGCGACCGGTCAGCGGGAGCTCGATCTCGGTGCCGACGAGGTGCTTGTAACGCTCGTCGTCGGGGTGCACCGCGACGGCGGTGTCGCCGAGCATCGTCTCGATCCGGGTGGTGGCGACCACAATCGAGCCATCGCCGTCGCCGTACCGCATGGAGACGAGCTCGCCCTCGACCTCCTTGTGCTCCACCTCGATGTCGCTGATCGCCGAGCGCATCTCCGGCGACCAGTTGACCAGGCGCTCCGCCCGGTAGACCAGGCCGTCGTCGTAGAGCTTCTTGAAGATCGTCTGCACCGCGCGGGACAGCCCGGCGTCCATTGTGAAGCGCTCGCGGGTCCAGTCCACGCTGTCCCCGAGTCGGCGCATCTGGGACAAGATCGCCCCGCCGTGCTTCTCCTTCCACTGCCACACGCGCTCCAGGAACGCCTCGCGGCCCAGGTCGCGGTGGTCGATGCCCTCGTCGCGGAGCTGGCGCTCGACCAGTGCCTGCACCGCGATGCTCGCGTGGTCCATGCCGGGCAGCCACAGCGCCTCGTAGCCCTGCATCCGGCTGCGCCGGGTGAGGATGTCCATCAGGGTGTGTTCGAAGGCGTGCCCGATGTGCAGGCTGCCGGTGACGTTCGGCGGCGGGATGACGATCGAGAACGGCGGCTTGTCGCTGTTGGCGTCGGCGACGAAGTACCCCGCAGCTACCCAGCGCTCGTACAGCTCGGCCTCTACGTCGGCCGGATTCCAGGTCGACGGAAGTTCACGGGGCTGGGCGGCATGGGTCTGTGTCACGCACCGAATTCTACGAGTGCCTGTTCAGCGCGTTTTCCGGGCATTGGGCTGCGCCGCGACCAGCACCGTTGTGAATCCCGACACCTCGGCGATGCCGGTCTGTGAGCGGTGTCGCACGCTATTGCCATGTCGCGTGGAGCCCCAGAACAGGACATCGACGAGAACGCCCTCCGAGTCGGTCAGCCCGGCCACGCCGCGGCGGGTGTGAAGGGCGTGCTGGTCTCGCTGCAGCGCAGTTGGGAGCAGATGGGCCTAGCCCGGACCGTCCGGACGTTGCCGCTGCTGAACCAGCGCGCGGGCTTCGACTGCCCGGGCTGCGCGTGGCCGGACCCGCGCGAGGCCGAGGGCGACAAGCGCAAGATCGCGGAATTCTGCGAGAACGGCGCGAAGGCCGTGGCCGAGGAGGCGACGACGCGGCGGGTCGGGCCGGAGTTCTTCGCCCGCCACCCGGTCGCCGAGCTGGCCGGCAAGACCGACTACTGGCTGGGCCAGCAGGGTCGGCTGACGCAGCCGATGATCCTGCGCGACGGCGACAGCCACTACCGCCCGATCGACTGGGGCGAGGCGTTCGAGGTGATCGCGACGAACCTGCGCGGGCTGGCTTCGCCCGACGAGGCCGCGTTCTACACCTCGGGCCGCACCAGCAACGAGGCGGCGTTCCTCTACCAGTTGCTGGTGCGCAGCTTCGGCACGAACAACCTGCCGGACTGCTCGAACATGTGCCACGAGTCGTCGGGGTCGGCGTTGACCGAGACCATCGGCATCGGCAAGGGCTCGGTGTCGCTGTCCGATGTGGAGCACGCGGACCTGGTGCTGGTGGTGGGCCAGAACCCGGGCACCAACCACCCGCGGATGCTGTCCTCGCTGGAGAAGGTCAAGCGGCGCGGCGGGCGGATCATCGCGGTCAACCCGCTGCCGGAGACCGGCCTGATGCGGTTCAAGAACCCGCAGAACGTGCGCGGCGTGGTCGGCGACGGCACCCAGCTGGCCGACGAGTTCGCGCAGATCCGCATCGGCGGCGACCTGGCGCTGTTCAAGGCCATCAACGCGCTGGTGATCAAGGCGGGGGCGGTGGACCAGGACTTCGTCGACACCTACACGCACGGCTTCGACGAGTTCGCCGCCCAGTCCACCGACGTCGACTGGGAGGCCACCGCCGAGGCCACCGGGCTGGCCCGCGAGCAGATCGAGCGGATCGCGGAGATGCTGATCTCGTCGCAGCGCACGGTGGCGTGCTGGGCGATGGGGCTGACCCAGCACAAGCAGGGCGTCGCAACCATCCGCGAGGTGGTCAACCTGCTGTTGCTACGCGGGATGATCGGCAAGCCTGGCGCCGGGGTGTGCCCGGTCCGCGGCCACTCGAACGTGCAAGGCGACCGGACGATGGGCATCTGGGAGAAGATGCCGGAGAAGTTCCTGGACGCCTTGGAGCGCGAGTTCGGGGTGCCGGTGCCGCGCCACCACGGTCTGGACACAGTGGACACCATCCGGGCCATGCAGTCCGGCCGGGTCAAGGCGTTCCTGGGGATGGGCGGGAACTTCGTGTCCGCGACGCCGGACACCGACGCCACCGCGCAGGCGCTGCGCGGTTGCGAGCTGACGGTCCAGGTGTCCACGAAGCTCAACCGCTCGCACGCGACCCCGGGCCGGACCGCGCTGATCCTGCCCGCGCTCGGCCGCACGGAACGCGACGTGCAGGGCGGCGGGGAGCAGTTCGTGACAGTCGAGGACTCGATGTCGGTGGTGCACGCCTCGCGCGGACGGCTCGCCCCGGCATCCGAGCACCTGCTCTCCGAGGTCGCGATCATCTGCCGGCTGGCCCGCGAGTTGCTCGGCCCGGACCACCCGGTGCGCTGGGAGTCCTTCGAGCTCGACTACGACGTGATCCGCGACCACATAGCGCAGGTGGTGCCCGGCTGCGCGGACTACAACCGCCGGGTCCGCGAACCGGACGGTTTCGTGCTCCCGCACCCGCCGCGCGACAGCCGCACCTTCCCGACTGCGACGGGCAAGGCGAACTTCACGGTTAACGTCCCGGAGCCGATCCGGGTGCCCGCCGGGCGCCTGCTGCTGCAGACGCTCCGCAGCCACGACCAGTACAACACCACGATCTACGGCCTGTCGGACCGCTACCGTGGCGTGGCGGACGGCCGCCGCGTGGTGCTGGTCAACCCCGAGGACATCACGGAACTCGGCTTCGCGGCGGGAGATCAGGTGAACGTGATCTCGGAGTGGACGGCGGCGGACGGCTCGCTCGAAGAGCGCCGCGCGGACCGCTTCCGGATCGTCGCCTACCCGACGGCCAAGGGTTGCGCGGCCGCCTACTATCCGGAGGCCAACCCCCTGGTCCCGCTGAACTCGGTGGCGGAGAAATCCAACACACCGGTCTCCAAGGCTGTCATCATCCGCATGGAACGGGCCTGACGTGCCCGTGAGTGCTTTCGGGCTACCGCACCCAAGAGCACTCACGGGCCCTGATCAGCGTCAGCCGCATTGCCACAGGAAGCGGCCTTGGCCGGTTTTCTCGTCGAGGAAGGCGTAGGCGACACCCGCGTCGCCCAGGTTCATGTCGAACGGTTCGTCCGCGCTGTCCAGCTGCGCCACGAACCGCCAGGTGCCGGGTTCGTCCGGCCACTCCTCGCCCTGCAGCCAGCCCGGTTCGCCCCAGAGGTGGCTGCGCAGCAGGTCGTTGTCGTCGTCGGTGGCGGCGTCGGGGTCGTGCGGGGTGAGTTCCGCTCGGTGGTCCAGGCCGAACGTGGGGCCGCGGCGGATGCTGGCCACCTGGTAGAAGTCCGCCGGTTCGCCGGGCTGGGCGAAGAAGGCGTTCTCACCGCCGGCCGGGTCGTAGGTGCCATCGACGAATGCGCCGGGATCGTCTTCGGTCATGAACAGGTATCCGAGCCGGACCTCCTCGCCCGGCAGGCGGATCTGACCGATGAACCGCATCGGCCGGCCGGTGCTCGCCGACAGCGGCCAGGTCGGATCGGCCAGCCAAACTGGCTGGCCGCCGAACTTGGTGATCGGTTCGGTGATCGGCTCCGGCGCTTCCGCGAAGCCCAGGTTCTGCCGATCGAGCGGGGTGCTGGTGGCCATCGCATTCCTAACTGTGCGGGGTGCGCGACCGACGTTAGCGCCACCAACCACCCACCGGGTGCTGAACGGGCTGAAACGGTCCAGCCGAACCGACCGGTCCGCAATTTCAATGAGCCTGTTTCATCACACAAGTCCAGGATCCCGGACTTGTGAAGGCCGCTGAGGTTCCGCTCCCACACCGCAACGCAAGAAGCGGTTGGAAACGCTCATCGACCGGTTCCCGCGCTGAACCGACGCCGCGGTCAGCCGGTGAAGAGCTGGGTGACCTTCTGGACGAGTTCGTACCCGCCGTAGGCGAAGGGCACGCCGACCCACGCCCACGCGAAGAGGAGCAGTCCCCGGCGGTTCATCGCGCACCTCCCGTGGCCGGTTCGTGGAACCTGGGGTTGACCGGCCGCACCAGTTCGTTGGCCACGAATCCCACGACGAGCAGGCCGATCATGATGTACAGCGACGTCGTGTACAGGTCCGGCCCGATGGCACCGGCCGCCTTGCGGACATCGGCGATCGCGTTGACGATCAGCGGCCCCAACACGCCGGCCACCGACCACGCGGTGAGCAGCCGCCCGTGGATGGCGCCCACCTCGTAGCTGCCGAACAGGTCCTTCAGGTAGGCGGGGATCGTCGCGAAGCCGCCGCCGTAGAACGACAGGATCAGCATCGCGCACAGCACGAAGACCGGGACCCCGGTCGCCCCGAACAACATGATGGCCAGGTACAGCAGCACCCCGCCGCCGAGGTAGAACCGGTAGATGTTCTTGCGCCCGAAGATGTCCGATGTGGACGACCAGATGAAGCGCCCGGCCATGTTGGTCAGCGAAAGCAGCGCGACGAACCCGGCCGCGGCGCCGGTCGCGACGGGTGTCGAGCTCTCCGCGAAGAAACCGACGATCATCGGCGATGCTTTCTCCAGGATGCCGATCCCGGCCGTGACGTTGCAGCACAGGACCACCCACAGCAGCCAGAACTGCGGCGTGCGCACCGCGTTGCGGGCCGCCACGTTCGCCGTGGTGATCAGCGGGCGGGCCACCTGCTTCGGCGCCGCTGCGGGGCGCCAGTCCTGCGGCGGCACCCGCACCAGCGCCACGCCCAGCGACATGAACACGCCGTAGACCAGCCCGTGCACCAGGAAGGTCAGCGCGATCCCGGACCGACCGGTGCCGAATGCCTCCAGCATCTGGGTCGACCACGGCGAGGCGATCAGCGCGCCCCCGCCGAAGCCCATGATGGCGATGCCGGTCGCCATGCCCGGCCGGTCCGGGAACCACTTGATCAGCGTCGACACCGGCGAGATGTAGCCGATGCCCAGCCCGATCCCGCCGACGAACCCGTACCCGAACACCACCACAGCAGGAATCCCAGCGAGAAGCAGGTGGTGGACACCGTCATGGCCCACCGCGGGCCGCGGCGCTCCACCAGCGTCCCGCCCAGCGCGGCGGACAGCCCGAGCATTACGATGCCCAGCTGGAACGGGAGCGCGCTCAGCGTCCCGGACAGGCCGAGGGCTCCTTCCAGCGGCGGTTTGAAGACACTCCAGGCGTAGACCTGCCCGATGGACAGGTGCACGGCGAGGGCGGCGGGCGGAACCAGCCACCGGTTCCAGCCAGCGGGTGCGACGATTCGGGCGGGAGCGAGCAGGTCTGCGACCATGAAACCTCCCCGATGCGGCGTTGATCACAGCGCGGCTGAGCATACTGTGTGCAAGTCATCCGATGAAGCGCGTTTCGCCGACGCAGCCTGGTAGGGAGGGCCTGATGGGACGCGTCACCATGCGACGACCGGTGCTGAAGATCGCCGCCGACGGCACCCGGACCAGGCCCGACACCCTGGTCGCCGAGGAGCCGCTGGAGATCCGGGTCAACGGCACCCCGCTCTCTCCTGCTGACCGAGGGCGTAATCCACGACAAGGACCAGCTGTCCACGGCCCGCTTCTGCGACAGCCCCGGCCCGGACGGCCGCAACACCTACAACGTGCTCGACATCCTGCTCGCGCCCGGCGTGCAGCCGCCGGACGCCTCTGTGACGCGCAACTTCTACACCACCTCGTCCTGCGGGGTGTGCGGCAAGGCCGCGCTGGACTCGGTCCGGCTGAGCACCCGCCACTCCCCCGCCGACGACCCGCTGAGGCTGGCACCCGCCACCCTCATCGAGCTCCCCGACCGGTTGCGGGCCGCCCAGCGCGTCTTCGACACCACCGGGGGGCTGCACGCGGCAGGCCTGTTCGATTCCGACGGCGAGGTGCTCGTGGTGCGCGAGGACGTCGGCAGGCACAACGCGGTCGACAAGGTCCTGGGCTGGGCCCTGCTGGCGGACCGGGTGCCGTTGACCGGATGCGTGCTGATGGTGTCCGGCCGGGCTTCGTTCGAACTCGTGCAGAAGGCCGCGATGGCCGGGGTGCCCGCGCTCGCTGCGGTGTCCGCGCCGTCGTCGCTGGCCGCGGACCTCGCGGCGGAGCAGGGCATGACGTTGATCGGGTTCCTCCGCGGCCGGTCCATGAACGTCTACACCGGAGCCGAGCGCATCGTGACGAAGGACATCGCCTGATTACGCCCCATCCTGTTGGTGGCGGGACATGCCGTTGGCACGATGAAAGCGGAACGGCCAAACGGGAGGGCGCATGGGCGACGGTGAATCGCGCGGCCGCATGCTGAGTCGGCGCAGCGTCCTCGCCTCCGGTGTCGCCGGGCTCGGCGCGCTGGGCATCGGGCTGACCGCCGACCTCGACTCGCGCCCGGCGGTGCAGCTGGCCGACGCGTCGAACGTCTTCATGGAGCAGGTGTACTCGCAGGCCCGCAACTGCCCCGTCCACCTCGTCACGATGTACCCGAAAGGCGTTGCGCGCGAAGGACTTCCGGTCTGCCTGATGCTGCACGGCCGGTTCGGCGACGCGCGCAAGTCGGCGGGCGGGCTACCGAACTGGCTGTCCGACTCGGTCGCGGCCGGCCGCATCCCGCCGTTCGCGTTCCTCGCCGTGGACGGCGGCGGGAACAGCTACTGGCACCGGTGGCCCGGCGATGATCCGATGTGGATGTTGCTCGACGAAGTGCCACGCTGGCTCGCCGAACGCGGCCTCGGCGGCGAAGGCGGCCGACCATTCGCGGCCGCCGGCATCTCGATGGGCGGCTTCGGCGCGCTGCTCTACGCCCGCCGCCGCCGCGAGCAGGGCGACCCGCTGTCGGCCGCCGCCGTGGTCTCCCCGGCGCTGATCACCAGCTGGCTGGAGATGAGCAAGCGGCGGGCCTTCGCAAACGAGGCGGAGTGGGCCGAGATGGACCCGCTCCGCCACATCGGCGCGCTCGGCGACCTCCCGCTAGGCGTGTGGTGCGGCACCGAGGACCGCTTCATCGACGGCACCCGCCGCTTCATCGACGCCGCCCAGCCCGAGTACGCCTCGACCACCCCAGGCGGCCACAACAGCCGCTACTACCGCAAGGCGCTGCCGGAACTCGTCGACTTCGTCGGCACCCAGCTCGCCCGCTCAAGCGACAGGTGAAGGGCTCACACCAGGCGTAGGCGTTCCTGGGACGCGCCCGCGGTGTAGGTGTCCGTGTCGAAGCGGTCGTTGAGCGGAACCGTGTCGTACAGGGACCAGCGCAGCACCGCCGGCCACGGACCGTAGCCGGCGTCGGTGTTGAGGTGCTCGCCGTCGAGGATGACGTCCATCTCGACCTGCAGGTCCTCGGCCAACGCATGCGCCTGGTACATCGACAGGTAGGGGTCGCCGGTGCCGACCACGAGGCGGGTGATCCCGGCGGCCCGGCGCAGCGCCGAGGCGTCCGTCGGATAAGGCGTGATGCCCTGGGCGTCGGGGTGCTGCCAGTCCCGGGCCGGCGGGGACACGAGCAGGACCCGGTCCGCGCGCCGGGACCGCCCGGCGATCGTCGCCGCGTGGTGCAGCCACAGCGCCACCCCGCAGGAATGGGCCGCGACGACCAGTTCGGCTTCCGGTGGCACTGCCTCCAGCCGCTCCCGCAGCACCGGCAGCCAGTTCTCGAGCATCGGCCGACCGGGGTCGGGCAGGGCCGGCAGGTCTACCTGGACGCCCTGTTCCCGGAGCTGACCGGCGAGCCACTGCTGCCAATGCCAAGGGCCGGAACCGCTCATTCCGTGAACCAGCAGGACATGCATCTCGCTCATGGCACCGCTCCCGGAGAAACGTTGGTCTGGTCGCACCCAATGATCATCTAACCCCGATGGATCCGCTGGCCGCGACCGGTACCCACCGATCCGGTCATAATCAAGCTACGGGCGGGCGCCCACCCGAGGAGCAGCCCGAAGGGCACCGCCGTCGGCACCCTTCGCACCGACTCGTCAGCCGCTGAACGCGCTCGCGACGCGCGGGCCCGCGCAGCACGTTACCGCACGACCGACTGCGAAACCGCCGGGTTCCTGCCGCTCCCCAGCTGACCTCAGGCGGACTTCTCGCGGCGCTCGCGACGAGTGGCCTGGCGGGCAACGATCGTCGGGTTGACGTTCTCGCGCACCGTCTGCTCGGTAATCACGACCTTGGCCACGTCCGAACGGCTCGGGATGTCGTACATCACCGGCAGCAGGACCTCCTCCAGGATCGCGCGCAGCCCGCGGGCACCCGTGCCCCGCAGGATCGCCTGGTCGGCGATGGCCTCCAACGCGGTCTTGGTGAACTCCAGCTCCACGTTGTCCATCTCGAACAACCGCTTGTACTGCTTCACCAGCGCGTTGCGCGGCTCGGTGAGGATCTGCACCAGCGACGGCTTGTCCAGGTTGGTGACGCTGGCGACCGTGGGCAGGCGGCCGATGAACTCGGGAATCAAGCCGAACTTGATCAGGTCCTCGGGCATCACGTCGGCGAAGTGGTCGGTGATGTCGATCTGGTTCTTCGACCGCAGCTCCGCGCCGAACCCGACGCTGTGCTTGCCGACCCGGTCCTCGACGATCTTCTCCAGCCCGGCGAACGCGCCCGCCACGATGAACAGCACGTTCGTGGTGTCGATCTGGATGAACTCCTGGTGCGGGTGCTTGCGACCGCCCTGCGGCGGGACGCTCGCGGTGGTGCCTTCCAGGATCTTCAGCAGCGCCTGCTGCACGCCCTCGCCGGAGACGTCGCGAGTGATCGACGGGTTCTCGCTCTTGCGCGCGATCTTGTCGACCTCGTCGATGTAGATGATCCCGGTCTCGGCCCGCTTGACGTCGTAGTCGGCCGCCTGGATCAGCTTGAGCAGGATGTTCTCCACGTCCTCGCCCACGTAACCGGCCTCGGTGAGCGCGGTGGCGTCAGCGATCGCGAACGGGACGTTGAGCATCTTGGCCAGCGTCTGGGCCAGGTAGGTCTTGCCGCAGCCGGTAGGCCCGAGCATCAGGATGTTCGACTTGGCCAGCTCGACGGCCTCTTCACCGCGGCTCTCCCGGCGCTCACCAGCCTGGATGCGCTTGTAGTGGTTGTAGACCGCGACCGACAGGTTCCGCTTCGCCGGGTCCTGCCCGATGACGTACTGGTCGAGGAACTCGTGGATCTCGGCCGGCTTCGGCAGCTCGTCGAGCTTGACCTCGCCCGCCTCGGCCAGTTCCTCCTCGATGATCTCGTTGCAGAGATCGATGCACTCATCGCAGATGTACACGCCGGGGCCGGCGATGAGTTTCTTCACCTGCTTCTGGCTCTTCCCGCAGAAGGAGCACTTCAGCAGGTCGCCGCCGTCACCGATACGTGCCATGACCGCTGACCCCGTCCCCTCCAGCGCGCCGTCCGGTAGCGCGCCTGACCGTATGTGTCTCCGACGGTACCTGTCGTTCCCCGGGTTCGGGGAGACTCACAGTGTCCGCCATTGCCGAGCGTGGTGTGACCAGCGCCGCGTTCGGCGTGTCGTGCATGACGGCCGGGCGTGGCGCAACCACCACGCCCGGCCGTCCGCTCCGCCCTCGCGAGCGGAGCCGTTGCAATCTCCCTACGCCTTCTGCGCCGACAGCTTCCGGTAGGGCAGGACCTCGTCGATGATGCCGTACTCGGCGGCCTGCTCGGCCGTGAGGATCTTGTCCCGGTCGATGTCGTCGCGGACCTGCTCCTGAGACCGGGTGGTGTGCTTCGCCAACGTGGTCTCCAGCAGTTCGCGCATCCGCTGCACCTCGGCGGCCTGGATCTCCAGGTCGGAAACCTGGCCGTAGATGCCCTCGACCGACGGCTGGTGGATCAGGATCCGCGAGTTCGGCAGCGCCATCCGCTTGCCCTTGGTGCCGGCGGCCAGCAGCACCGCCGCGGCCGAGGCCGCCTGCCCGAGGCAGATGGTGCGCACGTCCGGCCGGACGTACTGGATGGTGTCGTAGATGGCCATCAGCGCGGTGAACGAACCACCGGGCGAGTTGATGTACATCTGGATCTCGCGGTCCGGGTCGTCGGACTCCAGGAACAGCAGTTGCGCCATCACGTCGTTGGCCGACGCGTCGTCGACCTGGACGCCGAGGAACACGATGCGCTCCTCGAACAGCTTGTTGTACGGGTTCGACTCCTTCACCCCGTACGCGGTGCGCTCGACGAACGAGGGCAGGACGTACCGGGACTGCAAAGATTCGTAAGGGTTCACGACAGGTGACTCCTCGTTGCTAGGTCTCGGGTGGGGTGATCAGCCGGGCAGGTTCGCGGCGCTCGCCACGTGGTCCACGAACCCGTACTCGCGGGCCTCCTCCGCGGTGAACCAGCGGTCGCGGTCCGAGTCCTGCGTGATCTTCTCCACCGTCTGACCGGTCTGCTCGGCGATCAGCTGAGCCATTTCCTTCTTGTGCCGGGAGAACATCTTGGCCTGGATCTCGATGTCCGAAGCCGTACCGCCGAGACCGGCCGACGGCTGGTGCATCATGATCCGCGCGTGCGGCAGCGCGAAGCGCTTGCCCTTGGCGCCCGCGGACAGCAAGAACTGCCCCATCGAAGCGGCCATGCCCATCGCCACGGTGGCCACGTCCGGCTTGATCAGCTGCATGGTGTCGTAGATCGCCATGCCCGCCGTCACCGAACCACCCGGCGAGTTGATGTAGAGCGAAATGTCGCGGTCCGCGTCCTCCGCCGCCAGCAGCAGCAGCTGCGAGCAGATCTGGTTCGAGATCGAGTCCTCGACCTGGGAGCCGAGGACGATGATGCGCTCCCGCAGCAGCCGCTCGTAAACCGAGTCGTTGAGCGAGAGCCCGTTCGTCCCCGTCCGCATGGACGGCGACTGCGCGTCGGACGTCGGAACAGTCAGGTGCTGCGTCACGTCTCCCTGCCTTCTCCCACAATGGGCCGTTGTCCACCGGGGCCACATCGGCCACTCCGCCCACTTCCACAGTGGACCGCGACCTCGGTGATGTCCTGCTTCCCTCTCGGGTGATCCGCTACAACCGACCCTAACGAACGTGGACGGCACCAGCTTCCCAGTACCGCCCACGTTCGCTTAGAGCATGCGTAGAGATTGCTCGGACTGGCCTTGGCGTGGCGGTGCGGGTAGCGGAACCTCAGAGGCCTTCTCGGCTCCGGAATCCCGACGCACGTATGTCCAAATACGTCGTGTCGGGGTTGTCCTCGCGAGAAGGCCTCTGAGAACCCGCGGCGGTGCAAGCTGCGAAGGTGGCAGGAAACGGCTAACGCCGCTTGCCCGACGCCCACCTGCGGATCACACCCAGTCCGGCTAGCTCTATATCCAGTTGTCGCCTGAGCGGCTGGTCACTCCGCCGTCGCCGTCTCGGCCGCCTCGTCCGACTCGGACTCCTGCGGGCCGAACAGCTCGTCCAGGTCCAGCTCGTTGCCGGCCTCGTCGGTGACGGTGGCCTGGCGAACGACCGAGAACAGCGCCTTGCTGCGGCGCACGTCGGCGTACAGCGCGCCGAGCTGGCCCGACTGCTGGGCCTGCTGGACGAACTGGTCCGGGCTCATTCCGAAGCGCTGGGCTTGGTAGATGATCCGCTGGGTGAGCTCGTCGTCGGAGACGGACACGTCCTCGGCGTCGGCGATGGTGTCCAGCACCAGCTGGGTCTTGACCGCCTTCTCCGCCTCAGTGCGAGTCTCGGCGTCGAACTCCTCGCGGGTCTTCTCCTGCTGCTCAAGCCACTCTTCGAGGCGCGCCTCGTCGTGGTCGAACGGGTGCACCGCGTCGTGCTGGCGCGCCTCGATCTCCGACTCGACGACCTTCTCCGGCAGCGGCACCTCGACGGTCTCCAGCAGCACGTCCAGGACCTTGTCCCGGGCCTCCATGCCCTGCTGCATCTTCTTGACCCGGCCCAGCCGCTCCCGCAGGTCGGCGACGAGCTCCTCGACGGTGTCGAACTCGCTGGCCATCTGCGCGAACTCGTCGTCGGCCTCGGGCAGCTGGCGCTCCTTGACGGAGTTGAGCGCGACCGAAACCTCGGCGTCCTTGCCGGCGTACTCACCGGCCACCAGCTTCGTGGTGAACGTCTTGGTGTCGCCCTCGCTCGCGCCGATCAGCGCGTCGTCGATGCCTTCGATGAGCTGGCCGGAGCCGATCTCGTAGGACAGGCCGCTGGTCTTGGCGTCCTCGACGTCCTCGCCGTCGACGGTGGCCGACAGGTCGATGCTGACGAAGTCGCCCTCCTGCGCGGGGCGCTCCACCCCGGCGAGGGTGCCGAAGCGGGCGCGCAGCGAGTCGAGCTGCTCGGTCACCTCGTCCTCGGTGACCTCGACGTTGTCCACGCTGACCGACAGCTCGCCGAAGGCGGGCACGGTGATCTCGGGGCGGACGTCGACCTCGGCGGTGAACGCGATCTCCGCGCCGTCCTCGATCTTGGTCACCTCGATCTCCGGGCGACCGAGGGTGCGCACCTCGCTGCTGTTGACTGCCTCCAGGTACTTGGCCGGAACCGCTTCGTTGACGACCTCGTCGAGCACGGGGCCCCGACCGATGCGGCTCTCCAGCACCCGCGCCGGGACCTTGCCCGGCCGGAAGCCGGGGATGCGGACCTGCTGGGCGAGTGCCTTGTACGCGCGGTCGAAGTTCGGCTTGAGCTCGTCGAACGGCACCTCGACGTTGATCCGGACGCGCGTCGGGCTCAGGTGCTCGACGGTGCTCTTCACGTGGTCTCCTAGTGCGAACGTGCTTGATTCCCGGCGCTACCAACGGGCGCGGCGTACCACCACGTCCAACGATGCCGGGCTGCCCTCCGAGTCTATTGCTTCCCGCCCGGGCACCCGGCCCGGGGTTGCAACTACCCGCGTTGGCAAGCCTCACCTAAGCCCGAATGCTCCGTTGAACCGACATCCGTGTTTGAGTGGAAACGTGCTCCACACCGCAGCCAACGCCGCTACCTGCGCCGCACTGTCCGAAGCGCTCGCCGAGCCGATGCCCGGCACCGCAGCGGTCGCCGACAGCTGGCTGTGCCTGGAACAGCGCGGCCCCTGGGGCCACAACGCGCTGACCCAGAGCCACCTGGACCCCGAGCTAGGGCAGGCGCTGTCCGCGCGGGCCGGCCAGCACCGGGTGCGGATCCAGCTCATCCGGCACCCCGGGCGGCACGCGGACACCGCCGGTGACCAGCAGCGGCGGGTGTTCCTCGCGCACACCGCTCCCGGCACCGGCTGGCTGCGGACGGCGACCATTACGGACCCCGCCGAACTCCTCGAACTCGACTTCGCCCGGATCGCGGCCGGTAACCACGACGACTGGGGGCAACCCACCACCGAGCCGCTGCTGCTGGTGTGCACCAACGGCCGCCGCGACCGGTGCTGCGCCCTCCTCGGCCGCGAACTGATCACCGAACTCGCCGGGCGGCACGACGGCCGGATCTGGGAGTCCACGCACACCGGCGGGCACCGCTTCGCGCCCGCCGCGGTCGTGCTGCCCAGCGGATACACCTACGGGCGGCTGACCGCGCACACCGCCGATGCGGTGCTGTCCTCCGCCGCGGCCGGGAAGGTCGTCCTCGACCACTGCCGAGGCCGATCCACGTGGAGCCGCGCCGGACAAGCCGCCGAACTCGCCCTCCGGGAGCGCCTGGGCGAATACCTCGCCGACGCCCTGCGCGTCACCGGCGAAGAAGCACACCAGGTGCTGATCGACCACGAGGACGGCCGACGCTGGCAGGTCGAGGTCCGGGAACGCGAACTCGACCCGCCCCGGCCCAACAGTTGCGGCAAGACGGCGATCCGCCCCACCGCCTGCACCGTCGAAACCATCAACCGCCGACCAGCGCCCCAACCGCCGAACCCAACTGAGTAGGCGTCACGGCGGTCACGATGCCCTCCGAAGGCGCCGACGCAGGCGAAACCGGCGGACCCGGCACGCACAGCGAAACGACGACGAGGAAAGCCACCGCGGCGCCCAGCACCGCGCACACCAGAAAGGTTGGCAGCTGGACCCGGAAACCGGCCAGACTCGAATCGCGCACGAAGGGGAAATCGGCCGCCCACCACAGACCGTTACCACCCGCAGCTAGCTGCTGCGACGCACATCACCACGCCCAACACGCCGGCCGGCAAAAAAAGAAAACCGGCCACTCACCGATGGTGAGCGGCCGGCCGCGACGTCGGGGTGGCGGGATTTGAACCCACGACCCCTCGCACCCAAAGCGAGTGCGCTACCAAACTGCGCCACACCCCGTCCGACGTGCGGAGCACCCGGAAACCCCGGGTGCGTTGTGGAGAGCCTATCGCGACCCGCTAAGCTGTGGCACGCAAGGTCGCCCAAACCCGCGAGGGCCAGGCGAAACCGGCGCGCGGGCGTAGCTCAATGGTAGAGCCCCAGTCTTCCAAACTGGCTACGCGGGTTCGATTCCCGTCGCCCGCTCAACACTCTCACCAACAAAAATGACGCCCGCCTCCGATCATGGAAGGGGCGGCCTTCGCGTGCAATTAGCTATCACCGCTCGTGTCCTGTACGAGGGCGTCGAGCCGGTCGGCCAGAACACGATCCCGTTCGCTCGTGGCGTGCTGGTAGATGAGCGCCGCGCGTATCGACCCGTGGCCCATCCGGTGCATCAGCTCCCGAGTGCTGGCACCTGCGGCGGCGGGCAGATGGTTGCCGGTGTGCCGGAGGTCGTGGAAGTGGAAACCGCTGGGCAGGCCCGGCTTCACCACGGTCGCCGTGCACGCGGTGCTGCGGTGGAAGGTGCCTCGCCTCAGTGGTCCACCCCGCTCCCCGACGAAGACCAGGCACTCCGAACCGTCCTCGGCGAATTTGGCGAGACCCGCACCAGGCCGTCGCGGATGCACGGCCCCGCGGCACGCAGGGTGGACCACAGGATCGAGCCCTTACCGGCCCCGAGGCGCCCGGGACGGGCTGGTGCCCGGGCAGCACGCTCGCGGTGAAGGGTTCGCCGTGTTCGTTGTCACTGATCTCCAGCGCCGACAGGTCCACCTAGTCCACCGACGCGGGGATGTCCGGGGCCGGGATGACGCGGCCAAAAAGCAGCTCGCGCTCGACGACTAGGGCGACGACGCGGCCGGGCACGGATGACCGCCACCCGGTGGGCGATCAGAGCCTCCGCGAGTACGGGGGCGTGGTCCTGCCAGTGGGCGAGGTCCTGGCCCCGCACCATCCGCACGTGGAGGGTGTCGATCGTCGGCGTAGCGGAGCGGACCCGCATCACCCGCGGAACAAGGGTTTCGCCGCTGTGGCGGTGCTCCCGGGTCAGGCCACAGTCGGCGAGCAGGGACGCCCACCGGCGGCCCCGGTAGCTCGTCCAGCGCCGCCAGCACGCCCGCACGTGCGGGGCGATGTCGCGGTCGAAGGAGGCCGGGTGTCCGCGCCACACGCCAGCACCAGCACAGCGACCGCGCCGTAGCCGGCCACCGCGGCGATCGGGCCGACGACCACGAGCAGGACGACGGCCAGGGCCGGGTGGAGCAGGAACAGCGGGTGTCGCAGTAGCCAGACCAGGACGCGCCACTCGCGGCCTGCGGGTCGGTGGGATCAGCGCATCGGTGTGCGGGCCGGTCCGGTCATAGGGTTGCCCTACGCTGATTCATCGCTACTCAAGTCCTTCGCAGGTCGGGTAGCGGGCTGCCCGCGCCGGCCAAGAATTCGCGCGGGCACCCCACCAAATGGCTTGTAAGTGTTGTCCTTGCGGATGACCGGCCGCGCCGCGTTGTGGCGACGACGACATGCCGCCCCACAGGCGGCTCGTGTCCGAGCAGCAGCGCCGTCCCGCCCTCGATGCCCTCGACGCACTCGGAGCCCGCCTCAGGCTGCACGCCTCTGCCACGGCGATCTGTCACCCTGGAACGTCCTCATGGGCGCCGACCGGCTCTGGCTCATCGACCCCCGCGGAGTCAACGGCGAACCCGCATACGACGTCGCCGTGGTCGCACTGAAAGCGTGCCTCGACGATCCGGCCCCAGCCGTCGCCGTTGCACGATCCCTCGCCGCGTCAACGGGTGCTGCTCCCGAGCGCGCGGCCCGATGGGTTCCCAACGCGTCCGCCGCCTGAGTGTGACCGAAACCACTGGTCACGGCGCCTTAGCGTGCACCGTGTCTAGACTTTTCATTCCGTATCAAGGCGGCGCCTTCGGCGCCGCATCGTGGAGGGGAGCGGTCGGGCGTGCGGCCTCCGGCCTGTCCCGACCGCTCCACTCCACACCTGGGCAGGTAAACATTCAGGTGCTTTGCTGTGGGCATGCTGAAGTCCCCGGCTCTTGCGGGTCGGGTGTGGTGGTGATGAATCTGCCGGTGGTTTAGATCGGTGGGGGCAGCGCTGGTTGCCAGGGGTTGCCTGTGATGGCCTGGCGTAGTGCGGTCATGACGTTGACACCCTGTTTGCGGGCGGTGTCGATGTAGCTGCGGATGTTCAACCGATCTTGGGTGATGTCTTCGCTGGTCAAACGCCCGGAGATCTTTTGCTGTGTTTTCGTGGGCCGCAGGTTGCGTTCGCTGATGTTGTTGGTCGGCCAGACCCGGGTGTCGCCGCTGAAGCGGAGAACATCGCCTTGGCGGTCGCGGCAGAACTCCAGCAGTTCCCGCCCGGGGCGTTGCGCCGTCGACGAAGGCGGCCCGGGCACCCGCGGAACCCGGGAAATCCCGACCTTGACCGCGTTATCGAACTCGGTGATCAGCGGGCCGGACACCCGTGGGTCGATCTCGGCCAAGCGCTTCTCCCTGGCTTGGTGCCAGGCTTTGATCAGACCGCGTAAAGCGCGTTGGGCCTGTTTCGGCCAGTGCTCATCCGGGTAGGTTTCCGCCGCGTCGGCGAAGTCCCGCAGCAGGTGAGCAACACAGGCCTGATGCCCGGCTAGGTTCTCCCAGCGCGAGTGAAAGTAGTTGCTGTAGCGGTCATGCACCGCGATGCCGGCGAATCCGGGCAGGATCCCGGCATCGGCAAACGAGTCCAGATCCCGTCCACCCAAGTGATAAACCGTGGCGGTCTCGGTGGAAGCCGACAACACGTATCGCCTCCTCGACCCGGCGGGACCGACGCGCAGGGTGGTCTCGTCGAACCCGGCCACGTGCGCCATCGTGATCAGCGACCTGATCACGGCCACGACCTCGTTCACCGCGCGGGCGCATCGGGTCAGCATGCCGTGCACGAACCCACCCGACGGGCCCTTTCCGCCTGTGAGGTCGGCGATCAGCTGGACACAGCGCTGCACCGGAACGTGTTGGTAGACAAGCAGATACACCACCAGCGATCGCAGATTCGGCCCATAACTCAACGGCGAGTCCGGCACCTCATCGGGCAGGGAGCCGAGGTGTTCGGTGCCGCAGGCACACCGCACCCGGTGCACATCGTGCTGCCAAACTGTGAGACGCACTTCGGGCAGGTCGTGAACCTGGTGGGAACGTTCGACACCCAGATCCTCGGCGAAGGCTAAATCAGCACCGCAACCACAGTTCCCGCTCGGGCGATGCGGCACAGTCGTATCCGGCACCGCCCACGACATCGCACTGCCCGGCGCGCCTTTCTGCTTGCCTCGTTTACGGTCGGCCCGCTTCGCCGGTTTCGCCGCTGGCGTGGCCCGGCCGGGCAAATCATCGGCGGAGGGAGGCATCGAACTATTCGCGCTGTTGCGGCTGACCTGCCGTTCCAGCTGCTTGACCCGCTCGGTCAACTTGGCGTTGGACTCCAGGAGCCGTTCAACGAGCGCGATCAGCTCCTCACGCGAGAGCTCCTCCAACCCAGCCACGAGCCAAGATCATCACACTTCGCGCCCGAGATCAACTCAGGCACCTGAATGTTTACCTGGGCAGGTGCCTCACGCACCCGCTTCGAGAACGTCGTCGGACTCGGTCAGCCGGGCGACCTTGAGCGTGACCCCAAAATCCGACAGACGTTGAAAGCACCGCACGAGTGCGATCTTCGAAAAGGTAAAGATGGAGTCCGCGATTGCGCCGCCACCACTGAATGCGAGCACGACTGTGGCTGGCCTAAAGTCAACGGGAAGCTCGTGCGTCCCTTCGCTGATCTCCGCGGCTTTCCGAATAAAATTGTCCCGCGCGTCAACTTGTCGACTGAGCGCTTCAACGGACACTAATGCCTGATTGAACAAGTGGCTGGCGGACGTCGAATCGTCCAAGTGTTTCACATGGATCAATGTGCCGTCTGTATGTAGCAGATCGCAAGCCTCGAACCCGCCGGGATGAACCTCCGCAGGAATCAATTTGCGGTCCATGCAGAGCAGTTCCGTCTGCTCCCTGGCTACCCACTGGTTGTACTCTCGCTCATTTGCGCGGCCGAGGCAGTCCTCACCGTTCTTCTTCTTTTTCCATTGAAGCGGCCAGGCAGGCAGTACCAGTTCAGATTTATTGCCGAGCGCCCTAGCGACCTTGTCTTCCAGCATATCGATATATGCGCCGCCAACGTTGTACCAGCGTCCGCGCTGGAGCACATAGCGTTCACCATCCATGTCGCACTCGAAGGTGATCCATTTGTCGGCGGAGATCTTGCGCGACATGGGTGAGCCACCTGCCGCGAGGCCCTGAATGTCCATCCGGCGAAGGCGGGCGAACTTGTCCGCCTCTTCGCAGCGGGCAAGCGGTTCGAGTATGTCGTCAAGTTCGATATCGGGAATTTCAGTATTCTCTGAACCAAGACCCGTGATGCGAAATGTCTCGACCTCTCCCAGATCCTCGTTCCACCCAGCCGGCCAACATAGCGCGACCCGAGATGGCGCCTCGCCCGCTAACTCCTCAGCTAGCGCGTGTTCCAGCGGCTCGATTCTCGGATGGCCAGGGCGAAGTGGGCGAGTGTTCTCCAGGTACTCAAGGCCCTCAGCTGGCTCTTCATTGCGAATTACGTGGTCGATCATGGCGAGATCGTGCAATGCGTCGTCAGGTGTTCTGCCGATCGGAACGCTCAGGGCGTCCGCACCTCGAACAGTTATGAACGCCTCCACGTTTGCCCGACTGCTCGACAGGCCAGTCGCCGGAATCTTCCCGACAATGCGGCTGACGACTTCCCCGATATCCTCCATGCCAAATGAATTGATTGCTGTACCGCCGAAGATCGACAGCCGGGCGGTTCGCGGTAGAGAGTCGAGGGCGTGCGTCGTTAGGGCGCTAATCTGATTCGAGTCTGCTCGCCGTAGCGCAAAGCGCAATCCGAACCCATCGTCGATGCGCTCCGAGCTAACGACTAGATGACCCATTCCCCAAGAAAGGCCGTAGCAGAATCGTGAATCGTCGGCTAATCGAAGAATTAGTAGACCTGCGGACGTGTCGTTACTGCATGGTGGGCGGAACCGCGTCAGCGACTGCGCATGATCAAGCCAGTCAGGCTGCGCCTTCGGAATCTGCCCGTAGACGAGGAGGGCAGGGCGAGCTCCGACCTCGACTGTCTGCTGATGGAACTCGTTCCTGTCTAGGTAGTCCGTCTTAGCGCCTGCGGTGAGCTGCTCGTCGGGAGCGATCTGCAGGCGATACAGGGAGGTCTTGCTCGCGCGCGACGGGGGTCGGGCCATCATGCTCCTTCTTGTGATGTCGACTCCCTGTCGCCAGGCGCTAGCCGAGCGTTACCGGACAGTCCGGTCGAGTGGGGCAAAGCAAATGCTCACCCTCGCCGGGCGGGCAAGTCTCCGGAATGGCCGGGGTGTGGCATCCCGTCGACCTCCCTGAGGGCTACCACACGACGTCCCGAAGGCGGAATTGGACGAGTTCGGCCTGGCGGTTGCGTCGAGGGCCGCCCCCGGGCCGCCGCGCGGTCGGGGGGCGGCAGGTCGACGGGATGCCACACGAACACCGGGCGGGGACAGCAAACCGACCTGAGCAGTTCGCGATGGCGTACAGCCTCGCCGTTCTGGACCACCGTCGCGGGATCTGACGGGCACGCTGCCACTCGTGGACATACCGGACTTCGATGCCGCACTGGCTGCACTGCGCATCGACCCCGACGATCCGGCCGACGCTGACGACCGCGAGGCAGTGGAGTCGATATGGATCCGCCGCACGCTCGGCCCGCTGTTCGGCCCAGCTCCACCGATCAACCCCGCCGACCCGCCGGTTGCTCCGTCTGCTGCCCGCGCCCCCGGCGTAGGTCGCGTGCAATTAGCGTGCAACTAGCCGCGGTCAACTACGGTCACTCGGCGGCATCCCCGACCACCCGATCCGCAGGTCTGAGGGGTAATCGGCCAGTCTGAGGGAGTCTTCCAAACTGGCTACGCGGGTTCGATTCCCGTCGCCCGCTCCGAGTTGGGTGTTTTGCGTCGAGGGACGTTGCCCTTCGACCTTTATTCTTCGCCTTCGCGATGGGGGCCGAGCCCCACACCCCCAACCACCGCACACGCGATGCGGGGCCTTTTCGACCGCTTCTCGCCTTATCTCCCGTTCCCGGCAGCCGTGCCGTTTCGGCGTCTAGCGCGTCGTGGCGATTTCACGCGAAATCGCCACTTGCTCCTGCTTCCTTGGGACGAGCTGTGTTCGTGACCATCCGGCCTCGTCCTGCGGAGCGGTGTGCCGGGGTAGCGACCTTGCTCACAGTGTCCGCTGTGTCGTGCCTCTCTGGTACGGCCTGCTGTTGGGCGATTCGTGCCGCTTCGCGGCAGTTGGGTTCTTGGGGTGGGGTCTTGGGAATAAAAAGGCTTTGGGTTTTGTCGGGGGGTTGAGCGAGGCTTGTGGGGCGGCTCGGGCCTTCGCGGCTCTTTCGATCTTTTTTGGGGGTTCTGTGCGGCGGCTTGAGTACAAGTGGCTGGTTGGCATCACCTTTGTGCTGGCGCTGATCATGCAGATCCTCGACGTCACCATCCTGAACGTCGCCCTGGCCACCTTGGGGCGGGAGTTCCGGGTGGACGCCGCCGCACTCCAGTGGGTGCTCACCGGCTACATGATCAGCCTCGCCGTGTTCATCCCCTCGTCCGGCTGGATCGCCGATCGGTTCGGCAGCAAGCGGACCTTCCAAACCGCCGTCGTCATCTTCACCTTCGCGTCCGTGCTGTGCGGGGTTTCCACCGAGATGTGGCAGCTCGTCGGCGCCCGGGTGCTGCAGGGCGTTGGGGGCGGGATGCTCGTGCCCGTTGGCCAGGCGATGCTGTTCCGGGCCTTCCCGCCCGACGAGCGCGCCAAGGCCGGGGCTGTGCTCGCCATCCCAATCACCGTTGCGCCCATGCTCGGGCCGGTGCTCGGCGGGTTACTCGTCCAATACGCCAACTGGCGGTGGATCTTCTTCATCAACGTTCCCGTCGGGGCGTTGGCGCTGTTCTTCGCCGTGGTGTTCCTCCGGGAGGAGCCGCGGCGCGATCCGGGGCGCTTCGACTTCCCCGGTTTCGTGCTCGCCGGAGCCGGTTTGGCGACGCTGCTCTACGGGCTCGAACAGGGTGCGCAGCTCGGCTGGGGCCAGCCCCAGGTCTGGTCGAGCCTCGTGGCCGCGGTGCTGCTCATCGGCGGGTTGGCCTGGCGGGAGTTGACCGTCACGCATCCGATGCTCGACCTGCGGCTGCTGACCGACCGGTTGTTCTGCACCGGCAACGTGCTGCTGCTGTGCCAGACCGGGGCGATGTTCGGGGTGCTCTTCCTCATCCCGCTGTACCTGCAGAACCTGCGCGGGGTATCGCCCATGCACGCCGGCCTCGTGCTGATGCCGCAGGCCATCAGCATGTTGCTGACCACCCAGGTAATCAGCCGGATCTACGGCCGGGTCGGGCCGAAGCGGCTGATCCTGGCCGGGTTCGCGGTGCAGGTCGCGATCGGGCTCGGGCTGCAGCTGCAGGGCACCGACACCTCGTTGTGGCTCCTGGTCGCGTTGCTCGCGGTGCAGGGCGTGGCGATGGGGCTGCTGATGACTCCGGTGCAGACCGCGACGTTCGCCCGGATCTCCCGTGCCGACATGGGGCAGGCCAGCTCGATGTTCAACGTCAGCCGGCAGGTCGCCACCGCGCTGGGCACCGCGATCGTCGCAACCGTGCTGGTTATGCTCACCGAGCACGGCATGTCCACAGTGGATCCCACGGCGGCCGGTCAGGTCGCCGAGGCGCAGCTGGGCGCCTACCACGGCGCGTTCCTGGTCTCGGTGGTCTTCGCCGGGCTCGGCCTGCTGCTGGGACTGCGGGTGCGCGACTCCGACGCGGCGGCCAGCCTGGACACCCCGGCCACGAAGACACAGCCGAGTGAACGCGAGCCCTCGAAAACCGTGAGATAGCTCAAGCTCGCCCCACTCCCGGAGCGGCCCGGGCAGTATGTGAGGGGTGACCGACATGCCGCACGCCGACCAGGTCCGCAATCACGCCCGCTGGCGCTCGGGCTGGCGCGCCGGGCGCACTGGCTACGCGTGGCTGCTGCCGCTGGCCGACCAGCCCGGGCTGCGCAAGCTGGTGAACGACTACCAGTACGCGCTGCGCGACCTGCCCGGCTTCGACCTCGTCCCGCTGGAATGGATGCACATCCTGGTGCAGGAAATCGGTTTCACCGACGAGATCGACGAGTCGCGAATCGAACCGCTGGTGGCGGCCGCCCGTACCCGGCTGGCGTCCGCGCCGCCCCTGACGCTGGCGTTCCACCACGCAGTGGTGCTGCCGGAGTCGCTGTCGCTGCCCGCCGAACCCCAGTCGAGGGTGCTCGAACTCCGCGCCGCGGTGCGCGAAGTGACCGCCGAGGCACTCGGCGAAGCGACCGTCCCGGCGGAACCCGAAGACATCGACAAGCACGTGAGCCTCGCCCACTCCACCACCGACGGCCCGGCGATCTTCGCCGTCGCCACCCTCGGTGCCACGGTGGTCGAGCCGACCACGGCCAAGGTTTCCGCGCTGTCCCTGGTCAAGCTCAACCGGGACCACTCGTGCTCCGAGTGGGAGTCCGTCGCCGAGGTACCGCTCGGCGTCTGAGAGCACAGTTTCAATTGAAAGTGCGGTCACCCCCCGGGGGGTTCCGCAGTTTCAATTGAAACCTTTGACTCCCGAAGACCGACTGAAAATGAGTCGCACGCCGTTCTCGCGGGCGGTATGAAAGTCACATGGCGGACCTCACCACGAGAAGTCTTTCGGCCGACGACCACGAGTTGTTCTTCGACGTATTCACGGCTGCTTTCCTCGACGACAGCCGCGACTCCGCGGTCGAGCGCTACCGCGCGATCTTCGACCCGGCGCTGGCCCACGGGACCTTCGACGGCGACGAGGCGATCGGCGTCGCCGGGCGGTTCGAAACGGGCATCACGCTGCCGGGCTCGGTTCAGCACCCGGTCGCCGCCATCACGGCGGTCGGGGTCAAGCCCGGACACCGGCGGCGCGGCGCGCTGACCTCGCTGATGCGCGCCCAGCTCGACGACGTGCGCGGCAACAGCTCCGGGCTCGCGGCGCTGTACGCCTCGGAAGCGTCCATCTACGGCCGGTTCGGCTTCGGCGTGGCCAGCTACGAGAGCCACCTGACCCTGCCCCGCGGCGCGGCTTTCCTGTCCACTGTGGACGTCGATGGGCGGCGGGTCAGCGAGGTCGACCGGGAAACCGCGCTGGAATTCGTGCACCAGCGATACCCGGCGGTGGCCGCGACCCGGACCGGCTGGTTGTCCAGGGCCGACGGCTCCTGGGAAGTCCGGGTGATCGACGACCGCAGCGAGCGCGGCGACCTGGGCGAGACCCGGTTCGCGCTGCACCCCGACGGCTACATCATCTACCGGCCCAAGCCGAACTGGACGAACCAGGGCCCCGCCTACCACTTGCGGGTGCTGGAGCTCGTCGCGTCGACCCCGCAGGCCTACGCCGCGCTCTGGCGGTACCTGCTCGACTTCGACCTGGTCGGCGAGGTGCACTGGCGCAAGGCCGCGGTCGACGAACCAGTGGTGAGCATGCTCGCCAACTCGCGCCTCGCGGAGCGGCAGATCATCGACGCGCTGTGGGTCCGGCTTGTCGATCTCGACCGCGTGCTGGAAGCACGCCGGTACAGCGCCGCGGTGGACGTCGTGCTCGACGTCACCGACTCGTTCTGCCCGTGGAACGCGGGCCGGTGGCGGCTGACCACAGGTGCCGGCGGGGTCGCGAGCGTCGCCCGCACCGACGACCCGGGCCAGATCGCATTGGACGTCAGCGACCTGGCCGCGGCATACCTGGGCGGCAACACGTTGTCCGGACTGGCCCGGTCCGGGCGGGTAGCCGAGCTCGCGCCGGGTGCGCTGGTCGAAGCCTCTCGCGCGTTCGCCACCGACGACGCCCCGCACTGCCTGGAGGGTTTCTGATCGGCCAGCGCCCCTGCCCAGCGGCGTACTGTCGGAACTAACGGGTGTTCCGCTGGCTCAGGAGGCACGGGTGACCGCAATAGTCATCATCGTGATCGCCCTCGTGGTGATCGTCGCCGCGGTCTGGTGGTCCCGGCAGAAGGCCGTGGCGCACCAGCGGAACCAGCTCGAAGACGCCAAGGCGGAAGCGCGGCGCTGGGTCGAGCGATTGGGCGGCCAGGTGCTCAACCTGGTCGGCACCAACGAAGCAGCCAAGCAGGCGCTCGCCGATGCGGCTGAACGGCACGGCGCGGCGGTCTCCCAGCTCGATCAGGCGCGCACCGCCGCGCAGGCCCGCCTGACCGCGGAGTCCGCGCTGGAAGGCCTGTACTACGTGCGGGCCGCCCGGATCGCGATGGACATGGATCCGGGCCCCGAGCTCCCCGACCTCTCCGGCCAGCGCGGCGCGGGCAAGGTGACCGAGTACCGCGAGGTCGAGGTCGAAGGCCACCCGCAGGTGGCCTCGCCGAACCCGACCGAGCAGACTCCGCACTACTACCCGGGCGGCACGGTCGCCGGGCGGCCGGTGCCGCAGGGCTGGTACAGCGAGCCGTGGTGGAAGCCGGCGCTCGTCGCGGGCGCCTGGGGCGTGGGCTCGTTCGTGCTGATGAGCGCCCTGTTCGGCGGCATGGCCGGGATCCCGGCAGAGGCGGCCTACGCGGACGGCTTCCAGGACGGCCTGGGTGCCGACGGTGACCCGGGCATGGACGGCGCGGACGCGGGCGGCGACGGCGGATTTGACCAAGGCGGATTCGACCAAGGCGGATTCGACGGCTTCGACATCGGTGGGTTCGACCTCTGACGGTTCCGATGTCGCTGGCGACAACCCGCAGTTTCAATGGAAACTGGACCATCGATTTCCATTTGAAATCGCGCACCTCCTGGGGAGGTGGGGACGTTCGTCAGCCCGCTTGGCAGGTGGGGCACCAGTAGAGGTTCCGGGCGGCGAGAGCTGCCGTGGCCACCGGGGTTCCGCAGATCAGGCAGGGCATTCCCGCCCGCCGGTAGACGTATACCTCTCCGCCGTGCCGGTCTTGGCGCGGCGCTCGACCGGTGACCTCCGGCAGGTGCTCCGGCCGCACCGTGTCGATGCGACCCACGCGCACACCGTCGGCCATCAGCTCGACCAGGTCCGCCCAGATCGTCTCCCACTGCGTCCGGTCCAGCGACCGGCCCGGGGTGTAGGGCGGGATGGCGAGCCGGAACAGCACTTCGGCGCGGTAGACGTTGCCGACACCCGCCAGCACCTTCTGGTCCATCAGCAGCGCGGCGATGCTCGTGCGGGACCGCGAGATCCGCTGCCAGGCCTGCTCAGGGTCGGCGTCCCGGCGCAGCGGATCGGGGCCCAGCCGCCCGCGCAGCGCGGCGACCTCCTCGCCGGTCAGCAGCTCACACGCGGTGGGACCGCGCAGGTCCGTCCAATGTGTACGGCCGACGATGCGCATCCGCACCTGGCCGCGCGGTTCGGCCAGCGGGAGCTCGGCTTCCGTGAACGTGCCGTACAACCCCAGGTGCACGTGGACGACCCGATCCGGGCCGTAGCAGTGGAAGAGGTGCTTGCCGTGCGCTTCAGCCCGCTCGAACACCGAGCCGTTCAGCAGCGAAGCGCTGGTGGCGAACCTCCCCTGCGGGCTGCCCACCTGGACCTTCGTGCCGGCGAACAGCTCGCCGTGCAATCCGGCGAGCCGGTGCAAGGTGTGGCCTTCAGGCATGTCAACAGTCCGTCCGCGTCAAGCGAGGATCCACAGCACGACCGACTCCACGAGGTACGCCGCCACGCACCACAGCGCGATGAGCAGGCCGCGCCGAACCGGTCGGTCGCGATGCCGGAACACCGTCCCGGCCAGCAGCGAGGCGCACAGCGCGATGACACCGCCCACGATCAGCCACAGGCCAACCCCGAGCACGCAGTCGGGTTCGGTGCAGACCGCACCGGGGCCACCGGCGAGGACGGGCGCGAGCGCGCGCTGCCCGAAGAAAAGCACCAGCACGCCAGCCGCAGTGCCCGCTGCCGCCACCAGAGGTGTCAGCAGCGCCGCGGTCCGGCGTGCCGGTGCCATCTCGATCAGCTGCCTGGCAGGGCCGGGGGCTGGCCGGTCTTCTCGTAGTCGGTGAGCAGGTCGATCCGGCGCTGGTGCCGGCCACCCTCGAAGTCGGTGGTCAGGAACGCCTCGACGATCTGCTCGGCCACCTCGACGGTGTGCATCCGCGCACCGATGCCGGCCAGCAGCGCGTTGTTGTGCTGCCGGGCGAGCTTCGCGGTTTCAACGCTCCAGGCCAGCGCGGCGCGGGCGCCGGGGACCTTGTTCGCGGCGATCTGCTCGCCGTTGCCGGACCCGCCGAGGACCAGCCCGAGGCTGCCCTCGTCGGCGACAACGCGGCGGGCGGTCTCGACGCAGAACGGCGGGTAGTCGTCCTGGGCGTCGTATTCCGCCGGACCGACGTCGGTCACGTCGTGACCCTTGTCGGTCAGCCACTTGACAAGGTGGTTCTTCAGTTCGTAGCCGGCATGGTCGGAGCCGATGTAGACGCGCACGCGGGCAGTCTGCCAAACGGCCCACCACCCCCGCACACCCCGGTTACGCTACCCGCTGTGACCAGCGCGAACCTTGACGTGCACCTCGACTGGGCGCTGCCCGGCCTGCGAGCCCTGGCGGACTGCCCGGTGCTGGTGGTGGTCGACGTGCTGTCGTTCTCGACGGCCGTGGACGTCGCCACGGCCACCGGAGCCCGGGTGCTGCCGTTGCGCTGGCAGGACGCCTCGATACCCGCAGGTGTGGTGCTCGCGCAGCCCCGCTGCCTGGACGAGTGGTCCCTGAGCCCGTCGTCGCTGCGCACCCTCGCCCCGGACGTGTTGTTGGGATTGCCGTCACCGAATGGCGCGACGCTCTGCGCTGAGGCGTCAGCCACCGGTGCCACCGTGTTCGTGGGGTGTCTGCGCAACGCGGAGGCGGTGGCGCACGCAGCAGCGCAGGAAGGTGGGCCGATCGGCGTGATCGCCGCAGGCGAACGCCGGGACGACCAGCTGCGGCCCGCGATCGAGGATCAGCTCGGCGCGGGCGCGATCATTTCCGCCCTGCCCGGCCGCCGTTCTCCCGAGGCAGAGCTGGCCGCGGCCGCGTTCCGCGCCGTGTCCGGCGAGATCGGCTCCCTGCTCGCCGACTGCGAATCGGGTCGGGAGCTCGCGGAGCTGGGGTTCGCGCACGATGTCGCGCTGGCCGCCGAGGTGAACAGCAGCCAACAGGCACCCGTACTGCGGGACGAGGTCCTGGGGGCCTGGTGAGGCCACTGGAAGTCGGGGCTTGCGGGCGGTACGGCGAACGGCAACGCGTCGGGCACCGATGATCGACACCCGCTAACAGGATCAGCCCGAATCACCTGAACCCAGCAATTCAGATTAGTCCATTCGCCGCAACGAAATGAGCCGTTAAGCCGTTTTGTGCAACCGAGGGGCACCGATTCCAATCGCGGCACGTCATTCTTTCCCGAACAGGGGTTTCGCCCGGGGGAGGACATGTGTCCGAGGATTTCGGCAGGGATATCGGCGCGGCCGAGCGGATGGTTCAGCAATGGCAGGAACGTGCTGCCGAGAAGGCCGAGAAGTTCGGTCGGATGCAGCAGGAGATCGAGCAGATCTCCGTCACTGAAACGTCCCGCGACGGCTCGATCCAGGTGACCATCGGATCGAACGGCATCCTGCAGAACATCAAGCTCTCCGAGCACGCCAACAACCGCCCGATGGCGAAGCTGGGCACCGAGATCATGCGCGCCGTCCAGGCGGCACAAGCGAAGATTCCCGAACTGATGCAGCAGGCGGTGGCCGGCACCGTAGGGCTGGAGGACTCCGCCGCGCAGCACGTGCTCGGCGAGGCCCGCAAGAACTTCCCCGAACCCCCGGCAGCTGAGGAAGAGGCGCAGCAACGCGGGTCCGGCGTGCCGGAGATTCAGTTCGGCGTCGAGGACAGCTACGAGCAACCGCGGCAGCAGCAGCCCCCGCAGCGGCGGGCCGCGCCACCGCCACAGCCACCACCGCGGCCCGTTCGCCGCCGCCCGGACGACTTCGACGACGACTTCAGCGACCGTTCTTTCCTGCGCTGATCACCGAGGGAGCAAACGATGGCAGACGAGATGAAACTCGTCACCGAGAACTTGCGCGCCCACTCATCCAGAGTGGACGGAGTGGTGGATCAGCTGAACACCGCATTGGACGCGTCGCAGCAGGTGACGATGGACAACGAGGCGTACGGCATCCTTTGCCAGCCGTTCGCCATGATGCTGCAGCCCGTTGAGCGCAACGGCGTCGAGTCGCTGCAGAAGGCGATCTCGGCGATGGAGGAAATCGCCGAGAACATCCGCGGCGCGGCCGAGGACTACCAGGCCGTGGACGACGACAACAGCGCGCTGATCAACAAGGTGCAGTGATGGCCGAAAACAACCTGGTCGTCACCGAAGACACCCTGCAGAAGGACCCGAACGAGACTCCCGACGGCATCAAGGGCATCGGGATCCTGGAGTCCGCCCACGACATCAAGAGCCTGGAAGACGGCTCCAGCTGGGTGGAAGCCGGCTTGGCCTACGGCGGCATGGCGATGGAAGTCGTCAGCATGGCCGTGGACCCGATCGGTACCCTGCTCTCCTACGGCCTGTCGTGGCTGATCGAGCACGTCGAGCCGCTGAAGGAGGCGCTGGACTGGTTCGCCGGCGACCCGGACGGCGTCAAGGCTTACGGGCAGACGTGGGGGAAAGTGTCCGAGGCGGTCAAAGCGGCCGTCGAGGAGTACAACAACGCGGTCAAGGCCGATACGGCGGAGTGGACCGGCGCGGCGGGCGACGCGTATCGCAAGCATGCCGCGGAGAAGGCCGAGGCTCTTGCGGGCGCCGGCGAGCTGGCGGGCACCCTGAGCTCCGTCGTGACGATCATGGGCGAGGTCGTCTCGTTCGTGCGCGAGTTCGTGCGCGATCTGGTGGCCGAGTGCATCGCGGCGATCATCACGTATGCACTGGAAGCGGTGTGCACCCTCGGGCTGGGCACCCCGGTCATCGTCGCGCAGGTGACCGCCAAGATCGCCAAGGTCACCTCGAAGATCGGCGACGTCGTCAAGAAGCTGATCAAGACGATCAGCAACGTGGCGCCGAAGATCAGCAAGATGGTCGAGGTCCTCGGCAAGGTCATCAAGAAGCTCGGCAGCGCACCGGACAAGATCGCCGAAGGCGTGTGGAAGAAGGTCGACGACGTATTCGGCACGAACGTCGTGGGCAAGCACAACGCCAAGGTCGGCGGCCCGGGCGGCGGAACCGACGGCAACGGTCCGGGGACAACGGCGGCAACGACGCTGGCAACGACGCTGGTAGCGGGTCGGGTTCGGGCTCCGGAAACAACTCCGGCAACGGGTCGGATTCCGGCAATAGCAACGGCAGCGGCTCCAACTCGGATTCCGGCAACGGCAACAACTCCCGCAGCGGATCTGATTCCAGCAACGGCAGCGGCAACGACTCCGGTTCCGGCTCGGACGGCCGATCGGGCTCACCCGGCAGAGGCACGGATTCCGGTTCGGGTACGACGAACTCCGGCAACGGGTCGTCGAGCTCCGGCGCCGACAGCGGATCCTCGAGGTCCACTTCGGACGGTGGAGGCGCGGACGCCTCCCCGAGCAGCTCCGGAAACGGCTCCGGCTCCCCGAACAGCAGCGCGATGCCCGACAACGGCACCCGAACCGGTTCGCCTTCGGACACGCCGAACACGCCGAGTTCCCAGAACTCCACGAACTCCCCGAGTTCGCCCGACGCCAACCGTCCCACGACGTTCTCCGGCGACCTGTACAGCAGCCCGAACGCCAGCGGGTCACCGAGCGGTGGCAGCCCGGACGCCCCGAACAGTTCGCCCAGCAGTCCGGAGGCGAGCACACCGAGCAGTCCAAGCAGCCCCGGCAACGGCAGTTCGCCAAGCAGCCCGGACACCCCCAGCAGTCCCGGCAACGCGCCGAACAGCGGCGGCGGTCACAGCCCGGACGCCGGCAGTTCGCCGAGCAGCCCCAGCTCGCACGGCCCTGGCGGTTCGCCCGGCGGAAGCCCGACCGGTGGTGGCACCCCAGGCGGTGGCCCGCCGCTCGGCGGCGGCCCATCGGCACCGAGCAGCGGGCATTCGCCTTCCACGTCGCACCCGGATACCCCATCAAGCACCAGAGCATCCAATGTGGACGCTCCGGCCGCGCCATCGCCTGCCGCCCCGTCTCCCAGCGCACCGCGTGCGGACCAGCCGGGCAGCGCTCCGGCCGGTGGCCCGATGGCTGGGCCGATGGGCGGCCCGGGCGGGCACAGCCCGGGCGGCGCGAGCCCGAGCAGCGGCGGAAGCCGTCCCGGCAGCGGCCCTGGCGGCGGCT
>NZ_GL877878.1:2964553-3176850 GCF_000194155.1 Saccharopolyspora spinosa NRRL 18395
GCCGGACGCCCGCCGTCGACCCCGGACGGCCCACCGCGGCCCCGCGGCCCGGAGGGCAGCGGCACGCGCCCGAGCGCCGCTCCGCGAGGCGGACCAGACACGCCATCGCGGCCCGGCGGAGCAGGCGGACCCGGCAGCCCGACGCGACCCCACGGCGGACCAGACGGCCCGACACGGCCAGGCGGACCCGGCGGTTCAACACACCCCCAGGGCGGACCAGACACGCCATCCCGCCCCAGCGGACCCGGCGGTTCACCGGACACGCCACGGCCTCGGCACCCCGACAGCAGCGCTCCGAACGCACCAGGACGCGGTCCGGACACGCCATCGCGGCCCGGCCCGGATGGCCGGGGCCCCGGCGGCTCCCAACCGCGCACCGACGCGCCCGCCTCCCAGCGGCCGGCAGGCACGAACCCACCCGGCCAACGCCCGGATGCGGGGGCTCCGAACGCGCCGAAGTCACCGGAGCCTCCCAAGACGCCGGACTCTCCGAAATCACCGGACTCGCCCAAGTCCCCCGACGCCGGCAAGTCGCCGGACACGACGAAGCAGCCGGACGCCGGCGAAGCGCCCGACAAGCCGAAGGACGGGGCGGACTCGCATTCCGAGCCAGACAAGCCGAAGGACGACGCGGACAAGCCGAACGATCCGGACGCCGACAAGCCGGAGCCGGGCACGCCCGAGTACGACCAGAAGATCAACGACGGCGCCGACACCCTCGACAACAACCGCACCGATGCGGGCGCCTCCGGTCACACCGACCCGAACATGCGGGACCTCGCACACCGTGTCCCGGACGACGGCAAGCACTTCACGGTCGACGCCCACATGGGCCCGGACGGCCGCATCGACGTCGGCGGCCGCAGCTACTCGCCGGATGAGTTCGCCGACGTGCTGCGCCGCTCCGGCTGGGACGGCGAGAGCCCGATCCGCCTGGTCAGCTGCGACTCCGGCGACTTCGCCAGCGACCTGGCCAAGAAGCTCGACGTGGACGTCACGGCCCCGCGCGGCCTGGCCTGGACCGACACCAACGGCAACGTCTTCGCCGGCAGCCGAGCACCCGACGGCGGCCCCACCTGGCCCCCGGACGGCGGCTGGGACACCCACCACCCCGACGGCTCCAACTCCCCGGCCAGCGACGACGCCTTCCACCCGTCCAAGAACGGCGAAGACCCCGGCGACCGTCCCGACGACGCCGAAGCACGGGATGTCCCGGAACCGGAGTACCCGACGGGGATGACCAGGGAGCAGAAGCTCCAGGACCAGGACTACGTAGACCACCACTACACGTCCTACACGCGGGAAGACGGAAAAGAAGTCATCGCCGTCAACCCCAATCGTTCACCGGATCTGGACGGCGAAGAGCCGCCGCCTATCCGCCGCAAGCGCGACGAGAATGGCCCCGTAACCGATGAGGATGGCAACCCGGTCTACGAGGAGAATCCGAAAACCAAGCGCAAGGGCGAGAGCCCGGAATTCGCCGACCCGAAGGAGTGGGAATACGGCGAAGGACATCCGAAGCCAGCTGAAGATGTCCCCCCTTCGCAAGACGCAACACCCGACGGCGAGTCCTCCAGCGGCGACGGCAACCCCGACCTCGACGACCAGGATCACCCGAGCACTCAAGACTGGCGCGAGGAGAGCCTGCACAAGATCGACGAAGCTATCGAGGAGTGTCGCGCCCGGATGGACGAGCGCGATGCCGCAAAGGACGAGTACCGCGAGGGAAGCCCCGAATACAACCAAACCCTTGGAAAGGTCAGCAGCCAATCGGAAACATTCGGGGAGGTCGTCAGCGACCACGCCCAGAAGGAGAAGCTGGAAGCCGACTTCAACGAACCGGGCAGCAACGAGAACACCCTCCACCCGTCGACAACTCCGGACGGCAGGGACTACATCGAGATCAAGGACAGCGACGGAAACGTCGTCGGAACTGCCGAGCAGCGCCAGCCTCCTGGCGCCGGGAGCGGAAAGTTCGACAGCGTCTGGGAAGTCAAGGATCTGCGCACGACGCCGCCCGAAACCAGGTATGACGTTATTGAAGCGAAGGCCCCGCACGCACCACGCGCCTCCCGCGAACTGCCGGACGGCAGGTACGTCCAGCAATGCCGCCGCGATTATCTCGAAGATGTCATCAAGAACTTGAAGCAGCACGACGCGGGAACTCCTGAACACCAGCTCGGCAAAGACCTCCAGCGGGCGCTCGACGAAGAACGTCTTCACTACGAGGAGCTTCGAGCCAAAGATCCCCGTAAAGAAGATGCTCCAGACGGAGCGGACGGCGGAACCGCCGAGAATGGTGAAAACACCGGCAAAACCGTTGACGTGTACGATGGCTGGGTTCGTAAGCCGGTGAACCTGTACGACGACGAGGACTAGGGGCATCGTGGAATACCTTGCGCGTCACGAGGTCGACACCAATAAGATCCAGGCCCGGATAGATTCGCTGGAGCCCGAACTGGAGTGGGCTTTCAGCCGCCTTGGCACGAAGAACGCGATCGTAGACAGGGTTTTCAGCGAATCACTGATGCTGGGAGAACTGCGCTGCGCAGTCGACCCAGCTGCCGAAGCCGCCGAAACACGTAGTCATTTCGCTGCGGCACTGGAAGCTGGTTTCGGCCTTTTCGTAGCTTCAGACGGACCCGCAGACCCCGTGAGCTACCAAATCCTAGGACGAGAGTTCACCCTCAAGAAAACCGGACCAAGGCGTTATCACCGAGTGGAAAGATGGCTGATCACGCTCTGGCTCGCAGTAATTTTCCGCGACCGCGAGAAGATCGACAATATTGTATCGGTCCCGATTTCCACCCTGCGAGAATCCGGTGCAGAGTACGACGAATTCATGTACTCGTGGGTAGACTCATTGCAGAAATTCTTCCAGCACAGCACCGGCCTTCAGGACTCTTTCGTCGCAACGATGGACGGCACCAACCCCGATGTCGTCTCAATAGCTTCAGAAGAAGTCCTCCTCGACCTGCTGTATCCCCCGATCGAGATGTTCTACTTCATGCTTCGACGCGACTCAGATAAATTCAACGAGTCGCTTTCGGGAGCATTGAAAGCACATCGCCGCTACTGGTCGAAGCCAGATCGCATGACCAATTCCGAGGGAATGATCGCGCTCGGACCACTCGCAGTCTCGGTGCTTGCGAAGCAGTCGAGCATGGACATTCAAGTCGAATCGGAATATCTGCCGCAGCATCTCCTTTCCGGGGAGTGAGGCTTGCCGCGTAACCTCTCGCCATTCCCGTAGGTGCGGGTCAACCGCACGGGCCGGCGGTATCTCGCCTCAGTCCCGGGTTCGGCCCAGGTGGTCCGCCGTGCGGGTCGTCTCCGGGAGGCGGTACTTCGCGGCTAGGCGGAGGGTGAGGTCGCGGGCCCCGTCAAGGGTGTAGCGGTGGCCCACCGAGACGAACACCGGCTTCACCCCGCGCTGCGTGCGCAGCGCCCGGCCGACGACTTCGTCGTCCATCCGCAGCGGCGCCCACTCCCCCCGCTCCTCGCCTGGCGGCTCGTAGCGGCCCATTGCCGTCTTGCCGACGCCGATGCTCGGGATCTCCGTCAGCAAACCCAGGTGGCAAGCCAGTCCGAAGCGGCGGGGGTGGGCCAGGCCTTGCCCGTCGCAGACCAGGACGTCCGGCACCACCGACAGCCTGGAAAGCGCCTCGAGCAGCGGCGGAGCTTCGCGGAAGGCGAACAGCCCTGGGATGTAAGGAAAATCAGTCAAGCCGCGCACGACAGCACTGTCCACGACGGACAATGTCGCGACCTCGACGACCGTCACCGCAGCGACCAGTTGATCCGACTCGCGGTACGCCACGTCCAGACCCGCCGCTGTGCGCACCTCGGCCGGTTCGCCGTCGAACCGGACCAACGGGCGCAGCCGCTCTTGGATCGCAACGGCTTCGGCTTCCGTCGAGGGCCACGGGTGCAGGTCACGGACGCGGATCACGCGTCGATCGTATGCCAGTCCGGGCACGGGCCCGTGAGTCTTTGGGCTGCTGCAGCTGGCACAGGAGCCGCGACCCCGAGGGCAGCGCTGCATGGACTTGATCTCCAGGAACTCCTCGATCCCGAAGCGGCCGAATTCGCGGCCGTTGCCGGACTGCTTGTAGCCGCCGAACAGGGCGTTCTCGCCGAGCACGCTGGGAAGGTGCCGGCCCCGCACCTTCCCAGCCGGAGACGTCAGTCGAACTGCGGCGACTCGGTGCGGGTGCGCTTGAGCTCGAAGAAGTACGGGTAGCTGGCCATCGCGACGGCGCCGTCGAACAGCTTCGCCGCCTCCTCCCCACGTGGGATGCGGGTGATCACAGGGCCGAAGAAAGCCACCCCATCGACGTGGATGGTCGGCGTGCCCACCTCGTCGCCGACCGGGTCCATGCCCGCGTGGTGGCTGGCGCGCAGCTCCTCGTCGTACTCGGTGCTGCTGGCCGCCTCGGCCAGCGACGCGGGCAGGCCCACGTCGGCCAGCGACTCGCTGATCACCTGCTCGAAGTCCTTGTTGCCTTGGTCGTGCAGGCGGGTGCCCATCGCGGTGTAGAGCGGCGACAGCACGTCCTCGCCGTGGTGCTTGGCGGCGGCGATGGCCACCCGCACCGGACCCCACGCCTTCTCCAGCAGCTCCTGGTATTCGGCGGGCAGGTCGCGGCCCTGGTTGAGCACCGCCAAGCTCATCACGCGGAAGTTCAGGTCGATGTCGCGGACCTTCGCGACCTCCAGGATCCAGCGCGAGGAAACCCACGCGAAGGGGCACGCCGGGTCGAAGTAGAAGTCGACCCTGGGTCGGGCTGCGGCGCTCATCAAGCCTCCAGTGTTCTCCGGGACGGGCACGGATCGCCCGGCGCCCCGGCGTTCGAGAAATCCGGTCGCGGACGCGTTCCGGAACGCGTCGTCATGGGTACCAACCCCGGTAGAGCCGAATGTCTTCCCACCCGACCCGACACGCCGACGACGAAGGCGGACCCGCCCGGCAGCACGCCCGCACGCGGACGTGATTTGATGCCTGCGCCAGGTGCGCCAGGCGCCCCTGGCATGACGAGTTCCCGACGAGCAACGAGGTGATCCGTGGCCCCGCCGAACCTCACCCGCGACCAGGCCGAGCAGCGCGCGGCCCTGCTGGAGGTCCAGTCGTACGTGATCGAACTGGATCTCAGTGCTGGCGCGGGTGGCCCGGACGTGGAGACGTTCGGTTCCACCACCACGGTGCGGTTCCGCAGCAACGAGGCGAGCGCCGACAGCTGGATCGACCTGGTCGCCGACCGGGTGCACAGCGCCGTGCTCAACGGAGTCGAGCTCGACGTCTCCGACTACGACGAGTCCACCGGCATCCGGCTGCCGAACCTGGCCGCCGACAACGAGCTCGTGGTGCGCGCCGACTGCGCCTACACCAACACCGGCGAGGGCCTGCACCGCTTCATCGACCCGGTCGACGGCGGCGTGTACCTCTACAGCCAGTTCGAGACCGCCGACGCGAAGCGGATGTTCACCTGCTTCGACCAACCCGATCTGAAGGCCACCTACCAGATCACGGTGGACGCCCCGGAGTCGTGGAAGGTCATCTCCAACGCCACCGCCGAGGTCACCGACTCGGCGAACGGCAAGCGGCACGAATTCGCCACCACCAAGCCGATGTCCACCTACCTGGTGGCGCTGGTCGCCGGGCCGTACGCCGAGTGGCGCGACGTCTTCCCCGGCGAGGACGGCCAGGACGAGATCCCGCTGGGCATCTACTGCCGCGCTTCGCTTGCCGAGCACCTCGACGCGGAGCGGCTGTTCACCGAGACCAAGCAGGGTTTCGGCTTCTACCACAAGGCGTTCGGGGTGCCCTACCCGTTCGGCAAGTACGACCAGTGCTTCGTGCCGGAGTTCAACGCGGGCGCGATGGAGAACGCCGGCTGCGTCACGTTCCTGGAGGACTACGTCTTCCGGTCGAAGGTCACCGGCTACCTCTACGAGCGGCGCTGCGAGACGGTGCTGCACGAGATGGCGCACATGTGGTTCGGCGACCTGGTGACCATGCGCTGGTGGGACGACCTGTGGCTCAACGAGTCGTTCGCGACCTGGGCCAGCGTGCTCGCGCAGGTCGGCGCCACCCAGTACGGCCACGCGTGGACGACGTTCGCCAGCGTGGAGAAGTCCTGGGCGTACCGGCAGGACCAGCTGCCGTCCACCCACCCGGTGGCCGCCGACATCCAGGACCTGCAGGCCGTCGAGGTGAACTTCGACGGCATCACCTACGCCAAGGGCGCCTCGGTCCTCAAGCAGCTGGTCGCTTACGTGGGCCTAGACAACTTCCTGGCCGGGCTGCGGATCTACTTCAACCGGCACGCCTGGGGCAACGCCACCCTCAACGACCTGCTGCGGGCGTTGGAGGAGGCCTCCGGTCGCGATCTGTCGTGGTGGAGCGCGCAGTGGCTGGAGACCACGGGCCTGAACATGCTGCGGCCGCGGTTCGCCACCGACGACGAGGGCCGGTTCACCTCGTTCGAGGTGGTGCAGAACGGCGCCCGGCCCGGCGCGGGCGAGCTGCGCACGCACCGGCTGGCGATCGGTATCTACGACGACGAGGGCGGCAAGCTGGTGCGCAAGCACCGCGTCGAGCTCGACGTCACCGGTGAGCGCACCGAGGTGCCCGACCTGGTCGGCGTGCATCGGGGCAAGCTCGTGCTGGTCAACGACGACGACCTGACCTATTGTTCGCTGCGCTTCGACCCCGAGTCGCTGGCCGCGCTGATCGACCGGATCGGCGACATCGACGAGTCGTTGCCGCGGGCTCTGTGCTGGTCCACCGCGTGGGAGATGACCCGCGAGGCCGAGCTGAAGGCGCGCGACTTCGTGACGCTGGTGCTGGGTGCATCGGCGGAGGGCGGCATCGGTGCCGAGAGCGAGATCGGCGTGGTGCAACGGGTGCTGCTGCAGACCCAGACCGCACTCGCGTCCTATGTGGACCCGTCGTGGCAGCCGGAGGGGTGGCGGCGGTTCACCGGTCGGCTCTTCGAGCTCGCCCGCGCCGCCGAGCCCGGTTCGGACCACCAGCTCGCGTTCGTCAATTCGCTGGCCGGATCGGTGTTCTCAGCCGATCAGGTCGCCGAGCTGCGCGGCTGGCTGGACGGGTCGGCGCCGCTGGCCGGGCTAACCGTCGACACCGACCTGCGCTGGCAGCTGCTGCAGGCGCTGGTCGCGCACGGCGCGGCCGGCGAGTCCGAGATCGACGCCGAGCTGGAGAAGGACCAGACCGCAACCGGTCGGCGGCGCGCGGAGCGGGCGCGGGCGCTGATCCCGACTCCGGAGTCCAAGGAGAAGGCCTGGCAGCGGGCGGTGCACGACGACCAGCTACCGAACGCGGTCAGCGACTCGATCATCGCGGGCTTCCAGCACCCGGCCCAGCGCGAACTGCTCGCGCCATACGTGCGTCGCTACTTCGAAGAGATCGACGAGGTCTGGCAGCGCCGTTCCAGCGAGCGGGCCCAGCCGACGGTGATCGGGTTGTTCCCGTCATGGGCGGTCACCGACGACACGGTGGCGGAATCGGACGCTTGGCTGGCCAACGAGCACCCGTCGGCGCTGCGCCGCCTGGTGTCGGAGGGTCGCGCGGGCATCGTGCGCGCCCTCGCGGCCCGGGAGTTCGATCGCTCCTGACCCCTTGCGGGTGAGAGGTGGAGGGCACCTTCGAGCAACTCACTGGCTCGATGGTGCCTTTTACCGCGTTTCCCGGGCGGGTGAGCACGAATCGTGTCGTGGCGGATACGGCGAGTAAGATTTCGTTGATCTGCCCGATGCGAGGGGTGGGAGCGTCGATGCCCGAACTGATCTCCGCCATCTCCGAGCTGCTGTGGCCGTTGATCGCGCTGATGGCGATCTTCGTGTTTCGCCGCGCCATCTGGCGGGTGCTGCGCACCGCCGAGAAGCGGGAGCTGGAGTTCGAGATCGGCGGCCAGCGGCTCACCATGCACCAGCTCAACGATCAGCAGAACGACATGATCCAGGACCTGCAGCGGCAGCTGAGCCTGCTCAGCAAGCAGCTGGAGGAACGCGACCGCACCGGCGCCCCGGCGGAGGCGCCGGTGCCCGTTCCGGCACTACCCGAAGCACCCGAGATCTCCGGCAACGGCGACGGCAGGCACGAGGCAGAAGTCGAACTGCCGCCGGTGCACTCGCCAGCCGGGCCGGAGCCGCTCGCGGTGCTGTGGGTCGCGGAGAAGCCGGAGGCGCAAGCAATCCTGGCGGAGCAACTCCGGGACAACGGCGTGCGGGTGACGATGACGACGACCAACGATGCTGCGCTGGCGGAGCTGTCCCAACGCCAGTACCGGCTAATCGTGGAAGACATGGGCCGCAAGGAGAACGGCCGGTGGCGCCCCGACGCCGGGCTCGCGCTGCTACGCGAACTGCGCGATCTGGGCGTGGACACCCCGGTGATCGTCTACAGCAGCCAGCGGGCCCAGCAGCAGTACGGCGAACAAGCGCGACAGCTGGGCGCGGTCGGCACGACGTCGTCGGCCTACGAGATGTTCCAGAACCTCCAGAGCTTCGACCTGCTCTGATCTCCTCCGCGCACTTCGGCCTACCGGGGACGCAGCCTGAACGCCAAGCAAAACGAGTCGACGCCACCTGAGGCTTGACCGCAGGTGGCGTCAGGCAAGCGGAGGTCAGCCGCTTTCTCTTTTCCCACGAACGAAACTCGCACCGCCGCGGGTTCTCAGGCTGCGCCCACCCCGTCGGGATTCTTGACGATGCCAGTCCGCAGCGTCGCGAACTGGTCATACATGAGTCGGGGATCCCGGAGTCGAGAAGTGCCTGAGGTTCCGCTACCCGCACCGCTACGCAAACGAGCCGGGAACACCCTTAGCGACGGGAGCGGGACTGCTGGTAGCTGGTGCCGGCCGTGTCGGCGAGCATCCGCAGGGCCCCGATGAGGCCGTCGATCAGCTCGCCCTCCTTGAAGGACGCGACCATGCTCATCGCGGCGAGCTGGCAGCTGCGGTCCGGGATGCGCCGGTGCGCTTCCTCGCCGGTGACGATCTCGAACTTCTGCTGGCCCGGCGAAACCGCGATCAGCACGCTGTCCGAGGCCATCGCCCCGAGGTTCGCGTGCAACTCCTCGGCCTGCTTGCGGGTGTCTTCGCCGAGATCGCCGAGGTAGATCGCGAACTCCAGCCCGGTGCTGCGGCTGGACAGCGCCAACGCCTCGTCCAGTCGCGCGAGCTGGCCGGGGCCGAACGGCAGCCGCGGCCGGTCGGGCTCGACGTGGCGGGCGACGGACAGCCGACCGGTGGCCATCATCGCTTCGCCGATACCGAGCTCACCGGCGTCCACGGCGGGCCGCCCCGCGATCTCACCAGTTGCCACGTGCGCCTCCCCGAGCAGTGCTGGGCCGCGCATCGCTCTGCGCAGCCTCCGAATCCACGTCCGCCATCGGTGCAGCGGTGTTCACGCCCGCCGGGTTGGACACCCAGAACACCGGCGCGAAATCCCACTCCTGCCCCGCGCGGTAACGCGGACGGGTGAGCCGAGGCCACATGGCGATGAGCACGATTAGGCCGTAGATGGCCGCGGGGATCACCGCCAGGAAGAGAACAGTCTCCAGGACAGTCACGCGAATACGGTATCCGATGGCCCCTGCTTCGTGTGCTCGACCTGTGCGGCGCATGATCGAAGCCGTAGTTGACGCCGAGCCACCGTCGCGACACGTTCGAGTGATTCGACGACGAGCAAAGTCGCCCGCAATGCGATTCCCGCTGGTCGGAACCTGCATACAGGAACCCAGAAACTACGCACGGTTACTAGTCAAGAGTGTTCTACATCACTTATGGTAACTCGTTCAGACTAATCGCTGCCCCCGAATGGGGTCCAACCAGACGGTTGCAATGCGCGGCGACTTGGCGGCTTGTCCCTACGGGTTCCTGCTCCTAGTTTTTCACCTGTATGGGTCTTGCATATTTGATCACATGCGTTCAAAGCGTCCTTTGAATGCGGGAGGCACACAATGTCGATCATCGAAACCGCCCTCACTCTTCCGATCATTAACCAGCCACTGCTTGAACACGGCGTCCGGATCAGCGGCCGCAACCGCGGTGTGCGGATCAGCGGACAGCAAGGCGTACGGATCAGCGGTCGACAGGGCGTCCGAATCAGCGGGCAGCAAGGCGTGCGGATCAGCGGACAGCAAGGTGTGCGCATCAGCGGACAGCAAGGCGTGCGCATCAGCGGTCGACAGGGCGTGCGGATCAGCGGCGAGCAAGGTGTGCGGATCAGCGGACAGCAAGGTGTGCGGATCAGCGGCGAGCAAGGCGTGCGGATCAGCGGGTGCCAGGGCGTGCGGATTTCCAGCGGTGTGCGGATCAGCGGACAGCACGGTGTCCGAATCAGCAGCGAGCGCGGCGTGCGCATCAGTGGCCGACACGGCGTGCGCATCAGCGGACAGCAAGGCGTCCGCATCAGCGGTCGTCTGCACGGCGTCCGCATCAGCGGTCGTCAGCACGGCGTCCGCATCAGCGGTCATCAGCAAGGCGTGCGCATCAGCGGGCGTCAGGGCGTGCGGATCAGCGGGCAGCACGGGGTCCGCATCAGCTGATCAGCCCACGTGGCATTGGACTCCCGCCAACCCGGCGCGCAGCGTTCTCCGGTCGCCCGAACCAGCACTTCAGGCTGCGGGCTCACCGAGGTACGGCAACCACAGCGGGTCCGTTTCAGAAAGCCCCGCCAGCAACCGCCAGTGCCGCCCGCGCGGCGCGTGCGGTGCCACCGGGAGGCGCCAGCCCAGCTCGTTGAGCGTCTTGTCCGCCTTGCGGTGGTTGCACTTCGTGCAGCAGGCGACGCAGTTCTCCCAAGTGTGCGGCCCGCTGCGGCTTCGCGGCACGACATGATCTATCGTTTCGGCGCGAGCACCGCAGTACACGCACCGGTAGTTGTCCCGCAGCATCAACGCGGCCCGGGTCAACGGCACTCGGCCGCGGTACGGCACTCGCACGAAGTTGCTCAACCTGATCACCGACGGGACTTCGACGCTGGCAGTCGCTGAATGCAGCACCATGCCGGCCGAATCGCCGTGCACGACCTCGGCCTTGCCGCAGACGAGCAGCACGATCGCTCGGCGCAGCGGAAGCGCCGTCAACGGCTCGAACGTGGTGTTGAGCAGGAGCACCCGGCGTTTTCGCCAGGACGGTCCGTGACCGGGTGGCCGGTCCGACTGCGGCGGCGAAGTGCCAGCGCGGCTAGGCGGGCACAGCGCGACCCGCGACGCGAGGCCGTTGGCCTTCAGCGCCGGTTGTCGGATCGGTTGTCGGTCGGGCACGCGACCACCTCCACCGGTGTCGGGCCTAGTCGAACACACAACCCTGCCCGAACGCACGTGTGATTCGACACGCCACGCCTGGTGACTGCCGAACGCACACTAATCATTCCCGATCATGGACCGCGAGACAACAATGATCATTCCGGGTGAATCGGGTCGGGCTCCAGTGAAATGATCACGCCGAGATCAACGGTCTACCACGGAATGCACGTATCGTCGCTGCCGTGAACGACGTGCAAGCAGCGCATCTGACCTACCCCCGCGCCGACCGCGACGACATCGTCGAAGACCTGCACGGCCACCAGGTGGCCGACCCGTACCGGTGGCTGGAGGACCCGGCCGAGCCGCGCACCGAGGCGTGGTCGACGGCGCAGGACGAGCTCGCCCGCACCTGGCTGGACACGTTGCCTGGCCGCGAAGCGGTCGCGGAGCGGATGCGATCGCTGCTGGCCGCCGGTTCCGTCTCGGCCCCGGCCTGGCGCGCGGGGCGGGCGTTCTTCACCCGCCGGGAGCCCGGGCAGGAGTTCCCCGTGCTTTACGTGCGCGAGCCCGACGGCGCCGAGCGGGTCCTGCTGGACGTCACCGAGCTGGACCCGTCCGGGCTGACCACGCTGGACAGCTGGACGCCGAGCCTGGAGGGCGACCGGCTGGCCTACCAGATCTCCGTCGGCGGCGACGAGGAGTCACTGCTGCACGTGCTGGACGTCGCCACCGGCGACCTCGTCGAGGGCCCGATCGACCGGTGCCGCTATTCGACGATCTCGTGGCTACCCGGCGGCGAGGAGTACTTCTACATCCGGCGGCTGGCACCGGAGCTGGTGCCCGACGGCGAGGAGCAGTTCCACCGCCGGGTGTGGCGGCACCGGGTGAGTGCCGACCCCGACCAGGACCTGCTGGTGCACGGCGAGGGCCTGGACCACACCTACTACTACGGAACCCGGGTTTCGCGGGACGGCCGTTGGCTGGTCATCGAGGGCAGCCCGGGCACCGCGCGGCGGGATTCGGTGTGGATCGCCGACCTCTCCGAGGGCGGCGACGTGCCGAACCTCCGGCAGGTCGTGGACACCTCCGACGGGTACCGGGTCGGTGCCTGGGTGGAGCGCGACGACCGGCTGTATGTGATGACGACGCTGGACGCCCCGCGCTGGCGGCTGTGCGTGGCGGACCCGACCAACCCGGCGCCGGCGAACTGGACCGAGCTGATCGCCGAGGAACCCGACTCGGTGCTGGAGGCCGTGCGCTGGTTCGACACCGGTGACGGCGACCCGCAGCTGGTGGTGCTGCGGACCCGGCACGCGGTGTCCGAGGTGACGCTGCACGATCCGGCCACCGGTCGGCGGACCGCAGAGGTCCCGCTGCCGAGCACCGGACAGGTCACCGCGCTGGCCACCGTGGACGAAGCCACCGAAGGCGACCGCGACCGGCTGTGGATCGGCTGGACCGACTTCGCCACCCCGCCGTGCGTGCACGCCTACTCCCGCCGCACCGGGCAGACCGCGCTGGACCAGCAGGCGCCGGGCACCGTCGAGCTGCCTGCGGTGCACACCCAGCAGGTCACCTACCGCTCGCTGGACGTCCTGCTGAGCCCGGCGGGCGAACCCGACCGCCCCCGGCCGGTGTTCATGACCGGCTACGGCGGTTTCTCGCTGTCCCGCGAGCCCGGCTACACGCCTTCCGCGCTGGCGTGGGTCGCCGCCGGCGGCGTCTGGGCGTTGCCCTCGCTGCGCGGCGGCGGCGAGGAAGGCGAGGAGTGGCACGTCTCGGGCATGCGCGAGCAGAAGCAGCACACCTTCGACGACTTCCACGCGGCGGCACAGCACCTGATCGACGAGGGCTGGACGACCGCCGAGCAACTGGCGATCTCCGGTGGCTCGAACGGCGGCCTGCTGGTCGGGGCGGCGCTGACGCAGCGCCCGGGCCTCTACCGCGCGGTGGTGTGTTCGGCACCGCTGCTGGACATGGTCCGCTACGAGCAGTTCCTGCTCGGCCGCACGTGGAACGACGAGTACGGCACCGCCGACGATGCGGAGGAACTGGGCTGGCTGCTGTCCTATTCCCCGTACCACAACGTGACCGACCAGACGGACTACCCGTCGGTGCTGTTCACCGTCTTCGAATCGGACTCCCGGGTCGACCCGAACCACGCCCGCAAGATGTGCGCGGCGTTGCAGCACGCCACCAGCTCCGACCCAGCGAAACGTCCGGTTCTGCTGCGCCGGGAGACCGAGGTCGGGCATGCCGCGCGCTCGGTGTCCCGTACCGTGGGTCTGGCGACCGACCAGCTCGCCTTCCTCGCGGAGGCCACCGGACTCGCCCTGGACTGAGCCCGAACTCGGTCCCGGCGGTCAGCTGTTCGAGACTCGTGCGCGGCGGGGCGCGCACGATGCTCGGTTGGCCGGTTGCCGACCCGGTGATGTGCCCCAACGCATCCGGCACCCCCGTGCCGGTCACCACCGCGGGCCCTGAACGACAGCATGGAGAACCCCCGACCCATGATGGATCTGCCGCTTTTGACCCAACCGAACTGTGCCGCGGACTCGTTATGGTGCCGGACCATCTCCGAATGGACCGGCAACCAGTGGCTGGCGTCCTACGCCGACCTCCTCATCGCCAAGCCGGTGAACATCGTGCTCATCCTGGTCGTCGCATTCATCGTGCGATGGCTGGTACACCGCACGATCAACCGCCTCACCCGCGGCAACGGCAAACCCCCGAGACTGCTGACTCCGCTGAAAGAACGCCGGGCCGACACGATGACGGCCGAGCTCTTGTCGGAGCGGCGCGTCCAGCGCGCGCGCACGATCGGCTCGGTGCTCAAGTCGATGGCCTCGTTCGTGATCTTCGGCCTCGCCGCGATCTACGTGCTGCAGGTGCTGAGCATCCAGATCGCCCCGGTCCTGGCCTCTGCCGGTGTGCTGGGTGTCGCGGTCGCCTTCGGCGCCCAGAACCTCGTCCGGGACTTCCTGTCCGGCATGTTCATGCTCGTCGAGGAGCAGTACGGCGTCGGTGACGTGGTCGACCTCGGCGAGGCTAGCGGCACCGTCGAGTCCGTCGGCCTGCGGGTCACCACGCTGCGCGACATCAACGGCACCGTCTGGTACGTCCGCAACGGCGAGATCCTGCGGGTCGGCAACTCCAGCCAGGGCTTCGCCGTGGCCGTGGTGGACTTCCCGATCTCGCACACCAGTGACGTGCAGAAGGCCATCGAGGTGGCCGCCAAGGTCGCCACCGAGGCGGCCTCGCGCGAGCCGCTGACCAAGGACGTGCTGAATCCGCCGGAAATGCTGGGCGTGGACCAGATCACCGCGGACACCATCACCCTGCGCATGACCACCAAGGTTCGCCCCGGCAGGCAGTGGGCGGTGCAGCGGCGATTACGCGCGGAGATCAAGCGCGCTTACGACGAGGAGGACATCGAGCCGCCGTACCCGTACGGTCGGCCGCTGCCTTCCGGCCCGGTCGTCTAGCCGCTGGTTATGCCGGCCGTAAGTCCTCGGGTCGCCATCGCTGCCGGGAGGCTCGCGGCCGACGTGGGCGCAGGTGTGAGGCGTTCGTCCGCCAGGTCGTCCAAAATCCAGCGCGCCCCTGAGAGGATGGAGCCGTGACTTCCGTGGAGACCTTCTACCAGCAGGTCGGCGGCGAGGCGACCTTCCACCGGATCGTGGCTCGGTTCTACGAGGAGGTGGCCGAGGACGAGCTGCTGCGGCCGCTCTACCCGGAGGAAGACCTCGGGCCCGCCGAGGAACGGCTGCGGCTGTTCCTGATGCAGTACTGGGGCGGCCCGCACACGTACTCCGACCGCCGCGGCCATCCCCGGCTGCGGATGCGGCACGCCCCGTTCAAAATCGGCCCGGGGGAGCGGGACGCATGGCTTCGCTGCATGCGGATCGCGATCGACGAGGTCGACCTCAAACCGGAGCACCGCGACCAGCTGTGGCAGTACATGGAGATGGCCGCCAACAGCATGATCAACTCCTGGTTCTGACGAGCTCGTCCTGCGCGGCGACGCCGGTCGCCACCCCTGCGGGAGTTACCGACATCGCCTCGCTGGCGACTCGTGCACGACGACTGCACCACTTCAAGGACAAGACCGAGAACATTCGAACACAGCCACTGAGACGAAGGACCTGGTCATGCGACGGGCGGACGCACATGCGGGCCGCGGCGAACAGCCGTGGTGGTGGGACGCGGTGTGCTACCAGGTCGACGTCGGCTCGTTCGCCGACGGCGACGGCGACGGGGTCGGCGACCTCGCCGGGCTGACCGGTCGGCTCGGCTACCTGGACCTGCTCGGCGTCGACGCGGTCGTGCTGGCCGGGGCAGCCGGGCTGGACCCGTCGGCAGCGCCGTTCGCCGAGCTGCTCGGCGAGGCGCGCAAGGCCAGCATGCGCGTGATGGTCTCGCTCGATGTGGATCCCGCGCGCAGCGACCCCGGACCGGTGCTGCTGCCCTGGGTGGAGCACGGCGCCGACGGGTTCCACCTGGCGCCGCGTCCCGACCCGGCCGGCGCAATCGTCGCAGCGCTCGCCGGCTACCCGGATCGCGTGGTGATCGGCAGCGGACCGGGCGATTGGCACCTGTCGTTCAACCTCGACCTGGCCGTCGCCGGTTTCGACGCCGAACGGGTTCGTAAGGCGATCACGGACGTGTTCGCCTCCCCCGGGTCGCGCCAGGCGTGGGCGATGGCCAGCCGCGACACCGAGCAGTGCCGGGACGACGCGGCGTTGACCCCGGTCCGCGCGATGGCCCTGGTACAGCTGGCGCTGCCCGGCGCGGTCTGCCTGCGGCACGGCGAGGAGCTCGGCCTGCCCGGGACCCAGCGCGTCCGGATGCCGTGGGAGGGCGACCGGCCGCCGTTCGGCTTCTCCACCGCCGAAGCCGACTGGTCGTCGATCCCGGCTGACTGGGTCACGTTCACCGCGGAGGCCCAGCTGGAGGACGCGACGTCCACGCTGTCGCTGTACCGGCACGCGCTGGAGACCCGGAGAAGGCATCCGGCGTTCACCGGCGACGACGTCGAGTGGTTCGGGGCGCCTGACGGGTGCTTAGCGTTCCGGCGCACCGGCACGACCCTGATCTGCGCGTTGAACACCTCGCCGGACCGAGTGCCGCTGCCCCCAGGCGAGGTGCTGCTGACGTCGCGCCCCCTGGAATCCGGGGAGTTGCCGCCGGGCACCGCCGCTTGGTTGGTGTGAGCCTGACCTCGCCTAGGCGACCGGGCGCGAGTGGGCCGGAGCGGGTGGCGGTAAATTTTGGTAAAGCCGCCCCTGACGACCCGCTGGATGCTATGTCTGCCCGTGCGCCCGAGCTGAGCCCTCCTCGGACGACGGAACGCACCCGCCGGTTGGTCGGCGTCGACATCGCCCGGTTCGTCGCGGTGTTCGGTATGTTCTGCATCCACTTCGGCGTGCCGTTCGCGCAGGGCGACGTTGAGGTTTGGGTCGCGCAGTTCTCCAGCGGCCGGTCCACCGCGCTGTTCACCCTGCTGGCCGGGGTGTCGCTGGCGATAATGACCGGGCGCAGCGAACCCCCGATCGGTAGCGCGCTCCGCGACGCCCGTGTCCGGGTCGCGGTGCGCGCGGTGCTGCTGCTGGTGGTCGGCCTCGCGCTGGCGCGGGCGACCAGCGCAACGGGCTTCCTGCTCACCGTGATCATCCCGTTCTACGGGCTCTACTTCTTGCTGGCAGTGCCGTTCATCCGGTTGCGGGCGCGCGGGCTGCTGATCGCCTCGGTCGTCTCGGCCGCAGTGGGTCCGCAGCTGTCGTTCGTGCTGCGGACCTGGATCGCCTGGGACACGCCGCTGCGCGCGGTCGTCGACGCGATCGACCTGATCGACCCGGGGCACCTGATCGCCGACGAGGGGCTGTTCGACCTGCTGCTGCTCGGCTTCTACCCGGCGGCGTCGTACCTGCCGCTGGTGCTGGCCGGGATGGCCGTCGGGCGGTTGGACCTGCGGTCGACCAAAGTGCGGATCTGGCTCGGCGCGACCGGGCTGGCCGTGTCGCACTCGGGCTACGAGCTGTCGAACTGGCTGGTGGAGGCCACCGGCACGGCACTGCCGCCGGGACCGAGCGAGGGCACCGTCCCGATCGACCACCCGGAGTGGCTGCTGACCGCCACCGCGCACAGCGGCACCACGTTCGAACTGCTGGACTCCGGTGGCATCGCGCTGGTGATCCTCGCGGTCTGCCTGGAACTGGCCGACCGGACCGGGCGGGCGCTGAAACCGCTGGCCACGGCGGGGTCGATGGCGCTGACGCTGTACGCGATCCACGCGCTGACGCTGGCCTGGCAGATCGTCGTCGGCGGCTGGCCGCTGAGCGGCGTGCCGGACACCCTGGCCCAGCTGGCCAGCATGGGCCCAGCGCTGCCGACGGACGTCCCGAACATGCCGGCGTTCCCGCGCGACGGCCACCACCCGGAGGGCGTGGTGGCGTTCGTCAACACCTACATGCCCGAGGTGTTCCTGATCTTCTCGATCGTCTTCCCGCTGGTCTGGAAGCGGTTCTTCCGCCGCGGGCCGCTCGAGGCGGCCATCAGCGAGACCGTCCGGTGGGTTACCGGGCGTTCCGCCCGCCAGCCCTGAGCAGGTAGAACGGCGGGGCTTCAGAATCGGTGGGACTTTCGCCTCTTAACAGCCGCGCGCCGGAAGTCGTTGCGTTGGGGATGGCGTCGCCCATCCGGAGGTGATCTTGATGAGTTTCCGGCACCGGCCCGACGACGCACCGGACGCAGTCGGAATCCCACCCGCCCTCGGCAAAGCTATGGCCAGCTACCGGTCGCTGCTCGACGAGTTGGAGGAGGGCAGCATCGACGACGCGACCTTCCGCCGCCGCGCTCTCGGCGTCGGGCTGATCGTGCGCGAGCACGAGGCCTGGATCCTGGACCTCTCGACCGAGCGGTGGTGGCGCTACGACGGCGTTGCGCTGTCGAGCCTGCGTTTCCGGGAAGTCGAGGGCTGAGCGGTGTCGGCCCCGACCGACCCGGCGATCCTCCGGGAACGCCTCGACGGCCTCGCCGACCTGCTCCGCAACGCGGAACCGAGCCCATCCGGGCTGGGCGGTCCCCTCTCGACGAGTCCGCTCCCGGTAGCCGCGCTGCAAGACCACCTGGGCAACGCGACAAGTTGGCTCGGCCGGGTTTGGGCCGCGTTCGCGCGCGACGGCACGGCGGTGCGGCGGTGGCTGGTGAGCGAGCCGCTGGGCTCGCCCATCCCGCCACAGGAGCCGACGGCCCTGCCCCTGCGGAAGCAGTTCCGCCTCTCGCTGGCGACGGCGGCGCTCGGTGCCAGCATCGCCGCGGCCGCCTACACGTTGACGGCGCCGCTCGCGGATCCCTTCTTCGGCCTGATCCCGCCGGGCATCTTCAGCAGGCTCCCGCCGTTCGCCGAGAACACGGTGCCCGCGCCGGATGGTGAGGCGCCCCTGCTCAACACCAACCCGCCCCACGACGTGGTGGTTCCCGGGCTGCCGCTCGTGGCGCGGTCTCCGAGGCCGCCCCAACCACCCCCTCCGCCGCCGAGCGCGGCCGCCGCCTCAGCCCCGCTGGAGACGGGGGCTAGCAACGGGACGGCGGGTTCGCCGGCCGTCAGCACCAGGCCACACGACTCGACCGGGTCTGACGCGGCGCCCATCCGGGCCCCGGAACCGGCCGGGCAGCAGAGCGGCGTTGCTCCGGCGAAGCCGGCCGTGCCGCCACCTGCCTCACCACCCGCCCCGCCACCTGGCCAGCCACCTGGCCAGCCACCGGAGATCTCTGACGGACCGACGAAGGTACCGACCGCTCCGCCGCAGACCACGACGACCCACGAGCCACCACAAAACACGGCACCCGACCCGCCGACGCGAACCACGACCCACCAACCACCACACCCACCAACCACCACAAAACACGGCACCCAACCCGCCGACGCGAATCACGACGACTCACGAACCGACGCAAACGCCGGAACCGACGCCGACCACGACGGCGACGGGACCTACCACTGATCCCACGACGAATCACAACCCCAGTACGGCCGCGCCGGCCTACACCACGGATCGCGGCACGTCCTGAAGGCATCCGGTGCCCCAATTTCCATTGAAATCAGAGGTCCAATTTCCATTGAAATCAGAGGTCCAATTTCCATTGAAATTGCGGGATGGACCTGGCGACGGACTGCACAGCTGCCCGCAGATGTGGCCGGTGTACCGCAGACCGTCACGTTCCTCGACTGACGACGATCAGCCCAGCAGCAACGGGACAGATCAGCGGTGGTACCGACCGGACTTCTCGGCCGCGATGAAAGTCGTCCACTGCCCAGCTGGCACGATCAGGACACCACCGGCCCGATCCTTTGTGTCCCGCACCCCGGTGCGCTCACCCCGACAGCCACCTCGACGCAGTTGCCGTTACGAATCCAATTCTTGTCGAACAGCATCGGCCTCGGCATCATTGAGTTCCTCGAAGACCGTGAGTGCTTGTTCCCAGTGAGTTCCGGCCTGCTCGTGGTCACCGGCAGAGCAGCTCTGCTTCGTCCCAGCGCCAAGCAGCTTGAGGTGCCAGGCAGCAGCGGCCGGACCTGCTCGGCTGTGCGGGCATTGTCAAGCAGGATGAGCATCTGCTTCCCGTGCACCAGAATGCGGAACAGCCCCGCACGAGCGTCCAATTCCTGAGGCATTCGCTCTGTTTGGACCCCCAAGGCGATCAAGAAACTGACCAAGGCATCGGCGGCTTCTAACGGCTCGGCAATCGGGTCGAAGCGCCGTAGGTTCACGTAGAGGTCGCCGTCCGGGAACCGGTCCCTCACGCGGTGCGCCCTGTGCACGGCCAACGTCGACTTACCTACTCCCGCGACCCCATCAACCGTCGAGATCAGTACGGACCTGTCACTGTCGGCTGTCGCGTAGCGTCGTGAGCGCGTCTTGCTCCACCGCCCGATTTACGAAGTGGCGAGCAGCGACCGGCAATTGTCGCGGGACCAGTTTTTCCTCGTGCGCATGGTGGAAGTGCACGTCGCCGTGAATCCGACCGGTTTGCGCGCTGTGTCCAGCAATCTGGGCTGCCGACTCGTTGTGCACTCCATCACGCACGTTCACCAATCCCCCAAAACTAACGCCGCGCCGGGGCTGGTCGGACTGCAGCGGATCGCCCCGGAGATCGCCTGGATACGCGAGAGCACCTGCATGGCGTGCTGACAGGTCCTCGCATCCCGCCAGTAGCGCTCAACCACATCCGGATTCGGCAGCGACGGAAACCACCATGTTCTGGCTCTAGGTCGCGACGCGCGTGCTGATCAACGTCATCATCTTCGGCATGGTGTTCTCGGGCTTACCCAAAGCGCGGCACAGCGGCAGTCGCGAAGGCGATTACACAGTCTGGCACCTGATCGCCGAGATCGAGGCGGAACGTCAAGCGGCGCAAGAGGAATCCGGCATCAGACGACATCGCCTGCGCGAGCCGACCTGACGCCCGACCCTAAACCGGATCGCTTCTCTGAACAACGTCTGGCACCCGACCCCGCTCCGTGGGTGCCAGACCGCCCAGGTGGGCCGGGCAGTCCCCTCCCCCTGCCCGTTCCACCTCCCTATCCCCTGACCAACAGCTCACCGGGGCATACGTGGCGCGATCACTTGCGCCACCTTCAGCGCCTCACCGCACTCGTCCAAGCCCTGATTCCGGAACTCGCTGACGTCAACAAGGATCACACCGCCGCCCACGTCGAACATCGCGGAGCAAATCCGCGCGGCCGTGCCACTCTCGCTGGTGGCACTCGCCGCCGCACGCCCATCGATCTGCAGGCGGTCGAACTTTGACCGCAGCTTGCCTTCGGACACCTGTTTTGTCAGCTGGTCTTTTTTGGCCAGGTTGCAAACGGCTCTACCGGCCCGGCGGTACGGTAATGAACTCAGGCAGAACAAGGAGTTCATTGCGATGGTCACACGTCATCCGGAAGTTCCCGACGACGCGGATCGCGATCACAGCCTACTGATCACCGAAGCACAACAGCGCGAATTGCTGGCGTTCCTTACTACGACCGAGTTCGAGTTGCGGGAGGTGACGCTGCAGGTGTTGTCCGAAACCCCAATCGGCCGAGATGTCGCGGAACAACACCTCGCCGAACTAACCGAGCTCACCAGGCAGGCATGCGACGTCATAGCCAATGCTGTCACCGTCGAGGAACGGATCGCCCACCTCGACTTTGCCGCTGGAGACCTCGGCTGAGGACGATCAGACCAGCAGCGGCAGCAGGGCGTGGCGGCGGCGGACCACCGCGCCGTAGCGGGAGTCGAGTCGCAGCCAAGCGTCGGTTGCGCTGACCCGGACGATCTCCGACTCCGCTGGCTTGGGCACCAGGAAACCCATGCCGGACAACACAAACAGGCAGCGCAGCGGAACCTTCACCTCGAAACCGGAACCGCTGACCGTGAAGACCTCCTGGTCCAGCAGGGACGCCGGCGGTGTCCCCTTTGGACCGACGTTGTCCTTGGCCACGTCGATGCCCCGCTCCGCGACCTCGCCGACGAGCTTCGCCGGCAGGTCGTCCACCCGGTGCCAGCCCTCGACCGGCGGCAGTTCGGAGCGCCACATCAGATCCCGCGGCGGTCCGGGGTCCATCACCGGGGCGCCCGCCACCGTCAACGTGGCCAGCAGCTCGTTCCCGGACACCGTCACGTCCGACGGCTCGACCTCGCCCTCGACCGACCTGGTGGACAGCGCGTCGAAGGGCGTCGCCGCCCACACGTCGACGCGGCCTGCGCCAGGCCTGTTGCGCAAGCGCACCAGCGCCTGGCCGTCCAGCCGCACCGCGCGGGCCACGAACGCTCCGAGGTCCTCCCGCTCGACCGAGTCGGGCATCCGCAGCTCAGGCACGGCCCAACTCCGACTTCGCTGGTTCGAGCTGCCACTCCGCGAGGAAGTCGCGCTCCTCCGAGGTCAGCCGCCGCGGCCGCCCCGCCCGCAGGTCGTAGGGCACCATCAGGGTTTCCGCGGTGGCCACCGCCTCCTGCGCGTAGGCCGTGTAGTCGACGATGAACGACGCGGCCTTCAGCTCCCGCACCGACATCCGCACCTGCAGTGACCTCGCCTGGTACAGCAGCGGACTGTGGTAATCGACCACGACCCGGGCGACCACCATGCCCTCCGCCATCCCGAGCAGGCCCTGCCGTTCCGCCTCGGAGAACAGCAGCTCGGCCCGCGCCTCCTCCAGCAGCGTGATCGTCCTGGCATGGTTGACGTGCCCGAACGCGTCCATGTCGGACCAGCGCAGGGACACCTCGGCTACGAACGCGCCCACTGGCGAGCTTCCTTTCTGCCGTTCGGGTGGCTTGCGGCCAGCACGATCGCAAGCCACCCGACGTTCACCAGACCATGCTGCGCAGCTGGCGGGCCGCCACCGACAGCGTGGCCAGATCCAGCCGACCGGAGTTCTTGATCTGCTCCATCGACGAGTTGGCCCGCGCCAGTCGCGACTCGTTGGTCGACTCCCAACGAGCGATCTTCTCCTCCGGACTGTCCTCCGGATCGCTGGTCCGCAGGACGTCGATGGTGATCGCACGCAGCGACGCGTAGAAATCATCCCGCAACGCCAACCGGGCCAGCGAGTGCCACCGGTTCCCGCGCTCCAGCTCGTTGACCGCCAGCAGCATCCGCTCGACGTCGAGGTGCTCCGCGAGCGAGTAGTACAGGTCCGCGCTCTCCCCCGGGCTGCGCTCCGCCGCGACCCCCGCGTCGCGTTCCGCGAGCTCGGCGATCTCCCGGATGTCCAGCAGCGCGAACGAATCCAGCAGCACGCCGACGCGTTCCGCCAGGTCCTCCGGGACGCCAGCCGCCACCCAGCCGTCGACCATCTCGGTGGTGCCTTCAGCCGCCCGGCCGCGAAGAAGTCCGCGGACCGAGTCGGACAGCTCCGCCACCACCGGCTGGAACCGGCTGATCTCGGCGCCGATCGCCAGCGGCTGCGGCCGGTTCGTCAGCATCCAGCGCGCCGCCCGATCCAGCAGTCGGCGGCTTTCCAGCACCAGCTCGTCGGCCACCGAACTCGGCATCGAACGACCCAGCGCGTCGATCTGCGCCCACAGCTCGCGCAGCCCGAAGACGTTGGTGACCACCGCGAACGCCCGCACCGCGTCGGTCGTCGAAGCGCTGATCTCCTCCGACAGGCGGTAGGCGTAGGAGATGCCCGCGCCGTCGACCATCTCATTCACCAGCAGCGTCGTGATGATCTCCCGGCGCAGCGGGTGTGCCGCGATCGCGTTGCCGTAGTGCTCCCGCAGCGGCTTCGGGAAGTACTCCGGGAGCCGACTGCTGAACACCTCGGCGTCCGGCAGGCCGCTGGCCAGCACATCGCGCTTCAGCGACAGCTTGACGTGTGCCATCAGCGTCGCCAGCTCCGGTGAGCTCAGTCCCTCCTCGGCCTTCTCTCGGTCGCGGAACTCCTTCGGGGTGGGCAACGCCTCCAGCTTGCGGTCCAGCCCCGTGCTCTTCTCCAGGGCGGTCACCTGGCGGGCGTGCACCGACACCATCGGGGCGGCGTGCGCCCGCGAGATGCCCAGCACCGCGTTCTGCGAGTGGTTGTCGGCCAGCACCAGCTCGCCGACCTCGTCCGTCATGTCCGCGAGCAACTCGTTGCGCTGCTCACCGGTCAGCTTCCCGTCGGTCACCAGGTGGTCGAGCAGGATCTTGATGTTGACCTCGTGGTCGGAGCAGTCCACACCGGCGGAGTTGTCCAGCGCATCGGTGTTGACCTTGCCGCCGGCGCGGGCGAAGTCGATGCGCCCGAGCTGCGTCAGCCCGAGGTTGCCGCCCTCGCCGACGACCTTCACCCGCAGGTCGGCTCCGTTGACCCGGACCGCGTCGTTGGCCTTGTCGCCGACCTCGGCGTGCGTTTCGGTCGCGGCCTTGACGTAGGTGCCGATGCCGCCGTTCCACAGCAGGTCGGTCGGGGCCAGCAGGATCCTCTTGATCAGCTCGGCCGGGGCCAGCTGGCGCACCGACTCGTCGATGCCCAGCGCCTGCCGGATCTGCGGGTTCAGCGGGATCGACTTCAGCGACCGCGACCACACACCACCACCGGCGCTGATCTTGGTGCGGTCGTAGTCGTCCCAGGTCGACCGCGGCAGCTCGAACAGCCTGCGGCGCTCGGCGAAGGACACCGCCGTGTCCGGGGCTGGGTCGATGAACACGTGCATGTGGTTGAACGCGGCCACCAGCTTGATGTGCTCGGACAGCAGCATCCCGTTGCCGAAGACGTCCCCGGCCATGTCGCCGATGCCGACCACGGTGAAATCCTCGGACTGGGTGTCCACGTCGAGCTCGTGGAAGTGCCGCTTGACGCTCTCCCACGCGCCCCTCGCGGTGATGCCCATCGCCTTGTGGTCGTAACCCACCGAGCCGCCGGAGGCGAACGCGTCGCCCAGCCAGAACCCGTAGGACTTGGCGACGTCGTTGGCGATGTCGGAGAACTTCGCGGTGCCCTTGTCGGCCGCCACCACCAGGTAGGTGTCGTCGCCGTCGTGGCGCGCCACGTCCCGCGGCGGGGCCACCTCGCCGCCGACCAGGTTGTCGGTCAGGTCCAGCAGCCCGGAGATGAACATCCGGTAGCAGGCGATGCCCTCGTCGAGGGTGGCCTTGCGGTCAACCGCCGGGTCGCCGGTGGGCGTCGGCGGCCGCTTCACCACGAAGCCGCCCTTCGCGCCGACCGGCACGATCACCGCGTTCTTCACCGCCTGCGCCTTGACCAGGCCCAGGATCTCGGTGCGGAAGTCCTCCCGCCGGTCCGACCAGCGCAGACCGCCGCGGGCCACCGAACCGAACCGCAGGTGCACGCCCTCGACCCACGGCGAGTACACGAAGATCTCGAACTGCGGGCGCGGCTCCGGCAGCCCCGGGATCTCCCTGGGCTCCAGCTTCAACGCCAGGTAGGAGCGCTCGCGCTGCTCGTCCCTGGCGAAGTAGTTGGTCCGCAGCGTGGCGCGGATCAGGCTCAGGTAGCTGCGCAGGATCCGGTCCGCGTCGAGGCTGGTGACCTCGTCGATCAGCCTGGCGACATCGTCGGTCAGGTCCGCCTCGCGGGACGCCCTGTCGTCCGCGCCCAGCGCCGGGTCGAAGCGCGTCTCGAACAGCCTGACCAGCGTCGTCGTGGTGGTGCGGTGCGCCAGGATCGCGTCCTCGATGTAGTCCTGGCTGTAGGCGACGCCGACCTGCCGCAGGTACTTGGCGTAGGCGCGCAGCACCGAGGCCTGCCGCCAGTTCAGCCCGGCGCGCAGCACCAGCGCGTTGAACCGGTCTACCTCGGCGTCACCGAGCCAGGCGGCCCGGAAGGCGTCCTCGAAGCGCTCCCGCAGGGTGTCCAGCAGGCCCCCGCTGGTCGCGCTGTCCAGCAAGCTCGGGTCCAGCCGCAGCCCGAAGTCGTAGATCCAGTACTGCTGGTCGGTGTCGCCGACGATCACCTCGTACGGTCGCTCGTCAACGACCTCGACGCCCATGCTCTGCAGCACCGGCAGCACCCGAGACAGGGTGACCCGGCCGCCGACGTAGAGCTTGAAGCGGCGCTGGCCCGCGCTGGCGTCCCGCGGCGCGTAGAACGACATCTTCAGGTCGCGGGAACCCGACAGCGATTCCAGCCGCCGCAGGTCCGCCAGGCCCTCGGCTGCGGTGAAGTCCTCCTTGTAGGACTCCGGGAAGCTCGACGCGCAGCTCTGACCGATCTGGCTGATCGCTTCCGACAGGCTGCGCGTCGCGTGGTGCCCGTCGCGGCCGGCGCCGGACTGCTCGGCGTCGACCTCCTCGATCATCTGGTCGTCCCACGTGTGGATGGCCTCGTCGAGTCGCCGCTGGATGCGCGCCAGGTCCGGTTCGACCTGGTGCTCCGGGTCGGTGTGCACCACGAAGTGCACCCGCGCCAGGGTGGATTCGCCGACCCTCGTGCTGTACTCCAGGCCGGTGCCGTGGAGCTCCTCCAGCAGCACCTCCTGCATCGCCAGCCGGGAACTGGTCGTGTAGCGGTCCCGCGGCAGGTACACCAGGCAGGAGTAGAAGCGGCCGTACGGGTCGCGGCGCAGGAACGGCTTGAGCTTGCGCCGCTCGGCCAGCGCCAGCACGCCGGTGATGGTTTCCTGCAGCGTGTCCGGGTCGGTGGAGAACAGCTCGGTGCGCGGGTAGTTCTGGATCTCCTCCAGCATCCGCTGGCCCGAGTAGGACTCCATCGGGAACCCGGCGCGGTGGATGATCTCCCGCACCCGGCGCTCGATGAACGGGATGTCGAGCACGTCTTCGTGCAGCGCGGCGGTGTTGAACAGCCCGAGGAACCGGTGTTCCCCGTTGACCTGCCCGGACTCGTCGAAAGTCTTGACACCGACGTAAAACGGGTGCACCGGACGGTGCACTGTGGACGGTGCGCTGGCCTGCGTGAGCACCAGCAGGTCCTTGGACAGCGCGCTGGCCAGGACGTCCGGCCCGGCGGTCAGGCTGCGCGCGGCGACGCTGTCGCTGCGCAGCACGCCCAGCCCGGAGGCCAGCACGGCCTGCAGCGCGGGTCCGGAACCGTTGACCAGCTCGTAGTGCCGGTAGCCGAGGAACGTGAAGTGGCCGTCGGCCAACCAGCGCAGCAGCTCGGCTCCGTTGTGGACCTCCTCGCCCGGCAGCAGCAGCGGGGTCCGCTCCAGCTCGTCGGACAGCGCCTTGGCGGTGGCGTGCATCCGCTCGGTGTCCTCGGCGACCTCGCGCACGTCGTTGAGCACGTCGGTCAGGCCGTGCTGGAGGACGCTCAGCCGCTCTTCGTCGACGACCCGGTCGACCTCGACGAACATCCAGCTCTCGGCGATCGCGTCGGCCGGCGGTTCCGCCGGGTCCGCACCGGGCAGCACTTCCTGCAGCTCGCCGGCCACGTCGCGGCGGACCACGAAGATGGGGTGGATGATGCGCTGCACCTCGGCGCCATCGCGGCCGAGCTCGGCGATGACCGAATCCACCAGGTAGGGCATGTCGTCGGTGACGATCTGCACGACCGTCGCCTGGCTCTGCCAGCCGTCATCGTCGCGGTCCGGATTGGAGATCTGCACCAGCGGGCGTCCGGCGACACGCGCCGAGGCCAGCCGGTAGTGCGACCGCAGTGCTCCGACGAGGTCGGTGGGTTCGTCGTCGACGAGCTCTTCGGCGGGCACGTGCCGGTAGTAGGCGTGCAACAGCTCGGCGAGTTCAGGGGCGAACTCGACCGCTCTGTCCAGGAGGCGGCGCTTGGCCAGTTCGGGGTTCTCGGAGCGCTCGCCGGCCGCGTCATCCCCATCGGCTCGCGAGCGTTCTCCGGTCTTCAACTGTCCGGGGTTCGAGGTCATCTTCAGGCAGCTCCACGCTTGACGGCACCTCATTGTGCCAACAGGTTCCACCTTAAGACTGCCAGTTCCGCCAAGAGGCGGAGGGCGGCAACGCAGTCGAACACGTTAAAAGCGGCACAAAGATCGATGTCTTGGACGTTTCAGAAGAACGATCTTGAATCCCTTCGCGCCGAACCCCGCCAAGAACCGCCCCGGAAAGACTGTGGGGTCACCTGCACCGCGCGGCCGCTTCGCACCGCGCCGCCGGAGATCGCGACTTGCGCATTGGACGAACTGGCCGCGCGATTTCGGCAAAAAGGCTTTCAGAACAGCGGATCCACCGCCGTGGAGTCGATCGCGGGGCGGCGGTGCCGGGCGGCCAGGCCCGAACCGCGATCGTCCGATGTGGACGAATGTGTCGCGTGGGAGACCTGGGGCGGTCCGGTGATTCCGGACACACGCGCTTCGCTGTGCCGACCGGACGGCGCGGTTTCCCCGGCTTCCGGCTGCTCGCGCCGACCGCTCTCGTAGGCCATCAGCGCCTCGGTCAGCAGCTCGGCGAGCCCGATCTTCCCCGGCGGGCTCGCATCCGCTCCCGCCGACTCGGCTGCGGGCTCGGCGGCCGGTGCCTCTTCCCCCGGCTGCTCTGCGGTCGCTAACTCCGCAGCAAGCGGCACTGGGATCGATGGCTCGGCGGCTGGCGGCTCAGCGGCGTCTCCGTCGCCGGCAAGTTCCTCCGTTCGATGCCCCTCGACCACCGGGAGGTTCGGTTCGGTCGCCCAGTCCTGGCGGTGACGGCCCAGCACTTCCGCGGCTGGAGTTGGTGGTGCGACCGCAGGTTCGGACGTTTCTCGTGTGTCGGATGACTCGACCGGTTCGGCCAGATCGGCGTGCCGTGCTCGGCGACGGCTCCTGCGCGGCTCCGCGGACAGTTGGAGGCTGGCGCGGATCTCGGCCAGCGATTTGCCACGCGCCCGGCGTCCGCCCTCGCGCCGCTGCGTCCCGCCCGGGCGAGCCTCGGGCACCGAAGTCCCGCTCGCCGGGGTCACCTCCGCCGCCGGAGTCCCACCCGTTGGTGTCTCGGCTGCCGGTTCGGTTTCGCGGCTGCCGCGAGCCGGTACGTCCTGCGGTGCGTCGTGGACCTGGTAGCTACCCGGCTGTTCGATGGCGTGGAGGTCGTTCCCCGGCAGGTCTCGGCCGCCCTGCGAATCCCCGTACCGCGATTCCCGGGGGTACAGGCCGTCCGGCGACGATTCCTCCGGTCGGGTGCGCGCTGCCGATCCGGTTCCCGGCAGATCGGCCGGTCCGGCCGGGCCGCCGATCACCGGCAGGATCGTCGTGGCGTCCATCACATCGTGATCGTCATTGGCGGCGGGCGTCGGCCGGTGAATGTCGTCTGCCGCTGCGGCGAGCACTGCCGTGCTGGGCAGCAGCTCGACCGGCGGAGACTCGGCAGGCTGGAACTCCACCGACAGCGGCTGATGCGACTCGGTGGGCTGGGGTTCGTGCGCCACCGGCACCTCGGGGACGGTGCGCTCGGCGTTCTGCGGCTGGTCCGGATTTTCCGACGGCCACCAGCTCGCCTGCGCCGTCGTCGCGACCGGTTCGGCGTATTCCTCGGAAACCGGTTCGTGGCTCGGAAAACCTTGGTCGGCCGACTCCGCGAAGGCGACCGCCTCGACCTGGGGCACCTGGATCACCCGGGCCTCTTGGGCGGCCTCAGGTTCGGCGGCCGCCTGCCAGTCGTGGTGCCCGATCCCGGCCGCCTGGGACTCCAATGCCGACGAGTCGAACATGATCGTCTGCGACGCCGCTTCTTCGGTGGCTTCCGGCTCCCCGGCGGTCCGGGGTTCGGGCAGCTCCTGCCGTCGGTGTCCGCCTTCGCGCAGCTCAGCGGTCCGATTGGTGAGCGTCTCCATTAACCGGCGTGCCGCGTCGTGCGTTTCCTCATACCCCGACCGGTGCCGGGACGTCGCCTGCTCCGGCTCGGAAGGCTCGGGAAAGCCCTGCTCGAGCAGGCCCCGTTCGGGTCGCCGAGGTTGTGGCGCCACGGGCTCCGGCTGCTCGGGTTCGGCTGCCCGGGCCCCGGCCCGTTCGGGGACCGGCACCGCCGGCCCCGCCGGTCCCGGCTCGGCTGGAGCGCTCGATTGCCGAGGCACCTCGACATCGCCCGAGCGCAACGGGTAATCCGCGAGCAACCGGACTCGCGCGGTGTGCACGGTCGCGCGCCAGCGCCGGTCGGCGGAATACGCGCCCCGGAGCGCGCGAAGCGCTTCGGGGAACTCGGCGCCGCGTTCGTGCACGTGGGACAGGGTGTTCAGGGTTTCGGCAAGCAGCCCGTCCAGCTTGTGCCGCTCGGAGATCGCCGCAGTGTCGTTCAGCGTCCGCACCGCCGCACCGTGGTTGCCGTCCGGCAGGTGCACGCGGGTGGCCATCGCGAGCCCCAACCAGCCGACCGGCCCGGCCGCCGCGGCGCGAACCGGCTGCGCCAGCACGGATTCAGTCGCTTGGACGGCCTCCGGGCGGCGCCCCAGTTCCAGCAGCGACAGCACCCGCTCCAGCACCAGCCGGGCGCGCATCTCCCCGCTGTCCGCAGCCGGGTCGCCGAGCTGCCCGAGCAGCGCCAGTCCGGCGCCGGCCACCGCGATGGCTTCGTCGAACTCGCCCAGCCTGCGGCGATGCGCCGCACGCGCAGCGCAGACCCGCGCCTTGAGCAGCCGGGCGGTGTCCCGGCTGAGCCCGCACGCCTCGTACAGCCGCTCGGCCTCGTCGAGCGCCTCGGAACGGTCCCCGTCCTGCCCGTGCGCGGGCAGCGACGCCGCCAACGCGAGCAGGGCATGCGCCCGCACCTCGGGCGCGATCCGGTCCTGCTCCAGCACCGGGTTCAGCACGCGAACGGCGACCTCGCCGCTGCCCGCGCTGCTGGCGCACCAGGCCAGCTCGACCCGTAGCTCCGCCTCGACCTCGGCGTCGCCCGCCGCCTCCGCGTCGCGGACCGCCGCGAGCGCCCGACTGCTGGCCGCGACACCGCGGCCCAGCCGGTTCGAGGCGAACAACGCGACGGCCTCGGCGCGCAGCCGAATCGCCCGATCACCGGCGCGCCTGGCGAGCGCAACCGCGCGATCACTGAGCACCAATGCCAACTCGGGGACTCGCCACCGCATCTGCCGTGCGGGTTCGAGCAATCCCTGTGCCGAGCTTGTGTTCGGTGAAGCGGGCACGCTCGCCAAGGCGCCTCCGTTCAGCCCCGGGTCAGTTTTCGGTGCGTCACGCGGTGCGGGCGGGCCGCGTCCGGCCCCAGTCTCTCGAGCTTGTTCTCCTCGTAGCCACCGAAGTTGCCCTCGAACCAGAACCACTTCGCCGGGTCCTCGTCGTCGCCCTCCCACGCGAGGATGTGGGTGGCGACGCGGTCCAGGAACCACCGGTCGTGGGAGATCACCACGGCGCAGCCGGGGAACTGTTCGAGCGCGTTCTCCAGCGAGCTCAGCGTCTCCACGTCGAGGTCGTTCGTCGGCTCGTCCAGCAGGATCAGGTTGCCGCCCTCCTTGAGCGTCAACGCCAGGTTCAGGCGGTTGCGCTCACCACCGGAGAGCACCCCGGCCGGCTTCTGCTGGTCCGGGCCCTTGAACCCGAAGGCGCTGACGTAGGCGCGCGAAGGCATCTCGACCTGGCCGACCCGGATGTAGTCCAGCTCGTCGGACACGACCTGCCAAACGTTCTTGTTCGGGTCGATGTTCGCCCGGTTCTGGTCCACATAGGACAGCTTGACGGTGTCGCCGACCTTGACCGTGCCGGAATCCGGCTGCTCCAGGCCCACGATGGTCTTGAACAGCGTCGTCTTGCCGACGCCGTTCGGCCCGATGACACCCACGATGCCGTTGCGCGGCAGCGTGAACGACAGCCCGTCGATGAGGAGGTTTTCGTCGAAGCCCTTCTTCAGGTTCTCGACGTCGACCACGACGTTGCCCAGGCGGGGGCCCGGCGGGATCTGGATCTCCTCGAAGTCGAGCTTGCGGGTCTTCTCCGCCTCAGCGGCCATCTCCTCGTAGCGCGACAGACGGGAACGCGACTTGGTCTGGCGGGCCTTGGCGTTGGAGCGAACCCACTCCAGCTCGCCCTTGAGGCGCTTCTGCAGCTTCGCGTCGCGCTTGCCCTGCACGGCCAGCCGCTCGGCCTTCTTCTCCAGATAGGTCGAGTAGTTGCCCTCGTAGGGGAAGGTGCGGCCGCGGTCCAGCTCCAGGATCCAGCCAGCGACGTTGTCCAGGAAGTACCGGTCGTGGGTGACGGCGAGCACGGCGCCCGGGTAGGTGGCGAGGTGCTGTTCCAGCCAGAGCACGCTCTCGGCGTCGAGGTGGTTGGTCGGCTCGTCGAGCAGCAACAGGTCGGGCTTGCTCAGCAGCAGCGTGCAGAGGGCGACCCGGCGGCGCTCGCCACCGGAGAGGTTCTTGACCTCCGCGTCCGGCGGCGGACACCGCAGGGCGTCCATCGCCTGCTCCAGCTGGGAGTCCAGTTCCCACGCGTCGGCGTGGTCCAGGTCCTCCTGGAGCTTGCCCATCTCCTCCATGAGCTCGTCTGAGTAGTCGGTCGCGAGCAGCTCGGCGATCTCGTTGAAGCGGTTGAGCTTCTGCTTGATCTCCCCGACGCCCTCCTCGACATTGCCGAGGACCGTCTTCTCCTCGTTGAGCGGAGGCTCCTGCTGCTGGATGCCGACGGTGTAACCCGGCGTGAGGAACGCTTCACCGTTGTTCGGCTGGTCGAGTCCCGCCATGATGCGCAGCACGGTCGACTTGCCAGCCCCGTTCGGACCGACGACGCCGATCTTGGCGCCGGGGTAGAACTGGATGGTCGCGTTGTCGAGGATGACCTTGTCACCATGCGTCTTGCGCACGTTCTTCATGGTGTAAATGAACTCGGCCATGACATGAATCGTAGTTGCGCCCCGTGTCGGGCCGCGCACGCGGTCCCCCAGCCCCTCGCCGTCGGCATCAATCCGCCTCGTACCGACGGCTATCACCTCCTCCAGATCGAAGTTGTCGCTGGTCGGCCGCGAAGGTCGCGATCAGCCGCCAGGCAAGGAGACCGGCCCGCGGTCGCGTCCCGGACGTGGTCTTGACATGCCGGTCACCTCCGGTGGCGCGCCGCGCGCCAGGTCCAGCCCGCTCGCGTTGGTCTCCAACTCGACCACGGTGCGCCACTTCCGCGCCCGATTCGTAATCGCGGGTGCGCAACCGTCCGGTCGCCACCACCGGATCTCCTTTGCCCACCGCGCTGGCGACCCCGTCGGCCAGCCACTTCCAGCAGTTCACCGTGGCGTAGAAGGACGTTGCCCACCACCGTCACCTGCGTCTCGGACATCTGTCGCTCCGCTCGGTCCCGCGAGACCGATTTCCGGCCCACGACCAGGAGATTGCCCGAGCGATGTCACGCAGCGCAACAGATTTACCACGTTTCGCGCACATCCCGGCCGATCGGCCAGATCACTTGCTACGAGGGGTGTCCTTCTCGGCGAGTTGCCTGAGCATTTCGTTGTACGCGGCCAGATCCGCGCCGCCGTCCGCATCGGCCTTCCGGTCAATCCTCCGGGCAGCCCGGGAATCGGCCCTAGACCACTGGATCAGCAGCGCCAGCATCACCACGACCAGCGGCACCTCGCCCGACGCCCACGCCAGGCCGCCGCCGAGCCGCTGATCGGCGAGCAGGTCGGTCATCCAGGGCAGGTCGAGGCCGCGGTAGAAGGCCGCCCCGATCACCGTCTGCGACATCATCAGCACGATTCCGAAGAACGCGTGGAACGGCATGGAGGCGAAGACCAGGCCGACCTTGCCCAGCGACGGCAGCGGGCGCGGCGCCGGGTCGATGCCGATCACCGGCCAGTAAAAGATGTAGCCGACCAGCAGGAAGTGCGCGTTCATCGCCAGGTGCGCCCAGTGCTGGGTCAGCGCCACGTCGAACAGGCCGGAGAAGTACAGCGCGTAGAAGGAGCCGACGAACAGCGCCAACGCCACGAACGGGTTGGTCAGCACCCGCGCCACCGGCGAGTGCACGAACGCCAGCAGCCATTCGCGCGGCCCGGGCGGCTGCGTCTTCCCGGCGGGTTTGAACACGCGCAGCGCCAGCGAAGTCGGGCCGGCCAGCACCAGGAAGACCGGCGCCAGCATGGACATCAGCATGTGCTGGCCCATGTGCACGCTGAACAGGGCGGGCGCGTACTTGCCGATACCCGACGAGGTGGCCATGAAGATCGTCGCGCACCCGCACATCCAGGCGATGGTCCGCCCGACCGGCCAGGCGTCGCCGCGCTTGCGCAGCCGGTAAACGCCCAACAGGTACAGCCCGGCCAGCGCGAGCGCGAACGTGCCGTAGATCAGGTCGAACCGCATGTCGAACAGCAGCCGGAACAGCGTCGGCGGGGCGTCCAGCGGGTAGCCGATCAGCAGCTCCGTCCGGCCCGGCACTGCCTTGCCCCCCGCCGGCGGAGGGGTGCGTCCGAGAGCGACAGCGACGCCGATCGTGGCGAACATGATCAGCACCTCCGCCGCGCCCAGCCGCAGCAGCGCGGCTGCACCGGCCCCGTCGTCCAACCGCCGGACGACGCTGCGGCGCTGGAAGTACCCGAACGCGCCGAGCGCCACCAGGCCGACGACCTTGAGCACCAGCAGGACACCGTAGGTGGAGGTGAACAGGTCCGTCGGCGACACCCGGACCAGCGAGTTGATCACGCCGGAAAGCGCCATCGCGATCCAGCACACCAGGGCGAATTGCGAGAACCGCCGGGCCACCAGGGGAAGGTGCGCACCCCGGCGGGCGGCGTGCGCCAGCAGCGCCACCAGACCACCCACCCACAGGACCGCGGCGAACAGGTGGACGAGCAGGCTGTTGGTCGCGATGTCGTGCGCGCCGCCGCTCGCGGAGTGGCCGGTGGCGATCACCGGGAACAACCCGACCAGACCCAGGGCAAAGGCCATCACGGTCCAGCCCCAGGACAGCACCACCCGGCAGACCAGGGCGACCACGAACGCGATCAGCGCGGTCAGCGCCCACGCCTTGGCTTCTTCCAACGCGTCGACCAGGCCGAAAAGCACGTCGACGCTGAGCACGTCCCCCACCGGGCGCCCAGTGGCGTCGGCGGCGATGAACGGCACCATCAGCGCCGCACCCACGCACCACACCGCGGCCGCCCAACTGGCGGTCCGCACGGCGGCGTAACCGTCGGCGGCCAGCGGGCCCGAACGCATCGCCGGAATCCCGAACGCGGCCAGCAGCAGCGAGCCGATGCACACCACCGCGCCGGATTCGGCCACCACCCGGACGACCGGCAAGCCGTACTGCGTGACCGGCCCAGGGTCCGGCAAGCCGAGCAACGCGTAGGAAGCGCCAGCGGAAAGCGCGGTCAGAGCGGCGGCGATCAGCGCCGCCAGCACCCCGGCGGTGATGACGAGCACGCCGACCGTGCTCGACGTGCGCCGTTCCGGTGCTGGAGCGGGGGTCTCGGATGGCACATACCGAGCGTAACGGCCAGTCCCGGGCGGCCACCTTGCAGGATGGCGGTCGGGAGCTTGGTTTCCCGCACGTGCGGGCCGCTACGGTTGCGGAGTGACCACTGTCCGTCGCTGTGCGTTCATGTTGCCGATGTTGCTGCTGTGCACGGTGGCCGGCTGCGCCTCGAAGATCCCGGGCGAGCCGATCCCTGCGGCGGGGTTCCACGAGAACCACCCGGCAGAGCCCGCCCAGCCGAGATCGACCGACGCCGTGCAGGCGCACATCGCGATCCCGCGCAACTTCGACGGGATCGATCCATGCACCCTGCTGACACCGGCGGACCTCGCGGTCGTCGGCGGTCCGGTCGGGCCGCCACACCCGGACAACCCGATCGCCGGGACCTGCTCTCAGCTGTTGACCAGCGGCCGGGAGAACACCGCCGCAGCCGGCTTCTACGAGCCCTACGAGGTCGTGTCCCGGCGCCAACCGCGCGGCGTGCAGCTCAACATCGAGGGGCATTCGGCCTGGTTGTACTGCGAACTCGTGAACAGCCACCAGACCTGCACGGCGGCCACCGCGATCCGGTCCGACCGGACGCTGCTGACCATGCTCTCGATGCAGGGGGCGGCCGCGGCCGACACCGCTGACCAGTTGGGCAAGCTCACGGCCGCCGCCTTGCACAAGCTGCCACCGGCCTGATCGGGCGGAGCCTGGTTGTCGATCAGCTTGCCGTTCGATACCGGCTCGGCAACGGTGCGGCGTCAGTGCCACACCTGCGGGCGACTGCGGCTACCCTGCTTGCTGCAGCTCAGACGAGCTGCGCTCCGATCGGCCCCCATAGCTCAGCTGGATAGAGCAAAGGACTTCTAATCCTTAGGTCGCAGGTTCGAGTCCTGCTGGGGGCGCAAAACGCCTGTTAAACGACGTGGTGGTTGATCTCGTTCAAGATCAACCACCACTCTACCCCCATCTTTGGCTCAGCTCGCCGGAGCAGGTTTCTCCAGTGCGTCAGCCGCCGAGCCGCCGGTGGACTTCCGATCCATGTAGACGTCCTGGGTCTCCACTCCGACGTCGCGGTCAGCGAACGCTGGTGAACCCGCCCGGCCGCCAGCGGCCAAGAACAGGACCTGATGCGGTTGAACGGGCAGAGGTCCCGCGAAATGGTCGCCCGCTACGGCGCGTCCGCCACCGACGAGCGGGCACGCGAGGCACACCACCAGGCCGCGGTGGGCGACCGGCACTGAGCGAACACCCCGCCTCACCAGCTCGCCGGGGCAGGGCGCTGTTGATCTTGGTCGTCGCCTGATCGTTTCGCCGCTACGCTGGCGGTGCACCTTCTCGCGGAGCTCGCGACGCCCCCGGTTGGCCGCCGGGGCATTCCGCGAGAGACCCCGACTCCGCGAATCGAGGGTGATCATGGGTAGCTTCATCGAACCCGGCCAGCCGATCGGCGACCGCACCCGCCAACTGCGCGGCAAGCTCTACACGCAACGGGAACTCGCCGACAAGGCCGGGCTGTCCGTCGACCTGGTGCGCAAGCTCGAACAGGGCACGCGAACCACTGCCAGCGTCGCGAGCCTCCACAAGCTGGCCCGCGCCCTGGACGTCACGCTTGCGGACTTGATTGGTCCGGCCCGCGTCCCGGACCAGGCGCCGCAAGAGGGTGCGGTGGAGCTGCGGCACGCCGTGACCGACCTCGACGACCTGATCGGCCCGCCCGCCGATGTCGAACCGGTCGGCGTCGACGCCGCCCAACGTGCCGATGTCTACGCGTGGGGCATCTACTGGTCAGGGGACCACGACGCCGCAGCTGCGGCGCTTCCGAACCTGATCTACGGACTGCGCGCGGGGTACTCCACCGCGAACTTGCCTGACAAACCTGCACTCGCCTACGCGCTGGCCCGGACGTTGTGGGCTGCCGGGTCCACGTTGATGCATCTGCGGCACAACGACGCTGCATCCGCTGCCACCCGGTGGGCGGTGCGGTTGGCAGCTGAGGGTAACGACCCGTGGATGCACGCCACTGTCCAAGGGTCGTTGGCGTGGCAGCTGATGGTCGCCGGTCGCTACGCCGAGTCGATGAGGCTGACTGAACGAACCGCAGCCAGCATCGAGCCCCACGGTGCCGCAGCGGCGCCGCACTTGTCGGCCTATGGGTCTCTGCTGCTTCAATCGGGCAACGCAGCAGCACGAAACGGGAATGCCCCCGCGGCACGGGACTATCTGGCTGCTGCCGCCGATGTTGCCCAACGGGTCGGCGAGGACCGAAACGACTACAGCACCACGTTCGGCCCGTCGCTGATCGCGATGCAGTCCGCCGACGTCCACATTGCACTCGGCGACTACGACCGGGCGGTGGACGCCGCGGCGACGCTGCCGAATCAAGGCGCCGCGTTGCCCACGATGGCGCGCTGCCGTCACCTTGCCGACCGGGCACTTGCCCACGTTCGGCTCGGCCAGCCCGAAACGGCGCTGCCGCTCATGTCCACGGCGGTGCAGTCGTCGCCGAACTGGGCCAAGCACCAGCAGTTGCCGAAGGTCGTCGTGCGAGAGCTGCTGCACACCACCAAACAGCGATCGAGCACGCTTCGAAACCTGGCCTCCACACTCGGAGTGAGCTGATCGGGTAGTAGGACAAAGGGTCCTACCCGACCGACGATCAATGCTCATACGTTCTGGGTATGAGCATGGTCGACAGCCGCTTCGCCAACCCACACACCCACCGGGTGTTCTGGATGCCGGTACCCGACCAACAGGTACCGGCAGTCGATGAGGTTGCGGAAGGGCCGCGGGTGCGAGCAGGAACGCGTCATGCGTTCTGGGGTCGACGCTGGGACGGCCAGGAGGCCGAGTGCCACACCGTGTGCCGCAAGCAGGTCAACCTAGATGAGGCGTCGCCGCTCGACTGGACGCTGATGCCCGAGTGCGGCGACTGCCGCGCCGGAATCTTGCAGGCTCGTGGCGAGGTGCGGCCATGACCGGCGACACGGCACCCGGTCGGTACGCGACAACCACGCCGGACGACCACCAACTTGCGCAAATGACACGAGGCGTGGTCCTCGCTTTGGGGATTGCCGTCGGTGACTTGGAGCAGGGCCGCTACGACGGTGCCGAGCGAGAGCGCTTGGCGGGCTACCTCGACCGGCTGGCGGCCGCGCTACGCTCCGACTCCCAGCCTCGCGGCGGCCTGGTCGTCGATGCCGAGCACACCTCCACCTCATTGATCATCGATCAGCGGAGGGCGGGTGGTGAGGGGCACCCTTGAGCGACTGTGCCGCCCAAGGGTGCCCCTCACCTCGATCGCCGCGATGGTCGCGAGCGGTCTGCTCGGCGTTGTACAAGCCGCTTCAACTGGTCACGGCCGCCGCGTGCGGCATGTCCCGGCGTGACAAAACCTAAACTTGACTCGCGTTCCTGCTTGGTGGTGAACAGGGATCGCATCTGCTCGCCGTCGGCGAAGACGATGCTCCGAGGAGGAGCAGTCCGGGCGCTCCTTGCTCGACCTTCATCCACATCGGGACCACTCGTCTCGTGAGCTGCCCGGCGCCGGCCTCGGCCAACGGCGGTCCTTCGCGTCGTCCGCCAGGTTGAGAACGCCCCGGGGTGGAAACACCTAGGGGTGTCGCGAAAACCCGACCGTTTTTTTGGGGGGCGGGAATGTGACTCACGAAATTCCTGATCGACTCGGCGGGATCGCGCTGTCCGTGACGCGGATCGTCGTGTCGTTCCTGTTCATCCAGCACGGCGTGGCCGGCCTGTTCGGCGTTCTAGGCGCCCCCTACTCCGTACCGCTGTTCGTGTGGCCGAGTTGGTGGGCGGGGTTGATCCAGGTCGTCGGCGGGGCCTTGGTCCTCCTCGGACTTTTCACCAGGCCGGCGGCGCTGGTGTGTTCCGGCGCGATGGCGTTCGCGTACTTCACCGTGCACCAGCCCCGGGGACTGCTCCCGATCCTGAACGGCGGGGTTCCGGCCGTGCTGTACAGCTGGTTCTTCCTACTGTTCGCGGTGCTGGGGGCCGGACCGTTCGCGCTCGACGCGCTGCTCCACCAAACCCGGCAGGCCCCCGCGCCCACCCGGGCGGGCTGAGTCAGGCGTTGACGCCGGTGAGGGCGAAGAATTCCTGCCGCGACCGCGCGTCCTGCCGCAGGGTGCCCAGCAGCGTCGAGGTCACGGTGTTGGAGCCGGTGGCCTGCACACCTCGCAGGGTCATGCAGGTGTGCTCGGCTTCGATCACGACGCCGACGCCCTTGGGCTCCAACTGCTCGCATAGCCAGTCGGCGACCTGCTTGGTCAGCCGTTCCTGAACCTGCGGACGGCAGGCGAAGTGCTCGACGACCCGGGCCAGCTTGGACAGCCCGAGGATCCGGTCGCCGGGCAGGTAGCCGACGTGCGCGGTGCCGACGAACGGCAGCAGGTGGTGTTCGCAGACCGAGCGGACCGGGATCGCCCGGGCGAGCACCAACTCGTCGTACTGCTCCTCGTTCGGGAACGTCGTCAGGTCGAACGGCCGCGGCGTGAACAGCTCCGCGTAGGCGCGTGCCATCCGCCCCGGCGTGCCGCTCAGGCTCTCGGAATCGGTGGATATCCCCAACGCCCGCAGCAGATCACCGGCCGCTTTCTCGGCGGCGGCGAGATCGATCTCACCGTCGGGCTGGTGGGCGACGTGCAGGACAGGTGCGGACATCAGGCGATCCTCTGGGTCGGTTGCGCCAGGCTACCCGGCTCGGCCACCCGGACTAGTTTCACCAATGAACGCTAGTCTTTTTCATGCCATCGGGTCAATGCAGCAGCATGTGACCTCTCCATGCCAATTTCAGACACCAAATTGGGCGTGAGAGGCGTTACCGTGAAGGCATGGTGTCCAGCGATGAGCCAGCTGCGGGCTCGATGGCGGCGGTCGCAGTACTGGCGGACGGCCTGCGGCGCGGGATGTTCGAGTTCATCCGCCGTGCCCGTCGGCCCGTCGGCCGGGATGAGGCAGCCGCCGCGGTTGGCATTTCTCGCAAGCTCGCCGCCTTCCACCTGGACAAGCTCGTCGACGCCGGGCTGCTGTGCGCGCGGTTCGAACCGGTGGGCGGCATCCGCAAGGTCGGCCGCACGCCGAAGGTCTACGAACCCACCGACGCCCACATCGGGGTGAGCATCCCGCCGAGGCGTCCCGACCTGCTGGCCGACATCTTGCTCGACGCGGTGCTCACCGAGGGCGAGCGCGAGACCGCGATCGAGTCGGCGATGCGCACCGCACGCGAACGTGGACACCGCCTCGGCGCCGAAGAACGCCTCCGCAGCCGCCCCGGCCGCCTCGGCGCCGAACGCGCGCTGACCAGGACCGAAGAGGTGCTCAGCCGCTACGGCTTCGAACCCGACCGGGAGACCCCGACCTGCGTCCGGCTGCGAAACTGCCCGTTCCACCCGCTGACCGCCAGGTCGCCGCAGCTGGTTTGCGGGCTCAACCACGCCTTCCTGCAGGGCTTCCTGGCCGGGCTGCAGGCATGGTCCGTGGAGGCCGCCCTGGACCCGCGGCCCGGGGAGTGCTGCGTCGCCCTGCGCAGCACGTGAAGGCTGCTCACCAGCGGGCGCGAAGCTGGGGGTGCGCCCGCTGATGGACAGCCGCTCGATCAGCGGACGGCGCTCGCAGGTTCGGGGGCTGCCGAGCTGTCGTCGCCTTGGCGCCGGAAGGGCGCGGCGAGGGTGGGCAGGATGTGGTGGCGGTTGCGGATGAGCGCGGCGATCGCGATCACGGCGTAGATGCCGCACAGGACGTAGCGGGCGGTCTGTCCGGGCAACGCGAACTGCGCCGCGAACAGCCCGAGCAGCGTCCACGCCGTCCAGCGCGGGAAGCGCAGCGCCAGCAGAGCGGCCACCCCGAGCACCGTTTGGGTCGCGGTGAGCAGGAACTCCTCCACCTGGCGGGCGTCTAGTTGCAGCGCCGTCCCACCACCGCCGAACAGGTAGGCCACCGGCAGGCTGCCCACCAGCAGCGTCCACTGATTGACCTTGGCGGAGATGAGCGTGCCGATCGCGTCCGCGCCCTTGCCCCGGACGGCGAACAGGATCGCGACGATGAACTCGGGCGCTTCCGAGGCCAGCGGCGCGAGCCACTGCACGAGCAGGAACTGGTCGATGCCCAGCTTGGTGCCCGTTTCGATCAGCGAGTGGGCGAAGGGTTCGGCGCAGACGACGATCATCGCTGCGGCGAAGACGAACAGCGCGATCACCAGCGGTCGGCGGACGTGCTTGGGCAGTCCGCCAATGGTGGCGGCGGTGCCGACCAGGTCGGGTTCTTCCGCCTCGGCGCGCGAGACCTTCCACAGGTAGAACACGAAGAACCCGAGCAGCGCGAACCCGAGCAGCAGCGAGATCTGACCGGTCGCGGGCACCAGGAACGCGACCACCGAGGCGATCGCGAGGAACCCGAGCTCCACCCGGTTGTCGGACTCCAATGTCAACTCGCGCACCGACTTCCCGGTGCGCCGCGTGGCCAGCGCGAGCGCGACGATCACCACCAGCGACCAGCCCAGGCCGAGCAGGAGCCTGTTGGAGCCGGTCATGTTCGCCGCGGCGTAGGCGACGTACTCGGGATTGCTGCCCGCGGTGTAGGCGAAGTAGAGGTCGACCGCGTACTCGGGCAGCACGGCGATCACCGCGAGGATCGCGATCGCCAGCCCGCCGGAGATGTCGACCTGCGCCGCTTCCGCAGCCCAGGCCAGCACGAACGACGAGGCCACCACTGCCATACCGAACAGCAGCAATCCAAGCACCGGGTTCGGCGCGAGCCCGGAGAACCGGAGGACCAACGCGGGCACCGCCAGTGATCCGCAGAGCGCGAGCGGTCGCAGCAGCTTGGTGGACATCGAACACCTTCCCGGGCCGTGGCCTGCCTCGGCCGGGACGTCCAGGAGTCTCGGCCAGGCGCAGATCAGCTGGCCGAAGGTCGCGTCCACCCGCGTCGCGGGCGCCACCGCCGGAGAAAGATCTCAGCGTGTCGAACGGTGGGCTTGCGGACTACTCCCCTTCGGAACGAGATCACCCTGGCATTCATTTCGTAGTTTTCGCAACCAACGAAGCGTTTGCGCGGTGTCCACCCGGGGGTTGCGCGGTCAGGAACAATCGAGCTCGTCATGCCGAAAAATCCCGCGCCGTCCGCCGCAGAATCCGACCTGCCCAGGCGGGACGCCGAACCGACCGGGGCCCAGCTGACCGCTGCCGCGGCGACGTTCGCGCTGCTCGCCAGCCCACCACGACTACATCTTGTGTGGTTGATCACACACGGTTCCTACGACGTGGGCACGCTGGCCAAGCGGGTCGGCATCAGCATCGCGACGGTCAGCCAGCACCTGAGCAAGCTCCGGTTGGCGGGTGTCATCACCGCCCGCCGCGACGGCCGCCGCCACCTCTACACCGTCGACGACCCGCACGTGGTGGCGCTGGTCGACCAGATCTTCGAGCACATCGCCCCGGACGGCACCCTCGCTCCTGACCCGCCGCAGACCCGCTGACGCCAGCGGGCGCCCTTGCGCGCTAGGCCGCACGAAGCCTTCCGGTTACTGCTCCGGCGGGACCGGGATCAGGCGATAGGCGTCGCCGTGCGCGGCGACGCGGCCCGCGGTGGGCGGCGGGAAGTGGGTGCCGAGCACGAGGGTGTCCGCACCGGCGAGGGAGCCAAGCAGCGTGCGGCGGGTAGCGGCGGACTGCTCGGGGTCGATGTCGACGCAGCTGCCGATGCCGGGGTGGGCGAACTGGACGGGGTGGTGGACGCAGTCGCCGGTGATCAGCGCCGCGTCGCCGAGGCTGGTCAACCGGACCGCGACGTGCCCGGGGGTGTGCCCGGGAGTGGGCAGCAGGCGCACACCGGGCGCGATGTCCGCGCCTTCGGCCGGGACGTCGAGGAGGTCGAGCAGACCGGCGTCCTCGACGGGGTGCACCGAGTCGCGGAACATCTGCCGTCGCGGCTCGTCCATCGCTCGTCCTGCCCAGAATTCCCGTTCAACGCGGGTGACGAGGTAGCGGGCGCCGGGGAACGTCGGGACCCATGCGCCGTCCTGCTGCCGCGTGTTCCAGCCGACGTGATCGGTGTGCAGGTGGGTGAGGACGACCAAGTCGACGGATTCGGGCGGGAATCCGGCGGCGGTGAGGCGTTCGAGGTAGTCGGTGCTCAGGTCGTGCCAGGCCGGGTTCGCGCGGTTCTTGCCGTTGCCGATGCCGGTGTCAACGAGGATGCGCAGGCCGCCGGCGGTGAACGTGAAGCTGTGGCTGGCGAGGCGCAGGACTCCGTCGGGGTCGGCGAGGTCTGGCCGCAGCCAGTCGTGCCGGGTGACGACGTCGGCAGTGGCGTCGGGCAGCAGCCAGGGGCCGGTTTCGGGGGGCAGCGGGGTTTCGTCGATGCGGTGGACGACGACGTCGCCCACGGTCCACGACGGCACCGGATGTGCGGGCATGTTCCCTCGATTCGCAGGTGGAGATCGATGCGTCGACGCTGGTCGCAACGCCAGATCCTGCCATAAAAGCTATGTGTTTGCGTTAATCCAGCCTAGGTCGTACAGTCCACTAAAGCAAACTGTTAGCTTTAATATCGAAGGGGAATCATGCCCGCAGAGGAACTCACGCCACCGGAGGCTGCCCGCTGGGCCGCCCGCGCCGGACTTCCACTGGATGCGGCCCGGCACGCGGAGGTGGCGGTCACCGCCGAGCACATCCGCTCCGTCGTCGCGGTCCTGCGGGAACTGGACTTCGGCGACGTCCCGCCCGCGTTCGGCTACCGCGCCGGCGAGGGGGCCGGCAATGGAGCCTCATGAGTTGTCCCTGGCAGCTGCGGCGGAAGCGATCCGCGCGCGACGGCTGTCACCGGTCGATCTGACCGAAGCGGTCCTGCGGCGCATCGAGGAACTGGACCCGCAGCTGGGTGCCTTCGTCGCGGTCACGGCGGAGCGTGCGCGGGAAACGGCGAGCAAGGCTGCGGCCGGGGACCAGCGAGGTCCGCTGCATGGGATTCCGGTGGCGCTGAAAGATCTGATCGACGTGGCGGGCGAACCGACCACGGCGAGCTCCCAGGTGCGCGCCGGGCATCGCGCGGACGCCGACAGCACGGTGGCCGCGCGGCTGACCGGCGCCGGTGCCGCGCTGGTCGGCAAGACGCACACCCACGAGTTCGCCTACGGGCTCACCACGCCGCAGACCCGCAACGCCTGGAATTCCGGCCGGATCGCCGGCGGTTCCAGCGGCGGATCGGCGGTGGCCGTCGCGGCGGGCATGGCCACGTTCGCGCTGGGGACCGACACCGGCGGATCGATCCGGGTTCCGGCCGCGTTGAACGGGGTCGTCGGCCTCAAACCGACGTACGGCCTGGTGCCCCGGCACGGCGTGACATCGCTGAGCTGGTCGCTGGACCACGTCGGGCCGATCACCCGCACGGTCGAGGACGCCGGGCTGGCGCTGTCGGTGCTGGCCGGGCACGACCCGCGCGACCCGGCATCGGTGCCCGCGCCCACCGCGCGCTACCGGCCGGCGGCGGAGGACCTCGCTGGGCTGCGCGTCGGCGTACCCGGCAACTACTTCTTCGACCGGGTCGAGCCGGATATTGCCGCCGCGGTGCGGCGCGCCATCGCCCGGCTGGCGGCGCTCGGCGCGCGACTGGTCGACGTCGAGATCCCGATGACCCGCTACGTCCAGGCGACGCAGTGGGGGCTCATGGTCCCCGAGGCCTCCGCCTACCACGAGCGGACCCTGCGCGCGGTTCCCGATCGCTACACCGGTGACGTCCGCGTGCTACTCGAAGCCGGGGAGCTGCTGACCACCGGGGATTACCTGCGCGCGCAGCGGGCGCGGACGCTGATGCGGCAGAAGTGGACGCGTCTGCTGGAGACGGTGGACGTGATCGCCGCTCCGACGGTCCCGGCCACCGCCGTGCCGTCCGGCCAGGAATCGATCACCTGGCCGGACGGCACGGTGGAAAGCGTGTCCGACGCCTACGTGCGCCTGTCTGCTCCCGCGAACATCACGGGGTTTCCCGCGCTGTCGGTTCCGGTCGGCCACGACCGGATGGGCCTGCCGATCGGGATGCAGCTCCTCGGGCGGCCGTTCGAGGAGGCGACGCTGCTGCGCGTCGGGCACGCCTACGAACGCGGCGAACCCGCCCGCCCGCTCGCCCCGGCGACAGCTGGCGACTAGATGCAAGGATTTCGCTTTAAGCTGTCGACGTGGGGAAGAAACCGATGGTCCGCCCCGGCGGCCGCAGCGCACGCGTCCAGGAGTCGGTGCACGCCGCCGTGCGTGAACTGGTCGCCGAGGTGGGGCGCGAGGCGTTGACGGTGCCGCTGGTCGCCGCCCGCGCCGGGGTCACCCCGTCGACGATCTACCGCCGCTGGGGCGATCTCCACGAGCTGTTGTCGGACGTCGCGGTCGAGCGGCTCCGCCCCGAGACTCCCCCGGAGGACCACGGGGAGCTGACGGCCGACCTGACCGCATGGGCCGAGCAGTTCCTCGACGAGATGAGCTCGCCGCCCGGGCGCGCCTACCTCCGCGATGCTCTGCTCGGCTCCCCAGACGGCGGCAATGCCGGCCAGTGCTCGGCCTACGCCGCGGAGCAGATCGACGTCATGCTCGCCCGCGCGGTTGCCCGCGAGGAGCCCGCCCCCGACGTCGAAGCCGTTCTCGACCGGGTGGTCGCCCCGATCATGTACCGCATCCTGTTCCGCCCCCACGGCACCGACGCCCACTACGCCCGCGGCCTGGTCGCCAGCCTCCTGCGCGCACCGGCGTAGGAGCGATTCGGCAGCCGAGCCATCAGCGCGGCTTATGCCCACCTCGGGAATCGGCCTCTACTCGCAGCCCGGGGGGCGGGGGTTTGATGCCTGCTATCCCTACGAGGAGGTAGCGAGATGGCATCACCCCCGGACGCGGTATCGGCAGAGCAAGTGGCTCCCACCGAGCAACCCCGGCCCATCTGGTCGGTCCGGATCGGTGTCATCCCGCTGCCGTTCTACGCGCTGCTGGTCGTCGTGCTCGCGGTGCTCGCCTGGCAGGACGACCTGGCGGCCGACATCCCGACGATGGCCGCGCTGCTCGGCGTCTGCAGCTACACCTGCTACGAGGTCGGGCGGCGCATCCCGGGCTTCCGCTCGATCGGGGGGCCCGTCATCCTGGTGACCTTCCTGCCCGCATTCCTGGTCGCCGCGCAGTGGATCCCCGCCGACCTGGCCAAGCACATCTCGACGTTCTACAAGTCCACGAACTTCCTGTACGTGTTCATCGCCGGGATCATCGTCGGCTCCATCCTGAGCATGAACCGCACGGTGCTGATCAGAGGCTTCCTCAAGATCTTCGTGCCGCTGGCCGCGGGTTCGGCGGCCGCGCTGGTCGCCGGCTCGCTGGTCGGCTGGGCGATCACCGGCGACCTGCACCGGACCGTGTTCTTCATCGTCGTGCCGGTGATGGGCGGCGGCCTCGGCGAGGGCGCCATCCCGCTGACCCTCGGCTACGCGCAGTCCGGCGCCGGCCAGGCGGAAACGCTTCTGGCGCAGGTGCTTCCGGTGGTGCTGCTGGCCAACGTCTGCGCGATCGTGTTCTCCAGCGTGCTGTCCATGATCGGACAGCGCTTCCCGCAGACCACCGGCTTCGGCAAGATCCAGCCCACCGAGGACGACGAGCTCGACCTCGCCGATCGCGGGCACGTCGCCTTCGACATCCGCCAGCTGGCCGCCGCCGGGTTCATGGCCGTCGCGCTGTACCTGCTGGGCGAGGCCACGCACGCGCTGTTCGGCTGGCCTCCTGCTGAAGCTGAGCCGCTGGCTGCCGCGCAGCCTCGAACACCACTCGGGCCTGGTCTACGGATTCATGTCGACAGCGGTGACCTACCCGCTGCTGTTCGCCATCGGGGTGTCGTCCACGCCGTGGAACGAGCTGCTCAAGGCGTTCACCGTCGCCACCGTGATCACCATCGTCGCCACCGTGGGCACCATGATGGCCACCGCGTTCCTGGTGGGTCGCTGGATCGGCATGTACCCCGTCGACACCGCGATCGTCGTCGGCACGCACACCGGCATGGGCGGCACTGGCGACGTCGCGATCCTCAGCGCCACCCGGCGCATGGCGCTGATGCCGTTCGCGCAGATCGCGACGCGCATCGGCGGCGCGATCACGGTGACCGTGGCGCTCATCGCCCACGCCAACCTGTACTGAGAGGTGGGAAGCAAGTGCAACCGCTCCGTGGCGTGACCGTGGTGGCCCTCGAACAGGCCATCGCCGCGCCTTATGCCACCCGGCAGCTCGCCGACCTCGGAGCGCGGGTGATCAAGGTGGAACGGCCGGGCGCGGGCGACTTCGCGCGCCAGTACGACTCCCGCGTCAACGGGTTGAGCTCGCACTTCGTGTGGGTCAACCGCAGCAAGGAATCGCTGACGCTCGACATCAAGGACCCGCGCGGCATGGCCGTGCTGCGCCAGCTGCTCGGCACCGCGGACGTGTTCATCCAGAACCTCGCGCCGGGAGCGGCGGCCCGCATGGGGCTCGGTGCCGAGGAGCTGCAGGCCGACAACCCCGGGCTTGTCGTGTGCGACATCTCCGGCTACGGCCGGGGCGGCCCGTACGAGTCGATGAAGGCCTACGACCTGATGGTGCAGAGCGAAGCCGGGCTGCTGTCGGTCACCGGCTCCGGCGACGACATGGCCAAGGTCGGCATCTCGGTATCGGACATCGCCGCCGGGATGTACGCCTACAGCTCGATCCTCGCGGCGCTGCTGGAACGCGCGAACACCGGCAAGGGCACGCACATCGACGTCTCGATGCTGGAATCCACTGTGGAGTGGATGGGGTTCCCGCTCTACTACACCTACGACGGCGCCGAGCAGCCGCCGCGCGCAGGTGCGGCGCACGCGACGATCTACCCGTACGGCCCGTTCATCGCGGGCGACGGCAAGGTCATCATGATGAGCATCCAGAACGAGCGGGAATGGCGGGCGTTCTGCGACCGGTTCCTGGGGCAGCCGGAGCTCGCCGAGCACCCCGACTACGCGGGCAACGCCAACCGCAACGCCAACCGCGAGGAGTTGGGCCAGATCATCGCCGCCCGCTTCGCTGCCCTGACCGGCGACGAAGCGACCGCGCTGCTGACCTCCGTGCCGGTCGCCTGCGCCCGCGTCAACACCCTCGCCGACGTGTGGGAACACCCGCAGCTGGCGGCGCGCGGCCGGTGGCACGAGGTGCAGACGCCGCGCGGCCCGGTGCCCGCCTTGGCACCTCCCGGGCCGGTCAACCCCGAGCCGCGGATGGATCCGATCCCGGACGTCGGCGAGCACACCAGGAAGATCCTGGCGGAGCTCGGCCGCCGGGAGTCCGATGTGGACGATTTGATTCGAGACGGAGTGGTGTGATGCAGAACGCGGTCACCTGGCTGTTCGTGCCGGGCTCACGTCCTGAGCGGTTCGCCAAGGCCGCCGGGGCGGGCGCCGATGTCGTCATCGTCGACCTGGAGGACGCCGTCCCGGCGGATGCCAAGGCCGCGGCACGGGAGAACCTGCGCTCCGCGTGGCCGATCGGCTACAGCGTGGCGGTGCGTATCAACGGGCGCAGCAGCCCGGAGTTCGACGACGACGTGGCGCTCTGCCGGGAACTCGGCCCTGCCGCCGTCATCCTGCCGAAAACCGAAAGCGCGCAGGACGTCGAGGTAACCGCCGAAGCCACCGGAAGCCCGGTGCTCGGCCTCGTCGAAACGGCGCGCGGATTCGTCAACCTCGGCGAGATCTGCGCCGCCCCGGGACTTGTCAGGCTGGTGTTCGGCAGCATCGACCTGGCGCTGGACCTCGGCGTCACGGGCGACGCGGCGCTGGACACCTCGCGCAGCGACCTGGTCCGGTGGTCCGCGGCGTGCAGGCTGCCCTCGCCGCTCGACGGTGTCACGCCGTCGATCAACGACACCGAAGCCGTCGAACGGGATTCGCGCCGCGCCAAGGAGTGGGGTTTCGGCGGGAAGCTGTGCATCCACCCAGCGCAGCTGCCGGTCGTCCGCGACGCCATGCGACCGAGCCCCGAGGATGTCGCGTGGGCGCGGCGCGTGGTCGAAGCGGACGCGCAGGCGCTCGGAGCTGCGGTTTCGCTGGACGGTGCGATGATTGACCGGCCCGTGGTCGAACGCGCACGGCGGTTGCTGCGGGCGGCGGACTGACGTCGCGTCGAGCGGCGAGATGGCTTGGCGATTTCGAGCATCGAAACCGGCGTCCCCGCCCCACCAAACGACGATTTCGCGCGAAACCGGCGTCCCCGAACGCTCCGGACGATGCGTGGTTGAATCCGGCTCGAGGTTCGTGGACGAGGCGCTTGAACGGGGGTCGACGTGGACATCGCCCACCTGCGCGACTTCATCACCGTCGTCGATTCCGGCAGCCTGACCCGCGCCGCCGCCCAGCTCTACGTGTCGCAACCGGCCCTGAGCCAGCGGATCGCCCACCTGGAATCCGAGCTCGGGGTCCGGTTGCTCGAACGCGGGCCGCGCGGCGTGACGCCCACCGCGGCGGGCCGGGCCCTCTACCGCGACGCGCAGCAGCTGGTCCGGCAGTTCGACCGCATCGCGGGCGATGTGCTCAGCGGCGACCGCATCCACGGACCGGTCGCCGTCGGGCTGCCCACAACCGTCTCGGTGCGCCTGGCACCGGCGCTGTTCTCTTGGACGAAAGCCCACCACCCCGGCATCCACCTCCAGCTGTTCGAGTCGATGAGCGGCTACATCCAGGAGCTGCTGGCCCTCGGCCGCCTCGACCTGGCCGTGCTGTACCGCGACGACGACACCGTCCGCCCCGCCGAGACCCTGCTGTACTCGGAGGACCTCTTCCTCATCGGGCAACCGAAACCGCCCGCTGCCGACGAGAACGAGATCGGGTTGGTGGATCTGCAGAACACTCCGCTGGTGGTGCCGGGCGGCCGCAGCAACCTGCGGGAGCTGATCGATCGGGCCTTCACCGCGCAGGGCCTGGTGCCGTCCATAGTCGCGGACGTTGACTCGCTGGGCGCCATGATCCGCATCGCGGCCAGCGGCGAGGCGTGCACGATCCTGCCGCTGTCTAGCGTCGCGGAGCAGGCGAACCACCGGGAGCTCGGGGTGCGGCGAATCCGCAATCCGGTCATCTCGCGGAGCGTCGCGGTCTGCAATGCCGTCGAGTACTACCCGGCCCGGGACGCCGTGGCGGCGGTTCGGGAGGGCATCTCGGTGGTGACGCGGCAGATGGCAGCGGCCGGGGAATGGCCGGGAATCCAGCTGGCCTAACCCTTTTCCAGGTGGTGTTCTGGCAATCTGTTCGGGTGCTGGAGATCGCGGACAAGCTAGGCTCGGTGCTGTCGGCCCTGATCGGGCTCGTCGGGCTGATCCTGACGGTGTACGGCCTCCGGCTGCAACGCCGCGCGGCCTCCCCCGCCCCACCGCCGACGCCGACCGCGCCGCCTCCGCAAGCACCGGCCGTTCCGCCGCAGCCCGAGCCGACCTGGCTGGAGGTCCCGGACCGCGCAGACTGGGTGCCGTCACCGGAGCACCTGCCGCCCGGTTCCTACGGCGGGCCAGCGCAGGGTTGGGGAGAATCGTGGCTCAAGCAGGGGCCGGAAATCCGAGCGACAGCTGCTCCGCGGCGAACTGTCCTGGTCCTCGGCGTGGTCCTGCTCGCCGTGGCAGTCGTGCTTGCCGCTGTCACCTGGCTCCTCTAGCGGCCATTTTCGCCATGCTGGCGGGATACTTGATTTGCCGAGTGGTACCCCGCAGTTTCAAGATCTCATCGTTAACTACAACCTCAGCGGCTTCTCGCCCGAAACGCTTCCAGACCACAACGTCGAGGCCGTACGTCCCGACGACTTCCTCACCGACCTGCTGCACGACGCCCGCAGCATCAGCGGCGGCTGAGCACCCCATTCGGCGGCGGACGGCCGGAACTCCGGTTCGGTGCCACCTAGCTGGAGTGGTGAAGCTGAGGCCGTCCGGCGGCTGGTCTTTCGCTACCAGCAACATCCACCACTAGCGGCTTCGTCTCGATCAGGCTCAAAGCCCTCGCCACGGCCTGCCGTCGGCAGACTCCTGCACCAATCGGTCATGGTGGCGACCCGACGCTCTGGTGTGTCGCGGTTCCCGACAACGCCCAGACCGCCACGTTAGTCTCCGCAAACCTCCCATGACTGTCCCTTCGTGGTCTGTCCAGAGGTCGCGGCTCCTGACGTCAACTGTGTTTTTCCATGCGTGGTCCCGAACGCAGGAAAACGGTGAGACCGATCGAGAGCAGCGCGCCCGCCAGTAGAACACCGCGGATGTCGTTGGCGTCCTGGACTACGAAGGCCCACCAGCCGTGACTTGGTCGGCCTCCGACGAATGTGTTTCCGTGCGAGCCCAGCAGTAATGCGGCAAGCACGTACGGGAAGGGCAGCATCCAGCTTCTTGTCGCGCCAATGACGCCGGTGGCCAGCAGGATCATCCCGCCAAGCCCAATAGTGTTGCGCACCGCAGCTGTCCAAAGCTGTTCGCCGTGCAGCAGCAGCGGCGTGCATGCCAGCAGCGCAGGGAGGAACGCAGCGAATGCCTGTCCTGCCCGTATCAGCCAGTGTCTGCGTGAACTGGTGTCCCACAACTGAGTCGGCGGCTTCAGGTGGATCCCGATCAGACAGGCCATCACCAAGGGACTGAACAATCCCAACGGGATCTCGATCGGTCCAACGTTGGGTACCGGCACCGGCAACTGTTCCGGGCCAAAAAACGCGTTCACCGACGCCAAACACAGGCATCCCACGGCGAACAGAGGCCAATGCGTGGCTCGCAGCATCAGGCCAAGGATGCTCACGGCAGCTCCGGTGCGGGAGTAGCACAGTCGCTGTTGGCGCGAATTGCCTGCCGCGCCCAGTCTAGTTGGACAGGTTCGGGTGCTGCCAACAGTCGTTCGACCTCGCTTGTGCGCTCCGGCGCTCCGAGCAATCTGGGCGGCAGTTCCGGACGGATCCGATGATTCATCCATGCCGCCACCAGGTCACGGCCTTCCATGCCGGGATAGAGGCGATAGCTCATCACAGCTGGTTGGCCGGCATCCACACGTGCACACTCCGGCGGGTACTGCAGCGTTGAAAGGCCAAGAGACTGAAGCAGATCCTGGTCAGACTGGCCAGGGCGGATCACACCAATCGGCATAGCTGCGGCGGACCAGTCCGTGCCATTTTCAGCGAACGACACCGGTTGTGGACCGAGATCAGAGAACATCGCACGGTACTGCTGTGCGAGGGCCGACCACCGAGGAAGCTGGTCACGGTGCTCAGGCCACATACACACGCGCACGCCAGTGACATCCTGGCACACCGCCTCGCGTGGTTGCCGCATCGTCAGCAACTGGAAGTTGCCACGGTCCAGCAATCCGAACCCAGACAGGATCACCACAGCGGCCAGTCCGACGAACCTCCACGCTTTCCGCGGACGACGCCAGCACACGATCGCGGCACAGATGACCGCAACGCCAACGAGCCACAAGCCTTGTCCAGCAAGCGTGGTCACCACCAAGTCCTGCGAGACATCACAGCACTCGATGTCGCTCACAACCAGCCGGCGAATGACGGTGTTGTCGCTGATCGAGCCATAGGCCAGGAGAAGCCAGAGCCCGATACCCACCGCCGGAGCGGCAAGATACCGAGGCAGAACGTAACCGCCGGCAACACCGATCGCCACGGCCGCGACGAACATCAGCTCAGCGACCAGCAGGTACAGCCACAATGGTTGGCCACCGCCGCGCATCGACGTCGCTACGGCGAGCAACACCGCCACCGAAGACAACATCCCGACGACCAACGCCGGCACACCGCTCAACACGAAGTACGCGATCCCGGACCGCGGATACGTGCGCTCTAGCATGTCGGCGTCCAGACGACGCATTCGAGAGGTGTCCCAGGCCGCGACGGCTGCTACCAGCGCGACCGGCCACAACAACGATCTGTTGACCTGTCCCGAGCCCAATGCCCAGTCGACCGCCCACAGCTCTTCGAGCTGTTTTCCAGCGAACCAGCCGAAAGCGACGATCAGCGGAGCGGCCGGTAGGGCAGTGCTGCGTCGCACGACGATCCCCGCGAGACTCACACCGCTTCACCGTCCCCGACCAAATCGTCATAGGCTCGATCCAGATCTGGCGCGGTGGGTGCGGGCTTTCCCGCCATCTCCGCAAGATCCCCGTCGAACACCACGCGGCCTTGGTCGAGGTGTGTGCTGACCAGAACCGTCTGACTCCGCGCCAGATCAACGATCACGTCCCGCAGACCAGCACGTTGGCGTGGATCCAACCCGACTGTCGGTTCATCGAGCAACAAAACCTTAGGTGAGTTCACCAGCGCCTGGGCGATCCCCAAACGGCGCACCATCCCACCGGACAATTTACCGATCTTGGTAGCGGCTCGCTTTTCCAGCTCTACCGCGCGCAACGCGTGCCGAACCACGTCCTTGCGATTCCGCTTAGCGACTTTTCGCCACCACGCGGACAGTTCGAGAAACTCCGCGCACGTCAAATGATGAGGCACTGAAAACTGCTGCGGAAGAAAACCTATCGCTTCTCGGTAGCGCCTCGAATCTCGCCCCGGGGTCAGCCCATCAACATCGATCGAGCCTCGTTGAAGGCGCAGCGCTGACGACAGCAGCCCCAGCAATGTGCTTTTGCCGGCACCGTTGGGCCCGAGTAATGCCGTCGCGCCAACAGGAAGACGCAGGCATACCCGATACAAAGCCGCGTGAGACCCGTACGAATGACTCACCTTGTCGACGCGAACAACACTCACGACGTATTTTTCACAATCAGTCAGGAGGAAACCGATGAGCTTCATAACCGGAGCGTGCCGGCCCACTCCACCGCAAGCGTGGACCGGCGTTACTCTCAGCCCGGGTACCCTATCGCGCCGTGAGCGCCAAAACCGAACTTGTTGCCACCAGTGTCACCCACCCGAAAGTAGTAACGACCTGCGGCTTGGTTGCCAAAGAACCGGTCTCCACCGAAGCCGCCCTGGCAAGCGTAGGTACCAACCGCCGTGCGGTAGTCGGGCGCTAAAGACCGGTTGTACCAGAGCTCGAGGTCGACATCCGGAGTGCCCGCGCCCGGGTAACCGAACTTGCAGTAGTTGACCCTGATGCTGGTGGTACCGGCTCCTTGATCCCAGGACCTCGAGGTAAAACCGGTGTGCACACCGGTCATTTTCCACCCAAAAGTCGCCGCCAAGCCTGGCACCGCGGCCGCCAATAGTGATCCGGCGGAAATTGCAGTCACAACCGCTGCCCGTTTGAAACTGTGCATGACCCTGATACTCCCCAGTACTCGGTAGTCAGCTGCACTTATCCCCCGACCGCGATTAAGGTAGAGCTCGAATTCTCAAGACGTCAAGGAAATCACACTAGATCCCCGAAAATTACGCCTTCATTATCAAAATTCGCCCGCCAAGTCAAGATTCATGCGCAAAAGATGGTTTCGTACCTCCGATTGAGGGTATTTACTAGAAGTCGCCGCCACGGCATCGCGTAACGCCGCCGGTCATCTTGCCCAGCGACGTTAGCCACAGGTAGACATCGACGGATCGAGGTCGACCGCTCAGTCCGGCGCAACGGAGTGATCCGGCTCAACAACACAGTCGATGGCGCGTCCCCCGGCGTAGGCCGGCCCATCGCCACCGGTATCTCAGCCGCACGCTCCGGCGGAAAGGGGGTATCTGCTCGCGTCGAGCCCACGCCTTCACTCGCCATCCGACGACACCACGGACCAGAAACGGCGATGTCCAGGCCCCAGAGGCGAGCTCAGTCATCCAAATGCGAGCGGCGCAATGCCGACACCCCCAGGTAAGAACCACTCGCAAACTAAAACAGCAGGCCAAAGGGGAATAGCAGGGGTGCAAGATCAACGAAGGCCAAGCAAGCGATCTCCTCCGGGAACCTCTCGCGTCGATCTTTGAAACCCAGGTCAATCCCCCGAAAAACACCAAGCCCTGTCACCGGTCGCCAAGGCTGGTCCCCTTGAGACGTCAGCTCGGATCGACGGTGCTACGCCGGAGACTTCTTGATCTCGTACCTGATCGAGTGATGAAACAGGTGTTCGAGGTCGGGATAGTTGGTGGCATGGATAGCTTGGCGTTGGTTTCGGGGTCGGTTGTGGAGATGCAGAGTCCACAGTCGACTATGGCCGCGCGCTCCGATGCCGAGCTCCGCGAGGCGATCCGTCAGGCCGAGGCCACCATGCGCGCGGCGATGGCCGCCCAGCTGAAGGCCATCGCCGAGGCCGAGCGTCGCGGGCTTCATGCCGAGCACAGCGCTCGCAGGACCGAGGTGTGGTTGCAGGAGATGCTCAACATCGCGCCAGGCGAGGCGAAAAGTCGTGTTCTGGTAGCCCGCATGGCAACCGAGCGGACCACGCCGCAAGGAGCGCCGGTACCCGCGGAGCTTCCGGCCACTGCCGAGGCGATTGCTTCGGGGGCGATCACGTTGCAGCATGCGCGCGTGATCGTGGACGGCGTTCGCCGCCTGGCCCCGATCAGCAGCATCGACCAGCTGGCACAGGCAGAAGCGATGCTCGCCGGTTACGCCGTCAAGTTCGCGCCGCACCACCTGGTCCGGCTGGCCGAGCGGACTCGGTACTACTTCGATCAGGACGGGGCATTCCGGCAGGAGGAAACCCAGCGCAAGATCCGCGAACTGAACTACGGCACGGCAGCGGACGGGATGACGGTCATCAATGCCCGCCTCGACCGTGAAACCGGCGCGAAGTTCCGGGCCGTCATCGAACCGCTGGCGGCCCCGCGTCCTTCGGAAGACGGCGAGCACGATCCGCGCACGGCTGGCCAACGCAATGCGGATGCACTGGAAGCGGTGCTGGACATCGCGATTGCGTCCGACCGCGTTCCCCGCTCCGGTGGCCAACGCCCGCACATTACGGTCGCGATCGACTTCGAAGACCTCAAGCGCGGTCTGGCTTCCGCCGAAACCGGTGGCCTGCCGGGCACGCTCACCGCGACAAACCAGCCGATCACGGCCGAGAACGTCCGCCGCCTGGCTTGCGACGCAGAAATCTTGCCGATCGTCCTCGGCGGCGAAGACGTTCCGCTGAGCATCGGTCGCACCGAACGCACCGCCCCGACCCACCTCCGCGCGGCATTGCTGCATCGCGACGGCACGTGCGCGTTCCCGTCATGCGACCGCCCGCCGGGAACCCCGGACGCCCACCACATCGAATCCTGGATCGATGGAGGCAGCACCGACCTGGAAAACCTGGTGATGCTCTGCGGCCACCACCACCGAGCCGTCCACAGCCGGAACTGGCAGATCACGATGGTCAACGGCCGCCCGACCTTCACCGAACCCTCCACCGTGGATGCTGTCCGAACGCCAAGACCGGGCGGCCGACCAACCGGCATCGAACAAAACAACATCCTCCGCCGGACAATCCCGAGACCACGCCCACCAGAGGCAACCGAAGCCTGCACCTGAACCGCCGCCCCACGGCGGGCAATCCCGCACGGCCAAACCCCGCTTCGCTGAGCGTCCACCTGCGCTGTCTTCTGGGGTTGTGCCTGGGCACAGTAGCGCTCGACTACCTCCAGCACCATATCCCTGGATGCCACCGGATCGAGTGCGGCGCCAACCAGACGACTCCACAGGCGGCTGTACAGCTCGACATCCTCACGAAGTCGAGGTACTTCCGAACTCGAAAGACCCAGCATTGCCGGGAGCCTCCACGCGGAACGTCGTACAGGACTTACCACGCACGGACGGGTAGGTTCGCGCCTCAAACGACAGGATCTGCAACTGAACGTTCGGCAGTTCCGCGATCTTGGCCACGTGCTCCAACTGCTCGTGATTCCCCCCATCTGGCGGCCGCCTCCCCGCACCGCCGTGGCAGCCCCCGGTCCCGCCACAGAACCAACAGCCACTCGGTGGAAGCACGGTCAGCGCTTGCGGGCTACGCCGCCGAGAAAGTTGTGCTCCGCGTCGGAGGGTTCCGTCAGGCGGGGGCCGTCGGGCCACCAGTCGAAGAGGTACGTAAGGCCTGGTTCGATCATTTCCAGGCCGTTGAACAGCGCTTGGATCTCGTCGCGATTCCGGGTGTGGCAGTCGCCCATCATCGCCTCGAACTGCGCCTTCACCCCTTCCGCGAGCTTCGCTTGGGACGTGCCGTCTTCCGGGTTGTAGAGGTGTGAGATCACGAGGAACGAGCCCGCGGCCAAGGCGTCGATGTAGGTCGAAATGATGCCCACCGGGTCGCGATCGGTCGACACGTGGTGCAGGGTGTTGCCGTAGATCAGCGCCACCGGGCGACTGAAGTCCAGGGACCGGGTCACCACCGGGTTTTCCAGGATCTCCGCCGACTGCCGCATATCCCCGAGCTCAAAGTGCGTGTACTCGTTGTCGACCAGCAGCGCTCGGCCGTGCGCGACGACCGACGCGTCGATGTCGAAGTAGACCACTCGCGCCTCGGGGTTGATGTGCTGCGCCTCCTGGTGGGTGTTCGCCGCGCTCGGCAGGCCCGAGCCCAGGTCGAGGAACTGGTCGATGCCAGCCTGCGCCGCGAGGTAGCGGACCACGCGGATCAGCCAGTCCCGGCACTGCCGCCCGACCTGCACCGCGTCCGGGGCGATCTTCTGGACCTCGCGCAGCACCTCGCGGTCCACCTCGAAATTGTCTTTGCCGCCAATGAAAGCGTCGTACACCCGCGCCATGCTCGGTTTTGAGGTATCGATCTTCGCCCTGTCAGCAGCTGTCATGATCGAATCCGCTCGTCCCGGATGCGTTGATCACGACAGCGTAAACCCGTTCGGGCAGGCTCCACGGCCTTTTGGGGAAATCCGGTTCCCGGTCACCTGGGGTTGGGCCTGGCGACAAAGACCGGTTCTCCTTGCAGTCCTGCACTCGGCATGGGAGGCGGCCCCTCCGGGCGAGGCGGCAGCCGATCAGCCGTCTTGGCGGGGACGCCGGTCGATGGGGTTTGCGTGGGTGTTGCTGGAGACAGGATCGAAGTGGGCGGCGTGACGCAGATGTTCGGCGAGTGAGGCGACGGCCGTCGAGGCGGCATGGTCCTTGTCGCCCCAGGCCAGCAAATGGTGGCGACGAGCCCAGGGGTCTTGCAGTTCACACACCTCAAGTGGCTGGTGGGGGTCGATGACGGGACGCGGTACTACGGCGAGTCCGACTCCGGCAGCGGCGAGGGCGACGAGGACGTTGAGATTCGCGACGGTCGTGCGGTAGCGCACCACCGGAGCGTGTGACACGAGGTGCTTCTCGATCCAACGGCGCAGCGAGGAGTCGGCGTTGAGCCCGACAAGAGGATGCTCGGCGACTTCGCTGTAGGTCAGCGCGGTCCGTCCGGCGAGGATTCCTCCGGCCTGGCCGATCACGACGAGTGAGTCGTCGCCGAGGGGCTCCATGTGCAGGCCGCAGTCGCGGGTCTCGTCGTCGAGGACCACCCCAAGGTCCGCCTCGCCGTCGGCGAGCATCCGCACGGTCTGGGGCGTGCGGCTCTCGGACACCGTGACGTCGACGTCTGGATGTGCTCGGAGGAACGAGACCAGGGCCCTCGGCACGAGCCGGTGCATCGCGGAGCCGCCACTGAGCAGGGTCAGTGGGGCGGTGGGAGACCGGGTATAGCTCGCGACGGCGCTTTCGAGTCTTGCGGTCTGAGCGAGCACGTCCCGTGCGTGGCGGGCCAGGGTGGTCCCGGCTGGTGTCGGCCGCACGCCCCGCCGGCCGCGGATCAGCAGTGCCACGCCGGCTTGGCCTTCCAGCGAACGCACTCTGGCGCTGGCCGAAGGCAGGCTCAGGTGCATCCGCCGAGCACCCGCCGTGATCGACCCCTCGGTCACGATGTGGAGGAAGAGCCGCAGGTCGTCCAGGTCGTAGCGCATCGTCTCAGGCTAAGGCCCAGCCTAAGGCTGGGTACGCCGATTACGCATTGTGGACCCACTGGTCGCGGGACGATGCTCGGGCTGTGATCGAGTTTTTGCTTGTTCTGCTGACCGGTACCGCTGCCGGGGCGCTGAACGCCATCGGTGGCGGGGGTACGTTCGTCGCGCTGCCCGCTCTCGTCGCGTTCGGCCTGCCACCGGTGACCGCGAACGCGCTGTCGCGGGTCGCCCTCGTGCCTGGGGCCGTGGCCAGCGCGTGGGTCTACCGACGCGAGCTCACGCCGGTCGGGGAGACGTCCACGAAGGCGCTGATGGCGATCAGCATGGTCGGCGGCGGGGTCGGTGCCGGTCTGCTGCTGGCACTGCCGGCATCATCGTTCGACGCCGCGGCGCCCTGGCTGCTCGCCGCCGCCACGCTGATCCTCGCCTTCGGGCGCCGCCTCTCCCAGACGTTGCGCAACGCACTGGGCCGCTCGGTCAGCATGAGTCCCCGGGCCGTCCTGATCGGTCAATTTTTCCTCGCCGTGTACGGCGGATACTTCGGCGGTGCCGTAGGTATCACGATGATGGCGCTGTGGGGCATCGGGCTCGGACTCGACGCCGCCGCCAGCAACCCGATGCGGGTCGTGCAGCTTGCGGCCGTTTTTTTCAGCGCGGCTGTGCTGTTCCTCTTCGCTTCGGACGTACTGGGCGCTCCGCTCGTCCTCGCAGCCATGCTGGTCGGCGCCGTGGCCGGCGGCTGGGCCGGCGCCCACCTCGCCCGCCGTCTCCCCGCCTCGCTGCTGCGGGGCAGCATTCTGGCCATCGCCGTGGCCATGACTGTCATGTATTTCTTGCGCGGCTGAGCATGCGGGAGCGAGCTACCGCGCACGGATGTGGCAGGCGTGAGGCGGGTGATGGCCTGCAAGGTGACGGCTGGCCCGCGCGAAATGCCGGTCCGATCGGTGAGCAGCAGCCGAAGCCGACGGCACCACCTGTTCCCCTGGCACCGCGCCGATTTTCGCCGGCCTGGCCCAAGTTGACGACATACCGAGAAGCACTCCCGACCCGCTCGGAGGAGAGATGGTCACACCGTCATCCGGCACACCGTCCGATGTTTCCCGGCTGCAGCGACAGTTCGCCGTGCGCGCTTTGGCCCTCGCACTCGTCTTCTGCGTCACGGGCGAAATGCTGCTGACCATTATCGTCGCGCTCATCGGCCTCGGGCTCCTCGTGCTATCGGCCGAGTGACGGCGGCTCCGGCCCGGGAGGTTCCCGGGCCGGATCTCACCGTTCAGCGGGGCACGCTGTAGAGCACGCGTTTGCCCGGGTGCTCCGTGACCGTCCAGACCTCGTTATTGCCAGGACAGTACGGCAGGTCCTCCACGCCGATCACCACGTCGCGCGCCGGACCGTCCACTGTGAGCACTTCTGCTCCGGTCGCTTTGTCCGGCAACGTATCCTGGAAGTGGCCCGGGCCGGTCGTTCCTCCGCCGGTGCTGAGGAACCAGCGGCCGTCCGTGGCCGTCGCGCCCCGCACACGGGGCTTCGCCAGCCGGTACGCCGACTGTAGACCAGCAGCACGTGCTGGTACTTGCTGGTCGCGGGCGAGGTGCAGGCACTTCCGGTGCTGCCCTGGCGGTTGGCCTGGTCCAGGATGTTCTGCACGCCGATCTTCGGCAGTTGGGCATCCAGCTTGCCGGCCCTCGACTGCAGGTCACCGCTGGCGTTGTTGAGCACGAAATCGTTGGCGTTGGGCGCTTCCGCCGGTGCCGCCGCGGCGGACATCGGGAGGTCAGGCGGACAACCGCTGCGGTTCCAATCCCACTGCACCGCAGTCCGGAAGCGCGATTTCGCGCGAAATCGGTGCTTGGACACATGTGGTGTCCAGTCGTCGTGGCTCTAAGCTGGATCGGCGTTCTTGATCACTTCGGGGAGGTGCGATGACTGCCGATCCGGCGGAGCTCGACGAGGCCATCGCGCAGCGGTATGCCCAGCTCACCGAAGAGCTCGACGACGAAACCGCCTACCTGGTCCTGGTGGAGCTGGCCGATCTGCTGCTGCACCGCGCCCAGACAACCGGCGCGGACGTCGACGAAGTCATCGAGGTCGCCGGGAATCTGCTCCATCACCTCGCCGACGACTCGCCCGGCCGCGCCGCCCCGCTCTACCAGCTCGGCCTCGCGCACGCGCTGCTCGCAGAGCGCGGGGACAAGGAGGAATTCCGCACCGCCGTCGGCTATCTGCGGCAGCTGCGGCCGCTGCTGTCCGACGACGCGGCCGAGATCGTTGGCCGGATCGGCCTGATCACCGGCCAGATGGTCGTCAACCTGGGTGCCTTGGAGGAGTCCGACGCGGCACTGGCCGACCTGAACACGGCGTCCGCCCTGCTGCCGGATTCGCCGCTGCGGAACCAGGTTCGCCTCACGCGCGGCCTGATCCACACCGTCCGGTTCCTGTCGGGGGGCGGCGACGAAACCGATCACCGGAGGGCGACCGATGATCTCACCGAAGCGCTGAAACACCCGCTCGACACCGGCATGTCGGACGCCTGCCACATCGGCCTGGCCTTCCTCATCGTGGCCAGGGACGTGCCCGCCGAGCTGCGCCACGGCCGCCTCCAAGCGAACGTCGGCGACCGGATGTCACTCCCCACCGATGAGCTCCCCGAGGTTCGCCGCCACCTGGACGCGCTTTCCCCGGACGCCGCCGCCGACAGCTCCGTGACCACCTGGAAGGTCCTCGTCCAAGCCGCGGGCAACCTGGACAACTCGTCCCGCGAGGACTGGGAGACGGCGATCGGCGAGCTCGACGACGCGGCGCGCAGCTGGCCCGAGGACGAGCCTGGCAAGCAAGAAATCGCCGGGCTGCAAGCAGGTCTGGCCGCCAAGCTCGCAGAGGTCACGGGCAGCTCCGAAGACGCCGACGCCGCAATTGCCCGGATCGCCGCGGCCGCCGCGGCGCTGCCGGCCGACCACCCCATGCGCCCGTTGCTGCTCACCGGTTTGCGCACTTCCTTGGTCACGCCCGGCAAGAAGCCCTCGGATTTCGACCAGACCGAACACGCCGCCACCATCCAGCGGCTGGAACACGCGTTGGAGTACTTCGCGGACGACGATCCGGATCGCGCCTCGGTGCTCACCCAGCTGACGATGGCGCTGCTGGGGTCGGTCGTGGCCGACCGTGCGCAGTCGCCGAAATCACTGGCCAGGGTTCGGGAAATGTGCGAGCGGGCAATCCGCCGTGGCTCCGCCGATCCGGTCAACACCGGCGTCAACCATTTCCTGCTGGGCTCCGCTGACGGCCTCCAAGCCATCACCGATCGCACCGATGAACTGCTCGACACCGCGGTGGAGAACATGCAGCGCGCCGACGAGCTGCTGCCCGCGGACCACCAGCTGCGACCGTTGATGATGCCGTGGCTGAGCGCCCTGCTCTCCCAGCGGTTCATGGCCCTTGGTGCTCGGGAGGACCTCGACGCCGCGCGCTACTACGCGGAAAGCGTCGGCGGGGGCGACGTGCTCGCGCGGTTCACATCCGCGGTGAGCCGGATTTCCCCGAGCCGCACCGATCCCGACGCGTTGGACCAGGCAGGCGCGGAACTAGCGCAACTGCTGTCGGAACTTCCGCCGGACAGCGTGCTGCGGCCCCGGTTCGCGAGTGCGCTGGGGTCGATCCGGCTGCTCCGGAGCATGATCAGCGGCGGCGAGTTCCGCCTGGACGGCATCGACAAGGACGAGGTGCGCAGCGCGACGGACGCCATTCTCGACGCGCTCGACCAGGTGCCCGATCACCACTTCGACCAGCCGAACGAGGTGCTCGGTGCCGCGGTGGCGTGCGTCAGTCAGGCGATGGTGACCCGGGATCTCGGGATGCTCAACCGGGGCATCGGCATGATGGTCGAGATCTGCGCCAACCCCGATGTGTACCCGCAGAACCGCTGGCAGGCGCTTTACATGTTGGCGACCGCGTTGCGGACCCGCTTCGAATTCACCCGCGCACCACGTGATCTCAGCAACGCCATCGACCGGTTTGAGCAGGTGCTTCGCGAGTTCGAGCTGGAGCCTGGGGCGTTTGACACCGCGAACCTGCTGCACTCGCTGGCCGACTGCTACTTCACCCGCGGCGACAGCGTGCGTCGTGATCCGCAGCGATCCGTGACCACCGGGCTGGATGCGTTGCGCGAGCGGGCGCGCACCGTCCTGCTGCAGTCCAGCGCGCGCCGGGCGTTGGAGACGGCGAGCACCGCAGCTGGCGAAGCAGCTGACGTGGGCCGTTGGTGTCTCGCAGCCGGGCAGTCGGAGGCTGCGGTGCAGGCGTTGGAGTTGGGGCGCGGCATGGTTTTGCACGCTGCGACGGTCGACGCGAACATGCCGGCCCTGCTGCGGGAGAACGGGCACGCGGATCTCGCCGACCGGTGGGAATCCGAGGTGGGGCAACAACAACCTTGGGACATCGGCGCTTCCGGGACCGCGAGCGTGGCCGATGCCGCGCTGCCCAGCGACCTTCGTTCCCGGGTTCTGCGTGCCTTCGAAGGCACGGCGGTGGAAGCGCAGCTGCTGGCCCCGCCGCTGGTGGCGGAGATCGCCGCCGGGCTGCGCGCTGCGCGCACACAAGCTCTGGTCTATCTGCTCCCCGGCGTCGCGGTGCTGGTCACCGCCGACGGGCGGGTCGAGCGGGTGGAATCGGCGCAGCTCACGGAGGACGGCCCGGTCGCCCGGTTCGACCAGATGCAGCGCGAACGCTCCCGCGAGGTCGAGGCCCAGTGGCGGGCGGCGTTGGAGAGCGTCTGCGACTGGGCTTGGACCGCGGCGCTGAACCCGGTGCTGGACCTGGTCGCCGCCGGGTCGCGCGAGCGCCCGCTGCGAATCGTGCTGGTACCCGTGGGAAAGCTGGGCACCGTGCCGTGGCATGCCGCGCGGCGGCGGGTGCCCGGCGGCAAGGTCCGCTACGCCTGCCAGGACGCGATCATCTGCTATGCGGCGTCGGCACGGCAGTTCGTCGAGGCCGGTCGGCGCGAAACCCGTTCGTGGGCCAGCGAACCCGTGCTGGTGCGGATGCCGGAGCTGCACTTCAGCCGGCACGAACTCGGCCACATCCACGACACGCACTACGAGCACGGCACTTACCTGGGGAAACCGTCAGATCCGAGGCGGCGCAACCGGGGCCGCAAACCGCCGAAACCCGCCGAGGTGCTCGCTCAACTACCCACCGCCTCGCTGCTGCACCTGGCCTGCCACGCCACCCCGGCGGAGTTGCCGACCGAATCGGCCCTGCTGCTCGGCTCCGAAGAGGTGCTGCCGGTGCAGGACATCCTGCGCCAGGCGCGGGACCGGCCGCGCGACGCCGCCGGGGCGCTTGTCGTGCTCGCGGCCTGCGCCAGCGACCTCACCGACCGGGAGCACGACGAGGTGCTGACGCTGTCCACCGCGTTCCTCGCCGCCGGTGCCGCCGGGGTGGTCGGCACCCGTTGGGAAGTCGAGGACATTCCCACGGCCATGTTCATGATCGTGTTTCACCACTATCTCAACTCCGGTTACGCCGACCCGGCGAGCGCGCTGCGGGCCGCGCAGCAGTGGATGCTCGACCCGCGCCGCCGCCCGCTTTCCGGTATTCCCGAAGAACTGGCGGCGTTTTTCGCCGACATCGATCCCACCGGGCTCGCCCACTGGGCAGGATTCACCTACCAAGGCCGCTAGCACCGGCACGACGAAGGGACGAATCATGGCGCCGGCCACGTTCGGCATCGACCTCGGCACCACGCATTCCTGCATCGCGCACGTCGATGAGGCGGCACGCCCGGTGATCGCCAAGAGCGCGGTCGGCGAGGACACCACGCCCTCGGTGGTGTACTTCGAGCGGCCAGGCGTGGCGCTGGTGGGCACGGCCGCGAAGAATTCCGCGCTGCTCGCGCCGCACCTGGCGGCGCAGCTGGTCAAGCGCGACATGGGGCGCAAGAACACCGAGTTCACCTACCACGGGAACCGCTACACCCCGGAGAAGATCTCCGCGCTGATCCTGCGCGAACTCGCCCGCGCCGCCGAGGAGAACACCGGGCACACCGTGCGGGACGTGGTGATCACGGTGCCCGCCTACTTCGGCATCGCCGAACGCGACGCCACCCGCAAGGCCGGGGAGATCGCCGGGCTGAACGTGCTCGATGTGCTGGACGAGCCGGTCGCCGCCGCGCTGCACCACCACGCGCTGGACGAATCGCCGCAGACCCGGCACGTGCTGGTCTACGACCTGGGCGGCGGCACCTTCGACACCACCGTGATCCGGGTGTCCGGAGACGACATCCGGGTGGTCTGCACCGACGGGGACGGCGAGCTCGGCGGGGCCGACTGGGACCAGCGGATCGTCGATCACCTGCTGGCCGCGTTCCGGGACGCGCACCCGAACCTGGATCCCAGCGCCGACGAGCAGGCCATGCAGGAGTTCACCGACCGCGCCGAGGACGTCAAGAAGGCGTTGAGCGCCACCATGTCCCGCAACGTCGCGTTGCGGGCCGGGGGCGCCGCGCTCACCGTGCCGGTCACCCGGCAGCAACTGGAGGATCTCACCGCCGACCTGCTCGACCGGACAATGTCGATCACGGAGCGGATCATCGAAACCGCCCGGCGCAAGGGCGTCGAGCGGTTCGACGAGGTGCTGCTGGCGGGCGGGATGACCCGGATGCCTGCCGTGGCGGCCGGGCTCAGGCAGCGCTTCGGGCTCGACGCCCGACTCTCCGAACCGGACCTCGCGGTCGCCAAGGGCGCGGCCTTGTTCGCGCTGATCAGGCAGGCCAAGAAGGTTCAGGGCGCGTCGGCTGAACGGCAGTTGGGGATCAGCGCGGCCGACGTCGACGCGATGGCCAAGAAGCGGGTCGCGACCGTGGTGCCGCGGGCGTTCGGGGTCAAGGCGGTGGACCCGCGTGATCCGCTGGCGCTCACCGATCCGATGCGGGCGCGGCAGATGGTGGCGCACCTGCTGCACGCCAACACCGCGCTGCCCGCCGACACCGGCCCGTACCCGTTCCAGACGGTCGTCGACAACCAGCGGATGGTCGAGATCGAGGTGTGGGAGCAGGCCGGTCCGGTCGCGTCGGACGAACCGGCCGACAACACCAAGGTCGGGACCGGCATGCTCACCGGCATCCCGGCGCGCCCGGCCGGCTGCCGCATCGAGATCACCTTCTACATGTCGGAAACCGGTGAGCTGACGGTGCACGCCAAGGAGCTGGACAGCGGCAACGACGTGCGCTTCGAACTCAAGATCGGTGGGATGGACCAGAAGGCGGTGGCCAAGGCTCGCACCGACATCGCCGGGCACCAGGTGAGCGGCTAGCGGCTCAGTCCAGCAGCGCGGCCAGCTCCGGCACCTCGGCGGTGACGCGGCTTTCCGCCTTCGGCAGCGAATAACCCACGGAGCTGCCGTTCCTGCCGCCCGAGCAGGTGCCGGCCGACGCCCCGGAGAACGGGATCCTGACCGTGCAGTTGCTGGTGCCCGCAGTTGGTCTGCACGGCCCAATCCCGGCTTCGCCGCCCGGTTCGTTGGATCTTGGTGTTGACTGGGCACGTGTTGGGTTCGTGGATCACGTCGGGTTGCGCGCGACGGCGGGCACCGGAATCACCGCCCACCGGACAGGAGGTCGGCGTTTGAGTCAACAGCGGATGCTGGACGCACTGGCGACCGAGTGGGACGACGTGGCCGACCGGCTCGATCCCGAGGCCTTCACCCGGCTGGTCGCGCTGGTCGCCGAGTTGCAGGACGCGGCGGATTCGGAGACCTCGGCGCTGATCGCCGAGGACATCGCCTCGCTGCTGGGTGATGCGCTGCCGATGACCCACCCGGTCCGGCAGGCGCTGGCCGAGCCCCAGCCACGGTTCCGGCGGCTGACGGTGGATTGGGAGCGGCTGAGCGCGGACCTGCGCGTCCAGCTGACGAGCTCCGCGCCGCACCCAGACCTGGACCGGCTGCGCGCGGCGGATTCGTTGGACGAGCAGCAGGTCGGGGCCGCCGGGGCGGATCCGGCCGACCCCGACCTGATCCGGCTGCCTTCGGACGACGGCCCGAGCCGGTGGCCCGCGTTCCAGTTCGACGCCGCCGGTGCCCCCCGCGAGCTGGTGCGGACCGTGAACCGCTACCTGCATGCCGCGGAGGACCCGTGGGGCGCGGCGGACTGGTGGCTCGGGCCGAACGACTGGCTCGGTGGGGTGCCCGCCGAGCTGATCGGGCAGGTCGCCGACCGGGCGCTGATCGACGCCGCCCGCGAAGACTCGGCGGAGGTGTGAACATGCCGGAGGCCACACCACCACCGGAGTTCGAAGCCGCCCCGAACAAGTACGTGCTGCCCGCCGACACCACGCTGTTCCGGCTGCACTTCCGCACGCGGCACGCGGCCGAGTTCAAGCCCGCGCAGGCGGGCAACGGGTCGTCGGGCGGCCGGTTCGACGGCACCTCGGCGGACCTGTTTCCCACCTACTACGCGGGCTTGCACGTGACGACGGCGTTGGCGGAGGTGCTGTTGCGCAACCTCGGTTTCGGCGGCAACGGGCAGCGGCTGATCCGCCGGGCGCAGATCGCCGAGCGACGGCTCAGCGCGGTGCGCACCGCCCGGGAGCTGAACCTGGTCAGTCTGTTGACGGCACCGGATCTTGCTGCGGTAGCACAGGATTCGTGGCTGGTCGACGCCGAGGGCGAGGACGCCTACGCGCGGACCCAGGCGTGGGCGGCCTGGATCCGATCGCAGGCGGAATGGGCGGACGGCTTGATCTGGCCGTCCAAAAGGGACACCGGGTACCCGGCGCTGGTGCTGTTCGGCGACCGTTGCGGCGCGGACGGCCTGGACGGCGACGAGCCGGAGCTGCAGATCGACCTGGACACCCCGATCGGCGAGGCCTGGCTGGGCAAGTTGCTCGCCCCCTACCGCGCGGCGGTAGCGCCCCGGCCGAGCTGACGTTCCCGCTGGTCCGGGGTCGTGAGTTGGAGGGGGCCGTCCAGCGCGCGGTAGCGCGGGCTCCTGGCTTTCAAGCGGTGCCAGCCGCTGGCCCGCCCTCGCGACCGGCACCGCTGCGGGTTCTCAGACGTCGTCTGGCGAGGACAGCCCTTCCTGGAGACCGGACGGCGTCTGAGGTTCCGCCACCCGCACCGCCACGCGAGCCTGGAAACAGTCTCCGCAGCAACGAAAAGCGCTCACGGACGCTTATGTTCCGGAACGCCAGGAGGATTCCGTCCGGGGAAGAACTTCACGGATGAACTCCAGCGGCGCCGCGGTCATCGCCCGGCTTGGTGGCAGGCCGCTGGGGATCGCGTCGCTGCTGCGGCCGAAGCCCGATCAGCCCCTGCCTTGCCGCTTCCTCCTGCCCCGTGGCGGATACCTCGGCGATGGCGTCGTCGGCGTCTGGGTCGCCTGCCTCGCGCAGCTGGTTCAGGAACTCATCTGTCCAACGTTCATCCGGCATCTCCGGCTTCCGCGATGTGCGCTGCTCGACACTGAGCTCACACGCGGGATTACTACCTGCAACGGGAAACGAACGCGCCCCGCAGCACCTGATCGGGCGACTGACGGCCCACCGACGTGACTCGAGTCGCCCACAGCGCTGCGCGGCGCGAGGGAAGTTCCAAAAAGCTTGCCGCGAAAGCAACTTCGATCACGCTTCGCGGGACGATCCTGGGAACCAGGCTCCAGAACGGGAAATTTACCGTTGGGACCAGGTGCCGCCGTGCTGGAGGAACGCCCATTCGCGTTCCCACGCCCGCATGGACATGCGGCGGGCGAGGCTCTGGGTTCCGGCGATCAGGGCGATGCAGGCCAGCTCGATCACCAGCAGCAGGAGAATCGCGGCGGAGATCGCCGAGGTTGTGATCGAGCCCGCGCTCGCCGGCGGCGGCACGCGGTTGCCCGCCTGGTCGACCCACACTGTCAGCGTGTCGCCCGGCGAGCTCTCGGCCGGTACCTGGAGGGTCGCGGCGTGCGACTGCAGCCCGGTGCGCCACTCGACGACCGCCGTGGAGCTGAGGGAGTCCTGGCTGTAGGCCTCGGCGACCGCGACGCTGAGCGCGGGACGGGTGGTCAGCGTTGCGGTCACCGGCTGGGTGGTGTCCGTCGACTCCGCCGCCCGCTGCGTCAGGTCGGTGTGCAGTGACGCACCGACCAGACCGGACGCGGGGACCGCGACCAGCGCAACCATGAGCAGCAGAACCGTGATGCCAGCCGTCACTCGATCGATGGGCCTGCGCAGCGGGTTCCGGTTGACCCCCAGCGCGTTCACCAACCATGCTGCGTGCGCTTTCAGCGCCGCGACCATCGCCAACCTCCAAGACTCTCGATGCACAATGAGCCGCGTAACGACCGTCGTGTGATTTGCCTCGATGGTTGTGCGCGGCATCCGCCAATACGAGTATCCTCCCGATCCAACCCATCGTTATCACAACGTGATCAGTCATACACCATTGGTGTAACAGATCACGCCCTTCGCGGCCCCGCGCTCCCAAATAACGGGAAACCGAATATTCGGTCGAATGCACTTATTCCGGCATTGAAGACGGTGTAGGGGCGCGCCCTCCGCGCGACCGGTGGCCGCAGCGGTCCGTCAGATCAAACCTCGGTCCTCAGTGGACGGAAGAAGGACCGCAACTCGTCAGCTGTGCAGTCGCTCCAGTCGCGGTAATTGTCGGCGATCCACGCGACGAGCCCGGCAGGCGAGCCCACCAACGCGGCGGCGACCGTGTCCGGCCGGCGCCGAGCCACTGGGTCACGCAGCCGCCGATGTCACCGCCGAAGGCCCCGAAGCGCCGGCAGCCCAAGGTTCCGGTCATCAGCTCGGGCCAGATCTCGGCGACGCCCCGGCGGATGAAGGGCCCCGTAGCGCAGCCGGTCAGCCGCCGCGCATCGACAGGCCGGTGGCCATCGAGGCGATGCCGGACGCGACACCGGCCGCATCGTCGATCTGCTGGTCGTCGTCCGGCACGCCGGGGCAGGCAAGATCGGCGAGTGCCGAGGCCGCCTTTCGCCCGAGGCCGCGAACGATGATGCGGATACCCATCGAGCAGGCCTTATGCGCCAGCGCACGGGCCTTCTCCCGGTCCGCCAGCGCCCCATCGCTGAAGATGCACAGCACGCGGTCGCCCGGGTATTCCGGCAGCACGTCGATGCCTAGCTGCAACGCGTGCGACAGCACGGTGCCGCCGGTCGCTTTTGCCTTTCGGAGCGCGGAGGTCACCTCGTCCAGCTGGGCTTCCGGCGGCACGTACTTCTGCACCCCGTCGGACCAGAGCACCAGGCCGCTCTCGTAGTGCGCGGCTTCGGCCTCGGCGAGGAACTGCTCACCGCCGGCGATGGCCTGGGACAGCAGGCCGCCGCCCATCGAGGCGCTCACGTCGATGCACAGCAGCACGTGCCCGCCGTACCTTTCCCGCAGCTTCGGCAGGTGCGGGCCTGGTGGGGACTGGGTCAGACCGATCCCGCCGAAGTTCCGGCGAATCCACGAACTCATCGCTGCCCCTTCAGCACCGCACCGACAGCCCGGCGATGGTCTCGGCGAGCTGCTCGGTCTCCGCGCCGTCGACGACACCGTCCACATAGGCCTCCAGGTCCAGTGCCGCGCCGCCGAGTGGTTCCCGCGCGGTCACCGCGAGCAGGCCGTCCGCGCTGACCCGCAGCGTCACCTCGATCACCGAACCCGCGGGTAGCGGCGGCAATCCGGCGAACTCGCCGTCCAGCACCCGCCGGTTGTGCCCGACCTCTGGCGACGGCACGTCGCCGGACTGCTCGAACACCTGGATCCGCACCGATCGCTGCCGGTCCACGATGGTGGCGAACCGGGCCGTCGCGACAGCGGGCAGCGGTTCGTTGCGGTGCACGAGGTGTTCGACGAAGCTCCGCAGCTTCTCGTCGTGGCTGTCCTCGATCAGCACGCCGAAGCTGCGCGGCACCACTGCGGCCGTGGTCCGAGCGCCGGCCTGCGACGAGGCGAGCCGACGCGCGCGAACGGCAGCGCCGGAGACGACCGCCAGGTCCGGGTCGACGATCTTCGGAGCGCGGCCGAGATGTGCTTGCAGCGCAGTGCGAATCGCGGGCATCTTCGTGGCGCCGCCGACCAGGAGCACCTCGTCGATCCGGGACACGCCCTTCGCCGCGGCGGCGGCCAGCGCGCGGTCCACGATCCGCAGGGTGCGGTCCACCAGGTCGGCTCCGAGGTCTTCCAACGTCTTCCGGTCTATGTCGAAGCTCGCCGCATCAGCTCCGCAGCGCAGCCCCACCCTGCGCCTGGTGACCGTGCTCAGCTGGCGTTTGACCTGCTCGGTGGCGTCCTGGAGCTGCTGCTGGAAGTCTTCGTCGTCCGGGTCCGCGCCCGGGAACTCGCGGGTGAACGCGTCCGCCAGGTGCTCGGCGATGCGCTCGTTCCAGTTGGTGCCGCCCAGCCTGCTGTCGCCGTCGGTGGCCACCACGTGCACCTCGTTGGCGGCCACGCGCAGCACGGTCGTGTCGAAGGTCCCGCCGCCGAGGTCGTAGACGAGCGCGGCACCCGATTCGGCCTGGGTGGCGTAATGCAGCGCCGCCGCGGCGGGCTCGCTCAGCACCTCCAGCACGTCGATCCCGGCCAGCCGGGCCGCTTGCAGCGTCGCCTCGCGTTCGCGGATCCCGAAGTACGCCGGGACGGTGATCACCGCCCGGACCGTCCCATGTGGACCAAAGCGGGCGATGGCGTCGTCAACGAGGCTGCGCAGGATCAGCGCCGACACCGATTCCGGCGTGTGCCTCGCGCCGTGGAACATCAGCTCGAATGCGGTGCCCATCCGGCGTTTGATCAGCTCGACGGTGTTCTCCGGGTCCAGGCTGTCCCGCGCCGCCGCGCCGACCACGGCCGTGCCGGCGGACGCGAAGTGCACCACCGAAGGCGTGGTGAGCTCGCCCAGCCGATTGCGGACCACTTCGACATCACCGTCCACGATGGACGCCACTGCGGAGTAGGTGGTGCCCAGGTCGATGCCGAGCACCAGCTCGTCAGCCATTGTTCAGCACCGAGGTCACGACGTCGGCGCAGCTGGTAGCCGAGAACAGGATGCTGGCGAGCATGGCGATCGCCAAGACCACGACCAGAAACCAGCGGGACACCCGGTAGTTCACCGGGGGACGAATGCTCATACCGCCTCCGTGGTCGGTTTCTCGTCGCGACCGAGGGCGAAACCGCCGCGCCCCAGCAGCCAGCGGAACGGCCCGGCCGGGGTGAGCCGGTGGCCGGGCCTGGTCCCGGTGACCGACGAGACCACGAAGTAGCGGACCTCGGCGAAGTCCCGCTCCGCGGCCAGCACGAGGTTGTCCAGGCCCGCGGTGTTCAGCCAACCGCGCACCGCCCCGGCGCACAGGTCGGCGGCCCACGGCAGGTCGGTGAGCAGGTCCGCCTTGACCACGGCGATCGCCAGTGCGCGCCGTTGGGTCTCGACCCCGTAGTCGCGCAGCCGCCGGGCCGTCACGTGGTAGACCTGCTCGGGGTCGCCGTTGGCCGGGTGCGCCTCGGCGAGGCGGGATTCCAGGGCGCCGCCGAGCTGGTCACGCACCCAGCCGATGGCGAACGGGTCGACCACGAACACCAGTCCCCCGGCGTGGTCCAGGAATTCCAGCTCGCTGTTGTCGTCCCGGTCGAGGTAGAACTCGCCGGCCGCGTCGAAGAGGTGCACCAGCGCTTGGCCCCGGGACTTCCCCGGGCCGCCGCGGGTGAACCGGACCGTGATCGCCGGGGCCAGCTGCCCGGCCGGGGTTTTCGCGGTGTCGCCGCCGCTGGCGATCAGCTGTTCGCCGTGCTGGAAGGCCTGCCTGCTGGTGTCGTCGACGAAGTCCAGCACCACGCCCTCGGCGGCGGCCACGTCCCGCAGCGTGAACAGACCCGCGTGCACGAGCCGGGTCTTGCCCGCCGACACCGGGCCGAAGACCGGCACCCGGATGTCGGTGACCGCGCCCGAGCCGCCGCGCAGCGGCCGGTCGCACCGCTGGCAAAGCGCCTCCAGCTGCCGGGACGCCCGCAGCACCGTCGTCGGGAGCTTCGCGCCGCACCCGCAGGTGCGCGACGCCGCGCCCAGCACGCCGGGCCGGATGTCGTGGTGCACCACCTGGCAACCGCCGCACCGGTAGGCGGGGACTGCCATCACGTGGTAGCACACCGGGCAGCTCCCGCTGGCCTTCCGCATCCGCCGCACGACGTGGTCGTAGCCGCGCAGGGCGCCGACCACCGCGGCCCACCCGAGCCAACCGACGCCCAGCGCTATCGCGCCGATGATCACCACCTCGACCGCGCCCAGCACCGCACCCAGCGTGACGCCGGTCCAGACCAGGATGGTGATGCCGATGCTCACCCACTTGAGCTTGCTGCCGTCGCCGTAGTTGAAGCCCCACCGCCAGCCGCGCACGATGAAACCGGAACCGTTGTGCCAGGCGGCGATCAGGTCGCGGCGCCACTGGGCGGCGAGGTAGCTCGGCCAGGCCCAGTCACGCGGGAACGGCCCCTTCGGCTCGCGCAGCCCGGCGGTGCCGTTGACCGCGTCGTTGGGCGTGACCAGCACCGGAAGCCGCGAACCGCGCCCCAGCAGGACCTGACACGTCGCGACGAACGCCCAGGAGCTGCCGATCAGCATGAAGAGCGGGAACAGCCAGGCGGCGATGGTGATCACCACCGAAGCGATCCAGAGCCCCAAGCACAGCAGGAGGATGCCGCCGATGATGTACGGCATCACTTCTCCCGTCTGCGGAACAGCCGCCGAGCGAGCTCACGGGTCCGGGTCGGTTTGGGCTTCTGCTGCGAGTACTCCTGCAACCACTCGTGCCAAGCGGCGGCGTCCTCGGCCGCCACGCCGCGCAGGAGCTTGCTGATCCGCCGGTAGTCGGACTGTTTCTGTTTGCCGGCCCAGCGTTCCAGGGCCTTGTCGAACACCTTCCGCACCTCTTCGGAGGTGGTGTCGTGCCAGGCGGTCAGGAACGCCAGCACGACCGCCTGGTCCCGCCGCGACGGCTCGGCCTGCTCGTCGTTCCACACTGCGGGCAGCGCGTGGACCAGCATCTTCTGCAGTTGTTCGCCGCCCTGCTCGGTGGCGTCCAGCGTGGCTTGCGGGGCGGCGCCGATCAGCGCCGCGATGATCTGGTCCGCGCGGGCGGTGAAGACCTCTTCGGAGACGTCCTTCAGCGCCCCGGCATCGGTTTCGGCGCCCTTGCGGGTGAAGGTGCTCAGCCAGGACCGCAGCCGGCTGTCCTCCTCCCACAGCTTGCGCAGGTTTTCCCGGTCGCCGATGTGGTGCCCCAGCATCCGCAGGACATCCAGGTAGTGACCGGACACTTTGGACTTCTCGAGTGCCGCGAATGCCTTCTGCGCCAAGGAATCCGAAACAGCCGTAGCAGGAAGTGCGGTGAGGAAGTCCTTCACCTCGGCCAGGGTGGGCGCCGAATTCCGGAACAGCGCCTCCCACACCGCTTCGCCGGTACCCGGCCTGTCCGGTGCGCGCAGCTGCTCGCGGAAGCGCCCGATGGTCTCCTGACGGGCCGTACCGCCCGCAGCCACCGCCGCTGCTGCGATCGCCGCGTCCAGCGGCATGAAGGGGTCGCTGAGAGTCGGGGCGAGCAGCCGCCACCAGCGGTCGTTGATCGCCTCGCCGACCACGATCGAGTTGGGGCCGGTCAGGCGGCGGGTCAGCGCGTCGCGCAGCAAGTCGGTGATCTCCGGGCCGCACGTCCAGCGCGCCGGGTCGAAACCGGCGTGCGGGTGCTCGGCCCACCACTCGACGAACCGCCCGGCAGCCTCGCCGAACCGCCCCACCCGGGGCCGCACGTCGAACCTGGTCGCGGTCCGCAGCAGCAGGTCCATCCGTTCCGGGGCGACAGCGCCGGCGGCGGCCTCGACCAGGGCGCAGGTCTCCTCCGCCTCGTCCGGGGTCCACGGCCTCGGCGCGAGCGGCGGCGGGGCGGCGGCCGGGGTGCCGCGCACGATCTCGTCGATCTCCGCGCGCAGCAACGCGATCCGCACCCGACCGGCCTGTGCCGTGTTGGTCTCCGCCAGTCTCGCCAGCACCGGCAGCCCGGGCGAGGCGGCCAGCACGGCATCCAGCACCGGCTCTACGACGTCCGTCGCGGACACCGACGGCGGGGCGACCAGCCACTCGGCCAGCGCCAGCGCGGAATCCTGCCCGGACACGGTCTCGTCGAGCATCAGCACCCCGGCGGCCAGCCGATCCGCCGCGATCGGCGGTTTCCCGTTCCGGCCTCGTGCGAACTGGTGCGACAGCTCGATGGCGTCGACCACGTCGTAGGGGTCGGCGCCGAGGAAGCGCGGCACCCAATGCCGGGCGGCGGCGGTCGGCTCGACTTTCCGGTGCTCGCTGCTGACCAGGTTGAACACGGCGTAGTCGGAATTGCGGTCCGGGTCGGCCAGCGATCCGGCCCAGTCCGGGTGCACCGCCAGCACCTCGTGGCCGCTGTACTGCGGATTTGTCGCGAACACCCGGAAGCCCACCCGCAGCGCCCGTTCCTGCGGCAGGAGGAGAGTTCCGGCCGCGATCCAGCGGACCGCGGTCTCCGCGTCCTCGCTGACGAACACCAGCCGGGGCGCGCCCTCGTCGTGCACCCGGTCCATCGCGGAATGCACGGCGAGCAACCAGGATGCGCCGTCCTGCTGGCCCAGCACCCAGTCCCGCAGCGCCTCCACGCCGAGCGGGCCAGCCTCGGGTTCGGCCGGCACCTCCTCGCACTCGGTTGTCTCCGCAGGTTCCTCGACCCACCACCGCGCACCCCACAGCTGCGCGGGCCGGATCGGCCCGTACAGGTGCGGGTCGGCGGTGGCCAGCGCGTGGGTGAACTGGTTGCCCTCCCGCACGCCGCCGGTCTCCGCGCCCAGGTAGATCCCGCGGGCGGTCGCGTAAACCGCGCCGTGCACGTGGACCAGGGAAGGCGGGTAGTCGGAGGCTTCACGCTTCTCGCGCATCCAGCCGACCGGGGCCTCGTAGAGCGCCGAGCGCTGCACCGCGGTCATCATCTCGTCGGTGGTGCCGGGGGTGACGGCCTGGAACTGGAATCCCGCGCCGCCGCGCAGTCCCTGGCCCGGCCGGCAGTCGGTGTAGTACAGCGACTGGAACTCGCGCCCGCTCATCGTCGGCTCCGTTCGATGATCCCGAAGTGGCTGAGCAGCCACAGCAGTGGTTCGTCCACGCGGAACGGCCGCACCCCGGCCGGGTTGATCTGTTTGCGGCCATAGTCCGGTTCCGCACCCAGCGAGGAAACCGCGAAATAGCGGAACGTCTGGTAATGCGCCCGCAGATGTCCGTCGAGGTCGTCGGCGCCGAACTCGGCCAGCAGCGCCCGCAGGTGCTCGTCGGCGTCCTGACCGCCCGCCTCGTCGTACTCGGGCCCGGTGGCCGGCGGGCGCAGCAGCGGGTGGTTGTCGCCGAGCATCCCGAAGAACGCGTCGATCTTGGAGAACACCACGGCGATCGGGGTGCTGATCTTCTTGCGGTCGCTGAGCCCGACGCTGGAGCGCAGCATCTCGGTGACCCGGTTGAGCACGTTGACCGGCGGCTCGGCGTCGCGGCGGCCGACGTCCGGCACCGCGATCCGGTCTTGCGCACCGGGCAGCTGGAACGGGTCGAGGAGCACGATCAGCCCGTCCGCCGCGGTCAGGTAGGCCTGGCTGTTGACGAATTCCTGGGTCGTCATGTCCTCGCCGGCGGCGTCGTAGAACGACAACGTCGTGGTGTTGTGCACCTGGCGGCCGAACTGCACGCGCGGCTGCCGCCACTGCATGACCAGCGGGATGCGGATGCCGTCGGCGGAGCTGGCGGTGGACTCGAACAACGCCCGGTCGTCGAACAGGGCCTGTTCGTAGCGTGCCAGCCACTGGGCGGTGCCGACCCCGGCCTGCTCCCCGGCGAAGGAGATGTCGGCGTCGAAGCGGCGCCGGATGTTGTGCCGCAGTTCGTGCACGAGCACCGTGGTGTAGACGGTCTTGCCGGCGTTCTTGCCGCCCACCACCCCGATCAGCGGGCTGCGGCTGTCGGCGAAGTTGGCGGGCAGCGGCGTGTGGCACACCGGGCAGGCTCGGATGCCGCTGACCGTGCCGCAGTCCGGGCACGGCGCCCGGCGCGGCGTGCGCCCGAGCAGGGCCTTCGGAGCGGCGAAGACCGGCCAGGAAGCGGGGGCGTAGCCGGTGAGCCGCTGCCGTTCGGGGTCGACGACCTTCCGGCACTTCTCCTTGCCGGGTGCGGGCCGACCGGTGCACTGGAACCACAGGTTGCTCGCGGGAAACCGGTGGTAGCAGTAGGGGCAGGCGAGTTTGGCCATCAGCAGCCTTCCCCGGACTCGTTCCACGCGGCAAGCCGCCCGACCACCCCGTTCCACCGCGATTTCAATGGAAATCGGAGGTCCGATTTCCATTGAAATCGCGGAACTCCTCGCTGGGGGGCGACGGGCTTCGGGGTCGGTTGTGCCGCATCGAGGATGTGCATCAGGACACCTTCAGCTGGGAGATCGGCGGATCGATCAGCTCGATACCGGCGGCGTGCACGAAGCACCGCAGCCAGAACGGTTTCCGGCGCGGCAGTTCGACGGTCAGCTCCACCGGTTCGCGGAGATCGTGGACGCCGCGGTGCAGGACCTGGCCGTCGTCGGGTTTGAGCGGCATGACGCGGCCGGGCGCGACGATCACCAGCACCGTGCATTCCGGCACCGGCTGGTCGGCGGTCAGCACGATGCGCGCGGTGCTCGTGCCGAACAACCGGTTCTGCCGTTCGACCCGGTAGCTGACCTGCGGCGGCGCCCCGGGCACCGCCAGCGCGGCGGGCAGCGACCGGCTTTCGCCGTTGTCGGCGGTCGCGATCGCCGACACCTGCGCGCGCACGGTGCCGGGCCCGGCGTCGATGCGGCAACCGCCGTCGGCCTGGTACTGCTGCCGGGTCAACCGCAGCCGCCCGCCTCCGGTGTCGGCCAACGCGTTCGCCCAGGTCACTTCGGCCATCCGAACGTCTTCCGGCCACACCCACGACAGCACCAGCTGGCCGCCGAAGCGCCGCGCGTCCAACGAGGTGACCGGCGGCAGCGTCGCCGCGGCCCGCGCGGTGTGCCGAACCGGCACGGCCTCGGCCGAGACCTCGGTGCCGTCCGGGCGGCGGTACCGAGCGGTCAGCAGGTAGGTGCAGTCACCATCGATGTCCACTGTGGAATCGCGAAAGCCGTTGCCACCGCTGGTCGGCACCGGAACGTCCGCGGCTTCCCCGTCGCGACGCCGCCGCACGTCCACGCCGACGGCGTCCCGGTGAACGACCCAGCTCCCCTCGACCGCCCCGCCGCGAACGGCCAACCGCACCTTGTGCACGGGCGGCAGCACGTCGATGGTCGCCCCGACCGGCCGGGACCAGACGCCACCGTCCCCGGCGGCGAAAACCGCGTACCCGACGCTCCCGCCGGCCGCCACGGCGGCGTCCACCACCGCCGTCTCCCCGCCTTCGGCGACTATGTCGCCGTCGTCGGCGTCGCCGGGCATCCGCCCGGCCCGGCGCACCACCCGGTACCGGGTGCCGTCGTCGTGGTCGGGCAACGCCTGCCACGACACCCGCACCCCGACGCCTTCCGGCTGCGCCGTCACGGCGTCGACCGGGCTCAGCGGGATCCGCCGCAGCTCCGCCGCTATCGCGTCGTCGTCGGCGGCGAGCCGCGCGGCTTCGCCGAGCTGGCGCCGGGCTTCGCCTTCGGCTCCGCCGCGCAGCGCGCGGTGCGCGGCTTCGCGCAGCTGCCGCACTTGCTCCGCGTGCCGGTCGACGGCCGCTTTCGCGGCGGTCGCCTCGTCTGTGTCGGTGATCGCGGCGAGGGTCTGCTGGGCGGCGATGAGCTGGCCGTCGGACAGCAGCTCGGCGACCTTCTGCAGGCCGGTGACCGGTGGCGCCGTGGCGCCGGTTTCGCTGAGGACGCTCACCACGGCCTGCCGGACTTCGCCCGCGTCCAGCCCGCTTCGGCCGAGCACCTTCAGCAGAGCGCTGGCGGGTGCGCCGTTCTCGCGGAGCCGGCGCACGTCGTCGAGGAGGTGGTAGAGCGCCAGCAGCCGGAGGTCCGCGCCGTCCTTGCCGAGCGCCGTGTTGAGGATGCCGAGCGCCTCGCGGGCGGCCTGGTTTCCGGAGCGCCGGTTCTCCCGGTCGATGGCCTGCCGGATGGCTTTCGCGGTGAGCCCGGTCGGGGAGGACGGGGTGCTGTCGAATTCCACCAGCAGCCGGTAGCTTTCGAGCTTGCCGTGCAGGAGCTCGGGAATTCCGGTGACTTCAGCGTCGCCCAGCAGGGCTTTCAATCGCCGGAACAGGGTCTCGGACAGGCCGCTGGTCTTCGGCAGTTCCCGCGGTGTCGCGGTCTGCACGCCGGCCTTGTCCAGGGCTTGGTCGACCTCGGCGGGCGCCAGCTGGCCGAACGTCTCGCGCATCGTCGCCAGCTGCCCGGGCGTGATCAGGCCCAGTTCGCCGAAGTTCGCCTTCAGCATCCCGACGAGTTCGTCGATCTGCTCTTTGCTGGCGCCGGCCCGGTCGTTGTTCCGGTTGCGCCACCACGACATGCCGGACATCGCGTCGCCGTGCGCGCGCCGCAGCTCCTCGTCCTCGCGCAGGAACGCCTTGTAGACGCTGGTGGTGAAGCTGGACTTCGCGGTGGATTGGGCGCTCTTGTTCCAGTGCGAACGGATCTGGGTGAGCCGCTGCGCCAGCTCCGCGTCGGAGCAGCCCGGCTCGACCGCGTACCTGGTCAGCAGGTCGTCGGGTAATCGGCCGCTGCGTCCCCGCAGCGGCCGCACCACTTCGCGCTCGTAGGCCTTGGGATCGAAGGGTTGCATCGGATCCTGTCTTTGACCTCTGTTCGATCTTCATCTCGGACTTGGCGCGGCCGCCGCCGCAGGTTCTCAACTGTGTCCGGCGGGGACACCCCGCGCCCCGGGCAACCTCGCGGAGGACAGGCCCGACGCGGTGAATCGGGCGCGCATCGCGGCGGGAGTCCTGTTCCTGGTTCGGGTTCTCAACCGGAGACCGTGATCCCGGCGACCACTTTCTTGGCCTCGGCGACCTCCTCGTCGCTGCGCACGCTCACCCGGACCTTGATGTCCAGCGACTTGCCGGTGGACGGCTCGGTGGCGGTCAGCTCCAGCAGGCCCTCGTCGTCGACCGTCATGCGGATGTTCACCGGCGATCCGGCGGGCAGCTGCGGCAACCCGTCGATGAGCCCCTTTCCCTCGTTGATCGGCTTGTTCTCGTCCAGGTCCGGCCCGGCGACCACCCCGGACTGCTCGAACAGCTCGATCATCACCCCGGTCTGGCCGTCTTCGACGGTGGCCGCCTCCAGCACGCGCTCGTCGGTGGGCAGCGAGTCGTTGGCGTGCACGAGGTGCTTGACGAAGTGCTTCGTCGGCTTCTGCTGCCAGTCCTGGTCGCTGGTGTCGACTAGCTTCACGCCGAAGGCCTTGGGCAGCACGTTGCGGGTCTGCTTGGCGGCGAGGTTCTCCAGCGCCTTGACCGAGATCCCGGTCTGCTGCGCCACGTTCTGCACCGCTTCCGCGACACCTGTAGCGCCCTGCTCGGCGGCCTCGGTCATCTCGCGGTGCACCACGCGGCCCAACGCGTACAGCGCGGCGCCCTTGGCCACCGCCAGGTCCGGGTCGTGCAGCTTCGGGTCCCAGCCGAAGTCGGCGCGCAGCCGCTCGGCGACCGCGGGCATCTTGGTGGACCCGCCGACCAGCAGCACGTCGTCGATCTGCGCGCCGGGCTGCTTGTCCTGCAGGGTCGCCAGGGTGCGCTTGACGATGTCGACGGTCTTGTCCAGCAGGTCCTGGGTTTCGGTCTCGAACTGGGCGCGGGTCACCTCGACGCGGGCGCTGACCCCGGCGCCGCGCAGCGCCACCGCGCGGGATTCCGCCTTCGACAGCTGTTTCTTGGTCTCCTCGGCGGTGGTGGCCAGCGACTGCATGAACTCTTCGTCGTCGTCGGCCTCGGTGCCTTCCGGCGCCTGCTCCAGGAACTTCGCCAGCAGGTGGTTGCGCAGCCGCGTGTCCCAGTCCGCGCCACCGAGGTTGTCGTCACCGTCGGTGCAGATCACCACGATCTCGTCGGAGGACACCCGGATCACCGTGGTGTCGAAGGTGCCGCCGCCGAGGTCGTAGACCAGGATCGTCTTGTCCTCGGCGTCGGTGGTCGCCTCGTAGTGCAGCGCCGCCGCAACCGGCTCCGGCACGATGCCGATCACGTCCAGCCCGGCGATCTGACCTGCGTTCTTGGTCGCGCTGCGCTCCAGCATGCCGAAGTAAGCGGGCACGGTGATCACGGCGCGCGTCGCATCGCCACCGGTGTGCGCGGCGGCGTCCTGGGCGAGCTGCTTGAGGATCAGCGCCGAGATCGACTCCGGGGTGTAGGTGGTGCCGTCGAACTGGAACTCGGCGTCGCTGCCCATCTGCCGCTTGATCAGCGACACCACCCGGTCCGGGTCGATGATCGCGGAGTTCTTCGCCACCGACCCGACGACCACGTTGGACTCATTCTCGAAGAACACCACCGAGGGCGTGGTCTCGTTGCTGTCGGTGTTGCGGCAAACCGCCGGTCGGCCGGTCTCGTCGACGTACGAGATGGCCGAATAGGTGGTGCCCAGGTCGATGCCGAACACCCTCAGGTCGCCGTCAGACATCTGCGCTCATCCCCTCTGCTCGCGGGTCGTTCTCGGTGGCCGGCGCGGATTCGGCGCTCCAGCGGTACACGTGCACCCGCGCGGGGACGGTCACGCGATCGGTAGTGGTGTCCAGGTATCCGTCGGAGACGACCACGGCGATCCGCTCGTGCTGGGCGGGGTCGTCGGCCGGGAGGACCTTGATGGCGCGGTGCTCGCGCGGCGCGAACTCGGCGCCGATCTCCGGTCGGATCGGGGCGCTGCCGCAGCGCTCCAACGCCTGCTCCGCGCTCAGCGCGAAGGATTCGAGCAGGTCCACGACCTGCTGGCGGCCGATTTCGGCGGGCAGCAGGCCGGCTTGGTGCAGCAGGTCTTTGCGGAGGTTCTGCAGGTCCTTGGTAATCGGGCGCAGCACGAGGTTCTGTTCCCCGGCGCGCAGCCGCTCCACGTCGGCGTGCAGCTTGTCGATGACGCGCTCGCGGGCGACGGCCCGCTCGTGGTGTTCGTGGACTTGCTCGGTGAGCGCGGCGACCGCCTCGGCTAACCGCGCGACCGGGTCCGGCGGTGCGTCGGGTAACGGCTCGGCGGATTCCCCGGGCTGCTCGCCGGTTTCCGGTTCGACCGCCGAATCAGCGGCGTCGTCCCCGAGCTCAGCCGGGTTTTCCGGCGGCCCGACCAGTTTTCTCGCCGCCTCGGCCGACCCTTTCGCAGGCTCAACCTGGTCATTCTCCGATCGGGCCGGGCCAGGCGGTTTCCCGGCCGATTCGACTGCCGGTTCGCCCGCCGGCACCGCCGGTTCCCGCGCGGCGTCGACCGGTTCGCCGGTTGCCGGCTGCCGCTCGTCGTGCCCTGGCTCGTCGCGCATGACCTCGCCCGCCTCGCTGCTCTCCGCTGTCGCGGAGTGACCCGTTGATGATCAGCAAGCCTAGTACCGCCAAACCCCGTTCAAGCGGGATTCACGGAGTTTGACGGCAGCGCAGCGAAAGCGGTTCCTGGCACCGATTGCTCCGAACCGGTGAGCCAGGTCCCGTGAGCGCTTGCGGGAGTATCTCACCGAACCGCACTCACGGGCCCTGAGCAGGCGAAACAGCAAGTTCTACCGGCTGGTGGCGCATCGGGGCGAAGGCCACCGCCACCCACGTGTTCACCGCGCGGCAAGCACGTCTTCGCGGAACACCTGCGGGGCGATCCGCACGCCGCCGGCGAAGTTGCGCTCCACCTCGGCGATCTCGTCCAGGTTCGGCTTCGCGTTGCCGCAGTCCGGCCCGGCGCTGGCGCCCGACACCAGGTCCTCGCACACCCCGGTGCGGTTGTCCGGCAGGCCGAGGATGTGGCCGAGCTCGTGCGCCGCGATGCGGATGGTGTCGTCGCCCTCGTTCACCGTCTGGCGACCCATCCAGGCCCGGCCCGGCCCGAGCCCGATCACCTCGGTGCGCGGCCGGCCGTCGCCGGCGAGCACCGCGACGAGAAATGCGATGAGCCAACGGGTCTTAACGTCCGAGGCAGGTTCCATCTGCTGACCTCCTAGCGCAGTTGCCTTTCGTCGATGTGCCACAACACGAATTTCCCGGAATAGAAGAAAGTTTGTTGATGGAGCTGGTTCGCGAGGCCGTGCGGGTAGCAGAACCCGGGACGACGTCCGAGAACCCGCGGCGCAAGCTGCGCAGGTGGTCCTAGCGCCTCCAGCGCGTGCTCACATCCGTATGCGTTCGGGTACCACGGTTGCGGTTGGCCACGGGCCCGGAAAAGGGACTCCACCAAAGCGATGATTCCGGTGGAGGACGGGAAATTGCGTGGCCAGTTGTTCTGCGCAACCCCAGAATGAACTAGTACCAACGGAAACTTTGGGAGGATGACGCGATGGCCGACGACCTCAAGCCCATGCCGCAGGACTGGCGCCGCGCGCTGGCCATCGTCGCCCACCCCGACGACCTCGAGTACGGCTGCTCTGGCGCGGTGGCCGCCTGGACCGCGAGCGGCCGGGAGGTCGCCTACCTGCTGGTGACGCGCGGCGAGGCGGGCATCGACGGGGTCACGCCGGAGGACGCCGCGCCGCTGCGCGAAGCCGAGCAAATCGCCAGCGCCGCCGAGGTGGGCGTGCGGTCGGTGGAGTTCCTCGATCATCGCGACGGCGTGATCGAGCACGGCCTGCCGCTGCGGCAGGACCTGGCTCGTGCCATCCGCCAGCACCGGCCGGAGCTGGTGATCACGCTGAACCACCACGATGACTGGGGGCCGGGCAGCTGGAACAGCGCCGACCACCGCGCGGTCGGCCGGGCGGTGCTGGACGCGGTGGCCGATGCGGGGAACCGCTGGATCTTCCCGGAACTGATCGAGCAGGGCTACGAGCCGTGGCGGGGCGTGCGCTGGATCGGTATCGCCGCCTCGCCGCAGCCGACGCACGCCGAGGACATCACCGGCACCCTGGACCGGGCGGTGGCCTCGCTGGCGGCGCACCGGACCTACCTGGAGGCGTTGAGCGACGAACCCGCCGAGGAGCACGCCCGCGGTTTCCTAGAAGCAGCCGTCCACGAGCACGCCGACCGCTTCGGCGGCCGGGCGTGCGTGACCTTCGAACTGATCGGAGAAGCATGATCATCGACGTCCTGGATCAAGCGTGGCGGGCGTGGGCCGAGCTGGGCAGCAGCCTCGACGAGACCCGGTGGCAGCGGCCGACCCGGTTGCCGAGCTGGACCGTCAAGGACGTCTACGCCCACCACAGCGGATTCCCGGCCGCGACCGGCGCGGCCTTGGACGCGCCGGAAACCAAGGGACAGGTGACCCATAACGACGCCGCCGAGCTGCTCGCCTTCATGCAGCAGTCCGGCGGCGTCGCCGAGCAGACCGCCGACCTCCTCCGCGACCAGGCGACCGAGCAGGCCGCAGCGACCTCGACCGGCGAGCTGGTCACCCAGTTCACCGAGGTGGCCCCGAAGGTCGTCGCCGCGTTGCGGGGCGCCGATCTGAACCAACGCGTCGACTACGGCGGCGTTGCCGTGGTGCCGGCGGGCGAGGCGCTGCGGATCTTCGTGATGGAGGCGGTGGTGCACTACTTCGACATGGCCACCGCGCTGGACCTCCCGGTGCCCGGGCCGATGGAGGGCGAACCGCTGCGCGAGACGGTGCACCTGCTCGCCGCCACCGCGGATCCGGTCGCCTTCGTCGACGCGGCCACCGGGCGCGGCACCCCAGACATCTTCCCGATCATGCGCTGAACGTTTCCCCTGGTCAGGTCCCATGAGTTGTTTCGGGCGCCACCGCACCCCGAAGCCGCTCAAAGCATCTACCAGGCGAAACAGCGGTATGACAGCGGGTGGCAGCACGGGTAGCATCGCGGTATGAAGGTGAGTGTGAGCCTGACCGACGAAGACGTCACCTTCGTCGACGAATACGCCCAGCAGATCGGCGCGCCATCACGGTCGGCAGTGATCCACCAGGCGATCAACCTGCTGCGCAACGCCGGGCTGGAAGACGCCTACGCCAGCGCCTGGGAGGAGTGGGACGGCAGCGCCGACGCGCAACTGTGGGACGCGACTGCCGCCGACGGAATCGCCGATGCGCCGCGGTGACCTCTACTGGGTCGACTTCGAACCCATCCGCGGCTCGGAAGCCAACAAGACCCGCCCCGCGGTCGTCATCAGCAACGACGCCGCGAACCGCAGCGCCCAGCGCGCCGGGCGAGGGGTGATCACCGTCGTACCGGTGACCTCCAACATCGACCGCGTGCACCCGTTCCAGGTGCTCCTGCGGGCCGCCGAATGCGGCCTGCCCAACGACTCCAAGGCCCAGGCCGAGCAGGTCCGGGCGGTCGCGGTAAACCGCCTCGGCAACCGCATCGGAACGCTGCCGCAGAGCACCCTCGCCAAGCTGGAGAGCGCCCTCCGACTCCACCTCCGCCTGTAGTCGACGGCCCTGTGGGCTGGGCGAAGCGAACGGCCTCACCGCCTCTTCTAACGACGCGAACGGTCCGTTCACCTCACCCACCGCCCGAAAGCCGGAAGGAGCGAACGGCCTGTACGCCTCGTCTAGCGACGCGAACGGGCCGTTCGCTCCAAACGGCGATGGGGTGCTGCTTCAGCCCAGCACGGGCAAACCGACGGCGGCGTCCACCGCGATGGCCACGAACAGCAGCGCCAGGTACGAGTTCGACAGGTGGAACAGCTTCATCGGGTTGACGGCCTGGCCGTTGCGCACCGCCGCGTGCAGCCGCTGCGCGACGATCAGGAACGCCGCCCCACCGAGCACCGCGAACGCCACGTACACCCAGCTCGTCACCGGCACCAGCAGCAACGTGCAGCCCACTGTGGCCCAGCTGTAGGCCAGGATGCGCGCCGACACCTGCCGCGCGGTGGCGACCACCGGCAGCATCGGCACCCCGGCGCGCGCGTAGTCGTCCTTGTACTTCATGGCCAACGACCAGAAGTGCGGCGGTGTCCACAGGAACACCACGCCGAACATCACCAGCGCGGGCCACTCCACCTTGCCGGTGACGGCGGCCCACCCGACCACCACGGGCATGCAGCCGGCCGCGCCGCCCCACACGATGTTCTGCGAGGTCCGGCGCTTGAGCACCAGCGTGTAGACGAAGACGTAGAACAGCAGCGCGGCCGTGGCCAGGATCGCCGCCAGCAGGTTCGCGCCCAGCCACAGCACGGCGAACGACACCACGCCGAGCACGATGCCGAAGACGAGCGCGTTGCGGCGCGGCACCTCGTAGCGCACCAGCGGGCGCTTCTTGGTCCGGTTCATCACCGCGTCGATGTCGGAGTCCGCGACGCAGTTGAGGGCGTTGGCGCTACCGGCGGACATGGCACCGCCGACCAGAGTCACGATGACCAGCCACAACGACGGGACACCGCGCTGCGCGAGGAACATCGCGGGAATCGTGGTGACCAGCAGCAGCTCGATGACGCGCGGCTTGGTTAAGGCCAGGTAGGCGGCCACCACGCCGCGACGACGACCGGTGGTCGGCGCGGGCTGCGAAGTGGCGGATTCGGGAGCGGCTGTCATGAGGCGTGCGATTCCTCCGACTTCGCGACGCTGTGCGGCGCGGTGATCGGCTTGCCCGCCAACCGCAGCTCGTGCCAGTGCGTCACCTTGCGCTCGGCGACGAACGCGCCGAACGGGATCGTGCCGGCCAGCAGCACCAGCAGCATCCGGCCGATCGGCGCGCGGAGCTGGGTGGTGGCGACCACGGCGACGAGCAGGTACACCATGTACAACCAGCCGTGCGCGACGCCGATCCGGAAGGTCCACGTCTCACCGAGCTGCTGGGTCGAGGAACCCTCCGACCACAAACCGACGTAGTGGCCGTACTTGAGCACCATCGCGGCGCACAGGAGGATCAACAGCACCGCGGTGACGTACGCCATGATCCGGTAGAAGGCCAGCACACCAGGCTTCACGCCAATCCCTCAATCCCGCCTCGTGCCTAGAAAGACCGGTGTTAATAGACCGTACGCCACGGCTCTGAGCGCCTGTGCCGGACCTCGGGCAAGAGTGGCGGCGCACACCTTGAGAACTTGTTCTGCTGACCAATTTGCGTAGGTGGTCCCGTAGCGGAACCTCAGACGCCCCTTCGGTCCGGGATCCCCGGCTCATGCATGCCCAAACGCCACGCCGGGGTGTCTTTCCCGAGGCGACCCCCGAGAACCTGCGGGGGACAAGCCGCTTCAGGAACGGCTGGCGAGTGGCTAGATCATCCGGTACGCCTTGGCGATCAGTTCGAACGAGTGCAGCTTGCTGTCCCGGTCCGGCACGTTCGCGGTGAGCATCAGCTCGTCGACTCCGGTGCGTTCGCGCAGCTCGTCGAGCCCGGCCCGGACGGTCTCCGGAGCGCCGTAGACGGCGTCTGCCAACCAGCTGTCGATGAAGCTCTGCTCCAGCTCGGTGTACGGGTACTCGCGGGCCTCCCGGCGGGTCGGCTGCTTGCCGGGCATGCCCCGCCGCAGCCGCAGCATGCTCAGCGCGACGGGCCGGATGATGTCCAGCGCTTCCTCGTCGGTGTCGGCCGCGACGGCCTGCACGCCGATCAGCGCGTACGGCTTGGCCAGCACTTCCGAGGGCTGGAAGGACTGCCGGTAGAGCTCCAGCGCGGGCAGCGTGTTCTGCGCGCTGAAGTGGTGCGCGAAGGCGAACGGCAGGCCGAGAGCGCCAGCCAGCTGGGCGCTGAAGCCGCTGGAACCGAGCAGCCACACCGGCGGCATGGGGCCGTGCGGCACGGACTGGATCGCGGCGTACGGGTGGTCGACCGGGAAGTCGTCGTCGAGGAAAGCGATCAGTTCGCCGAGCTGCTGCGGGAAGTCGTCGGCGGACAGCGGCCCGGTGGTGCGCCGCAGGGCCCGGGCGGTCGCCTGGTCGGTGCCGGGTGCGCGGCCGATGCCGAGGTCGATGCGGCCGGGGTGCAGCGCCTGCAGAGTGCCGAACTGCTCGGCGACGACCAGCGGCGCGTGGTTCGGCAGCATCACGCCGCCGGAGCCCAGGCGCAGGGTGGTGGTGTGCGCGGCGAGGTGCGCGATCATCACGGCGGGCGCGGAGCTGGCGATGCCGGGCATGCCGTGGTGCTCGGCGACCCACAGCCGGTGGAACCCCCACTGCTCGACGCTGCGGGCGAGCTCGGTGGTGGTGCGCAGGGCGTCCGAAGGGCTGTGCTCGACGCCGACGGTGGACAGGTCGAGCACCGACAACGCCACGGGCGAGTCGCCACGGGCTAGGCCCTTGATCGGGTCGTCCTGCTCTGCGGTCGCGCTGCCCGACTCGGTGCGCTCCGGGGACGCATCAGTTTCCATCAGTGCCTACAACCGCACCCGGCCGAACACCATTCCCGCTGTGCCCACGATTACAAGACCCCCAGTTTCAACTGAAACCACACCAAACCCACCCCGGACCCGATCCCCGACCCCCCGAAGACCAACCCCAGTTTCAGTTGAAACTGGGGTCGAGCCCCGGGGTGTCAGCCTCGGGTGAGGGCGTAGTCGCGGGCGGGGCGGGGAGCCTGGCGGCGGGTGACGATCGAGTCGCGGATCTCGCCCGCCCGGACCGCTCCGTTGGACAGCAGCGACGACGTGAGGCCGTGGGTGTGCTCGGTGCCGCCCTGGAGGTAGATGCCGCCCTGGAAGTCCCCGGTGGTGCGGACCCGGTAGTCACGCTCGACCTGAGGTCGGCCCCGCTCGTCGCGAGCGCAGTGCTCAGCGGTGTCGCCGAGCAGCTGGAAGACGTCGCGCGGCCGGCAGCCGGTCGCGTAGACCAGCAGGTCCGCGTCCAGCACCGTCCGCTCGCCCGAGGGCCGGAACTCGACGGTCACCGACACGCCGTCCGCGCGCGGCGAGACGTCGGTGACGCGGGAGGCGTTGAAGATCCGCAGCCGCTGCTCGCCCCGCACCTTCTCCTGGTAGGCGCGCGAGTAAAGCTCCTCGATGAGATCCAGGTCGACCACCGAGTAATTCGTGTTGCGGTGGTAGTTCATCAGGTCCCGGCGGACCTCGGGAGACGCCGCGTAGAAGTCGTCCACCGCCCGCGGATCGAAGATCCGGTTGGCGAAGGGGCTGTCGTCGGCGGGGCTGAACCCGTACCTGCCGAACACCGAGCACACCTCGGCGTCGGCGAAGGTCCGGTGCAGGTACTCGGTGGCCTCGGCGGCGCTCTGCCCGGCCCCGACGACGATGCAGCGCCGCGGTGCCTCGGTCAGCTCGTCGACCCGGTGCAGGAGATCCAGGTTGTGCCACACACGATCGCCGAGCTCCGCGCCCTCCGGCAGGTTCGCTTCGAGCCCCACCGCGAGCACGACGTTGCGCGCGCGGTGCACCGCCGCCCGGCCGTCGCGGCGCACCACCACCTCGATGTGCTCCCCGGCCGGGCTGACCTCGACGACCTCCGAGTCGTACCGCACGACGCCGTCGAGCCGGGCCGCGGCCCACTCCAGGTAGTCGTGGTACTCGACGCGGGTCGGGAACATCGTCTTGTGGTTGATGAAGTCGACCAGCCGTTGCTTCTCGTGCAGGTAGGACAGGAACGAGAAGTCGCTGGCCGGGTTGCGCATGGTGACCAGGTCCTTGAGGAACGACACCTGCATGGTGGTGCCCTCGATGAGCATGCCCTGGTGCCACCCGAACGCGGCCTGGCGCTCGAAGAAAACGCCATCGAGGCGGTCTTTTTCCGACGCGGTGCGGTTGTGCTCCTCGATGGCGATGGCCAGCGCCAGGTTGGACGGCCCGAAACCGATTCCCAGCACGTCGTGGATTCTCTCGTCGACCGCAGCCACGTATTTCCCCTCAGCTCGCCGGCACCCGTTTTCGGGCACCCGGATTTGCCGGCGAAATCCGCTGGATCCCGCCGGTGCCGGACCGGGTCGTTCGGTCAGTCCCGGTCGTGGTTGTGCTTGTCGTGGTACTCCGTTTCGGCCATGCCGTATTTCCAGTAACCGATGGCGAGCACCGATTTCGCGTCCATGCCACGTTCCGCGCGCAGGTGCCGGCGGATGCCCCGGACGATGCCGGACTCCCCCGCTACCCAAGCCGAAACGTCCACGCCTGATGGCATTTCCAGCCCTTGCACGGCGTCGATCAGCCCTGGCGCGCGGCCGGCGGCCGCCCCGTCGCGGTGCAGCCAGGTCCACCGCAGGTCCAGCGGGGTTTCGACGTGCTGCTGGTCGGTGGCGTCGCCGACCTCGACGAACACCTGGCCGCGCGCGGTGGGCGGCAGGCCTTCGACGATCGCGGAGATCGCGGGCAGCGCCGTCTCGTCGCCGACCAGCAGGTACCAGTCGGCGGGCCGGCAGGTCCTGCCGCCCGGGCCCATCACGCCGATGCGGTCGCCGGGGCGGGCGGCGCGCGCCCAGTTTGAGGCCACGCCGTATTCGCCGTGCAGCACGAAGTCGACGTCGAGTTCGCCGCGGGCCTCGTCGTAGCGGCGCACGGTGTAGGTCCGCATGGTCGGCCGCTCGTGCAGGTCGGGCCACCGGTAGCGACCAGTCTCCGCGTCGAGCGTCGGCAACACCGGTCGCTGCTGCCCCTGCTGCGGAACGAAAACCTTGATGTTCGGCCCGGTGTGCTCGTCGAGGAATCCCGTGAGCTCCGTGCCGCCGAGGGTTATCCGCCGCATCGACGGGCTGAGCTCAGCGGTGCGCAGGACCTGCAGGTCGCGCGCCGGGGGCCGGTCGCGCCGGAGACGATCAGCGGTACCCATCGGTCATGCGTTCCTTCCTGCCGGCCAACAACCATGTCAGTTAAGGCTAACCTAACCACACGAACTGGGCGTTGTCTTCCCGCGGTGGCTCAGATCTCTACCGCCGCGCGGCGGCGAGTTTCTGGCGCGGTGACCCGGAATCCTTGATGCGCACGGCGAAGATCACCCCGACCAGCGCGAACCCGGCCGACACCAGCATCGCCAGGTGGTAGCCGCCCAGCCCGTCGGTCCCGACCGCTGCCAGCACGCTCGCGGTGATCGCCACGCCCAGCGCGGAACCGGCCTGGCGCTGGACGTTGAACAGCGTCGAAGCCCCACCGGTCGCCGATTTGCTGATCGTCGCGAAGGCGACGACCTGCAGTTCGGCGGAGGCCGCGCCCACGAAGAAACCCGATGCCAGTTGGACGGCCGCGGCGAGCCAGAGATCACCGGGCCCGAGCGTGTTCATCAGCACGAACGACACCGCGGCACCGAACATCGCGGTCGCGATCAGCAGCCGCGGCCCGAACCTGCGGTGCGCCCAGCCGACCAGCTGCGAGGCGATCATCAGCCCGATCGCCTTCGGCAGCGTCACCAAGCCGGTTTCCCACGCCGAAGCGCCCAGCCCCGCCTGGTACATCAGCGTGAATCCGTAGAGCGTACCCAGGAATCCGGCGACGCACGTGAAGAGGATCAGGCTGCCGCGCCGGAACGACGCGTCGGCGAACAGGCGCAGGTCGAGCATCGGATGTGCGGCCCTCAGTTGCGTGCGGACCAGCACCGCGAGGCAGCCGAGCCCGGCGAGTCCGCAGGCCCAGAAGCGCGGTGAACCGGGGCCGGCCTGCGACACGGCTTCCAGCGCGTACATGACCAGTCCCAGTCCCGGTGCGGCCAGGGCGAAACCGAGCCAGTCGAAGCGTTTGCCCCGCGATTCGACGTGTTCGGTCAGGAACAGCACGCCGAAAAGCAGGGCGAGCAGGCCGACCGGCAGGTTCACGTAGAAACCCCAGCGCCAGGTGAGGTTTTCGACGAAGAAGCCGCCCAGCACTGGGCCGAGCGCGGGAGCCACCGCGGTCGGCAGCAGGAGCACGCGGGACAACCGAATTCGCTGTTCCGGCGGGTAGGCGCGGAACAGCATGGTCAGCGCGACGGGACTCATCACCCCGCCGCCGGCGCCCTGCAGGACCCGCGCAAACGTCAGCTGCGGCAGGTCGTCGGCCAGCCCACACAGCGCCGATGCCATCACGAATACCCCAAAGGCGCCGAGGAAAACCCGTTTCGTGCCGAAGCGGTCGCCGAGCCAGCCGGAGACCGGGATGCACACCGCCAGGCTGACCAGGTAGCCGACGTTGACCGCCGAGGTGGCGCTGGGCGGCACGGCGAACTCGGCGCCGATGGCCGGCAGCGCCACGTTGACGATCGTGGCGTCCATGCCGTTCATGAACATCGCCGCCACGTAGCAGACGCACACCGCGACCTGCGGGCGCACGCCGAGCAGCATCGCCATCAGCGCGCGGGCCGCATGTCGGTCCAGTTCACCTCGATGTGGTCGACACAGGATTCCCGGTCCGCCGGGCCGTGCGCGATGGTCCACCCGGCGGGCACGGAGATCGCGGCTGGCCACAGCGAGTACTGGTCCTGCTCGTTGATCAACGCGTAGTACTCCGCGGCAGGATCTTCGAACGGGTTCGTCATCGGCGTGCTCCTTCGGCGTTCAAAGCCTGTTTCCAAACTCGTTCTGCGCAGCGGTGCGGGTGGCGGAACCGCAGACGCCGCGGGGACTCCGGGATCCCCGATTCACGCGTGCCCGTCACGAGCTGGCCTCGGTCAAGGCCGGGTCGACGATCGCGGCGATCTCGGCGAGCGGGCCGCGTTGGGTCATGTCCTTGTGCTCGCAGGCGATGTCGTGGTTGTGCACCGTGCCGTCGACGTACGGCTGCCACATCTGCGCGGTCAGCGAGGCCTTGGCCCGGTTCACCGTGGCGGTGAAGAACAGCACGTCGCCCTGGAACTTGTCGTGGTTCGCCTGGTTCTCCAGCACCGCGCAGTTGGCGAAGTTGTCGATGATCGCCGTGGTGCTGTGCTCTTCGAGATTCGCCAGCGCGCTGCCCTCGGCAGACAGGATCTCCATCACGTCTGCCCTGGTCAACGACCCCTCCCCGAGCTCCGCGAGGTCGTAGCCGGCCATGTAGAGCAGCGCCTTCAGCGCCTCCTCCTCGGTCGGCAACACGTCCCACACGTCCTTCGGGTAGGAGTCGAGCATGCACAGGAACCGCACTTCCTCGCCCAGTGCCTGCAGCTGGGTGCTCATCTCGTGGGCGACGACGCCGCCGAAGGACCAGCCGAGGAAGTAGTACGGCCCGTGCGGCTGCACCTGCCGGATGTGCTCCAGGTATTCGGCGGCCATCTCGTGCAGGCTCTCTGCGACTGGCTTCGGCTCCGCGAGCCCCCGCGACTGGATGCCGTAGATCGGCCGCTCGGCGTCGATGTGCTTGAGCAGCCCGGAGAACGGCCACGCCAGCCCCGCCGCCGGGTGCACGCAGAACAGTGGTTCCTTGCTGCCCTCGGTGCGCAGCGGCAGCACGATCTCCAGAGCGTCGCGCGAACTCCCGGTGTGCAACCGCTCCGCTAGACCGGCCACGGTCGGCGCGGCGAAGAGGCTGCCGACATTGACCCGAACACCCAGCGCATCGCGGATGCGTCCGATCAGCTTAACGGCCAGCAGGGAATGCCCGCCGAGGTCGAAGAAGCTGTCGTCGACCCCGACTCGCGGCAGCCCGAGCACCTCGGCGAACAGTCCGCAGAGGATCTCTTCGGTGGGGTTGCGCGGCATGGCGTTGCCCACGGATTCCCCGAGGTCCGGCACCGGCAGCGCCCGGCGGTCGAGCTTCCCGTTGGGCAGCAACGGCAACGCGTCGACGAACACCACCGCCGCGGGAACCATGTAGTCCGGCAGCGACTCCCCCACGTGCCGCCGCAACTCGGCGGTTTCGCCGCCACCGACGACGTAGGCGACGAGCCTCTTGTCGCCCGGGGTGTCCTCGCGCACCACGGCCGCGACCTGCGCGACGTCCTGATGCTTGGCCAGCACCGCCTCAACCTCGCCGAGTTCGATGCGGAACCCGCGGATCTTCACCTGGTCGTCCGCGCGCCCGGCGAAGTCCAGCACCCCGTCGGCCCGCCAACGCACCAGGTCACCGGTGCGGTACATGCGGGAACCGGGCGGGCCGAACGGGTCGGCGACGAACCGCTCGGCGGTCAGCCCCGGCCGGTGGAGGTACCCGCGCGCCAACCCGAGCCCCGAGACGTAGAGCTCGCCGACCACGCCGGGCGGCGTGGGCTGGAGCGCGCGGTCCAGCACGTAGAGCCGCGCTCCCGGATCGGGCACACCGATCGGCACCGTGCTGCCGACGGCGTCCGGGTCGCAGTCCCACAGCGTGGAGTTGACGGTGGCTTCGGTCGGCCCGTAGCAGTTGAGCATCCGCCGGTCCCGCGCCCAACGGAGCACCAGGTCAGAAGGCACCTTCTCGGCTCCGCACAGCAAGGTCGCGTCCGGCGGCAGCTCGGTGCCGGCGGGGAACATGCCCATCATCGACGGTCCGATCGCGAGGTGCGTGACGCGGTGCCGCCGGGTGTATTCGGCCAGCGGCTCGCCCGGCACCCGCCGGTCCGAGGGCACCACCACGAGGGTGCCGCCGCTGAGCAGCCCCATGCAGATTTCCCAGAACGCCACGTCGAAGCTCGGCGAGGCGAACTGCAGCACGCGGCTGTCGGCGGTGATGCCGACCCGCTCGCGCTGGGTGGCGAGCAGCTTGCCGATGCCGCGGTGCGGCACGACGACGCCCTTCGGGGTGCCGGTCGAGCCGGACGTGTAGATGACGTAGGCCGCGTCGTCCAGCTCCGGTCGCGGCAAGATCCGCATGCTGGCGGGGCTGTCGTAGCAGCTCAGCAGGGTTACCGGCAGGTCTGCGCGCGGATCGGCGGTGAGCACTAGGCGCGGCTTGGCGTCGTCGACCATGTGCCGCAGCCGCTGCGCCGGGTAGTCCGGGTCCAGCGCCAGATACGCGGCGCCGGCGGTCATCACCGCGAGCAGGCCGGTGATCAGCTCGGGCGACCGGGGCAGCAGCACGCCGACGATGTCGCCCGGGCCCACGCCGTGTTCGACCAGCAGCTGCGCCTGTTCGGTCACCCGGCGGTCCAGTTCGCGGTAGCTCAGCTCCACGTCCTCGAAGATCAGCGCCGGCTTGTCCGGGTCCTGCGCGACTTTCGCGGCGAACAGCTCGGGGAACGTTCCCGCCGGAGCCGCGCCAGCAGCGGCGTCGCCCCAGGCCAACACCTGCTGCCGGGCCGCATCGCCCAAGATGTCCAGGCGGCCGATGGGGGCGGCCGGATCCTCGACGGCGGATGTGAGCAGCCGGACCAACCGCGCGGCCAGGTCCTCGACGGTGCGGCGGGTGAACAGGTCGGTGCTGTACTGCACCAATCCGTCGACCCCGCCGTCGGCCCGTTCGCTGAGGCTGAACGCCAGGTCGAACTTCGCCGCCCCGGCGGGCGCTGTGTCCACAGTGGTCTCAAGCCCCGGCAGGTCCGCGGTGACGGACTCGGCCGCGCCCCAGTACGCGAGCATCACCTGGAACAGCGGGTGCCGGGACAGCGAGCGGTCCGGGTTGAGCGCCTCGGCCAACCGCTCGAAGGGCAGCTCCGCGTTGTCGAAGGCGGCCAGGTCGCCTTGCCGCACCCGGTCGACGAGCTCGGCGAAGCTCGGCTCTCCCGAGGTGTCGGTGCGCAGCACGAGGCTGTTGACGAAGAACCCGACCAGGTCGTCGAGCGCGTCATCGCCGCGACCGGCCACCGGTGAACCTATCGGGATGTCGGTGCCGGCGCCGTGCCGCGTCAGCAGCGCGGCCAACCCGGCCTGCAACACCATGAACACGCTGGCCTGGTGCTCGCCGGCCAGCCGCCGAAGCCGCTGGTGCAAGGCGGGTTCGAGGTCGAAGCGCACCGCGTCGCCCCGGTGGCTGGACACCGCCGGGCGCGGGAAGTCGGCGGGCAGCTCTAACTGGTCTGGCAGGTCGGCGAGCGCCTGCCGCCAGAACGCCAGCTGCCGCGCCGCGGGCCGACCCGGATCGGACTCGTCCCCGAGCAGTTCCCGCTGCCAGAGCGTGTAATCCACGTACTGCACCGGAAGGCCGTCCCAGCCCGGCTCCGCGCCCGCCACGCGCGCGGCGTATGCGGTCGACAGGTCCCGCACCAGCGGCCGCGTCGACCACTCGTCAGCGGCTACGTGGTGCAACAGCACGAGCAGCAAGTGCTCGCCGCCGGCCTCGGGCGATTCGGTTGTCGTGAACAACGTGGTCCGGATAGGCGGTTCCGCGGCCAGGTCGAACCCCTGCCGAACCGCTGCCGCGAACGCCCCGGCCACCCCGCCGGACGCCCCCGAGTCCTCGGAGTCGCGCAATTTCAATGGAAATCGAAGGTTCGATTTCAATGGAAATTGCGGATCCCCGGTGGCCGGAACCCGAACCAGCGTAAGGTCGGGCACGGTGTCGAGGACCTGCTGGCGGGGTTCTCCCAGCTCGTCCGGGAAGATCGTGCGCAGGCTCTCGTGCCGCCGCACGACGTCGCCGATCGCCGCCCGCAGTGCGTCCACGTCCAGCTCCCCGGACATCCGCAGCACCAGCGGCAGGTTGTAGGTGGCGCTGGCGCCCTCCAACCGGTTCAGGAACCAAAGGCGCTGCTGCGCGAAGGAAAGCGGGATGCGCTCGGGCCGCTCCACTGGCCGCAGCGCGGGCCGACGGGCTCCCGCTTCGAGCTGCGCGGCCAGGCCCGCGACGGTCGGGTGGTCGAAGAGGCCGCGGATGGTCAGCTCGGCACCGAGCTCGGTGCGCACCCGCGCCAGCAGCCGCGCGGCCAGCAGGGAATGCCCACCCAGCTCGAAGAACCCGTCGTCGATGCCGACCTCGCGCACCCCGAGCACCTCGGCGAACAACCGGCAAAGCGTCGACTCGGCCACGTCCCGTGGCCCGCGGCCACCTGCATCGGCGGCGAAATCTGGCGCGGGCAAGGCCCGGGTGTCGAGCTTCCCGTTGCCGGTCAAGGGAATCGCGTCCACGGCCAGGTAGGCCGACGGCACCATGTAGGCCGGCAGCCGCTCCGCCAGGTGCGCCCGCAGTTCGCTCGGCTCGGCCGCACCGACGGTGTAACCGACCAGCCGCTTGTCGCCGGGCTGGTCCTCGCGCACCACGACGGCGGCCTGCCGCACCTGCGGATGCGCCGCCAGGTTCGCCTCGATCTCGCCGAGCTCGATGCGGAACCCGCGCACCTTGACCTGCTGGTCGGCGCGGCCGACGAACTCGATGCCGCCGTCCGCCCGCCACCGACCCAGGTCGCCGGAGCGGTACATCCGGCTCCCCGGCGCGCCATGCGGGTCCGCGACGAACCGCTGCGCGGTCAGCCCGCGCTTCCCGAGGTAGCCCCGGGCCAGGCCTTCGCCTGCCACGTAAAGCTCCCCGACCACGCCCGGCGGGACCGGCTGCAGCAGTCCGTCGAGCAGGTACACCCGCAGGTCGGGAATGCCACGGCCGATCAGGCTGCCGTCGCGGCGAGCGACCGCCTCGCGGTCGAGCTCCACATAGGACACGTGCACGGTGGTCTCGGTGATCCCGTACATGTTGATCAGCTTCGGCGACCCGGGGCGCCGGTCGTACCAGTCGTCCAACCTGGACAGTTCCAGCGCTTCGCCGCCGAAGATGACGTACCGCAGCGCCAGCTCGGTGCCCGGCGCCTCCCGATCGGCCTGGCTGAGTTGGTAGAACGCCGAAGGCGTCTGGTTGAGCACGGTCACGCGTTCGCGGGCGACCAGCCGCAGGAAATCCCGCGGCGACCGGCTGACCTCGTGCGACACCACCACCAACCGGCCGCCGTGCAGCAGCGCGCCCCACAGCTCCCACACCGAGAAGTCGAACGCGTAGGAGTGGAACAACGTCCAGACGTCGTTGCCGTCGAAGGAGAACCACGGCTGGGTCGCGCTGAATAGCCGGACCACGTTGTGGTGCGGGATCGACACGCCCTTGGGCTGCCCGGTCGAGCCGGACGTGTAGATCACGTAGGCGGCGTGCTCGGGTGTCAGCGGTCCCCGCTCGCCGGCCTTCGGATCGCGTTGCGAATGCCGGGAGATCTCCTCGACCTCGACCGGATCGTCCAGCAGGATGCGGGTGATCCCGTCCGGCAGCCGCGCCGCGTGCTCGGCGTCGCTGATCAGCACGGTCGGCTGCGCGTCCCCGATCACGTAGCGGATCCGCTCGGCCGGATGCTCCGGGTCCAGCGGCAGGTACGCGGCACCGGCCTTCAGCACCGCCAGCAGCGCCACCACCAGTTCTAAGGATCTCGGCAGCGCCAGCGCGACGAGCTGCTCCGGCCCGACGCCGTGGTCGATCAGGTGGTGCGCGAGCTGGTTGGCCCGCGCGTCGAGCTCGGCGTAGGTGAGGTTCTGCGCGCCGAAGGTGACCGCGACTGAATCCGGGGTGCGTTGGGCCTGCTCCTCGAACAGCTGCGGCAGCGGCGCCGCCGGGGGCGCGCCGGCATCGGCGATCGGCGCGTTCCACTCGTTCAGGATCCGGTCGCGCTCTTCGGCCGAGAGCAGGTCGATCCGGCCGACCGGGGTGTTCCCGGCGCAGTCCGAGAACTCCTGGAGGAACCGCAGGAACCGCTCGCGGTGCGCGGTCAGCTCCGCCTCGCCGTAGCGCTCGGGGTTGGCGTCGAACTCGAAGCGCAGGTCGCCGCCGGAGTTGTACACCGCGATGGTCAGGTCGTCGACGGGCCCGGCCGCGAGGTTGTGCACGGTCGCCGGGCTGTCACCGAAGGTGAGCTCGTAGTCGAAGGACTTGATGTTGATCATCGGCCCGAACAGGGGGCGGTCCGAGCCCAGCAGCTTCAGGTCGCGGCGCAGGTCTTCGCTGCGGTAGTTCTGGTGCCTGCGCACCTGCCGCACGGCCTTGACGACCTGCGCGATCAGCTCCCCGCGCGTGGTGCCCGGGGTGATCCGCAGCCGCAGCGGCAGCACGTTGACGACCATGCCGGGCACCCGCAGCGCAGCCGACCCGAGCCGGCCCATCACCGGCAGTCCGAGCACGACGTCGGTGGCCCCGGTCATCCGGTGCAGGTAAGCGCCGAAGGCGGCGATGAGCGCGTCGGACCAGATCGCCCGGCTTTCGGTCGCGGCGCGGGCCAGGGCATCGGCCGCGCCGGAGGCGTCGGCCTGGCGGTGGAAGGTGTGCGCGGTGGGACTCGAATCTCCGGCCAGCGACGCGACATCCGGCCGGTCCGCGAACTGCTCCCGCCAGAACTCCTCGTCCTCGCGGAACTTGGGCGACTCCCGGTACTCCCGTTCCGCGTCCAGCAGCGATCGCAGCGAGCCGAACTGCGACGGCCCGGAATCCGCCGAGTTGTACAGCTCGGAGACCCGCCGGATGAGGAGCGAGAAGCCGTACCCGTCGATGGCCACGTGGTGGATCCGCTGGTACCACCACCAGCGCTCGTCGCAGAGCTTGAGCAGCGCCGCGGTCCACAACCGGCCGCCGTCGGCCCTCGACCGCGTCAGCTCCACCGGTTCCCGCAGGTCGGCGCCCATCCAGGCGAGCGCCCGCGCGTCGGGATCGGCGGCATCCGAGCAGTCGATCACCGGGACGTCGAAACCGTCGGCCTCGTCGATGACCTGCCGCGGCTCGCCGGCCTCGTCGACCACCCGCATCCGCAGCGCCTCGGCCTCCTCGACGACCCGCCGCAGGGCCGCCGCGAAGCGGCTGGGATCCACCGGCCCGTGGATCTCCACGTACTCGGCGGTGTTGAAGATCGGGTTGTTGCGGTCCAGTTGCTGCGCGAACCAGATCCCCGACTGCGCGGCGGACAACGGCACCTGCTCGTCAGCACGACCCGACATCGTTCTCCCCACGATCGACCAGAAAGTAAGGCTTACCTTACTTATGATCCGATCCGGAGTACAGCCGCTCACCGCATCGACCGACGTGGGACTACTCACCCGGCGCGGACCGGCCGAACACCATCAGCGCGGAATTCTTGTTCGGCAACCCCACTTCCGCTGCCCGCCCGAACCCGGCCTTGCCGAACGCTCCCACCGAAGCTCCATTGTGGACGTCGGGCTCGGCGACGACCCGGCCGCAGTCCGGGTCGACCGCCAGCAACCCCTCGGCCACCGCCCGCAGCAGCGACGAGCCGACCCCGCGCCCGACCGCGTCCGGCTCACCGATGGCGACGTGCACGCCGAGGTCGTGCGGATCGTGCGAGTAGCAGCGCGCCAGCTTGTCCCGCTGCACCCGGTAGAGCTCCAGGTAACCGACATCCCGCCCGCCGAGCCCGACGATGCAGGGAAGAGAATGCCGCCCGGCGAGCTGACCAGCCAGTTCGTCCTGCCACCGCGGCACCGGCCACGCCTGGTTCCAGTTGACCGCGACGTGCCCGTTGTTCATCCAGCGGTGCACCAGCGCCACATCCGGCCCGCCATCCGCGCCCAAGACCTGCACCGGCCGCAACGACCAGCCCTCCCCGAGCTCCGGGATCGGCACGCCCGGGGCGTCCGGAGCGCCCGACCACAACGGGTTCCGCACCTCGAACGGCACGGCCCGCACCCGGATCTCGCCCGAAGCCGCGCGGTACCGCAGCCCGGAACCGTTGAGCACGGCGAGATCGGTCAGCGTCGGGCTGGTCAACCAGTGCCGCACCAGCCATTCCGCGTCCGGATACGCGTCGGCGATGGCCCGCAGCCGATCCGCGAGGTCGGCGATCAGGTCCGTCTCGTGCACGACACCACGCCGCCCCAGCAACCCGATGACGGCGAGCGCGCCACGCGTCAGCAGCGCCGCCGTGGCACCGGCGGCGTCGTCGGGTTCCCAGCCCCGAATCGCGGGCAGCAACCGGCCCTCGACGTGCGTGGACAACCACCGCCGTGCCTCCGCCCCGTCGGAGACCGACCGGGCAACCGCGACCAAATCCGCAGGCAGCGCAAGCGGATCGACCGCACGGCGCGGCAAGGCATCCAACAGCCAGTCCAGCAGCGTGCCCGAGTCGGCGGCGTTGATCGGCGCGTCGTGCAGCGCGCGGGCGCGCGCATCGGCGGAGCACGCGGCGGCGAGCAACGCGGGCTCGGCCACCTCGACCGGCGCGCCGGTGGCGTCCAGGACGTGGATCGGGCCGAAGCTGTGCGCCCCGGTCGGCGAGTCGTAGACCACGTCCGCGCCCAACCGCAGCGACCCGATGGTCAACCGCATTCGCCCCTCGGCGACCGGGGTGTGCGTTTCGGCCAGCCACCGCCGCAGCAACACCGATGTCCGCTGGTGCGACCGTCCGGCAAGGTCGACTCCAGTCGTCACGCCACGCTCCCTAGACACCGCGAACTCATACGTGAGCGGAGCCTAACCTAACCACTCGATCTCGTGACAGTGCTTCACACCACTGCCGTACTTGCCCCGGTCTGCCTGGGCGTCACCCGGCTAACGAAACGAGCACAGTGGACGAACCCGTGTCACGATCGCTGAGCGCAAGGCGACCGTTTGATCGCCTGATCATCAGCACCTGATCCGGTGATGATCGTTGTTTTCCGCTGGGCGAACCCGCACCATCGCCCCTACTCTCCGACCTATCGAATCGGCCCAGACCGTACGGAGAGGAGTTCACCAATGGAAGACGCCGACTCCGTCGTGCCGCTCCGGCCGGGATTCGACATCCAGGTACGCGGCTTCAACCGCCATCAGGTCATCGAACACCTGGAACTGCTGGAGGACCAGCTGCGCCTGGTCACCATCGACCGCAACGAGTCCGCGCAGCTCAACTCCGACCTCCGCAAGCTCTGCGACGACACCCGCCGCAACCTCGACGCCGCCGAGCAGCGACTCAAGCAGATCGAGTCCTCCGACACCGGGCTGCCCGCCGCCTCCCAGCGGGTGCAGAACATGCTCTCGATCGCCGAAGAAGAGGTGCAGACCCTGCGCGACCAGGCCAGGAGGCAGGCCGAGATCATCCGGGGCACGGCGGAAACCGAGGCGCGCGAACTGCTCAACGAGGCCCAGCGGGCCACCACCGAGCTGCGCAACGAGTGCAGCGAGCTGGTCACCGAGGTCGAGGAGCGACGCGCGCGGCTGCACCGCGAGCACGACCAGAAGGTCAGCGACCTGCGCTCCCGGGAACAGCGGCTGCGGCAGAACATCCGCAACGAGTACAAGCGGACCATGTCGGCCGCCCAGCTCGAATCCGACCAGCTGATCGACCAGACCCGGCGGCAGTGCGGCCAGTGGGACGCCGAGACCGAGCAGCAGCGGTTGGAAGCCCTGGACGAGATCCGCACCAAGCAACTCCAACTGGAGGAGCTGCGCAGTTCGGTCCTGTCCGCAATGGACAAGGCCCAGCACCTGCTGGACCAGTCCGTCGCGGAACTGCGCGACCCGATTCCGGACATCGCCGACGACATCGACCAGATCACGCGGGACCGGCAGGTCGAGCGGATCGCGCATGCCGAGCAGGTCGAGCAGCAGCCGGTGCGGCTGCCCGAACAGCGCGACGACGCGCAGACCTACACCATTCCCATCGAGCGGTCGCACACCAACGGCGCCGCCCCGCAGACAGGCCCCGCCAGACAGAACTGATCGGAGCTACTCGTGGATCTGCTTGTGCTGATGTTCGTCACCGGTTTCGCATTGGCCACGCTGGTCTTCTGGCCACTGCTAAACCGCGCGAACAGACGCCTCGCCGAGAGCGGCCTCGCCGAACCAGCGACCGCCCCGAAGGGCAGGCACGCGCTGCGCACCCCGGCCGCCCCGGTCAAGCCGGCGCCGCCGACGGTCATCCCCCGGCGGCCGAGCACCGACGACCAGCCACCGGCGACCGAACCCGAGGCCGAGACCGAAACCTGGTCCGACGCAGAAACCAGGTCCGAGGCCGAGCCGGAGGCACCCCGGTCGGCGCCGGTCGCACCGCAGCAGCGTTCGGCGGAGCCGGCGGAGATCCCGCAGCTGCCCACGGACCTGTTCGAGAAGCACTTCGAGGCCAAGTTCAACCGCTCTCGCCAGCGCCTGGCCCGCATCCGCGACGAGATCAGCAAGGAATAGAGAACTCCGGGTCGACGCAGGAGAACCTGCGGCGGCGGGAGCTGCCCAGGTGCCAGGAAGCGGCTGCCGCCGCTCGCCCGACCTCTGCATGATCCTCGCGACTGTTAATACTCAGTCGTTCGTCCAGTTGACCTTGAGCTCGTCGCGCTGACCAAAACGCTCGAGGTGGCGGCCGACCACGTCCTGCACGCGGTCGAGCACCTCGGCGTTCTCCGCCTCGGCATGCAAGGCGAGCACATCCGATTCGTTGACCAGCAGGCAACTGCCCACGCCGCTGTCGGCGGGCAGGGTGATCCGGATGCCACCGGGTTCTTCAGACACTGCGCACCGGTGCCCCAGGTGCGAGGACAGCTGCTTGGCGTAGCGGGCCGGCTTGTCGGTGCCCACCTTCGCCTGGGATCGGATCGTCAACACGCCTCCAATGGAAGTTAGCTCACCCTAATTGGTACCAGCGGTGGCGGTGGGGTGCGAGACATCACCAAGCACGGCGGTCGGGGCTTCGTCGTTGCTACGTTCGAAAGGGACTCGGCACCCGAAGGCTGGAGCCCCACCGTTGACGAAGCCCCCCACCATCTACCTCGTCGCCACCACCGGCCACCCGAACTACGGGGACGAACTGATCGCCGCCGCCTGGTTGAAGCACCTGGCACGCGTCGCGCCGGACAGCGAGATCTGGGTGGACTGCCCCAACCCGGGACCGAGCGACGTCCTGCTCGGCCACCTGCATCCGCGGGTCCGGTTCACCGACACCTTCTGGCGGCTGTGCTGGGAGGCCCCGTCGGACGGGCCGTGGGAGGTCGCGTCGTTCGTGCAGCACGCGTTCAACAACCCGGGGCTGGCGCCGCGATGGGTCGCCGGCATCGAGCTGGCGGCCCGTGCCGACCTGGTGCACATCGTCGGCGGCGGATTCGTCAACGGCATCTGGCCGCGGCACATCGGCCTGCTCGCGGCCGCGGTGGCGGCGACGCGCCGTTCCGGCGGCCGGGCGGTGATGACCGGCCAAGGGTTGTCGCCGGTCGCTGACGAAGCGGAACCGCTGCTGCGCAACCTCGCCGCGCAGTTCGAGGTCGTCGACGTGCGCGACGAGCCGTCGGCGGCGCTATCCAGCGCCACCTCGCACACCGGCGACGACATGTTCTTCGGGGTCGAACCCGGGCTGTACCGGGACGACGACCTGCGCGAGGTCATGGTGTGCCTGCAGTCGGACCTGCTCGACGATTCGGTGCCCGCGCTGGCCGGATTCCTGTTGGACACCTTGGGCGAATGGGGCGTGCGCCCCAAGCAGGTCGGCATCGTCGAAGGCATCCCGCGCGTGGACCGCGAGGTCTTCGCGCTGGTGGAACACGACCTGCCGGGCACCCGCTTCTACCCGTTCTCCGAGATCATGGCCGACGGGCTGCCCGCGGCGGCCGGGCAGCACTGGCTGTCCAGCCGATTCCACCTGCACCTGATGGCGGCCGCGGCCGGAGCACACGGGGTCGCGGTGTCGATCAACTCCGGCTACTACACCAACAAGCACCGGTCGCTGATCGACTGCGGCTCCGGCTGGACGCTCAGCGAAGGCCTGCGGATCCCGGCCATGCCCGCCAGCGGTGGATTCGCCGCCAATGCGTTGCAAGAACTCAAGCGGGGCAAGGAAGAACTCGCGAAGAAGATCTACGGAAGCTGACCTATTCGTCACCCTCGGCGGCATCCTGCTGCTCCCGACGGCGGTCGGCGAGGTAGAACGGCGCAGCCGCTAACACCGGCACCAGCATGCCCATCAGAACGATCAGAAGAGAATTGCCCACGGCCATCGAAACTCCGTCTACGGTGGGAAGAACCCACACCCAAGTCCGCCCGGACGGGTGCCTCGCTGGGAGCATCGCTTCGGCCCGCGATTCGTTACGGCCCCGTTCGTGCAGCGGATCACACCGGGTCGAGGCGCGTTCTTCCTATCCTGCAACGGGTTTCGCGATTACTTCAGGAATCGCGAAGTCTGCCACTCCTCCTTGATCCAAGCGCTGTTCCAGAACAACCACTCGTACTCAGTCGCTCGGGTGAACGCGTCGAGCATCCGCTGCCGGGTCTCGGCGTCGACTCCCTTGGCGACCCGGTCAGTGAGGTCGCGCGCGGTCAGCACCGCCTCGGCGAACTCGTCGTCGGCGTAGGTCTGGATCCACGCCCGGTACGGGTGACCTTCGGCACCACCGGTGGCTTCCAAGATCGTGGTGCCCACATGCTGGTACACCCAGAAGCACGGCAGGATCGCCGCCAGCAGCACCGGATACGGCTCGGTCAGCGCGGTCGCCCGCAGGTACGAGGTGTAGGCCAGGCAGGACGGGGACGTGTCGATCCCGGCGATCTCGGCGTCGGTGAGGCCGAACTCCGCGACGTAACCGGCGTGCAGCCGGCGCTCCTCAACCAGTGCACCCTGGGACGCACCGGCCAGGAACGCCGCGTCCTCGGCGTTGTCGGCCCGCGTCGCGGAGGCCGCCAGCGCCTGCGCGAAACCGACCAGGTAGCGCGCGTCCTGCACGATGTAGAACGCGAACCGGTCGCGGTCCAGGGTGCCGTCGGTGAGTGCGGCGTTGAACGGGTGCTCGACGATCGCCTGCTGCAGATCGGCGGTGTGCGCCCATGCCTCGGCGCAGAAACCGTCGGCGGGCGGAGCGGGCAGCTTGCTCATCAGAACCTCTCGTCGTGTGTGGAGCCCTGCGTGCTTCTGGATGCTGGGCCGCTTTAGTACCTGTTTTTCTTTGTCCTCGAAGCGCCGGAGGCGCTTAGCCCACCCTGTTGCAACTTGCACCGCCGCGGGTTCTCAGACGTCACCTGGCGAGGACGGCCCCGAAGCCATGCGCAAATCGGGGATCCCGGAGTCCAGGCGACGCCTGAGGTTCCGCCACCCGCACCGCCGCGCGAGGTGAGCCCGAACCGGAAAACTGTCACCACCAGTGGTGGAAGTGGTGCACCGGGCCGTGGCCGTGGCCCACGTCGAGCCGGTCGGAAGCACGCAGAGCCGCCGTCAGGTACTCCTTGGCCTCGCGCACCGCTTCGAGCCAGTCCCCGCGCTGCGGGCGCAGCGCCGCGATCGCGGCCGACAGGGTGCAGCCGGTGCCGTGGTCGTTGGTGGTCACGACCCGCTCGCTGGACAGGAACTCGGCGATCCCGTCGCCGTAGAGCAGGTCCACGCTGGACCGGCCGTCGAGGTGACCGCCCTTGAGCAGCACCTGCTTCGCGCCCAACCCGGCCAGCCGCTCGGCCTGCGCGGGCATCTCGTCGGGGTCGGTGATCTCCGGCTCGCCCAGCAGATCGGCGGCCTCGGGCAGGTTCGGGGTGATCAGGTCCACGCGCGGCAGCAGCTCGTCACGCAGCACGCTGACCGCCTCCGGCGCGAGCAGCCGGTCACCGCTCTTGGCGACCATCACCGGGTCCAGCACGACGTGCGGCGGCGCGTAGCGGTCGAGGACCCCGATCACCGCGCGGATCACCTCGGCGTTGGCCAGCATGCCGATCTTGACCGCGTCCACCCGCACGTCGTCGAGCAGCGTGACCAGCTGCGCGGTGATGAACTCCGGCGGCACCTCGTGGACCTCGGAAACACCGGTGGTGGTCTGCGCGACCAGCGCGGTGATCACGGACATGCCGTAGGCGCCGTGCGCGGAGAAGGTCTTCAGATCGGCTTGCACACCGGCGCCGCCGCTGGGGTCGGTGCCTGCGATGGTCAGCACATTGGGAACCATGACGTCCCTCCGCTAGTACGAGCTAGGTCAGGTTCAACGGGTTTGTTCTCAGCCCGGCAGCCCGGGCACCCCGCGTCAGTCCCACCAACCTAACAACCGGGACCGCCGCGCGACCACGCCCTCGCCCGCTTGGCCGCCAAGCGGGCGGACCGGCTGCTCCGATCGGCGCACAGCCGCTCGCCCGGCGCCCGGCACAGCGATCGAATTCACACCTTGAAGGTCCCCACCGGCAGGCCAGGCAACCCTTCGTCGCGGACTAAAGTGGTTGATGATGGAAACCACGACCGATGCCCCGAGCTTCGCCCGTTCCCGCCGGCAGCCCCGGCCGGAGGATCCCGCCCGGATCTGGGCCCCGCTGGCGGACCTGACCGAAGCCGCCGTGGCGGCCGCCGGTTCGGGGACGGTGGCGATCACCCGCGGATTCGACCGCAACAGCAGGCAGCGCGCGAAGGCGCTGCGCGAGTTGCTGAACCGGCGCGACGTCGCCGCGGTCGAAGTGACTCCGGCTCCCGGCAGCGACCGGCTGCTGGCCGACGTCGAGATCACCGCGGTGGTCAACCTGATCGGTGCCGGATCGTGGCAGCCCTACCGAGTGGCCGCCGAGCTGCGCGCCCCGGTGCTCGCGCCGAAGCCCGGCGACGGCCCCGCCGAGGAGGTCAAGCGGGACGTGATCGCCCTGGCCGGCGACTCCGGCCAGCGCGATGTCGCGATCTCGCACGTCGCCGTGCGCGCCGAGGACCCCGGTGTCAGCCGGCTGGTCCTGACCTTTGACGGTGCGCAGCTGACGGTGCCCGGCGGCTGGCTGACCATGACGGTGCAGGGCGGCGAGCTGCAGGTCCAGGTCGGCGGCGCGGACACCCCGGAGCGGACGCTGACCACCCGCGAGATCCGGGTCGAGGCCTTCGACGCGCCGCACCGGCTGGTGCGCGACGAGCTGCCGATTGCCGACTTCGAGGAAGCCGCGGTCACCTTCACCGCCGAACCGAACGGCCTGGTGGTCCGCCCGGTCTGAAGGCCGGCCGACCCCGCCCCGTGTCCGCAGTTTCAATTGAAACTGCGGACACTCTGCGTATCGGTGCCCCTTACCGGGAGTGCCCCGGAAGTTTGCCGGGTGACTAATGCGCAGAACCGCCGTCACGGTGCGCGTCCAGCTGCGTCCCTCGATCAACAACCGCGCGCTGGAGGCAGAGCGCGCGGACTTCAATGGGGAGGCTGGGATCGTGGAGCCCGCCAGGCAATGGCACGTGAGCTGCCGCGATGTCGCCGGCAGACGCCGGGACATATCGGTGTTGTTCAACCAGGGGAACGTGGTGGTGGTCGCTCCACCGGGCGAGACCGCGGTGCTTTCCCCGCTCGAGGTCGGCAGACTACGCGCGGCCCTGCGCGACGCGATCGTGGAGGCCGCCGCAATGGAGTGATCCCCTCGTGAGCGCGGTGGCCGGCGGTCCGCCGGCCGCCGCGCTCACGAGCGCAGTCTTCCCCCCGCAAGTCCGCTCGCGGCATTATCTACTCCCGGTAGCCTGGCAACCGAGAGGTGACTGCGTGAGCACGTTCTGGCAACGATCAGCCGCGCTGCTCCGGCGCGGGGCGTCCGGCCTGCGCACGGTGTCCGTCCTGACCAAGCAGGGCGTGATCAGCCCGCTTCGGCCGGACAAGCTGCTGCGCATCGTCCTCGCCTGGCGCCGCTGGGGCATCACCCCGCCGCTGGGCTTCGCCGTCGGCGCGGTGCGTCACGCCGACCGCCCGGCCGTGATCGACGAGCGCGGCGCACTCAGCTATGCCGAGCTCTCGCAGCGCACCACCCGGCTTGCCAACGGCCTGCGCAACCGGGTTCCCCGAGGCACCCGGATCGGCGTGCTGTGCCGCAACCACCACGGGCCGATCGAGACGATCGTCGCCGCCGCCAAGCTCGGCATAGACGTGGTTCTGCTCAACACGGGCCTGAGCACCCCGCTGCTCGCCGACGTGATCGCCGAGCAGCGGGTCGGCCTGCTGGTCCTGGACGCCGAATACCGCACCCACCTGCCGGACCTACCCGACGACCTCAAGGCCGTGCTGGCGTGGACCGAAGGCACCACCCGGCACGACACGCTGGAGCACCTGATCGCCACGTCCTCGGCCAAGCACCTGCCCCGGCCGAAGCGGCACTCCCGGATGATCGTGCTCACCTCCGGCACCACCGGAACCCCGAAGGGCGCCCGCCGCCCCGATCCGCCGGGGCTCGCGCCTGCAGCGGCGATCCTGTCCCGCGTGCCGCTGCGAAACGGGGACCGGATCTTGGTCAACGCACCGCTGTTCCACACCTGGGGCCTCGCCGCGTTCCAGCTCGGCTCCGTGCTCGGCGCGACGCTGGTGCTGCGCCGCCGGTTCGACCCCGAGCAGTCGCTCGGCGCGGTGCAGCGCAACCAGTGCACATCGATGTTCGCGGTGCCGGTGATGCTCCAGCGCATCCTCGAGCTTCCCGAACGGGTCCGCGACGAGTACGACCACAGCACGTTGCGCGTAGTGGCGAGCAGCGGTTCTGCGCTGCCCGCCGACCTGGCCACCAGGTTCCAGCGCGCCTTCGGGCCGGTGCTCTACAACCTCTACGGCTCCACCGAGGTGTCCTGGGTCAGCATCGCGACACCGCACGACCTGCGCGCCGCCCCGGGCACGGCTGGCCGACCACCGCACGGGACGAGGGTGCGCATCCTCGGCGACGACGGAATCCCGGTGCGTCGCGGTGCGACCGGGCGGATCTTCGTCGGCAACGACCTGCTCTTCGAGGGCTACACCAACGGCAGCAGCCGGGAGACCCGCGACGGCCTGATGTCGACCGGAGACCTCGGGCGCTTCGACGCCGCCGCGCGGTTGTTCGTCGTCGGCCGCGAAGACGACATGATCACCTCCGGCGGCGAGAACGTCTACCCCAAGGAGACCGAGGACGTCATAGCCGGCCAGCCGGAGGTGTCCGAGGCCGCCGTCATCGGAGTCGACGACGCCGAGTTCGGGCAGCGGCTAGCGGCGTTCGTGGTGCTCCGAGCCGACGGCTGGCTGGACGCCGAGCAGCTGCGCGAGCGGGTCCGCGGCCGGTTGTCGAAATTCGCCACGCCCCGCGATGTGGTGTTCCTCGACGACCTGCCGCGCAACGCCACCGGCAAGGTCGTGCCTCGCGAACTGCTCGCCCGCTTGGACACCTGACCGGCAGGGCTGCACGATCACCCCTCGTGTCGAGTTAGGCTGCCTCGGGTGAACGACCGTCTAGTGTGGATCGACTGCGAAATGACCGGTCTCGATCTCGGCAAGGACGCGCTGATCGAGATCGCCGCCCTGGTCACCGATGCCGACCTCAACATCCTCGGCGAAGGCGTGGACATCGTCATCCACGCCGACGAGGAGAAGCTCGCCGGAATGCCCGACGTGGTCCGCGAGATGCACGACCGCTCCGGCCTCACCGAAGAGGTGCGCCGCTCCACGGTGACGCTCGAAGAGGCCGAACAGCGCGTGCTGGACTACATCCGCCAATACGTGCCGGACGGCCGGTCCGCGCCGCTGGCCGGCAACTCGATCGCCACCGACCGCGGCTTCATCTCCCGCGACATGCCTCGGCTGGACACCCACCTGCATTACCGGATGGTCGACGTGTCGTCCATCAAGGAGCTGTGCCGCCGCTGGTACCCGCGGATCTACTACGCGCAGCCGGAGAAGGGCCTCGCCCACCGCGCGCTCGCCGACATCCGGGAGTCCATCCGCGAGCTCGCCTACTACCGGCGGACCGCGTTCGTCCCGCAGCCGGGGCCGACCAGCGAGCAGGCCCAGGCGGTGGCGGCCGAACTGCTCGACGGCGATGGCGTCGGCGGCACCGAGAAGGCCCGCTAGGAGTCCGGCCAGAACCCGGAATCCGGCCGCTGACCAGCGCGCACCGGATAAACCGGAGGCGGTGGAAAACCGGATGGCGGCGCGCGCTACGATATGAGCGTTGCTCCGGAAGGGTGCTCGAGAGGGCTAGTCCGAGCGGCCACGGTGGGTGTAGCTCAGTCGGTAGAGCACTGGGTTGTGGTCCCAGGTGTCGCGGGTTCGATTCCCGTCACTCACCCAATGAAGAAAGGCCCCGTTCCAGTTGGAACGGGGCCTTTCTTTGTTGTCCTGGCAACTGCGGTTTCAACTCACTTGTTGCCCTGCACCCACTGGCCCCACGGGACCTGCCAGTCGCCGAAACCGTCCCAGGCGCGCAGGTTCGGCCCGCCGGAGTTGGTGATCTGCACGACATCGCCCTTCTTCAGCAGATCGAAGACCCATTTGGCATCGGCCATGCTCATGTTGATGCAGCCGTGGCTGACATTGCGCCGCCCCTGATCGCCCACCGACCACGGCGCGGCGTGCAGGAACTCACCGCCGTTGGAGATCCGGACCGCCCACTGGACCTCGGTGCGGTAGCCGCCCGCCTCGACCGGCAGGCCGTAGGTGGAGGAGTCCATCACCTTCGTAGCGTGGTGCTCGGTGACCACGTGCACGCCGTTGTTGGACGGGAACGACGGTTTGCCCAACGACACCGGCATGGTCCGCAGCAGCTTGCCGTTCTTCTCGATGGTCATCTTGTGGGTGGCGCCATCGGCCTTCAGCACGACCGCGTTGCCGATGGTGATGGTCGCCTTGCGGTCCTCCTCGCCCCAGGCGCCGTTGCCGAGGTCCCTGCCGTACACGTCGACGTCGATCGACACCTTGGTGCCCGGCTTCCAGTACTCCTTCGGCCGCCAGTGCACCTCGCGGCTGTTGAACCAGTAGAAAGCACCCTCGACCGCCGGCTCGGTGCGGATCTGGATCGCTTCCTCGGCCTTCGCCTTGTCCGGTGCCGGGGCCTTCTCGCTGAAGTAGAACGCCAGCGGCTGGCCGACGCCGACGGTCTGCCCGTCCAGCGGGTTCATCGACACGAAGGTCTGCTTGCCGGGTGAAATGGTGCTGAAAGTGGACTGCTGGGTGATCGTCGGCCCGCTCGCCCCCTGCGCGGTCACGGACAGCGTGTAGGTCTTGCCGTAACCGAGCTTTTCGGTGGCGGCCCAGCTGACCCCGTCCGGCGCGATGGCACCTGCCGTCGCATTGCCTTCCGCGCTGGTCAGCACCGCCTCGACGATCTTGCCGTTGACCGCCTTCGCGCTGATCGGCGCGGTCGGCGAAATGTCGTTGGCCCCGTTCTGCGGTGCCAGCTCCAACGTCGGCGCGGGCGCCACCTCGTCCCCCGAACCGGACCCGCTACAGCCGGCGACGAGCAACGCCACCAAACCGAAGATCAACATTGTCAGCAGTCGTGACACCCGTACGGGAAACCCGACCGAATTACTCAACTCCCTCATGGGCAACTGTCCGTCCGCTCCGATGCGCCGCTACGCCTGAGAACAGTGTGCAGCAATGCCCCGACAGTGAGTGAAGGGACCGGGTTGCACACATAGGGTGATCTCCCCTGGCCGATCACCCTCCATGAGACGCAGCACCCCACCCCGGGGTTGCGTCCCCACCCCCGACAACCTCGCCCACCCCCAAAACCGACCCCCCTCTTCGGCACCCCGCAGTGCCGTGCTAATGTTTTCCACGTCGCCAGGGAGACCGGGGCGGAACCGAAAAGGAACCGAACCGTTCAAAACTTGACCGACAACCAGCGCCAATAGCTCAACTGGCAGAGCAGCTGACTCTTAATCAGCGGGTTCGGGGTTCGAGTCCCTGTTGGCGCACAAAAGCCCCAGGTTAATACCCTGGGGCTTTTTACATGCCCAAGCTTCTCCGCACTTTATCCACGCAATTCAGTCTGACTCGGTAACGAAGGCTCTTTCTAGCGACTAAGCCGTTTCCCTGCCGACCGCCTTGCGGCCGAGGTACACATCCTGTTAAGCGGGGTTCACAGGCAAGCACGCCCGAGCGGCGCCGTTAGTCTCGTACCGACCAGAGGCAGAGGCGTGCAAGCGACCCGTCGAAGCCTTGCCCGTTTTCACGTGCCTGCCACCTGGCGAAACTGTCTTCGTGCAGGCCCAAGCAGGGGACGTTGCCACGTTATTGCCAACAATAACCCGCAATCGACTGCAAATGACGGTAGGAGGTAGCCAAAGGTGTTGGCAGACAACGGCAAACGTTGTCGATCGCGGAAACGGGGACCGCGGGCTCTGGGTTCGATCCCCAGGCATTGCAATGTTGCTCCGCCGGAAGCGGCGCCAGTAAGTGGGCGAGCCGTGACGGAAGCCGTCACAGCGTGAAGTCATACCAGTGGCCGGGGCCATCTCCGTCGGGAGGAAAGTGTTTGAGTGCCGTGGCGGCGCCGAGTACCACGAGTTCGGGGACTCCGCGTCCGAACCCAGGGCGGCTGTAGTGCAACGACAGCACACCGAGCGGCTCCGGTCCGCCGTCCATTAGCGGGTATGAGGCGACGGAGCGGGTCCCAGCGTCGAGAATCGGGTCCAGCGTCGGCTGTCCGACGAAGATCGGGCTGCGGGTGACATCGTCGACCAGAACAGGCGCACGGGTGACCAGTGCCTTGGCGCAGGCGGTGGGATGGCCGGTCGTGATGCTTGCGAAGAAGCTCAGGAACGCGGGCCTGAAGCCGTGCTGTGCCCGGATCCGCAGTGCACCCTCTTGCCGATCGTGTACTTGCAGGTCACAGAAGTCAGCACCGCCGCTCGTGAGCGCAGCCCGCAGGATCGCTTCCATAACCGTGGGTTTGTCGGCATCGCCCAAGAACTCAGTATCGAACAGAACAGCTGTGTGGTCTCCGCCACGCCGGTATGCTTCGCGCAGCAGCCTCAAGCGGGTGTTCCGGAGCTCGGCAAGATCAAGCCTTCGGTGACACTGTGCACCGTTCGCATCGCGTTGCGTGGTATCAGGCATGCTGTGCTCATGACGGGTTTGGCCGGTTTGTTACACAAATGGTAACCGAAGAAGTGCCTGAGTGGCGAGCACTCGAACGCACGTTCAACATTGTGGGTGCTCGGCGGTAGGGGAGGCTGCCAGGCCACGCGGGTTGATCACGAGTACCCCAACGTGACGTGGCCCGCCTCAACGTTCACGACGGCGACGTTGTTGACCACGGAAACAACAACCGCCGGCTTATGGTCACCGGAACGCAGAAGCAAGATCCTCGCCGCACGGGCAGGCCAACAGGGTGAAGGGGGCATACTCAAACCCTGCGGTCCGGTCCCGACTGCTCTGTCCTCGCCCCATCGACCTCCACAAGGGCTATCAGACCGCGCCAAGGGGGCAAGCTTCCGCCGACATATACCGTGGGATCGGATGTTGCCACCTTGCCCCAAGCTGATCAAGCGTCTCCAGGTCGACGGGGTGAAGACCTGGTTTCGGGGTCGGTAGCCGGCAAGGACGCTTCCGGACCTGGGTAGCCCCTGTGCCTTGAAATCATCCTTTTGGAGCAGGCGGCTTTCGTGTTGTTTGGGTGAGTGTCGTCACTACTCTTTGTGTGCGTGCGCATTTGGTGCGGCTTCGCCGACGCATGGGGTTGGGCGGTTGTTGATTTGTCCAACGTGGACTTCTTGGTTTGGGTGTTCGGCGCACTGGGTTGGGTTTTTGAAAGCACCGACTGGACCTAGACCTAGGGTGGTGGGGCGCGAACAATCGGGTATCTCGGGTTGCCGATCGGACGCCGGGGGTTGTTGGTGGTCGACCAGGTGTTGGGCGGGGCGGTCATCGCGGTGACCTCGGTGTGCTTGGTTCGGCTGGTGGTCCGCCGTTGGCGGCTTCCGGAGGCTTGGGGTGGGTGCGGGAGCGCCGACATCGCTCACGTCTTGATGGGCATCGGGATGTCCGCGATGTTCCTGCCCGAGGTGCTTCCGCCCGGCGTGTGGGCTGCGCTGTTCGTTGCGAACGCCGGTTGGATGGGCGTGCTGGCGCTGCGTCGGCGTCCGGCCCTGACCTACCTGCACCACTTGGTCGGCGGGTTGGCCATGTCGTACATGTTCGCCGCCGCTCGGCCGCACGGGCCCACTTCAGGCCTGTTGTCGTTGTCCACCGCGCATTCGTCCGGCCACTCGCACGGCAGCGCGCTGGCCGTCGTCGGCGCACAGTCCGCAGGCTTCGCTTTTCCGCTGGTGGCCTGGGTGCTGATGACCTACTGCCTGCTCAGCGCCGGTTTCGCCGGAACCGACCTGGTCCGCCCGCCCCGAGACCGCCCCAGGTTGACGGCCACCACCGAACTGGTCCTCTCCCTGAGCATGGTCTACATGTTCCTGACCACGCTCTGACGGCCGATCACGGCGGCGTTTCAGCTGGTCAGTGAGTGGTTTGAGGTGCTACAGCGACTTGCTACAGCGGCTCAAAGCACGCAGGGGCGTTGACCGGCTGGAACTTCAGTCCATTCCGGACACTCGGAGGGTTATGTTCAGGCGGCCTGCCGTCATGCCCACGTCCGGTCCCGTTCCCCGGTACGTCTTCGGGACTCCGTGGTAGGCCAGGCGGGATTCGCCGCCGAAGACGAACACGTCTCCCGAGCACAGTTCCACGTCCGTCCACGGCCGGTTCCGGTTCTCCGTGTTGCCGAACCTGAAGACGCACGTGTCGCCGAGGCTCAGCGACACCACCGGCTCCTGGCTCTGCTCGTCGCGATCCTGGTGCATTCCCATCCGCGCCGTGTCGTCGTAGAAGTTGACCAGCGCGACGTCCGGGCGGTAGCCGTGAGCGGAGTGGCCGTAGGCGTCGGCCAGCGCCCTGCGCCCCAAGTCGCCGAGCCAGTCCGGGAACGGCGTCACCGCTGAGCCGTCTCCGTCGTCGACGGTTCGCGAGTACCGGTAGGGGTACCAGTGCCAGCCGAGGCACACGGTGCGCACCGACATCACTCCCCCGCTCGGCAACCGAGCGGAGCGCATGCCCGCCGGGGAGCGCGCCCACTCCCGGCACGCGACGACCAGTTCGCGCTGCTGGTCGAGGTCGAGCCAGTCGGGCAGGTGCACCGCACCCGGGGCTATCTCGGCCCGCTCCCGTGGGATCAACGACTCCATGTCCGCCCCTTACCACGTCATGATCACCTTCATGGCGGCTCACCCGTGACAACCCTCTCAAAGCTGGTTTCCATCCCCCGGCCAGGTTAGGCTTGCCAAACTTTTGGAGCCAACCAAAAAGCAGGGAGCATCATGTTCCGTCCCCGTCGACTGCTCGCGGCCGTCGCCGCAGTGCTCGCGCTCGGCACCGTCGCCGCGTGCGGCTCGTCGACTCCCGAGCAGCCCACCGCACCCCAGGGCGACGAGCGAATCGTCACGCACGCCAAGGGGCAGACCAAGATCGTCGGCAACCCGCAGCGCGTCGTCGTTCTCGACACCGGGGAGCTCGACGCGGTTCTGGCGCTGGGGATCAAGCCGGTTGGCACCGTGCTGCCGGACGCCAACAAGACCCTGCAGCCGTACCTGGCCGAGAAGGCCGGCAGCATCGAGATCGTCGGCACCATCGGCTCGCCCAACCTGGAGAAGATCGCCGCGCTCAAGCCCGACCTGATTCTCTCCAGCAAGGTGCGCGACGACCAGAACTACGACGCGCTGAGCAAGATCGCGCCGACGGTGTTCGCCGAGAGCGTCGGCAAGACCTGGAAGCAGAACTTCCTGCTCGACGCCGAGGCGCTGGGCAAGAAGGCCGAGGCGCAGCAGATCCTCGACGCCTACCAGCAGCGCGCCGCCGACATCGGCAAGCAGGCCGGCGACCCCGCCGCCCGCAAGATCAGCATGCTGCGGTTCATCCCCGGCGACATCCGTCTGTACGGCAAGGGCTCCTTCATCGGCACGATTCTGGCCGACGCGGGCTTCGGCCGCCCCGACAACCAGCAGACCGACCAGACCTTCACCAAGATCAGCCGCGAGCAGATTTCCCAGGCCGACAGTGACCAGCTGTTCTACGCCGCCTATGGCGAAACCGCCAAGCAGCAGCTGACCGACGTGGTCAACTCCGTGCAATGGACGACGCTCGGCGTCGTGAATAACGGCAAGGCCGTCGAGGTGCACGACGACACCTGGTTCCTCGGCCTCGGTCCGATCGCCGCCAACCTGGTGCTGGACGACCTGCAGAAGGCCTTCCCGCAGCAATGACCGAGTGAAGAGCCCGTGAGTCCGGCGGACTCACGGGCTCTTCGCTGCGCGAATCCACAGGTCCCCGGCGCCGCGCCGCGAACTCGCCGCCCGGCTCGATGTCCACCACCACCGACACCTCGGCTCCCGGCTCGGCCTCGGCGATGGCGAACCCCGCCAGCCGCAACGGCTTCACCGCATACACCTGCACGACCTCGCGTCCCGCTCGGTCGCCGGTGTTGCGCAGCTTCACCCGCACGGCCTCGTCTTCGGCGACGGCCTCCAGGCACTCCCAGGTCGTGCACCCGAGCCCGTGTCCGAAGTGGAACGCCGGATCGACGCCCCGGTCCTCGTAAGCGCGGTAGCCGACCAGGGTCTCTCGGTGTAGTGCAGTTCGCCGTCCACCGGCTGCACGCCCGGTAGCGGCACCGGGACGCCGGCCAGTCCGGCCGGGAAGGTGGTCGGCAGCCTGCCGCCGGGTTCTGCCCGGCCCAGCGGCACGTCGGCCAAGGCCAGCCGCCGGATTCGGAGTCCTCGAAAGCACCTACCCGATCGGCCAACCGCAACACCCGCAGGACCTTGTCGTCGAGAACTTCTTCCGGGACCTTGCCCCGCGCCACGGCCTCCGTGAGTTTCCCGTCGCTCCACGGGCTTTTCGGTCCGGGCATGGCCAGGTCGAGAACGCCGAGCGCCGCCGACTCCAGCGAGCGGGTGGCAGACCAGTCCGATACGGCATCCCGCCCCACGCCCACTCGCCCTTGAGAACATCGTTAACCAGAGCGGAATTCTCAGTCATCGTGCGCCCGTTCACCGAGTTGTAGGCGGCCGTCATCGCCCACGGCGAAGCCTTCGCCACGATCCGCTCGAACGGCTTGAGGTAGATCTCGCGCAGCGCCTGCTCGTCGACCACCGCGTCGTAGCTGAATGCCTGCCCCCGAAAGGACTTCGGTGCACGTTGATCGTCGGCGCCAGCACCACGTGCACACCCCGGCGGACGCCACCGGGAACAGCAGCGACGGGTCGCGCTCGTCCCATGCCGTGCCGCGCACCCCGTTCGGCCCGTCGGAGAGCACCAACGACCGCAGCCCGATCTTCGGCATCGGGTGCAGGGTCCAGAAGTCGGCACCGGTGGAGCAACCGCGCCTTCTCCGCCGCTGTCAACTCCGAAACCAACGACAGGAGCTTCGCCTCGTCCACCGCTATTCCGCTCGCCAGCCTCCGGCCGCCAAGTTTCGGCCACCTCGCCCGCACTGTCGACCGGGACCACGCCACGCCGTTATCTGCCCATCCGATCACTCCCCGAACCCAACATGTAGTGTGTCGCTCGCTGGTGGTTCACCGGAGGCGTCCGGTGAGGCAAGAGGGAACCCGGTGCGAATCCGGGACTGCCCCGCAGCGGTGAACGGGAACGAACGTCGTGACCCGGCTGCCTGACGGCAGCGGGTAGAGCACTGGGCGAGCAGCCTGGGAAGCCACGATCAGTAGGCCGCCCGTGAGTCCGAAGACCTGCCGCCGGTGCACGCTGCGAAGCGTGCTGTCCGGGACTTCGAGGGCGGGTCCGCGCGGACGACCAGCGGCTCCTGCCGCCGTGTCTCCTCGCGCGCCGTCGTGGTCCGCCGAGCTCGCGAGGGAGAGAGCCCGTGACGGCGACACTCAACGACTGGACCCGCGTGTCCACTGTGGTCCACCAAGCCTGCGCCGGACTGCCCGGCGTGTCGGGCGATGCCGTGCTCGAAGAGGTGCGGCGCACCGGCTACGCCGGTATCAGCGACGACGAGCTCTCGCTGGCCCAGGTCATGGCGGCACGCACGCTCATCGAGACCGAGCCGAACTATTCGCAGGTCACGGCCCGCCTCCTGCTGGACCGGATGCGCCGCGAGGCGCTGAGCTTCCTGGGGGAGCCGCAGGAGGCCGACCAGGAGCAGATGCGCGACCACTACCCGGCGTACTTCGCCGACTACGTGCGCCGCGGTGTCGAACTGGAGAGGCTCGACCCGGAACTGGGCTTCTTCAACCTCGACCGGCTGGGCCGCGCCCTGGTGCCCGAACGCGACCTGACCTTCGGTTTCCTCGGCCTGCAGACCCTCTACGACCGCTACTTCCTGCACGAAGACGGCACCCGGTTCGAGCTGCCGCAGGCGTTCTTCATGCGGGTCGCGATGGGCTTGGCGCTGCGCGAGGACGACCGTGAGGCGCGGGCGATCGAGTTCTACCACCTGCTGTCGACGTTCGACTTCATGTGCTCCACGCCGACCCTGTTCAACGCTGGCACCACCCGGCCGCAGCTGTCCTCGTGCTTCCTGACCACTGTGGACGACGACCTGTCCGGGATCTTCCACTCCATCAGCAACAACGCGCGGTTGTCGAAGTACGCGGGCGGACTGGGCAACGACTGGACGCCGGTGCGCGGCATCGGCGCCCACATCAACGGCACCAACGGCAAGTCCCAGGGTGTGGTGCCGTTCCTGAAGATCGCCAACGACACCGCCGTCGCGGTCAACCAGGGCGGCCGGCGCAAGGGCGCGGTGTGCGCATACCTGGAGACCTGGCACATCGATGTCGAGGAGTTCCTCGACCTGCGCAAGAACACCGGCGACGACCGCCGCCGCACCCACGACATGAATACCGCGAACTGGGTGCCCGACGAATTCCTGCGCCGCGTCGAGGCCGATGAGCAGTGGACGCTGTTCTCCCCGGACGAGACGCCTGACCTGCACGACCTCTACGGCAAGGCGTTCGCCGAGCGCTACCGCGCCTACGAGCAGGCCGCCGACCGCGGCGAGATCCGCGTGTTCCGCCGGGTGCGCGCGGTGGAGCTGTGGCGGCGGATGCTGACGATGCTCTTCGAGACCGGCCACCCCTGGATCACCTTCAAAGACCCGTGCAACCTGCGGTCGCCGCAGCAGCACAGCGGGGTCGTGCACTCCTCCAACCTGTGCACCGAGATCACCCTGAACACCAGCAGCGACGAGGTGGCCGTGTGCAACCTCGGGTCGATCAACCTGGCCCGGCACGTCGACGCCGACGGCATCGACGCCGCGAAGCTGGAGCGCACCACGCGCACCGCCGTGCGGATGCTGGACAACGTCATCGACATCAACTTCTACACGATCCCCGAGGCACGCCGGTCCAACCTGCGGCACCGGCCGATCGGGCTGGGCCTCATGGGCTTCGCGGACGCGCTGTTCACGCAGCGCATCCCGGTTTCGTCGGAGGCCGCCGTCGAGTTCGCCGACCGCAGCATGGAGCAGATCAGCTACCACGCGATCGCCGCGTCCAGCGAGCTCGCGGCCGAGCGGGGTCGGTACGAGTCCTTCGACGGATCGCTGTGGAACCAGGGAGTCCTGCCCATCGACTCGCTCGACCTGCTCGCCGACGCCCGCGGCGGCGACGTCGACCTGGACCGCTCGTCCACCCTGGACTGGGAGGCGCTGCGTGAGCGGGTGCGCACCGTCGGGATGCGCAACTCCAACGTGATGGCCATCGCCCCGACCGCCACGATCTCCAACATCTGCGGCGTGAACCAGTCGATCGAGCCGGTCTACCGCAACCTGTACGTCAAGGCGAACATGTCCGGCGACTTCACCGTGGTCAACCCGCACCTGGTCGCCGACCTCAAGCAGGCCGGGCTGTGGGACGAGGCGATGATCGCCGACCTCAAGTTCCACGACGGCAGCCTGCTGCCGATCGAGCGGATCCCGCAGCAGCTCAAGGAGCTCTACGCCACCGCGTTCGAGATCGAGCCGCGCTGGCTGGTGGAGGCGGCGGCGCGGCGGCAGAAGTGGATCGACCAGGCACAGTCGCTGAACCTCTACGTCTCCCGGCCCAACGGCCGAACGCTCGACGAGCTCTACCGCCTCGCCTGGCGGAAGGGCCTCAAGACCACGTACTACCTGCGCTCCACGAGCGCGACCCACGTGGAGAAGAGCACCCTTCGCGGCACCGATGGCAAGCTCAACGCCGTCCCGACGGCGCCGACCGGCACTGCTTGCTCGGTCGAAGACCCCGACTGCGAAGCCTGCCAGTAACACCCCTCACCTGGGTCCGACGCCTAGTCCGGTACGACGCGCGGTCCCGAACTGCGCAATTTCCCTTGGAGCAACACAGCATGACCTCCCTGCAGACCCCATCCTCGGCCGCCGGGCTCGGCGAGATCGACCGCGCCGGTGGGCGCGTCGACGTCGGAGACAAGGCGATGATCAACGCCCGTGCCGACGTCAACCAGCTGCTCCCCCTCAAGTACGGGTGGGCCTGGGAGAAGTACCTCGCGGGCTGCAACAACCACTGGATGCCCACCGAGATCTCGATGCAGGCCGACATCGCAATGTGGAAGTCCACCGACGGCCTCAGCGACGACGAACGCCTGCTGCTCAAGCGCAACCTCGGCTTCTTCGCCACCGCCGAATCCCTGGTGGCAAACAACATCGTCCTCGCCGTCTACCGGCACATCACCAACCCCGAATGCCGCCAGTACCTGCTGCGGCAGGCCTTCGAGGAGGCCGTGCACACCCACACCTTCCAGTACATCTGCGAAAGCCTCGGCCTCGACGAGGGCGAGCTGTTCAACATGTACCGGGAGATTCCGTCGATCGCCGACAAGGACGCCTGGGCGCTGCAGTACACGCGCAGCCTGGAAGACCCGGACTTCACCACCGGCAGCACCGAAGCCGACCAGGCCTTCCTCCGCGACCTCGTCGCCTTCTACGTGATCTTCGAAGGAATGTGGTTCTACACCGGGTTCGCGCAGATCCTCGCGCTTGGCCGGCGGAACAAGATGGTCGGCATCGCCGAGCAGTACCAGTACATCCTGCGCGACGAATCGATCCACCTGAACTTCGGCATCGACTGCATCAACCAGATCAAGCTGGAAAACCCGCACCTTTGGACCGAGGAATTCCAGGCCGAGATCCGGCAGATGCTCACCGACGCCTGTGAGCTGGAAATCGCCTACGGTCGCGACACCATGCCCCGCGGCATCCTCGGCATCAACGCCGACCTCTGCGCCCAGTACATGCACTTCATTACCAACCGGCGCTGCGCCCAACTCGGCCTGGAACCGGTCTTCCAGGAAGCCGACAACCCCTTCCCGTGGATGTCGGAGGCGATGGACCTGAAGAAGGAGAAGAACTTCTTCGAAACCCGGGTCATCGAATACCAGTCCGGCGGCTCCCTCCAGTGGGACTGACTCCCGGCCCGATCTGTTGAAGCGAACGGCCTGTTCGCGCCAATAGGCGGAGTGAACAGGCCGTTCGCTTCAACGGCTTCATCCCGCTGTCCCCGACCAGCACCCGGTACGCGCTGACCTGCACCTGGTGCGGCACGACGTCTCCGATCAGCAAGGAAGAGGCAGAACAGCTCCAGGCCCCGGCCCAGCCACAACCTCAGCAGGGGCCTGCGGTCCTGATCACGAGCAAACCGCTCCTTCCGACGCGGAGCCGACCAGCTTCGCGTACTTGCCGAGCACGCCATTGCGGAGACGCGGCGCCGGTGAGGACCAGTGCTCGCGGCGCCGCACGAGTTCCTCTTCGGCGACGAGCAGGTCCAGGGTGCGGTTGGTGAGGTCGAGGCGGATCGGGTCGCCGTCCTGCACCAGCGCGATAGGTCCGCCATCCGTCGCTTCCGGCGCGACGTGCCCGATGCACAGCCCGGTGGTGCCGCCGGAGAATCGGCCATCGGTGACCAGCAGGACGTCCTTGCCGAGGCCGGCGCCCTTGATCGCGCCGGTCACGGCGAGCATCTCCCGCATCCCCGGCCCGCCGCGCGGCCCCTCGTAGCGGATGATGACGACGTCACCGGGCTTCAGCGAGCCGTCCTCCACGGCGTCCATAGCACCCTGCTCGCCGTCGAAAACCCTTGCCGTACCTTCGAAACTCGTCGAATCGAAACCCGCGCTCTTGACCACCGCGCCGTCGGGCGCCAACGATCCGCGCAGGATGGTGAGACCGCCGGTGGGGTGGATCGGGTTCGACAGCTGGTGCAGCACCTCGCCGTCCAGCTCCGGCGGGTCGAGCTCAGCGAGGTTCTCCGCGACGGTGCGGCCGGTCACCGTCATGCAGTCGCCGTGCAACAGGCCCGCGTCCAGCAGGGCCTTCATGACCACCGGCACTCCGCCGATCCGATCCACCGCGGGCATCACGTACCGGCCGAACGGCTTGACGTCGGCCAAGTGCGGCACCCGGTCGCCGATCCGGTTGAAGTCGTCCAACTGCAGATCGACCTCGGCTTCCCGCGCGATGGCGAGCAGGTGCAACACGGCATTGGTCGACCCGCCGAAGGCCATGATCACGGCGATCGCGTTCTCGAACGCCTCCTTGGTAAGGATCTGCCGAGCGGTCAGCTGCCGGGCCAGCATGCCGACCACCACGCGGCCGGCTTCGCGGGCGCTCGCGTCGCGACGCCGATCCACCGCTGGCGGGCTGGCCGAACCCGGGACCGACATGCCGAGCGCTTCGGCCGCGCAGGCCATGCTGTTAGCGGTGTACATCCCGCCGCAAGCGCCCTCACCAGGACAGATCGCGCGCTCGATGCGGTCGACCTCCTCGCGCGTGATCAGGCCGCGCGCACACGCACCGACCGCTTCGAAAGCATCGATGATGGTGACCTCGCGGTCGTCGACGCGCCCAGGCAGGATCGAACCGGCGTAGACGAACACCGAGGCCAGGTCGAGTCGGGCCGCGGCCATCAACATGCCCGGCAGGCTCTTGTCGCAGCCGGCGAGCAGCACCGAGCCATCCAGCCGTTCGGCCTCAATCACGGTCTCGACGGAGTCGGCGATGATCTCCCGCGACACCAGGGAGTAGTGCATGCCGACATGCCCCATCGAGATGCCGTCGGAGACCGAGATGGTGCCGAACTCCATCGGATAGCCGCCGGCCGCGTGCACGCCTTCCTTCGCCGCCTGGGCCAGGCGCTGCAGCGAGAGGTTGCACGGGGTGATCTCGTTCCAGGATGACGCGACCCCGATCTGCGGCTTCGCGAAGTCGGCGTCCTGCATGCCGACGGCGCGCAGCATGCCGCGCGCCGCGGCCCGTTCCATGCCTTCGGTGACCTCGCTGCTGCGAGGCTTCAGCGTGCGCTGGTCGTTGCTGAGCTTGACATCGTCCACGCTCCGACTGTAGTTCGCGTCACACCACCAGCGCTGCTCCGAACCGCCTTGGAAATGAGAAGGGGCCCCTTCTTCCGGAATGGAAGAAGGGGCCCCTTCAAATAGTGTGTCGGCGGTGTCTTACTCTCCCGTTCCACCTCCTGCTCCTCAGTCAGCGGACCCCGCCCCGCCAACTCCTCCAACTCCGCAACCCGATCGGCAGCAGCCTTTCTCCCCTGGCGATACTTCGCGCTCCATGCCCTGCCTTGCTGTTTTTTCCTCTCCGCCGCCCGCTCGTCCTGTTGTGTTGCCTGATCCGTCGGGGTGAGCACCCCACTTTCGCCATTGCCCGGACTGCCGGGGTCAATCCCAGCCGCGGCTGCTGCCACCTTCCGCCGCTTGACAACCCGCGAACTCTCGCCTGCCTCCCCCGGCGAACTCCCACCGGCCTCCCCCCGTGTCCTTTTCGCACCCGCGCCGGTTTTCCCGGCCTCCGGCCCGGACTCGCCGGGCTGACGCTTCGAACCCGCCACCTCGGTGGGCAGCCCGGATCCCCAGCCCTGGCTACGCAAACCAGAACCACTGGGCGGCAACACCACCATTCCCTGGTCCGGTTCCGGTTCTGGCACCGGAATCACCCAACCGTGCCCAGTACCAGCCCCGCCCACCCCGCATGCGGGGTCATCCGCTTCCAGAACATCCCCAGGATGAACGTCGCGAACAACGGCGCGTTGAAGAACGAGAACAACTGCTGCAGGTAATCCATCAAGTTCGAATAACCCGCCGCGATGAACGCCGTACCCACCGCCGCCAGCGTCGCCCCCACCGTCACCCGGCGACCCATCCGCAGGTAATAACCATCCGCCCGGTCCCGCACCACGTACGACTGCCAGATGTCATAGGTGAACACCGTGTTGAACGACGACAAGTTCGCCGCCATCCCCGCCATGAACGACGCCAGCAACCCGGCCAGGGCGATCCCCAGAATCCCGTTCGGCAGCAAATCCCGCATCAGCAACAAGATCGCATCGTTGTAATCCACACCCCCGCCACCGGTGCCACCGGACTGCTTGTACGCCGCGAGCTCCGGGATCAGCACCGCCGCGATCATCCCCGGAATGACCACGATGAACGGGATGAACATCTTCGGGAACGACCCGATGATCGGCGTCCGCTGCGCCGCCGACATGCTCTTGGACGCCATCGCCCGCTGCACCTCGACGAAGTTCGTCGTCCAGTACCCGAAGCTGAGCACGAACCCCAACCCGAACACCAGACCCAGCACGCTCAGCACACTGTTTTCGAACCCGGTCAACTCATTGCCCGGCCACGCCGACAGCTGCCCCGCACCCCCCGGACCCGCCGACACCTTCGCCACCAGACCCTGCACACCGCCGACCTTCACCAACCCCACGATCGTCAACGGCAACAACGCCGCCACGATCACGAAGAACTGCAACACCTCGTTGTAGATCGCCGCCGACAACCCACCCAACGCCGTGTACGACAACACGATCGCCGCCGCCAGCAACACCGACAACCACAACGGCCAACCCAGCAACGCATTCACGATGCTGGCCAGCAAATACAGGTTCACACCCGCGATCAGGATCTGCGCCACCGCGAAACTGATCCCGTTGACCAGATGCGCCGCCTTCCCGAACCGCCGCAACATGAACTCCGGAACACTGCGCACCTTCGAGCCGTAGTAGAACGGCATCATCACCACGCCCAAGAACAGCATGGCCGGCACCGCACCGATCCAGAAATAATGCATCGTCGGCATCCCGTACTCGGCACCATTCGCCGACATACCGATGATCTCGATCGCACCCAGATTCGCCGAGATGAACGCCAAACCCGTCACCCACGCCGGCAACGCCCGCCCCGACAGGAAAAAGTCCAGACTGGTGGAAACCGCACGCCGCGCCAAATACCCAATACCCAGCACAAAAACGAAGTACAACGCCAACAACGCAAAATCCACCGCGTTGGCATCAAGCAGCTGACCCCGGGCTAGCACCACCGTCACGCCACCTCCAGACCCAACAAACTCGAACGACAACCACCACGTTTGCGACAGCAGCCGGACAATACCGCACAGTGGGGCGCGTACCCCTGGCGATACTTCGCGCTCTTTGCCCTGCCTTGCTGTTTCCTCTCCGCCATCCTCTCTTCCTGTTGTGTTGCCTGATCGTTCGGGGTGAGCACCCCACTCTCGCCGTTGCCCGGACTCCTGCGGCTGCTGTCACCTTCCGCCGCTTGACCCCCCGCAAACTCTCGCCAGCCTTCCCCCGCGAACCCTCATAGGTCTCGCCCCGTGTCCTTTTCGCGCCCGCGCCGGTTTTCCCCGCCTCCGGCCCGGACTCCCCGGGCTGACGCTTCGGACCCGCCACCTCGGTGGGCAGCCCAGATCCCCAGCCCTGGCTACGCAACCCGAAACCACTGCGCGGCAAGACCACCATCCCCTGGTCCGGCTCCGGTTCCGCTTCTGGCACCGGGATCACCCACATCCCGGTCACCGCAGAAACATCGGCTTTCTCGGCTTCCTCACCCCGCTGCGGATCCCACAACACGACCACATCATGTCCAGCAGGGTGTCAGCGGCCCCCGCCCCGCCAACTCCTCCAACGCCGCAACCCGATTGGCAGCAGCCTTTCTCCCCCGGCGCCATTCGGCGTTGTCTTCCTTCTGTTTCTGCCGCTGCTGCGCCTTCAGCCGAAGCTCCGCCAACTCCGCCTCCTGCTCCACAGTCAGCGGCCCCCGCCCCGCCAACTCCTCCAACTCCACAACACGATCAACAGCAACCTTTCCCGCCCGGAAAGGCACCGCGTCATGATTCTTCTTCTGCTTCCGCTGCGCCACCCTCGGCTGAAGCTCTGCCAACTCCACCGCCTGGTCCACAGTCAACGGCCCCCGCCCCGCCAACTCCTCCAACTCCACAACACGGGCAGCATCCTCCCTTCCCACCCTTCGATACCTCGCGTTCTCTTCCTTCTTTTGCTGCTTCCGCGCCGCCACCCTCGGCTGGAGCTCCGCCAGCTCCTTCTTCTCCTCCTCAGTCAGCTGCCCCAGCCCCTTCGCCTCCAACTCCACAACCCGGCAGCTGGAGTGCCGCCAACTCGGCCGCCTGCTCCTCAGTCAACGGCCCCCGCTCCTTCAACTTCTCCAACACCACAACACGATCGGCAGCAACCCTTAACCCCTGGTGATACTTCGCGCTATTTTCCTTCGTTTGCTGCTTCCGCTGCGCCGCCTTCGGCTGGAGTGCCGCCAGCTCGGCCGCCTGCTCCTCAGTCAGCGGCCCCCGCTCCTTCAACTTCTCCAACTCCTCAACACGGGCGGCGGCAGCCTTTCTCCCCTGGTAATACTTCGCGTTCTTTGCCTTCCTTTGCTGCTTCCACTTCGCTACCTTCGACCGGAGCTCCGCCAGCTCCACCGCCTGCTCGTCAGTCAACTCCCCCCGCCCCGCCAACTCCTCCAACACCACAACCCGATCGGCAGCAACCTTTCGCGCCAGGGTCCGCGCCGCCCAGCACCCCCGGCCGCCGGTACCAGCCCGCGTCCTCCCCGCTGGTCGCGGCCTGCCGGCTGGCCCGCGGCGTCAACGAGTACACCAACCCCGCCAACTCCGCCTCCGGCTTCGGACGCGTCGCCACCGACACCACCACGCTGACCACGATGTCCACCACGAACGCCACACCCGCACCCACGAAACTCGCACCCTGCCCCGGCAGGTCCAGCACCCCCGACTCCGACAGCCCGAACACCGCCACCGCCGACACCGTGCCCAGCACCAGCCCCGCCCACCCCGCATGCGGGGTCATCCGCTTCCAGAACATCCCCAGGATGAACGTCGCGAACAACGGCGCGTTGAAGAACGAGAACAACTGCCCAACTCCACAACCCGGGCGGCAGCAGTCCTTATCGCCTGATTCGCGTCCCCTTCCCTCTTTTGCAGCCATTTCGCCTTCGGTCGGAGCTCCGCCAGCTCCGTCTCCTGCTCGTCAGTCAGCGGCCCCGCCCCTTCAACTCCCTCCAACTCCACAACCCGGGCGGCAGCAGTCTTTACCTCCTGGTGCCGCTTCGCGTTCTCTTCCTTCTGTCTAGCCGGAGTTTCCCCGCTAGTCCGTTCTTGAGTGGTGTTTGTGCTGGCCAGGATGGGTTTTCGGGTGAGGTGGACGTATTACCTAATCCGGCTGGTGGCCTGGTCAGCGGGTGGGCGCGTAGCGGTGGATGTCGAACAGTTCGGCGAGTTGTTTCTGGGTAGGGGTTGTCTCGGTGAGCATGCGCTGTGCGCGGGGGCGGCCTTTGCCGCCGTCGTGGTAGAGCAGGACGGTTTCCTGGATGCCGCCGAGTTCGTCGAGCAGTTCCCGCACGGACAGGTGCAGGCCCGCGTGTTCTGCTTGGCGACGCATCAGATGCGCGACAGCGAGGGCCAGCACACAGTAGAAGACATGTACCCGGATCTTGGAGTCGGTCCAGTGGTGCATCGGGGAAAACGACACCACGTGCGGGTCTTTCATCTGCCGGAACCCCGACTCGACCTCAGATTGCGACCGGTAGGCGGCGACCACCTCTGCGACGGTCCACTCAGTACGGTTGGTGAACAGGACCCGCTTGCCGAAGAACCGGTTCTCCAGACGTTTGCGGGCTTTCTGGTCGGTGCGCCACGCCAAGCGGAACTCGGCCGGGGTGTGGCCGGTCAGGGAGATGGCAGTCAACGGCCCCCGCCCCGCCAACTCCTCCAACTCCACAACACGATCGGCTTCGGCCTTTCTCGCCTGGTGATACTTCGCGTTCTTTGCCTTCCTTTCCTGCCTCCGCTGTGCCTTCGGCTGGAGCGCCGCCAGCTCGGCCGCCTGCTCCTCAGTCAACGGCCCCTGCTCGCCCGGACTCCCGGAAACAGCCCCAGCAGCAGCGGCTGCGTGCCCCTTCAACTTCTCCAACTCCGCAACCCGATCGGCAGCAGCCCTTCTCGCCTGATACCGCTTCGCGTTATTTGCCTTCTTTTGCTGCCTCCGCTGCTCCACCTTCGGGCGGAGCGCCGCCAGCTCCGCCTCCTGCTCCTCAGTCAACTCCCCCCGCCCGGCGGCGCTGGAGGTGCCGGATCTGTCGGCGGGTGAGCCGTTGACCGCGTTGGTGGAGTTCCTGGCGGACAAGCGGTTGTTGATCGTGCTGGACAACTGTGAGCACGTGCTGGGGGCTGCCGGTTCTGTTGTGAGTGCCCTGTTGGGGTCGGCGCGGGGGGTGCGGGTGCTGGCCACGAGTCGTGAATGGTTGCGTGTCACGGGGGAGCAGGCGTTTCCGGTGCCGCCGTTGGCGGTGCCCGGAGTGGATTCGTCAGAGGATGGTCGGGCGCTGGACCACGGCGTCGCTGAGTATGAGGCGGTGACGCTGCTGGAGGAGCGGGCGGTGGCGGTGCTGCCGGGGTTCCGGGTGGACCGGGATAACGAGGAGGCGGTGGCGCGGTTGTGCCGGCGGTTGGATGGGCTGCCGTTGGCGATCGAATTAGCCGCGGTGCGACTGCGGATGCTGTCGCTGGAGCAGATCTTGCAGCGGATCGAGGACCGGTTCCGTTTGCTCACCACCAAACATCGGGGTGCGCTCGCGCGGCATCAGACGTTGCGGGCAGCGGTGGAATGGAGTTTCGGCCTGTGCTCGCCGGCCGAGCAGGTGTTGTGGGCTCGGTTGTCGGTGTTCGCGGGTGAGTTCGATCTCGAGGCGGCCGAGCAGGTGTGTGCCGGTGCCGGCCTGGCGGAGGAGGACATTCTCGACGCGGTGTCCGGGCTGGTGGAAAAGTCAGTGGTGTCGCCGGTGCAGCGCGGTACCACGATGTGGTATCGGATGCTGGAGACCATCCGGCAGTACGGGCGGGAGCAGTTGGCGGTTCGTGGCGAGGAGGCGCTGCTGCGGCGTCGGCACCGGGACTATTACCTAGCCGGAGTTTCCCCGCTAGTCCGTTCTTGAGTGGTGTTTGTGCTGGCCAGGATGGGTTTTCGGGTGAGGTGGACGTATTACCTAATCCGGCTGGTGGCCTGGGTCCTCGACCAGCGCGTGGTTGGCCGCTGAATTCTGCCCGGCGTCGTAGACCACGGTCAGCGACTCGACCTGTGCGGTCAGGTCCTGGTAGCGGGCCACCAGTTCGTCGATGACGGTGCTGAACTGGGTGACATCCGGGCGGTCCCCGCCGTAGGCGTGGGACACCACCGGGATCCCGGCGTCGCGGGTCACCACCAGGCCCAGCCCGACCAGGCGCAGGTCAGTGCGTTTCTGCTTGGCCTTGCCGCGCTGCGCGATCGGCGCCCGGTCGTTGCCGGTGTCGATGAACGTGGCGAAGTTGGTCATGTCCAGCACCAGACCGGACACATCCAGCTCGAACTCGGTGACCATCCGCCGCCCGAGTTCGGTCTCGATCCGGCGCAGGTCGTCCTCGCCAAGTCTGTCCATGGCCTTCCAGAACCGGCGATGGTCCAGCGCCGCGTGCGGGATCTTCACCCAGCGTGAACCGGCCGTAGTGGCCCACCAGTCAGCGAACGCGGCCTTGGAACACGGAGCCATGATCCGGTTCGCCGTGGCCAACGCCAGATAGGTCCCGACCGTGGCGGTGGCGTCCGAGCGGCGCGACACGACCTCATCAACCACCCCGGCCACATCCAGGCGCTCCAGCATCGACCAGACCCCGGCAAGGTCCCCGAACCGTTTGTGCTGGGTCCGGACCGGTTCACCCGCCGATGCCCCGGTCAGTTTGGCCATCACTTCCTCGGCGCTGCCCAGGTACTGCTGGGACACGATCCGTGGTTTGCCGTCCACCCTGGCGGACTCCACCAGGTAGTAGTAGGTCTTCCCACCCTGGCGTTTCCCCACGATCGAAGGCATATCTAGGTAATACATCAACCCGGTATGAAACCCAAGCACCACAACGCAAGACACGCCGATGAATCACGTAGCGGGGAAACTCAGGCTAGTGCCGAAGAACCGGTTCTCCAGACGTTTGCGGGCTTTCTGGTCGGTGCGCCACGCCAAGCGGAACTCGGCCGGGGTGTGGCCGGTCAGGGAGATGGTGAGGACCTCGCCGACCCAGCGAGGCCGGCAGATCGCGGCGATCTCGTCTTCCACGGCCGTGCGGTCCCGGCGGGTCCTGCCGCGTGCAAGCCTCGCTTGCAACTCAGCCAGGCGGCGGCGGGCCTTGGCGAGAGTCTGGTCGAACCCGCGGGACTGCTTGGCGTGCAGGGTCGGTGAGTACGTCACCACGGCACGCCGGGTCACGCCCAGTGCGGTGACTTCGGTGTCCACACACCGCACACCGGGATACCGGTCCTCGTCGACCGGGGTGTAGCGGGTCTTGGGGATCGCGAGCAGTCCCGGATGGTCGCTGGGCGGCAGCGACCCGACGAACCCGATCCCGGCGTCCTCGACCAGCGCGTGGTTGGCCGCTGAATTCTGCCCGGCGTCGTAGACCACGGTCAGCGACTCGACCTGTGCGGTCAGGTCCTGGTAGCGGGCCACCAGTTCGTCGATGACGGTGCTGAACACGCAAAGCCTGGATGCGACGCCACGCCCACCAGGATGGCCCACGAACAGCCTTGAGATGACCCGGTCATTCCTCCGCCCCAAGATGATCAACCGCCCATCCCGCCGTCCGACCGAGGCCACAATTCCAGCATCATGACGGCACAACAAGAGGCCCGAACATCACCACCAGCCACGACTGCCCCGAAAACCGAAAACCACTGCCCCAAAGTCCGCGACGACAGACACGCCACTCAACACCCTCACACGGCCGTCACCCTAACCCGAAACAAATCAACACCCGCAACGCCACCGCCCGAAGACCCACTCCCATCGCCCGGCAAACCGCCAACCGACCATCACGTGCATTTTTCGGAATACCCGACCGGGGCAAGGCATCGCGGTTGCTATTGAGCGGGAACTCAAGGGTGTGATCTTCGTTGGTCTGGTGTGATCGCTGGTGTGCGGGACGCGCGGAGGTTATCGCCTGATGCGCAGCAGGATCTGCGGCGCGGGGTGGTCGCGGCCGTCGATGGCGGGATGTCCCAGGCCGAGGCGGCCCGGCGGGTGGCGCGGTGGCCCCGTAGTCGGTGTCCAGATGGGTGCAGGCTTGGCGAAAACAGGGTTCGAAGGGTCTTGCCGGGTGTACACAGTCCTGATGTGCACATCGCCCAGCGATTCGCCGCCACTCGGCTTGTGCCCGCGGGGACGAGGTGCTGCGATTCTGCTCCTTTTCTGCACCCTCGGGGGACAAGTCAGGCACAAAAAGAAGAAGCTCAGGCCGTTTGAACTGGCCTTTTGCTCCTCAGCTGGACTCGAACCAGTAACCCTTCGGATTCACGGTCCGTCTTTGCCGTCGCCTGCCGAGCCTTGCCGAGTATCGACATGCCCAGCACGAATCGCGTACACAAACACCCGACAAGGCTAGTCGGTTGCGGTCCTTTGACTCCGTTTCGTACACATAAAGTGCACCGACGGCAGGTCCGTCACCGGCAGGTACCGGAGAATGAAAATCAAGGATCGATCGCGATCGATCCGCAGAAGGCGTACTGCGCCACCGAGGTGACCCGATCCAAGGCGGATCCGACTACGGGAAGTCGGAGCGAAGGCCCTCGTCGTTGTGGTGGTAGGTGCGTACCTGGGCATAGGCGCTGTAGGCACGGCGGTCGGCGTCGGTCCGCGGGGCGTCGACCAGTGCGCGAGGGTGCAGACGTTCCTTGAGCACCACATTGAGCTGTGCGCCCAGCAGGGTGATGACGCTTTGCAGGTAGAACCACCACAGCATGGTGATCACGGTGGCAAACGGGCCATAGGTGCTTTGAGCAGTGTGCAAGAACCGGCTGATGATCAACGACGATGCGGTTTGCAGCACAAAGAACAGCACCCCGCACAGCGCCGCGCCGGGCAGGACATCGCGGGTCGTGACCTGCCGGTGGGTGAGAAGCCGAAACGCAGCCACGAACAGCCCCAGGTCCAGAATGACCGCAATCAAATAGCCGAGCACGCGACCAAACCAGCCCAGATCGATCCCCGCCGCAACGCCGGAGACGTATCCGTTGACCAGGGTGCTCACCACCAGGCCCACGCCGATGGTGGCCAACACGGCCAAACCGCGCACCGTCTGCTGGACGATCGTGGGATGCCGAGTGAACGGCAATCCCCAGACCGAGTTGAGCGCGGCTTGGGCGACGCGAACCACCCTCAGACCGCTCCACAGCGCAGTGACCACACCTAGCCGGAGTTTCCCCGCTAGTCCGTTCTTGAGTGGTGTTTGTGCTGGCCAGGATGGGTTTTCGGGTGAGGTGGACGTATTACCTAATCCGGCTGGTGGCCTGGTCAGCGGGTGGGCGCGTAGCGGTGGATGTCGAACAGTTCGGCGAGTTGTTTCTGGGTAGGGGTTGTCTCGGTGAGCATGCGCTGTGCGCGGGGGCGGCCTTTGCCGCCGTCGTGGTAGAGCAGGACGGTTTCCTGGATGCCGCCGAGTTCGTCGAGCAGTTCCCGCACGGACAGGTGCAGGCCCGCGTGTTCTGCTTGGCGACGCATCAGATGCGCGACAGCGAGGGCCAGCACACAGTAGAAGACATGTACCCGGATCTTGGAGTCGGTCCAGTGGTGCATCGGGGAAAACGACACCACGTGCGGGTCTTTCATCTGCCGGAACCCCGACTCGACCTCAGATTGCGACCGGTAGGCGGCGACCACCTCTGCGACGGTCCACTCAGTACGGTTGGTGAACAGGACCCGCTTGCCGAAGAACCGGTTCTCCAGACGTTTGCGGGCTTTCTGGTCGGTGCGCCACGCCAAGCGGAACTCGGCCGGGGTGTGGCCGGTCAGGGAGATGGTGAGGACCTCGCCGACCCAGCGAGGCCGGCAGATCGCGGCGATCTCGTCTTCCACGGCCGTGCGGTCCCGGCGGGTCCTGCCGCGTGCAAGCCTCGCTTGCAACTCAGCCAGGCGGCGGCGGGCCTTGGCGAGAGTCTGGTCGAACCCGCGGGACTGCTTGGCGTGCAGGGTCGGTGAGTACGTCACCACGGCACGCCGGGTCACGCCCAGTGCGGTGACTTCGGTGTCCACACACCGCACACCGGGATACCGGTCCTCGTCGACCGGGGTGTAGCGGGTCTTGGGGATCGCGAGCAGTCCCGGATGGTCGCTGGGCGGCAGCGACCCGACGAACCCGATCCCGGCGTCCTCGACCAGCGCGTGGTTGGCCGCTGAATTCTGCCCGGCGTCGTAGACCACGGTCAGCGACTCGACCTGTGCGGTCAGGTCCTGGTAGCGGGCCACCAGTTCGTCGATGACGGTGCTGAACTGGGTGACATCCGGGCGGTCCCCGCCGTAGGCGTGGGACACCACCGGGATCCCGGCGTCGCGGGTCACCACCAGGCCCAGCCCGACCAGGCGCAGGTCAGTGCGTTTCTGCTTGGCCTTGCCGCGCTGCGCGATCGGCGCCCGGTCGTTGCCGGTGTCGATGAACGTGGCGAAGTTGGTCATGTCCAGCACCAGACCGGACACATCCAGCTCGAACTCGGTGACCATCCGCCGCCCGAGTTCGGTCTCGATCCGGCGCAGGTCGTCCTCGCCAAGTCTGTCCATGGCCTTCCAGAACCGGCGATGGTCCAGCGCCGCGTGCGGGATCTTCACCCAGCGTGAACCGGCCGTAGTGGCCCACCAGTCAGCGAACGCGGCCTTGGAACACGGAGCCATGATCCGGTTCGCCGTGGCCAACGCCAGATAGGTCCCGACCGTGGCGGTGGCGTCCGAGCGGCGCGACACGACCTCATCAACCACCCCGGCCACATCCAGGCGCTCCAGCATCGACCAGACCCCGGCAAGGTCCCCGAACCGTTTGTGCTGGGTCCGGACCGGTTCACCCGCCGATGCCCCGGTCAGTTTGGCCATCACTTCCTCGGCGCTGCCCAGGTACTGCTGGGACACGATCCGTGGTTTGCCGTCCACCCTGGCGGACTCCACCAGGTAGTAGTAGGTCTTCCCACCCTGGCGTTTCCCCACGATCGAAGGCATATCTAGGTAATACATCAACCCGGTATGAAACCCAAGCACCACAACGCAAGACACGCCGATGAATCACGTAGCGGGGAAACTCAGGCTAGGATCAGCGCCCACCAGGCACCGCTGAGACCCTGCACGTTTGCGGGGTCCAGCAGCGGCAACATCGTCGCCACATTGCTGAGCACCCGGTCTTTCATGCTGACCGGCAGCAGGAAGCCAAGCAGCGTGACCAGCACCAAAAGCAGGGGAAAGATCGAGAAGAACGCCCAAAAAGCGAGCATGCTCGCCAAGTTCGCGGACCGATCCTCGCCGAACTTGCGGAACACGGCCACCGTCACGCCCAACGATCGGTGGCGCTGCTGGAAGCCGTCCACCCGTTGCACCGGGATCTTCAGCGCTCTCCGGCCACGAGTGCCGGACGCGCGGTCGCGGGTGTGCTCATTCATGGAGGGCTCCGATCCGCACCCATATGTGGTGTTTCAACCCGCGACGACTACGCCGCTCTTCACACTCGGTCGCCGCCTCCGAGGGGAGCCGGCTCCGAGCGCCGAACCGGCAGTGCATGCCGTGGGTCGGCCTGCGCATCGAATACCCAGCGGCGGGATCGACAACGCGCCCGGACTCGGTCCAGCGCCCCACCCGCAACGGCTGGCCCCCTACTGGTCGACCAAGAACCGTTACGGAGTCGGTGCGGGCGCTTTTCCATTTACCGTGCGTCCCCCGGCTCTACATTCCGGCCGACTCCGGTATGGTCTCGGCATGGACTTCCGCGACCTGGGCAACCGTCGATCCATACAGCGTCCATCGATCGAAATCGACGACCTCACGGCCGATGATTTCACGTTCCACGGCGAATTCGACGGTGACGAACTGCTCATCGATTCCAGCGAATTCGCCGACGTGAAAGGCGAGGGCAAGCTTACGGGCTCGCTCGTGCGTTCGACCGACCTCTCGCGCTCCCATTTGTCGCCGCTAAAGTTGTCCGACGTGCGTTTCGAATACGTCGACCTGTCCAGCGCATCGTGGCAAGGCGTGAAGCTGCACAGAGCGGAGATCGTGCGGAGCCGCGCAATGGGGTTCCGGATTTCGCTGGCTTCCGCGCAGGACGTCTACATCGATGGGTGCAGGTGGGACTACGCCACGATTCACATCGAGGGCGTCAAGGGCGCATTGGTGTTCAACGAGTGCCTGTTCCGCGAGGCCACCATCACCGGCGACCTGTCCAACGTGGTGTTCCGGGACTGCGACCTCGGCGGGGTCGAATTCGAGGCCAACAAGGCCATGAACTGCGATTTGACAACCTCGCGGGTCGACGAGGTCGCGCGCGGACTGCTCGGCCTGCGGGGCGCTCGGATCACCGCGGAGCAAGCAGCCTCGGCAGCAATCCTGATCGCTACCGAGGCTGGCCTCACCGTGACCGATTAACGCTTATTCCAGTTGTCCCACGCGGGGCGGTTGTCGAAACCGCCCCCGACGTTGTCCCATGAATCGCGGTTGTCCCACGCACCGACCGGTGCCGGTTGCGGGCGCAGAGCTAACAGCGCCCGCAATCCAGATTCAGCGCCACGCACACTATCCGATAGTTTGATCGTTTAGTTGGACTGCATCGAGAACCCCTCGATTAACGCCATCTTTCCATGACGGCAGTAGTCGGTTTCAGTTCCATCGAGTCGGCCGTGCTCGAAATATTTGTTCGCCGGTTGATTACCTCCGCAGAATTCGAAGAACGAACAGGTTTCCCGGCACCGATCGACACCGTCTCGAAACTCGGTGACCCATTCGGAACGCATGCCGCGTTCGATGAGCGAATCGAGATCATGCGCCAACACGTTGCCGCATTCGAACCCGCCGAACCGATAACGCGGCGAGTTCCGGCGAAATCAAGGTCACGGCACCGTTCCACGCGACCGTCGGCAGCGGGTCGATGCCCGGCGGCCCATCGGTAGCGCAGCCGTCGAGAACGCCGCCGACGTAGGACAGCACGCGTTCGAGGTCGCGCAGCTCGACCCGGGAGTCACTCGACCACGGCTCGATCAGCGCCGACCAGAACGCCCGCACCTGCCCGAATTCGTGGGCGATGCGACGTTCGTTGACGCCCTCGCGTTCCTCGATGTTCACCCCGAGCCAGCGGGCGCCGAGCTCGGCGACCGACTCGTACAGCCACCGCGCACGCTCGGGCGTCGGGTCTGACACGACAGCGATCATCGACACGTCGTGTCCGTCGGCGACCAGGCGACGGATTCCCCGCTCGATGCGCGGGAATGCTGGGCGCCCACCGCGGTCGACGCGCGCCGCGTTGTCCTGCTCGGCGCCGTCCACGGTCACGCCGACCCGCACGCCACGTTCGGCAAGCCAGGCCGACCACGCATCGTCGATCAGCACGGCGTTGGTCTGCACGCTGTGGACGACGTCGAGCCCGGCGAACTGGTCGAACAGCACGCCGAGCCGTTCACGCCCGGTCGCCAACGGTTCGCCGCCGTGCCACACGATGTCGACCGGCCGTCCCTGCGACCAGCTGCGCACGGACTCGGCGACCGCCCGCGCTACGGCTGGCGACATCGACTGGTTTTCCTTGCGGTGCAGGAGATAGCAGTGCCGGCAATCGAGGTTGCACAGTGTCGTCGGCTGCAAGATCACACTACTGGGCGTGGCGACGGGGACGGGTTCGGAATCTCGAACCTGTTGGGGCACGGCGGGTCCTTTCCCTCGCAGCAATCCGGTCGGATCTGGCGGGTAGGAACGCTGGCCTGACAGCTGGAATGTCACTCGGCACTGCCCGGCCAGCGAGTCACAGCTGTGGCCCGACTCCTGGCCAGTGCGGCACGCCGTTCGAGTCGTAGACCGGCTCGTTGTCCTGTTCTTGCTCGGCGTTGGCGTTCGCATCTGGGGTGTCGGCCATAAACCATCTCCTAGCTGTCCACAGTGATCGATCGACTCGCCTGGTGCGCCGATGGGCGACGCACTAGGCGGACCGGTGCCCCGGTGCCGTGCGGGGGGTCGGCACCGGGGCGATTTCCTCGGGGAGCGCCCCCCGGCGCGATCGGGTCGGTTGCGGCGCACTGCCGCTCGTCGACCCCGTCACAGCCGCCGTGTCGGGGGCGGATCGGCCGTGCCGCGCCGAGGATTCGGGGGAATGGCCGGGCGACGTCGGGGGCTTCCGCCGCCCGGCCATTCGGCGTGCCCGGCCACCGCTGCGGGGTCGGTAGCGGTTGGGCACGTGGTGTCGGTGGGGGCACCGGCCTGGGAGGGGAAGTCAGCCGCGATGCCCCCGCCGAGGTCCTAAAGACGTTGCAGCGCGTTGTAGACGTGGCGCAGTGTCCACGGGTACCGCGCCATCACATCCATGTCATCGAGCGGCAACCCGGTTTCGGCGGGCGGCAGCAGCCGCGTTTCAACCAATGCGAGTTCCTCGCTCAGGTCCCCGCTCATCCGTATGTAGCGCCGCTCGCGCAGTCGATGCCGTCCGCCGGACACGTCCTCGGCGTCGGCCTGGTCGAGCAGCTGCGCCACGGTTAACGCGCCCCCGCCGGATCCGGCGTGCTTGCCGAATTCGCGGAAGTGGCGCACAGCCCACCGTCCGGCGAGCACCACGGCAGCCGTCACGGCCGCGATCAGCAAGATGATCATCGCTCTGGCATTTCGGCATCGAGGATGATAACCACGGGCTCGCTGGAGCCGCGCAGCGCCGCGGCTAGCTTGTCGAGATAACCCGCCAGGCGCTCGCGGTCGGCGGCGTCGTAGTGGCCTGCCTCCAAGTCGCCGACGCCGAGGCTCAGCGACACGATCACGCCGCGCGTCATCTGCGCGAGCTGGTGGTAATCCGGCGCGGTCAGCGGTTGCGGCATACCCCTACCGTCGTCGCCCGATTACCGCCGGTATATGGGTTGCCAGGTTATGCGCATGTGCATGCGCGCCATACGCATAGTCGCTACGGCTGGCCGTTGGTCATGGCCTGGTAGGACGCCTGCAGCTCGCGAGCGGCTGGGAGGCGCTGCGCGGTGACCTGCTGCACGACCTCACGTGCGCGCCACCAGTTCGAGGGGACGACAACGCCGGAATCGATGGCGGTGCGGGCCGCGTCGGCGGCCTCGTCCAGCTGGCCGGAGCGCACCGCGCACAACGCCAGGTCCAGGTGCGCTGAGGCGTAGCGGCGGGGCCACCGCTGGCCGTCGCCGGTCGGCCGGAACCGCTCGATCACGTCACGGGCGAACCGCTCACCCTCGGAGTCTCCGACCCACGCCAGGGTCGTGGCGGTGTAGGCATGCGCCTTGTCCGGGTCGTACCGAAAGTGGTGCTCAGCAAGGTCAGGTGTGGTCCTGTGAGCTGCGAGATCGTGAACACGGGTGACGATGCCGTGGGTAGCCGCAGCGTTCCCAATACGCGCCCACGCGCGGCCTTCTTGAGCGGTGGCCTGCACCTCGGCGCTGCTACCGGCTGGCGCTAGGTGCTGGGCGTGTTGGGAGAGCTTGACGGCCCGGTGGTAGTCCCCGGCGGTGAGGGTTCGCCACGCCTCGGTTTCGTAGCACCAGGCATGAATTTCATCGGCCCCGGCATGCTCGGCCAGGCTCACGGCGGTGCGCAACGTCGCGGTGGCCGGGCCGTGCTCGTTCAGATCGATGTGCACGGTAGCGGCCAGAAGGGAATACCAACCGCCGAGCACGACCAGGCGCCGGTGCGCTTTGAGGCTTAGGCGGGGGGCGTCAAGAAGCTGGCCGACGTAGGCCAGGTGCTCCCGGATCCGCGGCAGCAGGTCGTGCGGAGACGCCGACGCGTACGCGGTCGCCAACTCATCAAAGGCGACGTCAAGTCGGTCGAGGGTTTCCGTGGCGACGTCGGAAGCCGCTACCCTGCGGGCCAACTCCAGCGCCTCCAACTCATCGCCGAGAAGCGAGACGGCCCGTGACTGCTGGTTGGTCGTGGCCAACGCACGCAGTTGCCCACGGGTGCTCAGTGTCTCGTCCAGAGCCTGAGCGGTGGTGGAGGTGGGTTGTTGCTGGCTACGCTCGTAGCGGCTGATGTCGGACTGCGATAGATGCAGTCGCGCGGCTAGGTCGGCCTGAGAGAGACCGGCCGCGCGCCGGTGGCGGCGCAGGGCCTCCCCGAAGGTATCGGACATGTGTTGCCTTCCCGCCGGGTTCCCCGCCGATAGCCCCCAGGCGTCCCAGGGAGCCTTCCTCCGGCGGGGAGGTGTCCGCGAGGGTAGCGCAGGGTCACCACGCGATCACAGATCTGATCAAGCAAGGCGCCCAAGGTGTTCCTGGTGCCGGACGGGCGCTTTCATTTCCTGGGAGCCTGCCTAGCTTTCCAGTTCCGGCCGATCGACTCGGGTTGCTCTCGCCTGCACTGTTCTCGCTTGCGGCAATTGCACTTCGAGGTAGCGGCGCACACCGAACCCGTTGCGCATCGGGTAGTCCCGATCGCCGCCAGCCACTTCCAGCACGGTCACTATCGCGACCTGGACCGCGTCGGCTTTCCTCCGAGCTGTCAGCCATGATCCTGACGCAGCTCATGAGGCACGCCCCAACCACTGCCCGGTGGGTGCCTCACGGCGCGGCACCCACAGCTTGCCGACGACCGGTTCCCACGCCGTGGCACGCGGGCCGTTTCCAACACCGGCGATCCGTCGGCCGACGTCGGTGCGCGCAAGCTGGCTCGCCGCAGCCTGCCACGTTTCGCACGCCCGGCGGCTGGTGCGCTCAACTCCAAACTGCGGCGGCCTGCTGGCCGTACTCGGCCGCCAGGTGAGTCTCGATGGAAACCCACACGCGGAGAAGGTAGAAGCTGCCGTCCGCCACGCCGTGCAGGAACGCCTGGACCTGACGGCTGGTGACGCTGGCGATATGACAGCGAACCCCACGCGCCCGCGTGGATGAGAACGCGCCCCCGCATCCTTCCGGTTCGCCGGTCGGGTGCGGGGGGCGCGTTTGTCGTTTCCTCCCTGTTTGCGGTTCAGCCGGATATCACAGGCAGGTCGATGACTACGCTCGAGGATTCGTCGAGCCACACTCGGTGTTTCCCGGCATCGACGGTGAGGCCGAAGCGTTCGCGGGCCGGGCTGCCAAGCGCTTGCCATTGCTGGTGAGCGTGCTCGATGGTGTCCCACAGCCGGGCGGGGCCGCCTTGGCGAACGAGGTGTCGGCCGGACTCTGGGGTGGTGTGGCAGGCCCAGGATCCGTCGGGGCGGATGAGCCAAGTTTCCGACGTCGAGCCGTCGGTGGAGGTGAACCCGATCCGGCTGTAGGGGCCGGTGTTCAGGGCGGCGAAGAACTCGAACTCTCGCCCTGTGGCGACGTCCACGGCCAGGCTGGTGGGTGCGGGTTCGGTGGCGGCAGCGTCCTGGTGCGGGATGGTGGCGGCGGGTATCTGCGTGTCGCGGGTGGGCATGAACATGCCCGCGTCCGGTAGGAATGTGCCCTCGGCCCTGCCGTCGTGGTCGACGGTGAGCAGGGCCAGCAGCCCTCCAACGGTCAGCGGGGCCAGGATGATCCCGCCGGGGCGGGTCTGGTCGATCCACGCCGCCGGGATGCGTTGCACGCCGACGGTGGCGATGATCCGGTCGAACGGTGCATGCTGGGGGCAGCCGTCGCGGCCGTCGGCGGCTGCCAGGTGCGGGGCGTGGCCGAGCTTGGCTAGGCGGTCGCGGGCAAAGTCGACCAACACGGGGTCGACGTCGACGGTGGCGACGTGCTCGCTGCCCAATCGGTGGCAGAGCAGGGCGGCGTTGTAGCCGCTGCCGGTGCCGATCTCCAACACTCGGTGTCCGTCGTGCACGTCGAGGGCTTCGAGCATCAGCGCCATCAGCGACGGCGCCGAGCTGGACGAGGTTGGTTGCCCGGTTATGGTTTCGCCGCGCCGCGCCGCATTCAGCGCGTCCGGGTTGTTGTCGATCTGGGTGACGTGTGCGGCGTTGCGGTAGACCCCGTCGCGCCAGTCGTCGGTGCGCTCCAGCAGTCGCCATCCGGGCCGGTCGCTGCGCGGTTCGAAGTAGTACGGGACGAACAGCCCACGGGGCGTGTCGCTGAACGCGGCAATCCATGCCGGGGCGCGTAGGTAGCCGTCGTCGGTGAGCTGGGTGACGAGTTGGGCCCGCAGGGCTTCGGTTTCGGTCGTGGTGGTCACGGTATGGTCTCCTGGGTGAGGACGTCGGCGATCGCGGTGGTGATCTGATCACGTAACGGGTGGTTCCAGGCCCATTGACCTGCCGGATTCGCCTCAAGGAACCACCACCGTCCAGTGTGGTCGATGGAGAAGTCACACGCTGCGAACCGCAGGTCGAGGCGATCGAGCAGCACCACCAGGCGGGCCCGCACCTCGGCCGGTATCTCGATGTGCTGCCAGGTGTTCGCCGCGTGATCGACCCGCCAGTCCAGCGGCACCGCACCCGTTTCGGTGTGCGGGGCGACTGCGAACATCTGCCCGTCAACCCGCGTAACGCGCGCGTCGAATGCCTTGTTGATGCGGTGCTGCAGCAGGATCGGGGCCACCCGCACAGACTTGGCGCGGCACTGCTCTGCGGTGACCTCGGTGGCGTAGAACAGCCGCGGCTCGCCGTCGATCTCGACCGGGTTTCCCCGGAACGGCTTGTAGAGCACCGGGTGCACGCACTCGGCGAACTCCGCAGCCTTCTCCGGGTCGTTGGTGATCAGCGTGTCCGGGACGGATAGGCCTGCCTCGGCGGCCTGGGCGAGCTGGTAGGGCTTGTGCTCGGCGGCGTGCACCGCAGGTCTCGAACGCGTCGCTATCACGCTACGAGACCGGGGATCGGGTACCCAGCCCCGAAGATGTGGCGAGCATCCTCACTGCGGTGGGCGCCGGTGCCGCCGTGCGTGACCGGCTGGTCGAGATGGCTCGCAACGCCGCAGAGCCCAACTGGCTACTCGCCGGTGCGAGCGGCACCCGTACAGAGCTCACCGCCCTGATCGAGTTCGAACGGACCGCGACTCGGATCCTCGAAGTGGCTCCGATGCTGATCCCGGGTCTGCTACAAACTTCCGATTACGCTCGCACCATCATGTCCGGTCTGCCTGCCCACGAGCTCGATACCTGGGTGACGATGCGAGTCGGTCGGCGAGACGTGCTGACGCGCCGTAACCCGGCCCAGTTCGATGCCATAATCGCCGAACACGTGCTGTACCAACAGATCGGCGGCCCCAGTGTCATGGCCGACCAACTGCGGCACATCGCCAAGATGGCCGAGCTGCCAAACGTTTTCATACAGATCGTCCCCAGCAGCACGCAGACCTGGCACCTCGCGCTCGAAGGTGCGTTCATCCTCTTCGAGTTCCCGAAAGCGTCACCGATCGTTAACCTCGAACACTTCCGGTCATCTGTGTTCCTGTACGACGACGGGGACATCTACGACTACGCCCAAGCGGGGGATAGCCTCCGGCAAGCGGCGATGAGCCCAGCCGACTCACTGAAACTCATCGCCCGTAGTGCCGAGTTGATGGAGGAACAGAGTGACGGTACACCCGACTAACTGGCGCAAGGCAAGCTACTCCGGCCAGCAATCCGCATGCGTCGAGGTTGGCAGCATCGGCGACGGTGCCGCAGTCCGCGACACCAAGAACCGAGCCACCGGATACTTCACCGCCAACCGCGAGCAGTGGTCGGCGTTCGTCGCCGCGTTCAAGGGCGGCAAGTTCGACGCCTGACCCACAACAAAGAAGCGCCCGCCCGGTGTTCCTGGTACCGGGCGGGCGCTTTCATTTCCTGGGAGCCTGCTTAGCTTTCCAGTTCCGGCCGATCGACTCGGGTTGCTCTCGCCTGCACTGTTCTCGCTTGCGGCAATTGCACTTCGAGGTAGCGGCGCACACCGAACCCGTTGCGCATCGGGTAGTCCCGATCGCCGCCAGCCACTTCCAGCACGGTCACTATCGCGACCTGGACCGCGTCGGCTTTCCTCCGAGCTGTCAGCCATGATCCTGACGCAGCTCATGAGGCACGCCCCAACCACTGCCCGGTGGGTGCCTCACGGCGCGGCACCCACAGCTTGCCGACGACCGGTTCCCACGCCGTGGCACGCGGTCCGTTTCCAACACCAGGCAGTCATCGATCCACTCGACGCTGGAGCCGCACCAGCAATCCTGACCGACCTCGGCATGACAGAGATCATGCTCATGGAAACACGCTTGTGACCAAGCAGATCGCCCAGGAGCAGATAAGGCTGCGGATTCTCCAACATCCACACCGATTTGGACGTATCTGTTTATGCTGTGGTGCATGGCTGGTACCACACCGAAAGCGCGTGCGCTTGGCGCTGAGCTGCGAGCAGCGCGTGAAGCGGCCGGCATTGGACTGCGGCAGTTAGCCGATCAGCTCGAGACGTCGCACGCGACGGTGTCCCGCTGGGAGACAGGCGCGCGCTCGCCCAAGCCGGAATACGTGGCCGCATACCTGGCGAAGGTTGGCGCGTCCGCCGAACAGCGAGAGCAGCTCGTCGAGCTCGCGAGGGACCCAGACGGGCCGCACTGGCTTTCGGTGGGCATGCCTGAGCAGCAACGACAGCTCGCTGCACTGCTGGAGATCGAGCGCGAAGCGACGTGCATCACGACCGTGTCGCCACTACTGATCCCTGGCCTGTTGCAGACCGCCGAGTATGCGCGGGAGATCATGACGACAGGCGGCGTGCCAGCCTCCGAAATCGACACTCGAGTGGCCGTTCGTCTCGGCCGACGCGACGCGATCACCCGCAAGGACCCAGCAAAGCTACGCGCCTTCATCGGCGAATCGGTGCTCTATCAACTGATCGGCAGCTCGGAGATCATGGCTGATCAGCTGGAAACACTGTCGAAGTACGGGCAGCTGGACAACGTCGAGCTTCGGATCATCCCGACCCGGTCTGGCTGGCATCCAGGGCTCGAAGGCCCCTTCTCGCTGGCGGAGTTCGGTGATCAAAACCGAACATCGGTGGTACACCTGGAAAACCGAATCTCCGCACTATTCCTGCACGAGCCTGAAGAGGTGAGTGCCTACGAGACAGCCCTCGATAGGGTGAAGGAAGTTGCGATGAGCCCGGACTCCTCTTCCAGGCTCATCGCTGATGTCATCGGAACGGAGACGACATAATGAGCGTATCTCACACCACCCCCAGCGGCTGGCGTAAGTCGAGCCGCAGCACAAACACGGACAACTGCGTCGAGGTTGGCAGCATCGGCGACGGCGCCGCAGTCCGCGACACCAAGAACCGAGCCACCGGATACTTCACCGCCAACCGCGAGCAGTGGTCGGCGTTCGTCGCCGCGTTCAAGGGCGGCAAGTTCGACGCCTGACCCACAACAAAGAAGCGCCCGCCCGGTGTTCCTGGTACCGGGCGGGCGCTTTCATTTCCTGGGAGCCTGCTTAGCTTTCCAGTTCCGGCCGATCGACTCGGGCGCCCACTTCCAGCACGGTCACTATCGCGGCCTGGACCGCGTCGGCTTCCTCCGAGCTGCCAGCCATGATCCTGATGCAGCTCATGAGGCACGCCCCAACCGCTGCCCGGTGGGTGCCTCTGGGTGCGGCACCCACGGCTTGCCGACGACCAGTTCCCACGCCGTGGCGCGCGGTCCGTTTCCAACACCAGGCAGTCATCCATCCACTCGACGTTGGAGCCGCGAGCTCGATGCCGCCCGAGCGACCAACCGCGAACTGATGGCTGGGACGAGGCCGTCTTCGCGGCGACCATGCGCGCCTGTGCTGAGGTCGGCTGGCGGTTCGACTGGTGACCGGACACGACTCGGTGTGGTTGGCGAATGTCCGGTGGCTGGCCGGATCAGCCCGGCATCCCGGCACACTCCCGGCACGGGCAGTGCTGGCAGTCCACCGAGTGCAGGTAGCGCGGAGCCCCGGCGGTCTTGTCGCAGATCATGCAGGTCAGCTCACCACCGTCGGCGGTGACCTCCTCATAGGGCACCGGCGTCATGCGGTCGGTGGAGTCGATGCGTTTGTGCGGGGCGCCGACCGCGACGATCAGATGATCGGTGATCGCGCCCACCGCGTGCGGCACCTGTCCTTCGATGATGAAGGTCTGCCCGGCATGGGTCTCGTGGATCCGCCCGCCGTAGGTGATGGTCCCCGTCCCGGCCACCACGGTCAGCACGTGGTGGCCCGGATGGGTGTGCGGCACGAAACCCTGCCCGGCCGGCAGCCGGATCAGGTCGGCGCCGATCTCGCCGTTGGTGGCAAGCTGCTGACCGCTGGCCGCGGCGGTGCCGTGCATGGGCACCGCCAGCTCCCCGTGGTCCACGCGCAGTTCGGTGTGGTCGGGGCCGATCGAGCTCTTCGCCCAGGTCGCGATGTGCAGGTCGTCGTGCGGCATGGTTACTCCTCCTCGGTGGGGCGGACTGCCCAGATGACTCCGCCGAGGTCATGGCGCCCGGCCCGTAACGCGGAGAAACCCGCAATGGCGAAGCCGTCGTGCCGCAACCGGCGCAGCCGGGCCCATCGGTCGGCGCAGTGGCCGGTTCTTCCGTCGTTGAGATAGGTCCACAACAGGTCCAACGCCCACGGCAGGCCGCCTGCGGTGGCCGCTGGTGCGTGCGGCAGCAGCACCAGTCGCCCGTCGTCGAGGGTGGTCTCCACGCCGAAGGGCACCGCGCCCCCGGGCGCGCCCTGCACCTCGGCCACGGCGGCGGCCAGTTCGGTGTACGACGACAGGGGCCACGATGCGGTGAGCTTGGCCCGCAGCACCGCCCGGTCGGCCGCGCGCCGCTCGGGATCCGCGTCGCAGCCGAGGCGTAGCGAGTCGAACGCCTCGTAGACCGGTTCGCCGGTCGGCTCCAGCGAGTCGGGTTCCGGGACGCGCTCGGCCAGGGCGAGCACCTTCTGCAGCGGCACGTCAGGGTGCGGGGTGCCGCGCAGCAGTTCGTGCGCGGTGGCTGCGGCGTAGCGCAGCAGGCGCTCGTAGCGGGAGGGGCTTTCGCGGCGGGCGGCGAGCGTGGCGCCCATCAGCGAACGCTGCGGTTTCCCGGTGGCGGTGGCGCGGAAGTCGCCGATGCGCAGCACCGCCGGGCGCAGCTCGGTGCGCTCGCACAACTGCTGCAGCCGGTCGACGGGCTGGTCGGTGGCGACTAGGCCGATCTCCTGGCCGAGCGTGGCCTCGGTGACGCCGACGGCGGCGAACCGGCCGGTCAGGCCGTCTTCGCGCCAGCAGCGTTCGACGTCGAGCGGGTAGTGCTTCTCGCCGCCGCGGTCGATGCGTTCCTTGGTGCGGCCCTTGAGCACCAGCAGATCGCCACGGAATTCGCCGAGATCGCCGGTGCGCAGCCAGCCGTCGGCGGTGATGGCCTCGGCGGTGGCGGCGGGGTTTTGCCAGTAGCCGTCCATCAGATCCGGCGTGCTGATCCAGACCTCGCCGCCCTCCAGGCGCAGGCGCGTGTCCGGCAGCGCCAGCCCGACCGGCGGGAACCGGTCGAGGTAGTGCTCGGTGAACCCGGCCTCGTCAGGTGCGGGCATGGTGGCGCTGAAGTTGACCGCTTCGGTCAGCCCGTAGCCCTGGCGCAGCCGCGGCCCGTAGGTGCGGTGGAACCGGCGGGCGAGGTCGCCGGTCAGCGGGGCGGCGGCGGTGATCAGGTAGTCGAGCTTGTCGGGCCACGGCGGCGCGGCTTCCAGCAGGTCCGGCAACAGGGCGGGCACGATCGAGGCGGTGCGGGCCCCGGCCTGCTCGAGCGCGGCGAAGTAACCCGTCGGGTCCGCGGGCGGGTGCAGCACCAGCCGCGCCCCGGTCAGATGGGTGCCCAGCAGCGACATGACCAGCGCGTTGCAGTGGTGCAGCGGCAGGCACGTCCCGTGCGGGCGGCCGGGTCGGATGCCGTGCAGCGCGGCGGTCTTGGTCGCGTTGCCCACCACGGCGCGGCGGCTGAGCATGACGCCCTTGGGGGTGCCGGTCGAGCCCGAGGTGAACATGATCAGCGCCAGTCCTGCGGCGTCGGGGTGCCCGGCGGGCAGCCCGGTCCGGCGCAGCGAGCTCGTCGAGCCCCGGCCGTCGACGACCGCGCTGGCCGAGACTCGGTCCACGATGCCGTCGAGCTGCGCATCCCCAGCCCGCGGTGCCATAGGCACGGCGACCAGTTCGCGTTCGAAGCACTCCAGAAGCGCCGAAGCGAGCCCGGGGCCGCTGGGAAGGCGGATGACCACCCGTGCCCCGGCGGGAAGGTCGGCCAGTTCGCTGCGGTGATCCACCGGTGATTACTCCTGGTCGTTGACGGTGTGCATACCTGTGCGGTGCACGGGGTTGTCGTGTCGTCGTTCCGATCGGCGCGGGTGGCCCGCGACGCCCACCGGCAGCTCCGCGGGTTCGCGGTCCGCTGGCGAGGGCAGCTGCGACGCCGCGCTCGGCCAGGCGATCTCGCGGAGCGCGGGCGAGAACAGCTCAGGGCGTCTCGCGCAGGTTCGCCGGGCGCAGGTCGGTCCAGTTGAGCTCGACGTACCTGAGCGCCTCCGCACGGCTGGTCTCTTCACACACCACCTCCCAGCCCGCGGGCACCGCGGCGAACGCCGGCCACAGGGAGTGCTGCGCCTGCTCGTTGCGCAGCACCAGGAACGTGCCGTCCTCGTCGTCGAACGGGTTGGTCATGGGATGCCGTGGCCCTTCTGCTCGGTGAGGTGGTCGCGCACGATGCGGGCTATCTCGCCGACGTGCTCGGGTTGCATGAGCCGGTCGTGCGGCAGGTCGATCCGATAGGTGGCCAGCTCGCCGCCGACGTGCGCGCGCCACGCCCGGGCTCCTGGACCGGCTTCGGCCGCGATGTGCACGGCGTCGCCGGGGTAGTGGCCCGGCCGGTGGCCGCGCAGCAGTTCGGCGTTGTGCCGGGCGGTGGCTACGGTGCGGGCGATGCCGGCTTCGGTGAACGCGGCGAACGCGCCGTCGTCTCGGCGCAGCAGCTGCGAGACCGCCTCGAACGCCAGATCCCCCTCGGGTTGGTCGTCGTGGCCGATGGCGGTGAGCAGGATGCGATACACCCGCTGCGCGTCGATCGGTGCGGGCTCGGCACCCAGCGGTGGGTCGATCAGGCACAGCAAGCCGACCTGCAGGTCCCGCTCGCGCGCCTTGATCGCCATGTGGTGGGCGACGAGGCCGCCGAAGGACCAGCCGAGCAGGTGCAGCGGTCCGCGCGGATGCGCCGAGCGGATCTCCTGCAGGTAGCGCTCGGCCATCTCCTCGATGCTGCCCGGTGGCCGCGCGCCTGCGTCACCTTGCAGCGCGTAGACGGGCTGGTCGTGATCGAGGTGGGCCAGCAGCCCGGCGTACGACCAGCCCAGGCCGCTGAGCGGGTGCACGCAGTACAGCGGCGCGGCCTGACCACCGGAGCGCAGCGGCAGCAGGTGCCGTCCTGCTGCGGACGGGCCGGTCAGCGCGCGGTGCAGCGCCGCCGGGGTGCCCGCCTCGAACACGTCGCGGACCTTCGCGCGCAGGCCGAGCCGCGAGCGGATCCGGGCGATCAGGGGGGCAGTGATCAGCGAATGCCCGCCGAGTTCGAAGAAGTTCTCCTCCGGCCCCACGCGGGCGGTCCCCAGCACCTCGGCGAAGATCTCGCACAACACCCGCACCGGCGCCGCCACGTCCGGTTCCCCGGCTGCGGACTGCTCTGCTGCGGTGTCCTCGGCCGGGGTGGGCAGCCGGTCGCGCAGCAGCTTCCCGTTCGCCGAGAGGGGCAGTTCGTCGCAGGTCAGCAGCCGCGACGGGATCATGTATCCGGGCAGCCTCGCCCTGAGGTGCTCGCGCACCGAGGCGAGATCCACGCCGGGTGCGACCAGGTGCGCGACGAGCCTGCGGTCGTGGGCGTCGTGCGCGTGCACGGTCACCGCGGCGGCGCGCACCTGCGGGTGCCCGAGCAGCGCGGCCTCGACCTCGCTCGGTTCGACGCGGTGGCCGCGGATCTTGACCTGCTCGTCCGCGCGGCCGTGGAAGCGCAGCGATCCGTCCGGTGCGCGGGAGGCGAGGTCGCCGGTGCGGTACATGCGGGTGCCGGGCGGGCCGAACGGGTCGGCGACGAACCGCTGTGCGCTCAGCGCCGCCCGGTGCAGGTAGCCGGTGGCCACGCCGAGTCCGGAGATGTAGAGCTCGCCGACGGCGCCCGGCGGTGCCGGGCGCAGCCGCTCGTCGAGCACGTGGCAGGCGGTGTTCCATAACGGACGGCCCAGTGGCACAACCTCCCGCTGCCGGCCTTCGACCGGGCAGGCGCTGGACCAGACCGTCGTCTCGGTGGGGCCGTAGCAGGCCAGCAGCCGCACCCCGAGTCCGCGCAGCCGCTCAGCCAGCGGGCCGGGCACGGCCTCGCCGCCGATCACCCCGCGGATGCCGCGCAGCGCCCGCGGCCGGCCGGCGGCCAGGGTGCGCCACAGCGACGGTGTCGCATGCATTACCGTCACCCGCTGCCGTTCGACCAGCTCCAGCAGCGCATCGGGATCACGGGTGGTGTCGCGGTCGGCTAGGACCACGGCCGCGCCGGTGAGCGCGCCGAGGTAGAACTCCGGCACGGACATGTCGAATCCCGCCGGGGCGGTGGCCAGCACCCGGTCCCGCGCGCCGACTTCCAGGAGCTCGGCCAGCGCGGCCAGCAGGTTCACCACCGCGCGGTGGGCCACGACCACGCCCTTGGGGCGGCCGGTGGAGCCGGAGGTGTAGATGACGTAAGCGGTACCGGTCGCGATTGGTGCGGGTGATCGGCCGGGGCGGGTGAAGCTCAGCTCGCCGCGCGCGTCGGTGCCGACGACGAGCGCGGGCCGGGCGTCGTCCAGCACGGCGTCGGTGCGCGCGGCGGGCCAGTCCGGTTCGCAGGGCAGGCAGGCGGCGCCGGTGCGCATTACGGCCAGCATCGTGGCGAGCAGGTCGGGTGTGCGGGGCAGGGCCGAGGCCACCAGCGCTCCCGGGCCGATGCCGTGCTCGGTGAGCTGCGCGGCGATCTCCCGCACCCGCTGGTCGAGTTCCCGGAACGTCAGCGCTGCGTGGTCGTGCAGCACCGCCTCGGCGTGCGGGGTTCGGGCGACCTGCGCGGCGAACAGCTCGTGCAACGGGGTCGGCGGGGCCTGGCGGGCGGTGTCGTTGCAGCCGTGGACCAGCCAGTGGTGCTCCTGCTCGGAAACCACGGGCAGCTCGGCGATCGGTGTGCCGGGCGCGTCGGCCGCGGCGCGCAGCAGGAGCTCGAAGCGGCTGATCAGCTTCCGCGCGGTGTCCGGGGCGAACAGTTCGGTGTCGTACTCCAGCACCCCGGTGATGCCCTCGGGCATTCCGGTCGGGGTGTGGTTCTGGCGCAGGCTCAGCAGCAGGTCCAGCCGGGAGGACTCGCCGTGCAGCGCCACCTGCTCGGTGCTGATGCCGGGCAGGTCGAATTCCTGCGACGGGGTGTCCTGGAAGGCCAGCATCACCTGGAACAGCGGGTGGTGGCCCAGCGATCGGGCCGGGTTGAGCAGTTCCACCAGCCGCTCGATGGGCACCTCCTGGTGGTCGAAGGCGTCGAGGTCGGCCGCCCGGACCCGCCGCAGCAGTTCGCTGAAGCTGGGCCGCCCGGACAGGTCGGTACGCAGCACGACGGTGTTGACGAAGCAGCCCACCGCGTCGTGCAGCGCGGCGTCGTTGCGCCCGGCCACCGGGGTGCCGATCGGGATGTCCTCACCGGCGCCGAGCCTGCACAGCAGGGCGGCGAACGCGGCGTGCAGCACCATGAACGGGCTGACGTCGTGGTCCTGGGCCAGCCGCAGCACCGCCGCGTGCAGCTTCGCATCCAGGGCCACCTCGATCGTCTCGCCGCGGTGCGCCGAGACCGGCGGGCGGGGGTGGTCGGTGGGCAGCGGGAGCAGTTCGGGGGCACCGGCGAGCACCTTCGTCCAGTGCCGCAGCTGCGGCTCGGCGTCGATCGCCTGCTGCCAGACGGTGAAGTCGGCGTACTGCACCGGGCTGGTGGGCCAATGCGGGCTTCGACCGGTGGACCTGGCCCGGTAGGCGGTGGACAGGTCGCGGGCCAGCGGGGCCAGCGACCAGCCGTCCACCGCGATGTGGTGCAGCAGCACCAGCAGCACGTGCTGGCCGGGACCGTGCTCGTAGAGGGTCGCGCGGATCGGCAGCTCGGCCGCGAGGTCGAATCGGTGCGCCGAGTCCGCCGCCAGCCGCGCAGCTAGATCGGCCTCGGTGACCTGGACGTGCTCGAACCGCAACTGCTCGGGGCTGCGCACCTGCTGCCACGGTCCGTCGTCGGATTCGGCGACCACCGTGCGCAGGCTCTCGTGCCTGGCCACGACGTCGCCCAGCGCCGCGCGCAGCGCGGTGGCCGACAGCGGCCCGTCCAGGCGCACCGCGAAGCGCATGTTGTAGGTGGTCGCGAACTCGTCGAAGCCGCTGATGAACCACAGCCGCCGCTGCGCGGGTGAGAGCGGTACGTGCTGTGGCCGCCGGTCCGGGCGCAGCGAGGGCCGGTCGCGGGTGCGGGCCCGGGCGACGTGGCCAGCGAGTTCGGCCACGGTCGGCGCGTCGAACAGGGTGCGGATGTCGAGTTCCACGCCGAGCCCGGAGCGCACCCGGTTGATCAGCCGGGTGGCCAGCAGCGAGTGCCCGCCGCTGTCGAAGAAGCTCTCCTGCACCCCGATCTCCGGTATGCCCAGCGTCGCGGCGAACGCCTCGCACAGGAACCGCTCCAGCGGCCCCCCGGGTGCCCGGCCCGCAGCGCGCCCACGCCCGCTCCCGGGCTCCGGCAACGCGGCGCGGTCCAGCTTTCCGTTGGCGGTCAGCGGGATCTCGGCGACGGCGACGACGAATGCGGGAACCATGTGCGCGGGCAGCAGCATCGCGGCGTGCTCCCGCAACTGAGCGGGATCGACCTCGGTGGTGGGCACGACGTAGGCGACCAGCCGGCCGCCGCCGGTGTCGTCGTGCTGGGCGAGCACCACCGCGCGGGCCACCGACGGGTGCAGTTCGAGGACGTGCTCCACCTCGGCGGGTTCGATGCGGAAACCGCGCACCTTCACCTGCAGGTCGACGCGCCCCAGGTACTCCAAGGACCCGTCCGGCAGCGCCCGCGCCAGGTCGCCGGAGCGGTACAACCGCGCACCGGCGGGCCCGAACGGGTCAGCGACGAACCGGGCGGCGGTCAGCCCCGCCCGCCCCAGGTATCCGCGCGCCACCCCGGGCCCGCCCAGGTAGATCTCCCCTGGACATCCCGGCGGCACCGGGCGCAGCGCGTGGTCGAGCAGGTGCAGCCGCAGGTCCGCCAGCGCCGTCCCGATCACGCTGCGCGTCTCGGCCGGGTCGGACAGCAGCGCCCAGGTGGCGTGCACCGTGGTCTCGGTGATGCCGTACATGTTGACCAGCCTCGGCCGCTGCTGGCCGTGCCAGCCACGCAGCCGGGCCGGGTCCAGCGCTTCCCCGGCGAAGACCACGTGGCGCAGCGCGGGCAGTCCGCCGCCGGGTTCTTCCTGCGCGAGCTGGTAAAACGCCGACGGCGTCTGGGACAGCGCTGTGACCCCTTCGGCGTCCAGCAGATCCCGCAGCGCCCGAGGCGCGCGGGTGACCTCGCCCGGCACCACCACCAGCCGCCCGCCCCGGCCCAGCGCGCTCCACAGTTCCCACACCGACACGTCGAACGCGCAGGAGTGAAACAGCGCGTGCACGTCATCGGGCCCAAACCCGAAGAGGCCGTCGGTGACCTCCAGCAGCCGCAGGACGTTGCGGTGCGAGACCACCACGCCCTTGGGTTCACCGGTCGAACCGGACGTGTAGATCACGTAGGCCGCGTGGTCCGGGTGGACGGGCACCCGCAGGGCCTCGGCCCCGGCGGCGGCCAGTTCGGCTCTGGTTCGGGGATCGTCGAGCAGCAGCGCGCCGGGATGCGCCGGCAGCACCGGCCGCAGCGCGCGCACCGAGACGATCACCACCGGCTCGGCGTCGGCGGTGCGACGGGTGTTCCGGGTCCAGCGGCAGGTACCCCGCCCCGGATTTCAGCGCCGCCAGCAAAGCCACCACCAGGTCCAGCGAACGCGGCAACGCCAGCGCCACCAGCCGTTCCGGCCCGGCGCCGCGCGCGATCAGCAGCCGCGCCAGCCGGTTCGCCCGTTCGTTGAGCTCGCCGTATGTGAGCCGTTCCGCCCCGAACGAGACCGCGACGGCCTCGGGGTGAGCCACGGCGTGCACCTCGAACAGCTCCGGCAGCGCGGCGTGCTGCAGTCCGGGCGGCGAGATCGCTGCGGTGTCAAGGTCTTCGCCGGGCAGCAGCAGCGTGATCTCGCCGAGGCGGGAGTGCGGTGTCGCGCCGATCCGGGCCAGCACCGCGGCCAGCCGCCGAAGCAGCCGCCGCGCCGCGGCCTCGCCGAGCACGTCGAGGCGGTGGTCGAGCCGGAACCCGAGCTGATCACCGGGCACCACGATCAGCGACAGCGGGTAATGCGTGCCGTCGAGCACTTCGACGCCGGTAACCCGCAGCCCCGGCACGGGGTGGGCGTCGGGGTCATCCGACGGGTAGTTCTCGAAGACCACCGCGGTGTCGAACAGCTCTCCGTACCCGGCGATGGCCTGCAGCCGCGTCAGGTCCGCATGCTGGTGCTCGAGCACCGCGAGCTGCTGGTCCCGCAGTGCCGCCAGCGCTTCGGCCACGGTGCGTCGCGGATCGAGCCGCACCCGCACCGGAACGGTGTTGATCAGCAGCCCGACGACGTCCTCCACCCCCGGCAGCTCCGGCGGGCGGCCGGCGACCGTGGCACCGAAGACCACGTCATCGCGACCGGTCAGCGCGCCCAGCAGCATCGCCCACGCCAGCTGCACCACGGTGCTCACCGTCGAACCCAGCCGCTGCGCGGTGCGCCGCACCGCGTCGGTGCCGACCGCGTCGAGCCGGTCTAACACCCGGCCTCGGTCCTCGGCGCCACGGCCCGCCGCCGGGGCCACCAGCGTCGGACCATCCACATCGGACAAGATCGTGCGCCAGACCTCCTCGTGCGCGGCGCCGTCGCGCTCCCGCGTCCAGTCCAGGAACCGCCGGTAGTCGGCGGGTGCGGGCAGCGCCGCCCCGGCATAGAGCGCGAAAAGGTCGTTGATCAGGATCGGCGTGGACCACCCGTCGATCACGATGTGGTGGGTGCTGAGCACCAGCACGTGCCGGTCCGCGCCCGCGCCCAGCAGCGCCGCCCGCCACACCGGGGCCTCGGCCAGGTCGAAGCGCCGCGCCCGGTCGGCGTCGAGGAACCGCGAGACCTCCTGCGCCGTGGCGTCCTCCCGCCGCGTCCACTCGATGTTGAAGCTCGCCGGCCAGACCTGCACCGGCACTCCTTCAGCGTCATGGCGGAACGCCGCCGACAGCTGCGGGTGCCTGCGCAGCAACGCGTGCACCGCCTCGCGCAGCCGCTGCTCGTCGAGCTCTCCGGTGAGCTCGAAGACGAACCGCACCAGGTAGGGATCGGCGGCCTGCGCGTCGTACATCGAGTGGAAGAGCAGCCCCTGCGCCAGCGGCGGCAGCGGCAGCACCGTGTCCGCCCGCTGCCCGGCACCCTCCCGCGCGTGCTCGGCCATCGCGCCGAGCACCGCGAACCAGCGCTCGCCCAGGACCGCGGCCTCGCGCTCGCCAAGCAGTTGCCCGTCCCAGGACCAGTTCGCGGTCAGCCGCGGCCCGGCGGGCTCGTCGGTGACCGCGCAATCCAGCTCGACCAGGTGCACCATCCGCATGTCCTGCGGCATCGACGAGCCAAGCACCGGCGCCAACGGGCGCGGGCACCAGTCCGCGTCGCTGCCCGCGTCGAACCTGCCGAGGTAGTTGAACCCGAACCGCGGTCGCGGCCCGCCCGCAAGGACCGGGGCGCTCTGCGGGTTCAGGTAGCGCAGCAGGCCGTAGCCGAAACCGTTGCGCGGCACCGCACCCAGCGCGGCCCGCACGTTCTCGACCACCTCGCCGAGCAGGCGGCGGTCCTGCTGAGCCGCCCCCGGTTGCAGCTGCACCGGGAACTGCGTGGTGAACCAACCGACGGTGCGCGAGAGGTCGAACCCGCCGAACTCCTCGCGCCCGTGCCGCTCCACGTCCACCAGCACTGCGGGCCCGTCGGCCACCGCGAGAGCGAACGCGCTCAGCAGCAACGTGTCGGCGGAGCAGCCGAAAACGGCGGTTGCCTGCTCCAGCAAACCGGCGGTGATCTCTTCGGGCAGCTGCAACGACAGGTGGCCGCGGTCGGACTCCGCGCCCGGCTGCGCCGACGGCCCGCTGACCTCGGCGACCTGACGCCACCACGGGAACTCCGCCTGCGTTCCCGGTTCCCGCGCGTGCTCGGGCAGCGCCCGCGCCCACTGCGCGAACGAGGTCCCCGCGACCTCCGCTCTCGGGGACCTCCCACCGAGCACGACCTGCCCCGCCTCGCGCAGGTCGTCGAGCAGGATCCGCCACGACACCCCGTCCACGGCCAAGTGGTGCACCGCGAGCACGAGCGTGCCCGGCTCGCCACCGGCATCCAGCCACACCGCGCTCACCGCCGGGCCGGTCTCGATGTCCAGCCGCGCCTGCGCGCGTCGCGCCCACTGCCCCGCCAGCTCCCGCCTGCGCTGCTCGGCGAGCTCACGCACGTCCACCCGCGCGAAGTCGTACCCGGCCTGCGCCGCGACCTGCAGGTTCCACAGCCCACCGGCGGCCGTGAGCTTCAACCGCAGCGCGTCGTGCCGTCGCACCAGCGACGAGAGCACCGACCGCAGCCCCTGCTCCCCCACGGCGGGCACCCGCAGCGTCGCGCACTGGGCGAACCCGGCCAACGCACCGCCGCGTTCCCGCAGCCAGTGCATGATCGGCGTCAACGGCAGCGGACCGACCGCAGCACCCGGCCCCGGCAGCGCCGGTGCGGCCGCACCCACCCGCTTGGCCAGCGCGGCAACGGTCGGGTGGCGGAACACGTCGGAGGTGCCGAGTTCGAGGCCACCGCGCCGGGCCCGGCTGGCGAGCTGGATCGCCTTGATGCTGTCACCGCCCAGGGCGAAGAAGTCCCGGTCCGGCGGCACCTCGGCCAAGCCGAGCACCTCGCGGAACAACCCGGCCAGCAGCTCCTCGGCCGCCGACGCCGGGACCGGGGATTCGGTGGGCGCTTCCTGCGGCGCGGAGTCTTCGGCCGGATCGGGCAGGGCGGCGCGGTCCAGCTTCCCGTTGCGGTTCAACGGCAACTCCGCCACCACCACGAATTGCGAGGGCACCATGAACGGCGGCAGCAGCGCGGCCACGTGCTGCCGCAACGCGGCCGGATCCGCCTGCTCGGCCACGACGTAGGACACCAGCCGCCGCCCGGTTTCCCCCTCACGCAGCACCGTCGCCGCCTGCCGCACGCCCTCGGCCCGCCCCAGCGCGGCGTCGACCTCCCCCGTCTCGATGCGGTGACCGCGCAACTTGACCTGGCCGTCGCCGCGGCCGGCGAAGTGCAGCGTGCCGTCCGGGTTCCACCGCGCCAGATCACCAGTTCGGTACATCCGCTCGCCCGGCGCCCCGTACGGGCAGGCCACGAACCGCTGCACCGTCGCGGCCGGATCGGCCAGGTAACCGCGAGCCAGTCCGAACCCGGCCAGATAGAGCTCCCCGACCGCGCCCAGCGGCACCGGCCGCAGCGCGGCGTCGAGCAGGTGCACCCGCTTGCCGTCGATCGGCGCGCCGATGGGCACCGCGGTGGCGTCCTCGGAGTCGACGACGTGGCGAGTGGCGAACACGGTCGTCTCGGTCGGGCCGTAGCCGTTGACCACCACGAGCTCCGGGACGACCGCCCGGACCCGGCGCACCGCCGCCGCCGGGACCACGTCGCCGCCCGTCCAGACCTGCCGGACACCGCGCAGCCACCCCGGGGCCTCCTGGCTGACCGCGTCGAACAATCCCGCCGTCAACCACAACCCGGTCACCCCGCACCCGGCGACCACCTCACCCAGCACCTGCAGATCCGCTTCGCCCGGCGGGGCGAGCACGACCTCACCACCGGTCAGCAGCGGGACCCACAGCTCCAAGGTCAACGCGTCGAAGGCGTGCGGGGAGTGCAGCAGCACCCGCTCGGCGGCGCCCTCGGCCCACCACCGGTCCTCGGTCAAGCGCACCACGTTCTCGTGCGTGATCGCGACGCCTTTCGGCGTGCCGGTGGAACCCGAGGTGAACATGACGCAGGCCAACCGGCCCGGCGTGATCGCCGCAGCGGTCACCGGGGCCGTGCCGCCGCCCGCTGCCACGTCCACGACCGTCCCGGTGTTGCGGAACCAGCCGGTGAACTCGTCCTGCGCGGTGGCCTCATCGGTGATCAGCAGCGCGAGATCCGCCCCGTCCGCGATGGAGCGCAACCGGTGCGCCCCGTCGGCCCGGTGCAGCGGCATGTACGCCGCCCCGGCCCGCACCACCGCCAGCACCGCGACCACCAAGCCCACCGAGCGCTCGACGAGCAGCCCGACCGGAGACTCCGCACCTGCCCCGGCCGCCACGAGCCGGCCAGCGCCTCGGCGCGGGCGTCGAGCTCGCGGTAGGTCAGCCGCTCACCGGTGGCGGGTGCGCGCACCGCGAACGCCTCAGGCGCGGCGGCGACCCGCTCGGCGAACCGCGACACCAGGTCTTGCGCGGGAGCGGAGCCCGCCGCCCCGGTGCCCGCGGACCGCACCGGGGCCCGTTCGGCGGGGGTGGTCGTCTCGAGTCGCGCGATCCGGGTGCCCGGGTCGGCCCGCACCAACTGCTCCAGCAGGTGCAGAAACCGGTCACGGGCGGCCGCGAGCACTGCGCGGTCGTGGTTGGCCGGGTTCGCGTCAAAGTCGAAGCGCAGCAGCCCATCACCGCGGTCGTAAGCGACCACGGAGAAGTCCTCCGACGGCGGCGCCGCCACGTTGTGCACGGTCGCGGTGCCATCGCCGAAGCTCAGCCCGTAGGCGAACTTCTGCACGTTGACCACCGGCCCGAAGAACCTGCGGCCGTCCTCGGAATACCCGGCCTCCCGCCTCAGCCGCTCTCCTCGGTACCGCTGGTGGGCCAGCACCGACCGCACCCGGTCGCAGACCTGCCCGAGCAGCTCGGCGACCGTGTCCGCCGGGTCCAGACGCAACCGCAGCGGCAGCACGTTCGCCGACATCGACGGCACGGTCCAGCTGAACCCGCTGAACCGGCCCGGCACCGGCAGGCTCAGCACCACCTCCCGGCTGCCCGACATCGCCTGGGTGTGCAGGGCGGTCGCCGCGATCACCAGCCGCGACCAGCGCCTGCCGAACCGGTCGGCCGCCGCGCGCAGCTCGGCGAACTTCGCCTCGCCGAACGTGGTGGTCAGCCGCAGCGAACTCGCCGCGGCAGCGGCCGGCCGGGCCGCCATGCTCAGGAAACCGGGACCATCGGCGAGGTGCTCGTGCCACCACCTCCGGTCCGCGTCGAACTCCGCCGAACTCCGATAGCCGTCCTCTTCGGCCAGCAACCCAGCCAGGCCGCCCCACTGACCGGCCGGGACGGGGAGCCCGCGGTGCAGGTGGTCGTAGATCACGGCGATCCGCGTGGTCAGCATCGTCATGCCGACACCGTCGAGGGCAATGTGGTGCGCCCATTGGAAAAGCAGGTGCCGCTGCGCGGCCAGGCGCAGCACCACCGCGCCGTGGACCGGGCCGTCCCGCAGCTCCAGCGGCCGGTCCAGCTCGGCGCGCATCCAGCTCAGTGCCGCGCCGTGCGGATCGTCCGCACCGCTCAGGTCGTGCACCGCCACCGCGGGCTCGAGCTGGCGCAGGTGCTGGCGCGGGCGACCGTCGGACGCTTCGGTGAAGGTGGTGTTCACCGCCTCGGCCTCCCGCGCGGCCAGCCGCACCGCCGTGCACAGCAAGCCGACCTCCAGCGGCCCGGTGATCTCGGCGTACTCGCCCCACAGGTACGGCGAGGAGCTCGCGGAACCGGCCTGCTCGGCCAGCCAGATCCCGAGCTGGGCTTCGGAGACGGGGAGTTCGGTGGCCTGGTCGTGCGAGGTCATCGGCAATCCTCACCGGCAAGGGGGTGGCCCGCGCCTGACAGCGTCGATCAGCACCGGTCGCCGCGCGGCGCGACCGGGCGCGGTGGATTTCGTCGGATCACGAGCAGAGTTCGCGGTGGCGCGCTGCGCCCGGGCCTGGTGTCACTTCACCGGCATCAGCGGATCTTCGGCGGGAGCACGCCGCGGCCGACGGATACCCCGTCGGCCAGGCCACGAACCCTGGTCCTGCGCAAGGCGTGTTCTCGCGCGTCGCACCTACCGCCTCGCGGGCGGTGATCTCCCTCAAGCACGTCCCGACTCTGACACACGCTCACACGCGAGTCGACTCAAAACACTCAAATAGCGCAATTTGGACTTCGCGGGCGATGTTCCCGGTCACGCCCCTGAGAGCGGGCACCATCCAGCCGCCTAATCGGCCAGCGCATGCAGCGGTTCACGACCGATCAGCTCCGACCGATCAGCTCCACCGGGAACGCGAACGCCTGCCCTCGATCGCCGGCCGGGTCGCCCGCGTGCTGGCCGACGAGGCCAACGCGGATCAGCTGACCTTTGTGGACATTGATTCGCTGCTGCGCCAGGTGTATGGCAAGAAGATGCAGGGCGCGCGGTTCGGGCACGCCAGGGTCGGTGGTTATCCGGGTGTGATTGCGCTTGACCAGATCTTCCCAAAGCCGCTCAAGGTGTCGCCTGCTCCACGAGTACGTCCGCTGATAGAGCGGAACCTGATACTGCTTGGAGCCTTCGAGCAGCTCCTGAAGCACGGTCTGGCGTGCGACGACCATGACACCCTTTCATCCCGTCCCGCTGACTCCCGGCGGACCCTGGCCGAAGACCACCTGCGGCACGGCCCAATTCGCCAGCCACACCCACTTGGCCGATCCACTCCGCTAACCTCTGCGCCCAGCTTGGGCTTCAGGAGACGCGGAGTGCCGACGTAGAAGACGACCAGAAGCCCGACGGCGTGACCGGTAGCGGCCGGGATGTTGTCGCTCGCCAGCGGGCAGCTTGCCGCTCTCGCTTAGCCCTCGCAGTGGCAAGCCGCGGTGACGTTTCATGGCCTCGTCAAAGCCCGGTTCTCACAATCACACCCTGCAGCTTTTCAAACGCCTTCCTCGGCCTGCCTTGGATCTGCCTGCCCAGTGCTGAGCCGGACAACCCAGCGCTCGCATTTGGCGCATCCAGAACGGTGAACCCGAGCGCCGGACGAGAGAAGATGGTTCAACCATCCGAGTGAGATCACACGCTCGGATCGGGGCTCCGCATCCGACTCGCCCAATAACGCGAACCCTGCTGGATATGCTCGGCCGTCCAAGATCACGACACAACCGAAGATCACGGCATAACCACTTGGGGGAGCTCGTGTCTGAGGCGCTGGAGTTCGACGCCAGCCTGTTCGGCCCGCTCTGGTACGGCGCAGGCCTCGCGCGCCAGGTAAGCGGCGACGAATGGCTGGTCCCTCCGCCTCGACTGCTCCAGTACTTTCCCGATCTCGGAGAGCCCGACGATCCGTTAGGCGAATGGGAAAGTGCCCAGGACAAGGCACGAGCACGAGGATGGATCGACCGCGCCGGCCAGGCGATTCCGTGGGTTGCCGACACCATGAGGCTGCTGGCCTACGCGTCGGCTGAGGCCGATACGCGGTTCGCGTCACAGCATGGCCAGCATGTCCGTGGGTTGGTGTCGATCTCTGGTGAGCAGGCGGTTCGGACCCGGGTTGAGGGGCGCGAGGTCCGCATCGATCCCGTGTGGCCGACCTCCGCCTACAGCGCGCTGGTGGGCCTGTGGCCTGAGATCACTCCCGTGCGTGGCTCGGCGGTGAGCATTCGACTCGAAGACGCCAGGAGCGCAAGCAAATCGGCTGCGGCGCATCAGAAAGATGCGCAGGTAAACGCAACGATCCGTGAACTACGAGTCCGCAAGGTCCGCAGCGACGATGCTCGCGACTACGCCCGCATGGTCTCTGGTGAACGCGTCCACGACGGGGAATTCTCGGTTGCGGTTCGAGACAGTCGCGGCAAGCTGCGAACCCCTGACAGCGTCGTGCTGCTCACCGGGACCACCCAGGGTTCGTACCTCCAATACCTGCACGGTGAGTTCCTGGTGACCGCCCCAGCCGACCCAGGATTGGTGGCCCGCACACTTTCCGAGCGCGCCGGGAAGCTCAGCAGTGATGCGAGTGCCCAATGACGGTACGAGCCGCTGAACTTCGGCGAGCCAATGATCGTGTCAAGCCGCTTGAGCCTGGTTTGGCGGTGTGATCTGGAATGTGCGGCCGTCGCGCAGCAGTGCCCGGATGACGTCAACCAGGCGGCGTGCGAGCGCGATCAGGGCCAACGACTTATCCACAATGGACGGAATGATGCGGGTATGGGCCTGGTGTCCGGCCAGATACGACCGCACTCCGAACACATGGTGGGTGTGCTTGCCGACATCGATCCCTGCCCAGACGATCTTGCGGACCTTCTCCGGGCCCGTCCTCCCGTCATCCCAGCTCAACCCCGTGGACGACCCCGCCTGCAGCTCGATAAACAGCGACCACGCGCACGGATTTCAATCAGCGGCCAGGGCGTCCAGAACGGCGAGGCGGCCACGCCCAAGAAGCCACCCAACGGCAAGGAGTCATAGCCACACCCGCCGTCCTGGGCATCCGGGACATCCAGCCCCGGACAACACCAACCTTATGGAGGGAGTCATGACCGCACCGAACGATCCGACGACGCAAGCACGTATCGCCCGGCCCGTTGCCCTCAATCCTGTGACAGGGATGTTCCAGATTCCTTTGATCATGGTCTCCAGCGCCGAGGCGGCAGCAAGCAGCTTTGAAGTCGCCCCGGAAGATCTCAATGCAGTCAAGGCAGATCTCGACGCGGCGCTCGACGAACTCCAGCTCGCATCTGACGATGCTCAGCAATTCCGGAGCATCCCGCCGCCCGGCAAGGATGAGGTGAGCGTCGACACCACCAACAAGATCATCGAACACCTGACCGCTGGGCCTGGCTCCGCCGTTCAGACGATCGACGAAATGCGGCGCTGGGTGAAGGATTTCCGCGACAAGATCGAGGCTGCCCAGCGCGAGTACGAGCGCATCGACGACAAGAACCAGATCGGGAAGCTATGAGCCACGCGCGCACCTCCCCCGCTTTCGCCGCCGTCGCCGTTGTTGCCCTCGGAGTTGTTGGCTGCACCCAGCAAACCGACGGCACACCGATCGAGACCACGGCGCCAATTTCACAGGCGGCATCGAACGATCCAGGCATGCCGCAGGTCGCCAACCCGAAGAACCTCGAAGCGGTGAGCGACCCCTGCCAGCTCCTGACAGCCGATCAGCTTGCCCAGCTTGGCACTGGTGGAAAGCCCACTCATCGTCCATCAGCCTGGGGCGAGGACACCTGCACTTGGGGTGCCAAAACTGACGGCCTCCGGGTGAATCTGGCACCTTCCACAACCCTGAACCGGGGGTTGACGAGTGTGCTGCGAACCGTGCACAAGACAGCGCCGGATGAAGTCATCGACGGCTATCCGATGGTGACAAGCCAGCCTCTGACTTATAGCTGCGGGATTTACGTGTCTACGACGTCAGAAGATGTGTTCTCGCTGAACGTGGACCGAGGTGACAGCGATCGACCGGAACATCAGGACACCTGTGCGGTGGCGAAACAGGTGGCGAGCATGGTGCTGTCAAATCTTCCGGCCAAGAACTGAGGGGTAGCGCTGTGTGGCCGTTCAGCCAACCAACGAAGATCGAAGGCCAAGCGCAGGCCGCGTTCGATCACCCGAAGATCCACCGGGAGCTCAATGGCGGCATGGGAGTGTCGTCGTTGTCGATCGCCGCGGGCAACCTCGCTGGTCCGTTCACCGCTCGACTGCGTCGTGTTGATGAGCTTGTTCAAGGGGCAATCAGCCGCTGTCACCAGTCGTGGAGCGGAAGCGCGTCCGAGGCGATGACGCAGGAGTCTTCGCCGTTTCGGCATGTGGTGCAGCAGTCGGAAGAGCTGTCGGCGGCGTTGGCCAAGGATGTGGAGCGCCAGGGAGAGCACTTCAGCCGCACCAAGAACTCAATGCCTGCACCGCACAACGTGCCGCCACTTGATCTCGGCTTCAGTGACCTCGCACCAACCAACCTCGGGGCGAAACTCGCGGGCCAGCAAATCCACGAGAACAAGCACAACGAGGCCGAACAGAAGGCGCGCGAGGACTACGCGGAATATCGGACCTCGTCCAACAGCACAGTGCAGTCCCTGCAGCCGTATCCGCCCGTGCCTGCGTCCGTGGCTGATGTTGGTGTTGCCGACACGCGGCGTCCGAAATCGGTCGCCCCGAGCACTGGCTACTCGAGTGTCGGCTCCACAGCGTCAAACTCCGCCCGGACACCCGTCTACGACGGGAGCGGCGGTACCACGCCAGGCAGCCAAGGCGGTTGGTCGCGGTCGGATGAGACCAGTACGCCTGCCGAATCAGGATCGGCCTGGGTGAGCCCGAACAACCCGGCCCCCATCGCCCCTCCAGCAGGTAGCGGCGTTAGCGGTGGGCCGGTGGGGAGTGGCCCTGGTGTCGGCATCGGAATCGTCCCTGGGGTAAGCGGATCACCTGGTACTGGAACGGGACGTGGTGTCGGGGGCTTTGGCGCCGACAACCGCGGTGGCAGCAGTTTGGTCGGTCGCCGCGGTCCCGGCGCCGGCGGTCGCGGAGTTCTCGGGCCGGGGGGTTCATCGGGCGTTGGCGGCTCTGGCGGAGCAGGAGTGTCTGGTTCTGCTAATACGCGTGGTGGCGCCGCAGGCGGCGGCATTGCCGGGGAACGGCAACGCCGGCAAAACGCCGAGGACGAAGAACACGAGCGCAAGTACATCAAGGACACTGACGAACACTTCGAGTTCGACCCCGAGGTCGATCCTGACACCGGCCAGGTCATCGCACCGCGAGTGATTGACGGATCCAACTCCCCGCAGCAAGACGAGCACTAGCCCGCAGTGGCGTTGGGGAGGACACACCCAATGACGGATTACCAAGAACAAGGCGAAGCCACGCACGAACTGGCGGGGTTCGCGGGCCTTCAGACGTCGGTAGCCGAGCTTAGCCAGCAGTGGCAGCAAGCCGACTCCGATGCCTGCTACACGGGCCACGATGAAACGGGCTTGATCGGGATTACCGTGGACGGCTCTGGGCTGGTTCGTGCGGTCGACGTTGACAGCTCGTGGCGTCGTGCGATCGATCCTCGAAGTTTCGATGACGCGGTGCTGCAGGCATGGAACGCTGCACTGGTTCAACGCGCGACCAGCTGTGCCCAGGTCGGCGGGCCGAGTAGCGCGCACAAGCAGCACCCGTCAGCGACGGAGGGAGCAGGCACCGAAGTTTCCGAGCCCTCTTCCCACCAAGCCGCCGCAGACACGATTGCCGAGATCCTGGGGCTGTTGGAGGACTTCAACCGCGACCTGGCGGACTACGAGCAACAGTTGCGCAAAGCGGCTGCTCGGCCGGTGTCCGGGCACAGCGCAGGGGGAAATGTAACCGTGAGCATGGCAAACGCCCAGCCAACCGGTGTTGAGGTCAACGCCAACTGGGTCGCGGGAGCACGGCCAGCTGAGATCAACACGGAGGTGCTAAGCGCGCTCGAGGCAGCCCAGACGGCGTCTCGCGACGCACAGGTGTCCCCCGAGACGTTTGGTCGTTCCATCGGACGCCTCCACCAGCTCACGAGCAATCCGAACCTTCTCATGCGAAGGCTCGGGCTAATCCGAGAATGACGGGTTCCATGAATGCTGGATCGAACCGGAAGGCTGGAACATGAGTTCACCGCCGTCTCAATCGGAAATCAAGGTAGCGCTCGAAGCCCTTCGCTCTGACGCGACTGTGTGGGCCAACGCCGCGGGGACAGTTTCAGATCCTAAAAGCGCCGCAGAGAACCTGAAACTCGACTCCGCTCAATTCTCCTACATCGCGGACAAAATCGGAGTCACCGATGGCTACCGCGAAATCCAGGAGAAGATCGCTGGACTACTGGCGGAAGCCGAGCAAAATTTCACAAGCATTGCGGACGCACTCAGGGCGTGCGCTGACACCTATCAGCGCGAGGACGAGGCGGGCGTACACGCGTTGAACAACGTTTACTGAGGAGGGGGACTTTGACGGCACCTGCGGCCCAGTTCGAGTCAGCATTCGGGAAGTCAAACGAACTACTGAACCGCGTTCAGGACGAGTTCGAGAAGATGGTCAGCAATGTCAACAGCATCGCCGACTGGCTGCCGGACTTCGTCTGGCGCAAAGTCAAGGATGGCATCCAGGAAGTTTCACGGCTGATCGATCGACTGTTCAAGGAGCTCACCGATTTCTTCACCCAACCGGGATCACCCGGGGCGTTGTGGGACGCCGCGAAGGCGTGGACCGAGCAGGTCGGAGCGAAGACGAGTGAGCTATCTGCCTCCTTGAAGATCGACCAACTGCGAACCGACAATGAATGGGACGGGACCGCCGCCACCGCCTACAAAGACAGCATCGCGAGCCAGCAGGATTCCCTCAAGGCGATCAAGTCCGCAACCGATGCCTTGGACTCCTCGCTGAATGAGTTAGCGGGAGCGATCATCGCGTTCTGGGTAGCACTCGGAGCGGCACTCGCAACTTATGTCTCAGCCATGATCGCAGCAGCCCTGGCGTGCGCAACCGCCGTCGGTGCTCTGCCGGGCGTGGCAGCCGCTGTGACGGCAACCGGTGTTGTCATCGCCGCCGTAGCCGCGTTCGCCACTGCCCTGGCCACTTACCTGAACACGATCAAGACACAGCAAGCGAGCATGCGCCAGCAGCTTGCCAACAATGACGCTTTCCCAGGTGGAAAGTGGCCGCGCTCGACAACCGATATTTCTGACGCCAGCGTGACAGACGGCGATGACACCGACTGGCAAGTCCAGTGACGAAACCGGGAGAACCGTGAGAAACGCACCGAATTACTACCCACTTCCGCATCAACAGGGCGATGCGGTGAGAAACCTGTACGCGATAACGGGTATAGGCTATGTCCTGCTAGCGCCTCTCATCTCACTCGCACTCCTGGGTATCGGCATGTTGTTGGCAGCCAACGAGGACAGTTCCGGAATCATACTGGCCGGACTCGGGGTAGTTTTCGGCCTCGGACTTGGTTTCTCTTCGTCTGTGGTTCTGTCGGCGCGCAAGACGATCATAAATAATCACATTGATGCGATCGGAGCCCGAAAGGCTGCGGTCAGAGCGCGCACAGTAGCCGTGACACTGTCGACCATTGGCCTCATTGGCATGATTGCAAGTTTGATTGCTCCACCACTGATGGAGAGCGAACCAAAGATCTCCATCTGGATCATTGCGATACCGGCGGGAATCATGTCGATACTCGCCTCGTGGACTGCCTACTTCGCGGTCGCAAAGCGAGCCCCGAAAACGCGATAAGGCATATCTACTCAGGAGCTTGCCAGTTGCGTGATTGCGAGCATCCGCGCGGACGAGTGCGACGAGTTGGGCTGCGTTGACCGCGCGCCAGCGGGTCTGGGCTGACTCGATGAGTTTTAAATGCCATAACAAGTCCGGCCGCGCGGGAGCCTGGCCCTTTGGTGACCTTGCTGCGGTGCCGCACGGTAGCGAAGGTCGATTCGATGGGTTTGTGGTGCACAGGTGTACCCAGTACTGGGCGGGGTAGCCGTGGAACGACGTCCACCTCGACGGCCGGGGCGGTACGCCCGGGAGAAATTGTCCAATGTGGACAATATGACACCTGTGTTCCCCACACCCAAAACCAAAACGAGCCTCGACTGGATCGGGCTCTCATCCCAGTTCACCGCCGCTCTGCAGTGACAAGCCATCCGCCAACACAACCACGCGGGCACCTTGGTCCACTGTGGTTCAGCGGGCAGCAGCCTGGTGGAGGCGACGACGTCGAACTCCTCGGCCGGGGCCCTCATGCCGGCACCTTCAACACGCACGCCCTGTGCAGGCCACCGAAACCGCTGCTGGTCTTGAGTACGTACCGTGGCCGGTAGGCGAGTGGGCGGTCCGGTACCAGTTTCACCGGCAACCCCAGGGTCTCGGCCGTGGTCCCGGCCGCCGGTGGCAGCAGGCCCTGTTCGATCACCCCGACCGGGCCGGGACCTCCAGCAGGTTCGAGGCGCCCAGCACGTGGCCGACGACGTTCTTCTGTGAAATCAACGGGATCTCCCGCGCGCGGTCGCCGAAGACGCTCATGAAGGTGGCCGTCTCCGCGGCGTCGTTCTGCGGGGTCGAGCTGGCGTGACGTCGGCGATGCCCCTACCGTACGAGTGGGCGCCCACTTTTGTTCGGCAGCATCGGGTCGGAGCTTGGGAAGTCAGCGTCATCTGAACTCAAGCAGGCCAGATCCTCGTCGGAACCGAGAACGCGCCAACCCAGCGGTCGCCATGAGCTAGGCGCTGACCGGCGAAGCCCACTCGACCGCCTCACCGAGCGGCGTTGATCTGAATGACTGATCCGACGGCCGAGCTGGCCCGCGAAGTCGCGGTGCACCAGACCGACGAGATGTGCTGGAGCGGGGAGGACCGACCGGCGGGTGGATGTTGGCTAATGCTGCTCGCTGAACACCTTCTAAACCACTAGATCTATTTACCTATCGCCTGAGTCATCCGAGCATAGAGAGACGTAGCCCGCCAGGTTGCTCGTTAAGGAGGGTCTATGAGATGGTCGGCGAATACGAGAGCCTGCCAGTCCATGAGACCGTCGGTTTGTACCCGGAAGCGCGGGGTCTAACCCTTAGGGGTTATAGGATTTTCCGCCTGCCGCAAGAGCAATGGAGCCGCCGTTGCCACGCAGCGGGAAGAAAGGGGACGACCGGTACGATAGGGATCTCCAACCCATGATTGGGGGCGCCCCAAACAACGCGGAAAAACCTAAACCATCCATTACCTCGCGCGTCATCCGACCACGAACACGAAAGCAGACAACCGGATCTGAGGGGTGTGCACGTATTCAAGAGCCGACCCAGGAGCGGTAGTTCCTTGATTGGTGAATCATTTAGCGGGTCGACACGATAGCCGGGCACTTGCACCCGGCGTCGGCATCCTTGCACGGTTAACGACTCCTAATGTTAGGGGAGGATTGTCATGACACGTAAGCCCGGCGTAGCATTGGCCAAACAGGATCCCAATCAGCTCACGGCAGTTATTATCGAAGATGACAAACGCATCCATGTGACCTGGGAGGTCGACGACGGCAACTGGCAGCCGGATTACCCCTTCGGAGATCCTGTATTCTCCGCCCCTCCCGACATAGCAATGGATAGACAGAATGACGATCAACTTACGGCCGCAGCTGGAGGCAAGAACGGTCAGCTTTACGTAGCCTGGGTGGAAAAGAACGGTACGTGGCATGGGCCTGATCCACAAGGTACCGCAGGTGTGCTGCCACCTAATGGGGCACCGGTCGCCCTCGGCAAACTGCGCGACGGGCAAGTGGCGGCAGTGGCCATCGGCCATGACAAACGCATGTGTGTGGCCTGGGAGACCGAGGACGGCTGGCAAGGCCCGGTCCCCTTTGGTGACGCAGTCTTCAGCGAAGGTTCGCCAGTCGGAATCGCCAGGCAGAGCTGGACAAACCAGGCGACAGCTCTGGCCGTAGGAGAAGACGGACGCATGTGGTTCGCATTGGAACCCGCCAAAGGGTCCTCGTCCTGGGACGGGCCATATGCGTTCGGAGATAACAACACCCTGGCCGTGGGGTCAGGCGTAGCGGTTAAAGAACGGAACGACAAAAAATTGACGGCCCTCGCGGTAGGACAAGACGGGCGCATGTACTACACATGGGAAACCGATAACAAGACCTGGCAGAAACCAGTCGTAGCCTTCGGACACGAGAAACAGTTTCCCACAAACGCGGGAGTCGCTGCGGAAAATCAGAGCCCCCAGCAGCTCACAGCCGTGGCTATCGGGAACGACGGGAAAATGTATTACGCATGGCAAGTCGGCGACGATCCCTGGCAGGGGCCAGTAGCTTTGGGAGGCGCCCTTTTTGAACCCGGATCCGGCATAGGACTGGCTTGGCAAAACGAGAAACAACTCACCGCGATGGCGATGGGCAAGGACGGCCATCTGTACGTGGCCTGGGAGACGAACAACGGACCCTGGCAGGGGCCAAAACGCATCTAATCTGGAATGGCACCGGCCGCCAGCTGACCAGGAAGCGGGCGGCCGGTGCCACCCGCCTGGGGAAGGGCGTCGGCCTGCCAGCAGCCATGCACTCGTCCACATCGGACAATCGGCGCTGGCGTTTCTTCACGATCTGAGGCTCGAAGGCGCTTTCCCGGACCCGTCATGACTCTTCCGCAGACTCACGTGTTGGGGTCCAGTATCTTGACGAATCCGGGGGCGTCGCCGCGAGGGGAACAGTCGGTGCGGCCCTCGCGATCATAGGTGGGTCATGAACGGGGAGTGGGCGATGAAGCGGATCTCGAGCTCGCCCAACTGGCCGGCCTTCTTGGTCAGCGCGCGGCCCTCCGGGTATCCGATGAGCGCGCGCATGCGGGTACGGTCGATCGGCGCGTAGCGGTCGGCCGCGGTTTGCTGGGCCAGGTCCGTGGCGAATGCTGCTTCGGCGGTACTTATTGCTGCCTTCCGTGATGCGCATAGCCGTACGCGACAGGCCGGACTAGACGTCGAGAACCAAATCCTCGTTGCTAGCACGCGAAACGCACACCTACATGACGTCGGTGCGTTGTCGTGCCGGGCCCGAGAGGATGTCGTCGGTGTGCTCGGGAACGCCTTCGAGCACACCGACCTCACACGTGCCGCAGAGTCCCGTGGCACAGTTGCTCTCGATGTTAAATGCCGGAGTCGCGCAGCGCGGCCAGGAACGACTTCTCGGCTGGGACGTGCACGGTCTTACCCGAGCGCTTGCAGTGCAGCGTGTGCTCGTTGTTGACCAGTTTTCCCTTGTCGGTCGCCGCGAAACGCTCGGTGTGGACCACGACAGTCACTCGGTCGCCGTGGCGGGCGAGCAGTTCGTCGGTGACCGCCATAGTCGAGAGGCTGAGGTCACGCCGCTGGGCCCAGACCGCCTGGCCGTCGACCGGGATTCGGAAGCAGCGGTGACGGCATGTCATCGTCCTCGGTTGATGGCATCTGTGGCGGCCGGGAGCACGGTGTGCAGGTCGCCTACGACGCCGAAGTCGACGAGCTCGAAGATCGGCGCCTCCTCGTCCGTGTTCACCGCGACGATCGTCTTCGACGTCTGCATTCCGGCGCGGTGCTGGATCGCCCCAGAGATGCCGTTGGCGACGTACAGCTGCGGCGAGACCGTCTTGCCGGTCTGACCCACCTGGAACGAATGCGGGTACCAGCCCGAGTCCACCGCCGCACGCGAGGCGCCGACCGCGGCACCGAGCGAGTCCGCGAACGCCTGGATCGGCTCGAAGTCGCCGCCCGTGCCACGACCACCGGAGACCACGATCGCGGCCTCGGTCAGTTCCGGACGCCCCGACGCCTTGCGCGGCTCCGCCCCGGTCACCTTTGCGCCCTTTGCGGCGTCGGAGATCGTCACCGCGAACGCCTCCTCGGCGACATCAGAACCGGCGCCGTCGACCTCCTCCGGTGTCACCGAATTCGGCTTCACGGTAATGATCGGCGTGCCCTTGGTGACCCTGGCCTGCACGACGAAACTTCCGGCGAACACCGACTGCTTCGTGGTCGGTGTCCCGTCAGCAGCAGTGACGTCCACGGCGTCGGTGATCAGGCCGGATTCGGTCTTGACCGCGAGCCTGCCTGCGATCTCTTTGCCCCTCCCGGTCGAGACGACCAGCACGGCGGCGGGCGAGGTCTTCTCGATTAGCTGGGCGAGCACCTCTGCTTCGGGAGCCACCAGGTAGCCGGAAACGCCCGCGTCTTCGGCTCCCTCACCAGTGGACACCGAGTAGATCTTCGCGGCGCCGTACTTTTTCAGCGTCCCGGCGACATCGGCGTCAGGAGAGCCGATCACAACGGCCGACGGATCACCGAGCCGACGGGCGATGGTGAGCAGTTCCAGCGACGGCTTGGTCACCTCCCGCACACCATCGACCTCGACGCGTTCAATGAGTACGAGTACCTCGGGCATGTCTGATTACCTCTCAGTCGGCACTGTCAGCCGCGGGTCAGATGAACTTCTTCGACGCGAGAAAGTCGACCAGCGCCTTCGCGCCAGAGCCGTCTCCGTCGGTCACGATCTCGCCTGCGGTGCGCGCCGGACGGGGAATGGCCGACTCCACCACCGACCACGCAGCGCCTGAACCGACCTGGCCTGGGCCGACCCCCAGGTCGCCCAGCGACCACGTCTCCACCGGCTTCTTCTTGGCGGCCATGATCCCCTTGAACGACGGGTAGCGGACCTCGCAGGACTGGTCGGTCACGCTCAGCACCAGCGGCAGCGTGCCCTCGATGGTGTCGGTCGAGGCGTCGCCGTTGCGACGGATCCGCACGACCGCGCCGCCCTCCTTCGACGACACTGTGATCTCGGAGCCGAGCGTCACACCCGGCACACCGAGCCGCTCCGACAGCATCGCCGGGATAACACCCATGCCGCCGTCCGTCGACTCCATCCCACAGACAACCAGGTCCCAGCCAGGGCCCGCACCGAGCTTCTTGATCGCTTCGGCCAGCACCAGAGAGGTCGCCAGCGCGTCCGAGCCGGCGAGCGCGTCGTCCACGACGTGCACGCCCTTGTCGGCGCCCATCTGCAGCGCTTTGCGCACCGCGACGGTCGCCTGCTCCGGACCCATTGATAGCACCGTCACAACGGTGCTATCAGGGTCGTCTCCGGTCTCCTTGATCTGGAGCGCCTGCTCCACGGCGTACTCGTCGAGCTCCGACAGCAGCCCGTCGACACCAATACGGTCTACGGTGTTGTCGTCCTCAAACTTCTGGTCGGCCGCGGCGTCCGGCACGTATTTCACACACACGACAATGTTCATTTCGTCTTCCTTGCAGCTTCCCAAGCATCATTTGCGGCCACCTTCAAAAAGGTGGGGCGGGTGGTGGGTCTCCCATTCATGGCCCAATGCAGATAGGCGAGATCGACTTAGGTGTGGGAGTTGAGCGGCTCATGTCTCGCGAACGGGCCGGAGCCCTAAGCCCTAGGCCGACGCCAATCGCCGAAATTGCTGCCTGCCTGACGGCGACAAGCGAAGTGCTTTTGCGAACACCTTCGCGAACCTCGATACCCCGCTCAACGTGACACGGTCGATGTCGACCGGCTCGGTCGACGAGTCAAGCCACCCAGGCCGCGACTGCGGCCGATGCGATCTTTTCGTCCTGCTCTGGGCGTCCGCCCGATACCCCGACGGCTCCGATCGCGGGCGCGCCTACGGGCAGCCCCCCGGCAAACGCCACTAGCGGTCGGCCACTCAGCGCGAGATCGAGGTGGTAGAGCTCCTGACCGGGTGCGACAAGGCCGGCGATGCCACGAGTATCCGACTGCATCACCAGCGCCGTGTGGGCCTTTCCGATCGCCAGGTCGAGACTGACCAAATTCGCAGTCTCGTCACGTGCCAGGGCCAGAAGGTGTCCGCCGCGGTCGACCACCGCCACGGTCACGGCGATGCCCAAAGCGCGGGCACGCGCCATAGCTGCCGTTATCCCGCGTTGAGCACCTGCCAGGGTGGCCGTCTCGACGGTGGTCGACAGGAGATCTTCGCTCATCTCGCACCACCCGCGACGACGAGCGCCTCACCCGTCATGTACGACGACGCGTCCGAGGCCAGAAAGAGAACGGACTTGGCGATCTCCTCGGGCGTCGACATGCGCTGCATAGGCACGCCTGTGCGAACGACCTCGGCGAGGCGCTCGTCCCCACCCATGAAGTCGATGGCAGGTTGGTTGAACGGTGTGTCGACCCATCCCGGGCAGAGCGCGTTGACCCGGATGTTCTCGGGTGCCAGCTCGTTCGCCAACGACCTCGACAGGGCCACGATGGCGCCCTTGGACGCCGCGTAGCCGCTCTGGCCGGGGCCACCATTAAGCGCCGCAAGCGAGGCGACGTTGACGATCGCGCCCCCGCCCCGTGCTCGCAACGCAGGAACGCCGTGCTTCGCAGCCAGGTAACACGACCGCGGATTGACGCCCATCATCAGGTCCCACATGGCGTCGTCGTAGGTCTCGATGGGTCCGGACCGCTGAACCCCGGCATTGTTGACGATCACGTCCAATCCGCCGAACTCCTGCGTGGCGTGGGCGAAGAGGGCCGCCATATCGTCCGCGTCGGCGACATTCGTGGGCTTCGCGGAGAGCGTCTCCCAGCCGAGCCCCCTAAGTCGTTCGGTGGCGTCGTGGAGGCCCGCAACATTGGAGTCCGCGAGCACCACCCGGGCGCCTTCCCCGAGGAACAGCTCGGCCACGGCATGACCGATTCCCGAAGCCGCCCCTGTGACAACGGCGACCTTGCTATCGAGCTGCATTCTCGTCGTCCCGTTCTGTTCACTCATGCCGTTGTCGCCTGCGTGCAACCGGTCGTCGACAGTCCGTGCTCATGACCTGGCCGGAAGAGCAGGGCCGCTTTCGGTGATGCTCTTGCCGGAGCCCTGCGGTCGCCCGGCTTCCTGGTCCGGGTGTCCCTCCATGAGCTGCAGCAACGTGGCCTCGCTGGTGGTCGCCGACTCCACACAGGTCGTGACCTCGCCGTGGCGCACTACGTACACCCGCGAGCAGGTGGTCAGCACGTCCGACAACCGGTGGCTGACCAGCATCACTGCCGTTCCCTCGCCCGGAAGCCGTCTGATCAGCTCCAGCAGCGGCTGTCCGGCGCCGACGGAGAGCGCGGCGGTCGGCTCGTCCATGACGATGAGCTTGGGTTGGAACGCTGTCGCACGACAGATGGCGACCATCTGACGCTGGCCGCCCGAAAGCGTGCTCACCGGGTCCAGCATGGAGGTCAGCTCGATGCCGAGCCTCTCCAGCAACTCGTGCGCTCCCCGGCGCATGGCCGAGTGCTTGAGTACACGGATGCCGCCCACTGACGACACGAGCTCGCGGCCGAGGTAGATGTTCTCGTAGACGTTCAGGTTGTCACAGAGCGCCAGGTCCTGGTAGACGATCTCGATCCCGTCACGACGCGCCTGCTCGGGGCTGGTCGCCTGTCGCTCCTTGCCGGCGAACAACAGCTGACCAGCGGTGTGGCCGATACTCCCGGCGACGAGCTTCATCAGGGTGGACTTGCCAGCACCGTTGTCACCGGCGAACCCGACGATCTCCCGTTCACCGATGTGGAAAGTTGCGTTGCGGAGAGCCGTGACGTCGCCGTACTTCTTCTGCAGGTTGATGGCCTCGATAACGTTGGTGCTCACAGGAGTCCCTCCTTGCGCGTGCGACGGTCCGTGGCAACTGCCGCGACCAGCAACAACCCTGTCGCCACGAGCTGCCAGAACGTATTGACTCCGGCGAGGCTCAGTCCGTTGGCGATGCTTCCCGTGAGGAAGGCGCCGAGCATCGTGCCACCGATGGTTCCGCGGCCGCCGAAAAGGCTCGTGCCTCCGATCACCGCGGCGCTGATGGCCGCCATCTCCATGAGCTCGGCCGTCGAGGGTGGACCCGCGTCCAGTCGCGCAGCCTGGATCAGCGCTCCGATCGACGTCAGCAGGCCGGCGACCACGAAGAGGACCACGAGGATGCGCTTCGTCTTGATGCCCGTGCGGCGAGCAGCTTCGGGGTTGCCGCCAACGGCGTAGATGTGTCGGCCGAAGCGGGTCTGACTGGCCACGAACGACGCTACGGCGACGGCCACCAGCACGAGGAGCACAGGGTAGGGGATGCCCTGATAGAGACCGAACGCCCACAGTGCCAAGAAGGCGCCCAAGCAGATCGCCACCAGGGACAGCAGTTGCGACGCACGAAATCCGCTTCTGCGCACGTCCGCGATCATGCGACGTCCGCGGTATACCAGCACGGCTGCCGCCAGGACGAAGATGAGGATCACGCTCGGCAACGGGCTGAGCCCACCGTTGCCGAGAGTGAACATCGTCGATCCGAGGCCGGAGACAGTGCTGCCGTCGGAGATCAGGTAGCCCGCGCCCCGGAGGTAGCTGAAGGCACCCAGCGTGGCGATGAACGCGGGAATACCGACCGCGGTGACCAGGACGCCGTTGACGAGTCCGGAGAAAAGGCCGATCCCGATCGCGACGGCGACCGTGACCCCGAACCCCCAGCCGTGGATGACTTCCGACTGGGCGATCATTACCGCGATCAGCGCGATCAGCGCCCCGCTCGAGAGGTCGATCTGCCGGGCGACCAGCAGCCACGTCACACCGAGGGCTACGAGCGCCGTGACGCTCACCTGCACCGACAGGTTGGTGAGGTTGCGCGGAGTTACGAAGACCCCACCGGTGACCTGCTGGAACACCACCCAGACCAGCGCGATGACCGCTACGAGGGCGAGCAGGCGCCAGGTGGTGGACTCGGCCTCGCGCGAGTACGTCAGCAACTTCCGCGGGTCCTTGCGCACCGTGACCGGTGCTCCCGCCGCGGTCGCGGGTTCGTCGACTGAGGTAGACATAATGGAGATCCTCAACTGTTGACTGTTGAAGTGAGCTACTTGACCAGTTCGGCGGCACCAGGGGGCAGCTGCGAGGCCGGGATGTTGCCGAAGGCGACCTTTGCGTCGACGTAGGCCGGCGAATACTGCTTGACGTGCTCCACGACGTTTTCCTTCGTGATGATTCGACTGTCCATCGGGAACCACGGAACCTGGCCACCGCCCAGGTCGTAGGTTTTACCCTCGGCGATGTTCTCCCCCTTGGCCAGCTTCACGGACAGCTCAGCGGCGCGTCGGCCCATCTGGTCGTACGGGGTGAACACCGACATCTGCTGCTCGCCGAGCACGATCGCCCGGCAGGCTTCACTGGTGGCGTCCAGCCCCGAGACGAAGGCCTTCGTGGCTAACCCCTGGGCCCGCAGGGACTGAATGGCACCGCCGGCCAAGCCGTCGTTGTTGCACAGCACCGCAACCACGTCGTTGTGCGCGGCCGTCAGCGAGTCCTCGACCTGCTTGCGCGCCGACTCGGGATCCCAACCGGCGTGGAATTTCTGGCTCACGATTTTGACCTTGCCCGAGTCGAGGGCGGGCTTTAGCGCCTCCATGTAGCCCTGGGTGATGTCGACGGCGACCTGGTCACCCGGCTGACCTGAGCAGATGATGAAGTTCCCGTTGAGCCCACCGAGGAACTTGTCCGCCGCCGCGACCATGTCACGGCCGGCCTGGACGTTGTCGCGCGACACATAGCCGCCGAGGTCCTTGGACGGGATGGCCTGGTTATACGCGAGGATGGGAACGTTGGCCGCCTTGGCCTTCCTTACCAGGGCTACCCCGGCCTCAGCGTCCACGGCCATCAGGCAGAGAGCGGCGATGTTCTGGCTGAGCAGGTTCGTCACGTTCTCGAGCTGCTTGTCGACGTTGCTGTCGGCCTGCTGGCTGATGACCTCATAACCCTGCGCGCTCGCCGCGTTGGTGAAGTTGGGCAGATCGACCTTGACGTACCGGGGGACGGTGAACGTGGAGAGCGCGAATCCAAGTTTCTTGGAACCATTGCCCGGCCCTGCGGCGCTCCCGAGCTGTCCGCAGCCAGCAAGCAGACCGCCGGCACCGAGCGCAGCGGCGGCGGACAGCCCGAGGAAACCACGGCGACCCAGCATGGTGCCAGTGCCGACCCCGCCGTAGCGCGTAGCCGTGGTGTCCTGAGTCGTGGTGAACAAGTGCTTACCCATGAAGCGTGCCTTTCGGGATAAAAGTGCGGCAGTTTGGGGATGTTGTCGAGACTCCGTGGAGCCACGAGACCGAGGAAGCCGCGCCGCACACCTACGTCGGCGCGATGGGTGCACACACTCGAACGACCTGTCGGACAAGTGCAGCGTGTTGCCTAGCCCGTGGATGTGGGCCGGAACCGTGGGCCGCGTTCAGCGACGCGCATCAACATGTCTAGGTACTGCCCGGTGTCATCGGCCAAAGTCTGCGCCTCCTGGCCGGGGTAGCCAATCGTCTTCTTGACGACCGGCGACATGAGGTACGCGCCAGCGACGAGCTTGCCGAAGGAGTCGAAGTCAGGCGCCGAGTCCCGCGCAAGGTCCGCGAGAGCCTGCTCAGGATTCGAGCCGAGGAGCTCATCGTCCACCCGGTCCAGGATTCTGCACAACGGCTCGGCGAGATCCGGGCGGTAGGCCAGGGCCTGCGCGAGTCGTTCGTCGTCGAGCACGACCGACGAGCCCGAGGGGAACGAGCCGTTCGCCGGAATCATCACGTCGACCAGGTCCCGCAGACGCTTCTCCTGGTCGGCTGAGAGGGGAACAATCTCTGGGCGTGCTACGTGGAGCTCGAACCACTCGGTCATACGTGCGTCGCCACCTTCTGCTGCGCCCTGTTCTTGATCATGTGCTCCACTCCCCGTAGGGCGAGCGCCATGATCGTGTTGGTGGGATTGACTCCGAACGACGTGACGAACGTGCTGCCGTCCAGGATGTAGAGGTTCGGGACGTCGTGGCTCTGGCCGTAGGAGTCGACGACACTGCTGGCCGGGTCATCGCCCATCCTGGCCGTACCGAGCAGGTGGTATCCGGAGTCACGCATCAGCGAGGTCTCGCTGGTGGAGATTGCCCCGGAGGCCAGGTGTGCCTCCCGCATCCGATTGACATGGAACGCCAGCTTCGCGCTGGTGTCCTCCGAGGTCTTGTAGATCACCTTGGGGGCCGGGATACCGTCCGTGTCCGTCAGGTTGTTGGCCAGCAGCACCTGGTTGCTCTCGGCAGGGAGATCCTCCGCGATGACGCCCCACTCGAACGAGCGCCCGACCTCGCTGATTCTGTGGTGGAAGTTGGTGCCCCACTGGTCGGCCGGGGGACGACCGGCGTAGGCCGAGCGGTGCCCCTGGGGCCCCCCGGTAGGCATCGCATGCCATTTGCCGCCCCGCACGAAGCCACGAGACTTGTCCGTCTCGTAGAACTCCATCGAGATGATCGTCTGACCTGCCGGCCCGAGCCACGCCTCGAGCGGCTCCGCGTAAAGACCATCGACGCTGGCGTAGGGATGGATCATGAGGCGCTTGCCCACCTGGCCCGACGAGTTCGCCAGTCCGTTCGGGTGACGCGCCGAGGTGGACAGCTGCAAGAGCCGCGGCGTCCCGATGCCGTTGGCCGCCAGCACGACGACGTGGGCCCGCTGGCGGCGCTCACGTCCGTCGCGGTCGATGTAGATGGCCGAGTCCACCAGCCCGTTCGCATCGGTCGTCAGCTCCCGGACGCGCGCCCCCGTCACCAGACGCGCCCCGTCCGCTATGGCGTCCGGCCAGTGTGTGATGTCCGTGGTCGCCTTGGCCCCCTCGGGACAACCCGTCTGACACGTCCCCCGACGCACGCACGACTCGCGGCCGCGGTACCGCCGGGATGCGATCGCATTGGTCGCGGGCCACCAGTGCCAGCCCAGCTTGTCCATACCGCGCGCGGCGACCATCCCCACCCTCCCCAGGGGCAGGGGCGGCAACGGGTACCGGACACCATCCGGGTACGCAGGGTCGTCGGATAGGCCGGAGATCCCCATGACGTCGTCGATCCGCTCGTAGAACGGGGCGAGCTCCTCGTAGGTGAGCGGCCAGTCATCAGCGACCCCGTCCAGCGTGTAGACCCGGAAGTCCGACGGCGTCGCCCGGGTCCAGTGCGCTCCGTACAGGATCGTGCTGCCGCCGACGCCGCTGTACATCAGCGGATTGACGTCCGACTGCGAGACGTCGATTGGATAGTCGGACACACCCTGTCGCACGTTAGGATTGGGGTGCCAGGTTTGCTGCGAGCCCAGCTCCCACCCTGCGCTCGCGCCGAGGAACTCGCTGCGCGGGGTCCAACCACCTTGCTCGAGACAGACGGTAGAGAAGCCGCGGCGGGCGAGCTCGCTCACGACCACGGCACCTGAGGCGCCGGCACCGATGACGAGAACGTCGGCGACCTCGGGCAGATCCGGGCTGATCGGTTCGAAACGCATGTTCCATCTTTCGGTTGCCGCCACAGAGATGCGACGGGGCCTCTGATCACAACTGGCACTGCGTTACGCGAGGACCGTATTCCGTATCTCATATGCGGTCAAGGGCTCGCGGCTTACTTTCCGGGGCCGTGATCGAGTTTTGCTCGGCGAAACCCATGACCGTCGTCGAATATGAGATCGGCTAGGATTCGCGTCGTGACCGGCCTGAACCCCCTCGAGCCCCGGAATGAGAACCTGACAGATCTGGTCTTCGACTCCATCCGTGAAGCCATCGTCGACCAGACCCTCCCGCCGGGCAGCAGGGTGAGCGAGCAGCGCATCGCGAGCCAGCTCAACGTCAGCAAGACGCCTGTGCGCGAGGGACTTCTGAGACTGCGCCACATCGGTCTCGTCAAGTCTTTCGAGCGTGGACTGCGTGTGGTCACGCCTTCGGTCCACGCGATCCGCAACGCCTACGAGTTCCGCGCCGGCATCGAGCGAACGGCGGCGTACTACGCCGCGCACCGGGCCGACAACGCGCAGCGCGAGGAACTGATGAAGCTTGCGCGGACCTCGCTCGACGCCGCGACAGCAGGGAACGCACTGGGGTTCCGGGCGTCGGACCGAGCCTTTCACCGTCTCATCGCCACGGCCGCCGACAACGACGTGCTGATCCGCGCTGTCGAGGACACGCTGACGCTCACCACCGTGCTACGAGAACGCGACGTGCCCTCGACGGGCGACTCGGTGTCCTGCGCCCATGAGCACATTGCGATCGCCCAGCACATCCTGGCCGGCGCGGCAGACGAGGCCCAGAAGGAGGCCGGCGACCACGTTCTGCACGTGATGTCCCTGGTCCTTGCGGCCCACACCGCACTGGCGCAGCCCTAGGGCGGCGCCTGATGAGGCGGGGCCCGGGTGGACGGCACCACCCCGGGGCCCCGCCTCACTCGGAGTCGATCCGCATTCCGGTCACGAACATGTGACCCGTCGAGTGCGTGATCATTAGCTCGGTCTTCGCCTCGATCGCCGCCTGCTGCGGGGTCACGCCGCAGGCCCAGAACACCGGCACGTCGCCCGGCTCCATACGCACTCGTTCACCCCAGTCAGGTTCATCAACGTTGTCGATGCCCAACTTCTCAGGGGAGCCGATGTGCACGGGGCCCCCGTGCACCTCGGGATGCGCATGCGTGATGGTGACAGCCTCCGCCACCCGGTCCGGGGGCATGGGACGCATTGAAACCACTAGCTTCCCCCGGAACTGGCCTGCGGGCACACACTCACGGTTGCTGAGGTAAACCGGGCCGTTGATCCCCTGGTCGATGTGCCGGATCGGGAGTCCGGCATCGAGCAGCAAGTGCTCGAAGGAGAAGCTGCAGCCAAGCAGGAACGCGACCATGTCGTCGGTCCACAGGTCAACGACGTCACTGCGCTCCTCCACCAGCGCCCCTTCCCGGTACACGCTGTATTTGGGCAGGTCGGTGCGGAGGTCAGCACCAGGGGCGGTCAGCTTCGGCTCCGGATCTCCCGCGTCGGTGACCTCGAGGATCGGGCACGGCTTGGGGTTCCGCTGGGCGAACCGCATGAAGTCGAACGCGTCATCCTGGGGCAGCATCACGAGGTTGGCCTGCACGAATCCATGACAGATCCCGGACGTGGGCCTCGCCCACGCATTCGCGCGGTTGGCACGCCATGCCTCGATGGGCTCCGCGTGCTGCAGATCAACGAACTCCATCGATGACTTCCCCTTCCCGGCGATGATGACGAAGGCTGGCAACCGAGGGTTGCCCGCTACGGGTGGCCGTCACTGGTCTGCCACCCAGGGGTCGCCGAGCAGGCTCTGGTGAACGATTCCGGAGATCAGCTCGGCATGCGCGGCGACGAAACGCAGTGGGATCCCGTCGTCGCCTTGGAACGCGGGATCGTCAACGCCGCCGCTGCGTAGACCTGCGCGCAGCCCCAGCTCGGTCCACTCGCGCACCAGATCCCCGGTGACTGCCAGGTTTGCGCGTCGAGCCAGGATGGCCACCGCACCGGTGATGACGTAGCAGCCCAAATTCGACACGGATGCAGGCAGCAGATGATCCACCGTCGTGGACGCGAAGAATCCGCCCTCAACGCTGACGCCTCGCGGAGTCAGCGCCTCGGACTCGGCGGCAATGTTGCCGAACCCGATCTCGTTGCCGTTGTCTCCCACGGCCAGCGTCAGAGCACCGTTGTCCGTGGCGGCGCGAAGGTAGTCGTCGGCAAACAGATCACCGGCGGTGACCGGCGTGCCCCAGATCAGATGACGGCCGCCAACAGAGTTCTGCCCCAGCTTCTCGATGGCGGCGACGACGCCGAACTGCGCCGCGAACTCCCGGGCCTCGGCCGCGCTGGAGAATCGGGACTCCATCAAGGTCACGCCATCCAGGCCCGCAGCGTCGACCAGCTTCTCCACCGGGCCGACGGCCTCTGGGTCGATGACGATGGTCACCTCGCTACCAAGACCGGCGAGCGTGCGCGCGAGTGCCAGAGAGCCGATGGGGCCGTCCACCTCCCCCTGCGGGAACCGGCCTTCCTCGACCAGACCCGTGACGATCAACGCCTTTTCACCCTGTCGACGCAGCAGAGAGCGCGCGATCGCAAGGCTGATCGGCTCCGACCGCTCACCCCGCGCCAGCGTGTAGAACGGGCTCACGATGCCGGCCGGGCTCGTCGGCGGACGCATCTCGATCGTGGCCAGTCGATCCAGGCTCTCGAAGGCCGGGTGCGACTCGGGCTTCATCAGCTCTCCCTCGGTATACGACATATCCCAAGGACTTCATCCGCTACGGAGTCCCGCCTCGGGCGGTTGCTTACGCGGTGAGGACCATATACCGTATTCCACTGTCCAAGGAAGGGGGACGATGGAACCGAATCAGCCACGCACTGCGGGCACGCTGAACATGGTGGAGCTGCACCATCGCCCAGCCGCCGCAGACTCCGCGGTGGGGTCCGGCAACGGTATGCTCGCACCCCTCGACGCACGCGTCGACAATCTGACAGATCGGGTCTTCGAGGCCATCCGCGACAGCATCGTAAGTCAGGCACTCCCACCTGGGCGTCGTGTGAGCGAGGCCAAGCTCGCGGCCGAGCTGAATGTCAGCAAGACCCCCGTGCGCGAGGCGCTTCTCCGCTTGCGGCACGTGGGCCTGGTCGAGGCTGCCCCGAAGGGGCTGCGCGTCATCAGCGCCTCGGTCCGCGCCATTCGCGACGCCTACGAGCACCGGGCGGGGCTGGAGAGCTCGGCAGCCTGGTTCACCGCACATCGGGCTACCAGCGCCCAACGGGAGAGGCTCCACGAGGTCGCCACCTCATCCCTGCGCGCGGCAGAGTCCGGCGACTCCGCCCAGTTCCGCGCCGAGGATCGCGTCTTCCACCACATCATCGCCGAGTTCTGCGGGAACGAGATCCTCCAGCGCGCGGTCGACAACGCCCTGGTGCTGACCGCTGTACTCCGAGAACGCGACACTCCCTCGACCGGTGACTCCATCTCCTGCGCCTCGGAGCACATCGCGACGGCATCCGCCGTTCTGGCTGGCGACGCCGACCGGGCAGCCCGGAACAACGCCGACCACATCCTCCACGTGATGTCGCTTGTCCTCTCCTCACACACGCAGCGCGGGAACGTGCCCCCGGGAACGAGTTAAACCAACTCCCCCACCCCCTACCTCACCATTCGACCGAAGGACGGGCTTTCGTGACCGAGCACCTGGCGACCATCACCGCTGCGGAAGGAGAGATCCCCGTTGTCGTGAGCGACCGCGGCGTCGCAGCAATCCGGGAGATAGACCCCGAGCTGGCGGTCACGACCATCATGGACGTGATCGCAGGAGACCACCTCGCGCGGCTGCGTGAGCGTGTCAAGAACGCCCCCGACCTCGCCTTCACACGCGTGGACGAGGTGCGGTTCACCGCGCCGTACCGATCCCCCCGGAAGATCTGGGGCATCGGTCTGAACTACGGCGATCACGCAGCGGACCTGAGCGAGTCGGCGCCCGACCAGCCGGCGTCCTTCGTGAAGTGCGACCACACGATCATCGGCCCGGATGAGCCGATCGTGATTCCGGCGCAGAGTGAGCGCACCACGTCCGAGGCTGAGATCGGGCTCATCATCGGCAGGACTTGCGAGAACGTCAGCGAGTCCGAGGCGATGGACTACGTGTGGGGGGTCACGACCATCCTGGACCAGACCGCCGAGGACATCTTGCGGATCAATCCGCGCTATCTCACCCGCTCGAAGAACTTCCGGACGTTCTTCTGCTTCGGACCGGAGCTCGTACCGCTCGATGAGGTGATAGAGAAGTTCGAAAGCTTGGACGACATCGAGATCTCGACGGTCAAGAACGGCGATGAGTTCAGGACCAACACGGTCGCCCACATGACCCACAAGCCCGCCAGCCTCGTGAGCTTCCACTCGAAGATGATGCCGCTGTTTCCGGGAGACATCATCTCCACCGGAACCCCTGGCGCGCTCGTCATCGGCGACGGAGACCGTGTGGAGTGCCGGATCGACGGCATCGGTCAGCTGACCACGACGGCGCGAAAGGCCACTACACGATGAGCACTCACGCGGTCGAGCAGCTCGACCGGACCCGACTCCTGCAATGTGCCGACGACCTCCGCGAGACCGTCCTCGACGACGCACTCAAGGGCGTGCCCCTGGGTGCTCGTGTGCTCCTCGGAGAGGTGGACCAGCAGAACTGGAACGTGGCCCGCGGAGACCTCGCCCTGCCGGTGACCACACTCCACGCACGCGCTATGAACGCCAACCTGGCGACTATGGAGGCGTACTGCGAGCGCAACAACGCGCTTCTCGCCCCGCACGGCAAGACCACCATGTCACCCCAGCTCTTCGCCCTTCAGGCGTCTCACGGTGCGTGGGCGTTCACGGCAGCGACGCCCACTCAGGTGGCCGTGATGCGCCGCTACGGGGTTCAGCGCATCATCCTGGCCAACGAACTCGTCGATGCTCCCGCGCTGCGTTGGGTGACTGCCGAAATCGCCAGCGACAGCTCGTTCGACTTCTACTGCCTGGTCGACGATGCGGACACGGTGCGGGCGATGTCCGATACCATCGCCGACTCCGGCCACGGGGTCACCCTCAACGTCCTCCTCGAGGTCGGAGTGCCTGGTGGCAGGTGTGGCGTGCGAGACCTCGACTCGGCGCTCGAGGTCGCCGCGGCGGTCGCCGCGACCGAGCATCTCCGGCTGGTCGGCGTCGAGGCCTACGAGGGCCTCGTGACCGGCGGCATGACACCGGAGGACCTCCATGCACTCGACACCTTCTTCGCTGGCGTCCGGTCGATCGTGCTCGAGCTGGCACGTCGCGACCTGTTCGACGCCAACCGCATCATCGTGACGGCAGGCGGAAGCTCGTACTTCGATCGTGTCGTCGCCGGACTCGGCTCGTGGGACGGTGTCCGCGACGACGTGGACCTAGTGCTTCGAAGCGGCTGTTACATCTCCCACGACGCCGGCAAGTACGAAAAGCTCTCGCCGCTCGCTGGCCGACGGGCCGAGCAGGAACCGCTCCGGCTCCACAACGCACTCACTGCATGGGCTTCCGTGCTGTCCCGGCCGGAGCCTGATCTCGCGATCCTGTCGATCGGGAAGCGCGACGCGGCCCATGACCTGACGCTGCCACAGCCACGCGAGCTGTTTCGCGCGGATGGCTCGAGGCAGCGGCTGCGGGAAGCGGAGACGTTCAAGCTGATGGACCAGCACGCCTTCGTTCGCGTTGCCCCCGGGCTCGCGATCGCTCCCGGAGACATCGTCGCTTTCGACATGTCCCACCCGTGCACGGCCTTCGACAAGCTCCCCTTCATCCCGATCATCGACGACGACTTCAACGTCGTCGACGGCGTCCTCACGTTCTTCTGACGGGGCTCAGGACCTCCTACGGGAGGCTCCGGTTGAACCGACCCCACAAGCTCCCGAAGTCAGTTGGACATGACCACCAGCCACAGAGAGGCCCCGACACCGTGTCCCGTCAGGCGTTCACAGACGTCGACCTTCCTCCCGCGGGAGGCCCTTACTCCGCCGCCGTACGCATCGGCAACATCGTGGCAATCGCCGGGCAGTGCGGCTACCTCGCCGACAGATCCCTCGCACCGGGTGGTCTGGAACCTCAGGTGCGCCGGGCATTCGAGAACCTCATGACCGCGCTGCGTTCAGCCGGCTGCAGCGAGGCAGACGTGATCACCGTGAATGTGTTCCTCGCTGACGGGGACGACTTCGACGCGATGAACGCGATCTACCGCGAGTACTTCAGCGAGCCCGGCCCGGCCCGGACGACCATCACCGCCGGTCTCCGACCCGGTGTCCTGTTCGAGGTCAGCGCTCAGGCCGTGGTAGGCGGCTGACCGGGCCACTGCCACTCCTCCCACCAATGTCCCTCCATCAACGGCGTGCCACGACTTTCCGGGCCGCCGTCACCCGAAACCGCAAGGACATGTCATGGATCTCGCAATCAATGGAAGAGTCGCCCTCGTACTCGGAGCCGGCGGCGGACTCGGTTCGGCCATTGCCGCCTCGCTAAGCCGGGAAGGCGCGCGTGTGGCGCTGGCCGACATCGACAAGGACGCGCTCACGGAGGTCGAGGCGTCCATGACCGGCGATAACATGAGCCTGGTCTGGGACTTGGCGAACCTGTCGGTCATCGATGAGAACGTCACCGCCGTCGAGAGCGAGCTCGGCCCGGTGGAGATCCTGGTCAACATCACCGGCGGCCCGCCGCCCACCCGTGTGTCCGGGCAGGACGCCACCCTGTGGCGTCGGCACTTCGAGGCGATGATCCTCTCCGTCGTCGCGATCACAGACCGCGTGCTCCCGGGCATGACCGAGCGGGGATGGGGCCGGATCATCACGTCGACTTCGTCCGGCGTCATCGCGCCCATCCCCAACCTCGGGTTGTCGAACGCCCTCCGCTCGAGTCTGGTGGGCTGGTCCAAGACACTGTCCGGTGAGGTGGCAAGCGACGGCATCACCAGCAACATCGTCGTTCCGGGGCGCATCGCCACTGCGCGCATCGCCCAGTTGGACCAGGCAAAGGCCGCACGGGAGAACCGCACTGCGGAGAACATCGCGAGGGAATCAGAGAGCTCTATTCCGGTCGGCCGCTACGGGCGGCGCGAGGAATTCGCCGACGCGGTCACATTTCTCGCCAGCGAGCGTGCCAGCTACATCACCGGATCCGTTGTCCGTGTCGATGGCGGACTGCTCCAGAACGTGTAACCCCGACAAACATCCTGTCTCCAGATCAGCGCAACCCGAAGCCATGTCCGCTCCTCGGGGTCACTGACGTCAGCGATCCCGAGCCCAAACTCATCACCTACGTGCGCTGATCTACGGTCATCCAGGGCTACCCACTCGCCAGCGGGATCACGATCAGCAGCACGGACCTCGCCTCCAGGGTGCACGCTGCGCGCGAGCGGTGCCGTCGGTTTTCGGGTCGCCGGCGACCCAGCTTTTCCCCACATTGAAAGCTATCCGGAACCGGATGCTGCCTGGAAGGCGTACTTCAGGTATGGATGCCCGAACGCGACCTTCAGCTACCTACGATCGTATCTCTGGAAAGAGGTCGTCCGGTGGCAGGAGCGCAAACACCGGCGTACTCCCTGGAAACAGCTACGCCGACGCTACGGCATCCAGCCAGCCGACGGCGATGTCGGGCTGTTCGATCCGGAAGGCCGGCTCGGGAGACGTGCAGCCGGGTGGGGAAGGAGCGCTGACAAAATCCTGACGACCTGGCACTACCAGGACAGCTCGTGGGCAAGCGAGATCAGGCGGGGTATGCGAAACCTCCGATCTTGCTAACAGTCAAGCGGCGACCCGTTTCATGGTCGTGTAATCCTCGCGGCCACCCGCGCTGGCCTCACGTCTGTGCGCCAGCGGAAATGTCGCACAGGCGCGGTATTCCCGAAAGGAACCCATCGAATCATGACGAACCGTCCCTTCCGCTGGTCGCTCGTGGGCGCCAGCGACATCGCCCGCGCATTTGTAGGCCCAGCGATCTCCGCCCAGCCTGACGCCGCGGTGGTCAGCGTCGTCAGCGGCGACCTGGCCCGAGCGCAGGATGTAGCGGCACCATTCGGCGCCCGGGGCCATGACGAACTCACCGTGGCGCTTAGCGATCCTGACGTCGACGCCGTGTACATCTCGAGTATCAACTCGGCACATCACGATCAAGCACTTGCGGCGATCGCAGCCGGCAAGCACGTCCTGTGCGAAAAACCGCTTGCCCTGACCGTCGCCGAGGCACAAGAACTTGTCGATGCCGCGGAGAAGGCAGGCGTAGTGTTCGCGACAAACCACCACATGCGCAACTCCGTGCCACATCGTTTGATCCGGGATGCAATCGCCGCCGGCGACATCGGCGAGCCGGTCGCAGTGAACGTCCGGAACGCGATCCGACTGCCGCCCGCCGCGCGGAGATGGCGGACGACCGATTCGGCAGCGGGCGCCGGAGTCGCACTCGACCTCACGGTGCACGACGCGGACTGTCTCCGGTTCGTACTCAATGCCGATCCGCTAACGGTCGTGGCCCATACCTCGTCCGGCCACATGACGAGGGTGGGAATCGATGAGACAATCTCCGGAAGCGCGGAGTTCGTCAGCGGTGTGCATGCTTCATTCGTGGAAAGCTTCGTGACCGGACATGCCCCCACATGCCTGGAGGTTTTCGGAACCGAAGGAGCGCTCATCGGCACGGGTATCCAGTCGATGTCACCGGTCGGCACGCTGACACACGTCGGTCCGGCCGGGTCCAGGAAGATCGATCTGGGTACCCGCGAGGACCTCTACGTCGTGGGTGTTCGACGGTTCATCGAGGCTGTGCGTGGCGAGGCCGAGCCCCCGGCCTCCGGCCAAGACGGGGTCTGGTCGTTGGCCTTCGCACGGGCGGCGCTGGAGGCTGCTCGGACCGGGCATCGGCAGACTGTGGGACAGGCTCGATGACGAAAGCTGGGCGCAGTTAGGCACAACAGATCATGCACAAGGACAACCGGGCATCGGCAGACGTGGCGATCGTCGGGTCCGGTGGAGGCTGACTGATCGTCGCCGGGGCGCTCGCTGGTCGCGGACTCGATGTGCTCGTGTTGGAACGGGACGAGTTTTTGGCTCAAGAGCCCGCTATCGACGTGTGCAAGGCTTCGCGCACGGGCACTACAAGCCGGACGAACGGTGGCTCGATGGTGCTGGGAGACCGTTCACACCGGCTACTCACTACTCGTCGGCGGCAACAGCCAAGGCCTACGAAGCTGGCCCGTGGCTCAATCTATACCGCGTAAGCTCGCCAACGGGTCCTATGTGGGCGGCCGCAACTACATGCAGCACCCGAACTCCGCGGTCATGGCCATCGGCAATGGCCAGCCTCCGATCATGGACCATACCTACTTCAACATGCGCCGTTGCGGGGGCCGCGGACGATTAGCTGAAGCGGATGTCCGCTTTCGGTATCGCAGACCTTGCCACGACGGGCGGTGTTGCCGGGCCGCGAACGGATCATGTGAGCCGGGCTGGCCCGAGAAGGGCATGGGCCAACAGAGCAGGTGACTACGTTATCTCTGCCCGGTCATCCAACTGATGACCTGTGCGCGCGAGGTAAAGCCCAGCTTGGAAAGGATGTTCTCGACGTGGGCCTCGGCTGTGCGCTGGGAAATGACCAGGTCAGCCGCAATCTCTTTGTTTGTTTTGCCAGCGGTGACCAGGGCAGCGACCTCGCGTTCTCGTTTTGTGAGAACCGGTTCGGTTTCCGGAGCCGAAGCGGCGGCCGCTTCGACCGGCGGTGGCTTCTCCCCAAGAGCATAGAAGATAGTCTGCTCCCGGTTCATCCGCGTCCCCTGGCCTCGGGCGGTTTCGTATTCGGTGTCTGTGAGTGCTTCCTGGGCGCGTGCCTTGGCCTGCTCACGCCAGGTCAGTAGCGTCTCGGATCCGAACAGCGGGGTGCCAATCAGTTCCCACATTTTATCCAACGCCCCGAAAAGGATCGCCGCGCGTTCAGGATTGCGTTCTGCGGCGGCGACCCAGGCCAGCAGTTCAACGCAGTCGCTGATCCCGAGTAGGTCGTTGAGTTCCCGCTTATTGCGGAGGGACCTGGACGCGGAGGCGGCTGCCTTGGTTGGGTCGCCCGCGGCCCACCAAGTGATCGCCATGTTCCACTCCGCCCACGATAGCCTCCAGCGCTCGCCAAGTTCTGTACAGATCTTGCGGCATTCGTGCAGAAGGACCATCGCCCGGTCAAGGTCTCCAAGCAGGCCCGCTGCCTGCGCTCGTATTGAGAAAATGGCTAAGGCGGGGCCGGTCCAGTGGCCAGTTGCGCGGTGGCGGGCCAGTGCCTCGTCGAGCAGTTGCGTGGCGCGAGTCAGGTTGTTGTCCCACATCTCCCGGTCGCCAAGAAACTGAGTCGCGTAGGTAAATTCCGTTTCGTCGCCCAGTTTCCGGGCCAGCTCGCGGCTTTCGTTAAGCAGGACCAGCGCCCCATCTCGGTCCCCTTGCCGGTGGGCAATCCATCCGGTGATCCACAGTGCGCGGGCACGCTGGCTGGTGGGTTCGGTCTCCAGGGCCAACGCCCTGTCCAGCCACATGCGGCCCTCCCTCAGATAGTCGCCAGCAGCCCAGTAGAACCACAGCGCGCTCACCATCCGCAACCCAACCGACGCCTCGCCAGGTGTGGTGAAGCAGTAGTCCAACGCTGCCCAGAAGTTGCCGCGCTCGGCGCGCAGACGCGCGAGCCAACCGGCTTGATGCGGGCCCGCGGACTCGGCATCGGACTGCTCGGCGAGATGCAGGTAGTAGTCGCGGTGCCGGCAGCGCAGAGCGTTTTCGGCACCCGCCTCGGTGAGCCGGTCGTGCCCGTATTGACGGATAGTCTCCAGCATCCGGTATCTCGTCTTCGTGCGCTCCTCGGTCCGGGTGAGCACGGACTTGTCGATCAGTCCCGCGAGAGCGGCGAAGACGTCATCATCGGTCAGCCCGTCGCCGGTGCAGACGTTTTCGGCTGCGTCGAGATCGAATTCGTCGGTGAAAACCGAACAGCGCGCCCACAACTGCTTCTCATGCTCATTGCACAGGTTGTAGCTCCAGTCGACGGCGGCGCGCAGGGTCTGATGCCGAGGATCGTCGGCGCGGTCGCCGGTGGTGAGCAGCCGGAATCGGTTCTCCATTCGCGTTAGAATTTGCCCGACTGAGAGCACGCGAACGCGCACGGCGGCGAGTTCGATCGCTAGGGGAATGCCGTCCAGCCTCCGGCATAACCTGGCCACGATCTGTTCGTTTTCTTCGTTGATGGTGAACCCTGGTAGCGCCGCCGCGGCACGCTGCTCGAACAAGGTCAACGCTTCACGCTGGTAGGGACGACCTTCCTGTTGTGACGTTGATGAATCGCTGCCAGCAGGCACGGACAGTGGCGGAACCGGCCAGGTCTGTTCCGCCACTATCCCTAAATGTTCTCGGCTGGTTGCAAGTATCCGCAACCGCGGGGCCGCGGCCAGCAGCACAGCGACTAGGCGGCTGCAGGCCCCCAGCAGGTGCTCGCAGTTGTCCAACACCAGCAAGACTTGCTTGTCCGCCAAGTAATCGACGAGCACGGCCTCCGGGGCACGTGTCGAACGGTCATGGATCCCAAGAGCAGCCGCGACCGCCTGCGGCACCAGCATGGGATCGCGAACGTTAGCCAGCTCCACCAGAAATGTCCCGGCGGAGAAGGCCCGCCGCACGTCGTGTGCGACGTGCAGCGCCAGCCGGGACTTCCCGATCCCGCCGAAACCAGTCAGGGTCACTAACCGTGAACTGGACAGCGCGCGCTTAACTCTTGTGGCCGCCTGACGGCGCCCCACAAAGCTCGTCACCTCATATGGGAGGCGACCAGCCTCCCGAACCGCAACCCCAGACACGACTCACCGCACCTCGGTAGAACTAGCGTTTTATTGTAGCCCGGTCATGGCTGGCAGCGCACTTACAGCTTGAACAACTGTTCGAACCACTTCGAACCCACCGACGGGGTTCGTTACGATCTCGGCCGATGTTGATCGTGGTGGGTGCGGGGAGGGCGTGCGTTGCCCGCTGGCCTGCCCAGCCTGTACCACTGATCAAGGTCGCCGACCGGGCCCGTGTGGGCGATGTTGGCACTGGTCAGGCCACTGCTGGCGGTTATGCGGCGGGCCAGCTGCGGCGGCACGGTGGGCGGCATCCGCTCCGCTACTGGTGCGCGAAGGCCGTCGCGTCCGCCTGACGGCGAAAGGTGAGCTCGTCGTGGAGGCAGCGGACCGGGTGATCGCTGAGCTGGAGACGCTGCGCACTCAGATCAATCGCTCACGTGGCGAGATCTCGCAACGTCTGCGTGTGGCCTCCATGCAGACCGTCACCTTCATCCTGTTCCCCGAGGTGCTGACTCGTCTACGCCGGCGGCGTCCAGGACTGGATGTGGTGATTGTTCAAGCCGAGCCGGATGCGGCTCTTCAGGGTCTCCAGGTCGACGACTACGACCTAGTGATCGCCGAGTCCTACCCGCAGTGGCCGGTCATCTATCCGGACGGGCTCACGACAGAGATCCTGATGACCGACCGCATGCACGTCGCCGCAGCTCCCATTGTGGGTCCACCGCCCGTCGGCTGGGGGCAGGCGCTTTCGCCGCTGGCGAGTCGTTCACCGCTCTCGGCGCTCCAACGTCTTGCCTGCTCGAAGTTGTCCCGAGTCGGGCCCGACGATGGCTGTGGTGAAGGGATCTTGACGCTCATGCATGGAGGTTCACCATTGTTGGAGCAAGAGGCTGATGGCGGTGGCGGCGGTCGTTGCGCCAGCGGCGATCATCCAGCCGTGTCGGAATAGTGGGCTGGCTCCGAAGAATTGGCTCAGGCCGGGAGTTTGGACGACAGCGGCCAGTGCCACGAACGAGACAAGCGCACACGCCATGACCAGTGGTGTCCGTCCGCGCACGACCAGGGTCTGTCCGAGCTGGACGGCGACCAGCGCCACGAGCGCGACCGTGTTGGCCTGGCGCAGGGTTCCGGTCGCCCTACCCAGGATCCACGCACAAATGGCGGCCAGCGAGAGGCTGCCCCCGCCGTTGATCACACCGGTGACGACGGTGAAGCCGATCTCGCCGAGGTTGCCGCCGAGCAGGATGGCCAGCGAGTCACGCACCGATGCCCACATGGCGCGGCCTTCCACAATGGCGTCGACGATGGTCTCGATGCGGTCATCGGTGACCACGAGGTCGGCGGCCTCGCGGGCGGCGGGGGTTGCGCGCTCGCCCAGCGCGATGCCGATGTCGGCCAACCGGATCGCCGGGGCGTCGTTGGCGCCGTCCCCGGTCACCGCGACCACACGGTCGTTGCGTTGCAGGGCGTCGACGATGCGCGCCTTCTGCGCCGGGCTGACCCTCGCGAACACCGCGACGGTGGTCACTTCCGCCGCCAGTTGGTCGCCGTCGAGGGTGTCCAGTTCGGTGCCGGTCATGACGCGACGCTCGTTGAGCGCGTCGAGTTCGGCGGCGATCGCCTCGGCGGTGCTGGGGTGGTCGCCGGTGACCATCACGACCTCTGTCCGAGCTGGACGGCGACCAGCGCCACGAGCGCGACCGTGTTGGCCTGGCGCAGGGTTCCGGTCGCCCTACCCAGGATCCACGCACAAATGGCGCCCAGCGAGGCTTCGGGGCCTTCTGCCAGCAGCATCTCCGCAGTGATCGTCGGGGGTGGTCGCACCGCGATCGCCATCGCCGGGAGGATGTCGGTGAGCAGGTTGACCAGCAGCAACTGGCGGGCGTTGAGGCTGCCGCCGCCGTTGATCACACCGGTGACGACGGTGAAGCCGATCTCGCCGAGGTTGCCGCCGAGCAGGATGGCCAGCGAGTCACGCACCGACGCCCACGCTGCGCGCCGGAGTTCGGCGGCGATCGCCTCGGCGGTGCTGGGGTGGTCGCCGGTGACCATCACGACCTCGACACCTGCCTGCTGGAGCTGCGCGACGGCGGCGGCCGCAGTGGGCCGCACCGGGTCGGCCAGCGCGACGAAACCGATCAGCCGCAGATCCCGGATCCGGGACTCGTCGAGATCACTGCGGTCCGAGGCGGCCCGCTCCGCGACAGCCAGCACCCGGTAGCCCTGCCGGGCGAGGTTTTCGACAACTCGCTCGACGCCTCGACGAGCGGTCTCCTCCAACGGCACGTCGCCATCTGATCTGCGCCACCGGGTGCACTGGGCCAGCACGATCTCCGGGGCACCTTTCACACTCAGCAGATTGCCGTCGCGCCAGGTGCCGAGCACCGCGTGGTAGCCACGGGAAGGCTCGAAGGGCATCTCGTCGATCGGTACCCAGCGCTGCTTGCCTTCGGCCGGGTGCACTCCCGCGCCACGCGCGCCATCGACGACCGCGCGATCGGTGGGATGCGGGAGCAGTTCTCCGTTCTCCACCAACGGACTTGCCCGCAAGGCACCCGCGAGCACTCGCCGTTCCACTGTGGAGATTTCCTCGAGCCACCGGCTCGACGCGCCATCGGATACCTGCCGCAGCGCGATGCGCCCTTCGGTGAGGGTGCCGGTCTTGTCGAAACACAACACCTGCGCCCGCCCCAAAGCCTCGATCGTCGCGGAGTTACGCACCAGCGCCCCGCGTTTCGACAGCCGCCGGGCGGCCGCGAGTTCGGCGACGGTGGCAACGAACGGCAATCCCTCGGGAACGGCCGCCACCGCCAGGCTCACCGCCCGCCCCAGCGATGTCCCCAATGGACGCCTACGCAGCATGTCCGTGACGAGCAGAATCCCACCCGCTCCCACGCAGATCGGCACCGTCACCTTGGCCAGCGTCTGCAGGCGAGCCGCGACACCATCGGCACCTCGCCGGGCATCGGGCCCGATCGCGCTGCCTGCCTCGGTGTTCGCGCCGGTCGCGACCACGACACCCACCGCCCGCCCGGCAGCGACCGCGGTCCCCCGGTAGATCATGCACGTCCGGTCCGCGACCGGCACCGCCGGAGTCGCCGTCACCGTCTTGGTGACCAACATCGACTCCCCGGTCAGGCTCGACTCATCGACCTCCAGCCCGTCGGCCTCCAGAAGCCGGCAGTCGGCCGGAACAGCATCCCCGGCCACCAACTCCACCACATCGCCGAGCACGAGCTCGTCAGCCGGCAACTGCGTCACATTTTCCTTACGGCGCACCACAACCCGAACAACGCTGGCCTCCAGAAGCCTGTTCAAAGCGCGGTCCGCGGTGATGCGCTGCACGCCGCCGATCAACGCGTTCATCCCCAGCACGCCCATGATGATCGTCGCGTCCGCAACGGCACCGATACTCGCCGAGATCGCGGCCCCACCCGCCAACGCCGGCGTCAACGGGCTCGCCAGCTCCTCCAGCGACGCCCGCAACACACCCATCCGGCGAAGGCCCGTCCCCTCGTCCTGACCTTGGAAACGCTCGTGCGCCGCATCATCGGTCAGACCCTGCGATGAACTGCCGAGCAGCTCCAGCACCATGCCGGGGCCCATCGCATGCCAGGCAGTGCGCGGCACCGCGCGCGGAACCGGACGCCACGCGGCCTGCATCCCCCACCACGTCCCAGCGCCGAGCGCGATTGCCGCACACACGGCCACCGGAACGCCCGCACGGACCTGGCTCCCGATGGCAGGCCCGAACGCGCCGAACACCGCCCCGCTGACCGAACCGATCAACGACAGCTGCGCGCTACGCACGCTGACATAACGCGCGGTCGGGACCGTACTCAACAACGCACACGACTCCCCCAGGCTCGCGCCCGAGATCAGGTGCGCACCCCACGGAACCTCACCACCACGCGTCACACCAAGCCCGACATCCGCAGCCGCCAGTGCCGCCCGCGCCCGCGCGGACACCACACCGACCACGCTGCCCTCCCGCTGCATCTCCCGCACCACCGAAGCCAGCCGCACCCCACCCGGGACCACGCGATCAACACCGATCCGCCCCGCCAACCGGCCCCCATCACCCGCGAGAACCACCGACCCGACCTCGCGAGCTGCCGCGACCAACTCCTCAGCGAGCGGATCCAGCTCCTCGGCAGCCAGAACCCACGCGGCCGTGCGCGAATCGTGGCGCAGCGCGAACACCTCGATACCCCGACCGGCCACCTCGCGCACGTCTGGGGGCAACCGCGACCGAGCGACCGAGTACAGCGACCAACCATCACGCTGCGCGCCGACCCCCTTGGTCACACCCACGAGTTCATGCGCACGTTCCCACAACTCGACGACCGCGCGCCCCCCGTCCGCGGGAATCACGTCGTGCACCAACCGAGCACCGGTGCGCAGAACCCCACGCTGCGCGCCGACCCCCTTGGTCACACCCACGAGTTCATGCGCACGTTCCCACAACTCGACGACCGCGCGCCCCCCGTCCGCGGGAATCACGTCGTGCACCAACCGAGCACCGGTGCGCAGAACGTCCGCGCCGATCACCACCGTACGCCCCGTGTTGCCGCGCGCCTGCGCCAGGCGTTGTGTTCCGCGCTGCCCTAACCACCACTACCTCCCGCGCGCACAGATACCGTACCGAGCACCGGTGCGCAGAACGTCCGCGTCGATCACCACCGTGTCGACCCGGTCCAACCGCCGCAACACCCGGGCATCGAACACCAGAGTCGTCCGCTCCGACAGCCCGTACCCGAGCTGCGCCGCGAACGCGCCCCGCCCCACCTGCGCCGCGCGCGGCGCGCCCGCGACCACCATCGCCTGCGCACGCTGAAAACTCCGCGTCACCCCGAGCATGCCCGCGAACGCCGCCGGCCCACCCAGAGCCGAACCGTTCGCGGCGCGCTCGACCGGGCCGGCGGGCAACGGCACAGGACGCGGCCGAACCCCCACCGGCGCACTACGGTGACTGGCAGGATGCGCCCCCGTTCCGGCTTCCCACCGCGCCCAGCTCCGCCGCGCCGCCTGCGTCTCCCGCAACAGGCAGAACCGGTACCCCGATTCCGCCAGCAAACTCGCCGGACGCCGCGCAAGCGTGTTCCCCAACGCACTGCTAAACCCGAACAACAGGTCAGTGGCGGTCTTCCCGATCCGCGTTTCCAGCGGCCCCCGGACCCAGGAGGCCGACTCACCGGTCGACACCAGCGCCGGAACAGACGGCGGCAGCACGGGCAGCGGCAGCATCCGGGCCCCCACCGCGATCACAGCGCCGGTCAAGTTCGCACCCAGCACCGTCGCCTCAGCGATCACCTTGACCGGATTGTCCGGGTGGCTCACACCGACCGCAGCGAACGGTTCCTCGTCCAAACCGGTGTCCGCCTCCGCGTCCTCCACCACACCCACCAGCTCAGCGACCCCAACCAGGCCCGGATCGTGCCCGATGACCACCCGCCCCACGACAGCGTTGATCTCGACCCACGCAACACCCGGCACCTTCTCCAACCGCCGGGCGATCTGCTCGCCAGCCTCCTCAGCCCCCGGCTGGTCAACACCGCGCACCTCGACGTACGCACGCCCCTCCGACGACCACGCCCGCCGCCCGCGCCCCAAGCCCGCGATGCTCTGCGCGACAGCCACCACCGGCGCCACGATCTGCGAGGCCAACGCGCCCAAGGTACGCAGCATCGAACACACTCAGCTGTCCGACGCAAAGCCGACCGACGCCCGTGACACCCCCGCGCCGGTCGCCCCCGCAACCGGCCATTCGAGCCCCCAACCGACCCGTACCGCGCGAACCGCGTCCTCCCAACGACCCGGCATGCGAACATCGACCCGACGAAACTGTGCCACGACGGGCAGGCTGACCGCCGCGGCTCGCAACCGCGCCCCTTGTTGCCGCGCGCCTGCGCCAGGCGTTGTGTTCCGCGCCGTCCTAGCCACCACTACCTCCCGCGCGCACAGATACCGTGAGTCACGAGCGTAGGACCGACGAGCGGAAAGCGAACCTCGAAACAGCCGCACATCCGTCCTCTCCGTGGCCTGCGAGCTGATCAGCAACACCGACGGCTTCGCCACGCTGTTCGACCCGCCGACACACCAGTAGTCCCAGCGGTGGTGAATTCAAGGCCGCCTGTGTGCTCGGGTTCTTCGAAACGGCTCCGAGCATGCAGCTACGCCGGACGCAGGCAACGCAACACCTACCCAGGTTCACCTGGCCTGAGCGCCGCCGCGGCGCGCTCAGCGACGCCTAGCCCGGAACCCGCTACAAACCGGATCACTTCGACGCCGGTCCGCCGGCACGCTGCGCGACCGCGACACCCACGCCAATCGCCGCCGCCACCGGCCAGTCCATCAACCCCAACAGGGTCAGCGCTCCAAGACCACGATAGAAGGCCATCGTCTGATGGTCCGGGAGAACGCCCCGAACGGCCTCAGCCGCGCTAGCAAGATCATCACGAGTGGGAATGTAGTGATCGGGACGGTGGAACTCGGCCGTTACGCCCGGCAGACTCACCGTCGTTCCCCCAGCACCCGCCGGTTTCCGCTGCGTAGTAACCACGGCACCTCCTCAACACAGGCCCCATGCCGCATAATCGGCCTCGCACGGACTCAAAACCGCCCAAACCGACCAACCGGGCAACACGATTTTATCTCTGAACACGAACGTCCCCGCGCCGAGACGGCTGGAATACGGGCTGCCGCCGGACCTGAACCAGTCAGGCGTTGTGCTTCAACAACGTTGCTGTGCACCCACCTGCTCGGGTTGGCCAACCGTGTGGACGCAACGCCGGCTCCAGTGACTGCTGGTGATCACACTCGTTGATCATGATCGTCTGGACTGCGGTTTGATCAAGGCAATGTTCCCGCACCTGGCCGGGGTGCGGGAGCGGCTGGTGCGCCGGTTCGCGGAGTTCACCAACGAGTATCCGTGGCGGTGGACACCGTCGCATGTGGACGAATGGTCGCAATCACCGACCGGAGAACGGCATCTCGCGCCATCCACAATCCGCGCCTACCAAGGCAGTCTCAGGCTGTTCAACGAATTCCTCTGTGACAGCCGGTATGGCTGGGCGCTGGCGTGCGAGGCGTCGTTCGGGCCGGACGAGTACCCGGTGGCGAATGTGCACGAGTGGAACTCACTCGCCCATCTCCAGTCCTATGAGGGCGATCCGGACGACCGCCCGTTCACCCGCGATGAGCTGCAGCGGTTCCTTGACTACGCCACGACCAAGTCGACCGCGCGGTTCGCGCGAAACGCAACGGCGCATTGGCAGCCTATCGAGACGCGACCTTGTTCAAAGTGATGTATCGCTAGGGCTTGTTCGCCGGGGCCCTACCCGCGTGCGCTCCCGCGATTTTTTGAGTTTGTGCAGTTCAGAGGACGATGTGGGAGATGCTAGCCGTCGCGACAGATGTGGTCCAAGTAGGCGCGGCAGGCAAACCTCAGCGGCTCGCGTGCAGTATGCGGCTCGCGCGCAGTGCGCGGGGTGGTTCGCCCTCGAAACCTGCGGATCCGTGGAGGTAGCCGGCGATGAGGTCCGGGGCGGAGTGGTCTTCGATGCCGGTGAACCCGAGGGCGTGAAGCTGTGCGGCGATGTCGTCGGTTGTGAAGTAGCTGAACAAGGGTTCGCCGGCGCCGGCCAGCCGATCGGCACGTGCCCGCTGGTGCGCACGGTCCTCGTCGGTGGCCGCAGGCTGCAGGTAGTCGAAGACCACCTCGACCGGCTGGGCTTGACCAGCGATGTATTCGAGGGTGGCGTGGGCGGCGTTCGCGGTCAGATAGAAGACAACGCCGAGCCACACGAATACTGCCGGGTCCGTCCGTTTGAATCCGGCGGATTCCAATCCAGTTGCCAGCGGCTGGGTTTCGAAATCGACCGGTACGAAGGTCAACGTCTCAGGGCGGTCGATCCCTGCGCTAGCAAGGCGTTCGCGTTTCCATGCTTGGGTGGCGGGGTGGTCGACCTCGAAGACGCGCAAGTCCGGGCGCGGATTGCGATAGGCGAAGGTGTCCAGGCCCGCGCCGAGGATCACGACCTGCCGTACACCATCGGCGATGGCCGCGGCCACGGCGTCCTCGGCGAAGCGGGCACGGGCGGCGAAGAACAGGCGGCGGGGCTGATCGATTGCCCCGGCGCCGAGGTGATCGGTTGTGGGCGTGGCCAATTTGGTCAGTTCCTCTGCGGTGACGCCGAGCAGACGTACCGCCAGGGGGTCGGTGAAGATCTGTGGTCGGTCAGCGATCTGGTGATAGGCGCGGGCGTACGCGGTAGCGAGCGCTGTCCGGCTGGGTCCGCCGTTCTCCATGTTCAAGAACTTACTCACGAACGCGGCGCGGGCTCTATGAACTCACTCACGCCCGCTTCACAAAGGAGCACGCGAACACGATCCGTAACCACAGCTGGCCCTCCTTTAGGGCGATTGCCACGAGTCGACAGGCAGGGCTCGAACCCTGTTATCGGGGCTGGGTTGATGTGTTGAGCCGGGTCATGAGTTCGCGGTTGGTGGCCCCGGCGCGGCAAGATCGCCGGCGCGTTCGTCGAGTTGCTGTTGCTGCGGCAAGAAACGACAGCTCGGCCGACCGTTCAACGGTCACGGTGCGTTCGGACCGCGTCCTGCCACCACACCTGACGGTCTTTGTCGTCACCGGGCCCTCCCCATTGATGTGGCCGCTGATGCTCGAATGCGCACGAGTGGTCAGTCAACGCCGGTTCCCGCAGCCCGCCTTCCCCCCGGAAGACGGCGCGTTCCCGCACGGCAGCCCCACGCGTTCACGGGGACGATCATCGGTCCACGAGGCGAATACCTGCTCCGTGCAGGTGGAAGCGGCTATTCCAGGGGCCCGGCCGTGGTTGCTCGAATCGGCGCTCGCACGCGGCTGACGGTGGGCGCGGCATGATGAGCGACCGTGCTGCTGCGACTGGCCTTGCCTATGCCGATAACCTCGTCCGTGCAGGTCACACAGCAGCGTCTGACGGTTTTCCGGTCGAGCCCGGCCAGCCGGGTCACCTCACGCAGCGAATGGCGCGCCAGCCACAGCTGGCTTGGTTCTCAGCGGTTGAACACCGGTAGCTCGGCTGGAGGTTGCGGGATGAATCCGCCGTGCTGGGCCATTTGGTCGTAGAGATGACCGTGCGACTCCGCGAGCGTTGCAAGCGCTCCGTTGACGTCGACGTGCACCAGCCGGCCGTTCCGCTTGACCACCCGCCCATCGACCAGCACCGTGTGCACGTTGCCCGAGTTGGTCTGCGCAATGATCGCGCCACAAGGGTCGTGGCGGTTCCAACCGGCCTGGCTGATGCCTGACATGTCCAGCAATACGATGTCGGCCCGCTTGCCCGGTGCCAGGGTTCCTGTCACGTCGTCGACGCCCGCGGCGCGGGCACCGTTGACCGTGAGCCACCGTAAGGCGTCGCGCGTTTTCCACCGCATGACCGTGGGCAGTGTCGACCGCGCGTAGTCTTCTTGATCGTCCCTCCATCGGGTCACCTGTAGGACGAGCCGTGCGTGCGAAATCATGTCGCCGCAGGTACTGCTCGTGCAGTCGATGCCGAGGCTTGGCCCCGGCGTGTTCTCGGTGGCCTCACGAATGACCGGGAATCCCATGCCCATCTGCATCTCGGTCTCGGCGCAAACCGAGATCATGGTGCCGGTACCCCGCAGCAGGTGCCATTCGTTCTCAGTGCTGAATGTCCCGTGCACCAAGAGAAGGTCGCTGCCGAGCATGTTGTGGGAGTGCAGCGCCTCGATGTCCTTGAACAGGTTGCGCGCGATGACTTGGTTGCAGTGGAACGTGATGCGTGCGCCGAGCTCGCGGGCCAGCTCGAATTCCTGCTTGACGTCCCCGAAGGGAGCGATGGCTAGTTCCTGCGGGGCGATGCCGAAGCGCAGCAATTGTTGCTCGCTCGGGAAGTACTGGGCGCGGATTTCCCGGGCCAGCCGCGCCCGCCGGGCGAAGTCGCCTTCTTCCACCGACTCGTCCAGCCCGCCTTTGGTCTCGGACCACGTGTTCGACGTGATGGGCAGGAGGCCGTGGCCGTACAGCGCGCGCACGCCCGCGTCGCGGAGTCCAGCGACCGCGGCGTGCGCGTGCTCGCCGGTGACGATGTTGTGGCAGTAATCGACCAGCGTGGTCACCCCCGAGTTAAGGCAATCGAGGCCACCGAGGTAGTTGCCCGCATACATGTCCTGCGGGCGGTACTTCGTCGCCATCTGCAGCCGGAATCCCCTCAGGTAGTCGAGGATGTTCCCGTCCGCCAGAATGCCCCGGAGCCCGGTTTGCCAGGTGTGTCGATGGGTGTCGACCATGCCCGGCATGGCGATCATCGACGAGGCGTCGATTCGCTCGGTGTCGCCAACGTTGAGGTTCGGCCCGATCTCGACGATGACACCGTTGTCGACGAGGATGTCGGCTCGTTCGAAGTCGCCGAGAACGTCGTCCATCGTCACCACGGCAGCGTTCTCGATCAGTGTGCGCATGGCCAAGTGCTCCTCTCCGCGCGGTGGGCATCGGATGCCGTCCTCAAGCGGTCCCGTTCGGTCGTTGATCGACTGTGGAGAAGAGGCTGTGGAGAGGGGCCGTCTCGCAGACGGGGCAGCTTCTACTGGTCCACGCCAATCCGAAAACCGGCGGTTGTCAGTCGCATCGTCGCGCGGTCTTCTGTTGAATGACCCAGGTCGCGATTTGCGTCCGAGTGGTGAAGCCGAGTTTGGTCAGGATGTGCTCGACGTGGGCCTCAGCGGTGCGGCGGGAGATCACCATGATGGCGGCGATTTCTTTGTTGGTGGTGCCCTGTGCGACCAGCGCTGCTACCTCTCGCTCGCGCGGAGTAAGCACCGACGCGTGCGTTTCTTCCGTCCTGGAGCTTGCTGGTTCCCCGGCTTTGCCCGGATTCCGTATCCATGCGATGGCCTCGTCGAAGTCGAGCTGTGTGGCGTGGTGAACGCCTTTCTGAAACGTCTCGTCGCCGAGTGAGCTACGTGCTACTGCCTCGTAGTGGTCGTGTAGGCGCGCAACATGTTTGTGGCCGGCGAGCGACGCATCGACGTTCTTTTTGATCGTTTGGGACACGCCGAACAAGGTCGCAGCCCGTGCCGGGTCACCGTCTGCGCTGGCTATGCAGGCCAGAATCTCAACGCACAACGCGATCTGAAACTGCTCATGGAAGCCGAGCCGCAGGCGAAGACTCTCCAGTTCCGCAGCATTGGCTTGCCGGTAATTGCCCGCTAGTAGGTCTGCTATTCCCTTCGCCCACAGGGCAAGCGATCTCATCCACTGTTCGCTGTAGGTCTCCTTGACGGCAGGGCACCCGCGGAACAGGGCAGCGGCGCGCTCATGATCACCAAGGAACGCGACTGCCAACGCGAGCTCGATCTGATCGTAGGCGGCGGCAGCGTGATCGCCAATCAGCCGATGCTTGGCGAGAGCGTCTTCGAAGAGCGCGCTCGCCCGCGCCGGATCTTCGTTGAACAGGGCGGTGAGCCCCGAGATCTGCGCGACGTAGGCCGCCCCTGATTGGTCGCCCAACTCCGCCGCCAGCGCGCTCGCCTGCTCGAGAAGGGCTGACCCGGATGACGCGTCGTTGAGCGCGGCATTCAGGTACCCGTCGACGTAGAGAGCTTTGACACGTACCGGATCGCGCTCCATGCTGAGCGCCAAGAATCGATCCAGCCAACGACGCCCCTCGTAGACATGCCCGCTGCTGAGCCAGAAGAATCGGAGGGAGGAAGCGATCACCAAGCCTGCTTGCGATTCGCCGGGCTCGGAAACCGAGAATGCAAGTGCCTCGCGCAGGTTGGCGTGCTCGGCCCGTAGCCGGGCGAAGACCGTCGTGTGTCCGGCGCTGAACCATTCTGCCTCGGCTTGGGCGGCGAGGTGCCGGTAGTAGTGCAGATGCTTGCGACGGACGATGGTGGTCCCACCGAGTTCGGCGAGGCGGTCCCGGCCGTATTCCCGGAGTGTGTCCAACAGCCGATAGCGGGTCTTGCCGGGATACCTTTCCGCGGTCACGATCGATTTGTCGATCAAACCCACGAGCAGATCAAGTACCTCGTCGGTCCCGATGCCGTCGCCTGAACCGATCACTTCGGCGGCCTCCAGATCGAACCCTGGACCGAACACGGACAGTCGTGCCCACAGAATTTGTTCGGCGGTGGAGCACAGCCGGTAGCTCCAGTCGACCATGTTTTGCAGCGTCTGCTGACGGGTCGGCGCTGTCCTGTTTCCGTCAGTCAGCATTTGAAAGCGGTGGTCGAGGCGGTCCACGATCTCCTCTGTCGTCATGAACCGAAGCGCGACTGCGGCGAGTTCGATCGCCAGTGGAATGCCGTCTAGCCTACGGCACAATCGCATGACGACCTGGGCGTTGTCCGCGCTGACGGCGAAGGTTCGATCCACCGCTTGAGCTCGCTCCTCGAGCAACGCAACCGCTGCGTATCGAAGGAGAGTCGCCCGTTCCGGAGATCCTGCGCCGTCCGGGGGGACCGAGAAGGGAGCCAGCTCCAGGACAGCCTCACCGGCAATGCCCAGGGGTTGCCGGCTGGTGGTCAGGATCCGCATCAGCGGGCAATGTTCGAGCAGCGAATGCGCGAGCTGCGCGCACCCATCCAGAATGTGCTCGCAGTTGTCCAGCACGAGCAGGAGCGGGCGGTCACGAAGACGGTCCGGAAGCTGCGTCAATGGCGTCGTCCCAGACTGATGTTGCAGGCCGAACGCAGCGGCTACGGTGGCGGAAACGAGTTCTGGATCGTTCAGACCGGCAAGCTCGATGAACCAGACACCGCCTGGGAATGACCGCTCCAGCAGCGCACCCGCCCGCGATGCCAACCTGGTCTTGCCCACACCACCGACGCCTGTAATGGTCACTACCCGTGAGGAGCTTAGGAGTTTCCGCACGTCGACCAACTCGCGCCGACGCCCCACAAAGCTCGTAAGTTCCACCGGTGGACGGGTCGCGTGCCAGGTGGGTACAGCCACCGACATGATCGATTCAGCTTAGCCGCTCCTAACGGGCAGGTCAAGCGAAACCGGTGGGGCTCGAATATTGGATTTTGGGTCGATCTGGGCAATGGTCGGTGGGCGGCTCAGGAGGAGATTCCGTACTCGGGTGAACCCGTCGAGGATGGGTCTGCGGCGAACCTTGTAGTCGGTCCCTCTGGCAACGCCCCCCTGCTCTTCGGCATCAGCACGAAGGTAGGCACATCGGCAATCCGGCACAGTCCGAAAGCGTTCGCAGGACGACGCATCATGAACCACAGCACGAGGGCGTGCGCCGCCGTACACGACACGCGTTATCCCGTAGACGTCGGTGAACGCGGGCTCGGGATGATCCCGAGCAGCACGGTGGCCGCAGCGCAGGCGGCCAGGATCATGACGGTGCGGCCGCGAGCGCTGGTGTGGCGCTGGCGGCCATCGACAGGCGCGCCACCGCCCACGACAGTACGAACAGCTCGTAGGTCGGGGCGTAGGCATCCCGACGATTGGTAGGCACGGCCAGGACCGACCCGGCGGTCATCACCGCACGAGGACCGCAGCGGTGCCCCGCGTCCGCCCGTTACGGCAAAACCCTGTGTGACGCCTCCCCCGGCCTGGCATCAGCGCCCTGTCCGGGAACACGCACGAGATGAGACGCCGCGACCGAACCCGGCACGCCGACCGCGAAGGTCTTTCTGGTCCCGCTACCTGCCTACTTCGTCTTCCGCGATCCCGAAATAGTCCCCACGGCGGACCTGTTGACGACGTCCAGGACACGGCGTAGCTTCAGGACCCCGCTGACATGTCAGAGAGATTTCAAGACCAATGTTGGCCGGCGCAATCGATCTTCTTCCCGAGGAGAACCTGTGAACCTGACCCTGGACGGCGTGCTCGCGTTCCCGGCCACGCCGATGGACAACGCCGGCGATCGCCTCGACCTGAACGCCTACGAGAGCCTGCTGGGCTGGATCACCGAGGGTGGGGTGCACGGCATCATCCCGCTGGGCAGCACCGGCGAGTTTGCCTACCTCGACCCGGACGAGCGACGCTCGATCGCCGAGGCGACGGTGAAGACGCTCAGCGGCCAAGTCCCAGCCATCATCGGGGTCTCCGCTGTCACGACCCGCGACGCCGTCGCCTACTCCCGCCATGCACAAGACATCGGCGCCGACGGGATCCTGCTGAGCATCCCGACCTACTACGCCCTCGGTGCCGAGCAGGTGCTGGCCCACGTCCAGGCCGTGGCTTCGAGCACCGAGCTTCCTCTGATCCTCTACAACAACCCGTTCACCTCCCAGGTCGACCTCACCACCGACCTGCTGGAGAAACTGGTGGAAAATCCGACGCTGGTCGCGGTCAAGGAAGCGACGATGGACGTCAACCGAATCCCGCTGATCCAGCAGACCGTGGGCGACCGGTTGAAGGTTCTCGGCGGTGGCTTCGACCCCTACGCATTGCCCGCGTTCGTCGCCGGCGCCCGAGGATGGACCACCGGGATGGCCAACCTAGTCCCCCGGCTGTGCGTGCAGCTGCACCAAGCCGCGGTGCAGGACCGCGACCTCGACCGGGCACAGCAGCTCGACCGTGCTCTCGCGCCACTGGCCAACTTGCTGGTCAACAACAACCTCAGCGCCGCGGTGAAGTGCGGTCTACGGCTCATCGGCCGCCCGGCCGGTGCGCCGCGCCCGCCCCTGCAGCCCGTGCGCCCCGAGGTCGAAGAACAGCTGCGCACCGCACTCGCCGCACTGGACCAGGCATGACCGACGACCTCGACGCTCGTGGTGTCAGCGGCCGCAACTATCGCGGCCGGCTCGGCATCGTCGGCGTCCCAGCGACCTCACAGTCCGACGCGGCCTACGACGCGATCAAAACCGACATCGTGCAGTGCGTGATCCCACCGCGCGCCCGCCTCACCGAAGCCGAACTCGCCGACCGCTACAAGCTCGGGCGGGCCTCGATCCGCGTCGCGCTCAACCGCCTCTACCAAGAGGCGCTCGTCGACGTCCTGCCCCGCTACGGCTACGTCGTCGCCGGCGACGACGAACTCGGAACTCGTGATCTCTACCAGCTGCAGCTGGTCCTCGAACCCACCACAGCCCGGCTCGCAGCCGGGCGGGTCGACGCCAAGCAACTGCTCGATCTCGATGCCCGCTGCCGCGACGCCAAGACCGTACGCACCCTCGACGACGCCACCCGGTTCCTGCACGCCAACACCAACTTCCACGCCGCCGTCGCCCTCGCATCGGGCAACGCCCTCATGACCCGGTTCGTGCGGATCCTCTTCGAGCGACTCGAACGTCAGATCTACGCATCCGGCAAGGCCGTCGAAATCGTCACCAACGTCGCACACACCCACGAGGAGCTCGTCGAGCTCCTGATCGAGGGCAACGACGACGCCGCCGAGGCCGTAGCCCGCCAGCAACTCGCCGACAACCACCAGATCATCACCGAGACCATGACCGGCCGACGCCGGTCCAGCCCGAAAGAAGCCTAGGAGCGCCACACCGTGAGCACATCCACCAATGAGTCAACGGTTCCCGCCCGTCCCGACCCCACAGCGAAACGCCGGGTCCTGCTGTCCAGCCTCGCCGGCACGACCATCGAGTGGTACGAGTTCTTCATCTACGGGCTCGCCTCAGCCCTGGTCCTCAACAAGGTCTTTTTCCCGTCCTTCGACTCGGTCGTCGGCACCCTGCTTTCGTTGTCGACATTCGCCGTCGCGTTCGTCGCCCGCCCAGTCGGCGCGGCTATCTTCGGTCACTTCGGAGACCGCCTCGGCCGTAAGAACGCGCTGGTCATCACCCTCACCATGATGGGTGGTGCCACCTTCCTCATCGGTCTCCTGCCGACCTACGCCACGATCGGTGCGCTCGCCCCGATCCTGCTGGTCCTATTACGTCTGGTGCAGGGCCTGTCGCTGGGCGGCGAGTACAGCGGCGCCGTCCTGATGTGTGTTGAGCACGCCGGCCCACGACGGCGCGGACTGTTCGGCGCCATCGTCAACTCCGGCTCGGCACTCGGACTCATCGTGTCCAACCTGGTGTTCATCGCAGCCTCGGCGATCGCCGGACCCAGCTTCCTCACTTGGGGCTGGAGGCTGCCGTTCCTGGCCAGCGCCGTCCTGGTCGTGCTCGGCCTCGTCGTGCGGCTTAAGGTAGAGGAAAGCCCCGAGTTCGTGCAGATGCGTTCGGACACCGACAGCCGTCGCGCACCCATCGTCGAGACCTTTCGCAAGCACCTGCGCCCGGTCCTGCTCACCGCCCTGGCCTACATCGCCGCCGGCGTCACCTTCTACATGGCCGCGGTGTTCTCCCTGGCCTACGGAGGTGCACATCTCCAGGTCGGCAACAGCACCATCCTCACCCTCGTGCTGCTGGCTTACTTGTTCAACTCCGTTGCGATGCCGTTCTTCGGCTGGCTGTCGGACCGCTGGGACCGGCGCAAGATCTTCCTGATCTCGGCAGCGCTGCTGCTGCCCACCCCGTTCATCTGGTTCGCCCTGCTCGAAACCCGCAACTACGGGCTCATGCTCCTCGGGTTCATCGTGCTGTTCATCCCGTTCAGCGCCAACTACGGAGTCCTGCCCACCTACTTCTCCGACAGCTTCCCCGCCCACATCCGCTACACCGGAATGGCCATCGGCTATACCCTCGGCACCATCCTCAGCGCAGCCGTCGCCCCGCTCATCGCAACCGCCCTACTCGCCGCCACCGGCGGCTGGACCGCCATCGCGGCGTACATGGGTCTGTCCGCGATCATCTCCCTCATCGCTGCCTTCTTCCTCCACGAGCAGCGCCCCACGGCGCAGGCTCCCCGGTCCGAACCCAACGCAACTCCCACGCTCGGCGGCGAAGCAGTACCGGCCTGACACCACCGAGATGGGGCGAGCGACATGCCCGGGCTGTTCTGGAAGCTGAACTCCGGAAAAGGCACTCGCTGATGTGTCAGCTGTTGGGCATCGGCCGTAAGACCGGGGTACCGGTGGGAGCTCCGCGCTGATGTGGACGCCTGTCAGAGGTCGAGAACCAGTTTCGCCGAGCGTGATCTGCTCACGCAGATCAGCATCGTCTCGTTGCTCGCTCTGTCGCTTTCGGACAGCAGGGAGTCGCGGTGATCCGGGATTCCTTCCAGCACCCGGGTTTCGCAGGTGCCGCAATAGCCCTCGGCACACGAGGACAGCACAGTGGGGGCGACATCGGAGACCACGTCGAGCACGGACCGGTCGGGGGGACGGTCAGCGTAATACCGCTGGCTCGCAGCTCGACCTCGAACTGAGCGGAGTCCTCGGGGGTTGGCGGTGGTGGCGTACTGGCCGGGGCCCCGAACCGTTCCACGTGCAGGTGCTTGGCGAGTCCCGCGGCCTCTGTCACATCAGACATCGCCCGCAGCATGCCTTCCGGTCCACAGCAATAGAAGGCGGCTTCGTCCGGCGCTTGCGCGACATACGCGGTCAGATCCGGCAGGCCATGCTCGTCCTGTGGCTGGACGTCGACCACACCGCCGGGCATCCGCATGAGCTCGGGCAGAAACGCCATGCTTGTCCGGGCCCGGCCACCGTAGAGCAGAGACCACGACTTTCCCGCTTTCGCGACCGTTCTGTTCATGGGGAGGATGGGGGTGATCCCGATGCCACCGGCGACGACAGCGTACGCGGGTGCGTCGACGAGCCCGAAGTGGTTGCTGGGCCGCCTCGATCTCGAGGTGCTTACCCACCGAGATCGAGGCGGCCAGCGCGCAGCCTCTCGCACTGCTCCGGGGTGAGCAGATCCGCGTGAACCCCCAGGACCACGCCCGGCAGTTCCCGCTGCACCGTGCGCGCGATGCCGGGCAGAGGTGAGAACGCCGCCGTGCCGGTGAACCCGATCCGCACGAGCCCCAGCCGGCCATCGGCGATGCGCCGCACCCCGCGCACGCTTTCGTCGACCGAACCGAGGATCCGCCGCGTCTCCGCGAGCAGAAACTCCCCTGCCGGCATCATCGACACCTGCCGGCGAACAGTGAGACACCCAACTCTGCCTCCAACTGGCGAATCGCTTGCGACAGTGCGGGCTGCGCCATGTGCAACCGCTCGGCCGCGCGGCCGAAGTGGCACGTCTCGGCCACGGCTGCGAAGTACCGCAGCTGACGCAGCTCCATCGCCGCACCTCCGTCTGGTCGACTCACCGTACGTCGGGATATTGAGTCAGCACAAAGACAAGTTTCGCGCCGATTGGTACGGACAGTCAATGAATCACCCAGGGACCGGGCTGCGGTGCCCTGCGCGAGTTCGAACAGTTTTACAACTCCCACCGCCCACACCAGGGCATCGCGAATGCCCGCCCGCTACGTCCCTTGCCCGCGCCAGTCGTCGATCCGCAGCAGCCCGATTCGCTCAACATAGATCGACGCGACCGGCTCGGTGGCATCCCTCACGAGTAACAACGCGCAGCATGACCTTCACGGAGGGCGTTTTCGGCAAGGGCAGCGTTGTGGATTGACAGGGATTCGACGACCGCCGGGCGGTGATCGATCAGCGGGGACGGCGGGCGCGTTGCCGGGCGCGGGCGTGCGTCAGGTCGCCGTCGTAGCTGCGGTCGTGCGCGAGCGTGTTGCGGCGCCCTTCCCGGCTGATCGTCGACGGTGAACGTCCCAGGTGTGACGCGATCTCCCGAACACCCAAGTCCTGTCGGCGCAGCGTGGCGATCCGTTGCCGTTCCAGCTGTGACAGGAACCGGCTCGACCGAGCGTCCTCGGCCGAGGACACGGGCGGGAGTCCGCCGTTCTCCGCTCGTCACCGATACCCGGTCTTACGCCCGATCCCCAACAGCTGACATGCCTCGACCGTGCCTACCCCGCAGGCCAGCAGACGCCAGTACTCCGACTCAAGATCCAACCTGCGCTTTGGCCGCGCCTCGCCATCAACACGCCCTTCATGATCATGTGTTGCGACATGCACTAGAACCGCCCGGAAACAACAGGTCAGTATTCAGCCGGAAGCGACACTTCCTCAACCGTCTCGGCCTCACCCTCGTTTTGAGCCCGCAGAACTTACCCACCCAACTCCTCCCGAGGGATCCCACGCCGCCGAGCTCGTTTCTCTTGTCCTGTATCAGGATCCTGCTGACCGGACGCGACCGCACCATCCCCGCCCGACGCCGGGTGAGTCGGAGGCTGGACCGTCGACGGCCTCGCCTGGGACTCACCCGGATACACCTCCCCCGACGCCCACTCCGAGGATCCACCGCCCATCAGCCCGCGCTGCCCAACACCCTCCACAGACGACGGCAGACCCTCAGCACCACGCACCGGCGGCTGGGCAGTGCGCCGCAGATCCGGCGCGCCCTCCAAACCCACCTCCCGCACCCTCGCCGCCAGCTCTTCAGCACGCGCCTGCACGGCCTCACCGGCCTCCAGCTCGGACAGACCATCCCGCGAGGCTCGATGCAGCGTGATCGCAACCTGATCCACCACCAAATCAAACGCCACCCGCTCCGGCGGCTTCACACCCACAAACACCGGAGCGAACAACAACGGACTCACCCACTGCGCAGCGGCCAACTGCAGCCTCGCCACCTCGACATCCGACCACCCCTCCGACTCGGCAAACCTCCCCCAATCCACCGGCGACAAACCCAGAACGCCACCAACATCGCCCTCACCAACACCCCTCTCCGCCACCTCAACCTCCGACCACCCCTCAACCTCAGCAAACCTCCCCCAATCCACCGGCGACAAACCCAGAACGCCGCCAACATCGCCCTCCCCAACACCCCTCTCCCACACGAATGCATCCCCGGCAGCCGCAAAATCAGCAGGCCAGTCATCCAAAACCCCACGACCAACCGGATCATCCGACGACCCAACCCACATCTCACCCAGACCCACCGAATCCTCAGCACCCCCAGAACCCCCCAAAAAAACAAACCCAGCCCCCACAACACCACGCCACGCAACCCGCCAAGCCTGATTTTCAACCCCGACCCCCTGTGTACGAAGCCATTTCCGTCCTGCCTCAATCGTCGTGGCTCGTCCCTCGGTTTGAGCCCGCACAACCCACCCAACCAACTCCTCCCGAGGGACCCCGGGCCGGTGAACCCGCTTATCCGTCCCGGACGCAGCACGCCACGCAGCCAGCCAAGCCTTATCTCCAACCCCGACCCCCTGTGTACGAAGCCATTTCCGTCCTTCGTCAGCCGTCGTGGCCCCTCCCTCGTTTTGAGCCCGCACAACCCACCCACCCAACTCCAGACGGATCCCGGACCGGTGAACCTGCTTCGCGTTCCCGCCCGCAGCAAGCCATGCCTCCCGCCAAGCATTTTTCTTAACTCCGCGATTCCACCGCCGAATCCGGCGGCACCGCAGCCTCACCCCACCGATGCGCATCCCCACGCCCCGCAACCGAATCCACACCAGAAGACCCGCCCTGACCGGTCACACCATCCACCGAGGACTCATCGCCCGGGGACACCGCTTCGCCGTTGAGATCCGCTACCGCCCCAGAGCCAGATCGGGGTGAGACAGTGTTCGGTAGCACGGCATCCGAGGGCGTACCAGGACCATCCACACCAGACACGCCATACACCCCGGACACCGGATCGCCACCGGAAACCGGACTGTACTGCGGCGGCGGTGTCACCGACCTGCCCGAACCGAAATCTCCCGTCGCATAGCCATAAGACGGTGGCGGAGTACCCGGCCGGTCCTGCCCAAAATCTGACACGCCCGGGACACCGGCAGCTGGATTCCCGCCCGTCACGCTGCCACCCGCACCACCCCTACCGCTGCCATCGAACCCGCCCTTACCGTCCTTACCCGCCACGCCACCGGAGGCCGGACCGGAACCGGACACCACCAGGTCTCCACCGGAGGTCACCACCCCGGTATCCGATACCGCGAAAACAGAGTCCACATCAGACTGCTTCAAGCCATCCGAGCCATC
>NZ_GL877878.1:3177984-3240031 GCF_000194155.1 Saccharopolyspora spinosa NRRL 18395
GATCCCAGCACCGCCAGAACCCAGAACACCACCAACAGCAACCGAAATCAGGCCGTCCGCCCCACTAGATGCCCGCACCGCGACCCACCAGGGCGGTAACACACCACAACCCAGCGACCGGGCGAGGACAACCACCCGGCACCCGCACCACAACACACCACCCACAAACAATCCTCCCCCGATGACAGCGCGAACCCTCACGCATGGTGTGTGCCGCGGACCCGACGATTGCCGGGTACCGAAGTCCCCGCCCTCACAGCCGGCGAGCACACAGGCCCGCGAGAACAGAACCAGTGCCGCCAGACGAGATCTCCAGGGTCTAACGATCCTGCACCAAGGGTGAGGCTTCAATCGGCGGCGTCCCACACCGACAGGCACCCAGCGCGATGACGAAAAGAGACCAGCACCGGGCGCCTCACCCATCACCCCACAACTCCCAGCCAGCGGGGAACAACTCCGTGCGATAGCCGTGGCCGTGGCCGTGAAACACGACGACTCCGCCGCGATACGCCAGATCACCGAGGACAATCGCTGACCGATGCTTGCCTCACGCAAAGTTTTGATGCGACGCCACACTCGCCAGGACGTCCGACGAGCAGCCTCGAGATGACCCGGTCATTGTCCGCCCCAAGATGATCATCCGCCCATCCCGCCGTCCGACGAGGCCACAATTCCAGCTTGACGGCACAACAAGAGGCACGAACATGAACAACAGCCACGACTGCCCCGAAAACCGAAAACCACTGCCCGAAAGTCTGCGACGACAGACACACCACTCGACACCTCACACGCCCGTCACCACCAAATGGTGGCGGTCAATGCCGGTGGTTGTGCATGATGCGCTTGGTGCGCGCGTAGTCGTCGAGCGTCGACTTGTACGCCGTGCGCGCCTACTTGGGCGGCCTGCTGATGCGCCGCATCGCCATGCTCCCCCGCTCCGCCCTTCGACCGGTCAGCATCGCCCTAGCCGAAGTGCGGGCAGTCGCCGGACACGGCGACCACGCCCGCATCAGCTGCGGCACCGGTTCGGCCGGGCTCGCATGCCGATGTCCGCCGCCCTGGCCTACCGTCCTGACCGCAGCCAGGCCACGCTGATCGCTACCAGCGATGCTTCGCCTTCCCCGACCAATACCGGCCTCCACCTACAACCAAGATCACCCGAATACTTTCATCATCCGTCCTTAGCGGACAGTGTCGCGCATCGGCGTTCCACCGCGGACACACCCCGCGCCCGGCCCGCACCGTGCTCAGCCGGGTCAGCGCAGCGCGGCTGACTCGGAGCCGAGCAACTCCTGGGGCAGGCGTCCGGCCAGCGTGGCCCAGTCCCGCATCGCCCCGGCCAGGCCGGACACCTCCGGCTCGCCGAGCGCCTGCGGGCCGTCGCACAGCGCCGCGGCCGGGTCCGGGTGGATGTCGATCATCACCCCGTCGGCCCCGGCCGCCACGGCCGCGCGGGCCAGTGGCAGCACCAGCTCTCGCCGCCCGGCCGCGTGGGACGGATCGACCACCACCGGCAGGTGGGACCGGGCCTGCGCGACCAGCACCGCCGAAAGGTCCAGCGTGTTGCGGGTGGCGGGTTCGAAGGTGCGGATGCCGCGCTCGCACAGCACGATGCCGGTGTTGCCGCGCAGCGCGATGTACTCCGCGGCCAGCAGCCACTCCTCGACCGTCGCGCTCATGCCTCGCTTCAGCAGCACGGGCTTCCCGCTGTCCCCAACCGCTTCCAGCAGGCCGAAGTTCTGCATGTTCCGCGTGCCAACCTGGAGCATGTCCGCCCAGCCGGCGACCAACTCCACGTCTCGGCTATCGACCACCTCGGTGACCACCGGCATCCCTGTCTCGGCGCGGACCTCGGCCAAGATGCGCAACGCCTCCGTGCGCAGGCCCCGGAAACCGTACGGCGAGCTGCGCGGTTTGAACGCGCCGGCCCGCAACAGTGAAGCACCCGCGGCCTTGGCGAGCCGGGCAGCGGCAGAAGTCTGCTCCGGCGTCTCGACCGCGCAGGGTCCGGCGATCAGGGTGAACGTGTCCGGGCCGATGGCGACGCCACCGACCTCCACCACCGAACGACTCTCGCGCGCCTCCCTGCTCACCAGCGGATACGCCGACGCCACGCGGGCAGACCCCGGCCGCAACCGAAAGCCGATCAGGGCGTGAGCCTGGTCCAGGATCTCGACCAGCTCCCCGCGGGAGGCCGCCGTGGCGATCACATACCCGACGCGGCCGTACGCGTCGACCGGCGGCGCGACGCGCTGCCCAGGTTTCGCGGTGACCGTCACGGCCCGCACTCCGGGCAGCGCCCTGGTCTGCTCCACGCCGGTCACCTCTTCGAGCGTGCCTTCCTCCGGCGGCAGCAGGAACTGGATGCCGGCATAGCCCTCGAACGACTCCGGCAGGTCGATCTCCGCGCCCGCGGCGAAGCGAACCTGGGCCTCCAGCAGGTCGACCCCGGTGCCCAGCCGGAACAGCTCAGGAATCATGCCCCCGGCCAGGCGCGGGTTGATCTCGACTACCGCGGTGCCGTCCGGGCCGAGCTTGACCTCGGTGTGACTGGGGCCGAACTCCAGCGACACCGCGGAAAGCGCCGCACGGACCGCCGCGGCCAGCTCCCTGGCGACCGTGGCGGGCAGCTCCGCGGGCACGATGTGCCTGCTCTCCACGAAGTTCGGGCCTGGCGTCACGGTTTTCTCGACGATGCCGAGCAGCCGCTGCTCCGTGCCGGTGCCGAACATCTCCACGCTGTACTCGGGCTGGTCGAGGAACTGCTCGACCAGCGCGGCGCGGCGGGTCGCCTGGCCTCGGCCGTTCTCGGTGACGGCCAAGACTCGGCTCACCTGGGCGACCGCCTCCCCGGCGGTGGCGCACAGCAGTACGTTGGTCGAACCCGAGTCATCCACCGGCTTCACCACACAGGGCAGGCCGACCCCGGCAACCGCTTCCCAAGCGGACGCGGCGTCGGTGACGACGGTGTACACCGGCTGCCGCACACCGGCCTCGGCCAGCGCGGCCCGGAGCGCGCCCTTGTCACGGCAGCGTCCGACGGCCTCGGCGTCGGCCGCGGGCAGGCCCAGCCCGGCGGCCAGGCGGGCGGCCGTGGCCAGGTAGAACTCGCTAGTCGTGGTCACCGCGGCGATCGGGGCTCGACCGGCCACCCTGCCGACCGCCAGGTTCAGCGCGTCGAAGTCGTTGGTGTCGCAGGTGACCACCGTGGCCCCGGTATCGGCCAGGCCCAGGTACCGGGCGGGCCAGTTCGTCATCAGCACGGCCCGGTAACCGAGCTCCCTGGCCACGCCGAGCGCCCGCATGCCAGTGCCGGTGGTGTTCGACTCGACGAAGACGAACAGCGGTGGGCGGTCGCTGTCGGCGACCCGGTAGGACCAGCTGGACACCGTGGTGCCGGCGCGAACCTGCTGTGGAATTTCCGCGAGCGGCAGCTCGGCGAGGCCGCGTTCGGCCCAGTACCCCTCGTCATGCACGGTCTCGGCGTACCGGTCACCGCGGTCGGGGAAGATGCCGACGATCCGCGTGCCCGGCGGGGCGGTGGCGGCGAGCCAGGTGAGCACCCGGTACACCGACCCCGAGGTGTTCCCGGTGAACAGCTTCTCCTCGCGAGCCAGCGCCCGGGTGGCATCGAATGCCTCCCGGTCGTTGAGCCAGTGCACCTCGTCGATCAGCGAGTGGTCCAGGTTCGGCGGGTGCAGGCTGTTGCCCAGCCCGCTCTGCAGCCGCTGCGGCCAGTCCGGCTGTCCGAACAGGACACTGCCGACGCAGTCCACCCCGATCACCCGCACGTCGGGCAGCCGCTCCCGCAGCGCGCGCGACGTGCCGCACAGCGACCCGCCGCTGCCCACCGAGCCGACCAGCACGTCGATGCCCCCCAGGTCGGTGACCAGCTCATCAGCCAGCGCGCGGTAGGCGGCGGGATTCTCCGGGTTGGCGTACTGCCGCGGCCAGAAGGCCCCGGGCAGCGTGTTCATCAGCTCGTTCAGCTTGGTCAGCCGGGCGCCCTGCCATCCGTGTTCGTCCATTTCGGACACGACATGCACCTGGCAGCCGAGGCCGGTCAGCTTGGCCAGGGTGATCCGGTCGATACGAGGATCGGTGACGATGTGCACCGCGTGCCCCAGCAGGGTGCCGACCAGCGCCACCCCAAGCGCCATCGTGCCGGATGAGCTTTCAACGATCGGCGCGCCCTCGGCGAGTTCGCCGGACTCGCGGGCCCGCGTGATGATCTGCTTGGCCACCCTGTCCTTCATCGCGAACAGGTTCTGCAACTCCAGCTTGGCATGGATCTCCACGCCGCGGTCCGCTCCGGCCCGCAACCGCACCAGCGGAGTGCCGCCGATGACGTCGATCAGGCTGTGACTCAGCATCAGCGCCGTCCCATTCCCATTCCGTCGAAGCTCAAACACCGGTACACCGCGACGTTTCCCGCGATGGACGAACATGCGCTGGCCGCCGCGGCGACCTGGTCCGGGTAGCCGGGCACGCCCGGGTCCAGCAGCACGCCGAGGCTGGTCCCGCTATGCGCGGCGACCACCCCGAGCCCGCCGACGTCCTCGCAGACTCCGAGCACCCGCTCCAGCGTGGCCTTGGGCCGCAGGACTTGGTTCATCAGCGCGCTGCGGGTGGCCACCCGGCCCACCTCGGCGAGGTCCCGCCGCCCCACCGCTTCCGCCATCCGCGCCAGCAGCCCGGCGTACTCGCGCCGGTCGGCCGTGGTGAACGGCTTGGGGATGAGGTTGAACTCCACGGTGTCGATCTCGCCGCCCTCGTCCACGCCGACCACGGTCATCGGCGGCAGCGAGCCGAGCACCGAGTGCAGCTCTACCCGGCGGTGGTAGAAGGCGACCACCGCCGGGTAGAGCACGCCGTCGGTGGGTTCGATGCGGGCCAGGAAGTTCTCGATCCGCCGGGGCGGCAAGGTGATGCCGAGCGCGTTGGCGACGGCCCGGGCGGTAGCCACCAGGTCCGCCGAGGAACTGGCCATGCCCTTCCCCTCGGGCAGACCGCTGTCGATGGTGATCTCCCCGCCGATCGGCCGCCCGGCGTCGGCCAGGATGATCCGGGCCAGCCGGAGCGCCTTGGTCTTGTGGCGCGGCCACATCGTCAGTTCGCCGGTGTCCGCGCTGCCCCGGAAGGTCGCCACGGACCAGCGCGCGATCGGCAAGGTGACCAGGAAGTCGCCCTCCGGCTCCGGCAGCACGCCTTGCAGCAGTTCACCGAACACTCCGAAGGCGGTGCCGACGCCGGTCACCCCCCGATAGAACGGACGGGGCCCGGCGAGGCTTCCGGTGGCTCCGCTCACGCTCTCGCTCCCGCGGCATCGGCCAGCACGGCGGTCAGCTCGGCATCGGCGTCCGCGAGCCGGGTGCGCCGCGCGGCACAGGCCGAAGCCAGCTGGTCGAACTCGGCCTCCTGCGTGGCGAGCAGCTCGCGCATGGACTCGGGTCCGGTCGACCCGGCGGTGCGCTTGGCAGCCAGTGCGGCCGTGACGTCCAAGGCTTCGCGCAGCAGAGTTTCCGCGAGCGGGGTCGCATATCCGTGCTCCGCCAACACTTTTTCCAACAGGGCCGGCTCGGGCTCGGCGGGAGGCAGGCCCTTCGCCACCGCGGCGACGATGTAGCGGCCGGTGACCACCTGCGCCGTCCGCCAGGGCACCCCCGCTCGCAGCGTCAGCTGGTTGGCGAGGGTGAACCCGCCGAAATACTCCGCCTCGCAGGCACGGGCGAGGCGTTCCTCGTCGAACTCCAAGCGGTCCAGCACGCCCGTGAGCAGGCGCGCGATCGAGGCGAGCGTGTCGAACGCGGCGGGCACCTGGGCACTGGCCTCTTTGGACACCTCGACGGAGTTGCTGTAGGAGGTGGCGCGCTGCGCGGTCGCGATGCCGTGATAGGCCGCGTGCAGATGCGCGGTGCGGCCACGAATCCTCTCCAGCACAGGAAAGTTCTTCTTCTGCGGCATCGCCGACGAGATGCCCGACCAGTCGTCGGGCAGGTCGAGGAAGCCGTAGCCGCTGCCGCCCCAGGTCATCAGGTCGGTGACAAACCGGCTCAGCGCCACGCCCAGCATCGAGAACTCGGCGCAGGCCTCCAGCGCCCAGTCCCGCTGCGACACCGCGCGCAACGCGTGCCGCTGAACACTCTCGCAGCCCAGCAGCCGGGCCATGCGGTCGCGATCCCAGCCCAGCTCCTGACCGGCCATCGCGCCCGCGCCCATCGGGCAGGCGCTGGCGGTCAGATAGACCGGCTCCAGCCGCGAGAGCGTGTGGAGCAGTTGCTCGGCCAGCGCGGAGAAGTAGAACGCCGGGCTGACCAGCTGGGCGGCCTGCATGTGCGTGTAGCCGGGCATCATCAGCCCGCCGGTTCGGGCGGCCAGCCGCCCGGCGGCGCGGCCCAACTCGATCAGCAGCTCGGCCGTGTCCAGCAGTCGGGCCCGGCCGTACAGCACCTGCGCGGAGGCCTGGAGGTCGTTGCGGCTGCGGTCGACGTGCCAGGCAGGCGGCACCTCCGGCAACCGCTGGCTGATGAAGCGTTCCAGCGAGAACACCAGGTCGCTCATCGCCCCGCGCGCGGACCGCTCCACCGCGTCCGGGGTGGCGCGATCGAGCAGCCCGGAGATCAGCCCCACCTGCTCGCCGGTCAGCAGGCCCATCCTGGCGTACTCGGCGAGCAGGACCTTCTCCAATCGCACGTAGTGCGGCAGCAGGCAGGTCAGCTCGAACCGGAGCTGCGGTTCCAGGATCTCCGTGCGCAGGAGGCCGTCCGGCCCGGCCGAGATCCGGCCGGTCAGGTTCGTGTGGTCGATGCTCAAACCGGGCTCCTCGTTCGGGACAGGTGTGGGCAGGCGCCGAGCACCACGCCGGCGACTTCGGTGGCTCTGCTGCTCGGAAAGTAGTGGCCGCCCTCGGCTAGCTCGCGCAGGCTCAGTCGGCGGGTCAGCCCGGCCCAGGCGGACAGGTGACGCCCGGCCTCACTGGTGTGCGGATCGTCGGCGGCGACGACCAATTCCACCGGGGTGTCGACCCGGTGCGCGAGCGGCGAGCGCAGTGCGCCGCGGAAGAACTCACCGGCGCTGCGCACGTCGTGGCGGTAGGCAGCCCCGACGACGCGGGCCCGCTCCGGCTTGAGGCCGTCGACCTCGATGTAGCCGCTGTCCTCCAGCATCGCCGTCACGAGTTCGCGATCACCCAGCACAGTCACCCGGATGTCCTCGGCCCGCAGCTGGTCCTCGGTGGCGGGCCGGATCGCGCCGAGGAACACGTGGTGCGCCGGTGCGCCCTCGTCCTCCAGCAGCCGGGCCAGTGCCAATGCGGGAGCGGCGCCGGTGCTGTGTCCCCACACCAGCAGGGGCGCGCCCCGGTGATCGCGCAGTTCCGCGCACACCGCCTCCGCAAACGCGTCCACTGTGGTCAGTTCGGCCGGTTCGGCACCTAGATCATGACCCGGCGGCTCGACGCCGAGCACCTGGACGCCATGTGCCCGCAGCTCCCGGGCCAACTGCTGGAAGTTGACCGAGTTCCCGCCCGCGTGTGGGAAGCAGACCAGCGTCGCAACGGGATCGGAGTCCACTTCGGACAGAGAATGGAGCAGGCGCCGGGCCGGGAGCGGACGGCGTTCGTCGATCACCGCGGCGAGCTCGGAGAGCACCGGGTGCGCCAGCACCTGCCGCAGTGACACCAGCCCGTCCAGTTTGACCAGCAGCCGCACCACCGACAGGGAAGTGCCGCCGAGGCGGAAGAAGTCGTCCGCGTGCCCGATCCGTTCCAACGGCACGTGCAGCACTTCGGCCCAGGCGGTGGCCAGCGCCCGTTCGGTGGGCGTGGCCGGAGCGGCGTACGGCCCGTCGGCGTGCCCAAGCGTGGCCGCCAGCGAGGCCAGGGCAGGCGGTCCAGCCGGTGCACGTAGGTGGGCACCAGCTGGCCGGGCAGTTGCGCGGCGAGCCGCGCACGCACCTCTCCCCCGTCGAGCTTCCCGGAGCCGGTGAAAAACGCCACCAGGATGGCTTCCCGGCCCTCGCCGCTGTCCACCACGACCGCCGCCGAGTCGACTCCGTCGATATCGGCCAGCCCATGCTCGACCTCGCCGATCTCCACCCGCGCGCCCCGGATGCGGATCTGCTCGTCACGGCGCCCGAGGAACTCCAGCCGCCCGCCAGGCAGCCAGCGGCCGAGGTCCCCGGTTCGGTAGAGCCGCTGTCCCGGCCGGTGCGGGTCGGGGCGGAAGGCCCGCGCGGTCTGCTCCTCGTCACCGAGATACCCGCGTCCCACGCAGACCCCGGAGAAGGCGATCTCCCCCGGCGCGCCGAGCGGCAGCAGCGAGAGGTCGTCACCGATCAACGAGACGTCCACGTTGCGCACCGCGCGCCCGAGCGTCACCGGCTCGTCGGGATGCCGCAGCACCGCGTGCGTGGTGTCGTCGGACAACTCGGTGGCGCCGTAGGCGTTGACCAGCGTGATGCCCGGACAGCAGGCGAACCACCGGCGCACCAGATCCGGGCGCAGCACCTCACCGGTCACCGACATCGCCCGCAGCGGCCCCAGCCCTCCCGGCCGGCTCTCCAGCCGGGCGACCAGCACCTCGAAGTAGGACGGCACGAGCTGCGCGACCCGCACTCCGGAAGTGGCCAGCTCGTCGCGGAAGGCGTCCACGTCCAGCAACACCTCGGAATCCACGATCCGCGAGCTGCCACCGCACAGCAGCGGCGCGAGTAGCTGCCACAGCGAGATGTCGAAGCACTGGGAGGCCGTCTGCGCCACCACCTCACCCGGCGTCAGCTGCATGTCGGCGATCTTGGCCAGCAAATGATTGAGCAGGCCCGCGTGCTCGCACATCACGCCCTTCGGCGTCCCGGTGGAGCCCGAGGTGAAGTAGACGTACGCAAGCGCGTCCGCCCCCACGGCGACCGTCGTGGCGGACGCGCCGGTGCCGAGCAATTCGTCAATGGTGAGCACACAACGCCCGGCACCCACCGTTGCGCCGTCGATGCCCGCTCCGGCCAGCACCATCGAGCAGTCGGCCTGGTCCAGCACCCCGGCGATCCGGCTCGCGGCCGCGCCCGGGTCCACCGGGAGATAAGCGCCACCGGCCCGGAGCACACCGAGCACCGCCGCGGCCCAACCGAGATCCCGCGCCGTGACCACGGCGACGATCTGACCAGTGGCGAGACCCCGGTCCAGCAGGTCGGCAGCCACCTCGGTGGAACGCTCGTCCAGTTCGCGGTAGGTCCAGCTGCGGTCGCGATGTGAAACCGCGATGTCGTCGGGACGTCGGCGGGCCTGCTCCGTGAAAAGCTCGGCGAACATCCGCTCGCCCAGCGGCGCGCGCGGCCCAGCGAGATCCCGAAGCTGATGACGAATCTCCTGCTCGCTCAAGAGATCCTCGACGCGGTGCACCGCGTCGAGGTCGTCGGCAAGCAGGCGCAACGCGCTCAGGTGATACCCGGCCATGCGGGTCACCGCCTCGGCATCGAGCGAGTCGGATCGTGAAGTCACCGACAGCCCGCCGTCGGCGAACCGGACACCGAGCACCCCCTCGTGCACAACGCCGCCGGGAGAAAGATCGAGAACGGATTCGACTTCTGAGCCCGCATGCACCTCGACTACGCCCGCCGCCAGTTCTCGCCAGCTCCGGCCGCCGACCTCCGCACGCACCGGTCGGACAGCCGATTCGGTAATCAACCCGGCAACCGGCGCGGGTTCACCGGTGACGGCGGAGAGCACGGCCAGGTGCGCCGCGAGCAGGAAAGAATCGACAGCCCCGTGCCGCGCGTTCGCGGTCGCGTGGAGCCGGTCCAGCAACGCCGCCGGTATCTCCAAGCGGCATCTGACCGGCGTGGCCGCGCCCGGTGCCGGCCAGCGCGGGACCACCGTGGCGGCACGCCTTGACGGGCCGGTGCTCACCACGCGCGCGACGGTCGGATCGGGCGAACTCATCTACACGCAACTCCCGGGCCACCACACGGCCTGAACTCGAAATGGCGAACGAAATCGAAATGGCCGAGAAAACCCGCACCTTCCTGGCTTTCCCGGTCAACATTAGGCAACTCGCGGCACGCACCAGACCGGCTTTGTTGCTCACGAACACGGCAATTATTGCGACAGGTGACATTTGTTGCGCGGCATTTCCCATGCGAGGCGGTCAGCTCGTGGTAGTTGAACCGAGCTGCCGCGAAGCGGCGTCCATCTGCCGCCACACCTTGAAGACGAACGGGCACCCGACGGCGATCACGCACAGGCCGCAGAGCGCGTACGCCGCGCCGTGCGGACCGATCCCGTCGAGCAGCACCCCGGCGATCATCGAGCCGAGTGGCATCGCCGCGCTGCCCACCGCGTGCAGGGCGCTGAACACCCTGCCGCGCAACGGTTCCGGCACCCGGTCGTACTTGACCGCGGCGATCACCGGGTTCAGCGCGCCGTTGGCCACCATGCTCAGCGAAACCAGCCCCACCAACAGCACCGGCGGGGGGCCGAGCGCCACCACGAGGTACACCGGAGGACCGGAGATCAGCCCGCAGACGGCGAAGGTGCGCCAGCGGTGCCGTCCCGTGCCACGGAGCGCGTAGAGCGCGGTGCCGAGCATGCTGCCGCCGCTGGCAGCCCCGATGAGCACCCCTACCAGCGTGCTGTTGTGCCAGACCAGCACGCCGAACGCCGGGAGCAGCACGGAAAGCAGCCCGGTGGTCAGCGCGTTGCTGCTGGCGTTGCTCGCGCCCAGCACTACCAGCAGCCGATCCCGCCGCAGGTAACCCAGTGCCTCCCGCAACTCCTGCAGGTAACCGGCGGCGCTGTGGCCACCGGACACGGGACGCACCCGCACGAACACGCCGACGAACACCGCCGCCAGCAGCAGCGCAGCGCCGTCGGCCAGCAGCACGGTGGCCGGGCTGAACAAAGCGATCAGCAGGCCGCCGAGCAGGGCCCCGATCAGGTCACCCGCCCGTTGCGAAGCCTCCTCCGCACTGGTGCCACGGGAAACCCGGGTCCGAGTGACAGCCAGCACCGCGGGCAGCAGCACCTGCTTGGCGCTGCGGGACGGGGCCCGGCCAGCGCCGATCCCCAGCGCCAGCACCACAAGCAACGGCAGCGACACGCCCACCGTGTTGTGCGCCAACGGAATCAGCACCACCGCACCACAGGTGAACAGGTCCGCGACCAAGCTCGCGCGCCGGGCACCGTACCGGTCGACCAGGGTGCCGGTGAGCACCACCGACAGCACCAGTCCGAGCGTCTCGGCGGCGGCCACCAGCCCGGTGCTCACCCCGCTGCCGGTGGTCTGCAACACGAACCACGGAATGGCGATCAGCGTCATCGTCGATCCCAGCGTGGCGATGCCGCCCGCCGCTACCAGCGCGACCAATGGCGTCGTGCGCGTCACCGGCCGACCACCAGGAACGGGGTGGATTTCGGAGGAAATGCGGGACAGTCGTATCCCGGGCTGCTATTGTTGCCGCGCCGTCCGACCGAAAAATCCGCGCGACGGAATTCCTCGATCCGAGAACCCCACCCGGAGCGGCCCTCACTCATGCGACCCGTTGTCACCGAACGCCTCCTGCTCCGCTCGTTCACCGAATCCGATCTGGACGACCTGTACGACATCCAGCGCCGCCCCGACGTCGCACGTTATCTGCTCTGGAACGCCCGCACCCTGGAGGAAACCAGGGAGGCGCTGGCGGTGCGCATCACCCAGACCGAGTTGGTCGCCGAGGGCGAGAACCTGGCGATAGCCGTGGAACTGCGCGAGACCGGCCGCCTGATCGCGGACTTCAACCTGGAGTGGCTCAGCGCCGAGCTTGGCCGCGCCGAGATCGGGTTCGTGATGAATCCCGACCACTCCGGCCACGGCTATGCCACCGAGGCCGGAGCCGAGGTGCTGCGCATCGCATTCGAGATCTACGGTTTCCACCGCGTGGTCGGCCTGTGCAACGGGAAAAACCACAGCTCGCAGCGCCTGATGGAGCGCCTCGGCATGCGACGCGAAGCCTTCTTCGTCCAGGGCGAGATGCTCAAGGGCGAGCGCGCCGACCTCGCCGTCTACGCGATGCTGGCCACCGACTGGGAGCTGAGCGCCGGGGCGGCTCGCTCCGGGGAGCGGACCGCGCGCGGCTGAAACGGGCACTACCTCCTCAGCCCCGGCCCCGCTGCTCCAGCAGCCGCCCGGCCCAGTGGAAAAACGCGTCGGCCAACTCGGACCGGGCCGGCTCGGGGAACTGCGAGAAGTTGGCCATCACCGTGCACCACTCGCCGAACACCGGGCCCTGCTCGGTGATCAGGAAGTCCACGCACAGATAGTCGGCGCCGAGCGTGCGGACCACGCGCAGGCAGTCGTCGAGCACCACCGAGAAGTCGGCGCTTGGACTCGCGTTCCCGCCCTGGGCGATGTTGGACAGGTAGCGGCCGATCACTTGCTCGCGCAGCATGCTGGTGACCACCTCGCCTTCCACCAGCGCGACCCGGAGGTCGCCGGAGTTGGGCAGGAACTCCTGCACCAGGTAGCCCTTGCCGGTCTGGGCGGCGATGTCCACCGCGGAACGCAGCTGTTCGAAGGTGTCCACTTTGAGCACGCCGAACCCCGTGCCGGACTCGCGCGCCTTGAGGATGTAAGGGCCGCCGCCGATCTCGCGACGCACCACCTCCAGGCCCTCCCGCGCGTGGCGGCGGAACGGTAGCGCGACGGTCTTGGGTACCTTCAGACCGAGCTGCGCCGCCCGGCCGATCATCGCCAGCTTGTCGCGCTCCAGCCATTCCGGCGCAGCCATCGCGTGGTTGAGCACGAACGAGTCGCTGGCGTCGATGATCCGGGAGATGCCGTGCAGGTAGGACACGGCTTGCTGGTCGTTGCCGATGTCGTCGACGATGTAGCACTGCCGGGTCTCCAGCAGGTCCACCCCGCCACGCCACAGCCGCGGCTGGTCCACGCAGGTCGGGGTGAGCTCGCTGGCCGGGATGAACTGGAAGCCGAAGCCGTGCCGGGCACCCTGCGCGGTCCACCGGTCGGTGATATCGGCGATGATCTTGTCGAGATGGCTGGGGTTGAAATCGTCCGGGTTGTAGATCCAGTTGACCATCCGTTCGGCCGGCTTGGCCGAGGGCGTGACGACCTCGCGAACCGCTGAGTACACGGTCAGACCTCCTCAAGGGTGGTGGCGGTCTTCGAACGCTCGCCTGCAGCCAGGAAGTCTTCCAGCGCGGCGTACTTCTCGCGCAGCTGCCGTTTGAGCACCTTGCCGGTGACCCCCTGGGGGAAGTCGGCCTCGGTCCGGGCCAGCTCCAGCACGGCCAGCTCCAGCAGTCCGGCCGAGCGCAGCGCCTGGTTCGCCGTGGCCAGCAGCGCGTCCGGCGTCATGCGCTGATCGACCGTGGTGACCACGGCCACCGGCACGGTCCGGCCGCGGTGGCATCCGGCGACCACAGCACAGTCGGCGATCACCGGCAGCTCGTTGAGCAGAAGCTCCTCCAGCTGCACCGAGTGCCCGGTGCCGGTCTCCGTCTCGATGGCATCCACTTCCCGGTCCACCTGGTAGAAGTCGCCGTTGGCGTCCTGGTAGGCGAGGTCACCGGAGAGCCAGAACCCGGCCAGGCGGCTGCGGTAAGTGGCGTCCGAGTCGTTCCAGTACCCGGCGGTGATGGTCGGGCCCTTTGCCGCGAACAGGCCGATCTCGCCGGGTTCGGCGCGGGTGCCGTCCCTGCGCAGCACCACCACCTCGGCGACGGCGTCGGGGCGGCCGACGCAGCGATCGTTGCGCTGCGAGGTCAGGGACCGGGGCTGCACCATGATTCCCCATCCCAGTTCGGTCGCGCCGAACCGGTCGTAGAACACCGCCGAGGGCAGTTCCGGGTTCCGTTTGGCCAGGATGGATTTCAGGTGCGCCTCGTGGATCGCGTCACCCATCGTCACCCAGCCGTCCACCGAGTCCAGCGCGCCGTCGGCGACCTCCACCTCGGCCAGCTCGGCGTATGCATGCGCGAAGGCCATCACCGTGGTGGGCCGGTGCTTCGCGATCGCGTCGGCCAGCTCGGCACCGGTCGGGTCGTACAGCGGCACCAGCGGGGTGCCGGCCAGGATGGCGTAGTTGGCGTACATCACCGAGCCGAGGTGGGACTGCGGCTGTGCGGCCATCATCGTCGCGTCGGGCCCGTCGATGAAGTCGGTGAGCCGGAACCGAGGCCCGGCGATGCTCGAATGGTGGGTCTGCACCACCGGCTTGGGAAAGCCCGTGGTGCCCGAGGAGTGCAGGATCGACACCGGGTCCTCCGGCGCATGCCGGAACCGGGCCGACTCGGGCAGCTCGGCGGCTGGCGGGGCGGGCAGCTCCTCCGCGATGATCAACCAGCTCACACTGTCCACTTCGGGCAATTCCGCACCGAGCGCGGCCAGCCGGGAGCGCGTGGTGCAGATGCCGACCGGCGCGGTGCGGCGGCACAGCTCCAGCGAGGTGGCCCGGGGCGCTCTGCTGTTGACCAGCACCCCGATGGCACCGATCTGGGCGAGCGCGTGGAAGTGCACCGAATAGGCGAACGAGTCCTCCAGGTAGACCAGCACCCGGTCGCGCGGGCGCACACCGAGACCCAGGTAGTGCACCGACCAGCTCTGCGCCAGCTCGTCAAGCTCCAACAGGCTGAAATCGGTGCGCCACTCGCCACCGGGGGTGGCCAGCGGCCGCCCCGAGCTGATGAACGGCAGATCGGGATACGCGGCGACGGCCAGCGCCGACCGCAGCACGTTCCCGCCGCCCAGTTCGGGATCGGCCGCCAGCTTCGCGCGGCCCTCCGGGGACAGCAAGGTTCGGCCAGACAGAGCCATCGCAGCCATCGTCGCGCCTTTCGGATCCGGGTACTCAGCACTGATCGTGCTCAGCCGCCCCGGTCCGCCGCGACGGATTTGTTGCGGTTGTGGACCTTCCTTGGCGCGCCACACCGCGTTTGTTGCCGGTAACCGCCGAACCGGGGTCCGGCGCGACAACAACGCGGTATATCTGGGAAAACCCCTGATCACCAGCCATCAGAGCACTGGAGCGGAGCATGCCCTTGAACGCGGTCGGCGACCCGGATCGCCCAGTGGCGTCGAAGATCCGCCTCGCGGTGGACCCGGACCGGCTGGACCGCGCGGAGCTGGAGCGGTTGCGGGAGCGGAACTTCGCCGCGATGGTCGACGCCGCGCTGGCGACCCCCGCGGTCCGCCGCCGCTGGCCGGACTTGGCGCCAGGCATGACCACCGCCGACCTCGCCCGCCTCCCCCTGCTCAGCAGCCGCGAACTGGCCAACGGCAGCCCGCCGCACTCGCCGGAATTCCAGCTCGGCGGCGACGGCCCCGGAATGGTGCTGCGCTCCAGCGGCACGGCCAGCAAGCCCAAGATGATGTACCACTCCTGGGACTTCAACCTCCAGGTCGGGCGGCTGGGTGCCCGCGGGTTGCTCGCGGCCACCCGCTCGGCACCGGCCCGGCGCGTGGCCAACTGCTTTTACCCGGCCGAGCTCAGCGGCGGCGCTTTCCTGTTCACGCAGGAGGTGATCCGGCTCGCCGACGCCCGCTCCTACCCGCTGGCCAGCCAGACCAGCCCGGCCGAGAGCGCGGCGGTCATCGCCGAGCACCGCGTGGACGCACTGGCGGCCAACCCCGGTTACGGCGTCGAGCTGCTGACCGCGTCCCCGCCGGGGCAGATCGCCGCACTGCGGTACTTCTTCTACATCGGCGAACTGCTTGGCAAGGCCCGCACTCAGGCGATCGCGGAGGCCGCGCCCCAGGTCACCGTGCGCTCGCTGGCCTACTCGACCTCGGAGACCGGGCCGATCGGCTACCAGTGCGAGCAGCTCTCCGGTGCCACCCACCACGTGCACGAGGACGCAGTGGTGGTGGAGATCGTCGACGAGCAGACCGGGGTGCCAGTTCCGGACGGGGACACCGGTGAGGTGATCGTCACCGCGCTGAGCGACACCGGGATGGCGCTGTTGCGCTACCGCATCGGCGATGTCGGCTCCTTCGGCACCGCCCCCTGCCCGTGTGGCAGCCCCGCACGCCTGCTCACCCTGCACGGTCGCACCGCGACCTCGCTCAACATAGACACCGAGGTGGTGTCCTCGGACCTGCTGCTGGGCCAGCTCGGCCAGCTCGGCGTCACCGAACCCGCTGACTGCCAGCTCCAGGTGCTGCCCGAGCAGCACGGCCACCGGCTGCGGCTGCTGCTGTCCAGCCGGACGCCCGAATGGATCACCACCCAAGCGGTGGTCGACTGCCTCAGCCGCGCCCAGCAACTGCGCGCGGTGCTGAACAGCGCGCAGTGCCTCGGCTTCAGCGTGGAGCGCGTCGCGCCCGAGCTGTTCGCGCGCACCGATCGCGGCAAGGTCCCCGTTCTTTACGCGCCCGACAGCCGAATGACGCCGAAGGAGCACTGAATGACCTCGCCGGAGACGAAGCTGGAAGCCCTGCGGGCCGAGCTCGACAGCGTCGACCTGCGCCTGCTCGACGTGCTGCGGGAACGCATCGAGCTATGCGTGCGCATCGCCGAGCACAAGCGCGAGCACGGCGTGCCGATGATGCAGCCGCACCGCATCGGCGTAGTGCAGCAGCGCGCCGCCGACTACGGTGCCGAGCACGGCATCGACCAGACGTTCCTGCATGCGCTCTACGAACTGGTCATAGGCGAGACCTGCCGGGTCGAGGATCTGGTCATCGGCACGCCGGCGACACCGTAGACGGGCGAGGACCATCTGGAGGACGGGCCCATGCGGACCCTTTTGATCGACAACTACGACTCGTTCACCTACAACCTGCACCAGCTGCTCGGTGAGGTGACGGGGCGGGCCCCGGTGGTCGTGCGCAACGACCAGGAGCTGCCGGCCCGACTGGCCGCCGAGTTCGACGCCGTGGTGGTCTCCCCCGGGCCCGGGCGGCCCGACCGCAGCCGCGACGTCGGCACCAGCGCGCAGGCCATCCGGGACTCGGGGCTGCCGGTGCTCGGGGTCTGCCTGGGGCACCAGGGCATCGCACACCTCCTCGGCGGCACGGTGGACCTAGCGCCGGAGCCGATGCACGGCCGCAGCTCGCCCGTCTACCACACCGGCAGCGGGGTTTTCGCCGGTCTGCCGTCGCCGTTCTCGGTGGTGCGTTACCACTCCCTGACCGTCACCCGGCTGCCGGAGGAGCTGGAGGCCGTGGCATGGACCGAGGACGGCGTGCTGATGGGGCTGCGGCACCGCACCGCGCCGCTGTGGGGTGTGCAGTTCCACCCCGAGTCGATCAGCAGCGAGTACGGCAGGCAGCTGCTGGCGAACTTCCGTGACCTGGCGCTGGGGGCGGGCGCCGTGGCGCCGCCACCGGCCGCCATACCGTCCACATCGGACACCCAGGCCCTGCAGGTGCACGTCCGGGAGATCGAGTGCGAACCGGACACCGCCATCGCACACCGCGAGCTGTTCGCCGGCGCACCACACAGCTTCTGGCTGGACACCAGCGAAGTCCGGCCGGGCCAGTCCCGGTTCTCCTTCCTGGGCGACGATCGGGGCCCGCTGGCCGAGCACCTCACCTACCGGGTCGCGGAGCGGACCGTGCGGGTCCACCGCGGCGACGGTACCGAGCAGCAGATCCGGCAGGACTTCTTCGGTTATCTCGACGAGCAGCTCAGGCGACGCGCCGTGCCGGCACCGCCGGGCTTGCCGTTCGAGTTCGATCTCGGTTACGTCGGCTATCTCGGTTACGAGCTGAAGGCGGAGACCTCGGGCTCGGCCGTGCACCGGTCCGAGTTCCCGGACGCGGCGATGATCTTCATCGATCGGATGCTCGCGATCGATCACCTCCAGCACCGGTCGTACCTGCTCGCGCTGAGCACCGAGCAGACCGAGGCCGCCGCCATCGCCTGGCTGGACGAGACCGCGCTGCGGCTACTCGCCCTGCCATCGTCTGATGTGGACGGACAAACACGGGTGCTGGACACCGGCACGGCCACCGACCTGGACCGGCTGGACACCGCGCGGCCGCGGCACGACCGGGCCGCCTATCTCGCCCGGGTCGCCACCTGCCTGGAAGAGATCAAGCATGGCGAGTCCTACGAGATATGCCTGACCAACACGGTCACCGTGGACGAGCGGATCGACCCGCGGCACACCTACCAGGCCCTGCGGCGGATCAGCCCGGTGCCCTACGGCGCGTTTCTGGACTTCGACGGGCTGGCGGTGCTCAGCGCCTCCCCGGAGCGATTCCTGTCCATCGGCGCGGACGGCGTGGTGGAGTCCAAACCGATCAAGGGCACCCGCCCGCGCGGTGCTACCCCGGAGGAGGACGAGAGGCTCAAGCTCGACCTGTCCGCCCGGGAGAAGGACCGCGCGGAGAACCTGATGATCGTCGACCTGGTGCGAAACGATCTGAACAGGGTGTGCGAGATCGGCTCGGTGCACGTGCCGACGCTGTTCGACGTCGAGACCTACGCGCCGGTGCACCAGCTCGTCTCCACCATCCGCGGCACGCTGCGCGCCGGGGAGTCGGCGGTGAGCTGTGTGCGGGCGGCGTTCCCCGGCGGCTCCATGACCGGCGCGCCGAAGGTGCGCACAATGGAGATCATCGACCGCTTGGAGGAGGGTCCGCGCGGGGTCTACTCGGGGGCCATCGGCTGGTTCTCCCTGTCCGGCGCGGCGGATCTGAGCATCGTGATCCGCACCCTGGTCGCCGACGGGGAACGGCTGAGCTTCGGCGTCGGCGGCGCGATCGTGGCGCTGTCGGATCCGGTGGAGGAGTTCGAGGAGACCGTGGTCAAGTCCCGTGCCGTGCTAACCGCGGTCGCGCAGACGGCGATGCGCCCCGCGATGGGTGGCGCGCTGTGACCGGCGTGCGGTCGCTGCGCCGCTGCCTGGTGCTCGGCGGTGCGGGCGCGGTAGGTGAACTGTTCGCGCGTGCTCTCCGGGATTCCGGCGCCGAGGTGGTAATCGCTGACCCTGCCGCCGGTAACGGGGACGCCACCGCCCCGGACGCCGCGCTCCGCGCCGAGTTGGCCGGCGCCGACTTGGTACTGCTGGCGGTGCCCGAGCGCACCGCACTCGCCGCACTCCCAGTGCTGGCAACGCATCTGCGTCCGGGCACGCTGGTCGCCGACACCCTGTCGGTGAAGGGCGCCGTCGCGACAGTCCTGCGGGAGATGAGCGGGATCGAGGCGGTGAGCCTCAATCCGATGTTCGCCCCCTCGTTGGGCTTCGCCGGGAAGCCGGTCGCCACCGTGGTCGTCCACAATGGACCGAAGGTGGCGGAGCTGCTGGCACTGCTGCGGGACTGGGGCGGCCACGCGGTGCTGTGCGAGGCGGGCGACCACGATCGCCTCGCCGCCGCCACCCAGGTGCTCACCCACGCCACCATGCTGGGTTTCGGCCTGGCGCTGACCGTGCTCGCCGACGGCGTCGGCGAGGTGGCGCCCCTGGCCCCGCCGCCCCATCGCACCCTGCTCGCGCTGCTCGCCCGCATCACCTCGGGAACGCCGGAGGTCTACTGGGACGTCCAGGCGGCCAATCCGGAAGCACCCGGCGCCCGCGCCGCCCTGGTAGCCGGTATCCGGCAGATCGCCGACATGGTCGACGCTGGCGACGAAGCCGGTTTCGAAGCAGTTCTGGGCAGGCTGCGGGCGTTCTTCGGCGACGAGCTGCCCCAGCACGCGAGCGTGTGCGCCCAGCTGTTCGACGGCTTACCGCCCTTGTCCGGTGAGCGGGAGTGAGTCCGCACATTGTTCAGATCGCCAGGGAACCGGCCCTCCCGGAGCGGATCACTCACGTGGTGCGTGTCGCCGTCCGGGGTGCGAATGCCGGGGACCAGCGTGTCCAAGACCGTTCGGGGCGTGCCAGCGCCGACACCGTTCCCGGCGTCCCAGATCGCAACCCGGCAACTACCGCACCCCGTCGCCGCATCCGGGAACCACGAGAACACCACATTCGACCTTGCACGCATGCCCACACAAACCGAAACAGTTGCGCCCCAAGCGAGGAAGCATGATCCAGCCGCAAAGAACCCAGCCGGTCAACTGGGTCAAGTCCCGGATCAGCCGGACCTCCGACTCCCTCGACCGCGCCTTCGAGCAAGGGCTGACCGGACACACCATCACCGCCCGCGAGGGCAAGCGGGTGCGGCTGGCCGACGGGAGTGCGGCGCTGGAGTTCGTCTCGTGCTCGTATCTCGGCCTCGAAGAACATCCGGCGCTGATCAACGCCGCCGAGACGGCGCTGCGCCGGTTCGGGGTGCACTTTTCCTCCTCCCGCAACCGGATGCGGCCGCACTACCTACCTGAGCTGGAGGAGCTGCTGGCCACGGTCTACCGGGGCAACCGAGCGGTTGCGTTCACCTCGGTGGGCACCGTGCATCTGGGGCTGCTGCCGCTGCTGGGTAGCGGTGCGCTGCCCAGCTACCGGATCGCGCCCGCCGGAGCTGCCTTCCTGGTGGAGAAGACCGCGCATTCGTCGATGCAGATCCTGCGTGGCCTGCTGGGGCAGATCGGTCCCACGTACCGCTTCGACCTGGACTCCGCCGATTCGCTGGAGACCGCGCTGCGCGAGATCGGCGAGACCGGGCGCACTCCGATCGCGCTGGTCGACGGGGTGGGCTCGATGGGCGGACTGATCGACGTGGCCGGCGTCCTGGAGGCGTTGCGGCCCTACGGCGGCCACCTCTACATCGACGACGCCCACGGCATCTCCATCGCGGGCGCGATGGGCGCCGGGTACGCCTTCGAGAGCCTCGGCGACCAGTTGCCGGAGAACGTGGTGATCGCCGGTTCGCTGTCCAAGGCGTTCGGCGGTTCCGGCGGGTTCGCGCTCGTGCCGGGCGAGAGCGACGTCCGGGTGCTGCGGAAGTTCGCCAACCCACTGGTGTTCGGGCACTCGATCATGCTGCCGCTGCTGGCCGCGAACGTGGCCGCCGCCGAGCTGCACGTGAACGGGGAGGTGGCCGCGCTCCAGGAGAAGTTGTGGCGCAACGTCATCGACTTCGACGATCTGACCGGCGGCCGACTGGTCAACTCCGGCCTGTGGTCCCCGGTGCGCGGCGCGCACTTCGCCACCGAGGAAGATGCGTTCCAGACCACGACCGCACTGAAAAACGCCGGGGTGCTGGTCCTCCCCGCGTTCTTCCCCACCGTCGCGAAGGGCACCGGCCTGGTCCGCTTCGCGCTGTCATCCCTTCACGAACGCGGCGATCTGGAGACCGCGGCGAAGATACTGGAAGGAACCCGATTCGGATGAGCGGTCCCCGAACGCTGGGCGAGGTGCTGGACGACGCCGAGAAGACGCTGGCCGATGCCGGCGCCTGGGCATCCCGTCAAGACGCCGAGACCCTGGCCGCGCACGTGCTTGGCCGACCGGCCCAGGAGCTCCCGGTGGACGAGCCGCTCGGGGCTGCCGCGGCCGGCCGGCTCCAGGAGCTGCTGGCCGACCGGGCCCGGCGGGTGCCGGTCGAATACCTGACCGGGCGTGCTCGCCTCGGTGGCATCGACATCCAGGTGGGGCCCGGGGTCTTTGTGCCGCGCAAGCACACCGAGCCGCTGCTGGCCTGGGGCCTGAAAGTGCTCGAAAACGTCGAGAACCCGGTGGTGGTCGACCTGTGCACCGGTTCCGCGGCGATCGCGCTGGCCGTGGCCCACGCCCGCCCGGACGCCACGGTGCACGCGGTCGAGCTGGCGCCGGACGCGCTGAGCTGGGCCCGCCGCAACGTCGCCGCGCGGGCCGCCGCCGGGGACACGCCGATCTCGCTGCACGAGGGCGACGTCACCGCACCCGACCTGTTCTCGGGGCTCCGCGGCGGTGTCGACCTGCTGCTGGCGAACCCGCCGTTCGTGGTAGAGGGCCGGGTGCTGCCACCCGAGTGGGAGGAGCACCAGCCGCACCCGGCGCTGTTCTCCGGCCACGACGGCCTGGTTGTCATCCGCGCGGTCACCAGCGCGGCGGCGCGGCTGCTGCGGCCCGGCGGCGGAGTCGCCATCGAACACGACGACGAGCAGGCCGAGGCGGTGATGTCGTTGCTGGGCGGGCTTCAGGCGTTCGAGGACATCGCCGACCACACCGATCACAACGACCTGCCCCGGTACACCACGGCACGAAGGATCTAGGACGAAGATGGAGATCTCACGACGGGGCGCACTGCGACTGGGTGGCATCGCCGCGGGAACCGGTGCGGTTTGGCTGGCATCGTGTCCGGTCCCGGCACTGGCCCAGGAAGACACGCCGGAGGCCCCCTCGGTGACCGTCCGGGAAAGCGCGAACCTGGGTGTCACGGTGTCCCCGGACGGCCGCACGCTGGCCATCGACGTCGCGGGCGGCATTTGGGTGCTGCCCGTCGCCGGCGGCGCGGCGCGGCTGATCACCCCGCTCGACCACGACGCCTGCCGCCCGCAGTTCTCCCCCGATGGACGGCGGATCCTGTTCCAGTCCTTCCGTGACGGGGTGTACGACGCCTGGACCGCCGCCCCGGACGGCACTGCGCTGACCCAGCTGACCACCGGACCCGGCTACAACACCGAGCCCCGTCTCTCCCCCGACGGCAAGCGACTTGCCTTCTCCTCCGATCGCGACCACCTCAGCCGTATTTGGGTGCTGGAGCTGGGTTCCGGGGCACTTACCGCGGTCACCAGCGCCGACGAGGTACACACGAGCCCGGCGTGGTCTCCGGACGGCAGCAAACTGGCATACCTGGTGGGCGACACCGTCATCGAGGTGCTGGACCTTGCTTCCGGCAACCGCGAGCGCCCGGTCACCGGCGACGCGGGGCTGGCCGCGCCCGGCTTCACCCCGGACGGCCGGAACCTGACCTATGTGCGCATCGTCGGTCCCAAGACCGATCTGGTGGTGGGCGATCAAGCCTTGGTCACCGGTGAGGACCTTTCGCCGCTCCCAATGGCGTGGCTGTCCGCCAGCGAGTTCCTCTACACCGCAGGTGGCCGCGTTCGGCGCCGTGGACTGACCGGCCCGGCCACCGACGTCCCGTTCACCGCTGTCCTGCCGCTGGCCACCCGCCGCTACCACCGCGCGCCACGGGACCTGGGCTCCACCGCCGTCCGGCAGGCCAAGGGCATCGCCAGCCCGGTGCTCTCTCGTGACGGCAAGCAGGTGGCCTTTCGCGCGCTGAACGCCCTGTGGGTGCTGCCGATCGGAGGCACTGCCCGCAAGGTCGTCGACGACGGTTACTTCTCCTCCGATCCCGACTTCGCACCTGACGGCCGCTCGCTGGTCTACGTCAGCGACCGCGCCGGAACGGCGAACCTGTGGCGGCTGGACCTGGGCACCGGCCGGTCCGAACGGCTGACCGACGCGACCGACGCCCAGCTGACGCCCCGGTATTCCCCGGACGGGACGAAGATCGCCTACCAGGACGAGTCGGGCGGCACCTGGGTGCTCGACATCGCCGCCCGGACCGCCCGGCAGGTGCTGCCCGCCCTGTACCAGCCAGGGCGGCCGAGCTGGTCACCAGACGGCGGCAAGCTGGCGCTGGCCGCCATGCGGCCCTACTCGCGGCGCACGGAGACCGGGCACAACCAGATCCTCGTTGTGGACCTCGAAAGCGGCGAGTTCCGCTACCAGGCCGTGGCCACGGAGCGTTCCCTCTCCACCAGGGGCGACGATGGTCCACTGTGGACTAAAGATGGCTTCGTATTCGGCGCCGAGAGCCTCGCCTGGCGCGTTCCGGCGGACGCGTCGGGCACCATCACCGCCCCGCCCGTACAGCTGACCAACGAGGTCACCGACTCGCTCTCGGTGAGCGGGGACGGCCGCACGGTGCTCTACCTGTGCAACGGGACGCTGCGGCTGACCGACGGCGGGGCCGCTCGCACCGTGGCCGCCGACCTCCGGTACCGGCCGGCCCGCGCCACCGGCCGGGTGGTGCTGCGAGCGGGGGCAGTGTGGGACGGCACCTCGGACAAGCTGCAGCGGGGCGTCGACATCGTGCTCAAGGACGACCGGGTGGCGGCGCTCGTGCCCAGCGCGGGTCACAGCCCCGGCAGCGCCCAGGTGATCGACCTGTCCGGGCTGACAGTGCTTCCCGGCTTGATCGACACCCACAACCACTGGCACATGCGCGGGCGGCAGTGGGGCGACCGGCAGGGCCGGCTATGGCTGTCCTACGGCGTCACCACCAGCCGTTCCCCGGGTGATCCGGCCTACCAGATGGTGGAGAACCGGGAGGCGCTGGAGGCAGGCACCCGGGTCGGCCCTCGATATCTCGGCTCCGGCGAGGCGCTCGACGGCTCCCGCGCCTCGTACAACTGCATGCGCACCACGATGTCGGCCCGGCAGCTGGAACGGGAACTGGACCGGGCCATCGGGCTGGACTACGACCTCGTCAAGCTGTACATGCGCCTGCCCGTACCGCTGGAGCGCCGGGCCGTGGAACGGGCACACGCCAAGGGCATTCCGGTCACCTCGCACTACCTGTACCCGGCGGCGCACAGCGGACTGGACGGCATGGAGCATCCCGGCGGCGGTCACCGTCTCGGCTACTCCCGCACCCTCAGCTACAACCTGTACCGGATGTCGGCCGACGCCGTCGACGTGCTGGCGGCCAGCGGGATGTGGGTCTCCTCCACGACGATCTTCGCCAGCGAACTGTTCGCCGAGGACCGCTCGCTGGTGGACGACGAACGAACCCGGACCCTGTTCCCCGGCTGGGAGTACGAGCGGCTCCAGGCCAAGGCCGACGGAGCGAACGGCCCGCACGCCGAGCCGTACCGCCGGATCACCGCCGGAATGGTCGACGCGTTGCTGCGGGTGCACCGGGCGGGCGGACTGGTGGTCTCCGGCACCGACGCCCCGCTCGACGACATCGGCATCAGCGCCCACCAGAACCTCCGTGCGCTGGTCAAGTACGGGTTCACCCCGAAGGAGGCGCTGCTGACCGCCACCGGTAACGCGGCGAAGGCAATCGGTTACGGCGACACGCTGGGTGCGGTGGTTCCGGGCCGGTTTGCCGACCTGGTCGCCGTCGAGGGCGATCCGCTGACCGACATCCGCGCCGCGGCCGCCGTGCGAGCGGTGTTCGTCGGCGGGGTGCGGCACACCGTGCCGGATCTGCTGGCGCCGTTCCGGTCCACAGGCAGAGCTTCAGCTGCGGTGGCGACGGTGGCCACGGCCCCGCCGCTGCCCTCGGCGACGGCCCGCGCCGAGCACTACTGGCACCGTCCGGAGTGGACGCGGGAGAGCTGCTGCCACTGAGCAGGTCGTCTGAGTGCGCCCCGCAGCGGAGGCGCACTCAGACGACCTGGAGGTCCCGCTCCCGCGCGGATCCCGCACCGGCCCGGTAACTGGAGGCGGACATGCCGAACCGCTTCTTGAACATCCGCTGGAAGTGGCTCAGCTCCCGGTATCCGACGGCACGCGCGACATCGGTGATCGAGGTCGACGTTTCGCGCAGCAGGAATCGCGCCTCATTCATGCGCAACATGGTGACGAGGTCGATGAACCGCCACCCGGTTTGCTCGCGGAAGCTGCGGGAGAAGTGGTAACGGCTCATGTACACCGCGCTCGCCACCCGGTTCAAGGTGAGATCCGGATCGGTGAAGCAGGTGCGCAGATAGTCCATCGCGTACCGGACGCTGGGCGAGAGCCCGGCCAGGTCCAGCTCCGCCGCATCAACGTCTGCTGCGGCCGCCTCGGCGGGCGCGGTGCTCAGGTGGACGCGCTGCCCGGCGTGCCGGTAACCCGGCAGAGAGTGCAGGAGCTCGTGAGGCGGCCGGATCTCGATGTCGTCCGGCCCGACAACAACCTGGCAATCCCCGAGGAACGGCTGCAATCGCAACCAGACGAACTGCGTGCTCTCCCCGCAGAACAGCCCGGTCAGCAGCTCCCCGACCCGGGCGGCAACTGGTGTCCAGCCGTCCGCTTCGAGCACCCGCGGGGTCGCCGATGCTCCGATGAGCTCGCGCAGCTGCTCATAGGCGTGGGGCTGCAACCGCCGGTCCACCCGGACCATGAACAGGCTGCCGATCACCCCGTCACCGATGCGGTCGGTGTCGAGCAGCACCACGTCAGCCGGGTCGATCCGCGGGTTCGCGCTGAAGTAGGTGGAGAAGCCGAGCACACCGAGAGCCTGCGCATTGTGGTGGGCCACCAGGTCTCGCAGCTGATTCATGCCTCGGTGCAGGTTCACCGCCGCCGGCTCCGGCAGCGCCGCGATCTGCTTCACAGTCTGGTCCACCAGCTCGTCACTGGTCACATAAACCACGCTGCGCCCGCGGGCAATGGCGTCCGCGCCGATCAGGGACGCGGCCGCCACCGAATTTCGCCCCTCCGGCAGCTCTAGTTCGACGTCCGGTTCACCCCGCAGGGTGCGGTAGCGCTCCAGCGCGCTTTCCTCCGGCAGCCTCCGCAACGACCAGGGGGCCGCATCCTGTGCCGAACTCACTGACTGTGCCTCCCCCAGAAGCCACCCTGGACCGGCTCCCGGCCGCCCCAGCGCGATCGAAAGAATTTTCACCGATTTGGCCGGGCAGCAGAGCGAGCACGGGAAACCTCGTCACAGCAGGGAACCCGACCGCCCCCCGCCGCCCGATATTTCCCTTACTTCCCGCACAAATGCGGCCATAGGAATAGCGTGAAAAATTCCCTCGAAAACGCTCCCCCGGAAAGCGTTCGAGAGAAGAATTTGCACACTTAGTATCTTTGTTCATCCCAGTTCGCACATGCCACGAACACTAGAAGGTTCCCTCGACCTGGTCAAGATCGAACCCGCGGTGGAGGCATATTCACTCAACTGGCGCAGCAGCGGCAAGCAAGAACCCGCCTCGGCTGGTTCGCGTTCTGATAGTCCATTCGGAGGAACAACAATGCCGGGTTGACGGCGGGGATCTCACCCGCCGTCCCCCACAGATCCGGCGTAAGCCTCTCGGTATATCCAGCTCGTGCCGTTCAGTCTCGCGACCTTGCTGCCGGTTGAGGGATCGATGGGGCGAGGGGACGAGCTACGGGCTCGGGGAGATGTTCGGCTGCGGTCAGCCCGCGCTGCCAGACAGCACCGCGGCTGCCCTCGAAACGCGCTCAACGGCCGTACTCCCCCGGATGAGGACCATGTCGACGGGCGCGACGATCGTCTCGTAAACACACGCCGAGAGGCGACTGTTGTCCATTCTGCATGCCAACCTCCGCGGTTAGGTTAGGCCGGCACGCGGGTACAGCAGGCTGACCTTCTGCACAGGACCTGCTGAGCGGAGTTCCATCGAATCAAAGGACATGCGATGAGTCAGCACGCTTCAACAGACGCGCCGACCGCCGAAGAAGCCGTGATGGTCTCCCGGCGTGGAGTCCTGTTCGCCTCGTCGGTCGGCAACTTCGTCGAATGGTTCGACTTCACGTTGTTCGGCTTCACCGCGGCAGTCCTTGCCAAGGTGTTCTTCCCGCCGGGCAACGAAGTCGCTTCCCTGCTCGGGGCATTCGCCGTCTACGGAGTGGCGTTCGTCGCCCGGCCGGTCGGCGCATACGTGTTCGGGCACATCGGGGACAGGCGTGGCCGCCGCACCTCGCTCGGACTGTCGATCATCATCATGGGTGCCGCGACCGCCGCCATCGGAATACTGCCCGGCTGGTCACAGATCGGTCCACTCGCGCCGGCATTGCTACTGTTATGCCGCCTCGCGCAGGGATTTTCGGCGGGAGGTGAGTACACAGGTGCGTTGACCTTCAGCCTCGAGCACGCACCTGACAACCGCCGCGCCTGGTACCTGGGCCTTGTCGGGGCATCGACCTGGCTCGGTGCCGTGGGCGCGACCATGACCGTGGTGATCTTCCAGACCGCGTCCGGACCGGCGTTCGCGTCCGGTGCATGGCGGTGGCCCTTTATCATCGGAGGCCTGATCGCCGTGGTCGGACTTTTCCTGCGCCTACGTGTCGGCGAGACACCGGTCTTCACCGACGTGCAGGCGACGACAGAGAAGACCAAACGTCCTTTCCGTGAACTGGTGCGTGGCTACTGGCGGACGCTGTTGCTGCTGTTCGCATACTTCGCAGTCCTGGGTGTGCTCACCCACATGTTCCTGGGGTACATGCCGACCTATCTTCAGAAGGCCACCGGCATGTCCGCGACCACGGTACTGACGCTCACGACCGCGCTCAACATCGTGTCCATCCCCGTCGGCCTGGGGCTTGCAGTCTTGGCGGACAGGTATGGCAGGCGCCCACTGATCCGGATCGGGGCTAGCTCAGCAGTGATCGTGGTCGTTCCCGCATATCTGCTAATCGGCACGGCTAACGTATTCGCTATTGTGCTGGCTGCTGACCGTCGGCTTGCTCTCGACGGGCGCTCTGGCAGTGCTGGAGATGTATCCGGCCAACGTGCGGTTTAGCGGTATGGCACTGCCGTACAACCTCGCTTACGCGGTATTCGCCGGCACCGCCCCACTCGCGAGCGAACTGTTGGTGTCCGCAACCGGCAGCATGATCTCCCCGGCGATCTACGCGAGCGTCCTCGCGTTGCTGGCACTGCCGCTGCTGCTGACTGCCATCCCCGAAACACGGCACAGTGACCTGCGGACAGGCGCGATCAAGTGAATTGTCCATAGTGGTCGCTCGAGGCGACAGATGTCGTTGTCCGGTTGGACAGGCGCTGACACTTGGCTGCTGTCCGGGAGTAAGCGGCCGGAGAGACTGGATCGAACGCGTGACAGCGCGGAATTCGTAGAAAGGACCGAGAGAATGAGGCCAGATCTCAGCACGGATGTCGTCGTGGTGGGCGCCGGGGTGATCGGTGCGGCGATCGCGCTGGAACTCGCTCGCGTGGGCCGCCGGGTGATCGTCGTGGACAAGGCCGGTGCCGCCGGCCAGGGCTCGACCAGCGCGTCGAGCGCGGTCGTCCGCTACAACTTCTCGACCTCCGCGGGTGTGGCGACCGCCTGGGAGTCACATTACTGCTGGCTCGACTGGGCAGCACACCTCGGCCACGAGGTCGGTGACCTGATTCGGTTCGAGCAGAGCGGTCTGGTGATGCTAGACGTGGACGCGGCACCACGCGCGGGATGGCTCCCGTTGTTCGACGAGATCGGTGTCCCGTACGAGGAATGGGACGCAGAGACACTGGCCGCGCGCGTGCCGGGCATCGACACCGGCCGCTACTGGCCACCGAAGCGGATCAATACCGACGAGTTCTGGGCGGACGCGCGCACCAGACTCGGCGGTGTTTACACCCCCGACGCGGGCTACATCACCGACCCGCAGCTGGCGGCCCATAACCTTGCCGGCGCGGCGGCGGCGGAGGGCGCGGAATTCCGGTTCCGCAGCCTCGTGACCGCGGTGGAGTTGGGCGACGGGCGTGTCCGTGCGGTCGTGTTGGCGGACGGTACCAGGATTGCGTGCGACGTGCTCATAAACGCCGCCGGCCCGTGGTCGGGAAAGCTGAACGAGATGGCCGGCGTCGGCTCGGACTTCACCGTGACGGTACGGTCGATGCGCCAAGAAGTTGCGCATGTGCTCGCGCCGGCGGGCTATCACCCCGATGGCGGCATCGGCCCTTCCGTGGCGGACATGGACCTCGGCACGTACTTCCGGGGCGAGATCGGCGGCGGACTGCTGGTCGGCGGCACGGAACCGGAATGCGACCCGTTCGAATGGCTCGACGATCCCGACGACGCCGACTTGAACCCCACGATGGCCGTGTTCGAGGCCCACGTCACCCGGGCGGCCCGGCGACTGCCGGAACTGACCGTGCCCAACCGGGCTCGTGGTGTCGTCGGAGTCTACGACGTGACGGAAGACTGGACGCCGATCTACGACCGGACCGAACTCGACGGCTTCTACGTGGCGATCGGCACCAGCGGCAACCAGTTCAAGAACGCCCCGGTCGTCGGGCAGTTCATGGCTGCGCTGGTCGAGCAGGTCGAGTCCGGCGCCGACCACGACGCCCACCCCGTGCAGTTCCTGGCCAAGAACACCGGCCTGCAGATCGACCTGGGAACGTTCTCCCGCAAGCGTCCCCGCAACACCAGCAGTTCGGGAACGGTGATGGGTTGAATGACCTGCGGGACACCCCGGGAGTACCGTGACATCGAGCAGTCCCTGCAGCGAGTGCACCGCCCCGCGTTCGGTTCACCGCGTCTCTTACGAGAACCACATGTCACCCCCGGCGAGACCCGAGTCGTCGTGACCAGGGCATCCACGAGCAGCTGAACGGGTTACCACGCACAGCTGTCCACACGGTCGAGAACGGCGAACTGAAGACTGTGGCGACGGCCGCGGGGTCGGCCCGATTTAGCCAGGTTCTCACCGGACGACAGCACGCTGGCATGCCTGTCCGACCAGGGCACAGCAGACGCCTACCACCTGTACCTCGGCACCGGGACCAGCTCGGTCGAGGCACCTGTCTGCCGGGCGGATGGCTAGTCGCGCCTCCGTGCCTCAACGTGGCCAGAGCCCAGCACCGGTGCCGTCGCGAACCCCTGAGACGCGGCGATTTTGCTCGCTGACTCGCCAGCGGCCGGATTCGTCACGTCGGGTCGCCAGCACGCACTTGTCGCGCGCATCTTGTCACCGATCACATGGCAGGGCGGCGGATCGGTATCGCGCACATCGATTTACCCTTCGCGTTCGTCGCGAATGTTCCGCGAGCCGACACCGCGATGTCCATTGCGGACAGTGTGGCCGACTGGCGTCGTATAGAGCGCGCCATAACTGAGGCACTCATACGGAGGGGAATTCCACTGGCACGGTCGCGACGGCACGGGCGGTTTCCAACGTGGTGTTGATTCCGGCGAGCACTGACCCATCGCCGTCTATCGAGACGCCTGCGTCGACCTGCGCTCCACCGCGGCCAGCGCTGACGGCGCGGATCATCTGGGTCCAGTCACCCACGAAACGCGCGTCGGGCGAGGACGCCTCCTCCAGGGAGAATTGGACCGTGTCCCCGAAGGTGATCGTCCAGTGCACCTCCTCGCCGTTGGGACCGCCCGTGAGAAGGTAAGAAACCACCCGTGCTCGACTGAGCTGCGTGCAGGCCGACCGAACGTCAGGCGCATCCTGCAGGAGCTTGTTCATCGCCGCGACATGCTCGACCGACATGAACTCCACGCCGCTCACCCTTCCTGCAAGTGTGTGCGGAAGAAGGTGGCGACCTTTCGCCAGAAGTAGGCGTCGTGCACGCTGTCGTAGCCAGGGCGTGTGCAAGGTTGACCTATCCGGTTTAGGTAGTTTCGGGCGGGAAGGCGGGTGGCAGGTTGCCCAGGTGGTGGACAGGTTGGCCAGGTGGTGGACCGTTTCGATACCGGCGGCTGTGCCGTTCGGTCGGCGCCAGCGCCATATCCGGTTCGCAAGTTTCCGTCCAGAACAAAGACCTTCCAGGCTGCGGGTCCTGGCACGTCCGTACCCGCCCACGATTTCCATTGAAATTGCGGAGGTTGTCCACAGGCATCGGCGTGTCGGGATGCGACACGCCGACGGTCCGCAAGTTCCATTGAAATCGAAGGTTCGATTTCAATGGAACTTGCGGCTTCTCTCCGCCGAGGCGGACTCGATGAACGTCTTCGCACCGGGAGTCACACGACCCCGCAAGGACTCGACTGTGAGGGTGGGCCCACCGCCTCCAGCGCCCGCCAGAGACCGTCCACACGACCCCGCAAGGACTCGACTGTGGGGGTGGGCCGGTCAAGCACAACCCGAACCAGGGAAGCCAAGAACACAAGAGCGCGGCTCCTGGACAGACCGTCACGGCTTGGACAACCCGATGATCTCCCACCGGAAACCGCGCCCTCGCCTCGCGTCCCACCTGGACAAACCCCCGCCGCAACCCTCAGATCAACCTCGCACACGCCCTGCTGTCGTAGCCGTGGTACTGCTCCGGCTGGACGACGAACTCGTGCGCCTTACCGGCCCGGATCAGCATCTCGCTCATCTTCATGGTGTGCGGTGACGTACGCGTAATCGTCGTCGACGCGGTGCACGTAGTCGACAGGCCATTCGCCTTCGGTCAGTTGCCGGATCAGGTTGCCTTCGATGTCGTACAGGTACAGGTGCTTCCAACCCGAGCGCTCGGACAGCCACAGCAACTGGGTACCGTCGGGGGCCAGGAAGAGTCCGAGCTTCCTGCCGAAGTAGACATCGTGATGGATCGGCTCTCGCTCTCCTCGCTGAACACCGGTCGGGTTGCTCCGGTCGTCGCGTCGGCAAGTAGCACGTCGGCGCGACGGTAGTCGCGGCTCAGCACGCGGCGACCAGGTGCGAGCCGCCGGGTAGCCAGGACGCGTGCACCGGGTAAGTGTCGGTGGTGTCCCCGAGATCGAGCTCAACCGCCGGACGGCCGTATACGTCGAGCACGTGCAGGGTGGTGCGCTCGAGCCGCCCGCCCGCCTGGGCGTGGTACCGGTGTACCACTTCGTCCTCGCGCTTGAGGTAGTGGACCTGGGGCGCAGCGTGCACCCCGCGGTTGTCGACCTTGTAGACCGCGAGCCGCGAACTGTCAGGCAACCAGTTGCACGCCAGAAACGCCATGCCCAGATTGGCCAATGCGGGATCGACGAGGTCGAAGCGGTACTCGTGCTCCGGGGTGCCGTCGGTGGTTAGCGGGACCGGTCGGCCGTCGACAGCCGAGCGCAGCACGATGTTGCCGTCGGCCGTGGAGGCAAGCAGGTCACCGTCCGGCGAGGCAAGTTCGTGCGCCTTCTGCGGATCGATCAGCGGCCCGGTACGCAGAAACTGCCGCGGCGTACGGGGCCGTCGAGGCCGTCCAAGAACAGATCGAATCTGGTGTTCCCGGTAGCCATACGACACTCCCTAACCGTTACGTGTCGCTGAGATTACAATCGACAACAAACCCAACAATCGACAAATGTCGGGCGGGTAGGGGCCGGGGAGTGACAGTCGTCGCGCGCGCCATGTCGGGCCACGCTCCGGCGCGCCGATCGATGAACCTGACGACATACGTGAGCCGTTCGCACGACCGCGGCCTCGAAGTTGACATTGCGGGAAGCGAGACAGCAGAGGAGAAAAGGCCGTGGCCGAGGACGATTTGCAGTCCATTGTGGATGAGCTCGCAGAACGGCTCGAGCGGTCGGTCGCGATCGACGATCCGGCGATCCGGCTGCTCGCGGCCAGTCGGCACTTCGGTGACGAAGATGCCGTTGTGCTGAACCGGTCCGTTCCCGCCGAGACCTCCGAAACGATCCTTGCCCAAGGCGTCGCGAGTTGGACCGCTCCGGGACTGATCGACGTGAGCGGTATTGCCGGAGCGCTGCCCAGGCTGTGCGCTCCAGTACGCTTCAACGGTCTGCTCCTCGGGTACCTCTGGCTCGTCGACGAAAAGGGAACTTTCCGGGAGCACGAGTTCACTGGAGCGGCCGAGTCCGCGGAACGTGCGGCCATCGTGCTTTACCGCAGGCTGCTACTACACCAGCGATCCCAAGTTCGGCACGAAGTGATCCTCCGGGACCTGGTCTCCCCCGACGCCCTGGTCCGCGCACAGGCGGTGGAGGACCTGCGGGCCGAGCAACTGTTCCCTGAAACCGCGATGCATTTCACCGCGTTCGCGGTACATTGCCGTACCGAGGCCGCGACGCCGTCCTCCCAGGAGGTCGCACTGGAGGCCGCCGTCGAGGACGGGATCCGCGCAGTGCATAACGACGTCGCCCTGATGGTCGTGAACCGAGCGCGGGCGTGGATTCTGCTCGCGCAACGTCAGCCCCCGCCCGAACTGCTGAACACCACATTGACAGACCGGATTACCTCCCGGTTCAACAGGCTCGCCCACACCGATACGAGCCTTGTGTTCGGGATCGGCACCACTGTGAACCGGCTTGACGCCGTCAGGGACTCCTACCACCAGGCCACTCTCGCGGCGCGCGCCGCGATCCTTGTGCCGAGCCTCGGGGATGTCGCCCGGTGGGGAGAACTCGGACCCTACGGACTGCTTCTTAAGCTCTCCACGAACGATCTCGTGGACGCCTCCAGAGTCCCCGCGCTCGACGCGCTGGAGCGGGAAGACACCCACCACGTCCTGATCGACACATTGCACGCCTTCTTCGATCACGGGGGCAATATCCGCCGCACGGCCGACGCACTGAAGGTTCACCGGGCGACCTTGTACCAGCGCCTCAAGCGGATCGAGCGGATAACCGGCCGGAACCTCGAAGACGGTGATGACTGGCTCACTCTCCACCTCGGACTGAAGGTGCGCGCGCTTGCCACTGCGTTCCGCGCGCATCTCGACGGAGGCGAGTGAACGTCGCCGCATGGCTCGGGCACCGTCGGTGCCCGACCACCTCGACCTTCGCGTTGGCGAGCAACGCGTGACGTCCCTCAACGAAACATCGAACCCGTCTCGCAAATGGCCGCTCGATGATCGATATCACCGCAGCTCAGACGATAAACATCGGCTGCTGCGCGAAAGAAAGTACTTCTGGCCTTTTGGAACGGGCCACCCGTGACGGGTGAAGATGAGCAGCATGTTGCGGTCGAGGTCTGGTGGTAACTGCACGAATCGCGTCCAGCCGGTTACAGCTCGTGCCGATCGCCAAGCAGCCCTGGCAGTCCTACGCGGTCTGCGGACCGGCATGCCGATGCTCCCGGAGGGAGGTCTCGTCGGGGTCAGCTGAGGTTGGCGATCAATCCGGTCAGCTCGGTGAATTCGTCCGGGGTCAGGTCCCGCAGCGGGGTGCGCACGGGGCCGGCCGGTCGGCCGATCGCTCGGACACCCGCCTTGACGATGCTGACCGCGTATCCGGCAGCGCGATCGCGGATCTTGCAGTAGGGGATCACGAATTCGTTGAGGCCGTGCTGGATGTGTTCGCGATCTCCGGCGCGCACCGCGTTGTAGAACTCCACCGCGAACTTCGGGACGAAGTTGTAGATCGCCGAGGAGTAGGTCGTGACGCCCAGCTCCGTGTAGGGCAGGGCGAATGTTTCGGCGGTGGGCAGCCCTCCGATGTAGGTGAAGCGGTCGCCGAGCCGGGCGTGGATCCGGGTCATCAACTCGAGATCGCCGACGCCGTCCTTGAAACCGACGAGGTTCGGGCAGGTTTCGGCGAGTTCGGCCAGCGTGTCGTCGCGGAGGACGGCGTTGGCCCGGTTGTAGACGATCACGCCGAGGTCGGTGGCTTCGCAAACTGCGCGGACGTGCGCGGCGAGACCGTCTTGCGGGCTGCCGGTGAGGTAGGGCGGCAGCAGCAGGATCCCGGCCGCGCCCGCGCGACTGCATGCCTTGGCCATCTCCACCGCGGTCGCGGTGCCGTAGCCCGCGGCTCCGATCACCGGGATGTCGTCGGGGGCTTCCGCGGCTGCGGTGGCGATCACGTGCTCGACCTCGTTCGGGGTGAGCGAGAAGAACTCCCCGGTACCGCCAGCCGCGAACAGGCCCGCCGCGCCGTGCTGGCACAGCCAGCCGATGTTGTCCCGATAGGACTTCTCGTCGAACGAGAAGTCGTCGTGAAACGTCGTGACCGGGAAGGACAGCAGACCGCTGCCCAGCCGTCGCATGACGTCCTCGGGAGACCTCGTCATCATGGGATCGCGTTCCTTCCTGGGGATGTCAGCGTTTGAGCTTCTTCTTGGCGGTTTCGGGGATCGCCAGCGTCGTGAGCAGGGTTCCCACCGCGGTGGCGATGATGTAGTAGGCCGGGACGTGGCTGTCGCCGGTTACGTCGATGAAGTAGGTGAGGAACAGCGGCGCGGCACCGCCGAAGATCGCGGTCGAGATGTTGTAACCGATGGAGTAAGCGGTCACCCGGATCCGAGTCGGGAACAGCTCCACCAGGACGCACTGGATGACCGAGGTGTACATCGCGAAGCAGACGAACATGATCGCCATCCCGACGATGCTGAGCGCTCCTCGGTGGTCGACCAGCAGGAAGCCGGGATAGACCACGATGCACGTCGCGATCGACGAGGTCAGCAGTACCGGCTTGCGTCCGATCCGGTCCGACCAGCGGGACGTCAGCGGCACGGTGCACAGCAGCGCGAGGATGCCGACGGCCGTGGTGCCGAAGGACGCCGTGGGATCGAAGTGCAGCGACTTCTGCAGGTATGCAGGCATGTAGCTGGTGAGCACGTAGTACCCGGAGCTGTTGAGCAGCGACAGCGTCGCGCAGACCAGGATCGCCCGGCGACCCACCCGCGAGGTCAACGCCTCGCGCACCGGCTGGCTGGCGACCTCACCGGCTTCGGAGATCTCCTGGTACGCCGGGGACTCCGCCACCTTCTTGCGGATGTAGAGCCCGACGATGCCCAGCGGGAGCGCCACGAAGAACGGGAGGCGCCAGCCCCAACCGTGTAGCTGCTCCTCGGTCAGCGCCTCGGTGAGCAGCAGGCCCATGAGGCTTCCGGTGAGCAGCGAGGAGAACGAACCGATCTGCGCGAAGGACACCACGAAGGCACGTCGGTTCGCCGGGGCGTGCTCGCCGGCGAACGACATCACGCTGCCGAGTTCACCGCCCGCGGACAGGCCCTGCACCACGCGCAGCAGCACCAGCAGCAGCGGCGCAGCGATACCGATCGTCGCCGCGGTGGGCAACAGACCGGCAGCCGCCGTGGCCAGCGACATGGCCATCAGGGAGGTGATCAACACCTTGCGGCGGCCGAACCGGTCGGCGAAGAACCCGCCGACGATGCCGCCGAAGGGCCGGAACACGAACGTCACGGCGAACACCGCGAAGGTGCTGAGCAGTCCGCTCGTGCTGGCGCCGGAGAAGAAGTTGGCCGCGATCGGAACCGTCAGGAATCCGTAGATCCCGTAGTCGTACCATTCGACGAACTGCCCGGCGGCCGTGCCGGCCATGACCCGGCGCAGGGACGACATGTTCGTTGTTGCCGAGGTGACGTATCTGGCCTCGGCGTCGGCAACTGGCTGGCGCATGCTGATGACTCCGTTCGTCCGGTTATTCGGCGCACCACGCCGCGAGGAAGTCCCGCGTCGGGTCGGTCGCGGCCCGCACGCCGAGAGCGCTGAGCTCGTAGGCGACCGCGGCGATGGTGTGCAGTTGCGGCCCCGGCCGGGCCGACTCCGCCATGTGCGCGATCCGGATCACGGTGGCGGCGTCGCCGTCCATTCCGCCCGCGATGTGCACGCGGTGCCGCTGCGCCAGCCGACGGCGCAGGGTCCGGGCGTCGATGCCCGGCAACCGGAACGCGCCGACGGTGCTCGACTCCGCACCTGGCGGCGCCACCGGATGCATCCCGAGTGCGGCCATCGCCGCGCGCAGACCGGCGCCGGTGCGGCGGTGCCGTTCCCAGCGTTCCTCGATGCCTTCTTCGGCGGTCAGTTCGAGCGCGCGGCGCAGCGCGACCACCAGGTTGGTCGGCATGGTCCACGGCAGTCTGCGGTATCCGGACTTCAACCTGCCGCCCCGCTCTCGGGGAACCCACTGGTCCCACCACCGGAGCAGGTCGAGGTAGTAGCCGAGCGGCGGCCGTCTGCGGCCTTCGATCTCGTCGCGGGCGCGCTCGCTGACCGCGACGAAGGCCAGCCCGGGCGGCGCGCCGACCGACTTCTGGGCCGCTGAGGCGCACAGGTCGATACCGAGGTCGTCGAAGTCGATCGCGGTGCCGCCGAGCGAGGACACCGCGTCGACTAGCAGCAGCCCGTCCCGCCGGTGCACCAGCTCGGCGTACTCGGCCAGGTCGTTGACCATGCCGGTGGACGTTTCGTTGTGTACGACGCCGAGAACGGGCTTGTCGTGCCGGTCGAGTTCGGCCTCGATGTCGTGCACCGCCAACGGCTGGCCGGAATCGTGCTTGAGCTCCACGACCCGCATGCCCAGCGACCCGCCGATGGCGGCCATCATGCGGCCGAACGTACCGTTGGCCGGGACCACGAGAGGGCGGTCGACGGGGTCCGCGCTGGCCAGCGCGGACTCGACGGCGCCCCGGCCGCTCGCCGGCAGCACCACGACTTCGCCCGCGGTGCCGTAGATCTGCTTGAGCAGTTCGCAGGTCTCGTCCATCATCTCGGCGAACTCGGCGCTCTGGTGGTACATCGGCGGTGCCGCGAGTGCTTGGATGACCCGGTCGTCGACCAGGGTCGGGCCTGGCTCCATCTGCAATGCCATTGCGGTCATGGGAGATTCCTGTGCGTTCGAGGTCGAGTGAGTGGATCAGGAGCTGATGGCGTACGTTGCGTCGCGGCCGACGTACCAGAGGTCCTCGGCGGCGATGGAGTGGTCGCGGTAGGGCCACTGGATCTCGCAGGCGCCGAACGATCCTTCGGACAGGACGTAGGTGTGGCCCGGACGCAATTCGGTCAGGAAGGACTCCTGCTTGCCCATCAGGTGGCCGACGTTGCGGCGCCCGTACTCCGCGTGCAGGTCGATGCCCGCGGGCATGAGTCCGGACTCGACGAGTTCCGCCTCGTGTGCGAGCACCAGTTCCACGCAATCGTGGTGCACCTTCTCGCACACCGAGCCGGGACGCAGGTTCGGGATGATGCCGTTGCGGATCACGTCGGTGAAGATCCGGTACGCCGCCTGCCCTCCGGGGGAGCGAACCAGGGAGCGCGCGATGTCCGAAGTGGCCATCACGACTCCGTCCACCGCGATCTTCAGACCGGCGTCGAACTTGAGCGTTGTGGTGGCCTCGGTCAGTGGGTGTTCCGTCGGGATTGCCGGGTAGGTCGTGCGGTCGGCGGTGTGGCAGTTGGCGAAGTACGGGGCGATGGCGAACGGGATGCCGAATTCGGCGCGGAACTGCGGGATCAGTTCGAGATAGCGCCGGTAGACGTCGCGTTCGGTGAGTGCGATGCCCTCGTCGAGGGCGCGCTGCGCGTGCTGGAGCGCGCCCTCAATGCAGTATCGGCTGGCCTGGGCGGCGATGACCATGAACGCCAGGTCCGTGCTGTCCCGTTCCTCGCGCCACAGCGACAGCTCCAGCGACGCGGGGACGACCGCGAACCCCGCGTCCTGCAACGTCAACGCGACGCTGGTATCGAGCCATTGCTCCTCGATCGCGAGTCGGCCACCGTCCACGACGGCGCGGACCGCCGCCGGCACCGAGGCGTAGGTGCCGACGACCTCGCCGGGCAACGTGTAGTCGTCGGCAGGAGCCACGCAATACACGTGCTCGGCCGCGCGCACCCACAGGACAGCAAGCCCGGCACGCGCGGCCAGACCGGTCAGCTCGCCGACGTTCGGCGGCGCGGCGGAAAGCACCGCGTCCGCGTTCACCTTGCCCGCCAGCAACTCGAAGCGAGTGTCCGCCGGTGCGCGATCGATCTCGTCGACCAGACCTCGCAGATGCGGACGGTCTCGGAGCACTCGCGCCGCCGCCTCGGCGCCTCCCGAGCGCAGCCTCGCGAACCGGTCGTGCACGTCGCGTACTGCGAGCCGGTAAAGCACCACCGGACCGCGCTGGGCGGATGCTTCGAGGTGTAGTTGGTCGCCGAACCGTTCGTGCAGTTGCAGGTAGCGGCCGTAGGGCAGGTCGCCGCCGACGATGATCGGGTCGGATCCGCCGAGTCCCGCGACCGCATCGGCCAGCGACTCGGCTGCTGATGAGCCGTTCACCATGTTGTCGAAGCTGACGTACCGCTCGAAGAACCGGGTCCGCTCGGCTGGCACACCGTGGGCGCGGAGATTGCCGGTCTCCTGCTCGCGGGCCAGCAGGAAGCGCTCGCCGTTCCGGTCCGCGATCACGGGCGCAACCATCTTCGGCCCATCCATTCGGATACCGGGGGTGAGCAACTGCTTGATCGGATGGAATCCGAACTCGCGCGCGATTTGCGCACAATCGCTGATGACCCGCACCGGGCACTCCTCACTTTGCGCCGCAGAAGCCGTTCCAGGTGGAACTGCTGACGTCCGACCAATGCGGACACAACGCTAGGCGAGCCGGTTTCGGAATGTCCAATGCTTCGTTTGGTAATTCCGATTCAACGATTGAATAGATCACCCGTGCCGCAAATAATCGAGCAGTACGGCAAGTGCGGGGTTGTCGTTGTCGCGTCTCCAGACGAGGCTGAGTTCCACTTGGCTCGACTCGGGCAGCTCAATAGGGCGGAAGATGACTTCCGGATAGCGGAGCTGGGTGGCCCCAGCTGGGACGAGGGACAGCCCAAAACCGGCATTGACCAGCGCCAGCACGGAGTGGATCTGGCTCAGGTAGTGCGAGAAGACCGGGGCGCATCCAGCATTTCGAAAAATACTGGTGAGCAGGTCGTGGAAATACCTGGATTCCGCGGGTCGATACATGATGACGCTTTCTCCGTCGAAATCGGCGACGGTGAGCGGTTCCGGTGATTTCGCGAGCGCATGCTCCACCGGAATAGCGGCGACCAGGTGTTCCCGAAGGTAGATTCGCGAGTCGAGATCGTGCCGCCGGACGGGAGGGCGGACCATCATTCCGAGGTCGAGGCTGCCGTCGGACAGCGCCTCCAGCTGTTCGTTCTTGACCATTTCCCGCAGGATGATCTCGACCCCGGACAGGTTCTTCCGGACCACGTCGAGCACCGCACCCAGGGTGCGGTAGGCGCTGGCCGCGGTGAAACCGAGTGCCAGGCTGCCGATCTCCCCGGCGGACGCCGAGCGGGCCATCCGCGCGGCCTGCTCGGCCTGGCGAAGCAGGCGCCGCGCCTCCGGAAGGAAAGCTCGGCCGGCCCTGGTCAACCGGACGGCGCGGTGGCTGCGGTCGACGAGCGCGACGCCGAGCTCGTTCTCCAGCAGCTGGATCTGGCGGCTCAGCGGTGGCTGGGTCATGCGAAGTCGTTCGGCGGCCCGTCCGAAGTGCAGTTCCTCGGCCACGGCTACGAAGCCGTTCAACTGGAGCAGTGAGAACATGTTCTCCTTCGCCGTCCGCCGGGGAGGAACTGCCGGAGCTGCCCGTCGCGACGGCGTCCTCGTCAACTCGATCAGTGGTAGGCCTTTTCCGATCGCGCCCGGGGTGGCCGACCCGATACGGAGCATGGTCGGGGCGCTGGGCGCGGTTCCCTGAGCCTGCCCGACACGGCGCGGATAGTCGAGCATGACCAGAACTAGGCCCGAACGGCTCTCGATTGGCCGGTTCTCGGCTGGCAAGGCCCGCGTTCGTGGCCAACAGGTCCACCGCTTCATCGCAGGCCAACACCTCCAGCGGCAATGGATGGGCACCGTCCAGGCCGGTGAGGCTGCACCGACTGATGATCAGCACCGAAACGACCTTTTCCTGGAGCCCCGTCAGGTCTTCCGGGAACAGCGGCGTGCTCGCTTGACGCGACCGTTTCGTGAGCACAAAGAATGATCTTCACGGGCCCTGAACGGCGAAGCCCTTCCGGCCGTCGGGACGACAGGAAGCGCATCCACCGGTCTGGTGCAGCAGGAGCTGCCGTAACGCTGATCGGTACTCGAACCTCAGCGGTTAGACCTCAAGCGACCTTTCCGCGCCGGGGCGTCGTGCAGAACGCATTCAATGCAGTAGCCGAGTCCGCATCTCCATAGCTGGCAGCAGGTTCGACGCCTCGAGAACACGCTGCCGGGCACGGCATGCAGACTGAGCAGATCCGTCCTACCGGTCGCCGAGCGTAATTCAAGCCCAGCGGCGAAGACATCCCCGCCTATGCCGTCGTCGGCGAGTCGCCGGAGTACCTCACCGATCAGCCCCACCGTGTTGCCCCAATACTGGTCGCTCGAGGCCGGAGGGCCTCCGAGCGCTTCCAGAGCTCTGGTCAGCGGTGCGATGAAGGCCTCAACGATTCGCCACCACCACTCCGCCCGGTCCCGACCAGGCACCAGGCTCACTGATCGGTCAGGCAGGACGAGCCCTTCCAGCAGTCCCTCGGCGTTGACGGTGACTCGTGCACCTTCGAAGGACGGGAGATCCAGCCCGCGGTGGTACTCGGGGATCGTGGCGCACAACGCAAGCCAGGAGGCGCGGAAGGAGACCAGGGTGATACCCGCCCGGTGGTGTGTGAAGCCACCTAGCCGCTGCCACCCCTGCACGCTGAGACGAAGCCACTGCCCCGCCGGGTCGCAGAAATCCTCCCATGCGATGAGATGGTCACAAGCGCCAGCGCCTGGCCGGGTCAACGATCTCGTGAACCGGGTCAGGCCCCGCACGTCATCTGACGTCATGGAGTTCATTGCAGCGCATCCGCCGATGCGGACCGGGCACGTGGTCGGAGAATACCGATTCAGTGACCTTCGTCGCTTGATCGGCCGTTGTGCGCCCAACACCCACCACGTAACCTCCTGGACGCCACAGAACACGGGAAGCCGGTGGAAATCCGGTGCGGTCCTCGCCACTGTGACCGAGTAGCAACCCTGACATCGCCACTGGGCGGCCAACCAGCCGCCTGGGAAGGCCAGGGCAGCGTTGATCCGGGAGCCAGGAGACCGGCTGTGGCACCACACCCGCGTTCCACGAGAGATGGAAAGGTTGTTCCACCATGACCACTGCTGGTCTTGCTCCGGACGCTATCCGCGTCCACGTCCCGGTATGGGCCTGGGCCCTCGCCGCATTCGCTATCGTCGTGCTCTACGTCGTGCTCCAGGAAAATGGCGCGCTGCTCGCGCAAGCCGCGGACACCGTTCACGAATTCACCCACGACGGTCGGCACGCCCTCGGCGTTCCGTGCCACTGAGGGAGCGCCTGGTGCATCCGTCGTTCAGCAAAATCCTTCGGTTGGGCATGGCTGCCGGACTGCTCGCGGGGCTTGCCGCCGCGCTGATCGCCCTGCTGTTGGTGGAAATTCCGATTCGCGCGGCACTCGGCATCGAAGAAGCACGCTCGCACGCTGCCGGCGAACACGCCCACGAAGAACTCTTCAGCCGGCCCACCCAGGTCGTCGGCGGCATGCTCGCCGCAGTCGTGGTTGGCCTGGCCATCGGCACCATCTTCGCGATCGTGTTCGCGAGTATGCGGCACCGGATGTCCGCGAGCACCGACTTCGGCCGCAGCGTGCAACTCGCCGCCGCAGGTTTCACCGCCGTATCCCTGCTGCCTGCGCTGAAGTACCCGGCGAATCCACCGGGAGTCGGCGAACCGGACACCGTCACCGACCGCACCCTCGCCTACTTCTCGCTGATCGCAGCTGGAATCGTGATCATGTATGCGGCGCACTACGCGCACCGGCAACTCGCCGCACGCGGTTGGCAGCCGCCATCGGCTGGCACTGCGGCAGTCGCACTGGGCGTCGTGCTGGCTGGAATCGTGTTGTGGGTGTGGCCGGCCAACCCGGACCCCATCCCCACTGACATTCCCGCTGCGCTGCTATGGCAATTCCGTCTCTCCTCGCTGGCGGAGCTCGCGGGCCTGTGGACCGTGCTGGGATTCGCCTTCGGCCTGCTCAACACCCCGAGAAAAGCACGCACGCAATCCCGAGTCACAATCTCGCCCGCCTAGCGGCAAATCCTCGTTCGGCCTCCACCGGAACCTGTGGCACTACCGCCCACCCGGTCGCAGACGAAGTCCCGCCTCCTGGCCGCCGTTCCTGCCTTGCTCATGAGCGGTGCTATTGGGAGATGCACGACGGCGGAACTGAATTGCCTTCACACCAAAAGAACATCGCTCTACACAACCAAAGTCCCTGCGCGGGGCGTGGGTTCGTCCTGGCTCAGCCTCAGCAGCTGACTGGTGCTGGTGTTGTCTCGTTCCGGTTTGCGAGGAATTTGTCGACTGCTTCTCTGCCATTGCGGATCAGTGCGCATCGTTTGGCTGCGGGGATGTCGAATTCGGTGATGCCCGCCTCCGAGGTGTTGATGGTGATCGTGCGGTTGCGGACTTCGGGCCGGTTGAGATGGGACTGGTCGTGGCCGACGAACGCGGTGACGAGGATCTTCTTGAGCAGCTCGAGCGGAGGGAGCAGCGGCAGACCTAGCGTGGGGAAGACATCATCGATCCCGGCGGGCAGGTCGGGGAGCAGACGGATGCCGAAGGTGGGCCAGCGGGCCGGTTCGCCGTCGGTGCGGTCGAAGATCTCAACTGCGAAGTTGGACAGGACTGCGCCGTCGACGATGAGCGATTCCTCTCCGGTGACGGGATCGGTGAGCCGCTGGGGTTCAAAGACCAGCGGGAGCGACATCGACATCCGCACCGCGTCCGCGATCGATTGCTCGTCGGGATCGCGGTGCAGGAGGTGGTAGTCCCAGGGCAGGCGGAGCAGACGGCCATGTGTGACATCGGTGGCCAGCACGACGAGCTTGTAGCGTTGCTCCGTGGGCAGGTCGGTGCCTTGGTCGCTGTCACAGCGCAGGTCGCCGAACGTCGAGGCTCCGAGGGCTTGGAGTTCGTGATCCAACCAGTCCCGGAAGTAGTCGCCGACGTAGGCGCCGCTTCGGGTGAGCAACCCGAGTCCCTCGCTGATCAGCGGCAGGGCGGGTTGTGCTCGGTCGGGTATCCGGGAGAGATTCAGGCGGCCCAGGCAGCTGCGCATCCGTGCAGCGCCAGCGCCGGCGGCCGCGAGCGCGCCAATCATGGCACCGACCGAGGTGCCAGCAATGCGGGGGAAGCGGTAGCCGCATTCGAGCAGTCGGATGACGGCTGCGGCGGTGGCAAGGCCTTTGACGCCGCCTCCTTCGAGCACCAGGTCCGCCTGCTGCACGACCAACCCTCCTGTTCACCCGGCTTCCGGTACTGCCCACCTTTCGATCCTGCAGGCAACCCGCACCGGCTGCTCCGCGACCGGCTACGGAAACCCCGAACAGGTGGTGCCACCCAATGGCGCTTTCGCTCTGCTGCGCGAGGTGGCGGAGCGGACAATGCCTGTGGTGAAGGCCGAGCGGATCGCTTTCGTCCTGGCGGGTGGCGGCGCACGGGGTGCTTACGAGGCCGGTGCGCTGTCGATCCTGATGCCAGCGCTGGAACGACTGGGGCAGCGCCCGTCGATGTTCGTCGGCACGAGCGTGGGCGCGCTCAACGCCGCCTACCTGGCGGCATCCCAGCACCTCAGCGTGGCGGAAGCGACCGGGGGTTTGCTGGAGTGCTGGCGGGCGATCGGCCGAACGGACGTCCTGTTTCCTTTGCACCGGCAGCTACCGCTGCTGGCCGTGCGCTACCTCGGGGAAATTCTCTCGGCTCCCGGCGTGCGGTTCGCCAGCCTTTTGGATCCGAAACCCTTCGAGCGCAACGTGGATCGGTGGATCGACCTGTCCAGCATGCACAGCAATGTGACCGACGGGAGGGTGTCGGTCTTGGCCATCGTCGCGACGGCCGCTCGCACGGGGCACACCGTCGGCTTCGTCGAAGGGCTGCCTGAAACCTCGCTGCACCGCTCGCACGTCATCGACTACATTCCGGCCCAGATCACGCATGCGCACCTGCGGGCTTCCGCAGCACTGCCGGTCTTGTTCCCACCGGTCCGAGTCGATGCCCCCGATGAGGCGCGGGGCTGGTACGTCGATGGCGGCACACGGCTGAACACGCCGATCAAACCGGCCCTGGACTTGGGCGCTGACCGCGTTGTGGTCGTCGGCACCGACGCGGTGACCAACACCTCTCACGAGCCCGGACGTCACGAAGGACAGCAACCCGATCTCGTCGATGGGGCGCTGCACCTGCTTGAGGGAGCGCTGGTGGACCCGCTCGCCGAAGACATCGTCGTGCTCGGCAACGTCAACCTCTTCTACTCCGATCCTGCCGTCGCGATGGCCGCCGCGCGGTATCGCCACGCACGCGGTAAGCCGCCGTACCGGCAAGTGCCTTACATCTTCGTCGCGCCGGACCACCGCGGCGCGATGGGCGAGCTCGCATTGCAAACCTTCCACACGCGGGTCAAAGGTCGCCTGGACCTCCGTTCGCTGGCCCGCCGGGTGCTGCACCAAGTCCTCGGCGGGGACAGCCCCGCCCACGGCGAACTGCTCAGCTACCTCCTCTTCGACCACGAGTTCCTGGAGGAACTGATCGCGCAAGGCAGGAACGACGCGCGCCGACGGCTCGAACAAGCCACCGACTCCGGCCATCCCTGGCAGATCGGGCCACTGCCCGAACTCACCCTGAACGCACCTGACAACCGAGAGCGCTGACCGTCAAGAAACCAGTAGCAAGCATGGTGCTGAGCTGACCGGGCTCGAGTCATCGCTTGAAGATCGCGTAGAGGTCGAGGCAACGGTCCGAGATCTTGCCACCGCACCGCTCAGGAGTCGAGGTCAGCGAGTTCGGCGACCGCGTGGGGCAGGGCTTCGCTGAGCTTTTCCAGGTCGCCGACCGCGCGCCGGTTGGCCTGCACGCCGATGTGGACGATGTCGCGGTACGGTGTCACGCCGATGGAAAGAGCGTGACCAGCCGCTAGCGGCGCGAGAGGATAGAGCTCGCGCAGCGAGGCATTGTCCAGCGACACCGCAACGTCGGGCAGAGGCACGCTAGTGATCACGGTGTCGAACAGCAGACCAGCGGCTTGACTGGCCACTGGGGCGGCGAACAGGTGCGCGATCGACGGCATGAGGCCGGCGAGCACTGGGAAGGCACCAGGTCCACGCAGCGGGCCCGAGCTCTTGTTGCGGTCCATCGCGGCCCGGACAGTCTGCAGCCGGACAGCAGGGTCCGGCTCGCCCACAGGCAGATCGCACAGGTAACCCGACAGCTCGTTGTTGTCGGCGCGGGACTTTCCGCGTCTTCGGTGGTTGACCGGGATCAGCGCCCGCACGGTGCGGCTTTCAAGGGGATATCCGCGGGTGCCCAACCACCGCCGGAGCGCGCCGGTCACCACCGTGAGCGCGATGTCGTTCGTCGTGCCGCCGTGACGGGCGCGGATCCGGCGGATATCTCGTTGTTCGATGGGGATCAGCGCAACATGTCGTGGTGCTGATGCACCAGCACGGAGTGGAGAGTCGAACACGGGCAGTCGCATGTTGCGCACCACGGAGGAGGCGATCTCGACGGTCTGCAGCACGGTTGCCGGGACGCCACCTGCGGCCGACAGCGCGTCGCCGAGCAATCGCCTCGGCCGCGAGAGCCTTCCTACCGCGCGCAAAACAGTGTCAAGCAAGGGATCCGCGGGTAGGGCTGTTTGTTGCGACGCCCGGTCTGGGGTGAATCCGTCCAGCAATCCGAGTCCCGCTTCGACCGCTCCGCGGCCATCCGCCAGGGCATGGTGCATTTTCATCAGAACCGCGAACCGGTCGCCGTCCAGGCCCGTGATCACGTGCAATTCCCATAGCGGCCGATTCAAGTCCAGCGGCGCGGCGTTAAGCTCTGCGACGAGTACAGCGAGCTCTCCGCGACCGCCCGGTGACGGTAACTGGTGGGCGTAGACGTGGTTCTGGGCACGGAAATCCGGAAGCTCTTCCCAGCTGGCGTATCCGGGAGGGATCCAAGACCTGCGGACCCGTAGCCGCAACCGCGAGATCTGCTGTGCCCGCTCCGCGAGCACCCCAGCCACCTTCTCCGGCCGCACCGGACGCCGCGGGGCGAACACCGCGACCGCGCCGAGGTGCATCGGGGCCGTATCCTGCTCCAGGCACAAAAAAGCCCAGTCCAGCGCACTGACCTCACCCGTTGTCATCATTCTCCCTCACCACCGGAGTCCAGCTCGACATCCGGACATCGCCGATTCCGGTGCGCCACCATTTCGGAACGACCGAGAACCTTTTTCATGAGCAGTTCTCGCGAATTCAAACAACCAAGCTCGGACACATGCGCGCGGCGATCTAGTCCCCCAACTCGTACAGCTGCTCGCATTCACGACTCAGGCAGCAGACGTCAGCCCATCGCACGTCAACTTCGGGCCGTGACACAGCAGGCTCGGGCGAGATCGACGTGTTCGGTTGACATCGGCAGGAGCGCACTCCTTTGCGTTGCACCCGAACAGGCGTCACCACCCCGGTAGACCCTGCGCGCGCACGAATCATCACCACACCCTTCGCAACAGCCCTGCGCATGCCGCCGCTCGCACTCCCCAGCGACACACCCTGAACAACCCGGAATACGATCGACCACGGCGACGCGACGCCACGAATGCCCGAAGAGATACTCCGAAGTTTCGAGCGGCCTCACCTTAACGCGCCCGGTGTTGAACGCAACTGGCCCGGGAAAGATCCATTCGTAACGATCGGGCGTGATCGCTTCGCTGCGTCCTGAGACGCTTCGTGGTTCACCCATACGAATGCAAGAGGCAGCACACGAAAAATCCCCCCGGACAATTTCGATTACCCTACGCACTCCCTCGGCATAGCCGCTATAGACCGACATTCCGGAGCCGTCGTCGGAGCCAAATCAGCGAAGGCCTCAAACAAAAGTGTTCGGCGGCCAACCGATTCGAGGCATGCGAGATCATCGCCAGCACATAAATGATCCTCTTGTTGGCCCAGATCACGTCCGCCACGGGCACCTTGATCCACTCCGCAACGGGCACACGTGAGGGGCTGCGCGGCGAGCTGCGCGTCACCCGGTCCGACGAGCATCGCGACGACGGGGCACGGCTCGAGTTAGGTGCCCGCAGATGGAACGTGAGAAGACTTCATTCGTAGCCAAACGACTCAACGATCGTCCGGCGATGCTTGTGACGGTTCTCGTAGCTGACCAGCTCCTCCTGCGCCTCGCCGGACAGTGCCCGCGCACGCGGCAGAATCTCGTCCAGCTTCATCTCGTCGTAGCCGGGCCAGGGCTCCTTCTCGCACAACTCATCGATGCGCACGACAACCCTCGCACGCGCCTGGCTACGCGTCTCGTAGCCGCGGACCTCGCGCAACTCGCGCTGGGACAACCCCGGCAACTTCTGGACGATCTCGCCCGCCGTGAGCCTGTCGTAGTGAGAAATCGGGAGCTGCTCCTCCCTGACGAACGCCCCGACAACCGCCCCTTCGACCGCGGCGATCCCCGGAATACGGCGCGCGGCCTGGCCAACCACATGGCCCCAGCCTCCGAGCCCCTGCTGCGCCTCGCCCAGAAAGACCTCCCCGCGTCCGGCTAGCCGGCCGTAGGCGCCCCCCAGCCGGTGCATTACCTGCTCACGCTCCTGCCACACATGCTCCGCCCAGCTGGGGACATCACGTAGCGTCCGCACCACCCACACCGTCGCCCCAACGGCGGCGTACAGCGACCGCTGAGTTTCCTGAACCAGACCCATCACGCCCCCTCTCAGCCTCATCCCGCACGGACCGGTGCAGAACTTCGAACAACCAGGGGGTTCCCGGACGGCGAAGCCTCAATACCTCGCTCCAGGCCCGATACCTCACTCCAGGCCCGTCACCTCCGACCAAGAGGGATCACGCGCTCCTGGGCTCGGCAGACCAGGCAGCAACGCGCACTGCCCCTACGCCTTAAGCGACTCACACCGGTGAAATCCTGGCGCATCCGGCCGAGATCTATCAGACCGACGTGTCACGGGATTTGATCAACCGAGTGACAGACAAAGTCGTCGACGAGCTTAGGGCGCGGCAGAACCGCTCGTAAGGGCCTACAGCTTATTAACACGCTGATTTCCCGCAGCATCATTCCTTTACCCCATCACCCGCCCGCGGCCATTGCTTCAAGGCGGTGGCCGACGGTGGGGAGGAATTTGAGCTCCGGCACTATTCGGCCAGCGGGTATGGACCTCCGAGTTCTGCCCATCACACCTACCCGAACGGGGTCACCACCAAGGTGACGGCCTATGGCGACTATGCGAACCGCGACGTCAAAATCCGCATTGGCTGAGTGAAGCTGCCCCGGCTGACCAGGACGTGTGCAAGGTTGACCTATCCGGTTTAGGTAGTTGCGGGCGGGAAGGTGGGTGGCAGGTTGGCCAGGTGGTGGGGGGATTGCCCAGGTGGTGGACCGTTTCGATACCGGCGGCGGTGCCGTTCGGTCGGCGCCAGCGCCATATCCGGTTCGCAGGTTTCCGTCCAGAACAAGGACCTTCCAGGCTGCGGGTCCTGGCACGTCCGTACCCGCCCACGATTTCCATTGAAATTGCGGAGGTTGTCCACAGGCATCGGCGTGTCGGGATGCGACACGCCGACGGTCCGCAAGTTCCATTGAAATCGAAGGTTCGATTTCAATGGAACTTGCGGCTTCTCTCCGCCGAGGCGGACTCGATGAACGTCTTCGCACCGGGAGTCACACGACCCCGCAAGGACTCGACTGTGAGGGTGGGCCGGTCAAGCACAACCCGAACCAGGGAAGCCAAGAACACAAGAGCGCGGCTCCTGGACAGACCGTCACGGCTTGAACAACCCGATGATCTCCCACCTGAACCCGCCCCCTGGTCTCGCGTCCCCCCTGGACAAAACCCCGCCGCAACCCTCAGATCAACCTTGCACACGCCCTGCCTGGCTGACGGGTACCGCGAGTCGACCGAGTCCTGTGCCGAACTCCTGCACTACTGGCGAGGTGTTCGGCGCGGTACCCGTCAGCCAGGACCCGCCGCCGCGTTGCTGGGTCCACAAAATCGCGAACACCCTCGCGGTGCTCCCGAACTGCGCTCAGCTCGACGGCGCGGAACGCTTGGTGCGGTGTTGTACTTGGGCGAACAGTCCGGTCGCGACCAGTGCCATCAGTCCGGGAAGCCAGTACTGCCAAGCCTGAGAGAGCCCGGCGAACGAGGCGGTGTTCTGCGTCACCTGAAGCAGCAGGACCCCGAAGAGAACCCCGATGAAGCTTCCGCGGCCGCCGAAAATGGAAGCACCACCAAGGACCACCGCGGTGATGCTGGCGAGTGTGTAGGAGATACCGGCCGTCGGGTCACCAATGCCGGTCTGTGCCGCCAGCAAGAACGCGCCGAACAGCGTGCACATCGAGCCCGCCACGTAAGCCAGCACGTAGACGCGAGTGACGGGGATACCCCGCTTGTACGCGGCCTGGTCGGCGGAACCAGTGCCACGCAGGCACAATCCGGCCATCGTGCGGCGCGACGCGAGTTCGAGAACGACCAGAATTACCACCCCGGCGATCACAGGCCACGGGACGGGGCCGATCTTGACCTTGAGCAGCGACGTTACCGGTTCGGCGATCAAGCCGCCGGGAACATCGCGCATGAACAGCGAAAAACCTTGCAGCGCCATATAGGTCACGAGTGTGGCCACCACGGGCGTGACGCGGGCGAACTTCACCAAGGAGCCGTTCACCAAGCCGATTCCACCGGCTACCAACACCATCATCACGAACCCCAGGACCCACCAGCCCATGTCGTAGTCGTCACTGACATAGAACGACGCGACGACGACGAGTGCTCCGCTCAGCGGCCCCACCGAGAGATCGATTCCGCCCGTCAACATCACGATCAGCTGACCGGCGGACAGGAACAGCAGTGGACCAAGGAGCTCCAGCATGCTGGCGATGTTGAAGCTGGACAGAAACCGGTCGTTCTGTGCGGTCCCGACGATGGTCAGCGCGATGATGGCGGCGATCAGGAACGCGCTCGGTCCTTGCTCGCTGGACAGCAGCTTTCGCCAGCGGCGCCCCGGTGCTTTCTCCCGCGACGCGGCCCGCTCTTCTTGCTCGGCGGGCGAGCCGGTCAGTGCGGCCTCGGTGATCGCGTTATCGGTGATCGCATCGCCGACCAGTTCGGCGACCACCCGGCCCTTCGAGAAGACCAGGACGCGGTCGCACAGTCCGGCGAGTTCCACGTTGTCGGAGCTGAGCACGACGACGGGCACGCCGCTGTCCGCCGTGTCCCGCAGCCGGTGGTAAATGTCCGAGCGGACGCCGACGTCGATGCCCTGGGTGGGTTCATCGCACAGCAGGACCTTGGGATCGGACAGCAGCGAACGACCCAGCACCACCTTTTGCTGGTTGCCTCCCGAAAGCGTCCCGACGGCGACGTCCGGGGACGCGAGCTTGACGCCGAGCTCGACTACTTCCCTTTCGACGAGCTGATCTTCGCGCTGGAGAGCGATGATTCCGGCGCGCGACGTCCGGTCGGTCGCCGCGACGGCCAGGTTCTCGCGGACGGAGTGAATGGTCGCGACACCTTCGACATGACGTTCCTGGGGCATGAGCACGACACCCGACTCGCGCGCCCGGCGAGGGCTCGACACGTCGACCGGTCGGCCTTCGATCAGCACCCGCCCTCGGCTCGGCGCGGCACCGCCCAGTGCCCTGATGAATTCGCGCTGCCCGTTGCCCTCGACGCCGGCAAGACCGAGGACCTCCCGCCGGGCCAGGGAGACGCTCACCCCGCCCAGCCGATCGGATGTCAGGTCCCGCACCTGCAGGACCGGTTCGCCCGGATCGGCGGCGCGATCGGGGAACAGCGAGGTGACCTCGCGCCCGGCGACACGCGTGATGACCTCCTGTTCACTCACCTCGGCCCGGTTGAAGGTGCCGCGTATCTGGCCGTCGCGTAGCACCGTGATGCGGTCGGCGAGGGCGAATACGTCGGGCAGCCGATGGCTGATGTACACGACGGCGACACCGCGGGCGGCGAGGTCACGAATCCGCTCGAACAGCCGCTCGGTCTCGGCGGACATGAACGGTTCGGTCGGCTCGTCGAAGATGACGACGCTCGGGTCGCACGCGAGTGCGCCGCAGATCTCGACCGCCTGCTTCTCGGCGAGGGTGAGCGCGCGAACCGGGACGGTGGCATCGATCGGCATGCCCATCGCCCGCAACTTCTCCGTCGCCCACCTCGTCGCCTCGCCGAACCGCGGACGCTTCGCCGCTGGCACCGCCAGCATGAGGTTCTCCGTCACCGTGAGGTCCGGGAGCAGTGTCGGGTGCTGAAAGGCGATCGCTAGACCCTGCTCGCGCGCGGCCACCGGGGAGATCTCGGCCAGCGGTCGGCCCGCGATCGCGATATGCCCACTGTCCGGTTTCTCCGCGCCCGAAGCGACTGCCATGAGGGTCGACTTGCCCGCGCCATTGCCGCCGACGAGCGCGTGGATCTCACCCGCCTGGGCCTCGAAGTCGACCCCGTCCAGGGCGAGTACACCGGGAAAACGTTTGGTCACACCGCGCATCACCAGGCGGGCGCTCGATTCATCCATCGTGTGAGTCCCTTCCGGTGCTGGTCCGCGGCCGCCGACCGCGGACCAGCGCACAGATCGATCAGTTGTAGATGCTCTTGAGCTTCTCGGGCGCGAGTTCGGCCGAGAGGATGGCGCTGGTCGGCAGCGCCGACTCGCACTTCGGCTTCTTGTCGCCGAAACTGTCTTCGTAGATCGGGATGTTGATGATGTCCGGCTCGTCGTTCTTGATGCCCTCCTTCGCGGCGACCGCTTTACGCAGCGCGAGGCGGACGAGCCAGGTCCGGCTCGAGACGGTCACGAGGTTGAAGTCGGGCTGCTGTGCCCTGGCCTTCTGCCATTCGCACGCCAGGCCGTTGTTGTCGTTCGCCGTCCACAGCGGAAGCTTGCGGCCGGCCGATTCGAAGGCGCGAACGCCACCGACCGAGCCGTCGCCCGAGTCCGAGATAATCGCGTCGATCTTGTCGTACTTGGTCAGCAGGCCCGCGACGACCCGCTGCGTCTGGGCCGGGTTCCAGTTCGTGTCGATCGGTTTGCCCGGTTCGTTCAGCAACTTGGCGTTCTTGCATGCCGGGTTGCTCGCGAACTCGTCCTGGACGCCCTTGATCTCCGTAGTGCTTTGAGTGTTGCCCGGCGTGCCGCCCAGGAACAGGACGTTTCCACCGGCTTCTCCCAGGTGCTCGCAGGTCCAGCTGGCCCAGGTGTGCCCGTCGTTGATCGTGTTGTGGCCGACGAACGTGGTGTAGTCAGTACCGGCGGTGCCACCCGGGTTGGCGGTCCACGGCACGATCGCTACGCCGTTCTGGAACGCCTCCCGCAGCGTTGGCAGGAGCGCTTGGCCCGCGTCGGGGAACACGACGATGGCGTCTGCGCCCTGCGCGACGAGCGCCTTGATGTCGCTGATCGCCTTTTGCGGATTGTTCTGGGCGTCGGAATACGGCATGACGGTGAGGTTCGGGCACTTGCTCGCCTCATCCTCGAACTCGGCCCGTGCCGTCTTGCGCCAGGCGTTGTCCCCCGTACCGTCGGCCAGCGCGACCTTCAGCGGTTTGGTGCCGCAGAACTCGTTGATCGATTTGAGTTGGGAGACTTCACCGATCTTGCCTTTGTCGCTGTACACCTCGTTGACGTTCGAGGTGGAACCGCCCTTCGGGCTCGCGCATCCGGTGACGGCGATGAGTGCCGCGACGACGATCGACCCGCCTGCCAGCACAGGGCGTCGCTTGTTGACCATTGTCACTCCATTGTGAGGGTTACTGGATGTGGTGGGGAAATGCCTGCCTACTACCGAGACTTAGCCCGGTTCCCGCTCAACCGACGGGGGATCGCGCTCAGCGGCACGCGGCGCAAGACAACGGCCAGGGCGAGCACGGCCGCTTGCACGAGCAGTTGAATCGAGGTCGCGGCACCGGCGGCGAGCACGACCTGGTTGAGCTGGGTCAGGAACAGTGCCGCCACGCCGGTGGCGACCGCGCTGCTCATGCCGCCGGTCAGCAGGCTTCCCCCGAGGACGACCGCGGCGATGGATGACAGCTGGTAGGTGTTGCCGAGCAGGATGTCGGGCGTACGCAGGTACGCCGCCAGCAGAAGTCCCGCCAACGCGTACAAGAGCCCGCCTACGGCATAGGCGGAGACCTGGTACCCCTCGGCTCGCATGCCGAGCAACCGTGCGGCGGCCGGGTTGGCGCCCACGCTCACGAAGCGCCGCCCGAGCACCGAGCGCCGCCGGAGCCACTGGGTGATGGCGACCAGGATCACGGCGACGATCAGCAGGTTGGGCACCGTCCACAGGGAACCGGTCGCGAACGCGCTGACGGCCGGGTTCGCGGACGCCGGAAATCCCTTCGATATCTCTAGCACGACACCGATGAGGATCGTGTTCATGGCCAGGGTTGCCACGAACGCGGCGATCCCGAACCGCACCACCAGCACGCCGATGACCAGTCCGCCGGCCGCCCCGGCGAGCAGTCCGAGTACCGCCGAGACGGCGAGCGGAAGTCCGGTCAGCTCGGGCACCTTGGTGGCGAACAGGGCCGCCAGCGCCATCGCGCCCGGCACGGAGAGATCGATGCCGCGCTGAGTGATCACGAAGGCTTGCCCGAGCGCGGCGAGGACCAGGATCGCGGCGAAGGGAAGCATCGAGCTCAACGCGGCCCCGGAAAGGCTGCCAGGCGCGATCAGCGGGCTGATCGCGAACAGCACCGCGGTCATCGCCCACACCGGCACGAACGGACCGCGGGGCAGCCTCAGTCGTGGCCGCCGGGCCTGCGCGGCCCGTTGCACGGATTCGTGTAGGCCGAGGGACATCGCTAATCCTTTCTGTTGGGCCGGAAGACGGTCACACAGCGGTGTAGCCGCCATCGACGGGCACATCGGCGCCGGTGACGAAGCTCCTCAGCAGGAACACGATGACCGAGGCGATCTCGGCGACGTCCGCGATCCGCCTTAGCGGATGGGATTCGACGAGCTCCCGTTCGGCTGCCGCCGGATCTCGTTGCGCGGCAAGGTAAGTGCGCAGCTGGTCGGTCCGCACCGAACCCGGGCTCACCACGTTGCAGCGGACTTTCTGGCGCGCGTAGTCGGCGGCGATCTGACGGCTCAACTGGAGCACCGCGCCCTTGGACGCGCAGTATGCGGGCTGGTTGCGCAGCCCCACTCTCCCCGAGATCGACGAAAGGTTGACGATGGAGCCGCCCGATCCCTGCCTGACTAGTGTCCGGACGACATGTTTGCAGGTGAGAAAGGTTCCCGTCGCGTTCACGCTGAGCACCCGCGTCCAGTCCGCGAGCGTGGTCTCGGTGAGCGGGCGCGAGATCATCGTGGCGGCGCAGTTGACCAGGCCGTCGATCCCGCCCCACTCGTCGAGCGCCGCGCCGACAGCGCCTTCGACCGCGGCCTCGTCGGTGACGTCGGCAAGTTCGGCGCGTGCCTGCCGCCCTTCAGATCGCAGCTCGGCCGCCAGTCGTTCGATGCCGTCCGCGATCCGATCCACCAGCAGGACGGGTTTACCGGTGGAGGCGACGGAGCGCGCAACGGCGGCCCCGATCCCGCTGCCGGCGCCAGTGACCACGGCCGCGTTACTCATTGGTATGTCCCTCGATCCCGTCGTTCGGCGAATTTGTCCAGCCGACAGATCCCTGACCTGCGTCAATGACGTCCAGAATGCCGATGAGAGTGACACGCTGCATGTAGCATGTCAAGCATTGATATGCAGCATGCGACATGCCAATATCGGCCGGAGCGGAGCGAGAAGGGTGGTGTTCTGGGCTTGAATCGGACAGACGGAGCGGTACGGATCGCGGTTGCCCAACTACCTTCGGCGGGACCGAAGCTCGACGTCAACCTCGGCGCCACGATCGACGCGATCGAACTGGCGGGGGCGGCGGGCAACGATCTCGTCGTGTTTCCGGAATGCACGCTCAGCGGTTACATGTTCGCCTCGCGCGCTGAGGCCGAACAGGTCGCCATCGGCCTGGGTGACCAGCGGATCGAGCACCTCGTGCGGGCATGCCGCCGCGCGTCGACCGTCGCGGTGGTCGGGTTTCTCGAAACCGACGGCGACGCGCTCTACAACTGTGCGGTGACGCTTGGCCCCGACGGCGTGCTCGGGACCTATCGCAAGCAGCACCTGCCCTACCTCGGCGCCGACCGCTTCGTCGAGCCCGGTCGCGGTGAGGCCCCCCGCGTCGTGACGACCCCGATCGGGCGCATCGGCGTGATGATCTGCTTCGACCTTCGCTTTCCCGAATCGGCGCGGGTGCTCGCCCTGCAGGGGGCGGACGTCATCGCGATGCCGACCGCCTGGCCGCAGGACGCGGTGTTTCTCGCCGAGCACGTCACCCGGGTCCGCGCGCTGGAGAATCTCGTCTACCTCGCGGTCGCCGACCGAGCCGGCGACGAGAACGGCACGGCTTTCCTAGGCCAGAGCCAGGTGGTTTCGCCCGCCGGAGAAGTGTTGATCAACGCCGGAAATGATCACGGAGTCTTCAGCACCGAGGTGGACCTCGCCCAGGCGCGCCGGAAGAAGCTCGTGATGATTCCCGGCGAATACGAGCTCGGAATCTTCGCGGAGCGCAAACCCGCTCAGTACGCGGAGATCACGCGTCCCGTCGAGTCGTCGACCCGCGAAGCACGGTAGGAAAGGAGATTGGTCGTGTGTGGACCTGAGCTGATCACCGAGGCGACGCGCCGCAAGATCGCTGCGTACGCCGCCGAATTCCGGAAGGTGACCAAGAGCCCGTTCGGCGCCGATGACGAGATCGGCATGCTCAATCTGCTGTCGCCGGAATCGGCGCGTGAGGTGATCCGGCGGGCGGATGGCGGTGCCGCGATCGACCTGTCCGTCGACATGTTCGTGGGCATGCCGTCGTGGGTCAAGGCCGGCGACCCGGCCTTCCAGCAGTGGATGACCCACACGCCCGAGGGCACGATCCTCGACGACCTGACCGGGGCCGGGGATGCGCAAAACCGGCTGGTGTCCTATTCCGGCGACGCGGTGTCGATGTACACCCATACCGGAACGCATATCGACACGCTCAATCATTTCGGCTACCACGGCGAAATATGGAACAGGTTCTCCGCGGCGCAGCATCTGAGCTCGCGGCATTGGACCAAGTGCGGCGCTGACAAGATCCCGCCCCTAATCGGCCGCGGCGTGCTCTTCGACGTGGCCGGACTGCACGGGGTGGATGTGCTCCCCGCCAATTACGGGATCGGTGCCGACGACCTGCGCGCTGCGCTGAAACGGCAGGGCACCACGTTCTTGCCCGGGGACATCGCACTGGTCAGGACCGGACGGATGACCCAATGGCCGGATCCGGTGCGCTATATCGACAACAGTCCGGGCCTGAACCTGGACGGCGCACGGTTCCTGGCCAGGGCCGGGGCTGCGTTGATCGGCGGCGACAACTCCGCGCTCGAGCAGATGCCGGCCGACGATCCCGAGAACTGGCAAGTGGTCCATACCTATCTTCTCGGGGAGGCCGGGGTGCCGATCATGGAGCTCGTCGACTGCGAACAGCTCGCCGCGGAGTCGCTCCACGAGTTCGCCTTCATCGGCGCCGGACTGAAGATCCGAGGCGCGACCGGCGCGCCGATGCGACCAATCGCGATGCCGCTGACCCGCTGAGCACCGCGACCCGTTATCCACAAGTGAGGCGAGTTCTACATGTCTGAGAATGATTTCACGTCCGCGGTCGACCGCAGCCGGACCTCGTACGGCGACGAGGGGTTCAGCCGGTTCCTGCGCCGCGCGTTTCTCGCCTCCCGCGGATTCGACGACGTCGATCTCGACCGGCCCGTGATCGGGATCGCGGTGACCACGTCCGACTACAACACGTGTCACCGCGATATGCCGGCCCTCCTGCAGGCGGTTCGGCGGGGGGTCCTCGAAGCCGGCGGACTCCCCTTGGAGTTTCCCACGATCTCGCTCGGCGAGATCCTCACCTCGCCGACCTCCATGTTGTTCCGGAACCTCATGGCGATGGACACCGAAGAGATGATCCAGGCGCTGCCGATGGACGCGGCCGTGCTGCTCGGCGGATGCGACAAGACCGTGCCGGCGCAGCTGATGGCCGCGGCGTCGTCGGACAAGCCGGTGCTGCTGGAAGTCGTGGGGCCGATGATGACGGGCAGTTGGCGCGGCAAACGGCTGGGTGCCTGCACCGACTGCCGCCGGCTGTGGGCGAGCCACCGCGCCGGCGAGCTGGACACCGCGGAGATCACCGAGGCGTGCAGCGAGCTGGTGACGACCGCAGGCACCTGTGCGGTCATGGGCACCGCATCGACGATGGCCTGCCTGACCGAGACACTAGGCATGATGCTCCCGGGCGGAGCCACCCCTGGCGCGTCGACCGGCGCACGGCTACGGCACGGCGTCGCCACCGGGCGGCGCGCCGTCGAACTGGCCCGGCAGGGCTCGCCGAAACCCCGGGATGTCCTCACCAGAACCGCGTTCGAGAACGCGATCAAGGTCCTGGCCGCCCTCGGCGGTTCCACGAACGCGCTAGTCCACCTGATCGCCGTGGCTCGGAGAGCGGGTGTCGACCTGTCGCTCGCCGACTTCGACATTATCGGCGCGAAGGTTCCGCTTCTCGTGGACTGCAAACCGTCCGGCGCGAACTACATGCCGGACTTCCATCAGTCCGGTGGGGTTCCGGTACTACTCAACGAGCTCGAACCGCACCTGGAAACGTCGACGGTCGGCGTCACCGGATGTTCCCTAGCCGAGCTCCTAAGTGACGTCCGGCCGCACGACGACACGCAACGCATCATCCGGCCGCTCGACGATCCGCTCGGTCCGCCCGGTGCGCTCGCGGTGCTGACCGGTTCGCTCTGCCCGGCCGGCGCGGTGATCAAGACGTCGGCCGCAAGCCCGGAACTGCTGCAGCACACCGGCCCGGCCTTCGTCCTCGATGCCGGGCAGGACATCGCCGCGGTGCTCGACGACCCCGACCTTGACATCACCCCGGATCATGTTCTCGTGCTACGTATGGCCGGGCCGATCGCCGCCGGCATGCCCGAGGCCGGGGCGCTGCCGATTCCGGCGAAACTGGCGCGCCAGGGAGTTCGCGACATGGTCCGGGTTTCCGACGGGAGGATGAGCGGCACCTCCTACGGAACCGTGGTGCTGCATTGCGATCCCGAGGCCGCGGCGGGCGGGCCGCTCGCTGCGGTGCGCAACGGCGACCTCATCCGGCTGGACATCCCGGCACGGCGGATCGACCTTCTCGTGGACGAGGACGAGCTGGCCCGGCGCCTGCGCGAGTTCACGCCCGCGCCGCTGCCGGCTCGTGGCTGGCGGCGGCTATACGCCGAGACGGTGCTTCCGGCCAGTCAAGGCGCTGACCTGTCGTTCTTGTAGGCTGATCGAAAGGGGGTACGGGACCGATGGCGCTTTTGACATGCTGGCGAAATAGCGCGAGCAAAGCTGGTTCCTCGCTTGTCAACGGAAAGGGTAAGAACGCGTGAAGCCACTGTCGGGCGACAACGCCTCCTTGACCGAGCGGGTTTTCGAGCAGATCAGAACCGCCATCCTTTCCGGGGAATTGGCGCCCGGCTCGCTGTACTCGGTCGTGGACATCGCGAGCCAGCTAGGCGTGTCACGCACGCCCGTGCGCGAGGCACTCTTACAGTTCGCGGCCAACGGCATGGTCCGGTTCGAACGCAGCCGTGGCGTGCGCATCCTCGAACTGTCGGTCAAGGACATCGAGGAGATCTATTCGCTGCGTCTGCTACTCGAGGCGCCTTCCGCCTATCGCGCGGCGACGCAAATGAACGATCGCGATCGCGCGGTCTTCAAGAAAGCGTTCGCCGGAATGCGCAAGGCGAGCGAGACCGGCGACGAACGCCTCTTTCAGCAGCACGATATGGTCTTTCACGAGACAATTGTTCGCGCGGCAGGCAACGAGCGAGTCGTCCAAGTGGTGGCCAACACGCGCTCGCAGATGCACGCACTGGGCCTTTCCACGATCAAGACGCGAACGCTCACCGACATCCTCGCCGCCCACGAAAAGATTTACGACGCCGTTCTCGCCAACGATGCGTCCGGTGCCGGCGAGGCGGTGCAGGACCATCTCATCGGCACGCTTAAGGTGCTGGTGCAACAGTCACTCGACTCAACCGGGGCCCGTGAGGACTATCAGCCCCCGGTCGCGCGGTTTAAATTGCTTCCTTAGCCTTGATTCACCGGTGGCTTTGGGTAATGGTTCGACCGCGAGAAGATGAGATGCCCTCTTGAGCTGGGACGATTGATCTTACTGAAGGCTCTTTCGACCTTGCGAGAGGGCAGCTCTGGAGTGCGATCTCCTCGTAGTGCGGGCGGCTGGCTGCGGTGTTTTGCAACGTGCACGTACGCAACCAACCACGGCGCACCATCCCCACGCAGACAGACCGGCCAACACTAACCTTCGGCTACCAAAATCCCTTCGCCGACGTCCGTCAGAGACATTGGGATAATCCCAGTAAATTCCACGTACAAAGAAAACGCCCCCCGCTTGCAAACGGGGGCGTTGCGCGCTCGTACGGCATTAGATCTTAAGACCGAGCCACGCCGTGAAATTCGCGATACTGTCCGACTTCCGCCGCTCGGCGAGCGCGATAGCTCGCGCAGTCTCGTGCACCTGCGGGTGATAGCGCGTCTGCTGCGGAGCTACCCGCCGGGCTGCGTTCAACGCCTTGAGTGCCTTAGAGTGCTCGCCGGAAAGAACCCAGGCGCGCGCCACATCTTGCCAGTGGTGACCGGCTCGCGTCGAGTGCACATCCGCCGGAATCCGCAATGCCGAGCCATCGCGGGCCGCACGCCCAGGGTCTCCGACCTCTAGCGAGACCGCGACATCATGTATTTCTACGTTGCCGGGGCCGAAACTCGTGTCATAGGTGGAGGGCGTACGACCGATCTTCGCGCCGATCGCCCGAGCTTCGGCGATGTGCTCACGTGCCCTGCTTTCATTGCTGTTACGCGCACACAGAATCGCGCCACGCAGGTGTGCGGAGCCCCGGACCGCGAGAATCGACTCAGTGTCCGGCCCTTGATCCAACAGGTTAAGTGACCGATCGACCAAAGATTCGCCTACGTCATACGCAGCGTAGGACAGCAAGAGCAGAGAACGATAATTCGCTGCACGAGCCAGCAAATCCAGGGCGCCAGCGTTCTCTGCGGCGGTTTCCATTCGATCGACAGCCTGAGTCGCCAGTGTCATCCAGCCGAAGCCGTACACCATCAGCCCAATGTTCGCGAACGCTTGCGCCAGCAGCCGGAGCGCTTCTTCGCGGTCCTCGCCCGAGATGGCGCTTTCTTCCATCCCCCGAATCTGCCGGAGCAAGATTGGTGTGCGCGCAATCGCTTGCCGTGCTTTGTCGTCCTGCCGCATTTGGCGCACGAGTTCTAGTTCATTGCGGATCTCGCCAACGGGCCCCGGCTCCACCGCCTGAATGTAAGATCCCTCGGCGAACAATGTTCTTAGTTCTGCAAGTCCAGGAACGCCGCCATCGTCATCAAGGAGATCACGATACGGCTGTCCATAGAGTTCTTGGATCTCGATATTTAGCGCTTTGGCGACCGCTGCCACGAAGGCGGGCGACGCCGGTTCGCGGCCTTGCTCGACTGCCCGGACCATGCTGGTGCTGTAGCTGGCTCGTTGGGCCAGTGCGTGTTGATCGAGGCCCGCAACCTTGCGCGCCATCGCTACGCGTTCGCCGATCGTCAAGCCCGATGCAGCGGGGGGCATTCTGGCCTCCTGAACTGTGGAACCACGGCAGCAACAGCGTACGGCCCCGTGGTCGGCGCACGACACCGCTAGCCGGGCATTCCGCACATGAGGGTTGATCAACTCGGCCTGGTCGTCATGTTCTG
>NZ_GL877878.1:3240906-3317524 GCF_000194155.1 Saccharopolyspora spinosa NRRL 18395
GTACGCCTTCGAGGCGGGGGCGATGAACCCGACACCGGCATCGATCATCGCCGAGACATTGGTGTAGGACACCAGTTTAGAGTCCCCGATCAGCAGGAACTCCTGGGGCTTGGCCATTTTTTGCAGTTCGGTCATAGCGCCCACTACCTGGGCCACTTCCCCGGCTCCGCCGTCGTAGGCTCGGTGGAAGACCGGCACGCCGCCGTCGCCGGTGGCCGCCAGCCCGGCCTGGATCTGTTTCAGGTCGAGGCGGCGGTCTTTGGGATGCCCGAACTTCGGCGCCGGGTGGTCGGCGTCGATCTGCTCGTAGGCCCCGTACAGCGAGATCGACGTCATGTCCCAATGAAGCCGGGAAGTGTCCAAACCGAACACGGAGATCGCTTGCGCTCCAACGGATCCCACGATCCGGTCGAGCTCGGGAGCGATCGCGTCCAGCGCGCGGCCGATCCGGTCGTCGTTGAGCAGTTCGGGGTCAGCGCCGAAGACTTCTTCCACTGCGTGTTCGCGTGCCCACTCGGTCACCCGGACCAGCGGTGCCGGTGAGGTCAACCGGTTGGCGACCAGTGCTTCGATCACCTGCCCGTGGGTCAGATGGGCAAGATCCCGTATCGGGCAGGCCCGATCGATAATGTCGGCCAGGTCCAGACGGTGACAGTAATCAGCGATCACGGGCAACGCGCCCAGCTGCTTCTCGATGCTCGCACCGACGTACCGGGCCCGTCGCCGTTCACGTTGATCCACGACCGAACACCCTGTCAGAGCCCTTGAACGGGAAGCCACAGGCCCGGCCGATCAACTCACCTATGCCCATGTGCGGATGACGGGGCTAGCGCTCACTGTCACTTTACTGTCACTCCACGCACACGAACCCCTCTAGTTTCGTGATCACGTGAACACTAAAAGTAACCAATTTCGACCGGAAGGATCACGATGCGGCTGGTACCGGGGAGATGGTCTCTAGTGGTCAAGTGCTGTCCGGGCCCGAGATTCAGCCAGCGGTGACCCAGCCGTGACCGCCTCAGCCTGGACGTGGGTGGACTGGACGGGGAGTTCGTCACTACCGCACCTACGCCCAGACCACCCTGTGCGGGCGTGTGATCGCACTTCCCGATGCCGGTACCGCGAGCGCCGGCGACTGCTGACAGTGCGGGCCGCTCGATCACCTCGTGTTCCAACCAAGCCCCTCCGACCCGCCCCTGTGAGGCTGCGATGCCGCGTCGAACTTTCACGCCCGACTACGCCACCACGTGGCGGTGCTCCGCCAAACGATGCCTGTTCACCGACCCGGACCCCTCCGTGGTCAGCCAACACGAGCACGACGCCCACGGCCCCGCATGGATGGCCACCGACCAGGCCCCGCAACCCACCGCCGGGGTGGTGAGCCTGCAGTGAGCTCCCTGTCTTTCCGGACGCTGATCAGCCTGAACAACATCGCCCACACCATCCAGAGCGGAGCGACCCGCGCCCTGTGCGGTGTTCCCCTCACCAGCTTGTTCCCACAAAACCCGCAGCGTCCCGCGCCAACGCCGTGCTCGTCCTGCCCAGCGAAACTCGCGCGACTGCGAAGAAAGGCGGACGCCCGATGACCGCCATCGCGATGGCCGGACTTCCGGTTCGCACCTCCCACGTAGCCGTGCTCCACGAACTGCGTCCTCCCCGGTTGACTGGTTCCCCAAGAACACCGGCAAACGCGACGACATCGAGCACGCCGACGTGTGGACCGACCACCACCGGGTCACCCATGAACGTCACCCAACCCACGACGGCATGACCCGCTGCGGCAAGCGGATTCTCGGCAGCGACGCCCCCAGCCATGCCCGCATATACCCAGTGGGTTGCCACCTCTGCGCCGCCGCACACGCCCACTCCCCGTAAGCCCCGGTGCGGGTGTCGTCGTCATAGCCCCCCAACCGGCACCCGCACCGGAACCACTCCCCGAAACAACCGCCTGATCACGGCCATTGCGGCGCAAAGCCGCTCACAAGTCCGGTCCGGTGCTGTCGCCGCCGATTCCCTTCGCGGCACCGGGCCGCGCCTGGCCAAGGCGCGACAACCCCGTACCGCTGCCTTGGCCAGGCATCCAAACCTCACCAACCGTCCAAAGTGAACACCCAGAAGGAGAATTCCGTGTCCATTGCGAACAGGCACAACAGCTGCACGCCTTGGCCGACGAAGTGCCCGTCGGCCAGGCCGAAGCGCTCAAGGGACAACTCGAATCCGTAGCGCAGCAGGTCGCTGGCATCCTTGGAGACACCTCCAGCGCCCAAGAGCTCCACGGCCAGATCAGCGCCGTCTCCAACGAAGTCGGCACGGTCTCGGCCGGGCTCGAAGACCTGCGGCAGATGGTCGTCGAGAAGGCCTCATACCACCAGCAGTGATGAATGACCAAACAATCAGCGGTCAGGCGGAAAACCTCCGTCTGACCGCTGACGCCATACCACTGACGGAAACCAACGCACTCTGTGACACCATCGAAACCCTCAGGGACCAACTCGCCGAAATCCTCGGACCCGACAACGACGCTGTTGCCGCCGCACAGCAGATCGCAGTAGCAGCCGCCAAGACTGTCCGCGCTCTCGCGAATCTCCAAGCGAGGATTCAGGAAGTCGCAAGCCGCCAACGCGGACACGTATCCGGCAGCACCCCGACCCCAGTGCGTTCGAGTGACTCCCCGCAAGCGCCACGTCGGCGAACTTCCAGAGCGGTCATCGACGATGGTAAAATCGATTACGCTTTTGGAAAAGTCAACTCAAGTAAGCACGCCGCCGACAGGTCGAACCAAATCAAAACCGAACTGAACCGCATTAGGATATTCGACAACTCTAAAGGTAGAGAAATTATTCGTGAGCATTTGGAGAATGTGGTAAGATCCGACAATAATATTTCGCAGATATCAGATCATAGCTGGGGGCGTCGACAAGTGCGCGAATCACTTCTAGCAGGCCCGGGCGGTTTCATGAAACTTCAAACCGTCTGGCAGGAGAGCAGCGACGGAAACCTTCAACTAATCACGCTCATCCCGTTTGGAGGAAAAAATTGATCACCGAGCTAGCAGTACCCGCGGACCAGGAATTTCTCGAACAGTTCGGCGAGTCGCCTCAGCAAGGAGAAGAGCCCTGGATCCGCTACGTTACCATCCCAACTGGTGACGGAGAGCTGCACGTCAGTTTCGACACCGCAGAATCATCAGTCCGCTTCGATTGGTATCGAGGCGATGATTTGATCTGGCATTGCTACCGGGAGCAGGCCACGACCCTGCAAATCGAAACCAGTGAAGAGGAAACACGCCTCGCGGCCACCTTCGAGTCCGAAGACATGAAAGGCCAACTCAACGTGCGCGTGTATCCACACGTCGCCATTCACGATTCAACACTGCGCGGCTAATCGGACCGCCATAGTAGACGCCCTATATGCTTGGCTCATGTGGGGCGTTCCTCTGCAGAAAAAGGCTGGTACGTCCTATCGTTTTGATCAGGCGAGACGCCTTGGCAGCGATGCCCCGGGAGTGGTGAAGGGGAGGCCTCTGCCCGGGGCATCTGCACGGCCAGCGTCGAGCCGAACCGGGAAACAATGAAAGCGCCTCGCGCCCGATGCAGGGTGCGAGGCGCTTTCTCATCCACGCGGGCGCGTGGGGCCTGCTGCGGTGTCCGCAGTGTCACGCCCGAAAGGGTTGGAACTGCCGCGCCCGGATGGCGACTCCTATCTGGAGACGCTGCGCATCGGCGGCGCGATGGTCAACGTCGGCTTACTGGCGACATCGTCGTCCTACAGCCCTACCGCGCTGATCGACGGGAACAGGATTCTCGCCGATTCACTGGTCGGCAGCATCGGCGAGGTCCAGGACATGCTGGACTTCTGCGCCGAGCACGGCATCGGCGCGGAGATCGAGAGGATCTCCGCAGATCAGGTCAATGCCGCCTTTGATCGCGTGGAGAACAGCGACTGCGGTACCGGTTTGTCATCGACGCCGCAACCATTGGAGCCCTGAACCTGGGATCCCCGTAGTACTTCGGGCGGATCTGGCTCGCTAGGCTCCTGAGCTGGTGTTTCACTCCGCCGACGTGCTGCTTTGCGGTGGGTCGTCGGGTGGCTTTGCCAACCCTGCGGCGACCAGGCGCGGAACTCGTGTAGCGGTGCGGCGACGTATTCGACGGCGGCGAATTCGCCGCGTGCAGCGCTGCGCCTCCGCTGGGTGGATTCCCGGCCCGGAGACGCAGCGTGGTGGAGTTTCAGGTGTTCAGCGCCGCCAGGTCCCGCAGCCAGCACTTTGGCGTGCGGCGCTTCGGGAGAACCGGGCCCTTACAGGTTGTGCGAGAGCAGCTGGCTCAGCGTCTCGTCGATGTTCATCCACCGGTGTTCGTCATCGGGTTCGACCACGTCGTAGGTGTCGTTCACGAAGTCCGCAAGCTGATCGGCGTTCACCTCGAAGGAGGCCTGCCCCGACGGCGAGCTCAACTCGATCACGACCAACGTCGGATCGTCCAGTCGAGGGCGGATGCGCACGTCGCCTTCGCCTGCCTCGGCGATCAGCCCGTCGGCCAGCCGGCCGCGGGCGATCACCCAGTCCACCTGACCGTCCGTGCCCACGTTGAGCTTCATGGCGATCTCGTACGGGTTGCGGCTGTCGTACCGGAGTTCCACACCGACCGGCGCGATCACTCCCGCCGGGGCTACCAGGTTGAAGGTCATGGTGGCGAGTACCGTGCCGTGATCGTTTGCCATCATGTCCGCACTCCCAAGTATCGGCTTCCCATACCTTCTGAACGAAGCATGCCCAACTTGGGTTCATACCTTCTTCACGAAGTCTTCAGGCCCTGGTGGCAGTCCACCCTCGGGCTCCCAGCGAGGAACCTTCACTCACACTGAACCCACGATCGAGGCGTCCCGGCAGCAGGCGCTCGGGAGCGTTGACCTGGGCCGGGGCCGGGGGGCGAGCGCTCGGTCGGTCCTGAGTTCGGGGGCGACTTGTAGATCGTCGAGCGGGAGACGCCGCGCAGGCGGGCGATGGAAGCGACAGTGTTGCCGGGCTCGGGAGCAGGGCGGAGGCGGCGTTCTTGAGGTCGGCGGGTGTGAGGCGGCTCTCCCCCACACCCGCCCTGCAAGCCGGCTCAAAGAACTTGCGCGCGCTGTGTAGGCCGCACCGGCGATCCGACCGGGTTGCCCACCATCACCGCGCCCGGATCACCCGCAACACGGGGGAGGCGGGCAGGACTTGACCGTGACGTCGTCGATCACCGGTCCCCACGCACTGTTGGGGGTGGTGCTGGCGAACGTCAACGTCGTGGATGTACTGGTGGCCACGAAGGTCACCTGCCGTCTCACATAGCCCATGTTCGTCGTTGTCTTCCCGGTCGTGTCAAAGGAGAAGTCCTGGAAATTCTGCCCGCTGACGAGGACTTTGCCCGTTTTCAGATTCGGCGATCCCTCGGGATTACCGGCAAGGGAGTACGTCACCATGTACGTCGTCCCCGGGACCGTGGTAAAAGTCTGGGAAACAGCCCCCGCAGTTGTGCCGTTGAGGTCGACGGACTGGTCACCCTCGGCAGCCTGCCAGTACCCCGCGCCGATCAGGTCGACATTCCCGCTCGTCACCCGCCACGCTCCGACGGACTGCCCGGTCGCGAGGCCCTGGAACGTGTTTGCCGCCACCGTTGGTGTTTCGAAACTGCCGCCGTCAAAATGGCTGATCGCGCTAGGCGACGCGGAAGCCGGTGCCACCAGCAAGGTGCCTGCACCTCCGATCAGAACGGCCGCCGTGGCAACAGCGAGGTAGTTTCTCATGGGCACCAATGAATCCTCCAAGGGAAGGGCGAGTTACACCAGCCCGCAGGTCAATTATCAAAATCGCAGGTCAGCGACAAAGAAACTGGTTGCGGCCCACTGAAAGTAGTTGGCCGATTCGCATGCCACAATCGACTTTTCGGGTTGGCCTGCGCGGCCGTATGGGTGGCCCCGTCTTACCTGCTCAAAATTTGTGCTCCCGCAAGCAAGTCTGACGATGCATGATCATCAGACTTGCATTTGACTATTCAAGATTTCCGAAACCTGTCCGGCCCGGACGATCATCGGATGAATTAATTGATCGTTCTTCGAGCCGTGCAGCGGTCGTGGCCTGCTGGCGTTGTCAGTGGTGGCCGAGGCTACAGCCGCTACTACCGCATGCGATTCCGACGACGAAGCCGCGGACTGCATGCAGCCGGGCGAGCGCGGCTAAGTGCATCAGCCCGCCGCTGACGGCTTGGCCAAGCGAGAACAGCCGACGCTCGTGACGACGTGCCCGCAGTCCGTCCTGGATCACGCACGCGAGCAGCCACAACACCCGTCAGCACTGCCTCCCTTACAGCTCCGAGGCTTTCGCACCGCACTACGCCGCGCGTTTCGCTGTCGCATCCCGGTTATTGTTCATCCGCGCAGCAGTGGTAGGAGCTGATCGCCCTGGCGCTTGATCTCCGGCAGGTAGGGGGTGTCGGAGAGCACGAAGTGGGTGATGCCGAGACTCTGGTACTTCCGCAGCGACTTCGCCACGTCTTCGGCAGAACCGACCAGCCAGGTGGTACCCGCACCGCCACCACCGTACTTGCCTGGCGTGGTGTAGAGGTTCTCGTCGAGCACTTCGCCCCGTGCGGCCAGGTCAAGCAGCCGCTGCTGCCCCGTGGCGGTCCGCCGGTTCGGATCGAGGAGGCCGATTCCCTTGCCCCGCGCCATCTCCGCGACCTTCGCCTCGGCGTCGGCCCACGCCTGTTCGGTGGTGTCCCGCACCAGAGTGGTGACCCGCAACCCGAACTCCAGCGGAGCGTGCTCGCGGCCGCGCTTCTCGCTGAGCCGCTTGAGCCGGTCGATCCGCTCGCTGATGCCGCCGAGCGGCTCTCCCCAGAAGAGCTGGACATCCGCTTCGGTGGCGGCCACCTCCTCGGCGGCTGAAGAGGCCCCGCCGAAGTAAATCCGGGGGTGTTTGCGTCCGCCCTGGACAACCGGTCGGGGCAGCACTGTGGAGTCGGTGACGCTGAAGTGCTCGCCGCGGTAGGTGACGTTCTCCTCGGTCCACAGCTTGCGCGCGATCTGGAGGAACTCCCGGGTGCGGGCGTAGCGGTGGGCTTGGTCGCCTTCGCTGTCGCCGTAGGCCGCCAGATCGTCCTTTCCCGACACGATGTTCACCAGCACCCGGCCGCGGGTGAGTTGGTCCAGTGTCGCGGCGGCGGAGGCGAAGTTGGCCGGATGCCAGTAACCGGGCCGGATCGCGATCAGCGGCTGGAACGTCGTGGTCTGCGCGGCCAGTGCGGTGGCGACGGTGAAGGTGTCGGGTCTACCCCATCCGGCGCCGATGAGCGCGCCGCCCCAGCCGTGTTCTTCGAGGGCTTTGGCGTGGCTGGTGAGGGTCGCAAGGCTGTTGTGGTCGGCTACGACGTCGTCGCCGCGGTGACCGGGATGGACCTGGTTCGGGATGTACCAGAGGAGTTCGAGGCTCATGGCTGAGTCCCCTGTTCTGATCGGTGGCCGGTTGTGCGAATTGCATGGGGCTCGCCCTGGAAAGCGAAGCGCAGCGCGGACATCACGCCAGAGCCTGGACCGCTGTGGGCAGCGGCGGGCTCGGCAACGGCAGCCCGAGACGACCGCGGAGGGTGCGGTGGCCGTAGTCCTCCTGGAACAGGCCGCGCTCCTGCAGGATCGGCACCACTAGGTTGGCGAAGTTCTCCAGGTCGACGACGGTTTCCGCCGGCATGACCGTGAAGCCATCCGCCGCGCCCGCCTCGAACCACGACTGCAGGTCGTCGGCGACCTGCCGCGCGGAGCCCACCAGCAGCCGATGTCCCGCACCGCCGGCACCGCGCTGGATGAGCTCGCGGGGCGTGCGGGGCCCCTCCGCGATCAGGGCCCGAGTGGCGGAGCTGAAGCCTGCGGAGAAGGCTCCGCCCGGTACGGTGTCGGGGAGATCGTCGGCGGCTATCGGGTCGTCCGGACCGAATTCGCCGTGCGGCAGGCCGAGGTTCCGGAGTAGCGCAGCGGTCAGCCGCTCGATCGGCAGGGTCGCGTAAAGCTCCTGTTCCCGGCGTCGGGCTTCCTGCTCGGTTGCCGCGACGAGAACGACCACTCCGAGGGAGGTCTTCACGTCGTCGGGGTGCCGGCCGGCCGCCGCCGCGCGCCGGCGGATGTCGTCGCGGAAAGCGACCGCCTTCGCACGGGTTTGCGCCACGGTGAACACGACATCGGCGAAGCGGCCGGCCAGCGCGAGCCCACCTTCGGAACCGCCTGCCTGAACGACGACTGGCCTCCCCTGCGGGCCCGCCTTGACCGGAAGAGGCCCGGCCACGGAGAAGAACTCGCCCTCGTGGTCGATCCGGTGGATGCGCGAAGGGTCGGCGAAGCGACCGCGGTCCTTGTCCGCGGTAATCGCGTCAGGTGCCCAGCCATCCCACAGCCGGGTCACGACTTCGAGGAACTCGTGCGCCCGGCGGTAACGGGTCCGCTTGCCGGGGTGCTCGGTCAGGCCGAAGTTCGCGGCCGCGGCGGGCGTTCCGGTGGTGACCACGTTGACCGCCGCTCGCCCCTTGGTGACGTGATCGAGGTCCTGGAACCGGCGAGCCAGGTCGTACGGCGAGTTGTAGGTCGTGGAGCTGGTGATGACCACGCCGAGGTTCGTGGTGATCGCCGCCAGATTTCCCAGGAGCACGAACGGGTCGAGCCCCGTGCCCGGTGCTTCCTCGATCCCATCGTGTAACGCCGGGGCGTCCCCCAGGAAGACCGCGTCGATCTTCGCGTCCTCGGCGATCCACGCCAGCCGCTGGAAGAAGTCGATGTCCAGGTAGGACAGCGGATCTGCGTGCGGCAACCGCCAGGCGTGGCGGAAGTGGCCGGGTGTCATCACCGACAGGTTGAGGTGGAATCCCTTCATCGTGTCCCTCTCGATGTGGTGGCTCGGTCTGATCGCCCGGTGTGGTGCCCGGTTCCCACGAGCGGGCGGTCGGCCGGTCGCGCCGAGGACAGCGGTGCAGGTCGCCAGCCGAGCAGGGGTGCGAGTTCCTGCGCACCGGCGGTGAGCAGGCGGACGTGTTCGTCGAAATCGGGCACCCCGGGGACGAAACTCACCAGCAGGTCGGTGATTTGGCGCAACGCGGGATCGGCGGCCAGCTCGGCGGCCAGGGCGTCCGGCGGACCAAGCAGTGCGCGGTCGGCCGCCAAGTACTCCTCGACGTCGAGGCCAGCGACGTCACGCCGAGTGGAAAGCCAACTCTGCCAACGGCGAACGCCGGGCGTGACCAGCCGCACCGCCGTTTCGCGGTCCGGGTGCGGGTAGACGGCTCGGGAGACCTGCACCCGGGCCTGCCGGTCGGGCTCACGCCAGGCCGCGCGGTAGTCCTCGATCCACCGCGCCTGCTGGTGCTGCGCTTCGCGAACGGTCGTGCCGCGCCAGCCGGTCGCGCGGGAGAACTGCAGCCCGTCGCCGGCGAGTGCGGCGGCGGCCGCCCCGGCACCGGCCCGTTGCGGATCGCTGGTGGTGGCCTGCCACAACCGTCGCCGCACGCCGGCGGCGGGCGGGTGGAGCACCTCACCGAGGCTGTTGAGCGCCGTACCCTCCAGCACCTCGTGCAGGCGCGCTACCGATTCGTCGAAGAGCCGGTGCCTGTCGGCCAAGTCCTTCCCGAATGCCTCCCAAGCCCCCGGGAAGGGCCCCGACCCGACGCCCAGCTCGAGTCGGCCGCCGCTGAGCTCATCGAGCGTCGCCGCGTCTTCGGCGACCTTGAGGGGATCCTCCAGCGGGAGCACCAGCACGCCGGTGCCCAGCGCGATCCGGCTGGTGTGCTCGGCGATGGCGGCGAGCAAGATCAGCGGCGCGGATACGTGCTCATTGCCCTGCCGGAAGTGCCGCTGGATGACCCATCCCGAGTCGTAGCCCAGTTCCTCCGCGACCGCGAACAACTCGATCGCTTCCCGGTACGCCCGGGCCGGCGGCTGATCATCGTCGAGGTGCAGGAGGAAGCCCAGGCGGAAGGGGCGGCCGTCCTCGACACCGGCCCCGATCGTCCCAACGAGGTCCGTCATCTCAGAGCCTCAGCCCGGTACCGTGCACACCGTGCTCGTCGATCAGGGCCAGCTCTTCCTCTGTCAGCGGCGGGAATTCGAGCGCCCTGACGTTGTGGTCCAGTTGCCGAACCGAGCTGGCGCCGATGAGCGCCGAGGTCACCTGCGGCTGCCGCAGCACCCACTGCAGCGCCAGCTGCGCCAGGGACTGGCCGCGCTGCTCGGCGATCTGGTTGAGGGCGTTGGCCCGCCGCCGATAGGTGTCGTCGATGACGTCAGGTGAGAGGAACGTGCTGTTCTCGGCGCGCGCACCCGCTGGGATGCCATCGAGGTACTTGTCCGTCAGCAGTCCCTGCGCCAACGGCGAGTAGACGACCAGGCCGAAGCCGTCCTCGGCGGCCAGCTTGAGCAGACCGTTGTTCTCCGGGCTGCGGTCGAAGATCGAGTACCGGGGCTGGTGGACCAGCAGCGGAACTCCCGACCGGCGCAGCAGGTCGGCCGCCTCGTGCGCCCGCTCGGGCTGGTAGTTGGAGATGCCGGCGTAGAGCGCCTTGCCTTGCTGCACCGCGCTGACCAGCGCACCGACGGTCTCCTCCAGCGGCGTGGTCGGGTCCGCGCGGTGGCTGTAGAAGATGTCGACGTAGTCGGTGCCCAGATCGCGCAAGCTGTGGTCCAGCGAGGCCAGCAGCGACTTGCGCGAGCCGCCCTTCTGGTAAGGACTGGGGCCGATCGGGTTGCCGGCCTTCGTGGACAGGATCAGCTCGTCCCGGTACGGGGCCAGGTCCTTGCCCAGCACCCTCCCTAACAGCTGCTGCGCGGCGCGGTGCGGCGGGCCGTACCGGTCGGCGTTGTCGAAGTGCGTGATGCCCAGGTCGAAGGCGTGCAGCACGATATCGCGCTGGGTCTCGTAGGGGTGGTCGGTGCCGAACTTCTGCCACAGGCCGAAGGAGAACGCGGGCAGGTCAAGGCCGGAGTGGCCGGCACGCCGGTACTCGATCTTGTCGTAGCGGTCTTCGGCCGCCGCGTAAGTCTTCTCGAAAACGCCGTAGCTCATGGTTGGATTCCCTTCCTGTTGCCGGTCAGTGGTTGCTCGTGCGGCCGCGGCGGAGCGCCGTCGGCTGCAGCGACGGGGTGTCGTGGCCGGTGTCCCGCTCGACGAAGTGCGTGCCGGGGTCGACGATCTCGTCGATGCGGTCGAGGACGTCCACACCGAGTTCGACGGTGGCGGCTTTGAGGTACGCCTCCAGGTGGTCCAGCGTGCGCGGGCCGATGATCACGCTGCTGACCGCCGGGTGGTTGAGCGCGAACGAAACGGCCAGCTCGACCACTGCCAGGCCGTTGTCCTCCGCCAGCCGGGCCAGCGCGTCGGCGGCGGCCAGCTTGCGCTGGTTGCGGTCAAGGCTGATGTCGAACCGGCCGGGGACGAGGTCGGCGCGCGCCGACTCCGGCTGCTCGCCGCCGACGCGGTACTTCCCGGAAAGCCAGCCGGCGGCAAGCGGACCGTAGCTGAGCACGCCGACGCCGTACTTGCGCACGACGGGGAAGACCTCGCGCTCGGCGCTGCGAATGAGCGGGGAGTACGGCAGCTGCTCGGTGTGCGGGGCGATGAGCCGGTGTTTCTCGGCCAGCCAGTGCGCCTCGACGAGCTGGTGCGCCGGGAACACCGACGTGCCGTAGTAGCGGATCTTGCCCTGCTTGATCAGGTCGTTGAGGGTCTGCAGCGTCTCCAGCAGGTCGGTGTGCGGATCCGGCCGGTGCGCCTGGTAGAGGTCGATGTGGTCGGTGCCGAGCCGGCGCAGGCTGTCCTCCACGGCGCGGAGTATCCAGCGTCGGGAGTTGCCCGCGTGCTGGGGGTTGTCGCCGATCTGGCCGTGGAACTTGGTGGCGAGGAAGACGTCGTCGCGGCGGCCCTTGATCGCCTTGCCCACGATCTCCTCGGACCTGCCCTGGGCGTAGATGTCGGCGGTGTCGACGGCCGTGATCCCGGCATCCAGGGCGGCCCGGATAATCCTGGTGCTCCCGCTTTCCTCCTGCCAACGGCCGAAGTTCATGGTGCCGAGCGTCAGCGGCGTGACGAGGACGCCGGTGCGGCCGAGTGCGCGGTTGACCTCGATGGTCATCGGGTTCCTTTCGGTCGATTCGTCGGGTGGCTTTCGGTCGATTCGTCGGGTGGCTCAGAACAGCCCGGTCGTCGGCGGCTCCTCGCCGGTCAGGTGGTACGCACCAGCCACTGCGGCTTTCCACTGCCGTGGGTTGTGGTTGGCGACCGTGCGGGCGTTGCGCCAGTGCCGGTCGAACCCGAGGTCGCGGTTGGTGATCGAGCCCCCTCCGACGTCGAAGAGCAGCTCGGCGGCGCGCAGCGCGGACTCGACGGCGATCACGCCGGTCTGCGCCACGGTGACGGCGGCCTCCGCGCCCACGGCTCGCGCCTGCAGTCCGGCCAGGCCGCGCACGCCCGCCAGTGCTTCGGCGGCGAACAGCACCGCCGCGCGGGCTGCCTGCGCCCGGGCGGCAATTTCGCCCACCGTCTCGCGCACGTACGGGTCCTCGACGCTCTTGTCGGCTGTGCTGTGCTTGATCGGTCGCGCTTTCTCTCGGGCGAACCAGACGGCGTCGTCCAGCGCTGCTGCGGCGATGCCCGCTTCCACCGCCGCCAGGTAGAGCTGGGCGAAGGATCCCAGCCACGGGCTGTCGAACCGGGTGTTGTCGCGGACCTCGACTTCGTCCGCGTCGACCCGCACGTTCACCAGCCGCGTGGTACCGCTCGCGGTGAGCCGCTGGCCGACGGCGTCGAAGTCGTCGAGCCGCTGCACGCCCTCGCGATCCACCGGCACCGTGAAGCCCAGCACCGTCCCGTTCTCGTCGCGGGCCAAGCCCGAGAACCACGAGGCGTAGAGCCCACCGGTCGAGTAGTACTTCTCCCCGTTGATGACGTACCCGTCGCCGACGCGCCGGATGGTGGTGTTGACCGTTCCGCTGGCACCGCCGGTGCGCTCGTTGGCGGTGCCAGCGAAGAGGTCGCCGTTGCGCAGCCGCTGCAGCGTCACCGCCCGGTTCGGCAGATCGCGCAGGGTCGCCACCCGGTTGGCGACGAGGAAGCTGCTTCGCAACGCCTGCGCCACGTTGGAATCGGCCCTGGCGATGGCCATCACCAGTTCGGTCAAGTCCCGCAGCGAGCCGCCGGCACCACCGTCCTCCGCCGCGATGCCGACCAAGGTGATGCGCTGCCCGGCCAGCGCCCGGACGTCTTCGAAGGCGTACTCGCGGGCTCGTTCCCGCGCGCCGGCACAGGCTCCGATGCGCTGCAGGATCGGGGAAATCGCAGTGCGGATGCTTTCGGCTGTGAACCGGGTGGGTGTGGGAAGCCGCCCAGCGCGGGGCTCGGTCGCGGCGGCGGGTCCTGTGTCCACCAGTTCGGCACTCACCTCAGCACCTCCGCGGCCTCGCGCAGGCCGAACGCGGCCCGCAAGGTCGGTGGGGACGAGTCGGCAGCAGCGTCCGCGATCTGCGGGACCAACCCACGCAGCACGGTCACCACGTCCTCGGCGCCACCCGTGGGTACCAGTTCGAAACCATCCAGCCGGTGCTCGTCAGCCCAGGCGCGGAGCTCATTACCGACGGCTGCGGCAGCCGGGTCGTCCGTGGCGACCTCGACACGGCCGAGCAGCGCGACGTCCTCCCGGGAACGGCCGGCTCGCCGCAACGCCACCGTGAGCGCGGCGTCGGCACCGGCGGCGCGCTCACGGTCCACCACGACGACATCCGCGGACCGCGCCACCGCGGTCGGGTCGAGGGCCCCGAGATCTGCCACGAGAACAGGGCGTCCTTGCGCCGACGAGGGACCGTCCAGGGGGCCCGCGACGCGGTAGAAGGCGGCTTCGTGGTTGATCGGCTCGATGAGCGCGTCGTCGGCGACGAGGCCCGACTCCTGGTCGCCGATCAGCGCCGCGCGCGGGAAGGACTCCCACAACCGGGTCAGCACCAAGGCGTACTCCGCCCAGCGCTGGGCGGGATCGGTCGCGCTGGGGGCCGGGACGGTTGCCTCGCTCACCTCGTCGCCGCCGCCCGCGCTCAGGGCGACACCGGTTCGGCCACCGGCGGCCCGGTCCAGCGAGAGCACCCGGCGCGCGGCGTTGTAGGGCGCGTTGTGGGTCGTCGGGACCTCGGCGACAAAGCCGACGCCGCCGTGGATGCCGGCGAGGTAGGCGCCTACGACGGTCGGGTCAAGCGTGCGGCCCGCTCCGCCGTCGACGAGCCGGATCGCCGCGACCCCGACCTCTTCGGCCACCGCCGCGATGGCGGCCGCATCGGCGAGCGAAACCGGCGACGCGCCGTCGACAGGTCCGCCGGTCGCCTCGCCGACCGCGAGGGTGAGCTGGATCGCCTTGCTCACGAGGAGATCACCTGTCCTTCCTGGTAGGGGTCGAGCAGATGGCGCTCGTGCGCCGCTGCGGGAACTGCGGGAAGACCGAGCCCGAGGTGCTCGCGCAGGGTCGTCCCGTCGTATTCGGTCCGGAACAGGCCTCGCCTCTGCAGCTCGGGAATCACGTGATCGGCGAAGTCGTCGAAGCCCGACGGCAGCACGTCGGGCATCACGTTGAAGCCGTCGGCCGCACCGGCGCGGAACCACGTTTCGATGTCGTCGGCGATCTGCTCCGGCGTCCCTACGACGATCCGGTGGCCACCGCCGCCGGAGAGCTTCTTCAACAGCCGGCCGAGCGTCGGTCTCTCCTTCTCGATGATTTCCTTGACAACGCGGTAGAAGCTCTGCGACCCACCGGCCTCGTCGGGTTGGACGAGCAGCTCGGTCGGGATCGTTTCGTCGTCGCGCCGTCCGTCGAGGGAGATCCCGAGCTGGCCCGCCAACCGGTTCCGGGCGTAGGCGTCCGGGAGTATGTCGTCCAACAGCTCCCGCCGGGCCTTGGCCTCCGCCTCGGTGCTGCCCACGACGGTGGAAAGCCCCGGCAGCACCACGATTTCCTCGGGACCGCGCCCGAACTCGGCTGCACCGTTGCGGATCTCGGTGCGGAACGCCCGGGCGTGGTCGAGGTCCTGATCGGCGGAGAAGATCACCTCGGCGACGCGGGAGGCCAGCCGCCGCCCGTCGCTGGAACCACCGGCCTGGACGACGACCGGCCGGCCTTGCGGGGAGGCGAATTGGGTCCTTCCCGCCCAGTCGGCGATGACCCGCTCGGTGAGCTCGGCGGCGCGGCGGTAGCGCGAAGCGTGCTCGGGCTCGCTCGTGCGGCCGAAGTTGCGCGCCGCCACCGATCCCGCCGTGGTCACCACGTTCCAGCCGAAGCGGCCACCGCTGACGTGGTCGAGGTCGCCGAGCCGGCGCGCCAGTTCGGCCGGGTCGTTGTACGACGACGACAGCGTCCCGATCAGACCGATCCGCTCGGTCTGGGCAGCGATGCGCGCCAGAACCGTGGTGGGCTCCAGGTTGTTGCCGGTGCGGTGCTTGATGCTCGGGTCGAGCAGCGGGCTGTCCGCCAGGAAGACCGCGTCGAGTTTGGCTTCCTCGGCCTTCTTCGCGATCGAGGTGTAGTGCTCGATCCGGTAGCTCGCGGTGCCGTCGGTGTTCGGGAATCGCCACGACCCGCCGAAGACGCCCGCGTTGAGGATGTTGACGTTGATGTGCAGTTGACGTGACACGCTTTTCCTCCTCAGCGCACGCCGGCCGGGGCGAGCCGGACTCCCGGGATCGCCGCCAGCAGGTCCCGGGTGTACTCGTGCCGCGGCGAGTGGAACACCTGCTCCACCGGGCCGGTCTCCAGCACGACACCGTCTTTCATCACCGTGACGTCGTGCGCGATCAGGCGTACGACGCCGAGGTCGTGGGTCACGAACACGTAGCTGAGCCCGTACTCGGCCTGCAGGTCGACCAGCAGCTGCAGGATCTGCGCCTGGGCCGAGACGTCGAGCGCGCTTACCGCCTCGTCCAGGACAAGGACCTTCGGCGTGAGCGCGAGTGCCCGCGCGATCGCGACGCGCTGCCGCTGGCCTCCCGAGAGCTGGCTCGGGAGCCGGTGCAGGTAGCTGGCGTCCAGCGCCACCGCCTCCAGCAGCTCGACCACCCGGGCCGTCCGCTCCTGCTTGCCCGTCGCCAGTCCGAATGCGCGCAGCGGCTCCGCGATGATCCTGCTCACCGTGAAACGCGGGTCGAGCGAGGTGAACGGGTTCTGGAACACGAACTGCAGATCCCGGCGGATCTCCTGCAGCTGTCCGCGGCGGAGGCCGCCTAGCACGCGATCATCGACGCGCACCGTGCCGCTGTCCGCTGCGGTGAAGGCGGCCAGGATGCTCGCCAGCGTCGACTTGCCGGCACCGGACTCCCCCACGATCGCGTGCGTCGTTGCCTTCCGCACCAACAGGTTTGCCGAGTCCAGCGCACGCAGCTCGCCCTGGCCCCGCAGGCGGTAGGTCTTGGTCAGCTCGCGTGCTTCCAGCTCCGTCGGCGCTGCGGCGGGAACCAGCCGGGCGCCCGATGCCGCTGGGGCCGCGTCGAGCAACCGCCGCGTGTAGTCGTCGGTCGCATTCTCCAGAACCTGGTGCGCCGGGCCGTCTTCCACGATTTCGCCTTGCCGCATGACCAGAATCCGGTCGGAGCGGTCCAGCGCGACGCCGAGGTCGTGGGTGACCAGGAGAACGCCGATGCCGAGTTCCTCGCGCAGCCGCACCAGGTGGTCGAGGATGACCTTCTGGACAGTGACGTCAAGCGCGCTGGTGGGTTCGTCGGCCAAGATGATCTTCGGCTTGCCCGCAAGCGCGATCGCGATGAGCGCGCGCTGCTTCATGCCGCCGCTGAGCTCGTGGGGGTATTGCTGGAACACCCGCTCGGCGTCGTTGAGGCCCGCGGTGCGCAGGCTCTCCAACGCGGCCTCCTCGTGCTGCGACGCATTCCTCGCAGCGCGCTCGTTGAACCGGACCGCCTCGATCACCTGCTGCCCGATCTTCTTGACCGGGTTGAGCGAGGTGTTGGGGTCCTGCGGGATGAAGCCCACGTGGTTGCCCCGCACCAGTGCCATCCGCTGATCGTTCCAGCCGGTGACATCGACGCCGGAATAGACGATGGAACCGGACCGGATCCGCGCGGAGCTCGGCAGCAGGCCGAGCGCGCCCTGAACCACGGTGGTCTTGCCCGAGCCGGACTCCCCCACCAGCGACACGAACTCGCCCGGCTCCACGTGCAGGTCGACCCCGCGGACCGCCCTGGTCCACCTGCGGTGTCCGTTGCGGTAGTCGATCGCTAGATCGGTGATCCGCAGCAGCGCGTGGTCATCCTCCGCCACAGCGGCGGCCGCTCCGGACGCGGTGGCAATGTCGGCCATCAGTCGTGGTCCTTCCTGAACGAAGTGCTGATCCGGTGGGTGGCGAGCACGACCACCGCCAGTGCCGCCCCCGGCAGGAGCGATATCCACGGGTAGACCGCTACGAAGTCACGCCCCTCGGCGACCAGGAGTCCCCACTCCGGCGTCGGCGGCGGCGCGCCGTAGCCGAGGAAACCGAGGCCTGCCACGGCGAGGATCGAGGTGCCGATCTCCAGTGCCGCCAGCGCGAGCACCGAGCTCAGCGAATTCGGCACGATGTGCCGGAGCACCACGCCGAGCCGGCCGACACCGAGCCCGTACGCCGCGCGCACGTAATCCCGGGAGACGACGGTGAGCACCTCGGCTCGCATGACCCGCGCGAAGGCGGCGATGGACGAGATACCCACCGCGACGGCGATGTTGTTCGTGGAGTAACCCAGCACGGAAACGATGATCATGGCCAGCAACAGGTTCGGGATCGCGAGGAAGACGTCGACCACCCGCATGATCGCGGTGTCGGTCACGCCGCCGGCGAACCCGGCAGCCAGCCCCACCGCGGTGCCGGCACCGAACCCGATGAGCACGGCGAACAGCGTGGCGGCCAGCGTGGTCCCCGCGCCGAAGACGCTGCGCGCGAAGAGGTCCCGGCCCAGCCGGTCGGTGCCGAACCAGTGTTCCGCGCTCGGCGGTGCGAAGCTGGCGTCGGGCTCGCCGACGTAGGGGTTGTAGGTGGTGAACGCTCCGGGGAACAGCGCCCAACCGACCGCGACCAGCAGTATGATCCAGGCGAGCAGCAGTCCCGGCTTGCGGACGATCCCACCGAGCCGGTCGAGCGCGCTGCGAGCGATGTCGGCCCACCGGCTGCCGGTGGGCGCGGTCAGGGCGTCGAATTCGACGGTCAACTGGTCCTCCTCAGTCCGCCGGACGGGCGGTGGGCACGGCGAAGGTGGCGCGCAGCCGCGGATCCAGCAGCGGGTAGATCAGGTCCACGACCAGGTTGATCAGCGCGAAGGTGGCGGCAACGAAGACGACGATTCCCTGCACCAGCGGGAGATCGAGCGTGTTGATCGCCGTTTGCGTCATTCGACCGAGTCCCTTGCGGGCGAAGACCGTCTCGGTGATGACCGATCCCGCGACGAGATTGCCGAAGGTGACGGCGGCGATGGTCAGCGCGGGCAGGCTGGCGTTGCGGAAGACGTCACCGACGATGACGCGGGTGCGGGTGGCGCCCTTCGCCCAGCTCGTCGTGACGTAGCCCGAGCGGAACTCGGCGGCGAAGCAGCGCACGAGGAGTTGCGCGATGGGACCGGAGACCGGGATCGCCAGCGTGATCAGCGGCAGCACCAGGCTCCGCCAGCCCTGATCCCCGAACGACGGGAACCAGCCGAGCCTGAAGGAGAAGACCTGCAGCAGCAGGATGCCGGAGAGGAAGACCGGCACCGAGACCGAGGCCGTCGGCAGCGACTCGACCAGGTTGCGCAACCACCGGTGCCGGGTCGAAGTCGCGACGAGCGCGATGGTGAACGCGATGACCAGCGCGAGCAGCAGCGCCCCGACGGCGAGCACCAGGGTGTGCGGGAGCACATCGAGGACCACCGCCCTGACCGACTGGCCCGACTGCACCGAGGTTCCGAAGTCGCCCCGCAGCGCGTGTCCGAGCCGACCGAGGTATTGCAAGAGGACCGGCTCGTTGAAGCCGTAGCTGTCCGCGACCTGCGCGCGCACCTCCGGCGGCACGGAGTTGAGCTCGGTCGGGTCGAAGAGGAGATCGACCGGGTTGGCCGGCAGCACGAACAAGAAGACGAAGGTCAGGGTGAACGCCGCCCAGACCACGAACGCGGCCCGGCCGGCCTTCAGCGCGACGTAACGCAGCACGACTCTTCCTTTCCCGGGAGGGCGTGGCCCGCCGGGAGCCTGAGCTCCCGGCGGACGATCACTTCCCGTCGCTCTTCCAGGTGTCCACGAAGTGGTTGCGGGACTGGGCGTCGAAGACGATGCCGTGCACGTACGGCGCCTGGGCGATCACCTGCGAGGGGTTGTAGACCGGGTTCACGAGCGCGTACTTGTCGATCAGGATGTCCTGCGCCTGCTTGGCGTACTGGGTGCGCGCGGCCGGGTCGAGGGTCGTTTCAAGCCTGCCCAGCACCTGCGTGACCTCGTCCGCGTCGACCCCGGTGGAGTCTTTCGTGACGTACGCGCCGTTGCCGCTCTGCGGCCCGTACTGCCAGTTGAGGACCGCCGGATCGTTGCGGGAGCGGTTGGCTGCGACGACGTTCCAGTCGGTCTTCGCCTTGGCCTGCTGGGCGGTGTAGTCCGGGATCGGCACGACGGTGAGCTGCAGATCGATACCGATCTTCCGCAGGTCCTGCTGGATCGACTCGTAAGCCGGCTTGTTCACCACCAGGTTGTTGATGCCCAGCAGCTTGACCACCAGCTTCTTCCCCTCCTTGACCCGGATCCCGTCGGGGCCGGCCACCCAGCCGGCCTCGTCGAGGATCCGCGCGGCCTGCTCCGGGTCGTGCTTCAGCACCGAACCGCTGTAGTCGGCGTGTCCGGGCACCGACGGTTCGAGGATCGAGTCCGCAACCGAGTAGGAGTCGGTCAGGATGGTCTTCTGGACGCTCTGCCGGTCCCAGCCGAGCTGGATCGCCTTGCGGACCGCGATGTCGTTGGTCGGGAAGAGCGAGCTGTTGAAGTCGAACCGGATCGCCGTGCCGGACACGCCGCGGTGGATTATCTCGAAACCCTGTGCGGACAAAGGCTTCTCATCGGTTGTGCCGACGTCGAGGGTCGCGTCGATCGTGCCGGACACCAAAGAACCGGTGCGGACGCTGGCCTCCGGGATCGTGTTGAACACGATCCTGTCCAGATACGCCTCACCAGGGTGGCGCAGCGCGGGCGGAGCCCAGTTGTAGCCGTTTCGCTTGACCAAGACCGTTTTGGCCTGCGGCTCCCACGACTCGTACACGAAAGGGCCGGTACCGATCACCTTCTTCGGGTCCGTCCGCTGCTCCGCGCTGAGCTTCAACGTCGAGGGCGACAGGAAGCCCGGCTGCGCATTGGCCGTGAACGAAGACGCCTGGAGGAAGCTCGCGAGCGGTCTCTCGAAGCGGACCACGGCGGTGTATTCGTCCACCACCCTGGTTTCGAGGTAGCCGGGCAGCAGGGTGGCGCCGTTGGGCAGGATCCCCAGGCTCGGGTCGCCGTGCACGTACTGGTCGAAGTTGGCTTTGACGGCCTCGGCGTTGAACGGCGACCCATCGCTGAACGTCACGTCCCGGCGCAGGTGGAAGGTGAATTCGGTCAGGTCCTCGTTGTACTCCCACGACTGGGCCAGCCACGGCGTGATCTCACCGGTCTTGGGGTCCTGCCAGGTCAGCTTGTCGGTGATGTTGTTGCCGATCAGCGACTCGGCGTAGTTGGTGCCCCACTGCGGATCGAGGCTGCGCTGGTAGTCGATCAGCGCGAACTGCAGCGTGCCACCGCGGACGGGCGCGCCGTCGGCCGCGCCCGGATCGGCGCCGCCGCCCCTGGTTGCGGCGAAAGCGGCGATTCCGGCGATCAGCAGGATGGCGAACGCGATCGCCGGCAACCGCCATTTCTTGCGCGCGGACGTCGCGCTCTCGATGGAACTGCGAAGGTCGGACATAGAATTCTCCCGTGCTGGAGAGGCAGCGGACGACGGCACGAGGTGGTGACATCCGTCGTGGTCGGCAGGCATGGTCCTGCCACCGCGGGCGGATTTCTCTGCCGTTGGGTGGACGAGGGCGCACTGCGCCCGCACAGATTTGAAGGGCTCTGAAACCCGAAGGAGTGCGCAGGTTCGCTGCCGGCACTCAGGCGCGAACGGTGCGGCTGTCGATCAGCCCTGACACCGAGCGCTGGCGAAGAACGCGAGATCGACCTCTCGCCTGGACCACAGGAGTGAATCACCCACGAGACGACTATATGTCGCGAAACAAGGCCAGCCAACGCATCCCACGAGGCAAGATCCCACGGAAACACAACCGAAACACCAGGAGGCAGCCAACTAAAGATCTTTTGGTATCTGGATGATCTTGGTCAGGGAAAAGGCCGGTATGATCAAGGAAAGCGAAGCGCAGCTCGTAGCGGCTGCCCACCCGCTCCAAGCCGGTCAGTGCGGCAGCCTGGGCCTCGTCCAAAGTGTCCGGACACAGGTTGGCCAACGCGACCGCTTTCCCGTTGCCCCACAACATTTCCAATCGGGTTGAGATCACGGTCGTAACCGGGCAACGGTTCGACGCGCGACCACCGCCGCTGGGTGGCCAGCCATGCCGTCATATCCGCCGACCGATGTGCGGGCAGCCCATCCCAGATCAACGTGACCGCGCTGAAGTGCCAATGCGTATTGGATCGGGAAATGGCACGACTGTCGACCTGGTGCGCTACGCCGGTGCTTTCCGCTCGGACAACGCAGTCTTGCGGAAGGATTCGCCGATCCCGCCAAGTTCAGCGATCGTCATCGTTTCAGCGCTGCGGTGCCGCTGACGGTGCGGATCGTGTCGTCCTGCGGGGTGTGGATGCGGCCGCAAAGCACGTCGCGATAGTGCCGTTCGATGGGATTGGCGCGGGAAAGGCCGGGATTGCCGACGAACGAGACACCCAGCTCGACGGCACGGGGCGTTGTTGGTGACGGTGCGCTTGACCAGCCCTGCCCTGCTCGTCACGGCAAGGCCGTGGTCTGCGTCGCGGGCGGTTTCCGCCAGCAGGCAACGGTTGGTGAGCAGCCACCGCAGGCGGGGAATACCGGTCGAATAGGTCTTGGGCCCGAGCAGCGCCCACCCACCGGCCTGGCAGGGGAATCCAGTCGTCGTTCGGGTCGGTGACGTCCAGAATCCGCCTACCCCGCAACGGAATCTCCGAGCCGGAGCGCGTGACCGGCCCCCAGACCGGGAACAGCAACCGTCATTGCTGCCGGACCAGCAGCAGCGTTTCGGGCTCGGATGATCAGGAGGCCGGACACGCCGCCGAACCAATCCGCAGCAGATCCACGTGGCGGCGATTGGTCAGCAGCGGTCGGAGCACACGTCGACGCTATGGAGGCGGCCGACGCGATGTCAAGCACAATCCAGCACGTCACCGCCGGAGGCGCAAGGATTTCAGGTACTGGGACGACAGCTGGCGGACGTTGACGTTCGAGATCTCGGGCGGCGATGCTTGGAAGAACCGGATCGGCCACGCTATCGGACGCGTGACGCCGTGGGCCGCTTCACTGGTCCGTTGTAGATAGTGGAACTGAATCGGCCCGGATCCGCCTTTCCGAGGAGAGAAAATGGACGATCAGCGGAAACGCGCAGCGGTTCTCGATCGCCGGCCGAGCGAGCTCAGGCCGATCGACCTGGCACTGCACGAGATCGCAGCAGGCCGGCCGACGATCGTGCACGGCTGCACGTCCGGTGACGGCGGCCTCGTGTTCGCCGCTGCACGCGCGGATGTCGAGCTGACGGCCTTGGCGGTCCGCCATTCGTCGGGCTTTCTGTGCGTGGCGCTTCCACGCGAGCGCTGCGATGCGCTCGTGCTGCCGCCCATGTCGCCCCGGCTGCAGGAGCACCACGGCGCGACGGTGTGTGTCACCGTGGATGCCAGCACGGGGGTGAGCACCGGCATTTCCGCCTCGGACCGAGCCAGGACCGCTCGCGTACTCGCCGACCCCGACGCGGGCCCCGCGGACTTCACCCGGCCCGGCCACGTGGTGCCGGTGGCCGTCGGCGATGCCGGTGTGCTCGGCAACGCCGGACTCGCGGAATCGGCTTTCGACCTGGTCGGACTCGCCGGGACGCCACCGGTCGCGGTGTTCGCCCACCTGGTCAGCCCAGCGGACCCGACCCGGATGGCCACCGACGACGAACTGCGCGGATTCGCGGCGAGCGCGCACATCGCCGCCGTATCGGTGCCCGAGATCGCAGCTGCTCGCCGGTCCGCCAGGTAAGACGACCGGGCGCAGGCGCGATCCTCCCCCGGTCCGTTCACCGCTGCCCCTCGGCGCGGCCGGGCGAGTCGACCTGGGCTCCCATCCACTGCTGGGAGTCCTGGCCTGCACGGCCGTGTACGTGACGGAGCCCCGACCGCATTGGTCGGGGCTCCCAAAATTCTAGGAACTTGAAGCTACCGGCGATCCTGCGTATCGCCACCCGTAACTCGGTCCCCCGGGGCACACCAAGCAATGGAACTTTGTCCGCCGCCTACCAGCCTATCTGGCCCAAATACCGTGTAGGGGCCGCGCCAACTCGCACAAAACGCCACCGCGCGAAATCTTTCCCCTGGATATTCGGCACGAAAACAATTGGAACCTGATCCCTCTTGATTTCCACGCGCAACCGGTCCCGACGAACAGGAACCGGCTCGCGTGCCGACTCCTGTCGACCCTTCGGCCGCACTGGTTCCTGCGAGCGCCACCGAGATCATCCCTGCGATCATCACAGCAGTAATCACACGCCGTCGCATATCCTAAACGCCTCTCAAGTAGACAGTCGGGGGACAAATGGAAGAGTAGACGCCCGTCGCCGGATTCCGCTCGATAAAGCACCTTTAGTTCACCAAATCGGGGCCAATCTCCACCATCAGGGGAGGCCTGCCACACGAGAAGGAAAACCTAAGGCGGATTGTTTGCCTCATGCCAGGAAAGCATATTCCATAGCGAAGAATGCACCTGCGCCGCGAACCGGGCAGCGGATCGTCGACTCCGCCGAGCCGGGGCCCGGATGTGCAGTTCAACATCGGTGAGCCGACCCTGAACCCGGCCGTACCGGCACTGATCAACCAGCGCGGCCGGGCTGGATCAGCCGCGCGGGATGCGGCGATGGCAAGATCGCGGTCGCGGTTCGAGGCGCTGGTGACGTTTTCTGTCGGAGACAACGGATCGGAAAATCCACCCTGGTCGAGGCGATCGCCGAGAGTTTCCGGCTGGCACCTACGACTGCCAGGGGCCACCTCGGCCTGTCGCTCGCCCCGATCGAACATCTCCGTCTCCCGCATCCGACGCTCCCGCAACGCATCGAAATCCCTTTTGACGGCAGCACGTTCGGTAAACATTCAGGTGCCTGAGTTGATCTCGGGCGCGAAGTGTGATGATCTTGGCTCGTGGCTGGGTTGGAGGAGCTCTCGCGTGAGGAGCTGATCGCGCTCGTTGAACGGCTCCTGGAGTCCAACGCCAAGTTGACCGAGCGGGTCAAGCAGCTGGAACGGCAGGTCAGCCGCAACAGCGCGAATAGTTCGATGCCTCCCTCCGCCGATGATTTGCCCGGCCGGGCCACGCCAGCGGCGAAACCGGCGAAGCGGGCCGACCGTAAACGAGGCAAGCAGAAAGGCGCGCCGGGCAGTGCGATGTCGTGGGCGGTGCCGGATACGACTGTGCCGCATCGCCCGAGCGGGAACTGTGGTTGCGGTGCTGATTTAGCCTTCGCCGAGGATCTGGGTGTCGAACGTTCCCACCAGGTTCACGACCTGCCCGAAGTGCGTCTCACAGTTTGGCAGCACGATGTGCACCGGGTGCGGTGTGCCTGCGGCACCGAACACCTCGGCTCCCTGCCCGATGAGGTGCCGGACTCGCCGTTGAGTTATGGGCCGAATCTGCGATCGCTGGTGGTGTATCTGCTTGTCTACCAACACGTTCCGGTGCAGCGCTGTGTCCAGCTGATCGCCGACCTCACAGGCGGAAAGGGCCCGTCGGGTGGGTTCGTGCACGGCATGCTGACCCGATGCGCCCGCGCGGTGAACGAGGTCGTGGCCGTGATCAGGTCGCTGATCACGATGGCGCACGTGGCCGGGTTCGACGAGACCACCCTGCGCGTCGGTCCCGCCGGGTCGAGGAGGCGATACGTGTTGTCGGCTTCCACCGAGACCGCCACGGTTTATCACTTGGGTGGACGGGATCTGGACTCGTTTGCCGATGCCGGGATCCTGCCCGGATTCGCCGGCATCGCGGTGCATGACCGCTACAGCAACTACTTTCACTCGCGCTGGGAGAACCTAGCCGGGCATCAGGCCTGTGTTGCTCACCTGCTGCGGGACTTCGCCGACGCGGCGGAAACCTACCCGGATGAGCACTGGCCGAAACAGGCCCAACGCGCTTTACGCGGTCTGATCAAAGCCTGGCACCAAGCCAGGGAGAAGCGCTTGGCCGAGATCGACCCACGGGTGTCCGGCCCGCTGATCACCGAGTTCGATAACGCGGTCAAGGTCGGGATTTCCCGGGTTCCGCGGGTGCCCGGGCCGCCTTCGTCGACGGCGCAACGCCCCGGGCGGGAACTGCTGGAGTTCTGCCGCGACCGCCAAGGCGATGTTCTCCGCTTCAGCGGCGACACCCGGGTCTGGCCGACCAACAACATCAGCGAACGCAACCTGCGGCCCACGAAAACACAGCAAAAGATCTCCGGGCGTTTGACCAGCGAAGACATCACCCAAGATCGGTTGAACATCCGCAGCTACATCGACACCGCCCGCAAACAGGGTGTCAACGTCATGACCGCACTACGCCAGGCCATCACAGGCAACCCCTGGCAACCAGCGCTGCCCCCACCGATCTAAACCACCGGCAGATTCATCACCACCACACCCGACCCGCAAGAGCCGGGGACTTCAGCATGCCCACAGCAAAGCACCTGAATGTTTACCACGTTCGCTAGCACGGGCCCACTCACCCGACTGTCATGAAGAACCCAGCAATACAAACCCCCACAAGCAGGTCAACCTAAAACCGAAAGATCATTAGGGCAGCAGCTCGTCTGCGGTAGACACCAGCGAGCTGACTCGCAGGTACTTCGCGGCGAACTTCACGTTGCCGTCGCCGAGAACGTTGACCGGCTGGGCCTCGGACAGGTCCGGCAGCGAGGACTGGAACCCGGTGAGGACATGAGCGTTCGGGTCGCCGCTGTCGGCCAGGACCATGCCAATGCCGGCGTACGCGCTCTGACCGGGCTGGAGGGTGAATTCCTTGGGCGCGTCGGGAAGCCGCACGTCCTCGACCGGCAGGTCCTCGATCGGCGAGTTGCTCATGTCCACGCCCTTGAGGTTCGGCACGCCGCCGTTGATCGTGCAGGTCTTGTCCGACCGGTTCCCGTACGCCACGATGAAACTGCCGGGGTCGCCTTTCACCGGTGTCGCGGTGGCGAGGAAATCGGCCTCCGAGCAGTTCGACGTGCCGATGTCCCCGCCGCCCCCGCCCGAGGCCATACCAACATTGCGCGCGTCATGCCCGGGCGCCGGCGAGGACTGAAGTGCGGCGGCGGTTCCGCAGCCGCTGACCAGCAGTGCTCCCCCCAGCAGGCCGGTGATGGCGGTCGTCATACGGTGGCGCTTGAGCATCGTGCTTCCCTTTTCCTCAGGTGTGTCAACGGTTTCTCACCGCTCTGTCAGCAAGAAAGACGCCCCACGCCCGCCGGGGTTGCGTCCACGGCGCGGATTCGGCCGCATTCCGAGGTGAGGGGCACCCTTGGGTGGCTGAGCCGCTCAAGGGTGCCCCTCACCTCGGAATGCGGATTCGGCTGAAGTCGCTCAACGTTGCCCGAAAGGACACCGAACCCTGATCAACTTGACTCACGGCGCAGAAGGTCCGGCTGCTGCACGCAACCATCCGATACTCCCTGCGGACCAGCGACGACTGGGACACGGCAGTGCTCGGCCTGGCCGCGAACCAGGAAGAGCTGGCCGCCGTCATGGGCACCGTCTCCGTGTGCCTGCCCCAGGGCTGGTGGCGCTCGGCGTGGACTTGCCCGACCAGGACCGCGACGACTGCTTCCACCTTCGCCCCTGGGCGCACGTCCAAGTTCTGCCAGCATCTCGTCGTTCACGTCGACCGGGCGCGGCGTGTGCGGCAGCGAGAGGGAGGCGCCAGCGGTGATGAACGCGTCCTGGGCAGCGGTCGGCGATCCGTCGCATGGCCGAAGCGGGTGGATGAGCCACCTGGTGGCCGCGGGCCGGACGACCATTCGACGCCTCGCCATAAACCTTCTGGTCACGCTCAAAGGGGCGCCGCGACAGAAACCCAGAACGCACCGCCGCAACACCGCGGTCCGTGCCAGCGGCCGCATGTTCGCCCGGGACCAGCCGTGTCCAGGCCGTGCAGCGTCGGACGGTCAGGAACTCTGACCGCGGAGTACTCCGGAGTACTCCTCCCGTGTTGTCAACGGACAGGCTGTCGCCTGGTCAGCACGAATCGTTCACTTAGACGGCGGTTTCCGGTTACCACAAGTGAGGATTTGCAGGCTTCGAGGATGCGCGATGCCGACAGAGAATCACACTTCTTGACCTGACATCCTCGAGATCGTTTCTCTATTCTCAGGCCGTGCGGCTGAGCCGCTGTCCGGGCTGTCGATCGAAAGGCGGGCTATGCACGCTTACTACTGTGCGAAGTGCAAGAACGAACAAACAGATCCCACGGATGCGCTGAAGTTCGCGGCCTCGATCGGCTTGGAGTTGTGGCTGCCGAAGGATGAGGTGACGTTCGACTTTCCCCGTGGCGCGCAGCAGTGCCAGACGGCGATCGATAAAGCGGAATGTGTGATCTGCCAGCCTCCGATAGGCAACGACTGCTCCTGGGAACTCGGATACGCCATCGGGATCGGCAAACCGGTCTACGTCATCGGAACGCTGGCCGAGCAGGACTGGATGACCAAGCTCGGCGTCACTCACGTGGACCCGGTGTCGTTGACCGCCGAGAAGAGCTGAGGGCCTGCGTGACTCAGCACAGCCGGCGGCCCACCGGCAAAGCGGTGGGGCGCCGCAGAGTAGCGGCGATCGACTGCGGGACGAACTCGATCCGGATGCTGGTTGCCGACCTCGGTGCCGACGGGCATTTGACGGAAGTCGCGAAACGGTTCGACATCGTCCGTCTGGGTCAGGGAGTCGACGAACACGGCTCGATCTCCCGCGAATCCTTCGAACGGGCGCGCGCCGTGTTGGCCGAATACGCAGGAATCATCACCACGGCTAGTGTGGAACGCGTGCGCATGTGCACCACATGGATCTCCCGACGAGTGTCCAACAGCGACGAGTTCCGCACCCTGGTCCAAGAGACACTCGGCTGCGCACCGGAAGGCATCACCAGCGACGAGGAAGCACGGCTCGCTTTCGCCGGGGCTACCAGCGGTCTTCCGCAGGCGAGCTACCTGGTCGCCGACATCGGTGGCGGGTCCACACAGCTCGCGCTGGGAACAGCGGGTATCACGGACAGATCCGTCTCCGTCGGCCTGGGCTGCGTACGCCTGACCGAACGCCACCTGCGGTCGGATCCTCCAGCCTCGGGCGAACTCGCGGCGGTACAGGACGAGATCACGGCACTGGCCGATCAGGCGCTGGCCGAACTTCCCGATTTGTCGGGCACTCGGCTTCTCGGCGTCTCCGAAGCAGTCGGCACCGTTGCCGCCATCGCGTTTCCTGGACGAAGGCTCCATCACGCACGAATGACCTACGACCAGGTCGATTACGTGACAGAGCGGGTGCTCGGGATGTCCTTCGCCCAGCGACAAGCGCTGCCCGGAATCCACACAGGTATGGCCGACGTACTGCCCGTCAGCGCGCTCGGCGTGCGTGCGGTGATGCGATGTGCTCGGGCGACGGAACTGATCATCAGCGAGCACGACATCCTGCACGGAATCGCGTACTCCCTGAGATAAGCGGGATCAGATCCCAATGCCGAACAGCATCACGGCGAAGGAGTTCACCGCCGGTCGGCTGGAGGCAGCTGCTTTCGGAGCCAGCGAGTCGTCCACAATTCTCGGCGCTCCAACGTCTTGCCTGCTCGAAGTTGTGCCGAGTCGGGCCCGACGATGGCCGCGGTGAAGGGATCTTGACGGTCATGCATGGAGGTTCACCATTGTTGGAGCAAGAGGCTGATGGCGGTGGCGGCGGTCGTTGCGCCAGCGGCGATCATCCAGCCGTGTCGGAATAGTGGGCTGGCTCCGAAGAATTGGCTCAGGCCGGGAGTTTGGACGACAGCGGCCAGTGCCACGAACGAGACAAGCGCACACGCCATGACCAGTGGTGTCCGTCCGCGCACGACCAGGGTCTGTCCGAGCTGGACGGCGACCAGCGCCACGAGCGCGACCGTGTTGGCCTGGCGCAGGGTTCCGGTCGCCCTACCCAGGATCCACGCACAAATGGCGGCCAGCGACCTCGAAACAGCCGCACATCCGTCCTCTCGGTGGCCTGCGAGCTGATCAGCAACACCGACGGCTTCGCCACGCTGTTCGACCCGCCGACACACCAGCAGTTGTCGCTTCCGGCTGAATAATGACCTGTTGTTTCCGCGCGCTCGTGCCCGACGTTCAGCCGAATACCAGCGGTAGCACAATCGCCGCACCGACGAGCGAGATACCGCTAAACAGGTCGGATCGGATCCGAACAACATTGGCAGCCATACGTCCGAGGGTAACTGGTCAGGTTGCCGGGTAGAGGTCGGTGAATCGCGGGTAACCAGGGGCGGCCCTCGGCGAGCATGACGAGGACTTCGAAGAATTGCTTGCCGTGTTTGGCGGCGGTAGATAGGTAGCTGCGGATCGCGCAGAACTGTTTGGCTCCGGTGAGGGTGCGCAGGCACCCGGAGACCTTCTGACGGAGCTTGATCATGCGGATGTCCCGCTCTGAGCCGTTGTTGTCGGCGGGTATTCGCCAGTCGGTGGTGAAACGGAGGTAGTCGTCTTGCCGGTCGAGGAGCCTGCGGGCGAGCGCGTTGTGCTTCTTCATCACCGTGCCGGTCCGAGCGGCGGTCTGGGTGATGCCGATCTGGACGGCCGAGCGGTAGAGCTGGACCTGCTTGCCAAGCGCGTCCTGGTCGAGAACCGGGGCCTCGGTGGCGATGGCTTCGGCGACCAGCTTTTGCATGGCCACGAGCGCGTCGGAGGCCTGTCCGGCCCAACACCACAGGGCATCAGACGGTGCGGTGTCGGCAACACCGGCCAGCTCTCGCAGCGCATGCGCACAACAGAGCTGATGTCCGACATCGGCGTAGGTGTCGTACGGGGCCCACGCGTCGTGCACCGCGACACCATGGAACCGGCCGAGAACACCGGCGTCGTCGATGCCCTTCTTGCCACGCTTGGGGTGGCAGGTGACCACGGTGTACTTGTCGGTGCGGGCGCAGTGCACCCAGTGCAGCGTGCCCGCCACCAGCAGACCGGTCTCATCGAAACCGGCCACCCCGGCCTCTGCGACACGGTCTTTGACTTGGGCGAGGAAGCCGGCCAGGCAGTCAGCGGCCCGCATGGTCATTCTGGCCACGGTGGCTTCGCAGACCGGGGTGCCAAACAACTCGGCCAGCGCCTGCGCGGTGCGTTTCTTCGACAGGAACTGCCCAACGTAGAGGTAGAGGATGATCGCGCTGACCCGTGGCCCGTACTGCACCGGCGACCCCACGCCCTCCGGAGCGGTGCCGCACGTGGTGGCCCCACAGGCGCAGCGACGCGTGATCAGCTGATGCTCGGTGACCTGCACCGCCATTGGCGGCAGGTCGAACACCTGCCGCCGTTGCACGCCCACCTCCGGGGCGTCCGCCAAGTCCGCGCCGCAACCGCCGCACGGGCCCGGCTCGTGCCGCAACCGCTTGTTCGGGTTGTCGACCAGCGCCAATGTCGACCCCGGATGCCCTGGCCGGCCGCCTGGTTTGCGGCCGCTCTTACGCCGCAACGACTTCGGCGTCGGTTTGGTGAACGGCGAGTCCGACGACGGCGGCTTGGAGGAGTTGGTCGAATCCATACCCAACCGGCGCTTCAGTTCAGCGTTCTCGGCTTCCAGCGCGGTGACCCGCTCCCGAAGCTCCGTGATCACCCGCGCCTGCTCGATGACCAGGGCGGCAAGCTCGTCATACGACGGACGCCCATCCCCGGCCTGCACCCCAAGATCATCCCACGATGCCGATCAAGCCCCACAAACACCTGACCAGTTACATTCTTCTTAGGTGGGCGATGTCGAGAGCGAACCAAGCCGCGGTATCGGCTTTGTGGCGGGGCCCTCGCCCAGAGAGAGGGTTTGGGGCCTCCCCGTGGCCTTTGGCCGTACCCACTTGGCCAGGTCGTGAGGGAACCAGCCCTCCCGGAACGGACCACACTGAGGCTCCCCCGGTTGCCCGGAGACTTCCAAACCAGGTTTGATCTTGTGAACCGAGGAAGGAAGTCGTCGTGGTTGCCCCCAAGAAGTATCCGGACGAGCTGCGTGAACGGGCGGTGCGGCTGTACCGGGAATCTGACCCCAAGCCGATGATCCGCCGACTGGCCGAGCAGTTGAACGTCCACCCCGAGGCGCTGCGGAACTGGATCCGCCAGGACGAGGCCGACAATGGCCAGCGCGCCGACCGGCCGACCACCGCGATGGTCGAGGAGAACCGCCGGCTCAAGCGGGAGAACGCCGAGCTCAAGCGCGTCAACGAGGTGCTGCGGGCGGCCAGCGCTTATTTCGCCTCCGAGATCGCCCCGACCCGGAGGACGTCATGAGCTTCATTGACGCCCACACGTTCTCGGTCGATCTCGTACTGCGGGTCCTGGGCATCCTAGCGTCGACCTACTACGACTGGCGGGCCCGTCAGGCTGCGCCCAGCCACCGTCAGTTGGAGGACGCGCAGCTGCTGGAGATGATCGTCAAGATCCGCACGGCGCACGAGTTCGCCGGTACGTACGGGTCCCCGCGGGTGTGGCTGGAGTTGCGCCGCCAGGGGATACGGGTGGGCCGTAAGCGCGTCGAGCGGATCATGCGCGAACACGGCCTGGCTGGCGCGTTCCTGCGCCGGGGTTGGAAAGGTGGCTCGACTAAGCAGAACCCCCGGCACACCGCCGCCCCGGACCTGGTCGACCGGCAGTTCGACGCCGACGAGCCGAACCGGCTGTGGGTGGCCGATCTGACCCGGATCCTGACCAGTCAGGGGGTGTTGTGGCTGGCCTCGGTGCGGGATGCGTTCTCTAACAAGGTCGTCGGCTGGGCCACCGCCGCCCGCGCGGACACCGCGTTGGTGATCACCGCGCTGGACTACGCCCTACGATCCCGTAATGTCCAGGATGGACAGTTGATCCATCACAGCGACAAGGGCTGTCAAAACACCGCGCTGCGGTTCACCCAGCGCCTGGCCGATGCGGGCATCGCTCCGTCGACAGGCAGCGTCGGCGACTCGTTTGACAACGCGCTCGTCGAGAACCTGTGGTCGACCATCAAGACCGAGCTGATCTACTGGCCTGGCAACACTTTCGCCACTCGCGCCGAGGCCGATTCAGCGATCTTCCGCTACATCGACGGCTGGTATAACCCCCGCCGCATCCAGAAACGGCTCGGCGGACTGTCCCCCGACGAGTACGAGGAGGCATGGAGTATCCGGCAACAGACCGGCTCGGCTACGATCCCAGCCAAGCCGGACGAATCCTGATTACCAAGTCTCCGGCAAAGCGGGGGAACCTCGCGATGCGACGCGCCCGCTGCCGGTACCGCGGCGAAACCCCCGCATTTCCACCGGCTTCCGGAAGCTGGTCGACGTCCGAGCGGCAACGGATGTGGCTGCTGGCCAGGCAGGCCCGGTTCGTCCGCTAGCCGCTATTCAGAGGGGTTCAGAGGGGTTTGACCACCTCGCCGTACAAGTCGGGCCGCCGGTCCCTGAAGATGGTCATTTGAGATCTTTCCTCGAGAAGCGCATCTCGTTCCAGAACGCCGTAGATGATGGCTTCCCCGCCCTCCGCGGACGCGATCAGCTCGCCCACCGGGTTGGCGATCGCGCTGTATCCGAAGAATTCGATCTCGTGGTTTTCACCGATCCTGTTGCAGGAAACGGAGTACATCCTGTTCTCGAAGGCGCGCACCGAGGTGAGGTTGTGGAGTATGGTGCCGCCGTTGGAGAAGCTGGGCATGTTCCACAGCATCACCAGGATCTCGGCGCCCTTCAACGCGTACGTCCTGGTCAGTTCCGCGAACTGGTTGTCGTAGCAGACGCCGATTCCGATCGTGCCCAGATCGGTTTCGAACACATCGCTGGCGTGGGTTTGCGAGGGCACGAAGTAATGCTTCTCGTACCCGGGGATGTGCGCTTTCCGGTGTACGCCCAGCAGATCTCCGGTCGGGCCGATCAGGACGGCGGAGTTGTAGAGGGTCCCGGGGATCGTGGGGTGCGCCTCGGCCATTCCGGAGATGATGTGGACGTCGTGCTCGTCCGCCAATTCGCCTAGAGCTTGGGTGAATTCACCCGGTATCTTCTCCGCGTGCTTGATATACCGCCCGCCGAACTGCTTGTCGCGGCCTTTGATGTACCCGATGTTCGCCAGCTCGGGAAAGACGACCAGATCCACGTCCTGCGCCAGCCTGGCCGCCTCGATCGCGGTTTTCATCCGATCCAGGTTCTTGCTCGCGTCGAGGAGGGATACGTCCATCTGCACGGCCGCAACGACAACTTTTTCTTTCACCGGAACAACTTCCCTACTTTCGTCAGATGACGCGGCGGCCGGCGCGGTAGGTCGCCTGGACCGCGCGGGTGGCCTCGATGTCGTGGGTGGGGTCGCCGTCGAACACGGCCAGGTCGGCGATGTGCCCTTCGCGCACGAAGCCGATCTCGTGGGCCAGGCGCAGGTACTCGGCGTTGCCGCTGGTGGCCATGCGCAGCACCTCGGCGGGCTGGTAACCGGCGAGCACGAGCAGGTGCAGTTCGCTGGCGAAGTCACCGAATGCCGTGTGCTTCCACCCGGCGTCGGAGGCCGGTGCGATGCGCGCGCCCATCATCCGCAGCCGCCCGGCGTTGCTGACGTAGTACGAGGTTCGTTGTCGCTGTTCGTCGAGCTCGTCAGCGGAGATCCGGCCTGCCTCCGCGTCGCGGATGTAGTGGAAGTTGCAGCCCAGCGTGGATCCGAATGTCGTGCCGTGTGCGATGGCCAGTTCGGCGAGTCGCTCGTCGAACCCGGTGGAGCCATCCGGGGTGAGGAACGCGATGTGCTCGATGCCGTCGCTGCCGGCGAGGACGGCCCGTCGGATGGCTTCGTTCGACAGGGCGTGCGTCGTGGACAGCAGCCCGTGCTCGTGCGCGACCGACACCGCGGCACCGATCTGCTCCGCGGTGAGTGTTTCCTCGTGCGGGACGGTGTTCAGGGTACCGCCGCCGGTTGCTGCGATCTTGATTCCGTCAGCGCCGAGCTCGATGTTGCGGCGCGCGATCTTCTGGGCCTGCGCGGCGTCGGCGGCTCCACCGCCGAAGAGGTGCATGTGCCCGCGCACTCCGGTCACCGGCATGCCGTAGCGCAGCAGACGCGGCAGCTCGCTCGGGTCGGCCGGCAACCAGCCCAGGAAGTCCGGATGCGAGCCGAGGTCGCGCACGGTGGTCACCCCGGCGGCGATGTGCTTGCGCAGGTTCTGCGCGGCGACGGCGAATCGGGTGCTCGCCTCGCGGTTCACCGCGGGTTCGTAGGCGGTGCCGTCCCCCGGCATCGTCAGGTGGACGTGCGAGTCGATCAACCCCGGGGTGAGGGTGCCGGTCGGGTAGTGGTCGAGCGCGATGCCCCGCCAGCGCGCCTGCAGTTCCGCCGCGGGTCCGACCTCGGCGATCTTCGTTCCGTCGAGCGCGACCACCACATCGCCGGTCGCTCCGGTGAGGCCCTCCCCGTCGAACACGCGGGCTACCTTGATCAGCCGATCAACGGGCATATCAGCTCTCCTTCAGCGGGCTGTGCGCGGTTTCCGGGATGGCGAGCACCGCCAGGGCGGTCACCGCGGCGGTGAGCACCATGTAGTAAGCGGGCATCGCGCTGTCCCCGGTGGCCGAGATGAGGTAGGTCATCAGGAACGGCGCGGAACCTCCGAAGGCCGCGGTCGAGATGTTGTAGCCGAGCGCGTAGGCGGTGTAGCGCAGCCGGGTGGGGAACAGCTCCACCAGCACGATGTGGATCACGCCGGTGTGCCCGGCGAACAGCAGCGCCATGATCACGCCTCCGATCATGGCCAGCGCGACCGAGCCCTGCGTGAGCAGCCAGTAGCACGGGTAGCCGAGGACCACGAGGGAAAACGCCGACCCGGCGATGGTGCGTTTGCGGCCGATCCGGTCCGACAGCCGCCCCGCGAACGGGATCGCGGCGATGATCGCGATCAGGGTGCACACGGTGATCAGCAGTCCCTGGACCACGGAGAAGTGCAGGGTCTTGTTCAGGTAGGTGGGCATGTAGCTGAACAGGACGTAGTAGCCGGTGCCGTTGAGGATCGGGATCGTGATGGCCAGCAGCACGGCCTTGCGGTGCTCGGCCGAGGCCAGCGTTTCCTTCAGCGGGTTGCGCGCCGGGGCGGAATCCTTGCGCAGCTGTTGGAATTTCGGCGTTTCGTCGAGCTTGCTGCGAATGTAGAAGCCGATCACGGCCATCGGCACGGCGAGCAGGAACGGGATTCGCCAGCCCCACTCGGTCATCTCATCGGTGCCGAGGGTTTCGGTGAGCACGGTGGTGACGACGGCGCCGAGCAGGAGCGAGGCGTAGGACCCGAGCTGCGACAGACTGGTGAGCATGCCGCGGCGGCCCTCCGGCGCGTACTCCGCGACGAACGACATCGCGCCAGCGCTCTCGCCGCCGGCGGAGAATCCCTGCGCCAGCCGCAGTACCAGCAGCAATATCGGGGCGGCGACGCCGATGGCCGCATAGGTGGGCAGCAGGCCGATGGCCACCGTCGATCCACTGATCAGCATCAGCACCAGGACCAGCGTGCGCTGCCTGCCGATCCGGTCGCCGAGATAGCCACAGACGACACCGCCGACCGGGCGCACGAAAAACGTGAGCCCGAAAATACTGAACGTCAGCAGCAGCGCGGCGGTGCCGTCCTGCTTGGGGAAGAACACGGTTGCGATCGTGCTGGCCAGGAAGCCATAGACGCCGTAGTCGTAGAACTCGACGAAAACTCCTACCGAGCCGGCCACGGTGACCCGGCGGAGGGTCTTCTTGTCCACTTCGGATGTTCCGAGTTCCTGGGTCGTTGCCATCTCGATTCCTCTGGGTGGGTGGCGGATATCGACCGTGACGCCACGCTGCTCCGCGGGCGCGCTTGGTGGTTGCACGGCAGGGTCCGCGAGTCCGAACCCTGCTCGCCGGGAGTGTTTCGGCTCGCCGGCCTGGTGGGAACGCGAGCGTGGAACTCGGCGTTGAGTTGCTAGGCGCGGGGCAAGCTGTGCAGCACGTCGGTCATGCGCTTCAGTGCTGCGTCCCAAGCCTGCTCGTCCTGGGCGAAGCAGATGCGGAAGTGCTTGCGGCCGCGGGGGCCGAACTGGTAGCCGGGGTTCACCACGAGGCCGGCGTCGCGCTTGAGCGCGATGGCCACTTCCTGGTCGGTGGCGTCGATTCCGGGGAAGCCGGGGAACAGGTACGCCGAGCCGCCGGCGGGCCGGACGTCCACGCCGGGGATCTCGCTGAGCGCCGCCACGCTGACGTCGCGCAGGGACTGGTATTCGCCGATGCGCTTGGCGACGTAGTCGGTGTCGTCGTCGAGCCAGCGGGTCAGGATGTGCTGCGCGTAGGCCGGGCAGCGCAGGGCGGCGACGCTCATGACGTCTTCCATCCGGTCGATGATCTCCGGCGGTGCCACGGCCATGCCGATGCGGTAGCCGCTGAGGCTCTCGGTCTTGCTCGGGCCGAGCGTGGTGATGGTCCTGGAGCGCATGCCGGCTTCGGAGATCATGTGCGCGAAGGGTTTGCCGTCGTACACCAGCCTGCTGTAGAGCTGGTCGACGAGCAGCAGCGCGCTGCTGTCAGCGACGAGCGCGGCGATCTCCGCCACGTGCGAAGGATCGAACACCGCACCCGTCGGGTTGTTGGGGTGCGAGAGCATCACCAACTTCGGTTCCTGCCGCAACCCGGCCGCGAGCGCGTCCAGGTCGAGGCAGGGGGATTCCCCCTCGGGCCACAGCAGCGGAACGGGGTGGACGTCCGCGCCGAGGTAGCGCACGGATCGTTCGCTGGTGATGTAGTCGGGGTCGGGCAGCACCACGGTGTCGCCCGGCTCGATGATCGCCGAGAGCGCGGTGTAGAGACCTGCTTGGGTTCCCGGGGTCAGGATGATCTCGCCGTCTGGGTCGAGCTGTTCACCGAGGAAGGCGCTGACGTGTTCGGCCACGGCTCGGCGAACTCCTGGGTCACCCCGGTACGGGGTGTAGGTCATCCCCGCGCCCGAGGCGGCTTTGACGAACTCGTCCAGAACCCACGAGTCGGGCGGGAAGCGGTGGGTGTCGGCGTAGGTGATGTCGAGGAAATCCGGCCCGACCGGGGTTCGTTCGAGTTCACGTTCCAGTTCGCGCAGCGACGCGCCCTCCGTCGCTGCGCGTTCCGGCACGTCCAGTCGCAGCAATCGGCTGGTCGGCTGGTAGATCTCACTCATGGTGGTGCACTCCAATCAGGTCGTTGTCGATGGTTACGGTGCGCACTGGGGGCAGGGTGAGTCCGAACGCGTCCCACGCGAACGCGACGCCGTCGGTCGGGTGTGGCCCAGTGAGGCAGAAGAGGTCTTCCTGACCGGCGCGGGGGCTGCCCGGTTTCTGGAGCAGGCCGAGGGTCAGGTCAGCGGCGCTTTCCACGGGGTCGATGAGTGCGAAGCCGGGTTCCGCGGCGCGCATCGCATCCAGGATGCAGGTGAAGTCGGTACAGGCCAGAACGGCCGACGCGCAGCCCGCCGCAGTGATCTGCTCCATTGCCCGCCGGGCGAGGCGCCGCAGCCTGACCGGGTCATCGCCGCCGCCTTCCTCGGCCAACCGCAAAAGCTCCTCAGTGGCCACCTGGAACACCTCCCGTTCGGGAAGTGCCCGCGGTAGCGCTCCACTGGCGACGGTGCCCGCGGTGGCTAGTACTCCCACCGGACCCACCGGTGCCATTCGGACCGCCTCGCGGACCGCGGAGACCATGTCGACGAAAGGAATTGCGCCCACGTCGGCTTCTGCAGCCACCACGCTAGCGGTGTTGCACGCGATGACCCACGCATCACAGCCCGCTCGCACGAAGAACTGCTCTGCCTGACCGAGAAATCGTGCGACCTCGGCACCTGGGCGGGGACCGTACGGGCGGCGCGCGGCATCACCGAGGTACACCAGCCGATGCTGCGGGGCACGGCGCCGCAGCATCGCAGCTAACGGCAGGCCACCGATCCCCGCGTCGAAGATGCCGACCGAACCACCCACCTCCGGGTTCACGACGCCGCCGCCGGTTCCGGTACGGCGCGTAGGAGGCGAGCGCCGACTGCGGCAACTGCTGTGGTGACGGGGTTCGAGGCGTTGCGCATCTTTCGCTCCTCAGGTTCGTCCGCTCGCAGGCGTTGGATCGGTGCCAAGCGCCGCGGTCGACGTGGTGGAAACCCGGTATCGACGAATTGGTCCCGTGTCTGGCGGGGAAGCGCTCCGGATGCCGACCGATCCTGCACCACGCATCACGATGACGCAAGGGCGACCGCGTTCCGGCTTTCTCGGATCGCAGCAGACCCCCTGTTTCGGTCAAGTAGAAGATAAATCCTCTTCTTGATTCACATCCGGCGCAGCAACTTTGACGGTGAGCACACTTGCGTCATATTTGAAAATGATGCAAGCTCCGAGCATCGGGCGAACTACCGGCAGACGCCCCGGAGCCGCCTCCGGACCGGTGCCCTCGCACGTCGAACGAGCGCCCGGACCGGATGTGGGCGGCAGGGATTGGAGGCACGATGGCACAACCGCACCCCACCGCGACAGCGGCCCTCTCGTTGAACACCGACATCGGGGAGGGCTACGGCGCATGGGTCATCGCCGACGACGAAGTGTTGCTGGGCCTGGTGACCGATGCCAACCTGGCCTGCGGGTTCCACGCGAGCGATCCGGACATCATGCGGCGCACCTGCCAGACCGCGCGCCAGCGCTCCGTCGCCATCGGCGCGCAAGTGGGTTTCCGGGACGTGATCGGTTTCGGGCGACGGTTCATCCAGGTGCCCCGCGCGACGTTGAGCAACGACGTGCTCTACCAGCTGGGCGCGCTCTCGGCGTTCGCTTCCGCGGAGCAGGCGCCGATCACGTTCGTGAAGGTCCACGGCGCGCTCTACCACGCCGCCGTGCAGCACGAATCGTATGCCCGGGCGATCATCGACGCGGTGCGGGACTTCGACCCGGACCTGCCCGTGCTCTGCCAACCCGGCACCGCGTTCTGGCGCGCCGTCCAGGACGCGGGCCTGAGCACGGTCGCCGAAGGCTACCTCGACCGCGCCTACACGGCCGAGGGTCTGCTCGTCCCGCGCGGTGAACCAGGTGCTGTGATCACCGACCCCCAGGCCGCCGCACGCCGCGCGGTGCAGTTCGCCACCGAGCGCACCGTCACCGCGATCGACGGGACGGTGCTCGACATGCCGGTCGCCTCGGTGTGCGTGCACTCCGACTCGCCCGGCGCGTCGGCACTAGCCGCAGCCGCCCGCGAAGCTCTGGAGGAAGCTGGAGTGGCGTTGCGCTCGTTGTCCGGGAAAGTGGCCGTCGGTGGATGAGGCGGTCACCGCGGTGCGACGCGTCGGTGACCGCGGCCTCCTGGTCGAGCTCCCGCCGCGATCCGACCCGCACCGGCTGGCCGCGTGGGTGCGCGACCACCCGTGCGCGCCCGGCCTGACCGAGGTCATCCCCGCCGCGCGGACGGTTTTCCTGCTCGGTGACATCACAGCGCTGCGCCGGATCGCCCAGGCCATCGGCGCGGCGAAGCTGCCCGATGCGGACGAGCTCGGCGGCAAGACGGTGGTCGTCCCAGTCCGATACGACGGGCCCGACCTCGCCGCCGTCGCCGAGCGCACCGGCTTGTCGGTGCGCGAGGTCGTGGAACGCCACTCCGGCACCGAGTACCGGGTCGCCTTCTTCGGGTTCGCCCCCGGGCAGGCGTTCTTCGCGGCGCTCCCCGACGTCCTGCACGTCCCCCGCAGGCCGAGCCCGCGTATGAAGGTGCCTTCGGGCAGCCTCGCGATCGCCAACGAGTTCACGGTGATCTACCCCCTGGATTCTCCCGGCGGGTGGAACCTGATCGGCACCCGGGCGGGCCCGCCCCTGTGGGACGCGCGGGCCCAACCGCCGAACTCCGTCGACGTCGGCGATCGCGTGGTCTTCTACGAGGTCCGTTGATGGAAGTGCTCACCACCGGTCCGCAGGCGACCGTCCAGGACGGCGGCCGACCCGGCTGCGGCCACCTCGGCGTGCCCCGTGCCGGAGCGATGGACCGGCTGGCCCTGGCCCAGGCAAACCGCCTGGTCGGAAACCGACCGGACGCGGCCGCGATCGAGTTCCTGCTGGGCGGGCTCGCGGTCCGGTTCACCGAGCCGGTCGGCTTTAGCCTCGCCGGCGCACCGGTGCCCGCCTACCTCGGCACGGTGCCCGTACCGCGGAACACCTGGACCTACGCCCGAGCCAACGACGTCCTCACCACCGGCCGGCCCGCCTACGGCCTGTGGACTTACCTGGCGGTAGCCGGCGCCATCGCCGTGCCACCGGTGCTGTCGAGCCGGTCGACGGACTCGCTGTCCGGCCTGGGACCTCCCCCGCTGAGGCCCGGCGACGTCATCCCAATCGGATCCTGCCGCGGCACGCCGGGCACGCCGAGCGACGTCTTCGTCGAAAACGCCTCCGCCAGCGCACGGCTCGACCTGGAAATCCACTGGGGGCCGCGGGACGACTGGTTCACCGACGAGGCGCGCCGCACCTTTGTCACAGCGACCTGGCTGGTCAGCACCGAAGTCAACCGCATCGCCGCGCGCTTGACCGGCCCGCGCCTCGACCAGCGCCGCCACGACCAGCTGCCGACGGAAGGCGTCCATCCCGGCTCGATCCAGGTGCCGCCATCCGGGCAGCCACTCGTCTTCCTCGCCAACCATCCGCCCACCGGGGGGTATCCGGTGATCGGTGTAGTGTCGGAGCCCGATCTCGGGCGGATGGCCCAAGCCGCTCCCGGAACAATGGTGACGATGCGCGTGGCCCGACCACGTGCCGACCTGACCGGACGAGTCAGAAGGGGATTCAGGTGAACAACGGGGCAGACTCGCTTCCGGAGCGGGTCAGGGTTCGCTACGACCAGCTGAGCAAGAGCCAGCGCAAGATCGCGCGCTTCTGCATATCCCACGCAGCTGAGGCGGGTTCCCTGACCGCGATGCGGATCGCCGAGAAACTGGGCGTCAGCGAGTCGACCGTGGTCCGGTTCGCGATCAAGATCGGCTACGACGGCTTCCCGCAGATGCAGGACGCGCTCCGGGAAGAACTTCGCGGCGCGCCAACGCCATCCGGCGAGCACACGGAGCGCGACACCCACGACGTCGCGCTGGAATCGTTGCGCAACGACCTGGACGCGCTTCAGCAATCCATCGACGAGATCGACCTCGCCGCGCTGACGCGCGCGACCACCGCACTCGGCGAGGCCACCAACGTCTACGTCTGCGGGTTCCGCACCTCATTCAGCCTCGCCTACCAGGCCTACTTCCACCTCAGGAAGGTGCGCCCCTCGGTGCGCCTGCTCGGCGACATCGGCGGCACGCTGGTCGACGACCTCGAAATGATCGAGCCCGGCGACGCGGTCCTGGCGTTCACCTTCCCCGTCTACGACGACCGCGCGATCCAGGTTGCCAACCGGGCCGTGTCCGTCGGCGCCTCCTGCGTCGTCGTGACCGACAGCGCGCTGGCACCGCTGCCGATCGACCCGCTCCTGCACCTCCTGATGGTGCGCCACGACAGCTTGAGCTTCTTCAACTCCACGGTCGCCGCCACCGCACTGCTCAACTCGATCATCGTGCGCCTGGCGGAAGCCCGCAGCCGGCAAGAGCCCTCGTTTGAAAGGACCCTGTCGAAGTCCTTCCACACCAAGGGAAAATTGTGATCAACGAAGCCATGCAAGCCGTCGCCACGCCCGACGCACCGGCACCGGCACCGGCACCGGCACGAACCTGCTCGCAGGCGATCACAGCCGGAGGCTTCGTCTTCATTGCTGACCTGGGGTTGTCCGTGGTCGGGCATGATTCGTCATCTTGCTCGTACGGATGATCTACCTGCTCGCTACGCCTGGCATCGCCAAACAGAAGTGGACCCCAGCCACCCCCACCACGACGCCCACCGGCATCCGACGATGCCTCGCGACCTGTTATTGAGCCGGGATCACGCTGAGCGGCTGTCTAGTATCCAACCCACGATTTGTGTTCGGGACGTGAAATTGAGTTTCACGAGTATGTGTTCGACGTGGGCTTCAGCGGTACGCGGCGCGACGACCAGTCGTGCAGCGATGTCCTTGTTGCTCAGGCCTTCGGCGATGAGTTCGGCGACTTGGACCTCTCGGCGCGTCAGCAGCGATGACCTCTCCGTACTCTGCTGCGACGGAGCAGCCGATGATGCGGATTGTGATTTCGTAAGCGCGAGATCCAATGCTTGCTCGTAGGTCAGGTGTTGACCTTCGCGGAAGGATTCGTCGAATCCCGGCTCGCCGAGCGACTTGCGGAGTTGGGCCTCGGCCAGATTGCGGGAAGAGATCAAAATACCCAACTCTGGTAGCGATACGCCGGTACGTCGCCAGAGGGTATGTGCGGCACCGAGCAGCTGAGCGGCCCGCGGGCCGGGTTGAGTCGCGGACGTGACCCAGGCGAGTACTTCCATGACCCAGGGCGTCCCCCAGCGGTCCTTGAGGTTATGACAGTGCTGCATCGCTTCGCTGATCAAAGCCGTGGCGCGAGTGAGGTTGCCCAGGCGGAACTGGGCGACACACGCCGTCCACAGCGCAAATTCCAGGAAGAATTCGGCCCCTGAATCGCGAGTCATGACGAGAAGTTCCTCGCTGAGCGGTTCGGCGGAGGCGTCGTCGGTCAGGGCGGCGCCCATAGCCCAGTTGAGCAATGCGAGCCAGCCGTGGACGGTGTCACGGTGGGCGCGGTGTTCTTCGGTGGCTTGCCGCAGCAACGGAGCCGCCTGGGCGAAGTCTCCCTGCTGCCACAGCGCGATCATTCCGGACAGGTAGACCGCGCCGGCGAGAACGGAATCGTCGCCCAACTGTTGCGCCAAGTTGCGGTAGTCCCGTAGCAACCGTGGCGCGTCGGGGTCGCCTTGCAGACATGCCAGGTGGGTGGCGGCCCACAACGCCCAGGCTCGGGTCAAACCAGGTTGTTGAACACGCTCCAGCGCTCGCTCGATCCAATAGCGGCCCTCGCCCGGCAGACCGGTGATGAACCAGAAAAAAAGCGTTTGCTTGAGGATACGCAACGCCGCCGTGACCTCATGAGGTTCGGCCACGCAGAATTCCAGCGCTGCGCGCAAGTTGGCTTGCTCGGTGACCAACTGAATGAGCCAACGCCCTTGGCTCGGGCCGAACAACTCGGCGTCGGCCTGGGCTGCCAGGCCTTGGACCCAGTCGCGGTGCCGGCGACGCAGCATCGTTTCCTGGCCGCTCTCGGCCAGTCGTTGCATGCCGTACTCGCGAATGGTGTCGAGCATCCGGTACCTGGTCTGCGAACCGTGTTCTTCACGGAAAAGGATCGACTTGTCGAGAAGCGCGTTGATCAGCTTGAGCACCTCGTACCGGTCGGCCTCCTCTTCGTAACAGACCGCTTCTGCGCCGTCCAGATCGCATCCCCCGGCGAAGACCGACAAGCGCGCCCACATTGCCTTCTCCTGCGGTGAGCACAGGTCGAAGCTCCAGTCGATGGCCGCCCTCAGCGTCTGCTGCCGGGCGGGGAAACCCTGGCGCCAATTCGTCACCAGACCGAGACGGTCTTCCAGCCGTGATGCCAACTGCCGTACGGTTAACGTCTGTAGCTGCGCCACCGCCAACTCGATAGCCAACGGAATTCCGTCCAGCCGACGACATATCTCTGCGACCGCGGCGTTGTTGCCGACACTGATCGCGAAATCTGGTGCCGTAACTGCTGCCCGATCCGCGAACAGCCGCACAGCCTCACAGCCTGCGATCTCCTGCTCTGACGTGACCGCAGGGTCGGGTAACGACAATGGCGGGACGATAACCACGTGTTCGCCGGCAACGTCGAGTACGCCGCGGCACGTTACAAGGATCTTCACGCCTGAGGCTCTGCGCAACACCGCGCTGACCAGGTTCGCGCACGGCGACAGGAGATGCTCACAGGTGTCCAGGATCAGCAGCAACTGCTTGTCTGCCAGGTAGTGCACCAGTGATTCCAACGGCGGCCGACTTGACCGTTCGGTCAATCCGACCGCGCTGGCCACCGTCGAGGCCAACAACTCCCCGTCCGTGAGACCGGACAGCTCCACGAACCACAAACCGTCAGGAAAGGCCCGACGGCGCTCGTGGGCAATGCGCAACGCCAACCGCGTTTTCCCTACTCCACCCGCACCCGTCAACGTCACCAACCGCGCACCAGCGAGTGCCCGCTGTACTACGGCGAGTTCCTGGCGGCGGCCTACGAAACTCGTCAACTCGGCTGGAATTACACCGACTGGCATCACGCACCCCTCGCCATGAACGCAAGCACCACGGGGAAACGCCGGCGCTGCACCGCTTCGACTCAAAGATCCGAAATCCCGATTTCCAGATTAGCATTGTTCGCATTCACCCGCCTTGCGGTGCGTGTCATTTAACGATTGTGGTGTGACATTTGGTGATGGTGTTGGGCCGGTGTCGGGTTGGCTGGAGTTGAACCTCGCGACTAAACCGCCGGCTTATACGTGCCTGAAAATCGTGCTCGACACGCCGGGCCTGGTGGTCAACAAAGCCCGCCGCGCCACCAAGAGCGACGAGGCCAAGCCCGACCCCCGCGACGCTCAGACCATCGCTGACCAACTGCGGCTGCGTGGCGGCTGCTGGCACGGGTCACCACCAGCGACGAGACCACGCTGGATCTGCGCATGTTAGTTTCCCTCCGCCGGGAACTCGTGGTGGAGCAGACCCGCCATCTGGCCACGCTGCGGGAATGCCTGGGCCAGCGTCTTTCCCGGTCGGGAACACTCCGTGGACGTCACCCGCCTCCGCCGTGGACCACGCAGCCGCGCTCGACGCCCGAACCCGACGAGCCGTTGCCCGTTGGTGTGCTGGAGGCCATCGCCCGCCCGGAACACCCGGATGCAACCACTCGCTACCGGCCGGACGACGAATTGGGACCGGTTGTTGTTCAGCGCCAAGGAATCGGTCCACGAGGCCCGGTTCCCGCTGGCTCGTCGCTGGGCCGAGGTCGAGGACGCCTCCATCACCGTCGACCGGACCGCCGAGACCTTCCATGCCCGGCTGCTGATGCCCGGGCCGGATTTGGCGGGCCGACCACTGCGCGAGTTCCACGGCCGACGGCTGGCCGGAAACGACCTGGTGAGCACCGCGATCACGCTGTTGGCGGCGCCTAACGCCGCAGTCTCCCGCCGAATGCGGGGGTTCGTCTGGACTCGTGGAGCAGCGTGAAATAATCGCGGCGAAACGCGCTCGGCCGCCGCGCCCGTGGTGGTCGCAGTGGCGTATACGGCAGACGGATCGGGGAATCTGCCGCTTGGTGGTGTGATTTTGGAAAGGAGTTCAGTGAGTACGCAGGTGGAAACGCTCGAGTTCCAGGCCGAAACGCGGCAGCTGCTGCAGTTGATGGTGCATTCGATCTACTCGAATAAGGACATTTTCCTACGGGAGTTGATCTCCAACGCCTCCGACGCGCTGGACAAGCTCCGATTGGAGGCCTTTCGGGACAAGGAACTGGCCGTGGATCTCGCCGATCCACGTGTCGAAATCGAAACGGACCGCGAGCAGCGGACACTAACTGTGCGGGACAACGGCATCGGCATGTCCCGCGATGAGGTCGTCGGGCTGATCGGCACCATAGCCAAGTCGGGCACCGCCGAACTGCTGCAAAAAATGCAACAGCAGGAGACCACCAGCGGCCCGGCGGCGAAGGAACTCATCGGGCAATTCGGGGTCGGGTTCTACTCTAGTTTCATGGTCGCCGACCGGATCAGCCTGCTGACCAAACGCGCTGGCGAGAAGCAGGCCACTCGCTGGGAGTCAAATGGAGACGCGACCTACACCATCGAGACCGTGGATGACGCCCCGCAGGGCACCGCGGTGACCCTGCACCTGAAACCGGCTGACGACGAGGACAACCTCTTCGACTACACCTCGGAATGGAAGATCCGGGAACTCGTCCGGCGATACTCGGACTTCATCACCTGGCCGATCAAGATGGAGATCGAGAGCAAGGACTCCGAGGGAGAGAATAAGCGGGAGCTGAAAACCCTCAACTCCATGAAGGCGTTGTGGGCGCGTGCCCGCGATGAGGTCTCCGATAAGGAATACAACGACTTCTACAAGCACGTCAGCCACGATTGGCGGGATCCGCTGGAGATTATCCCGCTCCGGGCCGAAGGTACCTTTGAGTACCAAGCGCTGCTGTTCCTGCCCGCGCACGCACCGGCGGATCTGTTCACCCGGGACGCGAAACGCGGCGTCCAACTCTACGTCAAGCGCGTGTTCATCATGGATAACTGCGAGACTCTCCTCCCGGAGTACCTGCGGTTCGTCAAGGGCGTGGTGGACGCCCAGGACCTATCGCTGAACGTGTCGCGGGAAATCCTGCAGCAGGATCGCCAGATCAGCCTGATACGCCGGCGGTTGACCAAGAAGGTGCTTTCCTCGGTGCAGAGTCTGCTCAATGACGACGTCGAGCGTTACCGGTCGTTGTGGACCGAATTCGGCGCCGCCGTCAAGGAAGGCCTACTCAGCGATCCGGACAACCGGGATACCATTCTGGAGCTGGTGTCGTTTTCCTCCACCCACGACCCGAAGCAACAGACCACGCTGCGGCAGTACGTGGAACGAATGAAGGAAGGTCAGCGGCATATTTACTACATGACCGGTTCGTCGCGGTCGATCATCGAAAGCTCGCCGCACATGGAGGCCTTCCGCGCCAAGGGCTACGAGGTGCTGCTACTCACCGACGCCGTCGACGAGGTGTGGGTGGATTCGGTCACCGAGTTCGACGGCACCCCGCTGCAGTCGATCGCCAAGGGCGAAGCGGGCCTGGAAACCGACGAGGAGAAGGAAGCCTCAGAAACCGAACGCGACGAGAAGCAGAAGGAGTTCGCCGACCTGCTGGCCTGGATGACCGGCAAACTCACCGAACACGTCAAGGAAGTGCGGCTGTCGACACGGCTGACCACTTCGGCCGCCTGCCTGGTCAGTGCGGCAGACGATATGACCCCGGCAATGGAGCGGATGTATCGCGCTATGGGACAGCCGGTGCCGCAGGTTAAGCGCATTCTCGAGCTGAACCCGGGACACCCGCTGGTGGCCGGGCTGCGCAAAGCTCACGAGGAGCGCGGTGACGACGTCGAACTCGCCGAAACCGCCGAGCTGCTGCACGGCACGGCGCTGCTGGCCGAGGGCGGCGAGCTCAGCGACCCGTCCCGCTTCACCCGTCTGCTGGCCGACCGGTTGGCAAGCGCCATGTGAGCCGACGCGGGGGTCACTGCGGTTTGACGCGGCGACCCCCGCAGGCCAGCCGAGATCGGAGTTGATCCGGTCTGCCAGCAGCTTAGGATCTGTTCCGGCAGTCCGTTTACTCGTGGGGAACTGAACTTCTGCGACCGGTGACCGTGATCATGAAATCTGCCATCCGGTCGATTGCCTCCGCTGCTTCCGGGGTTCCCCCGGCCAGCGCCGGGTAGGAATGGATGGCTCCGGGGACCGAATGGAAACGTACGTCGTTCCCGGCTTCCGTCAGCTTTTCGACTAGCCGGGTGGAGTCGCTGTACAACACGTCCCTGGTGCCCGCCTCGACATGCACCGGCGGGAGCTCGGTGAGGTCGGTGTAGAGGACCGAGGCGAGTGGGCTACGCGGGTCCTGACCGTCGAGGTACAGCCGCGCCATCGACCCCGCTGACTCCTCGGTGGTGAGCGGATCATTGGTGGCCGGGGTCATCGATTCGCCACGGAGCTCCAGATCGGTCCAGGGCGACATCACCACGCCACCCGCCGGCAGCGGCAGGCCCTTCTCGCGTAGCTCGACGAGTACAGCCAACACGAGAGCCCCGCCCGCCGAGTCGCCCGTCAACACGATCTCTTGGGGACTGACACCGCCGTTGAGTAGCCAGCGGTAGGCGTCGAACGAGTCGCTGACGGCCGTCGGGAACGGGTACTCCGGCGCAAGCCGGTAGTCGAAGGCGAGGCACCGCATGCCCGACGCTCGCGACAGCGTCCCGTTGAACTGCCGCCACATCCACGGCTCGCCGCACACGTAGCCGCCACCGTGGAAGTACATGAAGCAGGCATCGCTAGCCTGCTCGCCCGTCCACACCCATTCCGACCGTGCTCCGCCGATACCACCCAGGTCCGCAGGCTCAGAGCGGATGTCCTCGTCGACCGGCACTGCCCGCCACACCCTCTCGTAGTGGCGCCGCTGCCCCGGAACATCCAAGGGAAAATCGGTAATGCTATCGATCACTTTTAGCATTTCGTGGCTGACCATGAACCGACCTCTCTCATATCGACGGGAAACTCGTGGGGAATGATGCGTTGCCTGTGCACGATCGGTGCCGTGTTTGACTGCCGGGAGCAGCAGCTGCGCCAAGTCGACGATCTCGACGTCTTCGAAGGCCTGGTTCTCGTTCTGCCGCTGGATCAGGCGCATCTCCCGGGGTCTTCTTCGCCCTCTAACGCCCCGGCGCAGCCGACCCAGAACAGGTATTCGACATCCTTGCCCAGATCACCGTCGAAGACCGGCACCTTGAAGTCGAGTTCCTCGGCCCAGGCGAGCCGGTCCTTGGCGTTCTGGCCCCACGGGTTGCCCTTGTTGTCCAGGTTCTTGAACATCCCGCCCAGCTCAGTGGGGAAGTTCGACTCGATCAACACCTGGTAGCGGCGCGCATATCCACGATGTAGTCGACGTGCTCCATATCCACCGGGCACTGGTCCACGCACGCCCCGCAGTTGGTGCACGACCACAGTACCTCCGGGTCGATGACCGCGAGCTCCTCGCCGCCGCCCGGCTCGCCGGCAGCGCGCTGCCTAGCAGGTACGAGACCGGAGCCGACCACACCGCCGCGTGCAACAGGCCCGAGGATTCCTTGAACGCGCGGAGACCCATGATGCCCGCGCCTTCCAGCACCACCACGGCCTTGACGAAATACGCCTGCCTTAAATTCGAACCCGCAAACCGCGACACCCGCCCCGCCCGGCGCGGGTGATTGGCCTGGCGCACCCCGATCAGCCAGAACCCGCCGGCGATCGTGGTTGAGATCCCCAGGATCTCAACCAGCAGGTTCCACGGGCCGGACGCACCCAGCAGCGGGAACTCGAACGCGGTCACGGCGAGACACATCAAGCCCAGGACCAGCTGCACGGCACCCATGCAATAGCCCTTCAATCAGAATTTCTCTTTTGCACACCGGGAAAACGAGCGGCCCACGAATCCTGTCGAGTCCTTTGAGGACAGTACTGCCGACCGAAGCCGGCAGCTGACGGGCTCGATGTCAGCCACCGGCTTCGAGGCCTGCCCGCGAGACTCCCCGGTCAGCCGTTGCGCTTGGTGATCTCCTCGGTGAGCTGCGGCGCGACGGTGAACAGGTCCCCGACCACGCCGAAGTCGGCAATCTCGAAGATCGGCGCCTCGGGGTCCTTGTTGACCGCCACGATCCGCTTCGACGTCTGCATACCGGCCCGATGCTGGATCGCACCCGAGATCCCCAGCGCGATGTACAGCTGCGGCGAGACGGTCTTACCGGTCTGCCCGACCTGGAACTGGTGCGGGTAATACCCGGAATCCACCGCCGCACGCGAGGCACCGACCGCCGCACCCATCGAGTCGGCCAGCTTCTCCACCACCTCGAAGGACTCCGCCGAGCCGACACCCCGGCCGCCGGAAACCACGATCGACGCTTCGGTGAGCTCCGGGCGGTCCCCGGCCTCCACCGGCCGCCGCCCGGTGATCCGCGCCGCCTTGGACGCATCCTGCGCCGGAACCTCCACGGCCTCTTCCGCCGCGGCACCCTCGGCCGCCTCGGCCTCGATCGCACCCGGCAGCACCGTGATCACCGGCGTGCCCTTCGTGATCCTGGCCTTCGCGTCATACGCGCCGCCGAACAACGAGTGCGCCCCGACACCGTCGCCGTCGAGGTCCACGACCTCCGAGAGCAGACCCGAGCCCAGCCGCAGCGCCAGCCGCCCGGCGATCTCCTTGCCATCCACTGTCGCCGGCACCAGCACCGCCGCCGGCGACACCGAACCCACCAAGCCGGACAGCACGTCCACCTGCGGGGTCACCAGAAAGCCCGCCGCCTCCGCCGACTCCGCGGAATAAACCTTCGCCGCGCCATAGGCCGCCAGCGACTCGGTCAGCTTCCCGGCGGTGCCCGGCTCACCGACCACGACCGCCGACGGCTCACCCAACCGCCGCGCCGCCGTCAAAAGCTCGAACGTGACCTTCTTGACCTCAGCGTCCACATGATCGACGAGGACCAGAACCTCAGCCATAACTTCCTCTCCTCGAAATACCGCAGACGGCGTCAGACCAGCTTCTCGCCGGCCAGGAACCCGGCGACGGCCACGCCACCCTCGCCCTCATCGGTGACCTTCACACCCGCGGCCTTCGGCGGCTTCGGCGCCGAGGCCACCACCTGCGAGGCGGCGCCAGCCAGCCCGACCTCGCCCACCTCGATCCCCACGTCCGCCAGCGAAAGCACGCTGACCGGCTTCTTCTTCGCCGCCATGATCCCCTTGAAGGACGGATACCGCGGCTCGTTGATCTTCTCCGTCACCGACACAACCGCCGGCAACCCAGCCTCGACGTTGACGATGCCCGCGTCGGTCTCCCGCTCGGCCTTCACGCTGGAACCGTCGGTCTCGACCTTGCGCGCGAAGGTCAGCTGCGGCCAGCCCAGCACCTCGGCCACCATCGCCGGGACCGCGCCCACGCGGCCGTCGGTCGCCTCGTTACCGGCGATCACCAAGTCGACGTCCTCGACGGTGCCGATAACCTTCGCCAGCGCCCGCGCCGTCGCCGGCGCGTCGGTGCCGCCCAGCGCCCCATCGGATAGGTGCACCGCCTTGTCCGCACCCATCGACAACGCCTTGCGAATCGCATCTGTGGCGCGATCCGGGCCCATGCACACAACGGTGACCTCACCGCCCTGTGCCTCGGTGATCTGCAGCGCCTCCTCCACCGCACGCTCGTTGACCTCGTCCAGCACCGCATCCGCCGACTCACGATCCAACGCGTGATCCGCACCCGCGAGCCGCCGCTCGGAATACGTGTCCGGCACCTGCTTGACCAGAACGACGATGTTCATTCCTCTCCTCTCCCCACGGCGCTGTCCAACAGGCCAACCGACTCCGTTGCTCTTTAGGTCGGTTTCCGGCGTCGGCCGCCGGGAGGCCTCCCGGTGGCCGACGCCTCAACCACACCGATGTGCGCCAAGTGCTGCCTAAAGACCGACTCGCGGTCAGGCGACCGCAGCGCCAGCCTTCGCGACTTCCTCGTCCTGTTCGCCGGTTCCGCCGGCAACGCCAATCGCGCCGACGACCTCACCATCGACCAGGATCGGAACGCCGCCCGCGAAGGTCACGAACGGCCGGGCCTGGGCAGTCTGCAGGCCGAAGAACGGCCCACCAGGTTGGACCAGCTCATTGAGGTCACCGGTCGGCATCTTCATGGACGCCGAGGTGTAGGCCTTGTTGGACGAGATCTCCGGTGATGCGAGGAGAGCGCCATCCTGGCGCAGGAAAGCCACCGGTTCCCTTCCGCTGTCGAGGATGGAAATGCTGGAGGGCGAGCCGATTTCCGTTGCCTTCTCGGCAGCTGCGACCAGAATCTTCTGCGCGAGCTCGGCCGTGAGCCTTGCCATGACAATTTTCCTTTCTGAGCGGATGACGCCGTCTTGTGCTGCGAAGAAACGAGTCAAACAGTCGGCCTATAAACTGGCCCTCGTTCCACAACGGGCTCTAGAAGGTGGATATAGGTATCCACCTCGTCGTTCGCGACAGGTCGATTTTCCTGCCCCGGGTAACCGATGAGCGCGCGCACTTCGGGGTTCATGAGGTACGCGCCGGCGACGAGCAGGCTGAACGCGTCGAACAGCTCGGGGCTGTTCTTGTGGAGCGTCTCGATTGCCTCGGCAGGAGGTTCATCCACCGCTTCGGCCAGGGACGCCCGGAACCGGCCGGCCAGGTCTGGGCGAGCACCGAGCGCACGCTCGATCCAGACTGTATGCACGTCCATCTGCGTGGCAGCAGGCATCCCGGCAGCGTTGGGGATAAGGACATCGGCGCGGGCGCCACAGATGTCACGCTCGTGATCGGTCAGCGTCACATTGGGGTCCGAGGTGGTCATAGGGGGACCTCCTGGTTTTTCCGGTTCGCGATGAGCTGCTCCGTGGCACGCAGCGTGAGCGCGGTGATCGTGGCAGTGGGATTGGCCGCGGCCGATGTGACGAACGCGCTGCCATCGATGACGTAGAGGTTCGGCACGTCGTGCGCGCGATGCCACTCGTTGATCACTGAGTCGGCGGGGTCGAGGCCCATCCGGGCAGTTCCCATGATGTGCCAGCCGCAGTCCCGCATCAGGGGCGTGATGTGGACCTCGGTCGCGCCGGCGGCTTCGTGCGCATCGCGGGCTCGTGCGAGGTTGAAATCCATCAGCCGCCGGGTGTTCTCCGACGTCCGATAGATGATCTTTGGCGATGGGATGCCGTCGGAGTCGGTCTGTACCGAGTCGAGGACGACCCGGTTTTCCATGTCAGGCAAGTCCTCTGCGGTGATTCCCCACTCGAACGACCGGCCGAGAGTCCTGCGGATCCGGTCGTGGAAGTTCTCACCCCAGACCTCCTCGACCGGGCTGTCGCTGTAACCGGCGCGCAGCCCCAGCGGACCGCCGCTGGGCATGACCTGCCACTTGCCTCCGCGCGCAAAGCCACGGCTGGCATCAGTTTCGTAGAACTCGAAGGTCTGGATCGCGTGCCCGGCAGGACCGAGCCAGCTCTCCAGCGGCTCGTCGTAGACACCCGTCGCCGCAGCATAGGGGTGCATCATCAGGCGACGGCCGACAAGACCGGACGAATTCGCGAGCCCGTCAGGGTGAGCTCGCGACGTCGAGAGGAGCAGCAGGCGCGCGGTGCCGATGCCGTTGGCAGCCATGACGACCACATCGGCGGCCTGATGCCTCTCTACGCCGTTCCGATCGATATAAACCGCCCCGGTCGCGAGGCCCTTCGCATTGGTGGTGACCTCCCTGACCCTCGCCCCGGTGACTAGGCGCGCGCCCGCATCGATGGCGTCCGGCCAGTGCGTGATATCCACCGAGCCCTTCGCACCTTCGGGACAGCCTGTCAGGCATGTCCCCCGGCGGACGCAGGCGTTCATGTGGCGATATTTCCTCGCCGAAATCGCGTTGGGCGCGGGCCACCAGTGCCAACCCAACTTGTCCAGGCCTTCCGCCGCCTTCCGGCCGATCTTGTTGATCGGCATGGGCGGATTGGGATAGGGCGCCTCGTCTGGATACGCGGGATCGCCTGCGAGACCCGAGACGCCCATGTCGATCTCGGTCCGTCCGTAGAAGGGAGCAAGGTCTTCGTAGCTGATCGGCCAGTCGTCGCCCACGCCGTCACGGGTTCGGGTCTGGAAGTCCGACGGCAGCATCCTCACCCAATGTGCTGCGTACAAGATCGTGCTTCCGCCGACGCCGTTGAACATCAGCGGGTTGACATCGGATTCGCTGGTGTCGATCGGGTAGTCCGAGGCCCGAGCCCGCGTGTTTGGGTTGGGATGCCAGTCCTTTTGTGCCTTGAGCTCCCACTCCGGGCGGGCTCCCGCGAACTCGGTCGGCCGGGTCCAGTCGCCTTGCTCCAGGCACACCACCGAGAAGCCCGCCTTCGACAGCTCGACTGCGGCGAAAGCACCGGAGGCGCCCGCCCCCACGATCAGGACGTCGGCCTTCTCCTCGCTGAGATTGTCACGGCCGTTCATGCGCGCCTTCCTTCCATAGTCTTGCCGGTTCGGAGGTGCCGCTCCAGGGCGTCGGTAGAGAACTGAACCGCTTTCCGTTCGGCCACGATGTGCAGGACATGGTCCCGCACCAGTTCCAGGTGTGCGGGGTGGTCGAGGTAGCCGTCGATCTCATCTGCGGATCCGAGTTCAGCCACGACACCGAAATCGAAGTTGCCGTCGCGAGCCCCAAGGTCCCGCCCGTAACGGTACGCCTGCAAGCAGCCGGTACGCTCCGGCATGGTTGCGAGTTCCGCTTCGAATTTCGCTATTTGATCATCGGTTACACCGTCGCGGAAGCGAAACATGGCGATATGAGTGATTGACATCTCATGCGCCTCCCGTCGGCTGGTCGAGATTGCATGACCTCAACGAGACCAATGCTCTGTCCCTGCTCTGGAACCGTCCCACTGTCTCCCGCGTGAACAACGCAGTGACGATAAGCGCGACGAGCATCAGACCGGCGAGGAAATAGAGCGCGATATTGTAGCCCGTGGGCGACGAGAACCCTCCACCTAGCGCGATGAGCGCACCGACGAGGTACGGGCTGAAACCGCCAAGGTAGATCCCGACATTGATGATCGAACTCGCGACGCCGGTCGATCCCTTTCCCGCAGAATCGAACGCAATGGCATAAACCAACGTGTAGGGGGCGTTCAGCGCGAAACCGACGAACAACTGAATCCCGATAACGGCACCGAGACTGGTGTCCGCGAATTGGAAGAGAACGATCCCCACTGCGATCCAGCCGAGTACGATCATGAGTGAGAGTTTGCGGCCGATGCGGTCGGAGATCGCACCCCACACGATCTGCCCGATCCCACCCGTGATCGTGAAGAGTACCGAGTAAGCAGCGACTTCAGCGTAGTTGTAGTGGGCCACGAAGGCCAGGTATTGCGGGAGCCAGAAGCTAAGCCCGAAGTATCCGACGATCGACATCATCGCGACGAGCGCGATCACCCCGATGTTGGGATTGCGCACAGCCTGTGCCGGCTTGATTGAATCCGCGTCCACTGCCTCAGCTTCGAGCGGCTTCGTGTGCCCTACGGCCTCGACCGACTCGACGACCGTGTCGTACCGCCGCTTATTCGCGAACCACCAGTAGATCGTGAAGACGATGACCACCGGGATCGGGAAATAAAGGAACGCAACGCGCCAGTTCTCCGGGCCGTACGCGGCCAGGACAGCTGCGACCGCGAAGCCCCCGACCAGCGTTCCCCACGGATAGCCGGTGTGGTGGATTCCGAGGGCCATTCCTCGGCGCTGTTTGGACCACCATTCACCGGCCGAGGCCACCTCGATAGCCTCGCCCGCACCACCGATCGCGTGGGAGAGCACCTGCATGAGGACGAGCATGGCTAGCGACGCGGTCAGTACGTTGAAGCCGGTCAGGAACGTGAACAGCGTGTAGCCGATCACGATCGGAAGGTGCCGATATTTCCGCCGCCAGCCGTGTCCGCCCTTGTCGGCCCACACCATCACCGGGACGCAGATGGCCGCCGTCGACAGCGTGACGAGCGTAGTCATAAGACCCGACGACGAAGGCGTCAGATTGAACTCGGTGGTGATCGCGGGTAACACCATGTAGATCATCTGCCGCGAAATCGAGTCAAGTCCGTAAATCAGCCATAAGAGCACCAGGGAAATCGCGGAGTTGGTGAGTCCGCGGCGAACAATCGCCCGGGCGCCCTGCTGAGCGAGTGCAGTTTGCATCGACATTGATGTTGTCCTCACGGTGAATGTACGCAGGGCAAATTGCCCGGGCGCGGTGGCCCCCAGGAATGTGCGGAACCGGCCCCCAAAAAAGGGTTATTTCCGGCTCCCATCACGCCGTGCCGACGCGCGGCACGACCGAACGACGTCAGCCGGATGACATCACCCGGTGAGAAGGCGCTTGGGCGCCTCCGATGTCATGTACCGGAGCTCGTCCGGGGTGAAGCCCTCCTCGAGCATGCCTTCGATGAACAGGCGGAACGCCTCGGCGGGATGCGGGTTGACCTGCTGGCCGCCGTCGGTGGCCAGGTGACATGACTCCATTCCCACCTTGCGGATCAGTTCGGCGATGTGCCCCATGCTCTGCGGCGGCACGATGACCTTCGTAACGAACGCGTACTGGAACTCGTTCATCGCCCCGAACGACGCCAGCTCCCGCATGTCTTCGGCGCTGGCCCCGACAAACAAGGCGTGCGGGTGTGTGACGATCAGACGGGTGATCCCGAGTTCGGCCGCCCGCCGGAAAACCTTGATCGCTTCGGCAGGCGAGACGTGCCCGGAGGCGAGGATCATGTCGTGCTCTTTGATCAGCTGCAGAATGTCCTCGATCTCGGGCTTGAGGGTGCCGTTGTCATCGACGACGACAATTCCCTCACTGCTGACCGGGGATTCGGCGCGCAGGATCGGAACGTTCTCCGCGTGTTCCAGAAAATGCCGTGCGCTCAACGTCGGCAACCACACGATGCGGCCACCCTGCTTCGCGGACTCGAGCACTGCGTAGGGATTGAGCCCACCGACCGGATAGTTGAGCGCGACACCGCCGCGGACGTCGAATCCGGCGGCCGTACGCGCCATTTCGGCACGCGCGGCGGTGTCCGTCGAGTGGCTTTTGACCACGATCGCGTCCATCCCGGCGGCCTTGGCCTCCTCGGCGGCCTCGATCGCCGTCACCGAGCGCGGGAAGATGTCCGGCGCGGTGTGGATGTGAAGGTCGACCGCACCCTGCAACAGCTGGTAACTGAGCTCGACCCGTTCCTGCTTGGTCATCGCCTCGGTCATGCCGAGAGCCCCCCGTCAACGGTGATCGCCTGCCCGGTCATGTAAGACGCGGCATCCGAGACCAGGAAAGCGTGCCACTTCGCAAGCTCGGGTGGCGCCGCTTCGCGGGACAGCGGAACGTTGGCCTTGACATTAGCCAGGTGTGCCTCTCTACCGCCTTCGAAGGTGATCACCGGGTCGTTGAACGGAGTGTCGACCCATCCCGGGCACAGGCAGTTCGCCCGGATGTTGTCCGCGGCGACTTCGACGGCGAGCGTCCGGGTGAACGCGATGACCGCGCCCTTCGACGCGCTATACGCCGTCATGCCCGCAAATCCCTTCAGCCCGGCCAGGGAAGCCGTGGTCGTGATGCTGCCGCCACCGGCTGCCCGCAGGTGCGGCACCGCGTACTTCGAGGTCAGGAAGCAGGACTTGACATTGACCCGAAGCTGGTCGTCCCAGTCGGTCTCGTCGAGCACCTCCACTGCGCCGGAACGCTGGATCCCGGCGACATTCACCACCGCATCGAGCCCACCGAGGCCCGTGACCGCCTCGTCGACCATCGCGGCGACCGAACCCGAGTCGGCGACATCGCATTTGATGAAACTGGGGTCGTCACCGGGATCCCGCAGATCCACGCTCACCACGGACGCGCCCTCCGAGCGCAGTAAACCCACCGTGGCACGGCCGATGCCGGACGCTGCTCCCGTGACTATGACGCGCTTGCCGGAACCTGCCATGTCGCCTCCACCTTCCCTGCGCCGACGCTGACGCGAGGACTCGACTCGCTTGGCATGCCATTTGGCCGCATTTGTACGACCAACTTGGTGCGCTGACCTTAACTATTGGCCCAGGTGAGTGTCAAGTGTCACAACACCCACGCTTACCTGCGCTTTTGCTGATCAACACCGAGCCGGCTCGGCAACGCGGCGAGACCCCTCAGTCTCGTGCGCCACCTCCGAACACGGCCATCGGCCGACCTGACCAGACAATGGCCGCACAAACTGACAAGAAGTGGCTCTTTTCGCCGTCAACTGCCCCCCGCACGCCACCGTGCTTGGCGCCGCGGAACTGCCGTACGCGATCGAGAGCACGCTGGCCGAAGAGCGCCGCGCCGGAGCCGGATGCCTGACCGACCCGTGCCCGGCAGGCACCCTCAGCCGGGTACCCACCGGGGTGCCAGTAGCCAAAGTCATCCGCGGCTAGTCTTCCCGCCAGCGACTCCGGACCGGGACAGGGGCGCTCGGGACGACCGCGCAAGTCCGGTTGCCCATTTGTCCGGCTAAATGACATATAGTTGACGACAAACCGTCCTCAAGCCTTCACTCTCAGGGGTAGTGAGAATGCCGACCAACGAGCCGAGCTACCAGGTGCTCTCGCGAAACCTCCGTGTGCAGATCCGCCAGGGTGAGTTCTCCGACGGTCATCGTCTGCCCACAGAAGCCGAGCTCGCGGAGCGTTATGGGCTGAGTCGGCAAACGGTGCGGCGCGCTTTTCAGGATCTCGTTTCCGAAGGTCTCGTCTACCGGATCCGGGGCCGGGGTACCTACGCGCGCTCCGGTGGCGACGGGTACGTCCGCCAGGTCGGATCGGTGGACGACCTCATGGGGCTTTCCGAGGACACCGCTATGGAGGTCGTCCGGCCGCTGACGCGGAAGGTCGATCCGATCAACGCGGGACGGCTTCGCCTGGCTGCGGATGTCGTCTACGAGATGCAATTCGTGCGGATCCACGATGGAGTACGGTTCTGCACCACGACGGTGGCGCTGCCGCCGAGTGTGGCCAAACTCCTGGATTCCGTCGAGGAACCGCACAAGGTCGGCACGGTGAGCACCATCACGATCATCGGGCTGCTCGACAGCCGACTGCCGTTCGCGGTCAAGGAGGCCCAGCAGAGCATCACGGTTGACCGTTTCTCGGAAACGGACGCGAAGTGTCTGTCCACCGAGGTCGGCAGCCCGAGTCTGCGGGTCGACCGGCTCTATTTCGGCACCGACGGCAACCCGGTCGAACTGGCGATCAGCCATTTCGTACCTGAGCATTACTCGTATCGCATCAGCCTCCGGCGGAACGCCTGACAGCCTGCTCAGGTGATTGGACGGCACCGCCACGCCGGGTCGGGATGTGGCGGTGCCAAGGCGTTTACCGCTCAGCGCTTCCCGCGAATCGCGGCCAGGACCTCGCCATAGGCGCGCGAATCAACCCGTACGTCCACAATCGACGGACCGTGCTGCCCGAGCGCCCGCGCCAAGGCCGTGTCGAGTTCATCGGCGGAATCGGCGGAGAAGCCGGCCAAGCCATAACCGCGGCCGATCTGCGCGAAATCGGTCTCGCCGTACCCGATCGCGTTCTCCCCGCCGTTGCCATCGGGCTTGGCCTTGATCGCGATCAGGCTCAACCGCGAATCGTTGAAGACCACGATCGTAACGTTCAAGCCCAACCTGCTGATCGTCTCCAACTCGCCCAGGCACATGCCCAGCCCACCGTCCCCGGTGAAACACACAATGCGCCGACTCGGCCGGGCGAGGGCCGCCGCGACCGCGGCGGGAACGGCGAAGCCCATCGTCGCCAGACCACTCGAGATGATCATCTCGTCCACGTCCTCGGTGGTCCACAGCGAAGTCGCCGGAAGCATGTGTGCCCCCGCGTCGACCGTGGCGATCGTGGCGGTGGGTACTGCGGCCCGCGTCCGTAACACCACCTCTTGTGGCGTGACGCCCTCCGGGATCCCGGGCGTGGCCGCACACAAACGGGCCAACTCGTCGTCGCGATGCCGGTTGCCCGCGCCGGGCGGCCAGGTCGTCGCCGGCCAGATCTGCGACAGCTCAGTGACCAGCTTCTCCAGGTTGCCGACGACCTCGACGTCCGGGCGCAGGTAGGGGCTGGTCTCCGCCCAGGACGAGAACGAGACGACCGGCGCCTGGTAGGGCCAGGCGTTGGGAATGAACTCGACCGTGTCGACTCCGATCATCACGATCAAGTCCGCAGCGTGCAGCAACGGTGCCTCGGTGGTCGCGCCGGTGACCAATCCAGCGGAGTTCGACCAGGAATCCGGCACGAGCCCCTTGGCCCGATAGGTCATCAGCGTGGGAGCGGCCGACTCCGCCAGTAGCGTGCGTACCGGTTCGGCGAGCCCGCGTGCACCGACACCGAGCAACACGAGCGGCCGCTTGGCCTGGGAGACAAGACGCAACGCGTCATCGACCGTATCCGGAGAAGGCTCTGCGGCGATTTCCGAGGGCGTCGCCGACGACGTCGCGCTGGGGTCGAAGTCGAGGTGCACCGGCCCTCTCGGAAGCGACATCGCCGCACCGACCGCATGACGCACCGTCGCCCCCGCGTCACCGCCGCTTCCAGCGGTGGCGGAGCACTTGGTGACCGGCGCGTACAAAGCCCGCTGATCGAGACGCTGATGCGCGATCCGCTCGGCGTCCGCAGCGCTGACCGTGTCGGTGACCAGTACCAGCGGCTGCCGATCAAGCATGGCGTTGGCAACCCCGTTTACTGCGCTCGCGGCTCCCGGCCCCCGAGTGACGACGCAGACCCCCGGGCTGTCGGTCAAATCGCCGTAGACGGACGCCATCATGGCCGCCGGTGTCTCGGCGTGGGCGAGCACAAATCGGAGGCCGATGGCTTCAGCCGCCCCGATGAAGTCCAGGTTGTTTCCGCCGCCCGGCATGCCGAACACCGTGTCCGCACCGGCGGCCGCCCCCGCCCCCGGTCTCCTTGCGTGGGCGTCTGGAGCGGGTGTGTGCGGGTCCGGCCGCGCATCACACGTTGAGTTTGTAGTCTTCGAGAACCCGCCGGCCGATGATCATCCGCTGGATGTCCGCGGTTCCCTCGCCGATGAGCAGCATCGGCGCCTCCCGATAGAGCCGTTCGATCTCGTACTCCTTCGAGAATCCGTACCCGCCGTGGATCCGGAACGAATCCTCCACAACCTGCGCGCAGTATTCGGAGGCGAGATACTTCGCCATTCCGGATTCCAGATCATTACGCTGCCCCGAGTCCTTTTTGCGCGCGGCGCGCACCATCATCTGATGCGCCGCTTCGACCTTCGTCGCCATCTCGGCAAGCCGGAACAGCACGGCCTGATGTCCGGCGATCGCCTTGCCGAAGGTTTCCCGTTGCTGGGCATAAACGACACCGAGTTCAAAGGCCCGCAGGGCCACCCCGCAGCCGCGCGCGGCTACGTTCACCCGACCAACCTCGACACCGTCCATCATCTGGTAAAAGCCCCGGCCCGGCACGCCCCCCAGGATCTGGCCTGCACTGATCCGGTGGCCGTCGAACACCAGCTCAGTGGTGTCCACGCCCTTGTACCCCATCTTCTCGATCTTGCCCGGCACCGTGAGCCCCTGAGCTGTCTCGCCGAAGCCTGCTTCCTTGTCGACCAGGAACGTCGTCATGTTCTGGTAGACCGAGTCCGAGCCCTCGTCGGTCCGCACGAGGACGGCGACCAGGTTGGCTGAGCCGCCGTTGGTCAGCCACATCTTCTGGCCATTGATCGTGTAGTCGCCGTCGCCGTCGTCGTCCTTGACCGCCTTGGTCCTGATCGCGCTGACATCGGAACCGCAGCCGGGCTCGGACATCGAGAAGGCCGCCCGCACCTCTCCGGTGGCCATGCGCGGCAGATACTTTCGTCTCTGCTCCTCGGTGCCGTGCTGGAGCAGCAGGTAGGCGACGATGAAGTGGGTGTTGATGATGCCGCTGACGCTCATCCAGCCGCGGGCGATCTCTTCCACACACAACGCGTAGATCAGCAAGGATTCCCCGAGGCCGCCGTATTCCTCGGGGATCATCAGGCCGAACAGGCCGAGTTCCTTGAGGCCGTCGACGATTTTCGCCGGGTATTCGTCGTGGTGTTCGAGCTCGTTGGCGACTGGAAGGATCTCCTGCTCCACGAACGACCGCACGGTCTTGAGGATCTCTTGCTGGACGTCGGTGAGTCCGTCGGTCTCACAGAGGTGGCCCATGATTCAGCTCTTCCTTCCGTTGCTGCCTGCCGAATCGACGGACAGACCACCAATGACCTTGTCGTTGTGTTCGCCCAGCCGAGGGGGCGCCAGCCGGACTGTAGGGGCGATTCCGTCGAACTTCCACGGTGTGTTGACGACCCGGGCCTCGCCCGCATCGTCGCGATGGAAATGAAGGACCATCTGACGCTCGTGCGTGGCAGGGTCTTCCAGCACGCTTCCGATGTCCAGGACAGGCCCGACCGGCACCCCGACCGCTTCGAGCTCGGCGATGACCTGTTCGGTGCTCATGCGGGTGAGGGTGGCGTCGACCTCGCGCAGAAGCTCGTGCTTGTGAGCCAGCCTCAGCGGGTTGGTGCGGAACCGCGCGTCAACGGCCAGGTCGGGCTGTCCGAGTGCCTCGCACATCCGCTCGAATTGGGAGTCGTTGCCGACGCACATGTTGATGAAGCCATCGCCCGTGCGGAACATGCCATAGGGAGCGATCGTGGAATGACCGTTGTGGTCGGATTCCGGCACGACACCGGTTTCGAGGAACCGGGCCGCGTGGTGCGTCAGCATGGAGACGACGCTGTCCTGCATCGCGATGTCGATGGCGCGGCCGAGTCCGGTGCGTGAACGTTCGAACAGCGCACTGACGACGGCGGTAGCGGCGAACATGCCAGCCGCGATGTCGGCGACCGGGACGCCCCACTTCGCCGGCTCACCCGGTCGGCCCGTCATCCGCATGACGCCGCTGGTGCCCTGCACAATCTGGTCGTAGCCGGACCGGGTTCCCTGGCCCTGCCCGAATCCACTGATGGAGCAATAGACCAACGCGGCGTGTGCGGCGCGCAGGGACGCGGCACCCAATCCCAGTCGGTCGGCCGTACCCGGTCGCCAGTTTTCGACGACGACGTCCGCGGTGCCGATCAGCTCGCGCACCCGCCTGCGGTCCCCGTCGTCTTTGAGGTCGAGTGCGACGCTGTGCTTGTTGCGGTTGACCGACATGAAGTACGCCGCATCGTTTCCCACAAATGGCGGCCCCCAATGCCGCGCATCGTCACCACGATGCGGACTTTCGACCTTGATCACCTCAGCACCGAGATCGGCAAGCATCAGCGTGCAGTACGGGCCGGACAGCGCCTGGGTGAAGTCGACGACCCGAACCCCCGCGAGCAGGTTCAGCCCCTCGGTATGTGCGGACCCCGTCATCGGGTCACCTTCGTCACGATGGTCTTCGTCTGGCAAAAGCCCTTGAGCGCTTCGAAGCCCTTCTCCCGGCCGTAGCCGGATTTTCCGAAACCGCCGAAGGTGTATTCCACTCCGCCGCCCCCGCCGTAGGTGTTCAGGTAGACCTGGCCCGCCCGGATCTCCTCCGCCATCACGTGGGCCACGTCGAGATTCCTCGTCCACGCTGCGGCGATCAGTCCGTACTGGGTGCCGTTCGCCAGCTGGATGGCCTCGTCGACGGTCCCGAACGACATCGCGGCCAGCACGGGGCCGAACACCTCCTCCTGGGCGATCTCCTGTGCGGGATCGACGTCGGTGAATACCGTCGGGGGAAAGTAGAAGCCACCCTCGGGTAGTTCGACCTGCCCAGGACCGCCGAGCTGCCGGGCGCCGGAGTCGGCTGCTCGCTGCACCATCTGCGTCACCCGGTCTCGCTGCTTGGCCGAGATCAGCGGCCCGAGGTCGAGATCCTGCGGTCCGGGCCCGATACGGACGCCGCGCAGCGCCTCATCGATCCGCGCGAGGACCTCGTCGCGCACCTCCTCGTGCACCAGCAGTCGCGAACCGGCGGAGCAGGTCTGTCCGGCGTTTTGGAGCATCGACTTGACGATCACGGGAATGGCGGCGTCGAGGTCGGCGTCGGGAAATACGATGTTCGGCGATTTCCCACCGAGCTCGAGCACGACCGGAATGACGTTTTCCGCCGCCGCGTGCGCGACAGCCGCACCGACCGGCACCGACCCGGTGAAGGACAGGTGGTCGATGCCAGCGTGTCCCGCCAGCGCCGCGCCGGCTTGTGCCCCCAGGCCCGGCACCACGTTGAGAACACCGGCAGGCAGGCCGGCTTCGAGTGCGGTGCGGGCGACTTTGAGCACCGACAGCGGCGCCTCTTCCGCAGGCTTAACGACGGCGCAGTTGCCGACCGCGATCGCGGGGGCGATCGTGCGGCAACCAATCTGGAGCGGATAGTTCCAGGGAATGATGTGCCCCGTCACTCCGAATGGAACATGCCGGGTATAAGCGACGAAGTCACCGTTGGGCGGCAAGCTGTGCCCGAAGAAGGCCTCCATCGTGTTGGCGTAATACTCGAAGTAGCGGGCCGCGACGTCGGTATCGGCGCACGCTTGCGCCAGCGGCTTGCCGGTGTCCTGGCTCTCCAGCAAGGCGAACTCCCCGCGGTCGCGCCGGATGAGCTCACCGATACGACGAAGGATCGCCGAGCGCTCGCTGTAGGGCGTATGCGCCCATTCACGACTCGCCGCACGGGCGGCCGCGACTGCGGCGTCCACGTGTTCACCCGTGCCGCGGAGCGTGCGGTCCAGCAGCGTTCCCGTCGACGGGTCAAGGACGTCGAGCGTCTCTGGGCCTTCCACCAGCTTGCCGTCGATAACGGCCGCCTGTGCCGGCATCTGTCTCCTCCTGAAGGGGGCCGAGGCGCTAGGACACGCCGTGGGAATCCGCGTGCGCGGACGAGGGGGCGCGGACTGTGCCGGCCGCGACCAGTTGACGAACTCGTTCCCGAGACATTCGCAGCTCCCGGGACAGGATTTCTTCGGTGTGCTGCCCGAGAATGGGCGCCGGCATGGGCGGCTTCGGAGACGACGCGAAGGTCAGCGGCGAACCGGGCGCCAGATGAGGCCCGACGCCAGGCTGGTCGACGACCGACATCAAGGGGTTGCCTCCCTCGGCCGTCTGAAGAGCCGAAACCGTCTCGGCGAAAGTGCGATACGGCGCCCACACCAGCGAGCTGCCATCGAGCAACTCACACACCTCATGCCGCCGGCGCGCGGCGAACCATCGCTGGAACAGCCCAGCCAGAACCTCGCGATACTCGAAACGGTCACCATCGCGCGAGAAGTCCACCCCGAGGCTCTCCTCCAGCGCCTGCACGGGGTTCTCCAGGCCGGTAATCCGCAGGAGGTCCTGCCAGTGCCGCCGGGTCAGCGCCACGATCATCAACCGCTGACCATCGGCGCAGGTGAAATCACGCGCGAAGCCGCCGTAGAGGTGGTTCCCGATACGTTGCCGCGCCACGTTGTTGACCTGGGCCTCGGCTAGGAATCCCAGGTTTCCCGCCATCGCCAGCGCGACATCGGCAAGCGCCACCCGCACCCGGTCGCCCTCGCCGGTCAGCTCTCGCCGCCTCGCCGCAGCAGCCACGCCGAGCGCCGCGTACAAACCACACGCGATGTCCCAGGCAGGCAGCACGTGGTTCACCGGATCGGCTAGCCCGGCCGGACCGGTCACCATCGGAAACCCGACTTCCGCATTGACGGTGTAATCCACCGCGGCCGAACCGTCGCTTCGTCCGTCGACCTGCACATAGATCAGATCGCGACACCACTCGCGCAAAGCGTCGTACGACAGCCAGGAGCGTCTGCCAGCGTTCGTCAGGACGACCGCCGAGCGGGGCGGAGACGCCGCGACCAAGTCACGGACGATCGAGCGGCCCTCGTCGGAGCGCATGTCGACCATCATCGATCGCTTTGACTTGTTGAGGCCCGCCCAATAAAGACTGGTGCCGTCCTTGCTCACGGGCCACCGGTCCCGGTCTGCGGCACCACCGATCGGATCGATCCGCACGACCTCAGCGCCCAGTTGCGCCAGCGTCATCCCACCGAGCGGAGCCGCGACGAACGAGGAGATCTCGATGACGCGCAGCCCAACCAAGGGACCGGTAACTCCCATGTCTCCTCCAGCTCCGACGCAAGCCGGACAACCATCAGTTATGTACGGCCATTTGTCTATCATGTCGGGCCAATTTGTGGCAAGATGCGCCTTGCGAGATCCAGCAGATCCCCTGCCCCATTCAGCACGCGTCCGCCAGCGCCACCCGAGCACGCGACGCGCCGAAGCGCCTGGTCACCGCAGTCGCGGGCAGACACTCGCGGCGGCAGACCGATGTCGGTCACCGCAATGGACGAACGGCCTCCACAGCCCGTCGAGCGCGCGGGGGCCGTAGAGCCCAAGGGTGGGGCATTCACGTCGGCTTCTCCGGCGAGAACGTCATCCGACGCCTGGTCGTGCACCGTCTCCCACTGCCGTCGCCCACCAGTACGAGGCCGCCGACACAACCAATTGACGATGCATGGAAACCAGTCATCAACGCCTTCGCCATCACGCTGAAGCGAACGGCCTGTTCGCCTCGCTAGACGGCGCGAACGGTCCGTTCGCTTCAGCTTCTTCGGCGAATGCTGGTCGGCCGCCGAAACCTACTTACCGAACACCGTTCCCGAGGTAGACCTCCCCGGCTGAGCAAAAATCGCGGCGATTAACAAGAGCGATGCCGGGTAATGTTGGCCATCAGCGTTGCCATTGGTGCTCATGTGACCAGCGAGAGGTCGTTGACCCATCCTATGCTGGATTTGTGGCTGCACCGCAGGCGGTAACTGGCTCGGTCGGCAACTTGCCGACCGAGCTGACGAGTTTTGTCGGCCGGCGGGTGGAGCGAGCGGAGATCAGGCGGTTGCTGTCGAGGGCGCGACTGGTAACACTGACCGGTTTCGGCGGGGTTGGCAAAACACGGCTGGCCTTGCGCGCGGCCACAGAGTTACGCCGGGCGTTCCCAGACGGGGTGTGGTTTGCCGACCTTTCGACGCTCAGTGATCCCGTTCTCGTCCCCGACACGGTCGCCAGCGCATTGAAGCTGCACCCGCAGTCCCCACGCGGGGCCATCGGCGTTCTGACGGAGTTCCTTGCGCCGCGTCACGCGCTGCTGGTGTTGGACAGCTGCGAGCACCTGCTGGATCCGTGCGTTGAACTGGCAATCTCGTTGCTGCAGTCCGCTCCGAATCTGCGCATCCTCGCGACGAGCCGACAGTCGTTGAACACCGCCGGAGAGCAGATCCTTCCGGTGATGCCGTTGCCGGTCCCAGACAAGCTGGACCCTCGCGACTCGCAGCTAGAGGATTCATCGATCAACTTGTTTCTCGACCGTGTCACGGCCGTGGTGCCTGACTTCCGGCTAACCGACGACAACATGGACGAGGTGCTCGCGCTCTGCCGGAAACTCGAGGGCGTACCGCTTGCCCTGGAGCTCGCCGCCGTCAAGCTACGCGGAATGTCTCTCACCGAGGTTCTGGAGCAGCTGTCCGGTCGCTTCCCATCGCTTACGGGGAATCGAGTAGCCGCAGACCGGCAACACAGTTTACGGGAGTGCATCGAGTGGAGTTACGAGCTGTGCACGCCGGCAGAACGCGACCTTTGGGCGCAGGTGTCGGTCTTCGCTGGCGGTTTCGAACTAGACGCCATCGAATCTGTCGCCACGACAACCGCCCACGACAGCGAGCCTGAGCTTGCCAGCGTCCTGTTTTCCCTGGTGGATAAGTCCATTCTGATTCGCGAGGAGCATGATGGCAAGACGCGCTATCGCATGTTGGATATCATCCGCCAGTACGGACAGCAGCGGTTGCGCGATTCCGGACAATGGATAACCACGCGCCGTCGCCACCGCGACTTCTATGCCGACTTTGTTGACCAGGCGCGGGCAGGGTGGGTCAATGTACGCGAGAGCGACTGGTTCGCTCGGCTGCGCCGTGAACATGCTAACCTGCAAGCGGCGTTGGAGTTCTGCACAACCGAGCCGGGAGAGGCAGTTATCGGTCTGCGCATCGCGGCTGGCCTACGTCACCATTGGATGACACGAGGGCTGGTCCGTGAAGGACTCCATTGGATCACACGTCTCCGTACGCAAACGCCATCGGACACCCACACCACAATCCTGGCCATCAACACCGCTGTCTGGCTGTCCACCTTGCAAGGCGACCTCACCATTGCGGATTCGTTACTAGAGGACGGCCGTGCACTGGCCCGCCAGTTCGGTGAGCCGGCCGAGGCGTTCATCCGTCAGGCCTCCGGTTTCCAGGCTTTGTTCGCCGACAACCTGTCCCGTGCGGCCAGCGATTTCGAAAAGGCAATTGCAATTTTCGAGACCGTAGGAAACTCCATCGAAAAGGTCTATACACTGTTTCTGCTTGCGCTTGTGCATACTTTTGCGGGCGATTTCGAACGTGCGCCGACCCGCTATCACGAATGCTTAGCGCTCGATCCCCCGGACGAAATTCTGATCCGCGCCAAGTGTCTGAGCTGGTTAGCCGTTCTGCACACAGGGGACATCCAAGGGGACCTCAAGATGGAACAGGAAAGTCTGCGGCTGAAATATTCGATCGACGACCACTTTGGCATAGCCATCTCGATCGATGCGATGGCATGGATCACGGCCTGGAACAATCCGCGGCGCGCGGCTGCCCTGCTTGGTGCCGCCGTCACACGCTTTGATGAGATGGGCATCCCCATCAGCTCGCTACCCGGTTTGTTCGCCCGCCACCAGGCATGCGAGACACGCCTGCGACAGACGCTGGGCGATACCTTCGCGGATGCCTACGCCCGGGGCGCCAGCCTGCGGCGTGATTCCGCGATTCAATATGCCTTGGCGGAAGAGCCCCACGCACAGCCCGCACCCGACTTGGCCCGATCACCTTTCGATCTTCTCACACCCCGCGAGTCGGAGGTAGCCGCGTTGGTCTCCCAGGGGCTGTCCAATAAGGACATCGCGAAGATGCTCGTCATCTCCCAACGCACGGCGGAATCCCATGTCCAGCACATCCTTACCAAGCTCAGCTTCGCCTCCCGTGCCCAGATCGCGACCTGGATCACGGAACGGCGCAGGAAATAGCCGTGACGGCTTCAAGACATGTCAGGCCGCTGCGTGACCCCGTAGCGGTGGTAGAAGCGGTAAACCCGCTCGGCCAGGGCATCCAGGGTCGAGCCGGTACTGCCTGCTGGTCTCGTGCAGGATCTGCCCGATGTGGCTGGCGTCGGCGTGGTCGTCGAGCAAAATCCACCACGGTGCGCGTCTCGTCGAGCGCAACGTCGTCAGATTCCACCTCGGTCACCGGCGCGGCGACGTAGTCCTCGGTGATCTACTTTCCCTGGCTGCCGAGGAACTTCTCGTAGTCCAGGTCGACGCGCTCCTCGTCGTGGTGTCGGGTGTTCATCGCCGCCCCTCCTTCCGCGCCTGAAATGCCTGCGGCGGCCAGTGCCGACACGTCCACGACAGGCAGCATCGCGGCCACGCGGAGAAAACCCCCTGATCTCAGGGCAGCACCATGCGCTGTGCTCCCCACAGGATTCCTTCAGAACCCCGGAAACCGCAGCGAAACGGGGGTGCGTCCATAACGGACGCACCCCCGCACAACGCACCGGATCAGTAGGTCGGCTGCACCCACAGCTGGTACCGGCCGTGGTTGTACAGGTTCTTGCAATACCAGCCGACCCAGCGGTGCTGCCTCATGCCCACGTTGCCCGCATAGGCGCAGGACGAACTCGACGTGTAGACCCCGCCCGGGACGAACGTGGCGGCGGACGCCACACCCTGGGTGGCGGCGAGCCCACCGGCAAACCCCAGCGTGAGAAGGGTGGCCGCAGCCAGCTTTCGCATCCTCATCATGGCACTCCAATCGCAAAGAGACAGAGGTGACGCCGGAAAAGGTGAGATTCGACGCACTGCTGGTAAACCTAAGCAGCGACATCAGTCGTGACCAGATTGTCCGGGGTGCTAGGGCATGCGCGACCGTTGAATGTTGCCTCAAGGTGCAAGCTGACTTCTTGGATGTGAGCGTGCCATTTCAGCCCGCAACCGGTGACCGACAGGTACGGCTCGTCCCCGCCGAGACGGAACGAGACTCGGTAGCCATGCCGGTCTCGGTAGTTCCCCTGGGCGCAGCGACGCCCTCAGGGAGGGAACTCCCCCAGACGTAGTTGTTTCGCGACCGCGCAGACGAGCGACCTTTGTCATCGCATCAAGCGTCGGACCACCGAGGCGTGGAAAGCACGGTCAAGGCGCTCCGCTGGCGCCCCAGCTCGCCGCTGGTCGTTTCCAACGGCCCCTGTGGGCGCGGTAGCGGTGCTGTACCAGCCCGAGAAGAGAGGGGACTCTCCCCGGCTGCCAGGGCCACCCTGTCCGCGAGCCGCAGAGGATCCGCTGCCACGACGGCTGACACCGCAGCCACCGTTTGCGGGCCCTGCGGGGTGAAGACCTCGAAACGCCCGGCCCGGCACAATCCCACGACACCAGGCCGGATATCGAGCGCAACGGCATCGCCGTGTGTGGCTGCCCGGTGCCGCTGCGCAGCGAAGGCGTTGCCGATAACGGGCCGGGTCAACTATGAACGGCGTGGTGCGAGTGGACCCACTCGCACCACGGTATCCGTTTGCTGGAAACAGTTTCGGACATGAAGTCGCTCTCAGCGCCTGCTGGCACGGTTTTCAGTCCAGTGTTCGCAGCCAGTCGTGGACGACCTGGGCGGTCGACGCGGCGAACTCCTCCATCAACGAGTAGTGATTCCCTGGCACGTCGACGATCGTGGACACGCCGTCCAGATTGGTCCTCCAGTTCTTCCCCGTCAGGTCCGGGCTCATCGGTTCGGACGCGCGAATCAGCAGGGTGGGCACCGGCATCGGTTCCGGATCCCAGTGACCGAATAGGCCGCAGGTCCATTCGTAGGCGGACAGCCTGGTGCTGTCGATCGGCACCACGCCCGCCGCACGCTCGAACATCGCTGTCATAAAGTGCGGGCCGGTCTCAAGTACTGAGACGTCGTGCATGGCGTAGGTGTCGAAGAGGATCACCGCGCGCGGTGGCTTCCCGCAGTCCGCCAGGCGTTTCGCCGTGGTGTGCGCGACGATTCCGCCCGAGGACAGGCCCGCGAGCACAAACGGTGCCTCGCCGACGTGCTCGGCGACCGTCTCCGCCTGCAGCGAGACCAACACTGAAGCGTCCACCGGGAGCTTCTCCCCCTCGACGAAGCCCGGTGAAGCCAGCGCCGACACGGTGAGTCCGCCGGGCAGGGCAGCGGCAAGCGGGTAGTACAAGTTCGCGCCGGTCAACGGCACGATCGGGGTGAAGCAGACCAGGTGCGTCCCGCTGTCCCCGCCGACGAGCCGGACCGGTTTGGGCTTGCGCTCCAGCTCGGCGGCGTCGGAGAACGTGGGCCGCAGCCGGGCGACGCTCATCAGTAGCTCACTGGCGAGCCGGAACTGCCCGGCGTCGTGCGCCTCCCGGTAGAGGCTGCTGACGATGTCCGGGGCGCCGTCCTCGACCAGAGCGGTAACCTCAGCCGCAGGGGCGGCCCCGGCGGATTCGGCGAGTTCAGTGGCGAGGTGGGCCGCTAGCTCGCCGATCGTCGGGTGGTCGAACGCCAGGGTCGGCAGCAGGGTGAGGCCGGTCGCCAGGTTGAGCCGGTTGCGCAGCTCCACCGAGGTCAGCGAATCGAAACCGAGTTCCTGCAGGGCGTTGCCGGGTTCGATGCCCTCGACGCCGTTGTGTCCGAGCACAGCGGCGATCTCCACGCGCACCAGGTCGAGTATGGCTTGGTCACGCTCGGCGCCGACCAGTCCGGCCAAGCGGTCCGCGACGTTTTCGCCGGACGCTGGAATCGAGCGGCGGGTGGTGCCACGGACAGGTTTGCGTACCACGTCACGGAGCAGGTGCGGCACCTCACCAAGCCCATGCAGGACGTTCAGGTCGAGGCTGGTGGGCACCACGGCCGGGTGGTCCGAGCGGAGCGCCGTGTCGAACAGGGCCAAGCCCTGCGCGTTGGGCAGTGGTGGCATACCCGAGCGCGCCATCCGCTGGAGGTCGGCCTCGTCCAGCCCAGCCGTCATCCCGCCCGACTGCTCCCACGCACCCCAGGCCAGCGAAAGACCGGGCAGGCCAAGCCGCCGGCGGTGCTCGGCCAACGCGTCAAGGAACGTATTCGCGGCGGCATAGTTGGCCTGACCCGCGCCCCCCAGCACCCCCGCCGCCGAAGAGAACAGGACGAACGCGGCCAGATCGTGATCCTTGGTCAGCTCGTGAAGATTCCACGCCGCATCGACCTTCGGCCGCAGAACAGTGTCGAACCGCTCGGGCGTCAGAGCACTGACAATGCCATCGTCAAGCACCCCAGCGGTGTGAATGACCGCAGTCAGCCGCTCAGACGCGAGCACCACGGCCAGCGCATCACGATCAGCGGCATCGCAGGCCACTACCCGAACCTCCGCACCCTGCCCACTCAGCTCCGCGACCAACTCCGCCACACCCTCGGCGTCCAGACCTCGACGGCTGAGCAACAACAGGCTCCGCACCCCGTGCTCCACAACCAGATGCCGCGCCACCAACCGCCCCAACCCACCGGTACCCCCAGTGATCAACACAGTGCCATCCCGATCCCACGGCACCGGCACGGTCAGCACGGCGCTCGAGGGCACCCGGACGAGCCGCCCGCCCCGGATCTCACCCGCGCGAACGAGTACCTGCGGCTCACCGGAGGCCACCGCCCCCGGCAGGGCTTCGAGAGAAGCGTCTTCCGAGTCGAGGTCTACCAGCCCGAAACGGCCAGGGTTCTCGGTCTGGGCAGAGCGCACCAGGCCCCAGACCGAGGCCGCGGCGAGGTCGACGGCGCCTTCCGCGGCACTGCCCTCGGCAATCGCGCCGCGAGTCACGAAAAAGGCGCGGGACCTGGCGAACTGAGGTGCGGCGAGCCAGGTTTGCACGAGGTCCAGCACGCGGCCGGTCACCTCTCGCACGGCGTCCGGGATCTCTCCCGGGCCCGAGGCGATCGGGATCAGCAGGGTTTCGGGCACGATGTCGAGCTCGGAGAGCGTAGCGAAGACCGGCGTACCGGGGACTGCCAGTTCGCCCAGCACGGCAAGGGAACCCGGTGTCCCCGCCGACACGGTCAGCCACTCGAGCCGGAACAGGGCGTCCCGGTTGGCCACGGACAGCGCGCCGGTGTCGACCGGGCGCAGGGTCAGCGCTCGCACCGAAACGACCGGTTGCCCGGTCTGGTCCGCGACTTCGAGGGACACGGTGGCCGGCCCCGACACACTCAGCCGTACCCGCAGGGACGTAGCGCCGGTGGCGTGCAGCGAAACCCCGTTGAAGGAGAACGGCAACTGGCCTCCCTCGGGTGATGCCGCACCCGGGGTAGAAAGCACGTCGGCGCGCGGACCGCCGATGCCCGCGAACGCAGCGGCGTGCACGGCCGCGTCCAGCAGCGCCGGGTGCAGGCCGAACCCGCTGGTGTCGACCACACCCGGATCGACTTCGGCGAAGATCCCTTCGCCGCGCCGCCACACCGACTTCAGTCCCTGGAAAAGCGGGCCGTAGTCGAAACCGGCATCAGCAAGCTGCTGGTAGAACCCGTCGAGCCCGATCGGCTCCGCGCCCACCGGCGGCCACGGAACCTCTTCCACCGCAGGCTGGACCTCGGCAGAAACGACACCCCTGGCGTGGCGGGTCCACTGGACGTCCTCGCCACGGGAGTAGACGCTCACCGTGCGGGCGCCCGCCTCGTCCGAGCCGCCGAGCACCACCTGGATCTGGACGCTGCCGTCGTGCGGCAGGACCAGCGGTACTTCCAGGACCAGCTCGTCGACGTGCCCGCAGCCGACCTCGTAACCAGCGTGCACCGCGAGCTCCAGGAACGCGGTGCCGGGAAGCAGGACCACCCCGCCGATCGTGTGCTCGACCAGCCACGGGTGCGAAGTCAGCGAAAGGCGGCTGGTGAACAGGAATCCGCCGGACTCCGGCAGCTCGACCCCAGCCCCCAGCAGCGGGTGGTCCGTCGCGCCCAGCCCCAGCGAAGCGGCGTTACCCGAGCCGGTGACTGCTGTCGGCCAGTAGCGCTCGCGCTGGAACGCGTAGGTCGGCAGTTCCACTCGGCGGCCGGCGGCGATCAGCTTGGCCCAGTCCGGTTCGACGCCGAGGACGAACAGCTCCGCCAGCGCGCTGACCGCCGACTTCTCCTCCCCACGATCCTTGCGCACCAGCGGAATCGCTGCGGTGCCCACCAGGTTCTCCTGGACCAGTGCGGACAGCGCGCCGTCCGGGCCGAGCTCCACGACCGCCGTGACACCCGCGGCCTCCAGCGCCCTCACCCCGTCGGCGAACCGCACCGTCTCGCGGACCTGCCGCACCCAGTACTCCGGGTCACGCCACTCTTCCGACACGATCCCACCGGTCACCGTCGACACCGCCGCGATCGACGGCGCGCCGAACGACAGCCCCGTCACAACCTCGCGGAACTCGTCCAGCATTGGCTCCATCAACGCCGAATGGAACGCATGGCTCACCTTCAAGCGTCGGCTCCGGAAACCATCCACCTGCGACACGGCCGCCTCGGTCCCGGCGATCACCACCGACCGCGGGCCATTCACGGCAGCCAGCGAAACACCTTCCGGCAACGGCGAAAGCTCGTCTTCCGTGGCCTCAACGGCGACCATCACGCCACCGGCGGGCAACGCCTGCATCAGACGACCACGCTCGCGCACCAGCACGCCGGCATCCTCGAGGGACAACACACCCGACACGTGCGCGGCGGCGATCTCGCCGATCGAATGCCCGGCCACGAAATCCGGCACGATCCCCCATGACTCCACGAGCCGGAACAGCGACACTTCCAGAGCGAACAACGCGGGTTGCGTGAACCCGGTCAGCGCCAACGACTCCTCGTCATCGGCGACCGGGGAGCCCAACGCGGCCGACACCGCGTCGAAGGCTTCCGCGAACACTGGGAACCGGGCGTAGAGCTCCTTGCCCATCCCGGCCCGCTGACTCCCCTGACCGGCGAACAGGAACGCCGTCCGGTTTCGTCCATGAGCCGTGCCCTCGACCAGGTTCGCGGAGCGACCGCCCTGGCCCAGTTCGGTCACGGCGTTCAGCAGTTCTTCGTAGTTCTCGCCGACGAGCACCGCACGGTGCTCGAGCACCGACCGGTGCGCGGCCAGGGAAATCGCGACATCCGCAGCCGTGACACCGGTCGTTTCCCTGAGGTAGGCCGCGAGCCGTGCGGCCTGCGCGCGGACGGCCGCGGGCGTCTTCCCGGACACCACCCACGGCAGCACCACGGGCCGGGGAACCGGTGTCGCTGTGACAGGGGCCGCCGCCGGAGCCTGCTCCAAGATGGCGTGCGCGTTGGTCCCGCTGATCCCGAACGAGGACACCCCACCGCGACGCGCGCGGCCGACCTCCGGCCAGTCCACGGTCTCGGTCAGCAACCGGACGTCACCGCTGTCCCAGTCCACATTGGTCGACGGGGTGTCCACGTGCAACGTCTCCGGCAGAACACCGTTTCGCAGCGCCATCACCATCTTGATCACCCCGGCCACACCGGCCGCGGACTGGGTGTGCCCGATGTTCGACTTCACCGAACCGAGCCACAGCGGCTGCCCCTCCACACGGTCCCTGCCGTACGTCGCCAGCAGTGCCTGTGCCTCGATCGGGTCGCCGAGCGTGGTGCCGGTGCCGTGCGCTTCGACCGCGTCGACGTCCTGAGTGGACAGAGCCGCGGTCGCCAGCGCCTGCCGGATGACACGTTGCTGTGACGGGCCGTTCGGGGCGGTCAGGCCGTTGGACGCGCCGTCTTGGTTGACCGCTGTGCCGCGCACGACGGCGAGCACTTCGTGGCCGAGGCTGCGGGCCTTCGCCAGCCGCTCCACCACGAGCATGCCGACACCCTCGGACCAGCCAACGCCGTCGGCGGCGTCCGCGAACGCCTTGCTCCGGCCGTCCGGCGCGAGCCCGCGCTGTCTGCTGAACTCGACGAAGAGCGCGGGCGTCGCCATTACGGTCACCCCGCCGACCAGCGCTAGGTCGCACTCCCCTGAACTTAGCGCCTGAACCGCCAGATGGAGTGCCACCAGGGAAGACGAGCACGCCGTGTCGACGGTCACCGCAGGTCCTTCGAGACCGAAGGTGTAGGCCAATCGGCCCGACATGACGCTCGCCGTGTTGCCGGTGCCGATGTGGCCTTGGAGTTCGGTGGCGGCGGGCATCCGGGTCAGCGCCTCGGCGTAGCCGGTGTGGGTGGCACCGACGAACACACCAGCATTGCTGCCCTTGATCGAGGCGACGTCTATCCCGGCGCGTTCGAAGGCCTGCCAAGAGGTCTCCAGCAGCAACCGCTGCTGCGGGTCCATCGCCATCGCCTCACGCGGCGAAATCCCGAAGAAACCTGCGTCGAATTCGGCCGCGTCGTAGAGGAAACCGCCATGACGCGCGTACGTCGTGCCGACATGGCCGGGGTCCGGGTCGTACAGGCCGTCGAGGTCCCAACCGCGGTCGACGGGGAACTCTCCGCGGGCCTCCGCACCCGCCACGAGAAGACGCCAGAGGTCCTCGGGTGATTCGACCCCGCCGGGGAAACGGCACGCCATGCCGACGATCACGATCGGGTCGTCGGACGGCGACGCGCTGGTCCGTGTTGGCACGCGGCCCTGGTCACCGTCGCCCAGCAGCTCGTCGAGCAAGCGGTCGGCGAGCGCGGTCGGGGTCGGGTAGTCGAAGACCAGCGTCGGGGGAAGCCGCAGGCCGGTCGAGGTGTTGAGGCGATTGCGCAATTCCACCGCGGTCAGCGAGTCGAAGCCCAGTTCGGTGAAACGCTGCTCCACGCCGACCACACCGCCGTCGGCGTGTCCCAGCACGACGGCGGCCTGACCA
>NZ_GL877878.1:3317556-3789059 GCF_000194155.1 Saccharopolyspora spinosa NRRL 18395
ACACCACGTCGAGCACCGCCGCGCGACGCGACGCGGCGTCGAGCACGACCAGCTGATCACGCAACGTCTCCGCACCCGGTCCGCCGGCATGCGCAACAGACCGCCGGAAGGCAGGCCGGACGAGCCCCGTGAAGACCGACGGGATTTCCGGCTGGCTCCGGAGCGCGCGGAAATCCAGTGGGGTCACGACCACGGCGGCATCGGCAAGGCCGGTGGCCGTGTCGAACAGCGCCAGGCCCTGCTCGGTGGACATCGGCGGCATCCCGGAACGCGCCATCCGACGAAGATCCGCTTCACCAAGATGCCCGGTCATCCCGCTGCGCTGATCCCACATCCCCCACGCGAGCGACTGACCCGGCAACCCGAGACTCTGACGATACTCGGCCAGCGCATCCAAAAACGTGTTCGCCGCCGCGTAATTACCCTGCCCAGCACCACCGAACACCCCCGCAACCGAGGAAAACATCACAAACGCGGAAAGATCGCAATCGCGGGTCAGCTCATGCAGATTCCAGGCCGCATCCACCTTTGGCCGTAACACGACATCCAGGCGTTCCGGAGTCAACGACTCGATCACACCATCATCCAGCACCCCAGCGGCATGAACTACCGCCGTCAACGGATGCTCCACCGGAACCGACCCGAGCACCCCAGCCAACGCGTCAAGATCGGCGACATCACACGCGACAACACCAACCTCCGCGCCATACGCGGCCAACTCCGCGACCAACTCGGCCCCGCCACCACGGCGACTGACCAACAACAAACGCCGCACCCCATGCTCAACGACCAGATGACGAGCCAGCAGCGCACCCAAACCACCCGTGCCACCGGTAATCAACACCGTGCCACGCCCACCGGCATCCAACCGCCACGGAACACCCACCGCAGGCACCAGCCCGTCACCAGCCGGGACCCGCGCCAACCGGGCCGCGAGCACCTCACCACCACGAACCCCGGCCTGCGGCTCACCGGAGCCCACGGCCACCGCGATCGCCCCGGCAGAAACGGTATCCCCATCGACATCGACAAGCCCGAACCTGCCCGGATGCTCCACCTGCGCCGAACGCACCAACCCCCACACCCCGGAAGCAGCAAGATCCGACACACCACGAACAGCACCAGCAGTCACAAACACCGCTCGCACCCCAGCGAACCGGGAGTCGGACAACCAGATGTGGATCAGGTCCAGGACTTGGGTGGTCAGCTCACGGACCGCCTCCGGCACGGTCGAGCCCGCAGTGGCGACGAGCGGGATGACCACCGTTTCGGGCACCGCGACCAGGTCCGCCAGGGTGCGCACGGACTCCGCTCCCGGCAACGCCAGATCGCCTAGTACGGCTACGGAGCCCGCCGGGGCCACCGCGGCGGCAAGCGCCGGCGTCCACTCGAGACGGAACAGCGACTCTTGCGCCCCCCAAACCCGTCGTGCCGCTCCGTCGGCCGGGCGCAGGGTTAGTGCGTCGATGGATGCCACTGGTGCCCCGGCGGGATCGGCCAGCGTGAGTGAGATGGTGTCCGTGCCGGTCCGTCGCAGTCGACAGCACCAGCAGTCACAAACACCGCTCGCACCCCAGCGAACCGGGAGTCGGACAACCAGTCCTGGACGACGCCGAGGACGTCGGCGGTCAACGCGCGCACCGCATCGGGCACCGCCACCGCACCTGTTGCGACCGGGAAGAGAACGGCCTCCGGCGTCGGCATGCCGCTTTCGATCGCGACACCCAGTTCTTTGAGATCGGCGAAGGAATCGAACCCTGCCAACTCACCGCCCACCACGAGCACCGACGCCGCAGGCTCGGCGCTCACCGGCACCCAGTCCACATGGAACAGTCCATCGGTCCCAGCCGACGAGAGCGCACCGACATCGACAGGACGGGTTGTCAACGAGTCCACCGAACCCACCGGATGGCCGGTCCGGTCGAACAGCCGCAGGGACACGGTGTCCACTTCGGTCCGTCGCAGTCGCACCCGCAGGTGCGTAGCACCCGTGGCGTGCAGGGCGACCTCGCGCCAGGAGAAGGGGAGACGGCCGCTCTCGTCTCCGTTGATCCACGCCGGGTGCAGGGCTGCGTCGAGGAGTGCTGGGTGCAGGGTGAATCCGTGTGGGTCGATGGTGTCGGGTAGGGCGGTTTCGGCGGCGATCTCGTCACCGCAGTGCCATGCGGCCCTCAGTCCCTGGAAGGCGGGACCGTAACCGAAGTCCGCGTCGGCCAGCCGCTGGTAGAAACCGTCCAGGTCGATCGGTTCAGGGCCAAACACCCGGCTCGGGCTGGGGCAGTGTCGTGGGTGTGCCGGTGCGGAGCACACCGGTCGCGTGACAGACCCAGACCGTCTCGGTCTCGTCATCCGCGCGAGAGTAAACACCGAACACACGCCGCCCGGACTCATCCGGGCTTTCCACCGCGACCTGGATCCGCACCCCGCCCGTGCCGGGAAACACCAAAGGTTTCTCCAGGGTGAGCTCCTCAAGATGGTCACACCCCGTCTGATCCCCCGCCCGGACCGCGAGCTCGACATAACCGGTCCCGGGAAACAACACCGCCCCGGCCACGGCGTGATCGGCCAGCCAGGGATGAGTCCGCAGCGAAAGACGACCAGTGAACACATACCCGTCCGTGCCAGGAAGCTCGACCCCCGCACCGAGCAGAGGATGATCCACCACACCCAACCCGGCCGCGGTCACATCACCAGCACCAGCACCGGCCACGGCTTCGGGCCAGTACCGGTCACGCTGGAACGGATACGTCGGCAGACCCACCCGGCACGCACCAGGAAACACCGGCACCCAATCCACAGACACACCACGAACATGCAACTCCGCGACCGACCGCAGGAACCGGTCCAGGCCACCCTGATCACGACGCAGCGACCCGACCACCAACGTCCGCTCCCCGACGGTATCGGTGATCGCGGGAGTCAGCACCGGGTGAGGACTGACCTCCACGAACACACCGAACCCCTCACCCAGCAAGGTCTCGGTGGCCTGCTGGAACCGGACGGTCTCACGCAGATTCCGGTACCAATACGCGGCATCCATGCCAGCGGTATCCAGCACCTCACCGGTAACGGTCGAATACAACGGAACCCGCGCAGCCACCGCGGACACCCCCGCGAGATCCCGCAGAACCCGCTCACGAATCGAGTCGACCTGACCGGAATGCGACCCATAATCCACCGGCACCCGACGCACCCGCACCCCCGCCGCCCCCAACTCCTCGGCCAACCCCTCCAACGCCGGCACCTCACCGGAGACCACCACCGACGACGCACTGTTGACCGCCGCCACCGACACCCCATACCGCCGCGCATACCCGGCGACCTCAGCCACCGGCAACGACACCGCCACCATGCCACCACCCCCCGCCAACGCCCGCAGGGCACGACTGCGCAACGCGACCACCCGGGCCCCGTCCCGCAACGACAACGCCCCGGCCACACACGCCGCGGCGATCTCACCCTGGGAATGCCCGACCACCGCGTCCGGAACCACACCAAAAGACCGCCACAACGCCGCCAACGACACCATCACCGCCCACAACACCGGCTGCAACACATCAACCCGGGCCAGCGCCACCTCATCATCGAGCACGTCGAACAACCACCAGTCGGTGAACTCCGACAACACCGCCGCACACTCCGCCATCGAGTCCGCGAACACCCGGGACGAACCCAGCAACCCACCAGCCATCCCCACCCACTGCGACCCCTGCCCCGGGAACACGAAAACCACCTTGCCCGCCATCCCCGCCACACCCACCACCAACTCCGGGCCATCCCCACCCCCGGCCAACGCCTCCAACCCCGCCACCAAAGCCCGCCGGTCACCGACCACCACCGCACGATGCTCGAACACCGCCCGCGTCGTAGCCAACGAAAAACCCACATCCAACAGATCATGCCCATCCACAAACGACACCAACCGCCCCGCCTGCTCCCACACCGCCCGCGGCGACCTACCCGACAAAACCCACGGCACCACAGTGGACACCGCCTCAACCGCCTCAACCGCTTCCACATCGGCTACATCGGCCGGCTCGGTCACATCCGCTGGTTCGGTCACATCCGCTGGTTCGGCTGCGGGCGGGACCTCGATGATCACGTGGGCGTTGGTGCCACTGATCCCGAACGAGGACACCCCGGCCCGGCGCGGACGCCCCGCCTGCGGCCAGGACACCGACTCGGTCACCAACTCCACCGCGCCACCAGCCCAGTCCACATGCGAAGACGGCTGATCCACATGCAACGTCCGGGGCACCACCCCATGCCGCATCGCCATGACCATCTTGATGATCCCCGCCACCCCCGCCGCCGCCTGGGTATGCCCGATATTCGACTTCACCGAACCCAGCAACAACGGCACATCCCGCTCCTGCCCATACGTGGCCAGCAACGCCTGCGCCTCGATCGGATCACCCAACCTCGTACCCGTGCCGTGCGCGTCCACCACATCGACATCCGAAGTGGACAAGCCTGACGCCGCCAGCGCCTGCCGGATCACCCGCTGCTGCGACGGACCATTCGGCGCGGTCAACCCATAAGATGCAACGCCACCAACGACGACGAACACGCCGTATCCACCGTCACCGCCGGCCCCTCAAACCCAAACTGATAAGCCAACCGCCCCGACACCACACCACCCGCATTACCGATACCCAGATAACCCTCAACATCCGCAGGGAAACTCACCAACGACGAAGACGAATAATCGTGATACATCGAACCGACGAACACACCACCCCGACTCCCCCGCAACGACGCCGGAACGATCCCCGCACGCTCGAACGCCTCCCACGACGTCTCCAGCAACAACCGCTGCTGCGGATCCGTCGCCAACGCCTAATCCCGAAAAACCCGGAATCGAAATCAGCCGCCTCATACAAAAACCCACCCTCACGCGTATACGAAGTCCCCACCTTCCCCGGATCAGGGTCATACAAACCCTCGACATCCCACCCACGATCAACCGGAAACCCCGAAATACCATCCCCACCCGAACACACCAGATCCCACAAATCCTCCGGCGAACCAACACCACCCGGATAACGACACGCCATACCCACAATCACAACCGGATCATCCGACACCTGCGCGAGCGGGGCCGTGGCCACCACTCCCGAAGAGCCCCCACCCATCAACTCAGACAACAAAAACTCCGCCAGCAAAGGCACCGTCGGGTAATCGAACACCAGCGTCGCGGGCAGCCGCAGCCCGGTCTCGGCGGTCAGCCGGTTCCTAAGCTCGACCGCAGTCAGCGAGTCGAAGCCAAGGTCGGTGAGCGCATGGGTCACCGTGATCGGCTCGGCGGTGGCGTAACCGAGCACCCCAGCGACCTGAGTCCGCACCAGGTCGAGCAGCACGCCGTCCCGCTCGCCTTCAGGCAGCCGGGCCAACCGTGTCCTCAGGGTATCCGCGTTCCCCGCGCCCGTGGCCGCAGAGCGCCGGGAAGCCCCGCGCACCAGACCACGCAGGATCGGCGGGATCTCTCCCGCGCCGCGCAGGGCATGCGCATCGAATCGCATGGCCACGACCGTCGCGTCGGTGACCGTGTCGACGGCCCGGTCGAACAAGGCGAGCCCCTGTTCGTTCGACAGCGGCGGCATCCCGGAGCGCTCTATGCGCCGGAGGTCCAGCTCACCGAGGTGCGCGGTCATCGTGCCGCGCTGCTCCCACAGGCCCCACGCGATCGACAACGCGGGCAACCCGCGCGACCGCCGACGGGCGGCCAGCGCGTCGAGAGCCGCGTTCGCGGCGGCATAGTTGGCCTGGCCGGGGGTACCGAGCACCCCGGCGGCCGAAGAGAACAGGATGAACGCCGCGAGGTCATGGGTCTGTTCGTCCAGGTTCCGGGCGGCGTCGATCTTCGGCCGCATCACGGTGTCGAAGCGCTCGGGGTTCAGCGAGCCGAGGACACCGTCGTCGAGCACCCCGGCGGCGTGCACGACCGCCGTCAACGGGTGTTCGACGGGGACCGACGCCAAGACTCCGGCGAGTTCCCCGGGATCCGAAGCATCGCAGGCCACCACGCGGACGTCGGCTCCGTGCGCGGTCATGTCGGCCACCAACTCCGCCACGCCCTCGGCATCCGGGCCTCGGCGGCTGAGCAGCAGCAGGTTCCGCACACCGCGCTCCGCCACGAGATGCCGGGCCAGCAGCGCGCCCAGCCCGCCGGTGCCGCCGGTGATGAGCACTGTTCCGTTGGCGTCCCACGGCGAATCGCCGCTTTCCGAGGAGACCGAGACCGTCGCCAGTCTGGCGACTCCGACCTGGCCGTCCCGGATGACCAGCTCCGGCTCGCCGGAGGCCAAGGCGCTCGGCAGTGCGGCGGCCGATGCGGTTGTATCGTCGAGGTCGATCAGGGCGAACCGGCTTGGATGTTCCGTACAGGCCGTACGCACCAGCCCCTGCACGGCTGCCTGGCCGACGTCGAGCCCGGCTCCGCGAGTCACGAACACCAACCGTGACTCGGCGAACCGCTCATCCGCCAGCCACAGCTGGGTCTGTGCCAGGGCCAGCGTGGTGGTGGCACGCTCGGACGCACCGGAATCGACCCGGACGAGCACCGAGGCCGGGATCTCGCCGGTCAGGGCATCGATGCCGTCCGGTCCGAGCTCGGCCCAGTCTTCGGTGGCCGACAACGAGGTCAGCGGCACCCATTCCGTGCGGAACAACGGATCAGCATCGGTCCGAGCCAGGTCGTCCGGCGAGACCTGACGCAGTACCAAGGACTCGACCGAGGCGACGACCGCGCCCCTGGAATCGAAGAGCGACAAGGACACGCTGTCCGACGCCGTTGGGGTGAGTCGCACGCGAAGTTCCGTAGCGCCGGTGGCGTAGAACGATACGCCGTTCCACGAGAACGGCAGACGTCCGCCACCGACTGCGGGCACGCTCGCGTGCAGCGCCGCGTCCAGCAACGCAGGGTGCAAGCCGAAACCGGTCGGGTCCTCGGTCAGAGCGACTTCGGCGAAGACTTCGTCACCGCGTCGCCACAGCGCTCTGAGTCCTTGGAACACGGGGCCGTAAGTGAAGCCGCTATCGCAGAGTTCGGCGTAGAACCCGTTGAGGGACACTGGTTCGGCCCCGGCTGGGGGCCACACCCCGATCTCGGGATCCGGCGCGGGCGTGCCGGGGCTCAGCACCCCGGTGGCATGCCGGACCCACGGCGCCTCAGGCGTGGCGCGAGAGTGGAAGGTCACCACGCGCCTGCCGGTTTCGTCCGGTCCGCCGAGGGCGACCTGCACTTGCACACCGTCGTTCTCGGGCAGCACCAGCGACGCTTCGAGGGTCAGTTCGTCAACGCGGTCACAGCCGGCCTTTTCTCCGGCCTGAATCGCAAGTTCCACGAAACCCGTACCGGGGAACAACGTCGAGCCCGCCACTGTGTGATCGGCGAGCCAGGGTTGTGCACGCAGTGACAGGAGACCGGTGAACAGGAGCCCATCCGATCCGGGCAGCTCCACCCCGGCGCCGATCAGCGGGTGTTCCGACGCGGCCAAGCCGAGCGCGACCGCGTTTTCCCGTGGTTCCGCCACGTCTGGCCAATACCGCTCACGCTGGAATGCGTACGTCGGCAGTCGCACCCGGCGTGCCCCGGCGAACGCCGGAGTCCAGTCGACGGCCAGGCCGTGCACGAACAGTTCGGCCGCCGACCGCAGGAACCGCTCGAATCCGCCCTCACCGCGTCTCAGCGTCATAGCCACCAGCGCGCGGTCCCCGGCGGTTTCGGTGATCCCAGCCGTCAGTACCGGATGGGGACTCACCTCCACGAACACACCGAACTTCTGGGCGAGCAGCGTCTCGGTGGTCTGCTGGAACCGGACGGTCTCACGCAGATTGCGGTACCAGTAGCCGGCATCCATGCCAGTGGTGTCGAGCACGTCACCGGTGACGGTGGAATACAGCGGAATTCGCGCGTCGGCCGGAGTGATCCCCGCGAGGTCTCGCAGGATCTCGTCGCGAATCGACTCCACCTGAACCGAATGCGCCCCAGAGTCGGCCGGAGAGTGCACCGACGCCGTGCCATCCTGCCCGGCCAGTGCCCGCAGGGCACGGCTGCGCAACGCGACCACCCGGGCCCCGTCCCGCAACGACAACGCCCCGGCCACACACGCCGCGGCGATCTCACCCTGGGAATGCCCGACCACCGCGTCCGGAACCACACCAAAAGACCGCCACAACGCCGCCAACGACACCATCACCGCCCACAACACCGGCTGCAACACATCAACCCGGGCCAGCGCCACCTCATCATCGAGCACGTCGAACAACCACCAGTCGGTGAACTCCGACAACACCGCCGCACACTCCGCCATCGAGTCCGCGAACACCCGGGACGAACCCAGCAACCCACCAGCCATCCCCACCCACTGCGACCCCTGCCCCGGGAACACGAAAACCACCTTGCCCGCCATCCCCGCCACACCCACCACCAACTCCGGGCCATCCCCACCCCCGGCCAACGCCTCCAACCCCGCCACCAAAGCCCGCCGGTCACCGACCACCACCGCACGATGCTCGAACACCGCCCGCGTCGTAGCCAACGAAAAACCCACATCCAACAGATCATGCCCATCCACAAACGACACCAACCGCCCCGCCTGCTCCCACACCGCCCGCGGCGACCTACCCGACAAAACCCACGGCACCACAACAGACACCGCCTCAACCGCCTCAACCGCTTCTTCCGCTTCTTCGACTCTTTCGGCGTCGGCTGCTTCGATTGGTTCGGCCGGTTCGTTTGGTTCGTTTGGTTCGGTTGGGGGGGTGGTTTCGATGATCACGTGGGCGTTGGTGCCACTGATCCCGAACGAGGACACCCCGGCCCGGCGCGGACGCCCCGCCCAAGCGGTGTCGGATAATCGAACGCCAGCGTCGCGGGCAGCCGGACCCCCGTCGCCGTCGCCAACACGGTGCGCAGCTCGATCGACGCCAGGGAGTCAACACCCAGTTCGATAAAGGGCAGCGCGGGGTCGATCGCGTCCGCACCAGTGTGACCCAGCACAGCGGCGATCCGGTCGCGCACCAGCGCCACGACGGCGTCACCGCGCTCGCCGTCGGGCAACTCGCGGAGCTGCCCGGCCAGCGTCGTCGCCATCGCGCTCGCGGTGGCTCGGCGCACAGTCCCGCTTACCAGGCCTCGCAGCACAAGTGGGATCTCGCCGGAACTCCGCAGCCGCGCGAAGTCCAGCGGGACCGGCACGACGGTTCCTTCGGCCGAACCGACCAGCACGTCGAACAGCGACAGTCCCAGCTCGGCGGAAAGCGGTAACAGTCCGGCGCGCGCCATCCGCCGCCGGTGCGCCTGCGACGACATGCCCTCGCGTGCCCTGCCCGGCAGCTCCCAGGCGCCCCAGGCCAGTGACAGCGCGGGGAGCCCGAGCGAACGCCGATAGCCGGTCAACGCGTCCAGTGCACCGTTCGCGGCGGCGTAGTTGCTCTGCCCGGGGTTGCCGAAGATCCCGGCCACAGAGGAGAAAACGACGAACGCGGACAGGTCCATACCCTGTGTGAGCTCGTGCAGATGCCAGGCGGCGTCGGCCTTCGGCCCCAGCACCGCGTCGAACCGCTCCGGATTCAGCGCGCTGAGCACACCGTCATCGAGCACCCCCGCAGCGTGGATCACCGCTGTCAGCGGATGCTCAACCGGAACCGACCCGAGCACCTCAGCCAACGCGCCACGGTCGGCGACGTCGCAGGCCACGACGCGGACGGCGGCACCGAGCGCGGTCATCTCCGCGACCAGCTCGGTCGCACCGTCGGCGGCCTCACCGCGGCGGCTGAGCAGCAACAAGCGCCGCACACCACGTCCGGTCACCAGGTGGCGGGCCAGCAGTGCACCTAGGCCCCCGGTCCCACCGGTAATCAGCACGTGGTCATCGGCGTTCCACGGCCGCGCAGCGGGCGGAACGGCGAACCGTGCCAAGCGGCCGACGAAGACCTCTCCCGCCCGCACCGTGAGCTGGGGCTCACCGGAGGCCAACGCCAATGACAACGCGCCCTCGGACGCGGGTTCGTCGTCGAGGTCGACCAGCACGAACCGGCCCGGGTGTTCCGACTGCGCCGATCGCACCAGACCTCGGACGGCGCCGAGCGCGGGGTCTCGGTCGGCGTGCCTGGTCACCACGGCCAATCGGGAGTCCTCGAACCGGTTGTCCCCCAGCCAGTTCTGAAGCAGATCCAGCACAGCGGTGGTTGCCTCGCGTACCGCCACGGGCGTCGAGGTGATGGTCGGGGCGAGCACTCTGGCCACGACCGTGGCGGGCACCGGTGCGTCGGTCTCGAGGGCATCCAGCTCGACGAAGGCCCCGTCTCCGAGAGGGCCGGCCAGCGGCGCCCAGTCAAGCCTGAACAGGGCGCCACGCGCACCGGAAACGTCGACCAGCGATATTCGCCGCAGGCTGAGGGATTCGGCGGAAGCCACTGGCAGACCGGAGGCGTCTGCGAGGGTGAACGACACCGTGTCCGCCCCGCTCCGGACCAGCCGGACCCTGGCCGCCGAAGCGCCGACGGCATACAGGGAAAACCCGCTCCAGGAGAACGGCACCCGCCCGACTCCTGGCTCGTCGATACCGAGGAATCTGGTCGCCTGCACCACCGGATCGAGCAGCGCGGGATGCAGTCGGTAGGCGTCCGAGTCAGTCGCGGCGGCGATCTCGGCAAAGACCTCGTCGCCTCGCCGCCACACCGCTTTCAGCCCCTGGAACGCCGGGCCGTAGTCGAACCCGTCCTCGGCACAATCCTCGTAGAACCGTTCCAGGTTCACGGGTACGGCTCCGGCTGGAGGCCATTCCACAGCCTCGGCCGTCGTCGCACCGCGCACGCCCAGCACTCCGGTGGCGTGGCGAACCCACGGTCCGTCGATCCCGGACCGCGAGTACACCCCGACCGACCGGCCGCCCGCGGCTTCGGCACCACCGACCACGACCTGCACCCCGACCTCGTCCGGCCCGGTGAAGATCAGTGGCGCTTCCAGAACGAGTTCCTCGACCCGATCGCACCCGGTCTCGTCGCCGGCTAGGACGGCCAGCTCCAGGAATGCGGTACCCGGCAACAGCACCGAACCACCGACGACATGGTCGGCCAGCCACGGCAGCGACCCCACCGACAGGGTGCCGGTGAACACGTACCCGCCGCTTTCGGGCAGTTCCACCCCGGCACCGAGCAGCGGGTGCCCCGCAGACCGCAGCCCCAGCGAAACTACGTCGTGAGACTGCCTTGCCCAGTAGCGCTCGCGCTGAAAGGCGTAGGTCGGTAGGTCGACGCGGTGGCAGCCGGCGAAGAAAGCATGCCACGCCACAGGCACGCCGACGATGTGCAGCCAGGACAGCGCGCTGACCACGGCCTCTTCCTCGCCCCGGTCCTCGCGCAGCACCGGAACGGCCACCGCGTCGACGAGGGCGTCCCGGACCATGTCCGATAGCACGCCGTCCGATCCCAGCTCGACGAACGTCGTGACACCGGCCGCTTCGAGAGCGTGCAGGCTGTCGGCGAACCGCACCGCCTCCCGCGCCTGGCGCACCCAGTACTCCGGCGTGCTCCACTCGTCGGTCACCACCGCACCGGTCACCGCAGACACCGCTGTGATCGACGGCCGTCCGAACTCGAGACCTTCGACGATCGTGCGGAACTCGTCCGGTACCGGATCCAGCGAAACGCCCTCCGGTAACGGCGAAATCTCCTCCTCCGAGTCCGCAACCGTCTCCGCCACGCCACCCGGCGGCAACGCCCGCATCAACCGGTCACGGGCGGCCACCAGCACGCAAGCGTCCTCGAGAGACAGCACACCACAGACGTGGGCGGCCGCGATCTCACCGATCGAATGACCTGCCACGAAATCCGGCGCGATCCCCCACGACTCCAGCAACCTGAACAAGGCGACTTCCAACGCGAACAACGCGGGTTGGGTGAAGCCGTTGCGCGCCAACGAGTTTGTGTCACCGGGCAGTGCCGTTCCCAGGTGGGCGGCGACGGCGTCGAAGGCCTCGGCGAATACCGGGAACCGAGCGTGCAGCTCCTGCCCCACGCCTAGGCGCTGACTTTCCTGGCCGCCGAACAGGAGCGCCATTCTGGCGCCCTCGCGTGCCATACCTTCGACCACTCCGGCCGCCGGGGCACCCTGAGCGAGGGCACTGAGCGCGGCGATCAGCCCGGCGCGGTCGCCGCCGACCACCGCGGCGCGGTGTGCGAAGGATGTCCGCGAGGTGGCCAGCGAACAACCGATGTCGGAAAGTCGCAGCGACGCGTTTTCGTCCAGGTGGGACAGCAATCGGGCCGCCTGCGCACGGACTCCTGCCTGGGTTCTCGCCGACAGTACCCATGCCGTGACACCTTGCTCTCCGTCCGAAACCGGCTGCTCGGCGAAGTTCATGACGGGAGCTTGTTCCAAGACGGCGTGCGCGTTTGTGCCGCTGATCCCGAACGAGGACACCGCGGCCCGCCGCGGACGGCCCGTGTCCGGCCACTGGACGCTTTCGGTCAGCAGCGAGACCGACCCGCCAGACCAGTCGATGAACGGCGACGGCTCGTCCGCATGCAGGGTGCGCGGGAGGACACCGTGGCGCATCGAAAGAACCATCTTGATGACCCCGGCGACCCCGGCCGCGGCCTGGGTGTGCCCGAGGTTCGACTTCACCGAACCCAGTCGCACCGGCCGGTCCGCGCGATCCCGGCCGTAGGTCGCCAGCAGGGCCTCGGCTTCGATCGGGTCGCCCAGACGCGTACCTGTGCCGTGTGCCTCGACGACGTCAATATCGGTGGCCGCCAGTCCGGCGGAGAGCAGTGCCTGACGGATCACCTTCTGCTGGGAAAGCCCATTGGGCGCGGTCAGGCCATTGGACGCGCCGTCGGAGTTGATCGCGGTGCCGCGCACCACGGCCAGCACCGGGTGCCGGTTACGACGCGCGTCGCTTAGACGCTCCACGAGGAGCAGGCCGACGCCTTCGGCGAAACCGGTGCCGTCCGCGCCGGCGGAGAACGCCTTGCAACGGCCGTCCTCGGCGAGGCCCTGCTGCCGGGCGAAGTCAGCGAAGATCTCCGGGGTCGCCATGAGCGTGACCCCGCCGGCCAGCGCCAGCTCACACTCTCCGGACCGCACAGCCTGCGCGGCGAGGTGCAGCGCGACCAGCGACGACGAGCACGCCGTGTCGACCGTGACAGCCGGGCCTTCGAGGCCGAAGACGTAGGCGACGCGGCCAGAGGCGACGCTGGTGACGCTGCCCGTCTCGGCGCTGCCCGCGTACCCGTTGTGGCCCAAGCCGGCGAACACGCCGGTCCGGGTGCCGCGCAGCGACTCCGGGAGGATCCCGGCCCGCTCCAAGGTCTCCCAGGCCACCTCCAGCAGAAGTCGCTGCTGGGGGTCCATCCCGGTCGCCTCGCGCGGTGAGATTCCAAAGAAGGCCGCGTCGAACTCCGCCATCCCAGGAAGGAAACCGCCGACAGCCGGGTACGCGGGATCGGGCTGCCAGCCCCGGTCGAGCGGGAAATCGCCGAGCGCTTCACGGCCTTCGGCCAGCAGGTCCCAGAGTTCCTCAGGTGAGCTCACTCCGCCCGGAAAACGGCAGCCCATCGCGACGATCGCCACGGGATCTTCGGCGCTGGGAGTGTCGCGCCAGGCCGGGCTCGCGGGGTCCGCCGCGCCCGAGAGCTCGGCATCGAGGTAACGGGCGAGGTCGCCCGGAGTTGGGTAGGAGTAGATGAGGCCGGTGGGCAGGCGCAGGCCGGTCGTGGTTGCCAGGGCGGTGCGGAACTCGACCGCGGTGACCGAATTCAGGCCGAGCTCACGGAACGTCTCAGCGGACTCGATCCCGCCGGGCGAGGCGTAACCGAGCACGGTCGCCAGGCGGGTACGCACCAGTTCGAGGGCGCCCCCGGTCCAGCGGGACGACTCGACCGGGTTCTCCACAGTCCGCACCGGAGCGGGCTCGCGACCCTGCAGCCAATGGCTCTCCCGCTGGAAGGCGTAGGTCGGCAACGGCACGCGGCCGCGGTCGCCTAACAAGGCCGTCCACTCCGGGCTGACACCGCGAACATGCAGCTGTGCCAGCGCGGTCAGCGCCGTGGTCGCTTCGCTGTCGGCCGCACGCAGCAAGGGAACCGCGACCACCGCGTCGGCAGGGTCTTCTTCGACGATGTCCCTGGTGAGCGCCGACAGCACCCCGTCCGGCCCGAGTTCGACGAACAGTCCGGTGCCATCGGCGCGGAGTGTCTTGACCGCGTCCGCGAACCGCACTGTGCCGCGCGCATGCCGCACCCAGTAGCTGGGGGTCCGCCAGAGCTCGTCGGCTGGTTGACCGGTCAGCGTCGACACCATCGGAATCGACGTCTCGCCGAACGTCAACCCGGCCACGACCTGACGGAACTCGTGAAGCATCGGGGCCATCAACGCCGAGTGGAACGCGTGGCTGACCCGCAACCGACGGGTCCAGCGCCCTGCGGCGGCCAAGGTGGCAGCGACCTGCTCGACGTCCGCGACGGCTCCCGCGAGCACCACCGATGAAGGGCCGTTGACCGCCGCCAGCGACACCGCTGGCTGCTCGTCGAGCAGCGTTACTACCTCGGCTTCAGAGGCCTGGACGGCGATCATGGCGCCGCCGGTGGGCAGTGCCTGCATCAAGCGGCCGCGCGCCACCACCATGCGGCAAGCATCGTCGAGCGACAGCACACCGCTGACGTGCGCGGCGGCGATTTCGCCGATCGAATGCCCCACCACGAAGTCTGGCGTGATCCCCCAGGACTCGAGCAGCCGGAACAGTGCGACCTCGAGCGCGAACAAGGCGGGCTGGGTAACTTCGGTCCGCGCCAGCGTCTCGTCGTCGGCGGAGAGCACGTCCAGACCGACCCGCGCACACACGGCGTCGAAGGCCGCAGCGAACACTGGGAACCGAGCGTGCAGCTCACGGCCCATACCGGCCCGCTGTCCGCCTTGGCCCGCGAACAGAAACGCGACCTTGGGCTGGGCGAGAACGGTTCCCTCGACCACGTCGGCCGCGTACTCGCCGCGGGCGAAGGGCCGTAGCCGGGCCAGCAGTGCGTCGCGGTCGGCGCCGACGACCGCGACGCGGTGCTGGAACGCGGTTCGCTTGGTCGCGAGTGAAAAGGCGAGGTCAGCGGGCCGGAAGTCCGGATGAGCCTCGACGTGCCCGATCAGCGCCGTGGTCTGTGCGCGCAGCGCCGCGGATGTCTTCGCCGAAAGCGTCCACACGACCTCAGCGGGTTCGGCGGTGTCGTGACCGGGCTCCCGCACCGGCCCGGGCGCACCGGACAGCACGACATGGCAGTTGGTGCCGCCCATCCCGAACGAGGACACCCCGGCTAGCACTGGCCCGTTGCACTCCGGCCATTGCTGCGACGACCGCACGACCTGCAGGTTCCAGTCGTCGAAGCGGATGGCGGGGTTCGGATGCTCGAAGTTGAGGCTCGCCGGGAGCCGGCGGTGTTTGACGGCGAGCGCGGCCTTGAGCAGTCCGACGATCCCGGCCGCGCCCTCCAGATGCCCGACGTTGGTCTTCGCCGAGCCGACCAGGAGCGGGTTACCGGCGGAGCGTCCGGCGCCCAGCACCGCGCCGAGCGCGGCAGCCTCGATCGGGTCACCCACCTTCGTGCCGGTGCCGTGCAGCTCGACGTACTGGACCTCGGCCGGGTCCACTCCCGCTCGCCGGTACGCCTCCGCGAGCACCGCCTGCTGGGCGCGCTCGTTCGGGACGGTGAGCCCATCGCCGCCACCGTCGTTGTTCATGGCGGTCCCGCGGATCACGCAGTAGATGTCGTCGCCATCGCCGAGCGCGAGGTGCAGCGGCTTGAGGACGGCGAAACCGCCGCCTTCACCGCGTGCGTAGCCGTTCGCGCGTGCATCGAAAGTGAAGCAGAGCCCGTCGGGCGAAAGCGCGCCGAACCTGGCCGTGGCCGCCATGCTCTCCGCAGCCAGGTTCAGGGTGACCCCGCCGACCAGGGCGGCCGAAGACTCGCCGCGGCGCAGGCTCTCCACGGCGAGGTGAACCGCAACCAGGGAGGATGACTGACCGGAGTCGACGACGAAGCTCGGGCCGTGCACACCGAGCACGTACGACAACCGGTTGGCGATCATGCTCCGCTGCACACCGGTCGCCGTGTAGTGACCGATCTGGGAGCCGCCGTCGGCGAAGCTCAGCGTGGCGTAGTCGTCCCCCATCGCGCCCACGAACACGGCGACCCGTTCACCGCGCAGCGCACCCGGCACGATCCCGGCGTCTTCCAACGCTTCCCAGCCCAGCTCCAGCGTGAGCCGCTGCCGGGGGTCGAGTTCGGCGGCTTCACGAGGGGAGATCCCGAAGAAGGCGGCGTCGAACTGGTCGACCTCGGTGAGGAAACCACCACGGCCCGACCCCAGGCTCCCCCGCCCGGAAAGCTCCTCGTCGAAACGTGCGGCCAGGTCCCAACGATCTTGCGGAACGCTGGTGATCGCGCTCACGCCACGGGTGAGCAGATCCCAGAATCCGCGGGGGTCCGCGGCTTGCGGTAATCGGCAGGACAATCCGACGACGGCTATCGGCTGTGCTGGAACTGAAGGCTCAAGTGATGCCATCAAATGGCTCCCGCACTACGAACTCTGCGCATTGCCACATCCAGTATGGAGTGTCCACACACGACGGAGCGACCCTAACATCGACACACCGGTCGCCTCCCGTGACAGCACGACCGAAGAATCTAAAGCTGCCCTTTTTAACTAGAGAATTCTGAACAAAAAGGCAAGATGTCACCCTGGTCACAATCCGGCCTTCCGCGCGCGGCATTGACGCGGTAAAGTCCCGGGTCGCCATCGACACGAGGCAGGGTGCCCTGGCGTGAACATCAAATTAATGGGCGCGGGCCGGACGTTGGCCGACCCAGCCGCCTACGCGAACGACGACCGAATACACAAAGCGCTGGCACTACTACGGCGCGAAGCTCCCGTGCACTGGGTCGAGGCGCCGGGCTACCGCCCGTTCTGGGCGATCACCCGGCACGCCGACGTGATGGAGATCGAGCGTCAGCCCGACCTGTTCCGCAACGCGCCCCGCCCGATTCTGGTCCCCGACGCGATGGAGAAGCGGACAGCCGCACAGGGCACGAACTTCCGCACGCTGGTGTCGATGGACGGTGCCGAGCACCGGCAGGTCCGGGCCATCGGCACCGACTGGTTCGGACCCGGCGCGCTGCGTCATTTGGAGACCCGCGTCACCGAGCTCGCCCGGCAGTACGTCGACCGGATGCTCGAATTCGACGGCGAATGCGACTTCGTCACCGACATCGCCGTGCACTACCCGCTGGACGTCATCCTCTCCCTGCTCGGCTTGCCCAGATCGGACTTCCCGAGGGTGCTCTCGCTGGCCAAGGAGCTGTTGGGGAACGCCGACCAGGAGATCAACGGCGGCCGAGGGGCGGAGGGCTTCGTCGCCGTCCAGCAGGAGCTGCTCACCTACTTCAACGAGCTCACGGCCGCCCGCCGGGCCACCCCCACCACCGACCTCGCCTCGGCCATCGCCAACGCCCGGCTCGACGGTGCATTGCTGTCCGAGTTCGACGCGGCCTCCTACTACATCCTGATCGCCACCGCGGGCCACGACACCACGAGCGCGTCGATCGCGGGCGGCCTGCAGGCCCTGATCGAGAACCCCCAGCAGCTGCGGCAACTCCAGGACGACCTCACCCTCCTGCCTACCGCGGTCGACGAAATGATCCGATGGGTCACACCGATCAAGTGCTTCCTGCGCACGGCCACCGAGGACTACGTGCTGCGTGGGACCACCATCCGCAAGGGTGACTCCGTGCTGTTGTCCTACCCTTCAGCTAACCGCGACGAGGACCTGTTCGAAGAACCGTTCCGCTTCGACATCCGCCGCACGCCAAACCGGCACCTGGCCTTCGGCTTCGGTGTCCACTACTGCCTCGGCGCGGCGCTGGCGAAGATGGAAGCCCGCGCGTTCTTTGCCGAGCTGCTCCCCCGGCTGGACAGCGTCCAGCTCGCCGGCAAGGCCGAACTGTTCGCCACCAACTTCATCGGTGGCCTCAAACACCTGCCCATCCGCTACAAGCTACGACCCAGCGTGTAGCGAACCGCTGGCAACCCGGATTCGTTCGGTCCTCGCCTGTTCATCAGTGCCCGTCACGATTGTCGGGGTCGGCATTGCCGCGAATCGGAATCGCCGGGCACTCGAATCTCACAGGCCGCGAGCGCTCCCCTCGTCCGCGACGCACTGGAGGCCGAGCTGTCCGCGTACCGCGAAGGACTCACCGGGGGGGGTTGCCTAGCTCGCGGTGCCGATCGGGCTTTCGTCCGAGCGATACCCGATGTGGGCGACTCGCTCGAAGTCGTACTTCCCGCCACCTACTACCGCGAGCGCAAGGTAAAGCCGGCGAACGCCGCCGGTTCGACAAACTGATCGGCAAGGCTTCGAAGATTCACCCGATGCCCTTCAAGGAATCCACGACGTCGTGCAGGCAGCACGCGAACGCAGAGTCCCAATCACGTCGTATGGCCGGTTGACGCGGAACGCGACTAAGCAACGAAGACAGAGCACTCGGCGAAGACCTCGTGCAGTGCGGCATGGACAACCGCCAAGCCCGCAACACCGCGTTGATCCACGCTGTCACCGACCTGCCGCCGGTCGGCGTCGCCGACTTGTTCAGCGTGCACCTCACGCCGTCAATCGTTGAGCGGCGCTGGCGAGCACCAGCCGCGCGCCGATGGGAAATGTCCAACCCAACCACCGGAAATCAAAGAATAACCAATGCCCACTATGGAATTCCTGTTGCGAGGCACGCATCTCCCGGCGTGAGAATTAGATTACGCCGCCGGCTTGTCATCTATCCGCAGGCACCCGGGAAACCGGGTACGCCGCACGGCCTGGCGGCAACACCAGCTCGATGCGCTTTCCGCGGATCGTCCGGCGCAAGACCTTCGACCATCACGCGACGATATGGAAGTCGTTGACTGACAACGACATCCGCGTACCGGTTCAGGGTAAATCGCGGTGCCCGATGCTGTTGGTTGGCGGGCACGCCATACCCCCACTCCGAGAAGCCCGTCGCAGCATGTAACCACCCGAATGGGTTGATCTTTCATGCTTCTGCCGAGGCAAGGGCTGCCGCCTCTTGCTCTAGGGTCGCACTGTGCCATCGAACGCCCTGAGTGTTGCGGCCTTACCCCGCAGAAGGACTGCACCACACCCGAGTACGAAACGGCTCCCGACACTCTGCTTGTCGCACCCATCACTGTCATTCCGGGTCGCGACTCCCCTTAAGCGGCATGTGTCGGCTCTCGCGAAGTCAATTCCTGCGGCCATTTCGCGACCGCATGCGATCTTCACGCCACCGTTGCCATGAGGCACCGGATGCGGACGGTGGTGGTGGTGTCTCCCCGCAGTTCCTATGTAGGCAAACCGGCACTGCACAGGGCTGGTGTCGGCGCTTTGAGCCGTACCCGTGAGTGTTGCTCAGCTTGCAGGGAGCAAGTCCCGACAAGCTGATTGTTCATTCCTGAAGTGCAGCACGCGTCCGCGCGTGCGCCTGAACCAGATTCGAGCGGAGGCGCCTTCCATGCGTTTGTCCCCGAGAGATCGTGAAATGTTGCTGGTGCATGTTGCCGCCGACCTTGCCCGCACGCGGCGTTCCCAAGGGGTTCAGCTCAACTATCCCGAGGCGATGGCGATCATCACTGCTTACATTCTGGAAGAAGCCCGGGCCGGCCGTCAGGACGTTCCGCAACTCATGGACAGCGCAACCAAGGTGGTACGGCACAGCGAATGCATGGAAGGGGTGCCCGAAATGATGCGTGACCTCGCCGTCGAAGCGACATTCCCGGATGGCACCAAGATGGTCGTGCTGCAAAAGCCGATCCAGCAGGACGAGGTGGCGGTGTGAGCATGGTTCCCGGCCAAGTGATCCCCGGTGACGAGCCCGTTTCCTTCAACGACGAACCCGTCCCGCCGCCGCCCCTGCCGGAGGGTATGCCGTGGCGGCGCACGGTGTGGGTCAAGAACTTCGCAACCCGCGCCATTCAGGTAGGGTCGCACTTCCACTTCTACGAGGCCAACTCCGGTTACGCCAACACCGAGTCCGACGCCTCGGCGAACGTCGGGCCAGCGGTGACCGGGCCAGACGGTCTCGCGGTTCTTGCTGGCGCAGACGGGGATCCGGTCAGCGAGGAAGAAAAACGGAAACTGACCGTCGGATACCGGCTCGATATCCGGGCGGGGACGGCGTGGCGGTTCGAACCGGGATGTACCTATGAGGTGCCCCTCGTAGCGCTCGCCGGGGACGGGACGGTAACCGGGCTGAGCACGCGAGGAAACCTCAAGAACTGGGTCTGGTACCCGGAGCAGGGGCAAGACTCGGACGACGTCGAAACCTCTCAGTCGGCTTCGGTTGGTCAGGAGCCCGTGCGCGGTTCGGACACTGCCAGGGGAGACGCGTGATGAGTGCGGAAACCGGGCGTGATTCGCGGGAGTTTCCCGCCTCCCTGAAGCGGCTGCACGGGACGGATCAACCCGTCCCGCTCGCGACCACGGTCAGGACGATTGACCGGCAAGTCTACTGCGAGAGCTTCGGCCCCACGAAGGGCGACCAAGTCCGGCTGGCCGACACCGACATCTGCATCGAGGTTGAGGAGGACTACAGCCGGGGCCAGCACGGCAGCGGCAACGAGGTGGTGTTCGGTGGCGGCAAAGTCATCCGCGAGTCGATGGGCCAAGCCTCCTCGTCCCGTGAGCGCGGCACCCCGGACACGGTCATCACCGGCGCGCTGATCCTGGACTGGTGGGGCATCGTCAAGGCGGACGTGGCGCTGCGGGACGGCAAGATTTACGCCATCGGAAAAGCAGGCAATCCCCAGTGCATGAGCGATGTGCGGGCCGCAGACCTTCCGGTCAGTACCCACACGAATGACCCGGTGAACGATCTCGTGATCGGCCCGGAGACCGAGATCATCGCCGGCAACGGAAAGATCCTCACGGCCGGAGCGATCGACACGCACGTGCACTTCCTGCTGCCTGAGCTGGCCGCGCACGCGCTCAACGGTGGTATCACCACCTGCGTTGGTGGCGGCACGGGAATGGCCACCGGCAGTCTGGCAACGACCGCAACCCCTGGTGCCTGGAACATCCAACAGGCGATCAAGGCGATGGACACCGTGCCGCTCAATATCGGCCTGCACGGGAAAGGCAGCGCAGGCGGCGGCCAACAAGCGTGGAAGGCGCTGGAAAGCCAAGCCAAGGCGGGTGCCTGCGGCCTGAAGATCCACGAAGACTGGGGGGCGACCCCGGTAGCTCTCAGAGACGCGCTCGCCGCAGCGAACGAGTTCGGACTGCAGGTGTCACTGCATTCCGACACCCTCAACGAGGCCGGGTTCTACGAAAGCACAGCGCAGGTCATCAGAAACAGTGGACGCAGCATTCACAGCTTTCATACCGAGGGATCCGGCGGCGGACACGCTCCCGATATCCTGCAGTTGGCATCGATGGACAAAGTGCTTCCGGCATCGACGAATCCGACCCTGCCATTGACGAGGAACACCGCCGCCGAGGCCAAGTGGATGGTGATCCTTGCGCACCATCTGAACTCGCGAGACCCAAACGACATCGCCTTTGCCGAAAGCCGGGTCCGGCGGCACACCATCTTCGCGGAAAACGTGCTGCACGATCTCGGAGCGCTGTCCATCACCAGTTCCGACGCGCTGGCTATGGGACGTGTCGGGGAACTGGTGATGCGCACCTGGCAGACGGCTCACGTGATGAAGCAGTACTGGGCCGACACGATGCAGGGGCAATTCCCGGACCGGGATCAGGCTGGCGACATGGACATGCGCCACGACAACGAGCGTGCCAAGCGCTACATCGCCAAGTACACCATCAATCCGGCCATCGCCCAAGGCATGGACGACGACATCGGGTCCATTGAGGTCGGCAAGTACGCGGATCTGGTGCTGTGGGATCCGCGGTTTTTCGGAGTCCGCGCCGAGATGGTGTTGCAGGCCGGAGTTCAGGTCTGGGCAGTGTGTGGTGACCCGAACGCATCCGTGTCACAGCCGGAGCCCTTCTGGGGACGCACCAACTGGGGCAGCTCGGGCAAGGCGGTGACCTCGTGCACGCGCGTTTTCGTGTCTCCGGTGGCGGAATCCAGCAAAGCCACCCTCCGAACCGAAACGCCGTGGGTGCCGATCAAACCAACGGGTGAACTGAACAAGAAGAACATGAAGAAAAACGCTGCCCTGCCCACGATTCACGTCGGGAACAAGCAGGAGAACACCGAGGACTCCTACATCGTGACCATCGACGACCAGGAGTATCCGGCGCCAGCAACACCACCGAAACATATTCCGATGACGCAACGGTACTCCCTGTTCTAGGAGCGGTCGCATGCCCATCCTGCACGCAGCAGCGCTTCTGCTGGCTGATGGTCGGCTGCCTACCGGTGGCCACGCGCACTCAGGCGGAGTCGAGACGGCGGTCGCGACCGGAGTGGTGCGCACCATTGACGAACTGCGGGAGTTCTGCCGGGGCCGGCTGCACACCACCGGCAGCACTGCGGCGGGACTGGCCGCAGCCGCCGCCAGCGGCGCTGACCTTGCGCACCTGGACGCCGAGGCGGATGCCCGCACGCCTTCGCCGGCGCTGCGGTCCATCTCCCGGCGGCTTGGCCGGCAGATGCTGCGCACAGCACGGCACCTGTGGTGGTCCGAGCGGCTGGCTGCCGCCGCAAGAACGCCAGACGGTCCGCACCACCCAGTGGTCCTGGGATGCCTGTCGGCTGCGGCCGAACTCACCCCGCGCGAGGCAGCGCTGCTGGCGGCAGTCGACTCCATCACCACTCCGGCCACAGCCGCTCTCCGGCTCCTGGGCCTGGACCCGTTCCAAGTCTCCGGGGTGCTGGCGGAACTGTCGGGGGCGGCGGATGCCGTCGCCGACAACGCGGCCATGCTCGTCGCCGCCGGAACGCTGCCGTCTGGGGCCGCACCCTTGCTTGAGGTCTACGCCGAACAACACGCCACCCTGGAGGTGCATCTCTTTGCATCGTGACGACGACCATAATCTGCACTGGGGTGGTGGAACGCTCAGCGCTTCTGTCGCGGCCCCACCGGGAGACCCAGCCGAACGAGGCCTGTGGGTGGGCATCGGCGGCCCGGTCGGAGTCGGCAAGACCGCACTGGTGGCCGCGATCTGTGAACAGCTACGGGAACGGCTGCGACTGGGTGTCGTGACCAATGACATCTACACCACCGAGGACGCCGATTACCTCAAGAACCGGGGCGCACTCCCACCCGAACGCATCGTCGCCGTGGAGACGGGGGCGTGCCCCCACAGCGCCGTACGCGACGACATCTCCGCCAATCTGGAAGCCGCCGAACAGTTGGCAAGGAAAGCACGGGCCCAAGACGGCGAGCCCCTGGACCTGCTACTCATCGAAAGCGGCGGCGACAATCTCACCATGACCTTCAGCCGGGGGCTGGTGGACGCCTGGATCTTCGTACTCGATGTTGCCGGCGGCGACGACGTTCCCCGCAAAGGCGGTCTGGGGGTCACCAGCGCAGACCTGCTCGTCATCAACAAGGTCGACCTGGCGCCCTACGTGGGTGCCGATCCCGCCCGCATGATCCATGACGGCCAAGCCAGAAGGGAAGGCCGCCCAACGGTCATGAACTCCCTGCAGCAGGATCCGGCTGCCTCGCACGTGGTCGACTGGATTCGGCATCTGCTGGACGGGCGGCAACCAGCCCGTTCCGGACGATCATGACCCGCTCCGCTGCTCCTACCGTGGGGCGAACCGGCATTCGTGCGCGGGCCCGCCTCACCGTCCGGCAGGGAAAACGGGGCCTGACCGTGCCAACCGAGATGTTCGGAGAACCCCCTTACCACCTCCAGCAGGTGGGCCGGGCCGACACCGCGCCACTCCGGGTGCTCATGAGCGGCTCCTGCGCCGGACCGCTGGGCGGTGACCACTACACCGTCGACGTCGATGTGGGACGCGGTGCGGTCCTGGAGTTCGGCAGTGCCGCAGCCGCCATCGCGCTGCCCTCCTCCGACCAGCATCCCTCCCATATCGCAACGCAGATCCATGTCGATACCGGCGGACGTCTCCTGTGGGCACCGCAACCCACCATCTACGGCGGAGGTAGTCGTCACCACACCACCACCAGCATTGAACTCCGCGATGGCGCCAGCCTCATCTACCGGGAGACACTGGCGCTGGGCCTGCACGGCAGGCTCCCGGCCATAGCCCGCTCCCACATCAGGGTCACGCTCAACGGAAAACCGTTGTGGGACCAGGAAACTGCCCTCGGAGACGAGGTCCCCGGCAGCATGGGGCCTGCCATCACCGCTGGAGCGCAAGTCCTGCAACAAACCCTGCTCGTCCGCCCCGACCTGTGGTGGCACGGCGCCACGCATGACGTACCAGCACAACTACTGGCCCCGGGTAGTTGCCTACTCCCGTTGGCAGGGGGCCCAGCACTGCTCATCAGCGTGCTGGCCAAGCACGTGGCGGAAGCAACCCGAATCTCGGCCAAAGGCTTGACCCTGGCTGGGCTCACCGACACGACCTAGCCCCGACCGACCTCGTCGCGCCTTCGCCGACGTGCTCGACACCGCACGGAGGGTTATTGGGAGACCACCCCCGCACCATCGCCGGTCACCACGATCGCGGGCAGCCCTGCGGGACCCTTCACCCCGGAAGTGCCTCCCTGCCCGGAAAGGATCTTCTCTCAGAGAACAATTTTCCTCTACAGGACAGGCACTTCCACCCGCTTCAGACCCGAATCACAGGCCCCGAGAGCCGGAGTGGCCGTCACGGACAACGCCAACTCCAGACTCCGAGCCGCATCATTGCTCCGGTGTGCCGGTATCCCCCACATTCCGCGCACCTTCAGCGACTGCCTCAATGACGTGGCTCAGATGCTTGTCATTCATTGCTGTCGAAAGAGCAAGCAGCCCGTTGGAGCCGGCCAGCACGCCACGCTCGTAAAGGGACCACCACAGCGCCTTCGTATCTGATGTCATGATCCGAAGTAGCGACCCGAAGCCGTTGACACGAACGCCAGCAGCTTCGAGATCGCCTCTCATGCTCTCGCCCTTGGCGTTGAGTGCAGAGATCGCGTCCTGATCGAAAAGCCGAAGCGCGGTGAGCCCGGCGACCATTGTCACGGGGTTGGCGGAGAACGTGCCGCCCCACATGACCGCACCAGCTCTGGCAGGGTCAAATTCTCTGAGGAACCCGGCCTTGCCGCCTACGGCTCCCACGGGGAATCCGCCGCCGATGATCTTGCCGGTAGAGATCAGGTCCGGCTCAACACCGTAGTGTTGGTGGAATCCTCCCCAACTCAATCGAAAGCTGATGACCTCGTCGATCGCCAGGAGCACGCCGTAGCGCCGCGTCAGCGCACGAAGCTCTTGCACGAACTCACGTGTCGCGGGGTTCAGCCCTGCCCTGTTCGGCATGAGGTCGATCAGGACTGCGGCGACCCTATTGCCGTGCTCTCGAAGGGCGTCCTTGAGCGCGTCCAGGTCACCCTGCGGGACCACCAGAACTGACTCTTCGACCCACTTCGGCACGCCAGCGGCCTTCGGGTCAACGACCTCGTCGCCCGTACCGTGGTAACTGCCGGCGAAACGAATGATCGTGTCGCGTTGCGTGAAGGCTCGAGCGGCACGCAACATCATGAGCACCGCTTCCGTCCCGGAGTTGCAAAAACGCCACTTCTCGACGCCGGTACGAGCGGCCAAGTATTCGGCGAAATCGACCTCATGCCGAGTCGGCAACCCGAATGCCGTTCCGCTGCGGGTAGCCGATACCGCCGCCTCAACAATCTCCTGGCGAGAAGAATGTCCATGAATCAATGAGGTGTAATTGTTGTTGCAGTCGACAAGCACATGTCCCGAAACGTCCTGAACTAGAGCACCGGAACCTGTAGCTGCATAAGGGGGGTGCGGCGGAACGTAGACCGTGGACCGGGTGATACCTCCCGGCAATACGTTCCTCGCACGTTCGGTCAGACTGGCCGCGTCTTCTGAGTGATTTGACACCTTTGTAATCATCTTCCATTTAACGGTAAACGAACACGAGCCAGCCTCACTGGTCGTGCGTCTCGAGAACGATCAGGCCCGTGCCATCAGCCTTGCCCGCGTCGCGCGGCAACAGCGTCGATCTCGACCGCCGCACCATCGCCGGCCAGATTGCTGACCTCGACGAGCGTGCTGGCAGCGCGAATGCCGGGCCAGCGCTCGTTTCGTAGCGCGTTGAGCACCGAACGATCTTCGATGCGGGTCACGTAGGTAGTCAACTTGATCAGCATTTCCGGGCTGGTTTCGGCGGCGGCCAAGATTGCCTCCAGCGAGTCGAAGATCGTTGCGGCTTGCGCTCGAGCGTCACCAGGGTCCTTGATCTTCCCGCGATCATTCAGTGCAAGCAGTCCGGAAACGTAGACCAGATCGTTGACGACGACGGCGTGCGAGAAATGTCCACGCGGTGCTGGGACTCCCGGTGCGTTGATCTCCTGACGGAAGCTTCTGGACATGAACTTTCACCTCTCCATCAATTGCTCGCGCAGGCGGTCGATATCGCCTCCAGCGTCGACGAGAATCCCTTGACCGCAACGTCCAGATCAGACTCGGTCCATGCGAGTGTTGGGCCGAATGTGCGGCTGCTGAGCCCCAGTCCGTGACTTGCGATGCCAAGGCAAAGCAGCTGCCACAACGAGTGATCGGCCCGTTCGGCGGTCGCGAAGTCAACCACCTCCTCGTCGACGAAGTGAATTCCGACGCAAGGACCGTCACCGGTAACCTGCACCGGGGTTGTCAACTCGTCGGTCACTGCCCGCAGTTCGCGGCGAAGGCGATCTCCCATCTTCGCCACGCGGGCGTAGCCGTCAGCCTCTGTCACGCGCATGGCCGCGACGGCGGCGGCGAGAGTGACTGGGTTCTGGGCGTGGGTGTTGGAAGCACTGATCGGCTGCTCGATGATGTCGGCGCGGCCGACGACTGCGGCCGTAGGAAGCCCACCACCGAGCATTTTTCCCATCACAGTGAGGTCCGGGGCCGCAAAGTCGTAGAACTCACTCGCCCCGCCGACGGCGAACCTGCACCCAGTGATTACCTCATCAAGAACGAACACGACATGGTGTTGCCTGGTCGCCGCCCTCAGTCCCGCCAGGAACTGGTCGCGCTGGTGAACGGCACCCGGGATAGTCATCATGGGTTCGGTGATCAGCGCTGCGACGGAACCCGCATGCTCGGCCAACGCTGACCTGGCTGCGTCGAGGTCGTTGAACGGGACCGTGATGACGTTGTCCTGAGCTGTCGACGCCGTTCCCGCTTTGGAAGACTGGGCACCTAGCAGAGCATCGTGCTGGCCGTGGAATCCACCCGCCATCCGGATTACTTTTTGCTTCCCGGTAAAGGAGCGTGCGAGCCGGAGCGCGTAGGTGTTGGCTTCCGATCCGGAAGGGGCGAAGATGACCCGTTCTGCGCCGGGTACCCGCTCGCACAGCAGTTCCGCGAACTCATCACGGATGAGCGAAGGGTGCATCGCCCCGCCGGGCGCACCGAGCTTCGCCATAGCTTCCTGCACCGTCGCGGAAACCGTTGGGTTACCACGTCCCAGGAAGGCCGCGTTCCAGCCGGCGTTGCAGTCCAGGAAGTCGTTGCCGTCCAGGTCGGTAAAGTGGGATCCCGCACCACGTTCGATGTACACCGGGTAAGGCATTCCAGAGTTGAAACGGGCTCGCTGCCCTTTTGCAACAAACTTTTCCGCCGCTTCGTTTGCCTTGCGAGAACGGGCCGTTCGTCGATAGTACGTATCGCGCCACACTTCGTCGAGCGCGCGCAATGGGTTTGGGCTGGCCATGTGCTAGTCCTTGTGAATCGATCTGATCATTGGCGGTCGTCGATGGTTTGGGTCGATCGCCAACACGGGTCTGTTCGGCCGAACCGCAGAATCATTGCCTGGGCAGACTTGTTCGGGCATCAGCACAGTGTCAGTCTGTTACGCTGCTCGCCGCTGGTCTGGCAGCGCCGTCGTTGGCCGTGCCTGCCTCTTGATCCATGTCCGCCCCGCGGGTTTCCCGGGTGAGCATGGCCGCAACCGCCACGATCGCGACGGCGACGCACACATAAATGACAACCGGGATCGTCGAGTTGGAGATCTGCAGCAGCCCGACGGCGATCGTCGGTGCCAGGCTGCCGCCCACGATGCCGGCCAGTTGGTAGCCGAGCGACGCTCCGCTGTAACGGTGGCTGGCTTCGAACAACTCGCAGATCCACACTGCCTGCACTCCGTACATCGCTGAGTGGAAGAGGAGCCCGCCGAGCACGGCGACGACGATGAGCACTGTGGACTTCGTATCGACCAACGGGAACACGAAAGGCATCCAGGCGATCGAACCGATGGCGCCGACCAGGGTGACAGGTCGCCGACCGTAGCGATCGCTGAGCGCGGCGAAGGCCGGGTAGGTGACGAGTTGCATGCTTGCACCGATCATCGCCGCCAGCAGCGGGGGTCAGCAGGAACGTGATGAGCAGGTAATACACGATGTCAGCGCCCGCACGGATGCCGACTACCCGGAGGATGTCGAACGGCTGCCGACGAAGCAGGTCCAGGACGGGTGAGCGGCTGACCTGAGCATCACCCTTGAGGGAACTGAAAGTGGGTGTCTCATTGACCTTCAGCCGGATGTAGATGCCGACAACAACGACAACTGCCGACAGGAGGAACGGTACACGCCAGCCCCAAGCGAGGAAGGCATCTTGGGTCAGCAGTGCGGACATCACGAATAGCACCGCGGTGCTGAGCAGGTTGCCGATCGATGCACCGACCTGCACGAAGCTGGTCAGGAATCCCCGCTGGCTGGTTGGGGCATGCTCGGCGATCATCAGGGCGCCGCCGCCCCATTCGCCGCCCAGCGCCAGTCCTTGGACGACCCGGATCACGACGAGCAGAATCGGTGCGGTGACCCCCACGGTCGCATAACTGGGTAGCAGCCCGATCGCGACGGTCGCCACGCCCATCACCACGATCGTGACGAGCAGGACTTTCTTCCGTCCAATGCGGTCGCCGAAGTGGCCCGCAATGACAGCACCGACCGGTCGTGTCACAAATCCAACCGCGAACGTCAGGAAAGCAAGCAGCGTGCCGGTGAGCGGCTCGAATGACGGGAAGAAGACCTTGTTGAAGACCAGCGCGGCAGCCGTCCCGTAGAGGAAGTAGTCGTACCACTCCAGGGAGGTACCGACCAGGCTCCCCGTAATAGCTCGGCGAATCCCGTTGTCGCGCAAGGCACTTTCCTTGCCAATGGACATTGCGTCTCCCTATGGCTGAGTGGGATGTGTTGGCGGATCACTCAACAGGCGGTGAAGTGGCCGACGTGAGATAGCCGCTCTCGATGTCCGCGTTTACCTCGTGGCCGGGCCGCTCTGCGGGATCGCCGTAGCCACCACCTCCCGGGGTGCGCATGCAGATAACGTCGCCCCGGCGGATCGAGATGTTCTCACCCTTGCTGATCATCGGTAGCGTTACCGTCTGGCCGCCAAGGCGGAACCAGGGGGCCGATGTCGCTCCGGGGCCGCCGCCGGCTCGGCCGACCGGAGCAGTCTTGGCCTGGTCGCCGAGAAGGCTCGCACGGCCAGTCTCTGCGGCGTACTCGAACTCGAAGTGCACGCCGAGTCCGCCCCGGAATCGGCCCTGCCCGGACGACCCATCGCGCAGCGAGTACTGCCGCACCCGAATGGGGTATCGCTGTTCGAGGGTTTCGATGGACTGGACGAGGCCGATGCTCATCAGTGAGCAACCGTTGGACAGTCCGTCGCCGGCTGCGTGGCCGCCGTACCCACCGCCGAGGAACACGTACATCACGAACGGCGTGCCATCCTCATCGATCCCACCGATCGACAGATTGTTGGACGTCGCCGACGAACCTGCCGGGACGCGGTCCGGCGCCGCCTCGGCCAAAGCCCCCATGACTGCCGTGATGATCCGCTGGCTCGTCTCCGCCGCGCAGCCGGCCACCGGGCGGGGTGGCTTGGCGTTGAGGAAGACCGTTTCTGGAATCACGAACGTGAGAGGCTCGAAAATGCCCGAATTGATCGGGATGTCTGGGAAGATGTGCTTGATCGCGACGATCGAGCTCGACACGGTGGCCGCGTACACCGAGTTCATCGGCCCTTCGCACGGCGGCGACGACCGGCTGAAGTCGATGGTCATTTCGTCGCCGGTCACAGTCAGTTCGACCGCGACGCGCAGCACCTGATCGACGATGCCGTCGTTGTCCATCTCCTCGGTGAACCGGTACGTGCCGTCCGGAATGTCGTTGATGTGGGAGCGCATCTGCACGGCCGAACGCTCACGCAGTGTCGCGATCACCTCGGAAACCAGATCGGGTCCGTACTCGTCGAGCAGTTCGGTCAGCCGCTCCTCGCCGGCGCGCAGCGCGGTCGCCTGGGCGTCGACATCTCCGAGGACGTCGTCTGGCAACCTCGAGTTGGCCTGAAGGATCGCGAGGATGTCGCGGTTCAAGTCCGCGCCTTCGAAGAGCCGTACCGGCGGAATTCGCAGGCCCTCCTGATAGCAGTCGCTCGCCTCCGCCGCGAAGCCGCCGGGAACCCGGCCGCCGAGATCGGGCCAGTGCCCGGTGTTGGCGAGCATTGCGAACAGTTCGCCGTGGTAGAAGAACGGCCGCACCATCTTCGTGTCCATGATGTGCGTGCCGCCGGCGAAGGGATCGTTGACCAGGTAAGTATCCCCAGGCGCCAGCTTCGGCACGGTCGAGAGCACGCTCGCCACGGTGTATTGCATGGTGCCCACGAAGATCGGGAGCCCACGGGAGCCTTGCACGATCATCGAGCCGTCAGTTGCCGAGTAGATCCCGTCGGCGCGGTCCCAAGCGTCGGAGATGACCGGCGAGAAGGCCATCCGCTCGAACACGGTGTCCATCTCGTCGGCGATCTGCTCGAGCCGGCCGCGGATGACCGCCAAGGACAGGGCGTCCACCGAGTCGTTCACAGCGCCACCTCCACGACGATGGAGCCGTTGTCGTGGACCACGGCGGTGGTGCGTGGCGGCAGGATGATCGTGGAGTCGGTCTGTTCGAGCACAAGCGGTCCTTCCAAGGTCTGACCGGGTGTCAACGAATCCCGCGACAGCACGGCTACGGGGACCGTCAGGTCATCGAAGGTGATCTCCCGGCTCGCGGTCTCCGAGATTCGCGCAGGAGTGCGGGCGCGCTGCGCCGCGAGGGACCGCGCGCCGGTGACGACAGTCCGGAGATTGATGAGTTTGATGCTGCGTGACGGAATTCGGCCGCCGTAAGTGGTCGCGTACTGCGCGAGGAACGACTCGCTCAGCCGCTCCGCGGTCCACCCCGTCTCCCTGTCGCCGAGTGGGACGCGCAGGGAGTACATCTGTTTGCTGAAGCTCATCTCCGCAAAATGCTCGACGGAGACTGCGTTCTCGGCGAACCCGTCGGCGTGCAGCACCTTTTCGCCGGTGGTGCGGTGCATCGCGAGGCTGCGTTGCACCTCCTGCTCCATGCCGCCGTCGACGGTGGCGTTCACGGCAGTCACGTAATCGTATTTCGCGTCCGCGATGAGGCAGCCGTATGCGCTCAGCGCCCCCGGAAGAGGTGGGATCAGCACGGTGCGGGCACCCACCGTCCGGGCCAGCTCGACGATATGCATCGGGCCTGCCCCGCCGAATCCGACGAGCGCGAACTTGCGTGGGTCGTAACCCTTGTCAACGCTGACGGTTCGAATGGCGCGCGCCATCTTCTCGTTGGCGATCCGGACGATGGCCAAGGCCGCAGCTTTAACGGTGATCCCGAGCGGCTCGGCGATGTGGTCGCGGATGGCGTTCTCGGCAGCCGTCGCGTCGAGCATGAAGCCCTCTTGAGTCCCCAACTGCTGCTTGGCAGCGATGCGGCCAAGCACGATGTTGGCGTCGGTGACTGTTGGGCGGGTACCGCCACGGCCGTAGCACGCGGGGCCCGGGTGCGAGCCTGCGCTCTCCGGTCCGACCTGCAGAATCCCGGCGCGGTCAAGGGAGGCGATCGATCCCCCGCCGGCTGCGATCGTGGTGATGTCGATCATCGGCAGCTTGATCGGCACGCCGTAGTCGATACTCTTCTCGGCGGTGATGGCCGGATCACCGCCGGGGATCAACGCGACGTCGAAGCTGGTGCCGCCCATGTCGCAAGAGATGACGTCGTCGAGCCCTGCGGCAGCGCCGAACGCTGCCGCGCCCACCGTGCCAGCGGCCGGCCCGGAAAGCAGGGTCCGTACCGCGAACTGGCCGGCGCGGCGAGCCGGAATCAAGCCTCCGTTGGACTGCATGACCTGTACTTCGTGCTTGAAGCCCTGGGATTCCAGGCGCTCCTGCACAGTGTCCAGGTACCGGCTCATCGTGGCTCGCACGAACGCGTTCACTGCACTGGTGTTGGCTCGCTCGAACTCACCGGCCTCCGGGCAGATCTCATGCGACGCGCTGAGTGCGACACCGGGCAACAATTCAGCTAGGGCGGCGACCAACTGCTGCTCGTGCACCGGATTCGCGTAGCTGTTGAGCAGGCATACTGCGACGCTCTCAACCGCCGCGGCCCGCAGCTCGTCGGCGAGTCGGCGGATGCCCTCGTCCTCGAGCGCGACCTCGACACAGCCTTCCGCGTCGATGCGCTCATCGATCTCGAACGACCGGCTGCGCGGGACGATGGGCGTGTACCCGCTGGTCAGTCCGTACGTGGTTGGGCGGTCACGACGGCGAAGCTCGAGAACATCGCGGAAACCACGTGTCGTGACGAGTGCGCACCGGTCACCCTTGCGTTCCAGAACAGCGTTCGTCGCGACAGTCGTGCCATGCACGATCACGTCGAGTTGTTCGATCGGGGTACCGAGCTGTCCGAGGCCGGTGAGCAGGCCCTCAGCTTGCTGCCCGGCTGTGGAGAAGACCTTTGCGATCCGGAGCTCACCACTCTCGCTGTCGTGCAACACGACGTCGGTGAAGGTGCCGCCGACATCAATTCCTGCGATGACTTCCATTCGAGCTGTACCCCTAATCCGATGAATGACTGGTTTTGGGCAGGGCCGACTAGCGGCGAGAGGCGAGGAGGGCAGTCATGGCGTCTGCGGCTGTGAGAAGAGGATCCACCCATTCCGCTGGGTGAAAGCGGCTGCTGGGGCCGGCCACGCTGAGCGCGGCGACGAGCGCTCCGCTCGCGTCGGCTATCCCGGCAGCGACTCCGGTGATCCCTTCGGCGTACTCCCCTTCGGTCAAGGCATACCGGTGCTCCCGGACGACCGGGAGCACCGTCGCCTTTAGCGAAGCTTTCGAACGCAGCGTGTGCCGGGTGACGCGGGGCAGCTCCTCGTCTGGATAAAGATTGTCTATCTCTGCCTCGGACATAGCTGCGAGCAGCACCTTTCCCGACGCACAGCTGACCAGTGGCATCCGTGTGCCGATCCCGATCTCCGCCCGCAGCACGTGCTTGGTTTCGAAGCGCTGCACGATGACCGCGTCGCGGTTGCGCGGGATCGCCAGCGAGACCGCTTCTCCCGAAATATCGGCGAGTTCCCGCATGGGCGCCAGAAGTTCACCCCCGAACCGGGCTGCGTCTGGTACGGCCGAGCCGACCTCGAACGCGGTGATCCCCAAGACGTAGAGGCTCTCGTCATTCCGCAACGCGAAATCTTGCTGCACAAGGGTCGAGACGAGCAGGTGCGCGCTGCTCTTCCCGATGCCCAGACGTCGGGCGATGTCGCTGATCCCGATGCCCTCGGGATTCTCGGCGAGCAGCTTGAGCAGGCGCAACGCCGTCGCGACCGTGCTGGACGTTCGAGAACCGTTTGACATATACGAACACCTTTCGTAAGATGCGAACAGAGGCTACGAATGCCCGCCCCGCACTGTCAAGGGTGGGCAAGTTTTGCTTCCACGAAGCCGCCGCCGGCACTTGCCGCCATCGAGCACTAAGTCATTATTGATAAAGATCGCTTATTAATATTTATCAAAAACTTCTTCTTGACCGAATAAATCCAGGGTGGTTTAGTTTCGGCAATCTCAACTTCGAGCGATTGCGATCCGGTATGACCTTCAAGCAACACCAGGATGCCAGCGGTTTTACGCTGCCTTTCGAAGCGATTACCGCTGCACATGATCGAATTCGAGAACGAATCATCGAAACGCCGCTGCTGGAGAGCGCGGCCCTCAACGCACTGGTCGGCGCACGAGTTCTGGTCAAAGCCGAGTCGTTGCAGAAGACGGGCTCGTTCAAGTTTCGTGGGGCTTGCAATCGCGCGCTGCAACTCGCGCCGCACGAGCGGTCCGGCGGAATCGTCGCCTGGTCGTCCGGGAATCACGCGCTGGCGATCTCGGCCGTATGTGCGGAACTGGGCGTGCCGGCCACCATCCTCATGCCCTTGGACGCACCCCGGGCGAAGGTCGACGGCGCCAAGAGCTACGGGGCCGAGGTCCGGCTTTACGACCGGCAAACCGAGGATCGAGAGGCACTCGGCAGGGAGATCGCCGACCGGACGAACGCGGTCATCGTTCCGCCTTATGACGATCCGGAGATCATGGCCGGTCAGGGAACGGTCGGACTCGAACTCCTCGCCCAGGCGCGCGAGGCCGGTCTAAAGCCCGACGCCGTACTCGCCAGTGCGAGCGGCGGAGGGCTGATCGCCGGCGTGGCAACCGCTGTGCGCACGACCCTGCCTGATGCACAGGTATTCGCGGTCGAACCTGAAGGCTTCGACGACCACGCACGTTCCCTTGCCGCAGGCGCACGTGTGCGGAACGAACCGGGGGCGCAGTCGATCTGCGACTCGCTCCACGTGCCCACGCCAGGAGAACTCACGTTCTCCGTCAACCACCGCCTTCTCACTGGTGGCCTCACGGTCAGCGACACCGAAGTTCGCCGAGCGATGCGGGTGGCTTTCGAGACGCTCAAGCTCGTGGCGGAGCCCGGAGGCGCCGCACCCCTCGCCGCCCTCCTCGCGGGGAAGTTGGACGTGTCCGGCAAGACCGTCGTGACGGTGCTCAGTGGCGGCAATGTCGATGCGGACATGTTCCAGTCCGCATTCTCCTGACCGCCCCACTAACCAAAACCAGGAGGTCCGATGTTGGAAAGCAGTTCTTCCACCTACCAGCGCGTGGCAGCAACGATCGACGATTTCATGATGGTCGATTACACCGGGGTGGGGTTGATTCGCAATTTGCACGCGGCACTACAACAGCGGCAGCCAGGGCCGGTCTGCATGGGCGCTGCTGAAATCATCGTTTCCAAGGTCCGCCAGGGCGGCGGGCCTGTCCTCATCGCCACCGGGTTTCCCGAAGGGGGCGGCGCGCCGGAGACCGACGGGCCCGTCGGTGCGGCCATGCTGGCACGGGCCCTGTTTCTCGGGCTGCGAACCGAGTCGGTCATCGTCATCGACGAGGACTGGGAAGAGATGATGATCGCGACGGCTCGTGGCGCGGGCTTGTGTCCCATGCCCTTCCCGGAGTCGGGCAAGATCGAGCCGATCGAGTACCTGCGACCGGTCTACATCCGGACAGTGCCGAAGGATGACGCCGCGTGCCATCGAGTCTCGGATGAACTGCTCGACCGCACGCAGCCGAGCCTGATGATTTCCATCGAAAGACCGGGCGAGAACGCAAAGGGGCTTTACCACGGACTCGGCGGAAGGCCCCTCGACGGCCTGGTCGCTGACCTCGATTACCTGTTTCGGCAAGGCCGGTCGCAGGGCATTCCGTTCATCGGCATCGGTGACGGCGGTAACGAGCTCGGCATGGGCGTGGTCGCCGATGCTCTGCCGTCGTTCTCTCCCAAGGCGGCTGACACCGGCATCCCCGGCCGCGGCGGAGTCGCTGCCGTCAACGCCGCCGACTGGCTCGTAATCTCGAACGTATCCAACTGGGGCGCCACCGGCGTCATCGCATCCTTAGCGGCCCTCCTGGAAAACCCAACAGTCTTTCACGAACCCGAGTTGGAGATCCGGAGCATCGAGGCGTGCGTGGCCTCGGGTGGCGTCGACGGGATGTTCATGGCGCCCGAGCCTGCTGTCGACGGCATCCCGGCCACCGAGTGGGAAGGCCTGCTGCGTGCGCTTCGCTCTTCGATGCTGCGCACCCTCGGCCATTCGGTCAATTGGCAGGGCGACAGCGGGGATTGGAGGCAGCTGAAGTGAAAAATGAAGACGACGCAGACCATCGACTCGCTGCATTGGGCATCGAGCTGCCAACGGTCAGCGTGCCACGAGGCAACTACGTGCCGGTGGCACATACCGGGGCTTATCTGTTCGTCTCGGGCCAAGGCCCCCGCTGGAACGGCGAACTCCGCTACGCCGGCCGAGTCGGCACCGATCTCAGCGTCGCCGACGGGCAGGAAGCGGCGAAGCTCTGTGCGCTCAACATCGTGAGCCACCTCGCCAATGCCTGTGCGGGAGACCTCTCGCGTATCGCACGCGTCGTCCGCGTCGCCGGTGTAGTTCAAAGTGGGCCGGATTTCGCCGAGCACGCGACGGTCCTGAACGGAGCATCCGACCTTTTCGTCGAGATCTTCGGCGAACGCGGCAAGCACGCCCGCATAGCCACCGGTGCGAGTTCGCTCCCATCGCGGATGGCCGTCGAAGTCGAAGCAATCTTCGAAATCTCATGACCGCCGTTGACCACCTGATGAAATTCCGAGGACCCCATGATGGAGCCCGAAACCATCGCAGTCGCCTCTCGTCCTGATCCCACAGCGATCTACCGGCGTGTCGCGCTGCACCTCATGCCGTTCCTGATGCTGTGCTACATCGCGGCATACCTCGATCGCATCAATGTCGGGTTCGCCAAACTCAACATGCAAGACGACCTGGGCTTGTCCAACGCCGCTTACGGCCTCGGTGCGGGCCTGTTCTTCATCGGTTACCTCGTCTTCGAGGTGCCGAGCAACCTCGTGATGATGCGCATCGGCGCCCGACGCACGATCGCACGCATCATGATTCTCTGGGCCATCATCTCCGCGGCGTTCGCCTTCGTGGGCGCGCCGTGGCAGTTCTACGTCTTGCGGTTCCTGCTCGGCGCCGCCGAGGCCGGGTTCTACCCGGGCGTCATCCTCTACCTGAGCTACTGGTTCCCATCGGTGCGCCGGGCCAAGATGGTGGCACTCTTCGTGGGAGCCGTACCCCTGGCGGGAATGATCGGCGCCCCGCTGTCCGGCGGAATCATCCAGGCGATGCACGGCCTCATGGGCCTGCAGGGCTGGCGGTGGATGTTCCTGATCGAGGCTGTCCCCTCGCTGGTGCTCGGATTGCTCGCCCTGAAACTGGTCGCCGACTCGCCGGCGTCGGCAAGGTGGCTTGGTCCGGGCGAACGGCGCCAGATCGAGACCGACCTCGCTGCCGAGCGCGAAGCGACGGCGCACGATGCCTCAACCACCTCGCTGCGCGCCACGCTGGCCAACCCGCGGGTTTGGCTCATGACCGCCATCTGCTTCTGCTCAGCGATCTGCTCGTACGGCGTCTCCTTCTGGCTGCCTACTCTCGTGCAACAGCTCAGCTTCGGGAACACATTTACCGTCGGCCTGCTCACCACCGTGCCCTTCGCCGCGGCCTTCGTGTTCATGTTCCTCATCGGGAGGAGTTCGGACCGGCATCGAGAACGTCGCTGGCACCTGGTCGTTCCGTTCGCGCTGGTCTGCGCCGGCCTCACCACAAGCGTCGTTCTGCACGGCACACAATGGGCGGCGTTCGCAGCCCTGACCGTTGCGGCCATCGGGGCGTACAGCACAACGGCGATGCTCTTCTCAATCCCGGGCCTGTTCCTGGGCGGAGTGGGGATGGCGGCCGGCGTCGCGCTGATCAACTCCCTAGGCGGCTTGGGAGGTTTCACAAGTCCCTACATCGTCGGCCTCGTCGCGGACGCTACCGGCACCACCGACAACGGCGTCTACTTCATCGCGGCAGCTGCGGTCGTCGGGGCTGTCCTGACCTTGGCGCTTCCGCGACGCCTCGTGAACCGATGAACCTGGACATGCCGTGGAGGCATGTCCTACGGTTTGCTACCCGCGAATCGCGAGAGCGGAAAGCCAGGAACCGCCGTTGCTCAACCTGAACAGTCTCGAGACCTTCTACTGGGTGGCCAAACTCAACAGCTTCCACAAGGCGGCGTCGAAGGTCCATGCCACGCAGCCCGCCGTTTCCCACCGCATCGCCGCCCTCGAGAAGGACCTCGGCGTGACACTTTTCGAGCGGACCACACGTTCTGTGCAGCTGACACCGCGCGGACGAGCACTTCTCGAGTACGCCGAGCGATTCCTACGACTGCACGCCGAAATGCTCACAACCGTCACAGGATCGGATTCGCTGGTTGGCACTGTTCGGCTGGGCGTGGCCGAAACGATCGTCCACACCTGGCTTACAGATTTCCTCGAGTCCGCCCACCACCGCTATCCCGACTTGGTAATCGACATCTCCGTCGACATCACACCAGCAATGCGGCACGCCGTCGCCGATGGCGTGCTCGACATGGCCTTCCTACTCGCCTCACCACAGCAATCCGATGCACTTATCGAGAAGGAACTGTGCCGTTACAACCTCAACTTCGTCGCCTCGCCAGACCTGCGCATCGGCCCTGGCCCTCTCACCGCAGAGGCGTTATCACGTCATCCGGTTATAACACTCCCGAAAGGCACGTACCCGTACACCCTCCTGCGCGACTGGCTCGCCGTCCCGGACAATCATCCACCCCGAATATTTGCAACCTGGTCGATGTCCACGATCATCAAGATGGCAGTCGACTGCATCGGCATCGCCGTCATACCAACAGCAGCCGTGGAACAAGAAATCGAACAGGGCATCTTGGAGATCAAGGAGGCCGAAATCGAACTGCAGGACTTCGTCTTCGCAGTCACTTACGCCGACGGAGCGGACCTTCGCATCCACGACGCGCTCACCCGGCTGGCCAAGCAGGTAGCTCGCTAATCATTGGTGTTGCCGACCCGGATCTCCGCGCGCAGCACGTGTCAGCACGGCGCTCGCCGGGGCCCTCTGAGGCCGTCATCGCGCTGGCCTCAGAAACCGTCGTTTGGGGACACCGCCTCTCTCGGCAACTGCGCCGCACGCTTGGTGACAGCCAGTTCTGTTTCCAGCGATACGCCGGCGAGCGGCGACCAGGTCGAGTACCTCGCGGCGAACCCCCGGCAGGTATCTCCGGGGCATACGGCGGAACCTCCACATGAGTTCGAGCGCGTCTGTGAACGTGTCAGCCCGACGTGGTCTTGCAGGCTCGGCCGAGGGCCCCCCTGCCGCGATGAGTTCCGGCCGGGTCGCGAGTCTGTTCTGGTGACCGTCGTAGGGCACGAGACACCACGGAGGACTCCATGACGACCACGCCGGACGACCCGACCACCGCGCTGCCAGGCCGCCCGCCCGTCGTTGACCTGGCCACCTGGCAGACCGCCCGTGACGAGCTTCTGGTCCGCGAGAAGGCCCACACCCGCGAGGGCGACGCCCTCGCCGCGGCCCGCCGCCGGCTGCCGATGGTGGAACTCGACGGGACGGTCGAGGTCGTCGGACCCGACGGCCCTGTCCCGTTCCTGGACCTGTTCCAGGGCCGCGACGAGCTCGTGGTCTACAAGCACATGTGGTACGACGGCGCGCCGCACCAGGGGCAGTGCGAGGGCTGCACGACCACGGCCTGGCACCTGAAGGACGCCGTCTACCTCAACGCTCGCGGCGTCTCGTTCGCCATCCTGACCACTGGCCGGTGGGACGAGGTGGCCTCCTACGTCGAGTTCATGGGCTACACCCAGCCCTGGTACTCGGTGCGCGACGTGGACGCGCCGGTCGGCGGCAGCATGGGTTACATCACCTGCTTCCTGCGCGACGGCGAGCGCGCGTTCCTCACCTACTCCACGACGGGCCGTGGGAACGAGCCGGTCAACGGATCCCTCGGCCTACTCGACATGACGCCCTACGGCCGCGACGAGGCGTGGGAGGACAACCCCGAGGACTGGCCCGAAGGGCACCACTCGTGCTGGTTCTGGCGCTCGGACGCGGACGGGAACGCCACCTGGGGCCCGACCAGCCGCCCCGTGCCGCAGTGGATCCGCCCCGGCGCGACCCCCGTGGAGACCCTCGGCCGGCACGGCCACCACCACTGACCTGTGCTCCGAGAACGTGCAGGCGCTCGACCGCTGCGGCCCCCAAGGCCCCGAAGCCCTGCGCGGATGCCGAGGCCGTCACGACGATCAGCACCGGCGCCATCATCGGCGCAGCCACCGACGTCCTCGCCCGGCCAGGCCCGTCCGTGCTCGCGCTGCTGGGCGCCAGCGGCCAAGCTCCAGACCAGATACGGGCCGTGCATGCGGTCCGGCCACTGACCGCGCTGGCGGTGTTCGACCTCGACCGCGCCCGCCGGTGACCGGCCGGACCGTGTTCAAGACGGTGGGATCGGCGCTGATACCTTACACATCAGGTTTTAAACAGGACTAGGCTGTGCGGCGAAGGTTTGACATTACGAGAGGGTTCGCATGTCCGATCCTGCCGCGGCGACCACACCGTCCACGGGGCTTCGACGCCAGAGTCTGCGCGACGACGCGGCCGATGTGATCCGCGCGCAGATCGTGTCCGGAGAGCTCCAGCCAGGAACGCTCTACGCGATCGGCCAGATCGCCGAGCAGCTGCAGGTTTCGATCACACCCGTCCGCGAGGCGCTGCTCGACCTGACCAAGGAAGGGCTGATCGAAATGGTGCGCAATCGCGGCTTTCGCGTCCGCGTGCTCACCGATGCCGACCTGGACCAGATTCTGCAGATCCGGCTCATGCTGGAAGTCGGCGCCGTCCGCGAGATCACCGCGCACGGCCTAGTCGGCGATTTCGCGGCCCTGCGTGACCTCGCCGATCGCACTCAGAAAGCCGTTCTCGCCGACGACTTGATCGGCTACCTCGGCATCGACCGACAGCTCCATCTGGCCCTGCTGGCGCACCTCGGCAACCCTCGGCTGGTGGATTTCGTCGGCCAACTCCGCGACCAGACACGGCTCTACGGTCTCGACCGTTTGGCCAGCACACAGGTACTGCTGACATCCATCCGGGAACACGACGAGCTCCTCGACGCCGTCGAAGCGGGCCGGACCGAAGACGCGATCGAAGTCATGAGGCGACACCTCGAGCACGCGCGCGGGCTCTGGGCAGGCCGGACGGAGTCCAAGTCCGACGGCTGAAACAACGCCGTCACACCTCGGCACGGTTCGTATGCAGGGAAAGATCAACCCGCCGCGGGCCCTGGACTGCCAGCACGACGACGCCCACGAGCAGCCACCCGAGCGCCTGAACCCGCTGCCGGTCGACGAGGCGGGGCATCCCCCGCGTGACCTACTCCCACCCCGAGGTCTCCTCAGTCGGCCGCACCGGGGCCGCCGCCAAGGAGCAGTACGGCGAGGTGCAGATCTTCACCTACGACCTAACCGGAAACGACAAGAACCAGATCGTCAAGACCGCCGGTGCGGTCGAGCTCGTGCGCGCCGCCGACGGCCCGCTCGTCGGACTGCACGTGGGCGGCGACCGCGTCGGCGAACTCGTCGGCGAAGCCCAGCTCATCTATAATCGAAGGCCAATCTCGTGCACGCCAACCCGGACCGAAGCCCTCGGCGAGGCCCACCTCGCCCTGGCCAGCAAACCGCCGCACGTGCACGGCTGACCAGCCCGCATACCACCTGCGTGCTTGCGGCCGGTTTCTCACGAGCCGCCGAGCTAGCCTGGAACTGCTATGACCGACGTGTCCACGCCGCCCGTGCAGGGAAAATGGCCGACCGAGCTCACCAGCTTCGTCGGCCGGCGCAAAGAGCTGAGCCAGGTCAGGCGGGCACTGTCCTCCTCCCGGCTGGTCAGCCTGACCGGCGTGGGCGGCGTGGGCAAGACCAGGCTGGCCTCGCGCGCCGCCTGGAACATGCGGCGCGCCTTCCCCGACGGTGTGTGGCTGGTCGAACTCGCGGGTCTGGAAGACGAGGGGCTCGTACCACAAGCGATCGTGTCCGCACTGGGCATCCACGATCAGTCCACCCGCTGGACCGCCGAGACAGTGGCCAAGAGTGTCGCGGACCGGCGTCTGCTGCTAGTGCTCGACAACTGCGAACATGTGCTTGAAACCTGCGCGCTCACCGTGGCGGCCCTGCTCGAACGGTGTCCTGAACTGCGGATCCTGGTCACCAGCCGCCAGGCGCTCGGCATCGCCGGGGAGTACATCCTGCCGGTCTCCGCCCTGCAATGCCCGGATCCCAACAGCCATGTTAAGCCCAGTGCGTTGGCCGGTTACGAAGCTATCGCGCTGTTTTCGGATCGTGCGAAAGCGGTCCTGCCGGACTTCGTCCTCGACGACCACAACGGACATGCCGCCTCCGGCATCTGCCGACGACTGGACGGCATTCCGCTGGCCATCGAACTGGCGGCGGTCAACCTGAGAGTGCTGTCCCCCGATCAAATCCTGCGACGGCTGGACAACCGGTTCAGCCTGCTCACCTCCGGCAACAGGGCCGCGCTGCCGCGACATCAGACGCTGCGCGCCCTGATCGAATGGAGTTGCGATCTGTGCTCCAGCAACGAGAAGGAGCTGTGGGCACGTACCTCTGTCTTCGCCGACAGCTTCGATCTCGACGGTGCCGAGGCGGTCTGCGCGGACGAAAACCTAACCCAAGCCGACATTCTAGACACGCTGACAGGACTGGTGGACAAGTCGATCCTCATCCGCGATGACCGTGGCGGCCCGGCCCGGTTCCGGCTGCTGGAGACCATCCGGCAGTACGGCCGCGACATGCTGCGACGTTCCGGCCAGGAGACGCGGGTCCGCCAACGGCACCGGGACTGGTGCCTGAAACTGTCCGAGCAGATGCAGCAGCACTGGTTCGGCCCGGATCAAGCCCGTTGGTTTGCACGCCTGCGAACCGAACACGCCAACATTCGCACCGCACTCGAATTCTGCCTGAACGAGCCGACAGGTACCGTCGCCGGAACGCGCATCGCCGACGCCCTCCGCGACTACTGGCGCGTCAGCGGACTCACCAGTGAAGGCCGCCGCTGGTGCGACCGAATCCTTCAGCATGGCACCGAGAAAGACGGCGACCGGCTGCGTTTGCTCATTAGTGCCAGCTACCTCGCCCTTCTGCAAAGCGATGTTCCCGCAGCGTCGACTCTCATCAGCGAGGCCCGCACGCTCGCTGCCGATCACGACGGGGACACAGCCGCACCGCTCCAGATTACCGACGCCCTCAACACGGCACTGCAAGGCGACTTCTCAACTGCGGTTGAGCTCTGTGAAGAAATGATCCCCCGGCTGCGGTTTTCCGGGGACCTGCCCTGGTTTTCCACCGGGCTGGTCCTCCTTGGCGTCTGCGCCTCGCTGCACGGCGACTCCGAACGCGTCACCGCCGCGCACGAGGAACTTCTCGCGCTCTCACGCGAATACGGCGAAAGCTGGCGCTGCTCCTACGCCCTCTGGGGCCTCGGCGTCGACGCCTGGCGGCAAGGCCAGCCGCAACGAGCCGCCACCCTGGCCCGCGAAAGCCTCGACCTCCTGCAGGGATTCAACGACCAACACTGCAACGGACTGTGCGCCGAATTGCTCGCATGGGTCGCCACAAGCGAAAACCGCCACGCCGACGCCGCCCAAATGTTCGGCACCGCCGAAACCATTCGCCGCGAAGCCGGCGCACCACTGCTGACCTTCTTCAGCAATTACCACGACGAATGCGAACAACGGACCCGCCACGCTCTCGGCGACGACCAGTACCGCCTTTGCTACGCCAAAGGCGCGGACGTCAGCCTCGAACAAGCCATCGCCTACGCCCGCGGCAAACCGCCACGCACCGAGGCCGCTCCCCGGAAAGAGCCGCACACACGCCTTAGCCGACGCGAGCGGGAAATCGCCGAACTCGTGCGCCAAGGCATGAGCAACAAGCAAATCGCCAGCAACCTGGTCATCTCCCAGCGCACCGCCGAAGCCCACGTCGAGAACATTCTCGTCAAACTCGGCTTCACCTCACGCTCCCAAATCGCGGTCTGGGCCATCGAGGACGACAACACCCCGCACGCCAGCTAGAAACAACCGTCGTTGCGGTTCCCCCCACCGCGTCCACAAGAGACGGTTACCGCCGGTAGCTGCCCTTGCGGCCGCAGCCCACCACACGGGGAACGCCGATCCCGTCCTGATTCTGCGCGACGGCGCCTGGCTGCGCATCAGCGGCCCGCACATCGAGTCCGTGAGCACACCGCCGCGGACGTGTCCTCGCTCAACGAGTTACCGATCCGGTTTTACGCACCGCACCGCTGACGCAGGTGGGCAGACGCGAATCCGTCCGCCCCGGCGCTCTTCAGCTGGCCGCGGTCCAGCCTGGACCGCAACCCACCGGCGTGGCCCGCTGTCCAAACAGGTCAGCAGCACGTAAGTGGGTCGCGTTGAGGCCCAGGCAGTTTCACCGTCAGGCATTACGTCAGTCAAATTCCAGACTGGACTTGCGAGCTGGAGTGTCGACGCTGGGGCCTTCATGACCCTGACGCAGCAGCATGGCCAGTACCGCTCCGACAACGAGCAGCACGGCAACGGCCCACAGTCCCGAGGCGGGGTTGCCGGTGGCGTTCTCCATGAGCCCCATGAGATAGGGGCCGACGAACCCCCCGAGGATGCCGCAGGAGTTGACGAACGCGAGACCACCTGCGAGGGCGGCGCCGGTGAGCCGGGAGGCGGGGAAGGTGAAGATGGTGGAGTTGACGCACCAGAAGACAAATCCGGAGATGCACATGCCAACGAGCCCGAGCACGGGACCGGCCACGAGGCCGAGCACGAAACCGAACGCCATGACGATCAGCGCCGTGGCGATGAGCAGACGAGCCCGGGAGGCGGTAGTGGCCAGTCGCGGAAGCAGCAGTGCCCCGACACCGGAGGCGAGCCAGGGAAGCATAGTGAGGAGCCCGGTCTGAATCGGGGTCAGCGAGTTGGCGCTGCCGATGATGCTGGGCAGGAAGTAGGCGACGGCGTAGATCGCCACTTGGTGGCAGAAGTAGACCGCGATCACCATGAGGATCTGCACGTCCCGTAGGACCTGCGCAACGGGATGACGGCCGGTCCTCTCCTGCGCGACGTCGGCTTCGGCGTCCAGCCGAGCCTGCAGGTCACGTACTTCCTCCTTGGTGACCCACGACGCGCTCTGCGGAGAGTCCGGCAGCACCCGGAGCACGATGAACGCGAGCACCACGGCGGGGACGCCCTCGACGATGAACAGCCACTGCCAGCCATGCAACCCACCGAGCCCATCGAGGCTCAGCAGCAACCCGGCGACCGGCGAACCGACGATATTGGCGATCGAGGCTCCCAGCAGGAAGTACCCGTTGGCCTTGGCTCGCTCCTCACGCGTGAACCAGTACGTGAAGTACAAGATGACGCCGGGGAACAGACCCGCCTCCGCAGCACCGAGTAGCAACCGGATCACGTAGAAGGAGATCTCGCCCTGTACCAAGGCCATCGCGCTGGACAGGAGGCCCCATGTGATCATGATCCGCGCGATCCACCACTTGGCACCGACCTTGCGCATCAGCAGGTTGCTCGGCACCTCGAGCAGGGCATAGCTCAAGAAGAACAGACCTGCGCCCAGCCCGTACGCGGCAGCTGAGATTCCGAGATCTACCTCGAGTCGATCCTTCGCGAACCCGATGTTCGTCCGATCCAGGAAGCTGATCACGTATACCACGCACAAAAGTGGCACGATTCTGCGAAAGATGCGCTTCGACAGATCGCAACGCTGCTGGTTGGTCCGTCCGATGGTGGCCAACTCTGTCACACCCTTTCTCTCGGCTCGTCAGCTGCAGATCCGGTCGCGCGACCATCGCGCCGGGCTCAACGAGTCTGCGGACTGTGACATGCTGCATGCAACACGTCAAGCTTTACATGCTGCATGCCTGAGTGTAAGAATCGGGCCGTGTCCTCCACAGATTCGACCGGGATGCCTGGACTCGGGCCGACCTCGCTAACGGCGCCTCGCGTTGGTCTGGTGCAGAGCGGCAGCGTCCTGGGCGATGTCGCCGCCAACATCGACACTGCGGTCAACGAAGTCATCAGCGCCGCCGAACGGGGGGCCGACCTACTCGTCTTTCCCGAGTGCTACCTGCACGGTTACATGTTCGCCGATGCCGACGCGGTACATCAAGCGGCCCTGCCGCTCGACGACCCGGCGCTCCTCCCCCTGCATCACGTCGTTCGCCGGACTGGCGTCCACGCGGTGCTCGGTCTCCTGGAGCGCGGCACCGACGGCTACGTCTACAACACCGCCCTGGCCCTAGGGCCTGCGGGAACGCTCGGCCACTACCGCAAGCAGCACATCCCCTTCATGGGAGCCGATCGGTTCGTGGCCCCCGGGGACGACGGTGCCCCGCGGGTGTTCGACACGCCATTCGGCCGAGTCGGCATGATGATCTGCTTCGACCTCCGCTTCCCGGAATCCGCCCGCGAGCTCGCACTCGCCGGCGCGGACATCATCGTCATGCCGACCGCCTGGCCAGCGTCCGCGACGCTGCTGGCCGAGCTCGTCACGCGCGTGCGGGCCTGGGAGAACCGGGTCTTCCTGGCGATCGCGGACCGGCCCGACGAAGAAGGTGGCCTGCGTTTCCTGGGCCGAAGTCAGATCGTCGGCCCGGACGCCGACATCGTTCTCGACGCGGGCGCGGAGACGGGGACGTTCGTTGCCGAAGTCCAGCTCGAACGTGCCCGTGCCAAAGAACTGGTGTTCATCCCCGGTGAGTACGAAGTGAGCATCTTCGGCGCGCGCCGGCCGGGCCGCTACGCCGCCATCACCGACCCCAGCCTGCCCGCCCCACCAAGTCGGGTCGGGAGCTGGCGTAGTGAATGATCACTGACGTCCGAGCCCAGGGCATTCGCGCCGCCGGTTTCCCGGTCGGCTGTGCGTTCCCTGGTGCCCGTGGTCAGGTCACGCCCGCTCCAGCTCCCGCCACCTCAAACCACGACAGGCAGGCCGAAACCGCGTCCGCGTTTGTGCTTCTTGCCGATGAACAAGGCGAGCCGATCGATCGCATATTGCTGGATCTTGCTGAAGCGGAAGATCAACCACCAAGATCACTACTGGACACACAGGAGAAACACTGATGGCCCCCAAGCCCGCCGAATCCGCGATCGACCGGTCGCGCACCAGTTATGGCGACGAGGGCTTCAGCCGGTACCTGCGTCGTGCGTTCCTCGCCTCCGCCGGTTACGACGACGTGGATCTCGACCGGCCCGTCATCGGGATCGCGGTCACCAAGTCCGACTACAACACCTGCCACCGCGACATGCCTGCTCTGCTTGAGTCCGTCCGACGCGGGGTGCTCGAAGCAGGCGGCCTTCCTATGGAGTTCCCGACGATCTCGCTCGGGGAGATCCTGACTTCGCCGACGAGCATGCTTTTTCGCAACCTCATGGCGATGGACACGGAGGAGATGATCGAGGCACTGCCCATGAATGGCGCCGTACTGCTGGGCGGATGCGACAAGACCGTGCCGGCCCAGCTCATGGCGGCGGCCTCGACCGACAAGCCGGTGCTGCTCGAAGTCGTCGGTCCGATGCTGACCGGCAGCTGGCGAGGCCAGCGCCTGGGCGCGTGCACCGACTGCCGCCGCTTGTGGGGAGACCATCGCGGCGGAGTGCTCGATGCGGCGGAGATCACCGAAGCTCGTGGCGAACTGGTGGCGACAGCGGGAACCTGTGCCGTCATGGGCACCGCGTCGACGATGGCGTCGCTCACCGAGGTGCTGGGCATGATGCTGCCGGGAGGCGCAACGCCGCCAGCCAGCAGTGGCGCGCGACTTCGGCACGGCGTGCTCACCGGCCGGCGAATCGTGGAGATGGTGCGCGAAGGCGGTGCACCGCCGCGCGACATACTGACTCGCCCCGCGTTCGAGAACGCGATCAAGGTCCTCGCCGCGCTCGGCGGATCCACCAACGCCCTCGTGCATCTCCTCGCGGTCGCCCGCCGCGCAGGCATCGACCTCGCCCTCGAAGAGTTCGACACGGTCGCGGCCGACGTTCCACTCATGGTCGACCTCAAACCCTCCGGCCAGCTCTACATGGAAGACCTGCACCGTTCCGGAGGGATCCCGGCCGTCCTCAAGCAACTGGCGGGCCGCCTGGACCTGACGACCGTCGGAGCCACGGGAACGCGGCTCGGTGACCTGCTCGCAGACCTACCTGAGCGCCAGGAATGGCAGACCGCGATCACCACACTCGAGGAGCCCCTCGGCCCGCCCGGGGCGCTGGCAGTCCTCAAGGGATCGCTCGCTCCCAACGGGGCTGTCATCAAGACCTCTGCCGCCAGTCCGCATCTGTTTCAGCACACCGGCCCCGCCTTCGTGGTCGACGCCGGTCAGGACATCACAGCCATCCTCGATGATCCCGACACCGAAATCACCGCGGAACACGTTCTGGTCTTGCGTTACTCGGGTCCGGTGGCCGCAGGCTTTCCGGAAAGCGGCGCCCTCCCGATCCCGGCGAAGCTCGCCCGGCAGGGCGTGCGCGACATGGTCCGGGTCTCAGACGCGCGAATGAGCGGTACCTCCTACGGAACCGTGGTCCTCCATTGCGCCCCCGAGGCCGCTGTCGGCGGCCCGCTCGCCGCCGTCCAGAACGGCGATCTCATCCGCCTCGACATCCCAGCGCGCCGGATCGACCTGTTGATCGATGAGACCACCCTCGAGCAGCGGCTCGCCGACCTCCCCGAGATCACGCCACCTGCCCGAGGATGGCGGCGCCTCTACGCCGAGACCGTCCTACCAGCCAGCCAAGGCGCCGACCTCGACTTTATGTGACGACCACTGCGGCTACCCTTGTCGATGTCCACCAGAGGCCCGCGAAGGAATTCCATTGAGATCACTCGCCGACGACATTCCACTTACGCAGCGCATCTACGATGAGCTGCGCGACGCCCTGGTCCGGGGCGAGCTGGAAGCGGGCAAGCTCTACTCCGTCGTGGAAATCTCTCGCCAACTGGGTGTGTCCCGCACCCCGGTACGCGAAGCCCTCCTCAAGTTCGCGTCCGAGGGTGTCGTCTCCTTCGAGCGCAGCAAAGGCGTTCGCATCCTCGAAGCTTCCGTGACCGATGTCCATGACCTCTTCGGTCTACGCCTACTGCTCGAAGTGCCATCCGCGGCCCTCGCTGCTGTGTCGGAGAACAGCGAACAACTCGACCGGATGCGGCAGGCATTCAGCGCTATGGAGGACGCCTGCGCCAGGGGCAATGAGCTGGCCTTCCAGCAACACGACACAACCTTCCACGATGCGATACTCCGTGCGGCAGGCAACGCACAGGTCGCCGAGGCCGTCAGTCGTGCCCGCGGCCAGGCGCACACACGACGGCTTTCGACTACCCATACGCGCTCCCTCGCCGAGGTCATCGCAGCGCACCGCGAGATCCACGATGCCGTTCTCTCCGGCGACGAGGCCCGAGCCTCCGCTGCCGTCAAGGCCCACCTCACAGAGACCAGAGACATTCTCATCGCCCAGATCTCCAAGCCCTGAAAGGCATGCCCGGGTGACCTTCTGCCCGACAACCTGGCAGAGATGGTCTTTTGGGCGGGTTGCACCGTCTTGCTGGAATTCGCGGCCGGAGACGTGGGCGTACTGGACGCGGGCGAGCGGCTGTGATCCCGTGCTGGCACACGGGATCACCTGACTGAACTCGCGGCGAAGACCAGGGTTTCGGAGAGCAGCCTGTCCCGCCTGGAAAGCGGATTCGCCCGCCTGCTCCAACTCCCCCGTTGTGTTTCCGCCACCAACTCGCGTGGAACTCTCGATTCCCACGTTGAAGAAAGGTGGCCGGCATCAGCCAGTCTTCATCCCAAATGCGCCGACGTGTTGGTTCATCCGCGATCTCGACAAGCGCGGTCAATGGCGCGTTGCTTCATGGGCGAGGCACGCGCTTCCGCGTTCTCGATGATCGAAAGCCTCGATGTCGAGAGCAGCACTTCGCCGCTGCCAGCGGACAGCGCCGCCAGGTGGTGGTGCAGGCGATCGGCGAGTAAAGCGCGATTGACCAGTCCGGTCAGCGGTTCGCGCAATGCGAGGTGAGCATCGGTCATGCGCCCGTTGCCGATCGCCTCGTGGTTTCGCGAAGCAACCCGAAGACTTCCCGCCAGGATCTCAATAACCAGATCAACGTTGCCTGACAAGGAACTAACGACTTTGCCGCGGCCCTGCGGTTGCCCCCTCGGTGACCAGAGCGAGCACTCGGGTGTTCGCCGAGACGTCCAGGTGGCGGCGGAGCAGGTCGAGCGTCTCGTCGCTGGTCAGACGATCCAGACCGGCGATGCCTGCGGCGCCAGTCATCTCGGTGCTCACCCCGGCACTGTGCAGCGATGCCACCGCCGCTGCGCCCGCAGCGTCGTCTACCACGAGTGCCGCGTCGATCCCGGCGGCCAGCGTCGGCCAGGCGATCGGCGAGACATTGCCGCAGTTCAGTCCGTCCATTCCGGAGCGATGTGGTGCCGGGGCCTCCGTCGGCGCCCCGGCCCGCAGCGAGCGCAGCAGGCAAGCCGCTTCGGTGGGTTCCACTGCCAACAGGCGGGGGCGGCGTCCCGGCAACCGGGAAAGCCAGCGCGCGACGGCCGTTGCCAGTGCGCCTACGCCAACCTGCACGATCACGAGATCGGGCAGCTCTCCGTCCGGGAGCTGTGCTTCGATCTCCCCGAACAATGTGGCGTAGCCGTCGATCACCGTACGGGGCACTTGTTCGTAGCCCGGCCATGCGGTGTCGGAGATGACCAGCGTGTTGTCGTTTTCCTGTGTTGCTGCCAGCGCGATCGCGTCGTCGTAGCTGCCCGGCACCACTATGACGTCCGCGCCCTCTTCTTTGATCGCCGCGGACCGCTCGGCGCCGATCGACTCGGGGAGGTAGATCCGGCAGGCTACGCCGAGCCAGCGGGCGGTGCGGGCGACCGCGTGGCCGTGGTTGCCGTCGGTGGCCGCGACCAGTGTGAACCGCCCCGTCACCCGCGGCCGTAGTTCGTCCGGGATCGGTGGGGCACCGACGCGGTCGGCAAGTGCACGGCAGCATGCCCATGACGCGCCGAGCATTTTGAACGACGGCATGCCCAGTCTGGTGGATTCCACCTTCGCCCAGAGCCGGCCGATGCCGTACTTTTCGGCGAGCTCGGGCAAATCCTGCAGTGGTGTGGGCTGGTAGCCGGGCAGCGTTCGGTGGAAGTCGGTCGCTGCGGTGTCCAGGGGCCCGGCCGGAGCGCTGGTCGTGGGAGAGTCGCGCACCCACCACGAGTCGTCGCCCTGCGACTGGGCGACGGAGAGCAGGGTCAAGCCGTGCATGTTGCGATATAGAGCCGGTTCGGGTGGTGTCCAACCGTCGAGCAGGGCCGGGTCCAGCCGGTGCACCTCGATGCCGAGTGGGCGGCATACCTCGATGGGATCGCCCGCTTCCGGACCCCACAAGGGAATGCTCAAGTCGCCACCGGGGCAGGTGGATAGTGCACACAGCAGATCGACCTCGGCGAAGAACTCCAGGAAGTCGCCGCGCCGTGCTGGGCTTGCCTTCATGAAGTAGCGATCCTCGTCGTTGAGGCCCGTGCACTGGAAGACGTTCAGCACGTCGTGCACGTCCAGCTCGGTCAGCCCGTAGGGCAGCACCGCGCGGGTGAGGTTGGAATGACAGTGGAAATCGAAGTCCTCCCCGGTGAGCAACCGGTTGACGTACGGGTCGCACCGGGTGCCGAGTAGGTCGTGAACGCGGCCACCGTGCTCATCCGGGCCGTAGCCGTCGAGGCTGTCCCCCGTGATGGTGAGCAGCGGCCGCAGGTAGGGCAGCGTGGACCAGATGCGGTCGTAGGTGGACACGTGCGCACGCTGCAACTGGCGGGTCCGCGACGCCCACATCCGCTCACGCGGGTTGTGCCGGTGCCACACGTTGAGGTCGCCGACCTGCGGGCCGTCGACGGCAATGATCCGGCAGACAGAGCCGGCCGGTACTTCCCAGGCCTGCCCGGAGCGCGGCGGAATGATGAACGACTCGACCTGGATCCGCTGATCCGGTGAGGCGTTGCCGATGCGCCCGTAGAGGTCCCGGTCGGCAGCGAACGTGGCGTTCGCACCGGGCTGGTATGCGGCAGGGTAGGACCCCATCATGCCTCCTTGCTGATCGCGTCCACGGTCGCGTTGGCGTCTTCGCCGACCAGGCCGAGTACCACGCGTTCCGAGTCGTCCAGGTATTCGCGCAGCGCCCTTCCGGCGGCTGCGCGGTAGCCGGCGTGGATGAGATCGCAGATTTCCCGGTCCCGCGACACCCAGGGCTGCTGGATCCGTCGTTCTTCTGCCACCACGGCGAATGCCAGTCGCTGCTGAGCGGTGACGCCCCGGAACATCGAGTCCAGCATCGGGCTGCCCAGGGTGGCCACGATCGCGCAGTGGAAACGCAGGCTCGCAGTGCCCACTTCCCGCCAGTTCCCGGTTTGTTCGGCTCGCTCTTCTGCCCGCACCGCACCATCGATGGCGGCCAGCGCAGCCGGTGTCGCGGCACCACTCTCCTCCACGGCGCGCAATTCGAGAGTTCGCCGCACCAGGTAGATGTCCTGGATCCGCTCGGCGGACATGGTGTTCACCACCGCGCCCTTGTGCAGTCGCTGGCTCACCAGCCCTTCCATAGTGAGCAGGCGCAGCGCCTCGCGGAGCGTGTTGCGGGACACGCCGAGCTCGGCCGCCAGGGTGACCTCCCGCAGCGGGGTGCCGGGCGGCAATGCGCCCGTGACGATGCCTTCACGCAACTCCTCCGCCGCACGGTCGGCGGTCGTGCCCGTCAGGTCTATGCCTTCAGCCATGCCCGCACTATAGCTAGCTTGTTCAACAATGCTCAATACTTTCCTGGGCCTATGCGGTGTATTGACAGTCTTTGTTGAACAACCTTAAGGTCCTGCGGCATGTGTCGGACCCCACACACAGACAGGGCGGTGGCATGCGACAGCACGACACAGGACAAGCCGAAGCGACCCGATATCACCGGGATGCCGGCCGACCCACAGCAAAGACGGGCGTGGACGACGCGCCACTGACCTGGTTTCACCGCAGGTTGACCCTCTACTCCGCCGGCGGCCCCCTGCTGGACGGCTATGTGCTCGGCATCATCGGGCTGGCCCTCACACAGGTGGTGCCCCTGTGGGACCTGAGTCCGGTCTGGCAGGGCCTGCTCGCCGCATCCGCGCTGCTGGGCATGTTCCTCGGCGGCCTGGTCTTCGGTTACGTGACGGATCTGGTCGGCCGACAGGCGATGTACACCATTGATCTGGCGGCGATCGTCGTCGGCTCGGTGGCCCAGTTCTTCGTGGACGGCCCCGTGTGGCTGCTCATCCTGCGCTTCGTGGTGGGGCTGGCCATCGGGGCGGACTACCCGATCGCCACCTCGCTGCTCGCGGAGTTCACCCCGCGCCGGCACCGAGGCAGCATGCTCGGCTGGCTGACGACCATGTGGGCGGCAGGCAACACCATTGCTTACCTGGTCGGCGAGGCGCTTCTCGAGCTCGGCCCTGACGCCTGGCGGTGGATGCTGCTGTCTCCCGCGATCCCCGCAGCCGTGCTGATGGTGGCCCGCTTCGGCACACCCGAGTCGCCCCGCTGGCTGTTGTCCAAGGGGCGCACCGAGGAAGCCAAGGCCGCGCTGCGCAAAGCACTCGGACCGGACGCGGAGCTAGACGATTTGCCCGCCGAACCGGGCGAGACCAGCCTGCGCGGTTTGATCTCCAAGGGCTACCTGCGCCGGACCGTGTTCGTCGCGGTGTTCTGGGCCTGCTCGCTGTGGCCCGTCTACGCCATCTACGCCTTCGGTCCCGCTCTGCTCAGCGCACTCAATCTCGACGATCCGAGGCAGGCCAACCTCGGCTCGGCCGCCATCGGCGTGTTCTTCCTGGCCGGCTGCGTGATCGCAACACTGGTGGCCAACCGGCTCAACCGGCGAACATTGCTCATTTGGCCGTTCGCTGTGGCCACCGTCGCGCTGCTGCTCCTCGGCCTGATACCCACCGCTCCGACCCCGGTGATCGCGACACTGTTCGTGCTCTACGCGCTCGCCATCGGCGGCCCGACGATCCTGCAATGGATCTATCCCAACGAGCTCTTTCCGACCGCCATCCGGGCCACCGCCGTGGGCCTGGGAACCACGGTCAGCAGGATCGGCGCCGGCGTCGGCACGTTCGTCACTCCGATTCTGCTGGGCCACATGGGTATCGGCGCCACCATGCTGCTGGCCGGTCTGATCTGTGTCCTCGGACTGATCGTGTCGGTGCTCATGGCCCCGGAAACCCGCCACCACGACCTGCACCAAGCCAGCTCGGTACCGACCGACACCGGAAAGTGAGGAGGCGCTATGACCGCCATTTCTGTGAAAACCCCGCCGCGGGGCTTCCCCGCCACCGAGTTCGAACAGCGGGCTGCCCGGGCACAGCGCGCGATGCGCGAGCACGGCCTGGACGCCCTGTTGGTGACCGCACCCCAGCAGGTGCGCTACTTCACCGGCTTCGACACCCAGTTCTGGGAGAGCCCGACCCGACCCTGGTACGTGGTGGTGCCTGCGGCAGGCGCCCCGGTCGCGGTGATCCCCGAGATCGGTGAGCCGGGCATGCGTGCCACCTGGGTCACCGACGTGCGCACGTGGCCCGCGCCCAACCCCGGTGATGACGGGGTCAGTCTGCTAGCCGGCACCCTGCGCGAGCTGGCCGGCACGGGCGGCACCGTCGGCGCCGAGCTAGGCCCCGAACTGCAGCTGCGGATGCCTGCCGGACAACTGCCGGAAATCGCGTCCCGAGCGGGCGTGACCATCACCGATGGCTCTGCGGTGATCCGGTACTGCCGACACGTCAAGTCCGACCTCGAGATCGACAAGATCCGCTTCGTCTGCCAACTCGCGTCGGACGCCTATGCCCGCGTCCCCGAACTGATCCGGGCAGGTGACACCGAGCGCTCCGTGGTGCAGCGGATGCGTGCCGACCTGATCGCGCGGGGCGCCGACACCAGTCCCTACCTGATCGGCGTGTCCGGTCCTGGCGGCTACGACAACATCATCATGGGGCCCACCGACCGGGCACTGGACACCGGTGACGTGCTCATCATCGACACGGGCACGGTCTTCGACGGCTACTTCTGCGACTTCGACCGCAACTGGGCGATCGGCACGGCCGACGACGCGGTGCGCCGAGCCTACGAAGCCGTGTGGCGCGCCACCGAAGTCGGCATCGCGGCCGCCCGTCCAGGGGTCCGAGTGTGCGACCTGTGGAAGGTGATGGCCGACGAACTGGCCGCGGCCGGCTCGGCAGGCAACAACGTGGGCAGGCTCGGGCACGGGCTGGGCCTCCAGCTCACCGAACCACCGAGCAACCACCCGGACGACGAAACGGTACTGGAAGCGGGCACCGTGCTGGCCATCGAGCCAGGCATGGAGTTCGCGCCCGGCAGGATGATGGTGCACGAAGAGAACATCGTCATCCGCGAAGACGGCGCCGAGCTGCTCACCACCAGGGCCGCACCCGAACTGCTGGTGGTCTCATGACCGGGACGTACCGCCGCACCACCGTGCCGGAGATCGACGGCGAGTCCCTCTGGCAACGGTTGGCCGAACTGTCCGTGGTCGGCAGGGCAACCGGCGGTGGGGTCACCAGGCTGGCGCTTACCGAGGCGGACGCGCAGGGCCGGCGTCTGGTGGAGTCCTGGCTGGCCGAGACCGGCTGCGAAATCAACCACGATGCCATCGGCAACACCATCGCGATCCTGCCGGGCACCGACCCCGGCCTGTCCCCCGTCCTGCTCGGCTCGCATGTGGACAGCGTGGTCAACGCCGGCCGGTTTGACGGCTGCCTCGGTGTGCTCGGCGCCGTAGAAGTGCTGCGCGCGGTGGCGGCCGGTCCCCGCCCGCGCCGGTCGCTCGCCGTCGCGGTGTTCACCGACGAGGAAGGCACGCGCTTCGGCCGCGACTTGCTCGGTTCGTCCGTCGCATGTGGACTGCTCGGACCGGAGGAGGCACTGGCCATCGCCGACTCCGAAGGGAGAACCGTCGAGCACGAACTGCGCGTGCACGGTCTGCTCGGCACCGCGCCACTGCTGGTCGACCGCCCGCCGCACGCATATCTGGAAACACATATCGAGCAGGGCCCGGTGTTGCTACGGGAAAATCTTCCCGTAGCCGCAGTCACCGGAGTCGTTGGCACCTCGTGGATCCGGATTACGCTCACGGGTGCCGCAGCACACGCCGGCGCGACCCCGATGGAAATGCGCCGGGACGCCGGACTGGCCATGTCGGCGCTGCGGCTGCGCTTGCACGCCCTCACCGACGATCATCCCGGCCTCACCGTGGCAGTCGGTGCGATGAACACCCTCCCGCAACAGGTCAACGTCGTGCCAGCAGCGGCAACCCTGACAGTCGACCTGCGCGCCTCGGAGGAGGCGGTGCTCGCGAAGGCCGAAAGCGCAATCCGCCTTCTCGCCGAAGACGCCGCCCTGACCTACGGCTGCGAGCTGACCACCTGTGAGCGAATGTCCCGAACCGCGCCCGCTACGTTCGATCCGGGCATGGTGGACCGGGTGGCCGGCCGGATCGAGGCTCACGGCCTGCCAGGGCGCAGGCTCTGGTCCGGCGCCGGGCACGACGCACAGCAACTCGCCACGATCTGCCCGACCGCGATGGTGTTCGTCCGCAGCCAACGTGACGGCATCTCGCACTCCCCTGAGGAGTGGTCACTGCCCGAGGACTGCACCCTCGGCGTACAGATCATGGCCGAGGTGGCAATCGACCTGCTCAACGACTGACCGGAAGCCACACAATCACCCAGTGCCTTCCGTTCGCGGTCGGTACGCCCGGCCGCTCTGACACTTTCAGCATCAGAGGAGCAACACCATGTAACCACAAGGCCCGGCAAGAAAAACCGAATGGTAAGCGGCGGGGTGGTCACCCATGATCGGTGGCCACCCTGCTGCTGCGCAGAGGCGATCCGCAGCGGGCGACGCCCGCCGCGCCCGCCAGCGCCTACACCGGCCGCATCAACCTCCAGCTGACCTCCCCGCCCTACGGCCGCCAGCCTCCACGGCCAAATCACCGCCACCTGCGGCCACGGGGTCCGCAAACGCGACTACCGCAGCCGGGACTGCCGAGAAAGCGGTGAAGATACCGCGTCTGGTACCCCAATGCGCCGGAGTGTCCTAGGTCTGCTGATCGCAGCAAGCAGGGTCGGTTCGCCTTTGTTGCATGGGGAAGATCCCGCAACGATGGTGACGGTCAGTGCGTTCGTCTTGCGTCCGCGCGTGGCGATCCGGTCTCCCAAGCGGTTCTTCCGACGCGCTGCAGGTACCGGGAGTTTGCGTACCCCAGGGTTTTGTGGCTGGGCACGCTCCCGATGCGCACACGCCTGCCGTCAGCGGAGTCGTTCTCGGGGAGGAGGTTGGCTCGTTCTCCAGAACGATGTTTCGGCAGCGGTGCACGGCTAGCGTGGTTGCTGGGATTGTCGTGGTGGCGGGTTGGGAGGCTGTCGGATGGGGGATGCGGTCGTGGTGCGGCATCCGCCCATCGCCCAGGATTTCGACGAGTCTGCGGTCCTCGACGAGGCGTTGGACTGGCTCGGCGCGCATCTGGCATGGTTCGAACCGGACACTTGGGACGCGCACTTCCCGCCGCGCGCGTTTCCCGGCACCACGATCCTGGAACTGCTGTTGCTGTGCCGGTCGTTGCGTCGAGGGCCGCAGGCCGCGCACCACGCCGAGTTCCTCGAGGCAGCACTGGACATCGCGGATCGGGTCGTGCACCACGAGGAGTTCCGCACCGATCTGTCCCTAGTGGACATTCATTTTCCGTACCGGCTCTGGCTGCTCGGCCTGATGCATCGGCTGGGCCGAAGCCCGCGGGAGCCGCTCGCCGCAGCGCAAGAGCTGGTCGATGCCCTGGACGGCGATCCCGGCAGCGACATCGGTTCGGCGCGCGGTCGTCTCGAAGTGGGTTACGCCCTGGAGCTGTGCGAACTCCGCCATGCCATGCCGGAACGGGCCGAACTCTACGGCGCGTGCGGCGTGGCCGATCTCGATCCGACGTCCGCCACCGAGGAAGACGCCTACGAATTCACTCACATCCTGTTCTACGCCACCGACATGGCCGCGCGGAGCTTGCCCTTCCGTGACGCCGCCGAGCGGGACAAGCTGGCCGCGGCGGTGCACAGCATGTTGGCCGGTTTCCTGGCTGCCGAGCACTTCGACCTGACGGCCGAGTTGTTGCTGTGCGCGGAGATCGTGGGCATCGCCGACAATCCGGCGGTCCTGGAAGGCTGGTGCGGGCTGGCGGCCGCGCAGCTGGATGGCGGCGCGATTCCCGGGCCGCCATTTCGGCCCGAGGTGTTGGCGCAGCGGACCGAGGACCGGGCTGCCACCTACATCTTCCGCACCTGCTACCACCCCACGCTGGTCACCGCGCTGGCGGCGGCCGAACGCCAGCGACGCCGTCGCGGAGCCGGAAGGTGACCGCGATCGAGCCGGAACCGGCGGCCCTACCGATCCGGCGGCGGCACGTCTTCAACCCGCCGGAGGAGTTGGGGTCGCTGCGCGAGCAGGCACCGATCAGCCCGCTGCGCTTTCCGGACGGCACCAACGGCTGGTTGATCACCGGCTATTCGGTGGTGCGCGAGGTGCTCACGGACAACCGCTTCAGCGCGCGGCACGAGCTGCGCAAGCTTCCGCCGGGGCAGCCTCGGCCGGAACCGGCGGCACCGGGGTTCTTCGTCCGCATGGACGCGCCTCGGCACACCCGGTACCGCAAGCTGCTGATCGGGCAGTTCACCCAGCGCAGGATGATCCAGCTGACCCCGAGGATCGAGGCGATCACCGAGGAATGCCTGGACGCGCTGGAAAATCGGCCGCATCCGGTGGACCTGGTCCAGCACTTCGCGCTGCCCGTTCCCTCCCTCGTGATCAGCGAACTCCTCGGCGTGCCCTACGCCGACCGCGAGGTCTTCCAGCGCAACACCGCCATCATGGTGGACCTGGCGTCCGGCCAGGAGCGCGTGGCCACGGCGTCGGCGGAGATCAGCCGCTTCCTCGCCGACCTGGTCCAGCGGAAGCGCCGCTGCCCCGCCGACGACCTGCTCAGCGGCTTGATCGGCGCCGGCGACCTCACCGACGCGGAACTGACCTCCATCGCGTTCCTGCTGCTCGTCGCCGGGCACGAGACCACCGCGAACATGCTCTCGCTCGGGGTGTTCGCCCTGCTTTGCCATCCGAAGCAACTGGCCCTCCTGAGGGCAGATCGGGAACGGGCCGACGGGGCGGTCGAGGAACTGCTGCGTTACCTGACGATCATGCAGTTCGGCATGCTTCGGGTGGTCAGGGAGGATGTCGACCTGCACGGCTACCGGATCGCCGCCGGTGAGGCGGTGATGCTCTCGCTGCCTGCGGCCAACCGCGACCCGGCCCAGTTCCCGGCCCCGGACGTCCTGGACATCAACCGCAACCAGCCCGGGCAGCTGTCCTTCGGTCACGGCGCGCACTTCTGCCTCGGTCACCAGCTGGCCCGGATCGAGCTGCGCGTTGCTTACACCGCACTGCTCCGGCGGTTTCCCGAGCTGCGACTTGCGGTGCCGCCCAAGGAAGTGCCACGCCGGGAGGCCATGTCCATCTACGGCCTGCACCGCCTTCCGGTCACCTGGTGACGCTGCAACGGGTCGTGAGCAGGGCCTCGGCGTAGTCGGGTGGCATCCGATTTGCGCCCAAGCGAGGCCGACTTCGACAAGATCAAGACGGTTCGCGCGAACGCCATGCCTGGGCGGTGGCGTCCCGCCACGGTGCGAAACCGAGGCCCACCCTCCGTCCCAGCCCTTGCTTCATCTATCGAAGTTCGATAGATTCTCATCGTAACTCGATGGAAAGTTGGGTCATGGGAAAGCTGACAGTGGGTGCGCTGCGCGCCGTGCTCGTGGTGGTGCTCGCCGGCACCGTGTTCGTACAGGCTTTGATGGTGTTGGCGTTGGCCACCGACCCGGAGGACGGGTCGCTACCGCTGACCCCGCTGCGCGTGGTCACGATCCTGGGCATGGTGTCGGCCCAGGTCGCCCTGGTCTGCATATGGCGGCTGGTGACGATGGTGCGACGCGGAACCGTGTTCTCCCACGCCGCCTTCCGGTACGTGGACGTCGTGATCGGCGCGATCGTGGCGGCTGCGCTCGTGTGGTTCACGGTCACGGTCCTCAATGCGCCGGGCCAGCGGGCCGACCCGGGCGTCACCGTCATCATGGGCGGGATTGGCGTGGCCATCCTTGGGGTCGCGCTCATCGTGCTCGTGCTGCGGATGCTGCTCGCCCAGGCCGTCGCGCGCGATGTCGAAGCGTCGCAGATGCAGGCCGAGTTGGACGAGGTGATCTGATGCCGATCGCCGTCGACATCGACGTGATGCTGGCCAGGCGGAAGATGTCCGTGGGCGAGCTCGCGGACCGCGTAGGGATCACACCCGCGAACCTGGCGGTACTCAAGAACGGCCGCGCCAAGGCGGTGCGCTTCGCGACGCTCGCCGCGCTCTGCGAGGTGCTCAAGTGCCAGCCGGGTGACCTGCTGCGCTGGGAGGCCGAAGACGCCGTGGGCGGATGACGTGCCCCAGGGCGGGCGTGAAAACGCCTGGCACCACCGGCCGTGACACGGCCCGTGGACCGCATGGACGTGGATCGCCGATCACCCGCAGCACCTTCCCGACACCGGAGATTCCGGTTGACCCGCACCGCAGCGTCCTGGTCGACGATCGCGACCTGCGAACGTGACCTCCCCACCGCAAACCCCCGTCCTTCCAGCGCGGAAGGGCGGGGGTTCGTCGCTGAGCGGGCAGCCAGGGCTTCGCCGTTGTGCCTGCGGCCTGGCGGCCGACCGCGCCCGCGCAACCCTGGCGACCACCTTCGGACGGCGTAGGGAGCTCCTCAGAGGTGCCTGTCAAATCCGGCCTCGCCACTCCAGGAGTCGATAGGTCGCGGGCTCGGTCAAGTGGCCCCGGCTGGCACTCCCGGGCGAAGGACTCTGCCGCGCGACCGTCTCGACGCATAACGTAAATCCCGTACGAGCAGGGGAGCAGCACGCCGTGAACGGGACAGTTATCCGCTGGAGGACAGGGCACGAACTTCTAATGCGGATCGAACGGACGCCCACCGACACCTGGCGCGTCACCTTCCGCGTGCCGGGGCGTCCCGAGGTGACTGTCTCGTACGACACCGAAAAGGAACTGCGCCGCGACCTCGCAGCCTTGCTCAATGGGACTGCGAATCCGCCATTTCACGGGTGGCCCATACCCCACGAAGAGACACACCGAGACCAAGACCAGTGAGCACCCGCTCGATCAACGTCCGGCTCGATCACGAACGCCTGGGACGCTCGCCGCCCCAGACCCCCGGCAGGTCAACGGGAAACCGCACCCAGCCACCCAACCGCCACCCCCATTCGTCGAAGCTATGGCACCACACGTCGCCTAAAACTTCCACGGAACCGCCACTGCCCTAGCCTCGTCGGAGCGACTGCCGAACTCCGGGCAACGGTTCACCTGCTGCACTCACGCCGCTACGCTCGATCTACCTCCTTGCCGGGAGAGAACGCCCCCCAGGGGACGCCGTGGGGGTCCGGCGTGCGAGGCCCCGGTAGATGAGGTGATCACTCGTGACTGAGTTCGCTCCCCAAGAGTCCTCATTCGGCAACCGTCTGAAGGCGCTCCGCAACCGTGCCGGCCTTTCCCGGCCTGTCCTCGCTGGCTTGGTCGGACGCGGCCCGGAATGGCTCAAACGTCTCGAACGCGGCGACTATCAGATGCCGCGTCCTTCCATGCTGCTACTGCTCGCCGACACCTTGGGTGTGGATATTGCCGAGTTGACTGGTGACGCCAGACTTGCCGCTATCCACTTCGGCAAATCGGCTCACGAACGGCTGCCGGACATTAGCCATGCCATAACCAGCTACCCGATCGCCCCCAGCGGCGACGAACCCGTGAACGTGGATAGCTTGACGGGCCGAATCAGGCAGGCGTGGCAGCTATGGCACGGCGCAGCCAGGCAGCGCCGCAGTCGCCGGGCTCCTGCCGACGCTGCTCCACGATGTGCGTATCGGCGCGCCCCGCGCCGAGGGAAACGACCGACGCGCAGTGCTTGCCGCCGAAGCGCAGACTTACCACCTCGCGCAGCTCTACCTATCGTTTCAACCTGCGCCCGAGTTGGTTTACCTATGCGGAGACCGCGCCATGACCGCCGCGATGGGAGCCGACGATCCGGCCGCTATCAGCGCGGCGACGTGGTACCTCAACCACGTCTTCCGCGACGCCGGACAGGCAGCCGAATCCCGCGTTGCGCTCGCCCTCGACACCGCACGCCTGCTCGACCCCGGCCGTTCCGACACCGAACGTGCTTCGTACGGGCTACTACACCTCGCCTGCGCATTGAGCTTCGCAAGACTCGGGCGAGAAGGCGATGCCTGGCGGCACTGGGACATTGCCAACCAAGCCGCCAAGGCCATGCCGGAGGGCTATGTGCACCCGTGGCTGCGGTTTGGTCGGAGCATGGTAGACGCCTACACCGTCACGATGCTGGCCGATCTTGCGAAACCCCACGAAGCGATCCAAGCCGCAGACCGGATCGACTTCGACGGGATGGAGTCACAAACCCGCCGATCGTTCCACCTGATCGAAACCGCCAGGGCCATCTCCGCAGAGAGATCGTCGCGCAACACGAGCACGATGCTCACGGCCCTGCATGGATGGTCGCCGACCAGGACCTACCGCGGCCCACCACCACGATGGTGAGCCGGTTAGCGCCCACTCCTGCCGGAAGCTGATCAGCGCAGACAATGTCGCCCACTACATCCAATCTGGCGCAACCCACGCCCTATGCGGCGTTCCTCTGATCAGCTTGTTCCCGCCGGATCCGACGCGGAGCATCCCAGCGCCGTGCACGCGCTGCCCGGCAGAACTCGCACGGCTACGCAGAAAGGAAGTCGCCCACTGAACGCCATCATTGCGGACTTCCGATCCGCACCCCTCGCAGCGCAGTGCTCGACGAACGCGCTCGCTCCCCGGTCGCTTGGTTCACCGAAGACAGGAAGGCCGGCGAAGACACCGAGCACGCCGACGTATGGACATTGGACGATTTGCCAGATGCGGACGACGAGCTCCTCGATCTGATCAGCGGCAAGTCCTGTAGTAGACTGGTAGCGCAACGGTCCCACCTGTAAGTCGTGTTCTGTGGTAGGAAAACGATCTTACTCGGTCGGGGCCGTTGTTCTTTCCGAGGTGTTCAAACCGGCTGAATAACGCACAGCTAAAGGAAAGCGACTACAAGCCCCTCTATTTCGTCTGGGACCTCGACCAAGTGATTGACTTCTGGGATCCCGACAAGAAAGGCAACCAAGAAGTTATGGAATTCTGGGAATCCGACCATAAAGACGACCACCACAAAGCGGAGGACTAACCCATACCAGGCTGGCACCATTTCGGTTCCTGTTGGCCGAGCCGGGCATCCGTCGCAGCCAACTTTTCTCCAGTAGAAGTAGTACGCACAGTAAAGTCCCGCATAACGGTGGTGCAACAAAAGGTCGTTATCTATAGGCCCAAAGTACCCACGACCCGTACGGCACCGCCGCGCACGCTGTTCTGCGATGACCTCAGAGTCTTATGCCGTGACGGCGCCGTTTTCGATCCCGTGCCGCCACAGCCGTTCGTACGCCCCGCCCTTGCCCAGCAGTCGTTCATGCGTACCGGTCTCCACGATCCGGCCTTGGTCCAGCACCACGATCCGGTCTGCCTGGGCCGCGGTATACAACCTGTGGGTGACCAGGACCGTCGTGCGGCCCTGGGAGAGCCGGTCGTACGCGGCGAGCACTGCCGCCTCGGTCGCCTGGTCCAGCGCGGCGGTGGGTTCGTCCAGCAACAGGATGTCCGGCCGCACCAGGGCGACGCGGGCCAGCGCGATGAGCTGGCGCTGCCCGGTGGACAGACGCTGGCCACGTTCGCCGACCTGAAACCGGAATCCGCCGGGCAGCGCAGCGACCACGTCCAGCGCGCCGACCTTCCGCACCGCCGCAGTCACCTCGGCGTCGCTTGCGTCCGGGCGGCCATAGCGCACGTTGGCCGCCACGTCCCCGCTGAACAGATGCGGCTCCTGCGGGACAAGACCGAGGCGGCCCCGGTAGCCGGCCGTGTCGTACTCCCGCAGTTCGACCCCGTCGACGGTGATCGAGCCCTCACTCGGGTCGTACATCCTGGCCAGCAACTTCACCACGGTGGACTTCCCCGACCCGGTCGCACCAACCAACGCGATCCGCTCCCCCGGCCGCATCCGCAGGCCCAGCCCGGACACCGCCGGAGCAGCCGACCCGGGATAGCGATAACCCACACCACACAGGTCGATTTCGCCGCGCAACCGCCCTGGCACCGGGACGGCCTCCGGCGCCTGCGGCACCGAGGTCGGCGTGTCCAGCAGCTCGCCGACCCGCCGCACGCCGACCTTGGCCCGCTGATAGCTGTCGAACACCACGGACAGCTGTTGGAACGGCGCGAAGAACAGCGTGAGGTAGAGCAGGAACGCGATCAGCACCCCCGGCGTCAGCGTGCCGACAACGACGCGGTGCACGCCGAATCCGAGCACCAGCGCGGTCGCCGTCTCGGCCATGAGCGTGACGAACGGGAAGTACAGCGCGATGTATCGCTGCGCGCCGACCCTGGTCTGCCGGTACCGGTTGGACAGCCTGGCGAACCGGCTGGTCGCCCGCTGCTGCCTGCCGTTGGCCTGCGAGGTGCGCAGTCCAGCCACGTTCTCCTGCAGATCGGCGTTGACCTCGCCGACCCGTTCCCGCGACCGGTGGTAGATCAGGTTCGAGTAGTGCCGGAACACCAGGGTGGCCACCAGCACGATCGGCAGCACCACCATGCCGGTCAACGCCAACCCGACGTCGATCAGCAGCATGGCGACGAGCATGGCCAGCACGGTCGCCAGGTTCACCACGCCGACGGTGAGCCCACCCTCCACGAAGGACGACAGCGCCGCAATGTCCTCGGTCATCCTGGTCATGATCCGGCCGCCGGGCTCACGCTCGTAGTAGTCCAGCCCGAGCCGTTGCAGCTTGCGGTAGCTGCGCATCCGCATCGCCAGCAGCACACTCTCCCCGCCGCGCGTGGTTGCCCTGGGCTGGTGCAACAGCACCAGCCAGTTCAGCGCCACGACCACCAGCGCCACCCCGGCGACTGCCCACACCACGTGCAGCTGCCTGGTCAGCACGCCGTGGTCCACGCCGAACCGGATCAGCGCGGGCAACGCGGTGGTGGCCACCGCGTCCGCGGCGATCAGGCCAAAGGCCAGCGCCAGCAGCCAGCGCGCGGGACGCAGGATGCGCCAGAAACCGGTGCGGTCGTCGTCCGGCGGATCGGCGGCGGTGGATGGCCGGTCGGCGGCGGGGGGGTAGCCGGTGCGCCTGGGCGACCAGGTCCGGGTCGTGCTCGGCGGCGTCGGCCGCGGCCGGGTCGTCCAGGACGCTGCGGACCAGTTCGGGGTGCGGCCACAGGTCACCGGTCGCACCGGTCGCGAGTGACTCGTCGATCCGGTTGGCTGATGCGGCCAGCAGTTCGGTGAACAGCGGGCAGCGGGCCCGCAGTTCCCGCTCGGTGCCGACGTCCACCACCCGGCCGCGGTCCAGCACGGCGATGCGGTCGGCCAGCGCGAGGGTCGCACGCCGGTGTGCGACCACGAGAGTGGTGCGCTCGGCCGTTACCGAGCGCAGCTTGGCGTTGATCCACGCCTCGGTGGCGGTGTCCACCGCCGAGGTCGCGTCGTCGAGCACGAGCACGCGCGGGTCGGTCAGCAGGGTGCGGGCCAGCGCGATTCGCTGCCGTTGCCCGCCGGACAGCGTCAGCCCGCGCTCGCCGACCAAGGTGTCGTAGCCCTGAGGCAGCGCGCTGATGAACTCGTCGGCTCCGGCAGCGCTGGCTGCGGCGCGGATCGCGGGCATGTCGGCGTCGGGCACGCCGTAGCCGATGTTCTCCGCGATGCTGCGGGAGAACAGGAAGGGCTCCTCGAATACGACGCCGACCGCGCGCCGCAGCGCGTCCAACCGCACCGAGCGGACATCCGTCTCGGCTCCCGGCGGGCCGATCCGGATATCGCCGCCGGTGGCGTCGTAGAACCGGGACAGCAGCAGCGCCACCGTCGACTTCCCGGACCCGGAACCGCCCACCAGGGCGACGGTTTCACCAGGACGCACCCGCAGCGAAAGGCCCGCGAGCACCGGCTCGTCGCGGGTGTAGCCGAACTCGACGGCCGCCAGCGTCACGCCGAGCGGTCCGTCCGGTAGATCGCGGGCGTCGGGTGCGTCCCGCACCTCCGCGTGGGTGTCGATCAGCTCGTACACCCGTATCACCGCCGGGCGCGCCTGCTGAGCTACGAGGACCACATTGGACAGTGTTCCGGCCGGCGCGGTCAGCGTGATCAGATAACTGGAGAACGCCAGGAAGGAACCGACGCTGACGCCGCCGCGGACGGCGAGCCAGCCGCCCAGCAGCAGCACTGCCACCTGCCCCAGCGGGGGCAGGATGCCGAGCCAGGCCCCGGGGCCGGACTGCATCCGGGCCACCCGCATGCGCTCGCCGAACAGCCGCTCGCTGAGCGCGCGCAGCGTGCCGATCTCACGCTGTTCCTGGGCGAATCCTCGGACGACTCGGACGCCCGTCACGGTTTCCTCGACATGCTGGGAGATCTCCGCGTTGCGCTGTTGCACCGCCCACGTCGCCGGATACAGCCGCCGGCTTGCCCGGGCGGTAACCACGGCAGAGGCAGCCAGCAACGCGAGCGCGATCACCGCCAGCGACGGCGAGAGCCAGAGCATGGCGGCCAGCGAAACCACGATGAGCACCAGGCTGCCCAGTGCTTGCGGCGCCATCGCCAGCAGCCCCTGCACCAGCTGCAGGTCCAGGTTCGCCCGGGACATCACCTGGCCAGTGCGCAGCGCGTCGTGCTTTTGTCCGTCCAGTCGCTGCAACGAGCCGAAGACGGCGATGCGCAGGTCGTGTTGCACGTCCAGCGCGAGCTTGCCGGCGGAGAACTGGCGGACGAACGAGGCCGCGAACTGGACCACCGCGATTCCGAGCAGCGCGGTGACCAACGGGCCGACGGTCCCGGTCTGTCCGGCCACGGCCGCGTCCACTCCGGCCCGCATGATCAGCGGCAGCAGCCCGGCCAGCCCGGTGCCCAGCGCGGCCGACGCCACGACGACGACGGTCAGCCAACGGTGCTGCCAGCAACAGCGCAGCAACCGCACGGTCCACTGATGTGATCTAGGCATGCTGGCTAGCGGTTCCGCGGCGAGATCGGCGTGGCCAGCAGGAGTTCTTCCCAACAGGGCGGCACGCCGGTCGCCGCGTGCAGCAGGGCCAGCGCCGCACCCGCATCGCCCTCCAGGAAGGAGGCGTTGGGCATCATGCCCGCGGGACAGAAGTACCGCAGCGGCCCGGCGGCGCGCTCCCGGTCCAGATGCCCGGCCCAGTGCGCGGCGAACTCCGACGCCCCGGGGACGCCGAAGTCGGCGTGCATCCTGGTGCCGAACCAGCACAGGCCAGCCGCGCCGTGGCACATGCAGCCGTCCAGCACCCGGCAGTGCTCCGGGGGCTGGCTGACGACCTTCGCGGCCACGGCGCACACCAGCTCGGTGAGCTCCGCGGACCCGGTGGCCCGTGCCGCCACGGACAGCGCCAGCGCGACCCCGGGATCTCCCGAACACCAGGTCGGTCGGGCCGGCTGGTAGCGGGTTTCCACCCGGTGCGGGAACACCCCGTGCGGGAAGTCGTCGCTGCGCCAGCGCAGCAGCCAGGCCACGGCCTCGTCGAGCAGCGTGCGGGCCCGCGCGGCCGCGCCCGTGTCGGACAGCGCGGCGGAGGCCAAGTAGGACACGATCCCGGCGGCTCCGTGCGCCATCCCGAGCAACCGGCAGCCAACCGAGCCTTCCCGCCGCCGCGGTTCGGTGTCGTTGACGCGGAAGAACAGCGCGTCCCCGTCCCGTTCGGCCCGGCGGTCGATCACGTCGAGCACGCCGCTGGTCAGCTTCTCCCGCGCCGCCGCGTCGGGGTGGGCCAGCCCGTAGACGCCCAGGCCGAGCAGGCCCATCGGCAGGTCGACGTCCATAGTCTCGGGGTAGTCCACGATCCACCGCAGCGCGATCTCGTCGATCGGCGCCAGGCCGGCGACCTCGGTGCCGCAGAAGTCCGCGACCTGGATCGCCGTCCAGCCCGCCTGAGCGGCCCCGCGGTACAGCCACGGCCCGGTGCCGCCCGCCGAACGCAGCATGCCCAGCGCTTGACTGAGCCAGAGCCTCGGTTCGAAGTCCTCGTCGAGCGCGCGGCTGAACTCGACGGCCAGCAGTGCCTGGTCCAGCAGCAACGGGAAGCTCGGTTCGGCCTCGACGCGCTCGGTGGCGTCGTCGTACAGCGTCCTGGCCAGTCGCAGAAGCTCGGCGGCTCGCACCTGCTCACGCCCCTTTCCCGGGCCGTTGCGCCCGTGCCTTGTGCTGCCGGACCTTTCGCAGCGCCAACTCGTAGGCCAGGTACTCCAGCCGCACCGCGTCGAAGGCGAACATCCGGTTGCAGTGCAGGTGCAGCGCGGAGCCGAGCACCTGCCACGCCCGACGCTCGGGCAGCCGCGCCCGGGCGGACACCGCGAGTTCGGTCAGCGCCTTGGCGACGTCCTCGTCGGGTTCGGCCCGGCTCAGGTGCTCCGTCAGGGCCGCGTCGTGCGCCCTGGCGAACTTGCCGTGCGCGTTGCCGGTCCTGGCGAAGGTCACGCCGAGCCCGCCGCCGCAGAGCTTCAGGAACTCGTGCTCGCCGTCGGCCGAGTCGAACAGCACCGAGGTCCAGTGCAGGATGTCGGCCACGGCCTGGTACAGCCGCTGTTCCTCGCTCGGCCCGGTGGCGAGGAACCCGGCCACCCGATCGCTGCTCGCGGTGAACAGCCGCTCGGCGAGCGGCAGGCCTTCCGCGCCGCCATAGCGGGCGATTTCCGGGACGTAGTCGTCCATCTCGACCCGGCCGACCAGGCCTTCCCGCTGCAGGATGGCGCCGAGCTCGTCGAGGGCCGCGAGCACGGTGGCCCGCAGCTCCTGCCGCACCGGCCGCATCCGCAGCCGGAGGTGGTAGCCGCCCTCGGCGTAGCGCAGGAAGAACCAGTCGGTGATGGCGCCGGCCTCGTCCAGCTGGGCGGCCAGCCGCCGAGCCCGCTGGATGATCACGTCGGCGGCGGACTGTCCACAGTGGTATTTCGCGTACACCCAGGACTTCCCGTGGTCCGTGGTGAACCGGTCCTGCCCGGAGCCCGCGGACGGCGGGGTGCGCCACATCGGCCCGAGCGGGACGACCACTTCGGCCACGTGCCGACCGTCCGGTCCGCGCACCGCCGGCGCCTCCATCTGCGGCATTTCCACCAGCTGCACGTGCTCGGCCTCGGTTTCCCGGCCCAGCGCGGCCCGCACCGACGCGGCGTGGGTGAGGTCCACGGGAAGCACTTGGTCGTACTGGCCGATGCCCACCCAGCGGCGGTCGCCGATGCCGGGCAGCAGGTCGCGCAGGGCCGCGGCGGGATCCTCCGCGCCGCGCGCCGCGCGCAGCCGGGACCAGGTCAGCCGCCACTGCTCGGGTGCCACGATGACCGCGCCGCTGGTCACCCTCGGCAGGTGCGACAGCGCGGCGAGCGGGCCCCAGGACCAGCCGACCCCGCCAGAGGAGGCCAGGTGGCCCAGGACCGCGTACACCGGGTCGAGGCCGAAGAAATCGACGTTGTGCGCGGTGTTCAACTCGACCAGCACCGGTCGTCCGGTGGCCGAGTCCCGCAGCCGGAACTCGTTGCCCCGCAGCTGGATCAGCAACCGGTCCAGCCCGATGGTGCCGCCAGCGCCGCCGGTCAGCGCGATCGCGTCGTCCAGGATGCGAGGCCGCACCAGGACGTTGCCGATCCGACCGCCGGGGTGGTAGACGAGCTCGGCGTGGATCGGCCAGGAGCCGTCTTCCGTGTCTTCGGTGTCTTCGGTGTCTTCGGTGGACATCCACTCCCGGAAGCGCCGCTGGAGTTCGGGATTTCCCAGTGCGAACCGGGTCATCAGGGCCAGCGGAGACCGGCCGACGCCGCCGACGAGCATGCTTCGGTACCGACCCTGGTAGTCGTCGAGCAGCAGCGCCAGCACGGCCCGACTGCCGGAACGTTCGGCCGCCGGGAAGTCAGCGATGTCCACGCCAGTCCCCTCGGCTCCGTCCTGCAACCATCGGTCCAGCACGCCGAGCAGCTTCGGGTTCACCGGCGATGCCGTGGGATCGCCTTCCGCGCGCACTCCGGCTTCGGTGGCGAGCCCGGACACCGTGCGGTGCCAGGACTTCAGCGCCCCGGATTCCAGGTCGCACGCGGCCAGCAGCGGGACCTCGGCGTCGCCGTAGCGAGCCTGGAACGTGGCTCTGAACTCGTTCATGTGGAAGGCTTCCGGCACCGCCTCCAGCCCGTCCCCACCATTCCCACCGGACAGCGCCGCAAGTCGCAGCACGGTGTCCCGCAGCTCGTCGACGGTGCGGTGGTCGAGGGTGGCCGCCGTCATGCCCAGTGCCAGTTGGACGTCGAACCGCTGGGCCTGCTTGGTCCCGGCCAGCGCCGGGATGTGTTCCCCCGCGGCCTGCCAGGCCGAATCCAACCTGCCGAGCAGATCCGGACGCAGCTCGTGCACCCCGCAGCCCGCGTGGTGCAGCTTGCGCAGTGCGCCGGCACCCGCCGTGGCACCCGCGTGCTCAAGTATCGCGGCCGCGCGCTCGGCGGGTTCCACCCCGGGCTCGATCAGGTCCACGGCCCGCAGCAACAGCCCGCTGTCGACCAATCGCGCCAGGAATGGACGTAGTTTGTCCTCGGGCAGGGAGGAGTTCCACTTCCGCAGCGCCGTCAGCAGTTCCGCGCCCAGCAGCGGCGGCCCGTCCAGCAGCCGCAGGATCTCGGTGATCACCGGGGTGAGCCGCACCGTGACCACGTCCGAGCTGCCGTCACCGGACTTGGCGTAGCGCAGGCCGCCACCCTCCACCCGCGCCAACGGATTCCGCCGCAGCGGCCAGCGATCCCACTCGACCTCGTCCAGGGCGGCGCGCAACACGCCGTCCAGCGCGTCGATGTCCACCCGCACCAGAGCCCGGTGCCCGGCGTACTCGGGCAATGCCAAGTCTCGTTGCGCACCGAAGGAAACTGGAGCGGTTCCGGCGAACAACCCGTACGGTGTGGCCCGACCGCCCATCCTGGCCACATAGCGGATCACCGACTCCCGCGCGCGCTCCTTCGTCGCGCTCTCCCGCAACACATGCGGCCCGGATGCCAGCGAAATCGCCATGCTCGCAACCGGATCGTCAAGGTCCTGTTCGGCCATCAGGCGCACGGACCGCTCCACGCTCAGCAGCGCGATCCTGGCCAGGGCGAAGGATTCCCCGCTCAGCGATCTGCCCTCCTCCGCTTGACCCGCGGCCCGTCCGCCACCGCCGCGAAGATGTCGGTCAGCGCGCGGCGGTGGTCCTCCGGATCGCTGGACTGCTCGGTGATGATCACCTCGTCCGCGCCGGTCATCGCGCGCAGCCGGTGGATCGCGTCGGCGCACTGCTCGGCGCTGCCCACGCAGTTGATCCGGAGCCCGAACCGCAGGCTGTCCTCTTTGGCCCGCCGTGGATCGTCGTTGGCGACCACGCCGATCGCGACCGCGTTGCGGCCGGCCGGGAACGCCGCGCGGTAAGCGTCGAGGGTCCGCGTGCAGGCGTCCACGTCCGGGTTGAAGAACAGGGCGTGGCAGTAGTAGAAGCCGGCTCGTCCGGCCAGCGCCGCCGACCGCGTGCCCGAGCCGTGCATCCAGCGCTGGTACGGGGTCTCCAACGGGTCGATCCACTCGCACCCGGAATCCAGCAACGAGATCACCGTGCCGATCGCCGCGTCGGTTCCCACGTCGTCCTTACGCAGGTGATCCAGGGCCTCGGCGCACGGACCGATCACGTCGCCGCGGCCGAATCCGACGTCGAGCCGCTCGCCGCAGAAAAATCCGGCGGTCACCAGATCCTCGGCGGCCTGGTATGGGTCGCGCACGCGCACCAGGGTCACGGCGGTACCGATCCTGATCTGGCTGGTGTGGCTGCCGAGCACGGCCGCCAACTGGGCCGGATTGGTGCTCGGGGTGCCCAGCGCGTGATGTTCGGGCAGCCAGAGCCGCCGGTATCCCAGCCGATCGGCCAGCAGCGCAGCGGCGAAGGCGGACTCGCGCTTCTCCCGGACCGTCTTGCCCTCGGCGAGGTCGAGGTACTCCAGCAGCCCCAGCGGTGGCCGGGGATCAGCGGTGGCGGCCGTGGTCGGCGCGCCGGATGCCGCGAGGTTCGCTACTCCGCTGCTCATCACGCCCTCCGGGGACTGGGGAGGATGCGGCGACCGGGACGGCCGGCCGCCGCACTTCCTGCTACGACCGAGATGCCGCCGCTCCGACATCCTTTCCGGGGTGGACTGGCGCATCTCGGCACTGCCCTGAAGCCTGATTGCTCAGCAGGAGACGGTGTTCGCGCTGGGACACGGCGTGCCCCAGCAGGTCGTGCCCACGGTGATCGGGCCGGCCTGCACGTGAACGTTGTTGCCGAGATTGCCAGCGCCCGGCGCGGACAGGGTCTCCATGTCGATGTTGAGGTCGATTTCCTGAACGTTCTCGGAGAGCATGTTCGAACCTCCTCGGTTTTGGTGTTTCCGGGGAACCGGTTCGACTACCAGCCGGTTCGTTCTAAACGTTATCCCCGGGAAAGCGAATCCCGCCTCGGCCGCGCGAACGATTTCCACCCGAACCGAAAGCCCAGTTCACGGCAGGGGATCTGCGCCTTCCTCCTCCCCGAGGACGAGGCCATCCGGAGACACTCAGGCGGTAGGTGAAGTTGGACTCGCGCCTGGACTCCGAGTTCCCCGGCAAGCTCTCTCGCGAATGCCTTGTCTCGATATGCCAACCCAATCCCGCCAGCTGGAGTCCAAGATGGACAGGTTACGCCCAAAGATCAGCCTCCGGGGCCTGCCAGTTGGGCAGGAGCGCGTGCACCCGCCAACCCGACTCGTAGGGGCCGACGTTCAACCGACCACCCACCAACGCCACTCGTTCGTTCATCCCCGCGATCCCGTGACCGCAACCCCGGTCCCCGACGAATCCGCTCTCCGGTCCAGAATCGACGATTTCGACCACGGTGTGGTTGGGTTGGCATTCCACCAACACCCGGGTCGCGCTCGGCCCGGCATGTCGCAGCACGTTGCGCACCGACTCCCGGATGATCCGCGCGGCCAGCGCGGCCTGCTCCCGGGAGGCGTTGCCGGGGTCACCGCACAACCGCACCGACACCTCGGCGCCGGCTTGGCGCAGCGGGGCGACCAACTCCCCCAGTTCACCTTCGCCCAGCCGCTCGGAGACACCCTCCGGGCGCGCCCCGGAGGGATCCAGGGCGCGCAGCAGTCGTGGCAGCGCGGCGAGTGCGGCATGCGCACTTTCCCGGATATCCCGCAGGGTTTCGCCGATCAGCTCCGGCCGTTGCCGCGCCAGCAACCGGATCGCCCCGGCCTGCACCACCATTCCGGACACGTGATGGGAAACGTGGTCGTGCAGTTGCCGTGCCACCCGGTTGCGTTCCTGCCGCAGCCGCTCCCTGATCCGGCGGTCCGCCGCGTAATGCGCCGCGCTGTCCGCCAGCACGCGGAAGCGCCCGCGTACCCGCCCGGCGACATACAGGCCGCAGAACAGCAAGGCGGTATACATCTCGGTGTTCGGCGCCGGAGCTGGCGCGTCGGCCGCGCCCTTCGTTCCGAACGCCCAGATGACCAGCGCGACCGGGATGCAAAGTGCGGCGTGCAGCGACCTCCCCCAAGCCCCCGCTGAATAGACGAGCAACAGCCACGCGAGCGTGCCGACCACGTGGTTGCTGCCCACCAGCGGACCCGTCGTCACCCCGAGCGTGACGACAACCAGGCCCAGCGCGGGAGACCGCCGCCGCCAGGCCAGCGGAGCCAGCTGCGGCAGTAGGAGCGCCAGCGTCGTCGTGGTGCTCGGCAGGCTCAGCGTGGACGGCAGGTACAGCAGGGCGGAGATCGCCTCGCTGCCGCCCGTGACCGCGAAGTAGGACGACCACGCGTGCACCGCGACCGCACCTAGGAACAGGGCGACCACCAGCGCCGCATCCGCGGGCGCTGGCAGCAGGCGGTACCACCAGGGCCGTGGCCCCCTCCGCCGCGTCTCGTCGGCGCCGGTTTCCGGCTCGGCCGAGGTTTCCGACTCGGTCGTGCGCAACAGCCCGAGCATGCGCCGCAGCACGGTGAGCGTGTCCCTGCATTCCTCCCGCAACGCACGCAAGTCCGCCACTGGCACCGTCGAGCGTTCTTCGAGATAACCGGCCGTGGTCGCGATGGCGCGCAGCCGCCGTGTGACCACCTCGTGCAACTCACTGCCGATCCGCCCGCGCTGCGCGTCGATCAGTACGCGCAACCGTTCCCGTTCGTGGCGCCTCCGCATCAGCAGTCTTCTGCCCGCCGCAGCTCGCCCGGCGCAGCCCAGGCCCCAGGAAATGGCCAGCTGCAGCACACCGATCGGCATCCCGGGACTACGCGCCGCGGCTGGCGAGATCACCAGCAGCAGCGCGGGAACGAGCGCGCAGGTGGCCACGAGCAGCACCAGACCGACCCGCCAGCGCAGGTACCGCCCCACCGCGTGCATCAGGACCAGCCAGGCCAGCTCGCCCACCGGAATGTCCGCCAGGTACGTCAGCGGCTTGACCAGCAGGTGCACCACGAGTGCACCCGCCGGATTGGTCCGCCGCCACAGCACCGGCAGCGCCTCGGCCAGCGCCAGTCCCGTCGCCAGTGGCCAGTCCTGCATCGGGATCAGCAGCACGGTCACCAGTCCGGCGTGCGCGACCAGCCCGGCCACCAGCCACCAGTCGCCGGGCGACCCGTCCGGCAACATCCGGTGCAACCGACGCGCGGGACGGGTTTCGGCTGGTTCCGGCCGGTTCGTCCGCTGCGTCGGTAGGACGGTCACAACGCCCGGCAGTTCTCGTTGCCGTTTATCTGCGCCAGCCCCGTTTCGAAGGCGCGCACCACGAGTTGCACGCGATCCCGCAGGTTCCACTTGCTGAGTGCGCTCGCCACATGCGTCTTCACCGTCGTCCTCGACAGCTGCAGGATCGATGCGATCTCGGCGTTGCTCCGGCCGCGCGCGATCAGCCGCACGACCTCGCGCTCCCTCGGGGTCAGCTCGATGACGTCGAAGTGCCCCGGTTCCGCCCGGTCCGGCCACGACTCCGCGCGCACCGGAGCGGTGTCGCGGCGCAGCAACCGGTCGACGACCCGGCCGGTCACCGCGGGATCAAGCACGGTGCCCCCCGCGTACACCGACCGCACCGCATAGATCAGGTTTTCCGGTTCCACGTCCTTGAGCAGGAACCCGCTGGCGCCCGCCCGCAGGCTGTCGAAGACGTATTCCTCGACGTCGAAGGTCGTCAGCATGAGCACCCGCACGTCCAGTTCGGAATGCTCCGCGAGTCGTCTGGTGGCCGCTATCCCACTGCCCGGCATCTGAATGTCCATCAGCACCACGTCCGGCCGCAGCGCGATCACCTGCCGCACCGCGTGGTCACCGTCTTCGGCCTCGCCGACGACCTCGAAGTCAGACACCGGGTCGAGGACAACCCTGATCCCCTTGCGCACGACGGCCTGATCGTCGGCGACGAGTACGCGCACCATCTTCCAAGGACCCCCAGTTGACACCAGGCCGACGATTCTGGTCTGGATCACGAGCCAGGATTATGCCGACGACCAGCCTATGCGGGGAAGCCAAACCGCTATTACAAGATGTGCCGAACCGATAACCTAACGTGCATGGCTGGAAATCGCTCGAACGAAGAGGCGACCAGCGGGCTGGCACGCCAGGCCCGAGAGCCCAGCATTCATCAGCTCAGACTTTTCCTGGCGCTGGCCGACGAACTGCACTTCGGGAGAGTTGCGGCCCGCCTGTTCATCAGCCAGTCGGCTTTGAGCCGGCAGCTCCGCGCGTTGGAAACCCGGTTGGGCGTGAAGTTGTTCGAGCGCAACAGCCGGGCCGTCGTCCTCACCACCGCGGGCGAGGCCCTGCTGCCCGAGGCACACGCGGTCACCGCGGCGATGTCCGGTGTCCTGCAGCGAGCTCGGCTGCACGCCCGCATGGTGACCGGCCACCTGGTGGTCGGCCAGTGCGGAGCCGATGCAGCGCTGCCCTACGCCCGGACCACGCTGGCCGGGCTGCGTCGCCGGCACCCCGGGATCTCCGTTGAGGTCCGCAGCCTGAACTTCGCTGGTCAGATCAGCGCGCTCAACCGGGGAGAGGTCGACGTCGCGTTCGTGCGCCCACCGGTCCCGCCCGGGATCCAGACCTTAGACCTCGCGACCGAACCGCGAGTCGCCTGCCTACCCGCCGACGACCCGCTGGCCACCGAGAAGCAGCTCACCCTGGCCCAACTCGCCGACCGCGCGGTTGCGGACGCGCCGCCCGAGGTATCGCGCAACTGGTGGGACTACTGGACCGTCAACCCCCGGCCGGACGGCACACCCGTTCGATATGGGCCGACGGTCACGGACATCGAGGCGCTCCTCGCGACAATTGCCCTCGGTGAAGCCATGATGTTCGTACCGGCTTCAACGAAAAAACTGTTTCCCAGGGCAGGTGTCGCCTACATCGAAGTAGTCGACCTCCCGCTGTGCGGTGCCGCGCTGGCCTGGACACCGGAAAATCGGACTCGACCGGACATAGCCGCAATACGCGAATGCGCCAGACGAGGAATTGTCAACGGTCGTGAGTAGTTTCGGGTCGGAGCAGCCCAAAAAATCGCGACCCCGAAATCCGGTGCCGGGAGCGGGCGTAGGCTTCGGCGTGGTTTTGCACGGCTTCCGGGCGACCCGGGATGCTGTTGCGGCCGAATACCGCTGGAGCACTGTCAGGAGGAGCTGGCTACCGAGGCCGATCCGTGCGTGCGGCGGGTGCCCGATGAGCTGGTACGGCTGCGCGCGGGCAGAGCAGCCGATGTGCGTGGCGCAGCCCGGTCTTCGCCGAGTCCCTGACCGCCGCCGACCAAGCCGGGCGCTGCGGGATGCGGATCGTGCGGGCGGATTCGGAGTTCTACACCGTGGATGTGGTCGCGGGCTGCCGCCGGGCCGGGTCGTATTTCTCGCTGTCGACGGGATGAGCCCCTCGATCGCCGCCGCGATTGTCAGCATTCCGGCCGAGGCCTGGCGGCAGATCCGCTATCCCCAGGCGGTCGTCGATCCCGACACCGGTGAGTCGATCTCAGCGGGCCAAGGTCGCCGAATACCGGCATACACCGCGTTTGCGGGGAAGCCGAAACACCGGCAGCATACCGCCCGGCTGATCGTGCTCCAGGTCCGTGACCTGGCCAAACCCCTGTCAGCAGCGACCAGGGCGAGTTGTTTCCGGCTTGGGCGCTACCACCCGATCGTCACCGACAGCCCCGCCGAAACCCTCCAGACCGAAGGGAAGCACCGTGACCACGCCGTGATCGAACGGGTCATCGCCGACGGCAAATCCGGGCCGCTGGCTCACCTGCCGACGGGGAAGTTCAACGCCAACACCGCCGGGCTGACCTCGAAAACAGGCTTGTTGGATACATCACCACGAATTGACTGGAATTCAACCCAAAGCAGAGCTACCACCGAAATTAACCCACCGTCAACGATAGTTGAGAAATCAATATATTTTTTCCCTTTCTGTTCAAAGGATCTTTCCCGCAGGTGCAATGCCGTTGACGCGGCAACTCGCCGTCTCATAAGTTCACCCGGACAGTGGCCATTTCCCGGACAACCACAAGAGGATGGCTGAATGAAGCAACACTTTCGCCATTTATCAACGGCGCGTCGTTTACGCCTCAATCGACTTTTTCGAAATAATCCACAAAGGACGTTGATCGTCCCGCTCGACCATCCACTCACCGATGGCCCCGGCGCGGGTCGCGGGGACAGCCTGAACAATCTCGTCGGCCAGCTCGCCACGAATGGCGCGGACGCCGTGGTCCTCCACAAAGGAAACGTGCGTTTCGTCGACCCGGCCTGGTTCAAGCAACTGTCTCTGATCGTGCACCTCAGCGCGAGCACCGTGCACGCGCCAGACCCGGACCACAAGGTGCTCGTCGGGACGGTCGAGGAGGCGCTGCGACTCGGCGCCGACTTGGTCAGCGTGCACGTGAACATCGGTTCCCGCGAGGAGGCGCGGCAGCTCGGGGATCTGGCGGCGGTGGCCGAATCCTGCGACCGCTGGAACGTTCCGCTGCTGGCGATGATGTACCCCCGCGGCCCGCGGATCACCGATCCGCGGAATCCCGAGACGGTCGTGCACGCCGTGACGGTGGCAGCCGAGCTCGGAGCCGACATGGTGAAGACCTACTACGTCGGCTCGGACGATGCAATGGGCCGGATCACCTCCACGTCGCCGATTCCGATCGTGGTGGCCGGCGGCCTGCGCACCGCAGACGAGAAAGACCTGCTGGAGCTCGTCGATGGGGCGATGCGGGGCGGCGCGGCAGGGCTGGCAATGGGCCGCAACATTTTCCAGGCTCCGCATCCCGGAAATCTCACCCGGAAGCTTGCGCAGCGGGTGCACGGCGACATCGTGCCGGCCGCTCCGACCGAGCTGACCGCCGCCCAGCGGGATATGGCGTAAGCCGTTTCGAATTCTTCCGCCCGAGTCCTTTGACAATTCCCTGCACATCCGAGGATGCAAATTTCATGAAGCTCACCTGGGTCGACGTGCGTACCTGCCCGACCAAGTCCGCCGTTCTGGAAGAGGCGCTCCACATCAAGGTGGATGGAATCCTATCGGACTCCACCGCCGATTTCGACGGGTTGCCGCCGACGGTGCGGAAGATCCTGTTCCCGACCGGAACGAGCTTACCGGACGATTTCGGCCAGGCAGACGTGGTGATCGTCGTCCCCGACGAGCACGGGCAACTCGACGAGCTCGCCGCGGCGCATCCCGAAATTGAGTTCGGGCAGTACGTCGAGATCACCGACGCCGCGACCCTGGACGAGGCGTGCCGGTCGGCACAGAGCAACAAGTGGAGCCTGCTGTACTTCCGCGATCCCACGAAGATTCCGCTGGAGATCGTGATCGCCGCCGCCGCGGGCTCGTCCGGGAAGCTGGTCACCATCGCCCAGGACGTGACCGAGGCTGAAATCATCTTCGGCGTGCTGGAGCATGGCTCGGACGGCGTCATGCTGGCGCCCGCGGCGGTGGGTGACACGACGGCGCTGAAGGCCGCAGCGGCGGACGGCAGTCCCGCGCTGGACCTCGTCGAGCTGACCGTCACGGCGACCGAGCACGTCGGCATGGGCGAGCGGGCCTGCGTCGACACCTGCACCTACTTCCGCAAGGACGAGGGCATCCTGGTCGGCTCGCACTCCAAGGGCATGATCCTGTGCGTCAGCGAGACCCATCCACTCCCCTACATGCCCACCCGGCCATTCCGGGTCAACGCTGGCGCCATCCACTCGTACACCCTCTCCGCCGAGGGCCGCACCCACTACCTGAGCGAGCTGAAGTCCGGCAGCAAGGTCATGGCGGTGGACACCTCGGGCCGGACCCGGATGGTCACCGTGGGCCGCGTCAAGATCGAGAGCCGCCCGCTGATCTCCGTGGACGCAGTGGCTCCGGACGGGCAGACGGTCAACCTAATCCTGCAGGACGACTGGCACGTGCGCGTGCTCGGCCCGGCGGGTGTGGTGCTCAACAGCACTGAACTCAAGCCGGGAGACACGGTTCTCGGCTACCTCCCCACGCAGGACCGGCACGTGGGCTACCCGATCAACGAGTTCTGCTTGGAAAAGTGACGATGAGCGACACGAGACCACTGGAGGTCGCGGTCGTGGGGGCGGGCATCACCGGGCTCGCCCTCGCGGCGGCTCTGCGGCGGGCGGGCATCGGCGTCGCAGTGTACGAGAAGGCGAACGCCTTCGGCGACATCGGCGCGGGCATCCAGCTCGCCCCGAACGCGGTGCGCCTGCTGCAGCGCCTCGGGCTGGCGGACGGCCGGGGCGGTGCGTTCGACCGCCATCGAGATGCGTGATGGGCGCACCGGTCAGGTGCGGGGCCGCATCCCGCTGGACGACTGCGAAAACCGGTACGGCGCGCCGTACTACCTGCTCGCCCGCTTCGATCTGCACGCGCTGCTGGCGTCCCTGCTTCCCGACGGCGTGGTCGAGCTGGGCAAGGCCTGCGAGTCGGTGGCCGAGGACGACGCGGCCGTGCGGTGCCGGTTCGCCGACGGCACGTCGGCGCCGACGTGCTGGTCGGCGCCGACGGCATCCGGTCTGCGGTGCGCCGGGCCAGGGTGGACGACCAGCCCGTGTACTCGGGTTTCAGCGTCTACCGCGGCCTAGTCGACGCCAGCGGGTTGCCCGCCTCGTTCACCGAGCCCCGGTCGATCGTCTGGGCCGGGGAGGGCAGGCATTTCGTGTGCTACCCGGTGGCCGGCGGCAGACTGGTCAACTTCGTCGCGACCCTGTCGGCCGAGGAGTGGGGCGCGGAATCCTGGTCGGAGCCGGGAAAGGCCCAGGATGTGCTCGACGCCTTCGCCGACTGGGACAACGTGCATCCCCTGGTCGAGGCCGCGGAAACGGTGACCCGCTGGGGCCTGCACGTCCGCGAGGACGGCCCGGCCTGGACCACCGCCCGGACGGCGCTGGCAGGCGATGCCGCGCACCCGATGCTGCCCTTCACTGCTCAGGGCGCGGGTCAGGGCATCGAAGACGCCGTTGCCCTGGCCGGTGCACTGGCACGCCACGGAGACGACGTCTCGGTGGCGTTGCGAACCTACGAGCAGGTGCGCCGCCCGCGGGCGACGAAGGTCCAACAGTTGTCCGGTGACATGGGGCGCAACCTCCACCGAGGTGCCTCCGAATCCCAGCAGCGTCCCGAAGCCCGGCCCGTCAGCGACACCCTCGACTGGCTTTTCGACCACGACGCGGAAGCACTGTGACGACTGCCGAGACGACCTCCGTACACAGAGGACACCACAATATGCTGCCAGCCCTTGCTGAGCACCACGTCGACGCCTACCTGGCGCGGATCGGCGCCGACCGCCCGGACAGCCCGGACCTAGAGACGCTACGGCACCTCCAGGAACGCCACGTGCTGTCGATCCCGTTCGAGACAATCGCGCTCTACACGGGGGAACCGGTGCCGCATACGCTCGATGCCGTGCAGAAGATCGTGGCACAGCAGCGGGGCGGGTGCTGCCTGGAACTCAACTCCGCGTTCGGCATGCTGTTGGGCACGTTCGGTTACCAGGTGGAGCTGCTGCACGGCCAGATCTACCGGAACTCGGTACTCGACAAGGGCATCGGCCACATGGCGCTGGGGGTCACAGTTCCGCTGTCCGGGCACGACCAGGTGTCCTGGCTCGTCGACGTCGGTCAGGGAAACAACAGCAGGCACCCGCTGCGGATCGACCTGCGCGAACCGCAACCCGATCCGCACGGCACCTACCTGCTGACTACCGCGCCCGAGGGCGACTTCGACGTGTCGTTGGATGGCATTTTGCTGTACCGGCTGGAAACCAGGGGCCGCGACGTGGAATACGGGAGCCGGTCCCTGTGGTGGTATCGCACGTCCCCGCGGTCGCCGTTCGCGGCAGCGCCGATTTCCATCGCACGCACCGAGCGGGGGAAGCGAACGCTGCGAGGGAAGGTGTTGATCGAGGATGACGACGGGCGGCGTACCCTGCGGCGGCTCGACACCGACGAGGCATTGCTGAAGACATACCACGAGTACTTCGGAATCGAGCTGGATCGGGTGCCCTCCGCACAGGAACGGGTGTCCACCGCGATAGCCACCGAGAGAAATGCCGCGTCGGACAAGAAGCGGTGATCAAAGGGCTGTGATCTCAGGTGGCGTAGGTGTGGAGTTCATCCCGCGGAACGGCGGCTGCGACCACGGTGGCCGGGCTCGATCAGGTCCAGCAAATCAGATCCGCACCCGGGAACGCCGGACGCGCCCGCACGCCACCCGCGACGAGGTGCTCGCTCAGTTCGCCCGGTGTCCGGCGGAGCCGGGCGCGGACAGGGCCGGGATGTCCGGGTGGTCGAGCAGCGTCTCGCCGACGGCGTCCACGGCCGCGCGCAGCGCTGCCTCCCGGCGCCGCACGATCGCGACGTTGCGGTGCACCGGCGTGCTGAGCTCGCGAGTGACAACCGGGATTCCGGGTGGGACGGCCAGCGCGGGAAGCATCGCCACCGACCGGCCGGACTCGACGTGCTGGAGCAGCAGCAAGTAGTTGCTGAACCGGCAGGCCACCCGGGGTTCGAAGCCGGACTCGCGGCACAGCCGCTGGGTCAGCTCGGCCATGTACGAGCCCTGCCGGTCGCACGCCCAGGTCTCCTCCGCGCATGCGGCGAGGTCGACCACCCGGCGTCGCGCGAGCGGATGGTCCGGCGGCAGGACCAGCACCACCGGGTCGGTCCCCAGCGGGACGACTTCGAGGTCCCGGTCCCACGGGAACTTGACGTAGTCCGTGGTCGTGACGATCACGTCCACCTCGCCGGTGCGCAGCGCGGCCCCGCTCTCGTGCGGTTCGGACTCGATCAGCTCCACGTGCAGGTGCGGATGCGAGTCCGCCAGCCGGGCCGCCGCCGGTACGGCGAGCGTGTATATCGCGCTCTGGAACACCCCGAGCCGGACGGTGCCGATCGGCTCGTCGTTGAGCGCGCGCAGTTCGGCCTCCGCCTCGGCCATCTGGTCCAGGATCTCGCGGCCCCGGCGGGCGAGTGCCATCCCGGTACGGGTCAGCCGCACCCGACGCCCGTACCGCTCCAGGAGCCGGCTGCGAGTCTCGCTCTCGAGCACCGCGAGCTGTTGGGACACCGTTGATGGGCTCAGATGCAGCGTCTCGGCCACAGCGCGGACGGTGCCGAGGTTGTCGAGCAGGCCGAGCAGGCGCAGGCGCCACGGATTCAGCATGCCAACATTGTGCGGCTCCATCGAACAGTTTCGTCGAAATCGCGTGATGGACGCGAAGCTGCGTCCTTCGTAGCGTCGGGGCCATGCTGGACGACATCGCGCGCACCGCACCAGAACGCCACCTCGTCCGCTACTCAGGTCGCGGCGTCTTCAGCCCCGGGATCATCGCCCGCGCCGAGGGCAGTTCGGTGTTCACCGAGGACGGGCACGAGCTGCTCGACTTCACCTCAGGGCAGATGAGCGCGATCCTCGGACACGCCCACCCGGAGATCGTCGCGACCGTTCGCGAGCAGGTCGCCCGGCTCGACCACCTCTACAGCGGGATGCTGAGCCGCCCGGTGCTCGACCTCGCCCAGCGGCTAGCGGGGACGTTGCCGGAGCCGCTGGACAAGGCCATGTTCTTGACCACCGGTGCCGAGGCGAACGAGGCCGCGTTGCGGATGGCCAAGCTCGTCACCGGCGGGCACGAGGTCGTCTCGTTCGCCCGGTCCTGGCACGGCATGACACAGGCAGCGGCGAACGCCACCTACAGCGCCGGGCGGGTCGGGTACGGGCCCGCCGCCCCGGGGAACTTCGCCCTGCCGGTGCCCGACGGGTTCCGGCCCGGCATCGTCGACGCCGACGGGAACCTGGACTGGCGCCGGCAGCTCGACCTCGGCTTCGACTTGATCGACGCCCAGTCGGTCGGCAGCCTCGCGGCCTGCCTGGTCGAGCCCGTGCTGAGCTCGGGCGGCGTCGTCGACCTCCCGCCTGGCTACCTGTTGGCGCTGCGGGACAAGTGCCGCGAGCGGGGCATGCTGCTGATCCTGGACGAGGCCCAGACCGGGCTGTGCCGCACCGGTGACTGGTACGCGTTCGAACGTGACGGCATCGTCCCGGACATCCTCACCCTGTCCAAGACCCTCGGCGCCGGGTTGCCCCTCGCCGCTGTGCTGACCAGCGCCGAGATCGAGCAGGAAGCCCACGACCGCGGGTTCTTGTTCTTCACCACGCACGTCAACGACCCGCTTCCGGCGGCCGTCGGCAACACCGTCTGCCGCGCCCGCCTCGACGTGCGCGCCCGCGAGCTGGGCGTGCGGTTGCGCGGCGGTCTGGCGGAGCTCGCCGGGCGGTATCCGGTGATCGGCGACGTGCGCGGGCGCGGTCTGCTGGTCGGGCTGGAGCTGGTCGACGGGCCGGGTGGCAAGGACGCCGACAAGCTCGGCGCCGCCGTCACCAGGCGTTGCGCTGAGCTCGGCCTGCACATGAACATCGTGCAGTTGCCCGGCATGGGCGGGACGTTCCGCATCGCCCCGCCGCTGACCGCCACCGACGCCGAGATCGATCGCGGCCTGGCGATCCTCGAAACCGCCCTAGCCGAGACGGCCGGTCGATGACGGGCTGCCGGGGATGATCGCGGTGCGGCGGTCCGGTCACACCGACAGGGAGTTGAGGCCGTCGCGGCACGGCCCAGTATTCTCGCCCGATTCGATCGTGGTGGCGTGACCACTCCGTCTGCATGCGCGTGACGAACACGTTCGCCGTACTGATCAACGCAATGAGCTTCCGTTTCGCATGCTTCGGCGGAGGCCCGGACTTCTTTCCCGTTGGCAGCAACGGTTCCGACTTCGCCCACCGCTCATTGGTCAGATCACCGCGCCCCAGAAGAGACGAGGTCATCTCAAACCTTGATCAACATAGGACGGCCCTTGCGGACCTGGCGGAACAGAGCGAACGGACATCTTCCCGGCGTTTGCGATGTTTCCTTGGCGCAACAGCAGATCGGCGATGGGTTCTGCTGATCGCCACGTGACCGAACACGGCCCGATCAGTTCCACCGGAGCCGGTTTCTTGATCGCTCACGCCCGGGCACGAACCCATGCTTGCGCGGCAATGCGCGCCGCACGGTTTGGTATTCGGAGCGACCGGAGTCGGTTCTGTTACTGAAGCTGTCACGCGGTCGTCCACTTACCTGTTGTCCAGTCCGATGGCCACCATGTGCGCGGCGGTCTCCCGCTCGGGCAGGGTGCCTTGCTCCAAGCCACGGATGACACCAGCCCGATCCTCGGCGGTGGTGTTCTGGTTCAGTTTCGCCTTGGCCACCACGCGAGTGATCGACAGTTCGATGCCGACGATTCCCTTCAGCTGCATCGCGATGAACTTCTCTGGAGCGTCGGTGACCTTCCACGGCTTCGGGCGGCCGCTCTCGTGGTTGTCGGTGAGCTTGGTGACGTGATCGAGCAGCCAGTCGCGGTCGTCATGGGCTCGCAGCTGCCCGTAGACGCTGAGGATCTGGTAGTTCCACGTAGGGACGACCTTTTGGGTCTCTTGCTTGCTCGGGTAGTACTCCGGCGTGACGTAGGCGTCGAAGCCCGGGATGATCACCACCGATTCCGCCTCGGCGGTGTAGCGCCAATGCGGGTTCGGCCGTGACATGTGCCCGACCAGCGAGTGCCTGTCGGCGTCGTAGAGCAGCGGCATCGAGGTCGTCTCCATGCTGCCGTCCGGAGCCGGGGTGATCAGGTGACCGAATCCGCCCTTGCGCAGCAGGGCCGCGGTGTCGTTCTTGGACACCTCGAAATGCTTCGGCAGGTACATCGCTACTCCTTGATGGGCGTCGTGATGGCGGGCGGCTATCGGCAAGACCCAGTTTTGTCACGTGACAAACACGGTACAAGTTGAGACCCGGCTCTGTCACGTGCCATACACTGGAAAGGTGACGAAAGACGCCGTAGATCGCGCGCCGATCATCGGTGCCTCGGCAGGTGAGATCTCCGACAGCGTGCGAAACCTGGTCAGCACAGGTCTGCTGCAACCCGGCGATGCGGTCCCGCCGATTCGTGACCTCGCCCTCGAACTCGGGGTGCATCGCAACACCGTGGCCGCCGCCTATCGAATGCTGGTCGCCGCCGGCGTGGCCGAAACAAAAGGCCGGCGCGGCACCATCATCACGTCCCTGCCACACCTAGAGGGCGAGACGGTCGTGAACACCGAGCTTGTGGACCTCTCGAGCGGCAATCCCGACCCCGCCCTGCTTCCCGATGTCGGGGCAGCGCTGTCCCAGATCGACTACCGGATGCAGATGTACGGGAGTCCGGTAATCGATCCGCATTTGGCCCAATGGGCACGCAACTCGTTCACGCCCGAACTCGACCGCTCCTTCGAGATCTCGGTGACTCACGGCGCCGTCGATGCGGTCGAGCGACTCCTCACCGCCCACCTGACGCGTGGCGACTTGGTCGCCGTGGAAGATCCGTGTTTCTACGCGAGCGAAGGGACGGTGCGACTCAACGGATTCCGCGCGGCTCCCGTCAACGTCGATGCCGAGGGACTCGAGCCGGAAGCCCTGCGGGCCGCACTCCACGAGGGGGCTCGGGCCGTCATTGTTACGCCCCGGGCGCACAATCCGACGGGAGTCAGCCTCACGGCCGAGCGCGCCCGAGAGATCAGGTCGGTGTTGCAGCGCTACCCACACGTGCTTGTGATCGAGGACGACCACTTCTCCGTGATCTCTCGCCACTCCTACAACCGGGTTACCCCACCTACCACGCAACGTTGGGCACTCGTGCGATCGGTGGCGAAGTTCCTCGGACCGGATCTACGTGTCGCGGTCGTCGCCTCCGAGCGGGAAACGGCTGACCGACTCGGGAGTCGCTTGCGACCTGGTGCCACCTGGGTGAGCCACCTTCTCCAGCAGCTTGCGGCGAATCTACTCGAGTCGGATGCCGTTACACGACAACTGGACCACGCTCGCCGCACGTACGCCGAGCGCATTGACGCACTGCGCGGTGAATTGACCGAAGCGGGAGTCGACACCCCGTTCCCCACCGACGGCTTCAACGTCTGGGTGCCCGTGCCGCATGGTTCCACCGCCGTGGTCTCAGCACTGCGGGACGTCGGCTGGTCAGTTCGGGACGGTGCTCCATTCCGAACCCCGGCAAGCAGAACCCCGCATGGGGTCCGCATCACCGCGTCAAAGCTGACGCATCCCCAGGCCCGCGAGTTCGCCCGGTGCCTCGCCGAGGTGCGTCAGTCGATCGTCAGCTGACTGCCCGTCCAGGACGACTACAGCGCCCGCCCGGAAGGTCACCGGGCGGGCGCTGCCGATCACGGTGCATTGGGTCGCCGCGAACCGGAATCACCGGGCACTCGAACCTCACAGCCGCGAGTACTTCCCTCGTCCGCGACGAATCGGGGCAGAGCTAACCGCGTACTGCGAAGGACTCGTCGGGGTGAGCTGCATTGCTCACGGCGCCGATCAGCCTTTCGCCCGAGCAGAGTGGCCAGCGGTGGACAACCTGGCCAGCCGCATTGGCCGACATCCGGTCATCACGACCAGAACCCGTTGGGGGAGCGCGCAATTGATAACTGTGGGCATGGGTTTGCGTTGACATCAAATAGACACTCATTTCGGGAGATCGGGTACCGACCGGTAACCGCACGACTGGGCGATGCTGTGCCGACAACTGACATATCAGCAGCTGCAAGAATCGGCTCACCCCTATTTCCCTGCATGGTCAGCATCAGGGTTCTGTTCGTGCGTGGCGGTCAATCCCCGTGGTTGTGCATCACGAGCTCGGTACGGGAGTAATCGTCGAGCGCGTAGATCGACAGGTTCCTGCCGCGATCAAGACTGCTGAAGATCTCACTGTGCGGCTGTCGGGCTACGCCTGGTGGAGTACGCCGGAGCGGGCGGTGCCCCAGATGGGGATGTCGCGCAGTTCGGTCGGGTGCACCTCGTAGGGGTCCTCTTCGAGGATGGCGAAGTCGGCGAATTTGCCGGGTTCGAGGCTGCCCACGGTGCGTTCCATGCCCAGGATGTGCGCGGCGTCGACGGTGATCGCGCGGAGTGCGCGGTCGACGCCGATGCGTTCACCGGGGGCGAGCACCGTCTCGCCGTCCGCGCCGAGGCGGTTGACCGCGACCCAGGCCGCGGTCAGTGGGTGCATGGGGACCGCGACCAGGGCGAAGTCCGAGTGCAGGGCGAAGGTCACGCCCTCGCGCTCCAGTGACCCGAGACGGCCGACGGCCTCGGAACGGTCCGGGCCGTAGCCCTCGTGGCTGTGCACGTGGCTGCGATAGTGCACGAAGTAGCAGTTGACACTGGCCTGCGCGCCCAGAGCCTTCACCCGGCGCGCCTGATCGGGTGTGCTGATGCAATAGTGCTCGAGGGTGAACCGGTGGTCGAAACGTGGTCGGATGTCCTGCAGTTTCGACAGCGCATCAAGCGCGGCGTCGATGCTTTCGTCTCCGTTGGCGTGGCAGTGAATCGGGATACCGGCTTGCCAGAAGGGCAGCATGCGCTCGTGAAGCTGCTCCCAAGGGACGTCGTTGCGCACGCCGTTACTGAGATCGAGATAGCCGGGAAAGCGCACGCGCAGCGACATGGCCGGGAACGAGCCGTCGGCGAGGAACTTGACGCCGTGGAAGAACAGCGTCTCGCTGTTGCGCTCGTGCAGCTCCGCGAGGTGCTGCGCCGCCTTGTCGCCGTGGTTGTCGTGCAAGGTCATCTCGTAGGACACCAGGGCCATGCGCACCGGTGTTGCCGGATCGTTGAACGCGGCGTCGTGGATGCGCCACTCGTGTTCGGGGTCGGTCAGGCCGAACAGGAGCTCTGCGGTGGTGGTGACGCCGGAGCGCACGGCGAGGGCGGCCATGTCGCGCAGCCCCTGCTCACCGGTGTCCGCAACGAGGTCGGCAGCTGATCGTCCGACCGCGGCCTTGTGTGCGGCGAACTCGATGAACTGGCCATTGAGGCGCCCGTCTGGGTATCGCCCGATGCCGTGGACCGCGCTGTCGTCCGTGACGTCGGTGGTGCTCAGTGCGGCGCTGTTGGCGTAAAGGTAGTGCGGCGCCAAGGAGATGATGAACACCGGCCGCTCCCCCACGACACCGTCCAGCTCGTCGCGGTGCAGGTGACCACCCTGAATGGCCGGGTCGAATCCCCACGCGACCAGCGTCTTACCTGCGGGCAATCGGGCGTCGAGCGCACGCAGCTCCGCCATGACGCTCTCGCGTGTCGGGTGCCCGGGATTGGTGCCACACGGGCCGGGCGAGTCGATCGGCCCCAGATACGGCACGCCTAGATAGCCCGACGACATCGCGAAGTGGGTGTGCGGGTCGATGAAACCCGGCATGATCACTTTGTCGCGCAGACTGTCGTCCACCTCGTACTCGTGCCGGTCGAGCCACGGCTTCATGGATTCGATGCTGCCGGTGGACAGCACGCGCCCGTCCATGACGGCCACCGCAGGCGCGCTCGGACGGCCCGGGTCCAGGGTCAGCACTCGTTTGGCGGGAAAAATCGTGATCTTCTTGGCAGTCATGAGGTGATCGCTCCTTGCTGGGACACGGGGTCGGTAGCGGACAGCGGGCTCCGCGAGGTCTCCGGCAGTGTCGATGCGGCGACAAGCGCAACGAGCGAGGCGACCGCGAGGTAGTAGGCGGGCGCCAGCGGGTCGCCGGTGACCTCGATCAGGAAGGTCGCGATGAACGGTGCGGTGCCGCCGAACACCGCGTAGGCGAGGTTGTAAGTGAGTGCCGAAGCGGTGTAGCGCACGCGTGTCGGGAACAGTTCGACGAGCAGCACCGCGGTCACGACGTTGCACGACACGGCACCCAGCGCCAGCAGTAGCTGCCCGAAGACCGCTGGCGCCAGACCGCTGTTGCCAGCCAGCAGGAACGCGGGCAACCCACCGACGACCAGCAACCCCGAGGCGGTGAACATGGTCACGCGTCTGCCAAAACGGTCGGAGAAGCGACCGACTAACGGGCACAGCGCGGCCGCGAACATCAGCGCAAGCACATTGGACAACAACGTCATGGACGCGTCGTGCCCGGCGGTTACCTTGAGATAGGTCGTCATGTAGGTGGTGAACATGTAAAACGACAGCGCCGTTGTGCAAATGAACAGGCCGAGTTTGGTCATGGTGAGCCCATGCGATCGCAAGGCCTCCCGCACCGGCGCGGATGCGACCGTGTCGTTGTCGGCGACCTGCTGGAAGTCCGGCGTCTCATCCAGCTTCGAGCGGATGTAGAAGCCGCACACACCCAATGGCGCGGCGATGAGGAACGGGAGCCGCCATCCCCACTCGGTCATCGCGGTTGCGCCGAACAGCCCGCTGCAACCGAAGGACACGATGGCCGCGGTGCCGAACGCCGCGAACGTGCTCACCGGCAGAAAGCTCGAGTACCACGCGCGTCTATCTCGGCGACAGTGCTCAAGCACGAACGCGCAGGCGCCAGCGTACTCACCGCCGGTGGAAAAGCCCTGCACGCATCGGATGAGCACGAGCAGGATCGGTGCGGCGATGCCGATTGCGCTGTAGGTGGGCAAGATACCCAGGGCGACCGTGGATCCGGCCATGAGCAGGATCGTGATGGCCAGCGTGCGCTTGCGGCCGATGCGATCACCCAGCGCGCCGAAGTACGCGCCGCCAATGGGGCGTAAGGCGAAGGCCACCGCGAATGCGGCGAAGGTCTTGAGCAGGCCGGCCGTTGAGTTGGAGCTCGGAAAGAAGTTGTTGGCGATCTCGGTAGCCAGGAAACCGTAGAGCGCGAAGTCGAACCATTCGACGAAGTTTCCGATGGACGCCGCGCGGATAACCTTGCGCAGCATTCTCGCGTCAGTGGCGTCTTTACTTGTCATGGCACCTTCTGGGGTAAGTTGCTGGTGAACAGGCACTCGTCACTGTTGATGCCGCACTGAATCTCGCGGACGGCCACAATCCCCGATTCGCCCGATACGTACTGGAGCGCACCCTCGAACCACGCCTCGAACAGGTAGCAGGCCCGATCGACGGATCGGACCGAGCCTGGGACGGGTAACAGGGCGGAATGCCGCACCCGCACCCGCAGCTCGCCTCGCACGGGGTCGAGTGCGTCGATCTCGAAGCGACCCCAGCCACGGCGAGTCAACCGGTCCAGGTAGTGCCGGACGATCGCTGCCCCCGCAAGCCCGAGCCGCGCGGATTCATGAGCGCACCAGTGCCACGCCGACCGTCGACCAGCATCCCGGAACAGCTGGGCGGATTCGCCCCGTCCGACCCGTTGTTCCACCGCATCCAAGTTGTTCACGAGCAGGTGCTGAGGCACCAGCACCATCGGCAAACCGTCGACGCTCCACCTCCCGGTTTCGTGGTCAACCTCGACCGGAACCGGCAGCTCGAACGCCCCATCATTCTGCATGCAGAGATAATACAAAGCGTCTATCGTGGGTCAAGGGCGAAAAATCGATGTGCCAGGATGGTGTACGTGGGACGGCGACAGCGGACACAGATGGAACGGGCGTATGCCGAGATCAAGGCGCGGTACATGACACTGCGCCTCACGCCTGGTGAGTGGATCGACGACATGAAGCTCAGCCACGAGCTCGGGCTGAGTCGCACCCCGGCGCGCGAAGCACTGTTCCTACTCGCCTCCGAAGGCCTCATCCGGGCCCATCCCGGCGGCGGCTTCACCGTGCGACCGCTGGACCTGTCGGGCATCAGCAACCTCTTCGAAGCAAACATCGTCACCGCGAAGGCGATCGCACGGCTGGTCGCCAACCGCGTGACCTCCGACGAGATCGCCGAGCTACGCGAGGCCAACGCGGTCGTCAATGACGCGATCCAGCGCAGGTCCGCGCCGGACATCGCGGAAACCAACGCCGCGCTGCACAACCTCGAAGCGCGCATCGCGCGTAACGAGTACCTCGCCGTCCTCGCCGGACGCATCTACGACGAGGGACAGCGGCTCGGATATCTCGCGTTCGGGGGCGCGGAGGACTGGAACTCCAACCGCCTCGACGACCACTTCGCGCGGGTGAGCCACGACCATTCCGCGCTCATCGACGCCTACGAGAGTCGAGACCCCGATACCGCCGAAGCCGTCGCGGTAGGCCACGTCCGGCTCTTCCGCGAACGCATCCTCACCTACATCGCCTCCAGCGGCACCGACGAGGTAGACCTGTCCGGCAACCTGATGGCATCGGTCCGGCTGAGTACCACCGACGTGCGGCAGGCGCTCGCCGGCGAGGACGCACCGCAGGAGGCGGGCGTATAGCGGCGGATGGTCGATCGCGCCGCTGTCCTGGGGTGGCTCGTTCATTCATCGCTGCTGATCAAACGGTCCCAGCTCCAGAGGCGGGTCTGCGACATACCTGGGTCATCGTGTCGCCGCTGCGCAACACCGCTCCCGGCAAACCGACACACCTCCAGCCCCAGGGCGCGTGAAAGGTTGACCTGTCCGGTTTAGGTAGTTTCCCTCAGATCAACCTTGCACACGCCCTGCGTCCAGACCCTTGCCGACGGCCGCCCCGGTAGACCACGGCCATCAATCCGGAACCCAGTCCTCAGCACGGATGCCAGCTTCGATGGTGCACGCGAGTCCGCGACCCGTCCATCACCGCGCTTCTGTCAAGGTGCTAATGCATATTAGTCCTGCAGGACAAAATTCGACCAGGGGCTTGATCCACGGGGATACGCCGTTCAGTCTCGGTGTCTGATCCGCGTTCTCGACGAGGAGGCTACTGCAGTGGCAGCGGGGCTCAGCATGCGACCGGCGGGCATCGCCGGAATCGTGACCACGGAAGACTTCGCCATGCTTGCCTGCACGAGGGTGGTCGCGGCGATCGGCCGACTCCGGACCGAGGTTCACCTGTGATCGTCACGTCTGACGGTGTCCGCCTTGAGGCTGCCTGGCATCAGGGCGGTGCGGATGCTGTGGTCCTGGCCCACGGCATCACCGCTGACCTCGAAGAGCAAGGGCTGTTCCGGATCCTGGCGGATCGGCTTGCGGCCGCGGGATTCTCGGTGCTGCGGTTCTCTTTCCGCGGGCACGGCCGCAGCGAGGGCAGGCCACGCGACATGACGATCGCGGGAGAACGGTTGGACTTGCGGGCAGCCGTGGAGTCGGTCGAACGCCCGGTGTCGGTGGTGGCGTCGAGCTTCGGTGCCGTGAGCACCACGCTCTCGTTGGGCGAGTTGCCCATCGACTCGGTGGTGCTGTGGCAGCCAGTGCTCGATCTACGGCGGACCTTCCTGGAACCGGAGCTGCCACGCGGCCGGCAGCTCTACAGCGACCTGAGCTCCTTGCAACAGACGGGTTTTCTCGATATCGAGGGACGGTTCGAACTAGGCGCGCACCTCTTCGAAGAATTCGCGGAGCTTGACCCGCGACCTGCCTTTCTCGCGAGCGACATCCCCGCGCTCGTCGTGCATGGCGATGCGGATGAGCACGTCTCCTACGAGGTGGCCCGTGAGGTGGCAGCCCGGCGGCCGCGCACGGACTGGCACCGCGTACGAGGCGGCGGACACGGCTTCCGGGACGTGGAGCGCGAGGTCATCGACGTGACGGTGTCGTGGCTTCTCGACCAGGCTGACGTCTCGGCTGCACAACCCCAGCCGCCAGCATGACGCAATGGTGACCGTGACAGTGGGTTAATGCGCTCCTTGCTCCCGGCACGCTGGCGTGTCGGGAGCAGGACTGCACTGCGAGGCCACCGGGAGTTCGCGGGTGCGCGGACTCCCCAGGCCCGAGTTCAGCGGAGTTTTCTATTCGACCCACTTCACCGACATCGCCAGCGGACAGCGCGCCACCCGCGTGGTCGGTGGTCTGGTTCCCTTGCCGACACGCAGGACCGCCAGCACGGCGTTGTCGCCGGAGGTGTCTCCCGTCGAGGGAGTCCCGAGTCCGCCGAATTCTCCCAGCAATGGTTGAGCCGCGTATCCCTGCTCAACCAGGGACAGCCACAGTCGCATCAACGTCTCGCCCGCGCTGATGCGGTCAGCTACGGTCCGACGAGGGCCACGCAGCACGAGTGCCGCGCCGCAATTGCGCAGCTGCCGGGCACGCCCGTGCTCGACGGCACGTGCCAGTACGTGACGTTTGGCCGCGTCCGGTATCGCAGATCCCGCCAGAGCCGACGCAAGACGTCCGGCGACACCGGAGATGCCGAGCAGGTCGTGAGGCGTGCCGAACCAACTGCGGCCGGACTCGGTAGCGGCCCGCTTGCGCACCCACGCCCACATTTCGTCCTCGTTGCCGATCAATGTGGACCTATCGTGTTCGGTCCGGCCGAGGAGCCTGCTTCGAGCTTGCGAGCCCCTCATCGTCTCCAGGTTGACATTTCGGTCGGTACACAGTTTTTCGAGCTGCTTCAGGGTCGTGCAGTCGATCGGGGTGGACAGCATGTCGCCTCGGTGCGTCGAACGTGCCCCCAGAACACCCTGGCGGGTCAGGAAGTCGTCACGCAGGCGATCGAGGCGGAATCGGCCTGCGGACCAGTTCTGGTCCGTGAGCGCACCCTCGTGCGCCTCCCATTCGCCGTGCGCGAGGTACGAAAGAGCCCCCAGCGCGCATCCGAGGTCCTCGGCCCAGCCCAGCTCGTCCGGATGCGCTGTCGGCCAGCGTTGCCCGTTGAGTGCGAGTTGGACAGTGTGGTCGTCGACGATTTCGAAGCGCCACGGCTGGGAGTTGTACGTGGAAGGCGCGAGTCGGGCGCCGTTGAGCACGCCGGTGAGTTCCGGGGGCAGTTCGCGCTCCCGTTGCACGCTCCGCACGGGCCGAGAACCGCCTTTCTTCGTCACTTGGTGAATGGTCCACAGAGTCCGGGCGAGTTCCAGCGGCATACGCGCCCGGTGTGCTAACGCAGCGGTTCTCGGCATGGCCGCAGCATGGAAGTCCACCGTCACGACGGGTTTCACCCGTCGGTTCATCAGCAAGTTGAGCACAACCCTGCTGCCGAGCGCGCCGAGACCCATCACGCAGTAGGAAATCTGCGGCCAGGTACCGCCGTTGGCCAGCCGGTCGGACATGACGGGGAGGTAGTCGCTGGGGAAGTGCGTCCTGCCGAACCAGCGCACGGACTCCCACAGACGGTTGTCCCGGTGCGCTTCCGCGGTCGCCTTCCCGTGGAACGGCAGCGGGTTGCGGCGGTAGTCGAAGACGAACACGGCCGGTTTTCCGCCCCAGTCGACTCCGGCGACGACGGGAATGCCGCGTCGGGCGGCGCGTTCGTGCAGCTGGTACTTGACCCACGCGGACATCGCGGGATCGATCGCGTCGAAGGCGACGTGCGCGCCGTCGAGCGCCTCGTCGAGGTTTTCGAGGGTGAGACCGTCCGGGTAGGTGCGCACCTCGGCGGTGGGACTGATCGCGACTACCCGGCGGGCGAGCACCTCGGGTTTCGGCTGGCCGACATCAGCGACCACGCACGCCTGCCGGTTGAGATTCGACACGTCGAAGCTGTCCGGGTCGGCGAGCCGGAAACGGGTGACGCCCATTCGCGCCAGCGGTTCGACCACGGCACCACCCACGCTGCCGCAGCCGGCCACCAGCACGGCCGCGGACCGGAGTACCGCTTGTTCACGCTCGGTGAGAATGTCCAGGTTGCGACTCACGGCCTCCGCACCGAAACTCGCCGTCCCCGCCGAGAGCGGATCAGGACCTCGGAAATCCGAATGCACGATTTTTCTCCAGCGGTCACCGGAAGTTGACCTTCCGAATTTTCGCCGTGTCGAGTTTTCTTCGCCGGCGAGTAGGAAGCTGCCCGTCCAGGGGCCTCGTCCTACGAGGCCACCCGCTCGTCGAGCAGCCGGACAATCTTGCCGCTGCGGGGGTTCACCTTGATCATGTCTGCCGGTACGAACTCGACCAACAGCGGGTTGATCAGGCCGGCGCGCACGTGTTCGCCGAACATCGGGCGCAACTCGTCAAACCGCGCGGATATCGCTTCGGCAAGCGGCTGCGGATCGTTGATCTGCCCACCGATCCGCAGCACGAGTTCGTCCTTGGAGTCCCGTCGACGTTGCACCGCCTGGAATCCCGCGATGGGCTGGTCGCCGGCCAGTTCCTCGATCACCAAACGCAGGTCCTCCAGGTAGACGGTGACCGGACCGACCCTGGCTCCATCGTCGGCACGGCCCAGCAGGCGGAACCGGCGATCGTCGTAGTCGATCCACGCGGCGCGGTCACCGACCGGATACCGGATGAGGGGCATCAGCCGCCGGACGAGGTCCGTGGCCAGCAGCCTGCCGGGGCGACCTGGTTCCCTGATCGGATCGCCGGTTTCGTCGTCGACGATCTCCATCAGTTTTTGGAGCCGGTGGACGCGATGCACGCGAGCGTCCGGCTCGTCCTGGACGGGCGCGGCCAGCACACCGGCATCCACCGACGCGTACCCCAGCGAGCGGACAACGGCGTTGGGGAACGCGTCGGCGATCAGTCTGCGCTGATCGTCGTAGAACGCCTCCCCACCGAAGAGGAAGAGGTGGACCGCGGGTGCCGAGTCACCTCGCGCGGTCAGCCGCGACGCGACCTGGCTGGCCGTGGTGGGCGTCGCCAGCAGCACGGTCGCTTCCTGCTCGATGATCAGGTCCGCCATGACCTCGGGCGACGGGCTTCCCGCGATCGGCAGGTGCACAACGGGGACGCACGTCTCCTGCAGGCACAGGACGTTGAACAGGAAACTCGCGTACAACTCCCCGGCGTAGAAGAGGTTGGCAACCCGGTCGCCGGTCCGCAGTCCTGCCGCCGCGTACCCGTCTCCCTGCAGCCTGGCCATGTCGTGCAGTTCCGCCCTGGTGTACACGGTCAGTTTGGGGCTGTTGACGGTCCCACCGGTTTTGAACACGACACCGTCGTCGTGGCGAGCCGTCAGCACCCGGTTGTCCTTCACCGTATTCGCTTTCCAGAAGCTGGCGTGGTCGATGATCGGCAAGTCCTCCGCCCGGATCGGCCCGTCGGTGGCAACACCGGCGTAGAGGGCCCGATAGTAGGGAGAATTGCGGCGGGCGAAGTCGACCAGTTCGGTGAGATCCGGTTCCAGCATCATGTGTCCCTTTCGTCGGTGAAGACGCCCGTCATCCCGTGATCTCCAGGAGCGCGCAGATGAACCGGAAGCCGACACCGATCCCGATCACGAGGACGGTGTCCGACGGCTCGATGGACTCTTCCCGGAGGAAGTGGTCCAGGCCGAGTAGCTGGTCGCACGGGCCGACATGGCCGAGTGTCCGGTGCAGCGGCCAGCTGGTCCGGTCGCTGGGTATGCCCAGGGGCTCGAGGAGGAGAACGTTCAGCTGCGCCAACCCCAATCCGGTGACCGCGAACCGGGAAACCTTGTCGAGCGACACGCCGGCTTCCTGGAGGACCTGCTCGACCGCGGTGCGGGCGGCTGTCTGGAGGGTGCCGAGGTGGGGCATGACGCCGACCGTCTCCGCCGGTGTCATCATGCGGCTTCCGTCCTCCGCGGGGATGGTGGGTGTGGCCAGGCCTTCGAGTTCGGGCGCCGCAGTGCAGGAGGTGGCGACCAGCCGGGCCCGCCCGGCTCCCCGGCTCAGCACGGCGGCAGCGGCGCCATCGGACAGGAAGTGCCCCAACCCGGGCAGCCACCTCGGCCAGCGCGGCGCGACGAACCGGCCCGCCGCCGTAACCAGCGCGGACGTGGCGGAGGGATCAGCGGCTAGGTGCGAGGCGGCCAGCACGAGTCCCGCAGCACCACCGCAGCTGCCCGCGCCCGCCTCGACCGCGAGCGCCCGGGAGGCACCCACAACCCGCTGTACGTAACAGGCGGGAGCGTAGTGCTCCTGGTCATCGAAGACGGCGTGGATCACCGTGGCGATGTCGGCGCCCTCGTGCCCGGAGCGGCGGAGGGCGTCGGTCGCCGCACTTGCGGCCATCTCCGCGGCGGTGAACCCGTCCGAGGCGGTAAAGGACTCGAAGTCGGACATCTCGAACGCTTGGCGTTCGATCGTGCCGTCACCAACGAGGTCGATAGCGCTGGCGCGGGGCGGCAGGTACCGGCCAGTGCCGCTGACGAACAAGTCGTTCCAGAGCATGGTGTCCTTCTTCCGGTGCGGATGTCGGGTGGCGGTCGTTCACAGCGGTCAGGGTGCGGGTCGGCCGGATCACCTCGGTCCGCCGCCAGCGGCACGACACCGATGCCGAGTGGCTGGACGTGGTGAGTGCGGGCGTCGTCGGCCCACAGCCAGTCCTCCGCGAGGACGCGGATCTCGCCGTCGCCCTTGGTGACCGCGACGTCTGGGCTTCGGCCGCGACCGATGCGGTCGTCGCATCGGCGGCACGGCGATCGGCTCCGGCGGGGTGTGGGCGGGTGCCGACGCTAGAAGCTGGACCATCGGACGCACGGCGACGGCTTTCGCGGCCATCACACGCTCCGGAACGGTACGGGTCGAGAAGGGATCAGTGCCTGGTCGCTGATCCAGGCGGTGGTCAACTCACGGGTGTGGAAGAACCACTTATCCGCGACCCGCAGGTAAGTGTCCGTGTAGCGGACGCAGCGCACGGACATCCTGCCCGCTCCGTCGTGGTCGTAGAGTTCGTGTGCGAGGCAGTAGGTCTCCCCGGTCGCGTCGTCGCCACTGATCGACACCAGGTGGTTGCCGACGAAGTGGACGGTGGCGGTGAAGGGCGCCAGGAGCGCGAACGCCCTCGCCCAGCCGTCGCCGCCGTCGAACACGAGCTTGGGACGATCGCCACCGGCCGGGTGCGGCACCACGAGTCGGCCTTCCGCGCAGAACAAGGTTCCGAACTGCTTCTGGAGCCGGTTGTCCAGAACATGCGCGTAGCTGTCGACGAGTTCGCGCAGGGCGATCCGATCAGAGACTTCGCTCGCGCTGGGGCGCTCCCTGGTCGGGTCAACCATTTCTGCCAGCTCTCCTTCTGGCCGAGCGCAGCCCGGACACCACCTGGGCCGTGAGCGGGCGCATCAGTTCCAGCAACCGGTTGGTCGCCGTGACGCCGAGCGCTCGCCACGGAACCTCCGCGAGTTGGTCCGTGCGTTGCTCCACCGCCTGTCTGGTCTCGCTACCCCGTTCCGTCAGCGACCCGTCGGCGGCGAGAAGCCCCCGTTGGGTCAGCCGGTGCTCGCCGGCAGCCCATTCCGTGTCGGTCCATCCCCGGCGCGCCTGGATGCTGGCACGTCGTTCGATCCCCGAGGCCGTCGCGGTGATCAGCGCCTCGACACCACCGAGCCTGGCTTCGGCCAGCGCGACCACATGACCGTCGCCGCGAAACTCGCGAAGCGTCGTCACCGCCTGCCACAGCGCCAGGTGCGGCTCGTCGGGCAGGTCCAGTGCCTGGTTCGCGGCGCAGAGCGGGCGCGCTGGCACGGAGCACGCCGTTGCTCCCGCCACCGCCAGTGCTGCCGCCTCCGCCACCCACCGTTGCGCCAGCACACCGTCCAGCAGCGCGCGGAGAGCGGCGTCCACACCGGTCAGACGTGCGTGGAGGGCCTGCGTGGGGGTTGCCTTCTCCCACAAGCCGGTCATCTCGGCTACCACCATCGATGGCTTGAAGTGGTAGAAGACGGCGCTCACCACCGCCGGTCCGACCGGGCCCAGCGGTGCTGCCCGGCCACCGAAGTAGCCGTCCCAGGGGCCCGTCAGACCGATCGCGTGGAACGCCTGCACGGACTGGGTGGCCAGGTAGGTCACGCCGTGGAACGGATCGAGCACCTGGTGCGCTTCGCGGGTCAGGCGCAGATCCACCAATGTGGCGTTCATGAGCGGTCCGCCCCGGAGAAGTGCACGAGCGTGGAGATGCCGCGCTTGTCGATCTCGTTGGCGACGACCAGTCGCTGCACCTCGGACGTGCCCATCCAGATCCGGTCCAGCCGCACATCGCGGTAAATGCGCTCCACCGGGTTCGCCCTCAGGTAGCCACGCCCTCCGAAGATCTGGACCGCTCGGTCGGCGACCCGGCCCGCCGCCTCGGTTGCGGCGATCTTCGCCATCGCGACCTTGGCGTTGAGGGTCTTCAGGTCGCTCTGGCGGTCGACCTCCCACGCCACGCGGTGGACGAAGGTGCGGTTGACAGCGACGTCGATGGCGGAGTCGGCCAGCATGCCCTGGATGAGCTGGTGCCGAATGATCCGGTCGCCACCCTGAACGCGCTCACGGGCCCAATCCGAGGCGAGAGCCAGTGCCCGTTCAGCGGCGCCCATCGCGTGGGCCGCAAGGACGATGCGCTCTTCGGAGAACGTGGCCTGGGTGAGCCTGAGGCCCTCGCCAACGGCTCCGAGTACCGCGTCCTCACCGACTTCCACGTCGGTGAACCTGAAGTGCGGGTGCGCAAACGCGAACTGGTGCGTGTAGCGGGGCACCTCGATGCACTCCACACCAGGAAGGTCCTTGTCCACCAGGAACATGGTTGGTGCGTTGTCCGGCTGGGTTACGGCGAGCAGCACGAAGTAGTCGGCGACGTCTCCGAGTGTGACGAACCACTTCTCACCATTGATCCGGTAACCCTTGGTGGTGCGGACAGCGGTGGTCGCGATCCCGCGCAGATCAGAGCCGGCCGCAGGCTCGGTGATGGCGCGACCGCCGAACCTGAGCCCGCGGACTTCTGGAATCAGGTATTGCTCGCGCTGGGCCGCCGTACATGCGAGCAGCTCCGCCGCCGTGGGACGCCAGACTGCCGCCCATAGCCCGTTGGTCAGCTGGCCCAGCTCCTCTTCCACCACGACCTGCTCCAGCCAGGACAGGCCAGCACCACCTGAGTCGACCGGGGCGTTCATCGCCGCGAGACCGCTGTCCAGCGCGAGAGCCTTGACGTGGTGCCGACTCTCTTCCGAGAGACTGCCGTTCCGCTCGCACTCGTCCTCGTAGGACATTAATTGCTTCGTCAACTCCCCGGCGCGCCGCTTGAGTTCCGCAAGACGTGCCGAATATGCGAATTCCATCTGGGCTCCTGCGACCTAGGGTGTTCACGACGTTCCCGGAGGGCTGACAAGAATGGGGCAATCCGTTGTGTCAAATTGACCAGGAGCTGTTGCAACTCGTTTCAGGATGATTGGCGTGTCTGATTCTGGCGAATGATCGACTTTTGGGATGCTGCTGGGGTGGTCGAGGGCTGGTACTGGGCGGATCGTGGGGCGGGGAAGCGTTGTTGCCGCCGCGTCCGCTTCGTTCGGGATCGGCATCCGGAGTGGTTGCTGACCGAGGGTGGGCGGCGTTGGTTGGTATTGTGTTGGTGCTCAAGACCGGGCTCATGATGGAAGGTCGCGGTGCGCGGTCGCCGGGTGTTCCGTGGTGAGCTGCTGACGGCGGTTGCGGGGCCGGGCGGGAGCCGGGGTCTTCGCGGCGGCGCATGAGTTGCGTTCGGGGAAAGCCGCGGCGACGAGAGCACGCCGCTTCGCACAATTATTGCTTAGAGAAAATGCGTGCCATTGATCGCCGATTCACACGCAAGCAACGGGGCCACAAGGCGGGCCTGCACGACATTCAGAATGGTCTCAGGCGCTCCCCACCCTCCGCGTCCGGCAGCATTCTCCGATTCGGCTTGCGGAAACTGGCCCCCTGGGTGTTGTACCTGGGGTTTTGATTCTGCCGCCAATCGGAACAAATGTCGTTGATCGCAAATATCGTGGCGAATTCTGACTCTTTTGTCGCTAGGGACGACAGCGTTTGGCCATGACTTTGCCCGTATGGGCATCAACACGCGTCCATTCAGGCAGGCGGGGTCGTCGAAGTCGGGCTGCGCTGGTCACCCTGGACCGATTCCGGCGCGGGCGTTCTGGTCGTCCTCGCGGTAGGCAGTGTCGCGCTCCCGGTACGGTGCTGCTCTTGCGCTGGTCGTCGGTGACGTGATGCTCCCCGCCTGGGGCGGCACGACCACATGGGCCAATCGGTGACCAACGTGGTGTGGTCCCATGCAGCGTCGAGTGCCGGGGTGATTGACATTGCGGGTCTTTCATCCGCCGGAAACCCGACTCGACCTCAGATTACGACCGGTAGACGGCGACCACCTCTGCGACTGTCCACTCAGTACGGTTGGGGAAAAGGATCCGCTTGCCGAAGAACCGGTTCTCCAGACGTTTGCGGGCTTTCTGGTCGGTGCGCCACGCCAAGCGGAACTCGGCCGGGGTGTGGCCGGTCAGGGAGATGGTGAGGACCTCGCCGACCCAGCGAGGCCGGCAGAGCGCGGCGATCTCGGCTTCCACGGCAGCGACCCGGCGAACCCGATGCCGGCGTCCTCGACCAGCGCGTGGTTGGCCGCTGTGCCCGAAGACGTCGCCGACACGATGCCCGATGACAACCCCGTCGAGGTACGGCGCCGCAAGGTCGCGGCGATGGGTTGGGCCGGGTTCGTCGTTGACCGCGAGCTGCAGACCGCGAGCTATGGTCGACCGAGAGCGCGACTCTGTGCAGTCAGCGTCACAACGGCTGCTACGACGACCCGCCGCCGAAGAAGTGAGCACCCATTGACCCGACGTGACTGGAGCGAACTCCCGACCGCCGTGCGTGCCGCGATCGAGGACCAGTGCGGCACGGTGACACGGGCGGTGCTCCCGGACGCCGGGCGGAACTCGGACGTGTCCGCCACCCTGCACACCGGTGGCGGACACGTCCTGTTCTGCAAAGGCGTCCGGCTCGACACCCCACGAGCCCGGATGCACCGGCACGAAGCGCAGGTGAACTCGTACCTTCCGCTGGCCGTGGCGCCGCGGCTGCTGTGGCAGGTCGAGGTCGACAGGTGGCTGCTGCTCGGGTTCGAACACGTGCCCGGTCGGCATGCAGATCTCTCGCCGGGTTCGCCGGACCTTCCGCAGGTTGCCGCGACAGTGCGTGTGCTCGGCGACGCGTTGACGCCGTGCCCGCTTGACGTTCCCCGGCTGGCGGAGCAGTGGGCGCGCCTGGCAGCCTGGCGGCGCTTGGCGCACGACCCGGCCGCCGAACCCACGGCCTGGCTGCGGGACCGGCTCGGCGAATTCATCGACCGCGAACGCCGCACGTTCCAGGCACTCGACGGCGACACACTCGCGCACACAGACCTGCATCCGCTGAACGTGTTGGTCGCCGACCGGGCCCGGGTGGTCGATTGGGCATGGTCGCGCCGCGCCGCCCCGGGGGCCGGCATTCCTGGTGCTCCGGCTGATCGAAGCCGGCCACACCCCGGAAGCCGCCGAGCACTGGACCGCCGCGACGTTTCCCGCATGGCGCACCGTGACCGACGAGACCCGCACCGACTTCGCAGTCGCCGTGCTCGGGGCGTGGCATCACATGTTCCGCGTGGACCCGGGTCCGCAGCGCGCCCCGCTGGTAGCAGTCGCCCGCCGCTGGGTTGCGCATCGCCTCGGCGAAACCGTCAACACGGCACCGCTGGTGTCGGGCATATGGTGACCCGCACCCAAACTAGTGAAGAGCGGATTTCGCCGGCTGCTTCGTTTGGGCCTTGTCACCAGTGCGGATCAGCACCATAGCGGCCGAGACGATGATGAGCGCGCACCCCCCGATCAGGGAAACCGTCAACCGTTCACCCAGGAACACCACACCCCACAACACGCCGAACAGCGGCGTCAGCAGGGCCACCATCATCGCCCGCGACGGGCCGACATCGGCGATCAGCCGGAAGTAGAGAACGAAGCCTATGGTCGTGCACGGCACGGCCAGTGCGAGCACATTTAGCACCATCGCGACGGTGATCTCCACCTGCGGAAGATTCGTCACCCAGAGCGGCAACACCAGCAAGCCCGCCAGCAGCTGGGAGCACCCCGCAGTCCCGATAGGACTCAGGTGCGACGCGAAGCGCTTCACGTAGACCCCGGACAGGGCGTAACACACTGCGGCGGCGAGACAAGCTCCGATGCCCGTCCAGAACAGCGTGCCCTGCGGCTCCGAGCCCCCACCCGCGACGAGCGCAACCCCGAACATACCCAGGGTGAGCCCGGCGATACCGCGTACGGTGAGCCGCTGGTTCAGAAAGACCGCCGATAGCAGCGTGCCGAACAACGGTGTGCTGGAGTTGATGACGACCGAGTACGACGCCGGTATGTGCATTGATGCGTAGGAGAACAGCATCATCGGCGCGGCCACGTTGAACAGCGCCACCACCAGATAATGCATCCAGTGCGCGCGCAATCGCGGGTGGAAGCGGATCACGGCGAAGTATGGCAGGAAAGCCAGCCCACCAATCCCCATGCGCAGCCCTGCGGTGGTCGTCGCCCCGAGGACGGGTGCCAGCACCCTCAGGAAGATGAATGAAGCTCCCCACAACGCGCTCAGGATTAGCAAACGCAGCCAGTCGGATCGGCGCATGTCGGCGAGAGCCCCTCCTGCGGCTGGTCCACCGCTGCAATTTCCTCCGCCCCGCCGCTTACCACGACAGGCGCGCTTCCGGTCTCACCGAATCCCCGGAGCGAGACGCCCAGGGCGGCTGGTGTTTTCGCTCATGTTCTACAAGCGGCGTCGGCCGCTTGCAGTGTGGGACTCAAATCGCACCGTCCCGTGGACATACCTGATGTCTGGCGATCCCACAGTGAGAGGGCGACGGCAACGCCTACGGGCGCCGCTACCCGCAGCACTACGCGAACCACTTTCGAGACAGTTCTTAGCTCCTCACCGCCCGCACGAATTCGTCGATCTCCTTGCGCGCGACGCCCAGGTCGTCCAGGTTCCGCTCCACAAGAAGGCTGAAGTAACTGCCGACGATCACGCCGTCGGCTCCCGCGTTCCAGAAGTCGGCCACCTGCTCCTTGCTGCTGATCCCGAAACCCACCACGAGCGGCTTGTCCGACAGTTCGCGCAGGCGGGCCACGCGGTGCACCGCGTCGTCCTCGAACCGCGCGCTCGGCCCGGTGGTGCCGAACCGGCTGATGACGTACGTGAACGCGCTTGACCCGTCGATCAACCGCGCCGCGCGCTCGGTCGGCGTGTTCGGGGCGATCATCTGGATGCACCCGATGCCGTGGGCATCCAGGAGTTCACAGTGCCTGCCAGACTCCTCCAGCGGCAGGTCCGAGCAGACCACGGCGTCGACGCCGACCTCGGCGAACTCGGCGTACGCCCGCTCACCCCGCTTGAACAGCAGGTTGCAGTACAGCAGGAGCCCGATCGGCAGGTCTGGGTAGAGCGCCCGGATCTCCCGGACCATTTCCACGCAGCCGTTGTAGGTCATCCCGGACGACAGCGACCGCCGCATCGATCTCTGGTTGACCGGTCCGTCGGTGACTGGATCGGAGAAGGGGAAGCCCAGCTCGACCGCGTCCGCACCCGCGTCGATCGCCGCGCGGATGAGCCGCATGCTTTCCGCACGGGTCGGGTCGCCCAGGGTGAAGAATGGAATGAAAGATTTCCGGCCGGGCTGCTGGAAAGCGGCGTCGAATCGGTTCATCTGCTCAAATCCCTCGGTAGTTCCAGTACTCTTCCAGGTCCTTGTCGCCCCGGCCGGACACGCAGACCAGGATGGTCGCCTCCGGGTCGAGTTCCTCGGCCTTGCGCAACGCCAAAGCCAGCGCGTGCGCCGACTCGAACGCCGGGATGATCCCCTCCAACTCGGAAAGTTCGGCGAACACGTTCACCGTCTCCTCGTCGGAAACCGCCTCGAACGTGGCGCGGCCAGAGTCCTGCATAGCCGCAAGCTCCGGCCCGACCCCCGGGTAGTCCAAGCCCGCCGCGATCGAGTGGGTGTTGGTGATCTGCCCCTCGCTGTTCTGCAGGAAGAGCGAATGCATGCCGTGGAACACGCCGGGGGTTCCGCGGGTGAGGGTCGCGGCGTGCCGGTCGGGGTCCTCGCTGGCACCCGCGGGTTCGGCGCCGAACAAGAGCACGTCAGGGTCGTCCTCGAATGCCGAGTACATGCCGATGGCATTGCTGCCACCGCCGATGCACGCGAAGACGGCGCTGGGCAGCGCGCCGGTCATCTCCACCATCTGAGCCCTGGACTCGTTGCCGATGACCGACTGGAAGAACTTGACCATCGACGGGTACGGGTACGGCCCGGCGGCGGTGCCGAAGCAGTGGTAGGTACTGCCCACGTTGGTGATCCAGTCTCGCATCGCCTCGTTGATGGCGTCCTTCAACGTGGCGCCGCCGTTGGTGACCGGGTGGACCTGGGCGCCGAACAGTTCCATGCGCTTGACGTTGGTCTGCTGCCGCTCGATGTCCACGGCACCCATGTAGACCTCGACCGGCAGGCCGAGCTTCGCTCCGGTCATCGCCGTGGCGACGCCGTGCTGGCCCGCCCCGGTCTCGGCGATAATCCGCGTTTTGCCCATGTACTCGGCCAGCAGCAGCTGACCAATCGTGCTGTTGGTCTTGTGCGCACCTCCGTGCAGCAAATCCTCCCGTTTGAGGAAGATCCGCCTGCCGTACTTTTCCGACAGCCGCTCGGCGTACATGACGGGTGTCGCCCTACCAGCGAAGTTGCGGAGCACGTCCTTGAACTTGTCCATGAACGCGTCGTCGGCCCGGGCCTTCAGGAAAGCGGTCTCCACTTCCTCCAGAACGGCTACCAGACTTTCCGACGAATAGAGGCCGCCATAGCCCCGCTCGCCGAACCGCGTCCGGAGATCTACGTGTGTGAACATGTACCTTCCTCAACCACAACGGCTTGCTGCGAGAAATAAATTGAGCCCGTGCAGGCGCTTTAGGACGTCGCGAATCACTCCTGGGACGCGTCGCGACGAATATGCCCCAGTACGGCGGTGTGCCGAATGTGTCAACGCATCGAGCCGGTACCAGGCGGAACACTGTCGTTTCCACCAGGTCCGTTACCGTGCTCGTTCACAGGCAACGCAGTTTTGACGAAATGTCCAAATACCCCCATCCGCCCAGGGCGGATTCGCGTGTGTCACCCCAGCGCATATCCGTAAGCCACGGTATGGGGTGGCCGGGCGGGAGGGCAAGAGTCTTAATGGCGCAATGCGCTCCTACCACAGGTGGGAGTCCTGGGTTCGGCAGAAACTTGTTGCTGAGGTTAGGCGACCAGGTAGCTGGCGTGCCTTTGGCCAGCCGCGCTGATTCGGGCTGGTGCGGCCGATGAAGACAATTATCGCCGCCGAACGGGTGAATCCTGGATCTGGCACGGTTTCCGGTGCGTCACGAGACGCTGTCCGCCCTCCCAGGTAGCACGTGCCTGTCCCACGCTCTGTGAAACCGACATGCCGTCGCCGAACTGATCAATCCCGAGCACCGCATCCTGCTCCGCCCGGTGAACGTGGGTCAGGTCCAGGGCGTGTGCAAGGTTGATCTGAGGGTTGCGGCGGGTTTTTGTCCAGGTAGGACGCGAGACGAGGGCGCGGTTTCCGGTGGGAGATCATCGGGTTGTTCAAGCCGTGACGGTCTGTCCAGGAGCCGCGCTCTTGTGTTCTTGGCTTCCCTGGTTCGGGTTGTGCTTGACCGGCCCACCCCCACAGTCGAGTCCTTGCGGGGTCGTGTGGACGGTCTCTGGCGGGCGCTGGAGGCGGTGGACGGGGAATCCTATATGGGCAGCGGCTGCTGCCGGCCCTTTCGGTGCTGCCGGCCCTTTCGGTGGACAACCTCCGCAATTTCAATGGAAATCGTGGGCGGGTACGGACGTGCCAGGACCCGCAGCCTGGAAGGTCTTTGTTCTGGACGGAAACTTGCGAACCGGATATGGCGCTGGCGCCGACCGAACGGCACAGCCGCCGGTATCGAAACGGTCCACCACCTGGCCAACCTGTCCACCACCTGGGCAACCTGCCACCCACCTTCCCGCCCGAAACTACCTAAACCGGATAGGTCAACCTTGCACACGCCCTGGGGTCAGTGCCTCGCTCGTTGCAGCCTGACCGATGGCCACCCGAGTGTGTCGGGATTTCCCCAATCAGCCGGGGATGCCTGACATGTGATTCGGGAAAACCCCTTGCAGGGCTGGCGATGATGGTTCCGTCAGGACACGCGATCACGGCTTTCCCCTAGCGCATAGGATATGGCCTGGTCGCAGGTGAGGCTGTTCCCGTCCTCGAAAGCAACGTCGAACGCCCGCGAGCCGAGAACCATGCGGGCCTGTTCCTCGCTTGCCCGATGCCGGGCTACGTACGGCGGGAAGCCGAACAGCGGCCTGCCTATCTCGCGCCACAAGGTGTGGCTGGCCCCCAGCAACCGAGCGGCGCTTTCAGCGTCCTGGTCGACCGCGGACCAGGCGAGCAGCTCGATGGATATGGCCATTCCGACCAGGTCGTTGAGCTGCTGCTTGAGCCGTAGGCATTCCCGAGCGTATGAGCTGGCCTGCTCTGCGTTGCCTTCCGTCCAAGCCACGAGGCCCAGCACCCACAGTGCCCAAGAGCCCGACCAGGGAACGCCGTACGCGTCACGCATCGCCAGGCATTCTTCGCAGAGAGCACGAGCCCGCTCGCAGTCACCAAGAAGGAGCACAGTACTGGCCAGAATCGGGCGGCTCACCACGGTCACTGCGCTGGGCTGCCCCGCGGCGTCCTCCCTCGCCAGGGCTTCTTCCAGATACGCCACCGCACGTTGCTGGTTGTCGCGCACGTGCTCGGCGTAGCCGGACACGCACAACGCGGAGGTCAGCTCCACATCGTCTCCGATGCTGCGTGCCAGATCACGACACTCGTCGAGCATGATCAGCGCAGGGCTGGTATCCCCCTGCATGGTGGCGACCCAGGCGTTGGTCCACAACGCCTTCGCCCGCTCCCTGCTCGGTTCCGTCGCTCGCGCAAGCAGGTGATCCAACCAGTAGCGACCCTCCGCGACCCGACCGCCGCCGACCCAGCAGAACCACAGCGCCCCGGCCAACCTCAAGCCGGTCCGCGCCTCTCCGGGCTCGATGAGGCAGAACTCCAGTGCCATTCGCAGGTTCGCATGCTCGGCGTAAATGCGTTCATTCCAGGCCACCTGCTCGGGACCGAACCACTTCGCCTCGGCCCGCTCGGCCAACCAGCTGTAGTGGTCCCGGTGCCGCCGCCGCAGGAGGTCTCCCTCCCCTGACTCGTGAAGCCGCTGCCTCCCGTACTGACGGGTCGGGTCGAGCAACCGGTAACGCGTGCACCCGGCACGGTCCTGCCGGCTGAGGATGGACTTGTCCACCAGTCCGACGACCAGCTCCAGCACGTCCTCTGGCAGCAGCAGCACCTCGTCGGAGCAAACTGCTTCCGCCGTATCCAGGTCGAAATCCGCCGCGAACACCGAGGACCGCGCCCACAGCATCCGCTCGGCCGGCGTGCACAGCTCGAAACTCCAGTCGAAGATCGCCGGCAACGTCTCGTGGTGGCGCCCCGTTCGGACGCCAGGCCCAGGTAACCCGGCCACGCCGGTCTCAGGCCATTCATCCAACGCTGCGAGGATCTCTTCGACCGACATCGTCCGGAGCCATTTCGCTACCAGCTCGATCGCCAGCGGTAGCCCTTCCAGCCGACCGCAAATCTCGGCCACCGCGTCGCAGTTGGCAACGTCCACGGTGAAGCCCGGGGCCAGTTCCGCAGCACGCTCGGCGAACAATTCCACCGATGCGCAGTCTTGCGCCGGCTCCATCGAGAACATCTCGGCGGCGCTCTCCGGAACCGGCAACGGCGGGATCGTCACCACGTGCTCGCCGTCGGAGCCCAGCACCTGGCGGCTGGTGATCAGGACGCGCAACCTGGGCGCCTTCCTGAGCAGCGCGTTCACCAGATCCGCGCAGTCCTGAACGAGATGTTCGCAGTTGTCCAGAACGAGCAGCAACCGCCGAGACACCAAGTACTCCGACAGTGCGTCGATCGGCCGTCCCAAGGACCAGTCGCCGACTCCGAGGATGCTCATCACGGTGTGCGGCAGGAGAGCGCCGTCGTCCAGCTCCGCAAGCCTCACCAGCCACACCCCGTCGGGAAATCTCCGGCGCACCTGTGCGGCCACGCGCAGGCCCACGCGCGACTTGCCCACCCCGGGTGGCCCCGTGATAGTCACCAACCGCGCCCTGGACAATGCCCGTTTGCCCCCGGTCACCTCGTGTTGGCGACCGACGAAGCTGCTGCTCTCACCCGGCAAGTTCCCCGCCTGCCGCCCGGCACGCATGCTCCTCACCCCCCGAAATCATCGTCGGCACTGCGGTGGGGCGTCTTCTGCTCCGTCAACCAGGTCGCGAGCTGGGTCCGGGAGTTGCACCCGAGCTCGAAGAAGACGTGTTCCACGGGGGCCTCGACGGTCGATTTCGCGATGAACAGATTGGAAGCGATTTCCGTGTTCGACAATCCCTTGGTGACCAGCGCGGCGACCTCATGCTCGCGCCTCGTCAGCGGTGAGCTCAACAACGGAGCGGCCGCCTCAGCCTTGGCGCCCTCGGACAGCGCGTAGGCAATGGCCGCATCAAGCGACATGCCGCGCCCCACCTCGTAGGCGTCGTCGAATGCCTCATCGCCAAGGGCATCGCGCGGTCGGGCCTCGGCCCCATCGTGCCAATTGAGGTAGTAGCCGAACCCGGACAAGAAGTCGCTGATCGGTTCGAAGGGCTTGCCGCTGACCCCGAAGAGCTTGGCGGCCCGCGCCATCAACACAGACCTGACCTGAGCGTTCTTCTGCCGACGCCCGACGAAACTCACGACATCCGCCGGAAGGCCACACGGCGTTCCGGGCGACGACTTGCCCACATCACCACTCTACTTCTTCTGGACCGCTGATCACGGCCGCGAGCGCCGACCTGCAGGCAGCCGACCTGGCAGCGACCGGCGACCAACTCGACGACGACTTCGGCGCCCTCCCTTCCGGTGCAGTACGACGCCTCTTCACCACCAACCCCGTTCGCACCGTCCGATGCGGCAAACACCCACGCACCAAACGACAAGAACGCCCCTTGGACACCTCCCGTCCAAACCGTTCAGATCGCCGAACACGTAACGCCGCTCAGCGTCCCCTGGGCGGCCGCCATCATTCTCCGATCACGGATTGATTCCCTGGAACAGCGAAGACTTCTCGCGCTGGCAGGTGAATCACGGTGCCCCAGAAGGGGTAGCCATAGTTTGAAGAGTTTTCCATCTTTGGCGGTGAGAACCGTGTTGCCGCTACCCCAATCGGACGACTACGTCCTGTTCGACGGCAATTGGGAGGACATCGTCCTCAAAGCGGAGGCGGCGGGCGGCGTCGCCGCACAGGAACTCGCACTTCTACGCCACACGAACGAACCGGAACACCGAGGCCGGGTTGAAGTCGAAGTCGGCCCGCCCGGAAACCCCTTGGCAGCCTGGCTCCTGTGCACACGGCGAGCCACTCGCTCCGACGCGGGCACGGCCTTGGTCGACATTGATGCGCCAGGAACGGATATCAGCCCGGCAGCATCACTTCACATGCGGGAGGCGTATGCGGCTGCGTACTGCACCGTGCTGGCTGAGGAAGTCGGCGCCATAGCTGAGAGGCGTGTCCTGCCCACAACCACACCGCCCGTTGCCATCCCAACACCCCGTGCAGAACCGGATACTCACGCCCCAAGCGACCGTCTTACCTTGCACTAGCAGGGGCCCGTAGGCGTTCAGCTCACGACGCCCGGCAGGGAGGCAGGTGTCCCAGAATCCGCAGTCAGGGAAGCCCGCTCCCGCAATCCCGAGAACCAACGCCTACGCACACGCAGCGTCACCGGCGACGGGACCGTGCCCGGCCACATTCGAAGACCCCCATTCGGGCCTGGTGGGACGGGGCGGATACGCGGCCTGAGGATGGTGCTCGGCGCGGTGTCGTTACCCTCGATGATCGTGAGCTTCAGTGACTATGACCTCGTTATCGTCGGCTCCGGCTTCTTCGGCCTGACCGTGGCCGAGCGCGCCGCCACTCAACTGAACAAGCGCGTGCTGGTCCTGGACCGTCGCGGCCACATCGGCGGCAACGCCTACTCGGAGGCGGAACCGGAAACCGGCATCGAGGTGCACCGCTACGGCGCCCACTTGTTCCACACGTCGAACAAGCGGGTGTGGGACTACGTCAACCAATTCACCGACTTCACCGGCTACCAGCACCGGGTGTTCACGATCTATCAGGGCCGGGTCTACCCGATGCCGATCAACATGGCGACGATCTGCGAGTACACCGGCAGGTACATGACGCCGGACGAGGCGCGGACCTGGGTGGCCGAGCAGGCCAGTGAGATCGACTCCAATGGCGCGAAGAACTTCGAGGAGAAGGGCATCTCGCTGATCGGGCGCCCGCTCTACGAGGCGTTCTTCCGGGGCTACACCGCCAAGCAGTGGCAGACCGACCCGAAGGAACTGCCGGCGGCCACGATCAGCCGGCTCCCGGTCCGCTACACCTTCAACAACCGGTACTTCAACGACACCTACGAGGGCCTGCCCGTCGACGGGTACACCGCGTGGCTGGCGAAGATGGCCGATCACCCGAACATCGAGGTCCGGCTGAACACCGACTACTTCAACGTTCGCGACGACATCCCGGCCGCCACGCCAACCGTCTACACCGGCCCGCTGGACCGCTACTTCGACTACTCACAGGGGTGGCTCGGCTGGCGCACGCTGGACTTCGAGCAGGAGGTCCTGCACACCACCGGCGACTTCCAGGGCACCCCGGTGATGAACTACGCCGACCAGGACGTGCCATACACGCGCATCCACGAGTTCCGGCACTTCCACCCCGAGCGCACCAACTACCCGAGCGACAAGACGGTCATCGTCAGGGAGTTCTCGCGGGCGGCGGACAAGGATGACGAGCCCTACTACCCGATCAACACCCCTGAGGACAGGGCGAAGCTGGAAAGCTACCGCGAGCTGGCCAAGGCTGCGGCCAAGAGCAACAACGTGCTGTTCGGCGGTCGGCTCGGCACCTATAAGTACCTCGACATGCACATGGCGATCGGGTCGGCGCTATCGATGTTCGACAACAAGATCGCGCCGTATTTCACCGAGGGCCGACCGCTCGACGGCTCCATCGACGACTGAGACGGCAGCCTGGGTGGTGAAGTGGTCTGCACCACGAGCCAGGACAGGCCCAGCCTCTTAGCGACCTCGGACACCACGCGCTTGCCCGTGGCCACCGTTGCTCCCGCCGCGCGCCGTAACCGTGTGGTCGGCCGAGAGCGCCCCGGAATGTGCGGCACCGCCCCGGCGGACGTCGTTTTCGGACACATCGGTCAGGTTGCGTCAATAACAACCATGATCACGAATAGCCACGAGTCTTTCGCCTCCAGCCTGCCCGACTACGGTCCCCTACCAGCAAGCACACCGCCCGGACAACTTCGAACCCGCCGGAATATGGATCGGCCAGAAGAGAAAAAATGAAAGTCCTAGGTGGACTTTTCTAGATTTACCAGTCCACCTCCACCCCGCTGAGCGCGGTAGCGCGGGCGAGCTGCTGCATGCGCATGTGCCATCCGTCCTGACGGCCGAGCGCTTCGAGAACCGCGTACTCGACGACCGAGAGGCCATGTTCGGCCCGGAGCGCCTTCTCCGGCGCGGCGTCGAGCATCCCGTGCAACCCATATGAGGCGCGCCTGCAACTATCTGCCACATCACAATACATGTCCCTTGAATTAGCTAGCGTGTGCAACTATTGTCAACGCCTGTAATGCTCAGACGCAGTCAGACAGGATGGTCTCGCACATGCCTCTCGCGCTCCTGGCTCTTGCCATCGGTGCCTTCGGAATCGGCACCACCGAGTTCGTGATCATGGGTGTGCTCCCGCAGGTCGCCGGCGAGTTCAACGTCAGCATCCCCGCTGCGGGTTGGCTGGTGTCCGGCTACGCGCTCGGCGTCGTCATCGGCGCACCGATCCTCACCGTCCTGGGTACTAAGGTGTCCCGCAAGAAGATGCTCCTGTTCCTGATGGGCGTCTTCATAGTGGGCAACGCGCTCTCCGCCGCCGCCCCCACCTTCGGCGTCATGCTCATCGGCCGGGTCGTCGCCTCGTTCGCCCACGGCGCGTTCTTCGGCATCGGTTCCGTGGTCGCCGCCAACCTGGTCGCCCCCGGGAGGAAGGCCTCGGCCATCTCGCTGATGTTCATGGGGCTGACCGTCGCCAACATCATCGGCGTCCCCGGAGGTACCTACGTCGGACAGGCCGCCGGCTGGCGGGTCACCTTCGGCATCGTCGCCGTGCTCGGCCTGATCGGGTTCCTCGGCGTCGCCATGCTCGTCCCGGAGCAGGGCAAGCCCGAGGCCGCGAAGATCCGTACCGAGTTCGCCGCGTTCCGCAACGTGCAGGTCTGGCTCGCGATGGCGATGACTGTCCTGGGGTTCGGCGGCGTGTTCGCTGCGATCACTTACATCGCGCCGATGATGACCGATGTCGCGGGCTACTCCGAGGGCGCGGTGACCTGGCTGCTCGTGCTGTTCGGCAGCGGCATGTTCCTGGGCAACCTGCTGGGTGGCAAGTTCGCCGACAAGGCCCTGATGCCCATGCTCTTCGTCACGCTCTCCGGCCTCGCAGTCGCCCTGCTGCTATTCACGATGACGGCGCACAGCCAAGTCCTCGCCGCGCTCACCCTCTCCGCCATCGGCGCCTTGGGCTTCGCCACCGTTCCCCCGCTGCAGAAGTGGATCCTCGACCAGGCATCCACCGCCCCGACGCTGGCTTCCGCCGCCAACATCGGTGCCTTCAACCTCGGCAACGCCCTCGCAGCCTGGCTCGGTGGTGTCGTGATCGCCGCCGGGTTCGGCTACACCGCGCCCAACTGGGCCGGAGCCATGCTCGCCAGCACCGCATTGCTGCTGTCACTCCTCGCGGCCTCCCTCGATCGCCGCAGCCGGGCGACCGGTCCCAGCGTGGCGTCCGGCCACGCCGAGCCGGTGGCAGCCCAGCACTGATCGCGATCCCGCGACAGAGACACCAATGGTTCCGACCACCACCCTCAACAACAGCGTCGGGTTCCCGCCGCCACGGTTGACGTGTTGCGCGGAGGACGTTTCCACTGCCGCCAGCAGCGCGCCCGGCGAGCCGGTCAGGAATGCTCGCCGGGCGGGCGTCGAGGTCCGACTGGACAGTCTGGTGCCAAGCCCGGTTATCGCGCCTTTTCAGAGACCTAGGCCGATGTATTTGGTTTCGAGGTACTCCTCGATGCCGTGGCTGCTGCCTTCGCGCCCCAAGCCAGATTCCTTGATGCCGCCGAACGGCGCCGCCGGGTTGCTGATCACCCCTCGGTTGATCCCGGTCATCCCGCTGTCCAGCGCTTCGGCGACCCGCATCGCACGGGACAGGTTCTGGCTGAACAGGTACGACGCCAGCCCGAACGGGGTGTCGTTGGCGGCAGCAATCGCCTCGTCCTCGGTGTCGAACGGGTAGATCGCCGCCACGGGCCCAAAGATCTCCTCGGTGCGCAGTTCCGCGTCGTGCGGAACGCCTCGCAGCACCGTCGGCGGGTAGAAGTAGCCCTTCCCTGTTGGCACTTCGCCGCCGAGCAGCAGCTCGGCGCCCTTGGCGACCGCGTCGTCGACGAGTCCAGCGACCTTGGTTCGCTGCCGGTCGTCGATCAGCGGGCCCAGCGTGCTCGCCGGGTCCAGTCCAGGCCCGGGGCGGAACGACGCCATGCGCTCGGTGAGCTTGCGGGTGAACTCCTCGACCACCCCGGACTGCACGTGGATCCTGTTCGCGGCGACGCAGGATTCGCCGCCGTTGCGGAGCTTGGCCACCACGGCACCCTCCACCGCGGTGTCGACGTCGGCGTCGTCGAAGACCAGCAGCGGGGCGTTGCCGCCGAGCTCCATCGAGCTCCGCAGGACGTGGTCGGCGGCCTGGCCGAGCAGCAGCTTGCCGACCCGGGTCGAGCCGGTGAAGGAGATCTTGCGCAGCCGGGGATCTGCCATCACCGGCCGCACGAGTCCGGCCGCGTCGGTCGTGGTGACCACGTTGACCACTCCGTCGGGCAGCCCGGCTTCGCGCAGCACCTCCGCCAGCAGCAACGTCGTCAGCGGGGTCTGCTCGGCGGGTTTGATGACCACGGTGCAGCCCGCGGCGAGGGCGGCACCGATCTTGCGGGTGCCCATTGCCAGCGGGAAATTCCAGGGCGTGACGAGCAACGTCGGGCCGACCGGTCGCTTCGTCGTGACGATCCGGTACTGGCCACCCGGCTCGACGCCGTAGCCGCCGTCGAGGTGCAAGCGGGTCGCGCTTTCGGAGAACCAGCGGAAGAAGCCCGCCCCGTAGCCCACCTCGCCGCGGGCTTCGGCGAGCGGCTTGCCCATCTCCAGGGTGATCAGCGCAGCGATCTCTTCCCGACGCTCGATCAGCGCGTCGTAGGCGGCGCGCAGGACATCGGCTCGGGCCTGCGGCGGCGTTGCGGCCCAGTCCGCGGCGGCGTCGACGGCCGCGTCCAATGCCGCGATTCCGTCCGTTGGGCCCGCGTCAGCGACCCGGAGCAGGAGTTCCTCGCTGGCCGGATCGACCACCGCGAAAGTCTCTCCGCTGCGCGACGAGACCCACTTGCCACCGATGAACAGCTCAGTCGGCACGGCTTGCAGCAGCCGTGCCCGGTCGACGTCGACCATGCGCTCTTCTCACCATCCTCAACACGTAAACAGCGGGAAAACCGGGCGCTAACCCTTGTCCCCAATCGAGTATTCACTGTATACAGTTCGCATGGCTGCTGACCACACCCTGCGGAGAGGTTCCCCGCGCAACCCCAACGACATAGCCGACGAGCTGCGCACGGCCATCGTCAACGGCGTCTTCCCGCCCGGACACCGGCTGGTCCACGAGGAGCTCGCGGCCCGCTTCGGGGTCAGCCGGATCCCGCTGCGGGAAGCCATCCGGACCCTGGTCGGCGAGGGCCTGGTGCAGAGCCCGCCCGGGCGCGGCACCTTCGTCACCGAACTGGACCTCGCCGAGATCGACGAGATCTACGACCTGCGCAAGCTCGTCGAGCCCAGCTTCGCCGAGCACGTGGTGCAGCGCTGCTCGCGCGCGGACGTCGGCCGGCTGCGGTCGATGACCGAGCAGATGGACCGCGTCGACAACCTCGGCAGCGAGGGCTGGTCGAGGGTGAACTTCGCGTTCCACCTCGACATGTACAGGCTGGCCGGATTGCCGATGCGCTACGAAGTGATCTCCCGGCTCTACCACCAACTGGAGCCCTACTCCCGCTTCTACGTGCACAGCACCCACGCGCTCGACCGCGTGCAGGCCGAGCACAAGGCGATGGTCGCCGCGCTCGCCGACGGCGACGCCACCGCGCTCGCCGACCAGATCCACACCCACATCGACGGTGGCCAGCAGGGCCTGCGCACCGCCTGGCACGACCGGGCCGAACACCCCGAATCCGTCCTGGAGCAACACCAATGACCCACGCATTCGCCCGCCCGGCGGACCGCTTGGCGGCCATCAAGCCGTCACCGATCAGGGCGATCTTCGACCGCGCCGCGAAGCTGGAAGCCGACGGGCACAAGATCTACCACTTCGAGATCGGCCGCCCCGACTTCGACAGCCCGGCCGTGGCCAAGCAGGCGACGATCGACGCGTTGGAGAGCGGCAAGGTGCATTACGCGCCGAACGCCGGCACCGCGGACCTGCGCGCCGCGATCTCCGAATACCTCGCGGACAAACGCCACACCCAGTACCAGCCGAACGGCGAGATCATCGTCACCGTAGGCGCCAACGAAGCGGTGTTCCTCGCGATCATGGCGTTCTGCGGGCCCGGTGATGAGGTAGTGGTCCCCATCCCGGCCTGGGCCCACTACCAGTCCTGCATCCGGTTGGCCGGTGCCACACCGGTCGAGGTGCCGCTTGACGCCGCCAACGGTTACCAGCTCGACCTGGAGGCGCTGAGCGCCGCGATCAGCGACCGCACCCGCATGGTCGTGCTGTGCACGCCGAACAACCCGACCGGAACCGTGGCCAGCAAGTCCGATGTGGACGCCATCGCTGAGATGCTGCGTCCCACCGACGCCCTGCTGCTGTCCGACGAGATCTACGCCGACCTCACCTACGAGGTCGACCACGCCTCCCCCGCGTCCTACGAACAACTCCACCCGCGCACGCTGTCGGTCGGCGGGTTCGCCAAGGCGTTCGCGATGGACGGCTGGCGGTTGGGTTGGCTGGCCGGCCCGGCCGAGCTGATCGCACCCGCCCTGCGGGTCCGGCAGTACACCACCGTCTGCTCCACCACGTTCATCCAGGACGGCGGCGCTGCGGCGCTGCGCTCGGCCCGCGACGAAGCCGAATCCATGCGCCAGTCCTTCGAAGCCCGGCGCAACGCAGCGCTGCAAGCGATCTCAGGTACCGACAAGCTGCGCGTGGCCTCCCCCGACGGCGCCTTCTACCTCTACCTCAGCTACGAGCCGGAAACCGCCGAACCGGCGGAAGAACTCGCAGTGCGCCTGCTCGAGGAACACCACGTCGCCGTGGTTCCCGGGACCGCCTTCGACCCGCACGGCGGGACGCACGCGTTCCGCGTGTCCTACGCGTGCCCGCTGGAAGACCTGACCGAAGGCCTCCGGCGCATCATCGCCGCACTGTAACGGCGGCCGGCCTCACGCAGGTCGCACCAGTTCCGCGGTCGCCGGTCCGCGACCACGCCCACCCCGACCTCGAGAGAAAGCAGCGGCATGAGTACGACGACGCAACAACGCCACAAGAACGTGGTCGAAGCGGTACTCGGGATGGACCCCGACGCCGTGGCCTACGTGCCCAGCAACAGCATCGCCGGAATCATCAACGGACTCATCGACAACGCCGGCCCGGACACCCGTGTTTTCCCCGTGTCGCGAGAGGAAGAGGCCGTCGGCGTCATCGGCGCGCTCCCGCTGGCCGGCAAGTTCGGCGTGATCGTGATGCAGGACAACGGGTTCGGCAACGCACTCACCGCGCTGACCACCTTCGCCACGTCCTACCACCTGCCGGTGGTCATCCTGGCCAACACCCGCGGCGGGCTCGGCGAGTACAACTCGATGATCCACTCGATCTCCGCTCCAGTGCCCGACATCCTGCGCGCCGCGAACATCCCCGTCTTCGGGCTCGACCGGCGCAACTCCCCGGCGGACTGGCAGGCGACCGTGACCGAGGCTGGCAACCACGCCCGGATGACCTACCGCCCCGTCGTGGTCCTGATGGAATTCTTCGACTTCAACGACAAGGAGAGCCGCGCATGAAGCGCATTGAAGCCCTGCGCGTGATCACCGACCGGACCCCCGACCTCCCGGTGACCGCGACCTGCGCGGCCACCAGCCGCGAACTGGCCGCCGTGGCCGACCGGGACAACCACCTCTACCTGCTGGACGCTATGGGACTCACGGTGTCCGTGGGCACCGGCGTCGCGCTTGGAATCGCCGGCACCAAGGTTTCGCGCAGCGTGGTGGTCGACGGGGACGGGTCGCTCCTGATGAACCTCGGCGCGGCGGCCACCGCCGGCTACCTCGCCCCGGACAACCTCTTGATCCTGCTGCTGGACAACGGGGTCTACGCGTCAACGGCCGGTATCCCCACCCAGGCGGAGAAACTGGACCTGGGCGCGATCGCGGAATCGGTGGGGCTGCAGGTCCTGCGGGCCGCGGACACCACCGAACTGGACAACGCGCTGCAGCGAACGCTGGCCGAGCCCGGCCCGTGGTTCGTGCACGTGCGCATCGAGCCGGGCAACGAACCGGGCACACCACTGCTGCTCATCGATCCTGTCGTGCACGCCGACCGCTTCCGCCGCTGGCTGACCGACCGGATCGCGGCTTGACCGAGATCGCGGTCAACACCGACATCGGGGAAGGCTTCGGCGTCTGGCAGTTCACCGACGACGAAGCACTCCTCGGGCTGGTCAGCGCGGCCAACGTGGCCTGCGGTTTCCACGCCGGCGACCCCGACATCCTGCGCCGCACCTGCGAACTGGCGGTGCGGCGCGGCGTGGCCATCGGCGCCCAGGTCTCCTACCGGGATCTCGCCGGTTTCGGCCGGCGGTTCCTGAACGTGCCGCGAGCGAGCCTGGTCAACGACCTGCTCTACCAGATGGGCGCGCTGCGGGTGTTCGCCGAACTCGCAGGCGGTCGAATCGGCTACGTCAAGGCGCACGGAGCCTTGTACAACGCCTCGGCTCGTCACCGCGAGCACGCGGCCGCGATCGTGGAGGCAGTCGCCTCATTCGACCGATCGATCCCGCTGTTGTGCCAGCCCGGCACGGAGACATGGCGGCAGGCGGAGGAAGCCGGGATCCGGCCGCTGGCCGAAGGCTTCATCGACCGCGGCTACACAGCCGAAGGGCTGCTGGTGCCGCGCGGCCAACCTGGCGCGCTGGTGACCGAACCCGAGGAAGCCGCCGCACGAGCGGTGCGGATGGCCGCAGAAGGCAAGGTGACCGCGGTGACCGGGGAGGACGTCGAGCTGTCCCCGGGCACGCTGTGCCTCCACAGCGACACCGCAGGTGCCGTGGAAATCGCCGCCGCGGTCACCGCCGCCCTGCGCGCCGCAGACGTTTCACTGGTCCCCATTCGATGAGGTGACAATGCTCCAGCGCATCCCCGCGCCGACCACGGCCCGCCTGCTGCGCGCCGGCGACCGCGGCTGGCTGGTGGAACTGCCCTCCGGCGGCGCCACCGCGATCGCCGCGGCCGTCCACGATCAGCCGTGGGCAGCACAGGTCGCCGAGGTCGTCCCGGCCGCGAAGACCGTCCTGGTCACCGCGATCGACTGCGCCTGGACAGACGCGCTGGGCAGCGCTTTGGTTTCACTGCTGGAAGAAGCTCTCGATCGTCCGGGGCCCGGCCGACGGCCCCGGACGATCGAGATCCCACTGCACTACGACGGCCCGGACCTCCCCGAGGTCGCCGATGCTCTCGGCCTCGGTGTCGCTGACGTCGCTCGCGAACACGCCGCCGCGGAACACGTCGTCGGATTCTTCGGTTTCGCACCGGGATTCGCCTACATCGACGGCTGCCCAGACGTCCTGGCGCTACCGCGCCGAACCAGCCCGCGCACCCGGATCGAGGCCGGGTACGTGGCGATCGCCGGCAACCAGACCGTCGTGTACCCGGGCGGTACGCCGGGTGGCTGGCACTTGATCGGTCACACCGAACGGCGGTTGTGGAACCCCGACAACAACCCGCCGAACCGGCTGGAAGTCGGCGATCGTGTGGCCTTCCGGGTGGTGACGACGTGTTGACAGCCGCCCGATCCACGCCGGCTCCGCCCAAGGACGACACCACGCGCTTGTCCGTCATCTCACCAGGCCCGCTCACCACCGTGCAGGACCAAGGACGGACCGGTTACGCGCACCTCGGGGTGAGCCCATCCGGTGCCGCCGACCGGGCCAGCTTCGCACTGGCCAACCGGTTGGTCGGCAATTTCCCCGGAACCCCAGCCCTGGAATGCACCTTCGGCGGGTTGAGCATCCGGCTCGACGCGGCCCGGGTGGTCGCGCTGACCGGGGCACCGGTGCCCGCGCTGGTCAACGGCCGCCCGGTGGCCGATCCGACGCGCTTCCGGCTCACCGCCGGAGACGTGCTGTCGCTGGGACGCCCCAGCGTCGGCCTACGCACCTACCTCGCGATCTCCGGTGGTCTGCTCGTCGAACCCGTGCTCGGCGGTGCCGGGCATGACGTGCTGGCCGGACACGGACCGCACCCGCTTCGCGCCGGTGATGAGTTCGCCATCGGTGTGGCCAACCCGTGCCCGCAGGTTCCCGTCGAGTTGGCGATCAGCCGACTCCCACAGGCCACCACGATCGTGCGATTCCGGTGGGGTCCACGACACGAACTCTTCGACCGGTCCGATCGACAACGGCTCACCACCACCTGGTGGCGGGTCTCCGCAGATTCGAATCGGGTCGGGGTCCGGTTGCAGGGCGATCCTTTGCGAATCGGCAATATCCACCTGCCCAGCGAGGGCATGGTGCGCGGCGCGATCCAGGTGCCTCCCTCGGGTGAACCCATCGTGTTCCTGGCCGACCATCCGGTCACCGGCGGATATCCGGTGATCGGCGCGGTCATCGAGCGCGATCTGGACCTGGTGGCGCAGGCTCCACCAGGTATCGGATTGCGCTTCCAACCCATTTCCAGCGGAAGCCGCATCATAAAATTTGCTTCCCGGCAACGAATTCCAACCAGTTCTTGATCTCGCAGGCGCCGCGACGCGCGGTGCCAGGATCGAAGCAAATCGCTAGGGCACGAAAGCGTCCAACCAGCCCTTCCTCGGTCGTCGAGCGGTAGCCATCTCCGCTCACGGCACCGGCACAGCTCGCCGAATCAAATTCCTGATCTGCCTGAGCACACCCTGAAAACGCTGGAGTGATCGATGTCCACCTCCACCGGAGTCCACACCCCACGAGTCGGCACCAACCAACAGACCACCCGCAAAGCCGCGATCGCCGCGATGACCGGAACCGCGATCGAGTACTACGAGTTCGGGGTCTACGGATACCTCGCGGTCACCATCAGCCCACTGTTCTTCCCCAGCAACAACCCAACGGCTGCGCTGCTGTCCACCCTGGCCGTCTTCGGCAGCTCGTTCCTGGTCCGCCCGCTCGGCGGAATCCTCCTCGGACGGCTGGGTGACCGGATCGGCCGCAAGGCAGTCCTGCTGCTAACCGTCATCGGCATGGGCAGCGCCACCGCAGTCACCGGCCTGCTGCCCACGCACACCTCCGCCGGCCTGCTCGCGCCGGCCGCGTTGCTCATCGTCCGCCTGCTGCAAGGATTCTTCGCCGGCGGCGAGGTCACCGGCGCAGCCGCATACGTCGCCGAATCCGCACCGACCGGCCGGCGTGGCTTCTTCGGCGGCTTCACCCCGATGGGCGTCGCAATGGGCGGGGCGGCAGCAGCCACCGTCGCAGGTGTGGTGTCGAGTGTGCTGACGCCAGAACAGATGTCGGCCTGGGGCTGGCGGATCCCGTTCCTGTGCTCGATCCCGCTGATCGTGCTCTCGCTGGTGCTGCGGAAGAAGATCGAAGACACGCACGCGTTCGAATCCGCCAAGGAGAACCAGGAACTGGTCAAGGCACCGCTGCGGGAAGTCCTGACCGGACACTTGCCGGCGGTGGCCAAGGTCGTCGGGCTGTCGTTCGGACAGAACGCCGGCTACTGGGTCGGCCTGGTGTTCATGAACATCTACCTCACCAAGAACCTCGGCTACAACCAGACCGCGGTCTTCTGGATCATCATGGCCGTCAACCTCAGCATGGGACTGCTGATGCCCCTCTACGGCGGCCTGTCCGACCGCAAGGGCCGAAAGTTCGTCCTCACCATCGGGTTCGTCGGTTACATGGTCCTGGTGACGCCGATGATGCTGGTGATGAACCACAACAACATCTGGCTCGCCTTCCTCGCGATGGTAGTAGCCGCGATCCCCTTCCCCATCGTCCAGTCCGTCGGCTACCCCACCTACGCCGAGCAGTTCCCCACCCGCGTGCGCTACACCGGTCTGTCGCTGAGCTTCAACATCGGCACCATCCTCGGTGGCGGCCTGATGCCCTACGCCGCCACCTGGCTGATCTCGACCACCGACAACCTCCTCGCCCCCGGCTGGCTGCTCATCGGCGCGTGCGCCATCGCGCTGCTGTCCCTGCTCTCGGTCCGCGAAACCGCACGATCGGAGCTCGCCGCATGAGCGCTCCCGCAAGCCCGCAGGAGCTCCGCAAGTTGATCGCCGCCAGCAGCTGGACCGGCCCCACCGCCGGGGTTCTCGACGGCTACCAGCAGGCCAACCTCGCCGTCGTCCCACGGGATCTGGCCTTCGACTTCCTGTTGTACTGCAACCGGAATCCCAAGCCTTGTCCGGTGGTCGCGGTGACCGACCCGGGAGACCCAGTCATCCGGCTCGGCCGGACCGAAGCCGACCTGCGCACCACGCTGCCACGCTACCGGGTGTGGCAGCGCGGCGAACTCGTCGCCGAACCGACGGACATCACCGCATACTGGCGGGACGACTCCGTCGGCTTCCTCCTGGGCTGCAGCCACACCTGGGAAGGGCCGTTGCGCACCGCAGGAGTCCCGGTGCCACACGCGGCGGATTCGATGGCACCACCGGTGTACGTGACCGACCGGCCCACCCATCCGGCCGGCCGCCTGTCGGGTCCGCTCGTGGTGAGCATGCGGGCGCTCCCGGGTCATCTGGTGGCGCGCGCGGTGGAGGTGACCGCCCGTTACCCCACCGGTCACGGGGCCCCAGTGCACATCGGAGACCCGGCGGGCCTCGGCATCGCAGATCTGTCCACACCGGACTTCGGACCACCACCACGACTCGAACCCGGCACGGTCCCGATGTTCTGGGCATGCGGAGTCACCCCACAGCTAGTGCTGCCCAACTCCGGTGCCGAATACGTGATCACCCACTACGCAGGCCACATGTTCATCTTCGACCACCACGTCGACGAAACCCCCTGAGCAGCGATCGACCGGAGTTGAGCGGACCCCACAACATGAACTGACGAAAGCCCCCAAAGCAGGCCGGCGAGACGCCTACAAGCATGCTGCCGCCGGCACCCCAGCTGATCGAGGTGATTATCGAGAAACGATGGTCCTTGCGTTCGGCAAGCCGACCGAACCGGAAACTGCCGACCGGCGGAGGTGCCATTCGAAGACCTTGCGGCGGATCTGCGCGGCGAGCGCGACCGGCTCGACGCGCTCGCCGCCGGAGGGAAGACAGGGATCCGGGCCGTGTTTCCCTGGTCCTACCGCACACTTTCTTACGACGCCGCCCGGCTGTTCAGCTTGTTCGGGCTGCCAAATTCACCGGATGTCAGTTCCCGGGCCGCCGCAGCCCTCGCCGGAACCGAGCCCCTCCGTTCCTCCCGGTGCCGGGGCTCAGCGCACCTGCAGCACGGTCTTGCCGCGCAGCCCGGTGACCTCGATGCCGCCCGCGAGGGCTCGCGGCGCCTCCTCAAGCGGGAGCTTCGCGCCAGTGACAGGCCGGATGGTGCCTGCCGTGACGAGCCTTGTGAGCTCGGCGAGCCGCTCGGGCTTGCGATCGAGCCGGTAGTTCGCAGTGCGGATGCGCTCATCGGCGAGGAGCTGCTCGTCGAGGCTGAAGGCGGTCGAGAACAGCGCGCCGCCGTACCGCACGGCGCTGGCCACGCTCCTAGTGACGGAGTGATCGCCGACGACGTCGAGGATCGCGTCGACTCCCTCCGGTGTGAGGCTCCGCAGCGCCTGGTCCAGAGGTTCCGCGCCGCGAACGACGATCTCGACAGCACCGAGCCCCCGCACCTGCTCGGCGAGCTGGGCGGACGCCGTCGCGATGACCCGGATCCCGCGGGCAGCGGCGACCTGCACCGCGAAAGTGCCGACCCCTCCCGTCGCGCCGATGACAAGCAGCGCGCCGCCTTCGGGCACCTGCATGTGGTCGATCGCGCCGAGCGCGGTCATACCCGAGGTCGGTAGCGCGGCGGCCACGTGGCTCTCGGCTCGACGATGACCGTGCTCCCGAGGTCGGTCGCTGCGAGATACCCTCGGCAAGCGGTGGCCTACGTTCCCATCGAGGACTGCCCTCCCGCTGCGCTGGTCATAGCCTGGCCGGAGCGCTCCCGCAGCCGTGGCGTGGCCGCGCTGGTGCGCGGCGACTGCCGTCGCCGAGGCACGCGGCATGGGTGCGGCCGCCGAGGCGCGATGTTGACGTGATCGATAAGTTCTCGGCGCACGTCAGGTCTACATGTCCTGAGCAGCCTTGGAGCTTGGATGGGAGCGGCATGAGCAGTCGTGGATCTGATGGCGAGGCCAGTGCCTCGGAGCCGGAACTTGTGAATCTGGACCCGGTGATGACAGCGGTCGTCCGTGGCGTCGTCCCAATGGCCGGCCTGCGGGACTTCTTCGATGCTTCCTTCGGTGCCCTGGCCCGGACCATCGAGGCGCAGCGGATCACCATGCTGAGTCCCGCCTTCGGCCTCTACCACGGGGTGCCGGGAGAGTCCCTGGACCTGGAGGTCGGGTTCGTCACGGACCGGGCGGTGCGGCCGGAGGCCGGGGTCGTGGTCGGTTCGCTGCCCGGAGGCCCGGTCGCACGGCTGACGCACTGCGGGTCGTTCGATGGTCTCGGGTCCTCTTGGGAGCGGCTGCGCTCCTGGGTACGGGAGCGGGGGCTGTCCGTCGGAGAGGACAGGTGGGAGACCTACGTCACACAGCCTTCCCCGGACATGGATCCGAGTGACCTGCGTACCGAACTCAACTGGCCACTGACGGACTGACCTGCGCGGGGCAGTCAGCGCTGGGATGCGGAACGATTTCCGCGGATCTTGGTCGGTTGGCTTGGTGTGAAACGTTCCTTGACAACGGACCAACGTCTGGCACGACGCCTTCAACCAACGCGCAGGCCACGGGCGAACTCGGGTTCGGCGAGTTCGTGATCGCGGCGAACGTCGTGGCGCATCGGGCAGACCGGGATCGCGGCGACGTCGTCGCCCGCTTCGGCTGCTGCCTGCTCGGCGACCAAACAGGGTCAGCAGCATGCGAGCACCGAGAAGGACTCCACTGTGGAGAGATCGGTCCAGGCCTGCCAACGGGAGCTCCTGGACCGGACCCGAAGCAGCGGGCCCTGACCGGCGGTGAAGCCGGTCAGGGTCCGCTTTGCGATCAGCCCACGTCAGCCGTCGGACTCCGACGACGGGATGTAGGCGCCCGGCACGTCGGCCGGCGCGTAGACCTTGTCCTCACCCGGGTAGGGCTGCGTCCACCCGTGCGCCTGGTACCACGTGAAGTGGTTCATCTGCGCGGGGTTCGCGAAGTCGGGCTTGGCGTCAGGTCCGGACAGGTGCTGGTGCGTCAGCCACTCGTCCCACTGCGCCGCCACCTGCTGCTTGTCCGCCGGCACCGCGTCCGACGGGGCGGCTGCGGCCGCGACGTTCTGCGGCGCGGGGGTGTCCGCACCGCAGGCAGGCGGGGTCTTCAGGCCCGCGGTCAGCGAGGTCCGGTTGGGCAAAGCGGTGAACGGCGTGTAGTCGGGCGCCTGGGTGAACGCCCCACGCATCGGGGTGGCCGCGCTGTCCTTCTGGTTCATCGGGTGGATCCCGAGGATCTGCTCGATGGTCCGGATCATCGTGACCTGCGAGTAGTAGTGGCTGTCGACGACGCCGTGCTTGGCCCAGGGGCTGATGATCTGGATCGGGGCGCGGTGGCCGTCGACGTGGTCGAGGCCGGCCTGGGAGTCGTCCTCGACCACGAAGATCGCCGAGTCCTTCCAGTACTGGCTGTGCGAGATCGTGTCGACGATCTTGCCGACCGCGAGGTCGTTGTCCGCGACCTGGGCGGCCCCGTTCGGCGGACCACCGGTGTGGTCGCTGGAGAGCCAGAACATGTTCAGGTTCGCCGGTCCGTTCTTCGCGAAGTCGCGCTTCCAGATCTCGGACCGGTAGATGTCCGGGACGCTGGTGTCGAACTTCGGGAAGCCGTGCACCGACACGTCGTTGAGCGACGGGATCGGCGAGGACGAGACCATCTGGTAGGCGGTGTCCTGACCGGTCGCCGCCATGTTCTTGGTGTCGCAGTACAGGTTCTGCCAGGTCGCGCCGGGGGGCTTGGTCAGGAACTGCTGGAACTCGCCGAAGTCCCGCACGCTCTTGCCGGCCGCCTGCGCACCGCTCCAGATGAAGCCCGTGCGCTGGTGGCCGAGCGCGTCGTCCTCGGTGTCGTAGCTGCGCTTGTACTCACCGGCCGACGACTCGGTGTACTCCGGGTTGTCGGCCTGCATCAGCCAGTTGTGTCCCTCGGCGGAGTTCGTGCCGATGTCGTAGGTGTTGTCGTACAGCCCGAACTGCCGGGCCATCGAGTGCTGGTTCGGCGTCACGTTCTCGCCGAACTGCGCCAGCGCCGGGTCGCCGTTGCCACGCTGGTCGTCACCGAAGACCTGGTCGTAGGTCCGGTTCTCCTTGACGATCAGGAAGACGTGCTTGATCGTCGAGGGGTCGCCGAGCCGGTGCGGGACCGGCACCGGCTTCGCGTCGCCCTTGCCCTCGGACAACGTGATCGAGCCGCCGTTCCAACCGTTCTGGCTGAAGACCTTGCCGGTCTCGGCCTTGATGGCGCCATCGTCCGGCAGCGTGAACCGCTGCAGGCTCGACGTCGTGTCGTGCGTGCCGTGCCCGGCTTTGCCGGTGGGGCGGCGGGCGTCGATGCCACGGGTGTTGGAGACCAGCACGTCGTTGCCGACGGTGGTGATCTCCGCGGGGAAGAAGTCCGTCGGGAGCAGACCGACGTAGCTGACCGGCTCCAGCGGGCTCGTGTACCGGTAGACGGCGACCGCGTTGGCACGGCCGAGCGTAACCAGCAGGTGACCGTCGTCGGTGAGCGTCACCGCGTCGGGCTCGTAGCCCACCGACGCCTCCGGCCACGGCTGGGTGGCGATGGTCTGCACGACCTTGTTGCTTGCGGTGTCGATGACCGACACGTCGTTGGTGGCGGTGTTGGTGACGAACAACGCCCCGTTCTTGGCGTACAGGGCGGTCGGGTGCAGACCGACGTCGATGCTCGCGACGGCACCAGCCGGGTTCGCCAGGTCGATGACGCTGACCGTGCCGGTGGTGGTGGCACCGGTGGAGGGGTCGGCCGGAACCTGGGTGTTGTAGGAGTTCAGCGTGGTGTCGCCGGGTGCCGCCGGGCGCCCGCCCTCGTTGCTGACGTAGAGCTTGGAGCCGACCTGGAGCATGTCACGCGGGGCGTTGCCCACGGCCCAGCTCTGCCGGATGGCGCCGGTCCCCGCGTCGATGGCGACCACGCGGTTCTGGCCGTTGACGGCGGAGTACACGGTCGAGCCGTCGGGCGAGAACACCGCCTCACCCACCAGCGCGTGCCTGGGCCCGTTCGCCGGGACCGAGACGAAGGCCGGGTTGCTGACGGTGCCGTCCGGGTTCACGGTGAACTTGCGGTAGCCGTCGGTCTGACCCAACCACAGCTGCGAACCGTTGGGCGAGTAGGTGGGGCCTTCCTGCCCCACGTCGTTGCCGCTGATGCGCAGGTCCGCCGACGCGGAGTTGCCGACGAGCTGCTGCACCTTCCAGTTCTTCAAGTCCACGATGGACAGTGCCATCCCACCGTCGGTGACCGAGGCCGCGAGGTGGGTGCCGTCCGGGCTGACCGAGGACGACATGATCTTGCCGTTGTCGATGACGAGGCGCTCACCGATCGGGGCGATGTACTGGTCGGCGGAGACGACCTGACCCTGATCGGTGGTCTGCCCCACCTGGTCGGTGCCGAACTGGTGCGTCTGGGCGAAAGCGGTGCCGGCGACAGCGACGGCGACGGCGGTGGTACCTGCAGTTACCAGGGGGATGCGGCGGCCGATGCGTCGACCGAGAAGACCGGAGAGGCCTTTCTCGATGCGCCGCCTACGGCGTATTACCTGCATTTTGCAGTTATCCCTTCGGGGTGGTGGGCAGCAGTTCGACGTTGCCGTCGAACTGCCAGAGCGGGTTCGGTGCGTCTCCGGCCGGGGTTCGCACCTGGAAGTAGCCGTTCACTTCCTTCGGTCCGTCGCCGTCGGCGACGAACCGCCCGTCTGCGGTGACGTCGAGCTGGTAGATGGCCGTCCCTGCGGCCTCGACGTCGGGGAGATGCCAGGAGACGACGCAACGCCAGTCGTTGCCCGGCCCCTGGGGCGCGACCTGGCCGCCGCCCTTGTTGCACGCCGCGGTGGCCCTCAACTGCGCCTCCGTGACGTCGGGTCGGTTCAGCTGCTTGGTCTGCAGGCGGTAGAGGTGGGCGAAGGCCGTGGCGACCGAGCTCTGCACTTTGTCCTGCTCGATCCCGGAGCCGGTGGCACCGGTGGCCGGGGACACGACTGCGGCGGTGACGGCGAACAGCCCGACGAGCGGCAGGAGGCCAGTGGTGATCGCGCGGCGCCCGGAGCCGTCGTGAGTGAGGTTCGTGAAGTCGCGCCGCAGGAAAAGCAGGTAGGCCAAGGCGGTCGCGGCAACGGCCCACACGAGGCTGACCACGATGCCGATCATCAGCGGCCCGAGTTGCGCAGGGCTGGTGAACAGGCCGTTCCAGGCGATGAAGGCGTAGCTGGGCAGGGCGAGGCGCACCGCGACCGGCACCGGCAGCAGCTGGACGAGCTGCATGGCGAGGGCCACGACAATGGGCAGCAGCAGCCCCATCGGGGAACGTCCAAATGCGACGGAGCCGAGCAGTCCGATCGCGGCGAGGGCCAGGGACGGGGCGAGCACGCAGACCCACGCGAGCAGGACCTTCCCAGCGGCGTCCGCCGGCGCCAGCAGGTGGCCGTCGAGCCCGACCAGCTCCCTGTTGCCGACCGCGAGGACCCCGCCGACCGCGCTGGAAGCGGCCAGCCCGGCCACGAGCACCAGGATGATGGTGAGGCTGGCCAGCGCCTTCGCGACGAAGATCCGTCGCGGCGAACGGACCGCCACCAGCAGGTGGCGCCAGGTGCCGAGCCGGTCTTCAGAAGCGAACACGTCACCGGCGATCAGCGAGGTCAGCAGCGGGAGCGCGTAGGTGCCCGCGAAACCGAGCATCACCAGCGATCCGGCCCAACCCGTGGCATTCATCCAGCGGCCGAAGAGGGTGTCGACGGGCAGCGAACTCTGCTGGCTCACCGCGGCGACGAAGAGTGCAGGCGCGAGCCAGCAGGCGAGGACCAGCAGGCGCACCCGCCATTGCGAGAGCAGTTTGACCAGCTCGAAGCGGTAGCCTCGCGCCACCGAGACAGGACGGGCGGCGGAAGCCGGGGCATCGGCGACGGTCGCGGTCATCGGCTGGACTCCTGCTGCTCGGTGAGGGCGAGGAACACGGCTTCGAGTGGTGACACCACCGGCGCGAGCTCGCGCAGCGCGATGCCCGCGTGCACGAGCCGCACCACCAGTTCGTCGAGTGCGGGCACCAACGCGCGCACCACCAGCACCTCGGTGTCGTGCCGTGTCCCGACGTCGTCGGCGACGCGGACCCCGGTTGTGTCAGCGGCCAGCCGGCGGGCGGCATCCGGGTCGGAGGTGCGGATCCGGTAGTCGAGTTCCTGGTTCTCGGCGGCGAGCTTGCTCAACGGGCCAGAGAAGACGACCCGTCCGGTGGTGACGATGGTGACCTCGGAGGACAGTGCTTCGAGGTCATCCATCCGGTGGCTTGAGAGCACGACGGAGGTGCCGTCGGCCGCGAGCCGGGTGAGGACGCCGTGCACGTGCTGCTTGCCGGCCGGGTCGAGGCCGTTGGACGGCTCGTCGAGTACCAGGAGGCGGGGCTTGGTGAGCAGGGCTGCGGCGAGCCCGAGGCGCTGACGCATGCCGAGGGAGAAGCCCCGGACCCGGTCGTCGGCGACATCGGCGAGCCCGACCTGGTCGAGCACGTCGTCGATTCCGGCCGTCCTCGCGTCGCGGCCGCGAAGCACGGCCAGCGCGGCGAGGTTCTGCTTGGCGGTCAGCGATGGGTAGAGGCCGGGCCCGTCGACGAATCCCGCGACGGCGTCAGGAGCGGCGAGTGACCGGCCGACCGGCGTACCGAGAATTTCCAGCGTGCCGCCGTCGGCGACGGCCAGACCCAGCAGCAGACCGAGCAAGGTGGTCTTGCCCGCGCCGTTCGGCCCGACCAACCCGTGGATCTGCCCCTGCGCCACATCCAGATCGATGCCGTCGAGCGCAACGACATCGCCGAAACACTTGGTGATCCCACGAGCCCGCACTGCGGGGGGTGTGTCCATTGTTCCCTTCCTTCGTCAGGCCAAGAACTTAGGGACGGCCATCAACTCGGGCAGGGACGCCGGCTGAACGTTCAGGAAACGGAGGGCAACCGGGGGACCACCAGATCGCCGGTCGATCAAAACGCGGAAACTTTCCGCCGCCAGGGACAAAAGACCGAAAATGGAGAAAGCGCCCATCATGGCGTTTATCCGAAATCCACGACCAGACAAGAAAAAGCCCGCTGACCTACGTGCTGATCAACGGGACTCCGCAAACATCGGACTCACAGGAACTGCCCCTGAGCCCCTTCTGCCCCAGCTCTATCCACAATAGACAACAATCGACAGCACCAGCCTCCGGCGCGCCGTGGACACGGGTGCAGACCACCGTGTCGACATCGTGCGGGCGGACGCCTGCCGCGGCCAGCTCACCGAGGTAGTGGGTGTTGAGATGCGACCGGTCGGTGGCGCGCGGCACCGGGCTGGAGTCGCTGGAGCGCAGCGACGGGATCATCGAAAGCAGTTCGCATGCCTGGCTTTTCCGAAAGGTGCGCCGGGCCTGGGCGGTGCGCTCAGCCCGGCGCCGGCGATGTCAGTTCGGCCCGTCGCCCGTCAGGAAATGGACCACCTCCCACAGGTGCCCGTCGGGGTCGCCGAAGTAGCCGGCGTAGATTCCCCACGGACGTTCCAGTGGTGCGCGGACGACGCTGCCGCCTGCTTCCCGCACCTGCTCGAGGACACCGTCCACTTTCCTCGGGACTGTCGACGAAGTAGCCGAGGCTCATCGGCGAGCCGGATACCTGTTCGAGCGGGACGTCGGCGTCCAGCGCCAGATCGTCGCGCGAGTACAGCGACAGGATGAGTCCGTTCTCCAGGGTGAACATGGCGACTGCACCGCCGGGATCGTCGTGGTCGCCGATGTGCTCGGTGCCGATGATCCCTGGCGAGGACAACCCGAGTCCATCCCGGTAGAAGCGCAGCGAGCGCTCCAGGTCCTGCACACCGAGGGTGATTGCCCCGATGTTCGCCTTCATGCCAGACTCCTCTGCTCGGTTTCAACGGGTGCTTGTGTTGTTCGTCGTGGCAGGCGGCCTGAAGGGTTGTCGGCTCGACGGCCGCGTGCGCTCAGGCCGGCCGCCGAGGAGCTGGGAAAGCCCCCGCGAAGGTTGCAACCGACGGACGAGGCTCCGCCTCGCCGACCGATCCCGCCCACGAGCCAGTACACGCTGGCGGCGCGGAGAAGTATTGAACGAATCGGCCATCCGGCCGCATGCAGCGACGGATGTGCGTGGCGGTCAGGCGTGCCGGAGGCGGGCCAAGAGCTCGTCGGCGGCGGCTTCGCCTTGTTGAATGATGTGTTCGTCGCCGTCTGCTCTGGCTATCACAGCAGCAGCGGCGCGGGATCGAAGAACGCCATGCCCTGGGGCGCACACATGCTGCTGGCCTCGATGAACGAAATCGCCCTCCTGGCTCCTCAAATCCGTCCTGCACACCATCGCGAAGAGAGGCCAGCGCGCAATGAGGTCACGCCGTGTCGAAGGCCCGCACGATTACGCGGTGCTTGCCGCCCCGAGTGATTTCCATCGGCTCGTCGGTCGTCAGGTCGACGTCGACCACGCTGCCCACCACACGTCGAACTTCGCCGAGTATCATCGAACGCTCGTCCGCGTCGAAACCCGGTTCGACCTCGAGACGCACCTGGATGCGACCGGGCTCCGGCTGGACGAACTGGTAACGACGGACGTGGCGGGCATCGAAGAAGCATTTCCCGAGCGGGTGCATGGAAACGTGCTTGCCGTTGGGCAATTGCAAGTTGTCGCCATGCCGACCGACCACCCGCTCCAGGAAAGTGCCTTCCGTGCCACACGGACATGTCCCCGCGCCGAGTACGGCCCGGTCCCCTATCCGGTACCGCAGGAAGGGCAGTGTCCGGGCGTGCAGGTTCGTCACGACCACGTCGCCCTCCTCGCCCGGTGGGCACCGGCGGCCGGCGTCGTCGAGGATCTCGACGATCGACACGTTCTCGGCGAGGTGAAGCCGATCGTGCGAACATCCTTGCGACATGATGCCGCCGTCGTTGCACCCGTACTGGTCGCGCAGTGGCGCCTCGAAGGCTTGCTCGATGCGCTCGCGCCAGGTCGGGAACAAAAGCTCAGCCGTCGTGACGATCGCCTTCGGCGCCGGCACGCGCACACCGGCTTCCAGTACGGCGTCGGCCATCGCTGCGATATGGCTCGCGTATCCGTACCAGAGCGCTCCCCGCGCACGCCCGGCGGCAAGTGCCCGTTCCAGGCTCGTCTCCGGGTCGATGTGGCATCCCGCTGCGGAGATAACGCGCCCCTCCAGGACAGAGCGCAAGCGAGTCTTCAAACCCTCGCTCGCGGACTGCAATGACGGCGGGGAACTCACCATTACCAGGCGCTCTCCGTAGCGGTAGCCGGTGCTTTCCCAGAAGTACAGGTTCGCTCCGTAGATGTGCACCCAAGCGCGCTTGTCGAGCGGGTACTGGAACGGGTCGCCGGTACTACCACCGGTCTTCTTGGCGATGTGCGGGATGTCTCGCCAGCCCCGGCTCAAGAAATTGTCCATGCACGGCCGCATCATCGCCTTGTCGATCACGGGGAGCTCGGTGAGGTCCACCCCATCCACGTCCCGCCCGGCCAGCACGTCGCGGTAGTACGGCACCTCGTTCCGCGCGTGCCGCAAGACAGCTTGCAACCGGTCCCGTTGCCAAGCCCGCCGCTTTTGCTCAGGCCACGCGAAGAACTCCGGCAACCACCGGGCGGTGCTCAGATAGGGTGCCCGGAGAACGGGCTCCACAACGCCGCATGTGACGGCAGAGACCACGCGCGGGCGCAAGGCGGTGTGCAGGCGGAGCAGAGACATCATCCGAACTCCCGGACCGTTCAATCAGCAAGTCTTCGTGACACGGGCAGAATCAGTTCTGTGGTTCTCGCGGGCCGATCAGGGCTCCGTGGAGCGGTAACCGGCTACGACCCGGGTGAAGTCCCAGTCGCGCTGGGGGATGCCACTCCCGGCGTCATGGCTCGGGTCGCCGGGACGGTCGCGGTTGACCGCCCAGAAGGTGAATCGGCCAAGGCGGTGATGGTTGGCGTAGTCCAGCATGTTGTGGAAGTCCTCCAACCGCACTATTTCCTCGATCCCACCGTTCTTGGACGATATGCCGGCCTTCTGGTACGCCTCTTCGATCGGTATTGCGAAGGTGCTGGCGATATCCGACACGAGCCCTTCGGTGGCCGAGATCGTGTCGCGGGTCATGTCGGTGCCCCCGAAGTTGAACGGCATGATGGTGAAGACGTCGACGTTGGCGTTCAGCTCGTGCGCTCGTCGGATGAGCCGCCTGCCGAGGTCGTCCGGACCGGAGCGATCCGTGGGAAACACCATGATCGTCTTCAGTTCGGGGTTGCGCCGCTTGAGGATCTTCAATGCGCCGAGTTCGCGGTCTTGCGCTTCAATGGATTCGAACTCGCCCTTCTCGATGTCGATGTCGATCGCCTTGAGCCGGTAGGCGTCGATGACCTTCTGGTACGCGTTCGCGAGGGCTTGCTCGTCTGGGCAGACCTCGCCCAGCTTTCGCCCCTCCTGGGCGCTGCCCCCCATAGAGACGACGACATCACCGCCCGCATCGCGGATTCGCTTGATCTGGGCGGCATCGTCGCCGTGCAGCGGCCTTTCACCGTCCCATGCGGGATCGCAGCCATTACCTGAGAGGATGAAAGCAAGGGTGAATGCCTTGATGCCGGTTTCCTTCATCACCACAACCGGGTCAGGGGGGTTGCCCCACCCGAAGAAGAGATATGGTGATGACGTCACCGCGGCCTCACTCCGGGAAACGTTGTGGCTGTGCGTTCCGCACGCGACGAATGCCCAACCGATCATGAGGGCGATGAGAAGCGCTCGCATCTTCGGCATGGTCCGATTCTCCCGTGCCGCCACGAGAGCCGCCTGCCGCGTCACCACATGGATGGTCCGATAATCGTGTACTCGTTCGGTGGTGGTTCCACGAACAAGCCGGCAAGCACCTCCCCAGAAGTCGAACGCGATGTCGAACTCGATGTCGAACGAGTGCGTGTCGCGCGGGCTCAGCGAGCCTTCATATCGGCAACGTCGGTGATCGTGCCGGACGGCTTTCGAGTACCAGCGGGCGGTCGCGCCAGATCACGATCAACCGCACGACCGGACGACCGGACGCCGACCTGAAATCCAGGAAAATTCGATCTTCCGCCGAAGATCTACGGGATTTCCCGACACCTCGCTCCCATTGCTCCGCTGCTGATTCTGTCCGCGACAGGTCTACGTCACTCGATCCGGCTGCGTTTTTCAGCTGCAGAGAAAAGGATCTTTTTCGTCCACACAGGATACCCGAACCTATTCCGCGAAGATAGCTCGCCTTTCTCCATCATGGTCACCTTGCGCGCCCGCCGTCAGGCGCGCAGGTGACGGCACTGGATCCCACTCCCGGGGCTCGTCCCCTCGTGGATAGGCAGAACCGCGCTGACGCTGTGCGACGAATCGGCGGAGCATCCACTTTGGTATTGCCAAGCAAGCGGACTTCCACTTGAAGTCCAACGATGACTTACCGGATCCCTGTTGCACCCCAACCGGTTTCTGGAGGCGTTAATGGCTCGAACGGACAGCATGCGCGTTGCAGTAGTGGGTTACGGCTACTGGGGCTCCAAGCACGTACGGGTTCTCAGCACGTTGCCCGGCGTGGAGGTGGTGGTCGTCGACCAGGATCTCGGACGGCTGGCCGAGGCCCACCGCAACTTCCCGGCGGCGGGCACGGCGTGCGCCTTGGACGAGGTCCTCCCCAGCGTGCACGCGGTGGTGGTGGCAACTCCACCGTGTTCGCACGCACAGATCGCGCTGCGGTCCGTGCTCGCAGGAAAGCACACCCTCGTCGAAAAGCCGCTGGCGACCTCGATCGAGGACGCCCGCAGACTCGTCGATACCGCTGATGAACGTGGCGTGGTACTCATGACCGGCCACACCTTCGAGTACAACGCCGCCGTGTGGAAGCTCAAGGAGATCATCGACTCCGGTGATCTTGGACGCGTGCTCTACATCGACACCGCGCGGCTGAACCTCGGTCTTTACCAACGCGATGTGAACGTCGTCTGGGACCTCGCACCGCACGACCTTTCGATCATCTCGTTCCTGATGGACGAAACTCCCGCGTCTGTCACCACGTGGGCCCATCACCACGTCGACGGACGACACGCGGACGTGGCGCACCTGCGCCTCGAGCTGGAGAAGTCCGGGACCTACGCCTTCGTCCACGTCAGCTGGCTCAATCCGCAGAAGGTCCGCCGCGTGACGGTCGTCGGCGACCGGAAGATGGCGGTCTACGACGACACTTCCGATGAGGACCGGATCCGCGTCTACGACATCGGCGTCGACTCGCACGGCCTCGACGATCCAGCGGACGCCCACGCGATGCCGATCACCTACCGATCCGGCGACATCGTCTCGCCGCACGTGGTGTTCCGCGAGCCACTGCTCGTGCAGGACACCCACTTCATCGACTGCGCGCGCACCGGTCAATCCCCCAACACCTCCGGTCGCAGCGGCCTGGAGATCGTCCGGGTGCTCAGCGCGTCGGACCTGGCACAGGTCACCGGTCGGCCGGTGCGGGTGCTGGACGTCCCGGCCCCGCGCGCCTCCGATGACGTGGACGCCGCGCAGCTGCTCGCAGGGCCAGCGGCTTACGGAGAGGCAGTGCAATGAACGGGAACACCGGTGCGGTCCCCTTCCTGGACCTCGTGGACATCAACGCCGAGCTGCAGACGGATCTGGAAGTGGCGTGGAAGGCGGTCCTCCAACACGGCCGGTTCGTCGGTGGGCCGGAAGTCGAACGGTTCGAGACGCAGTTCGCCGCGTACTGCGAGTCGCGCAGTTGCGTCGGCGTGGCCAACGGCACCGATGCCATCGAACTGATCTTGACCGCGCTGGGCATCGGAAGCGGTGACGACGTCATCGTTCCGGCGAACACCTTCGTCGCCACCGCGGAAGCGGTGCGTGCGGCCGGCGCGCGGCCGGTATTCGTCGATGTCCGCCCCGACACGCTGCTGATCGATCCCGCAGCGGCCGCCGCAGCGGTGAACCGACGTACTGCTGCGATCATCGGGGTCCACCTGTTCGGCCAAATGGTCGATGTGCCAGCGCTGAGCTCGCTCGCTGACCGCTGCGGTCTCGCGTTCATCGAGGACGCGGCACAGGCGCACGGAGCGCGCTACAGCGGACACCCCGCTGGAAGTGCCGGACGCGCCGCCGCTTTCAGCTTCTATCCCGGGAAGAACCTCGGGGCGCTGGGCGACGGCGGCGCCGTCGTCACCAGCGACGTCAAGTTGGCCGACCGGGTGCGGTGCCTCGCGAACCACGGTCGAGCCGCGCACGACCGGCACCGCCATGAGCTGTCAGGCCGGAACAGCAGGCTCGACAGCATCCAGGCCGCGGCGCTGTCCTTGAAACTCGCGCGGCTGGACTCGGACAACGCGCGTCGGCGCGAACTGATGCGCCGGTACCGGGAATCGCTGCCGGCGTCCTTCCAGCCAGTCGCCGTGGACCCCGCAGCCGAGCACGTGCACCACCTCGCGGTGGTGCGGACGTTGCGGCGGGAACAAGCGGGTGCGGCGCTATCGGCGGCCGGTGTGGGTTGGGGCGTGCACTACCCGGTTCCTTGCCACCGGCAACCGGCTTTCGCCGGATGCGACGAACGGATTCCCGTCGCCGAGGAGGCGGCCACGCAAATCTTGTCCCTGCCCATCTCCCCGACGCTCGACGACGGCGACGTCGTTCGGGTTTGCGATGCATTGCGAGGTGTCTGACCTTGACCGAAACCCAGCACTCCAACGGCGAGCCGGTCAACGCTCAGCGCTTGGACGCCGCAGCGGTGACAACCCGTGCCGCGCCCATCGGTCCGCGCCGCGGCGCTCAGGAAGACCTGACCCCGCCGCCCGCACCGGAAAACCGGGCGTGGTCCGCACTGCTGGCCAACAAGCGGCGACTGCTCGGCGTGTCCCTGCTGATCGTGCTGATCGGCGCTGGCACCGCGTTCATCGGGGCACTGGTGTGGCCGCCGGTGTATGCGGCGCGCGCGCAGATCCTCTTCGTGATCAGCGAGGAGAAGTCGACCGGTTTCCTGCGCGAGGACCGGAGTCTGACGACCCAACTGGTGCTGCTGCGCAGCAGGCAGGTGCTCGGTCCAGTGGCCGCCCAGGAGCAGCTTCCGGTGGAGGACTTGGAGAAGGCGGTGACCATGTCGCTGCTGGACAGCAGCGAGGTCCTGCAGGTGGAGGCCAGGGCCGGCACCCCAGACGTCGCCCTGCGCCGGGCCCGGGAGATCGTCGACCGCTACCGGGACATCGCGCGGACCAACAGCGAGTCCGGAGTGGACGGATATGTGCGCGGGCAGCTCGCCGATGTCCGGACGCATCTCGACGAGGCAAGCGCCCAGGTCTCGCGAGAGCGCGCAGAACCCGGCTCGCCCTCGCTGGCCTCCGCCGAGGCTCTGGTGCGAAGCCTGCAGCAACGCGAGCAGCAGTTGCAGTCGCAGCTCGACCAGCTCAGCATGACCGAACTCGCGCGCTCCGAACCCAAGGTCGTGGTGCCGGCCTACTCGGTGACCGACCCCGTCAGCCCCCGCCCCCTGTTCGCCACGACAGCCGGAGCGCTCACCGGACTCCTGGTCGCAGCCATCACCGCTGTGTTCCTGGTCCGCCGGTGGAGCAACCGGTGAGTGCCCGCCCCGCGCTGCGCGCCGACCTGTCCCGGCCAGCCGTCAGGAGAACGGTGCGGCGTTCTGCCGTCGTCTCCGGCGGAATCCTCATCAGCCGGCTGACCGGGCTGATCCGGGTCGTGGTGGTTGGCGCGGTGCTCGGCCCGACCTACTTCGCGAACGCGTTCGTCGCCACGAACATGGTTCCCAACCTGACCTACAGCGTGATCGCGGGGCCCGCACTCGCTCTGGTGATCGTCCCAACCGTGGTGCAGGTGCTCGCACGCGGCGGGCCAGACGTGGCAACCAGACTGCTCGGTCGGGTCAGCGGATTCCTGCTGATCGGATTCCTGGTGATCGCCTCAGCGGTGCTGGCCGGACTGACTCGTGGCGCTCGCCGCGCCGGTGCTCGGGTGGTGCCTGAGCCTCGGCATCCCGCAACCCGCGCTCCGGGAGCAGGCCGAGCAGACGACGACAGTGCTCGTCCTGCTGGTCGCGCCCCAGGTCATGCTCTACACAGCGGCAGCGCTGGGAGCCGCCGCGCAGCAGGCCCGCGAACGCTTCGCGCTGGCGGCCGTGGCTCCCGCAGCGGAGAACGTGGTGCTCATCGCCGCCGTAGTCGTGGTGGGTTCGCACTGGGGCACGGGGCTCGATGTCGCGGAGGTTTCGGCTGGTCCCCTGGTCGTTCTCGGGCTGGGCAGCACCCTCGCTGTGGCGGTGCACGCTTGCCTCCAGTTGTTCGGGGCGTCCCGGGCGGGGCTGCCGGTGCGTCCGTCGTTGCAGTGGCGATCGGACCCGGAGGTGGCGTCCGTTCTGCGACGGCTGCGCAGTTCGATCAGTCTGCCCCTCACACGTTCGGTCGCGCTGTACGTGCTCTTGGCCGTCGCGTCGACTGTGCCCGGTGGAGTCATCGTCGTGCAGAGCGCGTACACGGTCATGCAGGTGCCGACCGCGTTGGGGGCACGCGCGGTGTCGACCGTCGTGCTGCCCGGGATGTCAGCCGCAGTCGCACGTGACGACCACAGCGGTTTCGCCGCGTCGTGGCGACAAGCGCTGACGCTCGCGTCGATCACCAGCCTGCCTCCGTTGCTCCTGCTCACCGTGCTGGCGCACCCGGTGGCGAGCATGCTGGCGAACGGGCAGTTGCACTCGGACAAGCTGATCGACCAGCTCGCGGCCTGCCTCGCGGTGATCGCAGTCGCCCAGTTCGCGGCGAGCGTGCACATGGTCGGCCTCGATGCGCTGTTCGCGCGGCTGAACACCCGCTGCCCGCGGCTGGCCAGCTACGCACTGCTCGCCGCGTCGCTCACCGTCACCGTCACCTCGCTGCTCGTGCCGGACGACCAATCCCGCTTGGTGGTGCTGTGCGCGGGCCTGCTGGCGGGTGAGTTGGCCGGAGCGGTGACCGTGCTCTTCGGTCTGCGAGCCGCGTTGCGACCCGAACGCTGGATCGACCGCGCGCAGATCGCGCGGGCTTTCCTCGCCTGCGTCTCGATGGTGCCGATCGTCGCTTTCGGCCGCTGGTTCCTGAGCATCGGCGAGACCAGCCGGGCTGGGTACGTGATCGCCCTCGGCGTGTGCGGACTGGCGGCCATCGCCGTCTACGCCGGGGCGGTGCGCATCAGCTGGATCGGACGGTGCCCATGAACGTTTTGCTGCCCCGACGCGACGAGATCTCCGGCAGGATTCCGGACCGCCCGGAAACCCTGCTGATAACCAAGGCGGCCTTGTGCGCATCGCTGGCGGGACTGTCCATCGCCGTGGCCGGGCCACTGGTCGCCGGATCACTGGTGGCGGCGGCGCTTTTCGCCGCAGCCGCGTACCGACCCGCGTTCGCGACCTACGCCTACCTGCTGACCTTGCCGTTTCTCGCGGGTATCGACCGGGGCACGCTGATCCCGGAAGCACGACCGAACGAGGCGATCTTCGCCGTGCTGGTGGCCGGGGCGTGCGTCGGTGGCTGGCTGCGGCTGCTACGTGGTGACCCGATCCCGCTGCGCCTGCGGCCGCTGGACGTTGCGCTGGCCGGTTTCGTGGTGTTCAGCACCGTCTGGCCGATCGCGTCGATGATGTTGCGGGGCAACGAACCTCACGGCTCCGATCTGGTGGCGCTGCTGCCGGTGTGCAAACTCGCGGTGCTGTTCCTGCTCGTCCGGTTGACCGTGCACACCGAACAACAACGGCTTCGCTGCATCCGCCTGGTGGTCTGGCCGACCGCTGGGTTGTCGATAGTGGCGATCCTGCAGACGCTGGGTGTCGAACCCGTGCTGACGTTGCTGAGCGAGTTCTGGCATGCGAGCGTGACCGAGGCCAGCGACCGCGGCACGGCGACTCTTGGGTCCTCGATCGCGACCGGCGATTACATCATGGTCGGGTTGGCACTCCTGCTGTACTGCGGCACTCGCGGAATCCTCGGCAAGTGGGAACGGATCGGGCTCGGCGTCCTGCTCGGTGCCGGTGTCCTCGCAAGCGGGCAGTTCTCGACCTGGATCTCCGCACTCGTGGGTGGGGTGCTGATCCTGCGCCGTTACCCCCAGGCCCGGCGCCAAGTGGCCAGGTTCCTGCCGATCGTGGGGATCGCCGCACTCGTCGGCGCGCCCGCGTTCCTGGGCCGCATGGCGGACTTCGCGCAGGGCTTCGCCGTGCCCCGCAGCTGGCTCGGCCGGTGGGACAACCTCACCACCTTCTACTTGCCGCAATTGGCGGAAGGACGCTTCGTCCTCGGGATCTCGCCGAACTCGGTGCTCACTGCCCCGGAGACCTGGCGGGACGTGATCTACCTCGAATCCGGTTACCTGCAGTTCCTCTGGGTCGGCGGGATTCCGCTGCTGGTCGCGTTCGCGTGGCTGTCGGTTGCGGTGCTGCGCGAGGCCCGCCGGCTCGCCCCGCATCCGGGCTCGGTAGGGGCGTGCGCGGCAGCACTGGAGATCGGTTGGTGGATGGTCCTAGTTCTGTCGCTGATCGACATCCACCTGGTGGTCCGCGGGTTCGGCGATCTGCTCTTCGTTCTGCTGGCGATCATGTCTGGGAGGCTTGGTGATGACGAGCACAGCGCTCAAGATCCTGCTCTCGATCGGTCTCGCGCAGCCTAGGAGACCAACGCGGATGGTGCGGGCGGACTGCCCACCGGAACCGTTGACGCCGGGCGGTCGGCGACCTCGGTGGGAACGGTCCGTGTTGCGCGGGATCGACGTGGTCGGTGCAGCCGTCGGGTTGGCCGTGCTCGCGGCGCCGATGCTCATCGTCGCCGGGATCATCCGCCTCACCAGCCGAGGCCCGGCGCTGTTCCGGCAACGCCGGGTCGGTCAGGGCAGAAAGCCGTTCACGCTATACAAGTTCCGCACCATGCGACTCGGGTGCAGCGAGGAACCGCTGCGCGAAATGATCGCACGCGAGTTGCGCGGCGAGGACACCTCCGCCGACGGCAGTTTCAAGCTGGACCGCGATCCGCGCATCACCGCCGTTGGTTCTTGGCTGCGGCGTACCAGCCTCGACGAGTTGCCGCAGCTGCTCAACGTACTGCGCGGCGACATGGCACTGGTGGGCCCACGTCCGTGCCTCGAATGGGAGGCCGCGATGTTCCCGCCGGAGTTCGACGAACGCAGCGCGGTGAAACCCGGGCTGACCGGGCTGTGGCAGGTCAACGGCCGCAGCACCGTGGGCACCTTGGACATGCTCCGGCTCGACCTGGTCTACGTGCGGTCCTGCAGCTTGCGGACCGACCTCGGCATCCTGGCCCGAACCCTGCCGTCGATGCTGCGCGGGGACGGTGCCCGATGACGACGCTCTTCGTGGCAACCACGGGCGGTCACCTGGCCCAGCTGCACAGCCTGTCCGAGCGGATTCCCGCGGACGGCCCGGCGGTGTGGGTGACCAGCCGCAACGAGCAGAGCACGTCGATGCTGGCGGATCGGGACGTCGTTTACGTTCCGCCGGTCGGAGGCCGCAGCGTGCCGGGAGTGCTGCGGTGCCTGCCGATCGCGCACCGGCTGTGGCGTGCCCGGGGCATCACCCGGGCCATCTCCACCGGTTCCGGCATCGCACTCGGTTTCCTGCCCTACCTGGCCGCGCGGGGCGTGGAGTGCCACTACGTTGAAAGCGCCGCGCGGGTGAACAGCCCGTCATTGACCGGCAGACTGCTCCGTTGGGTTCCCCGGGTCCGGGTCTACACCCAGTACCCGCAGGCCGCTGGCCGCGGCTGGCGCCACGGCGGCAGCCAGTTCGACGTCTACCGGGCGACGACGGCAGACCGCCCGCTGGGAGACCGGTTGCGCGTGGTGGTCACGGTCGGCGCATCGGCGTACCCATTCCGCCGGATGATCGAATCGCTGGTGCCGCTGCTCGAGCCGGAGGGTGCGCTGCACCGCGCGACGGGCCTGCCGGTCGAGGTGCTTTGGCAGACCGGTCCGGCGCCGGTGGACGACCTTCCGATCCAGACCAAGCCGTACCTGCCAATCACCCAGCTCGCGGAGGCGCTTTCGTCGGCCGACGTGGTGATCAGCCACTCCGGTACCGGATCCGTGCTGCTGGCCTTCGACGCGGGGAAGGCGCCGGTGGTGGTCACCCGGCAGCGCCGGTTCGGCGAGGCCATCGACGACCACCAGCGACAGCTCGCGACCGAACTCGGCCGCCGCGGCCTGGTACTGCACCGGGAATTCGGCCAAATCACCGTCGATGACCTGCTAGCAGCTCGGTCCACGGCGGTGGGAACGCTGCGGGAGCCACCGCCGTTCCAGCTCTCCCGAACGCCCGCGAAGGCGGCCCCGATGCGCAGCACCACACCCGAGATCGTCACCGTCGACCCGCGGAAAGACTCGCGATGGGCCGAACTCGCCGCTGGTCCGCACGGCAGCGTATTCACCTCCCAGCCGTGGCTGGAGGCGGTGTGCCAAACGTACGGCTTCACCCCTGAAGCTCGCATCGCGGTGGACGCATCGGGAGCGGTAGTCGGCGGCTTTGCCTGGGTCCGCGTGCGGGACGTCCGCGGAGAACGGCTGTGCAGCCTCCCGTTCTCCGACTGGGCGGACCCGTTCGCCCCCAACGAGGCTGTCTGGCACCAGCTCACCAACGGGGTCGTCGACCAGGGCATCCCAATTGCGTTGCGGTGTTTGCGTTCCGAAGCTCCCGTGCGGGATCCGCGGCTGCAGGAAGCCGGTCGGCTCGCCTGGCACGCGACACGGTTGGACGTTCCCCTGCCCGAACTCCACCAACGGATCTCCGCCACCGCCCGCCGCAACATAGCCGCAGCCGAGCGCAACGGCGTCCGGATCAGCGCCGACACCGGGGTGGAAGCGCTGCGGGACTTTTACCGGATGCAGGTCCGGCTGCGCAAGCACAAGTACCGAATGCTGGCCCAGCCGATGGAGTTCTTCGAGAACATCTGGGAGCAGTTCCATTCCGACGACTCGGTCGTGACCATGACAGCGCGCGTGGGCGACGAACCCGTCGCCGCTGCCGTGTTCCTGCAGTGGAACGGCGTGCTGCACTTCAAGTTCGGTTCGTCATTGCCGGATCGGCTGCGACTGCGCCCCAACGATGCGATCTACTGGGCCGCGATCCGCTGGGCCGTGGAGCGCGGGCTGCGGCTGGTCGACTGGGGTGTTAGCGACCTCGACCAGCCAGGGCTGCTGCACTTCAAGCGGAAGTACGCCGACGACGAGAAGCAGGTCGTGGCCTTGCGCTCGCCAGGCGAGTCGTCGACTACCCGGTCCGAAGTGGACGATCTACTCGGCGCGATCACCGGTTTGCTCACCGACGAATCCGTTTCCGATGACATCACCGGGAAAGCCGGTTCCCTGCTCTACCGCTACTTCTGCTAGGAGCCCTCATGCAGCGAGATGACCGTACAACCCAGAACGCGAAGCGTGCCGTTGCATTTCCGCGCGCGGACGGATGCCGGAAAAGCCCGGAAGAAGTGATCGGAATGCCCGGTGCACGCGTTGTCATCGTAGGCCAGGGCTACGTGGGTCTTCCCGTCGCCATGCGCGCCTGCGAGGCGGGATTCGACGTCGTCGGTCTTGACGTCGCCGAGGACCGCATCGATCTGCTCCAGAGGGGCAAGTCCTTCATCGACGACGTGGACGACGAGCGACTCGCGGCGGCTCTGGCGACGGGCCGGTACCTACCGACCACCGACCAGGCCGAGCTTTGCGGGTTCGACTTCGCTTCGGTCTGCGTTCCCACTCCACTGCACGACGGGGCGCCGGATCTGCGTTACGTGGAAGATGCCGCTCGTGCGTTGTCCACGCACATCACGCCCGGCTGCTGCGTAGTGCTCGAGTCCACGACCTATCCCGGGACCACGGAGGAAATCTTCGTGCCGATCCTGGAAACCGGCTCAGGATTGCGCGCGGGAAACGACTTTCACGTTGGTTACAGCCCGGAACGCATCGACCCGAGCAACCCGACGTGGAAGTTCCACAACACGCCCAAGATCGTGTCCGGCGTGGACCCGGAATCGTTGCGCGTCGTCCGCGACTTCTACGACCAGCTGGTGGATGTGACCGTTCCGGTGCCCGGCACTCGGGAGGCGGAGCTGACAAAACTTCTGGAGAACACCTTCCGGCACATCAACATCGCGTTGGTCAACGAACTCGCGGTGTTCGCACACGGACTCGGGGTGGACATGTGGTCAGTCCTCGATGCGGCGGCCAGCAAACCGTTCGGGTTCATGCGCTTCTCGCCCGGGCCCGGGGTCGGCGGGCACTGCCTGCCGATCGACGCCTCCTACCTGTCCTGGCAGGTGCGGCGTTCCCTGGGACAGGAGTTCCGATTGGTCGACGTCGCCAACGATATCAACAAACACATGCCGGACCATGTCGTCGCACGCGCCACGGAACACCTGAACCGGCGCCGCAAATCCGTGAACAGCAGCGCCGTCCTGCTGATCGGGATGACCTACAAGGCGAACTCCGGCGACGCACGGAACTCCCCATCGATGGCCGTGGCCGAGCGCCTCCACCGGCTCGGCGCCGACCTTCGCGCGGTCGACCCCCTCATCGACCCGGACGAAGTTCCGCCACACGTGCGACTGGTGGGGTTCGATGCCGACCAGATCTCCCAGTCCGATCTCATCATCGTGCTAACCGACCACGACATGCTCGACTGGGCGCTGCTGGAGCGCTACGCCGACCGCGTGCTGGACACCCGCAACCGGCTCCGCTCTCCGCAGGTGGAACGGTTTTGACCAACTCCGCGACACGAACGGAGCCCCCACATCCAACCGAGAAGCGGAGGTGCGGCACGCGTCTTCTTCCAGCAGCGGGCGGAGCTTGGTTTCGAGCACGTCGCGGCGCGGGGCGTCCCGGGCCAGCCGGTCACGCGCTCTCTCCAGCGCCTCCGGATCGTGATGCCCCGCGTCGGCATTGGCGCGTTTCCGCTATCGCCTCGCGGCGTGGTTAGCCGTTGACCTTGGACCGGAGGCCGTCCAGCACCAATTCGAGTCCCCGCTCGAAGTCGGCCGGCCCCCCGGGCGCCCGATCGATCGCGCCGGCGCTCGCAGCTTGCAGCGCCATCTGCTCCTCCACGGTGTGCCCGAAGACGAGGTGCAGGAGGGCGCGGGTGCCGACGTCGACCAGGTCGTCGGGCAGGCCGCCGTCCCGCAGTGCTTCCTGCAACTGGCTGGCGGGCTCGCCGGCACCGAGGCCGAAGGTGTATGCCGTGACGACCACCTCGGCACCGTCCCGGTAGGCGAGCATCGCGTCCCGGAGCTCGGCGCAGACCTCGACCACGCGCCGGTCCCATTTCCGGGCCCGGCGGGATCGCCGGCCCCGGGTCAGGATTTCGTCGGCGACCGCTGCCAGCAGCGTCTGCTTGTTCGGCACGTGGTGGTAGAGCGCGCTCGGTTGCACACCGAGCTCGGCGGCCAGTCGGCGCATCGTCAGCGACTCCAGCCCGTACTCGTCGAGGACCACGATCGCGCGGTCCACGACGTCGCCCCGGTGGTAGCGCACGCGGATCCCTCCCGTTGACCGATCTACCCACCCAGTCTAGCCTGAACGCTGTTCAGGTGAACACTGTTCAGGTTTGCTTCACCAGCCGACACCGGAGAAACGATGAGCGCCACCTTCCAGCACCTCGCCGATGCGATCCTCGCCGGGATCCCGGCCACGCCCGAAGACGCTCGCTCGGTGCTGCGCGCCGACGACGCCGAGCTGATGTCCGTCGTGGCCGCCGCCGGCCGGCTGCGCCGTGCGCACTTCGGCAACACGGTGAAGGTCAACTACCTGGTGAACCTCAAGTCGGGCCTGTGCCCGGAGAACTGCAACTACTGTTCGCAGGCGCTCGGCTCCGACGCCCCTATCCTCAAGTACTCCTGGCTGTCCAAGGACGAGACCCTCAAGCAGGCCGGTGCCGGGCTCAGGGGCGGCGCCAGCCGGGTGTGCCTGGTCTCCTCCGGCCGCGGACCGTCCACCCGGGACATCGACAAGGTCTCCGAGATGGTCGTGGCGCTGAAGGAGGAGTACCCCGACGTCGAGGTCTGCGCCTGCCTGGGCCTGCTCGCGGACGGCCAGGCCGAGCGCCTCAAGGACGCCGGGGTGGACGCCTACAACCACAACATCAACACCGCCGAGAGCAACCACGCCAACATCGTCCAGACCCACACCTACGCCGACCGGGTGGACACCGTGGAGAAGGCGAAAGGTGCGGGGATCTCCCCCTGCTCCGGCCTGATCGCCGGCCTGGGTGAAACCGACGATCAGCTGGTCGAGGCGCTGTTCGCGCTCAGGGAGCTGGGCTCCGACTCGATCCCGGTGAACTTCCTGATGCCGTTCGACGGAACCCCGTTCGAGAACACCTGGGAACTCTCCCCCACTCGCTGCGTGAAGATCCTGGCGATGGCGCGCTTCGTCTGCCCGGACAAGGAGATCCGGATCGCCGGCGGTCGCGAGATGCACCTGCGTTCGCTGCAGTCGGTCGCGCTGCAGGTCGCCAACTCGATCTTCCTCGGCGACTACCTCACCTCGGAGGGCCAGGACGCCAAGGCGGACCTCGAGATGATCCGGGACAACGGCTTCGTCGTCCTGGGCTCCGAAGAGGACCTCGCCCAGCAGGCCGAGCGGGCCGAGCCGATCGATCCAGCTATCCGGCGCCGCGGCGCGGGCACCGACGTCCTCCCCAACGCCTGACATGACCCCGGAAGCGCTGCTCGCCTTCGACCGCGAGCACCTGTGGCACCCGTACACATCGATGACCGACCCGACGCCGACCCGTCTGGTCACCGGCGCCTCGGGCAGCCGGATCACCCTCGACGGCGTCGGCGAGGTGGTCGACGGGATGGCGTCGTGGTGGTCGGTCATCCACGGCTACCGGCACCCCGTGCTCGACGAGGCGGTGCGCCGCCAGCTCGACCGGATGTCGCACGTGATGTTCGGCGGGCTCACCCATGAGCCTGCGGTCGAGCTGGCCCGGCGCCTGATCGACCTCACGCCCGCCGGTCTCGACCGCGTCTTCCTGGCCGACTCCGGATCGGTGAGCGTCGAGGTGGCGATGAAGATGGCGCTGCAGTACCAGCGCGGCTTCGGCCGGCCGGAACGGACCCGGTTCCTCACCGTCCGCGGCGGCTACCACGGCGACACCTTCGACTGCATGAGCGTGTGCGACCCCGACGGCGGGATGCACGCTATGTGGTCCGGCGTGCTGCCGGAGCAGGTGTTCGGCGAACGTCCGCCCCGACTCGACGGCGAGGTCGACAGTTGGGCCGCGGGCTTCCGGTCGCTCGCGGCAGAGCACGAAGACCGGCTCGCCGGGCTGATCGTGGAACCGCTCCTGCAGGGCGCCGGCGGCATGCACCCCTACCCCGCCGACTGCCTGACGGTCTTCCGCGAGGTCGCCGACGAGCACGGGCTGGTACTGGTCTTCGACGAGATCGCCACCGGATTCGGCCGCACTGGCACACTTTTCGCCGCCGAGGCCGCCGGCGTGACGCCGGACGTGTTGTGCGTCGGCAAGGCGCTAACCGGCGGCTACCTGTCGCTGGCCGCCGCAGTCTGCACGGCGGAGGTCGCCCGTGGCCTGTCCGCCAGCGAATCCGGAGTTCTCATGCACGGCCCCACCTTCATGGGAAACCCGCTGGCCTGCGCGGTCGCCTCGGCCAGCCTTGACCTGCTGGCCAGCGGTGACTGGACGCGAGACGTGCGACGGATCAACACCGGGTTACAGGCGCTGCACGCGATCGACGCCGTCGAGGTGCGCACCCTCGGCGCAGTCGGCGTGGTCCAGCTCGACCACGCGGTAGACGTGGTCAAGGCGACCGAAGCCGCGCTGGCCCAAGGCGTTTGGCTGCGCCCGTTCCGCGACCTGATCTACACCATGCCGCCCTACGTGTGCACCGACGATGACATCGCCGCCATCTGCGCTGGGATCACGGCAGCTGCGGAGGTCGGATGAACACCTGGACGGAATGGTTCGCCGAACAGCGGGTCGTGCGCGAGGACTCCGGCTTGCAGCGCACGCTGCGGCCGCGGGCGGCCGACGACGACGTCATCGACCTCGCCAACAACGACTACCTGGGGTTGAGCGGCCACCCCGAGGTACGCCGAGCGGCCGCCGATGCCGCCCTCACCTGGGGCGCCGGGGCGGGTGCCTCCCGGCTGGTGACCGGCACCACTGCGCTGCACGCCGACCTGGAGCGCGAACTCGCCGAGTTCACCGGCCGCGAGGCGGCGCTGGTCTTCTCGACCGGATACCACGCCAACCTGTCCGCAGTGACCGTGCTCGCGGACAAGCAGTCCCTGATCGTCTCCGACGCGCACGTGCACGCCTCGCTGATCGACGCCGCGCGGCTGTCTCGCGCGGCGATCGAGGTGGTCCCGCACAACGACGTTGCCGCAGTCCGGGCAGCGTTGGCCGCAGCCGGTGGCAGGCGAGCGATCGTGCTGACCGAGTCTGTCTTCTCCGTGCTCGGCGACGCCGCCCCGCTCGCGGACTTGGCCGCGGCCTGCGCCGACCACGACGCGCTCCTCATCGTCGACGAGGCGCACGGGCTCGGCGTGGTCGGTGACGGCGGCCGGGGGCTGGTGCACGCCCACGGCATGGCCGACCACCCACACGTGGTGATGACCGCGACGCTGTCGAAATCGCTCGGCGCGATGGGTGGTGCGGTGCTCGGCTCCGCTGCGCTGATCGACCACCTCACCAACCGGGCCCGCCCGTTCATCTTCGACACCGGGCTGGCACCGGCTCCCACCGCCGGCGCGTTGACTTCCCTCCGCCGGCTGCGCCAGCAACCGGATTTCCCGTCACGGATCCACAAGCGTGGTGGTGAGCTGGCCGACCGACTCGGCGTGCAGCGGTCGGCGGGCGCTGTGCTCTCGGTGCCGATGCGGTCCCCGCAGGTCGCCGTCGCTGCACAGGCCGCAGCCCTGTCGGCCGGGGTCCGGGTGGGGTGCTTCCGGCCGCCGTCGGTGCCGGACGGGATCTCGCGGCTCCGAATCACCACCCACGTCGGCCTCGACGACAAGCGCTGGGCGCACGCGGTGGACGTGCTGACCCGCGTCATCGACGACCACGGACGGCAACAATGATCATCATCGTCACCGGCACCGACACCGGTGTCGGCAAGACCGTGGCCACCGCGGCGCTCGCGGCCCGCTCCGGACCGGGAACGATCGTCGTGAAGCCCGTGCAAACCGGCATCGGCATCGGCACCGACGAACCCGACATCTCCGTCGTGGCGCGCCTGACCGGCTGCGAGGTCGCCGAGTTCACCCGGCTCGAAGACCCGCTCGCGCCGGACACGGCCGCCCGACTGCGCGGCATCGAGATCCCACCGATCAGCGAGCACACCGCCCGCGTTCGCGAACTCGCCCGGACCCACGACACAGTGATCGTCGAGGGCGCCGGCGGCATCCTGGTCCGCCTCGACGCCGACGGAGGCACCCTGCCGGACCTCGCCGTCGAACTCGCCCGGGATCACCCGGTGCAGGTGTACGTCGTGACCCGCGTCGGACTCGGAACCCTCAACCACACCGAACTCACCGTGAACACCCTGCGTTCACGAGGTCTGGAACCGGCGGGACTGGTGCTCGGCGCGGTGCCGAAAGCGCTCGGCCTGGCCGAGGAGTGCAACATCACCGAGCTACCCCGCGTCACCGGAGTGCCGATCGTGGCCGCCCTCCCGGACGGCGTCGGCGGTCTCGATCCGGAGCACTTCCAGACCCAGGTCGATTCCTTCTGCGTGCGCCACAACACGCCCAAATCAGCCAAGTGCAGCCAGCTATGGTGTGCCCGCGAGATCAACGGAAACACCAACGCACGAAGCTGCTCCGTGGTCAGAACATGATGTTCAGCAACCAGTTCCAGCACCAGACGATCCCGAGGCATCAGCTTGGCCCACAGCGCCCCGTCTGGCTCTCCAGCCGCCGCTTTGCGGCTGCGCACCCTCGCAGCAGACGTGAAATGAGGCTGATTGTGACTAATCACTCGGAGTCTGGTGCGGCGGTCCTTGTCCCCCGCCCTGACCTGCGGATCGCACTCACGGCTGGCGGCTTCTCGCGGGCGTGCGGACGCACGTGATGAATGGCTGTGATGGTCAGAACTTCAGTTCGGTTTGCCGATCGCACTCCCGCTATAGACGATTTACACGACGGGCTGAACTGTTCAGGGACACTGGACGGCACGGTCCGTACGGTCGTCGAGCTGTCGGGACGGGATATGAACCGGCGAAAGTTCCTGCTGGGCTCCGCTTTCACAGCGGCGGTCTTTTCCGAACCAGCGTTGTACGCGCTCACGGTGGCCCCGGCTGAGAGCACCGCGCGAGTGGCGGGCAAGCGCATCGGCATGGCTGATGTCGAGATCATCACCGAGCACATCGCCCATCTCCGCCGACTGGATCATCGCTACGGGTCCGGCCGCGTCCGTGAACAAGTCGTGCAGATGCTGCACCGCGAAGCCAGCACAGTCATGCACGGCACCTACTCGGAGAAGACCGGTAAGGCCCTGCTGGGCGCGGTCGCTCAAGCCTCATGGCTGGCCGCGTCGATGGCCGCCGATGTCGGGCGGCACTCGCTGGCCCAGCGCTACTACATCCAGACGCTCAACCTCGCTATGAGTGCGGGCGATCGACTGTATGCGGCCAATGTGTTGTCCCACATGAGTCGTCTGACCGTCCAACTTGGACACGGAGCTGTCACGGAACACCACCGGCTCGGCCACGCCCGCCAAGCCATCGCCCTAGCTCGCGCTGGTCAGAACGTGGCCAACGGTAAGCCCACTCCGGTGCTGTCCTCGCTGCTGCACGCGGTCGAGGCGCGCGGGCACGCTCTGTCCGGCGACGCCAACGCCACCCGCACGGCCGTACTCGAAGCCGAGCGGCACTACGAACGGGCACGCCCGGACGAGGAACCCACGTGGCTGGGCTTCTACACCGAGGCCGGACTCGCCGCCGATCTCGGATCTCGGCCGATGCCTGCGCGATGCGGGCGAACCCGACCAGGGCACCCGGCTGATCAAGCAGGCGTTGGACGGCTACGAGCCGTGGCGGGTGCGCAGCCGGTGTTTCGTCCAGACCGACCTCGCCACCGCCCACCTGGTCAGTCGTGATCTAGAGCGGGCTGCCTCGCTGGGCCGGGATGCCGTGCGCACGGCGGGTCAAGTCAGCTCCACTCGTGCACTCGACCGGCTCCGCACCCTGCAACGGCAGGTCCGGCCGCTGCGCAGCAGCTCACCGGACGTGCGCGAGCTGGACGACCGCATCACCGATCTCACCCGCACCAGCACCCGCCGAGACGAGGACATCGCCACTTGATGACCAACGAGATCGACTTCGATGGCGCCCGCATCTACGCGATCCCCATGCGCGCCCGCTTCCGGGGCATCACCGTGCGGGAAGGGATGCTGATCGAAGGACCCGCCGGTTGGGGCGAGTTCTGCCCGTTCGCCGACTACGACGACACCGTGTCCGCCTCGTGGCTGGCGACCACGATCGAACAATGCACCCTCGGCTGGCCCGAACCCGTACGGGACCGCATCCCGATCAACTGCACCGTGCCCGCCGTCGGCCCCGAGCGCGCCCACGCGATTGCCGCCAACTCCGGATGCCGTACCGCCAAAGTTAAGGTCGCTGACCATCCTGAGTCGCTGGCCGCTGTCCGTCGCCAGGTCGACGTGCGTATTGCCGCCGACGAATCCATCCGCCGCGCCGAGGATCCCTTGCGCGTCGCCGTCGCGGGCGCGGCCGATGTCGCCGTCATCAAGTGCACACCGCTTGGCGGTGTCCGGCGTTCACTGGAGGTCGCCGAGGCCGCCGGACTGCCGTGCGTGGTGTCGTCCGCGCTGGAAACCAGCGTCGGGCTGGCCGCACAGGTCGCCCTCGCCGGTGCGCTGCCCGAACTGGACCTCGCCTGTGGCCTCGGCACGCTCTCGCTGCTCAACAGCGATCTCGTGTCCGGCTCCGAGTCCCTACGGGCAGTGGACGGCTACCTGCCCGTGCCGCGCACACCACCCGCGCCAGACCTGAGCCTGCTCAACACCTACGAACTCACCGACCCCGACCAAGCCGCATGGTGGCGTGACCGGCTCACCCGCGTCCGCACCATGTACGACACCCACCACACGGACTAGGCGCCAGGCCGTGAAGTTTGGCGGTCGTAGTGTTCGTCAAGGGTCTTTGGGCGTGAGGATGTCGATGTTCAGGGTGTCTCTTTGTAGCTGGTTCGGTCGATATTCGGTCCTCGTGCCTGGTATTTGGAGATCGCGCGCTTGACAACGCGGGGCATACAGAAGCTTCGGCACACCCTGACCAATCTCTGTTGATCTGCGTGGGGCGGGCGATCGATGTCGGCAGGGTGGTGTTCACTGTTCGGCCGATAGCTGGCAACATCTCACTCCGGACGTGCGCGCGTGATGCCGTCGGGTGGTGGTTCCAGAGCCGGGGCGGCCCTCGGCGTCGCCACTCCACCGTCGGGGGTTCGCGGCGTTCCGGCTCTTGATGACCGTTCCGTGACGAGGGAGATCATGACCAACCGAGAGGACAGCCCGTGGATCCGGCGGTTCCACCCGAAGCCGACAGCCGGGAACCGACTGGTGTGCTTCCCGCACGCGGGTGGATCGGCGAGCTACTTCCACCCGGTCTCGGCGGCGATGCCGCCTTCCGTCGAAGTGCTCGCCATCCAGTACCCCGGTCGGCAGGACCGCCGCCAGGACCCGTTGGTCGACGACCTGACCGTGTTGGCCGACACCGTCACGACGGTGCTGCTGGACTGGACTGATCGGCCGCTGACCTTCTTCGGGCACAGCATGGGCGCGACCCTCGCGTTCGAGGTGGCGCGGCGGTTGGAGCGGATCGGAGTGGTTACGGCAGGGCTGTTCGCCTCGGGCAGGCGCGCGCCCTCCTGCCACCGCGAGGAAGCGATGCACCGCAGCAGCGACCAGGAGCTGCTCCGCGAAGTCATGGGCCTCGGCGGCACCGAATCGCAGCTGATCGACGACGAGATTACACGCATGATCCTGCCCTCCCTCCGCAACGACTACCGGGCCGTGGAGACCTACCGGTACGAACCGGGCTCCGACGTGACCTGCCCGGTGATCGCGTTCATCGGGGATGCGGACCCGAAGGTGACCCCCTCGGAAGCCCAGGCGTGGGCCGGGCACACGACCGGCGAGTTCGTCCTCCAGATCTTCCCCGGCGGGCACTTCTACCTCAACGAGCACAAGTCCGTCATCGTCAACGCCATTTCCGACCACATCCTCAAGGCGGGCGCGAAGAGCTGACCCGCCATGATGGGCGCATTGCCCGCCGCCTGCACTGGCACCACGGCGGCGGGCAACTCTGCGCGGCCACGAGCGGGATGCCGGCTTCTCGACCTGGACCGGCTGTCGGGCCGAAGCTCGATCATGCCTGGGCGCTATGAACCCACGCTATGAGACGGAAAACGAGGCACCACTCACCCAACGATTGACCTTGGAATACGGCTCATTACGCAACTAGTTCATAACCGTATTACCAAATGGGAAATGCCTTTCAAGACAAGCGCTGCCGCCTATCGCACAATCGAACTCCAATCAGGTGCAGTTCTAGCGCATTCCCGCCACCGACTTGCCCGAGCGCTGATCATCAGCAACGAAAGATGATCGGTCATTCGCGGTCGGACCGCACCTGAGCCGGGCTTACAACTACTGATTGTCGGTTACGGCGTGTCGCTTGTTGGACACTCGTGGCCGTACTCGGATCGAATGTGCTCGCCCGTCGTACAGCCCGCTGGGAGAGTTCATGGAGCCCTTCGTTCACCTGCATGTGCACACTGAGTACTCGATGCTCGACGGTGCGGCGAAGGTGGGGGCGTTGTTCGCCGAAGCCGAACGGTTGGGGATGCCCGCGGTGGGTATGACCGATCACGGCAACATGCCCTTCGTTCACCTGCATGTGCACACTGAGTACTCGATGCTCGACGGTGCGGCGAAGGTGGGGGCGTTGTTCGCCGAAGCCGAACGGTTGGGGATGCCCGCGGTGGGTATGACCGATCACGGCAACATGTTCGGGGCGGATGAGTTCTACCAGCAGGCGTGCCGGGCCGGTATCAAGCCGATCATCGGGATCGAGGCGTATCTGGCGCCGACCAGCCGGTTTCACAAGAAGCCGGTGTTCTGGGGTGAGGCGAAGCAGCGTGGGACCGATGAGTTCGGTGAGGGTGGTGACGTCTCGGGTGCGGGTGCGTACACGCACATGACGATGCTGGCGCGTAACGCGACCGGTCTGCGGAATCTGTTCACGTTGTCCAGCCGGGCGAGTTTCGAGGGTTATTACCGCAAGCCGCGGATGGATCGTGAGTTGATCAGCGAGTTCTCCGAGGGGATCATCGCTACGACCGGGTGTCCGTCGGGTGAGGTGCAGACCCGGTTGCGGTTGCGGCAGTTCGATGAGGCGTTGCAGGCGGCGGCGGATTACCGGGACATTTTCGGGGCGGAGAACTTCTTCCTGGAGTTGATGGATCATGGTCTGCCGATCGAGCGGTCGGTGCGGCAGGGGCTGCTGAAGATCTCCCGGGAGTTGGGGCTGAAGCCGTTGGCGACCAACGACAGTCATTACGTCACTGTTGATCAGGCCGAGTCGCATGGGGCGTTGTTGTGTGTGCAGTCGGGTAAGACGCTCAGTGATGAGAGCCGGTTCAAGTTCGATGGTGATGGTTATTACCTGAAGTCCGCGGGGGAGATGCGGGAGTACTGGGATCAGGAGGTGCCGGGCGCGGCGGACAGCACGCTGCTGGTCGCGGAGATGGTGGAGTCCTACGAGGATGTGTGGTCGTTTCAGGACCGGATGCCGCGGGTGACCGATGGCAGTGGCCGCAGCGAGCGTGAGTTGCTGGAGGCCGAGGTCCGGCAGTATCTGCCGACGCGTTATCCGGACGGGGCGTCCGAGGAGTGCCTGGAGCGGATCAAGGTCGAGTTGGACGTGCTGGACACCAAGGGGTATTGCGCGTACTTCCTGGTGGTGGGTGACCTGACCCGGTGGGCGAAGTCGCAGGGTATTCACGTGGGGCCGGGTCGTGGTTCGGCGGCGGGTTCGCTGCTGGCCTACATCCTGCACATCACGAACCTGGACCCGCTGGAGCATGGGCTGATCTTCGAGCGGTTTTTGAACCCGGAGCGTGACTCGCCGCCGGATATCGACCTCGACTTCGACGACCGCCGTCGTGACGAGGTCTTGCAGTATGCGATCAATAAGTATGGCCGGGACAAGGTCGCGCAGGTCATTACTTTCGGCAAGATCAAGACGAAGGCGGCGATCAAGGATTCCGCGCGGGTGCATCACGGTCAGCCGGGGTTCGCTATCGCGGACAAGATTTCCAAGGCGTTGCCGCCGCCGATCGCGGCCAAGGACATCCCGTTGTCGGGGATCGTGGATCCGCAGCATGAGCGTTATGCCGAGGCCGCCGAGGTTCGCAGTCTGATCGAGACGGATCCGGCGGTGTCGCAGATCTTCGATACCGCGCGTGGTCTGGAGGGGCTGATCCGCAATGCCGGTGTGCATGCGTGTGCGGTGATTTTGTCCTCGCAGCCGTTGCTGGGCACGGTGCCGTTGTGGGCGCGGGATGACGGGTCGATCATCACCGGCTGGGACTACCCGTCCTGTGAGGCCATCGGCCTGCTGAAGATGGACTTCCTGGGGCTGTCCAACCTCACCATTCTCGGTGATGCGTTGACGATGGTGAAGGAGAACCACGACCGCGACATCGACCTGTCCAACCTGGGGCTGGACGACAAGACCACCTACGAGATGCTCGCCCGAGGAGAGAGCCTGGGCGTGTTCCAGTTCGAAGGTGGCGGCATGCGGGAGCTGCTCAAACGCCTGCAGCCCACCGAGTTTGGCGACCTGGTGGCGGCCAACGCGCTGTACCGGCCGGGGCCGATGGATGTCAACGCGCACCTCGACTACGCCGACCGCAAGAACGGTCGCAAGGCGATCGAGCCGATCCATCCCGATCTCGAGGACGTTGGCGACCTGGTGGCGGCCAACGCGCTGTACCGGCCGGGGCCGATGGAAGTCAACGCCCACAACGACTACGCGGATCGGAAAAACGGCCGCAAACCGATTGAACCCATCCACCCCGAACTTGGTGATGCTCTTCGCGAAATCCTCGCCGAGACCTACGGTTTGATCGTCTACCAAGAGCAGATCATGGCGATCGCGCAGAAGGTCGCCGGTTACAGCCTCGGCCGAGCGGACATCCTGCGCCGCGCGATGGGCAAGAAGAAGAAGTCCGTGCTGGACCAGGAATTCGAGGGCTTCCGGGACGGCATGCTCGCCCAAGGCTTCTCCGACGAGGCGATCAGCACACTCTGGGCGACCATTCTCCCGTTCGCCGGCTACGCCTACAACAAGTCGCACGCGGCGGGTTATGCCCTGGTGGCGTATTGGACGGCGTATCTGAAGGCCAACTACCCGGCCGAGTACATGGCCGGGCTGCTGACTTCCAACGGCGACAACAAGGACAAGATGGCGGTCTACCTCGCCGAATGCCGCCGGATGGGTGTCAAGGTCCTCTCCCCGGACGTCAACGACTCCCGCGACACCTTCGCCGCCGTCGGCTCCGACATCCGCTTCGGCATGAGCGCGATCCGCAACGTCGGCTCCAACGTCGTCGCCTCGATCGTCACGACCCGCAAGGAAAAGGGCCGCTACACCTCCTTCACCGACTTCCTCGACAAATCCGAGATCCTGGCCTGCAACAAGCGGGTCATCGAATCACTGATCAAGGCCGGTGCCTTCGACTCCCTGGGCCACACCCGCATGTCCCTGGTCCAGCACCACGAAGCCGCCGTCGATGCCGTGATCGGCCTGAAGCGGCAGCAGGCGATGGGACAGTTCGACCTCTTCGGCGCGGACACCTCCGAAGACAGCGCCGACGCCTCACCCCTGGCACACCTGCACTTCACCCACGAGGAATGGCCACGCAAACAGCTGCTGTCCTACGAGCGGGAAATGCTGGGCCTCTACGTCTCGGCCCACCCCCTCGACGGCGCGGAACGACTGCTCGCCCCCTACCAGGACACCGGGATCGCCGACCTCGTCGGCGGCGAACGAGAGTTCGGCAACGGCAAGGAACAACTCAAGATCGCCGGCATGATCTCCGGAATCCAACGCCGCATCAACAAAAACGGCCACCCCTGGGCCATCGTCACACTCGAAGACCTCGACGCCAGCGTAGAGGTGCTGTTCTTCCCGAAGTCCTACGAGATGTTCGCCGACTGCCTGATGGAAGACACCGCGCTCGCAGTCAAAGGCCGCATCAACGAACGCGAAGGCACGATCAGCGTGTTCGCCTCCGATGCGGTGCCAGTGGACATCTCCGCAGCGGAAACCGACGCCGGCGTGAACCCGCTGACCCTGGAAGTGGATGCCCGCCACGTCGACCGGGACTACATGCACGAGCTCCGGGCGACACTGCGCACAAACCGGGGCAGCACTCCCCTGCGCGTCATCGTCTGGCACGGCGACCGACGGACCAAGTTGGCGGTGGACCAATACCCAGTCGAGCCCGGTCCGGCCCTCTTCGGGGAGCTCAAGAGCCTCCGAGGAACGCGTGTCCTCTTCTGACCGGGTCGTTGCTGGTGGGTCTTTGCTCGGGTGCCTGGCTGCTCGCGGCGGGTGAATTCCGAATCGAATGGAGCGATTCTGTTGGCGATCAAGATCTTGCACACCACGAGAGCACAAGACAGGGATTGCTTCCCGCTGAGCGGGCCAAATCGGCCCGCCGCACCCCTTGGCGGGATCGGATTACCTCGTCAACATCGAGCGCGTGAGCTGGCGCTACGCCCTCCTACTGGCCTGCGGGGTTGGGCGGGATGGTCACCGCCGTGATCTCGAATCCACCGAGGCCTAGCCGATTGGCCAACGCCGCCACGCTGACCGTATGACAACGGCCGGTGGCGTTAGCGATCCTGAACTCGTCGCGTGAGTACTGTAGCCCGGACGTTAGCGCTGGAGGCGGTATGGCAGGTGCCGCCCGGAAAGGGGCGCACCGCCGACGGCCGGTAGTTGTGGAAAGGGCAGGATGGAACTCGACCTGGGCGCGGTCCGGGCCTTCATCGCCGTCGCGGACACCAATTACTTCGGCGAGGCCGCGGACCGGCTGGGCGTGACGCAACAGGCGATCTCCAGGCGGATAGCGAAGCTGGAAGCCGATCTGGGCACGGCGTTGTTCCACCGCACCCACAGCGGGACCAGGTTGACCGAGGACGGTGCGGCATTTCTCCCCCACGCCCAGGGTTTGCTGGCGCTGGCCGACCAGGCCGTGGAGTCGATTCGGGCTCGCAACCGCCCGCTGCGGGTGGACGTGCTCGGTACCCGCCTCCCGTCGACGGAGTTGATCAGGACGTTCCACGAGGCCCACGCCGACGTGGAGATCGATGTCGTCACGTCCCAGGGGCTGCGGAGCGGGCGGGCCTCGCTCGCCAACGGCTCGATCGACGTCGCCTTCGCGCGGGTGGTGGGAACGCTCGATCCGAGCATCGAGCACATCCCCGCCTACTTCGGCCCCTTACACATCCTCGTCGGCCGCAAGCACCCCCTCGCCGACCGACGCCAGGTCCGGCTCACCCAGCTGCGGGACTCGATCGCCTGGATGCCGAGCAACGAACCGGGCAGCGAATGGGCGGATTTCTACGACTGTCTCGCCCGCGAATTCAGGCTCACCATCGACGCCTCCGGCCCGAACTTCGGCCTGGACCACATGCTCGACGACATCGCCGCATCGCGCGACCGCTTCACCTTCGGCGGCGAGCGGTTGCGAATCCCCTGGCACCCGGGCATCGTCCAAGTCCCCATCGTCGATCCGACACCGGTCTACCCGCTGTCCATGCTGTGGCGGCGGGACAACCGGCACCCCGCGCTGCCCCTGCTGATCGGCCACGTCATCGCCGGCCTCCGACCGTTCGACCCCGAACGCCATTGGCTGCCACCAGCGGAGATGTGCACGGGCGGCCTCGGTGCCGAAGCGGACGACCCGAACCGCCGCAGTTGATACCCCGTTTCCTCCTACTCTCCGCGACAGATGCCGACCCGCGTGTTGGGGAGCGCTGCCAAGGGTGCGGTGTCGCTCAGATCCAGCCCTTCTCGGCCAGCGCCTGGACCCGGCCGCCGCGCCGGTATCGGATCCGATGGCCGGGCAGCGCCGACCAAAGGTCCGAAGTGGATGGATTGGCTGATCAACGGCCAGAATTCGGACGCCGAGCCCCGGTGCTCGGGTGATGATCGCCGTCGAATTCGGACTCGTGCCCGGCGGGACCACAGCCGCGCGGAGCGCCGGGCACGGACGGTCGACGTTTGGAGTCCGGCGCGTTCGGAAAAACCTTCGAGCATGGACCGGCCTTGGCGGGACCACGCCGCGCAGCAGATCTGCGTGGCGCCGGAGAGGATCACGGCCTGCCTCTTCGACCTCGACGGCGTGCTCACCAGCACCGCCGCGCAGCACATGGCGGCCTGGAAGCAGACGTTCGACGCGTTCCTGCGAGATCGGGAGGGCGAGCGCTTCTCGCCGTTCACCGAACGTGACTATCTGGAGCACGTGGACGGGCGCCCGCGAGCGGACGGCGTGCGCCAGTTCCTCGCTTCTCGCGGCATTTCCCTGCCCGAAGGGCCTCGCGACGCCCCACCGGCCTCGGAAACGATCCACGGTCTGGGCAACCGGAAGAACGAGACGCTGCAAGCGATCATCCGAGAACACGGGGTGACTCCGTATCCGGGGTCGGTGCGCTATCTGGAGGCGGTGCGGAACGCCGGACTCGCCATCGGCGTGGTCACCTCCTCGGAGAACGGCGCGTCGGTGCTGGAGGCGGCGGGCCTGAGCCGGTTCGTGCAGGCGCGGATCGACGGCCTAGTGATCGCCGAGCAGAAGCTGCGCGGCAAGCCTGAGCCGGACGCGTTCATGGCCGGGGCCCGGGCGCTCGGCGTCGCACCGGCCGAAGCGGCGGTGTTCGAGGATGCGCTGGCGGGCGTGCAAGCCGGCCAGGCCGGCGGGTTCGGGTGGGTGGTCGGCGTGGACCGCACCCACCACGCGGACGAGTTGCGGGCGCACGGCGCCGACGTCGTGGTGCCGGACCTGGCCGACCTCCTGGCCGTGGACCGCTGAAGCACGAGGTGGTGGACGACGTGACGACTCCTCGACTACCGGGTTACGAGGTGGCCCCGTGGGAGCTGCGATGGCGGTGGCTGGACCTGGACGCCCTGCGCCGCACCGAATCCACCTTCGCGCTGTCCAACGGCCACATCGGATTCCGCGGCTCGTTCGAGGAGGGCGAGCCGCGCGGCCTACCCGGCACCTACCTCAACGGCTTCTACGAGCGGCGACCACTGCCGTACGCCGAAGCCGGGTACGGCTACCCGGAAGACGGGCAGACCGTGGTCAACGTGACGGACGGCAAGATCATCCGGTTGCTGGTCGAGGACGAACCGGTGGACATGCGCTACGGCTCGGCCCCGCACCACGAGCGGGTGCTCGACTTCCGCTCCGGCACGCTGCGCCGCAACACCGAGTGGGTGTCGCCCACCGGTCGGCGCGTGCGCATCACCTCGGAGCGACTGGTCTCGTTCACCCAGCGCGCCATCGCCGCGATCCACTACGAGGTCGAACCGTTGGACGGGCAGGCACAACTCGTGGTGCAGTCCGAGCTGCTGGCCAACGAACCGATCGACGGGGACGTCGACGATCCGCGAGTCGCCGCCGTCCTGAAGGGCGCCCTGGTCTCGGACTTCGCCGTGGGCGAGGGCAGCCGCGCCGTGCTGGGCCACCACACCCGCCGGTCCGGCCTGCGCATGGCCGCGGCGATGGACCACGAGGTGGACGCGCCCGCAGAGGTGTCGACGGAGAACTGGACAGAGGGTGACCTGGCCCGGCTGACCCTGGCTGCCGAGGTGCCCCAAGGGCGGAAGCTGGCGCTGACCAAGTACGTCGCGTACGGCTGGTCCAGCCAGCGGTCCCCGCAGGCCCTGCGAGCCCAGGTGGAGGCCGCGCTGGCCGGTGCCAGGCAAAGCGGCTGGCAGGGCCTGCTCGACGAGCAGCGCGCCTATCTGGACGACTTCTGGGAAGCCGCCGACGTGGAGGTCGACGGCGACGCGGAGCTGCAGCAGGCGGTCCGGTTCGCGCTGTTCCACGTGCTACAGGCCGGTGCCCGCGGGGAGACCAGGGCGATCCCGGCGAAGGGGCTCACCGGCCCCGGCTACGACGGGCACGCGTTCTGGGACACCGAATCGTTCGTGTTACCGCTGCTGACCTACACCCTCCCGGACGCCGCCCGCAACGCGCTGCAATGGCGTCACTCCACATTGGACAAGGCGCGGACCCGGGCTGCTCAGCTCGGCCAGAGTGGCGCCGCGTTCCCGTGGCGCTCGATCGACGGCGACGAGTGCTCCGGCTACTGGCCGGCCGGTACAGCGGCGTTCCACATCAACGCGGACGTCGCCGACGCCACCGCCCGCTACCTCGCGGCCACCGGGGACGGGGACTTCGAGGCATCCGCCGGGCTGGAACTGCTGGTGGAGACGGCACGGCTGTGGACGTCGCTGGGACACCACGACGCGCACGGCCGGTTCCGCATCGACGGGGTCACCGGTCCCGACGAGTACACCGCCGTCGTCGACAACAACGTCTACACCAACCTGATGGCGCAGCGGAACCTGCACGAGGCGGCTTCCCACTGCGAACTGCACCCGGAACTGGCGAGCGCGCTGGGCGTGGACGAGGAGGAGACGGCCCGCTGGCGGGACGCGGCCGACCGGGTGGTGGTGCCCTACGACGAAGCGCTCGACGTGCACCCGCAGTCCGAGGGGTTCACCAAGCACGCCCACTGGGACTTCGCGAACACGCCCCCGGAGGGTTACCCGCTGCTGCTGCACTACCCGTACTTCGACCTCTACCGCAAGCAAGTGGTCAAGCAAGCGGACCTGGTGTTGGCGATGTGGCTGCGCGGGGATGCGTTCACCCCGGAGGAGAAGGCCAGGAATGTGGCGTACTACGAGGCGCTGACCGTGCGCGACTCGTCGCTGTCCTCATCCGTGCAGGCGGTGCTCACCGCCGAGGTGGGCCACCTCGAACTGGCCTACGACTACTTCGCCGAGGCAGCGCTGGCGGATCTGCACGACATCTACCAGAACGTGCGCCAGGGCCTGCACATCGCCGCGCTGGCAGGTGCGTGGATCGCTGCGGTCGCCGGGTTCGGCGGAATGCGGGACCACGGCGGCGAGCTGAGCTTCGCGCCCCGGCTGCCGCCCGAACTCAGCCGCATCTCGTTCCGGTTGTGCTTTGCCGGCAGCCGGATCTGCGTCACCATCCACCGCGACGAGGCGACCTACGCGCTGAGCCACGGCGAGCCGGTTCGGACCTCGCACCACGGCCGCCCGATCCTGCTCACCCAGGGCCAGCCGATCACCATGCCTGTACCACGGCCGCCGGAGAACCCACTGCCCCGCCAGCCCGCCGGGCGCGCTCCGACCCGCCGCCGGCTCCAACCGACTCCCGGCGGCTGAGGGGTCCTTGCGGAATGCGGCGTGAGCCGCATGCGGCGTGGGACCCCACCTGCACGCGAAGCATTCCTTGAGCGTGTTGGACTTCTTCCCGTCCACTTCCCTGCGCGGCGACTGCTAGTGCCCCTACCTGAACGGACCAATGAGGCTAGGCGGTCAACCCAAGGCGTTTAGCGAGAACTCGCGCATCCCGTTGAACGTTGCGCCCACCGTTGCTGACAAGCTCGCCCGCGATTCCTCGGGCCATCGGATGGTGCCGCATCGATTCTTCGCAAGTGTCGGTCGCGCGTTGGAGAATCTGAAGCGTGGCTACGCGGTCTTTGCGCTGGTGGTAACTGCGGGCCATGTCGAGCCAGAGCCGAGATCTGCGGTGCACGGAGGGCAACGCGTCGATGTCGGCATCGAGAGTGTGTGCCGACTTTCGAAGATCCGTATAGACGTTGACACCTGTCGTGTCGGCATTGGCAGCACCGAACACAGTGGACGAATGGACGTAGCCGGATGGCATCTTTCTAGGCATCTTGTCTGCTTGGTCAAGCGCGAACAGTGCATCTCCTTCTCGGCCGAGGCGCGCCGCCGTAATCGCGCCGTGAAGGTGAAGCGCGCCCCAAAGAGCGCGTGTGGTGTCGTCACCGTTGTTGAGGTAGGGCTCCAGCAACGTCCCGGCTTCGGTCACAAGCTGGTAAGCGTCTTCCTCTCGTTCGGATGCGCGCCAGACATTACCAAGCACCCACGCGCCCAAGGCCAGCGACTCGGGGTCTCCAGCATGTTCAGCTGCGTTCATGGCCCTGTCAGCAACCAGCCACAACAATGGCGTGTCGGACACCCATGCAAGCACCTGGTGAGCCAGGCCGTAAGCACTGGTGAGCGTCGCGTAGGCACTTCGCCGCGGTTCCACGTCCAAGATCCGGGCGGCGCGTCTGGCATCTCGGATGATGGCGGGTAGCAATGCGCCGACTGAGCTACGCGGTGTCGGGCTGTTGTGCCAGAGGTGCCAAGCGTTAGCAGATGCGTGTTTCAATGCATCAACGTTCGGCTGCTGCCGGTCGTTGACCGCAAGGGGCATCTCTTCGATGGCTTCGCGCAGCGCTTCGACTGCCGGATGGCCGGCGCGGCGGCTCAGGTCGATTGGCATGGCGGTTGAACCGGTAATTTCGGCCAGATCATGGACGCCAAGAGCTTCTGCCAGCTTCACCAGGGTAGGAAGCCTGGGCGTCTGGATCTTCCCCTTCTCGACCTGCTTGAGCCAGTCAGATGACCTGCCAACCAGGCCAGCGACGACCGTCCGGGACTTCCCTGTGCGTTCACGAATGATCTGAAGTCGTTCGCCGATGGTCTTGCCTGCGAAGCAGCCGTGCCTCAACGCTTAAGGCTCCGGCGTGCTACGACTCACCCAGCACCCCGCCGAGATGCTCGATCACCTTGCGATTGTCGGCGTGCTGCGTCTCGATCTTCTCCAGCTCGCCCGTCTCCTGCAGTCGCGACAACCGCGCGTAGGAATCGAAAACCGACCGCCGCTGCCCCTGACCCGCAAGATCACCCATACACCCAAATAAGGATCCAAATGAACTCTTGGTATGGCAACCCAAAAGACTCACGGCCCCGTGGCCTGAGACCCGCGACGCCGCTGGACAGCCGGCGATGCTCCCACCGCCGGCTCCTGTCATGTCGAGGGCGCGTTGAATCCCATCGAGCTCAGGACGGGTTCTCACCGCCGGGCCCGGGGCGGCGGTCCGCCGGGCGCACTGGCGGGATCGGGTGGCTGGGCCAGCGTCGCGGTCCGGACCACAGGGCGGGCACGGCGTCGGTCGCGGCCGCGAGCGCGTACGCGGTGGGCTCGTAATTGACCCGCCAGCCCCGGAAGTGCGGCCACGCTTCCGCCGGGGTGCGCTCCACGGGGAACCCGACCTCGGTCAGCCGGTCGACCGCGGCGCGGTATTCGCCGTACGACAGCTGAATTCCGGAGTCCGGATCCGGGTCCTCGTCGACCGGAATGCCCACGGCAAACGCGATCTGCCGCAGAGCGGTGAAGCCCATCCGCAGGCACAGCCGCGGCTCGATCCGGTCCCGGCTCGGGCACAGCGCGAGCAGCAGCGCCGCCGAGTCCAGCACGGCCAGCAGTCCGACCAGCCACGAATGGCGCGGCTGCGGGGAGCGGAACCAGACCAGGACCGGATAGTTGCTGTGGCTCTCGCCGATGTCGGCCGCCCACCTCTCCCAGATCCGGTACAACTCGGTGAGGTCATCTTCGCCGAGCTGGATGCCGTACCTGGTGCGGGCTAGCAGCTCCGGTCCCCACGGCGGAGATCCCGCCCGCGCCCCCAGCAAGGTCACCTCGGTTTCGCGGCGGTTGAATGCTGAATACAAGGCTGGCAGGTAGGCGATCTGGAGGGCCACGACCAGAAGTCCCGTTCCGGCCGCCAGGAAATCGATGACGCTCGGAGCTGCCGTGGCGGTGGTGGAGAAACCCAGCGTGAACAGCGAAGACCCGGCCTCCCGAGCGGACTCGGTCAGACCTGGCTCCCACGGGAACAGCAGAAGCGTGTAGCCGAGGAAATAACCCGCGAGCCACGTGGCCAGCATCGCGGCGAGGAAGGTGACCGGCTGCGCAGCGAGAATCCGGTCCCGCGTCGCGTAGTCGGACGCAGACCTGGTGAGCAGCACGAAGAACGAATCCACCGCCCTGCGGACCAAACGCGTGAGACCACCGGGGCGCGCACGCGCGATGACCAGCGTCCGTGCGACGCTCGCCGTCACCACCGCCACGAGCAGACCGCCCACGACGGCCACGACGACCGCAACAGCCGGGCCGACGCCGCCGGTCGGCACGGCCGTCCTCCCGTCCAACTGCGCCATGCACATCCCGTTAACCATCCACTGTGAACTTTCCCCGCCGGTCACCGGCCTTTCGATCATTCCGAGCATCGAATTGACCCGAAAAGTCTAATGTTGAGCGCGGCGATGCGGATAGAGCCGTGTTGCGGAGGTGCCCAGCTGGCCATCACCGATCAGGCTCGTCTCGGAGTACCCCGGGAAACGCGGGACCAACGAACCTAGCGCGCTGGCAGTTCGGGAGCGGAAACTGGCGAAACCGCTGGTGGGAAACGGGACGACGCAGTTCCGGGGCAGTGGTTGGGCAGCGCCGTTCGCCGTCCAGTGCCGCAGGGTGCCGCTCCCGCAAGGACTCCCGCGACCAACGACAAGCCCGAGATCGCCGGTGCCGGCCGCTAACTGGGAGTTCTCGGCGGCGAAGCACCCGCAAGCGGCGTGACAGGAACACCAAGGACCGATGATGCGCAAGGGTTTTCGATGGCCAGCGAACCCACTTACCTGATCACCGGGGCCGGCGGCGGAGTCGGCGGGATGAGCCGACTCGTCGTGGAACGGCTCCTCGCTCGCGGACGGGCAGTTCGGGGCATGGTCCACCACGACGACGCCCGGGCCGAAGCGCTGCGTGCCCTCGGTGCCGATGTCGTCGTCGGCGACCTAACCAACCCCGTGCACGTCGCCGCGGCAACCGAGGGCATCAGCCGCATGTTCTTCAACATGAGCGTCTCACCCGACTACCTCGAAGCCACCACTGTCGTCTGCGCGGCAGTCCGAGAACCGCCCGGCATCGAAGTACTGGTCAACATGTCGCAGATGACCGTCTCCCAGATGACGGCGACCAGCACGGCGGAATCCCACCAGCAACGCCTGCACTGGCTGGCCGAACACGTCATCGACTGGTCCGCGGTCCCGGCCATGCACATCAGGCCCACGGTGCTGCTCGAGAACCCGCTGTTTTCCGTGCTCGCCGCGCAATCGATCCGTGACCACGACGAGCTGGCGCTGCCCTTCGGAACAGGCCGCACCTCCCCCGTCGCCGCCAGCGATGTCGCCGACGTGGTGACCGCCGTTCTGCTCGCACCGCAACGCCACATCGGCTCGGTGCACGAGCTGACCGGCCCCGTGGCCCTGGACATCGACGAACTCGCCCACGAGTATTCACGCGCACTGGGCCGGCCCATCACCGCCGCGCACCTCTCCTACGACGAGTGGTTCGACCAGATGACGAGCGCCGACTTGAGCCCCCACGTGCAGCAACACATCGCCACGATGGCCAAGCTGCACCGCGACGACCGCTACAACCGCTCCACCACCGACGTCGAACAGATCACCGGCCAACCCGCCCGAACAGTGGAGCAATACGTGCGAGAACGGCGCGAAATGTTCAGCTCCCGGCGAGATGAGCCGTAAGGCACTTCCCCTCCACGGCCACCCGCCACACCTTGGCAACCGCTCAGCAGACCCAAACGCCCGCACCGAGCCGACGCAGGTGCGCATGATGATCGACTGTGCTGCTTCTGATCGACACCCTGAGCACCGTCCGCCACCCGCCGGCGACCACACCTCGCCGCGGCAGTCCAACCTCGCTGGGCCAGGGCTGTGCGGGTCCGGCAACGGGTGGTCACTACTTGCGACGCTGCGAGGTCTTCTCCGCCAGGACGATGCCGGTGGCGGGGCGGACACCGCGATTGGTGCCCTCGATGAGGCCTTCGAGCACGCGTGCCCGGCTCGCCTCGATCTGTTCGACCACGATCTCGCGGGCGCGGGCCGCGTCTCGCGCGAGCAGCGCGTCGTGCAGGCCGTGGTGTTCGTGCACCATCTCCGACGCCCGGTCCCGGTTGCCGAGGCTGATGAAGAACAGGCGCTGCATTTCTTCGAGGAGGCCTTGCAAGGCTCGGGCGAGCCGCTCGTTGCCGGTCGCCTTCGCGATGCGGACGTGGAACTCGCGGTTGTCCTGGAGGAACTGCTCGTAGCTGCGGGTGTCGCCGTGGACGTAGGTCTTGTGCGCCAGCGCGTGCAGGGCTTCGAGTTCTTCCTTCGGTGCACGCTGCGCGGCGAACTCCACCGCTACCGGTTCGAGCACCAGCCGCATCTCGAACAGGTCCTGGACGCTGGCCAGCGTGATGACGGAGACCCGGTAGCCCTGCCTGGGGCGCACCTCGACGAAGCCCTCCTGCACCAGGCGGCGCAGGGCCTCGCGGACCGGTGAGCGGCCGAATCCGGTGGATTCGGTGAGCGCGACTTCGCGCAGCTCCTCCCCCGGCGCGAGTTCGCTGGTCAGGATCAGGTGCTTGATGTGCTCGTACGCATTCTCGGTCGCGCTGCCGCGCTGCGGAGCGTTGCCCGGTGGCACCGTCATGAGGCGGAGCCCCCTTCGACCGCTCCCACGAGCAGCTGCCATGAAACGTTTCGTGACATATCAGAACCGATGGTACCGGTCGGCAGCGCGACGGCGGATCATGCCGGGGTGAGGGCGTCCGGCGGCCAGTCCGCCAGCGGCCGGTCCGGGGCGAGGAAGCCGACGTCGCGCGTGGTCCGCCCGTCGATGACCAGGTCCGCGACGACGTCGCCGATGGCCGGGGCGAACTTGAACCCGGCACCGGAGAACCCGCAGGCGAGGATGACCCGCGATGCCTCGGGCAGCGGTCCGAGCAGCGGGTGGCCGTCGGTGGTGTAGCCCTCCACGCCGACCGTGGTGGTCACCGGGTCCGCGTGCAGTCCGGGGAAGTAGACCTCCACCGTTTCCCGGAAGCGGCGGAGCAGCTCCCCGCCGACGGTCAGCGGAGTGTTGTCGGTGTCGTAGACGATCGGGTGTCCCGTGGTGTAGATCCCGATCTTGATCGTGGCACCGTCGAGCGTGGGGAAGCCGTAGGCGTTGAGGTCCCCCACGCGTTCGAAGACCGGGAAGACCTTCTCGCGGTACCGGTCGATGTCGTCCGGCACGTACCAGGCCTGCACCAGGCGTCTCGGCAGCACCGCCGTGCGCATCGCCGGGAGGACGTCCCGGGCCCGCGCGCCAGGTGCGACGACGACGTGGGCGTAGCGCTGGGAACCACTCTCGGTCCGCACGACGACCCCGTCGGCGTCGGGCTCCAGACCCAGCACCCGGGTGTGGTCGAACACGGCGGCACCGAGCTCCTCCGCCCGCCGCGCCGCGGTGACCACCGACAACTCCGGCCGCAGGAAACCCGCTTCGGGGTCGATGACACCGGCATCGGTGGCCCGGATCAGGTGCTGCGGGAATCGTTCCTTCAGCTCGGAGCTGTCCAGGACTTCGTGGGCGAGGCCGGCCGCTTTCGCCGAGGCGTGCGCCGCGACGAGCGCGGGCGCGTCGCAGGGTCCGAGGATCAGGCCTCCGACGAGGTGCAGGAGGCTGCGCCCGGTCGCGCTCTCCAGTCCGCGCCAGAGGTCCAACGCCTGCAGCGCGAGCGCTGTGAGGCGCGGCTCGCGCTGGCTTTGCACGGAGAACCGCCGGGTCTGCCCGGAGAACGCGCCTCGGTCGTGCCCGACGCCGAACCGTTCGTAGCCGTGGACACGATGGCCGCGCACGGCGAGCCGCCACGCGGTCATGGATCCGATCGCGCCGAGGCCGATCACTGCGACGTCGGCGGCGTACTTCGTTGTTGGACGCATGTACGGCTGCCTCAGGCCGCAGGGACGAACTCGTCGACCTCGGCCGCGTGGATGTGCAGCATGCGCGCCAGCAAGCCGTTGCCGCGCGAGAACTTCAACGGTAGTTCGGTGCCGTTGAAGAACGCCGCGCCCTGATCCGGCGACTTGTCGGACTTGTCGTCGGGGTACAGCGGGTTGGTGGTGTTCTCGATCTTCGGCCACAGCGCGCGGGCCGCTTCGGTGGACTCGAACTCGATGATCAGCACGAGCGTGCCGGGAAGCAGTTCGCCCGCGACTTCCTCCAGGACCGAGCCGCCCAGGTAGCCGGGGTGCCCGTCCAGGGACCGCAGGAAGCCCTGGAGGCAGGCCTGGGCCTCGCCGACCTTGCCGGGCTCACACACGTAGATGAACACGTCACGTCGTTTGGTCATGGTGCTTTCCTCACGTTTCGTCGTCGGTCGATCAAGCCGATGTCATTTCGCGGTTTCGCATTCCGCTATCCGCCTTGGCAGCGGCGGAGCCGCTTGGCCCACGTGTGCGAGGTGACCACCCGCAGGTTCTTCCGCTGCGGGTGGTCACCTACGCGGAATGAGTATCTACTGGAGAAAATTTGGCTGACACGCCCTACGGCACAGCTCCTACTACCCTGACAACAAGGGAGGTACCCCACATACGCAAGTACGCGGGATGCTTCGCCAAGGGCGGCGCGAGTAAGGCCACGTGCATGTCGGCATTTAGATGCGAGGCACGGCGGACTTCTTTAAGTAGACTAACACTCGCCGTTCGCCAACTTTCGACTCGCCCAGTGCCAGCCTCTCCATTTTTTTCTCCGGATGACTGGTAATTCGGCTGATGCCCCGCTCGGCCAACAGGAACCGAAACGGGGCAAGCCCGATATGGGTTAGTCCTCCGCTTTGCCGTGGTCGCCTTTCTGGCCGGGTTCCCAGAATTCCATGACTTCGGAGTCGCCTTTTTGGTCGGGATCCCAGAGTTCGATCACTTGGTCGAGGTCCCAGACGAAATAGATCGGCTTGTAGCCGCTTTCCTTAAGCTGGGTGAAGATACCGTGTGCGAGTGCCTCGTGTTGTTCTTCGTCGCCTCGTGGCCCCCGGACGGTCAGACTGCTGGGCATCTGTTCGAAAGGGATCCCGGTGTCTTCGTCAGCCTCGTAGTCAAGCCTGTGCTTAAGCAGCAGCTCGAAGGAAACGAAGTGTTCGGTACCGGAATCGCGTACGCCTATGAAGTCTGCATATTCTTCCTCGGTTGGGTCGAGCCTAAGCCGGATAATTTGCTCGATAGTGCCAACTATGGATTCCTGATCGCTACCACCAAAGAACACTTCAAAATAGCTGGGCATCAGCTTCCTCGCCTCCAGTTGAAGTCAAAATTCTTTCCCCAGATCCTTACCCGGGTGAGCTTGCTCTCGTTTCCAGGGGCATTCACGAAAGCCTTTAAACCACTAACTGCGTCGTCTTGCGTTAGGCCTGTGCGCCTTGCGTCGATGATGACGTCGGAACTTTGCCCTCCGTTTTTCTGTGAATTTCGAAGCATTTTCTTTACGGTTTTGCGTGTCGGTATCTTGCCGTCTTTTTGTTGTAGTGTCTTGAACTCTACTGCATGACCGTTCACGGTAGCGTCAGCTGTACGGCGGTCGCTGGTCGGCAACCTTCGCACAATGTTGCGCCCGGTCTGGGCGAGCCGTTTGGCGACAGAGGCTTCGTCGGCGCTGAATCTTTGTTCGTCGGTGGTTCCGCTGTCCTCGATTCTGCCGGGCCATGTTGCGGGGTCGTCGGTGACTTCGGCTGGCAGTGGTTGCGGCTTGGATATCAGCGGTTTTGGTAGGCGGTCATATGGTCTATCGAGAGTTTGCGGGCGAGCCGTGGGGTTGGGAATGTTCGTGGGTCTGTGAGCTCCTGCGCTTCCGTGGTGATAGTTGCCCGCGTTTTCGATCTTGGCCCGTAGGGTTGCGAGGGCTCGCACGATGTCGGCTGCGGTCTCTGCGATGCGGTGCGCTTCGCTGACGATTTCGTCGTTGGTGCCGAGGATTGCGGCGAGGTGGTCCCGGAGGACTTCGATGGTGTCGCACAGTGCGTTGGCGTAGGTAAGTGGCACGGCGTCGGCGGACAGACGGAGGGCTTCCGCCTGTCCGCCGATGGTGTGGTCGCTCATCCCTGCTGGTGGTATGCGGCCTTGTCGATCACCAGCTGCCGGAGGTGTTCGAGCCCGGCGGAGACGGCGCGCACCTCGTTGGAGACGGCGCTGATCTGGCCGTGCAGTTCTTGGGCGCTGGAGGTCTCCCCGAGGATGCCGGCGACCTGCTGTTGCATGGATCCAAGCTGTTCCCTGATCGCTTCGGCCTGACCAACGGGCACGTCGTCGGCCAAGGCGTGCAACTGCTGCGCCTGTTCGGCGATGGACAAGGATTACTCCTCCGTCTAGGTGTTTACTGTGGACAGTTGGTGAGGTTTGGATGCCTGGCCAAGGCAGCGGTCCGGCACTGTGCCTCGCGCATTGGCCAGGCACGGCCCGGTGCTTCCAAGGGGCGGGCGGTTACAGCACCGGGCCGGATCAGGGAGCGGATTTCGCGAGTGGGTCACTCAGGGGACGGGAACCGGTGCGGGTGCCGGTTGGGGGGCTATGACGACGACACCCGCACCGGGGCTTATGGGGAGTGGGCGTGTGCGGCCACGCAGCGGCGGCAACCTACTGGGTATATGCGGGCGTGGCTGGGTGCGTCACTGCCGAGGATCCGTGTTCCGCAGTGAGTCATGCCGTTGTGGATTGGATCGCGTTCATGTGTGACGCGGTGATGGTCGGTCCATACGTCGGCGTGCGTGATGTCGTCGCCGGTGTCGGAGTTCTCGGTGAACCAGTCAACCGGAGAGGACGCACGTTCGTGGAGAATGACAACGTCGTGTGGGGGGCGGGTGGGAAGCCCAGCCGCCGTGGTGGTGTTGGCGCTCATTGAGCGGCCGCCTTCTTGCGCAGTCGCGCGAGCTCCGAAGGGCAGAAGGAGCACGGCGCTGGGGTGGCACGCTGCGAGTTTGGCGGGAAGAAATTGGTCAGAGGAACACCGCACAGGGCACGCGTGGCTCCGCTTTGGATGTAGTGGGCGATGTTGTTCTCGCTGACCAGTTGTCGGCAGGAGAGGGTGCTCACCGGGAACCCACCACCTTGGTCGTGGGTTGCTGCGGGGCCTCGGCGGCCATCCATGCGGGGCCGTGGGCGTCGTGCTCGTGTTGGCTGACCACGGAGGGGTCCGGGTCGGTGAACAGGCATCGTTTGGCGGAGCACCGCCACGTGGTGGCGCAATCAGGCGCGAACTCGACGATCAGCTCGGCCAGCCGGTTGGTTCGGATGTCGCACTCCTCGACACGACAGGACACCGGAGAGCGCCACCACGGCGGGCGGCGATCCACCGACACCACCTGCGCCCCCGCCCGGCACAGTTCCTCGACCACCCGGGATCCAATGGACCCTGATCCACCGGTCACCAGGACGCGGCGACCACCGAGTTGCCTATCCAGCGCTGGAAGCTGTGGCGGTGACATCGTGGACCTCCTTGTTTCGATGAATCCGCGGGACTTTGCGGGTGTGGACGTGAATCCGGCCCGTTCGCGACGAGAAGAGCTGCCAATTCCCTTCGCACCTGCCGTGGTTGCAACCGAGGGACCGGCCCTCCCGCCCTATGAGGAGACCGCACCCGCCCTCGTCAGCGGCAGGGGTGCTCACATCAGGTGCAAACCGGTTTGCATGCGGTGCAAACCCTCTGGTCACTCCCCGTTCACGGGGCTAGGGTTGGTCGGCGGCGCGATCTCGGCTACGAGCGGAAACGAATGGGTGCGGGCAGAACCTCATGGGCGGCGAGCAAGGCTCCGGGCGAGCTGATCCGCCGCAAGCGCAAGGAAAAGGGTCTGACGCTAGTCCAGCTCGGTAAACTGGCCGGGTTTTCAGCCGCGCAGGTCTCCCGCTATGAACGTGGTGTGTCCGCGTTGACGGACGTGGCGGTGCTGCGGAGCTTCGCCGACGCTCTGGGAATCGCACCACAGACGCTCGGACTCACATCCGGTCCGGCCGGGAACGGACACGCGATCGCACCGGCCGACTATCCACGCCTTCCCACGTCTAAGGTGCAGGAGAGATCCGGACGAGAGGACGGTGAGGACCCGGTGCGGAGACGGCAGTTGCTGGCGAACCTCGCAGTCACCGCCGCAACCGCCGCAGGCGCCCCACTCCTAACAACCACCGGCGGGCCGGTGAGCGAAGCGGCACTGGGCCCCATGCTCATTGCGCGGCTACGCGACGCCATGCTCGGCCTGCACCCCGGCACGGATAACCCACTCCCGCCCGAGGTAGATCTCGCACGGGCCTACACCGATTTCCGCGCATGCCGCTACGGCAGCCTCGCCACCCGCCTACCCCGTCTCCTACACGCGGGTCATGCCCATGCTGGCGGTGATGGCAACACGCTGCTCGCGCAGACCTACCTGCTAGTGGTGCGCGTGCTCATCAAACTCGACGACCAGCAACTGGGGTGGATGGCCGCCGACCGCGCCCGGCAGTACGCCGAGGCCACCGGCGACGCACTCTTCGTCGCCGAAGCCGCCCGCCATCTCGCTGTCCTGGCACGCAAAGCGCGCTGGTACGAGCAAGCGATGAACATCGCCCTGACCGCAGCCGAGCACCCAGAACTCCGACCCGGCGGACCGGAACACGCCGCCGGACGCGGCTTGCTCATCCAGTCGGCGGCGTACACCGCCGCGAAATGCGGCGACGCAGCCGGCATGCGGGAACTGACCACCGAAGCCGCTACCATTGCCGACGGTCTCGGCAGAACGCTCCTACCTGATCATGGCGGCTTCAGCACGACCACGGTGCGGCTGCACCTGATCTCTGCGGAACTATCCGCCGGCGACCCCGCCGCCGCACTCACAGCCGCACGCATGGTGGCCCCGCAGACCCTGCCCAGCACCGAGCGCCGCGCCCGCTACTACACCGACATCGCCACCGCCTTCGCTCAGTGGGGACGGCATGAACAGTGCCTGCGTGCACTCCTAACCGCCGAATCCCACGCCCCGGAAGAGACCCACCTGAGACCAGCAGTCAAATCCCTGGTCACAGGCTTGCTGGTCTCCGGACGCACCAGCGCTGAGCTGCGCGGGCTAGCCGCCCGCGTCGGGGTGCCCGCATAACGCGGGAGTCGGCACCAACACACATGCGATAATTGCCGAGCTCGAGTCGGAGGTCTCGGGTCACCACAACTCTCGGTACGTGGGCTTCGACCTGCCGGCTGGAGGCATCGACCTACGTACGTTCATGGCGTCGAACGAGCGACATGAACGTTGCTGCCGTCAGTTCCGGTTCATACCGTGCGCGCGGCTGTCGAGGGCGAGCTTCCAGAACGACTCCCGCAGCAGGATCGTCTCTGCCTTCGTCTTCGAGTCAAAGATCTCCAGGATCGAGTACTGGAAATTGTCGACGATATGCCTGTCGCCTAGCTCGGCTCGCAAGTCGTCAAGCTCCCTGTTGCCGCCGGTCAGGTTTCTCAGGTGCGCGTAGCCGGACCACCGCTGCCACAGGCCGCTCGCCTCGCCCGAAGCAGATCCCACGTATAGCCGGCCGCTGCTCAGCTCGGTGATGATGAAGACGCCCTGCGCCGCCCACGCCCGCCCGGATGTTGAACTTCACCTTGGTCAGGCCCGGCTTCGGCACCGGCATGAAGTCGGTGAACCTGATCAACGTTGCTCCTGACAGTCTCCGGGCTGGTCTTCTCAGTCCAACGCTATCGGCGTGGCACAGGTGCGAAGCTGTGGATGATCCATGCCTTCACCACCGCCCGCCTCGCCACCCAGCGACAGCTGTCGCTGAGGGCCCGCTGCGCACCGGGGAATTGGCACCCGCATGCGCGGGGCCGACGCGATCAGCACCCCGAATGGCCAGCAGGGCTGGGAACGATCCCCGCTACCCGCGGGGCCGACCGCCCCGCGGGTAGACGCCATTCTTGGCGCGAATTTTGGTCGAGGCTGTGACATCTGGCCTCCGTCGGTCATATCGAGATGACAGCGGAACAACGACCGACGAACGGATGCCAGTCATGATCTTGATGGGTTTTCTGGCCAACGCGCCGTGGCCAGTAGGGCTCGCAGCGGCGATGCTGCTGGCACTGGCCATCGAGCGATCACGAAGAAAAACCTACAAATCGGTCCTCGCCACCGCCCCTGATGGAACCCTGCTGATTGACAAGTCCCGACGTGGTCGGGTGCTCATCATCGTGCGCGTGGCTGATTCCCGCCTCGGCGAGGGTGAACTGGCCAGGGCGGAGAGAGATGCCTGCGGACGATGAAGACCTACGGCGTGACTTCGAGGCGTTTATGAAGGAGAACGACAGAGAACTGGCATCCGTTGCGAGGCGGTACGCCGGTTTTAACGGGCTGCCGGAGGCCGCCGGGAAGGACATCGCTCAAGACGCCCTGTGCATCGCGTGGGGAGCGTGGGGGAAGAAACTGGCCGGTGCGGATTGCGGACGGCGCATAGCCTTCGTGTATGCCGCGATGAGCTATAAAGCTCGGGAGGAACAGCGTTCTCGGCGCCGTGCTGGCGAACTCCAAGATCCCTCGGACATGGTGAACTTCGAGGAAAATGGGGCAAGCTATGAGGACCGCCACCTAGCGCGTACCGCCTTACGCGTCCTTTCCGACGCGATGGCAAAACTGCCGGATGAGGAGCGGTTGATCCTTGACCTTGCGATCGCGTGTGTGTCGCGTGGCCAGATCGCTGCTCAACTCGGCGTGGCCACCACCAACGTGACGACAAAACTTCACCGCGCCCGGAAAAAGCTCCGCCGATCCATTGACCCTGACGTGCTCGCTGAACTGGGCATCGGGCGTGGCGGGAACCCGGCGGGAGGTGCGCAATGACAACCGACGATGACCGGGTGGTGAGCCCTGCCTCGGCGGCCGAGCCTGAGATTCCCGTAGTGACGGGAGATACCGGAATCGACCGGCTCTTGTCCGCCGCCGGTCGGCATCTGGATGCCACCGCCACAGTGACGTCGATAGACCCAGCCGAGGTCATCGACCGAATCTTCCACGATGACAGGGCCCACGAAACCCGAAACTCCGCAGCTACGGTCGACCTGACCGCACTGCAGGAGGACGACGCCTTACTCGACGCTCTCGGCGGGACCAACCCCGATGTGTCCATGCCGACCGAGTCCACGCGTCCGAGCCTGGAGGCGCTGCTGGTCGCCTGGCGGCAGGATGCCGACGCGGCGCCAATCGGCGACCTGGTCGACACCGACGCCGCCGACGCCGCGATCGTCGCGGGCAACCGCCCGCAACGTAGGCTCTGTCGCCGTCATCTGGTGCCGGTGGCGACTGCGGCTGCCGTGCTGATGATCACGTTCACCGGTGTCGGCGTGGCCGCTCGCGATGCGCAGCCCGGCGACATGCTGTGGGGCGTGGCCCAGGTTCTCTACACCGACCACACCCGCGCGGTGGTTGCCGCGAGCTCGGCCCGCGAGGACCTGAACACCGCCGAAGGCGCGATCGAGAACGGTAACCGCAATGCCGCCGAGGCCGCGCTACGCTCCGCGCAGGAGCAGATGCGGGGCGTCGACGACGAGCACGGACTGTCCGACCTGCGCGCCGCGTACGCTTCGCTGACGGCGCGAATCGACGACAACGAACACCTGCCGAGCCCGCCGAATTCCCCCGCACCCCCGACCACCCCGCCTACCCCGGAGGGCTGAGCCGCGCGCCGCGCGGCCCAGCCAATCCCGATCGGAAGAAACTGAACGGCTCTGCTACTGGTGCTCATCGAGCACCGACAAGGCGATGTTGGCCAACAACGGAGACAAGATCCCGCCCTGAGGTGTGCCGGTGTGGGTGTTCTCGCGGTCGCAGAGTTCGGCGAGAACCCTGGCCTTGAGGAACGCCTTCACCAGTGCCAGCACGCGTTTATCCTTGACCCGTGCACGGACCCGGTCCATCAGAGCGACGTGGTCGATCTCGTCGAGACACGCCGCGATGTCCGCCTCCAACACCCACCGGTAGCCTCGGCTGCCAAAGTGGGGGATCTCCGCAATCACGTCCTGCGCTCGCCGCTTGGGCCGAAACCCGTAGGAGACCGGCTTAAAGTCAGCCTCGAAGATCGGTTCCAGCACCAGTTTGAACGCGGCCTGAACGACCCGGTCGGCGACCGTGGGAAAATGGTGTCTCGCTTCGGCTGGATGACCCTCGGGACTCAGGCTGTCGATCGGATGGAGGTCGCCGCCGAGAATGCTGGCGACCCGGATTTGCTGGCTCATGCCGCGCAGCAACGTTCACTGCTCTTGCTCTCGTACGCTGCGTACGACACCGGCGAAACTTTGGTCGGCCGGTCGCTCGACCTGCTCGACGGGCGGCCGGACACTGAGCCAGTTCTCGCGCTTCGGGGCTCTGCTCACCTGCGCGGCGCCATTCTGTGTGCACGTAACAACGACGCAGACAGCGCACGTAAGCACATCGCCGAAGCTCGCTCGATCGGCGCGAAGATCGGCCACACGTCCTCCGCCTATGACACAGGTTTCGGCCCTGGCAACGTCGAAATCCACGATGTCGCGGTCTCGCTTGAGATCGGAGATCCGGGCCGTGCCGCGCGCGATGGCTCAGCGTTGTAAATTCCCGCAGACGTACACGCGACGCGAGTTGGTCATCATTGGCAAGACGTTGCTCGGGCGTGGGTGCTGTCCGGGGAGCATTCCAAAGCAATGCAAGCGCTGAACAAGGCTCGGCAGGTGGCTCCGCAGCAGACGCGTTATCACCCGCAGGTACATGAGACCGCACGTGCGATCGCGCTCGCGGAACGTCGGAAGTCCGACCGCATCGCCAACTTCACCGCGTGGCTGGGGCTCAAGGTCTGACGGCCTGGTGGCACCGCGCTCCCGCTACAGGCGGGGGCTTTCCGTGTAGGGACGACACCGATCGGATCGGGTGCTTCACATGACGAAGTGTCGTGGAGCGCTAGCGCGTTACTCGGGCGAGCTTCGACCCGGCGATGTCGTCGAAGGCACGAGTGTGCCCGGTTCCATGCCGGGCCAACGACGCGCCCCCTCTACAAGGACCCACACAGCAATACCAAGAGCCCTTTTTCTCGCGATCAGGCCGGCGATCGACTGGGCGGCCGCAGCGGCATAGCACGCTGGGCAAGTCAAGCCGCACACCGCGTGAACTACCGTGAGATTTCACTCAGCGGGGTCAGCGGTCGGCGCAGGTGTGCCAGGGTCTGGGCTCATGCGGATAGCTGAGCTGGCCACGTGGATCTGCGCAGGCCTGGCGATCGTGGCCGTCGGGCTCGCCGGCTGGCAGCTCTGGCTGGCCCGCCTCGCGGCCCGCCAAGCAACAGAACGAGCGGAAACTCTCCGCCGCTTGGCGGACGCCGCCGAAAGCCACGCCGCGAAGGCAGCAGGAGCTGCCCGAACCGCACAGGCACAGGCCGAACGCGCTTGGGAACAGGTCAAGCTGGCCAACGGCCAGCTCGAGGAGGCGCGGGAGGAGCGCCGAGCCACCACGCAGACGGAACAGTGGGAATGGGCGTACTCGGTGACTACGGCTGCCAGAGAGCTCGTCGACACCAGCCAGGAACTGATCCGCAGCGCCCTGGACACCCACGTGGCCCCGCACCACCGCGTTGCCGCCGAACGGTACTACCGACAAACCGCTCGGCGTTGGCAGGAAACGATGATCAAGGCGGTAGCACGCACATCTCCACCCCTGGAAGTGCAGCAGCAGTTCGTCACGTTCGTCGACGTGCACCAACGCCTGCACGGCAACCTCGGCGTGCTCCTACGCGCCGTCGAAACGAACACGCTCTCCGACGGCGACGCGCTGACCAAGCAGATCTTGGGTCTGCGCCACGAGATGAACAATGCGCACCGGAACCTGCAGCGGACCATCAGCGCGAGCCTGACCGCCCCGGACGCCCCAACCCAGCAGATCACCGCCTGACCACCGCCACACCGTGGCACGGTCAGACCGGTCGCGACGTGGCGGCGATCCGAGCTCTTAGCGGCAATCCGCTGGTGGCGAACACGAACGCCTTGCGTCGTTCGCCCTTCCGGAGCGACCCGGACGAACGAGCGCAGCCGTGGGTGGAACTTCGCCAAGAAGATTCGGGGTCGGGCCCAAGACCACACCAAGGAATGGGACCCCTCCCCGGGGCCGTTCGGCTCCCGAGCGTCCGGGCGGCCGTCAGCTACCGCTCACGGCCGCGAAGGGCTGGGGCTTGTACGAGTCGCCCGAGCTGCCAGTCCCGACCAGGCGCCCATCCGGAAGTTCGCCTCCGTTGCCGAGGGCGCCTTCCTGCGGTCCGTCAACGCGTTGCCACGAAGTGCCGTCATACCGCAGCAGCTCGTGGGTGCCGAGGTCCCACAGCGCGCCGCCGGCCTGCACGAGCTTCCCGAGGCCTCCAGTCGGCACGGGAGCCTGCTGCCGGTTCCACTCCGCACCGTCCCAGTGCATCAAGATCGGTTGACCAGCGTCAGGGTTGTCGTAGGTCGCTTGGGTAGCCGAGATCCAGACGTCATCCGGCCGGTAGGCCGCGACGTCGTGCACGGTGAGAAAACCCGAGTCCCCTGTTTCCACCGGTGGCACCTGCACGTGGCTCCACTGCGTGCCATCCCAGTGCATCGAAACGATCTGCGACGGCCGCTCAACGGTCGTTCCGGCCATCCAGAGGTCATCCGGCGCGGCGCCGCCGACGGTGGAGAAGTTCTGGTCGTCGGCGGCGGGTGGCAGCGGTACTGCCCGCCACCCTCCGCCGTCCCAACGCACGGCGAAGCTGCGCGCGAGCGGGGCGTCGCCGTCGCGAAATGCATTCCCAACAGCCCAGACATCGGGGCCGACGGCCGTGACGTCGTGGGGAGAGATGCGCGGAGCGCCGGGCACCTCCAGCGGCACCTCGGTCCACGTCCTGCCGTCCCAATGCATTGTCGCGCCACGGCTGACCTTGGTGAACTGACTGACCGCCCACGCGTTGTCCGGATCGGTCACGGCAGAGGCGACGATCTGGCCGATGTCCGGAACCTGCACCTCCACCCAGCGTCCGGTCTCCTCACGGCGGAACGCCTGCGCGGTGATCGATGTCGGCGAACCGGGCCGGCTGTAGCTGCCGAACGCCCAGGTCGCCCCGCCACCGCTGGACACGGTGCTCACATACGAGGCCATCTCCGGTCTGGCCGGGAACTCCTCACGAGTCCAAGTGCCCTGAGCCAACGCTGTGCCCGCCACGCCCACGACCACGGCCAGCGCCGTGGCGACGGTTGCTCCGGTTCTTCTCGACATCGCTACCTCTCGGCCGGTGAACTCCTTTCTCCAACAGACGCGGAACCAGTCGATCAGGTTGCTAACGACGAGCGTGCCAACCCGCCCACTCGACGAACGCGGCTCAGCAGCGGTTCCCGGTGCACGCGGGACATCAAATCGCCGGTGGAGGCGCGGAAATCTATACTGCGAACCGATCGAGAAGAACCGCCGTCCGGCGGCGAGGCCGATGAGGGGTCGGCATGCGCACTTCCAGATCGATCCACCGCAGCGCCCTCACCGTAATCATCGGCGCACTGGCGCTGACGATGTCCGCCTGCGCTCAACCGGCACATGCTCCGGAACAGCCCGCCATCGACTACCACCAATGGCACTCCGCCGACGATTTCCAGTCGGGCACCGCCGAGGGCGTGCGCATTGGCGGAGCGGGCATCCAGATCGACGAACCCATCGGCACCGCCGCGCATCCCGCACCCGATGGGCGGGCGCGCGACTACGACTACGCGCTGTGGACGTCCCCGCTGCAGGCAACGGGGTTCGGGACGACCCAGTTGGTCGCCTCGTGGAACGCGGCGACACCGCCCGGCACCTGGCTGCGTCTCGAAATGCGGGGGCGGACCAACACCGGTGCGCAAACCGGCTGGTACGTCATGGGCGAATGGGCGTCGGGTGATGCCGACATCCACCGCACGAGCCTCGCCGGGCAGTCCGACGTCCACGGAACCGTCAACGTGGACACCTTCACCACGAGTCCCGGGACGACCCTGTCCGGCTATCAGCTCCGCGCCACCCTCTACCGCGCCGTTGGCACACCGGCCTCCCCCTCGGTGTCGATGCTGGGCGCGATGACCTCGAGGATCCCGGACCGGTTCGGAGTTCCCACCTCCGGTCCCGGCGGCGCATGGGGCATCGAACTCCCAGTACCGCGATACTCCCAGAACGTCCACAGCGGACACTTCCCGCAGTACGGCGGCGGCGGTGAGGCTTGGTGCAGCCCCACATCGACGGAAATGGTCGTCGAGTACTGGGGAAAACGGCCATCCGAGCAGGACCTGGCCTGGATCGGTCCACAACACCCGGATCCCGCCGTCGACCACGCCGCGCGCCAGACGTTCGACTACGCCTACGACGGCACCGGGAACTGGTCCTTCAACGCCGCCTACGCCGCCACCCACGGGTTGGAAGCGCACATCACCCGCCTGCACTCGCTGGCCGACGCGGAACCCTACATCCGCAGCGGCATCCCATTGATCACGTCGCAGTCATTCGCCGCCGACGAACTCGACGGCGCGGGCTACGACACCGACGGCCACCTCATGGTCATAGTCGGATTCACCACGAACGGGGACGTCATCGCCAACGATCCGGCTTCGTCCGACGACGCCGCCGTGCGCAACGTCTACCCCCGCGCCCAGTTCGAGAACGTCTGGCTGCGCACGAAGCGCCGGGACGCCACCGGAGCGGTGGTCGACGCTTCCGGCGGCATCGCCTACATCATCACGCCGCCCCGATTCCCCCTGCCAGCCGCGCCCTGACGGCCCGAACTCCGCGAGTCTTCGTCGCTACCCAGGTCCCCGAAACCCGCAGCACGACTCTCGAGGAGTTCGAAGACGAGATCCGCGCCCGCTACTCGTGATCAGGAAGACCAGCCCCGAGCCCGTCGTGGTCGCACCAGCTGTTGCGGCGTGCGCCGCGAATACACCGGCGGCCCTCCCCCTGAAGAGGGACACCTCCTGGCATGATCCACATCCTCGTCCTACCTGGTTGGACCTCGTCGACACATCCGTCCACCCCGCCCGTCCGCTAGCCCCGCGCACTACTCAGGCCAAATGCGAGGGCAGCATGAGTAGTTCACCCCGTGCTCGGCTCCGGTGTTGGCCGTCACAGTGGATAGCGCGGCCGAAACAGTTCGACCCACCAGACATCTGCCGACGAAATCGGGGTGTGACCATGTCCCAGCTCACCCAGCGCTCCCAGACCACATCACTGGCTTCCTGCCTCTTGGACGAACTTGATCGCCGCGCGAAGCTGGCCGAGCTCTGCATGAACCACGCGCTCGAACAGCAGTGCTGGGACCTCGTGCAGCGGCACCACCGCGAACTGCTGGTCGTCCGAGCGGAAATCCGTCGGCGCCTGGACGCCCTAGAGGACTTCCCCGGCCACGTCGGATCGCGCCTGGACGAGTGGACCGACGACACGGTCGGCACCTGCTGAGGGCCGACAGATCAGACAAGACGCTCGCCCCTTCGCGGCACCTGCGCCGCGAAGGGGCCGTCGTGGTCCTTCCCCGCCGAAACACGGGGTGTGGCTTTGACACCTAAAACGCCTGGCGGCGAAGCCCCCATCCACGATTTTCCAATGCCCGAGAACGAGTTCGTGCGCCATGCGAACGGCACGATCGAGGAGGGTGAGCGGACCGAGGCGCACCCGTGCGGCCCGCGTCGATTCCGCCGGAACGTCAAGGTCGTTCGTTCACCTGGCGTGACCTTGGCCGGAGGCGGTTAGCGTTGCGAAAAAATCAGTTGCCCGAAAGGCACGCCGCGCCCTAGCCTCCTTCGTACACAGGAAAGGAGGTGGTCCAACGTTGAATATCAACAGGACTTGTGAGGTGGCTGTCCGCTAGGACCGCCCACGGCACTCCAGCCGACCCGAGTCGTCATGATCCGGCAGGATCTGACGCGGGCATGCGGTCGGCGAATACCAGGCAGCTACCCGGCCCCGGAGCCCCGAACTGCGTCCGGTTCGGCCTGTACGGACAAACCGACAGGAATCGGCTCCGGGGTTGCTGCTTCTTCGGTCGGGGTTGCCATTCGCGAAGACCCGGTCGAGCTCAGGATGCGGTCGGGGTCTGGCGCCGACGTTCACTTGGCCGAAGTCCCAGCGGCACCTGTTGGAGCCGTGCTCGCACGTCACCGACCGGCGGTGGCATGTGTGCACGCCGCCAGGTTCCGGCAAGACCCTCGTGGGGCTCGAACTGGCCCGCCGCCTCGGCGAACGCACGCTCGTCCTGTCGCCCACCACGGCCATCCGCAACAAGTGGCGCGGCTCCGTCGGGCTGTTCGGCGATGATCCGGACACCTTCGCCAGCACCGACCTGGAAGATGGTCCGGCGCGGTTGTACTCGGTCACCTACCAGTTGTTGGGCAATCCCGGCGAGGCCGAGCAGGAACTGCGCGCAGCCGCCCGCCCGCTGTGGTCGGCCGAGATCACCGCGGACGTCGGAACGCGCGGCGGCGGACCGGATCAGCACCGTGGAGCGGGACGATCCGGCGCGCGCCAAATGAGAACTCAACCGGCACGTGCGTGCGCTGCGCCGGTCGTTGGGCATGGGAGAGCACACCGACCTCAGCGCGTAACAGGCAACCGACGAAGCGGCGCGGCTCCTGGGCGAGGTCCGGCAGCGCAAGAAGGATCTCGACGGGCAGATCAAGGAGGTTCGCCGGGCGCTCAACGGACTCGACGACTCCGACCGGAAACGCCTGCAGCGGCCGGACACCGGCTCCTACCTTGGTCCGCCCGGCGCGGCCGACACCGCGCTGCAAGCCGCGTTGTCCAAGCGCGGCTCGGAGTACGAATGGGGTTCGAAGGGGCCGACGCCATTCGACTGCTCAGGTCTGACGCAGTGGGCCTACAAGCAGGCGGGAATCTCGATCCCGCCGAGCAGCAGGACACAGTGGACGGTAGGACGACCGGCGCCGAAGGAACAGCTGCAGCCCGGCGATCTCGTCTTCTACGGCGACGGCACCGGAAATCCGTTCCAGATCCGCGCCCGCCGGATCGTCGGCTGATTTTCAGGAACGGTCCGCACGGCGGAAGGCTGCAGCGATATCACGGTAAACTCCGCCGTTCGTCCGCCGCCAACGGTGGCGGGGCAGGGGCCGGCCGCGTGGACACGACAGCGAGCTCGGTCGACACTGGTCGACGGGGGTATTCCAGTGAACGGCACACACCTGCACGGACGCAAGGAGTCCAGCACTGCCGTGTTGGACGTGCGCGGGCTGCTGTGGGCCTCTGAGCAGAATGTCATCGCCGCCCGGTTGGGGCGGCAGCACGGGGTCCGCAGCATCGAGGTCAACCCGGTGGCCCAGACGGCGACAGTCGTTTTCGACCCGTCCCGCACGAATGTGGGCGACCTGCGCCGTTGGGTGCGGGACTGCGGCTACCACTGCGCAGGCCAATCCGTACCGCACCACATCTGCGACCCGATGCAAGAACCTGACCCGCCCAGTCAGGATGCGCACGCAGGAACTGCCGTCCTACCGGAAGAAGACCATGCCGCCGCGGAGGCGCGCTCACCGCACGAAGCGATGGGGCACGGCGGCCACGGGGGCACGTCGATGGCGGAAATGGTCGCCGACATGCGCGACCGGTTCCTGGTGGCGCTGTTGTTCTCGATCCCGATCGTGATCTGGTCCCCGATCGGGACCGAGGTCTTCGGGCTGCACGTGCCTACGCCGTTCGGGCTGCGGCAGGACGTGTGGGCGTTGCTGCTGAGCCTGCCGGTGATCTCCTACTCCTGCTGGATCTTCTTCGACGGCGCCGTCCGGGCGCTGCGGGCCCGCACCTTGGACATGATGGTGCTGGTCGCGGTGGCCATCGGGGCGGGCTGGCTGTACTCACTGGTGATCACGCTCACCGGCGGCGGGGAGGTCTTCTACGAGGCGGCCACCGTGCTCGCCGCGTTCGTGCTGCTCGGACACTGGTTCGAGATGCGGGCGCGCGGCGGCGCGAACGACGCGATCCGGACCTTGCTCGACCTCGCCCCGCCCAAGGCCCTGGTCCTGCGGGACGGGGAACCCGTTGAAGTGCCGACCGCCGAGATCGAAGTGCGCGATCTGCTGCTGGTCCGCCCGGGCGCCAAGATCGCCGTCGACGGTGTGGTCATCGACGGCGACAGCGAGGTCGACGAGTCGATGGTCACCGGAGAAAGCCTGCCCGTGCACAAGTCCCCCGGTGTCGAGGTCGTCGGGGCGACGATCAACATCAACGGCACCTTGCGGGTGCAGGCCACCAAAGTCGGCGCCGACACTGCTCTGGCACAGATCGTGAAGCTCGTCCAGGAGGCGCAGAACTCCAAGGCTCCCTGGCAGAAACTGGCCGACCGGGCGGCGTTCTGGCTAGTGTTCGTGGCCCTGCTCGGCGGTGCCGCCACCCTGACCGCATGGCTGCTCTCGGGAAGCACGTTCAGCGTCGCGATCCTGTTCGCCATCACCGTCGTGGTCATCACCTGCCCCGACGCACTCGGCCTGGCCACCCCAACCGCGATCATGGTCGGTACCGGACTCGGCGCGAAGCGGGGCGTGCTGTTCAAGAATGCGGTCGCCGTCGAAACCGCGGCCCGCATCGAGGTGGTGGTGTTAGACAAGACCGGCACCTTGACCAAGGGCGAGCCCGAGGTCACCGACGTGATCACCGATGGCCGCGACCAGGACGAATTGCTGCGCCTGGTCGCCGCGGTGGAACACGAATCCGAGCATCCTCTCGCCGACGCCATCGTCCGCCACGCGGAACGACGGGGCCTGGACAGCGTGCTCGCCGAGGAGTTCGAGAACGTCCCCGGTCACGGCGCCATCGCCCGGGTGGCGAACCGGCGCGTGGTGGTCGGCAACCAGCGCCTCATCCAGCGCGAGGACATCGACCTGGGGATGCTGGCCGAACGCCGCGAACGGCTGGCCGGTTCCGGTCGCACCGTCGTCATCGCAGCCCTCGACGGACGCGCGGCCGGGCTGATTGGCATCGCCGACGCGCCTCGGGAAACCTCGACGGCCGCCATCGCCGAGCTCCACGCCCTGGGTGCCGAGGTCGTCATGCTCACCGGGGACAACCAGGCGACTGCGCAGCGGATCGCGGGGCGGTTGGACATCGACGCCGTCATCGCCGACGTGCTCCCGAGCGACAAAGCGTTCAAGATCGCCGAGCTGCAGCGCACCGGCCGCAGGGTGGCGATGGTCGGCGACGGGGTGAACGACGCGCCCGCACTGGCCCAGGCAGACCTCGGGATCGCCATCGGCGCCGGGACCGATGTGGCCATCGAAACCGCGGAAGTCGTCCTGATGCGGTCCGACCCCCTCGACGTCCCAACGGCACTGCGCATCGGCCGGGGCACTCTGCGGAAGATGCGTCAGAACCTGGGCTGGGCGATCGGCTACAACGCGATCGCCCTCCCCATCGCCGCAGGCGTCTTCGAACCCACGTTCGGGCTCATGCTCCGCCCCGAGATCGCCGCCCTGTCGATGTCGGGCTCCAGCGTCATCGTCGCCGTCAACGCCTTGGCGCTCAAGGGGCTGCGCCTGCCGGTCCGCAGACCGGCCGAGCCCCGCGGAAAGTAGGAGCCCGGACGCACGTCGAACGAACGGCCGACTCCGATCCGCGGTGTTTCGACTATTCACCGTAGTGGCGATCGACACGAGACCGGAATCCCACGGCATCCGGCCAATCGGGCCACTATTGAAGTTAGTAAATCGCTTCGACGGGAGCCCGTCAGACGGATGTCCACACCGGCCGCAACACGATAAACGGGTTACTGCACGACCGCGATTTGGCGCTGCGTTGTGCCGCTGGCGACGATCAAGCGGTCAGCAGCCGCGCTGCCGAAACGTCGTCCTCCGCAGAGGATGGCCGTATGCAGGTGAGGAGAGGCACCAGCGGCGGGACGGTGCTGGGAACTCTGGCAGTCGGGCAGTTCCTGATGACGCTGGACACCTCGGTGATGAACGTGTCCATCGCGACGGTCGCCGAGGACGTCGGTACGACGGTGAGCGGCATCCAGACCGCCATCACGCTCTACGCCCTGGTCATGGCGATGTTCATGATCACCGGCGGCAAGATCGGCACGCTGATCGGCCGACGCCGTGCGTTCACCGCCGGCTGCGTGATCTACGGGTGCGGCTCCCTGACCACCTCGCTCGCCCCCGGCCTGGGAGTGCTGATCCTCGGTTGGTCGTTGCTGGAAGGGCTGGGCGCCGTGCTCATCATGCCGGCGATCGTCGCGCTCGTGGCGGCGAACTTCCCGCAGGCCCAGCGCCCGCGGGCGTACGGGCTCGTGGCGTCCGCCGGCGCGATAGCCGTAGCCGTGGGGCCGCTCATCGGTGGCCTCGTGACCACGTACTTCTCGTGGCGGTGGGTCTTCGCCGGTGAGGTCGTGATCGTGATAGTGATCCTTCTCCTCGCGCGCCGCGTGGAGGACGCACCGCCGCACCGCCGCCAGGTACTCGATCTTGTGGGCACCGCGCTGTCCGCTGCGGGCCTCGGGCTGGTCGTCTACGCGGTGTTGCGTTCGAGCAGCTGGGGATGGGTGGCACCCAAGCCGGACACACCGGCTCTGCTGGGCATCTCCGCCACCATCTGGCTGATCTTGGCAGGCGGGCTCGTGTTCTGGGTGTTTCTCGCCTGGGAGCGCAGGCGCGTGACGCACGGCCTCGAGCCGCTCGTCGACCCCGCGATGCTGCGCAATCGGCAGCTTCGTGGAGGGCTGGCGATCTTCTTCTTCCAGTTCCTCCTGCAGGCCGGACTGTTCTTCATCGTTCCCCTGTTCCTGTCCGTTTCGCTCGGACTCACCGCCCTGCAGACCGGCGTGCGGCTCCTGCCGCTGTCGATAACCCTGCTCATCGCCGCGGTCGGCATCCCGAAGGCATGGCCGGATGCGTCACCACGTCGTGTGGTGCAGTGGGGCCTGTTCGCCCTCTTCGGCGGGCTGGTGGCGTTGCTGGCGGCACTCGAGCTCGGCGCAGGTCCCGAAATCACGACCGTGCCCATGCTGTTGGCCGGGCTCGGCATCGGCTCGCTAGCCTCGCAGTTGGGTAGCGTGACCGTTTCCGCAGTCCCGGACGAACGGACCGGCGAGGTCGGTGGCCTCCAAAACACCTCCACGAACCTCGGCGTGTCGGTCGGCACCGCGCTGGCCGGTTCGGTGCTCATCGCCGCCTTGACCATGTCGTTCCTGCAGGGCATCGGCCAGAACCCGAGCGTGCCACCTCAGGTGACCTCCCAAGCCACGGTCGAGCTCGTCAGCGGTGTCCCTTTCCTGTCCGACGCCGACCTGGAACAGGCCCTCGCGACGACCGGATTACCGTCCAGCACCGTTTCCGCGATCGTGGCGGAGAACGCCGCCGCGCGGGTACAGGCTCTGCGCGCGGCCGACGCGGTGCTCGCAGTCATCGCTGGGATCTCGCTCTTTTTCACGCGCCTCATCCCGAACAAACAACCGGCACGTTCCTGAGTCGGATCCCGCGCCGGGATCCCGGATCAGATCGGCACTCCCCGGATCCGGAAACTCCTGGGGTTGCCGGGGAACTCCGACCGCAAAAGGGGGGCAGAGTTCATGACTCATGATTCCTGAGCCTGGTCGGCTCGTTCTGGTGGGACAAGCACCACGACCGCACGGTCCGACCCGTTCGTACCTTCGCGATCGCCGCCGGCGGATGCGCCGTGAGCATCGCGGCCCTCAGCCTCCCCCTGGATCCCGTCGCCCTGATCCCGCTGCGCGTGGTGCATGGGTTCTGCTTCGCCGCACGCGCACAGTCGCTGTTCCTGCACTTCAGCAGACATGCTCCGGAGGAGTGCAGGAGTTCCTCCGTCGGCGCGGCCAGCAGCTTCCTCCTCATCGGTCAATCCGCAGGCCCGCTGCTCGCGGGACCGCTGGTCGGCCTGATGCCGGTCGCCGCCGCCGTTCTCGTGATGACCACCGCACGCGCGATCGCGGGCCTGTTCGCGCTCGCCTCGGCACAGCGAGAGAATTCCGCTGACGATGCGGAGCTCGACGAAGAAGCGGACGCCGAGGAGACGACCCAATTGCCAGTAGTCGGCGCGATGAACCCAGCCCGCCCAAGCACCAACGGGGTCGGCCTAGCCCCCTTCCGCGGTTGGCGCGTCGCGCCTGAGCGTCTGCGAGATCTGGCCGGGCGCTACGCCACGCCCTGGGATCAACATGCCGGTGCCTGGGACGGGTCGGCGGAGGAAGCAGCGAGCGTCCTGCGGTCCTGGCAACGAAGCGGCGCGCTGGTGCGCGAGCCCGCCCGCGCCCTGTACGCCTACGAACAGACCGGGCCGCGCGGGGCCCAGCGCGGGCTGCTCGCGGCCGTCCACCTGGACAGCCGCCTGTTGCCGCACGAGGACGTCATTCCCAGTCGCGCCAACGGTATTGGCCGGGTCCTGGAGGTCGGTCGGCTGAACCTCGAGCCCTTGCTGCTGGGCTACTCGGGCGGTGGGCGCACCGCAGCACACCTCGATGCAGCGACCCGGCGCACGCCGGCGTCGGAAGTCCTCGCCTCGGACGGACAACGGCACCGGTTGTGGCGCATCACTGACCAAGCGGCGCACTCTGACATCACGACCGAGCTCAGCCGCATCCCGGCTTTCCTCGCCGACGGGCACCATCGTTGGGTCGCGGCCCGGCAGCTCCGCCGCTGCCTCCACGCCGATGGTCGCGGCGCGGGCCCGTGGGACTACATCTCCGGCTTGCTCGTCGACGTCCAGCGCAGCCCGATGGCGCTTTCCCCGGTCCACCGCCTCCTGCCGCACGTCAATCCGACAGCAGCCCTGAACTCGGCGGCGACCCGGTTCCGGATAGCCAGGTTGCGGGGCGGCCTCATCGAATGGTTGCGCGTGCTCCGGCAAAACGCCCAGCACGCAATCGCCTTCGTGCTGGTGACCGGGCGCGAAGCGTTCCTGCTGCCTGCTGATCGACCCGCACCAGGCTTTCGTGGCCGAAGAACTGCGCCGGGTTCCAGCGGCACTTCGCCGGATGCAGCTCACCGTCCTGCACGCAGCTGTGATCGAAACGCTTTGGGGTGTACCGGATTCGCCCGAGGACGTCCACTACGAGGACAGCCCAACCAGGGCGGTGCGCCAGGTCCAGGAGTTCGGTGGCATCGCCGTGCTGGTCGCGCCACCGCGGCAGGCGGATCTCCAGAACGCCGCCACGGCGGGCTTGAGGCTGCCGCGCAAGTCGACTTCGTTCGGCCCCAAGCCGCACCCCGGTCTCGTCCTCCGTCTCCTCGACGAGGACTGACTCCCGTTCACGCAACGTGTAAAAACGTTCCGCGAGCCGACACCTTACGGTGCCGCGACGTTGGCCAGCGCCCGTCCGGCGCTGGTCTTGCCGTGGCGATACCCGCCGCCAGCACATTGCTGATCTTACACGTATTTCACGTGCGTGGAACAACTCGGCTGCTCCTACACCAAAATCCCACCCACCCTCGGAGTCAGCGCTAAACGTGCCGCACCCGACTCGACAATTGGCAACACGCGGGCGCCTGGTCCGGGATCGAACGCGCCGTTCAAAACAGCGACCACATCTGCCAACTATGCGCCGAAGTCAACACCGCTCCGGCCTGAACTATCGGGGGTATCCGTTTCAACCTCCCATCAGCAGCGCTCTGATCAGGCGTTATAGGGCATTGTGGACCCGAGCCGACGGATCTACTCCCGGCGGGTACGAGGCGGCGTCTGGACCGCACCCAAGTCTTGGACGCCGTCACCTGGCAGTCTCACGCCATCAATCGGGCTGCGGTGTACGCGGAGGGAGCGTCCACCGGTTCATTTCTGCGGGCAGGGTCGGCGAACGTCTCCAGGTGTTGGAACCTGGCGGCGTTGAGATGGTTGTGGAGCTCTCCAGGGCTGATCACGCGGCGGCGGATCACGTCGGTGGAGGTGCGCCCGTCGTCCAACAGCCAGTGCCGATGCAGGGTCGAGATCTGGTTCTGCGGATTCCACTCGTAGCGAATCGTGACCGTGCCGTGCACGCTGGCTGTGTCAACGCGACTGGTCCGCGCAGCGCCAGTGGCGGGTGGCTGAATCGGAGTGAACAGGACGAGCAGGCCGCCTGGATGCAGGTGCGCGGCGAACGTGGCCAAGGCGTCGCCGATCTCATCATCGGTGTGCAGGTAGGCCAGCGAGTTGCCCAGACAGGCCACCACGTCAGCACTTCCCAGCAGGCCAGTCAGCCGGGCTGTTCGCATGTCCCCGATGCGCAGGTCAAGATCGGGGTGACGTAGGCGAGCATGAGCGATCATGGCAGGTTGCAGATCAACACCGACGCGGCTTACCCCAGACGTGGCCATTCGCTGGAGATCGGCTGCCGTGCCACACCCGAACTCCACCACGGTGGTGGCATCGGGCACGTAGTCGGCTATCAGGTCTTCGACGGCGCGAACTGCGGTACCGGAGGGGTCTGTCTGAACTTCGTCGTACCACTCTGGGCACCGGTAAAGCAGATTGCTGGAGGTGAGATCGGTCGGGTTCACGGTCGCTCCGGGGGTTACTGCTGGCACGGGTGAACTAGTAGTGAGGCTGCGTAGGCCAAGTTCGACGGTGAGCGTGTCACACAACAGGCTCGGTACCTGTCCATGCTGTTCCGCCTCCTTAACGGCCTCAGTGAGAGCAGCCGGATCGACATGACCGTTGTCTGCCAACAGCATTCCCTCGCGCAGGAGGCGGCGCAGCAGCGGCAGGCCGTAGCGTCGTAGCCCGTGCTGCATGAGGTCACGGAAAGGTTCGGGGCGCTTCGGATGCGTCACCAGAGCGGGAAGCCCAGCACGTTGCAGCAGTGCACGGAACAGGGCCTTCCCGGATCGCCACGAGGTGGGTAGTTGCTCGGTGAAGCGCACCAGGTCGGGTGTAGCCAGGGGAGCTACAGGCCATAGTCCGACAGTGAGGTAACTGGGGTTGTGGATGGCGAAACCGGTCAGCGTCGGCAAGGGCAGCACGGAGACGGGGGCACCGCCGGTGTCGGTGTCTCCGAGTACCGCGCGGGTCCGGTACCCCAGCCACGGAACCGGTGGCGGGGTTTCCGGCTGATTGATTCTCGCGGTCGCCATTTACATTCGGAGAAGCAGGGTTTAGCGGCATCTGGCACAGTCGCTATGCCTACCCGAGTACCGGCCGGAATGGAGAATTTACCGACGAACACTATGTAGTGTTGCGCCAGGAGGGAAACAGACTTATTGCCCAGAACGTGCCACACAGCACTGGGTCACGCCTTCAACTTGAGCTAGCCTTAAAAAATCCCGTAGCCACCGGGACCTGGCACGAAACGACGTCGCCCACAGGATACTACAAGGGAGCTTCATACTATGGCGCACTACAACTCATTATCGACCCTAGCGGACGACAAATGCGCGGCATGTGGCTGGGATTCGGTCGTGACTTTTCAGTCAATAGCGGCGAATGGGAATTGACTTGACAAGAGGCGGACACCGGAAAGAATGCGCAACGCGCTTACCATCGACGCGTATAAGACGTCGAACGCCTACGACATGGTTAGCCCGTGACGACAGCAACCAACGTCGAGCCCCGCGAAAACCTTCCCATCTCCACCAATGAAAAGATTCCGTACATCATCTTCGCGACGTATATCCAGTCAAGGCGCAACTTATGGCTGCGTTCGAAAGAATCAATAAAATCATCCAGCTCATGGTTACGGCGAGCATAGCCGCCCATGTGAAACTCGCATTCTATCGACCAATTGCCCGTGTCTCCGCCAAAGGCTCGCCTTTGGAGGCTGGCTATGTCATTGCGCAAGAAATCCCCACCCTTTAGAGCCGAGAAACCCAGCGCACGCTGGCCCGGCTTGAGCCCTGCCGCTATCCCCGCCAATGTCCCACCCGTTCCGCACGCACAACATATTACATCAAAATTGATTCCTATCTCATGCGGCAGTTCCTTGCAACCCGCCAGCGCGAGCTCATTGCTGCCCCCTTCCGGTATCAAGTAGAATTCACCGAACGTATCGCGAAGCTCATTGAGCACTTCTGGCGAAGTCTTATTGCGGTAGCTGGCACGATCTAGATACGAGAGGCGCATTCCCATGCTGGCGGCATAATCCAGCGAAGGATTGAGCGGAAGATGTTCTTCGCCTCGAATGATCCCGATAGTGCGGAAATCAAAATAGTGCCCAACCGCCGCCGTGGCGCGGATGTGATTCGAATAGGCTCCGCCGAAGGTAAGCAAGCTCGTCGCGTTCTGTTCTTTGGCGGCTGCAATATTGTACTTTAGTTTACGCCATTTGTTGCCAGGGATATCAGGGTGAATAAGGTCGTCACGTTTGATGTACAGGCGAATGCCGCACCGATCCAACGTCTCGTCTCGCAACTCAACGAGAGGCGACGGAACCCGCACGGCGAAGTCGTTGATCCCTGCCACGGAGCGAGCATACCCGCGAGGCATCGGCGAGATAGGTGGAAGAGGCTGCAAGCAGCCTGACGGTGAACAGCGAGACCGCAGCAGAACCGAACACCAGCAGCCCCAGAAGTTGTCTACAGAAGCGAGACCCCGCCCTCGGATAACTACAGGGACGGGGTCTCGCCAGCCCTCAGGGCTGAATGCACGCGACCCGCTCGGCGCGGGCCGACCTGCACGTCGGGATCAGACGAGGTCGAACCGGTCGAGGTTCATCACCTTGTCCCACGCCGCGACGAAGTCGCGCACGAACTTCTCCTTCGCGTCGTCGCTCGCGTAGACCTCGGCGAGCGCGCGCAGCTCCGAGTTCGAGCCGAAGACGAGGTCGGCGCGGCTGCCGGTCCACTTGACCTCGCCCGAGGCGTCGCGAGCCTCGAAGGTCTGCGCTTCTTCCGACGTCGATTTCCACGTGATGCCCAGGTCGAGCAGGTTCACGAAGAAGTCGTTGGTCAGTTGCCCCGGGGTGTCGGTGAGGACACCGAGTTCCGAGGAGTAGTTCGCGCCGAGGACCCGCAGACCACCGACGAGCACAGTCGTCTCGGGCGCGCTCAGCGTGAGCAGGTTCGCCTTGTCCAGCAGCAGGTACTCGGCCGGGAGCCGGCTGCCCTTGCCCAGGTAGTTGCGGAACCCGTCCGCGGCGGGCTCCAGCGCGACGAAGGACTCCGCGTCGGTCTGCTCCGACGAGGCGTCGACGCGGCCCGGCGTGAACGGCACCTCGACCTCGTGGCCGGCGGCCTTGGCGGCCTGCTCGACGGCCGCGCACCCACCGAGCACGATCAGGTCGGCCAGCGAGACCTTCTTGCCCCCGGTCTGGGCGGCGTTGAACGACTCCTGGATGCCCTCCAGGGTGCTCAGCACCCTCGCGAGCTGGTCGGGGTTGTTGACTTCCCAACCCTTCTGCGGATCCAGGCGGATCCGCGCGCCGTTGGCGCCACCGCGCTTGTCGCTGCCGCGGAACGTCGAGGCCGACGCCCACGCGGCGGAGACCAGCTGCGAGATGTCCAGACCCGAGTCGAGGATCTTGGCCTTCAGGTCGGCGATGTCCTCGGCACCGATGAGCTCATGGTCGACCGCCGGGAGCGGGTCCTGCCACAGCAGGGTCTCCTCCGGCACCTCCGGGCCGAGGTAGAGCGACTTCGGCCCCAGGTCCCGGTGGGTCAGCTTGAACCACGCCCGGGCGAAGGCGTCCGCGAACTCTTCGGGGTTCTCCATGAACCGCCGCGCGATCGGCTCGTAGATCGGGTCGTACCGGAGCGCGAGGTCGGTCGTCAGCATGCTCGGCGCGATCCGCTTCGACGAGTCGTGGGCGTGCGGCACCGTGCCTTCGCCCGCGCCGCCCTTCGGCTTCCACTGCTTCGCGCCGGCCGGGCTTTCGGTCAGCTCCCACTCGAAACTGAAGAGGTTCCAGAGGAAGTTGGTGCTCCACCTCGTCGGCGTCGAGGTCCAGGTGACCTCGAGACCGCTGGTGATGGTGTCCGCTCCGTTTCCGGCGCCGAAGGAGTTCTTCCAGCCCAGGCCCTGCTCCGCCAGCGGGGCGGCCTCGGGGTCGGCCGCGAGGTTGCTGTCGGGCGCCGCGCCGTGGGTCTTGCCGAAGGTGTGACCACCGGCGATCAGCGCGACCGTCTCCTCGTCGTTCATCGCCATGCGGCCGAACGTCTCGCGGATGTCGCGGGCCGAGGCGATCGGGTCCGGGTTGCCGTTCGGGCCCTCCGGGTTGACGTAGATGAGGCCCATCTGGACCGCCGCCAGCGGCTTTTCGAGGTCCCGGTCACCGGTGTAGCGCTCGTCGCCGAGCCACGTGGTCTCGGGGCCCCAGTACACGTCCTCGTCGGGCTCCCAGACGTCCTCGCGACCACCGGCGAAGCCGAAAGTCTCGAAGCCCATCGACTCCAGGGCGACGTTGCCGGCCAGGATCAGCAAGTCGGCCCACGAGATGTTCTGCCCGTACTTCTTCTTGACCGGCCACAGCAGGCGGCGGGCCTTGTCGAGGTTGACGTTGTCCGGCCAGCTGTTCAGGGGCGCGAAGCGCTGCTGACCGGCACCGGCACCACCGCGGCCGTCGCTGATGCGGTACGTGCCCGCGCTGTGCCACGCCATCCGGATGATCAGCGGACCGTAGTGCCCGAAGTCGGCCGGCCACCAGTCCTGCGAGGTCGTCAGCACCTCTTCGATGTCCCGCTTGACGGCGGGCAGGTCGAGGGCCTTGAACGCCTCGGCGTAGTTGAACTCCTCGCCCAGCGGGTTGGCCACCGGCGGGTTCTTCGCGAGGATCTTCACGTTGAGCCGGTTCGGCCACCACTGGCGGTTTCCGCCGCCTTCGGTCGGGTGCGGGGCGCGTCCGTGCGCGACCGGGCACTGGCCTGCGCTCTCCTCCTGCGCCTCGCCAACAACGGGGTCAGTGCTGTCAGTCACGGGAATCCTTTCGGGCTCATCAGCGGGTTTTTTCCGGAACTGGCTCGGGGGAACAGGCCGGGCACAGTCCCCAGTAGATGACCTCGGCCTCGTCGATCGTGAAGCCGTGGGCATCGGAGGCAGTCAAGCAGGGCGCGGCTCCCACAGCGCAGTCGACGTCGACGATGACGCCGCACGACCGGCATGCCAGGTGGTGGTGGTTGTCCCCGATCCGCGCCTCATAGCGGGCCAAGGACCCCATCGGCTGGATGCGACGCAGCAAACCCGCGGCGGTCAGCGCGCGCAGCACGTCGTAGACGGCCTGGTGGGACACCTTGGGAAGATCTTTGCGCACGGCACCGATGATCGATTCCGTGTCAGCGTGCGGGTGATCATGCACCGCAGACAGCACTGCCACCCGAGGACGGGTCACTCGCAGTGAAACCCCGCGCAGCAGGTGCTCGAGGTCCGCAGTCGTTGGCACGCGCCGCAGTCTGGCCCATTTTCTTGAATTAATCAAGAGTGGAGCGAGGCTCATCCCGCACGCGCGTCCGAATCGTGATTCCGGGGCCCCCACAGGTCGCCCCAGCCGAAGCCTGCGCGGGATGTGGGGTGCGTCCATGAACGCGGTGACGTCCAAAGCCGAGGGCGGGCCCCTGGACAGCGCGTGACGAACCCGCCGACAGCACAGCCCCCGCTCCGGGGTCTTGAAGTCCTACCTGGTGGCGCAGGACGATTTCGAGGCGCCGCACCGACCCGTGCAGCCAGCGGGTACCAGCAGGCATGACCCATGATCACCGGACTTCCGCGGATGACGAGTCGTACGCTGCCGGAAACTCTCGCAAGAAATTCTACGGGTGTGTCGATCCACGACATCATCCGTTCGACCTAGGGGTGAGAGGGTCCGAGAAGGACCCGGACGGCCCAGGGAGCCAGAACCATGAAGTACATGCTGATCATGCGCGCCAACGACGAGGCCTACGCGGGGATGGCGGACGTTGATTTCAACGAGATGCTCGAGACCGTCGGCAAGTACAACGATGAGATGATCCGGGCCGGCGTGCTGGTCGCCGCGGAGGGACTCGACGACGCCGCCGAAGGCGTTGTCGTCGACTACTCCTCCGAGCCGCCCGTGGTCACCGACGGCCCGTACGGCGAGACCAAAGAACTGTTCGGCGGGTTCTACATCCTCAACGTGGCGTCGAAAGAGGAGGCCATCGAGTGGGCCAAGCGGTCGCCGATGACCGGCCCGGGCTTCAAAACGGAGATCCGCCGGGTCGCCACGATCGACGAGTTCCCGCAGGACAACGAGTGGATCAAACGAGAGCGGGCGTGGCGCGAAGCCACCGGCCAGCTCTGAGCGGGTCGAAGGGCGATGGCCGATCCCACCGGCCGTGAGGCAGTCGCCGCCGTCTGGCGGATCGAGTCCGCGCGGATCGTCGGTGCACTCGCGCGGTACACCGGCGATTTCGCGCTGGCCGAGGACTTCGCCCAAGAAGCGCTGGCCGAAGCGCTCGTGACCTGGCCGCGCGACGGCGTACCCCGAAACCCCGCAGGGTGGTTGCTCGCCGTCGGCCGGCGTCGCGCGATCGACGCTTTCCGCCGGCGCTCCGCCCTCGACGAGAGGTACGCCGCCCTGGCCCACAACCTCGGCGAGGGCGGCGTCGCCTCGGGCAGCGGACTCGCCGATCCGGCCCGGGATCCCGAGGACGTGCTGTGGGATCCGGACCAGATCGACGACGACGTGCTCGCGCTGGTGTTCATCTCCTGCCACCCCGTGCTGTCGCGGGAGGCGAGGGTGGCACTCACCTTGCGGGTGGTCGGCGGTCTGACAAGCGACGAGATCGCCAAGGCGTTCCTCGTTCCGACAGCGACCGTGCAGGCCCGGATCACCCGGGCGAAGAAGACCCTCGGGGCGGCCCGGGTGCCGTTCGAGGTGCCACCGGCCGAGGAGCGGGCCGAGCGGCTCGGCTCGGTGCTCAGCGTCGTCTACCTGATCTTCACCGAAGGCTCCTCGGCCAGCTCCGGCGACCACCTGCTGCGACTCGACCTGGCTGGCGAGGCGCAGCGCCTCGCGCGTGTGCTGGCCCGGCTGGTGCCGAACGAACCCGAGGTCCACGGCCTGCTGGCGCTGCTCGAACTGACCGCGGCGCGCTTCCCCGCCCGCACCGGACCGGACGGCGAGCCGGTGCTGCTGGAGCAGCAGGACCGCCGCCGCTGGGACAGCGCCGCGATCCGCCGGGGACGAACCGCCCTGGCCCGCGCGGCGCAGGTCGGCCGGGGGCTGGGCGCCTACGGTTTGCAGGCGGCGATCGCCGAGTGCCATGCCGTCGCTCCGTCCGTCGACGAGACGAACTGGGAACGCATCGTGCTCATCTACGAGGCTCTGGGCAGGCTCGCGCCGTCACCGGTGGTCGACCTGAACCGAGCGGTGGCGGTCTTCATGGCTCGGGGACCGGCTGCAGCGCTGCCGATCGTGGACGAGCTGGTGGCCGCTGATGTGCTGTCGAACTCGCATCTGCTGCCGAGCGTTCGCGGAGAACTGCTCGCCCGCATGGGACGCTCCGACGAGGCGCGCACCGAACTGGAACTCGCAGTGCGGATGTGCGGCAACGAACGCGAAAGGGCGGTGCTGGAGCGCAAGCTCGCCGACCTCGGCTGACCGGGCCGGAGACGGCGATCGGCGCCAATCCACCACTGCCCGTCGCCCGCTGTTCATCCGTCGCTCTCCAGCGCCCGATAGCGTGGCGGCACCCAGGGAGGTCAGGCGTGGAACTGCGGCATCTCGTCTCATTTCTAGCTATCGCCGAAGAACTGCACTTCGGCCGGGCCGCGGCGCGGCTGCACCTGGCGCAGCCGTCGCTGAGCCAGCACCTGCAGCGGCTCGAACGCTCGGTCGGGGTGGCGCTGGTAGCTCGGAACTCGCACGAGGTCCGGCTCACCCCCGCCGGGGAAACCTTCCGCGAACTCGCGCAGGACATCGTCGCCAGGGCGGAGCGGGCGGGGCAGGCCGCGCGTGCGGCCGCTGCCGGTCGGGCCGGCACTGTCCGGGTCGGGTACAACTTCCCCGCCGGGCAACGGATCCTGCCCGCCACGCTGACCGCGTTGCACAGCCGCCACCCGGCGATCGACGTGACCATGTTCGAGATGCGGACCGGCCCGCAGCTGGCGGCACTCGCCGACGGGCGGCTGGACGTCGCGATGGTGTACGGCAAGCCGGCGGCGACCAACCTCACCAGCCGCCTGCTGCTGCGCGTACCGCTGGTCGCCGTGGTCGGCCGGGAACACCGCTGGGCCGGTCTCGACCGGGTGCCCTTCGGCGAGCTCGCCGGGGAACCCTGCGTGCTGTTCAACCGGGAGCAGTCGTCGGCCATGTACGACACGATCTTCTCCGCCGCCCGGACCAGCGGAATCCAGCTCACCGTCGCCGAAGAGGTCGACGACCCGGGTGCGACGGCCATCCTCGCCGCGGTCAAGCCGGTTGTCGGCTTCGCCTCGGCGCTGCGGGGCCGGCTCACCGACGTCCGCTCCCCCGGCGCGCGCACCACCACCGTCCCGCTGGTCGACCCCGTACCCATCCTCGATCTCCACGCCGTCTGGCCCACCGAGCACGGCCCGCTCGTGAACGCGTTCCTGGAATGCCTTCCCCCCGGTGCGGTGGAGTGAGGATTCATCTGCAGGCGACGTGCTCCGCAACTGGCGACCCGATGGCAGAACCCGCTGCCGCGTCGTGTTCGCAGCGTCATTTCAGGCCGGATCGCACGAACGCGTTCACGATGTGTCGTTGCAGCACCAGGTAGAGCGCGAACACCGGAAGGCAGGTCAGTCCCGCAGTGGCCATCAGCGGTCCCCACTCGTTGCCCTCCGTGCCGAGGAAGCTGCGCAGGCCGAGCTGCACCACCGCGTTGCTGCGCTGCAGCACCATAGCCGGCCAGAAGTACTCGTTCCACGCCGTGATGACCAGCAGGATGCCCAGCGCCGCAAGCACCGGGCGCAGCGAAGGCACCACGACCGTCCACAATGAACTCCAAGATGACCGGCCGTCCATCCGCGCCGCGTCGAGCAGCTCCTTCGGGAAGTTCTTGAGGTGCTCCCGCAGCAGCAGCACGCCCAATGCCGAGCACAGCGTCGGGATGATCACCCCGGCCAGCGTCTCCAACAGGCCCAACCGGGCCAGCAGCACGTAGTTGGGCAGCATGGTCGCTTGGAACGGCACCAGCCAGGTGCCCACGAACATCAGGTGCAGCAGCCGCTGGAACGGGAACGACCAGGCCGCGAAGGCATAAGCGGCGAGCAGCGCGATCAGCAGCTGCCCCAGCGCGCTGAGCACGGCCACGATCGCGGTGTTCAGCAGCATCCCGGCGAGGTCGATCTTGCCGAGCGCGTCGGCGTAATTGCCGGTGGACAGCGGCCACGGCAGCACCGACAGCTGGTAGACATCGCCGGGAGCGCGCAACGACGTGGCGTAGAGCCAGTAGATCGGGAACACGCAGAACAAGCCGAGCAACCCGAGGGCGGAGTGGCCCAGGGCCCGCTGCGCCGGGCTGCGTGCGCCGACCGGCTCGTCGTTCGGGCTGCGTTCAGTCGTCATGATGGCTCAACCGATCCGCCAGGCTCGCCAGCAATGCGGCGAGCACGATGAATCCCAGGAAGAAGATGATCCCGGCCGCTGCGGCCAACCCCGCGTCGTGGCTGCGGAACCCGTACTCCCACAGCAGGTAGTAGACGTTGGTGGTGGCGCCGACCGGGCCTCCTTGGGTGAGGGTGTCGATCAGCGGGAAGGTCCACTGCGCGGACAGCAACACCGTCATCAGCACCAGGAAGGCCAGCGTCGGCGAGAGCAGCGGCAGTGTGACCCACCGCGTGACCTGCCCGCGCGAGGCTCCGTCGACCTGCGCCGCTGCCGCGTAGTCCGGGTTGATCCCGGTCAGCCCGGCGGAGACGACCAGCGCGGCAAACCCGACCAAATGCCACCCAGTGATCACGATGATGACCAACTGCGCGGTCCCGGTGGTGTTGATCCAGTTCAGCTCGGTTCCGAGCAGCCGGTTGACCACACCGGCGGTCGGATCGAGCAACCACTGCCAGACCGCGGCCCCGGCGACCGGCGCGACGAGCATCGGCGCGAACACCAGGCCGCGGTAGACAGCCGCGGCGCGGCCGCGCACATGACGGGTCAGCAACCCCACGACGGTCGGGATCAGCACGGTGAACGGCAGCATCCCGGCGATCACCGCGAAGGTGCGCAGCACCGATTCGCCCAACTCCGGCGTGGTGAGCAGGCGAACGTAGTTCGCGAACCCGACTTCCCGCATGGGCGAGGTCGGCACGAGGTTCCAGGATTGCGCCGACAGGTACGCCGTCTGCGCGAGCGGCTGGTAGGTCCACAACACGAGCAGCGCGACGGCAGGCGCCAAGTAGAGGTACGGCGGTGCGATCCGCCGCACCCGGCTCCACGCCGACCGGCGTGGGGCGGGCGCAGCCTCCGCGCCCGCCGCACTCGGCGAGGAGACCTCCACGAAAGTGCCGGTCACCAGGCCCCCACCACTTCGTGCACCATCCGCAGGCGCTCGGCCGCGTCCACGTCGTAGACCTGGTCAGCCGTGGACAGCGGGACCGCGGTGGCCACGATCTGGTCGCCGAACACGTCGATGCGGCTGAACCCGGCGTCCGCTCCGGCGCGCAGCCGGCCCCTGGGCGGGACCGCGGCCACGCCGTAGGCGAGTGCTGGGCCCACCCAAACCGGGATTCCGGCCAGCGCACCGCACCCGGTGTGGTGCGCGTGCCCGCTCACGATCAGCCTCACATCGGTGCCCCTGAGCACCTCGGCCAGCCGGTCCGCGCCGCGCAACCGGAGCAGGTGCACCGTCGGCACCGGCGAGGGCAGTGGCGGGTGGTGGCTGACCAGGACGGTGCCCGAGGGGGCCGAGGTGGCCAGCACGCCAGCCAGCCAGTCCAGTTGCGCGTCCGACAGGTGACCATCGTGGTGGCCGGGCTCACTGCTGTCCACCGCCACCACCCGAAGACCGTCCACCGTGGACACCGAGTCGCAGTCGCCCGTCGCGGGATGCTGGTCGAGCAGCTCGGCGCGGAACGCCGCGCGCTCGTCGTGGTTTCCCATCGCATAGACGATTTCGGCGCCGAGCCGGCGTGCGGCAGGCGCGACGATGCTGCGCAGCCTGCGGTACGCCGCCGGGTCTCCGTCGTCGGCGAGGTCACCCGTGAGCAGCAGCGCCGCCACGTCGGCCTCGGAGTTCTCGACCATCTCGACGGCCGTGGTCAGGTTCGCCGTTGTGTCGACGACACCGTGCATCAAGCCGTCCGCCGGCCGCAGGTGGGTGTCGCTGAGCTGCACGAGCGTGAGGTCTGGTCGGGTCATCTGCCACCACCCGGCAGCAGCTTGGACACCTCGGCCTGCTTGGCCCGCAGCGCGGTCGCGGCGTCCGCGCCTTGGAACACCGAGCTCTCGACTGCCTCCATCATGCCGTCGCGAATCTGCAGGTAGTTGGGGCCGGGCATGGACACCCACGGTTCCATGTTGGCCAGCTGCGTCAGGTTCGGCTTCAGGTAGGGGTTCTTGTCGGCCCACGACTTGAGCCCGTTCGGATCGTCGACAAGTCCGGTGCGCAGCGGCAGGTAACCGATCTTGCTCGCGATCTTGGTGTAGGCCTGCTCGCTGGTCAGGAACTTCATCAGTTCCCAGCTGGCCCGCTGCTTCTCGGGCGAGTGCGAGAACACGAACAGCGCCGCGCCCGAGTTGGTCGGCACCGTCGGCTTGCCCTGGAACCCCGGCATCGGGGCCGCTCCCAGCCGCCACTTCCCAGCGGCGCCCTTGAGGAAGTTGCCCTGCGTGGCGCTGGATTCGAGGATCATGCCCAGCTCCCCGCGGGCGAAGGCATCCACCGCCTGCATCTGGGTGCGGTTGGGCATCGCGCCGGAGCGCACCATGTTCTGCATGCTCTGCACGGCCTCGACCGCGGGCGCCTCAGCGAAGGAGAGGGAACTACGGTCCTGGGCGATCACCCGGCCGCCGTTGGAACGCACCAGTGCCTGGAAGCACCAGTCCTTGGACGCCTTGGTCATGCAGTCGACGTAGGCACCGTCCTTGCCGGTGTGCTCCTTGACTGCCAGCGCCGCCTGCTGCACCTCGTCCCAGGTCGCCGGCGGTCTTGCCGGGTCCAGCCCGGCGGCGGCGAAGAGGTCCTGGTTGACGTAGAGCGTCGGGGTGGAGAAAACGAACGGAACGCCGTAGGTCTTGCCGTTCCAGTCGCCGAGTGCCCGCGCGGTCGGGGCGTACGGGTGTCGCGATCCGTCGAAGTTCCGCTGCACCTCGTCCTTGCCGACCAGATCGTCCAGCGGCGCGGCACCGAGCTGGTTGACGGCGAAGTCCAGGTCGCTGAAGCCGAGCTGCGCCACGTCCGGCGGCTTACCCGCGGTCAGCTGGCTCTGCAGGCTGGGAATCGTGTCCGTGGCCGGGTTCGAGCTGTTGCCCTGGGGCTTCTGCGCGGTCACCGTGATGTTCGGATGGGTCTTCTGGAACTCGTCGATCAGCTCGTTGAAGGTGTCGGTCCAGGCGCCGGCCTGGCCGAAGTTGTAGCTCTCGAAGACGATCGAGACCTTCTGGTCGGGGGCCAGCTCCGGAGCCCGGCCCACCGCCGTCGGGGTGTCGGTGGTGCCGAGCCCGCAGCCGGCGGCGGCCAGCAAGAGAGCCGTCGCCGCGCCCGCTGCGGCGAGGGACTTTTTCATCGGATTCTCCTTGTTCTGATGGGAAATCAAACGCCTGCGGCGACCGGGGCAGGCCGCCAGGCCAGCCTGCGGCCGCTGCCGGGGTCGAAGAGATGCAGGTGTTCGGGGCGGGTGGTCAGGTTCACCCGGTCGCCAGGCCGCAGGCCCAGCGGACGGGGTCCGCGCACGCAGATCGAGCGGGCAGCGGCCTCGCAGAGGGCGACTTCCTCGCTGCCTAGGTTCTCCACCGCGGTGACCGCTGCGCGGATGCCGGGTTCCGCCAACCCGGCCGGGCGGAGGTGCTCTGGCCGCACACCGAGCACCACCTCGCGCTCGGGCATCTCGCCATCGATGCCCAATCCGAGCTCGACGTCGGTGGCCCGAGCCGTGAGCGCGCCGCCTTCGGCACGCACGTTGACGTCCAGCAGGTTCATGGCAGGCGAGCCCAGGAACCGGGCGACGAACACCGAGGCCGGTTCGTCGTAGACCTCCGCCGGGGTGCCGACCTGTTCCAGCTTTCCCCCGTCGAGCAAGGCGATCCGGGTTGCCATAGTCATCGCCTCGACCTGGTCGTGGGTAACGTAGACCATCGTCGCGCCCAATCGCCGGTGCAGTGCGGAGATCTCCGCACGGGTGCTGGCCCGCAGCTTGGCATCCAAATTGGACAGTGGCTCGTCCATCAGGAACGCGCCTGGGTCGCGGACCAACGCCCGGCCCAACGCCACCCGTTGCCGCTGACCACCGGAGAGTTCGCGCGGCTTGCGGTCGAGCAGCTCAACCAGGTCGAGGGTGGCGGCCACCTCGGCGACCTTCGCGCGGATGTCGGCCCGGGACCAGCGCCGGGCCCGCAGCGGGAAGCCGATGTTGCGGGCCACGGACAGGTGCGGGTAGAGGGCGTAGCTCTGGAAGACCATAGCGAGGTCGCGCTGCTGCGGCGGGACGTCGGTGATGTCGGCGCCCGCGAGCCGCAGCCGTCCCCCGGTCGGCGGCAGCAGGCCGGCGATCATCCGCAACAGGGTGGACTTGCCGCAGCCGCTAGGGCCCAGCAGCACCACGAACTCCCCGTCGGCAACATCCAGCCAGACGTCGTTCACGGCGGTGACCGACCCGAATCGGCGGCTCAGACCCTGCAGTTCAATACGGCTCACTGCGCACCTTTCGCCTCTCTCGACGGGCTCCCGCCGAACGCGGCTCAGTGCAACAGCGATTCGTATACGGCCGGTGAACGACCGCTGCCACCCGCCGGACCTGGCGAGCCCCGAAAATGCCTGTGAACAGGCAAAACACCGCCATCTGCGGAACTCGCCCGCCGGACGGCGATCGGAGAACGCAATCGACCGAGACGATCCGCCGCTGGCCAGTGCGAGGTGAAGTTGGGCCTTAGGCGTCCGGCGGGGCCATCAGGTGTCGTGCGGCGGTCGGCGTACCGTCGGTGCTGATCGCGGCGGCGAGAGAGGGCGCGGCCGTCGCGGGTTCCAGGACGCTGCTGAGCGAGTTGGCCAGCGAGTCGATGGTGGGCATGCGCTGCCGGTGTGGGCGACCCCGATGCCGAGCTGGTCGACGCGGCCTGCCCAGTAGTTCTGGTCGCACTGCTGGGGAAGCACGGTCTGGGGTGATCCGGCTCGCGCGACCGTTGTGGTGGTGCCCGCGCCGCCGTGGCGCTGGGCTGCGGCGATCCGGCCGGACAACGCGTGGTGGTTGGTTCTCTCCGATCAAGATGCAGTCGGCCCCATCGTCTGCCAGTACCAGGTCGGCCCACTGGCGGGAGATGATCGCGCGGTGACCGAGAGCGCGGGCCGCTTCCACCACTACTTGGCTGATGTTCTCCCCGGATTCGCCCATGCCGCGCAAGCGGGCGGAACTACCCAGCCGAAGTAGATGGATGGCTCGCCGGCGTCGAGGAAGGATTCCGGTCCGGCCGGGAGCGGGCGTTCATCCGGCAGGATCCACGCGCCGGTCTGGAATGCATTCGGGCAGCACTCCGACCTACGTCGCGATCATCGTCCTTTTAGGATTTGGTGGCAGCTTTTGGACAATGACGGGGTACTACGTCTCATGCTGCTGCGGGGCCCGGTCACTTGATCCTCCCGATCAGCGAATGGGCCAGTGCGTCGAAGGAAGCGCGGATCTCAACGGGCATCGACAGCGAGGCGAGGCAGTCGTCGACCCCGGCAAGCTGCCTGGCAGCTTCCCGCTCGGCGAACTCACGCCCACCAGCCTCCTCGATGAGCTCCGCCGCTAGTCGCAGGCCCGAGTCGGTGCGCACGCCGCGCCCGAGTAGAGCCCCCAGCCGCGAGCTCGCGGGCGCCTCGGCGGTCAGCGCAGCGATCACCGGCAGCGTCCGCTTGGCCTCGCGCAGGTCCCCGAAGACTGGCTTGCCGGTGTTCGCTGGATCGCCCCAGATGCCGAGCACGTCATCGGTGCACTGGAACGCGAGGCCCAGATGGCGCCCGAGACGGTCGAAGCAGTCCGCAGCCGCAGCGTCAGCACCGCCCAGCAAGGCACCGGCCGAGGCGGAGAAGGCCAGCAGCGCACCGGTTTTGGCTTCGGCCATCGCCTGGTACTCGGCGATGCTCACCGCCTGCTCGCCCGTCCACGGCCGCTCGGTGAACCGAAGGTCCTCGACCTGCCCCACGACGACCTCCCGCATGGCGGCGGCAAGGCGCGCAGCCGCCGCAGCGGCGTTGGGGCCGCCTCCGCTGAGCAGGATCCCGAACGCCTCGGAGTGCAGCGCGTCACCGATCAGGATCGCCGCCGGAACCCCATACTCCTTCCACACCGCCGGCTGGCCGCGTCGCAGTTCATCGTTGTCGATGATGTCGTCGTGGATCAGGCTGAAGTTGTGCACGAGTTCGGCGGCGGCAGCCGCGGGCAACGCATCCGTTGCCACGGCACCGACCGCCTCCGCCGCGAGCAGGGCCAAGGTGGGCCGGATGGCCTTGCCCCCGGTGAAGGAACCCCCTGCGCGCCAACCGAAGTGGTATCTGCCGATACGCGCCAGCGACGGACCGAGCCGGTCGACGAGATCCCGCAGCATCGGTTCGGTGAGCGCGCGAGCACGTCGAGTCGCGTTGAGCCCCAGCTCGTGATCACGGCTCGCGGTGGCCGGAAACGTCATCATGATCCGCCTCAATCCTGGTATCGCCCTTGACCCGATCGACGCTATCCATCCGAGGAGTCCGCCGTATCGGCCGAAGTGGCAGCAAAGATCAACCGATCGACCGAGACAACGGCATGGCACCTCATACTTTCGGCCCGTTCACCGACGACGCCGCCGCCGTCGTCGTCGCCGGATCCTCTACCTCTCCCGATGCGGACTGCCACCGACATCAATGCCCGCTTCGCTCATCGGCGTGCGGGCCTCTTGGTGATTTCGTCGGTCGCTGCGCGGGCGTAGCGGCGGGCCAGGTGCGCCACGGCGGCCGTGAGTTCAGGCGGGCCGATGACCTCGAACTCACCGCCGTCCGAGCCGTCGCGCCGCCGGGATTCTCGGTGCAGTCGACGAAGCCGAGCAGGTCGCGCTGTCCCAGTACTTGAAGCCGTGCACCTCGTCGTATTCGCACGCCGGGGGCATCCCAAGATGCGGTTCTGACTGCTCGATAGGCGTGGTTGATCGTCAGCCGGATGCGGGGCGTGGATCGCTGCTGAGCGCGTCGTAGACGCGGACGTTCCGCGCGACCTGCACCAACGCGCGGGCCAGCACCGAGCCGGGCTCCACCGCGCTGGTGACGAGCGCGATCTCAGCAGTGACGGACGGGTTCTCCAGCCGCAGCACGCGCGTACCGACCGGGGGCCGCAGGGTTCGGATCCAGGTTTGCGGAATGATGCTCGCCCACCGGCCGGTGCCGACGTGCGCGAGCAGCGCGACCACGGAGTCGGCCTCGAGCTGCGGCGTCACCGCGAGGTCCTGGGTGGCCAGCGCGTCGTCGATGAGCTGGCGGCCGCGCATCCCCTCGGTGAGCAGGCACATCGGCAGTTCCAGCGCGTCCGACCAGCTGATGGTCTCCGCTTGGCCGGTGAGCAGTTCGGTGCTGGCGATGAGCACGTGCTGCTCCTCGTACAGCGGGGTGACCACGAGGCCGGTGGTGTTCGGCCCGTCCGGGTAGATGATCCCTGCGTCCAGCTCGAAGCGGCGGATCCGTTCGACGATCTCCGAGGATCGCAGGCTCGTCTCCAGCTGCACGCGCACCAGCGGGTGCTCGGCGCAGAGGGGATCGGTGAGCAGCGCGACGGTGCTCGCGGCAGCCGGGATCACCCCGAGCCGGAGCTCGCCGGTGAGACCGGTCTGCAGGGCCGCCACCTCTTGCTTGAGCGCGTCGTGATCCGCCAGGATGCGCCGCGCCCACAGCACGAGCCGCTCGCCTTCGGGGGTGAGGCCTTCGAAGCTGCGCCCACGCCGGACCAGCGGCACCTTCAGCTCCTGTTCGAGCTTGCGGATGGCTTCGGACAGCGCTGGTTGGGACACGTAGCAGGCGCTCGCGGCGCGGGCGAAGTGCCGCTCCCGCGCGAGTGCCACGAAGTACTCGAGCTGGCGGAAAAGCATGACCCATTCGACCACGCCGGAGCTTGGAGAACCGACGGCAGCGGTGTTTCGCACCGTCGCCATGACCTGGTCCGACCGCGCGGGCGGCAGCTCCGATCGATGGCCAACTCCGATGTTTGCAATCACATACGCCGTGTTCGGAAGGTTCACCGGCATCTACGGCAGGGCCGAATGCCACCGGTTCCGCCTCGGGCACCAGGCACAGAGGGTGCTGTGCTGCTCACCGGCGCAGTCACCAGGTCCAGTCCGGGCCGAGCGGGGGCTGGCCTGCGTCGTAGACCAGCACGCCCCGGCCGGCGACCAGGCGCGCCTCGGGGCTGGGACGGTGCGGTCGCACCGTCCCGTCATGCATCAGGTGGACGACCTCCACCTCGCGGACCAGGGTCAGGAAGTCGGCGATCATCTTGCGGTGGCAACGCCACCACACCGACTCCGCGCACATCACCGCGGTCGGTTCCGCGGCCGCGTCGGCCAGCAGGTCGTCGATGGCGACCCGGAAACCGGCGGAGCGCATGTACTCGGCGTAACCGCTGAACGACCGGTTGCGCAGCGCGGTGTCGGGGCTGTCCGGGTGCGCCCGGCGCCACCCGCCGAGCCGGGCGTCCCATCGGTAACCGATGTCGGCCTCCGGCAACCACTGCGACATCGCCGACCGCGTCGCATCGGGGTTGTACCGGCTGCCGGGTGCGGTGCGCACGTCGACCAGCAGGTGGACCTCGGCGCCGCGCAGCAGGCCGGTCATGGTCGCTGCGTCGGCGGTGCCGTGCCCGAAGGTCAGCACCCGCATCGGGACCACGTTTGTCGCGGAAGGACCCCAGCGGTCGTCGATGCTGCCGTGGCCGCTTCCCGGATGTGGAATCGAACTCTCGCCCAGCGGATCTCGCGCTCGTTCGGCAATCTCACGACAACCTCCCGTGGCAATTGACGCAGATCCGTCGCATCACGGCCAGGTTTGCGGTGCGGGACCGAACCCGAATTCGGCTGGGCACGGTCCGCTCGGTTTCGTCCACGACGTCGAAGCCGCCGCGCCACCACGATCGGCGACTTGTGTTTCACCCCAACGAATTCCGGCGCCAGACACGGCTGCCCCGTTGCGGGGCGGTGCCACGGTCGGGGGAAGCCGCCGCGTCGACCAGGATCAAGTGATCGGCGATACCTGTCAGACCGGTGCACGGGCTTGTCCGAGCCGCGACCACTTGGTGACGCCGAACACGCGGGGTCGAGGCCGAGCCGCTCGGTCGTCGCTAGATAAACGGCGCCTATCACTAGATCGCCACTGCTTCTTTGACTTCCCCGCGCGGGCGGCAAACGCTGGATCAGCGGTGGAGTCTCGGGCCCGCCGCCAGCGGGCGAATGCCGGCGACGGACGCGAGGGGTGGCCACATCATGAACAAGGTCGAAGGTCCTGGCGAGGACGAACTCTCGGTCGTCGCGCCGAAGACCTGGGCGGCCGGTGTGCCCGCCGTGGCGCACGCCCTGGAGTACTCGCTGAGCCAGACCACGCCTCGCAGGACGGTGCTGACGCTGTTGAACGTCAACCAGGCGAAAGGAATCGACTGCCCCGGTTGCGCGTGGCCCGATCCGAAGCACCGGCACATGAACGAGTACTGCGAGAACGGCGCCAAGCACATCAACGACGAGGCGACCACGCGCCGGGTCACCGCCGACTTCTTCCGGCAGCACCCCGTCTCCGAGCTGGCCCAGAAGTCTGACCAGTGGCTCAACCACCAGGGCCGGCTCACCGAGCCCGTGGTCAAGCGGCCCGGCTCGGACCACTACGAGCCGATCACCTGGGACGCCGCGTTCGACCTGCTCGCCGACGAGCTGCGGGCGCTCGACTCCCCCAACGAGGCGCTGTTCTACACCTCGGGCCGGCTCAACAACGAGGCAGCATTCCTGCTCCAGCTGTTCGCTCGGCATTCCTGCTCCAGCTGTTCGCGCGGGCGTTCGGCACCAACAACCTGCCCGACTGCAGCAACATGTGCCACGAATCAAGCGGATCCGCGATGCAGCAGACGTTGGGCGTCGGCAAGGGCAGCGCGAGCCTGGACGACATCCACCACAGCGACCTGGTCTTCGTCGTCGGCCAGAACCCCGGCACGAACCATCCGCGGATGCTGTCGGCGCTCGAGCAGACCAAACGCAACGGCGGGCAGGTCGTGGCCGTGAACCCGTTGCCCGAGGCCGGGCTGATCCGGTTCAAGAACCCCCAGAAGGCTCGCGGGGTGATCGGCCGCGGCACCGCGATCGCGGACCAGTTCCTGCAGATCCGCCCCGGCGGTGACCTCGCGCTATTCAAGGCGCTGAACCTGCTGCTGCTGGAGGCCGAGGACGCCAACCCCGGCACCGTGCTCGACCACGAGTTCATCCAGGCCAACACCAGCGGTTTCGCGGAGTTCGCCGAGCGCGCCCACGAGATCACCTGGGACGAGGTCCGCACCGCCACCGGGCTGACCCGCGAGGAGATCAAGCAGGTGCGCGACCGGGTCCTGGCCAGCAAGAGCATCATCGTCTGCTGGGCGATGGGTTTGACGCAGCAGAAGCACGGCGTCCCCACCATCCGCGAGGTCGTCAACTTCCTGCTGCTGCGCGGGAACATCGGCAAGCCCGGAGCCGGTACCTGTCCGGTGCGGGGCCACAGCAACGTGCAGGGCGACCGCACGATGGGTATCTGGGAGCGGATGCCGCAGGGCTTCCTGGATGCGCTGGAGCGCGAGTTCGGGTTCACGCCGCCGACCGAGCACGGCTGGGATTCGGTGGATTCCATCCGCGCCATGCGCGACGGCCGCGCCAAGTTCTTCCTAGGCGTCGCCGGGAACTTCGTGCGGGCCGCGCCGGACAGCGAGATCACCGAGCAGGCGATGCGCCGCTGCCGGCTGACCGCGCACATCTCGACCAAGCTGACTGCGGCGAAACCGCGCTGATCCTGCCGACGCTCGGGCGAAGCGACCGGGATGTCCAGGCCGGCGGCGAGCAATTCGTCACGGTCGAGGACTCGATGAGCGAGGTGCACGCCTCCCGCGGTCGCTTGGAACCCGCCTCGGAGGTGCTGCTCAGCGAGGTGGCGATCATCAGCCGGCTGGCTCGTCGGACCCTGGGCGACAACCCCGCCATCCCGTGGGAGGGGTTCGAGGCGGACTACGGCACGATCCGGGACCGGATTTCGCGCGTCGTGCCGGGTTTCGCGGACTTCAACGCGCGGGTGGCCGAGCCGGGCGGGTTCGCGCTGCCGAACCCGGTGAACCGCGGGGTTTTCCGGACCACGAGCGGCAAGGCGATCTTCACCCGCAACGAGTTCGAGATGCTCAAACCCCCGGCCGGACATCTGGTGCTGCAGTCGCTGCGCTCCCACGACCAGTGGAACACCATCCCGTACGCGCCGAACGACAGGTACCGGGGAATCCACAACGCGCGCCGGGTCGTGCTCGTCAATCCGGCCGACCTGGACGCGCTCGGACTCGCCGATCGTGCCGAAGTGGACCTGGTGAGCGTGTGGCACGACGGGGTGGAGCGGCGTGCGCGCAACTTCCGGGTGGTCGGCTATCCGACGACGCCTGGTTCTGCCGCCGCGTACTACCCGGAAACCAACGTCCTGGTGCCGTTGGACAGCGTGGCCGACATCAGCAACACACCTACCTCCAAGGGAATCGTGGTCCGGCTGGAGCCGTCACTCGCCGGGGGATGACGAACTCCTGCGCCAGCAGTTCCCACACCGTGTGCTTGGAAAGGACGAACTCATGGGACGAGTCACCGCGCGGCGGCGTGTGCTGCGGATCCGCGAGGGAGTGCCGTCGCAGCGCCCGGACACCCTCGCGGCCGAGGAACCGATGGAGATCCGGGTCGCCGGCCGCCCCCTCACCGTGACCATGCGCACCCCCGGGCACGACTTCGACCTCGCGGTCGGGTTCCTGGTGAGCGAAGGTGTCGTCCGCGTCAGCGAGGACGTGGCCGGGATCCGCTACTGCGCGGGTGCCACCGCCGATGGCTCCAACACCTTCAACGTCGTCGACGTGGCCTTGGCGCCAGGCGTGGCACCACCCGACCCGTCGTTGGAACGGAACTTCTACACCACGTCCTCATGCGGACTGTGCGGAAAGGCCAGCCTGGACGCGGTGCGCACCACGACGACCTGGCCGCTCGGCGAGGACTCGCTGCGCATCGACCTAGAGACGCTGACGACGCTCCCCGACCGGCTGCGCGCGGCCCAGCGGGTGTTCGACAGCACCGGCGGCCTGCACGCCGCCGGACTGTTCACCGCCGACGGTCAGCTCACCTGCCTGCGCGAGGACGTTGGGCGGCACAACGCGGTGGACAAGGTCATCGGTGACGCCCTGCGCGCGGACCGGCTGCCGCTTCAGGACTCGGTGCTGATGGTCAGCGGCCGGGCGTCCTTCGAACTGGTCCAGAAAGCGGTGATGGCCGGCATCCCGGCGCTGGTGGCCGTGTCCGCCCCTTCCTCGCTCGCCGTGGATCTCGCGGCGGACTCCGGGCTGACGCTCATCGGCTTCCTGCGCGGCACCTCCATGAACATCTACACCGGAGCAGAACGGGTGCAACCGAACCTCGTCCCCGCCGGAACCGGCAACTGAGCCGGAACCGGCAACTGATAGGTGCGGCTTATCGGCAATTCGGAAACATCACTTTGCCGCACCCCGGAATTCCGGCGGAGAATTCAGCCAAGTTGAAGATCCTGCTGCTGCGGCGCGGAAAACGCTCTTGTCCCGATTCCGAACTCCGCTGCCGACGGCCGAGCTTCGCCTCATATTCGGTGCACCGCAGCGCAGGGCGGAAGCGGGAGGTGTGCCATGCCGGCTTGGCGGGTGCGCGATTTCCACGACGACGACCTGGACCAGGCGATCCACATCTGGAACCAGACCAGGGAAGGCGGGGAGCCGGTGTTCTCCGCCGCCGAGGTGGTGTCGATCGCGCGGGCCGGGCATCCGGCCCTGGTCGCGGTGGTGCAGCAGGACGTGGTCGGCATGGCGGCAGCCAAGGTCGAGGGTGACAGTGCCTGGCTGGCGCTGTTCGCCCTCGACGCCCGGTGGCGCAACCGCGGCATCGGCAGCGCACTGCTGGCCGAGTTGGAGAAGAAGCTGCGAGGCCTGGGCGTGCACCGCATCACCAGCCTGGTGTCCGAGGGAGCCGCGGGTTTCCGGGCGATGGTCAACTCCGGCTACCGGCCGCGTACCGACCTGACCTACTTCGAGAAGGTGGAAGAACTCGACCCCGCCGAGCTCGACGAGGTCGAAGAGATCGCCGGAACCCGTTCCACCTATGCGGCGGGCCCTGCGCACGGGGTGACCAACGAACTGCTCAAGCTGATCCCGGGCTTCCGCGAACACGACCACCGCCTGCTGGTCTGCGCCACCAACGCGGTGGGCTCGCTGGACCCGGCCTGGCGCGCGACAACGTCGATCTCGATCTGCTTGTGCAGCGAACCGAACTGTTCACCCCGGCGGACATCGAGTTCGCCGCGCGCCAGGGCGCCCAGGCCGCGTTCGAGCGCGACGTGCTGCACGAGGACCGAGCTCGCGACGACCGATGAATACCTGAAAGCGATCGCAGACGCACGCCCGACGCTGACCGCCGAGGTCATCGCCGAGTTCGAGCAGGATATCGACACGTACACGAGGCTCTAACGCAACGCCGGGTTCGCGTCACAGGACAAATCGATGCCGTTCGGTGCGGATCAGTGCAGTACGGGCCAGCCCGGTCCGCCCGCCCCGAGCCCGTGCGCTGAGAAGTGATGCTGGCTCTGCGCTGCGCAGGGAGGACGGTCGAGCCGTCGCGGGATCCGCCCGGTGGTGCGGCGACATCGGCGATGCGCCGCGTGCCAGCAAGGAGAAGGGACGCGGCTGGGGGTCAGGGCTGGCGCTGACAGCGATCGGCGCGGCGCTGACCACCGCCGGCCGCGCTCGTGATCACCGCAGGGAAGTTCTTCGACGGTGCCTGGTTGATCATGCTCATCATTCCCCTGCTGGTGCTCGGCTTCAGCGCGGTGCACCCGGCGCCAGCGGGCGGCAGCACGACACCTCAGCGCAGCGCGGGAGGGCTACCGGACGCACACCGGAAGCCAGCCGAATGCAGTCCCGGTCCGGTCAGGGGACGAGGACGACCTTGCCGACGACGTGCCCGTTCTCGACCTCGGCGAGCGCCTGGCGAGCCTCGTCCAGCGGACGAATCTGCGCGACGTGCGGGTCCAACGCCTTCGAAGCGACCAGCCGGACGAGACTGGTGAGCACGGCAGTGCTCCGGTCCCGTTCGACCACTTGGCCACCGAGTTCGCGAACCAGCGGTTTGTCGGCCACCGACAACAGCCGGGAGCGGTCCGCGACCAGACCTGCGACGGCGCGCAGGGCCGCGCCTCCCACGAGGTCGAAGACGGCGTCGACCCCATTCGGCGCGGCGACGCGCACCCGATCGAGAAGACCATCGCCGTAGGCCACCGGGGTCGCCCCGAACCCGGCGACGAGGTCGTGCTTGGCCGGGCTCGCCACGCCTACGACGTTGATCCCCCGGGCCCGCGCGAGCTGCACGACCGGGATCCCGACGCCGCCACCTGCACCGTTGACCAAGAGCGTGGCACCGGCGGGCAGGCCGAGGTTCTCCAGCGCATCGTGCGCGGTGCCGACCGCGACTGGCAGCACGGCTGCCGCCTCCCGCGACACCGATTCTGGTCGATGCGCCGCGAACGACGCGGTGACCAGCGCCTGCTCCGCCCAGCCGCCGACCATCCCCGGGCAGCCACCGAACACCTCGTCGCCGACCGAGAACCCCGCCACCCCCGGCCCGAGCGCCGTAACGGTCCCGGCCACTTCACGGCCCAGCACCGCAGGCCCGGATATGCCGTAGGTGCCGTCCCGGAGCCTCCAGTCCCCCGGGTTCACTCCCGCCGCGCGCACCTGGACGAGCAGTTCACCCGGGCCGGGGGCAGGCACCGGGACGTCGAGGAAGACCTGCTTCTCCGGTCCACCCGCTTCGGTGAACCCGTACGCCCGCATGCCTGCATCCCGTCGCCGTGGCGTTCGAAGTCGTAAGGGGCCTTTCGGCCAGCCGTCCGCGGTCGACGTGGACGACCCGGATGGGCCGACCACGCTGAGCGACCGGTAGTGAGAGTAGCGCCGACGCGGGCATTGCCCGTCCCGTTCTCGAAGGATGGGACCGTCAGCCCCGGAAGTACTGCCGCCGGCCGGGCCGTCACCTGGGGTCGAGCACGAACACGGGGATCTGCCGGTCGGTCTTCTCCTGGTACTCGGCGTACGGGGGGTAAGCCGCGACAGCACGCCCCCACCACTCGGCCCGCTCGGCGCCCTCGACCTCGCGAGCGAGGTACTTCCTGTTCGCCGTCCCATCCTGCAGCGAGAGCTCGGGGTGCGCCTTGATGTTGTAATACCAGGTGGGGTGCTCCGGTGCGCCGCCCTTCGACGCAACCACGGCATAGCTTCCGCCCTGCGCCACGCGCATCACCGGGGTGTAGCGCAACTTGCCGGTCCGCGCGCCGCGCAACGTCAGCAGCACGATGGGCGACCCGAGGATTTCGATGCCCTCAGTGGTCCCGGTCTCAAGCACCTTCTTCGTCTGGTTGCGCACCCAGTCCATCGGGCTGAACTCCACGTCCTCGCCTGCAGCAGCCACTTCGGACGCTCCTTCCGCCGCTCGCCCGTCACCACCCCGATGACTGATCAGGCCGGTGAGCCGTGTCTATTACGCCGAGCCCACAATAACTCGCTCCCCACGCTCGAATCATGATCCGGAGCTGCGCCGACTCCGCTGATGGGTGATGCACAGCGCCCCACTTCACCGGCCGCCAGCCTGCCCGGCGATCTCCGCCGCGACTCCGGCGGCGAAACTCCCCGTGCGTCAACGGATGGTGAACCGAACGACGCGGCCAGGGCAGCGCCTCGGTCCCGTTCCGCCAGCCGGTCACCCGAGGACGAACGGGAGCTTCGCGGCCAGTTCGCCGATCTCGGTCGTCTCCGCGTCCGTCGGGGCCCGGCGTCCGGTGCCCACCAGCAGCACGTCCTTGTCGGACCACGACGCGGGAAACGGTGCCCCGGCTATCTCTTCCAGCATCTCGCGGGTGCGAGCCAGGCCTTCGGTGGGCGGTTCGGCGGCGTCCGGGAGGTGCGCGATCAGGTCGAGGTGATGCAAGGTCCACTCCAGGACGTACGCGGAGAGGTAGTCGCCCGCGGTGAGCACCTGGTCCTGGGTGCTGACCAGGACGCCCCGATCCGCGAGCCCGGCGGCGCGACCGGCGGCGGAGCCAACGTCGTCGAGGTGGAACTTCAGCAGCCACGGCTGCTCGTACGCAGCGGCCAGCCGGACGATCAGCGCGTCGAGCGGGTCGTCGCCGGTCGGCGGCGTTTCGGCGACGTTCCAGTAGGTCACCGCGTTCCGGGTCGGCTCCGCATCGGCCGGGGTCACGAGAGTGATCAGGACGTCCTGGGCGTCGATGATGAGGTGGCACACCAGGTCCCGCACGAGCCAGCCGGTGCAGCCGGACGGCCGCTCGAAGTCCTGGTCCCGGAGTCCGGCGACGGCCGCGCGCAACGCCGCCCAAGAGCTCGAGAAGAGATCCACAGCGCCAAGCTAGCAGCGCTCAGCGCGGTGCCGACCGCACTTCGATCTCCCAGAAATAAATTCAGTCATAACTGAACTAATAAACTTAGATGAAACAACTTGCTCACCGGAACCACACCGGAGCCTCATGCCCCACTTGCCGGACAACGCGAGCAACCGCTGACCTCACCACGGGTGACGACATCGCCGCCTTGTTCCGCGAGCGCGACAGCCGGTCAACGGTCAACGGTTTGAGTGGATTCGCACGTCGATCGGGCGGTGCCTTGCTGCGCGCAGCGCACCGGCATCGGCCACGACGGGTCACGATGTGATCGCTGGACCTTGCCGGCGCGGATCATGCTAAGCTCGCCCGCGGTCGTTAGTTTCTGGGTACGTGTTAGTACATGTTCGCAGGATCTCGTGCGGATGTGTTGTTGTCTTCGATCGATCTGGAGAAAACTGCCATCTGAAGGCCCGGTTCGCCACACAGTGTGGTGTTCCGTCATCCAGCGCTCGAAGAAGGAGAAAAGCATGGCACAGGGAACCGTGAAGTGGTTCAACGCGGAAAAGGGCTTCGGCTTCATCGCCCCGAACGACGGTGGCCCGGACGTTTTCGTCCACTACTCCTCCATCGACACCAACGGGTTCCGCAGCCTCGATGAGAACCAGGCGGTGGAGTACGAGGTCACCCAGGGCGCGAAGGGCCCGCAGGCCAGCGGCGTGCGCCCGCTCTGAGCCTTCCGCTCGTCGCCGACCCGACCGATCGGAATCCCGGCTGAGCCTTAATGCGGCTCCCCCTCCGGACCAGGAGGGGGAGCCGCATTGCGCTTCGCGCCAAGAGTCCCCCACCACCGCCGGGGCCACGCGGCGCGTAGCCGAAGGCGCCTAGCAGGGCGAGGGCCGTTGCGGTGAGGGTCGCGGCGGGCGCCCCGGCTTCCGCCGTTAGCCAGATGAGCACCGCATCGCCAGTGCTGGGGTCCCTCGCGGTGGCCCGAGGGCGGGTGGGCGACCGCGACCAGCCACCGCACGGAGACCGGCGCGCGGCGCGGGGGCAGCAAGCCTTCCCGCCGTCGCGCACACCTGCTCGTCACGGCAAGATCGTGCAATCAGCGGGCAAGGTCGTCGAAGCCGTCTAGCACGCGAGGGTGCGCTGCGACACCGCCGGAGTACCGGATCGGGCAGCCAGATGCAGCCAGATGTCGACCTTGGCCGCCCCGTTGCCGTGCGCGCGGGCCAGCTCCATGACCGCCGGGCTTCGTCGAGCTCGTGCATGCTCCTTAGGCAGTGGTCGACCTCGATGTCACCTCGGCTGACGTCGAAGGGTGATGTGCATGCCCGATCCGCAGATCGAGGCGAAGTGCATTTCGACGAGCACCTGGCCGTCCTGGGGCTCTGGAACGGCGAAGTCAGATCCGCCCCAAGCACTGCGTGATCACGTACCGCGTCTGTCCGAAGTGGTCCACCGGGTGCCACCGGATGCCACTGGCTCCAGGGACGGTCGAACCGCACGCGGATAGATACTGGCCACCTCGAAGGCCGCACTGCCGCGTTCGAGGTGCGCCACCACCGATATCGCGGTCCGCCGTCGGGTCCAACGGCGAAAGCACCCCGGACGCTTCGGTCGGGCGAGTGTCGCCCTAACGGGTTGAGCAAGTTGTGACGAGCCGAAGCGGTGACAGGATCACGCGGCATGGATCGATCACACCGCAAGAAGTGGCTCATGCGGCTGCCGATCTGGGGCGCATTCGCCGCGCTGTTCGGGTTGGCCATGTGGTGCAACGTCCGCTTGATGGCATTGACGTGGACCGGCGGAACCCCGTCGGACGACGCGGCCGAAACCTGGTACGCCCAGGGCCTGTTCTTGTCCCTGGCGGGATCGGGCTTGTTCTTCTGCCTCGCGCTGTTCTGCGGAGCACCGAGGTCGGCGACGCGACCCGTCGGCGGTCACGAGTCGAGCGCTCTCGGTGGCCAGCAGCAGGTCGCCGACCATCCGGCACAACCAGGACAGGAGCTCGGCGACGGCCTCTGGCGCTGAGGGGCAGGTTCGAAGAGGCGACGTGCAGGTTCGGTGATCGGCGCGACGTCCAGCTAGCCGCCGTTCTGCTCGATCTTGTTCCCAGCGGGCGAGACCACGTACCAGGTGCCGCCGTTGGAGTTCACGGTGTCACCGTTGGCTTCGCCGGGAACGTCGTCACCTTCGTAGTAGTACAGCGGATGTCCGTTGTAGACGACCTGGGCGCGGCCGTCCGGACGTGTGGCGACGCCGAGCAGAGCGGGGTTCACGCCCGCACCGGCAGTGGGCGGACCGGTCGTCGTGAGCGGCGGCCAGGCCGAGGTGCACCCGCCGACGCAGGTCGGCTGCGAGTCCCGGTCGTTGCTGAACAGGTACAAGGTGCGACCGCTGGGGCCGGCGAGGACGGTGCCCAGGTTCGGCACCTCAAGGGTCTGGAGCGCGATGACCTCGTCCGTGACCGGTGGGGCCGTCGTCGGTGGTGGCGGCAGTCCACTTCCGACTCCGTCCGGGTACTCGCCGGGTGAGCATGCGACCGCGACCAAAGCCATTGCACCACAAGCGAGCCCGCCCCAGCGGTAGCGCGGGCGGCTGCTTCTCCGCCCAGTCCTGCGGTCTCTAGTCGAACGAGTCATCATGCCGTCTCCTTGGCCGGGACGGCGCCTTTCCGGCGGTCCCAGCTCGACCGTTGCCCCCGCGGGAACGGATATCGATGCCAAGGCCGTTGCGGACCTCATCAGGCAATGGTCGTACGCGCACTCATCAGTGGCCCCTGGACCGAGCGTGAACCTCACTGGAAACGGCAGCAAGGGCCGTTGGTCCCACAGCGGTCACAGCAACACAATTCCCAATGCGGGTTGGGCGGTGCGGACAGACGTGGCAGTAGCCGCCACTGTGGACTATCGGTCGCCTGAACCAGGGCAGGACCTCACATGATGCGCAGGTCTGGGTTCGTCTCGGTCGGGGATCCTGTCCGTGCGCGGCTGCAACGCCGGGAAGAGCTCCTCAGGCTGCGGAATCACCCAGTACTTGCGCTCCACGTATTTCTCGAAGACCCGTTCGGCGTGCTCTTCGGGTCGGTGCTCGTCGGCGCGTTCTTGCAGCCGCTCGTTGAAGGCGACGATCTCCGGTGGCGTAACGCCCTTCGGGCCTTCCAGCCTTGAAGATCTCGCTGCGCCCGCGCTCCAGCATTCTCGGCACGAAACCCGGATGCCGTTGGCACAACCGCCGATGTTGGCCCTGAGCATCGCGTCCCAGCGCTCGGCCGGGATCTCCCGGGAGTATCCCCGTGGCCATGATCCCGGCGTTGTTGACGAGCAGGTCCACCGCGCCGAAGCGCTCATGCGCGGCATGGCGGGCGAAACCTGCGCCGATACCGGCGGAGGCGCCGGCGATGACGGCTGTGCGATAGCGGAACGCGTCGTCTGCGAGGGACATCAGAAGTGGGCCCCGCCGTCGATGCGGACCTCGGTGCCGGTGATGAACTTGCCGTCGTCGGAGCCCAGCATCGCGACGACCGACGCGACCGTTTCCGGACCGGCGTAGCCTTCGCCGATGGCCGGGCTCAGCTTCACGAAGAGAGACAAGTCGGCGTCGGCGGGCAGGCCCGGGCCAACGCTCGACCGACTGGCCCCGCTGCCATCGGTCATGCCCGACGAGATGGAGCCGGGCTGAACGGCGGTGAAGCGGATGCCCCGCTTGCCGTACTCGCTTGCGAGGGCGTGCGTCATGGACTGGATGCCGCCCTTGCTCGCCGCGTACGCCGCCATGTAGGGGTGAGCGAAGGTCGCCGAGGTGGAGCTGAAGTTGACCACGGCGGCGCTGTTTCCTCCCAGCAGCGCCGGAATGGCTTCGCGGATCATCAGGAAGGTGCCGGTCAGGTTAACCGAGATGATCTTGTTGAAGTCGGCGAGGCTCATCTTGTCGCTGTGTGCAGAACGCAGGATCCCGGCCGCGTTAACCAGAACATCGAGGCCGCCGAGCACTGAGACGGCCGAGGCGACGGCGTCCCTGACCGACGCTTCGTCGGAGATGTCGAGCACGAGCGTGGTGAGCCGGTCAGCGTCGGCGCTGGCTTTCTGGACGGTGTCCGCTAAGCCCGGCTCGCTGATGTCAGCCGCGACGACGTTGCCGCCTTCCGCGAGCACGCGAAGCACGGTCGCCTGACCGATGCCCGAGCCAGCACCGGTGATGAGCACGCGTCGGCCTTCGTAGCGGTTCATGTTCTCGCTCCATGTCTCCATCGACCCCGTTGGTGTGGAGTACACGATATGCCTTAGTGGCAGATTGCGCCACCTATGCAATTCGCGCCAGACTGGCGCGCAACGTTAAGGTTGACCGGTGCGCCACACTCAGTCACCTCAGCCCGTCTCACTGACCGAGCGCCGCAAGGCGGCCACCCAGCTCGACATCGCACGCGCCGCCGCCGAGCTGTTCGCCGAGCGCGGGTTGGAGGGCACCACCGCCGAGGAGATCGCCCAGCGAGCAGGTGTCGCGCCCCGCACCTTCTACCGCTACTTCCGCACCAAGCAGGACTCCATCGCCCCACTCCTCTCGGGCGGCGCGGACCGCTGGCGCGCTCTGCTGGCCGACGCCGAACCCGGCGCCGACCTGCCCACCACCCTGGAATCCGCGATCGAGCAGGCACTCTCCACACCTGACGAGGAAGCGCGCGAAAGGCTCCGCTGGACCCACGGGCTGCTGCGGGTCGCGGCTCACGACCCGGCGCTGCGAGCCGTCTGGTACGTCGTCAACCAGGAATCCGAGGAGAAGCTGCGACCGGTGCTCGCGGCGCTGACCGGGGCCGAGGCCGACTCCGTGGGGGTGCGCCTGATCGCTGCGGCCGCGACCGATGCCATCCGCATCTCGCTCGAAGCGTGGGCGCAGGCGGAGGCGACGACCGAGGGACCGGGCTCGCCGACCGCACTGGCCACGCGCTGCCTGCGCGAGTTCATGGGAGGCATCCGATCGCTGACCGCGAACGGCGGCTGACGCGGTGTCCACAGCGGACAGTGGTCGCCGGGCCCAGCGGCGGCGGCCCACCGGGGCGGAACGGCCAAGGACGTCGTGAACCCCACCGCATTCCGCCGAGCGATGTCCGGCTTCGCCACCGGAGTCAAGGTCGTCACCGGGCTCGACGACGCGGCGCTCCGCCTCGATGAGGAGCAGAGCTGCCATGCCGCCGCAGTAGGCCACGGCCACGTAGACTTGCTCGACCGGGGCGGAGAGCACCATGACGAATCCTGCCACCGTGCCGTCGAAAAGCGAGACCACGGTGTCTTCGACCCGCTGCGCCACGCGGGGCGCGAACGACTCAGCCCTGCGGACTGCGACCAGAGCGTGGGTACATGTCCCACGTGGCCGTCGCGCCATCCGCCGCACCAAATGTCCGCTACTGGCTTTGCGTCGGCGGGGCTGGCGGGCCGCAGCTCGATCGGCTTGTCGTGTGCAGACATGCAGCCAAGCTACTCAGGTGGTCAGACATCGGCGAAGCCCGCGCAACACGTGGATCCCAACACCACACGGTGCTCATGCGCGAGTAGCGGTCTACGCAACGCGGATCGACACTGACAGGACGACTGGGATCTGTGCGGCCCGCGTTGTCGAGATGAGTACGAGCTGACGAGGAGGCGGTCGTGGTGGCCGAGAAGGAACCTGGGCGCCGGGGGCAGGAAGCCGCGAGCGCGGAGTCAAGTTGGACCACCACGCCCAGCAAACCGGCATCGACCGGCGAAGTCGTGCAGCCCTCGACCGGACGTACCACTGTCGCGGCGCTGGTGGTGCAGAAGATCGCCGCAGTCGCCACTCTCGAAGTCGCCGGTGTCGCCGCGCTCGGTGCCGGGATGGCGCGGGCGTTCGGGGCGTTGCGGGAACGCATTCCTGGTGCCAGCGCCTCGCAGACCACCGGGGTGGCCGTCGAGGTCGGCGAACGGCAGACCGCGATCGACCTGGCGATCACCGCTGAGTACGGGGTCGCGCAAGCAGAGGTGGCGCGGCTGGTGCGCCGCAACGTCATCAAGGCCGTCCAACGCATGACCGGTCTTGAGGTCGTCGAGGTGAACATCACCGTCGAAGATGTCCGTCTGCCGGAGGACGGCGAGGGAACCCAGGTCACGCGGGTCGAGTAAGCACCGCAGCGAAGGCAGGCCCGCACCTACGCGAAGACGATCCGCCCCAGGGTTTCGCGCAGCTGGACCACGGCGGCTTCGGGCAGCCCTTCGAAGTAGCCGCCGTGAGCCTGGTCGACCAGCAGCTCGCCTCGTCGCGCACGCGGTACCCCTCATCGGTGGCGGCGATCAGCCTGTTGCGCCGCGCGCCGATCTCGGCCGAGCGACGTTCTACAGCCACTACACGACAAGGACTCGCCCGAGGAAGCCACCGGCATGCTCCTCGAGCTGTCCCTGCGCGGTCGCTACTGGCCCACCGGCTTCGACGGCGTCCCACCCGCTTGCGACGATCAAATCGCGGCGGGCGAAGGCTAAGCAGCCCCGCCGCGCTCGCGGTCTACCTCGACGGCGGGCCGGTTGTGGATCTGCGGGGCTCCAGCGACTGACGTCGCGGCCGCTACCGCGATGTGGCAGCGGTCGCCGCCTGCCGGCTGCGATTGCGGGTGGTCTGCGATCAGCCTGCCGATGACGGCCATCGGTTCCGCCTGCGTGATGGTGTGGTGGGTGCACGCGATGTCATGGGAGATCACCTGACCCGTGATCCGCGACCGCCACTCGCCACCATCGGAGACGTGGTCGGCCTGCGTCGCGCGGAAGTACAACAGATCCCCGTCGAAGACGGACTCGGTGTAGGTCGGGAGCAGCGCGGCGGCGTTGATGAGAACCGTGGTGAGCGCCGTGAGGTGCTTCTCCCCCAGCGCAGGGTGCGCCTCGGCTTCAGGCGGCAGGCCCGCCGCCTGAAGCAACATCGACCGGACGTCCTCGCGCTTGGGCGCGGCCCGCTGTGCCTGCGGGTCGACCGGCCTGGCATCGAGCAGGGCGAGCAACGCCACGCGCTCGCCGTCGGCTTGCAAGCGGGTGGCGATCGCGTGCGCCAATGCGCCGCCGAGCGACCAGCCCAGCAGATGGTAGGGCCCGGTCTGTTGCAGCGAGCGGATCTGGCGCACGTAGCCGTCGATCATCTCGCGGAACGACGAGGGCAGGTCGTCGGGCCGGGTCAATCCGCTGGACTGCAGGCCGTAGACCGGCACGTCCTCGGGCAGGTGGCGCGGCAGGCCGGCGTAGCACCAGCTAAGGCCACCCACCGGATGCACGCAGAACAGTGGCCGTCGAGAACCGCTGGCACGCAGCGGAAGCAGCGCCTCGAAGGCGTTCGACGACGTTTCCCGCTCCAGCATGCGCGCCAGGTCGGCCACGGTCGGAGCCTCGTAGACGACGCCGAGGGGCACCTCGGCGCTCAGGTCAGCGCGGAGGCGGGTGACGAGTTCGGCCGCGAGCAGCGATTGCCCGCCCAGCTCGAAGAAATCGTCGTCGATGGTGACTTCGCCAACGCCGAGCACCTCGGCGAACAGGGCGCACAGCTGCTGTTCGCGAGGTGTTCGGGCGGCCCGACCGGCGCGGATTTCGGCGGCCGGCAAGGCCGAGTGGTCGAGCTTGCCGTGCACAGTCAGGGGCAGCTCGTCGAGCAGGACGAACGACGCGGGCACCATCGAAGTGGGCAGTCTTTTCGCGAGCCACGACCGGAGTTCCGCCGTGTCGACCGGCCCTGGCCCCGGAACCACGTAAGCGATCAGCTCGGGCTCGGCGGACGTTGTCGTCGTCACCACGGCCTCGGCGGCTCGTGGATGCGCGGTTAGCACCGCCTCGATCTCGCGCGGCTCGATGCGGACGCCTCGGATCTTGACCTGCTCGTCGGTGCGGCCGAGGTACTCCAGCACGCCGTTCTCCGTCCACCGGGCCACGTCGCCGGTGCGGTACATGCGCGCGCCAGGCGGCCCGAACGGATCGGGCAGGAAGCTCTGCGCGGTCAGCGTCTTCTGGTCGAGGTACCCGCGGGCGACCTGGTCACCGGCCAGGTACAGCTCGCCGGGCACGAGCGGCGGCTGGGGTCGCATCGCCCGGTCGAGGACGTAGGCCCGGACGTTGTGCCCCGGACGGCCGATGACCGGCCGATCGCCTTCGATCCGGCAGTACACAGCATCCACTGTGGACTCCGTAGGCCCGTAGTAGTTCCAGGCCTCGACACCGGGGCAGTCGCGCAGCGTCGACCACAGCGCGGGATCGATCGCTTCGCCGCCGACCATCAGCAGCCACGGGAACTTCTCCGGCCCGGACAGCAGGCCCTCGGCCAGCAGGAGCCGGAGGAAAGACGGGGTGAGGTCGGCGAAGTCGATCCGGTGCCGGGAGAAGTAGCGCACGAGTGCGGCCGGGTCAAGGCGCACCGCGTCCTCGACGAGGTGGACTTCCTGCCCCGCGGCCAGGAACAGCAGGCCCTCCCATGCGGTGTCGAACGAGAACGACGCGGTCAACGCCGCGCGCAGTCGCCGCCCCGCCGGGGCGATCAGCTCGCGCTGGTGGTCGTGGAAGAGGTTGGCGAGCTGGCGGTGCTCGACGACCACTCCCTTCGGCCTGCCCGTCGAGCCGGAGGTGAAGCTGACGTACGCCGCGTGGTCCGGCCGGTGGGTGCCAGCCGGATCGGTGCCGGGCTGCCGGTCGATGCCGACGTCGTCGAGCACCAGGAGCGGCTGCTCGACCGGAAGAGTCGCGCTGGTCGTCGCGGTGGTGAGCACGTGGAGCGGCCGGGCGTCCGAGAGCAGCGCCTCGATCCGGGCGGGTGGATGGCTCGTGTCGAGCGGCACGCAAACCGCGCCGGCCTTGAGCACCGCCAGCACCGCGACGATGTAGTCGGCAGTGCGCGGCAACGCCAGCGCGATGCGCGTTTCTGGGCCAGCGCCACGTGCGATCAGCAGGTGCGCCAGGCGATTGGCTCGGGTGTTGAGTTCGGCGGCGGACAACGTCGTCGAGCCGCAGACCAGCGCGGTGGCATCGGGTGCCGCGCGGACTCGGGCCTCGAACAGTTCCGGCAACGTCGTGGCCGGCGTCTCCCGCCTGGTGTCGTTCCACGCGTTCAGAACCAGTTCGCGCTCATCCGAGGACAGCATGTCGATCGCGCCAACTTGCCGCTCGAGGTCTGCGGTCGCGAGTGCGTGCAACAGTGCGAGGAAACGGCGGTGGTGCGCCGCCGTGGTCGCCGCGTCGTACTTGGCCGGATCCGAGTTGAAGTCGATCCGCAGTGATCCATCGGCGGGCCTGTCGTAGACGTTGACGCCGAGGCCGGTCACCGGGCCGTTCGAGAGGTTGCGCAGCACTGCGGGGTGGCGGCCGAACCGGAGCTGGACGTCGTGGGTCATGACGTTGATGCCCCAGTCGCCGAGGTATCCGCCGCGGTGATGGGCGATCCCGAGATCGCGCAGCAGGTGCGTCGAGGAGTAGCGCTGGTGGCGCAGCAGGTTCTTCGCGCTGTTCGCGGTGGTGCGCACCAGCTCCGCAACGGTGGTCGACGGCGTCATCCGGGTGCGCAGCGGCAGCACGTTGGCCACCATCGACGGCACGCCGCGCGCGGCGCTGCCCGCCCGGCCGTTCACCGTCAGGTCCAGCGTGACCTCGTCGTTTCCCGCCAACCGATGCACGTACAGCGCCAGCGCGGACATCGCGACCGATGGCAGGCTCGTGCGGGCCTGCCGCGCCAGCGCCCGCAGGCCCTCGGTGTCCGCCGGGGTCACGTAACCGGTCTCGCGGAGGAAGGTGTGGGGCACGATCGACGACGGTCGGTGCGACCCGCGCGACGCAGGCCAGTCGGCCAGTTGCTCCGCCCAGTACTGCTGATCGCGGGCGAAGCGCTCGGACGCCTCGTATTCGGCCTCATCGGCCAGGATCTGCGCCAGGGAGCCGAACGGGCACGGCGGGGCGGGACGCCTCTCCTCGGCCGCCGTGTAGAGTTCCGCGACCCGCTGGATGAACAGCGAGAGGCCGAAGCCGTCCAAGATGATGTGGTGCAGTCCGAGGTAGACGGTGAACCGCTGCTGCCCCGTCCGTAGCAAGGCGAACGAGAACAGCGGCGAGCGGCGGAGGTCCGCCGGCCTGCCCAGATCGGCCCACATCCACTCCTCGGCGGCCCCAACCGGATCGGCGGCCCCGCGCAGATCGACCACCGGCAGCTGCCAGTCCGGCAACGGTTCGATCGCCTGCCAAATCCGCCCGTGGCCGTCGTCACCGAATCGGGCCCGCAGTGCTTCCGCCTCGTCAACGACCTGGCGCAACGCGACCTCGAGCAGCGCGACATCCACCGGGCCGTCGATCTCCAGCGCCTCCGCGGCCCGGTAGATAGGGTTGGCCGGATCGAACTCCTGGGCGAACCACACGCCCGTCTGGGCAGCCGTCAGCGGCAGCGTTCCGCAGCCGATCTCCGTAGACATGCACGCTGCGTATCACGAGAACAGCAAGATCACACAGAGCAACGGCCCGCGCGTCAGGGGGTAATCGATTTGATCACGGTGTGAGCGCGCAGGCCGACTCGTCGTCAGCCTGTGCGCGCGTGGTGAGAGCTCTACCGGTCAGGGAGTCGAGCAGTCGCCTGTCGCGCTCGGTCAGCCAGTTCGACCAGTCTTCGTCGTAGCTTGTGGTTGAGGTTCCAGATCTCGAAGGCGGGCTGCTGCCCTTCGGCTCTGGAGGAACTGGGCTCCCGAAGCTTGTCGAGTTACTCATCCCGGTAAGCGGAGGGGCGAATGCGCCGGCCAACAGCGTGTCGACCTCGGAGAGCGGCAAGAGTTCCGGTTCACCGATCTCGTCCGGCCACAACATCGTGGTCATCTTGTGAACTGGGTTGGTGGTTGACCCGTTGCCCGATACGCGTCCTTCGAACGACGCCAAGTACGCCTCAGCGCCCTGACCGACCCCGGATAATTCATCCCGCCCAGTTAAGGGCGTTCAACTGGGGATATGCGGCGGCAGCATAGATCCGTTGCGCCTTGTTACCGAGGGCGGTTCTGACGCGGCGTCTGGTTCCAGTCGATCACTCATGTTAGATAGGGCAGTTTCCGTGGCACGAATAGCCTCTTCGCGGAGGGATTCCTGTCCGGCTGTCAGGAGCTCTGTTTCAATCGTCCTCGCTATACAACACAAAGGAGAACATAATGAAGTCATCTTTCCGTTCGGTCGTTCGCGGCGTGGCTATCTCCAGTGCGCTCGGTGCCGCTCTTGTCCTCGGGCAGGCTGGCATCGCCCAGGCCGCCACACCTGGGGTCTTCAAGTTGTGCTCCGGGGGCAACTTCGACTCTTTCGCGACATTTACCGAGCGTGGCGGGTTCTCGACTTTCGTCGTCAGGCGTGGGACCTGCCAGTCGTTCAAATATGGTGGCAACCATGCTGAACGAGTTGACATTAAGGTGGCGAACTCCGACAGGTACATCGGCTCTCTCTCCTACGATGGGCGCGTGGGCGCGAACGTGCGCACCGTCAACGGCCCCAGCTTCTATACGTTCTGACGTTCTGACCGCACCGGAATTGCACGCCCCAACTGAGGAAATCCCAGCAACGGTATCACTTTCTTGCTATACGATACCATCTCTCGCTGAGATCACCTCAGTTCAGCCACAAGCGCCAGAGATATCGGGAACTCGCGGATAGCTGAGAACTCCGCTGGTCACGAAGTTTCTCCGCAGGTAGGCGATGGCTGACAGCACGGGACGTGTAAAGGGCACTTCTGACCGAAAAATCGGACAGCAAGTGCCCTCCCAGGTCAGGCCCGGTGTATTCGATCTTGATACGGCGTCTGCTACTCGTAGCGCTACACAAGATCATCACCGGGCTTGATTCTGGGCTAGGCTCGCCGGTGCGCTGTGCTCATGACCGAAAGGGACATGAGCAATGGGCTACGCCCGATCACTCGCCTCGGGCAGCTGGGCTGCCTACTACCGGGAACCACTGGCCGATGCGACCGGCCGGCGGAAGTGCGCCCGGGTGCCGGACTCGCCGGATTACCCGACGAAGGCCACCGCCAAGGCGGCAGGCGACGCATACGAACTTCATCTGAGGGCGCTCGCCTCCGGGTTGGACGCCAAGGTCGCACCCCGGCGTGGGGCGGTCACGCTGGACGCCTACGCACCCGGTGCGATCGACCGGACGCCTGATCTCGCCAACAGCAGTCGCAACTCCTACCGGGGCGCTGTGCGCTGCGCCGTGCGGGAGCACTTCGGCGACGGCTTCCCGGTTGAACGGCTCACTGCCGACGCGGTCGAGCGCTACTACTCCACCATCGGGCATCTGGCTGCGAAGACGCGGCAGACCCGGATCATCGCCCTGGCGACCGTGGCTCGGCGAGCCGTCCGCGACGGCGTGCTGGCGGCTGAGCACCATCCGGCGCACTGGGGCATCACGGTGCGCGGGGACCAGCCCACCCGGCGGCGCCTGCTGACCGACGCCGAGCTGACCCGGCTGGCCGCCGCGATGCCGTCGCACCTGTGGGCCGCAGTGATCATCGGTCATGACACGGGATTGCGAGTGTCGGAACTGGCGGCCCTGTCGGTTACCGATATCGAGTATTCCCCCGACGGGCGAGCGTACTTGTGGATCACGCGAACAACGAGTCGCGATGGAACCGAACTGAGCCCGCACGTGAAAAACGGGGTGATCCGCCGGGTGCCGCTCAGTGCCCGAGCCTTGTCGGCGTGGAATCACCACGTCGCTTATTTCGTTCCCGAGGGGCAGCAAAGAATTTTCCGGAAAGGCTCGTCAGGAAAGCGTCGTCTTGCTCCGGCGGGCACGGGTTACCTTACCGGCGCAATGCAGCAGTGCCGTGATCGCGCACAGATTGAGCGCATGGCGGATTCGGGTAAACAGCCGCTTGTCGGATGGCACGATCTGCGTCGCGCCTTTGCCACGAAAATCTACCGGGCTACCCGCGACATCCGGGAACTACAGAAATTGATGGGCCATGCCACGGTGGCGATGACCATGCGGTACATCCAGGACTTCGAGCACGAGCAGGAGCACAGGGAGGCGGTCGACGCGGCCTTCGGCGGGGGCCTGTCGACGCCCCCGCTGTACCCCGCTGGGGTGGCCGGAGGCGAGTCCCCGGCCGCCTCAGCGCCCGTGAGCATGATCACGGAGCGTGCTGCTTAACCAGCGGCTATCCCATGCCGTGGAACGTATGTTCGCACGGCTGCGCTGCGCCGAACGGGTGGCGTTGCGACATAATTTCACGCGGAACGCAAATATCCGGCGAGGCGATCAAGCTTTGATCGCCTCGCCGGTTCTTTGCGCTGGTCTCGGTGCGTCAAGACGCAGTTTTCTCACTATTTGAACGCAGTTTCGTGGTGTCTTTGTGGTGTCTTTGTGGTGCCCTCGCGTGGTCGATGTTGTGTCTTCGCGTGTGCGTCATGAAGATCGCTGGTCGTTGACGTTCCCGTGGGACGAGGTTAAAGATCGAAGGCGCATACGGGGAACGAGCACAGCGCAAACACCATGCAAGGAGAAGCAAGACCACTGCGCCTCCGGGAAGGGGACCGGGACGCTGTCGTAAGGAGTACTACATGCCCAATGGGAAGGTTCATCCGGTGGACGTAAGGGCAATTGAAAACCCGACCAGTGAAATCGTATCTCCAGGTACGACTGTTTACCTATACCTGGGGCAAGAGGTTGTGACCCGAAAGGGAGCCCAGGAAATTCTCGGAGTCGGCCCCAAGGCGATGCGAGAAATGGTCTCCAAGGGGCGGATCGCACTCTTTCGCGCTGGGGTGGGCCGCCAGTGCGATCTCATCGAGGTGGCCGAACTGGAGCGCTATCGCGATCAAATGCGTGCGCGAGGCGCGCAGGAGCGCGACCGCCGGGCGCGTAACGCCGAACGGGCACAGCTCCAACGATCCGGGCGCTGTTTATCGAACTGACTATCGAGAGATCGATCGGGTTCGGCTAATCGCCAGGTCAAGGACGGTCCAAATTGTCTAGTTCAACAGGTAGCTCAGCTGAAATCGGTACGTCTGTGCCGGAATCTAGTCCGGTGCCGATCCTGGATGAGTTGATGGCCGAAGTGGACGTTGACCCGTTCATTTTGTCCGCCGACATCCAGACCGTTCTGGACGAGCCGCAGCCAGAGTTCCTCCCCGAGCTGCTGGCGACCGCCGGGTCCGGCGAGAACGAGGGGCCATGAGCGCGCACATGCTGCTGCGCTGCGACGCCCCTGACTGCACGGCCTTCTACCTCGATGACACCACCACGTGCTGGGTGCTGCGTCTGCGTGCCCGCGAGGAGGGCTGGTGCATCGACGAGCACGGCGACTTCTGCCCGAAACACGTTCCTGACGAGGTGAATCCACATGGACCAGACGCAGCAGGACAACCAGCGCACGGCCGATATGGAAAGAGCACTGTCGACCTTCCGGGACCTCGTCGTGGACCGGATCCTTGACCGGCCCACGCTGCCCACGTTGCACGGCTACCTCCAGGGCGACGGCGACCAGTCCCAGAAGATGTGGATGTTGACCGTCGGGGGTGCGCTGTCGGCCGCCGATCTCACGTACCAGATCACCGGGGTCGACTCCGAGGAGGCGTTCTTCTTCCTCGACGCCGAGCAGCTGCCTGACGAAACCGACGTCAACGAGGTCGCCGCGACCCGGCTGTGGGCGGCAGCGCTCAACGATGACCCCGCGCTCGGCAGCGACATCATCAGCGCGCACCACGCGGTCGAAGGCGATGAGGGAATCGTGGCGATCATCCAGGTGCTCATGGAGATCTGCCAGCAGCTCATGGTGGTCGCGGCGGTGACGGCATGAGCCTGACCGACCACGCCAACCGTGCGGCCGTGCTGCATCTGATGGCCGAGGCGTTCTCTTCGGCCGCCAAGCACGAGAAGACGGCGACACTGGCGGAGATGGCCAGTCGCGGGACGCTGCACCCGACCCTGCCGGACGGCACCGAGATCGCCGCCGTCACCGTCCCTCGCTCGGCGACCAAGGTGGTCGTCACCGACGAACGCGCCCTCGCGGCATGGGTCGCCGAGCGTTACCCGACCGAAGTCGAGACCGTGCCCGTGGTGCGCCCGGCGTTCCTGGAACGGCTCAAGGACGTCTCGAAGGCTGCGGGCGAGCCGTGCGCGCCGGACGGAACGCTGGACGTTCCCGGGCTTGAGGTCGTCACCGCGCCTCCCTCGGCCGCCCGGGTGACTCCGACCGAGCACGGCCGCCGGCTCGCGGAACAGGTTGTCATGCAGGCCCAGCACAACGCGGTGGGTTACCTGGCGGGTCACGAGATTGCCGGAGGGGGCTCGTGAGTGACGGACACCGGCAGCTGCCCATTCACGAGATCATCAGCCAGGTCATGTCCTCGGTGCGATCGGTCGCGAAGGCGCAGCGCAACCGGGATCAAGGGTTCGATTTCCGGGGCATTGACGATGTGGTCAACGCTGTCGGCCCGAAGTTCCGGGAGTTCGGCGTGGTGCCTGCGCCGCTGCTGGAGTCGGCCGCATACCGCGACGTGCGCACGAGCAAGGACAAGCCCGCTCGTGAATGCACGGTGCAGGTCCGCTACCGGTTCTGGGGTCCAGCAGGCGACTACGTCGACACGGTCGTTCCGGGTGAAGCACTCGACATGGGCGACAAAGGCACCGCCAAGGCCATGTCCGTGGCCTACCGGATCGCGCTGCTGCAACTGCTGACGCTGCCCACCGACGACCGTGATCCGGATGCCGAGAGCTACGAACGCGCCGAGCCAGCCGCGCAAGGCGATCAAGCCGCCCAGGTCCGGGGCGAGATCGCGGCGCTGGCGAAGGAGAAGGGCTACGGCCTGGAGACGATCGAGTCCGACTTCCGGCGCGTGATGAACGGCGCGGACATCCGCGCTGCGGACGTCGCGGAGCTTGCCGAGTACAAGCAACGGCTTCTGGACTACAAGGCGTCCGAGGAGCGGGCATGACCGACGCGCCGCTGAACCCGGTGCAGATCGAGAACAACATCAGGACCTGTTCCGAACGCATCCACGAGGGCGTCACGGTCTGCACCGAGCGAGAACGGGCCTCCCGCAAGGCCCGCCGCGACTACGAGGCCGCCTACTCCCAGGCGTATCTCGACGCTGTCGGCCCGGCTCACGAGAAGAAGCACCGCGCCGAGCTGGCAACCCGCACGCAGCGTGCGGAAGCCGAGGAGGCCGAGGTCCTGTTCAAGTACGCCGAGCGCACCGCCAAAGCAGTGGAGGCGGAATTGCGGGCCTGGCAATCGGTCGGCGCATCGGTCCGGCTGATGTACGGCGTCGAAACGGGGGTGGGGAGATGAGCCAGCGCACCGCCCGTGATCTGGTCGCGGCCCGTTCCGGATGGATCTGCGAGGTCTGCGGGTCGGCCACCGCCACCAACTTCCACCACCGCAAGAACGCCTCGCAGGGCGGCTTGTGGTTGCCGTCCAACGGCCTGCACTTGTGCGGGTCGGGCACGACCGGGTGCCACGGCCGCATCACTCAGAACCCCGCCGATGCCTACCGGCTGGGCTGGTCCGTGCCGTCCTGGCAGGACCCTCGGGCGGTCACCGTGTTCGTGTTCAGCCACGGCATGGTCCTGCTCGATGACGCGGGCCGGTACCTGCACACCGATCAGGAGGTCCCATGCCGCGCATCGTGAACGGCCGCAGAGTCATCACCGACGAACCCACCCTCGCGCCCATCGCGGCGCGAAATGGCAGCCCGGTCTACTGGCAGCAGATCCGGACGCTGGTCCTCGACGGCGGCGAGGTGACCTATGGGTGTGCGCACTGCGACTACACCAACCCGAACCCGGCCAGCGTCCGTCCGCACCTGAACCGGCACCGCAAGGACAAGAAGACGAAGGCCGCCAACGGAAACGACAGCGTGGCCCAGGTGCTCGCGCAGCTAGCCAAGCTCGATGAGATCGCCAAGGACCGCGACCGCTGGAAACAGCGCGCACAGAAGGCCGAACGCGACTTGCGAGCGATCCGCCGTGCGATCGGGGGCGGTGGCGATGCCTGAGTCAGGAGAGCAGCTGCGGCTGGCCGGCACTGAATCCGTGCTCGCGGCCGAGGTCGCGGTCCACCGAAACACCTTCCGGGAACACGCCGAAGCCACCCTGGCCGAGATGATCCGGGAGCGCTGCGAGTTCACCGCGGATGCGCTCCGCGAGCGAGTGCCACCCGACGTGCAGCCGCACCATCCGAACGTCCTTCCCGCGATCATCCAGGCCGCCGCACGCCGGGGCGAGATCGTGCCCGTCCGGTGGGAACCGTCGTCACGCCCCTCCCGGCACGCCTCGGTCAACCGCGTCTGGATCGCCGCCGAGGAACAGCCGTGACCGACGACCACGCGAGGGTTCTGCCCATCAACGCCCCTGCGCGAGCGGAACTGTTGCGGCGCAATCAGCTCGCGCTCTCCGTGCTCGCGCACCGTCCCTACACCCGCGCCACCGCCGAACTCCTCGGGCGCGTGCTGCGGTGAACCGATCGAAGACCTGGAGGTGAACCGGTGAGTGGAGATGCCCTGGTGGCGGCACTGCGGAGCCGGGTAGGCCCGGCAGACAAGCGGCTGGTGCTGCTCTGCCTTGCCGACTGCGCGGGAATCCACAACGAGGTGGTGATCAACTACGTCACGCTCCGACGCTGGACGGCGCTGCCGGATGACGCCATCGAGGACGCCGTGCGTGAACTCGTTGTCGACGGGGTGCTGGTGCCGACCAACGAACAGATCGGCCGGAAGCCCCTGTACGTCCTGAATTTGGGCGGTGGGCAGCAATGAGTGTCGAGCTGTTGAACGTGGTCCTGCACTCGGACCTGGCCCCGCTGTCCAAGCGCATGGTCGCCACAGCACTGGCCAGCATCGCGCCGCCGGAGACGCTGACCGTGTACCCGTCGGTGGCCCACATCGCCGACCTGGCCGGCGTGGGCCACTCCACGGTGCGCAAGTACCTCGGCGAGCTGGAGCGGGACGGTGTGATCACCCGCACCCCGCGCTCCAACTCCTCGAACGTCTACCGGTTCCACCCGGAACGCTTCCGCCCTACGACGAGAACGGCCACCCGCAGGGAGATCCCGCCGGAACCTGAGCAGGCACCGGAACCGTCCACCGAGGACACCGCACCCCGCCAGGAGCCGGAGGAGCAACCGCCTTCTACCCCTCCACCGCATGGACCCCACCCCTCCAGCTCGTGGACCCCACCCCTCCACGGCATGGAGGTCACCCCTCCACACGGTGGAGGTCACCCCTCCACGTCGTGGACCCAGAAGGGTAATAGAAGGGGAATTGAAGGGTTATTGGATGGAGGCGCGTCCGCGCCCGCCCCGAAGCCCCCGAGACGCAAACCCCGCTCCCGGCTGCCGCACGAGTGGCGCCCCAACGACACCCACCGGGCCTACGCCGACGAACACCGGCTCGACCTCGACCGGGAAGCGTTTCGGTTCCGGCATCACGCCGAAGCCACTGGACGGCTGATGGCCAACTGGAATGCCGCGTTCACGACCTGGTTGGACAAGGCCCGGGACCTGCGTCCCGCCGGCGGCCCGAAGACCGAGGACTGGCGGAGGTACTGCGAACAATGACCACGATCTCCGACGTCGCCGCCGAAGAAGCACTGCTCGGCGCGGTGCTGTGGAACGCCGACGCGGCGGGTCCGGCGCTGCGGTCCGTGCCGCCAGATGCGTGGTGGCGGCCGATCAACCAGACGCTGGCCACGGTGCTGACCGGCATGCTGGTGCGCGGCGAGCCGATCGACCCGACCACGGTGCTGTCGCAGGTTATGGCCGACGGCTTGCTGACCCAGGTCGACGGCGCGTACCTGGCCCGGCTCTACACCGGGTTCACCGTCGTCAACCACGCGCCGACCTACGCCGCGAGGATCACCGAGCTGGGCGCTCAGCGAAACCTCGTGATGACCATGCAGCGCAACATCGCGATGCTGGACGGCGAGTTCGTCGAAGACGACCGGATCGACACCCACTCCGCGGTGTCCCGGCTGCGCACCGCCTGCGACGAAGCCGAACGCAGCGCCCAGGCCACCACCTACGAGCCGACCTCGCTGGACGAACTGCTCGCGGGCGAGGACCAGTATCGATGGCTGGTGCCCGGCCTGCTGGAACGCGGCGACCGGATGGTGCTCACCGGAGCGGAAGGCAGCGGCAAGTCCGTGCTGGTCTCGCAGGTCGCGGCCACGCTCTGCGGCGGTCTGCACCCGTTCACCGGCACCATGCTCGGCGACGGCAGCCAGCAGATCCGCGTCCTGGTGGTCGACACCGAGAACAGCGAAGCCCAAACCCGCCGCCGCTACCGGCGCCTGGTCCGCAGCGTCGATGGCCTGCGGTTCCACGCCGACATGCCACCCGTGGACTGGGCGCACCAGTTCTTCGTGGAGATCCGCCCGCAGGGCCTCGACCTCACCCGGGGCGCGGACGTGGCCTGGCTGGAACGGGCGATGCAGGCGACCGCGCCGGACCTGCTCGTCATCGGCCCGCTGTACCGGCTGCACCACGGCGACCCCAACGACGAGCGCCTGGCCCGCGAGCTGGTGCACGTCCTGGATTCCGTGCGGGTACGGCACAACTGCGCACTGATCACCGAAGCCCACGCCGGTCATGCAACCGACTCCGCTGGTGACCGGCGGATGCGGCCCTCCGGCTCGTCGCTGTGGCTGCGCTGGCCCGAGTACGGCTATGGACTGCGCCGAGCCAAGGACCAAGGCGACCTCGGCACGGGCGAACTGGCCCGCCGCAACCGAGAGCGGCCCGTGCTGGTCGACGTCGTGGCCTGGCGCGGCTCCCGCGAAACGCAACTGGCCGACCTCGTTGCAGCACGGGCAAACGCTGCCGTGGACGCCAGCGGATCCCGACTACTACCTCTACGCCGACCGGATGAAGGAGTTCTGACATGGCAGGAGAAACCATCATCACCGTGGTCGGCAACCTCACCGCCGACGCGGAGCTGCGCTTCACCCCCTCCGGCGCCGCCGTAACGAACTTCACCGTAGCCTGCACACCCCGCACCTACGACCGCCAAACCGGCGAGTGGAAAGACGGCGAGGCCCTGTTCCTGCGCTGCAACATCTGGCGGCAACCAGCAGAGAACGCGGCCGAATCGCTGACACGCGGCATGCGGGTGATCGTGCAGGGCAGGCTGCGCCAGCGCTCCTTCGAGACCAAGGACGGCGAGAAGCGCACCGTCGTCGAGCTGGAAGTGGACGAGGTCGGCCCGTCTCTGCGCTACGCCACCGCCACGGTGAACAAGCCCGACCGCCACGGCGCGAAGGCGAGCCCTCCGCCGACCGACCCGTGGGGAGCCGCGCCCGCCGGCCCGCACAGCGGGTTCGCTAACGAGCCGCCGTTCTGAAGGAGAGCCCAGATGAAGATCCGCCTCACCGGAACCCGCAGCGAAAACCAGATCACCACGGCCGCGCTCGCCGAGCTGCTGCCCACGATCACCGCGCCGGTCCAGTACCGCATCCGCGAGATCTCCGACTTCTACCCGAATCGCAGCAACTCCGAGCTCGGCCGCGTCTACGTCGACCTCGACATCGCCGGTTCCGTCCCGGACGGCCCGCTCAGTATCGAACGCCGTTGACCGGCCGAAGGAGTACGCCGTGAGCACGTCGACCCGCAGTCGCTCCGAGATCGGACGGGCCAACAACCGCAAAGGCAAGAACTACGAACGGCACGCGGCGCGCTACCTGCGCGGGCACGGCTGGCCGGACGCCGAACGCAAGCCCGACCCCGGCTGGCGCAGCGCCGACCGGGTCTCTCCGGACCTCGGGGACATCCGGGGCACCGATCGGCTTGTGTGGCAGGTCAAAGCTCGTGCTGATCTGTCCAGTCTGGACATCACCCGGATTCTTGCCGAGACCACCCAGCAGGCCATCGCAGCGGGAGCTGACTACGGCATCCTCATCCAACGCCGTGCGGGCAAGGCCGATCCTGGTAGGTGGTGGGCCTGGCTCCCTGTCGGCGACCTCGCCGCCCTGGTCGCTGCCGGGCAGCACGACTGGCCGGCGGTGCTCGACACCAGGCTGCACGTTCCCGCCCGCGTTGAGCTCGCCGACCTGGTGCCGCTGCTGCACGCCGCTGGTTACGGGACACCGCCGGAGGTGGCCGCATGACGACCTGGGCTCGCCTGGTCGCCTTCACGGCATCGACCGCCGCGTTCGCGCTCGTCACTGCGCTGTGGGTGATCTACCGATGACCACCTGCGTCACCGGCTGCGGCCGACCGACCAACGACATGCTCTGCCAGAGCTGCCTCGGCGAACTGCTCGCCGCGCTCCGCTGATCTCCGACGGCAACGGCGGGCGCGGGCTGATCGCCGAACTCGGCATCACCCTGTCTCGCCAGCACGTGATGGCCTCCGGCTCGGGCGTGGTCGCACACTCGGCGAGCACACCGGTGCCGTTCCACGAAGCCGCCAGCGAGGTCGGCTGGGTAATGGCCAACACCGTCTCGACCTGGGCGCGGGAGGTCCACGAGCGCAACCCGCACCTGCTGCCTCCCGCAGGGTCCACCGCGGCTGCGGTCGCGTGGCTGGTCGGCCTGCCCAACCTGCTCGCGCTGCACCCGGCCGCCGACGAGCTGCACGACGAAATCACCAGCGTCGTGGCCCGGGTCCGCCAGGTCATCGACCGGCCACCGGACCGGATCTACGCCGGACCATGCGACGCGCAGGTGGAAGGAGAGCGATGCACCGACCACCTCTATGCCCGGCCCGGATCCCATACCGCCCGGTGCGCGACCTGCGGCACCGAGCACGACGTGGACGAACGCCGCCGCTGGATGATCGATTACGCCGCCGACCTCCGGGTCACCGCCACGGTCGCACTCGGATGGACCCGGCTACTGCTGGACAAGACCATCCCACGCGGCACCTGGGACTCCTGGGTGAGCCGGGGCCGAATCGTCCCGCACGGCACCGACGCCAGCGGACGCCCGGTGTTCCGCTTCGGCGACGTCCGCGACCTCGCGTTAGCGCACGTGAGTAAGCCTCGACACGCCGCCTGAACCTGCCTTGCCAACACCCCGGCCGTCGTGCAAGATCGGGGTTATCAGGTTCGAGGAGTGTGGCTCTGCCCCCTCACCTGACAACCCCGATCTTCGGCCCGCTCAGGCGCCGACCTTGACCACTCCGATGGTCTTGTCCTCGTTGTCCACCAGCTCCACGCGGTAGCTCACGCCCGGCTCGCCACCAATCTCGTCCAGGCCAAACGCCCCCGGCAGGACGTAGTCCGGCTTCACCGCCCGGCGCTCGACCTCGGTCCACCCTTCGGCGGCGTCGTCGTAGGCATAGATCACGAGCAGGGCCGGGAACGCGAACCGCTCACCGGCCTTGTACCGGCGAACAGTCTCTTCGGCCAAGACGATGGCGCTGCCTGACCATGCACCTGGAAGTTTGCCTCCGGTCACGAGCTGATGGACCCGCGAGCGCTTGAGTTCCAAGATGTCGGCAGCCTCGGGTACCGAGACCAGCCGTGGAATCAGCGGGTCACGTATCATCGGCGCGTCTCCCTGTCTTGCTGACACATCACAGGAAGACACGATAGCCCCGGCCGGCGAACGGCCGGGGCGATCGTTCAACATGGCGTTAACCTCCGCTCAGTCCGGGTTGATCCTGTGGACCTTCTGCCCGCTGATCAGCGGAGCATCCTTCGGCCCCTTCTCGTACTCCTCGATCAACTTCGGACGGTGTGCCCCGAGGCTCGGGTTCCACTGGCGCCGGTAGTGCTCCCGCACCTTCCAGCGGTGACGCCATGCCTTCCGGGACTCCGCCGTCTCGGCGGGGCTACCTGAGCGCCGCAAGCGGATCACGCGGATCTCGGGCGGTTCCAGGCCCGCCCGCTGATGCCGACGGCGAGACATCCGGTGCGGGACTTCGGTGGCCATCTCGGTCTGCCGCAGCATGTGGCACACCGAGAACAGCATGCGCACGAACAAGGCCGAGGCCTTGTCCAGCGCATGAAAGGTGAGGTCTTCGCTGTTCTCCGCGAAACCGACCGTGACGTAGTGCACGAGCACATGATCGGGAAACTCGGCATCAAACTTCGTGGGATACTCCGGATCCTTAAGGACATCCCTCCGTACCCCGGCCTTCGGAACGTGCACGAAGAGGTCCACAACCCCGTGCGGGAAATCAAATCCCTCCACGGCGTCGTACACACACCACGTCAACACCACCGACAGTTCGTCTTCCGGCTCGGTGGGGTCCTGCCCGTCGGCGAAGTACATGAACCCCCGTGGTGAGGGCAGGTCCCACGGCATGAATCCGTACTCGTCGACGCGCAGATCATCCATCTCTTCCATCACGGCCGTCACGTCATCGACGTGGAACAACGCGCTATCGGCCACGCTGGTGCGGATCACCTCGGCGGTGTCTTTCCGCACGTGGTCGGGCACGTCTTCCTTCAGGCCCATGACATGCGAGGCCCAGTCGACACAGGTGGAGCCTTTCCAGAAATCCAACATGCGCAACCGCAGATCTGGCAGATCGCGGGGATTCCAATTGATCACGATGCTGCCCTCCTAGGCGAAGATCGGTATGCGAGAAGCCTTTTCGGCGTACGGAGTCAGCAGGTAGACCGGCAGGTGCTCGCGTCCTTCTTTGCGAGCCCGGTAGACCCGGTGCCAGCCATCGATCACGATCACGCCGTTATCACCGGTCTCCGGTGCGACCGGAGCGACGATGATCGGCTTCCCCAGATCGGTCTGGGTCATGGCGTAGTCGTGGTCGATCCCGATCTCGATCAGCCGCATGAAGCCCGGCTCGGCCGGTTCCAGCGGAAGGAACTGGTCCAGGGTGGTGATGCCGCTCTGCTCGTAGAAAGTCGCGGCGGCCTCTCCGTCGGCGTCGATCAGTACCTCGGCGGTGTTGATGCACCATTTCCAGGCCGCGAACCGGAAGGCCTGGCAGCCCTGGTGTGTTGGGGAGTGCCGCATCACTGCTGGCCTCCGATCGGGCGGAGCGAGCCACTGATGTGCTTGCGCAGTTCGCGGTAGAGCGCCCGGACGAGGTGAGCCGCTGCTCATCCGGCGGGACGCCGTGCAGCTTCTCGTGTCCGGTCGCCGCCCGGCGGCCCAGCTCGCTCCAGCGGTTCGAGTCGATCAGCATGGCGCAGAACGAACAGGCCGCCCAGTTCCCAAGACTCATCTCGTTGTCATGGTGAGGAACACGGAAATCCCTCGCTGGCAAAAGAAACTCGGGTACAGCGAGCGTGCAGAAGTCGCACCGTCCGCGCCAGTTCGGTGGGGCCTCCACCGGCACCGGCTCATGGCTGGCCGGGTCGCTGAGCGGGTGGAGGTAGGACACGCCGTCGCCATCGGTGACAAGTACATGGACGGCTACGCCGTGGCCCGCGTGCTCGGCGTGGAGATGGACGACGAGTAAGGGAAGGAGGAGGTCATGCGGTTCCGACTCGCAGGCGGAGCAGTCCGCCGGATGGCAGGCAGCATGTTCCGCAGCCGCCGGGCGGCGGGCGCTGCTGGCGGACGCAGCTCCGGCACCTGATTAAACCTGAACCACGACGAAGCCCCCGTGCTCTTATGCCCCCCGACCGGCGGGGGCTTCGTCGTACCTACCGAGACCGTCACCCCGTTTCGGTCCTGGTCGTTCCGTAGAGTCGCTTCAGACAGCGGCGACGAAAGGACCGTGGTGGATCTGGGGCTCATTGGCCAGGCAAGCGGCATGTTCGCAGCCACCAACGTCGACGACATCCTCATTCTGGCTCTGTTCTTCGGTCAGGCCACAGGGCACCGGGGTGGCGCTGTCCGGGTGGTGGTCGGCCAGTATCTCGGGTTCGCCGCGATCCTGATTGCCTCGATCGTGGGCGCGCTCGGTGCCGGGCTGCTGCCCGCTGAGATGACCCCCTACCTCGGATTATTGCCGCTGGCTCTCGGCCTCCGCGCCGCCTGGCAAGCCTGGCGCGAGCGCCACGACGCTTCCGGCGGAAACGAGCCTGCTACAGCGACGGGCAGCGGCCCGACCGTATTCGCGGTCGCCACGGTGACCTTCGCTAACGGCGGCGACAACATCGGCGTCTACGTGCCGGTCTTCGCCACTGTCGGGACGGTCGGACTGATCGTGTTCGTCGTCGTGTTCCTTGCGCTGGTCGCAGTCTGGTGTCTGCTCGGCCGGTTCTTCGCCAGCCGCCCGGTAATCGCCCGCGCCCTGGCCCGCTGGGGTCACATCCTGCTTCCCGTGGTCCTGATCGGTATCGGACTACTGATCCTCATCGAGGGCGGTGCGTTCGGATTCTGAGTCCTCTCCCTCATCTACGAGCGGAGCCGCGTGTCGCCCAACGCTGAGGCGCATGGGATCACAACGCATCGCCGCGTTGCGCTGAACTCGGCGAACAAATCGAGCCAGAAGACACCGGCAAAGACGTCACTCCAGGGAAAACGCCGTGCAGTCCTCGGTGCTCTCTGCAAGGGAAGGGAGTTGCGATGGGATCGCGGGGAACCAAGCCGAAGCCGACGGCGCTGAAAGTTCTGCACGGTGACCGCTCCGACCGGATCAACGACGCCGAGCCGATGCCGCCCGAAGGTGAGATCGTGCCGCCGGGGGATCTGTCCGATGACGCCCGCGCCACGTGGGATCGGCTGGCACCCAGCCTGATCGCGGTCGGCGTGCTGACCCCGTGGGACGTGGACGCTTTCGTGGTGGTCTGCGAGGCGCTGGCCCGGTACAAGCAGGCGACCAAGCTGGTTAACGGCTCGGCGCTGCTGGTGCAGGGGCCGAACGGCTTCGTGAAGAACCCCGCGTTGACGGTCCAGCGCGAGGCCGAGTCCACGTTCGCGCAGTATGGCGCGAGGTTCGGGCTCACCCCGTCTGACCGCACGCAGCTGAAGGTGGACGTGGGCGGCGCCGCCAAGGGGCCAGGTGCCGAACGCCTGCTCTCCTGAGCTGCCCGAGTGCGGGTTCACCCTCGATGGCGAGGTCTGCCGCGAGCGCGGCGATCACTTCTGCCGTCCGAGGGCCGCACACGCGGCGGCGTTCTGCGCCGAGCTGTGCGTGCACACGAAGGACAAGTGGGCTCGCCGGCCGTTCGTTCTCGCGCCCTGGCAACGTGAGGACATCATCGAGCCACTGTTCGGCGAGGTCGCTTGGGATCCGGAGTGGGAGTCCTACGTCCGCCGGTATCAGATCGGCTGGATCGAGCTGGCGCGCAAGAACGGCAAGTCCGAGCTGCTGGCCTTCATCGCCTTGTACTTGTTGGTCGGTGACGGTGTGGAGGGCGCGGAGATCTACGGCTGCGCGATGGACCGGGGCCAGGCCGCCAAGGTCTTCGACGTCGCCGCCCGGATGGTCAAGCTCTCCCCGGTGCTCTCAGCCCGCCTGGTGGTCAAGGACCACATCAAGCGGATCATCGACGAGCGCACCGGCTCCTACTACGAAGTCGTCGCCGCCGACGCGGCCGGGAACCTCGGCCACAACCCCCACGGGGTCGTGTTCGACGAGGTGCTGACGCAGCGCGACGCCCGGCTGTGGGATGCGATGCGCACCGGCATGGGCACGCGGATGCAGCCGATGATGATCGCCGCCACGACCGCCGGCGACGACCCAGCGAGCTTCGCACGATCCGAACACGACGAGTGCGTACGGATCATGGACGACCCCGACCGCGCCAAGCACCGCTTCGCCTACGTCCGCAATGTTCCCGAGGACGCCGACCCCTGGGACGAGCGCAACTGGCCGCTGGCCAACCCCGCACTCGGCGACTTCCTCTCGATCCGGTCCCTGCGGCAGGAAGCCGAAGAGGCCAAGAACGACCCCAGCAAAGAGAACGCGTTCCGGCAGTACCGGCTGAACCAGTGGGTGCAGCAGTCGCACCGCTGGATGCCGATGCACCTCTACCGCCAGTGCGCGGGCACCGTCGCACCAGCCCCGGACTGGCTGCGCGCCGAGCTGGCCGGACGGCGGGCCTACGGCGGCCTCGACCTGGCGGCCAAGCTCGACATGACCGCGTGGGCACTGGTCATTCCGGACGGGCTGGACGGGATGCCCTCGATGCTGTGGCGCTTCTGGCTGCCGGAGTCGGCGGTGCACTTCCTCGATTCCCGGACCAACGGGCGGGTCTCGCAGTGGGCCGACGGCGGCTGGATCACCGTCACGCCGGGCGATGTCATCGACTACGACGTCATCTACGCCGACATCGCCGCCGACTGCCGCGACTTCAAGGTGATGGCCGCCGGATACGACGAATGGTCCGGTGAACCGGTGCGGCAGGAGATCCAGAAGAAAACACGGCTGGACCTCGCGTCGATCCCGCAGACCTACCGCGGGCTCACCTACGGCATGACCGAGCTGATGGCGCTGACCAAATCACGAGGCTGGACCCACCACGCCAACCCGGTCGCCGGGTGGTGTTTCGACGCCGTGGAAGTCCGCCACCCACCAGGCGACGCCGACCAGCTCCGTCCCGACAAACCCGACCGCGCCGCCGTCGGCAAACGCATCGACGCGGTACCCACGGCCGCGATGGCGGTGACGCGCTGGCGGGAGCTGGCGCAGAAGCACGCACGGTCCGGGCGCATGATCGTCAGATAGTGCGCCGATGGCCCTCGTGAAACAGGAAATCCGCTAGTATTCATCGCCATGGTCGACTGGGGAAACGTTCCGTCATGGGTGTCCGCGATCGGTTCGCTCGCAGCGTTTAGCACTGCCGCCTTGGCTGCACGTGCAGCGTGGCGACAAGTCAAGAATTCAGATGAAACGTTAAAACAAACGATTCGAAGTAAAGATCGCGAACAGGCGAACAAAGTGGCCGCCTGGATCACAGTAGAGGTCGTTTTTGGAAACAATGGCCGGTCGGAAAAAGAGCTGGTTCTCCGCTGCATGAACAGCAGTGACCTGCCTGTGTTTAACTTCTTCGCCTTCCCTGTATGTATCCCGGAGCGGTTTTGGCAGGCCGACACCCTCCCGCCCACGAAGAAGCCATTGAGAATTTCACTGGCGAAGTTGACGGCAGAGGTCCAGCGCATCGCCGGGGAGAGCCACTCTTCCCTGAAGGAAGAGTTCGGGGGTGAATTTCGCGGACCAAGGGACAGTTACATAAAATTCTTTATGAACTCAGCCAGGAAAAAGGAATCGCAATTCAATTTACGGACGTGACTCAAGTTGAGTGGAAGCGAAGCCCTCGCGGCGAACTTTCCGAAGGAAAATGGAGAACAAGCGATGGCTTTTCAGATTCCTCCAGGAAAGAAATGGGTAACGACTTGTGGGTGACACTACGGGAGCTCGAAGGCATGGTTCGCAAAAATGATCACGAGCGAAATGAAAGTGATTTGAATGACGACGAGAGTGACTCCTCGGCCTCGGAAAATGTTCGCGCTAACGACTTGTAAAGACTCGGCATCCTGCATCTTGTTGATCAACTAATTCTGTTCCAGGGGGTGTGAACTGATGGCGATCGGTGACGCTCCCACGCAGGTCGAGCAGCAATGGCTGACCCGGCTGATCTTGCAGCACAACGCCGAACTTCCGGAGTTGCAGGAGCTTCTGGCCTACTACGGGGGCCGTCAGCGGTTGTCCTACATGCATCCGGAGCTGGTGGAGACGCTGGATGAGCGGGTCCGCCAGGTGGTGATCAACTGGCCGCGTCTGGTGGTCGATGCCCTGGAGGAACGGATCGACTTGCAGGGGTTCCGGCTCGGCGGCAAGCCCGAGCTGGACGCCGACCTGGATCACGTCGCGCAGTACAACGACCTCGACGCCGGATACCAGCAGGCGCACGTCACGGCGATGGTGATGAAGCGGGCCTACGCCATCGTCGGCTCGAACCCGAGGGTTGGCGACGCGCAGTACCCGCTGGTGACGATCGAGTCGCCGTTGGAGGTCCACGTCGAGCTGGACCCCGCGACCCGGCGGGTGATCGCGGCGATCAAGCGCTGGCACGATCAGCTGCCCGACGGCGAGGTCCGGCACTTCATCACCCTGTACCTGCCGGACTACACCGTCACCTTCGTCGTCTCCCGCGACAGCGGCGGCTACATCGAAGTGTCCCGCGATGACCACGGGCTCAGCGAGGTCCTGGTAGTACCGATCGTGAACCGGCCGCAGCTGTGGGCGCCGCTGGGCACCAGCGAGCTCACCGACGTGATCCCGCTGTCCGACGCGGCCTGCAAGATCGCCACGGACATGATGATCAGCGCCGAGTTCCATGCCATGCCCCGGCGGTGGGCGCTGGGCTTCGATGAGGACGACTTCCGCGACGCCGACGGCAAGAAAGTCTCGGTGTGGCAGACCATCGCGGGCAAGATCTGGGCCACCGCGAAGACCAAGAAGGACGACGGCGTGGAGGTCGGCCAGTTCGCCGAGGCGGACCTGACCAACTTCCACAACACGCTGCGGGCGCTGGCCACACAGGTGTCCACGGTCGCCGGGCTGGCGCTGCACCACCTCGGCTACTCCAGCGACAACCCCGCCTCCGCCGATGGCATCCGCGCCGCCGAGTCCCGCCACGTCAAGCGGGCCGAGCGCCGGATCCGGGGCTTCGAGACCGCGTGGGAGCGGATCATGCGGCTGGTCATGCTGGTGCGCGACGGCTCGGTGCCGGACGAGGCGCGGTGGATGGAGACCATGTGGGCCGATCCGGCGACGCCCACCTTCGCGCAGAAGTCCGATGCGGTGGTCAAGCTCTACTCTGCGGATCGGCTGGTGCCGCGCCGGATGGCCCGCCGCACCTTGGGCTACACGGCCGCGCAGATCCGGGACATGGAGCGCGAGGACCGTGAGGACGTGACCCGTGGGGTCTTCGACCCGGCGGCCGAGACCGGCCCGAAGGCCGAACCCGCCGCCGCCGACGAGCAGCAGCGGAGCCCGGCCACCTCCGGTCATCCGGCGTCGTGACCGCCCCAGCGATCGAGCGGGCCGCGCTGGGGCGTGACCACCAGGATGCCACCCAGTTGATCGTCCGGCGGGCCGCCGATGAGGTGCAGCGGGCTTGGCGCGAGGTCGCGCCGGATGCGTTGGCGAGCGCCTACCCGGAGGCGATCGAGCCCGCGTTCGTCCGGGCGGTGGGCAGTGCTCAGGTCGCCGCCGCAGCGCTGGCCGGCGGGTTCGTGGACCAGGCCCTCGCCGACACCGACGAGGGCGCGGTCGCCTCGGTGGTGCCCGCGAGCTTCGGCGGTGTGACCGCTGGCGGGATGAGCCTGGACTGGCTGGCTAAGGCGCTGCATCTGTGGCTGCTGGAACAGCTACTCGCGGGGATGTCTCCGATGGATGCCCACCAGGCCGGGCTGCGGCGCGCACTGACCTACGCCTCGACCGAGATCAGCGACGCGGCGCGGTCGGCGGTGCAGATCGCCGAGACCGCGCACCCCGGCGCGGCCGGGCACGAGCGCGTGGTCCGGCTTCCCGCCTGTGATCGCTGCGTCGTGCTGGCCGGAAAGTTCTACCGCTACAGCACGGGATTTCTTCGGCATCCGCGCTGCGACTGCACGATGGTCCCGGTCAGCCGGGCCGAGTGGCGCGACGGAAAGCCGGGCACCGAGCCGGGGGCGCTGTTCGAGCAGATGTCGGAGGCCGAGCAGAACCGGCGCTTCGGCACCGCCAACGCCGAGACGATCCGCATGGGCGGCGACATCGCGCAGGTGGTCAATGCCCGGAGCGGGATGGCCACGGTCAAGAGCTTCGGCCGCACCCTCCAGGTCACGACCACGGGCACGACCAAGCGTGCTCTCTACGGCGGCTACGAGATCCGGCCCGACGGCAGCCTGCGGCGACGCACGGACGCCGAGCTGCATAAGGAACCGGGCCGCCGGTACCGCACGACGAAAGCTCCTCGCCTGACACCGGGCGAGATTTTCCGGCTGGGCGATGAGTTCGGATGGGGGCGCGAGGAGCTGGTGCGCCAGCTGCGCCGCTACGCCTACCTCCGCTAAAGCCGGTCGCGCCGCACGGCGCACCACCGCACCCCATGACCGGGCAGGCGCACGCCACCGCCCGGAGATCCCGCACGGGAGGAACCACCATGTCCGATACCACCACCGACGCGCCCGCCGACGGCGGGACCGACGACACCACTCCCTCCGGCTCCGCTGGTGAGTCCCAGCCGGCGAGTCCGCCGCACGGCGAAACGCCCGCGCAGGCCGAACCGGAGAAGGACTACCGCACGCTCTACGAACAAACCCTTGCGCAGTCCCGCAAGTGGGAGTCCCGCGCCAAAGAGAACAGCTCCAAGGCCAAGAAGTGGGACGAGGCCGAGGAAGCCAACCGCAGCGAGGCCGAGAAATTGCAGTCTCGCGCCGAGCAGGCCGAGGCCCGTGCCCAGACCGCGCTGATCTCCGCGATCGATGCCGAGATCCGCGCCGCCGCCCACGGCTGGGCCAACCCCGCCGACGCACCGCGCTACCTCGACGACAAGGCCCGCTACATCGGCGATGACGGCGAGATCGACATCGACTCCATCGCCCGCGATGTCGCCGAAGTGCTCACCGACCGCCCGCACCTCGGCGCGGCCGAATCCGGCCGTCGGGGGCCCAATCCCGATCCGGGGCAGGGGGCGAGGGGCGCGCTGTCGGTGGCGGAGCAGATCCGCGACGCCGAACGCTCGGGAGATCACCGGGAAGCGCTGCGCCTGAAGACCGCGCAGCTGCTCGATCAGCGATAAACCGACGTCGCGGTGTCGGCGTCGTAGCAGACAAGGAGAGATGCGATGCCCGGCATTACCGGCATGCTCAACACGTTCAACTCGCCGAACTTCGTCGGCGAGTTGTTCTCGGTCACGCCGACCGACACGCCGCTGCTGGCCTCGATCGGTGGGCTGACCGGCGGCCAGTCCACCGATTCCACGATTTTCACCTGGCAGTCCTACGACCTACGTGCCGCCGATGACTCCCGGCAGCGCCTGGAGGGCGCCGACGCCCCGGAGGCCGAGGCCAGGACGCGGTGGAACAACTTCAACGTGGTGGAGATCCACCAGGAGGCGTTGTCGATCACCTACACCCGCGAGGCCGCGACCGGCCAGTACGCCGCGACCGGGTCGAACGTGCCGACCTCGGCGTCGATCAGCGGGATCAACCCGGTCGGCGACGAGCTGACGTGGCAGACCCAGCGGCACCTGGAGCAGATCGCCCGCGACATCGAGCTGAGCTTCATCACCGGCCGCTTCGCGCAGCCCGGCGACAACGCCCAGCCCCGCAAGACACGCGGTCTGCTGCAAGCGATCGAGACCAACGTGATCACCAACGCCACCGCCGCGCCGCTGACGGCCGAGATGGTGATCGACCTGCTCCAGATGACCTGGGAGAACGGTGGCCTGACCGTCTCGGAGACGGCGACGCTGATCTGCAACGCCTACCAGAAGCGACAGCTGACCAAGGCGTTCATCTCCGACCGCAACTACCAGGAGCAGACCCGCAACGTCGGTGGCGTTAGCTTGCAGACCATCGAAACGGATTTCGGGCGGCTCAACATCATGCTCAACCGCTACATGCCCGCCGACACGGTGGTGGTGGCGTCGCTGGACGAGCTGACCCCGGTGTTCCTGCGCGTCCCCGGTCGCGGATTCCTGTTCGCCGAGCCGCTGGCCAAGAGCGGCGCTAGCGACAAGTACCAGATCTACGGCGAGGTCGGCTTGAACTACGGCAACGAGCGCGCCCACGGCAAGATCACCGGACTGACCACCGCCCCGGCCGCACCGGAGGCGTGATGGGTGGCACGCCGAATCCCGGGACGCCGAAAGACAAACGGATTTCCGGGCGCGGGCGAAACCCGGCCCGAAGACCGGCAGCCGCAACAAGCCGAAGCGGAAGGGAGGGCGGTCGTGAAGTTCACCTGCCAGCGGCATCCCGGCCTGTACGTGCGCGATTTGGGTGTGCGGTTCACCGATGGCGTGGCCGAGGTCGACGCCGCGACGGCGGCCCGGCTGCGCACCCTCCCGGCCGAGCTCGGAGTACGTCAGGCCGGCGGGGATGAGGATCCCGGCACGGACGCCCCGGCCAAGGCCCGGAGAACGCGGCGCACGTGATGGCCGAGCTGTTCACAGCCGAGACCCTGGCCGCGCTGGTGGGCCGCCCGGTCTCGGCCGAGACCGGCGCAGCGATCCACACCTGGACGCTCGCGGCGATCCTCGGCGAGATCGGCGAGCTGCCCGACCCTGTGCCGCCCGACGTCACCGCGGTGGCCCTGGAGGTGGCCAAAGCGGCGGTGCCCACGCCGGGCGGTGCGGCCTCGACCACGATCGGCCCGTACGCGGCGACCTATACCGACAGCGGGGGCCCCCAGGGCATGGATCTCAGCAGGGAACAGCGCATCCGGCTACGGAAGGCAGCCGGGCTCGGCGCGGCCTTCAGCGTCGGCACCGGCAGCGCGATCCTGGACGTCCCGTGATCCCCGAGGGCCTGGCGGGGCAGGTACTCACGGTCTCCAGACCGGCGGGCACCAATCGCTACGGCGATCCGCTGCCGCCCACCGAGCACGAGATCCCCGGCTGCGTGCTGGCCCCGGGCGGTTCGACCGAGGACACCGACAGCGCCGATCAGGTCACCGCCCGCATGACCGTCTACACCGGACCGGAGGCCGACGTACTGGCCACCGACCGGATCGTGCTGCCGGATGGCACCCACTGGGCGGTGACCGGCGGACCCCAGCGCTACCTGAGCCCGTTCGTGCCGGGCTCGGGCGTGTGCGTGATCAACCTGGAAAGGGTGACCGGCTGATGTCCACTGTGGAAGTCGTCCTCAACCACCAGGGGCTCGGCGAGCTGCTGCGCGGCCTCGAGACCCACGAGCTCGTCATGGACCGTGCCCGAGGCGGCGCGCAGTTCGCCCAGAGCATCGCCCCGCACCGCAGCGGCGAGTACGCGGCGGGCATCCACGCCGAAGACGGCGGCCTCGGCGGACCACGGCAGGACCGGGCCGTCGGGCTGATCGTCGCGACCGCCGGGCATTCGGCGGCCGTGGAATGGGGCAACGCCCACCAGCCGCACCCGCACCACGTGCTCGCCCGCACGATCGACATCGTGGAAGCGGGCTAGCGGTGGGCCTGGTCCTGCCACCGTTCCCCGACGCCGAGACCGTCGTCATGGCCCTGCTCGAACCCCTGGCATCGACCGTCACCGCGACCCCGGCCACCCTCGTTCCGCCGCTGATCCGCGTCAACCGGGTCGGCGGCAGCGACGACGGGATCACCGACCATCCCCGCATGGAGATCGCCTGCTACGGCCAGGACCGCGAGCAGGCGTGGCAGCTCGCCGAACAATGCCGACAGGCCATCCTCGGCAGCCCCCGCACGGTGGCGCACGGCGTGCTCATCGACAACGCCCGCACCGACAACCCGCCTACCCAAACCCCGTACGCGCACACCGAGGACATCCGCCGCGTCCTCGGCTACTTCCGGCTGTCGTGGCGTCGCCCCCGGGCTACCTCTTAAACAGCAGCGTCAACATTCCGATCAGAAGGGTTGCAGAGACGCCAGCAAGTGCGATCGTGGCAGTTTGCCAATGGCGAACGGTCGTCGCTCGCTCCTTCCTGTACTCATCTTCTGTGACGGCGCGAATAATTGCATACGACCCAATTGTCTCCTTTATGGCCACCTTGGCGCCATACAGGAATGCTGCACCCATTCCAAATATAACAACGGCGCCGACGATTAGTTGGAGCGGCGAGTAAGGAACACCTTCAGGGTTGAGTCGCGTCGCATTCCAATCTAGAAGTAGAAATATTGTGCGGCCAAAAATAAGCAGTCCCACCGATCCGAATACCAAAGCAAATAGGATCTCGTGCCATCGTGGCCGAGTTGCCCGCTGCTTCGTTTGTCGCGAACGTGCCCAGTGGCCGTACACGGCTTCACATGTTTCAGGATCTCCGACTGCCTCTGCGGAACTTCGAGAAAGGTGAACTTCGACAGTTTTGCCCTTCACTGCGAGTTGCTGTGACTCAAGGTCAGATAGAGAGCGGAGGTCCACTGCCTCATCGAAAGTGCCGCCGTTGAATTCCATCACGGGGGCGTCGCCGTCCCCGTCGAGACGTTTTATCTCGTCACAAAGCGCCTGGAGTCCATCAATTGTCACTAATACCTTGCCGAGGTCGCGGAATTCCTTCGTGACCAGGCTTGATCCACGTCTGTGCACAACCACGCAACGCAGCGTACCCATCCGTCACGGTCGGTGTCCGGGATTTGAACAAGAGGAGACGTGATGACCGCTCCATCAGGGACGAGCTACGAAGCTCTGCGCGACAAGAAGAACCAGCTGATCCGTAAGGCTCTGGAGGGCTCGGTGTTCATCGCCGACGAGTCCGCGGAGTTGCCGACGGCGCTGACGACGGGCGACGCGGCGCAGCTGCTCCCGTTGCCATCGGGGTATGAGGATGTCGGCTGGGTGGAGAAGTCCGACGGGGCCACGTGGTCGCGTTCGGTGGACACCTCGGATGTGGAGTCGTGGGGTGCGGTCGAGCCCACCCGTACCGACATCGTGAAGCAGACCGACGGGCTGAAGTTCATCGCGCAGGAGACCAAGCGGCGCACCCTGGAGATCTACGAGAGCGTGAACCTCGCCGAGGTCACCCCCGATTCGACCACGGGCGAAGTCACCTTCGACCGCCCGACGCGTCCCGCCCCGCGCTACTTCCGAGCGATGGGGCTGTTCCAGGACGGCGCGGGAGCGGACACGATCTACGTCGCCAAGCTCGCGCCACGGGCCGCCGTCACCTCGACCGGCGACCAGAAGTGGTCCGACGGTGAGGTTGTTGGCTACGACGTGACGTTCACGGCCTACTTCGACGCGGCTGCGGGCACGGCGATGCGGTTCTTCTTCGGCGGCCCCGGCTGGAAGGCGTTGCTGGAGGACATGGGGTTCAAGACCGCTCCGGCGACCGCCGGCCAGAACGGAGCGTGACGTTCGTGGGTGCCCTATGTCGCTCTGGATGTCGGGACAGAACCCTACCCTTGCGTGGTGCCAAACGATCGTCCGTCAATCCCCGCTGAGCTGCGCCGTGCTGTGCTGGTTGAGGCAGGGCACCGGTGCGCGATTCCGACGTGTCGGCAGTACCCGGTCGATATTGATCACATCGTCGACTGGGCGAAAGTACAGCGGCACGATTTCGACAACTTGATCGCGTTGTGCCCGACCTGCCACGCTCGCAAGACCCGCGGTGAGATCGACATCAAGTCGATGAAGCAGTACAAGATCAACCTGGGCGTGCTGACTAGCCGCTACACCGACCTCGAACTACGACTCCTGCGGTGGTTGGTGGACTACATGCCTGGGCGCGGTCGCCCGATGCTTCCCGATGGCATGATCTGGGTGGTCGGAGACCTGCTGTCTGACGGCTTGATCGAGCTGCGCGATGACGGCTGGCTGCTTCCGTCCGGCCACCCTGACGGCCCGGGTCCGAACAATTTTATGAAGCAAGTGGCCACTGATCGGAACGCGAGGTACGTGTCCCTGACAGATAAGGGCCGCGAACTGGTTGAACGCTGGTTTGGAGCCAAGCCTCTTGACTGGGTTTGGCGCTTCAAGCCCCTTGACTGATCCGTGCCGTGCCCCTTGGCGACCACGCCGCTCCAATCGAAACGCACGGGCACTCGCGCAGCTTTGAAGGCGCAGCCGAGTGGGTAGCTCGCCGTCGGCTGGCTGAGGCATTCGAGACGTGGCGCGGCGCTGGCGGTTGGGGTGGCCACGGCGCCACGCCACACCCTTCGCCTCACGTATCCGGCCACCCCGCCCAACCACCAGGAGGACCGCGATGCCCACCCTCCGAGCCCCATCGGGCCGGACGTACCGGACCGATGACGACACCGAGGTCCGCAACCTCACCCTCGGCTACGGCTACACCGTCGTTCCCGACAAACCGGCCGCGCCCGAGGAAACCGAGCCCGCCGAGCGTCGCCCCGGCCGCCGGAAGGCGACCAAGACCGACGACACCCCGGCCGACGAGACGACCGAGTAAGAAGGAGACCACCCCACGATGGCCAAGACCTACAAGTACAGCCGCTACGTCGCCGAGGCCAAGAAGGAGCCGTTCGTCCTCGAACTGGACGACGGCGACCAGATCAGCATCCAGGCTCCGTCCGGCGAAGTCCTGCTGGAGATCGAGGAGGCGTTCAGTTCCCGGCGTCGTCTGGAGCTGCTGACCGGCGATCAGTACGACCGCGTGTTTGAGCTGGTGCGCCATGCCCCGGCAGGAGCGCTCAACGGCTTGGTCTCCGACATGGTTGAGCACTTTGGACTATCGCCGGTGCCGCCGGGGGGTGGGCGGGCCTCGTCGCGCTGATCGAGGACTACGGCGAGGCCCTTGAGTACGACGTTCAGCACGAACTCGGGATCGACATCCTGGAGTTCTTCACCGGCAGACGCCCGTGGCCGCAGCTGTACCGGCTGATCGAGCGGCTACCGGATCACTCCCACTACAAGGTCGCCATCCGCGATGACGACGAGCTGGCTCGCCGACAGCGCGAAGCCGAGCGCACCAGCCCGCAGGCCGCGCCACGTCCGGGCGTGGACGCCCACACCTGGACCCCGGAGCGGGCGGCGCTGACCGACATCGCCGACATCCTGCTGACCATCCGGGCCTCGCTGGACGCTCAACGCACCGGCAAGAGCCAGAAGCCCGATTCCATGCCCCGTCCGACGTTGGCACGAGACCGGCTGGACGCGGCCGACCGTCACCACCGTCACCAGGAGCGAGTGCGGCTGATGCTCGGGAGGTGATCTCCCGTGTATCTGGCCGGATCCGCCTACATCCAGCTTCTCCCCAGCCTGCGCGGCTTCGGCAGCTCGGCAGCATCACAGATCAAGTCCCAGCTCGCCGACGTCGGCGAACCGGCAGGCCAACAGGTCGGGCGCAATGTCGGCGGCGGAGTCGAGACCGGCCTGACGGGCGCGCTGACCCGGCTACGCGGCCGGTTCGATGACCTGGCCCGCTCCGGGGCGACCTCGATGAGCACCCTGGCGCGGGGCACGGCCCCGGTACTCGATCAGTTCGGCCGCCTGTACCCGGTCCTGGGCCGGGTCCGCGACGGATTCACCGACAGCAACGCCGCCGCCTCGGTGTTTTCCGGCACGGCCGGGACCGTCGGCGGACGGCTGCGCACCGTGGTCGACCAGACCAGCCGCGTCGGCTCGCAGTTCACGGCGATGTCCACGCTGTCGGCAGGGGCGCTGAGCCGCACCGGGTCGGCGATCACCCGGGGCCTGACCGCACCGATCCGGGGCGCGGGCACGGTGCTGGCCGGGTTCGGGCTGTCGGCCGGGACCATCTTCACCGGGGCTGGCGTCGCCGCGGTCGGTATGGGCCTGAAGTTCGCGGCCTCCCAGGAGCAGGCCGAGATGGCGTTCTCCACGATGCTCGGCTCCGCGCAACAGGCGCAGCGGTTTGTCGCGCAGTTGCAGGATTTCGCGGCGAAAACACCGTTCGACCTGCCGAGCGTCACCACCGGGTCGCAGCGGCTTATGGCCTTCGGGTTCGCCGCCCAGGATGTACTGCCGACGCTGACCGCGATCGGTGACGCCGTGGCGGGCATGGGCGGCTCGGCCGACCAGATCAACCAGGTCGTGCTCGCGGTCGGTCAGATGCAGGCCAAGGGCAAGGTGCAGGGCGACGAGATCTTGCAGCTGACCGAGGCCGGGATCCCGGCGCTGCGGATCCTGGCCAACCAGTACGGCGTCACGACCTCGGCGATGCAGGACATGATCTCCAAGGGCGTGGTGGCCAGCGCCGAGGCGATCCCCAAGCTCATGTCCGGCATCGAGCAGGGCACCCGGGGCGCGGCCGGGGAAACCCAGGCGTTCGCCGGGATGATGTCCAACCAGGCCACGACCCTGACCGGGATCTGGTCGAACTTCACCGACAACGTCAACCAGGCCCTCGGGCGGCTGGTCGCCCCAGCGCTGCCGTTGGTGAAGTCCGCGCTGGGCGGGCTGACCGAGGGGCTCGGCGCTCTGCCGGACCTCATCACCCGTTTCCAGCAGGCAGCGCGCCCGGCCGCCGAGATCGCCGGAGCGGCCTTCCGGGACTTCGGCGCGTTCGTGACCGACTCGGTCCTGCCCGCACTGGGAAACCTTTGGTCGGCGGTGCAGCCGGTCGCGGAAATCCTGGGTGGGGCACTGCTGGCCGGGCTGCGGCTGGCCGGCTCGGTCCTGCGGGATGTCCTCGGCCTCGCGCTGGTCACGGTCTCGGAATGGCTGCGCCCGCTGATGCCGCTGCTGGTGGGCATCGCGGCGGGCTTCGCCGCCTGGTACGGCATCGCGGCCACGGTCGCCACCGTCGCCGGGGCGATCGGGTTCGTCCAGAAGGCGATCATGGCGGTGCGCATCGCCTGGCTCGCGCTGAGCCTCGCGTTCACCGCTTCGCCGATCGGGTTCGTGATCGCGCTGGTCGCGGGCCTGGTCGCCGGGGTCATCTACGCCTGGAACAACTTCGAGGGCTTCCGCGATGTCGTGCTCGCATGCTGGTCGGCGATCCAGACAGCGGCGCTGTGGGCCTGGCAAAACGCGCTGAAACCGGCGCTGGACGGGATCGCCTCGGCAGCGGTCGCGGTCGGCGAATTCTTCGTCACCATCTGGCAAAACGGTGTCGTCGTCGCGTTTCAGGCGGTCGGCGCGGCGGCATCGTGGCTGTGGTCGAACGTGCTCTCCCCGGTGTTCGGCTTCATCGGCCTCGCCGCACGCACGCTCGTCGCGGTAATCGTCACGGTCCTGGTCGCACCCTGGGTGATTGCCTTTCAGGCCCTCGCCGCGATCGCGACCTGGCTCTGGGCCAACGCGCTTTCCCCGTTCTTCTCCTGGGTCGGCGAACGAGCGACGGCACTGTGGACCGGATACATCAAGCCCGCCATCGACGCCATCGTGGGAGCGCTGATCGCCTTCGGGGACTGGTGCACCTGGCTCTGGCAGGCGAAGATCTCGCCCGCGCTGGCCGGTATCGGGCAGGCGTTCGTGTGGCTCTACGACCACTCCATCGGCTGGGTCGTGGGCGTCGTGGTCGACGGCCTGCGGCGGGTCGGCGACACCGCGAGCTGGTTGTGGCAGCAGAAGATCGTCCCGGCCTGGACGGGAATCGGGAACACGATCTCGTCTGTCTACAATGGAACGATCGGGGTCGTGTTCGGCTGGATCCAGTGGGGTCTGGGCCAGCTCGGCGACTTCTTCACCTGGATCTACCAGCAGCGGATCCGCCCAGCCTGGGACGCAGTGGGCGCAGTGATCGGGTGGGTCTACGCCAACGCGATCAGCCCGGCGTTCGAGGCGGCGAAGTCGGCGGTGCGCTCCGTCGGCGAAGCCTTCGATCAAGCCGTGACGTGGATCGGCGATGTCTGGTCCAAGATCAAGAACATCGCGGCCACGCCGGTCAACTTCGTCATCGACTGGGTCTACAACCGGGGAATCCGCGCCGTCTGGAACTGGGTGGCCGACTTCCTCGGGCTGGGCAAGCTGCAAGAGGCGGCGATGATCCCCACCTTCGCCGGAGGCGGGCTGATCCCGGGCTACGAACCGGGCCGGGACACGATGCTGGCGTGGCTGTCGCCGGGCGAAGCCGTGCTTACCCCGGAGGCCACACGGATGGTCGGCCCGGCCAATGTCCTGGCACTCAACGCCGCAGCATCCGGACGGGCCGCCACCGTCGGTGATGGTGATGGGTTCCCGCGCTTCGCCGGCGGCGGGATCGTGGACACGCTGCTGTCCTTCGCCGAGGGCATCGGAGAGAACGCGACCGCGCTGTTCAAGGACCCCATCGGCTGGATCAAGTCGCGCATCGGGTTCCCGGATTCCCCGTGGATCACGATGCTGGCCAAGATGCCCGCCGAGCTGATCGGCAAGTCGGTCCACTGGCTGTGGGAGAAGATCAACCCGTTCGCCGGAAGCGGAGGCGGTGCGCCCACCGTCGGCGGCGACCTGGCCGGGTGGATCCGCACCGGCATGATGATCGCCGGGGTGCCCGCGTCCTGGGAAGGACCGCTGCGGACCCTGATCATGCGGGAGAGCGGCGGCAATCCCCGCGCCATCAACAACTGGGACGTCAACGCTCAACGCGGGGATCCGAGCCGGGGTCTCATGCAGACCATCGGCGGCACTTTCAGCGCCTACCGGGATAAGCGGCTGTCGGCCGACATCTACGACCCGATCGCCAACATCGTCGCGGGCATCAACTACATCAAGGCCCGCTACGGCAGCGTTTTCAACGTCCAGCAAGCGGTCGGCTCCACCCCACGCGGCTATGACAGCGGCGGCTGGCTTCCGCCCGGCCTGTCCACTGTCTACAACGGCACCGGCAAGCCCGAGGCCGTGTTCACGCACGAGCAGTACGAAGCGCTGGCCGGGCAGCTCCAGGCGCAACGGGAGCCGTCGGCGTCGGTGACCGTCTACGCCCGCACCGACGCCGACCCGCAGCACATCGCGCACACCGTGGACCGCCACCTGGCGCTGGGCACTCGCTTGTGACGGAGGTGAGGCGGTGGTACTCGGCGCGCACGTCTGGACCCTGGACTGGCTGAGGCTGCACCCCGACGGTGCGCAGCGCGACCGCTTCGGCGTCCAGTGGATCCTCACCGAGGAAAAAGGGTTTTGGTCCTCGCCGGGCACCAACGCCACCCTGTCGTCCCGGCTGGGCAAGCACGGGGCCTACCGCTCGCCCGGCTGGAAGAACCAGCGCACGATCACCCTGACCGGGCGGGCCTACTGCCCGAACTACGCGCTGCTGCGCCAGGCCGAAGCCAACGTGCTCGGCCTGCTCGCCGACCCCCGCCGCCCGGCGACGCTGACCTGCTACTCCGAGATCGGCGCGCTGTCCTGCGAGGTGTTCCTGGACGGCGACATCCTGTGCACCCCGCTGAAGGTCATCAGCGAACCGGGGATCGAGTTCAGCATCCAGCTCGTCGCGCCGGACCCGGCGAAATACGCCATCGACTACCAGGAAATGTCCACCGGCCTGCCCCGCGATGCAGGAGACGGGCTGGACTTCGCACGGGTCATGCCGCCTGACACGAACCAGGGCTTGTTCTTCGGGATGGGCGCCGACGACGACGGCCTGTCCTTCGGCACCTCGAACGCCTCGGGGTTCATGCGGCTGACCAACACCGGCACCGCGCCCACCATGCCGGTGTTCACCCTGTACGGGCCGCTGACGAATCCGGTGCTGACGGCAGGGCAGGCGAGCATGCGCTACAACGCGGTGCTGGCTCCCGGGGAGTACGTCGTGATCGACCCCGCCGCACCGTCGGTGCTTCTGGGTGGCACCGCGGTACGTCGCCACCTGCTCAACCCCGCCAGCTTCGCGGGCTTCGCGATCCCGCCCGCCGACCCGGCCACCGGCAAGCCCGGCGAGCTGTCGGTGGGCCTCACCCACACCGGCCCGGTCACGGATGCCGGCTCGGTCCGCGCTCGCTTCCGCAGCGCCTGGTTCTGACCTCTCCCGTTCAGCACCGCCTGTGTCACACCTTTCGCCTCCGCGATCAGAAAGGACGCTCCCGCATGGGTATCTACTCCGACGAGCCCGATCCGCCGACCTACTTCCAGGTCGTGGAGACGGCCGACTGCGTGCGCTACACCGACCTCAGCCAGGCGCGGTGGTTCATGGACCGCATCAACTACGCCTTCGGCGGCCAGGCGTCGACCAACGTCCGCATGGGCGAGGACGGCACCACCATCCGCTGGTTCGGCTACTACCAGCTGCGGCTGGGCGACTGGCTCTACAAGGGCAACACCGCGATCGACGACGAGACACTGCGGGCCTCCGCGCTCAAGCCCTCGCTGGACGAGTGGCCTGCCGACGACAGCGAGCCGGGCACCGATCCCGCGAGCGGGACGGCGTAGGCGATGGTCGCGCTCGGCTCGTCAATGGCCTCGGCGGTGGACCCGTGGGCGGTGCAGTCGCGCATCGGGCTCACCGATGCGCGACTGGCGCTGGACTCGGTACTCATGCCCCGGCCGAACCTGTCCTACATCGACTACCGCTCGGGCGTGATGGCCAGCGGTGACGCGGGCACCTCGCACATGGCGATGCTCGTCAAGCCCGCCGCCTCCGGGCTGGCGGTCACCGTCGAGATGGGCAACTGCGTGATCAACACGCCGGGCATGGGCGCCTACATGTGCGCGCTCGACAGCGTGAAGACGCTGAACCTGGCGGCATCGTCGGCCACGACCAACCGCATCGACCTAATCGTGGCCAGGGTCTACGACGACCTCAACCCCGCCCTGGCCTCGGCCTCCGGCGTGCGCAAGTTCGCCGTGGAGATCTGGACCGGCGATCCGGCGACGGGCATTCCGACCCGGCCCGTGCCGACGGTCAACGCCGGGTGGCATCCGCTCGCCGAGGTCCGCGTGAACAAGAACGCCACCACCATCAGCGCGTCCGACATCACCGACCTGCGAGGGCCGGCACTCGTGGCTCGCGGCGGGATGCGCAGCTTGTACGGCGCCGATGCCGAGCCGACTTCGGACGCCTACGCCGAACCCGGCGCCTATCCCGGTGACCAGAGGTGGGTGCACACCAGCGGGTTCCAGCACCAGGTGTACTACGGCGCAGGCCAGGGCTGGCGCGGTGTCCACAACGCCCAGGTGTTCAACGCCAACCCGCCAGCCGGTGAACGGAAATGGGTCCTCGGGGCCGGGCGGCTGGAAGCGATCTGCTCGGTGACGATCCCGGATCCCGGCGTGCCGTACATGATCTTCCCGACGGGGCGGCTGGCCGTCTTGCAGAGCCCCGGCACTGCTGTGCACGCCCACATCAAGCTGACCAAACCCGACGGTCCAGCGGTGAACTGGGTCGGCGACGACACCGGCAACGTCAACGCCGACACCAACCACGTCTATTCGATCCCGCCGCTGATGTTCGGCGAGCTGACCGGCTCCACCAGCGTCTACCTCACCGCGCAGGTCATCGCCTCCCCGAACGGCGGCGGATTCGGGTATCGCGGTTCCGACACCGGCCACAACCTGCTGTCGGTCGTGGTTTACCCGTCCACGGTGCAGCCCCCGGGGACGGGATGAGCGACTGGCGGGTCATGGTGGCCGAGACCGTGACCGGCACGGTGATGGCCGACGTGACCCCGCGTGATGTCCCCTCGTTCTCCCGCAAGCTCACCGACAAGGGCTCATGGACGGTCAATGTCGTCCCCGACGACCCGGCCAACGCCACGCTGGACTTCCACGCCTTCACCGACGCCGGACGGTTCTCGTGGATCGTGCTCTACGGCACCGTCGTGGTCCAGGCCGGGCCGACCTGGACGTACTCCTTCGATGAGTCCACCCGCACGCTGTCGGTCTCCGGCACCGGCATCCAAGGACTGTTCGCCCGCCGAGTGCTGCGAAATCCCTTGGGGCACACGGCGATCGTGGACCCCAGCGAAGACCTCATGATCTCCGACAAGACCCTGCGCGGCATCGCCCGGGAGATCGTGGCGGCCAACCTCGCCCAGCCCGGCTACGGCCTGCCCCTCGACCTGCCCGCACCGGAACACGGCGATGCCACCCGCAACTACTTCGCCTACGACCTGGCCACGGTCTGGGATCGCCTGGACGAACTGACCAAAGTGCAAGGCGGCCCGGAGCTGGACTTCTTCCCGTACTTGGTTCCCGGCGAGAACAAGGTGCGCTGGCAGCTGCTCATCGGCGCCCCGCTGCTGGGCGACCAGAACTCCGCCGCAGTGTGGGATTCCGGCGCGGCGCTGACCGGTATCGACCTCGACGTCAACGGCAGCGCCAGCCCATGCACCCGTGTGTGGGCCAAGGGCTCCGGCTCCGACCGGGCGCTGCTGACCGGCTTCGCCGAGGACGCCGCACTCGTCGGTCTGGGTTTTCCGCCCACCGACTATGTCGACGGCGACCACACCTCCGTCATCGAGCAGGCGACGCTGGAAAGCTACGCCCGCGCCGACCTGGCCGCCTTCAGCCGACCCACCGAAACCTGGTCGTGCGTGGTGCGCATCGACGGCACCAACACCAGCCGGTTCGAGGTGACCCCGGCGCTGGGCAACTGGAGCCTCGGCGACGCCCCGATGCTCGGCGTCAGCGGCCACCCCTGGATCTCCGACGGGCACTACCGCCGCCGAATCCTGGGCTACGGCAACAACGACGCCTCCTCGATCAAGATCGACCTGCAACCCACCCCTGCGGAGTTGTGATGCCCCAACCTCCCGGCACCGGCACACTCGGCGAACAGTTCCGCCAGCTGGGCCGCCGCGTCGACGAACTCAGCCGCAACACCGGCTCCCCACCACTGTGCGTCGTGCGCCTCACCACCGACGTCACCGCCTGGGACGCCGAGTCCGAGGACGTCGTGCCGATCACTGAGTGGCAGTCCGTCCCCGAACGCGACGAGCGAGGGATGTGGCACTACAACGACAACGGCGACAGCTTCGTCCGGCTGCCCTGTGCGGGCCGGTACTCCATCACCGTGGCCTCGAAGTGGGGCAGGCCCAGCAGCTTCAACCCCGACGTACCGAACTGCGTATCCACCTCGGTACTGCTGAACTCCCGCACCGACCCCGTGACCAACGCGATCGCGGAGGCCAGTGCGTACATGCTGCCCTTCGCCAGCACCTGCTACGACCTGCACACCGAAGACCGAGTGCTCGCGGCCGGAGACCAGCTCCGGATCAACTTCTGGTCGCGCTTCGCCAGCGTGCGGCTTCTGGCCCGCTCGCTGGCGGCCTCCACCCAACTCGTCGTCCGCTACCTGGGGCCACGATGAACAACTACCGCTGGCTGGCCTCCACCGGCATCATCATCGCCCTGGTCAGCGCCTGCGTCCATTACACCGTCACCACGGCCGCGTCACCGCCGCAGTCGGTCGTCGGCTACCTCGATCGCCTCGGGCCGCTGCTGCAACTCCTATTCGGAACGACGGCGCTGCTCCTGGTGCTCGCGCTCGTCTCCGGCCGTGGGCGACACGGTGCACACGCGCTCGCCGCTGGCTGCCTCAGCGGCTACGCCGCCGCACTCTGGGCCACCGCCATCCTCTCCGTCTCCACCCGAGGCATCGTCACGGCCGGGCTCGCCACCGCACTCGCCATACACGCGCTGCTGCTGGCCTCGGCCTACTCCAAGCGAGGTACGCCGTGGACCCGGCACTGATCGGCAGCATCTTCGCGGGTGTCACCGGCGTGCTGACCGTGCTCACCGGATACGCGCTCAACAAGCGGAAAGTCGAAACCGAGCAGGTGTCCCGCGATATCGGCGACCTGACCTCCGAAGTCGAGGACATGCGCACCCGGCTCGACGTCGCCCTGCGCCACATCTACGAGCTGCGCGGGGTCATGACCGCCGCGCAGATCGCGGTGCCCGAGCTGCCCGACGAGCTCCAGACCCGCCGCACGCGCCGCAACACCGCCTGAGCCGCGACGGCACCGACCCGCACCAACCAGGGAGGTGATCACCAGTGAATGGCGCGACGCTCGCGCTCGCGATGGGCTGTTCTCCAGCGGTCGCCGCGAAATACTCCACGGACTTCACCCGAGCGCTGGTCACGGCCCAGTGCACCACAGTGGACAGGGTTGCCATGTGGTGCGCGCAAATCGGCCACGAGTCGGCGGGCCTGCGGTACATGGAAGAAATCGCCTCGGGCCAGGCTTACGAAGGCCGCAGGGATCTCGGCAACACCCAGCCCGGCGACGGCCGGAGGTTCAAAGGCCGGGGACCGATCCAGCTCACGGGCCGGAACAACTACGGCGCGTTCGGACGGTGGGCCAAGAATGCTGGCCTGGTTCAGGACGCGAACTACTTCGTCAACAACCCGTCCGTCGTCGCTACCTCGCAATGGGGATTCCTTGCCGCGGCCTGGTATTGGACCGCCGCTCGCCCACAGCTCAACAGGCTCGCTGACGCTGGCGACATCGTCGGCGCGACCAGGGCTATCAACGGCGGCACCAACGGCATCAACGATCGCCGACGCCGCTGGAACGACTGCCGGCGCCTGGGAGGTGCGCTGCTCGACGGTGGCGTGGCGGCACTGCACGGAGGAGATGAGCTCGACATGGCAACCCTGCAAGAAGTCGCCGACATCGTGCGGCGCTACATCCCCAGCGGACTAACCACCACTGTGACCGTCCCGCGCTCGCCTGACCGAGTGCGCACCGCCACCATCCCGTACGCCCCGCGAAACGGGGTGATCACCGGCAACGAGGGCACGGTTTTCGCCTCGGTGACCGCTGGCGAGCCGGTGGAGGTCCACGAGATCTACGCCGAGCGTGACTGGGAGGCGGACGGCAAGCGCGGCGAAAAGGTCGGCCTGCAAGGGCACTACACGCTCCAACCAGGCGATCGGCAGTCGTTCCGGATGCCCGACTACGCCACCCAGTTGTCGATCGCCTACCAGGGCGATGCCGAGATCTACGTCAGCTTCGAGTTTGACACCCAGTGGAAGTGACCATGACCGGAAGGCACGCCATGAACCAACCAACTGGCCCACCGACGCAGACTGAACCGGCTGCGATCGCCGAGGCAGTGCGCATCATCCTGATCGCCCTCGTCGGCGCCGGGTGGCTCACCCTCGACGACACGACCCTCGCCTCGATCGTGTCAGTGGTCGGCGTGCTGGCCTCGGTCGCCTTGACCTGGTGGACACGGCGAAAGGTCACCAGTCTCGCCGCCCCACGCGCCACCGACGGCACGCCGCTCGTGTCCGCCGAGCCACCGGCCCGGCCCGCCGAATAGCCCTCTGAGTGGCCCGGTGCGCTACCGCCGGGCACAGAAACGCCCCCGCCTGCCCTCCGGTTGTGTGCCTGTAACCGGACGCGGGCGGGGGCATTTCGTCATGTGCACGGGCAGGCCGTCGACCTGCGGCTCGTCACTGGGTAGCCGAGCCCGAACCTCAGATCAGCTGTGGTGCGGTGGCTCGTTCTGACTGGGCGGTCCAGGCGGTATGGGAGGCTGGGGCGGCTGGTTGGAGAACATTTTCCGTCGCAGGCTCTCGGGCGGCGGGTTGTCCCGGACGAACTCCGCGAACTGCTGGGCTTTACGAGCGCGTCGGTACTCGGCGTTGTCACGGTAGTAGCGGTTTGAGGCCGGTAGCCAGGAACACACAAGGCCTACAACGCATAGTGCACCGATGAGCACACTGAGCGCCTTGCGGTCGATTCCCCATTCTGGGTCGAGCAAGCCGAAAGGAACCAGGACGGCGTAGCAACCGGATATTATTGTGAAAAACACGCGCCAGCCGTTAGACCCGGAACGCACTTTCCAGCAGCCGAACAAAAAAATCGCAGCGAGGATCGCGCCGAAGATAAGGCTGGCAAGAATCGCGCCTTCGGATGCCATCGCACCGAGCAGCCAGAACAATACGGCGACTGCCGCCCATGTTCCGGCTGCAAGCTCCAAAACGGCAGGCCGGCGGGGCGCTTCACCGGAAGATGGAGCGCCATAAAAACCGCCTGGCTGCGATGGGTGCGGATATCCCTGGTTAGTCATCGACATTCTCCAGCCAGGTGTTGTCGGAAAAGTCGTCATCGTCGTCCCAGGATGGGGACGAATCGCGGTTCGGTCGTACCGGTTCCTGCGGCTGTTCAGGCTGGTCCTGGTGTTCAGAGGCGCGTTTCAGGCTCTGCTCAAGATCCTCTGAATCACGAATTGTCGCCTCACGGTAGCACTCTTCTTCGTCCCGCAGCTCGGAGGCGAGATTTGCGACTCGTTCATGTGCGCCGTTGACAATCGCCGCAACACGAGCCGGGTAGGAGTCCACGAAACTTCACCCTCTGCTTTGCATCAACTTCGGGAAGATTTTGGCACTGCCTTCATGTTGAGAACAGCGGCGGTACGTCCGCGAACGGGTTATCCGGAACGCACTCGGCTGCGCCGATGAACTCGTCCCACAGGCTCCGCAGATCTTCCTCCGTCTTGGCGCACACGATCTCGTTGAATTTGGTCAGCTTCGACTCGAATGCGGGAACAAATTTCTCGTCCAGGAGTTTTTTCGCCAGGTTAGCCGCTTCCGTGAGCATGTCCACGGCGCCGTCCGCATATTCTCCGACCACCGGGACGTAGGAAGCCGCGCCTTTGACAATGTCCCCAAATCCGTCCGTGACAGCGCCTACGGCGTCGTACATTGCGACGCCTGATTGGTGTCGTGCCATTTTGATGTGCTGCTGGACCGTGGGCGGTACTTGGCCGGCGCAGTCCACGCTGAACAGTTCAAGGGCGGACTGCGCGCAAAGCCGGATGATGGACTCCATCGCGCTCACGTGGTGCTCGACGTTGCGGCCGAACGTATTGACACCTTCCTGGAACGCATGGCCTGCTTCCAGGAACTTCGAGATGTGGTTCGTCGCGGCCACGGCGGCATCGCCACTCCAGGTTTCCACCAAGGCTCGGAACTCCGAATCGACCTCGGCGTAGGTGTTCTGCATGGCACTATAGGAGCCTTGGACCGTGCCGACGTCATGACGGAAGGCGCCAAAGTCGATGCCGAAAAACTTCCGGTACTGGCCGTAGATATCACGTTCGAGATCGAGTCCGGCCTTCGTCCAGTCGTTGTAGAGCGGCAGGAAGGCGTCAAAGAATCCAAGCCCCGAGATCCCGACGTTCAGCAACTCGTCGGACCGGCTCGCACCAGAGCTCGCCATCTGCGCCAGCTCACCCTTGGCGCCCTCGACGGTTCGTTTCGCCTCCGCAGCCCGGACCCCGTATTCCTTGATCGAAGGAAGTGCTTTTGCAGTTACATCTGCGTATTCTCGACTTGCGGTTATCGGATTAAGTCGGCCTGCAAATTCGACAGCCTTTTTGACTTCGTCCCATTCGCCCATGTTTCTTACTCCCCAGCCTGGACGGAACCGACACTGCGGGCGTTGTCCGCGTCGACTGAGCCGTACGTGTCCGCGGAGGCGCCCAACGCGTTTGCGATTCCTGCGACACGCAACGCGTAGTCACGAAGTCCTTTGCTCATGTCGATCATGAGTGCGCGGTACTGCTCGCCCGCATAATGGAACGGCTCGCCTACGTTCCCCCCGGACACGGTGCTACCTGCCACCTCGGCGGACTTGTCCTCCACCGGCCCCACCATTGCCTGGATTGAATTTCCCACCGCAGCGAGATCCTCGCTGCTGACACCGAAACCTGCCACTGGCTTCCGTTCCCTCCCCTGGGCGTCCAAGCCGACCGAGCCAGCGAACCACTGGACGGGGCGACGACAAGGGCACTCGCCCTTCCCCGCATATGTGATTTATGGCACGGCGACGGGGGCCTCCTGTCGTTTCTCTTCGGCGACCGTAGCAGTCAAAATGCATTGACTAGACCATTCGTGTGAGAGCGCGCTCGTGCCGACCGGATCGAACATGCCGGGCGCCGGGTGTCGATATGCTACCGCCCGGTCGGATGACGCCAGATGTCTTATGTGGAGCCGAGTAGGTGCCTGGGGTGGAGTGCAGTTTTTGGGAGTTCGGCGCGATCGTGCGCCACGAGAAGGCGCGTCACGATGCCGAGATGGACGCGTCTTCCGATGCGCGGCGCCGGTTCGAGGTCCCGGCATTCGTAGCCTCCCGCGACAGCGGGCTTGACCAGCCAGCCGATCCGCGGGCGAGGCTGGAAGCCGCCGAGGACAGTGCGCGGGCCAAGGGCTGGATCGAGCGCAGCGGCAAGCTGAACGATCAGTGGTTCGAGATCGTCTCCGCCCTGGTCTTCGGCCACTCCTTCGCCTACCTCTACCTCACCGAGCCGGGTAAGGCCGAGACCCGGGCAATGGTGACCGTGAATCACCTGGGATTCCGCATCGTCCTGCGCGGTGACCAGGTGTGGATCGACGAGGTCTCCCGGAAGGCGGCCGACAATGCATTGGTGGGGTGTCTGCCCGACGTGGCCCCGGCATCCGGTCGTGGCGTCACGGTTCCGACCAACATCCTGGCCGCAGCCGGTACCGACGCCGAAAACCACAAGGCCGACCAGGGTGACTGGGTCACCTACGAGCTTGGGCAGGCCGGTATCCGCACCGAAGACGCCCGCACGGTCGGCAAGCTCGCGAAACTGGCTGATCGCGTGATCGGACAGTTCAACGTCGGTATCCGCGAGTTCGACGGCCGCAGCCATCTTGCGCCGTGGGCGATCGTGACCCACCACTGTCCCTCTGGGCGAGTCGCGCAGATCCCACAGCCACCCCGAGGAGAACAGACCCGCGTTGAACCAGGCGCGGCTTCCGTGATCTCGGGCGCGCTGCGTTCGTATCGCGATGAACTCCGGAGGCAAGTCCGTGACCAGCGATAATTCCTGTACTCCTGTCGGCGGCGGGGTGCCGCTCGGCGTTTTGGGTAGTTCTACTCGACTTTGCCCACGACTACGGGCAGTTGTGCCAGGATCACGCCCGTAGGGGAGATCGGATACAGGAGGACAGCAGGCGTGAGCGAGCCCATGTCGCCGCAGCAAGGGGCCGCGATGCAGGCCGCCGGGATGGTGATGACGCCGTTCAACCCGGTCACCGGCGCCGCGATGATCGCAGCCGGCACCGTCAGCGGCCACCAGACCTTCGAAATCCAGCCCGAACAGTTGCCGCGCGTTCTTGCCGGACTCGACGAAGTCCGCGGCAAGTACGTTGAGGCGCAGCGGCTTGCAGTCCAGCTATCAGCCGTCACGCCCCCGTTCGCAGATGACACTACGGTCGCAGCGTTCAAGAAGATCCGCGAGCGTGCTCAAGGTGGTGAGGGCTGCCTGTACGACACTGCTCAGGGGATGATCGATTGGGTCGACGGTTTCAAAGCCGCAGTCCAGAAAGCGATCGAAGATCACCAGCGCATCGATGACGAAAACCGGATGGCCTGACCTTGAACACCACACGTACCGCCGTCACCGCCGTGGCAAGCCTGCTCACTCTCGGCCTAGCCGGATGCTCAAGCCCGACACCGGGAACCCCGGAACCCACCAACGGCGGCGAGACTACGTCGGCCGCAAACGATCCGTTCCAAATAGGTCAGCCGAAGAACCTCAAGGCGGTCAGTGAACCCTGCCAGCTGTTGACCCCTCAGCAATTGCAGCAGCTCGGCGCTACGACCGAAGGGAAGCCAGCCCAAGCCCAATGGGGCCAAACCAACTGTGCCTGGGACAACGAACAGCTCACTCTTCAGGTTTCGCCGGACACAGTGCAGGGCCAAGGGATTCGGTACATCGCGAAGATCGCTGGCGACGACAACGGAAACCCTACTGCCAAGATCGACGGATATCCAGCGGTTCACGAAGGAAAGAGTAGTGGGTCGTGCGGAACTTACGTCGGTGTCTCGGACAAGGAAATGGTCTTGGTGCATTTCGGGGTGGGGTCTGAAGGCCGTAGTAATCCCGAGTTTACCGATCCGTGTGCGACGGCCGACAAGATCGCAGGAATGGTGATCTCGAACCTTCCTCCGGCGTGAGGCCGGATTTCGCGGAATACGAGGAGAGGGCTATGGGGGCGTTCGACTGGCTTTTCGGTAAACAGGAGGTCGCTGGTCAGGCGCAGATGGCGTTTGACCACCCGAAGGTCTACGGCGACGTGGAGACTGGCCCAGGCGTCGCTGTGGCATCACAAACTGCAGCGGATTGGCAAGAGAAAGTCAGTGCCGCATTCGCCGATGCGGACGCTGCGCTTGACCGGGTCCTCAAAGACTCCGAGATCATGATGCAGGGCGCTGCGGGGGATCAGTCGCGGGATGCCGTGACGCCGTTGTCGCAGGCGACGCGGGGCTCGATCGAGGTCGCTGCGCAGGCAGGGGCAGCGGTGCAGCAGCAGGCGCAGGGCTCGGCGGACTTCAAGAACGCGTTCCCCGCTCCGCACCAGGTTCCGCCGGACAACATCGGGTGGGGCGACTACGTCAACCCGATCTCCTACGGCTACAAGTCCGGGGTCCGCGCTGCGCACGAAGAAAAGCACGATCAGGTCGAGGCGCAGGCGCGGCAGCAGTACGAGTCCTACACCCAGGCCACCAACGACCGGGTCAACGGCATCCAGCAGTTCGCGCCGCCACCGACGTTCGCCGGAGACGTGACCCCGGCCCAGACCACGCCGGTGAACAAGGTCAGCCCGATGAGTACGGGCTACACCGGTACCGGTGACATGAGCTCGGCGCAGTCTTCGACCGCACGTACTCCCGGCAGTCCGATCCCTTCGGCTTCGATGCCGCCTGGCGGGCAGTCATCGGTGGATCCGGCGCCGCAGGTTCCGGCCGAGTCCGGTTCGGCGTGGGCGACCCCGCCCGCCGCAGCAGGCCCGTTGCCGGGTCCGGCAGCACCGACTCCAGCGCCCGGCGGTGGGTTCGTCGGCGGAGCGGTGATCCCGCCCGGTGGCACGGGAACCGGGACGGGAACAGGCGGCCGAATCGGCACCGGTACGGGTCGTGGTCTCGGGGCCGGGACTCCTCGCGGTGGAGGAGGCAATCTCGGGAGCGGTGGGCGAACCGGCGGCCTCACACCAGGAAGTAGCGCAGCTTCGGGTACGAGCGGTACAACAGCGCGTGGCGGCGCAGCTGGTGGTGTGACCGGTGCGACCGGTGCGCAGGGACGCGGCCAGGGCTCCGATGATGATAAAGAGCACACCAACAAATACGCCGAACACAACACCGACCCGTTCACCGACCTCGGCCTGCCCAATACCGCGCCGCCGGTGTTCGGCGACTGGACGGCGCAGACCGAGGACGGCAAACCGCCCCGTCCGCCTGAGGAAAAGTAGTCGACGAACATCGAGTTGACTGATGGCCGCGTGCCCCCCGTCCATCTCGGGTAGGGCGCGGCCAGCTTTTTCATGCCGTGTTGGGCCTGGGAACGATCCGAACGTGTCCGGTACGGACTTGCTCGGCGCACCATGCACACGTCGGGCGATCGTCCTTGCCGGACGCTTCTTGTGGCGGGGTCAGAACGCCACACAGCCCGGCGATTTTACGGTCTTTTCGGGGCAGAGCTTCGATAGATATGACGTGATTCTGGTAGCCGAACGCAGCCCAGTATCCAACAGGACTGTCTTCTTTGGACTGATGGTCTGGCAAGGACGTTCTCCTATAAGCATGAAAACGGGAAGGTGGTTGCGGGCGGGGATGCCCCAGGGGGCAGGACATCCCCGCCCACGCGGCCCGGATGCCGGTCGGGGGTTCGGGGGCACGGCATCCGGCCCGGGCTCTAGCCGCAGGCGCCCATTCCGGACGTGTTGCAGCAGGTCGTCGGATGGCGTGGGGAACCCGCCTCCGAGCGCGGGGGCCGCTGTTGGCGGCGATGGCCGGTTTGGGGGCGGCTTGGTGGTGTGCGCGTCGGCCAGGTGATCATTGCTCGTGCCCTTTCCGTGAGGACCGGCTGCGCAAGGTGCGCTTGCCCGGTGAGCGACGTGGGGCGGATCGTGATCGGGCGGCCGATGTCGGCGGGCAGGAAGCACAGAGGGGCCGGTCGCAGCACCGCTATCGGGGCGTGAACGTGTCCGGGCGGCGGGAGTGTGAGTGCGGCCCGGAGGGTCCATACGGTTGTGGAGTGGTACTGCCAAGACACCAGTACGGGGGCGAACACGTCGGTGTCGGCCAATGTCGGGGCGCGATAGGCGCTCGCATCGTCTTCCCCACGGAGGATCAGGACGTCAGCGCATGTCGGCCACTGAAACACATGGGCCACCAATTCTGGACCGTCCTTCGGGCCGAACACGTAGAGCACCCCGCCCCTGCGACGCAGTGCGCTCAGCAGTTCGTCAACCTCGGTGCGGCTCACTTCCCCTGCCTTCCGCGAACTGGGTGGTGTTCCCGGTGTGGCGACTGTGCGGCCCCCAGCGGCGGTAGTCCGGCCAAAACCCGGGCTGCGGCAGCGCATTCGGGACAGGTTTGCCACAACCACGCCAGCTCGCCCGACGCGGCCTGGATCTGCCGGTCACACAGCGACGTGAGCACCGTGCCGTCCGGCCAACCTCCGGCCGGCTTGTCCTCAGCGCTCGCGTGCCGCGCCCCGCCTGCTGGAACCCAGCTGAACGGATGAGGGCGATACATCACGCCACCATCCATGGAGTCAGGGCAGGGCCGGTGCCTTTCTCATCGCCGACGCACACCGGCCCCGCCGGGCCACTGCGCGCCAACCTGCGGGTCGGTCGTCGCGTCCGAGTGGCCGTCTTGAAGCAGTCAGGGGTCCACCTGAGAAACACCACGGGACCGGTAAGCAGCGTCCCAGCGGTGAATCCGAGAAGTCCGAGAACGGTCATTTGATGACCGCCTCCTTCGTATCTCGTCGGTCCTTGATCGGGACACCTCCCCGCCGCTTAGCCCTGTGAGAGACCTGGGCGGGGAGGGCCCGTTGGCTGCACGAGGCTTCCGCCAATGCAACCAACGTCAGACAAGGTATCTCAGGAAAGTTCCTGAGGCTATTGCTCCGATCGTGTGCTGTTCAGGAACATGGCCGAGTAGGGCAGACTGAGCAGCGTTTCACTGGAGTCGTAGAGAGGTCGTCATGGCAGAGGATCACGGCATCGAACAGGACCTCGTCCTGGAGGAAGACGCTGGGCCTAACCTGCGTCGGCGGCACCTCGGTCGGTTGCTACGCGAGATCCGACAGAGCCGGGGCAGGTCACTGAAGGAAGCCGCGACCTGGTCCGGTCTGCGCGAGGGCACGATCAGCAAGATGGAGAACGGAAAGCAAGCGATCATGCCGCGCAACGTGCGCTTGCTGTGCCAGTTCTACGACGTCGGCTCGCCACCGTTCAGACCTGCTTGTGCGGCTCGCGGACGAGGCGAACCAGCGGGGCTGGTGGGACTTCTATTCGGACACCATGCCCGACTGGTTTGAGCAATTCGTCGGCCTCGAAAGCGATGCGACCGAGCTGTGGAACTACAACCCCTCGGTGGTAGACGGCCTACTCCAAACGCCGGACTACGCCGAAGCTCTGATCGAAGCCAGCCTGCCGCAGTCGACCGACGCCGACCTTCGCCGCTCGGTCGAACTCCGCACCGCTCGTCAGAGCCGTCTCAATCGCGATACCCACCCGACGCAACTTCACGTGGTGCTCGACGAGGCTGTGCTGCATCGCGTGATCGGAAGCGCAGATGCGATGCGTGACCAGCTCGAACGTCTTGCGGAGATGGGCTCACGACCGAACATCACCATCCAGCTCATGCCCTTCATGGCCGGAGCGCACCCGGCAATGAAGGGACCGTTCTCACTGCTCCGCTTCCCGGAAACTCTGGACATGGACGCCGTCTATCTGGAGAACGAGCGCGGCGCGATCTGGCTGGAGCGTCCCGCCGACGTCGAGCACTACACCACGGTGTTCAGAGCCATGCGGAAGCAGGCGCTCTCACCAGAGGAGACACGCGATCGGGTGGTTAACCTGGCGAAGTCCCTGTGAGAGACCCCTGCAAGGGAGAACCGCACGATGTACGAGCTCGGAGGTGCTGTGTGGCGCAAGTCGTCACGCAGCGCTGGCAGCGGCCAGTGCGTCGAGGTTGCACAGAACCTCGCCGACATGGCTGCGGTGCGCGATTCGAAGAACCCGCGCGAAGCCGCCTTGATCTTCGCCAAGGCGGACTTCGCCAAGTTCCTCACCAACATCAAGTTCGGCAAGTTCGACAACTGATCGGCACAACGATGGCCGGCCCCGACGCCACTGCGCACGGGACCGGCCATCTGCCTACGGGCGCAGGACACCTCGATCCTGATCTTGCCCGTAGCAGTCGTGTAGCTACACGACCCCCACAAGCGTCTGACCAGGTAATACCGAGGGCCCCACAAGGTCATGCAAGTGATATCCTGGAACAGGCTTAACAGCCACTCTGACCAGGGATAACAGCAATAGCACAGCTCATCGGGTTGTAGTTCTGCGAGAAGGGCACCTTTCACCTCAAACGCACTCGTCACGTTTCGCCGCTGATCATCCATGAAGAGGCGGGGCCGGTCAAGGCTGTTTGTGCCCCGGTTTGTGGGGTGTTTTCGCGGTTTCCGGATGGGTGTGGGCACGCGCGGTTGAGGTGTCGGTGTCAGGGCTGGCCGTAAGGCCACCCCGTCAGGGGCTTGGCCTTGACGCCGGCACCGTGCGCGCGATCGTTGTTCACGCCGGGAACCCGAGGCCCGACGCCAATGTGCTCGCAAGGGCTCTGCTCGATGAAGGGCTGCGCGGAGAGCTGACCGAGGAACTGGCGGCGGGCTACGCTGGGCTAGGTTCACGCACCCCGTAGCTCCCCGAGCAGGACGTCCGCAGCCGCCCGCGCGGGTTCAGACAGTGGTGTCGGCGCTCAGCGACGGGCGGCAACCCAGATCGCGTTCTTCCGCCCAACCGTCCGGGGTGCCCTGCCGCCTCTGGGGGCCGACGGCGGCCACGTGGTGACGGCGGTGACATCGGGCATGGAACGCAACCGATGCCCCGCCGGGTCTTAGATCCGCTGCAAGACGTTTAGGACTTCGGCGAGCACGGCAGGAGACCGCGCCGTCTCGGTGGCCGCGACGCGGCGCGCTTCGGCGCGGGCGGCTTCGGCGTCGTGATCGTGCTTCGGCCACGCCGGGGACTCCGGTTCGGTGTACGGCGTGAACCAACCGCGAGCGCTCTCGGAAATGGTTCCTTGCCAACAACATCCGGACGCAACGATTCCTGTGCGGCGGTGTTTTCCCGACATGACTACGAAACCCCTGTGCTCGCGGTCTCGACGCACTCGGAACACATCGGCCAGTCGACCGGCGGGCGCGTGTGCGGCCCCCACCCGATCTCTCCGCAGAGACCGGAGACGACGGTCCCACTTGTCCCGTACTTCTGCGTCGGCGCTTTGGAGTGTGCGTAGTGGACGACGCGCTCGCGCCATGACGGCGCGTACAGCAGCGTTGCGCCTGGCGACTCAACGGCGCCGTCCGTTGGGGGGAGCCGGGAGCTCCGGAGACGGCGGCGAGGTTTCGAGCTCGGCACGTGAGACCGGCGGCACGTCGCTTGCGAGCGTGGCGAGCACCAAGCATTGCGGGCACGGATTGCCCGTGAACGGCTCAACGATCTCGACTTCGCCCGGCTTCACCGCGTCGCCGCACGGAGCCACCCACACGACGTGATCGACGCAGTAGGCGTGTACTTCCGGTGGCCGATCCGGTAGCGCGTACTCCGGCCTTAGCCGTGCCAGGATCACGGAACGTCGGCCGTTCACGCGGCACGTCCCGGAGTGCGGCGGCGAAGCCGTTCCAGTCGACGCCGTGCCGCTGCTTTGAGTGCTTGTTTCTCTCGATGCCCTGGCAGCCACCACAGGATGAACAGCGGAACGAAGATCACCGACCAGGCCAGCAACCCGAGCAATATCCCCAGCGCCTCATGCATGACGCCAAGATCGCCCGGCCAGACACGGCCGATAGGTACGGTTTGTACCCCTACCCGATCAGCGGACCCCGACGCGTCCTGCTAGTGACCGCACCGCCGCCGCTTCACCACCCGGCGGGCGATCCATGAGCTTGTGCGTCAACTCCCGTGCCCACCCGTTGAACCTGGCGGTTTCCGGCGCTGTGCGCTCCGCCTGGTCAAGCGTGGCCAGCGTTGCCGCCCAATCGCCCTGTAGCGCGTGAACGCGGGCGACTTCGATCAGGTGGCGGGACCGGCGCGGCACCGACACGATGTCGCCGGGGTCGAGTGCGTTCGCCGCCTGCAACGCTTCCCCGCCGCGCCGTAGCTCCACGCCGAGCGTGACCGCGTTCGCCTGCATTACCGGCAGACCGAAACTTGTTTGCACGTGGCGGTAACCAGGTCCGAGCTTGCGGGCGATGTCGTAGGCCGACTCCCAGCACCGCCAGGCTTGTCCGTGCCTGCCCCGGCGGGCATAGGTGAGCGCGTTCTCCGCCCGCAGCGCACCGACCATGCCGCGCCAGTCATCCGGCGCGGACTCCAAATAGGGCTCTAGCTGCGCTGCGCCATCGTGGGCGACGCTGATCGCCTCTTCCCAGCGCCCAGACTCCCGGAGTGCTTGAACCAGTGCCCACGCCCCGGCCGCCATCGCGTACGGGTCGTCTGCCTCTTGGCCTTCGGTGACCGCCCGGTCGGCGACCAGCCAAACGAGTTCCGGCGCGGGTTGGAACGCTACGTAGAAGTCGGCGAGCTGGTAGACGCCCGCCAGGATGCGGCGAGCCTCGCGCCGTTCAGCGTCCCATCGGGCACGCACGGCCCGCTGGGAGTCCCGGATCAGGTCCGGCAGCAGCGCCCCGAGCTGCGTGCGGTGATCCGGCGAGGAGTGCCGCACCTTCCACGCTGCGGCCAACCGCTGCGCCAGGTGCGCCAGGTCCACCGGCCGCGTGTCCGGCGACAACCGGTATTCGGTCAGCGCCGACTGCACGTCGTAGAGCGCCTGGTGCGCAGCGCCGGGCGCGAACTTCGAGATCGACACCGCTTCGTCGTTGCCGGTCAGTTCGGCAAGATCGCGGATGTCGAGCGCACGGGCAATCCTGGTCAGCATCTGAAGCTTCGGCGTCTGCAACCGGCCGGTTTCGACCGCCTTAACCCACTCGGCGGAACGGTCGACGAAACCGCCCAGCACAGGGCGACTCATCCCGGCGCGTTCCCGTGCCTGCCGGATGCGGGCACCGATAGACGGATCGGTGGTGGACACGATCACATCACCTCTTCGCGGATGCCTCTTCGCGTGCCCAAGGCCCGTCGACCGGGGGCGTACCTCCGCGAAGAGGTGCCCCCAGGCTAGCGAGATCCCGATCAGGTGACGAGCAAGCGGGCGCTACCGGCGCGAACGCCTGACACCCGTTCGGAGTAGCGGTGACGCGCCCGTCCCATTCCTTGCTCGTGGGGCAAACCGTGATCAACCGCGTGGGGCAAACGTGGGCTCGAAACCGTCCCACTGCGTACTCACAGCAGGTCAGCAACGTATAGAGGAATGCCGCCGGAAGCTCCGGCGGCGGTGCGGTTTCGAGCTCGGCGCGTGAGACCATCGGCGCGTCGCTGGCGAGCGCGGCGAACATCCAGCACTGCGGGCACTGGCTACCCGTGAACGGCTTCACGATCTCGACTTCACCCGGCCTCACCGTGTCGCCGCACGGAGCCACCCACACGACGTGATCGACGCGGTAGGCGTGCACTTCCGGCGGCCGATCCGGCGGCGAGTACTCCGGCCGTAGCCGCGCCAGGATCACCGCCCCTGAAGGATATTCGTTCACACGGCACGTCCCGGAGCGCGGCGGCTAAGCCGTTCATCCCGACGCCGCACCGCTGCCTTTTGCACTTGCGTCTGCCGATGTCCCGGCAGCCACCACACAATGAACATCGCTGACCAGGCCAGCAGCCCAACCAGCATCCCCAGCGCAACATGCATGTCTCGAAGATCGCCAGTTTCGCCCGGTTAACCCATATCATCCCGGTTAGCTTCGGCGAATCAAATGATCTTTTGTTTATAGGTTGATCTGTTTTCTGGGTTGTGGTTGCGGGGTGGGATGATCGTGAGGTGTCGAAGCCTTCGCGGGAGTCGGGCGAGCAGGCCCGTGATGGTAATCGTGTTGCTGCCAGAAGGGATTTCGATGCGTTGCGTGAGCGCCGGATGCGGGCGGCGGAGATGTTCGACCAGGGCAGACGGCAGTCCGGGGTGGCCGCCGAATTGGGGGTGTCGGCGCAGGCTGTGTCGAAGTGGCACCGGGCGTGGTCGGCCGGTGAACGAGAGGCGATGGCGGGCGCCGGCCGTGCCGGGCGGATGCGCAAGCTCTCCGATGAGCGACTGGCCGAGGTCGAGACCGAGTTGATGAAAGGCCCGCGTGCCAACGGGTTCGCTACGGAGATGTGGACTCTCGCGCGGGTGGCCGAGGTGATCGACCGCGTGACCGGTGTCCGATACTCGGTCACGCAGACCGGGACGATTTTGCGTGACGGGCTGGGCTGGAGCCGCCAGCGCCCGGCACGGAAAGCCGCCGAACGCGATGACGAGGCGATCGAGGAATAGGTCAAAGTCGAGTGGCCACGGATAAAAAAGGGGCCCGACGCCGGAAATCCTGGATTTGCTTCCAGGACGAAAGCGGATTCTCCCTCCTCCCGGCAGTAAGAGCGACCTGGGCGCCACGAGGCCGGACCCCGGTCCCGCGGCACCGCTTCGGCTGGACCCGCATGTCGATGTCCGCCGCCCTGCTCTACCGGCCCGACGGCAGCCAAGCGTCCCTGGTGTTCCAAACCAAACCCGGCAGCTACAACACCGAATCGCTGATCGAGTTCCTCACCGACCCGCACGACCAACTCGACGGCGACCCGGTCACCTTGATCTGGGACGGCCTGTCCGCCCACCGCTCCAAAGACATGAAAGCCTGGCTGGCCACCCAGCGACACTGGCTCCGAGTCGAGCGACTGCCCGCCTACGCGCCCGAACTCAACCCCGTCGAACAGGTATGGGGCAACATCAAAGCAACCGAGCTCGCCAACCTCTGCCCCGAGGCCATCGACGAAGCCGACACCGCCGCACGCGCAGGCCTGAACCGTATCGGCAGCAGCTAACAGCTCAGCTTCGCCTTCCTCGACCACACAGGTCTCCACCTATAACCAAGATCAATCAATTAGCGAAAGATCACTAATAGATACCGATCAACCACCGACCGAGTGCTAGCCCAAGCAGGGTCTACAGACCCCTGTGAGGCCCGAGACTGTGGTGCCGAACGGCTCGACGGCCAGACCATGCGCCCTGTTCGTACTGGTCACGTGGTCCTCCGGTTTCAATTGAAACTGCGGACCCCAATGCGCTCCGCACCTCCCGCTCGGTCGCTGTTCAGCGGAGCGCAGTCGCGATCATCGCGATGAGGACGATCACTAGGAGGACGAGGTAGGCGATCGCGTGGATGTGGTCGGGGATCTTCCCGACGACGCGTTTGGTGAGCGCGATCGTCGGCAGGGAGCCGCAGAGCAGGGCCGCCGCGACGACGAAGTTGACGTGGCCGAGCTGACCGGGGTAGGCGGCGGCCGGCGTGGCGAGGGCGTACACGGCGGTTCCCGCGACCGCCACCGGGATGCTGAGCGGGTTGGCCATCGCGGCAGCAGCGGACATGGGCAGCCCTCTGCGCCGGAGCAGCGGCACCGTCATGACGCTCCCGCCGACGCCGAGGAAACTGGCGACCGCCCCGATTCCCAGCCCACCGAGGGTCGAGGCGACCTTGCCGAGCGGTTTCCCGCCCGAAGTCTGGTGCCGGGCGTTGTCGAGGAATCCGCTTCGGACGATGCTGTCGACGATGGTGATCGCGAGGTAGGCGATGAACAAGACGTGCAGGACGGAGCCGGGTGCCCAGTTCGCGGCTACCGCTCCGATCACCGCGCCGAGGGCGATGAATTCGATCAACGGGTGGAGTTGCTTCCCGTGCAGGCGACCGGACCGGGCCTGGGCGATGGTCGCGGATGACGCGTTGACGATCATCACCGCGGTGGAGGTCGCCACGGCGGTGTGCATCGCGTCGGCACCGGTCGCGGCGGAGACGACCGCGAACACGACCGGGACGATGATGAAGCCGCCGCCGAATCCGAACAGGACCGTGGTCACGCCGGTCAGGCATCCGAATCCGAGCAGCACGAGGAAGGAGACGAGCACACGGCCACGGTAGGCCCGCCACCGGATGGCGCACTATCGATGCCACGCCATGTTCATTCGAGTTCGCGCCAAAGCTTGGGTTAGCGTGTTGCGATGCGGAACGTACCGGTGGACGAGATGGACTGGATCGACCGCGCCGTCCTGGCGATCGGGACCGACTACCCGCCCCGGCACCTGCTGGCGTTCCACCGGCACCGCCGCGCGCAGCTCCTCTACGGGGCGACCGGGACCATGCAGGTCGAGACGGCGGACGGCAGTTGGACGGTCCCGCCCCGCCGAGCAGTGCTGATCCCGCCGGGCACGGACCACCAAGTGCTGATGGACGACGTCAGCACCCGCAGCCTCTACCTCGAACCGTCCGCCGTGCCGTGGTTTCCGCCGCGCTGTCGGGTCGTGGGCGTCTCACCGCTGCTGCGCGAACTCCTGCTCGCCGCGGTGGACGTGCCGCCCGAATACGACAGGCACGGCCGCGACGGTGCGCTGATGGAGCTGATCCGCCACGAAATCCGGAACCTGGCGCCGCTTCCGTTCGACCTGCCCCTGCCCGCCCGAGCAGATCTCCGGAACCTGTGCGAGGCGTTCCAGGCCGCGCCGAACATCCGGGAGTCACCGGCCGAATGGGCTGCCGACCTGGGCTTCAGCGCGCGAACGTTCAACAGGGTGTTCCGCGCCGAAACCGGGCTCAGCTTCCAGCAGTGGCGACAGCGCGCTTGCCTCCTCCACGCCATCCGGCTGCTCTCCGCCGGAAGGACCGTCACGCAGGTCGCGGCGGCGCTCGCGTACGACACCCCGGCAGCCTTCTCCGTCATGTTCCGCAAGCAGAGCGGAACTACCCCGAGCTCATTCCAGCCGCGCTGATCCGTTGGCACTCGGCGCACGTCATGCGCGGATCTCGCGCTCCTCGACCGTCCGGGCGCGGGCCTGGTCGCTGATGGTCAGGCCGAGGCCCGCGACGAGATGTGGCTTGGAGTAGCTGAAGCCGATGTCCTCCAACCCGTTCTCCGTGGTGATCTCGGCGAACGGCATGGCCACCTCGGTCATCGGTTTCTGCCGCCCGGTGGGCACCTTGGCGTCGCTGATAACGGTGGGAATTCTGTTGCTGATCATGAGCAGCCCGCTGATCGGCATGTTCGTGATGCCGCTCCTGCAGGGGTTCATCCGGTCGCGGCGCCGGGAGCCGGAACCGGTGGGTTGGAAGGCGAATGCCTGAGCGCTCCCATCGGTCAGAGCAGTGCGAGAAGCGCGTGCAGGGCCGGATTGTCGTTCGCGTGGCGCCAAACCAGGTGCAGTTCCACCGGATCCGGTTCGGGCAGCCGGAGCGACCGGAAGGTCACGCCCTCGAGGTGCAACCGGGCCGCGGTGGCGGGCACCAGGGCGCTGCCGAGGCCGACCTGGACCAGCGCCAGGGCGGTGTGGATCTGGCTGACGTACTGCACGTAGGTCGGCTGCACGTCGGCGTTCCCGAAGGTGGTGACGAGCAGTTCGTGGAAGTACCTCGATTCCGTCGGCGAGTACATCACCAGGTCGGCACCGTGGAATTCCGCTAGTTCCAGGGGTCGCGAACCGCCGGCGAGCGGATGCCCCTCCGGCAGCGCCGCCAGCAGCGGCTCCGCGCGGAACTCGCGCGACGCCAGCTCGGTTCGCGCGATCGGGGGGCGCGCGAGCCCGAGGTCCAGCGAGCCACCCGACAGCCGTTCGATCTGGTCGCGGGTGACCAACTCGTGCAACGTGACGTCCACGTGCGGCAGGTGTTCGCGAACGGTGGCCAGCACGCCGCCAAGCACCCCGTACGCCGAGGTCGCGGTGAAGCCGAACCGGATGATGCCTTCCTGGCCCAGGGTCACCCGCCGCACCGCCAGCGCGGCGTTCTCGGCCTCGTGCAGGAGACGTCGCGCGTCCTGCAGGAACGCGCGACCCGCGGGGGTCAGCCGCACGATGCGGCTGGTGCGGTCGAACAGCTGAACTTTGAGTTGCTTCTCCAGCTGCTGGATCTGCCGCGTAAGCGGCGGTTGGGTCATGCGCAGGCGCTGCGCGGCGCGGCCGAAGTGCTGCTCCTCGGCGACCGCGACGAAGCCGGTGAGCTGGTTGAAGGTGAACATCGATGCCGTCCCGGTATCGGCGAAGCATTGTTGGACTTGGGCTTGCATTGATAGCCCACCTTAGTGTCATCCCCAGCCGTTCCGGCCACCCCGCGCTTGGTCACCCCGGAACCGATCTTCAGCAGCCACAACACCCCGGCCAGCACCGGCGAGTTCTTCTCGCGGACCCCGGCCGAGGTCGAGTCCGTGTTCACCGCCGCCGGGGCACACCCGATGAGCTGGCGGTGATCGCCCCCGCCGGATACGGCACCGCGATGGCCGTGGACATGGCCCGCGCCGCCGAACGCGCCGGCGCCGACGGCCTGCTCCCCCGTACCTCAACGAAGCCGACTAGGAAGGACTGGCCACCCATGCGCGCGGTCTGCGCTGCCACCAGCCTCGGCGTGATCGTCTACAGCCCGCCAACGCCGTCTACGACTACGCAGCGGCAACCGGACGCATGACGCGGTCGTAGTGCTCCGGAGGTGCTTCGCCGCCCATCTCGGTTGACACTCCGGTCCAGTTCCGAATTCCCGACCGACGGAGTGGACCAGTGAGCCTAGACGACGCACGCGCGGTGGCCGACGCCGTTCTGTTCGAAGGATATCTGCTGTACCCGTACCGGGCTTCGGCGTTGAAGAACCGGATGCGCTGGCAGTTCGGCGTGCTGGCACCGCCCGGCGAGGAATCCGAACCCTCGTTCGCCCGCACGGAGTGCTTGCTGGTCGCGCAGCCGGGCGCGGAACTCGAAGTGCTGGTGCGCTGCCTGCAGTTGCGCACTCGCAAGGCTGAACCCGATTGGGACGAAGGCAGCCTGCGCGAGATCGTTGCGACGGTCGAACTCAATCGACACGACGTCGCAGCGGATATCCCGTTCGAAGTGCCGGGCGGCGAGAACAAGCGCGAACGCTGGCTGCCGTTGCGCGGGACGATCGGCATCCGCACGACTTCGATCGGGGGAGGTTTGCAGCGCCTGGCGGTCGTAGTCGAGAACCGGACGCAGCGGAACCCCCGTTCGCACTCGACGCGCGAAGGCATGCTGCGGAGCTCGCTGGTTTCGGCGCACACCGTGCTTGCGGTGCGCGGCGCGCATTTCATCTCGCTGCTGGATCCACCCGAAGGCGTTCGCGAGGCCGCGCAAACGTGCCGCAACGAGCACACCTGGCCGGTGCTCGTCGGGGAGCAGGGGCGACGAGACGTGGTGTTGTCCGCGCCGATCATCCTCTACGACTACCCGGCGATCGCCCCGCAGAGCCCGGGAGATCTGTTCGATGCCACGGAGATCGACGAAATCCTCATGCTGCGCACGATGACGCTCACCGACGACGAGAAGCGCGAGGCCCGGGAAACCGATCCCAAGGCCGCGGAGATCATCGACCGCGCGGAGCGGCTCTCCGCGGAGCAGCTCTCCCGGTTGCACGGCACCATGCGCTACCCGGGCGGCAGTCGATGACGGGACCGCGAATCCTGATCGCAGGGGTGGGAAACGTGTTCCTCGGCGACGACGGTTTCGGCGTCGCGGTCGCCGACCGGCTGGCCTGCGAACCACCGGAGGGCGCACGGGTCGCGGACTTCGGAATCCGCGGCATGCACCTGGCGTACGAACTCATGGACGGGTACGACCTGCTGATCCTCGTCGACGCGGTGGCGCGCGGCGAGGAACCCGGAACCGTCTCGGTCATCGAACCGGACCTGGCGGCGATCGAACCCGCCGCCGGCGTGGACAGCCACGGCATGAACCCGGATGCGGTCCTCGCCTGCTGCAAGGGCTTCAACGTGCCGCTGGGCCGCGTCCTGGTCGTCGGGTGCGAACCCGCGGACTGCTCGTGCCGGTGGGGACTCACCGAACGGGTGGCCGAATCCGTCGGATCAGCCGAGAGAACCGTGCGGAACCTGGTCGCCGACGCGATCGATGCCGGAGCCCGAACCACCAGCTAGCGCATGATCCTGCTGCTGCGCCGCACAGATGGACTTACGGTGGCGGCGGGCCTCGCCGCCACGGTCGGCCGTCAGGGGGAGCCGACGATGTGAAGTGGTTGGCGGGAACCGGAAATCCGGAGTGGCATATGAGTGCTGCGGCTACGCCGTCGAACATCGACGAGGTCCACATCCTCTGGACCTCGGAGGGCATGAGCTGCGATGGCGACACAGTGTCGGTGACCAACGCGACGCTGCCCAGCATCGAGGACGTGGTGCTGGGCGCGGTCCCGGGAATACCGAAGGTGCACCTGCACAACAAGGTGCTGGCATACGAGACCGGCGCGGACTTCATGGCCGCGTTCCACCAGGCCGACCGCGACGAGCTTGGCCCGTTCATCCTGGTCGTGGAGGGCTCCATCCCCAACGAGCGGATCAACGGCGACGGCTACTGGACGTCGATGGGAAACGACCCCGAGACCGGGGAGCCGCGCACCCTCAACAACTGGCTCGACCGGCTCGCGCCCAAGGCGTGGGCGGTGCTGGCGGCGGGCACCTGCGCAACCTACGGCGGGATCCACGCTATGGCCGGCAATCCGACGGGGTGCATGGGCCTGGCCGACTACCTCGGGGCGGATTTCCGCTCCGCTGGCGGGCTGCCGATCGTCAACGTCCCCGGCTGCCCGGTGCAACCGGACAACTTCATGGAGACCTTGCTGTGGTTGCTGCACCAGGCCGCAGGGCTGGCGCCGACCATCCCGCTGGACGAGCAACTGCGACCGACGTGGCTGTTCGGCAAGACCGTCCACGAAGGCTGCGACCGCGCCGGCTACTACGAGCAGGCCGACTTCGCACGTGACTACAACTCGCCGAAGTGCCAGGTGAAGATCGGCTGCTGGGGACCGGTGGTCAACTGCAACGTCACCAAGCGCGGCTGGATGGACGGCATCGGCGGCTGCCCCAACGTGGGCGGGATCTGCATCGGCTGCACGATGCCGGGATTCCCGGACAAGTTCATGCCGTTCATGGACGAGCCACCCGGCGGCAGTTTCTCGTCGGGCATGCTGCGGGCGTACGGCCCGCTGGTCCGGAGCTTGCGGAGCATCACCAACCACAGCGCGAACCGAGAACCGAAGTGGCGGCACAACCGGGCCGAACTGACCAGCGGCTTCCAGCCGCGGTAGCAGAGGTGGAGGTAGCAGCGGCATGAGCGCGCAACAGCGGAACCTCGTCGAGGTGGAGTTCGATCCGATCACCCGGATCATCGGAAATCTCGGCATCTACACCAAAGTGGACTTCGACAACAGCGAGGTCGTCGAGTGCCGCAGCACCTCATCGCTGTTCCGTGGGTACAGCGTGTTCATGAAGGGCAAGGACCCGCGCGACGCCCACTTCATCACCAGCCGGATCTGCGGGATCTGCGGGGACAACCACGCGGTGTGCTCGATCTACGCGCAGAACATGGCCTACGGCGTCAAGACCCCACCGCTGGGCGAGTGGATCATCAACCTCGGCGAGGCTGCCGAGTTCATGTTCGACCACACGATCTTCCAGGACAACATGGTCTTCGTCGACTACTGCGAGAAGATGGTGTCGGAGACCAACCCGTCGCTGCTCCAGCGGGCCGAGCAGACCGATGCGCCGCGCGGGAACGTCCACGGCCACCGCACGATCGCCGACATCATGCGGTCGTTCAACCCCTTCGAAGGCGAGACCTACAAGGCCGCGCTGGAGATGTCGCGCGTGACGCGCGAGATGTGCTGCCTGATGGAAGGGCGGCACGTGCACCCGTCGACGCTCTACCCGGGTGGGGTCGGCACGGTCGCCACCCCGCAGCTGTTCACCGACTACCAGGTGCGGCTGGTGCGGGTGCTGGACTTCATCAAGCGCGCGGTCGCGATGAACGACGACGTGTTCGACTTCTTCTACGAAGCCCTGCCCGGCTACGAGGAGGTCGGCCGGCGCCGCACCTTGCTGGGCTGTTGGGGGTGCTTCCAAGATCCCGACGTCGTCGACTACGACTACCGGAACATGAGCGAGTGGGGACGCTCGATGTTCGTGACCCCGGGGATCGTGGTCGACAACGAACTGCTGACCACCGATCTGGTCGACATCAACCTGGGCATGCGCATCCTGCTGGGCAGCTCCTACTACGAGGACTGGGCGAACGAGCAGACGTTCGTGGACCGGGATCCGCTGGGGAACCCGGTCGACAAGCGCCACCCCTGGAACCAGACCACGCTCCCCCAGCCGCAGAAACGCGAGCTCGACGGCGGGAAGTACAGCTGGGTGATGAGTCCGCGCTGGTTCGACGAGCGCTCCGGCGACCACCTCGCGCTGGACACCGGCGGCGGTCCGATCGCGCGGCTGTGGGCCACCGCGCTCGCCGGGCGCGTCAACACGCCTTACGTGCGCTCCACGGGGCACAGCGTGCAGATCGACCTGCCCAAGGGGCAGTCACTGCCGGACATGCAGCTGGAATGGCGCCCGCCGCAGTTCCCCAACACGTTGGAGCGCAACCGGGCGCGGATGTACTTCGTCGCCTACGCCGCTGGGATGGCGCAGTACTTCCTGGACCGCGCGCTGGCCGAAGTGCGGTCCGGCAACACCAAGGTGTTCGAGGACTTCAACGTCCCCGACGAGGCGATCGGCGTCGGCTTCCACGAAGCGGTCCGAGGCGTGCTGTCGCACCACTTGGTGATCCGGGACGGCAAGATCGCGAACTACCACCCGTACCCGCCGACGCCGTGGAACGCGAGCCCGCGCGACAGCTACGGCACTCCTGGCCCGTACGAGGACGCCGTGCAGGGCCAACCGATCTTCGAGGAGAACGGGCGCGACGAGTTCAAGGGCATCGACATCATGCGGACCGTGCGCAGCTTCGACCCGTGCCTGCCTTGCGGTGTGCACATGTACCTGGGTGGCGGGCGTGTGCTCGAACGAACGCACTCGCCGATGTTCGGCGCGGGCTCCTGACCATGCCTTGGGACGCCGAGCAGGTCCGCGACGAGATCGTGCGCGCCGAGACGTTGCTCTCCGACCTGGGGTCCGGGTTGGAACCTGTCGCGGGCAGGCATGCGATCGAGGCCGTGCAGGCAGTCGTCGGTCTGTACGGGGAATGCCTGGCGCGGTTGCTGCTGCACATTGAGCAGGCCGGACACCCCGAAGTCCTCGCCGACGTCGCCCGCGACGAACTGATCTCGCACCTGCTGCTGGTGCACGACCTGCATCCGGTCGGCATCGAGGGCCGGATCGGCACCGCGCTGGCCGAGGTGGAGGACAATTTCGAACCCGGTTCTCTCGAGCTGCTCGACGTGCAGGACGGCGTTGCCCGAATCCGGGTGGCGGTTCGCGGCTGCCAGTCCACGGCCGCGCGGATGCGCACCTCCGTGGAAGAGGCGGTGATGGCTGCAGCACCGGAACTCGAAAGCGTGGAGATCGACGCCGCCGCGCCGCAGCGTTCCACCGTCATTCCCGTCGAAGACCTGTTCGCGACCGGGCGCCTGGCCGGGGAGAGGTGAGCACGATGCCCTCGACGTTGCGGCAGCTCGCCCACCGCAGGCCCGCGCCGGGGGCCGGGCCCGCGCAGCGCTGCGATCTCTGCTCTGACGAGCTGCCCGACCAGCACAGTCACCTACTCAACACCGCCACCGGCGCCCTGTCGTGCACCTGTCCTGCGTGCAGCGTGCTGTTCGATCACCAGGCCGCCGGTGGTGGGCACTACCGCCGCATCCGCTCACGACCGCGACCGCTACCCGAGTTCGTGCTCGACGACGCGGCGTGGGCCCAGTTCGGCATCCCAGTCGGGTTGGCGTTCTTCGTGCACAACGCCGAAAGCGATCGCGTCACCGCGTTCTACCCCAACCCGGTCGGCACCATGCGCGCCTCCGTCGATCCGGGCAGCTGGCGGTCGTTGGCCGAAATGAACCCCGAGCTGCCCGCGCTGGAAAGCGACGTCGAGGCGCTGCTGATCGATCGGCTCAGCAGTGGGTCGGCGGCGTGGCTGCTGCCACTGGACGAGTGCTACCGGCTGGTTGCGCTTCTGCGCACGCATTGGCGTGGTTTCAGCGGCGGCGACGAGGTCTGGCGGCAGGTCTCCGAGTTCTTCGCGAGCCTGCGCCAGGGCAGAACCTGAGGAGGAAACGTGATCAAGGTCGGCAAACCACAAGTGCACCGCGACACTCCCGCGCACGTCCCGGGCGTTGAGCAGGGCAACCAGGTCGGGCACTACCAACGCCAGCCCGGACACCACCCGGATGGGACGGCTACGGCCCGCCGGTCCACCGGGATCGGCGCCGCGCGGCACAACCCCATCCTGTCGTCGATGCCGAACCTCTCGCCCGCTTGACCGATTCTGGTCCTGAAGGACCGGGAATTCCCTTCGGTCTCGCGGCCGAAAGGCTGGGTTTCCGGAGTTTGGAGTCTTAATGACGGCACCCAGCGCCATGCCGGAGCTGGCCTTCGACATCACCGGCGCGGAACCGGTGCGGATGGCCGCAGTGCCCGCGCTGAGCTTCGAGCTCCACGTGCGTCGGGTCAGGGGAGGCTCCGTCCGGTCCATCAACCTCACCACGGCGATCCGCATCGCTCCAGCCCGCCGCCGCTACCGCGCCGCGGAGCAGGAGGAGCTCGTGGAGCTCTTCGGCGTCCCCGAGCGCTGGGCGACGACGATGCGCCCGCTGCCCTGGGCGCGCCTGACCACCGTCGTCGGACCGTTCGACGACGACGTCGTGGTGCCGTTGCAGCTCGTCTGCACCGACGATGTCGAACTCGCGGTCGCCAAGTACTTCCACGCGGTGCGCGATGCCGCCGTGCCACTGGATTTCCTGTTCAGCGGCACGATCTTCCACCTCGGTCCGGACGAGCGGTTGCGGACCACGCAGATCGACTGGTCCCAGGACACGACCTTCGACCTGGCGGCCGGCCTGTGGCACGAGGCGCTCGGCGGAACCCGATGGGTGCGGATGTCCGAGGACAGCTTCGCTCGTCTGCACGACTACCGGCGGGCTCGGGCCCTCGGCACGTGGGACGAGACGATCAGCGCACTGCTGGCGCGCACCGAACAGGACGTTTCGTGACCCCGGGCGCGGATTCGGTGCCGACCAGCGGAATGCGGGTGCGCCTGCGGCCGGCACGTCGCGCCGACATCGTGGACATCGTTCTCGCGGGCAGGCTCGCCGAGGTCGAAGGCATCGAGCATGGTGCGGACGGCCGGATCTACGTGATCGTGTCCCTGCTCGGTGACACCGCGGTGGACCTCGGACCGATGAGCCAGCTCGGCCACCGGTTCTTCTTCTCCCCCGAAGAACTCGAACTGCTCCCCGGCGGAGGCGCGCGCCGGGTCTTGGTCGCCGGGGTCGGCGACATCTTCAGCTCCAGTGGAGACGGAGCGCATCGGATCACCGAAGACCTGCGCAGGTTGGACCTTCCACCAGGCGTGCGCGTCGCGAACTTCGGCATCCGGTGGCAGGATTTGCTGCGCTCGCTGGAGGATTGCGACGCCGCGGTTCTGCTGTGCGCCGGTGCTGCCGGCGAAGTCCGTTCGATCGGGATCGCAGATCTGCCGGGGTTCGCCCACTCGGGTGCGCAGCTTCAACCCGCAGTGGCACACCGGTGCGAGCGGATCATCTCGGTCGGCTGCGGTGGAACCGGTGGCGCTGGTCCGGCTGGACGAGCACTGGCCATCGAGGCTGTCATGTCCGTTGTGGACGCTCTGTTGGCTGATCGAGCTTTCGAAGGAGGAACCGTCGATGAAGGATGACATCCATGTGCTGCGCAAGGCGGTCCGCGTGGTTCTCGGCGCGCTGGCCGTGGCCGCGGCGGTGGTTCTCGCGCTGCAGGTGCCCGCGATCACGAGGTACGTGAAAGCCGCTCGAATGTGATTGCAGGGCAAGCAGATCGAGTTGTGCTCCGCACATGGCCGCCCTTAGCGTTGGTGCGCCGCACGATCGCGAGTGAGGATGTGACCCCGATGCCGTGGTCCGAACAAGCAGCTGCTCGTGCCGTCGACGAGATCTTCGAACGACGGGTGCCGCCGCTGCAGACGCTCGTCGGAGACGCCGAGCGCGTCGCCCGCGCATGCCATGCGATGGCCACCCGGTTCCACGCGGGCGGCAAGCTCATCGTGTTCGGCAACGGCGGGCCGAGCACGGACGCCCAGCACGTGGCCGTCGAGTTCGTCCACCCGGTGATCGTGGGCAAGAAGGCGCTTCCGGCGATCTCGCTGACCGCGGATGTCGCGACGGTGACCGGGGTGGCCACCGGCGACGGGCCGGACGAGGTGTTCGCCCACCAGGTCCGGCACCTCGCCGACCCGGAGGACATCGCCCTGGGCATCTCCACCGACGGCAACTGCGGGAACGTCCTGCGCGGCCTGGCCGTGGCCGGTGACCGAAGCCTGTTGACCGTCGGGCTGACGGGCGGCGACGGTGGGCGCATCGCCCGCGCGGGCCTGGACCACGTGCTGATCGCCGATGCGGTCGATCCGCGGGTCGTCAAGGAGGCGCACGTGACCATGTACCACGTGCTGTGGGAACTCGTGCACGTGTTCTTCGAACACCCGGGCGCGTTGCGGCAGGGGGTGGGCGCATGACATCCGAAGATCCGGGGGAAACCTGCCGCGGCGACTCCTGCGTGACCTGTTCGGACGAGGCAACGGAAGTCCGGGTGCTGCGGCTGCTGGGCGACGAGCTCGCCGCCGTGGCCACCGATTCGGGTGAAGAAGTGGTCAGCGTCGCCCTGGTTCCGGCTCGTCCCGGGGACACGGTGCTGGTCCACGCCGGTGAGTCGATCGCGATCGTGGAGGAGTGACCGCCGTGAGTTCAGGTGCCGATGCTGTCGAGTCGCTGTACCCGTTCTTGTCGACATCGGACGGCGACGTCGATGCGGTGCTCGCCGAGGTGCGCCAGTCCACGCAGGACAAGGTGCGGGAGATCATGCGGTTGCGCGAGGCGGTCAAACACGGGTACCGCAACGAGATCGTCGCGTGCGCGTCGGCGATGGCCGAGCGGTTCGCCCGCGGTGGGCGGCTGCTCACCTTCGGCAACGGCGGCAGCTCCACCGACGCACAAGACCTCGCCAGCCTCTTCCTGAACCCGGGCGCTACCGCACCTGCGCTGCCCGCGATCGGGTTGACCAGCGACATCGCGGTGGTCACCGCCCTGTCCAACGACATCGGGTTCGACGTGGTGTTCGCCCGCCAGATCGGTGCCTTCGGCCGCCGCGACGACATCGCGGTGGGGCTGTCCACCAGCGGGAACTCGCCGAACCTGCTGCGGGCGTTCGACGAAGCGGCGCGACGCGGACTGCTCACCATCGGGATAGCCGGCGACAAGGGCGGCCGGATGGCCGAGTCCGAGCACATAGACCACCTTTTCGTGGTGCCGTCCGCCTCGGTGCACCGCATCCAGGAAGCGCAGACCACGCTCTACCACGCGCTGTGGGAGATGACCCTGCTGACGCTGCACGGGATGGGAGGAGCGGCCGATGTGCCTCGCGATCCCCGGTGAAGTCCTCGAGATCCTGCCGGACCGCCCGGATCTGGCCAAGGTCGAAGTCAGCGGCGTCCGCCGCAACATCAACGTCAGCCTCCTCGGCAGACCACCTGAGCCGGGCGAGTGGATCCTGATCCACGTCGGCTTCGCGCTGTCCACAATAGACGAGGCCGAAGCGCGTGCGGTGCTGGAGTTCCTGGAGGGCTTGGGACAGACCTACACCGACGAGATCGATGCGCTGCAGGACTCGCGCATCGAATGACAGGGGGGTGTTCGATCAGCGAATGGCCATGCAGGGAGCTTTTTCATCCTGGCCGGTGTCCGCAGTCCGCGATGCTGGAAGCCGTACAGTACGGACTGCCGCAACCGGCGTAGCCGCCTTGGCCCACCTACGACACTTGCACCGCCACGGGTTCTCAGGCTGGTCCCACCCCGAAGGGGTTCTCTGCGAGGACCTGCCCCGACGTGGTGCATCGGACAAACAAGGGTCGTGGATCCCACAGCGAGAAGGCGCCTGAGGTTCCGCTACCCGCACCGCTATGCAAAAAGAGACTGAAAAACGCTCAAGGGGGGTCGGATGCGATTCGTCGACGAGTACCGGGACGCGGACAAGGCGCGAGCGCTGGCGGCCGAGATCGCCGCGCTCTGCGAGCCTGGCCGGCAGTACAAGTTCATGGAGGTCTGCGGCGGCCACACCCACACCATCTACAAGCACGGCATCGAGGACTACCTGCCGGCGAACGTCACCCTGGTGCACGGCCCCGGGTGTCCGGTCTGCGTGATCCCGATGGGCCGGGTCGACGACGCCATCCACATCGCCCGGCAACCGGACGTGCTCATGACCTCGTTCGGCGACATGATGCGGGTACCGGGCAGCAACGGGAACTTCTTCGACTCCAACGCCGAGGACACCAACATCCGAATGGTGTACTCGCCGCTGGACTCGCTGAAGCTCGCCCGGCAGAAACCGGACCAGCAAGTGGTGTTCATGGCGATCGGGTTCGAGACCACCGCCCCGTCGACTGCGATGACCCTGCTGCGCGCCGAGCAGGAAGGCCTGGAGAACTTCTCCGTCTTCGGCAACCACGTGACGATCATCCCGGCGATCAAGGCGATCCTGGACTCCCCCGACCTGCGCCTGGACGGGTTCCTCGGGCCGGGGCACGTGTCGACGGTGATCGGCTGCCGGCCGTACGAGTTCATCGCCCGCGACTACGGCAAGCCCGTGGTGGTCGCGGGCTTCGAACCGCTGGACATCATGCAGTCGATCTACCTGCTGCTCAAGCAGCTCGCGGAGAACCGCTGCGAGGTCGAGAACCAGTACGCCCGCGTGGTTCCGTGGCAGGGCAACACGACCGCCCTGGAAGCGATCGCCAAAACAATGGAGCTGCGGCCGTACTTCGAGTGGCGCGGGTTGGGTTTCATCTCGCACTCCGCGCTGCGGCTCCGCGAGGCATACGCGCGGTTCGACGCCGAGCAGCGCTTCGACCTGCCCGGGGTGCGGGTGGCCGACCCCAAGGCATGCCAGTGCGGCGAGGTGCTCAAAGGCGTCCTCAAACCGTGGGAGTGCAAGGTGTTCGGCACGGCCTGCACGCCGGAAACACCGATCGGCACCTGCATGGTCTCGCCGGAAGGAGCCTGCGCCGCGTACTACAACTTCGGCCGGTTCAGCCGGGAACGCGTCAGGGAGGCGAGCCGAGCATGAGCGCGAAACCCCGAGCGGAGCCGACCGACGAGCGGTTCGATCCCGAGCAGCAAGTGCTCGACCGGATCGAGAAGGCCCGCCGCCGCAAGCCGAAGGTGAAGGAAGAGCGGAAGGCCACGCAGACGCTCGTCGAGGCCGTGTTCCTGGAGGCGTTCCGCAACGAACTGCTGGAACCCCTGGAGGACGGTGCGGAGCTGCCGGTGGACGGCACCCGGCTGGCTTTCACCACGGATTCGTTCGTGGTGTCGCCGCTGTTCTTCCCCGGCGGGAACATCGGCGACCTGGCGGTCAACGGCACGGTCAACGACCTCGCCGTCTCGGGCGCGACACCGCAGTACCTGTCCGCCGGTTTCCTGATCGAGGAGGGCTTCCCCGTCGCCGATCTGACCCGCATCGTCGAATCGATGTCGAACGCGGCGCGGGCGGCCGGGGTGCGGGTGGTCACCGGCGACACGAAGGTCGTGGAGAAGGGCAAGGCGGACGGCTGCTACATCAACACCTCGGGCGTCGGCGTCCTGCGGACCGACCACCGGCTGGGCGTCAACACGGTCCGCCCGGGTGACGCCGTGCTGGTCTCGGGTCCGATCGGCGATCACGGGGTGACGGTCATGCTCGCCCGCGGCGAACTCGACATCGACTCCGACGTGGTCTCCGATACGGCACCCGTCCACCAGCTCGTCGCCGACCTGCTCGCGGCGGTTCCGGACGTCCGGGCGCTCCGCGATGCGACGAGGGGCGGTGTTGCGACGATCCTCAACGAGATCGCCCGGGCCGCGCAGGTAGCAGTCGTCGTGGACGAAGCGGACGTACCCGTGCGCACCGAAGTGCGGGGTGCCTCGGAGCTGCTGGGCATCGATCCGCTCTACGTGGCTTGCGAGGGACGCATCGTCGTAGTCGTCCCAGGTGCTCGGACCGAGGCAGCGCTGCGGGCGATGCGGGCGCATCCGCTGGGCGTACAGGCCGCGCTCATCGGACGCGTCGTGGACGACCCGCCGGGGCTGGTGCTGCTGAACACGACGTTCGGCGGCACCCGCATCGTCGATCTGCTGGTGGGCGATCCCCTCCCACGGATCTGCTAGCCGTGCACGAGCTCGGCATCACCCAGAGCATCGTGGACGCCGTGCTGGACGCGGTCGAGGAGCCGACCATCAAGTGCGTGCACCTGGAGGTCGGGCGGCTTTCCGGCGTGGTGCCCGACGCGATCCGGTTCTGCTTCGAGCTGGTGGCGGACGGCACGCGACTGGCATCTGCCCGGTTGGACATCACCGAGCCGGCCGGTCGCGGCGAATGCCGTTCGTGCGCACGGGAAATCGACATGGACGACCTGATCACGCGCTGCGCGTGCGGCGGCGTCGACATCGCGGTGCTCGCCGGACAGGAATTGCGGATCAAAGCAGTGGAGGTGGGATAGATGTGCGGTACGTGCGGATGCGCCGACGAGGAATCGAAGACCATCGTCCTGGAGCAGCAGGTGCTGGCCAAGAACGACGGCCTTGCCGACGCCAACCGGAACTGGCTGCAGACCAGGGGAATCGCCATGATCAACCTGATGAGCTCACCCGGTTCCGGCAAGACGACCCTGCTGGCCCGAACCGCGCACGAGTTCGACGGTGCCCCGCTCGCGGCCGTCGAGGGTGACCAGGAGACCGGCCTCGACGCGGCGCGGCTGCGGGACAGCGGCTGCCCGGTGGTGCAGATCAACACCGGTACGGGCTGCCACCTGGACGCGACGATGCTGGCCGATGGCCTGCGCGCGCTGCGGCCTCCGCACCACTCCGTGGTGTTCGTCGAGAACGTCGGGAACCTGGTGTGCCCGGCGCTGTTCGACCTCGGCGAGCAAGCCCGCGTCGTCCTCGCCTCGGTGACCGAGGGCGCGGACAAACCGCTGAAGTACCCGCACATGTTCCGCGCGGCGGATCTGGTGCTGCTGAACAAGATCGACCTGCTGCCCCACGTCGACTTCGACGTGGCCGGCTTCATCGACGCCGCTTCGATGGCCAATCCCGGTGTCCGGGTGCAGCGCCTCTCGGTCACCACCGGCGAAGGCATCACCGAGTGGTACGACTGGCTCGGCGAACAGGTGCACGCTTAACGCCGCTTCCGGCACAGCGCTCCGGCGACGGCCGCCTGCCCCAGGCTGATCCCCCCATCGTTGGCCGGGACCTGCGAATGCAGCAGGGTGCGGAACCCGCGTCGGTGCAGCATGGTCGTGACGCGCAGCAACAGCAGTGCGTTCTGGAAGACGCCGCCCGAGAGCGCCACGGCGCCGATTCCGGTGGATTCCCGCAGCCGATCGCAGACCTCCACCACCGCCGCTGCGAGTCCGTTGTGGAATCTTGCGGCGATCACCGGTACCGGGGTCGCGGCCCGGAGGTCGGCCACGACCGAACGCACCAGGTCCGCGCCGCGCACCCGCAGCACGGGCCCGCGGCTGATCGACACCGGGCAACCGCCGGTTTCGGCGGGGTGTCGGCCAGCTGTTCGAGCTCGATGGCGGCTTGGCCTTCGTAGTTGATCGCGTCCCGCACCCCGAGGATCGCCGCCACGGCGTCGAACAGCCGCCCGGCGCTGGAGGTCAGCGGCGCGTGCCGGCGCTGCCGCAGCAATGCGGCGACCTCGGTCCAATTCGGGTTGCGCCACAACACGTCGAGGTCCCCGGACAGGTGATCGACCTCCGCCAGGTAGGAGACGGCGGTCCGCCACGGCTGCTTGATCGCGGTCGCCCCGCCCGGAAGCGGCACCAGGTCCAGGTGTCCCAGCCGCCGGAAGCCGGTCAGGTCGGCGACCAGGAACTCCCCGCCCCAGATCGAGCCGTCGGCACCATACCCGGTCCCGTCGAACGCCACCCCGATCACCGGCCCGGTTTCGCCGTTGTCCGCCAGGCATGACGCGATGTGCGCGTGGTGGTGCTGCACGCCCACCAGCTCGACGCCGTCGAGCTCCGCGGCGAACTTCGTCGACAGGTACTCGGGGTGCAGGTCGTGGGCCACGACCTGCGGTTCGACGTCGAAGAGCCGCCGGAAATGCGCGATCCCGCCGGTGAAGGACCGCAGCGTCTCGTAGTTCTCCAGATCGCCGATGTGGTGGGAGACGAACACGTGCTCGTCCTTGGCGACAGCGAAGGTGTTCTTCAGCTCGGCTCCGCAGGCCAGCACCGGCTGCGGGAACGGCCAGGGCAAGGTCACCGGTTCCGGTACGTAGCCGCGCGAACGCCGGATCGGCATCTCGCGTCCGCCGACAACTCGTACGACGGAATCATCGGTGCGTATGTGGATTGGCCTGTCGTGCATCAGGAACGCATCGGCGATTTCGCCCAGCCGCTCCAGCGCGTCGTCGTCGCGGTAGGCGATCGGCTCGTCGGAGACGTTCCCGCTGGTGAGCACGATCGGCCGGGGAAAACCGCGGAGCAGCAGGTGGTGCAGCGGGGTGTAGGGCAGCATGAGGCCCAGTTGACGAGTACCGGGCGCGACGCTCGGTGCGAGCGCGGCGCCGGGCAGCCGGTCAAGCAGCACGATCGGCCGGCGACGCGAAGTGAGCAGCGCTTCTTCCACGTCATCGATCGCGCACAGCGACCGCGCCTGCTGCACTGACGCCACCATGATCGCGAATGGCTTGTCCTCGCGGCGCTTCCGCTTGCGCAACCTGGCCGCTGCATCGTCATCGGTGGCGTCCACCGCCACGTGGTAGCCGCCGAGTCCCTTCACGGCAAGGACCTCCCCGCGCGCCAGGGCCGCCACCGCTTCCACCAGCGGATCGCCTCGACGGGCCGCGCCGTCGCGGTCGGTCAGCCACAGCCGGGGACCGCAGTCGGGGCAGCACACCGGCTGGGCGTGGAAGCGGCGGTTCGCCGGATCGCGGTACTCGGCTTCGCACTTGGCGCACAAGGCGAATCCCGACATCGTCGTGTTCGGCCGGTCGTACGGCACATCCCGGACGATGGTGAAGCGCGGCCCGCAGTTGGTGCAGTTGGTGAACGGATAGCCGAACCGCCGGTCACCGGCGTCGGCGATCTCAGCCGAGCAGTCGGCACACGTAGCGGTGTCGCTGGAGACGAGGGTCGCCCGCGGTCCGGCAGCATCGCTTTCGACGACGCGAAATCCCTCTTCGGCCACCGCCTCGGCATCGGTGGTGGAGATCCGGGCGACCGCCGCCAACGGCGGAGCCTGTTCCGCCAGCAAGCCCAGGAACTGCTGGACGACCGAATCCCCGCCCTCCACCTCGATGAACACGCCGTGCACGTCGTTGCCGACATGCCCGGCCAACCCCAGGCGGGTCGCCAACGAGTAGACGAACGGGCGGAAACCCACGCCCTGCACGATTCCCTCGACCCGAATCCGCTTCCGGACCAACTCACCCACCGACCCAGTCTCCGGCGAGTCGGCCGCCGGTGCATCCGCTATCCGACCCGGTCGAACGCGCAGCTCTGATCCCCGTTCACCCGGCGCGGGACCCCATCAAATCGCGGATGCGGTTTTCGACCACGAGGGCGATCGGCTTCTCCCCGCACCACCTCAGCAACACGCCGTTCTCGTTGCGCGGGCTGGCACCCGCTGGGGTTGGAACACAGTAGCGGCATGCTGCCCGCCGATGCGCCCATTGCATTCGGCCGTTTCGCGCACATGAGCCATGCCCGGAATGCACTACGGCCGGGTCAGGTCCAGTTGGACCTCGGCCGCGCGGTCCACGGCCTCGAGGATGTGCTTCTCGGTGAGCGTTCTGGCCAGCGGACCGTCAGCGCGCGCTATCGCCTCCGTGATCGCGCGGTGTTCGGCGTGAGCGCCGTCGGGTCCCCCACCGCATCCGGCCGACAGCCACAGCACGGCGCCGAGCTCGCCCTGCAACTGGACCTCCTGCTGGGTCAGCCTGCTCGATTGGGCCGCGGCGGCGACTTCGAGGTGGAACTGCCGCTCGGCGCGGGCGGTGCCGTTCCCGCTGGTGCCGCGCACGTCGTCGGCCGCCTGCTCCAATCGCGAGAGATCCTCCGGTGACCTGCGCTCAGCCGCGAGGCGGGCAGCCGCACCGGCGATCGCCGCGTAGTGGTCGCCGAGGTCGCGCAACTCGCCGAAGCTCACCTCGCGCAGCCGCTTGCGCCAGAACTCGCCGCCGTGGTCGCGCGGGGCGCGCACGAAGCTGCCGCCGCTGCGCCCGCGCCTGGTTTCCACCAGTCCCTGTTGCCGCAGGGCCATGAGAGCTTCGCGGACGGTGACCGTCGAGACGCCGAATTGACCGGACAGCTCCGCCTCGCTCGGCAGCTGCTCCTCGTCGGCGAGCAGGCCGAGCGTGATGGCATCGACCAGACGCCTGGTCACCGCCTCCACGCGGCCAGTCTGGTCCAGCGGCGCGAACATCGCTGATCGCGCGCGATGCGGCACCCATTCGCCCATGTGATTCCCCTGCTCCTCTCGGTCCTACCGAACCAATCTTGCCGGAAGCTCTTGTGGACCGGGAAATCCCCTTACACATCAAGACATAACGAAGTACTGCTAGTTGCGACGTTCCTCAAAGGTGGTAAAACAATCCGACGTCGTCGTTTTCTCGGGTGCCCGGCGACACCAACGCCGGCGGCCGCATCTGAGGTCCGAGCAGAATGGATCCCAGCGCACCGGGAACGGCAGGGTGACCGATCTGCTCACCTGGCGCGCAGGACCGCGACCGGGCAAGGCGCCCGGTTCACCACGGCGTGGCTGACCGAACCGAGCAGGCTCCGGCGAATGCGGCCCCGGCCGTGGCTTCCGACCACCAGCAGACCTGCCCCGCGCGCCTCGCGCAACAGGGCCTGCGCGGGCTTTTCCGGGATGATCGCGCGCCGCACCTCGACGTCGGGATACTGCTCGCCCCAGCCGGCCAGGGATTCGGCGACCGCTTCCTCGGCTTCGCCGCGCACCTCGCTCCACGGCAGCTCCCACTGCTTGACCCGGGCGAAGGGGTCCAGCGGCAGGTCGCTCCAGGCGTGCACGGCCACCAGGTCGCAGCCGTGCCGGGAAGCGAAGTCGTAGGCGAAGCCGATGGCCAGCTTGCTGGCGGACGACCCGTCGACACCCACCACCACAGGTGCCGTCCCCGGCTCCTCGACGCTGCCGCGGACCACCACGACCGGGGCGCCGGTGCGCCGCGTCAGCAGCTCCGCAGAGGTCGAGCCGAGGACCCCCATCTCCACCTCGATCCGCGGCCCACCGAGCACCAGCACCTCGGCGTCGTCGGCCATCTCGCTGAGCACCTCGGCCGGGTCCCCGAACGGCAGGTAGCTGCGCACCTCCAGCTCCGGGTCGAGCTCCCGGCAGGACTCACCCAGCAGGTCGAGCTCGCGCCGCAGGATCTGCTGCAGCGGCTCCAGCACGCCGTCCTCGCCCGGCACCTCGATCGTGGTGTGCGCGTCGAACGGCCAAGTGAGCACGTGCACCAGCAGCAAGGGCCGACGCCGATCGGACGCCTCGCGCGCCGCCCAGCGAACCGCCCGGCGGGACGGCTCCGACAAATCGAATCCCACGATGACCGCCTTGCGCGCTGTCGCCGCCACCCGAAACGCCTCCCCCTGCCATCAGTCGGTCGATGGTGCCCATGATGGATCAGACTTCGACGCGCGGCACTCGATCAGGGCACATCCCTGCGGTCGCCCAGGCGAAACGAGGCCGTTGGACCCTCGTCCACGCGAAGCCGACGAGCCGCAGCGACGGCACCGAACGACGGTGGATTCGCGCATCAAGTCGGGTATCCGAGAAGTGGTGCTAGTCCGACCACGGTCTAGGCGGTGTGGAGAACCGGAGTCCGCATGGCCAGCACGAACATCGATCCCCGTCGCCACCGCGCGGTGCTGTTCGAAATGGACAGGGTGATCACCGACACCGCCTCGGTGAGCGCGCTGCTGTTCGACGACGCGGTCCCGTTGGTCGACGCGTTGCGCAGCCAAGGCGTCCGCACCGCGATCATCTCCGCCAGCCGCAATTGCACCCAGGTCCTGGAACAGGCCGGAGCAGGACAGTTGTTCGACGTCCGGATGGACGGAGTGCTCGCCGATGAGCTGGGGTTGCCCGGCAAGCCCGATCCCGCGGTGTTCCTCGAAGCCGCGCGTCGGCTCGACACGCCGCCCTGGGCGTCCGTGGTCGTCGAAGACGGCCAGGCCGGGGTGGAGGCCGCCAGAACGGGTGGTTTCGGCCTCATCATCGGGGTTGCCCGGACCGGCCCGCCGAGCCGGCTGCTGGAGGCCGGGGCCGACGTGGTCGTATCAGCGCTCACCGACGTTTCCGTCGCGGCGTCCAGCCAGCGGCGGCTATCCGAGGTCCCTGACGGTCTCGGCCGCTGGGGCGAGATCGCCGACCACCTCCGAGGTCACCGACCCGTGGTGCTGCTGGACTTCGACGGCACCCTCGCGCCGATCCGGAGCGACCCGACCAAGGTCACCATGCCGGTGAAGACGCGGGAGGTCCTGCAGCGGCTCGTCCTGCGCTGCCCGGTGGCGATCCTCAGCGGCCGGGACCTGCGGGACGTGCTCAGCAGGATCCGCATCGACGGCCTGTGGTGCGCGGGGAGCCACGGATTCGAGCTGGCCGGCCCGGGCGACGTGTCGATCGCACTGCCGGCCGGTGAGTCCGCGCTGCCCGATCTCGACGAGGCCGAACGGCGGCTGTCCGATGAGCTGGAACTCGTCGCAGGCGCCCGGGTCGACCGGAAGCACTTCGCCCTCGCGGTGCACTACCGCAACGTCGCGCCGGACGCCGCCGACCAAGTGATATCTATTGTGGACAGTGTCGGTGACGCTTTCCCCGGACTCCGCACGACGCACGGCCGGCGAGTGGTCGAGTTGCTGCCGAACATCGACTGGAACAAGGGCCGGGCGCTGCGATGGCTTTTGGACCGCATGGGGTTCTTGGGCCCCGACGTCGTTCCCGTCTTCGCCGGCGACGACTACACCGACGAAGACGCGCTGCGCGAGATCCACGACGACGGGATCGGAATCGTGGTGCGCAGCGCAGAACACGGCGATCGCCTGACCTGGGCCCACTACTCGGTCGGCGACCCGCTCTCGCTGACCGCGTTGCTCGCGCGCTTCACTTCGTCGCCGGGGAGCGCATGAACCCGTGGCAACTCGACTTCCGCGGCTTCGACCCGCACGACGAAGGTCGCCGGGAAGCCTTGTGCACCTTGGGAAACGGGTACTTCGCCACCCGCGGCGCGGCGCCGGAGTCCCGCGCCGACGGGGTGCACTACCCCGGCACCTACGTCGCGGGCTGCTACGACCGGCTGACCACGACCATCGCCGGTCAGGAGGTGCAGAACGAGTCGCTGGTCAACATGCCGAACTGGCTGCCGGTGACCTTCCGCATCGACGAAGGCGCGTGGTTCGACCCGGCGCAGGTCCAGCTGCTCGACCACGAGCAGGAACTCGACCTCGAACGCGGCATCCTGGTCCGCCGGTTGCGCTTCCGCGACGAGCAGGCGCGGACGACCAGGATCGTGCAGCGCAGGTTCGTGCACATGTCCCGGCCGCACCTCGCCGGACTGGAAACCACCCTCGTCGCCGAAGACTGGTCGGGCCCGATGACGTTCCGCTGCGGCATCGACGGCCGGGTGACCAACTGCGGTGTCGAGCGCTACCGAGACCTCGCCGGAAGGCACCTCGTCGAGCACCAGTCCTTCGAAGTCGCGCCGAACATCGCCGTCCTGCACGCGCGAACGTCCCAATCCCGCATCCGCGTCGCCGAAGCCGCGCGGTTGCGGGTGTTCGTGGCGGGTGAGCTCATTGACCCCGGCCCGTCCCTGGTCAGGCAGGACGACCTGATCGCCCACGACATCCCGCTGGACGTCGAGCAGAACGCGGAAGTGCGGGTGGAGAAGATCGTCTCGCTGCACACCTCGCTGGACCGCGCCAGCACCGAACCGGTCACCGAGGCCGTCGACGACGTGCGCGATGCCGCCGGGTTCGACGATCTGGCCCGATCGCACAGCCTCGCGTGGGCGCACCTGCACGGCAAATTCCACTGTGGACTATCGATGAGCGGGCCCGCGCAGCAGGCGGTGCATCTGCACCTGTTCCACCTGCTGCAGACCACCTCGCCGAACACCGTCGACCTCGACGCCGGTATCCCCGCCCGCGGATTGCACGGCGAGGCCTACCGCGGCCACATCTTCTGGGACGAGCTGTTCGTGCTGCCGACCCTCGACCTGCGCCTCCCGGCGCTGGCCCGCGCCCTGCTGCTGTACCGCTACCGCCGACTGCAACAGGCGCGGAAAGCCGCCCGCGACGCGGGCTTCGCCGGCGCGATGTTCCCCTGGCAAAGCGGCAGCAACGGCCGCGAAGAAACCCAACGCATGCACCTCAACCCCCGCTCGGGCCGCTGGCTGCCCGACCACACGCACCTGCAACGGCACATCGGGCTCGCGGTCGCACACAACGTCTGGCACTACCACCGAGCCAGCGGGGACGAGGAGTTCTTCGTCGACTTCGGCGCCGAGATGATCCTGGAGATCGCCCGGTTCTTCACCTCGCTCACCCACTACGACCGCAGCCGGGACCGCTACGTCATCCGCGGCGTCGTCGGCCCGGACGAGTACCACACCGCATACCCCGGGCGGGACCGGCCGGGAATCGACAACAACGCCTACACCAACATCATGACCGCCTGGCTGTGCCGCACCGCCGTGCACGTCCTCCGCGAACTGCCCGACCAGCGGCGCGGCGAACTCGTCGACGCGCTGGAGATCCGCCACCCCGAGATCGACCGCTGGAAGCGGATCTCGCAACGCATTTTCGTCCCGTTCCACGGCGACGGCATCATCAGCCAGTTCGACGGCTACGACCGGCTCGCCGAACTCGACTGGGACGCCTACCGGCAGCGCTACGGCGACATCCAGCGCCTGGACCGCATCCTGGAGGCCGAGAACGACGATCCGAACCGCTACCAGGCGTCCAAGCAGGCGGACGTGCTGATGCTGTTCTACCTGCTGTCGGCCGAAGAGCTCGGGGAGATCCTGGGCGGGCTCGGCTACCCGATGCCCAGCATTCCCGACAACATCGAGTACTACCTCAAGCGCACCAGCCACGGGTCCACCCTCAGCGCCGTCGTGCACGCCTGGGTGCTGGCCCGCAGCCAGCGGCACCGAGCACTGGAGTTCTTCGACGACGTGCTGGCCAGCGACATCCACGACACCCAGCACGGCACCACCGCCGAAGGCATCCACCTCGCCGCCATGTCAGGCAGCATCGACCTCCTGCAACGTTGCTTCGCCGGCATCGAAATCCGCGACGGCGCACTGCACCTCAACCCGCTGTGGCCGAGCGAACTGGGTCCGCTGGGACTGTCCATCCGCTACCAGGGCCAGCCGGTCACCATCGAGGTCACCGGCCGCACCGCCACCATCCGCACCAGCCCGGGGAGGAAGCGAGCCCCCATCACCTGCACCTGCGGCACCCGCACGGTCTGCCTGGGCCCCGGCGAAACCGCCCGTTTCTCGCTGGAACACCCCATCCGCGGCGCAGACCCGACGAGTCTCGCCTGAACCCGGCCGTCACGCGGAACCACACCGACTACGGATCATCCAAACTGGACAGCCCGTTCACCCTCGTACTCCCTTTCGGCGTCACGGGGAAATCGGTTACCTGAAGCGTCGGGCCCTTCGGCCGTAGTCCGTCGATACCGTCCCTGGTGCACTCACACCAAGGACGTCATCCGCTGGCCGAGTCGTCATGCCGGAGTCACCCATGAGCGCGAACGAGAACGCCGGGAACTCAGCTCGGCGCCAATTCCTGAAGCTCTCCGGTGCCGCCGGAGCCGCCGCGGTTCTGGTCGGTTCCGCTGCAGCGGCCGCGACGAACCTGCCCGCCGCCGCCCAGACCGACCCGTGCGGCGCCGACAGCGACACCGGGATCAAACTCTGGGACCACGCCAAAGCCTGCGGGGAAGCCCAGCGCGACCCCACGCACCACCCCATGCCCAGCTACTGCAAGGGGACGAATGCGGATGACGTCGTGCTCGACGGCGCGGACCCACCTGGAACCCACAACTTCTTGCTGGTTCCCACCAGCCGCGTGAAGGGCATCGAGTGCCAGAAGATCAGGTTCGGGAGGAACTACTGGCAAGACGCGTGGGACCAAGCACAGCCGACTGGAGCCACCCCGGTGACCTACACCGGCGGCCAGATCGGTCTGGGCGTCAACGCCGCGCACGACACGTCCGGCAAGCGCGTTCGAGACCAGGACCAACTGCACATCCACCTGGCCGGCATCTCGACGAAGGTACTCGACCAGCTGAACAAGGCTGGCATCAAGAACGATGTGAACGGCTGGGCGGCATCACGCGTGAAAGTCGAGTTCAAGGGCGACACGCGCTATTACCGAGCGCTCCACGTCGCGAACTTGAACCAGAACCTCTTCGCGCTCATGTTCGACAACGTTGCGCGCCCGACACGCGAAGACATGGCGGTCCAGATGATGATCGTGACGCAGAGCCCGCACGGATTCTACGTGCTGACCAGCAATTCCGACATGACCGGCGCTCAACATGGAATCGGCGGGACGAGCAGTTGCAACCGGTTGCTCGTGTACGGCTGATCGCGACGAACGTGCTTCGCGGTGGTGACATGGCCCGCACCTCAAGTGGTGGCGGACATGGCTGCCGAGTGCCGCCGGCAGCTTCCCGGCTTGCAGGTGCGGACCGACGTGCGCATGGGGCATCCGGCGAACGTGCTGCTGGACGCGACCGCGTGTGCGAGCGTTCTGGTCCTCGGCCCACCGAGGGTGAGCAAGACCCGGCGGGTCCTGCCCGGCTCAAGCGCCTAAGCGGCCTGCCCGGTGGCCATCGTCCGCTGGAGTCCCGACCTCACACAGATAGGTGTCAATGGGCTCTAGCTCTCCCCGCTCGCGTCTCGAAATGCTTGGGGCTCATGGTGGCCGGGGTTTCGGCGGGGCAATGCTCCTGCTCGACGGATGGAAGCTTCAGACGTGACGCGAAAAGCGAGGAGCCGGAGTCGTTCTCCTCGGACTGGTCCACAGTGGTTCTTGTTGTGGGGCTGGGGTGCTTTGCGTCCGCCACCGGGGTTTCCGGCTGCATCCCTCAGACGTTGAACGGTTCGGCGCGCGAACCTTCTGGGAGGGTTGAACATGGGTGCGAATGGACCCGTAGTCGTGGGTGTGGACGGCTCCGAGCGGTCGATGGCGGCGGCAACGTGGGCGGTTCGGGAGGCCGACCTGCGCGGGGCGAAGCAGGTGCGGGTCGTCATGGTCACCGGCGATCCGCTCTGGGACGACGAAGCCTGGGAAACCACCGTTCCCGTCGCGGACCAGCTTTCCGATAGCCACCCGGAGCTGGAGGTCTCCCCCGAAGTCGTGCACGGCGACCCGGCCGACGTGCTGATGCACCTTTCCGGCGAGGCGCAGCTGGTCGTGGTCGGGTCGCGGGGGCGCAGCGCGCTGACCGCGACCCTCCTGGGATCGGTCAGCGCCAAGGTCGCCGCCCACGGGCGTTGCCCGGTCGTCGTCGTTCGCGATCACCGCGACAGCGGGCCGGTGGTCGTCGGGCTGGACAACTCCCCGCACAGCAGCACCGCGCTCCGATACGCGTTCGACGCCGCAGCCCGGTACGGGAGCGAGCTCGTGGCGATGCAGGTGTGGGAGGACGTCGAGTACGCCCCGGTGGTGCCCAGGCTGGAGTATGAGCTGATCGATCTGCAGGCCGAGGCCCGTCTCGGTCTCGCGGAACAGCTGGCGGGCTGGGCGGAGTCCTTCCCTAACGTGCCGGTGCGCCCGGTCGCGCAACGCGGCCACCCGGTGGCCGAGCTCGCCGCCGCCAGCGAGGACGCGCGGCTGCTGGTCGTCGGGCATCGGGGGCGGGGCGGATTCACCGGACTGCTGCTGGGATCGGTGGCCACGGGGCTGATCCGCCACGCGGTGTGCCCGGTGGCCGTCGTTCGCGACAGGTGATGAGGAGGGCGAGATGGCGATCCCGGACAAAGCCCGTTGTCGTGGGCGTCGACGGCTCGGAAGACTCCGTCCGGGCGGCTGCCTGGGCCGTGGCCGAAGTGGGCCACCGCAGCGCACCGCTGCGGCTCGTGATCGTCAACGACGACCCGGCACGAGCCGACTACGCGGAGAAGGCCGTGCAGAAAGCTGCCGCGAAATGCCGCGCGCAAGCGCCCCACCTGAACATCGACGCGGAAGCCGTTTCCGGTCATCCCGTCGAGGAACTGCTGCGTCGCAGCGCGGAAGCGCAGTTGGTGGTGCTCGGCAAACGCGGGCAGGGCGGCTTCACCGACGCGCTGCTGGGCGGTGTCAGCTCGGCCGTGGCCACGCACGCCTCGTGCCCGGTGGTCGTGGTGCGCAAGGGCGTTCCGACGACCGTCGGACCGGTGGTCGCCGGCGTGGACGGGTCGGAGAGCAGCCTGGCGGCGTTGCGGTTCGCCTTCGAAGAAGCCGCCGGTCGCGCAGCGGAGCTCGTGGTCATGCAGGTGTGGCGCGAAGAGGGCCTGCTCGCCGTGCCGCTGCCGCCGTTCGACCGGGCCAAGGTGCAGCGCGAGATCGAGCGCGCGCTCGCCGAGCAGACGGCCTTCTTGCGCGAGGAGTTCCCGAAGGTCCGCACTCGTGAAGTCGCACAGCGCGGGCACCCTGTCTCGGCGCTGGCGGATGCCGGCCGGGACGCCCAGCTGCTCGTCGTCGGACATCGCGGTCGCGGTGGGTTCGACGGGCTGTACCTGGGCTCCGTCGCGGCCGGGGTGTTGCACCATGCTCCGTGCCCGGTCGCGGTCGTCCGCAGCGCAGAAGCCGCCGTGTCGTGACGCGCAACATCGCGTGCCGGACTGTCAACGCCCGGCGCGCAGCACCGCGACGGGACACGGTGCACGGTTCGCCACGGCGTGGCTCACCGAGCCGAGGAGCGCCCGGCGGATCCGGCCGCGCCCGTGGCTGCCCACGACGAGCAGGCTCGCCTCCCGGGCTTCCCGGAGCAACGCCTCAGCCGGTCGCTCCGGCGTGACCACCCGCCGCACCACGACGTCGGGGTAGTGCTCGCCCCAGCCCGCGATGGCCCCGGCAAGCACCTCGTCGGCATCACCGCGCACCTCGTTCCAGGGGAGCTTCCAACCCCGCACGCGTGCGAACGGGTCCAACGGCAGGTCGCTCCAGGAGTGCACGGCCGCGAGTTCGCAGTCGTGTCGCGAGGCGAAGTCGTAGGCGAATCCGACGGCGAGCTCGCTGGTCGCTGAGCCGTCGACGCCCACCACGACCGGCGCGGACGCCGGGACGGGGCGCTCGCGGTCCTCCCGGACGACGACCACCGGGGCGCCGGAGCGGCGTGCGAGCAGTTCGGCCGAAGTCGAACCCAGCACACTGTGGGAATCGACCCGGGCGCCGCCGAGCACGAGCAGTTCGGCCTGCGCCGCCAGCGTGCTGAGCTCCTCGACGGGGTCGCCGAACGGGAGTTCGCTGCGCACTTCCAAGGCGGGTTCGATCTCCCGGCAGCCTTCGGCCAGCACGCCGAGCTGGTGCTGCAGCCCCTTCTGGAGGTGCTCCAGGACGTCATCACCACCGGGCAGCGGACCCACCGTGACGCCTTCGAACGGCCAGGTGATCACGTACACGAGCAGCAACGGCCTACGTCGGCTGACGGCTTCGCGAGTCGCCCACCGAACCGCGCGCCGGGACGATTCCGAGAAGTCGAACCCGACAACGACAGGTTTGCTCATCCCCATCACCCTCGAACGCCCGGCGCATGCCACCGTCCTCCCGGCTGCCCCTCAGTGCTCCAGCCACTTCGCTTCGACGATCTTCCATTCGCGGGTCCAGGCACGCTCGGCGCATGCGTCGGCGATCCCGCGGACGCACCAGATCAACCCTGCGCACAGCAGTTCGCCCGCAACCGCGATCTCGAAGGCGACCGCGCCCGCAGAGGCCCGCACCTGGGCTTCGCTTCGCGGCGCGACCGTGATGCGATCGACCCTGTCCACCCACAACCGAACCGTGCCGCCGAGCACGGTCGCCGCCGGTACGGCCGCGGTGTCCACGTGCGCCCTGCCGTCCGCGCCGGTCCACGAAACCCCTGCCGAGTAGCTGGTGGACTCGTGCTCGGCTCCGCTGATCACGTGGGCGACGGGCGCACTCGTCACGACGGCTTCCACCGGTCGCCTCGTCGAGGCGGCGACCGCAGCCTCCCGCGCTTCCGCGGCGTAGTTCGCGTTCCCGGCCACGATCGCCGCCGGGACCATCAGCACGGCGGCGCCGAGCAACACGAGGATGGCGATCGCCGTGACTCGGTCCAGCCGACGCCGCAACGGATTCCGCCACAACGCGTGGGCGAGCCACCGAACACCGGCTCGCAGTGAGTTGCCGTCCATCATGTGCTCCAGGCAGGTTCGCTCCCCTCCAGGATTGGGCCGCCTGCCCGAGCGGGATTAGGGCATTTCGTCATCGAGTCCAGGGGCCGGGCACCGTCGCCTAGCCGCGGTCGCCCGATGTCCACTGTGGTCATCGATCCGGCGGGAGACGCCGTCGCCCATCCTGGTTCGCAGTGCTGGCCGAACTGCCCGCCCACGCGACCGTGCGGACGCCTCCGCACGTCATGTTCTCCGGCGGTCGTGCTCCGACAAAGCCTGCAGCCGGCGGCGGTACTCCTCTTCGTCGATGTCGCCACGCGCGAACCGCTCCGCGAGGATTTCCTCCGCTCGGCCGGTCCCGCGCTCAACGCGTCCGGTGCGCCCGAGGTAGCGGACCACCGCGACGATGGCGGCGATGATCAGCACCCAGAACAACACCATGCTCACCGTCATCACCACGAACCCCCACGCGCCCATGCCGTATCCATCCCAGTAGGGCATCTCGACCTCCCCGGGCAGCCCACCCGCATCGACGATTCCGCACCACCGAAGCCCCAGGTAGGGCTGATGGTCACCTGCCGTGGTCGAGGCCGATAGACCCTTCCGCCCGCTCGGGTGGCCCATGCAGGGTGGGCTGCGCACGGCCGTCGCGAACAGGCACGGGTACAGCATGAGCGAGCAACGCGACTACTCGATCGTCGTCGGCATCGACGGCTCATCGCCGTCCCGGAATGCTCTTCGGTGGGCCGTCCACCAAGCTCGCTCGAACAACGGCCACGTCACCGCCGTCATGTCCTGGCAACTCCCCGAACTCTACGACTGGCCGATGCCCACCGCCGAAGAATGCGACCGCGCAACGGAAAAGGCGCTCGCGACCGTCATCCGCGAAACCGTCGACGACGTCGACGCCGCCGCGATCCGGGGAGAAGTGGCTCGCGGCCACCCGGCCAAAGCCCTGCTGAAGGCGGCGGAATCGGCCGACCTGCTGGTAGTCGGCTACCGGGGAGCAGGCGGCATCGCCCACGCCCTGCTCGGCTCGGTCAGCCAGTACTGCGTCAACCACGCCCCCTGCCCCGTGGTCGTGGTCCGAGACCACGCATGACCCCGGCGGCATCGTGGCGCCCCCGCCCGGCCTTGATTTTGACATCGCTCATTGTCGCAATGCTCGATGTCGTCAAGGTAGGTGGAGGTGCCGTATGTCGAACACTGCAGTGGAAGCGGGCCAGGAAGACATCTCGCACCGGTTGCTCGAATCGGCGAAATCCTCTCCTACGCCCCCGTCAAGGAGATCGACTGGGAGGAACCCCTACCGCCGGGCTACTACGGGCTCAGCCCGGAGTGGAGCTCCCTGTACGGCACCCGCCTCTGGGACCAGATGAGCGAAGATCAGCGGATCGACCTCACGAAGCACGAGATCCGCTCGATCGCCAGCACCGGCATCTGGGTTCGAGATGATCATGCAACAGATGGTGCTTCGCGACCAGTACGTGCAGAACCCGGCGAACGAGGACTTCCAGTGGGCGCTCACGGAGATCGCCGACGAGTGCCGCCACTCGATCATGTTCGCCTGGTTCTGCGAGAAGCTCGACGTCCCGGCCTACTACCCCACGCGGGCCAGCGTGGAACTCGGGCGCGGGTTCAAGACGCTGGCCACGGCCGAGGCCGCGTACGCCGGGATCCTGGTCGCCGAAGAAGTGCTCGACATCATTCAGCGCGACCTGATGCGCGACGAGCGCGTGCTCCCGCTGGCGCGCAAGGTCAGCCAGTTCAGCACGGGCTTGCGCGGCGGTGCGGGTGGCAGAACCTGGGGCAACCTGCCACGCCGTTTCCAGCTGAAGGAACCCGCCAGGGCCAGCAAAAGCGAGTCTCGGATCTGATAGGTGCCGTATTCGTCTGCAAAGGTCAGGATAATGCTGCTTCAGTGCAGCATGGCCGCCTGGGGTGTCGAATATTCGAATACGGCAGCAACCCGACGAAACGCGGCAACACCGCCACCAGGCACCAGCGGATCACCGCAGCACGGCACTCACCCAAGCGGAACCACGCAGCAGCACCGAACCGACGACACCAGGCCACCCAGCCACCGCCATCCACAACCACCACGACACACCATGACCACCGCCGCGAGGCGGCTTGGTCACGATGCGTCACGAATTAGTACTGGTCAGGCCATTTTTCGGCGCATGTCCGGGTTGGGTGCATTGGCAGGCCCTCTACGCCAGGGCGTGTGCAAGGTTGACCTGTCCGGTTTAGGTAGTTTCGGGTAGGCAAGTTGGCCAGGTGGTGGACCGTTTCGATACCGGCGGCGCCAGCGCCATATCCAGACGCCCTGCCGGGCCCCGAGCAGATCGGTTCGCAGGTTTCCGTCCAGAACAAAGACCTTCCAGGCTGCGGGCCCTGGCACGTCCGTACCCGCCCACGATTTCCATTGAAATTGCGGAGGTTGTCCACAGGCATCGGCGTGTCGGGGTGCGACACGCCGACGGTCCGCAAGTTCCATTGAAATCGAAGGTTCGATTTCAATGGAACTTGCGGATTCTCTCCGCCGAGGCGGACTCGATGAACGTCTTCGCACCGGCGGTCACCGCCAGCACCGCCAGCACCGGGCGGGTACGGACGTGCCAGGACCCGCAGCCTGGAAGGTCTTTGTTCTGGACGGAAACTTGCGAACCGGATATGGCGCTGGCGCCGACCGAACGGCACAGCCGCCGGTATCGAAACGGTCCACCACCTGGCCAACCTGCCACCCACCTGGGCAACCTGCCACCCACCTTCCCGCCCGAAACTACCTAAACCGGATAGGTCAACCTTGCACACGCCCTGGGGTCAGTGCCTCGCTCGTTGCAGCCTGACCGATGGCCACCCGAGTGTGTCGCCCTCGCCTCGCGTCCCACCTGGACAAACCCCCGCCGCAACCCTCAGATCAACCTCGCACACGCCCTGCCCTCTACGCCCTGACCCGTTCGCGCGAAATCGCCGCGACGTCCGTGCCCTGGTGACGCGCCCGCCCGTGCGACCAGAGTTGTTGGCGAGGGCTCAGCGCTTGGGGCGCGGGGGTGGGGCGGTGGAATCGCGCACCACCAGGGAGTGCGTCGTGGTGCGGCGGCGGGGTCGGGCCGACGGTTGCTTCAGCGCGAGGAGCAACGCCTGCTCCCCCATTTCCGCCATCGGCAACCGCACCGTCGTCAGGGCCGGCGACAGGTGCTCCGCGACAGCCACGTCGTCGAAGCCAGCCACCGAAATGTCCTTCGGCACAGCCATTCCGCGCGCTCGCAGGGCCGCGAGGACACCGATCGCCATGTCGTCGTTGAGCGCGATCACCGCCGTCACGTCGGGGTGATCGTCGAGGACGCGCTGCATGGCCTGCGTGCCGCCCTCGCGCGTGAACGCTTCCTCGATGACGGGAATGTCCTCGATCGACAGACCGGCCGCTTCCAGCGCTTGCGCGGCTCCCGCGAGCCGATCGGCCACTGTGGTCAGGGTCCGTGGCCCGGCGACGAAGGCTATCTGCCGGTGCCCAAGGGAAAGCACGTGTTCGGTGATGGACCGGCCGCCCGCGGTGTTGTCCGGCAGCACCGCGTCGGTGCCGAGGTGGTGGCGTCCGATCACCGCGACGCGGCCGCCGGTTTCCTGGAACGCCTGGAGGTCCTGCTTCACCGACGCCTGCGTCCGCGCGTCCACGAAACCCGAGCCCGCGATGATGATCGCCCGGACCCGGTTGGCGATCAGCGTGCGGACCTGGACGAGCTCGTTCTCCGGGTCGCGCCCGGTGTGGCAGATCTGCACGGTCAGGCCCTGCTGCGCGCCGACGCGCAGCACCCCGCTGGCGATCTCGGTGAAGTAGGGGTCGCCGATCTCGTGCACTAGCAGCCCGACGCTTGTGCTCGCGCCGCCGGCCAGCGTGCGCGCGTGCACGTTGGCGACGTATCCCATCTGTGCGGCGACTTCGCGAACCCGCTCGGCGATGGCGTCGCTCACGCCCGCGGACCCGGACAGCGCCCGTGAAGCCGCCGCTATCGACACCCCGGCCCGCTCGGCGACGTCGATGAGCCTGAGCCTCGCGCGTTGCTGTGGCATCCGTGTCCCCTTCCGCTCCGGTCCGCCTCGCGGCCCGCGCCCACCATCATGATCCGTGGACCTTGCCACTTCGCCCGATGGTTCCTATTCTGCCGTAAGCGCTTACGCAAACGCTTACGGAGCCCCCAACGACGGGTGGACCATGAAAATTTCACAATGCCTTCGACTAGGTGTACTCGTGACCAGCGCGAGCCTCGCGCTGACCGGCTGCCTCAGTTCGGGCGCCGGAGGCAACGACGGCAGCATCCAGATCGGCATCTCCCTGCCCCTCACCGGCGACTTCTCCGAGCCCGGCAAGGGCGTCCGCCGCGGTTACGAAGCGTGGGCCGACTACGTCAACGCCCGCGGCGGGTTGTTGGGCCGCAAGGTCGAGCTGACCATCCTCGACGACCAGTCCAACGCCGACCGCGTAGCGGCCGACTACGAGAAGCTGATCAACCAGGACGGCGCTGACCTGGTCTTCGGACCGTTCTCCACGCGCCTGGTGATCCCGGCCGCGCAGGTCGCCAAGGACTACGGTTTCCTGTTCGTCGAGCCGGCCGGCGCCGCCGAGGAAGTGTTCAACCAGGGCTTCGACAACCTCTTCTACGCCGCGCCCGCGGTCGCCGAGGACCACTACAACCACTTGGCCGCGGCGATCCTGGCGATGCCCGCCGGCCAGCGCCCGAAGACCGCCGCTTACGCCGCGATGGACGACCCGTTCGCGCAGGGCACGGCCTACGGGTTGAAGGGCAAGCTCGAAGCGGCCGGAATCCGCACGGTGGTCGATGAGGTCTACCCACCCAACACCACGGATTTCGGTTCCATCGCAGCCAAGATCGCCGATTCCCGCGCGGACCTCGTCGTCGGCGGAACGCAGTACCAGGACGCGGTCAACCTCATCCTGGCGCTGCGCCAACTCCGCTACCAGCCCGCGATGGCGGCCTTCTCCACCGCACCGACCAACCCGGAGTTCGCCAAAGCGATCGGCGAGCAGACCGAGGGAATCCTCTCCCCAACCGGCTACACGCCGGACGCGAACTTCCCGTCCAACAAGGAGTTCGTCGAGCACTACACCCGGATGTTCAACTCCCCGCCCAGCGAGGACGAGGCCAACGCGTGGACCACCGGGCAGGTCGTGGCCGCCGCCGTGCAGGCCGTCGGTTGCGCCGATCCGGACCCCGACTGCCAGCGCAGGCTCATCGACTGGCTGCGCCAGAACGAGGTGGACACCGTGGTCGGCAAGCTCAGCTGGGACGCCACCGGAAAACCGCGCGGCGCGCACCTGATCCAGCAGTACGTCGGCGGCCGGATCCGCATCGTGCTTCCTGCGGAAACCAAGGAAGCCGACCTGGTCCACCCCAAGCCGGCGTGGTGATGCCGAGATGACCGGATCGCTCCTGCTGCAGAGCCTGGTGCTCGGCGTGCTACTCGGCGGGCTCTACGCACTCCTCGCCGCGGGCCTGACGCTGTACTTCGGCGTGATGCGCGTGGTGATGCTGGCGCACTCCGCCTTCCTAATCCTGGCGGCATACCTGGCCTGGTTCTTCAACCTCCAGACCGGCTTGGACCCGCTGCTGTCGCTGCTGGTGACCGTCCCACTGTTCTTCGCGGTCGGCGTGCTCATGCAGCAGTTGCTGATCTCGCGGCTCCGCCCGGCGACGCTGACCATGATGTCGGTGCTGCTGACGTTCGCCATCGCGCTGGTGATCGAAGGCGCGCTCGGGCTCGTCTTCAGCGGCACCCACCGACGCATCCAGCTGCCCTACTCCGGCGCGGACATCCAGTTCTTCGGCGCCAGCCTCCCGGTGGTGAAGCTGATCGCGTTCGGCCTCGCCGCGGTGTCACTGGCCTCGCTCTACGTGCTGCTGAAGAAGAGCCGGTTCGGCCAGGCGCTGCGTGCCACGATCCAGCACCGCGAGGCCGCGCAGCTGGTCGGCATCAACACCGGCCGGATCGCCGGCTACGGGTTCGGGTTGGGGCTGGCCACCGCGGCGATCGGCGGCACTGCGCTGGCCCTGGACTCCACGATCTACCCGTCGCTGCACTGGCACTGGATCGGGCCACTGATGGCGATCATCGTGGTGGGCGGACTGGGCAGCATCCCCGGTGCGGCGATCGCCGCCATGCTGCTGGGGCTCGGCCAGAGCCTGCTCCAGCTGCCGCTCGGAACGACTTGGGCGCAAACGGTTTTCTACGTCGCGCTGTTCGCCACCTTGCTCCTGCACCCCCAGGGATTCTTCGGAGGCCGCCTTGCGCAGCGTTTCTGATCCCGCCCGCGCCGCGAAGCTCGTCGGCCTGCTCGCGCTGGCCGCGCTGGTGGTCGCTTTCCCCGGGCTGGCTCCGGATCCGTTCATCCTGTCGGTCGGCGTGGTGATCATGAGCTACGCGGTGCTGGCCACGTCGTGGAACTTCGTGGGCGGATTCACCGGCTACATCTCGCTGGGCCACGCGGCATACTCCGGGCTCGGCGGTTACGCCACCGCGCTGCTGGTCGTGCGCGCGGACCTGAACCCGTGGCTCGCCCTGGTCCTCGGCGGCGTGGTCATCGCGGTGCTCGCGGTGCCGATCGGCGTCGCGAGCCTTCGGGTGCGCGGTGCATCGTTCGTCATCGTCTCGATCGCGCTGGTGCTGATCACGCTGCTGGTCTTCCAGAGCTGGGGAGATTTCACCGGCGGTTCCAACGGTTTGCGCGTGCCGCGCCCGTTCGGTCCGGAGGTGCTCCGCCCAGAGCAGCACGAGCGGTTCTTCTACCTGCACGCCGCGCTGCTGGCCGTCGCCCTGCTGTGCTGGTGGGCGATCGACCGGTCCCGTTTCGGCGCCGGGCTGAAGGCGATCCGGGAGGACGAGGACAAGGCCGAAGCGCTCGGGGTGCCGACCTTCACCTACAAGCTCGTCGCGTTCGTCGTCTCGGCGTTCTTCACCGCGCTGGGGGGCGGGCTCTACGCGCTGTGGTTCGGGTTCCTGGACCCGATCTTCCAGTTCTCCGTGCTGACCGGTTCCTACCTGGTGCTGATGAGCCTGCTCGGCGGTGTGCGGAGCCTGTTCGGGCCGGTGCTCGGCGCGTTGATCGTCGGCTACGCCGTGGAGTACTTCAAGGCCCAGTACGGCGACACCCAGCTGCACCTGGTCGCGCTGGGGGTGCTGCTTGCCGCGGTGGTGCTGTTCATGCCCGACGGGATCATCCCGGCGCTGCGCGACCTGCTGCACCGGTTCCGCCCGCGGAGGGCGTCGATCCGGGAAGTCAGCCAGGCCGAGCTCGCCGAGCAGCGCCGGGCCGGGACCGTCGAGGAGGCGCGCCGGTGAGCACGGGACTGGAAACCACCGGCCTGACCAAGTCCTTCGGCGGGGTGTGCGCCGTCAACGGGGCCACCGTCGCCTTCCAGCACGGCAAGGTCAACGCGCTGATCGGCCCCAATGGATCGGGCAAGACCACGTTCTTCAACTGCGTCACCGGGATGATCAAGCCCGATTCCGGCTCCGCGAGCTACCGCGGCCAGGACATCACCGGCCGCCCGCCGCACCGGATCGCCCGCGCGGGCATCGGCCGCAGCTTCCAGCTGTGCCGGATCTTCCCGCGGATGACGGCGCTGGAGAACCTGTTGGTCCCGGTTCGCTCCCGAACCCTGCTCGGCCAGCTGGTCTCCGCGCGCCAGCGCGCCGACCTGGACCGGGCGCGCGAACTGCTCACCCGCGTCGGCATCGAGCACCTGGCCGACGTGCAGGGCCCGCGACCTGTCCTACGGCCAGCAGAAACTCCTCGAACTCGCCGGGGTGCTGATGGCCGATCCCGAGACGGTCCTGCTCGACGAGCCGGCGGGCGGGGTGAACCCGGCGCTGATCGAGCGGATCGGGGAACTGGTGCGCGCGCTCAACGCCGAGGGCCGGACCTTCCTGATCGTGGAGCACAACATGGACCTGGTGATGAGCCTGTCGGACCACGTGGTCGTCTTCGACCGCGGGCGGCCGATCGCCGCGGGCACGCCCGACGAGGTCCGCAACGACCCGCGAGTCCTGGAGGCCTACCTTGGGATCTGAGCAGCGGGGTTCGGGCGAACACCTGCTCGAACTCGTCGACGTCGAGGCCGGGTACGGGCGCGCGGCGCTGGTGCTGCGCGGGCTGACGGTGCGGGTGCCGCCGGCCAGCGTGGTCTGCCTCGTGGGGCCCAACGGCGCCGGGAAGTCCACGGTGCTCAAGGTCGCCAGCGGCATGCTCGCACCGCGATCCGGCCGGATTCTGGTGTCCGGGAAGGACGTCACGAGCCGCCGACCGCAGCAGATGCTCGAAGCCGGACTGTCCCACGTCCTCCAGGGGCACAGCGTGTTCAAGGAGATGACGGTCGAGGAGAACGTGCTGCTCGGCGCTTACACACTGCGGGACAGGTCCGAGATCGCCGACCGCGTGGCCTTCGTCCAGGACCTCTTCCCGGTCGTCGCCGAGCGGTGGAACGCGCTGGCCGGGGCGCTTTCCGGCGGCCAGCAGAAGCAGGTGGAGTTCGCCCGGTCCCTGATGGTCAGCCCGAAGGTCGTGCTGCTCGACGAACCGTCGATGGGCCTGGACCCCAAAGCGACCGAGACCGTGTTCACCCAGGTGGCGCGGATGCGCGACGCGGGGACGGCGGTGCTGCTGGTGGAGCAGAACGCCCGCCGCGCTTTGGCGGTCGCCGACCTGGGCTGCGTGCTCGACCTCGGCCGGGTGCACCTCTCCGGCCCGGCATCCGACCTGCTCGCCGACCCGCAACTCGGCGAGCTCTACCTCGGCAACCGACGCTCCAGCACCACATCGTCGAAGACGTTGAAGACAGGAAGGCCGCGAGCATGACCGATCGCACCTACCGCATCCTGATGAACGGCGTCACCGGCCGGATGGGCTACCGCCAGCACCTGCTGCGCTCGGTCCTGGCGATCCGCGACGACGGCGGCGTGCCGCTCGCCGACGGCAGCCGCATCCAGGTCGAGCCGGTCCTAGTCGGCCGCAACGCCGAGAAGCTGGCCCGCATCACCGCTGACCACGACATCGCCGAGTGGAGCACCGATCTCGACGCGCTGCTGGCCGAGGACGCTGCGGAGATCTACTTCGACACCCAGGTCACCAGCGAGCGCCGCAAGGCGGTGCTGAAGGCCGTGGCCGCAGGTAAGCACGTCTACACCGAGAAGCCCGTGGCCGAGACCGTGGCCGAAGGCGAGGAGCTGGTGAAGGCGGCCGAAGACGCCGGGGTCGTCAACGGCGTCGTGCACGACAAGATCTTCCTGCCGGGCTTGCAGAAGCTAAAACGGCTGGTGGACGCGGGATTCTTCGGCCGGATCCTGTCCGTGCGCGGGGAATTCGGCTACTGGGTCTTCGAGGGCGACCTGCTGCCCGCCCAGCGGCCGAGCTGGAACTACCGTGCCGAGGACGGCGGCGGCGTGGTGCTGGACATGTTCTGCCACTGGAACTACGTGCTGGAGAACATCTTCGGCCGGGTCCGCGCGGTCACCGCGAAGGCCGTCACACACATCCCGGAGCGCTGGGACGAGGACGGGCAGCACTACCACGCCACCGCCGACGACGCGGCTTACGCGATCTTCGAGCTCGACGGCGGGGTCATCGCGCAGATCAACTCGTCGTGGGCGGTGCGGGTGGAACGCAAGGAGCTGCTGGAGTTCCAGGTCGACGGCACGCACGGTTCGGCGGTCGCGGGCCTGTTCGGCTGCCGGGTCCAGCCGCGAGTGCGCACCCCGCGGCCGTCGTGGAACCCGGACCTGCCCACCACCGAGGACTTCCGCGGCCAATGGGACGAGATCCCCGACAACGCGGTGTTCCGCAACGGTTTCCGCGCGCAGTGGGAACGCTTCCTGCTGGACGTGCACCACGGCGGGCCGCACCCGTACGACCTGGCGGCCGGAGTGCGCGGCCTCCGGCTCGCCCACGCCGGGCTCACCTCGTCGGCAGAGGGCCGCCGCATCGAGCTGCCCACCGGCGGCGCGGCATGAGCGCGATCGAACTGCCCACCGACCACGGCACCTGGGCGGAGGTCGTGCTGCGCGAACCCAGGCGGTGGAAGGAACATCCACAGCCGTACGGTTCGCGGGTCGCGTTCGCCGCCGCACACGTGGTCGCCGATCCGCTCGGCGACAACACCCCGGGGGCGCCCGCGGCAGTGGACTGGGAGTCCACATTGGCCTTCCGCCGGGAGCTGTTCCGCTACGGGCTCGGAGTGGCGGAGGCGATGGACACCGCGCAACGCAACATGGGCCTGGACTGGCCCGCGGTGCGGGAACTCGTCCGCCGCAGCGCCGAACAGGCCCGCTCGTTCGGCGCCCGGATCGCCGCCGGGGCGGGCACCGACCACCGGGCCGGGGCCACCACCCTCGACGAGGTCGTCGCGGCCTACGAGGAGCAGGTCGGATTCGTGGAGTGGACCGGCTCGCAGGTGATCGTGATGGCCTCCCGCCAGCTGGCCGCCATCGCCAGCGGCACCGACGACTACCGGCGGGTGTACGACGCGGTGCTCGGGCAGGTCACCGAGCCGGTGATCCTGCACTGGCTCGGTGAGGTTTTCGACCCGCACCTGGCCGGCTACTGGGGATCGACCGACCGGACCACCGCCACCGAGGCCTTCCTCGATCTGGTCCGCGACCACGCCGCGAAGGTCGACGGCGTGAAGGTGTCCCTGCTGTCGGCCGAGCACGAGCGTGGTCTGCGCGCCGCACTACCAGCCGGCGTGCGGCTCTACACCGGTGACGACTTCAACTACCCGGAGCTGATCCGCGGCGACTCGCAACACCACTCGGACGCGTTGCTCGGCGCGTTCGCCGCGATCGCTCCGGCCGCGTCGGCGGCGCTGGCCGCGCTCGACGACGGCGATCTCGCGACCTACGACGCGGAAATGGCTGCGACGCTCCGGCTGTCGCGGCACGTGTTCAGCGCGCCGACCTTCTACTACAAGACCGGGATCGCCTTTTTGGCCTGGCTGAACGGCCACCAGCCGGGCTTCACGATGCTCGGCGGGTTGCAGTCCGCGCGCAGCATCGTGCACCTAGCGCGGATCTTCACGCTGGCCAACGATGCGCAGCTGCTGGTCGACCCGGAGTTCGCCGCGCACCGGATGCAGTTGTGGCTCGAAGCGGCGGGGGCCGCTGCATGAGCGCGCGCGACGTGCCGATGAGCGCACCGGCCCGGATGCCGACTCCGCAGCCCGGTGACCCGCGGCTGGCCCGGCTTTCGCTGAACCAGCGCACGGCCGCCAACTGGTCGCTGCGCGAAGCGGTGGAGGGCTGCGTGACCGCCGGGCTCGGCTCCATCGGGGTCTGGCGCGAACGGGTTGCGGAGGTCGGGTTGGAGGTGGCCGCGCGGATGGTCCGCGATGCCGGACTGCGGGTTTCCTCGCTGTGCCGCGGGGGTTTCTTCACCGCCGGCGATCCGATCGGCGACAACGTCACCGCCCTCGACGAGGCCGCAGCTCTCGGCTGCGACGCGCTGGTGCTCGTGCCCGGCGGGCTGCCTCCGGGCGACCGCGATCTCACCGGTGCCCGGCAGCGCGTGGCCGATGCCGTCGCCGCGCTGGTCCCGCACGCACGCGAACGCGGGGTGCGGCTGGGCATCGAGCCGATGCACCCGATCTTCGCCGCCGACCGCGGGGTCATTTCGACCCTCGCCCAGGCCCTGGACATCGCCGAGCGGCACCCGCCGGACGTGGTCGGCGTCGTGGTCGACACGTTCCACGTGTGGTGGGAGCCGGGCGTGCTGGAGCAGATCGCGCGCGCCGGGCAGCGGATCGTCAGTTACCAGATCTGCGACTGGATCACCCCGCTACCCGCGGACACGCTGCTCAGCCGTGGGATGGTGGGCGACGGCCACATCGACTTCGCAGCGCTCACGCGCGCGGTTTCCGCTGCCGGGTACCGCGGGGACGTCGAGGTCGAGATCTTCAACGCCGACGTCTGGGCCGCCGCCGGCTCCGACATTGTCGCCACCCTGACCCGCCGGTACGTCGAGTTCGTGGAGCCGCACCTCTAGCCACCAGCAGGAAGTCCACATGAGACGAACAACATTGCGCACCGGGTCGGTCGCCGGGCTGTGCGCAACGGCCATCCCGACCGCGTCCGCCGCTGCGGGGTTCGTGGTGGTCCGGCCTCCCGCCACGGACCGGCACTGGGCCCCGCTGACGCCCGAGAAGTGGGAATTCACCGCCGGACAGGTGCTCATGACCGATCGCGGGGTGCCGCCGGAAGGCCCATGCCGCCCGTTCCAGTACGCCATCGTCCGAAAAGGACCGGAGTCCGGCTCGCTGAGCCTGACCGGCGAGATCCGCATCGACGAACCGGTGACCCGCAACGGCCGAGATGTCGTGCTGATCTTCAACTTCCAGTCCCGCACCCGCTTCTACTACGCGCACCTGTCGCAGGACAACACGATCTACCCGCACCACGGGATCTTCGTCGTCGACGACGCCGACCGGGGTCCGCATCGACGACCAGTGGGACGGCACCACCGGCGCCCCACCCACCATCGGCGACACCGACTGGCAAGACGTCCACCGCGACTACCCCGCCGCGACGGGTGAGATCGCGGTGTACGTGGACGGCGCCGACGATCAGCTGATGACCGCGACCGCCTTCTCCGGGGGCCGGGTCGGTTTCGGCTCGTTCGACGACTACGGGCGCGTTCGCGGCGGCACCGTATCGGCGCTCCGTCCTCCTGACAGCGGTTTCGGAATTTTCTCCCGCAGTCCGCCGCTTTCCACCGGTGGCCCGGGATGCATGACCAACCCACAACGGCGAGGGAGTCCTACCATGCGCGTGCGCAGATCTTGGTGCGCCGCGATCACCGCAGTGGTGGCCGCAGCGACCCTGATAGCACCACCGGCGGCCGGTGCCGCCGACGAACCGATCATCGATCCGATCCCCGAAGAGCCGCAGCAGTCCCGGCTCGGCCTGGTGCTCCAGGAAGTCGCGCAACTGCCCGCGTCCGAGGCGACGCCACCCACAACCGACCCGCGGTTGATCCGGCACAACCGGATCAACTACATCGGCGAGGTGCCGGACGGCTCCGGACGGATGTTCGTGCCCGACCTCAACGGCCCGCTGTACCTGCTGGACGGCGGACAGCAGCACGTGTACCTGGACTTCAAGGCGCGCTTCGAGCACTTTTTCTCCGGGCTCGGGATGGGCAGCGGCTTCGGTTTCGTCGCCTTCCACCCCGACTTCGTCCGCAACGGCAAGTTCTACACGGTGCACAGCGAGGACAAGGCGGCCATCGACTCCGAGGAGCCGACCTATCCGAACCAGCCGAACGCGTCCGTGCAGAGCGTGGTGACCGAGTGGACCGCCGACGATCCGGCCGCCGACAGGTTCACCGGTTCCCAGCGGGAGATCTTCCGCTTCGGGTTCACCACCCAGCTCCACGCCATCCAGCAGATCGACTTCAACCCCACCGCCAAGCCGGGCGACGCCGACTACGGCCTGCTGTACCTGGGAGTCGGTGACGGCGGCATCGGGCTGAACTCCAACGTGCCTCAGGACATGCGCACCCCGGCGGGCAAGATCCTGCGGATCGACCCGGCGGGCACGGACGCACCCAACGGCCAGTACGGCATTCCGGCGTCGAACCCGTTCGTCGGCACACCCGGCGCGCTGGGCGAGATCTACGCCGTCGGCATGCGCGACCCGCACCGGTTCAGCTGGGATCCCGGGGGGAAGCACGCGATGTACCTCGGCCACATCGGCCAGCATGCGATCGAAGCGGTGTACGAGGTCCGCGCCGGGGACAACTTCGGGTGGAGCAAGCGCGAGGGCGACTTCACCTTCCGCCCGGAGAACCAGTGCTACCTGTACCCGCTGCCGGCGGACGACGAGAAGTACGGCTACGTCTACCCGGTGGCCGCCTACGACCACGATCCGCCGCAGGGCTGGCCGTGCAACTCCGACAGCGGCCACGCGATCTCCGGCGGCCAGGTGTACCGGGGGACGCATTTTCCGCTGCTGCGCGGCAAGTACGTCTTCGGCGACCTGGTGGACGGCCGCGTTTTCTACACCGACGTCAACCGGATGAAGCGCGGCGCGGAGCGCGCGCCCCTGCACGAGTTGCAGCTGTTCGACACCACGGGCAAGCAGATGCGGATGACGGACTTCGCCGGGGACGGTCGGGTGGACCTCCGCTTCGGCACCGATTCGCAGCGCAACCTGTACCTGCTCGCCAAAGCCAACGGCAAGATCTGGAAGGTGGCCGGAACGCGGATGGCCCCCCGCTCGGAGGTCACCGCGCAGGTGCAGCGGAACCTGGTCGCCTACTACGACTTCGAGCGGCCCTTCGCCGCCGACGATTCCCGCGAGCTCGGGCGCGGCTCGTCGCGCACCCTGCTGAGCCTGCTGGGCGGCGGTGCGGACATGCGGGTAGCCGACGGCGCGTTCCCTGGCAGCAACAACGCCCTCCAAGTCCAGCAGGTCAACCCCGAAGTGGCCGGCAACGACGACTGGAAGGCCGGTGTCTGGGACGGCAAGGGCGTTGCGTCGCTCAGCGCGTTCAACGGCACCGAGGGCGCGACCGTGATGGGCTGGTTCAAGATGGCCGGCGAGAACCCCAGCCCCAACTCGAACACACCGGACCCGGGCGACCGGTACAACTCAGTCGGTCTGGCCGGGATCCTCAGTGGCAACTCCGACGGCCACGACGTCCGGGCGCTGCTGGAGCTGGTCCAGGTCGACGGTGAGCTGCGGCTGGTGGGGCTGGGCCGCCGCATCGACGGGGGCAGCTCCCAGACGTTCGCCGCCCAGCAGGACTGGCGCGAGATACTCCCGCCCGGCGAATGGGTGCATCTGGCGGCGACGTTCGACTACACGACCGGCGAAATCGCCCTCTACCGCAACGGCCAGCCACTCCCGGGCTTCTACACCGTCCCGGGCGACCCGTGGCAGCTCGACGGGTCTGGTACGACGAAGACGAACCCGCGAGGAATCAAGATCGGCGGCAGCTTCCCGCAGAAGACGGCGGAGCGAAACCCGTGCAACTGCCGGATGGACTCGCTGATGTTCCTGAACACGGCGGCAGAACCAGCAACGATCACCCACCAATACCGCCGCTTCTTCCAACGCTGAAGGCCCAACGCGGGGCGCGGCCAACCCGCGCCCCGCACCAACCTGGATCGGGGGCCGCTCGCCGCGGCCATGCGCTCAACCCGCAAGGTCAAGTTTGGTGACCTGAGATTCCATTCCCTGATACTGATTCTCCACACGACCAAGAATCCTGAGGATCGAACCGTTGTTACCCGTGGTCGGGCGGCGGTTTCGTAATCTCGGGCGCAAGCGACCGGACGACGAACGCAGGGCGTCGTGCGGGATCTTGCTCGTGCTGCGCATGCAGGCATGCGGTGGGAATTTCTGCCGCAGGAACCCGGATACGGCTCGGGCATGACCTGCCGGCGGCTGGGCCCGAGCCGGGGTGTGGCGACGGCTGCACGAGGTGCCGCCGGCCGAGTTGAACTCGGCGTTCGCCGACTGTCGCTTCGTCGTCCAACTGCATGCCTATCAGGGTACGGTGTGTCCGATCGGGCTCCCCAACAAAACGTTGGGGTTCATCGAGCTTTCGCCCTCTAGCTTTTGGCCAGGGCGGTCCCCGCCGTTGGAAGCCCCCCGACATCAACGGGGACCGCTCCACCAACACCAAGCGGTGCGGAAGGAAAACGGGCGTGGAAGCGAGAAGTTCAGCGGGCAGTACGCAACTGTTTGCGGACCAAGCGGAACCGTCCGGTGCCGTCCGGGATGTATGGACTGATCATCTCGGGACCGTCCACGAGCGGAAGCCTGGCACGAAGCAAACGAGGTGTGGGCTCGTCACGGGCGTTAATTCCAACCGGCTGCTCTCCGCCCGACCTTGCGAGGTATGCGTGAGCGAGACACTCGCCGAGTACGCCCGCAACCACGACTACCGAGCGAGCGGTTGCGGCCTCTCGTGCACACCGGAGTTCGTCCTGGGCTTTCACAACCAATCAGGTTGATCTCAGACTCGGCCCGGTTCGTATGTGTGCTGCGCCCCGACACGCGGCGCACTTCTCCCCGGTTGGAACCGGGCCGTCGCGGCCTGTTGGCGATTTGTTTGGGGCCTTCCCGACTTGCCAACCGGCTGCTCCCACCACAACATGTCCTCGGGTGCCCAGCCGTTGCATCCCGCGCGGGCCCAGTTCGCGATGTCCTCCACCGGCGGCCGGATAGCGACCTGCCCGTTGATCGCCGAACCGCCGCCGACCCCGCCCCTGGCGACACCGCAGGAGCACGGTCAAGGCCGCCTCGATACAGCCGGCGCGTGAGCTGTATCCGCATTTCAGAAGTCAGGACCGATGAGTTCGGCAACCGGGCCAGGTCTATACCTGCGAACCCGCAAGCGGTGAGCGTGATCAAGGAGGGAACCATGAGCCCCAAAGCACTACCTCCCGTCGTCGATTCAGACACCTGGCAGCGCCAACTCGATGCGTTGCGCGCCCGGGAGAAGGCCGCGACCCGAGAGCTCGATGCGATCGCCGCCCAGCGCCGCCGCATGCCGATGGTCGAGATGCCCGACTACACCCTCGAGGGTGAAGAGGGACCGGTCCGGCTGGCGGACCTCTTCGGCGGCATGTCGCAGCTGATCGTCTACAACCACATGTGGTCCCCCGGGAAGCAGTGGCAGTGCCCCGGCTGCACCGGGTTCACCTCGCAGTTCACCCGGTTGGAGTTCCTGGAGAACTGGGACGCCCGGTTCGTCATCGTCACCCAAGGACCGATCGACGAGGCGCTCGCGTACAAGCGGCGGGTCGGGAACAGGATGGCCTGGTACTCCACCGCGAACAGTCCATTCGGCACGGATGTCGGCGCACCTCCCGATGGAGGATTCGCCGTCAACGTGTTCCTGCGCGACGGCGACACCGTTTATCGCACCTGGCACACCAACGGCCGCGGCACCGAGCAGATCAGCCACAGCTTCGCGCTGGTCGATCTGCTGCCGTACGGGCGGCAGGAGGAGTGGCAGGACTCGCCCGAGGGCTGGCCGCAAGGCCCCACCTACAGCCGGTGGGCCAGCTCCGAAGACATCGCCGCGCACTACGGCCAGGATGATTGACGGGGTGGTTCAGGTGCTTATCGATCTTGCCCGGGACGGCCGGCGAGCATGCCGGGCCCGGACGACCGACCTCGGGCGGGGCACCACGGGTCCGGCGCGGCGCAGATCGGGCACTCGGGTGGTCAGGCAGCGGAACGCGACCTCCCCATCGATCCACGCCAGCGGGGCACCGAGGCAGCAGTGGCCGCCCGAGGAGAATGCAGGTCTCGCCCTGGACCTCCCGGCGATGTCGAAGCGATCGGGATCCTCCTGCTTCGCAGGGCCCCGGCCGAGGCCAGCAGCACCGGCATGTCCTTGCGCGGCTGACGGCCGGCGAGCTCGAGCATCTGCACCGACGGGTTCCAACGCGGCGCCTCCCTGCGCTGCTCGATGAGCCTGGCGAATATCGAGTCCAGCTCGTTCAGGAATTCCCGCATCTGCCGGAGCCGCTTGGTCGAGCGGGTCCGTCCAACGACCCGGACACCACCAGGCCGTGGTGCCCAAGCCGGTCGGCGTCCACTTGGGACAGGCCGAGCAAGTCGCAGATCACCCGGATCGGCAGCAGGCTGGCGCAGTCGCGGACCAGGTCGAAGCTGCCGCGCTCGATCCGCTGCCGGTACTTCGCCATGCTGCGCAATTTCCATTGAAATCGAACCTTCGATTTCAATGGAAATTGCGGCGTTGTGAAGGGGTGGTGCGCGCGGCGCCGCTACCGGTCGTGAGTGCGAAAGCCCTAAGAACCGGCTTTCGCACTCACGATTCGTTACGCGCGGCGCATTCCGCGCTCGATGGCATCGATGATCCGCGGGCGCAGTTCGTCGGCGCGGACGATCGCGTCGACCGAGCCGACCTCGACGGCCCGCTGGATGCTGTGCACCCGGTCGAACTCCGCCGCCACCTCGCTGAGCTTCTCCGCGCGCACAGCCGCCCGGACATCGGCCAGCTTCAGGTTCAGCGTCGCCCGCTCGGTGCCGTCGGCCTCGGCGACGAGCTCTTCGAGCTCGCGCACCGCGGGGTCGTTCGCCGTCCGCGCGTTGACCTCGCCCGCGAAGACCACTGCGGCCGCCGGCGCGCCGCCGATCACCGAGGCGAAAGAACCCTCCACTGCGAGCACCGTCATGTTCGGGTTCAGCGCCTTGGAGAACACCACGAAGGCGCCGCCGTGGTACCGGGAGATCACGCAGAACACGATCGGGCCACGGAAGTTCACGATGGCCCGGCCGATTTCGGCGCCGTACTCCAACTGCAGCTTCCGCATCGACTCCGGCGAGCCGTCGAACCCGGACAGGTTCGCCAGCACCACGAGCGGCCGGTTCCCGCTCGCCGCGTTGATCGCCCGCGCCGCCTTCTTCGACGAGCGCGGGAACAACGTGCCGGCGGTGTAGGAGTCCGGCCCGTCGGTGGGCGGGAAACCACGGCGTGCCACCGGCTGAGATTCGATCCCGAGCAGGCACACCGGCCAGCCGCCGAGGTGCGCGTCCTGCACGACCGCGGTGTCCGCGTCGGCCATCCCGGCCCAGCGCTCCAGAACGAGGTGGTCCTGGTCGGCGACCGCCCGCAGCACCGTGCGGATGTCGAAGGACTTCTTGCGGTCCGGGTTGCTCGCCGCGGCGAAGATCTCGCCCACCGTGGCGAAGTCGCTGCCCGCCAACGTGTGCGGGAAGCCGGAGATGTCTCGGTCGTGCGGGTCGGTGGTGCCGGCCCGCCGCGGCGCGGCCTCGCCAGGGACGACGTAGGTGTGGTCGTAGTGCGCCATCAGCACATCGCGCGCGGCACCCAGGTTCGGTGCCCAGTACTGGGCCTGGCCGTTCGGTCCCATCACCCGGTCGTAGCCGCCGATGCCGAAGTTGTCCTCGGCCGACACTCCACCAGAGAAGTCCAGCGACTGCTTGCCGGTCAGCACCATCGCCGAATCCGGCGTCATCACCAGGATTCCCTTGGTGTGCATGAGCATCGTGGCCTCGGCGTTCCAGTACGGCTGGGCGCCGACGTTGATCCCCGCCACCACGATGTTGATCTCGCCGCCGTCCTGGGTGAACTGGACGATCCGCTTGAGCGCGGCGGCCACCCAGTCCATGTTCTCCGTGCCGGAGTCCATCGAGATCCGGGCACCCGCCGACAGCGCGAACCACTCCAGCGGCACCTGCAGCCGTTCGGCCAGGTCCAGGGCGGCGATCACGCGCGAGCACTCCGGTTCCGACAGCGCGCCGAGCGCCTTGGTCGGATCTCCCAGCAGTACCACCCGGGTCACGCCCTCGGGATGACGTTCGGTCGGCGTGCTGACGACACCGGCGACGATGGCCGCCGAGTTCTGGCCCTTCGGGCGGTCCACCGGCACCAGCACGCCGGTCTCGTCAAGGTCGTGCTCGACGAACGTGCCGTCGGACCCGGCGAGCATGCCGGTCAGCTCGTACGGGTAGGCGGTGCCGCGCTTGGCGGCGCGCAGCACCTTCTGGCGGTAGCTGTCCAGCGGCTCGATCGGTTCGGTCGGCGGCTCGATGACGGACAGCTGCATCCCGGTGCTGGCGTCGTAGCCGATCCGCACGGCGAATTCGCTGAGCTCGCCGGTCTCCCGGTCGCGCCGGCGCCCGAGGAACAGCACTTCCTCCAGCCCGGCACCTGCGGTAGTGGGCAGCACCCGTTGCGCGACGGTGTTCAGCTCGTCCGTGGACAGCTCGCTCGGCGGCCACACGTAGATGGTGATCCGGTTGGTGCCGGACCGGTTGTTGCCGTTGTTCGCACCGGGCTTCGCCTGCGCCTTGCGGACCGCGTCGAGGCACGCGGTGAGCACGCCTTCCGCGGCGGGCAGCGCGACGAGCCGGCCGGCGTCGTCCCGGAGCGGCGTCAGGTCCCGCACCTGGGCCAGCGCCACGAACCGCTCGTCGGAGGGGTTGTTCGGCGCCACGCAACGGAAGAGGTAGACCTCCTCGTCGGCCGAAGGCAGGCGGGTGAGGTCGAATTCGCCCAGCCGCTCCAACTGCATCCGCTCGGCGATGAGCGGATGCAGCCCGCGGATCAGGCGTTCCTCGGCGAAGCCGGTCGGCGACGGGCGGAACGTGAAGTGGTGGTGCATCACCGCGCCGCTGCGGCCAGCCACGGTGGTGGTGATGCGGCTGACCTGGCTCGGCAGCGGTTGGGCCGCGAGCACCTCGGCCAGCTCTGCCGCCATCGCGTCGGTGTCTTCGGGCTGATCGGCCCAGACGAGGTAGATGTCGGCGACGAGATCGCCTTCCAGCGCCAGTTCGCCCAATGCCCGCGCGGCATCGGGCAGGGCTGCGAAGTCGACCGCGGTGGCCACCACGCGCAGGTGCGCGCTCCGGTGCCCGGCGCTGACGAACGTGCAGCCCGCGACCCGCGTCGTGCGGACGTCTTCGAGTTCCCGGTTGCCGTAGTAGCGGCGGGTGAGCACCTCCAGCAGCGGCGCCGGGTCGGTGCCCTCGCGGCCGATGCGTTGCCCGACCAGCCGGACCAGCGGTTCGGCGCTGGTGATCATGGCGGAGATCCGCCCCGCCCGGTCCGGTGCGTCCGGGTGCTCGTCGAGGTAGCGCAGGTGCTTGCGCACACCCGCGTAGACCTCCGCGCGGCTGCGCCGCAGCATGGGCTGGGCGAACCAGCGGAAGACCACGGTGCGGGCCAGGTCGGAGACGGCGGGGAACCGGAGCTGGGTGGCCGCGACCAGGTGTTCCAGCGCCAGTCCCGCAGCTTGGCGAGCCGCCCCGGACGGGGGTGCCTCGGCGAGCCAGTGCCGCAGCAGGGCGGTCACCACCGCCGCGTCCGTCGTGGCGCGCTGCTGGGCGAGGAAGATCCGGAAGACCGCCTCTTCCAGCTCCGGCGTCCGGTCCAGCTCCTGGACCCCGTAATGACCGAGCACCCGGACGAGGCGCTGCTGGAACGTCTCGGAGAGCCCGGCCCGCTCGACGTCCAGGCTCTGCAGGTAGGTGTGGAAGTACTCGCGGGGGCTGTGCACCCGCGAGTCCGCCTTCGTCTCCTCCCCGACCGGCCGGTTGCGGCTCAGCTCGGAGAGGTCGGCGAACACCGCCAGCAGTTCGATCTCCTCGGCGAGCGGGCGCTGCCCGGCCTCGACGAGTTCCGCCCGGGCGGTCAGGTAGTCCGTCAGCACCCGGCGCTCGTCGTGCGGGTCCACGTCGAACCCGAGCAGCAGGCTGCGCAGATCCTGCTGGCCGCGGGTCGCCCGCTGCTGCGCGCTGAGACCATCCGGCCCCGGGGGCAGGACGATGTCGGCGGCGGCTTCTCCGGTGGGCTGCTCGGAGGCGGCCTCGTCCTGGTCGCCGAGCGGTTCCAGCCGCAGCAGCGGCGCGCCGGTCTCGACCTGGCTGCCCGCCCGCACCATGCATTCCCGAACCTTCGCGCGGAACGGCGCGCGCACGACGGTCTCCATCTTCATGCTCTCCAGCACGATCACCGGAGCACCGGCTTCGACCTCGGCGCCGACCTCCAGCGGGGTGGCGACCACCAAGGCAGGAGCCGGTGCGCGCAGCACACCGCCCTCGTCCCGGCTGACCCGGTGGGCGACGCCGTCGACCTCTACCAGGTGCACGGGGCCGTGGGTGTCGGTGACCAGCCGGAACCGCTGCCCGTTGACCGCGATCTGCCCGGCGTGCGAGTCGAACCGCTCGACCTCGACGTCCGCGGGGTGGGCGTCGACACCGTTTGCGGTGGCGATGCCGACCCGGAACCGCTGGTGACCTACGCGCGCGACCTGCACCCGGTAACTGGCGCCCCGCAGCTTGAGTTCCAGCGGTCGGCCGCTCTCGTGGCGCGCCTGGGGCCGGCCGCCGTGCGCGGCGGCCAGGAACCGCTGCCGTTCGGCGAGTTCGGCGTCTTCGTAGTCCTTGATGGCGGCCGCGGCCAGCGCGATCGCGGAGTGCCGGTGCGCCTGGAGCTCGCCCTGCGCACGCACCCGGTCGATCCACCCGGTGTCGGCGGTGGCCTCGATCACCTCGGGCCGGTCGAGCAGGTCGAGCACGAAGCTCTTGTTCGTCGCGCCACCGGAGACGATGACCGTGGTCTGCGCCATCGCCCGGCGCAGCCGGGCCAGCGCCTCGTCGCGGTCCCGGCCGAACGCGATGATCTTGGCGATCATCGAGTCGAAGTCGGCGGGAATGGTGTCGCCCTCGCTGACCCCGGTGTCCACGCGGATGCCGGGACCGGCCGGGAAGTCGAGGCGGACGATCTTGCCCGGGGACGGGGCGAAGTCGCGGTCCGGGTCTTCGGCGTTCAGCCGGGCCTCGACGGCGTGCCCGCTCTCCGCGGGCGGCTCGCCCGCCAGCTTGCCGCCGCCCGCCACGTGCAGCTGGGCCTTGACCAGGTCGACGCCGGTGGTGGCCTCGGTGATCGGATGCTCCACCTGGAGGCGGGTGTTGACCTCCAGGAAAGCGAACAGCCGCTCGCCGGGGTGGTAGAGGAACTCCACGGTCCCCGCGCCCCGGTAGCCCACGGCGAGGGCGAGCCGCTCGGCGGCGGCCTTGAGCTCCCCGCTCTGCTCGGCGCTGAGCACCGGGGAGGCCGATTCCTCGATGACCTTCTGGTTGCGCCGCTGGATCGAGCAGTCCCGCACCCCCAGCGCCCACGCGGTGCCCTGCCCGTCGGCGATCACCTGGACCTCGACGTGCCGGGCGCCGGTGACCAGCCTTTCGAGGAAAACCGCGCCGCTGCCGAAGGCGCGCTCGGCCTCCATCCGGGTGCGCTCGTAGGCGTCGACCAGTTCCTGCTCGTCGTTGATCACCCGGATGCCGCGGCCGCCACCACCGGCGGTCGCCTTCAGCATCAGCGGGTAGCCGATCTCGTTCGCGCTGCGGATCGCCGCGTCCAGGTCAGCGACCTCGCTGCGGCTCCACGGCGCCACCGGGACGCCGACCTCCTCGGCGATCAGCTTCGCGCCGATCTTGTCGCCGAGCTTGCGCATCGCGTCAGGGCTCGGCCCGATGAAGGTCACGCCCAGCTTCTCGCAGAGCTCGGCGAACGCCGGGTCCTCGGCGACGAACCCCCAACCGACCCAAGCCGCGTCGGCCCCGGTTTCGGTCAGCGCCCGTTCCAGGACGCCGAGGTCCAGGTAGGGGCGCGCGTGCGCCGGGCCGAGGTCGTAGCTCAGATCGGCCTCACGCACGAAGGCGGCCGTGCGGTCGGCGTCGGTATAGAGGGCCACGGTCTCGATCCGGGACCTGGTTTCCGCCGCGACCTCCCGCACGGCATGGATCAGCCGCATCGCAGCTTCCCCGCGATTGACGATCGCAACACGACTGAACACCGAGCAGACCTCCTGCAGCTTTCTCTCCTGGGGGCAACAACACCCCGCTAAGCACACCTTCCTGGCTACCGGTCGGTATGGATATGTCGCAACTACGGCGTGGTGCGCCCCCAAAATCGTCGGGCATCGCCAAATCGACCCGACCGGCGGCCCTCCCGACTGCCTCGATGCAGCAATTTCAGTGATCCATATCTCATCAGGCGGGCCGCGAGCGCGGCAGGCAGGGAAACGTCGGACTACCCGGTCCGCCGATCATCGACTCCGGCAGCCAGCCGCAGCGAACGCGCCAGCCGTGGCGTCTGCGGCCGATCATCGGGACACCCGGTCGCTGCACGCCGCCCGAGCAGCGCCGCCGGCCGAGTTCCGCCCCTTCGCCGACGTCTCGGCGAGGATGGCCGAACCGTCCAGTACGACTGCTTCGAGCACAACCGCGGTCACTTCCGCTTCCCCGCAGGACAACGCGGACCGCAGGTCTGTTCGCTCCGTGCGGCCAAGGCTGGTGACGGCAAGCTGGATCTGAAGCGAAGGCATTGGGGCACAGCAATTCGCTGATGACTGCGACCAGCACGGCAGCATCGTTGCGCGAATCCCGGAACGTCCTTTGTGGAGTCCTGCCGTTGCAGGACCACCTGCGGATTCGGTCACCCGGTCGGTGTCCGAGCCGTCCTTCCGGTGGATTGCGCGCGAACCGTGGTTGCAGCACGCTACCCGAGGGATCGCCACTATGACCGCCACCACTCGTCCAGCGGCAGGCGCCGGAGACCGGGTGGCTCCCGCCGCGCGCGGTGACCGGGGAGGCCGGATGGTGCTACCAACGCCGAACACGCGCCCGACGCTGCTGGGTGTCCGAGTGCCGCGCATCGAGGACGACCGACTGGTCACCGGGCGCGGCCGCTACGTCGCAGACGTGGTCCTGCCGGGCATGGTGGAGGCCGCGTTCGTCCGCAGCGAAGTCCCGCACGCCCAGGTGCGCGGCGTAGCCACGACGGCCGCGCTGGATTCGCCCGGGGTGTACGCGGCGTTCGGCGGTTCGGATCTCGACATCTCAGCGGTTCCCGACCCGATGCCCTGGGCCCGCCCCGTTCAGCACTTCCCGCTGGCGCGCGACCGGGTCCGCTACGTCGGCTGCCCGCTCGCGGTCGTGGTCGCCGACGACCGCTACCTCGCCGAGGACGCCGCCGAACTCGTCGACGTCGACCTCGATCCGCTGCCCACCGTCGACACCGTCGATGCGGCCCTCGCCGCCGACGCGCCGCTGCTCTACCCGGAGTGGAACGACAACCTCCTGCTGTCGTTGGCCCCGGAGAACCCGGCCGTGGACGAAGCGTTCGGCCGGCTGCGCGTGATCAGCGGCACCTACACGACCCACCGCCACGCGGCAGTTCCCCTGGAACCGCGCGGCGTCGTGGCCGAGTACCGCGACGGACGGCTGTCGGTGTGGACCTCCACCCAGTCCGCCTACATGGTGCGGTCGATGCTGTCCGCCGTGCTGGGCCCACCGGAGCGCGCCATCCGGGTGATCACGCCCGACGTCGGCGGCGGGTTCGGCCAGAAGAACGAGATCTACCCCGAGGACTACGTGATCCCGTGGCTGGCGATGCGGCTGCGCCGCCCGGTGCGCTGGATCGAGGACCGCCACGAGCACCTGATCACCGCGTGCCACGCCCGCGACATGCGCATCGAGCTGTCCGCCGCCGTCCGCGACGACGGCACCATCGAGGCCCTGCGCGGGCGGATCCGCACCGACCTGGGTTCCGGGGAGATGTTCCCCGCCGGGTTCGGTCCCAGCCTGGTGGCAGTCGGATCGCTGTGCGGGCCCTACCGGATTCCGCACCAGTGCGTGGCGGTCCAGGGCGTGGTCACCAACAAGACCCCGCTCGGCGCCTACCGCGGTTTCGGCATGCCCGAAGGCACTTTCGCCATCGAGCGGCTGGTGGACAAGATCGGCCGCGAACTGGGCATCGATCCGCTCGAACTGCGCCGCCGGATGATCATCGAGCCGCACGAGCTGCCCTACGAGACGGCCGCTGGCGCGCGTCTGGACTCCGGGAGCCACCGCGAGGCCTTCGATCGTGCCGTCGAGATCGGCGAACGGCTACTCGCCGCCGAACGCGAACGCGCCGCACCGGGCACGCACCTCGGCGTCGGCTACGCCACCTACATCGAAGGTGTCGGCGCCAGCGCGTTCTCGATCACCGGCAGCTGGAGCGGACAGGACTCCGCCGACGTGCGCTTCGACGCCGACGGCGGAGTCACCGCGGCGGTGGGCATCTCGGCGATGGGGCAGGGCGCGCACACGATGGTGGCGACCCTGGTCGCCGAGGAACTGGGCCTCCCGATCGAGCAGGTGCGGGTGGTGATGGGCGACACCGACACCGCCCCGTTCGGCCTGGGCAGCTGGGCGAGTCGCAGCGCCGTCGTCGCCAGCGGCGCGATCGCGCAGGCCGCCGAAGTGCTGCGGCGCAAGGGAACCGAGATCGCCGCGCACCTGCTGGAAGCGGCCCCGGACGACCTGGAGCTGGCCGACGGCGGGTTCCAGGTGCGCGGCAGCCCGGGCAGCTCGGTGTCCTGGGCGCAGGTGGCGCGGGTGGCGCTGACCCGCACGTTCGAGTTGCCGCCGGGCGTCGAACCCGGGCTCGACGCGCGCGCGAGCTACGACCCGCCCGGAATGGACCACGCGCCCCGGCCCGACGGCAAGATGAACGCTTCGGCCACCTACACCAACGCCACGCACGCGGCGGTCGTCGAGGTCGATACCGCCACGGGGGTGGTGCGGGTGTTGCGGTACGCCGTGGTGCACGATTGCGGGCGTGTCATCAATCCGCTGACCGTGGCCGGCCAGATCCACGGCGGTGTCGCGCAGGGCATCGGTGGCACGCTCTACGAGCAGATGCCCTACGACGATGGCCAACCGCTGGCCACCACGTTCATGGACTACGTGCTGCCAACCGCCTGCGAGATCCCCGAAATCGAGACCGAGGAGCTCAGCAGTCCGGCGCCCGAGACACCCTTCGGCATCAAGGGCGTGGGCGAGGCGGGCATCATCGGTCCGCCGGCCGCGATCGTGCGCGCCGTCGAGCACGCCCTGGAACCGCTGGGCGTGGCCGACATCGACACCACTCCGCTGACTCCCGCGACGGTGCGGCGCCTGATCGAGGAGGCCGCGTCGTGAAGCCAGCACCGTTCGAGTACGCCCGCCCCGAATCCCTCGACGAAGCGGTGCGGCTGCTTGCCGCCGACGAGGACGCGAAAGTCCTGGCGGGCGGCCAAAGTCTGCTGCCGATGATGAACTTCCGGCTCGCCCGCCCCAGCGTCCTGGTCGACATCGGCCGCCTGCCGGAGCTGACCGGGCTGCGCCGCGAGGACGACGTGCTGATCATCGGCGCCGGTGTTCGGCAGCGGGCGGCCGAGACCTCGCAGCTGGTACGGCGGACCTGCCCGCTGGTCGGACGCGCGCTGCGCCACGTCGGCCACCGCCAGATCCGCTCCCGCGGCACCGTCGGCGGATCCCTGGCACACGCCGATCCGGCCGCCGAGCTTTGCGCGGCCGCTTGCGCGCTGGACGCCGATGTCGTGGTGACCGGAGTCGGCGGCCGACGCACCATCGCCGCCACCGACCTGTTCCTCTCGCCCTACGAAACTTCGCTGGCCACCGACGAAATCCTCACCGAAGTGCGAGTGCCGATTCGCGGAAACACCCGCTTCGGCTTCGCCGAAATCACCCGGCGGTCCGGCGATTTCGCCATCGCAGGAGTCGCCGCGGCGCTGGAATTCGACGACAGGACCGCGACCGGTGCGCGGCTGGCCGGCCTGGGCATCGGCGGCACGGTCCGACGACTCACCGAAGCCGAAGAGGCGCTGCGCGGCCGGGCGCTCACCGCGGAGTCGATCAGCGCCGCGGCCCAGGCCGCCGCGGACTCCGCCAGCCCGCCCGACGACCTCCACGCCGACCCCGCAACCCGCCGCGCCGCGCTGCACGCGGCCGCGCAGCGAGCCCTGGAGCAGGTGGCGCATGACTGACAACACCACCGCACACCGCGAGATCACGCTCACCGTCAACGGCCGAAAGGTCCAGCGCCTCGTCCCGGTGCGCCGGCTGCTCGTGGACTTCCTGCGCGACGACCTCGGCCACACCGGCACCCACGCCGGTTGCGAACACGGCATCTGCGGCGCCTGCACCGTGCTCATCGACAGCGAACCCGCGCGCTCCTGCATCACCCTGGCCGTGCAGGCCGACGGCACCGAGGTCACCACGGTGGAAGGCATCACCCCCGACGATGGCCTGAGCCCGATGCAACAGGCCTTCAAGGACTGCCACGGGCTCCAATGCGGTTTCTGCACACCGGGATTCGTCGTGACGCTCTCCGCCGCCGAACCCGATGATCATCCCGACGACGCCTCGATCCGCGAACTGCTGTCGGGAAACCTCTGCCGCTGCACCGGATACCAACACATCGTCGACGCCGTCAACAAGGCATGGGGCCGCACTCCCGGTTAGCCGATGCTGGTGCACGCGCCAGTTCGGGATCCTCTCCAGCGCGGCGGTCCAGCAGGAAGTACTCCTCATGTGCGAGGGAACTTCGCAGCTCTGTAAGTCGGCACGGGGGGACGCAATGAACGAGCACCGGTACACCATCGTCGTCGGCGTCGACGGCTCGCCCGCTTCCAAGGCGGCCCTGCGGTGGGCCGTCTGGCAGGCAGGTCTGGTCGACGGCGGCATCACCGCCCTGATGGCCTGGGACGCTCCGCTCATCTACAACTGGGAAGCCTCCGGGCTCGAGGACTTCGCCACCACCACCGCCAAGAACCTGAACGAGGTGATCAAGGAGGTTGCCAGCGACTCCGGGGTGGAGATCAGCCGGGAAGTCGCGCAGGGGCACCCGGCGCGGGCGCTGCTGGACGCCGCCGAGTCGTCCAACGCGGATCTGCTCGTTTTGGGCAACCGGGGTCACGGCGGATTCACCGAGGCGCTCCTCGGCTCGGTCAGCCAGCACTGCGTGCACCACGCTCGCTGCCCCGTCGTCGTGGTCCGCGGCGAGTCCTGACCAATCGCGGTCTGCGGGAGCCTCGATCATTCGAGCGATGCGGCGTGGTCGGGCACGTACCTGAACGCGTCGCGGGGTGGACGCCGGTAGCCGCTGGCGGCCACCCGCGCGGGCATTTCCACCCGGGGGCGTGGAACCTCGTGGTATGGCACGCTCGACAGCAGATGAGCGATCATGTTGATCCGCGCACGCCGCTTGTCCTCGCTTTCCACCAGGTACCAAGGGGATTCCGGGGTATCCGTCGCCGCGAGCATCTCGTCCCGCGCGCGGGAGTAATCGTCCCAGCGGGTCACCGACTCCAGGTCCACGTGCGAGAGCTTCCACTGGCGCATCGGGTCCTCGACGCGTTTGCGCAGTCGACGCTCCTGTTCGGTGCGGCTGATCGAGAACCAGTACTTGCGCAGCAACAGCCCGTCGTCGACGAGCAGCCGTTCGAAGATCGGGCACTGCTCCAGGAAACGCCGGTGCTCGTCCTCCGTGCAGAACCCCATGACGCGCTCGACCCCGGCGCGGTTGTACCAACTGCGGTCGAACAGCACGATTTCCCCCGCCGCGGGCAGCTGCGCGACGTAGCGCTGGAAGTACCACTGCGTTCGTTCCCGCTCGGTCGGGACGGGCAGCGCGGCGATCCGGGCCACCCGGGGGTTGAGGTATTCCGCGACGCGCCTGATCGTGCTGCCCTTCCCGGCCGCATCGCGCCCCTCGAACAGCACCACGAGCCGCTCGCGCTCGGCCCGGACCCATTCCTGCAGCTTCACGAGCTCCGCTTGCAGCCGCAAGAGCTCGTGTTCGTAGGTGGCACGTGGCAACCGTCGCGGCCCGGGGTGCGCCACATCGGACCGAGCCGCATCACCGGCACTGGTCATGTCGCTCACCTCCAGCACGCGGCGCAGCGCGTGCCTCGGAGCTCATCCAGCCCGCACCACGAGCACCGGACAGGGCGCCGAGTGGACGAGGGCGCGACTGGTCGAGCCCAGCAGCATCCCGGTGAGGCCTCCGCGCCCACGGCTACCTACGACGATGAGCTGCGCGTCTGCGCCGTGCAAGGCCAGGAACCGCACCGGCCGGTCCCGCTCCACGACGCGCTGCACCTGAACGTCCGGGTACTGCTCCTGCCACCCCGCCAGCCGCTCGGCGAGCAGCATGCCTTCTCTTGCCTCGATCGCATCCCAGTCACGTTCCGCGTCCAGGGCGAACCATTCGTCGATGGCGGTGTCGCTCCACACGTGGAGGGCCACCAGCGGCACGCGCCGCACGGACGCTTCCTCGAACGCGACCTCCAGGGCGCGCTCGCTGACCGCCGATCCGTCCACTCCGACGACGACCGGCCGAGTTCTCGCCACCCCGGGATCCGTCCGGGACGCCGGGACGACGACCACCGGGCACTGCGCCAGCATGGCGACGGTTTCCGCCGTGGACCCCAACGCCCTTTTCACCCCGGTGGCGTCACCCAGGCCGCGGGTGCCGACGACGACCCGCCGAGCCCCGGCCGATTCCTCGACGAGAACCGCAGCCGGCTTGCCGTGGCGTAGTTCCTGAGTGATCGCCACGTCGCCGGCGACCGTCGCGGCCAGCTCCGCCGCCTGCGACAGCCATCGGCGGCGCTCGTTCTCGATGACGCCGAGAACGTTCGGCGACGTCGGCATCCCATCATCGGCATCATCCGCACCACCAGCAACGACGCATACCAGCCGCAACGCTGCCCGGTGGAGCGCGGCGTCCGCAGCGGCCCACCTGACCGCATCCGCCGCGATGTCCGAGCCGTCGATGCCCACCACGTCGAACGCCTGCATCCGGCATCCTCCTGCTCAGCCGCTCACGGCGGAACCCGTTGGAAGCGCTAGTCGTCGATCAGCAATTCCCGCAGGTCGCGGCGCGGGGTCGCGGGTGCTGGCGAGCCGTAGCCGATCCGCACCACGGCCTGCGGTTGCAGCGCTCCGCCGAGCAGCTGCCGCAGTTCATCCCTGGTCGCCTCGACCTCCACGACCGCCGACAGCAGCGACGACGCCAGGCCCAGTGCCGTCGCGGTGAGCAGCATGCGCTGCATCGCCTGCCCCGCGTGCAGGTCGTCGAGCCTGCTGTCGTGGTTCGAGCACACCACGACCAGCAGCGGATCGGACTCGAAGTCCTTGCCGGGAACCCGCGCACGCGCCTGACCACCGGAGAAGTCCCGCAGCACCCACTGGTCCTGGGGCTCCGGCAGCGGCCCCGCCGCGTCAGCCGGCACTCCTTCGGCCGCGCCTTTCGGCCGCCCCGTCCACTTCGCCAGCTCATCCCGGAAGCGCCCGTCCGCCATCTGCATCCGGTGCGCGCGGTGCACCAAGCCCTCCAGGCTCCCCAACTCCGGGCGCGTCATCACGCGCAACGAGCTCTGCTCGCGACGCACTGCGGCAGCGAGCGCGTGCCGGTGCGCGGTCGGGACCGGGTTCTCCAGGAACGGGCGCCGGTTGCTGCGTCGCTTGGGAATCGCTTGGTACAGCGCCAGTTCCTCCGGCGCTTGCTTCGCCTGTCCCCCGTTGCGCAGCTCGGCCAACGAGGTCGGCCCGGCAAGCCGCGGCAGCAGCGCGACGACCGGCCGCACGCCGAAGTGCTCCAATGCCAGGCGGAGGTTCAACAACGCCGCACCGCAGGCCAACCGCAGTTCCCGGTCGGCCGGATCCGCAGCGGGCAACCGCCGCTGCGGGTCGCTGTGCAGCTCGATCGCCTGTTGCGAAAGACGGAAGCGCCAGGGCTGGCTGTTGTGCAACGACGGTGCCAAGCCGGCCTGCTGCACCACGTCCTCGGTCTGCTCCGCGGACAAGCCCAACGCGGTTGGGAATGAAGCCATCTCCCGCCCCCCGGGTACGTCGCAGGACCCCGAGCCGAGTCTGGCAGACCAACGACTGCCCCGCCGCGCTCCATTCCTGGTTCGCGTGCCGCGGCTCAGCGATCCGGGGCGGCCTCGTACCATTGCTGCCCGGCCGGGCCACGGGTCATCAGGTACTCGACGTCGCGTCGAGCCTCGGCCTCGCTTTCGAAGCCGATGCAGGCATGCCGCTCACCGTGCATCAGGTAGGTCACCTGCCACTTGGGGCCATTGCGTTCGAGAACGATCTCGTACACGGCAATGGGATGCCAATCCGACGCTCCGGCACACCAACGCGCTACGGGTTCGAACAACGTGCGCCTCGTCTTCCGACCAGAAGCCACTAGATGTCCGCTTACCAGCCAGTATCCCCGGACCTCCGTCGCCGCAGCGAGGACTTTCAGCCTTTATTCGTCTCCGAAATGCAGGGTTCAGCGTGATCTCGGTGATCTCGGTGATCTCGGTGCGAACCAGGTCACACCCGCGCGGGCCGCCGGTGCAGTCCGGGAATCGCCGTCCTCGCCGTCGAACCGGGCTTTGACCACCTGCCCGGCCTCCGTGTACGGACCGTAGCCGTCAACGTCACCCATGTGCATGACGTCGAACTCCAGGGGCGCGGGCACGACGGCGCGCCGGGCGTCGGGCTCGGTGCGGTAGACGACGTTGAAGTACGCCCGCTCGACGATTCGGGTCGTGCGCAACGGGTACGGCGGCGCTGCCAGCGGGTAAGAGGCTGCGGAGAAGCCGCTCGGGCTGCATGTCCATCCTCGACGGCGTGAATCCGGTGCGGAGCGGATTCGTTCGGCTGCGAACCGCAATGCGAACGCGAAGCGATCACGGGAACACCTCCGAACGCGCCCCGCACACGGGAAGTCCACGAAGGAGGAGACGCCGCGCCTCCCGGTGGCCGCGGTTGGTGCCGACGCAGTCGCCGGTGCGGGCCGGTGGCTTGGTCGCGGGCGTCGACCTCTAACATTCCGCAGGTGGCCGCCTACGACGATCTCGACGCGTTCGAGCACCTGGACCCCTCGACCCTGCCGCTGCGTCAGCAGAGAATCCTGGCCACGATCCGGGATTGGGTGACCAGGTACGGATATTCGCCGAGCACGCGCCAGATCGGCGATGCCGTCGGACTCCGGTCGTCCTCGTCGGTGTCGAAGCACCTGACGAGCCTGGAGGAGAAGGGTTTCCTGCGGCGCAGCACGACGATGTCCCGGCCGATCGACGTGCGGGCCTTCCTGCGGCCCTCGGCGCGGCAGTCCGGCATTGACTCTGTGAGCGTGCCCGTGGTCGGCGATATCGCCGCCGGAACTCCCATCGCGGCCGAGGAACACGTCGACGACGTTCTGTCGTTGCCCCGCGAACTCACCGGTCGCGGCAACGTCTTCGGTCTGCGCGTGCGCGGTGACTCGATGATCGACGCCGCGATCTGCGACGGCGACATCGTCGTGGTCCGGCAGCAGCCCGAGGCGCATTCCGGACAGATCGTCGCCGCGATGATCGACGGCGAGGCGACCGTCAAGGTGTACCGCCGGCGCAACGGCCACGTCTACCTGGAGCCTCGCAACCCGGCTTACGAGGTCATCGACGGTGATACCGCCGTCGTGCTGGGCGCCGTCGTCTCGGTACTGCGCACCGTCTGAAACAAGCGGGCCGAGCCCGTGTCCCGCGCTCGCCCAGCCCGCGACGGGTTCACGACTCCACGGAGTACTGCCGACTGCGGACAGCTCGAATCGGCCTTCGGGGAAGTGGCTCAGAGCGATTCGACGAACGCGAGCGCGACGACCCACGCCTCCTCGGCGGCTTCCGGGTCGTGGTCCGGCAGGTCCGGATCGGTGAACAGGTGCCCTGCGCCCGGATAGCGGAAGATCTCGACGTCCGCCCCGGCACGCCGCATCTGCAGGTACCAGGCGTTCAGCCAGTCGGCCGGCTCGAACGGGTCGGGGTCGGCGACGTGCAGCTGCACCGGCAGGTCGTCGACGGTCGCGCCCTCGGCGATGTCGGAGGTGCCGTGCAGGAGCAGCAGACCACGGGCGTTCTCGTCGGCCAGCGCGAGGTTCTGGGCGAGGGCCGCCCCCAACGACAAACCCGCGTACACCAGCCCGCGTTCGCTGTGCGGTGCCGCTGCCTGCACTGCACGGCGCAACAGCTCGTCCCTGCCGATCTCGTCCTTGATGCGCATGCCGTCCTCGACCGTCTCGGCGGTCCGCCCGTCGAACAGATCGGGAACGTGCACCTCGCGTCCGGCGGCGCGCAACCGATCGGCGGCGGTGTGCACGGAAGGTCGCAAGCCGAACGCGGAATGAAGCAACAGGATATCCACAAGGGACATCAAATCAGCTCGACCCAACCCGTCCCGAGAACACCCCTTGCTCGGCAGGGGGAAGCGGGCAGCTAGCGGTCTCGGCGCTAGCCTGCACCGAACCTACGCGGCACTTGCGGCAGAAGTCCGCGCCGATGGTCCTTCGCAGGAGGACTCGTCTCCGCGCAGCAGGCGGGGTTGCCGTGCCTGGACGAAGGGCTCTTCGCATGCACACCAGCCGACGACGCTGGGAAATGTGCTGATTCTGGCTGATGCCACCGGCCACCAGCGAGCTGGTGCGCACCCACGCCGGGTCGTGACCAAACCCTGCGGAGCCGCGAATGGCTCTACCACGAGGCGCACAACGAGCCCGAGCAGGAACAGGTGCTCGACGAAATCGTGGACTGGCCCGACACCCAGCTGAACGCCTGAGGCGCTGCCGCGGGCTGGCACGGCCAATACCATGAAAGAGGTCCCGGTGAACACCAGCTGCACTGGTGTTCGTGGGGCACGATCGTTGTGGCGCAAGGAGAAATTCCACGTCGTCCGCGGGCCTCGCCCCGACTCCGGCCGGCCGCAGCGCGAATGCCCCCGGTCGGTCCGCTCGACCGAAACGACCCGGGCAGGACAACGACCGAGGCAGCGGCATGGTTGGACCCGACGGCATCAGCGACCACATCCAACATCGCTTCCCACCGCACGCGCTGCGGGAGTACGCGCTGCTGGCCGACGGGCGTCGTGGTGCGATCTGCGGTCCGCACGGCGATCTGGTGTGGCTGTGCGCTCCGACCTGGCACGACGATGCCGTGTTCGCCGCCCTGCTCGGCGGCCCCGGGGTCTACGCGGTCACGCCCGTCGAGCCGTTCACCTGGGGCGGGTACTACGAACCGCGATCGCTGATCTGGCGCAACCGGTGGGTAACCACGTCCACGATCGTCGAGTGCCGGGACGCCCTCGCGTATCCGGGGGACCCGAACCGCGTGATGCTGCTCCGCCGCGTCGAAGCCATCGAACGCGAAGTCGTGCTGCGGGTCGAACTGGACGTGCGAGCGGGGTTCGGGACGCTTCCGAAGACCGAGCCGCACCTGGACGAGCACGGCCGGTGGGTCGCTGGCAGCGGCGATCTGCGGGTGCGCTGGAGCGGCGGTGCCAACGCCGCAGTCGGCAGCGATGGCGCGCTGCGCATGGAAATCGCCGTTCCCGCCGGTGGCCGTCACGACCTGGTCCTGGAGATTACGCGCGCCTCATTGGGCCCACCCATCGATCCCGATCTCGCCTGGCATCGCACGGAACACGCCTGGCACAGCGACATCCCCGACCTCGGCGGGAGCATCGCGCCGCGCGACACCCAGCACGCGTACGCCGTCCTGCGCGGGATGACCGCACCGCGTGGTGGCATGGCCGCAGCCGCGACCATGTCCCTGCCCGAACGGGCCGAGCAACGGCGCAACTACGACTACCGCTACGCATGGGTTCGCGACCAGTGCTACGCCGCCGTCGCCGTCGCCGCTGCCGGGCCCCTCCCGCTCCTGGACGACGCCGTGTCCTTCCTGACGGCCCGCCTCCTCGACGACGGCGATGCCCTCCACCCGGCCTACACCGTCGACGGCGACGTCGTTCCCGACGAAAGGCCGCTGGACCTGCCCGGCTACCCCGGCGGCCACGAGGTCGTCCTGGGAAACCGGGTCACCAGGCAAACCCAACTCGACGCGTTCGGCGAACTCCTCCAGCTGCTGGCCGCGGCGGCGCGCCACGGACACCTCGACACCGACGGCGCACGCGCCATCCGCGTCGCGGCGGAGGCCATCGGCCGGCGCTGGCAGCGGCCCGACGCCGGCCTGTGGGAACTGGACGACCAGTGGTGGACGCACTCCCGGCTCGCGTGCGTCGCAGGACTGCGAGCCGCTGCGTTCGCTGCCCCAACCCGCGAGGGCTCCGACCGCATGACCTCGCTAGCCGAAGACATCCTGACCGAAACAACGCGCCGATGCCTGCATCCGAACGGCTACTGGCAACGGAGTTCCCAGCACACCGGTCCTGACGCGGCGCTGCTGCTGCCGCCGGTGCGAGGCGCTCTGCCAGGAGACGACCCGCGCACGCGGGCCACGCTCACGAAAGTGCGCCGCACCTTGTCCGAAGACGGCTACCTCTACCGGTTTCCGCAGCCCACCCAGCGTCCTGGGGAGACCGAAGGCGCCTTCCTGCTGTGCGGATTCGTCATGGCTCTCGCCGAGCACCAACAGGGCGATGAAGCACACGCCCTGCGTTGGTTCGAGCGCAACCGCGCCGCCTGCGGCCCACCCGGCCTCCTCTCCGAGGAATACGACGTGCAGCAGCGTCAGCTGCGCGGCAACCTGCCCCAAGCCTTCGTCCACGCGCTCCTGCTCGAATCCGCCATCCGGCTCTCGACGCCCGCCACCCCGGCCAGGGGACCAGGCAGATCGCGCTGACCGAGCCGATCCAGACCGGCGTTGGAGTTTTCGCGTTCGTGCATAGGTAAACACTCGTGTTGAGGCAGTTGGTCCCAGCAACCGGGGAGGTCTTCGACCTGATGTGGAACACGCGACTTCGGAGCATCGCGGCGCAACTGCGCAGGCGATTCGGGCGTTCGCGCGCCAAACCGGGCACCGGAGTTCGAACGCTGACGCCAGGACGCGAACCCGACCCGCTTCTGCACACGGGCCCCAGGGTTCCGCCGGACGCAGCGCGCCGCAGACGACACCGGGGAGGATGAACCTCGCCACCGTCAGAGGCCACGAACTCCGAGTTCGCGGCCTCTGCTCGATTCACCGTGCGCACACGGTTGCGCACACGGTTGCACACACGGTCATTTCTCGTTCTCGTCACCGGTGAAGGCGTCCTTGACCTTCTCGCCGGCCTGCTTGAGGTCCCCCTTCATCTCCTTGCCCTTGCCCTCTGCTTCCAGCTGCTCCGTATCGGTGGCCTCGCCGATCTTCTTCTTCACCTTGCCCTTCAGCTCTTCTGTCTTGTTCTTCGCCTTGTCCTCGGCAGACATTGGCGGCACTCCTTCCGTTCGCTGCGTTGGTACTTCTCCTGTCGGGTACCCGGAAGCGGGCTGCTCAGCCGGGTTGCGTCTCGCCATCCACCGGCATCGTGCTGTCCGAACGGCGTGGTGGGGTTCGGCTGAGTCCACACCGGACCCCTGTGCCACGCAGTCGACCCGGTTGATGCCATCCCGCGCACGAGAAGACGTTTTCCACCCCGCTCCCGCAACCGGGAACGTACGCAGTCCCGCACCTCTCGCGCCAGCACAGCACCCCGACGATCACATTGACGGCAACGCCGCTACACACCGGCCTACCCGATGCGCCGAGGCGCTAATCCTGATCTCCACCGGAAGTGTGCCGGCAGCGTCCGGCGAGTGCTCCGAGACAAGCGTGGCCGCGCCGCCGTACTCGCCACCGGTGGAGAACCCTGGATCGCTGTACACGCCGAAGTCGAACCATTCCATCGTGTTGCCGATGGCGGCCGCGACGACGGCCCCCTTGGCCTGCCGTTCGTCCACAATGGTCTCTTCTGGCTCGTCACGACGACTGCCGCGCCGATCGCGCTGTCCGTCGTGCCCCCATGACGGCCAACCCGCCGCCCGCTCGCGGTCACCGTGCCACGTCGGAACGTCCTCCTCCAGCTCGACCTGCTTACTCGTGCCCTCGCCCGGGACACGGGCCACCAAGTAGACCGTCGCGAACGGCTCGTCCTGCTCGCACACGTGGCGCACGGTCACCAGTTCCATCGTTCAAGCTCCTCATCTCCGGGTGAACGTCGTGTACGGCTCCCACAAAGCTTGCACACTCTCGATCAACGGGCCGGGGCTACCCGAGCGAACGCTCCGGCAACACATCCCGCCTGCGATTGGTCAGAACCAGTGCTTCCGGCCGCCGATAGCACGTCCCCTCGCACCTGCAACAGCGAACACGACGCCCACGACGGTCAACACGATTCCCAGCGTCCACAGGACCGAAATGTTAAGGAAGAAACCGAGGAGCAATAGGATTACCCCTAGCACGATCACGAAGAACACCCCCGCTCAACGGGAAACTCCCGGCTCCACGGCATCGGGGCCGCCGGACGGTCCGGCAGGTGGCCCGATCCGCCGGGAGTCGTCTCCTTCGAGCTACCCCGCTTCGCCTCCTCCCACACATCGCGTTGCTATGTGCTGCGCTGGCCGCGGCGGGGACCTGGAGAATCCATTGTGGACTCTGCTGGCGCATCGGGGGTATCACGGTCACCGGGGCGGTCTGCCGTCGAAGTACACCTCCAGCTCGCCGATCGAGGTGAACGTGGACGAACCTCCGGGGACTCCGACGATCCGGACGCCGTCGCCGACGATCGGGTCGAACATCAACACGTAGGTCTTGTTCGGTCCCGCCGTGTTGTCGTACGGGTACGCCGGGGTGGTCGTCACGCCGGTGACGTTCACCCAGTCGGCTCCCTGCCGCACCTGCACCGTCAGGTCGCGGGCGAACCAGCCGCCGTCGGAGAACATGCTGCCGGTCGTGTAGACGACGCGGTCGACCCAATACTCGTCCTTCCAGGTGTAGCCCCAGAAATCGGCCTGCTTCCGGGAGCCGTCGAAGCTGTCCTCGCTCTCCTCCCGGATGCCGTTGTTGAAGTAGTCGCCGCGACCGAAGTGGGCGGTCTTCTCGATGGGGAAAGGTCCCCTGTCCGGCCGGGCCAGGTTGGCCGTCGGGTTGGGCGGGTTGCTGGCGGGATCGCCCAGCTGGCGGGCGGACAGGTGAAGCTGCCGCAACGAGAAGCGGTAGTTGGGCAGTCCGCACGCCACGTTCAGGAACCAGTTGGACTGCAACCACATCCGCGTTCCGTCGGGCGAGACGAACTTCGCCGGGATGGTCGAGCCGTAGCCGCCGTTCTTTGGGCCGGCGCACGCTGGCTCTCCCTCGCTGGTCTCCTGCGTCGGGATGTCGTGGCCGCCCGGCACGGGGACTATCCGGACGCGGCCGGGATGGCCGAACCAGGGCAAGGCGCCGAAGTCCTTGGACATGAACAGCTGCCAAGGCCCCCAAGGCGTCGGCGCCTCGTAGAACTCGAAGGTGTACTCGCTCCATGAGGTGTAGAGGAACCGGCGCATCGGGGCGTTGTAGAGGACACCGCCCTGGGAGATCACGCTGAGGTTGTGGCGGCCTTCGCCGAGCAGGTCGGTGTAGAGCCGCCGTTCGTCGGTGAGCACCGGCGCCTTCGCGCCGATGTCGGCACTCCACTGTGGACGACCGTCCTGCCCGCCGCCGGTGTAGAACCGCCACGCGTCCCGCTGCTGGATCGCGTTCCGGGGAACCCGGGCCAGGTAGAGGCTCGTCGGGGACGGCACCGTGTTGGTGTAGGAGTCGCGCCAGTTGTGGTCCAGACCGTAGGCGTACACGTACCCGGCGGCCTCCGAGCCGAGCTTTAGGGCGTGTTCCTGGCTGCGACCGAAGTCGAGGAACATGATCGTGGTGAAGACGTGGTCGGTGAACATCGGCCCGGCCGGCTGCTGCCAGGTGCGCCCGTAGTCCTCCGACTTGACGATGCTCGCGTTCGGCGCGTCGTCGAACGCCTTCTCGGCGGGCGCATAACGCAGGTCCTGCACCGCCAGGTACAGCTCGTCGCGGCCGTCGCCGTTACCGTCGACCGCGACGATCCCGGTGGGTTTCGCGTTGTACAGCTTGGCATCGGCGTGCACCTTGGCGACCGCGTCGCCGGCGGCCAGGCGCTCGCCGCGCAGGCCGGTCTCCGGCATCCCGGCGATCCGGTTCACCACGATCGCGGCCATCGGCTCGTTGCCGAAGCCCTGCCCGTCCCCGTTGGCCGTGTAGACGTAGTCGTCGTCCGCCCAGCAGGTCGGCCACAGGTCCCCGGTGCTGTTGGAGGTGACGCTGGCCGCGTACTCGGTGAACGCGGTCGCGAAGAACTTGCTGGCCGGGTCGACGACGGTCGGTCCGACGGCGGCGTCGACGGCGCGCGGCGCGCCCCCGAACAGCACCGCTGCCGCGCCCGCGAGTGAGAACTTCACGAACTGGCGCCGGTTCACACCATCCCGGGCTGTCATTGCGCCCGCGGGATGCGCTGCTCGACGGGTGCGAGGGAGAACGGGGCGTGCGGCTCCTCCTGGTACCAGTACGCCACCGACGAGTAGTCGTCGGAACGCTTGTTCGCGTGGCCGTGCTCGATGCTGACCCGGATCGACCGCCGGAACGGGATCGGGTCCTCGATGTGGAAGCGGTAGAGGCTGATCTGCCCCGACCAGTTGTCGCCGCCGGGAAGCGTGATGCCGTGGTGCGGCGCGTGGTAGGTCTGCGACGGGCACCAGGCGGTGTTGAAGTAATCCTCGGTCCCGGTGCCGTGCAGCCGCGGCGGCCACCGCTCGCCGTCGATGAAGATCATGTCGTCTCCCTCACCGTACCAGTTCCACTCGTTGGTTTCGCGCAGGTTGTGGATGTTGAGCACGCAGCCGACGTAGTGGCCGCGCCCGGCCGCTTCGAGGATCGTGTAGTTATCCAGGCCGTCGAGGTTCGTGCCGGTGAGCAGGAACCGGTCGTTACCCTCCGCGCCCTGGTCGACTCCCGGGCAGGGGTTGCTGCGCCGCCACTGCGCGTGGAACCGGCCGATGTCCGCGCCGAGCTCGTCGAAGTACTCGTAATCGACGTAGTAGTAGAAGAAAACCCGCTCGTGGACGAGCTCGCTGGTGACCTCCAACCGCGCATCCGAGCCGAACGGCATCGGGAAGAAGCAGTTGAACGCCTTGCCGTCCTGCGGGCTCATCTGCAGCGGCGCCGAGACGAAGTTGGTCGTGCGGCCGTGCCCGACCCCGAAGAAGTCGCCCACCGGGACTGCGACGCTCGGGCTCCGCTCGCCATCCCAGTAGGCGCGCAGCACCAGCTTGCGCAGGTAGTCAGGCTCGCGCATCCAGGGATCGCGCAGCATGCGTTCGTTCGCGACGGTCACCCAGATGTGGTTGATGCTCCCGGCCCCGCGGATTTCGGCGAGGGTGGCGGTCCGGCCCGGTTCGATCGTGAGGCGGTCGTCGTTGCCCCCGCTGCGGTCCCAGCTGGACGCACGCCCCCGGCGACTGCTCCGCAGGCGCGGCAGATCCCGCAGGCTGGATCCATGCGGGCCGTAGTCGACGGTCATCGTACAACTCCTGAACTCATCGGTCCGGTCATTCGGAGAGGCGGAACCGCTTGCTCCGGCGGAAGGCCTTTTCCAGCGATTCCAGGCTGCGCTGCTTGGTTTCCGGCACCATCCACCAGACGATCGGGAAGATGATCACCCCCGCCGCCGCGTAGGCGATGAACACGATCCCCGCGCCCACCAGCGAGGTGAAGGTAGGGAAGGTGAGCGCGACGAAGAAGTCCGTCAGCCAGTTGAACAACGTGGCCAAGGCCATCGCCGCGCCGCGGATCGCCAGCGGGAAGATCTCCGCCAGCACCACCCACAGCACCGGCCCCCAGGTGGCGGAGAAGGTGTTCGTGTACACCACGAACGCGGCGACCGCGATCCCGAACAGCGCTGGCGACTCGGGAGGCAGGAGCGACGCCGCCGCCCCGACCGCGAACAGGCTCGCCGACATGCCCACCAGGCCGGCGAGCAGGACGGGCTTGCGACCCCAGCGATCCACGATCTTGAGCCGCACCACCACCGCGATCGTCGCGATGTTCACCAGCCCGTTCAGGAACGTGAACAGCAGCGCCGTGACGTCGGAAACCCCGAAGGTCGTCAGCACCGTCGGCGCGTAGTAGACGATCGTGTTGATCCCGGTGATCTGCTGGAACACGGCGAGCAGCGCGCCCAGCACGAGCAGGCGGCGCACCCACGGCGCGGACATGTGGGCGCCGAGCCTGGCGTCCCGCTGCTGGCGTTCGAGCTCGGTGATCTCGGCGAGTTCCCGGTCGGCGGCGTCCTGGTCGCCACGCAAGCCGACGAGCAGCGCGCGTGCCCGCTCGGGGTGTCCCCGGCGAACCAGCGACCGGGGCGTGTCCGGTGCGGCCAGCAACCCCAGGACCAGCACCACTGCGGGGAACACGCCGATGAGGATCATCCAGCGCCACGAGGCGGAGAAGGCCAGTGCGTACCCGCAGGCGGCGGCCAGCGCCGTGCCCACGATGATCATGTACTGGTTCAGCGAGGTGATCCAGCCGCGGCCACCGGCGGGCGCCATCTCGGCCAGGTAGAGCGGCACCACCACTGACGCGATGCCGATCCCCAGCCCGATGATGAACCTGAACAGCACCAGCGTGGCGACTGTCGGTGCCACGCCCGCACCAAGCGCCCCGATGGTGAACACCACCCCGGCCGCGAGCAGCAGGCGTTGCCGTCCCTGCCAGTCGGCGGCCGGCCCGCCGACCAGCGCTCCCACCATCGCTCCGACGACCGTGGCACTGACCACGGCGCCCTTGAGCAGCGGCGTCAACGGCAGCTCGTGCGGGATGAACAGGATGGCGGCCGAGATGATCCCGTTGTCGTAGCCGAACAAGATCGCGGCCAGCGACCCCAGGGCGTAGACACGCCGCGTGGCGACCTCGGGCTTCGGGGACGGCGTTCCCATCGACCACCTCCGATGCGGAAACAGCTGCGGCGCAATCCGGGTTCGGCTGCTCTCCATCGCGGCGACGGGCACTGGGGAGAACCGCAAACGGGTAGACGTCGATCGCGCCGCCCCCTCGGCGCGCCCATCACGCTCCTGATACCCCGCAACGCGGCCCGCAATACCTGCGTGCTCGTGCGGTTGGGACATCCACCTACGACACAAGGGAAACTCTGAGCATGGAATTGCGCGCCGAACACCGGCGCTGCTCTCCGCCGCCGTGCTGATGATGTCGGCGTGCTCGCCAACACCAGCGCTCGGACCGGGCGCTCCCCGCCCTGAGCCGCCGGTCAGCACGCACCCGGCCGAGGAGCCGGCACGGCGGACCTCTACGCGGCCGCCGGGGCGAACATGCTTTCCCCTGCCGCGAGACACTTCTGCAGATCGCGGAAATCCCGCCAGCCGGGCAGCCCGGTTGTACCCGGTTCGCGCTTCGCGGGCCAGTGCTCGCCCACAGTGGTGTGAATTGGGGATTTTCCGCTGGGCTAGCAGTGAACTCGGTGACGCACGTGCTCGAACGACGCGTGTTACGTGAATCCCCTACACGATGAGTTCATTGCGTAAAGTGAGCCACTGGACCCTGGCGGCTTTGGGTGCGCTGTGCCTGAGCGGCTCGGTCGCGCTGCCGCTTGCCGCGGCGGAACCCGCTCCCCGGGAAACCCCGCTGCACAACGTGGCCGATGACGGGTGCCTGTACAGCTCGGACGGCTTCGGAGTCGCACTTGCCGAGTGCAACCCGAGCAGCCCGAGCCAGACCTGGTCCCGCGAGTACCTCGGCAACGCGGAGCTGCTCCGGGTCAACGGCACGAACAGCTGTCTGGGGCAGGTCGACGGCCCCAACGTGCGTCTTTCCCCGTGCGACTCCTACGACCAGACCCAGCAGTGGCGGATCGAGCCCGCCGACTCGGGCAGCCTGATCTGGCACCCGGCCACGAACAGCTGCCTCGGCAACCTCGGCCAAGAGCAGGTGCGGCTGTTCAGCTGCGACCCCTCGAACCCGGCGCAGCAATGGGTGATGAGTTAACGAGCCACGCGGGATCGGGTGCCCCAGGCGGCGATTTCGATTTCGCGCGAAATCGCCGCTCACCCCGCTCCGGGTGAGGTGCCGGATCCGAGTGGTTTTCGAGCGGGCGGGGACAGCCGGTCCCCGCCCGCTTCGGACGCCCCCACCCGGACGCCGGGCGGATCAGGTGCCGAACTGCCAGGACGTGAGGTACTCGCGCTGACCAGCGGTGAGCTCGTCGATGACGATGTCGTGGGCGGAGAGCTTCGCCGCGTGCGTGAGACCGCGCTCTACACCGCCAGGCTCGCACACGCGCATCTCGGCGTGCGCGACACCGATCGAGCGGCCGTTCTCGCCGACCGAGCGCAGCAGTTGAGCGCGACGATCCCATCGGCCTACAGCGACCGCGCCGTTTGCCACCTGACCCATCAACTCGTGGCAGTCGATTAGCCCTGCTTCGGAAATCCCCCATCAGTCCGCAGCGGAGTGTTGTGCCGGATCGAGTGCTGGTTACTGGTTCTGAATCCTGGCCGAGCGGAAGTAGCTCCCAACCGTGGAACTCGCTGCCTCCGAACGCATTGGAGCCGAAGCCGGCTGGTGGGATCGTGATCACCGGCTGAGGCCGCGACGATCCAAGATCAACCGGCGGGCGGTATGGGACAACCGAAATCTCGACCACCCTGGGTGTGCGGGGCGCCGTACCGATGCTGCGTGTTCGGGCGGCAGGAAGGATGATGCGATGGGCGCCGATGAGGGGGCGTGGGGACGTCCGGAACTCGCAACGAACGTCAATTTCCGCGAGCACCGCGAACACCTCGTCCGGCAGGGAACGGGCGAGGTGTTCCGCTACATCTACCGGCACAACTTGTGGGGCAGCCCGGAGTCGGTGTCCGGGCAGGGCTCGGAGGACGCCGCCACGGCACGTCTCCGCGCTGAGATCCCCGCCCTGTTGCGCCGGCGGGGCGTGCGGTCCATCGCCGACGTGCCCTGCGGGGACTTCGGTTGGCTGCGCAGGACCGAACTGGGCGTGGACAACTACTTCGGCGGCGACATCGTCCCCGAACTCATCGAGCACAACCGTAAGTCCTATGCGCGGCCATTCCGGCGGTTCGGGGTCCTGGACCTGACCCGCGACCCGTTGCCGACCGCGGATCTGGTGCTGTGCCGGGATTGCCTCGTGCACCTCGCCTTCGAGCAAATCTGGGCCGCGCTGCGCAACATCCGCGCCAGCGGAGCGGCGTACTTGCTGATCACGACCTTCCCGGCGCTGCAGGTGAACGTGGACGTGGAAACCGGCGACTGGCGTCCGCTCAACTTCCAGCTGGCGCCGTTCGGGTTCCCCGCCCCGGCCGAGCTCATCACCGAAGGCTGCCTCGAAGGAGCCGGAAGGTACGCGGACAAGGCCCTTGGACTGTGGGAAGTCGCCGCCTTGAACGACATCCTCGAACGACCTGCGACCGGCTGATCAACAGGCATCGAGGGCAGTGCGCGCCGGGACGTGGCGATCGCAGTGGTGACCGCCGGCATTCGCATGCCGGCGGTCACCGGGCGCACCGCTTCGCCCGACTTCAGCGGTGCTGCAGGATCAGGCCTGCGGCTGCGATCCCCAGCAGCACCACGATGGCGCCGCTGACCACGTTGCTGATCACGATCGGCATCGTCGCGACGGCTCCGCTCATGACCCATTCCGCGATGATCGTCCACACCCCGAGGACGGGGACCAGCCACGCGACGCCGTGCAGCCGGCCGAAGGCCGAGGCGTAGCCGACCGCCAGCCCGGCGACGGTGAGTCCGATGATCAGGTTGTTGATCGCGAGCGGGCTCATGCCCGCGAAGCCGACGATCCACGGCGACAGGGCGACGTACAGCCCGGCCAGAACCATCAAGCCGTACGCGGCCTGCGCGATGGGGGTCTCGGCGATGTGCTCGTAGCGGGACCGAAGCTCCGTCAGATCGGGGTGTCCCGCGATGGGAATCTGCTGGCTCGTCATGATGCACCTCCCCAACACATTTCGGTGCTAAACCCAGCTTGACATGCGGATTTGCAACATGCAAGTCTTGTTCCCATGAAGTCTTCGCCCTCCCGGGATGCCGCGTCCAGGAAGCACCACGCGGACGCCATCGACGCGTTCGAAGCGGCGACGCGCATGTTGGTGGGACTCGCGACCAGGAGCCTGGCGGGCGAGACCGTGACCCTCCCGCAGTTCCGGCTCCTCGCGGCGCTCGCGGACAGGGGACCGCTGCCGTCTTCGCGGGCCGCAGCGGCCCTGGGGTTGAACGCCTCATCGGTGACGCGCCTCGGCGACCGCTTGGAGCTCGTCGGTCTGCTCTCCCGGACTCGCGAACCGTACAACCGCAGCGTGGTCACGCTCGCCCTCACCACGGCGGGCGACGAGCTGGTGCACCGCGTGCTGGCGTCCCGGCGCGAAACCCTCTCCCGCTTGCTGGGGAAGCTCGATCCACGAGAGGTCGACGGGGCCGTCAAGGCCTTGTGGCGCCTGACGAAGCTCGCGGCCGCGGACGAAGCGCTGGGCGACCTGGTGCCCTATCCGCACGGCTGATCACCACGCCCACTTGTTGCACGACGCAACCAACAGTAAGGTTAGTTTCGTGCAGTAAATACTTCTCCTGGTGAGGAAAGTGATGGCGATGGCATCGTCATCGGAGCCGGCGGAGCCGCCGGTGGACCCGCTCCCGGCACGACGTCCGCGGGCCGGAGGCGACCCGGTCGGCCCGCACTACAAGTGGATCGCGCTGTCCAACACCACGCTGGGCGTGCTGATGGTGACGATCAACATGTCGATCCTGATCATCGCGTTGCCGGACATCTTCCGCGGCATCCGGATCAACCCGTTGGAGCCCGGCAACACCGGGCTGCTGCTGTGGCTGATCCTGGGCTACCTGGTGGTCACCGCGGTGCTGGTGGTCACCTTCGGGCGGCTGGGCGACATGATCGGCCGAGTCCGCATGTACAACGCCGGTTTCGCCGTGTTCACGGTGTTCTCCGTGCTGCTGTCGGTTACGTGGATGCAAGGCACGGCCGGCGCGCTGTGGCTGATCGGCATGCGCGTTCTGCAAGGGGTCGGCGGGGCGATGCTGATGGCGAACTCCAGCGCGATCCTCACCGACGTCTTCCCCGTCCAGCAACGCGGATTGGCGTTGGGGCTGAACCAGGTGGCGGGTATCGCCGGGTCGTTCATCGGCCTGATCCTCGGCGGGCTGCTGGCACCGGTGCAGTGGCACCTGGTCTTCCTGGTGTCCGTCCCGGTCGGGTTGTTCGGCACCTGCTGGGCGTACTGGAAGCTGCGCGACACCGGCACCACCGAGCACTCGCAGCCGGACTGGTGGGGCAACCTGACCTTCGCGGTCGGGCTGGTCGCCGTCCTGGTGGCAATCACCTACGGCATCCAGCCCTACGACGGCCACGTCATGGGCTGGACCAATCCGCGGGTGCTGGCCACGATGGCCGCCGGGCTGCTGGTGCTCGCGGTGTTCTGCGTGGTCGAAACCCGCGTGGCGGAACCGATGTTCCGCCTGTCGCTGTTCCGGATTCGGGCGTTCACCGCCGGGAACATCGCCAACCTGCTCTCCGGCATCGGCCGCGGCGGGCTGATGTTCGTCCTCGTGATCTGGTTGCAGGGCATCTGGTTGCCACAGCACGGTTACGGTTTCGAGTCCACTCCCCTGTGGGCGGGCATCTACATGCTTCCGATGACCATCGGGTTCCTGGTGGCGGGCCCGGTGTCGGGGTGGTTGTCCGACCGGTGGGGAGCGCGGCCCTTCGCCACCGGCGGGATGCTGGTGGCAGCGGCGAGCTTCGTGCTGCTGGCGTTGCTCCCGGCGAACTTCCACTACCCGGCGTTCGCCTGCATCCTGCTGCTCAACGGGATCGGCATGGGCCTGTTCGCCTCGCCGAACCGCGCAGCCATCATGAACAGCCTGCCGCCGCAGCGGCGGGGCGTGGGCGCGGGCATGACAACGACGTTCCAGAACTCGGCGATGGTGCTGTCCATCGGGGTGTTCTTCAGCCTGATGATCTCCGGTCTGGCCCAGACGCTGCCGCAAACGCTGTCCAGCGGGTTGATCTCGCAAGGCGTGCCCACGGCGGACGCAACGCGTGTGGCGGGTCTTCCACCTGTTGCGGTCCTGTTCGCCGCGCTGCTCGGCTACAACCCGATCCAATCCCTGCTCGGCCCGAGCGCGCTCCAGCAGCTGCCCGCCGACCACGCCGCGTACCTCACCGGCCGGAGCTTCTTTCCCGCGCTGATCTCCCCGCCGTTCTCCCAGGGACTGACCATCGCGTTCGGATTCGCGGTGGCCGCCTGCCTGGTCGCCGCCATCGCATCCTGGCTGCGTGGCGGCAAGTACGTCTACGCCGAACCACCGGAACCCGTCCCGCCCCGGCCCGTTCCACCAGCACGCCAGGAGGAAGCCGCGGTGCCCGGCCCCGCGCCGATCGAGCTCCAGCCACCGGATCCGCCCCGGGCCGCGAGCGAATGATGTTGTGGCAGCGGGCAATCCGGCCCGTGCGCCCGCGTGCACACCATCTTCGGTGACTTACGCAAGCGCGGCGGCAGAGTTACCCTTCACCTGCGGTAGGACACACGCGGCGGGAGGTGTCGGGTGGTCCAGACGGGGCTGGCCGTGCGGGTTGCGCCGGGCGCAACCGGTGTCGGCGGCCTCCCTGCGATACCCGGCCCGCTCGCTCCGCAGTTGCCGTTGGGGAGTTCTCGACTGATCCGATCGCGAGCAGTCACCTGCTGGCGGCCGGTCAGAAACCCGGTTCTGCGCTGAGGCTGCTCGGCGTGCTTCAACGCCGGAAACCGGTTCGGGGAACGGTGCGGCGACCGGGCGCGGGATGACTCTCGTTCCCCACAAACCGTTTTCCGGGCGGCAGGCCCGATCGACCGCCACCCGGAACCAGGTGAATCGCTTGGGAATCAAGCAAGAACCGGTCGTCCACCAGCGGCAGCACCGCGCGGTGGAGCATTCGGGATTAGGAGATGAAGCCGATGGCGACCGCGGAAGATCTGTCGGCACTCGTGAGCAAGATCGGATTGGACAGGCAGAACAAGGCGGCACTCGGCCGGCTGGTAACCCACGGCAACCTCGGTTATGCCGAAGAGGGCGCCGACGGCCGCATGCACGCCCAGATCCGGATTCCCCCGGACGAGCTGGTCTGGGATCCCGAGATCCTCGTCCTGCCGCGCGGCGGCGACCTGGAACTCGAGATCTTCAACGACGACCAGAACACGCACTGCGCGCTCTTTCCGAGCAACGGCGACAGCCAGTTCATCTGGTTGCCCATCCACTCCCGGGGAACCGCCACGCTGAACCTCGACGGCCCGGGCTACTACTGGTACAGCTCGCCCATCGGCAACGACGAGGGCCGCGGCCTTATCGGGGCGATCGTCGTGCTGGGGGAAGTCCCGCAGCAGGCCCGCCTCGACCGCCCGGACCAGCCACGACCATAGGAAGGAGCGGGTGATGACGGAATACGTGGATGCAGGGCGGGCCGTCGGCCAGGCAACGCTGAGCGGCTTGGTCGGCACTGCGCCGCCGGTGGTCCAGGACGTCACGTACGACCGCATTCTGCAGGCCCGCTCGGAACCGCAGAACTGGCTCACCTACTACGGCGCCTACGACGGGCAGCGATACAGTCCGCTGGACCAGATCAACACCGACAACGTCAAGCGACTCGTCCCCGCATGGGTGTTCCAGTCCGGATCGGCCGGTCTCCACGCGGGCCCGTCGACCTACTCGTTCGAGGCCGCCCCGATCGTGGTGGACGGCATCATGTTCGTCGCCGGGTGGGACGGCTTCGTGTGGGCCATCGACGGCCGGACCGGGCAGGAGCTGTGGCGGTACAAGCACGCCATCCCCTACGACACGTCGCTGTGCTGCGGAAACGTGAACCGCGGGGCCGCGGTGGCGAAGGGCAAGGTCTTCGTCGTCACGCTCAACGCCCACGTGATCGCGCTCGACGCCACCAACGGCAAGCTCGTCTGGGACACGACGTACGGCGACGTGCGGGCCGGTGAGAGCGCCACGGTCGCGCCGCTGGTCGTCAAGGACATGGTCGTCGTCGGAAGCTCCGGCGGGGAATTCGGCGTGCGCGGCCACCTCGACGCCTTCGAGCTGGACACCGGGCGGCACGTCTGGCGGACCTACACCGTGCCGAAGCCGGGCGAACGAGGCTCCGAAACCTGGCCGGACGGTCCGGCCTGGACGCGGGGCGGCGGCAACTGCTGGGTCACGGGGACCTTCGACCCGGAGCTGAACCTCATGTACTGGGGAACCGGCAACCCGGCACCGGACTTCGACGGGGGCATCCGCGAGGGCGACAACCTCTACACCGACAGCGTCATCGCCGTGGACCCGGACAACGGCGAGATCCGCTGGCACTACCAGTACAACCCGCACGACCTGTGGGACTACGACAGCACGATGGAGCACATCCTCTTCGAACTGGACGGGCGCAAGCTGCTGGCGCACTTCGACAAGAACGGGTACTTCTTCGTCCTCGACCGCACGAACGGCGAACTGGTCCGGGTGGTGCCCTTCGTCGACCGCATCACGTGGGGCGAGATCGACCCGAACGGCAAGGTGACGCCCAAGGTCTATCCAGAGAAGGAAGGTGAAGAGGTCCACTTCTGGCCGGGACCGGCAGGCGGGAAGGAATGGACGCACGCGGCGTACAGCCCGCGGACGCAGTTGTGCTACGTCCCGGTCCAGGACGTCGGCGCGTCGGTCACGCGTCGGCGCCGGGAGTTCAAGGAAAGCATCCCCTACTGGGGTGCGAGCGTCACCGTGGACTCCGACGACATGGCGGGGTCGGTGTCGGCCTTCGATCCGTCCAACGGCAACGAGGTGTGGCGCTGGCGCAACGAGGTGCCGATGTGCGGTTCGGTGCTGGCCACCGGCGGGGACCTGGTGTTCGCAGGCGAACCCACCGGGGAGTTCAACGCGTTCGACGCGCGCACCGGCGAGCTGCTGTGGCAGTTCCAGACTGGCTGCGGCCATCACAGCAACCCCACGACCTACAGCATCGACGGCAGGCAGTACGTGGCCGTGCCGGTCGGGTGGGGCGCATGGGTCGAAGGATTCCTCCCCGGGATGCTCGGCGCTCCCCACGGGGACGCGCTCTTCGCCTTCGCGCTTCCGCTGGAATAGTCCCGGATTCAGGTCGGACGTCCGCAGAGAGGAGGTGCAGTCATGGAATCCGTTGCAACTCGGCCAACTCTTGAATGGGAGACCCCCGAGTTCGCCGAAGTCGACTGGGAGCCACCGGAGTTCGAGGAGCTCCAGTGCACATCCGAAGTGACGATGTACATGTACGTCGCGCGATGGGAGGACTAGCAGCCGGAGGACCAGCGGCTTAGGCACGGGGGCCGGGTCGAGTCCGGCGCCCGGGTCGGGAGTCTTCTGGGTTGCTACAGCGGCTCAGAAGACTCACGGCCGCCCTCGGCACTGGTGCCGAAGGCACGAACGGAGGAGCGGAATGTGGGTGCGGGTGCTCGGATCGGCAGCGGGCGGCGGCTTTCCGCAATGGAACTGCGCCTGCCCGAACTGCCGCGCCGTCCGCGACGGTTCCCGGCCCTGCCGGCCGCGCACCCAGTCGGCGATCGCGGTGAGCGGTGACTACCGGAAGTGGTTCCTGTTCAACGCATCTCCCGACATCCGAACCCAGATCGAGGCCTTCGCCGCCCTGCAGCCGGGCGGCGGGCGAGCGACACCGCTGCGCGCGGTGCTGCTCACCGACGCAGAGATCGACCACACGCTCGGCATGTTGCTGTTGCGGGAGGCGAAATCCATCGAGCTGCACGCGACGCCCGCGGTGCAGGAGACGTTGTGCGATGGGACGGCAGTACTGCGCACGCTTGAGGCCTACTGCCAGGTCACCTGGCGACCGGTCGTTCCGGGCGCCAGCGTGCCCTTGGAGGGCGGGCTTTCCTACCGGGCCTTCAACGTCCCCACCAGCAAACTGCCCCGCTTCACGGCAGGCCGCGAGCAGGGGCGGGTCGTGGGCTACCGGCTGACCGACGAGTCCAGCGGCCGGACGGTGGTGTACCTGCCGGGGGTACAGGAGCTCACCGCCGAAGTGCGCGCGGAGCTGGACGACTGCAGCTGCCTGCTCGTCGACGGGACCTGCTGGCACGACGACGAGCTGATCCGGCTCGGCTTGGCCCGGAAGACGGCGCGCGACATGGGGCACCTGCCGATCGGGGATCCCGGGGGCAGCCTCGAACAGCTGTCACCACTGCCCATCGAGCGCAAGATCTACATCCACATCAACAACACCAACCCGATCCTGCTGGACGACGCACCCGAGCGACGTGCCGTCGAGCAGCACGGCATGGAAGTGGCCGCCGACGGATTGGAGGTGCGAGTGGCGTGACGACGCTTACCGACACCGGCAGTTTCACCGCGCAGCTGCGCGCCCAGTCGCGGCGCTACCACGACCAGCACCCGTTCCACGTCAAGATGAACGAGGGGCGGCTGAGCCGTCGGCAGGTCCGGGGCTGGGTGGCCAACCGCTTCTACTACCAGGCGAACATCCCCCGCAAGGATGCTGCCATCCTCGCCAACTGCCCGGACCGCGAAGTGCGCCGGCGGTGGGTACTGCGAGTCCTCGACCACGACGGCACGACCGGCGACCAAGGCGGCATCGGCGCCTGGCTGCGCCTGGCCGAGGCGGTGGGGCTGGGCAGGGACGAGGTGCTCGACGAGCGCCATCTCGTCCCCGGGGTGCGGTTCGCCGTTGACGCGTACGTGAACTTCGCCCGCACGAGACCGTGGGTCGAGGCGGTGGCGTCCTCGCTGACCGAGCTTTTCGCGCCGGACCTGATGGCCGACCGGCTCGCAGCGTTCGAACGCCGCTACCCCTGGATCGACCGCGACGGCCTCGGCTACTTCCGGTCCCGCCTGGCCCAGGCGCCCCGCGACGCCGAACACGCCCTGCAGGTGGTGACCGAGCACTGCCGGTCGGCAGACGAGCAGGCGCGCGCCGTGGCGGCGCTGTCATTCAAGTGCGAAGTGCTCTGGAGCATCCTCGATGCCATCGACCAAGCTTTTCCCGACTCCGACTCCGACTCCGACTCCGACTCCGACGAGGCGGGACAGCTATGAGCACGGCAGTGGAATCGGCGAGCCGCCCCAGGATGGCGTCGTACGTGCGCCTGGTCTTCGACCAGGTCCGCGAGCGGCACATGCTGTTGGCACCGGAGTCGGTGTCGGTCCTGAACCCGACCGGCGCGGCCGTGCTGGGCCTGTGCGACGGGCGGCGGACGGTCGCCGAGATCGTGGCCGAGCTACGTGGCCAGTCCGACCACATGGCATGCGACGAGGTGCTGGGTTTCCTCAGCCGCCTCGCCGCCAAGCGTTACGTGGAGGTCGACGATGACTAGCCCGTTCGGTTTGCTGGCCGAGCTCACGTATGCGTGCCCGCTGCACTGCCCGTACTGCTCCAACCCGCTCAACCTGGCCGACTACGGGGAAGAACTGACCACGGCGCAGTGGCAGCGGGTGCTGACCGAGGCCCGCGAGCTGGGTGTGGTGCAGCTCCACATGTCGGGCGGCGAGCCGCTACAGCGCCGGGACGTGGTGGAGATCGCGCGCAGCGCCAACGAGTTGGGCCTGTACACGAACCTCATCACGAGCGCGATCGGTCTCTCGCCGCGCCGCGCGGAACAGCTGCGGGCAGCCGGTCTCGACCACGTGCAAATCAGCATCCAGGCCCACGAGGCGACCGCGTCCGACAACATCGCGGGCACGCGCTCCTTCGAGCGCAAGATCGCGGCGGCTCGGCTGGTGAAGGAGCTGGGCTGGCCGCTGACGTTGAACATCGTCCTGCACCGGATGAACATCGACCGCATCTCCGACATCATCGCCCTGGCCGAGCGCCTACACGCCGACCGTATCGAGTTGGCGAACACCCAGTACTACGGTTGGGCCTTGCACAACCGCTCCGCGCTCCTGCCCAGCAGGAAGCAGATCGACCGGGCGAAGGCCGTCGTGCGCGCCGCGAACAAGCGCCTGGAGGGGAAGACGACGATCATCTACATCCTCCCCGACTACTACGCGCAGTACCCCAAGCCCTGCATGGACGGCTGGGGACGGCGGCAACTCACCGTGACGCCCAACGGCGACGTCCTCCCCTGCCCCGCCGCGCACACCCTGCCGCTGCCGCGCGCGAGCGTGCGCGAGAAGTCACTCGGCTGGATCTGGGCGGAATCGCCGGTGTTCCAGCGCTTCCGCGGCACCGACTGGATGCCCGAGCCGTGCCGGAGCTGCCCGCGTCGCGAGATCGACTTCGGCGGCTGCCGCTGCCAAGCGTTTCTGCTCACGGGCGACGCCGCCCGCACCGACCCGGTCTGCATCCTCTCGCCGGACCACGAGATCGTGGCCGACGCGGTGCGCGCCGCCAACGAGGAGACGAGGCCGCTCGCGGAGGCCCTGACACCACGCCCACACCCACGCGACACCCGGTAGAGAGCCTCGTTTCGTTTGCGTGGCGTGCGGGGTAGGGATTCGTCTGTGTGTCAAGCCGCTGGGTGAATCAGTGGTGGCGCTAACGGTGCTCCGCTTCGTGCTGCTCAAGGCCCGTAAGCGTTTCTGGGCGCTAAAGCGCCTGTTTGGGAAGATGCCGACGTGAAGCGAACGGACCATCCGTGCCACCTACCGAAACAAACAGGCCGTTCGCTTCACACCAAAAACCCAGCGCTCACATCAGATGCGCGGAGCGAACGGACCGTTCGTGCCGCCTATCGAGGTGAACAGGCCGTTCGCTTCACACCGGTTGGCCAGGCAGAACCCGACCACTCCCGCTGGGGCGGGCAGCGGAACCGCCCGGCAGGACCAGTTCCAAAACAGCCTCTACAGCCCTCAAAAGCGCTCACGGGACCTGACCAGCTGGAAACGGCACGCTCACGGGTCTTCGCTGAGCACGGCTTCGCGTTCCTGCACGAGCCGGGCGCGGATCTGCTCCAGTCGTTGGTTCTCCAGCTCCACAGCGGTGGTCAGCACGCAGGCATCGCAACCGATGCGGGCCCGAGCGGCTTCACCTTCGGCGAGTTGACGGCACACGGTGAGCGCCGGGCTGGTGCTGGGCCGGATGATGTGCACAGTGCCGTCGGCATCGGTCCAGCGGTTGTCGCCGAGCATGTCAGCCTCGTTTCTTCTCGAACTGCGCGCAGTGGGCTCGGACCCATTGCTGCGCACGGTGGGTGAGGGTGATGGGATCCCATTCGGTGTCGATCTCGACGGTCCACGGCAGCGGGTACTCGTCCGAGCAGTCGATGTCGCCGTGGTAGATCCGGACCGCGCTTTCGCCCGCGTACCAGCGGAATACGAACGACGAGTACAGGTAAACCAGGTACGCACCGCGCCGGTCCCGACGCATCAGCGGCCCTTTCCGCACAGCGGGTATCCGGTACAAGGTGATCGACTTCCCGTTGTGGAAAGTTACGGTCTCCGGCACAGCCACAGCAGAGATATCGGCCCATTCCAACATGTTCAGAGGCCCACGATGGTGGTGGACTCAGTACAGCAGCACTTCCGGCAGCCTTCTTCCTTGCAGTCCCCACAGGAATGCGTGGTCGTCGTCGGACTCTGAACCTTCATCTCCTCCAGGGCCTCGTTGCAACGCGAACAGGTCGGAGCGTGAATCCAGTCGATTTCGGACGGCTTGGCGAGAGCGAAAATCTCGTCGCAGGCAGATATCACGGATGGAGCTGCGTCCTCGCTGGTGCCGAAGAACGCATGACGAACGAGGCCGTAGGAACTCGTGTCGTCCGGAACTGGTCGCCAGAAGTAGTGCAGCCATGCCTGCGTCGTCGTCACGGGAGCCCCTATTCGTTGGTGCCGTCGGTGGTTGCTTCGCGATGCTCAGTTGGTGTGGCAGTCCCCGCCAATCGGCCGGGGAACCCTTCCAGAGGGGGGCGCTGGAGGGCGCAACGATCAGCGAGGACTGCCTTAAGTAGTTTCGGAGGCACGGACAGTAGGCGGTAGGGTTTGGCTGTTCACAGGTGTTCACAGCGGGGGCGAGGCTGATGACGACGGGTGCGGACTTGCGGACTGCCCGCGATGCTGCGGGTTTGAGCTTGTCCCGGATGGCGCGGCGCACGCACTTCGCCAAGTCGTACTTGAGCATGGTCGAAACTGGGAAAAGGTCGGTTGCGCCGGATGTGGTCGACGCCTACGAACAGGTGCTCGGCGTGCCGTTGCGGCCCGCTCCGAGTGATCCGTTGCGGATCGCCCATGAATGGCTCGTTTCGGAGTCACCGATTGTTGTTCAATTCCGCTCCGGTCGGCGGGTCGGTGATTCTCTGGCGGAGGAGCTGGAAACCCGCGTGATCGAGCTTCGTCATCTCGATGATGTGGTCAGCAGCCGGGATCTCTTGCCTGCTGTGTCGAAAGAACTGGGGGAAGCCGACAGGCTTGTCCGGTCGGCGAGCTTCTCAGAGCCAGTGGGCCAACGTCTCTTCAAGGCCGTTGGAGAACTGGCCCAGCTCGCTGGCTGGATAGCAAGCGATGCCGGCCGTTACGCCGAGGCGCAGCGGCTGTACATCTCAGGTGTGGATGCGGCCGGTGAGGCATTCGATCGCGTTCTTGGAGCCCAGTTGCTGTCGAGCCTGAGTTATCAGGTAGCAAACGTCGGTAACCCACGCGATGCGGCGCTTTTGGCTCGGACTGCCGTGAAGGGTGCAGACGGGGCAACGCCCGTCGTTCGCGCACTGCTCCTCGAACGCGTGGCATGGGCCTCAGCCAAGGCCAAAGACATCCTTGGCACGTGGCAGGCTCTGGGTGCCGTGAACGACTCGTACGAACGACGAGGCGACGACGGATCTGAGCCAGAATGGGTCTACTGGCTCAACCGATCCGAGATCGACATCATGGCAGGTCGGTGCATGATCGAGCTGGGCAGGCCCCACGATGCCGAACCGCTCCTGTCGAACGCTGTCGCGAACTACCCTCCGGATCATGCCAGGGAGGTAGCACTTTATCTTTCCTGGCTTGCTGAATCCCACGTCGGAGCCGGTGATCTGGACGCTGCCCGCGACGCTATCGAGCGGGCACAGCGCTATGCCGCAGCCATGCCCTCAGCCAGAACCAACGACCGGCTCCACACGGTACGACAGATGCTTTAACGACTCTCCTCAGGTCACCGCGCGGGAGACGTGCCAGAACTCGGCGATAGCGCTTGGAAATACCGCCCAGGAAACGGCCTGTTCGGCGTACCAGCAACCCCTGCTCCAGGACCCCAAGTGCAGTGAAACAAAAGTCACTCCCTATAGCTATAGCGGCCCAAAGCAGTCCGGGTGCAGTTCCGGCAGCGCCGCGAACGCGCCGACGACCGTCCCCTGGTCCTTCGCGAGCACCACCCTGATGTCCTCGCCCATCTAGGCCGGCCTCAGCGGCACCGCGACGGTCAGAGTGGTTCCCGCCGAGCCGGTGCGCCTCACCCGGCCGCCCAGCGCGCCGATCCGCTCGCGCAAGCCGGTCAGGCCGTTGCCTTCCTTCACGACTCCTCCCACCCCGTCGTCGGCGGCCACTAGCCGCATCTCGCCTCCTGGGCTTCCAGCCTGATGTGGCAGGTCTTCGCGTTGGCGTGCCGGACGACGTTGGTCACCGCTTCGCGCAGCGCCAACACTATAGCGAACATGTTCGTTACGAACATGTTCGCTATAGTGGGAGCGTGACAGCCAATCGCGACAAGCCGCGCAGCCGCCGGGAACGACCGGCCAAACCCGCCCTGACCAGGGACTGCATCGTGACAGCCGCCGTCGGGATCATGCGCGCCGAGGGCCTGCGCAAGGTCACCATGCGGCGCTTGGCGCAGGAGCTGGACACCGGTCCTGCCTCGCTGTACGTCTACGTCAGCAACACGGCCGAGCTGCACGCGGCGATCCTGGACGAAGTCCTGGGCACCATCGAGCCGCCTGCCGCCGGTGGCGACTGGCGGGAGCGCTTGGAGGAGCTACTCACGGCCTACACCGTGGTGCTCTTCGCGAACCCCAGCCTCGCCCGCTCCGCGCTCGCGGCCCGCCCCAGCGGCCAGCACTACCTGAACCTGATCGAGGCGCTGCTGGCGTTGCTGGACGAGGGCGGCGCCGCTCCCGCGCAGGCGGCCTGGGGCGTTGATCTGCTGCTGCAGTTCGCCACCGCGACGGCGGCCGAGCAGGCCACGCGGGACCAGTCCGCCGACGCACCGGACGAGTGGGACGACCTTGTCCACGCCCTGGCGAACACCTCCGGTCGCACGCACCCCCACATCGCCGCGCTGGCCCCCCAGCTGACCTCCGGCACCCCACAGGAACGGCTGTCGTGGGGCTTGCGCGCCCTGGTCAACGGCATCCTGCACACCCCCGGCCCCGAAGGGAACAAGCCATGACCCGGCATCACCCCATCGTCATCGTCGGCGGAGGACTCGGCGGGCTGACGCTCGCCCGAGTCCTGCACGTCAACGGCATCGAAGCCGCCGTCTACGACCGGGACGCCGCGCCGACCGCCCACTCACAGGGCGGCATGCTCGACATCCACGCCGACTCCGGCCAAGTCGCCCTGCACGCCGCCGGTCTCCACGAGGACTTCCGCGCGCTCGTCCGCCCCGGCGGCCAGGCCATGCGGATCCTCGACAAGCACGCCGTCGTCCACCTGGAGGAGGCCGACGACGGCGACGGCGAGCGCCCCGAGGTCGAGCGCGGCCAGCTTCGCGACCTCCTGCTCGGCGCTGTCCCCGAGGGCACCGTCCGCTGGGGCGCGAAGGTAACCGGAGCCCGCCCGCTGGGCGGCGGCAGGCACGAGGTGGCACTCGCCGACGGCACCTCGTTCACCACCGATCTGCTGGTCGGCGCGGACGGGGCCTGGTCGAAGATCCGCCCGCTGGTCTCCGGTGCCGTACCCGCCTACACGGGCATCTCCGGTGTCGAAGCGGACCTGCTCGACGCCGACACCAGGCATCCCCGAAGCGCAGCCGTGGTCGGCGGCGGCATGCTCTTCGCGCTCGGCGAGGGCCGGGGATTCCTCGCCCACCGCGAGATCGACGGCAGCCTGCACGTCTACAACATGCGCGAAGCCCCCGAGGACTGGACCTCCGGCATCGACTTCACGGACATCGAGGCGGCGAAGGCGACCGTGCTGGCGGACTTCAGCGACTGGGACGAGAGCCTGCGGGCGCTGATCAGAGACGCGGACGGCGAACTGGTCCCGCGCCCCATCTACGCGCTGCCGATCGGCCACCGCTGGGACCGCCGTCCCGGCGTCACGCTGCTCGGCGACGCGGCGCACCTGATGTCGCCGTTCGCGGGCGAGGGCGCCAACCTCGCCATGCTCGACGGGGCCGAACTTGGCCAGGCCATCGCCGCGCACCCCGGCGACGCCGAAACCGCTCAAACCGCTCTTGCCGCCTACGAACAGGCGCTCTTCCCGCGCAGCGAGGCTTCGGCATTGGCATCCGCTGAAAGCCTCACCACCTTGTTCAGCCCCGGCGCGCCCGAAGGCTTGCTCGCCCTGTTCGCCTCGTAGCGCCAGGCCGCCTGACCATCCACAGTGTCCTGTCCGGTGGCTCTGCGCGACGAGTACCTCGCAGACCAACGAGCTGGAACGGCGTTGCGTCAACATCATCGCCGAGCGGTGGCACGCCCCGGCGGGATGCGACGCGGTCGGCTGTTCGACGACCGGCTCCAGCGAGGGGTGCATGCTGGCGGGCCTGGCGCTGCTGCGCCGTTGGCGGGCGCACAGGCGGGCCGCCGCTGCCGACTCGGACCGGCCGAACCTCGTGCTGGGCATCAACGCGCAGGTGTGCCCAGCTCGCAGGTGATCGCCCAGTACTACCAGTTCGTCCGCCTCGGCTGGGACGGCTACCGCGCGGTCCAGCAGAACCTCCCGGGACGTCGCGAAGTACCTCGCCGGGCGGCTCGCCACCGTGGAACCGTTCGAGGCGCTCACCGACGGCAGCGACCTGCCGGTGCTCGCCTTCGCGTTGCCACGGGCGGAGTACTGCAACCGCTGAACAAATTCCCGTTGGCGTTAAACAAGAAGCACTCCTGCAACTCGCGTTGCGCGAATACCTCTCAATGCGAGGTAACGTGGTCGCGTGGACGATGTGGACGCGTGGGTCGTCGCCGACGAGTTGATGACCGTGATCGCGGCGCTGCGGCGGACCGTGCGGCGCAGTCTTCGCGCCGAGCTGCCGACGCCGGACCTGCGGGGCGCCCACGTCGAACTGCTGCGGGTCGTCGAACAGCAGCCGGGCATCAGCGTCACCGCGGCGGCCCTGCAACTGCGGATGGCGGCGAATTCCGTCAGCACGTTGGTCAACCAGCTCGCCCGCGTCGGCCTGCTACGCCGTGAAACCGATCCCGCCGACCGCCGCGCGATCCGGCTGCACCTGACCGACACCGCCGCGCACCGGCTCGCGACCTGGCGGCGGGCGAGAACCGGCCTCGTCGGCGATGCGCTCGCCGAATTGTCCGCGGTGGATCAGCAGGCGGTTGCCGGAGCGCTGCGGGGTTTGCACGCGTTGGTCGATGCCCTGGAAGGAGGTGGCGCCGATGACCGAGCGGATGGCCGTGCGGTGCAGGGATCTGCGGCACGCGTTCGGCGACCAGATCGCGGTCGACGGGGTTGACCTGGACGTCCCGCCCGGCGAGGTCTTCGGGTTGCTGGGGCCCAACGGCGCGGGCAAGACCACCACGATCCGGGCGATCACCACTCTCCTGCCCACCAGGGCGGGGACGATCGAGGTCTTCGGCGTCGACGTGGCACGCCACAAGCTGGCGGCGCGAAGGCTGATCGGCTATGTGCCGCAACAGCTTTCGGCTGACGGGTCGCTGACCGGACGGGAGAACGTCGCGCTGTTCGCCCGGCTCTTCGACGTTCCCCGTGCCCAACGGGGATCCGTGGTGCGCGCCGCGCTGGACGCGGTCGGGCTCACCGATGCCGCCGAGCGCCTGGCGAACACCTACTCGGGCGGTATGGTGCGCCGCTTGGAACTCGCCCAGGCGCTCGTCAGCGGGCCGAAGCTGCTGGTGCTGGACGAGCCGACGATCGGCCTCGACCCCATCGGCCGGGAGAGCGTGTGGGACCGGATTCGCGAGATCCGCGCCGAGACCGGCATGACCGTGCTGGTGACGACGCATTACATGGACGAGGCCGACCAGCACTGCGAGCAGATCGCCCTAATGCACCGCGGGCGGATTCGCGCGCGCGGCGCTCCGGCGGAGCTCAAGGCCGCCGTGGGCCCGGACGCCACGCTCGACGACGTCTTCCGGACGATCAGCGACGACGCCTTCGGCGCCGAAACGGGGGAAGGGATGCGACATGTCCGCGCGGCTCGACGCACTTCCAGCCGCCTCGGTTGAACCGGTGCGGCGCAGCCCGCCGGGGCTGCTGTTGGCGCGGGTGGCGGCGATGTGCCTGGTCGAGCTGCAGAAGTTGCGGCACGACCGGACAGAGCTGCTCACCAGGGCCATCCAGCCCGCGCTGTGGCTGCTGATCTTCGGCGAGGTGTTCACCCGGCTGCGGGCGATCCCCACCGGGAACATCCCGTACCTGGACTACCTCGCACCCGGGATCCTCGCGCAGTCGGCGCTGTTCATCGCGATCTTCTACGGCATCCAGATCATCTGGGAGCGGGATGCCGGCGTGCTGGCGAAGCTGCTGGTCACGCCCACGCCGCGGGTCGCCCTGGTCACCGGCAAGGCGTTCGCCGCCGGGGTGCGCGCGCTGGTGCAGGCGCTGGTGGTGCTGGTGCTGGCCGCACTGCTCGGCGTCGGGCTCACCGCCAACCCGGTGAACCTGCTCGGAATGGCGGTCGTGGTGGTCCTCGGCTCGGCGTTCTTCTGCTGCCTGTCCATCACGATCGCGGGTCTGGTGCTGTCCAGGGACCGGCTGATGGGGATCGGGCAGGCGATCACGATGCCGCTGTTCTTCGCCTCCAACGCCCTGTACCCGGTCGAGCTGATGCCGGAGTGGTTGAAGGTGGCCAACTACGCGAACCCGCTCGGCTACGAGGTGGATGCGCTGCGAGGTCTTCTGATCGGCACGCCCGCCCACCTGGCGCTGGACTTCGCCGTGCTGGTCGTCGCCGCCGGCACCATGATCAGCATCGCCTCGGCCCTGCTCGGCCGCCTGGCCCGGTGAACGGCCTGCGGGAACGGGCTCCCGCCGATCTCGCGCGGAATCGGCACCCTGCACGCGGCATCCTGTCGACTCATCCACCTGAGGTGTTCGAAACCGGCGAGTCAGCAGCACGGGCATGGCCGCACGGTCCATCAACGGTGGATTCCTGACCTGCTGAACGTTGAACGCCGTCGAGGCACCTCGAGCTTTCCCCGCGCCTTCAGCATGCCCCGCAACGTGTTCGCATGCTGACGCCCCGGCGCGACGCCGCATCGACGACGTCCGCAGACCGTCCGAAATGGACCACAGATCTCGGGTTGCCCGAAATCCGCACGGGAGGTTTGCGGCGCAGCGACGAACGCTACCCTACCGAAGGAAGACTGTTGCAAATGAGTTGCAGCTACGCTCGTAGCGATGCCAGGAGAGGGGAAGGTCGTGGTGGGCAACAACCGTCGAGCGGCACTCGATGCGGTCCGCGCCAACTGGAATCGACGGGCGCCGGCGTACGACCGCTTCTACCGGGACTACACGCAGGACAAACGCGATGCGTGGCGCGCGGCCTACGAGAAGATCCTCGGCGAGCTGTTCGCGCGGCGCGACGAGCCGCTCAAGGTCCTCGACGTCGGCACCGGGACCGGGTTCCTCTCGACGCTGCTGGCCGAACTCGGGCACCACGTGACCGCTATCGACCCGTCCAACGCGATGCTCGACTACGCCCGCGCCGAAGCGGGCCGCCGGGGCGTCGAGGTGCGGACCATCGCCTGCGGCGCCCACGACGTCGCGCGGCTGGGCACCGAGTTCGACCTCGTGACCGCGCGATACGTCCTGTGGACGCTGCCCGACCCGGTCGCCGCGCTGCGGGCCTGGCGCGAGGTCATCACCCCCGGCGGTGGCCTGCTGCTCGCGGACGGGCTCTGGCACACCTGGCGGCACGACGGCCGCCGACTCGCCGCATCGCTGCGACCGGGCGGCGACCACCGCTTCCTCTGGCAACTCCTGCGCGACTACGCGCAGATCGGCAACGCGACGCCGCACTGGGCGGGCCTGACCCCGGACCGCGCGCGGGCACTCCTCGCGGCAAGCGGATTCCAGAGCGGGGCTCGCCACGACCAGCTCCTGCCCGGGAACGCCCGCCCCGTCAGTGCGGACTTCTTCATCCTGGGCACGCGACCTGCACGACTCCCATGACACCAATCACTTCCGGCGCCAGCAGCGAAGCAAGCGAACTTCCATTGTGGACAATTAGACCCGCAGGACCCTGAAAGCGAGGGAGCGGACCTTCCGCTCAGCGACGTTCACCCCGGGACTCCCCTGAGCTCCGCCGGCAAGGGCCAGTTCGACCCGATCACCGCCGTCCTGGACGACGACCCGCAGCTCATCGGAGGTCGAGGCGACACGCACGTCCGCCTGCCCGGCTCGCCCCACGGTCACGGTCGGCACCTTCGCCTGGGCAGCCAGCCGTCTCCCCCACGAATCGTCGATTTTGATCAACGCCCGGCGGTGGCACCATCCGTCCCCGAAGCACTGCTCGGCCGCGCTGACTCGCGTCAGCTAAGCAGTGTCGACCCGCTGCCGCTGGTACGCGAGTCGCCCGGATGGCAGGGGAGTTCCCGACCGATCGGTTGTGCGCACTGGAGAAACGGGAGTGGCAGCTGAGTCGACACGCTTTGACCACGTTACCCCCCTAGGGTATAAACGAGGTGTCTGCCGCCGGGCCGACGACGAGCCAGCGGAAGGGATCGACGTGATCGAAGCCAACTACACCGTGACCGGCATGACCTGCGACCACTGCGCGCGGTCGGTGACCGACGAGATCAGCAAGATCAACACGGTCTCGGACGTGTCGGTGAACCTGCCCACCGGTGCCGTGACCGTGTGCAGCTCCGAGCCGGTGAACGACGTCGACGTGCGCGCGGCCGTCGAGGAAGCCGGCTACGAACTGGCCACCAAATAACGAGCGCCACACAACCCGAGGACCACCCGTGTTCGCCGTCTTCACGCCCAGCGGAGACCGGACCTCGGCGTCTCCCCCACCAACGATGCGTGCACACGCCAGGCCTAGCATCGCCTTCGACCTCGAGGTGCCGTCCAGCGACATGGCGATCCGGCACCAGGTCGAGGTCCGCGTCGCGGAAATCGCAGTCGACGCGCAGCAGCCGGCGGACGGGCCGCGGAGCCCCGCCGACGACGGCCACGCAGGAGAACCCCGATGAGCACTGGGACGAGCCCCACCGCAGAGATCGAGCTGGCCATCGGCGGCATGACGTGCGCGTCGTGCGCCAGGCGGGTCGAGCGGCGGCTCGGCAAGCTCGAAGGCGTCACGGCCACGGTCAACTACGCCACCGAGAAGGCCAAGGTCACCTTCCCGGAAACGCTCGACCCGCAGCAGCTGGTCGAACAGGTTGAGACGGCCGGGTACACGGCCGAACTGCCCCTCGAAGCGGCGGCCGAATCCGACGAGGACCCGACGAAGTCCTTGCGGAACCGGCTGCTCCACTCGGCCGTGCTGTCGGCTCCGGTGATCGCGTTGGCGATGATCCCGGCGCTGCAGTTCACCAACTGGCAGTGGATCTCGCTCGTCATCGCCACGCCGGTCGTGACGTGGGGCGCGTGGCCGTTCCACCGTGCCGCCTGGACGAACCTGCGCCACGGCGCGGCCATCATGGACACCCTGATCTCCTTGGGCACGCTGGCGGCCTACGCGTGGTCGCTCTACGCGCTGCTGTCCGGCACCGCCGGCACCCCCGGCATGACACACGGGTTCGAGCTCACCATCCAGCGCATGGGCGGCGACGGGAACGTCTACCTCGAAGTCGCGGCCGGGGTCACGACGTTCATCCTCGCTGGGCGCTACTTCGAGGCGCGCTCCAAACGCCGGGCGGGTGCCGCGCTGCGCGCGCTGCTGGAGCTCGGCGCCAAGGACGTCGCGGTGTTCCGCGACGGCGTCGAGGTCCGCATCCCCACAGATCGACTCGCCGTCGGCGACCTGTTCGTGGTCCGCCCCGGGGAGAAAATCGCGACCGACGGGATCATCGAGGAAGGCAACTCCGCCGTCGACGCGAGCATGCTCACCGGCGAATCCGTGCCGGTCGAGGTCGGTGCGGGTGACGCCGTGGTCGGTGCCACCGTCAACGCGGGTGGTCGGCTGGTCGTCGGCGCCACGCGGATCGGCGCGGACACCCGGCTGGCCCAGATGGCCAAGCTCGTCGAGGACGCCCAGAACGGCAAGGCCGCCGTGCAGCGGCTGGCCGACCGGATCTCCGCGGTGTTCGTCCCCGTCGTGATCGTGCTGGCGCTCGGGACGCTGGTCTCCTGGCTCGCCACCGGTGCCGGTGCCACTGCCGCGTTCACCGCTGCCGTCGCGGTGCTGATCATCGCCTGCCCGTGCGCGCTGGGTCTGGCCACGCCGACCGCGCTGCTGGTCGGCACCGGGCGCGGCGCGCAAATGGGCATTCTGATCAAGGGCCTGGAGGTGCTGGAGTCGACCCGGCGCATCGACACCGTGGTGCTGGACAAGACCGGCACTGTCACCAGCGGACAGATGTCGCTGGTCGCCGTGCACACCGCGGACGGGATCGATGAGGAAACGGTGCTGCGCATGGCAGGTGCGGCCGAACACGCGTCGGAACACCCGATCGCCAGGGCGATCGTGCGAGGGGCGGCCGAGCGAGTGGGAGAGCTTCCAGCCGTCGAGGAGTTCAGCAACGTCGAAGGACTCGGCGTGCAGGCCGTCATCGACGGCCGCGCCGTGCTCGTCGGACGCCCGGCGCTGCTCGCGCAGTGGGGCCAACCGCTTCCCGCCGAATTGGTCGCGGCGCAGACCAAGGCCGAGAAGCAGGGCCGGACCGCCGTCGCGGTGGCATGGGACGGTGCCGCCCGCGCCGTGTTGGAGGTCGCCGACACCGTCAAGCCGACGTCCGCAGCGGCCATCGCCGGACTGCGCAAGCTCGGCCTGAAGCCGGTCCTGCTCACCGGCGACAACGAGATGGTGGCGCGCGCGGTGGCGGCCGAGGTCGGCATCGACGAGGTCATCGCCGAGGTCCTGCCGCTGGACAAGGTCGACGTCGTCAAGCGGTTGCAGTCCGAAGGTCACGTGGTGGCGATGGTCGGTGACGGCATCAACGACGCCGCCGCCCTCGCCCAGGCCGACCTCGGCCTGGCCGTGGGTACCGGCACCGACGTGGCCATCGAGGCGAGCGACCTGACCCTGGTCCGCGGCGACCTGCGCGCGGCGGTGGACGCGATCCGGCTGTCCCGCCGGACGCTCGGCACCATCAAGGGCAACCTGTTCTGGGCCTTCGCCTACAACGTGGCAGCCCTGCCGCTTGCGGCAGCCCGATGGCGTTCAGCTCGGTGTTCGTGGTCGGCAACAGCCTGCGGCTGCGCCGCTTCCGCAGCACCAGCACGACCGAACCAATGCCCGGAGCCGAGGCAAGCGAGCCGGTTCCGGCTGTGGCACGTCGAGTTTGAGCGCGGGTTCCCGGTCTCGCGGCGTCTAGCCGCAGTCGAAAGGACTACCGATGCGAACACTCGTCCGTCTACAACGGACGCACCAGCGGGGATCGGTGCACGCGAGCCTGGAAGCCGCGCTGCACCTCTGCTGCCACCAGCTCATCCCCGCGATCAGGGCTGGAATCCGGAAACGGGGGAAGTTCGGCGAAACAGCCGTGGAGCTCACGTCAACCGCTGTGGCCGCTTGCCAACGCGCAAAGCGGAAATGACTTGAACGCCGCGACTGGGCCGGTGGCACGAACAGCCACATCGCCCGTGGCTGCGGCAAAACCCTAGTCAGAGAACCTTCCCGAGCTCGAAGCCGTCTCTTGTCCGCCTGCGCCCGCCGTCGGCTCGAGCTCGGCTCCGTTGGATGTCGCTTGCTGGAGTTCCTGCAGCGCGGCGGCGGGGTCGCGGAACAGTGCCGGGTTGCGCTCCCAGTGCGCCAGTTCCAACTGGGTCAGGTTGCGCACCACGATCACCTCGTCCACCTTGACCAGGAGCACCGATCCGATCTGCACGATGGCGCGCGGGGTGTTCGACAACGACTGGATCAGCCCGGCCACCGCGGCTCCCTGCGCGGCATCGACCTCGGCCTGCTGGCGATCCAGCAGGCGCAGGTCCAGGGCCCGGCTTAGCTTGACGAACTGCTCCTCCTTCGTCGGCAGCTGCCCCGAATTCTTCAACCGGATCAGGAACTCGCCGAACCACGACCCGACCACGGGCGGGAAGGCGTGGGCGAACTCCAGGCCGAAGGCCGCGACCACTCGTTCCGCCGCGTCCGCCACAGCCTGGTGATCCAGCTCGTCGCTGAGATAGATCCGACCGGGAACCCAGTGCCAGCCGATGGTTTCGGCATCCGGGTCGGGCTGCGCGGCCAACGCCGCGCGGTCCGCGAGCAGCGCCTGAGCCGAGGCGACGTCGGGCACGATCCGGAAAACCCTGGTCAGTCCCGTGATCCGGAAGATCTTGAGCAACCGTTCGGTACTGCACACCACGATCAATTCACCGCCGCGAGCGCGCGCCCGCTTCAACCCGCCGACCAGGACGCCGAGCCCGGTGCTGTCCAGGAAGTCCAGCCCATTCAGATTCACGACCAGCCGGACCTCATCACCGCTGAGCGCCTCGACGAATCGCTCCCGCAGGCTGGGCGCGGTGTAGACGTCTAGCTCACCGGTTACCTCGACCACGGTGATCCCCTCGGACAGCCTGACGTTGGTCATCCCGAGTTCCACAGCGCCTCCCTGAGCAGTCTTCTCGAGTATGCCAACAAAACCGGCGCGGCAGGAGCGCTCTGGCAACACGGTAAACGGTTTTCGCAAGCCGTTTGGCCGACAGATCGCGCAATCTCTGTCAGCCAGCTCCGGTTGGTCATAGTGCGCGCGGCCAGTATTTCGGCACGCTTGTTGATGTAGTCGTAGCCCTCCACCGTGGCCGGGCACATGGCTAGCAGGTCAGCCAATGCGTCCCGCGCATGCGGACCTGAACTGGTCGAACCTGACCGCGCCGGAGTTCTGGATCTTGGATTGGGGAGATCACGGCATGGCTCCGCGCGGCCTGGACTCCGCGAACCTGTGGGCCAACTCGCTGACCGTGCCGGAGCTGGCCGAACGGGTATACCGCGAGCGCCGCGCGGACCTGGAGACCAGGCCAGGCAAGCTCATGGCGCTGTTTTCCGTCGCGAAGATCCTCAACGACTCCTCCATCCCGACGAGCTGCGTGGGGTGACCACTCGCAAAGCGGAGAAGCTAGTCGCCGATCTTCAGCCCTGACCGCTTAAGCTGTCCCGTAAACGATCTACGGCATGCCAGCCCTTGCGAACCGGGTCCGCACCTTCCCGCCGCAGCGCGGTGACCAACTTGCCGAACTGCCGCCGGGCTCAGCCGGGTGAACGGGGCTATCCAGGACGGCTCCGACGACGTGATCACAGCAGCCTACGCCAAGATCATCCCACCATGCCATGCAGTGACCCTGGTGGACGGAGTTGGGGGGTGGGGCACGGATTCAATCCAGTCCCGGGCTGGATGCCGGGGACCTTCTCACACCCACCCCCCATAGCCGCGAGTCCCTCACGATCTCCGTCCGGCTCTACACTTCGCATCGTATCCCGAGCCACCGACATCGCTCGTGACCAGCAGTTATAGGACACCTCTTAGTTCCCTATACCGGCGGATCGTCGGGACACTGACGGCCAGCTCGGTCGCCGAAGCCACGTTCGCGGTGGAATCGTTACGGCGCTGGTGGAACGCCGCGGGCCGGGAAGCGTATCCACACGCCGGGCGGCTGCTGGTCACCGCCGATGCGGGCGAGTCCAACAGCTACCGCACCCGCGCCGGGAAGACCGAACTAGCGGCGCTGGCCGCCGAGACCGGCCTGGCCATCACGGTGTGTCACTTCCCGCCGGACTGATCCCGACAACGCGGTAGCGACCACCGCGCCAGCCATGCGGGCAGATCGGGTAGCTCGTATGGCGGTTTCGCGCGAAAACGTCGGTCGTGTGAGGGGAGGTCGTTTCGCGCGAAACCGCCGCACCGCCTTGGTCACGAGCGTTCGGATTCGTACTTCTTCGTCATGTACGCGACCGCGTCATGCTGAGCCTGGGCGTGGCCTTCGCGGGTGGCACCGGCCCTCGCCTTGGCATCCAAAGTGGACTGTCGTTGGCCCTGGAAGGCCGGCATCACGTGCTGGGCGATCAGCTCGTAGGAGCGCTTCGTGGCCGTCGGGTCGGCCCAGTCGTGCGCCATCATCAGCATCGCGCCGAATCCGCCGGACTGGTCGACGAGCCGCTGCACCTGCTCGGCCGCGTCCTCCGGGGTGCCGATCACGCCGACGCCCGAATCGCGGATGAACGCGATCATCTCCTCCAGGTTGCCTCCTGCTACGTGCATCTGTGGGAACGCCGCGATCTTCTGGAAGTACTCGAACCAGTCCACGATCCCGTGCTCGACGTCCCGGTACGCCTGCTCCCGTGTCTCCGCGACGTGCATCGGGCCGACCAGCCGCCACGCGCTGCGATCCACCTGGGTGGCGAAGGCCTCGGCACGCTCGGTCATGATCCCCCAGTGGTAGCCCAGCGCGTCGAAGCCCTCGGCGGTGAGGGTCGCGCCGATCGACAGCAGCCCGACGCCGTGTCGCCCGGCCAGCCGAGGACCGGTCGGGGACGCCACCGCGGCGACCGCGACGTCGAACAACGGATCCGAGTACGGACGCAACTGCAGGCGCGCGTCGACCAGGTTGTGCGTGCGGGTCTTCGCCGTGACCGACTCGCCCTGCAGCAGGCGCAGCACGATGTCGATGTTCTCCTCGAGCAGTTCGCGGGTCTCGGTCGGGTTCAGCCCGATCATCGCCGAATCCGTGGGTAGCGAGCCCGGCCCGACGCCGAGCATGACCCGGCCGCGGGTGAGGTGGTCGAGCAGCACGATCCGGTCCGCCACCCACAGCGGGTTGTGGTACGCCAGGGAGATCACGCCGGTGCCGAGCTTGATGCGGCGGGTGCGTTCGGCGGCCGCTGCGATGAAGATCTCCGGCGAGGCGATGAGTTCGCTACCCGCTGAGTGGTGTTCGCCGATCCACGCCTCGTCGTAGCCGAGCGCGTCGAGGTGCTGGACGAGTTCGAGATCTCGGTGCAGTGCCAGGGTCGGGTTCTGGCCTGCGGTGTGGAAGGGGGCCAGGAAAACGCCGAACCGCAGCTTGCTCACGCCTACCTCCTGGAGTCATGGGCCTCCCAGTTCACTAAAGTCGCCGCCGGTCTGCAATCGCCCGACCGGACACGTCCGAATAGCTTGAGCCTATTGGATCAATCGGCGGGACGTCTTTGCCGTACCGACCGGTCGGTGATTCATTTTTGCCGTACCAGCCGGTCGGTGATTCATTCGGTTGGCATCCCGGTTTTCCGCTGTCCGCATGCCCGCAGTGGACGAGAAGGAGCTCCAGAGTGTTCGCAGCCGACCGGCCCGCCGCCGGTACCCCATTCCCTGTCCGGTTGGCCGAACTCGCCGCCGAACCCGACCGCACCGCGTTGACCTGCGAGGACACCACGCTCACCCCGGCCGAAATGGAGTCCGCGACGAAGAACGACGCCAATGCCTTCGCGCCGTCGTTGCCGTCCTCGGCGACCCGGTTGATGCGCCGCCACGCCTCGTCGGCCAGCATCGGTTGCAGCGGCATCGGCAGCAGCTCGGGACTGCCCGGACGCTCCCACTCATCGTGCCACGCGCTGCGCAGCTGCCGGGCCGGTTTCCGGTGCGGGTCGGCGAACGCAGCGCGTCGCCGCTGGTCGCGGCGAGGGACTTGGCCTTCACCGCCGGCTAGGTGATGTCCTCGTGGCTGGGCAACCACACCGATTCGCCACCACATCCCCGGCCGCGCCCAGCGCCAGCGGTGCGGCCACCTGCCGCCTGGTGGCGATCCCACCAGCCGCCGGCACCGGCACGTCCCTGACGAGGTCGACGACCTCCGGCACCAGCACCAAGTCGCGATGGTTCCGGTGTGCCCACCGGCCCCGGTCCCTTGCGCGACCAGCAGGTCGACGCACGTCTCCGGCTGGTGCTGAGCGTGCTTCGGCGAGTCGATCAGCGCCGCGATCGGCACCTCGTCGGCCTTGCCGCGCTCGAGCATCGTCGGCGGCGGTGTGCCCAGCGCGTTTGCGACCAGCGAAATCCGGTGCGAGAAGGTGACGACGCCCAGCCAGCGGCTGCACGGTCTCCGGGCCGACGCTGGCCGCGAACCGGTCGCCGGCCGATGCGGTGTCGACCGGCGGGGTGTCGTACTTCGCCAGCAGGTCGTTGACGAAGTCGTAGTGCGCCTGGGGAATCTGGGCGCGCAGGCTGGCCAGGTAGTCGGCCGGGTCGCCGGTAGCAGTCTTGCTGCGCACCGGCACGTCGACGCCGTAGGGGCGGCCGCCGAATGCACACCAGGACTGCCGAAGACCAGGCCACACTTCACCTCGGCGTCCGCAATCCCCCACCCATATGTCTATCCACATTGGATAAAAAAAGCCGGACAAATCCCCTCGAATCACACCGAATCGACATCAGCGGCATCTTGCGACACAGGGTGAACATGTGTTTACTTGCTTGGTGAACACAAGTTCACGTCAACTCGAGAGGAGCCCGATGAGCAGCGCCACGCCCGTTCCTGCCGTCGCGTCACGACGTTCGAGGCTGGTCATCGGGGTACTAGCCTCGTGCGGGATCGCGGTGTCGTTGATGCAGACCCTGGTCGTACCGCTGCTCCCGGAATTCCCCAGGCTCCTCGACACGTCCACGTCCAACGCGGGCTGGCTGGTCACCGCACCACTGGTGGCTGGCGCGGTGTGCGCACCCGTCCTCGGGCGGCTCGGCGACATGTACGGCAAGCGCTGGATGCTGCTGATATCGCTGGCCACGATGGCGGTGGGCAGCGCGATCGGCGCCGTCAGCGACGACTTCGCCGCCGTGCTGGTCGGCCGGGTGCTACAGGGCGCGGCGGTCGGCGTGGTCCCGCTGGGCATCAGCATCATGCGCGACGAGTTACCCGAGGACCGGGTGGGTTCCGGGGTGGCCCTGATGAGCGCGACCCTGGGCATCGGCGGCGCGGTCGGCCTGCCGGTGACCGGGGTAGTGGCGGAGAACCTGAACTGGCACTGGCTGTTCGTCGGTGCTGCGGTGTTCGCGATCGTCGAGATCGTGCTGATCCTGCGGGTCGTGCCGGAATCGCCGCTGCGCGCGGGCGGCCGGTTCGACTTCATCGGCGCGGTGGGGCTGTCGGCGGCCCTGACCTGCCTGCTGCTGGCGATCTCCAAGGGCAACGAATGGGGCTGGACCAGCGGCGTCATCCTCGGCCTGCTCGTCGCGGCGACGGCGTTGTTCCTGGTGTGGGGGTTCTACGAGCTGCGCGTCAGCGCGCCGCTGGTGGACCTCCGGGTGTCGGCGCGGCCAGCGGTGTTGCTGACCAACATCGCCTCAGTGCTGGTCGGCATCGCGATGTTCGCCGGGTTCCTGGTGGGCTCGCAGATCATGCAGGCCCCGGAAGACACCGGCTACGGCTTCGGCATGTCACTGGTGGTGACGGGTCTGGTGCTGCTGCCCATCGGCGCCGCGATGGGCGTGTTCTCCCCCGTCTCGGCGCGGATCTCGCGGCGGCGCGGGCCCCGGACCACGCTGATCCTGGGCGGCACGGTGCTGATGCTGGGCAACCTGGCGGGATCGTTCCTGCACTCCCCGCTGCCGCTGGTGGTGTTCAACCTGACCGTGGGCGCGATCGGCGGCGCGCTGTCCTACGGCGCCTTGCCGACGCTGATCATGCAAGCGGTCCCGCAGACCGAAACCGCCGCCGCGAACAGCCTGAACAGCCTGGCCCGGTCCATCGGGACGTCCACCTGCAGCGCCATCGTGGTCGCACTGACGACCGGATCGGTGGTGCAGATCGCCGGCGTGAACTACCCGTCGGTGTTCGCCTATTCATGGGTATTCCTGGTGGCGGGTGCGGCAGCGCTGCTGGCCGCTCTGATCGCCGCGGCGACCCCGAGAACCCGCCGGTACTCGCCTGTTACCGCCAAGGTGGCGACCACGCTCGGGACGTCGCGCTAGCCTGAACGACATGCCCAGCACGGCTCCGGCCACAACGGTCGCCGAGGACCAGCGGCGCGACGCGTGCGCCACCCGCGAAGCCATCCTCAAGGCGGCGCGCCGCCGCTTCTCGTCATGCGGGTACGCCGACGTGACTCTTCGCGACATCGCGGCGGATGCGGACGTCAGCGCGGCCCTCGTGATGAAGTACTTCGGCAGCAAGGAAAGCCTGTTCGCCGAGGCATCGGGCTTCGAGCAGGACGCGGAGCGCCTGCTGGACTGCGAACTGCCCAACCTCGGCGAACACCTGGTCCGGACGCTGCTGGACTACCACGACCGAACCCAGGGAGACCCGCTGGTGCGGGCGGTGTTCACGTCGTCGCGGCCAGCGGGGGCCCAGTTCCGAGCGAACTTCGAACGCCAACTGGTCACCCGCCTGACGAAGCGCCTGACGGGCCCGAAGGCGCGCCTCCGAGCGGAACTGGTCTGCAGCCACCTGATGGGCCTAGGAGCGGCCCGCCTAGTCCTGCGAACCAAAGCGATCAGCGCAGAACCGCAGGAAAACCTGATCGCGATTACGGCCCCGTTGCTCCAGAACTGGATCGACGGCCCGCTGTAACACCCCGGCGACAGGTCACACCGCCCCGGCCCAACGTTTCCCCAGGCCAGGTGCCGTGAGTTATTCAGGCGCCATAGGGGTTGCTTGGAAAGGTGCTGACGTGAAGCGAACGGACCGATTGTGTCACCTATCGACGCGAACAGGCCATTCACTTCACACCAACAGCCCAAGCCTCACCCCAGAAGAACAACGGAGCGAACGGACCGATTGTGTCGCCTATCGACGCGAACAGGCCGTTCGCTTCACACCGTTTGGCGAGACAGCACCAGACCATTCCCGCTGGGGGCGGCCAGCTCCCAGAAGAACAACGGAGCGAACGGACCGATTGTGTCGCCTATCGACGCGAACAGGCCGTTCGCTTCACACCGTTTGGCGAGACAGCACCAGACCATTCCCGCTGGGGGCGGCCAGCTGAACCGCCCCGCCGGAAAACCAGCCTCTACAGCACCCCAAACACGCGCGGCCCCAGCCAGCGCCTTCTGATCAATCGCTCTCGATCTGCTGGACCGCGCCCGCATGCTTGGCCACCAACCGGAACAGTCGTTCTGGCTTGCGAAGATCAGTCGATGGACCCCGGGTCACCAGACGTGAACCCTAAGCTCGGCAGGACCGCTGTGCGGCCGGCAACATCTCTGGACGCCAAGATCACACAAATCTACGTCAGCTCGTGGAATGAAGGTTTCGCGGGCTTCTTCCCATCTCGGGAGGTCTCCAACGGCCTCGAGGCCAGGTGGGCGGAGGCGCTGACCGCAGCGCCGCCCTCCAGGTGGTGGGTCGCTACGCGGGCCGAGAAGGTCGTCGGCTTCGCCGGGACCGGAACGAGTCGAGACCCGGTTGATCCGAACCTCGGCGAGCTGGACACGATCGCAGTCGACCCACCCTGCTGGCGAACCGGTAGGGGCCGGCTGTTGATGGACTCCGCTGTCGACCACCTCTGCCGAGACGGCTTCGAGGAAGCGTGAAGGGCACCTTCTGCCGACTTGCCCGGCCGCACAGCGACTGCCCGGCAGGAGGTGCCCGTCATCTCGTTGGACTACGCCGTGCGGCCCAGCACCGTGGAGTGCGGGACGCCGTCGAGGGCCTTGCTGAACTGCTCGATCACGTCCGCAAGCGGCTCCGCGCTGTCCGGGTGGACGCTGAGCTGGCCGTCCACCACCGAGATGTGCTTGTCCAGCAGGAAGAAGCTCTGCACCGCGTGGCGGGCGCCCAGCGAGTGCACGACCGGGCGCAGCGCGTAGTCGATGGCCAGGACGTGGGAGATGGTGCCGCCGGTGGCCAGCGGCAGCACCGCCTTGCCGGCGAAGCCGAACTGCGGCAGCAGGTCCAGGAAGGCCTTGAGCAGCCCGGAATACGCCGCCTTGTACGTGGGGGTGGCCAGCACGATGCCGTCGGCCTCGGCGACCCTGCCGATGGCGTCGGCGATCGCCGGTGCGCGGGTGTCGGCGCCGAGTAGCGCATCCGCAGGCAAGGTGCGGACGCGCAGGTGGTCGGCGGTGCGGCCGGAGGTCGCGAGTCGTTGTGCGACGTGCTCGCCGATCCGTTCTGTCTTCGAGGTGCGCGACGGGCTGCCGGAGATTACGAGAACGCTGGACACACGTGCTCCCTGGGTCCGAGACTTCCAGTCCACTGCGGACTGTTGCTGATCCGGATCTCCGCGCTGTGGCGGAAACCGGGCTGGCGGAGCGCTAGGGGCGACATGCTTGGGCCGACACGCGACGGAAATCCACGTGTCGCCGCTTCGTGAACACCGGGAACATCACGAATCAATCGCAGCAGAGCACCTACGGCATGTCAATCGGGCGATCCGCACTTCCCACCAACCGGACGCACCGTCGGCCGAGGACTGCGCCCACCACGCTGGAGGCCGAGCCGGTCGCGATGTGCCTCGCGCCAGGCAGCGCCGCCTGCGCGAGCGGCGCCCGATACTCCGCGGCGTTGCGCTCCCGGCAATGCGTCAAGGCGGCCATCACCAGGTCCAGCCGCTTCCCGAGGCGCGGTTCGTCGTTGTCTGGCAACACCTTGCTGCGCGGTCATCGCCTCGCACACCTGCGCAAGACGTGCACGCAGGTGGCGTCGTTCCAGTCATGCTGAATCCGCGGCATCAGGTACACATCCGCTCCGGCACGCACGGAATCAAGGATGTCACCGCTGCCGGCCTCGCACTGGTGCGCCATCCCCGCGTCCACGACGTGCTTACGCGCGGGTGGCGGGCTTGTCGCCGGGCCGATACGCGGCTGAGACGCGGCCGAGACGCGGAGTTTGTCCCGTCCGGTCGGCCAGCCGTCGTGCTGGTGGTCAAGGTAGGGGAGCCGGACGTCGACCCGTGGTTCGACCGGCTGCCCCGGCTCGACGACGCGGAGGTCGCCCAGGCCTTATGCCCACAGTGGATGGTCAGCCAAATACGTCCGGCAGCGGTCGGCGGCTCGCCTGCGGCACTCGCATCGCAGCGGGGTAGCCGATCCGCATCAGCAGCTGCGGCACCCCGCCGAGGTCGAGCTCGTCGCTCAGCGCAGAGCGGACCTCGGACAGCCGCAGCGGCTGGGTCATCACCGACGCGACCAGACCCAGCCGCGTTGCCTCCAGCCAGGCCCGCTCGGCGGCCTCGCCCACCAGCAGGTGATCCCGCGGGTCATCGGTGATCGTGCTGAAGACCAGCACCGACTCCTTCGCCACCCACTTCGCGATCTGCGCCTGGTCCGGCAGCCGGGTGGTACCGGTCGCCAACCCGATCGCGGGCAGCCCGCGCTCGGACAGCGCGTCCTCGGGCAGCCCCTCGTCCGAGAACGGTGCGATCCAGGCACCCAGCTCGCGCTGATAGTTCTTGTCGTCGTGGTGGGCCCGCGCGGCGTAGGCGAGCAGCCGCGCCAGCGCCTGCTCCTCTACCGGCCCGTGCACCCAGGTCGCCTGCGTGGTCGACGCGGCAACAACGGTGGTGCGCGCAAGGTGCGGGATCCGCCGGTCGGCGAAGGGTCGCCGGAAGCTGCTCCGGCGGTCGATGGCCCGCCGGCGCTCCCGGTCGATCGCGCTCGGCGGCTGCCGGTGGGTGCCGAAGACGGTCCCCTCGCCGTCCCCGTGCTCGTCGGTGTACCAGCGCATTTCGGTCGCCCAGCCGAGCGCGCGCATTACGATCGCCAGGTTGGCGAGCGCCGCGCCGCACGACATCCGCCGGTTGCGACCGTCCGGATCGTGCTGGACCAGTTCCGGCATCGAACGCATCCGCAACCTGGCGGCCCGCCCCTGCACCCGCAGCGACCAGGGCTGCGTGTTGTGCACGGAAGGCGCCCGGCGCACCGCTTCGGCCAGCGCTGCCACCTCCTCCGGTGTCCACGGGCACTCGTCGGCGGCTTCGTACGGCTGCCGACTGAGCATCGGGAACCAGTTCATGCGTTGATCACCTCCACAATGGGCAAGCACCACGACCGTGCCGTCGGCGGCATCCCGCCAGCAGAGGCCAAAGTCCTATCTGCGACCAGCACCGCAGCGACGAGCTCTGCACCGCTCGTGGCGATCTGGCCAACCGGTCCGGCGAATTTCGGCGTTTTGGCACTGGCGTACCGGCGGGTGGGCCGATGAAGCTGGTAGCGCGACACGAAGGAGGAACGCATGTCGACAGCACCGCGCAACACCGCGTTGTGGCACCCGTTCGCGGACATGTCCCAGGTCAAGAACGACCAGTTCTGCGTCAGCAAGGCCGACGGGGTCTGGATCTACGACCAGGCGGGACGCCGCTACCTCGACGGCACCGCGAGCCTGTGGTATGCCAACGTCGGCCACGGCCGCACCGAGATCGTCGAGGCCGCCGCCGCCCAAATGCGCGAGCTTGAGTCCTACTTCGTTTTCAACGACTTCACCAATCCACCGGCCGAGGCGCTGGCCGACCGGCTCTCCCAGCTCGCGCCGATGGAAGGCGCGAAGATCTTCCTCACCACCGGTGGCGGCGAGTCGATCGACACCGCCGCGAAGCTGGCCCGGCAGTACTGGGCGCAGCGCGGGCAACCGCAGCGCACCCACATCCTCAGCCGCGGCAACGCCTACCACGGCACCAACGGCATGGGCACCAGCATCGGCGGGATCGAGGCCAACCAGTCCGGGTTCGGCCAGCTCGTGCCGGAGGCCAGCCGGGTCGCCCACGACGACGCCGAAAGCCTGCGGGAGGCCATCGACCGGCTCGGTGCCGATCGGGTGGCGGCGTTCTTCGCCGAGCCGGTGATGGGCGCCGGCGGGCTGTACCCGCCGGAGCCGGGCTACCTGGAGGCGGTCGCCAAGATCTGCGCCGAGCACGAGATCCTGTTCGTCGCCGACTCGGTGATCTGCGGGTTCGGCCGGGTCGGCAGCTGGTTCGGCGTGGAGCGGTGGGGCCTGCAGCCCGACATGATCACCTTCGCCAAGGGCGTGACCAGCGGATATCTGCCGCTGGGCGGCGTGGTGATCGCCGAGCGGGTGGCCGAGCCGTTCTGGAACCACCCGGGCCGCCCGTTCCGGCACGGCGCGACCTACTCCGGGCACCCCACGGTGGCCGCCGCCGCGCTGGCCAACATCGACATCCTGGAGCGCGAGAAGCTGCTGCCGCGGGCCGACGAGCTGGAGCGCCCGCTGCACGACGCGCTGCGGCAGCTCGCCGACCACCCCGCCGTGGGTGAGGTGCGCGGCGGGGTGGGCCTGCTCGGCGCGGTCGAGCTGGCGCCGGACCTGCTGGCCGCCGACCCCGGCGCGCCGACTCGCGCGCAGCTCGCGATCCGCGACTTCGGCGTGATCGTGCGCCCGCTGGGCAAGGCGCTGGCGGTCTCGCCGCCGCTGATCATCAGCGAGTCGGAGATCGAGCTGATCAGCAAGGCGATGTGGGAGGGCCTGGACGCTCTCGCGTAACTCGATCGGGTGTCCGCGGACAGGTCAACCGCGGACACCCGACACGGTCGGAACCCTCCTGAGCATCGGGCTGGAACACTCCTGTTGCGGAACCGATACGTACCGGTCTGTACCAAGCGCGATTCGTGCCGTACGTTTCTGGCCAGACTACTGGCAGCGGCCGGCACGGTGCTCGACGCGTTCCACGCCCAGCACCGAAACGTGCTGCGCCGGAACGATATTCGCCGATGATCGTCCAGAACAGACAGTCGAGGGATGGCGACATGCAGCGAGTCACCTGAGGTGCGCCGCGCCGGGCGGGGCCGACCGGTCGACCGCGCGGTGCGCACGCCGGAAAAATCGACACGACACCCGGAAAACCGAGCTACGAGCGGCGATTCGAGAAGTCACCGCCCCTGTAGACAAGCCACCCAACTGAGTTGGCAAAATAAGGCTCGCGGGTGATGGCGCGCAGTGGACGCGGACGGAGGACGACAACCAGGTGAACATTCAGACCTCACAAGTCGACGACCTGCGACTCATTGCGCTGCCCAGCGCCGTGAACTGCACGGAGATGTTCGTCCGGTTCACCCTCGCCGAGTGGTCCCTGCGCGAACTGATCGACGAGACGTCCCAGCTCACCACCGCGCTCGTGACCGCTGCCGTCGACAGCGCCGCCCCCGGCTCCCCCGGCTTCATCACCGTCCGGCTGAGCCTCAGCGGCGAGAGCCTCGTGGCCGAGGTCGAGGACGAGCAGGCGAAGGCCCCACCGGCGATGGCGCCCGGTTTCGCCAACGGCCACTGCGGTGCGACCGCCTTGCGAGGTGGCGGCGCGCTCGTGTGGTGCGAGGTGCCGCTGCCGGGTGGTGTCTCGGCGAACGCGGTGCCACTGCCCCGCCGCTCCCGCAACAGGCGGGCGGGCCAGGCCGAACACGGCATCGACGAAACGGCCGAGATCGATCCCGAGGTGATCAAGCGCCTGCTCTCCGGCCTGAGCAACCCCGACCCCACCTGACCCGGCGGGTGTCGACGGGCCGGTCGAACACCCGCGTGCCCACCGCTCTTGCGCAGATGTTTTCGCAGGTCACCGGCCGCGAGTCGGTCTCGGCGCCAAAGCCCCCGAAAGCACTCGCGGCTGACGTTCCGCCACCTGCGGAACCAGGCCGGAATCGGCCTTAGTTTCACAGGTGGTGTTCGCGGGCAACTCCCGTGGCATGGACCATCTGACCTTCCGCTTCGAGTTGGCGCAGCAGCTGCGGGTCGACTCCGTGCGCGCCAGCAGCGCCGCCGGTTCCGGGCACCCCACGTCGTCCATGTCCGCCGCCGACCTGCTGGCCGCGCTGCTGGACGGCCACCTGCGGCTGGACTTCGCCAAGCCGCACGATCCGCGCAACGACCACCTGATCTTCTCCAAGGGCCACGCCTCGCCGCTGTACTACTCGTGCCTGAAGGCGGTCGGCGCGATCGACGACGCCGAGCTGCTCACCTTCCGCAAGTTCAGCAGCCGCCTGGAGGGCCACCCGACGCCGGTGCTGCCCTGGGTCGACGTCGCGACCGGTTCACTCGGGCAGGGGTTGCCGATCGGCGTGGGCCTGGCGCTCGCGGCGCAGCGGCTGGACCGGCTGCCGTACCGGGTGTGGGTGCTCTGCGGCGACAGCGAGATGGCTGAGGGTTCGGTCTGGGAGGCGCTGGAGCACGCCGGGCACGAGCAGCTGGACAACCTCATCGCGCTGATCGACGTCAACCGGCTCGGCCAGACCGGGCAGACGATGCACGGCTGGGACCTCGACGCCTACGCCGACCGGGCGATCGCGGCCGGGTGGCGCACCATCGAGATCGACGGCCACGACCCGGAGCAGATCGAAAGGGCGCTGAAGGATGCCGAGGCCGGCGACGGGCGACCGGTCGCGGTGCTGGCGGCCACCAAGAAGGGCAAGGGCGTCGCCGAGGTCGAGGACAAGCCGGGCTTCCACGGCAAGCCGCTGGTGCACCCCGACGAGGCGATCCGCGAGCTCGGCGGCATCCGCGACCTGCGGGTCAACTACGCCAAGCCATCCAGCGACGAGACGCCACACGTGTTCCCGGTGACCGGCGGCGGGCTGCCCGCGTTCGAGCTCGGCACCGAGGTCGCCACCCGCAAAGCCTACGGCGAGGCGCTTCGCGCCCTCGGCGATCGGCGCGGCGACGTGGTGGCGATGGACGGCGAGGTGTCGAACTCGACGTTCGCGGAGCTGTTCCGGGATGTCCACCCGGACCGCTATTTCGAGATGTACATCGCCGAGCAGCAGCTGATCGCCGCGGCGATCGGCATGCAGGTGCGCGGCTGGGTGCCGTTCGCCTCGACGTTCGCCGCGTTCCTCACCCGCGCCTACGACTTCATCCGGATGGCCGCGGTGAGCCGGGCGAACCTGCGCCTGATGGGCTCGCACGCGGGAGTGTCCATCGGCGAGGACGGGCCGTCGCAGATGGCGCTGGAGGATCTCGCGGCGTTCCGCGCGGTGCACGGCAGCGCGGTGCTCTACCCGTGCGACGCCAACCAGACTGTGCGACTGGTCGAGGAAATGGCGGACCGGACCGGGATCAGCTACGTGCGGACCACCCGCGGTGCCACGCGGGTGATCTACGAACCGGGCGAGGACTTCCCGATCGGCGGCTCGCGGGTGGTGCGCGACGGCGACGACGTCACGCTCGTCGGCGCGGGCATCACCCTGCACGAGGCGCTCAGCGCGGCGGAAATGCTTGCCAGGGAAGGAATCCAGGCCCGCGTCATCGACCTGTACTCGATCAAACCGGTGGACGTCGAGGCGCTGCGCCGGGCCGCCGCCGAGACCGGCGGGCTGATCACCGCCGAGGACCACTGGCCGGAAGGCGGCCTCGGGGAGGCCGTGCTCAGCGCCCTGGCGGGCACCGGCGCCCCGGTCCGTGTGCTGGCGGTGCGCGGCATGCCCAGTTCCGGCACCCCGGCCGAGCTATTGGGGCAGGCGGGCATCGACGCATCCGCCATCGCCATCGCGGCCCGCGAGATGGCCGGCATCTGACCACTGTGGACGATCAGAGAGTTCTTGCGGGCATCGACGCCAGGGAGATCAGCGCGGCGAACGCGTCGAGCGTTGCCAACACCGCGAACACCGCCGAGTAGCCACCGAACAGCTCCGCCAGCGCCGCCCCGCCCCACGGCGACAACGGCGATGGCCATTTGGACCGGTGCGGAGAGCATCCCGTTGAGCCGACCGAACTGCGCCGCGCCCCAAGATCGCTGATGGCCGTCGCCTGGAGCAGCGCGAACACGCCGCGCGCCGATCCGGCCAGCCGCCGCGGCGATCAGCAACGCCGCCGGACCGGGGGATGGCGGCGAGCAGTCCGGTCGTCGCCACACCTGCCTCGATCACGACTGTCATGCGGGTGCGGGCGGTGGTGCTCTTCGGCAGCGGCCCGTAGCCCAACCGCCCGCAGACCTGCCCGACCCGCCTAGGCCCAGCGCGATCGTGGCCAGGCCGGTGGACATCCCGCGTTGAAGCAGCAGCGGCACGAGGTTGACGACCACGGCGTAGGGCGCGAAGGCACCCAGGCTCATCGCCACCGCGAGCACGACGAAAGCCCGGCTGCGCGCCACCGGCGGCACCGCGCCCGGATAGCCGTGCGGAGCTGCTTGGTCCGAGCGATGTGCGGTCAGTCGCCGCGCAAGCCGAGCGCGTGTGCGGGAATCGTGATCAGGCCGAGGGCCACCGCGAGCACGACGTAGGTCGTCGGCCAGTCCAGGTGTGCATTGAGGAATGCCGTCAGCGGCGCGACCACTGCGCTCGCCAGCCCGCGACGAGGGCCACGGCGGTCAGCGCCGGGACAAGCCGCGGACCCCACCACCTCGTCGGGGCGGCGAACGCCGGCTGGTAGCGGACGCCGGAGGCCGCGAAGCCGGCGATGATCCAGGCGGCGACGTACCAAACCAGGTTCGGCGCGGTCCAGGCACCGCCCGACCAGCACACCGGCCAGCGCCGCGACGTTCTGGCACGTCGAGAACGCGGCCGTCAGCACGGCGACCAACCAACCGGTGTCCGCGCTGATCGTCGGCGTCAGCACGTGGAAAGGCGTAGAACAGCTCGCCCCAGCTGGTGATCTCGGTGCCGCACAGCACCACCAGGACGCGCCGCAGGCCGATTCGGAAAGCGCGTTCACCAGCGCTTTCCGTCATCCCCGCCAGCGGTGTCGGTACCCAACCGACCCACCTGAAACAGCCGCCCGGTCATCGCGGCACCGCGTGTGCCTGCCACGCGGCGCGGGTAGTCGGTTGTCGACACGACCGGCTCGACCGGTGGGAGCGAAGATGCCCGTACCCGACCGCGGAGAACTGCTCAGGTTCCTCTGCCACTTGCACTTCCCCGCCACCAAGCAGGAGATCTACCAGCAGTGCGTCGCCCTAGGCGCGCCGGCGGCGCACCTGGAACGCATCGACAGCCTGCCCGATGGCGTCTTCGTCGAGCCCGACACGGTGCTGCAAGCACTGCCGCACCCGACTCCGTGAATCGTCCACATAAGACGACCAGGATCTCATCGGTGCCGTTTCCGCCTGGCGTGCCACCAAACGCCGCCGACGCCCGCAACGGCGGTCAGGGCCAACATGATCGAGCTCAGCACCAGCCCGCTCACCAGGCACAACAACGCCAGCAACGCCACGAGGGCAAGCATCAGGAACAACAGGACCCGGCGTACTCCGCCCCAGCTCCGACCACCGTCGAACCGGTCGAATTTCTCCGCCAGCCGAGGATCACCGGACATCAGCGCGGATTCGATCTCCGCCAACCTGTCCCGCTCGTGCCTGCTCAACATGACGAGCTCCTAGCGACGTTCCCTTCGACCCCAACGAGGTACCCGCCCCCCAATTGCCTCAAGCCCCGGAAGGGCCCCTACAGCCTTGCACGCCGGGGATCGTCACCGTACGAGGCGACCGGGTGATTTTCCGGCACGCACAGCAACATCCAGCGATTACGGAAGGTTGCCCCCGGGCGACGGCAGGGGGATGAACAATGACCATGCTGCCGCGCGCGCGGCCACCCAAACCAGACAAAACATTTCAGCGCTGGACAATCCGGGTAATGGCGTGCTCGCAGGTCCTGGCCGGTGCCGGGTTGTCCTCCGGTGTGGCCGTCGGGGCGCTGCCGGCCGAGGACATGCTCGAATCCAAGCGCTGGCCTCGCGGCCAGCTACGCCATCAGCACGCTCGGCGCGCTCGGGATCGTAGCCGCGATACTGCCGGACAGTCCCGTCCTACTGCCGATCTCGTGACCTGGCCGTCTCGCTGTCCGGCGCGACGGCCGGGCTGTCCAGCGGCGTCGTGATGGCCTCAACGAGCTACGGCACGCTGGCCATCGTCGGCGGCGTGCTCGCCGTGTGCGTGCTGCCGTTCCTGGTCCGGACCCATCAGGCCAGCAAGTAGTGCACGACCCCTTCGACCTCCTCCTTCGCGAGCTTCCCCTGCAGGCTCAGCACGTCCAGGTGGGCGGCGGTTTCAAGCACCGCCAACATCTGGTTGAAGGGATCGCCGAGTTCGTCGAAGGTCCGCTCGCGGCGGGTCCAGGTCAACGCCCGAGCCACCTCGTACGCGGTGCTCGCGCCGTTCTCGACGGTCGCAGCGGTCACGTCCAGGCGGGTGTCGTGGTGGTCGAGGAGTTCGTCGACGCGCTGGTGGACGCTGTCGGCGGCCGGGCCATGCGCGGGGAGCAGCCGCATGTCGGGCATCTCGCGGACGAGCCGCAGCGACGCCAGGTAGTCGCGCAGCGGGACCTCGCTGGGGACCTGCTCGAAGCCGATGGACGGCGTGATGTGCGGCAGCACGTGGTCGCCGGCGAACATCAGCTCGGCGGCATCGTCGATGAACACCAGGTGCCCGCGGGTGTGGCCCGGCGTGGCCACGGCGCGCAGGGACCGGTCGGCGAGGGTGATGTCGGTGGACTTCCCGATCCACTCGTCGGGTTCTTCCCAGAAGTGCGGGCCGCGCGGGCCGGCGTCGCGGGCGGCCACGACCGCATCGCGCACCGGCTTCGCGCCGCATTCGGCGAGCAGCTCGATCTGCTTGGCCAGCGGCTCGTGCTCCGGGTCCATCAGGGTGCGGATATTGTGCTGCTCGTCCTCGCCAAGCAGCACCTTGGAACCGTACTCGCGCCGCAGCGCCACGGCCTGGGTGTAGTGGTCACGGTGCGCGTGGGTGACCAGGAAGCGGTTGATGTCGCCAAGCCCTGCGCCGATCCCGCGCAGCGCGGTGGCGAGTTGTTCGCGCGACTCGTCCAGCGCCCAGCCGCCGTCGATGAGGGTCACCGTGTCGCCGTCGGCGATCGCGTAGACGTTCACGGCACGCAGGCCGTCACTGGGCAGGGGCAGCGGGATCCGGTGCACGCCAGGCGCGACTTCGTACGCACCCGGCTCCATCCACTCGTGCCGAGAATCGGCCATGACCACACCTCCAAGCGCGCCCCGACCTGGGCGGTCCACCAGGAGTACCACACCCATACCAACCAGTCAGTACGTCGAGGGCCACAGCGGAACGCCGGCAACGCCCCGGCTTCGGGCCCCACCCGGCCGCCGCGCCCGGCGCCGCCCCGGCCGTCGCCGGGGACTGCGACGCGTGCGAATCACGGCCGAACTGCGAAATTTTAGCCACGCGAAGGGCCGTGCGAACCGCCCTGGCAAGCCTCGAACCACCGCCCGGATCATCCACATAGGACACTCATCGGGCGGTCGATGCCGAAATCGTGTCGTTCGTCACGTATGGCCATTCAGCCGCCCCGCAGGTGTCCAGCGGAGTCCGACGCTTCGGCTGATCAGGGGGCTCTGGGGCGCTTCCGGTCGCCACCGCAGCCCAAAGCGCTCACGCGCATCTAGCAGGGCAAACGGCCCTCCATGCGGAGTGCCTCGCCGCGGTGGCCGCCGGGCGTACTCGGGACCGCGCGTTCCGACCCGGGCGAAGCGGGGCACGTTCATTTCATAACGCGATGTTGACCGTGCCGCTGGTCTTCATCCTCGGCCTGATCGCCGTCGCACTGGCCGGCTACGGGCTCTGCCGGCTCACCCAGCACTTCAACCCCGCCGGTTCGGTCCGCGCGCCGGATTCTCATCCACCTGAGCCTGCGCGACGCTGATGGCCTGCCCGTGTTCTTCGATCCCGAGCGGCCCGGCCGTCTGTCCACGGTGGGCATCCGGTTCGCCGCCAGCGTCTTACGGCACGCTGCGGCGCTGAACGCCTGGACCGCGCCGAGCCCGTGTCGTTCCTGCGGCTGACCCCGCACCTTGGAGAGTCGGCGGCGCGTTCCTCGCCGAACGCAACCGTGAGGCCATGCTGCGGATCTGCCCGGCCTCGGGCCCCGATCCGGCGGCGCAGTTCAACCTGGAGTACCGGGCCGCCGACGCCAAGGCAAACCCGTGGCTCGCGCTTGGCGTGCTGATCCGGGCCGGGTTGGCGGGCCTGACCTCGGAGTACGACGAGCCGACGGTGTGGCCGGAGGAGGCCACCGAGGCCGGTATCGCCGGGGTGCCCGCGCTGCCCGACCCGCTCGAATCGGCGCTGGAGGCGCTGGAGTCCGATGATGTGGTGCGATCGTGGTTCGACCCGAAGCTGCTGGCCACGCAGTTCTCGGCGAAGCGCGCCGAACTCGCGCACCTCGACGGACTCGACGACGCGGAACGCACCCGGAGGATCGCGGATGTCTACTTACGACCTGGCGGCAGTCATCGACGGCCTCCCGCTGGTGGACCACCACGTGCACGGCGCGTTGGCCGGGGAGGTCGACCGGCCTGCGCTGGAACTGCTGCTCACCGAGTCCGACCGGCCGGTGCCGGAGTGGATGACCCAGTTCGACTCGCAGCTGGGCTTCGCCATCCGGCGCTGGTGCGCTCCGGAGCTCGGCCTGCCCGCGCACGCTGACGCGGCCGACTACGTGGCGAGGCGGGAGGAGCTCGGCCCCGAGGAGGTCACCCGGCGGCTGCTGGCGGCCAGCGGCATCGGGCACTACCTGGTCGAGACCGGGTACAAGGGCGACGAGATCCTCGCCCCCGACGAGATGGCGTCGGCCTCCGGCGTCCGGGCCGACGAGGTCGTACGCCTGGAGGCGGTGCTGGAGGACCTCGCGCGCACCGGGGTGGGCGCGGCCGAGCTGCCGTCGCGGTTCCCGGAGGTGCTCGCGGAGCGCACGGTCGACGCGGTCGGTCTCAAGAGCATCGTCGCCTACCGATACGGCTTCGACTTCGCCCCGGAACGCCCGTCGGAGGCGGAAGTCGTTGCTGCTGCCGGGAACTGGCTGCGGTCCGGTGCCACGCGGGTGGACGACCCGGTGCTACTGCGGTTCCTGCTGTGGTCGGGCGTCGACCGGGATCTGCCGTTGCAGCTGCACGCCGGATACGGCGACCCCGATGTCGAGTTGCACCGCTGCGACCCGCTGCTGCTGACGCGGTTCATCAAGCTCGTCGAGCCCTCCGGGGTCGACCTGATGCTGCTGCACAACTACCCGTTCCACCGCAACGCCGGATACCTGGCCCAGGTGTTCCCGCACGTGTACTTCGACGTGGGGCTCGGGGTCAACTACAGCGGGGTCCGCTCCTCGGCGGTGGTCGCCGAATCGCTGGAGCTCGCGCCGTTCGCGAAGGTCCTGTTCTCCTCCGATGCCTGGGGACCGCCGGAGCTGCACCACCTCGGCGCGTCGCTGTGGCGGCGGGCGATGCGCAAGACGCTGTCGGAGTGGGTCGAGGCCGGCGAGTGGTCGGAGAAGGACGCGATCCGGGTGGTCCGCATGATCGGCCGGGACAACGCGCGCCGCGTCTACCGGCTGGACCAGCGGTGAACCGGTTCCGCGCGGAGCTGGCCCGCCAGCTTGAGTCCGCAGTGGACCTTCGCCACCAGATCCACGCCCGGCCATGCGTGTCCGGAAGCGAGGGCCCCACCCTGGCGCTGGAGCTGGCGCTGGCGAACCTCGCCGGGTGTGGTCAACGGCTCGTCGGACGAGTTCACGCTGACTGTGCGCGGCGAGGGCGGGCACGCCGCGCACCGCACCGCACTCGCGACCCGTGGTGGCGCTCGCGCACGTGATCGTCGCGTTGCAGAGCATGATCAGCCGGACCGTCGACCCGATGGCCTCGGTCGTGCTGAGCGTGACGGCCCTGGCGGCAGGAACGGCCGCGAATGTCGTTCCAGGGCAAGCCGTCGCGCGCGGCACGGTGCGCGCGAGGACAACGGCCGACCGCACGGACGTCCACAAGAGACTGGTCGAGGTCGCAGACCCGGCCGCCTCTGCGCACGGCTGCTGCGTCGAAGTCGAGTTCGTGCCAGGCGAATCGGTCCTGGACAACGACGCGGAGCTGGCGACGGCAACCGCTCTGCTGCTGGACACGCTGGGCCTCCAGGTTGAGCGGCTGCTGGAGCTCCGGGTACCCGGCAAACCCCAGCTTGCCGACCAGCCGGAGCACGGTCGGCGCGCTGACCCCGGCCCGGGCGGCGAGCCGGGCCACGGGCTCCAGGCCCGGCCACCCACCAAGTCCGCAAAACCCCAGCCTCACCGGACTATACCCACCGCGCCGGGGTCCGCGAATCGTCCTCATTGGACCGGCGCACCCTTGACGGGGTGCGGGTGGACGTTTAAAGTCGCTGGATTCTGGACATCTGATGTCTTGTTAGGGGGTTCGGGGTGTCGCTGCCGGAGGAGCTTTCCGAGCGGTTGCTCGCCGCGATCATCGACGGTACCCATCCGCCCGGGGTGGCGCTGCCCTCCGAGGGCGAGTTGGCCGAGCAGTTCTCGGTCAGCCGGTTGACCGTTCGGGAGGCCATCAAGGCTCTCCGGGTGCAGAACGTCGTGCGCATCCAGCGGGGCCGCGGAACCTACGTCAACGCCCCCGCGCAGTGGACCGCGCTGGATCCGATGATCCGAGCCGCGACCTCGCCCGAGTCGAGCCGGTTCGGGTGGGAGAGCCTGATCGACGCCCGCCGGCTGCTGGAGGTCGGTGCCGCCGAGCTCGCCGCCGCCAAGCGGACCGAGGAAGACCTCGCGCAGCTGCGGGAACAGCTGCACGACATGCGCACCGCTGCCGACACCGACGATGTGGAGTTGTTCGCCGCCGCCGACATCGCCTTCCACAACACCGTGATGCAGTCGACCGGCAACGTGTTCATCCCGCTGATGTTCGAGCCGTTCGGGCGATTGCTGATCGAGAGCCGGCGGGAGACCTCCGCTGTCCGCGAGATCCGCGACAACGCCATCGAGCACCACGCCGAGATCCTGCGCGCGCTGGAGTCGGGCGACCCGGCGCGGGCCCGGCAGGCGATGACCGACCACCTCGCGCAGACCTCCGAAGACCTGCGCACCCACGTGACCGACAAGCAGGGCCCACCTCGTTGAGCTCCTCGGGCGCCACGTTCGCCGTGGACGTGGTCGAGACCGGCGGCTCGGCCACATTGGACCGCGACGCCGAACTCCTGGACGCGATCGACCGCATCGCCGCGGGGGAAGGCAGCTTTGCCAACTTGATGGCAAAGCTGCCCTTCACGCTTCACACGTCCTGCGGCCGGATGATCGGGTCGTGCACGCCGTCCGTCTGCGGCCCTGCGGGAGGCTGGCATTCGTGTGCCTGCAAGAGCTGAGCAGCAACGACCTTGGCGCAGTGCTCGGCGAGATGGCAGCACATTCACGCAGTCCAAGCCGACCGATCCAGCGCAGCATGGCAGGTGACCGCCACTCGTCCGGTGAGTGAGCGAGTCTGACCAGCGGGTCCAGAAACCGTGCAATTCCAGCGGAATTGCACGAGTTACCTGAACTACGTCTTGCAACGGCCGGGCAGAACGTGTCCGGAGCCCGAGACGACGGCGGGCACGATTTCGGCTGAGCTGCTCGTGTCGTCGATCGACAGTCTGAAGACCGAAATCGCCTTGTCGACCGGGTGGCCGACGCTGTCGAAGGAAATGCAACCGCTGGCGCCGCGGACGCCTTCGGTCCCCCTCATCGCGAGCAACTGCCCAGCAACAGTGTCAGCGGTGATCGACTTCAGGTCCCTCCGGTTGTCGGCTGCGCGGTTGATTGCCGTCACCGCCACACCCACCGCGTCGTAGGAGGTGATGGCCATCCCGTCGCCGGTCGAGCCGAGCCCGAAGAACTCGCGGTAGGAGTCGCGGAAGTACCCGGTCGCCGCCCCGTCGAACGCCTCCGGAACGGCATTCCACGCCTGCGGCGCGGACAGGTGGGTGTACTCCAGGGTGGTGTTCGGTGACAGGTTCTTGCGGACCTCGTCGACGCCGGCGATGTCCACCACGCTGTCGAGGGTCACCACCCGCAGGTTCAGGTCCCCGCATGGCCGGTTCTTCAGCGCACCCACCAACAACGTCAGGTCGTTGTAGCGGCCGGAGAAGAAGATCGCACCTGGCTGGGCGGCGCAGATGTTGCGCACCATGCCGGGGAAGATGTTCGCGGTGCCGCGCGAAGAGTCGTACTCCGCCAGCACGACGTCGCGACCGTCTTTCTCGTATTCGCGGGTGAACGCCGAACTGAGGTTGTTCGCGAGCAGGTCCGACTGGTTTATGTCCTTCACCAACATCGCCTTTCGAGTGTCCGAGAGGCGCTGGACGATGGCCCGGACCTGTTCGGTGTTCGTCGGCGACACCCTGACCAACCCGCTGAACTCGCCACGGGCTTCGAGATCGGTGAAAATGTCGGCCGTGATGGTGGCCCCGACCATCGGAATGCGCTGCTCGGACAGCCACTGGATCGCCTTGGCGGTGCTTTCGTGGCTCTGCCCGAGACCCGCCACTGCCACCACCCGGTCCGGGGTGAACTGGGCTGCGCGGATCTGCTTGACCACCGGATCCCACTTCTGGAGCTGGCTACCTGGGTTGGCTGGTAGGAGCCGGATCAACGGGAAATCACCCTCCCAGCCGCCCTTCTCGCGATTCGCCCGAAGTTGGGCGAGATGGGCGCCCCGCAGCGCGTTGCGGGTGGCTTCCAGGGTGACCGTGTCGCCCTCGGCGAGGCTCATCGGTGCGAGGTAGGCGATGCTGACGTAGCCCTTGCCTTCCGCCAGTACCCGGTCGTTCTCCTCCTTTATCCGTTGCAGCACGTCCGCCAGCGGATTCTCGGCCGGGTCGTCGGAACCGAACTTGTAGGAGCCGTCCGTCATCCCGATGCACTCGCCGTCGACCTCTTGGACACCCGCCGCGCACCGGCCGCCCCACCACGCCAAGCCGACGACACCACCTGCTACCAGCACCAGGACGACGGACGCGACGAGGACCTTCCGCCGGTTCCGCTGCCACCAGGACCGTTCCACGTAGCTATCCACGGATTGCCTCCCCAGCCGCTCAGGCGTACTTCTCGCTCTCCGCGAACAACAACACGAACCCGACCCGGGCTTCCTTCGCCAGTTGCTCGAACTCGCTGCGCACGATGCTTCGCAGGGACCGGTCCGGATCGCCCAAGGGGTCCGACATCAACCACCTGGCCGCCACCAGGCGGGCCAGGTTCGCATCCGCTGGGGCCGTCCGGACCAGCTCCTCGACCTGGTCCCGAGGTTCCCGGGCGGTGGACAACCTGTTGGGCGCGGAAGTGATCAGTTCCAGGAGCTGCATCCACCGCCGGACCGCGGCTTCGGCGTCGATCTGCTCGAACTGGTGCCGGAGGTGCTTCACCGCGGAGTTCAGGTCCTCCAGCGCGAGCGCGTGGTACAGCGACAGCGCGACGTTCCCGCTTTCGCGGTGATGATCACGATGCCGGGTGTGCACCACCGCCCACCGTTGGGGGTGATCAGCTGGGCGGTTCCCCAGCTCGTGCAGCAGCAACCGGCGCAGCCACGGGTGCAGCACCAACTGCTCGCCGAACACCGACCACAGCCGGTTCCGGATCTCGTGCAGGGCGCCGGCATCGCTTTCCGTGCCGCCCCTGACGCCCGCGTGGGTGGCCAGGTCCAGGTTCGGCGCCGCCGACATTCCCACCAGCACTTCGCGCTGCGCCGGATCGAAGTCCTGCAGCAGGTAGTCGCGCGCCCGGCCGGCGAACGGGCGCTCGACTCCGCCTTCGAGCACGGTTCGCATCGCCAGGCCGGTCGGTCGATCCCCCAACGTCGCACGCAGTTCGCGCGTGCTCCACGGATGACCGCGCGTCAGCTCGTGCACGAACGGCGCCGACGTGGTGTCGGCCGCGGTACGACCGACGTTGGCGACCTCGGACACCGTCAGATCCCGCAATTCGACCGGGTACCACCAGGAATCCCGTCCGAGATCGACGTCTCGACCGTTCGTCCAGTCCGCCAGCCCGGCTTGCTCCGGGGTGCGGTAGCTGCTCCCCTGCGACCCCCACCGCGGATTCCACTGCCGGCTGGTCGCGATCAGCACGAGCGGATCAGGTTCCCGAGGGCTCCGCTCCCGGATGCTCAGCAGCAGGTCGACGAACCGGCTCCCGCCCGCCGCGTCGATGTTGTCCAGCAGCACCACGCAGTTCCCCCTGCGCCACCTGAAACGCCTCAGGTATGCGGCGCGAAGGTCTGCCAGGAACGCGGCGCAGAACACTTCGTCCAGCAGGTCGGCGTCGGCGACGCCGATATCCACCAGGACGTCCAGCACCTTCGCCGACCGCTTCGGCATCGACTGCTTGATGCCCGCCCCGCGCCCCAGCTTGCGCCGCCAGCGGAACGTCTCGACGGCGTGGAAGAACGCGCCGATGGGCAGCTTCGACCACCAGGGCAGTGCCCCGGCCTGCAGCAAGCCGTCGATCACGCTCTCGATGCTGCTCCGGGTCCGATCGGACAGCTCCACGTCCGCCGAAGCGGCGGCGCGGACCTGCGCCAGCGCCTTCTCCCGGTTGTCCGGGTCCGGCTCGGCGCCGACGGCCAAAAGGCAAAGGTCCAGCTGGCGAAAGGGGATCCGGTGGACACCTTCGTGCTTCTTGCTGAGATCGAAGTGGAGTTCGGTGATGATCTCCCTCGGCGCCCTCGCCCGCTTGGCCACATCGATCGAGGCGTGCGGCACCTGATGAGCGCAGTTCCGCTCGATGTCGGCGAGCGTCGCGGTCTTGCCGCTGCCCCGCGGACCGAACAGGACGATGACCGGCAGTTCCCGGTCGGGTTCCCCACCACCGCGCGGCTTCCGCCGCCGCACGCATTCCCCGACGAGCGTCTTGACAATGCCTGCGCGCCCAGGTAACTCGACATCGCCTGCCATCCGGTGCTCCACCCCCTCCCCACCGCCAGACGAGCCACCATGTCGTCACCCGCTGTAGCACGTCAAGCGAAAGAGGAGGAATTACTCCAAGTTGCCGCAAGTACAGGAATCGCCCAGGACGCGCGGCTTCTCGTGCAGTCGCGCAGCGCGTTCGAACCGTCGCGGTGGCCAGTCCGTCAGCTCACGGACCTGATCACAATTCACAGTTCCACAGTTCACCGAAACCGGTTGTTGACGTCCTCCCCACGGCTAAAGCCGGGGGGTTCCAACCAGCGCTAACGCCGGTTGAGGTTCCTGCTTCACGGACCGCCTAACGGCGAGGTCTCCACAGGCTGTCACCGCCCGTCCGGCGGCGAGAATGTTCTTCGCCGCGTTCACGTCAGCGTGCGCGGTGTGGCCGCACTGGGTACACCGAAAAACCGCTTGGCTCTCACGGCTTTCCGGGTCCACAGCACGGCACACCGCGCACGTCTGCGACGTGTACGCAGCAGGCACCTTCACGATCTCGCTGCCGGTATAGCGGGCAGCGTTACGCAGGGCCAGTTCAAGCTTGTGCCAGCCTTTGTCGAGGATGGCGCGGTTCAGGCCGGACTTTTGGGCGACGTTCCGGCCGGGTTCTTCGGCGGTTCCGCTCGCCGACCGGGTCATGTTCCGGGTACGGAGGTCTTCCAGCACGACCAGCGCGTTGCGGTCGGTGAGCTCGGCCGCGACCTGCGAGCAGAAGTCCGCTCGCCGGTCGCGTTCGCGCCGCTTCAACCGGCGCATCTTGCCGAGCGTCTTCTTACGGTTCGCGCTGCCCCGCTTCTGCCGGGAAAGCTTCTGCTGCAACCTGCGGTAACGCTCATCCGCGCCAGGCGAGACGAAATCGCGGTCAATGAGCTTGCCGTCACTGGTAGCTACCGCTGCCGCGACGCCACGGTCGACACCGACGCCGCTGTGGGGTGCGGCGTGCCGTTGTGGGGTGGTGGCGCCGTCGTCGACGAGGAACGACACGAACCAGTCCCGGCCGTCGCGGGACACTGTCGCGGACCGCACGGCACCGCCGAGCTGGCGGGTCATGCGGAACTGCACCCACCCCAGCTTCGGGAGCTTCGCCCGTCCCCACCGCTTGTTCAGCCGCTCGACCTCGATGAGCTTGCCCATCGGGAACCGCAACGACGGGTTCCAACGCTGCTTGCCGCGCCACTTAACCCGGAACGTGCCGTGGTCGCGGCACGCCCGGTCCAGGTCCTTCAACGCCTGCTGGAGGATGTGCGACGGCGCGGTCTTCAACCAGTCGTGCTCGGTTTTCGCGTCGGCGAGCTGTCCGGCTTGCTCGTGGTAGTTCATCCACGCCCCGCGCCGCCGGTACTCGCGGCGTTGTTCCAGGGCGGTGTTCCACACTGCCCGGCAGATATTGCCGAATTCCTCGCACTGGGCGGCCTGCGCGGTGGTGAGCTTCAAGCGGTAGCGACGTCCCGTCAGCATCGGCTCACCGGGCCTTCTGCTGTTCGACGTAGCGCTTGATGACCGACAGCGGTGCGCCGCCGACCGTCGCGACGAAGTAGCTGTTGGTCCACAGCGTCGGAAGCTTCGACCGCAACCACGGGAACTCTTCCCGCAACACGCGCGACGAACGTCCCTTCATCGCTTTGACCAGCTTGTGCACCCCGTACTGCGGGTCGACTTCGACGAGAAGGTGAACGTGGTCCGGCATCGTTTCCAGCTCCACCAGCCACGCCCCCTTCTCCTCGACGACTTCCCGGATGAGCTGCTTCAAGCGTTCTTCCATCCGGCCACCGATGACCCGGCGCCGGTATTTCGGGCACCACACAACGTGGAACGCGCACTGAAAGGTGATGTTCGCGTTCGATCGCAGCGTGACGGCCATACCCAGCACTATACAGCACCGAGCTATCTAACGTTGGCAGGGTTACCGCTGGGCACGTCAGGATCGGACTTGACGTGCTAACCCCACGGATAAATCCGGGGGACTGCGCACTACGTCTACCTGATCATCAGCTGTGCGTGGCCTAGGACTGCGTGAGTGCCGCACTTCTAGGGCGGGCACGCGATGCCCAAGCGGTCACACTGGAGTCCGAGCGCCAGGCCTACGATCAGGCAGACCATGGCTCGAACAGCACCTCGGCACCACGCCGTACGACGCCTGGGAGGGAGTGCCCGAACCACACCACGACCCAGCATCCATGCACATCACGGCCGACCGGGCGACCCACACCCTCGACGGCGATCCACCGCCGAAGACCGCTGGGGGCCATCTCGCCGGGGTCGGGAAACCAGGAAAAACCGAATTCCCGCCTGGCTGGAGCCGAACAGACATTCTGAACCGGATTCAGGTGTGGCGAAAGATCCAGACAGCCCGCCGGTGCTCCAGCCGAACGGCCGATGGAAGACCGTCGGCGTCCGGGACGGTGTTTTCATCGAGGTCGTCCTCGACGGAAACGGCAGCATCGTTACCGGCTACCCCAAGAGTGGGCCCGGCGTGCAGCAGAACCCGAAGAGAAATGTGATCATGAACGAAGTCGAATTCATGAACAGGACGGACACCCTTTTCCAGGGAATGCGGGAGCGCATTCCCCAAGAGACTTATTCGTTCATGTCCAGCGCCGCGCATGCTGGCGAGCACTACGAGGTCCTCGACGTGCTGTTGGCCATGCTGAAGCAGAACCGCTTCCCGATCTCATGGTCGGAGCGGGACGAACTTCGCACGATCATGGAATCAGTACCACTACCGATCGACATGTGCGACTTCATCAACGACTGGCAGAACATCGTTGCGTCGCTGAACATCGTCGATGAGGAACCGGCCCGGGACGGGCATGAAACGCTGGTGACGTCCGGGCCAACGATCATCGTCCACGAGAACCCCGACTTCGGTCGCACGCTGCGGACTCAAGTCGGGCTGCACGTCGACCTGCCGCCCCGGTTGTACGAGCCGTTCGTGGATCACTTCACCTCCGCCGTCGGAGTGGGTGTCCAGATCAACCTCACCCGCACCAACCCCGACGAGTACCTGAGAGGGGGAAAGGTCCACAAACCCACGACGGTGGAAGCGAATTTCGTGCCCTCGTTGATCCAAGGGATCAGCTCGGGCTCCATCTGGGGCGGCGGCATCCTACTGCGCGGCTTCGAACAGTGGTGGACCAAGGCCCGTTCCGGCGCCGAGTCCCTTGTTCGGCAAATACCCGCGATCCTGGCTGCAGAACGACACGGAGGCGACAACTTCCACATCGCCCTCGCAGAGCTGTCTACATCCACTGTGGATCAGGTCATCGCGATATTGGCCGAGTCAGAGGTGCTCGACGCGTTTCCCGAGCCCGTCCCACCAATCCCGGTGTTCAAGTATCCGTCGATGTGACCGTCAGCCCTGCGCGGCCAGCCAACCGAAGCGGCGCAGGGCACTCGCGAAGCGCTCGGACTCACCGGCCAATCTGCCCAGGCGTGCGGTGTCCACATCACCGGCCGTAATGCGGCTCGCCTCGTCCGCCAGGTCCTGTTGCAGCACCAGCATCGCGGATACCATCTCGCGCGGCGTGTCGATCCGCGCCGGGATCATCCCGTCCATCGCCGTGCGGATGGCAAGGCCCGGAAACCGGGATGCCACAAAGCAATCCGTGCACTCCTGCTTGCCCACCGACAGCCCGGGGCACTGCTCCCCCGGCAGCGAGCAGTCCTCGACTTCGTCTGCCTGAAACAGCCGGCAGCACCAGGAACGGACCAATGAAGCGCCTGCGCCGCAACGGATATGCGCGAACCGGCACCACTCCGGCACAAACCCCTTCCGGTACTGGAAATGCCGAAGCTGGTTTACTGGTCGGATAGATGAACCAAATTCCGATTCCATGGACATCGCCCCTCCTCGCCATGTTCTCTCGTCTCAACCACCCGATGTGGTCATTACTGAAGTGTGCTGCAACATGACACCATCAACAACGCCGTGATCATGGACGCAACAGGTGACCAGCGTGCGAACGGAGAAGATCATGACGCGAACCCGAAGAGGACGGGCACTTGGGAATGCGCTCCGCGAGAGCAAGGACTGACAGTCCGTGGCTTTGCCACCCGGCTTGGCCGAGACCCTGGGGTCTTGTCGAGATGGGAAACTGGCGATCGGATACCCAAGCCGGAGCAGGTCGCTCAGATCTTGACCTCGCTGGGCGTTAACGGGCAGCGCTACGAGGAGATCATCGATTTGGCTTATGGCGCAAGTGATTCGAGCTGGGTGGCGACAACACTCCCCGAGAATCGGCAGCAGCTCGCTGCCCTGCTCGACCTAGAGCAAAGCGCGACCAAGATAATCGAGGTGTCGCCCCTACTGATCCCCGGATTGGTGCAGACAACCGATTACATCCGAGGCATCATGGCCTCAGGTCTGCCCGCTGGAGAACTTGCGACCCGTGTCTCGATCCGAATCGGGCGACGAGAAGCGCTGACTGGCCACAAGCCCGTGCAGTTCGTGGCCCTGATCGGCCAGCCAGCGCTGAAACAGGTCATCGGTTCCCCTGAAGTTCTCACCGAGCAGCTCAGATACCTCCTTAAAGCCGGGCGACGCGCGAACATCGAACTGCGGATCATCCGGCCGGACATCGGCTGGAATCCCGCGCTGGAGGGGGCATTCAGCCTGATCGAAACGCCTTCTGGGGTGGCAGTCCATCTAGAAAACCGAAAGTCGGGGCTTTTTCTTCATGAAGAAGCAGACATCCGCATATACAGACAGGCGATCGAGATGGTACGACAAGCGGCGCTGGGTCCTGAAGATTCGGCAAGGCTCATCGCGGACTTGATTGGCAGGATGGAGCGCAAGAAATGACCAACTCGAAGGTATGGATCAAGTCGTCCCGCAGTCAGAACACCACAACCTGCGTAGAGTTAACAACCGACCTTGACGAGATCCGTGACTCCAAGGACCCGCATGGCCCCACGCTGCGTGTCGACGTCGCTGGGTTCGTGCAGGCCGTCAAGAGCGGACGGTTCGACCGCTGAGTAACGCCGGGGCACCCCGCGCCAACCACCGGTGATGGGTGGATGAGGCGAACGGCCTCTTCGTTACGCCTATTGACGCGAACAGTCCGTTCGCTCCACCCCAAGAACCCGACAGCGAAGCCGCATCGACGAGGCGAACGGCCCATTCGTTACACCTACTGACGCGAACAGTCCGTTCGCTCCACCCCAAGAACCCGAGTGCAGCGGTGAGTGGATGAGGCGAACGGCCTGTTCGTTACGCCTATTGACGTGAACAGTCCGTTCGCTTCACTTCAAAAGCCGGACAGCAAGGGTAAGTGGATGAGGCGAACGGCCTGTTGGTTGCTCCTATTGACGTGAACAGTCCGTTCGCTTCATTCCAGCGACGCCAGATGCACCACCGCCACCACCGCACAACGAGTTCCCGAGCAGTCTCGACGCCTGCCCAAAAGACCAAGGCCCCGGACGTTCAGTCCTTGAGCTCGCAGAGCGCGGTGCCCTGGGATACCGAGTCGCCCGGCTGGGCCGACAGGCCAGTCACCGTGCCCGCCTTGTGGGCCGTGACCGGGTTCTCCATCTTCATCGCTTCCAGCACCGCGATCAGGTCGCCAGCCGCGACGTCCTGGCCGTCGGTGACCGCGATCTTCACGATGGTGCCCTGCATCGGCGCGGTCACCGCGTCGCCGGACACCGCGGCCCCCGACTTGCCCGCGGAACGCTTGCGCGGCTTCGCCTTGGCCGCCGGGGCGGCCGAGGACACCGCCAGCTCCGCGGGCAGCGACACCTCCAGGCGGCGTCCGCCGACCTCGACGGTGATCGTCTGCCGCGGCTCCGGCTCCTCCGCCTCGACACCGCCGGTGAACGGTTCGATGGTGTTGTCGAACTCCGTCTCGATCCACCGGGTGTGCACGGTGAAGCCGTCGGTGCCGACGAACGCAGGGTCGCGGACGATCGCGCGGTGGAATGGCAGCACCGTGGCCATGCCGTCGACGACCATCTCGTCCAGCACCCGCCGCGACCGCTCCAGGGCCTGCTGCCGGTCGGCGCCGGTGACGATCACCTTGGCCAGCAGCGAGTCGAACTGGCCGCCGATTACGCTGCCCGACTCGACCCCGCCGTCCACTCGGACACCCGGTCCATGCGGCGCGACGAAGTGGGTCACGGTGCCCGGCGCGGGCAGGAAGTTGCGGCCCGCGTCCTCACCGTTGATCCGGAACTCGATCGAGTGGCCGCGCGGCTCGGGGTCGGCCGTGATCTGCAGCTTCTCCCCGGATGCGATGCGGAACTGCTCGCGGACCAGGTCCAGGCCGGTGGTCTCCTCCGAAACCGGGTGCTCGACCTGCAGGCGGGTGTTGACCTCCAGGAACGAGATCGTCCCGTCCAAGCCCACCAGGAACTCCACGGTACCCGCGCCGTAGTAGCCGGCCTCGGCGCAGATGGCCCGCGCCGCCTCGTGGATGGTGCGGCGCTGCTCGTCGCTGAGGAACGGCGCCGGGGCCTCCTCGACCAGCTTCTGATGCCGCCTTTGCAGCGAGCAGTCACGGGTGCCCACGACGACCACGTTGCGGTGCTGGTCAGCGAGGACCTGCGCCTCGACGTGGCGCGGCCGGTCCAGGTAGCGCTCCACGAAGCACTCGCCGCGGCCGAACGCCGTCTCGGCCTCGCGCACCGCCGACGCGTACAGCTCGGGGATCTCCTCCAGCGTCCGGGCGACCTTCAGGCCCCGACCGCCGCCGCCGAAGGCGGCCTTGATAGCCACCGGCAGCCCGTGCTCCTCGGCGAAAGCGACGACCTCGTCGGCGCCCGCCACCGGGTCTTTCGTCCCCGGCACCAGCGGCGCCCCGGCGCGGGTCGCGATGTGCCGGGCGGTGACCTTGTCACCGAGGTCCCGGATCGACTGCGGCGACGGCCCGATCCAGATCAGGCCCGCGTCGAGCACCGCCTGGGCGAACTCGGCGTTCTCCGACAGGAAGCCGTAGCCGGGGTGCACCGCGTCGGCTTCCGCGCGCTTCGCGACGTCGATGATCTTGTCGATGTTCAGGTACGACTCACCAGGTGTCGAACCGCCCAACGCGAAGGCCTCGTCGGCCAGCCGCACGAACACCGCGTCGGCGTCGGGCTCGGCGTAGACGGCGACGGAGGCGATGTCCTCGTCCTTGCAGGCGCGGATCACCCGCACCGCGATCTCACCGCGGTTGGCGATCAGGACCTTGCTGATCGACGTCACGTCCACAGTGGTCAACTCCTCATTTCCCGGCGCGACGCCGGACGGCTGGCGAAATCTTGTTGGCGGGCAACGACATCAGCCCGGCAGGGCCGAAGCGCGCCAGGAGTGCGGGCCGGGGCGCAGCGGGCGGGGGACCGCCGGGTGCCGCAGCGCAGCGGCCGGGTCGCCCCACAGCGACATCGGCCGCTGCTTCGGCTGCGCCACGGACTTCGCGGCGGCTAGGCCGGTCAGCGCCGCGGTCAGCGCGGCGATCTCGGCGTCGTCGGGATTGCCGCGCACGATGCGCAGCACCGGTCGCTGGTCCGGCGTCACGTCGTGGCTCATCGGGCACCTCCTCGCGGGTGGGACGACGTCACAGCGGGATGTTGCCGTGCTTCTTCGCGGGCAGGCTGGCGCGCTTGTCGCGGAGCATCCGCAGCGACCGCGCCACGTACCCGCGGGTGTAGGACGGTGGGATCACCGAGTCGACGTAGCCGCGTTCGGCGGCCACGTACGGGTTGCAGAGGGTGTCCTCGTACTCCTGCTGCAACTGCGCGCGCACGGCCTCGACGTCCTCGCCGTTGTCCGCCGCCTCCGCCAGCTGCCGCCGGTGCAGGATGTTCACCGCGCCCTGCGCCCCCATCACCGCGATCTGCGCGGTCGGCCACGCCAGGTTGACGTCGGCCCCCAGGTGCTTCGAGCCCATCACGTCGTAGGCGCCGCCGTAGGCCTTGCGGGTGATCACGGTGACCAGCGGGACGGTCGCCTCGGCGTAGGCGTACAGCAGCTTCGCGCCGCGCCGGATGATGCCGTTCCACTCCTGGTCGGTGCCCGGCAGGAAGCCCGGTACGTCCACGAAGGTCAGCACCGGGATGTTGAAGGCGTCGCAGGTGCGCACGAACCGCGCGGCCTTCTCGCTGGCGTCGATGTCCAGGGTGCCGGCGAACTGGGTGGGCTGGTTGGCCACCACACCCACCGGGTGGCCCTCGATGCGCCCGTAGCCGGTGATGATGTTCGGTGCGAACAGCGCCCCGACCTCCAGGAACTCCTCGTCGTCCGCGACGCGGGAGATGACCTCGTGCATGTCGTAGGGCTGGTTCGGCGAGTCCGGGATCAGCGCGTCCAGCTCGCGGTCGGCGTCTGTGATCGACTCGGCGACCGAGCCGGTGCCCGCGTCGGTGTCGGTGCCCTCGAACACCGGCGCCTCGGCCAGGTTGTTGCTGGGCAGGAACGACAGCAGCTCCTTGACGTAGGCGATGGCGTCCGCCTCGTCGGTGGCCAGGTAGTGCGCGTTGCCGGAGCGCGAGTTGTGGGTGCGCGCGCCGCCGAGCTCCTCGAAGGTCACGTCCTCGCCGGTGACCGTCTTGATCACGTCCGGGCCGGTGATGAACATGTGCGAGGTCTGGTCGACCATCACGGTGAAGTCGGTGATCGCCGGGGAGTACACCGCGCCGCCCGCGCACGGGCCCATGATCAGCGAGATCTGCGGGATGACGCCGGAGGCGTGGGTGTTGCGCTTGAAGATCTCGGCGTACAGGCCGAGCGCGGCGACGCCCTCCTGGATGCGCGCGCCGCCGGAATCGTTGATGCCGATCAGCGGGCAGCCGGTCTTCAGCGCCAGGTCCATGACCTTGACGATCTTCTCGCCGAACACCTCGCCCAACGACCCGCCGAAGACGGTGAAGTCCTGGGAGAACACGCACACCTTGCGGCCGTCGACGGTGCCGTAGCCGGTCACCACGCCGTCGCCGTAGGGGCGGTTCGCGTCCATGCCGAAGTTCGTGGAGCGGTGCCGCGCGTGCTCGTCGAGCTCCACGAACGAACCCGGGTCCAGCAGCATGTCGATGCGTTCGCGGGCGGTGTTCTTGCCCTTCGCGTGCTGCTTGGCAACCGCGCGCGCCGAGCCGGCGTGCACCGCCTCATCATTCCGCCGGTACAGATCCGCCAGCTTGCCGGCGGTCGTGTGGATGTCCGGCACGTCAACCGGCGGCTGACCGACCGGCTCCGTCGCGCTGCTCATGCAACCAACCCGTCCTCGTTACCTGCTCAGCTCCAGTGTCGGCCGCCCACCCGCGGCGTTCCAGGCTCGGACGCGGTCATCACGCGGCGCACGAGGCCAACTGGTCATTCTAGCGCTGGGTGCGCACGCGGGAGCAGACCAACTCTTCGCGGAGCGTAGTTCGGCCCGCCCTTCGAAGTCAATCTCGAAGTGAGCAACCCCTAGCCCATCCCCGATCCACACAAACCTGCCTGCTGCAGAGATTGAGGCTTAAGTGAATAGCTGGTAGCAGGCTAGGGCAACGGTGGTCGATCACACGGCCGAGGCCGGGGTGTCCAGCATCAGCGCCGACCCGATCCGCGACAGCGCATCGACGTCGCGCACCGAGCCGGTGCGAGCCATGTCGTTGGCCGCCGTCAAAGCCGCCTGCACCAGGATCCGGGAACGCACCGGGTCGAGCTCCGGCCGCGCCTCGCACAGCAGCCCGACCCACTCGGCGACGTAGGCGTGCTGGGTCTGCCGCGCCCGGTGCCGCTCCGCGTCCGGCAGGTGGTTGACCTCGCTGACCAGGATGTCGATGAACCGGCCGTGGTCGAAGGCGAACGTGATGTAGGAGCGCAGCAGCTCGCGCAGCGCGTCGTCGGCGGCCGGGGTGTTGGCCAGGATCCGTTCGAGCTCGACCTCCAGCCACGCGTTGCCGCGGGTGATCACGGTGCCGAGCAGTTCCTGCTTGCTGGCGAAGTAGTTGTACAGGCTGGGCCCGGCGATGCCGGCCGCCGCGCCGACGTCCTCGGTCGTCACCTCGGTGTAGCCGGCGTCGGAGAACAGCCGCATCGCCGCGGACAGCAGCAGCCGACGCCGGGAGGCGCGCCCGGCGAACAGGGCGGACCGCTGGTCGGAGTAGGCCGCGCGGTGGTCGGCGAACCGCTGTGGCGGCTGCGTCCCGATGACGACCACCGTGGCCCGCAGCAGCTGCTCGAACTCGCGCCGGGGCAGGTCCACCTGGTGGTAGGAAGGGCTGGTCAGGACGCTGAACATGCACCACGCGCGGAACCGGGCGTCCTCCCCGGTCAGCTCGGGCCGGAAGGCGCGCGCCACCTCGGCTAGCCCGCTGGCGACGCCGCGCAGCTCTTCACGCAGCACGTCGCGCTGATCCTCCGGCAGGTGCCGGGCTTCGCGCTGCCACAGCACGCCCAGCTGGCGGTGGTCCAGCGCGGCGGCGGCGAGCTGCGCGACCACCTCGTCGAGGTCCCGGTCGGCCACCTGCGCGGCGATCGAGCTGAACGGGTGGAGCTCGTCGAGCACCACCCGGGTGAGCAACTGCTGCTTGCCCGCGAAGTGCCGGTACAGCGCCGACGACCCAACCCCGACTGCCTCGGCGATGTCGCTCATCCCGACCCGCGCGTAGCCGAGCCGGTAGAACAGGTCTGCGGCAGCCGCGGTGATCAGCGCCCGGCGGTTGCGGGGGCGCGTGTTGCGAGCAGGTGGATTGCTCACCTCAGCCATCGCCGCCTCCCCTGTTCGCCCAGCACAGCGAGCATACTTGCGCACCGCGTTCGGCCGACGTGAGCGCCGCATGGCGGACAGCACTCCACCGGAGATCATCGGCGAAACCACCTTCCGGCAACGGTTTTCCACCGCAAGCTCAACCACGAAACTCCGCACCCATGAACTGGGCTCGCTCGCCGACGTCAAAACTGGCGCATCCTCACCCGCCTACGCATGCACACCCACAACGCCACCCGCCTACTACGAGCCCTGCTCGTGCTGACCAACCTCGAAATCACCCGCTGACAACGATCAAGAAAAATGATCATGCCCCCGACCCGGCCCACACACCACCGATCACCAACGCCAGCGGGTCAGCGCGGCGAGCTCCGCAGGCGAGGTGTCGGCGAATCGCTCCGCCTCGGCTCGGCGAACCGTGAGCATCGCGTCGTGCAGTTCCTTGCCCAGAGCGTCCGCCAGCACCGCAGACTCCTCCAGCGCATCGGCCGCTTCCGCCGCGTTCGTGGGCAGCCGGTTGATTGCCGCCGCAGCGCGTTCGTCGTCGGACAGGGCCGCCGGGTCGCCGGTGATCTCCGCGGGCAGCCGCAGTTCCTCGCGCACGCCCGCGAGCCCCGCCGCCAGCACCGCGCCGACGACCAGGTACGGATTCGCGGTGGCGTCGAAGCACTTCACCTCGGCGTTCGCGGCCCACTGCTCGGTGCCGGTCGTGCCGGTGATCAGCCGCAGCGCCGCCTCCCGCGTCTCCCTGCCCCACACCTGCCACACCCCGGCCCAGCGGGACGGCTCCAGCCGCAGGAAGCTCGCCGGGTTGCCGCCGCCGATCGCCTGTAGCGCGGGGAGTTCCCGCAGCACACCGGCCAGGAACGCCTCCCCGGGAGGCCGCAGGCCGTAGCGCCCCGGGCCGTCCGCGAGCAGGTTGCCGTCCGCACCGTGCACGGACAGGTGCAGATGTGCGCCGGAGCCCGCCCCGCCGGGCACCAGGCAGGGCGCGAAACTCGCGCGCCAGCCGTGGCGGCGCGAGACCGCGCGCACGGTGTGCCGCACAAGCAGGGCGTCGTCGGCGGCACCGAGCGGATCCTTGGCTGCCACGGACAATTCGAGCTGGCCGAGCGCGTATTCGGGGTGGAATTGCTGCACGTCAAGCCCCTGCTCGCGCAGCGCGGCGACCAGTTCGAGCGCGTAGTCGGCCGTCGCCTCCAGGCGCACCTGGCCGTAGCCGGGCCCGGTGAAGGCCGGGACGAACTCCTCCGCGTCGGGTGCGCCCAGCGCCCATTCGTGCTCGAAGGCGGCGAGGGCGGTCAGTCCGGCATCCGCGGCGGCCCGCACCTGGCGAGCCGCGAACGCCCGCTGGCAGGCGACGAACGGCTGCCCGTCCTGACCGAACTTGTCGGCAGGTGCCCATGCCCAGCCCGGTAGCGCCGCCAACCGCACCAGCCGGTCGAGGTCGGGCATCAGCCGCAGGTCGCCGTCCGGTCCGCCGAGGTAGCGGCCCCGCACCATCGCGTCGTCGAAGGTGAAAGTCTCGAAGCACGGCGAGGCCCCGACGCCGTACCGCGCCGCGGCGACCAACCGGTCCAGCGGAACCGCCTTGACCCGGACGTTCCCGGCGTTGTCCACAAAGGACATCTCGACCATCTCGACGCCCTCGCCGCGCAACCTCGCGACATCGCCGGCCAACCCCGCCCGCTCGGCCCCCGGAATCCGCTCACTCATGCTCGCCACGTTATCCGGCGGCGCACGCAAAAAGGGCACCACAGACGAGCATTCCGCCCGCACCCCACGTTCGGGTGAAGTGTGAAGGGAGATCAGTTCTGGTTTCGGGAAACCGAGCAGCCGAGGCGGCGGGATGGGCGAGCGCGCCGCTACGCGGGCTGCGTGCGGATTCAGTTCTGGGTCTGGGACAGGAGTTGCTCGAAGGGGATCGGTTCGTCGAAGGCATCGGGCCGGGGCGGGGCCGGGCGGCGGTCGACGAGGGCCGCGAACTCACTCGCCGCCCGGTCGATCCGGTCGGCCAGGGCCGCGCCGTCGCCCGATGAACCCCAGTCCTCCGACGCCGCGTACACGGCCGTCGGCACGACCACCGCCCGCAGGTAGCTGAACATCGGGCGCATCGCGTGCTCCAGCGCCAGCGAGTGGCGCGACGACCCGCCGGTGGCGCCGATCAGCACCGGCTTGCCGACCAGCGATTCGTTGTCCACCACGTCGAAGAACGACTTGAACAGCCCGCTGTAGGACGCCTGGAAGATCGGCGTCACCGCGATCAGCCCGTCGGCCGCGGCCACCTGGTCGAGCACCTTCCGCAGCTCACCGCCGGGGAAGCCGGTGACCAGGTTGTTCGCCACGTCCTTGGCGTGGTCGCGCAACTCCACGACCTCGATCTGCGGCGGGCCGGCCAGCGCACGGCCGGTCGCCGCGGCCAGCCGGTCGGCCAGCAGCCGCGTCGACGACGGCTGGCTCAGGCCCGCCGAGAGCACGACCAGGTTCCGTTCGCTCATTTCGCTGCCTTCGCCTTCTTCGCTTCCTTCGCGGCCAGCAGCGACGCGTGCGTCGGGGCGTCCGGCACGTGCGCGGGCCGCATCGACTCGAATTCCTTGCGCAGCACCGGAACGACCTCGTCACCAAGCAGGTCGAGCTGTTCCAGGACGGTCTTCAGCGGCAGCCCCGCATGATCCATCAGGAACAGCTGGCGCTGGTAGTCGCCGACGTACTCGCGGAAGCCCAGCGTCCGGTCGATGACCTCCTGCGGGCTGCCCACCGTCAGCGGCGTCTGCTCGGTGAACTCCTCCAGCGACGGCCCGCCGCCGTACACCGGCGCGTGGTCGAAGTACGGCCGGAACTCGCGGACCGCGTCCTGGGAGTTCTTGCGCATGAACACCTGGCCGCCGAGGCCGACGATCGCCTGGTCCGCCGAGCCATGCCCGTAGTGCTCGAACCGCCGCCGGTACAGCTCGACCATCCGCTGGGTGTGCTCCTGGGGCCAGAAGATGTTGTTGTGGAAGAAGCCGTCGCCGTAGTAGGCGGCCTGCTCGGCGATCTCCGGGCTGCGGATCGAGCCGTGCCAGACGAACGGCGGCACGCCGTCCAGCGGCCGCGGGGTCGAGGTGAACGACTGCAGCGGGGTGCGGAACTTGCCCTCCCAGTCGACCACGTCTTCCCGCCACAACCGGTGCAGCAGGTGGTAGTTCTCGATGGCCAGCGGGATGCCCTGGCGGATGTCCTGGCCGAACCACGGGTACACCGGCCCGATGTTGCCGCGGCCCATCATCAGGTCGACCCGGCCGTCGGCCAGGTGCTGCAGCATCGCGAAGTCCTCGGCGATCTTGACCGGGTCGTTCGTGGTGATCAGCGTGGTCGAGGTGGACAGGATCAGCCGCTCGGTGCGGGCCGCGACGTAGCCGAGCATGGTCGTCGGCGAGGACGGCACGAAGGGCGGGTTGTGGTGTTCGCCGGTGGCGAAGACATCGAGCCCGATCTCCTCCGCCTTGAGCGCGATCCGCACCAGGGCCTTGATTCGCTCGGCCTCGGAGGGCGTGCGGCCGTTGGTCGGGTCGATTGTGACGTCACCGACCGTGAAGATCCCGAACTGCATGTGAACTCCCTCGCTGGCCAGATCCCGCCCTTTTAGTACGAAATTCAACTACTTCCACGAACGATTCTGTCCTGCGAGTTATTCCCCGGTGCGTGCCCTACCGCCCCGACGGGACGCACGTCACACCAAGTCCCATCGCTCGCACCGACACACCGCCGCATGTCGGGTCCACCGGAGCCCCATTCCAGTCCGGGGTGCTGCTACAACCTGCTTGGCTTCGTCTTTGAAGCGGCGCAGCCGCTTAGCCCACCCAGGCAACTCAAACCCGCTGGTTCTCAGACTGTGCCCACTCCGTCGGGGCTCTTGGCGAAGCCAGTCCCCGATGCCGCGTATTGGACATGCACAAATCGGGGATCCTGGAGACCAGACGGCGTCTGAGGTTCCGCCACGCACCGCCACGCAAGACGAAGTCGGAGACAGGTTCTAAAATGCGCGCCGTGGCTTCCCCCGATCTTGAGGTGACTGACGCCCAGCAGGTTCTGCAACGGGTGTTCGGCTACGACTCCTTCCGCGGCTCCCAGCAGGAGATCGTGGATCACGTGATCGGTGGTGGCGATGCTCTCGTGCTGATGCCCACCGGCGGTGGCAAGTCGCTGTGCTACCAGATCCCGTCGCTGGTGCGCCCCGGTGTCGGCGTCGTCGTCTCGCCGCTGATCGCACTGATGCAGGACCAGGTCGACGCACTCAACGAGCTCGGCGTGCGGGCCGGCTTCCTCAACTCCACCCAGAACTACCAACAGCGCCGGCAGACCGAGGACGCGTTCGTCTCCGGCGACCTCGACCTGCTCTACCTGGCTCCGGAGCGCCTGCGGCTGGACTCGACGCTGGACCTGCTCGACCGCGGCGAGGTTTCGGTGTTCGCCATCGACGAAGCCCACTGCGTCGCGCAGTGGGGCCACGACTTCCGGCCCGACTACCTGGCGCTTTCGGTGCTGCACGAGCGCTGGCCGTCGATCCCCCGCATCGCGCTGACCGCCACCGCCACCCAGGCGACCCGCAAGGAGATCGCCACCCGCCTGGAGCTGACCGGGGCCCGGCACTTCGTCGCCGACTTCGACCGGCCGAACATCCAGTACCGGATCGTGCCGAAGAACGACCCGAAGAAGCAGCTGCTGCAACTGCTGCGCACCGAGCACGCCAGCGAGGCGGGCATCGTCTACCGGCTCTCCCGCGCCGAGGTGGAGCGGACCGCGGAGTTCCTGGTCGCCAACGGGATAAACGCGCTGCCCTACCACGCGGGCCTGGACAAGGAGGTCCGCGCCGCCCACCAGGCCCGGTTCCTGCGCGAGGACGGCCTGGTCATGGTCGCCACCATCGCCTTCGGCATGGGCATCGACAAGCCCGACGTGCGCTTCGTCGCGCACCTCGACCTGCCCAAGTCGGTCGAGGGCTACTACCAGGAGACCGGCCGCGCAGGCCGCGACGGGCTGCCCTCGACCGCCTGGATGGCCTACGGCCTCCAAGACGTGGTGCAGCAGCGAAAGCTGATCGAGCTCTCCGAGGGCGACGACGCACACCGCCGGACTGTGTCGCGACACCTGGACGCGATGCTTGCCCTGTGCGAGACCGTCGAATGCCGCCGCACGCAGCTGCTCGCGTACTTCGGGCAGGACTCTCCAGCGGTCTGCCGCAACTGCGACACGTGCTTGGCTCCGCCGGAGTCGTGGGACGGGACGGTCGCGGCGCAGAAGCTGCTGTCGGCCGTGGTTCGCCTGGACCGCGAACGCAACCAGAAGTTCGGTGCCGGCCAGATCATCGACATCCTGCGCGGCAAGAAGACCGCCAAGATCGAGCAGTTCCGGCACGACTCGCTGAGCGTGTTCGGCGTCGGCGGCGACCTGAGCGAAAACGAGTGGCGCGGCGTGATCCGCCAGCTGCTGGCCCAGCGCCTGCTGTCGGTGGAAGGCGACTACGGCACGCTGGTGCTCACCGAATCCAGCGGCGAGGTGCTGCGCCGGGACGACCCGCGCAAGGTCATGCTGCGCACCGAACCCAAGCGCGTCGCCGCCCCGGCCGCCAAGTCCAAGGCTCCCAAGCAGGCCCCGCAGGACATGCCACCGGAGGCGGAGCCGGTCTTCCAGCGGTTGCGTGCCTGGCGGGCCGCAACCGCCCGCGAGGAGAACAAGGCACCGTTCATCATCTTCCACGACTCCACGCTCCGGCAGATCGCCACGTCGCAACCGTCCACGCTGGACGAGCTGGCCGGCATCAGCGGCGTGGGCGAGCAGAAGCTCGCCAAGTACGGGCAGGCCGTGATCGACACCCTCGCCGAGGAGTGATCCGCTACGAGGCGAGGTGTTCGAGGATCAGCACCTGGGCTTCGCCGACGACGAAGCCCAGCACGGTGCCGGTGGCGATGAGGTGCCACCGGCGTACAGGGTCGTCGCGCGCCTCCTCACACCCGGTCGTCGCTGATCGTTGCTGGAGTCCGGCCATCTGCTCCCGCTGCAACGGGTAGGACGCGTTTCCTCGGCTGTCCGGTGTTGTGTTCCGGGTTCGACGCCTCGTCGAGCAGGTTCCGGAATTCGGTGTCCACAATGGCCAGTTTCGCGCCGCTGTGTTCGAGGATGAACCCGATCTCCGGCGCGGCCAAGCGGATGTTCGGCGCGACCGGCACCGCGCCGGCCAACGGCACCCCGTAGTGCGCCTCCAGCAGCACGTCCGTGTTGGGCGACAGGAGAGTGAAGGGGTCACCTGGCCGAACTCCTTGCGCGGCAAGCATTCCGGCGAGCTGCTGGGCGTGACCCCAGAACTCCGCGTAGGTGTAGCGCTGCGCGCCGTCGACCACCGCCGGGCGATCGGCGAACACCGTCCGCCGCGCGCTCCAAAAAGGACATCGGCGACAGTTACCGAGACGCGATACCGCTCACCAACGCGCCCTCCCGACCAGTTCCGGAACACTCCGCGCCGGGCCGCGCCCCGGCGGGTGCCCCCGGAGCATGATCACGTCACCCAGGGAAAGCGAGAGTCGTTCAGAAGGCGAAGCCGCCGGGCTTGCCGTTGCGGTCGGCCAGCAGACCCGCGAGGGTCGCGATGGCGATCTCCGGTGGAGTGCGGGAACCGATGTTCAGGCCGATCGGCCGGCACACCCGCCCGATCTCGGCATCCGGGACGCCGAGCTCCCGGAGCGCGGCCACGTGCGGGCCGACGTGGCGCGGGTTGCCCATGATGCCCACCCAGCGGACGTCGCGCTTCAACACGTCCCGCAGCACCGGACCAAGTTCCGGGCGGTGGTGGTCGGTGACCACCACGTCCGCGTCGGCCCCCAGATCCGGCACCGCCGAAACCGCGTCGAGCCCGGCCGCGCGCTCGGCGTCCGGCTCGACCAGCAACGTCCGGAAGCCGAGGTCCCGGCCGTAGCGCAGCAGGAAAAAACCGCCACCAGCGCGCGGCCACCAGTAGCTGGGTCCGGAACTTCACCGTGCGCCACCGCGCACGCAGAATCCTCGGTCATCCACCCAGTGTGCCAGCCGCGCACGGCCGGGACCACATCCCCAGTTGGTCCGATGTGGACGTCAGATGCGGGTGGCGGTGGCCAGCCAGGCCGGCACGTCGACGTGCGCGCCGTCCTCGGCCTCGAACACCGCTGCCCGCTCACCCCGCGCGACGCCCCGGTAGGTGGTCAGCCGGATCTCCTCCAGGCGCCACCCCTCACCGGCGAAGGCGTCGCGGAGCACGGCTTCGGGGATGCGCGGCCCGAAACCGGGTTCGACATCGGCCAGCGCCAAGACGTATACGGTCGCCCCGGGTCGGCACACGCCGTGCAGGCTGCGCACGTACTTCTCGCGATCTTCCGGCCCGAACACGTGGAACAGCGCGCTGTCCACCACCGTGTCGTACGGCCCTCCGGTCAGCTGCAGCGCATCAGCGACGTCGAAGCGGGCGTCGACGCGCTGGTCGGCGGCGTTGGCCCGGGCCTTCTCGATCGCCGGGGCCGAGAAGTCCACCCCCTGCACGTCGTAGCCCAGCTCGGTCAGCAGGATCGTGTGCTCACCGGCACCGCAGCCGGGGTCGAGCACGGCGCCGCTGATGCCGCCGGCCTTCTCCAGCTCGACGATCGCCGGCTGCGGCTCGCCGATCACCCAAGGAGCGGTGTTCTCCTCGTAGGCGGCGTCGAACACCGAGCGGTCCACCGAAGTCTGCATACCCGTACCCCTTCAAGACTGCCTGAGCTGCCGACGACAGCTTGAAACTTCGACCTAACTGGAAGTCAATCCCCATCGCAGACACCCTCGGCAGACGACAAGTGCGCAGATAATCTGCACGCTTGTGGTTGCCCCGGAAAGGCCCAGCCGACAGCCCCGGGTACCTCCGGTGGCGCGCGACCCCCGCCTGGCAGCGCAAGATCACCGCCGCGCTCCGCGAGCACGCCCTGACCCGCGCGCAGTTCGTGGAGCTGGCGTCGGCGTGGTGGCTGGCGAACCAGGAAGAACGGCCCACCGAGCGCCGAGTCGCCGACCACTCCGGCACCGATCCGATGACCACCAGTCAGGTGCTGCGCGCGGTCGAGAGGAGGGCCTGGTGGAGCGGGTCGCGGACCCGGGCGACACCCGGGCGAAGCGGATCGCCCTGACCGACGCCGGCCACGCTGCGGTGCGACGCGCGCTGCCCGCCGTGCACGCGGTCGACGCGGAGTTCTTCGACCGCGTCCCCCGCGAGAACCTGCTGGCGCTGCTGACCAGCCTCGTCCAACCGGAAGGATGACCATGAGCCCGGTCCGCGCTTCGACATCCCTGCCGCCGCGCAGCCTTTCGACTTCGGCGCGGCCCTGGCGTACATCCGGGGCTTCCCCGCCGAAGGCCGGCGAGCACCGCACCTCCGACGGCGCGCTCACCCTCGCCGTCCGCGAGGCAGGCGCGCTCGCTGGTGCCCGGCTGACCGCCGAGGAAGGTGGATTGCGCTGCGAGCTGACCTCGGCCGGCCCGCTCGACGAGCCCGCGCTGGCCGCGATCCGCGACCGGTTGAGCTGCCGCCTCGGTCTCGACGACGACCTGGCCGAGTTCTACCGGATCGCCGCCGCCGACCTGGCGTTCCGGCCGGTCGTCGCCCGGCTGCACGGCTACCCCAAGGTCAAGTTCGCCTCGCCCGTGGAAATGCTTTGCTGGGCGGTCTTGTCCCAGCGCACGCGGATGCCGGTGGCCCGCAAGGCGAAGCAAGCCATCGTGACCACATGCGGCAACCTGGTCGTGCTGGACGGCGACGATCTGTGGGCGTTCCCCGAACTCGACCAGCTACTCGCGCTGGGGCCCGAACAGCTGCTGGAACTGGTCGGCAACGAACGCAAAACCCGCTTCCTGCACGGCGCGCTGCACCGCTGAGCCCAGCTCGACGAGACATTCCTGCGCACCGGCGACTACGACAAGGACCGCGACCGCCTGCTGGAACTGCCCCGCGTCGGCCCGTGGTCGGCGACCTTCCTGCTGATCGTCCCCCCCGTCCGCGAAGCCCTGCGAGCCGCCGCCAAGACCTACGGGAAACCAATCAGCGAAGCGGAGTTCAACGACGTCGCCGCCCGGTACGGCATCTGGCAGGGCTACTAGGCCCACTATCTGCGGGCCCAACGCTGATGCCCCGCAGGACGAGGTGAACGGACCGTTCGTGCCGTCTACCGGAGTCGACAGTCCGTTCGCCTCACGCCATTGCGCCGAAGCTTACGTGGGGTGTGCGGAGCGAACGGACCGTTCGAGCCATCTACCGGAGTCCACAGTCCGTTCACCTCACGCCCACGGTTGTTCTACGGGATCCGGGCGCCGTCGACGCTGGGCACGTTTATGCGTGGGTTCACCTATGGGCATATGGCGATCCCCGCCCGTCAAGCGTTCGCGCCTATCAAGCGTTCGCGCCCGTCAAGCGTTCGCGCCGATCAAGCGTTCGTGCCCAAGAACTCGGCCAACTGGTCCAGGCCTGCCCGCCAACCCGGTTCGACCGCGATGGCGAAGTCGTGGCCGGCGACGATGTTGGTGAAGATCAACCGGCAGCCGTCCGGGCCGTCTGCCGCCAGCTCCCAGCGCAGGACCTCCGCGTCCCACGTGTACTCCAGCAGGTTCGGCGGATCGAACCGGGTGGTCCGCCCCTTCCCCGGAGGCAGATCGTGCCCCTCCTCCGGCACGAATGCCAGGTTGGCGCCGGCGGCGAAGTCCAGGCGGCTGCGGTCGTAGTCGAGGATCTCCACGAACCACGCCCGCAGCTGCGCCGGATCGGTGATCGCCCGCCACACCTTCGATTGCGCGTGCGCGAGCCAGCGCTCGAACCGCAGCTCGTACCGGCCATCGTCGAGCTGCCGCAGCTTGTCGTCCATCCCGCCCCCATCAGCACATATTCCGCCGAGAGAATATTTCCAGAGAACCATATTGATCGTGGCGGTATGCGACAAGTGGTGACGCGCACCACTTGTGGGACTGGATGGAATTACCTGGGTTCGACTGATGTTGGTTGATAACATCGGACTCAAGTAGATGGCGGCGGAAGCCAGCAACACCGTCGCGAGGAGGTTAGGAATGGCGACGTTCTTCGGACCGGCCGGCGGCCCGTTCGACGAGTACTTCGCGCGCTTCTTCGGTGCCGACGACGCCGCACCGGGCTCGCGCCGGATCGACATCACCCAGCTGATGACCGAGCAGGCGCAGCAGCTGCTGAGCGGCGCCGCGCGCTTCGCCCGGGACCGCGGGCAAACCGATCTGGACGCGCTGCACCTGCTGTGGTCGGCCGCGCACGAGACCCCGACCCGCGAGCAGTTGGCGCAGGTCGGCGTGGACGTAGACGCGTTCGCAGCGCAGGTCGAGGAACACCTCCCGGCGGCCGGTGAGGCGGTCGGCGACCGGCCGGTGGCGTTGACGCTGGCGGCCCGGACGGTGCTCGCCGACGCGCACCGGGTGGCCCGCGCGCTCGGCTCCACCTACATCAGCCCGCACCACGTCCTGCTGGCAATGTCGGCGAGCCCCGACTCGGAAACCGGGCGGCTGCTCAGTGCCGCTGGCGCCGGGCCCGAGGCGTTGCGCGCCGCGAGCCAGCGTCCCCGCACCGAGCAAGACCAGCCGCGCAAGGACAGCGACACCCCCACGCTCAACCAGTACGGCCGGGACCTCACCGCCCGCGCCCGCGACGGCGAGCTGGATCCGGTGATCGGTCGCGCCGACGAGATCGAGCAGACCGTCGAGATTCTCTCCCGGCGCACCAAGAACAACCCGGTGCTCATCGGCGAGGCAGGCGTCGGCAAGACCGCGATCGTCGAGGGCCTGGCCCAGCGCATCGCGGCCGGCGAGGTGCCGCGGGTGCTTTCCGGCAAGCGCGTGATCCAGCTGGACCTGTCCGGGATGCTGGCCGGCACCCGGTACCGCGGCGACTTCGAAGAGCGGATGACCAAGGTCATCGACGAGATCTCGGAGCACAGCACTGAGCTGATCGTTTTCATCGACGAGCTGCACACCGTCGTCGGTGCCGGCGGCGCCGAAGGCGCGATGGACGCGGGCAACATGCTCAAGCCCCGACTCGCCCGAGGCGAGCTGCACGTGGTCGGCGCGACGACGCTGGACGAGTACCGCAAGCACATCGAGAAGGACCCAGCCCTCGAGCGCCGCTTCCAGCCTGTCCAGGTGCCCGAGCCGAGCGTGCCGGACACCGTCTCGATCCTGCAGGGCCTGCGCGAGCACTACGAGGCCCACCACCAGGTCCACTACACCGACGACGCGGTGCAGGCGGCGGCGCAGCTGTCCGACCAGTACATCAACGACCGGTTCCTGCCGGATAAGGCGATCGACCTGATCGACCAGGCCGGTGCGCGCAAGCGGCTGTCGGCGGTGGCGCCGGACGGCGCCGAGCTGCGCAGCCGGATCGAGCGGCTGGAGCAGGAGAAGGACGCGGCGGTCGCTGCGGAGGAATACGAGCAGGCGTCCGCGCTGCGCGACGAGATCAACGAGGCACAGGGCGAGCTCGGCAGAGCCGGCGAGGCGGGGGTCTTGGAGGTCACCGCCGAGGACATCGCCGAGGTCGTCGCGCGGGCGACCGGGGTGCCGGTCAGCCGCCTGACCGCCGCCGAGAAGGTCCGGCTGCAAGGGCTGGAGCAGGAACTGCACCAGCGCGTGGTCGGCCAGGACGACGCGGTGCGGGCGCTGGCCCGCGCGGTGCGGCGCTCGCGCAGCGGGCTGGGCGACCCCGATCGGCCGGTCGGCAGCTTCCTGTTCCTCGGCCCGACCGGCGTCGGCAAGACCGAGCTGGCCAAGGCGCTGGCCGAGGCGCTGTTCGGCGACGAGCAGCGGATGGTCCGGCTGGACATGAGCGAGTTCCAGGAGCGGCACACCGCCAGTCGGCTCGTCGGCGCGCCGCCCGGCTACGTCGGGCACGGCGAGCCCGGTGAGCTGACCGAGGCCGTGCGGCGGCACCCGTACTCGGTGATCCTGCTGGACGAGGTCGAGAAGGCACACCCGGACGTGTTCAACACGCTGCTGCAGGTGCTCGACGACGGCCGGTTGACCGATGGCCAGGGCCGCACCGTCGACTTCACCAACACGGTGCTGATCATGACGAGCAACCTCGGCTCGGAGGTCGTCTCCAGCGCCGGCGGCAAGATCGGCTTCACCGCTTCGGACGCCGACCCGGCGCTCGACGAGCGGATCATGCCGCGGCTGCGCGAGGCGTTCCGGCCGGAATTCCTCAACCGCATCAACGAGATCGTGGTCTTCAAGCGGCTCGACGGCGAGCAGCTGCACACGATCACCCGGATGCTGCTGGAGCAGACCGTGCGCCGGCTGCGGGCGATGGGCATCGGCGTCGAGTTCGACGCGGCGGCGGTGGCCTGGATCGCTGAGCGCGGCTACCGGCCCGAGTTCGGGGCCCGGCCGCTGCGGCGGGCGATCGAGCGGGCGGTCGACGACCGGATCAGCGACCTGATCCTGGACGGCGAACTGCCCGAGGGAGCCGAGCTGCGGGTGTCCACGGCGGGCGGCGAGCTGGCCTTCCAGGTCGGCGAACCGGCCGCGACGGCGGCCTGATCCGGCACCGCAACGGGGCGGACGCGACGAGCGGCCGCCCCGCTTTGCGTGCGGAAGAGGGGATGCACCGTCGCGTCGCGGGGACGATCGGCGCATCATGGCGGGCGTGTCCGATCGCATCGCCGTCTACGGCACGCTCCAACACGGCGCGACCGCTTGGCAGTTGTTGGCACCGCTGGTCGTCGGACCGGCGGTGCCGACGTGGTTGCCCGGCGCGCTGTACGACACCGCCAACGGCTATCCCGCGCTGAAGCTCGGCGAGGATTCCCGTGTGCCCGCACAGGTCTTCCGGCTGCGCGATCCGCAACGCGCCTGGCCGGTGCTCGACGAGTACGAAGGACCGGAGTACGAGCGCTGCCGGATCGAACTCGACGGCGAGCCGTGCTGGGTTTACGCCTGGCGCGGCCCGGTCACCGGCATGAGCCCGCTCCCCCACGGCTGGCAGTAGCGAGAACCGACCGAATGCCCGGCGAGTTGGACAGCTTCCGGCAGCGCCAGGACGCTCAGGGCAGCACCGACTGCACGGCTTCCGGGGTCCGGGCGACGACCGTGGTGCCGTCGTCGGCCGTGATGATCGGGCGCTGGATGAGCTTCGGGTTCGCCACCAGCGCCTCGATCCACTGGTCCCGGGTCGACGGCTCCCGCGCCCAGGTCTTCAGGCCGAGCTCCGTCGCCACCGGCTCGGCCGTCCTGGCGATGTCCCACGGCTCCAGCCCGAGCCGTTCCAGCACCTCGGCCAGCTCCGCCGACGTCGGCGGCTCGTCCAGGTACCGGCGCACGGTGTAGTCCACTCCCGCCTCGTCCAGCAGCGACACCGCCGAACGGCACTTCGAACACGCCGGATTGACCCAGATCTCCATCGGAAACTCCCCTGCCACGACGACTGCCGACCTAGGCTATCCGCGCCGCCTGTCACACGTGCCGATGGTCCCTTCACACCAGGGGCCATCGTTGCAATACTTATCCAACTGACGGATGAGCCGTTGGAGGTGGGCCATGCTTCCGAGGGATGAGCGGCGCCGCCTGCGGGAGATCGAGCAGCAGCTCATCGGCGATGATCCAAAACTGGCCCGCCGGTTGACCGAGACTAGCCTGTGGCGGCGGCTGTGGGCGCTGATGTCGCTGCGGATGGCGTTGGTCGTATTCTCCGCGGTCATCGCAGTGGTGTGCCTGTTCCTAGGCGAAGGCGGTGGCGTGTTGTCCGCCGGGGTGTTGGCCGCGATCGCGTTCCTCTCCCGAACCTGGCAGATCCGCCTGGAATGAGCCCGGGAACGCCCGCTCCCGGTCAGGCCACGCCTTCCGGGTGGGCGCCCTGCCATCGACACGCCGTCGGCGACGATCCGATCGATCTCCGCGAGGCCCTCGGCGGAGAGTTCGACGTCCGCCCGGCGAGGCTGTCCTCGATGTTGCGCGCTGCGCGCACCGACGATCGCCACGCGCACTCCCGACTGGGCCAGCACCCACACGATGGCCAGCCGGCCGACCGAAATGCCCTTTGTCACGCGCCGCAACCTCGCCGTCGTCGACCGCCTCGCGGCGCAGCGGTTCGCCCCGGAACGCCGACGATTGCGACCGCCAGTCGTCCGGCTCGAACGTGACGTCGGCGGTCAGCCACCCGTGCTCGCCTACAGTCCGCTGGCCAGTGGGCTGCTCCACCGCGATCCGGGACACCGTGATGCCGGTCCTGCCCAGGATCGTTTCGCGCATGCCCCCATGACACCGCACCTGGTGCGGACCCGCACGCGGATCACTGTCCACAGTAGCCAACTGAAGGGTTTCCGTTTCTGGCGGTTAGGAGTTGTGCGGCGCGAACCGGCGAGCGGTAGCACAATCGCCATGAGTTCACCCCCGGCGGTAGGAGAATTCGATGACCTCTGTGGCCTTGCTGGGCACCGGCACGATGGGTGCCCCGATGGCGCGCAACCTGCTGGGAGCCGGTTTCCCGGTCCGGGTTTGGAACCGCACGCGCGCCAAGGCGGCACCGCTGTCGGCCGATGGCGCGACCGTCGCGGAGACGCCGGCGGAGGCCGCCCGGGGCGCTGACGTGCTGATCACGATGTTGTTGGACGCGCCCTCCACGGTCGCGGCGGGCGAGGCGGCAGTCCCCGAACTGGCGCCGGGCGCGGTGTGGGTGCAGATGGGCACGATCGGACTGGCGGGTCTGGCCGAAGCACATGCCGCCGCAGGCGGGGTGACGCTGGTCGACGCGCCCGTGCTGGGCACGAAACTCCCGGCGGAGCGCGGCGAACTCGTCGTGCTGGCCGCAGGGCCGACCGAGGTGCGCGACCGCGTGCAACCGCTATTTGACGCCATCGGGCAACGCACCCTCTGGCTCGGCGAGGACGCCTCGGCCGCAGCCGCAACACGGCTGAAACTCGTTGTCAACAACTGGATCCTGACGCTCACGAACGCGGTGGGCGAGGCGATGGCGCTGGCCGGTGCACTGGGCGTGGACCCCGCCGACTTCCTGTCCGCGATCGGCGGAACGGCGACGGATTCTGCATACGCGCAGTTCAAGGGCTCAGCCATCATCAATGGCGACTTCACGCCGTCGTTCGCGTTGCACACCGCGGGCAAGGACGCGGAGTTGGTCGCCGAGGCCGCAGGCGATTCGGTGCGGCTCGACCTCGCGGACGCGGTGCGGGAGCGGTTCCGGCGGGCCGAAGCGGCCGGCCACGGCGACGAGGACATGGCCGCCGCCTACTTCGCATCGTTCCAGGAGTGAAACCCGGATTTCTCGATCCGTGGGAGCCACCGAGCCGTCGTTGACCTTCCCCGCAGGCGGCTGACAGCATCGTGCTCGTGTCCGGACGCATCGCGTTGACCTTCCGCCTGCACGTCGATTTGCGACGGCAGGCCAGCGCAGTCTGTCGTCCCCGCTGAGTTCCTCGCGCTGAATCCTCGCAAACCCCGCAGTTCCGGGGCTATTCTCTCCTGCCCGCGTGCCGTTTTCCCGCAACGATGGAGCAATCGACCGTGCGTCGTCGTGATTTCCTTGCTGCCCTTGCCCTTTCCACCACCTCTGCCGGACTGCTCAGCGCCTGCGCGAGCGGTCGGGACGACCCGGCCCAGGCGCCGGTGCCCGCGCCCGTCGACGCCGGACGACTGACGCAGGTGACCCTGCGAGTCGGCGACCAGAAGGGCAATTCCCGCTCCCTGCTGCGGTCGGCCGGTCTGGACGACTTCCCGTACGCGGTGCAGTGGGCGACCTTCCCGTCCGGTCCGCCGCTGCTGGAAGCGGTGTCGGCGGACGCGATCGACCTCGGCGGCGTCGGCAACACGCCGCCGCTGTTCGCCGCCGCAGCCGGGGCGAAGATGAAGATCATCGCCGCTTCGAAGGGCAACGTCGCCAGCGATGCCCTGGTGGTGCTGCCGAACTCGCCGCTGCAGGGCCGCGACCAGCTCCGGGGCCGCAAGATCGCGGTCGCCAAGGGAAGTTCGGCGCACGGCCAGATCCTGTTGACGTTGCGCGCGGCCGGGCTCACGGTCGACGACGTCGAGCTGGTGTTCCTGCAGCCCTCCGACGCGCTTGGCGCGTTCAAGCAGGGTTCCGTGGACGCGTGGGCGATCTGGGATCCGTACTTCTCGCAGATCCAGCTGGAATCGGGTGCCCGGGTGATCGCCGACGGCCAGGGCACCGCCAACGGCCTGAGCTTCCAGGTCGCGGGAACCGCCGCGCTGGCCGACGCGGGCCGCAACACCGCCATCGCCGACTACCTGGTGCGCCTGGCCAAGGCGCAGCGCTTCGCCGACGGCAACCGGGAGCAGCGCGCGCAGGCCTGGTCGGCGGATACCGGGCTGCGAATCGAGGTGACCCGGCGGGCCACCGGCCTGGGGCCGGACCTGCCGGTGCCGCTGGACGACGCAGTGATCCGCTCTGAGCAGGAACTCGCGGATGCGTTCGTGGCAGCCAAGGAGATCCCCCGCCGGTTCGAATTCGCCGAGTTCGCCGACAACCGATTCGCGCCTCAGCTCGCCGCCGTCTGACACGACTACGCCGCTTCGCTGGACGACAAGCAGACTCCGAGGAATCCGGGAGAACACGCATGAGCGTCACCACGCACTGGTTCTTGCCCACCCACGGCGACGGAAGGTCCATTGTGGACCGTCCGCATGTCACGCCGACCGGGGCCGACACCCCGCGTCAGCCCGACATCGACTACCTGGCGCAGGTCGCGCAGGCCGCCGAGCACCTCGGTTTCACCGGAATGCTCACCCCCACCGGAACCTGGTGCCAGGACGCCTGGATCACCACGGCGGCGCTGCTGGCCCGCACCCAGCGGATCAAGTTCCTGGTGGCGTTCCGGCCCGGCTCGCTGACGCCGACGCTGGCGGCCCAGCTGGCCACCACCTACCAGCGGGTCTCCGGCGGGCGGCTGCTGCTCAACATCGTCACCGGCGGCGAATCCGTCGAGCAGCAGCGCTACGGCGACTGGCTGGACCACGACCAGCGGTACGCCCGCACCGACGAGTTCCTCGCCGCGCTGCGCGGCATCTTCACCGGCGAGGCGCTCGACTTCGACGGCGAGCACTACCAGCTCCGCGGTGCCACCGCGTTCGAGGCGCCGGACCCGCAGCCCCCGCTGTACTTCGGGGGTTCCTCGGACGCCGCCCTGCCGGTGGCGGCGCGCCACGCCGACGTGCACCTGACCTGGGGCGAGCCGCCGGGTGCGGTGGCCCGGAAGGTGCAGCGGCTGCGCGAGCTCGCCGCCGACGAGGGCCGCACCCTGCGGTTCGGCATCCGCGCCCACATCATCACCCGGGACACCAGCGCCGAGGCCTGGGCCACCGCGCAGAAGTTCGTCGACCAGATGGATCCGGTCGACGTGGCCCGCTCCCAGGCGAAGTTCGCGACCACCGAATCCGTCGGCCAGCGAAACATGGCCGCCCTGCACGGCGGTTTGCTGCGCGGCGACGCGCGGGAGCTGGAGATCCACCCCGGGCTGTGGGCGGGTGTCGGGCTGCTGCGCGGCGGCGCGGGCACCGCGTTCGTCGGAAGCCACGCCGAGGTCGCGGACCTGATCGAGGAGTACCACGCGGTGGACATCGAGGAGTTCGTGCTGTCCGGCTACCCACACCTGGAAGAGGCGTACTGGTTCGGCGAAGGCGTGCACCCGGAACTGGCCCGCCGAGGCCTGCTCGCTTCGGCCGAGTCCCCGGCACCCGAACTGGCAACCGCCGGGTGACCTGACTCCAGTTTCAATGGAAATTGCGGGAGATATCCACAACCTTCGGCGTGTCGTGGCCCGCCGCGCCGAAGATCCGCAATTTCAAGCCTTTTTCGTCCGGGTCGATCCGCAGCCACGACGCTGGAAGTCCCACGACGCAAGGTCGTCGCATGCACCGAAGACGCGTAGCCCATCCCCGCAACCGGCATCGCTGCGGGTTCTCAGCTGCCTTCTCGCGAGAACAGCCCGGACGCCGCGTATCGGTCCATACACAAGTCCGGGATGCCACAGCCGAGAAGACCGCTGAGGTCCGCGACCCGCACCGCAACGCAAGAAGAGGCTGCAAAAACGCTCATTGAAACCAGGGCGTCGATTTCCATTGAAATTGCGGTCAGTGCGGTGTCTTGCGTGGTGGGGGGCGGGCGCGTCATCATGATGGGGAGATTTTGGACCACAGCGGTCCGAAATAACTCCGGTACCGCGCAGAGGAGGCAGCGTTGACGGTCTCCCCAGGACGCCAGCCGGTGATCGCCGGTCTGGGCATGACCGAACTGGGCAAGGTTTACGGCCGCACGGCGGGGCAGTTCGCCGCGGACGCCGTGCGGGCCGCCGTCGCCGACGCCGGGCTCAAACTGTCCGATGTGGACGGCATCCTCGCCAACTCCGGTGTGTCCGGCGGCGTCGACATCTGGACGCTGCAGCAGGAACTCCAGGTCCGCGACATGCGGCTGCTGACCGAGATGCAGGCGTTCGGCTCGTCGGCCGGCTCGATGCTCGCCTACGCCTCGATGGCCGTGCAATCCGGCATAGCCGACACCGTCGTGTGCGTGTTCGCCGACGCGCCCCGCCAGCCCGACAAGGGCAGCGCGGCCGCCTACACCGGGCGGCGCAAGCTGGCCGGCTTCGAAGGCCTGCTCGGCGCAAGCGGCCTGACCAGTGTGAACGCCATGTACGCTCAGGCGGCCCGGCGGCACATGAACACCTACGGGACCACCTCCGAGCAGCTCGGCGCGATCGCAGTGGCACAGCGCGAGTGGGCCGCGCGCAACCCGTTGGCGCAGTTGCGGGAACCGATCACGCTCGCCGACCACCAAGCGTCGCGGATGATCGCCGACCCGTTGCGGATGCTGGACTGCTGCCTGGTCAGCAACGGCGGCATCGCCGTCCTGGTCACCTCCGCCGACCGCGCCGCCGACCTGCGGCAACCGCCGGTGCACGTGCTCGGCTTCGCGCAGTGCCACCCCAACTACCCGGCCGCGCGCGGCAGCCAATTCGGCCTGGTCAGCGGGGCGGCGCAGGCCGGTCCGGCCGCGTTGAAGATGGCCGGATTGTCGATCTCCGACGTCGACGTCGTCGAGCTGTACGACTGCTACACCTTCACGGTGCTGATCACGCTGGAGGACTACGGCTTCTGCGCCAAGGGCGAGGGCGGCGAGTTCGCCGCCTCCGGCGCGCTGGCGCCGGGCGGAACCCTGCCGGTCAACACCGGCGGCGGCCAGCTGTCCGCCTACTACATGTGGGGCATGACTCCGCTGTCCGAGGCGGTGATCCAGGCCCGCGGCCACGGCGGAGAACGGCAGGCACCGCGCAACGACGTGATCCTGGTCAGCGGCAACGGCGGCATCCTGGCCCACCACTCCACCGTCGTGCTCAGCCCGAACTCCCCCGATTAAAGAGTGCTTCAAAGTGGTTTGCGTAGCGGTGCGGGTAGCGGAACCTCAAGCGGCTACCGCCGCTTATGGAAAAGACCATCGCTGAATCCTTCTGGAGGAACCGTGATCTCGGTTGCCCGCAACGAGGCGTCCGCCGCGTTCTTCGACGGCAGCGCCCGCGGCGAACTGCTCGTCCGGCGCTGCTCGCGGTGCGCGCCGGTCATCGCGCCCAACGTGCCGCAGTGTCCGGCCTGCGGCTCCACCGAGCTCAGCTGGGAACCCGCGAGCGGTGCCGCGACGCTGGTGACCTGGACCGTGGTGCCCGTTCCCGGCGGCGGCCACGTCGTCGCCGGCATCGTCGAGCTCGCCGAAGGGCCTTGGCTGCACGCCCGGATCCTCGACGTCGCCCCCGAGGACCTCGCCGAGGGAATCGCGCTCGGCGTGGGCTTCGAGCGGCACGAGGACGGCGAAGCCGTGCCGGTTTTCCACGCCGCCTGACCGGAGGCCGCTTCACAGGCCTTGCTGTGGGACCACTGCGGAACCCGCGAGCTGCTCGCGCGTTGGCGCGCGGGACGCGACCGGCTGCTGGCCGTGCTCACCGCCGACCCGGCCGACGGTCGCCTGGTCTGGAACGGGCCGCCGATGAAGCCCGCGTCGATGGCCACCGCGCGGATCACGGAGACCTGGGCACACGGCCAGGGCGTCGCCGACGCCCTCGGCGTCACGCGCGAACCCACCGCCGCGGCTGCGCCGCATCGCGCACCTGGGCGTGCGAACCTTCGGATTCTCCTTCAGCGCCAAGGATATTCCCGTCCCGGGTGCGCCGCCGCAGACCCGAATCAGCGGCCCGGCGCTGGACTTCTGCCTTCTGGTGACGCAGCGTCGGCACCGCGACGACCTGGCGATCACCGCCGTCGGCGACACCGCGCGCCAGTGGCTGACGGTCGCGCAGGCCCCCGCCGGTACACCCGGCGCCGGCCGCGCTCCGATCGGTTCGTGAGCGCTTGCGCCGGTGACAACCGGTATCACCACTCAGAGCGGGGTCGTGAGCGAATATTCCGGTAATAACCAGAAGATTCGCTCACGCGCGCGGCGCGGCCAGCGCGATGTCGTCCGGGCGGACCGGCACCCGGCCCAGCGCCAGACCAGTCGCGTCACGCAACGCGTTGACGATCGCCGGGGTGGACGACAAGATTGGCGGCTCGCCGACTCCGTTCAGGCGGTACGGCGAATCCGGGTGCGGGAACTCCTGCAGCGAGATCGGCATCGGTGACACGTCGATGATGGCCGGGATCGGGTAGACGGTGAACGACGGTTGCGCAGCCTGCCGTTTACGTCGAGCAAAATCCTGCACGGCCTCGGTTTCGGCCGCTCAAGTCCCGTGAGCGCTTTCCGGTGCCATAGCCTGCCGTAGCCCCCAGAAACACTCACGGATGCGCTTTGTCTTTTGAAGCGCAGCTGCCTGGCCCACTACGCGGCTCGCACCGCCGCGGGTTCTCAGACGTCGATGGCGTCTGGGGTCCGCCACCCGCACCGCCACGCAAAACTCCCCTGGCGAACAGATCATCCTGGGTTCAGGCCTAGCCGGTGGGAGATCCACGGCAGGGCGTCGGCGAAGGCCGTGCGCCAGACGTCGAAGGTGTGCTCGCCGCCGGGGATCATCACCAGCTCGGTGTCGATCCCAGCCAGGCGGGACAGCTCGGCTAGCCGGTGCACGGCCGCTCGCGGTTCCGGGTCGTTGTCGCCGACCACGAAGAAGCCGTGCAGTCCGGGAAACCTGCGGTGGGTCAGCAGCCAGGACGGCTCGTGGGCGTCGAAATCCTGCTGCGAGCCGCCGAACAACGCATCGGCAGCCCCCGCCGGGTCGTTCACGTCGCCATCGCGCGGGCCGAGCAAGCCGCCGAAGTCCCCGAAAGTCGCGAACACATCGGGACGGCGCAACGCGAGCATGATCGCGCAGCTGCCGCCTTCACTGAGCCCCGCCACCGCCCAGTCCCGTCCGGGATCGCGGGTGAGGAACCTGCTCTGCACCAACCGGGGGACGTCCTCGGTCAGGTAGGTCTCGGCGTTGCCGCGTGCGCTGTCGACGCATTCGGTGTCCGCGAAGACGCCGCCGTTGACATCGGGGATCACGACGATCGGCGCGACGCCACCGTGCTGGGCCGCCCACCCGTCGGCGGTCCGCTGCGCCGCTCCGCCGTCCAGCCAGTCCGTCGGGCTGCCCGGAGTGCCGTGCAGCAGGACGATCACCGGCAACCTCGGCCGCGGGCTGGCGAACCACGCGGGCGGCAGGTACACGTTGGCCGGGCGTGCCTGGAATCCCGAGGCCCGGCCCGGGATGTCGACGGTGACCACGATGCCGGACGCCGGAGGTGCCATCTGGGCGTTGAGCATCGCCAGCGAACCCTCGCTCTCCTCAGCCACCCCGAGCGCCTGGGCGAGCGTCAGGTAGTAGCCGAAGTACGCGTTCACCCCGACCAACGCGTTCAGCGCGAGCGCGGCCACGACGAGCGGGACGAGCAGCCAGCGCGCAGCGCGGTCGCGGAACCGCCACACCAGCACCACGAGCAACAGCAGCGCTGCGGCCAGCAGCAGCGTGCGCACCGGCCAAAAGTCGATCAGTGAGAGATCCGCACAGAAATCGGCCAACCACCGCATTTCCGGCAACCTCCCATCATCCCGACACCGACCAATGTAAACGCCCGCCAGCGTACCGGGGATTTTGCCGGAACGAACCGGAAAACCGGTTCATACGGACGAAATCGCCGGACAGCACAGCGATTCCACCCGATGGGTAATAATCGTCTTCGTGCGGGTGGCATTGACGAGTGGCATAGGCACGGGACCGCAGCTCCCCGCTTCGGTCACCGAACAGGCGGGCGGGCGCAGTCCACTGGAGTCCGTGGTGCTGGTGGGGATGCTCGCAGTGCTGACCATCGGCGCGATCGTGGTCGTGAAGCGGCGAAAATTGCGCAGAATCGCCTATTCCGTCCCGGTTCTGCTGGCGCTGCTGACGTGCGCGGCCGGGGTCAACAGCTACGTCGGCTACGTTCGGTCGTTCGACGACCTCGGTCGGTTGCTGATGCTCGCCAGCGGCGGCAACAGCGACACCGAACCAACTGCGGTGCAGCCGAACCTGGTGCCGGGCGGCGTGCGGGTGACCGACGTCTCGCTGCCCGATCCGCGGCTGGGCATCCCGACCGGCCGCACCCGGGTGCTACTGCCGCCCGGATACGACGACCCAGCGCGGGCCAATGAGCGCTATCCGGTGGTCTACCTCGTGCACGGCTACCCCAGCGGCGGCCCGGACGACTGGCTCGGCCCAGGTGGCGCGGTGCAGACCCTGCAGTCGCTGTCGGACGCCCGCGCCGTGGGGCCGATGATCGTCGTCGCGGTGGACGCCACCGCGGGCACCGGAACCGACTGGGAGTGCCTGAACGTGCCGGGCGGCCCGCAGCTCGAGTCGTACCTGACCACGACCGTGCCGCAAGCGATCGACGCCCGGTTCCGCACGCTCCCCGACCGGGGCGACCGGGCGATCGGCGGGATGAGCGGCGGCGCGTTCTGCGCGCTGAACCTGGCGCTGCGCAACCAGAACACCTACTCGGTGATCCTGGCCAGCGAGCCCTACGACGACCCCGAAACCACCTTGCTGGACGGCCACCCCGACCTGCTGCGCGCCAACACCCCGCGCGAGTACCTCCCGACGCTGCCGCTGACGCGACCGCTCTCGGTGATGCTGCACGCCGGTGTCGTCGCGCACTCCGACGTCGACCTCGCCTACCGGCTCGGCGACCAGCTCGCCGCTAACGGTGCGAACGTCGCGGTGCGCACCGAACCGGGCGAATGGCACACGTGGCGCAACGCCCGCATCGGCCTGCCCTACCTGCTGACCTTCGCCGCAGAGAACTTCACCGCCGACCAACCACCGGAACACCACTGATAGAACCACCGTTTCCGCACGTCAAAGCCCACGAGCGCGTCTAGTCGTCATGTCGGTTCCCCGGGATGCGGCGTTGTCACGGCGCCGCTCGTGCCTCGAAGCACCAAGGCCCTTAACACGCCCTCGCGGGGCCGGGCAATGCCGGTGATGGGTCTGAGGCGAACGGACTGTTCGCCTCACCTATTGACGCGAACAGTCCGTTCGCTTCACACCAACAACCCAGCACCCAGAACTCGAGTGAACGAAGTGAACGGACTGTTCGTCACGCCTATTGACGCGAACAGTCCGTTCGCTTCACACCAACGACGCGCGGGTACACCGCCGCCCCACAACGAGTTCCCAAGCGAGCCCTTCGGCACCCAGAAACACCCGCGGATCCTGAGCAGTGGGAACGGCGGCCGATTCGGGGCGTAGCCACCGGGGCCAAGCGCCGTTGTCGGTGCGCGCGGTCACAATCTGCCAATTTGGTTCCGCCCATTAACGCGTCGGACGAACGACGAGCGAGATCGCCGAGTTCCGCAGCGCGAACAGTCCGTTCGCTTCACACCAACGACGCGCGGGTACACCGCCGCCCCACAACGAGTTCCCAAGCGAGCCCTTCGGCACCCAGAAACACCCGCGGATCCTGAGCAGTGGGAACGGCGGCCGATTCGGGGCGTAGCCACCGGGGCCAAGCGCCGTTGTCGGTGCGCGCGGTCACAATCTGCCAATTTGGTTCCGCCCATTAACGCGTCGGACGAACGACGAGCGAGATCGCCGAGTTCCGCAGTCTGGCGCTGGCTCGCGCTGCCGGAGACGACGGAAGACACACACTTCCGCATGCCCGCCTTCGCGGTGCGAGGCAAGAGCTTCGCCTCGATCGACGAGGACGGCGACCACGTGATGCTCTCGCTCGCCGAAGTCGAGGCGCAGGCCGCAGCCACCGCAGATGCCGGCATCGTCGAGGAGGTGCGACGCTTCGACAAGCCGATCGGGATCCGGTCCGGGTCGGCATCGCACGGATCCCGACCGTGCGGCTGGTCGAGCTGGTCGAGCTGGTCGAGCTCGCGTGGCGGCACAAGGCGCCGAAGCGGCTCAGCGCCGAGCGGCGAGATCCGCCCTGACCAGCGGGAATGCCAGGGTCTCGCGGATCGATCCGCCGGTGAGCAGCATGATCAGCCGGTCCACGCCGAGCCCCAGCCCGCCGGTGGGCGGCATCGCGTACTCCAGAGCCGCGAGGAAGTCCTCGTCGAGCTCCATCGCCTCCGGGTCGCCGCCCGCGGCGTGCATGGACTGTTCGGTGAGCCGGCGGCGCTGCTCGATCGGATCGATCAGCTCGGAGTAGCCCGTGCCCAGCTCGGTGCCGAACGCGACCAGGTCCCAGCGCTCCGCTAGGCGCGGATCGGTCCGGTGCGGCCTGGTCAGCGGCGAGACCTCGGCCGGGAAGTCGGTGTAGAACGTGGGCTCGGTGGTACGGGCTTCCACCAGCCGCTCGTACATCTCCAGCAGCACCGCGCCGCGCACCCAGCTCTCGTGGTACGGCACCGACACCGCGTCGCACAGCTTCCGGAGGCGGGGCAGCTCGGTGTCGGCGGTGACTTCCTCGCCCAGCGCCGCCGACACCGCGTCGTTGACCGACACGACCGGCCAGTCACCACCGAGGTCGAACTCGCCGTCCGGGCCGACCGCCGTGGGCGTGCCGCGCGCGGCGGTCGCGGCAGCCAGCACCAGCTCCCGGCACAGCTTGCGCATCGTCGTGTAGTCGCCGAAGGCCTGGTACGCCTCCAGCATCGTGAACTCGGGATTGTGCTTGTGCGAAACGCCTTCGTTGCGGAAGTTCCGGCCGATCTCGAACAGCCGCTCCACGCCGCCCACGCACAGCCGCTTGAGGTACAGCTCCGGGGCGATCCGCAGGTACAGGCGCATGTCGTAGGCGTTGCTGTGGGTGGTGAACGGCCGCGCGTTGGCCCCGCCGTGCACCGGCTGCAGCATCGGCGTCTCGACTTCGAGGAAATCCGATCGAACCAGCGTTTCCCGCAGCGCGTGCACCGCGGCGCCGCGGGCCCGCAGGGTTTCGCGGGCTTCCGGGCGCATGATCAGGTCCACGTGGCGCTGCCGCACGCGGGCTTCGGGATCGAGCAGGCCCCGGTGCTTGTCCGGCAGCGGGTGCAGGCACTTCGCCGCCAGCTGCCAGTCGCTCGCCAGCACCGACACCTCGCCGTGCCGCGACGTGACCACTTCGCCGGTCACCGACACCTGGTCGCCGATGTCGACCCGCTGCCGCCAGGCCTGCTGCAGCTCGGTCCCGGAGTCCTTGGTGGTGAGCATCACCTGGAGGTCGCCGGAGAAGTCCCGCAGCGTCGCGAAGCAGACCCCGCCGTGGTCGCGCAGCAGCACCACGCGCCCGGCCACCGAAGTGTGCTCGCCGGTCCGGGCGTCGGCCGGGAGGTCCCGGTAGTTCACGGCGACGGCCCGGCAACGTTCGGTGCGCGGTACCGCGACCGGGTAGGGTTCGATGCCGTTGGCCCGCAAGGCGTCCAGCTTCTCCTGCCGCACCTGCTGCTGCTCCGATCCGACGCGCCGCGGCACCTCGGATTCCGCTTCCAGCTCCGGGAGTTCCACCTCCTCGTCCAATGTGGACTTCCGGCGCGGCGTGGGCAGGAAGCCCTCCGCGACCGCCGAAGCGATGCCGACCCGCGCGAGGTCGCGCCGCTCGGCGAACGCCACGTAACGCGGGAACCAATGCGGCAGGTACTTGACGTTCGACCGGTACAGCGACTCCAGCTGCCACCAGCGGGAGAAGAACAGCAGCAGACCTCGCCAGGCCCGCAGCACCGGACCGGCGCCGATCCGCGCGCCTTCCTCGAATGCGGCGCGGAACATCGCGAAGTTCAGCGAGATCCGCTCCACCCCGAGCCGGGGCGCGGCCTGAGCCAGCAAGCTGACCATGAACTCGACGACGCCGTTGTCCGCATTGCGGTCGCGGCGCATGACGTCCAGCGACAACCCGTTGTGGCCCCACGGCACGAGGGAAAGCAACGCCACCGGCTCGCCGCGGTCGGTCTGCGCCTCGACCAGCACGCAGTCGCCGTCCTGCGGGTCGCCGAGCCGGCCGAGCGCCATCGAGAAGCCGCGCTCGCTCTCGGTGTCGCGCCAGGCTTCGGCCAGCCGCGCGATCTCGGCCATCTCCGCCTCCGGCACCTCCCGGTGCCGCCGGACGCGCGCGGTGTGCCCGGCGCGCTGAACCCGGTTCACCGCCTGCCGCACCGGGCGCATGTCCCGGCCGTCCAGGCCGAACTCCGCGATGTGCAGCACCGCTTCGTCACCGAGCTGCAGGATCTTCATCCCCGCGCGCGAGTACGCCGTCGCACCGGGTTCGCTGACGCCCATCACCGCTGGCGTCCAGGTGTACTCCCGGCACATCGCCAGCCACTTGTCGATCGCCGGCCGCCAGGCCTCCGGGTCGCCGAGCGGGTCACCGCTGGCCAGGCAGACCCCGGCTACCACTCGGTAGGTGATGGCGGCCTTGCCGCTATCGGAGAACAGCACCGCCTTGTCGCGGCGGGTGGCGAAGTAACCCAGCGAATCGCGTTCGCCGTGCTCGGCGAGCAGCCGTCGAACTTGCTGTTCCTCGTCGGGACGCAGGGCTGCGGCGAGCCGCTGAGCGCGTAGCAGCAGGAACAGCGCGGTGAACAGGGCAGCCGCGCCGAACAGGCCGAGGACGAAGTTGACCCAGCCGGGTGCATGCCCGACCCCGGTGATGGTGAAGTCGATCGCTCCGCCGAGCACCCGCTCGATGGTCCAGGTCAACCGTTCCTGCGCGCCTCGCAGGGAACCCGGGAACAACGAGACCAGGCCGTAGCCGAGCCCCACAAACGCCGCGATGAGCAGCACGAACACCACCGCCGCCTGGTAGCCGCTGCCGCGTTTGGCGCGGCCGTAGAACTCGCCGCGCGCTAGCCACAGCGGCACGAACCCCAGCGCCGAGACGATGATGTTGGTGCCGAAGGCCCACTCGTGGGCGACTGCCACGTGATAGCGGGCGCCCAGCTCTTCCATCCACAGCGCCTCGATGCGGTCGCCCAGCACCACGAGCACCACGACGTCGCCGAGCACCTGTAGCGCCAGGATGCCGATCAGGATCCACAGCGCCAGCCGCTTCCTGCGTTTCAGCGCGGCCGCCAGCACCGCCAGGAACGCCCCGTAAGCGAGGTTCGGCGGAGCCGGGAACAGCACGTTGTCGACGAACCTGCGCACCGGCTGCATGTTCCCGAACAGCGCGAGGCCCACCGCCGAGGCCACGCACAGCAGCGCCACGACGAGCACTGTGCCGGCAGTGATGCTCGGCATCCGGCTGCGCCACTGTCGCCGCGCGGTCTCCTCCTGCTGGGCCACTGCGTCCCTCCCCGGCCGTGGATCGGCGGTGAGGTAGTCGGGGTCAGCTCACCGCATTCGCGCCGCCACCAATCTACGACCGGTCGCAGGCTCCGCGCCGCCACCCCGACCACACGTCACGCGATTTCATTGATCTTGGTACCCAATTCGGCGATGTCCGCCCACAGAGGACCAACCGGCCGATTGGGATCCCGCAGTCAACTCCCGGCATCCGCCAGCAGGCTCGCCAGCTGCTCCGGGCGGTTCGCGCCGCCGTGCGACAGCACCACACCGGAACCGGTTGTGCCGACGGCGTACGGCGGCTTGGAACGTTGTTGGCGTCGAAGACGTCCGGGCCGGTCACCAACGACAGCGAGATCCCGTGCCCGTCGAGGTACTCCCGAGCCTCTTCCGTCTCACCAACGTCAGCAGCACCACGGGCAACGTCGCGACGGCCGCGCCGAACGCCGCAAGCGGCTTAGCCGCCTTGGCCCACCCTCGCAGCCTGCGTCGCCGCGGGTTCTCAGCGGTCTTCTCGCGAGGACAGCCCGGACGCCGCGTGTGGTAATGCACAAGTCCAGGATCCCGGAGCCGAGAAGGCCGCTGAAGTTCCGCCACGCGCAACGCAAGGAGAGGGGTTGGAAACGCTCATTGAACTGCGACCGGGATCCGGTGTCGGGGATCCTCCCACAGGCAGGGGCGCCTCGGTTAGCCGGCGAGGAAGTCGTTGATCAGCGTTGTGAGGGCCGCCGGGTTGTCTTCCTGGACCAGGTGCCCGGCCCCGGCGATCCAGTTCAGGTCGGCATGCGGGATCCGCTGTGCCAGGTTCTTCGCGCGGTCCGGCGGTAGCCAGGTGTCGTGGTCGCCCCAGGCGATCACGACCGGGCAGTCGACTTCCGCGTAGCGGTCCTCCACCTCTCGGGTGAAGCGTTCGTCGGCCTGGCCGATCTGGCGGTAGAACGCCGGTTGGCCAGCCTCGCCGAGCCAAGGTTCGACCAGCGCGTCGAGCACTTCGCCGCGCAGTTCGCGGTGCGCCGCCGTCGCGATGTAGGCGCGGACCAGCGCCTCGTGCAGGTTCGGCGGCAACGCCGCGAAGACCTCGGAATTCTGCTTCACCAGGCGGAAGAAGTCCGATCCCCACGGGCGCACGCTGACCGCGTCGACCAACGCCAGCCGTCCATATCGGACACCGTCTAGCAAGGTCGATCGCAGCGCCACCGCTCCGCCGAAGTCGTGGGCGACCACCGCGGGGGCGCGCAGGCCCCAGTGCCGCAGCAGGCCGGTGAACACCTCCTGCTGGGCCGCCAGCGAGACGTCCTGACCGGCGTGCTTCTCCGACCGCCCGTAGCCCGGCATGTCCCAGACGAACACCCGGTGCCGGACGCTGAGCACATCGGCGACGTCGCGCCAGACGTACGACGAGAACGGTGTCCCGTGCAGCAGCACCACCGGATCCCCCTGTCCCAGGCTCGCCCAGCGGACCGTTCCGTGCGGCGACTCGTACTGCTCCGGCAGCTCCCAGCCCATGCCTACCTCCAGTTACCATCTAACAAGCCCTGCTAGTAACGTTACCAGCTGAGGCGAGATGTCGGTAATCTGAATTAGTGGCATACGACCGACCGGCCGCGCCCGGCGACCTCGAAGCAATCGAAGCGTTCGGCAATTCCGCACGTTTCCTGCACGACGAGGACGCCTTCGCGAACCTGCCGAGCACCCGGGACTGGTTACGGACGCGCGAATGGCACGACGTGGCCGACGAACTGGACGAATCCGCGCACCGAGAACTGGTGCGCGCCCGCGAGGCGATCCGCGCACATCTCGCCGGAACCGACTCAGCGGAGCTGAACGAATACGCGCGCCGCCTCCTGCGTCCGCCGCAGTGGCAGGACGGCCAGACGGTGATCCCGACGGCGCACGCCACCGCGGCCGGGCGGCTGATCGGCCGGCTGATCGCGACCCTGGTCATCGACGGGCTGACCGGCAAGCCCGGCCGGCTGAAGGTCTGCCGCGCCGAAGACTGCCGCTGGCTCTACTACGACCGGTCCCCCGGCAACAACAGCATCTGGTGCAGCATGGACATCTGCGGAGCACGCCACAAGATGCGCGCCTACCGAACGCGCCGAACCCGTTCGGGAAATGAGTGAGGGGCACCCTCGACCGCTCGGTGAACTGCTCCCCGGAAGTTGGACTGAGAAATTCAGTTCGATCTCCGGGGAGCGGTTCACGGTCGGGGGTGCCCCTCGCCTTGAACAGGGCGGGATCAGGCCACGGCTTCGTCCGCGTCGTCCGGGGCGTCCGCAGGACGCACCGGCAGCGCGTCGAAGGCCGCCGGCGGCTCCTGCCAATGCGTTGCCGACCCACCGGCCTGGATCGCCTTCCACACCCGCTCCGGGGTGGTCGGCATGTCGACGTGCCGCACCCCGAGGTGCTTGAGCGCGTCCACCACCGCGTTCTGCACCGCAGGCGTGGAACCGACGGTGGCGGACTCGCCGATTCCCTTGGCACCCAACGGGTTGTGCGGGCTCGGCGTCTCGGTGTTCGACGCCTCGAAGGACGGCAGGTCCGCCGCCGACGGGATCGTGTAGTCGGCGAGAGTGCCGGTCTCCGGGTTGCCCTCGGCGTCGAAGGTCACCTGCTCCCACAGCGCCTGCGCGATGCCCTGGGCCGCGCCGCCGTGCTGCTGGCCGCGCACGATCATCGGGTTGAGCACCCGGCCGCAGTCGTCCACCGCGATGTGCCGCAGCGGCCGGACGAACCCGGTCTCCACGTCCACCTCGACCACCGACACGTGCGCGCCGAACGGGAACGTCGCGCCGCCGGGCGCGAAGTCGATGTTCGCGGCCAGCCGCCCGCCGTCCTCGCCAGCGGCGCGGGCGAGCTCCGCCCAGGCGATCGTCGCGCTCGGCACCCCGGCCACGCCGAGCTCGCCGCCGTCGGTCAGCTGGATGTCGTCGACAGACGCCTCCAGGCGGGACGCGGCCAGCTCCTTGGCCTTCTGCAACACTTCCTGGCCAGCCTCCTGCACGGCGCTGCCAGCGATCTGCAGCGACCGGGACCCGCCCGTCCCGCCGCCGCGCGGCACCTCCGCCGTGTCGGACTGCACGAACTCGATCGACTCCATCGGAAGGCCCAGCGTGTCGGAGACGATCATCGCGAAGGAGGTGGCGTGTCCCTGGCCGTGCGCGGACGTGCCGACCTTGATCCGGGCGCCGTTCTCGTGCACCTCGACCTCGGCGTAGTCCCCCGCACCACCGCCGGTGATCTCCACGTAGGCGCTCACACCGATGCCCAGCAGCACTTTCTCACCGGCGTCGATGCGACGCGCCTGCTCGGCACGCAGCGCGTCGTAGTCGGCCAGCCGGAGCGCCTCGTCGAAGGGCAGCGCGTAGTCGCCGCTGTCGTAATTGGCGCCGACAACCGTCTTGTACGGGAAGGCCTCCGGAACGAGGAAGTTCTTGCGCCGCAAAGCAATCGGATCCATCTCAAGCTCGGCCGCGGCCAGGTCCATCAGCCGCTCCAGCATCGCCGCTGCTTCCGGCCGCCCCGCGCCGCGAAATGCGCCGGTCGGCGTGGTGTTGGTGATCGCGGCGAGCGCGTCGTAGCTGATCTTCGGGATCTGGTAGACGCCCTGCGACATCATGCGCGTCGAGCTCAAGGCCAGCGCGCCGCCCCAGCCCGCGTAAGCGCCGGAGTCGCCGATGACGCGGCAGCGCAGGCCGACGATGGTGCCGTCGCGCTTGAGCCCCAGCTCCGCGTACTGCACCTGCGCGCGACCGTGCGGCATCGCCTGCATGTTCTCCGAGCGCGTCTCGATCCACCGGACCGGGCGTCCCAGGCGTTTGGCCGCCGCGATGGCGACCGCGTGCTCCGAGATCACCCCGGCCTTGCCGCCGAACCCGCCGCCGACGTGCGGGGAGATCACCCGCACCCGCTCCGGCTGCCAACCGAAGGCCTTGGCCACCCCGTCGCGCAGGCCGTGCGGCATCTGCGTCGAGACATGCACCGTGACCTCGTACTCCTCGTCCGGGCCGCCCGGCTGCACCGCGATGACGTTGCCCTCCAGCGGAACCACCGCGACGCGCTGGTTCTCGATGCGGGCCCGCACCACGACGTCCGACTCGGCCAGCACGTCCGCCCCGGCCGAGTCGCGGTACCCACCGGCCACGTTCGACCCCAGCTCCGGGAACTGCTGCTCCGCCTCGGGATCCAGGGCATGCTCAGGGTCCGCGACGACGGGCAGCGGGTCGTAGTCGACGTCGACCAGCTCGATCGCGTCGGCGACCGCAGCGGCGCTCTCGCCGACGACCACCGCGACCGCCTCACCGACGAACCGAACCCGGTCGGTGGCCAGCGGGGGTCGCTTGACGTTCGGGTTGAGATCGACGAACGGCGGTGGGATCGGCACGTCCAGGTCGGCCGCGGAGAACGCGGCGACGATGCCCGGCGCGGCGGCGGCCGCTGCGACGTCGATGCCGCCGATCTGCGCGTGCGCGACCGGCGAGCGGACGAACCCGAGGTGCAGCATGCCCTCCAGTTCGAGGTTGCCGACGTAGGTGCCCCGACCGCGGAGCAGTTCCGGGTCTTCGACCCGTTGGACCTCGGTCCCCAGCAATGAACCCACCATGTTCGAACCCTATCCGTCCAGCCGCCGACAAGCATTTAAAAAAAACCAGCCGCGAACGGAGCCCTACAACGAACATCCGGCAAAAATTCCCGCCCACCCGGATCCTGGCCCGACCACTCCTGCCAAGCGGACATGCGGCCTGAGCACCCGTGATTTTCTTTAAATCAACCCCTGGTTCGTGTTGATCTTGCTTGGTGATGTGGGTGGCGGGGTCGTAGCAGGCTCTGTCACGCCAGCAGGTCCAGATGACGCGCAGCCGGACGCGGGCGAGGATGCGGAGGCGGGGTGGAGTTTGCCGCGGGCTCGGGCGTTGTCGTGGATCGTGGCGGCCCAGTCGCTGCCGTGGCGGCTGTTGTCGGCGAAGGTCATCAAAGCTTGGCGGGCGCGGCGGTTGACCGCGTGCCGGAAGGTAACGGTGTGGTGTTTGCCGGACTCTTTGGTGATCGGGACGGCGCCGGTCTCGGTGGCGAGTTGCGCGCAGCTACCGGCGCGTTCGACATGGGGCCGATCTCGCCGATGATCTGGCCGAGGTTGATGGTGCCGATGCTGGGCAGTTCGGCCAGCAGTGGCGCGTAGGGGTGGCGTTTCACGGCGTCGGCGATGGCCTTGTCGAGCACGCGGATGGCGTGCGGATGGTCGTGCGGATCGCTTGGATGAGTGGGACCTGGATGGGGACGAGCTGGGCGACGGTGGACGGGCCGAGCCGGGAAGCCGCGGTCGGGGCGGCGCGAAGCCGCTCGATGAGCACAGTGCCGGGGCGTTTGCCGGAGTAGCCGTGGCGCTTGCAAAGGCTTCCAGGTCGGCGGCTGTGAGCGTGGTGACGGCCTCGGGGGGTGGTCGGGTAAGCGTCCAGGAAGGCCAGGGCGATGTCGCTGTCCAGGCTGGCGAACACGACCTTGCCGCCGGGCCAGTGCCCGGCCAGCAGCGCGGCGAGCTGCTTGACCGCGCCGATGCGGCCCTCGATGTCGCCGACGCGTTGCCGGTCAACGCCTGAAGTTCCACAGTGGCCGGGTCCGTCGGGTCAACGTGCGCAGTTGATGCGTCGGTGGTGTGAAGCGAACGGACCATTCACGCCAATACGCCACAAACAGGCCGTTCGCCTCACACTCACCGGCGTTGCCCGGTAGTCCGAAGCGCCCCGGACTGCCGGGCGCGCGAAGAGCCTGGGCGCTTCAAAGACACGAGCGGCCGCACCACCACATCCCGGACAGCCGCATAGCGCCCGAAAACGGCCACCGGACCCGAGCAGGCGGCTGGCCACCACTACTCGATCCTGATCCGTTGCCGCAGCGGCGCCGCGGCGGTCCGTCCACGACGGCGGCAACCGGCCGATTCCGGTCGATGCGGCGGAAAGCACCAGTTCGAGCACCTCCGCACCCGATCGCCGGAATGCCCTGCCCGGCGAGGAAACGCGACAGCGCCCGCAACGTCCCGGTCGCCGGATCGTAGGCCGTGGGCGCACTCCCGGCTCCCACCTCAGTGCCTGGCGACCAGGCGGCGACGTGGTCGGGCCGGGCGGGGCGTCGACTCGACTCCGCACAGGATGATGAAGCCCAGCACGGCCAGCCCCGCGTGCATGAAGTTCTCGGCGGGGTGCAGCAGGAACGGCGTTCGCCCTTCGCCCGCAGTGCTTTCCGCAGTGCCGTAGACGAACAGCAACACGCCACCGACCATCTGCAGCGTGGCGAACAACGCCACCCCGCGCCGCCACGGAGCGGCGAGCAGCGCCAGCACGCCGACGATCAGCAGCAGGACGCTGTGCGCCGTGTTGAGGTGGAAGACCGCCAGCACCGGGACGTCCCCAGACGCCCGCCAACCGCCATTCGCCAACCCCAGCAAGCCGAGTAGGACCAGCACCAATCCCTCCGCGCCGAGCAGCAGCTGCCAACGCGTCTCCGGGCGCCGCCAACGCGAGGCCCAACGGGAATCCATCGACCACCTCCGGGCAGGTTCTCCGCTACCGAATGCCCGTTGTGGACCGATCGAAACCTGCCGCCGGGGCCCGTTGACCCCGCTTGATCGGGGCTGTATTTTCCACGGACCAAACGCCTGCTTCACGGATGTGAAAACGCAGGTTCTCCGCGCGGCCCGGAACTGCGCGGGTCGGCACAACGGGGTGTTCGATGGGAACAAGTGTCGCGTCTGACGAAGACCCATACCGTCTGACCGCCGAGGGCATCATCGAAAACCCTGGACTGGCATGACATCCCGGCGCGGCGGCGCTCCGTGAGTCAGCGGCCACAAACTGCACACTGTCGCCGAGTTCCTTCGCGACCTCGGTGCCCTGCGAGCTGGGCAGGTCGCGGATGGTGACCTTGACACCCCGACTCGACCGGCTTCTGGGTGGCGGCCAGCCCCAGACCGGACGCCCCGCCCTTCACCGCCGCCGGAATACCTTCCAGGCGCATGCACAGATCCTTTCCACACCGGTGCGTTCGGCTCGTTGAACGCACGCCGGTCGACGCAGGTCAAAGTCCGGTTCGCGAACAGAGCCGAAAACCTGGCCTATATTTGGTGGACAGACCGATGAGAATGCAATACGTGAACCAGCACTGGACTGTCGAACCGGTCGGCGTGGGCGAACCCGTCGTCGTCGGGCTGCTGCGCGAGTACACGGACGAGATGGCCAGCAGGTACTACGGCCGCCCGGCCACCGAGGCCGAGGTCGACGAGGCGATCGCGGAAGACCCCAACGACGGCCTGCACCCGCCGAAGGGCGTGTTCCTGCTGGCCCGCAACGGGGCGGAGCCGTTCGGCTGCGTCGGTATCCGCCCGCTCGAACCCGGTCTCGCCGAGCTCAAGCGGATGTACGTGCGGCCGCAGGCCCGCGGCCTCGGTGTCGCCGCCCGGCTGCTGGGCGCCGTCGAGCAGCACGCGCAGGACCTCGGGTTCCAGGCGATCCGCCTGGACACCCGCGATGATCTCGTGGAGGCGCGCAACCTCTACGCCAAGCACGGTTTCCGAGAAATCCCGGCATACAACAACGGCCCTTACGCCGAGCACTGGTTCGAGAAGAAGCTGCCATGAACGGGAAACTCGAGCGGCTGACGCTTGCTGACGCAGGCGAAGTGCTGACGCTGCAACGCGCGGCGTACGTGACCGAAGCGCAGGCCCACGACGACGTCCAGATGCCGCCGCTGACGCAAACCCTCGACGACGTGCGTGCAGACCTCGCCCGGCCGTCCTGCATCACCTGGGGCTTCCGCGAGGCGGGGCGGCTGGTCGGCTCGGTCCGCGTGGAGCTCGACGGGGCGACGGCAGCGCTGGGCCGCTTGATGGTCGCTCCCGACCGGCAGGGTCACGGCCTCGGCACGGGCCTGCTGCTGCACGTCGAGCGGAATCTTCCCCGGCAGGTAGCGGCGATCGAACTGTTCACCGGCGAGCACAGCACCGCGAACCTCCGGCTCTACCGACGCATGGGCTACGAGGAGACGCACCGAACCCCGGCGGGGACCTACGAGTTGATCCACTTCCGCAAGCACCTGCGGTGAGCCGGGCGATTCGTCGAAAGGCGGCGGCATGGGTGATATCAGACCGCAAGTGATCCCGACCGAACGGCTCGGGCTGGTGCCGCTGCGCATCGACCACGCGGAGGAGATGTCGAGCGCGCTGGCAGACCCGGCGCTGTACGACTTCATCGGCGGTGCGCCGCTGACGCCGCAGGAACTGCGGTCCCGCTACGAGCTGATGCTCGCCGGCTCACCGGATCCCGAGGTGTCCTGGTGCAACTGGGTGATTCAGCTCCGCGACGAGCCGCGCCTCGTCGGCACGGTCCAGGCGACGATCACCCCCGCCTACCCGGGACCGGTCGCCGAGATCGCCTGGATCGTGGGAACCGACTGGCAACGCCGAGGCATCGCCAAGGAAGCGGCGCGAGGCCTGGTGGACTGGCTCCGCCGAAAGCCGGTGCGCGCGGTGCTCGCCCACATCCACCCGGACCACCGAGCATCCGCGGCGGTGGCAACGGCGACCGGTCTGGAACCAACGGGCCAATGGCACGACGGAGAACTGACCTGGCGCCTGACGCTCAACCACGACGCGAGCTGAACCTCCCTCCAGTTAAGGGGAATCTTCCCAATAGCACAGGTTCGTCAATTCCCGTTCCCGACGACAGCCGCATGCCATACTGCCTGCTCCAGGTCCGGCGGTGGCGTTGGAACAGTCGGCGGAAGGGCGGTTCGTGGTGCTCAACGACCAGCCTGTCGAGGCAACCGGGGAGGACCTGCTCGACGCGACGGGCACGGCACGCGCATTGGTCGATCTCATAACCGATTCTCACTCCTCCACCCCGTTCACGGTCGCCATCGACGCCGGTCGGGGCATGGGCAAAGACATGGGCAAAGACAGCCTGATGCTGCTGATGCAGACCCAATTGGAGGGCCGAGACACCCCAACTCCGTGATTCAACGCCTAGCCCCCTGGTGCGGACGCGCAGAAAGTTCTGATCAAGTCGGTGGTGCTGAACTTCGACCGCAACATCGTGCGGCGTGCCTACACCCGGCTGGCGAAGCGGCGCCGGGTCGTCGGAGTCGTTCGGCTACTTTCCAAAGTAGTGCTCAAGTTCTTCGGCGTGCATCGATTGGTCGACGACCTCGGGCGTCAGTTGTCGGTCGATGCCAAGTCGCGCAACGAGATACGTGACGTCGTGCACGGCATCGCGAAGGACTGGAAGGCGAACAGCGCAACGGACGGCTACCAGCTGGTGGTGTTCATCGACGACCTCGACCGCTGCTTCGGCGACGTGGTCCTGGCGGTGCGCGAAGCCATCAAGCTCTGCCTCGACGTGCCAGGACTGGTGTTCGTCTCAATACGGAATCGGCAGCGCGCTCAGACTCCCGGCGACTCACTGCACCGGATTCCGCGATGCGGAAGCACGATGATCGGCTCGGACCGGTTACGGTGGGACCAGTAGTCCCGGCGAGCAGGTGGGCGGCACGACATGACCGATGCGCAGCGGAAACTGGTGCTGATCCGGCACGCGAAGTCGTCCTGGCCGGACGACGCCGACGACTTCGACCGGCCGCTGGCCGACCGGGGCCGCCGCGACGCACCCGAGGTCGGCCGGTGGCTGCGCAAGCACGCTGCGGCGATCGAGGTCGTGCTGTGCTCCCCTGCGGTGCGCGCCAGGCGGACCTGGGAGCTGGCCGCCCCGGAGATCCCGGCCGAACCGACGCTCAAGTACGACGACCGGATCTACGCGGCCTCGGCCCGCGAACTCCTGGCGGTCATCCACGAGATCCCGCCCGCGGTCATGATGGCGGTCGTGGTCGGCCACAACCCTGGCTTGGAAGACCTGGCCGAACTACTCACGGGCGAACCGGCGGAGCTGAAAACAGCGGCGATCGCGCTCCTCTCCAGCCCCGCGGAGTGGTCCAAGGTAGCGGATTCCTGGGCAACCGACGCGACCTACGCCAAACCCCGCGGCTAGCGGCTGTTTGGGAACTCGTTCTGCCTGGAGGTTCCGGTGGCAGCCCCAGCCGGAGTGTTGCGGTTCCGCCTCGCCAACCCGTGTGGAGCGAACGGACTGTTCACCTCGATAGGTGGCACGAACAGTCCGTTCACCCCATTCACCCGACACAAGCCCAGGGCCTCTGGTGTGGAGCGAACGGACTGTTCGCCTCAGTAGTTGGCACGAACGGTCCGCTCGCTTCAACCCGCACATCCAAAGCAGCCCCCAGCCCCGATCAGGCGACCGGTTGAGGGCAGCAGGTGTGCTGTCCGGCTGCGGTCGTGGTCAGGTGACGGGCAGGGTGTGGGTCGTCGAGGCCGTGGCGGTGGCGTAGTCGCCGAGTCGCGGCATGGCTGGACGCCGGGCTACCAGCAGCGCGAGCACTACGCCTGCCGCGGCAAAAGCCGCGAGCGCGATCGACGCTCGCGACAGTCCGGCTGCGAGTGAATCCGCGATTGCCGCGCCTGCGTTTTCGCTTCTCACGGCGGCCTTGGCGTAGATCCCGGCAACGACAGCCGTCATGACCGCGCCACCCACGTAACGCGCCATGTTCGAGATTCCCGAAGCAGCTCCCACCTGCTCGGGTGACACGGCCGCCGTGGCGACCGACGAGGCCGGGGAGTTGGAGAGGGCCAGCCCGATCGCAACACCGAGCAGCGGCAGCACGAACGCGTCATAACCCCACGACGGCCGAACTCCGGCGAGCACCACGAACGAGGCCGTGAGGATCGCGAAGCCCGCAACGATGACCGGACGCGTGCCGAAGTAGTGGGCCAGCGGGGCGACGAGCGGCGCGATGAGCACCACCGCCGCGGCGACCGGCAGCATCGAAAGCCCTGCTTGCAGGCTCGTCATGCCGAGGGTTTCCGGTGCTTGGAAGTACAGGCTCACGAGGAAGCTGAGCGCGGCGATCGCCCCGGCCCCGATCAGGATGGCGCCGGTCGCGCCCACGAGGAGCACGTTGCGCAGCAGCCGCAGGTCGACCAGCGGGGCGCTCACCCGCCGCTCGACCACCGCGAACCCGACACCTGCCAGCGCCGACGAGATCAGGCACACGAGCGTCGGTGCCGACAGCCACCCCCACGAGGAGCCCTCGGTCATGGCGAACACGAACGGCACGAGTGCGGCGGCGACCAGCACGGTGCCCAGTAGATCGATCGTCCGGGGGCGGTTCGGGTCGCGTGATTCCGGAACCGTAACAAGGGTGACCAGAATGCACACGACGGCGATGGCCGCATCGATCCAGAACAGGCCTTGCCAGCCGGCGACCTCGTTGAGCACGCCGCCGACCACCGGGCCGGCGGCGGCCCCGGCGGCGGCCGCCGCGCCCCACAGGGCGACGGCCTTCACCTGTGCGTTGCCGGAAGACGTCACCGAGAGCAGGCTCAGACCGCTGGCGAGGATGGTCGATCCGGCTGCGCCCTGGATCAACCGCCCGAGGATCACCTGCAACCCGGTCCCGGCGAAGCCGATCAACACGCAGGAGATCACGAACAGGACCAGACCAACCTGGAACATGCGTCGACGGCCGAAAACGTCACCCATCGCGCCGGAAGTGACGATCACGGCAGCCCCGACGAGCAGGTACCCGGTCACCGCCCACTGGAGCGTCGCGACGGGTGTCCCGAGGTCCGCGCTGATCGACGGGAGCAGGATACTCACGGCAGATGTATTCGCATTGACGATGAAAGTGGACAGGCACGTCGTCGACATGACACCCCAGCCGGGGCGAACACCGGGCTCGGTACCCATCGCGGCCCTCGCCTGCCCGTGCGGCGTGGTGGAGTCGGGTTCGCTCATGGCCATATCGTCGGCCAGCGCTGGTGCCGTCCACAGATCCGAACGACCCAGTTAGAAACCTTCGCTCCGCGTGGAAGGGCGGAGAGTTTTTCCCGAAGATCAGCGGAAAACCATCGCACTGCCCTTGCGCCGAAGGCGGCAGACGCCAAGGGCAACGGCGAATCGAACACGCCACGCCAGCAGAACACGACCGAGACCGAGACTGTCCACTGTCCACACGAACCCGAGCGACCTGAGACGCTACGCCCAGAACAGCCGTGACAGCAACGAAATCCCGTACAACGCCGAAACTTGCCCAGAACCCGCGGCCAATTCCTGATGGGTGAAGGGACGCCTTTGACCGGCTTGGCTTGGATCCGCGGGTGATGGGTTGAGTTTGTGCTGGTGGGGCCGTGTTGCAGTGGGGCAGATGGCCGCTGGCCCGGGATGATTGTTCTTGCGAGAGAGGCAACTGTCCGCGAGGCGGGACGGCATCTGCTGGATGCACCAGTGCCACCGGTGCGGTGGTCCCGGTCTGGCGCTATCACGCGGTGTTCACCGAATCTTCTTTCGACCCGATCATCGCCGAAGCGCAGCACCGAGGCCGGGGCCATCGAGCAGGCCTTCGCCGATCTCAACGGTTCGACTCCGGCCCACCTGCCTCGGTGGCCGGCCCGGAAGTGACGGCCTGTTGTCGCGCGGCGAACCTGGACATCCGCTCGGCAAAGCCGTCCAGTGCGCCGAATCGGATCGCCACGGCGTCGGCACCGGCCTCGGCGAAGGCGCGGACCCGCTCGATGATCTCGCCGAGCTCCAATGGAACCGGGAAGATCAAGAAGGGCGACTTGTTGGAGCGGGCTCAGACCTTCGTGGAGGACGCCTGAAGACTCCCGGATCTACCCGCCCAGTTCCCGCGCCTACTAGGCGCGCAGCCCCTCGACCAGGGACGGAGTCCAGCTGCTGACCCACATGAACGTCTTGATCGCCGCGCCGCTCGGGGCGAGCCGCGCGGCGGTGTCGCGCAGCGCGACCGCGACGGGGTTGGCCAGGAACGGGCCGAATCGCCCGGCCAAGTACGAGGCCCGTGCGATCTGCTGGGTGCGCGGACGGCGCTCGGCGTCGTAGTGCGCCAGGGCGTCGGTCAGGTCTTCGTACCGGGCGCAGGAAGCGGCCAGCACCACGGCGTCTTCCAGCGCCTGGCAGCCGCCCTGACCGAGATGCGGTGTCATGGCGTGCGCGGCATCGCCGAGCAGCGCCACGTTTCCATCCACATACGATTCCAGCGGGCCTCCCAGATAACGGATATCGTTGCGCAGCAGCGATTCCGGCGGTGTCGCGTCGATCAGCTGCGGGATGGGCGAATGCCAGGACCCGAGGCGCTCCTGGAGGAACGCGTGCTCGTCGGGGTTGCGGGCGTCTTCGGGTGCAGACATCGCGGTGTACCAGTAAAGCTGGCCGTCAACCAACGGCACGACGCCGAACTCCGCGCCCCTCCCCCAGCTCACGGCGATGTCGGTGTGCTCCCGGCGCTCGCAGATACCGCGCCACGCGGCGAAACCGGTGTAGCGGGGGATCGGCGCACCCGGCCAGTACTGCGCCCGGACCTGGCTGTTGATCCCGTCGGCACCGATGACGAGATCGGCGGGCGGCAGGTCCAAGCCCGGCACCGAACCGTCCCGGCCGACAGCGGTAACGCGGACCCCGGTGTGCAGGGAATCTGCCGGTAGCGCCGCCAGCAGCAGTTGGTGCAGCTGGGCGCGGCGCACGCCCAGCATCGGTCGTCCGAGCTTCCGCTCGATCAGCGCACCGTCCAACCGGCCGAGCCACCGACCGCTGCTGGTGCGCACCCCGGCGGACTCCTGCGGCTTGCCCAGCTCGCGGACCCGCGCACCGAACCCGAGCGCCTCCAATGCGCGCAATGCGTTGGGCCACAACGTGATGCCCGCCCCGATCGCGCTGATCTCGGCGGCCTGCTCGACCACCGCCACCCGCCAGCCGGTCCGGTGCAGGCCGACAGCCGCGGCCAGCCCGCCGATCCCCGCACCGATCACAGTCGCGCTTCGCACCGCTCCACGCTACGCCACGCCGCGCCGGACGGTTGCCGATCCGGCAATGCTGCGTTGTCTTTTTCTGCTGGTCGCGCAGCGTACGGTGTGGTTGAGTTTGCGAATCCAAGTCGCGCATCTGGTCTGGAAAACCATTGGCACGCAACAATTGCGGGAACGCATCGCGGTGACCCGGGAAGCGGCGGTCGAACGAGCAACGCAGTACTTGGACTCCGGCGCATTCCGCGCGGACCTCGCGCGCGGGTCGCGTTCCGCACCGAGAGCGAGGATCCGCAGCGGGCGGAGTGCTGCGGCACTACCTCGTCGACGAGATCATCCCAGCCGTCGAGCGGCTCGGCTGCAGCGCGCGCATCGTCGACAACCCGGTATCCGGTGGCGGGCCGTTCCTGGTCGCCCACGAGCAGCGTCGCCGCCACCCGGCTAGACCTGGAAGACGGCTGGGGCCGCTGGGCGCTGGAGTCGCTGCGGCGCGCCACCGACGCCAAACCGGCGCCGCTGCCGAACCTGAGCGGCACCCTGTCCGACGACGCCTTCGCCGAAGTGCTCGGGCGGCCCAAGATCTGGACGTCGGGCTGAGCTACCTGCGCATCGGCGAGCCTCTGACTACCTGTCCGGCGGCGAACGGCAGCGCCTGAAGCTCGCGATCCACATGGCGGAGAAGGCGGCGATCCTATGTCCTCGACGAACCGACGACGGGGTCTGCACCTCGCGGACGTGGACCAGCTGCTCGCGCTCCTGGACCGCCTGGTGGACGACGGCAACACGGTGGTCGTGATCGAACACCACCAAGCGGTGATGGCCCACGCGGACCAGCTGATCGACCTGGGTCCTGGAGCAGGGCACGACGGCGGCCGGATCGTCTTCTTCAGCACCCCGGCGGACCTGATCTCAACCAGCGACACCTTAAGGGCCCAACACCTCCGCAAGTACGTCGCCACCACCTGACGGATTCATGGGTGATGGGCACCCGCGACCCAGCGACCTGGTCACGGGTGCCCTGCGCTGTTCACCGAATCTGGTTGCGCACCAAGGCTCGAAGTAGGCGAAGGGCACCTCCGGGCAAGTGAGTTGCTCGAAGGCGTCCTTCACCCGTCGCTGATCAGGCGTGGACGGTTGCGCGGGGCAGGTCAAGGTCCCAGCGGTGGCGGGTCAGTACCACCGGCACACCTTCGCCTCGGGCCTCCGCCGCGAACACCGCCGCTCGGGCCCGGCGCCACCAGACCGCCGTTCGGAACGCGCCGAACAGCAGCATCGCCACCAGCGCCAGCATCGCCACCCGGTACTCCGAGCCGCCCGGCATGCCCTGCGCCAGGTCGAGGACCAGACCCACCAGCAGGACGCCGAGCGCCGTCGCGGAGTGGCCGCCCGCGTTCGCCACGCCGGTCGCCGTCCCGACCTGGCGGACCGGGTTGTAGTCCCGCACCAGGGCGAACGCCACCGCCGAAACCGGGCCACCCAGGGCGAAGACCAGGAACACGGCCGCGATAATCGCCAGCGGCGGGCGCCCCTCCGGCCAGCCCAGCAGCACCACCCAGGACAGGGCGTTGAGCAGCAGGTAGCCCATCACGATCCACATCCGGCACTCCGGGCGGCGGCCGATCAGCGCACCCACCACGGGCCCGCCGACGACCTGCCCGATAATCAGCAGGCTCAGCAGCACGCTCGCCGTCGAGGCCGGCACGCCCAGCCCGTTCACGAGGTACGGGAAACCCCACAGCAGGGTCAGCGCACCCGAAACAAACATCGTGCAGAAGTGCGCCCAGAACGCCAGCCGCGTGCCCGGCACGGACCACGCGTCACGCACCTGCTGGAAGACCGCACCGCTGCTGCGCGGTTGCGATCCGCCGAGCGAGGCGTCCCGCACGACCGTTGCGGTCACCGCCGCATAGCCGAGCGTCAACGCGCCCACCAACAGAAACGTCGCCGTCCAGCCCATGTTCTGCAGTGCCAGCGCGAGCGGGAACGTGGCCGCAACACCGCCCAGCGCCCCCAACGCGCTGGATATCGTTGCCACCAGTGCGTAGCGGCGGGCGGAGAAGTGCGCCGCGACCAGCCGCAGGATGCTGACCCACATCAACGCATCGCCCAGGCCCAGCACCGCGCGTGCGAGCAGACCCATCGGATACGAATCGGCGAGCGCGAAAAGCATTTGCCCGGCTCCCAGCAAGGCCACCGCGACGGTGATCACCCTTCGGGAACCGAAACGGTCCACCAGCAATCCGGTGGGAATCTGCATGCCGGCGTAGATGCCGACCTGCAGGACCGTGAACGCGCTCAGCGCGGCCGGTCCGACGTCGAACCGGTCGAGCGCCTGCGTTCCGGCGACCCCCAAGCTGCCTCTGTGAAATACCGCGGCGAGGTAGGCGACCACCGCCGCGCTCCAGATCCACCATGCCCGACTCTCCGGTCGGTCGGCAGCCACGAAAGACCTCCTTGTTCAGTTCTGTACAGCAAAGTCGACACCAAGATCATCGGTGATTGGTCGTTCAACAGGTCTGTCGCTGCGAGCCGACGCAGAGTTACGGGAAACGCACGTGCATTGCACCACACTTCGCACGAGTGTCCGTTTTCCCTGCCAAGATCGGAAACCCGGACCACCCTCCACTATGGATGATCATCGAGCTCCGCACGACCCCCAGTTTCAATTGAAACTGTGATCGGGCACGGCACGTCCGGGCACTGCATGTCCTGGCGTTCGCATATCAAGATTGGCGAGGCGCTTAGCCGCGCAGCGCGACCGGGAGCTCGACCAGCCGGCCTCCCTGGAGGCCGCCGATGGTGGTCTGCCGGAGCTCGCCGAACGGGACCGCGAGGCGGGCGTCGGGGAAGTCGGTGCGCAGCACCGCGGCCACCGCGCGCAGTTCGAGTTGGGCGAGATGGGCGCCGATGCAGTAGTGCGGTCCGGCGCCGAAGGACAGGTCTTGCCCGGACCTGCGGCCCGGATCGGTGTTGATCCCCTGGATGTCGACGAGCACCGGCGCCCGGGCGGGCAGCCGCACGCCGGCCAGTTCGACCTCCGCGGTGGTGAACCGCCAGAGCGTGAAGGTCGCCGGTGGGTGCAGCCGCAGCGTCTCGCGGACCGATTCGTCGATCGACTCCTCGTCCGGCGGGATCCGGTGCGATCCGCCCGCGAGCAGCCGCGCGATCACGAAACCGAGGGCGGCGTCGGTGGTGAGCTGTCCGGCGAAGATCAATCCGAACAGGTGGTAGTGCAACTGATCCCGGGTGGTCTCCGGCGGAACCCGGTCGCGCAGCTCGGCGGCGAACCCCCGGCTGTCGTCGCGGAGTCCGTCCCCCGCGAGCGCGGCGAGTGCGGCGATCGCCCTCCCCTGCGCGCCCGGGTCGGCGCTGAACATCTGCCGGCAGGCATCGGTTGCCCGGTCGACGTGGCCGAGGGGCACGCCGAGCAGGTCCAGCAGGACGGTGAGCGGGTAGCGGGTGGTGAAGTCCGCCGCCAGGTCGACGTCCCCGCCGCCCGCGGCGAGCCCGCTGAGCAGCTCCCGGGCGATCGCGTGGATCCGGTCGGAGTGCTCGCGGAGCCGCTTCGCGGTGAACAGCGGGGCGTGCGCGCGCCGCAGCTCGGCGTGTTCCGGCCCGTCGAGGGTGGTGAGGGATGGCTGTTCGGCGGCGGTCGGTTCGAGCCCGGCGCGCTGCCGGTCCCAGCCCAGGGGCGCGAGTGCGGGGTCCTTGACGATCCGTGGGTCGACGAGAACGGCACGTGCCAAGGCCTCGTCGGTCACGATCCAAGCCCGTCCCCCGGCGGGCGCGTTCACCTGGACGATCGGGCCTGCCGAGCGCAGCGCCGCACGCGCGGGATCCGGCTCGTCGAGACCGCGAGCGGTGGAGGCGAACGGGTCGACACCATCGGGGTGAGGTGCGTTGCGCATCGGGCTCTCCATGAGGTCCGGGATTCGGAGTGACTTCAACGGGTTTCGTCGGACGTCGGGAAGCCAGCGTGGTGGCGGACCGGTGGCATAGCAGCCGCCAATAGCTTCATAAGAAAAATACTTCACAGTGAAGCTATATTGGGTGGCGGTAGATCGCCGGTCGGCCGCTCGACCTTGATCATCCGGGTGCCCAGGTCGGCCAGTTGCCGGGTCGCGAACGGGGCGGCGACGGCCTGCTCCAGCGACACCACGGTCACGCCTTCCAGCGGAAGCATCGACCCTCCAGGCAAAGATTTGTACGGCCAATTGTTCGCCAAGATTGCCTGCCCGGAACGATGTTGTAAATGCCCCAACTCGGCCCCGCGAAGACATTGGCCGTACATATTCGTTTTGAGATTCGACCGTACTAAAGCACCATTGACCGGTCAATTGTGCGGGGGTTACGTCCGAGCTGGCCCAGGCCGGGCTGGCGGAGCGCCACCGGCGGCGTGGCACCTTCGTCGCCGGTGGCGCGCGGCAGGAGAACCTGGTCGAGTTCTTCATCGAGCAGACAACCTGTCCACAAAGGACTCCTGAATGCCGCAGGATAGGAGTAACCATGACCCAGCCACCCCGCCCCCGGTGCGCATCGGCACCTTCGCCGACGGCTTCACCCCCGACGAACACGCCCTGCTCGTTCCCAGGCACCTCAACGCCACCGTCATGACCGGTTTCTCCGGGCACGGCTTCAAGCTCCCGCTCGTCTTCGGCGAGATCGGCTCCGACCTCGTGCTCCGAGGCGGGACCGAACACGACATCGCCCACCTGGACCCCAACCGCGAACTTGTGAGGAACGCATGAAAATCGCCGTGATCGGGCTCGGTGTCCTGGGAGCGAGCGCCGCCCGCGCGCTGGCCAGCGCCGGAGCCGAGGTGACCGTGTTCGAACGCGTCGGCGCGCTCGCGGGAACCACGGGCACTTCGTTCGCCTGGACCAACTCGCACAACAAGAACCCGCGCCCCTACCACGACCTGAACGTCGCCGGGATGGCCGAGCACTCCGCGCTCGCCGAGACCCCCGGCGCGATGCCGAACTGGCTGGCCCGCACCGGAAACCTGGAATGGGCCGGGGACGAGGCGGGAGCCGAGCGGCTGGCCGCTTCGGTCGCCGAGCTCACCGGCCGCGACTACCCCGTCGCCTGGATCACCCCGCAACGGGCCCGCGAACTGGTCCCCGACCTGCGGGTACCGCCCACTGTCCGGGACATCGCCTACTACCCGACCGAAGGCCACATCATCCCGGCCCTGCTGGTCGCACGGCTGTGGGGCGAGGCCCGGGACCACGGCGCCGAACTGCGCTGCCCGGCGGCGGTCACCGGACTGTCCGAAGTGGATGATGGGGTCCGCGTCGAGCTCTCCGACGGCGCCGCCGAGGTCGATGCGGTGGTGATCGCGACGGGCCGCTGGACCGAGGAGCTGACCGCCGCGGCCGGGCACCGCGTCCCGATGGCGTCGCCGGACGTGGCGGGCTCGGCGACGGTCGGCCTGCTCGGCTTCACGAACCCGCTGCCCACCAGGCTCGACCGGGTGCTGACCACGCCGACGCTGAACGTCCGCCCGGACGGCGGCGGCCGCCTGGTCCTCCAGGGCCTGGACCTGGACGCGCACGCCGACCCGGCGAACCCGCCCGCCCCGGACTGCGACCACGCCCGCGAGCTGTGTGCGCGCCTGACCGACCTGCTCGCGGGCACCGAAGGCGTCCGCCTGGAGTCACTGCGCGTCGGCCAGCGGTCGATGCCGGCCGACGGCCTAACGGTCGCCGGATTCCTCAGCGACAGCAGCAAGATCTACGCCATCGCCACCCACAGCGGCATCACCCTCGGACCACTGCTGGGCAAGCTCGCGGCCCAGGAACTGCGCAGCGGCAACCCGGCGGAAGCCCTGGCCGACTTCCGCCCGCAGCGCCTGGTCGGCAAGTCCGGCCTGCCGACGTTGACACCCGCCCGCTTCGCCGGTCAGCAGTGACGGCGCTGCAAGCCCGCGCGAATCCGCCGTCAGGTCAGGTGGCGGCGGAGGAAGTCGAGGGTTCGGGGCCAGGCGGTTCGGGCCGAATCTTCTTGGTACGCCGCCGGATTCTGGTCGTTGAAGAACGCGTGCCCCGCTGGGTAGACGTGAATCTGCGGACGGACGCCGGACTGCTGCTGGATCTTGTCGCGCAGTTCAGCGACCGCGTCCACGCTGATGCTGCGGTCGTATTCGCCGAAGTGGCACAGCATCGGCGCCGTCAGGCCCGAGAAGTCCGTGTCCGCCACACAAGGCATACCGTAGAAGGGCACCACGGCGCCTACCCGGTCGCCCTGCTGCGCGGCGAGCACGATCGCGAACTTGCCGCCCATGCAGAACCCGACGACCCCGACGGCTGGACTTGTCACCGAATCGTGCGCCAGCAGGTAGTCGACCGCACCGGAGAGGTCCCGCGCCGCCTGGTCCACGGGCAGCTCCTTCATCAGCCGCGCGGCTTCGGCGGCGTCGTGCGTGGTGTGCCCGCCGTAGAGATCCGGGGCGAGCGCGACGAACCCCTCGGCCGCCAGCCGGTTCGCGACATCGGCGACGTGGTCCGTGAGCCCCCACCACTCCTGGATCACCACCACACCGGGGCCCGAACCGGACGGCGTCGCCAGGTAGCCGTGGGCGGTGCGCCCGTTGCTGGCGAAACTGACGTTCTGGTGCGGATTCGTCACGCTGGTACTCCTTCGTCCGGCAGGCCCCGACCGGCCCATCCTCGCGCCCGGCCGGGCTGATCGCACACGGTCACACCACCGGGTGCTCGCGGAGCCGACCCCGGCGAAGATCGACAAGGTATCGAGGACGACGACCACCTGCCTAGGCCCAAACGCATCACCCCAACCGCGCGAAACCGCTTGGGGGTGCATCGAACTGGCGTCACACGGCAGCGGCGACGACGCGGCGGGTGTGCTCCCGGAAGGTCGCGGCCGCCGGATGCGCAGGATGCGGGTTCCAGGCCAGGTGGACCGTGACGGGTGCGGCGTCGGAGCTGGGCAGGTACCGGATGCCGGGGTGCGGGTGGGCTGCCCGGTGGCCTTGGCCGTCGCTCCGGCAGCTTGCCCGCTGCGATCGGTCAGCCACTCGTCGGCGTTCGCCACCTGGAGAGTCGGGCGGGTGAGCTGCCCCGCAGGCCAGAAGCGGGCTGTGGTGGTCCCGGCGGTGGAGCACAGCGCGATGGCGCGAGAAGCGAGATCCGCCAGCGATACCGACGCTCCCGCGCTGAGCGCATCGTCCTCGGCGATGGCGGCCAGGCGGGGTTCTTGGAGCCACGGAAGGGCTTAGCAGGCGTCGTCATCGGGCACCGAGTGCAGGAGCGCCATGTCGATCTCACCGCGCTGCAGCGCCGCCTCCGGATCGTCAACGCGGCGCATCTGCGGGGGCACGTCCGGATGTTCGCGGTGTTATTGGCGCAGCAGCGGCACGGGGTGGCGGCCGAGCGCGCAGCGGCCTGTCCGCCGACGACTACGAGGAACTCGACCGCCTGGTAGAGCACCTCGGTCAGTGGGAGATCATCCACTTCGCCTCCGCGAGCAAGGCGGACGTTCCGAGCGGCACTTCGCACGAGCTCGCCGAAACCTCGGCAAGGTCCGCAGGCCCGACTCCGCAGGCCCGACTCCGCAGTGCCGACTCCGCAGTGCCGCTCCCGGACCTGCACGGCCCGGTCGAAGCGCGCGGCACCGAGATAGCGGGAACCAGGATCCACTCGGTCCACCTACCCGGTTTCGTGGTCACCACGGAGATCGTGTCCGGCAAGGCGGGAGAGAAGCTGACCATGCGGCACGACCCGGGAACCAACCCGGGCCCCTACGCGGCGGGGAACCCTACTGGCCATCCGCAAGGTCACCGAAACCCCAGGTCTGCGCCGAGGCCTGGACTCCCTGCTCTTCGAGCGGTGAGCCGAGGGGTCTCGCCGCCTTGGGGCAGCCGGGCCGACCGCCGGTTTCCGGCGGTCGGCCCGTAGAACTCTCCCTCGGCGACCGGACGAGGTTGCCTGCTGAACCGGCCGATCTGCGGGCCGAGGCCGGGGACACCGGCTTCCACCGGCAGGATGCTGCTGGTCAGCGACCGGCCAGGAACGGGATCGACGCGCGGCGTCCCCAGGCGACCGCCAGGAACACCACCCCCAGGACGAGCGGCATAAGCGCCATGCCCGGAGCGTGGAACGCGAACACCTGGGTGATCGTCGCACCGATCATGACACCGGCGAGGCCGAGCGCGGCCAGCCCGGCCAGTCGCGGCACGAGCAGGCCGATGGCACCCAGCAGTTCGAGAGTGCCGGTCAGGTACCGGAACCACTGCCCGAACCCGATCACGTCGAACATCTGGACCGCCGTCGGGTCGCCGAGGAGCTTCGGGACTGCGGCGAACACGAAGAACGCCGCGAGCAGCGCCTGTAGCACCCACAGCGCCACGTGCACGCCCCGCCGCTGGGAAACCGCCGCATTCGAACTGGTAGTCATGGCGTTGCGCCCTTTCCATGGTGTTGGTGTTGTCGACTACCCGTATCGACAAGCGGCGGAGCGAAAACTCATCGGCACCGGCGGAAGGAGTCGCGCCGGATCAGTCCCCGACGACCTGGTCCAGCACCGCCGTGAACACCTCGCGGTCCACCGATGCCGCGTCCTGCGCGAGCCAGCGGCCGATGTCGCGGACGAATTGGGCCGGAGTCATCGGGGAAACCGGGTCGTCGTCCTGCTCCACCGTCGTGACGTCACCGGCGCGGCTGGGGTAGATCAGCACTACGCCTCGGATCTCGACACCGGGCAGCAGCTCCTCGAAAGCGCCGATGCCATCCGGCAAGCTCGTCGTGCCGCCGCGGAACGGATGGCCGTTGCGCCACAACGCGCCCGTCTCGTCGGAGGTGTAGTGGCCGGGCAGCCAGCTCTTGGACTCCACCAGCACCAGCCGTCGCCCGCACAGCACCGCGTGGTGCACGTCCTCGAACACCGAGTCCGGCCACGCCAGTCCGTGGAACACCCGCACGCCCGGTAGCCGGGTCAGGTACTTCGCGCAGAGCTCGGCGGTCAGCTGCTGGGCCCGCTCGTCCTGCCCGTCCGGCAGGCCGAAGATCCGGCGGCCGCCGAACTCCGCGGTGAACGACCGGTCGATCCGGTGCGCCCGGATGTGCCGCCGCAGCAGCAGCACGATCAGCACGCCGGACGCCACCAGCATGGAAAGCCACGCGGCCAGCAGCATCGTGCTGAGCTCGACGGCGAGCCCGGCCAGCAGCAGCAGCGACCAGCCGCCGACCAGCGCCAGCGTCGGCGCGCGGTCCGGGCCGGTGGCCGGCAGGTAGCGGACCCGGGTGTCCGGATCGACGGCGTCCCACCACGGGAGGTCGTCCAAGCGCAGCCGTGGCATCTTCGGCACGTATGTCGGGTCTTCACCGAAATGCCGCCGCCTGCGCCGTTCCGCCGCTCGCGGGCGGTGAGCCGGTTCGTCCGCGCGGTCGTAGCTGGCGCGGCGCACCGGGTCGTTGAGCGTCTCGTAGGCTTCCTGCAGCAACCGGAAGGTTCCCGCGGTGCCGCCGACGTCGGGGTGCATGCTGCGCGCCAGCGACCGGTAGGCGGACTTGATCTCGGCTGCCGTCGCGTCGCGGTTCACGCCCAGCAGCTCGTAATAGTCGACCCCGCGCACGGTCCTCCCGCCTCCCAGCACTGCGCGGCCATGATAGGGCTTGCGCTGGATTCAAGATCAACCGCGTGGGGTATTCAGTCGGCTACTTCGGCGACTTCTTGTCCTGGGGCGACCTGGACCCCGTCGTCCAGCAGGAACCGGGTCACGGTGCCGCCGGATTCCGACTTCACCGGGTTGTAGGTCTTCACCGCCTCGATCACCGCGATGGTCTGGCCGGGGTCGACGTGGCCGCCTTCGCGCACGTACGGGTCGGCCTCCGGGGCCGGACACCGGTAGAACACGCCTGATTGCTGAGCTTTGACAGTGGACATATCGGTACCGTGCGCCCTCCCCCGCCGGGCCGCCAGTCGCCGCCTCGATTCCGCTCAACAATCGCTGGGGGTGCCGGGCGAGTTCCTTGCGGATCGGCATGACCAGCAGGGACGACCTCGCGCCTCGGTCAGGGACGAGCCTCCGCCGGCGCCCCGCCCGAGGAGCGAAAAAACCCGCTGACCTCCCGGTCAGCGGGCTCTTCCACGCGGGCGGCCGAGACAGCTCTCGCCGTCCCTCCCTTTTGACCACCCGGGACAGCCGCGCGGTCTGAGGTGGCGCCTTGGACCGGCACGGCTAGCTCTGCGGTCGAACGCCGGGACGACGGGCCGGGGAGCGGGGATGCTCCGGCGACCCACCCGGCACCGCCAGGTCGTCGTGGGCGGGCGATCACACCCGCCGATGCCCCGCCAGCCTAACCGATATTCCGCGCCCCGTGGAGCGAAACGTGACCCAATGCTCCCGGGCACCACAACCCGCACACCCGACGCAACTCGCCGAACAAGATCGAGGAATTCGCGATCCAACCTGCCGGAACCGCAGGTCGCTCCACAAAGGACAGCATCGAATTCCGGCCAGCGACAAATGATCTTCGGAGCCGGCGTGGCCGCCCCGCCCGGTTCGACCAGAAAGGTATTCGAACATTCCGGACATGCATCGAAAAACTAGGTCAAACCGGTCGAAATAAATCGTCGAGCCTGGTCGCGGCCGAGGTGTCATGGTGTTCACACTCATTTGACACCAAGGTGAGGCTTACCTAGTTTCTTGATGCCCGTCGATTGCCGGCAGAGGAAGATGCGAATGCTATTCAGCAATGCGTTGATCGGACTGCGAGAAGGCCTGGAGGCCGTACTCGTGGTGAGCATTCTGGTCGCTTTCCTCGTCCGCACCGAACGCCGCCGCGCGCTGCCGTTGGTCTGGGCCGGGGTCGGCGTGGCGGTGGCGCTGTCGGTTGGGCTGGGCGCGGTGCTCACCTACACCGCCGCCACGTTGAGCTTCGAGGCCCAGGAGGCCTTCGGCGGGATCGCCTCGATCATCGCGGTCGCCTTCGTCACCGGCATGATCTTCTGGATGCGCCGCGCCGGCCGCACCCTGGCGGCCCAACTGCGCGGACAGCTCGACGAGGCGCTGCAGCTGGGCCCGGTCGCCGTGGCCACCGTGGCCTTCCTGGCGGTCGCACGCGAGGGGATGGAGACCGCGGTGTTCTTCTTCTCCAGCGTGCAGTCCGCCGGCGGCGGCACCGTTCTGCCGCTGGTCGGGTTCCTGATCGGCATCACGATCTCGATCCTGCTCGGCTGGCTGCTCTACGCCGGGGCGATCAAGGTCAACCTGTCGAAGTTCTTCACCGTCACCGGCGTGCTGCTGGTCTTCGTCGCCGCCGGGGTCTTCGCCTACGGCGTGCACGACCTGCAGGAGGCCTCGCTGCTGCCCGGCCTGCACACCCTCGCCTTCGACGTCAGCGCGTACGTCCCGCCGAACTCCTGGTACGGCTCGCTGCTGAAGGGGATCTTCAACTTCTCCCCGGAGACCACGGTGCTCGAAGCCGTCGTCTGGGTCGGCTACGTCGTGATCGTGCTTCCCCTGTTCCTCCGCCCCCACCGCGGTGCCGCCCGGCCCGTCGAAACCCGCACCGGAGACGCCAAGTGACCACCAACGCCCGCGCCCTGCTACCCGCGCTCGGCGCGATCCTGCTCGCCGCCGGATGCGCCGGGCAACCCGCTGGCGACGCCCCCGGCGCCATCACCGTGGACGCCTCGGACGACGCCTGCACGCTGTCGGCGACCTCGGCCCCGGCCGGCACGATCCGCTTCGACATCACCAACAAGGGCAGCCAGGTAACCGAGTTCTACCTCTACGGCGAGGGCGACCGGATCATCAGCGAGGTCGAGAACATCGGCCCCGGCCTCAACCGCCAGCTAGTCGCTGAGGTGCCGCAGGGCGGCAAGTACACGACCGCGTGCAAGCCCGGCATGCGGGGCGACGGCATCCGCGGCGACTTCACCGTGACCGGCACGGCTGCCGCGCAGGGCGGCGCCGCGGCGCAGGCCGTCACCGACTACAAGCGCTACGTGGACGAGCAGGCCGATGAGCTCAAGGCCAGGACCACCCAGTTCGTCGCGGCGGTCAAGGCCGGCGATGTGGCGCAGGCCAAGCAGCTGTACGCCCAGGCCCGGATTCCGTGGGAGCGCATCGAGCCGGTCGCGGAGAGCTTCGGCGACCTGGACCCGCGGATGGACGGCCGGGAGGCCGACCTGGAGCCGGGCCAGCAGTTCACCGGCTTCCACCGGCTGGAGAAGGACCTCTGGGTCACCGGACCGCAGCCGGACACCCCGGCGATCGCCGACCAGCTCCTCGCCGACGTCGACCAGCTCGTGGCGCAGACCCGGACCGTCGAGCTGACCCCGTCGGGAGCCGCCAACGGCGCGAAGGAGCTGCTCGACGAGGTCGCCACCGGCAAGGTCACCGGTGAGGAAGAGATCTTCTCGCACACCGACCTGTGGGACTTCAAGGCCAATGTGGACGGCGCGAAGCAGGTGGTCACCGCGCTGCGCCCGGTCCTGGCCGAGAAGGACCCGAAGCTGGTGGCCACCCTTGACGAGAAGTTCGCAGCGGTGGACGCGCTGCTGGCGCGCTACCAGGTCGGCGACGGGTACCGGCTCTACAACGAGCTGACCCCGGAGCAGGTCAAGGAACTGGCGGCGGCCGTGGACGCGCTGAGCGAGCCGCTGAGCAAGACCGCCGGCGTGGTGGCTCGATGACCGGGGTCTCCCGCCGCCGGCTGTTCGGGCTGGCCGGTGCCGGTGTCGCGGTGGCCGGTGTGGGCACCGGGGCGGGATACGTCGTGGGCAGTCACGGCGACGAGGCACCGACGGTGCCGTTCCACGGCCCGCACCAGGCGGGCATCACCACCCCGGCCCAGGACCGCATGCACTTCGTCGCCTTCGACGTGACCACGACCGACCGCGCGGAGCTGGTCGCACTGCTGGCGGAATGGACCCGGGCCGCGGAGCGGATGACCGCCGGGCTGGAGGCGGTCGAGCACGGCGCGGTCGCCGGGCACGCCGAGGCACCGCCCGGCGACACCGGCGAGGCCCTCGACCTGCCCGCGTCCTCGCTGACGCTGACCATCGGTTTCGGCCCGTCGCTGTTCGACGGGCGGTTCGGCCTCGCCGACCGGCGTCCCCCGGCGCTGGTCGACCTGCCGCACTTCCCCGCCGACGCCCTCGACCCGGCGCGCAGCGGCGGAGACCTGTGCGTGCAGGCCTGCGCCAACGATCCGCAGGTCGCGGTGCACGCGGTGCGCAACCTGGCGCGCATCGGATTCGGCAAGGTCGCGGTGCGCTGGTCGCAGCTCGGGTTCGGCCGGACCTCCACGACCTCGCGATCGCAGAGCACACCGCGCAACCTGTTCGGCTTCAAGGACGGCACGAACAACCTCAAGGCCGAGGACACCGAGGAGCTGGACCGGCACGTGTGGGCCCAGCCCGGCGACGGCCCGGAGTGGATGTCCGGCGGCAGCTATCTGGTGGCGCGGCGGATCCGGATGCACATCGAAACCTGGGACCGGACGTCGCTGGGCGAGCAGGAAACCATCGTCGGCCGCACCAAGGGCAGTGGCGCCCCGCACGGCGGAGCCGACGAGTTCGACCGGGTCGACCTGCAGGCCCGCGGCGCGGACGGCGAGTTGCGGATCGCGGAGAACTCGCACATCCGACTGGCGGCGCCCGAAACGCACGGCGGGGCGCGGATGTTGCGCCGAGGCTACAACTTCACCGACGGCTCCGACGGCCTCGGGCGGCTGGACGCCGGGCTGTTCTTCGTGTGCTTCAACCGAGACCCCCGCTCCCAGTTCATCCCGGTGCAGCGCCTGCTGTCCAAAAAGGACTCGATGATGGAGTACCTGCAGCACAACGGTTCGGCGATCTTTGCCTGCCCGCCGGGAACCCAACCCGGAGGCCACTGGGGCGAATCCCTGTTCGAATCCTGACAACGGACGCCGAGCGCCAGAATAGCTCGACTCGTCCCGTTGGGTCGAAAGCCTCTTGTCCCACCGAGGAACGGGGGCAACCGTGGTCGGCATGAACTGAAGCTGCGGGCTTTGGGGTTGGATGCAGCGACGATTCCGGCCATTCACCCGCAGATAGATTTCGGGGACCACGACAATCGAACCTCCGCGGTCTCGCCGGGAGGCCACCCCACCCCTGGAACGCAGGCTGCGGGAGGCTAGGGAAGAAGGTCGGCCATGCGTAACAAGTACGCCAGGACGATCGCGGCACTCAGTATCTCGGCGGCACTTGCCGGTGGGGGGTTCGCCATCGGCACGACCGCGAACGCCGCCCCCGCCGCCGACAGCTCGACGGTTGCGACAGCCGCCATGCAAGTCCACTCGGCACGCCACTGCTGGTGGGTGCAGGGGAGCCGGCACCACGTCTGGCACCACGGCTCATGGAGCTGGGCGTCGACGCCAGGCCGCTGGCACTGCCGCTGATCATCACTTCGCACTGAAGGCCCCCGGAAACCCGGGGGCCTTCGTCAGCACCGGCCGGAAACCGGGCGCGGCCGACGAGGTCGATGCCGTCGGCCAACCGACCGTCCACATAGGCCCGGTACATGTCGGCGACCGCCCCCGGCAGCAGGTCGACCACCGCGCCGGCGAACCGCTGGTGGCCAGCAGCGGCAGACAACGCAGCTCGACCCCGGCCATCTCCGCGAGTCCGCCGGCAGCAACGCGCGTCACCGCATGTCGCGTACCCGGCGGGTGCGACGCGGCGGCGCGATGATGAGCGCATGGACGTCACCGAAGTTCTGCTCCCCGGTGTTGGGCTGCGGTACGAGTTCACCACCACCGATGGCCAGCGCATCGGCGTGGTGGCTCGGCGGCGCGGCGACTTCGACTTCGTCGCCTACCCCGGCGATGATCCCGACGATGTCCGGATGCTGTTCCGGCTCAGCGCGGAAGAGGCCGACGCGGTCACCGAGATCCTGGGCGCCCCGCGGATCGCCGAACGCTTCGCCGATCTGACCCGCGAGGTGCCGGGCCTCAACGCCGGCCAGGTGGAGGTGACCGCGAGCTCGGCGTTCGACGGCCGCACCCTCGGCGAAACACGCGCACGCACCCGCACCGGCGCGTCGATCGTGGCGATCGTGCGCGGCGAGGACGTCATCGCCTCCCCCGCACCGAGCCAGGGGTTGCTGGCCGGGGACATCCTCGTGGTGATCGGCACGCAGCAGGGCATCACCGGGGTGGAACGCATCCTGGCGGGATGAACTGCCGTGCACACCTCGATCGCCCTCCTGCTGGAACTGGGGATCGTCCTGATCGTGCTCGGTGCGATCGGCACGGTGACCCGGCGCTTCGGGGTGTCGCCGATCCCGCTGTACCTGCTGGTGGGGCTGGCGGTGGGCGAGGGCGGCATCGCGCCGCTCCCGGCGGCCCGCGACTTCGTGGAGCTCGGCGCGTCGATCGGGGTGGTGCTCCTGCTGCTGACCCTCGGCCTGGAGTTCTCCATCGAGGAGTTCACCGTGACGCTGCGCCAGCACGTCCCGTCCGGGCTGCTGGACATGGTGGTCAACGCCGCGCCGGGCGCGCTGGCCGGGTGGCTGCTCGGGCTGGACGTAACCGGCATCGTGGCGCTGGCCGGGATCACCTGGGTGTCGTCGTCGACGATCGTGTCCCGGCTGCTGGACGACCTGCACCGGCTGGGCAACCGGGAAACCCCGGCGGTGCTGTCGATCCTGCTGCTGGAGGACTTCGCGATGGCGGTGTACCTGCCGATCCTGGCGGTGCTGGCCACCGGCGGCACGGTGCTGCACGGACTGGCGAGCGTCGCGGTCGCGGTGGGTGTCCTGCTGCTGGCACTGGGTGCGTCGCGGCGCTGGGGGCACCGCGTCGGGCACCTGGTCGAGGACCGCGACACCGAGCAGCTGCTGCTGCGGATCGTCGGGTTGGCGCTGGTGGTGGCCGCGATCGCGGAGGCGGCCGGCACTTCGGCGGCGGTCGGGGCGTTCCTGGTGGGGCTGGCGCTGACCGGCCCGTTGGCCGACCGGGTGCGCTCCCTGGTCACGCCGCTGCGGGACCTGTTCGCGGCCGCGTTCTTCCTGGCGATCGGCATCTCCGTGGCCCCGCCCTCGCTGCTGCCGCTGCTGCCGGTGGCGATCGCGCTGGCCGCCGTGACGGCACTCACCAAGATCGGCACCGGCTGGTACGCGGCGGCCCGCGCCGGGGCGGGGCGGCGGGGCCGGTTGCGCGCGGGCACAGCGCTGATCGTCCGCGGCGAGTTCTCGATCATCATCGTCAGCCTGGTGACCGTCCACGACGCCCTCCTCGGGCCCCTGACCACCGGCTACGTCCTGATCCTGGCGGTGGCTGGCCCGCTGATCACCTGGTGGTTCAGCCCACCTGTCCGCCAACCCCCGTGACCCCCGGGCAGGCCGGTTTGAGCAGGCCGTGCACCGGCTCGGGCTGGCCGGCGATCGTGCGGCCCGGGGCGTCGTGTCGATCTTCGGGGTTACGCTGACCACGGTCTACGGCCAGACCCGGATCCAGTTCTCGATGCGACGGGATGGTGCCGAAGGTGCCAACCGTGCACCCGAAATGGCGAACCCCGGTGCGCAACATCCTGATCGTCCCGGCGTTCGCCGACGCACGTAGCCCAGCGCCTGCGGGCTGGCGAGCCCTGGCCACCGACAGGCCCGTGCCGCAGGAAGTCATCACCACCACCGCCTCCATGAGCGGCTGGCCACGGGCCAGGAGGATCGAAGGGCCGACGATCATCCGCCGACCCGAGCGGACCTAGGTCGGACGCGACGTCGAAAAGGCCGTGCGCGCCTACGAAGCCGCGCTGGTCGAAGCCGACGTCGCCGGACGCCCCGCACGACCGGACGAGGAACCGGATCACCTTCGCGAACTGCGGATGCGAATGATCCGGGCAGCCGAAGCGCTGCCGAGCATCCGCTGACCTCGGGATAAATGCGCCCACTGCAACGGCGAACGCGAAGTCGAGGCCGTCCAAGCCCACTACGGCGGACGCAGTTTCCCTGAGTTACTCAGCGGCTGGCGCCTCTGTCCCCGGTGCCGGGGCACGGGCCTCACGCTCGCCCTCCCGGCCTCGCCGGAGAGCATTCCTCACTGGCAGCGAACACGTGGTTGCCCACGGAAGTGGGGGCCTGAAACGTGATCCAGGCCATTTGGATCCCACGCCCTTGCCCATAGCCTTCGGCTGCTGGCGCCTGTGCGGATGGCGGTCACATCCATCTGGCTCACAGGCGCCAGCCCTGGGGCCAACTGGGCTGTCCCATGCCCTCCGGATCGAGGTGGATCCGGCCTCTTGGATCCCCCGAACGCACAACGGGCGATGCCGTCCTCGCATTAGCTGTCTGGAAAAACTCGCCCGGCAGCAAGCGTTCCCGTGAACACCTGAATCGTGAGGGACGTTCGTGAATCCGGCGGCTGCTGGCGTTCGGTGGTTCGGCGGGTGGCGGAGCCGAGCGGGATCTCCTGCGGCGGCCGACGATGGACGGGTGGTAGCCGAAGCGAGCGTGCGGGTGCGCATTGATCCGGAGCTGTGGTTCTTCGCCGCTCCACGGCATCGGGTGGCACGCCTCGACCTGCTCTACGACGGCACCGCGACGGTCGGGCACATCGCCGAATCGCTGGGCGTTCCCCTCACCGAGGTGGGCCGCTTCCTGATCGACGGCTCGCCCGCAACACCCTCCTTGCAACCGCATCCCGGCGCAGTGATCGACATCCGGCCCGTCGACCGGCCGCAGTCGTCGCCACCGCGGTTCGTGCTGGACGTGCACCTCGGGAAGTTGGCCCGCCGGCTGCGGCTGCTCGGCATCGACACCGCCTACCGCAACGATGCCACCGACGACGAGCTGATCCAGCAGGCCGAACGGGAGCGGCGGGTGCTGCTGACCCAGGACCGCGGCATCCTGCGCCGCCGGGTTCTGCGGGCAGGGGCCTACGTGCGGGGTGCGGACCCGGCGAGGCAGATGGTCGACGTCGTCGGCCGGTTCGCGCCTCCCCTTGAGCCGTGGACCCGGTGCACTGCCTGCAACGGCGTCCTGCACCCGGTGTCCAAAGAAGACGTCGAAGACGAGATCGAGCCGGGAACTCGCCGCCACTACGATGATTACGCGCGCTGCGAGGACTGCGCGCAGGTGTACTGGCGAGGCGCGCACTCCCGGCGGATCGACGCGATCATCCGGTCCGCACGCGCCGCGCACCCCCGGCCCGACCAGTGGTGATCACAGTTTCAATTGGGTGTGGCTCTTTTGAGGGGAGCTGTGGTCGGGGGGGTTGGGTGGGTGGTGATCATGAAAGGGGGGCTCCTTCTGGTTACGTTGTGGGTGTCTGACGTCCATCAACGTAAAGAAGGAGCCCTGTGGCAGGGTACGCGAACCACGATGTCGCCGGAGCGTTCGAATCCTCTCGGGCGGTGTTCGAGTCGATCATCACGGAGCTCGGCGCCGCTGACTGTGGCATCACGCATGGCGAGCTGGAAGAGCTGCTGACCGAGCGGTCCCGGCC
>NZ_GL877878.1:3790043-3850174 GCF_000194155.1 Saccharopolyspora spinosa NRRL 18395
GGCCGGGACCGCTCGGTCAGCAGCTCTTCCAGCTCGCCATGCGTGATGCCACAGTCAGCGGCGCCGAGCTCCGTGATGATCGACTCGAACACCGCCCGAGAGGATTCGAACGCTCCGGCGACATCGTGGTTCGCGTACCCTGCCACAGGGCTCCTTCTTTACGTTGATGGACGTCAGACACCCACAACGTAACCAGAAGGAGCCCCTTTCCCCACCCACAACGCCATCCCCCAGGCAGCATGACCTCACCTCAAAAGAGCCACACCCGTTTCAATTGAAACTGTGATCACCCGGGGGATCAGCCGGTGATGTCGTTGAGCACCGGCAGGTACGCCTTGGCGTGGCCGTCGGCGTCCGGGTGGAAGGATTCCACCAGCGGGCTGCTCGGGCCGTTGATCCACGCGTCGGAGGAGCAGACGCCGTGCCCGGCGAACGCGTCGCGGGTGTCGGCGAAGGTGAACCCGGCTGCCTCCGCGCGACCCGAGAGCACCTCGGCCAGCACGTCGGCACCATCGTTGATCCGCTGCCGCTTGGCGTCGGAGAAGAACGGGATGCCGCAGTCGCCGAGTTCGTTGAGGCGCGGATAGCCGAGCACCACGACCTTGGCGTTCGGCGCGGCCTCGCGGATGTTCGCGTAGGTGGTGTCGAGCTTGTCGGGCAGTTCGTTGCGGGCCCGGTCCTCGCCCTTGCTCACCGCGGAATCGCAGCGGGCGTCGTCACCCAGCAGGCAGTCCTTGATGACGCTGCTGAAACCGGCGTCGTTGCCACCGATGGAGATGGTGACCAGCGTGGTGTCGGCGCTGAGCTTGTCGAGTTGGCCGGAGTTGACGTCGTCGGTGACCGCGCCGGAACAGGCCTCGAACGCGAAGCTGGCGACGTCGTGCGAATCGGCCCACAGTTGCGCGTAGGCCTTGGGGCTGCGCAGGCAGTCCCCGCTGTCTTCGAAGTAGTCCCGGGTGCCGACCCCTGACGCGTAGGAGTCGCCCAGTGCTGCGTAGTTCTCGGCGGCGGGGACAGCTACCGCCGGAGTGGCCAGCACCGTGCCGGCCGTGGTCAGAGCCACGGCGGCACCGACGACGTGCCGTAGGTGACGCATTCTTCCTCCGATCGGAGAGTGAAAACGCCACAATTGAAGGAGAACTTCGTCGGAAACGGCCGAATTGGCGAGTACCCGCCAGTTACAGCCGACACGGCACAGCGCGCTGCTCGGCAACAGCCGCCGTACGGCTGTTTCCCGGAGTACGGACACCCGTCACAGTGGACGCATGCACGTTGGGCCGAATGCCGGTCGGCGGGTACGTCGAATAGCCCAAGCCTGGACCGCACGCGCCGCCGACAGGGCACATCACACGTGGGCGGGCACGACGTTCGAGCGCCGCCAGAGCGCGATGGCCGTCGCAGTGGAGACCCCGGGCCGGGGACGAGACGAGGTGAAGGGCACCTCTTGTCAAAGGAGCCGAGCAAGTCGGCAAGAGGTGCCCTTCATCCTCACACCTGAACGGGTGCACTCACCGCTCGAAGCGACCAGCCTTGACCGCCCGCACGAAACCGGCGACATCGACGCTCAGCGCTGGCCCTTCCGGGTCCTTCGAGTCCCGGATCAGGCCCGGCGGGCTGGATAACTCGACGCAGTGGGTTTCCTGGCCGCTGTAGCTGCTCTTGCGCCAACGCGATGACTCGATCATTCCCTGTCCTCCACCTGTGTGATCACGTTGTGGATGAATGCTGCTGATTCTTCCGGGCTCAGAGCGGCGCGACGAATCGCCGCGGACGCACGCCGATAGGTCACGATGTCGTCGTCTTCGTACAGGAAAACCGAGGAGCGGTGGTTCTCGATCGCCACGATCGATGGCGACTCGACGAAGCCGTAGATCACGAACGGACCCATCAGCCCGGGATGCCAGCCGCCTCCGGTTGGCACGACCTGGACCGTCGTTCCCTTCCAATCGGTCACCGCGAGGACGTGCCGAAGCTGATCCAGCAGTACTTCCCGGCCACCAATGCACTGGCGAAGCGCGGGCTCACCAATCAACACCGTGTAATCAGCCGGTTTGCCGTCGCGTTCCGCGAGCTGCGTTTGGCGGTCCAGCCTTAGCTTTACCCGCGAGTCGACTTCCGCACGCGACAGACCGTCGTTATCGCCGATGATCGCGCTCGCGTAGTCATAGATCTGGAGCAGACCCGACACCACGAGCGGGCACCAGTCGATTATCTCGACGGCAGTTCGCTCACACTCGATTATGCCTGCAAGCTGCTCTGAAACGCCTCCAGCCAGCCAATTCGACTCGCGCGCGTTTCGCGCCAGGTCGAGCACCTGCCGCCGCCGCTTGCCTGTCACTCCGAGCACAGCCAAGAAGGCGGAAACGTCGTCGGTGGTCGGCACTCGCTTCCCGTTCTGCCACTGCGAGATGGTGCTGTGGGACTTGTCGAGGAGGCGGCCTGCTTGGCGCGCCGTGAGGCCCGAGTCCGTTAGCGCTCCGCGCAGTGCGGCGGCTAGCGCTCTAGTTCGCGGTGTACCAGCGGTGTCGCCCACGTTCCACAGCTTACGACGTTCTTCACCCATGTCGGATACCACCCAAAAGGTTGAGCGCAACGAGCTTGCGGTGTCAGCCCGTGACCAGGAATTAATTGACCTGAGTGGTTCGTGACCGGTTGCGAAGCGATCACGGCCCAAGGTAGCCGAAGAACGTCGTGGAGGTGTTGGTGTTGGAGGTTTGGCCTCGGTGGTTGCCTTCTCCTGGATTGCGGGCGTTGGACACGCATTTCGTGCTTCGACCCGGCACGGCCGGCGAGTGCGGTGCGGAAGTCATGTGGGCCGCCGTCGGGCATCCGACCACGACTCGGCCGCGCTGCTCGGTTTGCTTGCAGATCGCAGAAACACACGGCAGGGCAGCAAATCCAGCCTGCTCCGACACGACCGGCCGCCGGAGTTCCCCGACACGGCACTTGCGGAATCAGAAATGCGTCAGGCGAGAGCGCTGATCAGACCACATCGGACGGTGACAGGCCGGGAGCACTCGTCATTTTCTGGTTGCAACTCGGCACGCTGATCGCGTTCAACGTCGTCATTTTCGCGATGCTGTCCGACCGCCACCGGCTCCGCGCTCCCCGTCCAAAGGGGACGAGCCTCCGCGAGCCGCATGACCCCCTGACCGGATCGGCGCGTCCCCTCCCCGATCACCGCGCCGATCCCCCCGGTAGCCGGGCCCATACCCCGACCCCGCCCGGCTACCGGGCCCCGCGCTCGTGAGTGTTCGTTCCGGTTCTCCCCAACCGTGCAAGGCGCACAGCTCTCGTTCAAGCGTCCTCGTGCACGTCGCATCGCGTTCGCGACGAGTTCGGGAAAGGCTTGGCGGACGGCTACCAGACGTCGCCGTCCCGCCAGTCGCAGGTCAACGAGCCGGTCAGGTCCAGCGGGACTGCCACCGGGAAGACGAAGATGAAGCCGTCTTCGTCCTCCGTGCGTTGAACTCCCGTCGGAGCCAGGGCGAACGTCGGCCCCTGCCAACGCTGCCAGCCCCGCGCCTCGTACAGCGCCGCTCCGTCGTCGCTCGCGCCCAGCGCTCCGAGGTCGTACGCGCGGCGGATCACACCCTCCAGTTCCGCCATCATCGCTGCCGCGATACCCCGGCGGCGGCGGTCCGCGCGCACCGCGACGCTCTCGATGTAGCCCGTGCGCAAGGCTCGGTCGGCGTGCAGGAGACGCCGTTGGACCACCGCCGCGTGGCCGATCAGCTCGTCGCCTTCCCACACCAGGGCGTGGATGCCGCCCAGGCAGTGCTCCCAGTCGTGGTCTGCCATGTCGTCTTCGAACACGTCCCAGAGCAGTGCCCGGGCGGCTTTGCGAGTCGCTTCGTCGAGGTCGGCGGTATGCGCGGTACGCACTTCGGTCATACCAACCATCCTGGCAGCGATCAGGGCATTCCCGCGACCGATTTGTCCGCCAACGCGGACCGCCGGTATCCGTAGAACCCGTAGACCAGCAGGCCTACGACCATCCAGCCGATGAAGCGAGCCCAGGTGACCCAGTCGAGCTGGCTGATCAGCCACAGCGAGAAAACCACGCCGATCGCCGGCACCACCGGCACCCACGGGCAGCGGAATCCCCGCTCCAGTTCGGGACGTTGGCGGCGCAGCACCACCACCGACACCGCGACGACGATGAACGCCACCAGGATGCCGATGTTGGTCAGCTCGGCGGCCTCCCGGATCGGCAGCAGGCCCGCGATCAGCGCCGACACCACGCCGACCACCCAGGTGACCCGGTGCGGCACCTTGCGCACCTCGTGGGTCTTGGCGAACCAGGCGGGCAACAACCCGTCGCGGCTCATCGCGAACCACACCCTCGTCACCGCCAGCATGTTCGCGAACATCGAGGTCACGATGCCGAACACCGCACCGACCGCGACGATCAGCGCGAGGCCCGGCAAGCCGACCGACGCCAGCGCGCCGGAGAACGGGCTGCGGATGTCGATCTCGCTGTAGTGCTGCATGCCCAGCAGCACCACGCACACCAGCACGTAGATCACCGTCGCGATGCACAGCGAGTAGATGATCGCGCGCGGCATCACCCGCCGGGCGTCGGCCGATTCCTCCGCCGCCGCGCTCATCGCGTCGTAGCCGTAGACGGCGAAGAAGGCCGTGGCCGCACCGGTGATCGCGCCGCCGAGCCCGTAGGGCAGGAACGGCGTGTAGTTGCCCGCGTTGATGTGGAACGCCCCGGCCACCACGACGACTAGGACCAGCACGATCTTCATCACCACCAGCGCCGTCTCGACCCGCGCCGAGGACTTCGCGCCGCGGTTGAGCAGCCACGCCAGCAGCAGGCACAGCAGCATCGCGAACAGGTCGGCAAAGTGCCCCTCGCCGGTGCCCGGCGCGCCCAGCATCCAGGCGGGCAGATCCACACCGAGCTGACCGACCAAATAGGACAGGTAACCGGAGACGCCGATGGCGACGACCGCGACGATCGCGGTGTACTCCAGCAGCAGGTCCCAGCCGATCAGCCAGCCAGCCAGCTCGCCCAGCACCGCGTAGGCGTAGGTGTAGGCCGAGCCCGCTTTCGGGATCATGCTGGTGAATTCGGCGTAGCACAGCGCCGCGGCGGCGCTCGCCAGCACCGCGATCAGGAATGACAGCAGCACACCGGGTCCGGCGAGCTCGTTGGCGACCACGCCGCTGAGGGAGAACACCCCGGCACCGACCAGGCCGCCCAGGCTCAGCGAGGTCAGCTGCCAGGTGCCCATCACCCGTTTCAGGCCGGCTCCCTGCGGTGGATCGTCGATGTCGTCCACCGGTTTGCGCCGCAGCACACCGCGGCCGTTCGCGTCGATCATTGGGCCACCTCCGGGAATGTGGGCGCGCGGCACCGCCCGGCGCCCCCTGTCGGTGCGCCGGTCGCGTGGTCGCGCGGAGCTACAAGGTGAAGCCGGTCGGGAACGGGTCGGTCGGGTCCAGCAGGTACTGGGCCATGCCGGTGATCCAGGCCCGGCCGGTGATGGTCGGCACCACCGCGGGCCGGTCGCCGACCTGTGCGGTGTCCACGAGCCGCCCGATGAACCGGGTGCCGATCAGGGATTCGTTGACGAAGTCCGCGTCCAGCCCGAGCAGTCCGCGCGCGTGCAGTTGCGCCATGCGCGCGGAAGTGCCGGTGCCGCAAGGGGATCTGTCGAACCAGCCGGGGTGGATCGCCATCGCGTGCCGGGAGTGCGCGGCATCGCTGCCCGGCGCTTCGAGGTAGACGTGCTTGCACCCGGTGATCCCGGCATCCAACGGGTGCTGCGGCCTGCGCTGCTCGTCGATGGCCGCCATGATCTGCAGGCCGGCGTCGAGCATCCGGTCCTTCTCGGCCTTGTCGAAGGGAATTCCGAGGTCGGCCAGCGGCGTGATCGCGTAGAAGTTGCCGCCGAAGGCCATGTCGTAGCGCACCTCGCCGAGCCCCGGCACCTGCACGGTCGCGTCCAGCTCGACCGCGAACGACGGCACGTTGCGGATGGTCACCGACTCGGCCCGGCCATCGCGCACCGCCACCTCGGCCACCACCAGTCCGGCCGGGGTTTCCAGCCGGACCGTGGTGACGGGCTCGACCACCTCGACCATGCCGGTCTCCACCAGCACGGTCGCGACCCCGATGGTGCCGTGCCCGCACATCGGCAGGCAGCCGGAGACCTCGATGTAGATGACGCCCCAGTCGGCGTCCTCGCGGGCCGGCGGCTGCAGGATCGCGCCGCTCATCGCCGGATGCCCGCGGGGCTCGTTCACCAGCAGCTGCCGGATGTGGTCGAGGTTGTCGACGAAGTACCGGCGCTTGTCGGCCATCGTCGCGCCGGGCACCACCCCGGCACCGCCGGTGACCACCCGCGTCGGCATGCCCTCGGTGTGCGAGTCGATGGCGCTGAAGTAACGGCGCGACCGCATCAGTTCTCCTTGCCCTGCAAGTACTTCACGGCACGCTCCAGGTCGGCGTCGACCTGCGCCAGCATCTCCTCCGGCAGGGGGCCGCGCGGCGGGCGGCAGGGCCCGCCGAAACGGCCGACGATCTCCATGCCGCGCTTGATGGCCTGCACGAACTCGGTGCGCGAGTCCCACCGGAACGCCGCCACCAGCGGCTCGTACAGCGCCCGCGCCTCCTCGACCTTGCCCGCCCGGGCCAGCTCGTAGAGCCGCACCGATTCGGCCGGGAAGACGTTCGGGAACCCGGCGAACCAGCCGCCCGCGCCCATCAGCAGCGATTCCAGCACCACATCATCGGCCCCGGCCACCACGTTGACCCGCGGTGCCTGCTCGCGGATCTCCAGCACCCGCCGGACGTCACCGGAGAACTCCTTGATGGCCGAGACGTTGTCGATCTCGGCGATCTCCCGGATCAGCTCGGGGGTGAGGTCGACCTTTGTGTCGATGGGGTTGTTGTAGACCATCACGGGCAGGCCCACGGCGGCGACCTGCTCGAAGTGGTGCAGGATCTCGCCCTCGTTGGCGCGGTAAATCGTCGGCGGCAGGCACAGCAGCCCGTCCGCGCCGTCCTCGGCGGCGAGCTCCGCCCAGTGCCGCGCCTCGTGCGCGCACGGCGCGTGCACGCCGACGATGACCGTGGCCCGGTCGCCGACGGTCGCAACCGCGGTCTGGGCGACCTTGCGGCGCTCCTCCTGGTTCAGCGACGAGTACTCGCCGAGGGAACCGTTGGGGCCGACGCCGTGGCAGCCGCTGTCCACCACCCAGCGGCAGTGCTCGGCGTAGCGGTCGTAATCGACCCGCAGGCCAGCCGGGGCAGATGCGTCTTCGGCGTAGGGCAGGGCGGTCGCGACGACGACACCACCGAGATCCTTGCTGGGAGTCACTTCTCCTCCTCGTCTGGGCTTGGGATATTGGCCAGGTCGGCGAGCCGGATCGGCGCTGCGATCGGCCGTCGAGCCGTGGCTTCCGGGTCCGGTAGCGGTCCGCCGAGCAGCTGCGCGGCGAGATCGGTTGCGCTCTGCCCGCAGATCCGGCCTTGGCAGGGTCCGAGGCCCACGCGGCAGAGCAGTTTCAGCGAGCGGGCGCTATGCGCGGCGCGCTGCTGCACGGCCTCTTCCAACTCGCGGTACGGGACTTCTTCGCACCGGCACACGAGCGTGCCGGGCGTCAGCCACTCAGACCAGCCTGACCCGATCGGATGGGCTTGGGCCAGCGCCCGGGCAAATCTCCGTCCACTGCGGACCTTCACGAGTGCGCGGCGTGCTTGGGTTTCCACCTGGTCCCAGCTGGTGGCGCCGACGTGAACTGCCGCCGCGAGCCCGGCGACGGCTCCTTCGTCGGCGGCGAGCTCGGCACCGCCGACGCCGGTCGCTTCACCGGCTGCGAACACTCCCGGCGTGGACGTCCGCTGTGCCGCGTCGACCTCGACGAAGCCGTCGGTGATCCGGCAGCGAGCGGCCAGCGCCAGCTCCAGCTGCGGCACGAAGCCGTGCCCGACGCAAATGGCATCGACCTCAAACTCGTTTTGGGTACCGGAAATCGGCCACCATTGGGCGTCTACTTTGGACGTGAGGACCGCACGCACGCAGTCGTCTCCGCGCGCCGCAATGACTGCCGTGCGGGTCCGGTATGGAACCCGGCCGGCGAAGCGGGCCGCGTAGCCCGCGAGCTCCCGGAGCTTGCCGAACTGCCCTGCGACGGCCGCCGGCTGCCGCAGCCACGAGGCCGGGTTCCCGGCCTCCAGCACACCGACGACCTCGGCGCCCACGTCGAGCAGCGACTCGGCCACCGGCAGCAGGAACGGCCCGGTTCCGGCCACCAGCACCCGCCGCCCGACCGCGATCCGCTGGCCCGTCGCCATCGCCTGCGCGGCCCCGGCGCTGAACACCCCGGGCAGGTCCCAACCGGGGAACGGGAGGACCCGGTCGTGTGCCCCGGTGGCCAGCACCAGCGCATCAGCGCGCAGTGCCGTCAGCGCACGATCCGGAGCGTCGGCTGGTCCACTTTGTATGTTGATCCGCTGATCCGGTTCCAGCGACCACACCGTGCTGCTCGGCAGGTGCCGAATCCGCGGGTTCGTCAGGATTTCGTCCCGCAGCGCCCGGAACGACCGCCAATCGTGCTGGATGCGCTCCGGTCGCCGCGCCGCGAACCGCTCCGGGAGCTGGCGGTGGAACTGCCCGCCGAGCTGCTCGGCGGAGTCGACCAGCACCACCTCGGCACTGGCCCACGCGGCTTGCGCGGCGGCATTCATGCCCGCAGGCCCGCCGCCGACGACCACGATGCTCATGCCTCGCCTCCCGGCAGTTCGGCACCGTGCTGGGTGCGGATGACATCGCCAGGCACCGCAACTCGTTGGCACGCACGCACATCCGGCACGTCGTTCACGACCAGCAGGCAGTCGAAACACGCGCCGATGCCGCAGAACAGCCCGCGAGGCCGCGCGTTCTGCCTGGTGGCCCGCCACGACGTGCGGCCGGTCGACATCAGCACGGCGGCGACCGTCTGTCCGGCCCGCGCCGCGACCGGCGCTCCGTCCACCTCGACGGGGAACTCGGCGGAGTATTGCGGTTGCACCGGATCTTCCCCGTCCGGCACCAGGAACGGGCCCGTCACGCGACGACCTCCGCCATCAGCCCGGGGCGGTCCACCCGGAACGGTTCGGGATCGACGTGCGGCGGGCGGCCGTCGAACAGCTCCGCGAGCAGCTGCCCGGTCGCGGCGGCGAGCCCGACCCCGGCGCCCTCGTGCCCGGTCGCGTGCCACAGCCCCGGAACCCTCGGATCCGCGCCGATCACCGGCATGTGGTCCGGTGTGTACGGGCGGAAGCCGCCGTAGGCGCGCATCACCGGAACCCGCCCCAGGACGGGGAACAGCGCGGCAGCCTTGCCCGCGATCTCGCGCAGCACGTGCATCCGAACGGTGTCGTCGAAGCCGATGCGCTCCCGGCTCGACCCGATCAGCACGGTCCCGGCCCGGGTGCTTTCCACCACCGTCGAAGTCTGCAACTCGGCATCGCCGCTTTCCACCGCGCCGACGTAGTCGGCGTCGTAGACCTTGTGCCGCACTGTGCCCGGCGGCACCGGAGCGGTCACCAGGATCATGCCCCGGCGCGGCAGCACCGCGATCGGCGCACCCGCCGCCCCGGCGAGTTCGCCGGACCACGGGCCACACGCGTTGACCACCGCCCCGCAAGGCAGAACGCTGCTGCCGGTGCGGACACCCGTCACACGGCCATCACGCCCGCGCACCACTCCGGTGGCTGCGGTTCCGGACCGCAGCGTTCCGCCGCGCCGCCGCACCGCCGCGAGAAGCGCTGATGCCGCGAGGACGGGTTGCACCTGGGCGTCTTCTGGGTAGTGCACCGCGAGTGTCGTTCGCCGCGTGAGGTGCGGTTCGAGCTCGAACACGGTGCCGGACGGGAGAACCCGCGCATCCACGCCGGCTTCGCGCTGCTCCGCGGCGAACGCCGCCAGCGCCTCCGCTCCGTCCACTGTGGTCGCGGCGACGACGCCACCCTTCGGCTCCCACTCGAAGTCTGCGATGTCGCCGAGCTCCTCACGCAAGCTCCGCAGCAACTCCGGCCAACGCCTGCGGCTGGCCTGGGCGAGCCGGAGCTCCGCACCCGGGGGCTTGTCCGACACCAGCACGTTGCCCTCGCCGGATGCCGTCGTGCCCGCCGCGGGTGCATCGCGGTCCAGGACGTCGACGACGTGACCGGCCGCGCTCAGCGCCTCGGCACAGGCCGCGCCGACGATCCCGGCGCCCACCACCACGATGTCGGGGAACTGACGCATAGCCACCCCCAACGTTCACTAAAATGAACGCAACCGACGCTAAACCCCGGTGTGACCCACGTCAATCCGCCAGTCGCGTCCGATCCCCCGACCATGTCCGAACCCCCGGCCATGTCCGATCCCCGGCCATGTCCGATCCCCCGACTCTGACCGATCCCCCGGGGAACGAGGTTCCGCAGTTTCCATTGAAACTGCGGAACCTCCGGCGCGTCCGACCACGACACGCCGGAGCCTGTGGACAACTTCCCCAATTTCAATGGAAATCGGACCTTCGATTTCCATTGAAATTGCGGCTCAACGCAAATCGGACCTTCGATTTCCATTGAAATTGCGGCTCAACGCACCTGGTCGAGCCCTGGGTGATGGCGGAGCATCGGGCTGTCGGTTTCGCTCGGGTACTCCAGCAGCAGGACCGAGGTCACCGGGCCGCCGACCGTCTCGTAGGTGTGCGGCAGCTGCGCCGGGAAGCAGACGTAGTCCCCCGGCCCCAGGTCGTACGGCGCATCCGCCGGTCCGACCCGCAGCTTCCCCTCCGTCACAACGACGTGCTCGCGGCCGGGGTGCCCATAGGAGTGCTGCACCTCGCCGGGCCGCACCCGCTGGTCGTAGACCTCCAGCACCGAGCAGGTCAGGTCGAGCCGCCGCAGCATCCGCAGGTCGACGGCGTTGCTGCTGAGCACCTCCAGCCCGGCGGAGCGCACCAGCACCACGTCGGGCTCGGCGCGCTCGGTCAGCAGCGTCGACACCGGCACCTGCAAAGCGTTCGACAAACTGAACACCGTCTGGATCGTTGGGTTGCCGACCCCGGACTCCAGCTGGGACAGCGTGCCCTTGGCGATGCCGGACCGCCGCGCCACCTCGGACAGCGACAGCGCCTGCTCGGCCCGCAACGCCCGCAGATTCGCCGCGAGCACTCGGACGGCCTCCACCTGCGCCATCAAGCACCTCCCGAAACAGGAACCTCCCCGCAGCCTAACGACCGGCGCCCGACCACCCCGCGAAGCGGCGTTTTGCAAATAACGGGATTTTCTTGCTCGTCGGGTCAGCTACCGCGCACCGTAACTTGCACGGCGATCGCCGGAGATGCCCCGAGTAAAGCTCCGGCGGACGCCTCACCAACCACCAATCCGCGAGATCGGGCGGCTCCCCATCCTGCCCCGAGTGCTCGCGGCCTGCAGCCAGTTTGAGGTGCGCCGCAGCGCGCATCCCGATTTCCCAAGGGGCTCGAATGCTCAAGCACGTCCTGGACGTGGTGGATCTCCTCGACGATCCGAAGATCACCGGCGCCAGCGTGGTCGCCTACCTCGACGCGGTGGCCTGCGAGTCCGGGCTGGCCACCAGCACCACCGTGGAATCCCACCAGGGCACGACCGACTTCGTGCAGGTCCGCATTTCCGGCTCGCGCGGCAAAGCGGCCGGCGGCGATGCCCCGACGCTGGGCGTCGTGGGTCGGCTCGGCGGCATCGGCGCCCGCCCCGAGATGACCGGTTTCGTCTCCGACGGCGACGGCGCCGCCGCAGCCATCTCGACCGCGGCGAAGCTGCTGTCCATGCGCGCCCGCGGCGACGTGCTGCCCGGCGACGTCCTGATCAGCACGCACGTGTGCCCGGACGCCCCGACCCGGCCGCACGAGCCGGTGCCGTTCATGGACTCCCCGGTCGGCATCGCCACGATGAACGCCCACGAGGTCAGCGACGACATGGACGCGGTGCTGTCCATCGACACCACCAAGGGCAACCGGATCATCAACCACAAGGGACTGGCGCTGTCCCCGACGGTCAAGCAGGGTTGGGTGCTGCGGGTCGCCGACCGGCTGGGCACCCTGCTGGAGACCGTCACCGGCGAGCCGCTGGTGACCTACCCGGTCACCACCCAGGACATCACCCCGTACGGCAATGGCGCCTACCACATCAACTCGATCCTGCAGCCGGCCACCGCGACCGACGCGCCGGTGGTGGGCCTGGCGATCGTGGCAGCCACCGCCGTGCCCGGCTGCGCCACCGGCGCCAGCCACGAGACCGACATCGCCGCCGCGGCCCGCTACGCCGTCGAGGTCGCCAAGGAGTTCGGCGCAGGCCAGTTAACCTTCCACGACCGGGCCGAGTTCGACAACCTCGTCGCCCGCTACGGCTCCCTCGCCCACCTGCAGACCTTGGGCGCCCTGCCCGCAGAGGAGGAGTGATGGCCGCGACGCAATCCACCGAGGCCGCGCCGGGCAAGCAGATCGGCAGCGACGACTACTCGCTGCGCCGCGTCCCGCAGGACGCGCGCTACGGGTTCGGGTCGATGCTGCTGCAGTGGCTCGGGCAGTCCGGCTCGCTGTCCCAGTTCGTGCTGGGCGCCTCGCTGGGCATCGCGATGGGGTTCTGGGACGCCTTCTGGGCGTTCACCCTCGGCGCGGTGCTGCTGGAGATCGTGATCTTCCTGGTCGGTCTCGCCGGGCAGCGCGAGGGCCTGGCGATGACCATGCTCACCCGCTTCGCCGGGTTCGGCCGCAACGGCTCGGCGCTGGTCAGCCTCGTCATCGCGATCAGCATGATCGGCTGGTTCGGGGTGCAGAACGGCATTTTCGGCAAGAGCATGCAGTCGCTGGTCGGCGGCCCGGTGTGGGTATGGTGCGCGATCTCCGGTGTCGTGCTGACCGCGCTGGTGATCTACGGCTTCAAGTACATGATGGTGCTGGCCAAGATCGCCGTGCCGCTGTTCTTCGCGCTGGTGGCCTGGAGCGTGATCAGCACGCTGTCGCAGCACTCCATCGGCGAGCTGATCGCCCGGGAGCCGACGGCCGCGGCGATGTCCATGCCGGCGGCGGCGACCATCGTGGCCGGCGGGTTCATGTCCGGTGCGGTCGTCGCCCCCGACATGACCCGCTACAACCGCAAGGGCTGGCACGTCCTGCTGCAGAGCTCGTGCTCGATGATCCTCAGCGAGTACATCGTCGGCATGACCGGCGTGCTGCTCGGGCAGCTGGCCGGCAGCAAGGACGTGACCTCGATCGTGCTGTCCACGTCCGGCTTCGTCGGGTTGATCATCGTGATCCTGTCCACCGCGAAGATCAACGACTGGAACCTCTACGCATCCTCGCTGGGCGTGGTGAACTTCGTGGACACGGTGTTCGGCAAGCGCCTGCACCGCGCGTCGGTCACGCTCGTGATCGGCGTCCTCGGCACCGTGCTATCGGCGGTGGGCTTCCTGGACCACTTCACCGACTTCCTGAAGATCCTGGGCGTGGCGATCCCGCCGATCGGCGGCATCATCGTCGCCGAGTACTGGGTGGCCCGCCGGATGCGCGGCGAGCTCGACCGCACCCGCCCGTCCAGAACGCTGCCGGACAAGGTGGCCACCTGGGTTCCGGCGACGCTGCTGGTGTGGGTCGCGGGCTTCGGCGTCGGCTACTTCGTCGACGCGGGCATCCCGGCGCTCAACTCGCTGCTGACCGGTTTCGTGCTCTACACGGTGCTGTCCTTCGCCGGGCTGGTGCGCCCGGTGGGGACCTCGACGCTGGAAGGACCCAAGTCATGAGCGGGGCCGGGGACGAGGTCGTCGACCTGTGCAGGGACCTGATCCGCATCGACACCTCCAACCCGACCAGCAACGAGCGCGCGGCGGCCGAGTACGTCGCGGCGAAGCTCGCCGAGGTCGGCGTGGAGTCCACATTGGTCGAAAGCGCGCCGGGCCGGACCAGCGTGATCGCCCGCATCGAGGGCGAAGACCCGTCGCGGGGCGCGCTGCTGATGCACGGCCACCTCGACGTGGTGCCGGCGGATGCGAGCGAGTGGACCTTCGACCCGTTCGGCGGAGAGATCCACGACGGTTGCCTGTGGGGTCGCGGCGCGATCGACATGAAGGACTTCGACGCCGTCATCCTCGCGGTGGCGCGGGAATTCGCCCGCACCGGGCGGAAACCGCCGCGGGACATCGTGTTCGGCTTCCTCGCCGACGAGGAGGACGGCGGCAAATTCGGCTCGCACTGGCTAGTGCGCAACCGACCGGAGCTCTTCGACGGGGTCACCGAAGCGATCACCGAGGGCGGCGGGGTGTCGTTCGACCTGGGCAACGGCCAACGGCTGTACCCGATCGAGAACGCCCAGCGCGGCCAGGCGTGGCTGCGGCTGATCGCCACCGGCCGGGCCGGGCACGGTTCCTCGCCCAACGACGAGAACGCCGTCACCGACCTCGCCGAATCGCTGGCCCGCATCGGGCGGCACCGGTTCCCGGTGCGGCTGATCGAGCCGGTGCGGGTGCTGCTGGAGCGCGCCGCCGAACTGCTCGGCACCGACTTCGACCCGTCCGATGTGGACAACGGCCTGAAGAAGATGGGGCTGGTGGCCGACCTGGTCGACGTGATCCTGCGGAACTCGGCGAACCCCACGATGATCGAGGGCGGCTACCAGACCAACGTCATCCCGGGTCGCGCCAGCGCCACGGTGGACGGCCGGTTCCTGCCCGGCCACGAGCAGGAGTTGCTGGACACCATCGATTCCCTGCTGCTGCCGTCGGTGCGCCGCGAGTTCATCCACCACGACGTGGCGATGCAGACCGAGTTCGCCGGCACCCTGGTGGACGCGATGTGCGCGGCGATCCGCGCGGAGGACCCAGACGGCCACCCGGTCCCGTACTGCAACGCGGGCGGGACCGACAACAAGGCGTTCGCGACGATCGGCATCAACGGCTTCGGGTTCAAGGCCCTCCGGGTGCCGCCGGACCTGCCGTACTCGCGGATGTTCCACGGCGTGGACGAGCGGATCCCGCTGGAATCGCTGCGGTTCTCCACGCGGGTGATACAGCGGCTGCTGCAGACCTGCTGACCCGCGCGAAGGCCGCCTCCGGCTGGTGGCCGGAGGCGCCCTTCTGCTGGGGGATCGCCGGTCCTGCCCGACGGCACCGACTTCGACACGGCGGTCGCGATGATCGGCACCAGGCGGACCACCATGTCCATCCTGCGCACCGCGCAGCCGACCGGCGACGACGTCGTGCTGGTCACCTCGGCCGCCGGCGGCATCGGCGCGCTTGCAGTGCAGCACGCCCGCCAAAGCGCACGCCGCCCTGGAGAACCGCGAAACCTATGGCAAGGTGGTGTTGCGTCCGACGCCGTGAGAGGCGAGAAGCAGCGGTGTTCGCCCGACCCGGTCGATGATCTAGATCGTGTGGCGGGCACCGCCCCGTTTGTCGTAAGGTCCCGGCCCGGTGCGCGGTTCGGCACACCGAGTCAAGCCCAGGAGGTACGGCTGTGGAACAGGTGGTTCTGCTCGATGAATCCGGTCAAGCGATCGGAGTCGAGGACAAAGCGATCGTGCACCACCAGGACACACCGCTGCATCTGGCCTTCTCCTGCTACGTGTTCAACGACCGAGGCGAGTTCCTGCCCAGCGGGCGCACCACAAGCGCACCTTCCCGAGCGTGTGGACCAACACCTGCTGCGGCCACCCGGCGCCCGAAGAGGACATGAAGGCGGCGATCACCCGGCGGCTCGGCGAGGAGCTCGGGCTCACCGTGCGCGGCCTGGAGCTGGTGCTGCCGGGCTTCCAGTACCGCGCCACGATGCCCAACGGCGTGGTGGAGAACGAGAAGTGCCCGGTGTTCGTCGCCTTCACCGAGAACACCCCGCAGCCCAACCCGGACGAGGTCGCCGGAACCCGCTGGGTGGGCTGGAAGGAGTTCAGCGCGAAGGTCCTCGCGGACGAGACCGAGGTGTCCCCGTGGTGCGTGCTGCAGATCCGCCAGCTGGCCGAGCTCGGCCCGGAACCGACCCAGTGGCCCAAGGGTGCCGCGGCCGACCTGCCACCCGCCGCGCATGTGAGCTGAGCAGGCCCACTTCGGCCGCGGCGATCACCGAACAGGGCTCAGCCGAGGCGCGCCGGAAGTGTTGCCGCGACGGGGAAATCCCGCCTCGGCCAACCCGGCGCGCCCCCGTTCGCCGTCCCACTCCAGATTGACCGCTTCGTCGACCCCGGCCGCTCGCCGCCGGCGACCACGCCGCGGTCGTCGATCAGCGCCACCCGCCCGGCCCGGCCCAGGTGCATGCCGAGCCTCATCCGGACAGCACCGCACGCCGAAGGCTACGTCACCGCGGAGCCGGCCTTCCGGCGCAGCTCCCGCGACCAGCTCCACTCGCCCGGCTCCGGCGCGCCGACTAGGCGCAGCCCGGCGCCGCGCAGCGTCCGCGCGATCGCAATGTTGTCGACGTGGGTGTGCGCGGTCAGCGTGCCGATCCCCAGCTCCTCGGCCTGCTCGACCAGCTTGCGCGCCAAGGCAGTCCCGACGCCCTGCCGCTGCCAGTCGTCGCGGACCAGCAGGGCCAGCTCCCCGGAATCCCCGTCGTACATCAGGTTCCCCATGCCGACCACGTCCCCGTCCGGCGCCAGCGCCAACAACGATCGCCCCAGGGCGGGGGTGAGCAGCCGCTGCAGGCCGCGCTCCCCCGGCGCCGGTCCGGGGCTGAAATAGCGCCGGTAGCGGGCCGCGCTGGAGCAGCGTTCGTGGAAGGCCGAAACCAGTTCCGCGTCGGCCCGGGCCGCGAGCCGGACCGTCAACTCCGCACCGGTCGCGGTGCGCGCGACGTCCAGCACCGGCCGCACCCGCGCGCGGCAGCTCTCGGCCAGGTCCACCGTGGCCCGCGCCCGCGCGAACTCCGCCGGGGTGAAGGAACCACCGGGCCGCTCCAGAACGAGCACCCCGCCGCCGGGGTCCGCCAGGCACATCGCGGCGCCGGTGAACGAGCCGACCTCCAGCGGCGGCTCGGGCGCCTCCTGCCAGTGCACCGCGACCTGCCCCAGCAGCGCGTGCAGTGCCCGGATCAGGTCGGTGCCGCCGTTGACCAGGTCGATCGCCAATTTCGCGGTCCGGGTCGGCACGTCGTCGAGCTCGCGGACGTCCGCCCGCTCCGCAGTCACCTCGCAACCACCGGCGGCCTCGACCGCGGCGATCAGCTCCCGCCTGCTCACCTGCGTCGGCACGTGCAGCAGCACCTCGTCCACCACACCACCGGCCACGGGGTGGACCTGCATGGTCCGGATGTCCGCGCCGAGCGCGGCCAGGCCACCGGCCAGGCGCGCCAACCGGCCCGGCGTGTCGGTCACCGACGCACGCAGCCGCCACAGCGTCTGCTGCACGCTCACGACCTCCGGGATCGGCACTGCGGCCGGCGCAGTGGTCTCGGCGGACGGGCGCCGGCTATGCCGCCACCACCTCGCGGCGCCCGCTACCAGCAGAACGGCACCGATGGACAGCAGCGCCAGCGATCCGCCGGCCTGGCTCGGCAACCCGGTGACGAACACGTTCGCCGTCCCCGCCGCCAGGAGCAGCGCGGCCAGCTCGATGAGTTCGCGGGTCCAATCCCCGCGCGCGTGGCGATGCTGTCCGGAAGTCATGCCACCATGCTTCCCGCGCTGTATTGCAGGCGCTTGACCTGGGATGAAAGCGGGGTTAACAGGCAAATATCACACCGTCGGGCGGTCCTTCACCAGCACGCCGTCGCGCATGATCAGCGACACCCGGCGCTCGGGATCGGTGAGCACACCGATGTCCTCCCATGAACGCCGGGATGATCGCGGCCTCGGCCCCCACCCCGATCCTCTCGATCAGCCGGGGCTGCGCCTGTCCGCCGAGGAATCCGGCCAGCGAGCGTAAGAACGCGTTTCGATCGCCGTGTAACGGGGCGAAACGTTCGTTCGCCGCAATTGAGTCGTGTATGACGGATTCATCGACCACCCAGCACCCGGCTGCTGCGGACTGCCGTCCCGGCGAGGACCGAGTCAATGGCCGCGGCGACTTCTGCGAGTGGGCGAGCCGAAGTCCGCGCTCCCGGAAAGCCTTGCGGAACGCGCGCACACGGCTGTGCGATTCCGTTGCTACAACGGGGCTTTCGCAGGTTCTGAGGGGCAGTTTCACCTGATCAAGCGATACCAAAGAACGTGCGAATACATGTTCGAATCGAGAGAATGGGGGTATGGCACCGCTGACGAGCATTCGCGACACGGCTTTGGACATCACGGGTCCGCAGTCGCCGGTTTCGTCGTGCTCCGACGCGGAACTCGTTGCCCGCATTGAGGGTCTGGAGCAGGCGATGCGGGTTTTGATGATGCAGCAGCTGCAGGTCATCGCCGAAGCCGATCACCGGGGCGTGCAAGCCGAACGCGGTGCCCGATCGACGCAGGTGTGGTTGCAGGGGCTGCTCAACATCGACGCCCGCGAGCACGAGGCGCGGGAGTTGCATTACTGCGTCGCGCGCGACGGGATGACCGTCATCAAAGCGCGGTTGGACCGCGAAACCGGCGCGAAGTTCGGCGCTCTCATGCAGCCGCTTGCCGCGCCGTGCCAAGAAGTGGATGGGGAGAAAGACCCGCGCACCGTCGGGCAGCGGAATGCCGACGGATTCGCTGGGATTCTCGACCTCGCACTGGACCACGACGGCGTGCCGCGCGCCGGCGGGCAGCGCCCGCACATGACGATCGCCATCGACTTCGACGACCTCAAACGGGGTCGGGTTTCGTCGGCGAGTACGACATGCCCGGCACCCTCAACACCGAACGCGCCATCACCGCTGAGAACGCCCGCCGGATCGCCTGCGACGCCGAAGTTCTGCCGATGGTTCTCGACGGGGATGGGCTGCCGCTGGGCGTGGGGCGCGCCAAGCGCACCGCCCCAACTCACCTCCGCGCCGCGCTCCTGCAACGCGACGGGGTGTGCGCGTTCCCGGGGTGCGACCGACCTCCGGGAACGCCGGAACCGCATCACGTCGAGCACCGGACCGACGGTGGGACGACCGAGCTGTCGAAGCATAGTTTCCGCTATTGTGCGTACTCTCTCACCTGCGGTTACGGCTGAGCCCGCATTCGCCCCACGTCGTTGATCACGGATTGCCCCATGAGTGGATAGCGGATCAACGACGTCGAGCGGCGACGGCGTCGGTGTACTTCTCAGCCGTGAGGTCGTCGCTGGTGATGCCGAGCGAGTCGAGCACGGCCCGCACCGCGTCGAGACCAACAGCGACCTCGGTTTCATCCGGAACGATGGTTTCGACCTCGATGAAGGTTCCGTCCAGCTCTGGCACGTGCACCAGGGTCGCCAGCACGTCTCGGCCGCGTTCGGTGAACCGGAAGTTCCGGCAGTGCTTCTCGAACGAGATGTGCTCCACCAGCCCGAGAGCGACTAGCAGGGCGCCAACCGGTTCGGCGTCGGCGAGCGTGGTCTCGTGCTCCGGCTTCGACCCGCTGTCGTGTACCGGGGGTTCTTTGAACGTGAGGAGGGACGTGCTCGTCGTGGCCGTTTCCACCACACGCAGACGGACTTCGTAGCCCTGTCCGTCGAGATCGCCAGACGGCCAGTCGAAATACCGGTCGCGGTAGGTCTGCACCTGCTCTTCTGCTCGCTCGCGGAGCCGTGCCCGGACCGTTTCAGGGTCGCTGACACGGGCCTTGAGTTCCGCCTCGACTGCCACCGTGGAACCTCCCTAGATCACTTGCCGGGACTGCGCCCGTAGCTCGTCGGTGAACCTACGGAACCCACGGTGCAGCGCGCCATGCGCCGACGCGGCGATCTTGTACATGGGCGAGGTGTGCCCCTCGTGATCTTCGCCGAATGCCGAGACGAACTGCACGTTGTCGAGCGCCAGCACTCGCCACGTCGGCAGCATGTCGTAGAAGTAGACCTCGACCTGAGCGCCGGTCTGCTCGCGCAGTGGCGCGACCGGGTCGGATCGGAAGTTCGAGCAGGGGAAGGCTCGTGCTTGGTCTGCGAGGTTCGACGAGCGGCAATGCGCCGCAACCGGATCTCATGTCGCGCCGGGGGCACGCAAAATGCCCCGCAGGGATCACGATCCCTGCGGGGTGACACCATTCCGGGCGACCAGCCGGGACGGCGGGCGAAGAACCATCCACAGTACTCGGACGGTCACAGCTTCCCGAGTAAGTTACGCGGGTCGTCGTCCGGGTCGACCACGCTCAACGTCCGGGCGCGGCGCCGACGCCTGCTGGTCAGACTGACCAACTAACGGATGAAAAGCAACATGGTGATGCTCTGCGGGCACCATCACCGCGCCCTGCACAGCCAGCGCTGGGAAATCGCGATGCACGACGGGCGCCCCGTGTTCATCCCACCGCGCACGGTGGACTTCAAACGCACGCCACGACGACCTGCGCTATTTCTGGCCATAACCCGCGAACAGTTCCGCGCAGCGGGCCAGTTCCTCGTCGCTGAGCAGGCTCGGGGCACCTGCCCGGGTCGCGGTCAGCCAGAGCTCGCACAGCCACTCCAGCTGCCGCGCCCGGTTGTAGGCCTGAGACAGGCTGGCTCCGATGGTGATCGTCCCGTGGTTGCGCAGGATGCATCCGGCTCGTCCCGCCAGGGCATCGGACATCGTCTCGGCCAGCTGGTCGCTGCCGAAGGTGGCGTACTCCGCCACCTGCACCGTGCCGCCGAAGTCCGCGAGCTGATAGTGCACTGCCGGAACATCGTTGCGCAGCAACGACAACGCGGTGGCGTGCAACGAATGCGTGTGCACCACTGCCCCGGCGTCGTGCCTCCGGTAGGCGGTGAGGTGCATCCGCAGTTCGGACGTGGGCTTGAGATCGCCCTCGACCACGTTGCCGGTGAGGTCCACCAGCGGGATGTCCTCCACCGCCAGCTTGTCGTAGTCGACGCCCGACGGCGTCACCGCCACCAGGTCGCCGCAGCGGACCGACACGTTGCCGGAGGTGCCGACCACCAGCCGGTCCGCCGTCATCCGCTGGGCGATCTCGATGACCTCGCGCCGTTGCTCGGCCAGTCGCGAACTGCTCACTTCATCCCTCGTTCAACACGTGGCGCCGGATGCGTCCGGCACCGACTCGTAGCCGTTGATCGCGGCAACCTTCTGGGCCGATGGCGAAGACGCGTCGAACCGGTAGCCCAGCCACTCCGACGCCAGCTTGCGGGCCAGCTCCAGGCCGACCACGCGCTGGCCGAAGCACAGCACCTGGGCATTGTTGCTGAGCACCGACCGCTCCACCGAGTAGCTGTCGTGCGCGGTGACGGCCCGGATACCCGGCACCTTGTTCGCGCTGATCGCCACGCCGAGCCCGGTGCCGCACACCAGCAGCGCGCGGTCCGCTTCGCCTTCGGCGACCAGGCGCGCGGCGTTGACTGCCACGTGCGGGTAGGCGGTGTGCTCGTCGGAGCCGACACCCACGTCCGCCACGCTGGTCACCCGGGGGTCGTTCTCCAGGTCCTTCTTCAGCGCTTCCTTGTACTGCAGTCCTGCGTCGTCGGAGCCGACCACGATGCGCAACGGCGCCTGCTCAGTCACTTCGCCTCATCCTTCCCGTTCCGGCGAGCCCATCAGTTTCCGGCGAGCACGGCCCCGACCCGGTCGAGCGCGAGCGCCAGCGACGTCGCACCCGGGTCCGGGGTTCCGACGCTGCGATCGGCCAGCGGCCGGGCGCGGCCGGTGCGGGGCCGCAACTCCGCGGTCTGCTCGGCGGCCCGCGTCGCCGCCTTCGCAGCCTGCTGCCAGGCATCGGTGCCCGTCGCACCCGCCTCGACGGCGCGGCGCAGTTCCTCGACGAACGGAACCAGTGCGTCGACCAGCGTCTTGTCGCCGAGCTCCGCTCGGCCGAGCCGCTGCACCGCCGCGAGCGCCGCCGAAGCGCCCGCGGTCAAGTCGTTGGCCATCGCCGCGCGGTGGTCGGGCAGCAGGTCGCCGAACGACCGCAGCGCCGCGCCCCACAGCACGCCCGAGGTGCCCCCGGCCTTCGCCGCCCATGCGTCGCCCGCGGCGACCAGCACCGCCGCCGGGGCCCGACCCCCTGCGCCACGGCCTCGTCGGCGGCCGCCACCGCGGCCGCGCTGCCGCGCGTCATGCCGCGGCCGTGGTCGCCGTCGCCCGCGATCGCGTCGAGGCGGCCGAGTTCTTCTTCCTTGTCGTGCAGCAGATCCGCCACCGCGTGCAGGGCCTTCGCCACGACCGCGGCGGTCGCCTGGCCTTCCGGCGGGGCCACCACGGTCACCTTCCCGGGCGCCGCCTGCAGTTCATCGTCCTCTTCGGACTCTTCCACCTCGGCCAGCGCGACATTCCCCTTGCGGTAGGCGGGAGTGTCGGCCGGGGCCTGCCACAGCCGCTCGAGTTCCGGGTCCAGCCAGGTCAGCGTCAGCGAGCAACCGGCCATGTCGAGGCTGGTCACCAGCTCGCCCACCTCGGGCGCGACGACCTCCAGGCCGGCCTCGGCCAGCAGCCGGGACACGGTGCCCCAGACCACGAACAGTTCCTCATACTTGGTGGCGCCCAGCCCGTTGAGGATCGCCGTCACCCGCGGCGTCTCCCCACCCGTTTCCGGGGCCTCCGCGAGCAGGCCGTCGACCAGGATCTTCGCCAGCTCCGACGCCGATGGCAGCTCGCGTTCGGAGACGCCCGGCTCGCCGTGGATGCCGAGCCCGAGGCCCATCCGGCCCTCCGGCACCTCGAACAGCGGCTGGTCCTGGCCCGGCAGCGTGCAGCCATCGAAGGCCACGCCGAGGCTGCGGGTGCGCGTGTTGGCGTGCTCGGCGACCCGCACCACCTCGTCGAAGGAGTAGCCCTCCTCGGCCGCCGCCGAGGCGACCTTGAAGACCACGAAGTCGCCGACCACGCCGCGGCGCTTGGTCTGCTCCGCCGCCGGGGCGCTGGCCACGTCGTCAGTCACCACGACGTTGTGCGCGCGGAACCCGTCGCGTTCCAGGCGTTCCACCGCCAGCCCGAAGTTCATGTTGTCGCCGGCGTAGTTGCCGAACGAGAACACCACCCCGGCACCCCGGTCGGCCGCGCGGCCCACCGAATAGGCGTCGTCGGCCGACGGCGAGGTGAAGATGTTGCCGATGACCGAGCCGTCGGCGAAGCCCGGCCCGACCACCCCGCAGAAGGCCGGGTAGTGCCCGGACCCGCCGCCGGTGACCACGGCGACCTTGCCCTTGCGCGCGCGTTTCGCGCGCACCACCCCGCCCGGCACCGGCCGGACGTGTTCGGGGTGCGCTGCCACGAAACCGGTCACCATGTCCTCGGTGAACGACGCGGGGTCGTCGTACAAGCGCGTCATCTGCTGCTCCTCAGCGCCAGGTCTTGAAGGTCAGGAGGTCGCGCCCCACAGCGGGCGGGCGCGATCGATCGTTGCCAGGTATTCGCGGTAGCCGCGCTCGTAGAACTCCACGGCGCTGGGGTTCGGCACCACGGTGCGCCGCGCCGCGGCCCACTCCTCGTGGTCCACCGGCTCGCCGAGCGAGTCCCAGGCGGTCATCGCCGCACCTCGTGCGCCGACGCCCTCCTCGTAGGGCACGTGCAGTGGCCGGCCCAGCACGTCGGCGAAGATCTGGCTCCACGCCGCCGATCGCGCACCGCCGCCGCATGCCGAGACCTCACCGGTCAGGCCCGCGGTTTCGAGGTTGTGCCGCGCCGCGTAGGCCACCGCCTCGCACATCGCGCGCACCAGGTCGGACTGCGTGGTTTCCAGCGACAGCCCGGTGAACTGGCCGTGTGCGTGCGGTTCGACGAACGGCGCGCGCTCACCGGAGCTGGACAGGAACGACAGCGCCGACACCCCGCCGGCACCGGGTTTGCTGTTGCCCAGCAACGTTTCCAGCTGGTCCACGCCCGCTCCGACCATGCTGAGCACCCAGTCCAGGTTGGCGGTGCCGACCATCGCGGGCATCACCCGCAGGTACCGCTCCGGCAGCGGCGTCGCCAGCCACATGCCCGCGACCTCGCCGTCCGGGTCGATGGCGACCTCGTCGCGCAGCACCTGGCAGCCCAGGGTCGTGCCGATCACCAGGCTGCCGTCGCCGACGTTGCCGACGCCGGAGCCGAACGCGCAGGCGGGCAGGTCGAACGGGCCGGCCGACACCGGCAGACCGGCGGGCAGCCCCAGCGCCTTGGCGCTCTTGCCGTCCAGCGCGAACAGCTTGTTCGGCGGGGCCGGTTCGGCCAGCAGCCTGCGGTACTCGGCCACGCCGCAGGCCTGCAGCGCTTCCTGCGAGTAGCTGCGGCTCGGCACGTCCAGGAACGGCAGCGACGCGTCGGAGGCGTCGACCGTGATCTCACCGGTGAAGCGCTGCACGATCGCGTCGACGCAGTACCCGGCGACCACGGCGCGCTCCAGTCGCTCCGGGGAGCTCTCGGCCAGGTGCGCGAGCAGCGGGCCGGCCGAGCCGGGGAACATCCCCGACCCGGTGAGCCCGAAGACCCGCCGCTGCACACCGGATTTCTCCCAGTGGTCCAGCACTTCCGCGGCGCGCGCGTCCAGCCACGAGATGGCCGGGCCGACCTGCTGGCCCTGGTGGTCGCGCAGCCACAGCCCGTCGCCCTGGCCGGTGATGGCCAGGGCCTCGATCGGCTCGCCGACCTGCTCGGCCGCAGCGGCGACCTCGCGCACCACCTGGATCACCGAGCCGATGACCTCTTCGAGGTCCTGCTCGACCCGCCCGCCCGGCAGCCGGTTCAACGTGCTGCGCTTGCTGTGCGTGACCAGCGCCGTGCCGTCGCGGTTGAGCAACGACGCCTTGGTCACCGACGTGCCGACGTCGACCCCGACGATCATGGCCGCAGGCCTTCGAACTTGGCCAGCACTTCCGGGTTGGCGACGAACCGGGGGCGCTCGCCGCCCAGGAACCGGGCGACCTCCCCGGCGACGATGTCGGCGGCGCGGTGCGCGGTCTGGCGGGTCGCCCCGGCCAGGTGCGGGGTGGTGATGACGTTGGGCGCGTCGAACAGCGGCCAGTCGCGCGGCGGCGGCTCGATGTCGTAGACATCCACCGCCAGCGCGCCGAGGTGGCCGGACTTCAGTAGCTCCGGCAGCGGCGCGTAGTCGAGCAGCCCGCCCCGGGCGGAGTTGATCAGCACCGCACCTTCCGGCAGCAGCTTGAGGTTGTCGGCGTTGAGCAGGTTCTTGGTCTCCGGGGTCAGCCGCGCGTGCAGGCTGACGACCGAGCTGCGGCGCAGCAGCGCCTCCAGCTCGACGAGCTCGACGCCGTCGCGGGCGGCGGCCTCGGCCTGCACGAACGGGTCGGACACCAGCACGTGCGCGCCGAATGCCTTCAGGACCCGGGCCACGATCTTGCCGATCGCGCCGTAGCCGACCAGGCCGACGGTCGAGCCCTCCAGCTCGATGCCGGCGTTCTCGTACGCGTAGTAGTCGCCACGCCAGTTACCGGCCTTGAGCTCGGCGTCCGAGCCGGGGATGCGGCGCAGCGCGGCGAGGATCAGCCCGACGGCGAACTCGGCGGCCGCAGCGGCGTTGCGGCCGGGCGCGTAGCTGACGATCACGCCGTTGTCGGTGGCGGCCTCGAGGTCCACGTTCACCGGGCCGCCGCGGCAGACGCCGACGAACTTCAGCTGCGGGCTGTTGGCCAGCACGTCCGCGGTGAACGGCGCCATCTGGGTGGCGGCGATCTCCACGCCGCCGAGCGCGTCGAGCAGCTGCTGCTCGGTGCCGCTGGCCTCGTGGACGTTGCCGACCGGTCCGAACGGCTCGACGGGCCACGGCAGCTTCAGGGTGTTGAACCGCAGGTCGTGCGAACCGGCGCTGCGGCGCAGGGCGTCGACGAACACCTCGGGCGCGACGAAGTGGTCACCTGCGGCCAGAACACTGGTCATGAGGACTCCTTTGTCTTCCTTGCGTGCGGCGGGCAGGATGCCGGGTGCTCAGCTGCCGACCGGCTGGGGCAGCCCGCTCACCAGGCGAGACCGAACGTCGTCCAGGTCGGTGGCGAGGTAGCTGGCCTTGGCCAGGGCGTCCTCGGCCGGCGGGTAGTCGGAGTTCGGGATGGCCACCACAGTCATTCCCGCCGCAGCGGCGGCACGCAACCCGTTGCTGGAGTCCTCGACCGCCAGGCAGTGCTGCGGGTCCTGGCCGAGCTTTTCGGCGGCCGACAGGTACACGTCGGGGCTCGGTTTGCCCTTGGGTACCTCGGCGCTGGAGACGGTAGCCGCGAAGTGCTTGGTCAGTCCGTGGCGATCGAGGACCGCGTCGATGAGGCGGCGCGGCGCCGACGAGGCGAGCGCGATCGGGGCGCGCGCGGCGACCTCGGTGACCATTTTCTCGGCGCCGGGCAGCAGCTCGATCTCACCGCCGTCGAGCGCGGCGATCATGTCGTCGACCACGACCCGCTCGGTCTCGGCCACGGAGTCGCTGGTGGCGCTGAAGTCGGCGAGGAAGGCCGACCACTCGGGCGCGCTCATGCCCTGGACCTGCCGGGTCTGCTCCACGGTCCAGGTCCTGCCGTGGGCGGCGGCGAACTTGGCCCACATCCGCTCCCACAGGTGTTCGCTCTCGACCAGGACGCCGTCCATGTCGAACACGACCGCGCGGTGGGTGCCGTTCGGCCCTTCGGACTGGGTCATCTTTACCTCCCGCCAATCACTGACACGGTCAAATTAACATGACATACGTTAAATGTCACCATTACCGTGATACTTCAGTAAGGCGACCGGTGTCCCACGACAGGCGCCGCGCGCCACGGGGCAAGATGGCCGCATGGCGTCCGCACCGAAGAAGCAGTCCGCTCGGCTCCTGCGACAGCAGAAGATCATCGACCACGTGGTCTCGCAGGGGTTCGCCAGCGCCGCGGAACTGTCCGAGCTGACCGGCGTCAGCCTGATGACAGTGCACCGCGACCTCGACGACCTGGTCACCCGGGGCCTGCTGCGCAAGTACCACGGCGGGGTCTCCGCCCAGCCATCCACGGTGTTCGAGAGCAGCTCGGACTTCCGGCTGCACACCCACACCGCCGAGAAGGAAGCGCTGGCCAAGGACGCCTTGCAGTTCATCAACCCGGGCATGTCGGTGATGCTGGACGACTCGACCACCGCGCTCGCGCTGGCCAGGCTGCTGCCCGAGGTCGGCCCGCTGACCGTGGTCAGCAACTACCGGCAGGTGCAGGAGGCGCTGCGTGACGTGCCGGACATCCGGCTGATCGGCCTGGGCGGCGAGTACTCCCGGACCCACGACTCCTACCTGGGCCTGCCCTGCCAGGAGATGATCAGCGCCTTCTCGGTGGACATCGTGTTCCTGTCCACCTCGGCGATGAACGCACGGCTGACCTACCACCAGGAGCAGGAGATCGTGCTGGTCAAGCGGGCGATGCTGGCCAGCGCGACGACCAAGGTGCTGATGATGGACGCCAGCAAGGTGGCCCGCTCGGCGCTGCACCAGTTCGCCCCGGTGCGCGCCTTCGACCACGTGCTGCTGGCGGGCGAGCTGGACGCAGCGCTGGTCGAGGAGATGCGCGAGCAGACCGACGTCCGCCTGTCCCCGATGGGCTAGCCCCCGGGAGCAGCGGCATCGGACAGCCAGCTTCGTTGTTGATCTTCACATCAGATTGCGATGAATTAACGTCTTGCGCGTTAAACTGAACAAGGTGCATGATAGCCAGCACTCGTCGACCGGGGGTGCGTCCTAGCCGCGCACACCGGGAAGTTCCGATCCCTTGGAGACAGTGATGTCCCAACAGACCTCTGCGGATGCCGAGCCGTTGCGGCCGGCCAGCGCACTCGACCGCATCGGTATCCCCAGGCAGCTGTTCTGGGGCTTCATCGCCGTCCTGATCTTCATGATCGGCGACGGAGTGGAGACCACCTTCCTCTCGGACTACCTGCAGCAACCCGACGGCGGCGGACTGCCCGGCGCGACCGCGGCGTTCGCCACGGTCACCCTCTACGGCGTCGCGGCCATGATCGCCGCGTGGTTCTCCGGGACGCTCTCCTCGATCTGGGGCCCGCGCCGGGTCATGTGGCTCGGCGGCGCCTGGTGGGTGGTTTTTGAGGCGCTGTTCCTGTTCGTCGCGCTGCCGTCGCACAACGCGACGCTCATCGTGGCCACCTACGGCATCCGCGGCTTCGCCTACCCGCTGTTTGCGTTCGCGTTCCTGGTGTGGGCGCAGATCGCCAGCCCAACCAAGATGCGCGGTTCGGTCGCCGGGTGGTTCTGGTTCGCCTTCACCGGTGGTCTGCCGACCCTGGGCGCGGCGCTGGCCGCGGTCTCCATCGGCGTGTTCGGCCTGAGCCAGCACGGCACGCTGGTGCTGTCGCTGGTGGTGGTCACCATCGGTGTGCTCATCGGCAGCTTCGCCGTCCGCGAGGAGCACGGCCTCAAGCCGATCGCCGACCAGACGGTCTCCAACCCGCGCAGCATCAAGAGGCTGGGCGAGGGCGTGGACATCCTCTGGCGCGACCGCCGCACCCTGGCCGGTGGCCTTATCCGCATCGTCAACACCGCGCCGCAGTACGGCTTCTTCGCGATGTTCCCGTTCGTGCTCGGCCCGGCCACCCCGGGCGGCGGCTTCCTGACCGCCCCGCAGCTGGCCACGCTCGCGTCGATCAGCTACGGCGCGAACATCGCCGCGAACCTGTTCTTCGGCGTGTTCGGCGACCGCTTCGGCTGGCGTCGCACGATCACCTGGTTCGGCTGCGTGGGTTGCGCCGTCGCGACTCCGCTGTGGTACTTCACCGCGGTGTCCACCCAGAGCTTCGCGGTGACCGCCACCTTCGGCGTGGTCTACGGCATCCTGCTGGCCGGGTTCGTCCCGCTGTCTGCGCTGATGCCGTCGATGGTCACGCCCAAGGACAAGGGTTCGGCCCTGGCGATCCTGAACTTCGGTGCCGGTGGCGCGGCGTTCGTCGGCCCGGTCGTGGTCACGATCCTGTACCCGCTGGTCGGCGGCGGCGGGGTGGCCATCGCGTTCAGCGCGCTCTACATCCTGGTGGCGGTCCTGAGCCTGCAGGTCAAGGACGTCTGCGACCCCGGTGAGCAGAAGCTGGCGCAGCGCGCCACGCAGCACGTCGCGACGGCCCGGTCCTCGGCGTAAGTTCCGCCGCCGCCGTCGTGAGCCCGCGTCCCGAGGACGCGGGCTCACGTGCATTCGGCCGTCGTCTCCGAGCGCGACAAGGTGGCGGCCGTCCGAGGTGAAGGCGGGCCGTCCGACGATCCGGCCGGGCAGGACGGTCATCGTGGTGCCGAGCACCGCGATCTGCCCTTCGCCGTTGCGGACCGCGACGACCGGGATGTCGCCGTCCAGCACGGCGAGTGCGGGATCGGAGGTGGCAGTGGTGTCGGTGGTGGCGACCACGGACCATCCCGCGTGCTCGCCGAGCACGACCACGCGCCCGCTGGCCGCCTCGCGGAACGCCGCGAACGCCCGGTGGCCGCGGGCCACGGCAACGGATCCGGCCGGGCGGTGAGTTTCCGGCGGCGCGACGAGCCGGGAACCGGTGCCGTCGAGCCGCCAGTGCAGCAATCCGGCCAGCGCGGTGGCGAAAACGTGCGCCTCACCGGTGCCGGTCATGAGCACCGAGACGGCGTCGACGACCCCGGTGCCGCCGAGGTCCGTCCAAGCTGACTGGTCGGCGAACCGGGCGCTCACACCGCCGCGAGCGTTGCGGACCGCGACCAGCACTCTCCCGCCCGGTGCCACGACCGCCGCCGGGGGTCCGACTCGGCCGAGCGGAGTTTCGGTCGGTGGGAAGCCGAGATCCTGCCAGTGGTCCTGCCCGCTTTTCAGGAAGATCGCACCCGTGCGGTCCTGGACCACAAGGGTGTCCGGACCCGCGAATCCCGGCGAACCGTCACGGGGCGCGAAACCCCGGGTGTCCACAACGGACTCATGTGATCCGTTTCCCCTCAACAGCCTTCCGCCCCGCACGTAGACGTATGCGGGCTCGCCGTCGCGACCGGTCGTCGCCCAGTTCGCGTTCCACGGCCAGCGGTGCCGCATGCTTCGCAGCCACGTCGCATAGGGCTCCCCCATGCTCACCTCGGCGTCGTGCGCCGCGTAGCGCGCGAAGATCCCCCGTTTGCCGGCGACGATCTCCGCCGGCAGGTTAGGCGGCGCGTCGGCGACGTTGTAGTCGCGGTAGTGGATCAGGTGCGCCGATCCGGCGGACCGCATCGCGAGCTCCGCGAATCGCGCCGTCATCACGTGGTCGGGGTGGTTGTGGTGGCGTCCCCACTGCGGCTGGTACCGGGGGTCCGGTTCGGGGTCGTGGGTCCGCACGATCGAGGGCGCGAACCTCCGGTAGAGCTCTCCCAGCGCGTTGATGACGGAGGCCCGGTCGTGAATGCTGGTCACCACCAGCGCAGATCCGTCCGGCCGCAGTGCCTCGACTCGTGCCGTTGCGTCGTGCCAGAGGCGGGTCAGCGCATGCCTGCCACCAGCAACGTGCGGATCGTTGTCATCGGGCAGGTTCAGGAACACCAACCGCACCCTCGGCCGATCGCGCAAGGTCTGCACCTCGGCTTGACGGCCCCCGGGCAGCGGCAGCCCGGCACGGGCCCAGACGTCGGGCACCCCGGCCATCGCCGCGAACGCCGCCCTCGCCCCGGCCTGCCGCTGCGCGGCATACCGCCCGGTGGGCCGCACATCGCTCTCCCCCGCCGTCAGGAACACGGTCGTCACGGTCGCTCCGGAGCGGATCGAGATGGCCAGGTCCGGGTTCATGAACAGGATGTCGTCGTCGGGATGCGCCACGACTTGCAGGTGGGAACGCACCTGCGTCGCAGCGGCGGGATCGACGAGCAGAGCGGTCAGCATTAGCGCGATCGCGGCGGCGAATCCTCTCATCTTGTTCGCCTCCCCGGCTGCGGCGCAGCTACCGACAGCGCGAGCGCGAGCAGCGCTCCGGTGCAAGCCAGCAGGAGGTGCAGGGCGAATCCAGGCGGGCTCCAGGACAGCGCGAGCGTGCCGCCGGTCAGACCCGGCGGGAGGCGAACGGTGAGCAGCCCCGCATCAGTTCCGACGACCGGCACCCGGCGTCCGTCCACTGTGGCCTGATAGCCCGGCCAGGCCAGGCGCGCGAAGACCAGCTCGGCCCGGTCTGCGGTTCGGCCGAACCGCACAGTTTCGTGCCGCTGCCCGTGCTGCCGGTCGTCGAGCACCCGCACCCCGCGGCTGGCGCTAAGCCGACCGGCCGGCCACGGCAGGGCCGTTTCCCGTTTGAGCACAACGACATCCGCATCGCGCCGGGTGACCTGCCAGCCCGCCGGAGCTTCGGGAACCTCGCGGAGCCGGCGCTGCACCACGACGTGGGTGACCTTGAGCCGGTCGACCAGCCCATCCGGCTGCCAGAGCCGGTCGTAGGCCTGCGGGCAGGTGGCCCCGTAATAGCTCAGGCAGAGCCGGGTGTGCAGGGCGTCATGCCCGATGCCGGTGTAGGAGACCAGGCTCGCGACCCCTGCAGCCGCGTGCATGTTGCCGAACAGCAAGTGCTTCCAAGCGCTTCGCGAGGCGACGTCGTCCGGTGGGATCAGGGTGCGGTCGGCGATCTGCAACACGGTGCCGCCGTGGAATTCCGCGTAGCGGGTACGGAGTTCGGCGATCGATGTCGGGAAGTTGTAGACGGCGACATCGCGATTCGCCGGAAACCACAACATCTGCAAGGCAAGCGCGCAGGCCGTGCCGAGGTGCAGCACCGCGGCCATCAGCTGCTTGCGGTGCAGGATCAGGACTGCCGCGAGCAGCACGGTGATCACTGCCAGCGACACCAAGTGCTTCGGGGCCAAAGCAGGCCACGCCGCGAACGAGAGATACCCGCCGAGCAACACGGTCCCGGCCGAGCAAGCCAACCGCACCTTGAAGTGATCCGTGCGCAGTCCACGCGAAAGCGACACGGCAAGCAGCACGGCCACCGCCAGGTGGAGCACGACCACATGCCGCAGCGGCCAGCGGAACAGCCACACGTTGGACGGCCCGAGGCACAGCAGGAAGTAGCCGCCCGCGATCAGCGCGGCGCACCGGCAGCGGCGCCACAACCCCCCGGCGGACCGCCAGTCCAGCCAGGCCAGCAGCGGGACGGCGAACCAGGCGAAGTAGGTGGCCGGCACCGACATCCGGAAGGAGCCGAAGGACAGGATCTGCGGCACGAACGAGGGTGTGCTCGCGTTCAGCAGGTCGCCGATGCCCGGCACCAGCTGGCCGATGTTGAACAGCTCGTGCCCGGACCGCCACCCCACCGCCGAGGTTTCCAGCACCGGGAAGAAGATCAACGGCAGGCTCGCCCCGACTGCCACGCCCACCAGGACCAACCGCCGGATTCTCGACCAGTTCCGGCCGGTTTCGGCCAGCAGCCCGGCGAAGACCGCGCCCAGCGCCAGCACCCCGTAGGGGTCACCGGCGGAAACGCACAGATAGCACAGCATCCACGTCACGAACACCGGCAGACGCCCGTCCAGCACACGGCGCAATGCCCACCAGGCCCACGGCAGCCAGGCGAAGCCCATGAGCCCGCCCGCCCAGGTGGCGGCCTGGAAGTACAGCACGAAACCGGATAGCGGCAGCGCCACCGCAAGCACCGACGAGATCCCACGGCCCGCCCCATAACAACGGCAGAGCAGAAAGGTTCCGGCACCGAGCGTGACGAGGAACTGCGTTTTCACCACCGCGGCACCGATCGCGAGATCGCCGAGCCACACCACCAGCAGGCAATCCAGCAGGTGCACGGGATTCCAGATCCCGAACAGCGATTCGGCGGCCAGGTTGCCGCCCATCCACGAGTCGAGGTCCAGCCCGAGCGGCCAGTCCCCGGCGAGCAGCCGCTCGCCCAGCCGGTGCCACATCGGCAGGAACTGTGCCGCGCTGTCGTCCCAGAAGTAGAACGACGGGTTCACCAGCACCGGAACCTGGCTCAACAGCGCGACAGCCACCCCGACCCCGACCGCGCCGCGCCATTCGAGTAGCGGCAGCCGTTCGGGCCTGCTCAGCAGGAAGGTCACGGGCACCACGACCAGACCCGCCGCGACCGGAGCCAGCCTCGAATCGACGTCGAACACCGCCACCGAAACCGCGACGACAGCGGTGCTCAACCCGATCACGGCCAGGTTGGACAGCGGGAACAGCAGCAGGGTGCGCCGATTCGGCGCCACCTCGAAGGTGAACCGGCAGTTGAGCAGGTACGAGCACAGCGTCGCCGCAACGGTCGCGACCAGGTGCGCCAGCAGGTACGGCACCAGCAGCCACAACGCCAGGTAGACGCTGCAGTGCACGGCCGTGTTCGCACCGCCGACGAGCGCGAACCGCAGGAGCTCCGATCTGCTTGTCTTGCACCACATCGCTCCCCCTACGAAGCCAACTCGGCGGCCGGGTGCAACCGGCGCTCGCGGGCCTGCGGGTGGAATTCCGGGCTCGACTCCTTGACCAGGTAGTGGGGCCGGCGCTTGGCCTCGAAGTAGCTCTTGCCCAGGTACTCCCCGAGCACCCCGAGGAACAGCAGTTGCAGCCCGCCCAATCCGACGACCCCGGCCAGCAACGTCGCGTAACCGGGCACGTGCACACCGTCCACAATGGTGTTCGCCACGACGAAGAGCACGTAGGCTCCGGCCAGCAGCGCCACCAGCACGCCCAGGTAGATCGACAGCCGAAGCGGCCTGCTGTTGAACGAAGTCAGCCCGTCGATGCCGTAGTTCACCAGCGCACCGAACGTCCACCGCGAACCCCCACCGCCCCGCGGCACGTTCCGGAACGACACGTACGCCGTGTCGAAGCCGATCCACGCGAAAAGCCCCTTGGAGAACCGGTGGTACTCCGGCAGCGACAGCACCGCGTCGACGGCCCGGCGCGACAGCACCCGGAAATCCCCGGCCCCGTCCTGCAACCGCACGTCCACAAGCCGACCGCACACCCAGTAGTACACTTTGGACAGAGCCGACCGGAAACGGCCCTCACCGTCGCGGCTGCGCCGCGCGACGACCTGGTCGTACCCGGAGTCCAACAGTTCCAGCATCCGCCGCAACAACCGCGGCGGGTGCTGCAAATCGGCGTCCAGCAGCGCAACCCGGCGGCCCCGCGCATGCCGCAACCCGCACAGCATCGCCGCTTCCTTCCCGAAGTTGCGGCTCAGCGACACGTAGCGAAAACGCGGGTTCAGCGCCGCCAACCGGCGCGCCTCCCGCAGCGTCCGATCGGTGCTGCCGTCGTCGACCAGGATCACCTCGTAATCCCGGACGCGTCCGGACAACGCCGCGACCAGCGCGTCGTGCAACCGTTGCAGGCCGCGCTCCTCGTTGAAGCACGGCACCACCATCGAGAGGTACATGGCAGGTCTCATCCCAGGTCGGTCGACCCCCGCTGAACCGGGAAGCCGCTGTGGGCCAAAGCGAATCGGCGTCGACCGTAGGATTCGGGCCGCGCGACACCCCCTACCGACACACGGGCGAATAATCCACCCGTGGAGGCTTTTCGCCGCACCGCCACCCGATCGCGCAAATGCCCGGCGGAAATGGCAGGCTGGCTGCATGCCGTCAGCGTCGTTTCCCCGCCGCAGCGCCCGCACCCAGGGCTTCACCCTGGGCGCGCCGCGGACCGTCACCGCCGGTGCCTCCGTGCTCTTCCTGCGCTCAGCGGGCGGCACCGAACGCAGCAACGCCCTGTGGGCCCTCGACACCGAGACCGGCCAGGAGCGGATGCTCGCCGACCCGGCCGCGCTCCGCACCGACGACGAGGTCTCGCCAGAGGAGCAGGCCCGCCGGGAACGAGCCCGGGAGCGGGCCCTGGGCATCACCGGTTACGCCACCGACCGCGACGGGCACCTCGCCGCCTTCACCATCTCGGGGCGGCTGTTCGTGGTCGACGTCGCGACCGGCGACGCCCGCGAACTGCCGGCGCAGCAGCCGGTGGCCGACCCCAGGCCCGCCCCCGACGGGAACCGGGTGGCCTACCTCTCCGGCGGCCAGCTGCGGGTGATCGATGTGGATGGTTCCGGCGACCGAGCCCTGGCCGAACCGGACGGCGCCGACATCACCTGGGGCGCGGCGGAGTTCATCGCCGCCGAGGAAATCGACCGCCACCGCGGCTACTGGTGGTCACCGGACGGTTCGCGGCTGCTGGCGGCCCGCGTGGACGAATCCCCGGTGCAGTACCTGTACATCGCCGACCCGTCCGCCCCGCTGAGCAAGCCGACGGCCATGCGCTACCCGGCCGCCGGCACGGCCAACGCGGACGTGTCGCTGGCCGTCTTCGACCTCGACGGCAACCGGGTGGACGTCGACTGGGACCGCCAGGCCTTCCCCTACCTCGTCACCGCGCACTGGTCCCGGCACGGTCGGCCGCTGATCGCCGTGGAAACCCGCGACCAGCGCACCCAACTCGTCCTGGCCTTCGACCCCGCCACCGGCCGGACCACCGAGGTACACCGCGACACCGACCCGCACTGGGTGGAGATCAAACCCGGCTGGCCCGCCTGGACCCCGAACGGCGACCTGGTGCGCATCAGCGCGGACGACGGCGCGTACCGGCTGGTCGTCGGCGACCAACCCTGGACCGCCGCGGTCTTGCAGGTGCGGGCCGTCCTCGACATCGGCGACGAGGACATCCTGATCTCCGCCTCGGAGCAGGATCCGACCCAGCTGCACCTCTACCGCGTCACCGCCGACGGTGCCCGGCAGGTCACCCACCGGCCCGGTGTCCACATCGGAACCCGCTCCGGTGATGTGCTGGTCGTCGCCACGTCCACGCTGGACGAGCCCCGCACCCGCGTCCGCGTGCACCGCGGTGAGCAGGAAATCGCCGAGATCGGCAATCAGGCCGACGACCCCGAGATGAAGCTCAACGTCGAACTGCTCAGCCTCGGCGACCGCGAGCTGTGCAGCGCCCTGCTGCTGCCAAACGACTACGACCCGGCCGACGGCCCGCTGCCGGTATTGCTGGACCCCTACGGCGGCCCGCACGCGCAACGCGTCCTCTCCCGCCAGCAGGGCTACCTGACGTCGCAGTGGTTCGCCGACCAGGGCTTCGCGGTGCTGGTCACCGACGGCCGCGGAACGGGCGGGCGAGGCCCCGAATGGGACCGAGCCGTCGCCGGTGACCTAGCGGGCCCGCCGCTGCAGGACCAGGTCGACGCCCTGCACGCAGCCGCCGAACAACACCCCGAACTCGACCTCGGCCGGGTCGCCATCCGCGGCTGGTCCTTCGGCGGCTACCTCGCTGCGCTGGCCGTGCTGCGCCGCCCGGACGTCTTCCACGCCGCAGTCGTTGGTGCCGGGGTGGTCGACTGGCGGCTGTACGACACCCACTACACCGAGCGCTACCTAGGCGACCCCAACGAAGTCCCCGACGTCTACGTGAAGAACTCGCTGCTCGCCGACGCCGGCAACCTGGAACGCCCGATGCTGATCGTGCACGGCACCGTGGACGACAACGTCGTCCTAGCCCACGCACTGCGGCTGTCCGCCGCGCTGACCGCGTGCGCCCGTCCGCACAACGTGCTCCCGCTACCGGGCGTCAGCCACATGCCGACCGAGGAGACCACCACCGAGAACCTCCTGCTGCTCCAGGTGGATTTCCTGCGCAAGTCGCTGGCGCGCTGACGGAAAGCCCTGCTCGGCGGTGGGGACCGAATCCCGCACCGCCGAACAAGCGTCAGAGGAGCTCCAGCGGAACCGGGTGCGGCGGGGCCGGGAAACCCGCGTCGAGCTCCGCGAGATCCGCCGCCGACAACTCGATGTCCAACGCCGCCCGGTTCTCCTCGACGTGCGCTTCCGTGGCCGCCTTCGGGATCGCGCACACCCCGTCCTGCGCCAACACCCAGGCGATCGCTACCTGCGCCGGGGTCACCGAGTGCCGCTCGGCGACCCGCCGCAACACCGGCTCGCCCAACAGCCGCCCCTGCTCGATCGGCGAGTACGCCATCACCGGCAACCCCTGCTGACGGCACCACGGCAGCAGGTCGAGCTCGATGCCGCGCCGCGTGAGGTTGTAAAGCACCTGGTTCGTGACGGACTGCCGACCGAGCTCGCTCGTGAACAACTCCGCCATGTCCTCGGGATCGAAGTTGCTCACCCCGAAATGCCGGATCTTGCCGTCGGCGCGCAACTGCTCGAACGCGTCCAGCGTCTCCGCCAACGGCGTGCTACCGCGCCAGTGCAGCAGGTAGACGTCCAGGTGATCGGTGCCCAACCGCCGCAGACTGCGTTCGCACGCCTCGACGGCGCCACGCCGACCCGCGTTGTGCGGATACACCTTGCTGACCAGGAAAACCTCGTCGCGGCGCCCGGCGATCGCGGCACCGACGACCTCCTCGGCGCCCCCGCTGCCGTACATCTCGGCGGTGTCGATCAGCCCCAGGCCGAGGTCCAGGCCGCGCCGCAGCGCGGCGACCTCCGCCGCGCGCTGCCCACGCCGCTCCCCCATGCCCCAGGTGCCCTGCCCCAGCACCGGCAATTCCTGCCCGCCACGCAGTTGAAGGCCTCGCATGCACACTCCGTTTCAGTCAGCGCTGCTGCGGCAGCACGGCCACCAGCTCGAAGCCACCGTCCTCGGACGGCCCGGCGGCCAACCGCCCACCGGCCATCTGCACCCGCTCCGACAGGCCGGCCAGCCCGGACCCGCCGCTGCCGACCTCGATGGCCGGTCCCCGCCGGTCGGGGGCGCCGTTTGTGACGGCGACGTGCAGCGAGCCCTCGCGGAACACCAGCCGCACCTTGATGTCAGCACCGGGTGCGTGCTTGGAAGCGTTCGTCAACGCCTCCTGGACGACCCGGTAAGCCGCGCGCTCAACCGCAGGCGACACCCCGTGCGGGTCGCGGATCTCCGAGGAAAGCTCCACATCCACACCGGCGGCGCGCGCCCGCACGACCAGCTCCGGGATCGTGCTCAACCCGGCCCGCTGCCTGGGGGCGCCGAGCCCGAGCGTCGCGCGCATCTCGTCCAGCGCCTGCTTCGCCAACCCGCGCAGCCGCCCGGCGGTCTCCTTCGCACCGGGATCCTCGGTGGTGGCCGCCAACGCCGCCGACTCGACCGCGATTAAGGTCACGTGATGTCCCACCGCGTCGTGGATCTCCCGCGCGATCCGGGCCCGCTCCTCCGCGCGCGCCGTCTCGGCCTTCGCCTGCAACTCCGCCTCGGTGGCCGCCTCCAGCTTCCGCAGACTGTCCGCCAGCTGCTCCCGCAACGCCACCAGCGCCCCCAATGCCGTCGGCGCGCCTGCCGCCAGCAGCACGAACGCCACGGTCAGGATGATCGACCCGACCCCCAGCGACTGCATGATCATCACCGGTGCCACGGCGACCGCCGCGGTCAGCAACACCCAGCCGACCAACATCTGGATCCGCGGCTGCGCGCGCCCCAACGCGTACAACGCCACGACCGTCGGCGCCCAACCCAAACCACCGGCCAACGCTGGCATGCACAGCAGCACCGCGATCCGCGGCCACCGCCGCAACGGCAGCAGCGCCGAAGCCACCAAACCGGACACCGTCGCATAGCCGAACGGGTCGGGCGCGGCCAGCACAGCTGCCGCCGGAATCCCGACGACCAGCGCCTCAACGCCGAGCCGAGACCAGCGCACCGAACTCACCGGAAGCCGCCCGCCACGCGCTGCGCGATCAACGCGGCCTGCACCCGGTTCTGCGCGCCGAGCTTGCTCAACACCGTCGACACGTAGCTCTTGACCGTCGCCTCGGTCAGCCCGAGCCGGACCCCGATATCGGCGTTGGACCGACCATCCGCCAACAACTGGAGCACCTGCCGCTCCCGCCCGGACAACCCCTGCACCAGCTGCGTCTCGTGCGCGTTGTCGGACAGACTGCGGAACCTGGGCAACAACCGCGCAGTGATCCGCGGATCCAGCACCGCCCCACCGGCCGCCAGATCGTGCACCGCCCGAACCAGCACCGCGGGCTCCGCGTCCTTGAGCAGGAACCCGTGCGCCCCGAACCGCAAGGCATCGGCCACGTAATCGTCCAGGTCGAACGTCGTCAGCACCGCCGGCACCGGCGGATTCGCCAACGTCGCCAAGTCCCGCAACGCCGTCAGCCCGTCCTTGCCGGGCATCTGCACGTCGATGAGGGCGACGTCGACGCGGTACGCGCGCACCGCGGCCAGCAACTCATCCCCGTTGCCCGCCTCGGCGACCACCCGGATCGAGCCGTCGCCCTCCAACAACACCCGCAGGCCACGCCGCAGCATCGCCTCGTCATCGGCAAGCACAACGCGGATCGGCCCCCCGCCGTCGTCAGCCCGCACCTCTCGGTCACCTCCCTGTTCCGAGGGTCGCCAGCAGACTAGCGGGGCCGCGAAAGCGCAGCGCACACGCCACCCGAGCGCACTGTGTCAGCGGCGCCCGCCCTTGGCCTTCCGCTCCCGCACCCGCACCGAGATCCGCACCGGGCTACCCACGAACCCGAACGTCTCCCGGAACCTGCGCTCCAGGAACCGCCGGTACCCGGCCTCCAAGAACCCGGTGGTGAACAGCACGATCGTCGGCGGCCGCGACTGCGCCTGGGTGGCGAACAGGATCTTCGGCTGCTTGCCGCCCCGCACCGGCGGCGGGTTGGCCGCGACCAGCTCGGAAAGCCAACCGTTCAACCGGCCGGTGGAGATCCGGGTGTCCCACGAATCCAGCGCCGTGCGCAGCGTCGGGGCCAGTTTCGCCACCGCGCGACCGGTCTTCGCCGACACGTTGACCCGCTCGGCCCACCGCACCCGCACCAGCTCGCGGTCGATCTCCTTCTCCAACTGGTGGCGGCGGTCCTCGTCGACCAGGTCCCACTTGTTGTAGGCGATCACCAATGCCCGACCGGCCTCGACGACCATAGTGATCACCCGCAGGTCCTGCTCGCTCAACGGCTCGGAGCCGTCGATGAGCACGATCACCACCTCGGCCGCCTCGATCGCGGCCTTGGTGCGCAGCGACGCGTAGTACTCGGTGCCGCTTGCGGTCTTCACGCGCTTGCGCAGCCCGGCGGTGTCGACGAACCGCCACACCTGGCCGTCCAGCTCCACCAGCGAGTCCACCGGGTCCACCGTGGTGCCCGCGACGTCGTGCACCACCGACCGCTCTTCCCCGGTCAGCTTGTTCAGCAGGCTCGACTTGCCCACGTTCGGCTTGCCGACCAATGCCACCCGCCGCGGCCCACCGGTCGCGCCGAAGATCTCGCGCGGCGTCTCCGGGAACACCTCCAGGACGGCGTCCAGCAGGTCACCGGAACCGCGCCCGTGCAACGCGCTGACCGGCATCGGCTCGCCCAACCCCAGCGACCACAGCGAATGCACGTCGGAGACGCCTCGCTGGTCGTCGACCTTGTTGGCGGCCAGCAGCACCGGACGCTTGGACCGCCGCAGCACCCTGGCCACGGCTTCCTCGGTCTCGGTGGCACCGACCCGGGCGTCCACCACGAGCAGCACCGCATCGGCGGTGTGCATGGCCAGTTCCGCCTGCGCGGCCACCGACGCCTGCAGTCCCTTCGCGTCCGGCTCCCAGCCACCGGTGTCGACCACCGTGAAGCGGCGCCCGTTCCACAACGCGTCGTAGGCCACCCGATCCCGGGTGACACCAGGGGTGTCCTGCACGACGGCTTCCCGACGGCCCAGCAGCCGGTTCACCAGCGTCGACTTGCCCACGTTGGGACGGCCGACCACGGCCAGCACCGGCTGCGGCTTCGTCGGCTCCTCGCCCTCGACCGCTTCGACCTCGTCGAACTCAGCCCACTCAGCCTCGTCGGACCACGTGCCGTCCAGGCCTTCCACCGACTCGTCGGTCACGCTCGTTTCCCTCTCGAATAGTCTTGGCTCTGGTCCGCGACCAGCCGATCCAGCTCGGCGATCAGCTCGACCAGTTCGGTGCGCACCGCCTCGGTCGCCACGACCAGCCCGGCGCGGCCTTTGCCCGCCGGCAGCACGATCGGCTCCCCGAACAACACGTCGATCCTCGGTAGCAGCCTACGGCCCGGGCCATCCGGGCGGCGCGTGCCCCGGCAGGCCACCGGCAGGATCAGCGCCTCCGACGTCCGCGCCAACCACGCCGCACCGTGCTGCGCATTGGTCACATCGCCATCACCCCGGGTGCCCTCCGGGAACACCCCGACGAGACCACCGGCCCGCAGCACCCGCACCGCCGCCAGCAGCGGGGCGCGGTCCGGCGCACCGCGGCGCACCCCGATCTGCCCGATGCGGCGCAGGAACCAGCCCAGCGCACCGCGGAACATCTCCTGCTTGATCAGGAACACCGCGTGGCGCGGGATCATTCCGAACAGCAGCGGCCCGTCCATCATCGAACTGTGGTTGGCCACCAGTACCACCGGGCCCGTGCGCGGGATCCGCTCCGCGCCGTGGATCCGCACCCGGTACGGCAGCTGCACGATCCGGCGCGAAATCCACTGGCCGCACCGGTGCATTCCACCGGACGCGCCCTCGGGCAGGGTCTCGTCGCTCATGGCGTCGTCCGCTCCGCCGCGACCAGCAGGCCACGGCACTCCACGTGCTTGCGCAACTGCGTGAGCACCTCCACCACACCCAGGTCCGTGGTGTCGAGCTCCACCGCGTCGTCGGCCTTGCGCAGCGGCGCCACCTTCCGCCCCGAGTCCAGCGCATCGCGGCGCTGCACGTCCGCGTGGGTCCGGTCCAGGTCACCGGCCCGTCCCTCGGAGACGTCCTGCGCCGTGCGGCGCTGCGCGCGGGCGTGCGCGGACGCCGTCAGGTAGACCTTCAAACCCGCATCCGGGGCCACCACGGTGCCGATGTCGCGTCCCTCGACGACCATGCCGCCTGGCGACACCAGCGCCTCACCGATCAGCTTCCGCTGGTGGGCGACCAACTGCTCCCGCACCTCGGCGACCGCCGACACCGCCGACACCGCGCCGGTCACCTCCGGCCCGCGGATCTCCCGCCCCACGTCCGAGCCGTCCAGGAAGATCTCAGGGCCCTCCGGATCGGTGCCCACCGTCAGCCGCGCTGCGCGCACCACGCCTGCCACTGCGGCCGGATCCGACGGGTCGACCTCGGCGCGCAGCACCGCCAGCGTCACGGCGCGGTACATCGCTCCGGTGTCGAGGTAGGTAGCCCCCAATGCGAACGCCAACTTGCGGGACACCGTCGACTTGCCGGTGCCCGAAGGGCCGTCGAGCGCCACCACACCAAGGAGCCTGGCGTGTGCCACGTGCATGTCCTTCCCGAGCCGGAACCGATCGGCCCGACACCCGGCCGGACCAACCGTCCATTCTGCCTGGTCCGCTCCTGCCGATCCCAATCGCATCCAGATCCAATCCGGACTGCGGGACAAATACGAAAGTTCTACGAATAAGGTCTTGGGTGTGGATGTAACTGTGACCCCCTTGCCAGGGCTCGGCACGCAGCAGGACTTCACCACCCGATCCGGCCACCGCATCGGCGTGATCACCTACCGGGACGGCCGCTTCGAGCTGATCGTCTCCGACCACGAAGACCCAGACAAGGTGGCCGCCTCGGTCGCCTTGACCACCTCCGAGACCAGCACGCTGGCCAACCTGCTGGGCGCCCCGCAGCTGGTCGCCCAGCTCAACGAGCAGCACAGCGAGGTCGCCGGGATCACCACCTGGCAGCTGTCCGTCGCCCCGGGCTCCCCCTACGCCGGCCGAACCCTCGGCGACACGGAGATGCGCACCCGCACCTCCGTGTCGATCGTCGCGGTCGTCCGGGACGGCACCGTGCACCCCTCACCGCGGCCGGACTTCCAGTTCTCCGCCGGCGACCTGGTGGTGGTCGTGGGCACCGCGAAGGGGCTACGCGCAGCCAGCGAAATCCTGGAAAAGGGCTGATCCGGCCCGTCCCGAACACTTTCCCGGCCACCTGACCGGGACACGCGTCACCAACGGCGGTCCAGCGCGTGCCGATCCCCTAACAACTCCATACGCAGGGCACACGCGAGAGGAAACACGTTGCAAGACACGGCGATCTCCCTAATAGAACTGGGTGCGGTTTTCTTCGGTCTGGGCATCCTCGGGAGACTCGCATGGAAAATCGGGGTGTCACCGATCCCGCTCTACCTGATCGGCGGGCTGGCCTTCGGCACCGGTGGCCTGGTCCCCCTGCACGGCATCGAACCGTTCACCCACCTCGCCTCCGAGATCGGCGTGGTCCTGCTGTTGTTGCTGTTAGGCCTGGAATACTCCGCGGGTGAACTCGTCACCGGCTTACGCCGCTCCTGGCTGGCCGGTGTCATAGACATCGTGCTGAACGCGGTACCCGGTGCGCTGGTGGCCCTGCTGCTGGGTTGGGGTCCGCTCGGCGCGTTCACAATGGCCGGCGTCACCTACATCTCTTCCTCCGGCATCATCGCGAAGGTGCTCGGAGACCTGGGTCGGCTCGGCAACCGGGAAACGCCGGTGATCCTGTCGATCCTGGTCTTCGAAGACCTGGCGATGGCCGTCTACCTGCCGATCCTGACCGCCGTGCTGGCCGGGGTCAGCTTCCTCGGCGGACTGACCGCGGTCGGGGTGTCGCTGGTCGTGATCACCCTGGTGCTGGTGGTCGCGCTGCGCTTCGGCAAGTACGTGTCCGCGCTGGTCGACAGCCCCGACCCGGAGGTCTTCCTGCTGCGCCTGCTGGGGGCGGCGCTGCTCGTCGCGGGGATCGCCTCGGAGCTGCAGGTCTCGGCGGCGGTCGGCTCGTTCCTGCTGGGCATCGCGATCTCCGGGTCGACCGCGGCGAACGCGACCCGCATGCTGGAGCCGCTGCGCGACCTGTTCGCCGCGCTGTTCTTCGTCGTGTTCGGCCTCAACACCGATCCGAGCCAGATCCCGCCGGTGCTGCCGGTGGCGCTGCTGCTGGCGGTGGCGACCTGCGCGACGAAAGTGCTCACCGGCTGGTTCGCCGCCCGGATGCAGGGTGTCGGCCGGATGGGTCGGCTGCGGGCCGGTGCCGCGCTGGTGGCGCGCGGCGAATTCTCCATCGTGATCGCCGGGCTGGCCGTCGCCTCCGGCGCGGTGCCGGGCGAGCTCGCCGCCCTCGCCACCGCCTACGTGCTGCTGATGGCGATCGTCGGCCCGGTCGCGGCCCGCGTCGTCGAGCCGGTGGCCCGGATGTTCCTCCCCAGCCAGGCGAAGAAGGCCTGACCGGAAAAGCCTCCGGCTGTCCCGAGCGGACGGGCCGGAGGCTTTCTCAACGCTGCGGATAACGCGGGCGGGTCTGGCAAACGCAACACCGGTGCGCGAACAGCCTCAGAGGCCCACTGCGCGGTAGAGCGAGCCGATCTCCTGGCGGTTCAACGGCCGGATCGCGCCCGGGCGCTCGTTGGTCAGCCGCACATCGCCGATCCGCGTCCGCACCAGGCGCTGCACCGGGTAGCCGACGTGCTTGAGCAGCCGCCGCACGATGCGGTTGCGGCCCTCGTGCAACACGATCTCCACCAGCGACCGGTTCTGGTTCATGTCGACCAGCTTGAACCGGTCCACCTTCACCAGACCGTCCTCCAGCTCCACGCCCTCGCGCAGCTGCTGCCCGAGGTCCTTCGGGATCGACCCCAGCACCTCCGCCAGGTACGTCTTGCGCACCTTGTACGACGGGTGCATCAGCCGGTTCGCCAGCTCGCCGTCGTTGGTGATCAGCAGCAGGCCCTCGGTGTCCTGGTCCAGCCGCCCCACGTGGAACAGCTTGCCCTCCCGTTCCCGCAGGTAATCACCGATGCACGGACGCCCCTTGTCGTCCGACATGGTGCACAGGATGCCGCGCGGCTTGTTCAGCAGCAGGTGCGTCAGATCGTCGTTGACCATCACCCGGTTGCCGTCCACGTGGACCACCGCGGTCGTCGGGTCGACCCGGCGCCCCAGCTCGGTGACGACCTCGCCGTCGACCTCGATCCGCCCCTCGACGATCATCTCCTCGGCCGCGCGCCGCGAGGCCACCCCGGCCTGGGACAACACTTTCTGCAGCCGCACGCCTTCCGAATCGGCAGTGCTGCTGTACGGGGAACGGTGCTCAGACGTCATCAATCGAATCCACTTCGGGCAACAAGGGGGCGAGCGGCGGCAACTCCTTCAACGACGACAGCCCCAGCCGCTCCAGGAACAGCTCGGTCGTGCAGTACAGGATGCCGCCCGTCTCCGGGTCGGTTCCGGCCTCTTCGATAAGGCCGCGCCCCACCAGGGTACGGATGACGCCGTCGACGTTCACACCCCGTACTGCCGCGACCCGCGAACGCGTCACCGGCTGCCGGTACGCGATCACCGCGAGGGTCTCCAGCGCGGCACGCGTCAGCTTCGAACGCTGCCCGTCCAACAGGTACCGCTCCACGTACGGGGCGTACTTCTCCCGCGTGTAGAACCGCCAGCCGTCGCCGACCCGCCGCAGGTCAACGCCCCGTTCCGCCTCGGCGTAGCCGTCCGAGAGCCGCCGCAGCGCGGACCGGATCCGGGCCACCGGCTGCTCCAGGGTGTCGGCCAGCAGCTCCTCGCCGGCCGGCACGTCGACCACGAGCAGCAACGCCTCCAGCGCCGCATCCAGCGCCGAATCGGAGGTCAGGTCCGGCGCACTCGGCGCCTCCACCGCCTCGGAATCCCCAGCGGCCGCCGACGGCTCCAACGGTTCCTGCGGCTCAGCGGGCGGCGGGGTCGGCGACTCCTCCGCGACCTCGCCCGCGGCCTCCGGCTCCAGCTCCGTCACCCGTACTCCTCTTCTTCATGGCTGGCGCGCTGCGCCTCGGCTTCGGCCTCCGCCTGCGCCACGCTGCCGCCCACCCAGCTCACGATCAGCTCACCCAGCGGGGTCTCCTGCTCGAACAGCAGGACCTTCTCCCGGTAGAGCTCGAGCAGCGCCAGGAACCGCGCCACCACCTCGACGGTGTGCCCGCAGTCCGACACCAGCTCCGAGAACGTCGCGCTGCCCTTCTCCGCCAACCGCACCCGCAGCAGCGCCGCGTGCTCGCGCACCGAAACGCCGTGCTGGTGGATGTGGTCCAGCGAAACGGTCGGCGGTGGCTTCGGCCGGAACACCGCGGCCGCGATCTCGGCGAACCGCTGCGGCGGAACCCCGATCACCACTTCCGGCAGCAGGTTCGCGAACCGCTCCTCGACCGACACCGAACGCGGATAGCGCCGCAGCGCCCCGGCCTCCAACTCGCCGAACAGCGCGGCCACCTGCTTGTACGCGCGGTACTGCAGCAGCCGCGCGAAGAGCAGGTCGCGGGCCTCCAGCAGCGCCAGGTCCGCCTCGTCCTCGACCTCCGCGGCCGGCAGCAGCCGGGCCGCCTTCAGGTCTAACAGCGTCGCGGCGACCACCAGGAACTCGGTGGTTTCGTTCAGGTCCCACCGCTCGCCGAGCGCCTTGGTGTAGGCGATGAACTCGTCGGTGACCTTGTGCAGCGCTACTTCGGTAACGTCCAGCTGGTGCTGCGAGATCAGCTGCAGCAGCAGGTCGAAGGGGCCCTCGAAGTTGTCCAGCCGCACCGTGAACCGGCCGCCTGCGGCGGGATCCTCGCTCGACTGCGCCGCCGGTACCGCGGGGTCTGTCACTCTCCGGGCTCCTGCAGGCGCCGCACCAGCACCGAGTCCGCGCCGTTCTTGTCGAGGTCGGCGAGCACCACGGCAACCGCTTCGCGCACCACGCGGCCTCGGTCCACGGCGATGCCGTGGTCGGCCCGCAATGCCAGCCGCGCCTGCTCCAAGCCCAGCAACTCCTCGTCGGACACGTACACGGTGATCTTCGAATCGTGCTTGCGCCGTCCAGAGCCGCCCCGGCCCGCCGCGGGTGCCGCCTGCTCCGGGTCCGGCGGATTCGCGTGATCCGTCCGAGGAACAGTAGTACGGAACAATTCGGCCGCTCCGGGCAGGGCGACCCGACGCGTCATCGGGCGATCACCTCGCGCGCCAGTGCGCGGTACGCCTGCGCCCCGGCCGAGCGGGGCGCCCAGCGGGTGATCGGCTCGCCGGCCACCGTGGTCTCCGGAAACCGCACCGTGCGGTTGATCACCGCATCGAAGACGATGTCGCCGAACGCCTCGACGACGCGCGCCATCACCTCGCGCGAGTGCAGCGTGCGCGGGTCGAACATGGTCGCCAGGATGCCGCTGATCTCCAGCCTCGGGTTCAGCCGCTCCCGCACCTTCTCGATGGTGTCGATCAGCAGCGCCACCCCGCGCAGGCTGAAGAACTCGCACTCCAGCGGGATTATCACGGCGTCCGCGGCGGCCAACGCGTTCACCGTCAGCAGCCCCAGCGACGGCTGGCAGTCCACCAGCACGTAGTCGTACTCCGCCAGCGCCGGCTGCAGCACCCGGTGCAGCGTCTGCTCCCGGCCCACCTCCGCGACCAGCTGCACCTCGGCCGCGGACAGGTCGATGTTGCTGGGCAGCAGGTCCATGCCCTCGACGGTGGTCTGCCGCACCACGTCATGGATGGCGACCGGCCGTTCCATGATCACGTTGTAGATGGTCTGGTCGAGCTGGTGCGGCTGGACCCCGAGGCCGACCGAGAGCGCGCCCTGCGGATCGAAATCCACCAGCAGCACCCGGCGCCCGTATTCCGCCAGCGCTGCGCCGAGGTTGATCGTCGACGTGGTCTTCCCGACGCCGCCCTTCTGGTTGCACATCGCGAGCACCGATGCGGGACCGTGCCGGTCCAGCAGCGGCGGCTCGGGGATGTGCCGACGTGGCCGGCCAGTGGGACCGAGGCCGCGGGGGTTCGGCGCCAGGCCGACCTCCTCCTCGCGGCCCGCCGTCTCCCGGGCGATGCTCAGGTCGACCGCGCCCCGGGACCGCCCTTCGGCGGCGGGCTGCGGCAGCGACATGGCGATCTGACTCCTTTTGGTGCCGGTGGCGATCAAACGCAGCCTAAGTGGCATTCGTTACCAGCGGCAACGCGCCTCGCCGTGGTGTCGGAAGTTCCCTGTGATCTGCGTGTGATCAACGTCTACCGCGTACACCACCCCCTCGCATTCGCAGCGTCACCAAGTCACTCCGTAGCGTGTGCGCGCGGATGCGTCGTCGCGTAGACCTCCCGCAGCGTGTTCACCGTGATCAAGGTGTAGACCTGGGTCGTCGTGACCGAGGCGTGGCCCAGCAGTTCCTGCACCACGCGGACATCCGCGCCGCCCTCCACAAGGTGCGTGGCGAACGAATGCCGCAGCACGTGCGGCGAAACCGAGCCGTTGATCCCGGCGCGCTGCGCGGCGGTCTTCAACGCGTTCCACGAGCTCTGCCGGGAAAGCCGGGTACCGCGCGAATTCAGGAACACCGCGGCACTACCCCGCCCGCGCGCGGCCAGGCCGGGCCTGGCCCGTACCAGGTACGCGTCCAGCGCCGCCAGCGCCGGTCGGCCGATGGGCACCAGCCGCTGGCGGCCGCCCTTCCCTTCCAGCAGCACGGTCCGGTTGGTGCCGTCGATGTCGTCGAGGTCCAACCCGACCGCTTCGGAGATCCGCGCTCCCGTCGAATACAGCACTTCCAGCAGCGCCCGGTCCCGCAGGCCCCGGGCATCCTCGCCCCCGGCGTGATCGAGCAGCTTCCCGACGTCGCCGATGGAAAGCGCCTTCGGCAGCCGCTTCGGCGGGCTCGGCGGCGCGACATCGCGCGCTACGTCGACCGGCAGCAGCCCCTCGGCGTGCGCGAAGCGGTGCAGGCCGCGGGCGGCCACCAAAGCTCGGGCCGACGACGACGGCGCCAGCGCGGGCCGCTGCCCGGTGCCTTCCCGGAGCTCCGCCAAGAACCCGGACAGGTGCTCCGAACGCACCTCGCCGAGCCCAGAAATCCCTGCCGCGACCAGGAATTCGGCATACCGGCGCAGGTCCCTGGCGTAGGAGTCGAGAGTGCTGCGGGCGGTACCGCGCTCGACGGCAAGGTGGTCGAGGTACCCGGTGATCGCCCCGCGCAGGTCCGGCGGCAGCTCCTCGAAACCCCTCACCGGGCGGCGAAGCGCTGGGGCCGGTCCGGCCATTCGGCATCCGCCGGGCGAGGCTCCACCCGGCCCTCGCGGACCGCGTGGGCGGCGAGCAGCCCCGCCACCCCGGGGCCGTTGACGATCTCCCCGGCCAGCGCCATCCGCACCGCCTCGGCGAGCGGGAAGCGGCGGATCACCAGGTCCGCCTCCTCGTCCCCGGCCGCCGCCGGACGGTCCACATCGGACAATCCGGTGCCCAGGAACACCCGCACGCATTCGTCGGTGAAACCGGGCGAAGTCGCCACGTCGACCAGCACCGACCAGTCCCGGGCGGCGATCCCGGCCTCCTCCGCGAGCTCCCGCTGCGCGGTGCGCACCGGCTCCTCGCCCGCCACGTCCAGCAACCCGGCCGGCAGCTCCCAGAGCCGCCGGCCGACCGGATACCGGTACTGGTAGACGAGCACCACCTGGTCGTCCTCGTCGAGGGCCACCACCGCGACCGCGCCGAGGTGCTCGACGACCTCGCGGCGCGCGTGCCCGCCGCCGGGCATCCCGACCTCGTCGGCCCGCAACGCGAGGATCTTGCCCACGTAGACGTCCTCGCTGGCCAGGGTGGTGAATTCGTGCTCGCCGTTGGTGCGAGCGACGCCGTTGTCCGTCGTGTCCACGCCGCCCACCCTAGAAGAGGCTGTTGTCTTCGTAGCGGCGAAGCCGCTTGGCCCGGCCTCGCAAACGCCGCCGTTGCGGGTCCTCCGGCGTCGTCTCGCGAAGACAGCCCCGACTGGTGAATTGGCACTCATGATGTCGGGGATCCCACAGCGAGACGGCGCCTGAGAGGTTCCGCTATTGGTACCGCTAACCAGAACGAGCCTGGAAACGGCCTTCGAACCCGCCGATCACGCGCTGGGCGCGGGTTCCTGGACGGGCTCCAGTTCCACGGGCAGCCGCTCCGCGGCGCGGTAGTCCAGGGCCGCCTTCACGAACGCCGCGAACAGCGGGTGCGGGCGGGTGGGGCGGCTCTTGAGCTCCGGGTGCGCCTGGGTGCCCACGAAGAACGGGTGCACCTCGCGCGGCAGCTCGACGAACTCCACCAGCCGGTCGTCCGGGGAAGTCCCGGAGAACACCAGACCCGCCTTGCTCAGCCGGTCCCGGTAGGAGTTGTTGACCTCGTAGCGGTGCCGGTGCCGCTCGGCGATCTCGGTGGAGCCGTAGGCCTCGGCGACGATCGAGCCGGCCTGCAGCTTCGCCGGGTAGGAACCCAACCGCATGGTGCCGCCCATGTCCCGGTCACCGGAGATCACGTCGTGCTGATCGGCCATCGTGCTGATCACCGGGTGCTTGGCGGGCTCCTCGAACTCCGTGGAGTTGGCCCGCTCCAGCCCGGCCAGCGACCGCGCCGTCTCGATCACCATGCACTGCAGGCCCAGGCACAGGCCCAGGACCGGGATGCCGTTGGTGCGCGCGTAGCGGATGGCACCGAGCTTGCCCTCGATGCCGCGCACCCCGAAGCCACCCGGGATCAGCACACCGTCCATTCCGGACAGTGCATGGGCCGCGCCCGCCTCGGTCTCGCAGCTGTCCGAGCCGACCCAGAAGATCTCCACCTTCGCCCGGTACGCGAAGCCGCCGGCGCGCAGCGCCTCGGTGACCGACAGGTAGGCGTCGGGCAGGTCGACGTACTTGCCGACCAGCGCGATCCGCACCCGCTCGGACGGGTTGTGCACCCGGTCCAGCAGGTCGCCCCACACCGACCAGTCGACGTCGCGGAACGGCAGCCCGAGGCGCCGCACCAGGTAGGCGTCCAGCCCCTCGCCGTGCAGCACGCGCGGGATGTCGTAGATCGACGGGGCGTCCGGGCAGGCCACGACGCCGTCCGCGTCCACGTCGCACATCAGCGCGATCTTGCGCTTGAGGTCCTCCGGCAGGTCCCGGTCGGCCCGGCACACCAGCGCGTCGGGCTGGATGCCGATGTTGCGCAGCGCCGCCACCGAGTGCTGCGTCGGCTTGGTCTTCAGCTCGCCCGAGGGCGCCAGGAACGGCACCAGCGAAACGTGCAGGAAGAAGCAGTTGTCCCGGCCGACGTCGTGCCGCACCTGGCGGCAGGCCTCCAGGAACGGCAGCGACTCGATGTCGCCGACCGTGCCGCCGACCTCGGTGATCACGACGTCGGGGGTGCGGCCGTCCTCGTCCGGCTCGGCCATCGCCCGGATCCGGGCCTTGATCTGGTCGGTGATGTGCGGGATCACCTGCACGGTGTCGCCCAGGTACTCGCCTCGGCGTTCCTTCGCGATGACCGTCGAGTACACCTGGCCGGTCGTCACGTTGGCGTTCTTGGTGAGGTCCCGGTCCAGGAACCGCTCGTAATGCCCGATGTCGAGGTCGGTCTCGGCACCGTCCTCAGTCACGAACACCTCACCGTGCTGGAACGGGTTCATCGTTCCCGGATCGACGTTCAGGTAGGGGTCGAGCTTCTGCATGGTCACCCGCAGACCGCGGGAGGTCAGCAGTTCGCCCAGGCTGGACGCCGTGAGCCCCTTACCCAACGAGGAGGCCACGCCCCCCGTGACGAAAACATGCTTGATCGTGCGTGCTTGCGGCACCAACAAAAGCTCCCCGTGGTCAAGCCGTCGCCTGGCTGGATTTCTGCGCTGGCAGGACGGCTGGATCCGTCGCTCCCACGGAATTCCAGCCTAACGCACGACCATCGGGGCGCGCACCGAGACCCGCCCCTGCCGGTCCAGACCGGCAGGGGCGGGTCCACCGCCATCCGGGCTACCCGCGAGTCGCCGGTACCGGCCCTTGGGCGCTGCCGGCGAAGCCGTAGTGCCCCGCCTGCCGATCCGCCTGTTCCCGCAGCGCAAGCACGACCACCACCCGCCCGGAACTGCTGTCCAGGTCGTCGACGGTGGACAGCGCCGACGCCATCGCCGGATCCGCGCGGACCACCCCGACCGGCCCGGTCCCGTCGGCCGAACCGGCGCCGCCGGCGAGCACCGCGCCCTGACCGGCCCGGTCGACCTGGGTCGCGAAGCGGGCCAGTGTCGCGGCCTTGTCCCCCGCGCTGTCGCCCTCGATCCGGCCACCGGTGAGCACCACGGCGAGCTGCGCGGGCCGCAAGCCCTCCGAGGCGGTCGCGAAGCCGCCGCCGGCCAGGCCCGCGAATGCCGCCGCCCGCTCCTGGTCACCGGTCTGCGGCTGGCCGGTCTGCGGGTTCAGCAGCGCAAGCGGCCCGATCAGGCCACCGGCCAGGGTTCCGGGATCGGCCGCCGTGGGCAGCTGAACACCGGCGGGCAGCAGTTCGGTGACCACGCTCCTGAGCTGGTCCGCCCGGCTCGGGTCGGCGAAGGCCTGCCCCAGGCGCACCTCTCCGGTGACGTCCGCACCCGCCGCGCGCAGCAGTTGCGACACCGCGTCGCGCTGCTGCTCGGAGGCGTCCGCCGACGTGATCAGCACGACGCTGCGCTGCGCCAGCTGCCCCTGCACGGTCATCGGCCCGACCGCCGCGTTGAACCGGTCGGCGGCCGCGACCTGCGCCTTGAGCGCCGTCCGCTCGGCGTTGAGGGAGTCGACCTGCACCTGCAACGACTGTCGCTCGTTGCCCACGCCCGCCAGCAACCGGCCGCTGAGCGACGTGGAGCCGACGAGGATGCCCACGGCCAACGCCAGGAACACCGCGGCGATCGACACGATGTGGTACCGCAACGAGATCACGTGAAAAGCCCCTTGAGGTAGCCGAAAACGGAGTCGCCGGAGTCCGCGACCGCGGTCAGGAAAGCGGTGCCCAGCCCGGAGACCAGCAGCGCCACGACCGCCACCAGCAGCACCGAGAGCACCAGCAGCAGGATGGCCCCGACCGGCGTCCGGCTGCGCTGGAGCGTGGCCACCGCCGCGCCGTCGATGACCTTGCTGCCCAGCCGGAGCCGGGTTAGGAACGTCGACGGGTTCGAACCGGAGCGCCCGCGGTCTAGGAATTCGCTCAGCGTCGCGTGGAACCCGACCGTGATCACCAGGCTCGCCTTGTGCGCGTCGGCGAGCAGCAGTGCGAGGTCCTCCGGGTTCCCCGACGCGGGGAACGTCACCGCACCGACCCCGAGGTCCTGGATGCGTTCCAGGCCGGGCGCGTGCCCGTCGAGGTGGGCGGGGATCACCAGTTCCGCGCCGCACTTGAGGATGGCCGTGGCGATGACGTCCGGGTCGCCGACGATGACGTCCGGCTTGTGCCCGGCCTTGCGCAGCGACTCGGCGCCGCCCTCCACCCCGATCAGCACCGGCCGGTACTCCCGGATGTACTTCTTCAACCGCTGCAGGTCGTCGGCGTGGCCGTACCCGGGCGCCACCACAAGCACCTGGCGGCCCTCCATCGACGAGCTCAGCTCGGGCACGCCGACGCCGTCGAGGATCAGCGTCCGCTCCTTGCGCAGGAACTCGATGGTGTTCGCCGAGAACGCCTCCAGCTGCGTGGACATCCCGGCCTTGGCCTCGATGAGCAGGTCGGCGACGGAGTTGGCGTCCTGGGCCGTCCCGCGTCCGACCTCCCGGTCCCCGACGAACACGCCGCCGTCGTGCAGCCGGATCTTCGCGCCATCCTTGACCCGGTGCACGAGCTCGGGCCCGACGCCGTCGACCAGCGCGATACCGGCCGACAGCAGCACTTCGGGACCGAGGTTCGGGTAGCGCCCGGAAATCGAAGGAGCGGCGTTGACGACCCCGACCACCCCGGCCGAGACCAGCGCTTCGGCGGTGCGCCGGTCCAGGTCCGCGTGATCGATCACCGCGATGTCGCCGGAGCGGACTCGGCGCAGCACATCACCCGAACGCCGCTCGACCCTGGCGATCCCGGCCACACCGGGCAGGTTTTCCTGCTGAGGGCAAGCAGACCGCTGAGTTTCATGCGCCGATGGTGACAAATAGATCACCTGTTGTTGGTACGCCACGCCGATACGACTGGCCCGGCAGCAGCAGAATCTGTTGGGCCGAACAGCCTATTTCCCGCTGCGTTCTCGCTTCTTCGGCACCGACTTGCCGCGCCGCCGGAACCGGGCCTGCGCCAGCTTGTAGGCCGTGGCGGTGTCCAGCAGCTCCTCCGCGTGAGCCCGGCCGGTCTCCGTGGAGTCCATCCCGGCCAGCATCCGCGCCAGCTCGACGACCCGCCGCTCGTCGGCGACCACCCGCACGTCGCTGCGGGTCAACCCGCCGTTGGCAGCGCCCTTGTCCACCACGAGGTGGCGGTCGGCGTACGCGGCGACCTGCGGCAGGTGGGTGACGACCACGACCTGGTGGGTGCGGGCCAGGCGGGCCAGCCGCCGCCCGATCTCCACCGCGGCCCGGCCGCCGACTCCGGCGTCGACCTCGTCGAACACCAGCGTCGGCACCGTGTCGGCGTCGGCGAGCACGACCTCCAGCGCCAGCATCACACGGGACAGCTCACCGCCCGAGGCGCCCTTGTGGATCGGCAGCGCCGGGGCGCCGGAATGCGCGATCAGCTGCAGTTCGACCTCGTCTACCCCGTCCGGGCCCGCGTGCAGGGTGCGGCCCTGCACGGGCAGCGCGTTCGGGTCGCCCGGATCGACCTCCTTCGGCTGGACCACGACCTCCAGCCGCGCCTGCGGCATCGCCAGCCCGTCCAGCTCCTCCGAAACCGCCGTGGCGAGCCCAACGGCGGCCTCCTTCCGGGCCTCGGACACCGCGACCGCGTGTTCGGCGAGCTCGGCCGCCAGCTCGTCACGCCGCGCGGCCAACGCCGCCAGCGCCTCCTCGGAAGTGTCCATTCCGGACAGTCGGCTGCGCGCTTCCTCCGCCCAGGCCAGCACGCCGTCGACGTCCGCGGCGTACTTCTTCGTCAGCTGCTTCAGCTCCGCCTGCCTGGCCAGCACCTGATCCAGCCGGGCCGGGTCGGCGTCCAACCGGTCCAGGTAGCCGCCGAGCTCGCCACCTACGTCGGCCAGGACCGCGACGGCCTCCGCCACCCGCGGCTCCAGCTCCCGCAGCACCGGGTCCTCGGCGCCCCCGAGACGCCGCCGGGCCTCCCCGATCAGGCCGATCGCGCCGGGCATGTCCGGGTCGCCATCGGCAGAGCCGGTGAGCGCCAGGTGGGCACCCGTCGCGATCTCCCGGAGCTGGTCGACGTCCGCGAGCCGCCGCGCCTCGTCGACCAGCGAGGCATCCTCGCCGGGTTCCGGGGCGACGGCCTCGATCTCGGCCAAGCCGTGCCGGAGCAACTCCGCTTCCCGGGCCAACTCCCGCGAGCGTTCGGTGCGCTCGGTGAGTTCCCGCACCGCGTCGGCCCACTCCGCGCGGACCCGTTGGTAGTAGGTGAGCGCGTGCAGCACGGGTTCCCCGGCGAACCGGTCCAGCACCGCACGCTGCTCACCTGACCGCAGCAGCCGCAGCTGATCGTTCTGCCCGTGCACCGCGAGAACCTGCTCCGCCAGCTCGGACAGGACGGCGTTCGGCACCGAACGACCACCGAGATGCGCCCGCGAGCGTCCGTCGGCCGCCACCGTCCGCACCGCGATCAGGCTGCCGTCCTCGTCGGGCTCGGCCCCGGCATCCGCGGCGACCTTTGCCGCCGGCGAATCGATCGTGGTCTGGAACCGGCCTTCCACGACGGCACGCTGCGCACCGGACCGGACCCGCGAGGCATCCGCCCGGCCACCACCGAGCAGGTGCAGCCCGGTGACCACCATCGTCTTACCGGCGCCGGTCTCACCGGTGACCACGGTCAGGCCGGCATGCAGTGCGAGCGTGGCGTCGTCGATGACGCCCAGTCCCTGGATGCGCATCTCCGCCAACACATCAAGCACCCTAGCGGCATCGCCCGACCCACGGACGCCCACTGGGGTGATCAGCACAAGGATTGAGTTCGTGGTTGGTTTGCACAGTGGTGCGGGTGGCGGCCCCCCTGCGGGAATCACGGTCGCCGCCTGGACCGAGGGATCCCCGACTTGGGAATGTGCTTTCTCGTCAAAAGCGAAGCGGCTCGTTACCCACCTGACGCCAACACCGCGCCGAACGAACAGCGCTGCCGATCCTCCGGGCGCTAGCCGGCCTTGGCGGGGCCTCGCCAGCCCTGGACCGGGAGCTCGAACTTGCGGACCAGGCGGTCCGTGAAGGCTGTGTCGTGCAGCCGCACCAGGCGCAGCGGCGTCTCCCCCGCGACCACCTCGACCCGCGCACCCGGCGGCAGGTCGAACTGGCGCTGCCCGTCGCAGAACAGCACCGCGTGGTGGCCGTGCTGGTCGATCTCCAGCGCCACCAACGACTTCTGCGACACCACCAGCGGGCGGGCGAACAGCGCGTGCGCGTTGCTCGGCACCACCAGCAGCGCCTGCACCTCCGGCCACACCACCGGGCCACCGGCGGAGAACGCGTACGCCGTGGAACCGGTCGGGGTGGAGCACAGCACGCCGTCGCAGCCGAACGCCGACACCGGGTGCCCGTCGACCTCCACCACCAGATCGAGGATCCGCTCCCGGCTACTCTTCTCCACGCTCGCCTCGTTGAGCGCCCACGTGCGGACCAGGACCTGGCCGTCGAGCTTCGCGGTGACCTCGATGGTCATCCGCTCCTCGACGTAGTAGCGGGACTCGACGACGGCGGCCACCGCCTCGTCGAGCGCGTCGGAATCGGCCCCGGCCAGGAAACCGACCCGGCCGAGGTTCACCCCGAAGACCGGCACGTCGGCCAGCCGCGCGAGCTCCGCGGCACGCAGCAGAGTCCCGTCACCACCCAGCACGAGGACGAGCTCGGTGCCGACCGCCGCCTCCGGGCCGGGCTCGACCACCTGGAGGTAGCAGTCCGGGCTGAGCTCCGGCGCCTCCTCGGCGAGCACCCGCACCCGCAGGCCCGCGTCGATGAGCTGACCGGCGACCTTCTCCGCGGTGCGCATGTTGTGCTGCCTGCCGGTGTGCACCACCAGCAGCACCTCTCGGGTCAACTGCACTCCTTCACCGGTGCGAGCCTTTGCCTGAAGTTTGCGGCCCCTGCCTCACCGCGTCCACCACAAGCGCTTCCGCCGCGTCCGCCTCGGTGCTCGATCCCGGGCGCAGCCAGGCGAAGTACTCGACGTTGCCGGACGGACCGGGCAGCGGGCTGGCCACGACGCCGCGCAGGCCCAAGCCGAGTTCGGCGGCGAACCGCACGACCTCCAGGACTGCTTCGGCGCGCAGCTCGGCGTCGCGTACCACGCCACCCGAGCCTAGCCGCTGCTTGCCCACCTCGAACTGCGGTTTGATCATCGGCACCAGATCGGCGTCCGGCGAGGCGCACGCGAGCAGCGCCGGCAGCACCAGCTTCAGCGAGATGAACGACAGGTCGGCGACCACCAGATCCACCGGGCCGCCGATGTCCTCGGGGGTCAACGAACGCACGTTCGTCCGGTCGTGGATCAGCACCCGATCATCGGTCTGCAACTTCCAGACCAGCTGCCCGTACCCGACGTCGACGGCCACCACCTCGCGCGCGCCCCGGCGCAGCAGCACATCGGTGAACCCGCCGGTGGACGCGCCCGCGTCCAGACAGCGCCGATCAGCAACGGTCAGCCCCGCCGGCTCGAACGCCTCCAACGCCCCCAACAGCTTGTGCGCGCCGCGCGATGCCCAACCCGGATCGTCGACGTCCTCGGCGACCACCACAGGTGCGTCGATCTCGACCGCGGTCGCGGACTTGCGGGCCACCATCCCGCGCACCGTCACCCGGCCCGCGGCGACCAGTTCCGTGGCGTGTTCGCGGGACCTGGCGAGCCCGCGACGAACCAGTTCAGCATCCAACCGCGCCTTGCGTGGCACTACCGTCAACTCCTGTGTGCACTCGTTCCGGAGAGGAGGTTGTCGGCCTTCGACAGGGCGTCGGTGAGCGCGGTGTGCACCGCTTCGAACCGCCCGACGTGCTCGGCCACGGGCAACTCCCGCACCTCGTCGAGCTCGGCCACGGCCGCCGCGATGGCGTCGATCGCCGGTTGACCGTCGTCAGCCGGGCGCGCCAGCATCGCGGGATTCGGCACCTGCGGCCCCTGCTGCCACGGAGAGGTCATCCGCTCCTGCTCCCATCGATCACGCCGCGACCGCTGTAGCGGCGACGTGTCCACGCTAGCGGAACGCCCCGACGGCGACGCCGCGACATGCACCGATCAGGCCAAGCCCAACTGTCTCAACACGTCCTGCGCGTGCTCGTCCGCGCTGTGCACGGCAACCGGGCCCGAGAACGTGGCCCACCAAGCGGCGCAGAGCGCGCGGAGCGCCGACAGCGCGTCGCCCGGCAGTTCCCCGGGCCGCGCGGCCAGTTCCAGCGAGCCGCTGTCGACGCGGACCTGCCACGTCGTCTGCTCGCCGATGGCGACCTCGCTCGGCGACTGGTGCAGCGCCCGGAGGTCCGCCCCGACGTAGTCGGGACGGAGGCCGTCGGTGGCCTCCAGCAGGTCCCGTGTCGTGCTGACGCCGGTCAGCACCATCAGTACCGGCATCCCGGCGTTGACCGCGCCCGCGATGTCCGTGTCGAGCCGATCCCCGACCATCAACGGCGCCTCGGCGCCGGCGGAGGCGACCGCGCGGTCCAGCAGCGGGCGCTCCGGCTTGCCGGCCACCAGCGGATCCTGGTCGGTCGCCGCTTGCAGGAGCGCGACGAGCGCACCATTGCCGGGAACCAGACCTCGCTCCGTCGGCAAGGTGCGGTCACCGTTGCACGAAATCCACAACGCGCCCGCGCGGATCGCCAAGCACGCCTCCGCGAGATCGCGGTACCCGATCTCGGTGTAGAGGCCCTGCACGACCGCGACCGGCTCGTCGGCGAACTCGGAGACCGGCACCAGCCCCGCCTTGTCCACTTCGGACACCAGCGCGGGCGAACCGACCACGAGCACCTTCGAACCGGGCGGCAGCTTCTCCGCCAGCATCGCGGCGCCCGCCTGGGCGCTGGTGCTCACCTCAGCCCGCTCCGCGTCCAAGCCGAGGCCGGCGAGGTGATCGACTACCGCCTGATCGGGTTTGGACGCGTTGTTGGTCACGTAGCGGACCGGGATGCCGCGACGGTGCACCTCCTGGATCGCCTCCAGCGCACCAGGAACGAGTTCACCGCCGCGGAACACCGTGCCGTCGAGGTCGAACAGCACGACGTCATGGCCATCGAGAAGCGTGCCGCTCACTGCGCTCGCGCGTCCCCTTCTTCGTTGCTCGCATCGGCGTCGGTGGCATCCGACTTGGCCGCCTTCTCAGAGGTCTCGTCGGCCCCTTCGGTCTCGGCCGCCTTCTCGGAGTCAGCGCTCGCGGCTTCCGACTGCTCGTCGATCTCCTCGTTGAGGTCGACGTCGACGTCGACGGCATCGTCGTCGAAGTCGTCGTCGATCTCGGCGGCCTCGTCGTCGAAGTCCTCGTCGATCTCGGCGGACTCGCCGTCGAAGTCCTCGTCGTCGATCTCGGCGGCAGCCTCGGCCTCCGTGACGAGCTCCTCGACCACGTCCGGGCCGCCCAGCTTCTCGGCGAGCTCCTCGAGCCGCTCTGCGGCGTCAGTCTCGTCCTCGTCATCGGCATGGGCCGCGTGCACGAACCAGGTGAAGGCTTCCCGCTCCCGCCCGGCCGCCAGCAGGTTGTCGGCGTAGGCGTAGAACAGGCGCGCGCTCCACGGCTCCTGGCGCTTCGGGTCCAGCTCCGCCGTCTGCAGGCTCACCACCGAAGCCTCAACCTCGCCGAGATCCCGACGGGCGCCCGCGGCGACGATGCGCAGTTCGACCGCGTCCTCCTGGTCGAGCTGGGGCGCCTCCTCGCTGCGGCTGAGCTCGACCGCGCGCTCCGGCCGCCCCATAGCGCGCTCGCAGTCGGCCATGATCGCCAGGTGCCCGGGCCCGCCAGCCATGCGCCGGGCGGCGCGCAGCTCCGCGAGCGCCTCGTTCCACTCTCCAACCAGGTAGGCGGTGAGGCCGTTGGCCTCGCGCACCGACGGAATGCGGGGAGCCCGCTGGCGTGCGTAACGCGCATGCTCCAGGGCCCGCTCCGGCTCCGAGTCGATCAGCTGACCGGCGGCCACAAGGTGCAGAGCGACCTTGTCGGCCAAGCCCTTGGGCAGCGTCAGCAGCTCACGGCGGATCTCGATGTCCAGGTCCCCGGGCTCCAAGCCCTCGGGCAGTTCCGGCTCGCTCTTCGCGGCCGAAGCGACAGCCGCCTCGTCGCGCGACTCCGTCCGAGGCGAGTCGTGCCGGAAACCCTTCCGATCCCGGCGGTCGCCGCCGCGCTGCTCACCACCTCGGTGGTCTCCCCGCCGCGACGGTCGCCGCCACGGTGGTCGCCGCCACGGTGGTCGCCGCCACGGTGGTCGCCGCCCCGGTGGTTGCCGCCCCGGTGGGGGC
>NZ_GL877878.1:3850182-3850837 GCF_000194155.1 Saccharopolyspora spinosa NRRL 18395
GCCGCCACGGTGGTCGCCGCCACGACGGTCCCGATCCGGACGGCCGCCGCGGTCGCGGTCGAACCGGTCGCCCTGCGGACGCGGCCGGTCATCGCGCCGCCGGTCGTCCCGGCGATCATCACGGCGCGGCCGGTCATCCCGACGTCGATCGTCGAAACGACGGTCGTCGCGCTGGCGGTCATCGCGCTGGCGGTCGTCCCGCCGATCATCACGGCGCGGCCGGTCATCGCGCTGGCGGTCATCGAAGCGGCGGTCATCCCGCCGAAAGCCACCGCGGTCATCGCGTCGACGGTCGTCGAAGCGCGGCTTGCCTGGCCGGTCGTCACGCTTGAAACCACCACGGTCGTCACGACCACGGTCGTCACGGCGGAAATCGCCGCGCCCACGATCATCCCTGCGGTCGTCACGCTTGAACCACCACGGTCGTCACGGCCACGGTCGTCACGGCGGGAATCATCGCGACGCGGCCGGTCATAGCGCCGGAAGTCGTCGCGCCCGCGGTCGTCTCGACGGTCATCGCGACGGAAACCACCACGATCGTCACGGCGATTGTCGAAGCCTCGACGGCCGCCCTGGTCGTCGAACCGGCGGGGCCGGTCATCGCGGTTGCGGTCGTCACGACGCTCATCGCGCCGATCGTCACGGCGGAAGCGGT
>NZ_GL877878.1:3851084-3851573 GCF_000194155.1 Saccharopolyspora spinosa NRRL 18395
CCTGGCCGCGGATCCGCTCCCGGCCGCCGAAGTTGTCGCGGCCGCCCCGGTCATCCCGGTTGCGGTCGTCTCGATCATTGCGGTAGCCGCGGTTGTCGCGGTCGCCGAAGCGGCGCGCGCCACCGTCGCGGTCCCGCCGGGGACCGCCGGAGGAACCGCGGCGATCGAAGTTTCCGCGGCCGCCCTGGCCGCTTCGGCCGGCACCGGCCCCGCGGCGGGAGTCGCCGCGCCTGTCGTCGGAACCGGACACCGAACCTCCTGAAGCAGAAAAAGAACTGAAGCCCCACCAGGGTAGTCCCACCTGATGGTGGGTCGCGGGGGGTGGCACCCCCGATGTGAACGGGGACAACTCGTGTGGGCCGTGCGGCGTTCGAAGGAACATCACGACGATGCCGGGACAAAATAAAGGGGCCGACCGGAGATCCGTCCCCAAGGACGGGTCCGGTCGGCCCCTTTTTCTAAATAGTGTGTCGGCGGTGTCTTACTCTC
>NZ_GL877879.1:0-33148 GCF_000194155.1 Saccharopolyspora spinosa NRRL 18395
GCTTCAACCAGCGCATTCCGAAACGGCCTTATGGAAGAGGTGAACGGGCCGTTCGCTCCGCTCTCAGGCGCTGGCGGGTTTCCTGGTGATCAGGTGGGCGATGACCCCGGCCAGCAGGCCCCAGAAGACCGACGCGATGCCGAAGATCATCAGGCCCGAGGCCGTGACCAGGAACGCGATCAGCGCGGCGGTGCGGCTGCCCGGGTCTTCGGTGGCCTTGGCCAGCGAGCCGCCGATGGTGTCCAGCAAGCCGATCCCAGCGAGTGCGGTGATCAGCGCGAGCGGGAACGCGGCGATGAGACTGCCGAGCATCGCCCCGAAGACCGTGGTCCCATGCTCCTGGCAAAACCGGCTCTGAGGTGGTCCCTTACTCCTGGCAGCCGACAAACCACAACACCCAAAACCAAAACCACAACAGCCTCGTAGACGGCACAAACGGTCCGCTCACTCCACACACCCAACGTAAGCCCCAGCGCACTGACGTGAAGCGAACGGACTGTCCACCCCGGTAGACGGCACAAACGGTCCGTTCACTCCACACCGTTCGCTTCAACCAGCGCATTCCGAAACGGCCTTATGGAAGAGGTGAACGGGCCGTTCGCTCCGCTCTCAGGCGCTGGCGGGTTTCCTGGTGATCAGGTGGGCGATGACCCCGGCCAGCAGGCCCCAGAAGACCGACGCGATGCCGAAGATCATCAGGCCCGAGGCCGTGACCAGAAACGCGATCAGCGCGGCGGTGCGGCTGCCCGGGTCTTCGGTGGCCTTGGCCAGCGAGCCGCCGATGGTGTCCAGCAAGCCGATCCCGGCGAGCGCGGTGATCAGCGCGAGCGGGAACGCGGCGATGAGACTGCCGAGCATCGCCCCGAAGACCCCCAGCAGCAGGTAGCAGGCTCCGGAGGCGATGCTGGCCTTGTAGCGCTGCCCCGGGTCCTCGTGCGCGTCGCGGCCCATGCACAGCGCCGCGGTGATCGCCGCGAGGTTGATTCCGAAGCAGCCCAGCGGTGCCAGCACCACGTTCACCGCCCCGGTCCAGGACAGCGGCGTCGTGTAGCCGTGGGCGCGCAGCGTCACCATGCCGGGCAGGTTCTGCGAGGTCATCGTGATGACGAACAGCGGAACGGCCAGGCTGATCATGGAGTGCAGCGACCAGCTCGGCCAGGTCCACACCGGCGTGGCCAGGGCGAAGCCGGCGCCGTCGAAGCGCAACGAGCCCTGGGCGGCGGCCAGCACCACGCCGATCACGAGCGCGATGAGCACCGCGTACCTGGGCAGCAGCCGCTTGCCGAGCAGATAGCCCGCCAACATCGCCAGCACCAGCCAGAACTGGGTCTGCATGGCGGTGAACATGCCCAGGCCGAACTGCAGCAGCACGCCGCCGAGCAGCGCGGACGCGATCGACGGCGGGATCAGGTTGACCGCCCGCTCGAACCAGCCGGTGAGCCCCACCAGCACCGTCAGCGCCGCGGCGAGCAGGAACGCACCGACCGCTTCGGCCATCGAGGTACCTTGACCACTCGTGGCCAGCAGCGCGGCACCGGGCGTGGACCAGGCCAGCACGACCGGCGCCCGGTAGCGGAGCGACAGGGCGACCGAGGTTACGCCGATGCCCGCGCCGAGCGCGAGGATCCACGAGCCGATTTCCGTGGGGCCCGCGCCGAGGGTCCGCGCGGCTTGGAAGACGATGGCTGCGGAGCTCACCACGCCGACCAACGTGGTGATGGCGCCGGAGACCAATGTGGACATCGGCAGGGCGGTCGGGAGCTGTTGCCGTAACTGCACCGGAGCTTCCGTTCTGTTTATGGAACGACGCGATGCTAGGAGGTAGCGGTGGAGCTGGTCAAGGTCGTGGGCGCGAACCTGCGCGCCGCCCGAGCGCTGCGCGGCCTGTCGCTGTCCGAGACGGCCCGCCGGGCCGGCATCGGCAAGGGCACGCTGTCGGAGCTGGAGGCTGGTCGGCGCAATCCGACGCTGGAGACGCTCTACGCGCTCGCGACGGTGCTCGACGTGCCGCTGGGGTGGCTGCTGGTCGCGGAGTCCGAGGGGAGCGCGGAGGAGGCGGTGGTGGTCAACCGGGCAAGCGGCTCGGACCTCTCCGGGCAGACGGTGGACGTGCAGCTGATGGACCGGGTGTGCAGCGGCGGCCAGCAACTGGAGGTGTACCGGCTGCACGTGCGAGCCGGGGCCCGGTACGTGTCCGGCGCGCACCGGCCGCGGGTGATCGAGCAGCTGCTGGTGCACTCCGGAACCCTCGTCGTCGGTCCGGAGTCCGCGCCAGAGACGCTCGGCCCGGGTGACTACATCCGCTTCGACGGCGGTGTGGACCACGTCTACCAAGCGCTCGAGGACGACGCCTCCGCGACCCTCGTGATGCGCTACGTAGGGGCGTGATTCTTTTGGGTTGCCATAGCAAACCGATCGACGCTTGTGTGGTACCGCTGGTCACGACGGGTAACACGGAGCCCTGCTTCGGGCGTAAGTCGAGCCGAGCCGAAGCAGGGCGAAGCGGTGTAGTGGGTCAGGCGTCCTTACCGTGGCCGGACTTTTGGTCAGGCTGGATGCCTGGCCGAGTCGCGGTCCGGAAGTTTCGTCGTCGCGCCTGGGCCAGGCGCGGCCCGGTGACTCCGAGAGGGGCGCGCGGTGCGGCACCGGATCGGATCGGGGACCGGCGCTGATGCCGGTGCGGATGCCGGTGCGGGTGCCGGTGCGGGTGCCGGTCGGGGGTAGGAAATGACGACGCCCGCACCGGGGTCTAACGGCAGCATCCCGCTGTGGTGCAGTTGTGTTTGCAGGCGTAGTCCTTGAGGTTCTCGTCAATGCACGCGTCGCAGGCCCGAACGGCGGTCGTTCGGGCGGAGGCGATTCCGGCGACCAGTCCGCATCGGGTGCTGGTGCGGTCCCGTGGGTTCCGCTCGTGGACGTTCCCAGCGTGGTCCGCCCACACGTCAGCGTATTCGGGGGGAGATTCGGTCGTCGTGCCAGCGATGCTGGGCTGTTGAGGCAACAAAGAAGAACCCGCCATACCCGGGAATGTATGGCGGGGTGATCAGGGGTGGCAGGAGCCTTTTGTACCCTCACCCGTTTAGCTGACTCCTAGTTTTAGCGACCGACCTCAAGCGCTTTGACCCATTCGGTAGACCGGCCAACCAGCCCACCAAGTACAGCCCGGCTCATACCGAGCCGTTGTCATGCCCGCTTGATCTGCGCTCCGACGTCGGCAGTCACGTCATTACAGTAATGGCCGGGTTCGCGCCAGGGCGATACCTCAACGAGGAGAGCAATCACCCCCGCCCTGAGTGGTCTGATTTCACCGGTCACCTGTCTGGCGCATTGGCCTGCGGGTTCATGGCCACCAGTCGTGCGCGTGATGTCCACAGTAGACGATAGTAATTCCTATTGCGCCTAAGTGATTTCTGGGAATTGTTGTCGTGTATCCTGTACGCGGGTGCTCAGTGCGGCGCAAATGACGATGCCATCCGAATTGCCGGACCGGACCCGCTCCAGCGTCTGCTACCTGCTCGCTCTCCGCAGCGCCGCGTGGCGGCGCTGGTGGGCTTGCGCCGCCGCCAGCGCGGTGGTGGTCAGTGCGCCAAGCGCCGCGCATATGAGAGCTATGCGGATACCGGGTGGCGACCAGGAAATGCGGATGTCTGAGGAATTCGGCGCGTCGGCTGGGATGTCGACCTGGAGCAGCCCGGCAGGGCCAGGGTGGGTGGGGAGCTGTCTGTCGCCCATCTTCGCGGTGTAGCCCGGCCACGCGAGTCGAGCAAGGAGTAGGTGTCCGCTTCTGCTGTCCAACCGGCTGAACCTTACTGTTTCGTGGCGGTTGTCCAGTACCGTGTTCGCCGTGACACGCACGTTCGGTGATGCCCAGCTGAGCCGTCCGTTCGTGCGCGGTGCAGCGACAGTGCGTTCGAGCACGGTGATGAGGTCTGTTCGCCGCACCACGTGCCAACCTGCTGGCACGACCGGTTCGGGAATCAGCCGCCGTTGAACGACGACGGTGTCCACACGTAACAGGTTCGCGAGGGGCGCTTCCGTGCCGGGAACGCGCTGCCACAGAGCGGAGTAGGCATCGACGCAGGCGGAACCGTTGTAGGACAGGCACACCGCGTTCGATAGCGCGGAGAATCCCATGCCGGTGTAGGCGTTGATGCTCTCGATCCCGGTTGCTTGGTAGAAGCTGCCGGGCATGAGATCGTGCCACGCCTCGGGACCCGGCCGTGGTGGGCCGATCCCCCCGAGGTCGGATATCTGGAACACCGCGCCCTGATAGCGGTGCGCGAAGTGAGCGCGCGCTTCGGCGATGTTGGTGGGGTAGTAGTAGGGCGGCGGCGTGTGCCCATCGACGAACCAGTGCACTTGCAACGCGAAAGTCCCCACCGTGCCGGCATGTACGACCGCAACCAGTCCTCGTGTGCCCAGCCGCCGGAATGCCCACACTGCCGTGCCGCTCAGCACGGCCAGGCCGAGCACGGTGAGGACTTGGCGCCGGAGCATCGAGGGGGCCGGGTTGGCGGCCCATCCGAGGTAGGAGCAGAACAGCAGCAGCGCGGTTGCGATCATCGTTCGTCGGCGCAGGTGGTCGGTGCGCAGCCCGGCGGACAGCAGGACGGCCAGCAGGACCGCGAGACCGAGGTAGCCGTAGTGCAGAAGCCGCAGCGGCCAACGGAACATCCACAAATCAGACGGGCCGATCGCCAGCAGTAGAAAGATCCCGGCAAACACCAGGCAGCCGGTTAGTTCCCGACGTCGCTGGCGCACCACCGACCAGTCGAACCAGGCCGCCAGCGGGACGGCGAACCAACAGAAGAAGACTGCCGAGTCCCCGACGTTGGGGATTTCCGGGACGTAGTCGGGAAAGCTCGCATTCAGGAGGTCACTCAGGTTCGGGGTGAGTTCGCCGGTGTTGCGCGGGGAACCACCGGCGCTACGCCATGTCACTTGGGAGCTAAGCAGAAGCGGAAGGTATACCAGCGGCGCAACCGCGGCGATTGCCGCCGATGCGAGGAACACCTCACCGGTCACCCGCCAGCGCCGGTTGACGGCGGTTTCGATGAGCACGGCGAACAGTACGCCGCACACCCCGAGCATCCCGTACGGGTTGCCGGCGGTCACAGCGAGCACCCCAAGGACGAAGACCCAGACGGCGTTGCCCTTCCCCTTGGCCATTCGGCGCGTAACCCACCACAGGTACGGGATCCACACGAACGCCAGCAGCGCGGCTGGCCACTTGACCGCGTCGAAGAAGAACAGCGATCCGCAGAACGGTAGGGGAGCGGCGGTCACACTCGCGGCCCATGAGCGCGCCCCGTATTCCCGGAACAGCAGATATGAGCCGAGAGCGATCGCCGAGAACGCCGCCGAGCGGACGACGTCTCCGGCGAGCGCCAGGTCCGGCATGATGGACACGAATACCCACACGAGCGCGTTGACCGGGTTCCACACGCCGAACAACGACTCGAGGACGAGGTTTCCACCCATCCACGAGCCAACGTCGAGCGTGACTGGCCAGGACCCGCTGCGGACCTGTTCGCCGAGGCGGAACCACGTGGGCAGGATCTGGATTGCGGCATCGTCTGTGTAGTAGGCCAGCGGATTCCTCAGGAGTGGAAACTGCGCCAGCAAGCCCGCCAAGGCGCAGGTCAGCGCGGCGAACCCGAACCGAGCTCCGTTCGGCCCGGCACGCGGAGTCTTTTGTTCCGCCGGAACGTCCGTCTCGTCCAGAGAAACGGTGTTCGCCACCCGCACTCCTCTCAGCAGCTGTACCCCGAAGATCGGCTCCTCCGTGCCGCACTGCTCGGTTCCTTGCTGGCCTGCCTACCGCTGCCCGACCTGCCCACCACGAGAGACGTCCGTGTAAGGACGAGCCTGGAGACGAAGAACGTCGCCGGCACAGCGACAACCCCGCCTGCGAATGTCGCGATCCGGGAGTCGACCCGTGCGTACTCGACAAGCGTGTAGACCGCGGCCGCGCTCAACGCGAGATTTGTCAGGTTCGACAGCGGGTACAGCAGGAACTTCAGCAGCGTTGGCGGAACGCGGAAGGTGTAGTAACAGTTCAGCAGGCAGCAGGTACGACACCGAAATCGCGACCGAAGCCGCGACGAGGTGCGCGACGAGATACGGCACCACGAACCACAGTGCGATGTAGACGGCGTAGTGCACCGCAGTGTTCGCCACGCCAACCAAACAGAAGCGCACCAACCGCGACCCGCTCCGCCCGCCCGGCACCGTTGCCCCTCAACCGCCGCTGGACGCCCATTTGGCCGGATCGTGGCCGTTGACCGTCGTCTGCCGCCCGTCACGCTGTTGCGGTGTGTCTCGCTCTCTGATCCAGCGTGTCGATGCTGCCGCCGTGTCTACCGGCCCGGTTTCCTTGATCAAGAAAGACGGCCGGCGTTTCGTCTCGACATAGATCCGCCCCAGGTACTCGCCGATGACCCCGAGGACGAGCAGATTGATGCCGCCGAGGCAAGCGACAGCGACCACCAGCGTCGCGTAGCCGGGAACGCGCACCCCGGACACGAGCGTGTTGACGACAACGAACGTGGCGTAGCAGAACGCAAGAACCGTGATCAGTGCGCCGAGGTAGATGGCCGCCCTCAGCGGTTTGTTGTTGAACGAGAGAATCCCGTCGATGCCGTAGTTCAACAGCTTTCCGGCCGACCACTTCGACTTGCCGCCGCTGCGAACGACGTTGCGGTAGCTGACCGTGGCCGTGTCGAAGCCGATCCAGGAACACAGCCCCTTCAAAAACCGGTTGTGCTCCGGCAATGAGAGCAACGCGTCGACGGCACGCCGCGACAACAGACGGAAGTCGCCAACCCCGTCCTGAAGGGAGACGTCGACGAGCTTGTTCACAACCCAGTAGTACAGGCGAGACAGAGCCGTCCGCGCGAACGACTCCCCGTGGCGGCTCCGCCGCGCCACCACCTGGTCGTAGCCCGAGTCTAGTAACTTCACCATGTCGGGCAGCATTTCCGGCGGGTGCTGCAGGTCCGCATCCAAAACGGCGATACGACTGGCCGTGGCATGGCGCAGCCCCGCTACGAGTGCCGCTTCCTTGCCGAAATTCCGGCTCAGCGCGACGAACCGGAAGCCAGGATGCTCGACGCTGGCCCGGCGCGCCTTGGCGAGGGTCTCGTCCGAGCTGCCGTCGTCGACGAGGATGACCTCGTAGTCGTGGGTGATCTTGGGAAGGACAGCCGACAGCCGGTCTGTCAAGTCGTCGAGCACGTCCCCTTCGTTGCAGCAGGGAACCACGATGGACAGATCCATAAGGCCTCCCCCAGCCGCTGTAAAGCCCATCCCCGTCCCGTAGGACACCCCAGACCGCCACGATAGGACTGCTCTAGCAATGCCGCAGAACAACGGGAGTTCTATTGCGCGAGTGGCGCCTCGGACACCGGCCGTCGCTGGCAGATCTTTGCGAACGACGCCAGACATCCACGCACGACGGGGTGTTGGTGAGGACGGACTCGCCGGAGGCAAACGGCGACCAGCACCGCTGGTCAGCGGCCGTTTAGTTGATCAATCCGATGCACGGGGTGCAGGTGAGCGGCACGGGTGCCCTCAACCGCACCGGATCAGCGGTTGTCCTCCTTGAGCATGTCGGAGCACTTCTCGCCGATGGCCATCGTGGTGATGTTGGGGTTCACCGCGACCAGGAACGGCATCGCCGAGGCGTCCGCCACCCGCAGGCCCTGCACGCCCTTGACCCGCAGGCGCGCGTCAACCGGCTTCGTCGGGTCGTCGTCCGCGCCCATCGGGACCGAGGCCGCCGGGTGGTAGACGGTGTTGTGGGTCCGCTTGATGTAGTCCGCGATCTCGTCGTCGGTGCGCACGTCCGGGCCCGGGAACAGCTCGGCACCGGCCCAGCCCTGCATCGCCGGCTGCGCCACGATCTTGCGGGCGAGCTTGATGCCCTCGGTCATCACCCGCATGTCGTGCGGGTCGGTGAAGTACCGAGGGTCGACCTTCGGCTTATCCCGGAAGTCCCGGCTGCGCAGCCGGACCGTGCCGGTGGAGCGGGCGCGGGTGACGTTCGGGGTCAGGCAGAAGCTGTTCTCCGAGGTCGGGTAGCCCTGCCGCACGGTGTGCATGTCGAAGGGCACCGAACCGTAGTGGAACATCAGGTCCGGCCGGTCCAGACCCGGCTCGGTGGTGGTGAAAATGCCGATCTCCCACCACTGCGTGGAGTCGGTGACCATCGGCTGCTTGGCGTCCCAGCTGATCACGCCCTCCGGGTGGTCCTGCAGGTAGGAGCCGACGCCGGGGGAGTCGACCAGCACGTCGATGCCGAACTCGCGCAGGTGCTCGGCCGGCCCGATGCCGGAGAGCATCAGCAGCTTCGGGCTGTCGATGGCGCCGGTGGACAGCACCACCTCGCGGCGCGCGGTCACCGTGCGGGTGTGGATCAGGTCCGCGTCCAGGTACTGCACGCCGGTGGCCCTGGTGCCGTCGAAGGTGACCTTCTTGGCCCAGGCATGGGTGCGGATCTCCAGGTTCGGCCGGTCGAGATTCGGGTGCAGGTAGGACACCGACGACGAGGACCGGGTGCCGTCCTCCCGCGCGTTGATCTGGAACCAGTTCGCGCCGTGCACCACGGTCTTGCCGGAGTTGAACTCCGTGATCGGCAGGCCTTCCTGGGCGCAGGCCTGCAGCAGCGCGACGCCGCACGGGTCCTCCGGCGGGACGCTGCGGATGGTCACCGGGCCGCTGCGGCCGTGGTGCTCACCCGGCCCGTCGTTGGACTCCAACCGCTTGTACAGCGGGAAGATGTTCTTGGCGCCCCAACCGGTAGCGCCCATCGACTCCCACTCGTCGAGGTCCTCGGCCGGGGCCCAGAACGCGATGCAGGAGTTGTGCGAGGAGCAGCCGCCGAGGACTCGGGCCCGCGCGTGCCGCATGAACGAGTTGCCGTTCTCCTGCGGCTCGATCAGGTAGTCCCAGTCGTAGCCGGACTCCAGCAGCGCCATCCAGCGCTTGAGCTCCAGGATTGCCTTGTCGTCGACGTCGGACGGGCCGGCCTCCAGCAGGCACACGGTGACGTCCGGGGCCTCCGACAGCCGCGCCGCGACGGCCGCGCCGGCGCTGCCGCCACCCACCACGACGTAGTCGAACTGATCTGCCACTGGAATCTCCGTTTCTGGAATGAACGTTCTGGTCACCTTGCTCGGCGGTGCGGGTAGCGGAACCTCAAAAGCCCTCTCGTCTACTGGATCCCCGGTTCACGTATGTCCAATACGCCACATCGGGGCTGGCCTCGCGAGCCGCCCGAGGCGCGGGTGTCCCCGCAGGACACCGTTGAGAACCCGCGGCGGTGCCGGTCGCGTGCGTTGCGGGAAGCGGCTATGCCGTTTGCCTGATGCTGGGTGCGGTCAAGTCCGCTGGGCACGTCACCAGCGCGGGCGCTCAGGCGACCGGGCTCGTGGCACTGATGTCCGAAGGGGACTCCGCGGCGTGGTCGGCGAGCACGCCGACCTTGTGGCGCTGGACGAACCAGTAGTACGCGAACCCGCCTACGGCCGCGGCTCCGACGAACAGCAGCGAGCTGTACTGCAGGTACCAGTGGTACGGCGGCTCCGCGTTGTAGACCTCGCGGCGCGGCCACGCCAGGTTGATCGTCATGCCCAAGCCCCAGAGCACGGCCAGGACGTTGATCGGCAACCCGAGCTTGCCCAGGCCGAACCGGCGCGGCTGCTTGGCCTCGCTTTTTGGCACAGACCACTCGCCGCGCAGCCGCGCGACCAGCATCGGCACGGTGACCAGCAGGTACGAGATGTAGATCAGGATGATCGCCAGGCTGGTGACCGCGGTGAAGATCTGCGGCTGCCCGATGTTGACCACCAGCAGGGCCACCGCGAGCACGCCGATGACCACGGCCGGCACGATCGGCGTCCGGAAGCGCGGGCTGACCCGCGCCAGCAACGAACCAGCGGGTAACGCGTTGTCGCGGGCCATCGCGAAGGCGATCCGGATCGCCGCCGTGTGCACCGCCAGCACGCAGACCGTGATCGCCACGAAGATCGACAGGAGGAACAGCCGACCCACGAGCGGGCCCAGCGCGTCGTTGAGCACGAACTGCAGGCCGCTCTCGGCCAGCTGCGGCGCGGAGAAGTCCCGGGTCGCCATCAGACCGAGCAGGATGATCAGGCCACCGAGGATGAACGAGGCGATCAGCGCCCGCAGGATCGCCTCGGGGGCGTTGCGCTGCGGGTCGATGGATTCCTCGCCGAGTGACGCGGCGGTGTCGAAGCCGTACATCACGTACGACGAAGCGATCCCGGCGACCAGGAATGCGCCCAGGTAGTTGCCGCCGAAGGCGGACTCGGTGCCGTTGGTGTCGAACACGACCGTCGGCGGATTCACCACTACCAGCGCCAGCGCGATGATTAGCAACACCGCCGCGACCAGCTCGATGAACACGCCGGCGCTGTTGATCCGGGCCATCAGCTTCACCCCGAAGGCGTTGACCAGCGTGGTGAACAGGATCAGCACCAGGGCCAGCAGGATGCCGTTGACGGCCTGCTCGGTGCTGGTGCTGCCGTCGCCGATGAGCTGGAAGCCGGACCAGATCTGCGGCAGCGTGTTCTGGTAGGCCAGCGCGGTGGCCGAGATCGACACGATCGAGGCCAGCAGCATCATCCAGCCCGCGAGCCAGCCGATGTGCTGACCGCCCAGCTTCTTGGCCCAGTTGTAGATGGAGCCGGCGATGGGGTACCGGGACGCCAGCTCGGCGAAACTCAACGCCACGAGTAACTGCCCGACGAACACGATCGGCCAGGACCACCAGTAGGCGGGGCCCCCGAAGGACAGGCCGAAGTAGGACAGTTGGAAGGTGCCGGTGAGTACCGAGATGTAGCTGATCCCGGCGGCGAAGGTCGCGAATCCGCCGAGGCTTCTCTTCAGTTTGTTGGTGTAGCCGAACTCGTTGAGCTCGGCATCGTAATTGGGTGCGCTCATGCCCCGAACTCCTTTCCCGACCATGCCCCCGCCCGCCGGATGCGGGCAGGGGAACGAATCGGGTGGTTGCTTTGCGTAGCGCGAAGATCACCGCTTACATCGGCGGTGTCGGGCAAAGCGGCCGGACGGGCCGCGCAGTTCCCGCGGCAATGGTTCGGTCACCGCCGCGGGTGAAGCGAATTCCTCGCTATTTTCCGGAAAACCAGTTCTGCGCTGCGGGCCGCAGATTCTGGTAGACGTGCTTTGCCTCCTGGTACTCGCCGAGTCCGGCCCGGCCCAGTTCGCGTCCGATGCCGGACTGCTTGAAGCCGCCCCATTCCGCCTGCGGCAGGTAGGGGTGGAAGTCGTTGATCCAGATGGTGCCGTGCCGCAGCCGGTTGGCAACCCGCTGCGCCTTGCCCGGGTCGCCGGTGAACACCGCGCCCGCCAGGCCGTAGTGGGTGTCGTTGGCGATGCGCACCGCCTCGTCCTCGTCGGTGAAGCGCTCGACGGTCAGCACCGGGCCGAAGGACTCCTCGGTTACCGCGTAGCCGCCCGGTTTGACGTCGGCGAGGACGGTGGGCAGGTAGTAGTGGCCGTTGGCGTAGCGTTCGCCCTCGGGGCGGCGTCCCCCGGTGCGCAGCACGGCGCCTTCGGCGACGGCCTTGACGACGTAGTCGTCCACCTTCTTCAAGTGCGCGGCGGAGATCAGCGGCCCCGTCTCGGCGTCCTCGTCGAACGGGCCGCCGATGCGGATCAGCTCGGCGCGGCGGACGATCTCGTCCACCAGCGCGTCGTGCAGCTCGTCCTGCACGATCAGCCGCGCCCCGGCCGAGCAGACCTGCCCGGAGTGCAGGAACACGGCGGTCAGCGCGTAGTCCACCGCAGGCTCGAAGTCGGCGTCGGCGAACACGACGTTCGGGTTCTTGCCGCCGAGCTCCAGAGCCACCTTCTTCACCGTCGGCGCCGCGGCGGCCGAGATCTTGCGCCCGGTGTGCAGGCCTCCGGTGAACGAGATCAGGTCGACGTCCGGGTGCTCGGCCAGCACCGACCCGACCTCGGCGCCGGTGCCCAGCACCAGGTTGCCGACCCCGGCGGGCAGTCCGGCCTCGGCCAGCGCGCGCATCAGCAGGATCGCGGTGCTGGGGGTGAGCTCGCTGGGCTTGAGCACGAAGGTGTTGCCCGCCGCGATCGCCGGGGCGACCTTCCAGGCCACCTGCAGCAACGGGTAGTTCCAGGGTGTGATCATGCCGCACACGCCGACCGGCTCGTACTGCACGCGGCTGATCGCGTCCGGCGAGCCGGCGTCGACGATGCGGCCCGCGTCGGTGCCGGCGATCTTGCCGAAGTAGCGGAAGCACGCGGCGATGTCGTCCATGTCGTACTCGCTCTCGACCAGCCGCTTGCCGGTGTCCAGCGATTCGGCGCGGGCGAACTCCGCCTTGTCGCGCACCAGGATGTCGCTCACCCGAAGCAGCAGGTCGCCGCGCTCCCAGGCCGAGGTGGCGGTCCAGGAGCCGTCGTCGAAGGCGCGGCGCGCGGCGGCGATGGCCCGCTCGGCATCGGCAGTCCCGGCTTCGTCGACCGTGGCCACCAGCGTGCCATCGGCTGGGCAGCGGATCTCGCGGGTGCGACCGTCAGCGGCCGACGCCCACTCGCCATCGATGAACAGCGAGGGCGTCGAATTCTCAGCTTGCGACATGGCTCGTTCCCCGTGATGTCGATTGTGCTTTTTTGCGCCGGAACCGCACCAATGCGCACTTCTGGTACAGGTGTGCGCATTGCCACTGGTACAGGTGTGTACGCATTGCCACGATCCGATTCGCTCATCCACACTAAGGCGCGCCCGCCCATTGCGCCGCCGGTAACCGCGGGCGGCACGCAATTCTCCGAATGGGGACCGGCGACCCGCGATTTGCGGAATTCACCTCCTGGCGGTCCATTCGGTGGCGGGTTAGCGCCTGTGGTTCGGCGCAGTGCTGCGGAAGACCCTAACACCGATCCTGTACATCTGTACATCATCGGGTGCTGGGCTTTCGGATGAATCATCGAAAAAAGCGTGATGAACAGGACGAACGCGGATCCGGTGACCGGGACCGCATCGCTCTCGCTGGTCCACATGGCAGGCTAGGTGTCGTTGTGAAGCCCACGGGAGGAACGCCGAAGCGAATGTCGACCATCCCGCCCGCGCCCGCCGCGCGCCGCAAGGACCCGGCCCGCCGCGAGCGCATCGCACGCGCCGCGATCACGGTCGTCGCCGAGCGCGGGGTGGAGAAGCTCACGCATCGTGCCGTGGCGGCTGCGGCGGGTGTTCCGCTGGGGTCGACCACCTACTACTTCGCCACCCTCGACGACCTCCTCGCCAGCGCTCTGCGGCAGGCCGCCGAGGACGACGTCGAGCACCTCCAGGAGTGGGCCGACCGGCTCGAACGCGACTGCGACCTGGCCATCGCGCTGACCGACCTGGTGCTGCACTACCTCGGTCCGGCGCTGCCGCAGACCGTCGTCGAGCACCAGCTCTACATCGCCTCGCTGCACAAACCCGCGCTGCGCCACGTCAGCCAGGAATGGGACACCGCGCTGGCCGAGCTGTTCGCCTCCTACACCGATCCGTCCACCGGGCGTGCTTTGTCCGTTCTGTTCTGCGGTTTGCTGCTGCAAGGCGTCGTCCGGGAATCGGTGCCGGGCCGAGACGAAATCGAGACGATCTTCCGCCGAGTCCTCGGGGCGGGCGCGAAAACCTGATTCCAGCAGGCAATCCCGCGCTGGTGTATGGATGGTCAACATCGGATGACCGTTGCCTTGCACCGGAATCAGGGGAGTTGATCCCACTCGCCGCGGCAGTGGACAATGGGGCTGGCGATCCGTGGCACCGCGCGTAGCCCGGTGCTCGGGGCTGAACAGTTCAGCCCTGCGGCGGGCATCGCGACACGCTTTTCAGGTGTACAACGGACTTGCTGCGTCGGGGCGTGGCTCGCTCCCAAGCAACGTTGATCAATCGAGCGGGGTGAGACCGTGGGGCACATCGAAGACCGCGAACTGGTACCGCTGAAGGCGGATTTCGACACGGCATGGTACGGGTTCCGGCGATCACAGGTGAAGTTCTACATCCAGCAGACCGAGAACGAGATCCGGCTCGTCACCGAGGACCGGGACTCGGCGCTCAGCCAGGTCGGCAACCTGACGGCGCAGCTGAACCAGGCGCGTGCCGAGGTCGAGTCGCTCAAGCAGCAGCTCGACGAACAGGCGCGCTCGCCGATCGACGCCGCGGCGCTGTCGGACCGGTTACGCCGGATGGTCCGGCTCGCGCAGGACGAGGCGGACGAGATCGTCGCCGCCGCGCAGTCCGCATCCGAGCACGAGTGGGCGCGGTCCGAGCAGGCCGCAGCCGAACTCCGGGAACGCTACGAGAAGCTGGTGGCGGAGGCCGACGAGTGGCGCCGCCAGTCCGAGCAGCAGCGCAGCGAGATGTTGGCGCGCACCCGCGAGGAAGTCCAGGCGATGGCGCGCGAAGCGGAGCAGTGCCGCCGTCGGCTGGACACCTCGGCCGAGGAACGCCGCACCCAGGTCGAGCACGACTTCGAGGTGTCGATGGCGGCGCGCCGCGAAGAGGCGAAGCGCATCCAGGCCGAGCGCGAGCAGAAGAGCCGCGAAGAAGCGCAGCGGCGGGTCCGCGAAGCGACCGCGGAAGCGGACCGGCGGATCCGGCGAGCCGACGAGTACGCCGAGACGATGCTGCGGATGCGGCAGGACGTCGCGGAGCGCGTGCGGGCCGCGCAGCAGGTGCTGGCCGCGGCGGAGCCGTTCCTGGGGGCGACGGAGGCCGGCGCGGCGAGCGAGGCGTCCGACGGCTACGTCGGCGAAGTCGTCCAAAGTGGACAGATCCCGTCCGGTGACGTCAGCGTGCCCAAGCAGCGCGACGAGGAGCCGGTCCCCCAGGAGGCGGACACCGCCGCCTGACCTGAACGGGTGGTGAAGCGAACGGCCTGTTCGTGCCGTCTATCGGTGTGGGTGGTCCGTTCGCTGGGTTCGGGTGTCGGGTTGGGTGGAGCGAACGGCCTGTTCGTGCCGTCTATTGAGGTGAACAGGCCGTTCGCTCCACCCCGCACCCGCCGGCCCGGCTGTCACCCGCCCCAGCTGTGCCAGGCGTCCACCTCGATCCAGCCGCTGACCCGCGGCCGGTCGCGGACCGGGTACGGCTCGCCCAGGTAATGCTGGGCGAGCCGGTCGATGTCGGTCAGGTCTGGGTCGTCCTCCAATGCGGTGACCCGGCCGCGCAGGCTGACGTGCCGGTACCAGCTCGCGCTGTCCAGCACCGTCAGCGACACGCGCGGATCGGCCCTGACGTGCTTCAGTCGTGCCCGGCTCGCATCCATGTTGACCAGCACTTTTCCGCTGTCCCAGAGGTACCAGGTGGCCACCGAGACCGGCGCGCCGGCGGCGTTGACGGTGGCGATCACCGCCGGGTTCGGGCGGGACAGCAGCTCGTGCACGTCCGGCGGCATTTCTTCTTTCGGCATCGATTCGTCCTTCCGGGAGGCGGTTCTCGTTACCTGCGGCGAGGATTCCAGCTGGCACAACAGGAAACGGCGAGAACACGCCGAGGCCTTCCCGCTGTACCCCGGCGGAACTAGTTTCGGCGTGATCTCGGGCCTAGCAGGAGGCGGAATGAACTGGCGCGGTCTCGTCACGTTTGCGGTGGTGTGCGGCATGCTCCTCGTCGGAGCCCCGGTGGGCGCGTCCCCGCCGGACGACATCCGGGAGCGGCTGGAGGCGGTGCCAGGGCTGACCGTCGTCGGCGAGCGGCCCACCGAGCCGGGGTTCCGGCTCTTCGACCTGACGTTCGCGCAGCCCAGCGACCACCGGCACCCGACAGCCGGGGGCTTCCAGCAGCGCCTGACCCTGCTGCACCGCGATCTCGACCGGCCTACCGTGCTCTACACGACCGGCTACGAGCTGCCGAGCAAGGTCAGCCGCACCGAGCCGACGCGGCTGGTCGACGGCAACCAGGTCGACCTGGAGCACCGGTTCTTCGTCCCGTCCCGGCCCGATCCGGCCGACTGGAACGACCTGGACATCTGGCAGGCGGCCACCGACCAGCACCGGGTGATCGCCGCGCTGCAGTCCATCTACCAGCAGAAATGGATCACGACCGGGGCGAGCAAGGGTGGCATGACGGCCGTCTACCACCGCCGGTTCTATCCCGACGACGTGGCCGGGACCGTCGCCTATGTGGCACCCAACGACGTCGACAACGACCGCGATAGCTACGACGAGTTCCTGGCCTCGGTCGGCACCGACCCGGCCTGCCGGGACGCGCTGCTCGCCGTGCAGCGGGAGGCGCTGGTCCGGCGTGACGAGATGCTGGCGAAGTTCAACGCCTACGCCGAGGCGGAGGGGCTGACCTTCGACCGGATCATCGGTGACGTCGACCGGGGTCTGGAGATGGTCGTGCTCGACACGCCGTTCGCGTTCTGGCAGTACCGGGGCCAGCAGGACTGCGCCAAGATCCCGGCGACCACTGCGAGCACCGACGAGATCTACGCGTTCTTCGACGAGACCGCGCAGTTCTCCCTCTACACCGACCAGGGCATCGAGCCGTACGCGCCGTACTACTACCAGGCTGGCACCCAGCTCGGCTGGCCCGATGTCTCCGACGAACTGCTGGCCGACCTGCTGCACCACCGGCAGCTCAACCAGCCCCGCAATCTGGTGTCTCGCGACATCCCGATGGACTTCAAACCGGGGTCGATGCTGCAGATCGACGCGTGGGTGCGCGGCCAGGGCGCGGAACTGATGTTCGTCAACGGAGAGCGCGACCCGTGGAGCGCGGAACCCTTCCAACTCGGCAGCGGCACCAGCGACTCCTTCAGCTACCTGGTCCCCGGCGCCAACCACGGAGCGAAGATCGAGGGCCTGCCCGACCGGCAGCGAGCGGAAGCGGAAGCGGCGGTCCGCCGCTGGGCCGACGCCCCGGCCCCCGTCCGCGTCCTGACCCCGCTCGACGCGGAACCCCTGACCCGCCACCCGATCTGACGAATTTTTCGAGGTGAGGGGCACCCTTGAGCGGTTGAATCGCTCAAGGGTGCCCCTCACACCTCGCTGGATCGGGTGCGGCGGCGGGTGGCGAGGCCGTCGTAGGCGCGCATCAGGAACTTGTGCGTTGGGCGCTCGACGGCGTGGGTCAGGGTCCAGCCCAGCGCCGTACCGGTAACCAGCATCGCGGCCGTCTGCAGGAGGGGGTCGACGCCGATCTCGTCGAGCTTCTTCATGACGATGTAGCCGATCGTCTGGTGCACCAGGAACACGCCGTAGGAGATCCCGGCGAACCACCGGATCCGCCCGGCCAGCCACTCCGGGAAGATCCGGTTCCAGTCCGGCCCGAATGCCGTCAGCGCGACCACGACCATGCCGATGCACACCGCGACCGTTGAGCCCCAGTCGGCGATCAGGCCTTCCGGCGTTTCGGTGTAGTTGTGCAGCGCCTGGCCGAGCATGCAGGCCGCCAGCATCGCCGCGAAGTGCAGGAGGCCGATGCGCCGGGTCGACCACAGCCAGATCGCCACCCCGGCGACGAACAGGTGCCAGCGGTGCACGCCGATGCCGTCGACGATCGTGCGGTAGAGCTCCGACTTGTCGGCCACCCGCACTGGCCACTGCGCGATCGGTACCAGCACCGCCGCCCACAGCACCAAGATGATTCGCCGCCCGTGGCCCCACCTGGTGCGGAACAGCAACGCGGCCGCGGTGAAGCCCATCAGCTGCAGCGGCACCGTCCAATGTGAACCGTCGATGAACCAGTAGTCCGCTGGCTTCCAGTTCCACAGCATCAGCAGGTTCCACCACAGGTCGTTGAGGCTCGGGTAGAACCAGGCTTCGACCGCCACCCAGCGCATCACCGCAAAGATCACCACGACCGCGCCGACGAACGGCGGGAACAGCCTGGCCATGCGTCCCCACCAATAGCGCAGCGCGGTGCCGCGGCCGATGGTGACGCAGGCGAAGTACGCCGAGATCACCAGCAGCAGGCTGGCGCCGACCTGGTAGGGAAAGACGACGTTGCGCGGCGTCATCTCGGGGTGCAGATAGGTGCTGAGGAAGGTGGAGTGGTAGCACATCACGAGCAGGACGCAACTGGTTCGCACGACGTCCCAGCTGATCTTGCGTTTGCTCCGGCCCGAGGCTTGGGTTTTACGCGTTGCGGTCATCTCGGGCACACCCGCCACCGTACCAGCCTATTTGTCGGATTATTTCCCCATTACAGCCGGTTTGATCAGTGCAAACAGCGTATTTCGTTGGCCTGTTCGGCCAATGTCGGGTTGCTCACGGTCTCCGCGCCACGGCGGCGTAACCGAGCGAGGTGGGAGGCTAAAGGTCCAGGTCGCCGTGCTCAGGCCGCCACTACGCGATCGGCACGACCCCCGGTTCGAAAAGGTGGAGGCCGTCCAGTAGGGACTCCAGATCGGCCCGGCTGTGCAGCGTCCCGGGGTGCTGGCTGCCGGCAGCAGGTCGGTCACCGCGCGCATGGTCTCCGATGCGTGGTCGGCGGTCAGGTGGGTGAGCGCCGGGGGCGAGCCGGGGGCGACGGCGGCGAGGTACTCGTGGCTCGGGCCGGCCGGGTCGTCGTGATCGGGAATGTGGTGCAGCACCGCGAACATCAGCACCGCCAACGGCTGCTCGAAGTCGAGCAGCCGCCGAACCCGTTCCGTAACCAGCACCTCGTCGATGTCGTGCAGGTCGGCCTGCGCAATGGCAGCGTTCGGAGTGCGGTTGAGGAGCGGTTCGCCGTGCGTCACGACGACCGGGTCGCTGTCGACGTAGACCACGCGCGCGCGGGACGAGCGTCCACAATCCTGCTGGCGATGGTTGAGTTGCAACGTAGACCACGCGCGCGCGGGACGAGCTGCTGGGCGACCTCGTGCGGGGTGCCGATCGCCGGGAGGCCGCAGCCGACGTCGAGGAGCTGCCGCACGCCCGTGGCCAGGCAAATCCGGATCACCCGGTGCAGGCAGGCGCGGTTGGCCAGCGCGTTCAGCCGCACGTCCGGGGCCACCGACAGGAGCCGCCGGGCCAGTTCGCGGTCTGAAGCGAAGTTGCAGCTACCGCCCAGGAAGTAGTCGTAGACCCTGGCGCCGCTCGGGCGGTCCGGGGCGAGGTCCTGCGGGAGCTGGGCGTGGTCCGGCATGGTGCCTCCGGGTAACCGTGCAGGAAGCGCAGAGTAGTCGCCCGAACGCCGGTCGAACAGGATGAAACGTGATTGAGAACACTCCGGACGTGTCATTGACCCATTGACCTTTAGCGCGCTTGAGGTTCGAGACTTTCGGCGAACGCAAGATCAGTGAAGGGGAAGAGACCGATGGCGCAGTACGTGTTGCCGGAGTTGGACTACGACTACGCGGCGTTGGAGCCGGCGATCGCCGGTGAGATCAACGAGTTGCACCACAGCAAGCACCACGCGGCGTACGTCAAGGGCGCCAACGACACGGTGGAAAAGATCGCCGAGGCGCGGGAGAAGGGCGACTTCTCCTCCATCGTTGGGTTGGAGACCACGCTGGCGTTCAACCTGGCGGGGCACTCGCTGCACCTGGTGTGGTGGAAGATCCTCTCGCCCAACGGCGGGGACAAGCCGACCGGCGAGCTGGCGGCGGCCATCGACGAGGACTTCGGTTCCTTCGACAAGTTCCGCGCTCAGATGGAGGCGGTGTCGACCACGATCCAGGGGAAAGGAGCTGGCGGCGGCCATCGACGAGGACTTCGGTTCCTTCGACAAGTTCCGCGCTCAGATGGAGGCGGTGTCGACCACGATCCAGGGCAACGGCTGGGGCGTGCTGGCCTGGGACCCGGTGGGTCAGCGGTTGATCACGCAGCAGCTGCGGGACCACCACGCGAACCTGTCGATCGCCACGACCCCGCTGCTGGCGTTCGACATCTGGGAGCACGCGTACTACCTGCAGTACCGCAACGTGAAGGCCGACTACGTCAAGCATCTGTGGAACGTGGTCAACTGGGACGAGGTCGCCGCGCGCTTCGCCGACGCCCGCGCCGGATACAACGGCCTCCGTCTCGCCAACGCCTGACGGAAGGCATTACTGCGAGGCAGTTTCGCCGGTTCCGGGGCCGTGGGTCTTTTGAACAGTCGTAGCAGCCCAAGAGACTCACGGCCCCGGTCGTGCATTAGGGCCCGCCTAGCGGCCGATTCTGGAAATGTTGTCCAGCTGTGAATTACACAAAGGCCGGAACCGTTACGATCATGGGTCAATGACGCGTCCGTCGGATCCGCGCCGCACCGACCGGCCACTTAGGACCTCTCGGGTGTCAACCCACGTCCCCGTCCAACATCGAGGCTGGCGGGCGCCGCTGCTCGCGTCCCTGGTCGCTGTGGGAGCCCGGACGCACGTATGACCTGTCGCGTCCGGGCTGTCCTCGCGAGAAGACCGTTGAGAACCTGCGGCGGTGCCGGTTGTGCGGGTGGGCTAAGGCGGCAGCCCCGTTCCGTGCGGCTTTCAGCGTCGCGGCTGCGGATCGGCCAAGGATGAATGGGCTCAGTGCAACTCGCACCACACCGTCTGCGGACAGTTTTCAACTGAAACTGGGGACGAACCTGACGGGGGCGTTTCGCGCGGCCGGTCAGTGCGTCCAGCGGTAGCGGCGTTCCGGACGGCCGGTGTTGCCGTAGCGGAGGCGGACCTCGGCGCGGCCCGAGGTCACGAAGTGCTCCAGGTACTTGCGCGCGCTGACGCGCGAAACCCCGGCGGCGTCGGCGCATTCCGTCGCCGACACGTCCTCGCCCGCCGCGGTCGTCTCGCGCAGGATGCGTTCGACGATCTCCGCCGTCTCGGTGGCCAGCCCCTTCGGCGGCGGTGCCGTGGAGCGGCTGCGGGTGCCGAAGAGCTGGTCGACGTCCTGCTGCGCGGCCGGGGAATCGCCTGGCAACTCGCTGAGCTTCTGGTGCAGCGAACGGAAGTTCTCCAGCTGGTCGCGCAGCGCGTCGTAGCTGAACGGCTTGATCAGGTAGTGCAGCGCGCCGCCGCGGATCGCGCCGCGCACGGTGTCCAGGTCGCGGGCCGCGGTGATCATGATGACGTCGGGGTCGGCGGAGGGCCGCTCGGTGCTCGCGCGCAGTTGCCGCAGCACCGATAGGCCGTCCATGTCGGGCAGGTAGATGTCCAGCAGCACGAGTTCCGGGCGAAGCTCGTCGACGGCGCGGATCGCGTCGGCTCCGGTGTGGGCCACCCCGACGACCTCGAACCCTTCGACCCGAGCTACGTATCCACTGTGGACCTTGGCGACCATGAAGTCGTCGTCCACCACCAACACCTTGATCACGCTCTCGGCCCTTCCAGCGGCAATCGCGCGGTGAAGACCGCGCCGTGCGCGTTGTGCACCTCCACTGAACCGCCGCGACGATGACAGATCTGCCTGTTCAGCGCTAGCCGGAGTTTCCCCGCTAGTCCGTTCTTGAGTGGTGTTTGTGCTGGCCAGGATGGGTTTTCGGGTGAGGTGGACGTATTACCTAATCCGGCTGGTGGCCTGGTCAGCGGGTGGGCGCGTAGCGGTGGATGTCGAACAGTTCGGCGAGTTGTTTCTGGGTAGGGGTTGTCTCGGTGAGCATGCGCTGTGCGCGGGGGCGGCCTTTGCCGCCGTCGTGGTAGAGCAGGACGGTTTCCTGGATGCCGCCGAGTTCGTCGAGCAGTTCCCGCACGGACAGGTGCAGGCCCGCGTGTTCTGCTTGGCGACGCATCAGATGCGCGACAGCGAGGGCCAGCACACAGTAGAAGACATGTACCCGGATCTTGGAGTCGGTCCAGTGGTGCATCGGGGAAAACGACACCACGTGCGGGTCTTTCATCTGCCGGAACCCCGACTCGACCTCAGATTGCGACCGGTAGGCGGCGACCACCTCTGCGACGGTCCACTCAGTACGGTTGGTGAACAGGACCCGCTTGCCGAAGAACCGGTTCTCCAGACGTTTGCGGGCTTTCTGGTCGGTGCGCCACGCCAAGCGGAACTCGGCCGGGGTGTGGCCGGTCAGGGAGATGGTGAGGACCTCGCCGACCCAGCGAGGCCGGCAGATCGCGGCGATCTCGTCTTCCACGGCCGTGCGGTCCCGGCGGGTCCTGCCGCGTGCAAGCCTCGCTTGCAACTCAGCCAGGCGGCGGCGGGCCTTGGCGAGAGTCTGGTCGAACCCGCGGGACTGCTTGGCGTGCAGGGTCGGTGAGTACGTCACCACGGCACGCCGGGTCACGCCCAGTGCGGTGACTTCGGTGTCCACACACCGCACACCGGGATACCGGTCCTCGTCGACCGGGGTGTAGCGGGTCTTGGGGATCGCGAGCAGTCCCGGATGGTCGCTGGGCGGCAGCGACCCGACGAACCCGATCCCGGCGTCCTCGACCAGCGCGTGGTTGGCCGCTGAATTCTGCCCGGCGTCGTAGACCACGGTCAGCGACTCGACCTGTGCGGTCAGGTCCTGGTAGCGGGCCACCAGTTCGTCGATGACGGTGCTGAACTGGGTGACATCCGGGCGGTCCCCGCCGTAGGCGTGGGACACCACCGGGATCCCGGCGTCGCGGGTCACCACCAGGCCCAGCCCGACCAGGCGCAGGTCAGTGCGTTTCTGCTTGGCCTTGCCGCGCTGCGCGATCGGCGCCCGGTCGTTGCCGGTGTCGATGAACGTGGCGAAGTTGGTCATGTCCAGCACCAGACCGGACACATCCAGCTCGAACTCGGTGACCATCCGCCGCCCGAGTTCGGTCTCGATCCGGCGCAGGTCGTCCTCGCCAAGTCTGTCCATGGCCTTCCAGAACCGGCGATGGTCCAGCGCCGCGTGCGGGATCTTCACCCAGCGTGAACCGGCCGTAGTGGCCCACCAGTCAGCGAACGCGGCCTTGGAACACGGAGCCATGATCCGGTTCGCCGTGGCCAACGCCAGATAGGTCCCGACCGTGGCGGTGGCGTCCGAGCGGCGCGACACGACCTCATCAACCACCCCGGCCACATCCAGGCGCTCCAGCATCGACCAGACCCCGGCAAGGTCCCCGAACCGTTTGTGCTGGGTCCGGACCGGTTCACCCGCCGATGCCCCGGTCAGTTTGGCCATCACTTCCTCGGCGCTGCCCAGGTACTGCTGGGACACGATCCGTGGTTTGCCGTCCACCCTGGCGGACTCCACCAGGTAGTAGTAGGTCTTCCCACCCTGGCGTTTCCCCACGATCGAAGGCATATCTAGGTAATACATCAACCCGGTATGAAACCCAAGCACCACAACGCAAGACACGCCGATGAATCACGTAGCGGGGAAACTCAGGCTAGGCCAAGGCCGCGTTCGCCGCCGCGCGCGGCCTTGGTCGTGAAGCCGTGCAGGAACACTTCCTCGACGATTTCCGCGGCCACCCCGGGCCCGGAATCCCGCACCACCGCGGTGACCTCGTCGGTGCAGCGCAGGTCGATCTCGATCCAGCGGTCCGCGCCCACCGAGGCACCTTCCAGTGCGTCCAGCGCGTTGTCGATCAGGTTGCCCAGCACGGTGGCGAGGTCGGCGGACAGCTCCTCGTCGATCTCGGGCAGGTAGCTGCCTTCGTGCAGCCGCAGGCCGACGCCGCGTTCGGCGGCGAGGCTGGCCTTGGCGATCAGCAGCGCGGCGATGGCCGCGTCGTGGATCCGCGCGGTGACCTCGGCGTGCCACTGCTCGCGGGTGTGGCTGATCCGGTGCACGTAGCGCTGGAGCTCGTCGTAATCGCCCAGTTCGATCAGCCCGGAGATGATGTGCAGCCGGTTGCTGAACTCGTGTGCCTGGGCGCGCAGGGTGTCGGTGGTGTCCCGGTGCACCGCGAGCTCTCGTTGCAGGTCGACGAGTTCGGTGCGGTCGCGCATGGTCACCACGGCGCCGACCGAGGAGATCGGCATCCGGTTGAGCACCACGACCTTGCCGCGGCGCAGCACGATCTGGTCCACGCCGTCGGTGCGGCCGGTGAGCACGTCGCGGGCGCGGTCGTTGAGGTCCAGGGAATCGATGTTGCTTCCCACGCAGTCCGGGGTGAGCGACAGCAGCCGGCGCGCCTGGTCGTTGACCAGCGTGATCCGGTTTTGCTCGTCGACGCCCAGCACACCCTCCCGGACGCCGTGCAGCAGGGCCTCCCGGTGTTCGACGAGCCGGGTGATCTCCTGCGGTTCCAGGCCCAGTGTCTGCCGCTTCACCCGCCGGGCGAGCAGCACCGATCCGGCGATGCCGAGCACGGTGGCGAAGGCGAGCAGCGACAGCGGGTTCTCCGGGGCCTGGCGCAGCCCCTGCAGTAGGTCAGGGGGGTTGCGGCCGGCCGCGACCACGCCGATGATGCGCGCGTCGTTGGAGATCACCGGGACCTGGGCGACCAGCGATTCGGAGCCGTCCACGGTCATCTCGCCGACCCACGAGCGGCCGGCCAGCGCGGTGCTCTCGGACGGTGGCAGGGATTGCCCGCGCTGTGCGGGGTCCGGCGAGGTGAGCACGATGCCGTGGTTGTCGGTGATGATCACGTAGTCGGCGCCGGAGAGGTTGCGGGTGCTCTCGGCGAAGATCGGCAGCGCGTCCCGCCGGTACGGGTCGGCGAGGCTGACGCGAACCCCCGAGGTGGCGGCGAGGTCCTCGGCGACCGACAGCATCTTGCGGCCTTCGGTGGCCCGGAAGGCCGAGTCGGTCTGGGCCACGGAGAACACCGCGATCGAGGCGAGCAGCAGGATGATGATCAGCAGCTGCCATCCGAGCAACTGCCGCGACAACGACCCCTGCACCCGCAACACCGCGCTTGCCTCCTCATCACCGGCGGCCCGAACGTTAACCGCCCGGTGTCGACGATCGCACGTGGACCCGCCATATCCGCAGGTCAGGGCGGGAGATTCCGGGCGAGGAGCGGATTACAAAAGTGACAAAAGTTTCGTTATGTCCTTAAGGGCGACAGTGAGGCGCTGGTGCGGGCAGCATGATCTCACTCACGTTCCGACACCCCGACGGAGACGGGTTCCCGGTGCGCCCTCCTGGTGCGCTGGCCGCAAGTCGCAACCGTGCTGCGATCCCCCGGACAGCACGGGCAGCGCCGACCAGTGCCGAGGCTCGTCCCCGATTCTGCGCGGCGGGTTCTTCGACGGCGTCGGTTTGTGCGGTCGGCTGGCAGCTCTGCTGCGGCTGGCGCTTCCCGAGCGATTCCGCAGCGTGGTGCGCAGGCTGCGGAATCACGGGAGGAAGAGCGGGTGGACGCCTGACACCCCCCAGGCACCCACCTCTGAGTGGCCCGGTCGCACATCCCCCGGCGACCGGGCCACTGCTCTCCCACCGGGCGCTTGTGTCCCCCGAACTCGGGAACCGGTTGCACGGCACGGTGATGCATCCGGCGGTGTTGATCGAGTTGTGATGACGTCTCCCACGGCAATGCCCACCCACAGGGAGGTTTTCGATGCGTCGTCCACTCATCACTGCGCTGCTCAGCGGTCTGGTCATGCTGGGAGCGGTCGGCACTGCTGCGGCGGCCGAGCGCCCCTCGGGGCTGGACAAGATCCTCACCGCGACCGTGTTGGACGTGGCCACGCATGACGGTGAGTCCCAGAACGGAACCGCACACACCAGTTCCTCCTCGCAGGCCGATCCCGAGTCTCAGGCGAAGCCGCAGCCCCCGGCGAAGCCAGCGTCCCTGACGAAGCCAGAGTCCCGGCCCGAGGCGGAGCCGCAGGCACAGACCGAGGCGCCATCTCAGGACTAGAACCCGGAACCACCGCGTCGCGCCTGGCACCTGCGGCCGCGGCGCGGGGCCGGTTCTGGCGATCGTTTCCGGAGACGGCGACGTAGCCGATGATCTGTCTGCGCTGTTCGCCGATTCGAGCAGGTGGAGGTAACGCCCCTCGCCGATCTCGGCGGCGTTCTCAAAGGTGACGCCTGTGGCTATCGTTACCGCCCCCTTCGGGACGAGCTCGATGTGCAGCGCGTGCGCCCACTTCCGTAGGCCAGATGTCCTTTCGAAGCACCGTCCGCCAGACCCGGTGGACGTTTTCGGGCATTGCAGCACCAAGAACGCTCACGGCGCGGCGCTGACACTCGGCGACTGGGCGGTGGAGCAACGCTCGGAAGTCGCCGCAGCCGAGCACTCGAGAGGCAGGACCGATGACGAAGCATCCGCTGGACCCGTTGGACGCCGACGAGGTCCTGCGCAATCAGGAAATCCTGCAGCAGGCGGGACTGCTGCACGAGTCCACCCGGTTTCCCTTGGTGCAACTGGAAGAGCCCGACAAGGCCGCGGTGCTGGCGGGCGGTGAGATCGACCGCCGGGTTCGCTCGATGCTGATCGACGTCCGGACGGGGGAGCTGGCGACTGCCCTGGTGTCGCTGACCGACGGCCAGGTTCTGGACAAGTCCGCCATCGACCCCGTCGAGCACGGCCAGCCGCCGGTGATGCTCACCGAGTACGAGCTGGTCGAGCGGATCGTGCGCGCCGATGAGACGTGGCGGCAGGCCATTCGCGACCGCGGCATTGACGACGTCGACAAGGTGCGGGTCTGCCCGCTGTCGGCGGGCTGGTTCGGCGTCGCCGAGGAAAGCGGTCGTCGGATGCTGCGGGCGCTGGCGTTCCTGCAGGGCGCCCCGGAAGAACTTCCGTGGGCGCACCCGGTGGACGGGTTGGTGGCCTACGTCGACGTCATCGAGCGGCGCGTGCTGGAGGTGGTCGACGACCGCAGGCTGCCGGTTCCGGCGGAAAGCGGCGATTACACCGACGAGGAACTGTTCGGCCCCAGGCGCACCACGCTCAAGCCGATCGAGATCACCCAGCCCGACGGCCCGAGCTTCACCGTCGACGGCCACGAGGTGCGTTGGGAGAACTGGCGCTTTCGGGTGGGCTTCGACCCGCGCGAAGGCCTGGTGCTGCACCAGCTGTCGTTCCGCGACGGCGACCGGGAACGGCCGGTGATCTACCGGGCGTCGATCAGCGAGATGGTGGTCAACTACGGCGACCCGTCCCCGGCGCGGTTCTGGCAGAACTACTTCGACGCCGGCGAGTACTCGCTGGGCAAGCTCGCCAACGAGCTGGCCATCGGTTGCGACTGCCTCGGTGAGATCCGCTACTTCGACGCCGTGGTGGCGCAGGAGGACGGCGCGCCCCGGACCCTGCGCAACGCGGTGTGCATGCACGAGGAGGATTTCGGGGTGCTGTGGAAGCACACCGACGTGTTCACCGGCTCGGCGGAGACCCGGCGGCAGCGGCGGCTGGTGGTCTCGTTCTTCGTCAGCGTCGGAAACTACGACTACGGCTTCTACTGGTACCTGTACCTCGACGGCACCATCCAGTTGGAGGTCAAGGCCACCGGGATCGTGTTCACCTCGGCCTACCCCGAGGAGGGCTCCCGCTGGGCCACCGAGCTGGCGCCTGGTCTCGGCGGCCCGTACCACCAGCACCTGTTCAGCGCGCGGCTGGACATGATGGTCGACGGCACCAGCAACGCCGTCGACGAGTTGCAGGCGAAGCGGGTGCCGATCAGCGCGGAGAACCCGCACGGCAACGCCTTCACCCGCAGCGTCACCAGGCTGGCGCGGGAGGGCGACGCGGCGCGCGAGGCCGACCCGGCCAGCGGGCGGGTCTGGCAGGTCGTCAACACCGAGCGCACCAACCGGCTCGGCCAGCCGGTCGGGTACGCGCTGCACCCGCAGGGTTTCCCGGTGCTGCTGGCGGATCCGGCCTCGTCGATCGCGAAGCGCGCCACCTTCGCGACCAAGCACCTGTGGGTCACGCAGTACTCGGCGGACGAGCGGTACCCGGCGGGCGAGTGGGTCAACCAGAGCCACGGCGGAGCCGGCCTCCCGGCCTTCACGGCGCGGGACCGCAGCATCGACGGCGAGGACATCGTGCTGTGGCACACCTTCGGCCTGACGCACTTCCCGCGTGCGGAGGACTGGCCGGTGATGTCGGCGGACCTCTGCGGTTTCACCCTGAAACCGGCGGGCTTCTTCGACCGGAACCCGACCCTCGACGTCCCACCGGGCAACGGCACCGGATCCCACTGCCGCGAAAGCTGACCCCCACGGCGTTGGTGGACCGCAGTTTCAATTGAAACGGGTGTGGATCTTCTGGAGTGAGTTTCAGGCGGCGGTGGGGTTGTTGCGGTGTTGTTCTTGGGTGAGGTGGTAGGTCCAGTAGTCGTCGAAGTCGTTGTTGCTGGTCAGGGCGCGGAGTTTGAGGACCGCGGCCATTTCGACAGCGACACGGCCGCGATGAAACTCGTCTACTTCGGACTACGGAATATCACCAGCATCGCGGTGGACCATCCGGAACGGGAACATGGGGCTGGAAACAGGCACTCAATACACTCGTCGTCCTCTTTCCAGGACCCATCCCATTCGGCTAAAATGATCGAGTCAGTTCATCCGTGGCTTTTCCGGAAACCATGACAGGGCCGAGCAACCCGACCAGTGCCCGGGCCGCGTCGGGCTTGGAGACGCCCGATTTGGGGATTTGCAACCGGAACAGGATCTGCAGGCAGACCGCCCTGGTCAAAAACGGCACGGCCACGATGAGTCCGGCGACCACGAAGCAGTTACCCCGTCCGATGCTGTCGTGGCCCTTCGCCGAGCCGTCGTGCTGCCAGAACACCCGTGGGTCTTGGACCGGAAACGCACCCAAAACCTCGCGGTACCACGCAACACCGCGATCACCCTGCACCGCTAGGCCGGAGCCACCAGCATTTGGCCCCCGCTCCGCGCCGGCAACCGCAAACCCGAACGACCCCTGGACCTGCTAATCGAAATGACCTAAACCGGACGGGCCAACCTTGCACACGCCCTGGGATGCGGTGCGCACGCCGAGCAGATAAGGCGACATCTCTGCCCTTTCAGGCATCCACAGTGGGTCTTTCGGGGCATTCATCCGTGAGGTGGGAGTGGGTCTGTGGCTACTGTCGCCTCGTTAAGTGTCGCCAAGGGGGTCAGTCTCCGCCAAAGGGTGGTTAGTAAAGGAACTCCCTGGAGCAGCACTTGCGCCGTTGTACTAGTAGCGGTCGAGCTAGTAGCGGTCGAGCATATTGATCCGTCGTTGATCTTACTATGTGTTGGGGTGAGATTGTGGTCGATTTGTCGGCGGTCCCCGTGCAGAAGACTGTTCCAGGAAGGCTTGCGGGGTGGCGTCTGCCCCAGGAGTCGATGCCTGCCGATGCGGCTTACCGGGCGGTGCGGGATGAACTGCGTCCGGATGTTCCGCCGCAGTTGAATCTGGCAACGTTCATCACCACCGGGATGGAACCGGAAGCCGAACGGCTGATGGCCGAGTTCCTCTACAGCAACACCGTCGATGGCGTGCAGCCGTTGCGCACTACTGACTTGGCGCGGCGGTGCATCGCAGCGCTCGCCGAACTGTGGCACGCTCCCGGCCCGGATAGCGCGGTCGGCACGTCCACCGGCGGCTCCAGCGAGGCGTGCATGCTCGCCGCGCTGGCGATGTTGATGCGCTGGCGCTCCCGCACCAGAGGATCCGGTGGGCGGCCGAACCTGGTCATGGGCGCCTCCGTACACGTCTGCTGGGGCAAGTTCTGCGCCTACTGGGACGTCGAGGCGAGGCAAATCCCGTTGGCCGAAGGCCGGTTCGGCATCGACCCGCACACCGCAGCCGAGTTGTGTGACACGAATACCATCGGCGTGGTCACCGTGCTGGGTACCACCTTCGACGGCTCCTACGAACCGGTACAGCAGGTGTGCGCCGCGCTGGACCAACGGCGTGCCCGCGACGGTGTCGACGTGCCAGTGCATGTCGACGCGGCCTCGGGCGGGCTGGTGGCGCCGTTCCTCGATCCGGCACTGGTGTGGGATTTCCGGCTTCCCCGAGTGACCTCGATCAACGCGTCCGGGCACAAGTACGGCCTGGTCGCTCCGGGCCTGGGTTGGCTGGTATGGCGCGACCCGAGCGTGGTTCCCGTCGAGCTCGGATTTTCGATCGACTACACCGGGGGACGCCTATCCACCCAGACCCTCACCTTCACCCAACCCGCCGCGCCGATCATCGCCCAGTATTACCAGTTCCTCCGCCTGGGCGCAGAAGGCTACCGGGCCATCATGCAACGCTGTCGCGACCTCGCCCGCGTACTGGCTGCCCACCTCAACCAATTCCACGACCTGCGGGTGATCTCCTCCGGCAACGACCTGCCGGTGGTCGCCTTCACCACCGGCGATCACGCCAGTTTCACCGTGACCGACCTCGCCGACCGCCTCCGCCAACGCGGCTGGCTGGTGCCCGCCTACACACTGCCGCCCAATCAGACCAACGTCACGGTCGCGCGGCTGGTCTGCCGGAATGATCTCTCCGACATCCTCGTTCGCCGACTCGCCGACGACATAACCAACGCAGTCACCGCACTCCGCGCCTACCACGGTGAATCGCGCCCTCGGCAACGCTGCGATGTGCTGCCGCGAGGTTCGGAGGCCGCCCAAATGCTCGGCGAGGGAGGGGGCTGAGACCTCGGAGCGCAGCGGACGTCCGAATTTCGAGCAGGCAGCGGAGCTGGTGGCCAACGTGCCAACGCGCGTGCGCTGAAGGTCCAGCTCTCGATGCACGAGGTGCGGCTGCTCGTGCTGCGCTGGCGAGCAGGCGAGACCGGGGGGCATCTGGCCAGAATCCAGCTTCCCGGGCTCTCCCAGTTCCTTCGCTTCGTCCGTACCGATGATCCGGCGTTCCAGCACGTGATTGCCCACGTCGACGAGGATGAGATGCAGGAAGCGTGGTTCCTTAACGTGGGAGTTGATCAGTGATCAGCCCGATGAACCCGCACGTTCACCTCCAGCTCATCCGCATCGACACGGACGATCTCGAAAGGTCGCTCGGGATCAGCCGGGTCGAAGAGCTCACTGCGCCGCCGATCCGCACGCTGAGTACGCAATTGGTGTATCCGGAGCTCCTTCCGGTGTGCTGTGCACTTTGCACGGTCATGAAGACGACCGAGGTCCGGGCCAAGGAGAGTTGAGCGGGAAGTACAGGAAGTCTTCACGGGAGGGCGATCCTCTCGGCGGAGCGGGCTGCGTTCTTCGGTTGCCGCTACGTCGAGTCTGACGAGCCGATGTTGGTGGCGAAGATCTGCGTGCTTCTGGACGGGAAAGCTGGGGTTGATGCCACCGCCGGAACCCGCGCAGGCTGCGTGGTTCGGCCCGATGGCGGCCGAGCTTGGACCTGTGGTCGGGGTTGGCGTTCATGAGCATTTGTTCGAATATTGGAGGAGATCGCTTCTTTTCCCGCGCACACCCAGGTACTGGTGTGGCTGCGCAGGAGGGATGCCCGGGGCCGGGAAAGTGTCGGACATCTGTTGGTGGCTGTGAAATACCGATGGTGTCCGGCTTTTCGATCCGATGGACGGGCGTGCGCAGCCGCTTATCGAGACCGCACCGTTCGAACTCCGGGTCATGCGCTTTGGCTCGTGAGTACGAATATGTGATGTAGTTCCCTTTTTCGCTCGCGATCATATCCGTCGAAAGCGGCGCCTTCATGGATCAAGTGGCGTGGTGAACCTTGCTGTTTGAAGAAGCCGTGTGTTCGTTGTGAGAGTTGTGGCCTGGGTTCGGTGCCGGGCGGCTGAAGCCGCCCGGCTGTCGGTTTTTTGCACGTCACCGATACGGTGGATCAAAAGGCTGATTCCTGCATACATCGTTGCTGCCATGTGTTGTGGCGGCATTGGGATTGGGTGGTAGTGATGTTTTCATCGATCATGGTGCCTGAGGAGGTGAGACGGCTTTTTCAGGTGTTGACGGGTGAGGATATGCGGTGTGGCCGGATGCGGGGGATGCGACGGAGTCTGGGGTGTTGGTGGTTGCAGATCCGGTAGCGGGTCGTGAGTCGGTTGGGGCTGGGTATCGGTTCGGGTGCTGGATTATCTTCGTGCCGGGACGGTGGTTCTGGATACGGATTCCACGATGGATGATGTGGTGGATCGGTCGCGGGGGTCTGTGGTGCCGATGAGTTTCCGTTCCGATGGGGTGTGGATCTGGCTGGACATCGTCTGTTACTACCTGGAGCAGCACGGGTTGGCTTCTGAAGAACAGTTGCTGGCTCACACCCGCAACGCCAACCGCCCGGCGAGGCCGGGCCGTTGGAACTGGCATACGTCGAGGGTGAAAACGAGATCCGGTACCTCGATGACAAGAAGGCGCTCAAAGCACATGAGGCTGCGTGGGCACGTCTCGCGAAGTCTGCGCTGGCGTTCGTGGAGACCCCGGCGGTTCCTGAAGGGTGTCGCGGAGTCGGAATTCCGGAAGGCCAGCATGAGCCGTCCGGTGAGGGGTCTGGGTTGCCCGCCGTGGTGACGGGTCCGAAGCGTCGGGGTGGTGTGTCCGGGCCGGTGGCGGGCAAAGCCGGCGCGAAGGGCACGAAGAGGACGCGAGGGGAGGCCGGCCAGGGTTCGCGGGAGGAGGCTGACCAGGGTTCGCGGGAGGAGGCGGGCGAGGGTTCCCGGGTGTCCAAGCGGCGGAAGGTGCAAGAAACCGCTGTTGCTGGGGCTGTTTCCGGGAGTCCGGGTGATGGCGGGGGGGGTTGCCAACTGAGGTGACAGGTCCGAAGCATCGGGGTGGTGTGTCTGGGCCGGTGGCGGGGAAAGCCGGCGCGAGTGCGAAGAGGACGCGGAAGGAGGCTGGCAAGAGTTCGAGGGGGGCCAAGCGGCGGAAGGTGGACGCAGCCGCTGTTGCTTCCGGGAGTCCGGGTGATGGCGGGAGTGAGGTACTCACGCTGACGGATCAGGCAGCAGAGCAGGACGAAAGGGCGCAGCGGAAACTGAAAAAGAAGGAAGATGACGCTAGGCGGTACCAAGCGATGAAAGCTGCTGCCGCCCGTGTTGCGGAGTTGGAAGCAGGGGAGGCTGGCTGAGGAACAGGTGGCAGAGTTGGCGGAGCTTCAACCGAAGGCACAGCGGTGGCGCAAGTGGCAGAAAAATGAAAAAGGAGACGCGGCGCGGTCCCGGGCGGGAAAGGCTGCTGATGATCGGGTTGCGGTGCTGGAGGAGTCGGCGAGGCCGCTGGCTGAGGTGCAGGCGGTGGAGTTGGCGGCGCTCCGGCCGAAGGCGCGGCAGCGGCAGAAAAAGAACGAAAGGGCCGCGGAGCGGTCCCGGGTGGGAAAGGCTGCTGTCGCCCGTGTTGCGGAGTTGGAGGCGTTGGCGGAGCGGGGGCCGCTGGCTGAGGGGCAGGAGGTGGAGTTGGCGGAGCTGCGGGCGAGGGTGGCGG
>NZ_GL877879.1:33880-74191 GCF_000194155.1 Saccharopolyspora spinosa NRRL 18395
GCGGCGGAAGGTGGACGCGGCCGCTGCTGTTGGGGCTGTTTCCGGGAGTCCGGGTGATGGTGGGAGTGGGGCGCCGACGGAGCAGGCAGCACCGCAGGACCCGAGTGCGGAGCGGAAACGGAAACAGAAGGCAAGGAGCGCGAAGCATTACCAGGCGAGAAAGGCTGCTGTCGATCGTGTTGGGGTGTTGGAGGCGTTGGCGGAGCAGGGGCCGCTGACTGAGGAACAGGAGGCCGAGCTGGCGGAGATTCGGCCGAAGGCCCAGCAGTGGCGGGAACAGAAGGAACGGGACGCGGAGCGGCACCGGGCGGTAAACGCGGCTGCTAATCGGGTTGCGGAGTTGGAGGCGTTGAAGGAGCGGGGGCCGCTGTCTGAGGAGCAGGAGGCCGAGCTGGCGGAGCTCCGGCCGAAGGCCCAGCAGTGGCGGAAACAGAAGGAACGGGACGCGAACCGGTCCCGGGCTGGAAAGGCTGCCGCCGATCGGGTTGCGGGGCCGGATGAGGTATCGGGGCAGGCTGGTGCTGATCAGGACGACTTGGACGTGGGGGCGGCTGCGGTGTGGCCGGGTGCGGGGGATGCGGTGGGGTTTGGGGTGTGGGGGGTTGCGGGTCCGGTAGTGGGGGGTGAGTTGGTTGGGGATTGGTATCGGTTTCTGCGGGGGGTGAATCAGGCTAATTTTGGTTCTGGTGATGAGCGTTATCAGGTGAACTGCCAGGAGGCGGTGGTGGCGCTTCACAATTCTGTCGGGTTCGGTCGGCAGTTTGTGGCGGGTCCGGCTGGTGTTGATCGGGATCCGGCTGGGTTGGAGGCGGCGTTTGGGGTGAAGGCTCGGTGGGTGGGGGGTGTTGCTGGGGTTGAGCAGTATGTGCGGAGCGGGCCGGTGGGTGTGGGTGTGCCGGTGATTTACCAGCGAGCGACGGCGGGCGTGTTCGAGTCGGTGTTCAGCGGCGTGGGCACGATGTCGGGGCTGGCGTGGCGGGGCAAGCTGCACCCGGAAGGCCCGAGCCCGTACCTCGACGTCACCAGCCGGCGTGAGGGCGGCAGCGACGATGGTGGCGGGTTTGACGGCGAGAAGGCCCCGCTGCTGGGGACAGGGTCCGGGTCGCAGACAGGGAACACCCCTGGCTATTTATCGTGCGAATGTTTCTCATCTGGACAGTCCTGGTGTGGATGGTTCTGGTGTGTTGGGGGACCGGTCGCTGGATGTACTGGCGTCCCAGACACAGGATTCGGCGGGGGAGAGGTCATCGACGGTTATCCCGCATGGTTCTGGTATGTCCTTGGATGCCGCGTTACCGGAGACTGTCACAGCCGGGTCTGAGTCTCGGGCGTTGGTTCGTGCGGGGTGGTGTCGCGGATTCCTCGGGTGGGCCTCTGCTGTTGGTGTCTCAGAGCAATTCGAATGCGGGTGTGGTGGTGTCGTCGGGTCAGGGTTCGGCCCTGGCCCAGGGTGTGAGGCGTGATGTTGTTGCGTTGATGCCGGGGCAGGGTGGGCGCGCGCCGCGGTGGACGGTGTTCGCCGCGGATGGTTCTCGGCCCAGGCCGGTGGGCGGGCCCGGTGGCCTGGTGCCGGCTGGGGGCGGTCAGGGTATGGCCGGTCTGGCGGATTCATCGGCTGTGGTCGCGTTCTCTGGTCAGAAGATGGTGGCCCGGGAAGAGACACCGGCTGGCCAGGCGAGGTCTGGCCAGCCGGGGTCGGTGGTCAGGGACGCACAGCCCGGGGCGACGGTCAGGTCTGCCAGGGAGGAAGTGTTGCGGCCTAGTGGTTCCCGGTGGCCGGGCCAGGGTGGGGGCTCTGAGTTGCCGGCCGAGGTGACGGGGCCGAAGAAGCGGCGGAAGGTGGACGCAACCGCTGGTGCTGGGGCTGTTTCCGGGAGTCCGGGTGATGGCGGGAGTGGGGTGCTCACTGCGACGGATCAGGAAGCACAGCAGGACACCAGTGCGGAGCGGAAACGGAAACAGAAGGAAGTTGACGTGAGGCGGTAGTGGTGTCGCCTGGTCAGGGTTCGGCCCTTGCCCAGGGCGTGGGGCGCGATGTTGTTGCGTTGACGCCGGGACAGGGCGGGCGCGGGCCCCGGTGGACGGTGTTCGCCGCGGATGGTTCTCGGCCCAGGCCGGTGGGCGGGCCCGGTGGCCTGGTGCCAGCTGGGGGCGGTCAGGGTATGGCCGGTCTGGCGGATTCGTCGGCTGCGGTTGCGGTCTCTGGTCAGAAGACGGTGGCCCGGGAAGAGACACCGGCTGCCCAGTCGACGTCTGCCCAGACGACGTCTGGCCAGGCGAGGTCGGTGGTCGGGGACGCACAGCCCGGGGCGACGATCAGGTCTGCCACGGACACGATGCGGGATACCGGTGGGATGCCGGTGCGGCAGTGGTCGCCGTTGGATCTGCGTCGCGAGATCGATGGGGTGAGGCAGGGGGGCTGGTCTGGGGATGATGAGCTGGCGGCGGGGTGGATCGTGCGGGGCGGGTATAACCCCCGGACGTTGGTGGGCCCGCTGGTGGGAGATTCTGCCGAATCCAGCCCGAGCGGCGTTGGGTGGTCCGGTGTGGAGCTGCGGGGCGAGGCGGTGAGATCGGGGCCGGAGACGGTTCAGGAGGAACGTTCGGGGCGAGATGGCGCGCGACGGCGCTTGCTCTGGCCTGGTGGTAGTCGGGCGGGTGGTATCGGGTCCGTAGGTGGCGATGGGCGAGACGTGGTGGATCTGCCGGGCACCGGGGTGTGGGTGATTCGGGTGTCGGGGGTGGACGTGGATAGGGAGGGGGTGTTGCGGCCTAGCGGTTCCCGGTGGCGGGGTCAGGGTGAGGGCTCTGGGTTGCCGGCCGTGGTGACGGGTCCGAAGCGTCAGCTTCGCGTTGGGCCGGTGGCGGGGAAAGCCGGCGAGAGTGCGGGGAGGACGCGGGGGGAGGATGAAGAGGGGGTACAGGTGCCGCCGGGCGCTGCAGATGCTGGGGTGATGCTGGACGTGGGTGCTTATGAGGAGTTTGTCGCGACAGAGTTGCTCGCGTTCCTGGGACAGGATGCCGGGGACGCTGCTGCGGGTGCCGACGGTGCTGGGTCGGTTGCCGTTGTCGAGACCGAGTTGCTCGCGTTCCGGGGACAGGATGCCGGGGACGATGCTGCGGGTGCCGACGGTGCTGGGTCGGTTGCCGGGGACGACGATTTCGCTGTGTTCCTCGATGAGTACGGGGGGGATTCCTCCGGATGGTTTGGGATTGGGGGCGATGAGGGGCTGGATTTTGATTAGCCGGTGGTGGATGGGGATGAGGATGTGTTGCTGGCGCGCGTGGGGGTGGGGGTGGTAGCGGGTGCTGGGGTGTTGGGGGTTTCGGCCCGTGTGGTGGGGCTGAGTCGGTGGGGTCTTGGTCTCGGTTCCTGCGGGGGTGAACCAGGCCAATTATTTCTCCGGGGATAAGCATTTCCGGGTGAATTGCCTGGAGGCCTGTGTGGCGTTCCACAAGTCTCGTAAGTTCGGTCGGCAGTTCGTGGCGGGGGCCGGCTGGTGATGATCGGGATCCGGTTTGGTTGGTGGAGACGCTGGGCGGGAAGGCCCGGTGGGTGGCTGGCTTGGCCGGGTCTGAGCAGTACGTGCGGAGCGTGCGGGTGGGTGTGGATGTGCCGGTGATCTTCCAGCGACGGGACGGTAGCGCGCATGCGGTCAATGTTGTGCATGTCAGGCACGGCGTGGTCACAGTGGCGGATGCACAGACAGGAGAGAAAGACGCGACAGCTGATGTCCTGGCAGCGACCGGGGTGTAGGTGGTTGAGCTACCGGAGGCAGGAACGGCCGATGGTTCCGTGTTGCGGCGCGAGGACGGCGGATCCGGGCCGCCCACGGAGGTGCCAGGGCTGTAAGAAAAAGGCGACGTTGAAGTCGATTTCGTCCCGTCACAGATGGGTGGATCAAGTCCATCAAAAACAAACACGATCGCAGCGGCGTTGAGCGTCGGCTTACTTATAAGGCCGATCTGGGCGAGGCGTTGATGGATTCCAGGACCAGACTCAGGCCCGACAACCCTGCGGAGGTTTATCGGTATTGGCCTGCCCGTACGGTGCCCGTGCCTGTGGGGTTGCCGGTGAATGCGGTGCAGGTGGCGGCGCCGGTGGAGGTGGTCTCGGAGGGTGGTGGGCTGGCGGGGTTCGTTGAGGGTGCGGTGGGCTCTACGGGTGGACCCTGTGGTGTTGGTGTCGCAGAGTGATCCGGTTGTGGGTTTGGTGGTGTCGCCGGAGTAGGGGGCGGCTCTGACGCGAGGTCTGGGGCGTGGTGTGGTCGCGTTGACGCCGGGCCGGTCGGGGGCACGCCACAGTGGACGGTGTTCGCGATGGATGGTTTGGCTGGGCCGGTAGCCGGGGTCCGATGCTGGGGTGCTGGCCCGGGGGAGCGTGGGGGCCTGTCCGGCCCGCAGGACGTGTAGTCCTTGTCGTTGGGGATGCGGCCGGGCGGTGTCGGGGGGACGTCCGATCCGCCCGGCCGCGCGGCTCGATGCCGCCGCGAGTGGGGGAGGGCACGGCATCGAGCCGGGTCTTCAGAGCGCGCGAAGGCGCTGGATGATTCGGTCTTTGAGCTCGTGGTCGATCCGGGCCCAGACGGGCGACTCGGACAACCTCCAGGCGTGGTTGTCGGTGGTCGGGGCGTTGTCGGGTTCGGGGTCGACTAGGGTGCCGTCGGGCCACCGCATTGGGGAGGTCACCGTGGCCAGCCCTTCATTTCTTTGAGCAGCGTGTTGCAGTCCTGGCAGGTCTTGGCGTGAATCCAGTCCATTTCGGATGGATTGGCTAGGGCGAAGGTGTTGCCGCAGAACGCTTCGTCGGCTGTTCCGGCGTCCAGGCGAGTACCCGCGAAAGCGTGCCGCACGAGTCCGTAGGAGCTGGACTCGTCTGGCACTGGCAACCAGAAGTAGCGCTGCTGCGCCTGGGGCTGGGACATGAAGACTCCAGTGTTCGGGGTTTGTAGGGGTGGCGGGCGGCGCGCGGAGCCCGAGGGGCACGCGGTGCCGGGAACACCGCTCGGTCTCGACGCTGCGCCGCCCGCCTCATATGCCCGGCCTTTCCTGTCGGGAGGACACGGAACGGCCCGGGCGGGTCTCAGAGGTGTTGGAAGCCGCTGGTACAAGCAGCATTTCGCCTAGTTAGGTGCTGATGCACCGGCGTGCCGAACATGGGCATATCCCGCTCCTTTATAAGGTGGTGTCGATCTCGTCGAGATCTGGATCACGCTGGCCTGTTGATCTAAGCTTGATCCAAGCAAGCTGAATAATCAAGTCTTCGACACCCATCCGATCGAGTGGCTGTGGGCGATACCCTTTGTGACGAAGGGAGGTATCGCCTCGCTCGGCAACGCCGCTCGTCAATCACAGGAGAGGCAGAGCAGATGCCCGCAACTGTTCGCACGGCCAAGAAGCTGCTGCTCGGGCGCGAGATCGCCCACATGATCCAGAAGGCGGACTCGTCGCAGGCCGAGGCTGCCAAACTCATTGAGACGAGTCAGCCGCGCATCGCCAGCCTGATCAGTGGCGCGAGCAACATCAGCCCCGGCGACCTCGTGCTTCTGGCGTCAAAGCTCGGCTTCACCGATGAGGGCTATCTGGAAGCACTGCGCGACCTGCGCAGGGACAACCACAAGCGAGGCTTCTGGACCACCGGCCACAACCGTGCCTACTCCGAGGACATCCGGCTACGAGTTGACCTTGAGCGGCACGCTGATCAAATCCGTGCAGTTGAGGTCGAGGTCGTACCTGGGCTACTGCAATGCGAGGCGTACGTCCGGGCGATGCATGCCGATCAGCCCGAGATCAACGGCGTGACGCTGGAAGATCGCATCCAGGCCAGGCTGGCGCGGCAGGACATCCTCGACAGGGACGAGCCGCCGCTGGTCCAGTTCGTGCTGTCGGAATCGTGCGTCCGGCGGGTATGGGGCGACAACGCCGTGATGCGTGAGCAGATCGACCATCTCATCAAGCTCACCAACCGAACCAACGTGCACCTCCAGATCATGCCGTTCGACCGCCCGGCTGGCCGACGTTCGCCGATTTCGAGTCCGTTCGTGTTGATTCGCGTGCCATCGCCTGGTGCGGCCGGGCCGCTGGAACTGGGATACGTCGAGGGCGAAGTCGAGATCCGGTATGTCGATGACAAGAAGGCGCTCAAAGCGTACGAGGCGGCGTGGGCGCGCCTCGCGAACTCTGCGCTGACGTTCGCGGAGACCCGGCGGTTCCTGAAGAGCGTCGCTGCCGACTTCGCACGATCCTCCCCAACCAAGTAACACCCAAGGAGATTACCGATGAACACAGCCCCGTCGTTAGCCTTCGCGGAGTCGGAATTCCGGAAGGCCAGCAAGAGCCGCCCTGACAAGGACTGCGTACGTGTCGCTCGCCGGGATGGTTGGGTCGAGCTGCGTGACGACAAGACGGTGTTCGGCGCGCCAGATGACGACCGGCTGGTGTTCACCGCCGAGGAGTTCGACGCTTTCTTAGCCGGTGTTCGGGAGGGCTGCACCGAGGGGCTGTGCCTGGAGATCAACCGCCGCGACACGGACGGCATGTACGTGTTCCGCCGTCGAGGCTGGGCAGCCGTCGAGCTGGTGTTCACCGAAGCCGAACTGCTGGCATTCCAGGACGGCGTCACCAACCACGAATTCGACGCAATCGCCTACACCGCATAGGTTTCCCACCTGACCGAAGGCCCAGTCACCACGTGGTGACTGGGCCTTCGGCCTGAAGAAGATTGTGCACATGCTCAGGATCAGTTGATCCGTTCGCGGGCGTAGTCGTCGAGGACGTCGGCGGCGTGCTGCACGTCCAGGTCGAGTGGACGGTCGGGGTCGATCGGGGGTACTTCGGCGATCAACCTGTCCATCACTGCGGAGCAGGCCGGGGCAGTCGGCCGGCGGTCACCGACGTGCACAGCCTGGCGCAGCGCGACCGCCAACGCGCCGTGCAGCCAGCGCAGTGAACGGGATTGATCGAGCGCGTTGAGCGCGGCCTGGGTGCCGAACGGGACAATATCCTGGTTGTGGAGATTGGTGGGCAGGCTCTGCATCGCGGCCGGGGTGGCGTTGCGCCGCATGTCGGCGACGGTGGCCGTGGCGGCGAGCTGGACACCTTGGACGCCGTGCTGTTCACCGGGGATCGTTGCCAGGACGGGTGGCAGACCGCTGTTGCGGTGCGGGTCGACCATGAGGTCCAATTGCCGCTCGGCGAGGTTGCCCATTTGGACAGTGGTGTTGGTGAGCAGGTCGGCGGCGAACGCCACGGGCTGGCCGAAGAAGTTGCCGCCGTGGGCGATCTCGTTCTGCTCGGGGAAGAACACCGGATTGTCGCTGATGCCGTTGAGGTCCACCTCGATGACCGAGGCGACGTAGTCGAGCGCGGACCCGGCGGCGCCGAGCAGTTGAGGCCCGCATCGGAGGCTATACGGCTCCTGGAGCCCGCGAGCGCCGGTAGGTTCGGCGCCTGCGAGCAGTCCACGCATCTCTCGGCCCACCGCCGCGGCGTGTTCGTGGCCGAACGCCGTGAGCAGGTTCTCGGACAGATAAGCCAGCGTGCACCCCAGTATGTCGGCCAGCAGCGCGGACAGCACCTGTGCGGTGAGGTGTGATCGGCGGATCGAGGCGAGCGCGAGACCAGCGGCGGCAGCGGTCAACGATGTGCCGTTGACCAGTGCCAGGGCGTCGCGCCCGTCCAGGCGCAACGGCTGCAGCCCTGCCCGGCGTAACGCGTCGCCCGCTGGCATCCGGCTGGCACCGAAGTACGCGTAACCATTGCCGCGCAGCGCTTGGGCGGCGTGGGCGAGTGGGATCAGGTCGCCGCTAGCACCAACGGACCCCAGGCGGGGCACGACCGGGGCGAAGCCGGTACGCAGCATCGCCGTGAGGGCGTCGATGACCGATAACGAAACACCGGAGTGCCCCCTGGCCAGCGACCAGAGCCGGACCAACAGTGTTGCGCGTACGACGGCGGTCGGCAGGTCCGGGCCGTGGCCGGCGGTGAGGTGGTTCAGGGTGTTCTCGGCCTGATCGGCCAGCCCGCTACGCCCAGGGAACCCGACCAGCGGGCCGAACCCCGTGGTCACGCCGTAGATGGCCTGGCTGGCTGCGTGGGAGTCGAGCACGAACCGGTGGCAGACCTCGATCCGGCGCCGTGTCTCGTCGTCTGCGACGACGGCGATCGGACGAGCCGCGCGCTCAAGATCGGGCGGCCCGAGCGGGCCGGGAACGCGCAGCACAACGAGATCGGCTGTGTCACTGAGCATCCGGTGTCTCCTGGGGCAGTGAGAAGTAGGCATTTGCAAAGACGTCCGCCGCAGCCGTGGCAGCGCCGAGCGCGCTGCTGATCCCGGCGCGTGAGAACCCGCCTGGGCGTGAGCGAGTATCTCCGCCTGCGGCACTCATGGGCGCATCGTGGTGTTCGCGCGGACCGGGCCGTCGTCCAGGTATTCGGTTGTAGGCACGTAGGTGGCGCGATGACCGCAGAGCCTCAGCTCAGCGATCATTGGCTAGTCCGGGATAGCCGTTTCTGACAGCCGGCACCGATATGAACGCGATGGGCATCGATTCCCGCTTTCAGCTAATCAGGCAAGGCAGTGCCGCCAGGGCTCGGGTCACCACGCTCGTTCGGGGAACGATCTGGTCTGCCGCGACGGCGAGCCGCAAAGCAGACCCGGTCCGGGCGAGCAGTTCACCGATGGCCACCTGGACCTGGACTCGGGCCAGCGGCGCACCGGGGCAGAAGTGCGTTCCGCGGCCGAAGGCGAGGTGGTGGTTGTCGGCGCGGCCGATGTCCAACTGCGCGGGTTTGTCGAACCGGCTCTCATCGTGCCCGGCGGACAGCAACGAGAACATGATCGGCTCATGCGCGGGTACGGCGGTCCCGGCGAATTGGGTGTCCTTTTCGGACGAGCGGAAGATCGGTAGATCCAGTGGCGCGGTGTAGCGGGCGAATTCCTCCACGGCGGACGGCAACAGCTGCGGATCTGCCTGCAACCGGGTCAGTTCCGCCGGGTGAGTAAGCAGCAGGTGCAGGCCGTTACCGATGAGGTTCGCCGTTCCTTCTTGTCCGGCGTTGAGAAGGCCGAAAATCGTGGAAGTCAGCTCGGGCCGGCTCAGGTGACCGTCCTTGTGCTCGCGGACCAGGGCCGAGAGGAGGTCTTCACCGGTATGTGCTTCGCGGTCCGCGCAAAGGGACTCGATGTATTCGTACAGTTCAAGCGCGGGGGCGACGAGTGCGTCCGGGGTACCGCCGTGAATCGCGGTGACCACCGCATTGGCAAGTGACTGGAAGTGTTCGTGCTGGTCGGCTGGAATTCCGCAGATCTCTGCGAGTGACCTGCCCGCGAACGGTGCCGCGTATTCGGCGACGAGGTCGACCTGGGGCCGATCGCCGAAGGAGTCGATCAACTCCCCGGCCAACGCGACCAGGCGGGGCCTCATGCGTTCGGCGGCCTGTGCCGAGAAGACGGGGGCGAGCAGTCGGCGTATGCGCGTGTGGTCCGGCGGGTCGAGGTTCTGCACGTCGCCGACGATGGCGGGCCGCACAGCTACGGGCAGTGCGTCGAATGGGGTGCTCACCCGCAGCCTGGTCTGGTCGTTGGACAGGCGCGGGTCGCTCAGGCCCTTGCGCACGTCGTCGTACCGGGTCACCAGCCATGCACGGCCGCCGTCCGGCAGAGCGACCGGCGACACCGGCTGGTTCGTCCGCAGGAAAGCATAAGTGGGAAGCGGGTTCGCCAGGAATTCCGGGCTCAGCGGTGTGGTCAGACGATTTACTGAGTCGTTCATCTGAATTGCCAATCGAATGACGCCTTCGCGCGTACTACCATGGCTTCACGCTACGACCGGAAATGATTTCGGCAATGGTTCTGCCCGAATGAGCAAAAGTTTGTACCCTTTTGCATCGCGGGCGTTGACAATGCGAATGTGTGCCCACAATTCTGTTTGGGCAGGTTGACCTATGCCCTTTTGGGTGTTCGTGTTGTGAACTTGCCGCCTTTTGGACGAATGGAAGACATGCCGGGCAGACTCGCAGGAAAGATCGCATTCATCAGTGGCACCGGACGTGCTGGAATCGGCCGGGAGTTGGCGAAGATATTCGCCGCAGAAGGAGCCAAAGTTTTCGGCTCGACACGAAGTGAGCACACTGCCGCCGAGACGGTCGCGGCTGTGAAGGCGGCCGGCGGCGTGATGGAGGCGTTCGCTCCCGCCGACCTGTCGGATCCGGCAGCGGCGCAGAACTGGATCGACGCGGGCATCGCAGCGTTCGGCGGGATCGACATCCTGGTGAACAACGCCGGGGGCCTGCGCAACGGGCCGTTCGACGAGCAGCCGCTCGATGACTGGTACTACACGCTGCGCACCGAGCTGGACTTGCCGTATCTCTGCACTAGAGCGGCGTGGCCACACCTGCGGGCGCGCGGCGGCGGCGTAGTGATCAACATGGGCTCTGTCGCCGGCATGCGTGGCGTGCTGTTCCACCCGATGCTGCCGCACGGCGTCACCAAGGGTGCGCTCATCTCGATGACCAGGCACCTGGCCGCAGCGGGAGCCGACCACAACATCCGGGCGGTCTGCATCAGCCCGGCGATGGTGCGCAGCGACGCGACCCAGCCGCACATCGACGCGGGAGAGTTCGACGACCTGATGCGCATCACGCCATCGCGGCGGATCTGCGAACCACGGGAAGTCGCCAACCTCGCCCTGTTCCTCGCCTCCGATGAGGCCACCTACATCAATGGCGCCAACATCCCGATCGACGGCGGTGTGTCCGCCGTGGGCGGATGACGACAAGGAGTTGGGACGTGCTCATCGACAGCTCGACGGTCGAACCGCTGGTTCGGGCCGCCATCGGAAATGCCATGCGGATCTCCCTGCAAGACTGGCCCGCCGACCGACCGCTGGAGGAGGTCCCGGACGGGATCTTCGACAGTTTGGTGCGCCTGGACGCAGTGGCTCGGCTGGAGCAGAAGCTGGGTGCGGGGTCGCTCGACCTGGAGAAAGGCGCCGGCCGGCTGGGCAGCATCGCCTCGATTACTGACTGGATCGTGAGCGAGCTTGGTGCCCGGGCATGAACCTCGCCCCGGAAACGGCGCTGCGCCACTACTTTGGCCAGGCCGATGCGTCCCAGGGTGGTTGGACCGGTGGTTGGTCCGTCCGATGGGACGCGCTCAGCGCATCGCAACGGGAAGCTGTGCTGAGTCGTGAGGTGCCCGAGGTGGTGACCGTTCGCACCTCAGGCTCCACCGGTGTGCCAACACAATGGTCTCGTTCCCGTGAGCAGGTGCTGGCCGAGGCGGCCATGCTGGCGGCGCTCTGGCGGGAAGACCCCGTTGACCTCATGCTGGCGTTCGCCCCACCAACCCACCTCTACGGTCTGCTCACAACGCTGCTGATGCCGGCTGTGCTGGGCGTCGAGGTCTGGTACCAACCCGGGCCGGAAGCCGCGATGCCCGACGTGCGCGGCCGGGCCCTCGGGATCACCGCGATCCCGTGGACCTTCCGTCTGTTGGACCGCCGCCGCGACGAGCTCGCAAGAGCCTCTCGGATAGTGATCCAGCACAGCACGGCCACGCTGCCACCCGGCGCCGAGGACTTCGCCAACGCCTTCGGCCGTGGCCGGGTCCGTATCACCGAGATCTTCGGATCGACCGAAAGCGGGGGCATCGCCCACCGCACCGGACGTGATCAACCGTGGACGCTCTTCCCGGACATCACGCTCACCCACACCGCGGACGGCGCACAGCCGGAAGTTCCGCTGGTGGTGTCTGGACCACGTCTCGCCACGGGACTGGATACCTGGGCCACCGGCGACTTCGTGGAGGTCGTCGACCCACGGCACTTCCGCTTCCACGGCAGGCGCACCCGGCTCCGCAAGATCAACGGCGTGCGGGTGGACTTCGACGAGGTCGAGCACAGGCTTCGCGACACTGTGCCGAGCAAGGACGTCGCCTGCGTCCCGGTCGACGACCCAGTACGCGGCGAGAACTTCACCGTCCTCGTCGTACCGGACGGGCCGGGCGGCCCCGATGTCGTCAAGGCAGTCCGGATCGCCCTCAAGTCATGGAACCTCGTGCCGCACGAAGTTCTTGTCGTGCCTGCCATCGAACGCAGCGAGACAGGGAAACTACGCCGATGACGCCAGCCATCGCCATTACCCGAATCAAGCTTGACACCGGATTCGGGCGCGACCTCGAGCAGACCTGGCGTCGTGTGCAGGCAGGGGAAAGCGCCGTGTGCACGACAGGCGAGTTCGACGGTGCCTACATATCGAGAATGGACAGTGCGGTCGATTTGGTCTCGCTCGTGGCGGCCATTTCGGAAAACGGCCTGCCAGCCGACACCGGTGTGGTCATGGGTACCAACGGTGCCCCCGAAATGGCGTGGCTGACTGGCCAGCCGTATTCGGTGCTCGACGATGTCGCCGAGGCGATCGGGGCCACTGGCCCGCGCGCGGTGTTCGGGACCGGCTGCATCGCGGGCACGAACGCCATCTGCTACGCGATCGATGTCCTGCGAACCGGTCGGGCGCGGGCCATGCTCGTCATCGGGCTGGAGACGCTGACGGTGACGACAATGGCGACCTTCCGGAGCTGGAAGGCGATCGACCCCGCACCGTCCCGGCCATACCAGGGCAGCAGCGGAATCAACCTCGGGGAGGGCATCGCGGTGCTGCTGCTCGAGGCCGATCCGCAGGACGGTGTCATCGCGTACGTGAACGGATACGGCCTGAGTTCAGACGCATTCCACGTAACCTCGCCGCCGCCGAACGGAGAGGGCCTGGCACGGGCGATGACGATGGCTCTGGACGACGCGGGGGTGTGTCCTGAGGACGTGGATTACGTCAACGGCCACGGTACGGGCACCTCCGCGAACGATACCGCCGAACTGGCCGCGATGCGCGCAGTGTTCGGAGCTTCCGCGCCGCCCATTTCCAGTTCGAAACCGCAATTAGGACATACGCTCGGCGCGGCGGGTGTCGTCGAGACGGCGATCACCGCGCTGGCCATCCGCGACCAGGTGCTGCCCCCGACAGCCAGCGCCGATCCCGCTGAGACGGGTGAGTGGGACGTCGTGCCCCAGAGGGCACGAGCGTCGCGCGTCGACGTCGCGGTCATGAACTCACTCGCATTCGGCGGTGCTAACGGTGTCCTGGTCCTCGGGCGCCACGCTGGTAATCGTCACTCCACGACGGACCGGCAAGTGGCCAAGGGAGGTGAAGTTACGGTGCCGGACGTCGGCACAGCAACCGAGCTAATTCCCCGCGCTTATGCAAACCGTCTGGACGACTTGGGAAAACTCGCGATGGCTGCCGGGCAGTCCGCGTGGCACGCGGTCGGCCACACCGCCGACGACCGCCCTGCCGCCGACCGAACCGGTTTGGTCTTCGCCACCGCCAGCGGGCCCACGCGTACGATTGACGAATTGCATGCGACCGAACTGCGCGGGGAACTGGACCGAATCAATCCGGTCACCGCGCCTAACATCGTCTGCTCGGTGACGGCCGGCTACATCTGCCAGTTGCTCGGCATCAAAGGGCCGCTGTCGGCCATCACATCCGGTGTGGACTCCGCTGCCATAGCCGACGACTACGCACACGGCCTGATACGACAAAGACGTGCCGACACCGTGCTGGTCGTTTGCGCGGACGAGGTGGGCGGTGCGCGTGCCTACGTGCTGAAAGAGGAGCCGTTATGCGTGTCGTGATCGCCGGCGCTGGTATCGGTGGACTCTGCCTAGCCCAAGGACTGACCCGGGCGGGCATTACGTGCGCGGTTTACGAACGCAGCCCTGCGATCTCGTGGAGCGGATACCTGCTGCACATGAACGCCGACGGGGGTCTGGGCCTGCGCACCTGCCTGCCGGACAATCTGTACGAGTTGTACGTTCAGACTTCGCGCGTCACGCCAAGACGGGATGTCCTCGTCCTCCAGGACCATCGCGGCAACGAGGTCGCCACAAAGCCCCACATCGGGCCCCCGAACGACCCGATCGTGCCGCACACCACCGTGCATCGCCGGGCGCTGTGCCAGATCATGCTCCACGGCATCGAGAACGTGGTGCACTTCGGACGCCCGGTGCGGGGATACCAGCAGTCCGCGGCTGGGGTTGCTGTCGAACTCGCAGACGGCGAAGAGGTAACGGCCGACGTACTGATCGGCGCGGACGGGATCAACTCAGTCGTCCGGCGTCAGCTCTTGCCGGATGCCGAAGTCGACGTGCTCGTCGAGCACGTCTTGCTGTCGAAGGCGCCGCTGACACCCACCCTCCGGCATACACTCCCAGACGCCTTCGACGACAGCTTCGTGATCACAATGGACCCCTTCGGCTCACTCATGGCAGCAGGCGTATTCGAGGCGCGCCGCAATTCCCTCGCCGCGGCGAGGGAATTGGCGCCAGGGCTGTGGCTCGAACAGGTCGATGACTACGTGTCGGTCAGTCTCGAACCCGCAGTGGAAAGCATCGGACTTTCCCGGACGGACTTCTTCTCCGGTTCCAAGCCTTCTCTCCACGACGTGATGCGGCGTGCAGTCGCCCACTGGCATCCCGGGTTGCAGTACCTGGTGGCCAACGTCCTGCCAAGCTCGATCGTGCCCAAGACCAACCGTGTTGTCCGGCCTGTCGCGGCTTGGCGGCCGAGCAACGTCACTGTTCTCGGCGACGCCATCCACGCGATGCCACCCATGCTTGGCGACGGCGCCAACAGCGCCCTCCGAGACGCCGGTTCCCTCGCCACAGCGCTGATCGACGCAGCCGCCGGTCGGGTAGGTCTGATCGAGGCGATCGAAAGATACGAGGACGAAATGCGCACAAGAACCTACCCCTTGCTGCAATCGACCAGCATCTGATGACCGATGTCTCGGCGCGTCGCACCGCTGCGTGACCACCTCGTCACGCAGCGGTGGAGTCCACAGTTTCAATTGAAACTGTGGACCCCCCAACCACCCCGGGTAACGGGTTTGGAACTGCTGGTAAGGGGTTTGGCACTGCTGGTAACGGGTTTGGCACTGTTGGTAAGGGGTTTGGAAGTGTTGGTAAGGGGTTTGGCTGCGCGTGCATGATGATCAACAGGCCGATCTAGGTTCGTAGACGTGCCACTGGTCGACCACGACCAACAGAGGACAGTGTTCGGCGAGTTTGTCGAACACGGCTTGCAACTTGGGTTCGCTGGTGGGCCGGGGTGCATCGTGCAGGCTCTTTCCGGTCGGGACCAGGCGCGCGGCATGGTGCTCACCCGTGCCGACGTCCAGGTCGAGGAACACGCCATACGTGCTGGTCATGCACCAGCTACTTCGCGTTGTGCGAGAGTTGGTCACCGGTCGGGCATCGACGGCTGTCACGGACAGGCATCTCTCACATACACCACCAGGGAGACAGTAGACCGGGCGGGCAGGTTGCGCCTGAAGTTCGGGTAAGGGGCTTGGAGAGGGAGTGCGACCGGGCTCATACTGCGCTGGAGATGGTCTGGCGAGTAAGGGGGTGGAGCAGCATGAACGAGCTCGCGGAGCGGGCACGCTCCTGGTTGCAGGACACTTATGGTCCGCGTGTGGTGTTGAGGGGTGAGGAGGCGATCCTCTCGACGGAGCGGGCCGCGTTCTTCGGTTGCGGCTACGTGGAATCCGACGAGCCGATGTTGGCGGCGACGATCTGCGTGCCTCGGGACGGGGCGGAGCCGTTTCCCGCGTCCAATGCCGGTCCGCTGGATGAGTCGATCAATGTGTCGGGGTCTGCGCCGGGGTCGTGGCGTTGGCGGGTCAACGCGGGTAACTGTGTGGTCGCCACGGATGCGGCGGTGAGTGGCTGGCCTGCGTCGGCGTTGCCGTGGGATCCGGCTGGTGAGGTGCCGGGTTGGTGGGATCGGATGCTGGCGTCGTATTTCCCGGATGCGGAGGTGGTGACCTGCGCGACGTGGGAGGAGGCGGCGGGGGCCATTGTGGACGGGGGTGTGGGGACCCGGGCCGTGGTGTGGTTGCGTCGTCAGCTCGGCGGGCGTGAACTGGCCGGTCACCTGTTGTATGCGGACTACGCGGATGGCGCTGTGGTCTTTCTCGACGGTCTACGGGGGACTGTCGCGGAGCAGAACGATACCGAGGTGGCTGAGCTTGTGGTGGCGCGTTTCCACCGCAGGCAGGGTGATTCGGTCGGTGGGCTGCTGCCGTGGGAGGTCGCGGCGGAGGAATACTCCGCGGCTGTGGAGAAGGCGGAGGCGTGGCTGGCGTACCGCTATGACGGTGAGGTGGGGCTTGTCTCTCCTGATCCGGCCGATGAGACCGAGCGTGGCTGGTTGTTCGCGTGTACTACCCGGAGTTTCCAGGACAGTGGTGACTGGCGTGACCAGATGCTGGATGCGGCCCTGGTGGTCCCGAAAGCGCCTGGTGAGCAGCCGTTCGGTTTGCCCAACCGTGATCCGTGGACGTGGCTGGATGACTGGAATGCCGGGAAGCCGGGGTTGATGCCGCCGCCGGAACCCGCACAGGCTGCGTGGTTCGGTCCGATGGTGGCCGAGCTGGGGCCTGTGGTCGGGGTGGGTGTTCATGAGCATTGGTTCGGGGTGTTGGAGGAGATCGCTTCTTTTCCGGTGCAGACCCAGGTGTTGGTGTGGTTGCGTAGGAGGGATGTCCGGGGTCGGGAGAGTGTCGGGCATTTGTTGGTGGCTGTGAACGATGCGGATGGTGTCCGGCTTTTTGACCCGATGGACGGGCGTGCGCAGCCGCTTATCGAGACCGCACCGTTCGAACTCCGCGTCATGCGCTTTGGCTCGTGAGTATGAATACGTGCTGTAGTTCCCCATTCACTCGCGAGCATATCCGTCGAAAGCGACGCCTTCGTGAATTCGAGTGGCGTGGTGAACTTTGCTGTTTGAAGGAGCCGTGCTTTTGTTGTGAGAGGTGTGACTTGGGTTCGGTGCCGGGCGGCTGAGGCCGCCCGGGCGGGCGAGGCTGGAGGATCTGGAGGCTCAGAAGGCAGAGTTGGAGAAGTCGCAGGAGCGGGCGTGGGATCACGTTCGGCAGGCGAAATTGGAGGAGCTGTCGGGGCGTATCGCGACGGTGCAGGCGGAGGTGGACACGCTTGCGAACCGCGAGGCGGCGTTGCCGAACTGGGATGAGCGGTACGAGCGGGCCAAGGCGCAGTTGGATGAGTGGGCCGGGATTGCGGGTCGTGATCCGTGGACGTGGCTGGATGACTGGAATGCCGGGAAGCCGGGGTTGATGCCGCCGCCGGAACCCGCACAGGCTGCGTGGTTCGGTCCGATGGTGGCCGAGCTGGGGCCTGTGGTCGGGGTGGGTGTTCATGAGCATTGGTTCGGGGTGTTGGAGGAGAGCGGTAAGGAGGGTGCCGACGGCAGCGTGCCGGGCGGGAAGCCGACTCGTGATGTCCCGGTCGTGCCAGGTTCCGGGCAGGACCGGCAGGGCACACCCGTGCCGGCACATCCCGATGGCGTAGTGGGCTTCGAGCAAGACAGGCAGGGCACCCCGCCGCCGGTGTATTCCCATGGGGTAGTGGGTTCGGGGCAGGATCGGCCGGGCGCGCCGCTGCCGGCACATTCCGATGGGGTAGTGGGTTCCGGGCAGGACCGGCAGGATCCGCCGCCGCCGGACAGAGGTGTCGGAGCAGTTCCGCGTTGTGCTGGCGCAGTGGTTGGGTGAGCACCCGGGTGACTGGCGCGGTGCTCAGACGATGCGTGCGGAACTGGCCGGTTACCTGGCCGGTGACCTTGGTGACCTTGGCGTCGAAGTGAGTGGTTTGCCTCGCTACGCGTTCGAGAATGTGAGAGCGGAAGAGGCTCGTTGGCAGGAGGGTGGTGCTGGGAATCGGGCGGCTGTTGCTGCCCCGATGGTGCGTGGGGGTGTTGTTGATTCAGCGCTGAGCGTTATTTCTAAGTTTGGGTCGGTAAAGGACGATGCTGCTGTCGACCGGTTGCTGCGGAACGAGGCACTTGAGGACACGCTTCGCAGTGATTACACCTCCACCGCCTTGGGAGCGCGGTTCAATAGAGCTAAGAATTGGGGTGCCAAAGTTCTTGGTGATGTCAAGAAGCAGCTGAGCTCCGATCTGCAAGTTTCGGTGGGGTCGCTGCGGCAGATTTTGGCGGAGGCGGAGTCCGACACTGACCAGCGGAACGAATATGAAGCCAAGATCGCGAAGTGGTTGGATCTAAAAGGGGTGCATGTCAGAACAATCCGTCGTCGGGTAGCGGAAGTAGAGGAAGCTGCCGCTGCTCTCCGGGGATTGCCGGAGCAGAGCCGGAAAGGCCCGGCACTGTTGGTCTGGGATGAGCGGTACGAGCGGGCCGAGGCGCAGCTGCATGAGTGGGCCGGGATTGCGGGTCGTGGTGCTGTGGACCGGTTGTTGGCTGATGCGGACGGGATTTTGGGGCCGCTGGCGGTGTCGGAGCAGTTCCGGAATGTGCTGGCGCACTGGTTGGGTGAGCATCCGGGTGACTGGCGCGGTGCTCAGGCGGTGCGGGGGGAACTGGCCAATTACCTGGCCGGTGACCCTGCAATCGGCGTGGCGGTGAGTGGTTTGCCGCCCGGCGCATTCGAGGCGGTGAAAGCGGAAGAGACGCGTTGGCAAGCAGACCGTGCTGGCGACCAGGCGGAGGCTGCTGCCCCGATGGTGCGCCGCGTCGATGATGACCCAGGGCTGCGCGTTATTTCTGAGGTCAGTTCGGTAAAGCGGACGTTCGCGGATGCCGGTATGGCGTTGCGGCAGTTGGCCGGCGAACAAGGTCAAGATGTCGTGGACGGTTTGTACGCCGCCGCGGACGAGGTCTTGGGGGCTCTCAAGGAGTCGCAGCCCTTCCGGGATGTGATGGCACACGAGTTGATGACGAACCCGCCGAACCCGCAGGGTGATCAGCAGTCGCGGGAGTTGCGGTCGAAACTGGTCCGTTACCTGACTGGTGACCTGAGTGGCGGTGCGGACCCGACTACTACCGACAACTTGCTTTCCGCCACGGTGACCTCGATCCCTGGAAACAAGTACTCTGAAGGACAGCAGATGCTAGGGCGGCGCGTGGCCGTTGCCCTGGCGCTTAGTGGTTTGCCGGACGAGGCTGCTGTCGACCGGCTGCTACGGAACGCGGCGCATGAGGACGCGCTTCGCGAGGATTACGTCGCCGCCGCTTTGGGGGCTCGGTTTAACAGATCTAAGGCTTGGGCTAACAAAGTTGTTGCTGAGGTCAGGGACCAGCTGATCTCCGATTTGGAAGCTGCGGTGGGGTCGCTGCGGCAGATTTTGGCGGAGGCGGAGTCCGACACTGACCAGCGGAACGAATATGAAGCCAAGATCGAGAAGTGGTTGCGTATTCATTCGGCTACGCGTGTCAAAGAGATCCGCAGCCGGGCGGCGGAAGCTGTCGCTGCTGTTCGGGAGGTGCGGGAGTGGCGCCGAAATAACGCGATACAGGAATTGTGGGAGATTTTCGACGCAGCAGACGGCGGGTTAGCGCAGTTGAAAGCTCTGCACGGTCGAGATCATGTGGGCCGTGCGTTCGCTTACGTAGACCTGCACTTCGGGGGAATGCAGGATGATCAATCGCGGTGCAGGATGATCAATCGCGGAAGGCGGTCGCGCATCGGCTGCTGACGAATGGCGGTCAGATATGGAATCGGCTGCCGTTCCTGGAGCGACTGCATCATCTGAAGGTCGCGGCATCGGCCGTGATTGCGGGCGCGGGGCCGGAGCCGGGCAGGGACTTGCTGTCGGAGTCCACTGAGGATGTATCGAGTGATGCGGAGACCGACGACACCGAGAGCGTCTCCGACGAGGCGGAACGGGCAGAGTTGCTGGAGCGGCTTGATCGCTTGAGGGGAGACGCGGAGCCGTCGGAGTCGCACCGCTCCAGTGGATTGCGGGAGTTTGGTGGTCGGAGTGCGCGGTCCGATGAGGAGTTCTTGGCTGGCGACTCGGAGTCGTCGGTGGCGGATGTGCGTGGGGAGATCGATCGGGCGAGGGAGGGGGGCTGGTCTGGTGATGACGAGTTGGCGGCGCGGCGGATTGTGCAGGGCACGCATGACGTCCGGCGGTTGGCTCGTGGGGATGCTGCCGTGTCGCTGGAGGATGTGGTGACGCTGGTCGCGGCCAAGCACCACGAACTCGGCAATGATCACCAGGACCAGGCTGTGGAGTTCTCCCAGTTGCTGGCGGAAAATCTGGGTACGCAGGGCACTGGGCCGACCATCCGGGCCGGAGCTGGACCGGCGGATCGGGTGCCGGGGTTGGAGGCGTTGCAGGGGCGGGAGCGGGAGGCGCTGCAGCAGGATAAAGGGAAGGCGCAGGCGGAGTTGGACACGATTGTGGCGGACGAGAAGGTCAGGAAGGCAAAGCAAGCGGCGAATTTCAGAGAGTGGTCGGCCCGTAAGAAGAGGAATCGGGAGGCGCGGGTTACGCAGGCGAATGCGTTGCTGGAGGAGGCCGAGGCTGGCCAGGCTTCGTTGGAGGCGTTGCCGGGGTTTGCGGAGGTTATGGCGGCGGAGGGGGCATTGCCGGGGTTTGATGCGGCTTTGCGGGAAGAGTGGGAGGCGCTGCAGCGGGATAAAGGGAAGGCGCAGGCGGAGTTGGACACGATTGTGGCGGACGATAAGCGGAGGCGCGGCCGGGACGCCGTACGCTCGCGTGAGTCTTACTGGAGGAAGAAGGCGCGGGCTGCGGAGCCATCTGATGGGGGAGTGTCTTCGTCTGCTAGTGGGTCTCCTACCGTGAGCTTGCCAGGGGCTGTGCGGGCTGAGGTTGTTAAGCCGGCTGAGGTTGTTGAGTTGGCGGGGTTGGTTGGGCGTGTTGCCAGCGGATTTCCGTCCGGATGTGCGTGCTCAGGTCGCAGCTGTGAGGAATGCGGTGCAGCAGGAAGGCTGGACCCCAAAGGAGCTGCAACGGATCGGGGCGAAGCTGGATGCGGTGCGGACGGCGGTCGAGGAGCATTTGCGGAATATTCAGTCGCCAGAGGATATTCCGGCGGGGATCATGATGTCGTCCGATTTGGACGAAGATGTTCGTGTTGTGGCGCGTGGTTTGCCGGTTGAGGATGGCCGGTTGGCGGTAGTGGTCAAGGGTGATGGACGCGGTGGAGTGCTTATCGGCGGCAAGAGTGCGGATGCCTCGCAGTTGGCTAGTTTAATTCGAGGGAGAGTGCGCGGGAATAGGTCGATCCGGCTGTATGATGCCCAGGGGGCCTCGGAAGGGTTCGCGCAGGCCCTGGATAGGGCGTTGGGCGTCGAGGTGATCTGGGCACCCGGCAATGTGTTCGGTCCGGAGGCCAATGGTTGGTACTTGGATGATCTCCTCATGATGCGTCCGGAATTCAACGTCACCTGGAATACGACTCGGAGGGACGATTCGCCACCAGGACAGTCCCCCTCTGACGGTCCCTTGCCGCCGGCTGCGTCGGAGCCTCGTGACAGTGGGATGTCTGAACAGGTGTTGGGTTCGGGCGTAGCGGAGATTCCAGCGGGGATTATGATGTCGCCGTCCGATATGGACGAGGACCTCCGTGCTGCAGCGCGTCATTTGCCGGTTGAGGATGGCCGGTTGGCGGTGGTGGTGAAAGGTGATGGGCGCGGTGGAATTCTTATCGGCGGCGAGAGTGCGAATGCCTCGCAGCTGGCTATCTTGATTCGGCGGAGCGTGTACGGGCAGCGGTCGATCCGGTTGTATGCCTGTGGGGTCTCGGAGGAGTTCGCGCAGGCGCTGGATGAGGCGTCGGGTGTTGAGGTGATCTGGACGCGGGGCATTGTGTGGTTCGGTCCGGAGACCAATGGGTTTGCCTCCACGGTTTCCGGCTGGTATTTGGATGAGCTCTTCATGTTGCGTCCTGACTTTTCGCAGGGTGCCTGGGAGACGACCCGGAGTGGTGAGTGGCCGCGAGGCCAGAGTCCTTCTGATGTTTCTTTGCCGTCGGGCTTGCCTGGGCTGAGTCCTCACTGGGTGCATCATCTGAAGCTCGCGGCACCGGAGGATCAGGCAGCGGGGCGCTCAGGGGAGTCTTCTGCGGCAGCCGAGCTGAGTGAGTTGATCGGTAACGCGAACGCTGGGCTGGACAGTATGCGCGAGCAGGGGCTGCCAGTCGACCAATTGATGGTTGAAGTGCAGTCGAGCATGGGAGCTCTTGGAGGCCATGAGGGTCTGCGGAATGTGATGGCGCACCACATTCTGAGTCATCCGGGGGATGGCGAGGGCACCGTGGAGTTGAATCGAAAACTACGTGAGTAAGTGGCGGTGCGGACCCGACTACTGCCGACAACTTGCTTTCCGCCACGGCGACTCCGATCTCTGGAGACAAGAAGTCTGAAGGACAGCAGATGCTAGTGCGGCGCGTGGCCGTTGCCCTGGCGCTTAGTGGTTTGCCGGACGATGCTGCTGTCGAACGGGTGCTGCGAATCGAGGCGCATGAGGAGGCGCTTCGCGGGAGTTACAACGCCGTCGCTTTGGGGGCTCGGTTCAACAGATCTAAGAATTGGGCTAACAAAGTTGTTGTTGAGGTCAAGGGCCAGCTGATCTCCGATTTGGAAGCTGCGGTGGGGTCGCTGCGGCAGATTTTGGCGGAGGCGGAGTCCGACACTGACCAGCGGAACGAATATGAAGCCAAGATCAGAAACTGGTTGAATATTCATTCGCAGACGAAGCTCAAAGAGATCCGCAGCCGGGCAGAGCAAGCTGTCGCTGCTGTCCAGAGATTGCGGGAGCAGCGCCGAAATAACGCGATACAGGAATTGCGGGAGATTTTCGAGGCAGCAGACGGCGGGTTAGAGCGGCTGAAAGTTCTGCACGGTCGAGATCATGTGGTGGTCCGCGAGTTCAATCTGCGCTTCGGTGGAGTGCAGGATGATCAAATGCGGGATGCGGTCGCGCATCGGCTGCTGACGAATGGCGGTCAGATATGGGATGCGCAGGCGTTCCTGGAGCGGCTGCATCAGCTGAAGGTCGCGGCATCGGCCGTGATTGCGGGCGCGGGGCCGGAGCCAGGTAGGGAGTTGCTGTCGGAGTCCGCTGAGAATGTGTCGGGTGATGCGGAGATCGACGACGCCGAGAGCGTCTTCGACGAGGCGGAACGGGCAGAGTTGCTGCAGCGGCTTTATCGTGATGGCACACGAGTTGATGACGAGCCCGCCGAAACTGCGGGATCAGCAGGTGCAGGAGTTGCGGGGGAAACTGGTCCGTTACCTGGCTGGTGACCTGAGTGGCGGTGCGGACTCGAGTTCCGCTGACAACTTGCTTTCTGCCACGGTGACCGCGGTCCCTGGAATAGACGCGGTCGCGTCTAGAGGGAGGCAGAGCTATCACCGGCGCGTGGCGATTGGCAAGGCGCTTAGTGGTTTGCGGGACGATGCTGCTGTCGAACGGTTGCTGCGAGACGAGGCACGTGCGGAGGGGCTCCTTGGGCGTTACGACACCAGGCTCGATTTGGAAGTTCGGTTCAATAGGGGGAAGACATGGGCCGCCCCAATTATTGGTGAGGTCAGGAGGAAGCTGACATCCGATTTGGAAGCTTCGGTGAATTCTCTGCGGCAGATTTTGGCGGAGGCGGAGACAACCACTGGCCTGCGGATCGAATATGAAGCCAAGATCGCGATGTGGTTGCCTATTAATCAGCATACGGGGGTCAACGAGATCCACCGCCGGGCAGGGGAAGCTGCCGCCGCTGTTCCGGTGTTGCGGGAGCAGCGCCAACTACATAATTTGACGGCTGTGCGGGACTGGGATAAGCGGTACAAGCTGGCCGAGGCGCAGTTGGATGAGTGGGCCGGGATTGCGGGTCGTGAGGTTGTGGCCGGCTTGTTGGCTGATGCGGACGGGGTTTTGGGGCCGCTGAAGGTGTCGCGGCGGTTCCGGGTTGTGCTGGCGCAGTGGTTGGGTGAGCATCCGGGTGACTGGCGCGGTGCCCAGGCGGTGCGGGGGGAACTGGCCGGTTACCTGGCGGGTGACCCTGTCATTGGCCTGGCGGTGAGTGGTTTGACTCGCGACGTGTTCGAGGCGGTGAGAGCGGAAGAGCAGCGTTGGCAGGGGGGTGGTGCTGGGAATCAGGCGGACGCTGGGGCCATTGCTGTCTCGATGGTGCGCGGGCTCGATGATGATCCAGCGCTGCGCGTTATTTCTGAGGTTAGTTCAGTAAGGCGGACGTTCGCGGATGCCGGTAGGGCGTTGCGGCAGTTGGCCGACCAGCAAGGTCAAGGTGTCGTGGACGGTTTGTACGCTGCCGCGGACGAGGTCTTGGGGTCTCTTAAGGAGTCACGGCCGTTCCGGGATGTGATGGCACACGAGTTGCTGACGAACCCGCGGGATGATCAGCAGGTGCAGGACTTGCGGTGGAAACTGGTCCGTTACCTGTCTGGTGACCTGGGTGGCGGTGCGGACTTGAGTGCCGAGGACTTGCTTTCCGCCACAGTGGCCCCGGGGCTTGGACGCAGTCTATCTGACGCAATGCAGGTGTATCGGCGGCGCGTGGCGGTTGGCAAGGCGCTTAGTGGTTTGCCGGACGATGCTGCTGTCAAACGGGTGCTGCGAAACGAGGCATTAGAAGACGCGCTTCACAGGGATTACACCACCGCCGATTTGGGAAATCGGTTCAACAGGTCTGAGGATTGGGGCCGCAAAGTTTTTGATGATCTCAAGCCGCAGCTGATCGCCGATTTGCAAGCTGCGGTGGGGTCCCTGCGGCAGATTTTGGCGGAGGCGGCGACAGACCCTGAACTGCGGAAAGAATATGAAGACAAGATCGCGAAGTGGTCGGATCTAAAAGGGGTTCGTGTCAACACGATCCGCACCCGAGCAAAGCAAGCTGTCGCTGCTGTTGGGTGGCTGCGTCGAACTAACGCGACTTGGGAATTGCGGGAGATTTTCACGGCAGCAGACGACGGGTTAGCGCAGTTGGAAGCTCTGCACGGTCGAGATCATGTGGGCCGTGCGTTCGCTTACGTAGACCTGCACTTCGGGGGAATGCAGGATGATCAATCGCGGAAGGCGGTCGCGCATCGGCTGCTGACGAATGGTGGTCAGATAGCGGATGCGCAGGCGTTCCTGCAGCGACTGCATCATCTGAAGCTCGCGGCACCGGAGGATCAGGCAGCGGGGCGCTCAGGGGAGTCTTCTGCGGCAGCCGAGCTGAGTGAGTTGATCGGTAACGCGAACGCTGGGCTGGACAGTATGCGCGAGCAGGGGCTGCCAGTCGACCAATTGATGGTTGAAGTGCAGTCGAGCATGGGAGCTCTTGGAGGCCATGAGGGTCTGCGGAATGTGATGGCGCACCACATTCTGAGTCATCCGGGGGATGGCGAGGGCACCGTGGAGTTGAATCGAAAACTACGTGAGTTGGCGGTGCGGGACTGGGATGAGCGGTACGAGCGGGCCCAGGCGCAGTTGGATGAGTGGGACCGGATTGCGGGTGGTGGTGCGGTGGCCCGGTTGTTGGCTGATGCGGACGGGATTTTGGGGCCGCTGAAGGTGTCGGAGCGGTTCCGGGTTGTGTTGGCGCAGTGGTTGGGTGAGCATCCGGGTGACTGGCGTGGTGATAAGCGGTACGAGCGGGCCGAGGCGCAGTTGGATGAGTGGGCCGGGATTGCGGGTCGTGGTGCTGTGGACCGGTTGTTGGCTGATGCGGACGGGATTTTGGGGCCGCTGGCGGTGTCCGGGCGGTTCCGGGTTGTGTTGGCGCAGTGGTTGGGTGAGCATCCGGGTGACTGGCGTGGTGCTCAGGCGGTGCGGGGGGAACTGGCCGGTTACCTGGCCGGTGACCCTGATTTCGGCGTGGCGGTGAGTGGTTTGCCGCCCGGCGCATTCGAGGAGGCGAGAGCGGAAGAGACGCGTAGGCAGGCGGATCATGGTGGGAATCAGGCGGAGGTTGTGGCCCCGATGGTGCGCGGGGTCGATGATGATCCAGCGCTGCGCGTTATTTCTGAGGTTGTTTCGGTAAGGCGGACGTTCGCGGATGCCGGTAGGGCGTTGCGGCAGTTGGCCGACCAGCAAGGTCAAGGTGTCGTGGACGGTTTGTACGCTGCCGCGGACGAGGTCTTGGGGTCTCTCAAAGAGTCGCAGCCGTTCCGGGATGTGATGGCACACGAGTTGATGACGAACCCGCGGGATGCCCAGCAGGTGCAGGACTTGCGGTCGAAACTGGTCCGTTACCTGTCTGGTGACCTGGGTGGCGGTCCGGACTTGAGTGCTGCCGAGGGCTTGCTTTCCGCCGCGATGGCCCCGTTGCCTGGAAACGCGAGATCTGAGGCAATGCGGACGTATCTGCGGCGCGTGGCGGTTGGCAAGACGCTTAGTGGTTTGCCGGACGATGTTGCTGTCAACTGGGTGCTGCGAAAGGAGGCATTTGCGGACGCACTCCGCGAGGATTACAGCAAGGAAACCTTGAGGGCTCGGTTCAACAGGGGTGCTGAATGGACTCGCAAAGTTCTTGATGATGTCAGGCAGCAGCTGCGCTCAGATTTGGTAGCTGCGGTGGGGTCGCTGCGGCAGACTTTGGCGGAGGCGGAGGCAGACACTGACCAGCGGAACAAATATGAAGCCAAGATCGCGAAGTGGTCGGAACCTGAAAACGAGCCAGCCAATACGATCCGTCGTTGGGTAGCGGAAGTAGAGGAAGCTGCCGCTGTTCTTCGGGGGGAGCGGGAGCAGAGCCAAAATGACCCGACACCGTTGCGGCGGGATCGTGCCCCGATGGTGCGCGGGGTCGATGATGAGCTAGAGCCTAGCGTTATTCATCGGATTGATTCGGTAAATCGGACGTTCGCGGATGCCGGTATGGCGTTGCGGCAGTTGGCCGGGGGGAAACTCAAGGAGTTCCGGGATGTGATGGCACACGAGTTGATGACGACCCCGCCGAACCTGCCGAACCCGCAGGGTGATCAGCAGTCGCGGGAGTTGCGGTCGAAACTGGTCCGTTACCTGGCTGGTGACCTGAGTAGCGGTGCGGACCCGAGTACTGCCGACAACTTGCTTTCCGGCTCGGCGCCCCAGGAGCCTGGAAACGAGAGATCTAAAGAACGGCAGGTGAAATGGCGGCGCATGGCGGTTGGCAAGGCGCTTAGCGGTTTGCCGGACGATCATGCTGTCGAACGGATGCTGCAGAACGCGGCACGTGAGGACGCGCTCCGCGAGGATTCCGACGCCCCCGATTGGGGAGATCAGTTCAACAGATCTCGGGAATGGGTTCGCGATGTTCTTCGTGATGTCAAGCGCCAGCTGACCTCCGATTTGAAAGATTCGGTGGAGTCTCTGCGGCAGATTATGGCGGAGGCGGGGCCGGAGACAGGCACTAACCTGTGGAACGAATATGAAAGCAAGATCAAGCAGTGGTTGGATATTAAGCCGCAGTTGCATGTCAAGACGATCCGTCGTCGGGCAGAGGAAGCTGCCGCTGCTGCTCGGGAGGTGCGGGAGCGGCGACGAAATAACGCGATGTGGGAAATGTGGAAGATTTTCGAGGCGGCAGACGACGGGTTAGGGCAGTTGGAAGCTCTGCACGGTCGAGATCATGTGGGCCGTGCGTTCGCTTACGTAGACCTGCACTTTGGGGGAGTGCAGGATGATCAATCGCGGAAGGCGGTCGCGCATCGGCTGCTGACGAATGGCGGTCAGATATGGAATCGGCTGCCGTTCCTGGAGCGACTGCATCATCTGAAGGTCGCGGCATCGGCCGTGATTGCGGGCGCGGGGCCGGAGCCGGGCAGGGACTTGCTGTCGGAGTCCACTGAGGATGTATCGAGTGATGCGGAGACCGACGACACCGAGAGCGTCTCCGACGAGGCGGAACGGGCAGAGTTGCTGGAGCGGCTTGATCGCTTGAGGGGAGACGCGGAGCCGTCGGAATCGCACCGCTCCAGTGGATTGCGGGAGTTTGGTGGTCGGAGTGCGCGGTCCGATGAGGAGTTCCTGGCTGGCGACTCGTTGGAGTCGATGGAGTCGTCGTCGGATTCGGACGTGTCGGAGTCTTGGCTTGATTTGGGCGATTCGCGCGGCAGTGTGTCGTCGTTGAAGTCGTCGGTGGCGGATGTGCGTGGGGAGATCGGTCGAGCGAGGGAGGTGGGCTGGTCTGGTGATGACGAATTGGCGGCGCGGCGGATTGTGCACGGCACGCATGACATCGAGGGGTTGGCTCGTGGGGATGCTGCCGTGTCGCTGGAGGATGTGGTGGCGCTGGTCGCGGCCAAGCACCACGAGCTCGGCGATGATCATCAGGACCAGGTTGTGGAGTTTTCCCAGTCGCTGGCGGAAAGCCTGGGTACGGAGGGCACCGGACTGACCATCCACGCCGGAGCCGAGGAGAAGAGTTTGGATGAGCGGCTTGCGGTGGTGGAGGCGTCGGTAGAGCAGCTTATCGCTCAGAAGGCGCAGAAGGCGGAGAAGGCGCAGAAGGCTCAGAAGGAGGAGCGGGAATCGCGGGTTGCGCGGTTGCGGGGGGCGCTGGAGCAGCTTCAGGCTCGGCAGGCGGCGTTGGGGGCGTTGCAGGCGTGGAAGTGGGTTCTGCAAGTGGACCCGGATGCGTTGTCGGAGACGCAGGCAGGTCTGCGGAAGGAGTGGGAGGCGCTGCCGGGGCGTATCGCGGCGGTGCAGGTGGAGTTGGCTGCTCAGGAGAGGCCGGTTGCGGAATCGTCTGCTGCCGGGAGCATGCCGGCGGCTACGCCGGCTTCGGCCGTTGAATTGGCGGGGTTGGTCGGGCGTATGGAGGAGCATTTGGCGGCATTGCCGGCGGATTTCCGTCCAGATGTGCGTGCCCAGGTCGCGGAGTTGAGGAATGCGGTGCAGCAGGAAAGCTGGACCCCGGAGGAGCTACGGCAGATCGGGCCGAAGGTGGAGGGGCTGCGGGCGGCGGTCGAGGAGTATTTGCAGAATTCTCGGTCGGAGCAGATTCAGGCGGGGAATACGGCGGTTGTTAAGCCGGCTGTGGTTGTTGAGTTGGAGGGGTTGATTGGGCGTGTGGAGGAGAGTTTGGCGGGGTTGCCGGCGGATTTCCGTCCGGATGTGCGTGCCCAGATCGCGACTGCGAGGGCGGCGGTGCAGCAGGAAAGCTGGAGCCCGGAGCAGCTTCAGCGGATGGGTTCGAAGCTGCGGGGGATGCGGGCGGCCGAGCAGTGGTTGCGTGTGGAGCCGGTGATGTTTTTGGAGGGTGATAGCTGGATGGTTGAGCGCGCGGTGAGGGGGGCGCGAGGTTTGCGGGGTGTGCAGGTGGTGGGTGCGCATGTGAGCCCGGATGAGTGGGCGGTGTTGCCGGACGGCCGATTGGAAACGCCTGAGGATTTCGCTAAGCGGGTGCGAGCGGACAAGCGTTTTGTGCCGGGCTTGCCTGTCGCGTTTTTGGGTTGTGGTGCGTTGCGACGGCCGGTGGAGGGTGGGGCCTCGTTTGCGGATCGGTTCGCGGACGCGTTGGGCGCGGAGAAGTTGTGGGTGACTGATGTCGACGTGTGGCAGACCGACGATGCTGCGATTCACGCTACGGAAACGATTGTGACGCTCGATGGTCGCGTGTTGCCGAAGTTCGTCAATGGCGAGGGAACTGGCCGTTGGTTCCTCCGTTCTTCCGACGGGGGGTTGGTCGAGCACGGTTCGGAGTTGCGGGCGGGGGTCAACGGCTCGACTGTGCGCCGTTATGCGGAGGAAGCACACCCGACCCCGGTGATCAAGTGGACGGGCACATCACGACGACGCCAGAAGTCTGCGGAAGAGAGGGCTAGGGACGCGGCAAATCTCAGGGCGAAGAGAGCCCACCGGAAGGCGGCGTTGGTTGAGCGGGTTAAGCAGCTGGAGGCGTCGCTGGAGACGGCTACGTCTAGCCAGGCTTCGTTGGCGGGGCTGCCGGAATCGGTTCTGCAGGCGGATTGGGAGGAGTTGTCGGATGCGGATGCGGCTAGGCGGAGGCAGTGGGAGTCGGTTCTGCAGGCGGATTGGGCGGACTTGTCGGATGCGGATGCGGCTAATCGGGCGCAGTGGGAGGCGCTACAGAAGAGCAAAGAGAATACGCAGACGGAGTTGAACGCGATTGCGGGCGCCAAGGAGGCCGAGAGAGTAGCCCATTTAGCAGCGCAGAACAGGTACCGGGACAGTATCGGGCGGGATAAAGAAAGGCAGATAATTCGTAACAGCAGGCGCCGTAAGCGGGCTGCGCAGTTGCGGGCGTTGTTGGAGGAGGATAAGTCCAGCCAGGCTTCGTTGGAGGCATTGCCAGAGTCGGATGCGGGTTTGTGGAGCCAGCGGAAAGGGCTGCAGAATCGTATCCAGGCGAACCAGGCGAGGTTAAGCAAGATCGAGTCGAAGCTGGAGGCTGCTCGGGTCGCTGCGGAGCGGCGGGTTGCGGCGTTGTCTGGTGAGGAAGGGTCTTCGTCTGCTGTTGGGAGTTTGGCGGGGGCTGAGTCGGCTGAGGTTGTTAAGCCGGCTGAGGTTGTTGAGTTGGCGGGGTTGGTCGGGCGTATGGAGGAGCATTTGGCGGCGTTGCCAGCGGATTTCCGTCCGGATGTGCGTGCTCAGGTCGCGGTTGCGAGGGCGGCGGTGCAGCAGGAAGGCTGGACCCCGGTGGAGTTGCAGCGGATTGGGTCGAGGTTGCGGGGGATGCGGGCGGCTGAGGAGTGGTTGCGGGACGCGCAGGGGTTGGTGTCTGGTGGGGGAGATTCTTTGTCTGCTGTTGGGAGTTTGGCGGGGGCTGAGTCGGCTGAGGTTGTTAAGCCGGCTGAGGTTGTTGAGTTGGCGGGGTTGGTCGGGCGTATGGAGGAGCATTTGGCGGCGTTGCCAGCGGATTTCCGTCCGGATGTGCGTGCTCAGGTCGCGGTTGCGAGGGCGGCGGTGCAGCAGGAAAGCTGGACCCCGGTGGAGTTGCAGCGGATTGGGTCGAGGTTGCGGGGGATGCGGGCGGCTGAGGAGTGGTTGCGGGACGCGCAGGAGTCGGTGTCTGGTGAGGGAGATTCTTCTTCTGCTGTCGGGAGTTTGGTGGGGGCTGAGTCGGCTGAGGTTGTGATGCCGGACGTTCCGTTGCCGTCGGCAGTGTCGGCGCTTCGTGACAGTGGAGTGTCTGAGCAGGCGGTGGGTTGGGACGTAGCGGAGATTCCGGCGGGGATTGCGGTGTCGCCGTCCGATTTGGGGGAGGACCTCCGTGTTGTAACGCGTGGTTTGCCGGTTGAGGATGGCGTGTTGGCGGTGGTGGTGAAAGGTGATGGACGAGGTGGAGTGCTTATCGGCGGCGAGAGTGCGGATGCCCAGCAGTTGGCTGGTTTAGTTCGGTCGGAAATGGGCGGGCAGCGGTCGATCCGGTTGTATGCCTGTGGGGTCTCGGAGGAGTTCGCGCAGGCGCTGGATGAGGCGTCGGGTGTTGAGGTGATCTGGACGCGGGGCATTGTGTGGTTCGGTCCGGAAACCACGCCGTTTGCCTCGATGGTTGGTGGTTGGCACTTGGATGAGCACTCCATGATGCGTCCTGACTATTCGCAGGGTGCCTGGGAGACGACCCGGAGTGGTGAGTGGCCGCGAGGCCAGAGTCCTTCTGATGTTTCTTTGCCGTCGGGCTTGCCTGGGCTGAGTCCTCACTGGGTGCACCTGCGGGCGGAGACGGTTTCGCAGGGTGCCTGGGAGACGACCCGGAGTGGTGAGTGGCCGCGAGGCCAGAGTCCTTCTGATGTTTCTTTGCCGTCGGGCTTGCCTGGGCTGAGTCCTCACTGGGTGCACCTGCGGGCGGAGACGGCGCGGTTCCGTGCGGAGCCGCTGGCGGATCTGGCTTTGCTGCGGGAATCCGGCCAGGCCGCGCAAGTGGCCGAAGCGCGGCGTGAGATCACGACTGCTGGTGACCAGCTCAGTCAGATCTACAGCTTGGTGGATGTGCCCGTGCCGGAGGTGCCGCCGACGACCGTGACGGCGGCTGATTCCGCTGAGACCGATGCGTTGCTCAAGGCGGTGACGGAGGAGTCCACCTCGGCCGCAGGGAGTGTGGGGCGTGCTCAGCGGCAAGCGGAGAGGTTGACGGCCGCGCAGCGAGACCTGATGGCGGCCAGGCAGTGGCAGGCCGACTTGCGTGCCGAGCTTGATGCGGCCCGGCAGGACCTGATTCAGAAACGGGCGGCTTTAGGGGGGGCCCGTGAGAAGGTGCGGCTTCTGCGGGACCAGCACGAGGACGAGGGGCCTGCGCGGGATGCGTTGCTTGCCCAGCGTGTCGATGCGGCGGCGCGGGTGGAGGTTGCTGGTGCTGAGTTCGCTGTTGTGCGGGAGCGGGTTGACGGGCTGGTTGTGGCGGATCGGGAGGCGGGTGATCGTGTCGCGGAGGTCGGTGTCCGGGTGGAGAACGAGCGTGGTGCTACTGCGGAAGCGGTGGATTCGGCTGTCAGGGCGGTGGCTGCGGCTCGGGTGGCGGCTGATCGTGCGGATGTGACGGTGCGGCAGGTTGATCTGCCGTCGTATGTGGCCGAGGGTGCGATGGGTAGTGGGAAGGTCTGGAAGGCGGGCAGGGTGGATGCGGAGGATGTTCTTGCGGCTTTGCCGGAGGGTGTGCGGGAGGCTGCGCGGGGGGTGGTTGAGGAGTTGTTCTCCGAGGCCCAGGTCGCGAGGACGTTGCGGCGTGTTGCTGATGAGGGCATTCGGTTCGAGGCCGGTTCCCGTGAGTTGCATCTGAGGTTTGAGCGTACTGCGGCGGTGCCGGTGCCTTTGGTGAAGGGGGAGGGGTTCACTGAGTGGGGTATTCGCTCGGCTGATGCGAGCCGGACGGTCGGGCAGGAAGGGGGCCCGCAGTATGTTTTGCCTGCTGTGATGCCGAATATGCTGGGTGCGGCGACTCGTGGTGTGGCTCGGAGTTGGGTGTTCAATCCTTCGGTGCGGCCGTCGTTGGGGACCAACGAGCAGCGGAATGTCGTGTCGACGACGGAGTTTTCCCGGGGGATCAACAGCCGGCCCGCTGAGCGGCAGAGTGTTCAGGTTCCGGAGCGGCATTTCGTTGTGGATGGCCGGTTCGTGATCGATGTGCGGGAGGGAGGGGATCCGCCGCGGACGTATCGGAGCGAGGTGATCAGTGATGTGGCGCTGATCCGTTTTTACGGGGAGGACACGCCGCCGGCGGTGGTGAACCCGGGTCTGGGTGGGGCGGTGTTGCCTGTTCCGGCTTCGGCGTTGCATGAGGTGTTCGTGGTGCCGCAGGCCGCGGCGGTGCGGGGGATCCGTGAGCGGGTGCTGGGTGGGTTGCCGTTGCCGAAGGCGGGTGTGGAGGTTCGTGATTCGGTGTCGCGTGAGCTGGCCGAGGACGCGGTGATCGTGAAGTTCGGGGAGATCACCGGTGGGGGTTACCGGTCGAGTCCGTTGCGGTTGCCGGGTGCGAGGCTGAACACGGTGTCGCTGGAGGTGTCCGCGGAGTTGCGGTCGGTGCGGCGGGTGGACGGTCGTGTTGTCCCGGATGTGAATCTGCGGCAGATCGCTGGTGGGGATCGGAAATCGGATTCCAGTGTGGTGCGGTCGGCGAGTGCTGAGGCGTCGGTGAGTGTGGGTCCTGGGCTGGCGACCGAACTGGACGAGCAGCGGCGTGGTCTGGGCGCGTACACGATGGTCACGCCGTTGACGGTGTCGGGTGCGGCGGAGTCGGGTGAGACGCTGACGCAGGTTCTGGGTTCCAGTGCGGGGACGAAGACCGTGGCCAGTGTCGAGGGTGATGCGGTGCTGGTGGAGGCGGTGCTGGATGTGCGGGTGGAGCGGTTTTCCACGGATCCGGAGTTGGAGGGTTCGGATACCGTGGGGGAGAAGGTGTTTTTGTGGATGCCGGTGGAGGAATTCGCTCGGCTTGAGGAGATTTCCGCGGCGTATTCGGCTTTGCGGGTCGCGGAGGAGCGGGGCGCGCGGGGGGAGGGCTTGGTGGTTCCTGCGGGGTTGCGGGAGCGTCGGGATTTCCGTGATCTGGTGGATCGGGTGGGTTCGGGTGTGAGCGGGTCGGTGGGGGAGATCGGTGCGGGGAAGCGGGATGCGGGGCGGGTTGCCGGTAGCGCGGAGCGGTTGGCGTTGTCGATCGTGGCTGATTTCGGTCAGCGTCCGGAGATCACGATTCCGGTGGGTCAGCGTCGGCAGCCGGACCTGCTGGCGGCGGGTAAGAGTACCGGTGGTGGTGTGGTGGACCGGGCGCCGGGGATCGAGCGGGTGCTTCCGGAAGTGCGGCGGATGGTGCGTGAGGTGGTGGGGGATGAGCTGAGGTCGTTGAACCATGACATGCGGTCGGTGGTGGAGACGGTGTTGTCGTCGGCGTTCGGTGCGCCGGGGTTGTTCGGGGAGTTCAGTGGGGAGTTGCGTGGTGCTAGTGAGACGGTCCGGATCGGGGACCGGTTGGTGACGATCGAGGTCAGGCCGGAGTTGGGTGCGCTGGTCGGGACCGGCAGGGTCGGGAAGACCAATGTGGATGCCACCGCGAGGAACACGATCCGGGGGGAGGTGAAGGCGAAGGCCGGTACGAAGCACCGGGTCGGTGTCGAGTCGGGTGCCACGATCGGTACCCAGCGGCAGGATTTCTGGCGGACTCTGGGTTTCCTCGCGAGTGTGTCGGCGCAGTTCTCGCATGGTTACAGCAGCACTCTCGGGCAGAGTCACAAGGTTCACCGGCGGGCGAGGTTCGTGGGGCCCGCGGTCACCTTTGACCGGCTGGTGACCTGGTCGATCTCGGTGTCGGTAAAGGACAGCATCCCGCAGCCCCAGCAGCCCCAGCCGCAGACCGGGCAGGCGGGGTCGCAGGTCGAGCAGGTGGAGTCGGAGCGGGCGGAGCCGTGGACCGAGCATGTGGAGTCGCGGGCCGGGCAGCCGGAGGCGTGGACCGGGCGGGCGGACTCGGAGACCGAGCGGGTGGACTCGGAGACCGGGCACGTGGAGCCGGGGGCCGGGTGGGTGCGGCCGTGGTATCGCCGGCTGGGTCTGTTCGGTGGGCGGGCGGACCGTTCTGGTGTGCCCGGCGGCAGTGATATCGAGCTGGACATACTGTCCGGTGATTTCCTGACCGCCGATAGTGACTCGGACACTGTCGGGAGTTTCGGGGTTGTTTCGACGATCGGTGGTGCGACGACGGCGACCGGCACGGTCGCCGGTTGGGCGCGGGTGCTGGTTCCGGAGCCGTTGGCGCCCACGACCCCGCAGGGTGATCTAAGCGGTCTCGGTGCGGTCGTCAGGGATTTCGATTATGACGATCAGGACGGTAACCCGTTTGAGGTGAACGTCGAGTTCCTGATGCCGCAGGGTGTGGCGACACCGTCGACGGTCTTGAGTGAGCCGATCGAAGCCCGGCTGCGGGGTCTTGCGGGTGCGGCACACCAGGACACCGCTGGTGAGGATTCGCTGGAAGCGCAGTTCGATGAGTTGGTGGGGCCGGGTGGGGTGCCGGTGGCCGGGGGCCGGGTGCGGTTGCGGTTGTTCGATGTGCGTCCGGTCGGGACCGCTGCGGCCAAGCTGAATCTGGAGGTGGGCGCCGAGGGCGGGTTGAAGCTGGATGGTCAGGAGATGCGGGGTAGGGGCTGGGAGGGGCGGTTGCGTGGGTCGGCGTGGATGCTGTTCGGGGGCGCGTCGAGCCGGGCGTATGTGGTTCCGTCGTTGACCGGCCGGGGAAAGTTCAGCGAGGACAGCGCAACCGCGTACGGTCTGGGGACCGCGCGCCGGCGGATCGGCAGGACGAGCGGGCCGACGCACCTGTACCGGGCGCATGGGGTGTTCGAGGTCACCAGTTACGGGGTCTCGGACGCGGTGGGGACGACGGAGCGGGTCGCGGTCAACGGGGGTGTCGAGTTCCTGCTCTCCGACGCTGTCGCGCAGCGGTTGCATACCCACCCGGTCCGGGAACCGGCAGTGGTGGGGCAGCCCCCGCGGACCCGGCATCTCGGCCTGCCCGAGGGGGTGGCGGCGAAGCCGAAACCGGTGACGGAGGTGCGTTATCCTCCGGAGTTCGTGCTTTCCGGTGCGGCGCTGGGCCCGACCATCGTCACCGAGATCTCCCACGGTCACGAGGTCGCTGGGCTGATCAAGAGCATGATTTCCGAGCATGCTCCCGGTTTCGGTTCGGGTCGCTGGCTGGAGGTCCCGACCGGGATCGCGGGGTCGGTGGAGAAACTGGCATCGGGCTCGGCGTTGGGTGCCCGGTTCGGGCATTCGGTGACGTCGGGGACGTCGTTGCTGGCGGCCCGGTCGTATCGGGGTGGCACGGAAACGATCGAGTTCGTCGTTCGTGCCCGGTACGCCCCGGATGCCCTGGCCACACCGGACAAGGAGATCAAGTCCGACACGTCGTTCCTGAACACCGAGAAATGGGGGCGGACGGTGTCCCGCTCAGGCGGCGGCGGGGGTGATGTGGGTCTGCTCGTGGCCCGTAAGTTCGCGGGTAACACGCGGCGGGCGGGCGCGCACCCGCAGGTGGGTTATGGCAGGGAATGGTCGCGTGGCCGGCGTGACACCGAAAGCGAGACGTTCAAATCGCGGGTGCTCGGGACCGACGCGGTCGCGTATTCCTATACCTGGCCGACCTGGTTCCAGGTCGAGATGTACCGGGCGTGGACCCCCAACGCGGTGCTCAACACCGTGCTGCTGACCGCGCCGAAGCGGGGGATCGAGATGTGGGCGGCGATGCGGGAGGACACCCGGGCCCCGCTCCAGCGGCGGTTCACCGGCGAGGGCACGGCGCTGTTCACCATCCCGGGGGGCCTGACCACGACCACACCGCCGGTACCACGCCCGGTGCGTATCAGCGGCCGGCTCGTGCCCGCGGGCGGCGCGAGCAACCTGGGGCCGCTGCCGCGGGATCTGCGGGGGGTGGACGTCATCCCGCTGGCACTACCCGGCAGCGAACGGTTGTTTCCCTGGCTGGCCGCGGTGCTGGCGCATCCCGCACCGCAGCCCGCCGATGACACCGACCCCGACAGTGCGCAACTGTCGCTGCGCGCGCCGGCCGGTCACGGCTGGATCCGCCCGGCGACCCTGCCCGCGCAGCTGCTGTGGCAGCTCGGCGGGGAAGAAGGCCTGACCGCGATGACACCGGAGCTGCTGCGGGACCCGGTGCTGTTCCCCGCGATGATCGAGACCGGGATGGTCTGGGACGACGAGCATGGTCTCGCGGTGCGCCTGCGGTTCGCCGAGGTCGAGTACGTCGATTCCTTCACCGCGACCGGCGAGCTGTCCCAGGAACAGAAATCCGAGCAGGAACTCACCCACTCCGACACCGGCAAGAGCACCGCGGCGCTGCTCGGGCTGGCCACGATGGACGCCGGCGCGTCCGGAGCGAACACCGATAAATACGGCAAACTCAGCGGGGACCTGCTCCTTCCCGGCGAGACCAGCACACTCGACCCCTCCGGCGGGGCGTCGGGCACCTGGTCGAACCCACGCGTGCAGATCTCCACCCGCGGCACCACCCGCGAGATCACCACCGAGAAGAAAGGCACCTACCACGTCTACCGCGCCGGGAAAGCGATCTACACACTCACCGACCGGACCGAACATCGTTTCCTTTTCTCCGCCCTGCCAGGAAAACTGTCCGAAGTCGAGGTGACCATCGACAACGGCGGGTACTTCGCTGTGGAGTCCACCCAGGCAGCCGCGAAGAACCTGCCCGGACCCCCACCCGCCCCGGCCCCACCCGCCTCGGCCCCACCCACCCACACACCCCTCCCAGCACCGGCCACGCTCCCGGAGGTCTGGACACCCCACACCGACGATGAGGACGCCGCCGCGCTGCTGCCCAGGATCTAAGGAGCGGTTGAAGGAGTGGGTTGTGCTGGCTCAACAGGTGGGAGGGGCGGAGACGGTTGAGGCAGGACTGGAGTGGGTGCATCGGCAGGGGTTTGGGGTTGATACCGGGGCTTGGGGGGAGGCGTGGCGTGGTCATGGGGTACTGGTCTCCTGATTTTGAGGATGAGGGGGATCCATTCTCGTGGGAGGGGTTTGACGGTGTTGGTGAGCGGGATGTCGCCGGCGATCTGGATCTGTTGCCGGTGGATTGGGAGAGGTTTGCCGAGTCGGAGGGTTGGTCGGAGGTCGAGGTGGCGAGGTTGCAGTTGGCTGCTGCGGAGCTGGTGAGTCCGCTGTAGGCGCGGTTGTATGAGTGGGTTGTGCGGGCTCAAGAGGAGGGAGGGGCCAGGACGGCTAAGGCAGGACTGGAATGGGTGCGTGGACAGGGGTTTGGGGTTGACACCGGGGCTTGGGGGGAGGCGTGGCGTGGTCGTGGGGTTCTGGATCACTGGTCTGCTGATCTTGAGGATGACGAGGATCCAGTCTCGTGGGAGGCGTCCGACGGTGTTGGCGAGCGGGATGTTGCTGGCGGATGCGTGGCGTGCTGCGGCTGGGAAGGGGAAGCAGGTTCAGCGGCCTGGGGTAGCTAAGGACCGGTTGAATGAGTGGGTTGTACGGGCTCAAGCGGAGGGTAGGGCCAGGACGGCTGCGGCAGGACTGAAATGGGCGCGTGGACAGGGGCTCGGGGTTAAGAGAAATGTTTGGTGGGATGCGTGGCGTGCTGAGGCTGGGAAGGAGAAGCGGGTTCGGCGGCCTGGGGTAGATAAGAAGCGGGTGTATGAGTGGGTTCTGCGGGCTCAACAGGAGGGAGGGGCCAAGACGGCTGAGGGGTCGGCTGCGGGTGATGTGGCCGCCTCTGGGCAGCAGGGTGCTGATGCGGGAACGGCGAAGCGGGTTCAGCGGCCTGCGATAGATAAGGCGCGGTTGAATGAGTGGGTTGTGCGGGCTCAAGAGGAGGGAGGGGCCAGGACGGCTGAGGCAGGACTGAAATGGTTGCATGGACAGGGGCTTGGGGTTGATACCAGGAGTTGGGGGGAGGCATGGCGTGCTGCGGCTGGGACGGAGAAGCGGGTTTGGCGGTCTGGGCTAGATAAGGCGCGGTTGTATGAGTGGGTTGTGCGGGCTCAAGAGGAGGGAGGGGCCAGGACGGCTAAGGCAGGACTGGAATGGGTGCGTGGACAGGGGTTTGGGGTTGACACCGGGGCTTGGGGAAGGGCACCGCCAACCAGGGGTCGGCTGCGGGTGGTGTGGCCGACTCTGGGCAGCAGGATGCTGATGCGGGGAAGGCGAAGTGGGTACGGCGGCCTGCGATAGATAAGGAGGCGTGGTTGAAGGAGTGGGTTGCGCGGGCTCAAAACGAGGGAGGGGCCAAGACGGCTACGGCAGGACTGAAATGGGCGCGTGGAAAAGGGTTTGGGGTTCACAATGGGGCTTGGGGGGAAGCGTGGCGTGTTGCGACTGGGAAGGGGAAGCGGGGTCAGCGGCCGGAGCGGTTGAACGAGTGGGTTGCGCGGGCTAAAGAGGAGGGAGGGGCCAGGACGGCTGCGGCCAGGACCTGAGAATGGGGTGGTGCCGGGGTCGCGATTAGGAAAACGGTTTGGTGGGATGCGTGGCGTGCTGAGTGGGTTGCGCGGGCTCAAGAGGAGGGAGGGGCCAGGACGGCTGCGGCAGGACGGAGATGGCTGCGTGGACAGGGGATTGGTGTTCACACCAAGGCTTGGGGGGAGGCGTGGCGTGCTGCGACTGGGAAGGAGAAGCAGGTTCAGCGGCCTGGGGTAGATAAGGAGCGGCTGTATGAGTGGGTTCTGCGGGCTCAACAGGAGGGAGGGGCCAAGACGCTTGAGGCAGGACTGGAATGGGTGCGTGGGCAAGGATTCGGGGTTAACAAAAATGTTTGGGGGGACGCGTGGCGTGGTCGTGGGGTTCTGGATCACTGGTCTGCTGATTTTGAGGATGACGAGGATCCATTCGTGTGGGAAAGGGGCGTTGGTGAGGGCGATGGTGGCGGCGTTCTGGGTTTGTCGCCGGTGAATGGGGCCTCGGAGCGGGAGGAGGGGGAGGTGTATCCGGGTGAGTCGCAGGCTGGGCCGTCGACGGTCCAGGCCACCGCCAACCAGGGGTCGGCTGCGGGTGATGTGGCCGCCTCTGGGCAGCAGGGTGCTGATGCGGGAACGGCGAAGCGGGTTCAGCGGCCTGCGATAGATAAGGCGCGGTTGAATGAGTGGGTTGTGCGGGCTCAAGAGGAGGGAGGGGCCAGGACGGCTGAGGCAGGACTGGAGTGGGTGCATCGGCAGGGGTTTGGGGTTGATACCGGGGCTTGGGGGGAGGCGTGGCGTGGTCATGGGGTTCTGGATCACTGGTCTCCTGATTTTGAGGATGAGGGGGATCCATTCTCGTGGGAGGGGTTTGACGGTGTTGGTGAGCGGGATGTCGCCGGCGATCTGGATCTGTTGCCGGTGGATTGGGAGAGGTTTGCCGAGTCGGAGGGTTGGTCGGAGGTCGAGGTGGCGAGGTTGCAGTTGGCTGCTGCGGAGCTGGTGAGTCCGCTGTTGTTCGCTCCGCAGTTTGTGGGTGTGAAGCCGCCGGAGCGGGTGGCGTTTGATTTGGTGGTGGATCAGGTTGC
>NZ_GL877879.1:75204-203122 GCF_000194155.1 Saccharopolyspora spinosa NRRL 18395
GATGACGAGGATCCAGTCTCGTGGGAGGCGTCCGACGGTGTTGGCGAGCGGGATGTTGCTGGCGATCTGGATCTGTTGCGTGCTGAAGAGCTGGCGGCAAGGGTGCGCGAGGCGGGTTTGGAGGGCGCGCCGGATGTGCGGCGCACTGCCTCGCCGCCGGCACGTGGTGTTGAGGATGTGTCGTCGTCTGTTGGGGGTGTCGGGCAGCGCGAACCGGTGGGGAATGGGTCCTCGGAGCGGGAATCGGGAGAGGGGTATCCGGGTGAGTCGCAGCCTGGGCCGTCGACGGTCCAGGCCACCGCCCACCAGGGGTCGGCTGCGGGTGATGTGGCCGCCTCCGGGCAGCAGGATGCTGATGCGGGAACGGAGAAGCAGGTTCAGCGGCCTGGGGTAGATAAGGAGCGGTTGAAGGAGTGGGTTGTGCGGGCCCAAGAGGAGGGAGGGGCTAAGACGGCTACGGCAGGAATGGAATGGGCGCGTGGACAGGGGTTTGGGTTTGATACCAGTGCTTGGCGGGATGCGTGGCGTGCTGCGACTGGGAAGGGAGGCCGAGGTGGCGAGGTTGCAGTTGGCTGCTGCGGAGCTGGTGAGTCCGCTGTTGTTCGCTCCGCAGTTTGTGGGTGTGAAGCCGCCGGAGCGGGTGGCGTTTGATCTGGTGGTGGATCAGGTTGCGGTCACGCTCCATCAAGCCTCGCGAGACGGTCTGTCCGAACTGGAGGCCGTTGAGGCTGGGCGGGAGCGTGCTGAAGAGCTGGCGGCAAGGGTGCGCGAGGCGGGTTTGGAGGGCGCGCCGGATATGCGGCGCACTGCCTCGCCGCCGGTGCATAAGTTTTCGTACTGACAACGTTTCGAGGAGAAGGAAATGACCACACCTGACCAGAAAGCAGACGTAAAGGCCGCGCTGCACGAGGTGCTTTTACGACAGGCCGGATTCGCACCGGACGAGTTGGTCACGCAGGCTCGTGTCTGGCTCGCAGACGACCGGTTCGACGAGGTTGCCCGCGCGGTAGCATCCACCGCCGCGCGCTACGTCCTGCCGCTCACCGAGGAGGATCTGGGCGTGCTCGCGACCGTCTTTGAGGCGGAGGGGGCATCGCTGGACGTCCTGGAAAGCATCGAACCCATGATCGACGATCCGCCGCTGGTGTGGCAGTTCAGCGCCGAACCGCCGGATTCCGTTGACTCCACCGACGATTCCGCCGTGGCGGCACTGATCGAGATCCTCGATGAAGAACCGGCCGCGCACGGAATGTGGCGTGCATGGCGAATGTCCCCGGATGGCGCGCCGTACCCACCGCCGCGAGCTGTCTACGTCGTCGAAGCCGACGATGACGACCTAACCGAGCTCACCGCTCGGCTGCAGAAAGCGCTCGTCGCCGCCGGTGAAGCGGCTCCGCAGGTCGAGGTCACGCCGGTCGTCGGCCCGGTGCCCACGTACCAGCGGGCGGCCCGAGCTTACGGTGCCCTCCTGTGGGCTGCTACCGAGGCGCCGGAAATCACGGTGGCGCGGGTTTTCGACGCGGTGGACCCGGTTTCCGGCCCGAGCTTCGCCCCAGACCACCCCCTGATGAACAATGAAGCCGAACGTGGCCAGATCCTCGACTACCTACGCGCCGGCACTGCCCTAATGATCACGACGGCCACTCTGGACGACGTCGTCGATTCCACCCGTGGAGCGGTCGTTCCAATGAGCTTCCGCACCGACGGCACCTGGATTTGGCCGGACACCGTTGCGTACTACCTGGAACACCACCACCTGGCGCCAGATCCGGACCTGCTGGAGCACATCCGCGACGCTGGCCTACTTCCTCCAGAACTGGACGCGGTGGCCGTACACCGAGCAATGGACGTACTACGCAAACCCCCGGAAACCGAACCAGTCTGGACCCGCTGAGCCGGATCAGACGACGTGAGGGACTCCAGCAAAGTCTGTTGACCACCCTGGATAAAAGACGGGCACGGCTCTTGTTGATCACGTGAATGCTCAGGTTCCGTGATCATGTGAACGAGCCGTGCCCGTTGGTGACACTGCCTGAGCCCATGTTGATGTGGATGCTCACGGCGTCCGCGCCCTGCCGCCGAGCTTCCGCGACGAGATCAACACCCTGTGGCGCGACTGACCGCACCGGAGCTGGAAGCCGGGGTTCGCGGGTTATCGGACCGCCACGGCGTTCAACGGTGTCGCAGTGTTGCAGTGTGCGGAATTCGTTCGACCACGTTTCGTTCTCGCCGGGTAGGCCGTCCGTGCCCCGTTGGACGGGATTCTCCAGGGTATCGCACTGCTACCAGCGGCTGGAAGTCTCTGCTTGTGGCCGAATTTCAGGCTCAGCACGGTGCCATAGCCGGGACTGGCGGCGGCCATGAGCTTCCGCATCCCGGATTAGCTGACCACGTCGTCCTGGTCGGTGAATTGCACGTTGTAGAGGCCCCGCAACCAGGTCGCCGAGACGGCCCGCAACTCGTCGAAGTTCGTGGTGTCCAGATTCTGGTCGACGTTGGCCCCCAGCACGCCGACCGGCTGGGGTGCGGTGACCGGTCTTATCGGGGCGTCGCTCGTCGACGTGCCGCCACCCCCGGGGGAGCGCCTCGCCACACCCACGGCGGCCAGTCCCAGGAACATAGTGGGCGGGCCGAGCATCCGACGACGCGACAGCTCGATGCGCTCGCGGTTGAATGAGTGGGTTGTGCGGGCTCAAGAGGAGGGAGGGGCCAGGACGGCTGAGGCAGGAATGGAATGGGTGCATGGACAGGGGTTTGGGGTTGATAACAGGGTTTGGGGGGATGCGTGGCGTGCTGCGACTGGGAAGGAGAAGCGGGTTCGGCAGCCTGGGGTAGATAAGGCGCGGTTGTACGAGTGGGTTGTGCGGGCTCAAGAGGAGGGAGGGGCCAGGACGGCTATGGCAGGACTGAGATGGGTGCGTGGACAGGGAGTAGGGGTTGTGAAAAAAGTTTGGCTGGAGGCGTGGCGTGGTCGTGGGGTTTTGGATCACTGGTCTGCTGATTTTGCGGATGAGGAGGATCCATTCGTGTGGGAAAGGGGTGTTGCTGAGGGCGATGTCGCCGGCGTTCTGGATGTGTCGCCGGTGACGGCTGAGGCAGGACTGGAATGGGTGCATGAACAAGGGTTCGGAGTTACCAGAATTCTTTGGTCGGATGCGTGGCATGGTCGTGGAGTTTTGGATCACTGGTCTGCCGATTTTGAGGATGACGAGGATCCATTCTCGTGGGAGGGGGTTGACGGTGTTGGTGAGCGGGATGTTGCCGGCGATCTGGATCTGTTGCCCGTGGATTGGGAGAGGTTTGCCGAGTCGGAGGGTTGGCCGGAGGCCGAGGTGGCGAGGTTGCAGTTGGCTGCTGCGGAGCTGGTGAGTCCGCTGTTGTTCGCTCCGCAGTTTGTGGGTGAAAAGCCGCCGGAACGGGTGGCGTTTGATCTGGTGGTGGATCAGGTTGCAGTTACGCTGCATCGAGCCTCGCGAGACGGTCTACCCGACCTGGACGCCGTTGCGGCTGGGCGGACGCGTGCTGAAGAGCTCGCGGCAAGGGTGCGCGAGGCGGGTTTGGAAGGCGCACCGGATTTGCAGTGATATCGGGCGGAGCAGGCCCACAAGTTTTCGTACTGACAACGTTTCGAGGAGAAGGAAATGACCACACCTGACCAGAAAGCAGACGTAAAGGCCGCGCTGCACGAGGTGCTTTTACGACAGGCCGGATTCGCACCGGACGAGTTGGTCACGCAGGCTCGTGTCTGGCTCGCAGACGACCGGTTCGACGAGGTTGCCCGCGCGGTAGCATCCACCGCCGCGCGCTACGTCCTGCCGCTCACCGAGGAGGATCTGGGCGTGCTCGCGACCGTCTTTGAGGCGGAGGGGGCATCGCTGGACGTCCTGGAAAGCATCGAACCCATGATCGACGATCCGCCGCTGGTGTGGCAGTTCAGCGCCGAACCGCCGGATTCCGTTGACTCCACCGACGATTCCGCCGTGGCGGCACTGATCGAGATCCTCGATGAAGAACCGGCCGCGCACGGAATGTGGCGTGCATGGCGAATGTCCCCGGATGGCGCGCCGTACCCACCGCCGCGAGCTGTCTACGTCGTCGAAGCCGACGATGACGACCTAACCGAGCTCACCGCTCGGCTGCAGAAAGCGCTCGTCGCCGCCGGTGAAGCGGCTCCGCAGGTCGAGGTCACGCCGGTCGTCGGCCCGGTGCCCACGTACCAGCGGGCGGCCCGAGCTTACGGTGCCCTCCTGTGGGCTGCTACCGAGGCGCCGGAAATCACGGTGGCGCGGGTTTTCGACGCGGTGGACCCGGTTTCCGGCCCGAGCTTCGCCCCAGACCACCCCCTGATGAACAATGAAGCCGAACGTGGCCAGATCCTCGACTACCTACGCGCCGGCACTGCCCTAATGATCACGACGGCCACTCTGGACGACGTCGTCGATTCCACCCGTGGAGCGGTCGTTCCAATGAGCTTCCGCACCGACGGCACCTGGATTTGGCCGGACACCGTTGCGTACTACCTGGAACACCACCACCTGGCGCCAGATCCGGACCTGCTGGAGCACATCCGCGACGCTGGCCTACTTCCTCCAGAACTGGACGCGGTGGCCGTACACCGAGCAATGGACGTACTACGCAAACCCCCGGAAACCGAACCAGTCTGGACCCGCTGAGCCGGATCAGACGACGTGAGGGACTCCAGCAAAGTCTGTTGACCACCCTGGATAAAAGACGGGCACGGCTCTTGTTGATCACGTGAATGCTCAGGTTCCGTGATCATGTGAACGAGCCGTGCCCGTTGGTGACACTGCCTGAGCCCATGTTGATGTGGATGCTCACGGCGTCCGCGCCCTGCCGCCGAGCTTCCGCGACGAGATCAACACCCTGTGGCGCGACTGACCGCACCGGAGCTGGAAGCCGGGGTTCGCGGGTTATCGGACCGCCACGGCGTTCAACGGTGTCGCAGTGTTGCAGTGTGCGGAATTCGTTCGACCACGTTTCGTTCTCGCCGGGTAGGCCGTCCGTGCCCCGTTGGACGGGATTCTCCAGGGTATCGCACTGCTACCAGCGGCTGGAAGTCTCTGCTTGTGGCCGAATTTCAGGCTCAGCACGGTGCCATAGCCGGGACTGGCGGCGGCCATGAGCTTCCGCATCCCGGATTAGCTGACCACGTCGTCCTGGTCGGTGAATTGCACGTTGTAGAGGCCCCGCAACCAGGTCGCCGAGACGGCCCGCAACTCGTCGAAGTTCGTGGTGTCCAGATTCTGGTCGACGTTGGCCCCCAGCACGCCGACCGGCTGGGGTGCGGTGACCGGTCTTATCGGGGCGTCGCTCGTCGACGTGCCGCCACCCCCGGGGGAGCGCCTCGCCACACCCACGGCGGCCAGTCCCAGGAACATAGTGGGCGGGCCGAGCATCCGACGACGCGACAGCTCGATGCGCTCACCCGGGTACGAGGACGAAACCTGGCCCATCTACACTTCCCATGAAATGAGAACCCGGACTCGCCCAGAAAAATCAACGGCGGCTGAACTCGCACTGAAGATCGGGTCGCATACCTGCCCGTTCGCACGCCCCGTATTGCCCGTTCTCAATCGGATGCAGGTGCGGCCGTGAGGCGCCGACGATTCGATTGGGGGCAGAGACCGTCACCGCCGACCCCGTCGCGAGCGTGACGGAGAGAACGGTACGCTAGAACCGGCGTTGTGCGACTTATTGATGATCTAGCGTATCTGGGTAATTTTGGTTCATGGAGAGAGATCGGTATGGTCGAGGAAAACGAAGCGCACCTGATAGCTGCCGCGCATTCGTACCGGCCCGGTTTCCGCAGCGGCGTGAGCCTCGTTGACGGCTTCGGGGTCGGCATGCTGCTTGCCACGGCCGACACGCTCCCCACACACCCGACGCTGCTAGGTGCCCAAATCCCGACCCGTGGAACCACGTTTTCCAACACGGGCACACTTGTCCATCGACGGTGAAGGCTTCGGCATCCCTTATCGTTATCATCGCACAACACAAAACACGCGCAACGGCCCGCGTTATTGCCGAAAGATCATTAGGGTGATGCAAGGTGGCAATGGTCGGAAATATGTGCCCTTTCGGGCCGACCTTCCCGAAAAGACCGTGGATTAAGGGACGTTTGTACCGCGACTGACCAGCATGGCGACGGCAGTATGGAAGAAGCCCAACTTGGGTGAACCCTACGCACGTTGTGGTTCGTGCAAAAGGTGACGGTGTTAGCGCGGAGGTGTGTTGCGGATGGCTGCGATCGTGGTTGAACGGGCTGGTGCGTCGGTGCTCGTTCGCGCCGGTGGGGCCCGGGACCCTCGCTTGGCGTTCGCGGACAAGGTGGCCGCCGAGGATCACCGCAAGGCAGTCGTCGTGGACCAGGTGGGATACGCGGCGCTGCACGCACACGATTCCCAGGTGCTGACCGACCTCAGCGGCGCGCTGTCGCGTGGCCGCGGCCGTCGCCGGGACAACGTGCGGCTGGTGGCCAGTGGTTCCGGTCGTGCCAACCCCGATGGAACGCCGTCGCTAGCGGCGAGACTGGCCCGGCAGTTGGGCGTCGAAGTGATCGCACCCGACGGTGAACTGGTCATCCTGCGCGGCGGTGAGCTCTTCTCGGCGGGGCCCGGCGCCGGTTGGGTGCGCTACAGGCGCGGGCGAATGGCCAAACGTGACGGGCCCCGATTTCCCGCACCGCCGTGGGAATCCGAGTTACCCGAGGATTTCGCGGAGCAGGCCACCGACCGGACGAGCGTGGTGGCGATCCCGGCAGGTCTGTGGGTGCGGACCGCGAACAACCGCCCGGCCCCGCTGTTCGACAGCGGCTTCGGTGCGCCACCGGATGACCGGCTCCGCATCGTGGTTGGAGCACCGGGCGAAAAAGTTCCGGACGTGGCGGACGTCTCGAGAATCGTAGAATCTTTGCCGAATTCGGTCCGGCACAACTTCGTGCTCACCGTCTACGGGCCCGAGCCGGTGGGACCGGTGCCGTTCGCGCAACAGCTCGCCGCTTACCTGGGTGTCCCAGTACGCGCGAGCCACGGCATGCCGTATTACGCCGAGGCCGGTGCTCGGGGCATGGTCGCGATCAACCGGGCGGGCTACCCAACGTGGCGGCCGTTCCTGCACGAAAGCATGTACCTTCCGCATGGTGCCCCGACACCGTGCAGCGGAGTGGCTCCGGCACCGGGACTGCACGGTGCCGGACCCGGTCGGTACTGGCTCACCGAGGGCTGGCTGGTTGACCTGATCCCATGCGGTTTTCTGGTGCGACCGGCCACCGCCACACCGGAAGCCGTCGCCACTCGGTTGCCGGTAGATCCCGACCACGTGAACCTGATCGTCACCGCGGTCACCAGGGCCGCCGACGAGGTGCCTGCTCGGGCCCTCGCCGCGATCGAGAAGTTCGCCCGCTCCCTGCCGGAAGACGCCAGGCAGCGGCTGCGTCTAGTGGCGTCGCATTGGGTCCACCCCGGTTCTCTCGTGGGCCTGGGTGGGGCACTGCGGGTGCCCATGCACGTCCTGACTCCGGCCGGTCCGCAACCTGATCGGTCCACGTCAGAGAAGGTTGATGTGCCGCAGAAGGCTGCTGTGGCGCAGAAGGCTGCTGTGGCGCAGAAAGCTGCTGTGTCACAGGAGGCTGCTGCTGCAACGATTCGGCTCGACCAGCTCAGCCTGGCAAAGACCGACCGACCCGCCGATCATCAGGTGCCGAGTGGCCCGGAGCTGCCGGCCACGGCGGAGCCCGAAGCGGAATGGAGCACATCCGCGTTGCCCAAGGGCCCGGCTGCCGTTGGCCGGTCCAATGCGGTGGCCGGTGGTCCCGATGCCGCGGCCCCGACTCGGGCCGAGTCACCAGAGGGCGATACCCGCGATGATCGTTCTCCCCGCCAGCCTGCGCACCGTGATCCGGCGCCGGTCACAGTGGACCGTCGTGGCCGGATACGACCGGTCGGAACGAACTGGCAGCGGCGGCGTCGATCCGGACCTGTCACGCCGGACCCCGTAGCATCACAATCACAGCCGCCGAACGAAAGCTCGCGGTTGCCCCCGACCGACGACTCGCCTGTCCCGCCGGCCAGCCTGCCTCCCGTTTCGTCGGTGTCCGGGCTGGCGCTTTCAAGCTCCACTTTTGCGATCCCGCCCGTTGCGCGCTCCGATCACGACGCGCAGCAGGATTCGCAGGCACCGGTGTCGGCGTACGCAGCGGGCGCATCGCCCGCTGATCCCGGTCGGATTGAGCCGCGTCTGGAACGGGACGGAGCCCAGACGCAGGATCTCAGGAACTTTGATGACGGGCCGACCTTGATCCTGCCGATAGCGCCATCGGTCCGCGCTGCATCGACATCGGCCGAGGCGCCTCCGCCGCCGCCCACGACGGAAGCATGGGCGGCACCCGCTGCGCCGCAGGAACCGATGCCGCCGGTCACGCAGGAAAGTGCCGTTGCCGCCCCGGCCAAGAGCGGTGCTGCCGCCCAGGCGGCCCAACCGGGTTCGGACCAGAAGAACGCAACACCCGGACCAGACCTGTCATCTGTGCCGGAGGGGTCGCCCGTACCAGAGCTTTCGTCGGCACCGGAGGTGCAGGCCGAGCCGCATCTGTCGTCCCAACCGGAGCCGGACGCCGTGGACGCTGCGGCGGAGCCCGCGGAGCCGGATGCCGCGCCGGAGCCAGCGGAGCCGGACGCTGTGGCGGAGTCCGCGGAGCCGGACGCTGCGGCGGAGTCCGCGGAGCCGGACGCCGCGCCGGAACCCGCACCAGTGGCCACCCCGCTGCTGCTGGCCGACCACGTCAGCACCGACGAGGAGCGCAGGAAGTTCCGGGCTTCGCTCGGCTGGCGGTTCGACGCAGCGACGCAGATGGTCACACGGATGCTCGCCGAGCGTCCTGGCATGCGCGCGGGTGGCGGAACCGCCGAAGCCCTGACGACGGAGTTGGCGGCCGTCCAGGTTTTCGCCTCGTCCGAGCAGGCCGAAGTCGTGGAGACGATCCGATCCGGCAGCGGCCAGATCGAGCGGTCGTACCTGCACTGCCTGGCCAGCGGCCTGCGGAGGTTGCCGTCACTGCAGGGAGTCGTGGTTCGAGGCGGCCCATCCGACGCCGCAGCGGTCGACGACTACGTGGTGGGAGCCAAGCTGTTGGAGCCCGCCCCGATGGTGGCGAGGGCCGAGCCGGAAGCGGCCGTGCCGGGCGCCGTCGAAGTGCTCATCTGGTCGATCACGTCCCGTCGCCTGGCGGGCCTGGTCGAAGGGGCGCGTCGAACCGACGTCGTGTTCCTGCCTGGCACGGTGTTTGAGGTGGTGGACGTCGACCGGACGGCCGCCAAGCCTCGGGTGTTGCTGGCCGAAGTGCCTCCTGGCTGGGATTCCACCACTGAAAGCGGCGAGCGTCGCGCCAGCCGCATCAGGAAGAAGCTGGAGGCCGCAGCTGCCGTGCGTGACGGCGTTCAAGACGCTGAACCGGATGCCGAGGACGAGGCCAGGTTCGCCGCGTTGCCCGGCATGCCCAGGACTCCTCTCGCCCTGAGTACGGGGAGCGCGTCGTGACCTATGCAGCACCCACGGTGGAGCGGAATGACCTCTACGAACTCCTGTTGCGCCTCACGGGGCGGGTGCCTGATGACGGCCTGGCCATCATGCGAACCTGTCTGGCCGACGGTGAGGACGACCAGGTCGCCGAGCTTCTCGTGACCGCTGTCACGACAAGAGGGCTGGCGCTGGTCCAACACGAGGTGGACGTAATCCGAACGTTGGCCGCCCAGCACGGTGTGCGAACTGCGGAGCTGGAAAAAACAGCCCTCCTGGACGAGTTGCCACCACCTGCGTTCGAGTTCGCCACACCTGCCATCGACCAGGACGGGATGGACCAGCAGGACGCGATCGTGGTCGAGGCCGCGAGCCGGGTTGGCGGGCTGCTCGGGCTGTGGCGCGCCGTTCGCCGATCCAAAGGCAGCGAAGTGCGGCTCTACCTGGGAGAAGCAGAGCCGGACTCGGACGTGGTCGAACTCGCCGCCGAAGCGCAGCACAGCCTGGTGGAATCGGGTGTTGAACCCAGGATCGAGCTGTTCACCGAAGGCACGGAACTCGCTCCCTACCACGAAGCCGCGTTGGAGAAGGCTGAGCTGGTGTGGACGGCGGCGCCTCCACCCCGAATCCACCTCGCGCGCACATTCGACGGTGCGGACCCGGCGCGGGGACCTTACTTCAAGCCCGACCACCCGCGGCTACCGCATGCGGACGTGGCGCGGGCCCTCTCCTTCTTACGGGCCGGAGAGACCGTGCTGAGCAGCACAGCACGGATGGACGACGTGATGCAACCCGGCCAAGCTGCCCCTGTGCCGGTCAGTTTCCGCTCCGACGGCACTTGGATCTGGAGCGACTCGGTGATCTACTACCTGGAGCGCTACCAGCTCTCCCCGGAGCCCGACCTGGTCGACCACGCATTGACGTCGACGCCCCCGCCCTCGGTGCTCAGCCAACTCACTTACCACCACGTCCTCGCCGAACTGTTCGCGCCCGCACCCCAGGAGTCGATGTGGCAGGCAAGCTGATCAACGGTGGCAGCACGAGATCGATGCTGACGGTCTCTGCTACTGGACCTGACTGCTACCGCACCATCGGTGACGCCGTGGCGGCAGCCCGCGCTGGCGACGTCATCTCCATCCAGCCCGGCACATACCGGGAATCGGTGGTCCTGCACCGTGACGTGACGCTATCGGCCGCCGGGCCCGCAGGAGCCGTCCGCATCGAGTCCAGTGTGGAATCCACGATCCAGATGACCGCCGAGTCAGCTGCGCTCTCCGGCGTTGTCGTCGTGCACAGCGGCGCTGAGACGTCGGCGATCGACGTGCCGTCCGGTCGTCTCCGGTTGGACGAGTGCACCGTGGAGGCCGAGTCGGCCGCTGCGGTGTTTGTGCGGGGCCAAGCGGAGGTGCTCGCGCACGCCTGCACTTTCGTCAACCCCGGTGGTGCCGGACTGATCGCCGTGGAACGAGGCGGAGGCAGTTTCGACAAATGCACGTGGCGCGAGATGAAGAACTCCGCTGTGGTGTTCCGCACTGGTGCCACCCCGCTACTCCTGGACTGCACGATCACCGACGTGAACGGAAGTGCTGTGCTGGCGGCCGAACGGTCGCGAGGCACGGTGCGGGACTGCCGCATCGTGCGTGCCGGCAACCCCGCGGTCGTCATCGAAAGCGGCAGCACCCTGCAGGTGACTGGAACCTCCATTGTGGAGACCGATGGTGTCGGCGTGCTGGTGGCTTCCGGTGCCACGCCGCTCATCGAGGACTGCTCGATCGACGACGGGGCGGCACAGGGCATCGTCCTCATGCAGCAGGCCGCGCCGGAGATGCGTCGCGTCCAGGTCAGGCGTCCGGTCGGATACGGCATCCACGTGCTGGAAGGGTCGGCCGGTGCATTCATCGAGTGCGAGGTCAGCGGTGCCAATGACGTCGGCGTGTTCGTCGGTGAGTCGAACACGGAGTTCAGCGAACTGCGTGTCGAAGACAGTGGGGCGACGGGGATCCTGGTTAGCGACTCGGCTAACCCATCGTTTTCAGACATTCAAATCCAGGCATCCGGTGGCTGCGGTTTCGAGGTCCGCGGTGGTGCGTCACCCCGGCTGACCGGCGCGGTGATCGCGGCATCAGCCGCGGACGGAGTTCTGGTGACCGAGCGCGGGCGGCTGTCGGCCGAAGACCTGGCGGTCACTGGCTCCGAGGCAGTGGGTGTGCGGGCCACCGATGGTGCGTACCTCGACTTTCGCGGCGTCACGGTGTCGGGCAGCGCTGAGGTCAACGTCCTGGTCGCCGACAGTGAGGCGACGCTGCATGGATGTGACCTGTCCGGGGCCGGCCAGCAGGGCATGTTGATTTCCAGCAGGTCGTCGGTGGAACTGACCCAGACCCGGGCCGGCACGTCGGAAGGGTCCGGCATCGAATGGGCAGCCGGTACCACCGGCAGCATGTCGCAGTGCGAGGCGTCCGGCAACGGTGGCGACGGCGTCGTGGTCGCCTCCACCGAGCCGATCTCCATTCGGGAATGTCTGTTCGAATCCAATGGCGGTGCCGGCCTGCGCCTCTCGGTGCGTCGGGACAACCTGCAGCTCAGCGGTATCGAGAGCAAGCGGAACAAGGACCCGCAAAGCGACACAACCGGTGGCGACTCGCGATTGTCGGAGCAGCTGAAGCACTCCGGGAGCACCCGCTCGGCCAAGACGTCGGGCAAAACCGCCGAGCAGGAGGGAAAACCACCGGAGTCCGCGTCTCGCAAGTTCGAGGGACCGCTGGGCGGACTGCTCGACGAGCTGAACTCGCTCGTGGGCTTGGCAGACGTCAAGCGGGAAGTGGAGATCCTGACCCGGCTGGAGCAGATGGCCGAACGGCGGGCCGCTGTCGGCCTCCCGATGCCTCCGATGAGCCGGCACCTCGTGTTCACCGGCGCGCCCGGTACCGGTAAAACCACGGTGGCACGGCTCTACGGCAAGATCCTCGCAGAGTTGGGCGTGCTGCGGACCGGGCAGCTCGTCGAGGTGGGCCGCGCCGATCTGGTTGCCAGCATCGTCGGTGGAACGGCCCTGAAAACCACCGAGTGCTTCGAGAAGGCCCTGGGCGGCGTGCTGTTCATCGACGAGGCGTACACGCTGTCGGCGACCAGCGGGGGCGGCGCGGACTTCGGTCGCGAAGCGATCGACACGTTGGTCAAGCTGATGGAGGACCACCGCGACGACATCGTGGTGATCGTGGCCGGATACACCGTGGAAATGCGGAAGTTCCTGGCGTCCAACCCGGGCCTCGGCTCACGGTTCTCCCGCACGATCGAGTTCGCTGACTACTCCTCGCAGGACCTGGTCACGATCGTGGAAGGCCTGTGCCGGGCAAACGACTTCCGGCTGGAGTTCGAGACCCGCGAAGCGGCCCTGAACTACTTCGAGAAGCTGCCGCGCGACGAGACCTTCGGCAACGGTCGCACCGCCCGGAAGGTGTTCGAGGAAATGATCGGGCGGCAGGCCTACCGCCTGGCCGATGTCCCGGAGGCCAACGCGGTCGAAATGACCCGCCTGCTGCCCGAGGACATCGCGCCGCTGCCCGGCAGCGGAATCGGTGCGGGCGCGGCGGCCGCCGACGCCGAGAAGGTCGAGGCACTGCTCAACAAGCTGCAGCAGATGGTCGGACTGGCCGAGGTGAAGTCCGAGGTCAGCAACATGGTCGATCTGCTGGCCTCGGCTGGCCAGCGGCAAGCCGCCGGACTCCCGGTGCCATCGTTGAGCAGGCACCTGATCTTCGGCGGGCCGCCCGGTACGGGTAAGACGACCGTGGCGCGGCTATACGGCGAAATCCTTGCCTCGCTCGGAGTCTTGCAGCGCGGCCAGGTGGTCGAGGTTGGCCGGGCCAACCTGGTAGGCGAGTACGTCGGCCACACCGCGCAGCGCACGACGGATGCATTCGAGCGGGCCCGCGGTGGCGTGCTGTTCATCGACGAGGCGTACACGTTGTCGTCGCAGCGCGGCTCCGGGACCGACTTCGGCCGCGAGGCTATCGACACCCTGGTGAAGCTGATGGAGGACCACCGCGACGAAGTCGTGGTGGTGGCGGCCGGCTACGAGGAGCAGATGGAGGATTTCCTGGCCGCCAACCCAGGACTGTCCTCGCGCTTCTCCCATCGGGTCCGGTTCGCCGACTACACCAACGACGAACTGGTCACGATCGTCACCCAGCACGCGGCGTCGGCGGGCTACGAGTGCACTGGGCCGACGGTGGCGGCCCTGCGCGCCCACTTCGTGGCTGTGCTACGCGGTACGTCGTTCGGCAATGGCCGCTACGCCCGCCAGGTCATGGACGAAGCGGTGACCCGCCACGCGAAACGCCTGCGCCTGACGGTGTCCCCGACGCTGGAGGATCTCTGCGTCCTACTCCCGGAAGACATCCCAGGCCCAGCCGAGGTCGTCGGCACTTAATGTTCCAGCCGCGCTTGGCGATCTCTGCTGGGTGAACTGTTGATCTCGTGGCCGGCGGGATCTTGCGGCGTGGTTGGCCGCACTGGATGTCCTGTCAGGGTGGCGGGCCGGTTTCATCGGGTCGAGCTGCGACGGCGAGCTGCGGCGGCGAGCTGCGGCGGCGAGCTGCGGCGGCGAGCTGTTCCAGCCGCGCTTGGCGATCTCTGCTGGGTGAACTGTTGATCTCGTGGCCGGCGGGATCTTGCGGCGTGGTTGGCCGCACTGGATGTCCTGTCAGGGTGGCGGGCCGGTTTCATCGGGGCGAGCTGCGGCGGCGAGCTGCGGCGGCGAGCTGCGGCGGCGGGCTGGGGCGGCGGGCTGGGGCCTACGTGCGGGGTCTGTTGCCGCCGCTCGCAGGCAAGAACGGTTGGACCCTGGCTGAGGTCGCTGCGACCCGACTCCGGACGGGATGCAGCGGCTGCTGAACGCCGCGACGTGCGATGCCGACGGGTGCGGGTTGCTCTGCGGCCTTATGTGGTACGGAATCTGGTGGATGCCGGTGGTGTTCTGGTCGCTGAGACCGGGCTCTTGAAGAAGGGCACCAAGTCCGCGAGAGTGCAGCGGCAGTACTCGGGCCCGGCCGGACGGGTCGTGAATTGCCAGCTGCGTGTGGTTTTTGGTTATACAGCAAAGGAAACCCGCACACTGATCGAACGCGAGCCGTACTCGCCGAAGTCGTGGATCGCTGATCCGGGCCGTTGCCGAGAGGCGCGCATGCCTGATGAGACGGAGTTCGCGACCAAGCCCGTGCTTGCCCGCGCGATGGTGGCTCGGCGCTGGGACACCCGGGTGCCCGCCCGCTGGTTGACCGCCGACGAATCCCACGGGCAGGACTCGTTATTCCGCACCTGGCTAGTAGGGCTTTGTGTGTGTCCTTAGCGCGGAGAGGAGCTGGTGTAGGCAGGGCTTCTTGATGTGTTGCTGCGTAGGAGATGAAGGAGTGTGCCCCGCGCCCAGAGCGAGCTCACGCAGTGCCGACGGCGGATCGGGATAGCGGGGTACGGGCCGGCCCACCGATCTGCTACTGGCCGCGTGTGCGTCCCTGGGACTGTTGGAGAAGACCGGGAACGAATACCGCAACGCGCCGGTCGCGGAAGAGTTCCTCGTGGTGGGCCGTCCTTACTACTTCGGCGGCTTCGTCCGGTTCTGCGATCAGCGTGAGTACCCGGCCTGGCACCGGGTGGTTCAAGCGCTGCGCACGAACCGACCCACCACTTGGGACCCCGAGACCCAGTATTCGCCATTCGCGGCGGAAATCCGGTGATGATGGCCCTGTTCTGGGAGGCCATGTATTCCATCTCCACGTTCACCGCCCGAGCACTGGGCGACTCCTACGACTTCGCTGCGCACAACCGGCTGCTGGACGTCGGGGGCGGGCAGGGAGCGTTCCCGGTCGAGCTGTGCCGCCGCTACCCGCACCTGTCGGCCACCGTATTCGATCTTCCACACGTGTGTGACCTCGCCGAGGACAAGATCGCGGAATCGGGCATGGGCAACGTGCTCCCCGCCGGCGACTTCCTCGACGCCCAGCCGCTGCCCAGTGGCTACGACGTCATTCTGCTGAGCATGATCCTCCACGACTGGGACGAGGCGAGCAATCGTCAGCTCCTGGCCAAGTGCTACGCGGCGCTTCCGCCGGGCGGCGCAGTTGTCGTGTGCGAACTGGTGCTGAACTCTGAGCGCACCGGCCCTCCAGCCGCCGCCCTGATGGGGATGAACATGCTCATCGAGACCGAGGGGGGCAAGAACTACTCGGAGACCGAGTACACAACGTGGCTCCTCGAAGCCGGGTTCGAGCAGCCACGCATCGTCCCGCTGGCCGCAGCCGGCGCGAACGCCGCGATCGTGGCCGTGCGAGGGAAGTAGTGCCCATTGTCTCCCGCCCCGTGGTGGGGCTACCGCCGCATGTGCTGGACCAAAATGAAGTCCTGGACCATTTGACACGCCGCCTGCGGGGCAACCCGAAAACCGCCGCCATCCGACGAGTGCTGGAGAACACCACCGTACGGTCCCGGCGCGCCGTTATCCCGCTGGACGAGATCGTCGCGCACACGGGCCTGAACAAACGGAATCGTCTTCACCTCGAACACGCCGTCGGACTGGCTGCCAGCACGGCCCTCGACGCCCTGGACGCAGCCAACTGCACTGCGAACGACATTGATGCCCTGGTGGTTGCCAACTGTACCGGTCACGCCCTACCTGGCGTGGACGCACATCTGGTCAACACACTCGGACTGCGCCCGACCGTCCGCCGCACGCCCATCGCCCAGATGGGCTGTGCGGGCGGCGCCTACGCGCTCGCCCGGGCCGCACAGGACCTCGCGGCTCACCCCGACGCAACCCACGTCCTGGTTGTTGCGGTGGAACTCCCTTCCTTGTCCTACCAGGCGGACGACCTCACGATTTCCAGCCTCGTCTCCGGCGCTTTGTTCGGGGATGCGTGCGCGGCCACTGTGGTCTCGGCCGACGACACTCGCAGCGGCCTACGCCTGGGTGCCGCCTGGGAGTACCTGCTACCGGCCTCCCTCGATGACATGGTCTACCGCGTCGACGAGGCGGGCTTTCACTTCGACACACTGCCATCCGTCACTGACTGCATAGTCAAAACCGTACCGCATCTGGCGACGTGGCTCCGAACGAACAGCGCCGACCCGCAATGGGCCCCGCAGTTCCTCGTCTCCCACACCGGCGGGCCGAAGATCATGGACGCGCTCAGGGACGGACTCGGATGTTCCGAGGAACTGTTTGCCTTTTCCCGTGCCAGTCTTCGCGAACTCGGCAATACCGCCAGTGTCGCCGTACTGGACGTCCTCGCCCGAACTTGGCACCAAGCGAGCACGCATCCAGCGGCAACTGGGTTGCTTGTCGGCTTCGGACCGGGCGTCACCACCGTGGCCATCCGCGCTTCGTGGAATTGAGAAATCCCGCGCCACCACTCGGTACCTCCTGGTAGCGATCGACGGCAACGCGCCGTCGCGCGCGGACGCGGTCGATGCCGTGATGGGTGCTGGTGATGGCTTTCTCGCTGGTGTCAGGAAAGAAGCTGGCCAGCTCGACGCATTTGACGCTGGACCATAAGGATTCCACGGAGTTGAGGCCGGGGGGCGTAGCCGGGTGGCCGTTCGGCGTTCCGCCAGTCGGTTTGGGTGGCCAGGAAGGTGCGTCCACTTCTTGTGCCAGCGTTGAACATTCTGCGGCAAAGCCTCCAAAAGCCATGCGACCTCGGCCTGCACAGAGCGTGCCCATACAACTCCACCGCGGCCCGATCCAGGCGGAAAGAGGTAGTTCCGCATGCCCGTTGGTGCTGTCTTGGGTTCTAATTTCGGGTCGGCTGGTTGTGAATCTGCTTGGGCGCGGTGAGCCTCTTGGGTGGACGATGATCAATTGCGGCCGGTCTTCGTCTCGGCCGCGGGAAGGATCGGGTGATGTCAGTCCAGCCGCCTCCGTGCCCGGAGGTTCCTGAACACACCGTCGCGGTGGCGCGGGCGGCGTTTCCCAAGTACACGCAGGTGATGCGGGCCCGTGACGAGGTGTCGGGCCCGTTCGCGGAACGGTGCTCGGAGCTGGGACCGGTCAACGCCAGGAGCCGGCCGCGTACCGATTCCGCGCAGGTGCTCGCCGCGATGCGTGCGGTCATCCGGTTGGAGTTTCTCGCTGAGACGCTGCGAGCAGCTCTGGAGGCGCTGCCCGCAGTGGCACCGGACTGCCCGGTCACCCGGATCACCCACAGCGGGCTGGAGGTGGCGTGGCAGGAGGAGCAAGACCTCCAGCCCACCGTGAACACGATCCACCCGCAGCCGTCGGCAGCTGTTGCTGCGCCCACGCGACATTCGCAACGCGGTCGAGCGGCCCGAACCGGCCGGACACGCACCAGCAACCTCGCCAGACCCAACCTCACCCTTGCCGCATAACTACCAAATAGGCAACAGAGTCGTTGGGTTGGGTGTGTTTTATGTTTTCGTCGATCATGGTGCCGGAGGGTGTGCGGCGGCTTTTTCAGGTGTTGACCGGTGAGGATATGACGGATGCGGATGAGGGTGTGTTGTTCGCGGTGGCGGATGCGTTGGAGTCGGGTGCGGTGGGAGTGGGCGAGGTAGGGGGATTCGTGGCGGAGTTGGTGGGGAAGGTGCGGACGGAGTTCTCGGGGAAGGCGGCGGACCGGTTCGCGGACGGGCTGGAGATCTTTGATGGGTTGCTGTCCTCGGGTGATGGGGCGTGGTGGTGTGGCGTTCACGTGGTGCCGGATCTGCAGGCTCAGGTGCAGATGCTGGGTGAGAAGTCCAGTGCGAAGTGGGATGGGAAGCTCAGTGAGCAGGCGGCGGGGATGGGGGCGTTTTCGGCGTTGGTGTCGCTGCCGTTGTCGGCGGTGGGTGGTCTGGTGAGCAACGCGGTGACGAAGGTGCTGGTGCGGGGACTGGGCGATGAGGTGGACGAGAAGATTCTGGAGGCGGCGGCCAGGAAAGCGGTGGCCGAGCACGCGGAGTTGTATCCGGTGTCAGCGATGGCGAGCTTCGCCGACGTGGTGGCGAAGCATCTGGATCATTACGCGGGTATGTCGGTGCGGGGCATGTGGTCGGCTCGGTTCGGGCATGGCGTGGGGGAGGCGTTGGAGGATGCGTTGTCGGAGTTGTTCGGCGAGGTGGGGTACCAGGCGGCCACGGGCCAGGAAGTGACCTGGAATCCGTACTCGGTGACAGCGGGTTTCTTCGAGTCGGTGTTCAGCGGCGTGGGCAGGGTGGCGGGCTTGGCGTCGCGGGGCAGGCTGGTGCCGGATGGCCCGAGCCCGTACCTCAACGACACCGGCCACAGCGGCAAGGGCGGTGCGAATGGCGATGCGGCGGACGGGGAGGAGTCCCCGTTGCTGGAGAAGGGTTCCGGGTCGCAGACAGGCGATGCTTTTGGCTCCCCGTACCTCGGCAGGCCATCCGATTCGTCAGCGATGTCAGACTCCTCGGAGGTGTCGGCGATGTCTGATGTGGATTCCGTTTTCTCGGCACTGGGCGAGTTGAAGGGTGTCGGGGCAGGAAAGGCTGGAATCCTTGGTGATTCGGACCTTCTGGCGGGTGAGCGTGGCAACGAATCCGTGCTGGGGGAGCCGGAAAGCATCGGGCAGAACACGAAACCGATGTCACGGCATGACGGCGATGCGACGGCCCCGTGGATCGTGGCGGGTTTCGGGCAGGACCGGCCGCGTACGCCGCAATCGGCGGATGCGACCACGACGCAGTTGTTCGAGCAGGATCGTGCGGCGACGCCTCCGGCGTACAGCCCGATTGCCGGCACATATCAGGTCGTCAATGGCGTGTCTGGTGTGGATGATCCAAGTGGATCCGGTGATCAGGCACAGCGAGTGGAGCCTGGGGCGCGGGTGCAAGGTCCGTCGGCGGAATCGTCTGGTGTGCCCGGTTTGTCTGAGCGTGTGGAGTCTGGGGTGCGGGTGCAAGGTTCGTCGGCGGAATCGTCTGGTGTGCCCGGTTTGTCTGAGCGTGTGGAGTCTGGGGTGCGGGTGCAAGGTTCGTCGGCGGAATCGTCTGGTGTGCCCGGTTTGTCTCAGCGTGTGGAGCCTGGGGCAAGCGCGCAAAGTCCGTCGGCGGAAACCCCTCGTGCACCCGGTCTGCCTTCGGATGCTGCCCAGCCGAAGGCCACCGCGCCTGCTGCCGTTGCGGACCGGCTAGGTGGGCCGGAGTCGCTGGACTCGTCGGAGTTCTTGGGAGGTCGATCAAAAGCGCTGGAAGACCAGGTGCTTCCGGGTGCGCATGTCGAGTCGTCGCCAGCAGGCACGAGCGGCCATGTTGTGTCCACCGGACATGCGGATGCTGTTGTGTTGCATGAGGATTCGCATCTTTCGGATGGCGAGCCGCTGCTGCCTGTGGCTGAATCGCAGGTGTCGCCAACATCGAATGCTGGGGTTGCGGGGCTGTCGGGGTTGCCTCCGGGCACAGTGCCGGTGCCAGTGCCTGCCGAGGCGGCTTCCGTTGGTGTATCGGCGGCGCTTGTGCGCAGTAGCGTTGGCGATACTGCTACGACGCCGGTGTTACTGGTTTCCCAGGCCGACCCGAATTCCGGTGTGGTGCTATCTCGGCGCCAGGCATCGAATCTGGCAAAGACACTGGGCGGCGATGTTGTTGCGTTGGTCCCGGGGCGCGGCGAGCGTGGCCCGCGATGGATGTGGTTCCGCGCGGACGGGTCTCGCCCCAAACCTGTGGGCGAGCCGCGCCGGAAGACGGCGTCGAAGCAGACGGCCGCGCAGCGCGGCGATCTGGGGGCATTGGCGAACGCATCCACCGCAGTTCCAACGGCGGAAACGGTGACATCCCGCGAGGTGCCAAGCCCGGAGACGGCATCGGGTGTCGTGGGCGACCAACCGAGGACACCGGCTACTGCCACGTCCGAGGCGGATGCCGCCCGGGAGCGCCTGGTGTCGGCGGCGGATTGGTCGGAGTCGGATCTGCGAGCGGAGATCGAGCATGCCAAGGCGGTAGCGGAACCCAGCGATGTTGAGGCGGCCAAGAACATTGTGCGGTACACGCACGATGTCGTTAATTTGGCTCGCGAGAATGCTCGTGTGCCCTTGGCCGATGTGGTGGCGTTGGTCGCTGCCCAGCACCCCGACCAAAGCCTTGAAAACCAGACCCGGGCCGGCGAGCTCTCCCATGCGCTGGCGGAAAGGTTTGGCACGCACGGAAACAGTCTACGCATCCGCGCCGGAGCGGGGGACTCCAAACCGTCGGGAGTCGACTTGGCGTGGGTCGCGGAAAGCGACCGGAGCAGTATCGTGGAGGTCTCCCGCGAACGTGTGTACAAGGCTTCGGGCCGGGCTCCTGCGGACGTCACGAAGTATGGCTTTATCGGCGGTAACGACAGGATAACGACTATCTACGATCACACTTATGCGGCCTCCCGCGACCAATATGTGTCGACGACCGAGGATCCGAATTATCATCACAAGAATCTTCGCTACCGCTACGTGATCGACCCGTCGGTCACTGGAATCTCCGTGGCGGACACCCTGAAGGCGCAGAATAAGAATTATTGGGTTCCGTGGGAGCGGGAAATCCTTTATCGCTATATCGGGGCCGAGGATATTATTGGGTGGTACGAGTACAAGGAAGATTCGAATTCTCTGTCCGGGATTTCCCTGGTGAGGTTTGTCCGGAACAAGGGTTATCGCGGAAACAAAGACGCTCCTCCGGTGGTGTGAGCACTCGGCCCGAAGCACGCTTCGAATCCGGCCAAGCTGGCACCGGCCCTACCACGGGAATCTGCTGGACCGCTCGGTAGCCGGGTGTGTGCCCAGCTCATCGGCCAGCGGACCGGCAAAAGTGTTGCTCTCGACATTCGACATCGAGGCTTTCGATCCCCCGGCGCAGGCTGTCCACTCGGGCTCGGTACGTCCAGGGTCGGCGGGAACCGCCGGTACCGGCGGCAACGACCGACAGATCCAGATGTGACGACGCACCTTGGGCGCTGAAAGTCCATTGCTCCCAGGGCAGCGAACATCCCCTGGTGGTCATCCCGCTGACCACCAGGAACCTGCTCTACACCGCGATCACACGCGCCAACCGGCTCGTGGTACTCGTGGGTTCCGAGAAGGCATTCGGCCAGGCTGACCGCACCGTCGGTTCCGGGCGCGACGCACGCTGGCATCCCAACGACCGAGACGTGGCTTGGCTTGACCCTACTCGGCATGCGGTAACGTGACTGGCGATCAAGAAGTCGCTGCTAGCCGGGGAGGACATGTTCGGCAATGTCCTTAGCCGCCGACTCCGCGCCGCTGCATTGGATGAAGATCACCGACCCGGATGCGTCGATTCCGGATCATCCGCCAGGAGTCGACGTCCGGGTCATGCTTCCCGATCATGCCGAATTTGCAACGCTTCGGGAAAAGTTGCTCGCCGACGGTATTCCGGTTCGGACAGCGCGGTACCTCGTCGAACAGGACACCATCAGCACCCTCGCGCACAACGGCCGGTTGGCCGTCACCAGCGGTGAATGCCACCTGACACGTGCTGTTCCGAGGATTTTCTCGAGCGCGTTCGACCCGGCGGCGTCGACGGCCCGCGATACCTTCGATCTGCTTTGGAACATCCACGCGCCGATCGATTCCGAGCCGGTCACGTCCAAGCCTGCGAGTGAACTCGTGCCATCGGACTGGCTTGGCTTCCTGCCCCACCGGATGCTCAACCCAGCGCAAGCCGAGGCAGCGCCGCACATTCTGCACGGCGAGGAGAACGTGGTCGTCGTCGCGCCTACAGGCACCGGAAAGACAGTAATCGGGATGATGGCGGCCCTGCGCGCGATCAAGGAGAACGGGCGCAAAGCAGCATGGTTGGTGCCGCAACGATCCCTCACCGACGAGCTGAACCAGGAACTCGACGCGTGGCGCCAGGGTGGGCTGCGGGTGGAGCGGCTCTCCGGCGAGTACAGCGTCGATATCCAACGCGTGCGCGATGCCGACATCTGGGTCGCCACCACTGAGAAGTTCGAAGCGATCTGCCGCGCCTCGTCGTTCCGGGAAGCGTTGGGGACGGTGGGTTGTCTTATTGTCGACGAGATCCACCTTCTCGGGGATCCGACCCGGGGCTCGGTCCTCGAAGCTCTGCTCGCCCGAGTCAGAGACGGCGATGCGCGGACGCGGATCGTGGGTTTGTCGGCGACCGTGTCCAACGCGGGACAAATCGCGGACTGGCTGCACGCCGAGCTGGTGCGCACGGTGTGGCGGCCAAACCGGTTGACCTGGCAGCTTCCCACCATCTCGGCGCATTCGGACTGGAGTCAGAGCGAGGCCGCCCGCACCCGATTGGCCAGTTCCCTGACCGGTCTCATCACTTCGGACGGCGGGAGCGTGCTCGTGTTCTGCGGCAGCAAGCGAGGTGTCCGCCAAACCGCGCTGATCATCGCGGGCAGCCGCGGAGCGAACATCGACGGCGTTCACCCGGACGACCTCGACCGGCTCCACACGGCATGCCGGCAGGCGCGGGTCGGCTTGCACTACAAGGGTTGGGATCACCGGCAAGACGACGAACGAGCCTTCCGGCAACGCGACCTCGACGTGCTCGTGGCGACCTCGACGGTCGCGGCCGGGGTGAACCTGCCGGCCCGCGCGGTGGTCGTGCGCGACACACAGGTCGGCTTGAACAACATCGACGTCGCCACCGTGCAGCAGATGTTCGGTCGAGCGGGACGCGTGGGCACTGGCGAAAACCAAGGCTGGGCTTTCCTGATCGTCAACGAAACCGAACGGCCGCACTGGCAGGCCCGGCTGAGCCGAGGCCACAAGGTGGACTCGCAGATCCAGTCAAGCCTTCCCGACCACATCCTCGCCGAAGCGGTGCAACGACGCATCCGCTCGCTCCGGGAGGCCGAGCAGTGGTGGGTGCAGACGCTCGCCCACCACCAGGGCAGCCACAGTCTCGCCCCACTCCGACATGCCGTCGACTTCCTGGTGGAAGGCGGCTATCTGAGCGCCACCTGCACTCCCGACGACGACGTCGCGCTCGCACCAACCGAACTCGGCACGGTCACCGCGCGCATCATGGTGTCGACTACGGTCGGACACGAACTCCGCAAAGCGCTCGCCGGCGAGCCGGTGCCCGCCGACGCCGAAGATGCCGAGCAAGTTCTCATCGGCGCGTTGTCCACAATTGTTCCGAAAATCGCCCAGGCCTCGATCAGCGAAGACCTGAAAGCCACGGTCCTGCGACTGCTCGAGTCGAACGGACGCCTCCACGACGCCTTTCGCCCAGACGGAATTGGACAGGGACGTTACGCGCCCGGCGATCTGGCGAAAGCGACGCTGCTCACTGCGGCGAACACGCCTTCGGCGTTTCACGCGCGCGCTCGGCAGATCGGCGGCATCCCATACCCGACCATGTACCCGGTGCTCGAAGAAGCACCGCGATACCTGCACTGGCTGGGCACACAAGGGTATCTCCGCACCCTCCATCCGTGGTGTGCGATCGTCGCTGCCGATCTGAGCAGGCGCATCCGCTGGCGGCGCTGCCAACCGCCACGAGGAGCCGGCAGATTGCTGTGGATGTGCGAACAGATCGCAACACCGCTGCACGCCGAAGACGCGGTCCCGAAGCTGTGGGAAGCCGCCACCGCACGCGGAATCACAAGGCCGGACTGGGAATCCACCAGCCGACCGCAAGGCTGCCGCCTCGAACAGGACGACTACGTTGCGCTGCTGCGCGAACGCGCTACCGGAGCCGTCCTCTGCTCGGAAAATGGCACGGGCAGAGCGAAAGGCCCCGTCGGATCGATCGCCACCACCTGGGCGGGGACGAAGTGCGCAACCGCGATGCTGCACACTGGCCAAGCAGTCTTACCCGCTCTGCTGGACACTTCTGAGGAGCACGCTGACATCGCCCTGTTCACACGGCGCGGGGACTACTGCGCCACGGGCTGGCTCGCCGCCTACTCGGGTATCAAGCACGGCCCTGATCTGTGACCTCGCAGTAGCCCAGCGTTAGGTGTGACCGCGCGGAATCTCCCGCCACCGACACTGGAGCGAAGGAGCTGCCAGCAAGCGCGGCCGGGCACCTCGCCTCGAATCAAGATCTTGGGTGCGGGAAAGTCCTGACGTACCTCGATGCGACCCACAGTATCCGGACATGGCAGCTGCCATGCGATGCGTTTGCCGTCGGGGCTCTCGCGAGGGCCGGTTACGGGCCGTTGGTCGGCCCCCGCAGGGTCTCCTCCTGCCGGGGGGATGTGCGAAAGGAGGAGACAATCGGACCACACGCGCCACGAGCTGACCGAAGCAATACTGGCCGAGCCGCAGTGCCGGCAGCAAGAGTTGTCCAGGCAGCATCGTCGGCCATTTAGGGCAGCGACTTGACGGATTCGGTCAAGATCGTCAACGTGTGTGCGACGTTCGGACGGTCCGCACGCTTTCGATCTTGGGTTTGGCCTCAACCAGTCTCCAAAGATCCACATTGGTCGCCGGCTGCAGTGGCCCAGAGCTGCCGAGGCGCCGCACCCCCAGGTTGGTGCCGGGGAGGTACTTTCGTGCAGACATGGATGGACAAAAGTACCTCCATGTGCTTCGATGATCACGCTCATACGGATAAGCTTCATGCTCCGTGTGGAGTAGAGAACCGACCTTAGGAATGTATTTGGAGTCGCACGTATCCACCCTCCGAGCCGCCGCACGTCAAAAGCAGAAACAAGCTCCACCGTCTCATGCGGGAACCATCAAGCCATTTAGCAACGGAGTTGGTCGGGATGGCAGTCAGCGCTGTTATCGCGGGGTTGGCTGCCTGGTTGCCTCCCGCGGTTGTCACGAATAAAGATTTGTGCTCGAGGCTGGACACGTCCGAGGAGTGGATAGAAAGCCGCACGGGCATTATGGAGCGTCGGGTCGTCTCGAACGGTGTGGCGACGGTGGACTTGGCGGTGGAGGCTGGCGGTCGAGCGCTGAAGGCAGCCGGGGTGCCCGGGGTCGATGCGGTCGTTGTCGCGACGACCTCACCAGATCGGATCTGTCCAGCTGGAGCGCCGGAGGTGGCGTCGAGGCTCGGGCTGGGCCCCATCGCAGCTTACGACCTGACCTCTGCGTGCAGTGGCTTCGTCTACGGCCTTGCCACGTGCGCTGGGCTCATTAGCGCCGGGGTCGCCGAAAGTGTGCTTTTCATTGGTGCCGAAGCGTTCTCGACATTCATCGACTCTGAGAATCGCACCACCGCACCGATCTTCGGCGATGGAGCCGGGGCGGCGGTCCTGCGTCGCGGAAGCCCAGCGGAGCCGGGCGCGATCGGACCGTTCGACCTGGGAAGCGACGGCGCGCAAGCGGATCTGCTGGCCATCCAGGGTGGTGGCTCACGGCAGCGGTCACTGACCGGGCTCGGTCACGGCGAGGTACCGACCGAGGACTGGTATCTATCGATGGCCGGACGGGCGATCTATCAGCAGGCGGTTGCCCGGATGACGGAATCCTCACTTGCCGTGCTCGATCGTGCCGGCTGGTCGGTGACCGACGTGGACCGCTTCGTCGGACACCAGGCCAACATCCGCATCCTCAGCTCCGTCGCCCAACGGTTGGGTATCGCGTCGGAGAAGGTTCTTATCAACATCGATCGAGTCGGAAACGCCCTTTCGGCATCCATCCCGCTCGTCCTGGCCAGCGCCGCCGCTGGCGGCGACCTGCGTCCGGGGGACAGGGTGCTGATCACCGCGTTCGGGGCGGGATTGTCCTGGGGTTCCACAGTCTTGGTGTGGCCGGACATTCCAGTAGACAGTCCACTGTGAGTTTTTCGAATTGAATTCAGAAGGAGACCGTGATGAGCGATTTGTACACCCAACTCGGCGAATTGCTGACGAGTAAGTTCGATGTCGAGAGCTCGGATCTGAGGACCGACGCGTCGTTCGAAGACCTGGGCCTCGATTCATTGGCGCAGGTAGAACTGGGTGAATTGCTCGAGCAGCATTTCGGGGTCGAGGTCACCGATGCCGAGATGGAGAATATGGCCACGTTAGCTGACATCCTCGAAGCATTGGAGAAAAAGGGAGCGACCGTCTGATGTCCGGATTCGCGGTGGCGGTCACCGGCCTCGGGCTCATCACGCCCGCAGGGATCGGTGTGGAGGAGAACTGGAAGCAGGTCGCCGAAGGTTGTCCGACGGCGGCCACCGACCCTGAGCTGGCCGGGCTCCAGGTCGACTTTTCCTGCCGCGTACCGGGTTTCGATCCCGCCGCGAGTCTCGGTGAGCACAACGCCTGGCGGCTCGACCGTAACCAGCAGTTCGCCCTCGTCGCGGCGCGCGAAGCCGTTCGTGATGCGAAACTGACCGAGGACGACTGGGATGTCACCAGAGTGGGCGTTGTTCTCGGTTCCGCCGCCGGTGGAACTTCGACGATGGAAACGCAGCAGTCCAAGTTGCTGAATAACGGCGCGGCCAAAGTTTCGGCGCTGACCCTTCCGATGGGCCTGTTGAACATGGCGGCCGGTCAACTAGCGATCGAGCTCGGGGTACGGGGGCCGAATCTCACGATCTGCACCGCCTGCGCCTCAGGCACGAGCGCGATCGGCGTGGCACGGGACCTGATTCGCTCCGGCTCGGCCGATATCGTCATTGCCGGGGCGACAGAAGCGGCGGTGACACCGCTGTTCGTCGCCGCATTCAGCCGGATGCGAGCACTTTCCAGGAACACCGACGATCCACGCGCCGCGTCCCGGCCTTTCGATGCGGCGCGGGACGGCTTCGTCATAGCCGAGGGCGGCGCGGTCCTGATTCTGGAAAGCGAGCGCCATGCGTTGGCCAGAGGAGCTCGGGTGCGTGGGCGGGTCATCGGTTACGGCGCGTCCGCCGACGGCCACCACGTTACGGCGCCCGACCCGGAGGGCAACGGGGCCGAGCAGGCAATCCGTGGTGCGTTGACCGACGCTGGTCTCACAGCGCGCGAGGTCCAGCACGTCAACGCCCACGGCACCGCCACGCCCCTCAATGATGTCATCGAAGCCGCCACCATCCGGCGGGTGTTCGGTGAGCACGTCGCCGTCAGCTCAACCAAGGGCGTGACCGGGCACGCGCTCGGTGCCGCCGGGGCGATCGAAGCGGCATACGGGATCCTTTCCCTCCAACACGGGCACATCCCTCCCACGGCCAACCTGGAAAGCCCGGATCCGCAGATCGAAGTCGACCTTGTATCCAAGACGGCACGTCCTTGCGCGCTCGAGGTTGTACTGAGCAACTCCTTCGGCTTCGGTGGCCAGAACGCCGTGCTCGCCCTCGCAGCCTAGTAGCCGACCAGCTCGCTCCTCCGGCGCGTGAAAGGTAAAGAAGATGAGAAGCGTTGCAACACAACACGACTGGCACTGAAGGAATTCCTGACCGCCGTGGACAACGCGGAAACCGGAGACGGCCGCCCCGCCCTGCGGTTGCTGGCATGCCGTTGACCCTCCCCACATGATTGCACCGGTCAGAAGTCGTGAGTGTGTTGAGGCGTCGTAGCACCTCAACGGGACTCACGAGCCACTGACCCGCAGGAACCCGAGAGCCTCGAAAGGCCGTCTGAGACCGACTCCCGGAGGATCCGATGACCGCAGTGGCCAGCCGGCCGGAGAGCGACCAGGAAGCCCACGCCGCCGGTATCGAAACCGTCCACCACCTGGCCAACCTGCCACGCTACCCGAAACTACCTAAACCGGACAGGTCAACCTTGCGCACTCCCTGGCCCCGCCGGATGTCGCGCTGGCGCTGAGCGCGGAGCCGGGCGAGAGCGTGCTCGCGTACCACGCGAGAGCCTGGACCGTGCCGGCTGCCGTCCACAGGGTTGCAGCCCGGTCGGATCCGCCAGCTGGTGCGGGGGTGGCGGGGGCGGTGCCGTCCGTCGCCGGACCGGGTGCCCCGGGCGCGTCGTCGGATCGCCACGGGCGCGGCGTCGTGACGGGTGGGTTTGCGATTGTTACGGCTGTTCACGCCGCTGCGGCAGACCATCGAGTGCTGAGCATCGGTTCGCGTGGGCGATGACGTGGCGGCGGTGGCCGCGGCGATTCGGGCGGCGATGGCGCCGCACACCGACTTCCGGGGCACGCACGAGAGCGGGCTGGCGAAGATGATCGCCATCGGCCTCGGCAAGCACCGCGACGCGACGACCCTGCACACCCTCGGCTTCGGAGTGTTCGGCGTCGCTGGCCTCCTGGCCGGGCCATGAGGCATGCCCGTGACCGGCCCAGAGCGCTGAGCAAAATGGTCGCGGCTGCTGCCTCTGGTGAACGTGATCCGGGATGAGCGAATTGGTTCCAACGCGGCTGGGCCGGCATTTTCGGGATGGCAACTCCGCGCATATTCGAGAAGATCATGCACCATGTGTGGACGTGGGTGGCGTTGCTGATCGTCAAACGCCACAAGCGATCCTGTGCGTAATGGGTGGTCCGTGCTCGCCTACCACTTCTCCGAACACTTCGGACAGTCAGGAACGACAGCAGCTGCCAGGCCGGTGCCCCGCAGGTCATCGTTACCCGAGTCACGGATGATCTGGAGGTTGGAGGTTCCTGCATGAGAAGCTGCCGTGAAGCCTGGCTGAGGGTAGCACTCTGCTGCAAATGGTCGGGATGGGCTCGGGACGGCGAACCTGGTCGCGCTCACAGCTTTGAAGCACCGCGAGCAGGCAGGCCGTCCGACGGGGCATTGTCGCGTGGCCCGCAAACCGCCAAGACCACCTGGGCAGGTATTTCAGAAGTTGCGCTCGATTTTCGCAGGGAGCCTGCTGGGAGTATCGGCTTGTGATGCACTGAACCTGCTCTGACCGCCGTTTGGGGCACCTTCGGTGGTACTTCCGCCTGGGCGTTACCTCTTGAGTGAACTGCGGCCGCGTAGACCGTGCGTCGCTCGCCGTTCAAACGTCTCACCACAGAATTGCTGGTCGGACGCCCATTTGATCGATCCGGGTGTATTGACCGCAGCTCCCCGCGCTGGGCTGTCTCAGCCGTTAGCGTGCACGAAATCTGAGCGCGGTCGGCTGCCCAGTCAGGCAGCCGTTACTGGATTTACGGGCAGAGACGGCGGCGATCAGTTCCCGGACCGCTGACAATGGGCGGCGGTTCGGGCATCCTCCTTCGCGAGGAACCTCACAAGGGAAAACCCTCACAGCCGGAAGGGACAGTGTCAACCTCTCGCACCTTCCCATCTCACTAGGCATGCAGCCAGCGCTGACCGTGCCTTAGTTTCTGAACTTTGGTCGACGCCTCCAGCTGGAAGGCGGCGACGGATTTAGCCTGCATCGGGCGATACGGAGACGAGCCTTGGCCATGAAGATAGTCCGAACGGTAGCCGAGATTCGCGACTACACAACGGAAATGCGCTTACGGGGACGAAGCATTGGTCTCGTCCCCGCGAAGGGCGCGTTACACGGAGGTCACGAATCCTTGATGAAAGCGGCGCGACGAGAGTGTGACGTCGTGGTGCTGGCCACTTTCATCGACCCGGCTCAGTTCAGCGGCGAAGGCGGCTTCGAGGGCTATCTCCGCGACGAGCAGCGCGATGCGGAGATCGCTGCTCGACTAGGTATGGATGTGCTGCTCGCTCCGGAAGCGGCGGAGATCTCCCCGGATAGGTTCGCCACGACCGTTGGCCTGGGCGGGCCGCTGGTCGAGGCGATTCGGCGTACGGGGTCGACCGACGACGGCCAGTTGCCGGGGAAGTGCACGATCGCCACGAAGCTGTTCGACATCGTTCAACCGGACGTCGTGTTCTTCGAGGAGAAGGACCTGCCGGACTGGGTCGCGGTGAAGCGCATGGTTCGAGACCTGAACCTTGCCGTGTCGGTCAAGGTGTTGCCGACAGCACGAGAGTCCGACGGTTTCGCGATGTCGAGCCGCAACCTGTGCCTGGGTGACCACCGGCCGCAGGCTGTTGCGCTGTACCGCGCACTGCGCGCCGCTGCCGACTCGCTGAGCGACGGAGCAACCGATGCTGCCGTTCTGCGGGAGCGCGCGCTGGCAGCGATAGCGGTGGAAGTCTTGTCAGGCGACGTTGAACTCGACTACTTCGAGGTGCTCGACATCGAAACCCTCGAGCCCGTCGAGACGGTGGCGAATCCGGTGCTGTTGGCCATCGGTGCGCGGGCGGGAGCGGTCGCTTTGTTCGATATCATCCGTCCAGAACTTGAGAACCAGACGTGCGTCGACGCCGGCACCGAGAAGGACCTAAGCGAAGTGGATCAGGCCGGAAACCACGCCCACCGTTGCGCGGAGTCGTCTGTGGACATCGTTGTTTCCCGCCACAGCTTCGATGAGCGCGTTGGTCTGATCAAGCAGTTGCTCGACAGGACCGGCGAATCCTACGAGCCGTTGAGAAGTGAGCTTGCGGAATCGGACGTTCGGGGGAACATCGAAAACTTCGTAGGTGCGGTTCCCATCCCACTCGGACTGTGCGGTCCCCTCGAAATCCGAGGTAGGGAAGCGCGAGGAACCTTCGCGGTCCCGATGGCCACCCTTGAGGGCACCCTGCTCGCATCATATTCGCGCGGAGCTAAGGTGATGAACCGGTCGGGAGGTTGCGAGACCCTGGTGTATGACGACTACTTCTTGCGTGCCACCCAACTCACCACGGACTCCCTCGATGGCTCGGCGCGGCTCATCGCGTGGTGCCGGGAACGCGAGGACGTTATTCGCGAGATAGCGGTCGGCAGTAGTCGTCATCTGGGTGTGGCGGAAATTTCCTATGATTGTGCGGGTACTTCCGTCATCTTGTCGCTCCGGTGCACCACGGGTGACGCGATGGGCAGCAACATGGTCAGCAAGGCCGTGAGCCTAGTGTCCAATTATGTCACGAAAAACAGCGGTCTGGTGCGCGAGGAATTCGTGCCGTACCCGGAGGACAAGAAGAACATCCCGGCCCGCAAGAAGGGGAAGAAGGTCATCGCCCGTACCGTTCTGAAAGAGGATGTGGTGCGGACGATGACCCGAGTTGGCCTGGATCAACTGGCCAGCTACATCCGGAACTACAAGAATGCGCTGGCCCTGCACGGAAGTCCTTCCCTCAATATCCATGCGGTCAACGGCATGGCCGCGCTGTTCCAGGCCTTCGGGCAGGACATGGCATATCTTGGTGAATGTTCACAAGGAGTGGTGGACTGCCAGTTCCTGCCGTCCGGTGATCTTGAGGTGTCCATAACCTTGCCGACCCTCATCGTGGGGACTGTTGGTGGCGGAACGGGCCTTCCCGCTTTCCGCACAACGCTTTCCATAGTGGACTGCTATGGTGCGGGGAAAGCCAAGAAGCTCGCCGAGATCATGGCCGCCGTGATGCTCGGCGGCGAAATCGGATGCGCTGCGGCGCAATGCAGCAACGAGTTCGTCGCGGCACATGAGTCGCTGGGGAAGAACCGGCCATTCGACGCCGTCCCTCAGTTGGCGCGACCACGGCTTCCGGTCGGCGAGTCCATCGATGACACGGTGATGAGCCCCGCATGAACACTACAGTTGAGAAGGTCGATGGCACCGTCTCAGCGCCGGTGCGGCCGCCGCGGCTCGACCCTGCCTCGCTACTTCCTGAACGTGAGCCGTTCCAGGTCCTCGGTACGGCCAAGGCCGCTGACATCGACATCGAACTCATGCGGACCCTGTACTGGGACGTTGTGCGGGGTAGACGCTACAACCTGCAGGCAACGGCGTTGGCGAAGCAGGGAAGACTCGCCGTTTACCCGTCAACCACCGGGCAAGAGGCTTGTGAAGTCGCGGCCGCCCGCGCCTTGTCGCCGCAGGACTGGCTTTTCCCCACATACCGCGACACGCTCGCCGCTATCGTCCGAGGCGTTGACCCCGTTGAGGCGCTGGCAGTGATGCGTGGGGACTGGCATCATGGATACGATCCCTACGCGCACCGGGTTGCCCCACTGGCCACTCCGCTCGCTACCCAGCTTCCGCACGCTGTCGGGCTCGCCCGGGCCGCTCGGTTGAAAGGCGAAGACACCGTTGCCCTCGCCTTGGTGGGGGACGGCGGCACCAGCGAAGGTGACTTCTACGAGGCGGTCAACTTCGCTGCGGTACTGCAGGCGCCGGTGGTCTTCCTGGTGCAGAACAACAGGTTCGCCATCTCCGTCCCGCTGGCCAAGCAGAGCGCCGCACTGGCGCTGGCCGACAAAGCGGTCGGCTTCGGGCTGCCGGGACGTCTTGTCGACGGCAACGACGTCGTCGCCGTACACCAGGTTCTCACCGAAGCCGTGGAACGCGCTCGGCACGGCGGTGGACCTACCCTGGTGGAGGCGATGACCTACCGCATCGATCCGCATACCAACTCCGACGATGACAGCCGGTATCGCGACCCCTCGGAGGTCGACCGGTGGCGCGAGCACGACCCGGTTCTGGTGCTGGAACGATCCTTGCGCGGCCTGGGCGTTCTCGACGACTCCGACATCGAGGGAGCGGCTCGCTCGGCCGACGACTTCGCGGCAGACCTGCGCAAGCGCCACGAGCACCAGCCGAACCCGGATCCGATGACATTGTTCTCGCACGTCTTCGCGAAGAAGACACCCCAGTTGAGTGAGCAGGAAGCAATGGTGCGTGCCGAGCTGCACGCGCAAGCAGAAGGGGACAGCCAACTGTGACTAGAGCTTCGGCCGCTGTTGCGGGATCAGTCCCCGAAGCAAGGACTTCCAACCAGCGCTCGATCACGATGGCGCAGGTACTCAACGCAGCCCTGCGGGACGCTCTGCAAGAGGATCCATCCGTGCACATCATGGGCGAGGATGTGGGTGCGCTGGGAGGGGTATTTCGGATCACCGACGGATTGGCCGCCGAATTCGGCAGCGACCGGTGCGCGGATACTCCCTTGGCGGAGGCGGCGATCTTGGGAACCGCCGTGGGAATGGCGATGAACGGGCTGCGTCCGGTCGTGGAGATGCAGTTCGATTCCTTCGCATACCCGGCTTTCGAGCAACTGGTCAGCCACGTCGCCCGCATGCGCAACCGGACGAAGGGCCGCATCCAGCTACCGATCACCATCCGCATTCCCTATGGCGGCGGAATCGGTGCGGTCGAGCACCACAGCGACTCATCTGAGGCCTACTACATGCACACGCCGGGGCTGCACGTCGTCTGCCCGGCCACCCATGCTGACGCCTATGGCCTGCTGCGGGCATCGATCTCTTCCAATGACCCAGTGATTTTTCTGGAACCCAAGAGGTTGTACTGGTCCAAAGCTCAGTGGTCGCCGGAGTCCATCCCGGAAGTGGATCCGATCGGCACTGCGGCGGTCCGTCGTCATGGGACTTCGGCGACGCTGATCACGTATGGTCCAAGCCTGCCGGTGTGCATGGAGGCGGCGGCGGAAGCCATCAAGGAAGGCTGGCAACTCGAAGTCCTGGACCTGCGCTCATTGGTGCCGTTCGACGACGAAACGGTGTCCGCCGCAGTGCGGCGGACAGGACGCGCCGTCGTGGTGCATGAGTCTGCCGGTTTCGCGGGGCCAGGCGCGGAGATCGCAGCGCGCATCACCGAACGGTGCTTCCACCACCTGGAAGCGCCGATTCTTCGGGTCACCGGGCTGGACATTCCGTACCCGCCACCGATGTTGGAGAACCACCACCTGCCCTCCGTGGACCGGATTCTCGATGCCGTGGCTCGCCTGCAATGGGAGCCGGGCACATCCGATGGGGAGACCTGCTGACATGTCACCGATCCGTGAGTTCCGGCTGCCTGACATCGGTGAAGGTCTCATCGATGCGGAAATCGTTCGATGGCTCGTGGACATTGGCGATCACGTGCAGGTCGACCAGCCGGTGGTCGAGGTGGAGACCGCGAAGGCCACAGTCGAACTGCCTTGCCCGTACGAGGGAACAGTCACCAGTCGGGTAGGCGCGGTGGGAGAGATCCTCGCCGTTGGCAGCACTCTGGTGACAGTTGAGGTCACGCCCGAGCGGTCGCAGGATGTGGGCAAGGTGCTTGTCGGCTCTGGCGTCCGTGCTGTACCCCCTCGGAGCCGCCGCCGTGTTCGCTCGGTGCCTGTTCATCACGCCGCGAACACCGTTGTGCGTCCCACATCGGTCACACATACCACCCCGCCGGCTCTGGCGGGCGCACCGGTCGCTGTGGTCTCACCACTGGTTCGCCGCCTCGCCAGGGTGAACGGGATCGATCTGCGGACCGTCCAGGGCACCGGCGCGTGTGGTCTTGTCCTGCGTGCGGACGTCGAAAGAGCGGTAGCCGCAGGCCGCCGAGCCGATGCGGTCGACTGTACGGAAACCGAGCGCATTCCGATTCGCTCGGTGCGCAAGAAAATCGCCGACAAGCTTTCCCGCAGTCGGCGTGAGATACCAGACGTTACGTGTTGGGTCGATGCAGATGCTACCAACCTGCTCACGGCCAGGGACGTACTCAGTTCCGCTACCGAGCGGACTGGTGTGCTTGCGCTGCTGGCACGCATCTGCGTCGCAGCCGCGCTCCGGTTCCCCGAATTGAATTCCACAGTAGATACTGGCGGGCAGGAGATCATCCGCTTCGCCAACGTCAACCTTGGCTTCGCAGCGCAGACTGACAAGGGGTTGTTGGTTCCTGTGGTGCACAAAGCCAACCGGATGACCCTCTCACAACTGTCCAGTGAGATCCGGCGGCTCGCCGAATCCGCTCGGTCCGGCACGCTGACTCCGTCCGAAATGACCGGTGCGACGATCACACTGAACAACTACGGCCGTTATGGAATCGACGGTGCCACACCGATCATAAATCACCCTGAGGCAGCGATGCTCGGTGTGGGACGCATCGTGGCCAAGCCCTGGGTCCACGATGGTGAGTTGGCGGTGCGCCAAGTCGTGCAACTCGGCTTGACTTTCGATCACCGAGTCTGCAATGGAGACGTTGCGTCCGGTTTCCTCCGCTATGTCGCCGATCATATCGAGCAGCCACTCAAACTCATCTCAGCGCCGTAGCCGAGAGGTAGCTATGTCTCTCATGTCCATGCCGGACGAGTACGTCGACGGAAAGGTCGACATGTCGGTGCTTCGCCGAAGGACTGATGATATCGACCAGCGCGTCATCGAATTGCTGCATGCTCGCCGAGACGTGTCCCAGCAGGTTCTGCGGACTCGCACCGATGTGGGCGGACCGCGGATTGAGCCGGTGCGGGAAGCGGAATCACCGAGGCTCAACGGCCGAGTGCGCACCAGTGACATGGGTATGCGATCCCATGCACGGCAACACGTTCGCCTCGCCCGGTGGTTACCAGACCCGACTCCTCGACGACGTGCTCGACGAGGTGACGGAGGTGAGCGCGGCGGCAAGGGTGAGTAAGACACAGAACAACGTGCCGTATCGGGCGTATCGACGGTAGCCGAACAGGCCGGCGACGGTGCGTTCGGCGGTCCGGCGGTTCCGGTCAAGTTCTGTCCTGGACTCGATTACGGTGTAAAGACGTTGTGGAGCCGCCTGCCGTCCTCGTCGGCAGGCGGCCCAGGCGGCACGATCAATCCGCCACACATCGACATGGTGCCTGTGATCACTGCCGATGAGCAGGCCAGCTGCTGCCCGTCGGGTGGGCTGGCCGCCACCTCGCTCAAGGAGAGAGTGGCCACCTGCCCCCCGGGATCGGCCCTTCGGCGGGCACACCCTTCGCCTGGTGTGGCACAAGCACCGGTGGTGCTTCCGGTCCCGCAGTGTCCGAAAACGATGCTCACCGAGACGGTGCCGTCGTCCCGGCTCGTGCCCGGCTGACCACACGGCCGAACCACCGAAGACGCCGTCACGGTCCTGCTAGCAGCGGTTAAGCTCGAAGACCCGCCAAACGGGCAACGAGGCGTGTACAAACGTGCAGTCCTGCGCTAAACGCCCCATCCTCATGCGTATATTGCCACGTACGGTATATGCCGAACGTGGCGACCACATCGCACACGTCGCAATACCGGCCGCACTACGTGGAGGTACATCTAAAGATCCCGTAAGCAAGACCTTGTCCCTGGTCAACTTCGCCAGTTTCACGTAGTAGCCAACGGTGGCACCGAGTGTTGGCCGAGAAGTTGCCACCGACAACCGCAGACCGCCAGGATCGGCCCGGTCATCGCCTTCTTTTTCGTCAGCGCCGCACGATGCGGTCTGCTCCACCTTCGTCCACTAGCTGAAGCGCGGCGGTCCGCAGTCTGGAACGCCGCTCCAAACGATGCCGGAAAATTCCGCCATGAGCGGCCGCTGGTCAACCATCGTCACCCAGCTCAGGAGGGCGCCATGACCGTAGACGTCGGCACTCGTGAAACACTTGACCTCGACTGGCTTAGAAGCATGGCCGACCAGCGACTGGCCGAGTTTCTTCAAGTTAAGATCACGACGGCAGATTCCGATGAGACGGCCGCGCTTCTTGGTTTGCTGAGCGACTTCCATAAGCAGGGCGGAAAACGAATCCGCCCCGTGCTGTGTTTGTGCGGTTGGCACGCGGCAGCCAACGGGCACCCTATCGACGTCGCGATCGACGTCGCAGCCTCGTTGGAACTGTTCCACATGTTCGCACTGATACACGACGACATTATCGACCGCTCGGATGTCCGCCGTGGAAATCCCAGCGCACATCGAGTGCTGGCATCTCATTGGTGCGGCGACGACTCCAGCAAGGGCGACCCGGAGTGGTTCGGTACCAGCGCCGCAATCCTGCTGGGTGATCTCGCGCTGGCTCTCTCTATGGAGATGCTGACCACCAGCGCAATGACCGATGAGCAGTACCGAGCGGTTCGTCCGGTGCTGGACGCGATGCACACGGAAGTCCTACTCGGCCAATATCATGATCTGCTGGCTGAGCAACGTCTGTCCGCCGACATCGCCGCGACACTTCGGGTGATCCGGTACAAAACCGCTAAATACACGGTCGAGAGACCACTGCATCTCGGTGTGGCCATCGCGGGCGGCGGCAGCTCGGTACTGGAGGCGTGTACCGCCTATGCGCTGCCCCTTGGGGAAGCATTCCAGCTCCGGGACGACGTGCTCGGAGTATTCGGCGATCCCGAGGTAACCGGAAAGTCAACTGTGGACGATCTGCGGGACGGCAAGCGGACCACGCTTATCGCCGTTGCTTTACAACAGGGAAATTCGACGGAGGTGGCACTGCTGAGGTCGCTTGTCGGTAACCCGGATTTGGATGCGAGCGGCGCTGAGGCCATCCGGCACGTACTCGTATCGACCGGTGCATTGCAGATCGTCGAAGGCATGATCAAGGACCGTTTGGCGAGCGCGACTCGGGCGCTTGACAACGCGCCGTTTCCCCGCCCCGTGCACAACACCTTGGCCGACATGGCTCACCGGCTGACCAGCAGGACGCACTGACCCAGCGGACCGCGGAGGGAACACAATGCGGCCACTCCTTCTCACAACGCCGGACGTCGCGGCCCCATATCACCACGCGGCCGCCAGTTTCGGGATGGAGCTGCTGGTGGGTACAAGCCCACACGAGCTCTCATCAGCGCTCGATGGACACCGCGCGGTCGCAGTGCTCGGTAGCGGCACCGGGACAGCCGGGAGCGTCACCGTGGACGGCGTCACTGTGGCTAACGAGGTTCGTGGGCAGGGGTGGTCACAGCATTGTCCCTCGGCTCCATTCTTGTTGGGCACATTGCATCGGTCCGGGGTCACGGCTACCCCCGCCCGGGTTACAGCTGACTCGGTTCAATCGGAAACCGCTCCAACGCAGGCGATCGCTGAGCTGCGCGCCGATCACCGGTTGACTGAACTGTTCCGTACGGCGGCCGCGGCCGGCGGACCAGCGGCGTATCTTGCGCTGGCACCGGCCGAAACTGCACCTGACGACGCCCGATTGATCCACTCAGTGCTCTCCAGCGTGGAAGCCTGGGGCGCCGCAGCGGCGTCACGAACGGTACTGCTCGCTAGTCCTCGGGCGTTCTGCGCCGGCGTGGAACGTGCCATCACAATCGTCGAGCGGCTGCTCGCCGGCCAAGAGGCGCCGATCTTCGTCCGCAAGCAGATCGTGCACAACACGCACGTCGTACGGGACCTCGAAGAGCGCGGTGCGGTCTTCGTCGATGAACTCGATGAGGTGCCGGTCGGCGCAACAGCGGTGTTCTCAGCGCATGGCGTGGCACCGGCCGTGCGCGAGCAGGCCCAGCAGCGGCAACTACGGGTGGTTGATGCCACGTGCCCGCTGGTGACGAAAGTGCACTCAGAAGCGCGGCGATTCGCCGAACGCGGCGACACCATCGTGTTCATCGGCCACGCAGGCCACGAGGAGAGCGAAGGAACCCTCGGCGAAGCACCACAGCAAATCCGACTCGTGGAAACCGAAGACGACATCGATGCCTTGGAGATCGACGGCCCGGTCTCCTACCTGACGCAGACCACGCTCGCAGTGGACGAGGCGAACCGGCTGGTGCAGCGCCTGAGGGCTCGGTTTCCGCACTTGACGGGCCCGAACTCGGACGATATCTGCTACGCAACGACGAATCGGCAGGACGCGCTACGCACGATCGCCGCGCAGGCGGACCTCATCGTCGTGGTCGGCTCGGCGAACTCATCGAACTCGGTTCGACTGGTGGAAGTCGCGGAACGCATGGGCACACCAGCTTTTCTCATCGACGATGTCAGCGACGTGGATCCACGGTGGCTCGCAGACGCACGCACAATCGGCATCACAGCCGGTGCCTCGGCACCACCGCAGCTGGTGTCCGATCTACTCGATGCACTGGCTGGCCTGGGGCACACCACTGTGTTGGAACGAGTCGTCGCCAAAGAAACACTCAGCTTCGGCCTCCCAACGCAAGTACGTGGCCACGCAGGCGAGTCAGTGACCTCCACTCCAGAACACTCCACACAAGCAGGAGGCGTCTGAATGTGTATTTTACAGACCATTCATGGCCCTGCGGACCTACGCGTATTGAGCCAAGCCGATCTGGTCCAGCTTGCCGATGAGATCCGATCAGTGCTCATCGACACCGTGCGTCGCACCGGCGGCCATCTCGGCCCCAATCTCGGCGTCGTCGAACTGACTCTCGCGCTGCATCGAGTCTTCGACTCGCCAACGGACCCGATCATTTGGGACACCGGACATCAGACATACGTGCACAAGCTCCTCACCGGACGCCACTCGGAATTCGATCGCCTGCGCCAACGCGGTGGCATCTCAGGATACCCAAGCCAATCCGAGTCCGAACACGACTTCGTGGAGAACTCGCACGCCTCAACCGCATTATCTTATGCGGACGGCCTCGCGAAAGCATTCGATATCCGCAAGGAAAGCACCCGCACCGCAGTCGCTGTGCTCGGCGATGGTGCACTGACCGGCGGGATGTGCTGGGAAGCGTTGAACAACATCGGCGCGGAGCCGAATCGACCCGTGGTAATCGTGCTCAATGACAACGCCCGATCCTATGCGCCCACGGTAGGCGCGGTTGCCGAGCATCTCGCCAGGCTGCGCATGAGGCGCGCCAATGACAGTCGAACCACCAGCGATGAGTCGCTCTTCGAACGCATCGGCCTACACTATCTTGGCCCAGTCGACGGTCATGACATCGCCGCAATGGAGAGGACGCTGCGTCAGGCCCGCGATCTGCGACGGCCCGTCGTCGTGCATTGCGTGACCCGCAAGGGAAAAGGTTACGCACCAGCCGAGGAGAACGAGGCCGATCGCCTGCACGCGGTCGGTCCAAATGCTCCGGCATTTGCCCCATCCGGTGGCGGAAAGAAGCAGACCTGGACCGATGCCTTTGGCGAAGAGATCGCACGGCTGGCCGACGAACGGGCCGACCTGGTGGCCGTCACCGCCGCGATGCTCCGTCCCGTTGGGTTGTCTCGATTCTCCCGCAACTATCCGGAACGAGTATTCGACGTCGGTATGGCTGAGCAGCATGCGGTCACCTCGGCGGCTGGGCTGGCGATGGGTGGCCTGCATCCGGTAGTGGCGATCTACTCGACATTTTTCAACCGAGCGTTCGACCAAGCATTGTTGGACGTGGCGCTGCACCGGCTCCCGGTCACATTCGTGCTGGACCGAGCCGGGGTGACCGGCGAGGACGGCCCCAGCCACCACGGCATGTGGGATTTGTCGATTCTGCACAATGTGCCCGGCATTCGAGTTGCCGCGCCGCGTGATGCCGACACGCTGCGCGCCGAACTGCGGGAGGCCGTTGAATACCAAGGGGGTCCAACGGTCCTCAGATTCCCGAAAGCCACCGTCGGACCCGATATTCCCGCAGTCTCCACCATAGGCACCCTGGATATGCTCGTGAGCGGGAAGCAGTCGGATGTGCTCATCGTGTCCGTCGGTGCTATGGCCGAGGATTGCGTCACTGCGGCAGCGCAGCTGGCCAGCCATCACATCGGTGTCACAGTTGTCGATCCACGCTGGGTATTGCCGGTGAACCCGTTGTTGGCCGAACTGGCAGCGGCGCATCGGTTGGTGGTCACTGTCGAAGACAACAACCGGGCCGGCGGGTTCGGCACAGCGCTCGCACAGTTGCTGCACGACCGCGGTGTGCACACACCGGTATGCGCGTTGGGGATACCGCCAGCATTCCTCGCGGCGGGTAAGCGGAAAGAACTGCTTGCCGGTGCGGAGCTGAGCGCGGACCTGCTGGCCAGGCGAATTCAGCGCGAAATGGCTGAGCGTCTGGTCCCAGGCGGGTTGCTGCCCCGACAGCAGCAGCTCGCGGGAAAGCGAATCGCAGAGGTAAGAGCATGAGCCCTTCCGGTCGGGAACCCCTCGCACGTAAAGTCATCGATCCCGGTGATCGTCGATATCCACCTCCAGCCCAAGTATCGGTTCGCCCCGATCGAGGCCGGATGCACATAGCGCGGGTCAATTCTGGAAACATCAGAAAGCTCGCCGACAACGTCAAGGAGGTCGCTGACTGAGCCCGCCACCTCGGGACAGTTCCCCGGGAAGCGCCCCGCACCTCGCAGCCTGCTCATCTGACCGGAAGCCGACAGTCACAACTCCTCGCCGAAGATCGAAAGGGCCACGGCTACCATCGCTGCCCGAAGCGACGTCCTCTTCGGACACTGCGGGGACCGGCAGCGCCACCGGTGCTTGTGCCACACCAGGCGAACTCATCGGTCGCGCAGTCCAGTGTTTCGGCCGTCGTCGTTGCTTTCCGCCACGCACCGTGCTCGGCGCGTCAGGCCAAGACGAGATCCATCCTCGTTCAGGCAGACCTGATCTGGATGGGTCGTTGATCAGGTAAGGGAAATCTGGGCATCATTCCGAAGTTGTTCGGGCAGGCTTCAGTGTCGGTTGTCGAGTTGTGGACGTGTCTTTGGCAGGTTTCTAGTGCAACGGTGTTCGGGAGGTTGAGGTTTTCCGGTGTTAACTGGTCGCATTGTTCGGTTCGATGAAGAGCGCGGGTTCGGGTTCATCGCCCAGGACGGCGGGTCTCAGGAAGATGTGTTCTTCCACATAGACTCGCTCAGTCGTGGCTGGAGTTCGCTCGCGATCGGTACCAGGGTGACGTTCGATGTGATGGAGGGCCAACGGGGGCTCAAGGCGTACAACCTCCATATTGTGGATAACAATGGTGGCAATGAGTCAAAGCATGCCGCCGAGGCTGCCGTCGCGCCGACCGTGACAGCGACGGAGGCGGAGGAAATGTGCGACGTCCTCACCGAGGATGAGCTGCGGAGCGAGGTAACTGAACGGCTTCTCCAGCGACTTCCCGGGCTGACCGCTGAGCAGATTCAGCTAGTTCGCGAGGATTTCGTTGCACTGGCGTCGAAGCACGGCTGGATCGTCGAGTAGGTGGCTGCGTAGACGGGTGAGCGGGGCAGAGGGCCCCACGAGTTGGTCCCGCAGGGCTCCACGCCAGCCATGCGGCCCGGATGCTCCGCTTTCCGGGCCGCTGGCCGCTGTACCCGGCTAGATGAGACCTGAGCGGATTGCGTAGGCGATGGCGTGAGCGCGGTTGTGTAGGTTGAACCGCTTCATGAACTGGTAGAGGATGTTCTTGACAGTGCGTTCTGAGTAGTGCAGTTTCTCGGCTATTTGTTGGAGGTCGAATCCTTCGGAGACGAGGAGGAGCACATCTATTTCGCGGTTGGTGAACCCGGAAGGGGTCAAGTCTTGCGGTGCGAGTACTTCGCGGAAGGTGTGCACGATTTGCTTGATGAGCGCGCCTTGCAGTGAGGTGGGGAAGTATCCGCCACCGCTGCCGACGGCACGAATGGCCTGGATGAACGACGTAGCGGAGAAATGTCGGCGCCACAGGACTCCGCGAACACCCTGTTCTACCGCAGCGGAGATGTCGGCGTGCCATCGGCCGCCCACGATGAGGAGCAGGGAGGTGGCAGCGTCGGGCTTGAGCAGCTGCAGCTCTTTCATGGTGGATATGTCGGCGTTTTCGATGACGATCACGGCAACATCGGCTTTGTCACCCCCAGTCTCGACGATGTGCTTGTCTCCGTCCAGGCAGTTGGTAAGTCCCAAGTGCGTCAAGTGATCCGGCGAGTGAATGACCACGCGGATTTTTTCCATAGTTCTTTCCTGCATAGTGGCGCTCGTTCTGGAAATGCCGGGTCTCTCGCTACCAGGAAGCTTGGTCAGGCTTTTCGGTAGGTAGGTCAGCCGGAATTTTCCCAGGATCGTCGAGCATGGCGCGCAGCGCTTTCGGATGATCGAGCAGGAACGTCATCCCGTTGCCGAGCAGGTTCACGGTCGTGTCATTGCCCGCGGTCACAAACGGTGCCAGCGAACCGAGCAACTCGCCGTCCGGCAGCGGGTTGCCCTCCTCATCACGGGCCGCGACCAGCGCCGAGGCCAGATCCTCGCCCGGCTGTTTCCGCCGCCGCTTGCTCGCATGCCCGGTGGACGCCGGTTGCATCGTGGTGCGAATCCGCGTATGCGCAGGTGGGTTGTGAAGCGTGAACTGCTGCGAGCTCACCCGCACGAACCGGCGAAGCTCGGGATCATCGGGATCGTGGTGACTCGATGCGCCATGCCAGAGATGCTCCGAGCTGAAAGTCTGATCGTCCCGCCCACTCCCGGTTTCCCGCAAGTCGTTACACAGCGGTAACGGATCCGGTTCTTTCTCGCCCGTTAATCGATACAGCAAGGCGTCTGTTGCCATTCCTACCTCTCCGTGAGTCCCTGGTGTTGCAGGTAAGGCGACTGTAAAAGGGCGCGTCCGTCGTTGTTGCGCCCAGAAACGCACGACAACCGCCCACACGCGCACGACTGTGCTGTCGAGGTTCCTTTCAGATTTACTTGATCGGGAAAGGTCTCCAGTGTGGTTAATTGGTCTGACTTACTCACCGAAGCGACGACTGGAGAGGTTCGATGGCGCTCCGTGACGCCTGACTGGCCATTTATGGCCATTCGCGGCTGGTAAAACGGTTTGTCGCCTGGTTGGCGGGCCGCCCGGAGCGCCGCACAACTCGGTGTCTCCCGTGCGGCGGGTGTACAAGTGGCGCACCGTCACGCGGTGCGGGCCAGGGCGTGTGCAAGGTTGATCTGAGGGTTGCGGCGGGGTTTTGTCCAGGTAGGACGCGAGACGAGGGCGCGGTTTCCGGTGGGAGATCATCGGGTTGTTCAAGCCGTGACGGTCTGTCCAGGAGCCGCGCTCTTGTGTTCTTGGCTTCCCTGGTTCGGGTTGTGCTTGACCGGCCCACCCCCACAGTCGAGTCCTTGCGGGGTCGTGTGGACGGTCTCTGGCGGGCGCTGGAGGCGGTGGACGGGGAATCCTATATGGGCAGCGGCTGCTGCCGGCCCTTTCGGTGCTGCCGGCCCTTTCGGTGTGCTTGACCGGCCCACCCTCACAGTCGAGTCCTTGCGGGGTCGTGTGACTCCCGGTGCGAAGACGTTCATCGAGTCCGCCTCGGCGGAGAGAAGCCGCAAGTTCCATTGAAATCGAACCTTCGATTTCAATGGAACTTGCGGACCGTCGGCGTGTCGCATCCCGACACGCCGATGCCTGTGGACAACCTCCGCAATTTCAATGGAAATCGTGGGCGGGTACGGACGTGCCAGGACCCGCAGCCTGGAAGGTCTTTGTTCTGGACGGAAACTTGCGAACCGGATATGGCGCTGGCGCCGACCGAACGGCACAGCCGCCGGTATCGAAACGGTCCACCACCTGGCCAACCTGTCCACCACCTGGGCAACCTGCCACCCACCTTCCCGCCCGAAACTACCTAAACCGGATAGGTCAACCTTGCACACGCCCTGGGGTGCGGGGCTTGGCTGATCGGTCCGCGCACCGGACCGCGGCCGGACCCACACCCGGGCCGAGGGCGAGGCCCGCATTCTCGGATTGCGTCGCCTGCGACATCGCGGACCGGTTTTGGCCGGGTGGCTTCGGCCGTCGATTGTGTCCTCCGTCACCGCTCCGCAATTGCGGCCTTTCCGCCGATTGCTGCGGCGACCCGCGCCAACTTATGAGCGAAGCGCTGCCACTAAACGGTCTAGTCGAGACAAGCCACACGGCCTAGACTTCCCGATATCCGTCCCTGATACAGCCCGAGGCCGCGATGCCACCGAGTTACCACGTGTCTACCACCACCGTGGATACCACCAGCGTGGACATGTCACGCGCCGACCGGCTCGAATACTGGTGCGAGCGAATCAGCTCATTCCACTGCACCGTCAACTCCCGAGTCCTGCGGCCGGACGACTTCCAGGGCCGCGCAACCTGCCAACGCACCCAGTCCTACCAACTCGTGGCCTGGGGCGTCTCTACCCCGCAATGGGTCCAGCGCACCAAGCGCCATATTCATACCGACCCCGACGAGCGGTACAGACTCGTCCTTACCACCAGCGGCTCGCTCGCGTTACGCGACGCCAACAACCAGCGTGTGCTCACCGCCGGCGCTGGCGCGCTGTTCACCGTGAACACTCCGTTCGACCTCGGGGTCGGATCCCGTCATAGGGGCATGATCCTCACCATGCCCCGTCGCGAGATCGACCACCGTCTCGGCCGCGCCGCACTCCTCAACCCCGAAATGGACCTCACCCGCGGTCTCGGGCGACTCATCCACACCAGCCTCGTAACCCTCAAAACCGAACGCCACTCCCTCTCCGCAACCCAATTCGACCGAGCAAGCCAACACCTCACCGACCTGGTTTGCCTGCTCGTCCTCGGCGACACCCAACCGCCGACAAGCCACGCACGCGAGATCGAAACCCAAATACGCCAACACGTTCGCGGCAATGCGCGGGACTCTGGACTCAACACGGAATCGATCGCACAAGCACTCGGCTGGTCGCAACGACAAATCCAAACCGTTCTCCGCCAAGCTGGAACGACCCCAAGCGAACTCATTCGCCAAGAACGCCTCCACTACGCGCGACAACAACTCGAGAACCCCGCCAATGTTCACAAAACGATCACCCAAATCGCCTACGAATCCGGTTTCAACTCGGCCCACACCTTCACCAAGGCATTCCGCCAGCACTTCGGCCACACTCCAAAAGACCATCGCGACCACTAACGTGGACCCTCGTTGACGCCTCGCCATCGTTGAGCACCGCAGATGGAATGCGGTGGGGCGGGGGACTGACCGCTGAGAAGCGGCAGACGTGCCTTGTCGGCTGGTCCCAAGCCGATTGGGACGCAGCCGAGGGCAACGTGAGGCGTTTGCGGCGACGGATCTTCACGGTGTCGCAGGCAGGAGACCTGGCCAAGGTCAGAAATCTGCAGGAGCTGATGCTGCGGTTCCGCCCGGGCAGCGGTTCGTCACCCACAGACACGTCGACCGGGACGGGTGTTTAAGTCCGACGCGGAACGCAGGTACATATCGGCTGAGTTTTCCCGTTTTTCTGCGAGGAAAGTCGCGTCCGCACAAGCGTCGGTCGCACTGGTGTGTGTTGGGACGCCGTCGCCGAGTCGTTCTTCACCTTGCTGGAAAACGAGACATATCACCGAGAACCGTTCGCAACCCGGGCCCGCGTCCGTTTCGCCGTCGCCGACTACATCGACGTCTTCTACAACCGGGAACGACTCCACAACAGCCTTGGTTACCGCACCGCCGCGAGGCACACCGAGATCACCTCACCGTCACCGCGGTCTGAGGAAACCACCGAGGTCCGTCCAAGATCATTGACACACCTCATCTAATACTGTGGCGGCGACGACGTCTGGTGTGGCGCTGGTGCGGCTGCGATTCGGTGGTTTCCGAGCTCCCGGATTCGAGACTCGACGCGTTGAACGTTCCAGAACGCCCTCACATCGGTGAATGCCGAAAGTGCGGACATAAGTGCGGCTCGGGCTTCCTCGACAAGACCACGCTCGGTGAGCAGGGCTGCGGCGTCCTCGTCGGCGGCGGCGCGTTCTATCCTGCGGCCGATGCACCGGTAGTGGTCTGCCGCCGCGACGACCTCCCCGGGATCGCGGGTGACCAGTCCTCGGCAATGTGCGACCGCAGCCTCACGTGACGGTGACGGGGTTCGGATGCAATCGGACTCGCACACCCGCAGCGCGGCTCGTGCCTGATCGGACTTGCCCAGGTGCGTCGCCAACCGGACCACTCTGGGAAGCCATCGGTAGCGATGCACCATCGGCGCGAAGTCCGATCCGATGACGGGGGTGAGCCAGGCCAGCGCCTCAGGCAGTCGGTCCTGCTGCTCGGCGAGCAGCGAACGTGTCGCGAGCACGAAATCGATGCCGGGCTGGAACTCGGTCCGCGACCATTGTCCTGCGCAGTGCAGGTGTCCCAACGCCGTCTCCTGGTCGTCGCGGTGCGCGGCGACCAACGCTGCGACTCCGTGCACGATCGTGGACGCACCTGGCCGCGCCAGCAAGTATGACTCCGTCTCCGGTGCACATTCGGTCACTGCGGTGATCCTGGCGAGTGCGTCGTCCCACATCCCCAGCCAGTAGTAGTGCACTGCGCCGGCAAGCGCGACCTCACCAGGAAGGGTGTGTGAGGTCGCGAAGTGCTCGGCACCTCGCAAAGCCGCCAAGGGATCGCTGAGGTGGTCCAGACTCTGAAGCGCGAGTGTCGTGTCCTGCAGGGCGAGCAGCCACAGGTCACCTAGTTCGGGCACCGCGCTGTAGGTGTCCGGTAGGTCCAGCGAGTCGTGCGCCACGCGTGGCTTCGGGACCACGGCCGGGTCGGTGGGGTCCAAAGTGGCGAGCAGGGGCTGAATCCGCCTCTTCCAGCTATCGGCAACACGCTCGTCACGCATCGCCGGACGAAGCGTGCTGAGGGCGGCACCGAGCTGGTCTTTGCGGTAGTAGCTGTAAGCGAGGATCAGCCGTGCCTCCGCAGCGAGCAGGCTGTCGGTGGTCCTGGACAACACGTACTGAGCTGTGTTCGCCGGTACTCGGCCCAGCGAGAACAGCAGTCGGGCGAAGGTCGCCGCCAGCTCCTCGCGCGCCCGACCGGACATCGATACGCGGTTGAGCGCGGAGCGCAACAACGCCGTCGCGGTGCGCGGCGCGTTGCTGGCCAGGACAGCGACGTTGGCTAGCAGCCAGTCGACCACCCACGAATCCACCGGCTCCGGTGCTGCGATCAACTGGCCAGCGATCCGCTCGGCTGGCGCTCCCGCCTGAGCCAGGGCTGTTGCCAACTGCCGGTGCAAGGCCAGCCGGACGGCCTTGGGAATCCGGCCGTAGAAGGCTTGGTGCACCACCGGATAACGAAAGGCGAGCATTTCGCCGGATTCCTTCAGCTGCCCGGTGGCACACGCCTCGTCGATCATCTCACTCAGTTCCGACGCCGGCTTGCCCAGCGCGGTCGCCACGTCGGTCAGCGAGAAGCGTTCGCCGAGCAGTGCGGCCCAACGCAGGAAATCCGCGGTCGGGCCGGACAAGAACGCCAGCTGGCTCCCGATCGCCGAGAGCACTACGTCCGGGACCTCCCCTCGCAACGAGGGGTCGGTCCCGGCTTTGTCGTCGGTGAAGACGATCGAGCCAGTGCGCAGCAGACCATTGACGATCTCCCGGACGTACAGGGGGTTTCCACCGGCGCTGTGGACCAGGTTCCGCAGCTCGGCGTTGACCGGGAGTCCAACGATCTTCCTGAGGAGATCGCCCACCTCGGAATCCGGTAAAGGCGCGAGCGCGAGAGCCTCGCACTCGGCTTCTGCGTAGGCGCGCAGTCGCTGCAGTCCACGCCGAGACGAAATGGGTCTGCACGCCCCGATGAGCAGCAGCGGCAGCTGCCTGCTGACCTGGCACAAGCGCTGCCATACCAGCAGGCTCGTTTCGTCGGCCCACTGGAGGTCGTCGAGCACCAAGATCAGCGGAGCGTCCGCGCACAGCTCGCTGACCAGTCCGAGCAGGCGGTGCACGGCCTCCGATAGACAGTCTGCGGGAACCGATACGCCGGAACCGCCGCCCAGTTCGTATGCCAGTGCGGCACGCCGCGGATCCGCCGAATCCGCCTCGATACCGAGGCAGCCCAGCAGGGCATGCAGCGTGAAAGGCTGGTCGAGTTCGTCGCACACCCCCCACGCGAGTTGGCAGCCCGACGCCGTCGCCTCGGCGAGTCCTTCGGCCAGCAACCAGGATTTCCCGATGCCGGCCACACCTTCCAGCCACACCGACTGGCCATTCCCCGCAGCGACCTCGGACACCGCTGTGCGCAGGAAGGCCACCTCGTCCGCACGCCCGACGAAGTTGGCGGGACGGACGGGTTGCGGAGATCCGGCCCACGCAACCTTGGGTGGCGTCGGTTTCGGGACTGCTACCTGAACGTCGGTTTTCGCCAGCCCGGGAGCACTGGCGAGTATTTGCTCGTGCAGGTCACGTAGCTTTGGCCTCGGTTCGGTGCCCAACTCCTCGATCAGCGTTCGGCGGGTTTCGTGGAAGACCGCCAGTGCGTCAGCCTGTCGGCCACATCTGTAGAGCGCGAGTATCAACAGCTCGCGCAATCCTTCTCGCAATGGGTGCTCACGTGCCAGAATCGACAGCTCCGCGACGATCTCCGCATGTCCGCCCGCGGCGAGCATGAGCTCGGCGCGCCGTTCCAATGTCGCGAGGTGCAACTCGGCGAGGCGCGCTCGTTGGTTCGTGGCGAACGGTCCGGGAACGCCTGAGAGCGCCTCGCCCTTCCAAAGCCGCAGGGCGGAATCCAATGCTTCAATGGCTCCGGCCGCGTCCCGTGCGGCCCAGCAGCGCTGGGCGCGATCACGGTGTTCCTGGAAGCGGTGCACGTCGCACGCCTCGGCCGGAATCCGCAGGCAGTAGCCAGCGCTCACCGAGGTCAGGAGCTCTTCGGCACAGCGCCGTGGGCGCCCGGGCTCCAGGGCGTAGCGGATGCCGGAAACATATGTGTAGATGCTGCCTTCGGCGCTGGTCGGGGGAGTCTCGCCCCACACGGCGTCGATGAGCTCCTGCCGCGAGACGGCACGGTTGGCGTAGGTCGCCAGTATGGCCAGGACGGCCCGGCGGTGGGCGGAACCGAGTGCGAGCTCGTCGGTTCCGCGCCAGGCCCGCACCGGGCCGAGCAACTCGATGCGGAGTTCAGCTGTCATCGGGTCACTCCAGTCCTCAGTACACGCTCGGCGAGGCGCAAGGCGCACCAATCGGAGTCATCCGCTCGAGTGCGCGCGGTGACGATACCCGAGTCCATGCCGCCAAGAGCCGGTCTTATTACACACTTTCGGGTGCAGAGCCGATTCATCGAGGTGATTTGAGTAAAGCTGGGTCCAAGAGTTGACCAAGGATGATCCACAAGAGGCAGGCTCCTCCTGATCACGTGCCGCATCGGCACACTCGAAACACGCTGGCCGCTGACCGCGTTTCCGCAGGCCTTGCTGGGGTTGCGGCGTTTGGGGACCGTCCTGCGGTCCCCACGTCGACCCGTGACAACGCGACCGGCTACCGGTATCCCGACAGGTCATCATGGTTGGCAGCCCAGGTCCGGATCTGCACGAAGCCCTCCAGCGGGCCAAAATCCGCGGTCTCGCCTTTTGTGATCCTGGACGGAAAGATCTTCTCCTCCGGCCGTGTCGGTGAGAACCACGAGTGCCAATGGCGCCCAGATCGACCGGTGGCGGTGTTCCGGCAAGACCCGGCGGCCGGACGGCAACGTCCATGCCTTGACTCAGCCCGGCGGTTCCCCGACCTGGGGCTTGCGACGTCGAACCCGGCTCGGGTACACGACATGCTGCGCGACTGCGCGTTTGGGGGAATGCGGATTCGCTGCGCTCGCGTGCCGCTGGCGTGCTCTGCGACACTTCACCTCCGGCCTCGCGAATCGGCACCATCGTCTGAGCAGCACTCGTCCTGGACCACCACGGGCACGGCGGCCCAGCCCGCACCGGAATCACCTCGGTGCAGCGTCCTCTCGCGGGCCGCGGCGCTGTTGATGATCTTCGCTGCGGACCAGCAGTCTGGGCAGCTGTCCCAGAACCAGTCGGTTTCCTTTGGTCGGACTAGTTTGATGGTCTTACCGCAGAGTGCGGTTAACTCGGCGCCGAGCTCGCGGTGAAGTTGCTCCTTGCGCATGGCATGCCTGGCGCCGTCCACCGGCCGCCACCGAACGGTGCTCACGTTGATCGCCTCCACATGTCGTTGCGGAACTTGCGCCGTCGGTTTTCGATGCCGCTGCATCAACCGACTCACGACGTCGACGTTACGAAAGCAAGCGGGTAATTCGCGATTGGTCGGCACCCACGTGTACCTTTGGGTTGCCCGAGATGGTCTAAATCACAATTCGGTGCTTCGTCGGCAAATGTAGCGCTACGGGTGCTGCCCGTTCGCGCAGGATTTTCGGAGCAAAACAGGAAGCGTTGCCTCAGCGGGACATGGGGGCTGCCCGGAAATCCCGTTCTCGGGTGGAAATCTTGACCATTCGGAACCTTAGCCCCAGCATTCCACTCCAAGTGTCACGAGCACGACGAGTCTGGCGATCTCCCGTGGGTCGCATTGGCGTGTTGTTCAGGAGACGACACCGGAAACGAGAGAACTCTGTGACTAAGCAAACACTGCAGGATCCTAGTCAGCCGGAGCCGGAAACACATGTGGACCCAGGGGACAGGGGATACCGCAAGTCCCTGAAACCTCGCCACATCAACATGATCGCGATTGGGGGTGCGATCGGTACCGGGCTTTTCCTCGGTGCTGGTGGGCGGTTGGCGCAGGCTGGTCCGGCGCTGGCGATCGCGTACGGCGTCTGCGGTGTGTTCGCGTTCTTCGTTGTGCGTGCGCTGGGCGAGCTGATTCTGCATCGGCCGTCGTCGGGCGCGTTCGTGTCCTACGCGCGGGAGTTCATGGGTGAGAAGGGTGCTTTCGTTGCCGGCTGGATGTATTTCCTGAACTGGGCGACCACGGGCATTGCCGACATCACTGCGATCTCGCTGTATGCGCACTACTGGAGCTTGTTCGTGCCCGTGCCGCAGTGGGTGCTGGCGCTGGTGGCGCTGGTGGTGGTGCTTGCGCTGAACCTGGTCTCGGTGCGGCTTTTCGGTGAGATGGAGTTCTGGTTCGCGATCGTCAAGGTCGGCGCACTGGTCGCGTTCATGGCGGTTGGTATCGGTCTGCTGGTTACGGCACATCCGATCGGTGGCACGGTGCCAGGGCCGCAGTTGATCGCGGATCACGGAGGGATCCTGCCCAACGGTCTGGTGCCGTTGGTCCTCGTGGTCCAGGGGATCGTGTTCGCCTATGCCGCCGTGGAACTGGTCGGTGTCGCCGCGGGGGAGACGGAGAACCCGGCGAAGATCATGCCGAAGGCGATCAACTCGATCATGTGGCGGATCGGCATCTTCTACGTCGGTTCAGTGGTGTTGCTGGCGATGCTGCTGCCGTGGAACGCCTACCAGAAGGGCGAGAGCCCGTTCGTGACGGTCCTGTCGCAGGTCGGAGTTCCGGCTGTGGGTGACGTGATGAACCTCGTGGTGCTGACCGCCGCGATGTCCAGCCTCAACTCCGGGCTTTACTCCACCGGCCGCATCCTGCGCTCGATGGCGGCAGCCGGTTCGGCGCCGAAGTTCACCGGCTTGATGAACCGCAGCCAGGTTCCCTACGGCGGAATCATGCTCACCGGCGCGGTCTGCGTGCTCGGTGTGGGCCTGAACTACGTGGTGCCCGCTGACGCGTTCGAGATCGTCCTGAACTTCACCGCGATCGCGATCATCACCACCTGGGCCATGATCATGCTGTGCCACCTCCTGTTCGTGCGCAAGGCGCGGACCGGAGCAGTCACGCGGCCGACCTACCGCTTGCCAGGCTCGCCGGTCACCCAGATCGTCACGATCGCGTTCTTGCTGTCCGTCGCGTTCCTGATGTGGTTCGACGTCCCGGCGGGGCGGATGACCCTGCTGTGCGTGCCGGTGCTCGCGCTCGCGCTGGTGATCGGCTGGTTCTGCGTCCGCAAGCGAGTGGACGCGGCGAAGTCTCTGGAGGGAACCGGCGAGGATCATTAGCCGGGCTCCTCCAGAACGTCGGTGCGCCCTTTGTCCGCGCCTAGGGAACGCCGGCACGGGACGTGGTCACGGGTAATTCGGGGTAGCTCGTGACCGCGTTCTCGTATTTTCGCTGCGCGGAGCGAAACGAGTGTCCAGATGCGTTCTGTTTTCGCGTCGCGGGCGCTAAACTATTGATGCAATTGTTGGTGGTGTTGAATCGTGGACTTGAGGTTGAGGGCGGTAGCGGTGCAAACAGGTACGATCGTAAAGTACGACGGGATCAAGGGGTTCGGTTTCATCGAGCCGGACATCGGTGGCGAGGACGTGTTCCTGCACGCGTCCATCCTGGGTGAGGAACTCAAGCACGTTCTTCGCGGCGGCACGCGGGTGCAGTTCGAGGCGGCGCCGGGCAACCAGGGCACGAAGGCCGTAGCTGTGCGGTTGCTCAGTGTCGTTTCGCAAACGTCCGTGGCGCAGGCCGCCGCCGATGATCGGAAGAGCGATGAGTTGTGCGAAGTTCTGACGCCGGTCGAGTTCACTCAGAACATCACGGATGTGCTGATCGGGGCTGTGCCCGACATGACGGGCGGGCAGATCCTGCAGGTGCGTGAGCAACTCGTTGCGTTCGCGCGGCGCCACGGCTGGGTGGAGGACTGACAGGCCTGCCCGGCGTCGTAGAACTGGCTTCGCTGAACATTTAGAAGATCCGAATGCCCGGTCGGGGCGCAACGCCCTTCTGACCGGGCATTCGGCATTTATCACCTGTCCTACGATCCACCGCCCAATCGTTTCCGTAATCTGGAATTCTGATTTCGGTCAAGTCGTGTTAGCTGCGGCGAGTGCCGCCGCTGCGCGGACGAGATGTGCGCGAATGGGCAAGACGGCGTGTCCCGTGGGGCTTAGATTTCTTCATGCATTTGTTGTGGGCGCCCGACGAGGTCTTGAATAGCCCGGAAATCATTGTTCGGCCCTTGGGCTGCGCGATGCTCATTTGAGCGCAGTTTTGAATGCACGAGGCCAACGACGATGTTGAGGAAGGTGCATTGCAGATGCGGGCTGCGATCATCACTCGACCACGGTCGATCAGCATCGGCGAATCTCCTGATCCGACGCGGCGCTGCGGGCAGGTGATCGGCCGTGTCTGTGGGTGCGGGGGCTGCGAAAGCGATGTGCGCATCGCAGACGGCGAGTTTCCCCCGGTTTCCTACCCGGTTACACCTCATGCGAGCGCGCGGATCCGGCTGCTCCGCGCAGCGCGAACTCGGCGTCGTCTGCAACTCCCGACGACGCCTTCGTAGGGCCTGGCAGGTTTCCGGCGGTGGGCCTGCCAGGCCCGCGCAAACTGTTCATCTTGGCCGGCAAGGGAGGGGTTGCTGGTTACAGGTCAAACGACAGCGGCGCTCCGTCACGCTGGAATGCCGCGATCAGTGCAGAGAGCGACGTATCGGGCGGTGCCCGCTGCCTGAGAGGGCATGGTGCTGTACCTGGCCGGCGCCCAGGTTCTGCTCAACGGGCCGATCTCAGGCAGGCCCGCCACGCCGGCCAGTGCTCGCCGCACGCGCTCAGCCGCTACTTGCAGCGATTTTGCATTTCGTCGAATGGATGGTGCGACGAGGCAACCCAGGTTAATCATTTGGCCAGTCCCGAGGGGCGGAGCGGAGTTCCGCGAGGCCTCAGGCCTGGTTGTCCAACATGATGGGGAGGAAACGTGTTGGGAACGGAAGAGCAGCCCGAAGATGGCGGGCTTGTGTTGCGGCAATTGGAGACCGAGATGTCGGACGCCCGCCAGTACGTCCTGCGGTGCCGTGCGGCGGGTAATGAACGGGCTGCTCAACTGCATGTCCTGTGGATCGATCTCCTCCTCGACGAGTGGAGCCGGTGTAGCCTGATCGAGCAGCTGTGGTCAGGGAGAACAAACGTAGAGAAGATGTAGAGAAATTGTGAAGACGGCCTTCGCACACTGAGATCACGACATCACAGAGCGTGTGGGAGGCCCCGATGAACCGAGTGCGCGTGGGTGTGCAGGCCGAGGATCCGATCACCCTGGCGGGCTTGACGAGTTTCCTCAAGACGCGGGCCGAGCTCTTCGTGGTGCCCAACCCCGCTGAAGCCGATGTGATCGTGTTCGCCGCAGACCGCGTCAATGCCAAGATTCTGGCTGATATGCGGCATTCCGCACAGCAGTGGTCGATGCCCAGAGTGCTGGTTACCAACGAACTCAACCCGGCTGATGTGCTCGGTGCGGTCGAATCCCGCGTGGTGGCTGTGCTGCCGCGCACTGCGGCTACCGGATCGAGACTGATCAACAGCGTGATCGCCGCGGCCAAGGGCGGCGGCATGATGCCACCCAACCTGCTGGGCGAGTTGCTCAAGCAGGTCGATTACCTGCAGCGGGAAGTGTTGACCCCGAAGGGCTTGAACGCATCCGGGTTAACCTCCCGGGAAGTAGACGTACTGCGGTTGATGGCTGACGGACTGGACACCGCGGAGATCGCGCAACACTTGTGCTACTCCGAGCGGACGGTCAAGAACGTCGTCTACGGGGTGACCAATCGACTCAACCTGCGCAACCGGCCACACGCGGTGGCCTATGCGATGAGAGTCGGAGCGATCTGATCAGAAGGAGACGGGCGACGTGGGTGTGCGACTGCGCGAAACAGTTGGCCGCTCGGCTAACTTCCCGGCGCTGGCTACCGAACCCGGCGTATGTCGGAAGGTCGCGGCGCGAAGGAGGACCTTGATGCTCGCCACGGATGAGATCCCCGCGAATGCAGCGGGATGCGTGCTTCCGTGCTCCGACGAACAGGGCGGCGATCGCGAACTGACGCTTGTGTTCGCTGGACGAAGGATGGTTCTGACCACTCCAGATGGTATCGATGTGGTGCTCACGCCGTTGCAGGTCGAACGGTTGCGCGCGGCGTTGCGAGATCTGTTGTTGGATGTCGACCCAGGCGATTACGTGTGAATCTAGGTCAGCGCGCCGTCTGGGACGTGTCTGCGAACTTCGTCGACGACAGCGAATCGAGAGTGCACGTTCAGCTTGCCCAGGATCCTGGTTACATGACTTTGCACAATTCGCCGTGGCACGGCCAGCTCGGCCGCGATGTCCGGGTTGGAACGCCCTTCCGAGACCAGGATTGCGATCCTGACCTCTTCCGGGGACAGGGCAGCCCAGCCCTCGACGGGGCGCACGACCCGGGCGTGCGGACTCGGGAGAATCCCATGTGCGCGTAGCCTGGACTCGGCTCGGCGGATGTCCCAGCGGGCGGACAGCAGGCCGAATTGCTCGACTGCCTCGTCGAGTTTGCGCTGGGCGTCGTCCTGCAGATTCCGTTGGGCCAGGAGCAGCGCGATATCTTCCAGAGCCGCGGCGAGTTCGACCCCGCGTCCCACCTCTCGGTAGTGCTCCGCCGCGGCCATGATCGGTTCGGGGTCGCCGGAGATGAGTCCTTCGCAGCGGGCGGCTGCGGTGAACGCCCGAGCCGGCTGGCTTTCCTCGCCCGCTTCCTCTCGGCACACGTCCAACGCTTGGTGTGCCCGGTCGAGATCGCCGACCTCAACCGCCAGCCGGACGAGGTCTGGCAGCCATTGGTGCCGCAGCATCAGGGGCGCGAACCCCGGACTTAGGATCGGATCCATGATGGACAGGGCCTTGTCCGCTTCCCCGCGTTGCTCGGCCGCCAATGCCTGGGCGACCAGCAAGAAGTCGACGTTCTCCCGCTCCGCGCCGCTCGCCGGCGAATATTCCTCGGCCGCGTCGAGATGACGTGCGGTCGTCTTGGTGTCTTCCCGCCGCCCGGCGATCAACGCGCCGACGCCGTGCGAGAGCAACGCGGCCGGACCGGGCTCACGTAATCCGTAGAACGAGATCGCAGGTCCATCCTCGGTCAGAGTCTGCAACTCGAGCATGGCTTCGTCCCAGCGGCCCACCCAGTAGTAGTGCACCGCCTCGGTCACCTGGAGAGGGCTGGACGAGAGGTCCTGTGCCGCGACCTTGCGGGCCAAGCGCATCGCCTCTTCCGCCTCGTCAAGGCGATCCAGGTTCTGCAAGGTGAACGTCCGGTTGTCGAGCAGATCGAAGCGGAATTCGGAGAGGTCGGGATCGTCGCCGATCACCTCGAGCGCACTGTCGACGTACTCCAGCGCTCGCATGTGATCCCGGCGCACCGTGTCCACCAGCCATCTGGTCTGCAACGCGTGCGCGATCGGGTAGGGCTCACCCGCCGCCGCCGCCTCCGCATAGGAGTCGATGGCGCTACTCTCGGTCGCGTCGAGGTCGCTGAGGTCGCCGCGGCGGAAGTTGGCCTGCAGCGATCTGTGCCGGGCCCGCCAGATCTCTGGTACCTCGGGATCGTTGTCCGAGCTCCCCAGAGTGTCGATCGCCGCGGCTGTTTCGCCCCGTCGGAACAACATCGCCGCCAGCAGCTGCCGCATCTCCGCCGACCGGTACGGGGCGGTCGCGATGGCGAGGGCTTGCCGCACTTGCGGCTCCGCCTCGCGGCCCGCCCGGAACAGCACCTTCGCGAGCGCAGCGAGCAGCACTTCTCGGTTGGCGTCACCGGCCGGGCAGGTTTCGAGCGCACGTTCGAACAGCTCGATGGCGATCAGCGGTGCCCGGTTGGACACCGCGACGTGGTTTTCCGCCAGCCACTCCAGCACCCAGCGGTCGTCGACGGCCGGTGCCGCCAGGAGTTGTTCGGCGACCTGTCGCACCGGGGCACCGCCGCGGGCGAATGCCTCCGCCGCCTGCCGGTGCAGCGCGCCCCGCACTGCCTTCGGGATTCCGTCGTAGAGCGCCTGCCGCAGTAGCGGGTGCCGGAACGCCAGTTCGGTCTCGGCATCTACGACGACATCGGCAGCGACAGCTTCCTCGAAGGCCGCCAGAAGCTCGAACGCCTGTTGGCCAGTGGCCGCGGCAACGTCGGTGACGGAGAATTCCATACCGAACAGCGCACCCCAGCGGAGCACTTCCCGGGCGCGCGGGGAAAGGAAGTCGAGTCGCTTACCAACTGCGGCAACGAGGGATTGAGGGGCATCCGAGATCGATGACGCGGGGACGTCGGCAGTGCCATCGCCGATGGCCACGGCATCGGCCCGCAGCAAGGCGTCGGTCATTTCCTGCACGTACATCGGATTTCCCGCGGCGCGTCCGGCTATTTCCCGCAGCACCGGACCTGGTTTGGCGCCGACCAATTCGCCGAGCAGCTGATCGGTCTCGGTCTCGGACAGCGGAGCCAACAGGAAAACCGCGCCATCCCGCGATTCGACAGCGCGGCGCAGTTGTCCCACCTCCGCCCGGTCTGGTGCCGGGCGTGATGCCGCGACCAGCAGCAGTGGCAATTGGCGCGTCGCCGCGCAGAGCCGGTGCCACACCAGAACGCTGGCCTCGTCCGCCCACTGCAGGTCGTCGATGACCAGAATCAGCGGCGAGATCACGCAGATCTCATCGACGAGTTCGAGCAACCGGTGGACCGGGTCCGCGGAATGCTCGCCGTGCAGGGTGGCGGCAAGCTGTGCCCGCCGCGGGTCGGATGCCGTCGCATCGATGCCGAGACACTCCGTCATGACCTGGAGCGGGAATCGCTGACTCAGTTCGTCGGCCACCGCCCACGCGAGTTGGCAGCCGCGGCGGCCGGCATCGGCGAGCGCGACTGTGAGCAGCTCGGATTTCCCGATCCCCGGATCGCCCTCGATCCACACCGGTCGGCCACGGCCGGCGAGCACCTCGACAACCAAGTCCTGCAGGCGTGCGACCTCCGAAGCGCGTCCGACGAAGCGGCTTTCCTCGCTTCGCTGCAGCGCACGGGTGACGTGGGCCGGAACGACCGAGAGCGGTGCGCTGCTGGCCGGACGTTGTGCTCTGCTAACCACCGGTGGCCTCGCCGGCTCTGCGTCCAGTGCGGGATCGTTGGCCAGGATCTGTTCGTGCACTCGACTCAGCTCGGGCCCCGGTTCGACGCCGAGTTCTTCAACCAGCATCCGGCGGGCGTCCCGGTAGACCTCCAATGCCTCCGCCGGTCGTCCGCTGCGGTACAGGGTGGTCATCAACAACACGCGCAGGGACTCCCGCAACGGGAAGTCGCGGACCAGCCCGGCAAGCTCCGCAGCCAAATCCACGTGACCGCCCAGTGCGAGGACAGCCTTCGAGCGGTGTTCGATGGTCGCCAGGCGCAGTTCCGCCAGGCGTTCGCGTTGACGCTCGGCGAATGGCCCCGGGACGCCGGACAGCGCTTCCCCGCGCCACAGACCCAATGCAGCGTTCAGGGATTCAACCGCGGCCTCGCAGTCACCGGAGGAAAGCTGTTGCCGGCCCTGGTCGCGCAGTCGCTCGAAGACGGCTACGTCCAGGGCTTCCGGAGCGAGCCGAAGCGTGTAACCGGCTGGTTGCGAGACCAGGACGCCGTCGTTGGACCGTCGGGAGCGCTGCGGTTCCAGGTGGCGACGCAGGCCCGAGATATAGGTGTAGACGCTTCCTTCGGCGCTGGTGGGAGGGCGTTCTCCCCACAGTGCGTCGATGAGTTCATGTCGGGAGACGACGTGATTGGCGTGCAGCGCCACCGCCGCGAACACCGCTCGCTGGCGTGGTGGGCCCAGCGTGATCTCCTCTTGTCCCAGCCAAGCGCGCGAAGGCCCCAGCAATTCGACCTTGAGCGGGCCGCTCACGCTCGCAGGCATTGCCACCCCTTGTTACACAGAAGCCACCGACGGTTGGGTCTCTTGCAAGGTAGTGCACCTTTGGGCATCCGTTTGTGTCCTTGATCTTGTTTGCTCGAAGGATTGCCCGTTTGTACATGCGCGCTGTTTGCTCGAAGGATTGCCCCTTTGCGCACGCGCGCCGTCAGGAGGGGTGCTTTGGCGCCGCTGCGTCTCTGACGCGTCTCGCGGTCGGTGTCGTTTCTGCACGTCAGCTTGACCTCTTGAGCTGTTCCACGGCTTGCGGAGGGTGGTCGTCGGCGGCGTGCGACGGGCTGAAGACGGTGTGAAGAAGTTGTGGACCCAGGACGGCAATGCTCGGTGTTGTGCAGGATCCGACGCTGAGGAGTGCAGCCATGACGAGCCAGAACCACAAGACGATCCGTTCTAACGTGGTTTTCGACCTCACGGCCCCGGCGGGCGTCAGGTCCCCGGTTTGGGTGGAACTGCGGTACGAGAGCCGTGAGCCGTACGCGGTGAACATGAGCTTCCACGCTGGGATGACTGGTCAGATCGACTGGGTGATCGCCCGGGACCTCCTGGCGGACGGGCTGATCGTTGCGAGTGGCGAAGGTGACGTGCAGATCATCCCCCAACCCGACAACCACGAGCTCGTCATTATCGCATTGAGCTCGCCGTCCGGGCAGGCCGCCTTCGAAGCGCACGCTGCCGAACTGGCGGACTTCCTGGACGAGACCTACGACGTCGTCGCCCCGGGTGACGAGCACAAGTGGATGAGCATCGACGAGGAGCTTAGTCGATTGCTGCAGAATGACCTGCATTGAGGTGATCTCAGTAAGGCTGTGCGTCGGGGTGGCCTACGTTGAGATGGGGCTGGGTCTTTGGTAGACGAGTTCTCACCACAAGATCATCTTCTTCTCGGTGCGGACACCCCAGCTGATCATCTAGCGTGCCTGTGAGAGGTGAGCGGACCCGGAGACGCCGCCCATGACCGGCGTTCTGCCGCAGCCTCACAGGCCGACAGCCGGATCCTCCTCGTTGTGGCCGGGCTGGCTCGCTTCCTGGGTGCGGCCGGTGTGGATGTAGTCGAGGTGAACAGGCCGAACCGGGCGATGCGCGGGCGCTGCGGCAAGAGCGACGCGATGGATGCCGAGGCAGCCGCCCACGGTGTTATCCGGCGAGACCGTGGTCACGCCGAAAGCGGTGACGAGCCTCTGGAAGCGATCCGGGTGCTCAAACTCGCCAAGGACTCTGCGGTGACGGCCAGGGGTGCAGGCAATCAACCAACCCAAGGCTGTCCTGTCAACGCCGAGCCGCAGCTGCGCGAGGAACTCGCCGCGGAGAGTCTCAGCCGGCTCGTTGCCCGTTCCGCCCACCTGGATTCCGGGATTCCGAGGCAAATCGGGGTGTCACCGCCGCTGTCGCGCACACGCTCAGCCGGCTGGCTTGTCGTATCCAGCACCTCGCTGAGGAGATCCACGACCCCTGGCAGCGCATCACCACGGCCGTCAGGGCCGCCGCGCCCGCACTGCCGCAGTTGCGCGGTATCGGCCCGTATTCCACAGCGAAGCTGCTCATCGCCGCTGGCGACAACCCGCACCGATTGCGAAGCGAGTCCTCGTTCGCGGCGCTGTGCGGTGTCAGCCCGGTCGAGGCCTCCGCTGGCAAGACCCAGCGCCATCGCCTCAACAGAGGCGGGCATCGGCGGGCCAACGCAGCGCTGTTCCGAGCCGTACTCACCGGCCTGCGATGGGACAAGCGCACCCGCGAATACCTGCAATGGCGAACCGTCGAAGTACGGCCCAAACGCGAGATCATTCGCTGCCTGCCTCGAACGCTTCCAGGCTAGGGCCGTCTACCAAATTATCCGCGATGCACTCGCCACGCCCGTTTGACACTCTTGTGAGACTGCGCGGGCGGCCTGGTGGTCGTAGGGGCATCACGCTCGACGTTTCCCGTTAACTCGCCCGTTACCTCAGCAAGTTGCTGACCGATGGCCGCTGCCGTTGTCGTTCCCGCAAAGGACGCCGGGCATTGAGTTGTGCCTGTCAGGCAGTGCTGGGTCTGCGAAAGTTCGGGGACCGACCTGCGGTCTCGTCCAATCCGCGCGGTTTCTGGCAGCAAAATAGGGGGTAGGAATTCCTACCCCCTCGAGTGGGCTGCCATAAGTCAGTGGGTCTTTGCAGAAGAACCGGCGGCTGCAGGGCTCGAGGCCGTGGCGCACTAAGGTTGATCTTGCTGCTGAAGACGTATGTGCATGTGGAGAGCTTGCGGGCGGCGCTATCGCGAGACCCCCGCACGGATGTCGACTTTCGGACAACAACACATCCCGTGAGCAGAACGTTCGGATGAGCCGCTCTATGGGGCGGACACGGCATCCTGTCTTCGGTGTTCACCAGCCGAATCAACGGACGCGGGGGAGACGACCGTGAGCGCAAATCGCTGGGGAGGTGCTTTGGACGGCGCAGGCGCCATGCCCTTCGTGCGGGGCAGCCTCTGGTATTTTCGCTAGCCTCGTTTTCGGGTGCTTCTGGGGATCAAGCCAGACCGAGGAATCGGGGTGCTCTGATTCTGACGGTCGGGGCGTCAAGGACAGCTTGCGAGTCCAAGCGATCGATGTCCGTGCGATTGCCGTCGTACGTTTCGATGACCAGGCGGAGAAGGTTCCGGTCCTCGCGAGACATCCGCCGCCGTTTTTCCGCCCCGATGGACGCCATCGCCTCCGCAGCGGGCAGCACGTTTCGGCGCTCCAGGTGGCCTGCCACCATGTTTGTCTGCTCCTCGTCGAGGGCTGACCCCATGTGGAAGAGCACCTGATCGAGGGCGTCTGCGAAATCCTGTTGTGGGGTGGCCGATAGGGCTGCGTCCCGGTCCGTGACGGACATCTCATCCTCCCTTTGAGCGGTCCGAGCAAAAGTAAGAAAGCGCGAGGCTGATCTTTTCTGCCGCAGGGGATACGGACCGCCTTTGGCTGGCAATTGACGCGATCCCAGGCGTCCGGTGGGAGTGTTTTATCCCGATCCTGTAGCGCAACGTTAGCGCCCCGCTGGGGTACCGGCCAGCACGTTGCCCTCGCGTCCCTGCGAGGTTGCACGTATCCGCACGTGGTGGACTGGTTCGGTAAGCACATGTGCGGATGTGAGATGGCGTGATTTCCGCCGGACTTCACCCGCGGCTAGCTGATCTTGAGAAGACGTAGAGACCTTGTGGAGTCGGCTCCGGCAGGTTGTTCGGTGCAGAGAGAGAAACCACGGGAGGTGCGATGGAACGAGTACGCGTGGCTGTGCTTGCCTCTGATGCCATTACGCATGCCGGGCTTGCAAGCTGCCTCAACTCTCGCGCCGAGGTGTTGGTGGTGCCGAATCGAAACCTGGTCGAGGTGGACGTCGTCGTCGTGGCAGCCGAGCGGCTGACTGACGGGGTGGCCGCCTTGCGCGCCTTGGGGGCTGACCTGGAGCGCAGTGCAGTCCTGGTGATTGACCAGTTGGATCCGGCTGGCTTGCTCGCGGCGGTGGAATGTGGTGTGGCGGCGGTGATACCACGCAGTGCGGCCACCGACGACCATTTGATAAGAGTCATCCAGGTCGCCGCGACCGGAGGTGGCGTGCTGCCTTCGGAACTGGTCGGAGAGCTGCTCCGCGAGATCGCTCGTCTGCAGCGGGAGGTCCTGGCACCGCGCGGTATCAGCGCTTCCGGGTTGACACCTCGCGAGCTCGATGTCGTCCGCTTGCTGGCCGAGGGCTTGGATACTGCTGATATCGCTGAGAAGCTGGCCTACTCGGAGCGCACCGTGAAGAACGTCATCTACGGAATGACCAACAGGCTCAAGTTGCGCAACCGGCCACATGCCGTCGCCTACGCAATGCGTGCAGGCGTGATCTGACACGCGTCAACAGTCTGGTTCCCGTTCGGACGCCGCAGCAGGGCTGCGAATGGGTGAGAATTACTGACAGCCGCCCCGCGGATGTTGGAGGGTCTGTTCGCGTCGCCGAACGAGGAAGCTCGCTCGGCGACGCGTTCTTCCCGAAGCTCGACGACTCGGCAGCGTTAGCCTGGACAAGCAAACCACAGGCGCGCTGGTAAGGGCGTAGAGCAAAAAATGAAGAGATTATGGCAGCAAGTGAGCATGTTTCACAAGTCTCTTTGGAGGGGGTTGGCGCCGTGGCCCACGTGACTCCTCGCGTCCATCCGATGGCACATGGCAACGGCCGGATGTACCAATGGGCAGACTTGGCTTCCCGATGTGGACACGCTTTTCGGGCACCCGGTGAACTCATGATCAGTTTGCGACATGGTGGCTCGCGACTGACAGATGAGGAAGTGCGATGACGATGAGACGTTCGTCCTGGTCAGCGCTCGCGATGAGCGCGGCCTTGGTGGTGGGATTGGCAGGATGCGGGGGAGCCGGCGGATCCGACAGCGGGAAGATTGAGATCAAGGTCGCGACCTTCGGCGAGTTCGGCTACGAACCGCTGTTCGCGGAGTACGAGGCGCAGCACCCCAACATCGACCTAGTGCCCCAAGTCTCCGACTTCGAGGCTCACCACAAGGGGCTTGCCACCCATCTCGCAGGCGGGAGCGGCGTCGCCGACGTCGTCGCGATCGAAGAGCAGTACATGCCGCAGTTCCTGCAGTCGAAGGACAAGTTCGTCAACCTTGCCGACCTCGGGGCCAAGGAGTTGCAGGGCCAGTGGGCCCCTTGGAAGTGGCAGCAGGGGGTCAGCAAGGACGGCAGCTTCGTCCTCGGTCTCGGGACGGACATGGGTGGTCTCGCACTCTGCTACCGCCGCGACATGTTCGAGAAGGCCGGCCTGCCCACCGACCGCGATGAGGTGGCCAAGCTGTGGCCCACCTGGGAAGATTTCGGCCGTGTTGCCGATCGGTTCAGCGCCGCGGTACCTGATGCGAAGTTCGCCGATTCCGCCGGCAGCATTTACACCGCGATCCTCAACCAGTCCGAGGAGAACTTCTTCTCCAAGACGGACGATTCGTTCATCGCCGACCGGAATCCGAACCTGCGCCGCGCCTTCGACATCGCCGGGAGCATCGGGGCGAAGGGGCAGACCGCCAAGGTGACCACCTACACCCAGGCGTGGAACGTCGCGGTCAAGCAGGGTTCGTTCGCCGTCATGAACTGCCCGGCCTGGATGCTGGAACAGATCAAGGATGCGGGCGGCAACGCGAACACGGGCAAATGGGACGTCACGACGGTCCCCGGCAACAGCGGCAACCAGGGCGGCTCCTACCTTGCTGTGCCCAAGCAGAGCACACACCAGAAGGAAGCCTACGACGTCGCGAAGTGGCTGACCGCTCCCGAGCAGCAGAAGAAGATCTTCTTGCAGAGCGGAATCCTGCCCAGCGCGCCAGCCGCCTACCAGGCCCCCGAGGTGGTCAGCAAGACCGATCCCTACTTCAACAACGCGCCGGTGGGCAAGATCTACGCGGCCGCCGGGGACAGCCTGCGACCGAACTACCGCGGTCCCAAGGACAGCCTCGTGCGCCCGAAGTTCGGTCTGGCGCTTGGTCGCGTCGAAGACCGGAAACAAACCCTCGATGAGGCATGGGCAGAAGCGGTCCAGCAGGCACGCGAAGCAATCAAGTAGGGTCCGATGGCAGCGCGCCCGTCGGCCTTGCCGTCAACTGTTTCGGGCTCACGCTCGAGCCAACTGCTCGCCAGGATCGACGGTCGAGTTACTCCGTACCTCTTCATCGCGCCCTTCTTCGTGTTGTTCGCGGTGTTCGGCCTTTTCCCACTGCTGTACACCGCGTGGGTCTCGCTGCATGACTGGAACCTGATCGACGGCGATCAGGGTTTCGTCGGGTTGGCGAACTACTCTGCGTTGTTCGCCGACCCCGACTTCTACAACGCCCTGTTCAACACCGCGAGCATCTTCCTGGTTTCCACCGTTCCGCAGTTGTTCGCCGCTCTCGGCATTGCGGCCTTGCTCAACCGGCCACTGCGGGCGGGAACCGCATGGCGGGCTGGCGTCCTGTTGCCGAACGTTGTTTCCGTGGTAGCCGTGGCGTTGGTCTTCGGTCAGTTGTTCGGGCGTGATTTCGGCGTGGCCAACTGGGTCCTCGGGATGTTCGGCGTGGAACCCGTGGAATGGGAGGGGCAGCGCTGGTCGTCCCACCTGGCCATCGCGGTCATGGTGATGTGGCGTTGGACCGGCTATAACTCCCTGCTTTACCTGGCGGCTATGCGCAACGTCCCGAGTGAGCTCTACGAAGCCGCAGCGCTGGACGGAGCATCGAGGTGGCGGTCATTCTGGTCGATCACCGTCCCCGGAATCCGACCGACCATCATTTTCACCGTGGTGGTGTCGACGATTGGCGGCCTGCAGCTGTTCGCGGAGCCGCAGCTGTTCGACTCGTCGGGAACCGCGGGTGTCGGTGGCAACGACCGCCAGTTCCAGACGCTGACCATGTACCTGTACGAGAAGGGGTTCGGCCTGTTCGACGCCGGGTACGCGGCTGCGATCGCGTGGGTGCTGTTCGTTATTTGCCTGCTGGCCGCCTTGGCGAACTTCGTGCTGGCCCGTCGAATTCGGGGAGGCGGTTGAGTCATGCGCGCGAGTGTCATTGGCCGGCCGCCGCAGGTTCGCGGATCTGCGCGCGCGCGGCGGCTGGACCGCCGGCCCGGCGTTCTGGTCTACGGTTTTCTCTTCGCAGTGGTCGCGACGTCGGTTTTCCCGCTGTACTGGTCCTTCGTGGTGGCTTCGAGTGACGGATCGGCGATCGGTGAGGCGAGTCCTCCGCTGATCCCAGGCGGCTACTTCCTGGACAACGTCCGACGTGTTTTCGACACCGTGGATTTCTGGTTGGCGATCCAGAACTCGTTGATCGTGTCGGGCACGGTCATGGTGTCGACCGTCGTGCTGTCGAGCTTCGCCGGATTCGCTTTCGCTCGCCTGCGCTTCCCAGGAAGGAACACCCTGTTCCTGGTCGTGCTCGGTACGGTGATGGTGCCCGCCCAGCTCGGCGTGGTCCCCTTGTACATGGTGGTCGGAAACTTCGGATGGTACGGCCGCTTGGAAGCGGTGATCGTGCCGGGACTGATCAACGCGTTCAGCGTTTTCTGGATGCGCCAAGCGTGCGAGGAAGCGGTGCACGTCGAGCTGGTCGATGCGGCACGGGTCGACGGCTGTTCGATGTGGGGAACGTTCTGGCACGTCGCGGTCCCGGCGATCCGCCCCCAAGCGGCGGTGCTGGGCATGGTGACGTTCATGGCGGCGTGGAACGATTTCTTCTGGCCGCTGATCGTGCTGGACCCGAACGAGAGCCCCACCGTTCAGGTCGCCCTGTCGAGGCTGGCGAGCGGGTACTTCCTGGATTACTCGTTGATGCTGACCGGTACGACACTCGGCGTTTTGCCCGTTATCATCGTATTTATCTTGCTGGCACGTCAGATCGTGAACGGAATTACGCGAGCTTCAGTCAACGGATGAGGTGGTTATGATCAACGGGCAGGAACTTGCATTCCCACCGGGCTTTGCCTGGGGGGTTGCCACGGCCTCGTACCAGATCGAAGGTGGTGCGAAGGAAGATGGTCGTGGAGCGTCCATCTGGGACACGTTCACCGCCCGGGAGGGCACAGTCATCAACGGTGACACGGGTGAGACGGCCTGCGATCACTTTCACCGCTACCCCGAAGACGTCGCACTGATCGCGGAACTCGGGTTCCCGAAGTACCGCTTCTCAGTGTCCTGGCCCCGAGTCATGCCGGACGGCAAGACGTTGCAACCATCGGGAATCGCGTTCTACGACCGGCTTGTCGACGAGCTGCTCAGCCAGGGCATTGATCCGATGGTCACGCTCTACCACTGGGATCTGCCACAGGCGCTTGAAGACACCGGGGGATGGCGCGTCCGCGACACCGCCGCACGGTTCGCCGATTACGCGGCGACGGTGTACAGCGCTCTTGGCGATCGAGTTCAGGACTGGACGACGCTCAACGAGCCGTTCTGCTCGGCCTTTCTCGGCTACGGCAACGGGGTGCATGCGCCAGGAGTTACCGAACCCGGCACGGCACTGGTCGCGGCGCACCATCTCCTGTTGGCCCACGGGTTGGGAATGGACGTATTGCGGACAGCCGCAAGCCCTGAGCAGCGATTTTCCATCGTGCTGAACTTCTCGCCGGTACTGGTCGATGTGGACGACGAGGCGCACCGCGAGGCGGCGCGCAAATTCGACGGTATGCATAACAGGATGTTCCTCGATCCGGTGCTGGGCCGCGGCTATCCCGAGGACGTGCTCGGCGATGTCGCTCACCTGCAGGCCCTGGAACCAGCGATCCAGGATGGCGACCTGAAGACGATTACCGCCCCGATCGACTGGATTGGGGTGAACTATTACGCGCCGACCCGGGTGGCACCGTTGCCGGATCCAACCGAACCGAGCAACTGCGGCCTTCCAGGTCAGCGGGGCTTCAACGTGCTTCCGCCACGCGGCGCGCTCACCTCGTTCGGTTGGGAGCAGACACCAGAGTCGCTGACTGACCTGTTGCTGTGGCTGCACCGGCACTGCCCGGACGTTCCGCTCGTGGTGGCGGAGAACGGCGCTGCCTTCCCTGACGCGGTCGACTTCGACGGCCGGATCCGAGACGGCGAACGGATCCACTACTTCGCCGAGCACCTCCGCGCCGTCCACCGGGCGATCGAGCAAGGCGCGGACGTTCGCGGCTATCTCGCCTGGTCGTTGCTGGACAACTTCGAGTGGGCGATGGGGTATTCGCAGCGGTTCGGTCTGGTTCACGTCGACTTCGACACCCAGCAACGCACGATCAAAGACAGCGCCCGGTTCTTTTCGCGCGTCGTGGCCGCCAACGCGATCCCGGACGCCGCCTCGGTCGATCGAGTTGCGGACTGACATCGAGGTAGCGCACTTCCGCAGATGATTTTCCTTGTTCAGCGAAATCCCACTAATCTCGACCGCGGTCGGATGCCGGTGATGCGGAGCGTGTAGTCCGTACGCGCGCCCTGGGAAGTCTGCGGCTGCCGTTTGCACAGGTCATCGGCGGGCACCGGAGAGTCAGTCATGGCCATCCCGCTGGGCGCTCATCCCGTCGCATCGGTCCTCATGCGGCGCCAGCACGGCTAGGTCGGCGTACTCCGAGCCACAGAGGTAGCAGCTATGCGCCAGCCGGATACGCCACTGCTCAGCGGTTTCGCCTGCCCGCTTCTGCATGTGCGGCTTGACGGCACCCTGGCTGATCCCCTGCGCTCCTCCCGAGTCCGGACGGGGCCGGTGGTGGACGCCTTCACCGGCCGGCCCCGCCGAGGTACCGCCGCGCGCCGCGTTCGGGATTGAGGGGGCTGCGTCGCGTCGGGCGGTTAGTCGCGCACGGCTTGCTCCACTGCCACCACAGGTAGAGGCCGCCTCCGTACATCGCGGCCCACAGGAAACGGCGGCTAGCAGGAGCAACGGTTGCGACATGCCCATAGCGTCGACGCATGATCACTGTGGGTAAGGGGTTGCGGCATGCGGCTGCCCTATGCGCATAGGGCAGCCGGGGCTAGCGGGCCTGCTTCAGGTCTGGTGGTTGAAGCTTCTATCGGATCCGTAGGTGTGCGTTGGCGGCCATTGCCGCGTCGGCAAGCTCGGGCAGTTCGATGACGGTCACGCCTGCGGACTCAAGCAGTTCCACGCCGACGCAGTCGTGCACGAAACCGCGAACAACGATGCGCGCGCCAGCGCGTGAAGGACCGATCACATGCCGAACGTGCTGGACGTGATGCCGCAAATCGGGGCCATCTCGGCGATCATCGCCTACAACCTGATCGTCACGTGGAAGCGCTACCGCCCCCAACATGCGGGCGCGGGCGAAGTGCGCTGACGGTCTGGCACCTCAACGCCGACGTGGAAGCCGAGCAGCGACAACGCGAACAAGGCAGCCGCCACCGCCTAGCGGTCGCCACCGCTTACGCGGTCGCCACCGCTTACGCGAACTGACGGGACCACCGGACAGTCCAGTTCCACCACTGGACCTCCAACGCCGTGTCCTCCGGGTCACCTGCGCGAGCGTTGCTCAAAGCCCGTGATCACCTGGATGAACGTTTGCGCAGCTCTACGACCGTGAGCACTTTTTGTGCTCACGACCGTGGGCACTTTTTGTTGCTACAGAGCCTGTTTGGGAAGTGATCGTCCGGGTTGCGGTAGTGCGGGCTTGTGCCTTTGAAGCGGCGAAGCCGCTTAAAGCGGTTCCCGTAGCTTGCACTGCCGTGGGTTCTCAGACGGCGCGGGGGAGTGGCCTGGCTGTGCCTCACCAACCGCTGCGAAGCGAACGGTCCGTTCACCTCGATAGACGACACAAATGGTCCGTTCGCTTCACCCCAGTACCTTCCAACAGCCTCTATACCGACCAAAAGTACTCACGGACCCTGGCCAGGAGAACCGCAGCCATTGCCCTGGACCGCCCCGGAACCCGGCTCGATGCCCATGCCCCTGACCTCGCGGCGTCGAGCCGAGCGGCCGGTCGGTGCGCTTCCCCTCCCTGCGCACCGACCGGCCGCACCCCGCTCCACGTCATCGGGTCCGCAGTTTCAATTGAAACCGGAGGTCCAATTTCAATTGAAATTGCGGGGTGGACGCGGTGAAGGTGCCCTTCACCGCGAATAGTCGGCGGCGCGGCGGGGGCGCATGATCAGGGCGGCCACGTAGTAGGTGCACGGTTCGTCGGTGGTGTTCGCGTAGCCGTGTGGGGCGTCGGCGGCGAAGTAGAGCGAGTCGCCGGCCGCTAGGTCGAAGCTCTCGTCGCCGATGGTCAGCCGCAGGCTGCCCGATTCCACCGCGACGAACTCGTGCGACCCCGCCGCGTACGCGGGGAAGGTCCCCGCATCACAACCGGTCGGCAGGGTGGACCGGATCCACTCGAAGTTCACGCCAGGCACCACCGGGCTGAGGATGGTCCGCCGCCAGCCGCCGGGTTCGTCGACGGCGTCCTGATCGGCCGCGCGCCGGACGATCACCCGCTCCGGCGCGGTGATCAGGTCCGCTACAGGCACGCCCAAGCCGTCCGCGATGCGTGCCAGCACGACGATCGTCGCGGCTTTCTGCCCGCGCTCCACGGACGACAACATCCCCGCGCTCACCGATGCGGCCGCAGCCAGGTCCTGCAACGTCATGCGCCGATCAGTCCGCAACGCCTGTACGCGCTTGCCCAGTTCCACCAGATCCATGATTTCACTATAATGGTCGAAACTTTCACTATAGAGAAATTGGGGTTGTGATGATTACGGTGCGGCGAGCTGTCGACGGGGATCTGCGCGCGGTGGCCGAGATCTTCGCTCACTACGTCGACGGCAGCACCGCGACGTTCGAGATCATCCCGCCGGATGTCTCGCAGTGGCGGCAGAAACTCGATGCGCTGGCCGACCAGGGCCTGCCGTTCCTGGTCGCCGAGATCGACGCGGAGGTGGTCGGTTTCGGCTACGCCGGACCGTGGCGCCCCAAGCCCGCCTACCGGCACACCGTCGAGGACACCGTCTACCTCGCGCCGGGGTGGACCGGGCGGGGCCTCGGGAAGTCCTTGCTCACCAACCTGATGGCCGATAGCGCGCGGGCCGGGGCGACGCAGATGATCGCGGTCATAGCCGACGACGGCGACGACTCCTCGGTCGCGCTGCACCGCGCATGCGGTTTCCGGGAGGTCGGGCGGCTGCCTGAAGTAGGCCACAAGTTCGGCCGCTGGATCGATACCGCACTGCTACAGCGAAAATTGGATCCGGTGCCGTAAATCCTTTTCGTGGCAAGGTGTTTCGCGCGGTGTGTTCGTCATCCGGTGTTCAGTCCAAGTGCTCCCTAAGACATTTGCGAATCCGATTGTTCCGTCCGGGGGCTTGTGGGAAGGTTCGCGCGTCGTATTGGGCCTGAACATTTTCGTGCGAGGAAAATTGAAGAGGCTGATTGCGCCGTTAGCTGCGGCGCTGTTGATCACTCTGGCCGGCTGCGGCGTCGGCGCTAAGCCGCAGTCCTCCGGCGGCGGGGACTCCAAGTCCAGCAGCGAGACCAGCCCGAGCAGCGGCGAGTCCGAGTCCACCGGGCCGCAGAGCGTTGCCTTCGGGCAGTCGGTCACGGTCAAGACCGACCAGGGTACCAAGCTGAAGCTGACCATCAGCGCCCCGACCGACTTCACCGAGGAGACGGACTTCGATCCCGAGAAGGGCAAGTACGTCGTCGTTGACGCGGAGGCCGCGCTGGCTGCCGGTGTCGTCGGCAACGTCAGCGAGGACGAGTTCTGCCTCGTCGACGGCGAGGGCAACCGGTACGAGCCGGCCATCGCCTCGATGGAGATCTCCGGATCGTTCATCGAGCTGCTGACCGACAAGGACAAGCCGGTCACCGGGAAGATCATCTACGACGTGCCGACGGACGCCCCCGGCCTGACGGTCGAGTACTCGCCGACCGGCGTCAACAGCAAGACGTTGGGTCCCCTTGCCAGCTGGAAGTGAGGTCGCACGGCCCCTAAGCCGGGTTTTCCGAGTCGCTTTGACGCGGACACCCCGGCCTTTTTGTCGCTCGCTAGAGGTAAAAACGACACACGATCGAGCGATTACCTTTTGTGTAACACTCCAAACTCAACGGTTTCCCCGACCCGTTTGTCCTGATCAAGCGGCAGATGCGGGTGATCGGGATCAGGTCGGTCCGCGTCGGTGGCCGCAGAGTGCGCGTTAGCGTCCCGGCGGCACTTGATCTCGCAGATCAGGCTGCCCGCTGCAGGTGCTTCCCGGCCTTCGCCGGAGCTGCCGACAACAGGTACGCCAACGGGCCAGGAGCTGATCATGAATCGTCGCACAACGAGTACCAGACGCCCCGACCACGCCGGTCGCCGCGTCCGGATGGCGGCTGCCGCCGCGCTCGGTGCGCTCTGCCTGGGCATCAGCGGATGCTCGGGCGCATCGATCGAGCCAGCCCACGCGATAGCGCAAGCCGACCTCGGCATGCAGGCCTCCGCGACAACCTTCGCGAACTTCCCCAAGGCGCCGCGGGACCCGGCGCCGAACGCGGAAACCAGCGGGGTTGTGCTGCACATCAAGCGGGACGTCGCAGTGCACGAGGCACCCGGCGGCGCCGTGTTCGCCAAGCTCCCGGCCACCCAGCTGGGGAATCCCACCTGGGTGCCGGTGATCGCGGAACACGGCCCGTGGGCGCAGGTGCTGCTACCGTCGCGCCCCAACGGGGCGACCGGTTGGGTCCGCACCGACGATCAAGTCGAGCGGGCGCGGTCTCCCTACGTCGTGGACGTCGACATCGATGCGCGTCGGCTCGTGGTGCGCGAGGACGGCTCGGCGATCGGGGCGTGGGTTGTCGGGGTCGGCGCACCGGGTTCGCCGACGCCGCGCGGCCGCACCTTCATCATGGCGGCGATCGAGGAGACCGTCACCAGGTTCAGCCCGATCATCCTGCCGCTCGGCGCGCACTCCGACACCTTCAGCACCTACGGCGGCGGCCCGGGCACGGTCGCGCTGCACGGATGGCCCGACCCCGCGGTGTTCGGCCAGGCGAGCAGCGACGGGTGCGTTCGCGTACCCGACGACGCGCTTCGCCTGCTGACCACCCTGCCGTTGGGCACCCTCGTCCATCTGCGGTGATCGCCGTGGATGGAAAGTCCCCGAAGTACACCGAAAAGGAAGTGCTACGAATGCGCAAGACTGCTTGCCTCGCCGGAGTTTTCGCTGCCGGCACCGGACTGCTGGCCGGCGCCGCGCCAGCGTTCGCGGACAGCGCGGACAACGACGGCATCAACATCGGCAACGACAACAACCTGAGCGTGTTGCCGATCCAGCTGTGCGGCAACAACATCGGGGTGCTCGGGGCCGTGGTGCCGATCCTCTCCCCGCAGGCCAACAGCTGCACCAACGCGCCGATCGTGGACCACCCGACCGTCCCCGAGAAGCCGGGCACCGAAGGGCCCTGCGTGCCGGGCGAATCGGGCAAGCCGAGCGGATCCGGCTGGCAGGGTGGATCCGGCGGGCACGGTGGATCCGGCGGGCCGGGCTGGCAGGGCGGATCCGGCTGGCACGGTGGATCCGGCGGGCCGGGCTGGCAGGGCGGGCCCGGCTGGCAGGGCGGCCCGGGGCGCGACCAGTGCGCGCCCGGCGGCCCCGGCGGGCCGAGCGACCCCGTCCAGACCCCGCCGAGGCAGGTGTCGGCCGCCAAGCCGCTGCCCACCGCGCCAGCACCGGTCGCGGTTCGCGGACACCACCCGGTGACCGGCTGATCATCCGACCGATTGGTTTATTTCACTCGAACGAGTGCATGCCTAAGTCGCTGGCTGGCTCGCACCGTTTGATCAGCACTAGATTCCGATGCTGCGTAGATCACTACGCACTCCGAGTGGTCGTTCCGGCTCGAACGACCACACCCCCGGTGGTGGTGCCCGGCGAAGTACTCCCCCTCTCTTCGCAGGGCACCACCACTGTTTACGGGGCCATCCCGAAAAACCGGTCAGCCGCGATGCGATCCAGCACCTGGGTCAACGCCGTCGCCCGCTTGGCGGCGTTGACCCAGGGCGTCTTCTCCGGGCTTCAGGGCGAGCAGGACGATGATCTTCTCGTCGGCGCCGACGGTGCCCGTGGTGTGCGTGGCCGGCCGCTTCAGGCCGATGTTGTCGGCCGCCCGGGTCGTGGGGCCATCGCCCGGCGCGATCACGTTTCGCGGAAATACGGCGCAGCATTCGGCGATTCGGTGCCCCCCGGACTCGCGGGTGCACCGAATCGGCGCAAGATCACTGCGCCGTTTGGCCGAACGAGCGGGCTGCGGCCAGGAAAGCGTCGTTCTCCTCGGGCTGTCCGATGGTGACCCGCGCGCCCTCGCCGGCGAAAGCACGGACCACGACCTTGTTCTGCAGGCAGTGCTCGTTGAACTCGGCGGTGCGCTCGCCCAGCGGCAGCCAGACGAAGTTCGCCTGCGTCTCGGGAACCGCATACCCGGCGGCCACGAGTTCGCGGTGCACCCGCTCCCGCTCGGCGACCACGTTGGCGCACCGCTTCCGCAACTCGTCCTGCGCTTCCAGCGAAGCGATCGCGGCGACCTGGGCTAGGGCGTTGACGCTGAACGGGATGGCAACCTTGCGCAGCGCTGCGGCGACCTCCGGCGGGGCCACGGTATATCCCACGCGCAGCCCGGCGAGGCCGTACGCCTTGGAGAAGGTCCGCATCGAGGCCACGTTGTCGCGTGTCCGCGCGATCTCGATGCCGTCCGGGCCGTCCGGGTCGGTGACGAACTCGAAGTACGCCTCGTCGAGCACCACCAGCACGTCCGAGGGCACCCGGTCCAGGAAGGCTTCGAGCTCGGCCCGCCGCAGCAGGGTGCCGGTCGGGTTGTTCGGCGTGCACACGAACATCAGCCGGGTGGCCGGGGTGATCGCCGCGAGCATCGCCTCCAGGTCCAGCGCGTGCTCGGCGGTCAGCGGCACGCGGACCTGTGTGGCGCCCACGACCTGCGTGATGATCGGGTACGCCTCGAACGACCGCCACGGGAAGATGACCTCGTCGTCAGCGGTGCAGGTGGCCTGCACCAGCTGTTCGCACAGCGCGACCGACCCGCAGCCGACGGCGATCCGCTCCGGCTCCACCCCGAACCGCGCCGCCAGTGCCTCGGTCAGCCGCCCGACGCCGATGTCCGGGTAGCGGTGCACCTCGCCGGCCGCCTGGTTGATCGCCGCGACCGCGCTGGGCAGCGGGCCTTCGGAAACCTCGTTGCTGGCCAGCTTGATCGAGCCGGGTATGGTCCGACCAGCGACGTAAGCGGGAAGCTGGTCGAGGTCGGCACGAGTGCGCACAGTCATTTACGACTCCTAGCTCCGATGGGTCACCTGGACGTTAGCTCGCCTGACCGGGTAACAGGGGCACGGGTCATTTCGCGAAGCCGGTGACGAAGATCGCGTTGGAGCAGTGGGACGCGTGGGGCATAGCCTGCCCGGCGGGGCTGGTGCGACGGACGGTTCCGTCTGATGGCTTGTCTTGGCGGCCGTCCGTGTATTTCGCTCGTCCGACCGGTGGACTTCGTTGACTCGTGTTCACTTCGGCGTGATTACCTGCACGGCATGATCCAAACCCGGACCGAGACGCTTGCGCTCACCGATGGCACCCAGCTCCGGTTCACCGTCGCCGAACCGGACACCGTGGTACGCGGTGGACTGGTCGTCCTGCACGAGGCCCGTGGCGTCACGGAGCGGGTGCGCCGGCTGTGCAGCTCCCTCGCCGAAGAGGGCTGGCTCACCGTCGCGCCACATCTCTACCACCGCGACGGAACCGACGAGTTCCACGACCACCAGCCGGACGAGCACGTGCACGACCAGGTGCAGCGGCTGTCCGGAGACACGATCCTCGCCGACACCGACGCGTCCTTCCTCTGGCTGTCCGACCAGGGCGTACCGGCCGACCGGCAGGGGATCCTCGGCTTCGACATCGGCGGCTCGGCGGCGTTGGTGGTGGCGGCGAGCCGCACCGTGGGGGCTGCGGTGAGCATCGGCGGGCGCGGCATCCTGGAGCCGTTGTCCGCGGCGGTGCCGCCGCTGGTGCAGATCGCCGGGGAGCTGTCCTGCCCGTGGCTCGGGCTGTACGGCGACGACGACGAGATGGAGCCCGGCGAGGTCGAGAAGCTCCGCGAGGTCACCGACACCGCGCAGGCCGCGACCGACGTGATCCACTACCCGGGAGCCGGGCACCGGTTCGACCGCGACGCGGACGCGGCGGCGGAGGCGTGGCAGCGAGCCCGCAACTGGCTGGACCTCCACCTGCGCTGACCGCGCGTCTCCAGCGGAGAACCAGCAGCTCACCGCCACCGGAGGCTAGGCGAACGGGGGCGCGGTGGGTTACGAAGAGCCCATGACGTCGAGCACCAATCCAGGACAAGTCCCCGAGCTGTTGTGGCAACCGAGCGCGGAGCGCGTGGCCGCGAGCCGGATGGCCGCGTTCCGAGACTGGTTGCGCATCGAGCGGGACCTCGACCTGCCCGACTACCGGGCGTTGTGGCAGTGGTCGGTGTCGGACCTGCGCGGTTTCTGGGCTGCGGTGGCGGACTTCTTCGACGTCCGCTTCCGCGACCGCGCCGAGCGGGTCCTGACCGCCGAGGTGATGCCGGGCGCGGAGTGGTTTCCCGGCGCCACCCTGAACTACGCCGAGCACGCGCTTAGGGACGGCGCGGGCAAGGGGGACGGCGACCTGGCGGTGATCTTCGTACGGGAGGACGGCGGCAGCGAGGAGATCAGCTACGGCGAACTGCGGGCCCGGGTGGCCGCCGCCCGCGCGGGCCTCAAGGCGCTCGGCGTGCGGGCGGGGGACCGGGTTGCGGCGCTGGCGCCGAACAGCCCCGAGACGCTGGTGGCGTTCCTCGCCGCGGCGAGCCTCGGTGCGACCTGGTCGTCGTGCTCGCCGGACTTCGGCGCGCGGGCGGTCGCGGACCGCTTCGTGCAGATCGAGCCGAAGGTGCTGATCGCGGTCGACGGCTACTCCTACGGCGGCCGCAGCTTCGACGTCCGGTCCACTGTGGACCAACTGCGCGCGGCGATGCCCGGGTTGACGGGCACGGTGCTGGTCGACTACCTCGGCGAGGGCGCCGAGCTGGCGGATGCCATCGGCTGGGACGACCTGCTTGCGCGGCACCGCGGCCCGCCGCTGGAGTTCGACCCGGTGCCGTTCGACCACCCGCTGTGGGTGCTGTACTCCTCCGGGACCACCGGCCTGCCGAAGGGCATCGTGCATGGCCACGGCGGCATGGTCCTGGAGCACCTCAAGACCATCGGCCTGCACTGCGACCTCGGCGCGGGCGACCGGTTCTTCTGGTTCACCACGACCGGCTGGATGATGTGGAACTTCCTGGTCGGCGGCCTGCTCACGGGCACGACCCTGGTGCTGTACGACGGCAGCCCGGGCTACCCGTCGCTGTCGGCGCTGTGGAAGCTTGCGGCGCAACACCGGGTGAACTACTTCGGCACGTCGGCACCGTTCATCCAGACCTGCCTCAAGCGGGAGCTGCGCCCAAAGGACGCCCTTGACCTATCCGCGCTGCGCACCGTCGGCTCGACCGGCGCGCCGCTGACCACCGACGGCTTCCGCTGGGTGGCCGACGCCGTCGGCGCCGACGTGCAGATCGCCAGCATCTCCGGCGGCACCGACCTGTGCACCGCGTTCGTGGGCGCTGCGCCGGACGTGCCGGTGTGGTTGGGCGAGATCTCCTGCCCGATGCTCGGCGCGGCGGTCGCCTCCTACGACGAGTACGGCAAGGAACTGCATGACGAGGTCGGCGAACTGGTGGTGACGAAGCCGATGCCGACGATGCCGGTGTTCTTCTGGAACGACCCGGACGGCTCGCGGCTGCGCGAGGCGTACTTCGACACGTTCCCGGGCGTGTGGCGGCACGGTGACTGGGTGCGGGTCACCGACCGCGGCACCCTGGTGATCTACGGCCGCAGCGACTCGACCCTCAACCGCGGCGGCGTCCGGATGGGCACCGCGGAGTTCTACCGGGTGGTGGAGGGCTTCGAGGAGATCGTCGACTCGCTGGTGATCGACACGTCGGGCGTGGGCGAAACCGACGGCGAACTGCTGTGCTTCCTGGTGCTGGCGGAGGGCGCCGACCTGAACGAGGTCCAGCCGAAGCTCAGGGCGGCGCTGCGTACCGAGCTTTCGCCGCGGCACGTCCCGAACCGGTTCATCGTCGTCGACGAGGTGCCGCGCACCCTCAACGGCAAGAAGCTGGAGGTGCCGGTGAAGAAGATCCTCACCGGCACCCCGCCGGAGCGAGCGGTCAGCCGCGATGCCTTGCAGAACCCGGCGTCCCTCGATCCGTTCGTGCAGCTAAGCACGGACCTGGCGACCTGATGGACCGCAAAACCGACCCCCCCCGTGACGGCCGCTCGGAGGGTTGTGTAATCTTTTCTCCGGTGGCCGCGAGGGTTACCGGGAGGCTTCGCCTAGTCTGGTCTATGGCGCCGCACTGCTAATGCGGTTGGGGGTTACGCCCCCTCCCGGGTTCAAATCCCGGAGCCTCCGCTGTGGCCTCCGCCGGAAGGCGGGGACCGCACAACTGAAAATGCGCCCGTAGCTCAACGGATAGAGCATCTGACTACGGATCAGAAGGTTAGGGGTTCGAATCCCTTCGGGCGCGCGTCTGGTCGAGACAGTCGGAAGCCCCCTCTAGCAGGGGGTTTCCTGCTTTCCCTGGCAGGAAAGTCCAGATCGGGGCCTTGCTTCATTTCCAGTGAGACGGGGAACCGTCTCACAATTTCTCACGTACGGTCGTACTGCTTTCCGCTGGTGGCTTCGTCGAGCAGGAGAACGATCTCCGAGTTGAGAGACCGCCGCTGCTCGTCAGCCCGCGCCTTGAGCCGCTTGTGCAGCTCCTGGGGGAGGCGGAGGTTCAGGCTGACCGGCTTGTCATTCATAGCACCACTGTAGCACCGTGTTGGTACTGTCGTAGTACCGCCGAAAGGGTGACTCATCCGAGCAGCTCGCCGAGCTGATCAGCCGCCACCTTGAGGTGATCGGCGTTCGGATGGATGTAGACCCGCTTCGTGAAGCTCAGGTCCGCGTGACCAGCCCAAGCGGACACGATCACGTCCGGGACACCACTGGTAGCCAGGTAGGTCAGGCAGGCGTGCCGAGCGTCGTACAGCCGCACCTTTCGCACGCCTGCCCGCTCGATCAGCTTGTAGAAGCGACGCCGCAGCCAATCGGTTTTCACCGCTCTGCCCAGCTCGTCCACCACCACATACCCGCTGTCCTCGTACGCCTCGCCGGCCGCCAGCTTCTCCGCGGCCTGGCGGGCTCTGAACGCCTTCAGCGCGGACACAGCCTGGACTGGCAGGGGCAAACCGCGCTTGCCCGCCTCGGATTTCGCGCCCTTCTCGACAACCTCGCCGACGACGAGCGTCCGCGTGTTGTCTCCGGCCTTGACCGTCTGCGCCTCCAGGTCGACGTCAGGCGTCCATCGCAGCCCACACGCCTCGGCGGGGCGAAGCCCCATCAGCGAGAGCAGCATGGGCGCGTACAGCCGGTCTTCCCGGATCGTGGCCAGGAACGCCTTGACCTCCTCCGTGCTCCACGGCGTCCGTTCCGCCTTGGCCTCCGCTGCTGCTTCCCGAGCAGCCTTGGGGATGCGTGCCGCTTCGGCGACGTTCCGCACCACCAGCCGACGCCGAACAGCCTCGTTCAGCGCCGCCCGCAGCCGGTTAAGCATCAGCTGCACCGAACGCAGGCCCAACCCGGTGCCAGGCTTCCCGCCGATCTTCCGGCCACTGGTCAGCATCCACCTGATCAGGTCGTCGATGTCCTCTTCGGTGAGCGTCTGAAGCTTCCGGTCGCCGAGCAGGTCATAGACGCAGCGAAGCGCGTCCTGGTAGCTGCGGGCGGTGGCTTTCTCCAGGTCCACCGTTGCCGATTTGAGCCAGGTATCAAGCCAGTCGCCGACCGTGAGCTTTGACGGCGCGACGTACGAGCCTTCCCCGGTTTGGTGCTTGATCCGGGCGTGCTCGGCCTTGGCTTCCCGCTTGGTGTCGAACGTCTTGGTGATCTGCCGCCGCTTCCCTGTCTTTGGGTCGCGGCCAATGTCCACAACGAACCGGTACCTGACCGTGCCGTCGCTCAGCTCTACCCGCTTGATCGGGTCACCTGCCATCAGTCCTCGCTTTCGGGTCGGGGGATTTCGACGCACTCACCGGACGGGCTGGTGAGGGTCCAGCTATCTGTCGTGGCGCGCCACTTCCACGCTGTGTGCACATCGGCCGGTAGCTCGCCAGCCTCGATACGGCGCTCGATCTCGGCTCTAAGGGCATCTGTTCTACGGAAGCTCTTCCGAATCTCGGCGTCCCTTTGGAGGCGCTCGTCCAGGATCTCGACGCGACGCCAGGCGGGCAGATCGGCCTCCCACTGGAACGTGTCCGAGTCTTCCGTGTCGAACGGTGGAACACCGGCGAACTCGGGTTCCCGGCCGGCGATCCACTTGCCCAGCGCTTCGCCTTCGAGGGTCAGGCTCGGTGTCACATCGACCGTCGCCAGGTCATCCTTCGGCGTCAGCAGCGACAACGGGGACACGTTCAGGGCTAGCGACAGGGCCAGTAGCTCGTCAACTGTGATGTTGCGACGCCGTCGACCAGCGTCGTCTCGCCGTCCGCTCTCGATATTCATGAGGACGGGCGCCGTGAGCTGAGGCGCACCGATCTCGGCGCATCGCTGGGCTAGTGCCTTCGTGGTGGTGAAGCCGCGCTTCTGGCGGGTCTTTTTGATCCGCTCGGCGACGAGGTCACTGGGAGACTGGCTTGGCTCTGTCACATCGACAGGCTATGACATCAGGTTGACAGTGTCGAGCACTGTCTATAAGACTGCTCTCATGACCATTTCGACAGTTGACCATGTCGAGTCGACCGTTCAGCTTGTAGGCGTGGCTCGCATGGCCGCACAGCTCAACATCTCGGACCGCGGCCTACGTCGCCTAGTAGCAGCCGATCGGATTCCCTACTACCGCGTTGGCCGGGAGCTGCGGTTCAACCCGGCCGAGGTGCTCCGTGCTCTGCGTAGCCAGGCTGGCGGTGACGGCAATGCCGCGTGAGACCAAGGCGCCAACGCTCGACGAGATCCGCCAGTGGCCGGCGACTGTCGACGTGCCAACCGGCGGCGCCGCGTTCGGAATGCCCCGAAGCACTGCCTATGAGGCCGTCAAAACTGGCCAATTCCCCGCTCGGGTGCTCAAGGTCGGGGGCCGCTATCGCGTGGTCACCGCCTCGATCGTCCGCGCCTTGTCCGAGGAGGAGGCGGCCGCGTGACCAGCCCGCTGAACGAGCGAAGCGGCCCCGGGGATGACGCCCCCGAAGGCCGCTCTCAAGCTCACAACAAGGCAACCACGCCGCTGAGCCGCACCGATGTTAGCGCAGCGCGCTTTGAGCGGCCCAGCCTTTCGGATGTCGGGCGGAAACTGCTTGCCGAGCCGGTGTCGCTGACTCGCGCCGAGTACGCGCAGTTGCGCCACGACGCCGAGTGCTGGCGACTGCTGATGTCGTCCCCACATGTCGCTGAACTACTCGCCGAGTGGTTCGAGTGGGACCGCCGCCGGACGGCCGTCGAGACGTCACACGCGGTCGCTGGTGCTATCGACTGGCGCGCTGTGGCTTCCGCGCCCACCTACGCCGAGCTGGCCCGCCGCAGGTCGATTCCAGGACAGCTACACCAAGCTTGCGTCGCACGGCGTGGGGAGTACTGCGGCGGTCCCGTCGACTGGGCGACCGGTCGGCCCCTGATCAGTAAGGAGGCCGCGGCGTGACTCTCACCTACAGCCGGGACAACCCGAACGCCGAGGACTGGGCGGACGAGGGCGGCACGGTGCACATGGTGGAGTGGGGCACCCCCGAATCCATTGCCAAAAATGCCAAAACCCCCCTGCCGGAGTCGCTCGACCGGGAGCCAGCGGAGCTGTGGGCGATGGTGGACGCGGTGGCGCTTAGCTATCAGGTCCCTCGCGATCTGCCGTTCCTGCTGATTTTGGCAATTTTGGCAACGTCCGCCGGGGGCCGCAGACGTGTGCGCGTCGCACCAGACTGGGTAGAGGTGCTGGCCCTTTACACGGCCGCTGCGTTGCCCTCCGGCGAGCGCAAGTCGCCGGTATTCGCTGCGGTGACCGCTCCGCTGCTCCAGGTCGAAGAGGAGCTGCGGGAGAAATCCGAGCAGGACGTGGCCATGCAGAAGGCCCTCTATGACCTGCGGTTCAATGCCGTGGAGAAACTGAAGCGGTCTGGGCGGACCGACCGCGACACTCTCTCCCAACTAGAGAGTGCGGTTCAGGAGCTGGAGTCGACCGTTGTTCCTCCGGTGCCGCGACTGCTCGCCGACGACTCCACGCCGGAGAAGTTGGCGCAGATCATGGCGCAGCAGGGTGGACGGCTCGGCGTGATGTCCGCCGAGGCTGGCCTGTTCTCCATCCTCGCTGGCCGGTACTCCAGCGGTATCCCAAACCTGGACTTGGTCCTTAAGGCGTGGTCGGGCGACCAGTGCCGCGTCGATCGGGTGTCACGGGAGACGCTGACCATCAGTGAGCCGGTGCTGTCCATCGGCCTCGCGGTCCAGCCGGACCTGCTCGCTGGCTTGGCCGAGGCACGCCACTTCCGCGGCGCTGGCCTGCTGGCACGGTTCCTGTTTGCCCTGCCAAAGTCGCTGGTCGGAACGCGTATGGCCGAGGACTCCGCGCCAGTCCCGGAGAAGGTCCTGCACGACTACAGCGAGTCCGTGAGGAATCTCGCTCGCACGGTGCGGGAAAGCGAGCAGACGACCGAGATCGTGCTCAGCGAGGCCGCCCGGAAGGTGCTCAACGCGTTCCGCAACGAGCTGGAACCGCGCCTGCATCCCGACCAAGGCAACCTCGCCCACATTGCGGACTGGGCGAACAAGCTCCCCGGTCAGCTGGTCCGCATCGCTGGCCTGTTCGCGTTGTTCATGAACCCGAACGTTGCCGAAATTGCCGAAAACGACATGCGCCAGGCGGTCGACCTGGCCCCGTACTTCATCGGACACGCCCTGGACGCGTTCGAGCTGATGAGCGGCCAGCGCAGCCCGTGGGAGCCAGCCCGCGCCGTCCTGCACTGGATCCAGCGCAAGAAGATCCCGTCGTTCACGGTGCGCCAGGCGTGGCGCGAACTCGGTGGTCAGGCGTGGGTAACGGAGACCAACGACGTGCGTGAGGCGGTCGCCGACCTGGACGAACTCGGCTGGGTCCGGCTCCAGCCCCAGCCGGAGGAGAAGCGCAGAGGTCGGCCCAGCGAGCGCTACGACGTCAACCCTGCGGCACACCAGCCTGATATTGGCAATTTTGGCAATCCTTCCGGCCGTCTACGGGAGGCGTCATGAGCCTGCCGTTCGATCCGTTCGAGGCCGATGCACTGGAAGCCGCTGGGCCCGTCCAAACCTGTTTGGCGGGTGGAATCACCCTCGGGACTCGCGGAAAACGGCTCAGCGGGCAAATCAGGGCCCGAAATCACGGAGAACGATCACGGCGCGCGTCAAAAGCCGCCGGAGACACCGATTTTCGGGCCAATGCACGCGGCACGGCTTCGGCAAGAGTGCCGCCGCACATGGAAACGAGATCGGGGAGCTGACATGACAACCGCACACGCTGACCCTTGGTGGCGCTCACGGCAGCCCATACGCCACGTTGATCCCGCGGTGGGGGCCATGCTCCGCTCGGTGCGTGTCCAGCGGCAGCTGCGCCAGGTCGACGTAGCCCGCCTTGCCCGCTGTCACGAGGTCACGATCCAACGGCTTGAGGCCGGCACCCGCGCCCCCTCGGTCGTCCTGGCCAACCGCGTGGCCGACGCCCTGGACCTCAACGGCCCCCAGCGGGCTCTGCTGTTGTCCGTCGCGGTCGCCCATGCCGGCCACAGCAGCCCCTACCGCACGGGAAAGATCCCACCCGGTACCAGCGTCGAGGACACCCGCAATGTCCGCGACCACTACGGTCGCAACACCGGTACGGGAGAAACCCGCCCCTGCGCCTGGTGAACACCCGCGAAACAGCCCCAGGAGCACGGCAAAACGAGCGGGGCAGGACTCTCCCGCAGTCTATTTCCGCGCACCCAGTTTCGTTTCATCCCTCCGGCTTCCCGGCCTCGTTGTTACGAAACTCGGCGGCCTCGAACAGGTCCTCGTCGGCTGTGAAAGACCCAACCCCAGGAAGGGCTTTCACGGCCGAAACGGTGAGCCAGCCCCTGCACTGTCCCCACCTTTGGATGTGCGTTCGAAGTGCTTCCGTGCGCGTGGCGTTGTCGGCAGCGGTGCCCCCGGTTCAAAGGCCGGGGGTACCGCCGTGTTGATCAACTCGCTAACAGCGTCCCAGCACCGGGTACGGGGCGCGCTAGATGTCCGGGTTGTAGTTGGGGTGCTCGGGTATGCGTGCGCAGCCGGGGAATGAGTGGTCGCAGTCCGGGCCGCACATCTGGTAGGTACGCGGTTTGCCGCAGACGTGGTGAGCGAAGTCGACTTTCTCGCCGAAGTAGTCGCCGTGGTCCCACCGCTCGCTGTGTCCGCAGTTCTCGCAGGTTATCTCGTTGTCCACGGATGGTCCTCTGGTTCTAGTTGTTTCGCTGGCGGTTTCAGGCCCTGCGGTTAGCGTGATCTCGCAGAGCTCGCCCGGTTGGTGTGGTGTCCGGGTTGGGGTGAGGGAGAGAGGGTGCCCCGCGTCGTCATAATTGGGACGCGGGGCACCGTCACGTCTGGGGCCGGTTCAGCCCCAGATGATCTACTGCCCGCCCCCACATTGGCAGGATGCTGATCAGGTGGTCGGCGGCGGTGGATGCAGGGCCATGTGTGGAAAGGGAGTAACGCCATGCTGGTAGCGCAACGCTCTGGCGAGCGTGTTGAAGCCACCCGCGACCTACCCGATGGTGCCTACGCCTGCCCAATGTGCGCGAGCGACGCCATCCTCAAACGAGGCCGGGTCAAGGTTGCCCATTTCGCCCACGCGCCAGGTGCCGTATGCGACTGGGCCGGAGAGAGCATGCGCCACCATCTCGCCAAGCGGCTCCTCGCCGACCGCTTCCGCGCGCTCGGCTACACCGTCGAAATCGAAGAACCGCACCTGAGCGTGGGTCGCCGGGTCGATGTCGCGGTGACGGTGCCAACTGGCGACCGAGTAGCTGTCGAGGTGCAAGACTCCGCGATAAGTGTCAACGAAATGCAGCGTCGCAATCGCACTGATCGAGGCATCGGGTTTTTTGCCACCATGTGGGTATTCACATCATCGCGTGCGGCCCGACTCCTTGCAGCCCAGGAAGATGACGAAGCCCGTGTTCCGAACGAGATTTTGTGGGTCCACGACAGGTATCACCAAGGTGTGTTCGTCATCGATGAGCGCGCCGAGCGGATGTGGCGATGCAACTTCGGCAGGATTGTCCGGCAAGGTGAATCGCGCCAGTGGTACACCGAAGACGGCGAGCTGACGGGCGTGAACTACCCGGACCAGGCGTTGAAGTTCACAAAGACCGTTTCGCGGACAGAGGTCGGGTTTGCGCTGACATCCCGTCAAACCCGCTATCACAAGCCGGGGCATCCAGACTTCACCGTGGTGTTCACGTCGAAGCAGGCTTAGCGTTGAATCCTGTCTGCCGCCAACCGGTCGCCGGCAACAGGCCCCCGCAACCACAGGGACGCTGTTGGCGAATTGATCAAATCGAGTAGGAGGGTCGGGCAACCCGACCCTCCTACTCGATTCTGCGGTTGGTCGCGTCGCCGAAAACCTGACGCTGATTGCTGATTCTGCAACCACTCGGCGTGTGAGATCCGGTGAGACGGCCGATTAGACGCACTGGTCAGAGTGGGTGCGGCACGTGGCCATTTGATCGGTGGTCATGTGGTTTTCGGGGTGTGGCTGCGGTTGGGAAGCCCTGCGTCCTCTGCGGTACCCGCTGGGATCAGTACAGCCACGGCTCCCGCGGTAAGACCTTGGCCAGCAGCGTGATGCAGTCCGGGCACACGATCATGTCCTCTGAGTACGGAGACCCGGTGTAGAGCTTGGCGTTGGGGTGGTCGCACTCGGCGGGGTCGCGGACACGTTTGGAGTCAACTGGCTTGGGGCGTCGCCAACGTAGCCATCGCATGACCGGCAGTATCCGCCGAGTAGCCCGGGCAGTCATGGCGGCTCGCGATCAATGGCACCGAGTCGGAACCGATGCGCGTGCTACCTGCGGCTACGTGACAGTCAGCGGATGTCGAATCCGCAGGTTCCGCATGGCGGGCCGTCTCCCGCTGCCCTCGTCAGCTGATCAGGTACTCGCTACCCTCAACATCACCTCTTCGCCGGAGGTCGACAGCCCCCGGGGTAGCTCCCCGGGGGGACGGCGAAGAACCCGACTCCGGCGAAACAGGTTCCGTCATGGAAACGTTCGGGCAGGCGCTCCGCAGGCTGCGAGAAGACGCGGGCATATCTCAGCCACAGTTGGCCCGGCAGGCGCACATCAGTCAGTCCAGCCTCTCCCGGTACGAGGCTGATCGCCAGGCGGTTGATCCGGCGATGGCGGCCCGGCTCGACGAACTACTCGGCGCGCGTGGGTCGCTTGTCGACCGTCATGCGCCGGCCGCGTTGCTCGGGCCCGACATTGATAGTGATCGGCTCGCCTACGTCGCGCGTGCGCCGCGCGCCATCGACCGCGCCGCGCTGGAATCACTCGGCGCCGTGCTCGCTTCCACCCGACGCCTGGAAGACGGCATTGGCGTTGCGCCCGTCCTCCACCCGGTTCGCGCATACCTAGGTTTCATGGAGACGCTCGCGGCTGAAGCCCGTGGGTCGATCCGCCGCGATGTCGTCGACCAGGCAGGCCAATGGGCGCAGTACAACGGCTGGCTCAACACGGCGTTGCGGAGCTACCAGGAGGCATGCCGGTGGTTCTCTCGCTCGCTGGAGTGGGCGGTTGAGGCGGAGGATGACGACCTTGCCGCCACCGTCTGGTCATTCAAGGGACACGTGGCGTGGCTTCGCGGAGAGGTCGGCGCGACGATCGGACTTACCCGGGTTGCGCGCCGCTACCGCGACATCTACCCCGGCCAAATCGCCTACGACGCTCTACAGGAAGCCCGTGGACACGCCGCCATCGGAGACACCTACGAAGTAGAGCGGCTCGTCGAAGACGCCTGGGACCTGGCTGAACGGGCGCTCGCCGAGTTGCCAGGAGCGCCACCGTGGCACTACTACCGTTCCCCTGCGTTCTGGGAGCTGGAGCGCGGGCGTGCGCTGTATCAGGTTCGGCCACAGCGGGCGGTGGAGATGCTCACCACCGGACTGGAGGACTTGCCCACAGACCAGCAGTCTGCGGACTGGGCCGAGGCGTATCGGCGGGACCTCGCCGCCGCACAGGCTCTATGCGCATAGGGCATGCGCATGGTGCAACCCCTCCACTGACAGTGACCAGGCGACGACGCTAAAGGCGTGTCGCAATGGCTGTTGATCCTCGCCGCTGTCCTTCTGTGGGCCGCTATGTACGGCACCGGATTACTGATGTGGTGGCTGGTCAGCAGTCCCAGCGCGACTACCGCCCGCCCGACGCGAAACGGCTTGCCCGTAGCGCGCGGCGGAACCACGGGGCCGGTGGAAGCAACCCCCGACGCCACCGGCCCCGCCCGGTCCCGACGGCGGGTGGTCCTGCCGTGACCTGGAGCGCCGTCAAACCACACATGCAGCGCAGGGAAGGCGAAACCGTCGAGCAGTGCCGCAACCGGCTCGCCCATTCCTGCTACCGCTGCGGCAAGCAGTACGCAGACCTAGCGGCGCTGAACCTGCACGAGGACCTCTGCACCGGGAAGGTTTGCCAGTGACTCCTACTGGCCGGCACCACCTCCAGCCGTCGGGCCATAACCCGTGGCCGCGCATCCAGGGCGTCCTCGACCTGGCGGACGTGCCGACTCGCCCTCGCTTCACGATTCCCCCGCCTCTCCAGCAGTGGGCACCCCCGACACGGGAAGTGCTCGAAGAAGTCCTGCAAGGACTGCAACGGCGTCTGTGATCGCGCGTGAGATAGGTCCGCTCTCGGGATGCCGTCCAACGGCATGCGACCCCAGGGCCGTCGTCAATAAGGCCCTTGCAGACCGGTGCCAGGACGGACCACACGAACGCGTTGCATGGTCAAGTTGCTGCTTACCGATGACGATTAGGCCATATGGACTACGTGGTATATGGACCGTCAATCGAATGCGAACGTCTTGAGCAACTGCATGACTTCCTCTCCCCCCGCGGTTGGCAACCGGACGGAACGTTCGACAAGAACGAGCCGGGCTACATTCTCGGGCCGGAAACCTGCTGGGAGTACGAGGGCAGCTTCGAAAGTGAGGCATTCCATCGCCTCGACGATGTGACACCTGCACCTCTCGAATGCAGGTTCTCGTTCACTGACTGGGGCTCGGCCGATGGTGTCAGGGTCGACTCCTTTGGCGCCTATAGGGGCTGCGGTGAGCACGACATCAGAGCGATCTTCGTGCCCGATGGTGAGCACTTCTATGAGCGTCTTGCAGAGGTCCTAGACGCGGAGGAGCGGAGAGCGCGCGCAGCGGATGTGCGTGCGCTGATGGAGTGCCGGGTCTTCGGAGCGTGCGGAGTGGCTTTCGCGAGCTAGTTGTCCCACCTGTTTGTCGCCGTTGAGCGAGAGGAGATGCAGCATGACCGACACGGACCGAGACCTGGTGGGAGAACTCCACCGCTACCTCGTCGGACAGCGGGGCTGGATCGTCAGCCCGTTGCTTGACAACGAAATCGACGACGATGGCGTGCCAGACACAGCTGAACCAATCTGGGACTACCCGCAGTCCTACCGCGCCGTCGAAATCCACGAGATCGCTGAAGCTGGCCCGCAGATCCTCGACGCCGTCACGGACATTGACGAAAGCACCTGGGATTGGGCTCCGAAGCCGATCAAGTTCAACACTGCAGGCAACGTTCGTGGCTGCGAGAAGCACGACATAATCCAGCGTTTCTTTCCGATGTCCGCACTGGATGACCCTACCGAGATGTCGGCGTTCCTGGACGAAGCCGAGGCCCATGCCCGGGAGCTGGACCCGCGGGAGTTGATCGAGTGCAGGTTCTTCGGGCCGTGCGGCTAGTCGTGGTGGCCCTGACATTGGTCATAGCGGAAGTCGGCGCGTCGAACAGTTTTTCGCGCCGACCTGCTGGTCGCTTCCGAAAAATCGCTAGCCCACAGTCAAACCTGCACGAAGATCGCCACTACAGCGACAACAACAGCGACGAGCGCCACCACCATGTTCCAGACCGCCAACCGACGAGAAGCTTTTGCCTCCGCCAGCGCAGCAAAGGCAGCACGTTCATAGGCGCGCCGATTCAACTCATCGGCGTAGTAGTTCAGCCCGACTACCGTGGTTTCGGAAATGTTGTCGTATAACGCCTCAATGTCGGCGTCGGACATGCTACGAAGCTTGGCGAGTTTAGGGGCCATTGGCATGGGTATGAACGTAGCGGCAACCCTGGGGCGGAGAATACTAGGCGTCCACTCGGCTCCTGGGCTCGTTCCCTGCCGCCCGGTCCACGACGCCGGTGCGCTCAACGCTGCTGGTGCGTCCGTAGCAGACCTCTGCGACGCCGGACGCGGTGAACCGGTGAAGGGCGCCGAGACCCTGCCAGGGGCTCGAAACGCGTGTTCCCCAGGTCCGTAACAGACCTCTGCAACCTGGCACGTTTTCGCAGCTCAATCGCTGTAACAGGGCGTCTGTTACGGGGTCTGCTACGGCGCGGGTCTGCAACACGTCTGCTACGAGGTCTGCAACACCCCCTGCTACGGGGGGTCTGCTACCGGCCCAAGGCAGGAAAACGGCCCCCAGGGGAGTACCTGGGAGCCGTCACGAGTTGGGAACCGACCGCCTTACCGTTGGGTCGTGTCGTCCCGCAGCCACCGAATGCGGCGGCGGACCGCGCGCGTCTTTTCCGTCCACTGGTGCCACCACGACACCGTTCCCGCCGTTGCGGCCAGGTACCCGACGAGGTAGCACCACTGCGCCCACACCGGGAGCGGCTGGGTGTGCAGGAGCACCACCAGGGCGAGCCACGCCAGCAGCGGCCACACGGTGGTGAGCGCGGCCAGCGGTCCGGCACCGGTCCACCACGAGCGGACGGCCATGCCGGACGCCACCAGCAGCCAGGGGCCGACGAGTACCGTCGCCGCGCCCAGGCGGAGCCACCAGGGCCAGACCGGCACCGACACGGCTCCTGCCAGCGTCACCCCGTATCCGATCAGCGCCGGGCCCAGAACGAACGCTTCCACGCGGTTCTGCGGGAGGTGCCACAGCCATGCTTGGTTGAGCACGGCGTCGTCCTGGGCGAGCTTGGCGGCTTCGCGGTCGACATCGTCGAGGTTCACGCCTGACCCTTCCCGTCCAGTTCGTCGCGGACGAACACGCGCTTCGGGGACTCGCCCGAGACGATGCGCTTCGGCTTCGTCGTCAGGTTCGGGTTTCCAGTGGCCGCGCGCAGGGCGTCCCGAAGGTCTTCCGCCGCTCGGTTGTAGTCCGCGGTGCTGGTCTCGGCGGACACCCAGCCCAGCGCGCCCAGGATCTCCACCGGTTCCGCGCCGACCCGGTCCCCGATGACCTCCAGGACCTTCGCCAGCACGTCGGCCGGTGTCGCGTCACGTGCCAGTCCGGCGCAGTCAGCCAGCATCGCCTCCATGTCCGCGATCACCGCGTTCACTGTCGAGTCGGCCAGCTCGTCGACCTTCCGTTCGTTCTGCTGGCCGGCGGCTTCCCGCCGGGCTCGCTCGATCGCTTCCTGCAAGCGGGTGCTCTTGGCTCCGACCCGGTCGACGCCGCCGGTCCGGCGCACCGGGCCCGGCTGCTGTGCCTGGCCACCGTCACCGCTAGTCGGGTACTCGCCCCTGTCCGGCAGCGGCAACCCGAAGTAGTCGGCCACGTGGCCGAACCGGGATGCGGACCACCGGCCGGACCACAATTCGCCCAGGGCGGCGGCTTCGTCGCCGGAGAGGTCACCGAAGGTGCCGTTCACCTCCGCTGCCTGCATCGCGAGCGCGATGTGGTCGGCGGAGTAGTAGAACACCTTCGCCGGGATCTGCTCCGCCTTCGATCCCAGAGCCAGGACGAACGTGTGCTCCGGGATGCGGGTCGGGTCCAGGCGGTCACCGCCCACTGCCCGCGCGTCGTGGCTGGACTTGGTGCGGAAGATCGCGCGGCGGTTGGTGTTAACGAACAGGTCGTTCCCGCTGAACCCCATGTGAGAGTCGGTGGTGCGCTGGGTGCCGATCTCCAGTTCCACCCCTTCGCTGCGGCCTTTCGAGCCGAGCGTGGTCAGCATGTGCGGGACGGTGGCCTTCTCCCCGTTGGGCAGCGTGACCGGAATGTGCTGGGTTCCGTCCTTCTTGGCCTTGATCAGTGCGTCCACCTCGTCCAGGTACGCGATGAACCGGGGGTGCTTCGGGGTCGGGATCACGTTGCCCCCGTCGTCGCGGGGGATGCTGGGGTTGGCCATCCGGTGGCGGTACAGCATGTACGCGGCCATGAGCACCTTCACCGCGCTGTCCACTTCCTCCTGGGTGCCGTTGTCGCCGCCGCCGATGATCGCGAACGGGGACCGGGTGGCCCGGCCATCGACCACGGGCTGCATGAACGGCCGCAGGAACGCCGAGAGCTTCGACATGCCCGCGATGCCCAGCACCACGTGCGGGCGACGCAGGTAGTGGACGATCTGGGCCCGGAAGTAGGTGGACTTACCCGACCCGGACGCGCCGATGGCGACGCCGTGCGGGCCCGCTTCCGGCTGCTCGATCGGGGCCCCGTGCTGGTAGAACCCGAGCATGAGCGGGTGTTCCGGGTCGAACACCGGCACCGTGATGTCCTCCCCGTCGGACGGGTCGAACTTCTCGGTGAGCACGTCCCGCAGCGTCACGTCGAAGAACACGCGCTTCGCGTCGCCCTGGACCTCGGTGACCTTCACCGCGTCGCCGGGGATGCGGATGCCACGGCGTTCACGCATGACGCGGGCCGTGATCCCCATCAGCTTCGCTTCCGCGTTCCTCACGCTCTGGGCGGTGTCGTTCCGTTCTAGGTCGAGCTCGACGAGCACGCGTTCACTCGCGCCGCCGAACCCGGCGGTGACATCCAGGATTTCCACCAGGCCGAACCCGGCGTCGTGGAAAATCTGCTCGTAGTCCCCGCCCAGTTCGGCTTTCCGCAGCTTGGCGGCAGTCTCGGACTTGGGGTTACGAGCGCGGCGGACTCGGACGCGCAGGGCGATGTAGACGGATCCCCAGGCGACGCCGCCCAGAGCCAAGCCACTCCACATGCCCGGCTGCCACAGATCAGCGAACAAACCTGCCGCGTCCGCGCACCACGCCCAGGCGCCAGCGGCCAGCCCGGTTGCCGTGCCGAACAGGCCGGACTCGAACACCAGTCGGCGCTGCTCGTCCTTGTCAGCGGGCATCACCGCGCCACCCACGAAGGTGCCCAACAGGCCAGCGCCGGCGGTCAGACCGACGTGGCCCAGCAGGTTCGGGTCCATTGCGGCGTCGGCGAGCACGCCGCCCGCACCGACCCATGTGGTGATGAGCCAGGTCTGCCAGATGGTCGGGCCCGGTCCATTGTGTCCGGTCACGTGCCCCCCGTTGGTGCTGCTAGCGGTGGTCTTCGGCGTGGTGTTGGTGGTGGGGTCGCTGGTCGACATAATGGGCAATCTCTCTCGTTCGTAGCGGGCGGGAGGGAAAGGGGCAGCCAGGACGTGCCGTGTCCTGGCTGCCCGCCTGATCAGGCTTCGGGCATCGTCGAGCGGTCCCAGGCGTCCTCTCGGACGTCGTCGGAGTACAGGCGATCCAGCTTCGTCCCCTGCGCCTGCTCCCATGCGTAGGTGGCTTCGGCGACCTGTTCCGCGCTGGCTTTGAACCCGTCCGGGACAGCGGCGGTGATGTCGTGGGCTGCACCCTCCGGCGGCAGCGTCTCGATGGCCACTTCGACATCCTCGGTCAGGAAGTCGGCCAGCACTTCGGCCAACTCGGCAACATCCTTGTGCCACTGGTGAACTTCCGCCGCGTGCGGCTTCTCACCTCGGCCCAGGCGCTGAGCGTTCTGGATCGACTCGATGATGTCCCGGACGTTCGTTCGGATCATGGGCTGCGTTCCTTCCTGATAGGTGCCACCGAACCCGGTCGGGCTGGTGGTCGTCTTCTCGGTCTTCTTGCCGGTGGCGCGCTCCACTTCGCGCTCGTGCCGTGCCTGGCGTGCCTGCTGGAATCGCTGCCAGTCCGCGAACAAGCCCACGAACGGAGCCCGCAGCGCGGTGACCGCATCGAAGTGCAGGGCACGGACCCGGTTGCCCAGCCGGTGACCAGCGATGCAGGTCCAGTACCAGGCTTCGAACAGCGCGGCGAGGGACTTGCGCACGGTCCAGTGCCCCACGTTCCACAGGACCCGCAGCAGGCCGGTCTTCGCGATACGCCGACGCCACAGCAACCACTTGCTGCGGGAGATCACACGAGCGGCGCTCCTGCGACGCTTGGCCTCCCGCTGCCGCTGCTGCTTGCGGGCTGCCTTGATGGCCTTGCGGGACCGCTTCGCCGCCCTGGCGGCCTTCCTGCCGCGCCCTGGGCGGCTCGACGTGCCCGCCGGCCGCTTGCCGGTGATCCTGCCCAGCAGGCGACGCCCCAGGCCCGGGCCGCGACCAGCTGGACGGGAACCGGAACCGCTGCGGGCACCGGCAGCCGTACGGCCAGTGCCGTGCTTGCGGGTCTTTTCACCGCCGACACGGCCCAGGGTCCGGCCCAGCCCGCCACGACGGGGCGCCGTCGACCTGGTGGGGGCCTGGTGCCCCACGGCAGGCTTGCGTCCGAGCCGCTTCGATGTCGAGCCAGGGTTCCCCTTGGTCGACTTCCTGGCGGCAGGCTTGCGTCTGAGCTGCTTTGTCGTCGAGCCAGGGTTCCCCGTGGTCGACTTCCCTGCGGCCTTGCCCTTCTTGGGCTTGGCGGTAGCCCGTCCAGCAACGCGACGGGCACCGCCCAGGATGCCGGTCGACCGCGCGCCGGACGGGCGACGCCGCTGCGCCTGGCGCTCACTGCGGCGCGCAGCTCGTTCCGCCGCACGGCGAGTGGACATCGGCCGGTTTCGGGCAACAGTGCGGTACCCGACTGCCAGGACGGCCAGCAGCAGAGCACCCAGCCCAGCGGGCCCGGCCGCGGCGCCGATCTCCGCCGCTGCGACCGCGCCGACCGGTGCCCCGCCGACGACGGCCCGGGCCAGCCCGGCGGTTCCTGTGCGCGTCTTGGTCATCTGCCCTTTCACCACCTCTCGTGATCGTTCGGACTTCGGTCGGGGGTCCGTTTCCCCAGCGGCCCCGCCGGGCCGGACAGGTCCGGCGGGAACCTGCGGACGCGGAACGGTTACTGCTTGCGGGTCTTGCCCGTCGCTACCTCGGTGTCGTGGCGGTGGCCGGGGGTGCTCATCACGCGGCCTCGCCTTCGGGCACGACCGGGTGCATGTCGGTCGTTGTGGCTGCGCGCTCGGCTTGCATAGCGGTGTAGATCGCGGCGCGTCGCCGACCGCCGACCGACAGGCCCCGGGCCCGCAGGCCCTCCAGCAACGCGTCCCGGCTCAGCCGGTCGCCGAGCTCGGCCGCCACCTGGCGAGCGGGCTCCAGCAGATCGGACACGTCCACCTCGGTCGGCTCGGTCGCCACCCGCACCGGGCCGCGCCGGTCGCCTCGGTCGCCGTTGCCGGTCGCCTTCCGGTCGCCGGTCTCGCCGCCTGGCTCGGCCGCGCCGGTCGCGTGCCGCCTGTCGGCTTCGGTCGCCTCGGTCGTGCCGGTCGGTCGGTCGTCGGTCGCCACCCGCAGCGCCCCAGCTCGGTCGCCTCGGTCGGTCGTGTCCCGGCCTGGTCGGTCGGTCATCTCGGTCGCCCGGTCGCCTCGGCCGCTCTTGTCGGTCGCCTTGCCACCACGCGGCCGGTCGCCGGTCTCGGTCGCCTTGGCAGTCGGGCCGGTCGTCTTCGTCTCGGTCGTCTGCGGCCGGTCAACCAGCTCAGTTGTGCCCCCGGTCGTCCCGGTCGCCTGCTTTCGGTCGGCTACCCCCGGTCGTTCCGGTCGCCTCGACCGGTCGCCTCGGTCGCCTGGCTGGTTCGGTCGCCGGTCGCCTCGTTCGGTCGTTCGGTCGCGGCGACGGCCGAAGAACCAGCGGCGGGGCCGGTCGCCGGTCGCCTCGGTCGGGAGCGGCTGGGCCGCAGGCTCGGTCGCCTCCCGCAGTGCCTCCGGTCCCCACACCAACGCGGCCGCGTCCAGCACGCTCTGGGCCTCCCTCAGCACCCGGTCGGCCCGCTCGGCGTCGGCCGCCCGGCTGGCCGCCAGCATCTGCTGGACGACCGGGCCCCACTTCTTCGCGGCCCGGCGACCGAGCCACCGGCGGCTCTTGGCCGCCTGCCGTTCGGTCGCGCGGCGGATCTTGGCCACCTGCCGCTCGGTCGCCGCGACCGATAGAGCGGTGTCGGCGTCCTCGATCCGGTCGCGGACCGCGACCCTGTAGGCGGCCAGGGTCCGGCCGAAGAACAGCAGCCACTGATCCGCGGGGAACCGCGGGCGCACCGGCCGGGCCTGCAACTTGCCTTTGGCGTGCAGCCGGGCGCGGCGCTGCCACCACTCGTGGATCTCCCACGCGGTCGGCCCGGCCACCGACAGGACGGCCAGCGCGGGCCCGTTGTGGGTCCAGTTCGACCAGGCGCTGAACGCGATCACGGCCCACATGAGCAGCCGGGCCCGCAGTGCCCGGTCCCGGTGTTCTCCGGCCGCTCGGACCACGGTGCCCATCGCCAGACCCAGGACCTCCAGCGCGGTCGCACCGGCCAGCGCGAACGGCAGCAGCAGCGCCAGGCCCTGCGGCGCCGGGCCGTGCAGGTAGCGGAACTGGCCGTACCAGGCAGTGCCGGCGGCCATCGCGACCAGCACGGCCACCAGGCGGCCACCCAGCGCCGCGATGAACTGGGCTTTCGCGCCGTCCCACCACTGCCTGCGGGCCCGCCGCTTGGCGCGCCTGGTGCGCCGTTTGATCGCCCGCTTAGCCTGCTTGGTGCGCAGGTCAGTCGACACGCGACGCTGCGAGGCGCGTTCCTGGATCTGATCGCGGGCCTCTTTTAGTTCCAACTCGCCCCGCTGGCGGCGAAGGTCCCGGTCCAGCTCGGCATCCGCCGTCCGAATCTCGGCATCCGCCAGCGCCGCCAACCCGTGCTCGCTCGACGCGGCGACACGGCGGTGTGCTGGCACGGTGTTCTTGTGCACAAAGCCGGGGAGCAGTTTCACGCCGCATCGCCCTCAGCTGCGGCGGCTTCGGAGGTTTCGGCGCGGTCACGCCAGAACTTCGCCAGCTGCCGGTACTCCCGAGCGGCGTCCGTCGCGTACAAGCCGGCATCGCACATCGCATGCGTGGCCAGGAGGTCATCGGTGTGCTTGGACAGCACCCGCCACACGCAGGCCTGACGCTCATACAGGGCTGCTTTCGCCGCGCACCGCGCAGCGTTGTCCGCACTGCTACTCAGCTCGTACCGCTGCGTTGCAAGCCGATCCAGCAACTCCCGCGCCGCACTACCCAACCAAGCCGGAGTAATCAACGTGGTGATCACGCCGCACCTCCGTTCACGCGGGCGTGCTTGGCGGCGCGACGAGCGCGCAGGACCGCCTGGCGCTGCCTGCGGTCGGCGATGCCACCGGCGAGCTCGATGCAGAAAGCCATGTCCTTTTCGGACCCGAAATGCTCGGCGAGCTCCCAGCTCTGCGTGGCCTCGGCGTAGGCGCCGGTTTCCTCTGCACGCAGCGCATCGAGCATGTGGCGGGCACCCAGCTCCCGGCAGGACCACACGCGCTGCGCTGCCACGCCTTCCAGCTCGGTCGGGTCGGTGGCGCACTTGCGGCACACCCAGCCGCCCTCGAACGGCTTGTAGGTGCGCACCCCGCGACCACAGCGGCGGCACGAGTCAGGCCGGTCCAGCTGCTCACGCAGGATGTGCAACTCCAGGAACTCAGCGGCCCGCGTCAACCCCAGCCAACCTCGGAGCAGGTACGTGGTCGAGCCGTCCGGGTTGGTCCAGCACCGGTCACAATCGCCGGAACCACACGACCAGGCCCGGCCGCCGAGTGCCTTCTTGGCGACCTTGAGCATGGCGCGATCGATGTGCTCGTTGCCGTCCCAGAGCACAACAGTCAGGTCACCGGCGGTGTCCATGTTGATCGTGCCGGTGGCGGTGAGCACCTTCCCGTCCTGGCGCAGCGTCGCGAACGCGGGCTCTGGTAGGCGGTCGGAGAAGGCGACGCGCACGCCATCGGCTTTCAATTCCTCGATGTGGCGGTGCACGTCCTCGGCGACAAGACGGCCGGCATTGCTGACATACTCAGTCACGGGTTCTCCCTGGTATCCGCAGGTGGGGACCAAGGCCCTCGGTCGGTGTTGCTGCACCGACGGGGGCCGACCCGTCTCACACGCGTCTCACGGACTCGTCAGACGGGGCTGAAATAGCAACCCGTTTCTGGACTTTCGTCGGACTTCACCAGGGAATTCGGATTCCGGCAGACTCACCGGATCCGATTCACGCGCCTACGGATCAGAAGGTTAGGGGTTCGAATCCCTTCGGGCGCGCGTCTGGTCGAGACAGCAAGAAACCCCCTGAACTGGGGGTTTCTTGTTTTTCCGGGGCATATACGGCCGGGTTGCTGCCTGCCGTTCAGGCCCCAGTTGCCAATAAATTGCCAACTTTCCCGGCTACTCGCCGGGCGCTTCGGAGTCCAGGAAGGCCAGCGCCTCCGCCGTCCAGCCGCCGACGCCGAACCGCCACGCCTTGCTGTCCGTCATTCTCAATCCACCGCGTCGATCAGCCGCTCATTTGCCTCAGCGCGCAGCGCTGTGGCAAAGGGCAGTCAACTGGTCGGCGAGCGGGTTCCTCTGCTCCCGGGTGTAGCGGCCTCCACCCAGCTCGAAAGCAGCTTCGTCAAGTTCCCGCTGAGCCGAACGCGCCAGCACCGCAAGCCAGCGGCGCCGAGCTCGATGAACAGGACACCGGCGATGATGAGACCGATGCCCACGCTTATGACCTTGGTGAGCGGTTCGTTGAACAGGATGCGAGAGGCCAGCGCGGTCCGGGCGACGCCGGAGGCGGCCCAAATGCCGTAGGCGACGCCGATGTCCATGCCCGCCAGGTCGAGGGAGAGGGCTGCGAACGAGCCGATGTATTGCTCTATTACGCCAAAACCAACTCGCGGCCCGGAATCCCGGCTTGGCGCATCGAAACGCTTGTCGGCCTGGCGTGTTCTGCAGTTCAGTAAGCGTTTTTCACCCTGGCCGATACGCAGCCGCGACGCTGGAAGCCCTACCGTACGAGGCTGCCCAAGCGGCTTTGCCGCTTTGGCCCACCCTCGCAGCTCGCACCGCTACCCGCGCCGCAACGCAAGAGGTTGAAAACGCTCAGTCGGACCAGAAGCGCTTTTTTCGCTTGGGGTGGCGGATGTCGTTGCCGCCCATGATCGAGAAGCTGCGGATGCGGATGAGCGGGGCGTTCGGCATTTCTGCTTCCTCGTCCACCTTGATCGTGTTGCCGCCCATGATGTCCGTGGAGTCGACCACCACCCGCACTCCGCGCGGCACGATCACGTCGCTGCCGCCCATGATTGACACGAGCATGATCTCGATCTCCGGGCCGGGCAGTGTCGCCTCGCGCAGGTCGATCGTGGACCCGCCCATGAGCGCGAAGTACCCCGACTTCCGTGGCACCCGCCAGCGCCCCTTGTAGTCGGAACCGCCCATGATCGCCAGTTTCCACCGGCGTTTGGTCCCGTCGGTGGGCTCGACGGGGCGGTCAGATGCCGTGGCCGGCAGGTCGGTCACCAGCGCGTCGAGTTCTCCGCGCGTGACGGACTGGTAGGCGGCGTCCACGCGTTCGGTGAACTCGGCCAAGGTCAGCCGTCCATCGCCAACCGCGTCGGTCAGCCGTCGTGCGATCTCGGTGCGTTCGGCATCGGAGGCGCGGATGGATCGGTCCCCGCTCCCGTCTGGGCTGCTCATGCCGGCAGTGTAGGACGCGCGGCCGAGGCGGATTCGGGAAATCGCGGGCATCTCGCACCTGGCCGCCTTCACGCGCGTGCCGGGTGCGTCGGCCTGGCGCCGGCCGGGTCCGGTGCTCGGTAGCGGTGTTGATCGGCGGAGCACCCGGTGGGACATCGACTCCGCCTCCGGGTTCGACCGGGTGTTCATCTCGGTTTCCGGCCCCGACGGCCAGTGCCCGCTGGACGTCCCCTCGCTGCTTCCACTCGCCGAGTCGACGTCGTCCAGCTCCTGCGGCCCGACCAGGAGTTGGCAGCTGACCCGGATCGGCCAATTGCCTGCCTGCTGTGCGCTGGCGATGCGGATCAGCTGGTCACGGCGGCGGCGAGCGCGCGGCGGGTCGAGGGCCGATGATGGCCCGTAGTCGGGACTGAGGGGAACCAGATGATCGACATCGCCAAGCAGGTAGCCGCCGTGCAGCGGGTGGTCAGCCAGCACTCGATCGACGGCGGTGGGCAGGTGAGCGTCCTGCTGCGCCGCAACTACGCCGCTTCGATCAGAGAGGTCTGGCGCGCGTTGACCGAACCGGACACGTTGCGATGTTGGCTCCTGCCGGTCACCGGAGAGCTGTGGGGACGCGGCTGGCACTGGTTCGACGGCACTGCGGGCGGTCGAATCCTGCGCTGCACGGCGCCGCGCTTGCTGAAGACGACGTTCGACGAGGACAACAGCGTTGTTGAGCTGCGGCTTTCTGACGGTGACGGGTCTGGCCCCGGGACCGGGGTCGAGGTCATGCACTCGGTTCCGCTGGATCCGATCAGCAGCGGCGCGGGCGCTTTGTTCGTCGGGCCCGCCTGGGACGTCGGCCTGCTCGGGCTGGACGTGTACCTCCGGGGCGAGGACATCCCCGGATGGGAGAACTCGGCCGAGGTGCAGCGGTTCTCCCGGCAGGTCATCAGGGCGTGGGCCACCGCGACCGAGGACTCCGGCACCGCCGACGGCGACCAGATCGCCGACGGGGTGGCCGCGGCGACCGCCCAGCTCACGCCGGATCTCGACCAGACGAGCGCCTGAACGTCCCGTCCCCGCTGGGCTGCCGTGTGGCAGGTCGGCGGGTTCAGCTGGTAGCAGCTCGACGCGAGCGTCCGATCGTCATCGCCATCGCGGCGGCAGCCCCGCACAGCGCGGCGGCTCCGATCCAGACCGCGTCGTAGGAGCCCAGCAGATCCCGCGTCACCGCGCCGAAGTAGGCGATCAGCCCGGCGCCCACCTGGTGTGCCGCACTCACCCAGCCGAAGACGATCGCGCCTCCGTGGCCGAAGACCTCGCGGCACAGGGCGATCGTCGGAGGCACGGTGGCGACGTCGAGCAGGCCGAACAGGACCGCGAAGACGATCATCCCCATGTGCACCGTCGGCCCCATCAGTGCTGGCAGGGCAAGCAGCGAGACGCCCCGCAGCCCGTAGTAGCCCGCCAGCAGCAGTTGCGGGCTGCAGCGGTCGGTGAGCCAGCCGGACCCGATCGTGCCGGCCACGTTCACCACCCCGATGACCGCGAGCAGCGAGGCCGCCACCGTGGTCGGCATGCCGTGATCATGCGCGGCGGAAGTGAAGTGGGTCCACATGATCCCGTTGGTGGATGCCCCGCAGATCGCGAAAGTGCCCGCCAGCAGCCAGAACGGGCCGGTCCGCGCCGCGTCGAACAGCAGTCGCACCGCGCGGCGGGCCGCGTCGGGCACGGGTTCGGGCTTGGGTTCGAAACCCGTTGCGCCGTAGGGCCGCAAGCCGAGGTCGGCGGGGTGGTCGCGCAGCACCCACCACACCAGCGGTGCCGTGGCCAACGCGATCAGCGCGAGGACGACGATCGCCGTGCGCCACGCGAAGTGTTCGACGACCCAGGACATCACCGGCAGGAACGCGAACTGCCCGAAGACGCTCGCCGCGGTCAGCGAACCGGTCACCAGGCCGCGTCGAGCCACGAACCAGCGGTGCGTCACGGTCGCGGCGAACGCCATCGCCAACGCGCCGCAACCGATCCCGACGAGCACGCCCCAACCCAGGACCAGTTGCCAGGAATCGGAAACGATCGTGGTCAGCCCGGCACCCGCGGCGATCAGCAGGAGCGCGCCCACCGCCACCCGCCGGATGCCGAAGCGGTCCATCAGCGCCGCGGAGAACGGCGAGGTCAGCCCGTACAGCGCCAGGTTCACCGACACCGCGACCCCGATGGTGGCGCGCGACCAGCCGAACTCGTCGTGCAGCGGGGTGACCAGGAGGCCCGCCGTGGTAGCACAGGCACCCGCGCTGATGACCGCCAGCGCGGTGACGGCGGCGACCCACCACGCGCGGTGGATGCGCGTCCGGGGAACTGTTTCGGTCGTCATGCCCAGACCCTGCGTCGCCGGGCGCGGCCGAACGAGTGGCCTGATGGCCAACATGTGCAAGAATCGGGACATGGCCAGTCGAGTCGCGGTGCTGGTCCGCCACGGCGTGCTGCCGATGGAACTGGGCCTAGTGCACCAGCTGTTCGGGAATGCCCGCTCACCTGCCGGAACGCCGCTGTACGACGTCGTGACGTGCACGCTCGTCCCCGGCCTGGTGCGCACCAACGCGGACTTCCCGATCAGCGTCGAGCGTGGTCCCGAAGCGTTGGCCGGGGCTAGCACCGTGATCGTCCCGGCATCGCACGAGCCGGACGAGACCGAGACCGAAGGCCTGCTCGGCCCGGATCTCGCCGAGGCGCTCGCGCGGATCCGGCCGGGCACCCGAATCGCCTCGATCTGCACCGGGGTCTACGTGCTGGCCGCGGCCGGGCTGCTCGACGGCCGCCGGGCGACGACGCACTGGAACTCCTGCGACCGGTTCCGCCGGCTCTACCCGGCGGTCCGGCTGGACCCCGACGTCCTCTACACAGACGACGGCGACGTGCTGACCTCGGCTGGGGAGGCGTCCGGCATCGACCTGTGCCTGCACATGATCCGGTGCGACCACGGCGCGGCGGTCGCCAACGAGGTGGCGCGGCTGACGGTCGTGCCGCCGCACCGCGACGGCGGCCAGGCCCAGTACATCCGGTGCCCGATCCCCGAACCCCAGCTCTCGTCGACCGCGCAGGCCCGGGCATGGGCGCTGGAGCACCTGGACCGGCCGCTGGCGCTGCGCGAATTGGCGGCGCGGGAGTCTATGAGCGTCCGCACGTTCACCCGCAGGTTCCGCGACGAGGTCGGCATCTCACCGCTGCAATGGCTGACCCAGCAGCGCATCGAGCGAGCCCGGCATCTGCTGGAGGAGACCGATCTGCCGGTCGACCGGATCGCGGCGGACGCGGGATTCGGCACTGCGGCTTCGCTGCGCCAGCACCTGCAGGCGGCACTCGGGGTGTCCCCGAGTGCGTACCGCAGCACCTTCCGAGGAAGCGCAGCCGTAGGGAGCCCGTGAGCGCTTTTGGTTGCTGTAGGGGCTCTTCCAGGCTCGTTTTGCGTGGCGGTGCGGGTGGCGGAACCTCAGACGCCGTGGACTGGCCTCGCCAAGAACCCCGACGGGTGGGCACAGTCCGATAACCCGCGGCGGTGCTTGCTGCGAGCGTGAGCTGAGCAGCTGGCGCCGTGTCGAAGACAAAAATCCGCCCTACCGCACCCTGGACGATCACTTCCAAAACAGCCTCTATAACACAAGAAACGCGCACGGGGATGTGACTTGGGCTCCGAACACCTGGCGGGTTGGGCTGCGCAGGAGCAAGGTTCAGGCAAAGCGCGGCGGACTGACCGCCGCAGGCTTGCCCAGGTGCAACGGGCGTCGACGAGGAGGTCGGCATGGCTGAACAGCAGCAGTGGGCTGCGGTGGACGACTACCTGGGCGCGCTGCTCACGCCGGAGGACCCGGTGCTGACCGCCGCCCTGCAGGCGAGCGACGAGGCCGCGCTGCCGCACATCAACGTGTCGGCCCTGCAGGGGAAGTTGCTGAACCTGCTCGCCCGGTCGGTGCAGGCGCGCAGCATCCTGGAGATCGGCACGCTCGCCGGCTACAGCACGATCTGGCTCGGCCGGGCGCTGCCCGCGGACGGTCGGCTGGTCACCCTGGAGGCGGAGCCGAAGCACGCCGAGGTCGCGCGCGCCAACCTGGCTCGCGCGGGCCTGGACGGCATCACCGAAGTGCGGGTCGGCCCTGCCCTGGACACGCTGCCGGAGCTGGTTGAGGAGTCGTTCGACCTGGTCTTCATCGACGCGGACAAGCCGAACATCCCGGAGTACTTCCGCTGGGCGCTGGTGCTCACCAGGCCGGGCGGGCTGGTGATCGTGGACAACGTGGTCCGCCGGGGTGCGGTGGTCGACGAGCACAGCAGCGATCCGGCCGTGCAGGGCGCGCGGCGGTTCCACGAGATGCTCGCCGCCGAGTCGCGGGCGTCGGCCACCACGATCCAGACGGTCGGCGCGAAGGGCCACGACGGCTTCACCCTTGCCGTCGTCCTGCCGCCTGGTGAATGATCTAGTGGTCAGACCAGTAGCCGCGTCCGCAGTGGACTGATCGCTACCCGGGAGGACAAATCATGACGAATCGATTCGCCAACCTGTTCCGGCTCGACGGGCGAAAGGCGGTCGTCGTCGGCGGTGGCAGCGGTCTTGGCCGGTCCAGTGCGGTGGGGCTGGCCGAGTTCGGCGCGAAGGTGGTCGTCGCGGACGTCGACGTGGCCGGGGCCGAGGAGACCGCCAAGGCGATCGGGGAGCTCGGGCACGAGGCGAGCTGGCGCGAGCTGGACGTGCGGGACGGCGAGCAGATCCAACGGCTCGCGGAGGCCGAGGCAGACGCCGAGGTCCTGGTCGTCACGCCGGGCATCAACGTCCGCAAGCGGCTGGTCGACACCGTCGACGAGGAGTTCGACCGGGTCGTGGACGTCAACCTGAAGGGCACCTACCGGCTGGTGCGGGACTTCGGCGCCCGGATGGCCGAACGCGGCCGGGGCAGCATCGTCACCTTCGCCAGCTTCCGCGCCGTGGTCGTCGAACCAGGGCAGGGCATCTACGCCGCGACCAAGGCCGGCGTCGTGCAGATCGCCCGCGCACTCGCCGCAGAACTGGGGCCGAAGGGCGTGCGGGTCAACGCGATCGCGCCGGGACCGTTCGAGACCCCGCTGACCGAGCAGATCAAGTCCGATCAGGGCTGGTACGGCGCGTACGCGGACAAGACCGCGTTGAAGCGCTGGGCGCACGCCGACGAGATCGCCGGTGCCGTGGTGTACCTCGCCTCGGACGCCGCCTCGTACGTGACGGGCAGCCTCCAGCTGGTGGAGGGCGGTTGGACGGCGATCGACGGCCGCTTCGAGCCGAGCGTCTAATCCGCTTGCGCCGCAAGCAAGAACGAGGCCCCGCCCAGTCGGCGAGGCCTCGTTGCGCATCGTGGGTCGTGAGTGAGTGTTCCGGGCGGAACCGGCATGGCCCTCACGAACTGGTCGGGGTGTCGCTCAGGATTTCTCCACTCCGGCGGGCAAACCGCCGGTGATCCGCACCAGCTCGTCGAACGTCGTCGGGAACATCGCGTGCTTGGAGCCCGCGCCCGCCCAGACCTCCCGGTGGTCGGCCAGCATCCGATCCACCACGGTCCGGATCGGCCGTGGGTGCCCGACCGGACCGACACCACCCACCGGCTGCCCAGTCGCCTCCAGCACGAATTCCGGGGTGGCCCGCCGGATCTTGCGCACCCCGAGCAAACGCCCGACGTGCTTGGTGTCCACGCGGTGCGCGCCGCTGGCGACGATCAGCAGCGGCTCGTCGTCGGCGGTGAAGATCAGGCTGTTCGCGATCGCGCCGAGCTCGCAGCCGAGCCGTTCGGCTGCCGCCGCCGCGGTCGGCACGTCGGTGTTGAACTCGACGACTGTCCCCGCGACGTCGAGGTCGCGCAGGCAGGCGGCGAAGGTGTCCGTGGCATTGCTCATGTGGCGCAGAATCCCCCAAGCGGCGCCGTCGGAACAAGTTCTTTCCCAATCGGGTGGCGGGATCCCGGACGCCGCGCGAGAACCCGCGGCGGTGCAAGCTGCGGGTTGGCTGAGCGGCTGGTGCCACTGCAGCGACGAAGCTCCCCGTTGCCACCCTCCGCGCCACAGCATCTGAAGCAGCGGCTTGGCGCATGGTCCTCGTTGTTCTGTCCACTGTGGTCGGTCGATGGGATCGCCGGCGACTGCTGTGGTTGTCGCTGGCCCTGTTCGTGGTGGGCACCATCGTCACGGCGGTGGCCCCGGACTTCGCCGCCCTCACCGCTGCCCGCGTGCTCGGAGCGCTGGGCGCGAGCCTTTTCACCCCGACAGCCGTGGTGATCGCCGCCGGCCTGGTGCCGCTGGATCGCCGTGGGCGTGCAGTGTCCACAGCGCTCAGCGGGCTCACCCTGGCGACCGTTATCGGTGTGCCGCTGGGCGTGCTGCTCGAAGGCTCCATCGGCTACCAGGGCCTCTTCTGGACCGTTGCCGTGCTGGGCGTGCTCGCTTCGATCGCCCTGTTGGCCCGTCCGCCGGTCCCGGCGCCGCCGGTGATGCGGATCCGGGAACGTGTGTCGGTGCTGCGCAACCGGGCCGTGCTGTGGGTGCTCGTGGTGTCGATGCTCGCCTCGTCGGCTCTGTACTTGGGCATGGGCTTCGGCGGCCTGACCGGGGGAGCGGTCGGGGCTGGGTGGCCCTGGGGCCGGTGTCGGCCGCCGTCGCCCTCCTTGCCCGGGTCCTCTTCTGGCGGACCAACCCGACCACGACCACCGCTGCGGTCGCCACCACGGCAACGGCTGCGGCTCCCGCCCAGGAGGCCCAACCCGTCACCTGAACCCGCTGGTCAAGACCCGTGAGTGCGCTTGGGTACATGGCCCCCAAGCGCACTCACGGCCTTCCCCCTTCACACAGGTCGAGCCTGGACGCGCGTTTCCTAGACCAGCAGGGGCAGCTTTCGGACTCCGGTCATGGTGGGGCTGGGGATGAACTCCGGGCCCTCCGCCGGGTCGGTCCGCAGGTTCGGGAACCGGTCCAGCAGGATGTTCAGCGCGATCCGCCCCTCCAGCCGGGCCAGCGGCGCGCCCAGGCAGAAGTGGATGCCCCGCCCGAACCCGATGTGCGGGTTCGGATCCCGGCTGATGTCGAAGACGTCCGGGGCGGTGAACTGGCGGGGATCCCGGTTGGCCGCCGCGACCCACAGCAGCAGCATTTCATCGGCGGGGATCCGCTGGCCACCGAACTCGACCTCCCGGTTGGTTACCCGGGAAACCGCGGCGAACGGGCTGAAGAAGCGCAGCGACTCCTCGATCGCCGAGGGCACCAGCGACCGGTCCGCCCGCACCTTCGCGAACTGCTCGGGGTGCGCGTCCAGACACAGCACCGTGTTGCCCAGCAGCATGGTCGTGGTGATGTGCCCGGCGATCAGCAGCACCATGCCGAAGTTGACCACCTCGGCGTCTCTGAGCCGCGCACCGTCCACTTCGGCCAGGACGAGCTTGCTCAGCAGGTCCTCGCGCGGCGCCCGCCGGCGCTCCGCGACGTGCTCGCCCAGGTACTTGGTCAGCTCCTGGACCTGGTCCAGGGCCTTCGCCAGGTACTCCTCTTGTTCCTTCGAGCGGTCCTTGAGAGAGACCTGGCTGGAGGTCTCGAACATCGCGTCGACCCATTTCTTGAACAGGCCCCGGTCGCTGCTCGGCACGCCCAGCAGTTCCGCGATCACGATGACCGGCAGCGGGTAGGCCAGGTCGCGGACCAGTTCGGTCCGGTCGGACACGGCGTCGAGGAGTTCGTTGGTCAGCGCGGCGATCCGGGGTTCCAGGCCCGCGACGACCTTCGGGGTGAACGCGTGGCTCACCAGCTTGCGGAGCTTGTTGTGCTCCGGCGGGTCCATCTGCACGATGTTGCCCTCCCGGAACCCGGACGCCTCCGGCACCAGCCGCTGGGTGGCCGAGGAGAAGGTCGCCGGGTCGCTGAGGGCTTCCAGAGCCTCGGGGTATCCGTAGACGTTCCAGATCCCGGCCGCCGAGTCGTTCGCCACCGGCTGATCCGGTCGCACCCCCCGCAACCAGAACTGCGATTCGTTTATCCCCCAGGCATCGGCGAGGGTCGTCATGTGGTGCCCCTTCCTGTTGGCGAGCGCCACCGGTCAGGTGCGCTCCAGGTCCATCTCGGAGGTGTAGATCCACTTCCGGTAGTTCGCGTTGATCTCGTCGAACAGCGCGCTGATCTCGGCCGCGGCCGCGGTCAGCGAGGCGCGGTCCGGTCCTTGCTCGGGTTCGAAGGCGCGGCGGACGGTCAGCGCCAGCGCGTCCGCCTTGGCGCGGTCGTCCGGGCCCGCCAGGTGCGGGTTGATGTTGTCCACCACGAAGAACCCGGTGACGGTGGCGCTCATCGAGAAGATCAGGTGCGGCACGTCGTCGCGGACGAGGTCGTACTTGGTGATCAGCTCGAAGTAACGGGCGGTGAACTCCTGCCCGCGGATCTGCGCCGAGGTCTGCTTGAGGTTGCCGAGCAGTTCCGCGTCGTCGGTGACCAGCGCCCGCATCAGCGGCCTGCGCTGGGTGGCCAGGAACGAGTTCTGCATGAACCGGTGCGGCCGGACCTCGTCGGGGTCGCGGCGCACGGCGTCGACGAGCCCGGTGATCAGGTCCACCGATTCGCGCAGGAACAGCGATTCGAACAGCCGCTCCTTGGTGCGCCAGTGCAGGTAGACGGTGCCCTTGCCGACGCCGGCCTGCTTGGCGATGTCCTCGATGGTCACTTTCCGGTAGCCCAGCCGAATCACCAGCTCGCCGGCCGCGTTGAGGATGCGGTCGGCACGTTCGGTGGGCTGCGGCATGGTGCGTCTCCTTGGTCCGGGTAGGCGCTTGCGATGACGCTTTGACCAGGTTTGAAATCTGGTCAACCAGTCATTTGTCACGGTAACGCTAGCCGCTGCGGCGGGCAATGGACCTCGGGTCCGCCTTGACGCGGTCTTGACGCGTCACCCGGAAGCACCAACCGGCGCGCGTTGCCGCCTGGGCGGGCTTAGCTTCTGCAGGCAGCCCCCATACCGAAAGGGCTTTCCCCGCCGCCCGTAAGGGGGCACCATGAGATTTGGCGAGTTCAAGGACCGCCTACCGAACCGCGGCGAGGAACACGGCGAGAAGATCGAGCAGAGCCTTTGATAAGGCGGCCGAGGTGGCCAAGTAGTTCGGTCACGAGGAGCAGATCGACAAGGCCGTTGAGAAGGGCGAGGAGTTCCTCGGCGATTCCGAACCGGGATCCGGCGAGCAGCGGTAGCCGACCGAACATCGCCGCCCGACCCATGCTGACGAGCGGGACCAGGTGAGGGCCATCCCGCCCGGCAGTGGTCGGAGCGGATCATGGAGAGGCCGCCTCAACGCACAGGGCGGCCTCTCTTAATGTCCAGAATCCCTCGATTCGTCGAGCTCTTCCACCTCATCTTGCATGCGGCGCGGGTGGCAGAACCTCAGCGGCTTCTCGGCTGTGGGATCCCGGACCCGTGTATGACCAGCGGCGTCCGGACTGTCCTCGTGAGAAGAAGCCGAGAACCCGCAGCGGTGCCAGTTGCGAGGGTGGGCCAAGGCGGCTACGCCGCTTGCGGCAGCCTGTGGGACCTCCGGCGTCGCGGTTGCGGATCGGCCAGGGCGAGAAGGTTCCATTGAAATCAGAGCTCTGATTTCAATGGAAATTGCGGTGATCAGGCCACCGGGAGCTCCACGGCGGCGGCTTCCGCCGACAGCGCGACGACCCGTCCGCCGCGCTCGCCGAGCTCCCGCAGGCGCTCCAGCGCGGTGCCGTTGAGCTGCACGGTCGCGCTCGCGCGCGCCGCGGTCGCGAGTTCGTCGAGCGTCTGCCGCGCGTCGTGGCCCGCGTCCACTGTGGACTTCAGGCCCCCGGTCGAGGCAAGCGACCCGCGGGCCGCGCCGAGCCGGCCGAGGGCGTCGTCCACGGCGTCGAGCAGCGCGATCCGGTTGCCTTCGGTCATGGCCCGCACCAACTCCGGCGCGGTACCCGCGACCCGGGTGCCGTCCCGGAACGAGCTGGCGGCCAGCGACAGCGCCAGCGGGCCGCCATCGGCCCCGACCGACGCGAGCACCGCGGCGAACACGTGCGGCAAGTGCGAGATGCGCGCGACCGCGAAGTCGTGCGAGGCGGCGGAGGTGGGCACCACCTGGGCGCCGCAGTCCAGCGCGAGCTGGGCGGCCTCCCGCCACGCGGCGAGCGTCGTGTCCTCCTCGGCGGTCACCGCCCAGGCCGCCCCGGCGAACAGCTCGCCCGACCCGACCGACCAGCCGGAACCCGACACCCCGGCCATCGGGTGGCCACCGGCGTACCGGGCACCGGGCAGCAGGCTGCGGACCTCGGCGGCGACCGGACCCTTGACGCTCACTGCGTCGGTCAGCCAGGCCTCGGGGGCGTGCTCGGCGACCTCCCGCAGCACGTCGCGCACGGCGGTCAGCGGCGTCGCGACGACCACGAGCGCATCCTCCTCGGCGGCTCGGCGCAGGGTCGGCCCGATGTCGAGGATGTCGAAACCGTCGGCCCGCGCGGCGGCGACGTCCGACTCCGACCTGGTGGTGCCCCAGGCGGGGCGTCCAGCAGCTTTGGCGGCTCGCAGCACCGAGCCGCCGATGAGTCCCAGTCCGATCACGCACACGGCACGCATCGGTTCATCCTGCCCGACTTCACCGTCGACCACGCACCCGGTTGAGCGGCAAACAATGCCCGGAAGGTTACGAGCCAACAATAGTGCTTTCGGGTGGCGTTCGTACGCTCTACGGTGTCCTCATGACGGTGCAGGAGCCGGTCGCTGGCTTCGCCGTGGCCGTGGTGCGGGAGGACGGGCGGTGGCGGTGCAGCACGATGGACAAATCGGTGCTGACCGGCCTGGACGCCTCGATCACGGCGTTGCGCGAGCTGCGTTCCACCGGCGCGGTGTTCGGTATGTGCAATGTGGACGACGAGTTCTTCGTGCTGATCAGACCGGTGCCCGGAGGGGTGGACCTGCTGCTGTCGGACGCCGCCGCGGCGCTGGACTACGACATCGCGGCGGACGTCCTCGACCTGCTGCGCATCGACCCGCCCGATGAGGACGACGAAGAGGTGTGGCCGGAAGGTAACCTCGCCATCTTGTCCGATCTCGGGCTGCCCGAGGGTGAGCTGCTGGTGATCATCGAAGAGGTCGACCTCTACCCGGACGAGCAGCTGGAGATGATCGCCCAGCGCTGCGGCTTCGGGGACAACTTCGCGAAAGTGCTGGAGAAGCTGGACCAGTGAGCACATCCGGTGCCCGCGCCGGGGACACCGACCTGGTGCGGGCCGCGTTGCGAGTCGCCGCCGAAGCACCGTCCACTGGGGATGTTCCGATCGGCGCGGTCGTGGTCGACCAGGAGGGGCGGCTCCTCGCCAGCGCGCACAACCAGCGCGAAGCGCTGCAGGACCCCACGGCGCACGCGGAGATCCTCGCGTTGCGGGCCGCAGCCGCCGCGCACGGCGACGGTTGGCGGCTGGGGGGCTGCACGCTGGCGGTCACGGTGGAGCCCTGCACGATGTGCGCCGGGGCATTGGTGCTGGCCAGAGTGGCCAGGGTGGTGTTCGGGGTGTGGGAACCCCGGACCGGCGCGGTGGGCTCGCTGTGGGACGTGGTGCGGGATCGCCGCCTGAACCACCGGCCGGAGGTGGTCGGCGGCGTGCTGGCCGACGAGTGCGCGGCGCTGCTCGAGGACTTCTTCGCCGACCACCGCGAGTAGGAACCCGCATCACCACGACCGACCCGCGCCCGGGCGGCCCGGTTTCAGCCGTCCTATTCGACTAAGGGGCGCACGTCGACGCTGCCGTAGCGGGCGGTGTGGGCTTCTCGGCCCACGCGGTCGCGACGTTGATGTCGGCCGCACCGACGACATACAGCCTGGCGACGACCGCCCCGGCGGGCTGGGCGACGCGGTCGTTCACGATCGCCGAGCGGTCCTCCCAGAGACCACCAGCTCCCGGTTCCGCGTACGCGATGGAGTGCATGCGGGTTGCCGCCGAAGCACCCCTGCTGCTCCAGACCCGCTCGATGTACGGCGAGTCGGGCGGGCGGTGTTCGATCTCGATCACCACAGCTCCCTTCTCGACCGCCTCGCGCCAGATGCACGATAGGCGGCCGCAGCGCGGGAAAACCGCAGTCCAAGGACGGGTTTTGGTTTATCCGCGCCCACATCCTCGCCGGATGGCCAGAGTGGACAGTGTCCGCACTGCCCATGACCTGCTCGAACACCTCCACTCGGCACCACCGCCACTGCCGTCGTCCGCGCGAAACCGCCGGGACTCCCGGAGTGATCAATTCCGGCGAGGTCGATTGCGCCGCTCGAACCCCAGGTGGGAGGGAGAGTGGATCTGGCAGCTTCCACCGGTTCGGGCGGCCTGTCCGCACCGCGAACGGTGTCCGGGCCTGTGACGATGAGCTCGTCCGCTTGCGACGGGCGGACTGATCGCGTTGCAGGGGAGTGTGACGTGGAGCCGACTGATGCAGTCCTGGCCACGCGCATCGCGACCGGCGACACCGGTGCCTTCGAGCTGGTGGTGCGCCGGTATTCCGAGGGGATCTTCGGCATGGCGCTGCGGATGCTCGGCGACCGGGTCGAGGCGGAGGACGTGGTGCAGGACGCGTTCATCGCGGTGTGGCGGCGGGCCGGTGAACTCGCCGAACCGGCCGCCCTGCGGAGCTGGTTGTTCAAGGTCGCCCACCGGTACTGCCTGATCGTGCTGCGCCGCCGGCGGACGCGCCGCACCGCTCCCGTCGGTGTGATCCCCGAGCACCGGCCCGCGGTCGGGTCCGCCGCGCTGATCGCCGATCCGCAGCGGGTCGCGGAGGCGGCAGAGGGTGTGCTGGCGCTGCGGCGCGCGCTCGCTGTCCTGCCGAGCCGGCAGCGCGATGTCTGGCTGCTCGCGGAGGTCGACGGCCTGTCCTACGTCGAGATCGGCCAGCGCGTCGGTGCCGGTGAGCAGGCGGTGCGAGGTCGGCTTTCGCGGGCCAGGGCCAGCCTCGCCAGCATGATGCGGGCCTGGCGCTGACCCCCGCTGTCGAGCGCTGTCGGGTGACCGGTAGCCTAGCTGGCGGTAGCGTGTCCGAGCGGCCGAAGGAGCGCGCCTCGAAAGCGCGTGTGGTTAACAGCCACCGTGGGTTCGAATCCCACCGCTACCGCTCGCAAGGGCCGGTTCCCGTGAAGACGGGGACCGGCCCTTGATCATGCGGTCCCAGTTGGTCTTGTTAGGCGGGCATCAGGGCACCGGTCACAACCCGGTCGGCTTGCGCGACGCCATTCAGGTAGATCATCTCGTGCTTCCTGACCCCGGGGCTAGCTCTGCGCGGCACACAACGGCACGAACCCCCGGCGGTCCTGGTCAGGGCTGGTACCGTGCGGCGATCTTGGTGACCTGGCCATTTTCTTCGAGCCAGATCTTGGCCGACTGGTTTCCCTGCTGAGTGAAATCGTCCAAGGTGACCGGAACTACACCCAGTCCCTCCGAGCCGAGCTGGGGTGAGCCGGTCGGCGTGGCACCTTCGAACGGGCTGAGAAACTGGACATCCGGAGCGAGCGCGGCGACCTGAACCGGTCCGCCGGTGCTAACCGGGTGGGGCGCCGACATGGAGGAGTCATCCATCCTGCCTTCGACCCAGGAGACCATCCATGCCCCGTTGTTCTTGGCGAACTCCAGATCGACGGCAACGTCGACGGCGTGGATGTTCGGGGCCACGGCGCCTGCCCTGGCGTCCGTCTCGGGGTTGGTAATGATCGCGGCGCCTGCCGCCGATCCAGGCGGGGTAGGCGCCGATGTCGGCTGTCCGGCCAGGGACGTGCACCCGCTCACGAACACCGCTGCGGCCAGCAGCCCGCCGGGGATCAGAACGGCTATTCGGCTGATCTTGCGCATTTGTTTCTCCTACAACCGGGTTGTTTCCGACTCTTCGATCAGGCAGACGTGTCGGGGCCGTTGCGATTGTCAGCGGTCGGCAAAATCATCCAAAGCGGTTCTACCACCCGAACGGGCGTCGCTGGTGCCTAGATGGCCAGGACCGTGCGGAACGGTTGGCGGCTCGCGGCCATGAGCCGCATCGCGGCAAGAAGGTCCCCTGGTGCGGAGAAAGTCTTAGTAGCGCAACAGGAGGTTGAGATACTGGCATGTTCACGTGATCGTGTTTTCCCGCTCGCTTTTCGGCGGTAGCTTCTCGTCGATCAGGTCGCTTGGCGAGGGGAAGCCAAAATGCGCATCACGTCGTTGCTGACCGCCACCGCAGCGGCGCTGCTGGTGGCGCCGATCATGGCGGCCGCGGCGCCGCAGCAGCAGGCCCGCATCCACGACGTCCAGGGGACCACGCGGGTTTCGCCGCTGGCCGGCCAGCGGGTGGCCGGGGTGCCGGGAGTGGTCACCGGCGTGCGCGGTTTCGGCTCGTCCCGCGGGTTCTGGCTCCAGGACCCGGAACCCGACGCGGACCCCCGCACCAGCGAAGGGCTCTTCGTGTTCACCGGGAAGCAGACCCCGGCGGTGGCGGTCGGCGACGCGGTCGCGGTCTCCGGGCTGGTCGCGGAGTACTACCCGACGGCCGAGGGCGAGACGCCGGAGACCACGCCGAACCAGTCGGTCACCGAGCTCACCGAGGCGACCTGGCAGGCCACCGGCAAGGGCAGCGTCCCGGCCGAGGTGCTCGGGGCGGACACCGTCCCTGCCGAGTTCGCGTTGCTGGAAGGCAACATCGACAAGCGCGAGCTGGAGCCGCAGCGATTCGCGCTGGACTACTTCGAGTCGCGCGAGGGGATGCTGCTGCGCGTCGAGGACGTGCGGGTCGTCGCGCCGACCGACGCCTACCGCGCGCTGTGGATCACCAGCAAGCCGGAGCAGAACGCGAACGGCCGCGGCGGCACCACCTACACCGGCTACGCCGAAGCCAACGCCGGGCGGCTGAAGGTCGAGTCGCTGTCGGACGCGCCGTTCCCCGCCGCGAACGTCGGTGACCGGCTGCGCGGCAGCACCGAAGGACCACTGGACTACACGCGCTTCGGTGGGTACGTGCTGGAGGCCGGGCGGCTGGGCGAGCACGTGCCGGGCGGCCTTCAGCCGGAGACGACGCGGCCGCAGGGACGCGACGAGCTCGCCGTCGCCACGTACAACGTCGAGAACCTCGCCCCGTGCGCCGACCAGGCCAAGTTCGACCGGCTCGCCGAGGGCGTCGTCGACCGGCTCGCCACGCCGGACATCGTTGCGCTGGAAGAAGTTCAGGACAACTCCGGGCCGACCGACGACGGCGTGGTGGCCGCGGCGCAGACGCTACAGCGGCTCACCGACGCGATCGTGGCGGCGGGCGGGCCGCGCTACCAGTGGCGGCAGATCGACCCGCAGAACAACGCCGACGGCGGGCAGCCCGGCGGGAACATCCGGGTGGCCTTCCTGTTCAACCCGGCCCGGGTGTCCTTTGTGGATCGTCCGGGCGGCGACGCGACCACGCCGGTGCACCCGGTGGCCCACGGCCAGCGGATCGCACTGAGCGCCTCGCCGGGGCGCATCGACCCGGCCAACGAGGCGTGGCGAGACAGCCGCAAGCCGCTGGCGGGCGAGTTCCTGTTCCACGACACGCCGGTGATCGTGGTGGCCAACCACTTCAACTCCAAGGGCGGTGACCAGCCGCTGCACGGCCGCCTCCAGCCGCCGGCGAGGTCGTCGGAGGAGCAGCGGGAGCGGCAGGCCCAGGCGGTTCGTGTCTTCGTCGACGAGGCGCGGGCGGTCAACGACGAGGCCGCGGTTGTGGTGCTCGGCGACCTCAACGACTACGGCTTCGCCCCGCCACTCGCGGCGCTGACCACCGGGGGAGCACTGGTGCCGCTGGCCGGCTCGCTGCCGCCCGCCGAGCGCTACAGCTACGTCTACGAGGGCAATTCCCAGCAGCTGGACCACATCCTGGCCGCCCCGTCGATTACGGCGGAGTACGACGTCGTCCACATCAACGCGGAGTTCGCCGACCAGGCCAGCGACCACGACCCCCAGGTCGCCCGCCTCCAGTTCTAGCCTGTTTCCAGGCTCGTTCCTGCCGGGCGGTTCCGGTGGCCGCCGCAGCGAGAGTGGCTTGGTTCTGCCTCGCCTACCGGTGTGAAGCGAACGGACTGTTCACGTCAATAGGCGAGGCGAACGGTCCGTTCGCTCCATGCCAGCACCTTCCAAAGCAGCGTGTTCAGCACCCACGGGTGCTCACGGGCCGTCACCTGCGCATACGTCGTTCAAGGGCGGATGTTCTGGTTGAGGTGGAAGAGGTTTTGCGGGTTGTACTCGCGTTTCACCTGGACCAGCCGGTCAAAGTTCCCCTTGTAGTTCGCCTTGATCCGGTCCTGGTCGTCGCCGGCCATGAAGTTGACGTACCCGCCCTCCTCGCTATGCGGCGCGGTCGCGGCGTAGTAGTCGCGCACCCAGGCGATGTTGGCTTCGTTGTCCGCCGGGTCGGGCCACATCCCGGCGATGACGCCCGCAAAGTTCGCATCCCGGTAGGCGAACGCCGTCGCATCCGCCGCGACCCGGTGGCAAGCTCCGTCGATCGGGTAGATGTGCACCGTCGAGTTCAACGCCGGCACCTTCGGGCCGAACTGGGCGTGCGCGGCGATCATCTCGTCGGTCAGCTCGACGACGAAGTTGGCCTTCCAGTAGTGCTGGAGACCAGGCGGGACGAGCGCGTCGAACGCGCTGTTGAGCCGCGGATAAGGCATCGGGCCCACGTGTTCGGCGACGATCGGCGCGATGTCGCGTAGCGGCTGGACGACGGCCGGGCCCGCGTCCATCGGCCCGGTCCAGCAGGCGACCATCGCGATCAGCACGTCGCCGTGCCGGTTCTCGGGGATGAACGGCAGCGGTGGCGCGATCTGGAAAGCGGGGAACGCGCTGAACTCTTCCGGGGCGCGGGTGATGATCTCGCGGAAGGCCCGCAGCACGTTCGAGGCCTGGTCCACGTCGAAGAAGATCAGGCCGCCGTAGATGTCGCGCACCGGGGCGAGCCGGTACTCGAACGAGGTCACCACGCCGAAGTTGCCGCCACCGCCGCGCAACGCCCAGAACAGGTCCTCGTGCTGCCGCTCATCGGCCACGACCAGCTCACCGGCCGCGGTCACGACGTCCGCGGAGACCAGGTTGTCGCAGGACAGGCCCAGGCCGCGGGCGAGGTGCCCGATGCCACCGCCGAGGGTGAGCCCGCCGATGCCCGTGGTGGAGATGAGGCCGCCGGTGGTGGCCAGCCCGAAAGCGTGAGTGGCGGCGTCGACGTCGCCCCAGGTCGTGCCGCCTTCGGCCCGCGCGGTCCGGCTGCCCGGCGAAACCCGCACGCCGTGCATCGGAGTCAGGTCGAGCACTACGCCGTCGTCGCAGGTCCCGAACCCGGGCACGCTGTGACCACCACCGCGCACGGCGAGGTCGAGCCCGTTCTCCCGCGCGTAGGCGACGGTGGCGACGACGTCCCCGGCGTTCACGCACCGCACGACGACCTGCGGCCGACGGTCGATCATGGCGTTGTAAACGCTTCGGGCCTGCTCGAAACCGTCGTCCTGCCGGCTGATCACGGCCCCGCGAACCCGCTCCCGCAACGTCTCGATCGTCAAGTCCATCGGAGCCACCCCGCCCGGGAGAACCAGTGCCATCGCAACCAACGGTGCGGCGAGCCGACCATGCGGGACAGGGACGTATGGCCCGGAAACACGCGAAAGAGCCCCGGTCGCGATGTCGCGTCCGGGGCTCTGACCAGCGGAGGATACGGGATTCGAACCCGTGAGGGCTATTAACCCAACACGATTTCCAATCGTGCGCCTTAGGCCGCTCGGCCAATCCTCCGTGCGGAAGCCTAGCAGGGCGGCTGTTGAGCAGGAGGTATGGGTCGTGACCTGGGGCGACGGGTGGACGTCGGGATCTTGCACAGCGCTCGGAGACAACACGATTCGAGGATCTGTGACATGGGGACGACGAACACGACGGCCGCAGTCTGGGACATGCTGGCGCAGCGCTGGCGCAAGACGATCAAGGCCAAGAACCTCTCGCCGAACACGGAGCGTGGCTACCTCTACACCGCGCAGCGGTGGGCCGACTGGCTCACCGAACAGGGGCTCGACTTCGAACCGGACCGGGTCAAGCCGCACCACATCGACGACTTCATCGAGGCGACCAGCGCCGCCAACGGCGCACACCACTACCGCAACCTCCGCGTGTTCTTCGGCTGGCTGGTCAAGCGGGACGAGATGCCGTCGAACCCGATGGACAAGACCGAGCCGCCCCAAGTGCCGGAGAAGATCACGCCGCTGTTGTCCGACGAGGATTACGCTCGGGTGCTTGCGGTGTGCCGCGTCGCGACTTCGCTTCGCGGCGAGACACCGCGATCATCCTGCTGTTCATTGACACGGGACCGCGAGTGTCAGAGGCAGCCTCGCTGAAACTTTCTGATGTCGACCTTCAGACGCGCCGGATTCAAGTCCGGGGCAAGGGAGACAAGGTTCGTGTTGTCGGGATTGGCAATAGCACCGGGCTCGTGCTGGCTCACTATCTCAAGGAACGGGAGAAGCATTCGGACGGGAACGCGCCTGCATGTGGCTATCCTCGGCCGCGATCTCGCGCTCAAGACAGACGGCATCAAGAACATGCTCCGCCGCAGGGGCACGCAGGCCGGTATCGCTGGCTCACTCCGTGCACACCGCTTCCGGCACGATTTCTCGCACCGCTGGCAGGATGTGTGCGGCAGTGAGGACGGGCTGATGATGATCGCCGGATGGAGCTCCACCAAGATAGCTCGCCACTACGGCAAGCAAGCCGCAGCCAGACGAGCCCTCAATGAGCAGGCTCGCCTCGGCATCGCCGACCGCATCGCCTAATCGGGTGCATGGCGGCAAGCAAGAACCTCACCCCAGCACAGCGCAAAATCCGGTCCTACGCAGCGGCACACGCCCGGTGGGCCCACGTCTCGGCCCCACGGCCGAGACCGCGTCGGCACGCCGAGCCGCACTCGAACGATTCGAGCGCCAGGTTGACCCCGACGGTGTCCTTCAGCCCGAGGAACGTGCCCGAGGAGCGGAGTCGGCGCGCAAGGCTTACTTCCGTGCTCTTGCGCGCAAGAGCGCCAGGGTGCGCCGGCGAGGTCCGAGATCGGCAACCAAGCTCGGATGCAGTTCCGCGGAATGACAAGCGCCTCGCCCGGCATCTTGCCGGGCGGGCGCTTTGGCCTGATGGTCAGCCGTCCAGCTCACCGGCCTTGACGGCCGTCACGAAGGTCGACCAGGTTCGGCGGCTGAACGTCAGAATCGGACTTGCCTCACCGAGCTTGGAGTCACGAACCCCGCGCGCCGCAGGCGCTTCGCCAATTTCGACGCAGTTGTCGTTACCGCTGCTGCGGCTCGACTTGCGCCAGGTCACCGGTCCCAGGTCAGGGGCACGCATGTTACTGCTCCCTCACTCAAGCTCACTGGCTCGTTGTTCGAGCATTCGCGCCGACTCTCTGTCATCGAGAGCAGCAACCCTCAGCCTATCGAACGCCTGGACGTACACGTTGGTGTGATTGGGGCGGTCCAGGTAGTCGGCGTCCGTCAGCCCTTCGAGGTAGGTGTAGGTCGCCACCGGATCAGCGAGGTGCAGCACGGTGAACGGTGTTCCGAGAGCAGCGTGCTCGCCCTTGGTGTACGGCAGGACTTGAACCGTGACGTGGCGGAGCTCTGTCAGCTCCCGGATGTGTCGCAACTGCTCGCGCAGGGTGTCTCGCCCGCCAACCTCGCAATACAGCACGCCTTCGCCGAGAACGACCGAGATCTCTCGATTGCTGTTCCGGACGATCGTTTCGCCACGTCGGGCGCGTTCGGCCGCTCGTTCGTAGATCTCGGGCAACGGCGTGACCAGCGAGGTGGACAGGATGGCGCGGGCGTACGCCTCGGTCTGCATGATGCCTGGCACGAGGTCGACCTTGTAAGCCTTCACCTCGGCTGCCGCAGCTTCGAGGGCAGCGTAGGTCTTCGCCCAGTCTGGTACGCGGCTTGGTCGATCTCTCTTGCGAGCGTCCGACGCCAGCTGGCGAAGCTTGTTGGCTTCGTCTTCGTCCGTGATCCCGAAGTGGTCGATCAAGACGTCCATTTCGGCTGCGGCGACCGTGAGCTCGCCCTTCTCGACACGCGTGAGCTTGCCGGGGTACCAGTCAAGCCGGTCGGCGATCGTCTTTGGCTTGACGTCGTGTTGCTCGCGGAGTTCGCGCAGCAGTAGGCCCAGCTGGACGCGTCGGACTGCTGGGTTGTTCTCCGGGGTAACCATCGCTCCCTCTCGTTGTGTCGGCGGGTCGCATCCTGCCTGGTCTCTCGCTGCGATCCTCCAAGATCCCTCTTTCGGAGTATTACAAACCTTCAATTGCAACTTGTAGTTTGAATCTTGTCGTTGTGATGCTCATGTGCCTAGTGGGCACAGAGTCGAGAGCAGCCGCGACTCGCGTTCATGGCTGAGTTCGAGCACGAAGGGAAGACCTGATGGTCGGGGAACGGCAGATTGACTCGTGGCCGGAAGCGTGGCTGCGTCCGCACTTGGATGCTTTGCGGACGAGCGTCCGGGCCGGCTTTCGGTTCCGTTATCTGCCAGGGCCCGCCAACGTTCTCGCCGTGCAGGGCATGCGAGTCAGCGATGGGTGATGGACATGTTCATGGCGAGCGCGGCTGACGACGCCATCGCTGCCCGGTTCCGGATTGAGGATCTGGAACTCGGTTCTCCGCCGGCCGTCTGGCACAGGCACGGCCCGGTCGCTGACGTTGTTCCGGCCTTGCTGGAACTGCCGCCACACAACTCGCCGGGTGCCCCTCGCTTGGCGAGGTCGCCGGTTTCTGAGCTGTGGCTGCCCGGCGATCCGCTGCGGTGACCAAGCTCCGGTCGGATGCGGTGTGCCCGGGGTTGTTTACCGCCCGGTTGCATCGCGTGTCGCGGGTGAACGTCGAGCGGTTGTTGTTCGGGCCGGATCGGGTCCGGCTTGCTCTTGCTGATTGCGGTGCCGTGTGTACGCCGCCGCATCCATCTGTGGTCGGGCGCTTGCCGAGGTGCTCGCGATGTTTCGGAAAGGACTGAACTGGGGTGTCTTCTTTACTTCTGTTTTAGCCGGCTTGCTGCCTGGTGCCGGGTTGCTGCTCTTCGTTGGGTGGCGGATGCAGATCGCTGAGCCGGGTGGTCAGCATGCCGGCGCTGGTGAGGGCGCGTTGACGGTGGCGCACCTGCTCGACCGGGTCGAGAAAGAGCGCAGGCAGGTAGCCGAGAGCACAGGGCGGCATGCGTTGCGTGAAGACGTTGCGGCGAAGATCGCCGCGATTGTCGGGATCTAGACGAGTAATTCCAAATTCCTGCGAGCATGAGGCGAGGGGGTCCATGATCCGTTTGTGACGACAGACCTGGACACCCTCGTGATCGCACTCTACGTCAAAATCGACGATGACCTGGCCGGTTCGGCCACGAATTTCTGGCGCAGGACACTAGTCGAGGTATCCGGCCGTTCCTATGGAGCTGTGCGCCTGCTGCTCCAAGAAGCCGGCGCCGAGTTCCGTCCGCCTGGTGCTCCCTCCAAAACGACAACTAACTCCACGCCGCAGCGCCCAGAACCGACCTTGCCCCGTGTCGCGCTATGAGCAAGAAAGGGACCGAAGCGGTTTCTGCCGATGGCTTGGCGAGTCGAACGCGTCTCACCGACACTTCACCGTCCACCGCGGCGACATCGGTAGCTCCCACGACAACGACCAGCTCATCGAAACAGTCCATATTGGATCCGACTGGGCTGACGAGTCGGACGTTGCCACTCAGGCGCGCCTGTGGCTGCGTTCGCGTATCGGCCCGCGTCGCCGGAGCGCATGAATCATCTGAGACTCCGCTCGATGTTGCTGCCCCCGACCTCCGGCATCGAGCGGACGGCCGGTCGGTGCGGCGCCTCCCAGGGCACCGACCGGCCACCCATTCATTAAGCGAAAGGAGTCCCGCATGGCCAACTCGCCCGACGATCGACCAGAGGTCACAGGACCACCAGTCCCGGTACCGGTCGATATCGACCCCGTTGCAACCGGCGTCGGTCACGATGTTGATGAGGAGGAGCCCGATGCCGGGGATTGAGTAGTTCGGCTCTGTCACGGGAAATGGCCGGCGCGGTAGAGATGATCTACAGCGCCGGCCTTTGTCGTGTTTGGGCCTTTCGGGTGACGTGTTGTCGAGGTCGACTGGGAGCACGATCAGCTCGGTAGCGTGCCCGCCTGGGAAAACAGTCGTATGAGGGGGAAGTTTGGCTTACGGGGACCGTGACGTGATGCGGGACCACGGAGACGTGGCGCCGTCGGTGATCGGGGCTGACTACGTCGCAGCAGCCAACGGCGAGGAACCCGAACCGGCCTTCGTTCCGCTTGCCGAGCGCTTCGTCAGTCGCGACAAGGACGTCACCGTCGAACTTCGGCGACTTGAGGACGGGCGCCTGGCGGTGCTGGCATTCAGCTCGCTGGAGGCGCTGGTCATCGGCTGCGGGGATCTGCAGCCCTGGGCGTCACTGCCTCCCGACAAGGTCGCGGAGATCCAACAGCACAGCGGCGCTGATCTGGTGCTGTGGGACGCAGTGCTTCCCGACGACCAACGCAATGACTCCGCAGGGGGAACCAACTGATGTCCGGAACCCACGCCCAGCTTGGAGAATTGGAAGCCCTCGCAAGCAGGCTCCGCACCGGCGCGGCCGAACTGGACGGCAGTGCCGCACCCCCTCCTGCTCCGCAGGTCGGGGTGGCGAGCGAGGCAGTTGCGGGCGTCATGGCGATGCTGACGTTGTCAGCGGCAGAGATCGTCGAGGCCCTCAACTACGTCGGTGACGAGGTCGCGGCAGGCAGCAACCTTTACATCGAGACCGACCACGGCAACGCCGACGATATCGCTCGCTCCAACCCGAACGCGCCGAGATGAGTCTTACTGGGGATTTGAATCATGCCACTTGATATCAAGGTCGACGCGCAGCCGGGAACGATCCGCACGGCAGCGGACTGGCTGGACGGGATGGCGCGAGCCGTTGACGCGGCGTTGGACATCATCAACCGTGTTCGCGGCGAGTCCGAAGGCAGCTGGCCCAGCGAGGCCGGCCAATCCTTCCGCGACGGCATGGGCAAGGTCGCGCCACGTGTCGACGACGTGTCGATCAGTTACTCCGACCTCGCCCGGGAACTGCGCCGCCACGCAGACGCCATCGACACCGTCAAAGTGCGCATGGATCAAGCGCGCGAGCTTGCGCTGAACGCGGGACTGGTCGTCCAAGGCGACCTGATCATGGAGCCTGGCCCGGAACCAGCAGACCCAACACCGCTGCCCACCGACAAACCCGCCAGCCCTGAACAAAAACAGATCCACACCGAGGCAGTGCGAGCACAATCCGACTTCGCCCGAAAGGTGCAGGCGTACGCGGACTGTGCTGTCTTGGTTTCCGAAGGCCGGCAGCTGGCGAGCGACTCGATCGCCATCCTTAACCGGTTCCTCGGCGGGCTCATCGAGAAGTCTCCTTTCAACGCCTCGGACGTTATCGCCGGCCTCGCTGGTGCCACGTTGGGACAGACCGCTGCAATGCGCGCCAAGGCGTCGCAGATCGCGCGCAGCGGTGCGATCGAGGTTTCTGAGCGTCTCTCGCAAAACCCGTACATGAGCCTTCAAGCGCGAACACGAGCCGCGGCTATCAACATCACCCGTTCCCAGGCCGCGGCCGCGCTGGAGAGCAAGGCAATCGCCACACGGACCGCGCAGTGGGTGGATCGCCTCGGCCCCCGGACCAAGGCGATCTTGCAACTGAACCTCGACTTCGGCAGGGCTGCGAAGACTCCCACGGCAGGGACCGGCCTGCTCCGGGGCGCGCTGAAGCTTGGCTCCAAGCTGCCTGTCGTCGGGTTCGGAATCACCCTGGGCGGCATCGGCTATGACATCGGCATCGCTGGCAAGGACCCGACAACCAGCGTGGCCTCCGGGCTCGGCGGATTTGTCGCGGGGGCCGCCACCTCGGTCGGGTTGGCGGCGATGGGCACCCCAGTGGGATGGGTCGTCGCTGGCGGCGCAGTCGCCTCCTGGGGCGTCGGGTTCGCGATCGAGGAATGGGGCGACGATATGGTCCAGGGCATAGAGGACACCGGTAGACGCCTGGAAGAGATCAACCCGAAGATGGGCCGATGAACAACGGACTTCCGCCGAAACCCGACTCGCAGACCGGAAAACCACGGCCGCCTCGTGCGCCGCTGGAACCCGGCTGGAAGTCACCGGAGGTCAAGCACAAGCGTGGCGTGACCAAGGTTCCTCAACAGCCGGAGGGTGAGGGGCCGATCTTGGAATGGTTCTTTCCCACCCGAGGCCGTGCCCTTACCTTCGGCCTGATCATGGTCACGATCATGGTGGCGTTCTTCACCTGGCGCGACTTCGGGTTCGGCTGGGTGACCGTCTGGTGGCTCTGGCTGTTCATCGTTCCGTGGCCGTCTTTGTTCCTTCTCACCGGCCGCAACCTCCGCATGTCGGCCGGCGCGGACTGGCTCGCCTACGGAAAGAACTTCGTCAAGACCTACGAGTTGACCAAGGTCAACGTCACCGTCGGTGGAGCCGCGCACTACCTCGACATCGAGGACAGCCACGGCCGGCAGCTCTACGTGCAGATCAACAACCTGCAACTGAACCGGGAGCTGTGGGACCTGGCCTATCTCGGCCTGCTCTACTCAGTCCACGAGGGTGGTGCCAGCACCAACAAGATGGCGCGCGACTACCTCGGCCTCAACATCCCCCCGCACCTTCGGAAATGGGAATCACGCGACGCCTAGCCCCAGGCGCAGTGAGACCTCATCTACAACGGCATCCTCTACTCCGTTCAACGAGGCAACGCCAAGACTAACCAGCGGGCACTTGGCAAGCTCAAATTAAGGTAGTGAGGATTCCGAAGGGTGTATTTTCGCCGCAGGCGAATAGGGCTGATCGAGTGAATCCTGGAGCAAATTTCGCGCTTTCTTGGTGACGGAACGTAGTGCCGAGAATGTAGCTGGACACGCAGTGGAACACTTGTGCGAAAAGCGGGGCTCGGTGCATTCCTTTCGATCAGCTGTTTGGCCGCTGCAGACGGCAGTTGCTCTATGTGAGCATGTCACTGGGTAGAGCAATGGCGATCAGGTGGTTCCTGTCCAGGAGGCTGCACGGTGCACGATAATTTTCACTACATTCCGATCCTGCTAACTCGACGCGGCGAGCGGTCTGCACTGAAGGACTTGCGTAGTTCCGTAAAGAAACGGATGACTCCACTTTTCACGGTGCACCCTCGGGACTGGGACTTCGAGGGTGAACAGTGGAAGAAGACTGTAAGGCAGCACGTTGAGCCGCTGGCTAAGCATCTCGCTGATTGCTGGCCCGGCGGATATGCATTCGTCGACCTGGAGCACCTCGATGATGGGTTAGACGGACCTGTAGTTGGTGATTCGCTCGCAGGCCTGGTCAATGAGGCGGCTCACCACGGTACGGTGCTGATACCGGTTGTCGCTCCAGATAGGTGCCCTGAATACTTGGCAGCTGCTGGGGCGCTTCACAAGGAGCACGCGAACGGTGTATGTGTGAGGCTCAAGCCTTTCGCATGGCCTTCATTGCCGGGTGCCGCGACTTCTCTGTACGAGCTTCTCGATCAGATCGAGGTCGATCCGACGCAGGTCGACCTCGTACTGGATCTCGGCGATCAAATGGGCTCCGAATTAGCCCAGTCCGCCGTTTTCGGAGAGTTGTTGGCGCTGCCCGATGCAGAGAAGTGGCGCTCACTGACCTTGGCAGGCGGATCCTTTCCAAAAGACTTAGCCGGTATGGAAAAGGATACGCTTCACCGAGTCCCCCGAGTGGACTGGCAGCTATATTGCCGCGTTGATGATCAGGCGTCCCAGGCGCATGCACGTCGGCCTGCCTTCGGAGACTACGGAGTTGCACATCCCGACCCCTTCCTCATGGTCGATCCCAAGATCTTGAACATCAGCGGTCAACTCCGCTACACAGTGGAGGACGCCTGGTTGGTCGCCAAGGGCGGACTATTCAAGCGCATTGGCGGCGAGGCGGTCGTGCCTCCGGCGCGTTTAGTTGTCAAGTCCGACGAGTTCTGTGGGCCTGATTTTTCGTTGGGCGACAAATGGATAGCGCAGGTCGCGCGTGAAGATGTCGGGGGCAGCAACCCTGAGCATTGGCGACGGGTTGCCACCGACCACCACTTGACCTACGTCACTGGCCAACTCGCCAGTCGGTACGGGACTTCAAACGAGTCCTGACCGCTGCCTGGATCGTCGAGACATCTAGCTGCTCGACCATCCGTTTCCAGATATCGCGGCGAGGCTTGGACCGTACCCCGCGGTCCAAGCCCCAGTACGCGAGTTCATCCAGCGCTTCGTCGCGCCACAGTAGTTGAACGACCGCCCATGGATCTACCGCAGGGTTCTGCGTGCCTGGTCGCATGGTTCGTAGGTGCGTGCTGCCTTTGTGCTCGCTGGCCACGATAACTTCCCACCACTCGGGCAACATCTGTACGGCCTTGGTTGCATGGCACTCGGCTACGACGAGTGCCGCGCGATCAAGCGTTCGCGAATAGATCTCGATCTGGAGCGGAAGTCGCCGCAAGTTGTCCCGCGCACTTTTGATCTCGTAGCCCCATAGTGAGCCGTTGACGGCAGCTACATCAACTCGGACCAGTCCACCGAGATCGAGTTCGTCAACGAAGCGTGTGTCAGGCTTGGGATGTTCGTTGCGCAGACGTTCGGCGAGACACGCACGTACGTCTCTGTCACGCATCTCAATGCCCTCCGAACGAAACTTTGAACAGACTCAACCTACCGCTGACAGCTGGGCTCTGTCTCGGCACCCGACTGCGGACGAGCAAGCAAAACAAGTTGGTCGGGGCCGCGTTCTTGGCTCGAAGAGGCCGAGGAGTGGTGAATGCCGCTTGCCGTCACGACCGTGGTGGCTTGTGCTGATTCGGCGATTCGCCGAATCGGGTGTATCTGGGTGTCCGGGCGGAGCCAAGAAGGAGGTGCGCGACCGACTGCGGGAGACCGGGTCGGGTTTCCAGCCATCGGGCCGCGCCGTAGACCAGAGCACCGGCGACCGGTACGAGCACGGTCGTGGCAAGAGGCTGTGCCTGCTCGCCGAGATCCGGCGGAAGCAACCGGGTCGAGACCAGCCAGGCGATCAGCGCACCCCAAGCCGAGGGCAGGACAGTGCGGATGAGGGACACGAGGTAGCCGGCGAGCCCGCCGGGCTGCTCACCCGGCGCCGGGTTCTGCCCAGGCGGGGTCTGGCCGGGCGGCGTTTTTCCCCGGTGGCGGTGTGGGCTCGCCCGGGTTCGGTGGGTTCTGCCCGTTCGGCGGCGGTGGTGCAGGGTTCCCGCCCGGCGGGGCGGGCGCGGCGAGTCTGCCGAGGTTGGTGAGAGATCACCCGCGGTTCGGAAGAACGCGGTGGCGGATCTGGTTCAGCTTGCTGAACAGGTCGAACGGCGTGCTGTGGGCGTGTGGAATCGGTGCGGTGGGGTCGCGTTCCGGGCCGCTCGGGGCTTCGGGTTACACTGAGTGCGGACCTCGTGCGGCGTCCATCCTGTGAACTCCCCCAGGGCCGGAAGGCAGCAAGGGTAAGCGGGCTCTGGCGGGTGCACGGGGTCCCCTTATTTTTTCCAGGGACCGCCCTCCCGGCTTGACCGGCAGGTCCGGGGCGGGTTTCAGGCCGTGTTCGGGTTGTCGTGCTCACCGCGTAGGGTTTCCACCGTGGCGCTCGCCCTTTACCGCAAGTACCGGCCTGCGACCTTCGCTGAGGTCGTCGGGCAAGACCACGTCACCGAACCGCTGCGGACCGCGCTGTCCGCCGGCCGGATCAACCACGCGTACCTGTTCTCCGGGCCGCGTGGTTGCGGCAAGACCTCCAGCGCGCGCATCCTCGCCCGCTCGCTGAACTGCGCGCAGGGCCCGACCGCCGACCCGTGCGGCGAATGCGACTCGTGCGTCGCGCTCGCGCCCGAAGGCGGCGGCAGCGTCGACGTCGTCGAACTCGACGCGGCCAGCCACGGTGGTGTCGACGACACCCGCGAGCTGCGCGATCGGGCTTTCTTCGCGCCCGCTCAGTCGCAGTACCGGATCTTCATCATCGACGAGGCCCACATGGTCACCACGCAGGGCTTCAACGCCCTGCTGAAGATCGTCGAGGAACCGCCGGAACACCTGATCTTCGTCTTCGCCACCACCGAACCGGACAAGGTGCTCACCACCATCCGGTCCCGGACCCACCACTACCCGTTCCGGCTGATGCCGCCGGGCGTGATGCGCGAGCTGCTCGAACGCATCTGCCGCGACGAAGGCGTGCAGGTCGAGCCCGCGGTGTACCCGCTGGTGATCCGGGCCGGTGGCGGGTCCGCCCGCGACACGCTGAGCGTGCTCGACCAGCTGCTTGCCGGGGCGGGGCCCGAAGGCGTCACCTACGAGCGCGCGGTGACGCTGCTCGGGGTCACCGACGTCGCGCTGATCGACGACGTGGTCGACGCGCTCGCCGCGGGCGACGGCGCCGCCGTGTACGGCACGGTCGACCGGCTCGTGGAAGCCGGGCACGATCCGCGCCGGTTCGGCTCCGACCTGCTCGACCGGCTGCGCGACCTGGTACTGCTCAACTCGGTTCCGGACGCCGCGCAGCGCGGACTGGTGGAGGCCGCCGGGGACGAACTCGCCCGGATGCAGAGCCAGGCCGAACAGCTCGGCGCGGCAACGCTTTCCCGGTTCTCCGAGATCGTCCACACCGGACTTTCCGAGATGCGCGGCGCCACCGCGCCCCGGCTGCTGCTCGAACTGCTCTGCGCGCGGATGCTGCTGCCGGCCGCATCCGACTCGGAAACCGCTCTGCTGCAACGGTTGGAGCGCGTCGAGCGCCGCATGACCATCGCGCCCGGTGAGGGTGCTCCCGACGTGTCGCCGGCCGGGCAGGCAGCTGCGCCAGCGGCGGACGCCGATCCGCGACCGAAGCGCGTCTTCCAGCGGCCGCACGAGCGCACAACGCAGGAGGCAGCCGCGTCGCAGGCACCGGCGGCACCGCCTGCAGGGCCAG
>NZ_GL877879.1:203243-327870 GCF_000194155.1 Saccharopolyspora spinosa NRRL 18395
GCAGCGGCGGAGCCGCGTCCGGCAGCCGCGCCAGCGGCGCAGCCTGCGGCGGCCGCTCCCGCCGGGGCGGCCGACGTGCGGAGGGTGTGGTCGGACGTCCTGCAGGCCGTCGCGAAGCGGAACCGGCCGACGCAGGCGTTGCTGCTCAACGCGACGGTGCAGGACCTCAACGGCGGCACGCTGGTGCTGTCGATGCCGACGTCCGGGCTGGTCAAGCAGCTCGCTCAGCAGCGGCGGCTGGACTTCGTCCGGGACTCGCTGCGCGAGGTGGTCGGCGGTGAGTGGGAAATCCAGTGCGTCGAGGCCGGTGCCGCACCGCCGCCCCCGGCTCGACCTGCCGCGCCGAAGCAGCCGCCGCAGCGCCGGTCGACCCAGCAGAGCGAGCCCAGTGCCCAGCCGTCCAACGGTCAGGCCGCGAATCCGCAGGCCGGTGGCGAGGCCGCCAACGGTCGGGCGCACTCTCGGCCGCAGGCGGGTTCGCCCGCGCGCCAGGGTTCGGTGCCGCGTCCGCCGGAGCCGGACGACATCCCGCCGCCGCCCGAGCCGCCGGACGAGGAGCCCCCGCCACCGGATGACGTGCCGCCGCCTCCGGAGCCGCCCAGGCCCCCGGAGCCGTCGCGGGCACCGCGTTCGCCGGTCGCCGACGACGAGGAAGACCCGGAGACGATGCTCGCCGAGTCGTCCCCGATGGACGCCGACGCCCAGCTGGGGCCGGACCCCGAAGCGGCGGCGGTGGAGCTCTTCGAGCGCGAGCTCGGCGCCCGCCGGATCGACAACTGAGCCCTTCCGCGAAGCGGCACCGCGCTCCCGGAGCGCCCCTGGAAACGGCGGCGGTTTCTCGCACGGCCAGCCGCCGGTCGGCCGGGGTCAGGCTTGCTTTGCCAGGTGGCGGGCCAGGAAGGCCACCGCTCCCGGGTAGGCGTCGAGGCGGTTGGCGCGTTTGGCCAGGCCGTGGCCCTCGTCGTCGTAGACCCGGAGCTCGCACTCCAGGCCCTTGGCGCGGACAGCCGCCGCGATCTGCTCCGCCTCGGACAACGGCACCCGTGGGTCGTTCGCCCCGTGCAGCACGAACAGCGGCGCCGTGATGGATGCGACCTCGGTCAGCGGCGACGCCTCGCGCAGGAATTCGGCATCGGCCGCGAGCGAACCGTATTCGCGCTCGCGGTGCGCGCGCCGGTAGGCAGCGGTCCTCTCCAGGAACGTGACCAGGGACGAGATCCCGACGATGTCGACTCCGGCCGCCCACCGCTCCGGCTGGAACGCCAGCCCGGCGAGCACCATGTACCCGCCGTACGAGCCGCCCCACAGCGCCGCGCGCTTCGGGTCCAGTCCGATCGACGGCAGCCAGTCGTGCAGGTCGCCGAGGTCGGTCACCGACTCCAGCCGGTTGCGCCCGTCGTCGGCCGAGTACCAGCGCTTCCCGTAGCCGGTGGAGCCGCGGACGTTGGGCACCAGCACCGTGTGCCCCTGGGCGACGAGGGCCTGGACGATCGGGTTGAAAGTCCGCACCGACTGGCTCTCCGGGCCGCCGTGGATGATCAGCACCGCCGAACCTGCCAGTCGCGGATTGGCCTCGCGCGGCGAGTAGACGAAGCACGGCAGCTGCTCGCCGTCGCGGGTCGGCACCCGGTGCGTGCTCGGCTCGACCGGGCGCTGGCCGCGGAGCTGCTCCGCGGAACCGGTCAGCGACTCGCTTTCGCCGGTCGCGGCGTTCACCAGCAGCGCGTCGCCCGGAACCGTTGCGGCGCTGAAGGACAGCGCGACGAACCGCGAGTCCGGTGACCAGACCGGCGCGGGCAGCGGGAACGCGCACCAGCCGTTGGCGGGCAGCCGGACGGCCCGCAGCAGGTACCCGGTCGCGTCGTGCAGCGCGAGCCGGCTCGCGCCGTCCTCGTTGGCTTGCACGAGCAGCGTCGAACCGTCCGGGGAGAGCCAGCCGGTGAGGTCGTGCTCGTCGGAGGTCACCAGCCACCGACGCGCCCCGGTCCGCGGGTCGATGTGCGCGATGCCGGTGAGGTCCCGGTCGGCGTTGGTGGTGACGACCAGACCGTCGGGCAGCCAGCCGAGCTGGACGTGCCGGGCTGGCACGTCGCGGCCGGTCAGCGCGCGCATATTCCCGGGTGCTGTCGTGTCGACCAGGAGGAGCTGGTCGGACATCGGCGGGTCGGCGGGCACTGTCAGCGCCAGGTGGCGGCCGTCCCGCGAGGCCGCCGCCTCCATGACCATGCCGCCACCGTCGTAGGCGACCTGCTCGTCGCCGGTGGCCACGTCGCGGATCACCACGTCGAAGTCCACGTCGTTGCGGCGGTTGGTCGCGTAGACGATCCGGCCGGGCAGGACGTCGAGCAGCCGGTGCACGTGTTCGGGGTCGCGGACCAGCGGCTCCAGGTCGCGCAGCTGTGCCGGGCGGGCGCGCGGTTGGTCCAGGCGCAGCAAGGAGAGCTGGCCGCGCTCGTTGCCGTTGGTGTCGTGCTGGACGACCACGGCGCGCTCGTCGGGGAGGTAGCGGCCGGTCACCGCGCCAGGCAGGGCGGTCAGCGGGGTCTGCTCGCCGTCGGCGAGCTCGATGAGCTGGGTGGAACCGGACTCGTCGGAGCCGGCCAGGACCCGGCCGGTGGCGGACACGTCGAAGGCCCGCCAGCTGGTCAGCTCCAGCAACCGCACGATGTCCAGCGCCATGCGATCACCATGTCATGCTTCGCCCCCACCGCCCAGGCCCGCCGCCACCCGCACCGCCAGGCAGGGCGGGCCGCGCATTCTCTAGGCTGGTGGCGTAGCCCGAATTGGGGTACGCGCACGCGCCAGCCGGAGGAGGATCACGTGCAGCCTGGTGGCCAGCCGAACATGCAGCAGATCATGGAACAGGCGCAGAAGATGCAGCAGCAGCTGATGACTGCGCAGCAGGAGCTCGCCGCCGCGGAGGTCACCGGCAGCGCCGGTGGCGGCCTGGTTACCGCGACCGTCAGCGGGGCGGGCGAGCTGAAGGGGCTGTCGATCGACCCGAAGGCGGCCGACCCGGAGGACACCGAGACGCTGGCCGACCTGGTCGTTGCGGCGGTCCGCGACGCGAACCGGGCGGCGCAGGAGCTGCAGGCCGAGAAGATGGGTCCGCTCACCGGTGCGCTGGGCGGTGGGGGCCTCGGCGGTCTCAGCCTGCCGGGCATGTGATCGCAGTTTCAATTGAAACTGCGCACCGTCGTCGGCGGGGAGTGCGGTTTCAGTTGAAACTGCACCGAACCCCTGGAAACGAGCGATAAGTGTACGAAGGTCCGGTTCAGGATTTGATCGATGAGCTCGGCAGGCTGCCTGGCATCGGTCCGAAGAGCGCGCAGCGCATCGCCTTCCACCTGCTCGCGGCGGAGCCCGCGGACGTGACCCGGCTGCAGGAGGTCCTGCAGAAGGTCAAGGAAGGCGTGGTGTTCTGCGACGTCTGCGGCAACGTCTCGGAGGAGACGACCTGCCGCATCTGCCGGGACGCCCGGCGGGACAAGGCGCTGGTGTGCGTCGTCGAGGAACCCAAGGACGTGCTGGCGATCGAGCGCACCCGCGAGTTCAAAGGGCGCTACCACGTGCTCGGCGGCGCGCTGGATCCGCTGTCCGGGGTGGGGCCGGACCAGCTGCGGGTGCGCGAGCTGCTGGCCCGCATCGGGCAGGAGGAAACCACCGAGGTGATCATCGCGACGGACCCGAATACCGAGGGCGAGGCGACCGCGACGTACCTGCTGCGAATGCTGCGGGACTTCCCCGGTCTGACGGTCACGCGGCTGGCGTCCGGCCTGCCGATGGGTGGCGACCTGGAGTTCGCCGACGAGCTGACGCTCGGCCGCGCCCTCTCCGGCCGCCGCGCCATGTGATTCCCGGGCCCCGCGCGTTTTTCTGCTAAATGCTCGTGAGTAATTCGGGTCGTAATAGCGGCTCAATGCGCTCACGAGCATTTTGCTGCGGTGACGCCGATCCGGTTGATTTGCGCTGTTCCGTAGTTCCGGCGTCGTGACCCGGTCGGGTTGAAGGCGGCCGCGGGCGGTACCGCCGGAGGTGTTCGCGCATCGCCAGAATCGCTCGCGACGGGAGCGGACTTCCGCAGTTTTTACCGGTTTTCCCGGGTGGCCCGATAGTTCTTCCGGTCCGTCCAGGCGGCTCAATACGCTCGCCCACGTGGGTGAATGCCCGATAAATCGGGTTTCCCTTAGGCGCGCCTAAGTAGCTGGATCGTAACCTCAGGTGCTCCACCCAACTCCGAATGCGAGTTAGTCTCACGGAACTCTGAGACCTGAGACACACCGAGGTGCTTCCATGAGTAGAGCTCCATCGGCGCCGCGTCGCGGATCAAGCACGCGGCGTCGTGTTGTGACCGCTGGCGTCGCCATCGTCGCGGCGACCTCGCTGGCGGCCTGCGCGCAATCGCAGCGCGAGGCCGGCGGCGGCGGTGAAGGCGGCACGCTCACCTTCGGCGCGGCAGGCGCACCCGACCTGTTCGACCCCTTCTACGCCTCCGACGGCGAGACCTTCCGGGTCACCCGTCAGATGACGGAAGGCCTCGTCGGCTTCAAGCCGGGCTCGTCCGACGTCCAACCGGAGCTCGCCGAGAGCTGGGAGCACAGCCCGGACGGCAAGACCTGGACCTTCAAGCTCCGCCAGGGCGTGAAGTTCCACGACGGCACCGACTTCAACGGCGAAGCGGTGTGCAAGAACTTCCAGCGCATGTTCAACCAGACCGGCGCCGGTCAGAACAACGCGCTGTCCTACTACTGGATCGAGAACTTCGGTGGGTTCGCCGACGGCAAGACCCCGTCGCTGTACCAGGCGTGCGACGCCCCGGACGCGACCACGGCCGTGGTCCACCTGACCCGCGCCAGCTCGAAGTTCCCGGACATCCTCGGGCTGCCGTCGTTCAGCATGCAGTCGCCCACCGCGATGGACCAGTACCAGGCCAACAACGTGCAGGCACAGGGCGACAGCTTCGTGTACCCGGAGTACGCCAAAGCGCACCCGACCGGCACCGGCCCGTTCAAGTTCGCGTCCTACGACGAGAGCAACGGCACCATCAAGCTGGTCCGCAACGACGAATACTGGGGCGAGAAGGCCAAGCTCAACGAGCTGATCTTCCGCATCATCCCGGACGAGACGGTGCGCAAGCAGGAACTGGAGTCGGGCGCCATCGACGGCTACGACTTCCCCAACGCCGCCGACCTAAAGGCGCTGCGCGACGCCGGCAACGACGTCCAGGTCCGCGACCCGTTCAACATCATGTACCTGGGCGTCACCCAGAAGAACAACCCGGCGCTGCAGAACCTGAAGGTGCGGCAGGCGCTGGCGTACGCGGTGGACCGGGAGACGCTGGTCAAGTCCAACATGCCCGAAGGCGCCTCGGTGGCCACCCAGTTCTACCCGAAGACGGTGGACGGCTACGCAGATGACGTCCAGAAGTACTCGCACGACCCGGCGAAGGCCAAGCAGCTGCTCGCCGAGGCAGGCGTGCCGAACCTGACGTTGAACTTCTACTGGCCCACGGAGGTGACCCGGCCGTACATGCCGGACCCGCAGGGCATCTACAACGCTCTCGCCGAGGACTTGCGTGAGGCGGGCTTCACCATCAACCCCGTGAGCAAGCCGTGGAACGGCGGCTACATCGACGACGTGGACAATGCCAAGGCCGACATCTTCCTGCTCGGCTGGACCGGCGACTACAACACGCCGGACAACTTCATCGGCACCTTCTTCGGCACGCCGACCAACCGGTTCTACACCGCGGCCTCGCCGTGGGGCGAGGAGCTGGCAGCGCAGCTGAAGGCCGCCGACGGCGAGCCGGACGAGGCCAAGCGCAACCAGATGTACCAGGACATCAACCGGAAGCTGATGTCCGAGTACCTGCCCGCCGTGCCGCTGTCGCACTCGCCGCCGGCGATCGTGACCAGCCCGCGGGTGCACGGGTTGCAGACGTCGCCGTTGACCGCCGAGGAGTTCGCGTCGGTGAGCGTCTCGGAGAAGTGAGTTGACGATTTCGCGCGAAGCCGGCGCGGCTCCTGCACGGGGGCCGTCGGTTTCGCGCGAAATCGCGTGCTCACGTCCGGACTGACCAAACGGGGGTTTCGTGCTCCGCTTCACGATCCGACGGCTCGCGCAACTGGCGCTGGTCGTCGTTGTGCTGTCGATGCTGCTGTTCGCCTGGCTGCGGATGTTGCCCGGCGGCCCGGTGTCAGCGCTGCTGGGGGACCGCGCCACCCCGGAGGCGCGCGCCAAGCTCGAGGCCGATCTCGGCCTGGACCAACCGATCTTCGTGCAGTACTGGCGCTTCCTGGGGCGCGCCGTCACCGGTGACTTCGGCACGTCGACCGGCGTGCAGCGCGGGTCGCCGGCGCTGGAGGTGTTCCTGACCCGCTTCCCGGCGACGCTGGAGCTGTCGATCCTGGCGCTGCTGCTGGCGGTGGTGGTTGGCATTCCGCTGGGCTACCTGGCGGCCCGCAAGCGCGGTAGCTGGCTGGACAACGTGAGCATCACCTGGTCGCTGATCGGTGTTGCGGTGCCCCTGCTGAAGTTCGTGTTCGCCATCCAGCTGGGCGCGCTGCCGGCCTCCGGCCGCCAGGACGTCGGGCTGAACGCGACGCGGGTGACCGGCTTCTACATCCTCGATGGGCTCCTGACCCGCGAGTTCGATGCCGCGTGGAACTCGTTCGTGCACCTGATCCTGCCAGCCATCGCGTTGTCCACCATCCCGTTCGCGGTGATCTTCCGGATCACCCGGGCCGCGGTCCTGGACGTGATGGACGAGGACTACGTGCGCACCGCGCGGGCGAAAGGCCTGACGGGCATGGTGATCCGGCGTCGCCACATCCTGCACAACGCGATGCTGCCGGTGGTGACGACGATCGGTTTGCAGACCGGCGCGCTGCTGGCCGGGGCGGTGCTGACCGAGCGAGTGTTCAACATCGCGGGGATCGGCCAGGCGGTGGCCATCGGGTTCCAGCGCAAGGACTTCCCGGTGCTGCAAGTGGTGATCCTGGCGTCCGCGATGGTGTACGTGCTGGTCAACCTGATAGTCGACCTCTCGTACGCGTTGATCGACCCACGACTGCGGACACGGTGAGGTCATGGTGCTGAAAACGCAGCGCAAGGAACGCATCGACGCGCTGGCGGAGACGGCGGCGTCGGACGCCGGGGTGAGCCTGGCCGCGTCGGCGTGGCGGCGGCTGAAGCGCAACCCGGTGTTCGTGGTCGGCGCGGTGATCATCGCCGCGTTCGTGCTGCTGGCGCTGCTCGCGCCGGTGCTCGCCCCGCACGACCCGGCGCAACGCCTGCTGGAGCAGCAGGTTTCGCGCGCGGACAACACGATTCCGCCGCCGCAGGAGGGTTTCCCGTTCGGCGGCGACCAGTACGGCCGGGACCTGTTCTCCCGGCTGCTGCTGGGCTCCCAGCAGACGCTGCTGGTCGCCGTGCTGGCCACCGTGATCGGGCTCGGCGGCGGCCTGGTGCTGGGCCTCCTGGCCGGCGCGTTCGGTGGCTGGGTGGACGCGGTGGTCATGCGGATCGCGGACGTGATGCTGTCGGTGCCGTCGCTGCTGCTGGCGGTGTCGATCGGCGCGTTGTTCGCGCAGCAGACCCAGTTCACCGTGATCCTGGCGGTGGCGATCGTGCAGGTGCCGATCTTCGGGCGGTTGCTGCGGGGCACGATGCTCGCGCAACGGGCCAGCGATCACGTGCTGGCGGCGCGGGCGCTGGGCGTGAAGGAGAGCGCGATCGTGTTCCGGCACATGCTGCCCAACGCGCTCGGCCCGGTCATCGTGCAGGCCACCCTGGTGCTGGCGGTGGCGATCATCGACGCGGCGGCGCTGTCCTTCCTGGGGCTGGGCGCGGCCGACGACTCGGTGCCGGAATGGGGGCAGATGCTCGGCGGCGCGCAGAACATCATCGACTCGCACCCGCAGCTGGCGTTCTGGCCGGCCGGTTGCATCATCCTGGTCGCGCTCGGGTTCACGCTGGTCGGCGAGTCGTTGCGGGACGCCTTGGACCCCAAGCGCCGGCGCTAGAGGTGAGGAAACGAATGGCACTGCTGGAAGTTCGCGACCTCTCGGTGGTCTTCGCCCGCAAGGGCGAGCCGCCGGTCACCGCCGTGGACGGCATCTCCTTCGACGTCGATCCGGGCCGCACCGTCGGCCTGGTCGGCGAGTCGGGATGCGGGAAGTCGGTCACCTCGCTGGCGATCATGGGCCTGCTGCCGAGCACCGGGGCGGAGGTTTCCGGTTCGGTCAACTTCGACGGCACCAACCTGCTGCAGCTGCCCCGGCGCGAGCTGGACCAGCGCCGCGGCCGCGACCTGAGCATGGTGTTCCAGGACCCGCTGACCTCGCTGAACCCGGTGGTGCCGATCGGCCTGCAGGTGTCGGAGGTCATCGAGCGACACCGCGGGCTGCCGCGCAAGGAGGCGATGCCGGAGGCCGAGGACCTGCTGCGGCGGGTGGGGATCCCGGACCCGCGGCGGCGGTTGAAGGAGTACCCGCACCAGCTCTCCGGCGGCATGCGGCAGCGCGCGCTGATCGCGATGGCGCTGGCCTGCAAGCCGCGGCTGCTCATCGCCGACGAGCCGACCACCGCGCTGGACGTGACGATCCAGGCGCAGATCCTCCAGCTGCTGACCGAACTGGTCGCCGAGACCGAGACCGCGCTGATCATGATCACGCACGACCTGGGCGTGGTGGCCGGGCTCTGCGACGAGGTGAACGTGCTTTACGCGGGCCGGGTGGTGGAGCGGGCCGCGCGGCACGAGTTGTTCGCCCGGCCCCGGCACCCCTACACGGCGGGTCTGCTGGCCTCGATTCCGCGGCTGGATTCGCCGCGCGGCCAGCGGCTGTCGCCGATCAAGGGCTCGATTAGCGACAACATCCCGTGGGACGCTGGTTGCGCGTTCTGCCCGCGCTGCCCGAACGCGAAGGAGGTCTGCGAGCAGCAGACCCCGGACGTGAGCATCGACGTCGGCGCGCGGCTGCTGCGTTGCCACAACCCGATGCGCGAGACGATGTCGACCCCGGTGGAGGCGTGATGAGCTCCCCCCTCCCGCCGCCCACCGCTGGTTCTGCCGCAATTTCAATGGAAAACGGACCTCCGATTGCCATTGAAATTGCGTGGGGGTCACCGGCGCGACACGACCAGACCATGCACCCGTTGACCGCATCCGATGCCGGTGCCCGGCGCCGGACCTTGGAGGCGTCATGACCGAAACCCCGGCAACTGCGGGGAATTCCCGGGAAGTGCTCGTCGACGTCGACCAGGTCGAGGTGCACTTCCCGATCAAGCGCGGCGTGGTGCTGGACCGCACGGTTGGCCACGTGTACGCCGTCGACGGGGTGTCGCTGCGCATCGAACGCGGCGAAACCTACGGCCTGGTCGGGGAATCCGGCTGCGGCAAGTCGACGCTGGGGCGCGCGGTGCTGCGGCTGGAGAAGCCGACCGGGGGCCGGGTGGTGTTCGACGGCGTCGACCTGTTCGGGATGAAGGGCGAGCAGCTGCGCCGGATGCGCCGCCGGATGCAGATGGTCTTCCAGGACCCGCTGTCGTCCCTGGATCCCCGGCAGTCGGTGCAGTCGCTGCTGGTCGAGGGCATGCGGGCGCATGGGATGGACACCGGCCGGACGGCCACCGACAAGCGGCTGCGCGAGCTGCTGTCGGCCGTGGGCCTGCCGTCGACCTCGCTGCGCAAGTACCCGCACGAGTTCTCCGGCGGCCAGCGGCAGCGCATCGGCATCGCCCGGGCGCTGTCGGTTGGGCCGGACCTGGTGGTTGCCGACGAGCCGGTGTCCGCGCTGGACGTGTCGGTGCAGGCGCAGGTGCTGAACCTGCTGGAGGACCTGCAGGCCGAGCTCGGGTTGACGTACCTGGTGATCGCGCACGACCTCGCGGTGGTGCGGCAAATCGCCGACCGGGTCGGGGTGATGTACCTCGGCGGCATCGTGGAGGAGTCCACATCGGACGACCTGTACGAGGAGCCGCTGCACCCGTACTCGAAGGCGTTGCTCTCGGCGGTACCGGTGCCGGATCCGACGGTGGAGGACGAGCGTGAGCAGATCCTGCTCTCCGGCGACCTGCCCTCGCCGGCCGCGCCACCGTCGGGCTGCCGCTTCCACACCAGGTGCCCGTGGCGGCAGTCGACCCGGTGCGACACGGAGCGGCCGGAGCTGCGGGAGCTGAAGCCGGGACACCGCGTGGCTTGCCATTACGCCGAGGACATCCGCGACGGCCGCCTGAAGCCGCACGAGGTGTCGGCCGACGCGGTGAACCCGGCGGACTTCGGCGACCTCGACATCACCTCCGCCCACCCGGCCTGAGCGCAATTTCAATTGGAACTCGCGGCCCTCCGGCGCGTCAGCCCCCGACACGCCGGCTGCTGTGGACAACTCCCGCAATTTCAATGGAAATTGGACCTTCGATTTCCATTGAAATCGCGCGTCGTCCACTGCCGCCGGGGTCCGAACATCTAGGTTCACAAGATCTCTAGGTCCGGTCGAACGGAGGCAGTGGGTGAGGTACAGCAGTGCTGCGCGGTGTTCCGCGTGCGAGCACCGGGCGATCCTGGAGCGGGCGACCGCGGAACGCCTGATGACCGAGACCGACCAGCTCCTGGTGCCCTACGACTGCCCGGAGGGCAACGGCATCCACGTCTGCAACCCGGACTTCGAACGCGGCCCCACCGGCTAGGGCTGTTCGAGGCTCGTTTTGCGTGGCGGGGGATCGCGTGGCGGGATTTGCCGGAGGCCCGGTCCCGAGGCGGCCCGTCGACAAAGATCCACCAGCTCGTCGACGGCAACGGGCTTCCGTTTGTGACGTTGATCACGTCCGGGCAGGCCGGTGACTCGCCGATGTTCCTGCCGATCGAGCCCGGCTCGCCACCAGAGCTGCTCAGCCCGGCTCGGTAACATGCAACGCATGGCCATCAAACTTGAGAACGTCGGCATCGCCGTGCGCGACCTCGAAGCAACGATCGCCTTTTTCACCGACCTGGGTCTCACGGTCGTCGGCCGTGACACGGTCAGTGGTGAGTGGACCGACACTGCCGTCGGCCTTGATGGCAACCACGCCAACATTGCAATGCTCCAGACGCCAGACGGTCACGGTCGCCTTGAGCTCTTCGAGTACATCCACCCCGAAGCGATCGAGTCGACGCCCACTCGTCCCAACGAGATTGGCATGCACCGCGTAGCCTTCTCGGTCGACGACATCGACAAAGCCCTTGAGATAGCCGCGAGGCACGGTTGCCGTCCGCTTCGTGGCGTGGCGACGTATGAGGACATCTACAAGCTCACGTATGTCCGCGGTCCCAGCGGCATCATCGTGATGCTCGCTGAGGAGCTGAAGAAGAGCTGACGGCCGATCGGCTTAATTAGAGTGTGTTGCAAGACCTCGTCGAGGCGGTAAGTTTGTCCGGCTCGGCGGGTTCGGGTGGAACCTCGGGCGGGGCCGTTCGCCGGGTGAGCTTGATGCTGCCCAGCAGCACTCCGCCGACCACGACCGCTCCGGCCACGAGCTCGATCGGGTGCGGCTGCTCGCCTAGCACCAGCCAGGCCGTGGTGAAGCCGACCACCGGCACCAGCAGCGAGAACGGCGCGACCAGGCTGGCCGGGTAGCGGCCCATCAGGGTCGTCCACAGACCCGTGCCGATGATGGTCGCCAGCAGCGACGTGTAGGCGAGCCCGCCGATCGCGTACCAGCCGGTCGGCGAGTCGAATGCGGTCGCCACCGCGTGCCAGCCCGCTGTCGGGCCTTCGGCCACCGCGGACAGTGCGAACATCGGCAGCGGCGGCACGATGGCGATCCACAGCGTCAGGTGCAGGGGGTTCGGCGCGTTCGCCTTCCGGCTGCACAGGTTTCCCAATGCCCACGAGAACGCGCCGCACAGCGTGATCAGCATCGGCAGCAGACTGGCGCTCTGGGCGCGGTGCCAGCCGATCGCCACCATTCCGAGCACCGCGGCGAGGATGCCGAGGACCTGAACCGGGGTGATCCTCTCCCGCAGCAGCAGCGCGCCGAGCAGCACCGTGAACGGCGCCGACGCCTGCTGCACTAGGGAGGCCAGCCCGGTCGGCATCCCGATGTTCATCGCAACGAACAGGAACGCGAATTGCAAGGTGCCGAAGAACAGCCCGTAGCCGAGCAGCCAGCGCCACGGCACCTTCGGGCGCGGCACGAACAGGAGCACCGGCAGCAGGACCGCGAAGCGGAGTGCGGCGAAGAACAGCGGTGGGAACTGGCCGAGGCCGTAGTCGAGCGCGATGAAGTTGCCGCCCCAGAGCACGGCGACCACCAGTGCCAGCAAGCGGTCACGAGAGGTCACAACTGGCAGCCTGCCGGTCGGTTCCGTGAAGCAAAAGCGATATTATTTACAGATAATGTGTACTATTCCTTCATGGATGTTCGCAGGTTGAGACTCCTGCGGGAACTCGCTGATCGCGGAACCGTGACCGCCGTCGCGAGGGCCCTGTCCTACACCCCGTCGGCGGTGTCGCAGCAGATCCGCGCGCTACAGGCCGAGGTCGGCGTGCAGCTGACCGAACCGGCCGGCCGCGGGCTGCGCCTGACCGACGCCGGCCGGTCGCTCGCGGCGCGCGCCGACGAGGTGCTCGCCGCGCTGGACCGGGCCGAGGCCGAGCTGGACAGCTACCGGTCCACACCGCGCGGCGTGGTGCGCGTCGCGATCTTCCCGTCCGGCGCGTTGCTGCTGCTCCCGGGCCTGCTGCGGCGGCTGGCCGAGCAGCCCAACGTGCGCTTGGAGTGCCGCGACGTGGACATGACCCCGCCGGCAGTACCCGAGCTGACCGCCGACTTCGACCTCGTGGTCACGCACCGGGACGACCAAGCGCCGCCGTTCGACAGCGAGCGCATGGCGATCACGCCGCTGCTGCGGGAGCCACTGGATGTCGCGCTGCCGCAGGGCCACCGCCTCGCCGCCAAGGAACGCATCGAACCGGCCGAGCTGGTGGGCGAACCCTGGTTGAGCGTGGACATCGGTTTCCCGGTGGATGACGTGCTGCGGTCCCTGGCGGTCCGCACGGGGGTCCGGCCGGAGGTCGTGCAGCGGATCAACGACTTCCGCGTGACCGAGGCGCTGGTCGCGGACGGCCACGGCGTCGCGCTGCTCCCCAGATACACAGTGGACAGCCCGCGGCTGGTCATGCGCCCGCTGGCCGGTGTCCGAGCCGGGCGCAACGTCGAGGTCGTCTCCCGGAAGGGGGCGACGGAACGCCCGGCGGTCCGGGTGGTCCTCGACGCCCTGCTGGCGGAGGCGGCCGCCGCCACCGGGCTGCCCGATCAGACGTAGCTCAGAAGGACCGAACTTCGCTGGTGGCGGGAGCGGATCGCGAAGAACGTGGTCGTCGCCCGTCCTCGATCGCGCAGAAGGTGAAGACCGGAATGACCGGACGGGTTCGCATGTTCACGGTGGCCCTCGCCGCCCTGATCAGCACGGCCGGTTGCGGTGGTCGTGCCTCCGCCGAGCACACCGCGCCGGAATCGGCCGCGCCGGAATCGGCCGCGCCGGCGTCGTTGGGCTCGAATCTGGCCGCAGGACTGATGATTGGTCAGTGACCTGCGCAAATGTTGATCTTCTGCGCATTACTTCGGGGCGTGGTCGCGGGCCCAGCGGCAGATCGCCGCCACCTCTTCGGCGTGCGTGGGGAGGGTGTCGTCGGCTATGCCGACCACCGGGATGTGGGCTTCCCGCGCCACATCGGATGGACGGCGCAGGAACCCCTTCTCGTGCACGCCGGTGCTGCCCGGGCCCGGCGTGCCCTCGGCGAGGTGGCCGGTGGTGCGGGCGTAGCGGGTGAGGACGCGGGGCTTGCGCAGGTCGCGGTCCGCGCCGTACCACTGCTGGCTCAGCGGGAAGATCGCCGACAGCGCGTCCCACCAGCCCTCCGCCGCCAGCACCAGCTCGGGGTGACGGCGGCGCAGTTCGTCGGCCATCCGGCGATAGCCGTCGATCACCTCGTAGCGCGGGTCGTTGAACCAGTAGCCCAGGGTGTCCAGGAACGCCGCGTCGATGCCGAAATCTCGCACCAGCGCCGAGATCGACGTCACCAGGTGGGCGCGGAACTCCGGCTCGCCCGGGTTCAGGAACACCTGGTCGCCCTCGCCGACCCGGTCGCTGTCCCAGTCCGGCCGGTTCAGCAGCTCCACGTAGCGGTTGGTGTCGTTGCGCAGCACCGACTGCTCCCACGCCGGGTACTCGAGCACGTTCGCGCCATGCCCGCCGAACATCGGCATCAGCCGTACGCCCAGCTGCCGCGCGGTGTGCGCGAGCGCGGCGAATCCCTCGGCGCCGCCCAGGTCTTCGCCGGGCCGGTACTGCGGGTAGGCGTAGTAGTAGCGGCCCTCCCAGCCGGGTAGGTAGGCCAGCACACGGTGCGGGTCGATGTGTTGCGCGACGAACCGCAGCGCCTCGGCCATCTGCGCGAACGTGTTGAACACGTAGCCCGTCCAGTGCTGCCCGTGCAGGGTCACCACCAACGCGATCTGCCGCAGCCACTCCGGCACGTCCTTGCGGGACGACCACGGCACCAGGTTCTGCGCACCCTCCACGAAGGACAGATGTTCGTCCAGGTCAGCGTCGGCGCTGTGCTCGGTGGTGCCCAGTCGCAGCCGGATCGACGGAACCCGGCAGGTGGTCGAGCGCGCGGTGGCCGACGGCACGTGCACCAGCTCCGCGATCGGGCCCGGCGCGTAGGGCGGCTGGTGGACGTGCAGGATCTTCCGCCGCACCAGCGGATCGCGGATGCTGAGCACCAGCCCGTTCGGTTCGTCCCCGGCCGCCACCCACGGCGTCGCCCAGTCCGAGCCCGGGTACTCCAACTGGAACCGCTGGCCGTTGACGCCGTGCGCCCAGCCGCGACCGGTGTTCGGCGCCCACCAACCGGCCCGCAGCTGGTCCGCGGGCAGGCCGCGCAGCAGGAGCTTCACCGCCTTCACCGGCTCGTCGTGGCGCACCGTGATCGACCACTCCAGCACGCCGGCCATGCGGGTCACCTCGATGTCGGCCTCACCGGCCTCGACCGGCACCTGCTGCCCGAGCCGCGCGTACCGGTTGGCGTGCACGTGGATGCGGTCGCCCTCGCGGACGTGCGTCCGCTCGACGTCCAAGCCGTAGCCGTTGGCCGTGGTGAAGACTTGCAGCGCCCACTCCACCCCGGCCGCGCCGGGAACGGGGAAGTAGGGGTCTTGGGGATCGAAGCTCAGGTCGGTGTCGATGAGGGCCACGACGTCGCCTCCGGTACCTCGGCGCCGCGGGACAGGTAGCCCGCGGCTCGATCCAGCAACGCGGCGAGGTCATCGGCTTCGTCGGCGGTGAAGACCAGCGTGTCACCCGGGGGCAGCACCACCGCGACCCGATCGCCCACCACCAGCACCGTCATGGTGCCCGAACCCAACGGTGCGATGCACGGGATTCGCCAGCGAAGCTTCTCGGTCGGATCCTCGGTCGGCCACATGTCCACCTCAATACTGCTGAGTTTCGGTGCCAGACGTAACCCGGTGACCCGCCCATCATCAAGCCCGGTAGACCGAACGAGTGATCAAAGAGGGGGAGAGGCGGCTGGGAAGGAGCGACCAGGCAACGGGGCGAGCAAGCGCGGGAAGCCGGGATCGCGGAGTTGAGCATACGTAAATCGGGGATCGCGCAGTCCAGGCGGCGTCTGAGGTGCCGCGACCCGCGCCGCTACGCCAGGGAGCCTGGAATCACCAGGACACCCTGGAACTACCCGAAACCAGGGGGAGGGGCCGGTGCCCCGACGTTTTCCCCCGTCATCCGGCCGCTCCCCCTGATCCTGTGTTCCCCAGGGGCGTCGCCTGGCATCCCGCGACGGTGTCAATGGTGCCGATTTGGAGGAAGGCGCAATACCATCTTTGGTCGAGTGTGTTCACCGCACCGGGCGCTGCTCTTCGGCCCAGCGGATTGCGGTTTCCCGGCGTGCTCCGGTCACCGGTTCGGCGCTTCCGGGGTGCCATCCGCCGGGTCGGCGTAGCCGTACTCATGGCCTGCGACCTGGTACAACTCCGCGTATCGGGCCAGTCGGTCGCGATCGAGCAGGACTCCGATGCCCGGCCTGTCCGGCACCCGCAGCCTGCCACCCGGATAGGGCAACGGGCCGCCCTCGACGACGTCGTCGGCGAGCAGCCGGCCGTAGGACTGGTTGGCGCAGCGGAATCCCGGCGTCGCGGCGATCAGGTGAGCCGCGGCGTACGTCGCCACCCCGAGCTCGCCGAGGCTCTGCTTGACGACCGGGAGGCCCGCCGCCTCGCAGATCCCGGCGGAGCGCTTCATGTTCAGCAGGCTGCCGTCCAGCATGTTGTCCACCGAGATCGCGTCGGCCGCACCCTGCCGGATCACGTTCAGCTGGTCGTAGCGGGTCCGCGACGCTTCGTCGGCAAGCAGCGGCACCCCGGCGCGGGCGCGCAGCCGGGCCATCTCGGGAAGGTTCCGGCCGGACACCGGTTGTTCGGCGAACTCGATGTCATATGGCTCCAGTGCGCGCAGGGCCCGCAGCGCCGCCGCAGGGGACCAGGACTCGTTGGCGTCGATCCGCAGCGACGGCCCGGCACCGAGGCCGTCACGGATCGCGGCGACCCGCTCGACGTCGGTGGCCTGGTCCGCGTCGCCGACCTTCACGTAGAAGCTCTCGAAGCCGGCCGCCGCGCCCCGGGAGGCCTGCTCCCGCATCCACTCCGGGGTGCCCTGCGGGACGTAGTGCAGGTATTCGACCTCCTCGCGCAGCGGGCCGCCGAGAAGGTTGACCAGCGGCTGGTCGCAGGCCTTGCCGACGATGTCCCAGCAGGCCATGTCGATGGCGGCCATCGCGGGGCTGGTGGTGCCCACGTGGTGCCAGGTGCCGACGATGTCGATCAGCTTCGCGATCCGCTCGGTGCGGAACGGGTCCTCGCCGCGGGTACGCCGGGGCCTCGCCTAGGCCGGTGATGCCTTCGTCGGTGTCAATCTCGATCAGCACGCTGACCAGGCCGCGCCTACTGCCGTAGGCCCACTTCTCGTCGGTGTTGAACGGCACGGCGACCGGGATGCTGCGGATGCCGATTATGCGCAAAACGCCCTCCCCCCAGGGCGTCGTGAGCGGCTGGGCTGCGCCCGCTCGCGACTGCTGTGTGGTTACGGTCACATCAACCTCCGCGCTGCGCCAAAGATGGACGTGCCTTCCTCTGCCGTCGATGGCGCCAAGCGCGGTCCGCATACGTACCCTGGCCGGGGGCCGGTCGTCCCAGACGACCGCGACGCGTTCTCGAATCGAAATGGACGTTCATGATCGAGTGGCTGGACACGATCCCACCCGGAGTGATCTACCTGGTGGTCGGATTGATCATCGGGCTGGAAAGCGTGGGGATCCCGCTGCCCGGCGAGATCATGCTCGTCAGCGCCGGCGTCGCGGCCTCGCAGGGCGTAGCCAATCCGATCGTGCTCGGCGCGGTCGCCGCGAGCGGCGCGATCATCGGTGACTCGATCGGCTACGCGATCGGCAAGCGCTACGGGCGCACGCTGCTGGGTTGGCTGGGGCGCAAGTTGCCGAAGCACTTCGGGCCGAAACCGGTGCGCCAGGCGGAGCGGGCGTTCGACCGCTACGGCGCGTGGGCGGTGTTCGGCGGCCGGTTCGTGGCGCTGCTGCGCATCCTCGCAGGTCCGCTGGCGGGCATCCTCGGCATGAAGTACCGCAAGTTCCTGATCGCGAACGCGACGGGCGGCATCGCGTGGGCGGGCACGGTGACGACGCTGGCCTACATCTTCGGCGTGGTGGCCGGGCAGTGGTTCCACCGGTTCTCGTGGGTCGCCCTCATCGTCACCGTCGTCATCGGCTGGTTGATCGTGCACGTGGTGCGCCGCCGCGCGGAGAAGGCCGACGAAGCCGAGGACCTGGAAGAAGCGGAGAAGCCGGAAGGATCCGGAGAACCGGTGGAGGCCGAACGCACCGAACCCGAAACCGACGCTCCCGTGCGCTGACCCCGCTGGCCCGCAGTTTCAATTGAAACTGGGAACGGCCCGTTCGCCCCGATCGACGGGGTGGACGGGCCGTTCGCGTTGCGTCGGTCAGCGGTTGGCGCGGTTCACCGCGGACACCACTGCGCGCAGCATCGCGGTGATCGTCGAAGTGTCGACGCCGACGCCCCAGTAGATCTCGTTGCCCACCGCGCACTCCAGGTAGGCCGCGGCCCGCGCGTCGTCACCGGCGGTGAGCGCGTGCTCGTGGTAGTCCATGACCCGCACGTCGTAGCCGATGCTGCTCAGCGCGTCGACGAAGGCCGATACCGGGCCGTTTCCGGTGCCGGTGATCTCCTGCTCCTCGCCGTCCACGACCACGGTCGCGGTGATGTTCTCGTTACCGTTCTCGCCGGCCACCCGCTGCCGGACCAGCTTCAGCGGCGCGGTGGCCTCCAGGTACTCGCTGGCGAACGCCGACCACATCGCCGTCGGGCTGACCTCGCCGCCCTCGGAGTCGGTGTGCGCCTGCACCACCTTGGAGAACTCGATCTGCAGCTTGCGCGGCAGGTCCAGCTGGTGCTCGGTTTTCATGATGTAGGCGACGCCGCCCTTGCCGGACTGCGAGTTGACCCGGATCACGGCCTCGTAGGTGCGGCCCACGTCCTTCGGGTCGATCGGCAGGTACGGCACCTCCCACGGGTAGTCGTCCACGCCGGTCCCGGCCTTGTTCGCCTCGTCGCGCAGCGCGTCCAGGCCCTTGTTGATGGCGTCCTGGTGGCTGCCGGAGAACGCCGTGTAGACCAGTTCGCCGCCCCACGGGTGCCGCTCCGGCACTGGCAGCTGGTTGCAGTGCTCGACGGTGCGCTTGATGTAGTCGATGTCGGAGAAGTCGATCTGCGGGTCGATGCCCTGGCTGAACAGGTTCATGCCCAGCGCAACCAAGTCGACGTTGCCGGTGCGCTCGCCGTTGCCGAACAGGCAGCCCTCGATGCGGTCCGCGCCAGCCTGGTAGCCCAGCTCGGCGGCGGCGATGCCGGTGCCTCGGTCGTTGTGTGGGTGCAGCGACAGGATCACCGAGTCGCGGCGGGCCAGGTTCCGGTGCATCCACTCGATGGAGTCGGCGTAGACGTTCGGGGTGGCCATCTCGACGGTGGCGGGCAGGTTCAGGATCACCGGCCGCTCCGGGGTGGGCTGCCAGATCTCGGTGACCGCGTCGCACACCTCGGCGGCGTAGGACAGCTCGGTGCCGGTGTAGGACTCCGGCGAATACTGGAAGCGGAAGTCGGTGTCGGAGTACTTGCCGGCCAGTTCGAGGGTCATCTCGGCGGCCATCGTCGCGATCTTCTTGATACCCTCGCGCTCCTCCCGGAACACCACGCGGCGCTGCAGGATCGAGGTCGAGTTGTAAATGTGCACGATCGCCCGTGACGCGCCTTCCAGCGACTGGAAGGTCCGCTCGATCAGTTCCGGGCGGCACTGGGTCAGCACCTGGATGCGGACGTCTTCGGGGATCGCGCCGTCCTCGATGATCTCCCGGACGAAGTCGTAGTCGGTCTGGCTGGCGGCCGGGAAGCCGACCTCGATCTCCTTGAAGCCCATCTGCACGAGCAGGTCGAACATGCGGCGCTTGCGGGCCGGCGACATCGGGTCGATCAGCGCCTGGTTGCCGTCGCGCAGGTCGACCGCGCACCACAGCGGGGCCTTGGTGATGCGGTTGTCCGGCCAGGTCCGGTCGGGCAGCGATACGTTCTCGACGAGCTCGTGGAACGGGCGGTAGCGGTGGTAGGGCATGGCGCTGCCCAGCTGCGTGTTCCACGGAGCCTGGTCGGCGGGCGCTGGCCGGGACGGCTTGCTCACCTTGCCGGCGAACGGGGCCTGGGCGTCGGGAGTGTTGCTGCTCATGCGAGTGGTTCTCCTGCTCGGTTACCGGGTCTGGACCGACGACCGGCACGTTCGAACCCCGCGACGAGGGGCCGGTCTATGAGACCCCGTCGCGGCGGCGAAGCAGGAGAACGCGAGCCACGACCCTAGGCTAACCGCAGTAGTGGCCCGAAATGCAAGCGGGACGTCCAGATGGTGGGAATTGACACGTGGTGATCAGGGGAATCCCGGCTGCGCGCCGCGTGTCCGCCGGTTTCGGGCGAGTCCTGGCTTCCCGATCTACGCGCCTGGCACAGTGGTCGGTGGATCAAGGGGAGGGGCGGTCGGATGGCGGCGAAGAAGGGGCGGTCCGCGGTCGCGGCGCTGATCAACGGCGCGGGTTTCCTGCTCGCCGCGCTGCTGGTGCTGCACATCGTGTTCGTGGTGACCGGTTTCCCGGCGGAGAACGGGTTGGCGCAGTCCGTGGCGCAGGCGGCCGAGCCGCTGGCGTTGTTCTTCCCCGGTCTGGTGCAGGCGCCGGGCGAGGTGCTGCAGGTGCTCCTCGACTACGGCCTGGCGGCGGTTTTCTGGGTGCTGGTGGGCGGGGTGCTGGCTCGCGTGTTCGGCTGACCTCCCCGGTCGTGCCAAACTGGAGATCGTGGCGGAGGACGTGAGCACCGAAGCGCAGGAGGGCGGCATGCCTCGCGCTGACCTGCGACGGACACGGGCCCGTGTGGTCGGTGTGCTCGTCAACGTCGTCCGGTGGGTGGGCAACGTCGGTGCCGCGCTGCTCGTGATCCACGTGGTGTTCACCGTCGCCGGTGCCAACCCGGACAACGGCATCACGCGGTTCGTGGCGTCCTGGGCGGAGCCGCTGGCGCTGGGTTTCCAGGACCTGTTCATGCCGGACGACCCGAAGCTCGCGGTGGCGGTCAACTACGGCGTGGCGGCGCTGTTCTGGCTGATCGCCACGTCGATGGCCGTGCGGATCCTCCGCGCCCTCTCCTGAATGTCCACTTCGGACTTCTCTGGTGGTCGTGCACAAGTCCGGGATCCCGCGGCCGAGAAGACCGCTGAGGTTCCGCTACCCGCACCGTTACTCAATACGAGACTGGAAGCAGTCCCGGGTGTGATCGAACCCAAGGTGTGACGCCGGTGGCGTTCTGCGGTGCCGTGGCAGTTTCCGCGTGACAATTGGAAGCATCCTCAGTGCCGCTCGGCGTGGAGCGCGTGTCCCCCCCGTCACCGAAGGGATGTGCGTGTGACGACCGAAGCGCTCCCCAGATTCGTGCTGCCGCAGTGGTTGCCGCGGATGCTGCGCCCGATACCGAGTCCCGGCGACTGGACGCGGGCGTGCGCCGTGAGCATCGGCGTGGGTGCCCCGCAGGTCGTGGGCCTGCTCACCGGGCGGATCGACGAGGCCGTGCTGGCCTCGATCGGCGCGCTGTGCGCGAGCTTCTCGGACCTGACCGGCTCGTACCGGTACCGGCTGCGCCGGGTGGGCCTGGCCGCGATCCTCGGCGCGCTCGGGTTCGCGGCCGGAGCCGCCGCGCCAGGGCCGTGGTGGGCGGCGGCGATCGTGCTCGCAGTGGCGGTTCCGTCGGTCCTGTCCAGCCGGATGGGCGACCTGTGGTCGTCCGGCGGCGCGCACACGCTGACGTTCTGCGTCGTCGCGACCGGAGAGAAGTCGACGCTGCCGCTCGGCGTGCAGGTCTGGTGGTTTTTCGCCGGTGAGCTGCTGGTGCTCGCGATCATCGCGGCCACCTGGCCGTTCCACGGCACGGCCCCGGCGCGTGGCGCGGTCGCGGCGATCTTCGAGACCACGCTGCGCATGTTCGACTCGCCGATCACCGCGAGGCAGGAGCTGACGAAGGCGCTCGACAATGCGCACGACGTGCTCGTGGGCGGAGGTTCGATGTCACGCAGCCGCGTGCGCGACCGCCTCTACCTCGTCTACACGTACGCCACACCGATCGTCGAGGCGTCGATTTCCTTGGCGCACGCGGGAAAGCAGCCGCCCGAGCGCGCCCGCGAAGCGCTGCGAACGCTGGCGCGTTGCATGCGCACCGGCGACGTCCCGCCGCCCTACCAGCCAGGCGCGGACGAGTCGCCGCTGGTGCGTGCACTAGACCGGGGCATCGCGGAACTTATCGCCGCGTTCCGGCGCGTGAAGCTCCCGCAGGTGCCCGGCGAAAACCACGAGCGGCTCCGGCTGACCTTCGGCCGCTCCACCTGGGCTCAGGTGTGCCGGATGCTGCTGTGCCTGGCGCTCGCGGAGGGGCTCGGGCTGGCGACGGGCATGGCCGAGCCGTACTGGATCGCCCTGACCGTCGCGCTCGTGCTGAAGCCGAACTCCGGCTCGGTCCTCGCCAGGGTCCTGCTGCGCGCGGTCGGCACCGTCATCGGCGTGCTCATCGCGTTCGCGCTGATCGCCTTCGTGCCGACCGGCTGGTGGCTGCTGCCGTTCATCGTCGCCCTGGCCGCCAAGCTGCCCGTCGCGCTCGGCCGCCACTACGGCCTGTTCAGCGCGGTCGTGACGGCGCTGGTCCTGCTGCAGATGAGCCAGAACCAGCAGTTCTTGCCCGCGGCCAGGCTGGTGGACACGGTCGCCGGCTGCGGGATCATCCTGGTCGTAGGCTTCCTGCTGCGCCCGCTGAACCGGGGGCCAGCGCTGCCGAGCCGGTTCGCCGACGCGGTGGAGGCGGTCGCGGAGTACGTGTCCCAGTCGCTGGCCGGAGTCCACCACGGCCGCTCGGCGCTGCGCCGCCGCACCTACCGCCAGTTGGCGGATCTCCGCGCAGCCCTCCAACAGCAGCTGATGGACCCGACGGCAGCGGCGGAGGCAGAATGCTGGTGGCCGACGATCATCCTCCTGGAACGAGTGGTCGACGCCGCCACGGAGAAGGCCGTGCGGAACGACCCCCACGACCTCCAAGAAGCCCAACGCCTGGTGTCGACGATGCGGACCACGACCCGCCAACTCCGCACGACCCAGGTACCTCCCGCCGAACTCCGCGAGGAACTGGAACGGATCTACACCGGCGTCGGTTCGTGAGCGCTTCGGAGGGCGCGGCCCCCGAAGCGTTCGCCGGCCTCAGCCGTCGGTGCGGCTGAAGTGGAACGTGCAGTGCGTGCCGCCCAATCCGTGCCCGGGCGGAACCCCCGCCGTTCAGGCGATTTCGTGGAGGGTCGTGTGGAGTTGTTCGGTGGCTTCCCAGATGTCCACGTAGCGGAGCCAGGACGGGGCGAAGCTCAGGCGGAGCAGGTCCGGTTCGGCGTAGTCCACCAGCACGTCGCGGTCGAACAGCCCGTCCGCGATCCGCTGGGCCCGGTCGTGCCGCAAGGTGATCTGCGCGCTTCGGCTCAGTTCTTCGGATGAGGTCGCGACCTCGATCTGCGCGTCCGAGCAGAAGTCGCCCAGCCGCTCCAGGAAGAAGTCCACCAGGCCGGCGGCCTTGGCCGCCAGCGCTCTCGGCGACACGCCATCCAAAATGGACAGACCCGCGCACAGCTCGGCCACCGAGAAGCTGGAGCCGGAGCCCGCGAGCCCGTCGGCCAGCGGGTGCAGCACGCCGCCCGTGCCGCAGGTGCCCGTCGAGAACGCGTCGCGGTGCCGGTCGGCGACGAAGCAGTACGACGGCGCCCCCGCGCCGCCGCCGAGGTACCGGTGGCCGCAGCCGATGGCGAAATCCGCGTCCCAGCTGTGCAGATCAACGTCCAGCGCCCCGGCCGAACCGCTCAGCTCCCACAGCACCAGCGAGCCGTGTCCGTGGATCTCGGCGGTGAGAGCGGCGGCGTCGCGCACGCCTCCGAACCGCTCGTCGGTGTGCGACGCGGCGACCACCGCCACCTCGTCCCACGGCAGCAGGTCCAGTTCGTCCCTGCTGTGGAACAGGTGCAGCCGACCGCCGATGAACTCGGCGGCGGACTGCGCCAGCCAGCAGTCTGCGGGGAAGCAGTCCTTGCCCACCGCGAGGACCGGCCGGTCCGGGCGAAGCCGGGCCGCCGCGAGCAGCGCCTTGAACAGGTTTATGGACGTCGTCTCGGCAACGGTGATCTCGCTCGGTGCGGCACCGATCAGCGGCGCGAGCGCGGCCGCAGCGAGCCGGGCCTCCCCGCGCCAGTCGGATTCTCCGCGCGGGCGCTCGGTGTGCTGCTCCCATCGGTGCTCGACGAATCGGCGCAGCCGGGCGGGCGTGGTGCGCGGCAGCGGTCCGCCGCTGCTGCCGTCGAGGTGGATGACGCCCGGCGGCAGGTCATAGCGGATGCGCAGGTCGGCGAGCGGGTCGGCCCGATCGAGCGTCTCCGCCGTCGGCCTGGTGCTGGTCCACACGAGTGAAGTAATACCGCATTACCCGGCGGTAGTTAACGGGTGGCGGGTTCGCCACCTAACATCGGCCCAGGTCATGCCGCCCTCGGCGCAGCGCCTTGCGCCGTTTAGCGGGGTCGGCCGAAGTCCTGCCGATCACGAGCCCGACCGGCACCAGCTGGTGCCGCGGTTCCGGGATGCCCCGTCCGCGTAGATCTTCCGCAAGTTCCATTGAAATCGTGGGTCCGATTTCAATGGAACTTGCGGACCGTCGGCGTGTCGCACCCCGACACGCCGATGCCTGTGGACAACCTCCGCAATTTCAATGGAAATCGTGGGTCCGATTTCCATTGAAATTGCGGCGGGACCGAGTCGGTCGACCTGCCACGACGAATCCTGAGGAGCCTTGCCGTGACCGATCTGCGAATCACCGGTGGACACGTCGTCTCCACGTTCACCGGCGAGATCTTCGAAGCCGACGTGCTGGTGACCGGCGAGGCCATCAGCGGCATCGTGCCGCCCGGCACCGGCCCGGACGCCGCCGAGGTGATCGACGCCGGCGGCAGGCTGATCCAGTCGGAAACGCCCTCGAACGCCAGCTGCGTCCGATCGCCGACGATCTCGTGGCGCACCTCATCGAGGATTGCGGGCACATCATCCCGCTCGACCGCCCCCGAGACCTGGCGTCCCTCCTGGTCCCCTTCCTAGACGACGGCCGATTTAGGCTGGTCAGCGGCGGGATCTGAAAAAGTCGGAGAAAGTTCGCCGCCCGATGTCGAGGATCCGCCGCGGGCTCCGACTGAAGGGTGACAGCGCGCCGGCGGGGCGCGCGGGATGGGAAGGACACCCGAGATGAAGTACGTCGCGATGATCTACGGCAACCAGGCCAAGTGGGACTCCTTCCCGGCCGAGGCTTGGCCGGAGGCGATTGCCAGGCAGGAGGCGTTCAACGCGAAGTACCGGGAGACGGGCGAGCTGCTGGGTGCCTACGGCTTGGCGGACGCGGCGAACGCGCAGCTCATCCGCCGCAAGGACGGCGTCCCGGCGGTCACCGACGGCCCGTACCTGGAGACCAAGGAGTACCTCGCCAGCTTCTACTTGCTCGACTGCGAAACCCTGGAGCGCGCGCAGGAAATCGCGGCCGACATGCCGTTCGCCGACGTGGATCCGGTCGAGTTGTGGCCGGTGCTGCACGAGTCCGTGGGGGACATGTGAGCGTTGAGGACCTGCTGCGCGACCTGGCGCCGCAGGTCCTCGCTGCGCTCGTCCGCAGGTACGGCGTCTTCGACTCGTGCGAGGACGCCGTGCAGGAGGCGCTGATCGCGGCGGCTCTCCAGTGGCCGGATGCGGGCGTGCCGGACAACCCGCGCGGCTGGCTGGTCACCGTCGCTTCCCGCAAGCTCGTCGACCAGATCCGCAGCGACGCGGCACGTCGGCGCCGCGAGGATGCCCGGGCCACGCCGCAGTCCGCGCTGCTCAGCCATGCAGCCGACAGCACGCCGGATTCGGACCAGGACGACTCGCTGGCGCTGCTATTCCTGTGCTGCCACCCGGTTCTGTCCTCGGCCAGCCGGGTTGCGCTGACGTTGCGCGCGGTAGGGGGTCTCACCACGGCGCAGATCGCCGCCGCTTTCCTGGTGCCCGAAGCGACCATGTCGCAGCGCATCAGCCGCGCCAAGCAGGGCATCGCCGGCGAGACGCTCACGATGCCGGACGGGGCCGACCACACCGAGCGGCTCGCCGAGGTCCGGCACGTGCTGTACCTCATCTTCAACGAGGGCTACACCAGCACGAACGGAGCCGACCTGACCGCGCCGGAGCTGTCGACCGAGGCGATCCGGCTCACCAGGCTGCTTCACCGCCTGGTGCCCGGCGACACCGAAACGGCGGGGCTACTCGCCCTGATGCTGCTGACCGACGCGCGCCGCCCCGCCCGCACGGGGCCTGACGGCGAACTGGTGCCGCTGGCGGAACAGGACCGCAGCGGCTGGGACCGCCGGCTCATCTCGGAAGGGATCGAGCTGATCAGCCGCACCCTGCCGCGCGGACAGGTCGGCCCGTACCAGCTGCAGGCGGCCATCGCCGCCGTGCACGACGAGGCCGAGGACGCGGAAAGCACGGACTGGCCCCAGATCCTCGTCCTGTACGAACTGCTCGAACAGACCGCACCAAACCCGGTGGTGACCCTCAACCGCGCGGTCGCCGTCGCGATGGTCCACGGCCCGTCCGCCGGGCTCGAACTGCTGGCGACGCTGGAAGCGGACAAGCGGATCGCCCGCCACCACCGCCTTTTCGCCACCCGCGCCCACCTGCTGGAACTGCTAGGCGAGCGCGCCGCCGCAGCGGACGCGTTTCGCGAAGCCGCCCGCCGCACCACGAGCGCACCCGAACGCCGACACCTCACCGCTCGCGCCAACCGCCTGGAAGACCCAGCCTAAGAGCTCCCGGGACCGGCCCAACCAGCATCTCAGCACTCGAACCGCCCAGCCTTCAAGGCAGCGACGAAGTTGCCCCACTGCATCGGCGTCGTGACGAAGTACCCGCCACCTGCGTCCTTGCTGTCGCGGACAGCGGCCCCGGCCGCTAACCGCCCAACTTCGACGCAGTCACCTGAGTTCTGGCTGTGGCTGGACTTCCGCCAGCCGGTCACCGAAGTCATCTTGCGGCCTCCATCTCCTTGCAGATCTTGGCAATGTGCTTCCTCGACTCTGCCGGATCCAGTGCGGCGTTGAACACCCCTTCGGCAGCATCGCGGTAGATCTCGACGTCGGAGGGTTCGTGCAGAAACAGACCTGATCTGCGGGTCTCCAACTGGACGACCGGCGGAGCGTGATTCGACTCGATCAGGATGAACAGGCCTTCAAGCGCGGGATGCCAGCCACTTCCGAATGGGACCACGTAGACCTCGACATTTGCCAGCTCGGCCATCTGCAGCAAGTGATCGAGCTGACTGAGCATGACCTGTGGCCCGCCGAGTACCTGCCGTAGCGCCGCTTCACCGATCGCCACTCTGAAGTGCACAGGATCTTCGTTGCGGGTGATGGCCTCTCTTCTGCCGATGCGCACGGCGATTCGTGTTTCGACTTCTTCCGGAGGAACCCCACCGCTGGTCATAATCGCGCGTACGTAGCTCGTCGACTGAAGAAGCCCTGGAATGAGCAGGGGTGCTGCCTGCGTGATTGCCGTCGCGGTGCGTTCGAAGTCCAAGAGAGCGGCAAGGTGCTGGCGTTGTTCGGGGAGGCTGATCGCGAGCCAGTGCGAGTCCGTCGTTCCTCTTGTCATGGCGAGGATTTCTTCGTAGTGGTCGCCGTTGATCCCGAGGATCGTCAGGATCTGCGCTACATCGGTGGGTTTCGGGGAGCGCTCGCCGGTTTCCCAGCGGGAGAGGGCGCCTGGGTCACGGCCGAGTTGGGCGGCGACGTTCCGCAGAGTCAGGCCCTTTTCTTGGCGCGCCGCGCGTAGCGCGTTGCCGAGCGCCCGAGCTTTGGGGGTTCGGGTGTTGCTGGTCATGCAACGGAGAATATCCCTCAAATAATAAGGAAATCACCACTCGATCAGGGAATTGTCGACCTGATCAGCTCGTGTTGACATTGAATAGTCAAACAGCGCAAATTTCGGCAACAACGTGGGGTGTTCCTTGATGCATCCGTTTCACTGGGTTCCTGCTGAAGGTGAGCGGCACGCGAGCCTGGATTCACCGGCATGGCGGTGTTGACGTTGTGCCGGAAGCAGCTGTCGGCTGACAACTCGCAGCTGGGCTGGCTGTGGTCGACCTGCCGCGACTGCAACGCGGAGGCGCACCGCATCGCCGCAAGTCAGGCGTCGGTGGTTCCGGGCGAACGGAACTTTCGCGCCGTAGAACGAGGCGAAAGTTCCGTTCGCCTCAACATGTCCCAGCCGAAGCCGCCATGCAATGGGCACTGAAAACGCAGATCTCGCCGTCCTGTTGCGGCGAACCCAGTGGCTGCTCGACGACCTCGCCTTCCAGGTCGGCGCGGGTCGTCGCGATGCCGACGACTTCGAGGCCGCAGCCACCGCACTCGACGAAATCTCCCTGCTGCTCAGGGAAACATCCCCGACCGCGACCATCACCGAAAGGTCATCCGAATGATCACCATGCTCCCAGTCATCGTCGCAATAGCCGCCGTTGCCGCTTTCTTCGTCATCGCGATGTACTGGAAGTCTGACCGCCCCCAACATGCCGGAGGCGGCGAAGGCGCCTTCACGGTCTGGCAGCTGATAGCCCACGTCGAAGCCGAGCGACATCAACGGGAACGAGGCGGCAGGCATCGCCTTCGCGAACCGGCCGATGCCCACGATCTGCCGCGAACCTCCACACAGGACGCTCTTGTCCGGCCTTCACCGGAGATCCAGCGCCGAATCGTCGAAGCCCTCCACCGCCTCTAACCCGCCCGAAACCTCGGGTCCGGAAGCCGACGCACCCCCGATCTCCGGCGCCGGGCCCCTGCGGGCCGGTCGGTGCGATCCCCTCCCCACGCACCGACCGGCCACCCCAAAAGTTCCGTCCCTGCTGCTCAGGGTGTGAAGCGAACGGACCGTTTGGGTCGTCTACGGAGGTGAACAGGCCGTTCGCTTCACACCGGTCGGCGAGGCAGAGCCAAGCCACTACCGCTGGGGCGGCCAGCGGAGCCGCCAGGCAAGAACACTGCCTCGATAGCGACCAAATCGAACGGCACCTGAGCAGCGGAAACGCGGAGGCCGGTTCAGGTGGTCCCGGCGATCGGCAGGCGGGCGCATTCGCGGCAGGCGCGGGCCGAGGAGGCCAGCATTGCGTGCGACGCGACCGTGAGCCCTCCCGCAAGCACGATCAGCGGCCAGACGCTGGCCAGGGGCATCGACGTGGCGAACGCGAGCGCGGCGAACGGCATCGCCACGCTGGCCGTGGTGCCCATCCAGCCGACCACGAGCGGGAGCCGATCCGGCACCGGCATCCAGCGGGTGAGCGCTCCGGTGGCGAACAGCGCCGTCGCGGCGAGCGTTCCCGCAGTTGTCGCGATAGCGGCCAGGATTTCGACCGCCGTCGGCAGCTGCCAGCCCCGGCTGTGGCCGACCGTCCAGGTCAGGTACCAGCAGGCGACCAAGAACCCGACGGTGCGGATGAGCGCTCGGGCGGTGTGCCTGGTCTGGGCGATGGTCAGTTCCTGCTGGCAGCTTGGCACGAGCTCGACAGGTGTCCCGAATTCGCGCACCGCTGCCTGGAAAGCGCGCTGGTAGCGCAGGTCTTCGCCGGTGTGCGCCGCAACCGTTTCGACGAGCCCGTCGCGGATTTCCTCGACCATCCGGGATTTCGCGCGTGCCGGGCCGTGCAGGGCGGCCGTCAGCTCGGCGACGTAGTCGTCGATGGGGTCGGCGTTCATGCGTTGCCCCGGGGCGACGGGTTGAGGACTGCGCCGATCGCGGTCGTGAACTCGTCCCAAGCCGTTCTCTCCTTGGCCAGGTTGCGCTGTCCGGTGTCGGTGAGCTCGTAGCAGCGCCGCCGCCGCTCGCCCACGGATTCCCAACTGCTGCGCAGCAATCCGAGTCGTTCGAGCCGGTTCAAGGCAGGGTAGATCGTTCCCGTGCGCAGTTCCAGCGCTCCTCCGCTGCTGCGTTGGACCGCGGTGATGATCGCGTAGCCGTGCAGCGGACCGTTTTCGAGTACGGCCAGCAACAGTCCGTCCAGGTGTCCCCGGACCGCATCCGCTCTCATAGGTTGACAGACTACGCAAGAATGTAGGCAGCAGCAGATAGATTGCCAATCGATATGTTGGTAGACAACCTATCTAGCTGAGAGGCCCGCGGTGACCAAGCTGCTGCTGTCCGTGCACGTCCTCGCGGCGATCCTGGTGATCGGTCCGATCGCCGTCGCCGCCTCGCTGTTCCCCCGCTACGCCCGGCAAGCGGCCGACGACGCCGGGCGAGCCGCCGGTGTCGCCGCCCTCCTGCACCGGATCTGCCGCGGCTACACCGTCGTCGGGATCGCGGTCCCGGTCTTCGGCATCGCCACCGGCGCCCAGCTCGGCGTCCTCACCGACCCGTGGCTGATCATCTCGCTCGTGCTGACCGCGATCGCCGCGGTGATCCTCGCGATGGGCATCCTGCCCGGCCAGAAGCGCATGCTCGGGGCGGCCCAGGACCTCCTCGCCACGGCCACCCGGTTGACGATGCTCACCGGAATCTTCAACGTGCTCTGGGCGATCGTCGTGGTGCTCATGATCGTCCGCCCCGGCTCGACCACGGGGGCGTGACCGTGCGCGCATTGCGATTCGCGGCCGGCATCGAGGCCGCTTCCCTCGTGATCCTGCTGGTCAACCTCTTCACCGCGCACCTGCCTGCGATCACGTCGCTCGGCGGCCCGATCCACGGCACGGCCTATCTGGTCGTCATCGCGGCGACCTTCCTGGTCCCGGCCTCGCCGAGCGCCAGGTGGCTCGCCGTCATCCCGGGAATCGGCGGACTGCTCGCCCTCCGGCAATTTTCCCGCGCCTAGCGAGGTGGCCGCGAACGTCCGCCGGGTTTGATCGCTTGGGGCAGGAGGATCCGGCGACGTGTTGTCCTCACTTCATTCGCCCGCCGCCCGAACGGGCTGTCGGAGGACGGTCTTCAGCTTGGCCGGCTCGGTTCGGCGGTGGTCGCTGAGGTAGATCTCGTGGTGGTGCCCAGACATTCGCAGGTCGTTGGCGGCGAGGTACCCGTGATGGAGCCTGGCGAGTGCCGGTCCTTCGTCGTCGAAGGGGCCGACGTGCAGGAGCTGAGCGCTGGTGCCTTCCTCCAGGGTCTCGCGGCGGATCTCGGCGATCGTGGGGAGGTTCTTCTTCGTCAGCGCTGCCTGTTTGGCCTCGTCGATGAGGCCGACGGTGATCCAGTCGGGCTGGCTGATGAGCATGCGCCAGTGCCAGGCGTCCTTGGTGCGGGCGGTGAACACTTCCGGGCGGTCGGACCACCACAGTCCTTCGAGCGGCCCGACGACGAAGTCCCGGCCGAGGGAGGTCTTGCTGGTGAACTTGATCGTGTAGGCGACGGCGTAGAGCGACTCGACGGCGCGGGCGTAGTCGGCGCTGGTGTTGGGGTCACCGCAGCCGTCGATAGCGATGAACTGCTGCGCGGGCACGTCGACCAGCGCCCAGTCGGTGTTTTTCGGCGCGTAGCACTGCTTCAGTTCTCGTTTGACGTCAAAGCGGGTCATGGACGCCGGGCCTTCCTGGCGAGGGCTTGTCGGATTCGGCCGCCCGGTAGGCGGCCAGCCACTGCTGTTCGGCGGCCAGTTGGCCCAGCGCATAGTCGAAGATGGCGCGGACGAAACCGGGCGCGTCGGGTTGGGCGTCGCGGGCTGCGCCGACGGCGGCGATCTTCTCCGCCAGCGCTACGGCCCGCTGGTCGAGTGCGGCCCGGAAGCGCTCGCGCGGAACGACCGGCTGGTTGGCCAGACCGACCAGGATTGGCGGGAACACGGGCCGAAGTTCGGCCACCGCGGCCTCGGCCGCCTCCGCGCACGCCCGGCGCCCCTCGGCTGTTGGCCCGTACACCCGGCGGGCCTTTCCCCGGGCAGGTTGCGGCGCGTCGATCTCGGTGATCAGCCCGCGGTCGCGGAGGCGGGCCAACAGGTAGTAGATCGAGCTGAAGCCGATCTCGGTCCACTCGCGCATGCCGCGGGTGCCGATGACTTCGTCCAGTTCGTAGCCGTGTCGCGGCTTCTCCACGAGCAGGCCGAGCAAAGTCAGCTCGGCGGACGTCAGGTTGGCAACCACGGTTCTATTCTAGTACTAGAATAGAACCGCGTGTCGAGCGCGATAACCCGCAAGGTGGTTGTCGTCGCTTATCGCGAAGCTGCGCATGGGGGCAGAACTGGGCCTCGACGGGCTTGCCCATGAGACCTTGGCCGAGGATAACTCGCCCCTGTTCCTCTTGCGCTCGCGGTCACTGAGCTGCGGAAACGAAAAACGATATTGCGCGGAGGTGGTCGTCAGAACACCGGTTCGCCCCAGGTCTCGGTGAAGACCAGCTCGGACAGCGGCTTTCGGATCCTCGGCCGCAACTCCTTCTCCTGCAGCCGCTCCGGCATGCCGTCCAGCGTGCCCAGGCTGCCGACCGCGACAGCGACGATCGGCTCGAACTCGGCCGGAATCCCGAACTCGGCACGCGCGGCGTCCCGGTCGAAGCCCGCCATCTGGTGCGCGTGCAGGCCCTCCGCGACGGCCTGCAACACCAGGTTCTCGGTCGCCAGCGCCAGCCCGTACTCGCCGTAGGGCATCGGCTCGCCGCCCTCGTCGACCACGCGCGCAACGCCGATCGCCAGCGCTGCGGCCTTGCTCGTCCAGCCCTTGTTGCCGCGCGACAACGTGCCGTGGATCCGGTCGAAGGTCGCCTCGCCCCGGCGCGCGGCGATGTACCGGGCGGGCTGGGTGTTGCCCCACGAAGGAGCCCACCGGGCCGCCTCGAACAACGCGGTGAACTGCCGGTCGGTCACCGCCGCATCCGGGTCCAACGCGCGCGGGCTCCACCGCTCGGCCAGCAGCGGGTGCAGCGGTACAGAAGTCTCCGCGGGCTTGCTCGCCGGAACTTCGACTGCGTATTCCTCGGCGGTCACGAGTACCTCCAGGGTTGCTTGCTGGCGAGTCTGGCGACCGAAGCCACCGGTTGTCCATCAGATCGCGTACTGCCACGCCGTCAGCGAGTAGGCACCGAACCACGAACCGAAGAACACCAGCAGCACCGCAGTGGTCACCGCCGTAGTCGTCCGCCGTCGCGACAACCCGATCGCAACCGGGATGAGCAGCGGGAACGCGGGCAACATCAGGCGGACCTTGGAGTACATCAACCCGTCGGAGCCCAGGTCCAGCACCACCACAGCGGCGGCGAACGCCACCAGCGGCCACGGCATCCGCTGCCGCACGCACAGCACCAGCAGCACCAGCGCGGCCAGCACTATCCACACCGTGAACGTCTCCAGCACGGACCGGTTCCCGGTCAGGGTCTTGATCACGAACGTCAAGGTGGCCTTGCCGCCGTCGAACGCCGACGACCAACCCCGCTGCTGGAGCTCGAAGTACCCGGTGAGGTTGCTCGTCTGCAGCCCGACCCAGCCGATGTAGAGCAGCATCCCGGCCGGTGCGAGCACGATCGCCAACCACGGGCGCCAGGTCTCCCGGCGGCGCACGATGGCGACCAGCGCCGCCAGCCCGACGACCGCGATCAGCGCCGCAGCCGTCGGCCGCACGAGCCCGGCGCCAGCGCAGCACAGGCCCGCGAGCAGCCAGTTCCGCTCGACGACCCCGATCAGCGCCCAGACCGCCAACGCGCAGAACAGCGCCTCGGAATACGCCATCGACAGCACCACGGACATCGGAGCCGCCGCGAACAGCACGACCAGCAGCAACCCGACCCCGTCCGAGCCGCCGATCCGACGCCCCAACCGAGCCAGGCCGTACGCGGCGACGACACCGCAGCCCAGGCTCGCGATGACCGCCGCGCCGGTGACGCTGACCCCCGGGATCCACGACAGGGCCATGATCAGCAGCGGGTAGCCGGGGAAGAACGCCAACGGCGTCTCGGGGTAGCGGTGCCCGAAGCCGTCCACCATGTTCCGGTCCACGCCGCCGTAGCCGTGCGCGGCGATCTCCAGGTACCACTGACCGTCCCAAGCCCGCAGGTTGTCGACCAGCGCTTCGTCGTTGGCGGCCGACAGCCACGCCAGCACCAGCAACCCGACCAGCCGGATTGCGAGGTAAACCACAGCCGGGCCCAAAGCGATGATCAGCCGGTGCCCTCGAGATGATCCCCCGCGCAGCCGGTCCAGCAACCCCGGTTCCGGTTGTTTCCGCTGCGTAGCCGCGGTGTTTCCGATGTCCCCCAGGGGTGGATCGATCGCTCCTGGAGTGGTGGACAACCCGGTCCTCCGCTCTTGTCGACAATCGCGTCCAACAGGGTAGTAGCGCGTTCCGGGGTTGGGGTCGGGCGGTGTCAGTTCGGTAGGCTAGTCCGGCAGCGGAGCGACCTGGTAGGAGGCCGTTTCGGCCCGGTGGGCCGACGCTGCCACCTACCCGGTCGCGGGGCCCTCCGGCCCGCCACGCGGTGTGCCGGGGCTCCTTCGTCCACTCGGTGTCAGTGCGGGGACAACCCGCGCCCGGGACGACCGCACGGTCGAGGAGGTTTGTTTCACGTGGCGCTCGTCGTCCAGAAGTACGGCGGTTCCTCACTCGAAAGTGCTGATCGCATCAAACGGGTCGCCGAACGCATCGTTGAGACCCGCAAGGCGGGCAACGATGTCGTCGTCGTGTGCTCTGCGATGGGTGACACCACAGACGAGCTGCTCGACCTCGCCAAACAGGTCAACCCGGCTCCGCCGGAGCGGGAACTCGACATGCTGCTGACCGCCGGGGAGCGGATCTCCAACGCGCTGGTCGCGATGGCGATCGAGTCGCTCGGCGCGGAGGCCCGCTCGTTCTCCGGTTCGCAGGCCGGTGTGATCACGACCTCGGCGCACCAGAACGCGCGGATCATCGACGTCAGCCCGGGCCGGGTGCAGGAGGCGCTGGAGCAGGGCCAGGTCGTCCTGGTCGCCGGCTTCCAGGGCGTCTCCCAGGACACCAAGGACATCACGACGCTCCTCAGACACCACGGCGGTCGCCGTGGCTGCCGCGATGAACGCCGACGTGTGCGAGATCTACACCGACGTCGACGGCGTGTACACGGCCGATCCACGCATCGTGCCCAACGCCAAGCACCTGGAGCGCATCACCTACGAGGAGATGCTCGAAATGGCGGCCACCGGAGCGAAGGTGCTGCACCTGCGCGCCGTCGAGTACGCACGCCGCTACAGCGTGCCGCTGCACGTCCGCTCTTCCTACTCACCCAAGCCCGGAACGATCGTGTCCGGCTCAGTGGAGGACCTTTCCGTGGAACAGGCGATGATCACCGGCGTCTCGCACGACCGGTCGGAGGCGAAGGTCACCGTGCGCGGTGTGCCCGACAACCCCGGAGTCGCGGGGCGGATCTTCCGCGTGGTCGCCGACGCCGAGATCGACATCGACATGGTGTTGCAGAACGTCTCCAGCACCGCTTCCGGGCTGACCGACATCACCTTCACGGTGGCGCGCAGCAACGGCGCGGTGGCGGTCGCCGAGCTGGAGAAGATCAAGGACGAGGTCGGCTTCGAGCAGGTCGTCTACGACGACCAGGTGGGCAAGGTCTCGCTGGTCGGCGCCGGGATGCGGTCGCACCCGGGCGTCACCGCGACGTTCTGCGAGGCGCTGTCCAACGCCGGGGTGAACATCGACATCATCAACACCTCGGAGATCCGGATTTCGGTGCTGATCCGCGACACCCAGCTCGACGACGCGGTGAGCGCCCTGCACGACGCGTTCGAGCTCGGTGGCGACGAGGAAGCCGTGGTTTACGCAGGGAGTGGCCGCTGATGGCCCAGGAGAAGAAGACACCGACGCTGGCGATCGTGGGTGCGACCGGCACGGTCGGCACCGTCATGATCGACATCATCAATCGCCGCGAGTCGGTGCCGTGGGGCGAGATCCGGCTGATCGCCTCGGCCCGGTCCGCCGGCAAGAAGATCACCGTGCGCGGCGAGGAGCTCACCGTCGTCGAGCTCGCGCCGGAGGCGTTCGACGGCGTGGACATCGCGCTGTTCGACGTGCCGGACGAGATCTCCGCGCAGTGGGCACCGGTGGCCGCCGAGCGCGGCGCGATCGCGGTGGACAACTCGGGCGCGTTCCGGATGGATCCCGACGTGCCGCTGGTGGTGCCGGAGGTCAACCCGGCGAAGGTCCACGAGCGTCCAAAGGGGATCATCGCGAACCCCAACTGCACGACGCTGTCCATGATGGCCGCGCTGGGCGCGCTGCACCGCGAATTCGGCCTCCGCGAGCTGGTGGTCTCGTCCTACCAGGCGGCTTCGGGCGCCGGGCAGGAAGGCATCGACCGGCTGTACGCGGAGATCGCGGCGGTGGCCGGCAAGGGAGTCGGCTCGCGGGCTGGCGACGTCGCCGAGGCGCTGGCCGCGGCCGGGCTGCCGGAGGAGACGCCGTTCAAGGCGCCGCTGGCGCTCAACGTGGTGCCGTGGGCCGGTTCGCGCAAGGACGACGGCTGGACCTCGGAGGAGCTGAAGGTCCGCAACGAGTCCCGCAAGATCCTCGGCATCCCGGACCTGAAGGTGTCCGCGACCTGCGTGCGGGTGCCGGTGGTGACCACGCACTCGCTGGCGGTGCACGCCGCCTTCGAGCGCGAGGTGACCGTCGAGCAGGCGCACCGCGTGTTCGAGGCGCAGCCGACGATCGTGCTGCAAGACGACCACGACAAGGGCGTGTTCCCGACCCCGGCGGGTGTGGTCGGCGGCGACCCGACCTACGTGGGCCGGGTCCGGCAGGCGCTGGACTTCCCGAACACGCTGGACTTCTTCGTCTGCGGTGACAACCTCCGCAAGGGCGCGGCGCTCAACACCTACGAGATCGCCGAAACTCTGGCGAACTGACCCACACTCCAAAGTGGATCTTAGTCGAGTGAAGGGCACCTTTGGCCAACGTCAAAGGTGCCCTTCACGCATGACCTGATCGGGTCGGGCGGAGCCAAAAGTAGTTCCCCGTTCAGTTACGGTTCGCGGCGACTTCTGGTTCGGATAGACCACATTGGGCAAGCTCCAGCGCCGAGCGCCTTTCCGCTCCGATGCGGGCGTGCGCGTTTTGGAGGAACCTGATGATTCGTCATTCCCGGTCGTTGCGGCGACTTGCCGTTTCGGCTGTCGCAGTTTGCGCCGCCGTCGGTCTCGGCGCGGTGCCTGCCGCCGCCGATCCCGCCATCACCAACATCCGGCTGCTCAGCTTCAACGACCTGCACGGCAACCTGGAGCCGCCGACCGGGTCGTCCGGGAAGGTCACGCTGGCCGACGGCAACACCGTCGACGCTGGTGGCGCCGCCTACCTCGCCGCCCACCTGAAGAACCTGCGCGGCCAGGTGAAGAACTCGATGGTGCTTAGCACCGGCGACAACATCGGCGCATCGCCGCTGTCTTCGGCGCTGTTCCACGACGAGCCGACCATCGACGTGCTGAACACGATGGGCATCACGGCTTCCGTCGTGGGCAACCACGAGCTCGACGAGGGCTACAACGAGCTGAAGCGCATCCAGAACGGCGGCTGCCACCCCGTCGACGGGTGCCAGTTCCAGCCGAAGTACAACGGTGCGAACTTCCCCTTCCTCTCAGCGAACCTGACCGCCGAGCAGACCGGTCAGCCGGCTTTCAAGCCCTACACCATCAGCAACATGAATGGCATTCCCGTCGGCGTCATCGGCGCGACGCTTGAGGATCTGCCGACTCTGGTGGCCCCGGACGGGATCAAGGGGCTGAAGGTCGGCCCGGAGATCGACGCGATCAACCGCTACGCCGACGAACTGGACCGCCACGGCGTCAAGGCCATCGTGGTGTCGATGCACCAGGGCGACAACACCGAAGGCGGCGGACCGGACGACTGCCGCACGACCCCCGGCCCGGCCCGGCGGATCGCCGAGCAGATCTCGCCCAAGGTGGACGCGGTCTTCACCGCGCACAGCCACCAGCAGTACGTGTGCAGCGTCACCGACCCGGCCGGTCAGCCCCGGCCGATGATCCAGGGCTCGTCGTTCGGCCGGATTATTTCCACTCTGGACGTTCAGGTGGACCGGCGCACCAAGGACATCGTTCGGTCCACCATCAAGGCGCAGAACCACATCGTGACGCGGGACATTCCGGGCGACCGGCAGGTGCAGACGCTAGTCGACCAGGCCGTGGAGAAGTCGAAGCCGATCGGGGACCGGCAGGTGGGCACGATCGGCGCGGAGATCACGAGGGCCGCCGCGCCGTCCGGTGAATCGCCGCTGGGCAATCTGATCGCGGATGCGCAGCTGGCGGCCACCAGGTCCGCCGGTGCCCAGATCGCCCTGATGAACCCGGGTGGCGTCCGCGACGACCTGAAGTACCCGTCCTCGCCTGCCGGGGACGGCAACGGCGTGGTGACCTACGGCGAGGCCTACACCGTGCAGCCGTTCGCCAACATCATGCAGACGATCACCCTGAGCGGTGTGCAGCTCAAGGCCGTGCTGGAGCAGCAGTGGCAGCCGAAGCCGGACGGCAGCGTCCAGGTGCGGGTGCTCCAGCCGTCCTCGACCCTGCACTACACCTGGTCGGAGTCCGCGCCGATCGGATCGAAGATCTCCGGCATCACGATCGACGGCCAAGCGGTGCAGCCGGACGCGACCTACCGGGTCAGCGCGAACAACTTCCTCGCCGCAGGCGGGGACGGGTTCAGCGCGTTGACCGGCGGCACCGAGCTGACCGGCGGCCCGATCGACCTGGACGCGTTCAACGAGTACCTGAGCGCGAACCCCGGCATCGCCCCACCGGCGACCGACCGGATCACGCGCATCGGCTGACCTCGCACGCCGACTGAAGGGCGCCTTCTTCCTGGCCACAGGAGGGAGGCGCCCGTTGCTTCGCATGTCATGAGTCAAGAAGTCGGCAGAGTTTGATCTTGCCCGGGCCGGGATTCTCCATCTTTGGAGGGGCTCCTCGTCGTTTTCGCGTGAGCGTGGGTAGGCGACCGGAGGTAGGCCTGGCGCTCGTGGCCCATCGGCTCTCGGGAGCCGAGTACCGCATGGCGTGGCAAGGCGGTGGAACGTACACGTAGAGCGATCCAATCGCTGCGAGCCTCTCGTTCGATTCGTTCGATTCGTTCGATTCGTTCGATAAGCTCGGTTCGCTCGGTTCGCTCGGTTTGCGGCCACGCGGGGCCTCGACGTGAGGGGCCTGCCTACGGCATCCGGCGGATACGTTGGCGGTATGAGTCATCCTCCGGTCGTCCTCGGAATCGATCTCGGCACCACCGCGACGAAGGTCGTCGCGGCGGGCAGCGACGCTCACGTGCTGCACCAGACCGAGCGCCGGTATCCGCTGCGCACCGAGGCGCCCGGCGAGGCGACGCAGAACGCCGTCCAGGTCCGGGACGCGGCGATCGAGGCGTTGGCCGAGTGCGTGGCTTGGGCGAAGGAACACGACCACCCGGTCGCGGCGCTGTCGTTCAGCACCTCGATGCACACCCTGGTCGGGCTCGACTCGGCCGGTGCTCCGGCCACGCGGTCGTTCAACTGGGCCGACACCCAGGCCGCAGAGGTTGCGGCGCGGCTGAGGTCCGAGGGGGACGCGGCAGCGGCCCTGCACCGGGCTACCGGGACGCCCGTGCACACGCAGTCGGTCATGGTGAAGCTGGCTTGGTTGACCGGGAGCCGCCCCGACCTGACCCGTGACGTGGTGCGGTGGTGCGCGCTGAAGGACTTCGTCGTCGCCGACTTCGTGGGCGGGTTCGTCACCGAGTACTCGCTGAGTTCGGGCAGCGGCCTGCAGGACATGGCGACGCTGCAGTGGCACGAGCCGGCGCTGGAGGTCGCGGGCATCCGGGCCGACCAGCTGCCGGAGATCCACGCGCCGACCGACGCGATGCCACTGAAACCGCAGGTCGCCAAAGCTGTCGGGCTGCCCGACGGGCTGCCGGTGGTGCTCGGCGGCGGGGACGGTCCGCTGGCCAACCTCGGCGTCGGGGCGGTCAGCTCCGGTGTCGCCGCGCTGTCGCTCGGCACCAGCGGGGCGCTGCGGGTGACCCGCGATCGGCCGGGCGTCGACGACAGGTGCCGGACGTTCAGCTACGCGATGGGTGACGGGCTCTGGGTGATCGGCGGTGCCGTGAGCAACGGCGCGGTGGTCGCGCAGTGGGCCGCGGAGTCCTTCGGGGTCGACGTCGCGGACCTGCTCGACGAGGCGGCTGCGGTGCCAGCGGGGGCGAACGGGTTGATGGCCCTGCCGTACCTGCTCGGCGAGCGGGCCCCGTGGTGGGAGCCGGGTCTGACGGGCTCGTTCGTGGGGTTGCGGCACTCGCACGGCCGGGCCGAGATGACCCGCGCCCTGGTCGAGGGCGTCGCACAGCAGCTCGCGCTGGTGCGGGACGCGGTGGCCGATTCCGGGGCAGAGGTGCGCGCGGTGCGGGTCACCGGCGGCGGGTTCCGCAGCAGGGTGTGGGCGGACGCGATCGCTGCGGCGCTCGACCTCGACCTGGAGCTGGCCGAGGGCAGCGGCGGGTCCGGGCTCGGCGCGGTGCTGCTGGCGTGGCGGGCGCTCGGTGAGTTCGACTCGTTGGAGCGCGCCGCCGAGTTGGTGACTCCTGAGAACAAGGTCTCACCGGATCCGGCGGCGGCCCGGGAGATGGCCCGCCGTCGCCCCCTGACCGAGCAGCTCCACGCGACGCTGCGCGACCTGGAGCTCTGAACCGACGCCGGCCAGGCGCGTCCGAGCGGTTGGGTCAATTGGTCGCAGCGGGCGAACCAGATGCAGCAATCCGATGCTTCATTCGGGCCTTTGTTGGTTCATACCAATTTTTTGGGGTGGCATACTGGTTCTCGCTATGACCCACAGCGCGACCAATGGCGACCACGCCACCAGCGCGGACGACCCGCGCAAACGGCTGCGCGCCGCCGGACTGCGGGTCACCAAACCACGTCTTGCCGTGCTGCAGTGGCTGGCGGGTCACCCGCACGCGACGGCCGACCAGGTGGCGACTGCGGTGCGTCGGCAGCTGGGTTCGGTGTCCACACAGGCCGTGTACGACGTGCTGAACGCGTGCCGCAACGCCGGGCTGCTGCGACGGATCGAGCCCGCTGGCCACTCGGCGCGCTTCGAAACCCGGACCGCCGACAACCACCACCACCTGGTGTGCCGCAGGTGCGGTCGAACCGAGGATGTGGACTGCGTCCACGGCGCGGCCCCATGCCTGACGCCATCATCGACGTCGGGCTACGACGTCGACGAAGCGGAAGTCGTGTTCTGGGGCTATTGCCCCAACTGCCGATCCTTAGCAACCGAGCTGCCTCAACCGGTCCCGCAGGAGTCCTCCGCGGAACAACCCGCGAGCATTACTAGGCGTTATAGCGGCTTTTGAGAATGTCGCGGTACAGCGTTGTGGTGAGTTCGCTCGTGCCTCTGAAGCGCCAAGGCTATCCACATGCCCTAGAGCTTCCGGGGCGCCCGAACTCTCCGGGGCAATCCTGGCAAGGCGCGGGTGAACGGACCGCTTGTTGCGTCTATTGAGGTGAACGGACCGTTCGCTTCACACCAGCAACCCGACGATCGAGGTTGCGTGGGTGAGGTGAACGGACCGTTTGTGACATCTACCGGAGTAAACCGGCCGTTCGCGTCACACCAGCAACCCGACGATCGAGATTGGGTGGCGGGCGACGTGGGCGTCTTCGTTTCCGCTCGACATGTCAACTCCTCCTAGGTAGCGGATCCCCTCAGTCGCGCGCGTGGGCGCCCGAGGCGTTCTGGGGCGGATGCGGGCGCTGCGCGGTCCGGTGGCCCTGCTGGTGCTGCGGACCTTGCTGCTGGTGCTGCGAGTCCTGCTGGTGGCGCTGCGAGTCCTGCTGGTGGCGCTGCGGACCTTGCTGGTGGCGCTGCGAGTCCTGCTGGTGGCGCTGCGGACCTTGCTGGTGGCGCTGCGAGTCCTGCTGGTGGCGCTGCGGACCTTGCTGGTGGCGCTGCGAGTCCTGCTGGTGGCGCTGCGGACCTTGCTGGTGGCGCTGCGAGTCCTGCTGGTGTTGCTGCGAGTCCTGCTGGTGTTGTGGGTTCGGTTGGCGCTGCGGCGTTTGCTGCTGCGGGCCGTGGACCTGGTGGATGATCAGGCGTTCGCAGCTGCGCAGGACCGTGCGGACCGCTTCGCGGTGCTGCCGGTCGTGTAGCGGGTTCACCGACTGCTCCCGCCAGCGCGCCAACGCTGCCGCCGACTCGTCGGCCAGGTCCACCGCCAACGCCGTCTCGTCCCGGCCGAGCCGCGCGTACGGCGCATTGCCGAACGCTCCCAGCAGCCGCTTCGCTTCCGCCTGGAGCGGACGGGCGAATCGCACCTGGCCGGAATCCATCGCCGACAGCAGCCGCAGCTCGTTCCACTCGTGCGCGTTTGCCAGCAGCCGCTCGAACTCGCCGCGCAACTGCTGCACGCCGGGCCGGGGATTGGCGCGCGACACCATGTCGACGGCCAGCAATGCCGATCGCGCCCGCAATGCGTCCTGCCGCTCCACGAACTGCTGGTGCACGGTTTCCTGCAGCAGGTTCAAACCGCTTTCGTCGAGTAGTGCGGCCTGCAGCTTCTTCCGCTCCGTCACGCCGCTGCGCATCAACGTCAGTGCCCGCTCGATGCCGTAATGCCCGAACCGTTCGAGCAGCCGCTGCCGGACGGGGCCCGGCGTCGATTCCATGCCGCTGTTGATGAACCGGTCCGCCGACAGCATCAGCTCGTCCTGGTCGTTCTGGGATAGCCGGGAAAGGTTGCCCAGCGCCAGGAAGTTCTCGTCGGTCATCGTCGCGACGGCCTGCCCGAGCAGCCCGATGACCGGGATGAGGTGCTGCGCGAAAGACCGCAGCGTGGGGTCGTTGCGGTAGCGCTCGGCGATTCGCTCGGCCGCTTGCAGCGCTTCCGGTCCGCCGCTGCCGGTCTCGTCGGCGCGCGAGAACGCGACGATCGTGTTGATCGGCGCGCACCGGGCCGTCTGTAATTCGTTGACGGACTGCAGGAATTGCAGGTCGGCCTGCCGCGGGTACCGCGTCAGGTACAGCACCGCGTCGGCTTCGGACAGGATCTGCGCGAGCGCCGACCGCCCGGTCTCCTGCACCGCCGCGGACGCGACGCCGGGCGTCTCGATCAGCGTGATGGCCTGCAGGCCCGGCGTCGGTGACTCGATGACCAGCCGGGCCACCTCGTCCGGCCGCCAGTGCTGCAGGTCGCGAATAATCCCGGCGTCCAAAGTGGACACAGGAACGTTCTGCACCGCGCCGTGCGGGGTGTGCACCAGGATCTTCGGTTCCGGCCCGTACTGGTAGAAGGTGTTGACCTGGGTGCGTTCCTCGGCATCGGTGGGCGCGAGCTCCGCACCGACCAGCGCGTTGATCAGCGTGGACTTGCCCGCCTTCACCCGTCCGCCGACGGCGATGCGCAGCGGCTGGTCGAGCCGTTCCAGCCGGCCGCGCAGCCACGTCGAGGTGCGCGGATCGTCCCGGTAGAACGTCATGGTGCGGATCAGCAGCGCTCGCGCGCGATCCAGCAGGGCATCGCCGCTCATGCCGCGGTGATCCGGTTCTGGGTCAGCATCGTGGCGCGCCGCTGCAGCACCGCGATCTCCTCCAGCTTCTGCCGGATGTCCCTGGCCCGCTGGTCGCGGTCGACCGCGCTGCGCTCCGCAGATCGCTTGATTTTCTGGATGGCCCGGCTGATTTCCATCTGGGCATCCTCGGTGATGCCCGTGTAGTGCGTGTGCAGGCCCCGGTGAACCCCGCGGATGGCGTCCTTGGCCTCCTTGTTCACGTGGAAGACGACCTGCTGCACGACGCTCTTGGCTTCGACCTGGCGGCGGCGAAGCCGCGTGTCCTTGTCCTCGCCGAGGCTCTTGAGGCCCAGCAGCACGCCCGCCGAGATGGATACCACGTTGATCAGGCCCAGGCCGAACACCGCCGTGGTGAACATGCCGAACATCAGCACCCCGCCGTAGGACCCGCGCAAGCCGGTGAGGAACTGGTCGAAGCGCTTGTACTCGGAGCCGGGTGGCAGCTTCGGCTCGGGCACCTCGTCCAGCGGGTCCGGCCGGGTGAGCCGCACCAGCTCGGGGATGGCCCCGCCGTGCTCGGCCAGCATCTCGTCGGCGACGTGCTCGGCTAGCTTGGCCTGGCGCAGCTCCATCCACTCGAAGGTTTCGACGATCGCGTCGGTGAGCCGGGCGGAGAGCCAGTCCAGGAATTCATCCCAGACCTCGATGGGATCCGCGGTCTCGAAGGCCTCGTTGACCTGGTGCAGCACCGCCCAGCTGCGTTCCCGGAAGTCGAACTCGATGTCGGTGAACAGCTCGGAGATGCCGTCGTTGAGCGCCTTCTGCCAGCGGCTTGAGACGCGCCGGAGGTCTTCGGCGCGGCGCTGCGCATTTTCCAGCTCGACCAGGGTTTCCGCTGCGGTGCGCGGGTTCTGCGCCGCGAGTTCGGTGCGCAGCGCGTCGTTGATCTGGGTGAGCGCCTCGGTGACGTTGTGCGCCACTAGGCGCCGGGTCAGGTTCTCGTGCTTGCCGGCCATTTCCTTGAGGAATTCCAGCAGCGGCGGGAACCCGGATTCGGCGTTGAGGTTGGTGTTCTTGGCCTGCATCGCGCGCATCCGGATGTTGGCCGAAACCGGGAAAATCTTGGCCGCTATACCTGCGTTGTCCAGGTGTTTCCGGTTGACCTCGAGGACTTTCCGCCAGTGCGGGGTCCGGTCGATCTTCGGCAGCACGAGCGCGACGTTCGGGCACAACGCGGTGGCCTGCTTGAGGAATGCCAGCTCGTTGGTGGTGAGTTCCTGGGTGGCGTCGGAGACCATCAGGAGCGCGTCGGCTTCTGCGACCACGGAGAGCGTGGTGGAGGTCAGCGACGAGGACACGCTGCCGACGCCGGGGGTGTCCATCAGTGCGAGGCCGTTCTGCAACACGGCGCGGGGGATGCCGATCTCGCTGCGGGTGACCGGGCGGCCGTGTGCGAGGGCGCGTTCCAGCTGCTCGTTGACCTGCTCGATGGGGACCGGAACACGATCCAGGGCGGCCGGGCCCTGCGCCGGCTCGTGCTCGATGAGCAGGGCGCTCGGTTCGTCGGAGTGCCGGACGAGGGTGGGCACGACGGTGGTGACGTCGTCGCCGGAGGCGCACACGGGCGCGTTCACGATCGCGTTGACCAGGGCGCTCTTGCCCTGCTTCGACTCGCCGACGACCAGCACGAGCTGCGTCGGGTCGAGCACGCGGGTGCGGATTTGCCGCAGTCGACCATGCAGATCGGCGCGTTGCTGCTCGGCACATTCCGCAGTCGCGCGATCGATCAGTTCTACCAACGCCGTCTCGATCACGGCGTCGATTGTGGCGTGCCGCAGCGATTAGAGAAACCCAAACGGCTGAACTCACATCGCCGACGGGTCCGGGGAGTGCAAAAAGGCGGCTCTTGTGATCGATTAGTGGGCGTGTGGCCTGGGGTTGGGTCCGGAAGATGAAGGCACGCCGTCGCTTTGGGCTAGGTTGTTGGTTGCGAGATCAACAAGCTGATCAGGGAGCGAACGACGTGCCGGATGTCAGTGTATGGCGCGCGATGGCGGGTCTGGACGACAGGACCGTGATCGAGCGTGTGGCTTTCGAAGAAGGCCGTCCTGGCCGCACCGTGAGTGGCGGAGTGTGGATTGCGGGCTGACGCAGATGTGGCTGGCAGCCGACGCGCCCAGGGTGCGCTGTGCCGAGCACGGGGTGACTGTGGCTCGGGTGCCCTGGGCTCGGCATGGTGCCGGGCACACGCTTGTCTTTGACGCCCAGGTGGCGTGGCTGGCGGTGCGAACCTCGAAGTCAACCGTGCGGGAGTTGCTGCGAATCGCATGGAAAACGGTCGGGTCGGTCATCGACCGGGTCTGGGCCGACATCTCCGCTGAGATCGACCTGCTCGACGGGGTCCGCAAGATCGGGATCGACGAGGTTTCCTATAAGAAGAACCATCGCTATCTGACGATCGTGGTCGACCACGACACCGGTCGGGTCATCTGGGCCGCGCCGGGCCTGGGCGCCGCCACGTTGAGCACGTTCTTCGACGAACTCGGACCCGAACGCACCGCGGCCTTGACCCACGTCAGCGCTGACGCGGCGCACTGGATCGCCTCGACGGTCACACAACGCGCCCCGCAAGCGATCTTGTGCGCCGACCCGTTTCACATCGTGGCCTGGGCCACCGACGCCATCGATACCGTCCGCCGCCAGGAATGGCGTGCCCTCAAAGCACTCGCCGACACCGAACGCGCAGAACAGGACCGTCGTGTCGGCCGCCCCACTGCCGATGATCCGAAGCCGGAAACCCCACGGCAGGACCTGGCCAGGGAGTTCAAAAACGCCCGCTACTCCCTGCTGAAAAATCCCGACAACCTCACCCAGGACCAAAGCCTCACCCTGAAGTGGATCACGGCTTCCAGCCCCCGCCTCCACGAGGCCTACGCGTTCAAAGAGAAACTCCGCATCGTCTTCCAAGCCAGGGGTAAGCAGGGCAAACGCATCCTCGACGCCTGGATCAAAGAGGCCGGGCGCAGCACCCTGGAACCCATCCAGAAGCTCTGCAAGTCCGTGGTCCGCATCCGCGCGTCCATCGAGGCCAGCCTGGAGCACGGGCTGTCTCAGGGCCTGATCGAGTCCACTAACACCAAGATCAGACTCTTCACCCGCATGGCCTTCGGGTTCCACACGCCCCAGGCCCTGATCGCCCTCGTCATGCTCAACCTCGGCGGCCCGACACTCACCCTCCCCGGGCGCACTTAACCCACACATACGTCAGGAGAGCCAAAAAGGCCTGTAATTCGGGGATGGAACGCGTGAAATGCCGGGATCCGCTATGTCGCGAATCCCGGCATTCAGTCGCTCACTGCGTTCAGGTTCAGAGACCCAGGTCTAGCGGCAGGGCGGCGGTGTGCGCCACGCTCTCGGCGCCGCCACCGACGACCGGCAGGTCACTCGGGGCCGACAGGGCGGAGGTCGCGTCACCGGCCGGCAGCCCGGAGGTCCCGTCCTCGACCGGCAGGGCGGAGACGTCGCCAGCGGGCACGCCACCGACGACCGGCACGTTGCCGGCGACGTTGGTCACGTCGTCAACGACGCCGCCCACGTTGGTGATGTTGCCACTGGCGACGTTGACGACCAGATCGCCGGCGACCGGGACGTTGGCCACGGTCGGGGTGATGTCGCCGACCACGTTGCCCACGACCGGGGCGTTGGCAGTTGGCAACGACCGGGGCGTTGGCAACGATCGAGGTGACGTCGACACCGGTCACGTCGCCAACGGTCACGTCGCCACCGGTCACGTCGCCCACCACATTGGTGACGTTGGCGGTGATGTCGCCGACGACCGGGGCCTTGTTGAGGACGTTCAGGACGTCGACGTCGATCGCGTTGCCAACGATGTTGACCACGTCGTCGTGGACGATGGAGCCGGCACCGCCGGTCAGGTCGACGCTGGTGTCGAAGACGTGGGTGGCGGTCTCGTTGGCCTGGGTGACGTTGCTGCCCACGATGCTGCCGACGATGTTGCCGTTGGCGATGTCGTTGTTGCTGGCGACGTCGTGGACGCTGACCAGGTTGAACGAGTCCGTGTAGTTCTTCTCGACGTCGATATCGACCTTGTTCGACGGAGCCGGGGCCGGAGCCGGAGCCGGGGCCGGGGCCGGAGCCGGCGGCAGGGTGGCGTCGACGTCGTTGTCCTTGCCGTAGTCGGCGGGGGTGGGCTTCAGCATGGTCAGTTCTTCCTGCTCGATTGGATGTGCGGGATGCAGTTGGTTGATCGCGACGTGCTGGGCGCTCGCAGCGAACTGCTCGACGCTGCTCTGGAGTGAGCGGTCGTACTTCGCCACGACCTCGACCGGCGCGTAGTCGAGAACCAGTGACGTGGCTTGGAGTACGTCTGTCGCGGTCATGCCCCCGAGGCCGGCCTGACCCAGCGTGGCTTGCGGATCGGCGTCGAAGGCCGACCGGGCGGCCGGGTCGCTGACGAGGCGAGTGAGGAACTCGTACAGCGTCGGCTCGTCCGATTGGCTGGTGGTGGAGTGCCTCCCGGGGTCGGGGGTGGAGGACTCGGCATGACCGCTCGCGTGCTGAGGGTTCACCATCGTTGGGCCTCCCGATGCTCAGCGGTACTCGGATGGGTGTCCGAGTGAGGTCATGCGGTCCCTCACTCCTGTGTTGATCACCGTAGGGGCGCGAGCGCCCCTGTCCATCGGGAACGACTCCTAGTTATCAGGGTCTCTATTAGGGGATCCTGTAGGTGATCCTTTGGGGGGTAGCTTGGGGTATCCGACACCTGTGTGTAACCGAGTGCACGCTAAATTGTGTCCACCCTGCGCCACGGGGGCATCGCCCGTTGGTGGCCGATTCGGTAACGCGAAGGGATTGCATGCCTTACGTCTTGGGCATTCATCTGGGGGCTACGGCGACCACGGCTGCCATCGCCCGCCGCGACGGTAGCCGGTGGGCATCGGCCGTGCCGGTCGCGCTGGAGGCCGGTCCGGTGGTGCCGACGGTGCTGTGCAAGGTGCAGGACGGGTCGTTCGTGGCCGGGGAAACGGCCCAGCGGCAGGAGATCGCCCACCACGAATGGGTCACGCGCGGCTTCACCGCGCGGCTGGGCGACGACCTGCCGGTCTTGGTGGGCAGCGAGTTCATCCCGGCGCAGCGGCTGGCCGCCACGATGATCGAGTGGGTGGCCGACGCGGTCGCGCACCGGCAGGGGCATCCCGCCGAGCACATCGCCATCGCGCACAGCGCCACCTGGGGTCCGCATCGCACCCGGCTCGTCCACCAGGCGTTGGTCCAGCTGGGGCTGACGGACGTCACGATGGTGGCCGAGCCGATGGCGGTCGCCCTGGACTACGCGGCCAAGCAATGCGTTTCCGAGCACGAACCGGTCGTCGTCGCCAACGTTGGCGGCAGCGGCTTCGACGCGACGGTGCTGCGGCGGCGGGCGCCCGGGTTCGAGGTGGTCGGCTCGCCGCTGAATGCCGATCACCCCAGCGGCCAGGACCTGGACGACGAGATCTTCGCCATCGTGCGCGCCGAATTCGGTGACCGGCTGGACGCGCTGGACCTCGGCGACCTCAACCAGCGGGCTGCCCTCGCGCACCTGCGTGCCGAGTGCGTTCGGGCAAAGGAAGCGTTGTCGCGCCAGCCGAGCGTGCAGCTGCGGGTAGAACTGCCAGGGATGCGAACAGAATTCGCATTATCTCGCTCGCGGTACGAACAGCTCGCTCGGCCGCATCTGGAGCGGGTGCCCGAGCTGATCCTGCAGGCGGTGCAGTCGGCAACGCTGTCGCCGGACGACCTCGATTCCGTGGTGCTGGCAGGCGGAACTTCGCGCACCCCGCTGCTGAAGAAGCTGGTGGCCGAGCGGTTGAAGATGCAGCCGCAGGTCGACGTCGCGCCCGAGTTGGCCGCGGCCGGTGGGGCGGCGCTGGCGGCGGTGCAGGTGCTGTCGGCCGACACGGACGAAGGTTCAGTGGCCGAGACCAGCGTGCTGATGCGCATCGAGGGCCCCGACGAATCGTTCGACCTCGACGCCGAACCGGTGGCCGCGCCGCGTCCGCCGGTCGAGGTGGAGCCGATGCCGCTGGAACCACGGGACGAGGATCGCGCCCGCCGGATCAAGATCATTAAGCTGTCGGTGGCCGTCGTGCTGATCATCGGTGGCCTGCTGCTCACCTTCTTGCTGCCCAATGGTTTCAGCGGCGTGCTCGGCGCGATCCAGCACATGCGCCAGTGACCCGGATGACAAGGATTCCAGGCGTGAACCACTCGACGACCCCCCGTCCCGCCCCGATGCCGGACGGGCACGCGGCCGGGCTGCGGTCGGCGGTCGCCGCGGACCCGACCGCGTCGCTCGTCGCTGGGATCCAGGGCGCCGGGGGATATGGAAAGACGGTGCTGCTGGAGCAGCTCGCGCGCACCTACCGCGACGCTGGGGTGGCGGTGTTCGGCACGAACGAGCTCGCCCGGGCCGACGAAGGCGCCGTGCTGGTCGACGACGCCCACCGGCTGGGCGAAACGGTGCTCGGCGAGCTCCGCGAGATCGCCCGGCGGCCCGGGGCGCGATTGATCGTCGCCTACCGGCCGGGGCCGCGACCTGCGGCGTTGGCGGAGCTGATCGGCGACCTCGGCGCGCCGGTGCTGCTCGCCGCGCTCGGGCGCGAGGAGATCGCGGCGCAGGCCGGATGGGCGGCGCCGGATTGGATCGGCTGGTTGCACGCGCAGACCGGGGGCGTCCCGCGCTACGTGAGCAGGGTGCTCGCGACCGCCGAGCCGGGCACGGCGGAGCTGCCGTCCCGCGCGCTCGACCAGTTCCAGCACGACCTGGACCAGCTCGGCGAAGCCGGCTCGGAGTGCGTGACGGCGATGGCGGTCGGCGCGACCCCGCACCCCGACCTGCTCGCGGCGCTGCTGGAACTCACTCCAGAGGCAGTTGGTTCCGCGCTGCTGGCGATCCGGGCCGGCGGATTGGTCGGCGCTGATGACGTGCTGCTGCCGATCGCCCGGGCGGCCTCGCTGCGGCTGACGCCGTGGGAACTGCGGCTACGGGTGACCCGTCGCCTCGTCGAAATCCAGCTGGCGCGCGGTAGTTCGGTGCTGCCGCTGGTCAGCCCGCTGCTCGGGGCAGACATCGCGTTGCTGCCGGAATCGACCCTGGCGGCGGCGTTCGAGAAGGCTGGCGAGGAGGCCTTGCAGTCCGCGCCGCACCTGGCGCGACGGCTGCTCGCCGCAGCGGTGTCGGCCGGAACTCCACCCGCTTCGGTGGCGGCGCGGCAGGCACGCGCCGCCGCAGTCGCTGGTGATCTGGACGAAGCGCTGCGGCTGGCCGATCAGGTGATCGTCGATGATTCGGTGCCGGACAAGGAGCTCGGCGTGCAGGTCGCGGCGAGCGTCCTGGCGCACCGGGGGCTGCTGGAGCGCTCGGCGGAACTGTGCGGGTGGTCGGTGGGGCGGTTGCGCTGGCCCGGAGACCGGGCGTTCGCAGCGGTGGGCCTGATCGGAGCCGGTCGGCTGGGCGACGCCGAGGAGCTGCTGCGTTCCACCGACGACGCCGGGCCGCCGACGTCTATGACCGGTGCCGCCGCGCAACTCGCCGCTGGAGTCCGGGAATCGGTCGTGGGATCGGCCGCGACGGCACTGTCCACATTGGTGCGCGCCGCATCGCTGTCGGAGCCGGTGGGGCGCGGTGCCCTGGTGCCGGATAGCCCGGCGGCGGTCGCCGCACTGGTCGCGCTGCACTGCGGCGAACTGGACGTCGTCCAGTCCACGTTGGACAAGGCGATCGGCTCCGGCTCCGGCGGCCCACTGCTGCACTACCGGCACCGGCTGCTGGCGGCGTGGTTGCCGCTGTTGCGGGGCGACACGGTGGCCGCCCGCGCGAAACTCCCCGTGGCCGAGCTGGCAGCGCGAGATCGGCTGCTGGCAACCGCGATCGAGGCTGGCATCGCGAGCCGGGACAACGACATGGCGGCTTTGGCCGCCGCTCGCGGTCAGGCCCGGCAGGCCGTCGCCGAGCACTCGGTGGACCTGTTCAACCTGCTGCCGCTGGGAGAACTCGTGGTCGCCACGGCGCGGCTGCGGGACCAGGATTGGATCGCGCCGTACCTGGCGGAGGCGCGAGCGCTGCTGGACCGGCTCGGCAACCCTCCGCTGTGGACATCGATGCTCACGTGGAAGCGCCTACAGGCCGCGGTTGTGCTGGAAGAGCTGGACGAAGCGCAGCAGTTCGCGGGAGAGCTGGGCGGCATGGCGCACCACAACCCGCTGGCGGCGGCGATGGCCGATGCCGCTGGCGTGTGGCTGCGAATACTCGCGGGTCAGGTCGACCAGGACGAGGCGGAGCGGGCGGCGCGGGCGCTGCACGCGGCCGGGCTGGCGTGGGACGGAGCGCGGCTGGCGGGGCAGGCGGCGATCCGCACGGCCGATCGGCGCGCGATGCTCGCGCTGCTGGAATGCGCCCGGGCGTTGCAAGGCAAGCCGCCGCGACCGCGCGCGGTGCGTGGGGCGATGTCGGCGGAGACCGACCTGCTCAGCGAGCGGGAGAAGGAAGTCGCGGAACTGGTCCTCGCCGGGTTGACTTACAAGCAGGTCGGCAAGCGCCTGTTCATCTCGGCGAAGACGGTGGAGCACCACATAAGCCGCATAAAGCAACGCCTCGGCTGCGCCAACCGCGAAGACCTCCTCAACCGCCTCCGCGAACTCCTCGGCCACTGACGAAACGGGGGCCGTGAGCCTTTTGGGCAGCTATGTCAACGAAAAAGACTCACGGCTCCGGACCTGTAGAAACGCGACCGCATACGGATGCGGTTCAGCTCTCGCGCAATTCCGGTGCCTGGAAACCGGTCACCCCGCGAACTCGCCGCTCGTAGCGCGGCCACGCGGATCACCGCCACTGAGCACTCGGGTTCGAACTGCGGGAGTGCCCATGAGCGCGTTTGGCGGGACTGTGGAGGCTGTTCTGGAAGGTGCGGCGTGAAGCGAACGGACCGTTTGTGACGTCTATGGACGTGGAGGATCCGTTCGCCTCACGGGTTCCTGCCGCTCTCACGCTGTCGTGGTGTGAGGTGAACGGTCCGTTCACTTCACAGGCTGCGGCGTGTGGACAGGTGGCATCGCCGTTTCAAAGGCAGAAACCCCGCCCCACCGCACCTTGGACGACCACTTCCCAAGCAGCCATACCGCAAACCGCTCGTGAGCGGATCAGGTCTTCTGCAGCGACAGGGCGGCGCGGAGGGTGCCGACGATCTCGAACAGCGCCTCCTGGAACCGGCCGCCGATCGGGCGGAGGTTGGCGAAGCCGTGGATCAGGTCCGGGAACCGCCGGGCGATCACTGGCACCCCGGCGTCCGCCAGCCGCTGCGCGTAGGCCTCGGCCTCGTCGCGCAGCGGGTCGAACCCAGCCGTGACGATGTGCGCCGCCGGCAACCCGCTGAGGTCCTCGGCGAGCAGCACCGAAAGCCGCGGGTCGTGGCGCACGTCCAGGTCGGGCGCGTAGTGGTCCATGAACCAGTTCATGTCGCCGTCGGTGAGCAGGAACCCCTTGCCGAACAGCTCGCGCGACCGCCGCCGCGTGGTCGCGTCCACGGCGGGGTAGATCAGCAGTTGGAACACCGGCTTCACCAGCCCGGACCGGGTGGCGTGCAGGGCGACCGAGGTGGCCAGGTTGCCGCCCGCGCTGTCGCCGCCGACCGCGACCAATTCGCTGCTGGTGCCCAGCTCGGCGGCGTTGTCGACGGCGTACCGGTAGGCGTCGATGCAGTCGTCCAGGGCGGCCGGGAACGGGAACTCCGGCGCGAGGCGATAGTCCACCGACAGCACCCGGATGCCGGCGTGCTTGGCGAGGAACCGGCATAGGTCGTCGTGGCTGTCCAGGTTGCCGATGACCCAGCCGCCGCCGTGGAAGAAGACCAGCAGCGGTCCGGCTTCGGTGAGCTCGCGCGGCCGGTACAGCCGTGCCGCGAGCTCGCCCGCCTCGGTCGGGATGCTCCGGTCCGCCACCACCACGCCGGGCACCGCGAACATGGAAGTGATCTTGGTCGACCGCCGCATGCCCGCGCGGGCGAGCTCGGGCGTGGCCGCGGCAAGCTGTTCCTGGCCGCTGAGTCGCTGCAGCTTGAGCAGGAGTTGGGCGTCGAGGGCGAGCTCCTGGTCGTCCAGCCGGATCGGCCGCCCAGCGAGGAGGCGTCGCACAGGCTGGGGGAGCGAGAAGATGCCGCGGACGGCGGCGGCCTCCAGCGTCGGCTGTACCAGTTCGAGGACCTTCGGCATCGGCGTGACCTCCCCGGGAAGGTGACAGGTTCTGCTGAGGTTACCCGCAGGTAGCTGTGGTGTGGGACACGACGGGTCGGCTTTGACCTCGAGCGAGCTCTAAGTCGTAGCGTGGCGGGAAGTCCTGCGAGGGGCGACAGGTGCAGCTTCTGGTGAAAGGATCAGTGCATGACGGTGACCGTGGTGGGGATCGGCGGATCGGTCCGACCGGATTCGCAGTCCGAGCGAGCCCTGAACGCCGCGCTCGCCGGGGCGCGTGAAGCGGGGGCGAAGGTCCACGCGATCACGGGCAGCAGCCTGTCGATGCCGTTCTACGACCCGCAACTGACCGAACGCACCGACAACGCACTGGAGCTGGTGGACGCCCTGCGCACCGCGGACGGCGTCATCCTCGCCTCGCCGGGCTACCACGGCACGATCTCCGGACTGATCAAGAACGCCCTGGACTACGCAGAAGACCTGCGCGGCGACGACCGCCCCTACCTGGACGGGCGAGCGGTGGGCTGCATCGGCATCGCCTACGGCTGGCAGGCGACGGTCACTACGCTGCAGGCGCTCCGCTCGGTGGTGCACGCCCTGCGAGGCTGGCCGACGCCGCTCGGCGGAGCGGTGAACTCGGCCGAAACGCAATTCGAGACCGGAGGCGAGTGTGCGGACGAGAAGGTGGCGAACGTCCTCCGCGCCATCGGCCACCAGGTGGTCGACTTCGCCAACCGCAGCTGATCTCCTGCTTGGCGGTGCGGGTGGCGGAACCTCGGGCGCAAGCCCGGGCTGCGTGCATGACCTGCGGCTTCGAGATTGCCCTCGCCAGACGATGTCCGCGCAGGTGGGTTGAGCGGTGTGGCGCTCGCGACAGATCCCCACGGCCCTGCATACCGCTTCGAAGTGCGTGGGTACCTCACAGGCAGCACCCTCGAAGGGTCTGCTCGCGTTCGAGGAGGTAGCAGCGCTCATGGCTCAGAAGACCGCTTCGAAGAAGGCCCCGATCACCAGCCCGTTGGCCGACCAGGACCGGGAGATCACCGGCAAGGTGCTGCAGGGCACGCTGCTGGACATGATCGACCTGCACCTGGTGGCGAAGCAGGCGCACTGGAACGTCGTCGGCAGGTTGTTCCACGACGTGCACCTTCACCTGGACGAGCTGGTCACCACCGCGCGCGGCTTCGCCGACGACGTCGCGGAGCGCGCCGCCGCCATCGGCATCTCGCCGGACGGGCGCGCCTCGACGGTCGCCGACGGCTCCGGGGTGCCGAAGTTCGACTCGAACTGGCGCAGCGATCGCGAGGTGGTTCAGGCGATCACGAACACGTTGGCGGAGCTGAACCGTCGGCTCCGCGAGCGCATCGACGAGACCGACAAGACCGATCTGGTGACCCAGGACCTGCTGATCGGCATCGCGCGGGAGCTGGAGAAGTCGCACTGGATGTGGCAGGCCCAACTCGCCGAGTAGCGCCGGATCCGTGAGTGCTTTCGGGCGTTTTCGGGAGTTGTGGGGCATTTGTGGGAACTCGTCCTACCTGGAGGTTCCGATGGCAGCCCCAGCCTGAGCGGTCTGGTTCCGCCTCGCCAAGCGGTGTGAAGCGAACGGACTGTTCGCCACCGTAGACGGCACGAACGGTCCGTTCACGTCATTCACCTGACGTGCTGCCGGGCTGCTGGGTTGAAGCGAACGGACTGTTCGCCTCGGTAGGTGGCGCGAACAGTCCGTTCGCTTCAACAAACACGTTCCGGAACAGCCGCTGTTGCAGCACCCGAAAGTGCTCACGGGCGTTACAGCTGGGAACAGGTTCAGCGGCCCGCGTCGCGGACGAGTAGGGCCAGCTCGTCGGGGACGAGCAGGGCCAGCTGCGCGGTTGGTCAGGTTCAGCTTCGCCAGGGCCCGGCTGGCGTGGACGTTCACCGTGCCCTCGCTCATCGCCAGCTCCGCCCCGATCTCCGCGTTCGACAGCCCTCGAGCCACCGCTCGGACCACGGCGTCCTCTCGGCGCGCGGCGCTGCGCATGGACGCGGTCGTGTCGCGCGTGACCAAGCGCAGCCGGAATTTCCTCGGCTTCGGCTGCCTCGTCATTTCCGTGGTACAGGTCATCGCCACGGCGGATCCCAGTTCGTCGAACACCGCGCGGATCATCGGCCTGGTGCGAGCCGTCATCGGCGTTGTCGGCGCGATCCTGCTCGCGTCAATGCTCGCCGCGCTCGTGCTGCGCCGTTCGTGCTGCGCCCGTTCGTGCTGCGCCGCGCTTGTGCTGCGCCCGTTCGTGCTCGCCGCGCGCGTGGTGCGCCCGTTCGCGCTGCGCCTGCTCGCGCGGTTCTTCGCGCGTTCGGAACCGGCCGTCTGGCTTGGCCTCCGCAATGCGGCGGGCGATCCGCAGCGCACCGCTGGCACGGCGACCGCGATCACCGTCGGCATGGCCCGGGTGGCGAGACGGCGCGGAGGATCTCCGCGATCGAGCCCGCCGCCCTCGGCACCGTGCTCACGCCGAAGATCACGGCCGGTAGCTAGAGCCCTGCTTCCGCAGGTCCGGGGCCGTGCGTCTGTTGGGCTTCCATCCGCAACACAAAAGACTCACGGCCCCGTGCTCAGGCCAGACCGGTCCCGGCAAGGGTCAGACGCGGCGGGCTCGTTCGTATTGCTTGGGCCAGATGTTGTCCGCGTGCAGGAGGTCTGCCGCTTGCAGCGGCCAGTGCGGGTCCCGGAGGAGTTCGCGGCCGAGCAGCACCGCGTCCGCCGAGCCGGACGCGACGATCTCCTCCGCCTGCTCCGGCGAGGTGATCAGGCCGACTGCCGCCGTCGGGATGTCCGTCTCCGCGCGGATCTGGCGGGCGAAGCGCACCTGGTAGCCAGCGCCGATCGGGATGTCGGCCTTGGGCACCGCGCCGCCCGTCGAGACGTCGATGAGGTCCACCCCGCGCTCCGCCAGCAGCGTCGACAGCCGCACCGAGTCGTCGCCGGTCCAGCCGCCGTCGACCCAGTCGGTCGCCGAGAGGCGGACGATCAGCGGCTTGTCGGCCGGCCAGGCCGCGCGCACGGCTTCGGTGATCTCCAGCAGGGCCCGCACCCGGTTGTCGAAGTCGCCGCCGTAGCGGTCGGTCCGGTCGTTGACCAGCGGGGAGTAGAACTGGTGCGCCAGGTAGCCGTGCGCGAAGTGCAGCTCGACGACGTCGAAGCCCGCCGCTTCCGCCCGGCGCGCCGCCGCCGCGAACTGCTCGGGCAGCTCGGCGACCTCGGCTTCGGTCAGCGCGCGCGGCGCGGCCTGGGTGCCGAAGGCGTTGCCGGTCGAACTGACCGACTGCCAACCGCCCTCGGACGGCGGCACCGACTGGCCGCCCTCCCACGGCGGGGTCGTCGACGCTTTGCGGCCGGCGTGCGCGAGCTGCACCGCGGTCGCCGCGCCCTGCGCGTGCAGGAAGTCGTTGATGCGCTGCCACGCCGCGACCTGCTCGTCGTTCCACAGCCCGGTGTCGTGCGGGCTGATCCGGCCTTCCGGTACCACCGCGGTCGCCTCGCTGATGATCAGCCCGGCACCGCCGGTGGCGAACTGGCCGAGGTGCACTAGGTGCCAGTCGTCGGGCACACCGTCGGTGGCCGAGTACTGGCACATCGGCGAGACCCACGCACGGTTCCGGATGACGACGTCACGCAGCTTGATCGGTTCGAAGAGATGGCTCACGACGGGCATGGACGTTGTGGCGGAACGAGATATTCCGGCGCGCCGACCATCTCACGATGCGGGCACCCGGTACGCCTCAGAGCTTGCCCAGCAGCTCCTCGAAGGCGGCCGCGACGCGGGCGGTGTCGCCGGTGGCGAGCAGGTCGAGCAGCAGGCCGCGCAGCGCCGCCAGCGCCAGCGTCGCCTCGGCATCGGAGCTGCCGAGGGCCTGCTGGAGCCGGGGAAGCCATTCGCGGACGCTCGTCTCGCCGAAACCGTCCCACGCGCCGCCGCGGGCGTGCAGCGAACGCGCATAGCTCTCGAAGAAAAACCGGATCACGTTTTGGTGCGCCGGATCACCGAGCCAGCGCCACAGCGCGCGCAGCGCCTCGGTCCGGTCCGTGCAGTCGTCGAGGGTGTCGGCGAGCAGCCGGAGCTGGACGTCGCGGGCGTGCCGGTGGACTTCCTTGACCAGCCCGTCCTTGGAGCCGAAGAAGTACAGCAGCATGCGCGGGCTGGAGCCGACCGCCGCCGCCAGCGGCCGCAGCGACACCTCGGAAAGCCCGTGCGTCGCGGAGTACTCCAGGAGCTTCGCGAGCAGTTCGCCGCGGCGGCCGTCGTCCCGCTGGGTCATCGTCGCCCCTGTTCCAATGCTGGTCAGGCTGCTAGCCTACGACTGAAACGACTGTTTCAGTCTACTGGAGTTGCGCATGTCGCCCGAGATCAGCATCCGGATCGGTCCGCGCCCCGGCGACCTGGGCACCGTGCTGACCATGCACAGCGAGTTCTACGCGCGGGAGTACGACTTCGACGAACGCTTCGAGGCGCACGTCGCGCACGGTCTGGCCGCATTCGCCGCGGCCCTGGGCGAGGCGCGGGACGAGCCGGGCGTCGAACCCGGCTGGCTGTGGGTCGCCGAGCGCGACGACGAAACCGTCGGCACCGTCGCGCTCACAGACGAAGGTGACCGCGTCGCGCAGCTCCGCTGGTTCCTGGTCGACCCGGCAGCGAGGGGCGGCGGAGTCGGCCGGAAGCTGTTGCACGCCTTGCTGGATCACGCGCGCGAGCGCGGTTTCGAACGCGTGAAGTTGTGGACCGTCGACCCGCTGGAGACGGCCGCCCGGCTTTACCTGGACGCCGGATTCCGCTGCACCGAGCGGAAAACCGTCCGGCAGTGGGGGCAGCGGCTCGACGAACTGAGGTACGACCTCGAACTGGGGTGACGGTCATGCGAACCGAGCACTGGCTGCGTGCGGTGGCCGAGTACGTGCGGACCATGAACGAGCTCTGCGACCGCTACCTGCTGGCCTGGCCGCCACGGCCAGAGCCGCTGCACTGGGTCCGCCGCGGCGACACCTGGGTCCTCTGTGGCGAAGTGCTCCCCGACCGGCGGTGCGGCGACTGACGCTGGGAGCCGCCTGACCGGAGCGTGGAAACGCGCTCGGAATTCCGTTCCCGGGCTTGAGCGCTGCCGCGTTCATGACGGCAGCCGGCAGCTGCCCGCTGGTCGGAACAGGGGAATTCGCTTTGAGAGCGTCGAATTCCGCTACCCGGCCGCCGACCGCCCGGTGCTCGCGGGCTTCGGCCTGCAGGTCTGGCCCGGCGATTTCGTCATGGTCACCGGCCCCAGCGGGGCGGGCAAGTCCACGCTGACCAGGCTGCTGCTGCGGTTCTACGACCCCACAGCGCGACGGCTGGCAATCGATGGCGTGGATCTCACGGACCTTCCGCTGCGGACCGTCCGCGACACGATCGCGCTCGTGCAGCAGGAAGTCGCGGTCTTCCACAGCACCGCCGAGCGTGATCAGCCCAGGTCGGGCTCCGAGCGGAGTTCGGTCGAACCGCCGCGCCGGTGGAGCTCCAGGACTATCAGCTCGTTCTCCCCGGTCCTCCACAGTGGACTCGGGGCGTAGAGGGTGCGCTGCGGCCCGACCGACCAGTAGCGGCCGAGCAGGAAACCGTTCAGCCACACCATTCCCTTCTCCCAGCCGGGCAGGGCGAGGAACCCGTCGGCGGGCGCGCCGATCCGCAGGACCGCCCGGTGGAAGGCGGGACCGCTCGTGGCGCCGGGCCGGAACCCCAGGCCCGACAGGTCGTCCAGCGGCAGCGGGCGGATCTCCCAGCCGAACAGGGCCTGCGAGCCGTGCAGGACCCGGTCGGTGATGCCCTTGGGGTCGTTGAGCCGCTGCCCGAAGTTGATCCGGCCCCCGGTGTCGACGACCAGGTCCAGCTGCACCGACTCGCGCTGCACCGGTACCTCCACCGAACCCTGCGGATCGTTGCGGTCGAGTGTGCCGAGCAGTTCGCCGTCGGCGAAGACCAGCGCCCGGTCGGCCAACCCGCGAACCCAGAGCCCCGCCGTCTCGCGCGGCCCCTGCACGTGGGTCCGGTAGTGGATCAACCCGTAGGGCTGGCCCAGCGCCTCCATGTGCACCGGCGCGGACCGGTGGATCGGCGCAATTTCCATTGAAGTCGAACCTTCGATTTCAATGGAACTTGCGGACAGCGCGTCGAGGGATTCCAGCAGCCCGACCGTCGCGTCCGGTTGCACGCGCTGCGCCGGTAGCCGGGAAGGCAGCGGCGGCAACGGCTCGTCCGGAACCGGCTCGTGGCGGGCGATGACCTCGCGGATCCGGTGGAACTTCGTGGTCAGTTCGCCCGCTTCGCCGATCGGCGCGTCGTAGTCGTAACTGGTGATCGTGGGCTGGTACGTGCCGTTCGCCTCGTCGAAATTCGCGCCCGCCCACCAGCCGAAGTTCGTGCTGCCGACAGCCATGTAGAGCGACACGGACGCCTTGGCGGCCAATATCTTCTCGACGTCGGCGGCCGTCTCGACCGGGTCGGTGGTGTGATGCGGCTCGCCCCAGTGGTCGAACCAGCCGTCCCAGAACTCCGTGCACCACAGCGGTCCCTCCGGTTGGTACCGGCGCAGCGCCGCGAACGGCTCGGTGGGGTCACCGCCGAAGTTGACGGTGGCGAGCACGTCCGGCAGGTTCCCGCCGCGCAGCATCCATTCCGACGGGCCGTTCGAGCAGTACAGCAGGCTGTCGATCCCGTTGTCGCGCATGGTTTTCCGCAGGTGGTCCAGGTGTGCCTGGTCGTTGGCGTAGCTGCCGTACTCGTTCTCCACCTGGAACGCGATCACCGGGCCACCACGGGTCGCCTGCAGCGGGGCGAGCCGCGGCAGCAGGACCCCGAACCACTCGTCGACCAGGTCGGGGTAGGCGGTCTCGTCGCAGCGCAGCGGCAGATCCGGGTCGGCCAGCAGCCAGGCGGGCAGGCCGCCGAAGTCCCATTCCGCGCAGATGTACGGGCCCGGCCGAACGGCGACCTTGAGCCCCACCTCGGCGGCGGTCTCGACGAACCGGACGAGGTCGCGCCAGCTGGAGAAGTCGACCGCGCCGCGCCGGGGTTCGTGGAAGTTCCACGCGACGTAGGTGTCCACGGTGTTCAGGCCGAGCGCGCGCATCCGGGCGAGCCGGTCCCGCCAGTGGTCGGGGTGGGTGCGGAAGTAGTGCATCTCGCCGGCGACGATCCGGAACGGTTCGCCGTCGAGCAGGAACTGGTCGCCGCGCACGGTCAACCCGGCCGGCTGCTGCGCCTGCGCGACGACCCTGTTGGTGCCGACGACCATGCTGCTGCCCAAGGCGAGGCCGCCGAGCGCGATCGAGCCGGGGAATCCCCGTCGGTTGACGCCCATCGCCACCCCTCTTCTCGATATTGTGCGAAACGACCTCGATACTTGCGACTTCGAGCATCCGGCAGCCAGGGATCGCTACCGGATCGGAGCAGGTGTCGGGGTCGGAAGCCCCTGGCGTCAGCCGCCGCACCGTGCCCATGCTGCTGGTATGCCGCCGGACGATGTCCACGCCGTCCGCTCAGCCACCACCGTGACGTGCCACTACAAGCGCGCCGGGGTGTCGCCGCCCACCGAGATGCTGGAGCGGTTCCGGGTGCTGGCCCGGAAGCGGGCTGCCGGGCGGGTGCTGGACATCGGGGCTTTCCGCCTCGAAGACCTGCTGGCCTACCACCACGTCTCCTACCTCGCTTTGCTCGACGCGAAACCCGACCTGCGCGGCGAACGTCCCGATTTGCCCACCGAATTCCTCGACGGAGACCCGGCGAGCCTGCCGTTCCCGGACCGCGCCTTCGACGTGGTGGTCTGCCGGTTCTCCCTGTGCAGCACGGGAAAACCGGAATCGGCGCTGACCGAGATCGGCCGGGTGCTGCGGCCGATCGGTCAGCTGCTGTTCCTCGAGCACACCCGGGCGCCCGGCGTCGTCGGCGAGGCGCAGGACCGGGCCCAGGAGATGCTGCACGGCTGCCGCCGCTGCCGTCTCAACGTCGAGGTGCTGGTGCAGCTGCAACGTGCCGGCCTGGTGGTGCGCCGTGCCGACTGGTACTGGCCGTCCGCGCACGTGCGCGCGCCGCTGGTGCAGGGTGTCGCCACCCATCCAGACCCCCAGTACGAGCGCGAGCTGGGGTGGTTGCGCAACCCGATCCGCAGGACAGGAGACGCGATGTGGTCAGGAAGGTAGCGGATTGCCGCAAGTACCCGAGCGAGGTCAACTGCTCGCTCACCATCATTGGCGAGGAAGAAGAGGTCCTGCACGCCGCCACCGAGCACGCGGTGGTCGGTGCACCAGCACGAGGACACCCCCGAACTGCGGGACCAGATCTGCGAGCTGCTGGTGGACGAGCAGGCCACCGTTGGCATGAACTTCGTGCAGCTCATCGAGTTCAAGACCGGCAAGGAGCCCGAGCTGAACAAGCTGGTGGACGACTGGGAGGAAGCCACCGGAGGCAAGCGCACCGCGAAGCGAGCGGTGCTGGCACGGGACCACGAGTACCCGGGGACCTACTGCGAGTTCGTCGAGTTCCCGTCCTACGACGAGGCGATGCGGAATTCCCGGCTCCCGGAGACCGACGAGATCTCCTGCAAGATGCGCGCCCTCTGCGACGAGGGACCGACCTTCCACAACCTCGACGTGGTCCGAGCCGAAACCCTGTGACCCAAACAAACGGACCCCCATTTCCGCAATGCGGAACCCAAGTTTGGTTTTGTGCAATATCGGACCTCTGATTTCCATTGAAATTGCTGGTAGTGGAACCTGGGTTCCGCATGGCGGAGTCTTCTCGGGAGTCAGCCGAGGCCGACGGCGCGGCGGGCGAAGTGGATCTCCGCCGCGACCTGGCGGAGAGTTTCCGCCACCACCAGCGAGCCGTGGCCCGCGTCGTAGCGGTAGAACTCGAACGGGAGCTCCCGCGGACCCAACCGGTCCAGGTAGTTCAGGATCTGCTGGATCGGGCAGCGCGGGTCGTTGTCCCCGGCCAGCACCAGCACCGGCGCCCGCACCTCGTCCACGTAGGTGATCGGCGAAGCCTCCCGGTAAACCTCCGGCACGTCTTCCGGCGAGCCGCCGAAAAGAGCCCGGTCGTAGGCCCGCAGCGGCTCCATCTCGTCGGCGTACGCCGAGACGTAGTCGGCCACCGGCACCCCGGCGACGCCGCCGGCCCAGCGCTCCGGCTGCGTCCCCAACGCCAGCAGCGTCAGGTAACCGCCCCACGACGCGCCCGCGACGACGCTCAGCGCCGGTGTGGTCAGCCCCGCCTCGATCGCCCAGTCGTGCACCCGCGCGACGTCGGCCAGTTCCGTCAGGCCCGGCCGGCCCTCGATGGCGTCCCGCCACGCCGAGCCGTACCCGGTCGAACCCCGGTAGTTGATCTCCACCACGGCGAACCCGGCATCCAGCCAAGCCGCCCGGTAGGCGGAGAACCGGTCCTCGTCGGCCGCGTGCGGCCCGCCGTGCAGGTTGAACACCGTCGGCAACGGCCCTTCCCCGGCGTCGGCCGGGCGCGCCACCAGCGCGTGCACCGTCTTGTTCGGCCCATACGGGACCTCGACGAACACGTCGTTGACGGCCTCCGAACCCGGTGCGCGGTCGCCGGGCGGCGTCAGCAGCACCCGGTCCGCACCGGCGCGCGAAACCGTCCGCACCAGCGAAGGCGTCGCCGCCGACGACCACACGTACTCCACCGAGTGGTCTGGGCGCACCGACGCGCCCGCCACCGTTCCCGGCGGGGTCGCCAGCTCGGTGAGGATCTCTTCCGCGAGGTCGTAGCGGTGCATCGTGGTCCGCGCGTGGTGAGTATGCGCGATCAGCAGCGCCTTGCCGTCCGGGTACCAGTCGGCGGAGACCTCACCGGGCAGGTCGAGCTTGATCTCGCTCTCGGTGTCCGCAGCGACGTCCCAGACCAGCAGCTCCTCCTTGCCGCGCCGCTCGTGCAGCACCAGCAGCCGGGGGTCGCCGGTGACCGGCGCGAACGCCAGCGCGTCCAGACCCTTGCCGGGGCCGTCCCACTTCTCGGCGACCTCGGAGCCGTCGACGCGCAGCACCCGCAGCGCGGGGTGGCGGCTGTCGCCGTGCTCGGAGTGCGAGATCACCACCATCGACTCGTCCCAGGACATGGCTGACAACCCGCCGTCCTGCTCGTGCTGGTAGAGAACTTCCGGACGGCCGCCGTCGCGCGCCACCCACACCGTCACGCCGTCGTCGGTGGACATCCCCACGCCGATCACCGACGACCCGAGCTCCAGCCCCGCCGGGTACCCGGGGTGGGTGTCCGGCAGACCCGGCCGCGTCTCACCGGAGGCGAACGGCTCGACGACCCAGCTGCCGAACTCGTCGCCGTCGGTGTCGTCGAACCACCAGACCTGCTCGCCGTCCGCCGACAACGTTCCGTGGAACGTCCCCTGTGGACGGTCGGTGATCTGGCGGTGCTCGTCGGAGTCGCGGTCCCAGGCGTAGATCTCCCAGGTACCGCTGACGTTCGACACGTACAGGCTGCGTTGCGGGGCGTCCCGCGCCCAGTCCGGCAGCGACACGCGGGGCGCGCTGAACCTGGCCCGCCAGCGGGCCTCGCGCTCCGGGTCGTCGAACAGCTTCTCGGGGATCTGCGCTTCGGGGTAGGTGCTCACGCCTCGATACTGCCCGATGACGCAGCCACCTGCGGAGCAGGTGCACCATCACCCGTTCGCCTGAAGCGGAGTGATTGAGCGAGGAATCGACCAGCACGCGGGGTGAACGGCGGGTCCTCGCGAAATCGCGCATCCCAGGGCGGCGTCAGCGACGCACCTCCAACAGGAAACAGCCGAACTCCACGGCCCCCTCGCTGAGGGATCCCGGTGCGCAGAAGAAAGTGGCCTTGGCCGGATACTCCGGCCAAGGCCACTTTCTGCGTCGGGGTGGCGGGATTTGAACCCACGACCTCTTCGACCCGAACGAAGCGCGCTCCCAAGCTGCGCCACACCCCGATCTTTCAGCGGTGAACATCTCGGGTGCTCGTCCAACCGCTGGATCATAGTTTAGCGGACGTTCTCACCTGCCCCGAACGGGGTCCTCCTACCGGTGTCTTCGCTGGTCGATGTCGGTTTTTCGGACCTGGGGAGCAAGGTCAGCAGGGTGGCCTCCGGCGGGCAGGCGAAACGCACCGGCGCGTACGGCGAGGTGCCCAGCCCGGCCGACACGTGCAGGTGCATGCGCTCGCCCCAGGTGGACGCGCCGCGCGCCCGCGAACGGTCCAGCTCGCAGTTGGTCACCAGCGCCCCGTAGCCGGGCAGCCGCAGCTGCCCGCCGTGAGTGTGACCGGCCAGCACCAGGTCGTAGCCGTCCTCCGCGAACGAGTCGAGCACCCGCGGCTCGGGGGAATGCGTCACGCCCAGGCGCAGCTGGACGTCGGCGGGCGCGGGCCCGCCGATCAGGTCGTAGCGGTCCAGGTGCAGGTGCGGGTCGTCGAGCCCGGCCAGGTGGATCCGCATCCCGGCGACCTCGATCTCGTGCCGCCGGTGCGTCGCGTCCAGCCAACCGCGCTCGGACATCGCCGCCCGAAGGTCGCGCCACGGCAGCGGTTCCCCGTGGATGCGCTTGGCCTTCCGCGACGGCAGCAGGTAGCGGGCCGGGTTCTTCGCGGTCGGCCCGTAGTAGTCGTTGCTGCCGAAGACGAAGATGCCCGGCCGGTCCAGCAGCGGGCCCATCGCACGCAGCGCCGCGGGCACCGCCTGCGGGTGCGCCAGGTTGTCGCCGGTGTTGACCACCAGATCCGGGTCCAGCTCGGCGAGCGCGGCCACCCACCGCTGCTTGGACCGCTGGTTCGGGGTCATGTGCAGGTCGGAGATGTGCAGCACACGAAGCGGTGCCGAGTCTTCGGCGAGCACCGGCAGCGTCGCCTGCCGCAGCGTCCAGTGGCGACGTTCGATCGCGGCCGAGTAGGTGATCGCGGCGGCGCCGAGAGCGCCCGTGCTGAGCAGAATCCGCCCGAACTTGTTCACCCCACCAACCCTACGACGACACCGCCTCCGGCGGCTGACGGCCCGTTACCGACGGTGCCGCTCCGGAGACCGAGGTCGTGGGCGGGCCGGTGCGGCTGCAGCGGGATAATCGCCGCATGGCCGAGCTCAAGGACAAGCTGCGCGCGGACCTCTCCGCCGCGATGAAGCAACGCGACACCACCGTCACCGGCGTCCTGCGGATGGCGCTGGCCGCCGTCAGCAAGGAGGAGGTCGCCGGCAAGCAAGCACGCGAGCTCACCGACGAAGAGGTGCAGCGCGTGCTGAACAAGGAGGCCAAGAAGCGCGACGAGGCAGCGGAGGCGTTCAGTGGGGCCGGGCGCGCGGAGCAGGCCGCGGCCGAGCTCGACGAGGCGGAGATCCTGCGGCACTACCTGCCGAAGCCGCTGGGCGACGACGAGTTGGCGCAACTCGTCAAGGACGCCGTCGCGGAGGTCGAGGGCGAACTGGGCGAGCGGCCGGGCATGAAGCAGATGGGCCAGGTCATGAAGGCGGCCAACGCCAAGGTGGCGGGCCGCGCCGAAGGAGGCAAGGTCGCAGCCCTGGTCAAGGCCGAACTCGCCGACTGACACCCGAGGTCTCGTTCTAGCTGGTCACGGGGCCGTGGGTCTTTCGAGTCGCCATAAGTAGCAGCCCAAAAGACTCATGGCCCCCCGTACCTGCAAGTGCCGGTGCGGGCCGTCCCGCGCGCGGCCCCGCATCAGGTCGAAGCGGTCGTCGAGGCGGCGGGCGACCTCAGCGACCGACATGGTCCAGACCCGCGCCGCGTCTCATGCTGGGCCCGCCCCGAAGGGCTCGGCTGGCGAGGACAGCCCCGGCGTGCATGGGGCCCCGTACCTGAGTCGGGGATCCCGGAGTCCAGGCGGGTCTGAGATTCCGCTACCCGCACCGCCAAACGAGCCGGGAAACAGCTTCTATTCGCCTGCGGCGTTGCGGCGCCAGTAGGCGAGGGCGTAGAGGCGACGCCGTTCCAGGCCGAGTTCCTGTTGGCAGTGCTCGCGGAGCTGGTGGACCAACTCGGCCTCCGCTCCGATCCACACGTGCGGGTTCGGGCCGAGCTCGGCCGACCGCAGCGCGTCCACGAGCAGCGCGCTTTCGCCCGCCGGGACGCCGTCGCGGTGCAGCCAGTGCCAGGCCACATCGGCGTCGGAGGGGAGCGCCTGCTCCTCCGCGGCGTCAGCGACCTCGGCGAACACCTGCACGCGGGCCGCCGAGGGCAGCTCCGCCAGGATTGCCGCGATGGCTGGCAGCGCCGTCTCGTCCCCGACCAGCACCAGCGGGTCGGCGTCCGGCTGCGGCTGGTATGCGGGGCTGGGACCGACGGTGACGATCTGTTCGCCGGGCGCGGCCTGCGCCGCCCAGGTGCTTCCCGGGCCGTCGTGGTCGTGCACGACGAAGTCGATCGCCAGCTCCTGCCGCTGCGGGTCGAACCAGCGGACCGTGTAAGTGCGCTGGCGTGGCTGCTGCTCGCGGGGCAGCGCGAACACCTCGGCGCGGGTCCGGCCCAGCGGCATCGGCTGACCGGGCTGCGGCAGGCACAGCTTGATCCGCTGGTCGCTGCCGTTGCTGACGAAGTCCGAGAGCTCCGAGCCGCCGAGTGTGACGCGCACCATGCGGGGCGTGACGCGCTCGGTCGCCCGCACCTCCAGCAACCGGTAGCGGGATCGCGCGCGCCTGGTGCTCACCTGCGTGTTCGTCACGCCCCGAGTCTAAGAACCGCCAGCCCGACCCATCGCGCGACGGTCCCGACCGCAAGTTCCAAATGGAACCTGCGGTCGGTCACGGCGGGAACGGTCGGTCACGGCGGGAAGATGCCCGGCGGCAGCACGGGTTGTTCCGGCTGCTGCGGTCGGTCGCCCGGCGGCTGCGGCGGTTGGCCCTGCGGCGGCGGGCCGGGTGGAGGCTTCTCCGGCGACGGCGGCGGCACGTACCCGGTGCTCACCGAGATCGACACGAGTTCGCCGGGCAGCGCGAACCCGCGCGGCGTCTGGCTGGTCACCGTGCCCTGCTTGCGCGTGCTGCTCACCGAGCGCTGCTGGACCTTGTAGCCCGCCTTCTCCAGCGCCTCGGTGGCCCGCTTCGCGTCCATGCCGACGATGTTGGGCACCTGGAACTCGTCGCCGCCGTCCTCGTACCGCTTGGTGGTCGGCGGCAGCGGCAGCACCGGCAGGCCCTCGTGGATGACCTTCATCGCGTCGAAGAAGGTCCGCGCCGGGACCTTGCCGCCGTAGATGTTGCCGCCGTTGACCCCGCACAGCCGGGGCGGATCGGAGTCGCAGATCCCTTGCGGCGAGGTGCCGTCGCTGAAGGTCAGCACCGCGCCCGCGAACTGCGGGGTGGCACCGAGGAACCCGGCCGACTGGTGGGCCTCGGTGGTGCCGGTCTTCGCGGCCAGCGGCCGGTTCCACCCGGCCCCTGCGGCCGCTGCGGCGGCGGTCCCACCGGGCAGGTCGTCGTGGCTCATCCCGACGGCCAGCGCGTTCGCCAGGCCCGTGTCCACGGCCTGCTCGCACGGGTCCTCGGTGATCGACACCGGGTTGCCGTTGCGGTCCAGGATCTGCTCGACCGGCGTCGGCGGGCACCACACGCCGCCGCTCATGATCGTGGCGGCGACGTTGCTGAGCTCCAGCGGGCTGGTCGGCGAGTAGCCCAGCGTGAAGGCGCCGATGTTGCGCTGCTTGACCTGTTCGGCCTGGGAGAGCCCGTTGGCCCCGTTCGGCGCCAGCGGGTCGCCGCCCGCGGTGTGGGCGAGCAGCGTTTCGCGCATCCCGAGCCGCGCCGCCATGTCCACCGTCTGCGCGAGCCCGACGCGTTCCTGCAACGCCACGAAACCGGTGTTCGGCGAGGTCGCCAGGGCCATCTGCAGGGTACGCGGACCGGGTGCCACGCCTTCGGCGTTGCCCACGGTGTAGGGCGCCGTGCCGTTCTTGTACACCGAGGACGAGTAGGAGCCCGGCGCCTGGATGGTGTTGTAGATGCCCATCCCCTTCTCCAGCGCGGCCGCCGAGGTGAACACCTTGTAGACCGACCCGGCGCCGAACTTGACCACGCCGCTGGGCAGCGCGTACGCGGTCTGCCCCTTGGAGGCGTCGAGTCCGAAGTCGCGGTTGGCGACCAGCGCGCGCACCCGGTGCTTGTCCTGGCCGGGCTCCACCACGCTCATCACGTTGGCGATGCCCTTGGCCGTCTTCGGCACGCCGCGCTCGGCGGCGGCCTTCGAGGCGTCGGTGGCGCGCGGATCCAGCGTGGTGCGGATGGTGTAGCCGCCGCGTTTGAGCTGCTCCTCGGTGAACCCGGCGCGCTCCAGGTAGTCGATGACGTACTTGCAGAAGAACCCGTCCGACGGTCCGGCGCCGACGCAGCCGTTGGGGATGCCGCGCAGCGGTTGCGCGAGTCCCAGCGGCGAGTTGCGGGCCTCCTCGGCGGCCTCCGGGGTGATCCGGTGCTGGTCCTCCATCGCCTTGATCACCAGGTTGCGGCGGCTGAGCGCCTCGCTGGGGTTGTTCTCCGGGTTCAGCGCGCTCGGGCTGTTGACCATGCCGGCCAGCAGCGCGGCCTGCGCGATCGTGAGCTGGTCGGGCGTGGTGTCGAAGTAGGTGCGGGAGGCGGCGGCGATCCCGTAGGCCTGGTTCCCGTAGGGCACCACGTTGAGGTAGCGGGCGAGCACGTCCTCCTTGCTGAGCTGCTTCTCCACCTGTAGCGCGATCCGGATCTCGCGCAGCTTGCGCGCCGGGGTCTGCTCGATCGCCTTCGCCTGCTTCACCGGGTCGCCGGCGGCGACGACGTGCACCAGGTAGTTCTTCACGTACTGCTGGGTCAGCGTCGAGCCACCTTGCGCGATCTCGCCGGACATCTGGTTGGTCACGGCGGCGCGCACGGTGCCCGCCCAGTCGACGCCGTGGTGGTCGAAGAACCGCCGGTCTTCGATCGCCACGATCGCCGCCTTCATGGTGTCGGCGATCTGGTCCGGCTGCGCCGGGGTCCGGTTCTGGTCGAAGAGGTACGCGATCGGCCGACCGTCTCGATCTGTGACGGTCGTCACAAGTGGCGGTTCCTTGGTCATCAAGTCGGTGGAGATGCTGTTGACGGCGTCGCTGGCGCGGTTGGAGACCACTCCGAGTGACCCCGTTATCGGGAACAACAAGCCGGCCACCAGGACGCCAGCCAGCACACACAGACCGAATAGCTTCAACAAGCCGTCTCGGGCACGCACCCCGCCAGAGTAAGTCGGGGCGGCTTCGTGACGGAGTGTCACGGGCAAGATCCGCCCGATGTGATGAGTTCGAAAGATAACGGAGCGACAACCCTTGTTTGGTTGTGGAACCAGCGGGCTCTACAGTCCGTCTACGTCCAGCGACAGCACTGTTGTGGTCAAAACAGTTCAGAGCACAACATCCGGTGCCGGGGGGCTCCGGACGAAATACGGTCGCCGACGATCCAGTGAGGAGCTGGGGGAACTCTATGTTCGAGCAGGGGGACTGGCGGGTAAACGCCGCATGCCGTGACCAGAATCCGGACCAATTGTTCGTCCGGGGGGCTGAGCAGCGTAAGGCGCGAATGGTCTGCTTCGGCTGCCCGGTCCGCACCGAGTGCCTCAGCGAGGCGCTCGACAACAAGATCGAATTTGGTGTTTGGGGCGGAATGACGGAGCGGGAGCGGCGTGCGTTGTTGAGGCGCCGGCCCGACGTCCGCAACTGGCGGGAATTGCTGGAAGCCGCCCGGCAGGATTATGCCGATTTCACCGAGTACCAAGTGAGCTAGTCCGTTCGAGGCCGGTTTGGGCAATGCGCAACCGCGGATTGCCCGAACCGACTTCTGCTATTCACCAGCCAGTCGGCGGCCGATCTCCCGGAGCCCGGCCAGGTCGTGCACGTCCGACGGCAGCGCCGGGACACCGACCAGCGACACTTCCGGGTGCGCCCGGGTGAACCGGGCGAGCAGCCGCTTCTCGCGCTCGGCCACCGCAACGCGGTCGGCGTGCACCCGCAGCACAGCCGCAGCCAGCGGCGCGGATCCGGTCGCCTCCATCTCCTCGGCGGCGGAGGCCGCCCGGGTGCTGGCGAGCGCGGCGACGACCGGGTGGGTCCGGTTGGCCACCAGGCCGACCAGCGGCATCCGCTCCCCGGCCAGCCGCTCCACGAAGTAGGTGGCCTCTCGCAGCGCATCCGGCTCCGGCGCGGCGACCACCAGGAACGCGGTGCCGGGGGAGCGCAGCAGCCGGTAGGTCTGGGCGGCGCGCTCCCGGAACCCGCCGAAGGTCGAGTCGAAGGCCTGCACGAACGCGGCGGCGTCGGTCAGCAACTGGCCGCCGATGACGGTGGACACCGCCTTCGCGAACATCCCGAAACCGGCGCCGACGATCTTGCGCAGGCCCTTCCCGCCGACCCGGGCCGGGCTGGACAGCATCTTGATCAGCCGCCCGTCCAGCACGGTGGACAGCCGCTGCGGCGCGTCCAGGAAGTCCAGCGCAGACCGGCTCGGCGGGGTGTCCACCACGATCAGGTCCCAGGTGCCGGCGGCGGACAGCTGGCCGAGCTTCTCCATCGCCATGTATTCCTGCGTGCCGGAGAACGACGTGGAGATCGTTTGGTAGAAGTGGTTGTTCAGGATCTGCTCGGCGCGTTCCCGGCCGGCGTGCGCGAGCACCATGTCGTCGAAGGTGCGGCGCATGTCCAGCATCATCGCGTTGAGGTCGCCGGCCGGTTCGAAGCCCTCGATCGACACCTGCTTGGGCTGGTTGCTCAGTTCCCGCAGGCCGAGCGCCTGGGCCAGCCGCTTGGCCGGGTCGATGGTGAGCACCACGGTCTTGCGGCCGCGTTCGGCGGCGCGCAGCGCGAGGGCGGCCGCAGTGGTCGTCTTGCCGACGCCGCCGGAGCCGCAGCAGACGACGATGTGCGTGTTCGGGTCGTCCAGCAACGCGTCGACGTCGATCTGCGCGGGTCGCAGCGGTTCGCTCATCGTGGGCTCCGGATGCCGTGTTCGGTGAGTATCTCGGCGAGTTCGTAGAGCTCTGCCACGTCGATCCCGGCGGTGAGGTCGGGCAGCGAGACGGTCGGCAGGTCGAGCTCGGCGAGCTGCGCGCGGGCGTCGTCCTCGGTCTCGGCCCGGATGGCGTGCTCGATCGTCTCGTGCACCAGCCCGTCCAGGGTCTCGTCGTCGACGTGGAGCCCGGCGGAGGCCATCCCGGTGCGCAGCCGCTCCGCGTCCACCCGGCCCGCTGCGGCGGCGGCGACCGAGCGGGGCGGCAGCCGGTTGGGCCGGACCCGGTTGCAGACCACGCCACCCGGCCGCAGGTCGGCGGCGTCGAGTTCGGCGACCGCCTCCAGGGTTTCCCGTACGGGCAGCTCCTCGAGCAGCGTCACCAGGTGCACGACGGTGTCGCTGGAGTGCAGCAGGCGCACCACGCCGTCGCTGTGGTCCCGGATCGGCCCGACCTTGGCGAGGTCGGCCATCGCGCGTGTGACGTCGAGGAACTTGACCAAGCGGCCGGTCGGCGGCGCGTCGACGACCACCGCGTCGTAGACGTAGCGGCCGCGCTCGTCGGTGCGGCCGGCGCATTCCTTGATCTTCCCGGTGAACAGCACGTCGCGCAGACCCGGCGCGAGGGTCGTGGCGAACTCGATCGCGCCCATCTTGCGCAGCGTGCGACCGGCGAAGCCGAGGTTGTAGAACATCGACAGGTACTCCAGCAGCGCGGCCTCGGCATCGATGGCCAGCGCGCGGAGTTCGCCGCCGCCGGGCGCCGCGGCGATCCACTCCTCGGCGTAGGGCAGTGGGGCGGTGTCGAAGAGCTGGGCGATGCCCTGCCTGCCCTCCACCTCGATCAGCAGCACCTTGCGTCCGCCGGTGGCCAGGGCGAGGGCGAGCGCGGCGGCGACGGTCGTCTTGCCGGTACCGCCTTTGCCGCTGACGACGTGCAGTCGGGCCTGATTCAGTTCCCCGTCCCAGTCGGTCACACGATCAGCGTAAGTGCCGAGTTCCCCGGATGTCTGCCGACCGCGAACTCCCGCTACGCAGGGACGAGCTCAAGACGCGACGCCGGGGAGGTGACCGTCGTGGAGTGCCGCGAAGGCATCCAGGGCTGGGCCGGGGCGGGGCTTTCCCGTCAAGACGGGAGAGTGAGCGCGGCGACGCGGAGGGCGGGCAGCGGGTCTCCTAAGCTGCACGCATGCAGAAGTGGGAGTACGCGACGGTGCCGCTGTTGATCCACGCGACCAAGCAAATCCTCGACCAGTGGGGCGAGGACGGCTGGGAGTTGGTCTCCGTCCTGCCGGGTCCGACCGGCGAGCAGCTGGTGGCCTACCTGAAGCGCCCGAAGGAGGCCTGACATGGGTCGGTGGACAGAACGCCTCGCGGAGCTCGGCATCCCGCTGCCGGAGGTCGTGCCTCCGGTCGCGGCGTACGTGCCGGCCGTGCGCACCGGTTCGCTGGTGTACACCGCCGGCCAGGTGCCGATGGTCGCCGGCAAGCCCGCCGGGATCGGCAAGGTCGGCGCGGAGATCACCCCGGAGGAGGCCAAGCAGCACGCCGCGATCTGCGCGCTCAACGCGCTCGCCGCGGTGGACGGGCTGGTCGGCCTGGACTCGGTGGTGCGGATCGTGAAGGTCGTCGGCTTCGTGGCCTCGGCGGAGGGCTTCACCGGTCAGCCCGGGGTGGTCAACGGGGCGTCGGAGCTGCTCAGCGAGATCTTCGGCGAGGCGGGCCAGCACGCCCGCTCGGCGGTGGGCGTGGCCGAGCTGCCGCTCGGCGTCCCGGTCGAGGTGGAACTGATCGTCGAAGTCGAATAAGCACCGTGACGCAATTTGCGCGGCGTTGCCCGGTTCCGGGTGACGCCGCGTTTCGCTTGCGTCACAACGGGTTGTTGGCGGATATCGCGAACGGCGTTTTCGGTGGCTCGGCAACGAAGCACCGCCCACGACCAGTACGCTGCGATCATCCCCTGCTTGGGTTGGTCAGATCTGGCGTAACCCGCATAGGGGTATCGATTCCAGCGTGTTGCGAAAAGACGGTTCAAGGGCTTGATTGATCCGGTTCTCGCGACCAAAGTTCACCTGGACGGGTGCGGCTAGAGGCCGGGGGCGGCAAGCGACACCCACATCGGTGGAGTACGAGGGTGGGAGGGGCCGAAGTGGCGGTGCGCGAAACCGATCTGCGGTGCCACGAATTACTTCTTCGGCTCGCAGGGCGGCTGCCGGACCGGCACCTGTGGCGCTTCCGCGACTGGCTGGCCGGAGACGCCGCCGACGTGGTCGCGAAGATGCTGCCGGGCACGCTCGTCCGCGAGCGGATCGCACTCGACGACGCCGAACACCAACTACTGGCCGACGCGCTGGCGCCGCTGGGCGCCGACCCCGCGATGGTTAACGCCGTTCTTCCCGTGGAACCCGACGCCGTCCCGGAGCACGCGTTCAGGCCCGAACCCCCCGCGAGCACCAGCTCCGCGGTGCTGGTGCTCGGTGCCACGCTGCGCAGCCGCCCCGGGGTCCGCGAGGTGCGCAGCAGTTGGCGGCGCGACGAGGGCGGCGCGACGAAGCTGGTCGTGCTGGTGACGGCGTCCGCCGCCGTCGTCGGCCTGACCGGGGAGATCCAGCGCATCCTGCGAGCGCTCGGCGAACCCGCCCCGTGCGTCGAGGTGCTCCCGCCCGAGCTGGAACCCAGCGCGTACCACCACGCCGCCCTCGCGGAATCGGTGCTGGTGTGCGTGGGAGCCGAAGAACTTGTCGGCCGCCGCGGTTGAGCGGCCGACATCCGTGAAGGAGGCGTGTGTGGTGGACGTGGCTGAGGGGGCCGGACCCGTGGACCGGCTGCACAACCTCTTGCTTGCCATGACCGGACGGGTGGACGACGACGGGATCAACAGCGCCCGCGAACTTCTCGGCATCGGCCAGCCGGACGCCGCGGCCGAGTTCCTCACCGGCTGCCTGCTGGCCGGCCACATCCCAGTGACCTCGTCCGAGCAGTACCACCTGCGCCGGGTGCTGGACGAAACCCGCTCCATGCACACCCTGGCGGACCGGGTGCACGTGGTGGACTCGCTGCCGTCCGACGATCACCGGTTCGGCGAACCGGCCGAGGACGACGGAGACCTGGTAGCGGCGCTGGAGTCGGTCACCGGGCGGCTCCAGGGCGTGCGCGGGCTGTGGTGCGCCTCGCGGACCACCCCGGCCGGCGCCAGCTACGGAGCGGTGCCCCGGCGCATCCTGCTCGCCGAGGTGAGCCCGGAAGGCTCGACCACGGCGGTCGCCTACCAGCTGATCGAGGCCATGCGGCGGGTCGGCATCAACTGCTCGGTCGACGTATTCGAAAGCGGCGCCGAACTGCCCGAATACCACCGCGAAGCCCTTGCGGCGGCGCACCGGGTGCGCCTCGACGCACCTGCCTCCCGGGCAGCGGAGCGTCACCGGACGGAGGAAGCGCAGCGCCCGGTCACGCGGGAGCGTCCGGTCGCGCCGGAGGACGCGCAGCGTCCGGCGGAGCGCCCTGCGGAGGAGGGCGCGGCGGAGCCGCAACGGCGGGCAGCATCGGCGGAGCCGGAGCGCGCGGCGGAGCCGGAGCGCTCGATCCCACAGCCAGCGCAGCCGGAGCATGAGGAGGCGGTGGCGCAGGCCGCTGCGGCGGCAGCCGCCGCCGAGGCGAACGCGATGCGGGTGCCGCCGGCGGTCGACGCGAAGCTGACCGATCGCGAGCGCAACTTGTTGCGCAAGCTGCACGAGGAGCTCGCGCAGCGGGAGCAGGACCGGTCCGAGACGCGGCGGCCCAACGGGGCGAACAACGGCGAGGAGGTCTGGACGTCGACCATGCCGGGCGGCACCGGCGGCTTCCCGCCGATCGGCGCGGCGCCGACCAACAACCAGGCCTATGCCCCCCAGCAACAGCGCTCCTGACCAGGTGTCCCAGGAGCGCTGTTTCAGCTGGTAAACGCTCGGGGTCACGCTGAGGCGCCATAGAGCGTGCTTTGGATGCGGCGAAGCGGCGAAGCCATCTGTTCACCCTGCAGCGCGTGAAGTGAACGGTCCGTTCGCCTCACGCCACGGCAGCGCAAGGCCGGTGTGGCGGGATGGAGCGAACGGACCGTTCACGGCGAACAGGCCGTTCGCTCCACACCAGCCAACGGGGATGCACCACTTCGCGGAACGCAGCTCCCGAACAGCCTCTATGGCGCCCAAACGCCCTCGCGGCAGCTGACCACCAAACAGCGCCTAGGTCGCCTGCTGGACGTCCGCGAGGATCTGCTGCAGGTGGAGGCCCCGGCGCACGTCGCACGGGTGCTCCGTGCGCTCCTCGCGGATCATCGTGAGGAGGTCGTCGAGCATCCGCGCGTAGCACTCGCGGGCCGCCGTCCGCCGACCCAGCAGCGGTGCTTGGCCGTGCTCGCCGTACACCGCGAAGTCGACCAGCGATGGCTGCACCGGCATGCGCAGCGACAGCGTCAGCGTGCTGGTCAGGTCGCCGGCGTGGCCGAACACGATCTGCCAGAGGCCGTCGCTGCTGCGGTGCGCGTAGTGCACCTGCTCGATCTCGCCGAGGGCCGCGTCGAGCAGGTCGATCGCGTGCGGGCCCGCGTCGATCAACGCGCCGTACTGCTCCTGGCGCCACTCCGACATCGCGTAATCACCCGCCAACAGCCCTCCTGCCAGCCACCGCCCGGTGCCGCCCTGCCAGCTGTCGCGCTCCCGCAAGCCCGCCAGCCACTCCCGCACCTCCGGCGCGAACCGGCGCGTGAGCATCATCAGCGCGGCCACCCTGGCCTCGTCCACTGCTTCGACGATCTGGCGGGCACCGGCCGGATCGGCGGCCAACGGCTTCTCCAGCACCAGGTGCTTGCCCGCGCGGGCAGCTTGCGGCGCGAACTCGGCCTGCACCGCAGGTGGCACCGCGAATGCCACGGCGTCTACCGACTCCAGCAGTTCGTCGAAACCGTCGACGACCGCCGCGTCGTACGGTTCGGCGAAGGTCTTGGCCACGTCCGGCCGTCGCGCCCACACGGCCGCCAACCGCGTTCCTGGATGTTCGTACAAACCCGGGCCGTGCACTCGGTGGGCCCAGGGACCGGCTCCGACCACGCCGACCCGCAGTGCTTCGTCCATGCCGCAATGGTGCCGTTGACCCGTCGCTGTTGCGGCGATTGGGGGTCCGGGCGCGGCGGGCGTGTCGGCCGGGCGCTGCGCTCTCCGTGCGAAATTGATTCTGGAATCACATTCCAAAGGTTTTCCGGCATAGGGTGACCGGCATGGTGCAACTGCCCGAAGATCGGTCCCTGCCAACGGGATTCGTCCGCGAAACGCCGCCCGGGCAGCCGGCTGTGCCCAAGGACGCGGCGACCGTGATGTTGCTCCGCAACGGCGCGACGGGTCCAGAGGTTTTCCTGCAGCGCCGAGTGAAGGGCATGCCGTTCGCCGGCGGCATGACGGTCTTCCCCGGTGGCGGCGTCGACCAGCGCGACGCTGACGCCTCGGTGGCCTGGAGCGGGCCCGACGCGGGCTGGTGGGCCGAGCGGTTCGGCTGCTCACCGGACGCGGCCCGCGCGCTCGTGTGCGCGGCCGTGCGCGAGACGTTCGAGGAGTCCGGGGTGTTGCTGGCCGGGGCGGACCGCACGACGGTCGTCGGCGACACGAGCCGCTACGCCGATGCGCGTGCCGCGCTGGTCTCCCGCGAGGTTTCACTGGCGAAGTTCCTCGCCGACGAAGGCCTGGTCGTGCGCGCCGACCTGCTGCGCCCCTGGGCGAACTGGGTGACCCCGGAACGCGAGCCGCGGCGCTACGACACGCGGTTCTTCCTCGCCGCGTTGCCCGAAGGACAGCGGGCCGACGCGGTCACCACGGAGGCCGCCGAGGCGTACTGGGCCACGCCGAAGCAGGTGTTGGAGGACTTCGAGCAGGGCCGCTGCTACCTGCTCCCGCCGACCCGCGTCACGCTCAGCGAGCTCGCCGAGTGCGGCAGCCTACCGACGGCGTTCGCGGCCGAACGCACCCTGGACAAGATCCTGCCGAAGCTGGTGCGGCGCAACGACCGGTGGCATGCGGTCCTGCCCGGCGAACCCGGATTCAAGGAGGCGAAGTGATGCAACACCCCGCGTACGGGGCATTGCGCCAGGTCACGCCGTACGCATCGGTCTTGCTGGCGGACAACCCGTCGCCGATGACGCTGGAAGGCACCAACACGTGGGTGGTGCGCGAGCGGGACGCGGGCGACTGCGTGGTGATCGACCCCGGCCCGGCCGACGCCGAGCACCTTCGCCGCGTCGCCGACCAGGGCTCGGTCTCGCTGGTGCTGCTCACCCACCACCACGGCGACCACACCGACGGAGTCGGGCAGTTCATCGAGCTCACCGGCGCTCCGGTGCGCGCGCTGGACCCGGCGCTGTGCAGGGGAGCGGAAGCGATCCGGGACGGCGAGATCATCAAGGCCGGGGGTGTGGAGCTGCGCGCGGTCGCCACTGCGGGCCACACCGCCGACTCGGTGTGCTTCGTCGCCGACCACGACGAACCCGCCGTGTTTACCGGCGACAGCATCCTCGGCCGCGGAACGACGGTCGTGGCCCACCCCGACGGCCACCTGGGCTCCTACCTCAAGTCGCTGCGCCTGCTGGCCGCGCTGCCGCCCGGCCTGCGGGTGCTCCCAGGCCACGGCCCCGAGCTCCCCGACGCTCAAGCGATCGCGACGGCCTACCTTCAGCACCGCGAACAGCGCCTCGACCAGGTCCGCGCGGCCGTCCGCGACCTCGGACCGGCGGTCACGCCGCGCCAGGTCGTGGAGGTCGTCTACGCGGACGTGGACCGCTCGGTCTGGCCCGCGGCGGAACTGACCGTCCAAGCCCAACTCGCCTACCTGCGAGAACAGGGCGAACTCCGGGACTGACTCACGACCGCTTCGGCATCAGGACGTAGTGCAGCTCGGCGTCGGACGGGTCCGGTTCCGCGCCGGTGATCACCGTCGAGCGGCGGGTTCCGGAGCGGAGGCCGATGTGGACTGCCTGCGCGCCGAACGCCTGCAGTGCATCCGCGAGGTAGCGGGGCTGATATGCGGTGGTGAAGCGATCGCCGCTGGTGGTGGCCTTGACCGCCTCTTCGGCCTCGCCGAACTGCTGATCGGCCGCGCGCACCCGGACCTCGGCGTCGCCGACCTCCAACAACACCGTGCCCTGCGCCCCTGCGAACGGCGTCACGCGGCGCACCGCCCCGGCGAGCTCGGGCGCCGCGACGTCCACGGTGCAGTCGAAGGCGTCGGCCAGGTGTCGCGCCTCGCTCGGGAACGGCGCGTCCAGCACGGTGCTGCTGACCTCGGCCGACGGCCAGCTCATGCCGACCCGGTCCGCGTCGACGTGCAGCACGACCTCGGCGCCGTCGGCCTGCTTGGCGAGCTCCGCGAGCAGGTTCGCCGGCACCAGCACGTCGAGCTCGTCCACCTCGGGCCGCCACGGCAGGCTCGCCACTGTCATCCGGAACCGGTCGGTGCCGACGAGCACGAGCCGCTCGCCCCGCTGCCTGACGTGGACCCCGGTGAACACCGGTAGGGCGTCATCGCGGGACGCGGTGGACGCCGCGACAGCGGCCAGCGGCAGGAGCGCGGTGTCGAGCGCGCCGACGCGAGGCGGAGCCTCTCGGACGGCGGGGTGGGCGGGCAGGTCGAGCAGCGGGAGCGCGAAGCGCGCGTTCGGCGTGCGCAGCGCGAGCTTGCGACCCTCGACGACGAGCCGCACCTCTGGGCTGTCGATGTTGCGCAGCGTCTCGGCGAGGGGGCGCGCGGGAACGAGCAGCTGCCCCTCGGAGTGCGTCCGCGCACCGCGGCTCAGCCGGATGCTGCGCTCGCGATCGGTGCCCGCGAGCAGCACGCCGTCCGGCGTGGCTTCGAGGACGGTGCCGCTGAGCACCGGATCAAGCACTCGCCCGGGCAGCAGGCGAACGAGATCGGCCGCGGCCTGCGCGAGCGTGCGGGTCGCGGCGGTGACGTCGAGATCCATGCCGGGCAAGCTAGCCAACCCCACCGACACCGGTCGTTTCCGCAGCTAATCACCCATGAACGTTTTCAGGTGCGGTATGCCTGTTGTAGACGTGGTGGCGTGGTGTGGAGCGAACGGCCTGTTTGCGCCGTTTATGGAGGCGAACGGTCCGTTCGCCCCGTGCCAGCAGCCTGGTCCCGGTGTTGGGTGGGTGGAGCGAACGGCCTGTTCGCGCCGTTTATGGAGGTGAACGGTCCGTTCGCCCCGTCCCACATGCGCTCCCCGGCAGTCGCTCTGGCCGCCAACGGCAATCCGGCGCTGACCCGGTCAGATGCCAGCCAGGGAGACGTCGGAGCGGGACGTCGGGACCAGGGTGCGGCGGCGCAGCCACAGGACCGCGGCGAGTACGACGCCGACCGCGCTCGCGGTCAGGAACGACGCCGCCGGGCCGCTGATCTCGACCAGCTGACCGCTGAGCGACTGGCCGATGGCCGCGCCCAGCGTCACCGAGGTGACCACCCAGCCGAACGCCTCGGTGGCGGTGCCCGCTGGCGCCGCGATCTCGATCGCCACCGAATGCGCGGTGGACTGCGGCGTGATCAGGCTGCCCGCCACCAGCAGCGCCAGACACAAGCCCCACAGCGTCGACGGCACGGCCAGCAGGGTGAGCAGCGCGGCGAAGCCGAACAGCAGCGCGGGCAGCCGCAGGTGCATCGGTCGCGGCCAGGGGCGCAGCCCGTAGGCGACGCCGACGACCACCGAGCTCACCGACAGCAGGCTCAGCAGCAAGCCGCCGGCCGTGGGGTGGCCCGCCTCCACGGCCGCCGCGGGCACGCCGATCTCGATGAAGCCGATCAGGATGCCGAAGCCCAGCGCGGCGAGCGCCACGGTCCGCATCCCCGGGCTCGCGATCGCCCCGAGGAGGCTGCTGCCGACCCGCTCCGCCGGGTCCGGCCGGTGGCCGCGGGCGGCTCGGGTGGAGGCGAAGCCGACGCTGCCGATGACCATGCAGGCGGCGCCGACCACGACCCCGGTCCCCGGCCACGGCATCGCGACCATCAGGCCAGCCAGGCCCGGGCCGAGGATGAAGAAGACCTCCAAGCTGATGGCCTCGTACGAGTAGGCCGCGTCCCTCGCCGGGCCGGGCGGCAGTAGCCGCCCCCACAGTGCCCGCGAGGCCGGGCCCACCATCGGCTCGCTGATCCCGACCAGGAACGCCAGCGCGGTCATCAGCGCCACCGGGGCGTGCAACTCGATGGCCACCACCTCGACGGTCACCAGTGCCGCGAACACGCCGGACATGACGTACAGCGGCACGGTCGGTCCCACCCGGTCCATCACCCGGCCCTGCGCGACCGAGCCGCAGGCGACACCGATCAGCGCACCCGCGGACACCAGCCCGGCCGCCGCGAACGAGCCGGTCTCCTGCTGCACGTAGAGCATCAGCGCGAGGCCGACCATCGCGATCGGCAGGCGGCCGAGCAGGGAGGCGATGACGGGCCCGCGGGCGCCGGGAGTGGTCAGGGCGGTGCGGTAGTCGGTGAGGGACGTGGATTGGGACACGTGAACAGTATTCCAATTTTGGTACGACAGTACCAACTTTGGTTCGGGTAATGCCTCTCACGGATTCGGGTAATCCACCTCACACGAGGCAAAAAGGGACCTTCTACCCGGTTCGCCCGCCGACCGAACAGGGCACACTCAAAAAGGAGTCGCTACGCAATCCGGGTGAACTCTGCAACCTAGGTGCGGGCAGCCGCGTCCTGGAAGGTGAGAGGGGTTGCTGGCGGCACCGGCCGTCCAGCATCTTCAACAAGAAGGCTTTCCTCTGGTGCCAAGGATTCGGGGCCGACGCATCGGAGGATCGGGGGAGCGTGGTTAGTCGTCGGGGGACGAACCACGCACATGTGGAGGGGCCGGAGCGCCGCGTCGGGGGCGGCGTCCGGCCCCTTCACACATGTTCTGGAGCTGGTTCGGGCGTCAGCAGCTGCCGCCACCGCCGTCGCCGCCCCCGCTGAAACCGCCGCCGCCGTCGGAGCAGCCCCCGAAGCCGCCGCCCCCGCTGTCACTCCCGCCGAAGCCGCCGCTCGTGTCGCTGTAGCTGCCGGTGTCGCTGCTGTAGTAGGCCCCGCCGGAACTGCCGGAGTAGCCGCGGCTGCGGTTATGGCCACCCTTGGTTCGCACGGACGCGGCGATCAAGATCGCGAACACCGCCACGATCGCGATTGCGAAGATTCCGCCCATCGGTTCGGCCCCTCAGGTCGTCCGTTCTTCGGTCGTCCGTAGGACGCCCATCCGCCACTGGGGGTTCCAGGTCGAGCACGAAACGTGAAGGAGTCTCAGTCGCCACCGCCGCCGCCGGAATCGCCGCCGCCGGAATCACCCGAACCGCCCGAGTCCCACCCGCCGCCGGAATCCCACCCGCCGTGATATCCGCCGCCGTGGTGTCCGCCGCTGTGGTGTCCGCCGCTGTGGTGTCCGCCGAACGAACTGCCGTGGTCCCAGCCCCAGCCCGTGTCGACGCCGCTGGATCCGCTGTCGCTCCGCCTGGAAACTTGCCGGCGTGCGGCCGCCCGCCGGCGTGCGGCGGCGTAGTCGGCTCCCGAGCGCCGGCGATGCCGCCGGGCGCGAGCGGCCCACCGGTCCCAGACGATGCCGACGCCGAGCAGGAGCAACATGCCCACCCCGACGTAACCAAGCCAGTGCATGCCGCCCGCCTCTCGATCGACCGATCAAGGTTCTACACGCCGCGGGGGCCCCTCGGGTTGACTTTCGGCACGAAAAAACGCGCGCCAGCTGAAGAGTCCGGGAAGCGGTCCCGAACCCGTCGGCCGACGCGCGTCAGTTCACGGCGTCGCTACTGCACCAGTGCTCAGCGAGCGCGGCGGGCCAACCGCTCGGGGTCGAGGATGAGCACGCTCTTGCCCTCGAGCCGCAGCCAACCGCGGTGCGCGAAGTCCGCCAGCGCCTTGTTCACGGTCTCGCGTGAAGCGCCGACGTACTGCGCGATCTCTTCCTGCGTCAGGTCGTGGGTGACCCGCAGCAGTCCTGCCTCCTGGCTGCCGAAGCGCTGCGCGAGCTGCAGCAACGCCTTGGCAACGCGGCCCGGCACGTCGGTGAAGATCAGGTCGGCCAGCATGCCGTTGGTCCGGCGCAGCCTGCGCGCGACCACGCGCAGCAGCTGCTCGGCGATCTCCGGGCGCGTGGCGATCCACTGCCGAAGGGCCGACCGGTCCATGCTCAGCGCGCGGACCTCGGTGACCGTGGTCGCCGTCGAGGTGCGCGGCCCCGGATCGAAGATGGACAGCTCGCCGAACATGTCCGACGGGCCCATGATCGCCAGCAGGTTCTCGCGACCGTCGGGCGACTTGCGTCCGAGCTTCACCTTGCCGGACTGAATGATGTAGAGCCGGTCGCCCGGCTCGCCCTCGGCGAAGATCACATGTCCTCGCGGGAACTCCACGGGTTCCAGCGACTGGGCCAGTGCCTCCGCCGCGGCCGGCTCAACGCCCTGGAAGATGCCGGCCCGGGCCAGTGTCTCGTCCACCTCGTCCCTCCATGTTGAGACGCGGCGGCTGTCTGTGGTGCCGGACCCGCGAGTGCGAATCTAGCGGTGTGCCGCCGATCACTACCAGTAATTCTAAGACTGGTCGCGGGAACGGCGAGTACGCAGTCTACCGGCGCGTCCCACCCTGCGGAGCTGGAACAACTCCAGCGCGCGTCCAATGCCTTGCCGGAACAGCGCCCGCACCTCGTCGGGACGAGCGTTCTCCAGCAACTCCTCCACCTCGTTCTCTTGTACCGCGACGTGCCGCAGGCGGGCCTCCACGCGCTCCATGAAGAGGGTGAAGAACATGATCACGAGCGGCACGACGATGACGAACCAGGCAGCCATCATGACAAGAATCCTCGCTCATACCTTCGGGGCGGGTGCAACCGGGGTCGGGTTCCCGGCGAGCGTGACTGCTCGGCCACCTTCCGTGACGACCTCTTCTCATGGCCGGGCGGGGTCCCCGGACCGTGTCGGGGCGCAGCCTAACCCGTGTGCGCAACGCAGTCGGCGCTCGACCCGCCCCGGCGGCCCCGGGCCCCGCCGGTGCGGCGGTTTCCGGGGCGATCGGATCCGTAGGCTGGTGGGGTGTCAGACCTGGCTCGGAACAAGCGCAAGAGTGCCGCGACCCGTTCGGGCGGTGAAACCCGGCTGGGGCTCATCCGGCGGGCTCGCCGGATGCTGCGGTCGCTGACCGAGGCGTACCCGGACGCGCACTGCGAGCTGGACTTCGAGACTCCGCTGGAGCTCGCGGTCGCCACGATCCTGTCCGCCCAGTGCACCGACAAGCGGGTCAACGAGGTCACCCCGGCCCTGTTCAAGAAGTACCCGACGGCCGCCGACTACGCCTCGGCGGACCGCACCGAGCTGGAGGAGATGATCCGCTCCACCGGGTTCTACCGGAACAAGACGGCGTCGCTGATGGGCTTGGGCGCGGCCCTGGTGGAGAAGTACGACGGCGAGGTGCCGGGGAAGCTGGAGCAGCTGGTCAAGCTGCCCGGTATCGGCCGCAAGACGGCCAACGTCATCCTCGGCAACGCCTTCGACGTCCCGGGCATCACCGTGGACACCCACTTCGGACGCCTGGTCCGGCGCTGGGGCTGGACCGACGAGGAGGACCCGGTCAAGGTCGAGCACGCGATCGGCGAGCTCATCCCGCGCAAGGAGTGGACGATGCTCTCGCACCGGGTGATCTTCCACGGTCGCCGCGTCTGCCACGCGCGCAAGCCCGCCTGCGGGGCTTGCCTACTGGCCAAGGACTGCCCGTCCTACGGGGTGGGACCGATCGAGCCCGCACAGGCGGCGAAGCTGGTGCGCGGCCCGGAGACGCCGCGGCTGCTGGCGCTTGCCGGGGTCGTCGACGAGGTCCCGGAACGCACCATCGAGCAGGCTGTGGCCAAGGAGCCGGTCGCGTGAACCTGCGCGCCTACCGCAATGAGATCAGCTGGACCATCGTGGTGGTCGTGCTCGCGGTGCTGGGCGTGATCGCGCTCTGGCCGCGCGGTGCGGACCAGCAGCAGCAACAGCAGTCCGCCGCGTCGGCCCCGGTGCCAGCGGCCCGCGCCGTCGACCCGGCGCAGCGGGCCGCAGCGGCGCTGCAACCCTGCCCAGCTGCTAGCGGCGCGCCAGATGACCTGGCCGGGGCGACCGGCAGCTGCCTGGCCGACGGGCAGCCCGCCGACGTGGGTGCCGCCGTCGCCGGTGGCCCCACCCTGATCAACCTGTGGGCGACCTGGTGCGCGCCGTGCCGCACCGAGCTGCCCGCGCTGCAGGCCTACGCGGAGCAGCCGGGCGCGATCCGGGTTCTGGGTGTCCAGGTCCAGAGCGATCCGGCGGACGGCCTTGACCTTCTTACCCAGCTGGGCGTTCACTTCCCCAACGTGCATGACGGAGACAGCCGCGTCCGGGCCGCGCTGAAGACGCCGAACGTGTTGCCGATGAGCTACGTGGTGACCGCCTCCGGCGAGGTTCGCCGCATCGATCCGCCGGTCGTGTTCAAGTCACCGGACGACGTCCGGGCCGCCGTCGAGCGAACCCTGGGGAGCGACCGGTGAACCAGCTACGAACGGGCCCGCTGGTCGACCCGGTGGAGCTGCCCGGCTGGTTGCAGGGCCTGGTCAAGCGTTCCGCCGACCTGGACCCGGGGAACTTCGGCTGGCCGCGCGCGAGCCCGCCGGCCGACGCCCGCCCGGCCGCGGTGCTGGTGGTTTTCGGCGAGGGGCCGAACGGTCCGGACGTGCTGCTGCTGCGCCGCGCCGACGGCTTGAGCTCGCACCCCGGCCAGGTTGCCTTCCCCGGTGGCTCGCTCGACGATGTCGATCGCGGACCGGTCGACGCCGCGCTGCGGGAAGCCGTCGAGGAGGTGGGGTTGCGGCCGGAAGGTGTCCGCCCGGTGGCGACGCTGCCGGAACTGCACGTGGCGCACAGCGGATTCCGGGTGACCCCGGTGCTCGCGCACTGGGTCGAACCATCCCCGGTCGCGCCGGTGGACCCCGGTGAGACGGCGGCGGTGGCCCGGGTGCCGATCTCCTGGCTGACCGATCCGGCGAACCGGCTGCGGGTGGAATTGGCCGGCCGGCATCCGAGCCCGGCGTTCCTGGTGCCCGGGATGCTGGTGTGGGGTTTCACCGGCGGCCTGCTGTCCGGGTTGCTGGACCTGGCCGGCTGGTCGCGCCGCTGGAACCGCGCCGACGTGAGGGAACTCGACGAGGCTTGGCGGGCCGCCGAGGAGGCCGAGGACATCGGCTTCGGACGTTCTTGAGCGGTTTGAGAGCCTGTTCTCCGAACTCGGCTGATCGTCGCGGCGGTGCGAGTCGCGCGCGTCGGGCCGAGGCTGCGCCGCTTCGAGGACGGGTTCTGAGAACGTGGTGCGGGCCGATCGTCGCGGCGAGGATGAGGTGAGCGGGTGAACTGGGTCGACCTGCTGGTGGTGCTGCTGGCATTGCTCGCCGCGATTTCGGGGGCTCGCAGCGGCCTGGTCACCGCCCTGTTCTCGTTCCTGGGCGTGTTCATCGGCGCGGTCGTGGGTCTGAAGGTGGCGCCGCTGCTGCTGGACCGCTTGGACAGCCCCGTCGCCCGCCTCGCCTTCGGCGTCGGGATCGTCGTGCTGCTGGTCGCCTTCGGCGAGACCTTCGGCATGTGGGCCGGCCGGGAACTGCGGGACCGGATCACCTCCCCGAAGCTGACCGGTGTGGACAACGCGCTGGGCGCGGTCCTGCAGTTCGTCGCGGTCCTCGTGGTGGCATGGCTGATCGCGTTGCCGTTCACGTCGGCGTCCGCGCTGCCCGGCCTCGCGGCCGCCATAAGCCGGTCGAAGGTGCTGACCGCGGTCAACTCGGTGATGCCCGAATCGGCCAAGGCCCTCCCGGACGACCTGCGCGAAATGCTCGGGGTGTCCGGATTCCCGCAGGCACTGGAACCGTTCTCGCAGACCCCGGTCGCGGAGATCGCGCCGCCGGACGCGGCGCTGGCCAACAGCCCGGCGGTTCGCAACGCGCGGACCAGCGTGGTGAAGGTCCGGGGCCGCGCCACGTCCTGCGCGCGGGCGCTGGAGGGCACCGGGTTCGTGATCTCGCCGCACCGGGTGATGACGAACGCCCATGTGGTCGCGGGCACGGACCGGGTGGCGATCGAGATCGGCCGCGGCGAGTTCGACGCGGAGGTCGTGCTCTACGAACCCGACGAGGACGTCGCGATCCTGGCGGTGCCGGATCTGGACGCGGACGCGATGACCTTCGCGCCCGGTCCCGCCAGCCCGGGCAACGACGTGATCGCGCTGGGCTACCCGCTGGACGGGCCCTACACCGCGTCGGCGGGCCGCATCCGGGAGCGGATCAGGCTGCGCGGGCCGAACATCTACGACGCGAACACCGTGGTCCGGGACGTATATACGGTGCGCGGCAAGGTGCAGAGCGGGAACTCCGGCGGGCCGCTGATCGACCCGAGCGGCAAGGTCGTGGGCGTGGTCTTCGGCGCTGCGGTGGATGACCCGGAGACGGGCTTCGCCCTCACTGCGGACCAGGTCGCCGACGAGGTGGCTGCCGCACCCCGGCTGTCCACCGAGGTCGCCACCGGCCCCTGCACGCACTGATCGTCTCCGAACTGGCCCTGCGCGGCGGTGCAAGCTGCGAGGGCGTGCCGAGCGCCTTCGGCACTTTAAAGACAAAGAACCCGTGAGGGCTTCTGGGGCTATGGCATGGCTATGGCACCCAAAAGCACTCACGGGCTTGACCAGCGGAACAGATCGCCCTCGGTGCTGAGCGCGTCGCTCAGGACGCTGCCGGGGTTTCCTCGGTGTCGTGGTGGCGCTTGGTGATCTGCTTGGTGTCCTTGAGCGTTTCGATGGTGCGCTTCGGTGCCCGGATCTTGCGCACCCGCATGTAGCCGAGCAGCGCCAGCAGCCCCGCCACCAGCAACATCACGAGGAACACGATGCCGAAGGCCGCCCACCGCCACAGGCCGAGCTGGGCCAGCCCCTCGGCCAGCGTGAAGAACAGGAAGAACAGGCTGAAGCCGAGCACGGTCAGCGCGAGGACGAAGTAGACGCTGCCCTTGACGGCCTTCTTCATCTCGCCGGCGAGCTCGGTCTTGGCCAGCTCTACCTCGGACCTGACCAATGTGGACAGGTGAGTCGTGGCATCGCGGACCAACGCGCCGATGGACTGCCCGTTGGGAGCAGTGCCCTCTTCGGACAGCGGGATGGACGTGACCGCAGTCCACCCCGCACCGTCACGGCTGCCGTTGGTGCTCTTCTGGGCGCTGTTCACGAGCCCCATCGTGCCACGCGCGATCAACGGGCGACCGGGCGACTCGCGGTGTGTTACCCGTGAGTGGCCCGCATCGGCAGGTGTTCCGCAGTTTCATTGAAACCTCGTGCCGGGACCTCGAGGCGCAGTTTCAACTGAAACTGCGGTCCCCCGAGGGCAGCACGCGGTTCAGGCGTCGTCGGTGCCGTTGCCGTTCTTGAGCTTGCGGCCGCGTCGCAGCAGGACCGTCGCGGCGAGCAGCGACGCGATGCCGGACGCGATCAGCACTGCGGCCTTGGCGCGTTCCGCCGCCGCACCGGCCAGCGACAGGTCGGCGATCAGCAGGCTGACCGTGAAGCCGACGCCGCCGAGCATCGCCAGCGCCGCCATGTCGCGCCACTGGACCGAGTCCGGTTTCGCGCCGATGCCCAGCTTCACCGCGAGGAAGGAGCTGCCGAAGATGCCGATCAGCTTGCCCACCACCAGGCCGATGATGACCGCGATGGCCACCCGGTCCGCGCCGATCGCGGCCAGCGCCTCGCCGTTCACCGGAACCCCGGCGGCGAAGAACGCGAAGACCGGCACTATGAGCCCGGCCGACCAGGGCTGCAGCCGCTGTTCCAGGCGCATCGCCGGCGACGCTTGCTCGTGCGGGTCGCGCTTCACACGGGTGAGCAGCCCGAGCACCACGCCGGCGATCGTCGCGTGGATGCCGCTGGTGTGCACCGCGATCCAGGTGGCCACGGCCAGCGGCACGTACAGCCACGGCGTGGTGATCCGCTTGCGCTGCAGGTACCAGTAGGCGACGCAGAGCACGACCGCTGCGAGCAGCGCGAGCGCGCTGAGCCCGCCGGTGAACAGCACCGCGATCACCACGATCGCGCCCAGATCGTCGACCACCGCGAGGCTCAGCAAAAAGACCCGCGCCGCGGTGGGCATCCAGGAGCCGGTCAGCGACAGCACACCCAGCGCGAAGGCGATGTCGGTGGCGACCGGGATCGCCCACGCGGCATGCGCGCCGGGCGTGCCGTGGCCGATCGAGAAGGCAAGCACGGCGGGCACGATCATGCCGCCGATCGCGGCGATCACCGGCAGCAGCGCGCTCTTGATGTTGGACAGCTCGCCGACCACGAGTTCGCGCTTGAGCTCCAGCCCCGCGACGAAGAAGAAGATCGCGAGCAGCCCGTCCTTTGCCCAGTCGCCGATGGACAGGTCGAGGTGCAGGGCCGCTGGCCCGATCTCGAAGTCGCGGATCGCGTGGTAGAGCCCCGCCGCGGGGGAGTTCGCCAGCAGCAGCGCGACGGCGGTGGCGGCCAGCAGGACCATGCCGCCGACGGTTTCGGTCCGCAAGTAGGAGCCGAAGTCGAACGTTCGTGCGGATCGCCCGGCCTTGGCGGGCCGGGACTGGTTGCGGGCGGCTTTCGACACTGGCGGCTCCGATCGCGGGTAGCACGAGCTACAACGCCGACCAGTCTTCCCGGCACACCTTTGTCGAAATATTAGCATCCACGATCCGCCTGATCGCCTTCACAAGCACAGCAGGAGCGGTGTTCGTGCAGGTGAAGACGCATTTCTCAGGTGGTTCGGCCGGAAGCTTACGACCCTCTGACATGGAGAGAGCGCCGGGGACGCCCCCCAAAAAAAGGACGTCCCCGGCGCTTCATCAGTGCGGTCAGTCGTCGCTGGACTTCTTCAGCCCGCTGGAGATGAGGTCCATGACCGAGGAGTCGGCGAGCGTCGTGACGTCGCCGACCTCGCGGTTCTCCGCGACGTCGCGCAGCAGCCGCCGCATGATCTTGCCGGAGCGGGTCTTGGGCAGCTCAGGCACGACCATGATCTGGCGGGGCTTGGCGATCGGGCCGATCTCGTGAGAGACGTGCTCGCGCAGTTCCTTGAGGGCGGCCTCGCCGCTGGCGGTGTCGTCGATGCCGCCGCGCAGGATCACGAACGCCACGATGCCCTGGCCGGTGGTGGGATCGGAGGCCCCGACCACGGCCGCCTCGGCGACATTGGGGTGCGACACCAGGGCGGACTCGACCTCCGTGGTGGAGATGCGGTGCCCGGAGACGTTCATGACGTCGTCGACCCGGCCCAGCAGCCAGATGTCGCCGTCGGCGTCGTACTTGGCACCGTCGCCGGCGAAGTAGAAGCCGAGGTCGGCGAACTTCGACCAATAGGTCTCCCGGTAGCGGTCGTCGTCGCCCCAGATGCCGCGGAGCATCGACGGCCACGGCCCGTCCAGCACCAGCAGCCCGCCGCCGCCGTTGCCGACCTCCGCCCCGGTCTCGTCGACGACCTTCGCCGAGATCCCCGGCAGCGGCCGCTGCGCCGAGCCGGGCTTGGCGGCGGTGACCCCGGGCAGCGGGGAGATCATGATCGCCCCGGTCTCGGTCTGCCACCAGGTGTCCACGACCGGCGTGCGGTCGCCGCCGATGTTCTTGCGGTACCAGATCCAGGCCTCGGGGTTGATCGGCTCGCCGACCGAGCCCAGCACGCGCAGGGAGGACAGGTCGTACTTCGCGGGGATCTCCGCGCCCCACTTCATGAACGTGCGGATCGTCGTCGGGGCGGTGTAGTAGATCGTCACCCCGTACTTCTGCACGACCTCCCAGTGCCGGCCCTCGTGCGGCGCGTTGGGGGTGCCCTCGTAGATGACCTGGGTCGCCCCGTTGGCCAGCGGCCCGTACACGATGTAGGTGTGGCCGGTGACCCAGCCGATGTCCGCGGTGCACCAGTACACGTCCGACTCCGGCTTGAGGTCGAAGACGTTCTGGTGCGTGTAGGCGGCCTGGGTGAGGTAGCCGCCGGAGGTGTGCAGGATGCCCTTGGGCCTACCGGTGGTGCCCGAGGTGTAGAGGATGAACAGCGGCTGCTCGGCGTCGAAGGCCTCCGGGGCGTGGGTCTCCGGCTGGCCCTCCAGGACGTCATCCCACCACTTGTCGCGGGCGTCGTCCCAGGCGACCTCGCCGCCGGTGCGCTTGACCACCACCACGTGCTCGACGCTCGGGGTCTCCGCGACGGCCTCGTCCACGTTGGCCTTCAGCGGCATCGCCTTGCCGCGCCGGTACTGGCCGTCTGAGGTGATGACCACTTTCGCCGCGGCGTCGTTGATGCGGGTGCGCAGCGCCTCCGAGGAGAATCCGCCGAAGACGACGCTGTGCATCGCGCCCAGCCTGGCGCACGCCAGCATCGAGAACACCGCTTCGGGCAGCATCGGCAGGTAGATCGCTACCCGGTCGCCCGCGCCGACGCCCAGCGCAGCCAGGGCGTTGGCGGTGCGGGAGACCTCCCGCTGCAGCTCCGCGTACGTGATCGTGCGCGAATCCCCGGGCTCGCCTTCCCAGTGGATCGCGACGCGGTCGCCGCTGCCGGCCTCGACGTGCCGGTCCACGCAGTTGTGGGCCACGTTCAGCTTGCCGCCGACGAACCACTTCGCGAACGGGGCATTCGACCAGTCCAGGACCTGGTTCCACTTGGTGTCCCAGTGCAGTCGCTCGGCCTGCTTGGCCCAGAACGCCTCCCGGTCCGCCGAGGCTTCCTCGTACAGCGCCGACGTGGCGTTTGCCTGTGCCGCGAATTCCTGGGACGGCGGGAATGTCCTGCTTTCCGTGAGCAGGTTGTCGAGCGTGTTGCTCTGCCCGTCGGGCTGGCTCATTGCCGTGAACCTCCCTGGTTATGGGATGCCAGTGCAAGAGGAACCGTAATGCGATCGGGCTCACTGCAACAGAGGGTTCGTCCGAATGGTTCAGACCAATCACGCATTACGGTCTGAATTCCCTTTACCCAGGGTGGCAGCGCGGTCACTGTGTCATATGTCGCAATCGGGGTCGGCAGCGGGGGGATGGCGTGCCGGTAGCGTCGTCGGGCGTGAACGAGAAGCCATCGCTGGCACCGCTGCTGGAGCTGGACGGCGTCGCCGACGCCGTGACCGCCGCCCGCGCGGCGATCGACGAGGTGCACCGGCACCCGGCCAACCGGCGCGGCTGGCCCGCCACCGCGGCCGAGGCGTCCGTCCGGGCGGCCCGCGCGTCGGCGGCCATCGCGGGCGGCGCGGCCGAGATCCCGGAATCCGGCGAGGTCACCGACCCGCTGCTAGCCGGTTCGCTGCGGATCGCCGAGGCGATGGGCACGCTGCTGCCCACGTGGCAGCGCGCGCCGCGGCAGGCGCTGGCCCGGATGCACGTGCTCGCGGCGGCCGACCTGATCGACGACCCGGACCGGCTTGGCCGTCCGCAGGCCGACCCGTTGATCGCCGAGCGGCTCGACCTGCTCGCCGAGATCATCACCGACCGCGAAGCGCAGGGGCCGGGCCCGGTGCTGGCGGCGGTCGTGCATGGCGAACTCCTCGCGCTGCAGCCGTTCGGCACTGCCGACGGGGTGATCGCGCGGGCTGCGGGGCGGCTCAGCGTGATCGGCAGCGGGCTCGACCCGAAGGGCCTAGTGGTTCCCGAGGTCGCGTATTTCCGGCGGCAGGAGGAGTACGCCGAACGCGCCCTCGGCTTCGCCACCGGCGAGATCGACGAGGTCGCGGCCTGGATCGTGTACTGCTGCCAGGCGTTGGAGGCCGGGGCGCGCGAGGCGAAGTCGATCGCCGACGCCGTCCAGGAGGGCTGAGCGGCCCGGGAACCTGGTTTTGCCTGGTCGGGGCCCGCGGGTGTTTCAGGTTCGCCCCGAAGGCGCTGGCGGGCCCCGACCAGGCTTTGCAAGCGAGCGGGGCGCGGGTGCCCCGGACTTGGGCGGGAAGGGGTTGGGCGTGGCGAAGAAGATCTTGATCGACTGCGATCCGGGCATCGACGACGCGTTGGCGCTGGCGCTGGCGCACGGCAGTCCCGATCTGGACGTCGTCGGCGTGACCACCGTCGTAGGCAACGTCGAGTTGGAGCACACCACCGACAACGCCCTGCGGCTGCGCGACTTCTACGGCATGGACGTGCCGGTCGCGCGCGGTGCCGGTCAGCCGCTGGTGCGCGAGCCGAAGACCGCCGGGGACGTGCACGGCAACACCGGTCTCGGCGGCGTGGTGCTGCCCGAGCCGAAGTCGAAGCTGAGCGACCAGCACGCCGTCGACTTCATTATCGACACCTTGGCCGCCGCGCCCGGCGAGATCAGCCTGACGGCGGTCGGGCCGCTCACCAACATCGCGCTCGCGCTGCGCAAGGAGCCGAAGATCGCCGAGTGGGCCGGGGAATTCGTCATCATGGGCGGCTCCTACACACGCGGCAACACGAATCCGGCCGCCGAGTTCAACATGCTCGCCGATCCCGAGGGCGCGGCCGTCGCGTTCAACGCGCCCTGGCGGACGGTCATGATCGGGCTGGACCTGACCTACCAGGCCCGGGCGAACGCCGCGGTGCGCGCGCGGTTCGCCGACCTCGGTCGGCTGGAGTCGGAGCTGATCACGCCATGCCTGGACTTCTACGGCAGCCACGTCAGCTACCGCGACGAGGGCCCGGCCATCCACGACGCCTGCGCGATCGCGTACGTGATCGACCCGGGGTTGTTCCAGACGGTGTCGGCCCGCGTCGACGTCGAAACGCAGGGCCGCTTCACCGCCGGCATGACGGTCACGGACTTCGGGGCCCCGTCCGACGTCCACAACGCCGACGTCGCCACGACCCTCGACGCCGAAGCCTTCTGGACCCTGGTCGCCGACGCCTACCGCAACGTCGCCGCCAACCTCCCGGACTGACCCGCGGGCAGGGCGCTGGCGCGGGTGCGCGATCAGTTGCGGGACCAGCTCGGGGAGTTGCGGGGTCGGCAGTCCTGGCGGCTTGACGGACCGGATCGGCAGTGCCGTGATCCTGAGTGGCGGGAACGGGGCTCCCGGTCAGTTCTCGACGGCTCGGAGCGCGTCGCGGACGTGGCCGTCGGAGACCGCCAGCGCCGCCGCCGCTCGCTCGATGTCGACGCCGGCGAGCAGGTGCACCAGCGCGGTCTTGAGGTCGCCGTCCGCCGCCGTGAGCGCTGCCGCGCACACCTCTTCGGAAGCTCCGGTCGCTTCCTGCAGGATGCTGATCGTGCGGCCGCGCAGCTTCGCGTTGGTGGCGAGCATGCTGACCATCAGGTTCGAGTAGGTCCGGCCCATCCGGATCATCACCGCGGTGGAGAACGAGGTAAGCACCAGCTTCTGCGCGGTGCCCGCCTTCATCCGGGTCGACCCGCTGATCGGCTCCGGCCCGGTGTCCACCGCGATCACCACGTCGGCCGGCACATTCCCGACGTTCGGGTTCGACGTCACCAGCGCGGTCCGCGCCCCGAGCCCCTGCGCGGCCTCCAACGCGCCGAGCACGTACGGCGTCCGCCCGGACGCCGCGAGCCCCAGGACGAAGTCGAGCCCGCTCGCGCCCTCGCGGATTGCGGCGGCACCGGATTCGACGTCGTCCTCGGCGTTCTCCACGGCGTGCAGGAAGGCCTGCGGGCCGCCGGCCTGGTGCGCGATGACCCAGTTCGGCGGCACGTTGAAGGTCGGGATCAGTTCGGCGGCGTCCAGCACCGCGAGCCGCCCGGAGGTACCCGCGCCGACGTAATGCACCCGGCCACCCGCGCGCAGCGCCGCGACGGCCATGTCCACCGCGCGGGCCAGCTCGGGCAGCACCCGGCCGACCGCAACCGGCACCGTCCGGTCCTCGCCGTTGAGGACGTGCAGGACGTCCAGGGTCGGCAGCAGGTCGATGTCCCTGGTACTGGGGTTGTTTCGTTCGGTGGGGGTGTCGACGCGGACCGCGCGGTCCCGGCTCATCGCGCCTCCTGCGGCAATTGCGGGAACACCCGGTCGGGGTGCGGGTGGGGGTCGCGCATCAGGTCTCCTTCTGCCGCCGGCGGTCCGGCCGGCTGCCGAGGCGGTGGCCACCCACCGCTTCGTAGGTGGCTTCCAGCGCTGCCTTCGCCTGGTCCAGGTGGCGTTGCGCGACGCCGATGAACAGGCAGTCGATCACGGTCAGCTGCCCGATGCGGCTGGCCATCGCGCCGGAGCGGTAGGTGGTCTCGCGCACCGCGGTGGTCAGCACGCGGTCGGCGACCTCGGTGATGGGCGAGCGGGCGAAGTTGGTCAAGGCGGCGGTGGTGGCTCCGCGTCGCCGCGCCTCGCGGAGTGCCTCGACCGTCTCGGCGGTGGCGCCCGTGTGCGAGATGCCGATGGCGACATCGCCTTCCCGCAGCACTGCCGCCGAGGTCAGCGCGTTGTGCGTGTCGGCCCAGGCAAAGCAGGTCAGGCCGATGCGGTGCAGCTTCTGCTGCAGGTCGAGCGCGACGAAGGCGCTGGCGCCGACGCCGTAGACGTCGATGCGGCGGGCCGCGGCGACGTCGTCGACGAGCCGCACCAGGATCGCGGCGTCCAGCTGATCCGCGGTCTCCTCGACCGCCTTGGCGTCGGCGTAACCGACCTTCTCGATGATCTGCCCGAGGTCGTCGTCCGGGGCGATGTCGCTGCCCAGCTCGCGGTCCCGGGTGGAGGTGCGCGCCGTGTCGGCGGCGAGCGCGATGCGCAGGTCCGGGTAGCCGCCGACGCCGATCGCCTTGCAGAACCGGGTGACGGTGGTTTCGCTGGTGCCAGCGGCCTCGGCGACCTCGGTGATGCTGCGCCGGGCGATCGAAGCCGGGTCGGCGAGCACGATGTTGGCCACGCGCTGTTCGGCTCGGGCGAGGCCGGGCAGCAGGGAGCGAATCTTGACGAGCGGGCTTGACTCGCCCGATTCGCGGAACGTGTCGTCAGTGGCCATGTGGGAAACTTACTAACCGCAGCTTGCGCAGGTCAATGGGCGTCTTCTGGGTTTCCGCTCGGAGGACGCGGCAAACTCATACCCAGGTTGCATCCGAACCCAACTACTCCGAAAGGGGTAATTGCTGGTCCGCGCGGTGACGTTGCGATTCACGCCCGGCGTCATGCACCCCGAAACACCTGCCGTCCTTGATCGAAACATTTCTGCCCAACACTGCCGTCCGCACGCGCGTTCGGGGAGGACGCATCGGATGGCCGTCGGGGCAACGCGAAGCGATCCGCAGAAGGACCAGGCGGTGCGCGAGAAGCTGGTGGACTACACGCAGCGGTTCACCCCCCGCAGCTATCGCCGGTGGAAGCCCAGAGCGGTGGCGACGACGGCGCTGGGCGGCCACGTGGCCGAAGGCGCGTTTTTTTCAGAATGTCCTCGCGGTCCCGCGGAATTGCCGACACTTCGACTCCCTCCAACGGTTGCGGCTGCGGTCCGACACTGCCCGCCCGCGACCCGCCACTCGAGTCGAACGGTTCCCGAACGGAGCGGCCGGCCGGGATCAGCGGTCGGCGAGGGCCCGTTGGAGCAGGCCGTGCAGGGCTTGCTGTTCCGCTTGGGTGAGTCCGGCCAGCGGGGTGTTCACCGAGAAGCGCTCGATGATCTGCGCGCGCTGCCGCTCGCCCTCGGCGGTCAGGGCGAGTTGTTTGGCGCGGCGGTCACGCGGGTGCGGCTGCCGGGTGACCAGGCCGTTTTTCTCCAGCCGGTCCACCACGAAGGTCACGTTCGATGTCGCGCAGTGCATCCGGTCGGCGAGTTCGCGCATGGTCAGCGGTTCGCTCAGCTCGCGCAGCGCGATCGCCTGGGGCGCGGTGAGGTTGGTGTCGGCTATGCAGCCGCGCACGTGTTCGTTGATGTTGTGCGCGAGCTCGCTGATCAGGCCGCAGAGTTCGCGCGCGGCCATCGGCTCGTCCATGTAACGAGTCTAGCAAGCTAGAACTGTTTTAACTCTAATAGTTTAAGTTGTTAGTTCATATCCCATGAACTATGCACAGCGCTCAATGGAATTCGGACTTCGATTTCCATTGAAATCGCGGACCTCCGGCGCGTCGGATGCACGACACGCCGGAGGATGTGGACAACTTCCGCAACTTCCATTGAAGTTGCGGACTTCCGCGTCAGCGGTCGGTCGAAAGCCAGCCGTCGGGGTGGAGGCGGTTCGCTTGGAGCTCGCCGTCCAACAAGGTCGCGTCGCGATCGGCCACGAGGATGCCGTCCACGTTCACGCCCCGGCCGGAGTACATGCCGTCGGGGGCGTAGCGCCACCGCAGGCGCACCTGCTGGCCGGCGTCCGCGTCGACCGTGCCGCGCACCTTCCACCAGCTCCGGTGTCCCGCCCCGGCCAACGAGCTCTGCGGCCCGTCGGGAGCACCAGGGCCGGACGCGCGGACGGTCACCGGCTGCCACCCAGCACCGTCCACACTGGCCTCCACGAGCAGCGGGTCCGTCCCGTCGCTGTCGTGCTGGGTATCCACGAACGCGAAGAACGACACCTGCGTCGGGCCGCTGACCGGTCCCAGCGCGTCAGTCGTCAACGTCCCACCGCGCTCGGAGAACCACGATTCGGAACCCAGCGCCGGATCCACGGCGAGCGACCGCGCCATGCCCTGCGCCAGTGCCTGCCGGGCGGGGTTGTTCGATCCCCAGTCCCGCGACGGGTGCACCCGGTTGGTGAGCAGCACCGCCACCGAGCGGGACGCCGGGTCGATCACCAGCGACGTGCCGGTGAAGCCGGTGTGGCCCGCGGTGCGCGGCCCGCTGAGCCCGGCCATGTACCAGCGCTGGTCGAGCTCGAAGCCCAAACCGTGGGCGTTGCCGGGGAAAGCGCTGTTGAAGTTGGTCAGCATGTTCTCGACGCTGACCTTGGACAGGATGCGGTTGCCGCCGTAGGTGCCGCCGTTGAGCAGCGCCTGCCCCAGCGTCGCGAGGTCGTCGGCGGTGGAGAACACCCCGGCGTGGCCGGCGACCCCGCCCAGCGACCACGCGTTCTCGTCGTGGACCTGGCCACGCACCATGCCGCGCGGCGGCTCGGCCTCGTCTTCCGTCGCCGCGATGCGATGCAGCTCCGAGGCTGGCGGGTTGTAGCCGGTGTCGGTCATGCCCAGCGGCCCGGTGATCCGGTGCGCCACCACCTGGTCCAGCGGGGCACCCACGACGCGCGCGACCAGCAAGCCGAGGGTGATCATGTTCGGGTCGGAGTAGGTGTAGTGGGTGCCGGGCGGGAACTCCGGCGTCAGCTGCATGATCGACGGAATCCGCTGGTCCGCGGGCAGTTTCCAGAGCTTCACCTCGGCCTGCAGCCCGGAGGTGTGGGTGAGCAGCTGCCGGACGGTGATCGACTGCTTGCCGTTGACGCCGAACTCCGGCAGGTAATCGGCGACCGGCGAGTCCGGGTCCACCTCTCCGTCGTCGATCAGCTGCAGCACCGCGATCGAGGTGAACAGCTTGCTGATCGAGGCGACGTCGAAGATCGTGTCGGGCCGCATCGGTTCGCGCTGGTCGGCGGGCAGTTCGGTGCCCTTGCCGTCGGAGTAGCGCAGCTCGTCGCCCGCCGCTTCGCGGCGCACCACGACGCCGTCGTGCGCCAGCAGGCTGACCGCGCCCGCGTACATCGGGTGTTCGAGGCCGGGCGTCTTGTTAGTCCAGGCCGCCATCTGCCGCAGCGCCGCATCGATGGGTCCGGGATCGAGCCCCACTCCTTCGGGCGTGCCGTCCCGCAACACGGTGGCGGCGGGGGCGAATCCCTCCTGCGGGCGGTCGAAGTGGCCGTCTACGCGGCCGGGCGCCGCCGTGGCCGACCCCGCCAGCGCGGTGACCGAAAGCAGCGCCACCGCCGCCAGAATGGTCTTGCCCATCGCGTCCCCCTCAGCGGTAAAGCAGGTACGGTTCGCGTTGTCGTTGGAAGTCCGCCACGTCGCTCTGCCAGGCGCCGACGATCTCGTGCGCGTCGGCCCCCGCATCGACCATCGTGCGCAGCCGCTCCGAACCGGACAACTTGTCGATCATGTTGTCCGGCCGCCAGCCGAAGACCTGTGGGTACAGCCGGCGAGCGGTGACGATCATCGAGACCGAGGCGCCGATCGCGTCGATCTCGCCGTTGCGGTACACCTGCACGCCGCCGCAGGTCTCGTTGGCGTGCTTGGAGAAGGTCGGCACGAAGTAGGTTTCGCGGAATCGGAGTCCCGGTAGCCCGGCGGCGTTGAGCTCCTCCGCCCACCGCCAGTCGATGCCGGGCGCGCCGATGATCTCGAACGGCCTCGTGGTGCCCCGGCCTTCGGACAGCAAGGTTCCCTCGAACAGCCCTGTCCCGGGGTACACCGCCGCGGTGTCCGGGGTCGGCATGTTCGGGCTGGGCGGCACCCACGGCAGCCCAACGTCCGCACTGCGCCCGCGCCAGCCCTCGACGCGGATCACGTCCAGCCGGTCCAGCGGGCTCGGCAGGTACTCGCGGTCGAACAGCTGCGCCAGTTCGCCGACGGTCATGCCGTGTTGCTGCACGATCGGCAGCAGCCCGACGCCGGAGGCGAACCGCGGGTCCAGCCGTGGCCCGGCCACCCGGGCGCCGATCGGATTCGGCCGGTCGAGCACCAGGAACGCCGCGCCGATCTGGTGCGCCGCCTGCATCGCGGTGTACATCGTCCAGATGTAGGTGTAGAAGCGGGCGCCCACGTCGGCGATGTCGAACACGACCTGCTCGACGCCCGCCTTGCGGAACATATCGGCAAGCTTCGCGGCGTCGGCCCCGTACGCGTCGTACACCGGCAGCCCGGTGCGCGGATCGCGGTAGTCGCCCTCCGAGCCGCCGGCCTGGGACGTGCCGCGGAACCCGTGCTCCGGCCCGAAAACCGCGGCGACGTCCACCTCGCCGCTGGCGTGCATGGCATCCACGACGTGCTCCAACGACGCCAGCACGCCGGTCGGGTTGGTCACCACCCCGATCCGGCGGCCGGTGACGTCCTGCCAGTCCCGCGCGGCTAGGACGTCCGCGCCGGTCTCGACCGCGGAACCGAGTTCGGTGGCTGGCGGGGCGGCGCACGCGGAGCTCGCCGCGAGGCCGACTGCGGGCACGGACAGCGCAGCCGCAGTCAGGAAGCCCCGTCGATTCACACCACTCATGCGTGTCCTTTCCGTGTCCACCATGCTCCGCCCCGGGTTCTCGGGCTGGCGATTTCGCGCGAAATCGCCCATTTACCAGGTCAGACCGTGGCCGAACGGGTACTTGTCGACGCCGGGCTGGTGCGGGTCGGGCACCGGGACCGGCAGCTTGCCGACCGGGACGATCTCGCCGAAGAGCAACCTCGCCAGCGATTCCATCGCCACCGCCTTGTCCGAGTAGGTGGCGATCCAGGCGGGCAGTTCGACGTACGCCGCGTCGTACGGGTCGCGCACGGCGACCGCGACGACCGGCTTCCCGGTCTGCTGCAGGGCGCGGACCAGGTCGAGCTGCGCCTTGTTGTCCGGGTTCCAAGCGGCGTTGGTCAGCACCACCGCGATGTCGTTGCGCCTTGCCTCTTCGACGGCCTGGTTGATCTGCTCCGGGGTCGGCTTCAAGCCCGTCGCCAACGCCGTCGTCCGCGGGCCGCGCGCCTTGATGCGCTCCGCCAGCGCGGCGGTCGCCTTGTCCCCGGCGCCGGTCACGAACATCGTCGTCGGCGGCTTCAGCGGCAGCATCCCGTCGTTGCGCAGCACCGTCGTGGTGCGGTCGGTGATGGCTTGCGCTTCGAAAAGGTGCTTCCGCGTCCCGACGATCTTGTCTACTTTGGACACATCGACGAACGGGTTGTCCAGCACGCCACGGGCGGACTTCAGCGCGAGGATGCGCTTCACGCTCTCATCGATGCGCTGCTCGGTGAGCTGGCCGGTGCGCACCGCGTTGACCACGCCGTCGATGGCGACCGGCACGTTGAACGGTATCAGCATCACGTCGGCCCCGGCCTTGAGCGCCAGCACCGGGATCTCGGCGTCGGTGTGTTTCTCCCGCACGCCGTCCATCTTCAGCGAGTCGGTGACGATCACGCCTTGGTAGCCGAGCTCGTTGCGCAGCATCCCGGTGAGCACGTTCGGCGCGAGCGTCGACGGCTCACCGGAGTCGTCGAGCTTGGGCACCACGATGTGCGCGCTCATCACCATGTCGGTCCCGGCGCCGATCGCTTCCCTGAACGGCGGCGCGTCCAGCTGCTCCCACTGCTGCCGGTCGTGCTCGATCACCGGCAGCGAGGTGTGGCTGTCCTGGTTGGTGTCGCCGTGCCCCGGAAAGTGCTTGACCGAGGCCGACACCGTCTCGCCCGGCTTGGCCGAGTCCTCGTAGCCGCGGACCTGCGCGGCGGTGAGCTGCGCGGCGAGCGCTGGATCGGAGGAGAACGACCGCACCCCGATCACCGGGTTCGCCGGGTTGACGTTGACGTCGCCGCTCGGCGCGAAGTTCAGGTTCAGCCCCATCGCACGCAGTTCCTGTCCGGTGATCGCGGCCGAGCGGCTTGCGTCTTCAGGGTTGCGGCTGGCGCCGAGCGCCATGTTGCCCGGGAACTGGGTGGCCGGCTCCGGGATGCGGGTGATCTGCCCCTGCTCCTGGTCCGTAGAGATCAGCAGCGGCACCTTCGCGCCCGAGGTGAGCGCGGCGTTCTGCAGGCCGTTGGACAGCTCCGCGATCTGCTTGGGGTCGTAGAGGCTGTCGGTCCAGGCGAAATGGATGATGCCGCCGAGGTGGTACTTCTGCACCACCTGCGCCGGGGTGTCGACGCCGAACTCCTCCTGGTTCTTCGGGTGCGGCGTGTCCGCGGTGCGGCCGTACGCGTAGGTGATGAACAGCTGCCCGACCTTCTCCTCCAGCGTCATCTGCTTGAGCAGTTCGTCAGGTGACAGCCGTTGCGCCGGAGCGACTGCGCCGCCGGTCGCGGAAAGTGCTGCGGCGCCGATGGCGATGGCGCTCAGCGCGACAACGGCGCGGCGCGCTCGGGTCTTCACGTTGGCCTCCCTGCGGGCGGGGGATTTCGCCGGGCGGAAAGTGTTCACCACGAAATCGGTCGATTTCGAAAGTTACCCACGCGGCTCGCGCCGGTCAACGCTGTGCATCGGCGTGGGCACAGGCAGTCCCGCAAAGAGGGCTTTGGTCGGCGCAATCCTGCCTGCGGCATCGGGCCGATCTGGTGGAGAACTCCGGCGCACGCGAGCCGCGTGGCGAACGACCCCGCACATACGGCGGCGGCCCGTCGATCAGATCGACGGGCCGCCGCCCTCCGCGCGAGTACTCGGGTTACCAAGCGTGCACTTGTGTCGTAACTTCCGGGCTAGGCGTCCGGCGTCCCGGTACGCAACCCTGTGGAACGACCAGCCTTGTGTGCGGCAACGCGTGGGTGCTCTGGGTCTCGCGCGCGGAGTCTGATCGGGGTGGATGCTACTTCTCCTCCGTAACATCCCTGGCCAACCAGGGTCCGCACTTCTCTTTGTAGTCGGTGACGCGCGTCACTGCAAGGGTTCGGGTGTGCGCCGTAGGTATTGGTTCCGCCGGTGGTGATTACCGGGGTTCCGCTGTGTGGAGCCGAAAACGTGCGGCCGGATGCGCCATCAGCGGCGGCGGCGCCAGGCCCGCAAGCCCCACCACGCGGCTCCGGCCGCCGCCACCGCGCCCATGCCGACGCCGGCTGCGGTCACCGCGGCGCGGGACGGCGTGGGGATCCGGGCGCGCAGCGACACCGGGTGCTCGAAGGACAACGACGGCCAGCCGCGCTGGACGGCCTCCTTGCGCAGCCCGCGGTCGGGGTTGACGACGGTGGGATGCCCGACGCTCTCCAATAGCGGCAAGTCGGTGATCGAGTCCGAGTAGGCGTGGGATTCGGACAGGTCGTAGCCGTACTTGTCGGCGAGTTCTCTGGCGGCGGTCGCCTTGTTCTCCGCGGAGCAGTAGAACTCGACCTCGCCGGTGTAGCGGCCGTCGATCACGACCATCCGGGTGCCGGACCAGTGCGTGGCGCCGAGCAGCTTGGCGATGGGGGCGACGACCTCCTCGCCCGAGGCCGACAGCACGACGATGTCGTGGCCCTGCTCCTGGTGTTCGGCGATGAGCTGGGTGGCTTCCTTGTAGACCAGCGGGTCGACGATGTCGTGCAGGGTTTCGTCGACGATCGCGTTGACCTGCTCGACGTCCCAGCCGGTGCACAGCGAGGTGATGTGCGCGCGCATCCGGTCCATCTGGTCGGCGTCGGCGCCGGCCAGCATGAACACGAACTGGGCATAGGCGCTCTTCAGCACGGCCCGCCGGTTGATCAGACCCTCTTGGAAGAAGGGCCGGCTGAAGGCGAGCGTGCTCGACTTGGCGATGACGGTCTTGTCCAGGTCGAAGAACGCGGCCACCCGCCGTCCGGTGGGGGCCGATGGGTTCGCGGGCTCTGTCACGCCGACAGCATACGAGCCGGGAGGAGCGGGCTGCGGGTGCGCATTGCCGGAGCTTTTTCCATTCCTGTTTTCGCCTTCGATCTCCGTTGTCGCGTTTTGCGCGAGTGGTTCGGCAGTTGTCCTCTTTGCGGGGAGTTGTTGCGCGGTCCCGGTGCCGGGATTTCCGGACTCATCGGCGGGCATCCCGCGGACGCGCGCCGGGTGCGTCGGTGTGTGCCGATAACTCACGCTGCGTGTGGTGCTGCGTGTTGCTCTCGTCTAATGGCGGCTAATTCTTGACTCGAATGTCGGCTAGCGTTCGGTTCAGTGCACACCGAGCGCAAGAACGTTCCCTCTAATGGACGGGGGGCGTTGCAGGGGATCTACGGGCTAGAGTGAGGGTAGTCCGGTGCTACCCGGACAAGTTCAGCTCGACCCCCCGGAGCTGAACTGTTGACGACCCCCGCTCCTCCCCCCTGGCGGGGGTCGTCCCATTTCCGGCGGAGCCAGTGCGGGCGAATCCAGCCGAAGCGAATGTGAATTCTTTTTTTCGTCAGGTGAGTATCGCGCTTCCGGGGGATGCGAGTTATCCACAGGTGCTGGACTTGTCCACAGATTTGGAAAACCCGGTTGGCAGTCGTCGAAGATCCGGCCACCTTGGTTATCGAGCGCACCAATTCCGCGTTCATCCCACTCGTATCATTCGATTGCCGGAGGCATCACCATGACTACTGGACGTCCGCTGCTCATCACGCGGGATTCCGTGCTGGCAGAAGAGGTCTCGCGACTGGCCGCTGCCACCGGCGTCGAGCTGGAGCACACCCCGGATCCGGCGGCTGCCGACTGGCGGACCGCGCCGCTGGTGCTGCTCGACCCAACCGCGATCGGTGCGGCCGACGGTCTGCCGCGAAGACGCGGTGTCGCCGTGCTGTGCCGGGACCTGACCTCTGATCTTTGGCGCGCCGCGTTCGAGATCGGTGCCGAGCACGTCCTGCAACTACCCGCCGACGAGGCGACCCTCATCGAGCTGTTGTCCGATGCTGGCGACGTGCCGACGCAGGGCGGCCGGGTGCTCGCGGTGTTGGGCGGTTGTGGCGGTGCCGGTGCCTCGGTGGTGGCCACGGCGGTGGCGGTGGTCGCGGCGCGCGGCGGCGAACGGTCGTTGCTGGTCGACTGCGATCCGCTCGGTGGCGGCGTGGACCTCGCCGTCGGAGCCGAAGCGGCCGACGGCCTGCGCTGGTCGGGGTTGGCCGTCAACGCCGGTCGGCTCGCGGCGAGCGCGTTGCACGAGGCGTTGCCGAAGCGTCGCATCGGAGCCGGTGCGATCACAGTGCTGTCCTGCGACCGTGACGGGCCGTCGAGCGGGTTGACCCCGGAGGCGGTGCGAGCGGTGCTCGGTGCGGGTCGTCGGGCGGGCGACACTGTCGTCTGCGACCTGCCGCGCACCCTCCCGGCAGCGGCCGTGGCCGGGCTGCGCCAGGCAGACCTGACGGTGGTCGTCGTCCCTGCCGAAGTGCGCGCCTGCGCGGCGGCGGCCCGTGCGGTGGCGAGCATCCGTGAACATGCGGCTGGCCCGGTCCGGCTGGTGGTGCGAGGTCCGGCACCGGGCGGACTGCGCACGGCCGACGTGGCGCGAGCGGTGGGCGCGGAGGTCCTGTCGGTCATGCGGCCACAGCCGAGCCTGCCCGCCGCCCTGGACCGCGGCGGCTTCGGCGCGATCCGCCGGGGGCCGGTTGCGCGAGCCGCGCAGGCAGTCCTGGCCGCGCTCGCCGACGCGGAAATGTCCACTGTGGCTTGTTGAGTTCTTGATCGAGGCCCGTGTGCCGGCGGGCCTTCGGAGTTGCCCACAGCTTCGGTGCTGGCGGCGGCGGTCTCGTCGCGACGGCACCGATCTCGAGCGCGGGCTTGGAAGGTCCGCACCAGCCGGTCGGCCGGTGCGGGAAGCAGCTCTATTCGATGCTTCACCAGAACGGAAGTGGGTCAGTCATGTCCATGAGTCGTGTCCTGGAAATCGATCAGATCGCCGGCGCAGCGCCAGCGGGGTCCACTGTGGCCGATGCGATCGACGGCGAATTGCTGGAGCGGGTGCGCAACCGGCTGGTCGGCAGCGGTGCCACGCTGACCTCGGCAGCCGTCGCCTCCGCGGGCAGGAATTCCGCGGTGCCGGAGTGCTGGAGCCGCTGCTGCGCGATCCGGCGGTTTCCGACGTGCTCGTCACCGCGCCGAACAAGGTCTGGGTGGACCGGGGCGACGGGCTTCAGCGGGCGGCGGTGCGCTTCGCCGACGAGGATGCGGTGCGCCGTCTCGCACAGCGGCTCGCCGTTGCCAGCGGACGTCGGCTGGACGACGCCCAGCCGTGGGTCGACGCCTGGTTGCCGCAGGAAAGCGCGTCTGGGCCGGTGCGGTTGCACGCCGTGCTGCCGCCGGTCGCGGGCGAGGGCACCTGCATCTCGCTGCGCGTGCTGCGCCCTGCCGCGCACGACCTCGATGCGCTGCGGAGCTCCGGAGCCTTCGACGGGCCGACCGCCGCGGTGCTGCGCGAGATCGTGGCCGCCAGGCTGGCGTTCCTGGTGGTAGGAGGTACCGCCAGCGGCAAGACGACGCTGCTGGCGGCGATGCTGGGCGAGGTCGCGGAGTCCGAGCGCATCTTGTGTGTCGAAGAGGCCGCCGAGCTCTACCCGCGGCATCCGCACGTGGTCCGGTTGCTCACCCGCCCGGCGAACGTCGAAGGCGCGGGGGAGATCCAGGTCCGGGACCTCGTCCGGCAGGCGCTGCGCATGCGGCCGGACCGGCTCATCGTTGGCGAGGTGCGCGGCGGCGAGGTCCGTGAGCTGCTCGCCGCGCTGAACACCGGGCACGACGGGGGCGGTGGCACGCTACACGCCAACTCGCCGCAAGAGGTCCCGGCTCGGATGGAGGCACTGGCGGCGCTCGGCGGACTGCCGCGTGCCGCACTGCACAGCCAGCTGGCCGCGGCCGTGCAGGTGGTGCTGCACGTTCGGCGGAGCGCCCGGCGCGGCAGGCATCTCGCTGGTATCGGCGTGCTGCGCCGGGACGGCGACCTGGTCGAGGTGCTCCCGGCCTGGCAGGTCGAAAGCGGCTGGGGGCCGGGCAGGGATGCGTTGGCGGTGCTGCTGGAGGCGAGGGGAGGTGCCTTGCCGTGCTGATCCACGCGCTGGTCGTGCTGGCCGCGGCCGTCCTGTGCTGGCCGGAGATCCGGGCCCGCGAACGGCTCCGCACCGTGCCGGCCTACGTTCCTGGGCTCCCACTCCGTCGGGCGGCGCGGCTGCTCGCCGTTCCGGCCGTCGCGGTGGCGGGCTGGAGTTTCGCTGGTCCCGTTGGTTCGTGCGCGGGAATTGCCCTGTCGTTGCTCGGAGTGAAGTACTGGCGATCGCAGCGGGACTGGCGCCAGCGGCTGAAGCAGGCCGACGAGCTGACCGCCGGACTGCGGCTGTTGGTGGCGCAGCTGCGCGTAGGTGCCCACCCGGCCGCCGCGGCCGAGGGAGCGGCGGCGGAGTCGGGCCCGGCGGTTGGTCAGGTGTTCCAGGACATGGCCACCACGGTTCGGCTCGGCGGCGACGTCGCGACGGTTCTCGAAGCGCACGACGGGGCCGCCGAACTGCGTGAGCCACTGGGTCGGATGGCGAAGGCCTGGGCGCTCGCGGAGCGGCACGGCGTCGCATTGGCCGACTTGCTCGATTCGGTGCGCAGCGATGTCGAACGGCGCGCGGCGTTCCGCCGGGACGTCGAAGCGAAGATGGCTGGCCCGCGGTCGACAGCTGCCGTGCTCACCGGGCTGCCGCTCTTCGGGCTGCTGTTCGGCGAGGCGGTCGGGGCAGCACCGATCACCGTGCTGACCGGCGGATTGCTCGGGCAACTTCTCCTGCTGGTCGGGGTGGCCTTGCTGTGCGCCGGGGTCGGCTGGACGTTGCGCCTGACCAGGGCGGTGGTGCAGCCGTGATCGAACTGCTGCTCGCGGCGGTGGCCCTGCTGCTCGTCCCGGCGAGTTCGGCGCGGGCGCGGCTGCGAGCGCTCGGCCCGCGATCGCCGGGGCGGAGCCGGACAGCACCGTCCATTGTGGCCTGGATGCTCCCGCTGGCCGCCGGGGCCGGTGCGGTGCAGGCGGTGGGTCCGGTCGGCGGGGTCTTGATCGGCCTGGCCGCCGCCTTCGCCGTGCGTCGGTGGTCCGCGGCGGCTGACAGGCGACGCGACCGAACGGACCCGCTGGCGTTGGCTGCGGGTTGGGACCTGCTGGCTGCCGGGATGCGCGCCGGGCTGCCGGTGCCGGTGATCGTGCGGGCCGTGGCCGACGAGCTCACCGGTTCGGCGTGCCGAACGCTGCGCGAGGTCGCCGATCACCTCGCGCTGGGCTCGGATGCCGCAACCGGCTGGGAACCGGCATTGCGGAACCCAGACACGGCGGAGCTCGCACGTGCGGCCCGGCGAACCGCCCGGACCGGCAGCGCGCTGGCGGACGTTGCTGGCGAGATCGCAAGCCACGCGCGAGCCACGGTCGCCGAGCAGGCCCAAGCACGCGCTCAGCGAGCAACGGTGTGGATCTCGGCACCGCTGGGCCTGTGCTTCCTGCCCGCGTTTCTGTGCCTTGGGGTGCTCCCCGTGGTGGTCGGCATGGCGCACCGCCTCGCGGCGCCGTTGTAATCCATTGTGGACAAGTATTGGAAGGGGTCGGTCGAAATGAGTACCCGAACGAACCGGTGGACGGCGACGCGTCGGCTCCGCACGCTGCTGCACGGCGACGGAGGCATGAGCACTGCCGAATACGCGGTGGGGACTGTCGCCGCGGTGGCGTTCGCTTCGCTGCTCTACAGCGTCGTGACCGGTGATTCGATCAAGGACGCGCTGGCTGGGCTCATCGCCCGCGGACTGGAAGGCGGCGGTGTCTGATGGCGGAGGTGGTTCCGGCGCCGGTCGTTGCGCCCGGCGCCGGAACGACCGGCCGCGATGCCGGGGCGGTGACTGTCGAGGCGGCGCTGGGCATCTGCTCGGTGATCGCGGTGTTCGCGTTGATCTTGACCGGAGCAGGCGCGCTGATCGGTCATCTCCGCTGCACCGACGCGGCTGTCGAGGCCGCGCGGCTGGTGGCGCGCGGCGACCGGCCCCGCGCGGACGAGGCGGTCGGCCGCATCGCCCCGGCCGGTGCGTCGCTGTCGGTGCTGATCGAGGGCGATCAGGTCAGCACCGAGGTGAGTGCGCCGCTGCCCGGCGGGTTCCTGCCCAGCCAGTCGCTGCACGCACGCGCGGTGGCGGTGCTGGAACCGGGGGTCGAAGGGCTGGTGGTGCGATGAACGGCGATCGGGGCACGGCAACCGTGCTTTCGGCAGTGCTCTCGATGGCCTTACTCGCCCTGCTGTGGTTCGTCCTGCAGTTGGGCGCGGTGACCATCGCCCGTCACCGGGCCGAAGGGGCGGCGGACCTCGCGGCGCTGGCCGCGGCGGCGTACGCGCCGCATGGGCAGCAAACGGCATGCGAACGGGCGAACCAGGTCGCGAACGGGATGCGGGTCGAGATGGCGGAATGCACCCTGGACGGATGGGATGCCCTCGTGGCAGTGCGGACCGATCTTCCCGAGTTCGTCCCGGGCAGTCGGAAAGCCAGCGCACGGGCCCGTGCCGGGTCGACCGACGACTGATCGGCCCGGCTGCGATGAGCGGTCGACGAACGGTCGAGCGGCTCCGAAATCACCATTGGGAGCGGCCGTTCCAGTGCCGCTCACCAGGATGATCTATCGGTGCTCGTGTTCGGCCGGGAGCGTTCGTCGCGGCTGAGCTACCGGTCGTCGACTGGGGGTGTACTCGGCGGGGTCGGATGACGTTGATTAGTTGTGTGAGCGCAGGACCCAAGGTTCACGACAACGAGGTCGAGAACCAGGCGGCTGCCGAAGGTGATTCCGGAGGCGACCCCGGGCCGCCGGTCCGGCGCCCACTGTGGAACGAGGAGGCGGAGCAAATGCGACGGTCGGCGGACAGGTGGCCCAACGCCTTCCGCGGCATCCCGGCCCACCCGGCCGGGTTGACCAGCAGCCGTATCGAACTCCGTGTGCAGGCGATCGGATTCGCCTCGCGCGGCTGGCCGGTGCTGCCCGGAACTTATCCCGAAGAAGATGTCTGGATCGGCCGTCGCGGACGGCAGGAAAACGGCCTGATGCCGATCTACCGTGACTGGCAGGACCGGCTCGGCACCAACCCCGACGAGGTCACGTCCTGGTGGTCGGAGCGGCCGTACGGCCTGCTGATCGCCACCGGCACCACGGTCGACGCCATCGAGGTCGACGCAGACCTCGGCCGCCGGGCCGCTTCGGTGCTGCGCGCACTCGGCTTCCCCGTGCCGATCGTCGCCACCCCGGACGGCCGCTGGTACTTCCTGATGTCCAGCGGCGGCGAGCTTTACCCCGAACTGGCCGAGCAAGATGAAATCCGCTTGCGCGGCAACGGAAGTTGGGTGCCCATGCCCCCGACGGCCTACCCGGGAGGTGCGGTGCACTGGCGGGTCAAGCCCGAGGTGTGCGCCTGGCAGCTGCCCGGCTCCGACTTCGTGCAGGACGCGTTCTGCACGGGTCTTGAACTCCTTGACAACAGCAATCCGGAGAACGTGGCGGAACTCCTCGCAGCGGGCAGGTGACCACCTGCCGACCGCGCAGGCGTCGAACGGATAGGCATCCGCGCCCAGGGTTCCCGGTACGACCAGACACGCCTCCTACGAGCACGAACCAGCCTTTCGTGCTCAGCTCTCTTGTGGACGGTCGCCGTGGAGCCCAGCCGATCCAGCGGCGCTTCTCCCGAGCGCGGTTGACACCGCGTCGAGAACAGCCACCGCCCCCGCCTTGTCCAGCGGTTCGTTGCCGTTCCCGCACTTCGGCGACTGGACGCAGGACGGGCACCCAGCCGGGCAGTCGCAGGAAGCGATCGCTTCCCGCGTCGCGGCCAACCACGGGACCAATGCGGCATAACCGCGATCGGCGAATCCGGCCCCTCCCGGATGACCGTCGTGCACGAACACCGTTGCCTCCCCGGTGTCGGCATGCAACGCGGTGGAAACCCCGCCGATGTCCCATCGATCACAGGTCGCGAACAGCGGTAGCAGACCGATCGCCGCGTGCTCGGCGGCATGCAGCGCGCCGGGGACGAGCGCCGGATCCAGCCCGGCGCCCCCCGGCGCGCTGCCGGCCAACAGCTCGTCGCCGACCGTGTACCAGACTGCCCGGGTCAGCAGGGTCTGCGCGGGGAGATCGAGCGGAACCTGGTCCAGCACCTCGCCGGAGGGCCGTTTCCGCAGGTAGCCGACGACCTGCGAGGTGACCTCCACCTCGCCGAGGCAAACCGTGACGCCGCGTCCGGTGTCGTGCCGCTCGATCGTCCGCAGCACCGAGATGTCCACGACGTTGCGTGGTGAGGTCGTCCAATCCGGGTTCTCCTGGTGCACCAGGGCGATTCCGGTCTCCAGGTCCAGCTCGTCCACCACGAAGGACTCGCCGCGGTGCAGGTACACGGCGCCGGGGTGCACAGTCCCGCAGGCCGAGTCCGGGTCCACGGTGCCGAGCATCCGCCCGGATTCGCCCTCCACGACGGCGATCGGGTGTCCACCGGCGCCCCGCAGTTCGACGTTCCGATGTGGACGCTCGCGGGAGGTCCAGAACCAGCCGTGCGGGCGCTTGCGCAGCACCCCGTCCGCGGTGAGCGCTTCCACAGCCCGGCGCGCGTGCTCGCCGCCGAAGACGTCGAAGGAGTCCTCGTCGAGCGGCAGCTCGGCTGCGGCGCAGGCCAGGTGCGGTTCGAGCACGTACGGGTTGGTCGGGTCGAGCACCGTCGCCTCGACCGGCCGATCGAGCATGGCGGGCGGGTGGTGCACCAGGTAGGTGTCCAGCGGATCGTCCCGCGCGACGAAGACCACCAGGGCGCCCTCGCCGTCCCGCCCGGCTCGTCCGGCCTGCTGCCAGAAGGACGCAAGGGTGCCGGGATATCCGGCGACTACGACGGCGTCCAGGCCGGAGATGTCGACGCCGAGCTCCAGCGCGTTGGTGGTCGCCACCGCGCGGAGCTCGCCCGACAGCAGGGAGCGCTCCAGCTCGCGGCGGTCCTCGGGCAGGTACCCGCCGCGGTAGGCGGCGACCTTCTGGGCCAACGATTCGTCCACATCGGACAGCGCACGCTGCGCGGACAGCGCAGCCAGCTCTACCCCGCGCCGGGACCGGATGAACGCCAACGTCCGGGCGTCCTCGATGACCAGCTCGGTCATGATGCGCGCCGCCTCGGTGCCGGCCGCCCGGCGCACCGGGGCGCCGTTCTCGCCGATGATCTCGTCGAGCAGCGGCGGTTCCCAGAACGCGATCGTCCGGGCCCCACGCGGTGATCCGTCGTCGGTCACGGCGCGGCACGAGACACCGGTGAGGCGCGCGGCCAGCGATGCCGGGTCGGACACGGTCGCCGAGGCGAGCACGAAACCCGGATCCGCGCCATAGTGCTGCGCGACACGGCGCAGGCGGCGCAGCAGCAGCGCGACGTGCGAGCCGAACACTCCGCGGTAGGTGTGGCACTCGTCGACCACGATGTGGCTGAGCTGCCGGAAGAATCGCGCCCACCGGCTGTGACCGGGCAGCACGCCGTAATGCAGCATGTCCGGGTTGGTGAAGATCCACCGCGCGTGCGCACGCACCCAGTCCCGTTCCACCTGCGGGGTGTCGCCGTCGTAGCTCGCCGCCCGGACCTCCCGCATGCCGAGCTCGTCGATCGTGCGCAGCTGGTCGGCGCCGAGCGCTTTGGTGGGGGCGAGGTAGAGCGCGGTCGCCCGGTCGTCGTCGAGCAGCGTGGACAGCACCGGCAGCTGGTAGACCAGCGACTTGCCGGAGGCGGTGCCGGTCGCGACCACCACGTTCTCGCCGGCCCAGACCGCTTCGGCTCCTTCGACCTGGTGCACCCACGGCTCCCGCGCACCGCGGTCACGGAGCGCGTCCACCAGCCGAGGCGGGGCCCACTTCGGCCAGTCGGCGGTCCGTGCCGGGCGGGCCGTCAGGCGCTCGACGTGGCGCACTGGTGTTTCGTCGGCCGGTATGCCGGCTACGGCGCGGTCGAGCAACCGCCGCCCCTTGTCCTCGTCCGCTGCGCGCACAGAAGCGAGCCTTGCACAATGCCGATCGCGTCCTGCGCACGCGTTCCCGGTTCCCGCATCCGCGTCGGTATCGCTCGATCGGATGGTTCTTTCTGCAGTTTCGGGCCCGCAGCACTGGCGTCGGTGGCGACACAGTGGACCGTTGGAGTCATGTCCTTTACCTCATCTCACTCGTTTGGGCCAAATTTAGCTTTGCCCAATTGGGTGATTAAGCGCCCATCTGAATCGATTATTTAGTAACAGAACCCCACGTCGGGACGAGTTGCGTATCACACCGTGAGGTAAGCCACTCGTGGCCTGAATAGACTCCCGAGCCACGACGTCGCCACGGACGGCCAACGGAAGATCACCGGCCGTACCGGGCGGGGCCGCCTACCGCGCATCGAAGCCTGGTCGAGCGTTCCGGGTTCCGGTGCTGAACCGAGCACAACCCAGGAGGACGGATGTCCCTGCTCACCCCGGTCCAGCACGGCTGGGCCCAGGGCGCTGCACCACCGAGCTCGCATACCCGGATGGACCTCGCCCAGCAAGCCACCGGTATCGAGCTCGGCGGCGCCGACTACGTCGTCGTCGGCGTGGTCATGGTGATCGCCCTGGCCGCCCTTGCCTTCGGCTACGTCCTGATCAAGGAGGTGCTGTCCGCCGGCCAAGGCACGGCCAAGATGCAGGACATCGCCAAAGGCGTGCAGGAAGGCGCGTCGGCCTACCTGAACCGGCAGTTCCGCACGCTGGCGATCTTCGCGGTGATCGTGTTCCTGGTGCTGTTCGCGCTGCCTGCGGAGAGCACCGGCGAGATGATCGGCCGATCGATCTTCTTCCTGTTCGGGGCCGCTTTCTCGGCCACCATCGGCTACCTCGGCATGTGGCTGTCCACCCGCGCGAACGTCCGCGTCGCGGCGGCAGCCCGCGAGGCGGGCGAGGGGCGCGAGAAGGCGATGCGGGTCGCGTTCCGCACCGGCGGCGTGGTCGGCATGATCACCGTCGGCCTCGGCTTGTTCGGCGCCGCGCTGGTGGTGCTGGTCTACGCCGGCGGTGCCCCGCGCGTGCTGGAGGGCTTCGGCTTCGGCGCCGCCCTGCTGGCGATGTTCATGCGAGTCGGCGGTGGCATCTTCACCAAGGCCGCCGACGTGGGTGCCGACCTGGTCGGCAAGGTCGAGCAGAACATCCCGGAGGACGACCCGCGCAACGCCGCCACGATCGCCGACAACGTCGGGGACAACGTCGGCGACTGCGCCGGCATGGCGGCCGACCTGTTCGAGTCCTACGCGGTCACCCTGGTCGCCTCGCTGATCTTGGGCACCGCCGCGTTCGGCCTGCACGGCCTGCTGTTCCCGCTGATCGTGCCCGCTCTGGGCGTGATCACGGCGGTGATCGGCGTCTACATCACCAAGGCCCGCGCCGGCGAGAGCGCGCTGACCGCGATCAACCGGTCGTTCTACATCTCGGCCGGCATCTCCGCGGTGCTCTGCGCTATCGCGGCGATGCTGTACCTGCCCAGAACGTTCGCCGAGCTCACCGGCGTCTCCGAGAGCGTCCGCGCCACCCACGGCAGCCCGGCGCTGATCGCGCTGGTCGCGGTGATCATCGGCATCCTGCTCGCGGTGGTCATCCTCAAACTCACCGGCTACTTCACCGCCACCGAGCACCGACCGGTGCGCGACGTCGGCAAGTCGTCGCTGACCGGCGCGGCCACCGTGATCCTGTCCGGTCTGTCGGTGGGCTTCGAGTCCGCCGTGTACACCGGCCTGATCATCGGCGCGGCGGTGTTCGGCGCGTTCCTGCTGTCTGGTTCGCTGCCGGTGGCGCTGTTCGCCGTCGCGCTGGCCGGCTGTGGTCTGCTGACCACCGTCGGCGTGATCGTCGCGATGGACACCTTCGGCCCAGTCAGCGACAACGCCCAGGGCATCGCCGAGATGTCCGGCGACGTCGAGGGCGAGGGCGCGAAGATCCTCACCGAGTTGGACGCCGTCGGCAACACCACCAAGGCGATCACCAAGGGCATCGCGATCGCGACGGCGGTGCTTGCCGCGACCGCGCTGTTCGGGTCCTACACGGACGCGATCGGCGCCGCGCTGGCCGATGTGGCCGGCCACCTCGACGCCTCCAAGTTCTTCGTCTACGCGCCGGACGTGCTGGTGGGCGTGATCATCGGGGCGTCCGTGGTGTTCCTGTTCTCGGGCCTGGCGATCAACGCGGTGTCCCGCGCGGCTGGGGCCGTGGTCTACGAGGTGCGGCGGCAGTTCCGGGACAAGCCCGGGATCATGGACGGCTCGGAACGCCCCGAGTACGGCAAGGTCGTTGACATCTGCACCCGCGACTCGCTGCGCGAGCTGGCCACCCCGGGTCTGCTCGCGGTGCTGGCGCCGATCGCGGTCGGCTTCGGCCTGGGCGTCGGCCCACTGGCGGGATACCTCGCCGGTGCCATCGCCACCGGCACCCTGATGGCCATCTTCCTGGCCAACTCCGGTGGTGCCTGGGACAACTCGAAGAAGCTGGTCGAGGACGGCTACCACGGCGGCAAGGGCTCCGAGGCCCACTCCGCGACGGTCATCGGCGACACCGTCGGCGACCCGTTCAAGGACACCGCCGGTCCGGCTATCAACCCGCTGCTGAAGGTGATGAACCTGGTGTCGGTGCTGATCGCGCCGGCCGTGGTGACCTTCACCGTGGGCACGGACGCGAACCCGGTGGTCGGGCACGTCATCGCGGTCGTCGCGGTCGCGGTGATCATCACCGCGGTCGTGGTCTCCAAGCGCCGCTCCACGGCGATCGCGGAGTCATCCCCGTCCGACGACAAGGCGGTCAACGGCGCGCCCTGACGTCGCGCCGATCGAGAAGGGCGCTGTCCCCGCGGTGCGGGGGCGGCGCCCTTTCCGTGAGCTGGGGTTTCGGTGAGTAGCCGACCCCGGCTTCCGGCGTGCGGTGGCCGGTGGGGGAGAGTCGGGCGGCACGCCGAAGGCAACTCCGAACATTGCGAGGAGTGCGCATGAAGATCCGTTCGACGTCCATCGCGGTGCTGGCAGCCGTTCCGCTGGCGCTCGCCGGGTGCGCGGCAGGTCCCGCCCCGGCCCCGGCGCCGCCCCCGAAGGCCGCCGCCCCGAGCCCGGAGGGGGTTGCGTGGGTGGGCCGGATGTGCGGTCTGGTGGGCGGCTTCTCCGCTTCCCAGAAGCAGCTCCCGCCCGTGGACAAGACGAACACGGCCACGCTCAAGAAAACGGTGATCGAACGAATCGACTCGGCGGTGGGTTCCGCCGATGGCACCGTCCAGGGCCTGAAGGGCCTGGGCCCGTCGCCGATCGCGGGCGCGGACCAGGTCAACGAGGGTTTCCAGCAGGGCTTCACGCAGGTCCGCGACCTCCTGCAGGGGGCGGGCGACAAGGCGAAGCAGATCGACTCGAGCAACGAGCAGCGGTTCCAGGAGGGCATGACTGGCGTGCAGCAGGAGCTGCAGAAGGGTCAGCAGCTGAACCTCCAGGACGAGCTGGAGCAGCTGGACCACAACGAGGAGCTCAAGGCCGCCGCCCAGCAGGCGCCGGATTGCAAGCAGTTCTTCGCCCAGCCCCAGCAGTAACCGGGCTGAGACCGGCCGCTGGGTGCTCGTGAGGGCGCAGTTTCAATTGAAACTGCGGTGGACCCTCGCATAAACGGGTGGATGTGCTGGCCAAGGTCGAACTACTGTTCTAGCATGCGGGCCGTGGACCAGCTGTCCTTCTACTCGGCCGAGGCGCGGCAGCCAGACGTCGCCGACCTCGCGGGCATGCTGTGCGGCCCCGGGCAGGCGGTCGGCTTCGGCCGCGGCACCGCGGCCCGGCTATCCGTGGTGGTCGACGCCGAATGGCGCGCCCGCTCCCTGGTCGCCGCCTGCGCCGAACGCGGCGTGGAAGCCGAGCTCGGCCGCTCCGACGAAGGCCGACCACTGATCCGCACCGCCTTCCGCTCGGACCTCACCGGCCTCGCCGCGCATTGGCTGCGCGGCGCCGTGAAATCCGTCCCGCCGGACTTCGTCCCGGACGGCGCCGCCCTCCGGATCTGGGCGCTGACCGCTGGCTACGCCGAGCCCACCGGCTACCGCCTAGGCCTCGATCCCCACGCACCTGACACGCACGCGCCGCTGGCTGCGGCGCTGCTCGGCTGCGGCCTCCCGGCCAAGCCGGTCGGTCCGCGTGCCGGTGGCCCGGCGCTGCGCGTCGCCGGTCGCCGCCGGTTGGCCCGCCTCGCCGAGCTCGTCGGCCCAATGCCCGATGGTGCGATCGAGCGAACGTGGCCGTTGGTGTCTTGACCGGTTTGACGCACATCACGCCAGGTCACGCATCGGAACATCGCAGTCACCCGATACGTTCGTACAAGAAGACGTTGACGAGTCTCAGTGTGTTATGTGCAACCCTGTGCCTTCCCGGCGCGCTGCGAACTAGCGCACAAGGGGCACACTGAGGAACTTGTCGGGTAACACCGGGTGCAACGGAAGCCTCCGGAAGAAGAGAGCAGGTAAGCGTGGCTGGGTCGACACGGACGAAGAAGGCCGGCGGGACCGGCCGGGCTTCGGGGTCCCCTAACGGGGCTGGCTCCGCGAGTCGGCGCTTGGTGATCGTCGAGTCGCCTGCGAAGGCCAAGAAGATCGCCTCCTACCTGGGCTCGAACTTCATCGTCGAGTCTTCTCGCGGGCACATCCGGGACCTCCCGAAGAACGCCAAGGACGTGCCCGAGAAGTACAAGGGGCAGGCGTGGGCCCGGCTGGGTGTCGACGTCGACAACGACTTCGAACCGCTGTACCTGGTGAGCTCGGACAAGCGGTCGACGGTCACCGAGCTGAAGGACGCGCTCAAGCAGGTCGACGAGCTCTACCTCGCGACGGACGGTGACCGCGAGGGCGAGGCGATCGCCTGGCACCTGCTGGAGACGCTGAAGCCGAAGGTGCCGGTTCGCCGGATGGTGTTCCACGAGATCACCGAGTCGGCGATCCAGGCGGCCGCCGCCAACCCCCGCGACCTGGACCACGACCTGGTGGACGCGCAGGAGACCCGCCGCATCCTGGACCGGCTGTACGGCTACGAGGTCAGCCCGGTGCTGTGGAAGAAGGTCATGCCGAAGTTGTCGGCGGGCCGCGTGCAGTCGGTGGCGACCCGGATCGTGGTCGAGCGGGAGCGCGAGCGGATCAGGTTCGTCCCGGCCGAGTACTGGGACATCTCCGCGACGATGGATGCCGGTCCGGACGCCTCGCCGCGCCGTTTCGGCGCGCGCCTGGTGAACGTGGACGGCGCGAAGCTGGCCACCGGCCGCGACTTCGGCCCGAACGGGCAGCTCAAGAACGCCGACACGCGGGTGCTGACTGAGCAGGAGGCCCGCAGCCTCGCCGCCGCGCTCACCGACGCGCGCCTGCACGTGTCCAGCGTCGAGGAGAAGCCGTACACCCGGAAGCCGTACGCGCCGTTCATGACCTCGACGCTGCAGCAGGAAGCCAGCCGAAAGCTGCGTTTCTCGGCCGACCGGACGATGCGCACTGCGCAGCGGTTGTACGAGAACGGTTACATCACGTACATGCGTACGGACTCGACGACGCTGTCCGAGACGGCGATCACGGCGGCGCGCAACCAGGCCCGCGACCTGTACGGCGAGCGGTACCTGTCGCCGCAGCCGCGGCAGTACAACCGCAAGGTCAAGAACGCCCAGGAGGCGCACGAGGCGATCCGCCCGGCGGGCGAGAGCTTCCGCACCCCGGGCCAGGTCGCGGCCGAGCTGCGCAACGACGTCGACGGCTACAAGCTCTACGAGCTGATCTGGCAGCGGACCATCGCTTCCCAGATGGCAGACGCGAAGGGCACCACGCTGTCGGTGCGCATCACCGGCACCGCCTCCAGCGGCGAGGAGTGCACCTTCGCCGCGTCCGGCCGCACGATCACCTTCGCCGGATTCCTGAAGGCCTACGTCGAGGCGGTCGACTCGGAGGCCGGTGGGGTCGCCGACGACGCCGAGTCGCGGCTGCCGCAGCTGGTGCGGAACCAGCCGATCACCGCGCCGGAACTGTCGCCGGACGGGCACACCACCAACCCGCCGCCGCGCTTCACCGAAGCCAGCCTGGTCAAGACGCTGGAAGAGCTGGGCATCGGCCGCCCGTCGACCTACGCGTCGATCATCAGCACCGTGCAGGAGCGCGGCTACGTGTGGAAGAAGGGCTCCGCCCTGGTCCCGTCGTGGATCGCCTTCGCCGTGGTCGGCCTGCTGGAGAAGCACTTCGGCCGGCTGGTGGACTACGACTTCACGGCCGCGCTGGAGGACGAACTGGACCGCATCGCCGAGGGACGCCAGCAGCGCACCCGGTGGCTGTCCGGGTTCTACTTCGGCGGCGACATCGGCCCGGAGGACTCGATCGGCCGGGCCGGCGGGCTGAAGAAGCTGGTCGGTTCCGGGGTCGAGGAGATCGACCCGCGGGAGATCAACTCCATCCCGATGTTCAACGACGACGAGGACCGCACCGTCTACGTGCGGGTCGGCCGTTACGGCCCCTACCTGGAGCGGACGTTGGGTGGCGGCTCGTCGCAGCGCGCGAACCTGCCGGACGACCTGCCGCCGGACGAGCTCACCGTGGAGATCGCGGAGAAGCTGTTCGCGACCCCGATGGAGGGCCGCAGCCTTGGCACCGACCCGGAGTCGGGGAACGAGGTGGTCGCGAAGGAAGGCCGGTTCGGGCCGTACGTCACCGAGATCCTGCCCGAGGGCAGCAAGGGCAAGCCGCGCACCGGCAGCCTGTTCAAGCGCATGTCGCTGGACACCGTGACACTCGACGACGCGCTGAAGCTGCTGTCGCTGCCGCGCGTGGTGGGCAAGGACCCGGAGTCCGGCAACGAGATCACGGCGCAGAACGGCCGCTACGGTCCGTACCTGAAGAAGGGAACGGACTCGCGCTCGCTGGAGACCGAGGACCAGATCTTCTCGATCACGCTGGAGGAGGCGCTCAAGATCTACGAGCAGCCAAAGCAGCGGGGTCGGCGGGCGGCCGCGGCGCCGCTGCGGGAACTCGGCGAGGCACCGGACACCGGCAAGCCGCTGGTGATCAAGGACGGCCGGTTCGGTCCGTACGTCACGGACGGCGAGACCAACGCGTCGCTGCGCAAGGGCGATGACGTCGAGTCGTTGACCATGGACCGCGCGGTGGAACTGCTCGCGGAGCGGCGCGCCAAGGCCCCGGCGAAGAAGAAGGCGCCAGCCAAGAAGACCACGGCGACGAAGAGCACGGCGACGAAGAGCACGGCGGCCAAGAAGCGGGCGAGTTCCTCTTCGAAGTAGGTGTGAGCCCGCCGTTCAGCTGATCCCGGGGCCGTGAGTCTTTGGGTTGCCATAGGCAGCCCAAAGACTCACGGCCCTGTTGGCGAACTGGCGGTGGGGCCGGTCGGTGCCGCCCCGTACAGTCTGGGTGTCCGCGAAGTACTGGAGGCGACGTGATGCAGACCGACGCTCCGGAGCAGCCGAAGACCGGCGTGTGGGCGGAGGTCGTCGGACAGCCCGACGCGGTGCAGACGCTGTTCGCCGCAGTGCGTGCCGCCCACCTCCAGGTGCGGGGTGAGCCAGTCCCGCCGGGATCGATGACGCACGCGTGGCTGTTCACCGGGCCGCCCGGATCGGGCCGCTCTACGGCCGCCCGGGCCTTCGCCGCGGCGCTGCAGTGCTCGGACCCCGAGCAGCCGGGCTGCGGGCACTGCTCGGCGTGCCGGACGGTGCTGCACGGTACCCACGCGGACGTTCGGCTGGTGGTGCCGGAAGGCCTGTCGATCTCGGTCGCGGAGATGCGGGCGCTCGTGCAGGCCGCAGCGCGGCGGCCGACCACCGGCCAGTGGCGCATCGTGCTGATCGAAGACTCCGACCGGCTCACGGAAGGCGCGGCGAACGCCCTGCTCAAGGCGGTGGAGGAGCCGCCGCCGAGGACCGTGTTCCTGCTGTGCGCGCCGTCTGACCACCCGGAGGACGTGTCCGTCACGATCCGCTCCCGGTGCCGTGTCGTGCAGTTGCGCACGCCGTTGTCCGGCGCGATCGCCGAGGTGCTGCACGAGCGCGATGGAGTGGACGCGGAGCTCGCGCAGTGGGCGGCTTCGGTGTGCGGCGGCCACATCGGCCGGGCGCGGCGGCTGGCGACCGACGAGGAGGTGCGGGAGCGGCGCGAGTCAGTGTTGCGCATTCCGCTGGGGCTACGCCGGTTCTCGGACGTGTTCACGGCGGCCACCGGGCTGGTGAAGCTGGCCGAGACGGAAGCGGTCACCGCGAACGAGGACCGCAACGAGGTCGAGAAGGAAGAGTTGAAGACCGCGATGGGCGCGGGCGGCACGGGCAAGGGCACGGCGGCGGCTACCCGCGGCGCGAACGCGGCGTTGAAGGAACTGGAGAAGCGCCAGAAGTCGCGCGCCACGCGCTCCCAGCGGGACGCGCTGGACCTGGCGCTGGTCGACCTGGCGGGTTTCTACCGGGACGTGCTGGTGACCCGCGCGGGCTCGACCGCCCCGCTGAACCACCCGGACTTCGAGCGTTCGGTGGCGAAGGCGGCGGCGGAGTGGACGTCGGAGTCGGCGCTGCGCCGCCTCGACGCGGTCCTGGAGTGCCGTGAAGCCCTGACGCAGAACGTGAAGCCCATCATCGCGGTGGAAGCAATGCTAGCCGTCCTCTACACCGGATGACTCCACAGTGGACATTGATGTGTACGGGCCGGTGAGGGTACTTGAGTCTTTTGGGTACTGTAGAGCCTGTTTTAGAACTCGTTCCGCGTAGTGGTGCGCCCTCGCTGGCTGGTGAAGTGAACGGCCTGTTCGCCTCGATAGGTGAAGTGAACGGTCCGTTCGCTCCGTCCGCTCTATGCTGGCCTTGCACTGCAGTGTCATGTGGAGTGAACGGCCTGTTTGCTTCACTAACTGCGGGGTGTGGACGGCGGCTTTGCAGCTTCGTAGACGCACACTGCCCTACTGCGACCACATCCCACGTCCGAAACAGCCTCTATATCCCCGAAAACAGTCTCGGAGCGCCAGCGGGATCAGGACGGTTGCCAGGGACGGACCTCGCCGCAGCCCCAGTGGGCATCGGTTCTTCGAGGTTCGGGCGGGCGTCGGGCTGTGAGAGGACCAGCGCCATCCGGCTGCCCCACTCCAGGTCGGCCACGAACGCCGAGCGGAGCCGGAAGGCCGACCTTTTTGGCGGTGGCGGTGAGCAGCTCGACCAACCTGCGCCGCGGCGCGTCGGTGATCGCCCTGCCGAGGTGGTGCCCGAGCATGTTCGCGTGCCCGCCGAGGGTTTCGGAGTAGCGCGTCGCTTCGGGTGTGGTCGTTTGCAGAGGTTCAGCGGATGCGCAGGACGTAGCAGCCGGGATCGTTCACACGTTGGTTTTCCCGCTCAAGTAACTCGCGGCCTGCGCGCCCCAGAGAATAGGCGCCTTATAGTCCACAGTGGACGTCGATGGGGCGCCGGTGGCCGTGGCGACGAGCCGGAGCTCGCCGACCACGTCGACGCGGATCTCCTGCGAAGTTCCGGCGAACAACTGGACGCTGGCGACCTGGACGTCAAGGTCGACTGCACGGCCTCGTCGGTCTGCCCGGGAGCGGAAACGAGCTGCACGTTGGAATGCGCGTTGATGGCGTCCGGTACTCCAGCAGCGAGCCCGTGCCGTCCGCGGCGGGTGCCTCGCTCAGCAACCCGTCCAGCGACGATCCGCCTGGCAGGCCGTTGACGGCGGAAGCGCTGCCCATCGACATCCGTGCATCGTCCAGCGGCGACACGCACGGCCCGACCTGCTCGTCCCAGCGGGCGTGCGCGCTGCCCTCCATCCCGCTGAGCTCCACCAGCTGATCCGCTGGAGACGCTGGCGGGCGGATGCCCCCGCTGGCCGGGTCAGCATGATCCGGTAGCGCTGTCTGAGCCAGTCCCGTCGCCATTCGCAGTGACTTGCCGACAACGGCGACGCCGAAAGGCGAGGCCTCCGCGATGGACCGCTCATGCGCGAAGAACGTGGGCTCGGAGGCGGGGAGCTGCCCGGGCAGCTCAGGTGCGGGATGGGCGTCGTCGTCTGCGTGCTCTGGGCGAACGCGGCGAGCAGCGACAACCCGGCGAAGGTCAACCCGACGGCGGTGCACGCGCTGAAGCGGCGGACTACCCGCATCCGACAACCTCCCAATCACGTGACAAGCGTCACTGCCGGTCCGGCGAGCCGAAGGTGACGATGTGACGGAAGAAGTTGTCGCAGTGCGCCGGCCGAAGTTGGGATCTTCCCGGATTCAATCCCGGCCACCAGCGAAGACAAGCGTCGGCGGCGGCAAGCGTGGCCGCTGGCCTGCGTCGATTTTGCGGACACCGGGCAGTCGGGGCCATGAACGACGGCGAGGTCCGGCCCGCTACACTTGGCCGTGCAACGCCGCCTTAGCTCAGTCGGCTAGAGCGACGCACTCGTAATGCGTAGGTCAAGGGTTCGATTCCCTTAGGCGGCTCCGCTCTCACCAGGCGCTTTCCGTGGACACGGAAAGCGCCTGGTGTCGTTCCGGCTCAGTTTCCGGCTCAAACGCCTCCTCTGGCAGTGGGCACGTCAGGCCGGGACAGGGTGCCCGGCGGTGCCGCCGTCCTCGTCGTCTGGGCCGTCGTCGGGCTGCTGCCAGTCCTTCCACAGCAGTCCGCCGACCTGGCCCGCGATGCCCTGCTTGATCTCGTCCGGCACGTGGACGTAGCGGGTCAGCATCGACGCCTCCGACCAGCCCATCACGTCCATGATTGCCCGTGGTGCGACCTTGAGAACCAGCAACATCGTCGCGGCGGTGTGCCGCGCGTCGTGCAGCCGCGCCGGCCGAACCTTCGCGGCGTCCAGCAGCTCGCGCCATTCGCCATAGTCGGCCCTCGGGTCCGTCGCCTTCCCGTTGGGCTGAGCGAACATCCATCCATCGTCGTGCCACAGGTTCCGGGCCAAGTGCCGTTCCTCATCCTGCGCCTCGTCGTGATCGAGCAACGCATGAATCAGCGGCTCAGGCACGCTGATCGAGCGCGTCCCCGCCCTCGACTTCACCGGGACGATGGCCAAGCCGCCGCCATGACGCTGCGGGCAGTCCGCGCCCCGTTTCTTGCCGCACGTCGGTTTGTCACCGCACCCGTGTTGCCAGGTGTGGCGCTGCAATGCGCGCCGAATGTTCAGTGTCGCGGCCGGGTGAGCCTGCGGGCAGTCCTCCACGTCCTTGAATCCGCACCCGGAATCGTCAGGCCGCTTCCATCGCTGCGGATCGACCTTCGCGAGCATTTCGATGGCCGCCTGCTGTTCTTCGGTGAGTCCGGATGCGCACCCGTGGTGCCAGGTGATTCGCAGGTCGGACCACTTGAGTCCGAGAGCTTCGCCCTGGCGCATTCCCAGCGCGAGCGCGAGTGCGAACCGAGCACCATTCCGCCGTGTCCGTGCAACATCGAGAATTCGTTGTGCTTCGGCCACGGTGAACGGCTCGATCTCCGGTTCGACCAGCTTCGGCGCTTTCGCAACGAGGACCGGGTTTTTCGTGATGTGTTCCCGCTTGAACGCCTCGTTGAAAGCGACGCGCAGAGTCCGGTGAACATGGTGCACAGTGGACGGCGCCAACCCGCGAGCGAGCAATTTTGCGTACAGCTTCTCAATGTTCTCCGGCTGCAAGCGGTCGATGCGGTGCGCACCGAGACCAGGAATCAGGTATTGCTCGACGGAAGTCCGATACCGGGCGACGGTTTTCGGCCGGACCGATGGCTTCGCAATGTGCTCCAGCCAGTGCATCAGCCACTTCTCGACGGTCCAGGCCCGGCCAGGCTTGCGCATCCGTCCGGCGTCGCGGTCGCGTTCGAGCTTGCGCACTTTGTCTATGACTTCGGCCTCGGTCTTGCCCTGGACATGCCGTCGGTCGGGGCGGCCGTCGTCACGGGTTCCCATCGTGACGCGGCCGTGCCAGTAGCCGTCGTTTCCGAGGTAGATGCTGCTGGCTCCGTTGGGTGCCCGGGTGCCTTCCGGGCGGCGCTTGCGTGGCATTCGATGGTTCCCTTCTCGTTTGGTTACTGTGCGTGCCGTTTTTGGGCGTGCGGGGTCGCCGCGCGCCGAGAGCGTGTTGCCCTCCCGCTTCATCCGGGCCATGACGGTGGCCCACTCGGTCTCGAACGCCAGCAGCCGCCGATCACCAGGCGGCAGTAGCGACGCCCGCTTCTTGCCCTTGCCTTCCTCTCCCTCGTCGGGGCCGGTCGCGCCCGCCTCGTCCTCGTTGAACGCCTGAGTCAGCCCCTCACCGGAAGTCAGACCGGAGTGGATGTTGCGTTCCACGAAGTCCGGGTCGGTGGCCAGCAGTAGGCGTTTCGCGGCCGACCAGCCCGCACCCTTGCGGCCTACACCGGTCCGGCCGATGACCATCGGCCACACCAGCAGCGGGTGCCGGCCGTCCCCGGCCCGCATGTGCGGCCCGTCGCCGAGATAGACCCCGGTCGCCGCCATCAGCGACGCCAGGATGTTCGCCGGGTCCGCCTCGCTGGTCGGCTCCAGGCGGCGCACGAGCGATCCGAGGTAGGTGCCGAACATCGCCTCGTCACGGTCGGGCAGCTCCGAGCGAGCGCGGGCGATCTCCTCCAGCGCGCGCCGCTCGGTCTCCGGGTCCAGCGCCGGAACT
>NZ_GL877879.1:328817-420176 GCF_000194155.1 Saccharopolyspora spinosa NRRL 18395
GACCGGCGCGGCGTACAGCAGCGTTGTCGCCCCGTGCAGGCTCAACGTGGTCATCACGCCACCCCGTCCCGGTCGAAGCTCACGCCGAGCTGGCCGCCGATGACCGGGTCGCGAGGGCTGGGCCCCCTGTTCGGGTGCACACCGCGCCGGATCTCCTCCCACGTCACAATCGGGAAGTTCCGCGACCACACCTCGGCCAGGCCCAGCGCTTCCGGCGTGGTGCCGTAGACCGTGGCCAGCAGGTCCCGGTAGGTCTGCGAGACCGTGAGCTTGCCCTGTTCCCACCCGCAGATCAGGCCCTTGAGCGTGCCCAAAGCACCCAACCGGATGCCCCGCGCCTCCGCCGCCCTGATCACGTGGCTGGCCAGCTCGCCCTGAGTCCACCCGAGCATCTGCCGGACCTGCCGCAGCTTCGTCACCTTGGCGGCCATCACCGGCTCACCTTCGCCCGCGACCGCTTCCGCTGGGCCGGGGCCGACACCGGGGAGAAGATCTCCGCGACCCGCGCCCGGATGGCCTGCGCCAACTCGTATTCCTCGGTGCCGGGCTCCAGCTCGGCCATTTCCAGCCTGTTCGACTCGATGTTCTCCGCCGAGTCGTTGAACAGCGTGTCGAACAGCACCTCCCGGGCCCACGCCTCGTCGTCGAGGTCCGACAGCAGCCCGCCACCGTTCATGACCAGGTAGTACACCGCCGCGATGTCCTCATCCTCCATCGGTACCGTCAGCGTGAGCTGCATGGCGGGCGGGGTGTCGTTGAACTCCCGGTGAGCTGCGGTGAACTCGGTGACCTGCCCGTTGGCCATGCCGTAAGCCTTGTTCTGCGCCATCTCAGGCCACCTCCCCAACCTGCGCGTCGTCGGCAGCCTCAGCGGCCAGCTCGTCCCCGGTCACGAACGCCTCGTACGCGGCCTCCGCGCACTTCTCCTTGTAGACACTCAGGGCCGAACCCTCGATGCGGATCGTGCCCTTGCCCGTGCCCAGCTTCAGCGCGGCCAGGTCGCCGGACTCGATCGCCCGGTAGATCGTGTTCACCGAAACGTCAAACATCTCGGCTACTGCCTTCACCCGGTACATCCCGCTATCCTCGAACTGCATCTTTCGGTCCCATCCTTGAGATGTCCCGCCCCGTTCCGGTGTGCCAGCACCGGGCGGGGCCTTCTTGTGTCTCCAAGCACCTGACTTGCCTGTAGTGCCTGTTGTACCTGTCATATCAGGTGAGCTCGAATGTAATGACGGGTATGCTCGGTGTCAAGGAGTCCGGCCGGATCACTCGGAGGGACCAATGTCAAGCGGTACGTTGCACAGTCGCATTAGCGATGACCTGCGGAAACGGATCATCGAGGGGAAGTTGACTCCCGGGCAAAAGCTGCCTTCCGAAGCTGAACTTGGCCGCGAGTATGATGTGAGCCGCATCACAGTTCGGCAGGCGCTTCGAACCCTTGAGCAGGAGGGGCTAGTCGCTGCCAGGGCCGGTCTCGGTCGGATCGTTCGCGCTCGACGTAACATGGTGTACCGGCCTCAGCAGGAGAAAGAGCCGCGTATCTCGTCCACGATGGACCGGTTCATGGCTGGGCTGGTCCAGGACGGTCGGAAGCCTTCGCAAAGTATCGAAATTGCGGTTGAGCAAGCGAAGGGTATTGTTGCCGAACGATTCGGTGTCCCGGAGGGAACGCCGGTCGTGGCCAGAAAACGTGTCCGGTGGATCGATGACGAGCCGTACAACATTAACGACACGTTTTATCTGCACTCTGTAGCCAAGGACACCGCCGTCATGGAACCTGCCGACCTTCCGCAGGGCTCAAATTCGGTTATCGAAAACATCCTCGGCCGCGAAGTCAAGGCAATTGATGAATTCTACGTTCGTATGCCGACGCCTGAGGAAACGAGTCGCCTAGACCTTAGTGCCGGTACGCCCGTCGCCGTCCATTACGTGACCGGCTATACGGCTGACGACAAAGTGGTTCGTGTCGAGTACTTCGTGTTGCCGGGAGATCGACATGTGATCCTCTTCCAGCGTGATCACCACATGGTGGAGCCATGATCGAAGCCGTGTACCTGCGTCGGGCAGAGGTACCCGACATCGATATGATCGCTGCGATGTGGACGCGCTCATCACAGTGGTTGGCTAAACATGGATTCGACCAATGGCAATATCCGGTCAAGATGCACAACATTACACGCACAGTTAAGGCCGGAAGTGTCTGGATCGCAGACGTGGATGGCGGCCGTCCAGCCGGAATGCTTACCGTCGATACGGACGCTGAACCGCGTTATTGGAAGCTCGACAATCCAGCCGATGCTCTGTACGCACATCGCATGGTCACCGAAAGATGGGCAAGCGGTTTCGAGCTTGGCAGCGCATTGCTCGATTGGGCTGGACGGCGAGCGGCGGCAGATGGCCGCTCATGGTTGCGACTTGATGCATGGCGCTCGAATACCTCGCTCCATCATTACTACTTGGCACGTGGATTCGAATTGGTTCGGATCGTTGCTGATGATCCAGCGGACCCTTCCGGTGCCTGCTTCCAACGGGGGGCAAAAGTCCAGTCAGAGCTTGGCCCCAAGGTGATCGAGCAGTAACCGGGACAGCGCCCGAAGAGGCTGGAACATTGGGGGATGGACGGGCGGCCGGGACCACCTCTATGCCCTAGCCCGCTGCTCACGGCCCCCGGATCGGTGTATAGCGGCCCATCTAGGCCTAGGGACTGGGCCCGAGGTGCGCTCAGCAGCCTGTAGGACGTAGATCGGCCAGTGAACCGACTCGGAGCTACCGCGTGAGCTCCGAGTCTCAGCGAGGCTCTCAAGAGGCTCTGAGATCGCGGTAGACGCCACGAACTCGCCGGGGCTATGTCGCTGGACCCCCCAGCACGAACCCGAGCTCTCAGCCGTCGAGATGATCGGCTCGGCTCAGTTTCCGTCTCAGTCCGCACCCGTGCCAACCATCCCCCAATGTTCCAGCAATGACGCTGACCAGCGCAAAGGTACGACTAGGCACCCGTGTGGACCGACTACCGAAGATCTCGTAATGCGTAGGTCAAGGGTTCGATTCCCTTAGGCGGCTCCGCAGCGGTCAACCCGCTGACCTGCGGCGGGAGAAGAGATCGATGATCTCGGCTCCCGCCGCAGTGTCGTTTTCGGGGGTGCAAACGGGTTGCAGCGTTCGCGGCAAACTCGTCGGCGACGTCCTGCTCGGAGGAGGTTGGCTGGGCGTTCTGCGGCTCGCCGAAGGCAGCGCGGACGGCGTCCCACTGGGCGTCGGCAAGGTGGGCTTACTGCTCGGTGGTTTGCACAGAGGCATCCCCCGGAAGCTTCGACAGCACCTCGTGCACCCACCCACGACGCGTAGGTGTGCCGGAGATCGTGCGATGTGACGCCTGTCAGGCTGGTGGTAGTGACGGCCCGCTTGAAGACGTCCCGCTGAAAGTTGCCGTAGTGGAGCACGCCGCCCCTGCTGTTGGGGATTACAAGCCCTAACGAGGGTGACGACTTGGCCGAACGCCAGCACATCGCCGACCGCGCCGTACAGCAGGGACTCGGCGCGGCAGGCATCCAGGACGGCCGAAATCTAAGCCTGCTCGCACGGTTCCCCGACGGAACCGAATCGACCGGCACCGTGCGGGCCTGCAGCGCCTGCATGCAGTCGCCCCCGACGACGTCGACGGCAACGTGCGCCCGATCCTCGTCACCCTGACGGCCTTTGCCGCGTGAGTCTGCCGCGAACGCAACCGCACAGGCGAGCCGCCAGAATCGTGGCCATCACGGACAGCGACGATCACCAGCGAAGCCGGATACCTGCGCGGCCGGATCGACTGGTGCACCCGACAGGTATGGGTTGACGAACTCGCCGCGGACCTCCGCGACCTCCATACCCAAGTCCGGCGCCTGGCCCGGGACATCCCACCGCAGCCGGTCGCCCCGTGCCCGAGCTGTGACGGCCCGCTGTTCCCGATCGGCGGCACCGACACCGTCGTGGTCCGCTGCGGTGCCTGCCGGGCCACACTCTGCGGCTTCGACCCACTGCGTCTCGGAGCGGCACTTGCGTAGCACGGCGCCGCACTGATGGTCAGTCTCCAGAAGCACCGCGCTAAACGGGTGTGATGGCGTCCCGTCTGATTGCCGGAGACCACCACACCCGCGATCACTCATCAGACCAGAGGTCACTCACAGAGAACTACGCCTTGAATCGACGGCTCGCCGTAGTTCCAGTCATTATCCTGATCAACGAATCTGAAGGGATCCACGCGCACACACGCCGTGTCGGGCGCATAGGCAATGTCTAGGCGCACGGTGTACGGCGCCACACAGCCGTTGTGGATGCGGAAGGTCGTGTAGAGAGGTGGAATCTTTTTGACCACGCGCCACGTCATACAGCCAGGAGCGGGCGGCGAAGCGACATCAACGTCGTCGCCTTCTGCGGTCGCTGCCCCAGGAACCCCCAGCAACATCATCGCAACCGCGGTCGCACCTACCAGTGTTCTTCTCAATTTTCATGCCCCCTGAATTGACGTGGGTCAGCGCTAGCCAGGTAGCCATATCTCGCACCGACTCGTTGGAGCTGCTCAAACAACGACACCGGGAAGTAATGACCCCAATTGGACATATACCCGGCAGGGTCGGTTTCTTCCTTCCGGAGGAGCTGAAGCTCGCGCGTGACGTTGACGACGAACTGAGAGAACGGAACTCTTGCTTCGACGACACAGTGAGCCTTTCCGGGTAACGGTTGGTCGCTGTGGGTGATCATGTTGTGCGGTCGTGTTCGGTGTGAAGGATGACGAGGGCGGCTTTGACGATGGTGCCGATTTTCCGGGGGCACAGGCTTATGTTGCGGAGTGCTTTGAAGGTCGTTTTGAGCACGGAGTTTCCGCGTTCCCCGATGGCTCGTTTGCCGTTGTGGGTCTTGTTGTGGGCTTTCTGGTCGTCGGTGAGTTCGCCGCCTTTCGGTTTCTTGAAGGCGACGGTGATGGTGCCGGATTCGCCTTCGTAGCCTAAATCGCCCAGGACGGGCAGGTCATCGCTGGTCCAGGCGGTGAGGGCGGGCATGATTTCGGGGTGGGCGCGGAGCGCGGTGGTGTCGTGCTCGCGGCCCGGGCGCACCTGGGAGGTCCATAGCGGCCAGCCGTCGGGGGCGGTGATGACCTGGATGTTGCCTCCGTGGTTGGAGTGTTTTCCCGACCACCACAGGTCCACGCCACGAGTGGGGCCGGGTGTACGGACCCGATCGGTTTCGATCAGGGTGCCATCGATGGAGATGTGGCCGTGGCCTGCGATTTTCGCTGCCAGCAGTGCTGATTCCAGTGCTGGAGCCTGGGCGGCGAGCACTGCGAATCCCTCATGGAGATAGGTGTATGCGGTGGAGGAGCTGATCGTGTGATCGACGGCCAGCTGTTTCACGCGAGTGCCGTCGAGAAACCAGCGCAGCACCAGGATCGCCTGCTTGTATGTGCTCAGCGATCTCCGGTGCTTGCGGGTGCCGCACCGCAGGCGTTGGGTGTGCAGCAAGCTCGACAGGTACAGCACGGTCAGGTCGCGTACCGGCAACGTCGCGGTGTATGTCACACTCATCAGGCGCGGAACTCCTATGAAGTTGATCTGTGGTAGGACCAAATTCATACCCGGGGTTCCGCGCTTTAACTTTGCATCACAACAACTTCGGCGTGTCACCGCCACACGCACCAGCCGCAGCCACGACGACTACCCAGAGCCACAGATGCTTACCCGGAAAGGGTCAGTCCGCTCGACGCGGTGTCCACATGGTCGTTGGCTGGAGCCATTCCCAGCTGGCAAGGCGATGCACGGCGACCGCGAGCGTACCCTGCCAATCCAGCGCGAAGTCCAGGAACACACTTCTATCGCTTGGGCCTTCAGTGGCCCACAACACGCAGCCGACATCAGCCCCGTGCGCGAGTGCAAGCACCACCTCCGCAAGGTTGTTCAGAGAACTCCGCGTAGCGGACGTACTGAAGGTGAACTCCCCAGCGTCCGTCACTGCAAGCATGACGCCGCCGCGCTCGCCTGACAGGCGAACCTCGAACGTCTCCGACACCGCGCGCTGCTGATCTTCACTCATGGGCTGTAAAGATCTCGCTCATCGAGCGCCAGCGCAACGTTGCCACTCGTTCCCCGACGCCACGCCCAGGTTGTAGAAGGTGATCCGTTCGCCGTTAGCGCTTTCATACACGAACTCTGCGGCGTCGCCCCGGCCGGGACCGAACTGCCAGCGCCAGACTGAAAGACTAGGATTCGTGCCGGGACGATCGTACCCGCCAAATTGCATAGTGTCCGACAGGCAGTTCTGGAAAGCATCGGCGGTCTGTTCCGTAATTTCGTGATCAAGGTCCACATGGACCACGCCCTTGGTGGGGTCACCGCACCGCATCTTCAGGGTTTGCCCTGAAGGGGAGCCGGACTCGGCGACGATGGAACTTGGGAGGGCAGATCCATAAAAACACGCCCAGGCGCGCACAGCTTTTATATCGACGTCGGCCGAACTCTGCGCCGCAGCGGCGTTAGCCGAAGCTGGAACCGCCCCAGCAGGAAACCAGCAGCTGCGCAGACAACAGTGCCAGCACGTTGTAGTGATGTCATGGGGTCCACGCTAACCAGATGAGGACCGCGCACCTGCAAAACCCGCTTCAATCACTCGAAAAGAGCACGATGCAAACCATCATCGTGATCTTCCTCTTATTTTCTTAGAATTCATACATTAGCCCGGATCTTTCGCGCGGTGGGTGGGTTGGCCTGTGCGGGCGTGGGTCGGGTTTTTGATCGTGGTTTCTGGTCGTTGGGTGTGGTCGGTGGCCCGTTCAGCGGGTGGCTGCTGGGTTCCACGGGCCCGGTGGGGTTTCCTTTCTTTGGTCGTAGGGTCGGGTCGGTGCTGGTCAGCCGGGTTGCAGGCGGGCCAGCGCGGCGATGATCAGCTCGGTGTAGGGCCAGTGGGCTGCGAATCGGAGGCGGGTTTGCCGGGCGTGGCGGGCCAGTCGGGCTGCGGCGGAAAGCAGCCGTAGGCGTAGGCGTTTGGGTTCCCAGCGGCGAGCTTGGTGGTCGTGCAGGGCGAGGGTCTGCATCCAGGTGGTGAGTTCTGTTGCCAGGCAGGCGATTTCGATCCAGATGCGGTTGGCGTCGAAGCCGTGCAGGGGCAGGTTGCGCAGCCCGGTGTCTTTCGCGGCGCGGATGCGGTCCTCGCAGCGGGCGCGGCGGCGGTGCCGTAGCTCCAGATCTGGCAGCTGGCCGCGAGACGTGTTGGTGGCGAACGCGGTCAGGCGGAGCCCGTCGCGGTCGGTGAATCGCAGCTGCGCGCCGGGATGGGGGCGTTCCTTCCGGACGATCACGCGCATGCCGGGCGGCCGGTCGGTGAGGTCGATCAGCCCGGTCAGCTCCGCCACCCACGCCCCATCACGGACGTCACCATCGCTGTTGTAAGCGGGTGTCCACGCCTGAGCGGGGATGAGATCGACTGCGGTAGCGGTGGTTTCGGTGAGTGTGTAGCCGACCGAGTACTGCAGCCGCCGGTTTTCGCAGTAGCGCAGGAATTCGTGGGTCCCACCGGCGGAATCGCAACGGATGAGCCCTTTCCGCCCGACCCGGTAACCCGGCTGCCACGGTAACTGGGCCAGCGCGTCGGCCAGGACCTGTTTGGGGTCGGCGGCGGTGTTACTGCCGGCACGACCCGGTCGCAGCATGATCGCCAGCGGCTCGCCCGTACCGGTGGGGCCGTGGTCGGCCCAAGCGCCGAGCGGGTGGTGACCGAAGGTCTTCTTGAACGTCGGCGCGGCGTGTTGTTTGTCCGAATGCGCGGCCACCAGGGTGGCATCCAGATCGATGACCAATGGACTATCGGCGTCGATGCCGTGACCGGGCGCGTTGCCACACGGATGGCCGCCACCGCCTTTCCCGCATCACCGGCCAGCTCGGTGATCAGCCGGGACACGGTCGGATCCGAGGCCACAGAACCGAACACGCCCGACTCGGCCCGCACCAGTGCGATATCGGCCAGGCAGTCAGGGCCTCCAGCGACCGCGATCGCGAGATCCAGCACGATCTTGCCTGGATCATGTACCGCGAGAGGTTTCCTCCACGGCGATAACGCTTCGGACAATCCGCTGGTCACGCTCACTGTTTCGGCTGTGCGTAACAGCAGTACCGCCCCGGCCTGCGACACGACACCCGAACCCGACCCGTCCACGGCCAGCCGCGGGTACGGCGAACTACACTGACCCACCTGAATGGTGCTCCTGAATCTGCGACCGATACGACCTTCAGCAAGCCGTATTATCGCAGTTCAGAGCACCATTCTCCGTTCACGGCACACCGCCGATCCCACACCGCCATGAAAGCCCCGGGTTAGCGCTTCAGTTGAGCAGCCGAAGAAATCTCGCCACATGGCCCGCCCTCCGACCGTGCGCTACCGCGACGGCGGCGCCCTGGTCGACCGCTTGACGCTGGCGCGGCTGTCCGCCCGCAGCGTGCACACAATCCGGCAGTCCTGCCCCGTCGCCGACCGCGATCGCACCGGGCCTCGGCGAGCTCGGCGGTTCGTGCACGCCGTTCGGCATCGTGGGCGTAGTAGCGCTGGTGGTGACGGTTGCGCTTGCGGTGCTGTTGTCGCCGCTGCCCGCGGAGGAACCGATGCGGTTGGGCGTCGTGCCGCAGTTGCTGCGCAGCGCAGCGGTGCGGACCGGGTTGTTCGTCATCTTTCTGCTGGTGTCCGGGCACGTCGCGGCGTACACCTATGCTGCCCGTCCTGAAACAGGTGTCCCTTGTGGACGCCAGCGTGATCAGCGGTCCTCTTCGCGGTCCCCAAGGTCCGGGAGAAAGCGGCCGCATGGAAGGCCGAACGCCAGATCCCGTTCCCCATTCCCACCAGCCGTCGCGGCACCCCGCACGAGATGATCGGCCTGAGCAGGAAGGTCTTCGGATCGATGCAGCAGTCCGGCAGTGTCCTGATCGACGCCCAGGGCATCATCCGCCACGCTCACGGCGACGCCATGCCCACCAGCAGCTACGACAAGAAGGGAATCACCGAAGCCATCGCATCCCTCAGTGCCTCGGCTTGACCCTGCGTCCGCCGGGAGCAACGAAACGGGCGACGCCGGTCACCGCCCTGCGGAGTACCGCACGGCGGAGGGCACTGCGCGGGCGGTGGGGCCTTCGGGTTGCTGTGGCTGCTCGCAGAACCCACGGCCGTTCGTCTCAGGCTGGAATAGATGTCGCGGTCCAGCCGCAGCGCTCGGGCTTCGAGGTCCGCCGGGTCCTGGCCGGCGAAGCGGTGCGGGCGGAGGCGGTCGAGGTCGGGGAAGCTCGACGGCTTGTCGCACATGAGCTCCACCAGGCCCCGCGCCGCAGCTCCGGCGCTGGTCACCGAGATCGCCACCGCCGACCAGAGCCTGGTGACGTCCGGGAACGCGCCGAGGAGCGGGAGGTTGTCGGGCGTCATCGAGAACACCTCGCTGAGCCGTTCGGAGATGGGGAACCGGTGTGCCTCCGGCAGCAGTTCCATCGCGCGCCCGACGGCGTCGTCGAACAGCTCGCCGGGCCACGATTGTTCCGCGATTCTGCCGAGCTGGTCGAGCGGCACCGGCTGCGGGGTGTGGTCGTAGGTGCGGAGGCCGATGATGCGATCGTCTTGGTCACGCGCGTAGACGTGCTGCTCGGGCCAGCGTACGAACGGCGTCGGCACCGCGGATCCGCCCGCTTCGGGCCGTAGACGTAGGGATGCGTGACGGACGTGAGTGGAATCCGCTGATCCACCAGTGACGCCACCACCGGCCCCCAGATGCCGGAGGACACCACGACGTCGTCCGGCGGGAACGAATCCATCGTCGTCCGCACCGACGCCACGCGGTTGCCGCGGAGCTCGATGCCGACGACCGCGGCGTCGTCGACGAATCGGGCGCGGTTGCGCTTACGCAGCGCTGCGGTGATGATCCCGGCCCTTGCGGTGCCGTCCTGGGTGTAGTGCAGGCCGCGGCTGCAATTCGCCGGGTCGATCAGTTCGGGTGCCAGGGCCACCGTCTCGGCCGTGTCGAGCAGCCCGTGCGGAAGTCCTGCCCGCGCCGCGAGTTCCGCTCGTTCTCCCAGCTTGGCAACGATCTCCGGCGTGCTGGCGACCTCCACGCCGCCGACCCGGTCGAAGCCCCGCACACCGTCCAGTTCGAGGTCGTCGTACAGCTCGGCGCTCGCCCGCGCCAGCTCGGTCGACACCGGAACCTCGTTGAGCGGGCCCACGAAACCGGGCGCGAGCCCGGTCGAACCCTGCAGCCGTCCGGATGCGCCTTGGTCGAGCACCGTCACCGACACGTCCTCGGGCAGCTGCGCCGCGATCGAAGTCCCGACGATCCCGCGCCGACAACCACGATCTTCCTTGCCATGCACGCAAACCTACGGCCCGGCGGCATCAGCCGACGTCGAGGACGGCCTTGCCGTGGAGGGTCCGGCTGAGGAGCGCTTCGATCGCCTCTGGGGCGCGGTCCCAGGCGTCGCGCCAGGACACCTGCGGGTCCAGGTCGCCGGCCGCGACGCGGTCGGCCAACCAGGTCAGGTCCGCGGCCAGGCCGGTGCAGCTGAGCAGGAAGAAGGTGACGATCGACCGGTCGTGCCGTCCCTGGTCGCCGACGAGCGTGCCGAACGGGAAGTTCTCGCCCTCGCCGGTGGCGTGACCGACCGAGACCAGGGTGCCGCCCTCGGCGAGCCGGTCGTAGGCGGCCACCAGCTGCCCGGCCCCGACCATGTCGATCACACCATCCACTGTGGCCGATGCGGACGGCTCCGGGACGACTTCGTGGGCGCCGATCCCGCGCAGGCTGGCCCCGTGCGCGGCGGGATCGCCGGTGGACGCGGTGACGTGCGCACCGCCCATCCGCGCGAGCTGCACGGCAAATCGCCCGACACCGCCGGTGGCGCCGGTGATCAGCACGCGCTTGCCGAGGATCGGACCGAGGCGGTGCAGCGCGCGCAACGCGGTCCCGGCGGCCACCGGGATGGTACTGATCGCGCCGAGGTCAGCGCCCTGCGGGACGGTGCCGATCAGTTCGGTGTCGACGGCTCGGAGTTCGGCCCACGCACCGTTGAGGCCCAGGGTGACGACCGCAGTGCCTTCGGCCGGGCCGGAGCCATCGGCGGCCGCGCGTTCGACGATCCCCGCCGCGTCCCAGCCGAGGACGCTGCCTTCCGAGGCGTTCTCGATGCCGAACCGCACTTCGCCGTAGTTGAGGGAAGTCGCCGTGACCCGCACCAGCGCCTGGTTCGGCGCGGGAACGGGGGCGGGGGCTTGGCCGAGCCGGAGGCCGCCGGGTGCCGAACGGTCGACGAGCAGTGCGCGCATGAATCCTCGCTTGAATTGCGTTCTGGTAACTTATGTTACTAAGTATCATAAGTTTCTGGGTAGTGCTAGTGCTCCGGTACTCTGTCCGCGATGAACGTCCAGCCCCGCTCCGTCTCGCTGCGCGAGCGCAAGAAGCTGCGCACCCGGCAAGCGATGATCGACACTGCCCTGGCGAAGTTCACCGAGCAGGGCTTCGACGCCACCACGGTCGACGCGCTGTGCGGGGCGGTCGAGGTTTCCAAGACCACGTTCTTCCGCTACTTCGGCTGCAAGGAAGACGTGGCACTGGCGCCGACGGAGGACCTCTGGACGGCGTTCCTGGCCGACCTCGAAGCCCGCGAACGGGACGACCGGCCGCTGCTGGAGGTGATCCAGGACGCCGTGCTCGCGGCGCTGGCGCGGATGCCCGAGGAGGGCTGGGCGGAGCGGGTGCTGGTCAGCAGGCGGCTGGCCGCCGCGACGCCGTCGATGGACGCGCACGGCCGGGAGTTCTGTGCCCGGACCACCCGTTCCGCGATCGAGGTCCTGCACCGCCGCTTCGGCCTGCCCGACCAGGCCGACCTGCGCGCCCGCCTGGCGCTGGACCTCCTGGTCGCGGCGTTCCACTGCGCGCTGGAGGCGTGGCTGGCGCGGGACGAATCGCACACCCTCGACGACCTGGTCGAATGCGTCCGGGGAGCCTTCGCGGCGATCCCCGGAGCCCTCACCCTGTCCCCGCGCGACTGGGCGGACTCATGAGCGGCGCTTCCGGGGAGAACCGGACTCGACCCGCCACCTGCGTTGGTGGGCAGCGCTTCCGGTGAGAACCGGAGTGGCCACGCACGACGGTCAGCCGGAGACTGCCCGCAGGCCGCCGGGGTGGCGTCCGTCGAGGCGGTCCAGCGCTGCCGCGGTCGAGTCGTCGGCTGGCAGGTAGACGATCAGGCGCTGGTCGTCGGTGCCCGACACCTCCAGGACCTCGAAACCCAGCCGCAGCTCGCCGACCTCGGGATGCACCCAGCGCTCCACCCCGGTGCGCTCCGGTACGACCTGCTGCGCCTCGAACCGGCTGGTGAACGGGGCTCCGGCGGCGGCGCTCAGTTCCTCGACGAGGCCCGCGGAATGCGGGTCGTCGCAGTGGAAACCGAGCTTGAGGAAGTTGACCTGGGCGTCTGCGATGCGTGCCCACTCGGGGTGCGCGGTGCGGGCGCGGTCGTCGGTGAACACGAAGCGCAACAGGTTGGGCTGCTCGGCGTCCAGGACCCCGACCGGGCCCGCCAATCGCTGGTAGCCGTCCGTGCTGGCGAGGACGTCGCCAATCCGGTTGACCACCAGCGCCGGACTCGGCTCGAGCCGCTGGAGGATCGCCTGCACACCTTCGCGAACCGTCTGCACCGGCGGCTCGGCGACCCGCGGGCACAGCGCGCTCGGCTTGTTCGTGCCCAGGATCAGCCACAACTGCGCTCGCTGCTCGGAGGACAGCCGCAGAGCGTCGACGAGGGCGCCCAGCACCTCGGACGACGGGTGGCGGTCCCGGCCCTGCTCCAGCCGGGTGAGGTATTCGACGCTGATCCCGGCGAGCATCGCCAGCTCCGCGCGCCGCAGCCCGGGCGTGCGCCGTCGCGGTCCGGTGGGCAGCCCCACCTCGGCGGGGGTGATGGCTTCCCGACGGGCACGCAGGAAAGCCCCGAATTCGTTGTCGCGCACGACAGGAACCTACCTGCTCGGGGCGCGCTTGTGGGTGGCCCTGCGAGGACCAGCCTCAGCGCGGTCTCCCTCCGGTGCGGCGAAACCGCGAGATTGGGGCCATGACTGCTGAAACGACCGCACTCCCGCTGACCGCCGGCCGCTGGGCCCTCGACCCGTTCCACTCCTCGGTCGGCTTCTCGATCCGGCACCTGGGCGTGTCGAAGGTGCGCGGCCGCTTCGCCGAGCTCGAGGCCGAACTCGTGGTGGGCGAGACCCTCGACGAGAGCACGATCACCGCCACCGTCTCCGTCGCGTCCATCGACACCGGAAATGCCGACCGCGACGCGCACGTCATCGCCTCCGACCTGCTCGACGTCGAGAAGCGCCCGACCATGACCTTCCGCTCGACCCGGCTGCGCGGCGAAGGCGAGGACTGGTTTCTCGACGGCGAGCTGACCATCGGGGAGGTGACCAAGCCGATCACCTTCGAGGTCGAGTTCGGCGGGATCGGGGACGTCTTCGACGGAAGCCGCCACGCCGGCTTCGAGGCGAACGGCGAGATCCGCCGAAGCGATTACGGCATCAACTTCGGCGCGGGCGAAGCTCTGCTCGGCAACGTGGTGAAGATCCAGCTCGACGTCCAGTTCGTCGAACCGAAGTGACGAGGTCGCGGGGCCGCGAGCCCTTTGGGTTGCTGTAAGAGGCTGTTTTCCGTCATCGTCCTGCGTGGCGGTGCCGGTGGCGGAACCTCAGGCGGTCTGCGGGGATCCCCGATTTTGTGCATGTCCAGTGCGCGGCTTCGGGGACTGGCCTCGCCAAGAGCCCTGACGGGGTGGGCACGGTCTGAGAATCCGCGACCGTGCAGGTTGCGATGGCGGGCTAAGCGCCGCCGGCGCTTCAAAGAAAAGCCCGCCCAACCGCACCCTGGACGATCACTTCGAAAACAGCCTCTGCGGCAGCTCGAAAGCGCTCACGGCCCCGTTGCCGCGTCAGAGGTTCTTCAGGGCTTGGGCGAAGTCGGCGATCAGGTCTTCGCGGTTCTCGATGCCCACGCTGACCCGGACCAGGTCGTCGGTGGTGCCCAGGGATTCCCGGTCTGCTCGGCTCATTCCGGCGTGCGACGTGGCCGCCGGGCGCGTGATCAAGGACTCCACTCCGCCGAGACTTGGTGTGTCGTAGGGGAGTTGCACCGCGTCGATCAGCGCTCGGGCCACTTCCAGCGCTGATTTCCTTTCGTGCGGCGAGGAATTCGGCCAGCGCCAGCGCGTTTTCGTGCTGCGTCAGGACCTTCAGTGCCAGTGTGTTCACACCGCGGGCGAGGACGAAGCCGGCGTGCGGGTCGAGGCTGCCGCCGAAGTGGTTCGAGGTGTTCCGGGCGCGCTCCACGCGTTCCGCCTGGACGACGGTCGCACCGGCCACGATGTCCGAGTGGCCGTTGAGGTACTTCGTCGCGCGGTGCCGGGACAGGTCGAACCCCGTTGCCGTCGGCCGGAAGTTCACCGGCGTCGCTAAGGTGTTGTCGATCAGGCTGACCAGCCCGGAATTAGTCATCAGCGCAGATTCGCGCCTCCCATCCCGGCGAACTTGTCGTGCAAGTACGCCTGCGACGGGGTCGAGTCCCTTGGGCTTCGTCCGCCGCTCGCCACGGTGCACCGCCACCGTCTCGATCCGAGCCACCTGGACCTCCCCGGACGCTTTGCGGGCGTTCGATCCGGCGACTGCGCCGCGCAGCCTCGCCGCCACCCTGAGAACCCTTCCGCCGACTTGTAAGCACTCGATCGATGGATGGTGAGGGCCACCGGTGACTTAGCAAGAGGGCACGGGTGCACCTCGCTCTTAGTCTGATTGGGTGACTACCGGTCGAGTGGTGTGCGGATCGGGGAGGTGACGTCGGCGGCTCGGCCGCGTCCGACACCCTCCGTGATGGCTGGAAGGCTCTTCGGGTTCGGCCCGCGCGCGGTTCACCGGGAATCGTGACCACTGTGGACCGTGCGTGTCCGCGGTGATTTCTTGTGGTGGACCTCCCGACACCTGTGCGCGGGACGCGGCGAATTGTCGGCACGTCATTCCATTGAGCCAATTCCGAAATGCATTTCCGGCGCGGTTCGGATGCAATCTTTCCGAACCGCCCGGACGTCGGTTTCGGAATGCCCGGCGTCCGAACGCGGAATTCGGCCCGGCCGTCGCGCGAATAACCGTGGACGGCGGGAGGAGTGGAAACGCGATGGCAATGCGACATAATACGGTGATCGCCGGACTGGTCGGACTGGTCGTGGGCAGCGTGCTCGGCGCCGCTGGTGCCCTGGCGGCCCCGGCTGTGCAGGATGACCAGCCGAAACGCGCGGCGATCGGCCTGGGATTCGCCGCCGACTTCGCCGCGAAGCTGCCCACTGAGCCCGATCCACCTGCTGCTCCAGTAGCGGAATGGGTGTCGCCAGCGGACGGCGAGATCAGCAGTCGCTTCGGTGGGCGCTGGGGCGAGATGCACAACGGTGTCGACATCGCCAACGACATCGGCACCCCGATCCGCGCGGCGTCGACGGGCATCGTCATCGATTCCGGTCCGGCGAGCGGTTATGGCATGTGGATCAGAATTGCGCACCGCGACGACGTCGTTTCGATTTACGGGCACATCGACGAGGACTTCGTCTCGGTCGGACAACGGGTTCAGGCCGGGGAGTTGATCGCGACGATGGGCGATCGCGGCGAATCGACCGGGCCGCACCTGCACTTCCAGATCGAGGTGGCCGGGCGGCCGGTGGATCCGGAGGAGTTCTACCGCGACGCGGACGCCGAGTTGACGGGTCGGTAGGCCTTTCGTGTGTTCTCGACGGCGAGTCGACGCCCGATTGGTGGACCCGGTTGACCCGTCCGCGTGCGGCGCTGCCAGAGTGGCGGACCCCGGACACCGCCAACCGATGTCCGGCGTGCACCACTGGCTGTTATCACTGCCCATTATCGAACTGCGAGCGGCGTGCGAACCCAGCAGTGATCACCCGGTGCATCCGGCAATGGACCGATCGGCCGAGCAGATCATCACCCTCCCGGCCGATTGTCGTGGTGCGCCGGGAGCTACTTCGATCGCATTAACGCGCCGGAAGGATTCGATGTGATGGAGCGAGTGGATACGGCCGGAATCGTCGGCGGCGGAGTGCTCGCCGGGGACCGCCAGCCGCCGGACTGGGAACGCCGGATCGCCGAGCGGTCCGAACAGCATTACCGCGCCCGGATGGTGCAGCGGCTCCTGCTGGCCTGGGCGGTGCCGGGCAACCTGTTGCTGATCGGCACCGCCGCGATGGCGCTGTCGTTATGGGTGTCCGCAATACCGGCGGGGGTGGTTTTCGCGCTGGCCGTGGCCTCGATGGCGGCGTCGGCGAGATTCGTCTACCAGCAGCACTTTAAGGTTCGCGCGGTGGAGTCAGAACTGCGCGCGCTCGAATACGCGTACCGCGAGAACATGCTGGACGAACTGGGGTCCGGGGATCTGCTGGGTACGCACAGGCGCTACCGGGCGCAGCTGCCGGATCTCGTCGAGCGCTACCGGGGCGAGGCCCGGCGGGACCGCTCGAAGGACAACGTCCTGCAGGCGGTGGTCATCGGCGGCTCGATCATCGCCGCGACGGTGGCGGCGGTATCGGTGTCCGTTGTGGACGCACGGTGGGTCGCGGTGGCGTTGTGCCTGGTCGTCGCGGTGGCCGCGGCATTCGCCGGGCACGCGAAGTTCCGGGACCGGGCGGTCGCGTGCCAGCAGACCGCCGACGCGTTGGACCGCGAGTACGAGTCGGTCGAGCTGCGGGTCGGTCGGTACCGCCGGTTCGACAGCGAGCACGAGGCCTATGCGGAATTCGCCGACGCGGTCGAGGCGCTGCGAGCCGAACAGGTGCGCCGGTTGCCCTCAACCGCAGGGGAGGGGATCGGTCAGTAATCACTCCCATGTCGTGCTCCACGAAAGCGTGGAGAATTAGGCAAATAATGATCACTGGTTGTCTACATTCCCCACTTATGCGATCGCTGAATGGTGGTGAGTGATCCTTCCGTAATCTCCGGCGCGGCGCACAGGAATCGGCCTGTGCAGAGAGGAGCAATGCGATGAAGCGCACTCTTACCGCAGCGGCCGCTGTGTTGGTCGGCGGCGCTGGCGCGGTCGGCTTCGCCGCTGCCGCGAACGCGGCCGAGATCCCGCAGCTGCCCGCTGAGCTGCCCACCGACAGCAACCTCGCGCAGACCACGTACCACGTCGCGGGCACGCTTGCCTCCGCGCAGCAGGCCGTGGGCGACGTCGTCCCGGTCGAGAAGCAGCTCACCGGGCGCAGCAACGCCGGCGGCCCGCTCGACGGCGTGCTTGGCGGCGTCGGCGTGCTCGGCGACAGCAACCCGGTCACGGGCCTGCTCGGCGGTGTGACCGGCGGCAAGAGCCTCGACACCGCCGCGCTGCCGGTGGGCGACGTCGTCCCCGCCGTGGCGGTCAGCCCGGTCGCCAGGCACGGCGGCCCGGTCAACGAGCTGCCGGCCGGCTTGGGCTCGGTGCTGGACAGCACCCAGGTGGGCGCGCCGCAGACCAAGCCCGCGCAGCTGCCGCCCGCGCCGCAGGAGGTCAACCTGGTGGGCGAGACGGTGCACGGCGTGGTGGCCGGTTCCCCGGTCGCTTCGACGCTGCCGGCGGCGAGGAGCGGCAGCGCTGGACGGTGTGACCGACACCCTCCCGGTCGGCAAGGTCGCCCCGGACACGACGCTGCGGTCGGCAAGGTCGCCCCGGACACGACGCTGGACAAGGTCAACGACGTGGCCAGCCACGGCCCGCTCGGTGGCGTCAACCAGCTCGGCGGCTGATCGGCCCGGCGGTCCTCCACGCCGAAACAGAACGACACCGGAAGTGACGGCCCGGCAACACGGTCGACCCCAGCGCAGCTCACCCCGCTGGAACAGCGGGTTTCCCCCGCCGACGGCGCCCCCGAACGGACTCGATGGCCCCCGCCGGAACCGGCAGGGGCCATCACCACGTAGGCCCCCGGTTGTAGCTGATCAGCCGCCGTGAGTGCTTTTCGGTGCTGCAGCGACTGCTTTCACTCTCGTTCTGTGTGGCGCTGCGGGTGGCGGAACCTCAAACGCCACCTGGAATGCGGGATCCCCGATTTGCGGGACCAGAATTACGCGGCTTCGGGACTTCAAAGACAAGAGCCCGCACTACCGCACCTTGGTCGATCACTTCCAAAACGCTCTATGGCCCCAACCGCGCTCACGGGCGTTGACCAGCGGGAACGGAGCTGCGGGGAGGGGAGGAGCCGCTCCGGGGATGGCTGGGTGGCGGTTTCGCGTGAAATCGCCACCCAGCCCGCGTCCAGCAGTCGATTCCGTGCCCGAGCGGGGCGATCGCCGGGCTCACCGGTCTAGTTCGACGGTGCCAGTGGCGCCGTGGACGGTTATCCGCTGGCCGTCAGTGATTCGGGTCGTGGCTTCCGGAACTCCCACCACGGCGGGGATTCCGTACTCCCGGGCCACCGTCGCGCCGTGCGAGTTCGGCCCGCCCATCTCCATCACCAGGCCGCCCGCGGTCAGGAACAGCGGCGTCCAGCCGGGATCCGTGGACGGCGCCACCAAGATCTCGCCGAGGGCGAGCCGCGCGCGGACCGGGTCGCGCACCACTCGTGCCGTCCCGGTCACGGTGCCCGCCGAAGCCGATGTCCCGATCAGCTGACCGTCGACCGCCGGCGTGGGCAGCGTCGCCTCGGGTTCGGTGCCGTCTGAGAGCAGCACCCGCGGCGGGTGCCGGCGCCGCAGTTCGCGTTCGTGGGTTTCTCGTTGCTGTGCCACCAGATTCCGGTGATCGGCGCCCGAGACCGCCTCGGCGAGCTCGTCGTAGTCGAGGAAGAACACGTCCTCCGCGCGCTCCAGGCGACCGGTGGAGGCGAGTTCCCGGCCGACGGCCAGCAGGTGCTTGCGGGCGTTCGCGATCGCCAGCACGATGCAGTACTTCGGCATTTCGCGGAGCCCGGCGAGCTGCCGCACCCTGTCCATCGCGAAGCCGACGACCCGAGCCCGCAGCGGGTTCTTGAGCCGGGACACGATCTCGGCGGCCATCCGCTCCGCGTCGGCCACCCCGCGCCGGTACTGCTCGTCTGCGTCGTGGCCGCTTTCGCCGGTCTGCACGTAGTTCGCGACGAGCCCGAGCACGTGCGCCGGGGCCTCGGACCAGCGCGGAACCCCGATGTCGATCTCCGCCACTGTCCGATGCCCGTAGCGCTCGAGGAACGCATCGAGTTCATTTTGGACTTCTACCGGCAGCTTCCGGGACTGGTAGTGCTCGGCGAGCTCGTCGATGGAGGATCCGGCGAACAGCCGGGCGGTTTCGGGATCCCGGCGGGCGAGCTGCGCGATCCCCCAAAGTTCCAGGTCCATCTCGGTGGTGACGTTGTGCGGGATGCCGCGCAGCACGATCTGCACTTCTTCGGCGGTGGCGGCCTTGCCCGCCAGCTTCGGGAGCAGTCGGCTGAGGACGAGAGCGGGCAGCATCCTCGGCGGGATCTGCGCGATTCGCGGGACCGCGATCTCCGTGACGCTCCGCCGCGCCGCGGCCAGCCGCTCCCGAGCGGAGGACGGCTCGGGGCCGGCGGCCAGCTCCGCCCGGATTTCCCGGACCATGCCGAAGATCCGCTCGCGAGCGCGCTTGGGGTCGCGCAGCGTGCGCATCGCCTCGATCGGCGCCTTGGTGCGCGCGAAGATCCCGGCGAGCCGGCGCAGCAGCGGCCACGGCACCTTCGGATCCAGCGGCAGGCGCGGGTCGTCGAGCAGCGACTCGAAGACCTTTCCGGTGCGGGCTTCGGCCATCGCGAACACCTTGGGGGCCACGGCGCGGCCGATCTTGTTCCGGGTCATGCTGGTGATGTCGGCGAACAGCCAACCGTCGGCCTGCCGCCACAGCTTCGGCCGCGGTCCGTCGGTCGGGATGCCGAGGTTGCGCATGAGGTTGTTGAACGTCAGTGCCAGCGTCGCCGCCCCCATCGGCGTGATCGGCCGGTAGACGCCCTGCGCGACGTTGATCGACAGGTAGACGTGCAGGCCGTCGTGCGGTTCGGCAGGCAGCGGGAACAGCGTGGTGATCGGCCGAGACTGGGTCAGCCACGTGGTGCCGTCGCCGTCGATGGCCCACTCGATGTCCTGCGGCCCGCCGCAGTGCCGCGCCACTTCCGAACCCAGCGCGGCGAGCCCGCAGGCCTGATCATCCGTTATCGAAGGCTGATTTCCCTGCTGCGCAACGGTTTCCGTGCCGCCGCCGGGCTTCGGGTGGACGCTGGTGGGCTTGTCCCCGAGCCGCCGCGCGGTGATCCGGCCGGACTCCACCGCGAAGTGGTCCGGGGTGACCGCGCCGGACACCACCGATTCGCCGAGTCCGGTGTTCGCGTCGATCACGGTTTCGGTTCGCCGTCCGGTGACCGGGTTCGCGGTGAACAGCACGCCGGCCGCCGTCGCGTCGACCATGCGCTGCACGACCACCGCCAGCCGCACCGCGCGGTGGTCGATGTCGTTGGCCGCCCGGTAGGCCACCGCCCGGTCCGTCCACAGTGAACTCCAGCAGCGGCGCACGGCGTCCAGCAGCGCCGCCTCGCCGATGACGTTCAGGTAGGTGTCCTGCTGGCCGGCGAAGCTGGCGTGCGGTAGGTCCTCGGCGGTGGCGGACGAACGCACCGCCACCGGCGCGTCCGGGCCGAGTTCGGCGTAGGCGGCGGTGATCGCGGCGGCCAGCTCGGCGGGGATTTCGGCGTCGGCGAGCCGGTAGCGGATCTCGGCTGCCGACCCGGGCAACCGGTCGATCAGGTCGCCGGTGAGTTCGCGGCAGACCTCGTCGTAGGCGAGCGTGCTGATGCAGAAGCCGGGTGGCACCCGGAATCCCGCCGCCGACAGCTCGCCCAGGTTGGCGGCCTTGCCGCCGGCCAGCTCGCCGTCGCTCGCGCCGATCTCGCCGAGGTCGAGCAGGACCCGGGTCTCTAGCGTGCTCATGGCCAACCTCCCGCGCCGTTGCAAGCAAGGTAGCGCGGAGCGGACCAAGAAATCAACGTGCGTTGAATTTATGTTGGACAATTGGGTGATGCTGGCGATCGCCGCATCACGTGCCGGGCGGAGCGCCATTCCGCTCCCGCGAGGAGGGAGCGGGATGCATTGGTGGATGGTGCCGCTGGCGACGATGTCCGGTCTGGTCGTGCTGGCTCCGGCGATCTGCAGGCACCTGCGCCGGCGGTGGGTGGTGGTGGTGCGGGTGTGGGCCGAGCTGGCCTGGTTCTACCAACCGCGATCGCCGCGCGAGCGGTGCGAGCGGTTCACGCCGGGCAGCGGGAAGCGCGCCTCGACGGTCGTCGTGCTGCGCCGGTCCGGTGGCACTGCCTTGGCGACGCCCAGATAGGCGGGTGCGCGTCGGCGCTGACGTGGCCCAAGGCACAGGAAACGAAGTTGCCTCGTATTTGTTCGCAGGCCATAGTTGATCCCGGCAACTAGTTGAGTGCTGCACGCAAATTCCTGGGGGTGTTCGTGCCGCAGCGCTCCCGCCGGACTCGCCCGTCGGCGCATCACGAGGAGCACCCCTGAAGGGGAAAACCATGTCGGAAACGGCTGTGCCAACTGCGCAGACCGCCGGATCCGCGCTGAGCCACCGCCAGATCCTGACCGTGCTCACCGGCCTGATGCTGGGCATGTTCCTGGGCGCGCTCGACCAGACCATCGTCAGCTCGGCGGTCCGCGTTGTCGCCGACCAGCTGCACGGGCAGACCGCGCAAGCCTGGGTCACCACCGCATACCTCATCACGGCGACCATCACCACGCCGCTGTACGGCAAGCTCTCCGACATCTACGGCCGCAAGCCGCTGTACCTGACCGCGATCTCGCTGTTCCTGGTCGGTTCGCTGCTGTGCGGGATGGCGAACTCGATCTACGAGCTCGCCGCGTTCCGCGCCATCCAGGGCCTCGGCGGCGGTGGCCTGATGTCGCTGGCGCTGACGATCATCGCGGACCTGCTCCCCGCCCGGCAGCGCAGCCGCTACCAGGGCTACTTCATGGCGGTGTTCGGCACCTCCAGCGTGATCGGGCCGGTGATCGGTGGCCTGTTCGCCGGCATGGACAGCTTCCTAGGCATCGACGGCTGGCGCTGGGTGTTCCTGGTGAACCTGCCGGTCGGGCTGGCCGCGCTGGCCGTCGTCGCGAAGGTGCTCAACGTGGCGACCGAACGCGTCCGGCACCGGATCGACTACGTGGGCGCGGCGGCGCTGGTCGTGCTGCTGGTGCCGCTGCTGACCGTCGCCGAGCAGGGCCGCGAGTGGGGTTGGCTGTCGTCGACCTCGCTGGCCATGTACGCCATCGGCGCGGTCGGGCTGCTGCTGTTCGTCGTCGCAGAGCGCCGGATGGGAGCCGAGGCGCTGCTGCCGCTGCGGATGTTCCGGCAGTCGTCGTTCCGGATGGGCAACCTGCTCAACTTCCTGGTCGGCATCGGCATGTTCGGCGGGCTGAGCTCGGTGCCGCTGTACCTGCAGATCGTCAAGGGTCTGAGCCCGACCGAGGCGGGGCTGATGCTGCTGCCGATGACCGCCGGGATCATGGTCGCGACCGGCGTCGTCGGCAAGCTGATCGCCAAGACGGGCCGGCTGAAGATCTTCCCGATCATCGGTGCCGCTTTCATGGCCACCTCGCTGTTCTTGTTCAGCCTGATCGGGGTGGACACGTCGCTGGTCCAGGTGGGGCTGACGGCGGTGGTGATGGGCTGCGGGCTGGGCATGCTCATGCAGACCCTGACGCTCGTGGTGCAGACCGGCGCCACCCCGCGCGACATGGGCGTGGCGACGGCGTCGGTGAACCTGTTCCGGCAGACCGGCGGCACCGTCGGCGCGACGGCGTTCCTGTCGGTGCTGTTCAGCACGGTCGGCGGCCGGATCGCGGATGCTACGCAAGCGGCGTTCGCCACGCCGGAGTTCACCGCGGCGCTGCGCGACCCGGAGGTGCTGGCGAACCCGGTGAACCGGTCGTTCGCCGAAGCTATGCAGCAAGGTGGTGGGGCCGGCCTCGACATCAACGACACGTCGTTCCTGTACGGCCTGGACCCGCGGCTGGCGCGGCCGATCCTGGAGGGCTTCGCCAGTTCGATGGACACGGTGTTCTTCGTCGGTGGCTGCGTGGTCCTGGTCGCCTTCGCCTTCACCTGGCTGCTCCGCGACATCCGCCTGGACTGACTGGAATGATCTGTCCCCAGATTTGTCCACAGAAAGCTCAGTTATCCCCAGGCCTGTGGACAAGTTCACGAAGTGCCTGGTCAGGTCCTGTGAGCGGGGATGCCCAGAAGCGCTCACGGACTCGGTGCTCCACAAGTGAAAGGGCCCTCACCGCATCCAGCGCGGCGAGGGCCCGGGGCGGTGGTTCAGTGCCCCTGTTCCTTGGCCCGCTCGTACGAGCGCTTGATCTCCGCTTCGGCCTCGGTGCGGCCGACCCACGTCGCGCCCTCCACGCTCTTGCCCGGTTCCAGGTCCTTGTACACCTCGAAGAAGTGCTGGATCTCCAGCCTGTAGAACTCGGCGAGGTGGTGGATGTCGCGCAGGTGCTCCTGCCGCGGGTCGTCCGAGGGAACGCAGATGACCTTGTCGTCGCCGCCCTTCTCGTCGCGCATCCGGAACATGCCGATGGCGCGCGACTTGATCAAGCAGCCGGGGAACGTCGGTTCCTGGACCAGGACCAGCGCGTCCAACGGGTCGCCGTCCTCGCCGAGGGTGTCCTCGACGAACCCGTAGTCTGCCGGGTACTGGGTGGCGGTGAACAGCGTCCGGTCGAGACGGATTCGCCCCGTCTCGTGGTCCACCTCGTACTTGTTCCGGTTCCCCTTGGGGATCTCGATCGTGACGTCGAAGTCCACGCGGTTCCTCACTCGTCTTGCGTCGGATGCAGCCGGCCGCTCGCGCGTGCGACCACGTCTAGTGTGGACCACGGCAGCTCTCCGGGCCCCACCGCAGTGCGGGAGCTCGCAATTTGGAAGTCTGGCGAACCGTCGAGGAGGAGCACGTGCCCGAACCCCAGAACAGCGGGGGTGAGGTGTCCGAACCCGACGTCCGTGCGTCAACATCGGATAGCGAGAGCCCGACCCGAACCGATGCGTCGTCCCCGGACGGCTCGCAGCCGGACCGGCCTGCCGGAGACCAAGCCGCGGAGACGTCGGAGACCACCCCGCCCCGGACCGGAACCAGCCCGCCGACCGACGCCGTGACTTCGTCGAACGCCGCGGAATCCGAGGTCGCGGAGGCGAGCGGCGCGCCCCGGAAGCCGGCGGCGCGGGCCGATGCCGATGAGACCACGGACACAGCCGCTGCGGCCGAGTCGTCGGAGGCAGCGACGGACTCGCCGGGCGAGACCGCCCGGCTGAAGACCGTTGATCGTGCTCCTGGCGGGGAGCGGGGCCGCGACAGCGCCGATCAGCCGGACGCCGAGGATTCCCCTTCACCGCAGGACGGTGCCGACTCCGAGCAGGCTGCCGTGCAGCAGACCGCCCGGCCGACGACCGTTGACGCCGAGGCCGACGGCACCGTCGAGGCCAAGGGGGCGGAGAAGGCCGACGCGGTCCAGGCGACCCAGCCGCCTGCAGCCGACGGTGTCGGCACTGCGTCCGCGAAGGACGCTGTGGCCAGCGCGTCGAAGCCCGTCGCGGGAAGCCTCGGCGGAGAACCGGCGATGCCGACGTCCGCATCCGATGCGGCCGAGGCTGATGGCCCGCCGGCCGAGGACCGGTCCGGACAAGGGGCTGGCGCCGATGACTCCGGAGAAGAGGTTGACGAAGCCGCCTCGAAGGCGGAGTCCGGCGAGCAGACCGATGGCGAGGTCGATCCCGGCGGCAAGTCCGAAGACAAGGCCGGCAACGCTGGCGAGGAGGCCGACGGCGGCAAGGCCGGCGCCTTGGCCGACGGCGAGTCCGGCGAGAAGGCCGAGAACCCGGGCACTGCTTCCGCTTCCGGCGCGGAGGCCAGCAGCGCGCCCCGCGGCACGGTCGAGGCCGCCGGAGCTGCAGCTGCACCCGAACGCGCTGAGAACGCAGCGGCCGTCGAGTCCGACGCCGCTGCCGGAGATTCCGAAGCGACAGCGGTTTCCGGCGCGGACTCTGGAACGGAAACCGGGGCGGACGCCGGAACGGCGGCTGAGTCCGCAGAGACGACCGCTGCCGCCGAAAGTTCCGACGCGGCAGCGACTTCCGGCTCCGACACCGAACGGGCCCCAAAAGAGGATTCCGGCGCGGACACCGAACCAGAAGCAGAAACCGGCGCGGAAGTCGAACTTGAAGCGGATTCCGGCGCTGACGCGGAGTCCGCAACGGCAGCCGAGTCCACGGTTTCCGGCCCTGACGCAGGATCGGATTCCGGCGCGGACACCGAATCTGGAACGGAAACCGACACGCACACCGGCTCCGACGCGCCTGCCGAAACTGGAACTGCTGCCGAAACTGGAACTGCTGCTGGATCTAACGACGCTGCTGGATCTGGGGCTGCTGCTGGATCTGGGGCGGTAGCCGACGCTGGGACGAAGACTGAACCAGTTCCCGCTGATGGGGCCGAGGGCACTGGTTCCGAGGCGGACGCGGAAGACGCCTCTGGAGCTGGTGCGGAAGCAGCTGCCGGGCCCACTGTCGATGCTGGTGCCGAGCCGGCGGACGATGCTGGTGCCGAGCCGGCCGACGATGCGGAGGCCAGGACCGAAACGGCCGCAGACTCCGGGTCGGCCGGTGCTGGGACCAAGCCGGGAGAAGCTCCCGAGTCAGGAACGCGAACCGACGGCGGTCCTGATTCCCCCAAGGAATCCGCTGAAGCCGCTGTTGGGCCGAAGACCGCGGGTGCCGAATCCGCAACGTCGGCCGAGCCTGCCGGGGAAGCCACGGCAGGGGCCGGGGATGAAACGAGCATTGCCCCGAAAGCTCGTACCGGGGCCAGTACCGGGGCCGCGTCGAGCGAGGAACCCGCTGCTGGGACTTCGCCCGGGGCAGCAGCCGCAGTCGCCGCCGGTGCGGCGGCAGGGACGACGACCGGGCCGGACGCCGGTCGCAAGCCAGGAACGGCGCGCGGCGAAGAGGAACCGGAGCGGGACGACTGGCCGACTGGTGACGAGGTGCCGGATCCGGATGATCGGCCTGGCGACGTAGCGCCGGAGCTGAACGATCGGCCTGCCGGGGGCGAGGAGCCGGAGGCGGATGATCGGCCGACCGGCGACCAGGAGCGCATCGTCGAGCCGCCGGTCACCGCCGTCGAGCTGACGCAGCGGTTCTCGCCGATCACCGATGCGACGCCGCCGCGCAGCAACGTCGAGCAGACCCAGCAGATCAGCCGGGTCGAGCTCGCCGGGCCCGTCGAGCCGCCGCGCATCGACGAGACGCAGCAGATCCCGCGAGTCGCCGCCCGGCCCATCGACTCGACGCAGCAGATCGCGAAGCTCCCGGCGGAGACCGAGGCCGAGAAGACCACTCGGATCGACTTCAAGGACCTCGAAGCGCTGCGCGCCGTGGACCCGGGGCCTGCGACGCAGCACATCAAGCCCGTGCCGCCGGTCGCTCCCGCCGAGCAGACACAGCAGTTCGCCCGGCCGGACTTCGACGGCCCGCCGCCGCGCCCCGCGTCCGCCGCGGACTTCGCGGGCCTGACCGCCCCGCACGCCAAGCCGTCCGACGGTTCGCCGCAGGACTCGGCCGGCCTCACCCCGCCTGCTGCCGCTTCGCCAGCGGACTTCCCTGGCCTGACGCCGCCCCGGGCGCAGCCGCAGCGCATCCCGCCGCAACCCGCTTCGCCGGCGTACTTCGCCGGCCTCGCCGGGGCGAAGCCCGCTTCGCCGGCGGACTTCGCGGGCCTGACCGGATCGCGGGCGCAGCCGCAGCGCATCCCGCCGAGCGCCGAGCCCGTGCCGCCATTGGGCGAAGAACCGCCGAAGGCAGCGCCGCTGCATCGCCGTCGCCGGGGGCTGATCGCGGTCGCCGTGATCGTCGTCGTGCTGCTCGGGGCCGGCATCGCGTTCGGTCCGACGCTGGTCGACGCGCTGCTGAAAGCGCAGCTCGCCGATCCGCCTGCGCCGGTCCGGCTCAACCCGGCGATCAAGCCGCTCGACCAGAACGCGCCGCTGCCCACGAAGGCGGGCCTCGACAACGCTCTCGCCGGAGCGCTGAGCAACCCTGGTCTGGGCACCTTCGCCGGTGTGGTGCTGGACGCCCAGACAGGACAGGTGCTGCGGCAGCAGAACGCCGGTCAGGTGATGGTCCCGGCGTCTACCGGGAAGCTGCTGGCCATGAGCGCGGCGCTGCTCGTCCTGGACCACGACCAGCGGCTCACCACCAAGGTGGTGCGCGGCAGCCAACCGGGCACCGTGGTGCTGGTCGGCGGTGGTGACCTAACGCTGTCCACGCTGCCCGTCGGCAAGGAGTCGGTCTATCCGGGGGCCGCCCGGTTCGACGACCTGATCGCCCAGGCCCGGGCCGCGGCCGGGGGCGACGTGACGTCTGTGCTGGTGGACACCAGCCGGTACACCGGACCCGGCCTCGCGCCGGGCTGGCTGCCGCAGGACGTGGCCGGCGGGATGATGGCGCCGATGGAACCGGTGATGTTGGACGGGGGCCGGGACGACCCGACCAAGGACTACAGCCCCCGGACCTCGACCCCGGCGATGGAGGCCGCGCAGCGGCTCGCCGCCGGGCTCGGCGCGACGCAGGTGTCGAAGGGCGTGGCGCCGCCGAACGCGCAGGTCCTCGCCCAGGTGCAGTCGCCGACCGTGCAGGAGATGGTCGACATCGCGATGCAGCACTCGGACAACTTGCTCGCCGAGGCGCTGGCGCGCGAGGTGGCCATCGCAACCGGCAACGCCCCGTCGTTCGGGGGCTCGGCCAAGGCGGTGCGCGATGTGCTGGCGCAGCACGGCTTCGACGTCACCGGCACGACCATGTCCGACGGCAGCGGGTTGTCCCTGGACGATCGGACCACGCCCAAGCTGCTCTCCGCGCTGCTGGCCTCGGCGACCGCCCCGGCGAGCCCGGAGGGCGGACTGGCACCACAGTCGGCGAAGCTGCGCGGGCTGCTCACCGGGATGCCGATCGCCGGTGGCAGCGGCAGCCTGAGCGACCGTTACGGCGGGAGCCCCGGCCAGGGCTGGGTGCGGGCGAAGACCGGCACCCTGAACGGCGTCAACAGCCTGGCCGGCACGGTGGTGACGAAGGACGGCAGGCTGCTGGTGTTCGCGCTCATGTCCAACGGCACGAGCCCAGCGGTCGCCAGGCCCGCGCTGGACGGCGTGGCCGAAGCCCTGCGCGGCTGCGGCTGCCGCTGACCGACGCACGGATGTTTTCGCAGGTCAGGCACCGTGAGTGCGCTCGGGCGCGATGGCGCCCACCACCACGCGCGGTCATTGACCAGCAGAAACGGTGCGTGGCTCAGCAGATGTGGCCTCGAAAGTGAGGTACCTGCGGGGCTGTGGGCGGGGTACGGTCGGTCGTGTGAACGCCCGACCTTCCACCCTGTCCCCGTCCCCGGACCGGGGCACCACCGGGGAGCATCGGGCGCTGGACTGGAACGTCGCCGTCGCCACCGCGGTCCGGCTGATGAAGCCGGGGCCGGAGGTGCCCCGGTCGGAAGCCGAGCAGGCGGTGCGCTCGCTGCGGCAGTTCAGCGTCGAAGCCGAATCCCACGTCCGCGAGCTGACCGGCCTGGGCCAGCACCTGCCGATCGCCGAGGGGGACGTCGTCGACCGGCCCGCCTGGGTGCGCGGCGCCGCGGACGGCCTCGCCGAACTCACCGACGCCGCACTGTCCACAGCGGACTCTCAGGTGCTGCGGGGCAACGACCTCTTCGGCGGCATCAGCGCGCGCGGCGCGGGGGTGCAGGCCGGGGTGGTGCTCGCCTACCTGGGCGGCAAGGTGCTCGGCCAGTTCGACCCGTACGGCGAATCCGGCGTCGCCGGGCAGCACGGCCGGCTGCTGCTGGTGGCGCCGAACATTGTCGCGGCGCAGAAGTCCCTCGGGGTGCCCGGCGACGACTTCCGGATGTGGGTGTGCCTGCACGAGTCGACGCACCGGCTGCAGTTCAACGCGGTGCCGTGGCTGCGCGAGCACTTCGCGGAAAGCCTGGGCACGCTGCTTGCGGAGATGGAGGGCACGACCGGTGAGCTGCTGACCCGGCTGCCTGCGGTGCTGCGGGAAGCCCGCTCGACCCGCTCCAGCAGCGACTCCAGCCCGGGCATGCTCGGGGTGATCGAGCTGCTGCAGACGCCGAGCCAGCGGGCCGCGCTGGACCGCATCATCGCCATCTCCACGCTGCTGGAAGGCCACGCCGACCACGTGATGGACGCGGTGGGTCCGCGGGTGGTGCCCAGCGTGGCCACCATTCGCCAGCGCTTCACGGAGCGCCGGAAGGGCGGCGGCCTCCTCGACCGGGTGCTGCGCAGCCTGCTCGGGGTGGATGCGAAGATCCGCCAGTACGCGCAGGGCGCGGCGTTCGCCCGGCACGTCGTGGACGCCATCGGGATGGCCGACTTCAACGCGATCTGGACGTCCCCGGACCACCTGCCGACCCGCGCCGAGATCAGCGACCCGGCAGCCTGGATCCGCCGGGTCCACGGCTGACCCGGGTCCGCCGGGAGGGTGACTTCGATTTCAATGGAAATCAGAGGTGCGATTTCCATTGAAATCGCACGCGGGAGAATAGCGGCGTGCCGCCGCCCGATCCCGCCGTCAGCGCCGTTCGCGGCGCGCTCCGGCGCCTGCTCGGCTCCGCCGAGGCGGCGCCGTTTCGCGGCGCTCCGCTGGCGGTCGCGTGCTCCGGCGGCGCGGACTCGCTGGCGCCCGCGCCGCTGCCGCCTCGCACGTCGCTCGCCGCGAGGGCGTCGCGGTGCATGGTCTGGTCGTGGACCACGGGCTCCAGGTCGGCTCCGCCGACGTCGCCGACCGCGCCGCCGAGCAGCTCCGCGGTCTGGGCTGCTCGGCCCGGGTGATCGAGGTCGAGGTCGGGCGCGGCGGTGGGCTTGAGGCTGCTGCACGTCGCGCGCGCTACGCGGCGCTGCGCGCGGAGCGCCCGCCGGGTTCGTTGGTGCTGCTCGGACACACCCTCGATGACCAGGCCGAAACCGTGCTGCTCGGGCTCGGGCGGGGTTCGGGGGCTCGGTCGATCGCCGGGATGCGGCCGGTGGATCCGCCGTGGGCGCGCCCGTTCCTGAGCGTCCGCCGGGCCACGACCGAGGCCGCCTGCGCGGCGCTCGGCCTGGAGCCGTGGCTGGACCCGCACAACTCCGATGCGCGTTTCACGCGTGTGCGGTTGCGCACAGAAGTCCTTCCGCTGCTTGAAGATGCATTGCAGGGCGGGGTGCGGGAGGCGCTCGCGCGCACCGCTCGGCAGCTGCGTGAGGACGCCGACGCGCTGGACTCGCTGGCCGCCGAGGTGCGCGGTCGCGTCGAGGCCGGTGAGGTGCTCGATGCCGTGGCATTGCAGGAAGTTCCGGGCGCGCTGCGGCGCCGGGTGCTGCGGGTGTGGTTACTGGAGCGCGGGATCCCGGAGATCACCGACGAACACCTGCGCGCGGCGGACGCGTTGGTGTCCGACTGGCGCGGCCAAGGCGGGCCCGCCTTGCCAGGCGACTTTGTGCTGCGCCGGGCGCATGGCACGCTTTTGGTGGAAGCGGCGGGTTGCAAGCCGCCGAATGGTTGACGGGACGCCGAGGCGTTCGGTTCGGGCGGCTGGGTTACCAGCGCCGGGAACCGGTGTCCCGTCGATTCGACAAGAGGGGAAGCCGGGCCGTGTACGACGGCGACATCGCTTCTGTGCTCATCACCGAGCAGCAGATCAACGACAAGGTCACCGAGCTGGCAAAGCAGGTCGACGAGGACTACCAGGACGCGGGTGGTGATTTGCTGCTGGTCGGTGTGCTCAAGGGCGCGGTCATGTTCATGACCGACTTCGCGCGGGCGCTGCCCCAGCCGGCCCAGCTGGAGTTCATGGCGGTCAGCTCCTACGGCTCGTCCACCTCGTCGTCCGGCGTGGTGCGCATCCTCAAGGACCTCGACCGGGACATCGCCAACCGGCACGTGCTGATCGTCGAGGACATCATCGACTCCGGGCTGACGCTGTCCTGGCTGTTAAAGAACCTGAGTTCGCGCAATCCCGCCTCGCTGGAGGTGTGCACCCTGCTGCGCAAGCCCGACGCGGTGCAGGTGGACGTCCCGGTGAAGTACGTGGGCTTCGACATCCCGAACGAGTTCGTGGTCGGGTACGGGCTGGACTATGCCGAGCGCTACCGTGACCTGCCTTACATCGGCACGCTCGATCCGAAGGTTTACACGTCCGGCGTGTGAGCCGGGAGCGGCCGGGCAGGCGTGTCCGGTTCGGCCCTCCCGCCCCATTGCGCCCCGGTGGCCGAGTACGCTGAGCGTCCTGCGTCAGCTCGGCATGGTCGTGCCCTCGCATCGGCCGGTACGCTGGTCTGAAGGGGTTGACGGCGATGACGAAGTATGTCTACCAACAGCCGTTGCCCGAAGTGACAGTCAGGGAGGGTCGAGGCCGCCCGACGGCCGCAAGTGAATGGACCGAAAGCGCCTGCTCCGCAACCCGCTGCTGTGGATCCTGACAGCGTTTCTGCTGATCTACGCGTTCAGCGTGCTCTTTGACGAGACTCGCTCCTACCGCGAGGTCTCCACCTCGCAGGCCCTGGAACAGATCGCCCAGGGCAAGGTCAAGGAAGCGACCATCGAGGACAAGGAGCAGCGGGTTCGGCTGACCCTCAACCCCGGCCAAGGCTTCCAGGGCAGCGAACAGCTGATCGCGCAGTACCCGGCCGGTGCCACCGACCAGGTGGTCGCCGAGATCCGCAATGCGCACGTGCCGACGTGGAACACCAAGGTCACCCAGGACTCGTTCTGGGTGCAGATGCTGTTCTACCTCGTCCCGATCGGCCTGCTCGTGCTGCTGCTGATGTGGATGATGAACAACGTCCAGGGCGGCGGTAACCGCGTCCTGAACTTCGGCAAGTCCAAGGCCAAGCAGCTCACCAAGGACATGCCCAAGACGATGTTCTCGGACGTCGCGGGTGCCGACGAGGCCGTCGAGGAACTGCACGAGATCAAGGACTTCCTGCAGAACCCCGGCCGCTACCAGGCCCTCGGTGCCAAGATCCCGAAGGGCGTCCTGCTGTACGGCCCGCCGGGCACCGGTAAGACGCTGCTCGCCCGAGCCGTCGCCGGTGAGGCCGGTGTGCCGTTCTACTCGATTTCCGGTTCCGACTTCGTCGAGATGTTCGTCGGTGTCGGTGCCTCCCGCGTCCGCGACCTGTTCGAACAGGCCAAGCAGAACGCGCCGTGCATCATCTTCGTCGACGAGATCGACGCGGTCGGCCGCCAGCGCGGCGCCGGCCTCGGCGGTGGGCACGACGAGCGGGAGCAGACCCTCAACCAGCTGCTGGTCGAGATGGACGGCTTCGACTCGCGCGGCGGCATCATCCTGATCGCCGCGACGAACCGGCCGGACATCCTGGACCCGGCGCTGCTGCGCCCGGGCCGCTTCGACCGGCAGATCCCGGTGTCCGCGCCGGACATGCGCGGTCGCCGCGCGATCCTGAACGTGCACTCCAAGGGCAAGCCGTTGGCGCAGGACGCTGACCTGGACAGCCTGGCCAAGCGCACCGTCGGGTTCTCCGGCGCCGACCTGGAGAACGTGGTCAACGAGGCCGCCCTGCTCACCGCGCGGGAGAACGGCCAGCTGATCACGGCCGCCGCGCTGGAGGAAGCGGTCGATCGCGTGATCGGCGGCCCGCGCCGGAAGAGCAAGATCATTTCGGAGCGGGACAAGAAGATCACCGCCTACCACGAGGGTGGGCACGCGCTGGCCGCCTGGGCGATGCCCGACCTCGAGCCGGTGTACAAGCTGACGATCCTGCCGCGCGGTCGCACCGGCGGGCACGCCCTCGTCGTCCCCGAAGACGACAAGGACATGATGACCCGCTCGGAGATGATCGCCCGCCTGGTGTTCGCGCTGGGTGGCCGCTCCGCCGAGGAGCTGGTCTTCCACGAGCCGACCACGGGTGCGTCCAGCGACATCGAGCAGGCCACCAAGATCGCCCGCGCGATGGTCACCGAGTACGGCATGACCGCCCGGCTGGGCGCGGTCAAGTACGGCAAGGAAGAGGGTGACCCCTTCCTCGGCCGTACCGCCGGTCAGCAGCCGAACTACTCGCTGGAAGTGGCGCACGAGATCGACGAGGAGGTGCGCCGGCTGATCGAGGCCGCGCACACCGAGGCGTGGGAGGTGCTCAACACCTACCGCGACGTGCTCGACGACGTCGTGCTGGAGCTCATCGACAAGGAGACGCTGAACCGCAAGGACCTGGAGCGGATCTTCGCCCGAGTGCAGAAGCGCCCCAGGATCACCGCGTTCAACGACTTCGGTGGTCGCACTCCGTCGGACAAGCCGCCGATCAAGACCGCTGGCGAGCTGGCCAAGGAGCGCGGCGAGCCGTGGCCCCCGGTCAAGGAGGAGCCGACTCCGACGCCGTCCCCGGCGGGTGCAGCGGGCAACCAGAACGGTGCTCCGCCGCACCACGAGCAGCCGACCCCGGCCGGTGCCGGTGCGGGTGCGCACCAGGGCGCGGTGCAGTTCCAGAACCCGAACCAGGGGCAGCAGCAGTCGGGCCAGCACGGCCAGGTGCCGCAGGCGGTTCCGCCGAACTACGGCGCGCCGCCCGGGTGGACCCCGGCGACCAACCCGTCCGGTTCGAGCTACCCCGGTGGGGGCGGCGGCCAGTACAACTGGACCCCGTCCTGGGAGCGCGGGCAGCAGGCTCCGGCCGAGCACCCGGCACCGCAGCAGGGCGAGCCGAAGGCGGAGGAAGCCCCGCGGCCCAACCCCGAGACGGGCCAGGACTCGGCTCAGGACAACGGCAGCGGCAACTCCAGCCGCTGATCACTCCGGTGCACTCGGCGCCTCCGGGCGCCTCAGCCGGTGGAGGAAAGACAAATTGACCAGCACGGTCGACGAGCCGATCGGGGCGGGAGGCGACTCCCGTCCCGACGGCTCTTTCCACATTCCCCAGTTCGACCACGCCCGCGCCGAGGCGGCCGTCCGGGAGCTGCTGCTCGCGGCCGGTGAGGACCCGGACCGGGAGGGCCTTCGGGACACCCCGGCCCGCGTCGCCCGCGCCTACCACGAGCTGTTCGCGGGGCTGTATACGAACCCCGACGAGGTCCTGGACAAGACCTTCGACGAGGCCCACGAGGAACTCGTCCTGGTCCGCGACATCCCGGTGTACTCCCAGTGCGTGCCGAGCAAGCAGACCGTCAACCTGGTCGGTGGCGCGAAGCCCGCTCGGGACGTCCGGATCGGTGATCGTTTCTGGACCCTCGTCGACGGCAAGGTCGAGCAGACCGAGGTCGTCGAGGTCAGTTCGCACCAGAAGCGCGAACTCGTCGAGGTCGTCACGGAGAAGGGCCGATTCCAGGTCACTCCTGACCATCCGCTGGCAACGCCGCAGGGGTGGCAGGAAGCCAAGGATGTGGCGGGTACCTACATCGAGTGGACGCCGCCGAAGAAGCTGTGCCGCCAGCGCTGGCAGCCGAAGATCGGTTACGAATTCGGTTACGCGCTGGGAGCGTTGTGCTCGGACGGCACGGTCGGCGACCATTACGTGTCGTTGGTGGTGAACGATCGCGACGTCGCGAAGAACTTCGCCTACGCACTCGACCAGGCCTTCGGCACAGACGCCGCGATCGAGGAGATCGAGCGGCCGTCCGGCCACCTGCAACGCCAGGTCGAGGGCTTCCGCGTGCGAGTCGTTTCCTCCTACCTGGCTGACCTGGTGCGCCAGTACGTCGGAGGGGACGCGCACCACCAGCGGCAGCGGTTCCCGCGAGTCGTGATGTCGAACGAGACCACGTTCAGGGGCTTCCTGGACGGCTGCGTGGACGGCGACGGGTGCCGAATGAGTAGTCGTCGCTTCCGGGTGATCACAGGACGCAACGTGCCGTTCCTCGATGACATCGCGCGGGTGATCTCCGCGAGGTTCACGCCAAGTCTGACGCAGGCTTCGGAATTGTACGTTTCGGACGACTGGATTCTCCGCCACGGATTCGCCCAGGAATCGCACCGTACCGATCTTATCGAGTCGCAGTGGGTTAAAGTCGAATCGGTTCGTTCGCTGGAAGCGTCTGGAGCAGAGCCGTACACGGTTCATAGTTTTAAATGCGATCCGCATCCGACATTTCTGATTAATGGACATCTGACCCACAACTGTGAGCATCACCTTTTGCCATTTCATGGAGTTGCTCACATTGGATATATTCCTAATGAAATGGGTCGGGTGACCGGGCTGTCCAAGCTGGCCAGGCTGGTGGACCTCTACGCCAAGCGCCCGCAGGTGCAGGAGCGGTTGACCTCGCAGGTCGCCGATGCGCTGGTGCGCAGGTTGGAGCCTCGCGGGGTGATCGTGGTGATCGACGCCGAGCACCTGTGCATGGGCATGCGCGGGGTTCGCAAGGCCGGTTCGACGACCACGACCTCCGCGGTGCGCGGTCAGTTCCGCAGCTCGGCTTCCTCGCGCTCCGAGGCGTTGTCGCTGATCAGGGGTCGATGATGCATTCGCTGATGCCGCACCCGCCGCGCTGCGCGGTGATGGGCGTGCTCAACGTGACCCCGGATTCGTTCTCCGACGGCGGGCGCTACCTGGACCGGGCGGCGGCCGTCGCGCACGGCATCGAGATGCACCGGCTGGGCGCGGACATCATCGACGTGGGCGGTGAGTCGACCCGGCCCGGCTCGGAACGCGTCGACGCCGCCACCGAGATCGAGCGCGTGCTGCCGGTTGTGCGCGAGCTGGTCGCCGCCGGTGTTCCGGTGAGCGTGGACACCACCCGCGCCAAGGTCGCGGCGGCGACCGCAGAGGCCGGCGCGGCGATGATCAACGACGTCTCGGGCGGCCTGGCCGACCCGGACATGGTGCACGTCGCGGCGGACACCGGGCTGCCGTGGGTGCTGATGCACTGGCGCGGCCACAGCAAGGACATGATCAGCCTCGCGGTGTACCAGGACGTCGTCGCGGAGGTGCGCGATGAGCTGCTGCAGCAGGTCGACGCGGCGCTGACCGCCGGCGTGGCCGAGGACGCGATCGTGCTGGACCCGGGGCTCGGGTTCGCCAAGAGCGGGGCGCACGACTGGCAGCTGCTGCAGCGGCTCGACGTCTTCGCGGGCCTGGGTTTCCCGGTGCTGGTCGGGGCCTCGCGCAAGCGGTTCCTCGGGCGACTGCTGGCCGACGCCGACGGCAAGCCGCGGCCGCCCGCCGGGCGGGAGACGGCGACCGCCGTGGTGTCGGCGCTGGCGGCGGATCGCGGGGCCTGGGGCGTGCGGGTGCACGACGTCCGGCAATCCTTGGATGCCGTCGCGGTGACCGCCGCGTGGCGCAACGGAGGAGAACTCGGTGGCTGACCGGATCACGTTGACCGGCCTGAAGGTGCGGGGCAACCACGGCGTCTTCGATCACGAGAAGCGCGACGGGCAGGACTTCTTCGTCGACATCACGGTTTGGATCGACCTCGGGGACGCCGCAACGAGCGACGACCTGGCGAAGACGCTGCACTACGGCGAGCTGGCCGAGCGGGCCGCGGCGATCGTCGCCGGGCCGCCGAAGGACCTGATCGAGGCGGTGGCCGGCGAGATCGCGGACGACGTCATGTCCGACGAGCGGGTGCACGCCGCCGAGGTCACCATCCACAAGCCGAGCGCGCCGATCCGGCTGACCTTCGCGGACGTGGCGGTGACCATCCGCCGCTCCCGCCGCGGCGGTCGCGGCAACGTCGTCCCGGCGTGAGCCGTGGGGTTCAGTGAGCGCTTTCGGGTGCTACGGCGCCTCTAGCTACGGGGCCGAAAAGCGGTCACGGGTGTTCAGCAAAACGGTGCCCTTCGCGGGCCGTGCGATATCGGGAGGTTGCTTTGAGCAGGGCGGTGCTTTCGCTCGGGTCGAACCTCGGGGACCGGCTGGCGTACCTCCGGCTCGCCGTCGAAGGCCTCTCGGACGTGCTGGTCGCGGCGTCCCCGGTGTACGAGACGGCGCCGTGGGGGGTCACCGACCAGCCGGACTTCCTCAACGCGGTGCTCATCGTGGAATCGCCGGAACTCGACGAGTGGGGCTGGTTGCGCCGGGGCCAGGCGCTGGAGCGGCAGGCCGAACGCCGCCGCGAACAGCGTTGGGGCCCTAGGACTTTGGACGTCGATGTGGTCACTGTGGACGGTGTCCGCAGCGAGGACCCCGAGCTGCTGCTGCCGCACCCCGGCACGCCGAGCCGCGCCACCGTGCTGATCCCGTGGCTGGCGATCGAGCCGAACGCCGAACTGCCCGGCCACGGCCGCGTCGCGGACCTCCTAGAAGCCTTGCCCCGCAACGAGATCGACGACGTCCACCGCCGCGCCGACTTGGCGCTCCGCTGATCGTCCACTGAGGAATCCTGGGTCCGGCGCAGTTTGGCGAGAAGCTGCGCTGTCCCGGGCGATCCCAGTTTCCGCCGGGCAGTGGTCGATTTTCCGCGAAATCGACCACTGCCCGGATGCGGCTCCTCGCGAGATCGCGCCCGCCCGGGTGATGCGCCGCTTACTCGTTCGACGCGCGGAGGGCGGCGGCCAGCCATCGGGTGGTGGCCGCCGTGACCGGGTGCTTCGGCCAGTTGTTGATGGTCGCCAGCAGTTCCCAGTAGCGCGACATCCGCTCGTCGGTGCGGTTCTCGTAGTCTGCCGCGAGCTCGCGGCGGGACGCCGCGGTGTCGGCCCGGCCCCACAGCGCCATCATCCGCTTGGCCAGGGCCTGAGCCTCGGCGCCCTCCGGTGACGTCCCCGACTCGACGAGCACCCGCGCCTCGTCGGTGACCGCCCACCACTTCTGTGCTTCTTCCTGGTCCGCCACCAGCGTTTCGCCGGCGTCGCGGCGGTCGGAGTGCTCCTGGTACAGCGCCCGGACGGCGCGCCGGAAGTCGGGTTCCCGCACCAGTTTGGCCAGCTCGATCCAGGCCTCCAGCTGTTCGGCCGTCGGGTCGGCGGGCAGGTTCGGTTTGGCCTGGCGTAGCCAATCCGTGAATCCCGGGGTGATGTTGAGGTCCGCGCTGACCTCGTCCCAGAACTCGTCGATCAGCCGGTTGCGCTCCTCGTCGGACATTTGCGCCAGCTTGTGCATGAGTCGTACCTCCTCGGTCGATCGGTCGAGCTTCACGACCGCCCGCAGCACCGCCCTCCGGGTCTGCAGCACGCGCATCTGCTCCTCCAGCAGCTCCAGGTGCGCCTTGGCCAGGTTCGAGAGCGTGGTCTCGCTGGCGAGGAACCGCTGCACCTCGTTCAGCCCGGCGCCCAGCTCGCGCAGGGTGCGCACCAGCTCCAGCCGGCTGATGGCCGTCACGTCGTAGCGCCGGTAGCCGGCTGCGGTTCGGTCGGTGGGCGGCACCACGCCGCTGTCGGAGTAGAACCGGATCGTCTTGACGCTCAGCCCGGTTCGCCGGGCCAGCTCGCCGATCGTGTAGAGCACGGTGTCGTCCACGGGATTCACCTTCGACCCTCCAGTCGGTGGAGACTCAAGGGCATTTTCGCCCGCGGATGGTCAGGGTGAGGTGAGGTGCCATGCTGGAACCGTGGCACCGCGACACGCAGAGCACCTGACCTTCACCAAGCCCCGGCAGCTCATCGTGGGCGGCTTGGCCGCGGCCGTCGTGGTCTACCTGCTCTCCAGGCTGGCGTACGGCGAGCTGCCGCCGCTGCCGCTGCTGGCCGGGGCGACGCTGCTGTTGATCGCGCTCATCGACCTGTTCCTGGCGTTGAACATGCGGCCGCGGGTCAAGCGCAAGCCGGGCACCGAACCGGTCGACGGGCTGACCGCCGCGCGCGCGGTCGCGTTGGCCAAGGCGTCGTCGCTGGCTGGCGCGATCATGGCCGGGGCGTGGGTGGGGCTGATCGCTTTCCTGTTGCCGCGGCTCGGCACTGTCGAGGCAGCCCGGGCGGACACCTTCGCCGCGGTGATCGGGGCGATCAGCGCGGGCGCGTTGATCGCGGCCGGGCTCTGGCTGGAGAACTGCCTGCGTAATCCGGATGAGCCGGAAGAGCCTTACGACGACGAGGAATGAGCCGACTCGTTCGGCCGTTCGGTCGGCGGTGCGCTGCGCCGCACCGGCCAAAGCGGAGACCGGTCTCTTCCCTAGAGATCTCGAACTGATAACCGCCCGGTACCGTAGTGGGCATGTCCGAACGCGGCAGCACCGAATCCGGATCCCGCAGGGGGCGATCGACAGCCTTGTGGATGCTCGTGCTAGTGCTCGCCGCGGCCGCCACGGTGGTGCTCGTGCTCACCAACGACGCCCGCCTGCTGCGCCTCGGGCTCGTCGCCGCGCTGTGGTCGGCGCTGATCGGCGCCTTCGCGGTCGCCAAGTTGCGCAACCGCGTGGTGGAAGGCGAGCAGCACGCGGCGGACAGCCAGCGTATCTACGAACTCGAACTGGAGCGGGAGATCGCGGCCCGCAGGGAGTTCGAGCTGGAGGCCGAGGCCGAGGCGCGGCGCAAGGCCGCCGACGAGTCGGAGAGCGAATTGCAGGCGCTGCAGGCGGAGCTGCGCCGACTGCGCGAGAGCCTGGAGAAGGTGCTCGGCGGCGACGTGCTGTTCGAGCGGGTCGCGCTGCGCGCCGAATCCACCCGGGTCCGCTCGCTGCCCGAGCGCGGCAAGGTGGAGGGCCAGCTCGTCCCGCCGCCAGGGCGCGAACTTCCCGCCGCACCAACGCCTTCCAACGGCGCCCAGCCCACCACCGAGCTGATCACCACGTTGTCCGGGGAGCAGCCGGAGCGGCGGCCCAAGCAGCGGCAGCGGCCCAAGCCGCAGCCAGCCCAGGTGCACCCGTCCCGCCCCGCCGCGGCCAAGCGCCCGGAGGCATCGCGTCGCGCCGAGCCGTCGGCGCCGTCGGAGGCCAAGCCCGAACCGGTCGCCCCGCCGCCGGAGCCGGATCCGGCGGGCGCGCACGCCGAGGGGACCTCGGTGAACGACTTGCTAGCCGCGTACGGGGGTACCTCCGATGCGCAACGCCGACGCCGCCGACGCGCCTGAGACGGTGACTATCCGGGCACCTGTCCGAGCCGTTATCTAGGGTTTTGTCCGTGTCGAGTCCTGATCTTCAGAGACAGCCTGCCGATCTGTCCGGCGCGCGCAGGCTCCAGAGCCGCAAGCACCACGCCGTCGGATGGCCCGTCGCCGGCCTGATCGTGCTCGGAATGTGCGGGTTGGTGATGGCCGGCGTCACCACCTCGAAGGTTGGGGTGGCGCCCGCGCTGGTCGGGGCGGTGGCCGCCCTGCTGCCGGTGGGCGTGGTGTTCGCCGCGATCATCTGGATCGACCGCTGGGAGCCGGAACCGCCGATGCTGCTGCTCGGCGCGTTCCTGTGGGGCGCCGGCGGGGCGACCGCGTGTTCGCTGCTGCTCAATGACGCCATCACCGACCTCGGCAACGTCCTGTTCGGCCCGGACAACCGGTTCTTCCTCACGGCGGTGGCGGGCCCGCTGGTGGAGGAGGCGGCGAAGGCGCTGTTCGTCGTGGCGCTGTGGTTCCGCCGCCGGTCGGAGTTCAACGGGCTGGTCGACGGCATCGTCTACGCGTCGCTAACCGCGGCGGGCTTCGCCTTCACCGAGAACATCCTGTACTTCGGCAAGGCTTTCGCCGCCGGCGGGCTGGGCAGCGTCGGTGGCGGAGTCGTGGCGGTGTTCATCCTGCGCGGGGTGCTCGCGCCGTTCTCGCACCCGCTGTTCAGCTCGATGTTCGGCATCGGCATCGGGTTGGCCTCGCGGACCGACAGCAAGCGGCTGCGGCTGCTGTACCTGCTGGTCGGGTTCGCTGGCGCGGTGCTCGTGCACGCGGTGTGGAACACGTCGACGCTGCTCGGTGGCACGGAGTTCCTGAACGTCTACTTCCTGATCATGGTGCCGATCTTCCTGGGCACCTTCTGGCTCGTGGTGTGGCAGCGCAAGCGGGAGCAGCGGATCGTCATCCAGCAGCTGCCGGTGCTGGAACGGGCCGGGCTGATCGTGCGCAGCGAGATGGACATGCTCGCGACGCTCGCGGGTCGGCGCGGCTGGCTGCGCAAGGTGCGGCGCAGCGCCGGGAACGAGGCGGCGAAGGCGGTGCGGGACTACCAGATCGCGGTCACCGAGCTGGCGTTCCTACAGCACCGGGCCGCGCAGGGGCAGACCACCAGCGCGGCGCGCCGGGCTCGTCGCGAGAAGCTGATCGAGGACCTGAAGCACGCGCGACGGTCGGCGGCGGGCACGCAGCAGGCGATCCAGACGGCCCGCATCAAGCTCACGGAGCTGACCCAGCACAACCTCCGGCGCCCGCCGGGCCCCAGGAACCCGAGGCCCCCGATCCAGCGCTCCCGGGACTGACCGCGATTTCAATGGAAATCGGACCGTCGTTTTCCATTGAAATCGCGGACCTCCGGCGTGTCGGGCCACGACATGCCGGAGGGTGTGGACAACTCCGTGCGATTTCAATGGAAATCGGATCTTCGATTTCCATTGAAATTGCGGACCCACGGGTGTGCGTCAGGACCGGGATTGCGTGGTTCTCGCCACCTGGGGGACACGGCGGCGGGATCGGCGGGCTACTCTCGCGCTGCTGTCTGGTACCCGGTGGTTGGGACTGGAACGGTAGGGGAGGACGACGTGGTAATGGCTGCTGGTCGCACGGGCCCTCGGCTGCGGGTCGGAGTCATCTCGGCCGGCCGGGTCGGTGCCGTGCTGGGTGCCGCGCTGCAACGCGCGGGTCACCAGGTCGTCGCGGTCTCCGCCGTCTCCGAGGCGTCGCTGCGCCGGGCCGAGGAACTGCTCCCCGGGGTCGCCGTGCTGCCGCCCGACGAGGTGGCCCTGCAAGCCGATCTGGTGCTGCTGGCGGTGCCGGACGACGCCATCGCCGGGCTGGCCCGCGGTCTGGTCGCCACCGGATCCCTGCGCGCCGGGCAGATTCTCGTGCACACCTGCGGCGCGCACGGCGTGGACGTCCTCGCCCCGGCCGCCGACGTAGGCGTGCTGCCCTTGGCGCTGCACCCGGCCATGACCTTCACCGGCCGCGCGGAAGACGTCGAACGCCTCGCCAACGCCTGCATGGCCGTCACGGCGTCCGGTGTGGACGACGCGGGTTGGCACGTCGCGGAGGCGTTGGCGCTGGAGCTCGGGATGGAGCCGGTGCGGGTGCCGGAGGAGTCCCGCCGCCTCTACCACGCCGCGCTCACCCACGGTGCCAACCACCTGATCACCCTGGTCAACGAGTGCGCCGAGCTGCTGCGTGGCGCGGGTATCGAAATCCCGGACCGGGTCATGGCACCGATCCTGTCCGCCTCGCTGGACAACGCGCTACGCCTCGGCGACCGCGCCATCACCGGTCCGGTGATGCGCGGCGACGCCGGCACGGTCCGCGCGCACCTGGCCGCACTGGGCGGGGAGAACCCCGAAACCGTGGCCAGCTACCGCGAGCTGGCGAAGCGGACCGCGGAGCGCGCCGAGCAGGCCGGAATCCTGCGCGCGGACGGGGCCGCGGCGGTCCGCGAAGCGCTGGACGAGGAGCCCTCATGAGCATTGCAGACACTGGAGTCGTCATGAGCGAAAGCCCGGGTTTCGCGCGGGGCGAGCTGACCGTGCACCGCGAGCCCGCCGAACTGGCCCGCGTCACCCGCGCCCTGCGGGCCACCGGCCGCCGGATCCACCTGGTGCCGACGATGGGCGCGCTGCACCGCGGCCACCTGAAGCTGATCCGCCGGGCCCGGGACATCAACGCCGTCACCGTCGTGTCGATCTTCGTGAACCCGCTGCAGTTCGGACCGAACGAGGACTTCGACCGCTATCCGCGCACCTTTGAGGCCGATCTGGAAGCGTGCCGGGAAGCCGGGGTGGAGCTGGTCTTCGCGCCGTCGGTCGACACGATGTACGGCCCCGACCCGCAGATCACCGTCCACTCCGGACCGCTGGGCGTGCAGCTGGAGGGCGCCTCCCGGCAGGGGCACTTCGACGGGATGCTCACAGTGGTCCTGAAGCTGCTCAACGTCGTGCGGCCGGACCTGGCGTTCTTCGGCGAGAAGGACTACCAGCAGCTCGTGCTGATCCGCCGGATGGCGCGGGAGCTGAACCTGGACGCCCGGATCCAGGGCATCCCCACCGTGCGGGAAGCGGACGGCTTGGCGCTGTCCTCCCGCAACGCCTACCTCAACGCCGAGCAGCGCGAGGCGGCGCTGGTGCTCTCCGCGTCGTTGACCGCCGCGGCGCACGCCGCGGCGGCGGGAGCGGATGCGGCGCTCAACGCCGCCGGTGCCGTGCTGGCCACGGAGCCGTCGGTGGACGTCGACTACCTGGAGCTGCGCGACACCGAGCTGGGCCCGGCCCCAGCAGGTGGCGAGGCGCGGCTGCTGGTGGCGGCCAAGGTCGGATCGACGAGGTTGATCGACAACGCACTGGTGCTGCTGGGCAGCCCCGGCGTGTCGGAATAGAGATGAAGCGGCGAACGCGCGGGTGCCTGTCGAGACGGATCGGGCGTCGCGCAAGATACGTCGGCAAACCGCGGTATCAGCAGTAGGAGGTCTGCGATGTTCCGCACCATGCTGAAGTCCAAGATCCACCGCGCCACGGTGACCCAGGCCGATCTGCACTACGTCGGTTCGGTGACCGTCGACGCCAACCTGATGGATGCCGCGGACCTGCTGGAAGGCGAGCAGGTCGCCATCGTCGACGTCACCAACGGCGCGCGGCTGGAGACCTACGTGATCACCGGCGAGCGCGGCTCGGGGGTGATCGGTATCAACGGCGCCGCCGCGCACCTGATCGAGCCCGGCGACATCGTGATCCTGCTGTCCTACGGCGTGATGGACGAGATGGAGGCGCGTTCGGTGCGGCCGAAGGTGATCTTCGTCGACGCGGACAACCGGATCCTGGAGCAGGGCGACGACCCGGGTAGCGCCCCGGAGGGTTCCGGCCTCACCAGCGCGGCGGTGCTCGCCGACCCCACGGCCGAGACGGACGACGCCGCGAAGCTCGACGCACTCCTGCAACAGCCGGAGCACTGAGCTCTGCGCGGCGGGTTCGTGGCCGGTTTGCGCGGCGGTGCGGGTTGAGTGCGTGGTGAAAGAGGAAGCGGCGTCGCCGCTTGCCTGACGTCAGAGCCCAGCCGAGCGCGGCGGCGCCACCGCCCGCGTGATCGCTGACAACCGAAGGGACGAACGACGGTGCTGCTCGCCATCGACGTCGGAAACACCAACATCGTGCTCGGCCTCTACGCGGACCGCCCCGAGGTCGCGGACGTCGCCACGACGCTGGTGCGGGACTGGCGGGTGCGCACCGAGCCGCGGATGACCGCCGACGAGATGGCGCTGACGATGCGCGGGCTGCTCGGGGACTACGCGGACGAGATCACCGGCATTGCGGCGCTGTCCACAGTGCCCGCCCTGCTGCGCGAACTCCGCGTCATGCTTGGCCGCTACTGGAGCGACGTGCCGTGCGTGGTCGTCGAGCCGGGCGTACGCACGGGGGTGCCGCTGCTGGTGGACAACCCGAAGGAGGTCGGCGCGGACCGGGTGATCAACACCCTGGCGGCGCACCACCTGCACGCGACCAACTGCGCGGTGGTCGACTTCGGCACGTCCACGAACATCGACGTCATCTCGGCCAAGGGCGAGTTCCTGGGCGGGGCGTTCGCCCCGGGCATCGAGATCTCGCTGGACGCTTTGGCCTCGCGGGCCGCGCAGCTGCGCAAGGTCGAGCTGGTCCGGCCGCGATCGGTGATCGGCAAGAACACCGTGGAGTGCCTGCAGTCCGGCATCCTGTTCGGCTTCGCGGGTCAGGTCGACGGACTGGTGCGCCGCATCGTCGCGGAGCTGGAGTCCACCCACGGCGGCCCCACCACCGTCATCGCCACCGGCGGCCTGGCGCCGCTGGTGGTGACCGAGTCGACGACGATCACCCACCACGTCCCGGACCTGACCCTCCTCGGCCTCCGCCTCGTCTTCGACCGGAACTTCCGCTGACACCGGAGGTCCCGACTCCTCGGGATCCGAGAGGACTGGTCGTGCGCGTACCGGGGATCCCGGGGTCGGGAAGGCGTCCGAGGTTCCACCCCTCGCGCCGCAGCGGGGCCGAGCTGGAACAGGATCGTGGTGTCGACCGCTGAAAAGGCTCCTGGTGGTGGGTGGTGGGAGGGCGAAACGTACCCTTGGAGGCCGTGACTGACCAGGACCTTCCCAACCCACCGGCAGCCAGCGCTGACGGCGTCGATGACCTGCCGGAACAGATGCGGATCCGGCGGGAGAAGCGGGAGCGCCTGCTCGCCGCCGGAGTCGACCCGTACCCGGTGAACCTGCCGATCACGCACAGCCTGTCCCAGGTGCGCGCCACCCACCAGGACCTGGCACCCGATACCGCCACCGGCGAGCAGGTCGGCGTCGCGGGCCGCGTGATGTTCCTGCGCAACACCGGAAAGCTATGCTTCGCCACGCTGCGCGGCGGCGACGGCACCGAGCTGCAGGCGATGCTCAGCCTCAAGCAGGTCGGCGAGGACGCCCTGGCGTCCTGGAAGAGCGATGTGGACCTCGGCGACCACGTCTTCGTGCACGGCGAGGTGATCACCTCCCGGCGCGGCGAGCTGTCCGTGATGGCCGACGAGTGGCGGATGGCGGCCAAGACGCTGCGCCCGCTGCCGGTGATGCACAAGGACCTCGGCGAGGAGACCCGGGTCCGGCAGCGCTACGTCGACTTGATCGTCCGCAAGCAAGCCGCCGACACGGTTCGTACTCGCGCCGCGGTGCAGAGTTCGCTGCGCGATTCGTTCAATCGGCGCGGTTTCGTCGAGGTGGAAACACCGATGTTGCAGACGTTGCAAGGCGGTGCCGCCGCGCGTCCGTTCACGACGCATTCCAACGCCTTCGACATCGACCTGTTCCTGCGGATCGCGCCGGAGTTGTATCTGAAGCGATGCGTCGTCGGCGGGATCGAGAAGGTTTTCGAGATCAACCGGAACTTTCGCAACGAGGGTAGTGATTCTTCCCACTCGCCCGAGTTCGCGATGTTGGAGTTCTACCAGGCGTATGCGGATTACGACGACATGGCGACGCTCACCAGGTCGCTGATCCAGGAAGCGGCCGAAGCGGTCGCGGGTTCGCAGGTGGTCACCTGGTTCGATGGGGCCGAGTACGACTTGTCCGGTGAGTGGGAGTCGATCAAGATGTACGACTCCTTGTCGGAAGCGCTGGATTCGGAGATCACTCCGGAAACTTCGGTTGAGGCGTTGCGCAAGCACGCGGACTCCTACGGATTGCAGACCGATCCCGCGCACGGTCACGGAAAGCTCGTCGAGGAGCTGTGGGAGCACCTGGTCGGCGATCATTTGACCGCGCCCACCTTCGTTCGAGACTTCCCGTTGGAGACCTCGCCGTTGACCCGGCAACACCGCAGCGAGCCGGGGTTGGCGGAGAAATGGGACCTGTACGTTCGCGGGTTTGAGCTGGCCACCGGATACTCCGAACTCGTCGATCCGGTCGTGGAACGCGCCCGGCTCGAGGACCAGGCGGCTCTCGCGGCCGCGGGTGATGACGAGGCCATGCCGATCGACGAGGACTTTCTCCGGGCGCTGGAGTATGGAATGCCACCCAGCGGTGGGGTCGGAATGGGTATCGACCGGTTGTTGATGGCGTTGACCGGGCTGGGTATCCGGGAGACGATCCTCTTCCCACTGGTCCGCCCGGAATGACCCGATCAGGGCGGACATCGGTGAATTTTCCGGCCCGGGTGAGTGCAATAGGGCAGTTACTGCGCTAACCTGAGCTCAGAATGTTCCGGTGACGGCTATTGACGTACTCGCAAGGGAGTTGCGCTCCTAGCGGATGGTCGCTGTCCCGCTAATTGACAATTTTTGGCTCCGGGGAGGACTTCGAAGATGGCGCAGAAGGTTACTGTCACTCTTGTCGACGATCTGGACGGCGGGCAGGCCGACGAAACCGTTGAGTTCGGATTGGACGGCGTCGCCTACCAGATCGACCTTTCCGCCGACAATGCCGGCGAGTTGCGGGATGCCCTGGCGAACTACGTCTCCAACGCGCGTCGGGCCGGCGGACGCAAGAAGCCGGGGCCGCGCCCGGGTGCCACGGCGCGTGCCGCTGGCGGCTCCACGAGTGCCGATCGCGAGCAGAACCAGGCTATTCGGGAATGGGCTCGCAAGCGCGGCCTGAAGGTGTCGGACCGGGGTCGTATCCCCGCCGACATCGTGGAGCAGTACCACCAGGCGAACTGAAGGAACCGTCGAGGGGCGTTTGCGCGGCTCACCAGCCGGCAAACGCCCCTCGTTGCGTTCGGATAACCCTATTCACCGCTTAGCGGGCGGAAAAGCGCGACCGATCATCAACGCGAGGTTCTGTCCGATTGTCGCCCCAGTCGCCCTTTTTCCGGATGCGCCCGGCGTCGGTCGCCGTCGCCGGGCGCCGATATGTGACATCGGACAATCCACCCACCCCTGTTGATTCGGCATTAGGTGGGCCTAACCTAAGTGCGGTCCGGACGAGTGGCAGAGGGAGTGGGACGTGAGTCGCAGCGTGGCCGTCGGCAGCCCTCGCGCATCCGGGCACGGTGCGGCGCTCGTGTCCGCTGGCGGCACCCGCCTGCGACAACGCCGGCGCCGCCGGGTCGTCGGCATCGCGGTCCTGCTGGCCGTGCTGGTGGTCGCCTGCGTGCTCAGCGTGGTGATCGGGGCCAAGACGATCCCGCTGCAGGACGTGTGGGCCGGGCTGTTCGCGCCCACCGGTACCGAGAACGACCTGATCATCCGCGAGCTGCGGGTGCCGCGCACGATCGTCGGCGTCCTCGCGGGCGCGGCGCTGGGCCTGGCGGGCGCGCTGATGCAGGGCCACACCCGCAACCCGATCGCCGACCCCGGCATCCTCGGCATCACGCAGGGCGCGGCGCTGGCCGTCGTCCTCGCGGTCTACACCTTCGGCGTCACCACGTTGCTCGGCTTCATCTGGTTCGGCTTCGCCGGCGCGCTGCTGGGCGCGCTCGCGGTGTTCGCGATCGGCTCCCTCGGCCGCGGCGGCCCGACACCGGTGACGCTGGCGCTGGCCGGCACCGCGATCAGCCACCTGCTGCAGGCCATCACCTCGGCGCTGGTGATCTCAGACCAGCAGACTATGGACACCTACCGGTTCTGGAAGGTCGGATCCATCGCGATCACCGACACCGCGGTGATCCCGCAGGTGCTGCCGTTCTTGGTGGTGGGCGTCGTGCTGGCGCTGGCCAACGCGTCCAGCCTCAACGCCCTGTCGCTGGGCGACGACGTGGCCCGCTCGCTCGGCCACCGCGTCGAGTGGGCGCGCCGGGCGGGCATCGCCGGGATCGCGATCCTGGTGGGCGGGGCGGTCGCGATCTGCGGGCCGATCGGGTTCGTCGGGCTGATCGTGCCGCACGCGGCCCGCTTCTTCACCGGCGCCGACTACCGCTGGCTGCTCCCGTTCGCCGGGCTGCTGGGCGCGTCGCTGGTGCTGCTCGCCGACGTCCTCGGCCGGATCGTGGCGCGGCCGTCCGAGGTGCAGGTCGGGGTGATGCTGGCGATGGTCGGCGCACCGTTTTTCATCGCGCTCGTGCGCCGCCGGAAGTTGGTGCGGTTGTGACCCGGGTTCTCGACAACGAGCAGTCAGGCGTCGCCGGTCGCCGACCGGTCCGGCTCGGCCCGTTCTCCGCGGTGCTGCGCTGGCGGCCCCTGGTGGCGCTGCTGGGCGGTTTGGTCGTGCTGCTGGCGGTCTTCGTGCTCAACGTCGGCCTCGGCGAGTACCAGATCAGCCCGCTGGAGGTGCTCAACACGCTGTTTGGCGGCGGCGATCGGGCGCAGCAGATCATCATCTGGGAATTGCGGTTGCCGAGGTCGCTGACCGGTCTGTTGGTCGGCGCCGCGCTCGGCCTCTCCGGAGCGATCATGCAGGCGCTCGCCCGCAACCCGCTGGCCAGCCCGGACATGCTCGGCATCACCTGGGGCGCGGGCACCGCCGCGACCCTGGTGATTGTGCTCGGCGGCACGGCGGGCAGCCTCGCGGGCGCGCTGGCGAACTACGGCCTGCCGCTGGTGGCGCTGGCGGGCGGGCTGATCACCGGCATCGCGGTCTACGCGCTGGCCTACCGCCGCGGCGTGGACTCCTTCCGGCTGGTGCTGGTCGGCGTCGGTGTCAGCGCGCTGGCGGGCAACGCGACCTACTGGCTGCTGACCGTCGGCGACGTCACCGACGCGAGCCGGGCCCTGGTGTGGCTGACGGGCAGCCTCAACGCGCGCGGCTGGGAGCACGTGATCCCGGTGGCCATCGTCCTCGTCGTGCTGATCCCGCTGACGCTGATCGGCACGCATGTGCTCGGGGCGCTGCAGTTCGACGACGACATGGTACGCGGGCTGGGCGTCCGGATGGACTTCTCGCGCGGCGCGCTGCTGCTGGCATCGGTCGCGCTGGCGTCGATCGCCACCGCCGCGGCCGGGCCGATCCAGTTCGTCGCACTGGCCACCCCGCAGATCGCGCTGCGCGTCGCGCGCACCTCGCGCCCGCCGCTGCTCACCGCGGCGGTGCTGGGTGCCGCGCTGGTCGTCGGCTCCGACGTGATCTCCCGGACCGCCTTCGGCGGCCTGGAGCTCCCGGTCGGCATCATCACCGCCATCCTCGGCGCTCCGTACCTGATCTACCTGCTCGTCCGTCGGTACCGGGAGGTCCGCGCATGACCGCATCCGCCACGTCCAGCGAGAAGGCTGAGGACCAGCGCGCCGTGTCGGCCAATGGGGAACGGCAGCGGCTGCACGCCAGCGACCTGCAGTTGGCCTACGGCGACCGCGTCATCGTCGACGGCCTGGACTTCGACGTCGTGGACGGCACCATCACCGCGGTGATCGGCCCGAACGGCTGTGGCAAGTCGACGCTGCTGCGCGCGCTGGGGCGCCTGTTGCACCCGAAGCGCGGCAACGTGCTGCTGGACGGCAAGCAGATCCACAAGATGTCCACCAAGGAAGTCGCCAAGGTGCTCGGGGTGCTCCCGCAGTCGCCGGTGGCGCCCGAGGGCCTGACCGTGGCCGACCTGGTCGCCCGCGGTCGGCACCCGCACCAGTCCTGGTACCGGCAGTGGTCCTCGGACGACGAGTCGGCGGTGGCCGAGGCGCTGGGCATGACCGGCATCGAGGACCTCGCCGACCGCACGCTGGACGAGCTCTCCGGCGGCCAGCGGCAGCGCGCCTGGCTGTCTATGGCGTTGGCGCAGGGCACCGACCTGCTGCTGCTCGACGAGCCGACCACCTACCTCGACCTGTCCCACCAGGTGGACGTGCTGGAGCTCGTCGGACGACTGCACGACGAGAGTGGCCGTACCGTCGTGATGGTGCTGCACGACCTGAACCTGGCCGCCCGCTACGCCGACCGGCTGGTGGCGATGAAGGGCGGCGCGATCGTCGCCGAGGGCGAGCCGGGCGAAGTGCTCACCGAGGAACTGTTGGCCGAGGTTTTTGAGCTGAACGCGCGGGTGATTGCTGATCCCGTGGCGGGTACCCCGATGGTGGTCCCGATCGGCGGCCGACGTGGTGCGTCCGCCGATCAGTCCAGCTCGTAGGGTCTGTTCGCGCTGAGCGGACAGGGCTATCCGATCGGCCGAAATCCGGAATCCCGCAGGCCAGCGGGTCGTTGGTCAGGGTGCCAGGCAAGAATTTGGGCAGTAGGCCGTAGCGGGCACGGACCGCGACCGGGTGGGGCTACTACAGTGGTCCTCAAGAGTGCTGAACCCGTCGTGGGCATCGGCGATGCAGGAGCCGTGTCCCGGAACGAGACCGCCGGCGCAGCAGTCAGGGAGTGCGAATGTTCGAGAGGTTCACCGACCGCGCGAGGCGGGTGGTCGTCCTGGCCCAAGAAGAGGCCCGGATGCTCAACCACAACTACATCGGCACCGAGCACATTCTCCTGGGCTTGATCCACGAGGGTGAGGGTGTCGCCGCCAAGGCGTTGGAGTCGCTGGGTATCGCGCTTGAGGGCGTGCGCCAACAGGTCGAGGAGATCATCGGCCAGGGGCAGCAGGCTCCGAGCGGACACATCCCGTTCACCCCACGGGCGAAAAAGGTGCTGGAGCTGTCGCTGCGTGAGGCGTTGCAGCTCGGCCACAACTACATCGGTACGGAACACATCCTGCTCGGGTTGATCCGCGAGGGCGAGGGCGTGGCCGCGCAGGTGCTGGTCAAGCTTGGTGCGGATTTGAACCGGGTGCGCCAGCAGGTGCTGCAGTTGCTGTCGGGTTACCAGGGCAAGGAGCCGGCCGAGGCTGGTGGCCGCGGTGAAGGCACGCCGTCGTCGTCGCTGGTGCTGGACCAGTTCGGGCGGAACCTGACGCAGAGCGCCCGCGAAGGCAAGCTGGACCCGGTGATCGGCCGGGAGAAGGAAATCGAGCGGATCATGCAGGTCCTCTCGCGGCGCACCAAGAACAACCCGGTGCTCATCGGTGAGGCCGGTGTCGGTAAGACGGCGGTCGTTGAGGGATTGGCGCAGAAGGTCGTCAAGGGCGAGGTGCCTGAGACGCTGAAGGACAAGCAGCTCTACACCCTGGATCTGGGATCGCTGGTCGCTGGTTCGCGTTACCGCGGTGATTTCGAAGAGCGCTTGAAGAAGGTGCTCAAGGAGATCAAGACCCGCGGCGACATCATCTTGTTCATCGACGAGATCCACACTCTGGTGGGTGCGGGTGCCGCCGAGGGCGCGATTGATGCGGCGAGCATCCTCAAGCCGATGCTGGCCCGTGGTGAGTTGCAGACCATTGGTGCCACCACGCTGGAGGAGTACCGCAAGTACGTGGAGAAGGACCCGGCGTTGGAGCGCCGGTTCCAGCCGATCCAGGTCGGTGAGCCGTCGTTGCAGCACACGGTGGAGATCCTCAAGGGCCTGCGGGACCGCTACGAGGCGCACCACCGGGTGTCGATCACGGATTCGGCGCTGGTGGCGGCGGCGAGTCTGGCCGACCGCTACATCAACGACCGGTTCCTGCCGGACAAGGCGATCGACTTGATCGACGAGGCCGGTGCCCGGATGCGGATCCGCCGGATGACCGCGCCGCCGGACCTGCGGGAGTTCGACGAGAAGATCGCTGATGTGCGTCGGGAGAAGGAGTCCGCGATCGACGCGCAGGACTTCGAGCGGGCCGCCCGCCTGCGGGACGAGGAGAAGCAGCTCCTCGGCCAGAAGGAGGAGCGGGAGAAGCAGTGGAAGGCCGGTGACCTGGACGTGGTCGCCGAGGTCGACGACGAGCAGATCGCCGAGGTGCTGGCGAACTGGACGGGTATCCCGGTGTTCAAGCTCACCGAGGAGGAGACAACCCGGCTGCTGCGCATGGAGGACGAGCTCCACAAGCGCATCATCGGCCAGAACGATGCGGTCAAGGCCGTGTCGCAGGCGATCCGCCGCACTCGTGCGGGCCTGAAGGACCCGAAGCGTCCGTCGGGGTCGTTCATCTTCGCTGGCCCCTCCGGTGTGGGGAAGACAGAGCTGTCGAAGGCGTTGGCGGAGTTCCTCTTCGGTGACGACGACGCGCTGGTGCAGATCGACATGGGCGAGTTCCACGACCGCTACACCGCGTCGCGGCTCTTCGGTGCCCCGCCCGGGTACGTCGGTTACGAGGAGGGTGGCCAGCTCACCGAGAAGGTGCGGCGCAAGCCGTTCTCGGTGGTGCTCTTCGACGAGATCGAGAAGGCCCACCAGGAGATCTACAACACGCTGTTGCAGGTGTTGGAGGACGGCCGCCTGACCGATGGTCAGGGCCGGACGGTGGACTTCAAGAACACGGTGCTGATCTTCACCTCGAACCTCGGTACGCAGGACATCTCCAAGGCTGTTGGTCTGGGCTTCTCCAGTGGTCAGGGCGCCGATTCCAACTACGAGCGGATGAAGAACAAGGTCAATGAGGAGATGAAGAAGCATTTCCGGCCGGAGTTCCTCAACCGCATCGATGATGTGATCGTGTTCCACCAGCTCACGGAGGCCGAGATCATCCAGATGGTTGATCTGCTCGCGGGCCGGGTGGAGAAGGCGCTCAAGGCCAAGGACATGGACCTGGAGCTGACGGACAAGGCGAAGAAGTTGCTGGCCAAGCGCGGGTTCGACCCGGTGCTGGGTGCGCGGCCGCTGCGCCGGACGATCCAGCGGGAGATCGAGGACAAGCTGTCCGAGAAGATCCTCTTCGGCGAGGTCCAGCCGGGCCAGATCGTGATCGTCGACGTCGAGGGCTGGGACGGCGAAGGAGCCGACGACAAGGCCCACTTCACCTTCCGCGGCGAGCAGAAGCCGTCGCTGGTCCCGGACGCCCCGCCGGTCGCGGTCTCGGCGAGCTCCGACGACAAGCAGGAGGACACGGGCACCGAGTCCGCCTGACGCACCACCAGAAGGCCCCGCGCCCACTAAGGGCGCGGGGCCTTCTGCTGTCGCCGGAGCTGGGTTCGGCCGGTCGGGGTCCGTGAGTGCTTTCGGGTGCTATGGCGTGCTATGGCGGCTGAAAGCACGCACGGGGCTTGAGCAACGGGAACGGTGGAAGGGGCTGGGTGCGGCCTGAGTTGGCCGATTTTCTCCGGGGTCGACGCGGATTCGCGTCGGGCCTGTCGATGTCGGGCTCGAGGCGCAGAGCGGTCGCGCGGGTGATCAGCCGCGATCCCGCCGCCGTCCGGCTGCCGGAGCAGGTCGAGATAGTTCGCGGTGATCTGGCCGGACCACCGGCGTCGGTGCTGGACGGGATTTCCAAGGTGTTCCGCTACCCCGATCGCGGCGGAGTGGGCGGTTTCCTGGACGACGCCCGAGCCGCAGGCGTGGAGCACCTCGTGCTGCTGTCGGCAAACGTCGTCACGGTCCCGGGCGGCTCCGACCTCCGCTGGTCCGGCTGCACGCGTCGGCCGAGCGGGCAGTGCTCGATTCCGGGCTGGCCTGGGCGTCGGACTTCCGCTGACTTTTCGAGGTGAGGGGCACCCTTGGGCCGGACGAGTGGTGTGGTCAGCGGATGCGGCGGATTTCTTCGGTGGGGGCGTCGGCGCTGACCCGGGCGAGCTGAACGGTGGGGGATTCGGACAGCTGGCGTTCCCGGCGGTTGTTGCGGACGCGGACCACCACGAACGCCACGACCGTCAGGACCGCCGTGATCAGGACCGCCCGGGAGAGCAGGCCCGCGTACTCCTCGACCAGGTACCAGTGCTGGCCCAGCAGGTAGCCCGCCAGCACGAAGGCGGTGTTCCAGATCAGGCTGCCGAGCGTGGTGAACAGAACGAACGCGGTCAGGCGCATGCGCTCGACCCCGGCGGGCAGCGAGACGAAGCTGCGGAACAGCGGGATCATCCGCCCGAAGAACACCGCCTTGACGCCGTGCTTGGCGAACCAGGCCTCGGTCTTGTCGATGTCGGAGATCTTGACCAGCGGGATCTTCGCGGCGATGGCGCGGGTGCGCTCGCGGCCGAGTGTCGCGCCGAACCCGTAGAGCGCCAGCGCGCCCACCAGCGAGCCGAGCGTGGTCCAGAAGATCGCGCCGATCACCGACATGCTGCCCTGGCTGGCGGTGAACCCGGCCAGCGGCAGGATCACCTCGCTGGGCAGCGGCGGGAACAGGTTCTCTAGCGCGATAATCAGCCCGGCGCCGGGACCGCCGAGAGCTTCCATCACCGCGATCACCCAGGCGGTGAAGCCGGTCGGTTCGGCGGGGGTGGCGGCTAACGTCGTCAGATCCATGCGAGCGGCTCCGGGATTGCGCGCCCCGCAGGCGGCCGCGAGCACGCGAGCCGCAACGGCGGAACGACTGATCGGCAGAATGTCCGTTTGCTCCATGATTCCAGCCCGCAGCAGCCTTCCCGCCGGCGCGGCGGTGATCTATGCCATATCCGGGCCCGTTGCTCCGTCCATCGGAGCGAACGGCCTGTTCACTTCGTTTGGTGGCGCGAACGGTCCGTTCGCGCCAGGAACCGGATGGAGCGAACGGACCGCTGGTTCCCTCTAGCGCTGCGGACAGGCCGTTCGCCGCCGGTGGCGGGCGAACGGCCCGCCGAACCCACGGTTGCGGGTGCTGCAACGCCCGCTCGAACCATCTGTCCATTTAGGACGATTCGTCGATCAGCAGCCAGCCCCTGTTTCGCGGCGGAACCGGCGTTGGTGGTGCTGGACAACTGCGAGCACGTGATCGAGGCCGCCGCCGAGTTCCGTCGCAGGGCGACAGCCCGGCTGCGGGCGATGAGCATCCGCCAGGTCGCCGATCGGCTCGACGACCGATTTCGGTTGCTCACCAACGGGAATCGCACCTCCATGCCGCGGCACCGGACGCTCAGACCGCCGCAGCCCGGCCTGCACTACTCGGAGCAGGTTGGGTGGCTGAACCGGCTGGACGCCGATCACGACAACATCATCGCGGCACTGCACTGGGCGACCGAGGTCGGCGACGCGGACCGGGAATCCGGTTGGGGGCGGCGATGACCTGGTACTGGTCGCTGTCCGCGCAGCACGACGAGCTCAAGGCCCAGCTGAAAGCGGTGTCCGCGCTGACTTCCCGGCACGATCGCGGTGACCGGCTCCGTGCTGACCCTGTTCGCGGTTTCGATGTACCCGCGAAGGGCTTGGGAACGCGATGTTCCACTGGCCGTGATGATCTTCGGATTCGTGGTGTGGGCCGTGCTCGCCTACCGCTACTTCCGCCGCTGGAAAGCCCAGTACGCCGGTCGCTGCGGCGGGTCGACGTGTCCCGTTTGATCATCTTGTCCGAGGTGCGCCACCTGCGACAGCGGGTTGTGGCAAAACCCTCGATCGATCCCTCCCGCCCCCGACGCGGGAGGGATCGACCGTGGGCTGTCGTGAAGATTATTCCGCTTCGGTCGGGGGGGAGATCCCGGGCGACCCACTCATCAGGCCACCGCCACCGCTTGGTCAGGTCTCGTGCGTGCGTTGGGCTTGCTATAGCGGCCCGAAGCTTGCACGCGGCGCTTGATCACATCCAGCGGCGGTAGGCCCACATCGCCAGCGGGAAGAACACCGCCATGATCGCCACCGTCCAGATCAGGGTGGCTGTCGGCGGTCCGACGACCGGGCCGCCGATCATCAGGCCGCGCGGTGTCCGCGAGCTTGGTGACCGGGTTGACGTTCACCCAGGCCTGCAGCCAGCCCGTCAGATCCTCGTCGACCGAGGCGTACTGGCCGGTGAGCCCGATGCGGCTGCGCACCGCGACCGGCTGGCGGAGCACGTCGTACCCGGCGACGCTGGCCGTTCCGGCATCGGGCCGAAGTAGCGTGGCCAGATGCGGACCCGTTGTGGTCTTGCCCGCACCGTTGGGGCCGAGCACGCCGAGGATCGTCCCGGCGGGCACGCCGAGGATCGTCCCGGCGGGCACGGCGAGATCGACCCCGGCCAGCGCGGTGGTGGAGCCGAACCGTTTGACCAGGCCCTTGACGTGGATCGCGAATGACATGCAACCTCCTTCGGCTTGCGCCCACCAATGTCGCCGAGGGTCCTGACAGGCCGCGCACAGCTCGCTGACAGGCTGGGTGAGGCGGACGACAAGGGGAGTCACATGGATCAGACGTTGCTGGCCGAGCCGGAGCAGGAGCACCGGCCGCGCCGAAAGCCCGGTGGGCGTGCGATCACGGTGCTGCTGCTGTTGGCCACGTTCGGCTTCCTGGTGTGGGCGGCGCTGCCGCTGGCCGGATTGGACGGCGACCGGTACACGGTCGCGCTGGTGGCGCTCACCCAGTACGCGTTGCTGGTCGGCATCGTGCTGGCGTTGCTCGGCTTGGTGCTGCGGCGCTGGTTGACCGCGCTCGTCGTCGGCCTGGTCACCGCGGCCCTGGCGCTGTCGGTCGTGCCTAGGGCGATTCCAAACACGACCCCGGCGCAGGGCGTGCCGCTGCGGGTGCTGTCGCTGAACGCCTACTTCGGCGGCGCGGACGCCGCGCAGGTCGTGAACCTGGTGCGGCAGAACCAGGTCGACGTGCTCAGCCTGCAGGAACTCACGCCCGAGATGGTGGCCTCGCTGGACGCCGCCGGACTCGCCGAAGTGTTGCCGCACCGGGTGTTCCAACCGGGGCCGAAGGCGGACGGCACCGGGATCGCCTCCCGCTATCCGCTGCAGGAACTGGCGCTGGTGCCGCAGACGACGCTGGCCCAGCCTTCGGCACGGGTGCAGGTGCCGGGGGCGCGGGACTTCGAGATCGTGGCGGCGCACCCGCTGTACCCGATGGGCCACGACACCGCCGAGGTCTGGGCCAGCGACCTGCGCGCGTTACCGGGACCGGCCGCCGACGGAACGCCCCGGATGCTGGCGGGCGACTTCAACGCGACCCTCGACCACACCCGCCTCAAGTACCTGCTCAACCAGGGCTACACCGACGCCGCCGAGGTCACCGGTGCCGGTCTGCACCCGACCTGGCCGGGTCCGGGCTCCTGGTTCCCGCCGCCGGTCACGATCGACCACGTGCTCACCAGCAAGGGCATCGCCGCGCAGTCCTACCGGACCTTCGACGTGGCGGGCGCCGACCACCGCGCGATCCTCGCCACGCTCGTCCTGACGCGCTGACACACCCCAGCACGATCAGCGTTCGCCCAGCCCATTGCTCGGGAGCGCTTCGGGCCGCCAGGGCAGCCCGAAGCAGTCACGAGCCCTGAGCGAGTCAGGCACCCGGGTGGGACTCCTGGACGACCTCGAACTCCAGGAGGCTGGAGCCGGTGGCCACCGGGTTCTTGGCCTCACCCGCGTGCGCCGCCTTGGCCGGGCCGCTGGCCCACGCCTGGAACGCCTCCTCGGACTCCCACTTCGTGTAGACGAAGTACCGGTCCTCGCCCTTGACCGGGCGCAGCAGCTCGAAGCCGAGGAAGCCGGGAGCGCTGTCCACGGAGCCGTGCCGCGAAGCGAACCGCTTCTCCAACTCCGGGCCGGAGCCCTCGGGAACCTCGATTGCATTGATCTTCACAACAGCCATGTAGTCAGCCTACGAGCCTGAAGGGGTGACCTGCGACCGCGCGGCCGGAGGTCACCGGTGATCGTTACAGCTCGAATTGCGGGTGCAGGCGGGCGATCGTCCAGGACCGCTGGCGTTGCACCGCCACCGTGGTGAAGGCCAGGAAGACCACCAGGAATCCCGTCAGCACCGCGACGTCGCGCAGCAGGTGCTCCGCCATACCGCCGGAGATCGTCACCCGCAGCCCGTCCACCAGGTAGCTCATCGGCAGGAACGGGTGGATCGCCTGGAACGGCACCGGAGTCGTCTCCATCGGGTACAGGCCGCCCGAGGCGGTGATCTGGATGATCAGCAGCACCAGCGACAACAGGCCGCCGACCGCGCCGAGCGCCGTGCGCAGGAAGTGGTCGATCGCCACGAACGCGACGGCGGCCAGGCTGACCAGCCCGATCGTCCACCAAACGTGCACCGGGTCGAGCCCGAGCCCGAAGTCGACCACCGTGTACAGCACGAGCCCGCCAAGCACGCCCAGCACCGCCGCGGGCAGGAACCCGGCGAACGCGATCGTGAACGCCCCGACGCGGTCCGCGAGCGCGCGCAGGTTCACCGGTTTGAGCAGCAGGTACGCGAGCAGGCCGAACACCCAGAGGGCGATCGCGAAAAAGAACGGCGCCAGCCCCCGCCCGTACACGTTGGCCGGGTTGAGGTTCTCGGTGTGGATCTCGGTCGGCGACCCGAGGACATCCGCGGCGTTAGCGACCTCAGTGGGGTTCGTCGGCGGGATCTTGTCCAGCGTGTCGTCGACCAGTTTCTGCAGGTTCTTCGCGCCGTCGTTGAGCTGTCCGGTGCCGGTCTCCAGCACCCCGCTGCTCGCGGCCAGCGTGTTGAGGCCGTTGGTGATGCCGTTGGAACCGCCCGAGAGTTCCGCCGCGCCCGCGCGCAGCGTGTCCGCCGGAGCGGTGATCGCGCGGATCTGGCTCTGCAGCGGACCGACGTTTTTCTGCAGGGCCAGCGCTTGGCCGTTGGCGTCCTGCGCGGTGGCCAGGGCCTGTTGGGCGTCCTTGTCGGCGCCGGACGCGGAGTCGGCGAGCTTGCGGGCGTTGTCCAGCGCTCGCTGGTACGCGGAATCCTGTGCGATCTCGGGGTGCTTCTGGCCGAGTTCCTCGATGGCCGCACGGCCTTCTGCCGCGCGCTGGCCGAGGAAACCGGTGGTGGCCTTGATCGTGCTCAGGCTGTTGACCGCCACGTTGCTCGCGTTGACCAGTGCGTTGACCGCGTCCGGCAGCCGTTCGGCGGTGAAGTTGTTGATCGTGCGCAGCTGCTGGTCCAACTGCGCGGTGGCGTCGGAGATGCTCTGCACGCCGCGCGAAACCTCGCCGGTGCCGTCGCGAACCCCGTTGAGGCCCTTGGAAAGCGCGGCGGTGCCCTGCTTGCTCAGATCAGTGCCCTCGACGAGCTGCTTCGACGCTTCCGAAGCGAGCTGCAGCTTCCCGCGCGCCTGGTCGAGCTCGCCGTAGAGCGCGCGGGCGTAGGTGGCGTGCGCGGCGGCGTTGATCTGGTTCTGCAGCTCGGTCTGCACCGTGTCGGCCATGATCCCGGCGGTGTAGCCGTTCGCGTCGTTCTTGACGAACTGCAGCGAGGCGCGCTCCGGGTTGTGGTCGGCCGCGGTCGCCAGCTTCGTGCTGAAGTCCGACGGGACCTCGATCGTGAAGTAGTACCGGCCCTCCTGCAGCCCGTGCCGGGCCTCGGCGGAGTCCACGAAGTTCCACTCGAAGATGTCGGTGGCCTTGAGCTGCTGGACGAACTGCTCGCCGGCGTTGATGTGCTCGCCGCGGCTGTCCACCGGCTGGTCCGAGTTGACCACCGCGACCGGCACCCGGTTCAACCGGCCGTAGGGATCCCAGTTCGACCACAGGTACAGCGACCCGTACAGCAGCGGGACCAGGACCAGCACGAACGGCACGAGACGGCGCAGCGGCCCGCGGAAGCGCCGCACCTCCAGCCAGGCCAGCTTGAACGCTTTCACCGGGTGACCTCTTCCTGCAGGTCGAGCACCTTCGTGGGGCGGTCGGGTTCGCGCGCGGGCAGCGGGATCAGCTCGACGTCACCGGAGGGTGGATCGGTGGCGCTGGCCAGCACCGTCATCCCGGTGCGGGTCACCTCGCGCAGCCCCGCCCACACCTGCGCCCGTGCGGACATGGGGAGACCGGCGTCCACGTCGTCGACGAGGATCCCGGCGGGCTCGGCGGCGACCGTCAGCGCCACGGCGAGCAGCAGCCGTTCGGCGGGATGCAGCTCGTCGATCAGCGCGGTGCGGTCCGGGGCGATCCGCACCTTGTCGAGCGCGGCATCGATGGAACGCTCGGAGACGCCGCTGATCAGGCGGCGTTCCATGATCGCCTCGCGGACCCGGTGCTTGTTCTCCAGCTCGTAGCCCGGGCGCAGCCGGGCTGGGAGGATCAGCTGGCGCACTGCCTTGGCCTGCGCGGGCAGCACGTGCCCGGAGACGTCCAGGTACCCCGTGATCAGCGGGAGGCGACCGGACAGGGCGAGCAGCAGCGACGTGCGGCCCGTGCCGGCGGGCCCGGCCACCACGGCGAGCGCGCCGGGTTCGACGCGCAGGTCCAGGTTGGCGAAGACGATGCCCGCGGGGCCCCTGGCGGCGATTCCGCGGGCGAGGATGGCCACGCCGTCGACGTACATTGACCCTCCTGAGCGCACGACTGCGTCCAAAGTGGCTGCTCGCGCGGATCTCGGCAACTCATGTCCAAAGTGGATTAAGGCCGACGTTCGGCCTCGTGCCAGGTGGGTCGCTCTTGCCGAAATCCGCACCGTCGGCGTGTCCGGTCCGCGGCAGCGGCGCTGCGTGGAACCCGAGATCAGCGGGTGATGATGGTTTCGGTGTCGCCGGTTCGCGTGTCGACGATGGCGATCTCGCTGATCCCCGCCCGCACCGGCTCCGGCGGTTGCAGGGCCCGGAAGCCCACTGCCAGCTGGTTGTCGGTGATGCCCTGGGCGAGCGTGCAGTGCGGGATCCAGGCGCCGGGGAAGTAGTAGGCGGACGGGTGCTGTACGCGCCCGGCCAGCGCGTCGTGCACCGCCGAGTGAACCGCCAGCAGCTCGGTGTCTACGACCGCTCCCAGCAGAAGGACCCGGTCCTCGCCGGGGAACGTCCCCAGGGTGTGCAGCCAGAGGTCCGGAATGGACAGCAGCTCCAGTTCGGTGCGCAGCGCCTTGCGCGCGGCGGTAGGAATCCCGGCCGCCGCCGCGAAGGTCACGTGCGGACGGTGCTTGCCGTCGGATCGGGTGGCGATGCTCGGCACCCCGGCGTCGTCCAAGCGGCGCCAGAACGCCCGGATCCCGGATTCCGCTGCGTCGTCGAAGAACGACACCAACGCCTGCGCCATCAGTGCTCGCCGGGGAGCGCGAAGCGGCCGTCGTCGGTCTGCTCGACGAGCCCGTCCACCAGCAGGGAGTCCAGGCACCGGTCCCGCTGCCCGGCGTCCGACCACACGGCGTCCAGCTGCTCGCGCAGCACCGGGCCGGTCGAACCGCGCAGCACGTCCAGCAGCTTGCCGCGCACTTGGCGATCGGTGCCGGCGAACTTCTGCACCTTCTTCGGCGGCCCGGCGTAGGCCGGTCGGCCAGCGTGCTGCCACGCGCAGTCGGGCGCGATCGGGCAGGCCTCGCACCGCGGCGACCGCACGGTGCACACCACCTGGCCGAGCTCCATCAACGCCGCCGACAGCTTCGCGGCGCTGGCGTCGTCGGCCGGGAGCAGGACGTCGACGTCGTCGAGATCGCGCTTGGTCGACGGCGGACCGGCATCGCCGGCGCCGTGCACGGCGCGCGCTACCACCCGCCGGACGTTCGTGTCGACCACCGGCGCCCGCTTGCCGTAGGCGAAGGCTGCCACGGCCCGGGCGGTGTAGGCGCCGATGCCCGGCAGCGCCAGCAGGGTGTCGACGTCGGACGGGACGACATCGCCGTGCTCGGCGGCGATGGTCGCGGCCGCCTCGTGCAGCCGCAGTGCCCGGCGCGGGTAGCCGAGCTTCCCCCAGGCGCGCAGCACCTCGCCCTGCGGCTCGGTGGCGAGGTCGGAGGGACGCGGCCAGCGGCGCATCCACTCCTCCCAGATCGGCTGGACCCGGTTGACCGGGGTCTGCTGCAGCATCGTCTCGCTGACCAGCACGCCCCAACCCGTCGTGCCGGGCGCGCGCCACGGCAGCGGTCGGGCGGTCGCGGCGAACCAATCGATCAAGTCGACCGGGTCCAGGGGCGGGACGGTGGGATGTGCGGCGGTGGTCTTCATGGCACGACCGATCCTGCCAGGTCCCCGAACCCTCGCGGAACCACGTCCGAGCCTGTCGCCTGGCGCCGCCCCGCCCGCCGCACGGAGTTCCACCCGACTGGAACCGAGACGGCCCTGGCTACCTGCAAAAATGCCCCCCGCGCGCTTCCGGGGGGCGCGGTTTCGCGAGAAACCGCCGTCCACGCAGGCACCGCGAAACCGCGTGCTCGGGTGCGAGGCCCGGAATCGGGTGCTGTAGCCATGATCGAATGCGATACGCCCAATTGGGTGATCAATTGTAATGCCGTTCGGAGTAGTCATCGAGTTACTGTCGTGTCGTGCTTGATCCGACCGGGCCGCTCCCGCCCGCGGTGTACTGGCGTCGCCGCGCGGTGGCAATTGGTGCGGCCGTACTCGCAGCGGTCCTCATCGGCTGGGGTGCGATCGCCTTGATCGGCGGCACCTCGGAGCCCCAGGCGGCCCAGGCGAAACCGCCGGGTCCGCCGGTCGCGGTGGCGGCCGACGCCCCGCCGCCGTGCACGGACGAGTCGATGCGTGTCGTCGCCGAGGTGGCCCGCCCGGAGTTCAAGGTGGGCGAGCGGATCGGCATGAGCATCGTGGTGACCAACGCGGGCGACCGGGCGTGCGTGCGGGACATCAACCGGATGCTGCGCGAGCTGACCGTGTCGACCCCGGGCGGCAAGCACGTGTGGTCCAGCAACGACTGCTACTCGGAGTCGACCAACGAGCAGCCGCTGCTGCAGCCTGGGCAGTCGGTGCGCAACGACGTCCAGTGGTCCGGCCAGATGTCCACAGCGGACTGCCGGGACGAGCCGGGGCGCGCACCGGCGGGCGACTACCAGGTGGTGGCCAGGGTCGCGGCGCTCAACAGCTCGCCCACCCCGTTCCGCCTGACCGCCGCATCCTGACCGGCAGAGCACGCAGCCCGGGCGAAATCGGCGAGACTGCAGCGGCTCAGGGGAACCGGTCCACTATGGATGATTCGGCGAGCCGGGAGAGGCCTTCCCGGACCAGGCTCGCCCGCGTGTCGCCGATCGACTCCACCGCGCGCAGCTCGTCCACCGTCGCCGCGAGCAGCCGTTGCAGCGAGCCGAAGTGCTCCACCAGCTGCCGGCGGACGGTGGCGGGCAGCCGCGGCACCCTGGCGAGCAGCCGGTAGCCGCGCGGGGTCAGGTGCTGGTCCAGCGCCTCCGGCGTGTCCGGGTAGCCGAAGGCGCCGGCGATCGCGGTCAGGTCCAGCAGCTCCGTGCCGTCGAGCTTGCGCAGCGCCGTCTCGACCTGCTCCGACGTAGGCATCGCGCCGCTGGTCGGCAGGTACTCCTGCACGATCAGCTCCCGGTCGAGGTCGATGCCGTCGCGGGCGTGGCCCCGGCGGTCGCGCGCTTCCCGCGAGGAGCCGATCAGCTCGTCCAGCTGCAGCTCGATGAGCCGGCCGTCCTTGCCCAGCTCGACGACGTCGCCCTCGATCTCGTCGGCGATCCGCCGCACCATCTCCATCCGTTGCACGACGGTCATCGCGTCGCGCAACGTCACGTAATCCTCGATCTCCAGCGCCGACAGCGTCTGCGCGACCTCGGCCAGCCGCGCGGTGTAGCGCTCCAGGGTCGCCAGCGCCTGGTTCGCGCGGGACAGGATCTCCGGCGAGCCGATCAGCACGTGCCGGTGGCCCTGCGTGTAGACGCTGATGATGCTCATCGACTGGCTGACGGACACCACCGGGTAGCCGGTCTGGATCGCGGTGCGCTCCGCCGTGCGGTGCCGGGTGCCGGATTCCTCGGTGGGGGTGCTTGCGTCGGGCACCAGGTGCACGTTCGCCCGCATGATCCGCTTGGCATCCGTGGACAGCACCACCGCGCCGTCCATCTTGGACAGTTCGCGCAGCCGGGTGGCGCTGAACTCGATGTCCAGGTGGAATCCGCCGTCGCAGAGCGCCTCGACCGCCGGGTCGTAACCGAGCACGATCAGGCCGCCGGTGCGCCCGCGCAGGATGCGCTCCAGCCCGTCCCGCAGCGCGGTTCCGGGCGCCAGCCGGGCGAGTGTGCCGCGCAGCTGCTCGTGGCTCATTTGCACCTCACGATCGTGAGCGCCTCGCCGAGGTTCGACACCACCGTGGCGCGCACGCCCTTCGGCAGCGGGCCTGCGTCCGGCGGCACCAGCGCCCGGTCGAAGCCGAGCCTGGCCGCTTCCGCCAGCCGCCGCCCGACGCCGCTGACCCGCCGGATCTCCCCGGCCAGCCCCACCTCACCGACCGCGATCAGGTTCGCCGGGAGCGCCTTGCCCTTCCTCGACGAGGCGATGGCCAGCGCGATCGCGAGGTCCGCGGCGGGCTCGTGCACCTTCGTGCCGCCGACCGTCGCGGCGAACACGTCGCAGTCGCCGGTGTGCACCTGGCCGTGCTTGCCCAGCACCGCGAGCATCATCGACACCCGCGCCGAGTCCAGGCCGCTGACCGAGCGCCTCGGCATGGCCATCTGGGTCTTCATCACCAGCGACTGGACCTCCACCAGCAGCGGGCGCTTGCCCTCCACCATCACGGTCACCGCGGTGCCGTCGACCTGTGTCTCCTGGCGGTTGATGAACAGCCCGGACGGGTCCGGGACTTCGGCGATGCCGTCGTCGCGCTGCTCGAAGCAGCCGACCTCGTCGGCGGGGCCGAACCGGTTCTTCACGCCGCGCAGCATCCGCAGCGCCGAGTGCCGGTCGCCCTCGAAGTGCAGCACGACGTCGACCAGGTGCTCCAGCACGCGCGGACCGGCCACCGCGCCGTCCTTCGTGACGTGCCCCACCAGCACCACCGGCAGGCCGCGCTCCTTGGCGAGCGCCACCAGCGCCGTGGTCACCGCGCGGACCTGCGTGACGCCGCCGGGGCTGCCGTCGGCCTCGGGCGACTGCACGGTCTGCACCGAGTCGACGATCAGCAGGCCCGGTTTCACCGCGTCGACGTGCCCGAGCACGGCGGAGAGGTTGCTCTCGGCGCCTAGGAAGAGCTCCGAGTGCACCGAGTTGGTGCGCTCCGCGCGAAGGCGAACCTGACCTGCGGATTCCTCGCCGGTGACGTAGAGCGACGGGCCCGGTGATGCGCCCGCGGCCCAGCGGTGCGCGACCTCCAGCAGCAGTGTGGACTTGCCCACACCTGGCTCGCCGGCCAGCAGCACGACCGCGCCCGGCACGATGCCACCGCCCAGCACCCGGTCCAGCTCCGCGATGCCGGTGGACACGGCGCGGGCGGAGTCGAGGTCGACCTCGGCGATGGGGCGGGCAGGGGTGGCGGGTGCGCCCGCCGCGACCTTCGTCAGCACCGGGCGGGCCGCGGCCATCTCGTCGACGGTGCCCCACGCCTGGCAGCTCGGGCAGCGGCCGACCCACTTGGCGACCTCGTGGCCGCAATCGGCGCAGCGGTATGCGGGCCGGGCGGCGCGGGCGTTCTTCGGGGGCACGCCGCGAGGTTATCCGCCCGCGACGACAGGCCCGATCACCGGCGTCGCGGCGACCACGCCGGATTCCCCACCTTCGAGTGGATCAAGCGGCGGGCAGGTCCGTTGCCTCACACCAGCCGAGCGGACCCGAAGGGCGGTGCCGGGCCAGGCGCGCAAGACACCTGAGATGCGGAAACGGGCCGTCCCTGCGCGGGGACGGCCCGATTTCGGTGAAGCCTGCGGTCAGTGCCCGCCGCCCTGCGCGGCGTCCGGCAGCGGGCTGCCGTGCTCGGGGCGCGGCGTGTGGTCTGGGCCAATCGGGACCTGCACGGTGACCGAACCGGCCTTCTCGAAGACGAAGGTCACCGGGACCGTCACGCCCGGCGTGATGTCCTGCTTGAAGCCGTTCAGCGTGATTTGCACCTCGCGGTCCGCGGGCGTCTCGCCCTGCTGGACCGCCGCGGACTGGCCGACGGCGTGCAGCGCGGTCCGGCTCGGCACTTCGGTGATGCCGCCGAGGGTGGCCGACGCGGCGTAGGGGCTGGTGACCTGGACCAGCTTGTCGTTCGGGCCCTCGTTGATCAGCACCAGCTGGATCGGCGCGGAGGAACCGGCCGGGTAGCTGGCGTCGGAGGTCGGGAAGGTGAACGTGGCGTTGCGGATCGCGATCTGCTTGAGATCGCCGCTACCACCGTTGACGGCGGCGACCTGGGTGTCGGTCTCGGTCACCTGACCGGCACTGCACCCAGCGAGGGCGACGACGGCGCCGAGCCCGATAGCGGCCGGGATCAACCGCAGGCGGACGGCCTTGAGATGCTGAGGGCGGCTCACGGTTGCAGCGTCCTTCCTGATTGCCGGACAACCGGGGGAAGCTTAATCCCCGCCTGCACGGGGCGTTCCGGGGGCTAGCCGAACTACCTATTTCGGGGTCACCGAGCGCCGCCAAGACACCCCCATCGTAGTGTCCATAGTGGACGGTTTCAGGGGGCCGAAATGTGCGTCCTTGCACGTCCGAGGCATTGTTGTCAACCCCTGTCCACGGCCTGACCTGCGATTACGGATGGTGAGGTGGTCGAGGCCCAGTTGCTCCACGTGTTAAAGTGGGCATAGCGAAAGGGGCAGAGGACACATGGTTTTCAAGGTCGGAGAGACCGTCGTCTACCCGCATCACGGTGCCGCGCTCATCGAAGCAATCGAGACTCGTGTGATCAAGGGCGAGGAGAAGCAGTACCTCGTCCTCAAGGTCGCGCAGGGCGACCTGACCGTGCGCGTTCCCGCGGACAACGCCGAGATCGTCGGTGTCCGGGACGTTGTCGGTCAGGAGGGACTCGATCGGGTCTTCGATGTGCTGCGGGCCCCGCACACCGAAGAGCCCACGAACTGGTCTCGGCGGTACAAGGCCAACCTGGAGAAGCTCGCCTCCGGCGATGTGAACAAGGTGGCCGAAGTGGTGCGCGACCTCTGGCGACGCGAGAAGGATCGTGGCCTGTCCGCAGGCGAGAAGCGGATGTTGGCGAAAGCACGGCAGATCCTGGTCAGCGAGCTGGCATTGGCTGAGGGTACCGACGAAGGCAAAGCGGAGACCCTGCTGGACGAAGTCCTCGCCACCGCAGTGTGATCATCGGGAACAGAAGAGCGTGAGCGTAGTCGCGCTGGTCCCCGCGGCGGGTCGCGGGGTGCGCTTGGGTGCCGGGATGCCGAAGGCGCTGGTCCCGGTGAACGGTGAATCGTTGTTGTTGCGCGCGGTCCGTGGCCTGCTGGCCTCGGGCTGCGTGCAGCACGTCGTGGTCGCGGCACCGGCCGATCAGGTCGAGGTAGTGGCGGCGGAGCTGGCCGCGCTGCCCTCCGCGCACGTGGTCCCCGGGGGAGCGGAGCGGACCGATTCCGTGCGGCGCGCGCTGGACGCGGTCGAGCGGGTGGCGCCGGACGCGCGGGTGGTGCTGGTGCACGACGCGGCGCGGGCCTTCACCCCAGCTTCGATGATCCGGGACGTCGTGGCCGCGGTCGAGCAGGGCGCTCCCGCGGTGATCCCGGTGCTGCCCGTCACAGACACGATCAAGCAGATCGACGACGCAGGTGACGTCGTTTCGACCGTGGACCGCTCGCGGCTGCGGGCGGTGCAGACCCCGCAGGGCTTCGCCATCGATGTGCTGCGGGAGGCCTACGCCGCGGCCGGTGATGTGGCCACCGACGACGCCGGGCTCGTGGAGCGGGTCGGGGGCAAGGTGCACACCGTCGACGGGCACCCGCACGCCTTGAAGATCACCACCGCCTTCGATCTGGCCGTCGCCGAGTCGGTGCTGGCCGTGGCCGGCGTGACTTCGGATGCGGGTGTTGCGGACAACACTGGAGAACTCGAGTGACCGAGCTGCTGCCCCGCGTTGGCCAAGGCGTCGACGTCCACCCCGTCGAAACTGGGCGCGACTGCTGGATCGCGGGCCTGCTCTGGCCGGGCGCGGACGGCTGCGCCGGGCATTCTGACGGCGACGTCGCGGCGCACGCGCTGTGTGACGCCCTGCTGTCGGCGGCTGGGCTCGGCGATCTTGGCGCGGTATTCGGCACCGATGACGACCGCTGGGCCGGCGCACATGGGGTGGACTTCCTGGTCGAGGTGCGAGACCGGGTTGCTGCGGCGGGTTTTCGGATCGGCAACGCGACCGTGCAGGTGATCGGCAACGCGCCGCGCATCGGCAAACGCCGCGAGGAAGCGCAGCAGGTGCTCTCGGATGCGATCGGCGCGCCGGTCTCGGTGTCCGGCACGACATCCGACGGCCTGGGCCTCACCGGCCGCGGCGAAGGCGTTGCCGCCGTCGCCACCGCCCTGGTCGTCCCAACGGCCTGAGCCGGTCCGCGTTTTCCGGCGCTGTAGCACCGAAAAGCACTTACGGGCGCTGATCAGCGGCTTCTGGAGTAACGGACAGGTACCGGGGTGTAACGGGTAGGCGGAGTCGGGGAAAACTCAGGGCTCGCGGTCTGGAATGCCGGGGTCGGTGCGCGCCATGCTCGACGCATGGAGATCGAGCGGAACCGGTGGGTGCGTCGGCTGCTCGTAGTGCAGCCGGTGCTGGCGTGGCCGATGTCGTTCGTGTTGTGGTCCGGGGGCGACGGCCTCGGGCTGGCGGCGGCCGTGATCCTGTTGTGGGCGAGCGCGGCGATCTGCATCGCGGGGATCGTCGTCCCGATGCGGAACCACCAGACCCCGCGCTGCTGACCGCACCGCAGTTTCAATTGAAACTGCGGTTGGGACCTCGTGGTTCGCGGTTTCAATTGAAACCGCGAACCAACCGGCCGGGGCGGCGGCGTCGTGAGCTTGGACGCATGTCCGTGCTCGGCCCGGTCGAGTCCACTTACCTTGGATCTCGTGACTCTGCGCGCGGTGCTCTTCGACTTCTCCGGCACGCTCTTCTCCGGCTGGAAGAAGACGAGTCCTGGTTCTCCGACCTCGCCGACGCCGACGGCACCCTCTTCGACCTTGCGGCGCAGGCCGAGGTCATGCGCCGGATGACCGCACCGGTCGGCCAGGTCGTGCAGCTCGGCCCCGAGTTCCGGGACGCCTGGGAGAACCGCGACCTGGACCCCGCCCTGCACCGCAAGGTCTACCTGGAGGTGCTGCGCAGCTCCGGCGTGCTGGACGGCCAGGCAGAGCGCCTCTACGAGCGGCTGATCGACACCGACTTCTGGACGCCGTACCCGGACGCCGCCGACGTGCTGCGCCGGGTGCACGAGGCGGGCATCAAGATCGGCGTGATCAGCAACATCGCGTTCGACATCCGCCCTGCTTTCGAGCGGATCGGCGTCACCCGGTACGTCGATGAATTCCTGCTCTCGTACCTCGAAGGCGTGATCAAGCCGGACTCGAAGATCTTCCTGCGGGCCTGCGAGCGGCTTGACGTCGCGCCCGGCGAGGCGCTGATGGTCGGCGACAGCGAGGAGGCGGACGGCGGCGCGGCCGCGGTCGGATGCCAGGTCGCGATCGTCGACCCGGTGTCCACCACCGAGCGGCCGGACGGACTGCTGACCGCCGTCCGCGACGTGCTGCGCTGACGATCACTACCCCTTGACGTGCCAGGCCCTGTCGTGATTGGGCGTCGACCTGCCCCCGTACCATCAGGGGCGTGAGCCTGCACCTGCATGACACCGCGACCCGCACGACGCGTGAATTCCACCCGCGCTGCGACGGAGTGGCTTCGATCTACGTCTGTGGTGCCACCGTGCAGGGCATTCCCCACGTAGGACACGTCCGCAGCGGCCTGAACTTCGACGTGTTGCGCCGCTGGCTGCAGCACACCGGCCACGACGTGCGCCTGGTCCGCAACGTCACCGACATCGACGACAAGATCCTCACCAAGGCGGCCGAGGCCGGCCGCCCGTGGTGGGAGTGGGCCGCGACGCACGAGCGCGCCTTCGAGTGGGCCTACGACCAGCTCGGCTGCCAGCCGCCGTCGGTGCTGCCGCGCGCGACCGGGCACGTCACGCAGATGGCCGACCTGATCCAGCGGCTGATCGACAAGGGGCACGCCTACGCGGCTGGTGGCGACGTCTATTTCTCGGTGGCCTCCTACGCCGACCACTACGGCAAGCTTTCCGGGCAGCGCCTCGAAGAGGTGCAGCAGGGCGAGACCCTGGCCAGCGGCAAGCGCGACCCGCGCGACTTCACGCTGTGGAAGGGCGCCAAGCCGGGCGAGCCGAGCTGGCCGACGCCGTGGGGCCACGGCCGGCCGGGCTGGCATCTGGAGTGCTCGGCGATGGCCACCTTCTACCTCGGCAGCGAGTTCGACATCCACGGCGGCGGCCTGGACCTGGTGTTCCCGCACCACGAGAACGAGCTGGCGCAGTCGAATGCGGCCGGGGACGGCTTCGCGCAGTACTGGATGCACAACGCCTGGGTGACCATGAGCGGTGAGAAGATGTCGAAGTCGCTCGGCAACACCCTGTCCATCCCGGCCGTGCTCCAGCGCGCCCGCGCGGCCGAGCTGCGCTACTACCTGGTCACCCCGCACTACCGGTCCACGATCGAGTTCTCCGAGGCGGGGCTGGCCGAAGCGGTCGCCGCGTACCACCGCATCGAGTCGTTCGTCCGCCGCGTCGGCCAGCGCGCCGGCAGCGTCGAGCCCGGCGCGCTGGCCGCGGAGTTCACTGCGGCGATGGACGACGACCTGTCGACGCCGCAGGCGATCGCGGCGGTGCACAACGCGATCCGGGAAGGCAACGCCGCCCTGGACCGCGGCGGCGACGAGGCGGCCCGGGACGCGGCAGCGTCGGTGCGGGCCATGACGAACGTGCTCGGGTTGGACCCGCTGTCCGAGCAGTGGGCTGACGACTCCGGCGCGGACGACGCCGCGCACCGCGCGTTGTCCGACCTGGTCGAGGCCCTCCTGGAACAACGCCAGCAGGCGCGCAAGGAGCGCGACTTCGCCACCGCCGACCTGCTGCGCGATCGGTTGCAGGACAGCGGGATTGCCGTCGAGGACACCCCCGACGGTCCGATGTGGACATTGAAAGACGGGTAACACGTGGCTGGCAACGACAAACGCCGCGGCGGCATGCGCAAGAGCAACAAGAAGGGCATGGTCGTCGGATCCGGCGGGCAGCGCCGTCGGGGGCTGCGCGGCAAGGGCCCGACGCCGAAGGCGGAGGACCGGGTCAGCCACCCCGCGAAGAAGCGGGCCGACGCCCGGAGCAAGACGGAGCAGCTGCGCACGAAGCGCCGGGCGCAGCAGGACGCGCAGCCGGAACTGGTGGCCGGGCGCAACCCGGTGGTGGAGTGCATCCGGGCCGGCGTGCCGGCGACCGGGCTGTACGTGGCGCAGGGCATCGACATCGACGACCGGGTCACCGAGGCGGTGCGGGAGGCGAAGTCGCGCGGGATCTCCGTGGTCGACGTGCCGCGCATCGAGCTCGACCGGATGACGAACAACGCGCTGCACCAAGGACTTGCGCTGCAGGTGCCGCAGTTCAGCTACGCGCACCCGGAGGACGTGCTGGCGGCGGCCAGCGATTCCGGGATGCCGCCGCTGATCGTCGCGCTCGACGGCGTGACCGACCCGCGCAACCTGGGCGCGGTAATCCGGTCCGCGGCGGCGTTCGGCGCGCACGGCGTGATCGTGCCGCAGCGGCGTAGTGCCGGGATCACGGCGGTCGCCTGGCGCACCAGCGCGGGCACTGCAGCGAAGCTGCCGGTGGCCAAGGCGGTCAACCTCACCCGCACGTTGAAGGACCTGAAGGACGCCGGGCTGATGGTCATCGGTCTGGACGCCGACGCCGACATCACCTCGGATGAACTGGAGCTGGCCACGGAGCCGCTGGTGGTCGTCGTCGGCTCGGAGGGGCGCGGGTTGTCGCGGCTGGTCCGGGAGACCTGCGACCAGACGGTCTCGATTCCGATGGCCAGCGGTGTGGAGTCGCTAAACGCCTCGGTCGCCGCGGGCGTGGTCCTCGCCGAGGTCGCCCGCCGCCGCCGGTCCTGATCATCAGGCCCCACCAAACCGCAATTTCCATTGAAATCGAACCCTCGATTTCAATGGAAATTGCGGTAGTTGTCCACATCTTCCGGTGTGTCGTGCGCCGACACGCCCGAGGACTGCGATTTCAATGGAAATCGGACCTTCGATGAAATCGCGGCCCTCACTTGGCTGATCCGCAGCCGTGATGCTGGCTGGAAGCCCTGCGGTACGGGGGCTGCCGCAAGCGGCGTAGCCGCCTTAGCGCGCCCTCGCAGCTCGCACCGCCGGGGTTCTCAGCGGTCTTCTCGCGAGGACGGCCCGGACGCCGTGCATTGTTCATGCACAAGTCCGGGATCCCGGAGTCGAGAAGGCCGCTGAAGTTCCGCTAACCGCACCGCTGCGCAAGAAGCGGTCGGAAAACGCTCATTTAAATTGGCTCTTGTGATCGATTAGTGGGCGTGTGGCCTGGGGTTGGGTCCGGAAGATGAAGGCACGCCGTCGCTTTGGGCTAGGTTGTTGGTTGCGAGATCAACAAGCTGATCAGGGAGCGAACGACGTGCCGGATGTCAGTGTATGGCGCGCGATGGCGGGTCTGGACGACAGGACCGTGATCGAGCGTGTGGCTTTCGAAGAAGGCCGTCCTGGCCGCAATGACCGGTGCGGCCGGTGCGGTCGGAGAAGCCCTGGATACGACGGCGGGAGGCGCCGTGAGTGGCGGAGTGTGGATTGCGGGCTGACGCAGATGTGGCTGGCAGCCGACGCGCCCAGGGTGCGCTGTGCCGAGCACGGGGTGACTGTGGCTCGGGTGCCCTGGGCTCGGCATGGTGCCGGGCACACGCTTGTCTTTGACGCCCAGGTGGCGTGGCTGGCGGTGCGAACCTCGAAGTCAACCGTGCGGGAGTTGCTGCGAATCGCATGGAAAACGGTCGGGTCGGTCATCGACCGGGTCTGGGCCGACATCTCCGCTGAGATCGACCTGCTCGACGGGGTCCGCAAGATCGGGATCGACGAGGTTTCCTATAAGAAGAACCATCGCTATCTGACGATCGTGGTCGACCACGACACCGGTCGGGTCATCTGGGCCGCGCCGGGCCTGGGCGCCGCCACGTTGAGCACGTTCTTCGACGAACTCGGACCCGAACGCACCGCGGCCTTGACCCACGTCAGCGCTGACGCGGCGCACTGGATCGCCTCGACGGTCACACAACGCGCCCCGCAAGCGATCTTGTGCGCCGACCCGTTTCACATCGTGGCCTGGGCCACCGACGCCATCGATACCGTCCGCCGCCAGGAATGGCGTGCCCTCAAAGCACTCGCCGACACCGAACGCGCAGAACAGGACCGTCGTGTCGGCCGCCCCACTGCCGATGATCCGAAGCCGGAAACCCCACGGCAGGACCTGGCCAGGGAGTTCAAAAACGCCCGCTACTCCCTGCTGAAAAATCCCGACAACCTCACCCAGGACCAAAGCCTCACCCTGAAGTGGATCACGGCTTCCAGCCCCCGCCTCCACGAGGCCTACGCGTTCAAAGAGAAACTCCGCATCGTCTTCCAAGCCAGGGGTAAGCAGGGCAAACGCATCCTCGACGCCTGGATCAAAGAGGCCGGGCGCAGCACCCTGGAACCCATCCAGAAGCTCTGCAAGTCCGTGGTCCGCATCCGCGCGTCCATCGAGGCCAGCCTGGAGCACGGGCTGTCTCAGGGCCTGATCGAGTCCACTAACACCAAGATCAGACTCTTCACCCGCATGGCCTTCGGGTTCCACACGCCCCAGGCCCTGATCGCCCTCGTCATGCTCAACCTCGGCGGCCCGACACTCGCCCTCCCCGGGCGCACTTAACCCACACATACGTCACAAGAGCCTTTAAATTGCAGGTTACCGCTGGTTCTGGCTGAGGATCGTGTCGACCGTCAGGGCTGATGCGACGACCATGCTCAGCAGCGGGTCCGCCAGCGGCCGGTGGATCTGCAGGACGTAGTTGTCCGCCGTGGTGAACGCCGCCTTCGCCAGGCCCTGCCAGGTCTTGGTGATCCGCCCGATCTCCGCGTCGGCGTGGTCGAGCACCTTGATGTCCCAGGCGCGCAAGTTCTCGGCGTGCAGGCCGCCGATGCGCTGCCCGTTGACCTCGAAGTCGAACCGGGCCTTGCCCCAGACGTTCGTCAGCTTGATGTCCCCGACCGGCGACTGGTCCGGGCGCTGCACGTGGACCGTGCCCTTCCACATGGTCGCCGGGCGGGTCAGCACCAGGACCGGGCGGCCGGTGATGTCGCGGATCTCCAGCGTCACGGTCATCAGCGAGTCGAGCTTGGTGAGCATCCGCAGCGCCTTCTGCGCGCCGCTCTGGCCGACCTGCATGACCGAACCGAGCTGGCGCCCGTGCTGGTCGTAGACCGCGTACTCGTTCGCCACCTCGATCAGCTTCGCCTTCTGGTTGATCACCAGAACCGGCTCGGTGAACAGCGTGCCGCCGCCTGCGACCGCGCCTCCGACGCCGGCCCGCTGCTGCACCTGGTGCTGGATGGACGCGGTGTCGCCGGTGCCGCCCATCGCGAGCTCGATGGCCGACGCGTCGTTCTGCTGTGCTGCCGGGTGCTGCTGGGCGTATTGCTGCGGGTGCTGGGCGGGCTGGACGTGCTGGGTCCACTGCCTACCGTCCCACCAGCGCACATAACGCTGATCTGCCTGGTCCGGGTACCAACCGGGAGGCGGCGGAGCGTTCATGAACCCCAGGCTAGGTGATCGCGGCACCGGCTGTCCGGGATTTGGACCCGTCGCATTCCGGGCCGGGAACGTTCGGAGCTCGGCTAGAGTCCGACGAGCAAGAAAGCTGAACCCCGCTCAAAAGGGGAGGCGCGGGCCTCCCGCACCCCGAGGCCCCCGATGTCGTTCGCAAGTCCGCTGTTCCTCTGGTACTTCCTGCCGGCCGTGCTCGCGGCTGTGCTGATCGCACCCCGCAGCGGACGCAACGCCGTGATCGCAGTCGCCAGCCTGCTGTTCTACGCCAGCGGCGCGGGCGGGACGACACTGCTGCTGCTGGCCTGCATCGTGGTGAACTACTTCGCCGGGCGGCACCTGGAACCCGACGAGTGGGGCATCGAGCGGAACCGGCGGAAGTGGCTGCTGATCGGCACCGTCGCGTTCAACCTGACGATCCTGGCGGTGTGGAAGTACGCCGGGTTCGCCACCGCGCAGCTGGCGGTGCTGACCCAGTGGTTCGGCGGCGACTTCCCGGTGCTGCACCTGGCGCTGCCGATCGGGATCTCCTTCTACACGTTCCACCACATCTCCTACGTGGTGGACATCTACCGCGGAGAGCGCCCGGCGCTGCGCGACCCGGTCTCGTTCGTCACCTACATCGCGATGTTCCCGCAGCTGGTGGCCGGTCCGATTGTGCGCTACCGGGAGATCGCCGACCAGCTGCCGCAGTGGCGCACCCACCGGCTCGACGACATCGCGGCGGGCTTCCCCCGCTTCGCGTGGGGCCTGACGAAGAAGGTCGTCATCGCCGACACGCTGGCGCCGATGGTGGATGCCTGCTTCGCCACCCCGAACGAGGACATGACCTTCGCGATCGCCTGGCTCGGTGCGATCGGCTACGCGATGCAGCTGTACTTCGATTTCTCCGGCTACTCGGACATGGCGATCGGGCTGGGCCGGATGCTCGGGTTCCGGCTGCCGGAAAACTTCGCCCGGCCCTACTCGTCGGTGACGATCACGGAGTTCTGGCGGCGCTGGCACATGTCGCTGTCGCGCTGGTTCCGGGACTACGTCTACATCCCGCTGGGCGGCAACCGCCGGGGCACCGCGCGCACCTACCGGAACCTGGCGATCATCTTCGTGCTGACCGGTTTCTGGCACGGCGCGGCGTGGACGTACCTGGTGTGGGGGCTGTTCCACGGCGCGCTGCTGATGGTCGAGCGCGCCTTCGGCTGGTCGCACGCGCCGAGCGGCATCCGGGCCCGCCTCGGCCGCCGCGCGCTGACGCTGCTGCTGGTGGTGGTCGGCTGGGTGTTCTTCCGGTCGCCGGACCTGGGCAGCGCGTTCGTGATGCTGGGCCACATGCTGGTGCCGGATTTCGCGGGCCTGACGGACATCGTGTCGGCGTCGGTGACGAATCAGCGCCTCGTGTTCCTCCTGCTGGCGCTGGTGGTCGTGGCGCTCCCGGCGAACTCGGGCACCGGCCCGTTCCTGGAAGCGGTCCGAACCCCGCAGGCCGACGCCCTCCGGATCGGAGTCCTGACCCTCGGCCTCGGCTACGCGGGCCTCCTCGTCGCCACCGGCTCCTTTAGCCCTTTCCTGTACTACCAGTTCTGACGAAGATCGCGCCCTGACCAGGCATGTTGCCGGGTGTAGACCTTCAGTGTGAAGCCGGATCGAACTGCCCGAGGTAGTCGGACAGCGCGTTGAACGGTGAGGCACGCACCACGATTGACCGCATCGTCTGCGGGGCCGGTGGTGGACAGTCGTGCGTCGTCCGCTACTTGCCGGTGCGTTCGCGGTGTTTGCATCCCGGCCAACAGCAGGGCCGGCGTTTGCCTTCTGTCAGCTCCTCCTGGGTCCGGCGAATACGGCGCTCTCGGGTTGTCACCTGCTTGGCATCCTCGACCCAGCAGATGAACTCGTTGCGGGCCAAGGGCGTGATGTCCGTCCAGGCATCGAGTGCCGTGGTGTTGGCGATCAGCGCCTTGCGCAGGTCTGCGGGCAACTGGTGGACCACCCCACCGGGCACTCGCTGGTCGTTCATAGCGCCACGGTAGCGGACCAAGTCGAGCCCAAGACGGATACGCTCAGTCACCGGCCACCCGCCAACCCACCGCCGATGGCCGGGCGCGAGCGGAAGGCAGGCGGGCCCCGCAGGTGCCGCCGAGATGGAGATCTGGACCACGGGCGCCCTGACTCCACTGCACTTGGGCGAGCCGTCGAATAACGGTGCTGGGCAGCCGAAGTGATCATCTTGCCACTCCGGCTGGCACCGAACCCGTTTCGCCATGTACGGGGTTGCCTGCTCGTGGCTTCGTGCCAGTGATCAAAACAAATTGTTGCGGCGGGATCGTGTTGCGCACTTGTTCGAGGTGGAACTGTTCGTAGGCGACCAGCCGGGCTACGGTGTCGGCAAGTTCGAGCAGGCGACGGTATAACACAGCGGCATGCGCTGGATCGGATGTCAGTTCTGCTTCCGCGGACCACTGGACGTGGAGTGACCTGATCGCGGAAAGCGTTGCCGCATAAGGATGTTCATGCATTACCGTACGCCTTCCCCAGACGCTGCTACGAGTTGTTGCAGGTCAGGAGTAACACGCTATTGAGGGACCTGCAAAAGGGTCATCCCGGCACCCGATCATCACACCCACCGGTCGCACTGCCCGAACAGACCTTGGCGCTTGGCAGGTGCTCGCCGACCATGCGGTACCGGTCCGACGGCGTTGACGTTGTTCGCGGCGATCCCCGGATTTCTACGCGGACGTCGTCGGTTGGCGCCCCGAGCCGCTGAGCATGGGGGCGCGGACGCTACCGCCGGACCCGCTCGCGCGCCGCTGTGCAGGAGATCCGCGAGTTCTCGGCCGGTCGCGCTGCGTACCCGGTTAACGTGGGTTCCGTGTCGCGGCAGGAGCACTCCGATCTTCCCCCGGTCCACGAGGCGTGGTTGCCGCGGGAGCATCCGCTGCACCGGCCCCGGCACGGCAGGCGCCAGCTGGCCGCGCTCGTTTGCGCCGTGCTGTTCGTCACCGCGCCGGTGGTGACCTGGGTCTTTGGGGCGCGCGCCGAGCAGCTGGAGAACCGCCCGCTGGCCGCTTTCCCCAGCGTCACCGACGGTTGGGGGTTCTTCACCGGGCTGAACGCCTGGGCCACCGAGAACCTGCCGTTCCGCAAGGGCGCGGTGCAGTCGGTTAACGCGTTAAGCCGCGGAGTATTCGGGGAGCCCGCCCGGCTGGCCAGCGGCTCGCACACCTCGCCGGTCGGTGCCGGGCAGGTGGACGAGAAGCCGCCGATCGACGAGAACGTGTTCCCCGCCGTCATCGAGGGCAAGAACGGCTGGCTGTACCTCGGCCACGACGTGGCCTACCGGTGCGTGCCGAAGCGGACCACGGACCAGGTGATCGCCGGACTGCGCCGCTGGCGGTCCGTGGTGGAGGCGTCGGGCCGGAAGTTCCAGCTGGTCATCGCCCCTGACAAGTCCACCGAGTACCCGGAGAACATGCCGGACGACTACGCCGGGAAGGACTGCTCGACGAAGGCCCGCGAGGAGTTCTGGCGCCGGGTGCCGGCCGCGACCGGCGCGGTCGACCTGCGCGCCCAGCTGCGCGATGTCGCGGCGCGCAACCAGCGGCCGATCTACCACGACATCGACACGCACTGGACCCACGAGGGCGGTATCACCATGACGTACCAGCTCGCCGAGCGCCTGCAGCCGGGCGTGACGAGCAGCTGGAAGGTCCGGCCGTCCCGCCAGTACCCGCACAGCGCGGACATCCCGGACCTGCTCGGGCAGGACCGGACCGTGCCGATCCAGGCGTACTCGCTGGCGCCCGACGGCGGGGCGGCGGACAACACGCAGTTCAAGCCCAGCGACTTCCACCAGCCGCTGCACCTGGAGTCGCAGCCGAAGCCGGGCATGATCGCCCAGCCGGTGCGGATGGTCGGCGACTCGTTCACCCAGTTCGCCAGCCCGTACCTGGCCGCGACGTTCGCGAACATCACCATCACGCACCCGGACAACGTCGCGGTGGACCCGGTGGCGGCGGGCCAACTGCTCGCCGAAGGCGAGGTGGTCACGTTCGAACTGTCCGAACGCTTCGTCGCCGGCGGCCGCTACCCGATGCTCGACCCGGCGGTAGCCGACCAGGTAGGCGCAGTCCTCGCCGCCCACCCCGTGCGCTGATCCTTCCGGGATTTCGGCGACCTTTTATCGAAATTCGCAATGCGGAACGTCCGGTCAGCTTCAGCGCAACTCGGCAGTTTTTGTAGCCGGACACACGTACTATTTTTTGCCGATCGCCGTGTCGTGCGAGACCGGAATCCGATAGTCTGACCGCGCATTGCGATTGCGGATCAACTGTCCGTAACTGCACGTGCACGATGCGCCCTAGCGGTGCGTCGGCTGGGATGGGGCGGGCCGAAGCTGGCACTTCAACCCGCCCCCGAAGGGGATCAGCTGTGGTCGTCGAACCAAGTGACGAGCCACCACAACGAGACCCGCAGCATCAGCAGCAGGAGCGCCCGGGTCGTCCGACGCGGCCGGGCCGGGCGCTTTGCTGCGCCCCGCCGACGACGAGCCTGACGTGCCTTCCGGGCCTTCTTGCGGTTCACCTGCATGTTCCTTTCGTTGTTGATCCCAACGTTCGGCGTACGCCGAACGCGGCCCGACTGGTGCCGGGCCTGACAACAACAGGACGAGTCCTGTTGAAGCGCTGCAACAGGACCCATGCCAGGTGGTACCGCAGGCCTCCCTTCTGAACCCCAGGTGGGAAACTTCCCGACGAGGCCGGGAATTTTGATAACGAACACCATAGGCCACGGCGCGTAACCGTCGCCACCCCACCTATGGGTGTGTCGGATACTCTTTTCTGGCTGGAATATGCCGCAGACAATTACTTACCGTCGAGTAAACCCGCTGGGCTTAGATGGTTTCCCGGCTGGATTAGTCAAAATGGGGTAATCGAACAATTCCGAAACCGACTGATCACGCAGAGCTACGAAACTATTTGTGATCTGAGCCGCGGATTGCCAACCGAATCCATGTCACGGCGCGAAACGAACGGGCGAGGGCACCCGCGACCAAGTGACTGGCAAGTAACTGGGTCGCGGGTGCCCCTCGCCTCGGTCGGTCAGCGCAGGATCGGTGCCGGGTCGCGGGATGCGATGAAGCCCGGGCGCGGGTGACCCGCCGCGAACGGGTCCACCAGGGCGTTCTCCACGCTGTTGAACACCACGAAGATGTTCGAGCGCGGGAACGGCGTGATGTTGTTGCCCGATCCGTGCATGCAGTTCGAGTCGAACCACAGCGCCGACCCCGCTTGGCCGGTGAACTGCTCGATGTCGTGCTCGTAGGCGAGCTTGGTGATGTCGTCCTCCGTCGGTACCCCGACCCACTGTTCCTTAAGCGACGACTTGTAGTTGTCGTCCGGTGTCTCGCCCACGCAGGACACGAAGGTCCGGTGCGAGCCGGGCATGATCATCAGGCCGCCGTTGAAGGGGTAGTTGTCGGTCAGCGCGATCGAAATGCTCACCGCGCGCATCGCCGGCATGCCGTCCTCGGCGTGCCAGGTCTCGAAATCGGAGTGCCAGTAGAAGCCGGTGCCCCGGTACCCGGGCATGTAGTTGATCCGGCTCTGGTGCACGTACACGTCAGATCCGAGGATCTGACGGGCCCGGTCCAGGACTCGCGGGTCCCGCACCAGCTCGGCGATCAGCTCGCTCATCCAGTGCACCTCGAAGATCGAGCGGACCTCGTCGGAGCTGCGCTCCACGATGGTGCGTTCGTCGGCCCGCACCCCCGGATCCCGCGTGAGCCGCTCCAGCTCCCGCCAGTACGTCTGCACCTCGGCCGGGGACAACAAGCCCTCTACGACGTGGAAGCCCTTGGCCTCGTGCCCCGCGAGCTCCTCCGCGGTGGCCGGGCCGGCCGTCACGCCGGGCCAGACGGTGGGATCGGAGCGCCGGATCATTGCCGGCTCGGCGTCCACCCGGGTCGGGTAGCGGTCTTGGGTGCTCAGATCAGCGACGGTCATGTTTGCGCCTCCTTCGCGAATTCCCGCCGGAGCGGCTGGTGCCGGTGGCACCGCCGCCTTTTCTCGGTTCCTCGGTTAGAAGCGGCGCATTCTGGATGCGCCCGCAATTCCCCACGTCCGCGCGTGGGGAAGACCCGTCAACGCGCGTGGCGGGCAACCGTTTCCGGTTACCCGCCACGCGCGGTCAACAAGCTCGGTCGCCCGGATCAGCCTGCGACGGGTGTCTCGTCGTCCTCGACGACCAGCGGGTACACGCCGTGCTCGTCGTGCACCTCGCGCCCGGTCACGGGCGGGTTGAACACGCACACCGTGCGCATGGTCGTGCGGGGCCGGACCTGGTGCTTGTCGTGGTTGTTCAGCAGCTCGCCGGTCGCCTTGTCCTCGATTTCACCGTCGCCTTCGGTGATGAACACCGCCTCGATGTGGTTGGCGTACCAGAAGTCGTTCACCGTGCCGGCGTAGAGGGTGGTTTCATGCACCGAGAAGCCGACCTTCTCCTTGGCCAGCACGATGCGCTTGCTGCGCCAGTTCTCGGTCTTGATGTCGGCGTCGGTGTCCTCAATGTCCGAGAGGTGCCGGACGATCACATTTCCTCCAATGGATCCTCGTTCTGCTCTGCCGCAGTGCAGCGATCGGCCTGTTCACGCCGTCTGGCGAGGTGAACGGTCCGATCGCTGCGATTCGGTTGCCGAGTCAGGCCAGGACAGCCTGCACCGATTCTCGGACGATCTGTAGCCCCTGCTCCAGTTCGTCATCCGACACGGTCAACGGCGGCATGACCTTCACGACCTCGTTGCTGGGTCCTGAGGTCTCCAGCAGCAGCTTGCGATCGAACGCAGCCTTGGAGACCTTGCCCGCGACGTTGGTGTCCTCGAAGCCGAGCCCGCGCGCCAGGCCGCGGCCCTTGGCCACCGCGCCGCCGTGCTTGGCAGCGATCTCTTCGAACACCTCGCCGACCCGCTCGCCCTTGGCGATGGTGGACTTCTCCAGCGCGTCGTCGGCCCAGTACTGCTTCAGCGCCTCCGTGGCGGTGATGAACGCCGGGTTGTTGCCGCGGAAGGTGCCGTTGTGCTCGCCCGGTTCCCAGACGTCGTGCTCCGGCTTGATCAGCGTCAGCGCCATCGGCAGCCCGTAGCCCCCGATGGACTTGGACAGGCAGACGATGTCGGGCTGGATGCCCGCTTCCTCGAAGCTGAAGAACGGGCCGGTGCGACCGCAGCCCATCTGCACGTCGTCGACGATCATCAGCATGCCGTGCTTCTGGCACAGGTCGTAGAGCCCGCGCAGCCACTCCGGCCGCGACGAGTTGATGCCGCCCTCGCCCTGCAGCGTCTCGACGATCACCGCGGCGGGCTCGTTGAGGCCGCTGCCGCTGTCTTCCAGCATCTTCTCGAAGTAGAGGAAGTCGGGGACCTGGCCGTCGAAGTAGTCGTCGTAGGGCATCGGGGTGGCGTGCACCAGCGGGATGCCGGCGCCGCCGCGCTTCATCGAGTTGCCGGTGACCGACAGTGAGCCCAGCGTCATGCCGTGGAAGGCGTTGGTGAAGCTGATGATCGATTCCCGCCCGGTGATCTTGCGGACGAGCTTCAGCGCCGACTCCACCGAGTTGGTGCCCGTCGGGCCGGGGAACTGGACCTTGTAGTTGTACCCGCGCGGCTTGAGCACGTTGTCCCGGAAGGCTTCCAGGAACGCGCGTTTGGCCACAGTGGACTGGTCGAGGCCGTGGGTCACCCCGTCGCGCTCGATGTACTCGATCAGTTTTCGTTTCAACAACGGGTTGTTGTGCCCGTAGTTGAGCGCGCCGGCACCGGCGAAGAAGTCCAGGTAGGCGGTGCCGTCTTCGTCGTAGAGGTAGCTGCCGCCGGCGCGGTCGAAGACCGTCGGCCAGGTTCGGCTGTAGCTGCGGACTTCCGATTCCAGGGTTGCGAAGATGTCGTTCACGATCCTCCGTTCGGCCGGGCAGCGCGCGCTTCGCGCGCCCCGGCACCTCAAGAACAAGATTTCGTGCCGGTACTGACGGCGGCAGCGGTCAGGATCCGGCCGCGGCGGCCGGGACGGGCTCGAACGGCCCGATGCGGTACAGGTCCTCCCCCAGGTGCGCATCCGGGAACAGGTCGGCGGCGAACAGTTCGCTGCGCTCCAGGTTCGCCGCGCGCTTGCGCGCCAGCGCGGTGAACAGGTTGATCGACGCGGCGTTGTCCGCCGTGATCGTCGTCTCCAGGTAGCGAACACCGTGCGCCAGCCCGCGATCAACCAGGTGGCCCAGGAGCCGACCTGCCACGCCACCACCGCGCTGGGATGCATCGACGGCGATCTGCCACACGACGAGCGTGTCGGGGGCGTCGGGCCGGACGTATCCGGTCACGAATCCCACGACCGCACCGTCGATGCGTGCCACCGCGGAGGTTTGCGCGAAGTCCCGGCACCACAACAAATATGCGTAGGACGAGTTCACATCCAGCACTGCCGAATCACGAGTGATTCGGTAGAGCGCAGGGCCGTCCGAGACGACCGGAGTGTCGATCTCCAACCGCCCGGCTGAACCGCCTCCGCCATTCCCGTTGTCGATGTTATGGCTCGGTTTATCGCCGGTCATGCTTTGCCAACTTAACAGACCATCCGTAACGCGCCAGGCTGTCGACGCGATAACTACCGATCTACCAGGCGAGATGTAATTTTGCACGTGAGAAGCACTACAGAAACGTTGCAATTCGCCCGAAGTCGATGCTAAGGAGAGCGTTGGTGATTATGAACTCGATCATTTGTCAGCGCCCTGACCTGGGGAAAGGGTGTATCTAATACGATACTCAAGTGCACCGTACCCGTTTTTCGAAAATTCAAACTCCGGTAATCAGGTGAACATGTTGAAGCGGCGGCTTTCCCAGGCTGGCACACGCCCGGGCGGACCGCCCTCCCGTGAGCTGCGGCATGCCCGCCAGGGACTGGATCCAGTCGCGGTACTCGGTGACGTTGGTGTAGGCGGTGGTGGTCTGCCGGTCACCGGTCGAGGCCGCGCCCACCTGTACGTTCCCTGCGAACATCGGGCCACCGGAGCCACCGTCGGCCGGGATGCCTTCGCCGCGCTGGCGCACACCGCGGTACCGCCACGGTAGTCGCTGCACGCAATGTCGGTCACGTTCACGTCGGCGACCTTGAGGATCTGCGACTGACACTCGGTCTCCGGGCGGTCGGTGCAGGTCGCGCCGCAGCCGTAGGTCTGCACGGTCTGCACGGTCTGCACGGTCTGGCCGGGCTGGACGTCGCCGGACGAGCCCGGCAGCGAGTACTCGGTCTGCATCGCGTGGTCGATGTTGCCCAGGGCCAGGTCGGCGGCAACTGGTTCGAACCGAAAGCAGACTCTTCGCTCGATCGAGTGAAGTTGTCCATCGCTTGGGCACAACTTGCCAATTACTGGCGAAATGATCGAAATTGATCAAGCTCTGCGGCGTGGGAGAAGTTGAACGAGCGTGCTGAATTCCCGTATTCCGGAAACGTGGTGGAGATCAACTCGCGTCGACAGCGGTGGCTCGGTCTTCGTATCGGCGGCCCGGGGCGGCGAAGCCGACGCCTACGACGGCGACACCGACTCGACTCATGACGACGACTCATAACGAAGCCGACCGCCTCGGCCAAGCCGACTGGTCTGACGTGCCCGCCTCGTACTTGCCGGGATTCTGCTGCTGGTGGTGGTGGTGCGGCAGCGGCGCACCAGACGGGGTTCGCGGCGTCAAATATCGATCTGGTCGTGGTGGCGGTCCTCGATGGCGGGGCCGCCCACGCGTCGCATCCGGCGCTGACCGCGCTGGGACGTGCGGTCGTTGGCCAGGACGACCGCGACCCACGGCAGAGCGCCGGTGACGGCCACGATGCCGAGCGCGAGCCACCAGATGTGCGCCAGCAGCCCGGCGGCGGTGAAGCCCACCAGGTGCACCACCATCAGCACGGCGTAGACCCGTTTGCGATGCCGCTGCTCCTCGTCGAGGGACGGCGCCGCATCGGTGATCAGCACCGGCTCGTCGTGCTGCCGTCGCCGCATGGCCACCTCCGGAGTCGGCCACAACCCGGCACCTCCAGCGTGGCGCAATCCGCGGCCCGGGTCACTGGGACCGGCGGCGCAATTCGAGGTATTCCCGGAGCACGAGGATGATGATCACCACATCCAGCGCCGCGAAGAACGGCAGCGCGATCGACCTCGTCTGCACCGCGCGCAGCACCTCGAAGATCACGAACAGGCCCAGGGCGGTCAGCGCCACCGGGTACAGCGGCATGATCTTGAGCAGCAGGCCGATCACCAGGCCGATCTTGATCACGCCGTGGGCGATCAGGTAGGCGATCACGAACGTGCTGCCGCCGCTGGCGAAGTGCTGCGCAGCTTCCTCGAAGTGCCCGGCCAGCGATCCCGCCGGCGGGCCCAGCAGGTCCCGCGTGACGACGGCGTGCGCGAACCGGGTGACGGTGTCGGGGGACAAGAAGATCAGCAGCACCCCACCGATCAGCTGCACCGCGCCGTCCAGTCCCTTGAGTAGCACGGCGACGCGGAACAGCTTGTCCGTCATCGTGGTTTCGGCGGCCATGAAGCCATGATGCGCGCTGAATCCCGGACCAGCGATCTTGCGCGTTGCCGGCCAGCTGCCCGCATCCGGGCCGCCCGCTCCTCGACCGGCAGGTCCGCGAATCGGATGGTGCGTTTCCCGGCCGATGATCGAGAAGAGCTCGGAGGACGACAGCGCAAATTGGTAAATACCACATTTCTTCAACCCTTGTTTCCGGTCGCGGAATTTGTCATAAAAGTTCTTGGTGGACGACGAGCGGGTTTCATCGGACCCGGACCAATTCCGAAATTGGTCCTGTCGCGGAGGGGGCCGGGAATGGTTGGTCGGAAGAAACGCCTGCGGAGAACCCGATTGGTGGCGTCGTTCGTCGCCGCTATGTCGTTCTCCCAGGTCGCCGCGGGGTACGAGGCGCCGCAGGCGGCGGACGCCTCGAACCCTGGACCGGCGGCGGAAACCTGTCCGGTGAAATCGAAACCGGCGGGCAAGGTGCTCCACGGGTACTGGGAAAACTGGGACGGCGCCGTAAACGGGGTGCACCCGCCGTTCGGCTGGACCCCAATCACGGATCCGGCCATTCGCGAGCACGGCTACAACGTGATCAACGCGGCTTTCCCGGTCATCCGCTCGGACGGCAGCGTCCTGTGGGAGGACGGGATGGACAGCACGGTGAAGGTGGCCACGCCGGCCGAGATGTGCCAGGCCAAGGCGGACGGGCTCACGATCCTGATGTCCATCGGCGGCGCGACGGCGGGGATCGACCTGTCCTCCAGCGCCGTCGCCGACCGGTTCGTCGAGACCGTGGTGCCAATCCTGCAGAAGTACAACTTCGACGGCATCGACATCGACATCGAGACCGGCCTCAGCGGCAGCGGCAACATCAACGAACTCTCGCCGTCGCAGGCCAACCTGATCCGCATCATCGACGGCGTGCTCGCCAAGTTGCCCCCGGAATTCGGGTTGACGATGGCTCCGGAAACCGCGTACGTCACCGGCGGCAGCGGGACCTATGGATCGATCTGGGGCGCATACCTGCCGATCGTGAAGAAGTACGCGGACAACGGCCGGCTCTGGTGGCTGAACATGCAGTACTACAACGGCAGCATGTACGGCTGTTCGGGTGATTCGTACCAAGCCGGCACGGTGCAGGGATTCACGGTGCAGACGGATTGCCTGGACAAGGGGCTGGTCGTCCAGGGCACCACGATCCGGGTTCCCTACGACAAGCAGGTTCCCGGGCTGCCGGCCCAGCCGGGCGCGGGCGGCGGTCACATGTCGCCCGACCTGGTCGCCCAGGCCTGGAACCACTACAACGGCAGCCTGAAGGGCCTGATGACCTGGTCGATCAACTGGGACGGCGCCAAGTCCCTGGACCTTCGCCGACAACGTGAAGGCGCTCCAGGGGCGTTGACGGCCCGAACGAAACGCCCCGCTCGGCCGCTGCCGGGCGGGGCGGTGTGCTGAATTCGACAGATCGGGTGGCTTCGTCAAAAGCGCTGGTTGGGTACGGTCGGAGCCGCTGAGGGGACTCGAACCCCTGACCGTCCGCTTACAAGTTCTCCGGAATATAGTTCGCACCGGTTCTCAGCCGTGCAAACGCGCTGGTCGCAGGCATGGCTGAAACAGTGGGGGATGGCTGGCACGGGTGCGGACTGAGACGGAAACTGAGCCGATCATCTCGACGGGCTGAGAGCTCGTGTTCGTGCTGACGGGTCCAGCGACATAGCCCCGGCGCGTTCGTGGCGTCTACGGTGATCTCAGCGCCTTTTGAGAGCCCAGCTGAGGCACAGAGACCACGCGGTAGCTTCGAGGCGGTTCAGCGGCCGATCGACGTCCTACGGACCGCTGAACCACGCCTCGGGCAGTCCTCTAGGCCTAGAACCCGGCCCCTCTAGACCTAGAGGGGCCGCTAGACACCCATCCGGGCCGTGAGCAGCGGTCTAGGGCCTAGAGGGCAGTCTCAGCCGCCAGCCATCCCCCCACTGTTCCAGCCTCTTCTAGCTCCCCTGCCCCGGCCCAGGTTCAGCCTCCCGCCTGGCCTGTCGAGTCGATACGCTCACGCGCATGACCCAGGTTTGGCAGGTACAGGTAGCCGCCCCAACGAAGGAATTGGCGACCGCGCTCGCGCGTGCTGCCGTGGAAGCCCGGCTAGCCGCTGGTGGGCAGGTCGTCGGCCCAGTGACTAGCGTGTTCTGGCACCTCGGCGAGTTCGGTACCGGCGAAGAGTGGCAGGTCGTCCTCAAGACCACCGAGGATCGCTACAAGGAGCTGGAGCAGCTGCTTGTTGCACGGCATGAGTGGACGAACCCCGAGATCACTGCACTGCCACTTGCGGCTGGTCTAGCGCCGTACCTGGACTGGGTTGGGCGGACGACGAGCAAGTAAGTCAGCGACGCCTGCCACTTCCTTGTGGTCTTCGAACCTGTCGAGCACAGCAGTAAGGCGCTGTTGGGGTCGGGCGGAAGCGATGTTCGCTGACAGGTCGAATGCGCGGCCAAGCGCGGTCGCCGCAGGCTCGATTTCACCAGCATCTATGTAGGAATCGGCCAGCCACGAGAGGTACAGCGCCTTGTCGCGAGCATGGCTGTCGTCGTACTTGGCCATTGCGGCTTCCAAGGCTGGAACGGCGCGGAGCGGTCGACGAAGTTCTGTCCAGCATCGACCCACCATGATCTGAAACTCGGTCGAGTTGTGCGCCCATGCAGCCCAATCCGGGGCGGTTCCGCCATTGTTACCATTCGCTAGCGCTTCTTCTGCATTTCCTAGAGCTCGGGCTGCTTGCTCGGCTTGCCCGGCGACGGCGTAGGTCCACGCGCCACGCTGGAAAAGTAGGGATTGCACTGCTGGCTCTCCACTGCTTTTTGCGATCGCGAGAGACTTGTCGGTGAGGTCAGTTGCCGCAGTTCCCGTGGATAGAAGCTGGTACGAGCGAAGAGCTAATGCGTTTCCGGCAAGCTCAGCGTTGTTCGCTTCTTTCGCCGCGCTGTAGCTCCGCTCGAAGAGTTGCTTTGCCTCCGCGTGCCATCCAGCGTCGAAAGCGGCCCAACCAGTTTGCTGGGCTTGTTCGGCAAAGAGGTTCAGCAATTCTCGCTGTGTCGCACCCGAAAAGCTCCCGCCCTTTAGCAGCTTCGCTGTCTTCTCGACTTCCGCTCGATACAGCCGGTAGGTGTCGGCGCCACCAAGGTGGTCGTCAAGTCGGCGAAGGCGAACGATGTTGTCTTTTAGCTCGGCAACTGTGCTGGACCCGACACGGTTTCCCGCCGTCCCTGAGGGAATACCTCCTGGCAGTTGCGTTCCCAGCGCCGTAGCCGCAATTCCAGCCCCTAGCTTCATGAAGTCGCGTCGCAACACCGAAGAGTCTCCGTTTCCGCTCGCGGTTTCAGTGCTCTTAGCGTCGGCAACTTCCTGCACCTGGGCGGGCTGCCGCTCCCAAGGGCGGGGGGCGAGATCGAGCATCGATCCGGGAATATGCAACCCGTCCGCAACTCGCTCGAAGAGTTCCACGCGCTGCGCTTGAACCCGCCCGCTGATGTAGTCCTGAACCCTGGAAACCGTCAGCTCGCACCGCCTTGCCAGATGAGAGGCACTGAAGCCCACCCCGCCCCAGCGCTTCGCTAGGCGGAGCACTTCGCCGAGGTTCCGTTCGGCGCATGCCTGGACGAATTCAGGGCGGGAGAGGGCTTCAGGCGGTAGGTGGTCCGATGGTCGTTGCCTTGCCACGTCGATCGTCCCCCTTTGGCGGCAGCTCCGCACTTGTTACTCGCGAGTTTACCCAGCGTGGGTACTCGACACGACCTTATTGCAACCCCGCAGCCCCCGGTTTCCTTGGGACGTGAGCAAAACCAGCAATCAGGCGGTCCGCAGTGGACTGTCTGAGTCGCTGATCGAGGGATGGAGACTGTGATGGCGAAGAACTCGTTGCCGATGATGCCGAAGGCCGGCGGGGGCGCTCTGTCGAAGCTGCTCTGGTCGCTGGTGGGAGTGGCGCTCGTCGTGCTGGTGGTCAAGTACCCCAACGACGCCGCAACGTTCGCTCAGGCTGCGTTCGACTTGGTCGGCAGCGCCGTTGAGGGGCTTGTTTCGTTCTTCCGAGAGGTCATGCGGTGACGGCGTGCCGTCGGTGGTTAGTCGGTGCCGAGCCGACTCTCCAGAACCGCCAGGCGCTCGCTGATGTCATGCAGGAGACGCAAGACTTCTGCGAGGTCGGCGGCCTGTACCGCGACTGGGCGATCAATCGAGGGGGGAAGCGTCGCAATGTCGAGGTCGGGATGGACAAACGAGCCGGTGCCGTGCCGAGTCACGATCACCGATCGATCGCGAAGGACATCGAGCGCGCTGCGCACGGTTCCGACCGCGACGCCGTACTGGGTGGCGAGAGTGTTGTAGGAGGGCAGCGAATCGCCCGGACTCAGCGCGCCGTTGCGGATGGAGGACATGAGGTCTTCGGCGATCTGAAGGTATGGCGGCTGGGGATTTTTCGGATCGAGTTTGCCCATGTCAGGCAGGGTACAGAGGGGTCAAGCAACACTGACAGACAACCAAGTGTGTTGACAGTCTTGACAGACATGGCTAACGTCTCTCGTGTCCCACTCCTCCCAGGGAGCACAGGGAAACGAGAAAGCCCCGACCGGTGCAGCAACACCAGCCGGGGCGGACATCGAAACGTTGGGAGCATCGATGCAGTTCGAGGATAGCGGGATGTACCGGGTGAAGGCAGTAGCCGAGATGTTTGACGTTTCGGTGAACACGATCTACCGGGCGATCGAGTCCGGCGACCTGGACGCGCTGAAGCTGGGCACCGGCAAGGGCACGATCCGGATCCCCGGTGAGGCGCTGAACATCTACCTGGAGAAGTGTGCGCAGGCCGCCTACGAGGCGTTTGTGACCGGGGACGAGTCGGCCGCTGAGGCTGCTGACGACGCGCAGGGTGTGCAGGTTGGGGAGGTGGCCTGAGATGGCGAAGCAGGCTTACGGCATGGCCAACGGGCAGGTCACCGAGTTCACCGCAGCTCACCGGGAGTTCAACGACACCCCGCCCGCCATGCAGCTCACGCTGATGGCGGGCTGCTGTCGGACCTCGACGACGAGGCGTGGGCCCGGGAGGTGCTGTTCGACACGCTGTTCAACGACTCGGCGGAGAACATCGAGTCGAACAGGCTGGAAATGGCCGAGCTGGAGCCCGGCACCGAGGAATACGAGTTGGCGCAGGCCATCCGGGCGCGGGTCGCGGAGATCTTCTCCCCGGTGTCGGCCCCGGCCCAGCGGAAGCGGTCGCGGGCGAAGGTGAGCCGGTGATGGCCGCCAAGGTGACGAAGCTGCGGCAGGTCCGGCAGATGCTCGGGTGGACTCAGGGCGAGCTGGCCAGCCACGTGATCAGGGCGGCGGAGGCGCGGGGCATCCGGTTGGGTGCTTTGGGCACGCTCAAGGGCCTGATCTGCGGGTGGGAACAGGGCAAGCTCACGGTCTCGCAGACCTACCGGGACCTGCTGGCCACGGTCTACGGCACCACGCCGGAAGCGCTGGGCCTGGCCGAGGTGTGGTCGCGGAACTTCCCGATCGTGACGTGGGAGGAGATCCGGCGCGGCGTGCACCCGAACCGGGGGCCCAGCCCCCGCGATCCGGTCATCGGCGGCCAGCTCGACGTGAGCTTCGACCAGGACGGGGTGGCGTGATGACCACGTTGAGCCTGCACGGGGCGACAACGCTGCTGTACGCCGCGCCGGTCCCGACCGAGCTGCTGTCCCAGCTGCCGTTGGACAACCTGGCCGCCTACGTCGCCACGATGGCCGCCGACCTGGCGGCCAGGGACCGGGAACGGCTGGGGCAGGGGGTGGCGGCGGCGGTCGAGCGCGGCGGGCCGTGGTTCGAGCGTGACCGCTACGAGCTGGCCCGGACCCTCGCGAGGGCCGTCCAGGTCGAGCCCGACGCGGCCAGGTCGAGCTAGCCCGACCCCGATTCCCGGGTC